>NZ_JAIVKL010000001.1 GCF_020524045.1 Metabacillus litoralis
GTGTGTGTGTGGTAACCTCACTTTTAACCTAAAATTCAGGGGGTGGCAAGTTTTTTGCATTTAAAGCCCTATAAATCAAGGAATTATTAACTTTTTAATATAAAAGTTTTGACAATACGGATAAATATACGGAGGTTATTTAATTGAAAATGAAGCTAATGGTTTTTTCAATTACGACAATGTTGTTTCTTGGAGGATGTTCATTGCTCGAGGATGTAAATAATTCAGTTACTTATGTGAATGAAGCAACAGAGTATGTGGGTGAAGTGAATACGTTTGTTTCAGAAGTACCCACACTCGCTGAACAAGCAGTAAGTGATGAACTGGCACGACTAGATTTAGAGTCAAAACTAACTGACATGAAAGAAGATATTGAAGCATTTAATGAGCTTCAAGCACCTGAACTTGCGAATGATCTTCATCAACAAATTATCGAACATAATAATACAGCCCTTGAAGGAATTGATTTGTATTTACACAATATTAAAGACGGAAAATTTGATACTGCTTTACTTGAGAATAGTGAGTTTTTCACATCTCTTCAAGAGATAACAGATACAGTTGATCAAATTAAAGAATTAGGATTATAAAAGCATCTTGGACTAAGGTAATATCTGTTAGCTTGTGACTTACGTAGTAAAGCTATTGATAATTAAATTTTCAACTTGCTTACCTTAGGAGGATCACCCCCATTGATTTAGGGAATTTCACCAAATATTCAATGTAATTATAATTTCATTGAATTGAGATGGAAGGGAGAATGAAATGTTTATATCATATTTATTAGTTTTTATTTTGGCAGCTGTACCATTGTTTGAACTTATTGCTGTTATTCCATTAGCAGTTATTGGAGGCTTATCCCCGATACCTGTTGCAATACTAGCTTTTCTTGGGAATTCTCTAACAATACTTTTATTGATTTTGTTTGTTGATAAAGTCAAAACATGGATAAGAAAGAGAAAACAAAAAAGAATGATTGGTAGTGGGCAACAAGCAGCTACTCTCGAGGATGAAGCTGAAGTAGAAGCAGACTCAAAGAAGGCAAAACGTGCTAGGGTGTTATTTGACAGATATGGATTGCCAGGTCTAGCGATTATCGGCCCATTCTTTGTTGGTTCACATATTTCTGCTTTTATGGGAATGAGCTTTGGCTCTAAAAGGTCGTTAGTAACAACTTGGATGCTTGTTAGTTTAGGTTTATGGACAATTGTAACAGCTGTTGCCTCAAGCTATGGTGTTTCTTATTTTATTCCGAACGTAGGAGAAGATGGATTTATCACTAAGATTTTTCAGCAATAAGTAAATTAAGAACAGACCATCAAGGAATCTTTTAAAGTTAAAAGTACAATTGATAAATATAAACCTTATTTAGAAAGTAGTTTAGTTCCCGTTCAAATACATTATTTGATAGATCTTCTAAATAAGAAATAGTTTTAAAATGAGTAACGACATAATATCATTTTAAAAAAATAAATGACATTTAACAGACCAATCATACTATGGTTCGGTCTGTTATTTCTGCACTTATATATTCTAAAGCTATATAATTAAATATTCTTATAAATGAAAATAAAGTCGAAACTCATAGTGTTTTGTTACGTATATACAATTGTAGCAATATATCACTAATTTAAGTTTTATATTAAGGCTGTTTTCACAAACTTTGTTACTTTTAAATACCTTAAGCAATCAACACTGTTGTATAAAGTCTAGAGGCATCTTTTCTTCATAAAAAATAATACCCTTTTAGTTGGAAGACACTGTTTCTACTCCAATTTGTGGTTACATAGCAACAATTGTTCAGAAAAGAGCCTATATTAAAGGAGAGCTACAATGAAGAAATATTCCGAATTTAAACTAAATATAGAACCCTTTGAAGCCTCAATGAAAATAACAGAAAATAGTGAAGTTAAGGAACTAATCGTGTTCTATGATTATAAGGTAGCTGGTGATGGTAATAAACGAATTAGTATACTTGTGTTAGAGAAGTTTTTTCTGCGTAATAATAGTACAGCATCTTTAACAGTAACGATCGACAATTTTGAAGGAGAGACCGTAATGAAATGTGTTTCGACAGGGAACGGAGAAGGATTCTTTGATATAGGATGGGGAGCTGGTAAGAGCTTTATTAATTCGGTTCGTCACCCTTTGGAACAACATATAGTTGAAGTAGTTCACGAAGATTAATTTTTTTCCTTAGGTTATCTATATACAAAGATTATAGGTATCAAACAACATGCGGCTCCATTTGTTTTAGCAGATTTTCATTTTGAAAAATTCAAGATGAAATCAATATTTTAACAAGACTAGTAAAATGAGGAAGAGTAGTAGAAAATGTATTCATCTGACTTTAAAACTTAGTTAAATTGAGGAAAAAATCCAGGAGGAAACACTTAATGGAGCATAACACAATAGTCACATTGAAACACTTTTCACTCGAACATTTGGAGCATTTAAACTCTTTTCAACTTCCAAAAGATCAAGAAAAATTCACAGCATTACCTAACGAGGTTATGAATGTAAAAGAGGGACAATTTCGAATTGTTATAACAAGCAATGACATTCCAGTTGGATTTTTCCTTTTACATTCTACGAAAAGAGTAATGCAGTATACAGATAATTCAAAAGCAATGCTACTAACAGCATTTTCTATTAATTATTCAACTCAAGGTCAAGGGTTTGCTAAAAGAGGAATGCTGTTATTGAAAGCTTTTATTAAGAAGGAATTCCCTACTTGTAATGAAATTGTTTTAGCTGTAAACCATAAAAACATTCCCGCACAAAATCTTTATAATAAAGTTGGGTTTCATGATACAGGCAGAAGAAAAGTAGGCGTTATTGGAGAACAATTTATTATGAGCTTACTTGTTACTCCCTAGAAAAAAATTTTTTCATTATAGTAACTCTTCATTGCTTCAAAAATACAAAAGCTTAACTCTTGAAAATCAAAGTGTTTTCAAATCTTACTGCATGTATTAAATAAAGTTACATAAGAAGACAAATTAATTTTTAAAAAATATTCTGATATAACTTAAATTATCAATAAATATCTATGTAAATATTGTAAAATGAAAAATACACTGTTTGTTCATAGTGTTTTATTGATGTATTTAGCTTAATTGTTTTTGTTACTGCTTCTGAAAACACCTTCATTTTTTTTATTGAGATAAGGTAAGGATGTAAGGAATCACAGAACTTAGAGAATAGTTGCTCTACACCAAGGAACAAAGCAAGGATGTGATCATATTTTTCACGATGGATTTCCAAAAAATTTGAAAGATGACGTTAATAAAATAAATAAACTCATTTCGCAAAAAGCCTATAATAATATCACTATTGGAGAGTCAGAGGAAATTGTTGAGTATTTTCAAGATAATAACGTCATTAAATTTCCTTATCGAATTTATTACATCGATAATTCAGATGAATTTATAGATAGTTTAAATGATCAAGAGAAAATGATTGTGCATTGTATTTATTCAAGAAGTTGTGACGGTTTTGTACGACAAAAACATATGAATTCATTGCTTTTAATGGATTATGAAGATTGGGTTATAGCCTACATCGTAAAAATATGTGATGAATATGTCCTAGAAATAGTAGAAATGACTTATGAAATCTTAAAAGAGCAGAACACAGAACGAATCAAGAAATTTTGTCATCAAAATCATCTTTCATTTTGCAAAAGTTATAACAGAATGATTAGCTATTGGAATGAATATTACCGTTATAAAAACAATAATTTTCAACAATATATCGGTAGGAAACTATTTAAAGATTGTTTTGGATACTCTAAATCAATGGAATTTATAAAAATGAGTATGTGAAACATTATACATCTAGCTAAATGCATTCCTGTAAAAAAACAGGGATGCATTTTCTTTTAAAATGAATAATAGGAAAACAAGGTAAAATATAAAATAATTATTAGGATAGTAAAACGAATGATTTGATTTTATTTAGTAACCAATAATGAAAATGGTCGTCTAATGAAATACGGGGGTGTTCAGTGTGAAGAAAATTATTCTAACTAATTTTTCTGCATTGCTTTTTTTAGGACTACTTGTTTGTTCTAATCAAAATGAACAAGAAAGTATTATTGACCAAAATTATGTTAAAAGCAATGAGCTAGAAAGAAAGGTTTTCAAAAAAGATGATGTCAGAGAAATAGTATGGAGGCAACTGTCTTCAAATCAAAAAGAATGGATTGATGATAGTTGGAGAGATGGAAAGGTATCTAAAATATTACTGAATGAAAATATGACCACTGAACTTAATGATATATCATATGAAGGAAAAGAAGTCTACATGATTGATTTTCCTACAAAAACCAAATCTATTCCAGACAATATAATTGTTTATGCAGACGTAATTACTTTTGCTTACATTGGTAACGGTCTAGTAGATTAAAATACAAAAAACAGACCCATTTTTACTTCCTATTTACAATGAATTAATGTTTCTTCTCTGTTAACGGGCACTTTAGTTTAACTTGCAAAAGATTTAAAAGAAAAAAAGCCTGAAGGTTGTCGGAATTTCCATCAAGCTTTTTGTATTTTTTTGTCGAATATGTTTTAAAATCGCATGTTATTTTTGTTATGATATTAGATTTTCTCCACGATATCGTAAGTAATGATTTGAATGTCGTATCCTAAATTTAATTTGATGGTTCCACTGTTAGAAAAGAAATCAGACAAAACTACCAGCAGGATCCACTCAATTATTTAACAGTTTTTTAATACTTGTCATTTTAATACATACACACAGTACTTCAATAGCTGTTTTTAATTCAGTTAATGATGGAAAAGTTGGAGCAATTCGAATATTTCGATTCCTAGGATCTTTACCATAAGGAAATGTTGCTCCAGCAGACGTTAATGTTACTCCAGCTTCAGAAGCAAGTTTAACCGTTTCCGTTGCACAACCATCAAGTGTATTTAAACTGATAAAATATCCTCCTTTTGGATTACTCCACGAAGCAATATTTAGTTCACCTAACTGTGATTGTAAAATGCTTGTTACCATATCAAATTTTGGTTTAATGATTTCAGCTTGTTTTTTCATATGGTGATTAATATTTTCAAGATTCTTAAGAAAACGAACATGTCGAACTTGATTGATTTTATCAGGACCAATTGTTTGAATGGCAAGTTGCTTCTTAATAAAAGCAATATTATCTTCACTTGCTGCCATTGCTGAAACTCCTGATCCAGGGAAAGTTATTTTTGATGTGGAAGCAAATATAAATACTCTATTAGGATTATCAGCTTCTTTACAGGCTTTTAACATATTTTTTAATTGAGAAGGTTCATTTGTTAAATGGTGAACTGTATACGCATCATCCCAAAAGATTTTAAAATCTGTTGCTTTTGTTTTCATATTTGCAAGACGTGTTACTACTTCATCACCATATGTAGTTCCATCTGGATTACTATACTTTGGAATGCACCAGATCCCTTTTATCGATTCGTCTTTTTCAACAAGTTCTTCAATTTTATCCATATCAGGACCATCATCTAACATGTCAATTGTGATCATTTCAATGTTTAATAATTCACATATAGCAAAATGTCTATCATATCCAGGACTAGGACACAAAAATTTGATTTTCGGTTCTTTTCCCCATGGTATGCTACTGTCAATCACACCGTGAAGTAAAGCTCTTGATACCGTGTCATACATCATATTTAGACTAGAGTTTCCGCCAATAATTACTTCTTTTGGATTAACTTGAAGCATTTCAGCAAAGAGTTTCTTAGCTTCATCTAGACCATCTAAAGAACCATAGTTACGAATATCTATTCCTTCTGAGACATGCAGTGATTCATCTGAAATACTCAGTAAATCTAATGAAAGATCAAGCTGTTCAGGACTAGGCTTTCCTCTGGACATATCTAAAGAAAGATTACTTTCTTTGATTTCTTGATATTCATCTTCTAATTTAGTATAAAGCTCAATTAATTGTTCTTTGTTCAAGTTTGTTAAATCAGTCAACAGTAATACCCCCTAAATAGTTACCACAATAAATAACTATTCGCTTAGTTTATAGATAATCCTTTAATTATTTTACTTCCATGTTTCATTGAAAAATCTGATTTATCGTGAAAAATATATTGGGCAATTTACTCATTAATAAATGAATTTTCTATTAAAACGTCACAAATCCAATGGGTATTTATGGTAATATACTAATAAGGTATAAAAAGGTAAATTTAAACTACAATGATTACATTCATAGAAATTATATTACTCATTTTATTTATTCAATTTTTCGAGACTCAAAATGCAAAACGTACAAAGATAGAACAAAATGAAAAGGTAATTCTATAGTAGTAGAAATCAAGAATAAGAGAGAAAGAGCATTGTACTATTTTTCTTTCTTAGAATATATAAAGATAAGCCATATTTTTGTTTCTTTAAGGGGAATATTTACATAAGGAGTTCTTTAAGTGAAAAAATTGATACTTGGAGTATCTTTTATTATGATCATTAGCTTAGTACTTGTGATGATTAGGTATCAAAATGCTCCTCAAACATCACTTCCTAATTTTAATCAAGAATCTAAAAATGATCTCAAAAAACCTCAGGTAGAAGAGTTACAGCCAATTGACCCAATTAAATTGATCAGTTATTCATTACAAAATGAAAAGCTACACATCACATTTGATAAAGGAAAGAACTGGATTAAAGTTCCAGTTGATCACAACCAATTATTTTATGGTGATTATCATGGCAACAAGAAACAACTGATTGAAAATAGTTATATTATAACGAACAATCGAATTGCTTTCATTTATAGTGATCATCACAAGGTTTTATTATCTTATTCTACTAATCAAGGAAAAACATGGGATCAACATGTTATTACGGAACAGTTTACGGCTATAAGATTTAGAAAAGTAGAATTTCTTAATGATACATTCGGATATATCATTATTTCGGGCAATCGAACGATGTCTCAGGAATCATCACATGTTTTTTTAACAACTGATGCAGGGGAAAATTGGAATGAAACAACAAATTCAGGGATAACGAGATTAATTTCAGATGGAGGTTTTATTGATGTATCTACTGGATTTCTTTCTTTTGGCACGATAAACCCTCAGGAACCAGATCTTTATTTTACACATGATTCAGGAAACTCCTGGAAGAAAGCCACTTTTCTTATTCCTGAAAAATACAAACAAATCTTTGTATCAGCAGAAATACCCGTAAAGGAAAATGACGGGCTGGCTGTACTGGTTAATCAAGGTCCTAATGGTGACTATAAGGGTGGGAATGTAAAAGGAAAATTCATTTCAAAAGATAGCGGGAAAACATGGGAGTTTTCAATGGAGGTTTCACCAAATGAAACAGAAAACATGGAATAAAATAATTGGTTTCATTTTATTTCTTTTTGCAATTGGATTGTTCTGTTTGCAAATTGGACTCTTATTATTTTCTAAAAAATATCAAGTAGAGTATATTGACAACCGATTATTTTACATTTTCAATATTTTCTGTGTTACTTTTTTAACGCTAGCAATCTTACTTTTAATAAAGCTCACAAGAAAAAACAAATTTTATGGTGCTTTTATTGTGGTGAGTTTCATCATTCTACATAGTATTCTCATTTTTGATAGTGAACAGAGAATAAACAATGTAACAAGTATATCACCTAATTTCAAGCATGTTTTATCTGTGAAAGAAAATGTAGAAAGTGGCGACACCTTTTATTTTAGATCTTATTACGGTATTTTAGCTCGACCTAAAGAAAGATTACCTCAGTCTATTGATGGAAATTTCAAAGTAAAATGGTTAGCAAATGATGTTGTAGCGGTGACATATAAAGCAGCAGATCAAACACTTCAGCAATTCATTGGAACTTATGGTGATCGGGGGAGTGGTCATTCTTATTATTATGTTGGGGCAGAAATTCACGGTAGGTGGGAAAGTCAAAATATCACTGTTATCAGTAATCAAGAAGGGATATCTGTTTCTGAAAATGGTAAAACTCAATTGTTCCTTTGGGATAACATTGTTCAGTTTGGCACAATTGCTATTGTTTTAAAGAATCATAATGAAGCAGCTTGGACCATCTCACTAGATGAGAGCTTTAAAGTTGATTCTGATTCTACTAAACCAAAGGTTGGGACGATCACATTGTATAAAGCAACTATGAAAAAAAACCATCCAATTACACTGAACTATAAATCTTTAGAAAAATAAAAATATCATGAATAGAAGGGTATGTTATGTAGGTATGAAAAAAATAAGTATAATTGTATTATTGTCTTTTGTTACCTTCACTTCATCAGCCCAAGGTTTAAGTTGGGCTTTCCCCTTTGTCGTATGGGAAGGTCATGTCTATGAAGTGACGAATGAAAAAGTCTCGGAAAGTGATATTGGTCAAATCATTGGAGAAGTCAAAACAATCCCTGATGATATGACAGGAGAATATTATGGAAATGCCTCAAATGCTTATCCAAAGGGAACAAAGTATTATAAAATAAACAATCTAAAAACAGATACAAACATTGCGGTCGAAGTGGAAGAAAACCAATGGAAAAAAGCTTCATATACACATGATGCGCCTTTTCATTGGATGAATTTACTTTCAAAGATCCTTCCTTTTATTATCACAATTTTAATCATCTTCATTCTATTTGTTGGTTTTAGAAAATTGAAAGCAAATTTCACTTCCTAGTACAAACAAATAATGTATATAATTTTAACTACTTAATCCTGTTCAGTTCATAGTTAAATAATGTAGCTAATAAGATTTATCATTCAATTAATTTCAAAATATTTCAAAAAGCTCAGTGTTAACCTTAAAAATACATAAAAAAAAGAACACATGATACAAAAAAAATTTAATTTTATCAAAATTGTCGCTATTGAACGTTTTAAGAATAGTGTAGAATAGAATTATGTCGAATGATAAAATATAAAAATTCCTTGGAGGTTTTCGCTTTATTATGTCTAATCAACACGAACATGAAGATTCTAATATGAAAGTATTTTCGTTAAACTCAGATCCTGTTTTGTCACAGAAAATTTGTGATATTCTAGGAATCGAGTTAGGAAAGAATTCTGTTACTCGTTTTAGTGATGGAGAAATCCAAATAAATATAGAAGAAAGTATCCGTGGTTGTGATGTCTATATTATTCAATCAATTAGCAGCCCAGTAAACGAGCATTTAATGGAACTTTTAATAATGGTTGATGCATTAAAGCGTGCTTCAGCAAATACAATCAACTTAGTTATTCCTTACTATGGATATGCGAGACAAGATCGTAAAGCAAGAGCTAGGGAGCCAATTACGGCTAAACTCATTGCAAATCTTCTTCAAACGGCAGGATCAACCCGTATTATTGCCCTTGATCTTCACGCACCACAAATTCAAGGATTCTTTGACATTCCGATTGACCATTTATTAGGGGTACCAATCTTGGCCGATTATTTCGAAAGTAAAAATTTAGAGGATATTGTTATTGTCTCACCTGATCATGGAGGCGTAACACGTACTCGTAAATTAGCAGATAGATTAAAAGCCCCTATAGCAATTATTGATAAAAGACGTCCAAAACCAAATGTTGTTGAAGTAATGAATATTGTTGGTAATATTGAAGGCAAAACAGCGATCTTAATCGATGATATTATTGACACAGCAGGAACAATTACTTTAGCAGCAAACGCTCTAATTGAAAATGGAGCAAAAGAGGTTTACGCTTGTTGCACACATCCTGTTTTATCTGGACCAGCAATCGAGCGAATTCAAAATTCAAAAATTAAAGAACTAATCATTACAGATTCAGTTACTCTTCCAGACGAAAAGCGAATTGATAAAATCGTTGAGCTTTCAGTTGCTCCTTTAATTAGTGAAGCAATTAAACGTGTACATAGAAAAGAATCGGTGGATGAACTAGTTCAGTAATAGGTGCCTGTCACGCCCCGGTTTTTCTTGTTTCACAATTGTTCCACATGTTTTAAAAATTCAATTACATTTAGCAGTTAAATCAGAGCTACTAGTATTTGGCTCTGATTTTTCATTTCATTTAATTTTTTCATAGCTTTATAATCGGGTTGTTCTATTCCGAATTGAAGGGAGACGTACAAATAATGATTAATTATCATAATCGAACATTTGTAGCCGTTGTTAACACAGAGAATGGTGAAGTTTCTTCTAAAACTGTTTTTCACTACAAACAAGAAGGTGATATACTTTCTGCAACATATAGCGGTGGAGACATTATTAAAGGTTTTCTAATTGGACTTGTTGATGAAAATGGGCATTTACAATTCAACTATAATCATGTGAACATAAAGCAGGAACTAAGAGGTGGTCAGTGTCAGTCTGTTCCAGAAATACTTTCAGATGGAAGATTAAGGCTAGTTGAAAGCTGGAAATGGAATGACAAAGAACAAAGTGAAGGAACTTCTATAGTTGAAGAAGTGAAAGTGGAATGCCTCTAATATTTTAATAGGTTTCACGCTAAAATACATGTCACTTTTTCAAGCTTTTCTAGTAAGAATGAAGCTAATTCGACATTAAAAATGAATACCTATTTAATTCATTCTTTAAATGTTATATGATTAAACTTCATTCTTTTGTTTTTATCCAAATAATATGGTTGAAACTAACTAATGATATAGATAACTTGGGCAAAGAGTATTGGAGTTGATTTGATGAGTAAAGCAAAAGGTAAGGGCGGAACAGGTCGAGGCACAGGTAAAAAGGGTTGGACTCGTTGGCAAAAAGGGGCAAACAAAACGAAAAGTGCAAAACCCTATGTAAGCAAAGGTGTAAAACATGCTGAAGCAAATAAAGCAAATGATAATAATGAAAGTTTGGGAAAATAAGTAACTGAATAATAAAGCTTATGAATGCGATTATCTATAATAGGTAATTGCATTTTTATTTACTTAAAACCTATAAAACAAAAACGAAGCTAGACTCCCTATCAATCTTCAGTTTTAAATAATTATTCATTGATAAAGGTAAAAAAAGGAATTATGATAGAAATACGATGTTTTTTGAAATGAACTTAAATACGGATTGATGCAAAACACTTATTATTAATATAATTCAATAGAATGTACATGTAGGAGGTTTCGATGATAGAGAAAACTACTATAAAAGAGAATATCTTCAACCCCAAACAATACACAAACACTAAAAAAGGATTAACCATATTATATACAATTTTCATTTGTTATTTACAATTAACAAATCATCATCAAATTCTGGTTACAATCCTCATATTGACCACAATTGCTGGGATTATTTATTTTATTTTAAAACTAAATTTTTATAATACAAAGAAAAATACGAAAGATATTATATTTTTGATTCTTTTTGTATTCTTGCTATTATGTGTAATCTATGTTTAATAGTTCATGATTGTTATATTAACATTAACTTCAAACTTTAAAATGAACAGTAATATTAATTATTTAACGTACATTTTCTAAAATTAGGCATATGATACGATGAAAAAACCTTAGAAGGGAATGAGTAAATTGTATTATGTGCCCAATTCGTATCAAACTCTATATTACGGAATTGATAACAGACAAAATTTTAACTCTAATTTAGATCCAAGAGTTCCTCAAACAGACGAAAATCAATCAGAGAATGTACTATTGTCTGTGATGAAACGAGAAGCGACAGCAATCGAGTTTTATAGAAAATTAGCTAATGACACACCAAATGAAACACATAAAAATGAGATTCTACAAGCAATAGAAAGAAAAAAGGCTACTCTTACACAATTCACTAATTTATATTTCAACATTACTGGAAAACAGCCGTTGTACAATACTGATGAAATAACATATCACAGTTATCAAGAAGGTTTACAAAGAGCTTTTAATTTGGAAATCGAAGGATATGAAAATGACCGGAGAAATTATTTTCACGTGCACCAACCACAAATTCATCATATGCTTATGTGGGCTTTAGCAGGTGAACAAGAAAATGCAGCACGTTTTGGTCTATTAAATGAAGATGTAAGAAATCATTTAACAGATTATGGTGCAAAACCATTTGTTATTGACATTGAAAAAGCGACCAAACAAAACAATACATTTCGAACGGCTTTATGGACCGGAAAACATTTGCAACTCACGTTAATGGATATAAAAGCTGGAGAAGAAATAGGCTTAGAAATCCATCCAAACCTAGACCAATTTCTACGAATTGAACAAGGTCAAGGAATTGTAAAAATGGGAGATAGCAAAAATCGTTTAGATTTTCAGAAGAAAGTTTTTGAGGATTATGCTATTATCATTCCTGCTGGAAAATGGCATAATTTAATCAATACAGGTAAGCAATCTCTTAAACTTTACTCGATCTATGCACCTCCACAACATCCATTTGGGACAGTTCATGAAACAAAGGAAATAGCGATGGCTGCTGAAGAAGAACACAATAATAATTGAGGAAATGTTTTTGTACTAAAACAGAGGGTGGGACATGACATAGTAATTAACAAAAATTCCGAACAAAGTAATAGCTAAGTAGATGAAATATACGTAGACTCCTGTGGGATGCAAAGCAACAACCAGACCCAAAAGTGTGTAGCACGGGCTTGCTAGCTTCTTATGGAAAGCGAAGTATATCACAGGAGAGGCGTCACTTCACCTACTATCATTGTTTGGGTTTCAAGTTTGTTAAAATACTTATGTCTCAACCTCTTTCAACAACGGAGGATGATTGTTCCGTTATGAATAGAAAAGCTACTTTAGATGATCTTAGCGGTATTGCCAAAGTTCATATAAATATCTGGAGTTCAACGTATAAAGAAGAGGCTATGGTTGGAGAAAACTATCAGCTTTATTAGATAAAATTATTTATAAAACGGAGGAGATCATGTTGATGAGACTTATATTAAGTTTGTTTCTGCTAGCGAACTTTATATATTTCATAAACTTTCTGTTTTTATCTGGATCTCTTTTAATAAACAAGATATGGCTAGCTACGTTCATTCTTAGTATCTTCCTATCTATCTTTTATTTCTTAACGAGAAATAACCAAAAAAGATACAATCCTTATTTGTTCATTGCACTACTAACTTCTAGTATGAGTTCACTTGGAGTTTATCTATTTTTTTATTTTCTTTTTCACATTCAGGGGTAATTCATTTTTACTTTCATACTTCAAAAAGAAGTAAGTTTATTATGCAAAAAATTAACATTTAAAATATAAATGTTACAATTATTTACAGGAGGTTATTTTGAATTTATTAAATTATTTTTTTATTCATACTCTTTATAGCAATAGATTACATAGCTAGAAATAAAGGTAGTGGATCATTCTCGGAAGTATAGGACCACTCTGGAGGTCTGTATTTTTTTTAAAAAAGTAATTATGAAATGGAGGTGTTTGTGATTAAACAACACAAAAATAAATGGCATTTTTTAATAAGTTTATTTTTTAGGGATCGGGAAAATCAAAAAAAGATTATCCCTAATTATATTGATACCATTTTACTCGTCTTTGCAATTATTCTATTTATTTTGTCAGTATTCAAAGGGTTTACTAGTGTTTACTTTGGTCTTCTTGTTTTAGTATTAGGTGTGATCAATTTGTTGGGTATGATAGAGAATGTTCTTTTAAAAGAAAAGATAAAAAGTATTGTATCCTATTTAGGTATAACGATCGTATGTTTTATTTTTGCCTATTATAAACTTCATTAAATAGATAAGGCTATCCAGGAATCTTGACTAATTCAACAAAGGTTATTCCTATCCTTAAAGAGAATAGTAATCTGCTTTCAAACAATAATTACCAGAAAATTTCCAGATAGCTAAATTTCATGAAAAATGGAGGATAAAAATGAGCATTGAATTTGAAGAATTAACAGGAATCTTCGTGAAAATAGTCCCTATGGAAACGTCACATTTAAAGACATTATTTGAAATAAGCAGAGACAAGTCCATTTGGTCTCATTTACCAAAATCTATTGATACATATCAGGATATGGAAGATTTTGTAGAAGAAGCATTACATAGAAAAGAAGACGGATCGCAATTACCTTTAGTAGTGATAAACAGAGAGACAAGTAAAGTGATTGGAAGTACAAGGTTTCTAGATATCTCACATAGCAATAAAAACTTAGAAATTGGTTGGACTTGGTTAACTCCGTCTGTATGGGGAACAGAAGTTAACTT
The DNA here is from genome assembly GCF_020524045.1 of Metabacillus litoralis. GTDB lineage: Bacteria > Bacillota > Bacilli > Bacillales > Bacillaceae > Metabacillus > Metabacillus litoralis_C. The sequence goes on from NZ_JAIVKL010000001.1 coordinate 14,156, forward strand.
AGAGTGTAAATATCTATTATTAACGCACTGTTTTGAGACGTTAAAATTTATTAGAGTTCAATTTAAAACAGATGAACATAATATCAGATCACAGAAAGCAATAGAACGAATAGGTGGCGTGAAAGAAGGAGTACTAAGAAATCATATGCTTCGGAAAAACGGAACTTATCGAAATTCAGTTTATTACAGCATAATCGATACTGAATGGAAACAGAGAAAAAGAAACTTAGAGTATCTTCTTTATCACTGAATGCGTTATTTGTTCCAAGGCAAGGTATATTCTTTAAAATAAGCAAGCTACATTTTGTAGCTCGCTATTATTTTCACACGTTTAATTCTGCCTTCTGAGTTTTTGGTTTAACAAACTTAGTTAAAAGTCCTCTTGAAATAGGACCAACAATTAGTAATTGTGCTGGAAGAGCTACAATTATATTTAGACCAACGATTTTTAGGTAAGTAGTAAAAATAGATCCTTCAATTCCACTAAACATCCAAGTTAAGATTAGTCCATATACTGACATAATAAGAACCATAGTTGGAACCATAAACAAAGAAATGGCCAAAATTACATTTCTTTGTTTTGATTTATCATAATTAAATGATAATGCATATTTTCGTGCTATTGGTTCAACTAATGACTCGGCGACAAATGCAACGAAAAATGTTATGACAAATTGAATCACCACACTCCAAACTGTTAATGATGAAAATCCTTGTAAAGCGATGTTGTAAGTAGACATAATAAAAACCATTCCAAAACACATGAAAACTGCAAAAATAATTCCTTCTTTTTTATTACTCGGCAAGTAAAACATCCTTTCTTTTTAGAGAATACCTGTAATTATATATGTAAAGATTTTTTCTCATAAGTGAACTTTTTATGAACTTTCCATTAAGCAATTTCAATAATACAAATAAAGATCTTAGAATAAAGGTTACTAAACAAATTTTGAAAAGGTTAAAACGATAAGCTATTTGTCTATTAAAACTTTTATAAAAAACAGCTGAAGAAAAATAGAAGAATGAGGGGTGAGTTAACATTTTTTTCACTAGTGATTATTGATCAATAAAAGTCATAAAAGCTGGAAGGAATAAATGTAGGCATAGAATATCCTATAAAGAAAATTCAACTGGAATTATACTTATATTTTACCAAATATACACAAACGAACAAACATTCGTGTTATAATTTTTCTATCAAATGAATTTGAGGTAGACAAATGAAATTAAAAAAAATCAACATTGAAGAACGAATGAAACATTATAATGTTAATGGTTTAAGTGTGACATTGATTGAAAACTGTAAAATTTTAACAACTAATCACTACGGTTTACTAGAAACAAAAAGTGACCGAAAAGTAAATGAACAATCTATTTTTAATGCATGTTCTATTAGCAAACTTTTAACAGGAATGATCGTTTTAAAACTAATTGAAGATGGACTTTTAATTTTAGATAAAAATGTAACTGACAGTCTAATATCATGGAAAATACCTGAAAATGGGTTTACCGAAAATAAGAAAGTTACGTTAAGAAACTTACTTAGTCACCAATCTGGAATCAAAGATCCTAAAGGTAGTTTTTCTGAACTAAAATCAGCTCAAGATATTCCTTCAATGGTTGAATTGTTAGAGGGAAAAACACCTTATTGTAAGGTTCCGATTACTTTAGAGTACGAGCCAGAGAGTGAATTCCAATACTCAGATGCTGGCTTTTGTATTGTTCAGCAAATAATTGAAGATGTAACAGGAAAACCATTTTATCTAGTGGCGAATGAGTTAATATTTAAACCATTAAGAATGAAGAATAGCTATTTAAATACAAACATGTTGAAAGTAAATAAAAAGAACGTTTCTTGTGGCCATAATAAAAACGGAGAATTGGTAGAAGCAAAATATCCTATATACCCTTATCCATCAGCTTCAGGATTATGGACTAATTCTAGAGATTTAGCTAAATTAGTTATTGAACTAATGAATGCTTTAAAAGGAGAAAGTAAACTTGGGATTTCAAAAAATTTAGCAAAAGAAATGATTTCATCACAAAAAGATAAAAATTGGGTCGGATTAGGTGTATTTCTAGAAGCTTCTAATAAAGAATTAGAAATTTTATCTATGGGTTGGGGAGTAGGCTTCCAATCTATGATGTTTGCATTTCCTCATTTAGAAAAAGGTGCGGTTATTATGACAAATGCAGACTTAGGTGTTCATCAATTGAATGGGATGATAGGCGAGATATATAGGTCTCTTATTTCTTAAAATTCTGTTTATTAGATGAATTATTAATCTTGCTAACATAAACAATTCACAACACAAGGATTAGGTTAATAGTTTTTTATTTTTTGATCTTTAATGCATGATAAACAATGGATATAAATGCAATTAATAGTATTGGGGTCAAAATAAAGTGATAAATGTTTGCCTCAGAATTAATAATTTGCAAAGAATAATCAACAGTGATTATTAAAATAATAGTTGCCAGTAAAAGTTTTACACCCACTCTTCGTACCTCCTAAATAATAACAATGACTTAATATTAACATATGAGCTGCTATTTTTCATAAATATAAAATATTTTTGCTTATTAAATAAAAGACTTAAACTCTTACTATATCTTTAACGTATAAAGTCGTCACTTTGTGAGAATGACATAGCTAGCTAAGTGAAAAAATGGTAAAATAAGGGGGGATAGCTTTTTAGGGGGGATATTTATGAGAAAAATAATAGATATTTTTAAAAATATATTCTTAGACTTATTTTCTATGGGTAAAGGATTTGTTTACGGATTTTTAATGGTTGGGTTATTTATTATAACTTGTGCTGCTCTAATATACGGTGGATTATTTCTTAAAAATCTTTTTTTTTAGTACATTTACTAGAGGAAAGGCTAAGACCTAAGCAGGGTAGGAGGAGGACCAGCTTCCTCTTCAGCAAAAGAAAATGCAATTTTATCTTTTGAAACGTCTAAACCTACATGTTTTATGGTATTCTTCATAATAACTAGCTCCTCCCGTAATGTATTTCTAATTTGTTTTTGTTTATTGTTCATAAACATTATGACCAAAGTAACCTACGAATTTACGAGTAAGGGCTAGTTTCGTTCATGATAATTGAGCGAATTTTATGTCTGCAGAGCAATGGAAGTTTCTTGTTTTTTCAGCTTAACTGATTAATAGAAAACAGAGTTTCGTTAAATGATTAATTTATTAAGGAAACAACCTACCTAATTTCTCTCAAACCTTTTCCTTCATGTATCTCCTGAATTCCTTCTTCACAAACACCATAAGAACGCCAGGAACAAGTTTCGCAAACAGTTTGAATATCAGAAGGAACGACATACTTTTTAACATGTAACTCGATATCCTTCCAGTATAGAATTTGTCCGATATTAAGACCTAATTTCTCTAAAATCACAGCATCTCGTTCATAGATTGAATCGTTCTGACAATGATATTCACCTGAATTTGGATATTTTTCACATAACTGATCAGGGCCATTAACAAGTTTAATTTTTGTCATTGGATCTCTTCTTAATTTTTGATGAAGTTGTGTCATATTTTTCACATATTCTTGTGAATAGCCCATTCCCCGATATCCCAAAAGGCAAAATAGTTGATGCCCTCGAAGTTTATACATATTTCTCCCTCAGTTCAAAAAGATTTTATTGTTAACCATGAACTATACTTAGTTAATATATTTATAATAATATCATATTAGTTCGTTGAATTGATTAGTATAAATGGAACTTTCCACCAAATAATTCGTATACAATATTAGATGATCGTATATTTTTCAAAAGGTTTTTACTTTCTAATGTTATATATTATCGATGATTTGACGTTACATTAACTGTATCTAAATTAGTATTAAGGATGAAATTACATACTAAATAATAGGAGTGAACGCGATGTACGAATATGAGTTTGTCAATATAAAAGTAGGAGCTTTAAATGGCAAGCCTAAAGAAGATTATAAAAAAATTATCAGTGATTATGCGGAAAAGGGATGGAGACTACATACATTTTCACCTCTACCTTTCGCAGCATATGGTCAAGCAATATCTATACAATTAATATTTGAAAAACAAAAAAATTAGTTTTCGAAAAATATGCATCATAACATCTCAATTAGAAAAAGTGATTTTTAAATAGGCTATGTTAAAGCTTAAGGTTGATTTTTAACTTTGTTGATTGGAGTGAAAGGCATGAGACTCCTGCTTAGAGAAGCGTGTCGAAGGAAGACCCCACAGGCGCTTGCGCCGAGGAGGCTTCCGGACCGCCCGCGGAAAGCGAATGCCTGTAACGGAAATCAACCACAAAGTTTAACAGAGCCTTTAAATACAAGATAAGATAATCAGAAAATGGAGAAATCAAATGAATCATAAGAATATTATTTTGGTTGTTAGCACTACTATATTCAAAGAAGGAAAAATATTGATGATTCAAGAATCAAAGCCTGAAGCTTTTAATAAGTGGAATTTCCCCAGTGGACGAATCGAATACGGAGAAGATATACAAAAGGCAGCCCTTAGAGAAGTAAAAGAAGAAACTGGTTATGATGTAAAGTTAATCAACACAACTGGTGTTTATAACTTTAAAAGTCATACAAATAACCAAATTATTCTTTTTCATTACTCAGCAGAATTGAGTGGTGGTTCTTTATCTCTTGAGAGAAACGAAATAAAAGATTACAAATGGCTTAAACTAGAAGAATTGTTGGAGTTAGAAGAAAACGATTTACGAGAAAAAGATGTTGTTTTGCAAATTATAAAGAATTTACAAGATGGTAACGTATATCCTATCCGTTTATTTAATGAGCAAATACTTGGAAATTAAATAACCGTGGTTGCTTCAACGAGATATTTATTTTCATTGATAATACTTACTTAATATAGTTACAAACTAATTTCTTTAATTAGTAAATTTAGATAAACAACAGCTTAAGGAAAATAGCTAAAAGAACATATCATTTTTTAGAAAAAACAGGAAGACCACACTATATTTTAATAAATATTTATTGATAAACAATAAATATTAAGATAAACTGAACTTATTAATAAATAAGTGAGGTGCATTTTTTATGAAATATAAAACAACCATTTTTTTGAAAATAGCTGTTTTTCTTATTGGGATGACAATCCTTTGTTTATGTGTGTTTTGGTTACCATGGCAATCACGTGTTTTGGCAGAAATGTATCCAGAGTTTATTCATTTGCAATATCCACTGCTTTTCGGAATTTATATGACAGCCATCCCATTTTTCTTTGCTTTATATCAAGCTTTAAACTTGTTAACAAATATAGATCTTAACAAAGCGTTCTCAGATTTATCTGTAAGAGCTTTAAAGTACATAAAATACAGTGCATTCTCTATAAGTTTTTTGTATATTGTTGGTTTTTTCCTTCTCATTTCACAAAATGCGGGTAATCCTGGAATATTACTTTTAGGTTTGATTATCACGTTTATATCAATCGTTATTGCTATTTTTGCTGCTTTATTACAAAAATTATTAAAGCATGCAATAAATATAAAATTAGAAAATGATTTACTCGTTTAAGTAGAATATCATGATCATTATCAGCTTTTTTTAATTTGATGTTTGCAAATAATTATTGCAACAAAATTTTCAGATAGAGCTAGAATAACAGGAAGACAAGATAATAAAGAAGACGCTATATATTTTTTTACGTCTTATCCTCATTTTTTAAGTTTTAAGAAATGGACAATTAGAGAGCGATGTTTCATCATCTCTTATATAGTATTGCCGCCATTCATCATTATCTTTGTCTCCACTTCTCTTTAAATCAGTGTGAAAGTCAACTTTATCATATGCAGACAGTCGGTTTCGAATGACTTCCTTTGTTTTTTCAGCTTATATTGTCTTTTCGTTAATTTTTTATAAAACCCACCTAGGTGTGATTACAAACATTAGATTTGGAAAGCTTCGACATTGTCTGTTTTTATGCTTAGGTGATAATATATCCATGGCATATTCCTCCTTCCATTATTAAAGTATTATTAGAAGAAGGAATAGGTAATTGTACATAACAAAAAATTAACTATACACAAAAATGTTTCGCAAATTAAATATTTTCTCATTAGTACTTAGCTCATTAAAATAGTATCTGTAGAATTCATATAAAAGCACTCTTCTCAGCTGGTGAAAATCAAACTTTTTTTAGCTTATTCTGAGTCTCTTCGTAACTTTTAACTTCGGATTTTCCTTTTCTCGAAACAGAGTTGCCATTTTCACAAGAAATAGGAATAAACATTCATAAAAAATATCCTATATATAAATACTGACGTCAATCCTCACTGTGAATATATCTAATACCACATTATATATTTCTATCTCTTCCTTAATTAAATAGCACTTCATATGCTTGCAAGCCAAAGTAAATACCAAAACCTATTAATGTAAGACCAGAAATCATTGAAATTGTTGTTATTAAGGCTGGTGTGAGAATTTTTCTAAACGTACTAGAGACGATGGCCATTATAAAATCCCATAAAAGCAACCCTAATAAAATTGCTCCACTATAAATGAAAAGTTGTAAATTTTCATATGTAGCAGCTGTTTTTGCTAAAACAGATCCATATATACCTAACCAAAATAAAATTGTTAGAGGATTAGATATTGACATAAAAAATCCTGTCACAAATGTTTTAACATATGATTCATAATCACTTCGCTTATGTTTGACTTCTTTTTTCGCTGTTAACATCGTTTCGATTCCAGTATAAATGAGCACAAAGAAACCAAACAGCCAAAGAAACGTCTGCATAAAAGGACTGTCTAGAAAATGAACAACGCCCATATAAACCATAATCATATAAACAATATCTGCTGTCACTGATCCTAAACCAATCACCCATGAGTGATAAAATCCATAGCGAAAGCCTCGATCAATTTGCGCCGCATTAACTGGTCCTATTGGGGCTGCAAGCGATAATCCTAATAATACATAGCTAAAAAGAATACTCAAAAATGTCACGCCCTTTTTTAAATAGTACTTTTACAATCTATTCAGAGCTTGAAGCTTGTACGACATTTTTTCGAAAATACTCTCAAGATTTAGGATTTTTTATATAGAAAATATTTTCTAACAATCAATAGATAAATAAACACACATCTCCTTTAAACAATGGTATTTACTCTCAAGATATACATATTTGTGTAGAGAAAAACACATATTAAAACTACAAATTAGAGTGGGAGGATATCAATGTGACCTCAAATAACAATTTACTATCAATTTTTGCTTTAGGTGGGTTAAATGAAGTAGGAAAAAACATGTATGCTATTCAATATAACGAAGACATTATTGTCATTGATTGTGGAAATAAGTTTCCAGATGAAAGCTTATTAGGTATAGATCTTATTATTCCAGATGTTTCTTTTTTAGAGGACAATAGTGAAAAGGTAAAGGCGTTAATCGTCACTCATGGACATGAAGATCATATTGGTGGTATACCGTATTTTTTAAAAAAATTAAATGTTCCAGTTTATGCAACTAGGTTTACATTAGGATTAATCGAACTCAAATTAAATGAAAATAAGATTCTTCGTGAAACTGAATTGCATGAGATTACATCAGATTCTGAGATTAAATTAGGTGAGATGACTGCTAAATTCTTTAAAGTAAATCATAGTATTCCAGATTGCCTCGGAATAGCTTTTGACACACCACAAGGAACAATTGTACATAGCGGTGACTTTAAGTTCGATTTAACTCCTGTTAACAATCAGCATTCAGATATCCATAAGATGGCTGAAATTGGAAAAAAAGGTGTGCTACTTCTTTTATCTGAAAGCACGAATGCAGAACGATCTGGTTCAACACCATCAGAATTAATTGTTGGTCAGCATATAGAGGAAGCATTTCGAAAAGCAAAACGAAAGATTTTCTTATCAACCTTTGCGTCAAATATTAATCGAGTACAACAGGTTGTTGATGCAGCGATGAAAACAAATCGTAAAATCGCTTTACTAGGAAGAAGTATGATCAATGTTGTCGATATAGCAATAGAGCGTGGTTATCTTGATGTGCCTGATGGTATGATTATTGAACAAGACCAAATAGAAGAACTTTCACCAGAGAATGTATGTATTTTATGTACCGGTAGCCAAGGAGAACCGATGGCTGCACTTGCCAGGTTATCAACAGGAAACTTCCGCGGCACTGAGGTTTTGAAGGAAGATACAGTTATCCTAGCTGCTGGCCCTATACCTGGAAACGAAAAAAATGTCTCTCAAATTGTTGACAATTTATATGCTCTTGGTGCGACTGTCATTTACGGATCAGGTAAAGGCATGCATGTTTCTGGTCATGGATATCAAGAAGACTTGAAGCTTATGTTAACATTAATGAAACCGAAATACTTTATACCAATACATGGAGAATATAGAATGCTTCATCATCATCGTTTGCTAGCTGAAACAGTTGGTGTTGAACAAGAAAATACATTTATTTTAAAAAATGGTGAAGTAGTTGATCTTGAAAATTCGATAGCTCGACAAACACGCACAATTCCAGCTGGTAATACGTATGTGGATGGAATCGGATTAGATTACGTTGGAGATATTGTGTTACGAGATCGCAAACAACTTTCTGAAGATGGAATGCTTGTTATCGTGTTAACAATGAGTAAAACAGAAAGAAAGCTTATTTCAAGACCAGATACAATATCTCGTGGATTCGTAGACAATAGAGATTCAAGCGACTTATTAAACGACATAACTGGACTTATCAAAAAGACAGTAAATGACCTAAAAGAAACAGACAAAGCCCAATGGAACGTCCTAAAACAAAAAATCAGAAAATCCGTCGGCCAATACGTCTTTTCACATACAAAGAAAAGACCGATGATAATGCCAATTATCATTGAGGTGTAGTTCCTAGGGGCGGTGCCTGTCACGCCCCGACTTTTGTAGATACACGTCGAATAATTAAGATAGGCAATTATAAATTCTCCAACTTTTCCATTCTTTACTTTCCTTTCAAGCCAAATACCTATCACATTGCACAAATTCACTTACCGGTTATTATACCTCCTAAAAAATAATAAAAAGATCTTTTTTGAACGATTTATAGTAGAATAACTAACAACCAAACTTTTTGTAATAAACTGTTTTAAAATAGACTTCAAATAGACTTCAATCAAACGCTCAATTATAAAATTTAAAAATAGAGAAATGAAAAAAATGTTGTTAAATTATCAATTTTTTCTCGTTTTTAAATAATTCAATTCTACAAAAATAATATTTAGGTTGATTAGAAGAAACCATTAGTAAAGACAAATGGTAGCCGATGAAAATTTAGTAGCTTTAAATTTTCAAGAATAAAATCCAATTAAAAGTAGGTGGAGGATATAGTTAAAGAAAAGAAGTATGTTTGGTATGCAAGTTATGGTTCGAACATTAATAATGATCGTTTTTTATGTTACATAAAAGGTGGAATGCCCAAGGGATCAAGTAAGATAGAAACGGGTTGTCGTGATCAATCACTGCCTCTAAAAGAATCAATTCACGTGATGAAACATCAACTTTATTTTGCAAAAAGTTCAGAAAAATGGAATTCGCAAGGTGTTGCTTTTATCGGTTTAAAGAAAGAAAATTCTTTTATGACATATAGTAAGAAGTATTTAATAACAACAGATCAGTTTATGGATATTGTGGTGCAGGAAAATAATGGAATAGAATTTGAATTAAATCTTAATGTTATTAAAGATAGTAAATCTTGTGTTTTTAATTCACAATCTTGGTATGGTAACATTCTTTATCTTGGAGAAGATAGTGGTCATCCGATTTTTACGTTTACTGCACCTTGGGATATTTCCGAAGTAGAATGGAAAAAACCTTCTCATTCGTATTTATCAACGATTATAAATGGTTTAAAGAAAGATTATTCAGCAAAAGAAATTTATAATTATTTAATAATAAAGCCTGGTATTAAGGATAACTTTCGCGAAGAGGAATTAACAGATTTATTGTAATTTCCAATAAGATACAGGTGGATTCTCATAACTTAAAAGGAAGAGAGCATGAAAAAAAATTTGATGCTCGATTTTTCTCTAATTACGTTATAGAAATTCTTCCACTATTGATTTTTCTCACTGCAGAAATGATTGATCTACATAACAAAAGTTTAATAATTAAACTTATAGCCGAGTGATACCATGACCAGCCTTTTTTCCAAGTAATTAAATCAGTATTTTTTGCTGCAAACGTTTCTAAAAGCACCTGTGGAATAACAAATGGGAAAAGTTTTAACAAGATGCCAGATGGTTTACTATTTAATGTCAATTGATTGTAATAAAGTAAAAATAAGGGATAATGCACAAAATCGAATGGCAAATGAATGGCAAATGAATGGCAAAATTCTGAGGGAACGGCCTGATTTTATATTTTAGATAACCTCTTGAAACAAGATAACGATCAGCAAAAGAATTACCTATAAAACTGACGAGATATACAATAACCCAATCTTTAAATGATCGTTTACCTATAGCAAATGGTAATAAAAACAATCCAATCAAAGTGATGATTTTCAAAAAAACTACTGAAGATTTTTTACTCACAATAAACACCTCATGATAGGGTTTGTTATAATAGTGGATTATATGTACTTTGACTACTTTTTTGACTTGAGATATATGGCTCTTTGTTATCTGGGCCTTATAAAGGTAACTCCTATAAGAAAAGCTTGAGGGAGTTCAGAAGGAGATGCTCGCGTCCAGGAGGCTGCTTGGGCCTCTGAAGAATTCCTTTAGAAACATTAGCCTTTTTCATTAATCTTCATCAAGATAGCAAATTTATTGTAACGGAAATTAACAAAATGTTAACCAGAACCAAAAATAAAAAGCAGTTGGGAGAATGTAAATATGGTTGTTAGCTTTATATCTGTCCTTTTTTTAGGATTCATTTTAGGAATTAAACATTCCATCGAACCAGATCATATCATTGCTGTTGCTACTATTGCAGGTAAAACGAAAAAATTATCGAGATCTTCTTTAGCAGGAGTGTTCTGGGGGATTGGCCATACTTTTACTCTATTTATTGTTGGGATGTTCTTCATTATAATGAAAGGACAACTTCCAGAGGTTTGGACATTATCACTTGAAATGTTTGTGGGATTTATGCTTATTTATCTCGGGATTACTAGTATGGTAGGTACGAAAAAGAATAGTAGAAATCCAGAACACACTCACCAAGTTAAAGAAAAGACTCCATATTTGAAGTCGATGATTATTGGATCTATTCATGGTATTGCAGGAAGTGCAGCATTAGTTTTATTGACAATGTCGACTGTAAAAACAATTTGGGAAGGCGCGTTGTATATTCTCATTTTTGGATGCGGAACAATTATTGGCATGTTATGTTTTACCACTTTAATAGGTATTCCATTTACTATAAGCAAACAAAAAAACTTAACCCTAAATACTCTATTAATTAGAACAGCTGGCGTAATAAGCTTTTTCTTTGGACTATACTACATCTACAACTTGGGTTTTAAAGAAGGATTGTTTCAGATGTTATTTTAAGGGTGCTTGTCACGCCCCGGTTTTTCTTGTTTCACAGAAAGTTGTTCCACAAATTCAAAACAGTTTCATCATATCACGGAACTGTTTTGATATTTAAATATATTTTATTTTTCTCCTTTTATTAACTCTTCTCTATCTAATGATTGAGGAGGTTGTTCAAACCAACTTCTTTCAATTAATAAGTTGACCCCTTTTTCAGCGTATGATAATAGGTCTGGTAATAGCCGTATATACTTTGACCCTAAATCTTTTCTTAAAGCAGTGGAAAGAGCATGACCCAAATAATTAACTCCAACCGAATTTAAACTACTTATAAGATATAACATTAACTTATCAGAAAAAGGTGCAGAAGTGGAGTCAGTCACTTCCATGCTAACTGGTATATTACCTTGCATCCCATTTTGTTGAAGAATTTCATTACACATAATAATTTGTTTTTCACATAGTTTTTTACCACTAACAAAATAACTTTTTATTTCTTCATCTTTGACAGTTTGTAAAAAAGCAGTTAATAACATACTACCGAAATAATTGGTTTCTACTTGAAAAAATAGTTCTGTTAATTCCATTACATTAAGTGGTCTTTTACTTCCAATAAAAGAACCTAAGTAAGAATTGTCTGAAACAAAAGATACCTCTTTTGGATAATCAATCTTTGGTGGTCGATCGTAAATTCCTTTAGCCTTCATTAGGGTTAAAGCCTTTATATATAATTCCTTTGAAGAATTCAAACATTCACTGAAAAACTCAACAATATCTTCACGGGCGATTGTTGATATTATATTACTATAAGTAGGCATACCAATTCGACTCATACCGTAGACAAAGGAAAGAGAGAATAATTCATAAAATAAGGGAGGTGCGGATAAGTTACAATCTTTCTCTGTAAAAGCTTTTGGGATTGGGAAATTTTCTTCAGTAAAGATCTTTTCAATTTGTTTAATATGTTGCTGAGATATATGTAATGAAGTTGTTATCAAAGGTGAAATTTCCTCATCCTTTGTATATGTTTGAAAATAAGATAAAAAGCACACTGCCATTTTGTCTTGTATATATGTAGTCCATAATCCACCAATTTCCGTTGAAGTAAGTCGAATGTTATCGTGCTCCACAAAATAACCTCCTAAAAAAGAACCTATTATTATTTTTTATAATTTGTAAAAAAAACGATAATATACTCGAAAATAGAAATTAGTCTTAAAGAAACCCTCAAAAAATGACTCTTAGATCTTACTCCGCTATAAAAGATCATTATATGCAAAAAATCATATTAGAAATGCAAACCTATGAACATGCCCTTTGAGATAATCCAGTGAAAAATGTTACAAAAATATGGCATAATGACAATAATCGTTGTCATTATGTATATAATCATTTACACTGTAAGTAATCTAAGAATAGGAGAAAATGGAATGCTAAAAAATTCCGTACGAGAATTACGAGCAAGATTTCGTTTAACTCAGCAAGATCTGGCAGATAAGATTGGAGTTTCTAGACAGACGATTGGATTAATTGAAAAAGGAGATTATGCACCATCGATTACACTCGCTTTAAAAATTTCACATACCTTTCAAGTTCCAGTTGAACAAATATTTCATTTAGAGGGAGAAGATTGAGCAATGTTAAATAGGATCTTTCAGTCACCATTATTTAATTCCATTCTTATACTATGCTTTGGCGTTGTTATGTTAGGAAACCATTATACAAATGAAGTTCCCAATTGGATGAACTTAGATCCTTTAGTTTTAGGAATTCCAATATTACTATTGATCGCATTCATACCAATTTATAATATGAGAAACCCCAAAAATAAAGTGAAGGCTAGCTTGATTCCTATGGAATTTAAAGAAGAAGACGAAGGACTTCAATGGATCACCTACAAAGCGACAAGGAAGGTGTACATCTTTTTTGCCTCGTTTATACCAATTGCCATTGCACTTACTGCTTATTTAAAGGATTTTCCATACTTTCCTATTATTCTTTTAGTAGCTATGGGGATTGTGCAATATCTAATCTTCTGGCTTGAATTAATAAAGCATAAATAGGAGGAATTCTATGGATAAACAGATGATCGTCACTATGATTATTTTGATCGTTTTAATTGAATCTTTCATTGTATTTCTTTTTATTAAATATAAACAAGGGAAGATAGATCATAATCCACTTATAACAATACTTATCAAAGAGTCAAAAATTTTATATTACGCCTTTTTTCAGTGGAGGACAAAAAAGAAAGTAGATTCTGATAGCACTATATTTTCTTTACACAAAAACTCAGGATATTTTTGGTTATTCATTGCTTTACTTCATGAACAAGTGATTGAAATGATTGTGTTACATATTTTCTTAAAAAAAGAAGATCCTACATTTGCCTATATTATTTTAGGACTTCATGTTTATAGTATTTTTTATATGATGGGGGATTATAACTGGGTTCGAAATACACCAATTAGAATCAAAAACAATATAGTCGAGATGAAAATAGGAGCAAGAAAAGAGTTAACCTTTCACGTTAATCAAATAAAAAACATCCAAAAAGCTGAACTTACATATAATAAAAGTGGAGGTATAGTACATCCAAAAGATGTTTTTCATGTAACCGCTTTACCAAGAGTATTGACTAGAATATTTGGTATAAGTGATGATTTAAGATACGAAATTGTTTTTAAGACACCTGTTGTTTCAAAAGGATATTTTGGCCTAAAGAAAGATATCACAAAAGCATTTCTTTACATTGATCAATCTGATGAACTTGTAACATTACTTAAGGGTGACTGTCACGCCCCGGTTTTTCTTGTTTCACAGAATTAGTTCCACGCGATTGTAAATTCGATTTGAGACAAACACCTACTTTATTTGCTATGATAAAGGAAAGTAAGAATGAGGTGATGTTATGGAGTTAAATGATATCTTCAACAAGGTTCAATTACATACACCTTCTTTTCTTGGAAATGCAAGGTTTTCAAAATATGCAGTTCTTTTGCCTTTAATTAAAGTTGATCAAGATATTCATATCCTTTTTGAAGTCCGTTCTCAACAATTAAGAAGGCAGCCTGGAGAGATTTGTTTTCCTGGTGGAAGAATGGATGAAGAAGATGAATCAGCTTTAGCAACGGCTATAAGAGAAACATCCGAAGAGCTTGGGTTAACTTATCAACATATTTCAGATGTTTACCCAATTGATTTCCTTGTTTCCCCTTATGGGATGATTGTTTATCCTTATGTCGGTTACATTAATGATCTAGGCGCGATAAATCCAAATTCTTCTGAGGTCGGAGAAATCTTTACAGTTCCACTTTCATTTTTTCTAGAGACAAATCCACAAATTTATCATGTGCATACAAAGCTAGAACCAAAAGATGATTTTCCATATGATCTTATTCCAGGTGGAAGAAACTATAATTGGCAGCCGAGAAAAATCGATGAATATTTCTATCAATATGAAAATAAAGTGATTTGGGGATTAACTGCTGTGATACTCTCACATTTTGTTGAACTTTTAAAGGTTAAATAATATGGTTAAACCATTAAAGTAAGGCCTCATGTCTTATATATAAATAAGATATTGAGGTTTTTTATATTTTCCTTAGATAAAAATGACATACATGAATCATAGCAAGTAATAGAAACTATATATTAACAAATAAATTCGATAGTATTTATCATGAGGAGTTATAACATGAATAAAATTTTACAAAATCATCATGCTAAGGCGGTTGAGCGGACAAAGTCTTTGGTTTTAGATGATATATATAAATATTTAGAATCGAAAGAGGATCCTGTTTCTTATGAGCAATATTTAAGAGAACGATCACAATATATTGAACAGCTTTGGCTAAATTCATGGCTAAATACAGCTGCAAGTCATGCTTCAAACTCAGAAAAAAAAGAATATCTAATTGAAGAAGGCTTTGAGATTGAAGGTATTAGTAAAAAGCTGATCAATCAAATGTTTCGTAATCACATACGAGACCTAGAACAATTTAATGCTTTAAGCTGGCTTAACTCCATTTATGCAAATAAACCAAGTGATTGGGAACAAAAACAGACAGAAGCTAAAAATGCTTTTGAAGAAAGGATGGAGCTTCAAGGTCAACGAGAACTTAGAAGAAAGTTCATTTCTAAGCTTGAGTATTATATTGATCAGTTACTAGGCGAGCACTATGAGGAGTTATATTTATATGTTCGCTATTTAGTTGGTTCACAACTTGCGATAGAGGTTGAGAAGAAGGGAATAATCTTATCACCTGACAATGACGTTTTTTCCCATTACTTATCTGATGAAATGGATTCCGGCTTTAATCGTTATCAATATGAAGAACATCTAGCTGAAAAATATGAAGGAGTCATTTCTAGTTATTTATTCGATTTTGGACCTAATTGGCTTATGGAACATTTATCTCCACATGTATTTGATGATTATTATCAAACATATCAAGAAACATTACCAATATCGTTGATTAAAGAAGTCGCTTTCCCTCCTTTTGATGATCTAAGTGGAGAATTTTTTGCAGATTTAATGGAAGAACATGTATCAGACTTAATTAAATTAATTGATATTCCCTTTGATTTAGCTGTACACCAAGAAATTTTTGATAAAGATCTTTCAGAAAGAGAGAAACGAGTTATTGAAGAGTTAGAGTCAATTAAACGTCGAAAAGAAGAAGAAGCTCGAATGATCGAAGATATATTTGGCAGAGAGTACAACCCACCAGCTGGCCGAAATATACAGTATATCCTCCATGTTGGAGAAACAAATACAGGTAAAACATTTCAAGCGATTCAAAAAATGCAAGAAGCAGCTAGTGGCATTTATCTAGCACCACTGCGCCTATTAGCATTTGAAATATATGAACGGTTAAATGAACAAGGAATCGCATGCTCACTAAAAACAGGGGAAGAAGAAAAGATTGTTACTGGTGCTAAGCATATTGCTTGTACAGTCGAAATGTTTCATGAAAAGGATGATTAT
Organism: Metabacillus litoralis; assembly: GCF_020524045.1. Classification (GTDB taxonomy): domain Bacteria; phylum Bacillota; class Bacilli; order Bacillales; family Bacillaceae; genus Metabacillus; species Metabacillus litoralis_C. Next base: position 30,670 of record NZ_JAIVKL010000001.1, read on the forward strand.
GACGTTATTGTGATAGATGAATCTCAAATGATTGAAGATAAAGATCGTGGTTTTTCGTGGTATAAGGCGATAACAAAAGCAAATGCGAAGGAAGTTCACATTATCTGCAGTTTTAACGCTAGACCAATGATACTAGAAGTTCTTGGTGATTCACACATCGAAATACATGAATATTATCGAGATGTACCATTAGAGGTTGAACCAAATTTGTTTAGATTAAATCAAACACGCAAGGGAGATGCACTTGTTTGCTTTTCCAGAAAAAGAGTTCTTGAAACAGCATCTGAGCTACAACGTTCAGGTCGTCAAGTCAGTATGATCTATGGAAGCATGCCTCCTGAAACAAGAAAAAAACAAATGCAAAGATTTATTAATGGAGAAACTACGGTCATTGTAGCAACTGATGCAATTGGAATGGGCTTGAACCTGCCGATTAGACGAATTGTTTTTTTAGAAAATGATAAGTTTGATGGAACAAGAAGACGCTATTTAACTTCACAAGAAACAAAACAAATAGCAGGTCGTGCAGGTCGCAAAGGAATTTATAACATTGGGAAAGTAGCGTTTACTCATAATGTAAAAACAATGACTCGCCTACTTGAACAAGAAGATGATCCATTAAAAGGCTTTGCTATTGCTCCAACTACTTCTGTTTTAGAACGATTTCAAAAATATTCACGTAAACTCGGGTTGTTTTTTTATCTTTGGGATCAGTTTAAAAGCCCAATGGGTACAAAGAAAGCTACATTAACAGAAGAAAAATTATTATATGACATGGTCGAAGATACCATAATTGAAGCTAAACTCTCTGTGGCGGATTTGTATGGATTTCTACATCTTCCTTTTTCATCAAATGAACCAAGCTTGCGACTTCAATGGAAACAAAAGCTTGAAGCAATAATAAATGGACAAGATTTACCTGATCCACAAATAAAAGAGTCAAGTCTTGAAGAACTAGAATTATCTTATAAATCAGTAGGACTTCATTTATTATTTTTGTATAAACTTGGACGAAGCACAGAAGCCCATTATTGGGAACGAATTCGTGAAGAAATTAGTGACAACATTCATGAAAACTTGAAATCAGGAGTTCAAATAGCAAGAAGAGGATGTAAAGTTTGTGGAAAAAGCCTTCATCCACGTTTTAAGTTTGCCGTATGTAACGAATGTCATTTTGAAAGAAACGACCGAAAAAAATAGCTTGTAAAAAGACAGCCTTAAGAGTTTTGGGGCTGTCTTCTTATTATATAATATAAGAAATTTGACAAATAGATCATAAAAATATGAAAAAATAATCTTGTTAATGAAGATTGAAAACTAGTTTTAAGAATATTTAAGCGACACAGTAAGCAATCTGAAAAGAACATCATCAGAAGTGCGGTCATTTTTTTAATAGGCTTGAAATCAGTAGAGGTCATAAAAACAATAAATGAAAGATAAAAACTATAAAGTGGAGCTATAATAAAATGCTTCTTCCATGAACGATAAAACCCAAATCCAAATCTGATTTGTTTACTAGAAGCAGGAATAAACAAGAGGGTTATACTAATGACAACAAGAGAGAGGTAATGAACCAACCTTTGTGCCCATTTTTCATTTTGTTCTAGAGCATGTTGCATCCCATCACTAATAGAAAAAGCAATTGGCAATAAAATCAACGTATAGTGGGATTTCCACCAAATCAATTGATAAACTCTTAATTTAATAAACAGTTTTTCAATGATAAAGAAGTATATACTAAACCCAAATTTCCATAACCAATTGGCTTTTGTTACCGTTAGAAATGTCGCAGTAATTGGTATAAAAAAAGCTTGAGACAAAATGGCTCCTAAAATATTATCAAGAGCAGGATTTTTTAGGATCGACGGCTTATATTTATATGCATTAAATAGGTTTAAAATGAAATATTCAAACACATATGAAAAACCTATATTCGCTAAGAGAACAAACCATTTTAATTTTCCTTGCTTACGATAAACTAGATACAAAATCATTCCTATATGAATGATCGCTAAAATGAAAAACGGTGTAGAATTTCGGTTGATTACTCCCTTTCTGTTCATAAAATCCTCCGACAATATCAAATATAGAAGACAAATAAAGATACTTCTAGTTAAATATTTTTCTCCAAATGCTTTTACTTTATTCTCTCATTCAGTTGTAAAATCAAACTTCGTTTAATAAAAAACATATAAAAATAAATTGCATTTGTAACCATCCCCCCCATATCTTCGACTTATTATATGAAACATTATATATGTTTAATAAAGGAGAATTTTTATGATATTCAAAAGGAGAAGTGCTATTATAAGTTTCGTTTTTGTAAGTACTCTTTTAACTGGTTGTGGAACAAGTGAGCAGACCGGAATTGATGATGTAAATAAGAAAGAAACGACTAGTGGAATTTCAGAAACGAGTAGGAAAGAAGAGGCTATTGTAGAAATAAATGAGAAAAATTCAGAAGCTGAAACACTAGTAGAAATTGCAGGATCTGGTGAATTAGTTGGACAAATCGATCCGCATACAGTCGAGCTAATCATGGATAACCAAACAAGTGCATTTCAATTATCAGAAAAAGCACAAGAACAATTTAAAATATATAAAGAAGATGATCAACTTTCATTCTTTTACACAGAAGATAGGAAAAACGGGCAAAAAATAATCACTGTATTTAAATAAGGCTGTTTTCGTGAAGGATATTGTTTTCAGAATCCTGCAGGAAACAACTCTGTACAAAGTCTAGTGACATTTCCCCCTATGAAAATAGCACCTTTAATGCGATAAAACACTGATTACAACAGATTAGACGTCACTTAGCAATCATCATCTAGACTAGAGCCTTTATAAAATTTTTAAAGGTCTAGTGGAAATAATACAAAAGGGACAGAATAGCTAGTCATAGAAAACTAGCTATTCTGTCCCTTTTAAATTTATTGAATTGTTTTCACTCCTAAATAACGTGGCTTCCAATATGAGTTTGTCATATCAGAAATAGTTACTCCTGTAGATGAACCTGCATGAATAAATTTATTATCACCAAGATAAATTCCAGCATGTGTTGGTCCTGGTGCTGTAGTTGAAAAGAACACAAGATCACCTTTTTGAGGAATAGATACTGTTTTACCTGTTTCCCAAATTGTTGCAACTGTACGAGGGATTGAGATCCCTTGTTTTTGATAAACATAATTTAAAAATCCAGAGCAATCAAATCCTGATGGTGTATTGCCTCCCCAAACATATGGAACACCTACATATTTTTTTGCTTCAAGAACTAAAGCATCAGCATTAAACGTTTGTAATGGAGGCTTTGTAACTGTAGAATTTCCTGTTAATTTTAATACTTGTCCAACATATATATTATCAGTTGTTAAATTGTTATAAGTCTTTAGGTCGCTGACAGTAACACCAGTTAGCTGTGATATTCTCCATAATGAATCACCTGATTTAACAGTGTATGTTGTTGAAGAGGTTGTCGTTTTTGTAGTCGACAAGTTAGTTGAAGGAATCGTCAAAACTTGTCCAACAAATATTACATCCGATGTTAAAGAATTGATTGTTTTTAAATCTGTCACAGTTGTGAGATGATTTTTTGCTATTAAAGAAAGTGAATCTCCAGATTTAACTGTATAAGATCCTTGTATTGTTGTTTCATGATTATGTGGTTCTACTAGTGTTAATTCTTGTCCTACATAAATAGTTGATGATGATAAATTATTATATTGAAGTAATTGTTGAACAGTAAGATTTTGTTGTGACGAAATTTTCCAAAGCGAATCTCCAGATTGTACTTTATATGTTAACTCATGCGCAGATGTTTGTGTTGTAAATCCCGTAGTGATCAAACCCATTGATGCAATTGCTACAATAATTGTCTTTTTCATAAACAACAACTCCTCAATGTTTGATTTTGTCTATCAACATCATAACTTGTTCTAGTAAACTTCTATACACTTAAAAAATGGGTGAACTGGAATAAATATCTATGAACAAATTTCCTAAAAAGTTTTCAAAGTACAGACATAAAAAGCTTATCGTTCATCGAAATTGTATAAAGATCATTTAAGTTAGTAGTTTTCATGGTAAATATTGTGCAAGCAAGGGTTACATGCAATCTAGCATCATGATCTTATACTTACATTCATAGGAGGATTGACAAATGATGAACAAAAATGTTCGCAACGTTTTATCAACAGCAGTAATTACTTCGGTTTTAGCTTTTTCTATAGGAAATGGTCAAGCATTTGCTGAAGAATCAACGAACGTACAATTTGAAGAACAAGTAAAAACTGACCAATCTATTGAAGAGACAAATGTGACTGAACTAGAGCAAGTTACAGAAGTGGAAGGAACTGAAACAGAAATAAACAGTAATGATAATTCAGTTGTTGAAATTGACGAAGAAGTTGAAGATGAAGAAGTGTCTCTAATACCAAGTGATTTTTTTTACTTTGCTAAAAAATTAATGGAAAATGTAAAACTTGCTTTAACGTTTAGTGATGATAAAGAAGCTTCACTACTTGCTGAATTTGCCGAAGAGCGTATAAAAGAAGCGGAACAGTTACTCATTCAAGGTGAGTATGAATTAGCGGAAGAAGTTCTTGAAAAAGCAATAGAACATCAAGAAGATGCACTTGAAAAATTAGAAGAAGATCTAGAAGAAAACCAATTAGAAGAAGATGCAGAAACTACAGATGAAATAGAAGATACAACTGAAAAAGAAGAAGAAACAAATAATCAAGACAAAGAAGAAAACATAAACGATGACTCTGTGGACTCAGTTCGTGCTGAACTAGAAGCGAAATTTTCTGCTAACATCGTGGCACTAACTGCAGTTCTTGAAAAAGTGGAAAATCCTAAAGCAAAAGAAGCTATCCAGAAAAATATTACTAAGGCTCAAGTAAAGCTTGAAAAGAAAATAAACAAAAAGTTAGCAAAACTTGCAAAGGAAAATAAAGAAAAAGAAGAAAGTGAAACAGAAACTGAAGAAGCTCAAACGACAGAATCAAATCAAACAAATGAAGTTGTTAGTGAAGTAACAACAGATGTTGACCAAGAAAATCTAGAGAATGATCAAGAAGATGTAACAAAAGAACAAAATGCAAATGTATCTAAAACAGTAAAAACAACTGAAGTAAAAACTGATTATAAAGCAGCAGAAAAAGCACAGAAAATAATCAAGAAACAAGAGGAAAAAAAGGCGAAAATCGAGCAACCTAAACGTGAGAAATTAACGAAAACAGAAGAAAATAAACAAAAAGAAAATAAAGTTAAAGGTAAATCTATACAAAAGCAACAAGAAGCAAAAGAGAAAAAAGATAATAAAGGGAACGGTAAAAAAGAATAAGAGGGATTACCCATTTAAAAGACCAGATTAAATTGATTTGGTCTCTTTTTTATACATATTTATCTAAAAATCATAAACAATTAATTTCAAGAACTCCATCAATAATATTATTATGTAATCTTAGAAAAATACACGAATGTTTGTGATATTTATCACATTAAACTGATCTACGACAAGATAAGATATAGACATAGGAAGAACTTTCCTATACTTAGATCTTAAGGGAGAGATGATCATGAATATGGTCTATGAGAAAATCCTTGTGGCAATAGATGGTTCCGATGAGGCGGAATGGGCATTTAAAAAGGCAGTCACTATTGCAAAAAGAAACTCAGCAAAGCTTACTCTTTGTAACATCATTGATTCTCGTGAATTAACGGTTTCCACTTATGGATTGTATGCAGATACTACAATGGTGGAAAATGCAGAAAAATTTGCGCGCGAACTGTTAGAAAGATATCAGGAAACAGCTAGAGAAATGGGTTTGAATCAGGTCGATGCGATCATAAAATATGGCTCACCTAAAACAAAGATCTCTAAAGAAATAGCGCCAGAATATCAAGTAGATCTTATTGTATGTGGAGCAACTGGAATGAATGCAGTTGAACGAATTTTAGTTGGAAGCGTATCTGAAAACATCTTGCGTTACGCTAAATGTGATGTGTTAGTTGTTAGAACTCCTAAGGATGAAGAGTAACTTCATATTATAAATGCTCTTTTTCTGAACGATTGTTGCTATGTAACCAAAATTCATAGTGGAAACAGTGTTTTTTCACTATAAGGGTATCATTATATGAAGAAAAGAAGCCACTAGACTTAATACAATGCTGATTGCTTCTGGTATTTAAAAGCAACAAAGTTTGCGAAAACAGCCTTTCTGAAAGATTGTTACTAATAAACCTAATTATGCACTGGAAATATTGTGATTATAGCAAAATAGGAACGATCCTATTAAGAAAAGATGCAACTATGCTTTTGTACAGTGCTGTTTCCTTGGAGTTGTAAAACAACAAAGTTCAAATATATCATCAGTATTGGAGGAACATAAAATGAATCTGATTATTCACAGCAAAAATTTACAAATCACTGATGCGATAAAAAATTATGTTAATCAAAAAATCGGTAGTGCAGTAGAACATTATTTTCCTGAAAAAGCCACTTTTCATGTTTATATAAACTTATCAATTTTTAAAAACAACCAATGTATAGAAGTAACTGTACCAATAGGGGATCTGACGATAAGAGCTGAAGAACAAACAACCGATATGTACAAATCTATTGATCTTGTTGAAGAAAAATTGAAACGACAATTTCGTAAATACAAAACCAGATTAAATCGTAAATCTCGAAAAGAAAAAATGATCTTACCACAACATCAACCGCTCGAAAATAACACGGAACAAGTTGATGAAGAAGAAGAAATTGTACGAATGAAACAATTTCAACTAAAGCCAATGAGTGAAGAAGAAGCCATTCTTCAAATGAATTTACTTGATCATCAATTCTTTGTTTTCCAAAATTCCGAAAATGATTTAATGAGTGTCGTATATAAACGGAAAAACGGACAATATGGATTGATTACATCTGATGTAGTTGAACAAGCCAATAGGGCAATGTAGTTTTAATGTTTGATGGATTTCATAACTGATAAAAATTAGTTAAAAAAGAATCATCATTCTTTGAAAGAGAATGATGATTCTTTTTTTACTTTGGCTATTTTCGCAAACTTTGTTGCTTATAATTACCTGAGGAAATCAGCATTGTATTAAGTCTAGTGGCATCTTTTCTTCATAAAATAGTGGCCTTATATGCCAGAATACACTGTTTATACTGCATATTTTGATTGCATAGCAACAATCTTTCAGAAAAGAGCCTTTACTTTTCTTCTGTTTTGCTATGGTGTAATGGAGGTACGATGAGCCAACCTTTTTCTTTATTTAGTCTTAAAACTTTTCCACCTATCGTAGCTTTTTCCATATGAAATTGACCGAACATCATTGCTACATCTTCTCTAATCGATTGACCTATGATCGAACTACATGCAACTAAGCCTGCTGCGATATCCATTGATAAACCAGCAGCAATTTCTTGATCAGTCATACGTGCACCAACAGGAATGTCTTCAAGATTTGCTTTTGGTTTCTCTGGAGGAGTTGGTGGTAAAGCTACACCATTATCTTTTAGAAGAGCATCAACTTGTTTTAGTTCTTGTTGACATTGATTGATTATTTCTTCTAAAAGCTTATGTAAATCTTTGTCACCTAAATGATTTAAAAATGCTTGACCACCAGCAATCATACCTTTCGATGATTGAGAAAAGGACCATAGTGAAAATACTTCTCCATAATGTAAAGGTTCATTTTGTGGATTTCCGCTTAAAATTCCCATAAAAGCACTCCTTATTGTTGTTGTTATATCCATTAAACCTCTCCTTACACATCGAAGTAGAGGTAGGAGAAAACCTCCTTGAAAAGTATTCGCAAAAAAAAGATAAATATTCAACAACCTGTAATAATCGATATGAAAATTTCAGAATAAAGTATTCCTCAAAATGAAAAAGAAAATCAACCAATTTAGAGCAATTTAAAATAAAAATCTAAAATCATTGTAAAATATATCAAATAATTATAAAATTATACTAACCGTTTGGTATCTTAAAGGAGGTATACAATGAACACGAATTCTGAAGTAGAAATACATTACAGAACATGCCCCTTATGTGAAGCAACTTGTGGTCTTGAGATACATACAAAGCAAAAGAAAGTTGTTTCCATACGTGGAGATAAGCTTGATCCTTTTAGCGAAGGATATTTGTGTCCTAAAGGATTTAGTTTAAAAGAATTGCATGAAGATCCTGACAGAATTCGAAAACCGATCATACGCAAAGGAACAGAGTGGAAAGAAGTGTCTTGGAATGAGGCTTTTTTAGAAGTAAGAAAAGGTCTTCAAAACGTAATTAAGCAATATGGTCAAGATGGGATTGGTGTTTATCTTGGGAATCCTAATGTTCATAATTTAGCAGGATTACTTTATGCGCCAATTTTCTTAAAAACTTTACGCACTCGTTATAAATTTTCCGCAAGTACAATGGATCAAATTCCAAAACAGTTAACAGCAGAGATGATGTATGGAAATGATTTTAGTATTCCAATTCCTGATATTGATCGTACAGACTATTTTTTAATACTTGGTGCTAATCCACTTGTTTCAAATGGAAGCTTAATGACCGCCCCCAATATGAAGAAGCGATTATCTTTGTTGCAGGATAGAGGTGGTAAAGTTGTAGTTATTGATCCTGTTAAAACACTAACGGCCAAAGCGGCTAACGAACATTACCCTATTACTCCAGGAACTGATGCTTACTTATTATTGGGAATGATTCATACTCTTTTTGATGAAAACCTTATTAAATTAAGAAAATTAAGTGAGTATGTGAATGGTTTAGATAAAATAGAAAAAATCTCAAAGGATTTTTCACCTGAATTAGTTGAAGATAAATGCAGTATATCTGCAGAAACGATCCGGAAGCTTGCACGAGAGCTTTCTCATGCTGATTCGGCAGCTGTATATGGACGAATGGGAACAAGCACACAGGAATTCGGAACAATCACTAGTTGGTTAATTGAATTACTGAATATCTTAACAGGAAATTTAGATCATGAGGGTGGAGTTTTATTCACTACGCCTGCTGCAGGTGGAAGAAATATTCGAAAAACACCAAGAAAACAAGAAACTTACAGATATGAGCGTTTCCATAGCCCAATTACTGGATTAGCAGAAGTATTAGGAGAATTACCTGTATCCTCAATGTGTGATGAAATTGAACAGTCTAATGAATTAAAAGCCTTTATTACGATCGCAGGAAATCCATGTTTATCAGCCCCTAATAGTAAACGCTTACAGAAATCGTTTGAAAAACTAGAATTCATCGTAAGTATTGATTGCTACTTAAATGAAACAACAAAACATGCAAATGTTATTCTACCTATCCCATCACCTCTTGAAAGGTCTCATTATGATCTATCTTTTTATCATCTTTCAGTAAGAAACATTGCGCATTATTCAAAACCAATTTTTGATCTTCCTATGGAGCAGCTTGATGAATGGGAAATACTCCTTCATTTAACCGAAATCGTTAGTGCCAAAAATTTTGGAGAAGATTCTATAAAAAGATTAGATGATTTATCGATAAGGAGTATGGTGAAAGCCGAAGTTGCAAATATTTCTTCACCAATTTATCAAGAGAAAATGGATAGAATACTAGAAGATTTAAATCGTTATCAAGGACCAGAGAGAATGCTAGACTTTTTAATCAGAGTTGGGCCATATGGAGATCATTTTGGAAAAGAGGCTGATGGATTAACATTGGCTAAGCTAAAAACAAATGAACATGGATTAGATCTTGGACCATTAAAGCCAAGAATTCCAGAGGTGTTACTCACTTCTACTGCAAAAATTGAACTAGCACCAAGACCATTAATTAAAGACATTGAACGTTTAACATCAAAACTTAGTGAAAATCAACAGGAACTCGTTTTAATCGGAAGACGTGATCTTCGGTCAAATAATTCATGGATGCATAATCTACCTGTTCTTGTTAAAGGAAAAAACCGCTGTACTCTTTTTATTCACCCTAATAATGCTATAAAGCAACAGGTGAATAAAGGGGATTTTGTTAAAATCAGTTCGCGAGTTGGCAGTATTGTCGTTTCAATTGAAATTACAGATGAAATAAAAGAAGGTGTTGTGAGTTTACCACATGGGTGGGGACATCTTGAAAATGAGACACAGCTACAAATAGCAAAAAAACATGCAGGTGTAAGTTCAAATATTTTAACAGATGAACTTGTTGTCGACCAAGTTTCAGGAAATGCGGTTTTAAATGGAATTCCAGTAACGATAGAAAAAATAAACATAGAAGAAGGAGAGGAAAACAAATGGCAATATATGCATTAAACTTATTTGATTTAAAAGACAAACAAAGCTATGCTACTTATTCAAAAGAAGCAGACAAAGCATTAGCAAGACATGGAGCAAAAGTAGTGGCGATAGGGAATCTTGAATCCGCACCAGTTGGGGAAATTCGACCAAGACAAGTTTTATTATTAGTAGAATGGAAATCAAAAAAAGCCAATTCTGCGTTTTTAAATGATCCGGAAATGGCTGAATTTCATCCATATCGGGACAAAGGACTAGATCAATTTGTGTGGCATTTGTTTGAGAAATTAGATGATTTACGCCCCGTTTTAAAATAGTTTACTTTTAGCAAAGGATTTTTTCAACGAAGCTTTGTTTTTATACTTGGATCAACCTAATTTTAGATTAATACTTCTAATTGAATAATAAATATTTTTTTTTTCGACCAAAACACTTGGAAAAAATTAAGTTTTCCATGTTGTGATAAAGTGATAAATTGACAAAAAAAGTTATTTGTGCTATAATTTACAATTATTTAATTCCTGTATATAATAAGATTCTCCTGGCCAGGGGAATCTTATTTTTTTGGAGGATTTTTGTATGAAACAAAATGAATACAGCCTAACTTCCTTAGTAGCAGCATTTAGTCGATCGTATCATAGTAGAAATGATACACCGAAAATTTTTGATGATATTCTTGCTAAAGACCTTATTTCTGAAGAAGAATATAAAAATATCAGTGAAAATATGATTAAGGGTATACAGTTTTTCAACAAAGAAATGGGAGAAAAATTGTATGAAAAACCAAAAGAGATATTAAAATGGGTTACACAAATCCAACTTTCTCCAACACCATTATCTCGTTCTGCTTTTTGCGAAAATGTTTTACTTCATGAAATGAACTTAGGAGTAAAACAGTACGTAATCCTCGGAGCCGGATTAGATACCTTTTGCTTCAGACATCCTGAATTGGAAAACGTTTTAGAAATATTTGAAATCGATCACCCAGCTACACAAGAATTTAAAAAGAAAAGATTAGAAATTGCTCAATTTAACATTCTTAGTAATCTTCATTTTGTTCCAATGGACTTCACACATACATTTTCTCATCAATTTTTAGTAAATGAAGGGTTTAATAATAAAGCAAAAACGTTCTTTAGCCTCTTGGGTGTTTCATATTATTTAACTAAAGAGGAGATTGAGCGTTTAATAAATAATTTGTTTGCCCATTTACCAGAAGGCAGTTCTATTGTTATTGATTATGCGGATGAGAATCTCTTCAAAGAAAAAGGAATGTTTAACAGAGTTGAAAATATGTTGTACATGGCTTCAGTAAGTGGAGAACCAATGAAATCGTGTTTTTCTTTTCGAGAAATTGAGAGTATGCTAGAAAAATCAGGATTACTCATTTATGAACATTTAACACCAACTGCAATCAATGAATCTTACTTTAGTAACCGAACAGATTATTTGTCAGCTTTTGAAACGATTCATTATATCCATGCTGTAAAAAAATAAAGTGACTCTTTTACCACTCAATGTAATTATTTATTGAGCGGTATATCACATCAAATAAAACCTTGCTCTATTAACCATTCTTTAAACATTTTTACGCCATCATCATATGAAAGGTCATGACAATCTATAGATAAAATTTTAGTTCCAAAATCCTCATGTTCTACTTGGTTTTGTTTTTGATTCACTAAGTTATAAAATTTGAAATCAAAAAATATATCCCAAACATCTTGAGACTGAATTTTAAATGCAATTGATTCTAAATCATAAGAATCTTCATAGTAACCTAAATGTAAATGGTATCTCGGATCGTATTTTTCACTCATGTTATCACTCTTTCAGTTGATTTTTATCAGAGGGTTTTTAAAAACGATTGTTGCTATGTAACCAAAATTCGTTTTAAAAACACTGTTTTTTCACTATAAGGGTACTATTTTATGAAGAAAAGATTCCACTAGCCTTAATAAAGTGCCGATTGTTTCGGTTATTGAAAAGTAACAAAGTTTGCGAAAACAGCTTTATCAACAATTTAATTTTACTCATTATTTTATACTACCTGTTATGTTTTTTGAAAGAGTGTACCATTTCAATCAAGAGACAATCGAGATATAGGATGGGGTATGGTACGCTAATTAGAAATAATTCTGAGCTCATTTTAATATACTATGAGATTAGACGATAATACCTTTGCAATTTTTTTATAGTTATGTACGTAAAAATGTAGTACCATTGTATATATATTCCATTTAAAAAGGATGATTCTATGTTTAAAGATATGATCATAACTCAAAAAGAGTTTGAAGATTTTCGGGCTGAAGTGGGTACACCAAGTGAAAGAGCAACGAACAAAGTTATTTCACATATTGATGATCATTGTCGAGAATTCATTTCAAAGTCTCCATTTTTAACAATATCCACATCAAATTCTAAAGGACAATGTGATGTTTCACCACGTGGAGATGCACCTGGATTTGTGACTGTTCTTGATGATCACCATTTATTTATTCCAGAACGACCTGGAAATAAGCGGATGGATTCTATTCATAATATCATCTCTAATCCACATATTGGACTTTTGTTTTTCATTCCAACATTAGGAGAAACATTAAGAGTTAATGGGAAGGCATATCTTACTCGAGATCCAGATTTACTTGAAAAAAGTAAAGTTAATGGAAAAATCCCCTTGTTCGGTATTGGTGTTATAGTAGAAGAATGCTATGCTCATTGTGCAAAAGCCTTTATTCGTTCTGGACTATGGAATCCAGAAACATGGAATGGTAAAGATTCATTGCCTTCTATGCCAAAAATGCTTGTTGCTCATGCAAAAATACCTAATTCTACAGCCGAAGAGGTAGAAAAAGATTTACAGGTAAGCTATACAGAGCGACTTTATTAACAATAAACAAGTCAATTCGCATCTATATCTTCAATTAAAAGAAAGGTCTATCATTATGAATCTACTACATAAAACAGACTATCATCTTGTAACCAAAATACTAAAAAAGAATAATATACATATTCCAACTTTTTCACATTCTATTTTAGATGAATACATTAGTGGAAGCGTCTATGTTGACTCAAAAGATCCAAAAACATTCTTAATAGCTACTAATTCTGGTATTTATGTTATTGCTGGAAAAGAAGATAATCAGAATTTTAATCATGATCTAGTTAATTTATATAAAGCAAGAAAAAAAGATCACCTACGATTTAGTTTATTTTCTTCAACACCTACCTGGGATTTAGTCATCCAAGAACAGCTTAAAAATGAGATACAACAATTCAGACGGTACTCTTTTAACTTTGATGGTAAAGATGAATATGTTAGTAGGCGTCTTTCTCCTTCTTATTCTATTAAAAAAATAAAAGAAAAGATGATTTCTAGTAGCTTAGAATTTAACGAAGCTTACTATAAAGAATATTGGGGATCTGTTTCAAATTTCATAAAAAAGAGTTTTGGTTTTTATATACTTCATCAAGGAAAAATAGTAAGTGAATGTACCTCAATTTTTTCTTCTAATCAATTTGTCGAAATTGATATTGCTACACATAAGGAATATAGAGGACTTGGATTAGGATCAACAATTGGAAAAGCCTACATAGATTACAGTCTTGAAAGACAATTGATTCCTCGTTGGGATTGTGATGTATCTAATATGTCTTCTATAAAACTGGCAGAAAAATTGGGTTTCACTAATCCTAAACCTTATTCTGTATTTGTTTAAATTTTTTCACAAGGGACCTTGTCATTTTCATTATGCTATTTCTCAATTATTATAAACAGTCAAAGGAAGTGAAGAAACTGTGACTAATCGAAATGATAACCGTTATAAAAGTAAGATTGAAACAGACGATACTTGGAATCGTGCATTTTACGGAAGTCCAACAAAAGGTGGATGTTTTGTTATCATTTTAGTTATTATCTTTCTACTTTGGCTTGTAAATAACACCTAGGGTAACATTCTACCTCTGGATAACAATTCTGAAGTGCTTTTAATAGCTACCTATTAATAATATGGGGATGGGATAGGGTGTTTAATAAAGAAAATAAAATAGCAGTATTACTAACTATCATTGGATGGATTGAAATAGTGGGTGGATTAGTTTGTGGAATTAACTTTTCAAGTATAGATAATGGTTTTGGAGAAGAATTTATTCTATCGATATTTCTCATGTGGACTAGTGCAGGTATAATATCTGGTGTCCTTTTCCTAGCATTAGCAGAGATTGTTGAGTTTTTAAATAACATTAGAGACAGCCTGAGGGACAAAAAACCAATCACAGAACATGAGTTCAGAGATCAAAACAAAGATCAAGCAAGCAACAATTTAAAAGAGTACCCAACAAAAACAGGTGAATGGTCAATCACAGAAAAACAACAGCAGGCAATTTATAAATTATATAGTGGGAAGCATAATATAAAAGTGATATCTACTCCATATAGAAACTTTTGTATAGTAGAAATTGAAAGAGATAAAATTGACATTATAGAATTTAATCAAAACGGTTTTCCATATATTTTAGCAGATTTTCACTGGAAAGAAATTCAGAAAGAAATAAAACAATGGTATAAGGAACATAAGTGTTGAGTGGGGATTAATCGTTAAATATTATATTCATTTTTATGTATTTGATTACTATTTTAGGTGGCAAATCGGCTACTAGAATATCAATTAGTCACGAGGATTTTTGCGTATATTACTTATCTCCATTAGTGAAAATTTCAATCCATGAAAAAAAGCTAAAAAAAGATAGGTTAGAATGATTTTTTATTTCCTTATAGAGGAACAAAAAAAAATATCAACACAAATGTGGTCCACTTCATGTAGAAGTGGATATTTTTATTATAAGCTCTTTATTAAAGTTGCTAGTCAAAAATCACAGATATAAAAAGTACCTATTTGTGGAAGGAAACAAGTATTGCAAAAACTATTATTTGTTTTAAGTATATTGAAGCTCAAACGAGAGAAAATTAAAGGGTAATGGAAGTTCCTTAGAATAGATACAAAACAAAATCGAGAACGAAATACATGTATGAATATAAAAGAGGAACTGAGAAAATCATTAATATACATACATGGAGGATGTGAGCGTTTTTGACAATAGAGCAGTTTATCATCTTGTTTTTATTCATTATTCCTTTAGTATCAACCTTATATATCCCTAAAAAAAAGATCCGGCTAGCTATGATTAGTTTTTTAGTATTTCATGCTTTTACGTGGGCAGGTTGTATCATCTTAGTACAAACTGGCTCAATCGAATATCCTGTCAGAATTTTTAATCACGCGACGAAAGTTGGTTTTACACAAAATTTCTTGTTTATCCCCTCAATTTTCATGTGGTTTATTCTCACTTTTCCTTCTAGCGAGCCAATGTTAAAGAAAATAATTCACTATGTTCTTTTTATATCAATGATTGTTTGGTTCGTCTATTTTATTTCAGTATATACAGATTTACAAGAATTTTTAAAAGGCACAAATAAATCACAACCTGTCCGTTTGTATATAAATTTTGCTAGTTATTTTGTCGTGTGTCATCTTTATATTAAATGGTTTTCAAATACATCAATTGAAGGTCGTGGTGAAGTCTTTGATTGAAAAACTAGTTCTCTTTTGTACGTTAGTTTTTAGTTTGACTGCCTTATGTTTTATACCAATCAAAAAAGCAAATAAAGCATCTTTTATTTTTTTCCTATCACAGTTTTTCACATGGGCGTTGGGATTGATTGTTGTGGAATTAAAATGGTTAGAATATCCTGTCCGAGAATTTTCAAAAACTAATGAAACAAGTCTATTATTTGAGTATGCAGTTTTGCCAATAACGACCATTTTCTTCATCCTCTGTTATCCAAGAAAAAAGCCCCTAAAAATCAGAGTATTATATTATATTACAATCATTTCATTTTTTACTTTTATTGAGTATTTATTAGAAAAATATACAATGGTCATTGAATATCATGGATGGCAATGGTATTGGACATGGATTAGCTTGTGTTGTTTACTTTATTTGCTTATGTTGATTTATAATTGGTTCTTTAAAATAAAGCTTAGTTAAGATAAATAAATGTTGATATTCACCACCCTTGTTGCTTGGTGGTGGATATGTAGAGTCTCCTGCGGAATAGCTGTGTTAAAAGGAAATATCACAAAAGGGTCATGAATCATGAACTAGAAATCAAAATAAAATAAAAAACTGTCGGTTTTAACCATCTTCAAAGGAAATATGATCGTTAACATGTAATTAAACTTTTAGTAACATAGTAAAATAAGCTAATAAATAAGCTAATTATTAAGGAGAATATAGTATGTCGGTTAAAGAAAGAAAGTTTCAAATAAAATTATGGTTAGGTGCCGTTTTAATTTCACTAGTTACTTATTTAGTGATTAGTCTTATATTTGAAAATGTGAATTTAATAATACTACTTATATTATTGATTTTCTGTTTTTTCATTAATTTCTTAATCTCTAAAACATTTTCTAACAAAAGATAAAGTTACTATGCATTTACCAAAAGTGAATAGTATTATTAGAATTTAACTAAATTATAAGCAAGCGAATTTTTTAACATTTTTAAATTATAAACAATTTTTTCAATTACCGCTTGATAATTATTTGAATTCATTATAAAATTAGAAAAATCAGATGAATCAAATATTTCAAACACAAAGATTGGGAGTATTAAGGAAGAATTATTGTTTAGAGAGCTGTCGGGTGGTGAAAGACAGTCAATAAATTCCCCAACTCACCCAGGAGTGGTAAGACCGATATGTAGGTTTTAACGGATGACTACCGTCATAAAGTCTTTAAGTGGGTTCGTTTTGTTATTTAAAAAAATGAATCAATTAGAGTGGTACCACGTAGGCACAGCCTGTCGTCTCTTTGTGAGATGATAGGCTTTTTTATTTTATTCATTTAACAGCAATAGAAAAGGTGGGATTCAAAATGAAAAATATTGAAAAGTATTCAAGAGGCTACTTTATGCCTCCGGTGAAAAGCCTAAAATGGACAGAGAAGGAATATATTACAGAAGCTCCTACATGGTGTAGTGTAGATCTTCGCGATGGAAATCAGGCTTTGGTCGTCCCTATGAGTCTGGAAGAAAAGTTGAATTATTTTCAGTTACTTTTACAAGTGGGTTTTAAGGAGATAGAAGTTGGATTTCCAGCAGCATCAGAAACAGAATACGCGTTTGTTCGTACATTAATTGAACAAGATTTGATCCCAGAAGATGTAACCATTCAAGTGTTAACACAGTCAAGAGAACATATTATAAGCAAGACTTTTGAAGCATTGGAAGGTGTGAATAAAGCAGTTGTGCATCTGTATAATTCCACTTCTGTAGCACAGCGTGAGCAAGTATTCAAAAAATCTGAAAATCAAATAATTGATATTGCCATAACTGGAGCAAAACTTCTTAAGAAATATGCTTCCGAAACAGAGGGGAACTTTCAATTTCAATATTCTCCTGAAAGCTTCACAGGTACTGAAGTAGAGTTTGCTCTTAACATTTGTAATCAGGTACTTGATATATGGCAGCCGACAACAGATAACAAAGTGATTATCAACTTACCTGCAACAGTTTCAATGTCAATGCCTCATGTTTACGCAAGTCAAATTGAGTATATGAGTGATCATCTTCTATATCGAGACAATGTGATTCTTTCACTTCATCCACACAATGACAGAGGAACTGGAGTGGCAGATGCTGAGCTAGGGATGCTAGCCGGAGCGCAGAGAGTTGAAGGAACATTGTTTGGGAATGGTGAAAGAACAGGAAACGTAGACATTGTAACTTTAGCTTTAAATATGTATTCACACGGAGTAGACCCCAAATTAAATTTTGATAATATTCCAAAAATCATTACCACTTATGAAGTATTAACAAATATGAAAGTTCACGAAAGACATCCATACGGAGGTGAACTCGTCTTTACTGCATTTTCTGGCTCTCATCAAGATGCTATTGCCAAAGGAATGAAATGGCGCGAGGAAAAGGATCCAGAGCATTGGACTGTTCCTTATTTATTGATTGATCCGTTAGATATTGGTAGAGAATATGAGGGTGACATTATCCGAATTAATAGCCAGTCCGGTAAGGGAGGTATTGGTTATGTGCTTCAACAAAAGTACGGATTAGATCTGCCTGCTAATATGCGTGAAAGCTTTGGATATAGTGTTAAAAATGTTTCAGATCGCCAACACAAGGAGCTTATGGCAAATGAAATTTATGATATTTTCATAGAAAAATTTGTGAACATTAATACACCTGTTGAGTTTGTTAATTACAGATTTACTCAAAATGATCATTATGAAACGATTGTATCAATCATTATGAATAATGAGGAACATGAATTTATTGGGGTTGGAAATGGTAGACTTGATGCGATAAGCAATGTACTTCAAAAAGAATTAAATATACATTACAAAGATTTAATTTATAAAGAACATGCCCTTGAAATAGGATCAGGTTCAAAAGCTGTATCATATGTAGGTATAACAACTTTGGATGGTGTCATTCAATGGGGCTGTGGAATTGACGCTGATATTATGACTTCTTCTGTAAAAGCACTGTTTAGTGCTGTTAATAACATGATATCCAACTTACAAATTCCTGTGGAAAAAGAGTTTTCAAAAAATAAATAACAACAAACACTTTGAAAATAATAGTGTTCTTAGAATGAAACTTTTAAAAATTTCTTACGAGGCTGTGACATAAGTATTTAAACTTATCTCACAGTCTCATTTTTTTCGATAATTACTAACAAAAAACAATTAAGTTAAACTGTAAATGTCAATAAAGTGGGTTATATGATACTTATATATTGATCAAACTCAATTTCAAGATAGAAAATTAAATTGTAAGTAAAAAGATGTTTTAAAATAAGCTGTTTTAATAATATTGAGGGGAGGAATGATATTGTTGTTTCAGAATGGAAAATTAAAAGTTCGAAAATTAGAAGAAAAAGATAAATCCTTGTTAACTAAGTGGCTTTCTGACCCTTTAGTTCTTGAGTACTATGAAGGAAGAGATAACCCATTTGATTTAGATAAAGTGATGGAAGTATTCTTTCATTCTAAGAATGAAGAGATAAAATGTATTGTAGAGTTTGATTGTAAAGAAATTGGCTATATTCAATTTTATCAACTAGAAGATGAGATGATAAAAGAATTGGGATATATAAATGAGAACGTTTATGGCACAGATCAATTTATTGGAGAAGTAGGGTATTGGAACAAGGGAATTGGCACTTTACTTGTAAAAACAACTGTAAATTATTTAATCGAACATAAAAAAGCAGATCGCGTAGTTATGGACCCACAAATTAGAAATACAAGAGCAATCAAATGCTATGTGAATTGTGGTTTTAAAACAGTCAAAGTACTTACAAATCATGAACTTCATGAAGGAGAGTATCAAGATTGTTTGTTATTAGAATATCAAAATTGAACTTATTCCCCAATTACGAGTGTTCTTTTTGATTTTTTTGAAATATATCCCATTCTCTGCCATTATTTGATGATATAATTATTGAAGGCACAACATCAATCGGAGTTAAGGGTGGAAGTATTTCAACCTCCTAGAAGATAGAAGGGAGGTGAATGCTAATGACGACATTTGAAGCGATTAGTCTTATGATTGCATTTGCAATGTTGATTATCACAATTTTGTCATTCGACAAGAAACAGTGAAAACCACCCTTTAGCTCCCACAGCTTAGATAGGGTGGTTTTTACGATCATATCAAGTTTTGCTTCTCTCTTAATGAAGAGGATTGTGTTGTGCTGACGGTAGGGTGTTCGTGCACCTTACCGTTCTTTTTATTTATACACGTTATTTAATTAAAATATAACATATTTTGCAAGTTTCTGCATATTAATATTTTTTCAATTTTCTTAAAAACGATTTTTGTTATTAAAATAATATAAGAGTCATGAACTACGAATTACTTACTTTTCCTCTTCTTAAAACCTTTTTCAAATAAAACCATTATTACTATATAGATCATCACATAAATTTAAGTCTGAATAAAGTTTTCTGTCCAATTAAATGTATGTTCTCTAAAATAATCAAAACCAACAAATGCAAAAAATACAGCCACAAACAATATGGTATTCCAATAAATTGGTTTCATCAATTTCACAACCTTCTTACTCTTACACTCACGTAAGTAAAATAACAAATAATACTGTATATTTATGGAATTCTACAATATAATGAAATTGAGTGTTTTTAGCAGAGTTGAGTTTAGTATACCAGAGAAGAGGAGAGCTGAGCATGAATAAAACGATATATTATGAACAAAAAGGTGTAGCTATGACATGCCGATCATTCAAGGAATATCAGGATATGTTTATGCTAGATGAACACTTATTAAAAACTGGCAAAGTTCTTGATGTTGCATCGGGAGCATCTTCATTTATATCTGAATTGAATAAAAATGGATATAAGGGAATAGCAGTTGATCCTCTATATCATTTATCAGTGGATGAAATGGTTCAGTTTGGTGAGAAGGAAATGCTTATTGCAAATGAGAAGCTAGAGACTATTAAAGATTCCTTAGCATGGGACTATTACAGAAACCTCACTCAACATAAAGAGATAAGAAATCAATCATTTCAGCAATTTATTGAAAGTTATACATTAGAAAGAGGTAAGACTTATATTTCAGCTGCGTTACCAAATCTTCCTTTTGCTGATGATAGCTTTTCGTTAATCCTTTGCAATCACTTTCTATTTTTATATCAAAATCAGTTTGATCTGGAATTTCACAAGCAAGCTTTGAAAGAAATGATAAGAGTGCTAAAAAAGGGTGGAACAATGCGAATTTATCCTTTAGTTGGATTTAAGAATGAACTATACCCTCATTTAGACACATTATTAAAAGAAATAAAAACAAATAATATTCATTTTGAGTTGCACAATACCAATTTTCGTTTTCTACCAAATGCAACTCATTTTTTACAAATTAATAAGTAAAAAACAAAATCAGGTCTTTTTAACAGACCTGATTTTATCTTCTGTCATAATTTTATAACTTTTAATCAATTTATAAGGTTTAATTAAACTAGCACTTAGAAACCACATTTCATTCTATTATTAGCTAAAATTCTCGCCATAGTAGTCTTTTAACACTATATAACTCTATTACTATATAACTGTTTTTATCTTTTCACTGAAAAACTTAGTTTGTTGGGTATCTAAACTAAGTGAGCGCTGTTATAATAAATCTCAGTTAGGATATCTATTACATATAGAAGATTTTGAAAGCCCTTACTTAATATCTTAACTAGATTCTCACAAAGAGGAGGAATGGTGTTTTTTCAGATATTAACTAATGAAAACCTTTTCAAAAAAATATATTTAAAAAGGAGATTAAACATGTTAAATGTATTACGAAAACCGATTATTTCTGGATTAGCTTTAGCCTTAATATTACCAGTAGGGATGAGTACTGCTTCTGCTGCTAATACAAATAAACCTAGCATTAGTGCATTAACAGCTCCACAACTTGATCAAAGATATAAAAAGTCTTTCACAATCGGTGCAGCAGTAGAGCCTTATCAATTAGAAGGAAAAGACGCACAAATGTTAAAACGTCATTATAATAGCATTGTTGCTGAAAATGTTATGAAACCAGTAAATATTCAACCAGAAGAGGGAAAATTCAACTTTGAAAAGGCAGATAAAATCGTTCAATTTGCTAAAGAAAATAATATGGAAATTCGCTTTCACGCACTTATCTGGCATAGTCAAATACCTGGATGGTTCTTCGAAGATAAAGAGGGCAATGCCATGGTAGATGAAACAGATCCATTGAAACGGAAAGCAAATAAAGAACTTTTATTAAAACGTATTGAAACTCATGTGCAAACAATTGTTGAACGTTATAAGAATGATGTGAAATCTTGGGATGTTGTCAATGAAGTAATTGATGATGGTGGGGGATTACGAAATTCAGAATGGTATCAACTTACAGGAACTGACTTTATAAAGGTAGCTTTTGAAACAGCGGAAAAATATGGTGGCGAAGATATAAACCTTTATATCAATGATTATAATACAGAAGTACCTTCAAAAAGAGATGATTTGTATAACTTAGTAAAAAATCTTTTAGATCAAGGTGTTCCAATTGATGGAGTAGGACACCAATCTCATATACAAATTGGATGGCCAACATTGCAACAAACCGAAGATTCTATTAATCTATTTGCTAGCCTTGGATTAGATAATCAAATCACAGAGCTTGATGTTAGCCTTTATGGATGGCCACCGAGACCTGCATATAAAACATACGACGAAATTCCAGCTGAAGTGTTTATAAATCAAGCTGATCGCTATGATGCATTATTCAAATTGTATGAAAAATTAGATGACAAAATTAGTAATGTGACACTCTGGGGAATTACAGATAACCATACATGGTTGGATGACCGTGCAGAAGAATATAACGATGGTGTTGGAAAAGATGCCCCATTTGTATTTGACCCTGAATATAAAGTTAAGCCAGCATTTTGGTCCATTATTGATCATAAATAAGGAATTAGAGTAGAAAAGAGGGTGTTCTAAAAAGGGGAGCTTTTTAGAGACATCCTCTTTGTTCAGCTTGGCTATGTTAAAAGTGATTTTATGAAACTCTTACTTAGTACTTCTTAAAGAAATACGTCGAAGTAACTTATCCAGGTACTGTGCTCAGAGGAGGCTCACAGTACATTCCTAGGAAGAATACTTTTTTAAATACTCTTTTCAGCAAGATTGTTACTTATTGACATTTTTATCTGTTAGAACCAATGTTTTATCGTATAAAAGGTACAATCTGTAGAAGAAAAGATTTCACTAGACTTTATACAGAGTTGTTTCAATAGAATACTAAAAACCATAAACTTTACGAAAACAGCAAAAAAAGTTGTATGGCTTTAGAAATATTATTATCGCGCAAAGTGAATATCACTTCGAAAGTATAGCATAAGGATACTATAACGATATCAATAAGGAAGATGAAAAGGTAAACATAGTAGAATAGCTGTGTATTATTACTCTTTTAATTCTTAGTGTTGATAAATGTAGCAGATTTATTATGTTTTAGAATTTCTAGTAATTGTTCAGCCATATAACTTGAACTATATTTAAAATTCCCCTGAATCCATTCGATGATTAACCCTAAAATAGCATAAGCCTGATAACTTGCGTGCAATTCTCTGTTTACTTTTGAGTTAGGGATTGATTCATTTAAATCATTCAAAGTTAGTTCTTTTAAAACCTCGCAAAATTTTTGCTGAAATCCGGCTAAAACACTTGTAGAGACAATTAAAGAATAAAAAGTTGAATATTTTTGAACATGATCAAACACTTTGACAGCAGACGTTGTAAGATTTTTCACATCAAGTATTTCAATGTCTTTATATGGTTCTCGAAAAGAAGCAACCAAATCTGCAATCACTTCATCTATTAGTTCATTTAAAAGATCCTCTTTGTATTGATAGTGTTTATAAAAAGTTCCTCTATTTAGATCAGCCGCTCTCACGATATCCGATATCGAAATCTCTTTAAAGTCTTTATCTTGCATTAATGATAAAATCGCATCTTTCATCGCTTTCTTCGATTTAACAATCCTTCTATCTATGTATTCATTTTTATTAGACATAGATACCCTCCGATGTTCATTAAAATAATTTATCTATTATTAAAATCTAGAAGTGTACAATAACAAACATTTCAGTAGCTTTTTGCTGATTGAATAGTAAATACATTAATTATTATACTATAGATAGTTGATAGATAATCAACAACTGTTTGTTAAAATCAATAGTTTAAATTTAATCATACTCGGAGGAATTGAAATGAGACTTGAAAATAAAGTATCCATTATAACAGGTGCAGCTTCAGGAATGGGAAAAGCAATTGCGATTCTTTATGCAAAAGAAGGAGCAAAAGTAGTGGTTTCTGATATAAATCTAGAAGCGGCAAATAATACGGTGGAAGAAATAAAATCTAATGGTGGAGAAGCAATTGCAGTCATGGCAAATGTTGCGAAAGAAGAAGACATCCAAAATCTTGTTGATACCGCTGTTGAAACTTATGGAACATTAGATATCTTAGTAAATAATGCAGGGATTATGGATAACTTTGAACCTGCCGGTGATATTGAAGATGATAAATGGGAAAGAGTATTTGCCATTAATACAACTAGTGTAATGCGTGCAACACGAAAAGCACTTCCAATTTTCATAGAAAAGAAAAATGGAGTAATTATTAACATTGCTTCTGCCGGTGGGCTTCAAGGAGCAAGAGCTGGTGCAGCATATACAGCTTCAAAGCATGCAGTTGTTGGATTCACAAAGAATACTGGATTTATGTATGCTAAGAAAGGAATTCGTTGTAATGCCATTGCACCAGGTGCAGTTGAAACAAATATCAGTTCTTCTATGACAGGTGTAAACTCATTTGGAATGGAACGAATTCAACCAGGACTTGCTATTAATCCTCGTCTAGGAAAACCAGAAGATATTGCTACCATTGCATTATTTCTTGCCACTGATGAATCAAGTTTCGTAAATGGAACAGTTATCACTGGTGATGCAGGATGGACAGCATATTAATTCGTTTTATTTTATTCTAACCAACAAGAATTTCTTGTTGGTTTTTTGATGCATATATATAGAGAGAACCTGTATAAAATTTTTAAATATCTATTAACTTAGCATTGTTATTGAGCCACAACCTCAATAACAAAATAAAATGGTAAATACATGTAAAAGAAATAAGAGAATGTGGTAAAATAATACAAAATAGAAACAAAAGAAATCAGTTATGTTCAAAGAATTGAACTTTCATTCGATAAAGATCAATAGTAAGTAAATTAGTTATTTGTATATTATTAGAATAAAAATATATTGCTCAAGATACTGTAAATCATTTTCATGATAAATATTATAAGAGATATGGAGAATAAGAATGATGAATAGAATGATATTTGGTTGTATTTTTGTAGTAATAGGTGCAATTGCTATGAGTGTGAATGTTTTATTTTTCAAATTTGATGAGTACTACGATTTAATTAGAAGACTTTCTTTTGCAAGTTTTATCATTGGATCACTTTTAATCCCTACATATAGAAAGAAACATAAAGAATAAATAAGTATCATCAATGATTATTTTGATAAATGTCAAATCTTCAAGAAGTAGGTTGAACTAATATTTTTATGTGGAGTGATACATTTGAAAAAGTTATTGCTGTTTATTATTTTATTGCCAGTTTTTTTATATTGTTTCTATGCAACTTCGTGGTCGGCTTCATATTTAATGGTAGAAGAAGATTGGAAAAATCAGATTGTTTTTACTCCTAATACAAACTCTGATCCACAACAAATTTATGAAGTTGATAAATTTATTTATGCTTTCAAAATCCAGCCAATGATTAGTGTAATATGTGTTTTATCATTTGTTGGTCTTATTAGTATCATTACATTATGGATAATTAATAACTTAAAAAGTAAAACAAACAAAATAGCAAATTAAAAAGAATCCTTCATTGAATGCCAATAACTTTTTTAGTGTTTTCCTATTATAGAAGCAAACAATAAATTGTCTGGCTTTATATGGAACTTTTAAGGAAATAAATGGTAATATTAGATAAAAAGAATGAGCAAGGGGTGTAAAATTGAATGTAAATCCACAATCAACACGTAATATTGAAATTGTTTCAAGGAAAAAGATTAGCGTAAAAACAGTATTAACGATTTATGGAATCTTTACTTTTCTTGGACTATTACTATCCATCTATACTGTTCCATTATCAATAAATGGAGACATGGTATTTTTCCGTTCTGAAATGGAAAAAGAAAAACAACAGGAATTCCTACTATTCATTTTTTTAAGTGGCTTCTTGTATTTCATTTTGATCAACATATACCCAAGGAGAAAAGTATTTTTTTCAACAATAGCTATAGTATTTAGTTTTAGTATATTTATGGTTTTTTACCTTCTAGCCAACCCAATGGCACACTAGAAATTTATATTACTCATTTTCACTATGTTAATGCTAAATGGTGATTTTAGCACTTTTTAGGATTGATAAGATTTACTATGTAAATCATTTTAGATGAGCGTTTCGATAGGAGACCCTATAGGCGCTCATCTAATTTGTAGGGTCATAAACGATCCTGCAAAAATCAGGCAGTTAGTTTTCTTTATGTTTGAATAACTTCACTAATTATATCCCAGTCCCTATGAACGTTAAATTTTTATGACTTGAGTTCATTTTTCACTACACGATTTCTCCCCAATTTTTTTGCTTCATATAAAGCTAAATCGGCACGTTTTAATAGTGAATCAACTGTATCTCCTTTTGAAAAACTTGCTACACCTATACTAGAGGTAACGCTATTCACTGTAGTAAATATCTCGTTTTCAATCATCCTACGTAAGCGTTCAGCTTCGATAAAAGCATCCTGTAATGAAGTTTTAGAAAAAATAATAAACTCTTCTCCACCCCACCTACCTACAAACTCATTTTTTGAGGGGTGTTTTGTGATCAATGATGCGAATTCTTTTAAAACAATATCTCCTGTATCATGTCCATATTTGTCATTGATTCTTTTAAAATGGTCAATATCTAAAAATATCACAGCAAATGAACTGCTGTCATTTTGCGTATCATAAATCAATTTTTCAAATACCATGGTACATTTTCTCCTATTTGGAATTTCTGTTAAAGCATCGTAATAGGCATTCTTTTTAAGTGCATGAAATTCTGCATGGGTCGATACAATATATTGAAATGAATAGATCACTAAAATATAGATTAAGTTAGCTATATAATATTGAATAATTGAATCCATCTGTTGTCCTGTTACATCATTAAAATAGGGGAAACCTATGATTAAATTAAAAGATAAAACAAAAAGAGATACTATTAACCCATACTTTTTACCTAGTACAAGAAACAAATAAATAATATAAATAGGCATCCAGATGATAAAGTCTCCAAGTGACTGAATATCCAATTGTAAAAATTCCTCGTTAATACTTTTGTAAAAACTACCAATTAAATAAGTACTAATAAGAACAATATTAATTTTTTCATGGTATCGCATAAAAACAATATTCTTTAGTAAAAATAAGCTAACTAAGAAATAAATAATTAGTGAAATTGATAGAATATTTGTTGTTTGAGGATTATCTGATAAAAAAAAGTTACCAATTAAATACACTGAAATAAAGATGCTACCAAAGAAGTAAATCGTTCTTTTTATATTGTCTAATGTTTCTACCTTATCTTTCATATGTGTTTTCCTTCCACTCAAGCTGAGATCTATTTACACCTAATTCCGTGAACTTCATCCGACATTTTTCTACATTTTCCCCTTTTTTATAAAGAAATAGTCCTAGACTAAATTTTAAATCACTTAAGCCATTGCTACAAGGATTCATTTTTCAATTTGTGTTATGCTTTATTTGTTATATTTCCCCTCAAAACAGTATCTATGTTTCGTGGAATTTTTTTCATTGAATTAAACGAAACAATGGCATATGATTTTCTTAATTAACTAGAAATTTCGCAAAGAGGCTTCTTTGTGAAATGAGACTTTTAAATAAATTGGTAAAGGAGAATAGTTTATATGAAATATAGAAAATTAGGCAATAGTGGATTAAAAATTAGTGAAATTGGTTTAGGAAGCTGGTTAACTTATGGAAAATCAGTGGAAAATCAAACTGCACATGATTGTATACATAAAGCATATAATTTAGGTATTAACTTTTTTGATACAGCAAATGCTTATGAAGAAGGAAATGCAGAGATCGTATTAGGTGAGGCTTTAAAAAAATATGAAAGAAGTAGTTATGTTGTTGCAACAAAGCTTTTTTTTCCTATGGGTAAAGGTCCAAATGATCGCGGCTTATCAAGAAAACATATCTTCGAACAATGTGATGCTAGCTTAAAACGACTAGGATTAGATTATATTGATTTATATCAATGTCATCGTTTTGATCCCGACGTTCCAATGGAAGAAACACTTTACGCTCTAAATGACTTGGTCAAACAAGGGAAGATATTATATGCTGGTGTAAGTGAATGGAGCGCAGCTCAAATTGAAAAGGCAGTTGGAATACGCAAAGATCTACATCTAAGACCTATCATTTCTAATCAACCGATTTATAATATGCTAGAAAGATATATTGAGAATGATGTATTACCAGTTTCTAACCAGAATGGAATAGGACAAGTTGTGTTTTCTCCACTAGCTCAAGGTGTGTTAACAGGTAAATATAAACCTAATAATGAAAAACCTAGTGATAGTCGTGCAGCAAATGATTCTACTAATTTTGTCATTAATAGTTATCTTCGAAACGATGTATTAGAGTGTGTTCAAAAATTAAACAATTTAGCCCAAGATTTAAACTTAACACTAAGTCAATTATCACTAGCTTGGATTCTTAGTCATGAAGGAATCAGTTCAGCGATTATCGGAGCAAGCAGACCATCTCAAATTGAAGAAAATGTAAAAGCAATTGATGTTGAACTTAGCAACGACATTTTAGGTGAAATCGATCGTGTGCTTGAAGAAATAAAAGACTTTGCACCATTAAGATAATTATTGGATAAGCTAAATCATCTTACTAAGCCTCGAGTTAGTCACAATACTAGTACAAATTTTTATACTTTCTTATTTCTATAATCAAAATCTTTAATCAATCTAGGAAAGATACAAGTATATATTGAAGCGTTAATCCAAAAAGGATTAACGCTTTTTTGTGATGCATTTTATATTTAATGAGTATTTGAATTAAAAAATGAAACCTTTTCCTATAACTAACGTCATAATATACAACTTTAAGCTTTCCTCAAACATAAGAAAAGATATGTTAAGTTGGATTAAATTTTAACTCACTTTGGGAAAAAGTGATTATTGTACTTTAGTAGTATAAAAGAAAATACTAGAAAAGTGGAGATTATGAATATGAAAAAGAAATTAAATCTCATGTTTTATGTCTTAGCAATAAGTGTGATACTCTTTTTAGTAGGTTTTCATTATATTGATCATATCATAAACGGTAATCATAAAAGAATAAATGAAACAGAAGAAATACTAAAAGAAAAAATGGAAGCAAAGTACGATATTGTCATTAAAGATAGCAAAGGTTTTTATACAAGTACTATTGGTTATGGCGCAACATTCACTACTGTTAGTGGGATAACATTTGAAGCCTGGAATCGTCCACAATCAATCATTGATTTTTACAGAGAGGAATTGTGGAAAACAAAAGCTCTACAAAAATGGGGATATGCAGATGAATTTATTACTGGTGTGAAAGAGTTTAATGTTAATATTGGTTATCGTTTAGAAGAAAGAAAAGATAATGAAAATCTTTCTAAAACAATCGTTGAAGCAAAAAGTGATTTATGGATAAGCATTTATGTTGATTTAGAAGAATCATATAATAAAAAGAAAGCGTTGGAAATAGAGACGGGAATATTTAACTATTATCAACAATTACTAAAAGATGACGGTAAAGATATCGAATTAATTGTTAGATACGATGAAAATTCTCACAATCAAGATACAGGTTCTTATATGAATTCTCGGGACTTAAGCGGCAAATTTCCCATAATCAAAAATGTAAGAAATGTTTCAAAAACACTTCATAAATGATTTTGAAACAAAGGGCAATAATGGAAAATTATGATATATAGTTTATTATTTATGTTAAAATGAAGATAATAAAAAACATGGATATCTGGGGGAATTTGTATTCAAAGTATACTTCCAAACCCTTCAGAATGATCGAAAACGCTTTACTTTCAAGGCATGAATCCAAGTAGGGAGCTGATTTACCTTGTTGTAAATGTGACCATAGAAGAAAACGAGCTTTTGTCAACAGTCTAATTAAGAGATATTTTTGATAAATTAACAGTTCCAGGGATAGATAATTATAAAGGATGTTAAAATAATGATCAGTTTCTTATTAACTTTTTTATTGTTTATCGCGTTTATTCTTCCGCTTACAACTTTTGTTCATGAACTAGGTCATGCAATCACAGCTTCTACTTTGTTAAAAGCCCCTGTCAAGATTAGACTAGGAACCCAATATAAAGGTAACGGATTTACTTTAGGTAAAATAAATATTAAGATACAACCCTTAAGTGGTTGGGTTGGATTTTTCAAACACGACGTACCATCAGATAAAGTGAGCAAAAATAGCAATCTCTTGATCTATCTTGCAGGTCCAATTTTTTCACTTTTATTATTTAGTATTTGTTTAATTACGACATCCACATTAAATTTCCCAACTATTCTAGATCATTTGATAAAGCATATAAGTAATGCATCACTCTTACAATTTTTCATAACTATCGTTCCCCTGAAATATCCGGCTTTTTTGGGTTCTTATAGTGGAACATACAGTGATGGATATAGAATATTAAAATTACTTCAACCAAGATAACGATTCCATCTTCCCAAAGAATTTTAAAAGATATATCAAACTTTCATTATTTAAATAATTCTTTATCCTCACAACAGTTTTAATAGAAAAACACTTAAATATAAAAATAAGTTTCTTTGTAAATCGATGAAATTCATTTACAACAATTTTTATCTTTCATATAATGGCAATATTGAAATAAAAAGAATATTCACAAATAGGTTCTTAATTTAGGTTAAGAATAATAGGGAAGTTGGTTAAATTCCAACGCGGTCCCGCCACTGTAAACACTGAGCATATAGATAATATCCACTGTAATTTTTTATGGGAAGGATCTGTATTGCATTGAAGTGTAAGCCAGGAGACCTGCCTATTTGGTTGATCAAAAATCCTTCGAGGAAAGGAGATTTGAAAGAATAAGAGTGTATACTTTATTTTCATCTTCAACTCTTATCCTTTTAAATTTCAGCCTTTCCAATTAGAAAGGCGTTTTTTTATGAGCAATGTGAGAGCTCCATATGGACATTTGCATATTGTTCAATGCCCTTGACCATATAAGACTCGTACTTAAAAGAGAGACTCCAAACTGTCTATGACACCGCTTTTACTGGTGAAATAGGAAAAAAATCAAAAAATACATACAAAACAAATTCCTATTTACCTAGCAAAGATTGTTGCTAATTGAATGAATTATCTGTTTGATAACATTCTTTTTATCTCATAAAAGCTACTATTCTAGTAGAAAAGTTGCTACTAGACTTTATATAGTGCTGTTACCTTCGAGCATGTCAAAGCATCAAAGTTTACGAAAATAATCTTAAAAAAAGGATGAATGATCTATGACCGAAAAACAGAAAGGTTTAACACTTGTTTATACAGGAGACGGAAAAGGTAAAACAACAGCATCAATCGGTTTAAGCGTTCGAGCTATTGGACAAGGACTTTCAGTAAAGGTTTTACAGTTTATTAAATCAAATAAACGTACATATGGTGAAAAAATATCTCTAGAAAAATTAGGTGTTGAGATGATTCAGCTTGGTGAAGGCTTTACATGGACAAAAACACCTGATGTTCATCGAAACGCCCTAAAATCAGCATGGAAAATTGCAAAAGAAACAGTGATGTCAGGAAAATATGATGTTGTTGTTTTAGATGAATTAAATAATGCTCTTGCCATTGATTCATTTCCAATTGATGATGTTTTACCGCTTGAAGAAGTTAAGAAACTGATTGCTTCAAAACCAAGTCACGTTCATTTAGTTTTTACAGGTAGAAATGCGAAAGACGAAATCAAAGAGCTAGCAGATCTTGTATCAGTTGTTAATGTTGAAAAGCATTATTATGATGAAGGTATCCCTGCAGTTAAAGGAATTGAATATTAATAGAAAGTGAGATGTTATAAATGACCGTTTCAACTGAAGTATTGCAAACGATAGAGGGTATTAAAAAAATAAGTGAAAAGTCAATGAAACAGGCAAAAACTCATATTGATTCCTTAACAAAACCAATTGGAAGTCTAGGGAAAATTGAAGCACTTGCCACTCAGCTTGCAGGAATAACAAACAACCCTTTTCCTCATGTATCACCGCCTGGAATAGCTGTGTTTGCCGCAGATCATGGTGTGTCTGAAATGGGTGTTTCTGCTTATCCAAAGGATGTAACAGCACAGATGGTATACAATTTTCTAAATGGTGGTGCAGCAATTAATGCATTTGCTAAGCAAATAAATGCTGTGCTAAAAATTGTTGATGTTGGAGTTGCCCAAGAACTGGAGCATGATCAGTTAGAACAAAAGAAAGTAAAAAATGGAACAAATAATTTTGCTTATGAACAGGCAATGAGTAACGATGAAGTGAATCAAGCAATACAAGTTGGAATAGATACAACGGTTAAGCTATTGGATGAAGGAGCAAAAACAATTATTGTTGGTGAAATGGGTATTGGAAATACAACATCAGCAAGTGCAATTATCTCCTTAATTACTGGATGCTCTCTTGAAGATGCTGTTGGGTATGGAACTGGTATAACAGATACGATTAGAGAGAATAAGATAACAATTATTTCAAAAGCACTTCAAGATAGACAACCGAATAGAAACGACCCATTTGATATTTTAACGAAGATAGGTGGACTTGAAATTGCTAGCATGACGGGAGCTATTCTTAAAGCAGCTGAACAAAAGGTACCAGTGATTGTTGATGGATTTATTTGTACCGCTGCTGCCGTATTAGCCGTATTAATGGAGGAAAATGTACGTGACTATCTAATTGCTGGTCATCAGTCACAGGAAAAAGGTCATATTCATGGCTTATCTTATTTACAAAAAAAACCATTATTACAACTCGATTTAAGATTAGGTGAAGGAACTGGAGCAGCTCTAGCATTTCCATTACTACAAGCAGCAACAAATATGTTGAATGATATGGCAACTTTTGAATCAGCAGGAGTTTCTGAACATAATTAATTGGAAAATTATAAGAATTCTTTATTTACACACAATATAACTTCATTTATAATGATGCATGTCACAAAAAACAAATATTCGACAATAGGTCCTAGTGAAAGATAAAATTTCTAGGATAATAGGGAAGTTTGGTTGAAATCCAACGCGGTCCCGCCACTGTACTTGCTGAATGACCTTCTTTAGAACCACTGTACTTTTATCGTATGGGAAGGGGAAGAAATCATAATGATGCATGAGCCAGGAGACCTGCCTATTGTGTTTTTTAAGTATTCTTCGAGGAAAAGAATGGCTTTATAATGCGGTGTTTTATCTATGTGCTCTGTTAACAGCCAATATTGAAAATGGTAGGTTAGGTTTTACATACTTATATTTATCAATATTAGATTTAACAGAAACCTATTTAAAAGAATCACAATCTTTATGCATTTATCGCCTTTTCCTTTGGAATGGGCGTTTTTTGTTGGCAAAAAAAGATAAGGAGTGTTTGCATTGACAACAAGTATAAAAAAGTGGACATTATTTAGTTTCATTCTTGTTCTAATCATGATGTTCACCATTGGATGTGGATCAGATTCTGTCAAACCAGAAGAAGATTCACCAACAACAGCAGAAAAAACAGAGGAAGCAACTTCATCAGAAGCTGATGCTCCATTTCCTGTAACAGTAGTGGATGGAACTGGTGAGGAAGTAACGATCGATACAGAGCCAGAAACAATCATATCAGTTATCCCTAGTAATACAGAAATCACCTATGCAATTGGACAAGGTGACAAACTAATTGCTGTTGATAATTACAGTAATTATCCTGAAGAAACCGCGAATCTTGAAAAAATTGGAGATCAACAGTTAAATGTTGAAAAAATATTAGCTTTACAACCAGATTTAGCATTAGTAACAGAATATCAACATGAAAATAATCAAGATGTATTAAAACAATTCAAAGAAGCTGGTATAGATGTAGTTGTTATTAATAGTGCTGAATCATTTGATCAAGTGTATAAATCAATTGCCTTAGTCGGAGAAGTAACCGGTGCTTCAGAGGAAGCAGAAAAAGTTGTAAGTGAAATGAAAGAAAGTCTTGAAGAAATAAAAGAAAAAGCAAAAGCAGTAAAAGAAAAGAAAAAAGTATGGGTAGAAGTTTCTCCTGCTCCAGATATTTTCACAACTGGACAAAACACTTTTTTACATGAAATGTTAGAATCAATTAACGCAATCAACACAGCAGGCGATCAAACCGGCTGGGTGAAAATGACTGAGGAAGAAATCGTCTCTTTAAATCCTGATGTCATTATAACAACATATGGTTACTATGTTGACAATCCAAAAGAAGCTGTATTAAGTCGTGATGGTTGGGATGAAGTTCCTGCAATTAAACAAGAACAGGTATTTGATGTTGATAATGATACAGTGACAAGACCTGGTCCAAGATTAATTGACGGAGTTGAGACTCTTGCAAAACTTATTTATCCAGAAGTTTTTGAAAAATAAATTTATTTGGATGTACCTATTAACGGGAGTGTTTGTCATTTTGGCAGCACTTCTAGGTTTGTTTATAAGTAGTGTCCATTATCCAATAACTGTGATCATAGACATTTTATCTAGTAAAATACTAGGTACAAAAGTATTTGATGAACCCGTTCCACAAATGGCTGAACGAATTATTTGGGAAATTCGCTTTCCACGTGTGTTATTAGCTTTTTTTGTTGGTGCCGCGTTGGCATTAGCTGGTTCATCATTTCAAGGACTTTTAAGAAATCCACTTGCCGATCCATTTACAATAGGAGTTTCATCAGGTGCTTCTCTTGGTGCGGTCATTGTTTTATACTTCCAGATTACTATTTCTTTTTTAGGTGTATATACATTACCGATTGTTTCGATTATTTCTGGGTTTATCGCCATGTTTATTGTGTTTAGCGTGACCGCTTTAGCTAAAAAAACCTTATCCATTGAAACGATTATTTTAGCAGGTATTATTGTGAGTTCATTCATTAGTGCCGTTGTTTCACTGATTATTGCTTTAAGCCCTCAGGAAGATGCGCGCGCAATTTTGTATTGGTTAATGGGAAATATAGGCATGAGAGGGTGGAGTCATGTAAAATTACTTGTGCCGTTTTTTTTAATTGGTACTTTTTTATTGCTTTTCAGATCGCGTGAATTAAATGCCTTTGCATTAGGCGAAGAAGCTGCAGAACATTTAGGTGTAGACGTTCAGAAAGGAAAAATCTTCATCATTGTTGGAGCATCTTTATTAACAGGCTCTGCCGTCTCTGTTTCTGGATCTATCGGCTTTGTTGGATTAGTCATTCCTCATTTCACCCGTTTATTAATCGGACCTAACCACAAACATGTTCTTCCATTATCATTGTTTATCGGAGGAGGATATTTAATTCTTGCTGATTTATTTGCACGAACAATCATTGCACCTAGTGAATTGCCAATAGGTGTTATCACAGCATTAATTGGTGCACCAGTTTTTGCTTTATTGCTTATAAGAGAACGAGTAGGAAGGGGGTAAAAAATGATTACACTTCAAGATGTTGCTGGAGGTTATACGAAAAAAAACATTGTCCAAAACATCAGTTTCACGATCGAACAAGGACATTTCTTTGCGTTAATAGGTCCTAATGGAAGTGGAAAAACAACTTTAAGCAAAATAATCACAGGTGTATTGCCTCTTCACTCTGGTACAATCACAATTATGAATAAGCCACTACATGACTATTCTTCTATCGAAAGAGCGGAAATAATGGCTGTTTTATCTCAAGAAGCATCTGTAGAATTTGATTTTCTTGTTGAAGAAATTGTCATGCTAGGTCGCTATCCACATCAAAAAGGTTTTTTTAAGCATATTTCTAAGCACGATAAAGACATTGTTGAAGACGTTATGAAAAAAACATATGTATATGAGTATCGTAAAAAGCTATTTAAAGAGCTAAGTGGGGGAGAAAAACAACGTGTTTTACTTGCTAAAGCTCTTGCACAAGAACCGAAGATATTAATTTTAGATGAGCCGACAAATCATCTAGATATGAGACATACGATTGAAATGCTTCAACATTTACAGGAATATCAAAAGAATCACCAATTAACAATCATAGCCATTTTACATGATTTAAATATCGCAGCTCTTTTTGCAGATAAAATCGGATTATTACATCACGGTCACTTAGTGGAAACTGGTAATTTATCATTGTTACAGAAAGAGGAAAAACTGAATCTAGTTTATGAAGTAGGAATAAAAACGAATGACCATCCAGTTGTAGCAAAGCCCCAGATTTCATTAATTCCAAAGGAACAGAAACAAATACATAATGAATTTGAATTTACTATACATGAAACAAAAGACTACATCCATCTTTTATTTTCTCAGCCTTTACGAACTATTTCTAACGCTGTTTTAGGAGAAGGATTATCATGGAGTAGAAATTTCTGCAATTTTCACGTTCGATATGATTATCATTGTTCAGATCCAATACGTGATATTCAGGATTGGTTAGCGAAAGAAGCTATTTCTTCGTATAATACTGTTGGAATGATGACAGCTGTTATCTTAGAGGATAAAAGTATCATCAGAGAGAATATAAATGGAATAGAGATTCTTGCTGTTATTACAGCCGGAGTCGGCAATGCCGTAGATATAACACATGCTCATAATCAACCTAGGAATAAATGGGGAACAGTCAACATCATGATCTTTCTTGATGCTCATTTAACAGATGGCGCATTAGTGAATAGCATCCAATCTGCAACAGAAGCAAAAACAAAGGCATTTGCTGACCTTCACATTAAAGATATTAATACACAAACCATTGCAACAGGTACGTCAACAGATTGTACATTAATTGCTGCCACACAAAACGGTCAAGCTACACCATATGCTGGTTCAGGAACTACTCTTGGTAAAGCAATAGGAAAAGTTGTGTACAATGGACTAATAGAAGCAATATCTAACTATGAAAATCGGAAAAAAATATTATGATGAATATCTTAGAAAATCATTTTTCCCTTATTTTATTTGCTATATTGTTAGATGTGATAATAGGGGATCCTCGATGGTTTCCTCACCCTGTTATCATCATGGGCAAAGCTATTAGTAAACTAGAAAAAGCATGGAATAAAGCTAATCATCGCAAAATTAAAGGTTTATGTTTACTTTTATCTATTGTTGGTGGATCATATTTTGTCGTTTTTCTAATTTTAGAGGTACTGTCACTTTTTCATCCAATATTATCGCTCATTTTTGAAATTTATTTTATTTCATCAACAGTTGCGATAAAAGGTTTACAACAAGCAGCAAGAGACGTGTTAAAACCATTAAAAAACCACAATATATCTGAGGCTAGGAAAAAACTCAGCTATATTGTTGGACGAGATACAAACCATTTACCAGAATCAGAAATTGTACGGGGGACTGTTGAAACTGTTGCTGAAAACACAGTTGACGGTGTAATTTCTCCTTTATTTTGGGCATTAATTGGTGGAGCACCTTTAGCTATGGCTTATCGTGCCATTAATACTTTAGATTCTATGGTAGGGTATAAAAATGAAAAATTCATAGATTTTGGTTGGGCATCAGCGAAAACTGATGATCTAGCAAACTATTTACCTGCTCGCTTTACTGCTTTATTTATGTGGATTTTTTCTTTTTTTGTCCCAAAATCAAAGCGTTTGAATGCATTAAAGGTCACATTTCGTGATGCAAAAAAACACCCCAGTCCTAATGGCGGTTGGCCTGAAGCAATGACAGCAGGCTTATTAGGTGTCGTATTAGGTGGTGAAAATTCGTATGAGGGAATCGTTTCATACCGAGCTGAAATGGGGCAGTTTTATCGTAATCTACAGATAGGCGATATCAAAAGTTCTGTTCTATATATGCATGGTGCCTGGATTGTATTTGTTATCATCCTTTTTTGCTTTATCATATAAACAAACTCTTAAAATTATAAGTAAAAAACTTTTCAGAACCAGCCGCAAACAAACACGAAAGGCTTGATATACATGAAATGGCCAGCACATGGAGGTCAACCAGCAAAAATTTATCATTTAACAAATTTAACAAAAAGTGAAAAAGTCTACGACTTCAGCGCAAATCTTAATCCTTTAGGACCACCAGAGCAAGTAAAACAGCAATTACCTCAATCCTTTGATTTCATTCAGAGCTATCCTGATCCTGAATATGTAGAGGCAACAAGAATTGTAAGCAAACACGAGAATTTACAAGAAAAAAACGTTCTCCTCACCAATGGTGGAGCAGAAGCGATTTTTCTTATAGCTCAGTTATTTTCAAGTAAAAAAGCATTGATCATTGAACCAACTTTTTCGGAATATAGACGAGCTTGTGATGTATATAACATAGAAGTTATCTCATTATCCCTCTCTATTGATGATGATTTTAGCCTTCCACTAAATAATTTATTAACAAAGTTAGCTGAAGTTGATGTTGTTTTTTTATGTCGACCAAACAACCCAACTGGTACAATGGTAAGTTTTGATGAAATGAAGTTAATCATCCAAAAAGCGAATCAACATGAAACAATGGTGATTGTTGATGAAGCATTTATTCATTTTGCTCCATCTGAATTTGAAGATTTATCATCATTATTAGCTAACTATCCAAACTTGATTTTGCTTAGATCTTTAACAAAAATCTATGCCATACCTGGTTTAAGGCTGGGGTATATCGTTGCTGATGAGCAAAAAATTCACGTGTTACGAATGAAGCAAATTCCATGGAGTATAAACAGTGTTGTATTAGCTTTATTGCCAGCACTATTTTCTGATGAAAACTTTATTCCAAAAACGAAGCACTGGCTTCAAGAACAGATGTGTCAATTGAAAACTGAACTAAAAAAACTAGATTTCTATATTTCACCTACGGTAGTGAATTTCTATTTACTTAAAGATACAGTTAAAAATAATAAAGAGTTATTTCACTTTTTACTTCAACACCAGATAATTCCTCGTCATACACAAACCTTTAAAGGACTAGATGGTGATTATTTACGTCTTGCTGTTCGTAGTGAAGAGGAAAACAACTCTTTACTTCATGTGTTACGTTTGTGGAGGGAACAGCAATGATTACATTTATATCAGGTGGTGCGAGATCTGGTAAAAGCTCTTTTGCAGAAGATTTGTCTATAAAATCATACAAACGACATAATCAAAAAACAGACACTGAGATTAAACTCTATTATTTTGCTACAGCAGAGCGATCTGATGGGGAAATGAACGCTAGAATTGAGAGACATATTAATGAGCGGGATAAAAAGTGGAAAACGATTGAAGTACCAACTGACATAGCAGCTCGTCTCGAACAACTGAATACGTTTGATGTGATATTAATTGATTGCCTTACCGTTTGGTTAAATAATATGATGTACAAAAAACAAGCAGATTTATTTCAAATAAAAGCAGAAGTCTCTAATTGGATTGATATTTGTATTCGTAAACAATTGGTTCTATATATTGTTTCAAACGATTTAAATGAAGGAATGCTTGTAAAGGATTATTTTACCCATCAATATATGTATGCTCTTGAAGATGTCCACCAATTTATTATCAGTGAAAGTGATGCTGCTTATCAAGTGATAGCAGGTATACCGGTTCAGTGGAAGGGTTGAAATCCATGACAACTATTATCCAAGGCTTTTTATTAGCTCTTCAATTTTTAACAAGAATTCCCATTCCAATATCACTTCCTTGGAAAAAGGAGACAATTAAAGTTGCACTTATTTCTTTTGGACTTGTTGGATTTGTTATCGGAGGAATTTTAACTGGATTTCTTTATTTCGCTTATCCTTTGTTGCCATATTGGATGTCAGCTTTTGCCATTATCTCATTTTGGGTGTTCTTAACAGGTGGTTTACATCTTGATGGATTAATGGATGTAGCAGATGCATTAGGATCAAATGCTTCATTGGAAAAGCAACGTGAAATTATGAAAGATCCTCATGTGGGGAGTTTTTCTGTGCTTACTGTTGTTTTTCATTTAGGGTGGAAAACAGCATTTGTTTATGGATTGTTTACAATTGATACCATAGAGTTTTATCAATTATCTCTCATTTTTTTATTTGTACCAGCATGTAGTCGTTTACTAGCTCTTTATCTTTTATATTTTGTTCCCGTTATGAAACAGGAAGGACTTGCTTATGAATGGAAAAAACACCTTTCATACAAAGACGCCATTATAGCAGTCTTACCAATTGCTTTCATCGTTTTTTTTGCTCCGATCATGGCGTATCTTTTCGTAGCTTATTGTTTTATTTTTTTCATTTTACAACTTCTTATAAAGAAAACCTTTCATGGAATAAATGGAGACGTAGTAGGTGCTTCAATAGAAGGAGGAGAACTATGGGGGCTAGCACTAGCTTGGATGTATATCTCATTCGTCATGGTTTAACAAGATATAATCTTGAAAAGCGTTATCTAGGTTATACAAATGAACCTTTACTAAATGATCATGAAGAACAATTTTCCAGAGTAAAAAAAGCATTAGAAAATGTGACATTTCATTATAGGTACTCAAGTGATCTTATGCGTTGTATTCAGACGATAAACCATCTTATACAAAATCAACCCGTTTGTTTAGACGAAAGGTTAAGAGAGTTGAATTTTGGAAACTGGGAAGGGCATACATATGAGATGTTAAAAAAAGAGAAAACCTACCAAGCATGGTTAGAAGATATGGATAATCTTTCTCCACCAAATGGAGAGTCTTTCTCAAAGCTTCAGAAAAGAGTTGATCTTTTCTTTGAAGATCTATATAACCTATCTATGGGAGAAAATCAGAATATTTTGATTAGTACTCACGGAGGGGTTATTATGACATGTTTGCTGAAATTCAACATTACAAAGAAGCTATGGGATTTTCCAGTGAATTATGGTAGTGGGTATAAGCTATCATTACAAAATAGAGAGGGGGAATGGGTATGCAACTCGTGGTCGGTGGTGCCTATTCAGGAAAACGAAACATCGTCAAACAAAGTTGTGACAAGTTAGTATGGCATAGTGCCTATAATGGCGATGACTTTGTGGCATATAAAAAGTCTCTTCAACCAAATTCGACCATCATTCTTGAAGGGTGGGAAAAATGGGTTGAAGAGCAATTAACTAATGGAAAAACAATTGATGAAGTAAGATCTTACTTTATTGAAGAAATAGATCAACTATGCGAAATTGAAAACACATCCCCATTTCACTTTTATTTTATTATGTTAGAAATGGGTAGAGGAATTGTTCCAATGTTAGAAAAAAATCGAAATATTCGTGATGTCTGTGGATGGCTCTTACAGTATGCGTCAAGCAAGGCTGAAGAAGTTTATTATTGTTGGCATGGTTTAGCTAAAAGAATCAAGTAATAGCTATTTCAATATAATTTAATAATCGTAGATTCGTCGCGAAAAACAACATACTTTATAATCAACTAAAAAACATCATACCTAGTTAAATTTGGGTTATTTTACCGATATTAGTAAAATGTTATTGAAAAATATCGAATATTCATATATTATAGCAAATAG
This sequence comes from Metabacillus litoralis, assembly GCF_020524045.1. Classification (GTDB taxonomy): domain Bacteria; phylum Bacillota; class Bacilli; order Bacillales; family Bacillaceae; genus Metabacillus; species Metabacillus litoralis_C. The sequence goes on from NZ_JAIVKL010000001.1 coordinate 72,352, forward strand.
ACAATATTATATTAATTACATAGAATGCAATAAATTAAGATGCCTAGCGGCTTAAAAGGGAATCTGGTGAAAATCCAGAGCTGTTCCCGCAACTGTAAGTGTGGACGAAATAAGATAACCACTGTGTAAAATCTTTTTCTAGTATAAAGGTTTTACATGGGAAGGTCTTAAAGTAGATTGAAGCACAAGTCAGGAGACCTGTCTTAATTTATCAAGTTTCAGTTTCTTCGGGAGGTGAGAAGGTGAGACGATCGCAATACATTTAACTAGTATTTCCTTGTTGTTAAATGCTGCTTGCTGTCGTTTTCATCCGCTCATAATCTTGAGCGGATTTTTTATTGTTTAGTAAATGAGAATGAGAAAATTCATGAATTGTGGATAAAAGTTTTTACGTGTTTGTTCCAGTACATAGCTTCGAGGAGCTGTTCAAGGAGTAGCACTATTTGTTTTTTGTCATTTCTATTTTTTATTACTCTAATTAATGGTCATTACCATTATACTTGTAAAACGTTATAGCCAAAGTTAGGTGCCACAGCAATGTTTTGCTTGGTTAAAAGGGAAGAACGGTGAAAAGCCGTCACGGTACCCGCCACTGTTATGGGGAGTTTGCATGTTAATTGTCACTGATTTAATAAAATCGGGAAGGCACATGTAAGCTATAATCCTAAGTCAGGAAACCTGCCTACTTTATTCTATACACATACCTACGGGAAAATAGGTAGATGTGTTATAAATATTGCATTTTGTATTTTTATGCGTATTTGTACACCTCTACCTAAGTAGAGGTTTTTTTATATTAAGAATAGCTTTAGCTATAAGATGTTACAAAATCTATACGAAAATCAAATACCTATAAACGCGATGAATTATTTAAACTATTAATCAAATTAAGAAAAGGACGTGTTTAAACATGGCAACTTGGAATTTATCTGAAACAAAGCATCATGTACTAATTTGTAATGGTAGCAGCTGTATGAGAAAAGAGGGAGAAGAAGTAACACAAGCTATTCGTGATGAAATCACAAAATTAGATTTAGATGCGAAAATTCATACAACACGTACGCGATGTAATGGAAGATGTAAAGATGCATGTGTTGCCATTGTTTACCCAGAAGGCACTTGGTACAAGGCTTTATCTCCTGATTTAGGTAGAAAGATCGTTCAGACTCATTTAGCGGGTGGAGAAGTTTTAGAAGAAGCAGTGATTTATCATTATGAAGATGAATCATTTGTTGCTCCTGAAAAGAGTAAATCTATTAAGGGAATCACAAAACCGATTAAAGAAAGTGTCTAATTCACACTTGGTGAACTAGGTTTGTAGAACTAGTAACCTATGAAAGGATGATCATATTTTGCGAGGAAAGTTACTTGTCATTGGCTTTGGTCCAGGAAGCTTTGAACATATGACAAATCGAGCAATGGAAGCAATAAAAGAAAGTGACTATATTATTGGTTATAAAACATATGTTGATTTAATTAAAGATCTCCTCACAAATCAAGAAATCATTAGTACAGGAATGTCTGAGGAAGTCAGTCGTGCCCAGGCAGCTGTTCGTTACGCAGAAGAAGGGAAAACCGTAGCAGTGATTTCTAGTGGAGATGCTGGAGTTTATGGGATGGCAGGTCTTGTTTATGAGGTACTCATTGAAAAGGGTTGGAAAGAAGCAACTGGTGTGTCAGTAGAGGTGATTCCTGGTATATCTGCGATCAATTCTTGCGCATCTTTACTTGGTGCACCAGTTATGCATGATGCCTGCACAATTAGTTTAAGTGATCATTTAACACCATGGGACTTAATTGAAAAACGACTAGAAGCTGCAGCACTAGCCGATTTTGTTGTCACTTTATATAATCCGAAAAGTGGTCGTCGTACAAGACAAATTCAAGAGGCACAAAGAATTTTACTGAAATATCGATCACCACGTACACCTGTAGGACTTGTCAAAAGCGCTTACCGTGATCGACAGCATATTGAAATTACTGATCTTGAGCATATGCTAGATTTTGATATTGGCATGTTAACAACCGTTGTCATTGGAAATTCCTCAACCTTTTTATATGACAATAAAATTATCACACCAAGAGGATATCAACGAAAATATACGTTAAACACAACAGAGCAGCGATTAAGACCACATGAACGTTTACGCCATGAAAATGAGCCCTGGGCCCTTCATCAAGGGAAAAATGACTCTGTAACAAATGTTGCTGTAAAGGAAAAAAAGGGACTAGCTTCAGAATCAACAATTTCTTCCTTAGAATTAGCCGTTGAAGCGCTTAGAAAGGTAGAAAAAAATCAGACTTTTGAGAACACTCCTCGTGCAGCTGTTCATCATCCTGTAGAGTCTATCTTCGAATTTGCTGTTAGCCCTGGTATTGCCAACAAAAAATTCACACCATCACAGCTCATTACATTAGCAGAAGTTGTTGGTGAAGAAGGATCAATGGAGTATACTCCACATCATCAAATTTATGTAAAAGTTCCTACAGCAGAGCCAGAAAGGGTAACGCAAAAATTAGAGGATGTTGGGTTTATTTTAGAGCCAATCGGAGATGTTTTTCAAATAAAAGCATGTGACTTTTGTGAGGGTGAGAAAAAAAATTCCATACCTCATGCAGAAGAAATTCATCAAAAGCTAAGTGGTCTTGATTTACCAAAAGAATTAAAGCTAGGTTTTAATGGTTGTGGAATGGCTTGCTTTGGTGCTGTTAACGAAGATATTGGTATTGTGTTTAGAAAAGGGAAATTTGATTTATTTTTAGGAGCCAAAACTGTTGGTAGAACCGCACATGCAGGACAGCCTGTTGCAGAGGGAATTGAGCCTGATGAAATTGTCGAATTAATTGAAAAAATCGTTTTAGAGTACAAAGAAAAAGGACATCCAAATGAGCGTTTTTTCAAATATTTCAAACGTGTGGGTAAAATTCAACACTATCAATATAAAGACATGACACCAAAGATTGAAATAGAACCAGCTCCTTGTGGAGATTAAGAAAGTTTCACGAAAACATCCTAAAAAAAGATCGGAGAGATGAATATGAAAGCAGTATTATTAGTTGGCCATGGTAGTCGTGATCCTCAGGGAAATGAACAAGTTCGACAAACGATTGAGGAGTTAATGCCATCTCTTGATAGTGAATTACTAATTGAAACATGCTTTTTAGAATTTGAAAGACCAACAATTAACCAAGGAATTCAAACGTGTGTTGAAAAGGGAGCAACAAGTATTTTCGTGATTCCTCTTATGCTTTTAGCAGCAGGACATTCGAAGATTCATATTCCAGCAGCGATTGATGAAGCAAAGGAAAAGTATCCTCATGTTAGCTTTACATATGGTAGACCATTCGGTATTCATGAAGAAACATTAGAAATTTGCAAAAGTCGATTAGAAGAAGTTGGCGAAGAAATTAATGAACATGATCCAGATACAGCGGTGATTTTATTAGGCCGTGGTGGTAGTGATCACGATGCAAATAGTGATTTATATAAGATTACTAGATTATTATGGGAAAAGCTTTCTTATAAATTTGTAGAGCCAGCTTTTATGGGTGTAACTGATCCCCTTATAAAAGAGGGTGTTGATCGCTGTATAAAACTAGGTGCAAAGAAAATCGTCATACTACCTTATTTCTTGTTTACAGGTGTATTAATTAAACGACTAGAACTTTTAATCGAAGAATTTCAGCAAAGCTATCCAGAAGTTGAATTTAAGCTAGCAGGTTATTTCGGGTTTCATGAACGTCTAAAGAAGATTATTTCTGATCGAATTCAAGAAGCAATACAAGGCGAAGTGAAAATGAATTGTGATACATGTGTATACCGAATTGATGCCATGCAGCATATTGATCACCATCACCACCATGATCATGACCATCATCACGAACACGATCACCATCATAACCATGATCACAAACATGAACATCATCATGAGGTTCAAAAAATATGATTTTGTTTTTGGCCGGAACTAGTGATGCAAGAGAGCTAGCACTTCAAATACAAAGCGTAGGATACAGCATTGTCACAACAGTTGTGACTGAAAACGCAGGAAGTGAAATGGAAAAAGTAGGACTGAAAGTGATCGTTGGAAGACTTACAAGTGAAGATTTTACTAGAATTATTACACAACAAAAATTCACATTAGTTGTTGATGCATCCCATCCGTTTGCAGAGGAAGCAAGTATTCAAGCAAGAAAGGGTGCACAAGATGCGAATGTCCCGTACATTCGCTATGAAAGAGAATCACAGGATTTTCTTCATCCTCTAATTACACTTGTTGATAGCTATGCGGATGCAGCTGAAAAAGCAGCCGAAAAACAAGGTGTCATTATGTTAACAACTGGAAGTAAAACATTACAGGTTTTCACAGAAAAGCTACTTCCACTTGACAACACACGTGTGATTGCAAGAATGCTACCACGAAAAGATAATATGGAAAAATGCGCGGAATTAGGTTTTCCCCAAAAAGATATTGTAGCGATTCAAGGGCCTTTTACTAAGGATTTTAACACCGCTCTTTATAAACAATATGGGGTAACAACAATGATTACAAAAGAAAGCGGAAAAGCAGGCTCTGTTGATGAGAAGCTTGATGCAGCAATTGAGCTAGGAATTGAAGTCATTATGATTAAACGACCGAAGATAGATTATGGACAATCTTTTTCAACGTTTTCAGATGTTTTACATAAAATTGATGAACTATTACCAAAACCAATATCTATTTAGGAGGAAAATAAAATGGATTTTTTAACAGATTTTAAACCTTTAACAGTCCAACCACAAGAAATTGAAGGAATTAGCTTTGAGATGATTGATTCTGAATTTGGAGAGCACTCCTTTACAGAGGAACAATATAAAGTTGTTCAACGTGTTGTTCACGCATCAGCTGATTTTGAATTAGGTCATAGTATGATTATCCATGAAAAAGCCATTCAAGCTGGAATTGATGCGATACGTAACGGAGAACAAGTTTATGCTGATGTACAAATGATTTTAGCTGGAGTAAGCAAAGCACGTATTGAAAAGCATGGCGGTAGTGTAAATGTGTATATTTCTGATCCTGATGTGATGAAGGAAGCTAAAAGCTTAAACACCACTCGAGCAATTATTTCGGTTAGAAAAGCCATTCAACAGTTTGATGGAGGAATTTTCGCGATTGGTAATGCTCCTACAGCTTTATTAGAGCTTATACGCCTTGTTAAAGCCGGAATAGCTAAACCTAGTCTTGTTATTGGACTTCCGGTGGGCTTTGTTTCAGCACCAGAATCTAAAGAGGAATTAGCAAAATTAGATATTCCTTTTATTACAAATGTAGGTAGAAAAGGTGGTAGTACCGTTACGGTTGCAGCGTTAAATGCAATCTCTCTTTTAGCTGAAAAGGAATAAAAAATGGAAGAAAAAACGAAAAAAAAAGATAAAAAAGAAATGCGTTCAGGCTATACCACAGGAGCCTGTGCGACAGCGACGACAAAAGCCGCTCTAATTGCCTTAATTACAGGTGAACCTCAATTTGAAGCAACAATTTATTTGCCTGTTGGAAAATTTGTCACCTTTGAAATGGAAAGCTGTGTGGTTGAGCATACAGTTGCTGAAGCTGGCACAATAAAAGATGCGGGAGATGATCCTGATGCTACACACGGTGCCCTTATTAAGGCAGCTGTTTCTTGGCATAATGAATCTGGTATCTCACTTGATGGTGGAATTGGTGTTGGTCGTGTCACAAAAGAGGGTTTACCAGTTCCTGTTGGTGAAGCGGCAATTAACCCAGTTCCACGAAAAATGATCCTTGAAACGGCTGAAAATGTTCTTGCTGAGTATGGTATTACAAAAGGAATTTCGATCGTTATTTCAGTACCAGACGGAGAAAAAATGGCTGAAAAGACGCTTAATAAACGACTTGGTATAATTGGTGGGATATCGATCTTAGGAACACGAGGTACTGTTATTCCTTTTTCTAGCTCTGCTTATATGGCAAGTATTGTACAAGCAATAAGTGTAGCAAGAGCTAGTCATTGTGAGCATGTGGTGATTACTACTGGTGGACGAAGTGAAAAATACGCCATGCTGCAATACCCTGAGCTCCCAGAGGAAGCATTTATTGAAATGGGAGATTTTGTAGGTTTTACATTAAAGCAATGTAAACGTCAAGGAATCAAAAAAGTTTCATTAGTCGGAATGATGGGGAAATTTTCAAAGGTTGCTCAAGGAGTTATGATGGTTCATTCAAAAAGTGCACCTGTTGATTTTGGCTTTTTAGCTGAAGTTGCCAATGAAATTGGTGTGACTGATGAGCAGCTCATTGAACAGATAAAACAAGCCAATACAGCCTCTCAAGTTGGTGACATCCTTTATGAACATGGCTATCACTCTTTTTTCACACAATTATGTACATATTGCTGTGAATCAGGCTTAAAGGAAATAAAAGGTGGACTATCAATAGAAACAAGTCTGTATACAATGAAAGGCTTGTTGCTTGGAAAGGCAGGAAAAGATGACAACTAACATTAAAGTAATTGGCATTGGTGATGATGGAAAACACAGTCTTCTACCAATCTATGAATCATGGATTTCTAATAGTGAAATCTTAGTTGGTGGAGAAAGGCAATTAGCATTTTTCCCGGACTATGATGGAGATAAAATTGTGATCAAAGGTGCTCTATCTACACTTGTCACATCACTTCAACACCATCAAGAAAGTAACAAAGTAATTGTCGTTTTAGCTTCTGGTGATCCATTATTTTATGGCATTGGACAATATTTAGCCACAAAGCTCAATGTTGAAATATATCCTTACATAAGCTCCATTCAGCAGGCCTTTGCAAAAATAAATGAAAGCTGGCAAGACGCATATGTTGTTAGTGTTCATGGTCGCAGCATGAAGGGTCTTGCGCAAAAAATAAATGGCAAAAAAAAGATTGCAATTTTGACAGATGTAGAAAACACACCAGCTAAGATTGCTCGTTATTTACGCTCATTTCAGATAAATGAATACAGAGCATTTGTAGCAGAAAATCTCGGTGGGGAAAACGAAAGATGTCAATATTTTGAGTTAGAAGAATTGGAGAACGCTGAGTTTTCTCCGCTTAATGTTTTGATTTTAAAGCAAACTTCACAGCCAATCACCTACTCATTTGGAATAGATGATGAAGAATTTCATCAAAGAAAGCCTGAAAAAGGTTTATTAACAAAAAAAGAAATTCGTACCCTTAGTCTTAGTGAATTAAAGCTAAAAGAAAATAGCATTGTGTGGGATATTGGCACATGTACGGGCTCTGTAGCGATTGAAGCTTGCTTAATTGCAAAGGAAGGTCAAGTATTTGCGATTGAAAAAAATGATCATGATCTTGAAAATTGTCGCGCAAATATGGTGAAATTCAGAACCGATTTTACAGTTGTTCAAGGAAAAGCACCTGAACGATTAGATGAATTTCCAAATCCAGATGCAATATTTATCGGTGGGACAGCAGGTAGTATGGCAGATATCTTATCTGTTTGTTGTCATCGGTTAAATGAAACCGGACGAATCGTACTAAACGCTGTGACAATTGAAAATCTTGCACAAGCTGTTGAACTATTTAAAGAGAATGGTCTTGAAACGACTATTACGCTAGCTCAAGTTTCTAGAAGTAAGCCAATATTAAACTTAACAAGATTTGACGCATTAAATCCGATTTATATCATTACAGCAAAGCATCCGAAAGGAGAAAGAACATGATTGGAACTTTATACGGATTAGGGGTTGGACCAGGAGATCCTGAACTTCTTACGGTGAAGGCTTTTCGTAAACTAAAGGAATCACCTGTTATTGCCTACCCAAAGAAAAGGAAAGGTAGTAAAAGCTATGCCCATCGAATTATTGATGTGTACATCCCACCAGGTGAAAAAGAAATGCTTGGACTAGTTTTTCCAATGACAAAAGATCCTGATATTTTGGAACGAGAATGGTCGCAAACGGTTGAGCTTGTGTGGGATAAATTAAAGCTTGGGAAAGATGTTGCGTTTGTAACAGAGGGAGATCCTCTTTTATATAGCACATTTATTCATATGATGAACTTAATGAAGGAACGTTATCCTGAAGTGACGATCCAAACTGTACCTGGGATTTCTTCAATAAATGGAGCTGCATCAAGACTAGGGATTGCTCTAGCTGAAGGTGATGATCATGTGGCGATTATCCCTGCACAAGATGATTATGAAGCTATGAAAAAAGCATTAGTAGATCATGATTGTGTTATTTTTATCAAAGTCGCAAAGGTGATTGATTTAATGCTTCATGTTCTAAGAGATTTAGATTTACTTGATAAAGCGTCGGTAGTAACAAAAGTGACTTCAGATGAAGAAATCATCTGGGATATTCATGAGCTAGATCGCGTGGAATTAGAATATTTAACATTAATGGTGGTGAGAAAATAATGAAAATCACAATTATAGGTGCTGGTCCTGGAGATCCAGATTTAATCACAGTAAAAGGCTTAACTCTGTTAGAGCAAGCCGATGTTGTATTATATGCAGATTCATTAGTAAGTGCTGAATTAATAGCTAAAGCAAAGCCAGAAGCTGAAATCATTAAAACTGCTGGAATGCATTTAGAAGAAATGGTCGAGCTTATGGTTGATCGAGTTTCATTTGGTAAAAAGGTTGTTCGTGTTCATACTGGAGATCCAGCTGTTTACGGAGCGATTATGGAGCAAATCGCGATTTTGAATAAACAAGATGTAACAGTAGAGATTATTCCAGGTGTTAGCTCTGTTTTTGCTTCGGCTGCTGCTTTAGGTGCTGAACTTACGATTCCAGATTTAACACAAACCGTCATTCTAACTCGTGCTGAAGGTCGTACACCTGTGCCTGATAAAGAAAAGCTAAGAGATCTTGCAAAGCATCATTGTACTGTTGCCCTATTTTTAAGTGCAACACTTACAAAAAAAATAGTAAAAGAATTTCTTGATGCAGGCTGGAGCAAGGATACTCCTGTAGGTGTTGTCTATAAAGCGACATGGCCTGATCAAAAAATTGTTCGTTCAACATTAGAAAATCTTGATGAAGATATGCGAGTAAACGGCATTCGTAAACAAGCAATGATCTTAGCTGGTTGGGCATTGGACAAGGATATTCACGAAAAAGATTTTCGCTCTAAGCTTTATGATAAAGAATTTACTCATGGATTTCGTAAGGGAGTGAAATCATGACACTTCTTTTAGCTGAAGGGAAACAGCTCACTTTACAACCAACTGGAAGCTACGCAGTTGTCGCGATTACAAAGCATGGAGTTGAGCTAGCTCGCGAATTGCATTCAACATTCCCTCAAACCGATTTATTTTATATGAGCAAATTTGAACGTGGCGATGAAACTGAACGCAATATCACTCTTTTTGACGGTAATGTAAGGATGCTATTACCTTCATTATTTAAGTCTTATAAAGGTATCGTGATGATTATCTCACTTGGAGCTGTTGTTCGGATGATTGCCCCTTTGCTAAAAGATAAAAAAACAGATCCAGCCGTTGTGGTGATTGATGATAAAGGCAACCATGTGATTAGTGTTTTATCAGGACATCTTGGTGGTGCAAATGAATTAACAAAGCAGCTTGCTGACCATCTTAATGCAACACCTGTGATCACAACAGCTTCAGATGTTCAAAAAACGATACCTGTTGATTTATTTGGTCGTAAATTTGGATGGGTCTGGGATAGTGCTGAAAAGTTGACACCTGTTAGCGCGTCAGTAGTTAACGAGGAACCTGTAGCGATTGTCCAAGAATCCGGCGAAAGAAACTGGTGGAATTATGACAAACCACTTCCTTCTCATATCACAGTTTATGAAACGATGGAAGAAGCGATACGTGCAAAACCTAAAGCGGCTCTCCTTGTAACACATCGTCTTTTATCAAATGAAGAACAACAGCTTCTACATAACGGTGTTCTGTATCGTCCTAAGGTTATCACTCTAGGAATCGGCTGTAATCGCGGAACTTCTTTAGATGAGATTGAACAAGTGATACAGGAAACCTTAAAGGAACTTAAATTCTCAATCAAAAGCGTTAAAGCCATTTGTTCTATTGATCTTAAAAAAGATGAGGAAGGCTTAATAGCTGTTGCAAAAAAATATCAATGGGACTTTACCTATTACACACCCGAACAATTAAATTCAGTTAAAATCGATACCCCTTCAGACACCGTTTTCAAATTCACTGGTGCTTATGCAGTAAGTGAACCTGCAGCACGCCTTTATAGTGGTGCTGATTACTTAGTTATCACGAAGAAAAAATCAGGTAATGTGACATTGTCAGTCGCACTTATTTCTCATTAGAAAGAAGGAATTCATTTGTCTCAAAAACGACTCGTTATTGCTGGTACAGGAAGTGGTGTTGGTAAAACAACACTAACAATCGGTTTAATGTCCGCTTTTATGAAAAAAGGCTTAACAGTTCAAGGCTTTAAATGTGGACCTGACTATATTGACCCTTCCTATCACACTGCTGTAACAAAGAGACCATCACGTAATTTAGATAGCTGGATGCTTCCTAAAGAAACGGTACTTGATATTTTTTCTCACGGAAGTAAAGAAGCAGATCTTTCAATTATCGAGGGTGTCATGGGCTTTTTTGATGGAAAAAACCCAAAAAATAATGAAGGTAGTACAGCAGATATTAGTATGATCACACAAAGCCCTGTATTACTTGTTGTCAACTGCGCAAGTATGGCGCGCAGTGCTGCAGCCATTGTCAAAGGATTTCAGCTTTTAGCAGAAGGTCCTAATATTGTTGGTGTGATTGCTAATCGAGTAGGAAGTGAAGGTCATTATAAAATTGTCAAAACCGCAATTGAACAAGAATGTGGTATTCCGGTTGTAGGCTATATGAAACGAGAGCTAGATATCGAAATCCCTGAGCGTCATCTTGGACTTATCCCTTCTATTGAAAAAGGAGAGCTTGATCACTTTTTTGATAGATTAGGAGAATTAGTACTAGACACCATTGATCTTGATAAGTTGTTAGCCTTAGCAGTTGCCCCTGAACTTCGGGAAGAAAGCAGCGATTCTATCTTCCGTAAGAAAAAGGACTCTTCAGTAAAAATCGCCGTTGCTAAGGATGCCGCATTCAACTTTTATTATCCAGAAAATCTCGAAATCTTAGAAACTTATGGTGCTGAGCTTGTCTATTTTTCACCATTAACAGATAAGCATCTACCTGAAGATATTGATGGACTTTATCTTGGTGGAGGATTTCCAGAGGAGTATGCGAAGGATCTTTCAGAAAATACAATAATGCTTTCTTCTATTAAGCAAAAAATCAATGAAAACATACCAACACTTGCCGAATGTGGCGGATTTATGTATTTAACAGATTCCATCTCCACAACAGAAAATCAACTTTATAAAATGGTTGGAATCATTCCTGGAAATGTGAAAATGCAAACAAATCTTGCAGCATTAGGTTATCGGGAAATAACAGGAAATAAAGGAAATTTTCTACTTAGCGATCAACAGCAAGCAAGAGGTCATGAATTTCACTATAGTACGTTTCACTCTGAAAATAACTTTGATTATGCATATGAAACAAAGGGAATGCGCGGTAATAAACAAGAGGGATATCTAAAGGATAACCTTGTAGCTGGTTATACTCACTTTCATTTTGCATCATGTGTCGATATGGTTAAAAAGTGGATCAGCACATGTCAGGAACGAAAAGCTCATGTCTAAATCACTTCCAATTATGTTTCAAGGAACACACTCAGATGCTGGTAAAAGTGTGATTGTTACAGCTTTTTGCCGTATTTTTGTTCAAGATGGCTATAAAACAGCTCCATTTAAATCGCAAAACATGGCGCTGAATTCTTATATTACATTTGATGGAAAAGAAATTGGCAGGGCGCAAGGTGTTCAAGCAGAGGCTGCGAATATACAAGCCACAACAAATATGAATCCGATTTTAATCAAACCAAATCGCTTGAATGAGTCCCAAATTGTTGTTCATGGTAGGCCTTTTAAAAACATGGAAGCTGGTGCTTATAGAAGAGAATTCTTTGATACAGGAGTAAAGTTAATTCAGAATTCACTTGGCGTTCTAAAGCAATCTTATGATCGAATTGTTATCGAGGGTGCTGGTAGTCCAGCAGAAGTGAACTTAAATGATCGTGAGTTAGTTAATATGCGTGTCGCCAAAATGGCAAATGCACCAGTAGTGTTAATAGGAGATATTGAAAAAGGCGGCGTATTTGCTAGTTTGGTAGGTACTCTGCAATTACTAGAAAAAGAAGATCGTGATCGCGTTGTTGGTGTGATCATCAATAAATTCAGGGGAGACATTCGTCTTTTGCAGTCTGGACTGGACTGGTTTGAGAACTATACAGGGAAAAAAGTGTTAGGAGTGATTCCATATCTTCCTCATCTGAATATCGATGCAGAGGATTCAGTTATTTTAAATTCATACACAGCAATTGCTGATGAAGAAAAAGAAATTGATATTGCTGTTATTCAATATCCGAAAATCTCTAATTTTACTGATGTTGATCCATTTACCATTGAACCTGACTGTCATGTTCGCTTTATAACAAAACCAGATCAACTAAAAAATCCAGATATCGTGATTTTACCTGGAAGTAAAAATACGATTGAAGATCTACAGTTTTTAAGAGAAAGTGGATTAGCTCATAAACTATTACAGCTACAAAAAAAAGGCAAAACCACTTTCTTTGGAATTTGTGGTGGATATCAAATGCTTGGCTTGCAGGTATTTGATCCTCTAGCTATTGAATCACCACACTATTCAACAGAAGGATTAGGTTTTTTACCTTTACATACAACAATTACTCAAGAAAAAACAACTATTTTATCTGAAGGTGTATTATCTTATCAACAGCAAAGCATTCCCGTAAAAGGCTATGAAATTCATATGGGTAAAACAAAGCGAGAAGATAAGAATGCTCCGCTTATTAAGCTAGCTAACAGCTTAGATGGATGTAAAACATCTGATGAAAAGGTGATTGGCACCTATTTTCATGGTATATTTCATAACGATACTTTTAGGGAAGTTTTGTTAAACTCTATCCGCAAAGAAAAAGAGTTAGCTCCAATTAGTAATAGACGTTCTTTTAATATGATTCGTGAAGAAGCTTATGATCGTTTAGCAGATCATGTACGCAATCATGTTGATGTACAGTACATTGAAACAAAAATGCTAGAGTTTCAGCAAAATGCAAGAACAATATAAATTAGTTTGATCACAAAATAGAAGACTATGTTAAAGCTTGATATTGGGTATTAAACGTTGTTGATTTAAAGTGTCAGCACAAGACTTCTGCTAAAAGTAGAGTGTAAAGAGACCTCACAGACGTTCAAGTAACAAAGATGCTCAAGGATCTTAGAAGAATAGTCCATTGAAAGTTTGGAAGTTGAGCTTTAAAGAGGGAGCTACCTCTAGGAAAGGTAATACGTGTAAAAAATCAATAGTAAGGTTTAACAGCCCCAATTAGAAAGAGAGGGATGAACATGACAAAAGGACAGGTTTATTTAGTTGGTGCAGGTCCAGGAGATCCTAAGTTAATCACTGTTTATGGCTTAGAATGCATTCAAAAAGCAGATGTTATTTTATATGATCGTTTAGTAAATGAGCAGCTATTAACAAATGCAAAACAGGATGCAGAGCTGATTTTTTGCGGAAAGCTCCCAGGTAAGCATGAATTAATTCAAGAACAAATTAATGAACTATTAATCTCCGAAGCTATGAAAGGGAAAACAGTGACACGATTAAAGGGTGGAGATCCTTGTGTATTTGGTCGAGTCGGTGAAGAAGCTGAAGTGCTTGCAGAAAGTAACATTCCTTTTGAAATTGTACCAGGAATTACTTCAGGAATTGCCGCTCCCGCTTATGCAGGTATTACAGTCACACATCGAGATCATGCATCTTCTTTTGCTATTGTTACCGGCCATGGCCGTGAAGATAAAAAGCAAGATACATTAAATTGGTCAGCACTTGCTCTAGGAATTGATACACTTGCCTTTTACATGGGTGTTGGAAATATTAGCTACATCTGTCATAAATTAATTGAAAATGGTCGAAAATCACAAACTCCTGTTGCAGTAATTCAGTGGGGAACAACACATAAGCAAAAAACAGTAACCGGCACATTAGAGACAATTGAGCAAATCGTTATTGATGCGAACATTAAACATCCGGCAATTATAATAGTGGGAGAAGTTGTTCAATTACGAGAAAAAATAAAATGGTTTCAGGAAGAAGAAGATAAGATTCGTGAACAGACCCGTTAAGCATCACCGATTTAGATCTGTAACAATATGAATGCGAGGTGGAAAAAAAAGTGTCAATTATACATGAACTAAAAAACCGAAGAGCGATTCGTGATTATCGAAAACAAGATGTAGAAGAAGAAAAAATCAACTTCCTACTTGATGCTGCCACATGGGCACCAAATGATAAAATGAGAGAGCCTTGGAGCTTTTATGTATTAAAAGGGGAAGCGAAACAGCGTTATGAACAACTTGCAAAAGAATATTTACAAGAAAGATTTCCAACAAAGCCACATCTAATAGAAAGTTCACTAAATGTTTTAACTACTACACCAGTACATATTATCGTCACTTCTGATATCGTACCAAATGACCCGGAGGCAACAAAAGACAATGAGTATGCCGTATGTTGTGCAATTCATTCTATGTGGCTTGCCGCTAAAGAACTTGGTCTTGGATTTGTTTGGAGAACAAGAGGAGTAGGTCTCGTTCATGATGAAAGACTTTATCAATTCATCGGTTCCCCAGAAAACAAACGAGTGATTGGCAATGTGTTTATTGGGTATCCAAATGTTGAAAAAATCACTAAAATGAAACAACCTAAACGAACTTCTTATAAAGAAAAAACAACTTGGTTATAATTCTTATTTAATAGAAATTGAGGGAATATCATGAAAACAGGATACGGAGAATGTCATGGAACATTTGGTGAATTAGTACAGGGAGTTCTTGACGATCAATCTTTTTTACTTACATTTCCATTACCAGAACTAAAAACAAAAGCTGTTTTTACCCCTCAATTTCACACTAAAAAAGTAAATGGACATAAACACTTTTCTAAAGCAATTCTCGCTTGTGAGAAATTAATAAAATCATTGAATTTACCTACTGGTGGAATTTTAAAGCTTTATTCCACTATCCCAAGAGGTAAGGGTATGGCCAGTAGTACTGCCGATATTGTTGCAGCAATGAGAGCTGTAGCTGACAGCTATTCTATCAATATCTTGGGAGAATTGATTTCAAAGA
Source organism: Metabacillus litoralis (assembly GCF_020524045.1). Taxonomy (GTDB): domain Bacteria; phylum Bacillota; class Bacilli; order Bacillales; family Bacillaceae; genus Metabacillus; species Metabacillus litoralis_C. The sequence continues at coordinate 87,621 of NZ_JAIVKL010000001.1, forward strand.
TTGCTAGTGAAATTGAACCTACAGATGGTGTGATGTACGAACATATTGTTGCGTATGATTATCTTAATGGAACATTAATTGAACCTCTTGGAGAACTACCACCTTATCAGTTGATTGGCTTTGATATAGGAGGTACTGTTGATACGATTTTATTTAATCAACAACAAAAAAACTATTCATTTCAGCAGCTCCAAGATTTAAAAAGTGCCTATGACCTTGTCAAAGTTGGTATAAAACATCAATATTTACCTTCTATTTTGAATGCAACAACAATGAGCGCAAAAATCAATCAAAATTGGCTTCCAAAACCGTTTTTTAACGAAATTGATTATTTATCATCACTTTGTCAAGGTGGCATCGTTATTGCTCATAGTGGCACAATGATGGGTATCTTATACGATCCAATGAAAGTTTCCAATCAAGATTATCAAAAATTTAATAATGAAGTAAAAGAGTTTGCTGCAAAAAACAAATTAACTCCTAGTTTACACTCAAATGTACCTAAAAATAGTCATCTATCAAAATATTTTTGATGAGGAGAAAAGGGATGTTTACTCAAGAAGAGATAAATGCGATTCATCGAGTCATTAAAACGAGAAGAGATATTAGAAGCTTTCTTCCAACATCTATTCCTAAAGAGCTTCTTTTTCAAATAATAGAAGCCGCTCATCATGCGCCATCAGTTGGGTTTATGCAGCCATGGAATTTTATCGTCATTTCTTCAAACGAAATAAAGAAGAAAATAGCATGGGCTGCTGAAAAGGAGCGAAGAGCACTAAGTATCCATTATGAAGAAGATGATCGAGCGGATAAATTTTTATCATTAAAGATCGAAGGAATACAAGAAGCCCCTTATACCATTTGTGTCACATGTGATCCAACAAGAGGTGGTTCACATGTTCTTGGGCGAAATTCGATACCAGAAACAGATATCATGTCAACCTCATGTGCTATACAAAATATGATGCTAGCTGCATGTGCTGAAGGTGTTGCTATGGGTTGGGTGAGTTTTTATAAAAAAGCAGATATCCGAGCTATTTTAGACATTCCACCACATATTGATCCTATTGCTATACTTTCTGTTGGCTATACAAATCATTATCCTAAAGCTCCTATTTTAGAAACAGCAAAATGGGAGAGAAGACGAAATCTATCACAATTAATTTCTTATGAAAAATGGGGTAGAACAACCCCAACATCGGAGGAGTAAAAATGCATAAAATATTATTACGAACTTCGTCACTTCTTATACTATTTGCCTTTACAACTTATTTCTGGCTCAATTCGTACAAAGAAGCTGCTGCGATGCATATTATGGAAGGCTTTTTACCAATAGGATGGGCAATTTTTTGGTGGTTGTTAACAATTCCATTTATTCTATATGGTTTAAGAAATATACAAAAGAAGCTGAAGGAAAACCCAGAATTAAAAATGATGCTTGGCTTATCTGCAGCGTTTGCATTTGTTTTATCTGCATTAAAAATCCCTTCAGTTACAGGTAGCTCATCACATCCTACAGGAGTCGGACTAGGCACCATTTTATTCGGTCCAACAGTTATGACCGTTTTAGGTACGATTGTGCTTTTATTTCAATCATTATTATTAGCACATGGTGGAATTACAACACTAGGTGCCAACGCTTTTTCAATGGCTGTTATTGGACCGTTTATTGTATTTGCTATTTTTAAATTGACGCGAAAGCTTGGTGTTTCTTTCTCTATAGCTGTGTTTTTTGCTGCCATGTTAGGTGATTTAGGAACATATCTTGTCACTTCTATTCAATTGGCTCTTGCTTTTCCGGCTGAAGTAAGTGGATTTCTTGGATCATTTACAAAATTCGCAAGTATTTTTGCATTAACTCAAATCCCAATTGCCATTAGTGAAGGACTATTAACCGTGATCGTGATGAATTTATTAACAAAGTACAATTTATCAGAATTACAACAGCTAAAGATTTTAAAAGGAGCTAGTAGATCATGAAAAATTTCATTCTATTTTTATTTGTTATCATCTTAGCTACATTTCCGTTTTTCATTCAAAGAGATACAGACTTTGGTGGAGCTGATGGACAAGCAGAAGAGGCCATTACCGAACTTGCTCCTAGCTATGAGCCTTGGTTTAAACCATTTTGGTCGCCTCCTGGTGGAGAAACTGAAAGTCTATTATTTTCATTACAAGCAGCTGTTGGAGCAATTATTATTGGCTATGTTATCGGTTTTGGTCGAGCGAGAAGGAAATACTCTGCTAAACAATGAACAACTCGTTGTTAAGAATTGATCAGTATGCTTATACAAATTCTCTAAAATATGTTCACCCTGCCGAGAAAAGTATCATAGCATTTAGTTTTTTATTTTTTTCAATTTTAACTAAGAGCTTATACATAAGTGGATTTGTTTTTATGACAATGACGGTTTTGATCATTTTTGCTGCTAAAATTCAATTTTGGCAGTATATAAAATTTTTGCTTATTCCGACGATCTTCTTACTTACGAGTATGATAACGATTATTCTTTCATTTGCTTCAGCTTCTGAAATACCAAATAACACAATATGGAGTACAGATTTCTTCTCTTGGGTTGTTTATATTAGTCCTTCTAGTTTTAATCAAGCTTATCATCTTGCAGCAACGGTATTAGCTAGTGTTAGCTGTTTGTATTTTCTTATTGTCACAACGCCTTTACAACAACTTCTATGGGTATTACGAAAAATAAAATTACCTGTCCTTTTTATTGAGTTAATCGGACTTACGTATCAATTTATTTTTGTGCTATTAGCTAGTGTTCAAGAAATATATTTAGCACAGTCCAGTCGATTAGGATATCAAAACTATCGATTATCGTTGTCTTCGATCAGTATGCTTGTTGCAAATATATTTATAAAATCACTTCAAACTGCAAAGGAAACACAAATGGCTATTGATAGTCGGGGTGGAGATGAACACTTATACGATATTGAAATCAATTTAACTTATCGAAAATCACATATAACTGTGATTTTGTGTAGCATTACATTACTTTTAATTCTATCTATTCTTACATGATCGAGACAGTCTTGAGCCATTTTATAAAGGAGATTATATGACAACACCTTTAATATCTTTTGAAAACATAAGCTATCAATATCCTGATAAAACGCTTGCATTAAAGAGTCTTTCACTCCATATTGATAAAGGAAAGAAAATCGCGTTAATCGGTAATAATGGAGCAGGGAAATCCACATTATTTTTATTATTAAATGGACTTTTAATACCCTCAGGAGGAAAGATATATTTTAATGGAAAGGTGTTAACCTATAAGCGAGTTGAATTAAAAAAATTACGTCAAAAAGTAGGAATTGTTTTCCAAAACCCAGATTCCCAATTATTTTCATCCAGTGTTTATGAAGATATTAAATTTGGACCAAAAAATCTAGGTTTATCAAAAGAAGAAATTCAAAAAGCTGCGGATCAGGCAATACACTTAACAGAAACAGAAACGCTAAAAGAAAAACCACCCCATTTTCTTAGCTTAGGGCAAAAGAAGCGAGTGGCGATTGCTGGAATCATTGCGATGAATCCAGAGCTAATGGTTTTAGATGAACCAACAGCAGGACTAGATCCTTATTATGCTAAAAAAATCATGCAGATATTGAATGATATCCATCATGAAAACCGTACCATTTTGTTATCCACTCACAATGTTGATTTAGCCTACGAATGGGCAGATGAAATTATTGTCTTACATAATGGATCGCTATTAGCTCAAGGACAGCCTGCTAAGGTATTTCAAAACAGAGAACTATTAAAGCAAAGTCATATAAATCAACCGATGATTCTTGAGATATATCAGCAATTACTAAACACAATGAACATTCCACTACCAAGAGAATATCCGATAACTCAAAAAGATTTCGTTGAAAAGCTATCCTCACTTTTACATACTTGACCAACATTCCTCATAAACAGAGGAATGTTTTTTTCATGCCAGTGATTTTTCTCACAGTCAGTTTTACTGATTTTGATTTATCCTTCTTATTAAGTAATTGTTAGTGTGCTATATCGTGAAACAACGTGTGAAACAAGAAAAACCGGGGCGTGACAGTCACCTGGAAAGGTTGAGAGTGATGATTGGAGATCTTTTAAGTAATTTTAGCTTTTCTGCTCAGTGGAACGGAGGGGTTTTTTATTTTGTTTTGTTAGCAATTGTTTGTTATTTATTTATCCTTCCCACTCCTGAAGGTCATACAAAAGGGAAGTCTATCTTGTTTGTCTTTGGTATGCTTTTATTGGCTTTCATATTAGGCGGTCCGTTAAATATCCTTGCTAGAATGATCTTCCGTGCACATATTATTCAAATGATAATTTTATTTTTCATTGTAGCACCTTTGCTTGTTTATGGGGCGAAAAGGGGGATGATTTTCAAGAAAATATCCACACCTTTTGTTGAAAATACGACAGAAATAATGAAACATCCTTTCATCAGAATTCTAATGTTTTATGGACTATTTATCATTTACCATTTTCCATCTGTGTTTGACTATATTCGAATGAGTAACACGTTGAATTACTTGTATTTACTCGGATTATTTATTGCTTCTACACTTTTATGGAGCACTATTTTCACATTTAAAATGGAGCTTCCCAATTCCTGTCAACTCAACAAGCTGGTACTTTCAGTAAATGCAATAATTTTTCTAGGTTTTTCTAGTTTTCTTGTTATAACAACTAATCAATTATATGGCATTTATAATGACTTAGAGCTATTGCAGTTATCTTTAGCCGTTTGTCTTCCTGCAGGAGAAACAATTGCAGATATCCCGGAGAAATTTTACACAGTTCTTCATCCCTTTCCACCTTTAAAAGAACAGAAAATCGCAGGTGGAATTTTAGCTGTTAGCCAAATGATGTGGTTGTTTTTGCCTGTGTCTTTTAAGGTAATTAAAGAGATGGGTAAAAATTAAGATCGGTATTAATTATTGATTATATTAAAGATTAGAATCCATGTTCATTTTCCATCCTTTCAAAAAAACATATTACACTAGCCTATTCAAGGTTGTGCCTAATTGTTCGGCCATGAATGTTTTTACTTGAATTTATTTAACAAAGTTATTGAATAGCAAGAAATATGAATGGAAAAATTATAAATGACATTAAGATCTAGTGTTAGAAACATGATAACCATTGACTATTGTTTTTATCATTGATACATTTATTTGATAGAAAGAAGGATGTGAAATTATATGATAAAAATTGAGTTACCAAAAGTAGAGGTTTCAATTAGAGAACGAAAACAACCTCAAGATGATAATGCTCCAGAAATAAAATCCATAGAAGGATTTATTGATCTCCATGAAATTCCTAGAGATAAAGGTGGCATCATTTTGTTTTACAACAAAAATGACGAGCTTCTTTTAGTAGGTAAAGCGAGAAAGCTTAGACAAAGAGTTAAGAAACATCTTGAAGATACAGTTTCTCCTTTAAAGGATCATCGTAAAGAAGTACACAGAATTGATGTTTGCTTTATTGAAGATCCAATGGAAAGAGAAATTTATGAAACATACCTTATCAATAAGCTAGAAGCAAAATACAATGTAGATAAAGTGTTTTATAAATAATAAAGACTACAAAAAAAGTGCTAAGGTTGGATTAACCACCTTAGCACTTTTTTGTAGTCTTTTTCGCAAATCATGTTGCTTTTGGAAAAGAGATTTTGTATTCATAAAAATGTTCCCTCAGTAATTATTTTAATTAACTTAGCAAAAATTCTTTAACACGGAAGCTTTATATAGCAAGTGGGAGGTACTTCATACTTAGTATATTTTGTGACAATTGCTTTCTAAGAAAAAGTTCTTTGGTAAATATAATCAAAAAGCTCTACTACGGAACCTCCTTAGGTATCTCCCTAAGTCCAGGAGACTTCAAGTATGATTGGTGATCTAAGGTATCCTTTAACATTGATCAAGTCAAGAGTCTCATTTTCCCACTACAATCAACAAAATAATAACATTCTTCAAAATCAACTAATGCTCATGAAAGGTCAAATCAGTATTCACAAACAAAAAAACATTTGCAGAGTTTATTTAGGAGTAGAAAATGGTGAATTTGTTCCACAATCTCTATTACCTTTTGTAATTAATCTTATCATTTCATTGTTAGAAGGCTTAAGAATTAATGGTTTTCTGTCTTCAATTAGATTTTTTTGATTTTGCATACTATTAGAACTAGTGGAATGGAGCAGAAGACACTAGGGCATCTGCGTGTGTAGAGGCAAGGCTTAGACCCCACAGGCCCGCGAAACGACGAGAAGACTCAGCTTCCTCCCCGGCGAATGGAGTGTCTGCAGCGTAATGGAACGAACTTAATTCTTTCAGCTTAACTGAATGTAGATTTATTCGTCTTTTTGTATGAAATCTTTAATTAAGTCCCAGCCTCTTTTTTTTTCTTTAAGTAAAAGTATAAATATCGTTATTCTACTTTCATGTTCATGTATACAAAAAACTGACAAGATCCATCTGTTGCATGGACAAGACATTCAGTAAAAACTTAATAGATGAATATCGTTATTACTATAGGAGACGTTAACAATATAAAGTGAAAGGTTTATTTACATGTTAAAACTTTGTCGTTTGGAATTTAGCTTAATAAAATGAGCAGGTGATAACTTTGGGAGTAAAAGAAATATTAAAACTTGATCGTCCACTGCAAATACTTTTGTTTGGAGTGTTACTATCTCATTTGGGTACTTACATCGTCACACCAATGTTGCCTATTATTTTAAAAACAGAGGCAGGATTAACCATTGGACAAATCGGAATCATTTTAGCAAGCATTGCGATAGCGTTTCAGATTGGAAGTATATTCGGTGGAATATTAGCAGATCGAATGGGAAGAGGATTTATTATTGGGTTAGGAGCCATCATTACAGCTTTTGGAATTGTCGGGTTTAGTTTTTTCACTCAATTTGTTTTTCTTTGTTTAACTGCCATTATCATGGGCTTAGGAACAGGCTTAAACGCTCCTTCCACTAAAGCAGCAATTGCAGCTTTAGCATCTAGTGAGAATCAAACAACCGCTTTTTCTATAAGAGGCATAGCTGCTAACATAGGGATAGGTTCAGCAGGGCTAATTGTTTTTTTTCTTTTAACAGATACATCTAAGTTAATCTTTTGGATCGCGGGAGCAATATATGTCGTTTTAGCTGTACAAAGCTGGATTTTCCTTCCTAAGGGTTGTGGAAATGCTCCCTGTTCGGGACTATCAGTCGGAGCTTATCGTGAAGCGTTTAAAAATAAACCTTTTATTGTTTTCAGCGGGCTCAGTATTTTTATTTGGGCTTTATATGCTCAATTATCAATCGCTTTGCCACTGCGTGCAACAGAAATTCTACCAGAGCCTAAAAACATTGCGTTAATCTGGACTATTAACAGTTTAATTGTAGTCAGTACTCAGAGCTTTATCACTAGGAAAATCATTCGTAAGATTGAACCACTTTCTGCACTTAGTATCGGAATTATCTTTATTACCATCGGGATTGTTTCCATATTTTTTACTCATTCTTTTATTCACTTGATTTTTAGTGGTGCTGTGTTTGTTATCGGAGAAATGATGATTCTTCCAACAATTGATAGCACAATTTCACAGTTATCTAAAGCAGAATTTATTGGCCTATTTTTTGCTTTATCTAATGTTGTTTATGGATTAGGAGAGGCTGGTGGAAAATCAGCAGGAGGAAGAGTACTTGGTTTAGCACAGAATACGAAATTCCTCCCAGTGATCATGTATGGCTCTTTAGGCGCAATTCTTTTTGCTGTAGTTTTGCTTTTAAAACAATGGAAACCATTAAGGAATTCTTTGCTAAAAGCAGCAAGTAAAGAAAACAAACCTAAGAATTCTCCTAGATTAACAAGTGAACCATCAGAACACAGAACACATCCAATAAATAGTTGGGAAGCCGAGATCTTTTTTCGAAAGAAATCAAGAACAGAATAAAGAATGCACGAAAGGGTCAGCTTTTTCAAATAAATGAAAATCTGACCCTTTCTTTTAATGCCTTTGATTGATTGGAGTAGTGACTGGAATATCAAAAATCCACAATAAAAGTAGAACAACAATCACGGAAAGAAAATATGTAAGTAGAGGTTTTTTATAATGTAATCGAACAAATGTGTACATTAAAATATAGAAGAAAGGCTCCATCCAAAACTTATATCCATGGTGGAAGGTTATTTTCCCAAAATAAACATATACAGACTCAATGACAAGCGACCATACAATCCATTTAAGATAATACTTCAGTATCTTCCTCATTCCTTGGTTTTCCGGATAGTAGGTTAAAAAAATATATGCGATGGCTGGTAGCAAAATGATACTATTTCCCACTTCTGTTAATGAATGATTTGAATAAAAGTCAGGCTGATATTTCCATAGGTCATAATTTGCTAACAAAAAGTTATACAAAAGATTGATTACACAAATGTACAAAAGAGTTGGATGATAATTTTTCCATTCCCTAAGATTAGCGAATTTATAAACAAAAAATATACAAGCTAAGTGGGTTAAAGTATGCATTCTTAACTGCCTCATTGTGTAGTAAGATTGATAATCCTTTTTATTATGTACGAAAGATTGATAATCATTACAAAATATTCACTATTGTTTTAGTTCTTTTACAGCTATCCTAGGAACAAAGCTCCTTTTTTCCTAGCGAAGAATAAGTACTAGGTATCCTCCTTAGTGAACTATGCGTTTTTTTGGTTTCACCAGAACGCGCTCCTCCCACAAAGTCTCACTTATTCATCTAACTTATTCATCTACAATCAACAAAGTAGTAAAATTCAATATTAAGCTTTAACATAGCCTTTGGTATAAAAAAGTCTACTTATTTCAACATTTCACATAGTTGTTTTATCATTAAGCGTACGAAAATCTAATGGAAAAGGCTTGCTTTAAAATGATTAGCTGAAACCATAATTGGAAGGAAATTAGTTAATATCACCTAAGATGATATCTTTAAAACAGAGCTTAACTCAATTTAAAGGAGGAAACATCTTGATTAACGAAATAATTATCGACGGTAAAAATCTAGCAATAACCAATTATAAAGAAAAAACAATAAACGGTTTGGTTGAAATTTCAATTCAATTTAATGTTTTAAGCGAGGATTATCATAATATAACAACATTGCTTTACAAAGATACTTTTCACATTACCGTGCCTGAAAAAAACACCTATATCACAGCGAAAATTACGCAATATTCTACGTCTATAACCAATTTATATAATAAAGAGCAAACTGGCATATTTAAAGTGAGATTTTCTGAATTGATGAAGGAAGGAAGGTAAAAACAATATGATTCTTAGTATTCTAGATCAATCACCTATAGCAAGTAATCAATCAGCTAAAGATGCGTTAAACGAATCGGTAAAATTGGCTCAAATAGGAGAAAAATTAGGTTATAAACGTTATTGGATAGCTGAACATCATGATTTACCGGGGCTCGCGTGTTCAGCTCCAGAAGTTATGATTCCATATATATGTGCAAATACCAATACTATTCGTGTTGGCTCAGGAGCTGTTTTATTGCCTTATTATAGACCGTATAAAGTTGCAGAAACATATAATATGTTGGCAACATTGTTTCTGAATCGAATTGATATTGGAATAGGACGAGCTCCAGGTGGTTCCGCAGAAGCAACAAATGCCTTAACAGATAATTTTCTCGAACAGGTATGGAAAATGCCAGATCATGTGAAAGAACTACTTCATTTTCTATATCATGACTTTCCCGTTGACCATGACTATAGAAAGATTGCAGCATCTCCACTTCCAGAAACTCCACCTGTTCCATGGCTTTTAGGAACAAGTAAAAAAAGTGCAAAACTTGCAGCTGAAAATGGACTTCCTTACACATATGGGCTTTTTATGAGTGATAATGATGGAGAAGAAATCATCCAAACTTATTTGAACTCTTTTACTCCAAGATTTCCAGGTCAACAAGCGCAAGTAATGATAACAGTATCTGCTGTGTGTGCTGAAACAACAGAAAAAGCGGAAGAAATTGCAACTAGCTCACTCTTATGGTCGCTACAAAGAGTAAAGGGGGAAGGTGAAAATGGAATCCCATCTATTAAAGAGGCAAAGAAATATCCTTTAAATAAAGAAGAAGAAATAAATCTTCAGAAAATAAAACAAAAAATGCTGATTGGTCATCCAGAAGAGGTACATCAAAATTTATTAAGAATTCAACAAAAATATCAAGCAAATGAAATCATGATTAACACCATTACTTACTTACCAGAAGATCGAATCACATCTTATTCTTTATTAGCGGAACAAATCAATCATTAGCTTTCTATGTATATTCTATTGATCATTTGAAAAACTAACATTTAGTTAAGCTTCTAGAGGAGGTGTCTTATGGAGAATATAAAGCACAATGTTCGTCTAACAGGTCCAGAAATTTCTGCTCTATGGACACAGTACTTGAATGACAGTATGGCCATATGTGTTTTAACATATGCTTTAGAATCTTGTAAAGATAAAGACATTTACGCTGTCATCGAATTTGCTTTATCATTATCCAAAACACATATAAATAAAATCACAGAAGCGTTAAAAGGAGAAAATTATCCATCCCCAAAAGGATTCACAATGGAGGATGTCAATCTGAATGCACCCCCTTTATTCTCAGAAACGTTTTGGATGCAATATCTTTATGTGATGACACTTCATGGGATGAACGGTTATTCTTTGTCTGTTGGAACCTCTGTTAGAGGTGATCAACGAGAGTACTTTATGAAATGTAATAAAGAAGCGATGGAACTATATGATAAATTAGTAGAAGTTATGCTAGATAAAGGCATTTTTAGCCGCTCTCCGTTTATCAATGCACCACATGAACAGGATGTTATTGATAAACAAAGTTATTTAACAGGATGGTTTGGAAAAAGAAGACCCTTAAATGGCATTGAAATGGGACATCTTTATTACAATATGCAAAAAACAATCGTAAAAATTGACCTAGAGATAGCATTTGCTCAAGTCACTACTTCAAAGGAGCTCCGTGAATATTTTCAAAAAGGGGCTAAAATATGTAAAAAGCATATCAGTACCTTCAACTCAATTTTAACTGAGAACGACCTACCATCACCACGTAATTGGACATCAGAAATATCTAATACGACCATTGCACCTTTTTCAAATAAACTTATGTTATTTCATGTTGCCTCATTAATAGCTGTCAGTGTTGGATATTACGGTACTGCTTTATCTGTTTCACAACGTAGAGACATAATCGCACAATACTTACGCTTAATGGGTGAAATCGGCATATACGCAGAAGACGGTATTAATCTTATGATAAAAAATAGTTGGCTAGAGCAACCACCAAGTTCAGATAATCGTGATACTTTAGCAAAGAAAAATCATCGTTTGTAGGCAAAAAAGGTAAGCAGAAACTGCTCACCTTTTTTTGTGTCAATGCGAATAATTAAGATAGTGAATATTCTAAAGGCTTATGTTAAAGAAGGAACTTTAAGCAATACGCTTAAACGATAGATCACTCTATTTATTAAACGTATCATTTTGTAACTCATTAACATATATGTTGGAAATAAGCTGAAAAGAATATTCAAAGTTATCCCTCCACATTGAATTTTTTTTTTGTGTTAATTGTTTAACACTAGTACTATTCTTCTTCATATTAAATTTTCTATTCATAATACTATTTAAAGACAACGCAAAAGAGGGAGCATTTCGCTTACATATGGTACAATATATAAATTGTTAAAATTAATTTCTACTCTAACATGAGAAGGAGCGAAACGCATTTTGGCTATAACAATAACAAATAAAATGATTAAAGAAATGTGTGGAGAAATCTCCTTCAAAAGAGGAGATTCTTTTTATCGAGCGAATAAAGTACAAATTGAGCTTTCAAATACTAATGAATATCAAGCTATTGTGAAAGGAGCAGAGGATTTTCATGTTGCAATTAAGAAAGGAATGAAGGGAGAAATTCATGCAAATTGCAGTTGTCCTAAATTAGCTTCCTTTACAAAAGATTGTCAACATATTGCTGCTACTTTACTAGCTATCATGAATCATCATATATCCATTCCACTTGATTCAAATAAGTCTGAATCACATAACTTAGCATTAAATGATGACTTACTTACTTTATTTCAACAAAAATCTGATCGCTCTAGCGGTCACCAGAGTCACTTTGAAACTAGAAAAATACTTGATGTAGAATTTACATGTAAGCCTGTACAAAAAGACGATACCGAAATCTTACTTGCAATTGAACTAGTCGTAGCAGGAATAAAAGTAAAAAACATTAGAGAGTTTCTTGATAATGTTAATAATGGAAAAAAACACGTTATTTCAGAAGCATTCACATATGACAAAAGAATTCATTGCTTTTCAAAGGAAACAAACGATATTATTCTAAAGCTAATTGAAGTTTTTCAAAATGAAAGGGTTTATTCTAAAACAATAAACACGGAAGAGAAGGCATCAATACAAATTCCACCTTCTTCCTGGCAAGCTTTTGTTCCTTTATTGTTGAAAGCACCTTTAGTTAAGCAAGAATATCATAATACCACCTATCAGGGTCTCCAAATTTCAAACGGAAAACTACCACTAAAAATTGACTTTCATCCATCATTGGATAAACATTTTCAACTTGAGGTTAAAGGTTTTCAAGGAATGATATTATTAAATTCCTATCACTCCGTTTTATCTCATGGAATTCTGTACCAGCTTGAAGTGAGAGATAGTAAACGCCTGAATGAATTAATTGGAATGATCAATCGATCTACTACTAATAGCATACCAATTCTCCAAGAACAGATTGGTTTTTTTCTTGAGAAAGTAATTCCAGGATTAAAGAAATTAGGAGATGTCACAATAGCTGATGAAATTTCTCAACAGCTCGTTATAACACCACTAAAAGCAAAACTTTATTTAGATCGTCTGAAAAATCGTCTTCTTGCTGGACTTGAATTTCACTATGAAGAGATAGTTATATCTCCACTGGAAAACAAAGAAAATCAATCCAATATGTTTTTAGTAAGAGATGTTAATCAAGAAACAAAAATTTTAGAATTAATGGATGAAATCCCTTTTACAAAAACAGATGGTGGATATTTTTTACAAAATGAAGAATTGGAATATAGGTTTTTAACACATGTTTTACCAAAATTACAAAAACACATGCAGATCTATGCAACAACTGCTATCCGAAACCGAATATTTAGAGGGAACGTTCGACCTCAAATACGTGTGAAAGTCAAAAAAGAACGAACCAATTGGCTTGAATTTAAATTTGATATAGATGGCATACCAAATGATGAAATTAAGGACATTCTAGCTGCATTAGAGGAAAAAAGAAAGTACTACCGATTACGTAATGGTTCATTGCTTTCTTTAGAAACCAGTGAAATCGAAGAAATACAACGCTTTTTACAATCACCACAAGTTGAAAATAAAGATATCTTAAATGGACTGGATTTACCTATTGAACAAAGTCTCCAGCTTCTAGATACTGTTGAAGGTAGTTCAGCATTTATGCTCGAACCTTCTTTTCAACAGTTTCTAGATACGATCCGAAATCCTGGACATCTTCAATTTGAGGTACCAAAAAGCATGGCTCCCATACTAAAAGATTATCAAAAACTTGGATTTCAGTGGATGAAAACTCTTGCGTATTATGGGTTTGGTGGCATTTTAGCTGATGATATGGGACTTGGAAAAACGATTCAAAGTATCAGCTTTATAAGATCTGAGCTTTCAAATATAAGGAAGCAGAAGCAACCAGTCCTGATTGTTTGTCCATCATCACTAACTTATAATTGGTTAAGTGAATGTATGAAGTTTGCTCCAGAAATCGAAGCTCTTGTTATCGATGGCACTAAGGCTGAGCGAGAGAATCTTCAGCGTGAATTACATGGTATTGATGTTGTCATTTCTTCTTATCCGCTTGTCAGAAGAGATATTAAATGGTTTGAGCAGCAACAGTTTCACACGATATTTTTTGATGAAGCTCAAGCTTTTAAAAATCCAGTCACTCAAACTGCACGTGCGGTAAAGAAGTTAAAAGCTGATTACCGATTTGCGTTAACAGGTACACCTGTTGAAAACTCGAGTGAAGAAATATGGTCGATTTTTCACGTTGTGTTTCCAACTCTCTTTCTTGGTCTTAAGGATTTTAGTAAACTATCAAGAAAAACAATCTCTAAGCGAATTCAACCCTTTTTACTTAGAAGAATGAAGGAAGATGTTTTAAAAGAGTTTCCCGAAAAAAGAGAACTACTTGAAATCTCCGAATTACATCCTGAACAAAAAAAGCTATATGCTGCTTATTTGGCTAAACTAAGACACGACACATTAAAGCATTTAGATAAAGAGACCATTTACAAAAATCGTATCAAAATTTTAGCAGGCTTAACTCGCCTACGACAAATCTGTTGTCATCCGCAATTATTTATCGATGGATATAGTGGTTCATCAGGAAAATTTGAGCAGCTCATGACTATTATTCATGAAGCGAAACATTCGGGTAGAAGAGTCTTACTCTTTTCGCAATTTACAAAAATGCTTTCTCTTATAGGAAAAGAGCTAACTTCAGAAGGATTGAGCTTTTTTTACCTTGATGGACAAACACCATCAGATGAACGAGTGGAATTATGCAATCGCTACAATTCCGGGGAGCGAGACTTTTTCCTTATTTCTTTAAAAGCGGGAGGTACAGGTCTTAACTTGATGAGTGCAGATACAGTCATTTTATATGATACTTGGTGGAACCCTGCAGTTGAAGAACAAGCAGCAGACCGTGCCCACAGGATAGGTCAAAAAAATGACGTTCAAGTAATTAAGCTCATAACCAGAGGAACAATAGAAGAAAAAATAAATGCTCTACAAGATAAAAAGAAAATGCTTGTTGATGAAATTATTAATCCAGATGACGGAATAAAGAGTACACTAACTGAAGATGACCTTAAAGAATTATTTATGTAAAAAAACCCGCCAATTAATTTATGTTGGTGGGTTTTTCTTTGTGGTTATCGGAAAAGAGAATGTAGCCTACACTGCTATTTGATATATTTCGACATAGATAATCATCTATAACAAGTTTAGCTTCTCCTTAAGCCAAAACGTATATTCCTTATTCACTTGGTAAAAAATGAATAACAGAAGTACGGATTTTCATTCTTGGTTAAGAGGTGTTTAGTTTGTTTGGTTTTCTACGAAGAAATGCTCATTTTCAACATCACGAACAGAAAAAACGACCAGAGCTGGACGAAACAAAAGAAGATTTTTCACCTCAATTGTTTTTAAATATAGAAAAGAATATTGAAAACATCGCAAAGATGCTTAATTCGCCTAATGATTTAGTTGTTCGAAGATTAATGATCGGTCATACAAAAATGGCACTTTTTTATTTTGATGGCTTAATTGATAAGAAAAGTGTAAATGAATTTGTCATAAAAAACATTCAATCTGAAATGACTCAATTAGAAGTTATTGCTACAAATACGGAGGAACTACTAAAACATCTTCAGAATGAAATTTTATCTATTTCTGAAGTAGCTACAATCCATACTCTAGATGATATGAGTTTAGCCATTCTTTCAGGTGATACCGCTCTTATGATAGACGGTGAACAAGATGTATTAATTATCGGAACTAAAGGATGGGAAAGCCGCAGTATCGAAGAACCGACTACTGAAGCTTTAGTAAGAGGACCGAGAGATGGATTTACTGAAAATATTGGAACAAACCTTGTCCATTTAAGAAGAAGAATACGAGATCCCAATTTACGTTTTGAACAATTTAAAGTGGGAAGAAGATCCAAAAAAAGTTTGGTTTTATCCTATATTGATGGGATTGTTCATCCTCAAATTGTGAAAGAAGTAAGAAGAAGAGTGAACTCTATTGATTTAGATGATGTTCCTGAATCGGGATATGTTGAACAATGGATAGAAGATGATTTTTTATCTCCTTTTCCTCAACTTCAAAACACAGAAAGACCTGATAAAGTTTCTGCTGGATTAATGCAAGGAAAGGTAGCTATTTTTTTAGATGGAACACCATTTGTTTTGTTAGCACCTTTAACATTTGCTGAAACATTACAATCACCCGAAGATTATTACGAACGCTGGTATATAGGTTCTTTAATAAGAGCCTTAAGGTACTTTTGCGCATTTATTGCCTTATTTTTACCAAGTTTATATGTTGCATTGGTTTCCTTTCATCCAGGAATGATTCCATCAAATCTTGCATTTTCGATTTCTTCCACTAGGGAGGGTGTACCATTTCCATCATTTATAGAAGCGGTATTTATGGAGATCACGATGGAAATCTTGAGAGAAGCCGGAATTCGATTACCTAAGCCGATTGGGCAAACAGTAGGAATTGTTGGTGGATTAGTTATCGGAGAAGCTGCTGTTAGTGCAGGAATTGTAAGTCCAATTATGGTTATTGTTGTAGCTGTTACAGCGATTTCTACATTTGCTATTCCGTTTTATTCATTTGCGATCTCCATTAGAATGTTACGGTTCTTTTTTTTAATTGTTGCAAGCATTTTTGGATTTTATGGAATCATTCTTGCTTACATTATAATCAATATTCATTTGGCAAATTTAAAATCTATGGGTGTCCCTTATACAACACCATTTGCCCCTTCGATATATAGTGATTGGAAAGATCTTGTGATTCGAGCTCCCTTAACTTTTTTCACAAAGAGACCACAGTACATGCAAACTGAAGATGATAAACGTATGGGGGAATAAGCTTATGAAAACACTCGATTATGCGGATCAGCAAATAGGGGGAAAGGAATTAGCTTATATTGTTTCCTCTATGATGATCGGTGTAGGTGTACTAACACTTCCACGACTTGTTGCAACACATACTAACGTATTTGATGGGTGGATATCAATTGTTTCTAGTGGAATGTTCTTTCTGTTTTTTGGATGGTTATTAGCCAAAATAGTTTCTGCACATCCCCAAAAAACGTTCCTAGAATATACAACAACTACGTTCACCAAACCAGTTGCCTATATTTTAGCGTTTATATTAGCTATGACTTTTATGTTAACTTGTTCTTTAGAAACAAGAGTGATAACAAATGTTTCAAAGCTTTATATGTTTGATCAAACACCCATTGAGGCGATATCACTTGTCTTTTTATTAGTTGTTATTTACGGTGTTTCAGGGTCAAGGATTGCGTTACTAAGACTAAATTTAATGTTTTTACCTATTGTTATAAGTATTGCATTACTTGTTCAAGCATTCAACATTCCGTTATTTGAAATGGAAAATCTTCGCCCTTCTTTTACCACTTCTCTAACCGGATATTGGCAGTCTGCACAAGAAACTGTTTTTTCTTTTATTGGATATGTTGTCATTCTTGTATATATATCATTAATGAAATATCCAAAGCTTGCACCAAAGATGACGGTTATTGGAATTGGAATACCAATGATTCTTTATATCATCATTTATACAGTAACAATTGGTGTATTTGGTCAACTAGCTACAGCTGAAATAATTTATCCAACAATTGAAGTTGCCAAAGAAATTGAAGCACCTGGTGGGTTTGTCGAACGATTTGAATCAATTTTTTTCACGGTATGGATTATGACCGTTTTTAATACAGCTTCAATGTCACTTGATATTACCCTTCATTTATTGCAATCTATGATCAAATTAAAAAGAAACACATGGATCCTTATATTATCACCAATCATTTATTTAGTTGCTATGTCACCAGATACAGCGTTTCAAATACAATTAGTTGGAAAAACAATCGCTATAATAGGATTCTTTTATGGAGTGATATTCCCGCTTTTTTTTCTTTTAATCACGAAAATTAAAAGAATTAAAGGAGCTAAACAGCATGCGTAAATGGAGATTACTCATCATCATTTTTTGTTTATTGATTACTTCAGGTTGTTGGGATTCTATCGAGCTTGAAGAACGTGGTTTTGTGATTGGTGTAGGGATTGATTTAAGTGAAGATGACGTTGAAGATCAAGGGAAAATAAAATTATCCCAGCAATTTGTTATCCCCTCTGGTTCAAGTCAAGGAGAAAGTGGTCAAGGTGGTTCAGCCGATGCCTTTCAAAATATAACTTCAACTGGGAATACAATTTTTGAAACAGTAAGAAGAGTCGCTGCAAGAACAAATCGCTCTCCCTTTTATGAGCATATTAAACTCATCGTTGTTTCTGAAGCCATTGCAGAATCCGATGTTTTTCCTGATATACTTGATTACTTTCTTAGGTACCCAGAAATGCGTAGAGGAACTCAAATTATGATTACCCCTGAAAAAGCTGGAGACATCTTAGAGATTACACCGAAAAATGAAAAGCTTCCAGCAATTTATATTAAATCTATATCAAGAAATAATTATAAAAATGCTAGAATGGTACCACCTACAAGAATTGGGAAGATACATGAAAACTTACTTGGAAATGAAAGCTATATGATTCAAATGATTGAAAAACTAAATTCAGAAGAAGTGAAAATTTCTGGTCAAGCTGTTTTTAACGGGTATACAGATAAACTTGTAGGCTTTATAGAAGAGGACGCCACAGAAGGAATTAACTTCATAACTGGAGAATTAAAAGGTGGTTTACTTGAAGCAAAGGTTAAAGACGAAATTGTTGTGTATGAAATGGATAAAGTGAAAACAACGGTCGAACCTATTTATGAAAAAGGTAAGATAAAATTTAAAGTTGATATTAAAACAACCGGGACAATTCCTGAATCATATAAATCATTTGATCTTCTGAATAAAAAAGAAATTGAACAAACAGAACAAGCTGTCAAAAAGGAAATATACCGTTTTACCGATCTTGCTATAAAAAGAGTGAGAGATGAACTCAAAACAGATATTTTTGACTTTGGGAAAAAATTCAAAATAAAATACCCGAAAGAATGGGAGAATTTCATAAATGATTGGGACATTGATGAAAACTACTTCTCACAAAGCGAGATTGAAGTAAATGTGAACACTGTCATAGACAGAAGCGGAACGATTATTCGTTCTTCGTTAAAGGATTAATAAGTTGGTTTGAAAAATTCTGTCTTCTTTGTTCTTTTAAAGACTATAAAAAGGAGAGTCAACATATGAAAGAAACCTTAGAAGTATTTATCCCTTCCTGGATTCAAATATTCTATAGCATGTTAGCATTTTTCATCCCTTTTTCTTTATACAGAGTTAGTAATTTATTTTACAAAAAAGGAAATCCAAGCTGGAAAAAGGAAGAAATGAGGAACCAAGAAGAGTAAGAAACAAAGCAAGATTCGAGATAAACCTTTTTTCCTGTAAAATTTAACGTATAATAAACATATTCAGATTTTGCATATGATACTTTTTTGAAGAGAATCCTATTTATAAAGTTGAATAATCCAATTAAATGAGGTTTATATATGACTAAAGGTAATTTTGAAGAGTTTAAATTAAGTGATGAAATAAAGAGATCTTTACAAGTATTAAAATATGATACACCTACTGAGGTTCAACGTGAAGTCTTGCCAAAAGCATTTAATAAACAAGATCTTGTTGTCAAATCTCAAACAGGTAGTGGAAAAACAGCATCATTTGGTATTCCGCTTTGTGAAATGATCAATTGGGAAGAAAGAAAACCTCAAGCTTTGATATTAACACCAACACGTGAGCTTGCTGTTCAAGTTCGAGAAGATATCACAAATATCGGTCGTTTTAAACGAATTAAAGCAATGGCGGTCTACGGAAAAGAACCTTTTGCAAAACAAAAGGAAGAATTAAAGCAAAAAACTCATGTTGTAGTAGGAACTCCTGGTCGTGTAATGGATCATATTGAAAGAGGAACTTTATCTTTAGAAAAAATTGAATACCTTGTGATTGATGAAGCAGATGAAATGCTTAATATGGGATTCATTGATGAAGTTGAAGGAATAATTAAAGAGTTACCTAATGACCGGGTAACAATGGTCTTTTCAGCAACTTTACCAAAAGATGTTGAAAATCTCTGTCATCAATACATGAAGAACCCTACACAGATTGAAATTGCGGCTAAAGAGATAACAACAAATACAATTGAGCACAAGCTCATAACCGTGAAGGAACAAGAAAAAATATCACTTCTAAAAGATTTAATAGTTGTAGAAAATCCTGATAGCTGCATCATTTTTTGTCGTACAAAGGATAACGTTGATACTGTTTTCTCACAACTGGATCATGCTAATTATTCTGTTGAAAAACTTCATGGCGGTTTAGAGCAAGAAGATCGTTTTGCTGTGATGGATGGTTTCAAAAT
Source organism: Metabacillus litoralis (assembly GCF_020524045.1). Taxonomy (GTDB): domain Bacteria; phylum Bacillota; class Bacilli; order Bacillales; family Bacillaceae; genus Metabacillus; species Metabacillus litoralis_C. The sequence continues at coordinate 107,908 of NZ_JAIVKL010000001.1, forward strand.
CGGGAATTTTCGATATTTAGTGGCCACAGATGTAGCGGCAAGAGGAATTGATATTGATAATGTCACACTTGTGATAAATTATGATGTACCAATGGAAAAAGAAAGCTATGTTCACAGAACTGGTCGAACAGGCCGCGCAGGCAATAAAGGGAAAGCAATCACCTTTGCAACACCATTTGAAGATAAATTTGTTCGTGCAATTGAAAGATACATCGGCTTTGATATACCTGCAATTGATGCTCCGACTAAAGAGGATGTAAGCAAAAATAAAGAAGCCTTTGAAGAAAAAATAAGTGGACGACGAGTGGTGAAAAATAACAAAACAGCAAGAATTAATAAAGATATTACAAAACTTCATTTTAACGGTGGCAAAAAGAAAAAACTTAGAGCAGTTGACTTTGTTGGGACAATTTCCAACATCTCTGGTGTAACTGCAGAAGACATCGGAATAATTACCATTCAAGATCAATTATCTTATGTTGATATCCTTAATGGAAAAGGTTCGTTGGTTTTACAAGCCATGGAGCACACTACTATTAAAGGTAAAAAATTAAAGGTAAGTATCGCGATCAAGTAGTTTTATTTTTTATAAAAAGTTTGAAGGCTTCATAGATATAAAATAAATGTTAAGTTCAAATCATTTAAGATTTGAACTTTTTTCGATGAATAAATATAATGGCCATTAATAAAAAAATTAAAAAAACTCCACACAATTATACTCAAATATTTGTGATATGATATTTCAAAATAACTATAATCGAAGTAAATGAAAAAAAAAACCGATGTTTGACTGAATTATAATTATATTAAAATAACATAACAGAGTATGTTCAGATATTTACTTTGAGTTAGCTGGAAAAAGAAGACTTGTAGAGATTTATTCTATGGAACAAGTAGGGTCAAAGCCATCTATAACATTAACCAAAAGGTGAATATGAAATTACTAAAATTAAGAGCATCTCTTGCTAGTTCTCCCGTTAATTTATCGAGTAAAACAACATGTACCCTTTGATGAAATTATGCTAACTTTTGATATCATATATAAACAGCATGAACAATCGAAATAATTATTTGTAGACAGTATTCTACAATGATTTAGTTTGTTTGTGTTACATTCACATCCAAGACTAGTGTAATCACAAGCTAATCACTTTTAAATTCTTAATTAATTGTTTATAATAATTTGTCTGTATAACTACAGTATAAATTTATGATTGATTCAATGTAGAAATGGGGAAGGAATTAGGATGAATTCATCAAGTTATAATAAAACGACAATTGTTACCCTGTTGCTTGCTGGCTCATTTATTGCCATACTAAATCAAACATTAATGATTACGGCAATACCACCAATTATGAAAGAAATGGGTGTGACTGCAAATAGTGCACAATGGCTGACAACTGTATTTATGTGTGTGAATGGAATTATGATTCCGATAAGCGCATTTTTATTAGAGAAATTTACAACTAGACAGCTATTTATTACAGCTATGAGTGTTTTTGCATTTGGAACATTAGTTGCTGCGATCGCTCCTAATTTCGAGGTTTTACTATTAGGGCGAGTGATTCAATCTAGCGGAGCTGGTGTTATGCTACCACTTATGACCACTGTATTCTTAATGATTTTCCCTATAAACAAGCGTGGTGCTGCAATGGGACTTATAGGTCTTGTTATATCCTTTGCTCCAGCAATCGGCCCAGCTTTATCAGGTTGGATCACCTCACATTATTCATGGAGAGTCTTATTTTTTATTATTTTACCAATTGCACTTATAGATATAGTTGTTGCCATATTCGCTCTAAAAAACGTAACTGAAATCACAAAGCCAAAGCTAGATATCGTATCAATTATGTTTTCCACCTTAGGTTTTGGAGGCCTTCTATACGGATTTACTTCTGCAGGAAACAACGGTTGGTTAGATCCAATTACGCTGACTACTGTAAGTGTTGGTGTGTTATCACTGATTTTATTTATAACAAGACAGCTGCGTTTAGAGCATCCAATGCTTGAATTTAGAGTGTTTAAATTTTCAATTTTTCCTTTTGCTGTTATCATCGGGATGATTACGTTTATGGGCTTGATCGGTGTTGAAACGATTATTCCATTATTTATGCAAGATATGCGGAATTTCACAGCATTTGAAGCAGGTTTAGCTTTGTTGCCAGGTGCTCTTATCACTGGAATTTTATCACCGATTATTGGTCGTGTATTTGATAAAATTGGTGCTCGTTGGTTAGTTATTACTGGTTTATCAATCTTAACAATATCCACATTTGCTTTCTCGAGTCTAGATACAGAAACAAGTTTCACATACATTACTGTGATGTATGGAGTAAGAATGTTTGGTTTAGCTATGGTCTTAATGCCTGTACAAACTGCTGCATTAAATCAGCTGCCAAAACGACTTATCCCACACGGAGCCGCGATGGATAACACGATGAGAATGATCGCAGCATCAGTTGGTACAGCAATACTCGTAACAGTTATGACAACAACAGAAACACTTGCTGAACAAAAATCTGAGGTGCTTCGTCCTGACATATTTGGAGCTAATATTGCCTTTATAGTTGTTGCCGTTCTTTCATTAATCGGACTGTTTTTTGCGTTTTTTATAACAAGTTCACAAAAATCATCACAAGTAAATAATGAATAGAGGGAGGACTTTGCTGAAGTAATCAGCAAAGTCTTTTTTTTATTTATGCATAAAGATTCTCCAATCGATCATTCTAAATAGAAGATAAAAAAAGGAGATTAAAAAAATGGATACATTTGAAATAACACACATGATTATTGATGAACATTTTAATGGTGAAGAATCAGTTACAACAGATTTTACTCACAACAATAAAGATTACAGCATTACTTTTAAAAAATCAGATCTCGAAGTAGTAAACACCTGGATTTTTGAAGAAGAAACATCACTTCCGGCTAATTTATCAGAAAATATGATTGAATTACTTAGAGAAGAGGTAAAGAAAAACATATAAATTAAAGGGAGATGATGGTATGGAAAAGGTTTCGTTAAAAGTAAAAGGAATGTCATGTGATCATTGTGTAAAGAGCATGGAAGAAAACGTTGGAACATTAAACGGAGTTGATAGATTATTGGTTGATTTAGAGAAAGAAAATGTCTTTATTGAATATAATAATGACATTGTTTCACTAGATAAACTGAAAGAGACAATTGAAGAGCAAGGATATGAAGTTAAAAGTTAATGTATATTCAAACCATTAAAAAGCCGAGAATTCAACAAGTGATATGTTGAATTCTCGGCTTTTTGTATCGGAAGTTTGTTAGCAAATGTATGATAACTACTCAACTTTTTTCCACGATTAATAAATCAAATCTAAACAAACCTTGAGGAATGTTTTGAATAGTATTGTTATATTTCATAGAATTTGAAATAATTAGAAAAAAAGAATAAAAGGGAGGGCATGATGAACAACACAGTACAATTAACTATCTTCATTTCCACTATCGTCCTTATACTGGTATTTTATCGAAAATCAAAAGAGGAGGAACCATTTTTACTTCTAAAGTTATTTGGATTTACTTTTCTTGGAGCCTTTATGCTGGATTTAAATGGACTAAAGCTACCATTAGGTTTTGCTGTATTTCTATTGTTTTTCCGTCAACCTAAAGTTAATGCTAAGACAAAAAATTTTGCAGCCTATATTGGATTAGTCATTTTTGTGCTCGGTATATTGATTCCGCAAATTGAAAATATGATCTATGAAAGGACACTTCATGTTGATATATTAGATACAAATTTTTATAGTGGAAGCTTATTAGAGGAAATAGAAAATCTAAGGAATCAGTTGGATATGGATGATAATAGCATTGAATTAAGTGAGCTTGAGTTAACCATTGATGAAGATGGAACGTATGAAGGGTTTAAGCTAGAGCTTGTAGAGCAAAATTATGAAGGTACGGTAAACTACTATAACATTGATCTTTCTAATGACAAAAGACGTCTTGAAATAAAAAGGCAAAAGGTTAAAGAGTATGAATACCAGAATAATTATATGTATACTGACGCAAAGCTCGTGCTTGGTAATCTTGACCTCGTTACAGATTCAATGCTTGACTTTGAAGGGTACAAGTATATTCAGCTTATAACAGACGGTCGGCGTGTTAACTATGCTGATAAAGGAAAAGAAAATTTCCAAATAAACACGGCAGGCAAAAATAAGATTGATAACAACCAACTTCCAGTACAAGCAATTGTGGTAAGTTTATGCAAAGGTAATAAAATAGACGAATACCAAAATCTATATGATTGCAAACATGATGATGAACGGTTCTTGCTAGACATGCTAAAACATGAGATAGATCTAACTGAATCCTCAGTTATAGATGCAGTTAGACAGAAATCAGCTGAGATTGATGAGTGGCTCATGAAGCATGTTGGTGATTTTATTGGGTTCGAAAAAAATGGGGAATTTATTCTTATTAAAGACGGTGTTGAAGAGAAGGTGCCGGAGTCAGAATATATGATGACTTTGAAAGAAACACCTTTAACTACCATTACTCAAAACGAACATAATAATTTATGGGAGGTAACAGTCGAAAATCCCTATGGTGATGCTCCTCACATAATGGAGTTTACATTTGATGGAGAAAGACGGGAAATTCTTGAATTGAAATTTCGTTAAATACATTAACAGACGATTTATAATTATAAAGAAGATCGATATGACACAAAGTATTTATTAATTTAAATGTTTGTGTCATGAGATCAAATATTTAAACTAGAATAGATGTTTGTGTAACAAAAGGTGTGTACAATAAAACAAATACATTATTACGTAAAATATAAATTTGACGTAATAAACTACACAATTATGTATTTATAAGGTACAATATGATTATCGAGGTGAAAATTATGGCAAATGAATCACAACAGCAACATTATAAAAAACTTCAAGTTTTACTTAAAGAATTACCATGGTATGTTGAAGAATACATCGATCATAAACGACGTAAGCTTTCTGCTGCATCTTTACTCAACTATTGCCATGATTATAAAATCTTTTTCAACTGGATCATTGCTGAGCAACTTTATGAAGGTAATTTAACAGAAATTCCATTAGAGCTATTAGAAAAACTAACGGTCCAGCAAGTTGAAGGTTTTTTACATGCCCTACAATATCAATTACATAACAAAGAAATCACTGTTAATCGTAAATTATCTGCATTAAAATCATTATTTAATTACCTACAGAATATTGCCGAAACCCGTGATCTAAAGCCCTATCTCAACCGAAATGTAATGGCAAAAATTGAATTTAATGAACTTAAGGACAGTATGGAAACAATCGCAAATAAAATGGAAGGCAAAATTTTGCTTGGTGATGAATATGAGAATTTCAGAAGATTTATAGCTAGTGACTATGGTGAAAGCATAAAAGAAAATAAAAAACTAGTAAACTTTTATTCATTAAATAAAGAGCGAGATACGGCGATCGTTTCATTAATTTTAGGCTCTGGATTACGTCTCTCTGAAGTTGTAAATCTAGATTTAGATGATATTGATTTCAAAAAATTCACTGCAAGAGTCATTCGTAAAGGAAACAAAGAACAATACGTCTATTTCAGTAAAATTGCGATGGATGATTTACTGGAGTATTTAAAAATTCGTGAAAAACGCTATGATGTAGAGAAAAATAACAAAGCCTTATTTGTTGCTGCAGCTATGGGCCCAAAAGGTAAATCTAGAAGGTTAACCGGTAGATCTATTGAGAAATTAATTGAAAAATATGCTACGGCATTCGGTAAACCTTCCCTTTCCGTACATAAGTTACGACATTCTTTTGCAACAAGATATCACGCTGAAATAAACGATGTTCCCAAATTAAGAAGGCAGTTAGGTCATTCATCGATTCAAACGACAATGATTTATACTCATATTAGAAATGATGATTTAAGAAGCGCTGTTGATAAAATGGATATGCCAAAAGAGTAAATCAGAAATTCATTTTATCTCTTTTTCTTTTTAGAATCTTTTTCGAGTATTTGATTTTTAAGATGTTTATCTAGAGATACAAGAACATGGAAATGATTTTCTTCAACTTCCTTAATACTTAATACCTTACCTTTACGACCTTTAATTTTAATCGTCTCATCTATATTAGGTATATTTGTTAAGAATTGAGTCAACACGATCGATCCTTCGTCTATAAAATGTACAACAGACATATTTTGTATCTCCTTTATTATAAAAGTGAGCCATTTCTAAGAGTACACGGCCCTATTTATACACTATTGGAGAAAGATCAAATATAGACCAATAGAATTTTTTGAATGAAGATGGTGGTAATATAATGTGGAAGTTAACAAATGGTAAATTAGTCCAAACAACAGATCAAAGCAGAGTCAAATTTAGAACAAATATTAGTAAATCACTAATCGTTCATTTAAGTAAATTAGCTGATGAATATGATAGCCATCCGAATTATTTACTTGAAAATGGCTTACAAAACTTGCTATCACATGGCACAATTACGTTTAATAAGGCTTTACGACCTAAAGATCGAGTCCAATACAAAACAACGTATGATAAGGAGCTATTGGCTGCTGTTAAAGAGTTTGCAAGCGAGAATACCCTTTATACTAATGATGTTTTGGAATACAGTGTAAGCTTTATTGACTTTAAAACAATTAAAAACAGTAGTTATAAACATCGGGTTGAATAGACCCTTTTTCATGATTTTCTATAACGCCCCTAACATAATATATATTATAGGAAGTTAGAAAGAAAAACTCACATTATGTCTCAATATCCTAGATTACTTAAGGTATTGAGACGAAAAATTAAAAATTACCGAATATGACTTATTTCCTATAATAAACATTATTGTTAAGTTCCAGTCCTCTACTTAACGATAATGTTCTGGACCGTCAGGATAACTCACAAGCTCAGTCCAATAATTTTTGTATGGGATCATAATGGATTGGTACGTCCAAATAACCAACTTATTTGGAGGTCATGACTCATGGAATTTCAACAAGCATTAGATGATTTTTTACTGTATCTTGAAGTTGAACGAAATTATTCCTCCAATACCTTAGGTAGCTATGAAAGTGATTTAAACAATTTTCTTACTTTCTTGCTGAATCATAAGCATAGATGGTTAACAGATTTGGATGATCTCTCCCCCTCCCTTGTTCGCCGCTTTATTCAAAAATCCTACGCGGCTTTGTCAGCCCTCGTACCATTCAACGCCGTATTTCCAGTTTAAAGTCTCTATGTCATTTTTGTCTAAAAGCAAAAATGACATAGAGACTTTACAGTAGGAATCATTGCCCCAAAAACGTACAAACAATTACCTATTTACTTGAATATGAAGGGAATCAAACAAATATTCGCATCTCTAGCAGAAATAAGAGTCCCCTCTCTCTTCGAAATGAATCCATGTTTAAATTCTTAACATCGACTGGTATGCGATAGCAAGAGTAAGTTAACTTAACAAGGGAGCAGATTAAAACCCAAGTTCTCTAATTTAAAGGTTGGTATAATATGCAAAGTAATACAAATAAAACTTTAACAAATATAAGGAATTGTATTACCTCCTAGATGGTTAAAAACCCTTTGGAATTACAAATCATACAAGTGAAAAACTCTATTTTCAATATAGTTATATAAAATAAAATTTCATTTTACGGATTCTCTTTTCCACAATTTATCATAGCCATAAACACCTTCCCCTGATATATGTTTTAATTTTCTATAAGAGATACTCGATGACAATGATTTGATTAATCCTAAAAAGAGCGACTGTATGTATATAGTCGCTCTCTAAATTTAAAAGTACACTTCTCTTAAATACTACTACTTCTAAATCTGTATTTTTCTAATCTTTATATTTAGAACTGTTAAGTTTCTTACATTTTAACTAGGATATATCTTTGAAAATGTTTGTTATAAAACAATAATATGCTAATTTTTACTTCATTACAAAATGTTCATGATAGGTTTTATACTAACCATCAGAATTTGAAGTTGGTTGTGATTGCATTATTTTTCACTAAATATACCAAAATAACCACTCAGTTTATTCTAAAATTTTCGGACTTTACCTTTTAAAATTTTTGGTTTTTTTAATCTTATTTAGTTCAATATGACTTTACTGTTTATCTCGAGAATTTCTGCTATCAAATAAATCAATTTGAATACTATAAGAAAAAATGTATAAGACATTCGTGTTTCATTCCTTAAAATTTTGTGCTTTCAATCTTCGAGAGTAGTCAATCGCATCGTCAAGACGTGTTAATAACACTTATCTTTTGTTCCAGATCTAAAAGAAAAACGCCTCATCTCCAGTATTTATCAAGGGTTTAAGACGTTTTTAATTTTCAAATTTAGTTGTGTTAATAGATTTTTTATACGAAGTTAGTATTTAAAGAATAAGAGGCAGTTTCCTCCCCTCACTTTAAACCTGTTCACTGTTATATCCAATTGAAAATACATTTTTAATTAATTTACCTTATAATTTGAAATTCCTTCTTTCTTCAACATTCACAATTTACTTGCTGAAGATCTTTTCTGGTGTGTAGTATTTTTGTACTGCGCATTAATGAATTTGTTATGAATGAACAATACTTTATCTTTTGCAAAATTTATCAAGACTAGAGCTTCCTAAACTTTCTCAATGCTTGGGTGTTTAAAACGTATAATAGAAATGCATATACGATTAAACCAAGAAGATAACCCCAGATTTCCAAGAAACCATCACCATAAACCATAACACCTTTAATTGCTGCTCCATAATAAATGGGCATAATATAAGACAGATTTCCAAGGTGATAAGGAATCAAGTCTAAGGGAATCAACCCTGAAAAAAACACTTGTGGTATGATGGTAAAAGGGATCATTTGGACCTCTTGTAGTTCCGCACTAGCAAAAGTTGAAATCATTGCTCCAAATGAAACGGCTGACACAGATAATAAAACCATAGCGAAAACCCAACCAATGTTCCAACGGAACTTAATTGCAGGACATAAATAGAATAAAGAACAATGAGAACAGCTTGAATGACAGCGAAAACACCATATCCTACCGTATATTCCCCCTACTTATAGTTTGTCCTGATAAATTTAGTTACATTTAGTAGTTTGAAGATAAGATCTGCGACACTCGCATTTCTATAGTTGCAGATAATAAATTATAAATGTTCATTGTTATTGACAGCTCTTGTTGTCAAAAAATTGTTACAACTTTAAAAAAAGGTAAGTAAATTCTGGATGAATTAAGTCCTATTACAACCATTATTACAACACAACCTTATTTGACTTTATACCAAGTCTATAGCGTTGCACTAAGCAAAGGAATTTCTAAAGATTTTGTTTAATTCCTACGTCAAGGTCAAGAGATAGATATAAGAAAAGCTAATAATCCCAAAAATTCACCCACTCTTTCTTGTGAATATCTTTTTTCTAAATGAATCAATCTAATCTTGTGTGATATAAATTAGATAAACCGCTATTTATCCTTTGTAACTTCAGGGCTTCACTTTATTTATTTTCGGTCATTTGGTGTAATTTTACACTCAACTCTAGGGCAGTTAAAGACCAGTAAGCATATGAACAACTACTTAAAACGAGAGAAGTTTAGTATGGACTTTAACTATTCAATATTGATTAATATATGTATTTGGAAAATTATAATTCTTGTTTGGATTCTTACTATTGCTTTGCTATTCATCATACCAAAAGATAAAAAAAGACTAGCCTCTCTAGCCTTTTTATTCAAGCAAGTAATTACTTTGCTCATAGGTTTAGTTGTAGTTGATTTCAATTTAATTTCATACCCTGTTCGTTTATTCTCAAAAGTTAACCGAGCAAGTTTTACTTATGAATTATTCGTGTACCCAGTTATTTGCAGTGTTTTTAATGTATTTTATCCTCACTACCGATGTTCCTTATATAAATTAGGATACTATTTAGCTATCAGTACATTGCTTACAGTGTCAGAAATATTTTTGGAAAAATACACAGATTTGATAAATTATTTACATTGGTCTTGGTACTGGACATTGAATACATTGTTTATCACGTTCATGTTATCAAGGTAGTTTTGTGTATGTTCTTTAGAGGTTTATCAAAAGATATCGAATAAGATAGCTTAATTAAGTTTCTCGTTAGTTTTAAATACGTTATTTCCCAATGTTACATAAGAAACTCATTTATTGGACAGTATACGTCTACTATGCAATAAAATAACATGAGTATCAGTTTCTCTTCGTGTTAATAACACTTTTCTTTCGTCTCGAATAAAAAAACGCCTAAACCTTTAATTTTCCAAGGATTTTAGACGTTTTTAACACTAGTTTAGTTTAATGTTAATCGATATTTTATACAGCTAAGATTTCGAGTGTTAGAGGGAATATCCATTCTATTTTAAACACTTTCACTATTATATTCAAATGTTAAAGCACTAGATAGATATAAGCTGTAATTAGAACCTTCAACCCTAGTGTTCAAATGTTTAATGAAAATTTATTTTCATTCTCTGTAACTTTTCCCCAATCTGTATTAATAGGATGGCCATCCTTGAGAATCCCAGTTTAAATCATTGATTAATAAAGTAGGCATCCCATTGTTTTCAGCATCATACGCATGTCGGACGATAACATTATTGTTATATACATCTTGGTGACCAGGTCCTTTCCAACGATTATTACCAGCATCTAAAATCGTTCCGCCACCGTTCATCATACTTACTCCATTTTTATCCAGATATGGTCCCGTTATATTCTTTGACCTTCCATAAGCGATCTTATACGTACTATTCACACCTTGGCAACAGCTATCAAATGATACAAATAAATAATAGTAACCATCTTTATAGGTAATACTAGGAGCCTCTATGGCATTGTTTGGTGAGTTGGGTCTTGTTGCAATAGAATAGACACTTCCAGTTGGCTTCATTGTGTTTTTATCTAATCTAGTTAGTTTAATTCCACTCCAAAATGAACCATATGACAACCACGGATTACCATCCTTATCAATAACCAGGTCACCATCAATTGCATTAAAATTACTTGAGCTTGTTGAACGTACAACTAAACCATCATCTCTCCACTGACCAGAAGTTATACTAGGTGTAGATAAAAGTCCGATAAGTGAATTATTTGAACCAAAACTAGAAACTGAATAGTAAAGCCAATATCTTCCATTGTAATATTGGATATCCGGAGCCCACTGATTTGTTTCATGGTTCGGTACATATGTTTTCCACCAAGATGGAGCAGTAGGAAAAATGACAGGTGTTGTGTACCAGTTTGTTCCATTATCAGATCTTAAAACTCTAATTCCATTTTTCCCAGCTTCACCAGTCCCAAACACATACCAAGAGTTTCCTTCTTTAATAATTGAAGGATCATGTATCATTTTTTCACCTGTTACATTCCAGAATGCGGCACTTGCAGTTACTTGAATGTTTAATAGACACACGATAACAAACAAAATAAAAATCTTTTTTAATTTCCTCATTAAAATTTCCTCCTAACTCAATATGTTTTATAAATCAGATTTTACAAATCTATCAAACCACCTCCTTACCTTATTAAATGAGCAATTTTTCATAAAAAAAGATATACGATTTTAGAACTTGTCAATTTTGTTCTCTAATAACGTATACCTTTTGTATGAACTATGATGATGTACTGCATAATAAAAACCTGAATTAGACAATTTTGTGATGTGATTCTGCCTCCAACCATTTTGGAAGCGCTTTATTTATAGTTATTTTATAATTTACGTTCGTACATGTCAATAATATTTTTATAAATGTACTTACAAGTATATTCTACTCTCTTTGCATTAATTTTAGAAAGATAGACGTTAACATCAGGAACTTTATTCATTCTATTTATGTTATTAAATATAAATATTATATATTGTCTTTCTCTCATAATATAATAATGATATAAGTTAAGAGTATGAAAAAAACGTCTAAAGCCAAATGAATAGCTTTTAGACGCATGCAAAATCTATGGATTATTTGATTCTATAAATTTTTTACTCTACCTTTATATATGATAAAAGCTACAAAAGTATTATTCATTTACAAACTATGGTGTATAAATACTTGGCATGAGGGTGTTTTCATTCCATTTCCTAAATAGAAGCTTGTATGAGGTGGTTGATTATACCCAGTATTTTGTGAAGTAACACTTGTACGGTACAGTGCATCATGCATAAGTGTAAAAATTCTCTGATTAGTAACATGAGTAGTGGTATAACGTAAAGCACTGCTATCTTCTACGGACCAAAGTAGATGATTCACCAACTGACACTTCACGCAACTGCGGTTTGAACACAGAATTAATCACTAAGTTTGAGGTGAACAAAACTAAAAAATATAGCAGGAATTTGAATATAAGGCTTTCCAAATGCTTCCCCCTTTTCAACATGGTCCGATTCCGCATTATCTGGCACAGGCCCTTGTTCCAGAATTGCGCCAGATTGTGAAATAATGAAAATGCAATAAATATAGAAAATGCCCCTAAATCTTAGGTATAAGATCTCTTTGTTAATGTAAAAGAATAAATTTTAGCTAATACTAAAAAAATAAGATGTATTTATTATAGATCTGCCGAAATCAAATACTTATAGGTATCTATAAGTTTTCTTCCCAATGTAATCGTTTTACTTTATCTTTATGATTTGTCAATCGAATAGTTGGCAAAATAACATCATAAATTAGTTTCCCTAGTACTTCTGTGGATAATGTTTCTTTATTAGTTATGAATGTATCTACTAAATCTGACATATTACTCTCTGATAAAATAACAGCAAATTGATGAACTAGTGACTGTATATATATTTCGTTCATTTTATGACTTTGCTCTATTTTCCGATTCACATAATACCGGAATTGATTGTAAACTTCTTCTAATTGAAATAATGCAACATTACTTAATACCTTACGCTGATCTTCTTTTTTATCTGAGGTAGGGATTTTCTATATAATAATTAGTATTTCTACCCAAAGTAATATCTACAAAATCCATTTCCTTATATGTTTTTTCTTCTTCTTCCAATAAATAAATAAATTGAATTTTTTTTATTTTCTCAGTAATAAGCGTAAATTCTTTTTTAACTTTATTTAATAAGTTTCTAATTTTCGCATGGTTTTTTTAGGATCAAAGACAATAAAATCTCTATGATGCTTATTAAAAACATTCATTCTGTCTTTAACTCGCAAATAAACTTCTTGTGAAATAAGTATTTCCCCGTTTTCCATCAATTTATGATAATCTTTCATTTCTTTAATCCGATTTTCAGTAACTCTCTTAACTTGTTCTAATATTTTATTTAGTTCCTTTATTTTCCTTGATTCTATTTTTAAATTATCTATTGTATTATAAAGTTCATTAAACAACTTATCTAGATCCTTATTAATTTTAGGTATCTTTGATATAAATATATTCCATTCACTGTATTTATCTATTTTAACTAATAAATCTTACAACACCTTCCTTTACTTCCATAAGAATCTGAGTATATGAATGGCATTGAACACTCGCAGCTGTTAGCGTAATACGTCTATACACAAAGTCTTTTATATCTTCACATTATTTTTATTGTAGCGAGTTAAATAAACCACCATCCCTGATTAAAATTTATTTTAAAGGGTAGTATACCTCTATAACTATAAATTTTAATGAGGTGATAGAAATGTCTAACATGACAAGACAAGAAGAAATAGAAAGTTTAAGAGAGTTAATCAAAGATATTGACACGGCCATGTTAACTACGGTAACTGAAGAAGGACTTATTTCTCGTCCAATGAAAACACAAGAGGTAGAGTTTGATGGTGATCTATGGTTTTTCACTAAAAAAGAGACTAATAAGTATGAAGAAATTTTACATGATCAAGATGTTAATGTGGCTTATGCAGGTAAGTCATATGTCTCCGTTCGTGGAAGAGCGGAAATTGTTGAAGATTTAGAAAAGAAAAAGGAATTGTGGAGCAAAGCTTATGAGAAAATTATGAACACTTCTTATGATGATCCTCACGTTGTCTTGATAAAGGTTAAAGCGGAAGCAGCTGAATATTGGGAAACAGGTAATATTACAAAGAAAGTTGCCTTTTTCTATAAACGCATCACAGGGCAAAATTCTAAATCGAGTGATATAAATGAAACGATTGAATTGAATAAATAATCACACAAATGGGTTGTCTGGATTTAGGACAACCCATTTATTTGCGTTGGTAGTTCATTCATACTGATTTCTAAAGTAAAACAGTGTTAGTAGTCCAACTATTTCAAATCTCAGAAGCGTTATCTTGCTTTTTTTAGACTTTACATCTCAAACTGATCTCTTTCATTAAAAAAAGTTTTATATCCAAAATGAGTAAAGATCATGATCGTTAGTGCTACACTTCCTGTTATTCCTAATAAAATGGCAATTTGGTATTCTATAGCAATTAAAGGGCTTATTCCTGCTAGAATTTGACCTGTCATCATTCCTGGTAAAAAGACAATCCCCATCCCAACCATATTATTAATGGTTGGTAAGATCGCTGAATCGAACGCAGAATTTACAACCGATTTTGTAGCAACCTCTGGAGTTGCTCCTAGCATTAGTGCTCCTTCTATTAAATGTCTTTCTCTCTGAATACCGTCAAGTAGGTTTTTCACCCCAAGCGTAATGCCTGTCATTGAATTTCCAATAATCATCCCTGATATTGGTATTAAATAGTGTGGTTCGTACCATGGCTGAAAATGAATCACGATTAAATTGAAATAAACCAATGTAATGAGTGACCCAGCAATCATTGATATGGCGATAATTTGTTTCAGTTTCTTTGTCAATGGCTTTGCAACTTGTTTGCAAGTATTGAAAATCGCAAAAGTTAGCATAAATAGTACAATTAAAGTAATAAGAAATGGATTTGGTTCCTCAAAAATATATGTAAGAATATACCCGACTAATACTAATTGGATGGTCATTCGAGCGGTGGAAATAATAATCCGCTTTTCTCTCTTTAAACCTCTCCACTTTACAAAACCAATTAATAGTAAGATAAAAAGATAACCTGCACAAAGTCTCCAAAACTCAATATCCCTAACGATATTTGTCACTTACTCTCCCCTCCTCTTTTATTAAGAGTAATCATGTTTTCACCATATTTTTCTGCAAGCTTTGGGGAATGAGTAATAAAAACAGCAGCTTGATTATTTTCTTTTATTTTATTGATAAAGCTATTCATTACCTTCTCTTCTGTATCTTCATCAAGTGCAGCTGTCGGCTCATCAAGTAAAAAAACTTCCGGATTCATTAGGTATGCCCTTGCAAGTGCTAGACGTTGCTTTTCCCCACCAGAAAGTGTTGCTGCATCTCCATCTAGATTTTTATCTAAAGAAACAAGTGATAAGGCATTCAGTAGCTTAGAATCATCTTGTGAATCTCTTTCAGAAAATTTGAGACCAATATTTATATTTTCGCGAATTGTCCCGTCAAATATTGTAGGTTGCTGTGGTAACATAACGACTAATCTTCGATGCTTAATTGGATCTTCTTTAAGAAGATTTTTTCCTTTGTATTCGATTTCCCCTTTATCAGGTGAAAGCATAATATTTAACATTTTCAATAACGTTGACTTGCCTGCACCGCTTTCACCAACAATACAAGTAATTGTGTGATCAGGTATATGCATTGATTCAATTTTTAGGATATCTTTAAATAGTAGATTTTTAATAGTAAACATTGCAAGTCTCCTTATATTTTCTAAAACAATCTTCTAAATAGAAATACCCACCTACTAGAGGGAACAACCGTACTTTCGTCTGTAACAGCTTGCGTTTTACTTTAGAACAATAATTCATCACATCTTTGCAAGATGAACAAAACTCAATGTTGATTGATAAATATCAATGATTTCAGAGCCAACATATTCCTTAAAATCAGGAAATTCACAGTGATAGTAACATTTCCAATAACTCACAATTCGACTATTTATTATATTATGAAACTTTGATTTTTCTATTGCTTTGATGTTAACTATCTAGGAGAGAAGTTTGCATCATCTTCAACAACTCTTGGACTTGGAAAGGAATTTATAGATTGATATTTTTCAGCTCTCAATATAGCACTAACTTTTAAAATCTCATATTTATTTACATAGAAACTATACTGCTTTTTATATATAACTTTGTTCATTTAAATTTTAGCATAAATGGCAATTCATAAATTCAATAAATAATTCAATTGCTACTTCATGAGGCTATAAGGAAGGTGTTGCAAAGTGATGAAAAAAGATATTCAAAATTCAAGCATTGAACAAATTCGTAATGATCATGAAACCGAAACAGCTTTTCAAGTAGATAATCAGAATGAGAAAAACAAAAGTAAGACAAACAATAAATAATGTTAATGAAGCTTATTTTTTCTCTAGCTAACAAAAATTCACTAAAAGCGTTCATAAGTGAAAAGGGAGTTTTTGTAACAACTCCCTTTTCACTTATTTGTATTTAATTTAGAATTCTGTTTTAATTGTCACGAACTTTAATTCTGTCATTTCTTCTACTGCATATTTAATTCCTTCACGGCCATAACCACTTTCTTTTACACCACCATAAGGCATATGATCTAACCTGAAAGTAGGAATATCATTAATAATAACTCCACCAGATTCAAGCTTTTTAGAAGCATTTAGGGCATTGTTAATGTTTTGGGTATATAAAGCAACATTTAACCCGTAAACAGAATCATTGACCATATCTATAGCTTCATCTAGATGTTTATAAGGAACAATAGAAACAACTGGTGCAAACGTCTCTTCACAAGAGACAGCCATATCTTGTTTCACATTCAATAAAACAGTGGGTTCAAAAATCGAGCCTTCTCTGTTACCACCTAATCCAATTTTTGCACCTTGATCAACTGCTTCTCTTACCCATGAGTCAATCCGCTTCGCCTCTTCTTCATCAATCATCACACTAACATCTGTTTTGTCATCTAAAGGATCACCGATTTTTAATTTTTTTGTTTGTTCAATAAATTTCTCGGTAAATTCTTGATAAATTGATTCATGAACGTAAATTCTTTGTAAGGAGATACAAACTTGACCCGCAAAGGCATATGCACCCTCAACACATCTAGGAATAATTTTGTCCAAAGGAACATCTGGTTCTACGATTAATCCCGAGTTAGAACCGAGCTCTAATGTTACTTTACGTAACCCAACTTTTTGCTTAATTATTTTCCCTACAGAAGCACTACCTGTAAATGTAACTTTTTTAACTCGATCATCTGTGATTAACGCATCACTTAGTTCTTTTCCGCTTCCTGTAATTACTTGTAATGCACCATCTGGTAGACCTGCCTGTTTAAAAATATCACCAATTAAAAACGAACTCAGAGGCGTTTTTTCAGCAGGCTTTAGCACAACTGTATTTCCTGCTGCAAACGCAGGTCCTAACTTATGTGCCACAAGATTGAAGGGGAAATTAAAAGGACTTATCGCAGTTACAACGCCAAGTGGCTCTCTCCAGGTCATCCCGAAACGATTTTCGCCACCAGGTGCAGCATCCATAGGAATGGTCTCTCCATAGATTCGTTTTGCTTCCTCTGCTGCAAATTCATAAGTAACGATTGTTCTACTTATTTCCCCTTTTGCTGCTTTGATAGGCTTTCCTGCCTCATTAGCAATTAACTTTGCTAATTCTTCCCTTCGTTCACGAATAATATTAGCTACATTAAATAAAATCTCTGCTCGCTTATAGGCAGGCATTTCCTTCATTGATTTATATGCTTCATGAGCACCCTTGATTGCTTCTTTGACATCATCTTCATCAGCCATGCTTATCTTAGCAAGTAACCTTCCGTCATATGGGGCATACAAAGAATACGTCCTTTGTTTCATAACAGATTTTCCATTAATCATTAATCCTTGAGTATTCATATACTATCTCCTCTCTAATAAAAGAAGTAAAACTCCTTATTGAACAAACTGTTCGATTATTTTGTCACTAAAAATATAAATTTTTGATTTCCCTCATAACTTATTAGTTTCCCTATATAAGTAGAATGAAAACACTTACTAAACAAAACAAAAAAATAAATAACCTTTTACGACAAAAAAACTCTTTTCAATTAGCTCAAAAAGGAATATGATATGTCTATTATATGGCAAAGGGGTGATATCATTGAAACAACTTTTGCTGATCAAATCAATCATTATGTTTTTGTTTGTTCTTTCCGGCTCTCACATTGTTTCAATGTCATATGGCCATCATCCTACTTCCGATCATAACCATATGATAGCTGTTGAAGCTGAAGCATCCTTTGTATTTATGCAAACAGATGAGGACAAAAAGAAGCATATTGATTTATTTAATAGCTTCAAAGGTATGAGCTCTCTAGTTTTATTAGTAGCCATGATTTTATGTCTATTTTGTGTGCTTACAACACGCACCAAAGATGTGAGACACTTCCTTTGTTCTGTTCAGTATCAATCTTCTTATCTCTCAAAAAACCGTTTATTAAACACTCTATAAATAATAATAAATTGGAGGTTTTATAAATGATGTTTTTTATTCGGTTAGTTCCGGTTGTATTGTTTTCACTAACAGCTTTAAGCTTATTAACATACCAAGGAATTGAATTATCGCACGCAATTACTGAATTGTTTAAAAATAAATCATAAAATATATTAACGTAAGCAACTTGAATAGTCTTCAAGAAGCATAGCGCTTGAGCAAGACAAAGAACTAAGTCTTCCTCCCATCTTACCTTTTTTAAAAAGGGCTGATCTGCAAATGAACATGCAAATCAGCCCTTTTTGTCTATTTATTTTGATCTTCTTGTGATGAAATCCATACTTCAGTAACGACTCCTGCTTCTTGTTCATCAATAACAAATGATCCATTGCTATATCGATCAACCGGACGTAATGATGAAGCATTTATACATTCAACAGTTCCACCTGATGTTTCAATATAGAAATCTTCTTTTTCTTGAACGATAGCTCCTCCAACAATTCGGTGAGGATTGCTTTTAAGCTCTCTTAGCATCACTAATCCACGCTTAGCACGAGATGATTTTTCAAAATCGTTTAATGACATTTTCTTAACTGCACCTCTTTGGGTCGCAATAAGTAAATAAGCCTTCTTACTTGGGTTAACAATATTACCACTTACAACATAATCATCTGGCTTTAGATTAATTCCTTTTACACCAGCTGCTCTTGGTCCAACAATATTTACTTCTTCTTCTGCAAACCATAGTCCATATCCTGAGCTTGTGACTAAGAATAAGTCACTTGTACCTGAAGTCACATGAACATCCACAACTTTATCATCACCTTTTAAATTAACAGCAACTAAAGGCTTAGAATATCGTTGTGCTTTATATTGACTTAACTCTGATTTTTTCACCATACCAGACTTTGTAATAAATGTTAGGAATAGATTTTCATCAAAACTTTTTACCGGAATGGCTTTCAATATTTCCTCATCACGTTCGATTGGAATAATATTGGCAATATGCTGACCTAGATCCTTCCAACGAATATCCGGTAATTCATGAACAGGACAGTATAAATAATTTCCTTTATTCGTGAACAACAGAACAACTTCTGTTGTATTAATTTCAAATTGATTGAGTAGCCTGTCGGTTTCCTTCATACCGAAATCTTGACCATTCGATGCTGCAAATGATCGTTGACTTGTTCTTTTAACATAGCCATCTTTTGTCACAGTTACGATAACATCCTCGGAAGCAATCATAACCTCAAGATTAATTTTAATTTCTTCAATTTCAGCTTGTATGATTGAACGTCTTTCATCGGCATACGTTTTTTTAACCTTTTTAAGATCCGTTTTAATCACCTTAATTAAAACTTTTTCATCATTTAAGATACTTGTAAGCTCTTCAACCTTTTTAGCAAGCTCATCAGCTTCATTTGTTAAAGCGGTAATATCTGTGTTTGTTAAACGATAAAGCTGTAAAGAAACAATTGCTTCAGCTTGCGCTTCAGTAAATTGATATTTTTGAATTAAATTATCCTTTGCATCACGCTTATCTTTAGAAGCTCTAATTGTTGCGATCACTTCATCTAAAATTGATAAAGCCTTAATAAGACCTTCTACAATATGCTGACGCTCACGAGCTTTACGTAATTCAAATTTCGAACGGTTTGTAACAACTTCCTTTTGATGATTTATGTAAGCATCTAAAATCGACGGTAAACTCATGAGCATTGGTCTACGATTATGAATGGCGACCATATTGAAATTATACGTTATTTGTAGATCACTATTTTTATACAGATAATGCAGTACTCCTTCAGCATTTGCATCTTTTTTCAATTCGATAACAATTCTTAGGCCTGTACGATCTGTTTCATCACGAACCTCAGCAATTCCTTCTACCTTACGTTCAATTCTGAATTCATCAATTCGTTTCACAAGATTTGCTTTGTTGATTTCAAATGGGATTTCTGTAATAACAATTTGTTGCTTGCTACCTCGGATATCCTCAATGCTTGCTTTACCACGAAGGATAATTTTCCCTTTGCCAGTTTCGTAAGCTTTTTTAATTCCTTCAACACCTTGAATAATTCCACCTGTTGGAAAATCTGGACCCTTGATCACAGTCATTAATTCATCAACAGTAGAAAATGGGTTGTCCATTCGCTTGATGACAGCGTCAATGACCTCTCCTAAATGATGTGGAGGAATATCTGTTGCATATCCTGCAGAAATTCCTGTTGAACCATTAACTAATAAATTTGGAAACATTGCAGGTAATACAAGTGGTTCTTTACTTGTGTCATCGAAATTAGGAACAAATTCAACTGTTTCTTTATCAATGTCTCGAAGTAATTCAGAAGCAATAGCCGACAGCCTTGCTTCTGTATAACGCATAGCAGCTGGTGGATCTCCATCAATACTACCATTGTTACCATGCATTTGAATCAGGAGGTTTCGAACTTTCCAATCCTGACTCATACGCACCATTGCATCATAAACAGAGGTATCCCCATGAGGATGGTAATTACCAATAACATTACCAACTGTTTTTGCTGATTTTCGGTAGTGCTTATCATTTGTATTTCCTTCTACATGCATTGCATATAAAATTCTTCGTTGTACAGGCTTTAAGCCATCACGTGCATCTGGAAGTGCACGATCTTGAATGATGTACTTACTATAACGTCCAAAACGATCACCTAGCACATCCTCAAGAGGTAAATCACGAAATATTTCAACTGAATCTGCCAAACCCTATACCTCCTCTGTAACCGATAAGTGTTCGTTTTCTAATATATTTGTCTCTTCATCAAGTCCAAATGCGACATTATTTTCTATCCACTTACGACGTGGCTCAACTTTATCTCCCATAAGAGTTGTCACACGGCGCTCAGCTCGTGCAGCATCGTCAATTTTCACTCGAATAAGTGTTCTTGATTCTGGATTCATTGTTGTTTCCCATAACTGATCGGCGTTCATCTCACCTAATCCTTTATAACGTTGAATCATATAGCCTTTACCAACTTTAGAAATGGCCCCACTTAACTCATCATCAGACCATGCATACTCAACAATCTCTTTTTTACCAGTTCCTTTACTTACTTTGTATAAAGGTGGTAAGGCAATGAAGACCTTGCCACTTTCAATAAGTGGTTTCATATAACGATAGAAAAATGTTAAAAGAAGAACCTGTATATGTGCACCATCTGTATCAGCATCAGTCATGATGATTACCTTATCATAATTTACATCTTCTACTAAAAACTCTGCGCCAACACCAGCACCAATTGCGTGAATAATCGTGTTAATTTCTTCGTTTTTAAAGATATCTACTAACTTTGCTTTTTCGGTATTTATTACTTTACCTCTTAAAGGAAGCACAGCTTGGAAGCGACGATCACGACCTTGCTTTGCTGATCCTCCTGCTGAATCACCCTCAACAAGATAAATTTCATTTTTTAACGGATTACGTGATTGAGCAGGTGTCAGCTTTCCACTTAGAGTTGTCTCAGAGCGTTTGCGTTTTTTTCCACTTCTAGCTTCTTCACGAGCTTTACGTGCCGCTTCTCTCGCTTGAAAGGCTTTAATAGCTTTCTTAACTAGTAATGTCCCTTCATCAGGGTTTTCTTCAAGAAAGTAAGATAAATTCTCAGAGACAATCGCATCCACAGCAGACCTAGCTTCACTTGTTCCTAGTTTGCCTTTTGTTTGCCCTTCAAATTGCAGAAGCTCTTCAGGTATACGAACAGAGATAATTGCCGCTAGACCTTCTCGAATATCTGATCCCTCTAGGTTCTTATCCTTTTCCTTTAACACACCTGTCTTACGAGCATATTCATTAAATGCTCTTGTCATAGCTGTCTTTGAACCAGCTTCATGTGTTCCGCCGTCTTTTGTACGAACATTGTTTACGAAAGACAAAATATTTTCTGAGTAACCATCATTAAATTGAAAAGCAAAGTCCACTTCAATCCCGTTTTGAACACCTTCAAATGCGACAACAGGATGAAGTGCATCTTTTTCTTCGTTTAAGTATGTTACAAACGCTTCAATACCTGTTTCATAAAAATACACTTCACTTTGATTATGACGTTCATCAATTAACTCTATTTTAAAGCCTTTTAGTAAAAAAGCCGACTCTCTTAAGCGTTCACTTAACGTTTCAAAGTTATATGTTGTAGTACTAAAAATCGTTGGATCTGGTTTAAAGTGAATTCTCGTACCAGATCTATTTGTTTTACCTTTTTTTTCTAAGGTTGTGGCTGGTTTACCACCATTCTCGAATCTTTGTTCATACACAAAGCCGTCTCGTTGGATTGTTACAACAAGCCATTCAGACAAAGCGTTTACAACAGATGCCCCTACTCCGTGAAGACCACCACTTGTTTTATAACCACCTTGACCAAATTTACCTCCTGCATGAAGGATGGTTAAAATAACCTCAGGTGTTGGTTTACCAAGCTTATGCATTCCTGTTGGCATACCTCGTCCTTTATCTTGAACAGAAATACTATTATCTTTATGTACTTTTACGATTATATGATCTCCATGACCGGCTAAAGCCTCATCAACAGAGTTATCGACAATCTCGTATACGAGATGATGCAAGCCACGACTATCTGTACTTCCAATATACATACCAGGACGTTTCCTTACGGCTTCTAGTCCTTCTAAGACCTGTATGGCATCATCATTATAATCAAATTGTTGCTTATTACTCAAACGACTAAACCCCTTTCAGTAGACACACAATCAAAAATGAATATTTGAATTAGAACGCATGTTTTAGTATTTTATACAATAATTTGCGTATCGACAACCCGCTCCTGTTAAGAAAGGCGAAATAATCTTATATTATTTGTACGTCATAATCATGCAAATTAAACATTATCCATGCTTTATTGTATATGGTAATTCGCGTTTAGCAAACAATATTCGTGTAATAAAATAAAAAATCCTTGTTTTTTACAAGGATTTTTCGAAAAATACGCAGTATTTCACTTTGTCATAGCATGCTCAACCTTAATACATCGATTCATAATCACTGTTTTGTTTGCATTTTTTAATAAATTATACGCTTCTTCATTTTCTAAACCTAACTGTGCCCAATAAATATCTGCATCAATTTCTAAAAATTCTTCTGCCACAGAAAGTAAATGCTCTGAACGTCTAAATACATTAACAATATCAACATGTTTTTTAATATCTTTTAAAGAAGAAACCGCCTTTTGACCAAGTACTTCATCAACTGTTGGATTAACAGGAATAATCTCATATCCAGCATCAAGCATCGCTTTACTAACCATATAAGAAGTGCGCTCAGGATTATCTGATAAACCAACAACTGCAATTGTTTTACTTTGTTTTAAAATTTCTCCAATTTCCTGTCTTGTTGGATTTTCAATCGCCATGTTTATCCTGCTCCTTTTTCTTCATCATAGCAACTACAGCTGCTACATACAATAATTTTGATTTAACGTATTTTTCTATTGTTCACCTTGAATGAGAACAAAGTAGAGCACTCATACTAGAAATTGAATTTGTTATTAACTTGTATTTTTTTATGTTTTTTTATTCTCTAATAGAGTTTTTCTATTTTCTCATGATAGAATAAAAGAAGAATACGTAAAGGAGCACTAATATGATTGAAGCGATTATTTTTATTTTAGCGTATCTCTTAGGATCAATTCCATTTGGACTTATTGTTGGTAAAATTGGTTATGGAGTGGATATTCGAGAACATGGGAGTGGAAACTTAGGGGGAACGAATACATTTCGAACTCTTGGAGTAAAAGCTGGATTAATTGTCACTATTTCAGATATTTTAAAAGGAACACTAGCTGCATCTTTACCCTTTTTATTTGGAAGTGAATCAAACGCACTTTTAGTTGGTATTTTTGCCGTTATAGGTCATACATACCCAATTTTCGCAAAATTCAAAGGTGGTAAAGCAGTAGCAACTTCTGCAGGACTTCTGTTATTTGTTCAACCGCTTATGGTTATTACAATGATAGCTTTCTTTTTTATCGTCCTCTATCTTTCAAAATATGTTTCATTATCTTCAATGTTAGCTGGTGTTTATGGTATTATTTATAGTATTTTTATTGGAGATATTGGTCTAATTATTGTTATTACTTTATTAACTGTATTTGTGATCTATCGCCACAGAGCAAATATTAAACGGATTATCGATAAAACAGAACCTAAGGTAAAATGGCTATAGGCTCTTAATAGGGTTTAACTTGTAAAAACCACTATCATCAGTGGTTTTTTTACATAGTTTTAACAGTAATTGTAAGTCTAATTTGTAGTGAAACGGTTTGATCTGTACTATAATTAAAATTAATAAGGTTTTTTCTTGTCCATTTAGGGAAAAAGTTTAATGCAAGAATATAAACATTTGACTTTAAGGAGAGTGTGATATATGGAAATGATGGTAGACGACAAAGCAGCATCTTGGTACATAAATGAACTTCAACTAAAGACTGGTGATATGGTTCAATTTTTCGTAAGATATGGTGGCTGCAGTAATGTACAAAAAGGATTTTCATTAGGAGTTGTAAAACAAATTCCTGAAGACATCGGAGCGAGTTTTGATAGTAATGGCATTACCTTTTTTGTTGAAAAACGTGATATATGGTATTTTGATAATCACAATTTACATGTAGAGCTAGATGAAAATGAAGAAGAACCAATCTTTCAATATGTAAATTAATTGAATGAAAATGGGGTCATAAGCTTAACGCATTTGACCCCATTTTCTATTTAAATTGATGTATGTTAAATTTATCAATATGGTCTTCTAAATCATAATGTTTTAAGATCTCAAACTGTTTTTCACCTAATAAATCAAAATGTGGAAATTGATCATAATGATGTATCCACTCCTTTTTCAATCCAAACTGCTTACCCCAATTCACTAACTTTTCAATATCATGACAACCGACCTTTGTCACACAATGAGAATTCGGAAAGCGATCATCCACCCAAAAATGTGTTAAAAAAGCAATTTCCCCTCGCAAAACATCTTTCTTCCATTTTGTTAATTCATTTCGAGATATACCAAAAGCCATCGTTACTTCTTTGCCTTTTCATAAGCTTCATGCCAATCAGGAAAAAGCTTACGGAACTTTACTGGTCTAAAGCTGTCTTTTTGAACGCAAACATGACTAGAACTAGCTGTAACTGCTATTTCTCCTGATGGAGTATAGATTTCATATCCATATATACTTTTCAATCCATTATAGGCTTCAATCCATGTATGTATCGTCGCTATTTCTCCGTATCGAAGCGGTTTTTTATAAGAAATATCTAAATCAATAACAGGAGAAATGATCCCTTGATCTTCCATGCTAGCATATGAGAAACCTAAATCTTGGATCAACTTTGTTCTGCCGAGCTCCATCCATATTAGATAATTGGCGTGATAAACAACACCCATTTGGTCTGTTTCTGCGTATCTTACTTCTATTTCTTTTGTTGAAACATGCATCTCTTTCTCTCCTTGTTGCACAATAATCATGGCTTTTTAGTAAATTCTTCAAATAAGCATACCATATTTAGATATGATATAAAAAGAATTTGAATAAAGCCCATAGACTTATAAAAATATTTTAACAATGAAGACTTAAAAAAGACTAATAATTCTCTAATGATCTTTCACTTTATATAAGCGTCTGGGGTCTGATTTATAAAAATGTCAGCTAAGAGAGCTAGTTTTCCACAAAAATAAACCAGGCTTTATGCCTGGTTTATGAGCATTTATTAATCATTACGAAAGCCGTTTTCACGAGCTTGTGCTTCGTCTTTAATTTCGTTTCTCATCGCATTGATGCTTTCCTCACGACGATGATTTTTTGCTTCAATTCTTTCACGTTCCTCAGGATTAGCGAACTGAAGAGAATCTTGAGCTTCTTCAATGTTTTCAATTGTATTTTGCACCATACTTTGTAACTTTTCTACATTATCTGAACGATCATCTGGATTTGGTTTTGTATGTTTTGGCATAATAGTCTTCCTTCCATTTTAAAATAAAGTAAGTCAAAGATGCATAAGCACTTTTCAACAACATTAGTCTGCTTAAACTCGCTAATTTTTACTCAACATTTTTCAAAATTGAAAGAAAGATTATTCACCTTTTGTTTGGATAACTTGTGCGTGTTTCCCTGATGTATCTTGCATTTTCTTTCCTTTGTTGTTACCAAAGCCTCTTGGTTTCATTCCAACATGTGATGGATTAAAATGAGATTGTTTGTCAGTTTGATTCGTCAATATAATCGCCTCCTCACAGTTAGAATGCCCATAAGAAGCAAATCAATGATTAGCAATCACTGTTAATCTAATTTCTTAAGCATTCTTTGTTCCCATCTTACCTCTATCCTCTCTAATGCTTCTTGATCTTTTAACAGTTGCTGTTTATTCTCAAGTACTAATTCTTCAAATGTTTTTTTCTTATTTTTTCTCATCACTACAGATGACACCTCCAATTAGTTATTAAAAGGATACCCAATTTTCAGAAATCTTAAAACATTTTTATTAAATAATTTATTTTCTTGAAATGTAGATGATTTTAGATATTTAAATTCAGTACCTTATTGTTGAACAGGTTTTTAATTGTATCTTGTAGCAAGACTAATAAGCCAATTAGCTTTTAACTAATTGGCTTAACAGTGTTATCATAAATCACTTATGAACTTTTTCATTTGGTCGTAAGATAATGCACCAACAAATTTTGTTTTGATGATTCCATCTTCATCAATAAAATAAGAAGTCGGATATGATAATACTTCATATTCATTATTCACTTTCCCCTTCTCATCTAAAAAAATTGGAAAAGTTAAATTTAGGTCATTTACGAAGTTTTCTACAGTATCTACACTACTTTCAGAGCTTGTGAGGTTAACTGCAGCAATGATTACCTCTCCGTTATATTCATCATAAATCTTTTGCATATCAGGCATTTCTGAGCGGCATGGAGGACACCATGTAGCCCAAAAATTAACTAAAACCTTTTTCCCCTTTAAATCAGTAAGATTCATTTTATCCCCCGCGAGTGTGGTTAATTCAAAATTGGGTGCAGCATTGCCTTCTATGACCCCAACTTTTGCATTAGTTGGTATCACAGTATTATAAATCGCATACCCGATTAAAAAAACAAGTATTGAAATAGCTAATATTTTTTTCATAACAAAACAGAAACCTCCTAGAAAATCGAGAGAACAAGAATTTTTATTAATTGATATAAGATGGAAAAACAAATGACAGTTTGTCCAAACACAATGAAAACTGTTTTGAAAGTAACTTGACTTCGTTTACCTCGCCAAATTATGTAAATAATAGAAAATAAAAACCCTAAAAAAATGCCTTTTTCCCCACCTGAAAGAAAGAGCCAACTATTCGTTAACAATAACTTAGGTCTAAAAAGAACTATACTAAATTTATAAGTGATAAACAAAATGAACACAATTGTCCAATAATGTTGTTGGAAAAACTGTTTTACTTGTGAATCTTTTAAAAAAGCTTCAAGGATGAAATATGTGAGTAAGAATGACAAAACAGCAATAATTAAAAAATATTGGATTGTGAGAGGTCCTAATTGTATTGCATCATACATGAGGTTATCTCCTTAATACTATCTTAACTATTAAATCATGGAATAAATAAACTAACAATGACAATTATATGACAAACAGTGGTTTGAGTATAGAATAAAGATCTTATTTATTGGTTCTGTTAAACTTTGTTGTTGATTTCCGTTACAGGCATTCGCTTTCCGCGGGCGGTCCGGGAGCCTCCTCGGCGCAAACGCCTGTGGGGTCTCCCTTTGACACGCTTCTCCCGCAGGAGTCTCATGCCTTTCACTCCAATCAACAAAGTGTTAAAAATCAAATTAAGCTTTAACATAGTCTATTTATTAATAAAGAGGGGAATCAAAAGAAGCTCATAAACAACCCTGCTAAGACCTCTCTTCAATGCACTGGAATTTTTTAGAGGGGAACATATTAAAGCTTACATACAAAACAAACAAAGAAATTAACTCAAACATTCGCGTGTAGCTTAAACCCTATGCAAAAAAGGAACGGCATGATCGCCGTTCCCTTTTAAGATTATATAATTAAGCTTTTAATTTATCACGTAATACCATTTGAAGAATTCCACCATGACGGTAGTAATCAATTTCAACTTCACTGTCGAAACGAACTAGAACTTCAAATTCTTTTTTGTTTCCAGCTTCATCAGTTGCTGTCACTTTAACAAAATCACGTGGTTTTACTGATTCATCAATTTCAACTTCAATTGTTTCTTTACCAGTTAGACCTAATACTTCAGCGTTTTCTCCATCTTTAAATTGAAGTGGAAGAACACCCATTAACACTAGGTTACTACGGTGAATACGCTCAAAGCTTTCAGCAATGACAGTTTTAATTCCTAAAAGATTCGTTCCTTTAGCTGCCCAGTCACGAGAACTTCCCATACCGTAATCTTTACCAGCTAAAACAACAAGTCCTGTACCATCTTGTTTATAATCCATACATGCATCATAAATAGATTTTACTTCACCAGTTGGCCAGTAAGTTGTGTATCCACCTTCTGTACCTGGTGCAATTTGGTTTTTGATACGGATATTTGCAAATGTACCTCTCATCATTACTTCATGGTTACCACGACGAGAACCGTAAGAGTTAAATTCTCTAGGTGTAACACCATTTTCTTGTAAGTAACGACCAGCAGGAGTATCCTTACCAATTGAACCTGCAGGAGAAATATGGTCAGTTGTAACAGAATCTCCAAACTTAGCAACGATACGAAGTTCTTTAAGTGTTTCAACAGTGCCTGCTTCAGCCTCTAATCCCTCAAAGAATGGAGGATTTTGAATATATGTTGAAGAATCGTCCCAAACATATAATGCTTCATCAGTTGTTTCAATTGCGTTCCAACGTTCGTTGTCATCAAATACTTGCTCATATTCTTTTCTGAATAGCTCTGGTGTAACTGTTTTGTTAACAACTTCATTAATTTCATCAGTTCCAGGCCAGATATCTTTGAAGAATACGTCATTGCCATCTTTATCTTTACCTAAAGAATCTTTTTGTAAATCAACATCAACAGTACCAGCAAGTGCATATGCCACAACAAGTGGTGGTGAAGCTAAGTAGTTACCTTTTACTAGTGGGTGAATACGACCTTCAAAGTTACGGTTACCTGATAACACAGATGTTACTAATAAATCGTTAGCTGCCACAGCTTCTTCGATTTCATCTAAAAGTGGGCCAGAGTTACCAATACAAGTCGTACAACCATAACCAACTAGATTAAATCCAAGCTTCTCTAAATGTGGAAGAAGTCCAGAATTTTCTAAATAACCTGTTACAACTTTAGATCCAGGAGCTAAAGAAGTTTTTACGTATTTAGGAACTTCAAGTCCTAGCTCAGTAGCTTTTTTCGCAACAAGTCCAGCAGCTACTAGAACATATGGATTTGATGTATTCGTACAACTAGTGATCGCTGCAATCGCAATCGCACCAGTTTTCATATTTGTTTCATCACCATTTTTAAACTTAACAGTAATTTCTTTGTTGATCTCAGTTGGCTCTAAACCGAAACCTTGGTTTCCAGCAGGCGCAACTAAATGATCATGGAATGTATCCTTCATCATTGAAAGAGGAATTAAATCTTGTGGACGTTTAGGACCAGAAAGATTTGCTTCAATTTCAGAAAGGTCAATTTCAACAACCTTTGTGAAAATTGGGTCTTCATTTTCAGGAGTGAAGAATAAACCATTTGCTTTACAATAGTCACCAACAATTTGAATCTGCTCTTCTTCACGACCAGTTAAGCGCATATAATTTAATGCTTCTTCATCAACTGGGAAGAAACCACATGTAGCACCATATTCAGGAGCCATGTTTGCAATTGTTGCACGATCTGCAAGTGGAAGTTGTGCTACTCCAGGCCCAAAGAACTCAACGAATTTACCTACAACACCTTGTTGACGTAAAACTTGAGTTACTTTTAATGCTAAATCAGTAGCAGTTGTTCCATTTGGAAGTTCTCCTGTTAATTTAACTCCAATTACTTCAGGAACTGGGAAATAAGATGGTTGTCCTAACATTCCAGCTTCTGCTTCGATACCACCAACACCCCATCCAAGAACACCAATACCATTGATCATCGTTGTATGAGAATCAGTACCAACTAGAGAATCAGGGAATGCTTCAAATTCACCATTCTCATTTTCAACAGCGTGAACAACATTTGCTAAATACTCTAAGTTAACTTGGTGAACGATACCAGTTGCAGGTGGCACTGCACGATAGTTATCAAGAGATTTTCTAGCCCAGCTTAGGAATTTATAACGTTCTGCATTACGTTCAAATTCAAGGTCCATATTAAATTGAAGTGAATCAGCAGTTCCAGCTTTGTCAACCTGTACAGAGTGGTCAATTACTAGGTCAACTGGAATTTCTGGATTGATTTTATCAGGATCTCCACCCATGTCAGCCATAGCTTTTCTTAATGATGCTAAGTCAACAACAGCTGGAACTCCTGTGAAATCTTGTAGGATAACACGTGATGGTTTGAAAGGAACATCAATTTCCTTTTGCTCACTTGTACCCCATTTTGCTAAATTTTCTACATGTTCTTTTGTAATAACTCTTCCGTCTACTTGACGAAGAACAGATTCTAAAAGAACCTTAACTGAATATGGTAAACGAGAAACATTACCAATTCCAGCATCTTCTAACGCTTGTAAAGAGTAGTAATTGTACGTCTTTCCATTAATCGTAAAGCTTTTACGTGCTTGGAAAGCATCTTTGTTCGTAGTCACTTGATTAGTCATTAAATTTTCCCCCTTAATAAGATCAAGAAATCGACTCTTGTCGAAGGGTGGTACCCCATTTTTGATAGTTCTCTCAAGTTCAATAGTAATACAACTAGTAACATAAGTAAATAACAATGATGTTATTGATATGTATAAGTTATTCTTATGAAAGCGTACTAGTTTTACTTTTTTACTATACCAAATTTTGAACTATTTAGCATTTATTTTTTTGTTTTGTTAGACTTTTTAATTTTAGCTTCCAGCCATCTATTTCTGAGTATACTTTCAAGGGGCTTTTTGTGAACTTAGGTTATCCTTCGCAACAGATCTTAAGTAAGCCACTACTGTTTTGCTTCAATCTTTTAGATGGATCATTCTTTATCGATTGTTTTGCATTCAATCTTAAATTTGAGACAAACTATATTCATGGGGGTGAGTTGTAATTATGGCGAAACGTAAAGCTAACCACGTAAGAATGGGTATGAATGACGCTGGTGCTCAAGGTGTAGGTGCTGGTTATAATGAAGAATTACAAAATGAACCTTTAAGTGCTGCTCAAAAACAAAATAATAAAAAACGTAAGAAAAATCAATAATGATTTCTTTCGAACAACAAAAAACGACGGATTTCCCGTCGTTTTTCTTATTCGCCAGAACCGTTTACATCTTGAACAATTTGTTGAAGATCTCGTTGATATTGTTCAAGTCTTTCCCTTTGGGTTTCAGTAGCTGTTTCAAGAGCATTATTTATTTGCTGATATGCTTCATTTACTTCACTTGTTAAATGTTTTAACTGATGACCATAGTCAGCACTGTCCTTTACAATTGCCTCATATAAATCAAATGCTTCAGTTGCTCCTTGTTGCGCAGCTTGAAATGCTTGTTGTTTATTTTTATTGTACGGCATAAGTGCTTCACATTCCTCTCAAGAAAAAGTATCAAACCATATGATAGGATGTGTAAAATCCACAAAAATATTCTATTTTTTTAAGCATGTTTTTAGAAATTTAACTCATGATATACATATAGAGGAGGGATAGATGATGACAGAAAAAAACACAGGAAAAGATATTCGAAAAAATGCACCTAAAGGGAACAATCCTGGTCAACCAGAACCACTAAGTGGTTCGAAAAAAGTTAAAAATGCAAACCACACTCGCCAAAAAAATAATCAAGGTCATGATATGTAAAGGTTACCCAAGATCACTGAAAACTTTAATTTTATTAAAATTTAAGAACAACTCATGAATTAAGGCGACAGGCATTCAGTTTTTAGAATGTAATGTCGTCTTTTTTAGATATAACGGCGTATGATCTCCTTATAATTTCTACTAGCTTCTCTTTCCTTTTTATAATGGCTGGTTTCGTAAACTCTGTTGCTTTAACAACTCCAAGTAAACAGCACTATATAAAGCATAGTGGCATCTTTTCTTCATAGGATAGTACCTATTATGCCATATCAACGATGTTTCCACGGCATAATTAGGTCAATTAGCAACAAGCTTTCAGAAAAGAGCCTTTATAATCAAGGAGAAGATTTCCTTCGTGCATAGTAACTTCAAGACATTTACTCCGAGAAATTGATACACCCTTTCTTAAGTTCAACAACGACTATTTTAATGAAAAAATATTTTCCTATGATCGATCAATTTTATCTCTTTCAAAGAATTTTTCATTGCTTCTCTAAAAAGTTCTTTTTTTTACAATAGGGTGTTTTCGCAATCTTTGTTGCTTATAAATACCCGAAGAAATCATCAATGCATTAAGCGTAGTTGCATCTTCTTTTCATTAAATAGTAGCCTTTATGCGAAAATACACTGTTTCTCCTACATATTTTGGTTACATATCAACAAGCTTTCAGAAAAGATCCTTATATTAAGACCCTCACATTCTAAATTTAGATCCACTCAAACACCAATTTGCTCT
This sequence comes from Metabacillus litoralis, assembly GCF_020524045.1. Lineage (GTDB taxonomy): Bacteria > Bacillota > Bacilli > Bacillales > Bacillaceae > Metabacillus > Metabacillus litoralis_C. The sequence continues at coordinate 141,146 of NZ_JAIVKL010000001.1, forward strand.
TTTAGGGACAACACCCTTTCACAATTATCAATCAATTGAATATTTTAACAGATAAGGGAGTGCGTATAACTTTTTGAAATTTTTAGATGGAGGTCATCATAATGAATATAAGAAAATGTTCGAATCCGATGAATATTAATGGAATCGAAGAATGGATGACTCAATTTTTCATCGACCCATTTACAAATTTACTGGATGAACATACATTTAGAATCGATTTGTTTGAGACAAGTGAGGATTTTATTATAGAGGCGGAGCTTGGAGTTGAAATAAAAAAAGATACCATTGCTGTAACCGTTAACAAAGAAGAAATCACAATTAGCATCCCAGCTCCGCAACAAGAGGATGACAAAGTAACAAGAAAAATCATTCTACCTATTACAATAGAAGATAAAAAAATCGTTGCGACATTTATAAATGGTATTTTGGAAATAAACATCTCAAAAAGTCTTTTTTCTGAGCAGCAAAATAAAATCGTAACCATACAAAATTAATAATCAGTTTTTCTTTTTTTCTACAAATTACTACATGTACTTTCCTTCAAACTCACCAAACTCTTAAGAAAACAAAATGACAGCAATTTTCGCTGTCATTTCAATCTTCCACAAAATATTTTGTTTTTTGATCTTGAACAGTAATCCATATATGCTTTAGCTCCAAATGACCACATTGTTTACAAGGTACATTTTCATTTGAAATTAACATACATTTAGAGCAGTAATATTTATCCATGTTATTACCCCTTTTCTAAACAGTCTATGCTAAGAAAAGGGGATTGTTTCATGAATCAATAAGATGGTCATAGCTATTATGATAAATTTTATCTAAAGTATCAATTTGATAAATGAAAAATTCATGATCTGAATATTCATCTAACCGGTTCTTTAGCTTATATTCATCACGAGCATTTTTAGCTAATTCGATTGAGGTGAAGATCCCTAACACATTTGAACTTTCTCCACAATCTGAACAACCAAGATCTAATACAACATAATACATTTATAAACACCCTCTAACTAAAAACATTATTGAAGCAACTATACCATTACTAAATAATGACTTTCTACTTAGATGCTCGTGATAATGAATAAGAAATTGATCAATGTGGTAGTAAAATGGTTACAGTTGTCCCTATGCCAACAGTTGAATCAATTTCGATCCTTCCTTTATGATTCTCAACAATTTTATAACTAGTCATTAAACCAAAGCCAGTTCCTTTTTCTGTTGTAGAATAAAAAGGTTCAGCGATTCTTAATAAACGATCTTTCGGAATTCCTCGACCATTGTCAATAAAATCAATTCTTAACGAATGACTTGAAGATGTTATTTTAATGATCACAAAGCCCTTCTCTTCAATTGCATCTAGCCCATTTTGAATAATATTAAAAAACACTTGTTTTAATGCATTTGGATCACCATATATATCTGGGATATCCTCATTGATCACACATTTAATTTCCTTATTGATTAATATCGCTTGTGTTTGTAGCAATTGAACAACTTGCTTCATTAGTTCATTAATCATTATTGGTTCTCGCTTCTCTTCATGAGGTCGAGATAAAGTTAAAAATTCAGAAATGATTTCTTCGACTCGATCAATTTCTGATAAAGCAATCTCCATAAAATCTTCGTTACATTCTTTTGTTGAATAAAAAAGCTGCATAAATCCTTTGACTGATGTTAGAGGATTTCGTATTTCATGTGCTACTGCAGCAGCTAATTGACCGACTACAGCAAGTTTCTCTGATTTTCTTAATAAAATATCTTGTTCCACTCGTCCACGAATATCTCTTGTAATTGATATAAATCCAGTAACCATACCAGTTTGCTCGTCAATAACTGATTTGACATTGGTTTCTAATGGTATGTACGTGCCATCCTTTTTTCTACCGCGATAAGTAATCAACAAAGGATCTCGTTGATCCAATAACAGCACATGCTTGTCTTTTACTAATTGGAGATCATCTGGGTGAATATAATCACTAGGTTTGTCTCCTAATAATTCAGATGCCTCATATCCTAAAATTTGCTTAACCGACGGCGAGTTATAAATAAACCGCCCATCCTTAAAATGTAGATTAATAATGTCCGAGGAATTTTCAGCTAATAAACGATATTTCTGTTCATTTTTAGTAAGAACCCGTTCAAGATTTTTCTCCTCTGTTATATCTAAAACTTGTGCTAAGAAGTACTTTTTATCAGAATAAGGATCATCAATTAAAGTCACATTTAACGATCCCCATATAATATCTCCATTTTTATGAAAATAACGTTTTTCAAGTTGGTAAGAAACTCGAAATCCTAAAAGAATATCCCTGAATAATTGTAAATCTAATTCATAATCTTCTGGATGAGAAATTTCTTGTACAGATAAATTCTGCCACTCTTCTTTCGTATATCCAATAAATTGATAAAATGCATCATTGACAATATTATCACTGAAATCATGCTGAAATATCATTTGCGGTATTCGTGATTGTAAAAAGACTTTTTCTAATATAGACGATTCTAATATCATATTGCATCCGACCTTCACTTGCTAATAATGTAATAAACTACCACTACCACTACTATAGCAAGTTTTTATTGTAATAACCATGAATTTTCTAGTTGAAATGAGATGTATAATTCATATCCTATACAAGCAGATGTAATAAATAACTGGTTTACACGTTTGGAACACAATAAAATAAAAAAGTCGATGTCTCTAAATGCATTGAGAGAAAATCGACTTTCCATTATTTTTTTTATAATAAAATTTCTATAGATACTTGGAGCGAAAACTATTTAAAAATGTATGGAGCTTAATATATAAGTTGACTACTATATCCCCCCACTTCGTTATTAAAACGTGTGAATCGTGATTTTATCATTGTGTATTCTACCAAATTTCGAAAGTTTTTGTTGCACCTTCACTTGTAAAATCCATATTTCATAGTTTAACGAAACATTAGTTCCTATTCTTAGGTATCTCCATAAATATGATCACATGTATCAACTTTTTCTACAAAACTACTTTTCTATTAGTTAACATAATATTATTATTGTTAAAACTATCTAACTTTTTCAGTTTTAGAATCACTTTCTAAGCATTTGAAATTCTGCAAACAAAAAAACAGGTGATATTTCCACCTGTTTTTTGTAAATATATTTTATTAGAATTTAGATTGGTAGTTATCTAGTTCCCAAGAATGTACAGCTGTACGATAGCTATCCCACTCAGCTTTTTTAGCTAATACATATTCATTGAATACGTGGTCACCTAGAGTTTTACGACCAATTTCTCCATTTTGCAGCTCAGCAACTGCAGCTTCAAGGCTTCCTGGAAGATTTTCAATACCTAGTTCTTCACGACGCTCTTGTGTCATGTGGAAAATGTCTTCGTTAATAGAAGCTGATACTGATAATTCTTTTTCAATACCATCAAGACCAGCTGATGCAATAACTGCAAATGTTAAGTATGGGTTTGCAGATGGATCTGGACAACGAAGTTCAACACGAGTCGCCATTCCTTTTTTAGCTGGAATACGAATTAATGCAGAACGGTTTGATGCAGACCATGCAATATAGCAAGGTGCTTCATATCCAGGAACTAAACGTTTATAAGAATTTACTAGTGGATTTGTAATCGCAGCAAAACTTTTAACGTTTTCTACTAATCCAGCAATAAATTGATATGCTTCTGTTGATAATTGCAGTTCATCAGATTCATCATAAAATGCATTTTCGCCATCTTTGAAGAATGACATGTTTACGTGCATTCCAGAACCATTAATACCGAAAACAGGTTTTGGCATGAAAGTTGCGTTTAAACCGAATTTTTGTGCTATCGTTTTAACAACCCATTTGTAAGTTGTGGACATATCTGCAGCACCTAGTGCGTCAGCATATTTAAAATTAATTTCATGTTGTCCTTCAGCAACTTCATGGTGAGATGCTTCAATTGTAAAGCCCATTGCTTTTAAAGCTCTATAAATTTCTAGACGCACACGCTCTCCAAGGTCTTTTGGTGATGGTTCGAAGTATCCACCAAAATCGCCTAGTTCAGAGGTTGGATTTCCATTTTCATCTGCTTTAAACAAGAAGAATTCTAGTTCTGGTCCTACAGAGATCGAATATCCTTTATCTGCAGCACGCTTAACTGTCTTTTTTAACACATTACGTGTATCACCTTCAAAAAGTGTTCCATCAGGATTAGCTGCTGAACATAAGAAACGCGCTTCTGAATATCCTTCTTCAACTGTCCAAGGTAATACTGCAAATGTTGTATAATCAGGGATTAAGTATAAATCTGATTTGTTAATTGGTGAGAAACCTTTTACAGAAGAACCGTCAAACATTTGTTTTCCTGCTACTACATCATCAAATTGATCTACAGTTACAGTAACACTTTTTAAAATGCCTTCTATGTCTACGAATTGTAGATGAATAAGCTCAACATTTTTCGAGCTAATGATTTCTTTAATTTGTGCAAGAGTTTCTGTATCATTTTTTCCTTTTGAAATAACCGCTTCAGCCATGTTAGATAACCTCTCATTTCAATGTCGTTTTTTATAACATGAGTTTATTATATTTAAAGATTGTAAATTTGACAAGTCTTTTTCTATTAAATTTTCTGTATTTTTATAATATTTAACTAGAAAGCGTTTTCATGCAATCTTTAGCATTTATAAGGGAATAAATGGATTTGATTTTAAAAAGAATAACATATTAATTAATAAATGTGTATTTTTATACATTTTTTTATTTCTAAGTACTTTACCTTGGCCATTATAACCACTATTGGATATACTAACTTACAAAAAGTAAGTAGAGATTTTAAGGAGTGATTACTATGCTATTCCACGGTTCGAACACGACAAATATAAACCATATCCATCTTAAAGTTAGTCAGTTATCAAGATCTATTAGATTTTATACTGAAAAACTCGGGTTTAATGTTCTCCACCAAACTGAACAAATAGCTCACCTTTCAACTAATGGTAAAGACATATTAATTACACTTGAAGAAATTAAAAACACTAGCCCTCTTTCACAACAAAAAACAGGGTTGTATCATATCGCTCTATTATTTCCAACTCGATCAGAACTTGCAAATTGCTTATACTACCTCCTTAAAACAAAATACCCACTTCAAGGTGCTTCAAACCATCTTGTAAGTGAAGCGATTTACTTAGCAGATCCTGATGGCCACGGAATCGAACTTTATGTTGATCGACCAGTGGACACTTGGACAAAGAAAAACAACTCAATTGAAATGGCAACTTACCCACTGGATGTCCAGGATTTACTAGCTCAAAAAAATGATGATCCCTTTATTAAGTTATCACCAGGAACAATTATTGGACATATTCATCTCCAAGTAGCAAATATTGCTGATTCAGAAAGATTTTATCAACTTCTTGGTTTTCAGGTTGTCAATCGATATGGTCAACAAGCTATATTTATGTCTACAGGAGGTTACCATCATCATATAGGCTTAAATACTTGGCACTCAGAAGGCGCTTCAACATCAAAACACGATGAAATTGGTTTAAAGTCTTTTACAATAAAATATCCTAATGAAGAAACAAGAAAAGCTATAGTTGATCATCTTAAGAAACAACAAATTAAAATACAATATCAAGATGATGTTTTTACTGTCAAAGATCCCTCTGATAATTTAATTCTTTTATCGCTCTAAGCAGAATTTTTGACTATCATTTCAACCATAGTAAGATAGTAATCAGATCTTACATATTGAAAGGAGCCAAAATTATGGCACAATCATTAGAAGGCAAAGTCGCTCTTGTTACTGGGGCTGGAAAAGGCATAGGACGTGCTATTGCAATTGCACTAGCAAAAGAAGGTGTTTCTGTTGGCATGTTAGCTCGTACTGAAAGGGATTTAATTGAAGTTACAAAAGAAATTGAAGCGTTCGGTGCAACATCAGCTTATGCCACTGCAGATGTATCATCCATTGATGAAGTAAATGCTGCTGTTGAAAAAATAACAAACTCAATTGGAAAAACTGACATTTTAATTAATAATGCTGGTATTGGAAAATTCGGAAAATTTCTTGATCTTGATCCAAAAGAATGGAAAGAGATTATCGATGTTAATTTAATGGGTGTTTATTATGTAACACGTGCTGTTTTACCTCAATTGATTGAAAAAAATGGCGGAGACATCATAAATGTTTCCTCTACTGCTGGTCAAAAAGGCGCACCAGTTACAAGTGCTTATAGCGCTTCAAAGTTTGGTGTTCTCGGATTAACAGAATCATTAGCACTTGAAGTTCGCAAACATAATATTCGTGTAACTGCACTTACACCAAGTACTGTAGCAACTGAATTAGCATATAAAGAAAACTTAACAGACGGAAACCCAGAAAAAGTAATGCAACCAGAAGATTTAGCTGAAATTATGATTTCACAATTAAAACTGCATCCTCGTATCTTTATTAAATCAGCAGGAATGTGGTCAACAAATCCTTAAAAGAAATTTGAGGTTGGGACATAAGTATTTAAGCTAATGATAAACCCGAAGTATTAGGAGATATGTCAATCAAACATTCGCCTAATACTTCGGGTTTTTATTTGCCGTCTTCAATATTTTTTTGATTTTGCATACTATTTTTAAGAACAAGTGGAATGGAGCGGAAGACAATCGACTCCTACGGGAATTGAGGAAAGGCTGAGACTCCACAGGCGCTTGCGTCGAGGAGGCTCTGCTTCCTCCCCGCGGAACGCGAGTGTCTGCAGCGCAATGGAACGAACTTGTTTCTTTCAGCTTAACTGAATTTAGATTTATTCGTCTTTTTCTATGACTTCTCTACTTATGTTAGTATGTTTTTCATTTTGTTAAAATGGACATATACATAAAAGCCACTACTCAGAAATAAGCACAAGTTTTAAAACGTGTTTTTAATAAATCTTATAATAATCCATTATTAATCTTTCATCTTCAACCCCATTTCTAAAAATAACTTCTCCAACTTTTTGCCTATTTTAACTAAACAATGTAGACATTGTAAGAAATTTACCATATAATACAATTAACAATTAACAACTTGTTAATTAAAAGACATATTGTAGGAGCATAAACTGATGTCAAATATAGAAGCATTGAACCAATACGAAAAAAATAAGTTTCGTACACCAGATGGATATACCTCTGACATTGCCGTTTTTACGATTCTTTCTTCAAGGGTTGGTGAATTCAAGCCCCCTCTTATGAAGTTGATGGTTATGTTAATTAAAAGATCACAGGTAAATGCTGAGGGCCAACTAAATATTGAAGCTGGCAAATGGGCATTACCAGGTGGTTTTGTTCAACCAGATGAAACAGCACTAGAAGCAGCTAAACGAGAGTTAGAAGAAGAAACTGGTGTAGCAAGCATTCACATTAAACATTATGGCATGTACGACAAACCAGGAAGAGACCCACGAGGATGGATCCTATCGAACGCTCACTACGCGATTGTACCTGAGCATATGCTTTCACAACGCAAAGCAAATGATGATGCAGTTGATGTAAGATTATTTTCTGTTGATGAAGTATTACAGCTTAACTTAGCATTTGATCATGAAGAAATTATTAAAGATGCAATTTCCATCATTAAACATGATCTTCTGCAAACACCGATTGCAAAAAACTTTTTACAAGCCCATTTTACGTACTCTGAGCTTCAAGCGGTTTTGAAGACTGTTACAAATGATTCAGCAATCACGAGTGATCAAGCTTTTTCAAGGAAAATTAAAAGTCTACCTTTTATAGAAGAAGTATCTGGACAAAAAACTCAAAGAACGTCCAAAACACCAACACAGCTTTATCGTTTTGTTGAAGAAATAAATGTAGCAAGACCCATCTATACAGCTAGATATTAAACTAAAAATAAGCATACTTGTTTACAAATTGAGACTTTTATTTTTATTATTAGGAGGTATAAACAATGAAAAAAGCCTTAATTAATATTGATTATACGAATGATTTTGTTGCAGACAATGGTGCACTAACTTGCGGTGAGCCAGGTCAAAAGATTGAATTAGAAATTGTGAATGTAACAAAACAATTTATTGAAAACAATGATTTTGTTGTTTTTGCCATTGATATTCACAACTTGAATGATGAATTCCATCCTGAAACAGCACTCTACCCTCCACATAATCTAAGTGGAACGGCCGGAAGAAATCTATATGGTCTGCTACAAGCTACTTATAATAAGCATAAAGATCAAAAGAATGTTTATTGGTTGGATAAAACACGATATAGTGCTTTTGCTGGCACTGATTTAGACATAAAACTAAAAGAACGTGAAATAACTGAGCTTCATCTAGTTGGGGTTTGTACAGATATTTGTATTTTACACACAGCTGTTGATGCATATAACAAAGGCTATAAAATTGTCATCCACGAAAAAGCTGTTGCTAGTTTTAATCAACAAGGACATCAATGGGCATTACAGCATTTTACAGGCTCTTTAAATGCTAAAGTCCTTTAAGAAAGACGTTTTCGTAAATTTTATAACAACATAAACTTGTTACTTGTTACTTGTTGGCACGATATGTAGTTTATGATAAAGATATAATAAATATCTTTTAGGAAAAATTAAATCATTGCCCCTCTCTTTCACAATTATCATTTATGTGAAAAATTGAACTTACTGTGGAGGAAATATAAACATGAAAACACATAATACAGATGACAGTTTAGCATTACACACTGATCTTTATCAAATAAATATGGCAGAATCTTATTGGGAAGACGGAATTCATAATCGAAAAGCAGTTTTCGAAGTGTATTTCCGAAAGCTTCCATTTGGTAATGGTTATGGCATATTTGCAGGACTTGAAAGAATTATTGAATATCTTGAGAATTTCACATTTACTGATTCAGATATAAATTATTTACGAGAGAATTTAGGTTATCAAGATGATTTTCTAAGTTATTTACAACAAATCCGCTTTACTGGTCATGTTTTCTCTGTGCAAGAAGGCGAAATGGTCTTTGGTAATGAACCTATTATTCGGGTAGAGGCACCATTAGTCGAAGCGCAGCTCATAGAAACAGCTCTTTTAAATATTGTGAATTATCAAACCCTAATTGCCACTAAAGCTGCTCGAATTAAACAAGTAGTTGGCGAAGATGTTGTAATGGAATTTGGAACAAGACGTGCACATGAACTTGATGCTGCTATTTGGGGTACAAGAGCTGCATTTATTGGTGGATTTAATGCAACATCAAATGTTAGAGCCGGAAAAATATTTGGTATTCCGGTATCAGGTACACATGCTCACTCATTTGTTCAGGCATACAAAGATGAATACATCGCCTTTCATAAATATGCACGTCGACATAAAGACTGTGTTTTCCTAGTAGACACCTATAATACATTAAAATCAGGTGTACCTAATGCAATTAAAGTAGCAAAAGAACTTGGTGATCAAATTAACTTCAAAGGTATTCGTCTTGATAGTGGTGATTTAGCTTACCTCTCTAAGGAAGCAAGAAAAATGCTCGATCAAGCAGGGTTTCATCATACAAAAATTATTGCATCTAATGATCTTGATGAAGCAACAATTATTAACTTAAAATCACAAGGCGCTAAAATTGATATATGGGGAATAGGCACAAAGCTTATCACTGCTTTTGATCAACCTGCTTTAGGTGCTGTTTATAAACTTGCTTCTATTGAAGATGAAAATGGTGAAATGATCGATACAATTAAAATTAGTGGTAATCCAGAAAAAGTTTCAACACCAGGATTAAAAAAGGTTTATCGCATAATCAATAAATTAAATGGAAAGTCAGAAGGTGATTATATCACTCTTCATAATGAACAACCAGAGCATGAGGAAAAACTAAAAATGTTCCACCCTATTCACACATTTGTGAGTAAATTTGTTACAAATTTTGAGGCAAAAAATCTCCACCATCAAATTTTTGATGAAGGAAAGCTTGTCTACGACATGCCTACATTAGAGAGTATGCAAAAGTACACAGCAGAAAATCTTGATCTACTTTGGGATGAGTATAAACGTGCTCTTCATCCTGAAGAATATCCTGTAGATTTAAGTCAAGCATGTTGGGAAAACAAGATGAACAATATTAGTGAAGTAAACGCTAAAGTTTCTGAAATGGTTAGTAACAGAACTGAACAATAAAGACTAGATGTTTCTGGAGGGTATATATGGGTAAAATTGGTATTTATGGTTCTTCCTTTGATCCTGTTACAAATGTTCATCTTTGGACAGCAAATACAATCTTACACCGCTGCAATCTAGACAAAATTATCTTTCTCCCCTGCTCAAGTAAACGAAGAGACAAGGAGATGCAAACAGATGATCAACATCGATGGAATATGCTTCAATTAGCGATCGATAGCAATGAACATTTTGAAGCTAATGCATATGAAATGAATCAAAATGCATGGAAGATAACAACCTATGAAACATTAAAGCATTTTAAAAATAAGTATAAAGATGATAGTATTTATTTCATAATGGGTGCTGATCTATTAATTGATATTGGTAAAGGAAAATGGGGAAATGGTGACCTATTAGTAAAGGAAAACCAATTTATTGTGATGGCTAGAAATGATATTAATATGCTTAGAGCAATTAGTAGTTCACCTATTTTAAGAAATAACGATGACGGAGAAACCTTTCATTTACTAGATAAAGGCTTAGCCATGGAAATTAGTTCTTCTTATATAAGAGATGAATTTTCACTAGGTGGAGATCCGCGGTACCTATTACCAGAAACGTGTTACCAATATATTAAAAAGAACTCACTATATCAGTAGGAGGAACTTAAGATGAATTTACAAAATCAAATCATGTCTGACTTACATGTGAAAGATACAATTAATCCTAAAGAAGAAGTTCGAGCACGTATTACATTTTTAAAAGATTATGTTAAAAAGACGAATGCAAAAGGATTGGTTTTGGGTATAAGTGGTGGTCAAGACTCTTCTCTAGCAGGACGTCTTGCTCAATTAGCTGTCGAGGAATTACGAACTGAAGGGTATACTGCAACATTTACTGCAGTTAGACTACCATATGGTATACAAAAAGATGAAGATGACGCTCAGTTAGCCCTGTCTTTTATCCAACCAGATGAAAGCATTGCTTTTGATATTTCTAATACAGTTGACACTTTTGCTAGTAGCTATAATGATACAACAAATGAAGCACTTACAGATTTTAATAAAGGAAATGTAAAAGCTCGAGTACGAATGATTACTCAATATGCAATTGGAGGTCAAAATGGGTTATTAGTGATTGGCACAGATCATGCAGCAGAAGCTGTAACAGGATTTTTCACGAAATACGGAGATGGCGGAGCAGATCTTCTTCCACTAACAGGCTTAACAAAGCGTCAAGGAAAAAGTTTACTTCAAGAACTTCAAGCACCTGAACGTTTATACTTAAAAATACCAACAGCTGATTTGCTTGACAACACACCACTTCAAGCAGACGAAACTGAGCTTGGTATTACTTATGATGAATTAGATGATTATTTAGAGGGTAAAGATGTAACAAAAGACATTGCTGAAAAAATTGAAAAACGCTATATTATGAGCCAACACAAACGAGAAATTCCAGCTTCTATGTATGATAACTGGTGGAAATAAGATAAATCATATGATCAGTAGATAAAGCTTTAGCTATATCAGACAAGGCATCATGCTAATAGTAATTGAAGTTGCTCTTTACTTTCATATAAAACTATACACAATAAAATACAAATTATTATTTTTCATATCCCATAACAAAGCAAAGAGGCTGAGTAAATATACCGCCTCTTTGCTTTGTTAAACTGCCTACAATGATTTAAATGTTGAAACAAAATTTCACTCCAAATGTGTCCAAGCATTAGCATCAAGAAGGATATACTTGTAAATCATTCTATTGAACAGCAGCTATGATTTGTTTTGAATAGAAAAAACGTACGATAAAATAATAGACAATTTGTATCATGCAGAAAACACCAAGTACAAAAACTGATTCTCTAAACAAATTAAAGGAGAAAAAGTGTGATAATGCCGTTAAAGCAACAGCACCATGAATAAGTGCTACAATAATTGGTGCAAAAAATAGAATGGCTGTTTGCTTTGTTAGCACTTTTTTTAGTTCTTTTTCGCTTAATCCCATTTTTGCAATAGATTTAAATTTTTGTTTATCCTCATCTAAATCCATGTATAAACGGAAATATAGAAAACTTCCAGCTGAGATAAAAAACACAATTCCAATAAATAACCCCACAAACAAAATAGGTGCATATGACTTATTTAATTGATAAACATCATATTCAACAGAAGTGAATTCATAAGGTTCTAACTCCTGTTGTAATTTTTCAGAAGCTTTGATCACATTTTCCTTTCCTGATGTCACTTGCCACGCTTGATAATATACTTCATCAGCAGGCTGTGTTGTAATCTGTTTGAAATCTTCATCTGAAACAACATAATAAGGATCTGTTGAAGGTAGTGCTCTAGAATAAATAACTTCATTTGATTTTAAAATATCTCCTGAATTCAACTTTACTGACTCATTTCTTTTTATGTTCATTTGCCCAAAAGAAAACCCTTCAAATTCAACAGTAACCATTTGTCCCCTATGAAGATTAATGACTTCTTCGTCAATTAATTTTGCAAAATCGTTATAATCCGATTGCTTTGCAATGAAGATTTTTTCTCCTTCTACTTCAAAATAACTTAACATCATTTGTGCTTCTGTAGCCTGAATATTTTCCTCTTGTAAAGTTTTGTTAATCATCGCTACTTCTTGTTCGGCATTTTGACCTCGATAAGTAATCGAATTAGGATTTGTTATCTTTGTTCCTGAGGTAGACCATGTTTGAAACCCGAATAAAGTTCCAATCGCACAAAATGCAATCGTTGAAACGATTGAGACCATAAAGAACGTTCGTGCATTATCTTTCATTCGAAAAGAAAGATCTGAAAACAAAAGCATATTTGTTTTATACCAGAAAAAAGATTCTTTCTTTTTTAACCTTCCAATGATAAAAACACTTAATTGAGTAAACATAAGATACGTTCCGGCAATGACTAACAAGATAACCGGGACCATTACCGTAATTACTGCAATCCCTTTTGCCATCAATGCAACCGTATAACCTACACTTAGTAAAACAACAGCACTCATTGTTAAAAAGAGATTTGCTTTTGGTTCACCTTTGGATTTCTTGTTACCTTTAATTAGATCAATTAGTTTTTTACTTCTTAAAACATAAGAAACAAAAAGAGAGATAAAGAAAAATAGCACAATAAAAGAAACAAATGACAGTACTATGGCCTGAATCGGAAGATAAAAATGGAGTTGATCATCAATAATTAGTACATTTTCTGCTAATAGCAAAATTCCTTTTGCAAAAACTAAGCCAAGCAATATCCCACCAAACGTAGAGAAAAATCCAATTAACATATTTTCCAAAAATACCATCAAACGAATTTGTTTCGATGTCATTCCTTGTATCATCAATAAGCCAAACTCTTTTTTCCGAGACTGTAAAAAAGAGCTCATCGAATATAAAATAAAGAAGAAAGAAAAAACATAGATAATCCATGCTGAAATATACATGCCACTTGTGACATTACCATTCATTTCATCTCCGCTTAATACTGGATGAAAGGCAAAAATAGCAAATGTGAAAAATACCATAACTGTAAACATGCTACTAAGGAAATAAGCTGCATAAAGTCTTTTATTACGAGTGACATTATTAAACGCGAATTGACGAAAGGTCATGTGCGTCCCCTCCCAATAAAGAAAGTGTATCAATTATTTTTTGGAAAAAGGCTTGACGATTGTTCCCACGATGAATTTCCGAATAAAACTTCCCATCACGAATAAAAACAACACGATTACAAAAGCTCGCTGCTTGTGGATCATGAGTAACTAGCATCATTGTTGTTCGTTCTTTTTGATTTAGATATTCCAGCATTTCCATAACATCCTTAGAAGATTTCGAATCAAGATTACCTGTTGGTTCATCGGCTAATAACAGCTTAGGATGATGAATCATTGCTCTAGCAACTGCTGCTCTTTGCGCTTGCCCACCGGATATTTCATATGTGCGCTTATTCATAATTTCTGAAATGCCAAGCATCATAGAAATTTCACGTGCTTTTTCTTTCATTTCTCCTACTTTTTTTCCTTCTAGTGTTAAAGGAAGGACAATGTTTTCTTCAACAGTTAGTGTATGAAGTAGATTGAAATCTTGAAAAACAAACCCCAATTCTCTACGACGAAATTTAGCCAATTCATCCTTTTTTAACTGATGGGGATTTTTTTCATTAATAAGAATTTTACCTGTTGTAGGTTCATCAATCGTTGCAATCAAATTCAGAAGGGTAGTTTTTCCACTTCCAGAAGGCCCCATTATCCCAACAAATTCACCAGTCTCAATGGTTAAGTCAATATCTGTTAATGCACGGTATGTGACTTTACCTTCATAAATTTTACTAACTTGGTTTACATATAACATCACAAGATCTCCTCGATTCCTCAATTTCGTTTAATCTGTGATTAGTATATCTCTTCTTTTGATCCGTAAACTATCGATTCATCTTTCACTATTCTTACAACGATGTAAGGTTTTGAGTTTGTGAGAAAATTAATCTAAAAGTTGTACCTTCTCCAACTTCAGAATCAAATTCAATGGTATGTCCCAGATGATCTACAGCTTCCTTTACTAAATAAAGTCCGACCCCTGTAGATTCTCTAAATTCACGACCATTCTCTCCTGTAAAAAATGGTGAAAAAACACGTTTTTTATCTGTATCAGGAATACCTACACCAAAGTCAGTGACTTCTAGTACTGCTTCACCTGCTTGTTCAAAAATACAAATCACGATACTACTGTTTTGACCAGACGAATACTTAACAGCATTATTTATCAATTGAGAAAGGATAAAAAACAACCACTTTTCATCAGTTTCAACGGTAATTCCAACTTTTTCTACTTCTAGCTTAGGATATACTTGATTTCTAATAAAAAATCGTTTATTTTCACCATTCACTTCATGAACAACTTTAGACAACTCAACAGGCTTAATCGAAAAATCCTGTTCTATTGATCTAAGACGCGCCATATACAGTACTGTATTTAACCCATTTTTCATTTTTTCCGTTTCTTCACGAATATTGGATGAATCTGGTTCATCTAGCATTTGTGCAGTAAGCTCAATAACTGAAAGTGGGGTCTTCATTTGATGAACCCATTGATTCATAAACGTATTGTGCTGCAATTGCTGATTCTCTAAGGTTTTGATTTGATGTTGGTACAACTTGTATTGATCTTTTAGCAACGAATCAAGTGCCTCAGATATAGGAGTTTGCTCTGTTTTTTGGAAGGAATCATCAAGTGTTTCTAATGGCTTACTTAATCGTTTATAGAACTTACGGCGACTATTAAAAAAATAACAAAGATAACATGCAAGGAAGAAAATTCCGAGAAAAACCGAGTAAAGACCTGGTCGAATCGAACGATACCCATCAAGCCAATAGATCGAGAACATAACAGAAAATTGGATGAATTGAACAATAATTAATAATAAGTGCTCTTTCAAAAATAATTTCATGATCTCTTCACCCTTGACCAAGAAAGGTTAAGTCTGTATCCTACACCTCTAACTGTTTCAACAGCATCTTTAATACCCAGTTCAAGAAACTTTTTTCTTACTCTTGTAATATTTACATTAAGTGTATTTTCATCTACATATGTTTGTTCATCCCATAACTTAACAAGTAAATCTTCTCGTCCAGCAACACGAGGATAGCGCTCCATCAAACTTTCAATTATATCTGCCTCTTTTTTTGAAAGTGTAACAATTTGATTGTTCATCAGTAGTTCTAATCTTTCAATAAATAGCTTTAGTCCTTCTTTTTCTAAAATCCTCTCTTCTACTACTACAGCATATTCTCCATAAGCTCTTCGAAGCTGACTTCGTATTTTTGCCATAACAACTTCAATATAAAAAGGCTTTGTTATAAAATCATCAGCTCCGTTTTCCAAAGCCATCACTTGATCCATTTCTCCAACTCTTGCTGAAAGAAAGATTACAGGACAGATCGACTCTTTGCGGATTTGTCTACACCAATAGTAGCCATCAAAACTTGGAAGATTAATATCTAATAAAACTAGGTCGGGTGAATGTTTGTGAAAATCATCCATAACAGCATTAAAATCCTTAACTAGTGTCACATTATATCCGTATTTATGTATATAAGATTGTAAATGCTCAGCAATTTTTGGATCATCTTCAACAATCATAATGTTTTGCATGTTCTCACTCCTTTTTCCAAGAACATTATGTCACAAAAACTAGGGAATTTACATAGAAATTGTAACGAACACATTTTTTCTATCTTTATATAACCTTCGAGTAGTTTTATTCGATGTAACTAAAAAATGGGAATAACGATAAATTAATCCATATTTATCACCTCCCTTGCTTCAAGAAATAATTGTATATGAAAACAATAACATTAAAATTAAGGATTTTATCGTAAACTATATTGTTTTTAGACGCCTATTTGAAACCTCTCTGTATAAAGTTTAGTGGCATTTTTTCTTTTAAATAAGTACCGATTATACGATAAAAAGCTCTTTATAGCAGATAATTAAGGAAATTAGCAACAACTTTTTAGAAAAGAGTCCTAATTAATAATCTTTTGATGTTTATTTGATATTTTTAGAAATTCATTAGTTTACATAATATAATTATCACTTTCTTTGTAATAAACCTTATTTAACTACCCTTTATTTCGCACTACTGGCGTTCTAACATACACAATCAAATAAACAGTTCACATATTATGTAATCAAAAAAAGACAGAAAAATCTGCCTTTATTCTCATAGCGTAACACCCGTTTTAAAAATTGCAATTTCACGGAAATTATTTTTCTCATGATTCACTAACTCTCCACTTGCAACCTGTATAATGTAACTGAGGAAATTCTCCAATAACGCCTCTGGTTCTTGATCTTCGATAATCGTTCCTGCGTTAAAATCAATCCAGTGTGGCTTTGTTTCATAAATCTCTGTATTTGTTGATATTTTCATCGTTGGAACAAATGTACCTAAAGGTGTACCACGTCCTGTTGTAAACAAGACAAGCTGACAACCTGAAGCAGCTAAAGCAGTTGATGCGACTAAATCATTTCCAGGTGCACTTAAAAGATTCAACCCCTTTTTTTGTAGAACTTCACCATATTTCAGCACATCTATCACTGAAGCTACTCCAGCTTTTTGGGTACAACCTAGAGATTTATCCTCAAGCGTTGTAATACCACCAGCTTTATTACCAGGTGAAGGATTTTCATAAACAGGTTGATTATGATTTTGAAAATATTGTTTAAATTCATTAATCATAACTACAATTTTTTTAAACACCTCTTCATTTTCAGCACGTTCCATTAATATTTTCTCAGCACCAAACATTTCCGGAACCTCAGTTAAAACAGTAGTTGCATTTTGAGCAATTAAATAGTCTGATAGTTTTCCCAATAATGGATTAGCTGTAATCCCAGAAAAACCGTCAGATCCTCCACATTTTAATCCGATTTTCAACTCAGATAATGAAACATCCTCTCGTTTATCATCCTTAGATGTTTCATAAATCGAACGCAAAAGTTTTACACCTTCATCAATTTCATTTGAAACCTCTTGTGATCGTAAAAACTTGATTCTTTTCTCATTAATAAATCCTAGTGATTCTTTAAATTCATCAATATCATTATTTTCACAACCTAAACCTAACACCAATACTCCACCAGCATTAGGATGCTTTACTACATTCCCTAAAATTGTTCGTGTGTTCAAATGATCATCGCCAAGCTGTGAGCAACCATAATTATGTTTTAACACTTGAATAGAATCAAAAGGTAAAGACTCTCCTACTTGATTTTTAAATTCTTGAATAATTTGATCAGCTATGCCATTTACACAGCCAACCGTTGGTACAATCCAAAGCTCATTACGTATACCTACCTGACCATTTTCTCTTCGATACCCCTTAAAAGTTAAACTTTCTTTTCCGTAAATCGATCCTAGCTTATTTGGAATATATTCATATGTTTCGACACCTGATAGATTTGTTTTCATATTATGAGAATGAACCCAAGAACCGCTCTTAATCTCTTCTATAGCATGACCAATAGGAAAACCATATTTTATTATATTTTCTTCCATATTAATATTAGTTAATGAAAACTTATGCCCCTTAGGAATGTCTTGTATTAAATCAACTGTTTGATCACCAACTTTGATAGTAGACCCTTCATCAAGCTTACGAATAGCAATGGCAACATTATCATGATCATTAATTTTAATAAATGTTATCATTAACTTCACCCTTTACAATAGAAAGTTGTTGTAAAGCTTCGACAATCCCTAATTGATTGATGTTTATTACATGCTTTGTAACAGTGTTGGTCATGTTTTGTATTTTAGTTAAATCTATGCCCCAGAGAGATTTCTTTGATAATATGCAATTAACCAACTTTCGAATTTCCTCTTCACTGCCATCACAGGTAGCCCACAGCTTGTGAAATAAGGATAAAATTTCCTGATTTTCTACAAGCTTTATCTTTTCTCCCCCACGTTGACCACGGTAAAAATAAATCAAAGAACTTAGTGAGAAGACAATACCATCAGGAAGTTTCTCATATTTCTTTTCATAATCGAGAAGAGTTGGTAATAATCTTGTTTTAAATTTCGATACGGAATTTAACGATATACTTGATAAGTAATGATGAATAAATGGATTTTTAAAACGATCCATCACATCATTTGCATACTGAGTCAGCTCTTCTTTTGGTAAATTCATACTTGGTATCATTTCATGATCAATTACTGCCTGTATATAATCTTTTACGATATCCGCTGTCACTGCTTCACTTACAGTATTTAAGTTTGCTAAATAAGCTACAGGTGTCATTAATGTATGTGCACCATTTAATATTCTTACTTTCCTTAAGCGGTAAGTTCGTAAATCTTTCACGACAAGAACATTTAACCCTATCTTATGAGCTGGAAATTCTTCCTTCAAAAATTCAGGTCCTTCGATAACAAACAAATGGTATTGTTCACCTACAACAATTAGCTGATCAATATAGCCTAATTCCGCAGTTTTTTCTTCTATACTATCTTTTGGAAAACCAGGTACAATTCTGTCAACTAATGTATTGCAAAAAGTATTTGCCTCGGTAATCCACTCAATAAATCCTTCACCTAACCTCCAATTTTTAGCATACTTTTCAATAATAGATTTTAATTTTATCCCGTTATCTTCAATTAATTCACATGGAAGAATAATAAATCCCTTTGAGATATCACCTTTAAAGTGTTTATATCTTTCATATAAAAAAGCTGTTAGTTTTCCTGGAAAACTTTTTTGTGGTCGATCTTCAAGCTGATCATCCTCGGAATATGTGATTCCAGCTTCTGTTGTATTTGAAATAATAAAACGCAAATCAGGGTTTCTTGCAGCGTTTATATATTCTTCATATTTATCTATAATGTTAATACCACGACTTATTGATTGGATAACCTCTCGTTCATTAACTGGTTGATTGTTTCTCATTCCTTGTAAATATAATGTGTACAAACCTTCTTGGTCATTGATTAAATTCACAGCACCATTTTCAGTAGACTGAACAACAACAACACGACCGTTAAACAAACCTTTCTTATTCATTTCATGTATCTGCCAATCACAAAATGCACGCAAAAAGTTTCCAGTACCAAATTGAAGAACTCTTTCCGGGAACTCCTGATCAACACCTAACAACGACTTCGACAATTTCTCCACGATATCCCTCCATTTGCACACGTTAACATTTCGTTTAGGGGTCAGACCCCTATCAATACTTTTTCACTTTACCAACCGTTTGACGATTCATTAATTCTGTTGGCAAGGATAGTAATTCTGATGTTTTCACTTTGTCATCCTCTAATAATTTTAAAAGTCGTTTTGCACCCACTTGGCTTATTTGTTCAATTGGCCTTTTAACTGTGGTGAGTGCTGGAGTTGTATATTTTGAAAATCCAATATCATCAAAACCAATAATTGAAAAGTCTTCCGGTACAGATAATCCAGCTTCAGTAATTGCCTTCATCGCACCAATAGCCATTTCATCATTTGAACAAAAGACTGCAGTTGGTCGAGTAGGTAATGACAATAAATCAACCATAGCTTCGTATCCACTTTCTATATCATAATTTCCCTTTACAATGTATCCCTGTGAAATCGTTAATTTATTGTCTATCAACGCATTTAAATAGCCATCTTTACGTTCTAAAGTCGATCGAAAATGTGAAGTCCCTTCAATAATTGCAATCCTTTGATGTCCATATTGAATAAGTAAATTGACTGCCTCATACGAACCTTCTCGATCATTCGATAAAATATTTATAATCGATTGATCTTCAACATGTCTATTTAATATAACCAGTGGAATTTCTTGCTTTATTACATGATAAATAAAAGTATTATCCACATCACTTTGACTCATGACGATCATTCCATCAAATCTTTTACGTGTAATAAAACTGTAGTCGTTTAAATCTTCAATTCCTTTTATAATTAAACTATATTTTTCATCAATCACCTTGTTAACACCTTTTATTGTTTCAGCAAGAAAACTAGAAGACGTTCCTTCTGTTAAACTAGTTAAAAACAAACCGATTGTATATGATTTTTTCAGAACTAAACTTCTTGCATTTACATCAGGAGTGTAGTTTAACTGCTCGGCAATTTCTTTTATTCTTCGTTTTGTGTTTTCTTTAATTAACGGACTATTGTTTAAAGCCCTTGAAACAGTTGTATGTGAAACATTTGCTATTTTTGCAATATCCTTAATTGTCACTACCACCGATAAAACCTACCTTTAACACTATTTAAGCTGAAATATCATATCTTGTTATCCAGCTTCAAGACTGAATTAAATTGAAAATATTCTCTGGCGTTGCCATAAGATATTCTCTGGACAATCTCTCCTAATGTATCCAAATCATTAGGTACCTCCCCGTTTTCTACCCATTCACTAATGAGCTGACATACTAGTCTTCTAAAATATTCATGTCTTGTAAAAGAAAGAAAACTTCTCGAGTCAGTTAACATCCCAATAAATTGACTAAATAAACCAATACTTGCAAGTGTTTTCATTTGATCTAGCATACCTTTTTTTTGATCATTAAACCACCATGCTGTTCCAAATTGCATTTTGCCGCGAACTCCTCCACCTTGGAAACTTCCTATCATGCTTGCTAGTATCGAATGATCTCTAGGATTTAAAGAATATAAAATCGTCTTTGGTAACTTATCTTCCTTTTCTAATGCATCAAGAAATTTGCATAAAGGTTTTGCAATTAGATCATCATTCATACAATCGTACCCAGTGTCAGGCCCAAGTTCTGCTAGCATTCTCGTATTATTATTTCTCAGTGCGTTAATATGTAGCTGCATAGCCCAGCCTAACTCAGCATATTTCTCACCTAGAAAAACGAGTGTGAAAGATTTATATTTAGCTTCATCCTCTTGACATATTCTTTCACCTTTTAACGCTCTTTTAAAGATATCATCAACTTCATTAAGGGTAGCTTCAGAAAACATCATCGTATCTATCGCATGATCTGAAACCCTTCCACCTAATTCATGAAAAAACTCGATTCTAGATTCAAGAGCTTCAAGCAACTCTTGATAATTCTCTATCTTAATATTCGTTATTGAAGAAAGCTTTTCTATCCAAAAACCAAATGTTTCCTTATTTAATTCTAGGGCTTTATCAGGACGAAAACTAGGCAATACACTTACATTAAAAGTAGTATCTTCTGATAATTTTTGATGATATTCCAATGAATCTATAGGATCATCTGTTGTACAAATAACTTCAACTTTTGATTTTTTTATTAGTTCTCTAACCGTAAAATCCGAATTAGCTAATTTTTCATTTACTTTTTCCCATATCATTGGTGCAGTTTTTTCATTTAAAATGTCATAAATACCAAAATACCGTTGAAGTTCTAAATGTGTCCAATTATACAGTGGGTTTCCAATAGTCATAGGTACAGTTTTTGCCCATGAAATGAATTTTTCATAATCACTTGCATTTCCGGTAATGTACTTCTCTTCGATACCGTTTGCTCTCATAGCTCTCCATTTATAATGATCACCATATAACCATGCTTCTGTTATGTTTTTAAACTGTTTATTTTCATAGATCTCCTTAGGACTAAGGTGACAGTGATAATCAATAATCGGCATGTTTTTAGCATATTGGTGATAAAGTGTTTCAGCTACCCCATTTGTTAAAAGAAAATTTTCTCCCATAAAAGAACTCATTATTGTTCCTCCCTTTGTAATACCTTTTGATTAATGCACACGTTAACATTTCATCTTAATCATAAAATAACAATTCTGAATAATCAATGCATTTTGTTAAATTTGACTAACATTAATTATAGTCGTCGTTTTATACCTTATAAACCAATTTTCAAAGAAAATAACATTTGAATATGATTCCTATTAAAATCCAAACGTTACTTTTGATTTATTTCGTTTGTTATAATTCTTAAATAGCTTCACTTATTTACGAGTTAACTCTTTTCAATAATTCTTCAATTAAAACACCATTAATTTTCAAACCACTGATATCACAATCTTCAATTTCTAAATTCGACAAATTACAATTTTTGATTTGCCCTTTTGTCAAATCACAATTTTCAAAACGAATAGATTTATATTGACCCTCTGGATGATAATTCGCTTCTCCCTCTTCAGGAAAAACTACATGGTGAAATTCTGTGCCATACATATAAACATGATCAATTAAAGCATGTGTTAAGTTTGCATGTTGAATTTTAGCTCCTGATAAATTAACATCGTTGAAGACGATATCTCTCATATTAACATTATTAATTTTCGTATTTGCTAAACTAACATTGTCTATCGATAGACCTTCAGCATTTACTTCTTTCCATGTAGAACCTGAAATATCCGCCATCTGTAAGTTATGCTTTTGAACTTTTAATCCCATACAGAATCCCCCCTTTAATTTTCCATTAATCTCAAACACATAAAGGTATTCTACAGAAATTTTAAAAACCCTTCTTATTATATGTAAATTTTTGTTAATTTTTATTATAATCTTTTTTAGGGATATACCTTAATGTGAATCAATATTACCTTCAAACAATCTAGGCTCATTTTTAACATCATTTGGTTTTTCCCAATTTGTTATTAAGATGTTCATAATAACAAATAGAACAACAATTACCCATACCCACCATTTAGACATAATTTTCTTCATTTTAATTTTCACCCTAACTTAATAAAGATAATGTAATTAATACTATCAATTAAAATCTTTTTCTTATCTTATGTAATTCCCCTAGTGGAAATTAAAAAATGAGAAACATTGTTGATGTTTCTCATTCAAACATAGTTAATTAAACTACCATTTTATTTTACAACTTTTCTCCGCATCCACTGTGTTGCAGCCCACTTATCTCCAAGTAATACAGGTGCCCCACCATGTAAGGTTAGCTCATTTAAGGTTTGGTCATTATAGAAATACTCAAAATATACAGCCATACCTTTTTTGGCAGATACTGAAAAATTAAGTTTAGGAAAAAATGTTTCTCCGCCTGACTCTACATCATTTAAATACATGACAAGTGTACTTATTCTAGGATTTTTCACTATATTGTTGGAAGAATTAAAAAAGTCAAAATGTGCTTTATACTCCTGACCAATTTTATAATTTAAAATTTGTAGACCTTCACCATGTTCATATGGCAAACACATAATTTGGGATAATCTTTTTTCAATCCGTGTTACAGTGTCACTTTCACCTTCTTGAAAAAACATACTGCTACTTGTTCGGAGTTCTTCCTCGTTACGCGAATGTCCAATTTTGGATCGTTGTATTCTATCTTTTGACAAATTAATTAGCTCATCACACTCTTGATCGCTTAATACATTCCCTAAAACAACAATTAATGGCTCTTCTATTTTAGCAATAATCAAAACTTCTCTATCTTCTGTTATTATTTTATTACCTCGATGATTAAATATAGTTTGTTCTTTATCAAACATTGTCAACTTTCATCAACCTCTTCAAATGATATTATTTAGATTTCAGAATAGCTTAATACTTTTAAAAAAAGTTAATATACTTAGGTTGATTGGTTCCAATATAAAGAATCATGTAACATTTCTTTATTGGTTTGAGTTCCTCCTTTATTTCAATAAAAATGTTGTACTACTGATTTTTTTAATTTTACACCTACCATTGAAAGATGACTACTATTTTTAGAAGTATAGGCTCTGTTAAACTTTGTTGTTGATTTCAGTAAGGGACTGCAGAGCAAAGGAACGAACTAGTTTTCCAAACATAATTTATTAATAGAAACATTAATATTTTGAATATTTAGGTGTATTCGTCTTTATGACTTCTGAATTAAAAAAATCTTTTTCTCCAAAAAACAATGGCAGTAATGCTCGACAGTAGGAAAGAAATTGAAATTGCTACAAGAAATGAATGACTATATTCTTGATATGGAATAGATACGTTCATACCATAAAAACTTGCAACCATTGTTGGTAAAGAAAGAATAATAGTAAATGAAGTTAAAAATTTCATCACAATATTCACGTTATTTGAGATGATCGAAGCAAATGCATCCATCATTCCACTTAAAATCGAAGTATGTGTTTCTGCCATTTCAATGGCCTGCTGGTTCTCGATAATTACATCTTCTAACAATTCTTGATCATCTTCATACATTTTAAGGTAGTTACTTTTTAACATTTTTTGCATAACAATATTATTAGATTTTAAAGAAGTGGTAAAATAAACGAGACTTTTTTGTAAATTCAATAGAGAAAAGAGTTCTTTGTTTCTCATTGATTGATGAAGCTCTTTTTCAATTTTATCTATTTTTTTACTAATTTGTTTTAAATATTTTAGATATGATGTAGACATTAAATAAAGAATTTGAAAGGCGAATCTTGTCCGTTTATATGTGTGGAAATTCTTTATTTTACCTTCTGAAAAAGAATGAAAAATAGGATTATCTTTTAAACATACCGTAACAAAACAGTTTTTAGCTATTATTATTCCAAGTGGAATTGTGTCATACATTGCATGATCATTTTCATCAACAGATAATAAAGGTATATTTACAATGATTAAAATATGTTCCCCATCTTTTTCAATTCTTGAACGTTCTTCTTCATCTAGTGGATCTTTTAAAAACTCTATAGGAATATCTAATTCTCTCGATATTTTTTGAATTTCTTGCTCATTTGGTGAAATTAAATTGATCCAGCAACCATTTGAAATTTGATTTGTTTCTTTTAGCTTTCCTTCTTCGTTTGAGACTAAAATATTTAACATACTATACCTCCTCTATTTGGAGGAAGTCAAAAAAAACGCCATAAAAAAAGTGAACTTTCACTTGCATTCATACTCTTGAAAAATGACTCCTCATTGACTCCCCTATTTGCCGAATCGGGTTCTGGTTCATTACTGTAATAACTACTCATGAAAATTCAACTCCTTTTTATTAAATCTTTCTAAGTCTTTTTTATTGTACTTTAGTTTTTACATTTTGTAACTGATAGAAAGAAAATTGTTCTACTTACATATAAAAAATCTATTTTATTTTCATCGTACTTCTATCTTTTTTTTCTAATTTGTCTACTTGGGAGATAAGGAATCCGTTGTCGGACTAATTTGCATATTCATTTCTAATCCCACATCACGAAATAAAATAAATTCTCAGTTCTTTAAAATTTTCTTAGCCTTTTTAGTCACCTCATCGAAACGGTACAACTATTCATAAAGATATTTTAGTAATTTATTATGCAAATTCGACAAAATATCCATTTCTAAGCAATCAGTAAAATGTTTAAACTAATTGATATGGCAAAGATTACTTTTTTTCTTACTCATTTTTTTCTCCTGATATAAAAGGGATAAAGTAAAGCTCAAGGCGTTTGTTCATCTTTTGGCTAGGACGATGAGCAAGACTCTAGAAATATGTAAAGATCCTTAATCAATTAAAATACTTAATATCTAAAAAAAAACGATACGCAAAAAAGGACCATCAATGATAAAATGCTCCTTTTCAGAATAACATTTTCAGTTGTAGATAATTTACTTTTTACTCATTTTATAATAATCCATCGTAGATGTTACAACAAATCCACAAGATTTGTAGAGATCTAATGCATGTTCATTTTCCACAGCAACTTGTAGCATAATTTCATTTACTTGCTTTTCTTTTAATAGATCAATAGCTTTTAGTAAGATTTCTTTACCAAAACCTCTTCTTCGGAAATTCGGAAGAACTCCTAGCCCGAAGATCCCGCCGATACCATCACTAACACCCACTTGCACTTTGCCAACAACAGTCTGTTCCACTTCTGCTAAATAAATATCTACACCTCTCTTTGCTTCATCTTCCGGAAGAACCAAATCCAAACTCTCTATGCTTTGATTAAAATAAATTGAGTTTTGTTCTGCGATATCTTTTGCATCTTTATTTGTTGCTTTCCTAAATGTTATTTCAGCTATTCTATCTAAATTAAACTTTGGTTCACCTCTCAAAAACATTTCATACTCAGAATTATCATATTGAGCACTTGTTTGTTTAATAAATTCATATCCTGAGCGCGAGGTGTGATCGTTCAATAAAAGCATATCCTTTGTTTTTCTTTTGTTCCATTCATCTTCAACTAAAGAGAATAAACTTTTGAAAACACCTTTCCTCCGATATTCTGGATGAACCATTCCATTCACTTCCAACGCTTCTCCACTAAATTGACATATACCAAGATATCCGATAAGTAATTCTTCATTATAATACATAAATTCATTGATCTTGAAGTCTTCGCTTTCATTCTCTCTTCCTAATTTATAATCAAGTTCTAACTTTAATGTAACATTCTCTTTCTCTATACAAGACTTCATTAGCTTTTTAATCTCTAAATAATCTTGTTTATTTAAATACCCTTTTAATTTAATACTTGGATTTTGAATTTCTACCATCATTTTGTTATTCCCCTTTTTAATTTGTTCCTTTTACAATCGAAAAAGGCGTAGTATATTCTATACCAAAAAAAGAACAAATAGAAGTTAATTCTGATAAATAGAGCTTTTGAAGGATTTCTTCCAATCTACTAATTGTAGATTATTTTCACAATTCTTTTATAAGGTAAAATATGATTAGTATGTGATATAGTATGACTTAATATATTTAACTCATTATCAACCTGTAAGTATGTCTTCAGATGGATACTTAACTTTAGATTTTTTAGGTTGTGTTAAAGAGAAAGCCAATGTGAGTGGCCCTAACTTTCCTATAAACATCATGAAGATGATAACAAATTTCCCAATCATTGATAAAGATTCAGTCAGACCAATAGATAAACCGACTGTACCAAATGCAGAGACAACTTCAAATAATACACTTAAAAAAGAGCTGTTTTCTGTTATATTTAAAATAAACACAGCTAATATAATGACAATAAAGCCAATTGTCGATATCGCAAGTGATCGAAGAACAAACTCAAGCTTTATGGATCTATTTCTAACCACGATGTCTTCTTTTCCCTTTAAAAAAGCTAGAACAGAGAAAACAATAACCATAAACGTAGTTAACTTGATTCCCCCTCCAGTAGACGCACTACCAGCACCGATAAACATCATTAATAAAAATAAAAATATCGTAGATTCATTGAAACTTGCAATATCTAACGTATTAAAACCAGCAGTTCTAGGAGTTACAGCCTGAAAATAGGCCCCCCATAGTTTATCTCCTAATGAAGTTAATCCACCTAATGTTTTAGGATTTCCATATTCCAAAACAAAAATGAGAAACATTGCAAAGATATTAAACGCTATTGTTCCTATTATCATCATTTTCGAATGTAGACTAAGCTTCTTAAATTTTTTCTTTTCCCACAAATCTGCTAAAACTGTAAAACCTATTCCTCCAATAATAAAAAGGAATGTGATAACAATATTGATAATTGGATCTCCTTTAAACTTCATCAAACTATCAGACCAAAGTGAAAATCCTGCGTTATTAAAAGCTGATACAGAATGAAAAAAACTTACATACATTCCTTTTCCTAATCCATATTCTGGTACCCAAGTTATTGCTAAAAAAAACGTCGCAATCAATTCAATCGTTATCGAAAAAATAAAAATTTTTTTAATTAATTTTATTACCCCACCAAAAGAAGTTTGATTTAAAGCATGTTGGACTACTATACGTTCTTTTAATCCTATCTTCTTTCCTATTATCTTGTAAATCATAACCGCAAAAGACATGATTCCTAATCCACCGAACTGAATTAAGGTGATAATAATGATTTCACCGAACAATGTGTATGCTTTTGCTGTATCAACGACAACAAGTCCTGTTACAGTCATTGCTGATGTAGCTGTAAACATTGCATCAAGCCAACTGACAGGTGTTGTTGTTGCAAAAGGTAACTTAAGTGCAATTGTGCCGAGAGAGATAAACACAACGAACACCCAAACAAGTAATTGAGACGGATTAAGCTTTGGATCTTTATACTTCAACTTAAACACCTTCTCTTTCAACTCTTTTTATCTATCAATCATCTTAAAGTAATTCCTTTCAAATTATTAAACTATAAAAAGCCCTGTTAAACTTTGTTATTGATTTACGTTACAGGCATTCGCTTTCCCGAGAAAAAAGTATCTTTTTTCCTAGGGAAGAATAATGAAAAAGCCTTACTCCCGGCTTTTTCAAAGGGCAATTCTTCCTAGGTCGGGAGCCTCCTCGGAGCAAGCGTCTGTGGGGTCTCCTTTTGACACGCTTCTCCTTCAGGAATCTCATGTCTTCCACTCCAATCAATAAAGTGATAATAATCAACATTAAGCTCTAACATAGCCAACTAAATAATAAACAAATGCCAGAGGATTTAATACTTCTTATTCATTAATACTCAAGACTATTTTTCCTATATTTTTATTTGCTTCCATATGTTCGTGTGCTTCTTTAATTTTTTCTAATGGAAATACATGATCAATGATAGGTTTTATTTCTTCACTCTTAAATAATGGAATAACTTTTTGTTCAAATTCTTTTGTTAGTTGTCTTTTATACTCATCGCTTCTTGGAGTTAATAATGTTCCTTTCAAAGAAATTCTTTTCATTAATAAATGCATTAGATTTACTTTATCTATCTCAGCACCACCTAAAATACCAATTAACACCCAACGACCATCTGTGTTAATACTTCTTAAGTTTTTCTCCCAAAACGAAGCGCCAATAAAATCTAAGATCAAGTCAACACCTTTCCCATCAGTAACCTTTAATACCTCCTCATCAAATAATTGTTCTTTATAATTAATACATACATCTGCTCCTATTGATTGACAAAATATTAATTTATCAGTTGACCCTGCCGTTGCTAGTACCTTAGCATTCGTCATCTTTTTTACTAATTGAATAGCTGCCGTTCCTACACCACTTCCACCAGCATGTATAAGAACAGTATCAGTATCTGTTAGTTCTCCTAACCAAAATAAAGTTTGGTAAGCTGTTAAAAAAACTTCAGGAACTGCTGCAGCTTCGTTAAAAGATAGATTATCGGGTATAACTATCGCTCGATCAGCAGGAATTGTGACATACTCTGCATATCCACCTCCATTTACAAGCCCCATTACACGAGTTCCAACTTCTATTTTTGTTTCATTTGTCGTTTCTACCACTTCCCCAGATACTTCTATTCCTAAAATCGGACTTGATAAGTAACCAGATTTCCCTTCACGTGCTATAATATCTGATCGATTTACCGCAGCTGATTTTACTTTTACTAATAATTCACCCTTTTGTAAAATAGGTTTAGGATAATTACCTATTTTCAATTGATCAACTCCACCGGGGCGTTCTACTAAAATGGCTTTCATATTAAAACTCCTTTTCCTATTTAAAAAAATCTACTTTTTACGTTTAATTCATTTTTCACAACAACCACTCGTCATGATTAGCGACTAACTCTGTATTTTTATCTTAAACTTATCTGCATTTCTTAATGGTAAAGCTATTTATTTGCAAACTTTGTTGTTTTTAAAATTCTATAGGGAAACATCTCTATATAAATTCTAGTGACATCATCTTTTCTTCTACAGATTGTCCCTTTTATTGATAAAACACTTGTTCTAACAAATAAAGAAGTCAATTAGCAACAATCTTTTAGAAAAGAGCCAATTAAAAAGCAACGATCTTCTTCCCCATAATGTAATGTATACCCATTGCAAAATAAAATCCAACATATTTGATACAGACTAATATTCACAAAAATAAATAAATTAGTTATTCAATATCATCTTCATTTCGTATGAAGGTAGCCGATACGACGTTTACAATAGAACTGATTGTTTATTTAAGGTTGTTTTAGAAAGCTTTGTTGTTTATAACAAAGCTTTCTATTGGCAACATATAATTTGGTTAATTAGCAATACTCTTTCAAACAAGAGCCTTAATTAAA
Source organism: Metabacillus litoralis (assembly GCF_020524045.1). Taxonomy (GTDB): domain Bacteria; phylum Bacillota; class Bacilli; order Bacillales; family Bacillaceae; genus Metabacillus; species Metabacillus litoralis_C. Next base: position 171,694 of record NZ_JAIVKL010000001.1, read on the forward strand.
ACCCATTAATCGTCATCCCACCATCAACAAACAATGTTTGGCCACTTATGTAACTTGAAGCTTCAGAGGCTAAAAATACAGCTGGTCCAACTAGCTCAGGAAGCTGACCAATTCTATTTAGTGGTGTGACAGCTAATATATCATGAACATATTTTTCATTTTCTAATAAATCCTTTGTTAATGGAGTTTCAAAATACCATGGACCAATTGAATTAACATTTATATTGTATTTTCCCCATTCAAATGCGAGTATTTTTGTCATTTGAATCATCGCTGCTTTTGTTGCCCCATATGCTACTCCCGTTCGGAGAGCCACTTTTCCTGCAACTGAGGAGATGTTAATTATTCTTCCCCCATCACCTTGCTTTTTCATAAGTGCCCCAACTTCCCGTGACATAAAAAAGGCTGATTTTAAGTTTGTATTCATAATGCTATCCCATTCATCTTCTGTCACATCTAATGCTTGTGAACGAATATTCATTCCTGCATTATTAACCAAAATATCTACTTTTATTTTTTGATGTTCGATTTTTTCAATTGCATGATGAATATGAGAAGGCTTTGTGACATCTGTCACAATTGGTAAAGCACTTCTTCCCATATCATTTATTATATTGGCTACTTCTATAAGCTCTTTTTCTGTACGAGATAACAAAACTACATTTGCTCCAGCTTCAGCAAATCCAATGGCAAGTGCTCTCCCTATTCCTCTACCAGCACCTGTTATAATAGCTGTTTGATTCGTTAAATTAAATGACGGTAAGTAGTTCATCTTAATCTCTCCTTTAGTAAACTAAGTTCAATTGTACCTATAACAATGTAGGTATATCAAATCTTGAGTTTTATGACAATAAAGGCTCTTCTCTAAAAAGATTGCTAATTGACGTCTTTATCTGTTAGAACCAGTGTATTATCGGATAAAATGGTTAAATCTGTAGAGAAATAGACGCCGCAAGACTTTATATAGAGTTATATTTATCAGGATTAACAAGTTTAAGAAACAGCTTTAATAAAAGGTTGCATTCCTTGCTATGAACTGACAGAATTAAGAAGATCTAGTTTTTTATGAAAGGTAAATGGTGACAATATGATTGAAGTGAAAAATTCTACTCTTAGTACAGGTGAATTTACGCGAGGAGTATTTGCAACAAGAGATATTGCAAAAGGTGAGCTTTTACATGAAGCACCAGTTATTGCATATCCGAACGAGCAGCATGAATTGATTGAACAAACCTTGCTAGCTGATTATGCATTTGAGTATGGTATAAACCACACATGTATATTGCTAGGGTATGGTATGATGTTTAACCATTCCTATGAACCTAATGCTACATATGATATTAATTTTCCGAATCACACGTTTGATTTTTTCGCTTATAAAGATATTAAAGCCGGAGAAGAAATCCTAATTAACTATAATGGTGAAGTTGACAACGATGATCCACTATGGTTTAACGAGGACTATGAAGAAGCTGTAGCTAAATTAGAAGCAGAAGAAAAATAAGAAAAGTGAAAAGTATTTAATATTGGGTAACAAGCATATGACGATCTGGAATAGAAGGGTCTTCTTATCGTTAATTTCTATTCGTCTGGAGCTAGACATAAAAAATCTATGTGCAGAATTTAATACTTTTTGTAAGTTAAACCGAGCCAAAATTGCTCGGTTCTTTTTTGTTTAGAGGATATCGAAAGTTGAATTAATACCATATCTCCTTAATATATACTTATGAAATATTATTCTCCAACATTTTTCACACACTAACCAATCAAACGCTTTGTTTTAATTAAGTTTTGCTTTTCTTTTTTCTTCTAGTCAAAAACATACTCATTTTCTCATTCCTTTACATACCTATAATAATAAGAAATAAACCCCTGATAATGGAGGGACAATTTTTGGATACTAATTGGTTAAAGGAACATTCTTTTAAGGAAATAAAGATTGAGGATTATGATTTGTTTAGTAAATTCATTCAACAATCTAGTTACTTTACAGGATTATGGGCATCTAATTTCACCTATATTTGGAGTTTATCTCAGCTAAAAAACATAAAGGTCTTTTGGAAAATTATTGACCATATGTTAGTCCCCTTCATCATGACAAAAAAATTATATATGTATGTTTGGTGCTTACCTTTTGGTAAAGGAAATGAAAATCATGTTATAAAGGTAACAAAAAAAAGCTTACTTCTTTGCAAACAATGGAATACCATTCATCAACAAAAAAAGAGTGCTACCGTTAACTTAGTAAATGAACTTCAATTTCAATTCTTAGCATCGTCCCCTTTATTTAAAGAAAACTTCTTTTACAAAAAATACGACAGTAAGGAGATAATTTGGAGTGTTCCTAAGTTGGTTCATTTAAAAGGCAAAGAATTCAGTGAAATTAGAAGCTTAAGAAATAAATTAAAACGTGAACATCCGACAATTTTATTTCGTGAATATCAACCAACTGATTATAAAAGTGTCAAAAAATTAAAGCAAATATGGAATAAAACTTCTGGACAAAAATACAAAGTCATAACAGATCATAATCTCTTTCATCAAGTTATTCACTATTACCAAGCTCTTCAAGAAAAGATTTATGTTGCAACAGTTGAAGGGAAAATTGTTGGAATTGTCACAGGTGCTATTTTACCAAATGGGATTTCGTGGGGGTGTATCGCAAAAACACTTCCTGGTTATAAAGGCCTTTCTGAATATTTATATACCGAATTTGCAAAATCAATGTATTCTATTAATCCCAGGTTAACCATGCTACATGTTGGTAGTGACAATAATCAAGAAGGTTTACGCCGTTTTAAAGAAAAGTTTCGTCCTATTGAACATTTAGAACTTTATGCTCTGAAATTAAGGTAATAGTGAGAGCTATGGATAAAATCCCTCTCTATTTCCAACAAAGGTGATGATAATGAAACGATACAAAATAATCCCTTATTTAGGAAAATCAACTATACTAAAAATACACAATGATCTAATGACAGATCTAATGTGTATAGAACCTTCTTTATCGTTCGGAGAGACAACTGTAACAATTCAGATTCAACGTACACCTGGGGTAAAAAATAATGAGATCCATTTGTCAGAAGAGTTGATCAACCACTTTCGTATTCCACTATATTGTGATTACGAAATATCCTTTTATCAAAATACGATGGTATTAGGACCATATATTGGGATAATAGCTGACTTAACTAAAAAGGGGTTAATTCGTAGATTAAGTGACCTAGATAGCTATGTTAAATATTATGAAAAAATAGGTGGTAGCATCGCTGCCTTTTCTTTAGATTCAGTAAATGTTGAAAATGAAAGAATTTCTGAAGGATTTATTTATAATCCTCAAATACAAGAATGGATATGTACAAAAGATATTCCTCTGCCATCTTCTTTGTTTAATAAATGTAAAGTAGAAAGAAATAAACAATGGGAGTTTTTATCTTCCTATTATAAAGCGAACATTTGTAATTTTCCTACGTTTGATAAATGGGAAATGTACAAATGGTTTTCCACCGATCCTACTTTAAAGGAATTTCTACCTAAAACTCTTCTATGTAAAACTCCGAAGGATATTTTACAATTTTTAAGAAGATATAAAAATGCGTATTTAAAACCTATAGGTGGTACATTTGCTAAGGGAATCGTAGGGTTATCATATAGTAACCAGGGAGTAAAGATAAAATATGAAGTTAAAAGAAAAACAATTACACAAACTTATTATCAAAAAAGAGAATTTATCTCTTTCTTAAAACGACTTTTAAGAAAAAACGAATACCTTATTCAAGAATCGCTAAATCTTATAAGTGCAAATCAAAGAGTCGTAGATTTTAGATTCATTTATTTTAAGAATCAAGAAAGAGAATGGGAAAATGGCGGCCTATTTGCAAGATTTGGAAAACAAGGGAGTTCCGTTAGTAACCTTACTAGTGGAGGCAAACCTCAATTAGGAGAGAAAGCTCTTATAGAACTATTACAAAGTGAAGAGCTGGCTGATCATTTATACGAAAAAATGCTTCTTATCTCTGAAAAAGCAGCAAATAAACTAGAACAACATCTTATTACATGTGGAAATCTTGGTTTTGATTTTGGTATTGATGAAAACCATAAGTTATGGATTATTGAAATTAATAATGAAGATCCTGACCATCGAATCGCTACAGTATGCAAACGAAAAGATCTTATGTATTATGCTCGATTACAAAATATGCTTTATACGAAAGCATTAGCTAATTTTCATGAAAAAACACCGCCTAATTTGTAAACTCATTACTAATGTAGGCGGTATTTTTTAATTGACTCTAAGTGAATTTACAAACTTCTTATAAGATTGATACATCGATGTTTTAATTAAAATAATTGAATCTTCATCAGCTGTATCTGATAGAAACTCAAATGCTTTTTTAGGATCTTGACAATGTAAGATTTTCTTGCTATCCATACCATTTTTTATTGCTTGTAAACCGATCAACTCAGCTTCATTTCCTATCGTGAGCAGATAATCGATCTCTTCTTTTGCGACAATATCACCTACTAGTTTATGAATTTCACTCGTTTTGTCTCCTAAATATTTAATGTCCCCAAACACAGCAATCTTCTTGTTACCTTTAGCAACATTTGTTAATACATCTAAAGAAGATTCTATTGATGTTGGATTCGAACTCCACGTATCGTCTATTAATGTAGATCCGTTTATTCCTCTTACTATTTCCACATGCCTTGGTAATAAAGGAAAACTTGCTAAACGCTTACCAGCACTTTCTATACTCATTCCAAGCTGATATGCTGCCGCTATGGCTGCTGTTGCGTTATATACATTATGTTTTCCTAGACCTGGAACTTCAAAAATATAAGAATTTTGAGAATGAATTAAATGAAATTTCATTTTATTTTCTCCGTACATTATTTTCCCAATTTTAAAATCTGCTATGTTATTCATTCCAAAGGTTACAATCTTCTTATTCATTTTCTTTAAATCTATCTTTCTTACATGATCATCATCACCATTTACAACAATTGTTCCTTTGGAGTCTATTAGAGAGAAGATTGACAGCTTTTCATTTATATAAGAATCTAAATCTGGAAAACCATTCAAATGATCAATACCAATAGATGTCAAAATTCCAACATGTGGCTTAAAGTATTGATACGCTCGTTTTAAATGTCCTGGAACTGCTACAGCTGTCTCCATTACCGCAAGATCATCTGATTGTTTAATTCCTAACAAATAATCTAAATGCCGAGAAGGATCGTTTTCATTTCGTATGGTTTTATATACATTGAATTTATGAGAGAAAATCCAACTAATCATTTCCTTTGTCGTTGTTTTTCCACAAGTACCGGTGATGGCCACAAAAGGTATTTTAAGAGTATTTCGATAAAAATCAACAAATCTCCAGTATGCCATTCTTACATTTTTCACTAAAACTATCGTTACGTTTCTCCCTGCATTTCGTAATAAATCGGGCTTTGATGTAATAATTGTAAGCTGCTTAAAATGATTAGATGTTTTTAGAGATAAAATTCCTTTCGTATGAAAGTACAATGTATGGTCTTTGAGTAAAGAATATTTTGGGATTTTTATTACATGGCGAATAAGGGGATTTGTTTCGCCAACTATCACTTTTCCTTTCATGAAGGGCAATAGATCTTGTAAATAGATTGGTTTCATTTCTACTCTCCTTTTTAAATTGGCTCTGATAAACTTTTTGCTTTTAGTAATACGAAGAAAAGATCCTTACTTAAAAATCAGTTAGTGCTTTTGCATAGTGAAGTGGAGTTTGCCAAACCTTTTTATAAATTGACTCTGGTAAATGATACAAACGTTCATCATCTGCGTAATTCACTTGAACTTCGAGAACCCAAACCTTTAGATGCTCATCTAGAACAATATCAATCGCTACATCTGCAAGTGATTGCCTTCTTTTTTCAAGTGAAACACAAACATTTTCGCAAACTTGAATCATTTGAGTTTGAACGTTATTACACTTATCTTGGTCAAGAGTAAAATATTTTCTTAGTGTATCTTCAACTGGGACAATCTTCTGGCTATGTCTTAAATTAGTAATTACTTCGTTTGGTTTCGAAACTCGCCCATAAATACCAGAGCAATTCCATTCTTTCGCTTCATCCTTTTGCATATACACTCGAAAATCTACTAAGCTGTTTTCATAAGTAAACGGAACACCTTGTTGGATAATATAAGGATGCTTATTTGTTAAATTTTCTAAAAAATGACTTAATTCACTTTCTGTAAATAAAATTTGTTCACGATTGTTTGTGTCTTTTATGAGAAATCCTATTTTCATTTTCTTTGCTTGAATGATACCCCTACCTCTTGAAAGATTTGTCGGCTTTAAATAGACGGTTTGATAATGGTTAATCATAACTAAAAAGCTATTTACATCTCTCAATTTTTGTGTGAAAGGTAGATGTTGATTTATAGAAGAATCTTTACAAAGTAATCTCCACAGCTTTGATTTTGACATTAAGCAATTATTAATCACTTGCATTTTTACACCTTTTTTTAATAACTTCAGTTGACTTTTTTTTATATAAACTCGATTATATAAAACAGTTGGAAACGGAAATATTCCTTCTTTCCACTCATGATCTTTCGTATAATAATATGCTTTTATTAATTTATTCTCTTCATTGATTGAGTCAAGAGCCCCAACAAAAACAACTCCATGATCAAAATCAGATTTAGGAATTCGCTCTTTTAAAAGTTCTAATTTTCTTTGTGATAACCTTTCAAACTTCTTTTTTAATAACATGCCAATTAAAGGTCCAAATTGCACTCCACCATTTTTTATTTGAACATGAAGGTCAACATCTTCTGGTAATTTTATTGATTGCGAGAATTGTGGTGATACTCCAACTTCATTATATTGTAATGTATTATTTCCTTTTAGTTCCTTGATTACTTTCAACGTACCATAAGTGATGGGAATCTGTTGTTTTTCTACAAAATTATACTTACTTATTGTTTTTGGATTCATCCAAATTTCATTTATATTGCTGTCTTTCATCCACTTTATTTTCACTGATTACACAACCTCTCTTTGGATGTCATTTCTCTTGGTGTAAATGCCTGGTATCACGTTCCATAATTATCCATTTTATGCTTGGCGATATTTTACGACAACTTGGCGATATTCGCTTTTCATTTTTCCAAGAGACATCTTAAAAAGAATACAAGAGTTTTCACCACTAATTTCTTCTAATACAGAATCTAATTCACTAGCATCATCAACCATTATTACTTTTGAAGCATCCATCCCATTTTCTATAGCACTCATCCCAGTTAATTTCGCATGACTTCCAACAGTAATTAAATAGTCTAGCCCTCCCATTTCCATAAGTGTTTTACCTATTTTAATATGCTGCTCTTGCAAATGTTTACCAAGTCTCTGCATCTTACCTAAAACAAATATTTCCTTACTATCTTTAGAAATATTCTTTAATACTTGCATAGCAGCTTTAACTGAGCTTGGATTACAGCTCCACGTATCATCAATGACCATACTTTGGTTATAACCTTCATATATTTTCACATGACGAGACATTGTGCGAAAAGTTTGAAGTCGATTTATACAAGTTTCTATTGAAATCCCTATAGAATGACAAGCTGCAATGGCTGCTAAACTATTAAAAATATTATGTTCGCCGTATCCAGGTACAAAAACTGTATATTGTTTACCAGAGTTCAGAAGTGTATAGTTCATCCCCTCATTTACATAGGAAATTTTATCTGCTCGATAATTTGCTTCTTCGTTCACTCCGAATGAGATGATTTTCCCTTGATAATTCGACATATCTATTTTCTTTATGTTTTCATCGTCAGCATTTATGATAAGAATTCCTTTGTAAGATAACGCCTCTAGCATTTCTGCTTTAGCTTTAATATAATTTTCAAGTGTTCTACATCCTTCTAGATGTGCTTCACCAATATTTGTGATCACACCTACTGTTGGTCGAAAATATCTCCCGCTACTACGAACGTTTCCTCTGTAGGCGACACCCATTTCAAACACTGCTAATTGTGTGGAGTCATCTAATCCAAACAAATACCCATGATTCAAGTGCAATCCGTTTTGACTTTGAAAGGTTTTATGAACCATTAGATCTTCTTTTGCAATATGGTTAACCATATCCTTTGTCGTCGTTTTACCACACGTCCCCGTTACCCCGATAACAGGAATATCAAATAAACTTCGATAATAACAAATAAATTTCCAATAAGCTTCTTTACAATCATTCACTAAGATAATATTTACATCTTTGTGAATAGGTTCTTCCCCAGTTAAGTGGTCAACAACGATGCTATAGCCTTGTTTTGTTTTTAACAAATCCCAATTACATGCATTTGGAACATGGCAAAAATATAAAACATGTTGATCAATATTACTTTGTCTTTTCACCACTTTTTGTATGGTACTTTCTTCATTTCCTTTAACTAGCGAGCCATCAATTTCTCTCACAATATCTTTTAATAAAAGGGGTTTCATTAGTCATACTCCTTTATTTCATGCTCATAAAGGTATTTAGCATATCCAATGGGTGTGAAATAAGTCGATTTCCAAACATCATTCATTCCAGCATTTTTAAATGTGATTCTGAGATCCCGACAATTCGCTTCAATAAACATTGGAAATCCTTCATTTGTCATCCCTATATCTAAGCCTAAATCAGCAAGCTTTGGTAATTTAGCTGTAAGGTTTGAGGCAACTTTTTCCGAGAAAAACTCGATATTTTTATATACCGTTTTATAGTCAAGAGATAACTCATTTACCAATTCCTCTAGCGTTTTACATGTTCCTCCTTTTGCAACATTTGTTACATGTCCGCCAAGTTGAGCTACTTTTCCAACAATTCCTGTTACTTGCCATTTACCTTTCTCGTTTTTTTGAACAGATACGCGCAAATCAAAAGGACTTCCTTTAAATGTCGCTAATGGAATTCGTTCTTGAATTAGGTTGTTTTTAGAATTGATTTTTCTCTTTAAGATTACGGGGAAGTTTTTTGTTGTAAAAACTTCTTTGTGTAGTGTATTTCCTTTCTTTTTGTAAAAAAACATTTCCCAATTTTCCACATCAACTTTAGCTAACTTGATTACACCGCTACCAAGACTATTGTTGTTTGGCTTTATAATTAAATCTTTATATTTTTTTAACATCGCGTGAAGATTCACTTCGCTGGCTCTAACTGTTTCTGGTAAGTGCGGTTGTATATCTTCATGAACTTGGAGAATTTGATGAATCTTTAATTTTCCAAATCGATTCCATTTATTAAAAATAATGATTCCTTTTTCATTTAAGAGATGTATTTTCTCTTCAGCAGTTTGTTTAAAATGTAAGGCACGATTATGAATAACTGTAGGAACAGGTAGTTTTCGTTGTTCATATTTACCGCCGGTTTCCATCACATAAGCATGAACATAATCACAATTTCCACTAATATCTTTCAGCCTAAAAAAACAAGGAATTAAACCATAATGTTTTGCAGCTTCTTCATATAAAGATAATTGCTCGTATGTTGATTTTTGGTTTTTAATTCCTCCAAAATTAATTCCATCCAGTAAGATTCCAACAAAAGGTTTGGTCATGTCATTATCCCTCCTTTACCTTAAAATTCTGCTAATGATTTTGCATAATGAAACGGAGTTGTACGCAAAATCTTAACTAATTGGCGATTCTTCATTTTTATTAAGCTATCATATCCATAGAGCTTATTAACCTCTAAAACCCAAATATTGTCTTGATCATCAATAATACAGTCTATTGCAACATCACCATAATTGCCGATTGTCTTATCTAATGTTTTACACAAATTGATGCAAGTGATATAAATTTTTTGTTTCATACCATTTACTTCATCAGCGGTTCCTTCAAATAAAAATTTTATTGCATCTTCTCCAGATAATAATTTTTCTACATATTTCAAGTTTGTAATGATTGTATTTTTTATAGACACTCTTCCGATCATTCCTTGACAAACCCATTCTTTAAGGTGATTTTTTTGAGCATAAATGCGAAAATCAACATTTTGATCATTTCGGGAAATGGAAACACTTTGTTGAATGATATATTTTTTATTAATTAAATTTTTTAGAAACAATTGTAGATCGTCTTCGTTATTTATTATGGTTTTCTCTCTATTACGATTCGTTATAATAAGTAATTCTTGTTCATCTTTAGAAACATGAAAAATCCCTTTTCCTCCTGCACCATCGCGTGGCTTTAAATAAATAGATCGGTACTTATCTAAAAATCGTATTACTTGTTCACCATCACTTAAGGTTTCAGTATAAGGAAAATACTTTGCTAGCTCATTGTCTACTAAGCTGTATTCATTTATTTCACCTTTACAAAAATAATATGAATTAATAACTTTATCGCCAATTTGTGATAGTAAATCGTTGTACTTCTCGGTATCAATGGGGTGTCTTTTGTATACAACATCAGGATAAGGAAATGTACCAGCTAGCCATCTAGTATTTGCATCCTCACCTTTTGAATTGTAGTAATATCCATGAATTATTTTTTTCTCCGTATCAATTTCTTTTGCAGCAAAGATAAAAATGAGACCACCTATTTCTGAATAGGTGGAAAAGCGACCTTTCATACGTTCTAATCTTTTTGGTGATAGATGTTTTTTATTAGAATAAGCGACAAAGCCAATAACTGGACCAATTCGGAGCGTTCGACCAGTTAAAACCAATTCAAATGGAACTTCATTGGGGATCGTAAAGGTTTTCGTTATGTCAACTGGAATTCCTATTTTATTCTCAGCTAACTCATCATCCATTTTTACCAAATATTCTTTTGACCAGTTTCCGATTTTAAGAATAATTCGATGTTGCGTGATACCGTATTCATTCTTCAACTTTTTAGAAATATGAATTTCTTCTAGAATATTATGATATTCAATCGTTACCATACCCATTTCCCCCCTCTGATACAAAGCTTGAGACACTATAATTCATTACATGCACAAATGTACAGTTGGGTACGGCTTTTTACCTATAATTTGGCAAAAATATTGATTGTGGGTGTTATTATTTTAAGCTATGTTAAAGCTTAAGATTGATTTTTAGCACTTGGTTGATTGGAGTGAAAGGCATGAGACTCCTGCGGGAGAAGCGTGTCAAAGGGAGACCCCACAGGCGCTTGCGCCGAGGAGGCTTCCGGACCGCCCGCGGAAAGCGAATGCCTGTAACGGAAATCAACCACAAAGTTTAACAGAGCCTTATTTTATAATGGTTATCTTTGTGACAAATAATAGGCATATTCAAAAGGTCGAGTGAATGAGAGATCTTGATCCTTTAAACTACGAATAGGATATGGTAAATGATTCACTTCAAAAACCCATAAAGCCCCTTGTTGATCTAAACCGAGGTCAATTCCTATGTCACCCATATGATAGCTTGAATCATCAAACGTTTTTCCTATCTCATGTCCTAATTGAATAATAGATTCCTTTATATTGATGATTTTTTCAGAAGAGAACATCTCTTTTAAAAATGGTTCAATATACATAAGCATGTTTTTATCTGCTCCTCTTGAAACAAACGGTTTTTTCAGAGCAATTCTGCCTACCAATAGACTTACATCCCATTCACCAGTACCATTTTTATTCATGTTTAAGCGAATATCCGTTGATTTTCCTTTCCATTTTGATGTTTGGACACCTTGTTGAATCATATACTTACCAGTTGAAAACCCCTTAGGATATAAGTTCCATATGTCTTTACTATTCTTAACAATGCTATTTTTTTTAGCCGTTTCTATTTTCATATGATCTTCATCTCTTTTTACCCATATGATTCCTTTTCCACTATGTCCTCTAATTGGTTTTAAATAAAATTCATGAAAATCTTTTAAAGCCTCATCAAGATCATTTACTTCTCTTAACATCCTTGAAAGAGGTAAATGGATTCTAAGTGATTTATTTTCTGATAAAATCTGACTTCCTTCATACTTGTTATAAAAATGATTATTAAAGATTCTACCAGGCATTAGCTTTTCTATTGCTTGTAATTCATGATGATCCACTTCACTTTGCATATAAATGACATCAGGTAATGAAAAAGTTCCATTCTCTATTACAATTTTATTGTCTTTTTTTCTATAAATCTGTCCTTTTAAAGTGGAGGTTTCAATATTTAGATTTTCTAATGTAAAAACAATGATTTCATCAAATAAATCTTTTTCTAGCATAGAGATTCTTCTTTGAGTTAACCGTTTAAACGTTCTTCTAGTTGTTTTACTACTTCTACCAACACATATTCCTAACTTTGGCTTCATATTAGATTGTTCATTCATATAAAACACTCTCCTTTCTACAAATTATGTTGTTAAACAATATTTGGATTATACTTTTTTCTATTTCCTAGACGAGCGTATATACATTCTTTTTAGAGATGAATACAATATAATGAATAAAATAGTTAAAGGAGATTGATAAATATGCCATGTACTTCAACAGTTTCACTAGATTATTATGATTTCGAATGGTTGGGTGATGCTTCCGCTGGAGTAATTAGTTATCGCGTAACTGGGATTTTAGAGGATTGTTCTGGTGGAATGGATTTCCCTGATTTAAGTCACTTTACAGTTGGCTTCGGATGTCCTTTAGAATTTTTTCCGGACGAACCAGTTGTAGGGTCAGTTCAGTATTATCTAGATGGAGAATTAATTAGTACTCAAGCTGTGAGTGTTGATTTTGTTTCAAGCGGAGAATTTCCATTTGACGGAATTAAATTCGAACAATTAGATGGTGACACAGTTCTAAAATCAGCTGCTTGTGGTGTAGATGGAGATAATCGTACACATGATGCGATTTTCACTTTTCTATTACCAGAAGATGTAGGATTCATCTATCAAGAATGCTGTGTAGGAATTGGTTGGAAGGGTGGTACTACTAGATTGCCTTTCTGTCAGGAATGTATTACTGGACTTTGTTGTTCGACCAAAGGGTAATCTAATCTATTATCAAACACGAAACATAAAAATAGCCTTCAACAGAAGGCTATTTTTTCATGTTATTTTAAAATGTTTATAAAAATTAGAATCTAAATCTTCTCCTTGAGAATTATAATCCTTTGCTGAAACAGTATTATCCTTCTTCTTCTTAATCATCGTATTATTATCTCCATGAGCAAGTACCCAAGTTAATAGCGGGGTATTGACCATTATATACTTTTTATTAATCTTACTAAGATGCGTTTTCACTGAGCCGTGTCGTCTTCCAACAATTTTAAAGTTTGTTTTTAGAACATCCTTCCGTTTTGAAGAGATAGGAAATTCTCTATTTGTAAAGTAGAATAATTGACTTGTGCCACATCCTATATAAAATCGATTTCTTTGCCATACTTCTTGGTTGGATACATTCACCATAAATCCACTATTAAAAACAAAGGCATCTTTTTTAGGACATTTTCGAATATATTCAACAAATCGGTGATGAATCCAATCATCGGCATCAACAGGCATAAAATATCCTGTATACCCAATTCTTCTTAAATGCGATCCAATCACATTGCGTTTCAATATCTTATCCCTACTATATCCTTTTAAATGAAGTGGTGGTGGAAATTTAACCTTCAGCCATGTTACTTTACTATGTTTTAACTCAGGTATGGTTGGTTTTTTATGTCCTGCAATAATAATTCGATAATGTTGATCTGTATTGTTAAAGATTGTTCTTAATGTTTTTGCCAGATTATTTTGTACTCTTTGCCAATTTCGTGAAGCTCTTTTACTTTTTAGAGAAATGGCAAAGACAATCTCCATATTGCTTTCATTACTACTAGGCTTTAACTGCGATATATTTTTTTCTATATCTTTAAGGCTCTCCATAACTGGTTTTTGGATGGGGAATTGAGTAGCTTGTTGGTTTTTGATTTTGTCTTGTACGGGAGATAAAGTGAGGGTTTTATTGTGTGATTTCGTAGTAGAAAATGTGTTGTGTTTTTTGCGAGCGCTTTTCAACCTTTTTATTTTCTTGTATTTAACTTGTTTCTTATTTTTCACTAACATCATTCACCTTTCTAAGGTTTTTAAAATGATTACCAATTGAATATAGGTTATCTATCTATAGCTTTACTTGTTGGCCTTCCAATAGAGTAGTAGTCTAAAGAATGCTGACTTATCTCCTCTAAATGATAACAATTTCGACCATCAAAAATAATCGGATGTTTCATGAATTTTACATAGTTAGTAATAGGAAAGTGTACGATTTCTTTCCATTCGGTTAAAATAAACACAGCATCTGCATCTTGAATGGCCTCATTTATAGAACCTACATATTGAATAGTAGGATGTAGTAAATTTTTCGCAGCATTCGTTGCAACTGGGTCAAACGCTTTAACGTTTGCACCTTCTTCTATTAATTGGTTTGAAATATCAATAGAAGCTGCTTCTCTCATGTCATCTGTATTCGGTTTAAACGATAAACCGAGAAGAGCAATCCTTTTTCCGTGAAAAGTTCCAAGTCTTTCTTTCGCTTTTTTAATAAGAACTGACTTTTGATTTTCATTAATCTTTATGACAGATGATAAAATTTCAAATTGATATCCTGCTTCTTTTGCTATATGAAGAAGCGCACTCGTATCTTTAGGAAAGCAAGAACCTCCATAACCAATTCCTGCATTTAAAAATTGAGAACCAATTCTATGATCCTTGCCCATTCCCATAGAAACATCTTCAACATTCGCTCCAACTTTTTCACATATAGAAGCAATTTCATTGATAAAGCTAATTTTAGTAGCAAGAAAAGCATTTGCAGCGTACTTAATCAGCTCTGCACTACGAATATCAGTTTTAAATATCGGAATATTGAAAGGTTTATTGATTTCTTCGAGTATTAAAGCTGTACGATCATTTTCAACTCCAATGACAATACGATCACCATTAAAGGAATCATAAATTGCCGATCCTTCTCTTAAAAATTCGGGATTAGAAGCAATATCAACACTGACTTCTACTTGTAAATGCTCTTTAATAATTTTTAAAATAGAATGATTTGTTCCTAGTGGGACAGTACTTTTCGTTACAACAACCACATCGTTTTTTATGTTGTGAGCAATTCTCTTCGCCACTTCTTCAACAAACTGTAGATCTGCTGATCCGTCCTTCTTCTGGGGTGTCCCAACAGCAATATAAATAACACCCACTTCATAAGCATCTTGAGTTTCTAAGCTAAAACGTAAATTTCCACTGGCTACATTTTTCGAAATCAACTCTTCTATGCCAGGTTCATATATCGGTGATTTTCCACTTTTTAATAGATCTATCTTTTCTTGATCAACATCAATACAAGTGACATCATGACCGATTTCAGCCAAACATACACCTGTGACAAGACCCACATACCCTGTTCCAACTACCGCTATCTTTTTCATGCATCAGAGCCTCCTTGCAAACAATTTTCACCTAATTATCTTTGCTATTTTTCAAAAACAATTGATAGCTTTTTTCCATCCTTTCTATCCTTTTCCAAAACTTTATTCCACAATGATGCATGATAACAGGATTTTCTGAAACATCCTTTCGATTAGGCCGACTATTCCATTTCACATCTAAAGATCCAATATAGGGGGTATACTTTGTAGGGCCATTGTATGTTAGAATTTTTACTAATCTATTTTTAAAGCCTAATAATTTTAAAAACGCTTGCTGATCCCACCAACCACGTTTATTTTTTCGCTTGAAATTCCAAACTTTTTCTAGTATTTCAAATGTCATTGGATCTCGCTTTGCTACAATAACACCAGAGTTTGGAAATAAAGGCTTTCTTCCAAAATAACTTGTCATATACACAACATGATCTGATTGTAATTCTTTACGAATATCTTCTTTAGGATTCACAATGATCGTATCTGAATCCATCCACATCACTGTTTTATAGTATTTTAAGAGATTTGCAAGTAAGAAAATTTTATTCTTTTTTGCTAATTTTGTTGTTAAAAAACTTTCAGTAAAAAAAAGCGTATCAATATTATGAAGCTTCCCATAATACTCTACTGTTGGCTTCATAATTTGTAATGCTTTTTCGTGATTCTCTCCAACTCCTAAACAACAAATGACCATATCACTTTTAGGCTCTAATAAAAAATCATGAGAAGGGATCACAGTTATCCTCCTAACATTATTTAACTATTTTATCTTTTACGATAAGTTCTTCAAGTACTGTCCGTATTCACTTTTCTCTAAACTTTTTGCTAGTTTCATTAATTGAGATTTCGTAATGAACTTTTCTCTGAAAGCTATTTCTTCAATACAACCTATTTTAACCTTATCATGCTTCTCGGTTTCTTCGATAAATTGGCCAGCTTTGTATAAGGATGTATGAGTTCCTGTATCAAACCATGAATATCCGTTACCTAACAACTCAACATGTAAATCACCTAATTCTAAATATGCTTTGTTAACATCAGTAATTTCTAATTCTCCCTTTTCTGAAGGCTTTACTTTTTTAGCAATATTTACAACTCGATGATCATAAACATACAAGCCTGTAACAGCATAATGTGATTTAGGCTGTGCTGGCTTTTCCTCTAAATTAATAACTTCTTTCCTGTCATTGAATTCTACGACTCCAAAACGATATGGATCTTTTACATAATAACCGAAAATTGTTGCACCTTTTTTTAAACTAATCGCCTTTCTTAAACGTGAGGTTAAACCATGACCAAAAAAAATATTGTCACCTAAAATTAACGTAACAGGTTCATTACCAATGAATTCTTCTCCAATAATAAATGCTTGAGCAATGCCCTTTGGAGAAGGTTCAACTTTAAATTTGATTGATATTCCTAATTGGGAACCATCGCTTAATAAATTCATAAATCTATTCTTATCCTCTGCTGTTGTGATAATGAGGATTTCCTTTATTCCTGCTTCCATTAATATAGCGAGAGGATAGTAAATCATCGGTTTATCGTATACAGGAAGCAATGGCTTTGAAATCACATTCGTTAAAGGACATAATCTCGTTCCTTTTCCTCCTGCAATGATTATTCCTTTCAAATTCCCTCCCCCTTTCTTTTTAAATTGCGTAAGCTCTTTTCGAATAATAATATATTAAATTATTTAGATATAGATATATGAAAGAGCCCAAATATAAGACATTATATCCAATTCATATAACCTATAATTGTATATACTATTCCCTTATTATCTATATTGATTAGGTGTTCATCGCTATAAAAGATA
Source organism: Metabacillus litoralis (assembly GCF_020524045.1). Taxonomy (GTDB): domain Bacteria; phylum Bacillota; class Bacilli; order Bacillales; family Bacillaceae; genus Metabacillus; species Metabacillus litoralis_C. The sequence goes on from NZ_JAIVKL010000001.1 coordinate 188,904, forward strand.
GATTATTAACCATTTATAGTACTCTAACTTAGTGAAAAACACATATTTCTCACCATTTATCACTAACTCATCGTTAATTCATATATGTATAAAAAAGAATGTTGGAGGAATCTAAATGGTGTCAGTTGTTGCTTGTACAATTCGTGATTCAATGATGGACAATATATTTTCTAATTTTAATAGACAATTGTGGCAAAAAAAGGAGTTAATTATTATTTTAAATAAAGATAAAATGAATAAGCAAAAATGGGAGGAAAAAGCAAGCACCTTTGACAATGTTTCAATTTATCAGCTTCCTGAAGAAAAGACGTTAGGAGATTGCTTAAATTTCGGTACCGAAAAAGCAAAGTATGAAATTGTCGCCAAACTCGATGATGATGATTATTACTCAGAATATTACTTAACTGAAGCGATGATGGCATTCGCATCAACAAATGCACAGCTAATTGGCAAAGGAAAATCATTTATGTATTTTGAAAAACAAAAGCTCCTTACAATAAGAAGACTAGGAAATGAAAACCAGCGTGTAAAAACGAATGTAAAAGGTGGGCTTAAAGGAGGAACCTTGATGTTTAAAAAAGAAATCTACCCTGAAATTAAGTTTCCTTCTAAAGTAGGCTCTGGAACAGACAGTTCATTTGTTGGACTTTGTAAAAGGAAAAAGCTAAGAATTTATTCAACTAGTCGGTACAATTATGTATATATTAGAAAATCAAATAGTGATAGCCATACGTATAAAAGGTCAAATAAAGTATTGTTGCAAAAAAGTAGAAGGGTTGGGAAGATTTCGAACTTTGTCCCTAAAGTGACAAAAGCGTTTGGATCTAATCAATAGAATAAGAATTTTAAAAAAGATAAAGGACTAGCCACTATCTAATAAATTCGGTTAGTCCACAATTTATGTTCTTTTCATTCATTCATTTATTAATAAAGAAGATCTGAGATATTTATAATATTCATTTTTAAATGGATGTTCTGAATTCCATGGTTTTTTTCGTGTAGTAAAGTGTATTATAACTGCATCTTTTTGTGGATAAATCTTTCTCCTATTCCAATGTCCAGTTGTATAATTCCACTTATAATGTAACTTAAGCCACTTGTCATATAAAACAGCGTTTAGTGCGTCTTGATCCATAAACCTCTTTTGATCAGGATGTTTCTCTTTATAACGAATGATTTTCTCAGACGTATTATCCTCTCTCCACTTTTCTAAATTTAATAATAATACACCCGAATTGAAGTAACCAGAACCTGTTGGTAATGAAATATACTTAATTAGCTTCTTAGAAATGGTACTTTCGACAGCAGCTAAATGATAGTCTTCAATATTAGTTTCCCATAAAGCAGTAAGATCCTTAGTTACTATTAAATCACAATCAAGATATAATGCCTTATTAATATCAGTACTTAAGAGATTAGGTATTAATATACGATAATATGCTTGCTTACTTATCCGTTTACGTTCATTAAATGAATGAAAAACTTCGTCGTCAATCTCTAGGAAATGAATGCTTGAATTAAATCTCTCAACGATGAGTTGTAGTTTGAGTTTGTTACTTTCTGATAGATTTCCATCAATAATATAGATGTTGATATGTTCCGTTTGATCTTGATTCATAAATAAGGATGTTAACATGACACCTAAATGTATGGCATATTTATCATCTGATGCTGATACGATATGCATGAATAATCCTCCTTTTTTACATTTGTTATACCAAAATATGAATTCTTAAGAAATTTGATTGTACTCCCCTACTAGATAATGAGAATAAAGGTACTTATCTATTATTTTAGGTATCGCAAGTCATAGAAATAGGTGAACCTAAAACTATGATTTTGCATAAAATTATAATAAGTGGGGTGATCATCAATGATTTCAGTCATTACTATCACAAATCGACCTGAATTCATAGATAATGTATTTCAAAATTACGAATCACAAGTTTGGAAAAAGAAAGAGTTAATTATTGTATTAAATAGCGACGATATGGATGTAGATAGTTGGAATGATCGAGCACGACAATATTCAAGGGTTTTTGTGTTTCAACAACCAGAGAAAGTATCTTTAGGTGAGTGCACAAACTTTGCAGTAAAACAAACCAGCCATAACTATATAGCAAAATTTGATGATGACGACTATTATGCACCTTATTATCTTAGCGACACGATGAATGCCTTTCAAAATACTGGTGCTGATATTGTTGGGAAAGCTACAACTTTTTGTTATTTTGAAAGTAAAAAGGCTTTAGTTATTCGAGACCCAGGTAAAGAAAATCAGTTTGTTAATGGAATTGTAAAGGGTGCCACCTTAGCATTTAAGAAGAAGGTTTTTAACAATATTAAATTCCCTGATCTTCCTACCAGAGAAGACACAGTGTTTATGAGGAAAGCAAAAAAGAAAGGTTACAAGATTTACTCTAATCATAAATATAACCACGTATATTGTAGAAGAAACTTCCATGATCATGCATCCATTGTTTCTGATGAAGATATTTTGAAGAAGAGTAAACTTGTATCATATACAGATGACTATAAAACCCTTGTTCAGAAAATCCCGAAGAATTAACTGTAAGGAGGAATAAACTTGAAAAAAATACTTTATGTAGGTTTTATTGGCAAGGGAAATTTAGGTGATGATATGATGTGGGATGTTTTTCATGATATGTGTCATTCACTTTTCCCAAATCATTTCCTTATTCACACATATACTCCAGGACAAAAAGTATTGGTAAATGATTATGATGCTATAGTGTTAGGTGGAGGCTCAATCATTGGAGGTAAATACCTTGATATTTTAACTAAAGCGATGAATCTTGAAATACCTATTTTTGTTTGGGGTAGTGGTGTTGATAAATTAAGCAAAAAGAAAATGAATACATTTTTATATAACAAAGAAACAAAATTCAATAATATTTTACCAAAAGAGACAGAAGAAAAATTAAAAAAGATTATTCCGTATGCAAAAAAATTCGGTGTTCGAGGTCCCCTTACTCAAGCTTCTTTAGAACACTTACAAAAAGACAGTGAAAAGTATACTTTTATATCAGGAGACCCAGGATTATTACTTCCCACAAAAGAACAGTCCGCTACCATTAACAGAGTGGAGGAAAATACAATCCAGTCCCCAACAATTGCCGTTAATTGGGGTACAGATTTTAATAGAATTTATGGTAAAGATGAAAAAGGATTAAAAAAACAATTAGTAAAGGCACTAAAAGACATTCATTTACAAGGTTATGAAATATTATTATATAGTGTATGGAAAAGAGATCACTCGATTTTACAAGAAATAAAAGATGAGTTAGAACCAGATGTAAAAGTAAATGTTATTTGGGAAGCAGATCAAAACGAAATGATGGATATACTTAGTAAATGTGTGTATTCAATCAATTTCAAGCTACATGCAAACTTATTATCACTAGCGGCTGGAACTCCATGTGTAGCGTTAGGATATCGATTTAAAGTATATGATTTCTTTCATTCTATTGACTTACCTTCATGGGTGTTATCCGCAAATACCAAGACCTTATATCAAGATATTCTAACACATCATGAAATGCAAAAAAAATATGGTTCACATATGTTGGCTATATATCAACAACATCGCGAATCATATAAAAAACAACTACTATCCATTTTATATGATCTCAAAGATTCTCTATATAACTAAACCGTTTTGATATAGTGTCTTAAAACATAAATAAAAAAAGCTCTAGTATGAATGGAACTAGAGCTATCACTTCAACATTCATCATTGAAACCGTTCATCGCCAAATACTTCGCAAACAAAACAGGATTGGATTTCACTAAATAATACATTTTCCGATCCTTAATCATAAGTGGAAAATCGTGATCATGTCTTTTGTTCATTTCAATCACCCAAATTTTTTCGTCTTCATCAATTCCAACATCGATACCTAAATCTGCATAACCTCCACCTACTTGATCAACTCTTTGCGCCATTTTTGTGCATATTTGAACAATTTCTTGATACTTATTAAATGAGGTTAACTCACCATAACCAAATTGTAGCTTCAAAGCTGAGATACCATCTCTTGCAAATCCATTTGCTTTAAAATTTGATGAAATTGCGTTTGTTTGCCCAAACCTTGCAATCATTCCTGTGCACTGCCAAAACCCTGTATGGTTTTTTTGAAGTATCACACGATAATCAACTTTTCGGTTTTCATAGGTGTGTAGACGGATCGGTTCTTGCAATAAATAGTAATAATGCTTTCTTAAAAAGCTACGCATTTCTTCTGTTGTTACTTTTTTACTTTCATCTTCATAATTTTTCGAAATGATATAATGTTCATCTTGTTTTTCGATATAATGAATTCCCTTACCTCTTGAACCACTTTTTGGTTTTAAGTAAGCCCCTTTATAACGATCGATAAACTCATCTACTGCATGTAAATTGATTTTTTTTGTTGTTTTCGGTAAATTTTCTACTAATTCATGACAAGGCTCTAACCACTTCCAGAATTGCCATTTATCAAAGTAATTGGAGTTAAAAAAACTCTTACCCATGCAGTTATTTAGTTTTTTCAACGTAGGACTTGCGAGTTCAACCCTTCGATAAATCGCGCCAGGAAAAGGTAAATCAGCTTTTCTCCAGTTATTTTCTTTACTTGGATCATAAATATATCCTGAAATCTTTTCTTCATCAAAATCAATTTGATCTTCACTAAACACAAAAAGCACACCATTAATTTGCTCATATAACATTGTATAAATTACATAATGATGCAAATTTTTTTCTAATCTTGTTTCTGTTTTACCTAATAATAATCCGATAACAGGTCCTATTATTAACTCATTATTTTTAAGCGAGAACTCGTATTTTACATCCAAATCAATTAATAAAGAGGTTTTGATATTACTAGAAATGAACACCTGTTCCTCATCTAGAAGTGAATGAACTTTCACAACTACTTGTTGCTTCCGCTTTCCATAAGTTAAAGTTAATTCTTGATGTTTCTCTAAACCTAACTCATTTAGTATTTTTTCATTAAACGTAATCACAAAATCCTTTGTTTCACATTCACCTTGATATAAAAGGAAACGTTTCATTTATACAACACTCCTAAATCCACTTAACCATTTCGCATATTTTAAGGGTGCTGTTTTTATCTTATAATAAAGCTGTTCATCTTTAGCATCCAAAGCGATTGTCATGTCAGGGCTGCGATTATTAATTTCAATAACCCATAAATTTTTATGTTCATCCATACCTATATCAATCCCAATATAAGCAAGATGAAGACCTTTATTTTCTAAATACTTGCAACATTGTATGGCTAAATTCTCTAATTCTATATATTTCCTAAAAGCATCTTTTGGGGAGTCTTGATAAATTCTTTGTAATGTTTCCCATACTTGTTCAGCAGATCCTCCACTTGAAATATTACTTACGATACTATTTTCTTCCCCTAATTTAGTGACAATCCCTGGAACTGACCACTTTCCATTATGATCTTTTGTTACAATCACTCTTAAATCCATTAATCTCCCATTTTCTTTTATTAGTGATATTCCTTGCTGAGCAATATATCGTTCTATCTTTAACTCAGTTTGTAAATACTCTTGAATAGAATACCAATCATCAAATAACGTTGAAATATTTTCATTCTTAAACCGATATTTTAACGTGTACCCCTCTTCTGTTTTACTAAGGAGGTAAATGCCTGAGCCCTGCATGCCAGATGCTGGTTTAATATATATAGAAGAATGGTTGTTTACTAATTTCTCTAATGCAGGAAAATCGTTAGCTAAAACTGTTTCTGCAAAAAAGCCCTTTAAAGAATCATTGCTTGAAAACCATTCCCACATTTCCCACTTATTAAAAACATGTGAATTAAAATAATTTGAACCTATAAGTCGTTCTAATTGGTTTCTCATTGATGTTTTCAGTGTCTTTCTAATAAATACTGCAGCTGGAAAAGGGAAAGTCCCCTTTTCCCACACATTTTGAATTGGATCATAAGCGAAACCTGTAATGATTCGCTTTTCCTCATCGATACCATCTGATGTAAACAAAAGAATTAGGCCGTTTATTTGTTTGTAGCCATACATATAATTTTTATAAATTCTAATTCTTTCCATTGTCATCTCACTTGTTTTTCCACGAACAAGTAAACCGATCACAGGACCAATAATCAATTCATTTTGATTGACAGTAAGTTCATAGTCGAGGTTAGTAGGTATTGAAAAATGATTAAACACATCTTCTGATAAAATAATGACTGATTCTTCGTCATCATGAACATCGACTTTAACTATTTGTTTATTAGCACCAATCGTTAAATTCATATTGCATTCGTTAATAGCAAGGTTTGATAGAGTATTAGCATGAAGAAAGATCGCTTTATTAGAGGAAGGACTTATTTTGAGTGTATACTTCATTTACTAAATCCTCCTTTACAATATCGAAACCTTGAAGATTCACAGCGTAAAAAAGTGGTTGATACCTTATTTTTAAGTACGTATCATAATCCATCTTTTTAAACCCTTTGAAACTCGGGAAAATATTTGCTTCTAATATCCATGGATATCCTTCTTCATCTAATGCTATATCTATCCCAAATTCTGCATAATGTTGTGCATGTTTAGTCATAACAAGACAAAAGTTGTGACAAACTTCTATAACCTTCTGATGGATAGATGCATATGAAAGAGGTTTATTTGATTTCCTAATCACCTCTTCTAACGTCATAGCAAAGCCACCTCTAGCTATATTGGTAAGCTCCTCATTTTCACCGGCGACCCTACACTCAATCCCGGTGCAATCCCATTCCAATCTTTTATTTTTTTGCATAACTACTCTCACATCAAATGGTCTCTCATTTACCTTTAAAAGTGAGATATAGGTTTGGTATAAATATTGTTGCTTGGAAATTTCCAAGTTATCTAACATTTCCATGAGAATTTTTTCATCCTGAATAAGATGTCGAATACGATATTTTTTTCGATAATCATACAACATATAGCCTTTATGGTTCTCATTTTCTTCAAGAATAAAGATTCCTCGGCCTCTAGACAGGTCAACAGGTTTTAAAATAATCTTTTTTTCCTCATGCAAAAAACGAATGAAATCTTGGTTATTACTAAAAATATGAGTAGAAGGTAAATGTTTACTAATAGCGCGTTCATCCCGTAATAAATGCAAATCTGATTTCTTAAAATGATGAGAATTAAACAAATTATTATTCGTCAATTGAATAAGTTGATTTATACGATCTTCGTTTTGATGGAAATTCCTTCTATAAATCGCAGATGGAATGGGAGCACTCCCATATTCCCAGATTTGAAGTTTAGGATTATAAATTTGTCCATAAACAATCTTATTTTCCCAATCAATTGAACGAGTTGAAAAAGCAATGACTAGCCCGCCAAATCGTTCATACTGCCCAAATCTGTCACTATATTTCTCCATATATCGTGTTGTGTAAAGTTGATTCTTTTCACCTAATAAAAAACCTATTGTTGGTCCTATAATTAATTTAGTTTCTAGAAGTTTGATCTGATAATGTAGCCCCATCTTTACATGTGTTTTTTTCGCTAATCCTGATGAAATAAAAACTTCTACAGGGCTAAAGTAAGAATTATCTTTTACAAACGTTGGTGTTTTCTCCGCTGGCTCAACAATACACATGGTTTCTACTATTCCAAATTCAAATGAGAGGTGTGATTTTAACTTATTCCCTAATAACTCCTGAGGAAGTTTTATGACCAAATCATCTGAATTAAATTCAGTAAATTTAATCCAATAAGAACGTTCTACATCAGTTAGATAATCTTTTTCTTCTCTAATCGTTGGTGTTATTGTTGTTTCGTCTGAATTAGAACTTATAAAACTTTTTGAGGTGTTTTTTTTCAAATGAGCAGCAACTTCAATCGGCCTCATGGCTACTGTTTTCCATAAGTTTTTTTTCCATTTTAAAAGATCATCAAGACCAGTGTTTATTGAACGAACTGATTGTAACTTCATATTCTCATCATCATATATTGAAAATTGAAGACTAGTCTCATGAATTCCTGGATAATAAAAATGAATCACTTCTAAAATCTTTTCCGAAACGGAGACTATTTTTTTCTCTATTTCCTCTATATCTTCTAGGTGAAATAAAAAACCGCACTCATTTAGACTATAAATAACTTCATCTAGATCTTTTATATAAATAGTAGAAATGTTCCATTTTAAAAACTCATTTTTTTGGGCTAACACATGTAATGTAAAAGGAGTTCCAAAATATTTTTTTTCTTTAGGAAGGTAATCACTTAGTTCAGGCTTAGATTTTATTAATTCAAACAAATGATTCATTTTTATCACATGATGCTCATTAATGACAGTAACAGTTGACATTTGAGAAATCTGACGTAATTTTTTTATATTTCTTTTTAGGTTTATTTTTGTGGAATTATAAATAACAGATGGTATTTTAATGGTTTCTTTTTTCATTCGTTCATTTTGGAGCATATGTGCCTCGACTGTATGCTCATTAATGGAAACATCTTTTATTGAAAAGAAGGCGATTTGACTTCCTAATTCTTTCCCCTTCTCTAAATATTCGTAAGGCATACCATCAACTTTATTAACTTGTTTTTTTAACTTTTTTAATTCTTGTGTTGAAAGTAATACCCCAATAAGATGATCATGCATATCTCACCCTCCTCACAAACTATAAGTTAACCTCTTTAGGTGGTTGAATTCCGTTGCAGGCATTCGCTTTTTCGTGGGCGTCCCTTAGCTTAGCCTTCGCAGCACCTGCACTTACAGGTTCTTTATTAAAACTCTTTTCCAAAACTCTTCTGTCATCCGCATAAAAATAGAAAACACAAAAAAAGTTTTAACCTCTCTAATTAAAGCTCAATAATAAAACCACGAACGATATACAGGACCTATATAATATATTCATCAGTAGGTAAATGGTTATAGGCAGTCAAATGCCGAATTGGTAATTTTGGTTGATAAACATATAAAAAAACGTGTATCACGAGCTAATGATTCACGTTTTTTTATATGTTCACTTTTGCAAGTGTATAATCATCCATGATTACCACTTCGGCTCGATTACGATCTTTTTTAACAAATCAACATCTAAACATTGAATTGCACAGAAGCAGGTCAAATCAACTGTTACACAAATATTCGTTCGTTCTAATCGATCGACAGCACAAATGTCATCTACATAAGAACTATAGATAGATATAGGACGTAAAAGTGATAGAGAAGCACAATTCTTCTCTTCGTCAAGATGTTCTATTCTAAAAAATTTGGTATGGAAATGTTGATGATCGTGATCCTTTTTTCCATACTGTAATCCTGCTAATTCAAATAATCCATCTTCATTGAACAATAAAAAAGGAATTGTATCGACCTTAAACAACTTTTTAAATAAACTGCTATAACAGCTTGTTGGACTTCCCTCTAATTGATCTTGCTGCTCTTTTAACTCTTGGAGTGCTTTATAAACACAGTTTGGGTTAGAATCATTGTATTCATGGATCATCTTCCCCTCCCTCCAATACATTCATTTACTATATGATATTTAACTAGTTAAATTATGTGCAAATGTGGATATAATTGGGTTTAACTATTATTTTCTTTTAAAAATAAACAATAAGGAATCATTCTTTTCGCTACTTCAAATTCACGGTTCTTTGCTCCAGGCCTCCAATTCACTTCAAAAATCCATAGCTTTCCATTAGAATCTAGACCAACATCAATTCCAAGTTCATCAAATGTCTTAGAATAGAGACTTTCAAAATGTTTTGTAAATGAAAGGGCAAATTGTTCAAGTAACCTCTTCATATTAAAATATTCTTCATTAAATTCCTCTTTTAAAAATGAATCTAGCTCTCCTCTATACCCACCGCTACTCACATTGCTTACTAACCTACTGCTTCCACTAATACGAGGGTATATAAGGTTTATCTCCCAGGTACCTTTACCATTCTTTTGAACATGTAACCGAAAGTCATACGTTAAACCAGCTTTTGTTTTACACTCGATAAATGGCTGGAGCAAGTATTCTTTTTCTTTAATTAAATCATCTATGAATAAAAAAAGATCATCTTTTGAATAAAATTTCACTACTGATCCAACCACTACTTTAAATCGTTGTGTCTCTATACATTCAATAAACAAAACATCTTTACCATGCTTACCAGATAATGATTTGAGAACAAGTTTTTCATTCGTAGAAAAATGAGACAGAGCTTCTTTACCACTTTTTATATAGTAAGATGGGATGACAAAATCTGAAAACTGTTTTCCTTTCACAATTTTCTTGTAAACGCTCATTTTATTTCCAACTGAGTAACTTGTATATAAGCACTTCTTTTTTAATTCCCTAGTAATTTGATATTCTCTCTTATTTCTTGGTGAACAACTATTGATCACAACATCTGGGAAGATCATATACTTCCTTTTCCATTTGCGATCATCAAAAACCCATCCATTGATTTTCCCCTCTTGAAAATTAACTGATTCAAATGAAAAATAAAAAAAATCGACATTTTCCATTTTGGATACAGCTGCGTAGGCATAGGCTCTTTTCAAGAACGAAGGGTTCTTCCGACGATGAAGCATTCCAATTAATGTCATAACATCAGCTTCCTTAAAAAGGTTCTAAAAAAAATTGAATTTCCTTTGAAGCTCGCAATGCATTCTCCTTTGCTTCTTGGGGTGAATCTCCCGTAGCAATTACATAGGCATATCGATCACCCATAGACATTGGTGGTGTCAATATGCTCCCTTTTCTTGGTTTTACATATACTTCTTTTACACCTTTAAATTGTTTCGCTCTATTTTTTCCTGTTACCTTTATTAATTTCCCTTTTCTCTCTACGATTAAATAATTTGTAAACACAAATTGATTCTTTTTCTTTTCTACTAAAGGCTTTTCACCTAAATATAATCTTAATGTTTCCTTAACGAGGTCTATACCTGTTGCATACTGAATGATTCGGTTCATTGCCCCCCCTGAGATTCTAGGATTAATTTCAATTAACTTCCACTCCCCACGTACTAATCTCATTTCTAAGTGACATGAACCATTGATCAGGCCTAACTTGTGGATAATTTCTGAAATGGTTTTTTCTAATTCCTCCATTAAAGAACTAGATAGCTGTGCAGGCATATGATAGCCTGTTATAATAAATCTTTTTTTGCTCGTTATTTCTTGTTCAATAACAGCAACAATAAAGGTCGTTTGGTTATAAACGATAACCTCAATAAGGAATTGTCTCCCTTGAAGATATTCTTCTATTAATATTTGTAAGGGCTTTTCTTTACTTTGTATGTTCTTCATTCCTACTTTTAATTCATCGATCGTTTTTACTAATAAAACATCTTTAGAGCCATTAGATTCAGGGGATTTAATTACAAGAGGTAAGTATTCTTTGGCTCTATTTAGGGAATCATTCATTAATTCATCGCTTTTAAAAATTGTATAATAAGGTGAACAAGATAAGTCTTTTAGCAATGAACGAAACCTAGTCTTATTTTCCATAATGTATAAAGCATTCGTTGACATTTGAGTCAATCCTAATTCTTTTGACAAATTTGCTGAATATGAAACAAATGGATCGATTAAGCTAACAATTGCCCGAATATCTTTTCCTTTATCTCTTAGCTCATTTATTTCGTTTAAAACATCTTCTTTATTTAACAAGTCTTTTTTATAGATCATAAGATGAGCTTCAGTGAACTCTTCTCTCTGTTGTATGAATTTTTTTCTGTCTGTAAATAATACTGTAAAATAACCCATCTTTTCGGCAATGGTTAATGCCTCTCTACTAGTACCAGACTTATTACATCCAATAAATACGATAGTTTTCATGAGATCACTTCTCCTAACCCGGAGTTTCTAGGCACTTTATAATATTAATATGTGTAAAGAGAAATTAAGTTCCTTACTCTCTTTTGTACAATTACATAAATTACAAAGAAAAATATTAAAAATCTACCCTTTAAAAGATAAAAAATGTGTTATGCTTTCGTTATTAATGATATAGAAGGGAACTATTTAACATGTTTTTACAAGCTTTATTGATTTTTGTACTACAACTTATTTATGTACCTGTCCTTACAATGAGAACGATTTTACTCGTTAAAAACCAAACAAAATCAGCAGCTGGTGTTGGTTTATTAGAAGGAATTATTTATATTGTAAGTTTGATTTTTGTTTTTCAAGATCTTTCAAACATGTATAATATCGTTGCTTATATTGTTGGATTTAGCGTTGGTTTACTTCTAGGGGGTTCACTGGAGCGCAAATTAGCAATTGGTTATATTACTTATCAAGCGAATATCCTTGATAAAAATATGGAGCTTGTTAATGCTTTACGATCAGCTGGATTTGGAGTAACTGTTTATACTGGGGAAGGAATTAGTACCGCACGATATCGTTTAGATATCGTCGCTAAACGATCTAGAGAAAATGAATTACTCGAAATCATTGATAAATTTGAGCCTAAAGCTTTCTTAATGTCTTATGAAATTCGTTCGTTTAAAGGTGGATACTTAACTAAATCGATGAAAAAACGAGCTGTTACTTTTTTTAAGAAAAAACAAAATAGTGAAGAAAATTCGTGAAATAGAAAAAGTGATACTAAAGGGGATGAATCCTTAGTATCACTTTTTATTTGCTTTTCAATAATCGATTTACTATCACACTTACTAAGCTTCCAATACAAGCACTCCGAAGAATATCATAAGGATAATGTACTCCAGTCCAAACACGTGAAAAACCTACTAGTGCAGATAATCGATACATAAATATACCCAAAACTTTATTATATAAATAAATAGAAGTTGAAACTGAATATGCTAAAATCGTGTGTTTACTTATAAAGGAAGAATCGTTTTTAGATGTAAGCAACACATTTGCTTTTCGTGAGATAAATGGTCGTGGAACATATTTAACTTTTTTAAATAATAAAGATAGCCCAACATTAATAAGAACGGAAAAAAATGATTCAAACACAGCTTTTGTCTTTTTGGGATTTTGAATCCACAAAATAATCATTGCAAATGGGTAGACATAACGTAAATCATTTGATGCATAGACCATCATTCGATCAATCAACATATTCTTACCTGCCAATCGATTGATAAAAGAAAATATTTTTTTATCCATATGTGATTCTCCTTAGATATTGTCAAAAATAGTATAATCAAATGAACAATAAGTATGTAATAAATTTGATAAAAAGCAAGCTTAAAAGTCATCCCAAATGATCTTGAACCTAAATTTAAAAATCCATACAATTTTAAATATTTTCTTTAGAATTACACTAAATTACAGTTAGTTGCTTGTTGAAATCGTCGTAATCACTCAAAAAAATAACCCAAATCTAACAATTTTCTTTAAATCCATTTTTTTCCCTTTGAGATCTTTCCTCTATAACACTTTTATTCAAGAGCACATATTCAATTTAATCAACAACATGCTTCATAATCAAAATAAAAATAAAATAATTAAGATGAGTTTGCACACAATAAAAGTGAGATAGATCGGAAGGAGGTACATAAGATGACAAACAAAAATGATAATCGCGAGCGCAAAAATAAATACCCAAATAACAAACAAAAAGATACTGAATTCTCAAAAGATCTTTCAATTCGAAGTGAAATTACAAAAAAAGATTTACAAAAATAAGAAAAAAAGGTTGACTCAAAAAGTATCTCATACTTAAGAGTCAACCTCTTCTGTTTTAATTAACGTGTTCGCTTGTTAGAGAAGTTCGTTTTTTTTCTACCATTATCACTATTATTTCTTCTATTCAAACCCTCAAAATCTTTGTTCCTTTTATTATTTTGACTTGATGTAGACAAGCGTCTAGACTTTCTTATTTCATCTTTCCGCTCTTTCTCATACCCTTCTTTATCTGGAACGCTTATGCCCTTAATAACCTGTTTTTCAATTGTAAGATTAACACCTTTTTCAATCATTCTTAAAAAGTCCATATCCTTTGGTGCAACTAAAGTATAGGCAATTCCTTTACCACCCGCACGACCCGTACGTCCTATTCGATGAACATAGCTTTCAACATCCTGTGGAATATCGTAGTTAAATACATGTGTAACACCTTCTACATCAAGTCCTCTAGCTGCAACATCTGTTGCAACTAAGAATTGAATTTTCGCTTCTCGAAACCGCTTCATAGCCTTTTCACGTTTAGATTGTGTTAAATCTCCATGCAGTTCATCTGAATCATAACCATTTGCTATTAGAGCTTCCTGTAGTTTTTTTGCTCTAATTTTTGTTCGGCAAAAAATAATAGCTAAAAATGGTCGTTGCTCTTGAAGTAAATGCATTAAAGTTGCTTGTTTCCTTCGATCTGTTGTCTCAATCACAATTTGCTTAATTTCATCCACAGTAACTGTTTTTGCTTTAATTTGTATCGTTTCTGGATTTTGCATATATTTTTTTGCCAATGTTTTAATTTCGTTTGGCATCGTGGCAGAGAATAGCATCGTTTGTCTAGTTGAAAGTGTTTCATACAAGATATTCTCTACTTCTGGAAGAAAACCCATATGTAACATCTGATCAGCCTCATCTAAGACCAACATCTGTACGGTAGAAAGATCAATCGTTCCTCTTCGAATATGATCTAGTAATCGACCTGGTGTTGCTACGACTATATGCTGAGCTCCTTTTAACTTTTTAAGCTGATGCTCAACATCTTGTCCACCATATACCGCTAATACATTTACACCCTCTATATTTTCAATCATCTTTTTGACTTCTTTTGAAATTTGCTGAGCTAATTCTCTCGTTGGAGTTAAAATCAACGCCTGAACTTCTGAACTATTACCATCAATTCTTTCGAGGATTGGAAGAACAAATGCAAGAGTTTTTCCTGTTCCTGTTTGCGCCTGTGCGATAATATCCTTCCCTTCAAGAACAAAAGGAATCGTTTTTTCTTGAATTGGTGTTGGTTTAATAAGTCCTAACGACTTCAATGTATAATTAATTTCTTTTCGAATGCCTAATTGTGAAAAATCTGTCAAAGGTAATCACGTCTCTTTTCATAAATTTAATACTATAAATCCGACAAATGCTTTTTAACTATAGCACATTGAATAGTATTTTACAGTTTGAATTTATTTATTATCCTATTATCCCAACTTCATATAGTCAAAAACAAATGATAACAACATGAAAAATACCGAATTTAAATTTGACTCATAATACTATTGTTGTCCTACATAGGTATTAAAGTGGTTGACTTTAAAGGAGGTAATCTTTTGACAAACAGTAAAAATGAACAAAATGAGGGCTTAATTAAAGGTGTAGCTAAAGAGGCAAATGATTTTGTTCATAACACCGTAGATACGTCAGGTAAAATTGTAAAATCAATATCGGGAGAAGGCGGGCTTGTTGGGAAAACTGTAGACTCTTCTGGCAGAATCGTTAAAAAGCTTTCTGACACGGGTAATAACGCTATTGATCAAACAGTCGAAACATCTTCAAAGGTATTCAAAAGTGTAACAGGTAAAGCGTTTAAGAAGAAATAAGTTTCTTTTTGAACATACTACTTACATTCACCATAAGAATTCATAATCATAATGGCTCAAAACTCTATTTAAATAGAGGTTTGAGCCATTGTATTATTAAAGTTTCTTTTCATTGATTTTATTTTGCTTCCTCTTGCTGCAAACTTTCTCTCAATAGAAACTTTTGAATTTTCCCACTCGCGTTTCTAGGAAGTTGATCAACAAAAACATATCGTCTTGGACGCTTAAAAGGTGAGATTTTCTCAGAATTTTTGCAGAAATTTTCAAGATCGTCAGCTGTGAGGTTTTTATCTTTTTTAACAATCACCGCAAGTACTCTTTCGCCCCATAGTTCATCAGGCTCCCCTAAAACAGCTACATCTAAAACACCTTCGTGTTCATAAAGAACATCTTCTACCTCACGAGGATAAACATTTTCTCCACCACTTATCACCATATCATCCACGCGATCTGCTACAAATAGATAACCTTCTTCATCTAAAAAGCCTAAATCACCAGAATGATACCAGCCTTTATATAATGCTTTTTCTGTTGCTTCATCTTTATTAAAATACCCAATCATCATGCAAGGACCTTTTACTATAATTTCTCCAACCTGACCTGCTGGTAGTATATCCTCTGGCTCTGAAGGTCCGTTTTCATTCGGTTTGACGATACGTATTTCATGATTAAAACAAGCTCTACCTGCTGAACCTGCTTTAGAAATTTGTTCGTGTTTTCCTAAAAATGTAATAGCAGGCCCCATTTCAGTCATTCCATATGCTTGGACTAAATCTATCCCTAAACGTTCCTTACAAGCATTCACTAAAACGGGTGCCATAGGAGCAGCGCCATATAACCCAACTTTCAACGAAGATAGATCATATTCTTCAAGGTTTTCTTGAAGCATCATATTCCACATCGTGGGTGCAGCAAAAAGCATTGAGATTTCCTCTTGCTTTACAGCTTGTAAAACTTCTTTTGAATCAAAATGATGGATAATAACATTTGTTGCACCTGCATGGACACGCGGAAGAAAGCTGCAATGCAACTCAGCACAATGAAACATTGGAGCCGTAACTAAACCGATATCTTCTGGTGTAATACCAATGGAAGATATACAAATGAGACTTTGTTCAATCATATCTCGGTGACGATGCATAACTCCTTTAGGTCGACCAGTCGTTCCACTGGTATACATAATTGCGTATGTATCATTTTCTGAAACATCTATTGTTGGATTTTTTATAGAAGCTGATTTAATTTGTTCATGATAGGAAGTTGCATATCTAGGAGCTGATTCGTCAATAAACCAAAAAGAAATGGAAGGAAATTGCTCATGAATTTTTGTTATTTCACTTTCTAAAGCTGCCTCAAATAAAACAATCTTTGGTGAAGCATCTTTCAAAATATAAGCTACTTCTTCAGCTTTTAAGCGAAAGTTAATAGGATTAATTATTGCCCCAATTTTAGCTGCTGCAAAATAAACTGTAGCTAACTCAGATGAATTAAATAAAAAAGTTGAAACTCGATCCCCTTTTCTAATTCCTGAAGAAATTAATACATTTGCAAGACGATTTACCTCCTCGTTCCATTCATGATAGGTCCATCTGATTTTCCTCGAGAGATCAATAAGCGCTTCTTTTTTAGCGAACTTTAACACAGTTTGTTCAAATAATTCCCCGATTGTTAAGTACATGTACATTCCTCCTCACAATTAAGAAAACGGTTACATTTTGACTATTCCTAAGAAGAAAACTTACTGTATATGATATTCGCTAACAATGGGGAAATTCCTTGTATTATTAAGAAAGAATCAAAGACACCTGGAGCCAGACATTAAAACAAAATAAAAATGATTACGTGTATAAAAAAACTGAGCAAAATCATAGATGATTTGCTCAGACAGTTATTAACTACCCATTTTTCGACGAGTATTACTAGGTTTCTTAGTTTGTTGACTCGTCATTTTATGATTTCCACCCAACCCTTTATTTTTCGACTGATTTCCATCTTGTTGAGCCTGTTTTTTATTTGCTAGCTGTTGCTTCATTAATTCTTGTAAACTTACCTTCTTCTTTTCAACGCCTTGTTCATTTTTTTCCATCGTATTCTCCTTCAAAAAACAATTAATATTACCTTATTATAATATAAGAACTAAATTAAACACCAGCGAAACCTCAAAAAATGTCTCTTACAAAGTTTTTTTTATTTATATTTTTACAAAAAGTAATAATTTTACGTTTAACTTTTAAGTTAAATTGTTAGATATTAGCATGAATCAAAGCGAAACATCCCCTGAACCCTTAGAGATCTTAGAGCATGTGGTTCTATTTAGTCTAAAGTCTCCAACCCATAGTAGTCTGAAGCACTCATAATATACTTAAAACTACTTCGTTATAAAATTTCTCAATTTAAAACCTTGAAAAACAATACCTTTTAACAATGTAGCCAAAAAACACCTCTTTTACTCCATAAAATATCAATAATAACATGTTTCTACAGAAGTAAATGATCTCCGCTAACTTTAAGTTAAAGTTAAATATAAAATTTATAATTTTTCATTGACATTTCCAATAATAGTATTATTATTATAATTGATAATGATAATATAAATAAAAAGGGTGTGTTTTTCAATGATTAGCAATGTTACGATTGCATCAATGTTTATTCCAGTAATCTTTTCCTTCCTACTATTTTTTGGACTAATTATGTATTATAAGAAAAAAGTCGGTATATCAATTAAACCAATTATTATTGGAGCTGTTGGATTCATTGTTATTACTCAAGTTTTAGAAAAAATATTACACGTAGTGGTTATTTCCGCTTTTCCAAACTACGCTGAACATCCCTGGGCTTTTGGACTTTACGGTGCATCAGCAGCAGGAATTTTTGAAGAGATTGGACGTTTTATCTTATTTACTTGGTTATTAAAGAAATATCATACTTACAAAGATGGAGTGTCTTTTGGAATTGGCTGGGGTGGAATTGAAGCAATTGTATTAATGTTGCTTATCAATGTACCGAATATCATTTTTTCATTTATGATAAACTCAGGTATATTCGAATCAAGTATGTTAGGTCAACTCACTTCAGAACAACTTACGATATTAAAAGAAACTGTCTTAAATCAAAGTGTATCAAATTCATTATTTATGACAATGGAAAGATTCTTCGCCGTATTTCTACAAATTGCTTTATCACTTCTAGTGCTATATGCTGTTGTTGAGAAAAAGTTTTCTTATGTTATTTTGGCAATCATCGTTCATGGGGTCATTGACTTCCCACTTGTATTTTTCCAAACTGGTTATTTAGAACAAATCTGGATAATTGAATTGTATATCGCAATTTTAGGGTTTGGTTCAATGGTATTTATTAAACGATCAAAATCATGGTTTGTAAAATAAATAGATAAAGATTTATCTAAGAAAATGATCTTAGTGGCTTAAAATTACATTTATATTTTTGAACTAATTATGTACTATATGCACAAGTAACGATTCAATAAATATTTCAGGAGTTGTTACTTGTGATTATCCTATTTAGTGGCATGGAAGAAAAGGCATTTGACTATTGTGATTTTAGTTAACCTTACGAGTTTTTGGTTTCCTTAACTGGTAATTTGTTAATGAGAGTTGGACGATTTCGTTACCACCTAGGTTAAGAATTAATAAAGTTTGAGAAAGATTTATTTTTTATCACTTAACTTTCATTTTCAAGCTCCTTTTATTGACATTTTACAGGTAATTCTTTATTATTATATTGTAAACGCTTACAAATTAGAGGTGATAGCATGTCTTATGTTACTAACTTAATCAATACTTCAAAAGTAAAGATCATTGATGCTCTCTTACTTAACAATATATATAAAATGCCTGATGGAAGACAATTTTATGAAGCTACAGAGCAAGAACTCGAAAGTGTCCTTAACACACACAATCAAGATCATTAATACGATGTGACCACAGGTTAGACGCTCCAGTTCTATGCTGGGTAGCTTCTGACTTTTTTTATTCCGTCTCTACAAAGCATTGTTTTTGAAACACAAAAATCACTAATAATTCCTTGTTTAAAAAGCATACTTTCTTAATAATAGGCTATCTTAAAAATAACTTTTAATTAATAGAAATTTTGTGTGCAACGTCTTATGAAAAACCCGAAAGTTTGCCTTCTTCACTTTTTGCACATAAGAAAAAAATACTTTTTCCCTAGAATGTGAATGTTTGTACCTGTATCACCTTTAAACAGAGCTAATAATAAAAACGAACAATAATAATTTAGAAAGTGGGTAAATGATGTGAAAAAGGACGATAACTGCATTGAAGAAGAAGATTACATAAGTCATATGTTAACTGAACAAATAACAAGAATATGTGTAACAGAAGAAGTTGAAGCTATACGCGAAGAAAATGGACAGAATTCTAAAAAGAAACCATAATCACTTACTTTTCCAAGAAGATTTGAAAAACACATACAATATAATAAAAATGAGGCTGGGAAATAAGTATTAAAGCTAATGAAAAACCCGAATTATTAGGTGATATATCAATTAATCATTCGCCTAATAGTTCGGGTTTTTATTTTTTGTCTACAATAGATTTTTTGATTTTAGAAACCACTTTTAAGAACTAGTGGAATGTAGCGGAAGACATTTGACTCCTGCGGGTTCAGAGGAAAGGCTGAGACCCCACAGGCGCTTGCGCCGAGGAGGCTTAGCTTCCTCCCCGAGGAAAGCAAATGTCTGCAGCGCAATGGAACGAACTTGTTTCTTTCAGCTTAACTGAATTTAGATTTATTTGTCTTTTTGTAAGACTTCTTTAATTATGTCCCAATCTCTTTAGTACATCAAATCGACTGGTGATTACTCATCTATGGCATTTTATGACCACGAGCAGTTGTAAATAATGAATACCACTCTTCACGAGTCATTTCCTTTGATATCTGAACTGCTTCACCACAATTATTAATACGCTCTGGATTTGTCGTACCGATGACAGGCTGAATGATTGCTGGATGGCGCATTAACCATCCAAGAACAATTGCTTCTTTCGTTGTGTTCTTTTCATCGGCCATTTGTTTAACCAATTCAATCGTTTTGATATCTGCTTCTGATAAGTTTTCTACCTTTCTTCCTGTGTACATTCCGTTTGCTAATGGTGACCATGCTTGTATTTGCACATTTTCTAAGCGACAGTGTTCCAAAATTCCATCTGCAAAATTCATTTCATTTCCTGCTTTTTGATTAACTAAAATCCCTTGTTCAACAAAATCATTTCTTTTCAAACTCATTTCTAATTGGTTTACAATCATTTGCTCTGGACTGTAAACATCTAAAAATTTCATTTGTGCAGCTGTCATATTAGAGACTCCGAAATGACGCACTTTTCCAGAAGCTTTTAATTCTTCAAATGCTTCTGCAACCACCTCTGGTTCTATCAGTGGATCTGGACGATGCAATAATAAAATATCGATGTAGTCAGTATGTAGTCGATCTAAAATTCCATCAACAGATGTTAGAATATGTTTTTTTGAAAAATCATAACGCTGTGGACCTAATTCATCCTGAAAGCGGATACCACATTTTGATTGAATAACAACATTTTCACGTAATGATGGTCTGGTCTTTACTATTTCTCCAAAGACCTTTTCAGCTTTACCCATAGTATAAATATCTGCATGATCAAACATTGTAATTCCCGCAGATTGAGCAGCATCAATCGCTTTTTCCGCCTGAATTATATGTTCATTTGTAATTGGATCTGCATTCCATCCACCACCAAAGCCCATACATCCTAAAATAATTCGGCTATCTGTTATTTCTCTTTTTTTCAAAGGCATAATTGATTTCATGACAATTCTCATCCTTTTTAAAATTATTTTTCTAATAATACATTGTATAGACTATACTAATTAGTCAGCAAAGAAAAGCCATTATGTTTAATTGAATTTCCCTTATTATTCAAACTACTGATCCACAATATCCTTATATTCACTATCATAAATCTCAGCTATTACGTTCATTAAGCTTTGGTCACCTGGTGCATCATGACCAATTTCCCATATCATCATACCACCCAAACCGTTTACAATTGCTAGTTTTGTTTTCCTTTTAATTGTTTTTGTACCATTATAATGGTAGATCATTTCGTTAATAATTGCTCGATCTTGATCTGAATTAGTGACATCATGTGCGATGATTTCATTATAAGCTAATTGAGTCTCTGTCTCTTCTTCTGGTTGAGCATAAAAAGGAACACCTAATACAAGTTTATTTCTAGAAATCCCTAGTTCATCAAACATATTTGTCCAGTAACTAACAATATCATGTGTAAAAGAAAAAGGTGACAAAAAAGCTGCATCATATTCATCATCCCAGTGTCCATCATAAGCCATAATGTTTACATGATCGACAAACTTGAACATCTCTGAATCATATACAATACTTTTAACTTCCTCACCTGTCACACTGTTCACTTTTGAATAAACAGCGATGGAAAGTTCTTTGTCTTCACCGTGAAGTTGATTACTTAAATCTTTGATAAACGAAAGTAAATGAGCTGCATCTTCTGATGAGCGAGGATGTTCAAAATCAATATCAATTCCATCAAGATTATGTTTTTGTGTTATTTTCATTAATTCGTTGATAAGCTTTGATTTTGAATGATCTTTTGAAATGGCTTCTTTAAAATAATCATACGAAGTTCCTCCTTCAATATGATACCAACCACCAACTGCAAGGAAGACTTTTGTGTTTTGTTTGTGTGCTTTTTTTGTTATTGTTTGTAAATTTGTATATGCAGCTTCTCCATTCATAAGAAGCTCACCATTACTTGTTGGATGTGCAAAGGAGAAAATAATATGAGTGAGTTCTTTAATATTAAGTCCAGTTGGATCACGAAAGTCTTGCACATATCCTATTAACTTTGTTCCACCTTTAACTGGTTCCTCTTTTGTCATGATACGATTAGAAGGATTCGACTCAATTTCTGATTCATTTGTAAAACTTGAATAAAATATACCTGAGAATACACCTACAACAAAGATCAGAATACTAATGGAAAAAGTTAAATGTTTATTCTTCAATAACTTTCCCTCCTGTTATTCATGATGATATTTCTTTCACTCAAAATTCTTTTTTCTTTGCAAGTGGCTCAACTATTTTATCCATAATAAGCTTTACCATTCCCCAAGACCATTTATGATAAAATGTTAAATGATTTTGATAAAAATAGGTATATTCAATTTCTTGAATTGAGCCACGATTTCTTTTAAATTCACCTGCACCAGCACTACGATTCCCTATATATTTATTTTCAATAATTTGCTTCGTAATAATAAAGGACAATACTCGATATAATCCTTCGCTTTTTTTTCTAGTTGTTTCATATCCTAATATAGGTGTTGTTAACACATTGTTTCTTATTAACATTCCTACTACTCCTAGTAATTTCTCATTGTTATATAGTAGCTTAAAGGTCAATAATTGTTTTCGCAAGGCATTTCGATAATATTCCATTGTAAACTTGGGATTATTAGCTGAATATTTTTTAATATATAATAAAGTGTATAAATGTTGAATTGTCTCAATATCTTCTTCTTTTGCATCTTTCACTTCATACCCTTTATTTAGAATTAGTTTTTCATCTTGCGCAAGTATTTTTCGCTGTTTGACAGATAAAAGCTTATTTTGCTCAAATAGGTAGATCGAACGTGACATCACCTTTTTATAGCCTATATGATTTAAGTTCTCAATTAATTGCTTATGTAAACTCATGTTGATCGAACGAAATAAAATTGTGTGCTGCTCGAATCGTTTAACTAAAAAATCCGTTATTTTCTTTAATTGATCATAAGAAAGTGTTGTCTCTAATAAGTTTGTTGATAAAAACCAATTGTTAACTACAACAACTTTATTAATATTACTTCTCTTCAAAAGCCAGCCTAAACCATCAATTGCAATCGATAAACACGCCTCAAGCTGCTTATTCTTAAGGTCCCAAAGCTCTTCCTTTGCATAGCTGATATAATGAGTATAAGGTGATGCAACATATGAATTCTGAAACTGAGTTTCATTCACAGATAGAGGAAGAATAAGATCATCAACTTCAATTAGGAAAAGATCTGCTTCGACATTTTCGATAAAGTTTTGTATTCCTTGCTTCATTAATGGCTCAAAATAATTTTTGATTAACTGGCCATCCTTTTTTCCTACCCAATTAATCTCATTCAGTGAGTTTTTATCATAAATTTTTATCATGAGATACTTCCTTTATGACATTTTCAATTCGTTTCCGCTTTTGATCTGAGGGTATAAGATTATATGGAAGAAAGGTAAATGAAGGAATGGTTAAATCATATGATTTCCACAGCTTTTCCATTTCAGAGTTAACATCTTTCTTCACAAAGTCTATTTCTCCCTTTACCTTTAATTGAATAGTAATTTCAAGCATATCAACTTGTGTAACCTTATATTCATCAATTTGTTCTGAAGAAAACATAATAGCTCTTCTAATATAATCTGGAAATATAATACTTCTATCATTAGAATTATTTTTATATCCATAAAATAAATCATCACATCGCCCATCAATCCGGTCTAAAGCAAGAAATGGAGAGCCACATGGACATGGTGTTCTACTTTCTATTAAAAGATCATTTAATCGATACCTAATGATCGGTTGTGTTGTTCTAGTAAAATCTGAAATAATTGGAACAAAAATCCCTTTTTCCTCATTTATATATTCTTTTTGGATCGCAACAATATCTTCGTTTATATGAAGAGTCCCATGTTTACAAGTCGCTGCTAAAAATCCTTCTGTGCATTGATAAACTTGATGAAGTTTTTGATCAAATACCTTTTCAATAAAAAGTTGATCAATATCTTCTAACACTTCAGCGACTGATACTATTTTTAGAGGATGAATTTTAATAACCTGTTGTTCTTGCCATTCAGCAAGTAATCGTAAAAATGAAGGTGGTGCAATAATAATAGTTGGCTGAATTTCATTTAATTTTTCTTGATGTGTTGAAAATTCAGCTAATAAATCAAAATAATGAAATGAAATTCTTCCATTCTCTGTTGAATTATATAAATTATTATTTGCTCTTAAAAAGAAAGCTATTTTATGACGATCGAACAAACTTCCAGGTAATAATTTTGCTAAAACTGTTCCAACCCACTTTGCTGTTTCATCATCACTTATTAAAAATAACCCTCTGTTGCCACTAGTACCTGAGGAAAGCCCAATTGAAATATCCTTTATTTTTGGAGAGAAATCTCTTGTTCTTTCTGCTTCAAACGCTAATGTAAAAGCTTGCTGCTTATTAATATTAGTAGTGACTAATTCATCAAAATTGTCCATCATATCCTCTTTTGAGATAGTCGGGAGGCTTTTCCAGGTCATATCAAGAGGTTTCATTTCGTCTTTATATAACCTTCTATAAAAAGAGGAATGCTTTATGACAAATGATAGATGTTTTTTCATTTGTTTTTGTTGATATGCTTCTACCTGTTTACGAGATTTAAATCTTCTTGCATACTTTGTTAATACATATTGTTTAAGAACCTTCAGTTTATTCATATACATATCCTCTTCTTGCAAGATCTGCTGATTTTTCACAATGTGTAGGCAAGATATCAATTTCTGGAGCTTGCTTAGATAATTCATGAAGATTCTTCACATTTTCCTTGTATGAATTCACATCTTCGATTAATAAATGAGCTATTTTATGTGGTAAAATCATTTTTTCATACGCTTCACTTACCCAAACTGCATCAGCACAAAGTAAAACTCTTTTACCGCTTGGAAGCTGAACAAAAAGTCCAGTTTGACCAATCGCATGACCTGTTAAATCGATTGCTATAACGGAACTGTCACCAAAAAGATCTATTCCTTTATTGAAAGGTCCATAACGATTATCTAATTGAAGGAATGTAGATTCATCAAAAAAACTCATTCTTTTTTCAATATCTTCAGGTAATAACTCGAGTAAACATCCCTTCGTTAAAGCTTTTACTTTTGTTAATCCACTTATATTGGTATAAGCCTTCTTAGAAGTTAAGATATTAGCTTTGGGGAAATCCTTCAATCCCCCAACATGATCACCATGAAAATGGGACAATATAATTGTTGAAATCTCATTTGCATTGATCCCATCTTTTTCAAGTTGATTTTTTATTGATTGATTTTCCAAAAAATAAACAGGAGTCAATTTCGAATAAATGGAGTATGGAAAATATTTTGTTTCTTGTAAAAAATGTGAAGCATAACCTGTATCAAACAACATATATCCTTGTTGAGAATGTTTCAGTAAAGCAACTGTAGCTGGAAATTTGATTGACTTTAAGTTTTTCTTTGGGTTCACGATTTTTTCTGGATGTGTACAATATCCACATTCATATAGTTTCAATAAATTAATTGGCATTTTGTTTCCACCATTCTATAAAATCTTTAGTTCCTTCTTTTATGGAAACAGCTGGTTTATAACTCAATTCCTCTTCTGCCTTTTTAATTTGAAGTGTTTGAGATTGTGATAAAACACTTACTGTATATCTTGTGAGGATTGGCTCTTTTCCACCTAAAAATACCTTTGAACTATATTCTAGAAATTGTGCAATAATCATGGCTTTTTTATAAGATATTTCTTTATAAGTGAAATTTTTTCCTAATTGATTCATAACCTCTTCAATGATCGAATATAAATTTACACGTTCACCATTTGTTATATTGTATTTTTGACCCAATGTTTCTTTAGTAGACGTCATGCATAAAAGCATAGCATCGACCACATTTTCGACATAAGTTAAATCAATCTCGACATCTCCACTACCTATTTTAGGGAACATCCCTTTTTCACATACTTTAATTAATCTAGGTAGAATTGCGTTATCACCAGGACCAAAAATTGCTCGCGGTCGTATTGTAATTGCAGCAAGTCCATCTTTAAATGCTTTATCCACTTCAAGTTCAGCTAAATACTTCGTTTTCGCATAATGATTAACAAACCTTTTAGGTAACAAATCAGTTTCAGTAACATTTCTTCTTTCATCAAAGTAAAAAGATATACTTGGTGTAGATACATGAATAAGTCTTTCTACCCTAGCCTTTCTACAGCCCTCTATTACATTTTTAGTCCCCTCAACATTAGCTAAATAAAATTCTTTGTATTTTCCCCATGGTGATGACAATGCTCCACAATGGAAAACAAACTGTTGATTTTGACATAATGAAATGATTTTATTACGATCTTCTAATGCAGCCATTTTATATTGAACTCCATTACTTTGTAGAAATTCTCCAATTTTAGAATTACGACCAATTCCAGTTACATTATAGCCTAATGATACAAGACGGATCGCTAATTTTTGACCAAGAAAACCAGTTGCTCCTGTAACTAATACGTTCAAGTGATTTCACCATCCCAGCTTATGTCAGTTGTTGATTGTGTAAGCATTGTTTGTTTATTTCTTTTACTTTCTGTCCATAAATGAAAAATGCTAATGAATTGATAAAAATAAGGAATTATATCACTTTTTCGATAAGTGATATCTTTATATGTAATAAAAATGTGAAGCCATCGTTTAAACGTTTTCATTGAATGAATTTGCTTTACTCCATATATTAGCAAGCCAACTTTAATTGCTTCCTTTGTCTCACATTTCGGATATAACATTTCTTTATCATGCTCTACCATCACATCAACTAACTCAAAATCAAATAAATGTATCCCACTAGTTGCTCTAGGATTACATTCAATTGGAATCGCTAGATTATGTTCATTCACAATATAGTCAAAAGAAATTTGCCCAGTAAAATGCAGCTTTTCTACAATTAATTTAACAAATTGTTCAATATCAGGCCTCTTATGATGTTTAAATGAAAGTGTTGCACCTATCCCTGCAGAAAATTCAGTTTTATAAACGGTATGAGCAATTACATTCCCTTCTTTTGCTATTGAATAAGAGCAATATTGCTCGCCTTTTATTCGTTCTTGTACAAGCCAATTTGAATGTAAAGAAACATCACTTGGCAATTCACTTATAGAATTTATAAATACAACAGAATCTCCAAACCTTGAAAAAACTCTTTTTACAACTAATTCACCTTTTGCCTCTTTTTCTAAAGCTCTTTGAGTTTCTTCCGTGATCAGCCAAGTTTTTGGAACCTTGAATCCCATTTCCCTTATAAAATTCATACATTTATATTTATCATGTAACAGAATCAGTTTTTGAATGTCATCAATAAATACATCACAATACTTACTTAGCTCCTCACGATATTGTGAAAGATAAAAGATTTCCTCACAAGTTGGAACCAAAAAACTTATTTTTTTCTGTTTAATTATACTCTTTAGTTCCTTGATAAAATGTCCTGTCTGATATTTAGGCGATGGTAACAAAAAGAATTCACATATGCTTTTAGATGTCTTTGTTAAAGCATAAGAAACACTATCAGCTGCATATACTTCATAACCTGCTTTATGGAATAACCGACATAAATGAAGACTTACTGGAGCTCTAGCACCTGTAATTAGCACTGTTTTCTTTTTCGAAAAATCAGTATTCAAGGATCATTCCTCCAATAGATAAACCGGCTGAAGTCCCTAGTAATAAAACATAATCCCCTGTTTGTATTCTTTTTTGCTCAACAGCTTCATACAACGCCATAGGAATGGATGCTGCAATCATGTTTCCGTAGTTTTCAATAATACTCATAAAACGATCTTCTGGCACACCAAGTTTCTTTCTAATGATTTTCATTGCAGATGCACTAGCTTGATGAGGAATGACAAGGTTCATTTCAGATATGGATAAATTCGTATTCTCAAATAAGCGATCTAGAAATGATGGTAAATATTTATAAGATAATTTAAAAATCGCCCTTCCATTCATATTAAATAAGAAATCACCAGCAGTATTTTCGTTATAATTTCTAGGATGAATTTTAGTACCTCCACCTCTTATTTCTGAAAGATGGGCACCTTCACTATACGTTTCCATATGTGATGCAATAATTCCAGCTTTATTAGTAGATTTTGTTAAGACAACTGCCACTGCTCCATCACCAAACAAAATACTACTTTCCTTTTGCTTCCAATCCAAACCAACAGAAGATATTTCTGCAGAGATGATTAACACATTTCTATATTTTCCTGCATCAATTAAAAATGAGACCATATCTAAAGCAGTCACAAAGCTTAAACATGTAGAATTGACATCAAAACATGGAATACCTGAATTCTCAAGACCGAGTTGCTTTTGAATTAATGAAGCATTACACGGAATGGCTTGCTCTAAGGTCCCACTTGCGCTAATAATACAGTCTAATTCAGAAAGTGTAAGACCTGCTTGATCAATAGCCTGTTTCGCTGCATTAGCCCCCATAAATGAAGCTGTTTCACCATCTACAAAATAACGTTTCTTTACACCAGATTTCTGTTCGGACCACCCTTTATGTACAGAAAGCCACTGATCAATCTCATCGGACTTTACAATCTTTTTTGGTAAATAAGCACCTATCCCAATTATCTTTATATGTCTTTTCATGACAGTGCACCTCAAAATATAATGATATGTTTATTTAGGACTCTATTCTATTACTACAATACACGTAAAATCAGCTTTATGTAGTAGCAAAAATAGGAGGAAGTTCTTATGTCATTTTACCTCTTATTTCTAATTTGGAAAATAAGATCTTTAATAGGTTAAAAAAGTTTAAGGAAAAGACCAGAAACGTGTAGAAAGAGAGCCCCAGTTGTTTTCGTAACAAGAAAGAAAAAAAGTTAAATATAGCCAAAATAAAAAATCCCAGAGGTTAATAAATAACGATCCCAGGGATTTTCACGATTAGTATTTCTTTCATTACATATTATTGATTTACACGAATGTCGATAAAAAGATATGAAGAATCAGCCACACGATAAGAAAAGGTTTGAACAGCTTCACCTGTTTCTATATCACTATAAATGTCTGATAATATCCCTCGAGATTCTTCATCCATCCTAACTAAATTTTCAATAAAAAAAGGTCTCCAACTCCAATTTCTTCCTTTATAATCAGAGTTTAACATCCAACTATCATTATTTTTTATAGCATTTGAAGAAATTTGATATCCATGGTCATCAGTCACATATACTCTCATACAATAAGAAGCAAGATGTTCCGCAATCTTTATCATCCATCTATCTGAATCCTGATCAAATGATATTCCTTTAATAAGGGTTTCCAATTGGTTATTTAATTGAGAGGAAAGACCATATTCTGATTGGTACTTTTTACGTTCTAATAGAATAAATTCATAAATATCTTTTTTAAATCGATCTTTAAACATATTTTTTTCCAAAAATGAATGATGTGGCTTAGCTAAGAAGTAACCCTGATAATATCTTCCATTATTATTCCACGAATAATGAAACTGATCACTATCTTCTATTGCTTCAAAAAGCAATTCTGCACCGATTTTTCGGGATAACAATGCTAGAGAATACAAAACGCCATCATATGACGTAGAATGTTCTTGATTCTTTAATGCATGAATATCAACTTTTAGAATATCTGGTTCAAGCATAGCTATTCGATCAAGATTGCTAGCTCCTATCCCAACATCATCAATGGCAATTTTCACACCCATTGATTTTAAATTTTTACAAAGAGTAGCAACTTTTATCATGTCACCCATAACATTATGCTCAGTAACTTCAATAACAATTTGCGAAAGA
This sequence comes from Metabacillus litoralis, assembly GCF_020524045.1. Classification (GTDB taxonomy): domain Bacteria; phylum Bacillota; class Bacilli; order Bacillales; family Bacillaceae; genus Metabacillus; species Metabacillus litoralis_C. The sequence goes on from NZ_JAIVKL010000001.1 coordinate 219,133, forward strand.
TCTAATCCTTTTTGACGAAAGGTAATTAATCTTGACATTAAATCGTCATCTTGATCTATCAGAATATGATTTACATTTACATTAATAAATAAAAGCGTCTTTTCACCATTCTGTAAAAGATATTCCAATGCCGTTGTTTGAACATAATCATCTACTTTTAAACTAAATTCAATTGGTACTGTTGGATCATGAAAAAAAGGACCTAGACTCTTTACTCCATCTTCTGTTTCTATTCTTGCTAAAACCTCATAGCCGATTATCATATGACTATCAGCACTAAAAATTGCCTGATAATAAGGCTTTACTCTACTCATATCTGTTAAAATCTCTAATGCATTCACCTAATCATCTCCGACAAAGTAGTAAAATCACATGTGAATAATTATAACATACAATGTTATCTAAGATGAATAAGCCTGACTATTTTTATAGCATTACAGACTTTTCTGCGATGATTTTTTTTAGTAAAGAAGTTTGTGTAAAAATCGGATAAGTTAAAGCAGTTAAAATTAACATAGCACCTGATAATTGCAGGGAGAATATAATAGAAAATGCCGAACCTATTACACCTCCTATAATTGTTCCCGTAAGAAGAAATAAGTTAAAGAAAGAATAAAAAATCGCTGTTCCTCTGCCTCGAATGATCTCAGGGATATGTTGAAGAAAAAGAGTGCTTGTTGGAACCATCAATACAGCATTTGTCAGTCCCAAGGTAAAACTCCACACAATTAAAAGGACAAGACTCATTTGTGAGTCCAATGTGTATAATTTATCAACGATAAAAACAAATATAATACATAAACCAAGTGTACCAATTGAGCTATATAATAATTTATAGTGAATAATTTTTTTTATTAAATAAGAACCTATAATTGCTCCACATACTGTTCCAAACGCAAAGAACCCTTCTACTAAACCAAACTCTACATTCGTTAGATGAAATACTTGCAGCAACACTGCTTTATAGTTCGTAAAAAAAACTCCTGATGAAATCATCACTGGCACTAACAAAATTATTAAAAAAAGTAAAATCGGTATTCTAAACATTTCAACTATACCTAACAATAATTGTTGTCTATAGGTATGTTTTGTGTCAGCTGCTTCTTGCCTGGTTAACACTGTCAAGGAGATAATAAATATAGAGGACAGCATATAAGAAATAGCGTCGAGAAAAAGAACAATCGTAATCGACTGAAAAGCTAGTAAAACCCCAGCAAAAATAGGTCCAGTAAACTTTATAACTGCAAGAGTTGTTTGAAACAATGCAATTCCTTCTGGTATGCGATGAATTCCTACGATCGTTGGAATGGATGCCATCCGCGCAGGTTCAAAGAATGCTGTGCCCAATCCCAGAAGACAAACAAGAAAAATTAATAGATATGGACTATCATGTGAAATCATCATACATAATAAAATAAAAAACCTGAAAATATCTGACCAAAACATAACCCACCTACTTGAATATTTTTCAATAAGCGGTCCGATCAGCGGTCCCAAAATAACTCCAGGTAACAATTGAGCAACAAACACTAAACTAATTAAAATAGGATTTGAGGTTGATGATCCTATTACAAATAATACTGCTGTTATAGTCATTGCATCTCCTAAAAAAGAAACAACTACAGCTAACCAATATCGTATATAAACTTTATCTTTTAAGAGCGCTAACATGAATTCCCCTCCTCAGGTAGCTAAATTTGAAAGTTTGCTGTGATAAGCTCATTCTAGATTCGTTCAAAGTAACTCAGATGGACGAACAGACCTCACCTTCAAGTGTCACTAATAATTCTCTTGTGTTAAAGATAAACCTGAAATAAAATGTAAAAAAGTGAAAATATCAAACTAACTTTGCACCTTTTTTTGATGGAGGACGCTATGAGACAAATTGAATATATATTGTTATTAAGAAATGCATTCATTACACAGGGAAATCATGAGGAAATTAAGATAACATCAACAGAATTATCAAAGATTTTATCTACCTCTGGAAGAAATACAAATTATTTAATTAAAAAGCTGAAAACACAGAATTATCTTAATTGGATTCCTGGCAAAGGAAGAGGAAATCAATCAACTCTTATCTTTTATCTGTCTTTTTCAGAAATCGCTAATTTATATGTAAAAGCAATGATAAAGGAAAATCGAGTAATCGATATTATTGATTTTGCACATTCATTTCTTTCAGATTTTGGCTTGCATGAGATATATACTCTTTTACATCAATCATTAGGAGCTCATATCGAGAAAATAGATTCAGAATACATTAGTACTATTAAGCTATTGATTCCACAAGAAATAAAAACATTAGATCCAAAGAATGTTACATTGTATTTTGAGGCACATCTAATTAGTCAGATTTATAACACACTTGTCCTTTTCGATGAAATGGAAAATAAACTGACACCTTCACTGGCTTATGATTGGAAAGAACAAGAAAAAGGCAAAAAGTGGACTTTCTTATTAAGAAAATCAGTACAATTTCATAATGGTGATCTTTTCACTTCAAAAGATGTTGTTTTTACATTTAATAGATTACTCAATTCACCCCATTCATCTATTTTTTCATTGCTGAAAGATATTAGAGAAATAGAAATGGTTGGTGATCATATTATTATCTTTCATCTAAAAAAAGCCAATTATTTTTTTCCTAGAATTCTTTCTTCTTTTCAATGTTCCATCCTTCACCACAATTTCCCTAATAAGGAAGATATAAATGGAACAGGCTCTTTCTTCATAAAAGAGCACTCAGAACAATTTATTCGTTTAACAGCTTTTCAAGCATACTTTCAAGAAAGAGCTTTAATTGATCAATTAGACATTTGGATGGATTCATTCTCACAACAAATACCTAATAAAATGACCGAATTACTAACACCTTCCATTCATTCACAGAAAGCTTCTATCACACATCATCAACAATTATTGGGAAGTAGATTTTTGATCTTTAATTCAATGAAGCATGGTCCATCTTCTGATCCAAATCTTCGTATGGCTATTACCCAGATGGTCAATACAACAAAAATGATTGAGGAATTAGGTGGAAATCGAATCTCAGTAGCTAAAAGCTTTCTACCAGAAATCAGCAAGACATCTAGTATTATAATACCGTCGATAGAAAGTGCAAAGAATTACCTTAAAAAAAGTCATTATCAAGGAGAAGTAATTAACCTATATTACTTTCATTTAAACGAGGGATTTGAAACCGCTACGTGGATAAAAAAGCAGGCAATGAAAATAGGTTTATCTATATCTCTTAAACCTATTTCATCTGAAGTCATCGCGAACCAACATTTACAACTTGATGCTGATATCCTTCTTTATTCATCAATCTTAAGTAAAGACATAGAATTAAGTTTATACACTCTATTCAAAAGTGAAAATTCCTTTATTAGACCATATTTAACGAAAGAAAGCTGTCAATCAATTGATGACAAACTCGAAAAATTTTCACAAAGTGAAGATTCAGCCGAAAGGAATCAAACGTTATTGCAAATTGAAAAATTCTTAAAAGATCAGTTTTCTATACTTTTTCTATACCATTCTACTAACACACTAAATTATAAATCACATGTAAGAGGAATGCAGGTTAACTCATTTGGTTTAATTGATTTCAGAAAGATTTGGATCGAACCAGATTCATTAATTGTCAAATAAGAAGTAATCAAAATACGTCATCAGTAAAACAGTACAAAAAGAAGCAGCAGATGAACAAACAAGTGTATCAGCTTTCGTTTTAACAAGGAGATTTGGGTATAATGGAAAACACTAATAATTAGGGTCTTTAGTTGCAGTTTCCCATAAATTTTATGATTATGCATACTTGATTGATTTCTATAATTTCTTTCATTATCCCCAGCTTTTTTCCATCAATAATTTATTTTTTCTATAAAAGATGAATTAATGTAAAACTATTTCCTTTCTCACCCTAAACAACAATATCTTTAACAAACAAAATAAATAGTCTAAACCTTATTTACTATACGATTATTTATCTTTTCGATAATCTGGTGCAATTATCATTCCTAATAAAACAAGTGCATAACCGCTCATGCGAAACACTCTATTATCCTCTAAATTCGTTGTTACATATAAACCGTAAATTGTTATACTAATCCCTATTAATGCGATAATAATACCAGCTGTTATTCTTTTCACTGTATTCATTCCTTTATAATTGTATAGAGTTCTCATGTTTGCCTAGTCTTTTTCTTCTAAATGTAAAATAAGTACAAATCCTTAGTAATTTTTCCAATGGTCCCACTCTAAAATGTTTTAGATACCAAGAGCTCGAAATTATTTGCAAAAGAAATATGCCTAAAGCAACAAAAATACCATTTAAAATTCCTAACTCTCCAAATTTTCCTAACCCATAGCCATAGAAAATGAAGGTACAAATAATGGTTTGTAAAAGATAATTACTTAATGAGAGAACACCAACATGTTCAAACATTCTTACAAACTTGTATTTTTTAGTTATTGTATATAAGGTAGCAAATAAGCTGATATAACCTAAGGCTAGCAGATTTCCACCAAGCATGCCTAGTACTCCACTCCACTGCCAACTAGGAATTAGAAGATTAAAGGTTTTAAAGATTAGTCCTATTGGTAAAAGTATAGAGGTTCCAATAACATAACAGACTTTTTCCTCTTCTACATTCATAAACCAGTTCTTTTTCGCTGCATACATCCCGAATAAAAACAGTGAAGCTGTTAAAAAAGGCATAAATATTATGATGAAAATATATAATTCAACTGGTATTTCAAGTGGCATTTCGTTCAAACGGTGAAATTTGATTTCTGAATAGCTTCCATTACCATATACATCTATTGTTTGAAGTACATATTCTTTCATTTGCTTTTTTTCTGCTGGTGTTTCTTCAAGCAAACCGACAAAACCAATTAACGCAGTGATACATAGGAAAATTAAACCCCAAATCATTATTGTTTTCTTTTTTCTATTTAAAAACATTAGTAGAAAGATTCCCATAAAACCATAAAACAGTAATATATCTCCTTCCCATAAAAACTCAGAATGAATATATCCTATTATCATTAAAACAAATGATCTCTTTATGAATGTTCGTTTTATTTTGATTCCTCTATACTGTAAACTTTCCTTCATTTTCACCATGGAATATCCAAATAGAAATGTAAAAATCGGCATAAAACTTCCTTCAATAAAGATTTTTACAATATAATAAAAAATCTGATCGTTTGAAGATATAGAAAAATAGTGAAGCTCATCTTTCCCCCATAGTCCGTATTGAAAAATCAGCATATTAGCCAATAAAATTCCTAATAAACTAAAACCTCTCATCGCATCTATAGCCCTAACTCTTGAATTTCTCATTTCACAAGCCCCCTTCCTCTTATACATCCACTTTACAATTTCAAGCTTTCTATAATGAAAACAGAAATTTACGATTGGATAAATTTTTACAAATTTGTTCAACTTCTGGTAAGGTTCGTGTGCTAGGATGATTGTGAGGTGACAATTATGAAGGAAATACGAATATTAATTGTGGATGATGAAAAATCAATTGTAAAAATGTTGGAAACTGTATTACGGAAAGAAGGTTTCCAATTAATAGATAAAGCTTATAACACAAAAGAAGCGTTAACTATATTAAATAAGCATAAAGTGGACATGATCATCTTAGATGTTATGTTACCAGATCAAAGTGGATTTGATGTTTTACCAAATATTCGTGAGCTCTCTGAAGCATATGTTTTATTTTTAACAGCAAGAGTATCTGATTTGGATGTACTCACTGGATTTGCCATTGGTGGTGATGATTATGTAACAAAGCCCTTTAACCCTCTAGAGGTTGTAGCTAGATTAAAGGCGTATATAAGAAGATCAACAAAATTGACTAACTTACAAGTAAAACAATCAACAAACAAATATGATTATGGACGTTTTACTTTGTTTTCTGAATCAGGAGAATTATTTGTTTAAAATGCACTTGTGCCTTGTCCTGCCCAAGTGTATATGTTGCTATTATATTTTTGTAAGCATCCAAATAAGATCTTATCAAAAACAGAATTGCTGGAAGCTGTATGGGGATTCGACCATTATGTTGATGATAATACAGTAGCAGTTCATATTCGTCGTATAAGAGAAAGAATTGAAGAAGATCCTAGTCAACCTAAGCTCCTCTTGACAGTACGTGGTCTAGGTTACAAATTGGTGAGGAACTCTTCATGAGAGCCCTAAGAAATAGACTTATATTTCATTTTTCTTTACAATTTATATGTATATCAATCGCGATTGCTTTAATTGTCGTTATTTTATTTATGATGCTTTTAACACATATTGTGAAAGAAGAGCTAAAAATGAACTTAACAACAGGTTCTCTTGAAGGAATCATCACAGAAACAGAAATTACAGATGATCGAGCTGATATTCCTGAAAATTGGTTAGCACTACTTAAAAAGAAAAATATGTGGATCCAAATCATTAATAAAAATGGCCATGTCATTGAAGGTTATAATACACCCCCTGATCTTCCTATTAATTATTCAATAAATGATATACATTTAATCGATCAAAATCAAAAGATAAAAGAGTATACCACGATTACTGAACTTGATACGACCTATGAAGATCCTTATTATTACATACTAGGGTTTGAGGATTTGCAAACAAAAAAATTACAAAGACTTTTTTCTACCTATAATGAAAATGGCACAATCCCCCAAAAGTATTTATACAAAATTGAAAAAGAATTACTAAAAAAAGAAGAAACAATTCATGTGATTGATGCTAGTGGTGATGTTATCCAATCAGTTGGAAAAAACATCTTACAATCAGAGAAATACCTACCATTAGATCTACTCACTCGAAAAAAAGCTCCTGGATTTTATTTAACTGGAACGTCATTTTATCATGATCCCAATTCTGACTTAATATGGTTACACATAAGTCCTAAAGAAAAAGAAGAAACATCCAGGTTAACAACTTTAGAACAATTTGTACTTGCAACAGTTATTGTTGGAGCAACTGTATTTATTCTAACGATATCATTATCTATATGGAATGGGTTCCGCTATGGTCAACCTTTATTAATTTTCACGAGTTGGTTAGAGCGAATGGGTAATAGACAATATGAAGAAGTGTTAACGGAAAAAGAACGAAGAAAAATATTCCGAAAAAATGGAAAAGTTCGTGTAAGATATCGATTATATCGAGAAGTTATTAATGCATTTTATGAGATGACTGAGAGGTTATCAGCTTCTGAAAAAGAAAAACAACAATTAGAAAAAACGAGAGAAGAATGGATGACTGGTATTTCACATGATCTAAGAACACCCCTTTCTTCCATGAAAGGCTATGGACATATTCTTGAAAGTGGAAATTATGAATGGTCCAAAGAGGAATTAATTGAGATCGGACATACGATTGTCGTAAAAAGTGATTATATGCAAACTCTATTAGAAGACTTCATCCTAACTTTTCAAATCAAAAACAAAGCATTGCCACTGACAAAGAAGGTAATTGATTTAAATAGTGTAACAAATCAAATGATAACAAAATTCCAAAAAGATCGTACGTTGAGAAATACTTCAATACTCTTTCATTATAGTCAAGAAACAGCTTATGTTACACTTGATAGTAAATGGTTCGAAAGAATGATAGATAATTTGATCCTCAATAGCATAAAGCACAACCCTCCAGGTGTTACGATTATAATAAAGATCACAGTAGATTTTTCTACTAATCATGTCATTTTATCTGTAATTGATAACGGAACTGGAATGGATAAAGAAACACGTGAGCAATTATTTAATCGCTATTATAGAGGAACTAGTACAGAAGAAAATAATGATGGAACTGGTTTGGGCATGAATATTGCAAAAGGAATAGCAGAATTACATCATGCAACAATAGAAGTTGATTCAGAAGTAAATATAGGTACAACTGTAAAAATCATCTTTCCATTATCTCAATGAATGATTTAGAGTATGCGTGTTGAACGTTTTTAATCAAGGCTGTTTTGTAAACTTTGTTGCTTTAACAACTCCAAGTAAACAGCACTATATAAATCATAGTGTCATCTTTTCTTCATAAGATAGTACCTATTTAGCTATAATGACAGTGTTTTCACTGCATAATTAGGTCAATTAGCAACAATCTTTCAGAAAAGAGCCTTAATCAACACGCATTTTTTTCAATAACCACTACAAATTTGTACTTGTCGAATGTTCATCTTTGTCATCTTATAAGCCTCCAATATCCCATAATCAGCTATATCTTTTTTAAGAATTTTTTTCATAGGGATTTCTACTGTAAAATCACTCTTAAATGGAAACGGATCTATTCTTATTTCTTTCTTACTATTCCACTCAACCAGAAACCTATCACGTTCAAAAAATGAGAAAGGTTGCTTAATTCCTTGTTGAAACCACTCATGAACTTGATTACCAGTAACCCCATTCTCTTGCATACAAACAAACAATGAAAAAGAATCGCAAAATTTCAACAGATTATAATGAAACAAAATTTCATCATCATGACATATTATCTTTTTTCTTAATTCCTTCTGTCTGTTTTTTTCATCTTTCACGAAACAGCTTATTTGATAATCTTCATTTATATTATTGAAAAAATTCGTATAATGAATACTACAAATTAAACCGGCATATAAACTATATTTTTGAACTTCATTTATACCTTTCGTGTAACATGTTAATTTTAGTGACTCAGGAAAATCAATAAATGAATACGGTCGAGAATAACGTTCATTCCATATTGGTGATGCATCCATTTCAATCCATGCCCGATCATGTTGTGCTATAGCTAGATATACATCTTCTTTTTTCTCAGAAAAAAGAAAAAATTCTTCTTTCCAGTTTTTTGCAAAAGAATTAGATAAAAGTGCATGTTCATGTTGTTCAGTCATCACAAAAGAAGATGGCGTTTCATAAACAATCATTTTTCTTTACCTCCTAATCTTTACTTTTCTTTGTAACAGATCTTTTAAGATAAATTTATTTTAGATAAATAACTATTTAAACAAAGGTGCTTTTAAATCTTGTTATAGATTTCCGTTACAGTCATTCACTTTCTGCTAGAAAAAACATTCACCTTAGACTAGAGGAAAACTCCTTGTGTAAACTGCGCGACAATGAAATCTCCGATGTAGCACTTCTCAATGCAGGAGTCTCATATTTTCTCCTCCAATCAACAAAGTAGTCAAAATCAATAATAAACTTTACAGGGTCTAAACAAAAAAACTTAACAAACAATTCAATTTATTAATGCTTTTCCTTTTTAGTTAAGGCTCTTGTCCGAAGGATTGTTATTATTCAACCTAATTACCCTTTTAGTAACAATGTTTTTATCATATATAAGTACTATTCTAAGAAGAAAAGATACCACTAGACTTTATACAGTGCAATTTTCTTCATAGGACTAAAGGCGACAAAGTTTACTAAAACAAACATAATTATAATTAAAAGTGTACATGTTTTTATTATATATAGAAAACTTGATTTATGTACCAACCTTGATCGATAGTTTTATGGGCATAAAGTATTGAAATTATGTGATTTATGAAGGATAAGAATATCTAAGCAGCACATACTTATGGGCAAATATGAATTCCATAATCACTTGTGTAAAACTCGATTAAAGCGTACTAAAATTAACTGGAAACAATTTATAAAAAAACTGAGCTTAAATGAAAACATATTCTAACAGTAATTGGTATACCACCATTTCTTTACAAATAATATGACACATGTTAAAATTTTATCTATTGTCCCCTTCGAAACATTCGCTTGTTGCGGGACACTTAACCATGTACGGATCGAAGGGGACAATAGGTGACTACACGTAAAGTGTAGTCACTTTTTTAATTGAGCAAAATCAAGTTAACAATATATCATTTTCAAAGATATCCTTAAGAATTTCATTAAAAATAATAGTGATAATACAATTTATCTGCTATTATTAAAAGTAAGTGTATCAAGTTAAAAATGGCTATAAAATGACGACGATTATGGTGTTATTCTAGGAGGAGCTACTATGTTACGTACATATGAATTTTTATATTTACCAACAGACGTCGGTACCATTCGAGTAGATATTTTTTATAAGCACGCTATTTTCCATGTTCAAGCTGAGTTGAATGGTTTAATGTCATCTTCTTATGACCGAAAAAAAGTTGACGCTGTAAAAAAATCCTTACTCCTGTTAGCAAAAGAACATCATGCTTTTGGGCATCATGAATAGCCATAAAATATTTATATTGAAGGATTGTTCAACTTACTTAAGTAGAATAGCCCAAGCATAGTTTTGATATCAAATTAATTTATAAGACTGTTTTGTTAGAGGTGATATAAAATGTTAGATGGATGGTTTTTATGGTTTATATTGTTTTGGGTTGTATTCCTAATATCAATGTTCGCCATTGGTGGATTTTTTATGTTTCGAAAGTTCTTACAAAGACTTCCTAAAGAAGATGGTAAATCAGATCTTGATTGGCAAGATTATTACTTAGAAAAAACTAGGCATTTATGGAAACAAAAAGAAAAAGATTTATTAGAAGACTTAGTAGAGCCTGTACCAGAGTTATTTCGTGATGTGGCCCGTGCAAAGATAGCTGGAAGAATTGGTCAGCTTGCAATAAAAGAAAACTCATCAACGATTACGTTAGACTTAATTATTCGAGGGTATATAATGGCTACACCTAAAAGAGATCATAAATTCCTTATGAAACGATTAAAAGAAAAACAAATAGATTACTCTCCATATAAAGCATTATTTTAAGGGATAAATAAATAAGATAGCATTAAGACTCGTTTAGGAGAAGCATGTTCATGTACGAAGCCCCTACAGGTGTGTTTACATCGAAGATTTCTTTTACCGCTAGCGAAGTCTAATAAGAAAAATCCGAAACAACATAGGTTTCGGATTTTTCTTATTTATGTTCTTATTTATGTATGAACATTGTTTGATGTATTAAGTTCATTTTGCACTTTTTGAAACGAACGAAACATAGCTATTCGCCAAGGGACAATCATTCCAAATGCAAGAATCCAAAACATTCCGCTTAACTCCCCGAAATCAATATGACTACTCAGAAATGATTTCATCACAATACGAATAATCAATAACCCTATTAATATAAAAGCAAATGCTTTAGATCGCTTTAAATAAATCTTATCCTCCCTAATTTCGAAAGAAGATGTTTTAATTAGAAAAATAGAGAAAAACATTCCAACTAACAAAGCTTCAATAAGTTGATATCCTGTAACTCTAAAAAATGGATGAATAAACATTAGTGCACCAGTACTCATAAAGATAGGTGGTAGAATTATTTTTTTTGCAGTAGCAGGCTTTTTGGCTGACTTCATCCTAATAAATAAAACAAACAAAGCCATAAACACCGCAACAATAGATGAAATAACAGTTAGCAAATATATCAATCCTTTACTATAGACAGCTAATAGTCTTAGTATAAACGAATTTCGTTTAATTACCTATAATATTTTTAGCCTCTGTTAAACTTTGTTGTTGTTTTCCGTTACAGGTATTCGTTTTTCCGGAATAAATGCAATTTAATTATAGGAATAATAATGAAAAAGACCACCTACCGCCTTACCTTGTAAGCTACTCACTTGCAGGTTCTCTCTCTAGACACGCTTCTCTAAGCAGTAGTCACATGCCTTTCACTCCAATCAACAAAGTGCTAAGAATTAACCTTAAGCTAGAACATAGCCTATTTTATAAAACAAGTATATGTTATAGCTCAATATAGATTTTAGTATTTTGTTTGTTAATTAGAATTGAAAATTTGAGCCTGTCTCGGAAATCAACAAAGTATTTAACATTTCTTAATACAAATATAAAAAACCATTTAAGAAAATTACTTAAATGGTTTGCTCTATTATTAACCTAGAACACGAGAAATAGCTTCTATAACACGATTTTCATCAAAAGGTTTTACAATAAAATCTTTCGCACCTGACTCAATCGCTTCCACAACCATTTTTTGTTGGCCCATCGCAGAACACATAATAATTTTCGCATCAGGGTATTGTTTTTTTATTTCTTTTAAAGCTTCAATACCATTTTGTTCAGGCATCGTGATGTCCATGGTAACTAAATCAGGTTTTTCTTTTACAAATAACTCTATAGCTTGCAAGCCATTTTCTGCCTCTCCGACGACCTCATGATTCGCCTTTATTAATATATTTGATAAAGTCATTCTCATAAACTTGGCATCATCAACAATTAATATTCTAGCCACGCCTAGTTCCTCCTCAAACATGATAAAGGAAGCCTGATGATATTCAAACTTCTTCTGTGAAGGCGATTGAAATTTGCATATTAAGCATTTTACCTAGCTTAACTAAGCAATAACTATCACGCATACTTATATTATAACAAATATATTCACCCGGTATAGTAAATATGGCACAAAATGTTATGACTAATTTTTATATATCAGGACTAAAAACCTGTAAAACCACCAAATAAACGGGTTAAGAATATGATAATCGAAGTCATTATATCAAAAAAAAGTAGAATTCCCATTACGATCATAATGTATCCTCCAACTTTCATGATTTTCTGATTATGCTTCTTAATCCATCCAAGTTTACCAATAAAGAAAGAAAGTACTAGAAAGGGAACGGCAAATCCTAGAATATATGCAATCATATATATCATTGCAGAATTAGGATTTGTAGCAGCCATCCAAATAACGGCTGATAATATGGGGCCTGTACAAGGTGTCCACCCTGCAGAAAAAGCCATTCCTATTAATAATGATCCCAGATATCCTGCCGGACGATTTTTAAATTCAAATCGGCGTTCCTTCATTAAAAAACTTGGTGTAAAAACCCCAACTATCATTAAACCAAAAACAACAATTAAAATAGCACCTATTTGTCTTATGAGGTCTTGATAATTTTGAAAAACCTCACCAACGATAGATGTTCCAAAACCTAGTGCAATAAAAATCATAGAAAAACCTAATAAGAAAAAGATCGTATGAAGTAAGCTTCTTCTTTGTAACAAAGCATTTTCTGATTTTAATTCAGTTACAGAAACTCCCGTAATATATGATAAAAAAGCAGGATAGAGTGGTAAGCAACACGGAGAAATAAAAGATAAAAATCCTGCTCCGAAAGCTAAAAATATATTCACATCAGACATAGTACTCCTCCTATAGAGAATGTCTTCTCTATTCTAGCAAATTTATTAATTGTTGAATAAGTATCAAGTTATGACATTTTTATGTCATTTCCATAACATCTTATAAATATTCCTTTTCATTCCCACTTATATGGCATTATAATAGATTCATTGCTGTTACATTATCTTCCTTTGTATTTATTCCAAATAAAGGGTATAATTAGTATGTAACAAATTATTAATAGAAAGGACAAGTTCTCGTGTCTAAACAAGAATTACTCCAAATAATTGAAAAGAAACGAGCAGAGCTAATTGACATTGTCCTAAAAAATGGGCTAAATTCAACTGTATCTTTAAAATATAGCCAAGAACTCGATAAACTATTAACACAATATATTAAAGACGATCATAATTTGACAAAGAACAAACGGGTTTGTTCCTAAAAAGTAAAAGCACGCCACTTATCGCGTGCTTTTATTACATTTATTTTTCATATTGATATAGTGTATAAACACTTAAGTATATCAAAAAATAAAAGCCCGAAAACCGGGACTTTATTTCATTTGACCATTCATAGATTTCAACATTTGATTGATCTTCTTTTGAGATGGCTTCATACCCATTTGCATCATCATCATTTTTAACATTTGTTCATTAATTGGTGGATTTTTCTTTAGATAAGTCATCATATATTTACGCGCGATGAAAAATCCTAGTGCAACTCCAGCAAGTAATGCTAGGATGCCTACTAGAATAACAACCCATAATTCCATTATATTTCCTCCTTCGTGTTGTCTATATTACAGTGTACTAAACCCTATGACATTATACAACATTTGCATGATAATTTCCTCATTTTTATACAAAATTTCTTTCTTTAATAGGATTTAACCACCCATATCTTTCTCCTTGTAAATCCATTGCTAAAAAACAAGGGTCAAACTTTCTTAATACTTCAAAGAAAATAGTTTCAGCCTCATAACTTCCATCAGAAGAAAGCTCCAAGTGTGTATCCTTAACAATTAATGTCGCATTACCTCTATTTCCTTTAATATCTATTTTATGTATATGGTGCAACTTCTGATAGTCTTGCTTATGTGATAAATGTGTACTAAGTAATTGATGAATAAATAATGTTGGTATTGGTTTAGTAATATAATTCACTTGTTTCTCAAGTGTGTCTATATGATGGGATCGAACTGTTGCCCAGTGAAAGTCCTGAAACAGATGATAGATCTTTGATTCACGACCAAAGTAGTGACTTGCAAACTCTTCTTCTATTAAATAAATATAATAGTGCCTCACCATTTCACTCACCTCATCCATTCTATTTATTTCATTATAAAAGATAGACAAAGAAATAATTGTCTTAAGGCGGAGAAAGAAGCCACTAGTTTTGTCGAAATAATAAGATATCAAATGAATATAAAAAACCGTAAAATATATAATTAAAGATCATAAGAAAACTATTCCAATATTAGATATTCAACAGCATTTAATAAATGTAATTGAAGAGGCTGGGACATAATTAAAGAAGTCTTACAAAAATAAGAATAAATTTAAATTCAGTTAAGCTGAAAGAAACAAGTTCGTTCCATTGCGCTGCAGACACTCCATTCGCCGGGGAGGAAGCTGAGCCTCCTCGGCATGCCTGCGGCGTCTCAGCCTTTCCTCAATTCCCGTAGGAGTCGAGTGTCTTCCGCTCTATTCCACTAGTTCTTATAATTAGTATGCAAAATCAAAATCAAAAAATATCTATTGAAGACAGCAAATAAAAACCCGAACTATTAGGTGAATGATTAATTGATTCATCACCTAATAATTCGGGTTTATCACTAGCTTTAATACTTTTGTTCCAGCTTCTTCACTATTAATAGAATTTTCAAGGAAAAGTATATCCCCTTTTTAATGTAAATTTTGATTCCTCTCGTTCTTTAATTTCTGAGGAGTCACATCATTTCCATTTGGATCAACAACTGTTACACCCTTTAAGGTATTTTTCATAGAAGAACGGAATACTTGTAAATATTCTTCTCGAAGTGATTGTTGTTCTAGTTTCTCTTCAGTCGAAAGACCACTTGCTTTCGCCTTTTTTGACAACTGATTTATACGATCAATTTTAGTTTTAGGTAACATCATTATTTTCTCCCTTCTTTAAGTGCACAAAGAGTTAAATTGAATCATACACCTCTTGAGCTTATTAAAGTAGCTTATAACAGTAATATACAAGTCATAATACTAAATGAAGAAAAAAAAAACAACTATAATTGATTTTTATAGCACAGCCTAGCACTTGTAATTAACTATATTAATCTTCAATCTTTGTCTCTTTACTAGTAACATACTCCTTATACCTTCTATGAACAGTTGCTTTACTAACATCATAACCTAGACCTCTTAAAGTTGCAGCAATCTCATGAAATGTTAGCTTTTTATGTCGTAGGTTAATAATTTCTTCAATTGGGACCTGTATCTTTTCTTTTCCACCACCGTGGCCTATATTACTTAAATTTTTATGTGGATTATAGCCATTCTCAATTGCACGATTCATTCCACGACTAATTTTATAGTTAACTAATTTTCGTTGAAATTCTTCTACAGTAGAAAGAATACTCAAAATCATAACATCAGTTTCTGAGAGCTCTGGTTCACCTTTTTCGTTTAGAGTTAATACTTTAGCATCAAGCTTTCTTATCTCATGTAATAAGGCAATCTTAGCATGACCACGCCCTAACCTTGTATCATCTTGTACAAGGAGAATATTAGCATTCTTGTCCTTAAGAATTGAAAGAGCTTCTATAATTCCATCCCT
The DNA here is from genome assembly GCF_020524045.1 of Metabacillus litoralis. GTDB lineage: Bacteria > Bacillota > Bacilli > Bacillales > Bacillaceae > Metabacillus > Metabacillus litoralis_C. The sequence goes on from NZ_JAIVKL010000001.1 coordinate 235,092, forward strand.
ATCAACATCATAACCACTATGACGTTCTTCTATTACTTTTGTAACCTCAATATTATGTAATGACGCCAGGTTCAGTAATTCTTCTTTTTGCCTATCTAATGAGGATTCCTGTGCATCTTTGTTAGTACTTACTCTGCAGTAAATAACGGCTTTCAAAGTATATCACCTCTTCAGTTTAACCTATCCAATTATCTAATTATTCTTATTCACTCGCAATTTGTTCTATTTGATAAATATCATTTTTTTCAATTGGTACAACTACTAAGTCTCCTGGCTTAATGAGTGATGAGTGAATATTATTCTTTTCTTGAACCCATTTCACAAAATCTTGTTGAGAAATCTCTGTTTTCCTCTGAAATTGGTCTGCGATACTCCATAAACTATCTCCTTCTTTAATTTTTACTTGGTGATAGTTATCTAGATTATTTGAATTTCCATTGTATGAAATAATAATTGTAATTGCTAATATTGATAAAATAAAAGTAATGATGTAAGAAATCGATAATTTATTCATTATAATCACCTCATAGAATATTTGTTCGTATTTGATATTTTTAGTATAATAGGAACAAATGTTCCAGTCAAGTATTTTCTCGAACTTATGTTTGTATTAAAAGGTAAATGATGCTATAATACACATATATTACATGAATCCGAGGTGTCACAAAGGATGACGAAACTATCAAAAAGACAACAAGATATATTAAGTTTTATTAAAGATGAAGTACAAAAGAAAGGTTATCCACCTTCCGTTCGTGAGATTGGTGAAGCAGTTGGACTAGCATCTAGTTCTACAGTTCATGGCCATTTAGCTAGATTAGAATCAAAAGGGCTAATTAGAAGAGACCCAACAAAACCTCGTGCAATAGAAATACTAGAAGAAGAGAAACATCATATTCCTAAAAGCAATGTCATTAATGTACCTGTAATCGGAAAAGTAACTGCAGGATTACCAATTACTGCAATTGAAAATGTTGAAGAATATTTTCCTCTTCCAGACAGATATGTAACAGAAGAAGAACATATTTTTATGCTTGAAATTATGGGTGAAAGTATGATTGAGGCTGGAATTTTAGATGGAGACTTAGTTATTGTTAAACAACAACAAACAGCAAACAATGGAGATATTGTTGTTGCGATGACAGAAGATGACGAAGCAACCTGTAAAAGATTCTTCAAAGAAAAAGATTTTATTCGTCTTCAACCCGAGAATTCCACGATGGAACCTATTATTCTACGTAATGTGAGTATACTAGGAAAAGTTATTGGGGTTTATCGTTCAATCCACTAAAAGTCTACTATTATTGTAGGCTTTTTTTGAACAATTTCTTTCTCATGGGATATATTGATTGACCACTCAAATAAAAAAAACGCTAAGACTTTACATAACCTAATAAAAAAACCTCTCAAAAATGAGAGGTTTTTTAATTGAATTAATACATTGACAAGTATTGTTCTCTTTCCCATGGGTGAACTTGAGTACGGAACATATCCCACTCGATCTCTTTAGCTTCAATGAAATGTTCAAATAAATGTTCGCCTAAAGCGTTTTTCATTGTGCTATCACCTTTTAATAAATCTAACGCCTGAGCAAGTGTTGCTGGTAGATCAACAATTCCATTCTCAACACGTTCTTCTTTAGACATTACATAAATGTTACGATCTATTGGTTTTGGTGCTTCTAAGTTATTTTTAATTCCATCAAGACCAGCTGCTAAAAGAACACTCATTGCTAAGTACGGGTTTGCTGCAGGATCAACACTACGTACTTCAACACGAGTACTTAAACCACGAGATGCCGGAATACGAATAAGTGGACTTCTGTTTTGTGCAGACCAAGCAACATAACATGGTGCTTCATAGCCTGGTACTAAACGTTTGTATGAGTTTACTGTTGGGTTTGTAACTGCTGTAAATGCTGGTGCATGCTTAATAATACCTGCAATAAATTGTCTAGCCGTATCACTTAATTGAAGATCAGCATTTGTATCTAAGAATGCATTTTCACCTTTACGGAATAAAGATAAGTTCATATGCATACCTGATCCATTAACACCAAATAATGGTTTTGGCATGAATGTCGCATGTAAACCATGTTTACGAGCAATTGTTTTAACAACTAGTTTGAATGTTTGGATATCATCACAAGCTCTAATCGCTCCAGCATATTTAAAATCAATTTCATGCTGACCTGGTGCAACTTCGTGATGAGATGCTTCAATTTCAAAGCCCATTTCTTCTAGTTCTAAAACGATATCACGACGACAGTTTTCTCCTAAATCAGTAGGTGCTAAATCGAAATAACCACCATTATCGTTTAGTTCTAATGTAGGTTCGCCTTTTTCATCTAATTTGAATAAGAAGAATTCTGGCTCAGGTCCTAAGTTGAAATCAGTGAATCCTAATTCTTCCATTTCAGCTAAAAGACGACGTAAATTATTACGTGGATCTCCAGCAAAAGGAGTACCATCTGGGTTATAGATATCACAAATGAAACGTGCTACTTTACCTTTCTCAGCAGTCCAAGGGAAAATAACAAATGTGTTTATGTCTGGATATAAGTACATATCCGATTCTTCGATACGTACAAAACCTTCGATTGAAGACCCATCAAACATCATTTTGTTGTCTAACGCTTTATCTAGCTGACTAACTGGGATTTCAACGTTTTTTATTGTACCAAGAATATCTGTGAATTGTAGTCGAATGTATTTTACGTTGTTTTCTTTTACTAAGCTTACAATATCTTCTCTTGAATATTTAGCCATTGTAAATCTCCTCTCCTAATCAGGTGAAAATTTTTATTTTAATTTAAATTACTCAAAATTAATGGAAAAACCTTGACATATCACCTTGTCTTAATGTCGGACGATTGAAGCGTCCGGCCTGCATGAGTTCAGACTTTAATAGTTTACGCAATTCAGCGTCACTTAAGTCAGGCTTTTCAACAGTTTTAGGTTCTTCATGTTTTCCTTCTGCATTTGTGTGTTCTGCACGTGAAAAAATTTGTTTAATACCTGCTAGATTCACACCTTGTTCAATTAGAGATCTAATCTCTAGTAACTTATCAACATCGTTAAAGGAGAAAAGTCTTCTATTACTTTCTGTTCTTGCTGGAAAAATCAATTCATTTTCTTCATAGTATCGAATTTGTCTAGCAGATAAATCTGTGAGCTGCATAACAATTCCAATTGGGAATAAATGCATTGAGCGGCGAATATTATCACTCATTTTATTTGCTCCTTTTGTTTAACTAATTTCATTATATATAATGTCACATTATATGTCAACAACATGTTAGGAATAATAACATTAAAAGGACAAGTATTTATTCCTAGTGTTCTAGTGAAACGAATCCTTTTTTAATCAATGAATCTATTGCAAGACATACCGCAATTTTCACATGTGCATAGGTGAGCCCACCTTGTACATATGCGATATAAGGTGACCTTAGTGGCCCATCAGCAGAAAGCTCAATACTTGCTCCCTGAATGAATGTACCCGCAGCCATAATCACATCATCTTCATAACCAGGCATATAGTTAGGATATGGTGTTACATGTGAATTGATTGGTGAAGCATATTGGATTGCTTGACAAAAAGCTATCATTGTTTTTGGTTCATTAAACTGAACAGATTGAATAAGATCTGTTCTCACACTATCCCATTTAGGTGAAGTTTGCATTCCTAGTTCTTCAAGAAATGCTGAAGTAAATACTGCTCCTTTTAATGCTTCACCTACTACGTGTGGTGCTAAGAAGAATCCCTGGTACATTTCTTGCAAACTATATAAAGAAGCTCCTGCCTCTGATCCAATACCTGGTGATGTCATTCGATAAGAGCATGCTTCAACTAATTTCTTTTTACCTACTATGTAACCACCAGTCTTGGCAAGGCCACCACCTGGATTCTTAATTAAAGAACCAGCTATTAAATCAGCACCAATATGACAAGGCTCTTGATCCTCAACAAATTCACCATAACAATTATCTACAAAAACAACAACGTCCTTTTTTAATGATCTTACATAATTAATCATTTCATGAATTTCTTCTATTGTAAAGGAAGGTCTATTTGCATAGCCCTTGGAACGCTGAATTCCAATCATTTTTGTTTTTGAACTTATCGCCTTTTTAACTGCATCAAAATCTACGGAACCTTTTTCAGTTAACTCCACTGTCTTATAATCGATATTAAATTCTTTTAATGATCCTATTCCATTTCCTCTTATCCCTACAATTTCTTCAAGAGTGTCATATGGTTTTCCAGTTATATAAAGAAGCTCATCTCCTGGTCTTAAAACACCAAACAAAGCTATTGAAATAGCATGTGTACCAGATATAATTTGCGGGCGAACTAATCCTGACTCGCCTCCAAAAACATCTGCATATAGTTCCTCCAATGTGTCTCTACCAATATCGTCATAACCATAACCTGTTGTAGGAATAAAATGAGAGTCACTCACACGATGCTTTTGAAAGCTTTGTAATACTCTAAATTGGTTAAATTCACTTCGTTTATTGATTTCATCATGAATTCCACTTATTCTTTTTTCAATCTTTGTAACAAGAGGTGCAAGCTGAGCACCATATTTTAAGTAATTAAACATGTTCTTTTCCCTCTCCATAAAACATCTCTAGCTGACCATTTATCGAATGTGATGGTAGAACGTACCCTTCAATCTTATACATTTCTTCATCTTCAGAAAATTCAAATGAAGTAATTAATGTTTCAGATTTTAATTGAGAAAGTATTCTTCCTTCATTTGCAGGTATTTCAACAACATATTGCTTCATACCTGTCTTTGCAAGATCTTCAACCTTTTCAAGTAATTTTTGCAAATCTCCTTCAGAAAAAGCAGAGATTGTTACATAATCTTCCGTTGGTGATGGAACAAATGACTCTGGTGTTTGATCTTTTTTATTATAAACAGTTATTATCGGTATATCTGAAACCTCTAGTTGATCAAGCAACTTAAAAACTGTTTGTTCATGATTAGCATAGTCTTCGTTTGAACTATCTACAATATGTAAAATTAAATTTGCTTCTTTTACTTCTTCTAGTGTTGAACGAAAAGCAGCAACAAGGGTTGTTGGTAAATCCTGAATAAATCCAACAGTATCAGTTATTAACGCCTGATAAGAAGAAGGAAGTAGGACTTTACGAGTCATAGGATCTAATGTAGCGAATAACAAATCTTCTTCAAAGCTGCCTGCAGTTGTTAAACGATTAAATATCGTTGATTTTCCTGCATTCGTATATCCAACAAGTGCTAGTTGAAAAGCTTGATTTTTTTTACGACGCTCTCTATATCTATGTCTATGTCGAACAACTGAGGAAAGTTGCTGCTTAATTTCATTGATTCTATTTCTTATATGTCTTCTGTCTGTCTCAAGCTGAGTTTCCCCTGGGCCCCTTGTCCCAATTCCTCCACCTTGACGTGATAAGGATATACCTTGTCCAACTAGCCTAGGCAATAAATATTGAAGTTGAGCTAATTCAACCTGAAGCTTTCCTTCCTTTGACTTAGCACGCTGAGCAAATATATCTAATATTAATTGCGTACGATCGATAATTCGAACATTCAACAAGATAGATAAATTTCTCAACTGACTCGGTGAAAGTTCATCATTAAAAATGACAATGTCAGGTTCGATCTCTTCAACCAAATTTAATACTTCTTCTACTTTACCCTTACCGATATATGTAGCAGGATGTGGTCGTTCTCTTTTTTGCGTTATTACATGAAGTACCTCTCCATTTGCAGTCTTTGTTAAAGATCTTAACTCTTCTAAAGAATATTCAAAATGATCATCATGCATTGTTTGAAGTTGACAACCAACTAAAATAACTTTCTCTTTTAAAACATCAAGTGTGTTATTCAATGAACAAACCCTTTCTTCTCGCCATTTTTAGCACTTTAATCATATCAAACATTGTGCTAATTCTCTAATTATTTCTATATTATAGTCTAAATTAATAAACTTCATTTACGATCTTCAATTATTTTAAGAAATCGAATTGGATTTTACTTCATTAACTAAAAAGAGGAAATTAATTAATCTTATTATAATTCACTTAACCAACTTATAAAAAATCATTTGACCTTTAGTTTACCACACTATACAATCAATCTCGGGTTACACCTTATTAGATAACATGGGGGATTTTAAAATGACTTGGGAAGTTTTAAGTATTATAGGTACGATCGCTTTTGCGATAAGCGGAGCAATTGTCGCAATGGAAGAAGAATATGATATTTTAGGTATCTATATATTAGGTATTGTAACAGCCTTCGGTGGAGGAGCTATTCGAAATTTATTAATAGGAGTCCCTGTTTCAGCACTATGGGAACAAGGTCATCTTTTTCAAGTTGCATTGTTTGCAATGACAGTTGTCTTTTTATTTCCTAATAAATTATTGAAGCACTGGCATAAATGGGGAAACTTTACAGACGCTATTGGCCTTTCTGCATTTGCCATACAAGGAGCACTTTATGCTGTAGATATGGAACATCCAATAAGTGCTGTTGTAGTGGCTGCTGTTTTAACTGGAAGTGGCGGTGGTATGGTGCGTGATCTCTTAGCTGGTCGTAAACCACTAGTTCTTCGAGCTGAAATTTATGCGTTTTGGGCTATAATGGCAGGATTATTAATTGGATTTAATATCGTCTCTAACCCTTTTGGGTTGTACACTTTATTCATTTCCATTGTTCTACTTAGAGTTTGTTCATATACTTTTAAATGGAGACTTCCTAACCGTAGTTTATATAAAAAATCATCTACCTCTAATATGAATAATTTGGCAAATTAAAAAGACTTGGACTGTACCAAGTCTTAAACAGTCTAGCAGTGCTGACTTTATTTCGATATTCTCTAAAAGAAAATATTAATGTAAACATAAATACTCGATCATCCACATGCACTTTTTTAACTTATTTTTTTTATCATTTTACTTGTTTGACTAACTTTACATTTTATATACGTTTGTGTTGTATCAAACAATTCGGCTACAAATAGTGTTGCACCATAGTATGTTTTATCATTAAACATTTCTTCATTAACTATATAATCATATACCACTGATTCTACATCATTTAAGAAAGGTAACAAAGGTTTATTTTTCACTAATATTTGATATATTTGAGTTATTAAAAATGGATTTTTATTAAATCTTTCTTCTAATTGATCAATTAAATATTCATTAAGTGACAATTCATTTTCAACAAGATATTTCAATTCTTCTAAAAATAATTTGTTATCACTCATCCTGATCACTCCCTCTAATAATTCATATCTTAACATGGAATGACCTCAACTGAAAGCGTTTCCATTATTAATTTCTATAGCTTTTTTCGATTGAATCGTCAGTTTTCTATAACAATCAAGCATAAGTCACATATTTATACAATTTATTAGAATATTAATATGTTCAAAAGGTTTTTTATAGATAGATATAAAGCCTATATAGTTAACATACGTATTTTTTATTGTTGATTTCATGAAACTCAAATATAAACAGAAGTTGTTTTTTATTCATTTCTTAAGTGAGTATGCTTCTTAATTTATTGATGTTTGCAAATCATTGCCTATCATTCTTTTATACTCACCGAATGTAATCATCTGAATAAATTATATTATCTTAACTTTGAAAGGTGTGTTTATGTACCTTGAAATGGAAAAATTACGGATTATGGGTGTCTATTGCATCTGTTTTGTATATGATATTGAAAGATCTTGGATTACAAATTGACTTAACTAATTGGGAAACATATGTCACTTCAATACTTGGAATTCTCGTTACATTGGGAATTATTTCAAATCCAGAAAGTGGAAGAGGTTTCTTTAATGCAAGAACTAGCTCTAAAGGAAATAATATTCCATCTCCTACAACCACTGCCCAAGTAAGCGGATCAGTTAGCGATGTTTATCCTAATACAGCTTCAGGTAAAAGTAATTCGAAAGATCAATTAAAACAAATTCAATCATTGAATAATCAAGAAGCTTCTCGTTCTGAAGAACTTATGCCAGATAGAAAGTATGCACCTTACGAAAAATAATACAAACTGGGAATTTAAATCGAAATTTTGTACTGTTGCTAATAAATTGCCAAATGCTATGTTTTTGTTTGCGTAATAGGTACTTTTTTTCCCATGGAAAAAAAGTACCTTTCCATGGGAAAGAATAATCCTGAGATTATTAGTCAAGATCAATTAATCTTTTTTTATTATTTTCTCTACCTTAACAAGTCCACCTACATGATTTTCTGGTTCAACAAATGCAATAATTTTATCGTTTATTTCCAAACGATCTTTCATGGGGTATTTCATCTTTTCACTATTAAAATAGATTTTTGTTTTACCATCAATAGATTGTCCGTAATACTCACTACCGTTAACCTCTGTTATTAAATATGTGAGTGTTTTATATTCTTCAGTTTTTATTTGCTCTTTTACTTGTTTTCCTTCATCTAATGGCTTGATAAAAAATATTGCTAAAGTTATTAAAATACTAGATAACACGCCCAGAATTATTAGTTTTATTTTCATCATTTCCTCCAAAAATTAAAATCTGATATATGATGTATGACAAAATTGAGAAAAAAAGAACGGCTTTCGGAGATTTTTTTTAATAAGATGTATTCTTGAGGGTTGTGAATTCATTATATTTGGGATAGAAGAGACACTTCAAGTATTTTGGGGAGTTTAAGTTGCTGTTAATAATCGGAGATGTATTTGTACCAACAAGGTTAAAAAGCAAGGATCTGGAACATTGAAGCAAATTCGTTACCTTCTAACATTTCATAAAGAAATATCGTTGAAGCCAAAACATTTTCCAACAATCAATCTTAACTTTAAAAGGCTGACTAAACACGTCAGCCTGCCTAAAATCATCTATAATAAAGATATTAATTTGGTTTTTCATTTGATAATACTAAATCCTGACTTTTAATCGTTAAAAGATCATCTCGATGATAAGAATCTGTTAATAGTAATCTCATTGCCTGTGCTCTTATTGATTTTTCTATAATATTTCTTACATAACGCCCATTACTAAACTTTGCTGGATGTGTTATGGTTTTAACTTCCATAAGGTGTTCCTTAAATTTAATCATTGCGTCTTGATTAAAGCGATATTCTCGCTCAGCAATCATTCTGTTTGAAATCTCCATTAAATCCTCTACAGAATAATCTGGAAAATCAACAACGAGAGGAAATCTAGAAAGTAAGCCTGGATTTAATGATAAGAAATTATCCATTTCTTTAGGATACCCAGCCAAAATGAGCACAAAATCATGTTGTTTATCTTCCATATGTTTTACTAATGTATCAATGGCTTCCTTACCGAAATCCTTTTCTCCACCTCTTGCCAGTGAATATGCTTCATCAATAAACAATATTCCACCAAGAGCTTTCTTTATTAAATCACGTGTTTTTTGTGCTGTATGACCTATATATTCGCCTACTAAATCTGCCCGTTCAGCCTCAATAAGGTGACCTTTAGATAATACATTCATCTGAAAAAACAATTTACCTACTAATCTAGCAACAGTTGTTTTTCCAGTCCCAGGATTTCCTTTATACATCATATGCAGAGCTTGCTTACCTGCTTTTAAACCTTGTTCCTCACGCTTTTTATTAATAAAAATCCATGCATATATTTCTTTAATCATTTTCTTCATTTCATTCATACCTACTAGAGAGCTCATCTCTTCCTCAATCTCCCTTAGGATCGCATGTTTCACTTCAGCTTTAGGAATTTTAAGATCATAAGAAGATGAACTGGTCTCAGTATTTTCCTTTGATTGGTTATTTAATATAATATTAATCTGTCCATTTGTCTTATATGTGACTGCTCGATCATATTCCATGTAAGTCCACCTCACAATCTTGTTACTTATTATACATAGGCTTTAATAATTTTTTAAAATCACAGCAGCCTAAAATGAATAGGAATATCTATTGTTTCAAAGGTAGCGAAATCAGAAGAAATCTGTTGGTTTTTGCGGTTTCCCAAGAAATATTCATTCCTTTATTTATATTCATATAAATAGCTTTTACAACCTATACCATGTTTTTTTTAACAAATACTCATTTTGTAAAATTTAATGTCCTTTAAAAAGAAAACTGCAAAAAGACTTTTATAAACTTAAAAAACCCAGCGATTGAGTAAAATATTAAATCTAAGTAAAAATTCTATTACTTCCCAAAAGGATATTTTCTTGGACTTATTGTTTTTTAGGAATTAAAGGAAATATCACTATATAAAGTCAAGTGTTTTCTTTTCTTCTAGAAATTGTACCTTTTATAAGATAAAACACTGTTTTCAACAGATAATGAAATCATTAAGCAACAATCTTTATGAAAAGAGCCTTAAATAACAAATCTAATGATGTGGTTTTTAAGTCCATTTTTTTATGTAATAACTATTAAGCTCTATAATCATTGAGGACAAAAAAAGAACTGATAAGATCTTTCTTATCAGTTCTTTTTTTATGTATATATTCTATTCAAGTTCTAGTTGAATATTTTTTTGTGGTGAAAAAGTTGAAATAGCATGTTTATATATAAGCTGTTGTTTTCCTTCAGACTCTAATAATACAGTAAAGTTATCAAAGCCTTTTATTAATCCTCTTAATTGAAAACCATTTAATAAAAACACTGTTACAAATGTACCGTCCTTACGAAGTTGATTAAGAAATTGATCTTGAATATTAATTGATTGTTTCATGTTTCGTCCTCCTCTTTTCTCTATACCATTTAATTCGATTAAAGTTCCAACTTTCCTGCTATGTAAGAAAAAATTTCATCTACCTTTTGTTCGTGATCTATAGGTGCTGTCATATCAAACCATTCTACATCCATTTTATTTCTGAACCACGTCAGCTGTCGTTTTGCATACCTTCTTGAATTTTGTTTTAATTGAAAAATTGCCTCTTCAATTGTACATTTTCCATCGAAGTAATCGAACAACTCTTTATAGCCTATTGCTTTGGCAGCCTGACTATCTCGAAGACCATTGTCTATCAGGTACTTTACTTCTTTTAGTAAGCCATGTTCAATCATGATGTCAACTCGATGATTTATTCGTTCATATAAAACATCTCGATCCATCGTTAAACCAATAAGAGCAACATCATATAAAAGATGTTTTTCTTGATTTAGTATGTATTCAGACATTGGTATTTTTGTGCATTCGTATACTTCTAGGGCACGAATTACTCTTCTTGAATTATTAGGATGAATGTTTTTTGCCGATGCAGAATCAACCTTTTCAAGCTGTTCATGCAACACTTTTGTGCCTTTTTCTTGGAGCACTTTTGTCAGTTTCTCTCTAAAAACAGGATCTGATGGTGATTCTGTAAATTGATAATCATATAAAACGGATTGAATGTATAAGCCTGTCCCACCAACAATCATTGGCATCTTATTTAGTGAAGCAATGTTATTGATCAAAGGTCTTACAGTTTCTTGAAATTCAGCAACTGAATAATCTTCATCAGGGTTTTTTATATCAATAAGATGATGACGAATATTTTCCATTTCCTCTTGTCTTATTTTAGCTGTACCTACATCCATTCCCCTATAAATTTGCATTGAATCACCACTAATAATTTCACCATTTAAACGATGTGCTAGATCAATGCTTAGTTTTGTTTTACCTACTGCTGTTGGTCCAATGATGACGACGAGCTTCTTTCTATCCAATAATAACCACTCTTTCACATAGAATAGATTCTACGTTCATCATCTTATCATGTGAATGACGTGAACACCAGTTTATTGTAACCTTTTTAATATAATTGTAAACATTTTACTTTATTAAAAATGATTATCTAAAAGAAAATAATAAATGGTGAAAATTAAGTTTACATAATAATGTTACCATCAATTAAGTTTTTAATTTTTTTTTAAGAATTAAAACTATTTTCATAATCATTTATCAATTTAAACACCATGATTCTCTCACCCGTATTTGTGCTTATATCTGTATGAAAGCTTTTCACTTTTTCACCAGTTATACTTTGAATGACCTTTTTTAAGTCTTCAACACCTGATTCAACACATTCTGTTCGAGTTCTCTTAATCAATAACATGCCGTCTTTTGTTTCTGCAACAACATATTCAGCTGGTGTTAGTATTCCTCTTAGATTCACGATGATCATATCACGTAGAATATCTGATTTAACAGATATCGATCCTCTTCCAAGGAAATCCTTTTCCCATTGCGTAATTGCCTTACTAATCTCAGCTTCAATTGTTCCTTTGGATTTAGACATTCTTTTCTCCTTTTAATAAATAATCAATCTATTGTATTAACTTAAAATGACTCAAACTTAGAGTAAAAACCAATATAGAGCTTAACATATGCTAAAGAAATGATCTACTTTATATAATGTTTCACGTTATCAAATTTTATGAATTTACTATAATTTCATTTAAGTATTAGTTTTGATTCAATTCATTATTACTTCTCACTTAATGAAACAAATTAAAAAGAGAAAAGTATGCTTACCATTAATTATCTCTCATACAGAGTGTAAGCCTCGCTTAAAACAGCCGCACTCTTATTTGTTGGCTGAGTTAGAATAAAACTAGTTATATAAAGCCTATCACCCCTGATCTAGGTATCATCCAAAAAAACACCGCGATCATTAACTTGGAAAATTACGTTTTGGACAGTACTATTTCTTAGAGGAATTTGCGGATGGTTCCTTTTTAATGATAATTGTAAAGAAGAAGGGATTGAGTAGTAAAGTTTCATTATCGAAGATTACTACGGATAGAACATAATAAATTGTTTTTAAAGCAAACGAATAGCCAGTGTAAATTAACCAAGCTTAATGTATATAGAAAACTAAATGTTTTATATACCTAAAGGTTTAGTTGTCATATATTTCTTATATGATATTTAGAACCTGTTTTTGTTTGAGTTTTCAATCCCTACTGTTCTTTAAAAACTTGATAAAATAAACAAGAAAGGTAAGACTGTGATCAAATGACCAGTCTTACCTCTCTTCATTATATAATACAAATATTACATTACTCGTTTAATTACAGACTTTCACGAACGTTCGTTCTATTTATTTATTGAATTTTTTTTTCTATATAAATGTAATTTCAAATAACTTTTTCATATACTTTTGTTAAACATTGGACAAACTGTGGTCATTTTGGTGGTCACTTATTATAATGTGGTCATTTTAAAAAGGTCCAAAAAATCAGCTTCAACTTGTAACCTAGAAATAATACCCTTTTTCTTATCCTATTATCTATACAAGATGTCTTGTCTGGATAATAGGACTATAAATAGGGTTATTTTTATTTTCCCTCTATTATATTTACTCTTTTTTAAATAAAAAAATACCCTTACTTAATCAATTGTAAGAGTATTTCTTAAACTTATTATTTAATATTACTTAATTCTACTGTTATTTCTCCCTTCTGATAAAAATCTATTACATAACTTTAATAATAATTTACATATAAGTTTCTGATCCAACCTACTGAATATCATCTAATACTTGAAGTGGATTTTTAAGTTAGTTTCTATTTCAAAACTATCTGTATAATTCCAAAGATTTAATAGATGAAATGCGGATTAATCATTAAGTAAATCATCATCTAACCAAATTTCCACATCATCAAGGTCTACTTCTTCTGCAATTTTATCATTTAGTTTTAATGAGTTTAAGAAGTTTAAAAAACTATTACTAATAATTTCTATGTTTTCGTAATAAGAATTTGTATCAGTATCAGAATTTATTTCACCTATCATTTTCCTAGCTTCTAATTCATTTTCATGATACCAAAGGAAAACACTTTCATTGGTTTCTTCTTTCACACCTATACATACTTGATCACCATTAGGACGCTCTCCAATCGGTATAAGATTCTGTGGCATTCTAAATAAAAATGTTTCGATTTGTGCAGTAAGGTTATCATTACCAGTTAAGCAATAGAGCTCGTTTAATAAAAATTCTGAATCTTCAATATTAAATGAAACTGTATCAGAAAAAAAGCCATTATTACATAATAATAGGAAACACTTATAACTTTCAGGTAAAAATAAATTGTATTTTTCTTCTATTCCCTGAATTAGATTTAATTTTTCTTTAAATGTATCATTATCTGATATTTCAAGTTTAAATTTAGATAATATAGATATTATATCTTTTTCATACTCTGTATACATTTTAATATCCTCCTCTTAAATCTGATGCAGAACCAATATGTGGTATGTTTTTATGTAACTTTGTTGGAACTAATTGAATTGAATCATTACTTGCATGATGTGGTGTTAACCCTTGATTTTTCAACCATTTCTTCGCTTGATTCTCAGACTCAAATCCTTTTGCCTTCATTAGCTTTTGATATACTAATTTAAAATCATTATCTGTACCTGTTAATTGACCAGGCTTAAATGTTAGATTACCTTTTGCATATGGTGAAAAATCTGGTCGCCCATTCTTAAATTCAATTGGTTTTCCACCAGTTACAGAGTTTACATCTGAATTATTTGAATACCATTTACCATTTCCAGGGGATCCATCCCATTTCCCATTAGTCTTAGGTAGTCTAGTTTTAGGATTTAAACTATTAACTACCTCTGCAAACTTTGGATCCAACTTCATTGTTAATTTGGTTCCAGCTTTTATAAGCTTTATTCCCCCGTTAACAAGCTTACCACCTGGAATAAAGCTTAACCCAGCAATTACTTTATCTAAAGTATTAGCATTAGAATCGAGCAACGTTTTAATATCATCACCAATTATAAAGTCAAATCCTAATTTTGCAATATCCTTTAATGATTTACTTACTTCCCCCCATGTAGAATTTTTATTATTAATAACCTTCTCGTGAGAATTATATAATACTAGAGTATTACCAATTTGAGGTTTTGGTGGTGTATAAGTCTTAGGTTTATTTATGTAGTCTTTCAAATAAGCATAGGTTTGATTCCCCGCAATCCCATCTTGACTAATACCTACTTTCTTTTGAAATGCTTTAACAGCAGACTCAGTCTTATTACCAAATTTACCATCAATAGTACCTAATTCAAATCCTGCTTTTTCAAGCATAGTCTGTAAACTCTTAACTGCATCACCACTATTTCCTTCTCGTAATGTTTGACCAGTCCATCCAGAAGATGTTTTTTTTGTGGTCGTAGAAGGTTTGTAACTTTTCAATTTGCTATATGTAGTTGATCCAGCAATCCCATCCTGGCTGATTCCAACTTTTTTCTGGAATGATTTTAGTGCGCCAGCTGTCTTATCTCCATATACTCCGTCTACTTTTCCTACATCAAACCCTGCTTTTTCTAACATGTTTTGCAGATCTTTAACAGCCTCTCCTTTACTCCCTTTCCTTAAAGTCTGACCTGTCCAATCTGCAGTATTATTTTTTGTTGTTTGATTATTAACTATCGTTGTTTTTGTATAAGTAGACTTTAATTTGGAATAAGTATTTTTTCCTGCAATGCCATCTTGGCTTAACCCCATTTTTTTCTGGTAAGACTTAACTGCAGCTTCTGTTTGATTACCAAATTTTCCATCAGCACTTAATTTATATCCTACTTTATTTAACATGTTTTGTAGGTCTTTTACGTGCTGACCGGATGAACCTTTCTTTAAAGAATTTCCTTGCCAACTAGTAGATATGGGCATTCGAATAGCTCTTTGGTTAGAGCCAACTGCTACATTTACCATAAAAACACTCCTTTAGAATTATTTACACAAGGAGTATATCGACCTATTCATTTGTAATTTTTACATTTTTATACAATAGTAATTTCTTCTTTTTACGACATTTTTCTACAAGTTTCACACCTAATCTATATTATATCTGCATTTATGAGATATTGGGGGCCAGCTATAAACATGCATGCTACGAAGTTATTAGAAAAGTATTTTAGAGGAATTTAAAAGGAGCGATAAATATGTTTAGACCAGGTACGTGTGGTAGATAGATAATTAATTTAAAATATGATTAAGCCCCTCCATTAGGAAGGGCATATTTATACTTAACTCTTATTTTCTGTCCTGCATAGATGATATTTGCATCCGGAATATCATTCCAAGCCTGCAGGAATTACTTGATGAAGGGCTAACTGAAGAATACGTCCAGTATATACATTCAATTCTTAAATCTGCAGCTCGACAGCTGTCGATTGGAAGTACCTCAAAAATAACCATATGAACAATGTGAAGGCTCCTAAGAGAGTTAAGAAAAAAGTTGAAACCTGGTCAATTGATGAATGTAATATATTTCTTAATAGAATGAGACAACAGAAAGACCATATATTCATTTTATACTTTCTTGCTATCTATACCGGTATGAGACGAGTAGAAGTACTTGGACTAAGATGGAAAGATATTGATTTTGATAGAAAGAGAATTTATGTAGAACATTCTCTTTATTACATATCTGGTGAAGGATTAATATTGCAACAACCAAAAACGACGAGTGGTAATAGAAATAGCTCCATCATAGATGAGGGTATTGAAGAATTGAAGTCTTATAGAGTTAAAAAACAAGAACAACTTTTGAAAGTTGGGATGAAATTAACTGACGAGCATTTTGTTGTTTCATCATATGGTGGGGAACCAGTAAATCCAAATACAATACATAAGCAGTTTTTATATGATACTAAATTAGCTGGTCTCAAAAGGATTAGGTTCCACGATCTGAGACATACACATGCAACTATCATGTTAGAGATAGGTGAAAGCCCAAAAGTTGTATCTGAACGATTAGGTCATGCAATTGTTTCTATCACATTTGATAAATATAGTCATGTCACTCCCAATTTACAAACTGAATCAGCCGAAAATTTTGCAAAAGCATTAAGAAAAACTAGCTCTGAGCAATGAATGTGGTCATTTTGTGGTCATTACATCAAAAAAGAAAGGTAAAACCCATATTTATCATCGGTTTTACCTTTTAATAAATCACATCACTCGTTTAAACATCTTCTCCATCTCATAAGTCGAATAATGAACAATGATAGGTCGACCATGTGGACATGTAAATGGGTCAGAGCTTTGTCTCAATGCTTCTAACAAAGCAAAAATTTCATCGCTTCGCAAATGGTGGTTTGCTTTTATTGAAGCTTTGCAGCTCATCATGATTGCCGCTTCTTCTCTTAATTTTTTTAAATTGATTTTTTTATCATCTAAAACCTGCTGTATGATTTCTTCAATAGTTGTTACTTCGTTTCCCTTTGGAAACCATTGTGGATGTGATCTCACAATATAACTATTACGACCAAATGACTCAAGAAATATCCCTACCTGTGAAAGAGTTTCTAGATGCTCTTCAATGATCATCACTTCATCATTAGAGTATTCAAAAGTAAGAGGAACTAATAGCTCTTGAACCTCAGATTGGATGTCTCCCACCTTCTCACGATAAAACTCATACTTGATTCTCTCTTGTGCTGCATGTTGATCTATTATAAAAAGACCTTGATCATTTTGCGCTAGTATATATGTCCCATGCATTTGACCAATTGGATACAAAGGTGGAATACGTTTTGTTTCTTCATAAGAAACATCATCATCATCTATATGATCTGAGTACTCATTTTGAGGAATGATCTCTTCGGTATGATTAATTTCATCTAGAATTCGTTCCTCATAATCTTTCTCTGGTATAGTATTTTGTTCTTTGAGTAAATAATTTTCTAATTTCTGTTCATTTCTTCCATTTTCTAAAGGATTCGTTAAAGTCGGACGTTCCTTAAATAATGGACTTTCTTTTACAACTGGTGAGTCGTTAAAATGGGTAGGCTTTTGACTAGTATGACGGTCCGCTTCAGTACCATGATTAAATGTAAATTGTTGTTGTTCGTCAAAGGACTTTACTTTTTGGATTTTCGGTGTTTCAACAGATGGAATAAGTTGTTGCTTTTTAAAAACATCTCTTATTCCATTTGTTATTAACTCATTTAATTCAGCCTCTTTGCTTAGTCTTACTTCGAGCTTTGAAGGATGTACATTCACATCAACAAGCAAAGGGTCCATTTTTATTTCTAAAAAGACAATTGGAAATCGACCAATTGGAAGTAAAGTGTGATATCCCTGTTGAATCGCTTTGACAAGAGAATAATTTTTAATAAAACGACCATTAATAATTGTTGAAATATAGTTTCTAGAAGCTCTTGTGATTTCAGGTAATGCAATATAACCAGTAACCTGAAAGTCTAAAGATTCTAAGGAGAGCTTTTTCATTTTCTTCGCAATTGAGAGACCATAGATTGCAGCTAGAACTTGGCGAACGTCTCCACTACCATTTGTGTGTAGAAGCTTTTTGCCGTTATGAACTAGACGAATGGATACCTCTGGATGCGCTAAAGCAATTCGATTGACAATATCGGTTATATTTCCTAATTCAGTATGAATAGTTTTCATATATTTTAAACGGGCAGGTGTATTGAAAAATAGGTTTCTTACTGTAATATCAGTACCTTTTCGACTTGCTGTTGATTCGTGCTTTTCTATCTTTCCACCCGATAAGATTAAGTTCGTTCCTGCACCTTCACCAGTACTCGTTTTCATATCAAGAAGTGAAACAGAAGCAATACTTGGTAAAGCTTCACCTCGAAATCCTAAAGTACGAATTCGGAATAAATCATTTTCATCTTTAATTTTACTTGTGGCATGGCGATGAAAAGCATTTAAACAATCATCTTGTTCAATTCCGTCACCATTATCTACAATTCGAATTTTACTTAAGCCAGCTTCTTCTATGTCAATTTCAACTACTGTACTATTGGCATCAATTGCGTTCTCGAGTATTTCTTTTACAACAGATGCCGGTCGTTCTACAACTTCACCTGCTGCAATTTTATTTGATAGTGAATCATCGAGGCGTATGATCTTTCCCATAAATATCACCACCCTTTCTAAAGTAAAGGAAAACAGAGCTTAAGATTTAATCTTTTTTTGTAACTGATAAAGTTGATTCATAGCATCTAATGGTGTCATTTCTAGTAGATTTAATGATTTTAAAAGGTCTATTGCTGCTTGTTCTTTTTTAGGAATCTGCTGAATTTTATTTGATGTTTGTTTTTCAGTCGGAAATAACGATAGTTGCGAATCTGAAAAGATCTCTTCCTTCACAATATCTTTTTTTACTAAAGGTATTGCTTCTGTTTTTTCTTTTTCTAACTCAACTAAAATTTCTTTTGCTCTTTTTATTAGTGAGCTTGGAAGATCTGCAAGTTCTGCAACATGTATGCCATAACTCTTATCTGCTGCACCTTCCTCTATTTTGTGTAAAAAAACAACTCGTCCGTTTTCTTCAATTGCTTTAACATGTATATTTTTTAAAGAATGTAATTGTTCTTCAAGAACAGTTAATTCATGATAGTGTGTTGAGAATAGAGTTTTTGCCCCAATTTGTTCATGGATATGCTCTATAATCGCCTGTGCTAATGCCATACCATCATAAGTAGAAGTACCTCGTCCAATTTCATCAAACAATATTAAACTTTGTGAAGTTGCATTTGCGATCGCATTTCTTGCTTCTAGCATTTCTACCATAAATGTACTTTGTCCTGATATTAAATCATCTGCCGCACCTATTCTAGTGAAAATTTGATCAAAAATAGGTAAAACAGCAGTTGAAGCAGGTACATAACAACCAATTTGTGCAAGAATTGATGTTAAAGCGACTTGTCTCATATAAGTGCTTTTACCGGACATGTTAGGACCAGTAATAAGTAACATTGCTCTTTTTTCACTAAACGAGCAATCATTTGCTACGTATTCTTGTGAATCCATCACTTTTTCAACAACAGGATGACGTCCATCTTTAATCGATAGCTCACCTTTTCTTGAAAATTCAGGTTTACAATAATGACGATTTTCACTAACAGTTGCAAAACATTGTAAAACATCTAATTGACTTAAGTGTTTTGCTAAACCTTGTAACCTTGGAATATAGTTTTTTATTTTATCACGAATTTCTACAAATAGCTGATATTCTAATTCTACGATTTTTTCTTCAGCTTCTAAAATTAATGACTCTTTTTCTTTTAGGTCTGGAGTAATAAAACGTTCAGCATTTGATAAAGTTTGCTTCCGCTCATATAAACCTTCTTCTAATAAGTGAAGATTTGCTCTTGTAACCTCAATAAAATAACCAAAAACTTTGTTATAACCTATCTTTAATGATTTAATACCCGTTTTCTGACGCTCTTGCTGCTCAAGCTGCGCTATCCACGTTTTCCCATTTCGACTTGCATCGCGATATTGGTCTAATTGACCATGATAACCATCCTTAATAATGCTTCCTTCTTTTATAGATAAAGGAGGGTTTTCAATAATAGCTTCTTCTAATAGCATGGTTAAATCAGCACATGGATCTAGTTGCTGTGAAAAATATCCTTCTTTTAGCAATGATTGACAGAGCTTTTCAATCTCTGGAACTTGCTGTAATGACTTTTTCAATTGTATTAAGTCTCTTGCATTTACGTTACCGAAAGCGACTCGACCAGCTAGTCGTTCTAAGTCATAAACTTCCTTTAAAAGCTGTCGTAGATCTTCTCTTTCAAAATAATTCTCTATTAATGTTTCCACCATTAATAAGCGTTCTTCAATCAACGAACGATCTACAAGAGGTTTATCTACCCACTGCTTTAATAAGCGTCCACCCATAGCTGTTTTAGTTTCATCTAACAGCCAGAGAAGTGACCCCTTTTTTCCTTTTGAACGAATCGTCTCTGTTAATTCTAAATTGCGTTTTGAATATAAATCTATTTTCATTGCATCTTGTAAATAATAGACTTTTACTTGCTGAAGATGATCTAGACTTCTTTTTTGTGTACGTTGTAGATATGTGATTAACCTACCAAAAGTTATCACAAGACGCTCATCATCAACTTGATTCATTAGAACTTCAAGATTTGAAGAAACATCTGTGTCTAATTGATAAGACAAAGTTGCTTCACAGCGGTCAACCAACTGTTTTTTTAAGTGATCAGGAAATTCACTTGAAATGACAACTTCCTTGGCTCCAACAGAATAAACTTCATTTAAAAGCTCATCAAAGCTGGCACAGAGAGCTACAAGGTTTTCGCCTGTAGTTAAATCACTCAACGCAAGACCAAACTGTGAGTCAAAAGCTGTAAGAGAAGCAATGTAATTATTCTCTTTATCTTGTATCGCTTTTCCATCCATAACAGTACCAGGTGTAATTAGCTGTACTACTTCCCTTCTAACAACACCTTTTGCTTGCTTTGGATCTTCTGTTTGTTCACAGATCGCTACTTTATAACCTTTTGTAATAAGCTGTTCAATATAGTTAGGTGCAGAATGATATGGAACTCCACACATTGGAATTCGGTCTTCTCCGCCACCATCACGACTTGTTAATGTAATTTCGAGTTCCTGTGATGCATGAACGGCATCATCAAAAAACATTTCATAAAAATCACCTAAACGAAAAAATAAAAAGGCATCTTGATAATTTGCCTTAATCTTCAAATATTGCTGTATCATCGGCGTATATGTTGCCATTTTTATCCCCCAATATCACCTAAACGTTCTATAAAAATACATTTTATTATACCATAGATCGACAAATTCTTGGTGTAATTGCATAAGGGAAACAGAGGAATCTAAAATAAATCAAAAAAAACATTGCATCTAACGTTACGTTAGATTCTAAAATAAGGTTATAGAATAAAAGAATTAGTGAAAAGGAGAAAAAACATGTCAAAAACTTATTCAATTGGAGAATTCGCAAAAAAGACGATGACAACAATACGCACTCTTCATTATTATGATGAAATTGGAATTTTACATCCCTCTTTTGTATCAGATAAAGGTAGAAGATATTACAACGATACAGATATCATTACCTTACAAAAAATAATATCTTTAAAATTTTTAGGCTATTCACTAGAGGAAATAAGCGAACTGATGATATCAAGTAACTGGGATCTAAAAGAGTCTTTACAGTACCAAAAACAAAAAATGCTTGAGAAGAAAGCACAAATTGAACAAATGATTAACACACTTGATCATGCTTTACATCTTGTTGATGATAACAAAAAAATTGATCCATCAATTTTTATTTTTTTAATCCATATGATTCAAAATGAAGATGCACAAAAAGAGTGGCTAAAAACAATCTTTGAAGAAGATAAAGTACAACAAATGTATCTTCATAGTGATGAGAAGCAAAAACAAATTGAAAAATCTTTTTTTGAGTTATCTTCTAAACTAAAAGATTTATTTGGTAAAGATCCTGGATGTACTGAAATACAGCAAATAATCTATGAATATATACAGCTTACAGAAGAGGTTTCTGGTATGAATTTCACTACATTATTAGAAGATATCCCAGAAAATGTAGATGATGATCCTTGGTTATTTCCTTCACCATTTACAAAGGAAGAAGAAGAATGGTTAGCAAAAGCCTTTGAAATTTATTTAACAAAAATAGGAGTGAACCTATATGGAAAATAAACAAATCAAAGGAGAAACAGTAAAAGCCTTTTGGAATATGTTAAGAAAATCAAATCCACCAAAAGGTATCTTAATCGTGGCCATTTTATTAAGCATCATTGAAACAGGTTCAGGTCTAATTGTACCGCTTCTCACTAAAGATTTAGTTGATCAATTAGCTTCATCTTCATTGGAGTTATCTATCATTCTATTACTGACTTTAGCATTTGTACTCCAAACTGTTACGTCTGGGTTTGCTTATTATTTAATGACATATATAGGTGAAAAAGTGGTCTCATCCATTCGTGAAAGATTATGGGCCCATATCCTCAAACTTCCAATTTCTTTTTTTGATAAACATGAATCTGGTGAAACAATGAGCAGAGTCACACAAGATACAAATACAGTAAAAACATTGATTACCCAACATTTGATTACTTTTGTAACAGGTTTTATATCAATTGTCGCCACAATTATTATTCTTTGTATTATTGATTGGAAAATGACTGCGATCATGTTAATAGCAATTCCTACTTCTTTACTTGTTTTCATACCACTTGGTAGAAAAATGTTTACGATATCAAAATTAATGCAAGATGAAATGGCTAGTTTCTCAGGAAACTTAGGAAGAGTACTTTCTGAAATCCGATTGGTTAAAGCTTATCATGCAGAAAATATAGAGATGGAGAAAGGAAAAGAAGGCATCACACATTTGTTTCAATTCGGCCTAAAAGAAGCACGTATTCAAGCAATTATATCACCGTTTATGACGTTTATCATGATGCTTATTTTGATTTTATTAATTGGTTATGGAGGAGTTCGGGTTGCATCTGGAGAGCTTTCTGCTGGTTCTTTAGTGGCCATAATTATTTACATGTTTCAAATTATTATCCCTTTTAGCTCAATGGCAACTGCTTTTACAGCTTTTCAAAAAGCAATGGGTGCAACGGAAAGAATGAAAGAAATTCTTTCAATAGAAGTTGAAAATCCTGCAATTAAACCCGCTGTAGAAAATCCTTCACAGCCAATAAAATTTGAAAATGTTTCTTTTTCTTATAGTAAGGATCTCATTTTGAAGAACATTTCTCTTTTCATTCCTAATGGTAAAACAACGGCCTTTGTTGGACCAAGTGGCAGTGGAAAAACAACATTATTTTCATTATTAGAACGATTTTATTTAACTGATATGGGAAAAATTTTATTAGGTGATAAAAATATTGATACCTTCGATTTACAATCTTGGCGAAGTGAAATTGGTTATGTATCACAAGAAAGTCCAATCATGTCAGGTAGCATAATGGAAAATATCACATATGGAATACAGCGAACGGTTTCAATCAATGAAGTGGAACAAGCGGCACAACAAGCAAATGCGATGGAATTTATTGCACGTCTACCAGATGGCTTAAAAACTGAGGTAGGAGAAAGAGGGATGAAACTATCTGGAGGACAGCGGCAGCGCATTGCTATTGCAAGAGCATTAATCAGAAATCCAAAAATACTTTTACTTGATGAAGCAACTTCTAACCTCGATAGTTCATCAGAAAAACTCGTGCAAGAAGCATTAGAACATTTAATGATTGGAAGAACAACATTAGTCATTGCTCATCGCCTTTCAACTGTTATTGAAGCCGATCAAATTGTTGTCCTTGAACAAGGGGAAATCACAGGTTGTGGCACACATCAGCAATTATTGCAGAAACATACATTATATAAAGAATTAGCTCAACAGCAACTACAAACAACATGACAAAACACATAAATTAGAAAATGATAAATTCTGTTACTAGTATTCTACTCTTATCTTATCTTTTCGATAAGAATGATATTCCCACTTTTAAAATGGTGGGGTTTCTTGTTGCATGGACAAGTTTATAATTAGTAAGTTACTCTTCCTTAGTGCAACATTCAAACAAATCCGCATGCTATTAAGTTACGGGGAATCACGGACCTAGGAAGATTTTTCTCTTAGAAAAAGTCAGTAGTTAGGCTTTTAAGTATTCTTCTCCTAAACAAGAAGGTACTTATTTTTTCCCTGAGGAAAGCAACTATCTTTAACGGAAATCAATGTCCAAGACATTTTTCAAAGCCAAAACACAAGAAAAACTAGGAGGCATTATCCTCCTAGTTACTCTTCCACATCGCCTACTAAAAATTCAGGATTTAAATCTTCAAATTCGTCATCTAATTCTTCTTCCCAATCTTCATCATCATCACAGCCTTCTGGATTAACATGAACACATACTTTTGTTTCTCCAATCACTTCAGCAAGATGTTCTCTTTCAGCTTGAACGATGATTTTATTGCCATTTGGTGAAATCGTTACCTCTAAGCAATTAGGTTGTTGAAGAGCTTTACAAATCACTTCATGTTCATCATCAATAAAATTGTCATCTTTGTATCGAAGCTTAATCACATCGACATATGTTACCCGTTCAGTTACAACTTCTGTTTTTGTGTTTTCGTTGTAAGAATACCAAACGTTAATGTCATAAGTACCTTCTACTTCAACTGTTTTCCCATTTTTATGAGCATCATAATTATGGTTAATAATCCAGCCACCTAAAATGCTCGCAGGTTTTTGCGATGGTGAAATCGTATGTGTACATTGTGTAAATTTGCGACCTTTCGCAACAACTGCTTTTGTAATAATCTCTCTGTATTCAGACATTCGAGCATACCCTCCTCAATAAATCTTCATTAAATCCTATGCTAGGCTAGTAACATATGTGCTAAATAATAAAATGAATTGATGACATGATTATCCAATTCATGAACCTTTATAGTTCATTGTATGCTGCATGAATGAAATATGTGCCTAAAAAACAAAAAAGGTGCATGTTCTTAGATAAAAAAACAAAGGACTTTCTTATTCTTAAAAATAACAACCAGCTGTTTGACACTTGTCGTTTCTACCGCAATAAGACAATGATTGCTTTTTAGAATGTATTTCTTCTAGTGTTCAAAGAAATTTATGTCCATTTCAGATAATATATGCTTAATTAATGATAATTTTTATTATGTCTTCTTTGTTCAACGAGTTTCTCTCGTGATCTTAGCTCGTAAAAGAAATTATTGTAGCTTTATGTAATTCCAAAAATAAAATGAGGGTGTGGGATCATCAAAAAAATCATCCATTAAGAAGAATAAAACGAAATGCTTCTAAAATCAGAAAAGACCAAACCACTTTTGTGATTTGGTCTTTTCAATGTTAAATTATTTGCTTATCCTACAGAAGTGCCTACTTCGTTAATCGCAAGCCCTTTATAATTATTTAAGAACAGCTTCCACCTGTTGAGCTACGGACTTTAGATCCTGTTTCTCCTGCTAAGAGATCTCCCCCAGTAGATGAGATGACTTCATTTGTTACTTTGTTAGAGATTGTGTGTGATACAAGTTGAAGTAACTCATTCACCTCAACTTGAGAGTCTTGGAATTCTTGAATAATAGGAATTTCATCTAATTGACTCTGAATTTTTTCGATTTTTTCTTCCACTTGTTTTAACGCTTCATGTTTTCCATAATGTTGGAAGTTAACAGCTTGTTTTTGTAGGCTCTTAATACTTGAGATCATTTCACGAACCTTTTGATTTTCATTAATTTGTGCTTCTGCACGTTTAAAGAAATCAACTTCGTTTGACTCTGAAATCATTTGTGCTAATTCTCGTGCTTTTGCTACGATATCTTCTTTTGAATATAATGTTGTCATTTTAATTCACCTCAACCGCTTCTTCTACCATTTCTCCATTAAGCGTCCATGTTTTAGCTTTTGTAATTTTCACTTTAACAATTTGCCCAATGGCAGACTTTGGTGCTTTAAAGTTTACTAGCTTACTTTTTTCAGTATAACCAGCTAAAACTTCAGGATTATTTTTACTTTCACCTTCTACAAGAACATTAACAACTTTACCTTCATATTCTTTTAGTTTCTTAGCTGATGTTTCATTCACAAGAGCATTTAAACGTTGTAGACGTTCTTTTTTCACTTCCATTGGTACATTATCTTCCATTTTTGCAGCAGGCGTACCTTCACGAGGCGAATAAATAAACGTATAAGCACTATCAAATTCTACTTCCCGATATAATGAAAGTGTTTCTTCGAATTGCTCTTCAGTTTCGTTAGGGAAGCCAACAATAATGTCAGTTGTTAAAGAAGCATTTGGCATTGCTTGTTTAATTTTACGAACAAGTTCTAAATAATGTTCACGACTATATTTGCGAGCCATAATCTTTAGAATGTCCGAGCTACCTGATTGAACTGGTAAATGAATATGATCTAAAAGATTTCCACCTTTTGCTAAGACTTCAATAAGGTGATCATCAAAATCTCTTGGATGACTTGTTGTAAAACGTAGTCTTGAAATATCAATTTTTGATATCTCATCCATTAAGTTTGCTAAACCATACTCAATGTCTTCAAAATCCTTACCATATGCATTAACATTTTGCCCTAGAAGTGTTATCTCTTTATAGCCCTGTGCAGCTAAATGACGAACTTCTTGAATAATTTCTTCTGGACGTCTGCTACGTTCTTTTCCACGAGTGTAAGGAACAATGCAGTAAGTACAGAACTTATCACATCCATACATAATGTTTACCCATGCCTTAATATTACCTTTACGGACTTTTGGAAGGTTCTCAATAACATCTCCTTCTTTAGACCATACTTCTACAACCATTTCTTTAGACATATATGCTTCATGAAGAATGCTAGGTAACCTGTGGATATTATGTGTACCAAAGATCATATCAACAAATGGATGAACTTTTAGTATACGGTTAACGACAGATTCTTCCTGTGACATACAACCACACACACCTAATAATAAATCAGGTCTTCTTTTCTTTAAAGTCTTTAAATGCCCAAGTTCCCCAAACACTTTGTTTTCCGCATTTTCGCGGATTGCACAAGTATTTAATAAAATAACATTGGCATCTTCAACACCATCAGTAGGTTCATAGCCTAACGCCATAAATATACCCGCCATAACCTCTGTATCATGTTCATTCATTTGGCACCCATATGTGCGAATGTAGAATTTCTTACCTTGTCCCATTCCTCTATATTCTTCAGGAATAGAAAAACCATCATATTTTACTTCTTCTTTACCACGTTTTTTTGCATCCTTTAACGAAGGAGGCATGTACACGGCTTGGAAATACTGGCTGTAGTCCTTATCGGATTTTTTGTCCGAAGGGTTTACTTGAGTATTTTCCTTACGCTGTTGTTCATTCATTCTGTCATTCTCCTTTCTAACTACCCGTTTACCTTTTGTTCAACATTTATATCGTTTTAGTAACCTAAAACTTTTATTGGTCAGTTCTGTAAAATTCCATTAAATAAAATAGAGAAACATACAACTTAATAGTATATCGTTTATAAACGCAGAAAACAATCTTAAAGAAATCTGTAAGGAAATTGTACACGTTTTTCAATTAAAATGCGAATCTAGTTTTTGGAATGTGCAGCTTCAAAAATGAATTGTATTTTTCCTTCTTTCCATTCTAATTTTGCATCAAATGTTTTATCTCCTTTTTTAAATCCTTTAATTAAATTGGATTTCTCTCCCTTTAATAGTTTCTGAATATTTGTTTGGGAAATTTTCTTACTTAGAATTTTTTTTGATATTGTAAAGTTACAACTGTTTTGCTTGTAGTTTGTGCAACCATAAAACTCACCTTTATCAACAATATCTCCTTCACATAATTTACATTTCCCTACATTTTTCCCTAGTGTAAAACGTGAAGATGTTCTTTGAATTGATTCAACATTTAACCCTTCAAAATTCCATGTTGTTGCAACAGAAATAGCATCTGAAACAATTTTAGTTGATAGTTTTTTCGTTTGTTCCATAAATATAGCAGGAGATGCTAAACCCTCACCTATTTCTGATAAACGTTGCTCCCATTTAGCTGTCATTTCCGGGGAGGCTAAAACATGATCTCCTACTGCTTCAATCAGAACCTTCCCTTTATCTGTCGCATACACTTGATTGCGTTTTACTTCAATGTATTTACGGTCTTGAAGCATCGTAATAATGCCTGCTCTTGTCGCTTCTGTACCTAAACCTTCTACTTTGCTTAAGATTTTTTCTAATTCATCATTATCTAGATATTTTCCTGCTGTCTTCATTAAAGTGATGAGCTGTCCTTCTGTATACCGTTTAGGAGGTTGTGTTTTCCCCTCCTTTGTTTCGATTTTTTCTACATGTCCACTATCACCTTTTTGGACATTTGGTAGTAATTCATCTTTATCTTTATCATCTTGATAAATAACCTTGCGCCAACCCTCTTGAATCTGTTGTTTACCTTTAGTGATAAATTCTGCACGGCCATCAACTAGAGTTATTAATGTTGAGTAATCAAAAATTGCTTTGTCATAATGAGCTGAAATTAATCTGCGCACGATCATATCATACATTTTTTGTTCATCCCCAGACATTCGCTTAGGGTCTCGTACTTGTTCCGTTGGAATAATCGCATAGTGATCTGTTACCTTTTTTTCATTAACATACCTTGTGTTGTTTAAAATTGATTGTTTTGGTAAAGGAAAAAGATCTTTATATTCTTCAAACTTACTAAGTTTTGATAATATATCAGGAAATTGTTCAGCTTCTCCTTTTGTTACATATGTTGAATCACTACGAGGATAAGAAACAATACCTTTTTGATAAAGAGATTGTACAATATCTAATGTTTTCTTCGGCGAAAACTTAAATGCTTTATTCGCTGTTGCTTGTAAAGATGATAAATTAAAAAGTAGCGGTGGTTGATATTCCTTCCGCTCAGTTATTAGTTCTTTTATTTCTGCTGTCTTGTCTTGACAAAAGGTAGCTATTTTCTGAGCAAGTGCTTCTTCCATCACACGTGTTTGGTTGTCTTTTTGCCATTTCCCTTTATATTTCTTTCCATTTACTTTAAACGTCGCAATAATTTCCCAAAAAGGCTCAGGTTTAAATTCATCAATTTCTTTTTCTCGTTTTACGATTAATGCCAACGTTGGTGTTTGCACACGCCCTGCCGAGAAAACATCATTCATTCCTTTTTGCTTTAATAAAAGTGAATATACTCTAGAAGCATTCATACCAACTAACCAATCTGCACAAGCACGTGAATAAGCTTCATAATAAAGATTTTTTGTTTTTTCATCATCCAGCAATTGGCGAAAGCCTTCAAGAATCGCGGCAGAAGTTAAAGAGGAAATCCACAATCTTTTTAACGGCTTTTTCACACCTGATAAACTAATAATATTACGGACGATCAACTCACCTTCGCGTCCAGCATCTCCCGCATGTATAATTTCCTTAACAGCTGGATTTTTTATTAGCTGTTTAACAACCTGAAATTGTTTTGCTTTTGATTTTGTTACTTCATATTGAAACTTATCTGGAATAATTGGTAACATTGAGAGTGACCACTTTTTCCATTCAGCTTTATAGTTTTCAGGTGCACTTAATTGAGTTAAATGTCCGATAGCCCAAGTGCAATATGCTCCATTTGGAAATAGGTCATTTGGTTTTATTTCAAAATAGCCATCTCTTTTCACCCTTTGAAATTGGGCGCACAATGTAGAAGCTTGATCTGGTTTTTCTGCTATGATTACTTTCATTAATTATCACCTTACATTATTAATCTATTAATCGTACTATATACTTTTACTAGTTTACTTTATTTTTAACAAGATGAAAAATGGTTGAAAATTCTTTTTATCAGGCTTTTTGTAAGAATTTGTTAAGAAAAACTCATTTTAGAAGAAATTATTATGTTTAAACATAAGCGGCAAGATTATGTCAATTAACAACAATCTTTCAGACAAGAGCTTATATTAAAACGTAAAGAAATCAATTCCATTGTCGTTGAGCATTAAAACATTAACGTCTTGGGGTCTCGATGCTAAAGTTATACCGACGTATTCAACTTTGAGAAGAATTAACTCAGAAGAATTTAATTCTTCTGAGTTAACGAAATGATTATGGTTTTAATACAACCTTGATGCATTGGTCTTCATGTCCATTAAAAATTTTATATGCATGTTCAGCATCATTTAACGAAGTTTTATGTGTAATAATTTCTTGTGGATCAAGTTCTTTGTTCGAGATCATGTCGTATATCTTTGGCATGATTGGGATAACGGGAGCTTGCCCCATCTTAAGAGATATATTTCTTGCAAAAAAGGCGCCTAAGGGAAAGGCATTATAGTTTGCTCCATAAACACCTGTAAGTTGGACTGTTCCACATTTTCTCACTGCTTTTGTGGCAATTTGAATCGCGCCTAAAGTGCCACCTTGTAATTTAAGCTTTTGTTCAATATATTCTAGTGGAGATTTTTTACCATCCATACCAACACAATCAATAACAACATCTGCTCCACCTTGTGTAATTTCTTTTAAATGTTCTCCCATGTCTGGATATTCTGTAAAGTCAAAAACTTCAACTTTATTCTTTTCTTTTGCATGGTTAAGACGATATGTTTCATAATCAACAGCAATAACTCGCTTTGCTCCTTTCATCCATGCAAACTTTTGAGCCATTAAACCTACTGGGCCACTTCCAAGAACGATTACCGTATCATCTTTTTTAACACCTGCATGTTCTACACTCCAATAAGCAGTTGGCAAAACGTCTGATAAAAATAGTAGTGAGTCGTCTTCTAATTCACAAGACTCTGGAATTAAAAATGGTGTGTAATTACCAAATGGGACCTTTAAATATTCAGCCTGTCCACCCGGATGATCACCGAATTTTTCAGTATACCCAAATAAACCACCTGAATCATAATGAGGATTAGAGTTATCACATTGACTTGTTAAATCACTTTGACAATAAACGCATTCCCCACAAGAAACATTAAATGGGATAACAACTCTGTCACCTTTTTTCACCTTTGTTACTTCTGGTCCAACTTCCTCAACGATCCCCATTGGTTCATGGCCAATAATATATCCATCTGGTAATGGCATATTTCCTTGATACAAATGCAAATCAGAACCACAAATAGCGGTTGAAGTTATTTTTACAATAATATCATCATTTTTTTCAAGTTTTGCATCTGGCACTTCTTTGACAACTACATTATTAGGACCTTGATATGTTACTGCTTTCATCAAAACACCCCTATCTATATCAATTCATCTTCTTAAGTATGCCCAGTATATGTTTATAGATTTATTAAATATTAACTTGGTTAAACTTTGTTAGTTCAGTTCTCATAAAAATTACAGTGAAAAGTTTCTTGATGACTAAAGGTAAAATTTAATAAGAAAAGATGCCACAATGATTTATACTGAGTGTTATTCTTAAAGTTATAAAAGCAACAAAGTTTACACAAAAAGCCTTTTCAATACAGCATTGTTAAAACTATAATTTAAAATAAGTTACTGATGCGGGAGTGAAAATAATGAATGATATTACATACCTTTTATTAAAATGGGATCAAATATTACAAAGATTAAAGAACAATAACGGCGTAGTTCATCACATTGAAATTGGAAAAAAAGCATCGATACAGGAGATAGAAGCTAAAGAAAAAGAGTTAGGATATCAATTACCAGAATCATTTAAATACATTTTAAAAAACTTAGGAACATCTCTCTCTTTTTATTACTCATTTTCTGAAGATACAATTATTCCAAGTGAATTTAACCAAATATCCTCTGGAGAAATAAATTGGAACATAGATTTCCTTCAAAATTTAGATTTATTAGCTGACGAACTTATGGAAGACGGAGAAGATTATGCTGTAACACTTAGAGGAAAACTAGAGTTTTCTCATACTGGAAACGGAGATATTTATGCGTTCGATATGTCTGTTGAAAGTGATGAGAAACCAGTAATTTATTGGGATCATGAAGAAGACACAGTTACTTATATTGCAGAATCATTTATCGATTATTTATTTAAAATAACTGAACTAGGATGTATTGGTAGTGAAAAATGGCAACTTGAATATTTTCTTATTGAATCAGGGTTGGATACGACAAGTCCTGTTGCTGCAAAATGGAAGGATTGGTTTGAGTCATTTTCAGAGACAACTCTAAATGATGTGAGAAATAGCATGAAACAGTTAATAGATTTTACTGTTTATCGAGAAAGGTTAGATGAAAAATCAATCGAATTCCTCGGAAAATTCAACAGAAAAAACATATTTGATTACCTCTTAGTAGAATTAGATAAAAAAGAGGGATATATAAAGCAGAAGATCATATGTGAGGTGATCGGAAGAGTTTTGGGAAATGATGCAGAGTCATGGGTTAGAAGTTTGTGGGAAGCAAACCAAGATATTCTGGATCCAAGATTGCGATCATTTCTAACTTCAATGTGTATTAATAGGGCTACAGGATTATCTTTAGTATTTAATTTTCTTGAACAACAATCTAATAAAAAGATAACTGGATATGAAGCACTTTCTCATCTAGGTGATTTCCATTCAAGTGATGTTATTTTGTGGATGGAGGAGCATATTCAATTTCCTGTAACAGAAGGTTGGGACGAACTTTTCATTAGTTCAAATTTTTCGTGGAAAGAAATTGAAAGATGGACCTCTTTAGAAGAGAAGCATGAAGTAACTGTGATTCACGCATTAGAAAATTATGTACAAGAGAAGGTCGCAACTAATAATTTCCAGCCTGTTATCTCAGATCTTCCAACAAAATCGAATTTTCTTGATTTTCTTGTTAAATTACGTTCGAAACAAGTGTTAAAAAGGCGGATCCTTCCCTTAGATAATGTTATCCAAAACATAAATATATTTTATTAGTTTGTGAAAAATTCATTTAAACCACACCTCTTTTTTGCATTAAAAAACAGCGGTATTAGATACCACTGTCTTTAGACTGTTGACAAACGCTCGCTTTTTTCTACTCAACATGCTGAGGTGCCCATTACCATACAGAGTAACTCCGCTCCTATCAAGGCTTTGCGCCTCGAAAGTCAATCGTTTTCAATCAGTCTGAAGGGTTTGAAAGCATACTTTGTCTACAAACTGAGACATCCGTATAATATACCACTGTCTTTTTTTGCATGAATATAATATCTTCACTTCAAATATTTTATTGCTATTAAATAATGTTAAGCTCTTTACCAGCTTTCTCAAATATATTAAGAGCTTCTTGCAGCTCCTCTTTAGAGTGCTCAGCCGTAACAATCGTTCTAACCCTTGCTAAACCTTTTGCAACTGTAGGAAATGCAATTCCTTGTGCGAAAACTCCATATTCCAATAGTTTATCAGAGAATCTATGAGATAAAGCCTCATCACCAACGATTACAGGGGTAATTGGGGTACCACTTTTTCCAGTATTGAAGCCTAAATTTTGAAGTCCTTCTTTGAAGAATTTTGTATTTTCCCAAAGCTTTGCAATCAATTCAGGTTCATCTAATAACACGTCAATTGCCTCCATACAAGCTGCAGTAACTGCTGGTGGATGTGATGTACTAAATAAAAATGGTCTTCCTTTATGAATTAAGTAATCAATAAGAGTCTTAGAGCTTGCAACATAGCCACCTAATACACCAACAGCTTTACTTAACGTTCCGACTTGAATATGAACACGTCCGTCTAATCCGAAATGATTAACTGTACCACGTCCATTTTCACCTAAAACACCTGAAGCATGTGCATCATCTACCATTATTAGTGCATCATATTTTTCAGCTAAATCAACAATTTCTGGTAGCGGTGCAATATTACCATCCATTGAGAAAACACCGTCAGTTACAATAATCCTTACTCTAAAATCCTCTGACTCTTTTAATGCCCTCTCTAGGTCAGCCATATCTATATGTTGATATACTTTTCTTGCTGCTTTAGTTAAACGGATACCATCAATAATAGATGCGTGATTTAATGAATCAGAAATCACGACATCATCCTTAGTTAAAATGGATGAAAGAACACCTTGATTGGTTGTGAATCCAGATTGAAATACCAATGCTGCTTCTGTGTGTTTAAACTTAGCAAGTTTTTCTTCAAGTTCTTGATGCATATTGAATGTCCCAGCAATTGTTCGTACAGAACCAGTTCCAGCCCCATAAGTTTCCACAGCTGCTTTTGCTGCATGAGTTAAACGGGGATGACTTGTTAAACCTAAATAATTATTTGAAGAAAGCTGTATCACTTCTCTTCCATTAATAACTACCTTTGCACCCTGATCACTTTCTAAAGGAATTAATTTTCTGAAAGTTCCTTGTCTTTTCATCTCATCTAGTTCATTTTGCAAATATTCGAAGCCTCTCATTATCATTTCCTCCTATTAATTTCTATTTAAGGATGTAATACAACTTTTCCACAATTACCGTCCATCATAAGATCAAAGCCTTTTTCATATTCTTCTAATGAAAAATGGTGAGTGATTATTGGTTTCACATCTACTTGACCCGAATGAATTAAACCTGAAACCTGCTGCCATGTTTCAAACATCTTTCTACCTGTTATACCTTGAACAGTAATCCCCTTGAAAACGATATCATTTGTAACATCGAATTCAACTGGTCTAACCGGCAAGCTTAGAATAGATACTCTCCCACCATTTGTGACCATTTTGAAACCTTGATTCATTGCAATTGGGTGACCTGACATTTCACAAACTACGTCAACACCATTTCCCTCTGTTAGTTGCTGAACAATTTGAAGTGGATCGACAGTTTTCGAATCTACAATAGAAGTTGCACCCATTTGTTTCGCTAAATCTAGTCGATATTCATTGACATCAAAAGCTATTACCTGTGCTGCACCAGCTGCCTTAGCAACACCTACTGCCATTATACCTATTGGACCACAACCAATAATTGCAACTGTTTTTCCTACAACATCTCCTGCTAAAACTGTGTGAACAGCATTTCCCATTGGTTCTTGAATAGAAGCAACATCATAAGGCATTTCCTTAGGATTTTTCCATAGATTTGCTGAAGGAATAGCAACATACTCCGCAAAACAACCTTGTGTGTCTACACCAATAATTTTAGTGTTTTTACATATATGGGCCTTACCAGTTAAACACTGTGAACATTTGCCACATACCAAATGTGTTTCAGCTGAAACGGAATCACCAATATTCACATTTGTTACATTCGCACCTATCTCTACTACTTCACCTGAAAATTCATGACCAAAAACATACGGTGGATTTACTCGACTTGCAGACCATTCATCCCATTTATATATATGAACATCAGTGCCACAAATAGATGTAGCTTTTACCTTAATTAATACTTCATGATCATTTATACTTGGAATATCAACCAATTGCAGTTTTGCCCCATAACCGCGGTGATGCTTCACTATCGCTTTCATCTTTCCACTCATAAAATACACCCCTTAAAATTGAAACCCTTTTATATCTATATTTTATCATCGTGATTTCTTTTGTAAATAACAGTGTATTTTTACAGTAGACAAATGATCCTGTGTAAAATAAAATTTTTATTTTTACATATGTCCATTTTAAACTTTGTTGTTTATTTGCATTTCAGTCAATCTTTTTAAGGGAAAATTGTATTTTTATCCAAGCATCTCCCGAAATAATTTCATATAATTCACTCCAATCAACATTAAGCATCAACATAGCTCTTCCTAAAAAAGCATCTAATTTCTAACATTAGTTTACATAATATTATTATGTTTTGGAATAGATGAACAAAAAAAGATTGATGAATGTTCATCAATCTTTTTCAAGGCTTATTGGCCCGAGACAAGCATGGTGATTTTGATTTTTAATTACATAAATTCTGCAACTAATTTATTGAATACTTCTTCATCAATTTCTAAATCAGCTTGTGATAATGGCTTATCACTGTAACCAGTTAAAAGTTCTTGATAAGATTTTTGCTCAGTGTTTTGATAGATAAGGCCTGTTACTAACCCTTTATGCTTCATAAGTGTTTGCATTGCAGTTTCTTTACTATGCGGATCATATCCTTCCACATCAGCAAGCTTGGTTAGATTTTCTTTAAACCAATCATATGTGTTTACCTTATTATACGTAACACAAGGACTAAATACATTTATAAGTGAGAATCCTTTATGATTGATACCAGCTTCTATTAGGGCTGTTAAATCCTTTAAATCGGTTGAAAAACTTTGCGCTACAAAAGTAGCACCAGCTGTTAGTGCCATTTCCATAACTGATAAAGCAGATTCTATTGAACCTTGTGGCGTACTTTTTGTTACAAATCCAGCATCACTTCGTGGAGATGTTTGTCCTTTTGTTAACCCATAGATTTGGTTATCCATGACTATATACGTAATATCAATGTTACGACGAATGGCGTGAATCGTGTGACCCATACCGATCGCAAAGCCATCTCCATCTCCGCCTGATGCAATGACAGTCAAATCTTTATTAGCCATCTTCACACCTTGAGCAATTGGTAATGAACGACCATGAATCCCATGGAAGCCATAAGAGTTAATATAACCTGAAATACGCCCAGAACAACCAATTCCTGATACAACTGCTAACTCTTCTGGAGTTAATCCTACATTTGCAGCAGCACGCTGTATTGCAGCTTGTACTGAGAAATCCCCACATCCAGGACACCAGTTAGGTTTTACATTATTACGAAAATCTTTAAATGTTGTCGCCATACTAAATCAACTCCTTACTTCTCGTATGAATTTCATGAGGAAGGAATGGATTACCATCATATTTTAATAATGAAGAAATTTTATTTGCATTCCCTACATTCATTTTTATTAAACTTGCTAACTGTCCTGTTGCATTATTTTCTACAACAATAACCTTTTTAGCTGCTTCCACCAATGGCTGCATTTCCTCTGATGGGAAAGGGTGGATTAGACGAATTTGTGCATGGTTAACTTTAATACCATCAGCTTCTAATCGAGTGATTGCTTCCTCTATTGTTCCTCTTGTAGAAATATATCCAACGAGTAACACATCTGGATTTTCATGTTGAAGATTCTTATAAACTGGATTTTTAAAATTAAGGCCCTCTAACTTTCTAAGACGCTTATCCATCTGTGCTACACGATTGCTTGCAGATTCTGAAGGTTTACCAGTTTCTTCATGTTCTACACCTGTAACATGATGAATACCATTTTTCATTCCTGGTATAACACGTGGTGAAACGCCATCTTCTGTTACTTCAAAACGCTTGAAGTATGCTTTATTCTCTGATTCAGGTAAATTTTCAGTTAATAGCTTACCGCGACGAATATTTATTTCACTATAATCTAATGGCTCCACAGTTTGCTTTCCTAAAGATAATTGAAGATCTGTTAAAAGAATAACAGGTACTTGATATTCATCAGCTATATTAAATGCTTCTATTGTGTC
This sequence comes from Metabacillus litoralis, assembly GCF_020524045.1. Taxonomy (GTDB): domain Bacteria; phylum Bacillota; class Bacilli; order Bacillales; family Bacillaceae; genus Metabacillus; species Metabacillus litoralis_C. The sequence continues at coordinate 272,837 of NZ_JAIVKL010000001.1, forward strand.
ATAAAATGCCTCTTGAACTGTGCTTGGAGCCATTACAACTTTAGGAATTTCACCATGTGTGCCATATATCATGGCCATTAAATCTGATTGCTCCTGCTTTGTTGGTAATCCTGTACTTGGACCACCTCGTTGAGTATCAATAATAACAAGCGGTTGTTCTGTCATTCCAGAAAGTCCAATAGCTTCCATCATTAATGATAATCCAGGACCCGCAGATGCTGTAAATGTGCGTGCACCAGCATAATTAGCACCGATTGACATTGTACATGCGGCAATTTCATCCTCAGTTTGGATAACAACTCCACCAAATTTAGGTAATTTTTCTATTAAGTATTCCATAATTTCAGAAGCAGGTGTAATCGGATATGCTGCCATAAAGCGTGATCCACCAGCAATTGCACCTAAAGCAATTGCATCATTTCCTATCATAAACATTCGCTTACTACCGTCAGCTTTTTCAAGGAACATATCTTGTCGTTCAAAGCCAAGATCATTCTTCAAATATTGAGCTCCTTTAGCAATCGCGTCCATGTTCTTTTCTACGATTTTTTCACCTTTACGACCATATGTATCATTGACAACATCATGATACTGACTAGGGTCTATATCAAGTATTGCACTTGTTGCACCTATCGCTACCATGTTTTTCATTAAAGAAGTCCCTAATTCAGTTGCAATTTCAGTGAATGGTACTGAGTATAGTGTTACATTTTCACTTTCAGGAATGCTTGGCTTAAACTTAGCATCTGCTAAGACAATTCCACCTTCTCTTAACTCATGAAAATTCACATCAATTGTTTCTTGATCAAAAGCTACTAATATATCAAGATCATCAGAAATAGCTCGCACTTGTTTTGTACTTACACGAATTTTATTATTTGTATGTCCACCCTTAATACGAGAAGAAAAGTGGCGATATCCGTATAAAAAATAACCTAGTCGGTTTAATGCAATAGAGAAAACTTCACCAGTACTTTCAATACCTTCTCCTTGCTGTCCTCCAACTTTCCAAGAAAGTTGACTTATCATGTATTTACACCCCTCTAAAAAGCAATGTTCAATTTATTTTTAAATATATAACTATCAGTGTATCAATAATCTTATCCAATTTCATTATTATTTCTCAAAAATCACATAGACTACACTAAACGTATCAATTGTAGACCTTACGACAAAAAAATACAAGAGTTTCACTTTAATAGAATAAAAGTATTTATTGTAATCAGTAACTCATATGTTCAAAGAAATTTCTATACATAAATTTATGTACAAGCTCTTCAGAATATAATTTTTGAAGTTCATTAATTAATGTTTCATAGCCAGAATAATTTTCTAAACCTGTTATTGTCACTTCTATCCCATCAAAATCTGATCCAAATCCAAGCTGAGTTTCTCCACCTAATGAACAGATATATTCAACTTGTTTTAACACGTCAGAAATAGTAGGGTTACTTCTATTCGAAGTGAAATAGGGAACAAATGTAACACCTATCATTCCGTTATTTTTCAAAAGAGCAACAATCTGCTCATCCTTTAAGTTTCTCACATGTTTGCAAATCGAATAAGCATTTGAATGAGATGCAATTGGATACTCCGCTATATCAAGCGCTTCCCAAAAGCTTCTTTCACATGCATGTGAAAGATCTGTCCATAAACGCTGTTCATTTAAATAACGAATAACCATTCTACCGAAATTGGTTAATCCACCATTTCTTTTTTCATGAGCTCCATCTGCTACAAGATTTGCAAAATTCCACGTTAACCCTACTGATCTCACTCCTAAATGATATAATATTTGTAAATTATTCAACTGATCTCCAATAGCATCACAACCTTCTAAAGTTAAAATTGCTCCCATTTCATGATTACTTAGTAGATTAATATCTGATTTTGTTTTTATTAGTTTTATTTCTGGAAATTTCTTTAAAATTCTTTGATAAAATAGATTTATTTGTTGAAGAGCAACTTCCATTCTGTTTATAAATGGGATATCTTCAGGAATGAAAACAGCAAAACATTGAATATTATTGTTGCGTTCTTGTAATTTAGAGATCGAAACTTGTAATCTTTCATCAGAAAAAACATCTATATCTGGTTCCCTCCAAAGCTTATATAACAAATCACAATGAGCATCAAATATTTTCATCTTCCATGTCTCCTCCTTTTCAATGATATACACACTCTCAGGGTACATCTCCACGATACACTTTTAACATATAAACTAAACGCAAAACGGTTGATCTTGCCTCTCGCATTAAGTAAGCGCTCATTTCACATGGATTTTACAGCACTATTGTAAAATAAGTTGCTTTACTCTCACTTGAAGTCTAAGCATCTGACATCCCCTAAAAAACCAGATTCCTGCAGCTAGACAAAGAAACGAACTCATTTATGTTTAGGACAAGCAAAAGGTTTGACTCTATAGAGTCAAACCTTTTGCTTGTCAAATTGACATATATAAATAATCTAACGCTTTCAACGAGGCTCTACAATGAGCTTAATAGCTGTTCTTTCTTCACCATCTATTAAAATATCTGTAAAAGCAGGTATACAAATTAAATCTACTCCACTTGGTGCGACAAAACCTCTAGCAATAGCTACAGCTTTTACTGCTTGATTTAATGCACCAGCACCAATAGCTTGTATTTCTGCTCCACCACGTTCTCGTAATACCCCAGCCAATGCACCAGCGACAGAATTAGGATTTGATTTTGCTGAAACCTTTAATATTTCCATTTCTAGTTCCCCCTTAGTTTTCAATGAATCCTTGAGTGTTCATTAGAACAATCATTGGCATATCTTGTTCAAAGGCTCCCCTTACAAGCCTTTAAACAGTGTTAGTTAATCATCCAATGATACTATATTCACTAGAGTTGGAAAATATTCCTGCTTGTTCGCACATTATTTCATATTCTTCGAATAGTAGTAAGTAATACTCTTTAAAAAATGAGTGAAGATAGTTATGGTAATACATGGAGGTTTTATATCATTTTAACTTGCAGATTTACTCAAAAAACATATGATCATCATTAATAAGAATACGTTCAATCTTACTTGATTTTCCAGTTTTATCATCGATGTCTATAATAACACCACTTAATTGTTTTCGACCTTCTGCAACATCGTGACGAACTGGTAGACTTGTTAAAAATCGTTTTAAAATCATTTCCTTATCTACACCTAAAATCCCATCGTATGGACCTGTCATACCTACATCGGTAATATAAGCTGTACCTTCATCTAATATCCTGTTGTCTGCAGTCTGTACATGTGTATGTGTTCCAACTACTGCTGATACTCGACCATTTAAATACCATCCCATCGCTTGTTTTTCACTTGTTGCTTCAGCATGAAAATCAACAAAAATAATGGGTGTTCGCTTTTGTGCTTCTTCGATTAGTTCATCAGCTTTTTTAAAAGGACAATCTGATGGTGGTAAGAAAGCACGACCTTGAAGATTTATAACTGCAATTTCCTTTCCCGCAACTGTAACAAACACCATACCCTTACCTGGATTATCTACTGGAAAATTTGCAGGTCTTATCAGTTTGTGTGCTTTATCAATAAACTCAAAAATTTCACGATTATCCCACGTATGATTTCCCATGGTTACTACATGTGCACCACTTTCAATAAATTGCTGATACATTTTCTCAGTAATACCTCGACCATGTGCAGCATTTTCACCATTAATAATAACAGCCTGTGGTCGATATTTTGTTTTTAATTTAGGTAAATATTCTTTAATCATCTCTCGCCCCGGTGATCCAAATACATCACCTATAAATAATAACTTCATGATAAAATGCCCTCTCTGTCTTTAGTCTAAATAAATGCAAAATTTCATACTGCTTATGCTAGAATTTATTGTTCACCTAGAAAACATATACAATAAAAATTAAATATTACTTATTTATTTAATATAAACCGCTTTATGTACATCCCTAGTTTTACATAAATAACGCAAAAAATAAAGTGGCGCATTTCTGCACCACTTTATTTTGCGTATTCAACTGCTCTTGTTTCACGAATTACGGTCACTTTAATATGACCAGGGTAGTCTAATTCTTCTTCAATTCTTTTACGTATATCTCTTGCTAAGCGATGTGCTTGTAAATCATCTATACTATCAGGCTTAACCATGATTCGAACTTCACGACCAGCCTGAATGGCGAATGATTTTTCAACACCTTCATAAGATTCAGAGATTTCTTCAAGCTTTTCTAAACGACGAATGTAATTTTCAAGTGTTTCACTACGTGCTCCAGGTCTAGCTGCTGATAATGCATCTGCTGCAGCCACGATAACAGCAATAATTGACGTAGGTTCTGTGTCACCATGATGTGATGCAATACTGTTAATAACAACAGGATGCTCTTTATACTTTGTCCCAAGCTCCACACCAATTTCAACATGACTACCTTCAACTTCATGATCAATTGCCTTACCAATATCATGTAATAGCCCAGCTCGTTTAGCTAACAATACATCCTCACCAAGTTCAGCAGCCATTAATCCAGCTAAATATGCAACCTCTGTTGAGTGTTTCAAGACATTTTGACCATAACTAGTTCGGAATTTTAAACGACCGAGAATTTTAATTAGGTCTGGATGTAAACCATGTACTCCGACTTCAAAAGTCGTTTGCTCACCAATTTCTCGAATGTATTCATCAACTTCACGACGAGATTTCTCAACCATCTCTTCAATTCGTGCAGGATGAATTCGTCCATCTTGAACTAGCTTGTCAAGTGCAATTCTTGCTGTTTCGCGTCGAATTGGATCAAAGCCTGATAAAATAACTGCTTCCGGTGTATCATCAATGATAAGATCTATACCCGTTAATGTTTCTAACGTTCGTATATTACGTCCTTCACGACCAATAATACGACCCTTCATTTCATCATTTGGAAGATTTACAACAGAAACCGTTGTCTCAGCTACATGATCTGCTGCACAACGTTGAATAGCAAGTGACAGGATTTCTTTCGCCTTTTTATCAGCTTCTTCTTTTGCACGATTTTCGCTATCTTTAATCATTATAGCGATATCATGTGTGAGTTCATTTTCTACCTTTTCAAGAATGATTGACTTAGCTTCATCTCGAGTAAGGCTAGATACGCGTTCAAGCTCTGTTTGCTGTCTACGCACAATCTCGTCCACTTTGCTTTCCATATCTTCAATATGCTGTTGTCTGTCATTAAGAGAATCCTCTTTTTTCTCTAGCATAACTTCACGTTTATCTAAAGACTCATTTTTACGGTCGAGATTCTCTTCTTTTTGTAATAAGCGATTTTCTTGTTTTTGAAGTTCATTCCTTCTTTCACGAACTTCTTGTTCTGCTTCTGTTCGCAACTTATGAATTTCATCTTTAGCTTCAAGAAGCGCTTCCTTTTTCGTTGCCTCTGCATCACGCTTTGCTTCTTCTATAATCTGCTCAGCAGCAGAATTAGCTCCAGCAATTTTCGCTTCTGCAATAGATTTACGAACAAAATAGCCAACAACTGCACCGACGATTAGGCCAAGCAAAATGGAGATGATTATTGATACTATGTCCATCATTACACCTCCTCTTGCTATGAACTTGTTTTTCTAGATTAAAGTGTCGGCATGTACATTGTTCAATTTAAGTTGTCAACATACAGCACAAAGCTTTCTGATCATGTTGAACTTTGTGTCTTTATAAGTTTTTAGGAAGACATTTTCAAGTACCAACATTTTTGTTTGCTTTTTAAAATTCTTCAATCATCATTCTACAAAATTGTAAAATATACATCCTAATTGTAAATCTGTGAATTTTTATTGTCAAGCCTATGACCATAGTGATTTCAGGCTTTCTAGCAATTTTGCTGAATAAATCTACAAATGTGTTACAAGAAATGATGATTTTTGTAGAATTATGTCGCATAAAACCATGTTTTTTTCATATAGGATCGATTGATGAATAAGCACTCTCTAATATTAGCATGGAGTTTTTTATTCATAATATATTATTTTTAGCAAATAATTTATTTGTATACAAAAATAATTCGTTTATCTTAAAAATATGTAAGAAAAGCATAAGGGTTTGTAATTTATTACAAAGAGTTTACTGTAGGGAAAAACTAGAATAAATTATTTTACACTCTCATTCAAAAAGACGAATAATTCTAAATTCAGTAGGTTAAAAAACAAGTTCATTCCATTACACTGCAGAAACTTGCTTTCGCGGGGTCTCAGCCTTTTCTCTATTACTAAGTAGGTGCCCGATTGTCTTCCCCTCCATTCCACTAATTCTCAAACATTGTATACAAAATCAAAAATCTATTGAAGACAGCAAATAAAAACCCGAATAATTAGGCGAATGATTAATTGAAATAATCACCTAATAATCCGGGTTTAGCATTAGCTTAACTACTTATGTTCAAGCCTCTTTTTTTATTCACCTAATAAATCTAGCTCTTCATTCTCAGGTGCAATCACTTCTTCATCTAGTCCATAATGTTTACGGATTTTCTCTTGAATCTCCAGTCTAATTGCTGGATTTTCTTTAAGGAATTGCTTTGCATTTTCACGGCCTTGACCTAAGCGCTCTTCATTATATGAATACCAAGAACCACTTTTTTGGACAATATCAAGATCCGTACCTAAATCGACAATTTCCCCCTCTTTAGAGATTCCCTCACCATACATAATATCTACTTCAGCAACTTTAAATGGAGGAGCAACTTTATTTTTCACAACTTTAATTTTCGTTTTGTTACCAACCATATCATTACCTTGCTTAAGTGTTTCAGCTCTACGAACCTCTAAACGCACTGATGAATAGAATTTAAGCGCACGACCTCCAGGTGTTGTTTCTGGATTTCCAAACATAACACCAATTTTTTCACGAATTTGGTTAATGAATATAGCAATTGTTTTTGATTTATTAATAGAACCTGATAATTTACGTAATGCTTGTGACATTAAACGCGCTTGAAGACCAACATGGGAATCACCCATCTCACCTTCAATTTCAGCTTTTGGAACCAGAGCTGCAACTGAGTCTATGACAAGAATATCCACTGCACCACTTCTTACAAGAGCTTCAGCTATTTCAAGTGCTTGTTCACCAGTATCAGGTTGTGATAATAATAGTTCATCAATATTAACACCTAGTTTTTGTGCATATACTGGATCTAGTGCATGCTCAGCATCAATAAATGCCGCTTGACCACCCTGTTGTTGTACTTCTGCAATTGCATGAAGAGCAACTGTTGTTTTACCAGAACTCTCAGGACCATATATTTCTATAATTCTACCACGTGGATACCCACCTACTCCTAATGCAGCATCAAGAGCAAGTGAACCACTTGGTGATGTTAGTACCTTCCTATCTGTTTGTTCACCTAACTTCATAATTGAACCTTTACCGAATTGTTTCTCTATTTGTTTTAACGCCATATCTAAGGCAGCTTGACGATCGCTCACAAAATTTCCTCCTCTAAATAAATCTATTATAAATATAACTCATTTTGTATCATTTGCCAAGTGAAAAGCGAACATTTATTCGATTGTTTTCGCTATGAAAATTTCTTCATAATTATATTATTTACTTAGCGTAAAATTCAATATTACTAACTAAAAATACAGTGAAAAAACAATTTTATATTTGAAGAAAAAAAGATCTGAATCACAAATCAGATCTCCAAATGTCATATTTAGCTTCAATTATTATATCATTCTATTTCTTTTAATAGTTTAACCAAATAGTGACAACCATACTTTACCGCTTTAACCCGTATTCCATTTCTAGAACCCGCTAAATTCAAATGAAATACCTTTACATTATCTTCACTCATAGCTATAGCTATAAAGACCATACCAATTGGTTTATCTTCTTGTTTAGAAGGGCCAGCAACACCCGTAAAGCTAATTCCTATATCACTAGCAGTTAGCTTACGAATTTGTGTTGCCATTTCTTTAGCACATTGCTCACTAACAGCTCCATAGGTGTCTAGGATGTGTTTATCGATCTGTAAAACACTTTGCTTTACATCATTCGTGTATGCAACAATACTACCGTTAAATACAAGTCCAGCACCTTCAAGTGCTGTAACCTTCTCAGAAAACATCCCGCCCGTTAAACTCTCTGCAGCTGCTATTGTTTTTCCTTTCTCCATAAGAAGATTATTAAGCTCATTAAAAAGTGTTGTCTGTTCGTAGCCATAGAAAAATTCTCCAACACGTTCGTTTATCTTTTTCTCTATTTCGTCTAAAAGCATATTAGCTTCTTTTTCTTCTTTATGTTTTGCTGTTAATCTTAAAGTAACTTCACCTTCTGCAGCTAAAGGAGCAATTGTTGGATTTGTTTGATAATCAATTAAATCTTGTATATCCGTCTCAAGCTGTGATTCACCAATACCAAAGTACCTTAGTACTCTTGAGGTGATTCGATCTTGGAGACCTAATATATTATGAAAGTATTCCTTTCCATAACGCTGAAACATCGGTCTCATTTCACTAGGAGGGCCAGGTAGAAGCATATAGATAGTTTCATCCACCTGTAAAGCCATTCCAGGAGCCATTCCATAATCATTTTTTAATATGTAGGATCCATCAATAACAAGTGCTTGTTTTTTGTTATTTTCCGACATCACACGCTTGGTTTTAGAAAAGTATTGTTCAATACTATGTAGTGCAGATTGATCAAAAACAAGTTGCTTACCAAGTTTCTTTGAAATTGTTTCCTTTGTTAAATCATCTTTTGTTGGACCAAGCCCACCAGTGAATATAATTACATTTGACCTTTTTTTTGCTATCTCAATAGCTTGGTCAAGTCTTGCTGGATTATCACCAACTACAGTATGATAAAACACATTTAACCCAAGTTCAGCTAACTGCTGTGATAAAAATTGTGCATTACTATTTACAATTTGACCCAGTAGAAGCTCAGAACCAACTGCAATTATTTCAGTACGAATATTCATTTTTAATTCCTCCAGAATAAACGTTATTTAGAATTGATAAACGCTTGTTTATTTTTATTAAAATAATCCCAGCCAGAATACACTGTGAAAAAAGTTGCAACCCATAAAGAAATTGTTGCAAAAGGTAAATTAATAAATTCGAAAGGAATATTATGAAGTAAAAGAGCTGAAATCGCAATAATTTGTGCCCATGTTTTGATTTTCCCTAACATATTAGCTGCAACTACTTCACCTTCACCTGCTAATACAAGGCGTAAACCAGTTACAGCGAACTCGCGACTAATAATAAGGATAACCATCCATGAAGGGGCAAGTTCAAGGTCGACTAAGATAATAAGAGCAGCTGAAACGAGTAATTTATCAGCTAAAGGATCTAGGAATTTACCTAAATTTGTCACCATGTTTAGTTTTCTGGCATAATAACCATCGATCCAATCTGTTGTTGATGCAATAATGAAAATTAAGGCTCCTACAAAATGGGTTACTAAAATTGTTTCTGATCCTAGTGCCAGTGTTCCCCACTCAAAAGGGGCTAGCATGACTAACATAAATACTGGTATTAAGAAAATTCGTGAAATGGTTATTTTATTCGGTAAATTCATATGACATGTCCTCCGTTTTTGTATGTTGATAACCATACCCTTGTTTTAAAAATTTTAAGCTCTGTGAGACTTTGTTGGTGATTTCACTTACATCATTTCTATCACAAAATTCAAAAACAGGCTTCCTACTTCTTTCAAAAGTAATTCTTACTAGGTCGACGCTTTGATCCTTATTGTGAGATGTGAATGATCCTGTGGGGTCTCCCCTATCTTTATCTAAGTAAGGAGTTTCAAATATACTCCAAACAAATGAGCTTGATAGAAAGACTGAGGTTTAATCTATCCAACAATTAAAACGGGACGACACTAAAAAACGTCATAACTCTACCTAAGATACACAGTGAAACAAACTACATACCTTAGGAGAGGTATTAGACATTCTTTGAGTCAGTCCCTATTCTTTCGTATAAATAATAGTAATGTTTTGAGGAGTTGTTTTATTATCCTCATATTGTAAGAGTTCACCATTAATTTTCAAATCAGTTCCTGGGACATTTCCTACCCTTACTATAATTTCTGATTCTGCTGTAAAATCATTAGTCGTTGTTTCTCCTTTTGGAATTTCTTCTCCAAAAAATGTTTTTCCCTTACCGTTTTTAATTCCAACCCATGTTCTATCTTTTGCTATAACTTCTAGCTCAAATTTATCTGATCCAGATAACTCATAAACTGAATTAGAGCCGCTTTCTTTAACAGTTAATGATTGAACAGGTTCTTCTGGCTCTGGGGGAGATGCTTCTTCTTCTTCACTAGTATCCTCTTCAGCTGTTGTTTCATCTTCACTATTAACTTCAGTATCAGATGTAACATTTTCAATTTTTTCAAATTCAGTATCACTTTCTTCAGTTATGTTTGTATTATTCTCATCAACCTGATCATTTCCAGAAGCGTTTTGCCTCCAAATCCAAAATCCGATTGCGATGATCAGAATAAGTACAAGAATAGCTACCTTGGGAAGAAACTCAATAAATTTAGATGCAGTTTTCGGGAGTTCCCTTTGTGTCTTTACTCTTGATAATTGTTCAGGAACATCTTCTTTGTATGTAGTTGGTACCTCACTCTTATATTCTTCAAAGAGATCTTCTGCATTTAAATTAACCGCTTCAGCATATTGTTTAATAAACGCTCGAGCGTAAAATTTTCCAGGCATCATTGAATAGTTGCCTTCTTCAATACCTAATAAATATCTTTTTTGGATTTTTGTTATAGCTTGAAGATCATCCAAACTAATATTTTTTTCCTCTCTTGCTTGTTTCAGTCGATTTCCTAATTCACTCAACCGTAACACCCCATAATTAAAAGTCAAAGCCTGAAAGACTTGGAGAATCAAACCTCATTTGTGGTTCTTCAACATCTTTATATGTTATTTCCTCGTCAGGATCATTGCGAATTTCTATTATATAATCGAAATCATCAATTGTATATTCCGTATTTTGCACAAAAATATCTGGATGCTCTACAACCTTTGTCGCGGAGAGACGCATTATCTCTCGAACTAACTGTAAGTGCTTTTCAGAGCCTCGTCTAGTAGAAACTATACCATCTATTATAAATACATTATCCTCACTATATTCATCTGCAATTAGTTGACTTCTAATCGTTTGCTTTAATAATGTTGATGAAACAAACAACCATTTTTTATTTGCATTAACACTTGCAGCAACAATTGATTCAGTTTTCCCCACTCTAGGCATACCTCGAATACCAACTAGCTTATGTCCTTCTTGTTTATATAATTCTGCCATAAAATCGACTAAGAGTCCAAGTTCATCTCGAACAAATCGAAAGGTTTTTTTATCATCGGCATCTCTTTGTATATACCTTCCATGTCGAACGGCTAAACGATCTCGTAGTTTTGGTACGCGGAGTTTTGTAACAGTTATATTATCCATCGTACTCAAAATTGATTCAAGTCTTCTTACTTGATTATTACTTTCGCATTTTAACAATAATCCACGTCTTGAGTCATCTACACCATTAATTGTCACAATATTAATGGACAACATACCCAATAAAGACGCAACATCACCTAAAAGACCAGGTCGATTTTTCTGTATTTCATATTCTAAATACCATTCGTATGGCAAAACAAATCCTCCTTCCAAGAACAAAGAACTTTAAAAAAGGGATAGAAACCTTTTCATTCTATCATATATGATTTTTCCAAAAGAAGAAAGATTTAGAACAATAAAGTGTAATAAAGAAAAAAAATTTAAGGCATGTTATTATATGGGCCAAAAAAAGCTTTTTTGTTAAAAAATTTCACTGTACATTGAAACTAATTTCTTGTGAGTGACCATTGGAATTACTACCAAGAGGCGTAGCTTATTAGAAGGCTGTTTTCACAAACTTTGTTGCTTTAAAAGCAATAAGTACTTTATTAAGTTTATGGCAGCTTTTCTTCATAAAATAGTACCCTTATAGTTAAAAAGTGATAAGTTATTATCATAACAAGAAAAAGAGAGGATATCTCCTCTCTTAATGTGAACCATTATTTTGAACAAGTTTAACCATCATGTTAGCAATAGCGTGCTGTTCTTGCTCAGACGCTACACTCCATAAATCTGCTAGTACTTTTTCTTGAGGATTTTTAGCTTCTACTTGTTTCGCTAAATAATCTCCAATTTCAAAAGCTAAGTTAGAAATTACTTGATCATTCATTCCTTCAGTTTGAGCATGATCTAATCGATCACCAAGAAAACCTTTCCACTCATTCCAATTATCTAAAACAGACATAGGAGTACCTCCTTTTTTATTGTTACAATTGTATTATTCCTGAAGAAGGTAAGTTTTATTCAAACAAAAAAGAATCATTTATATCCATCCTCCATCAACAGTTAATACTTGTCCTGTTATATACGAGGATTTTTTTGATGATAGAAATAAAACAGCTTCAGCGATTTCCTGAGGTTTACCTAATCGACCTAGAGGAATTTCCTCTTCTAACCCTGATAACTCATCTTCATTAAATTGTGAAAGCATGTTGGTTAAAATGGCACCAGGTGCTATCGCGTTCACTCTAATATTACTTGGTGCTACTTCTTTAGCTAAAGCCTTTACAAAAGAATTTTGTCCACCTTTGACCATAGAATATAGTACTTCACATGAAGCGCCAGTAATCCCCCAAACAGAAGAAATAACAATGATATTTCCAGTTTTCTTTTTGATCATTGAAGGAATTAATTTTTGTGCTAGTAGAAAAGGACTTGTTATATGTAATTGAACCATTTGATCAATTTTTTCAACTTCCATGTCTGTTATTAATCCAAAAAAGCTATTTCCACTATTTAATACAAGTAAATCGATTGGTATAGAAATATGATTAATTAATTTTTCTACTCCATCACGTTCAGATAAGTCAGCTTGAATAGGTATGATTGTTTTTCCTTTTGACTTGGATGAACTAATGAAATTTGTAATAGAAGTCTCATTTTGATTAAAATGAACATATAAAGAATAACCTTCTTCCAAAAGTTTTTCTGCAATTGCTGTCCCTATTCCTCCACTAGCTCCAGTTATTAATGCAAATTTCCCCATTTATATGAACTCCTTAATGCATTCTGTTTTATTTTTTCACAATTTTGATGTTGTTGATTTCTGTTCTGTTAAAGGCAATCAACAATAAACTTTAACATAACCATTTTTAAAGAGGCCTGACTATTGTCAGGCCTCTTTAGTATAGCATTTTCACATTGAAACTTACTTATTTAGGAACAACTTGACAAACTGAAAATAATTTTTCATCAACTGCTTCGTCAAGAACTTGAATAATGTCTTCATTTGATAGCGATTCCAATGTTGGAACAACATCAAAAAGGTTCATATCATTAAACGCATATCTAGTAAATTGATTAGCAATATATTCTGGGGAGTTTATCGCTCTTAAGAATGCTCCTATTTTTTTCTTTTTAGTAGCTTCAAACTGACTGAAATCTCCACCATCATTTTTAGCTGAGGTTAATATACCTTTAATTTTGTCAGCTAGTAGATCTGGATTACTTGTATCCCCACCAATCATTGCAAAACCAAATCCATTTTCTTCTGTATAATCATAGCTAAATGTATCATCAATTAGCCCTTCACGATATAATTCATCATAATGTGTTGAGCTTTTACTAAAGAGCATATCTAAAATAATATTCATAGATAACTCATATTTTAATAATTCTTTCCCCATTCTGTTTGGATTCTTCGCTTTTAAACCCACTAAACATTTTGAACTTTGTACATTCATTTTTAATTTTTCAATTTTTTTATATACTTCAACTTGTTCTAGAGGAAATTCTCTCTTAATTTCTTCTTGAGCTATAAAATCCTTGTTCAGTTGATTTGTTCTAACCTGATTTAAAATTTCTTCTGGTTCAACTGCCCCGACAACAAATAAAAGCATATTACTAGGATGATAAAAAGTATTATAACACTCATATAGGGAATCCTTTGTGATTTTGGCTATGGAATCAATAGTTCCGGCTATATCAATTCTAACCGGGTGATTTTGATATAAGTTTTGGATTAATCCAAAATACAATCTCCAATCGGGATTATCATCATACATATTAATTTCTTGGCCGATTATCCCTTTTTCCTTCTCTACGGTTTTTTCTGAAAAATATGGTGTTTGGACAAAGTCAATTAGTGTTTCAAGGTTTTTATCAACATTACTAGTACTTGAAAATAAATATGCTGTTCTCGTAAAAGATGTGAAAGCATTTGCTGATGCACCTTGTTTACTAAATTGTTGAAAAACATCTCCATCTTCTTTTTCGAACAGTTTATGTTCAAGAAAATGTGCGATACCATCAGGAACTGTTAGTGATTCACTTTGATTTAAAGGAACAAATCTGTTATCAATGGATCCATATTTTGTTGTAAAGGTTGCATATGTTTTGTTAAAGCCTTTTTTAGGTAAAACATAGACATCAAGTCCATTATCCATTTTTTCATGATAAAGTGTTTCTTGTAATTGATCAAAACGAATAGGATTTGTCATGAGTTTCCCCCCATTCCTTTTAGAAAATAAATTGTATCAAGCTCAATCTTTTTAGCTACTTGATCAACTTCTTCCTTCGTTACCGACTCAATTCCATTTAAATAGTCATCAAAAGATCGAGTTATATTTGCAATTACATTATGATAGACAATTTCAACTAAACCATATGGTGTATCCACTGTTTCTAATAATTGATTACGAATAACGGCTTTTGTTTGTTCAAATTCTTCAATTGAAAACTCACCGTTTTTCATCGCATTCATTTGTTCTTTAATAATTGTAACTGCCTGTTTATAGTTCTGTTCCTCTATCCCAGACATAACCATTAATAAACCTTTATGACTCTCAACTCTAGAAGCAGCATAATAAGCTAAACTTGCTTTTTCGCGAACATTAATGAACAATTTCGAGTGTGAAAATCCTCCAAATATACCATTAAATACTTGAAGTGCAAAATAATCATCGTCTTTATACGTACTATTTGTTCGGTAACCAATATTTAATTTTCCTTGCTTAACATCTTGTTCTTCAATAACTTCTTTTTCTTCAACTGACTTTCCTACACCAGGTTCTGTTATGTTTGCATGGTTATTACTGAGAGTAAAATATTGCTTTACATAACCTTCGACTTCTTTCTGACTTGTATCTCCCACAACATACATATCAATTTTATTTGTTGCAATTGATTTTTGATAATAATCATAAAGAGACTGCCCAGTTATTTCATCAATTTGATCGATTTCGCCATTTACGTGTAAGGAATAAGGTTCATCTTTGCACATTTCTTGAACTAACCTTAAATTTGAGTACCTCATTTTATCATCATAAACAGCTTGAATTCGTTGTTTTAATGTTCTTTTTTCTTGTGTTACAATATCGTCTTTGAACACACCATTTTCCGTAATAGGGTCAAGAACAATTTCAGATAAGAGTTTTACTGCTTTTTCTATTAAAGGTGTTGAGTCTTTTAAAAATTTCTCATTAGCAATTTCCATACGAAATGAAATAATATGGTTTTCACCTTTTTTGGCAAGATCAACATGAAGAGTAGCCCCATACAATTCATCTAAATGCTGTCTTAAACTCGTGCTCGTAGGATAACTTTTCGTGCCTCTTTGAAGAACATATGGTAATAATGCTCTTTTTGTAACATCCGATTCATTCAAAGGAGCTAAAAGCTTTAGAACGATCGTATTTGTTTTAAACTTTGTAGTAGAAATAGTATGTAAAGACATTCCGTTTACTTCTACTAATTGCTCGTTTATGTAAGACATAGTAAACCTCCTTCTATTGGCAGTTTTGCTTGTAATTATAACAATACGAGGATAATAAAGGAAATAATACACATTTTTTCTCTTCAATTATTCTTTCTTTGCTATATATTATTTATACATAAGCTATGTTATTCTCGATGTGAAATCTGTTAAATTCTGAAGCGATTAAACATAGATCTAATTTCTACACAAAAAATCTGTAGACCTTATAATAACTAAATCCCGTACATACTTTGATGGTAATTTTTGCTCTGGCATTCACTTTTCTGGTATAAAATTTTTTATTGTATCTGATGTAAATAAAGTCTTCTTATAAGTTGTCAGTTGTAGGATCTCCTTTAATAGCATTGGCATAATTAATAAGAGGCTTGGACATAAGTATTAATGCTAATGAAAAACCCGAATTATTATGTGATATATCAATTAATTATTCACCTAATAGTTCGGGTTTTTATTTGCTGTCATCATTTTTTAAATTGCAAACTAATTTTAAGAACTAGTGGAATGGAGCGGAAGACACTCGGGCACCTACTTAGAATTGAGGAAAGGCTGAGACCCCACAGGCATGCCGAGGAGGCTCAGCTTCCTCCCCGGAGAACGCGAGTGTCTGCAGCGCAATGGAACGAACTTATTTCTTTCAATTTAACTAAAATTATACTTATTTTTCTTTTTGTATGACTTATTTAATTATGTTCCAGCCTTTTTTATGCAAGCTTCGGCATGTGTGGGTCTTTTTCTGTACCTTTATCTGGTTTAATAAAAAGCAGAACTACCATTACAGCAATAAAGCTACTACCGGCGGAAATATAATAGATAAGATGATCTGATGCCGACATAAAATACGAGTATGCAGGTGGTCCTGCAGCAACACCAATAAATCTCATAGAACTGTATATAGACGTTATAGTACCTCTTTCTTCCTTTTGAATCCCTTCTGTTATCATTGCATCTAAACTAGGCAAGGTTATTCCAATTCCTATCCCAGTAAAGACTAAGAATGATATGAGAAACACTAATGAATGCTGAATCCTAAGAGCAATAAAGGAAACTCCTACAAGGCCCATCCCAACGATCATGACTGTTTTCATTAACTGCTGATTTTGTCCTATCTTTTTACCTGAAACAAAGGAACTAATCGATAAAGCTAAGAGCGGAATAGCAAGTACTAAACCTTTCTGAACTCCATCAATTTTATACTGTTTTTCTAAAATATCTGATAGGTAAAACAAAATACCAAATAAAACAAACATAATAATACAACCCACTGCAAAAATAGAGTAAAGCCATTTACCATTTTTCTTAAAAATATCCTTTACACAATGAGTAAATTCTTTAAACGATTGTTTTTTTTGACTTTTTTTCTTAGGAATTTTGACTAAAAAAAATACAAGAAGTACGCTTATTCCACTAAAAAAAGGAATAAACCAGAAAGGTAAATACCATAAAAAAGCTGCTAAAGTTGCACCAATTATTGGGCTTAAAACCTTCCCAGCTGTATTTGCAGTTTCAGTTAAACCTAGACCTGCACTTATTTCTTCATCACTTTTGAACATATCACCGATTAATGGCATAACAACAGGTGCAGCACCTGCAGATCCTATTCCTTGTAAAATCCGTCCTAATAGGATTGTAATAAAGGGGTCATCCATTTTCCAAGAAGCCCAACCTGAGACCGCCCCTCCAATACCGGCAATAATCAAACAAGGAACCATTACAACCTTCCTTCCAAAACGGTCTGATAAATAACCTGCTATTGGAATTAAAATGATTGCAACAATTGAGTAGACCGTAATTATGAGGGAAACTTGAAAAGAGCTAATGTCCAATTTTTTTGCTATGAGGGGTAACACAGGAATTAACATTGAATTCCCAAGAGTCATAACAAGTGGAACAGATGATAAGGCAAGTAAGTCAAGCTTCTTTCCTGATTCCATAATGTCTTCACCTTGTCTTTCAAATAAATTTGTTACCATGTTCATTTTGTGTAATTAGCTTCTAACATATACTGGGATTAAGTAGCAAATTAAGAGGATCGTAAAAACAAGATATATTATAAATTTCAAAACAAGCACAAAAAAGCTCCCACAACAATGATGTTGAAGAAGCTTTGTTTGTTATCATGTTATTTATCGTTTGCCTTTCTCATAAGGTGTACCTAAAGCTTTTGGTGAGTCAGCACGTCCTATAAATCCAGTTAAAGCTAAAATAGTTAACACATACGGCAGGATTAATAAATATACTGTTGGAATATCTTTTAGCAATGGGATTGTCCCACCAATAATACTTAAGCCCTGTGCAAGACCAAAAAATAAAGCTGCTCCCATAGCCCCTAGTGGATGCCATTTCCCAAAAATAACAGCAGCAAGAGCCATAAATCCTTGACCACTTATTGTAGCATGACTAAAATCCCTAGCGATGATGGTAGCATATACTCCTCCACCAATACCAGCAAATGCTCCACTTAATACAACACCAATATATCTCATTTTCGTAACATTGATTCCCATCGTATCAGCTGCCATTGGGTGCTCCCCAACAGAACGAAGACGAAGACCAAACGGGGTCTTGAATATTACATACCAAACAATAAAAGCAGAAAATATGGCTATATATGAAGTAATATAACCCCCAGAAAAGAAGATATCACCAATGATCGGAATATCACTTAAAAAAGGCACATCCATTTTATTAAAACTAATTGTAATACGATCTGTTTGTCCTTTTTCATAAATATTCTTCACTAAGAACAATGATAAACCAAGTGCTAAGAAGTTAATAGCAACACCACTAACAACTTGATCGGCTTTAAATGTTATCGAAGCCACAGCATGAAGCAAAGAGAAAATAGCTGCTGCAATCATTGCTGCTAATATCGAAAACCAAGGAGTCGCATTTCCTAAAACTTCAGCAAATTGCAAGTTAAAAACGATACCTACAAAGGCCCCAATAATCATTAAGCCTTCAAGTCCAATATTTACAACACCAGATCTTTCACTAAAAACTCCACCTAGTGCAGTGAAAATAAGTGGTGCTGCAACGAATAATGCAGTGGGAATGATGATCTCTAGAGCTTGTAATATACTCACTTATTTCCCCTCCTTTTTAAAACGAAGTAAAATCCAGCGGATAAAATAGCTAGAAGCTACAAAGAAGATAATAAGCGCAATAATAATCTCAACAAGCTCATTTGGAACACCAGCCTCAGAAGGCATATTTAATGCTCCTACCTTTAAGCCTCCAAATAAAGCTGCTGCTAAAATAATTCCAATAGCTGCATTTCCTCCAATTAAAGCTACTGCTATACCATCAAATCCGATACCAGTAAACCCGCCTTTTACTGAAACATATTCAAAAGTACCTAAACCTTCCATGGCACCTGCTACACCAGCAAAGGCTCCAGAAATAACCATAGATAGAATAATATTACGATTCACGTTCATACCTGAGTAATGAGCTGCATCGTGATTAAATCCTACTGCTCGAAGTTCATACCCTTTTGTTGTTCTTTCGAGTAAAAACCACATAATAAACGCAGCAATTAGTGCAATAAATATACCATAATGCATACGAGAATAATCAGTAATATTTTCGAAGAATTCTGATCGTAATGATGCAGTTGGGAAAATTTTATCTGACTTATCAGCGTTATCCGTCATAACATTCCTTATTAATGCATTTGTTACATGTAATGCAATATAGTTCATCATAATTGTAACGATAACTTCATGAACCTTAAACCTTGCTTTTAAAAACCCAGGGATAAAGCCCCAGAATGCTCCAGCTAGAGCAGCAGCAATAATAGCTAATGGAATATGGATAATTGCAGGCAGTTCGAATGCAACCCCAACCCATACAGCTGCTAACCAACCAACAATTACTTGTCCCTCTACACCAATATTAAAAAGACCTGTACGAAATGCAAATGCAACAGCTAAACCTGTTAAAATATAGGGTGTTAATTGTCTAATTGTTTCACCAATATAATATGATTCCCCAAAAATCCCATACCATAAAGCGCTATATCCTGCTATAGGGTCATATCCACTAACTAGCATGATAATTGCACCAAATATTAATCCTAGAATAACAGCTATAATCGGAATTAATAAGTTCATATAACGATTTAAATTCATGATAGCTTACCTTCTTTCTGACGCTTACTACCAGCCATTAAAAGGCCTAGCTCTTGCTCAGATGTTTCTTTAGGGTCTACAATATCTATTATTTCTCCTTCATAAATAACAGCAACACGATCACTAACATTCAAAATCTCATCAAGTTCAAAGGAGATAAGAAGAACTGCTTTTCCATTATCACGTTGTTCAATAAGTCGACTATGAATAAACTCAATTGCACCAACATCTAATCCTCGAGTAGGTTGAGCTGCGATTAATAGATCTGGATTTCGATCTACTTCACGTCCAATAATTGCTTTTTGCTGATTACCTCCAGACAAGGCTCTGGCTAAAGTAGATGTACTTGGTGTTCTTACATCAAACTCTTTTATTAGTTGTTTTGCCTTTTCATAAATGTTTTTATAATTTAAAACACTATTCTTTGAAAACGGCTGTTGATAGTAAGTCTGTAGAACCATATTTTCACCTATTGGAAAATCAAGAACAAGTCCGTGTTTATGACGATCTTGTGGAATATGTCCAACACCCTTTTCTGTTATTTTCCGAGGATGCATATTTTCGATATTTTTGTCATTCAATTTGATTAATCCCGAATCGATTTTTCTTAATCCTGTAATCGCTTCAATTAATTCCGTTTGTCCATTTCCATCAACACCAGCAATCCCTACAATTTCACCTGCTCGTACTGATAAATTCAATGACTTCACTTTGAATACTTGACGATTATCCTTTACATTAAGATTTTCAATTGTAAGAACATCTTGTTTTGGTTTAGCTAATGTTTTCTCTGTTGTGAAAGAAACTTCTCTACCTACCATTAACGATGCAAGTTCATTTGGATTTGTATCTGCAACATTTACTGTTCCAATTCCTTCTCCCTTTCGTATAACAGTAACACGATCACAAACTTCCATAATTTCTTTTAACTTATGTGTAATGAGTATAATTGATTTACCCTCATTTATAAGTGTCTTAAAGATTTGGATTAATTCCTTTATTTCTTGTGGAGTTAACACTGCAGTAGGTTCATCAAAAATTAGAATTTCGGCACCACGGTATAGTGTTTTTAAAATTTCCACACGTTGCTGCATTCCAACAGAAATATCAGCTATTTTAGCTGTAGGGTCTACGGAAAGACCATAGCGCTCTGATATCTCTTTTACTTGCTTTTCAGCATCCTTCAGATTAATTGAACTTCCTTTTTTGGGTTCGTTACCTAAAATAATATTTTCTGTTACTGTGAATGTGTTAACAAGCATAAAATGCTGATGAACCATTCCAATACCAAGATCATTAGCAATATTAGGGTTGGTAATATCAACTTTTTTACCTTTTACTTTTATTTCACCTTTTTCAGGTTGGTAAAGTCCAAAAAGCACGTTCATTAATGTTGATTTCCCTGCTCCATTTTCTCCTAATAGAGCATGAATTTCGCCTTTTTTTACCTGTAAAGTTATATTATCGTTTGCTACTATCCCAGGAAATTCTTTACGAATATTTAGCATTTCAATTACATATTCCAAACATGCTCACTCCTTTTATCCTAAAACAACATAAAATATTATTAAATTAATAGCTGGTATAAAAATCAGCAAATTCAAATCTTTCATCAATTCCTATGTATATTGGTTAAAAAACACTAAGTTAGGTAAAAGATTTGAATTTAACGATTTGTAGTTAATAAAGGCTGACATAATCAATCTCATTCTCTCTAACACCTATTTACATCATTTTGTTAGAGAGATCTGAGAATAGATAGTCAGCCCTAGTAAAGTTCTTATTTTGTAGGTACTTCTATTTCCCCGCTAAGAATCTTTTCTTCATATTCTTTCACTTTTGCTTTGATTTCATCACTTAAATGTTGGTCATTTGGAGCAATACCAATTGCACCCTCTTCAATACCATACTCAATAACTTCTCCACCTGGGAATTCGTCTGCTGCTGCTTTTTCAGCTAAATCTTGTACAGCAACGTCAACGCGTTTTACCATAGATGTTAATGTAATGTTAAAATCTTCTCCGTCTTTTGTTTTACCATTACCTTCTTCATGCTGGTCTTTATCAACACCAATTACCCAAAGCTCACGAGTTGGATCTTCGACTTTAAGGTCAATTGCTTCAGAAAATACTCCATTACCTGTTCCACCAGCTGCATGATAAATAATATCTGCGCCTAAGCCGTACATACTTGAAGCAATTTGTTTACCTTTTGCAGCATCACCAAATGAACCTGCATATTGAATTTCTACTTTTGCATCAGGATTCACTGCTTTAACACCTTCAACAAAACCAACTTCAAATTTCTTAATTAAGTCTCCTTCAACTCCACCAACAAAACCAATTTTATCAGTTTTAGTTGTTAAACCAGCAACTACTCCTACTAAGAATGAACCTTGGTGTTCTTTAAAAGTAATACTTGCTACATTTGGTTGTTCTACAACACTGTCAACAATCGCAAATTTTGTATCTGCTTGTTGTTGTGCAATTTCATCTACAGCTGGTTGTAATAAATAACCAATACCATAGATAAGATCAAATTTCTTACGAGCTAGAGTGTTTAAGTTAGTTGCATAATCTGCATCACTTTGAGATTGAAGGTAATCAAAACCGTCGTTCCCTTTTTCCAACCCATTAGCTTCACCATAAGCCTTTAAGCCTTCCCATGCAGATTGGTTGAATGATTTATCATCAACTCCACCAATATCAGTTACCATCGCAACTGTAAAGTTTTCTTTTGCATCGCCAGCACCTTCTCCGCCGCCTGCTTCTTCTTTTTTATCTGCTCCGCCACATCCTGCTAAAAGAGTCCCAGCAGCCAGTAGTAATGATAATGCTAAACCATGTTTTTTCTTCATGTTTTAATGCCCCCTCAATTAATTAAGTATAAGTATTACAATTCACAAAAAAATACCTTATTTTCGCGCAGAACCACCTCCTCGAAGTTATGTAATACCTAATAATATTAAATAACTTTAGATAAAAAAGCAGAAAAATTGGAGATAACCTCACAATGTTTTGTCTTTTCCTACGCAAAATGTGTATGTTGCATAACAAAATGCGACAACCTTTTTTTATTTTTAACCTATATTCTTTTTCTTACTACATGAAAACTAAAGTTATCTGCTCTGAAGTAATTTAAAGAATATAGTATAGGCCTATCTTGGTCATCAAAATGCATTTGCTTCAATAGTAATAAAGATGTTTCAGGGTCACATTCTAAAATAGGAGAAATTTTGTCATGATATCCTAAAGGTTCAATATGCGTTACTGCATAGCTTATGTAAATATCAGCTTTTTCTTCTAACATTTTTAATAAGGATTCCTGTTCATGTTCAAAGGTATCTGGGAGTAGCTCTGTAGGAATTTTATCTAGACAATAAACAACTGGCTCACCGTTTGCAGTTCTTACTCTTTCTAACAAAAATATTTCTTCTTCCTTCTCACATTTAAATCGTTTAACATCATCATCAGTTGCTCCGATAGTAGATGAAGAAAGGAAGATCGTCCCAGGAACTGAATTTGCTTGCTCGATCATTCCTGTTACACTATTTAATTGTTCAATTCCAGAAGTAAATCGAGGCTTTGCATTAACGAATGTGCCCACTCCATGTCTCCTGATGATAACGTTTTCTTCTTCTAAAGTACGTAAAGCTTCTCGTAGTGTTGCTCTACTTACTCCTAAGCTTTTCGAGAGCTCAAATTCAGAGGGTAATTTCTCTTTTTCTTTATATATACTATTTTCAATATCCTCTTTTATCTTATCAATCACTTGTAAATACAAGTGCCGACTATCAGACTTTATGGTCATCCCTTCACCCCCCACGATATCCGCTATGTATAAGAGATCAGACATCTGATGTTATACACCTATCTCTAATCGAAATTACTATAACATGTTTTATGGTAGAAATAAATAGAAACTAGTTAAATTTGTCGAAAGTTAAAAAGAAAATATTATTTAGAAAAAATACTTTAGTGAAAAGTGACAATACATTCATACCATATCCTATATTTCCCACATCATTCATATAATATTTTACTCCTGATGTCGTAATTTGTCGATTTTAAAATAAATTTAAAATCTTTAAATAATTCAGTATTTCATTAAAATTATATGCTCTCCATAAAAAAAGTGATGGAAACATAGTTAACCATCACACTTTTTCATTACAATTATTAAATTATTGATATGCTCTTTTTTAATTAGCTGTTTTCATAAACTTTGTTGCTTTTTAATACTTGATGGAAACAGCACTATATAAAGTCTAGTGGCATCTTTTCTTCATAAAATAGGAGCCTTTATTGCGAAAATACACTGTTTCTCATGCATATTTTGGTTCCACAGCAACATTCTTTCAGAAAAGAGCCTTCAGATGTCAGATAAGAGTCTTTCATTATGAAGTAAGTTCTTCATGCTTTTCTTTTGTTAAAAGAACATCACGTGGTTTACTTCCCTCATAGGGTCCAACTACACCTCTATCTTCCATTGCATCTATTAATCTAGCAGCTCTTGTATAACCAACTCTAAAACGTCGCTGAAGCATTGAGACAGATGCCGTTTGCATATCTACAACTAATTGTACTGCTTCTTCATATAGATCATCTTGTACTTCTGTTTTTGTTTCTTCCACTACCTCAGTTGGTATCATTTCTTCTTGATATTGAGCTTTTTGTTGGGCAATGACAAAGTCTACTGCTTGTTCTACTTCATCATCTGACAAAAATGCCCCTTGAACACGAACAGGTTTTGAGGCTCCCACAGGTAAAAATAGCATATCTCCTCTTCCTAGTAGCTTCTCAGCTCCCCCCATATCTAAAATTGTTCTAGAATCAGTTTGTGAAGAAACACTAAAAGCAATACGAGATGGGATATTTGCTTTAATTACTCCTGTAATGACATCTACTGATGGACGCTGTGTTGCTATAATTAAATGAATACCAGCAGCACGTGCCATTTGAGATAGTCTTGTTATCGAATCTTCCACATCAGATGAAGCAACCATCATTAAATCTGCAAGTTCATCAACGATTACGACAATATAAGGGAGTTCAGGTTGTTTCGCTTCCTCTTCCTGATTATTTCTCCTAATTATTTCGTTATAACCCTCTATATTTCTTGTTCCTGTATGTGAAAATAATTCATATCTTCTTTCCATTTCATTTATTACTTTTTTAAGTGCCTGAGAAGCTTTTTTAGGGTCAGTAACGACAGGCGCAAGTAAATGCGGTATTCCATTATATACATTCAGTTCAACCATTTTCGGATCAATCATCATTAATTTCACTTCATGTGGCTTAGCTCTCATTAAAATACTTGTAATAATTCCATTAATACATACACTTTTACCGCTGCCAGTTGCTCCGGCAACAAGTAAATGAGGCATTTTATTTAACTCAGCTAAAACAGCTTCTCCTGATATATCTCTTCCCAATCCTATTAATAGTTTTGCATCTGGTCGATCATTTGCTTTTGATTCTAAGACTTCTCTTAAAGAAACCATAGCAACTTCAGAATTAGGTACTTCAATACCAATTGCTGATTTACCAGGAATTGGTGCTTCAATTCGGATATCCTTTGCAGCCAATGCTAAAGCTAAATCATCACTTAAATTAACAATTTTACTAACCTTTACACCAACATCCGGATATACCTCATATTTAGTTACAGCAGGTCCTAAATGTACTTGAGTAACTTTTGCTTTAACACCAAAACTTTGAAATGTTTTTTCTAATTTTCTTGCATTTTCATAGATGTTCTTTTTATCCGCAGCTTGTGAATTAGGTTTTGGTGCTTTTAATATCTCAATTGATGGTAGCTCATAGTCTTTATTCTCAACTTCAACAAATGCCATAGGTTGAAGGACATCTTGTTCTTGAATTTTTTCCGAAGGCACATCAGGCAGCTTTTCTTGTGATTCAGAAAGATGATCTTGGACTTTATATTCATTTTGGTTCGAATCCATTGTATGAATAATCATTTCCTGATTTTCTAATTCAACTTCTGCACTATCAGAGAAACTAGATATAATTGGTTGCTGATCATCTTGTTTAATGTCATTTTCTTGTTGTTCTTTTTGTTCAGCCTTTTTCTGTTTTTGTTCTATTCGTTTTTTCTTCCAGGCCTCAGGGAGATTTTTCAAATCTTCAATGAAAGCAACAGTTTGGCCTTTGATAAATCTTCCTATAGGTTGTAGAATTTTTGCCAGTGTTACTTGTAATGAGCGACCTGTAATTAAAATGACTCCTATTACAATTAATACAACAGCAATAATTCTTGATCCAGCTTCTGCAAATAGATAGTATGAAGCTGCAAATAGAATGGCACCAAGCATTCCCCCACCGAGATCAACTGAGCTTGCATCACCTCTAACGTCCATCCAAAATAATTCAAAAGTATTTGAGAGAACACTTGGAGAAACAAAGGTACCATTGTGAGAAAGCATCTTAAAAAGGGTCACATGGCTTAAGAGTAGTAGAGATGCTGTTATGCAATAAATTCCTACCATTTGTCTGGCTAATAATGATGGAATTTGCCGCTTCCATATTAGATATAAGGAAAATATCACGATTCCAACAAGAAAGAGCATGTACCATTCGCCACTAAAAAAGCGAAATAAATGGACAAACGACATACCGACTAAACCTAGTTTAGATATTGCTATAAGTGCAACTGCCAATATAATTAAACCTGAAAGCTCAAACTTTAGAGTTCTTTTCCAATCATCTTTAGATTTACGTTGTTTTCTTTTTCGTTTTGCCATTCTTATCACCTATGTATAGTAATCTACTTACTAATTTAATTTTTTTCTGATCATGAAAGAAAGCAGCCGATTTGGCTGCCTATCTTTTCTAATTCATTATACCATAATTACCTTGATTGGTAGAAATGGACATTGTAACTTTTTGTCCGGGACATATTTGAGAATCCAAAAAGTGATTAGGGTCACTGCTTAATATTCGGACAATCTCAAATTGAGAATTCGTTGTCTCTTGAACAAGAAGTTGTACACCGTTTACTTCCACAACTGATTGTTTTTTATATTCTTCATCAAGTGTTGGGAAAATTAATTCGTTGGGGACCATTGTATAAAATATCATTGTAGCATCGTGTCCTCATCATTAGATTTTTCTAACAAGCTATTTAGTTTTTTTATAGCTTGACCTACACCACCAACTTCGTCAATTAAACCATATTCAACAGCATCCTTACCAACTACATTTGTTCCTATATCCCGTGTAAGGTTACCTTTTGATAACATAAGTTCTTTAAATTTCTCTTCAGTGATGTGTGAGTGCTTTGTCACAAAATTAATAACTCTCTCTTGCATTTTATCAAGATATTCAAATGTCTGTGGAACACCTATAACTAAACCAGTTAATCTAACCGGATGAATCGTCATTGTTGCTGTTTCTGCAATAAAAGAATGATCACATGAAACTGCGATTGGTACACCAATTGAGTGACCTCCTCCTAAAACAATTGAGACTGTAGGTTTTGATAAAGACGAGAGCATTTCTGCAATTGCTAAGCCAGCCTCTACATCTCCTCCAACAGTATTTAAAATAACTAATAAACCCTCAATATTAGGATTTTGTTCAATCGCAACAATTTGAGGAATCACATGTTCATATTTAGTTGTTTTATTTTGAGGTGGTAACTGAATATGTCCTTCAATTTGACCAACAATTGTTAAACAATGAATTTTTGAATCATTACCCATTTGCGGTACATTTGTTTGACCTAACTGTTGAATTTTCTCAACAATAGAACTTTCTTTACTTTCTTGTTTATCAGTGCCTTCACCTTGTATGTATCGTTCATTTTCACCCATGTAAGCCACCCTTTCATAATCATTCTGTTTCTTAGTATTAACAAGGGTTGCTTTTTCATGCAAGTGAAAAACTTGAATAATATATCTAACTTATAGTTACTCTCAAATAAAATGTCATTGCTGTTTTCAATCATAATTATTTTTTTCAATGGTGGACCGGACGCCTCCGCAAACTAAACACCTATAGAGCCTCACCTTAAAAACGTTCTTTAAACATGGTGTCTCATCTACTTAACACTTCAACTATCAAGGGCGAAACAATAACTTGTGGCAAATAATCTATAAAGCAAAAGAAAAAAGGCCACTCAAGCTTATAACCTTGAGTGGCCTTTTAGAATTTTCCATATTTATCAAGAAGACTAGTAATACTAGCCCTTTTTTATCCATTTTGTCACTATAGGTATCGAACGAACTAAAAGTCTAATATCATTTCAGTATTAGTATCACTATATAAATCCAAAAATGAAATTTAAGCAGAATTAAAAATAAACTTAAACTTCCATAATGATTGGTAGAATCATCGGTCTTCTTTTCGTTTTCTCATAAAGGAACTGATTTAACGATTCTCTTATATTTAACTTTATCTGTGACCATTCAATTGCTTGTTCACGCATACTTTTCTCTACAACATCTGATACAACCTTTGTTGCATTTGCAATCAGCTCTTCAGATTCGCGAACATAAACAAAACCTCTTGTGATAATTTCTGGACCAGAGTTTATTTTCTTACGCTGTTTGTCAAGAGTGACAACAACAATTAAAATACCATCTTGTGATAATAAGCGTCGATCACGTAACACAATGTTTCCTATATCTCCTACTCCAAGACCATCTATTAAAACATTGCCAGATGGGATTTTTCCGCCTGTATAAACTTGATTACCTTTAAACTCTATAACTTCACCTTTATCAACCAAGAAGATATTTTTGTCTTCCAGACCAATTTGCTTTGCAAGTTTTGCATGTGCATTTTGCATCTTATATTCCCCATGTATCGGAATAAAATATTTTGGTTTTGTTAAGTTAAGCATAATTTTTAATTCTTCTTGATGACCGTGACCAGACACATGAACCTGCTTTTCTCCAAATACAACATTAGCTCCTGCTCTAAATAATATATCAATTGTTCTTGAGAAAATTAACTCATGACCAGGAGTAGGAGTTGCAGCAATTAATACTGTGTCACCACTTTTAACATTGACTTGTTTATGTGTTTGCTTCGCCATTCTTGATATAACGGCAAGTGGCTCACCTTTACTACTTGTTGTTAAGATGGCCACATTATTTTGAGGGTGCTTGTCTATTTCATTCACAGAGATAAATAATTCATCTTCAACATCAATATATCCTAAGTTTATAGCTAAGTTTAGAATATTTCTCATGTTTTTTCCAACTACTGCTAATTTTCGGTTATTCTTAACAGCTGCATTGATCACTTGTTGAATTCTATATAAATTTGAACCAAAGACTGCAACAATTACTCTACCATTAGCATTGTACATAACATCAGAAATCTCTTCACCAACTATTGCTTCTGAACCAGAATAGCCTGGTTTTTCTGCATTAATACTATCTGATAGTAGACACAGTACACCTTCTTCGCCAATTCTAGCAATCTTGCCTATATCCATATAGTTATCACCAACTGGAGTTTGATCAAATTTGAAATCACCTGTATGAACAATCGCCCCCATTGTTGTTGAAAAACTAATACCAACTGAATCAGGTATACTGTGGTTTGTTTTGAAAAAAGTTACCTTCGTACTTGAAAATGCTAAAACAGTTTCATTGTTAACTTCCTTAACTAAAACAGATTGACTCATTCGATTTTCTTTTAACTTTTCTCCGACTAATGCTAATGTTAGCTTAGTACCGTAAATAGGAACATGGATATGATGGAGTAAATTAAATATTCCACCTATACTCTCATCATGACCGTGTGTAAGGAAAATACCTTTCACTCGTTCTTTATTTTCTTTTAAATATGTTATATCTGGGATTACCATATCAATACCAAGCATCTCATCCCCTGGATACATTAACCCTGAATCTACTACAAAGATATCAGAATTAATTTCTACAACAAACATATTTTTACCGACTTCACCAACACCGCCTAAAGCGATTAATTTAATTTTTTCTGTCTTTTCCATGATTTAATAAATCCTCCCCGCTGAAGTACCCGTTCACCGTCACTTAGAAATATTATAACTGATGAAAGAATTGGAATACAAGGAAATTTTCACCGTATAATATTTTTGTGAATCGTCGTTAGCAAATAGAGAAGATTTGCGACAACAAAAGAGCAACACTTATCAACTAATCACTCGTTAAAAAAGTTTAACGATGACAATTTTTAAGTGTTGCTCATATTTGTTAATAATTTCATCTTAAATTATGATTAATCACTTCCATTAAATCTTTACGTTCCTCACTTGTTAAAGGTAATAATGGTAAGCGAACAGAGCCAACATCAAATCCTCTAACTTGTAAGGCTGTTTTGACAGGACCTGGATTAGGTACTGCAAACAATTGTTTCATAATTGGTAGAAGTGTACGGTGTTGTTCAGAAGCTGATGCATGCTCTCCCTCAATAAAAGATGTAATCATTGCTTGCATCTCTTTACCAATAATATGGGATGCCACAGAAACGACACCTACACCACCTATTGATAGAACTGGTATTGTTAAGCCATCATCACCAGAATATAGCTCAAAACCATCACTAGTTTTCGCAATAATTTCTGCCATGGCATCTAGATTGCCACTTGCTTCCTTTATTGCAACGATATTTGAAATTGCTGAAAGACGAACAATCGTATCTACTGACATATTAACAACACTTCGTCCTGGGATATTATATAACATGATTGGTAACTTTGTTGATTCTGCTATCACTTTAAAATGTTGATACATACCTTCTTGACTAGGTTTATTATAATAAGGTGTGACAAGCATAATCGCATCAACACCCGCTTCTTCTGCTTGCTTAGTCAATTTAATAGAAGCAGCGGTATTATTACTCCCTGTTCCAGCAATAACCGGAATTCTGCCATTCACTTCTTTAACTGTATGCTTAATTAATGCTAATTTCTCTTCTGTGCTTAATGTAGGCGATTCACCTGTTGTTCCTGCTACTACTAATGATTCGGTACCATGATTAATTAAATAATCAATTAATGTAGATGTTTTTTGAAAGTCAATATTTCCGTTTTTATCAAACGGAGTTACCATAGCTGTCGAAAGTTTACCAAAATGACTCATTACCTTCACTCCTTTTGTTGCAATCTAACTATATCATGCTAAAACATAAGTAATTTACTTTATTTTAGGGCTATATTGTTTTGGTGTAATTGATTATTATACCATGCACATGCTACCGCTATAAGCAGTGCTCAGAAATTACTTTAGTTATTTATGAGAAATGGCCAGTCTTTTTGAATTAATTCCTAGCCTAGTATAGCTATAGCAATCACCTTAACAAAAATTTATAAACAATAACATAGTCCTACGAACAAAATGAAACATAAAAATGCAAGTTTATATCTATTTTGATAGATTAAACGCCTCATGTAAAGCATTAACTGATTTTATCATATCTTCTTCTTTAACAAGAACCCAAATTGTTGTATGGCTATCGGCTGATTGAAGAATTTGTATTCCCTGTTCAGATAATGCAGTAACTATTTTTGCTGTAACACCAGGTACACCCATAATCCCTGCTCCAACTGTAGATACTTTTGCACAATGTCTATTTACTGTTGGATTATATCCAAGACCCTTTAGAATGTTGACAGCACGTTCTGTCTCTTTATCCATCACAGTATAGATTACTGCTTTAGGAGTGATATTAAAGAAATCCACACTAATGCCTTCTTTAGCCATTGCCTTAAAAACTTCAGTCTGCACATCATAGTGTCCTTCTTTTGCAACTACTTTTATTTGCGTTACATTAGACACATGGGCAATACCAGTAATAAGCCTCTCAAATACATCACTACCTCTTTTAGTTGATGAATTAGAAGTGACAAGAGTACCTTGTGACTTTGAATAAGTGGATCGAACACGAATTGGCACTTCTGCTTGCATAGCAATTTCGACTGCTCTTGGATGAATTACCTTTGCTCCCTGGTACGCAAGATTAACAATTTCAGTATATGTTACTTTTGAGAGAGGCTTTGCATTTTCCACAATACGGGGATCTGCTGTCATGACACCTTCAACATCTGTAAAAATATCAACATACTCGGCACCTAATGCTGCACCTAAAGCAGCAGCAGAAGTATCACTGCCACCTCTTCCAATCGTTGTTGTATCTTGGTTGCTCTCGGAAGCTCCTTGGAATCCTGCTACTACGACAACATCATGTGATGCAAGCGTTTCAACTAAGCGCTCACAGCTCATCTCCAAAATTTTAGCATTTGTATGCTCTTCATTCGTTACAAATCCAGCTTGTGATCCTGTTAAAGAAGTAGCTTTTATGCTGTGTTGATTTAACATGCTTGAAAAAACAATCGAAGAGATTACCTCTCCACATGATAGAAGCATATCTTGTTCGCGATTAGATATATTTTCGACTCCATCATAAAGAAGATCAATCAATGTATCTGTTGCATATGGATCACCTTTACGTCCCATTGCTGAAACAACAACAACAACCTTGTAGCCATCGCTAAGCGCTTCTTGGATATGATCTAATGCCATCTTGCGTCCACGATCATCTCTTACAGAAGTTCCACCAAATTTTTGAATAATAATTTTCAAATTGAAACACCTCTACTATAGACGTGAGAGAAGAGAGCAGGAATGACCCGATGCTCTCTTCCGGATAAGGATTAAACTAATTGTAACTTCACTAAGCTTTCTGCAATTTGTACTGAATTCCATGCTGCACCTTTTAAAAGGTTATCAGAAACAATCCACATGTGGAAGCCATTATCACGATCAAGATCTTTACGAATTCTACCTACAAATACATCATTCTTTCCAACACAGTCTGCTGGCATTGGATATATTTGTTGAGATGGATCATCTTGTAATGTAATTCCGTCAGATTCTTTTAACAGTTCTTTCACTTGATCAGCAGAAACATTTAATTCATCAACTTCTACATATACAGATTCTGAATGTCCTGTTTCTACTGGTAAACGAACACATGTAGCTGCCACATGTAAATCAGACATATTCATGATTTTCTTTGTTTCGTTGATCATTTTCATTTCTTCAAATGTAAATCCATTATCCTGGAATTTATCAATTTGCGGAATAGCATTAAATGCAATTTGATAGTGTTTTTCATCACCTTTTACAGGCAAAATTTCGGGTGAGAAAGATTCCCCATTTAAAATAGATTGAGATTGTTCTTTTAATTCGTTAATCGCTGCTGCGCCAGCTCCAGATACAGCTTGATAAGTTGAAACAATGACTTTATTTAGACCGAACTGTTTACGGAGTGGTTCAAGCGCCACAACCATTTGAATCGTTGAACAGTTAGGGTTCGCAATAATACCTTTATGATCCTTTAACGCATCTTCGTTTACTTCAGGAACAACTAATGGAACATTCTCATCCATACGGTATGCACTAGTATTGTCAACAACAATAGCCCCACGTTTTACAGCTTCTGGTGCCAGTTCTTTTGAAACACTTCCACCCGCACTAAATAATGCAATTTGAACACCTTCAAAGCTATCAGGAGTTGCTGTCTGAACTGTATATTCTACATCTCTAAACGTCACTTTCTTACCAGCTGAACGTTCAGAAGAAAGCAATGTTAATTTTGAAATAGGAAAATTACGTTTTTCTAAAGTATTGAGCATTTGTTGCCCTACTGCTCCTGTTGCTCCGACTACTGCTACATGATAACCTCTTGCTTCCATTAAACTCTATCTCCTTCCAGCTATATTTAACAAGCAAAATATAGCTTCAAATCTTTTACGTATTATTCTAACACATTAATTGTCGTATTGATTGAAAAATTTATTATAATTTGTTTGAATTGTTACTTTATTTCTCTAAATCTTTATATTTCTCAACAACTACTGGTTGAAATTGTTTACCTGCCAATGCTGCTAAAACTGTATCAAGCAACGATTCCATTCTAGCAACCATCGAATTAGGTTTCTTTTCAGGTGCATCTTGACCAAAAGGAATGAAATAAATATCTTTCGTTGCCATTAATCTCATTAAATTCACGCCATTTAAGCCTAACGCATCATTTGTTGAAATTCCTAATACAACCGGACGATGAGTTCTTAAAGTAGCTTTTGCAGCCATTAATACTGGAGAATCTGTTAGGGCATTAGCAAATTTACTCATTGAATTCCCAGTTAATGGAGCAATAACCATACAGTCAAGGGGACGTTTCGGACCAAGAGGTTCTGCTGCAACTATTGAATCTACAACTTTGTTACCAGTTAGCTCTTCAATTTTTTCAACCCACTCCCCAGCTTTCCCAAAACGTGTTGTTGTATTTTTCATTGTATGTGAAACGACTGGTACGACCTCTGCGCCTTCATCTAGTAAAGATTTAATTTGCGGATATACTTCTTCATACGTACAATGAGAGCCTGTGATTCCAAACCCTATTCTTTTACCTGTAAGTTTCATGAAGATAACCCCTTTCTATTCTTTTGAACCTCTTCAAGAAGCTGAGTTAATACGTTGGCAACGATTTGACCAGCTGATTTTGGTGCTACTATACCAGGTAAGCCTGGAGCCAATAATGCCTTAATACCTCTTTTTTCAGCATAACGAAAATCAGTTCCACCTGGCTTAGATGCTAAATCTACTATTAATGTGTGTGCAGGCATATTGGAAATGACACTTGATGTAACAACCATATGTGGAATGGTATTTATGCAAACATCAATTTCTGAAACATTATCTTCAATCTGATCTAGATGGAAAGGAGTAAGATTCATTTCAGTAATTCTAGCTAAGTGTGATGTATCTCTTGCACCAACCAATACATTAGCTCCTAATGCAGCAAAAGTTCTAGCAACGCTCATGCCAACTCTTCCAAGGCCTAAAACCGCAATTTTTGAACCATGTATCGTAATGTCAGTGTGCTGAATCACCATCATAATTGTTCCTTCAACAGTAGGAATTGAATTGTAAATTGCTACATCATCTCGTTCGAATAATTGAATTAGTTTTCTACTGGTATTTTTAACAAGATCATTTAAGTAATCATTTGAAATACCAGAGTAGATCACACAATGTTCAGGTGTTTTTTTAAGTAATTCTTCTGTTAATTTAATTTCAACATTGGAAAACACAGTATCTACTACCCCTTCTTTATCCGTTCCAGGGATTGGTAGAATAATTGAATCTATTTTTTCAAATTGAACATCTTCAATTTTGACTTTTGTTGCACCTGTGAACCCATGGTCTAATTGATCAAAACCTATAAGAAAAAGTTTTGCCTCTAATTCTGTTAATTTCCGGATAACTTCTAGCTGACGTGCATCACCACCAATTACAGCTATTTTCAATCCTGTTAACATAATAAAAATTCACCTTCTTTTTTGGCAATGGTATCTATTTAGATTTTTTAAGCTATCAGGATAACTTACTTCAACATTCTATGTAAATAAACTGTTATGGGTGAATAAACTGAGTGAATTTCAAGATTAGTTATTTTTCTGGGGTAATTTTAGATAGAGGAATTTTAAAAGTGTCAAATTTAAATGGATTTTATTTATAACTGTTTTATTTTTTCACTTTTAAAAAAGAGGCTTGGACATAATTAAAGAAGACATACAAAAAGACGAATAAATTTAAATTAGTTAAGCTGAAAGAAACATGTTCGTTCCATTGCACTGCAGACACTCGCGTTCACCCGGGAGGAAGCTGAGCCTCCTCAGCATGCCTGCGGGGTCTCAGCCTTTCCTCAATTCTAAGTAGGTGCCCGAGTGTCTTCCGCTCCATTCCACTAAGTTCTTAAAAAATAGTATTTAAACCTAAAAAACTATTGAAGACGGCAAATAAAAACCCGAACTATTAGGCGAATGATTAATTGAAGTATCACCTTATAATTCGGGTTTATCATTAGTTTAAATACTTATGTCCCAGCCTCTTTCTATACATAATAATTATGAATCAAGTTTTTCAATTTGTTCATCTGGAATATCTAGAATAATCATATCTGTTCCGATTTTTTTTATATGTTGCCAAGGAACGTTAATTTCATCTCCTTGCTTTCTCAAGCCAAACCATTTTAATGAAGGAATAATAAGGGTTGTTATTTGACCAGTTTGTTCATTGATTTCAAGATCAGTTTGACCTAAAACACCTAAACGTTCAGCTCGCTTTACATCGACGATTTCCTTCCCACTTAATTCGCTTAATCTCATGTCCATTCCCCCTTTCTACTATCATATAATCACAAGACATAAAAAAATACCTACATTTTTAAGTTGTAGGTATTTTTAAAAATTAGGTAACTTTTTTGAAAAAAGTGGGAATATCAAATTAAGTCGCGGATGTAAGCTACAAGCTCTTCAAAATATATATTTTAACCGAAGAACAAAGAAGCTAGTTGTAAACAACCTTAAGACTAGAGCACACCCTAAATTTCAAAACTACTTTTATTGAAGTTTTCCTGGCAGCTTACCATCTGGACTAATCAACGAAACAGAATATGTATCAGTAAATAACTGATTAGCTAATGTATTTACACTTTCTTCACTTACTTCATTTACTTTTTCAATAATTGAGTCTAATGAACGATGACGTCCTAGCACAAGTTCATTTTTACCATTTCGACTCATACGACTGTTTGTGCTTTCAAGACTAAGCATCAAGCTACCTTTCATCTGCTCTTTACTATTAGCCAATTCTTTCGATGTAATACCTTCACCCTTTAAGGTAGCTAAAGTTTCTTCAATTGTTTCAAACAATTGATTTAGTTGATTGCTTCCTGTGCCACCGTATATGGTAAGTAATCCGTTGTCTGCATAGGAAGAATGATAGGAAAACACAGAATAAGCAAGTCCTTTTTGCTCACGGACATCTTGGAATAAGCGACTACTCATACTACCACCCAAAATATTATTAAGTACAATTAAGCTATAAATATTTTTATGACCTACCTCTAAGCCATTAAATCCTAAACAAAGATGAGCTTGCTCTGTATCTTTTTGTCTAGAAATTTTTTGATCCATAAAACCAGGCTTTTCAAAAGATCGTTTCGTAAATCCAGTCTCATAAGAACCAAATAGCTTTTCAACATTTTTAATAAAATCTTCTGATACATTACCTGCAACAGAAATGACGACATTATCAGGTGTATAATGAGAATTCATATACTCTCTTAATGTATCGCCATTAAAAGACTGTAATATCTCTTCCGTACCTAATATTGGATATCCCAGAGGGTGATTCCCATAAGTAGCACGACTCAAAATATCATGAACAATATCATCTGGTGTGTCTTCATACATCTTGATTTCCTCATAAACAACATTTTTTTCCTTTTTCAACTCTTCTTCATCAAATGTAGAATTAAAAAACATGTCAGAAAGTACATCCAGGGCATATTGCGCATGGTCATCTAACACTTTTGCATAATAACATGTGTATTCTTTAGATGTAAATGCATTCACTTGACCACCGATACTATCAAATGACTCAGCAATTTCACGAGCTGTTCTTGTTTTTGTACCTTTAAAGAACATATGCTCTAAGAAGTGTGAAATCCCATTGTTTTCTTCATTTTCGTTTCTTGATCCTGTACCAATCCACACTCCAATAGCAACTGAGCGAACAGTAGGTATGTTTTCTAATACAATTCTTACTCCATTTTGGCAAGTATATTTCTTGATCAAATTAGCTCCTCCTTCATAGATGCTTTGTCTTATTCATCGCTCTTTACCTCATTAGTTGCTAATCTTTCCTCATCTACCATCATTGAAATAGATCCAAAAGAATACCCCTTTTTTCTTATTGATAATATGAGTGTTTCAAGGCTTTCTGATGTAGGTGATGTCGGATGCATTAAGATTAACGCTCCATTATGAACTTTAGTTGTTACTCTTTCTACTAGAACATGAGGCTCTGGGCGCTGCCAATCAATTGTGTCAACAGTCCACATGACAGTATTCATATCCATCTCTTTCGCAATCTTTACAACTTCGTCTCTATGGCTTCCACTTGGTGGAGCAAACCATGTTGGTGTCACATCTGTAACCGATTTAATCACATCCGTTGTTTTTGAAAGTTGTTCCTTGATGTTTACAGTAGAAAGCTTACTCATATCTGGATGTGAATATGAATGATTTCCAACTTCATGACCTGCATCAACAATCATTCTTGCCATTTCAGGATTTTCTTTCGTCCATCTACCTTCTAAAAAGAAAGTTGCTTTCACATGATATTTATTCAATGTTTCAAGCATATCAGGAATATATTCATTTCCCCAGGCAACATTGATCAAAAAAGAAACCATTGGTTTATCTGGATGCCCTCGATACATAGGTTGTGCTGGCAAATCTTCTAAATGAATTGATGGCGATATTTGACGAAAAACAAGTAGATTTTCATTAAATTCTCCCTTATCCTTCATCTTCTTATAAGACTCTTCAACATCTACCTCTAGTCCATTGTAGCCTGGTGTCGCCTTCCAAACTTTATGTATTTCCGCATTTTGAGCAGGGATATGATAGTCTTTTGCTTTTTCAACAATCTCTTTATGTAAAGTGTCCTGATGCTTTAATACAGTAAGATCAGCATGTTTCATCTGATCCACATAAGAAGATGTAAATGGATTTTCAAAAAATCCAATGCTAACGATTAAGATTAAAATAAACCCAACGAGATGAATGATTTTCCTTTGCATTAAATATCCCCCTTTTTACTAAAAAATATGTAAAAAGAGGACAAGGTAGAACAAGAAAAGAATTGATAAGCTTAAATAGGTCAAAGGTTTTCAGGTATAAAACAATGTGGATACCCCTGAAATTTGATTGTGATAAATTATATTAACAGGGAAATAATTGAAAACCGTCATTTCTCAAAACTCAGAGAATGCTTGACTGTTGTTTCCTGGAAAGGCATTGGCTTTGCTGTCCTTTTGTCATAATATCAAGATGATCTAAAGAGTCTGGAATAAAAAGCAACAACATATCTCTTTTGTACCATATCATACGAGACTGATACTTTAAAGTAAATCTGCTTTTGCAATAATTATGATACTCATATTTTTATAAAACACTTTCAACTTTATTCAAGATTTTTATTTAAAAGGCTCTGTTATACTTTTTTGTTTATTTCCGTTCCAGCCACGCTTTCCCAGGAAAATACCTTTTTTTCCTAGGGAAGAATAAGAACAATTCTTCATAGGTCCGGAAGCTTTCAAGGCGAGCGCCTGTGGGTATCTCTTGACACGCTTCTCTAGCAGGATTCTCATATATTCATTTCTAAGCAACGAAGTCTAAAAATCATCATTAAGGTAACCTAACCATTTAAAATAATTGAAAAAGAAGCCCGGTACAAGCCGGACTTCTTTTTTAGCCTTTTTGTTCTGTTTTTTCTTGTTGTTCTTTTTGCTCTTTAATTACGGCTTTTCTAGATAAGTTAACTCTTCCTTGTTTATCTATTTCAGTTACTTTAACAAGAAGTTCATCACCAATAGACACAACATCTTCTACTTTCCCTACTCGCTCTTCAGCTAACTCAGAAATATGAACTAAGCCATCTTTTCCATTAAAGATTTCAACAAAAGCTCCAAATTTCTCTACACGTTTAACTTTACCTAAGTACATTTGTCCAACAACAACTTCACGAATAATGTCTTCAATAATTTTCTTCGCTTTTTGATTCATTTCTTCGTTAACTGATGAGATAAAGACAGTACCATCTTGCTCAATGTCAATTTTCACACCAGTTTCTTCGATAATTTTATTAATCTGTTTTCCGCTCGGTCCAATAACATCCCTAATCTTATCAGGATTTATTGCCATAGTTAAAATCTTCGGAGCATAAGCAGAAAGCTCACCTTTAGGCATTGGAATTGTATCAAGCATTGATTTTAGAATTTCCATTCTACCCTTTTTAGCTTGTTGTAGCGCTTCTTCAAGGATTTCGCGTGAAAGTCCCTCGATCTTAATATCCATTTGTAAAGCTGTAACACCTTTTTCAGTACCTGCAACTTTGAAATCCATGTCTCCTAAAGCATCTTCCATACCTTGAATATCAGTTAAAACTGAATAATGCTCTCCTGATTTAACAAGTCCCATCGCTATACCAGCGACCGGTGCTTTAATTGGTACACCTGCATCCATCATAGCTAGTGTACTAGCACATATACTTGCTTGTGATGTAGATCCATTTGATTCAAGCACCTCTGATACGAGACGAATTGTATACGGGAAGTCCTTTTCAGATGGAATAATAGGTTCTAGAGCTCTTTCTCCTAAAGCACCATGTCCGATCTCTCGACGACCTGGTCCTCTCATTGGACCTGTTTCTCCTACACTAAATTGAGGGAAATTATAGTGATGCATGAAACGCTTCGATTCCTCGATCCCTAGACCATCTAAAATCTGAACATCGCCTAAAGCACCTAATGTACAGATACTTAAAGCTTGTGTTTGTCCACGTGTGAACAATCCTGATCCATGTGTTCTAGATAATAAACCAATTTCAGAATATAGTGGACGAATTTCATCTACTCCACGGCCATCAGGTCTTACTTTCTCTTCTGTAATTAAACGGCGAACCTCACCTTTTACAATTTTAGAAAGAATTTGTTTTACTTGTTTTAATGTACTATCATCTACTTCTTTATTTTCATACTCTGCAACTACAGCATTTCTTACATCTTTAATGGCAGCTTCTCTCGCATGCTTTTCTTGAACTTGAATGGCATTTAGTAAATCTTTTTCTGCCATTTCACGAATTTCTTTTTCTAAGTCTGCATTTAACTCAAATAGCTCAATTTGTGTTTTTTCTTTTCCAACTGCAGCTACGATTTCTTCTTGAAATTCAATTAATCGCTTAATTTCATTGTGACCAAACATAATTGCTTCTAACATTGTTTCTTCTGGTACTTCTTCAGCTCCAGCTTCAACCATGTTTATCGCATCTTTAGTACCGGCAACAACTAAGTGAATGTCACTTTGTTCAGCTTGTTCAACAGTTGGATTGATAACAAATTCATTATTAATCCTACCAACAGTTACTCCAGCAATTGGACCTTCGAAAGGAATGTCGGATACACATAATGATAACGATGATCCAAACATTGCGGCCATTTCTGAAGAACAGTTTTGATCAACACTCATAACAATGCTTATAACTT
This sequence comes from Metabacillus litoralis, assembly GCF_020524045.1. GTDB lineage: Bacteria > Bacillota > Bacilli > Bacillales > Bacillaceae > Metabacillus > Metabacillus litoralis_C. The sequence continues at coordinate 313,924 of NZ_JAIVKL010000001.1, forward strand.
GAACTTCATTTCGGAAACCATCTGCAAATAGTGGACGGATTGGACGATCTATTAATCGACTTGCCAATATTGCTTTTTCACTTGGTCGACCTTCCCTCTTAATAAACCCACCTGGGATTTTTCCAACTGCGTATAAACGCTCTTCATAATTAACTGTTAGTGGAAAGAAATCTAGAGGCTTTGGTTCCTTTGAAGCAGTAGCGGTACTTAAAACGGCTGTATCACCATAACGTATTAAAACAGCTCCGTTGGCTTGCTTAGCTAGTTGACCGATTTCTACCGTAAGATTGCGGCCAGCCCAGTCTATGGAAAACTTTTGCTTTTCTTGTGCCATATATGTAAAACTCCTTCGCTAATTTGATTGCTTTATGTACTAGTATTGACCATTTAAATTGAACATATCAATTTCATTTTTATATGTAAATAGATTTTTAAAATATTCAAATTTAAATACACTAAAAAAGCGGGAAAGATCCCGCTTCTAAAGTAATTAACGACGTAAACCAAGCTTGTTGATTAACTCACGATAGCGAGTTACGTCTTTATTACGTAGGTACGTTAATAAGTTACGACGTTTACCTACCATTTTTAAAAGACCGCGACGTGAATGGTGGTCCTTTTTGTGAACACGTAAATGATCATTTAAGCTATTGATGTCCTCTGTAAGGATAGCAATTTGAACTTCTGGTGATCCAGTATCTGACTCATGTGTTTTATACTGAGCGATTAGTTCATTTTTACGTTCTTGAGTGATAGCCATCCTTTTCACCTCCTTAATTTTACAAAACCCCAGTTACCGAGCAAACGTTGGTGAATCGATTTGCCAAGCAATGGTTTTAAGTTACATTTATTAGAATACTATTTTTCATGATATAATGCAAGAACTAAACAAGTTTTTTTTCGAAGAATTGTATTGTTGCTTCTTTATCTAAACTTATTTGCTGTATTAGTTCATCTACATTATTGAACTTTTGTTCACTTCTTATACGTTTAAACCAAAAAACAGTCACTTTTTCTCCGTATATTTCATCACTAAAATCAAAAATATGAACTTCAACACTTGGTTTTACAGACTTTTCGTCATGAAAAGTAGGTTTATAACCTATATTACACACACCTTCATATACTTGATTTTTCACTTTCAACGTTACAGCGTATACCCCAGTAGGAGGAATGATATAGTCATTAATCACTTCAACATTCGCTGTTGGAAAACCGATTGTTCTGCCACGTTTATCTCCATGAATAACTGTACCAATTGTAGAGTGTGGTCTTCCTAGCAGTGTTTGCGCATAAGAAACATCACCACTTCTAATGACTTCACGAATTAGAGTAGAACTAATCTTTCGGTCATGATCGGTTTGCTTTTCAACAGTTGTATAAGAAAATTGTTCTCTTGAATGAAATGGGATGGTTTCCATTGTACCTTTTCCTAAATGTCCATATGTAAAATCAAAACCAGCAACAACATGCTTAACATTTAAGTTAATAATAAAATCATCTACAAATTGTTGAGGTAATAAAGCAGCAAATTCCTTTGTGAATTCCACAACGAATAATATGTCTACATTTAAATCTTCTATAATTTGGATTTTATCTTCTAGCGGTGTGATATAGTCTATAGCCTTTTGTTTACGAAGAACAACTAGAGGGTGTGGATTAAATGTCATAACTGCACTTTTCACACCGAGTTCATCAGCTATTTCTTTTGCTTTTAAGATAACTTTTTGATGACCTTTATGAACACCATCAAAATATCCAAGTGCAAGCACCATTTTTTCAAAATCAACTTTATTAAAGCTATGTGGATAAGACAGTTTAATTAGTTTCACAGTCATTTCACCTTTTTCTCACTTATAACACCATACTTTTTATATGATTAATACTTTTGTTGGTTTCATTAAATGTTGTTTAGTAGGATGTTTAGCATAGATCGCAATACAGTGGCTATTTTCATTGAAAATAGCTATTGGAGCTCCAACTTCAAGCTTTGCTAACTCAGGTGGTAACTCAAGTACTGCACCATTTTTTACTTTCTCTGCTAGGTTATCATGGATTATTAGATTCGGCAAACCTTTTAATGCCTCTCCAATTGATATTAAAGTATCCTGAAATGTATTTTGTTCAATGGCAGCCTCAACTTCCTCAAACGTCATACAATCTTTCAGATCAAAATCACCTGATTTAGTTCGAATAAGATGTGACATATGGGCTGGGTAACCTAATTTTTCTCCGATCATAACAGCTAATGTTCTCACATACGTTCCCTTTGAACAGGTTACACGAAAACGAAATGAAGCTTTATTGTTTTCATTTTTGATATCTCCTAATAGAAGGAATTCATCAATAGTAATTGTTCGTGAAGGCCTGTCAATTTCTATGCCTGCTCTTGCGTACTCATAAAGTTTTTTTCCATTAATTTTAACTGCTGAGTACATAGGAGGTGTCTGTTCTAAAGATCCAACCATTGAAAAAAGCACATTCTCTACATCAGTACTTGTTATTGGATTGATGACAGATTTACTTTCAACAACATCTCCTGATGCATCTTCAGTAGTTGTTGAAAAGCCAATTGTTACTTCAGCTTCATAAGTCTTTGAAGTTGCTGTTAAATATTCTACTATTTTTGTTGCTCTACCTAGGCAGATTGGTAATACTCCTGTAACATCAGGATCAAGCGTACCTGTATGACCTACTTTTTTCGTTTTGGCTAACCTTCTCATTTTAGCTACACAATCATGTGACGTCATTCCAGCTGGTTTATTTAATAATAAGACCCCTTCCATAAATGAGCCTCCTTAAGTATTAAATTTTAGTTTCTGATAACAAAATTGATCATTTCTTTTACATCTAAATCGTTATTTGATATCCGCCGATCTTCTACTCTCCTGATTTCTAAAAAACAAATCAAAAAAGACCATTACTTTCTCATATATACGAAAGTTGAATAAGCTGTAACTATACACCAAACGACAGTTTGGTGTGTATAGTTTCTAACAAGAAAAAAGGATAGACGAAGGTGTCTATCCCTTTAAAGGAGTTATTCCTCCTGTTTATTTTGAGCATTTAACTCATGAATAAGAGTTTCAATTCGGTTTCCATAATCAACAGATTCATCAAATTCAAAATGGATTTCTGGTGTTTTTCTTAAACGAATTCTTTGGCCTATCTCAGAACGGATGAAACCTTTTGCTTTCGCTAAGCCTTTTAACGTGTTTTCCCTTTGTTCTTCGTCTCCTAAAACAGAAATAAACACTTTTGCTATTTGTAAATCACCAGAAACACTAACATCTGTTACCGTTACAAAACCAATACGTGGGTCTTTGATTTTACGACTGATTATATCGCCTAACTCTTTTTTCATTTGTTCACCGACACGGTTTGCTCTTAAGCTCATGCCAATCACCTCTTCAATTTAAAACCATTCAAATGATGTAATGGTTCTCTCAATTTCAGGAAAGGAATCAAGAAATCTCAATACCTGATTTAATTCTCTTTCTGTTTGCACTTTCGCCGAACTAATAGCAACTATTCCAAACTTTGTTCGTTGCCAAGAATCTTGAAAGTCTATTTCTGAAATAGAAACATTAAACTTTTGCTTGGTTCGTGTCAGAACACGTTGTAAAACGGCTCTTTTTTCTTTTAATGACTGTGAGTCGTATATTATGCATTCACAATCAATATATCCGATCATTTACGTTCGATTTCTTCCATCACATATGCTTCAATAATGTCGCCTTCTTTAACATCATTGTAATTTTTAATTGTGATTCCACATTCGTAATTTCGTGCCACTTCTTTTACATCATCTTTGAAACGTTTTAATGTATCAATTTCACCTTCGAATATTACGATTCCATCACGAATAAGTCTAATTCCACTATCTCGTGTAATCTTTCCTTCTGTAACATAAGAACCTGCAATTGTACCAATTTTAGATACCTTGAATGTTGTACGTACTTCCACCTGTCCAATAATTTTTTCTTGGAATTCAGGATCGAGCATACCTTTCATTGCTGATTCAATTTCCTCAATTACTTTATAGATGATACGATGTAAGCGAATATCAACTTCTTCAACATCAGCAGTTTTCTTAGCACCTGCATCAGGACGAACGTTAAATCCAATTACAATTGCATTTGAAGCTGAAGCTAATATAATATCAGATTCCGTTATTGCACCTACACCTGTATGAATTATTTTAACACGAACACCTTCAACATCAATTTTTTGTAAAGCTGCTGCTAATGCTTCAACAGAACCTTGAACATCTGCTTTTACAATTAAATTGATATCTTTAATGTCCCCTTGTTTAATTTGTTCAAACAAGTCATCTAGACTAAGTTTAGATCCCTCACTACGTTGAGCATCAATTTGTTTTTGTGCTCTTGCTTCCCCTACTTGACGAGCTGATTTTTCATCTTCAAATACCATAAACTGATCTCCAGCTTGCGGTACATCACTTAAACCAGTAACCTCAACTGGTGTAGATGGTGCTGCTTCTTTCACACGGCGTCCAAGATCATTGACCATTGCACGTACACGTCCGAATGTGTTACCAACAACAATTGGATCACCTACGCGTAACGTACCGTTTTGAACAAGCAATGTTGCAACAGATCCACGGCCTTTATCTAATTGAGCCTCTATTACTGTTCCTGTAGCACGACGGTTTGGATTAGCTTTAAGCTCTTCTACTTCAGTTACTAACAAGATCATCTCAAGAATATCTTCTATACCTTCTCCAGTTAATGCAGAGACAGGTACAAAAATAGTATCCCCACCCCAAGCTTCAGGAACTAAACCATGTTCTGTCAATTCTTGCATAACACGGTCTGGGTTTGCAGCCGGTTTATCTACCTTATTAACAGCAACGATAATTGGTACTTCGGCAGCCTTTGCATGATTAATTGCTTCTATTGTTTGAGGCATTACACCATCATCAGCAGCAACAACTAAGATTGTTATATCAGTTACTTTTGCTCCACGTGCACGCATTGTTGTGAAGGCAGCATGTCCTGGTGTATCAAGGAATGTGATTTTTTGATCATTTGCAACAATTTGGTAAGCACCAATATGCTGTGTAATCCCTCCTGCTTCTCCAGCAGTAACTTTTGTATTACGAATTGAATCAAGAAGTGTTGTTTTACCATGGTCAACGTGACCCATAATTGTAACTATAGCAGGACGTATTTCTAAGTCCGCTTCTTGATCTTCTTCTTCATATTTTTCAAATTCAGTTTTTTCGAAAATAATTTCTTCTTCAACTTCAACACCATATTCACCAGCAATTAACTCAATAGAATCTTTATCAAGTTCTTGGTTAATAGTGGCCATCGTGCCTAAAAGAAGTAGCTTTTTGATAATTTCTGATGGCTCTTTTCCTAGCTCTGATGCCAATTCTCCAACAGTTAAGCTGCCTGAGAACGTAATTTTGCTTGGTAGTTCTTTTTTAGGTTTAGGTGGTGCAGGTTGTTGAAAGTTGTTTTTACTTTTTTTGTTATTGTTATTTTTTTTGCCTTTGTTTTGGTTGAAAGGCTTATTGTTATTTTGATTTTTATTATTGTTGGAGTTAGTAGAACCTGGCTTTTTGTTGTTAACAGTATTCTCTCCATTTTTTGGCTTTGTATTTACTGAGTTATTATTGTTTTGATTAGAATTATTAGTCACTAGTTTCCCCGGTTTCTTTGTTGATTCATTATTTGTTTTTGCATTTTTTTCATTATTTGAAGATTTTTTGAATTTCTGATCTAATTTTATAATGATATTATCTTCTATCGTTGACATATGATTACTGACTTCAACATTCATCTCTTGTAACGTAGTGATAATATCTTTGCTTGATACATTTGTTTGTTTTGCATATTCATATACGCGCATTTTTGTCATACGTTCACCCCCAAGAATATTAATCGAGCAAGGTTTTTAACTTTGCAGCAAAGCCTGCATCACTGATCGCTACGACAACTCTTGCTTCTTTACCAATTGCCTTACCTAATATGTAGCGATCCTCCACTAAAATAAAAGGGATTTCATAGTACTTACATTTATCTGAAACCTTCTTCATTGTATTAGCCGATGCATCTTGGGAAAGAAGAACTAGCTTAGCTTTTTGCTGTCTTATATCTTTAACAACAAGTTCCTCTCCCGAAATAACTTTTCGTGCTCGATTTGCTAAGCCCAATAAGGACATCCATTGTTGTTGCTGCTGTTTCATGTTAATTGTTAGTTCTCCTTCTCAGCCAATTGAAGTAACTCATCATATAAAGATTCTTCAATTTTAGCTTTTAAATGATTGGCAAGAATATCTTTCTTTTTCGCTTGTAAAATACACTCTTTCTCAAGAGTAATATAAGCACCACGCCCATTTTTTTTGCCAGTTAGGTCTACAGAAACATCGCCTTCCTTTGATCTAACAACTCGGACAAGTTCTTTTTTTGTTTTCATCTCTCCTGTTGCAACACATTTACGTAAAGGAATTTTGCGATTGCTCATGAGATCTCACCTCTTATTCACTTAACTCAGGTTCATGTATACTCGTTAAAAGTGGTTCATCGTCATCTTCATAATCAGATTCATTTTTCTCAAGTGGATAAATTCCAGCTTTTTCAGCATCTGATTCACTTTTAATATCTATCTTCCATCCAGTAAGTTTTGCAGCCAAACGTGCGTTTTGACCACGTTTACCAATCGCTAATGATAATTGATAATCTGGTACGATGACAGTCGTTGCTTTTTCTTCTTCATTCACAAGCACTTCAGCCACTTTTGATGGGCTTAAAGCATTTGCCACAAATTCAACTGGATCTTGAGACCATTTCACGATATCTATTTTTTCACCTTTTAATTCATTAACAATTGCCTGTACTCTTTGTCCTTTTGGTCCAACGCAAGAACCTACAGGATCAACTTCAGGGTTATCTGAATGAACAGAGATTTTCGAACGGTCTCCAGCTTCACGAGACACTGATTTTATTTCAACTGTTCCATCATAAATTTCGGGTACTTCAATTTCAAATAGTCTTTTTAAAAGACCAGGATGTGTTCTCGAAACGAAAATTTGTGGACCTTTTGTTGTTTTTTCTACTTTAGTTAAAAAAACCTTTATACGATCGTGTGGTCTATATGTTTCATTTGGCATTTGTTCACTTACAGGTAATAGTGCTTCAATCTTACCTAAACTAACATAGATAAATTTTGAATCAATTCTCTGAACAATACCTGTCATTATATCTTCTTCACGGTCAATAAATTCACTATAAATAACACCTCGTTCAGCTTCACGAACACGTTGTGTAACAACTTGTTTTGCTGTTTGAGCAGCTATACGTCCGAAATCTTTAGGTGTTACTTCCATCTCGATTACGTCATTTACGACATAATTAGGATTGATACCGCGTGCTTCTCCAACTGAGATTTCTAAACGAGGGTCATAAACCTCATCAACAACATCTTTACGAGCATATACCTTCATTGTTCCGGTATCACGATTTAAATCAACACGAACATTTTGTGCTTGATTAAAGTTTCTTTTGTATGCAGAAATTAATGCAGCTTCTATAGCTTCTATAATTATCTCTTTGCTAATGCCTTTTTCCTTTTCTAAAATAGTCAAGGCATCTAATAATTCACTACTCATTTTAACGGCTTCCCCCTTAAAAAATAAGCTCAATACATCTTTCTTCTGTAACCTTTTTAATGAATGAACATAACGAAGAAAAACCTATTTTGCTTACAAATTGTCTTCAAACGACTATTTTATTTTTATTAGAATGTAACCGCTAATCTCGCTTTTGCTACTTTCTCATATGGAATTTCAACCTGTTTTTTTCTAGTTTTAATTGTTACGGTTATTGTAAGTGTTTGACCGTTAAAATCAGTTAAGACACCTTCAAATGTTTTTTCTCCATTAATTGGTTCATATGTCTTTATATGAACTTGCTTTCCAATTGCTTTCTTTACATCTGACTCTTTCTTAAGTGGTCTTTCAGCTCCAGGTGATGAAACCTCTAAAAAATAATTGTGTTGAATCGGATCTAACTCGTCCAATTTCTCACTTAATCTCTCGCTTACTACGCCACATTCTTCAATATCAATACCTTTTTCAGAATCAATAAATAATCGCAAGAACCAGTTAGTACCTTCTTTAACATATTCGATATCTACTAATTCAAGCTTCATATCATCTAAAATAGGCGTGACTAATTCTTCTACTGTTTCTGTAACTTTTTTGCTCATTCTCTTCCTCCTTGCTAAGAAAAGCGCAAGTGCTGTTGTTCGTTTATTTATTTAAAAGTTTTGTCTCTGTTAAAACATTGTTGTTGATTTTCCTTAACTCATTCACCAGGATGTAAACAACACATTAAGCTTTAACACAGCAAAAGTTTAATAAAAAATAAGGCAAAGCACTAGAGCTAGACAATTCTAACAGAAGTAATATGATACTACCTTTATTAGTTGCTGAAAAACCCTGCCTTTTGAGCAGGGAATGAGTATGTACAACACTATCCGAAATGAGGCAATACAATACGAAAGAGTGGGTTTCCCCACTCTCTTTCCTCTGCTTATCGTTAGCATTTCCATTAAAAGCATAACATAACCATGATTTTTATGCAAATTTATCCTGACTATAAAGCAAAGGATCATTTTATTAATTAAGACTGTATTCTCATTCTGCATTACTTTTTAAGAAATACTAGATCGTATCCTTTTCCCTCTCGTTATATGGGATCACTGATGTGAAAATCGACCTTTGCTTAATAACAATAGCAATCAAGTGTCTCAAACTGCCATTCCCGGATAGATGTCATTTTCATTATTCTTTCTTAGGATTAAGCGAACTGTATTTCACTCGGGAATTGAATACCTGTATCTACATTAATACGAGTTTCACACAGTCTTAGAGATAGAAACTAGAATAATGATAACTGATTTTGATCAGGTAATTCATTTAAACACCCGTGAGTTGTTAAATATTCGATAATTGTTTTAGAGACTCTTCCACGCTGTTGAAGATCTTCTTTAGAAAGAAACTCTCCATCTTTTCTTGCATTAACTATATTGATGGCTGCATTTGTTCCTAAGCCAGGAATAGAGTTAAATGGTGGAATCAATGTATTACCATCAATTAGAAACTCTGTTGCACTAGAACGGTAAAGATCAACCTTTTTAAATGAATAACCTCTCTCACACATTTCTAGTGCTAATTCAAGAACAGTTAATAAATTTTTCTCTTTTGGAGAAGCATCTAGGCCTTTTATATTGATTTCTTCAATTTTAGCTTTAATTGGTGTTGATCCTTTAACCATTGTGTCGATATCAAAATCATCTGCTCGGACAGTAAAGTATGCTGAATAATATAAAAGTGCATGATGTACCTTGAAATATGCAATTCTAACTGCCATTAATACATAAGCAGCAGCATGGGCTTTAGGGAACATATATTTAATTTTTAAGCAAGAATCAATATACCAATCTGGCACCTCTTGCTTTTTCATTTCCTCTTCCATTTCATCTGTTAATCCTTTTCCTTTACGAACTGACTCCATAATTTTAAAGGCAAATGAAGGATCTAACCCTTGATAGATAAGGTAAACCATAATATCATCACGGCAACCAATAACTTCACTTAACGTACATGTTTTATTATGAATCAATTCCTGAGCATTTCCCAACCAAACATCCGTTCCGTGTGAAAGGCCAGATATTTGTACAAGCTCTGAAAAGGTAGTTGGTTTTGTATCTTCAAGCATTTGTCGAACAAATCTCGTACCAAACTCCGGGATTCCCAGAGTTCCGGTTTTACACATTATTTGTTCTGATGTAACACCTAACGATTCAGTCCCACTAAAAATTTTCATAACCTCTGGATCATCAGTTGGAATTGTTTTCGGATCAATTCCACTTAAATCCTGAAGCATTCGGATAACAGTAGGGTCATCGTGGCCAAGTATATCAAGTTTCAGTAAATTATCATGAATCGAATGGAAATCAAAATGTGTTGTTTTCCATTCTGAACCTGTTGCATCAGCAGGAAATTGAATTGGCGAGAAGTCATAAATGTCCATATAATCAGGAACAACGATGATACCACCAGGATGTTGACCTGTTGTTCTTTTTACTCCTGTACATCCTTGAACAAGGCGGTCGACTTCTGCACCTCTATGCACAATATTACGATCATTTGCGTAACCTTTTACGTAACCGTAGGCAGTTTTTTCTGCAACAGTACCAATTGTTCCAGCACGATACACATTCTCTTCACCAAAAAGAACTTTTGTATAATTATGTGCTGTTGGTTGATATTCTCCTGAGAAGTTCAAGTCTATATCGGGAACTTTATCCCCTTTAAAGCCTAGAAAGGTTTCGAAAGGAATATCATGGCCATCTTTTTTATATTGTCCCCCACAATGAGGACATTCTTTATTCGGTAAATCAAAACCAGAACCAACAGATCCATCATTAAAAAACTCAGAGTGTTGACAATCAGGACACACATAATGTGGTGGTAATGGATTCACTTCAGTAATTTCCGTCATAGTCGCAACAAATGAAGAACCAACAGATCCACGGGAACCAACTAAATATCCATCATCTAACGACTTCTTCACTAGCTTATGTGAAATTAGATAAATTACTGCAAAACCATGCCCGATAATACTTTTTAATTCTTTTTCTAATCTAGCTTCAACTAACTCAGGTAAGTTTTCTCCGTAAATACTTCTTGCTCTAGAGTAACTCATTTCTCGAACTTCTTCATCAGCACCTTCAATTTTAGGTGTGTAAAGATCGTCTTTAATAGGCTTAATTTCATCAATTAAATCAGCTATTTTATTTGTATTGTCAACGACAATTTCTTTCGCCTTTTCCTTACCTAGAAACGAAAAGCTGTTTAGCATTTCATCTGTCGTTCGAAAATGAACATTTGGGAGTTCATGGCGATTTAAAGGATTCGCTCCACCTTGTGAGCTAACTAGGATTTTACGATAAATTTTATCAACAGGATTTAAATAATGCGCATTACCCGTTGCTACTACTGGCTTTTCTAATTTTTCACCTAGTTTTACAATATTTGTTACGATTTCCTGAAGAGCTACCTCATCTCTAATATAATCTAAATCTATTAAGTGATGATAAACTTCAAGCGGATGAACTTCTAAATAATCATAATATGAAGCAATTTCTTCAACCTCCTCTGGAGACTTTTGCATCATACCTTCAAATACTTCACCTTTGTCACATGCAGAGCCTACTAGAAGACCCTCTCTGTATTTATTTAACTGAGACCTAGGAATACGCGGTACTCGATAAAAATAATTAATATGAGAAATGGATACGAGTTTAAATAAGTTTTTCAAACCTGTCTCATTTTTAGCAAGAATGATTGCATGGTATGGTCGAGAGCGCTGATAAGAGTTACCTTTTCCCATATTGTCATTAAACTGATCGTGGTATTCTATTTCCTTTTCAGCAGAATCCTTTAACATCTTTATTAAAAGATAACCTGTTGCTTCTGCATCATATATTGCCCTGTGATGCTGTGTTAGTTCAATATCAAATTTCTTACACAATGTGTTTAATCGATGGTTTTTCATTTCTGGATAAAGAAAACGACCTAATTCTAGGGTATCAATTACAGGATTCTTAGCTTTTCCTACACCAAGAAGCTTTTTATACCCTACATTTAAAAAGCCCATGTCAAAACTAGCATTGTGTGCAACTAAAATATCATGTCCTATCCATTCTTTGAATTTTTGTAGGACCTCATCAACATTCGGTGCTGTTACTACCATATCATCGGTAATACCAGTCAGCTCAATTGTCGTTGCAGATAATGGATGATGAGGATTAGCGAAGGATTCAAATCGATCAATGATTTCCCCACCACGAATTTTAACCGCTGCTAACTCGATAATGGTATCATAAACAGCCGAAAGTCCGGTTGTCTCAACATCAAACACAACATATGTTTCATCAGGTAAAAATCGATGCTCATCATTATAAGCTATTGGAACACCATCGTTTACAAGATTAATTTCTACTCCATATAATACTTTAACCCCATTTTTTTTACCCGCTGAATAAGCTTCAGGAAAAGATTGGGCAACTGCATGATCTGTTAAAGCTATCGCTTTATGGCCCCATTTTTTTGCTTGTTCTATATACTTACTAACAGAAGTTACAGCATCCATTTGACTCATCGGAGAGTGAAGATGAAGTTCTACTCTTTTTTCATCTTCTGGTGCTTGATCTTGTCTTTCTCTAGGAGAAATTTCATTAATATCATTTGCAATCATAACTAGATCTCGAACAAATGTATCATTTTGAATACTTCCTCTAACCTTAAGCCACATCCCTTTTTTAACAGCTTGGACTAATGCAGCATCTTCTTTATCTCTAGCAAACATTTTCACAAGTATAGAGCTTGTATAATCGGTAATTTTAAAAGTTAGTAATGTTCTACCACTACGTAGCTCTCTTGTTTCAGCATCAAATACATAACCTTGAATGGCAATTCTTCTTTCTTCATCTTCAATGGAAACAAGAGTGCGAAGATCTTCATCATCTTTAATTGTATACCCAATCGTTAAAGGTCCAGTGATTTGAGGTATTGCAGACTCTTCACGTTCTGCATTTTCCATCTCTGTTAATGCTTGAAAACCTCTTTCCTTGTCTTCTTGTAGCTTTTGTGCTTGGAACTGTTTAACTTCCTCTTCACTTACAGCAATCGTTGTATCCAATTGGAATATTGGAAAACCAAACTGTTGAAAGCTCTCTTGAATTAATGAAGCATATTTACGTTTAATTGTCATTGCTTCTGTATCGTTTCTCGTTTTAATCAATACCTTAACGCCTTGAACAGTTGGTTTTTGTTCGTTTAATAAGGAAAGCATCGGTGGAGATATTCCATCCATTTGCTGAATACAGATTGACCAATAATCTTGTACTAACTTTTCATCAAAAGCTTGATCAACTGTTTCAAAAGAAAAAGTTACATCTGCTATATGAGAAAATGCTTTTGTTATTTTCGAATAAAATAATTGATATATATTAAACGGGAGGATCTTTTCGAATCGAAAATGAAAATGCCATTTCTTTATTTGTTTGTGCACAGTTAATTTTGCAATAGAGCCATTTTTAAAATGAACTACAGATGCATCTTCAGTTAAATTTATTTGTTGTAGCAGAAGTTGAAACCGCTCAATTTGATTTGTTTGTATTTCCATGTCTTATCCCCTCTCCATGAAGGTACTTTCTACGATAAATATATACTAGCAATCACAACTGAAGAGGCTGCCTCATTTTTATAGACATCATATGTCCATTCACTCGAGTCAGCCTCTTCTCGTCTTATCATTTATCTATTTTAACATGCTTTTTCACTTGCTGTAAGCTTTTTATAATATCTGAATTTAGTAGTCATTTAATTAATGTACTTCCAAAAACTTAGGAAGTCATTATCTTCATCATTACTTACTTAAAATTTGCACCAATTTTTCCGCAAGCTCGTCTGTTCTTACTTCAAATGATTCGCCAGATTTTCGTAATTTCACCTCTACAATACCTTCATCAGCTTTTTTACCAACTGTAATTCGAACAGGTAATCCAATAAGATCTGAGTCAGCAAATTTTACACCTACGCGTTCTTGACGATCGTCTAGAAGTACTTCATAACCATTCTCACTAAAATCTTGATATAATTTATCTGCAAGTTCTCTTTGAGAATCATTTTTTACATTAACTGGTATAATATGAATACTAAATGGAGCAATATCATCTGGCCATACAATTCCATTCTCATCATTATGTTGTTCAATAATCGCTGCTAACGTTCTAGAAACACCAATCCCATAACATCCCATAATCATAGGTTGAGCACGACCGTTTTCATCTAAGAATGTTGCGTTCATAGCTTCACTATATCTAGTACCTAGTTTAAACACATGACCAACTTCAATCCCCTTAGCAAACTGAATAATTCCTTCACCATCTGGTGATAGATCTCCCTCTTGAATAAAGCGTAAATCTTCAAATTTAGAGACTTCTGTATCACGTTCAATGTTGACCCCTTTATAATGGAAGTTCTCCTCATTTGAACCACATACACCGTTCATTACCGCTGCTACAGCATGGTCTGCGACAACTTCTACATCATCTGAAACATTTATAGGACCTACAAAACCAGGTACACAATTTAATAATGTCTTTGTTTCATCCGCTGTTGCTAACTCTATAACAGAAGCATTATAAAGATTTTTAACCTTTATATCGTTTATTTCATGATCACCACGAACAAGAACTAATACAAATTTGTCATCAACTTTAAATAAGATTGATTTAATACATTGATCTTTTGGAATATCAAGGAAAGATGAAATTTCTTCAATCGTTCTTTGATTAGGTGTTTCAATTTTTTCTAGTTCATTCTCAGATTCACTGGATTTTTCATATTTTGCAATGACAGGAGCCATCTCTACATTTGCAGCATATTGAGATGTGTCAGAGTAGGCAATTGTATCTTCACCAATATCTGATAACACCATAAATTCATGCGTATCAGTACCACCCATCGCACCTGAATCAGCGATAACAGCCCTAAAATTCAAGCCACAACGAGTAAAAACATTTTGATAGGCGTTGAACATCTTTTCATAGCCCTCATCTAAGCTATCATTTGTAGCATGGAATGAGTAGGCATCTTTCATAATAAATTCACGTCCTCGTAATACTCCAAAGCGAGGACGCTTCTCATCTCGAAACTTTGTCTGAATTTGGTATAAAGCTAGCGGTAATCTCTTATATGATTTTATTTCATCACGAACTAAGCTTGTAATCATTTCCTCATGAGTAGCCCCTAGAGCAAAATCTCGATTATGGCGATCTTTTAATCTCATTAATTCTGGACCATAAGAATACCAACGTCCAGATTCTTGCCAAAGCTCAGCTTGTTGTAATGCAGGCATTAATAATTCTGACGCACCTGCAGAATTCATTTCTTCCCTAACAATTTGCTCAATCTTTTTAAGGACCTTATGAGCTAATGGTAAATAACTATACACACCACTTGTGTTTTGTCTAATAAATCCTGCTCGTAGCATTAGCTGGTGACTTTTCACTTCAGCATCAGCTGGAATTTCTCTAAGAGTAGGGATAAACATCATACTTTGTTTCATAACGAGCACCTCTATTTATTATTAAACTTTTGATATTTTTATTATGAGCAGTATTATCCAATACGAATCTGCCCCTAATTTATTTTATAGGAATAATCGTTGAATATCATTCCAAGTAACAACTAGCATTAATAGCATAAGTAAGGAAAATCCAATAAAATGAACGATTCCTTCCTTTTGTCGATCAATAGGCTTACCTCTCAACGCTTCTACAAATAAGAACAAGAGACGTCCACCATCTAAGGCAGGAATTGGTAGTAAATTTACAATCCCTAAATTAATACTTAAAAGAGCAGCCCATCTAAGTAAATTACTTGTACCTGATTCAGCAACTTGATCTGTCATATCATATATACCAACAGGACCAGATAGCATATCAATTGAAAACTGTCCTGTAATCAATTTTCCAAAACCAATTAGTATTTCTTTTGTCCATGAATATGTTTCAACAAATCCATATTTTAAAGAACTTATAAATGATTTATCAACAGGATTATAAGCACCAATTCTACCTATTGTTTCTTCCCCAACCTTAGCTGCATCAGGTACAACTTCAAAGCTTAAAATCTCTCCTCCACGCTCAACTTCAAATGATAATTCTGTTTCTGGATTTTCTTGAATGATTTTAACTACTTCCCCCCAAGAAGAAGTTGAATCACCTTCTATTGAATAGATAATATCTCCTTCTTGTAAACCTGATTCTTTCGCAGACCCATCCTCAGTTAATTGCCCTAATTTCGGATCATCTACAGGTGCACCTTGAAGAAGACCCAGAGAAAATAATATGACAAATGCTAACAAGAAATTCATTGCAGGTCCAGCAAATATTGCGGTAATTCTTTGACCTACAGTTTTTGATTGAAATTGACGATTGTATGGAGCGATTTGTATTTCTTGACCATCAACTATAAAATATGAAGTTTCGCTAACATCAAATCTCTTAATAAACTCTTCTTCGCCATGCTCGTAACCTGAAATAAACATATTATGCTCTAAATCAACATTCTCTACTTCAATTACTCTTGCATTTGGATACTTTTCCTTATTATTCAAAATAATTTTTTCTACTTGATCATCTTTATTAAAAAGTAGTCCTACATTATGACCAGGCTTTACTTCAATAACCTCAGGATCTTCTCCCGCCATTCGAACAAAGCCACCAATTGGTAACAAGCGAATTGTATAGATTGTTTCATTCTTTTTAAAAGATAAAATTTTCGGTCCAAAACCAATGGCAAATTCTCGACAAAGAATTCCTGCTTTATTCGCAAAAATTAGATGTCCTAGCTCATGAAAAAAAACAAGAGCACCGAAAATAAGAACAAAAGCTATCACTGTATTCATACTGTATGACCACCCTTATGAGATTAATGTTTGTACAAAATTTCGTGTTAGTTGATCAACTTCTTGAATCTGTTCTAAACCTGGATGTGCGATGCTTTCATGCTTATCCAAAGCCCTCTCAATGCAATCCTCTATTTGAAGAAATTTAATTTCCCCCTTTAAGAAAGCCGCGACAGCTTCTTCGTTAGCTGCATTTAAAACAGTTGGCATTGTTCCACCTATTTTACCTGATTCATAGGCATATTGTAAGCATTTATACCTCTTAAAATCAGCTTTTTCAAAATGAAGCTTTCCTATTTCCCATAATTCAAGTCTTTTCGATTTTTCTAATGGCAATCTATCTGGATATGTTAAAGCATATTGAATAGGCCCTCTCATATCCGGTGTACCTAGTTGTGCCTTTATACTACGATCTTGAAACTCTACCAAAGAATGAATGATACTCTCTTTATGTAATAATACATCTATTTTATGATAAGGCATATTGAATAACCAATGTGCCTCAATAACTTCCAAGCCTTTATTCATCATTGTTGCAGAATCAATGGTAATTTTAGCACCCATAGACCAATTCGGATGATTAAGTGCCTCTTTAACTGTTACATCTTGGAGTTCTTCTCTACTTTTATCGCGAAAGCTCCCCCCGGAAGCTGTAACAATTAAGCGATCAATGGTTTTATCAGTTTCCCCTTGAAGACATTGAAATATAGCAGAATGTTCACTATCAACCGGTAACAACTTTACATTATGCTTTGCTGCATACTCAGTTACTAAATGACCTGCTGTCACAAGAGTTTCTTTGTTCGCTATTGCAATTGTGATATTATTTTCAATCGCCTTCAATGTAGGAACTAAACCTACACTACCTACAACAGCATTGACTAGACAATCAACTCCATCATAAATCGCTGCTTCAATAAGAGCATTATCTCCATAACCGAATTTCACGTTACTAGAAAAATGCAATTTTAGTGTCTCGTATGTTTCTTTGTCTTTAACAGCTACAAAGGAAGGCTGAAATTTAGAAATGATCTCAATTCCTAGCTTAATATTACTTCCAAATGACATTGCAACAAGGGTAAATTGTTCTGGATGTGATTGTATAACATCTAAAGTTTGAGTTCCGATTGAACCTGTAGCACCTAATAAACTAATCTTCTTCACAAATTCACTTCCAATCAAATAAGAATGCACAATGATGCGGGTCCATTTTTCCCATTAAAAATAAGAGGGAATTTTCATTTAAGTATTGATACAATTTTAAAACGATTATTCTTGTTTAAAAACACGTTCCATTGAAGCGAAAGATGCCTTCTTACCAAGGCAGCTAGGCTTTATAACTTGTGAAGGGTAACCAAAATCCCTTTAGTTTGACAGGAAAATATAACAAAAACTTTCTACTTAAAAAGAATCAGCATAAAATGTAATAGTGGTAAAACGAATAGTAAACTATCAAAGCGATCTAAAATACCACCATGTCCTGGTAAAATTGTACCAGAATCTTTTACTTGATAATGCCTTTTTAAAGCAGATTCAACAAGATCACCAATTTGACCAAAAACCGAAAGAAATGCTGTCATGATAATAACGATAAAAATATTATCTAAAATCCCAGTAAAATAATGATAAATACAAGCAAAAATCACGGCAAATAAGACTCCACCAACTGCACCTTCAATTGTTTTATTAGGGCTAATCTCAGGCCAAAGTTTATTTTTCCCCATCGCACGTCCTACAAAATATGCACCAGAATCTGTTACCCATATCAATAATAATGCATAAAATATAAGTTCTAGACCACCTTGCAAATCAGAATTTCTAGTTTCAATAAGAAAATAAAATCCTATTCCTAAATAGAAAATAGCAATAACAACAAATCCCACATCATCAAACGTGAATTTATTTTTTGTAACAACTGTATAGGTTAACAGTAAAAGTAAAGCTAATAATGCAAATTCAGCTTTTGAAAATTGATCGTTTAATACTGTTATATAAGTATTCGGTAATAATAGAACCCATAATATTAATAAACTGACTAGCCCTGGAAAACTAACTAGTGATATTTTTTTCATTTTTAATAATTCATATAATGCAATTGATGCTAGCAAGTATACAAATATGGTAAATGGCAGCTTTCCATAAATAACAAACGGAAGGAATAAAGCTGCAGCTAAGATTGCTGTTAAAATTCGTTGTTTCATTTTTTAGTTCATCACCTTTAAATACCACCAAATCTTCTTCCTCGTTGTTGGTATGTGTAAATTGCCTGTAAAAGGCATTGTTCATTAAAGTCAGGCCAAAGTACTTCAGTAAACCAAAATTCCGTATAAGCAAGCTGCCAAAGCATGAAATTACTCAATCTAATTTCACCACTTGTGCGAATCAATAAATCAGGATCCCTTAATGACTGTGTCATCAAATATGATGAAAATAAAGTTTCATCAATAGAGTTACTTTCTAAAGAGCCATTTTCTACATTCTTTGCTATTTCTTGCACAGCTGTAATGATTTCTGTTCGACTACCATAATTTAAGGCAAAATTCAAAACAAGTCCTTTATTATTTTTTGTCTCTTTTATCGCCTTTTCTATCGCGTTAAATGTATGCTTAGGTAGTTTACTTTTATCTCCCATAATTCTCACCTGGACATTTTCTTTAACTAATTCAGGTAAGTAAGTATTTAAAAATTCTTCAGGGAGCTTCATAAGATAATCGACTTCGGTTTTAGGCCTTTTCCAATTTTCTGTAGAAAACGCATATAATGTTAATGCTTTAACGCCAAGTTCATTTGCTTGCTTTGTAATTTTGCGGACAACCTTCATTCCTTCATGATGACCTGCAATTCTTGGAAGTGCACGTTTCTTTGCCCATCGGCCATTACCATCCATAATAATTGCAATATGATTTGGTATTTCTCCCTTTAAAATATCCTCTTTGCTGATTTCTTTTTCGTTAAAAGGTTGAGGACTTCCTTTTAACTTTCTAAATAATTTGAGCATGTGATTCCTCCATCACCCAATAATTCATGATCTCTTTATACCATGATTATGTTAACAGTATTAACAAAAAAACCCCCTGTAAACGTTAGAGGGTCTTTCATTACTTATTGTACATATATTCTTCTTAAACTTCCATGATTTCTTTTTCTTTATCTTTTGCAACATTGTCTACTTTAACAATAAATTCATCTGTTAACTTTTGGATGTTTTCTGTGTTACCTCTTAGTTCATCCTCAGTAATTTCACCATTTTTTTCAAGTTTTTTCAAATCATCATTTCCATCACGTCTAACATTTCGAACCGCAACTTTAGCTTCTTCAGCGTATTTCTTCACTAATTTTACTAGCTCTTTACGTCTTTCTTCTGTAAGGGCAGGAATCGATAAACGAATAATAGAACCGTCATTAGAAGGTGTTATACCTAAGTCTGATTTTTGAATAGCTTTTTCAATGTCGCCTAAAACCGTCTTATCATAAGGCTGAATGACTAATAGGCGAGCTTCTGGAACACTTATTGAAGCGAGTTGATTAACAGGGGTAGGAGCACCATAATAATCAACAGATAATTTATCTAATAAATTTGCACTAGCGCGCCCAGCTCTAATTGATGCTAATTCACGACTAAGAGAACCAACTGCTTTTTCCATTTTTTCTTTTGTACTTGCTAATACTTGTTTAGCCAAAGTTATTTCCCCCTTACAATTGTTCCGATATTTTCACCAACAACTACACGTTTGATGTTTCCTTCTTCCATTATCGAAAATACGATTAAAGGAATATCGTTATCCATACATAAAGATGACGCAGTAGAATCCATCACAGCTAATCCTTCTTTTAATACATCTAAGTAAGATAATGTTTCATACTTTACTGCATCTTTATTTAATCTAGGATCAGCGTTATAAACACCATCTACGTTGTTTTTAGCCATTAAAATAACATCTGCTTCAATTTCTGCTGCACGTAAAGCAGCAGTCGTATCTGTTGAGAAATATGGATTTCCAGTTCCAGCTGCAAAAATAACAACTCGTTTTTTCTCTAAATGACGAATAGCTTTTCTTCTTATGTAAGGCTCAGCAACTTGTCTCATCTCAATTGAAGTTTGAACTCGAGTTTGAATTCCAAGTGTTTCAAGACTATCTTGTAAAGCCAGAGAATTCATCACTGTAGCAAGCATTCCCATATAATCAGCAGTAGCACGATCCATGCCCATTTCACTACCAATTTTACCACGCCAAATATTTCCACCGCCTACTACTACAGCAACCTCAACATCTAACTCAGCTATTTCTTTTACTTGTTTTGCAATTGATTGGATGACAGATGGATTGATACCAAAACCATTATCACCAGCTAGTGCTTCACCACTTAATTTAAGTACAATTCGTTGATATTTTGGTTTACTCATGATTACCTCCAACTCTAGTTCCGCTTATAATTAAGCGTTAACGGCTCGCTATAGCCACAGATGGGATAAGCGGTTCATTAATAGAAGGTACTTTATCCTTCTATTAATGGGCAGCTTATATTTTTATTAGTTACCTTTAGTATCTATTTAAATTTCAAAAGCCTATTCTAAAGAATATTGCTCATTATGCTTATAATAGAGTCCTTAAAACACCAATCTTTATGAAATAGCTTTTTTCAAAAGAAGGGAACACACAACTGTGTTCCCTTTTTCATTTTCAAACATCATAATCTAACCAATCAACTATGATTAGATTAAACATGAAGATTATTTTTTAACTTGGCTCATTACTTCTTCAGCAAAGTTGTCTTGACGTTTTTCAATACCTTCTCCAACTTCATAACGAATAAATGTATTTACTGTTCCACCTTTTGATTCAACAAATTGTTTTACTTTTTGATCTGGATTTTTAACAAAGCTTTGATCTAGTAAACAAATATCTTCAAAGTATTTTCCTAGACGACCTTCAACCATTTTAGCTACGATGTTTTCAGGTTTACCTTCGTTAAGAGCTTGTTCAGTTAAAATTTTACGCTCATGCTCTGCTTCTTCTGCAGATACTTGATCACGTGAAACATATTTAGGGTTAACAGCAGCAATGTGCATTGCAACATCTTTAGCAGCACTTTCATCGGTAGTACCCTCTAATAAAGTTAAAACACCAATACGTCCGCCCATATGTAAGTAGGCACCGAAAGAATCGTTATCAGTTTTCGATACAATTGTAAAACGACGAAGAGTGATTTTTTCACCAATTTTTGCAATTGCAGAATTGATGTAATCAGCTATTGTTGTTCCATTATCCATTGTTTCTGTTAATGCTGCTTCTGCATTTGCAGGCTTTTTCGCTAATAAGAAATCAGCTAATCCATTGATTAATTCTTTGAAGCCATCATTTTTCGCAACGAAATCTGTTTCTGAGTTAACTTCTAAAATGACTGCCTCATTACCACTTACTTTTACTAAAGTAGAACCTTCTGCAGCAATACGGTCAGCTTTTTTAGCTGCTTTAGCAATTCCTTTTTCACGTAGATAATCAATTGCTTGTTCTAAATCTCCATTTGTTTCTGTTAGTGCTTTTTTACAATCCATCATTCCTGCGCCTGTTTTTTCTCGTAATTCTTTTACCATTTGTGCAGTTACTGCCATAACGGTATTCCTCCTTAAGGTTAATTAAATTTATTTTATTGTACATTAGCAAGGGTTACTGATCAGAACTTAATCAAACGAAATCTCTATGTCGGGTGATTCACTATTGATATTGGTTTTATTATATCCAAAACAATAGGCTCTGAATAATGAAACTCCCATAAAGTTATATGTAGCTTACTTCAAAAAAAGGTGATAAAAGGCTAATTCCCCCTTATCACCTTTTGCACATTAAGCAGGTGTAGTTTCTTCACCTTGTTTAGATTCTAAAATTGCATCTGCAATTTTTGCAGTTAGAAGCTTAACAGCACGGATTGCATCATCATTTGCAGGGATAACGTAATCAATTTCATCTGGATCACAGTTTGTATCAACGATACCAACGATCGGAATGTTTAATTTACGAGCTTCTGCTACTGCGATACGCTCTTTACGAGGATCGATAATAAATAATGCATCTGGTAATTGCTTCATGTCTTTAATTCCGCCTAGGAATTTTTCAAGACGCTCAAGCTCTTTTTTAAGTTGTACAACTTCTTTTTTAGGAAGTACTTCAAATGTACCATCTTCCTGCATTCTTTGAATATCTTTAAGACGTTTAATACGTTTTTGGATTGTTTCAAAGTTAGTTAAAGTACCACCTAACCAACGTTGGTTAACAAAGTACATTCCAGAACGTTCTGCTTCTTCTTTAACAGAATCCTGTGCTTGTTTTTTTGTACCTACGAATAGGATTGTACCGCCTTCTGCTCCAAGTTCTTTAACGAATTTGTAAGCTTCTTCAACCTTTTTAACAGTTTTTTGAAGGTCGATGATATAAATTCCGTTACGCTCTGTGAAGATGTAACGTTTCATTTTTGGGTTCCAACGGCGAGTTTGATGACCGAAGTGAACACCAGCTTCAAGCAATTGCTTCATAGATATTACTGACATGTGTTTGTTCCTCCTAATGGTTTTGATCTCCTCCGCTTACATCATCTTTAAACAAAACTGTTATTTTAACTATTTGTTAAAAACAGCACCAATGCTTAAATCTATAAGCGTGTGTATTAACACCAAAAATTAATATACCATATCGAAATATGACAATCAAGGTTTAAGTGAAACTTCTTTTGTAATTAATTGTCGATATAGTATTGTGATCTTCAGTTATTGACGAAATTTCAGAATAAGCTCAATCTCTGTTTTTCCTTTATTAAACTTTTTAGCAATTTGTTCTATACTAAGACCATTTTCAAATAGATTTAAAACTTCAATTTCAAAGGGTATTTTTTCACTTTTAGGAGTTTTGCTGATTTCAAGTGTATCTTTAACGTCTTCTATTTTACTTAAATGCTTAGGTAACATCTCTTCAGAATCATTTGCTAAATTATCTAGCTTAGTGTCAAAATTTTTTGGTTTAATAACTTCCTTATTATTTTGGCTATTTTGATTTCCATTGAGATTTACATTTGGAGTCGATATTGGAGATTTGTTAGTTAATTGCTGTATAAGTCGGTCATTTTCATCTTTCATCTCGATTAAGAAACTTGTCATCGAGTTTTCTGTTTCTTCTAGAATCTTTCTTTGATTGTCAGACAAATTTTTCATTGTAGAGTATTTCATATATAAAACCACGATAAAATAAAAAGCTACTACATGAAGTAGTAAACTTATCAAAATTAATATAGTCGTAATAAACATCCTCTCTTAACCAAAAAAATCAATGTTTTTTCCTTTATAAGGATGATCAAGATTGTCTTCTTCTATTTGCTCTTCTTTCTGCTTTTTCTCTTCTTTATGTTGTTGGTTTGATTGTTCCTTCTTTAAATGAAGCTTTTCACTTTCAGTATTTTCTTGGACTTGTGTCCTTTTTAAGTCTACTTGTTTTTGTAGAGAATTTGCAAGTTGATCTTGGCTAAGTTGACTTCTTTGATTTAATTGTTCCTGTACCTTTGCTGCATCATGTGTACGTGGAAGAGCAATTTGCATCTCAATACTTTTGAAACTCAGAATGAATCACACCTTTTTATCTCTGTAAGCTACTATTCATTCGTCGATCTCATGGTGTTAAATCCTGAAGAAAGAAATAAATAACAATCACTTACAATAAGATCGAAGTATTCCCACAAATTTATTACAAAGTTACCAAATTACTTCATTTTAACAAAAAAATTCTAATGAACAACATTTTCAAGTATCTTTCTTAACTTAAACAATGCTTTTGAATGTATTTGTGAAATTCTAGAAGTTGATAAATTCATAACTTGACCAATTTCAGTTAATGTTAATTCTTCTTTGTAGAAAAAACTAATAACTAATTGTTCTTTTTCACTTAACTGAGTAATAACTTCAGACAATTTGTCAATTAACTCCTCTTTTATTAATTTCTCATCAGGAGTTTCCTGGTTATCATCCTTAATTGTAAAACCTAATGTTTCTCCATCATCCTGGTCAAACATTTGATCATCTATTGACAACACATTGGCAAAAAAACCTTCATTTATAACTGTTACAACTTCGCCTTCAGTTAACCCTAATTCCGCAGCAATTTCTTGTGGTGTGACATTTCTCAAATGCTTTTGTTCTAGCTTTACGATTGTTGCCTCAACCTTTTTGGCCTTATCGCGAGAACTTCTTGGTAACCAATCTTCTCTACGAAGGCCATCAATAATCGCACCTCTTACTCGAAATGAAGCATAAGTATCAAATTTCAAATCACGATTTGGATCAAACTTTTCTAATGCATCATATAATCCAAATAAGCCTAAGCTCATTAAATCATCTTTATTAACACTTTTGGGAAGTCCTACTGAAATTCGTTGAACATGATAAGAAACAAGGGGCATGTACTTTTTTATGAGAACATCACCTGCATAAGAATCACGAACATCTATCCATTTTTGCCATATCATTTGCTCATCAGTTAAAATTGTTTGTGACATTTCAATCCCCCTCATCATGATATTAAATAACTTTTGTACCTTGATTGACTGTTCGAATCATTAATTCACATGTTTCAGGATTAAACTCGATTGTGCGTCCACTATTCCCACCTACATCTTCACTTAATAGGTTAATATGATTAGCTTGCAGAATTTGTTTAATAGCTTCCACATTTCTTGGACCTATTCTCATCATATCGCTAGCAGATTGGAATTGAAACATCTGTGCTCCACCAGCCATTTTTGCCTGAAGCGACCTTATTTTTGCACCTGCGTCGGTTAAATGACTAATTAACATCGGAATAGCAGTATCAGCATACTTTGCATGATTAAAAGAGTCCTTATTGGCAAGTGAAGAATCAGGAAGCATAATATGAGCTAAACCAGCAATTTTATTAATCTTGTCAAATAAAATAAGACCGACACAAGAACCCAATCCCGATGTTCGAATATGATTTGGCATTTTCACTATATTTAAATCCGCAATACCAACTTTAATAATCTCTGGTGATTCAAGTTTCATTTGAAACACCTAATGCATCAAATAATTTATTAAAGGAGTCAGGATCAGGTAAAAGGAAAAAGTGCCCTTTTACCTGATCGCTTTCAAGTTGATCTTCTTCTTTAATCACTGTATCAATCATTATTGCATAATCACTTACATGAGATAGCTCTATTAGACCATGACTAATAACTGCTCCAAACATATCAACGGTAAACGCAGGTACAGACGGATAGATTGTGAGATTCGTAAGATCAGATAATGATGAAAGATAAGATCCTGTTAAGATATTTCCGAGTTCTTGAAATGCTGATAAACCTAATTCATTATCAACTGATTTTGTTGAAAATGAAAAGCTTGGATCATTGATTAATTGTTGAATAAATCTTTCAGCCTGTTCGATACTTAGTACAAAAAAGAGAGAACCCGGAATGTCACCTTCCATTCTTAAAAAAACACTTGCAATCACAACATCAGGTCCACCTAAACGTTCCATTAACTCGTTAAAGGAAACTACTTTTACATCTGGCACATTCATATCTATTTTCTTGTTTAAAAGTTTTGATAGTGATGTTGCCGAATGACCCGCTCCAATGTTACCGATTTCTTTTAACACATCTAAATGATCTGCTGATATTTCCCCAATAATATCCATAGGTAAACTCCTATACACTTAACTTAGAAGGTTCGTTTTCTGCCTTTAAAACCTGTGCTAAGTCAATCATTACAATTAATCGTTTTTCTAATTTTGCAACACCTTGGATATACTCTGCTTGAACAGATCCAACTACTTCTGGTGCTGGTTCTATTGATTCTTGGTTTATATCAATGACATCATTTGCAGCATCAACGATAAAACCAACCTCTATATCTTCTCTTGATACAATAATCATTCTTGTACTATCAGAGTTTTCTACCTCTTCTAGATCAAATCTTCTTCGTAAGTCAATTATTGGTGTAACAACACCTCGTAAATTAATAACCCCTTTAATGTATGAAGATGTTTTTGGAACTCTTGTTATGTGTTGAACTTTTTCAATTGAACGCACTTGTTCAACAGGAATACCATATTCCTCATCCTTCAACTGAAAAACAATAACCTTAACATCGTTTGATTGAAATTCACTCATTGTATAACCCCTCTCAAATAAGAACCTCTAAGTGTCGACCTAATGTTCACCATTTTGTTTATTAAGATTAAAGATAATGTTCAAATTAATCTATTTATCTATTGCCGAAATTTTATTTTGAAGTCTACTTATAAGACCCTATTAAAGATTTTATTTTTTTTTAGAAAGTAGTTTATTTAATTAAAGAATTACAATCTACAATTAAAGCTACTTGTCCATCACCAAGGATCGTTGCTCCCGAGATAGCAAACACTGCGTTTAAGTAATTGCCTAGTGATTTTAATACAATTTCCTGTTGACCAATGAAAGAATCGACAACTAAAGCAGCCATTTTCTCTCCTTTACGAACAATTATCAATGAAACAAAATCATCATTCTTCAATTGATCTTCCATTTCAAATACCTCAGATAAAAAGACTAATGGTACTATTTTCCCTCTAAAATCAATAACCTTTTGATTATGCGCATGAAGAATTTCTTCTTTTTTTATCACTGCTGTTTCTATAATAGACGATAAAGGAATTGCATATTTTTCATTTTGTAGTTCAACCAACATAACAGAAATAATAGATAAAGTTAATGGTAGTTGAATTGAAAATAATGAACCTTTTCCTTCTTGAGCATCAATATCCACTGTTCCACCAAGTGATTCTATTGTACTCTTAACAACATCTAATCCTACACCTCGTCCAGATATATCTGAAATTTTATCAGCTGTAGAGAAGCCTGAGGCTAATATAAGCTCATAAACCTGTTTATCAGTCAATGTAGAAGCAACCTGTGGTGTAACAATTCCTCGATCGATTGCTTTATTTAACACTCGTTCTCTGCTTATACCTGCACCATCATCTTCAATTTCAATAAAGACATGGTTTCCGCTATGATATGCTCTTAAAACAACATTTCCTTCTTCAGGCTTACCATTTTTCATTCGAACATCTGGCATCTCTACGCCATGATCTATTGCATTTCTTAAAAGATGAACAAGTGGATCTCCGATTTCATCTATTACTGTTCGATCTAATTCTGTTTCAGCACCAATAATTTCAAGATTGATTTTTTTATTTAAATCTTTAGCTAATTGTCTAATCATTCTTGGGAAGCGGTTAAATACTGTTTCAACAGGTACCATTCTCATATTTAAGATGATATTTTGAAGATCTCCTGAAATTCGAGACATTCTTTCAACAGTTTCATCTAATTCATTGTTATTTAATTCTTTTGAAATCGACTCTAATCTTCCACGATCAATAACTAATTCTTCAAATAAATTCATTAAAATATCCAAACGTTCAATGTTAACTCGAATCGTTTTAGAACTAGTAGAAGCAGCAGCTACTTGTTTTGAAGCTGTTTTTATCTCTTGTTCTTGAACTTTTTGTATATTACTTGAAGGAACGTTAGCTGATTCATCATTTTTCTGTGATGAAGATTCAGACTGATTTTGAGTTTGATTAGATATTGAAGAGTCAATAATATGTACCTGGACATCTTCAATTTCTGATACTTTCATTACTTTATTTTTAATATCTTCAGCAGCTTCTTTCGTTACAAATGCTACAGTAAATTGAGAGTCAAACTTCTCTTCTTCTAAAAGATCAACTGAAGGAATTGATTTAATTACTTCTCCAGATTGCTCAAGAATTTCAAATACCATGAATACTCTAGCAGCTTTTAACAAACAATCTTGTCTAAGTGTTATCGTTAATTCATAAGCAGAAAAACCTTGTTCTTTAGATTGATGAATAACTGTATATTCAAAATCATCATAGTCTTTAATCATTTGAGTTGATTCATTAACTTGATTAGTTTTTTCAACCGCTTCTGACGCAGTTTCTGTCTGAGAAGATAAATCTTCACCTTTTTCTATTTTTTTGAGCAATTCAACAACTTTTGAGACATCCTTCTTACCATCTCCACCTTCAGCAATTGAGAATACCATTTCTTCGAGATCGTCTACTGAAGCAAAAACAACATCTAAAATATCAGCGTTTACTGAAAGTTTTTCGTTTCTTATTAAATCTAAAACATTTTCCATTTGGTGAGTAAGGCTTGCTAAATCTTCGTATCCCATTGTTGCACTCATTCCTTTTAGGGTATGAGCAGAACGAAATATATCATTAACAATCGAAATATCACTAGGGTTCTTCTCTAATTCTAGTAATTTTTCATTACATGCTTGTAAGTGCTCTTTACTTTCTTCGATAAATACTTCTAGGTATTGGTTCATTTCCATTAAGGTACACCCCTTAGTTTCGTCTGTTCTTAGTTATGAAAAAAATGTAAAACGAAGATTAAAATAGAATATTAATAAAAATACAGAGTAAACTATGTTAATTTTTAAGAAAATCCAATATTGATGCTGCGATATCTTCTACATCTTCTACTTTGTCAACAAAGTTTGTTCCAACAGCAGCTTTTGGCATTCCATACACAATAGATGTGTTTTCAGATTCTGCAATTGCTTTCACGATTCCTGTGCTTTTAAGCTTTTTCAATCCAGCTGAACCGTCTGCTCCCATACCTGTCATAATAACAGCAATCTTTTTGTAATCAGGTATTTCACAAATTGATTCGAACATAACATCTACCGATGGACGATGACCATTTCTAATTTCAGACTGATCAATCTTAATCGTTAAAGAAGTGCCTGACTTTACAATTTTCAAGTGAAATCCACCTGGTGCAATATAAGCTGTACCGTTTCTAACTAATTCACCATTTTCTGCTTCCTTCACATTAATCTTAGAAACAGCATTTAGTCGATTTGCTAGTGATTGTGTAAAACCAGGCGGCATATGTTGTACGATAAATATCGGTGCTTTAATATCTCCAGGTATCTTAGGTAACACTTGTTGTAGTGCTCTTGGACCACCTGTTGATGTACCAATACATACTAATGTTTTAAAATCAGTTATTTTGTCGATTAATTTAGGTCTTTTTATCACGTTTGAGTCTATTTTACTATATTCTTGTTGGATTTTGGGATTATTTTTTTTAATAGGTCGCTGTAATGTGTTATTTATATTTGCTTTTTTTGCTAATCTAACCTTTTCGACAAGATCTTCCTTCACTTTATAAAGATCTAATGAAATAGCACCAGAAGGTTTTGCAATAAAATCAAAAGCTCCATACTGTAAAGAGAGTATCGTATTTTCTGCTCCTTCTTTCGTCGTACTAGATAGCATAATAACCGGTCTTGGAAATTTCTCCATAATTTCCTTGAGAGCCTCAAGTCCATTTTTTACAGGCATTTCTACATCTAAAGTTACTACGTCCGGGTTTAATGTCTCTATTTTTAATAACGCATCTTCCCCATTCCTAGCTACTCCAATAACATCAATATTTTCATCTTCATTAAGAAAATCAGTAATTAGTTTTCTCATGAAAGCTGAGTCATCTACTACTAGAACGCGTATTTTCCCCATATTATTACCTACCTTTCATGAAGAAACTCTTTAATTTCGATATAAAAGGTGTTGATTCCTGATTTTCTAGATCCACGTGCATTCTAGTTAAATAGTCCTTAGAAATTGCAGAAAATGCTTTACTTGCTTTACAGTTAGGCTGATATAATATGACCGGCTGTTGTTCAATAACAGCCTTCATTATAGATGTATCGTCAGGTATAACACCTAGTAGTGTGACTTCGCGATTTAAAAATTGTTTCATTGTTTGAAATAACCTATTAAAAGTTTGATCTCCAACTTTATTATTAAAAGCTCGGTTCACAACAATTGAAAAGGGCATTGTTTGATGATTTACACAAATATTTTTTATTGCTGAATAAGCATCTGTCATAGATGTTGGTTCAGGTGTTGTGATAACAATGATTTCATCAACAGATAAGATAAATCTTATGCTATCTTCAGAAATTCCTGCCCCCATATCAAAGATAATAAAGTCGTATGCTTTAAATAAATAATCTAACTCGTTTATAAAAGTTTGGAATCTATCTTCATTTAGTTTAAATATCGTTCCTAGTCCTGTACCACCTGATATATAATCTAGACCATTCGGGCCATTTGAGATAATGTCAACTAGTGAAAGATTTTTATGGAAAAAGTCAACAATTGAGTATTTAGAGCTCTCACCAATAAGAATATCAATGTTACCCATCCCAATATCTAGATCAAATAGTAAAACTCGTTTATTTTCTTTCTGTAAAGCTAAGGAGAAATTAAGAGAAAAATTGGACTTCCCAACTCCTCCTTTTCCGCTCATAACAGCAATGGATTTGGCTCGAATTTTCAGACTTTTTAATCGTTCCCTTAAGCGTTCTGCTTGATCATTCACCATATAATTACCTCAATATTTGATTAACTATTTTTTCTCTCGTTGCCATTTCAATATCGTCTGGGACATTTTGACCGTGTGTTGTATAAGCTATTCCTTTTTTTGTTTTCAATATCACATCAAATAAAGTTCCTCTTGTGGATGTTTCATCCATTTTAGTGAAAATAAGTTTATTAATCGGAATAACTGAAAATTGTTCGTAAACGGCAAGCATATCAACTGATTTTGCAGTCGCAGCTAAAACAAGAAAGGTTTCCATTTCATCATTAAAGTCGATTATCTTTTTTAAATCATTTACATACTGTGAATCTAAAAAATTTCTACCCGCAGTATCAATAAAAATATAATCGTACATAGCAAATTTATCTTGAGCCTCTTTAAAGTCTTCAATGCTGTAGCATACTTCTAATGGTACATTTAGAATTTTCGCATACGTCTTTAATTGATCGATAGCTGCAATTCTATACGTGTCAGTTGTAATAAATGCAACCTTCTTCTGTTTCTGTATCACACATTCAGCAGCTAACTTAGCCAAAGTAGTTGTTTTTCCTACTCCAGTTGGACCAATTACATTTATATATTTTTTCTTGTAAGAAATACCGCTAAAATCAATATCCTTTAATAATTGAATAAATAATTCATTTTCTTTTGCTTTTAGTTGCTCTTTAGTTGCTTGTCCATTTACTTTATACCAGTACTCCAAAAGCTCAGACATTATCTGACCACGAACATCTGGGTTAACTTCCCGTTTTGTCATTTTACTTGAAATTTCTTGAAGTGGTTCTGGATAAAACTCGGTCTTCTCATTAGCAGAAATTGACTTAATCATCTTTTTCATTTCAATGATCTCATCTAACAACGGTTTATTATCACTTGATGTTATCTGCTTTGATGTTGCATTTAGAGTATCTTGTTTCGGTCTAATTGGATCTTCTGATTTCACTTTCACTTGTTGAGTTATTATCGAGTGTTCTTGCTTTACTTTTGGAACATCAGGATCCATAGCAGCAATTACTTCGATTTTCTTCTTAGAAAAAAGTCCTAAAAAGCCACCTGTATATATCATTTTTGAATTTAAAATAACGGCGTCATTACCCATCTCAGAACGAATTTTTTTCATTGCCTCTTGCATAGATGGAGCAATATATTTTTTTACTTTCATTCGACATTTACCACCCCAATGCTCTGTACTTCAACATTTGCTTCTAGTTCATTATAAGATAAAACCGGAACTTGCGGAAAATAACGATCTGTTAATTGTCTTACATACATTCTTACAGCAGGAGAACATAAGAGAATTGGTGTTTGCTGCTGTAATGCTAGTGTTTCAACCTCTCTAGCAACAGATTCAATAATTTGCTGAGATACATCAGGACTTAATGATAAATAATTACCATGTTCAGTTTGCTGTACACCTTCTGCAACTAGTTTTTCCACTTTTCCTGATAAAGTTACGACCTTCAACATTTGATCTTGATCAGCATATTGAGTTGTTATTTGTTTTGCTAATGCTTGTCTTACATATTCAGCTAATAACTCTGTATCAGATGACATTTTCCCGTAATCAGCTAAGGTTTCAAAAATTATTGGTAAATTTCTAATAGAAACCTTCTCCCTAAGAAGTTTAGCAAGTACTTTTTGAATATCCCCAATATTAAGGGGTGAAGGAGTGACTTCTTCTACTAGTATTGGGTATGATTCTTTCAAATGATCGATTAATTGCTTTGTTTCCTGTCTTCCAAGCAGTTCATGTGCATGCTGTTTAATGACTTCAGTAATGTGAGTAGAAACAACTGAAGGTGGATCAACAACAGTATAACCAAACATTTCAGCAGTGTCCTTCATATCTTCGGTAATCCACTTAGCTGGTAATCCAAATGATGGCTCAATTGTATCGATTCCTTCGATTGAGTCCTCCTCAATCCCTGGAGCCATAGCTAAATAATGATCAAGTAATATCTCACCTTTAGCTAATTCATTACCTTTTATTTTCAAACGGTATTCATTAGGTTGGAGCTGTATATTATCCCTAATTCTTACAACAGGTATGACAATACCGAATTCAATAGCTAACTGTCTTCTAATCATGACAACACGATCTAATAAATCTCCTCCTTGATTTGTATCAGCAAGTGGGATTAAACCATAACCAAATTCAAATTCAATAGGATCTATATTTAACAGATTAACAACACTTTCAGGACTCTTCATTTCATCCATCTCAGTTTCTTGCTCTAATATTTCTTCATCAGGGACTTGTTGCTCCTTTGATCTTGAAATCATATAACCACCAATACCTAATAAAGCAGCTATAGGGAGTGTTAAAAGAACACCGATTGGAGTAAATATACCTAATAAGAAGATGGTCCCAGAAGCAACATATAACATTTTAGGGTAAGCAAATAATTGTGATGTTATATCTGAACCTAAGTTCCCTTCTGAAGCAGCTCTTGTTACCACAATACCAGTAGCTGTAGAAATTAATAATGCTGGTATTTGACTAACAATCCCGTCACCAACAGTAAGCATTGTAAAATGAGCAGCTGCTTCTCCGATTGGCATCCCTAGTTGCATCATTCCGATCACAACACCAAATAGCATGTTTATCAATACAATGATAATTCCTGCTATTGCATCACCTTTAACAAACTTACTAGCACCATCCATTGCACCATAGAAATCAGCTTCATTTGAAATTTTATCTCTGCGTTCTCGAGCTTGTTGTTCAGAAATCATTCCTGCATTTAAGTCAGCATCAATACTCATCTGTTTACCTGGCATTGCATCCAAGGTAAATCGTGCAGCAACTTCTGATACACGTTCAGATCCTTTTGTTATAACAACAAATTGAATAACGATTAAAATCACAAATACTACAAATCCTACTAAAACATTTCCACCAGTTACAAAGGTTCCAAAAGTTTCAATAACCTTTCCCGCATCTCCTTCAGCTAAAATAGCACGAGTAGTTGAAACGTTTAATCCCAAACGGAATAATGTTAGCAATAAGATTAACGAAGGAAAGATCGAAAACTGTAAAGGCTCATTCATATTCATTGACGTAAGAATAACTAATAATGCAAGAGAAATATTAATTATTATTAAGAAGCTTAACAACCATCCTGGAAATGGGATAATAAGCATCGCTACGATTAAGATAACACTTA
Organism: Metabacillus litoralis; assembly: GCF_020524045.1. Taxonomy (GTDB): domain Bacteria; phylum Bacillota; class Bacilli; order Bacillales; family Bacillaceae; genus Metabacillus; species Metabacillus litoralis_C. The sequence continues at coordinate 348,074 of NZ_JAIVKL010000001.1, forward strand.
GTAGTACTGATAAATCTCTTGCAGACATGTTTATTCTCTCCTTAAAACCAATCATTCTTTCTTTATTAACTTATCTATTTTAAAATATCATGAATTTTTTTGTTAGATTTCTACTTTTTATAGTCAGAATAATTAAATTTTTATATAACCTAGCTTATACAGATTTTGCTTGATAAACATAAGCAATAATTTCTGCAACTGCCTGAAAAAATTCTTCAGGTACAGCTTGTCCAATCTCGACTTGATCATAAAGTGCTCTCGCAAGTGGTCTATTCTCTACCATCATAACGTCATTTGACTTTGCAATTTCTTTGATCTTTTGAGCTACTAAATCTACACCCATTGCAACAACAAATGGTGCATCCATTTTTGAATCATCATATTTTAAAGCAATTGCATAGTGAGTAGGATTTGTAATAACAACATCTGCAGTTGGTACATCCTGCATCATTCTTCTCATGGCCATCTCACGTTGTCTTTGCTTAATTTTCGATTTAATTAGTGGGTCACCTTCAGATTTTTTATATTCATCTTTAATATCCTGTTTCGACATTTTTAAGTTTTTTTCATAATCATACCGCTGATATAAATAATCCAATAATGATAAAAGTAATAATGCACCTGAGGCAAATAACCCCATTTTCACTGTGAGTTGGGCAATAAAAACAAAAGATTGCTCAACTGTCATTTGAGATAATCTTAAGATCTTATCAAGATCTAGCCATAATACTGCAAAAGTAACAAACCCAACGAATGAAATTTTCAGTAAAGATTTCAATAGTTCAACAATTGCCCTAACTGAATAGATTCTTTTAAAGCCCTGAATAGGATCTAGTTTATTTAATTTCATATGAATAGCTTCAGATGAAAAAAGGAAACCGATTTGCAAATAGTTACTCAAAACACCAGCAACAAGGGCAACACACATCACAGGAGCTAGTATAATTGCAGCTTGATAAGCCATTGTTAAAAAAAAATCATGAACGTTTTGATCTGACAAATTTAAAAGTAAATAATCTTGAAACGTACCTCTCATCATATTTAAAATACGATCTCTCATAAAAGCGCCAATGAATAAAAACGATAGAAAAATAGTTAGTAGTGAGATGGCTGTATTAACATCAGCACTTTTTGCAACTTGTCCTTTTTTCCTTGCATCTTGCTTTTTTCGAGGAGTAGCTTTCTCTGTTTTCTCACCAGCAAAAAACTGCAAATCTAATGATAGTAACTTCATTCACTAACCCCCTCAGAGCAATTGCATTAATCCACGCATTGTATATGTCATCGTCTCAAACAACTTTCCCATCAATAAAAATAATGCTCCCATAACTAAAATTAATATAATAAAGCTTACCCCTATTTTTAATGGCAATCCGACAACAAAAATATTTAATTGTGGAACAGTTCTTGCAACAATACCTAAAGCAATATCAACTAAAAATAGTGATCCAACTACAGGAATTGACATTTGAAATGCTATGATAAACATTGAGTTAAATGATTTGACAATGAATTCAACAACATTTTCTTCACCTAATGGGAGTGCTAGCTGATCAATTGGAACAAATTGATAGCTGTAAAAGACTCCATCTAAGAGAAGATAGTGTGCATTTGTACTTAACATAAATAAAAATGCAAACGTATAAAGAAATTGACCAATAAGTGGACTTTGTGCTCCAGTTTGAGGGTCAATAACATTTGCAATCGCAAACCCCATTTGAAAATCAATGAAACTACCAGCTATTTGGATGGCTGCTAAAATAAAATACGCAGAAAAACCAATCAATAACCCAAACATTGCTTCCTTAATTAGTAACATAAAATATTGACTGTCAATTTCAATAAGCGGAGGTTCAAGAGAAAAAAACATGATCCACGCCAACATAAATGAAAAGCCTATCTTATGAATATTTGGTATATTTCGATAAGAAAACAAAGGTAATGTTACAAAAAAAGCTGACACCCTCATAAATACTAACAAAAATGCTGGATAATTATCTAATACAGTAATCATCTTTATCCTATAAACCTATTTAGGTTTCCAAAGATATCTTGCGCATAAGATACAAGTGTTGTAAGCATCCAAGGACCAAAGAAGATTAAGCCTAGTAAAACAGCTACTATTTTTGGAATAAATGCAAGGGTTTGTTCTTGTATTTGAGTAGTTGCTTGAAAAATACTTACAACAAGTCCGATAACTAAGGCTAACAATAATAGTGGTCCACAAATAATTAATGTCGTATATACAGCTTTTTCTGCTAGAGAAATGACAAACTCTGAACTCATTTATTCTCACCCGTTCTAAAAACTTTGTAACAACGATTTAATAATTAAATACCATCCATCAACTAAAACAAATAACAGTATTTTAAAAGGTAATGAAATCATGACTGGAGGAAGCATCATCATACCCATAGACATTAAAACACTGGCAACAACCATATCGATAACCAAAAAAGGGATAAAAATCATAAATCCAATTTGAAAGGCTGTTTTGATTTCACTAATTGCAAATGCAGGTACAAGTGCAGTTAGCGGAATATCTTCTACTGATTGTGGCTTTTCAATACCAGCATAATTTAGAAATAATGATAAATCCTTTTGTCTAGTATGCTTACTCATAAATTCCTTAAAAGGAATTGCTGCACGCTCATACGCCTCTTCTAATTGTATTTCCTCATTAAAAAGAGGTGTTAAGGCTTGTTCGTTTACTTCTGAGAATGTTGGTGCCATAATGAAAAAGGTTAAAAATAAGGCAATACCAATTAATATTTGATTTGGTGGCATTTGTTGTGTAGCTAATGATGTACGAACAAACGAAAGGACAATAATAATTCTTGTGAAACACGTCATTAGTATTAAAATACTTGGGGCAATTGATAATACTGTTAATAACAATAGTAATTTTACAGAAGTGCTTACGCTCTCTGCATCACTATTATTAAAAAACTCCATAAACTCATTCATGCTTGCTTAAACCCTTTCTTTTAACATCCTCAAGCTGTTTTGCACGTTCATCCTTTAACTTTTTTAACTGTTCATTAAATTGTAATGAAAATGTTTGACTAGATTTTGGTTCAAGTTTTTTTTGATTTTTAGTGAAAGTCGTCATAACTTTATTCACTAAATCTTTTGGTTCGACTATTTGATCTTGTTTACGTTCAAACTCTTCAATCAAATTCTGACTTTCTTCTTCATCATCTATTTCTTTTAATAAGGTAATAGATTCTCCCACACCTACCACTAAAACTCGATTTCCAACTTTAATCATTTGAATTGACTTGCTTTGACCAATGCTTGTACCACCTAAATTGACAATGCCTTGACCTTGATGAAAAAGTCTATTTCTTTTTGTGATAAATTTCAACAAAAAATAAATTAAAGCAAGCACAAAAGCTAAAGCGCCAAACATTTTAATGAAATCAAATGCTGAAACTGATACATCTGGTGTTTCAGCTTCAGATTCAGTTATTTGTTCTTCATTATTTACAGCTGGATTATCATTTTCATCTTCAATTTGATCTTGTTTCTTTATATTTTCAAATACGCTTTCATCTACTGATTCCTCCGCAAATACTACTGCTGTAGTTTGCGGAAAAATCATAAATAATAAAAACAATATGAGGTAAGTTCTATGAAGCAATTTCACTCCACCTTTAGCTTAATGTTTTTCCGATAGCCTCTAAAACACGATCTGCTTGGAATGGTTTTACAATGAAATCTTTAGCTCCAGCTTGAATTGCATCAATGACCATTGCTTGTTGTCCCATTGCTGAACACATTATAACTTTTGCACTACCATTAATTTGTTTAATTTCCTTCAATGCTTGAATTCCATCCATCTCAGGCATAGTAATATCCATTGTTACTAAATCAGGCTGATGTTCTTTATATTTTTCAACAGCTTGAGCACCATCTGCTGCCTCAGCAACTACTTCATAACCATTTTTTGTTAAAATATCCTTAATCATCATTCTCATAAATGCTGCATCGTCAACGATCATAATTCTGTGTGCCATAATATCCCCACTCCTAGTTATAATTATTTATTTAATTTTATTTAAACGCTCTGATTGACTAGCTATATCTGTCACACGAACCCCAAAGTTTTCATCGATAACAACAACTTCACCTTTTGCAACAATTTTGTTGTTTACTAATATATCCACGGGTTCACCAGCTAGTTTATCTAGTTCTATGATAGAGCCGGATGATAATTCTAATATTTCTTTTACAGACCTTTTCGTTCTTCCTAATTCAACTGTTACCTTCAAAGGTATGTCTAATAACATATCAAGGTTTTGTATTTCCTGTTGTTGATATTGCATAGGTTCAAATGATGCAAATTCAGCTGGCTTTACATTTACAGTAGGTTGCTCTCTCTGCTGTGTATATTGAGGAGGAGCTGAATACATAGGTTGATTAGGTTGCACCATTTGCTGTGATTGGTGCATATTGTGCTGTTGTTCATTAGTTTGTTGATGTTGTGGAGCTTGTTGATGTTGCTGATTGTGCTCTGATTGAGTATTTACTACTGATTCCTCTTTAACCGCTTCTAACGTAGCTGCCTCTTGTTTAGGGTTAATTAGTTGATCAATTAAATCTTTAGCAAAATATAAAGGCAATAATTGCATAATATTTGAATCAATTAATGTACCAATTTTAAGTCTAAAAGAAACTTGAATCATCAAATCTGAATCAGGAATATCCGCATTATCAGTTTCATTTGCATCAAGTAATTCAACTCTTGGTGGTGAAATATCTACTTTTTTATTGAAAATTGTAGACATTGATGTTGCAGCAGAACCCATCATTTGATTCATTGCTTCTTGAACGGCACTAACTTGAATTTCCCCTAACATCTCATCAGGGTTTGTTCCATCCCCACCAATCATTAGATCTGCAATGATCGCAGCATCACTTTGCTTTATAACTAGTAAGTTACTCCCAGAAAATCCCTCAGTATAATTTACTTCAATTGCAACATATGGATGTTGAAATTGATTTCCTAGTTTGCTTTTTCGAACAACTGACACACTAGGAGTGGTAATTTCAACTTTTTGCTGCAATAGAGTTGAAAGTGCTGTTGCGGAACTACCAAAAGAGATATTCCCTATTTCTCCAATAGCATCCTCTTCCATTGCGTCAAAATAATCTTCAGTTTTAAGTTGATCATTTTCACTTTCATTTGTCTCATCAGAGTTATTATTATCATCACTCGAACCTTTTAAAAGAGCATCAATTTCATCCTGTGATAACATTCCATCACTCACCATCTTCGTCACCTCTCGATAAGTGGTCAATAATTTGAACCGCTATTTTTTTGTTTAATTTCCCTGGTTGTCCAGTAAACTTTGGCTTATCACCAATTTTAACTACCAATGGTTGGTCGATGGAGCTATCTAATTGAATCACATCTCCAATTTGCAGTTGAAGAAAATCCTGAATTGATAAATCGGAAGACCCTAATTGAGCAGATACCGTAAGATCGGCCAAATGTATTTGCTTTTTTAGTGCTTCAATTTCAACTGGTTTTGGTTCTTTTCTATCTGACTGCATCCAGTAATGTCCTGATAGCTTAGGTATGATTGGTTCAAGTACAACATGTGGTATACATAAGTTAATCATACCACTCGTGTCTCCTACTTGAATGTTTAGTGATATAACAACGACCGTTTCGTTTGGAGAAACCATTTGTAGAAACTGTGGATTAACTTCAAATTCCGACATCATCGGCTCAATTTCAATTAAAGAATCCCATGCTTCTGTATAATTTTCTAGGGCTTTATCAAAAATATTCGAGATAATTTTTGTCTCAATTTCTGTTAAATTCTCAATTTTATTCACACTAGAACCTAATCCCCCCATAACCCGATCCATCATCGCGTAAGCTATATTAGGATTAACTTCCATTAGAACTCTTCCTTCTAAAGGTTGAACCTCAAATACATTTAGAAATGTCACCTTAGGAATTGAACGTATAAACTCTTCATATGGCAACTGATCTACAGATCCAACGGCTATTTGGATATATGTTCTTAATTGTGCTGAAAAATGTGTTGTTAATAATCTTGCAAAGTTATCATGAATTCTTGTTAAGCTTCTAATTTGATCTTTCGAGAACCTCAAAGCTCTTTTAAAATCATAAACCTTTACTTTCTTACTTGTTTCTTCTTTTTTCAGTTCATCTGCATCCATCTCACCAGTGGAAATAGCAGATAGCAAGGCATCAATTTCACTTTGTGATAAGATATCACCCGCCAAAGTTTTCACCTCCTATTTTAATGATTCATAAACTCTATTGAAGGATATAGGAAGTGGTATAAACCTTATTGACCTTGCCTTCTTGCATTAATTCATTTATTTTTTGTTTCAATATATTTTTAAAATTGTCCATGCCTTCTTTGCCTTCCATTTGTTCAGTGGTCATATTACCTAACTCTGAAATAATAATATCTCGAACCTGGAACTCACGTTGTGTTAATTCTTCTTTTGCCTTTTTTGAATCTGTTTCAATTTTAAATGACAAACGTACTATATTACCACTGGATAAATTTGTAGTGATCTCTGGAATATCAACAGATGCTTCAACAACTTCCTTTGCTGACGGTTGTTTATGCTCATCTTCATCTCCTAAAAATTTCATAACTACAACTAGTGCTGTAACTCCAATTAGTGTAATAGATACGATAATGACAAGCATAATACTTAATAGCTTTTTATTCATCGTCCAATACCTCCGAGCCCTTCCTTAGCGACAAAACATTAATCTTATGATAAAATAATTCGATTTTCTTACAAACCTCTTGTTCAGATTCCTTAACAACATACTTATGACTGTTAGTTAAAGTAATCGTAGTATCAGGAAATGATTCAACAACTTCTATAAATAATGCATTTAAAGAAAAAGACTTTCCGTTCAATCTAGTTAATTGGATCATAGATTTATAAGGGCTGATTATATCATAAGTAGATAGTCAGCCCTATCCCCCTTTATTAACGTTTTAAGCCCATTAGCTCTTGTAGGATCTCGTCTGAGGTTGTAATTATTTTCGTATTTGATTGGAATCCACGTTGAGCGACAATCATTTCTGTAAATTCTTCAGATAAATCCACGTTTGACATCTCTAATGCACCAGCAATTATAGAAGCTGCTCCATCTTGTCCAGCTATATTTAATTCGTTAAGCTGAATTCCATTATTATTTTTATCTATAGAACCTGAATTTGCTGTTTGTTTAAATAAGTTTCCACCTAATTTTTCAAGACCACCTGGATTTGCAAACATTGCCACTCTAATTTGTCCTGCTAGGTTTAACTCACCCTTCTTGTTAACAAATGTAACAGTACCATCTGGTCCAATACTAAAGCTTTGAGCATCTAATGGTATTTGAATTAATCCTGCATCACCACTAAGTTTGTTTGAAAATTTTGGATCTTGTAAGTCTGAAGCAAGTGATTCAAAGTTCACAACACCTTGACCGATTTTCTCTAAGTCAACCATGTAATTGTTTAATGTTGAAATTAAGTCGTTCATTTGTGTTAATGTATTATTCGGCACTACATTACCTTGACCTGGTCCAGCAGTTGGATAAGTCCCAGCAATTGAATTTACAATTGTTGTGAATTCTTTAACGATCGCTCCTGTTGGCTGGGCATTATTAAATGCAGTTACTGCACCATTTAGATTAGGAGCATTTACACTAGTACGAAATCCTGTTGCAACTGTATTAAATCCAGTGGCTGCTGTGTTAAACTGTCCTAATACTGAAGTTAAAGCATTATATGAGCTAACCATTACGTTATATAAAGGACCATTTGTTGCAGGTGCTTCATTTTTATTGTAATTAGATTGTGCATCGCTGTATTCCTGATAAACATTCATTAAATCATTGGCTTGCTTTGATATATCTTCTAAACTTGTTGTCATATTACCAAATGGTGTTGTGAAATTACCTATTCCATTCAATGCATTTTGAGATTTCGTGATCGCTTGGGCAGTTGGAACAGTCTTTTGACCTGCTTCACCAACAACTAACATCCCTTCAGCTGTTACTAGATAGCCTCGATCATCTAAATATAAATTGCCTGATCTAGTATAATTCATATCTACTGCACCATCAATGGCACCGATGATTAAGTTATTTCCAACTTGATTTCCTTGGTCAATATTGATTTTACTAATGTCATTTATTGTAGCAACTGGTATAAATCCATCTCCCGCTAACGCAACATCCAATGTTCTTGAAGTTGTCTGTGTTGAACCTGATGTATGAATAGTATCAATTGAATTAATTTTCGAACCAAGACCAATTTGCTGTGGATTTGTACCTGCTTGAGTTTGTGTCGCTGCTGAAGCACCAGAGATTTGTTGGTTAACAAGGTCAGCAAAAGTTGTACGTGATTTTTTAAATCCATAAGTATTAACGTTTGCAATATTATTTCCAATGACATCTAGCTTTGTTTGAAAGTTTTTCATCCCACTTATTCCAGAATATAATGAACGTAACATTTATTTTCTCTCCCTTTTTTTCATATAATAAGCTGCTTCTATCATTCCACAGCTATTGGCCTCCGATATCGGTCCAGCCATTAATCCATAATAATTGCCCCATTGATGTTCGTGAACATTTGGGCTTTTGCTTCTTCACGATCCATTGCTGTAATAACTGTGTTACTTTTAGCATTAATAATTAAGGCTGCTTCACTGACAAGTACAAGTGAATCTTGAACACCTTTTTTTCTAGCCTCTGTCATTTTTTCCCCTATAGATGACCATTCATCATCTGTAAGAGTAATATGTCTTTCTACTAGTCTTTCTTGTGCGTGTTTGCTTATTTTTAACTCTGAATTCACAAGTTCATTGTTTAATAACTGTTTAAAATCTTCGTTGTGTGTCCTTGACAGGTTTCGAGATTTGATTGGATGATAATGTAAATTGTCAATTTTTATTGACATAAAATTTATTTACTCTGGCTTTGATACTTTCATTACATGATCGCTTGAAATTTCTTTATCATTATCAAGCACCAACATAATGCCAGCTTCTGTTTTCTTAATAGAAGTTACTACACCAATCCCTGTCTCTGCTTCGCTGTTTTTCCAATCAACTTTTTTACCAATCATTTCTGAATATTTAAGAATTGAATCACTTTGATTTTGTACCTTAATAAACTTTTCCATCATACTTGCCATATTTGTTGTTTGTTCCAGTGTGGAAAATTGCGCCATTTGTGCGATGAATTCTTTATCTTCCATTGGATTTAAAGGATCTTGATTTTGAAGTTGTGTCATCAAGATTTTCAAAAATTCATCTTTGCCTAAATTTGAACTTCCTGTCCTTGTAGCAGATGGTTTATTAGCTATAAGTAAACTAGGATCAATTGATGTCATTTTTAACCCTCCTTATACCGTTTTGTTCAATAATTCTTTCAAATTATCAATAAAACTTTTTTCGCTCTCCTGCTGTTCTTCTAGCTCCGGTTTTTGTTGTTCTTTTTCATTTTTCTGATTTTGTTCAGAATGATCTTTTAATGGTTTTGCTTGTTCCCCAGTAGTTAGTTCAAAACGTTCAATTTCAATCTGTAATGACGGTAAAGCTTGTTTCAGTTGATGCACACTATGATCTAGCAATTCTTTTGCTGATTTAGTGGAGGTTAAAATCCGTGCAATCATCTCTCCATTTTTCTGTACCAATTTAACAGTTAATGAACCAAGATGTTCTGGATTTAGTTTAAGCACTAATCGATTAGCACCATTAGGCGTTTGTCCAAATCTACTGTTTTTAAATGCATTTATTAATTGATTTGTAAATTCTTGACGTAGATTTGCCTCTGTTTTTTGATGATCATTAGAAGTTGTTTGTTGGTTCGAAACAAACCTATCTAACTGCATGGTGAATTTCTCTTCCACAAAATTAGATTGTTTTCTATCTTCTGAAAGTCTGTTTAGTTTCACTAGTTCCTCTTCTAATGGTCTTGGCGATGTAAGTGAATTTAATGAAGCCCATTTATTATCTTTTTGATCATTGTGATTTATAAATAAAGTCTCTTCACTCAGCTTTGTATTTTTTTCTGAAGGTAACTTAAGAGAATTATCTTTTGAAAATATATTTACTAGTTTTTCATATAAAACTGGAAGATTCTCAATAAGCGTAGATTTATTTCCAACGCTATAACTGTTGTCAATAAGTTGATTTTTTATCAAACCTTCTATTTTTGATTTTTCAATTAAGAGGGTCTTTGGTTCCTCTATACGAACTTCAAGTAATTGATTTTTTATCATATCCTCCATCTTCACAAATAAATCTACCTTATTACTATGACCATTAGAAGCTGCTAAGTAAATTCCTTTAGCTAAAGCTTGCACTCCATTTATTATTTCTATAGGAGAAGTGGTACTATTTGATTTTAAGTTAATTTGATTTTCTAACGAATCTTGATGATTGCCCACCGTTAAATTGTTATTTGAAAAAATCATTTTTTCTAATTTATCTAAGACTTCTTTAACGTCTCCTGACTGTTCCTCTGCAACTTGTCCAACCAATTTGGCAAAGTTAAGTATACTTCTGACTAAAGTAGTTTTTTCTTTAGGTAATTCATCAATAATTATTGTTAAGAGATTTATATCTTTCATAATATTGATATTGTCTATTTTAGGATCTTTTTCATTAATCATTGAGAGAGAATTGTCAGGTAAACTAACAAGTTCAGTATTTTTACCTACTTGCTCCTTATTTAATATGATAATTTCAGTCAAAAATTGTTCGTAAAAGTCATAATTACCAACATCAGTTTCTGTGGTGGTTTTTTGTAATTCTTTAGAATTTTTTACATTTTCAAGAGATGGGAGCTTTATTTCGGCATCTTTCATTAATTCATTGAGAGCTGACTTCTGAAAGATTCCTTGTAAAACATCACTTTGAAACGGTTTTTCATGATCTGAGCTATTGATAGATATTAAATTTTCATTAGAAAATAATTTTGTTTCCATTTCCCCTTCAGTTGACAGTTCATTTATTAATGAAGAAACAGTTAAACCTACGGACATACTCTGTTGTTGTGAATCGAATTCTATCAAAGATTCATCCTTCATTTCTTCATCATATAAACTTTGAACAGTTTGTTGAAAAATAGACTGAACTTTCGTTATATCCATCTCAGTAAAAATTGACTTCATCTTATTATCCAATTGATTTTGAGAAGAATCATTAAAAAGCTTTTTTACAATGTTGTCTTTTACATGATTTTTTGTTAATAAACCTGCTTTTACTTCTTGCAGATTATTATTTGCAGTTATTAATTTATCTGCATTTATAATAGTGGAAGATTTATCAGCTAAAGCCCATTTAGTCAGCAATATTTGACCTTCCACTAACTGACTTTCATCAGTACTTAATTTTCCAAGAGCATCTATCATGTTTGAAAGTTTATTATCTTGAGAAGAATAGCTCATATATTCATTTTCTAGTAAACTATTAATCTTAGATAAAAAAGGTGTTAAATTAATAGTTTCATCTGTCGATAGACGTTCAATCGCTGTAACAATTGTAAGTACTCCAACTAGTGTATTGGATTGTTCATTATTTTCTATTACTTCATTAATTGTAGTAGACGCTGCTAACTTGCTGTTAATCACATCACTAATTGAGAAAGAAGCATCAGTATTATGAACTTCCAACATGTTAATCTGAGTTATTTCTTCTTGACCAAGTGAATGTTCTTCAATAAACGCTGATAATTCAGTAAACAGGTTTTCATATGGATTTAAATTTTCTTCTGAAATATTGTTCTTTTCAATAGTAGCTTGAGGCATTATATGACTCTGCTCAAGAAAGCGACTAAAATTTAAGCTATTAGGCTTTGGTGAGTTAACTTGGCCACTATTTTGATGAAGTATCTGTAACAACGGAACAACTTTCACATGTTCACCTCCTTTCTACTGACCATTAGTTGCTAAAAGATTTGTGAATTTAACAGCGTCTTCCACAGGCATTTTTGCTAGAATATCTGCAACTTGTTTATCATCTAAAGAAGTTAGAATTAACATAGCATCTTCTTGTGATAAATTAGGAATGATCTCTGCCGCTTTCTTACTGGTCATATTATCGTATAACTTGCCAATATCTTTTGTTTTATTTTCAGATTGAGATGTTGTGATATCTTCTAATTGTTTTTCTAAAGAATTAATATCCTGATTCAGTTTCTGTATCTCTTTTTCTTTGATCGTCACATCTTTCTCTAAAGCACTAATCATAGTTGTTTGTTCTTCTATTGTTTTTTCTAATTCTTTATTTTCTTCTTCTTTCAAAGCTGATTGTTTATCTGTGTCTGAGGGTTCAACCTGTTTTTCTTCTTTGAATAAGTTTTCAACAACAGGAACTTTTTGTAACGCAGTCTTGGTTTTACCTAAAACATCAAATCCTGCAACAGATAAAATAACAACTACTAGTGTAATCGTGAAGACAATAGGAATAAAAACAACAAAGAAAAACCACTGAAATTTCCCATAATCCTGTTTTTCATTTTCCATCTTTTTTTCACCTAATTTCCACGATACATATATGTTTGAATTGAGAGATCATCCATATGTTTGTTCTCAATGTACTTTAGTTCAACTAAATAATCTTCTTGTTGTTTTTGCTTTAGCTTTTCATACTTCTTCACTTCAATATTTTTTTGCATTAATTTAACTTGTTGTTCATTCATTCTATTTCTGGTTAAAGAAACAAGCTTTTGGTAATGAGTAATTGTCTTTTCAATGTTGCTAACAAATTGCTGGTAATGACGAATTTCTTGAACAGAGACTCCTTTATTAAGCTTTGATAAAGTACTTTCTTCGAGAACCTCTTTCTGCTTTAAAGAGTCATATAACTTATTCGCCATATTTTCAAAATCGTTAACAGATTGATTATATTCCGCTAATGATTTTTCTTTTTCATTTTCTTTAATATCCATCACTTTTTGAAATCGAAATTGAAAAGTCATTAAAACTCACCTTTTTCCATAAATTGAATGAGAGTATAGATGCTTTGATCAATGGTTACCTTATCTTCAACATTTTGTTTCAAATATGAGATAATTTTAGGGTAGAATCTAATAGCCTCATCAATTTCTTTAGATGACCCTCGTTTGTAAGCACCTATATTAATTAAATCCTCTGAGTTTAAATATGTGGATAAAAGATCTCGAAGCTTAGTTGCAGATGCTTTATGATCATCATCAACAATTTGGTTCATCACTCGGCTAATACTTTTTAATACATTAATTGCAGGAAATTGTCCTTTATTAGCTAATTGCCTATCTAATACGATATGGCCATCTAATATACCACGAACTGTATCTGATATTGGTTCATTTAAATCATCTCCATCAACCAATACTGTATAAAACGCCGTAATTGTTCCAGTTTCATTCGTACCTGTTCGCTCTAATAATTTAGGCAAGATGGCAAAAACGGAAGGAGTATATCCCTTTGTTGTTGGTGGTTCTCCTACAGCTAAACCTATTTCTCGTTGAGCCATAGCAACACGGGTAACAGAATCCATCATAAACATGACATTTAATCCTTTATCCCTAAAATATTCAGCGATAGCAGTTGCTGTATATGCAGCTTTTAACCTCATTAGAGCAGGTTGATCTGATGTAGCTACAATCACAATCGACCGTTTCAGGCCCTCAGGTCCCAAATCACGTTCTATAAACTCTCGAACCTCACGACCACGTTCACCCACTAATGCGATAACATTTAAATCCGCATTTGTGTTTCGAGCAATCATACCCATCAGAGTACTTTTCCCAACACCGCTACCTGCAAAAATGCCAACGCGCTGACCTTTTCCTACAGTTAACAAGCTGTCAATGACTCTTACTCCAACTTCAATTTTTTCATCAATTGGTGGTCGTTTCATTGGGTTTGGTGGATTTTGATCTGTAGGTACATGTGTTAATCCTTTAGGTAACAAAGTTTCATTAAGAGGTTGACCAAAAGCATCAATAACATTTCCTACCAAACTTGACCCTACTTTAATCTTTAGTGGTTCATTAGTAGCTTCAACAATACTACCTGGAGAAATATTTGTTACTTGTAAGTATGGCATAAGCAGAATATTTTCGTCTTTGAAGCCTACAACTTCTGCAGGAATTTTTGTTTTTTGATTAGAACCAGTGTAGATATAGCACAAATCTCCAATTGAGCTTTCGGGTCCCCTTGATTCAATCATTAACCCAACAACTTTCTTAACTTTTCCGTATCGTTTATAGGAATCTATTGTGTTAATTTCATGAATCAAATCGATTGCTCTCAATTAGTGATCACCTCTATCTAGTAATTCAATTAACTGTTTTTTCAATTGTTCTAATTGAGTGTCAATGCTTAGGTCAATTCGACCATATGCTGATTCAATAAAACAATCATATTCTTTTAACTCTGCATCAGCATAAACGTTTATGTCTGTGTCATTTGTCACAATTGCTTGTAATTCATTTTTTTGATTAATTAACAGCTCATAAAATGCTGGATGAACATGGATTTTGATATGATCATATTCTTTGACTTCAAGTAGTCCCTTTTTAACGATAGGTAAGAAACTTTCGGGTGAGCTTTCTATGATCGTATTCAAAACTTTTTCTGCTACTTTAATGGCTAAAAACACGATCTCATTTTCTGCTGACTGAATTTTTTCATCATAATCATTTCTGGCAATATCGACGATTCTTTGAGATTCAATGATGAGCGATTCGTATTGTCTTAAAGATTCTTGTCTGCCCAGTTCTAAGCCTTCTGCATATCCTTCTTGTCTAGCTACTTCATAAATTCGTTCACGTTCTTGTTCCCATGAAGACTTCTCAAGATGAATTTCATCAAGAATCCTTGTTTTTTCATCAACAGCTTCTTGAACTAGTCGTTTTGCTTCTTCATTTGCAGATTGTATAATCAATGATGATTGAAGAGATAACTCTGGGTCATTTACTTCCTTAAATTTATCATTCAATATATCTTGTAATGTTTGAACAGATATTTGTCGGCCGTCTTGATTATTGTTTGTAAAGTGAGACTTTATAAGCCTAGACAATAATATCATCTCCTCCACCACGGGCAATGACTATTTCTCCTGCTTCTTCAAGTCGTCTAATCACTCCAACGATTCTTGATTGAGCCTCTTCAACGTCGCGCAGTCTAACAGGCCCCATAAACTCCATCTCTTCTTTAAATGTGTCTACCATACGTTTAGACATATTCTTAAAGACAACATCACGTACTTCTTCACTTGCAACTTTAAGTGAAAGCATTAAGTCATCATTTTCTACATCTCTAATGACACGCTGTATTGCACGGTTATCGAGAGTAACAATATCTTCAAACACAAACATTCTCTTTTTAATTTCTTCTGCTAACATTGGATCTTGTATTTCTAGTGAATCAAGTATCGTTCTTTCAGTTGTTCTATCTACACCGTTTAGCACTTCAACTACCGCTTCAATACCACCAGTTTGAGTATAGTCTTGAGTAACTGTTGATGACAATTTCCGTTCTAAAATTTGCTCAACTTCATTAATGATTTCTGGTGCTGTTCGATCCATTACAGCGATTCTTCTCGCTACATCAGCTTGAAGTTCTTGTGGAAGTTCCGATAAGATCTGTCCAGATTGGGCTGGTTCTAAATAAGACAAAATGAGAGAAATTGTTTGTGGATGCTCATTTTGAATAAAATTTAGTATTTGAGATGGGTCGGCTTTTCTAGCGAAATCAAAAGGTCTCACTTGTAATGAAGAGGTTAAGCGATGAATAATACTAGTTGCCTTTTCTTCACCTAGTGCCTTCTCCAATACTTGCTTTGCATAAGATATACCACCTTGTGAGATAAAATCCTGTGCCATTGCAATATCATGAAACTCTTCAATTATTTCTTCTTTTTTCTCTGCCTCAACTTTTCGAACACCTGATATTTCTAAAGTTAGTTTTTCAATTTCTTCTTCAGATAAATGTTTATACACTGACGCTGACACTTCTGGACCTAGAGAGATTAAGAGAATGGCAGCTTTTTGTTTTCCATTTAATATGTTGTTTTCTTTTCTAGCCAAAATCCAACCCCCCTAATCCTCTGAAATCCATGTACGTAAAAGCTTGGCAAAGTCCTCTGGTTTTTCTTTCGCCATTTTTTCTAGCTGTTTTTTACGAACAGTTCCTTCTGTTTCAACTTCATTATTAATATCTTGAACTCTAATAGGATCTTGAATATCTATATCTTCATCTTCAAACTCATCATTTTCTTGTTTTTTCTTTCTAATTAATAAGAATACCAGCACAATAATTGCTAAAAGTAGAACACCTGCTATAATCCAAACCCAAATTGGGATTGCTTGTGTGGGCACATCTTCAACAAATTGTTGTTTACCATCGAAAGCTTGAACAGATACAACAACCTTATTTGCAAGTTCTTCATCTGTTAATGGTTCTTCATTTGCGTCCTTGTTAATAGATGTTCGAATGACAGTTGCAAGGATTTGTTGAATATCTTCCTCTCTTTCAGGAGTAAAAGATAATGGATCTTCCGGATCTGGAGGCTCAACCATCACTTGTATTCCTAAATCACGAACTTTATAAGGACTTTCAACAATCTGTTTATTAATTCGATTTACCTCATTATTAATTCTTTCTTCGATACGTTCATAGTCGCCATCTTCAGAACCTGTTGCTGCTCCTTCATACCCAGGAATATCCTCTTCTCCTGCACCATTAACACCACCAGCAGCTGCAGCTCCAGAACCGGTATATGCTTCGGTAATTCTTTCAACACTAACAGCAATTCCTTCATCATTACCCTCAACAACTGGAGAAACAAGGTTTTCTTCTCTCGTTTCTTGGGTAAAGTCTATATCAGTAGTTACAGCTACTACAACTTTATCTTGTCCCATCATTGTTCCTAAGAGCTTTTGAACATTACGTTGAATATCTTGTTCTATTTGTGATTTAATCTCTTGTTGTGATGCATAATTAGCACCTTGAGAATTATTTCCATTATTTAAGTCATAATAATTAAAGTTTTGATCCATTATGACGATATTATCAGTAGTTAGGTTTGGAACACTTTTAGAAACTAAATGAAATAATGCATTTACTTTTTCTTGATCTAATTGTGCACCAGGTTTCAAATTAAGTACAACTGATGCAGATGACCCATCAACTTGTTCTCCTACAAATACAGATTCAACAGGCATGTTAATCATCACATTTGCATCATTAACACCCTCGATGCCTTTCATTAAGTTTGCTAACTCTGTTTGTGTCGCTTTTAACTTAATTACGTCAAACTCTTTATCTGTCATTCCAAAACCTGTATCTTGTCCAAAAAACGAATAATCAATCACTCCTGAATCAGGAATTCCCTCCGCAGCAAGTTCAACCATTAAAGAATCAACTTGTTCTTTAGGAACCAATATGGCTGAACCATTATTGGTTATTTCAGATTTAACACCCTTCGCATCTAAGGTTTCTTTTATCTGTCCTGTCTCTGCAGCTGAAAGATTTGAATAAAGAGGGACTAGATTAGGCTTTGAGACAAAATAAGTTAGTAAACCAGCTATGACAAAAAATAAAATTGTACTAGCTATTACTAGAGTTTTTTGCCCTTTGGTTCTACCTTGCCAAATAGCTAATAGTTTATTTTTAGAACTTGTTAATTTATCGTTCATTCCATAAAATCCCCCGGTTACGATGACATGCTTTTTCTAACTAAAAACCATCTTTCATTTAAATATTAAACTTGCATTCTCATCATTTCTTGATAGGCTTCAATTACTTTATTTCTTACTTCAACAGCAGTAAGTAATGTAACACTCGATTTTTGAGCAGATATCATTACATCATGTAATTCAACATTTTTCCCACTTGCAAGTGCATTCGTCTTTTTATCAGAGTCTGCTTGTGCTTGATTAACTTGATTTATTGATTCTTTTAAAAAGTCACCGAAACTTACTTTACTTGTAGCATTCTGATCTAAACCAATTGCTGGTTTCTGTTGTAGTTGAGTTGGTTGTGTTGATATTTGAAAAGGACTAACACGATTTATCATTTATATCACCTATTTCCCAATTTCTAGAGCTTTCAATAACATACCTTTAGTTGCGTTCATTGTAGTCACATTCGCTTCGTAAGAACGTGTACTACTGATTAAATCCACCATTTCTTTTAAAGGATCTACATTTGGCATTGCAACATAACCTTCATCATTTGCATCTGGATGCTCCGGATCATAAATAAGTTCAAATGGTGTTTCATCTTCTTTTATCTCAGTGACTTTTACACCATCACTTTTAGTTGAAGAGCCCATTGCCTTATTCAAAAAAGAAGAAAAATGATTTCCTTGTGGCTGAGTTACAACCATTTTCCTGCGATAGGGTTGCCATTCACCGTCAATAAATTCTCCTCTAGTCGTATCCATATTTGCCATATTAGAAGAAATTACGTCCATTCTAACTCTCTGAGCAGTTAATGCAGATCCTGAAGTATTAATTGAATGAAATATCGACATAATTAATTCCCACCTTTAATGACTGTTTTTAAAGAATTATATTTACTGCTTAAACGATCGATCAGTGCATTATATTGAATTTGATTTTTCGCCATTTCAGTCATTTCTTGATCAATATCTACATTATTTCCATTGTGTTGATAATTTGTGTTATTTCTAGTTACAATTTGGTAACCTTTTGAACTAGATCCAAAGTCTATGTGCTTAGCATTTGTTTTAAAAGCATCGAATTTACTTAGTTCATTTGTTAATACCTTATTAAAACGGACTTCTTGGGCTTTATAATTTGGTGTATCTATATTAGCAATATTATTTGATATCACTTTTTGCTTTGCAGTTGAATAAGATATGGCATTTTCTAAATTTGTTATTGTATTTGAAAAAAGTTTCATAGTATCCCCTCACAAAAAAATAAATACGATCGTATCGTATACTGTCGAAATCTGTTATTTGATATTTCAATTGTATGAAATAATAGTCTTAAAGTCTATCAAGACTTTGTAAAAAAAAGTCGGATTTTCTATCTATTTTAAATAAAGGACTATTGAACTATATGAATTACATCTTATTTTATCCATTTAAATAGCTAATCGAGCGAGGTTTACCTAAAAAAGAGGTGTGTTTTTCTTCTTATACAAACGTAACACAAATTTCGACAAATCCATACCTATAATTATTTTCCAATTTCCATAAAAAAAGCACTTCTAGGACACTAGAAGTGCTTTTTTTATTAATTTGTTTTCATTTTTTCTAGCTCAAGAAGAAATTTATCATTTAGTACTTTAATGTATGTTCCTTTCATTCCTAAAGAACGGGATTCAATGACACCTGCACTTTCAAGTTTACGAAGTGCATTAACAATAACTGACCGAGTAATCCCCACTCTATCTGCAATCTTACTTGCTACTAATAATCCTTCATTACCATTTAACTCTTCAAATATATGCTCAATCGCCTCTAATTCACTGTAAGATAGAGAGCTTATCGCCATTTGGACAACAGCTTTACTACGAGCTTCTTCTTCAATTTCTTCTGCTTTTTCACGAAGTATTTCCATTCCAACAACTGTTGCACCGTACTCAGCTAAAATTAAGTCTTCATCCTCAAATTGTTCCTGTACTCTCGCTAGAATTAATGTACCTAGACGTTCTCCTCCACCAATAATAGGAACAATAGTTGTTAAGCCATTTTTGAACAATTCACGGTTTTCAATCGGGAAAGCTGTATATTCACTGTATACATCTATATTTGATGACGTTTCAGTTACATTAAATAAGTTATTCGTGTACTCTTCCGGAAATTGACGATCCTCAAGCATTTTTTTCATTCTTTCATTTTCGATCAACTGATTAACAGCAAAACCTAAGAGCTTTCCTCTACGACTAACAACAAATATATTAGCCATAATCACTTCACTCAAAGTTTCTGCCATTTCTTTAAAGTTTACTGGTTTTCCTGCTGCTTTTTGAAGCATAGCGTTAATTTTACGTGTTTTCTGTAATAGAGCCATAATTGGTTCCTCCTGTGACATATTAAATTGTTATAATATGAATTGACTTAAGTCTTTATTTTTAGATATTTTACCTAACTTCTCTTCTACATATTGTGGTGTAATAACGACTTTTTCTAAATTAATATCTGGAGCCTCAAAAGATAGATCTTCTAATAAGCGTTCAAGTATTGTATGTAACCTTCTTGCTCCAATGTTATCAGTATCTTGATTTACTTCAAACGCTACTTCTGCTAATCTACGTATAGCATCGTCAGAAAATTCTAATTGTATACCTTCTGTTTCAATCAATGCCTGATATTGCTTTAATAATGCATTATCAGGTTCAACCAATATTTTCACAAAATCTTCAATACTTAATTTAGTCAGCTCCACACGAATTGGAAATCTTCCTTGTAGTTCAGGAATTAAATCTGACGGCTTAGCAATATGGAAAGCACCCGCAGCAATAAATAATACATGATCTGTTTTAACTGAACCATATTTAGTTACAATCGTTGATCCTTCAACAATTGGAAGGATATCTCTTTGAACTCCCTCTCGAGAAACATCTGCAGAAGAGCCACCTTTTGACTTTCCAGCGATTTTATCAATTTCGTCAATGAAAATAATTCCCGATTGTTCAGCTCTAATAATCGCATCCTGAGTAACTTCATCCATATCGATAAGCTTGCTTGCTTCTTCATTTATTAAAGCTTTTCTAGCTTCTCTAACGATTAGTTTACGCTTCTTTCTTTTCTTAGGCATAAGACTTCCCAATGCATCTTGCATATTCATTCCCATCTGCTCCATACCTGAACCTTGAAGCATATCGAACATAGATGCTTGTTGTTCATCTACCTCTATTGTTACATAATGGTCTTCTAGCTCACCTAATGCTAATTGATGTGCAATACGACGGCGTTTTTCTTGTATATTAGTTTCTTCGGTCGTTGTTTCTTCTTGGTCCTGATTTTGATTTGCACCTGCACCAAACAACATTTCTAATGGATTTTTAGCAGCACTCTGCTTTTTCTTGCTAGGTACAAGAATATCCACTAACCGTTTGTTTGCGTTTTCTTCTGCAAGGTCTTTTACATCAGCAATTTTTTCTTCTTTCACAAGACGAACAGACGTTTCGACTAAATCTCTAACCATAGACTCAACATCTCTTCCTACGTAACCAACCTCAGTGAATTTTGTCGCTTCTACTTTAATAAAAGGTGCCCCAGCAAGTTTAGCGATCCTTCTAGCAATTTCAGTTTTTCCAACACCTGTAGGTCCGATCATGAGAATATTTTTAGGTACAACTTCATCTCGAAGCTTATCACTTAGCAAGCTTCTTCTATAACGGTTTCTTAGTGCAACAGCAACAGCTTTTTTAGCATCTTTTTGTCCCACAATATATTGATCTAGTTTTTCAACAATTTGTTTTGGTGTTAGCTCTTTTTTCAACCTATTTGCCTCCCTTATTAAAGCTCTTCGACAATAATATTAAGATTGGTGTACACACAAATTTCACCGGCTATAGTTAATGCACTTTTTGCAATATCTTTGGCGGATAAACTTTCACCAGAAAAGCGCTTTAATGCACGGCCAGCCGACAAAGCATAGTTTCCACCAGATCCAATAGCTAAAATTCCGTCATCAGGTTCAATGACCTCACCAGTTCCAGAAACTAGTAATAAATGTTCTTCATTCATAACAATCAGCATTGCCTCTAATCTTCTTAAAACCTTATCACTTCGCCACTCTTTCGCTAGTTCAACAGCAGCTCTTTGTAAATTCCCATTGTATTCTTCAAGCCTATTTTCAAAAAGTTCAAATAAAGTAAATGCATCTGCAACAGAACCCGCAAACCCTGCAATAACTTTTCCATTAAAAATCTTTCTCACTTTTTTGGCAGTATGTTTCATAACTACAGCATTTCCAAAAGTTACTTGACCATCTCCTGCCATAGCTGCTTTGCCATTATGTTGAATCGCAAATATGGTTGTTGCATGAAATTGAGACATGTTTTTTACCTCCTGGTAATCTCTATTAAGTTAAGCTCTTGGATGGTGTGTCATATAGATTTTCTTCAGATGATCTTTCGTCACATGAGTATATACTTGTGTTGAAGATAAATGAGCATGACCTAATAATTCCTGAACACTTCTCATGTCTGCACCTTCGTTTAATAAATGTGTTGCAAAAGTATGACGAAACATATGAGGATGAACATGAAGTGTTGAGGATGCTTTTTTAATCATTTCATTTAGAATATATCTTACTCCACGTTCAGTTATTTGAGCTCCACGATGGTTAACAAATAAATAAGAGTGTTGATCTGAAGCACTCAAATGACTAGTAATGCTAATTCTTCCCCTATTAATAAATTGTTCAAGAGCATCTTGTGCATAGCTTCCAAAAGGAATATATCTTTGTTTACCACCTTTTCCGTTAACAAGAACTGTACCAATGAAAAAATCAAGATCTGTGAGTTTTATATTACAACATTCACTTACTCGAATTCCAGTACCATATAAGACTTCAATTAATGCTTGATTTCTTTGCCCTAACGGGGTATTACAATCTGAGATTGAGAATATTTTTTCGATTTCTTCTGTATATAGAAATTTAGGTATATTTTGTTCCTTTTTAGGTAAAGAAACCAGTGAAAATGGATTTTCACTGAGCATTTCTTCTCTAACTAGAAACCTAAAAAAACTCCTTAATGAAGATACTTTTCTAGATATTGTTTTCCTAGAATAATTTCTTTTATGTAACTGCGTTAAATATAAACGTGTATCTTGATATGTAATTTCTTCTAGGTGTTCGAGTGCCTGTTCCTTCATAAAGGAAGCAAAATTTTCTATTTCATTAACGTAATTCACAACTGTATATTGTGAATAACTTTTCTCGATTTGTAAATATTCAACGAACAAATTTAATAAAACCTTAACATTATTCATTTAAACACCTCACAAGGGCTACTAAATGTTATCACAACCTTAGTAGCCCTTGCAAATAGTTTCTATAAATTTTTCGAAATGTTTTGAATTGTTTCTATCGCACGATTTGCATGCATTTCATTTCGTTCTTTTTTACTTTTAATTCTAACTGGCAATTCAGCAAAAATACCAAAATTAGCATTCATAGGCTGGAAATTATCAGGATTTGTTGTTGTAATGTATTTTGCCATACTACCAATTGCCGTTTCATGTGGAAATTCAACCATTTCTCTCCCTAAAACATAATGAGCAGCGTTTATTCCAGCAACTAAACCTGACGCGGCAGATTCTACATAGCCTTCAACACCCGTCATCTGTCCAGCAAAAAATAGATCTTCACGATCTTTATATTGATATGTTGACTTTAAAAGCCTAGGTGAATTAATAAATGTATTGCGGTGCATAACACCATATCGTACTACCTCTGCATTTTCTAAACCAGGAATAAGTGACAATACTTCTTTTTGTGGTCCCCATTTTAAATGAGTTTGGAAACCGACGATATTATATAAGGTACCTGCTGCATCATCTTGTCGAAGTTGAACAACTGCATAAGGTCTTTTCCCTGTTTTCGGATCTTCTAAACCTACTGGTTTTAAAGGTCCAAACAACATTGTTTTTCTTCCTCTTTTCGCCATTACTTCTAGAGGCATACAACCTTCAAAAAATATCTCTTTTTCAAACTCTTTTAATGGGACTGTTTCAGCAGCTATTAAAGCTTCATAAAAACGATCAAACTCCTCTTCTGTCATCGGACAGTTTAAGTATGCTGCTTCTCCCTTGTCATATCGAGATTTTAGATATACTTTATCCATATCGATACTATCTTTTTCAATGATTGGTGCTGCTGCATCATAGAAATATAGATACTCTTCACCAGTCAGTGATTTAAGTTGTTCAGAAAGGTTTTTCGAAGTAAGAGGACCTGTCGCAATGATCGTTGGTCCGTTAGGGATTTGTCCCATTTCTTCATTATATACTGTAACATTTGGATGTTCTTTTACAAGTTGAGTAACTCTTCCAGCAAATTCATGCCGATCAACTGCTAACGCCCCACCAGCAGGAACTGCACATTCATCGGCCGCTTTAATAATAACAGAGTCAAGAACTCTCATTTCTTCTTTTAAAACACCAACTGCATTTGTTAAAGTATTTGCTCGTAAAGAATTACTACATACTAATTCAGCAAACTTATCCGTATGATGTGCTGGTGTTTTTACAACAGGTCTCATTTCATACAAATTAACCTTTATACCTCTTTTAGCCAATTGCCAAGCAGCCTCACTGCCTGCTAAACCTGCACCAATTACATTAACTGTAGTACCACTTTGATTCATGTTGTTAATTCCTCCACATTTTAAAAAATCTATGTATGAAAGATTATATCAGTAAGTTAAACAGTATATACAAAGATAAAGAGGTGAGCTAAAGAGGCTCACCTACTTTTGTTGTTCTTCTTTATAATCACATTCCATACATTGAACTTGAACACCTTTTTTAAGCTTTTTCTCAACTAACATATTATCACACTTTGGACAGTTTCTTGCTATTGGTTTATCCCATGATAGAAATTCACATTCTGGATATTGGTTACACCCGTAAAAAATTCGACGTTTTTTAGATTTTCTTTCTACAATCATACCTTCTTCACAGCTAGGACATTTTACACCAATTTCTTTTACAATTGGTTTTGTATTTCGACAGTCAGGGAAATTAGAACAAGCCATGAACTTTCCGTATCTTCCCATCTTATATACCATATGATGACCACATTCTTCACAATCTACACCAGCAGGCTCATCTTTTATTTCAATTTTTTCCATTTCATTTTCTGCTTTAATGAGTCTTGGAGAAAAATCTTTATAAAAATCATCTAGAATTTTTATCCATTCTATTTGGCCATCTTCAACCTCATCTAAACTGTGCTCCATATTTGCAGTGAACTCTACATTGATAATTTCCGGGAAAAACTCCATGATGAGTTCTAGTACAATTTCGCCAAGTTCTGTAGGAATAAATCTCTTGTTATCAAGAGAAACATACCCTCTCTTTTGAACTGTATCAAGTGTTGGAGCATATGTCGAAGGACGTCCAATACCCAGCTCTTCTAATGTCTTAACCAACCTTGCCTCTGTATATCTTGGAGGTGGCTGTGTGAAATGTTGTGCCGGTTCAATATCCTTTGAGAAGACTTCGTCACCTTCTTTTAAATCTGGTAGTAGGCGATCTTTTTCCTCAATTTGATCATCATTTCCCTCTACATACACTTTCATGAACCCAGGAAATTTAATCTTCGAACCTGTTGCTCTAAACATCACACCATTATTCATTAAATCTACACTCATGGTATCTAAAATACCTGGTGCCATTTGACTTGAAACAAAGCGCTCCCAAATTAATTTATATAATCTCAATTGATCCCTGCTTAAAAATTCTTTCATTGAAGCAGGATCACGAAGAGTTGAAGTTGGACGAATCGCTTCATGTGCATCTTGTGTATTAGAATTCTTCTTAGTTGATTTTGCTTTAATACCAAGATACTCGTTTCCATATTTCTCTTCAATATAATGAGCAGCCTCAGTTTGAGCTGTTTCTGATATTCTTGTAGAATCTGTTCTCATATATGTGATTAAGCCAACAGTACCCTCTTTACCTAGTTCAATTCCTTCGTAAAGCTGCTGAGCAATCATCATTGTTTTCTTAGCTCTAAAATTTAACTTACGTGCAGCTTCTTGTTGTAAAGTAGATGTAGTAAAAGGAACAGCAGGGTTTCTTTTGCGTTCTTTTTTAGTAACCTTTTCAACATTAAAGCTGTTACCTTGAATATCTTTTAAGATATCTTTCACATCATCTTCTGAGTTTAATTCTCTTTTCTTACCATTTATTCCATAAAACGAAGCATCAAAAGCTTTTTGCCCTTTTAGGAATTGACCATCTATTGACCAATATTCTTCTGGAACAAATTTTTTAATTTCCTTTTCACGATCAATAATTAGTCTTACAGCAACAGATTGAACTCTCCCGGCACTTAAACCTTTTTTAACTTTTTTCCATAAAATAGGACTAATCTTATATCCAACAAGTCGATCAAGTACTCTTCTAGCTTGTTGTGCATCTACAAGGTCCATATTTATAGATCTTGGATGCTTAAAAGACTCTTTGATTGCATCCTTTGTAATCTCATTAAAGACAACTCGACAGTCAGAATGTATATCAACATCAAGGCTATGAGCTAAATGCCATGCAATTGCTTCCCCTTCACGATCCGGGTCAGCTGCGAGAAATACTTTTTTCGCTTTTTTTGCGGCAGTTCTCAATTCTTTAAGAACAGATCCTTTACCACGAATTGTAATGTATTTAGGCTCAAAATTATGTTCAACATCTACTCCTATTTGACTTTTAGGTAGATCACGTACATGTCCCATTGAAGCCTTTACCTTATATTTTTTTCCTAAGTATCTTTCAATCGTTTTTGCTTTAGCAGGTGATTCAACAATGACTAAATAGTCCGACATAACTTTGTCCTCCTTAAGAGGTGTTCTCTTTTTATATTTCTTTTTATAAGTTTCTGCTCATTTATTTTTTTGGCTTTGCTACATTTGGTTGTTCATTTCATTTATAGGTATTCGATTTCAGGGATGCTCCTCGTAAGTGACCTTTGGTGTCCCTCTCTTACGTAAGTCAAGCAGTAGTCTCAGTCTCAAATATTAAGAACTAATTAATAAAGTGATAATAATCAACATTTGGCTTAACCTTAACAAGTGCTAATATTTAGAAAGTACCTGAAATGATATCATCTAATTAACTTTCGAATATACTTACTCGTTATAAAAAAATGTTTTTGTAAATTTTTAATTAGTTAAAATTTTGGCTCTGTTAAACTTTGTGGTTGATTTCCGTTACAGGCATCGCTTTCCGCGGGCGGTCAGGAAGCCTCCTCGGCGCAAGCGCCTGTGGGGTCTCCCTTCGACACGCTTCTCTAAGCAGGAGTCTCATGCCTTTCACTCCAATCAACCAAGTGCTAAAAAACAACCTTAAGCTTTAACATAGCCTAAATTTATTAGTGAACAAAAATCATAGAGGTTACAAAACAGATTTTTTATTATAGGTTAATATCTAGATTTTAACTATTTATAGAAATGCTCAATTTTTATAAGTCTTTAATAGAAAGTATATTTTTTTGATTCGATTATTGATTGAATGACTTTCTAAATCTCCACTATTATTAAATATTATTTTATGTTTTGTCAAACACTATTAAAGAAATTATACCTATCATATACTATTTCCACACGAAATAACATGAATATTTTAACTAAAATTACAGATTTTTCTATAGATTTTCAAGAATTCACTATATACATATTAATTCCACCTTTATATCTTCTGCCTCTCGTACAAGCTTAGCACCACTTAAAATTAGTTCATTCGTACCCGAACTACATTCATCAAAAATGGAACCTGGAACAGCAAAAACCTCCCTATTTTGGTCTAATGCTTGGTGTGCAGTGATAAGCGATCCACTTCTTTTTTTTGCTTGTACAACAATCGTACCTGCTGATAGCCCACTGATTATCCTATTTCTCATGGGAAAATGCCATTTCTGAGGTTTAGTATCTGGAGGGTGTTCTGAAAGGATTAAATGTGAAGAAATCGTTTTTGCAAGAGGAATATTTTCTTTTGGATACACATGATATAAACCACCAGCAATAACGGCTATTGTTTTGCCGCTATTATTTATAGCCGTTTCATGAGCAATTGTATCGATACCTTTAGCCATACCGCTAACAATCACCCATTTGTCTTTTATTAATGGTTTTAAGATATGCTCGACAGCCATTTTTCCATAATCAGAAGGATATCTAGTTCCAACGACACTTAATAAATTTGAGTTGCTAGCTAAGCGAATATCTCCTTTATAGAAAAGTATTGGTGGAGGATCCGAGATTTGTTTTAACATCTCAGGATAATTTTTATGAAAAATAGTTATATAGGAGATATTTTCACGATAATATTGCTCATGTAATTTCTCAAAACTCTGGTTCATATATTCTTGTGTAATTGTATTAACTTGTTTTTCCTTAACATTCAAGAAATGAATCCATTCTGTGTATTTAAAATTGTGAAAGTTAGCTAAAGACGGATCAATCTTGAGTAATTTATTAAGAAGATTGCTACTTACACTTTTACAATGTGATAAAATAAAAATTTTTTTTGTTAATACATCCATTTCTGTCCTCCTCATTTTTAAACATGCTTAAAAGGAACAGGTTAAAAACCTGTTCCTTCAAAATTAATGTGTTTTACATTTTTCCAATAATCCTTGTTCTTCAAGAACAGAGATTAGTGTTTCACCCATAACTGAAGGTGTGTCAGCTACTTTAATTCCACACTCATTCATTGTTTTAATTTTTTCTTCTGCAGTCCCTTTACCACCTGAAATAATAGCTCCAGCATGGCCCATACGCTTTCCTGGAGGTGCAGTTTGTCCGCCAATGAAGCCTACAACAGGTTTAGTCATATTTGCTTTAACCCACTCTGCTGCTTCTTCTTCAGCAGTACCACCAATTTCTCCGATCATGATGACAGCATAAGTATCTTCATCTTCGTTGAAAGCTTTAAGTACATCGATAAAGTTCGTCCCATTAACAGGATCTCCACCGATACCTACAGCTGTAGATTGACCAATTCCAGCTTGTGATAATTGATGTACTGCTTCATAAGTAAGGGTTCCAGAACGAGATACAACACCTACATGACCTTTTTTATGAATATATCCAGGCATAATACCTATTTTACATTCGTCAGGTGTGATAACTCCAGGGCAGTTAGGTCCTACAAGTCGAGTTTTCTTACCTTCCATATATCTTTTTACGTTTACCATATCCAATACTGGAATATGCTCTGTTATACAAATCACAAGATCTAGCTCTGCATCTACGCCTTCCATGATTGCATCAGCAGCGAAAGCAGCAGGTACATAAATAACAGATGCATTTGCACCAGTTTTTTGAACAGCTTCTTGTACTGTATTGAACACAGGTACTCCTTCAACTTCAGTTCCACCTTTACCAGGTGTTACACCACCAACAATATTTGTACCATACTCTAGCATTTGCTTTGTATGAAATAGAGCAGTTGATCCAGTAATACCTTGTACGATAACTTTTGTATCTTTATTAATAAATACACTCATGTTTGTCCCCTGCCTTTCTTACTCTACTAATGAAACGATTTTTTGTGCGCCGTCAGCCATAGACTCTGCAGAAGTAATATTTAGACCTGATTCATTTAAAATTTTCTTACCTAAGTCTACATTTGTTCCTTCAAGACGAACGACAAGCGGTATTTCTAAACCTACTTGTTTCGTAGCTTCTACTACACCTTCTGCAATAACATCACATTTCATGATTCCACCAAAAATATTCACAAAAATACCTTTAACATTTTCGTCAGAAAGGATGATTTTAAATGCTTCTGTTACTTTTTCTGCAGTCGCGCCGCCCCCAACATCCAGGAAGTTTGCGGGATCTCCACCATAGTACTTAATAATGTCCATTGTAGACATCGCAAGACCAGCACCATTTACCATACATCCAATGTTTCCATCTAAAGATATATAGCTTAAATCATATTTAGATGCTTCAATTTCTTTCGCATCTTCTTCCTCAAGATCTCTGTACTCTACAATATCTTTATGACGATACAGTGCATTTGAATCAAAATTAAGTTTTGCATCAAGCGCCATTACTTTTCCATCACCAGTAACGACTAATGGATTTATTTCAGCAATAGAACAATCCTTTTCAACAAATACTTTGTATAAGCCCATCATGAATTTAACAGCTTGCCCCACTAATTCTTTTGGAATATTGATGTTAAATGCAATTCTTCTTGCTTGATATCCTTGTAATCCTACAGCAGGATCAATAACTTCTTTAAAGATTTTTTCAGGATTTTGCTCTGCTACCTCTTCAATTTCTGTTCCGCCTTCCTCAGAAGCCATAAGAACAACTCGAGATGTAGCACGATCTAATACAAGACCCACGTAATATTCTTTCTTAATATCACAGCCTTCTTCGACAAGAAGTCTTTTCACTTCTTTTCCTTCAGGACCTGTTTGGTGTGTTACAAGGGTTTTCCCTAAAATTTCTTCAGCATATGTACGTGCTTCTTCAAGGTTTTTAGCAACTTTTACCCCACCAGCTTTTCCACGTCCACCTGCATGGATTTGAGCTTTAACGACCACTACTTCTGTTCCAAGTTCTTTTGCAGCTTCTACCGCTTCATCTACTGAAAAAGCCACTTGTCCATTTGGTACAGACACTCCGTATTTACGAAGGAGTTCTTTTCCTTGGTACTCATGGATATTCATTTGCCATCCTCCTAACCTATTTGCAAAAATAAAAATTATACTGCGCTTTCATTTTATATAATAGTTCGAACATTGTCTATAATTCCATACAAAATAGTGAGATCCTTTTTAAAAATTTAATTTTTATTTTT
The DNA here is from genome assembly GCF_020524045.1 of Metabacillus litoralis. Classification (GTDB taxonomy): domain Bacteria; phylum Bacillota; class Bacilli; order Bacillales; family Bacillaceae; genus Metabacillus; species Metabacillus litoralis_C. The sequence goes on from NZ_JAIVKL010000001.1 coordinate 378,593, forward strand.
TTAATATAAAGCTATTTTAAGTAGTTTATCATTAAAAGTAGTTTTATTTTTAGCTACTTGTTTTAGAAATTTCACGCTTTTTTACTGTATTTTTTCTAATAAACTTCTACACCCTTTTGATATTTATAAAAGAAGTCTATATGAGCTGATGACGCAATCATTGTTGCTACTATAGTAATAATACTTAAATACATTTGAAAATACTGGTAGGGATTTAGTTTAAATAAGAAATTTCTTCTTTCAGAAAGTGAATAATAGATCATCCAAAAGCTTGTACTCTTCATTCTGATTGTTATAAAGATAGACTCTGTTAAATACCTTCATTATACTACGTCTTCTGCTAATGAATAGTAAACCTTCTCTTAAGACAACTTTGAATATGGTTCAATAACAAAAACTTCATTATTTGTCTTCTTGCAACTCACTCTCCATTTTATATACAAATGCGAAGATTTCTGCAACTGCTTCATATAACTCTTCAGGTATTTGTTGATGAATCTCTAATTTAGACAATAACTCAAGTAATGCAGGGTCTTCTTGGATATGAACTTGATTTTTTTTAGCCGTCTCTAGGATCTCATCAGCTACAAGTCCTTGCCCTTTTGCAATGACAAGGGGTGCTTCTTCTTTATCAACATTATATTTTAGTGCTATCGCTTGTTTTATCTTATTTTCTTTTGTCATATTTTAAAATCAACTCCAGTATAAGAAAAATTACCCTGAGAGTTAGTTAAAAGGTCCAATGGTTTATCTCTATACTTGTTTATCTCAAAGGGCTTAACACTAACAGAGGTTAATTGATAATTCATCTCTGTTAAGGACTGCTTTATGAGATCAAAATTACTTGAAACGAACTTTTTTAATTCTGCGTTATCATTTGTAATTGTGATTGTCATGACACGATTTTGAATTTGTACATCAACCATTGTTTCTGCTAATTTAGGTAGTTGCAAATAAAATAATATCCGACAAAAAGCTGGGTCAATTGTCCCGTCTTGATGTTTTTTCCCTTGCCATTGTATTGTTAAATCAGATTGGTGATTAATGGCATATAGTGGTATTTGGGTAATAATTTGCTGTGTTGGCCCATGGTCCTGAGTAAGTAAAGCATGTCCATTTAAACGTTGAACTAAATGCTCTATTTGATCCCTCAAAACTGGTATATCTACCTCCTTACTAGCAATAACTAATAGTTCTTTTAGTGTTTTCATACTGTTTTGATCATCATTATCACGCAAAACTTGAGTTTGTAATTTAATATGGCCTAGTTGTTTCTCTAAATCTAGTAATGTATGAAGTACATGGTCTTTTGTTAGAAAGCTCATCATATCAGACGAAATTTTTTTTATTAAACTTAACTCAGAGTCACTTATGAACTTTGGTCCGATAATAGGTTCTTCAATATTTATTAAAGTTTGCTTTTTCACTTGTTCGTTTGAGAGCAGCATATTTCTAATCTCATTTTTAACTGTGTTCAGCACTTGTTCATTTTGAAATTTCACAGTAAGTTTCTGGAGCGTTTGTTGTTCACTTTTAGTTAAATTCATAGCTTCTTCAGGATTTGCAATATAATTAATGACCTTTTCAATAACCGTGTTTACCGGATTTTGTTTTAATTTAATTATTGCTTGAGTTAATTGATTCAAGCTAGGAACTTCACTTTTTACTTTTTGTATGTTATCGATAATACTTTCAATTTGACTTGTTAGTGGTTGCTCAGTTTGAGTTTGAACAAGTGAACTTATAATAGAATGTGTTAATGGAAAATTTTGCTTTATAGCATATTGAATGGCCTGTATTGTTTGAGGTATAGCTTTTTTATCAGTGTTTTTAATGATTTCTGTAGCCGCACCAAACTGTTCACTTGTCATCGGTATATTTTCTTTCATTAACTCTTTTGCTAGTAATACATTATTTCTTGTAGGCTTTTGTTGAAATAAGTGTACTAGGTCTTTAGCAATAGCTTGCTTTGAATTCTTATCATATTCAACTTGCTTGACCATCTTCAAGTTAATTCCTTGTTTCAATGACCCACCAACCTTAAACCAGTAGTTCTCTTTTGTTGACATTGATGTTTCAAGCTGTGCTACGAGCTTTGATTGCCCTATTTGAATTAAAGCCTTTTGATCAGGAAATAATTTTAGGACTTTTCCATGAACAATCTGATTTTCTTTTAGCGACAGCTGATTTTCTGATTGTGATAGTGAGATACTTTTATGAAGGAGATTTGTAAATGTATGGATTGGATTCATAAATGATTCTCCTATTCTTTTAACAACTCTTTTACGGGAGCAAAGCTTTTTCTATGATGCTCTGTAACACCATGTTTCGCTAATGCCTCTAAATGCAGCTTTGTGCCATATCCCATATGCTTTTCATATCCATATTCAGGGTAGTCCTTAGCTAGATTTATCATCATACGGTCTCTAGTAACTTTTGCAATAACAGAGCTCGCTGCAATAGATACACTTTTAGAATCACCTTTAATGATGGATTGTTGGTTAATATTAATATTTAAATTCATTGCATCAAGTAACAAATAATCTGGTTGTACGTTTAATTCGTCAATTGCCTTTAACATGGCTAGCTTCGTTGCTTCATAGATATTTACTTCATCAATTACTTTTGGTGAAATTATTCCGATACCTATTGCAACAGCATTTTCTTTTACTAGCTCAAAAAAGTGCTCTCTTAAACTAGCTGTTAGCTTCTTAGAGTCTGTTAAACCTGGTATATAGCATTCTTCCTTCAATATGACTGCTGCAGCCACTACAGGGCCTGCTAAAGGACCTCGGCCCACTTCATCAATACCTGCAATTAGTTGGTATCCTTTAGCTCTAACATCATTTTCATAACGTAACATATGATAAAATTGTTGTTGTTTCAGTTTTTCAACTTCATAATTTTTGAACCACTTCTCAACAAGCTGTTGAACACCCTTCCTACTATCTTCTTTACATTCTTGTAAAAATGGATCCTTTTCGCTTGTTATATTTGTTAATTTTAGTTGAATTTCTTTCGTTGTTAATGTCATTAGTTTTACCCCTACACTTTTTTACTTTTAGGCTGTATTATAGCTCAATGTTGATTTTATATTTGATCTGAATATAGGAGACAAACTTGGAGAAGAGTGTCTCCTATAGACACCACAGGCGCGAAGTTCACGAGAAGACTTCAAAAAAAAGAATGCCTGTTAAGAGGAAATCAACAACTAAGGTTAACAGCGCCTAGCCTACTGTTATGATAATCTTACTTTATATATCGGATAAGGTATAAAAAAATAAAGAGGCTGACTCTAGCGTAATTGGAGTCAACCATCTTTGTAATTAAAAATATAAATTTAAGTCATAACCTCATTCGATTGAAATTGAGACGGTGTTTCAAATGATAATCTACCTAATTTATCTCCTCTAATTTCTCTTAGTATCAGCTCTGATGTTTTATCATAATCAATAATGCCACCTTGCATCATACATCCACGTCTTTTACCTATTTCATCAAATAAAGGAACAATCTCTTCAGGTAGTTCTTCTAAATTAAAACGTTCTTTCAATTGCTCTGGATAAAATTCTTTTAAAAACTTTAAAGCAAATACAGTAATATCTTGAAGGTTTAGTATAGCGTCCTTAATAGCACCTGTTGTAGCTAATTTGTACCCTACTAACTCATCTTCAAACTTCGGCCATAAAATTCCTGGTGTATCTAACAATTCTAATTCAGTTCCTACCTTCACCCATTGTTGAGCAGTTGTTACGCCAGGCCTATCTCCGGTTTTTGTAATATTTCTTTTAGCTAAACGATTGATTAAAGTTGATTTTCCTACATTAGGTATTCCAATGATTAACGCACGTATAGCACGGGGCTTTATACCCTTTGCTGCCATTTTATCGAACTTTTCTTTCAATAATACTTTTGAAAGAGCTGTAATTTGCTTTAAGCCTGTTCCCGTTTGAGCATCTATTGCGATTGCAGGGATGTTTTGTTCTTTAAAATATGAGATCCATTGATTTGTAACGAAATTATCTGCTTTATCAGCTTTGTTTAATAAAACGATTCTTGGCTTTGTTGAAATAATTTCATCAATCATCGGATTTCGTGATGACATCGGAATTCTGGCATCAACAAGCTCAAACACGATATCAATTAATTTTATCTTCTCTGTTACTTGTCTTCTTGCCTTTGCCATATGTCCTGGAAACCATTGTATTGTCATAAAAACACCTTCTTTACATTACTCAGCAAATCTTATATCTGATATCGGCCAATAAACTAAGCTTGTTTTACCCATAACCTCTTCTATTGGGACAGTACCGATATGTCTACTGTCCTTACTTTGCCGCCTATTGTCTCCCATAACAAATATATGACCTTCTGGTACTGTGGTTTGACCAATAATGCTTTCTAAATTAAAGGGTTCAGTTAATGGTCCATCGATTAGCTGATTTTTGTACTCTTCAAGATATGGTTCAGGATATTCTTTACCATTAATAATAAGAGTATCGTTTTCATACTCAACAGTATCACCAGGTAAACCAATGACTCTTTTAATATAATCTCTATCTGATGTAGCATGAAATACTACGATATCAAAACGTTTTGGTTCACCAATTTTATAGGAGAATTTATTTACGATCATTCGATCTTGCGTATGTAAAGTCGGCATCATGGAGAATCCATCAACTACGATTGGAGCAAAAAAGAAATACCTTATAATAGCAGCCAGTAATACAGCTATCGTAAGTGCCTTAATCCATTCGAATAGCTCATTTTTCTTTTTTGTCATTTTTTCACCTACTCTAGCAATCATTATGTCCACAGTCTATATAATACTATACCCATTACAAATTGTAGTAATGAGAAGATTTTTGATTCTTTAATTAAGAAGATTGTAGAAGCTTGGTTATGCTTCTGTATTATGGTTGCTATTTACCCCCATCAATAACCTATTGAAAAAGGAGCTTGTTAAATAACAAGCTCCTTATCAACTATACGGACAGTTAGCTGACCCATATATTTGAGACTTAGCATAAGCTAAGCTATCTTATCGAATTTCTTTGATACGCGCTTTTTTACCACGTAATTGACGTAGGTAATAAAGTTTAGCACGGCGAACTTTACCGCGGCGAATAACTTCTAATAACGCGATCTTTGGTGTGTGTACAGGGAAAGTACGCTCAACACCTACACCGTAAGAAATCTTACGTACTGTAAATGTTTCACTAATTCCACCACCACGACGCTTAATCACAACACCTTCAAACACCTGAATACGCTCACGAGTACCCTCTACAACTTTAACGTGTACACGTACTGTATCACCAGGACGGAATGCAGGAAGATCTGATTTCAATTGTTCTTTTGTGATTTCTTCAATTAGTTTTTGCATCGTTTTCAACTCCTTCCAACAGACGCTCATTCCAATATATTCATTGCAGCGGAACATCGTTTTAAAGCCTGCCCTCTAGAAAGCACCCATAAGGAGTATTCTTGAGCAAGTCACGAGATTCATCATACCATAAAGACTATTGACCTGCAATAGCTAGTTCTTATTTTTTAAGGTTTTTAAGAATGATTGTTGCTTTTCAGTTAATGGGTAAGATTCTAATAAATCTGGTCTTCTATTAAAGGTCCTTCTAAGAGATTCTTCCTCACGCCATTCTGCTATTTTTTTATGATTTCCTGAAAGAAGAACATCAGGAACCTTTAACCCTCTAAAATCTGCTGGTCTAGTATAATGAGGGTGTTCTAACAACCCAGAACTATAGGAATCAAGTACAGGAGAATCTTCATTTCCTAGAACGCCAGGTAGCAAACGAACCACACTATCTGCTATAACCATAGAAGCTAGCTCACCGCCTGTTAAGACAAAATCTCCAATAGATATCTCATCAGTAACAAGATTCTCTCTTATGCGCTCGTCATAGCCTTCATAATGACCACAAATAAACAATAAGTGATCTTCTTTAGACAGCTGTTCTGCTTTTTCTTGTGTATAACGCTCACCTTGTGGACACACAAGAATAACTTTTGGTGCTGAATCTGTTTCCTTTTGGATATCTTCTACTGCATCAAAAATAGGTTGTGGCGTCAACACCATTCCAGCTCCGCCACCATATGGATAATCATCAACATTATGATGTTTGTTTGTAGAATAATCCCTAAAATTCATTACTCGAAATTTTACTGCTTGTTTTTCTTGGGCCTTTTTTAATATTGACTCATTTAAAACACCTTGAAACATATCAGGAAAAAGGGTCAAAAAGTCAATCTTCATTAGTCTAATAACCCTTCCATAGGAGTGATGACAATTTTCTTCTCTTCGATATTAATTTCTGTAACAATATCATCAATATAAGGAACAAGTAGATCTTTACCGATTTTTCTTTTCACAACCCACACATCATTTGCACCTGTTGATAGGATCTCATGAATCACTCCGATTTCAGATCCTTCATCAGTAAACATTGTACACCCTATAATTTCGTGAAAGTAATACTCCCCATCTTCCAGTTCAGTTAATTGATCTTCCGTTACTTTTAATAAGGAGCCTTTGAATGGCTCAACATCTTGTATGGAATTCATTCCTTTAAATGTTAATAAATCAAAATTTTTATGAACACGATGGTTTTCTACAACTACTTCTAGTTGTTCATTTGAATTTTCTTTAAATATGTATAATTTATTACCACGCTGATATCTTTCATCTGCGAAATCCGTTTTAGAAATAACACGAACTTCACCTCTAACTCCATGTGTATTGACTATTTTACCAACATTAAACCATTTTTCTGCCATAATTATCACCTCAGGCGTATTTGATCAACGATTCCATCTTTAATAACAATTGTTTTTTCTTGCATAATGTCTGACCAATTGTCACCAACATTCACTTCTATTATTGCTTCTACTTCTTTTTCTTTTAACTCACTACCTAGTGGCAAAATATTGACTTGCTCTAACTGAAAATCAACGAGCTTAATTTTTTCGCGCCTTTTATCTATCTCTTTAAGATATTGACTAGCTAATGGTTTACTCGTTTTTTCAATTTTTTTATATTCAAAGTATAATTGGTCACATTCTTGTTCTAGACGCTTTTTCTTTTCTGTAAACTGTTCAATTAATTCATGCTTACTTGTCTCAGTTATAGTCTGTTTGACCGTTACGTGGTGGAGTATATTCATTATTGTTCCTCCCCTACTAAGCTTCATACAACAATAAACCTTCAAGTAACTTATTTTGTCTTATTTTTGATCTCTATAGTACAAAAAAAGGTGAGGAATCTTCCTCACCTTTTTCAGTCGTTAATTTCAAGTTGAATTCTTTTAGATGAATTAGATCCTGCTGCATATACAACAGATCGAATCGCTTTTGCTATTCGTCCTTGTTTACCAATCACCTTGCCAACGTCTTCTTTATGAACAGATAGACGAAATGTAATTTGATCTTCCTGAACAATTTCAGTTATTTCAATATTCTCTGGTGAGTCAACAAGAGGTTTAACAATAACTGCGATCAACTCTTTCATCTCATGAACATTCATTACTTGCTATTTTTTGCGTTATGAAATTTTTCCATAATGCCTTGTTTTGAGAACAAGTTACGAACTGTATCAGAAGGTTTAGCACCATCCTGCATCCATTTTAATGCTAACTCTTCATTGATTTTAACTTCTGCTGGTTGAGTAACTGGGTTATATGTTCCAACTACTTCGATGTCACGTCCATCACGTGGTGAACGAGAATCTGCTACTACAATACGATAAAAAGGAGATTTTTTTGCTCCCATACGTTTCAAACGAATTTTAACTGCCATTTTATAAAGCACCTCCGAAAATGTTTCAACAAGATAGTATATTATCAAATAAATTATATGATGTAAAGGTTTTTTTCTTGTCAGAAGAAAATTCCTTAGTAAAAAATATTTTATACTTAGTTATAAGGTCAGTTTTAGGTAACTAAAAAAGACTTTTTCCTGTTACATAAAAGGAAATTTCATCCCTTTTTTCTTGCCTTTTGACATGGTTGTCATTTGTTTCATCATTTTTTTCATGTCTTCAAATTGCTTCAGCAGACGGTTTACTTCCTGAACAGAAGTTCCACTTCCTTTTGCAATTCTTTTTTTCCGTGAAGCATTCATCATCTCAGGATTAATTTTTTCAGCAGCGGTCATAGACTTAATTATTGCCTCAACATGACTTATCTGCTTTTCATCAACCTGAAGATTTTTCAGACCCTTCATCTTGTTAGCACCAGGTAACATTCCAATCAAATCCTCTAAAGGACCCATGTTACGTACCTGACCTAACTGTTCAAGGAAATCATCAAAAGTAAAGGATGCTGTACGCATTTTTTGTTCTAACTCTTTTGCTTTTTCAGCATCAACATTTGTTTGAGCTTTTTCAATGAGTGTTAAAACATCACCCATTCCTAAAATACGTGAAGCCATTCGCTCAGGGTGAAAAGCTTCAATTGCATCTAGTTTTTCACCAAGACCTACAAACTTAATAGGCATTTCTGTAACAGAACGAATAGATAATGCCGCTCCACCACGTGTGTCACCATCAAGCTTTGTAAGAACCACCCCAGTTAAGCCAAGCAATTCATTAAAGCTTTTTGCCACATTTACAGCATCTTGACCTGTCATTGCATCAACAACTAAGAAGATTTCGTCTGGCTTTGCAATAGCTTTCACCTGTTCAAGTTCTTCCATAAGATGATCATCGATATGAAGACGTCCAGCTGTGTCAATTAATACATAATCATGATGTTCTGCTTTGGCATGTTCAAGAGCCTTTGTCGCAATTTCAACTGGACTTACTTGATCACCTAAAGAAAATACAGGCATGTCTAATTGCTTTCCTAATGTCTCCAATTGTTTAATTGCCGCAGGACGATATATATCTGCTGCAACTAACAGTGGTTTACGATTATGTTTTTTACGCAATAGATTTGCAAGCTTACCAGTTGTCGTTGTTTTACCAGCACCTTGTAAACCAACCATCATAATAACTGTTGGTGGACGGTTAGAAACTGCAATTTTACTTTGCTCTCCACCCATTAGTTCAGTTAGTTCTTCTTTAACAACTTTAATAACCTGTTGGCCTGGAGTTAAGCTCTTCATTACCTCTTGACCAACAGCACGTTCACTTACGCGCTTAATAAAGTCTTTCACGACTTTAAAGTTTACATCTGCTTCTAATAGAGCAAGGCGAACTTCTCGCATCATCTCTTTTACATCTGCTTCAGAAACTTTTCCTTTGCCGCGTATTTTCGCCATCGTATTTTGCAGTCGGTCGGCTAATCCTTCAAATGCCATAAATGCCGCCTCCTAATCTAATTTCTCAAGATCATTTAGTAATGTATCAAACTCTTGTTGATTTTCCATATTAGAAGAAAATTCACGAAGTTTTTTCATTAATGATTGACGCTCTTGAAATTTTTGAAATAATAATAGCTTTTCTTCATATTGCTCTAACATTGCATCAGTACGCTTAATGTTATCGTAAACAGCTTGTCTACTAACATCATACTCTTCTGCAATTTCACCAAGGGAGAAATCATCTAAATAGTATAACGACATATAGCTTTTTTGTTTAGGCGTTAGCAACGATTGATAAAAATCAAAGAGATAAGTAAGCCTCGTCGTTTTTTCAAGCGTCATGTCGTTCACCCCTTTGTTAAGTGAATTACCTTTACATCTTAATAGTCTACATATGTAGCTTTTTCTTGTCAAGTACTATCTAGATGAAAGATATTGCTCAGTAATAAATTTATCTATTTCAATTGTTTAGCAAAAGCAAAAGACATGTAATTATTCACCATAAAAAATAAAATAGCGAGCCTTCACAATGTGGTTAATCATTGCAAAAACTCGCTTATCATGTATAGTTTATGCCTCTTCTTGCTCTTCAATAATTTCTGAGAATAGACCATAAACATACTGATTTGTATTAAATTCCTGGAGATCATCCATTTTTTCGCCTAAACCAACAAATTTAACTGGAATATCTAACTCTCCTTTAATAGCTAAAACAATTCCACCTTTTGCTGTTCCATCAAGTTTTGTTAATACAATACCAGATACATTGGTGGCTTGTGAAAATTGTTTAGCTTGCGTCATAGCATTCTGCCCAGTTGTCGCATCTAAAACAAGTAATACTTCGTGCGGAGCACCTGGAATTTCCTTTTCAATGACACGTTTTACCTTTTCAAGCTCTTTCATTAAGTTAACTTTATTTTGCAGTCTTCCTGCTGTATCACACAATAACACATCTACTTTGCGTGCCTTAGCAGCTTGAACAGCATCATACATTACAGCAGCTGGGTCAGATCCCTCGGATTGCTTAATAACGTCTACTCCGACACGTTGTCCCCAAACTTCAAGCTGTTCAATCGCTCCTGCTCTAAAAGTATCACCAGCTGCTAAAAGAACAGAATTCCCTTCACTCTTAAGCTTGTGTGCTAACTTACCTATAGTTGTTGTTTTCCCTACACCATTAACTCCTACAAATAAAACAACATTTAAACGACCATGTTCAAGGTTCAGTTTATTACTTTTTTCTTCGTCTTCATCACCTTCATAAATCTCGACAAGTTTTTCAGAAATAACAGCTTGAACCTCTCTTGTATCTTGGATATTTCGACGTTTCACTTCCATTTTCAACTCATCAATTAAATCCATTACTGTCGAAACACCAACATCTGCACTGATTAAAAGTTCTTCAAGTTCTTCAAAGAAATCTTCATCCACTTTTCGATATTTTGCTACAAGATCATTCATTTTTCCGGCGAAAGAGTCTCTCGTTTTTGTTAAACCGTCTTTAAATTTTTCAGTGACAGAATCTGTTTGTTGTGTTATTTTTTCTTTTAATTTTTTAAAAAAACTCATACATGCTCGTCCCTTCAGCTAGATTGTACTAATTCTTTTGTTTCTTCAAGTCTAACAGATACAAGCTTTGATACTCCTGATTCCTGCATTGTCACACCATATAAAACATCAGCCTCTTCCATTGTTCCTTTGCGGTGAGTAATGACAATAAACTGTGTTTCGTGACTAAATTTCTTCAAGTATTGAGCAAAACGATGAACATTTGCTTCATCCAAAGCTGCCTCTACTTCATCAAGAACACAAAATGGAACAGGACGTACCTTTAATATTGAAAATAATAAAGCAATGGCAGTTAAAGCTCGTTCTCCTCCTGAAAGCAAACCTAAATTTTGCAATTTTTTACCTGGTGGCTGTGCAACTATATCAACACCTGTATTAAGAATATCTTCAGGATTCGTTAATTTCAACTCAGCTCGTCCACCGCCAAATAACGCTTGAAAAACAGATTCAAAATGCGAACGAATAGCATTAAAGGTTTCTTCAAATCGCTTCTTCATTTCTTCATCCATCTCATCAATAACTTGATAAAGAGTATCTTTTGCCTCTAATAGATCATCTCTTTGTTCAGTTAAGAAATTGAAACGCTCTGATACACGTTCATATTCATCAATCGCACCTAAGTTTACCGTTCCTAATTCCTCAATTGCAAGCTTAATTAGTTTCACTCGTTTTCTGGCATCATTTATTTCCAACTCTAAAACATACTGTTCTTTTGCACCTTCAAACGTTAATAAATATTCTTCACGAAGATGATCTAATCGATTATCAAGCTCAACATCTAAACGATTTAATTTAACTTCTTCATCTTTTAAGATATCTCTAAGCTGTTTATCTTGTCGCTTAAGTTCTTTCAACTCTCGCTCTTCATATTCGAGCTTTTCATGAAGTTGTAGACGTTCTTCTCGCCTACTTGCAATTAACTCAATTGTTTTATTTTTATCTTGAAGCTTTTTATTCGCTGCTTCTTCTAGTTTTTCTTCTCCAGAAGAACTAGAAGTCATTTCATTTGAAAGCAACGAATAATCATCTTTCGTTTCTTCATATTTTTGAATTGATTGTGAAAGTTCATCTTGTATTCTTTCAACCTTTTCCTTATGGTTTTCGAATACTTGCTGATTACTAGCTAGTACAACTTTTAATTCTGTTAGTTCATTTTGCAGTTCTTCTTTAGATGTTTGTTGTGATGTTTTCTTTTTAGATAGTTGATCAATTTCTTGATCTAGTTTTTCTAATTTTATTGCAATTTCTTTTAGATTATGTTTGAGTTCTTCTTTTCGATTAGCATTTTTCTCTTTATCCGATTCAAACGAATCTAATTCAGCATCATATAACTTTAAGTGATCGTTGATATTCTTTTCATTTAGCTCAATCTCTCTTATCTCACTTCTAATTCTCTGTTCTTCTAAACGCAACTTTTCACCAGTTGCACGTAATTGCTCAAGTGTCTTCTCTTTATCTTGGATAGCCTCTTTAGTAGACTTTACATCTTGTTCAAGGCCAGCTGTTTTATCTTCCATCACAACCAATTTTTCAATAAGTGTTTCTAGTTCACGTTGTCGGCTTAATAAAGAATTGTTCTTTTGTTTAACCGCTCCACCTGTCATAGATCCACCAGGGTTAACAACATCACCCTGTAGTGTAACAAGTCGATAACGATAATTCATAAGTTTAGCAATCTCATTAGCACCTTTTAAATCTGATGTAACGATAACTGTACCTAAAAGATTCCCTACAATCAATTTAAAGTTTTGGTGATATTTTACCAAATCTGTTGCTACACCTACAAACGCTGGATGTTTTTTGATTGTCGTTAAATCATGTGAATTTATCGATCTTTCCTTTATAACTGATAAGGGTAAAAATGTAGCTCTACCATATGAATTACTTTTTAAAAATTGTATTGCTTTTCGTGCAGATGCTTCATCTTCCACAACTACATGCTGCATGGAACTACTTAAAGCAATTTCAATTGCTGTTTCATATTCTTTATTTGTAGATACTAATTCTGCGACTGCTCCATGAATGCCAGGAAGCTGATCTTTAGCTTTTAATACTTCTTTTACACCTTGAAAGAATCCTGCATAGTCCTCTTGCATAGACTCTAGCACTTCTTTACGTGATCGAGATTGTTGTAATAGTTGATAAGCTTGATACAACGCTGATTCTTTCTTTTGATATGAATTTTTTAAGTTTTCCAACTTTGTTGATAAATCCCGAAATTCTTTAATTTGATCTGACAGTTTCTTCTCTATAGAGGTATAATTAGCCTCGATTATTGATTTCTTCTTAGTTATTTCTTCACGTTCTGTCACATATCGTTTATTTGAATCTAAGAGTCTATCGTTCTTTCGTTCTTGTTGACTAACTTGTTCATCAATATAGCTAATTTCATTCCGAGCTGATGCTTGTTCATTAAGTAATTCAAAGTACTCACTTTTCAAAGCCTCAATCATTTCTTCCATATTCTGATCATATGTTGAAAAAAGCTTCTGTTTTTCTGCTAATTGAAGCTTGATACTTTGTAATTCAGTTTCACTATTACTTAAAAAAGCTTCCTGCTTTTGTTTGTCTTCCTTTAATTGTGAAATTCGACAGTCAAGCTCTTCAATTGTCTTTTCTAACTGTGCCTTATTTTGATGGGCATTTTTCTTTCTTTCTTTAAGTACTTCTTTGCGACCTTCTAATTTCTCAAGTTCTTCACTTGCAAGCAATAAAATCTGCTGAAGGTCATCGATTGAATCATCTAACGCATTTAAGTGGTCTTTCATTTTTTCAACATCTGCTTCACGTTTTTGCATCATCGTTATAAGATTCAGCTCTTTATCTTTTCCTTCTTCAACAGACTTTGAAAGAGTTGCATACTTTTCATGAAGTTCTTCAATTTCATATACTGTCAAAGCAACCTCAATTTGCTCAAGCTCTTTCTTTTGTTCTAGGTAATCCTTTGCAATCGAGGCTTGTATTTTCAAAGGTTCTACTTGTACTTCTAGTTCATGAAGTATATCTTGGACACGATTTAAATTTTCTTGTGTTTCTGCTAACTTATATTCAGCTTTCTTTTTACGAGATTTGTATTTTAAAACACCAGCAGCTTCTTCAAAGATACTTCTGCGTTCCTCTGATTTACTACTTAAAATCTCTTCTACTTTACCTTGGCTAATAATTGAAAAAGCTTCTTTGCCAAGTCCTGAATCCATAAATAAGTCAACGATATCCTTTAAGCGACATCCTTGCTTATTAATAAAAAATTCACTATCACCTGAGCGATACACACGACGAGTTACACTTACTTCGTGGTAGTCAATCGGCAGGAAATGATCTGTGTTATCTAAAGTGAGTGTCACTTCTGCTAAATTAAGACCTTTTCTTGAGTCACTTCCAGCAAAAATAATATCTTCCATTTTTGCACCTCGAAGAGATTTGGCAGATTGTTCACCTAACACCCATCTTATACCATCTGTAATATTACTTTTTCCACTTCCATTAGGTCCAACTACTGCTGTAACTCCGTTGACAAAATCTACTGTTACCCTTTCAGCAAAGGACTTGAATCCTACAATATCCAATCGTTTGAGGAACATTGTGATCCTCCTTACTATTCAATTTATATTTTCGGCTCTGTTAAACTTTGTTGTTGACTTCCGTTACAGGCATTCACTTTCGCGGAAAAAAAGTGCCTTTTTTCCTAGGGGGAGAATAATGAAAAAGCCCAACTACTGGCTTTTTCAAACAACAATTCTTCCTAGGACCGGGAGCCTCCTCGTCAGCTGCGCGCCTGTAGGGTCTCCTTATGACACGCTTCTCCAGCAGGAGTCTCATGCCTTTCATCAATCACCAAAGTGCTAAAAATCAACATTAAGCTTTAACATAGCCATATTTTCAAAAGAAGCGTGCTTGAACAAATTCTAAGAAAACAAGGTTTAATATTCTATTATTATTGAGTAATAACAATTCTTAAGTATTTTATCATAATATATCGAACCTAGGGTGATAACTTTAATGAATTTATTCGAAGAAAAAAAGGACAACTCATTATCTGCATATTCTCAAAACCGAAAAAAACGATCAAGAGTTACACGTAAGAACGAGCTTGTCCTTGTAGGGTTATTTATTAATCTGTTGCAGCTTTGATAACGCTTCTTGAGCCGCATGTTGCTCTGCTTCTTTTTTAGATTTTCCGCTTCCTGTGCCAAAAACTTCACTATTTAACGAAACAGTTGAAACAAATTCCCGATTATGAGCAGGTCCTTTTTCTTGCAATATTTTATATTCTAACGTTCCTTTTGTGTCCCGTTGTACCAGCTCTTGCAATTGACTTTTAAAATCCATCACATGGGAAAAGGCTCCTTCATCAACTTTTGGGATCACAAACTGATCTAAGAATCGAACAACTGCTTCTAAACCTTGATCTAAATATAATGCACCAATAAAAGCCTCAAATACATCCGCAAGGAGTGCAGGTCGAGCTCGCCCCCCTGTCATTTCCTCGCCTTTGCCAAGCAAAACTAAGCTTCCAAAAGAAAGGTTGTTTGCAAATGCAACTAACGAAGGTTCACAGACAATTGCCGCACGTAACTTTGTTAACTCACCTTCACTCATCATTGGATATTTCTTATAAAGATACTGAGAAATGGTTAATTCTAATACAGCATCTCCTAAAAACTCTAACCTTTCATTATCCTCATATGGTTTTTTGCGGTGTTCATTTACATATGAAGAATGTGTAAATGCTTGATATAGAAGTTTTTCATTCTTGAATGAATGACCTATACGCTCTTGAAACTTTTTGAATTCCTCTGCCTTTTTTGCAAAGGTTCTTCTCTCTTTGTAATTAATATGTCTTGCCATAACATAGGTACCTCCAATTTAAAAGCGAAAGCTACGCCTTAGATAAGTCACTTCATAATTGAAGGGAATTTCCTTGAATTATGGAGTGGCTTATGTCAAGTAAACTTTATCATTTAAATAATAGTATAAACAACTTTATCTGGCGTTAAAGCATTCGAAAAGAAGTCTAAGAAAATTTCATAAAAAAAAGGGTGAAAAGGGTTAAAGTCCCGTAAACCTACGGGACTTTAAAGCAACATTATTGTGTGCTATTTATGTAGTTAACAGCGTCACCCACTGTACCGATTTTTTCTGCATCTTCGTCAGAAATTTCCATATCGAACTCATCTTCAAGTTCCATAACAAGCTCAACTACATCAAGGGAATCTGCACCAAGATCATCTTTGAATGAAGACTCAAGCTTTACTTCAGCCTCATCAACACCTAAACGGTCAACGATAATCTTTGTTACACGTTCTAATACATCTGCCATTTTACTTCACCTCCCCTCAAGTATTATAGTGTATTTCAATTTAAAAAACTAGGTTTCATTCCGTATTTTTTAAAGAGAGTTCATTTACTACTATAAAATAACAGCAGCAAAGAATTACATATACATGCCACCATTCACATGCAATGTTTGACCGGTAATATATTTACTCTTTTCAGAAGCTAGGAAAGTAACAAGATTTGAAATATCACTCGGTTCACCTAATTTCGCTAAAGGAATTTGTTTAAGCATTTCTGATTTAACATCCTCAGAAAGTTCATCTGTCATATCTGTTGTGATAAAACCAGGTGCAACAGCGTTCACCGTAATATTTCGAGATGCTAATTCTTTAGCTGTCGTTTTTGTTAGACCAATAACACCAGCTTTGGCTGCAACATAATTTGCTTGCCCAGGATTTCCACTAACACCTACAATCGAAGTGATATTAATGATCCTCCCATGTCGTTGCTTCATCATTTGTCTAGTTACACCTTTTGTACATAGGAAGACACCTTTTAGGTTTGTGTTAATCACATCATCCCATTCATCATCTTTCATTCTCATTAAAAGATTATCACGTGTGATCCCAGCATTATTAACAAGAATATCTAATTGACCAAATTCCCCTATTACAGATTTAATCATTTGCTGAACATCATCTTGATTTGAAACATCAGCTTTAATAGAGATTGCGTGACCACCGTTTGCTTTTATTTCATCAACAACTTCATTTGCTTTAGCTTCGTTTCCAGCATAGTTTACAGCAATACTCGCTCCATGTTTAGCCAAATCTAAGGCAATGGCTCTTCCAATTCCTCTAGAAGCCCCTGTCACGAGTGCAACCTTTTTACTTAACATGACTATTCCCCCTTAAGCTTCTCTACAACTGTTTTCATTGTTTCAAGATCGTAGATATTATGAACAGTTGCTGAACGATCTATTTTCTTTACTAATCCAGTCAATACTTTTCCTGGCCCGATTTCAACAAAAGTTGTCACACCTTGATCAAGCATAGCTCTTACTGATTCTTCCCATCTAACAGGAGAGTATAACTGTTCTACTAGTAGTTCTTTTATTTCCTCCTGATTAATAACAGGTTTTGCAGTGACATTTGCAATTACAGGTATTAACCCAGGTTGAAAGTTTACTTCTGTAAGAACAGCATTTAACTGAGCAGCTGCAGGCTTCATTAACTCTGAATGAAAAGGACCACTAACAACTAGAGGTATCGCTCTTTTTGCTCCCCTTTCCTTCGCAAATGCTGAAGCCTTTTCAACCCCCTCAGTGGTACCTGATATAACAATTTGTCCTGGGCAGTTTAAGTTTGCTAGTTGTACAGAATGTCCGTCTTTAGTAACTTCTTCTGTAATAGCTTTTAATTCTTCTGGATCCATACCTAAAATGGCAGCCATAGCACCTTTACCAGAGGGAACTGCTTCTTCCATAAATTCTCCACGCTTCTTCACTGCATAGACTGCATCTTCAAAGTTCATCACACCAGCTGCTACAAGTGCTGTATATTCACCTAAGCTATGCCCTGCTAAAAAATCAGGGTAGATCTCATACTTTTTAAAATTTTCCAAGATCGCAATACTTGTTGTAAGTAATGCTGGCTGAGCATTATATGTTTCTGTTAATGTTTCTTGCGGACCATGAAAAATTAGTTCTGAAAGATTTTGGCCTAGTTTCTTGTCAGCTTTTTCAAATATATTTTTAGATTCCGGAACTTGATCAAACATTTCTTTACCCATTCCAACTGTTTGAGATCCTTGTCCAGGAAACAAGAATGCAATTTTCGTCACACAAAAACCCCCTTATTTTTTTATGCTTGTGATATTGAATTTACTTCAAGTGAAGCATAAATTGTTTCTGCAACATCATTCGATACCATCTCTCGAGTTTGCCGAATAGCATTATAGATCGCATTTGCGTCTGAAGAGCCATGAGCTTTCACAACTGGTGCTTGTAAGCCAAATAAAGCTGCACCACCATATTCTGAATAATCCATTTGCTGCTTAATTCCTTTTAGTTGTGGCTTTAATACACCAGCTGCTACCTTTGACTTCAAGTTACTCGTGAGGGCAGATTTTAGCATTGAAAAAACCGATAAAGCTGTTCCCTCAATCGTTTTTAACGCAATATTACCTGTAAAGCCATCTGTCACAATAACATCTGCAACACCATTCATTAAATCACGTGATTCAACATTACCGACAAAGTTTAAGTTTGTCTGCTTTAATAACTCAAACGCTTGTCTAGTTAATTCATTTCCTTTTTTATCTTCTGTTCCAATATTTAATAAACCAACACGTGGGTTCTTAATTCCACGTACTTTTTCTACATAAATTGAACCCATTATTGCATATTGTTGAAGATGATCTGGTTTTGCATCAACATTTGCCCCAACATCTAGAAAAAGAAAACCATCTCCATTTAAAGTTGGTAATGTAGGTGATAATGCTGGTCTTTCTATCCCTTTAATCCGTCCAACAATAAATAAACCGGCTGTCATGAGTGCACCGGTGTTTCCTGCTGATATACAACCATCTGCACGTTTTTCTTTTACTTCATTCGCCATTAAAACCATTGAAGAATTTTTCTTTCTTTTTACTGCTCGAACTGGTTCATCAGTACCTTCAATAACCTCATCCGTATGTATAATTGTAATTCTAGTAGAATCTGTTAAAAATTGCTTTATTTTCTCTTCTTGTCCAATAAGAGTCACTTCAAGATCTGGAAAAGCATGAATCGCTTTTATTACTCCTTCAACAACTGCTTGAGGAGCATTGTCGCCACCCATGGCGTCAATTGCTAGTTTCATTTTGTTACCTACCTTTGTGTTGGATTTGAACGAAACATCTCGAATTCTCCTGAAAAGACCAATTCATTTCCTACATAACTATTCACTTTTATGGTCGTTCGTCTATTTTCCAAATCATTTTTTTCAATTTTCGCCTTTGCGATCACACGTTCATTTTCTTTTACTTGTCTTGTAAAATGAATATTTGCTTTCGCTGTAAGTGCTAATTCATCATTAATCATTGCAACAGCCAATGAATTTGCTTGTGCAAATAGATGGTGACCACGTGCAATTTGGTTACGACTGAAAACATGTTCCTTTTTTATTTCAAGTATCGAAATGGCAGATTCATCAAGTTGAAGGTCAATGATATCACCAATTACTTCTTCTATTGGTAGTGCCTTTACTTCATCATCTAATTTTTTCTCTGCGACATTTTTTATCCGCTCTCTTAATTCTGGAATGGATAATTCTAGACGATCTAAACGAATCGTCTGAATACTAACATGAAACTTTTCAGCCAACTCTTCATCTGTAATAAATGGAGTATTCACTATTGTTTCCTGTAGTAATAGTTGTCTTTCTTTTTTATTTTTTTTCATGATATTTATGACACCGTCCGAACTATTAAGACTAGGTACTAATAGTAGTATATAGATAAAGAAAACAGATTGCAAGACAATTGCAATCTGTTTTTCATAGATTATTATTAAGTAGAAATGAATCGCTTTTTCAATATTCATAATGAATAAAGTGAGTGTCAATAACCGAAATTAATAACAATGTTAAACTGAGCCAATTGGTAAAGAAAAATAATGACCTTTTTTCAGTTGTACGATGTTAATCTAATTTCTCTCCATTAAGGATACCTGAATTCGTTAATTGTTTTCTTAAACCATTGTATTTCTCTTCTTGCCAAAAAGCATCTGAACGTACTAACTCTACTGCATCTTGTCTTGCTACTTCTAATGCGCGATAATCATGTACCATATCTGCCACTTTAAAAATTGGCATTCCACTTTGTTTTTTACCAAAGAAATCTCCAGGCCCTCTTAGCTCAAGATCTCTTTCAGATAACACAAAACCATCATTAGTTTCTGTCATAATCTTCATTCGTTCTTTTCCCGTTTCAGATTTAGGATCAGCTAATAATATACAATAGGATTGTTCACTACCTCTTCCAACACGACCACGAAGTTGGTGAAGTTGTGATAACCCAAAACGTTCAGCATCATATATAACCATTGTTGTAGCATTTGGTACATTTACCCCTACCTCAACAACCGTTGTTGATACTAATACATGAACTTCATTATCACTAAAGCTTCTCATGACAGCATCTTTTTCATCAGAACTTAGTCGACCATGCATGAGGCCAACCTTATATCGACCTTGATAATAGTCTGTAAGCATACTGTGAACATCCAAAGCATTTTGCACATCAAGCTTTTCTGACTCTTCTATCAAAGGACATATTACATATGCTTGACGCCCTTTTGCTATTTCTTTTTCGATAAATGCTATGATTCTCTCTAACATATCTGGCTTCACCCAATATGTTTCAATCGTCTTTCTACCAGCAGGCAATTCATCAATGACAGACACATCCATTTCACCAAATGCGGTAATAGCAAGTGTTCGTGGAATGGGAGTTGCTGTCATAAATAACACATCTGTATTTTTTCCCTTTTCACGAAGCATCCGTCTTTGTTCAACTCCAAAACGATGTTGCTCATCTGTTATGACTAAGCCTAATGTATGAAAATTAATTTCATCCTGTATTAGAGCGTGAGTACCAATCAGTAAATGAATTTCGTTATTCTTGAGTTTTTCTAATAATTCTCTTCGTTTCTTCCCTTTAACCGAACTAGTTAAAAGAGCAACATTTATATCAAAGGGTTCGAACAATTTTATGAGTGATTCGGCATGTTGTTCAGCTAGAATCTCAGTTGGAACCATTAATGCTCCCTGATATCCTGATAATATAGTTGCATAGATCGAAATCGCAGCAACAACTGTTTTCCCTGATCCAACATCTCCCTGAAGCAATCGATTCATTCGATATGGTGATTTCATATCACTCAATATTTCATCGATTACTCGCGATTGAGCAATTGTTAAGGGAAAAGGCAATGCTTTGATAAAGTGATCAAGAGTTTCCTTTGGGTATTGTTGATTAAGACCTTTAGACTGTTCTCTTTGCACTTTACGTAACGCTTGCATTTTCAATTGAAATAACAAAAACTCTTCATAGACAAACCTTCTTCTTGCTTGTTTTAAACTGGCTTGTTCGATAGGAGCATGAATGGTTTGAATCGCTTGCTTTCTTGTGATAAGCTTGTATTTTTCTAAAAGCTCTATCGGAAGAATTTCCTCTATCTCATCTATATATTCTTTCATTGCGACAGAGATAAACTTCCTCATCCCTTTAACAGTAAGCTTTCCTTTTACAGAATAAACAGGTTCAATACCAGATATTTCTTGTTTAGGGCCAAATACTAATTCTTGCGCAGTAATCGTTTGTCTATTCTTATCCCACTTACCAGTGACAGTAACTATTGAATTCAGAGAAAGCTTGTTTTTAAAATAAGGTCTGTTAAAACAAACGACTGAAAGTAAATAGCGACCAACTAGTAATCTAAACGTTAATCTAGAACGTTTTTTTCCAAAGTAAGTAAGAACAGCTTCACTATGAACTTTACCTTCAACTGTAACACGTTCATCATGTTTAACTTCCTCTAGATCTCGTAAACTATTATCATCATAACGATAAGGAAAATACTCTATTAAGTCATTAATAGAATAAATCCCTATATCATGTAATAGTTCTGCCGTTTCTTCTCCGACTCCCTTTAAATGATCAATTGGTTCTAATAATCTATTTTCCACATTATTTTTGCGAATCTCCGAAAATCTTGGCCTTCAGTTGTTGACCTGTTGGAGTCGCTGCTAACCCCCCTTGCGCTGTTTCTTTTAAGGCATTTGGCATTGTTTGACCTATTTTAAACATGGCATCAATGACTTCATCACATGGAATTCTACTAGTTATTCCCGCAAGTGCCATATCTGCTGCAACCATAGCATTAGCTGCTCCCATTGCGTTTCTTTTTACACAAGGTACCTCAACTAGACCTGCTACAGGATCACATACAAGGCCTAGCATGTTTTTCAATGTAATTGCCATTGCTGTGGCTGCTTGTTGTGGTGTTCCTCCAGCTAGTTCAACAATTGCTGCTGCAGCCATACCTGAAGCAGATCCCACTTCAGCCTGACAGCCACCTGCAGCACCTGAGATCGAGGCATTATTGGCAATAACAAAACCAAAAGCACCTGAAGTAAATAAAAACTCAACCATTTCTTCCCGACTTGGTTGTAATTTATTTTTCACAGCGAAAAGTGTACCAGGTACTACACCAGCTGAACCAGCGGTAGGTGTTGCACAAATGGTTCCCATGGCTGCATTCACTTCATTTGTTGCAACTGCTTTACTTACAGCATCGAGAATTGTACTTCCTGACAGGAAATTCCCTTCATCAATATACTTTTGTAAAAGAACAGCATCTCCGCCAGTTAAACCAGAATGTGATTTTACTCCTGCTAACCCCTTCTCAACAGCTTGTTCCATGACTTCTAGGTTACGTTCCATTTGTGCCATTACATCTTCTCTTGATCTATTTGTTACATCACACTCTTGCTGAATCATTATTTCCGCTATTTTTACACCTTTATCTTCAGCTAAAGAAACAAGTTCTTTTACATTTCGAAACATAATGATTTTTCCCCCTCATTAACAGATTTAACAATGTCAATTAATCGTCTATTTTAGTCACTTGTAATATATTTGGTAAGGTTTTTAGTTCCTCTATCACTTCTTTACTTAAATTCTGATCTGTTTCAATTGTCATTAATGCAACTTGACCAACTTCTTTTCTTGAAACATCCATATGACCAATATTTATTGCATGTTTTGCCAATACATTAGCTACCGCAGCGATTGCACCATAACGATCATTATGAACAACTAAAATAGCTGGATGGTTTCCAGATAGCTTTAATTCAAAACCATTAAGTTCTGTAATTTCAATTTTCCCTCCACCAATTGAAACACCAACTAATTCTAACTGCCCATAATCATCCCCGATAATAAGTCTAGCTGTATTGGGATGATCAGTAACAGCATCTTCTTCAATAAATGAAATTTTCATCCCTTTATCTTTTGCTATTTCCATTGCTGATTTAATTCTTTCATCAAATGTGTCAAAATCAAGTAAACCACCAATTAAAGCAACATCTGTTCCATGTCCAAGATATGTTTGTGCAAATGACCCATAAAGAGAAATAGTTGCCCATTTAGGTTCTCTATCAAATAACGTTCGTGCCACACGACCAATTCTAGCTGCTCCTGCTGTATGTGAACTAGAAGGACCAATCATAATTGGTCCAATAATATCAAAAACACTTCGGTATTTCATCGCTTATCCTCTCCTCATTTCATTTCATTATAGGTAACAGAGTAAAAGATACGTAATAAATTTGATTTATAAATATAAGTTGAATTTAATGTAATTAAAATACTTTCTAACTCTTAGTTTAACAGATTTTATTCCTTACAGTACGTAGACAAAAACAACTGAGAAATATTTATTTATTCAAAAATTTCTATGAATTCATTAAACAAAAGAAAACCCGGCCAAGGGCCGAGTTTTCTTTTGTTTAATAGCTTATTCTACTGAGAATATATATGAGTAAAGAGGTTGTTCTCCTTTATGAACCTCAACCTCAACATGATCAAATTGTTCCTCAGCAAATGTAACAAGTTCGCTTACTTCATCATCATTTGCATCTTCACCTTGAATAATGGTTAATATCTCATCATCCTCAGTAATCATTTCAGATAATAACTTTTTAGAAGCTAACAATTGATCGCGTTCAGTTAAAATTATTTTACCATTTGAGATTCCCATAAAGTCACCTTTTGCAATATCAAGGCCATCAATATTTGTATCTCTTACAGCAAAAGTTATTTGACCACTCTTTACACTACTTAAAGCTTCTACCATAATCTTTTCAACATCACTAGGCTCTGCAGTAGGATTAAAAGATAGTAACGCTGCCATTCCTTGTGGAACAGTTTTAGAAGGAATCACAATAACATGTTCATCTACTACAGAGGCAGCTTGCTGTGCCGCCATAACGATATTTGAATTATTAGGTAGTATAATTATATTATCTGCATTTACTTCACGAATGGCTTTCACAATATCCTCCGTGCTCGGATTCATCGTCTGTCCGCCCTCAATTACTATATTTGCACCAATACTTTTAAATAATTCTGCTATTCCTTTGCCCATTGAAACTGTGACAATGCCAAACTTACTTCTTTCTTTTTTTGTTTCATTTGTTAAAGGAGTTTCCTTGTCTACTTTCTCACCAACAATATCTGTATGCTGTTGACGCATATTTTCAATTTTCATGTTAATGAGATTACCATACTTTTGACCATATGATAAAACATCACCAGGATGTTCAGCATGAATATGTACTTTAGCCAGATCTTCATCGGCAATAACTAGCAATGAGTCTCCAAATTGACTTAAATCATTACGAAAATCTTCTTCATTAAATTTCTTCTTGCCATCTTCAAAACGAACCATAAATTCAGTACAATAACCAAATTCAATGTCTTCTGTGTTCATATGACCTTGAACATTTTTATGATGCTCAGCATTCACAAGATCGTTCATTGAAAGCCTATTAGCATTTATTTCTAATTTTTCGCCTTTTAATATAGCTAAAAACCCTTCATAAACAAATACTAATCCTTGTCCACCACTATCTACTACTCCAACTTCTTTTAGAACGGGAAGGAGATCGGGTGTTCGCTTTAAGGAAGCTTCAGCCTCTTTTAATGTTATTTCCATTAATATATCAATTGATGTTTCAGTTTCTGAAGCAATAACTGCTGCTCTTGCTGCATCCTTTGCTACAGTTAATATTGTACCCTCAACAGGCTTCATAACTGCTTTGTAAGCTGTATCTACACCTGCCTGAAGTGCATCAGCAAATTCAATAGCTGTAATTTGAGCCTTTGATTCAATTGATTTTGAAAACCCTCTAAATAATTGAGATAAAATAACACCTGAATTACCTCTAGCACCCATAAGTAAACCCTTTGATAGCGCCTGACCAACTTTACCAATATGCTCTGATTGATGGTTTCGTACTTCTTTAGCTCCTGATGTAATCGATAAATTCATATTTGTTCCAGTGTCTCCATCAGGAACTGGAAAAACGTTAAGGGCATCGACTAATTTTGCATTATTCGATAGGTGGTCTGCACCTTGCAAGATCATCTCTGCAAAACGCTTACCATCTAAAGTTGTAATTGACACAGGTAGTTTCCTCCTTACTATGGGTTCGATACACGAACTCCTTGTACAAAAATGTTAACGGAATCAACAGAAAGCCCAACCGTTTGATCTAACGTATATCTTACTTTCGTTTGAACGTTATGTGCGACTTCAGAAATTTTTGTACCATAGCTGACGATAATGTACATATCAATATTTATTGATTCATCATCTTGGCGAACTATAACACCTCTGCTAAAGTTTTCTTTCCTTAGAATCTCTGTAAAGCCGTCTTTTATTTGATTCTTTGATGCCATTCCAACAATACCGTAGCAGTCAATTGCGGCACCGCCCGCAACAGTTGCAATGACCTCATTGGATATATCAATTTGTCCGTACTTAGTTTTTAATTCAATGGACATGATGGTTCCCCCTTTGGAATTGTTCGCACTGGCTATAGTTATTTTACTATAAGCAACTTCATTTTAAAAGCGATTATAAGTCCGAAGTGAAAAAAGCATACATCCTTATTATTATACAACAACATAAAAAAACTATGTCAAGGAAAAATTCTTGAAAGGACTACATCAGAAGTATTGCAATCTAATGGTAGTTATGATAAATTATTAAAGTATCTCATGGCTATGTACATGACTATCGTAAAATATGTAAGGTTTTTTTGTAGTAAGGAGGGAATAACATGGCACGTAAATGCGTTGTTACTGGTAGAAAGACACGCTCAGGTAATTCACGTTCTCACGCGATGAACGCTAACAAACGTACTTGGGGCGCAAACCTTCAAAAAGTTCGCATCTTAGTTAACGGTAAACCTAAAAAAGTATATGTATCTGCTCGCGCTTTAAGATCTGGTAAAGTTGAGCGAGTTTAATTTTATTAAGCTCACTTAATGAACATTCAAAAAGAAGGTAGCGAAGCTATAAAACTTTTAATCAAATAAAGATTTAAATGCTTAACGAACACCTTTTTGAAAGAACCTATAAAGCAGAAAACATGAATGATAGCTTATCCTAGTAGCTTATTGCTGCTTTGTTTCATATTTATACGATATTAAACGAATAAGCTAAGAAAAAAGCACCGAACATAACGGTGCTTTTTTCTTAGTCTTTTTTAAATGAACCGAGCATCGCTCGAACAATTCCTCCTAAAAACTTTGGTAATTTGATCGTATAGAATTTCATTGTTTCCCTCCTCAACCAAATCAATTAAACAAGTTTTTGTTAGCTTGTTCAAAGGTGTAAATAATTCGTCAATTTCAAAAATATAAATCAGTTCTCTAGCATTATATTCAAGTTTCTTAAAAAAATGACGCCTATAACCATTTTGGACAAACAGTGCTCAATCACGGCTTCTTATTAGTAATAATATGCCGTCTTCAAAAGAAAAAGTACCTACTTCATGAATGAGTTCATTACTTATACATAATGTTGATCCCAGTTTAATATGACAATTATTTAATGGATACTTAAACCCTTTTAAGGTTATTCCCCTCACCTCTAAGCTTATAGGTATAAGTGATGTATATTTTTTTTCATCGTCTTTCCTTATTGTATATGTACCCGGTGTATAAAGCGTGATATGATTTTGTTTATCTATAATTTCGATCATGCTATCAAATTCAATTGATTGCATAAGCAGGTAGATATTTGCTAGTAAATGATCAATTCTTCCTCCTGTTGCACCAAAGATATGAACTTTAGTAGGCCTTTGTTTTATCGCCCATTCTAACGCAATTTCAGTATCTGTTTTATCTTTTTCAGGTGAGAATGACAACACTTCTTTTCCAATATCAATTAACTGTTTTTTTTCACTTGAAGAAATAGAATCAAAATCTCCAAAAGCAAACTGATATGGTAATCCAAATTCCTTGATGTATTTAACACCACCATCAACACCAATCCATATAACATCATCATTGTGATATTTTACTAAATTCGCTAAGTTCTCTCTTGGGCCACCTGCAACTATTGCAATTGTTTTCATGGTTTCTCCTTTACTACTTACCTTCATTCTTAAAATGATTAAAAAGATTAAGGTACCATTTATTGGCGACAAGCATAGATGTTAAAGTCTAGAGCTTACCCCAAAACTAAAGTAACTTATTACATTTTTGCTCAATAAGAAAAAGCCTGACATATAATGTCAGAGCTTTTCAATTTAACTTGAGCTATCATCATAGTCATATCTAAATCCATCATTCTGAGCAGAAGAAGTAATGTCTATTTTTTTTAAAACTGTTTCAAACTGTTCAATTTCTTCATAATCAGTACTGTTAATAGATGCAGCCTTTAACGCTTGTTCAATAATAGCTATATCATTTTTTGAAATCTCCATAAAATCCCTCCTTTATTTATTTCGACAGTAGTCTACTCTTTACTAGGATGGGACTTTTCTGGATTATTTATGAACCTATTTTTTTATTTAGTTGCTTGCTTCAACTCTTTAATTGCTTTACTTCTATCTTCTTTATTAAAAATTGCTGAACCTGCTACCAGCACTGATGCTCCAGCTTCAACCACTTGCTTAGCAGTTACATCATTAATCCCACCATCTACTTCAATTTCGATAGACAAATTTTTTGTTTTAATTAAGTCAGATAATTGTTTAATCTTTGGTAACACTTGTGGAATAAATGCTTGCCCCCCAAAACCAGGATTAACAGTCATTAACAATACCATATCGATATCTTCTAAAACGTGGATAATCGACTCAATAGGTGTATGTGGATTAAGTACTACACCTGCTTTAATTCCTTGAGACTTAATTAATTGGATTGTTCGATGCAAATGTTTACAAGCTTCCACATGAACAGTTATGATATCTGCACCAGCTTCCACAAATTGAGGAATATATTGATCAGGCTGTTCAATCATTAAATGCACATCTAGTGGTAATTTAGTAATTGGACGTATAGCTTGAACAATCAATGGACCAATTGTAATATTTGGCACAAAATGTCCATCCATCACATCTACGTGAATATATTCAGCACCAGCATTTTCTACATCTTTTATCTCTTCTCCCAATTTTGCAAAGTCTGCCGATAAGATTGAAGGAGCGATCTTAATCATAATTAGTACCTCGGCTTTCTATCTTTTATTTCTTCTACAAATGTTACATAATGATCATATCTATATTGTGGTATTTCACCATTTTCTAATGCTTGTTTAACCGCACATTTTGGTTCTTTTAGATGTGTACAACCTCTAAATTTACAGTCGCCACTTCTTTCCCTCATTTCAGGAAAGCAATATGAAAGACCTTCTACTTCTATTCCCGTAAAGTCTAGGGAACTAAATCCAGGCGTATCTGCAACAAAACCCTTACCAACTGATATTAATTCCACATGTCTAGTTGTGTGCTTTCCCCGTCCTAAATGTGAAGAAATATCATCAGTTTTCAAGTCAAGGTCCGGTCTTAAAACATTTAATAAAGAGGATTTTCCCACACCAGATTGCCCAGCAAAAACAGAAATATTGTTTTGTAAAAGCGGAAATAAATCTGTATCAACAGTAGATTCAACAGTTGATGTTAGCAGAACTTTATATCCTATATCTTCATAATCCTTTGCATATCCATGAACCTTATTTTTCACTTTCTCTGAATCAATAAGATCAGCTTTACTAATTACAATAAGCGGCTCAATGTCGTTAGCTTCAATAAGAACAAGAAAACGATCTAGTAGAGTAGGACTAAAATCAGGCTCAACTGCTGAAAATACAAGAATTGCTTGATCCACATTACTTATAGGCGGTCTTACTAATTCATTTTTCCGCTCAAACACCTCAAGAATATATCCTTCTTGATCGTTCTCAGCCTGATATTTAACTTCATCTCCTACTAACGGGGAAATTTTATTTTTTCGAAAAATACCTCTGCCTCTACACTGAATCAATCTTTCCTGATCTTGTACATAGTAAAAACCACTAAGAGCTTTCACAATTTTCCCTTGTGGCATGGATAACCTCCTTGATGGTATTCACCATTGATATTCTAAATAAAGGCTTTTTTTACTTTTTTACTTTTTCATTCAAATTAAAAGGATCGTTAAGTAGGAGCGTCCCTCGGACATGCTCCAACGTAATTTCGTCCATTTAAGGATAAAATGTATAAAATAAGCTTAATTCCAAGATAACTAAGAAAACTAGCTTCTATTCATCTGGATAAGGTATTGTTTCAGTTGTAACAACCTTACCATCAATATGAATTTGATAAAAAGCATTTTCCCCTGGATTAATTGTAAATTTCAATGTTCTTACTTCTGCACTAGTAATTTTAAATGTCTCATATGTTTCAGAAATAGATTGCTCAGCATCATCAATTAATATTAATACTTCTAATTCTTCACCTTCTTCTGAAGGCTCATAAGGAATTTCAACTGTCTTAGATACTGTTTTTGGAGGCTTTGCTTTTGGACCTAGGGAATAAACCAATTGTAATGTTGTATCTTTTGGTACTACTTCTTCACCAGGGCCTGGTGATTGCGAGATTAACTGACCTTCAGGAATTTCCTCTGAATGAACTTCTGACACATTTGAATTAAATCCTTTTGAGCTTATATATTCATCAATTTGAGGTTTAGTTTTACCCTTTAAATCTTCAATTTTGATTAGTTTTGGACCAGAGCTCACTGTGAATTCGATTGTATCTTCAGAAGGTATCACATATTCGCCTACCTCCGGCGTTTGAAATAAGATTGTCCCAGCATCTTTTGATTCATGTGATTCTTCTTTTACTTGAATATCTGTGAAACCATTCATCTCAAGGATTGATTTTACTCGATCAATATTTCGATCTACATAATCATCAAATAACACTTTTTCTTTACCGGTGCTTTCATAAATAATAACGGTCGCACCTTCTTTTGTTACTGTGTTTGCTTCAGGATCTGTTTTTATAACATAACCTTCTTCTATTTCTTCATGGGAAACAAGCTCTGGTTCACCAACTTCAAATCCAGCATCATATAAGAGACTTAAAGCTTCTTCATATGACTTATCAGTAACGTCTGGAACTTCTACATCCTTTGGTAAGAACATTGACGGAATGATTGTAACTGCTGCAATAGCAGCAAGAACTAAAATAACAAATAAAGTAATGATAAACATAGCAAGTTTACTTTTTTTCTTTTTAGGTTTCTTACCTTTTTTGCTCTTCTTATTGTCTTCACTACCATTTGTTTGATGTTTTATAGCAGGACGTACTAATGTATCTTCCAATTTATTTTTTTCAATGGTTTCATTTGTAATAATTGGTATCGCCTTAGTTGCTTCATCATCGTCAGGAATAGTAAAACGTGGTTCTGATATTCTACTTACCTCAAATACGGTTTCAAGGTCTCTTTCCATTTCCTCTGTAGCCTCATAACGGTGAAAAGGGTCTTTAGCTGTTGATTTTAAGATAATATTTTCTAGGCTTTGTGGAATGTCAGGATTCCATCTTTTCGCTGAAGGTGTTTCTGATTGTAAATGTTTCAATGCAATTGATATAGCTGATTCTCCATCAAATGGAAGTCGACCTGTTAAAAGTTCAAACAAAACTATACCAATAGAATAGATATCTGACTTTTTATTAGCTAGACCACCTCTTGCTTGTTCTGGTGACAAATAATGGACAGATCCTAAAACAGAATTAGTTTGTGTAATTGTTGTTGAGCTTAAAGCCATGGCAATTCCAAAATCAGTTACTTTTACATTTCCATGATGATCTATTAAGATATTATGTGGTTTTATATCTCGATGGATAATTTGATTGTCATGTGCATGTTGAATAGCAGATACAATTTGGAGCATAATATTTACTGCTTTTCTAGGATGTATTGGTGCAAACTGTTGTATGTATTGTTTTAATGTTTGCCCCTCTACGTATTCCATCACTATGTAGTAAACTCCATCTTCCTCACCAACATCGTATATACTAACAACGTTTGGATGAGCTAGGCTTGTAGCAGATTGAGCTTCTCTTCTAAAACGTTTAATGAATTCATCATCATTAGAAAAATCAAAACGCAATACCTTCATTGCTACTTCTCTTTCTAGAATCATGTCTTTGGCTAAATAGACATTCGCCATTCCGCCTCCGCCAATAACTTCTAGAATTTTATAACGACCACTGATTCTTTTGCCAATTAACACGGCTTTTCACCTAATTCATCATTTGCCGTCTTTTTAATAACAACTAAGGTAATATTATCCTCTCCACCATGATCATTTGCCATTTGCACTAATGTAGATGCTGTGTTTGAAAGATTATTATTATTCAATAGTTCTTTTTCCATTAATTCATCTGCTACTTTATTAGAAAGCCCATCTGAGCAAAGTAAAAGAACATCATTTTCTTCAAACTCAATCGTAGTAACATCAATCTCTACAGTTTGTTCTGTTCCAAGCGCTCGTAATAATACATTTTTGCGTGGGTGATGTTCTGCGTCTTCTCTAGAAATTTGACCTGATTTTACCAATTCATTTACTAACGAGTGGTCCTGTGTTACTTGTTTATAACCGCTATTATTTAATAAATAACAACGACTATCACCAATATGACCAATGGTTGCAAAACTTGATGTTACTATTGCGCCAACTACTGTCGTTCCCATACCTTGACATTCAGGATTTTCTAAAGAGTGTTCGTAAACAACTTTATTTACCTCTGCTACTTTGTCTCTAAACCATATTTCAGCATCCTTTGGACCTTTAATACTTTCTACTTCATTCCATAAAGACTCAAATGTAGAAATCGTCATTTGACTTGCAACATCGCCAGCCAAATGACCCCCCATACCATCAGCAACAATAGCTAAAATACCTATATTATTTTCAAAAACCCCTACACTATCTTCATTATGCTGTCTTACTTTTCCCCGATCAGATAAATAAGCTCTTTCCAAAGCGGTCACCTCGTCTCCTCTTTACGCTCCTTAGCTCGCAGCTGTCCACAAGCTGCATCTATATCATGCCCTTGCTCTCTTCTTGTTGTTACATTTAAGCCATGCTTTTTAAGCGTATCTTCGAATAAAGTAATTTGTTCTTTCGGCGTACGTACATAATTTCTTTCAGGTACATAATTTACAGGTATTAAATTAATGTGACATTTAAGACCTTTTACAAGTCTAGCCAATTCTTCAGCGTGCTCAACTTGGTCGTTTTCTCCACCAAATAAGCCATACTCAAAACTAACACGCCTACCTGTTTTATCAACATAATATTTAACAGCTTCCATTAAATCTGGTAGTTTATACGCACGATTGATTGGCATTAGTTTAGATCGCAATTCTGAATTAGGTGCATGCAATGAAATCGCGAAATTGATTTGCAATTTCTCATCCGCGAATTTGTAAATTTTTGGTATGATTCCACTTGTTGATACTGTAATATGACGTGCACCAATGTTCAAGCCGTTATCATGATTAATAATTTTAAGGAATGACATCATTTCATCATAGTTATCAAACGGTTCACCTATCCCCATAATAACTACATGACTTACACGTTCTTCAAATTCATCAAGAGCTTGTTGTACTTTTACTACTTGAGCAACAATTTCTCCTGCTTCTAAATTCCTTTTTAATCCACCTAGTGTTGAAGCACAAAACGTACAACCAATTCTACAACCCACTTGCGTTGTTACACATACAGAATTACCATATTCGTGTCTCATTAAAACTGTTTCAATTGAATAACCATCATGTAATTCGAAAAGAAATTTAATTGTGCCATCTTTTGATGTTTGTTGAATTAGCGTTTTAAGTGTTGTTAATGTGAAATTTTCATTTAAAAGTGTTCTTAAGCTTTTTGATAAGTTAGACATATCATCAAAGCTTGTAGCACGTTTTGAATATAACCATTCAAATACTTGATTTGCTCTAAATGCTTTTTCTCCATTATTTTTGAGCCATTCTTCTAATTCATGTAACTCTAAAGAATAAATGGAGGGGTTTGCTTTTATATCTTCGCTGTCTTTTTTCGTTCTGGTTGTTTTTGCTTGTTCCAATTTTAACCCTTCTTTCGTAAACATGCTATATAAAATCCATCTGAACCAAAGTAATGAGGCAATAGCTGGATTTCACCGTTTTGAATATATTGTTGAACCTTTTCAGGAAGCACTAATTCTATTGAACTGTCTCGTTCAAATTCTGAATGTGCTTCTAAAAATGCTTGTACGACATCTTGATTTTCTTCATGATCAATTGTACATGTACTATAAACTAACACACCATTTCTTTTTAATAAAGGGGCAACAGCATGTAAAATATTTTTTTGAAGCTCAGCTAGCTTTTTTACATCTTCTTCTTTTTTTGTATATTTTATATCAGGCTTTCTTTTAATCACACCAAAACCAGAACATGGTGCATCGACTAAAATTCGATCAAAACTTTCTTTTTCAAACTTTTCACTAGCTAGTCTACTGTCTAATGCTTCAGCAAAAATATTCTGAAGTTGTAAACGATCTGCCTGCTGTTTTATTAGTTTTACTTTATGTTCGTGTAAGTCCAATGAATGTACTGTTCCTGTTCCATTCATGCGCTCTGCTATATGTGTAGATTTACCACCTGGTGCTGCACAGGCATCTAATATATTTTCATTTTCTTGAGGATTTAAAACACGTGCAACCAACATAGAGCTTTCGTCTTGAATGGTTAGTAAACCTTCTGAAAAGGCCTTTGTTAGTGCAAGATTCCCTTTTAACCCTTTAATCGCATCCGCTGATAATTCTCCCTTATCAACCTCGATTCCGCTATCTGAAAGGCTCTCGATAAGCTCTTCTACAGACATTCTTGCTTGATTAACACGAGCTGTTTGGGAAGGAGCTTTTAAATTGGCCTCACAAATTTGTTCTGTTTCAGCATAGCCATATTGTTTTATCCATTTTTCTACTAGCCATTTTGGATGACTCGTTTTAATAGATAACCTATCAATAGGATCTTCAATTTTAGTAAGATCTGGAATACCTTCTCGTTGAATTGATCTTAACACACCATTAACGAAAGAGGAAATTCCTTTATGACCGCGTTTTTTTGCTATTTCTACAGCTTCAAAAAAAATCGCTCGCTCAGGAACTCGATCAAGATAAACCATTTGATAAACAGAGATCCGAAGTAAAATTTTAACCCATACTTCAATTTTCTTCGCTTTTCTAAGAAATCCTGCTAAGAAATAATCAAGTGTTTCCTGTCTTTGTAAAGTTCCGTATACTATTTCTGTTAAAAGTGCAATATCTTTATCTTTTACTTGATGCTTTTTTATCATCGTGTTTAAGAGTAGATTACTATATGCTTGATTTTTCTCAATTTGTAATAATGTTTCTACTGCTACATCACGGACATTCATTTGTTTTTTATTCGCCATCTTGTAGTATATCTCCAACTTTAATAGTAGTACCTCTTAAAAAGTCTTCTCCACTCATTTTCTTTTTCCCTGAGGGCTGAAGCTCTGTAATTTTAATGGCTGTTTTATTACCTGTTGCGACAACAAAACCATCTTGATCAATACCAATGACAGTACCTGGTTCTGAATTATTTTCACTTGGCATTTTTTCACTCCACCATAGCTTTAGCAACTGTTTATTGTAAGTTGTAAATGCGACTGGCCAAGGATTTAAACCTCTTATTTGATTGTAGATTTCTTCACCTGTTTTCGACCAATCAACCTTCTCTTGTTCTCTTTTTATATTAGAAGCAAAAGTTGCTTGAGCATCATCTTGCTTTTTTGGAGTAATTTTCCCATCTAATAAGTTAGGGATTGTTTCTAGTAATAATGTAACACCAGCTTCACTAAGTTTATCATGTAGAGATCCTACTGTGTCTCGTTCTTCAATCCCAACCTCTACTTGTGTAAGAATATCTCCAGCATCTAGTTTTTCTGCCATATACATAATCGTTATACCTGTTTTTTTCTTTCCTTGAATTATCGAATAGTGAATCGGAGCTCCACCTCTTAATTCTGGTAAAAGAGAGGCATGAACATTAATACACCCGAACTTAGGAGCCTCTAAAAGTTCTTTAGGCAATAGCTGTCCAAATGCAGCTGTAATAATTAAATCTGGCTCTAATGAAAGAACACTCTCTAGTTCATTTTTAATTTTTTCTGGTTGTAATACAGGTATTCGGTGTTTCTCTGCTTCCACTTTTACAGGTGGTGGTGTTAATGTTTTTTTACGACCTTTTGGGCGATCAGGCTGTGTAACTACACCTACTATATTATATCCTTCTTTTACAAGACTTCTCAAAACTGGTACTGAAAAGTCCGGTGTCCCCATAAAAACAATCTTTGTCATTCTTGTCATCCTTCCGTACTCTCTAAATCTTCTTCATCTAAATATTTTATTACTTTTGATGTAAATAATACACCTTCTAGGTGATCAATTTCATGTTGAATAGCTCTTGCAAGAAAGCCTTCTGCTTCAATAATTCTTGCCTTTCCTTTTCTATTAAAGGTTCTAACTTTAACATAATCCGCACGGCTCACTTCACCATACAAACCAGGAAAGCTTAAACAACCTTCAGGACCAGTTTGTACACCTCGTTCCTCAATAATAACCGGATTAATCAACTCTATTGTACCGTTTTGATCATCTATATCGACAATAGCTATTTTTTCTGAAATACCGATTTGCGGTGCAGCTAAGCCTACACCATCATTTTCTATCATTGTATCGTACATATCTGCTAATAATTTTGTGAGCTTCCGATCAAAAACTGTGACTTCATCACAAGTTTTTTCTAATACGTCCGCCGGAAACATCACAATTTGTCTAACTGGCAAATGAACTCCTCCAAACTATCTCTACATTTAAATGTCAAGCTACCCTCTATTTCACAGATCCCCAGCACATCATCAACGATCATCTTTATATATAAATAATAGTAATAATATAATTGAGGACAATATGACTGATCATTACATCATTGTACTAGGATTCAAATCAATCGTAATCATTAAATCATTCGAAGTTATTTCTTGCTGAAAGTGTTCAATGATTTTTCTTAATGTTTCATTCAAGTTATTTTCCCGTTTGTATTTTACCATGCATTGATAACGATATCTATCTTTGATCCTTGGGATAGGAGATGCAACAGGGCCTAGTATTCTAGTTTCATTAGAAACATTTCTTCTTAAAAACTGTGCTACTTTTTCAGCAACTGACACAACCTTCGTTATTTCCGGATGTGAAATGGTTACAAGAGCAATATAATAATAAGGTGGATAAGCATGATTTTTTCTTAGTTGCATTTCTTGTTCGTAAAACAAATCATATTCATACTGACTTGCTAATTGAATACTATAATGTTCTGGTGCATATGTTTGAATAATCACCTCACCAGGTAATTCATGTCTTCCTGCTCTTCCACTAACTTGTGTTAATAGTTGAAATGTTTTTTCTGAAGCACGAAAATCTGGTAGATTCAACATAGTATCTGCTGCTAAAACACCTACTAAAGTGACATCTGGAAAGTCTAAGCCTTTTGCAATCATTTGGGTACCTAATAAAATATCAGCTTCTTTATTTCCAAACTTTGTTAATAGTTTTTCATGAGCACCTTTTCGCCCTGTTGTATCAACGTCCATTCGAATAATTCTAGATTCTGGAAGTACCTTTACTAGCTCTTCCTCTACTCTTTGAGTTCCTGTTCCAAAAAAACGGATATGTTCGCTTTCACATTCAGGACAAACTTTAGGCATATGCTCTTCATGACCACAATAATGACATTTAAGCTTTTGACCATGTCTATGATAAGTTAATGATATGTCACAATGTTGACATTGTATAACAAAGCCACAATCTCTACACATAACAAAGGATGAATAACCTCTTTTATTAAGGAATAATACCGATTGTTCTCCTTTTTCTATTCGATCTTGTAGCTTCTCAATTAATAAGGTTGAAAACATTGTACGATTTCCACTTCTTAGTTCTTCTCTCATATCAATAATATCGACACTAGGCATAGACCTCTTATTTACACGTTCTTTTAAGGTTAATAAATGGTAAACACCTTTTCTTGATCGGGCAAACGTTTCTAAGGTTGGAGTTGCACTTCCTAAAACAACTGGACATTTATGAAGTTTAGCACGATAAATGGCAACATCTCGCGCATGATAGCGAGGGTTTTCTTCTTGTTTATAACTTGATTCGTGTTCTTCATCAATAATGATCATCCCAAGATTTTCAAAAGGAGCAAATATAGCTGACCTAGCACCAACAACAAGCTTAACCTCTTTGCGTTGAATCTTTCGCCATTCATCATATTTTTCACCAGTTGAAAGGCCACTATGTAACACTGCCACTTGTGAGCCAAAACGTCCTTTAAAACGATTAACCATTTGTGGAGTTAGAGATATTTCCGGAACAAGCACAATCGCTTCTTTTCCATTCTTTAATACTTCCTCAATTGATTGAAGATATACCTCTGTCTTACCACTACCTGTTACACCATACATAAGGAAAACATCGTGATTTGCATTATTAACAGAAGATAAGATCGGAGTAATCGCATTTTGTTGTTCTTCATTTAATTGAAGAGAAGTTGTTTTTTTAAAGTCTCTATCTTGAAATGGATCTCTATAGATCTCTTTAGTTTCTTCGATTAATACACCTTTGGAAATGAGAGATTTAACCGAAGTATCAGAAGTTTTTGCTTCTACCAATAGCTCTTGTAATGGGATTTTATTTAGCGAATTAAATTTAAAGTATTGAAGAATATCCAACTGTTTTCTTGCATTTGCAGGTAGTTCTTCAATTAATTGCTCTAGATCAGTAAATGACACATTGAGTTTAATCAGTTTTACAACTTTTTTGTTCGTCTTTTGTTTAACTTTGTAAATAAGTTCTAGATGACCATGTTTAATTTCTTTTTGGATGATAGATAATGAAACGTTTTTTTCTAGTTCTTTTAAGTTTACTTGATTTATTTTACGAAAAAATGGTTGCAATGGTTCTGGTAAAGATAAATACTGATAATCAGAACTTAAACTGATTACTTTTTCATACTTAGCCTTCATCGCGGCAGGTAGCATCACTTGAAAGGCAGAGATTTTGAAACATAGAGTTTTCTCTGTTAACCAATGACCTACTTGTAAAAGTTCTGGAGTTAAACATGGAGTTAAATCTAACATTTCAGAAATAGACTTTAAGCGACTAAAATCAGAATGGTTCTTTGTTTCAATAACAAATCCTTGTACTTTTCGAGGACCAAAAGGAACGATTACTCTCATGCCCGGTGCTATAAATTCTTGCCATTCTTCTGGTATTTTATAATCAAATGCACGATCTGTTTGCATCGCTGGTACATCTACAATTACACTCGCAAACTTCATTTACGATCTTCCTTTAACATTGCTTCTATTTTTTCAAGTAGTTTTATTGCTACGTCACTTTTTGACATAAGCGGGAGATCAAGCTTATTAAGATGACGATCAATAATCGTGACTATGTTTGTATCTGTTCCAAAACCAGCACCTTCAGTTGTCACATTATTTGCAACAATCAAGTCTAAGTTCTTTTTCACTAGTTTTTTCTTTGCATATTCTTCTAAAGAATTTGTTTCAGCAGCAAAACCTACTAATAATTGATGCTTTTTTCGTTCACCCAATTCTTTTAAAATATCTGTTGTTTTTTCCATCTCAATTGTTAAATGATCTTTTTGTTTCTTCAGTTTCTCATTATATGTTATGACAGGACGATAATCAGCAACAGCTGCTGATTTTATAACTACATCTGATTGATCATAATGCTCTAGTACTTTATCTAGCATTTCTTCAGCAGATTCAATCATAATTGTCTTAACAAGCTTTGGTGGTTTTATACAGGTTTGTCCTGAAATCAATGTCACATTGGCACCTAATTTTGCTGCTTGTTCGGCTATTGCATATCCCATTTTCCCAGATGAGTGATTTGTAAAATAGCGGACAGGATCAATTTTTTCTCTAGTAGCGCCCGCTGTTATTAACATATTTACTCCTTCAAAATTATGAAGTTGTTTATGTTGTTTAAAATAGCTTATTAAAAGCTCTACTATTTTTTCTGGCTCTTCAAGTCTACCCTTCCCAACATATCCACAAGCTAAGAAGCCTTCACTTGGTTCAATAAACTTGTAGCCATAGTCATCAAGAGTTTGAATATTCTTTTTAACAGCTGGATGGTCATACATATGTACATTCATAGCTGGCGCGATCCATACTTGAGCAGTTGTTGCTAATAAAGTTGTTGTCAGCATACTATCAGCAATACCATTTGCTAGCTTGCCTATTATATTTGCAGTAGCAGGTGCTAGTAGAACAAGATCTGCCCAATCTGCCAAATCTATGTGGGCAATAACTTTTGAATTCTTCTCATCGAAGGTATCATAGAAAACATCATTACGAGACAATGCCTGGAAGGTTAGCGGTGAAACAAATTCCATTGCTGACTGACTCATAATGACTTTTACTTCAGCGCCTGCTTGGATTAACTTACTTGTTAAAGCGGCCGCTTTATATACAGCAATACCACCACTTACACATAATAAAATTTTCTTACCATCTACCATGACTCCCCACCTACCTTTTTCATTCTTTAAGGCTGTTATTGTATGCTTTGTTTACTTGAACTAAAGTAAAAGGCCAGACCTCTCAATCAATAGATAGTGTTCAACGTTACAAGGACACTATTTATCAGATTTGTTAGAGGGGTCGGGCCCTTTTAACTTTTAAAATTTATTTTTATTTTTCCACTCGTTTATAATTAAGAAGTCCTTCATTAATTTCTTCAAGTGCTTTACCCACATATTTAAATGAAACTGGTTTTGCAATTTGTTGATCACTTTCTTCCTGCATTTCACGAGCTCGTTTAGCTGCAACAGTAACAAGCGTATATTTTGAATCTAATTTATTCATCAATACATCAATAGAAGGATATAACATGTTTATTCAACCTCCAGAATTTTTTTATAACGAGGTGCTACTCTTTCACGTCGACAGTGCTCCGCCGTGACAATTGCTTTAATTCGATCACAAGCTAACTCAACATTATCATTTTCAACAACATAATCATAGGCATCCATCATGATAATTTCTTCTTTTGCTACTTTCATGCGATTGTTGATAAGTTCTTCAGACTCAGTTCCTCTTGTTACAATTCGGTTCTTAAGTTCATTTAAGCTCGGTGGACTCAAGAAAATAAATAAGCCTTCAGGGAATGCATTACGAACTTGAAGTGCACCTTGCACTTCGATCTCTAAAAATACATCTTTTCCTTCGCTTAATGTTTTCTCTACATAATCTACTGGTGTACCGTAATAATTCCCAACATATTCAGCCCATTCAAGAAGTTTGTTTTGAGAAATTAACTCTTCAAAATTTTCTCTTGACTTAAAGAAATAATCAACACCATCAACTTCACCTTCACGTGGCTTTCTTGTTGTCATAGAAATTGAATATTCAAATGCTGTATCTTCCTGTGAAAACAACTCTTTTCTAACAGTCCCTTTTCCTACACCAGAAGGTCCTGATAAGACAATTAACAATCCTCTTTCTTTTATCAAAATTTTCATTCCCTACCCTTCATCTGACAAATCTTCTTTATTTGACAGTCTTTGAGCAACCGTTTCAGGTTGTACAGCAGAGAGAATAATATGATCACTATCCATGATGACAACTGCTCTCGTTCGACGGCCATATGTAGCATCTATTAACATTCCTCGATCTCTTGCGTCTTGAATAATTCTCTTAATTGGAGCTGATTCAGGACTAACAATTGAAATGATTCGGTTTGCAGATACGATATTCCCAAAACCAATATTGATTAGTTTAATGCTCATACATGTGCTCCCCCTAGTTAAGGACAAAACTATTTTTGCCTTATAAGCCCTTTTATAATCAATGAAACGTTTTCTATTCAATATTTTGAACTTGTTCCTTCAATTTTTCAATAATACTTTTTAATTCAACAACATTTTTTGCAATAAGTCCATCATTTGCTTTAGAACCAATCGTATTTGCTTCCCTATTCAATTCTTGTACAAGAAAATCAAGTTTACGTCCAATTGGCTCATGTTCCTTAAGAGTTTCGATAAATTGATGGATATGACTATGTATTCTCGTTAATTCTTCGTTGATATCTGCTTTATCAGCAAAAAGTGCTACTTCTGTTAATATGCGATTTTCGTCTAATTTACCTAATACAAACTCTTCAACTCTTTTTCGGATGCGTTCACGATAGTTCTCAACAACAGTTGGTGCAATTTTCTCCAGTTCAAAAGTAATTTCTTGAAGTTTCTTTAGTCGAGTTGTTAAATCATTTTTAAGTTGTTCACCTTCTACAACTCTCATATCAACTAATTGCTTAACCGCAGCCTCAACAAGTTGAATAAGCTCATCCTCAAATTCATCACTTGAAATCGATTCCTCGACCACTTCAATACCTTCACGAAATGATAGTATATGATCTAATGAAATTTGATCATATATAGAATGATTTTCTTTTATCTTTTTGAGTGAAGCAACAAATTGATCAATAATCTGCCAATCAACCTTTAGGGTTTTGTTTGAAATAAGCTCTCCTTCAAAATTAATGTACACTTCAAGTCTCCCACGACTAATTGAGTGAGATATGATTTTTCTTATTTTATCTTCAATACCTAAAAACTGTTTAGGCATTTTAAGATTAACATCTAAAAATCG
Organism: Metabacillus litoralis; assembly: GCF_020524045.1. GTDB lineage: Bacteria > Bacillota > Bacilli > Bacillales > Bacillaceae > Metabacillus > Metabacillus litoralis_C. Next base: position 420,620 of record NZ_JAIVKL010000001.1, read on the forward strand.
ATGATTTACAGACTTCATTTCTACTGTAAAGAAACATGAGTTTATTTGCTTACTTGCGCGTCCAAACCCTGTCATACTTACTACCACTATGTATCCCACCACTTTCTTTTTAGCTCATTAGATTTTTACGAGCAAAGCGATAAAAGAGGCTTTACTGATTTGTAAGCAACTTATCTAATCTTTACTAACAGTTATCCCCATTTTATATTGTTGCATTACGAGTATATGAAAGGAGTGCCTACTTGTAAAGAATCGGTAAAAAGATTTTCTATCAGGAGAAATGAAAGAATATTATGTAGAAATAGGACTGTGCTCTACTCAAACAAGTAAAGGGGATGACTTTTTGGGTCATCCCCTTATGGATTATATCATATACTAGGAGGATTTTCTTGTTAAAAGTGATCCAGCTAGTAAAAAAGTTGGAATTGCAGACATACCTAGTATTAACAACCAATCTCGAAGTAAGATAGGAACTGTATGGAAAATCGGTTGTAATGGTGGATAATATATAACAATCAACATCAATAGTATAGAAGAAATTACAGCGCCAATCAAATACATATTTTCAAAAGGATTTCTTTCAAAAATCGATTTTTCACTTCGACAATCAAATACATGAATAAGCTGAGCCATAACAAGTGTTGCAAAAGCTATTGTTTGTGCATAAGCTAAATCATCAGTATTGCGATAATAAACAATCATAAAAGCTGCTAAAGTTGCTATACCTATTAAAAAGCCACGTGATATGACTTTCCAACCTAACCCTCTTGCAAAAACACCTTCTTTAGGATGTCTTGGTTTACGTTTCATCAAGTCACCTTCTGGCTGATCTAAACCAAGAGCCATAGCAGGCAAGCCATCTGTTACAAGATTCACCCAAAGTATTTGGATTGGCACTAATGGTAAGGGAAGTGCTAACAGCATGGCGAACAACATAACTAAGATCTCTCCAACATTTGAAGCGAGTAAATATCGGATAAATTTTCGGATGTTTTCGTATATGTTTCTTCCTTCTTTTATAGCTGATTTAATTGAGGCAAAATTATCATCAACTAACACAAGGGAAGATGCTTCTTTAGCAACATCTGTACCGGTAATCCCCATTGAAATTCCAATATCTGCTGCTTTGATTGCAGGGGCATCGTTAACACCATCTCCAGTCATCGCAACAATATGACCTCGATTTTGCAACGCTTTTACAATTTTAAGCTTATGCTCTGGTGAAACTCTAGCAAAAACATACACATCATCAACAACTTCTTCTAACTCCTCAACTGAGAGCAATGATAATTCTTTCCCTTCCATCACTCTTCCGTTTTTGGGTAAAAGATTCAATTGAGTGGCAATTGCTTTTGCAGTGATCACATGGTCTCCTGTAATCATAACCGTCTTAATCCCTGCATCACGACATTCTTTAACAGCTTGTTTAACCTCAGGTCTTGGTGGATCAATCATTCCTTGTAAGCCAATGAAGACTAGATCCTTCTCTGCTTCAAAGCTCGAGTTGATTTTATCCGTAGACTTTAAGGGCTTAAATGCAATAGCTATCGTTCGTAATGCTTGAGATGCTAGTGATTCGATTGCTTCTTTAACATTATGACTATGTTCGCTAGTTAATCCTTCTTGTCTTTCTTTCCATAAAATATTAGTTGAAACTCCTAAAAGGACATCCGGAGCACCTTTTGTCACGACAAAACGATTTCCACTTTTATCTTTAACAATAACACTCATCATTTTTCGTGCTGAATCAAAAGGAAATTCCTCAATCACTTCAAACCCTTTTAACAATTTCTCTTTCTTAAGACCTGCTTTCATTGCAGAAACTAACAAAGCTCCCTCAGTTGGGTCTCCATCTAAATGAAATTGCCCTTCTTTCTCAACAATTGCAGCACTATTACACAAAGAACCAAAAGTTAAAATTTGTTGAAGTGTTTTCGTTTTTGATACATCAACTGACTGATCATTTAATAAAAACTCACCATGTGGATGATACCCTGTTCCAGTGACATTCCATAATTTATCTCCAGACCATACATGTGTAACAGTCATCTTATTTTGTGTCATTGTACCTGTTTTGTCTGAACAAATAACTGATGCACATCCCAATGTCTCAACAGCAGGTAACTTACGTACAATTGATTTTTGTTTAATCATTCGTTGTACACCTAGAGATAAAGCAACTGTCACTATTGCAGGCAGGCCTTCAGGTATTGCAGCAACCGCTAAGGAAACACCAGCTAAAAACATATTATACAGATCATGACCTTGGAGCACACCAATCCCAACAACCAACACTGTTAATAACAATGCGACAACTATTAATATTTTCCCTAGTTGCTCTAAACGTCGTTGTAATGGCGTTTCCATTGTTTCCGCATTCTGAAGTAGATCAGCTATTTGTCCCATCGCAGTATTCATTCCAGTGCCAATAACAACACCAACACCAGATCCTCTAGTAACCAATGTACCCATAAAAACCATATTCGTTAAATCACCCAAACCGACCTCTTCACCTGCTATTGGTTGGATTGATTTCTGAACTGGAAGAGATTCTCCAGTCAGCGCTGATTCTTCTACTTCTAAGCTTTTGTTTTCTATTAATCTCATATCAGCGCCTATTCGATCTCCACTTGTAAATTTCACAATATCTCCTGGCACTAATTCTTTTGATAAGATCTTAACCCATTCCCCTTCTCTTAATGCCATTACTTGAGGGGCAGACAATTCTTTTAATGCTTCTAGAGATCTTTCAGCACGTCTTTCCTGAAAAAATCCTAATACACCATTAACAATCACTATAGCTATTATCGCAATTGCATCGATATACTCACCCAAAAGACCAGAAATAAGTGTTGCAGCTAACAACACAAGTACCATGAAATCTTTAAATTGACTTAAAAATATAATAATAGCTGAAGGACGATCAGCTTCTTTAAGTTCATTTAAACCAAATTTCTGTTCTCTTTTTTTAACCTCCTTATCCGATAAACCTGAATTAGAATCTGTATTAATTGAATTCATCACATCTTCTGATCTCATCTCATGCCACTTCATGGATCACCTACACACCCCTTAAACACAAATAATTTTTAAACACATCTATTTCTACTACATGGGACTACCCTATCCTATAAGACAACTTATTCAGCCTCGTCCAAAAACATGCTATAATCAGGTAGAAAACTTGTTTAAGTTTTATGTTAGGTGTATATCTAAACAAAATTAACTTTTTCACAATAAAACATCTATATTACCTAAAACAACCATAATTTGTGATCATTTTAAAAAGGAGTTTGTCCCATGTCATTTGACGGTTTATTTACATACACAATTACACATGAACTAAAAGAAACTTTACATAACGGAAAAATCACTAAAATTCATCAGCCATATAAATATGATCTTATCTTTCAAATAAGATCTGGTGGAAAAAATCACAAACTATTTCTTTCTGCACACCCAAGCTATGCTCGAATGCATATAACAAATGAAAACTATGAAAACCCGAGTGAACCTCCTATGTTTTGTATGCTTTTAAGAAAACATCTAGAGGGTGGAGTTATCGAAAATATTCAACAATTAGAAGTAGAGAGAATCTTTATTATTGATATAAAAAGTAGAAATGAAATAGGAGATTTAACAACCAAAAGATTAATGGTTGAAATAATGGGTAGACATAGCAATATTATTTTGCTGGATAAAGAGAAAAATATGATTTTAGATAGTGTAAAACATCTATCCCCATCAGTAAATCGTCATCGAACGGTTTTACCTGGTCAGCCATATGTACTTCCGCCAAGCCAAGGAAAAACAAATCCTTTGGAAGCAACTGAAGAAATGATTCTAAAAAAATTGGACTTTAATTCAGGCCGAATTGACCAACAACTTGTAGAACAATTTGCTGGAATTTCACCCTTATTTGCTAAGGAAGTAACTTACAGAGCGGGTCTTATAAATCGCTCAACAATTCCAAAAACATTTTTAGCTATGATGAAAGAAATTAAAGAGTATCAAGTTAATCCACAAATTTATTACCGTCAAAACAAAGAAATTTTTTATATGCTCAATCTCACACATCTAAATGAATATGAACAAAAAAATTTCACCTCAAACTCTGAGCTATTAGATCGCTATTATTATGGCAAATCTGAGAGAGATCGCGTGAAACAGCAAGGTAATGACTTAGAGCGTTTTATCGTTAATGAAAAGAAAAAAAATGAAAAGAAAGTGAAGAAATTAGTAGCAACTTTAGATCAAGCTGAAAAAGCTACTGAATATCAGTTATATGGTGAATTATTAACAGCCAATTTATATGCGATTAAAAAAGGTGATAAAACGGCCGAAGTAATAAATTATTATGATGAAAATAATGAGACAATTAGCATACCTTTAGATATTCAAAAATCACCTTCGGATAATGCTCAAAAATACTTTTCAAAATATCAAAAAGCGAAAAATTCCGTTGAAGTTGTTCAGCAACAGATCGAACTTGCTCAACATGAAATCGATTATTTTGAAGGACTAACCCAACAGATCGGGTCTGCTTCACCAAGAGATATAGAAGAAATTCGCGAGGAATTAATGGAAGGAGGTTATTTAAAACAAAGAAAATCACGAACAACCAAAAAGAAAAAACTTCAAAAACCAAGTTTAGAGTACTACATAGCAAGTGATGGTACTGAAATCATAGTTGGCAAAAACAATAAACAAAATGAATTTTTAACAAATAAATTAGCTGCACGTGATGATGTTTGGTTTCACACAAAAGATATTCCAGGATCACATGTTGTTATTCGAAGTAAAAATCCATCAGAAGAAACCATATTAGAAGCAGCAAATATAGCTTCCTATTTTAGTAAAGCAAAAAACTCAAGTTCTGTTCCTGTTGACTATACAGCAATTAGACATGTTAAAAAACCTAGTGGCTCAAAACCAGGGTTTGTCATTTATGACAATCAACAGACAGTTTATGTCACACCAGATGAAGATTTAGTGTTTCGTTTACGTAAGAGTTAGGCGGTTAAAAAAAGATATGCTTTGAGTAACAAATCTTGTATAGGGTAGAATTTAGGAGAGAATAATACATCTCGTGTTATCCTCTCTTTTTTTCTAAACTTCAATCCAAAATCTTTTGATTATATTTCCGTTTTCTTCAATAAAATCAGAATCTTCTATACCACGGTTATTTATAATTGTTTTATATGATCCTATATTCGATTTATCACAAACTACTAAAACCTTTTTAATTCCTAGTTTCTTTGAGTTTTCTAAAGCTAAACTTAAGAGTTTAGTAGCGTACCCCTTTTTTCTTTCTGATGGACGAATACCATATCCTATATGACCTCCTCTGGTTAAAAGGAAGTCTGTTAACTCATGTCGTATATTTACTACACCCAAAATACGGTTTTCTTCGTTTATAAGCCAATAAGTTGAGTCAGGAACCCACCCCTTTGGAAGATTAATTCCTTTTTCATTATTAGCTAAAAACTGAACCATATTTTCAAAATTTGTTGGATCTTTTTCAATAACCCACGGAATCATTTCTTCCTTACTCTGAACCCATTCATGATAAAAAGAAAGATACTCTTCCTTTAATTCAGTTGTTGGTTTTATCAGTATTAATTGACTATTCATACTCACCAATCTCCCTTAAAAAAATTTAAATTTCTCCTATTTTATCATGTTTTCCTTTCGTTTAAAGAAATAATTTATCTTCTAAAAAATCATTAAAATTACCTCTGTTCCCATTTCTAAATTCTACCTTTTTTGTTATGATGAATTCTACATGCTTGTGAATGGAAGTGATTATTATGCAGAAAAACATAGCATATTTGTACATTTTGTTTGGAGCAGCTTTATGGGGCATGATTGGTATCTTTGTAACTTTTTTATACAAAGCAGGATTTACTCCTACCCAAGTTGTTGCTATAAGAGCCTTATCTGCATGTTTTTTTCTATTAATTTATGTATTAATAAAGAATAGGAATATGTTAAAAATCAAGGTAGCTGATAGTAAATATTTTATTGGAACTGGAATTGTTAGTATTGTTTTCTTTAATTGGTGTTTATTTAACAGTATAGAGGAAACATCCATTTCGATAGCAAGTATATTGTTATACACAGCTCCTGCATTTGTAACCATTCTTTCTAGAATTGTATTTAAAGAGTTTTTTACATTTCGTAAAGTCTTAGCATTACTATTAACCTTTTTAGGATGTATGCTCGTCATTGGTCTTTACCCTACTTCAAGTCAAGCTATTTCCGTCTATGGACTAATTATAGGAATTGGATCAGGATTTTTTTATGCTATGTATAGTATTTTTGGCAAACTTGCTCTTAAAAAGTATAAATCTTTAACTGTAACTGTTTATACATTTATTTTTGCCTCTGTTGGAATTCTACCATTTAGTCAGTTATGGAATGTGTTGGATTTGTTTCAACATGCAAGTGTGTGGATATATATAATAGGATTAGGGTTTCTATCTACTGTCCTAGCATATACCTTTTACACAAAAGGTCTTGAAACAGTTGAATCAAGTCGCGCATCTATACTTGCAACAGTTGAACCAGTTGTTGCTTCATTAATGGGGTTTATAATTTTTCAGGAAAAGTTAAGTGGATGGCAGTACATAGGAATAATATTAGTGATTGTTGCGGTTATTGTTGTACAGGAAAAACGTAGTGGAGAACATATAAAGCCCTCCCTACCGAAGCAAGCTTTTTAGAAACTAATAATACTCCAAAACATCAATAATAAAGGCTCTTTTCTGAAAGATTGTTGCTATGTAACCAAAATATGCAATATAAACAGTGTATTCTCTCATAAGGCCACTATTTTATGAAGAAAAGATGCCACTATACTTAATACAATGCTGATTTCCTCAGGTAATTATAAGCAACAAAGTTTGCGAAAATAGCCATAATGAAATAAGGGAAAATGATTATTATACATTCATTTTCCCTTATTTTTTTTATTTTCTTGTCTTTTTTCATACATAATATCTAACTCTTTTATAAAAGATTCATCAAATTGATGTGAAATCTGCTCACAAATTTGTTTAGCTAACTTCGGACTAGCTCCATTTGTTGAAACAGATAGAGTTAATCTGCCTTTTTGAATTGATTTAGGGACAATAACATTTCCCTGCTCTGCATTACTTGCCACATTAATAAGTTGAGTTGGTGCTACTTGTTTAGCAACCCATTCGTTTATTTGATGATCATTTGTTGCTGCAATAATTATAAAAGCCTGGCTAAGATCTGACACTTCTATTTTCTTTTTCTTCCAAATAAGTTGATTGCTTCGTGCAAGGTTTTCAATTTCCTCTACAACTTCAGGACTAACAACTGTAACATGTGCATCTTCCTCTAAGAAAAGCTGAAGGCGACGAAGTGCAATACTTCCTCCTCCTACAATGAGAACATTTTGATTTTGTACATTAATGTGAAGAGGCAGCATAGTTAATTCCTTTATCAAAAGTATAAGACCCATCCTCATTAAGTATCGCTTCATTCACTCTTTCAACAAAGATATCTAACAAAATTGGATGTGGCCCAAGATAAGAACATACTTCAACTCTTCGGCTACCCCAATCATATTTCGCAATCGTTTCATCTACTTCTTTCTTAAGTAAGCCAGTAAAAATTAAGTATGGAATGACAAAAATCGATGTTTCACTAGACTGAAAATATTCTTCAATACTTTGCGAAAATTTTGGTTCCGCTGCTGTTAAAAAGCATGTGTGAACTTTTTTAAGATTTGATTTAGATTGTAATCTATAAGAAATTTCATTTAAATCATTCACTACATCCATATCACTGCTACCTCTTCCAACTAAAACAGCGACTGATTCATCACTGATAGGTGATTTTTCATTCATTTTCTCAACAAGCATTTTAGTTAATCGATCATCAACACCAATTGGTTTACCATACGTAACCTCAACGTTTGGAAAATGAGCTGCAGCATGAACAACTTCTTCTGGTATATCACTTTTCGCATGTGCTGCCGTTAGAAGTAATAACGGAATAACTGCAATATGTGTTGCACCTTGCTCTACACAAGATCTGAACCCTTCATCAATAGAAGGCTCTGCTAATTCCAAAAAACACACCTCTTGTATAGGAGCATTAACTTTAGGTTTAACTAATTGAATAAATTCAACTGCTTCATCACGCGCCTTCGGAACACGACTTCCGTGGCATACATATAAAACGGCTTGTTTCATAATACTAGAGCCTCACTTTGAGAATTATTTGAGATCATTTCTTCAAACCAACTCAGCTTTTCTCTTAAAGATACAACTTCACCAACAATGATCATACTTGGATTTGAAATTCCCTCTTGTTTTACACGGTCATTTATGTTTTCGAGTGTACCAATAACTGTTTTTTGCTCATGAGTTGTTCCCCATTTGATAACAGCAACTGGTGTTTGTAGGTGTTTACCATGTTTAATTAGCTGAGTCTGAATATATGGTAAATTACTTATTCCCATGTAAATGGCTAAAGTATCTATTCCTTTTGCAAGTGATTCCCACTTAGTATGTTCGTCAATTCCTTCTCTGCGATGTCCTGTAACAAAAGCAACACTACCACTTAAATCTCTATGCGTAACAGGAATACCTGCATATGCTGCTGCTGCAACTCCTGATGAAATACCTGGAACAATTTCATAGGGGATGCTATTCAAGCTTAAGGCTTCAGCTTCTTCTCCCCCCCGTCCAAAAATAAACGGATCTCCACCTTTAAGCCTAGTAACAACTTTACCACTTTTAGCGTACTTTACTAAAAAATGATTAATTGTTTCTTGCTTCATCGTATGATAGTTCGGTAGCTTTCCACAATAAACAAGTTCACACTCTTTCTTCGCATGCTTTAAAATCTCTTTATTTACTAAACGATCATATAAAATAACATCCGCTTTTTGTATGCATTTGAGTGCTTTTATCGTTAATAATTCCGGATCACCAGGGCCTGCTCCTACTAAATATACCTTTGCCATCATTACTCCCCCTTTCTTTTTACATAAGGCTGTTTTCGCAAACTTTGATGCTTTTAATTACTCCAAGCAAACAGCACTTTATCAAGCATGGTGGCATCTTTTCTTAATGTAATAGTACTTATTATGCAATAAGAACAATGGTTAAACTGCAATATTAGGGCAATTAGCAACAATCTTTCAGAAAAGAGCCTTACATAATCACTTTCCTTATCTTACATAATAACTCAATTAATTAGAAAAGTAGCAACCGGCTTTCATCACCGATTGCTTATTTTTTCAAAATCTATTTAGCTTTTCTAGGAATTTTCATTCCTAGATCATTTATTAATTAACCCTTTATTGACAAGAAAATCTACGATAGATTTAACTGAATCCTCAACACTTTGACTTTCAGTATCTACTATTATAGTAGGATTTTCAGGTTCTTCATATGGAGAATCAATTCCTGTAAAATGTTTGATTTCATTGTTTCGTGCTTTTTTATATAATCCTTTAGGATCTCGGACTTCACATTCATCTAATGAACATTTAACATATACTTCAAAAAATTCATTTTCAGAAAGGATATCTTTCACTTGTTGTCGATCTTCACGGAATGGTGAGATAAATGCAGTTAAAACAATTTGACCGCTGTCAACAAATAATTTAGACACTTCTCCAATTCGACGGATATTTTCTTTACGGTCTTCATCAGTAAATCCTAAGTCATTGTTTAAGCCATGTCTAATATTATCTCCATCTAGTACATACGTTCCAATATTTTCTTCAAAAAGATATCTGGCAAGTGCATTGGCTAATGTCGATTTACCTGAACCTGATAAACCAGTAAACCATAAAACATAGCTTTGATAATTGTTTTTCTTTCTTCTTTCTTCTTTTGTTACAGACGTATTATGCCATACAATATTATTAGTAGCCATGAAATTTTTCCGACCTCCTTATGAATTTACTGTTTGTTTCATTCCTTTTATTAACACTTCTACAACTTCTTTACGACTGAATGTACTCGGCGGTAACTCACCATTACGAAGCATTGCACGAACCTTTGTACCTGATAAAATAACTCTGTCTTCTTTACCATGTGGACATGTTTTAGAAGATGCCATTGCCTCACATTTTGTGCAATAAAAACTATGTTCAAAGAATAAAGGAGAAATCCCTAATTCATCTGCAGTGAAGTTTGTGAATATTTTTTGTGCATCATATGTTCCATAGTAATCACCAACACCAGCATGATCTCTACCAACAATAAAATGGGTACAACCGTAATTTTTACGCACAAGTGCATGGAAGATAGCTTCTCTTGGACCAGCGTATCGCATAGCTGCCGGGAATACTGCAAGGTGAACTCGATCTTCAGGATAATAATTCTTTAGAAGTACTTCATAGCTTTCCATACGAATATCTGCCGGAATATCATCAGACTTCGTTTCTCCAACTAAAGGATTTAAGAACAAACCATCAACAGTTTCTAAAGCTGTTTTTTGAATATATTCATGTGCACGGTGAACAGGATTACGTGTTTGGAATCCAACAATTGTTTTCCAGTTAAGCTCCGCAAATTTTGCTCTTGATTCCTTTGGATCTAGATAATAATCTGCAAATTTCTTTTCAGGACGAGAGACAAGTTTTATTTCTCCACCTACGTAAACATCGCCACGTTCAAACATTTTTTTAACTCCAGGATGTTCTAAGTCTTCTGTACGATAGACATTCAATGCTTCTTTTTTCTTATCTGGTGTAAAAATGTCAGATACTTTAACCGTACCATATGTAACTCCTTTTGCTACAAGACGGACTTCATCACCAACAGTTAAACTTGAAGCCTTGTCTTCAGAAATAGGTAATGTAATTGGGATACTCCAAACTGCTCCATTTGATAACTTCATATTTTCAACAACAGACTCATAATCTTCTTTAGTTAAAAAGCCTTCTATAGGACTGTAAGCACCAATTGCAATTAATTCTAGATCACTTAAAGCAATTGCATCAAGTTCAATTTCTTTACTAATGTTAGAAACATCTTCACCTAAAGATAATTTTTGAATTAATGTTCCTCCGTGTGGCTGTAAGCTCATTTTTAAAATCCTCCAATTTATATAATAGTGAAAATCTAAGCTTTTGGGCTTTTCACTTTACCCAGTAAGTTCTAAATCATCCATTTCTTTCGAAAACAATGACTTTAAATTCCTCCACCCTCTTCATGCACTGTTCGTCTTTCCAGTTTACTTGCTTTCATTAAGCTAAGAGCTCCAATTGTAGCTAGTAGCAAACTTATTAAGACGAAAATTGTATAAAAATCACTTTCAATAAATAGCTTCACTAAGAAATATGACATCGAAAGCGATACAAGTGGTGAGATTAACCATACCATTAACATCTTTTTAACAATCTTTTGTTGCAAAACAGTTTTACCTGACTTTGCTATTCCAATTCCAAGAATTGAGGATGTTGTAATCTGAGTTAAAGGAACTGGAATACCAAACACGGATGCAATAATAACAAGTGTAGCACCAGTACTAGAAATAAGTATTCCTTCAATTTTGGAGAAACTAGTAATTTTCTTACCATTAGTCTCAAGAACTCTTCTTCCTAGAAATAATGCTCCCAATGCGACAAAAGCCCCTCCGATAAAGGTACCTTTTGATACAGTGATAATTCCAGCACTTACTAATGGTCCAACAGCATTGGCAACATTATTCATACCAGCTGAAAATGCTTCAAAGAATCCAGCAAAAATTAACAACCAAGTAATGATTTTACCTTCAAAAGCATACTTTTCGGATAATTTAAAATAATGAAATATCTTTATAAAAAGAAATGCAATAGCAAAAGCTACGATTGGTACAATTACCCAAAACATGACAATCCATAGAAGACTGTTAACATATAGAGCTTGAAAAGCGATTCCAACCCCAACAACTGAACCCACTGTAACCTCACTTGTTGAAAGAGGTATACCTAATAAATTTGATAAGAAAAGAGAAAAGGTTGCTGAGAATAAGATAATCACAACAATTTTTATTGAGATAAATGAAGAAGGAATAATCCCACCACTGATCGTTTTGACAACCTCTCCTCCACCAATTGCTGCACCAAGTATAACCCCTATTCCACATAAAATTAATGCATTTCTGGGTTGTTTAATTGCCCCAGCTCCATAGGCAACACCCATAGAAGCAGCTGCGCCACTAGCTCCAATATTCATAGCAAAGAAGAAGCTAATGACAATCGCGATAATTTCTAACATCTTTTAGTTTCCTCCTATTGATGGAGGCCGCATTCTGTTTTCATTTGCCCTGACCATCTACCAGATCTTAAATCATCTTCATTAAATGCAGGTTTTGTGCAATGAAAACAACCGATACTTGGATATCCTCTGTCATGAAGTGGATTATAGATTAAGTCATTTTTATGAACATATCTCCATACATCCTTCCATGTCCAATGAATAAGTGGGCAAATCTTTACCGAATGAAAGCGTTCATCCTTGTTAATAAAATTAACGTTTTTTCTAGTTTCAGATTGTTCACGTCTAAGACCTGAAATCCATGCAGTAGCTCCATTTAATGTTTCTTCTAATGGAATAATTTTTCGGATGTTACAGCATTTGTTCGGCTCTCTTTCCCAGAGCTTATCACCATGTTGAGCAGCCTGCTCTTCTAATGTAAGCTTTGGCTTTTTCAACTCAATATTTAAAGACGGATATTTTTCTTTTACTTTGTCAATTAGCTCATATGTTTCCTTAAAGTGAACATCAGTATCTAAGAAAACAATTTTTGCATCTGACTTTATTTTTGAAATTAGATCAATAAGGACAATCCCCTCAATACCAAAGCTACATGCATAAACAACATCATCACCATAATGGTCATATGCCCATTTTATTACATTTAAAGCACCACGATAGGTTTCATCAGTTTCAAAATCATCTTTAGGTTCAACCCAATTTTGATAAGTAAGCATTCTGCTACACCTCTTTCAATCTATTGTACAAAATAAAAACCCTTTATTCTTACATAAATAGTCGGGATTATAATCAAAACCAAGTATTATAATATGATTTATTTTATGAACGAAACTTAGATTTTGTTCATTTCTTCCTATATTTCTTATAATCAAGCCTATTATCCATTTCCAATCCATGAAAATATTATACTATTGACAAAATTTTAACACATATACCCTAAAAGTCAACCCGAGTTTACTGATAGGATTAATATTTTTTTAATCTAATTTAACTTTATCATAGAATTTTTCATCAAAAAAATAACAAGACAACTTTTTGAAAGGACATTGAGATTAAATTAAACAGAAGATTAGCTACATTTCGTTTTATTAAAAGGCTCTTTTCTGAATGATTGTTGCTATGTAACCAAAATTTAAAGTGAAAACAGTGTTTTTTCACTCTAAGGGTACTATTTTATGAAGAAAAGATGCCGCTAAACTTAATACAAAGTTCATTGCTTCGGGAATTTAAAAGCAACAAAGTTTGCGAAAACAACCTCTTAAAAATATTATTTAAATCACTAGTTACATTTGATCATTTAAAACCAACAAAATCACATTGATTTTAAGTTCTTCGTATAAAACATATTTTAAACAGAGAAACATATATTAATAGTATGTATTATTTGGAGGAGATCTATAATGTTATCCATTCTAGTTAATATAATCATTATCTTTTTAAGCTTTTACTTTTTTTGCTTATGTAGTGCTCATGTTTTTATGTACAAGCCAGATCTTCAGTACTTAGAACATATGAAGAAACACCCTGTTACATTTCTTTTTTCTATTTTAGGCATCTTTGCTTTTTATTTATTAAAGAAACTAAAGCTTTCAGATCAATGGATATACCCTGCTTATGTTGGGTTATTTTTAATCCTATCAACTACCTCATTTATTGTGATGGTTTCTTCTATATAAGATATTTGTTTTATAAAATTAGCTTATATCAGGATTCACAGCTCCAGTTAATCAAAACCCTTTTGTTCCTATTCCTCAATGATTTAGCCGTTGAATCTATAAAGCAACGAAAAAATAGCAAAAAGCAACTGATACCTTTACAGTTTGCTTTTTGCTATTTATTGCTTTAATTATGGCTGTTTTCGTAAATTGTTGATTTTAGGAAATTGGAGGAAACAGCACTGTAAATAGTATAGTGGCATCTTTTCTTCTTAGAAATCGTATTTTTTTGCATTAAAACATTGTTTCTAACAGATAATAAGATCATTTAGCAACAATCTTTCAGAAAAGAGCCTTAATTATTTAACCAATCTTCGTTAGATGGATTTTGCCTCCACATTTTTAACTTCTTTATATCATCGTCACTAACATATCCTTCTTTTGCAGCTACTTCTATTAACGTATCATAATCACATAATGATTTTGATTCTACATTTGCCTCAGTTAGCTTTTCTTCACCAACTGATAAACCATAAGTAAAGATTGACACGATGCCAAGAACTTCACATCCAGAAGCTCTAAGTGCCTCAACAGCTGTAATTGCACTTCCTCCTGTTGAAATTAAATCTTCGACAACAACAACCTTATGATTCTCAAGAACTTGTCCTTCAATTTGATTTCCTTTACCATGTCCCTTTGCTTTGCTACGAACATAGCACATAGGTAAGTTCAATTTATCACTTACCCATGCTGCATGTGGTATACCAGCAGTAGCAGTACCTGCAATCACGTCTACTTCTGGGTAGTGTTCTTTAATCAAATTTGATAGACCTTCTGCAATTTTTGTTCTTATTTCAGGAAAGGATAATGTTAAGCGATTATCACAATAAATTGGAGATTTCATTCCACTAGACCATGTAAATGGTTCATTTGGTTGGAGATAGACAGCCTTAATTTCTAGTAAATGTTTTGCTATTGTTGCTTTCATACTTCTATACCCTCCCAAGATTTCTTTACAAGTAAGTATGCTTCATATGGATTTTGTTGTTTAGTAATGCTTCTACCAACTACAATCATCGTAGATCCGAGCTCACGTGCTTGCTCTGGAGTTGCGATCCTTGTTTGATCGTCTGCGGAATCCTCAATCATTCTAATACCAGGCGTAACAGTAATGAATGAATTTCCAAGCGCTTCATTTAACTCCACAACCTCATGTGTTGAACATACAACACCATCTAAGCCGCTTTCTTTAGCCATTGTTGCATAATGAAGAACCGTCTCTTTAAGATTTTTCTTTATTAAAAGTTCGTCTTGAACCATGTCTTCTGAAGTACTTGTCAGCTGAGTAACTGCGATACAAGTAGGACGTTTCTTACCAGCCGGTGTACCTTCTATTAAGCCCTCTATTGCTGCTGTCATCATCTTTTTCCCACCTGCAGCATGAACATTCACTAGATCTACATCAAGCTTTGCTAAGCCTCGCATTGCTTGTTTAACAGTGTTAGGAATATCATGTAACTTTAAATCTAGAAATATATCATGTCCTAACTGTTTGATATGAGAAATAATTGAAGGTCCTTCTTGATAGAAAAGTTCCATTCCAACTTTCACAAAAAGCTTTTCTTCTTGAAAGTGACTTAAAAATTCGTCTACTTCATTTCGATCTTTAAAATCAAGAGCTATAATTAGTGGTCTTTGCATCAGTTTTCCAGCTCCTTCCGATACACTCTTCAACAGAATTAAAGCCTAACTCATTTAATTTTCCCGGTAACTGCTGGATGATTTCCTGACAAACAAACGGATTCACAAAATTTGCCGTGCCTACTGCAACAGCACTTGCCCCTGCATACAAGAATTCAATAACATCGTCTACATTTTGTACGCCACCCATTCCAATAATCGGAATGTTTACAGCTTGACTAACTTCATACACCATACGAATAGCCACTGGTTTAATAGCAGGACCGGATAATCCACCAGTTTTGTTCGCTATTACCGGTTTTGCAGTTTTTAAATCAAGTCTCATACCAATTAATGTGTTGATCATCGTTAACCCATCAGCACCAGCTTGTTCGATAGCTTTAGCCATTTCAACAATATTTGCAACGTTTGGAGAAAGCTTTACATAAACAGGTACTGCTGAAACCTCTTTGACTGCTTTCGTTAACTGTGCTGCAACTTCTGGTATTGTTCCAAAAGCAATTCCCCCAGTTTTTACATTAGGACATGAAATATTTAATTCTAATGCATGCACATTATTCGCTTGACTAATTTTTTCAGCCACATACACATAATCGTCAATTTGAGAACCAGCGACATTCGCAATGATAGGAACATCATATTGCTCAAGCCAAGCCAGTTCTTCTGATATGATTTTTTCAACTCCTGGATTTTGTAGTCCAATCGCGTTTAACATACCTGCTTCTGTTTCAGCTACACGTGGTGTAGGATTACCAAAACGGGGTTCTTGTGTGCTTGCTTTAATCATAATTGAACCAAGCTCACTTAAATCATAAAATTGACTATACTCTCTCCCAAAACCAAAACATCCAGAAGCAGGCATGATAGGGTTTTTTAATGACAAACCTGGTAAATTCATTTGTAGCATATTATAAAACCACCTCTCCAGCCTTAAACACAGGACCATCACTACATACTTTTTTATAACTTGTTCCAGTTGGATCATCACCAGTATGACATACACATGCAAAGCAAGCCCCAATTCCACAGCCCATTCTTTCTTCAAGAGATAAAAACAGTGGTTTATGACCATGTAGCTTTTCTAGCGCTCTTAACATTGGGGTTGGTCCACAAGTATACATTGCCTCAAATTTTATTTCATGATCTGTTATTGCGTTTGTAACAAATCCTTTGTATCCATATGAACCATCATCAGTTGTAATAATGGTTTTTCCTAATTTTTGAAATTCCTCTTCTAAGAAAACAGCGTTCTTTGATTGAAATCCTAGTACATGTTGTACTGTGACACCTTTTTCAACTAACTGTGTTGATAACTCTAATAATGGCGGGACACCAATTCCTCCCCCTACCAAAAGCACAGTTTGACCACTTTTAACCTCATCAACCGGAAATCCGTTTCCTAAAGGACCAAGTACATCCACCACATCTTCAGTTTTCTTAAGAGAAAGGAGCTGTGTCCCAGCTCCTTCAGCACGATAAATCATAGTAAATTGCTTTTTATCTTTGTCGATTTTAGAGATACTGATTGGTCTTCTTAATAAAGGTGTTGTCCCTTCAGATGCTTTTAAATGTACAAATTGACCAGGACTACCCATTTCAGATACTAGCTCTCCTTGAAGTGTTAATTGGAATATTTTCTCTGCAATGTTTTCATGTTTCGTTACGACCATCAGCTCTTTTTTAATCACGTTAAGCTCACCTCTAGCTGTTTATTAATTTTAGGCATTGTATCTGTTGAAAATGTCATAGACTCAAGTACACGTAAAATTGCTACAGCTGTATCTAATGAAGTTAAACATGGAATACCATTTTCAACTGATTCTCGGCGAATTTTAAAGCCATCTCTTGCAGGTTGCTTTCCTTTTGTTAATGTATTGATAATAAATTGTGCTTCACCTTTACGAATAACATCTAGTAAGTTATGCTCTTTTGCACCAATTTTGTTTACAACTTTAACTGGAATATTATTGTTTTTAAGATAATCTGCTGTACCACTTGTTGCAAGAATTTGATAACCTATTTGATGGAATCTACGAGCTATTTCTAACCCTTCTTCTTTATCTTTATCAGCAATTGTTAATAAAACTGATCCATGATTTTTAATTTGAATACCTGATGCTACTAAAGCTTTGTAAAGTGCTTTTTCTAACGTAATATCTTTCCCCATAACTTCACCTGTTGATTTCATTTCAGGTCCAAGCGTAATATCTACATTACGAAGTTTAGCAAATGAGAATACAGGAGCTTTTACGTATACCCCTTCACTTTCAGGATAAAGACCAGTTTCATAGCCTAAATCTGCAAGTTCAGCACCTAAAATCACCTTTGTTGCTAAGTTTGCCATCGGCACACCAGTTATTTTACTTAAAAATGGAACTGTACGACTTGATCTTGGATTTACTTCAAGTACATAAACCTCACCCTTAGATAAAACAAACTGGATGTTAAGAAGTCCTACTATGTTTAACCCTTTTGCAAGCTTAATTGTGTAATCAATAATATTATTCTTAATTTCTTCAGATAAAGATTGAGGTGGATATACTGCAATTGAGTCACCAGAGTGAACACCGGCTCTTTCAATATGTTCCATAATTCCTGGAATTAACACAGTCTTACCATCAGAAATGGCATCTACTTCAATTTCTTTACCTGTTAAATATTTATCGATTAATACTGGGTGCTGCGGATTAATTTTTACAGCGTTATTCATGTAATGTAATAGCTCAGCTTCTTGATAGACGATTTCCATTGCACGTCCACCTAGTACATATGAAGGACGTACTAATACTGGGTAGCCGATGTTTGTTGCAATTTTAACTGCTTGCTCTACAGATGTTGCCGTTTTACCAAGTGGCTGAGGAACACCTAATGAAACTAGTGTTTGTTCAAACTTATCGCGATCTTCTGCTCGATCAATATCTTCTAATGTTGTTCCAAGGATCTTAACTCCTCTAGCTTGTAATTCACTAGCTAAGTTAATGGCTGTTTGTCCACCGAATTGAACAACAACACCTTTTGGTTTTTCTAAATCAATGATGTGCATAACATCTTCAATTGTTAATGGTTCAAAATAAAGCTTATCTGAAATACTGAAATCAGTTGATACTGTTTCAGGGTTATTGTTAACAATGATCGCTTCATAACCTGCTTCTTTAATAGCCCATACCGAATGAACTGTTGCATAATCAAATTCAACACCTTGACCGATTCGAATCGGACCTGATCCTAGGACAACAACACTTTCTCTTTCTGTAACTATAGATTCGTTTTCATCTTCATACGAGCCATAGAAATACGGTGTTGTTGATTCAAATTCTGCTGCACACGTATCAACCATCTTATAAACTGGAATGATATCTGCTTGTTTACGAAGCTCATAGATTTCACGTTCATTTGTGTTCCATAGCTTAGCAATTTCAGAATCTGCGAATCCCATTTCCTTTGCCTTTTGCAGAATAGTTAGATCATATTGATTTTCTTGCAGTTTTGTTTCAAACTTAATTATTTTTTCAATTTTCATCAAGTAAAATAAATCAATTTGACTCCACTCATGAATTGTTTCTTTTGTCACACCTCTTCTTAATGCTTCAGCAATATAGAATAGACGTTCATCACCAGCTCGGCGAATACGTTTTTCTATTAAATCATCCTGGAATCCTTCAGCATTTTTCAAGCGTAAGTAATCAACATCAGATTCTAAAGAACGAACTGCTTTTAATAATGATTCTTCTAAGGTTCTTCCAATCGCCATTACTTCACCAGTGGCTTTCATCTGTGTTCCTAATCGACGGTTTGCTGATTCAAATTTATCAAAAGGCCAACGTGGTATTTTAGAGACAATATAATCAAGAGCAGGCTCAAAGCAAGCATACGTTCTTCCAGTTACTGGATTTTTCATTTCATCAAGAGTTAACCCTACTGCAATTTTTGCCGCCAGTTTTGCAATTGGATAACCAGTTGCTTTTGAAGCTAATGCTGATGAGCGACTTACACGTGGATTCACTTCAATAATGTAATACTTAAAGCTATTTGGATCAAGGGCAAGCTGAACATTACAGCCACCTTCTATTTTTAATGCTCTAATAATCTTCAAAGATACATTACGAAGCATTTGATATTCTCGATCACTTAATGTTTGACTTGGTGCAAATACGATTGAGTCGCCTGTATGAACACCAACAGGATCAAAGTTTTCCATATTACACACAACGATCGCATGATCATTTGAATCACGCATAACCTCATATTCAATTTCTTTAAAGCCAGCAATGCTTTTTTCAAGAAGACATTGTGTAACCGGACTATGTTTTAATCCACTTGAAACGATCTCGATTAACTCTTCCTCGTTTTCACAAATTCCTCCACCTGTTCCACCTAAAGTATAAGCAGGTCTTACAATAACCGGATAGCCAATACGTTCAACAAAAGCGTAGGCCTCTTCTAAGTTGTGGATGATATCACTTTCTGGTACTGGTTCATTTAACTCATTCATTAATGATCTAAAAAGATCTCTGTCTTCAGCTTGTTTAATTGCTGATAATTTTGTACCAAGAATTTCTACATTACATTCATCTAATACACCTGATTCTGCAAGTTCAACAGCCATGTTTAATCCCGTTTGTCCCCCTAGTGTTGGTACTAAAGCGTCTGGGCGTTCTTTTCTAATAATATTGCTTAAAAACTCTAATGTAAGGGGCTCAATATAAACTTTATCTGCTATTTCTGTATCTGTCATAATCGTCGCAGGGTTAGAGTTAACAAGAACAACCTCATATCCTTCTTCTTTAAGTGCAATACAAGCTTGTGTTCCTGCATAATCAAATTCTGCTGCTTG
The DNA here is from genome assembly GCF_020524045.1 of Metabacillus litoralis. Lineage (GTDB taxonomy): Bacteria > Bacillota > Bacilli > Bacillales > Bacillaceae > Metabacillus > Metabacillus litoralis_C. The sequence continues at coordinate 441,064 of NZ_JAIVKL010000001.1, forward strand.
ACCGATTACAATTGGACCTGATCCGATAACAAGAATTTTATTAATATCTGTACGTTTTGGCATTATAGAACCCCTTCTTTCTTATTAAGTTCAATCATATTTAAAAATTGATCAAATAATCCGTTCGAATCCTCAGGACCTGGAGACGCTTCTGGATGGTATTGTACTGTAAATGCTGGAACATGTTTATGCTTGAGCCCTTCAACCGACCCATCATTTAATGCAATATGTGTTATTTCTAATTCAGTATGACTAATTGAATCTTCTCTTACTGTATACCCGTGATTTTGTGATGTAATATCAACTTTACCTGTGCTTAATTCCTTTACAGGATGATTTGATCCACGATGACCAAATTTCATTTTTTCTGTATCAGCACCACTTGCTAAGGCAAACAACTGATGTCCTAAACAAATCCCAAACAAAGGAACCTTGCCTAATATTCCATTAATCATTTCAATCGCCTGTGGAACTTGTTTTGGATCCCCAGGACCATTTGAAAGCATAATTCCATCAGGTTTTAGCTGTAACACTTCTTCTGCAGTGACTGTATGAGGTACAACAACGATATCACAATTACGCTTATTTAATTCTCTTAAAATACCATGCTTCATTCCATAGTCTACTAGTACGACACGATGACCTCTACCAGGACTTGGATAAGCTGTTTTCGTTGATACAACTTCTACTTGATTTGTTGGTAAATCAGTCTCTTTAAGTTTATTAATTACATCCTCAACACTCGCATCTCCTGAGCATATAGCGCCTTTTAATGTACCGTGCATTCTAATAATTCTAGTAAGTTTTCGTGTATCTATCCCTGAGATTCCAGGTATATTTTTGATTTTAAAATACTCATCAATTGAATACTCACTTCTCCAGTTAGAAGGGTAGTCACAATACTCTTTTACAACAAAGCCATTGATAAAAGGTGTAATTGTTTCAAAATCATCACGATTGATACCATAGTTTCCTATCAAAGGATACGTTAGGGTAACAATCTGACCGCAGTATGATGGATCTGATAAAATTTCTTGATAGCCTGTCATTCCTGTATTGAAAACGACTTCACCATAATTTTCTTTATCACTTCCAAATGCTTCACCTAGAAAAATTGTGCCATCTTCTAAAATTAATTGTCTTTTCATACTGTAACTCCTCCCTTTTTCCATGCAATATTTCCATCAACGATTGTTAATGTTGGCCAACCCTTACAAGACCATCCAGTAAATGGTGTATTCTTCCCTTTTGAAAGGAAATTCTCCGGATCAATAACAGCTTCTAAGTCTAAATCAACTACTGTTATATCAGCTACTTCTCCAACTTTTAACGCACCACTTCGTAATCCAAATGCTTCTGCTGGTTTAACAGTTAAATAATCGATTATTTGCTTAAGTGTGAATTTTTTTGTTAATACAAGATTTGTATACAATAATGGAAATGCTGTTTCTAATCCAACAATACCGAATGGTGCTAACTGCATCCCTTCTGCCTTTTCACTTGCAGCATGTGGTGCATGATCTGTTGCGATAAAATCAATTGTTCCATCTAATAAACCCTCTAATAGTGCTTCTTGATCAGCTTTTCCTCTTAAAGGAGGATTCATTTTAAAGTTAGGATCTAATCCTGGAATATCATCTTCACAAAGAAGCAAATGATGTGGTGTAACTTCTGCTGTTACGTTAATTCCAGCTCGTTTTGCATCTCTTACTACTCTAACCGATTCCTTAGTACTAATATGGCATACATGATAGTGACATCCTGCAGCTTCAGCAAGAAGGATATCTCTTGCAATATGTACAGATTCACATACTGAAGGAATTCCATTAATACCATGCTGTTTCGAAAACTCACCTTCATGAACTGAACCTTTATTAATTAATGTATTTTCTTCACAATGTGCAACAATCGCGGCTCCAATCGATGCAGCTTCCTTCATTGCCTCTAGCATTTTTCCTGCTGATTGAACACCAACACCATCATCTGTAAAAGCAAAAGCGCCAGCATCTTTTAAATCTTGGAAGTTTGTTAATTCCTCACCAAGCTGTCTTGTTGTAATAGAAGCATATGGTAATACCTTCACAACAGCTGTTTCTTTAATTCGGTTTTGTAACCACTCCATTTGTTCTTTTGTATCTGGCACTGGACGAGTATTTGGCATTGGAGCAATTGTTGTAAATCCGCCTCTTGCTGCACTTTGTGTTCCCGTTTTTATTGTTTCCTTGTGCTCACCACCTGGCTCTCGTAAGTGAACATGAAGGTCGATAAAACCAGCTGATACAAGCTGTCCATCTACTAAAATCTCTTCGTATCCATTAGTCGATAAATCTTCTCCAATTTCTATAATTTTATTGTTTTCTACCTTAACATCTGCTTTTTTTAACTCACCAAGTTCATCTATGATAAATCCATTTTTAAGAACATATAACATGTTTATTGACCTCCTGTATGTGGTTAATTTGTTGTAAAGCTCTCTTTAAAACTGCCATTCTAGCAAAAACGCCATTTTCCATTTGTTTAAAGATACGAGATCGCTCACATTCAATTAAATCTCCATCAATTTCTACGTCTCGATTTACTGGAGCAGGATGCATGATGATCGCTTGGTTATTCATTTGTTTTGCTCTTTCTTTTGTTAAACCATATTGAGACAGATAATTTTGTGCATTTGCCTTTTGTTCATGTCTTTCATGCTGAATGCGAAGCAGCATAACTACGTCTGATTGAGAAATTGCTTCATCAACTTCGACATATGTTCCATTATTATTTAATGGATCTTGCCATTCTTTTGGTCCCGAGAATAAAACTTTTGCACCAAGTCTAGTTAAAACCTCAGCATTTGAACGAGCTACACGACTATGCTTAATATCACCATGGATAGAAACAGTCAAATCTTTAAAGCTACCAAACTCTTGTTGAATCGTTAACAAATCTAGAAGCGACTGAGTTGGGTGATGACCACAACCATCTCCAGCATTTATGATAGGAATTGAAACCTTTCCAATCAAATCCTCAAAAAAATGATCTTCCTGATGCCGTATCACTACTGCATTTGCACCGATTGATTCTAACGTTTTCACTGTGTCATATAACGTTTCACCTTTTTGAACACTTGAATGCTCAGCACTGAAATTTAATACTTCAAGTCCTAATTTTTTTTCAGCTACTTCAAAACTAAATCTTGTTCTTGTGCTAGGCTCAAAGAATAAATTTGAGACAAACATCATTTCAGATGGCTTCCATCCATTTCCTAGCTTATATTGCTGGGCATCATAGAGAATCTCAATAATTTCTTCGTTTGTCAGTTCGTTCATCATTAGTAAATTTGACATTAATATCCTCTCCTTAGTAAAAAAACACCCTGAATCAGATGATCAGGGTGTTTTAAAGTAGAGCAAACTTAGGTATATTGATATACCTTCATATTGCCTTACACCCTTTCAAGCCTCTCTGGACTTCCTTTAAAAGATCTAAGCAAATTTATACAGTTTGATTATCATTAATTGTAGCTTCTTTATCTTGTGGTAAAACCAAGTTTAAGATAATACCGATAATAGCTGCTAAAGCCATTCCATGTAAATCAAAGTTTTCAATTTTAAGTGTTGCTTCACCAATTCCGATTACTAAGATAACCGAAGTGATGATTAGATTTCTTTTGTTCCCTAAATCAAGTTTGCTATCAATCATCATTCTTAATCCTGATGATGCGATAATTCCGAATAGTAGAATTGATACCCCACCCATTACAGGTGTTGGAATCGTACTTATGAATGCTGAAATTTTGCCAATGAATCCGAACACAACCGCTAACACGGCAGCACCTAAAATAACTAACACACTGTATACTCTTGTAATTGCAAGTACTCCAATATTCTCACCATATGTTGTGTTTGGTGGGCCACCAAGAGCAGCGGCAATCATTGTTGCTACACCATCACCTAATATTGAACGATGTAAGCCTGGCTTTTCAATATAATCTCTTCCAACTACTTTGCCTAAAACTAATTGATGACCGATATGCTCTGAAATTGTTACAACAACAACTGGTACCATTAGAAGGATAATGTCCAGTGAAATTCCCGGTGTATAATTAACAAAGGGGATAACGAAATTTGGTACTTGAAACCAGCTTGCTTCGATTACTTTTGAAAAATCTATGATACCAATTGCTAATGAATATAAGTAACCTCCTGCAATCCCAAGTAGTACAGGTATTAGATTAAAAAAGCCTTTTAAAAAGATTGAACTTAAGATTGTAATTAATAATGTTATGAGAGCTACTGAAAAGTACTGTAAGCTATATTCATTTGCATTTAATGTTGCCATATCAACCGCTGTACCCGCTAAGCCTAATCCAATTACGATAATAACAGGACCAACAACTACTGGTGGTAGAACCTTCATTACCCAATTATGACCAGTTGCTTTTATAAGTAGAGCAATAAGTCCATAAACCAAACCAGCTAAAAAGCTCCCTACCATTGCTGCACCAACACCAGCTTCTGCCTTAGCAACAATGATTGGTGTTATGAAAGCGAAAGATGAACCTAGATAAGCAGGTACTTGCCATTTTGTAATAAGTAGAAATGCAATCGTTCCTAAACCACTTGAAATTAAAGCAACTGCAGGATCTAATTCGACAAGGAAGGGTACTAATATTGTTGCACCAAACATGGCAAACAAGTGTTGAAAGCTTAACGCTATCCATGTTAAAGGTTTTGGAGTATCTTTTACATCTAGTACGATTTGTTTTTCATTTTCATTCACTGTGGTAACCTCCGATATGTTTTTCTTCTTGTTAGTTATATTGTGTGAAGTAATCACTGTTTAAACAAAAAACCTCTTCGCTATAGGTGCAAAGAGGTACAAGAAGGTTACAAGCACTATTATGCTTGATTCCTAATGTGCCCCTTTGTAGCCTCTCTGGACCAATCTTAAAAGGGTTTATTATTCATTTTCATGTATTGTTACTTGGTCATTTTGATCAGCTTCATGAAGTTCGACAACAATTTTTTCTGACCCTGACGTAGGAATGTTTTTCCCTACATAATCAGCACGTATTGGCAACTCACGATGACCACGATCAACTAAAACAGCTAATTGAATATTTGCGGGCCTTCCGATATCAACAAGAGCATCCATCGCTGCTCTGACAGTTCTTCCTGTGTATAATACATCATCTACTAAGATGACTTTTTGATTTGTCACATCAACTGGTATATCTGAACCTTTTACAAGTGGTTCTTGATCACTTGTTTTTGTAGACAAATCATCTCGATAAAGAGTGATATCTAATTCACCAATTGAGATTTTTTTCCCCTCAATTTGTTCAATACGTTCAGCCAGTCTGTTAGCCAAATATATACCACGGGTTTTAATTCCTACAAGCACACTATCTTCAATGCCTTTATTTCTTTCAATGATTTCATGAGCAATTCTCGTTAATGCTCGATTTATTGCTTGTTCATCTAATACAACTGCTTTTTGAGACATTCTTTAATCTCCTTCCCTTTCGTTACTAAAAAGTAACCTTGAAAACGAAAATACCCTCTCACCGTAGTGTGAGAGGGTACACGAAGATATAGTTAGACTAAGCCTTATAGCTATGGTCCTATTCCGTTTTCCTTCTCAGCCTCACGGGACTGTGTTAAAGGTTCTTATTAAGTTACATTTATTATGACAAACATGTAGAAATGTGTCAACGATTATTTTTTATGTCTTGTAACACTTGTTCAAATTCTTCTGGAAGTGGTGCTTCAAATTCCATGTACTTCTTTGTTCGAGGATGTTCAAAACCTAAAACTCCTGCATGTAATGCTTGTCCATTGATAGGCAACGTTTTTTTCGGCCCATATTTAGGATCACCAACTAGTGGATAACCAATATATTTCATATGAACACGTATTTGGTGTGTTCTACCTGTTTCAAGTTGACATTCGACAAATGTAAAATTCTCAAAGCGTTCTAATACATGAAAATGCGTAACAGCTACCTTGCTACTTACATTGGTTACAGTCATGCTTTGACGATCAACTTTATCTCGACCAATTGGTGCATTAATTGTTCCATGGTCATGTTGTATTGTTCCATGCACAATCGCTTTATAACGTCTAGTAACCGTTTTATCAACAAGCTGCTGAACTAATGATTCATGTGCCATGTCATTTTTGGCTACCATTAATAAGCCTGACGTATCCTTATCAATACGATGAACGATTCCTGGTCTTAACACACCATTAATACCTGAAAGATCTTTACAATGAGCCATTAAACCATTTACAAGTGTTCCATTCAAATGACCTGGAGCAGGATGTACTACCATGCCTTTAGGTTTATTAACAACAAGAACATCTTGATCTTCATAATAAATATCAAGATCCATCTGTTCTGGTACCACATCTAGTGGTTCCGGATCAGGAATTGTGACAACAATGTTATCGTTTACTTGACATTTATAATTTGTTTTAATGATTTTATCATTAACTTTAACCAGTCCATCTTTAATCCATATCTGAACTTGTGATCTTGACCATTCATCATTTGATGTTGAAAGAACTTTATCAATTCTCTCACTTTTTAATTCTTCATTTACTTGTATTTCAACGATGTTCATTATGCTTGCTCCTTCTCTTGTTTCCCTTCAAAAAACAACATATGAATAAATAATAATATAACACCCACACAAAGTGCAGAATCTGCTACATTAAAGATTGGGAAGTCGTAAGAAAAAATGTATGTATTAATAAAATCAACAACTTCTTTACGAAATAAACGGTCAATGAAATTACCAATTGCTCCACCTAGCATTAACCCTAGAGCAACACCCATTACCTTATTTTCCTTTGTATATTTCTGAATATAGTAAATCATTCCAACGATCACAATAGCTGTTACTATATAGAAAAACCACATTTGACCTTGTAAAATCCCCCATGCAGCACCCTTATTTCGATGGGATGTAATATATAAGAAATTTTCTATTATTGTTTTATTTTCTCCAAGCTCCAAATTTTTAACGATATACCACTTCGTCACTTGATCTATGGCAATAATAATTGCTGCAATTAAGTAATAATACACTCTCGTCCCCAACTTTCCTTTATTCTCTTTTCACATTTGTCCTTTTGAATTGTACCATATAAAAAAACAAAGCGTAAAGAAATTCAAGACTTAGAAATGATTATATTAAAATGAAGATGACTCAAATATCCCTCTACATTCTTTTGAGAAATATTTGAGTCAAAATATAAAAGCAGTTAAAAGTCACTGCCTGTAATATACGTTTCTTCATGATGATAATCATACTGTGGGAGAGTTTTTCTTTCGAAAAGTTCTTGGAAAAAGAAATCATATTTTGTTCTAGCTGTTGGGAGTATCCTTAATTTCTCAAAAGCTATTTCTTCACCTGTTTCTTCACAATAGCCAAATAATCCTTTGTCGATCTTCATTAAGGCACGCTCTACATCTTGAAGTTCCTCTTTAATATGATGCATCAAGGTATGACTTTTCCCTTGATAATCACCACAAGTCATTTCAAACAAACTGTGATCAAATAACCTAGCTCGCAGTTCTTCTTTCATCACTTGTAATTCATACTGAATACCAGAAAATTTATTCAAGATGGACAACTCCTTATCCTTCTCATGGTGTAAAATTAGTTTTTCCTGAAAAATCTATACTCACCCTAATAAGAATTTTCCTGTGATTGAAATGGTTGTTAAAGTACATGATAATTAGTGAATGGATATTTTTTACCCAACTCTTGATCCATTCAAACATTATTTATGTAAAATAGGCGGTTATCCCATGTAATTATTTTTTTATAAGTGAAGTGAAAAAAAATCCCTTTAGATCCAATTTAAAAAAGATCTGAACAAAATTAGCTGTTTCCTTTTTCTGCGCCTTTATGCAAACAACAAACTCATAAAAACAACCACTCTAAGTCATAGAGTGGTTGTTTTTGCTATTAATAATGTTCATTAACAATTGAGGCACAACGTTTACAAAGTTTTGGATGATTTTCAATTTTACCTACTTCAGGTGTTACGATCCAACAGCGATCACACGTTTCACCTTCAGCTTGTGTTATCGTAATTTTAACTGCATCAAAAGCTTGAGCATTATCAGGGGCTGCATCATAATCTCCTGCTAGATTAAAGCCTGATACGATAAATAATTGTTTTAAATCTTCATCAACTGATTCAAGAAGTGATCTTGCTTCTTTATTCGGATAAAGGGCAATACTTGCAGTAAGAGATTTCCCAATTATTTTTTCATTACGTGCAACTTCTAATGCTTTTAACACATCATCACGTAATAACATGAAAGCATCCCATTTTTTCTCTAACTCAGCCGCTTTTGGATATTCCTTTACTTCAGGCATATCAACTAATTGAACACTAGCTTCTGTCACTGAATCAATTTGTTCCCATACTTCATCAGCAGTATGAGGAAGAATTGGTGTGACAAGTTTCACTAATGACATAAGAGTTTCATGAAGAACAGTCTGAATTGCTCGGCGTTCTTGATTTTCTTTAGATTCAATATATAATACATCTTTTGCAAAATCTAAATAGAATGAGCTTAATTCAATTGTACAGAAATTGTGTACTGCATGATAAATTGCTGCAAATTCATAGTTTTCATAAGAATCTTTCACGCGTTTTGTTAGATTATTAAGCTTTACAAGCATATAACGATCAACATCGCGAAGGTTTTCAAGACTAACTGAATCTGTAGCAGGATTAAAATCTGCTAGGTTACCTAACAAGAAACGGAATGTATTACGAATTTTACGATACACTTCTGCAACTTGTTTTAATATCGCATCGGAAACTCTTACATCCGCTTGATAATCAACAGATGCTACCCATAAACGAAGGATATCTCCACCTAATTGTTTCATTACCTTAGCAGGTATAACAGTATTACCGATTGATTTACTCATTTTACGTCCTTCTCCATCAAGAGCAAAACCGTGGCTTAAAACACCTTTATATGGAGCTTTTCCTGTGACAGCAACAGCTGTTGATAAAGAAGAGTTAAACCATCCTCTGTATTGATCTGAACCCTCTAAATATAAATCTGCAGGTCTTTGAAGATCATCTCTTTCTAAAAGAACTGCTTGATGTGAAGAACCTGAGTCAAACCAAACATCCATGATATCTTGTTCTTTTGTAAATTTACCATTAGGACTTCCTTCGTGTGTAAACCCTTCTGGTAAAAGATCAACTGCTTCACGTTCAAACCAAATGTTAGAACCATGATCACGGAATAGATTTGATACATGTTCAATTGTTTCATCTGTGATAATAGGCTCGTTATTTTCTGTATAAAATACTGGAATAGGAACCCCCCATGCACGTTGACGAGAAATACACCAATCTCCACGATCACGAACCATATTATATAACCTTGTTTCCCCCCAAGCAGGAACCCATTTTGTCTCATTAACAGCTTTTAATAGATCTTCTCTGAAATCTTTAATAGATGCAAACCATTGAGCAGTAGCACGGAATATAGTCGGCTTCTTCGTTCTCCAATCATGTGGATATGAATGAGTAATAAATTGAAGTTTTAATAATGCCCCTGCTTCTTGAAGCTTTTCTGTAATTGGCTTATTAGCCTCATCATAGAATAGACCTTCAAAGCCAACCGCTTCCTTCGTCATATATCCTTTAGCATCAACAGGACACAAAACATCTAATCCATATTGTTGACCAACAATAAAGTCATCTTCTCCGTGTCCAGGAGCTGTATGAACACATCCAGTTCCACCATCACTTGTTACATGCTCTCCAAGCATAATAAGTGATTCACGGTCATATATTGGATGTTTTGCAACAATATTTTCAAGCTCGGCACCTTTAAGAGTTCGATCAACTTCATAAGACTCCCATCCAATTGTCTCAGCAACTGTCTTCACGAGATCTGAAGCTACTACGAATTTTTCATTTTCCACAGCAACAACACTATACTCGAGCTCAGGGTGTACACAAATCCCTAAGTTTGCAGGTATTGTCCAAGGAGTTGTTGTCCAAATAATAATTTTTTCATCATTAGTTAGTACACCTTTTCCATCTTGAATTGGAAAAGCAACATAAATAGATGGTGATCGTTTGTCAGCATATTCAATTTCAGCTTCAGCTAAAGCAGATTCACTAGATGGAGACCAATATACTGGTTTAAGACCTTTATAAATATAGCCCTTTTTCGCCATTTCACCGAATACTTTAATTTGCTGTGCTTCATATGAAGGATTTAGTGTGACATATGGGTTATCCCAATCACCACGAACTCCAAGACGTTTGAATTGCTCGCGTTGTCCATTAATTTGCTCCCAAGCATATTCTTCACAAAGTTTACGAAATTCCGCAACAGACATTTCTTTTCTTTTCACTTTTTTATTTTTTGTTAATGCAGTTTCAATTGGTAAACCATGTGTATCCCAACCAGGAACATATGGAGCACAAAAACCACTCATAGATTTATATCGAACAATAAAATCTTTTAAAATTTTATTTAAAGCATGACCCATATGAATATCACCATTTGCATAAGGTGGTCCATCATGTAATACAAATAGTGGTCTTTCTTTTGTACGTTCCTGTACTTGTTTATAAATATTCATTTCTTCCCATTTTTCTTGCATTATTGGTTCTCTGTTAGGCAAATTTCCTCGCATCGGAAATTCTGTTTTTGGCATTAAAAGAGTATCTTTATAATCCATGCTCAATCCTCCAATTTAATCTTGTAAAATGTTTTAATTGATCTTGATGTTTTAATAAAAATGTTTCTTATTTTTTACCTTTGGTGTTTAACGCGCTTTTCCCTCAGGAGTTACAAGCTAATCACCTCAAGAAAGAGCTAAAATTAACATTAAACTTTCACTTAGCTAAAAATAAAAACACAAAAAACCTTCTCATCCCACAAGGGACGAGAAGGTTTTCTCGCGGTACCACCCTATTAGATTAACTACAAAAATTAATCCACTCAAGCATTCTTAACGTGAATGATTCGCCATATCCTACTAACTTATGTGTTCAGTATGGAACTCGAGGGTGATCTTCCTCCTATAATCTTATCTCGAGCTCACACCACCCTCGATTCGCTTTATAAGTGATTTATAGGAATACTATCCCTTTCAACATTTTTATATAATGTTAGTTAAACTAGATTTGTAAAAAACCTCTATGTTTTCGTATTATATGCGATAAAAAAACAAAAAGTCAAGTTTAGCTTTTAGATTCTTCTGCTTCTCCAAATATTGGCTCAACTTCATATTCCAATAAATGATCCCAATCATCATTTTTAAGTAAATCTAATTGAGCTTCAATTAACATTTGAAAACGAGTTCTAAAAACTTTTGATTGTTTTTTAAGCTCTTCAATTTCTATAGCAATTTTACGTGATTTAGATAAAGACTCATTAATAATGCGGTCAGCATTTTTCTCTGCTTCTTTAATAATAAGCTTTGATTCTTTTTGAGCATTGCGCTTGACATCTTCTCCAGCTTCCTGCGCAATAATAATGGATTTATTCAGAGTCTCTTCAATATTAGTGAAGTGGTTTAACTTTTCAGTTAATTCTGAGACACGAGCTTCCAATTCTTTCTTATCACGAATGACCATTTCATAGTCTTTAATAACCTGATCTAAAAATTCGTTTACTTCATCTTCATCGTATCCACGGAAACCTTTGTTGAATTCCTTATTATGGATATCTAACGGTGTTAAAGGCATGGATGCCACCTCCAATATGTAGTTAAATAGTTAATCCTTGACAACATTATAAATCATATTTCGACAGGTTTGTTGAAATATCCTGCATTTTCTTAATTTTATTTTAAACTGAATGAAATGAATCGGGTACGTAAGACCGTTTATCATTGCAATAAAGGGTGAATTTTCCAACCCAACAATACTGAAATGATAAGGCTCTCTTCTGAAAATTAGTTGCTAAATAACACATGTATTCACTAAAACATTGTTTTGATAACAAAAAATATACAAATCTAAGAAGAAAAGATGCCACCAGACTAAATACTGTGCTGATTTCTTCGGATATGTAAAAGCAACTAAGTTTTCGAAAACAGCCTTACGAAAAAAGACAATGATAATTAATATGTACAAATTCCCCTCACCTAAATGGTTACTTTTTATATATAATTATTTTACTTTTGCTTTTCTACAATAATTCGGATACGATCTTTCTTTGTTTTGCCTTCTATTGCTGTTAATTTACTTCTTCCGTATCCTCTTATCGAAATAGTATCTCCTTGTTGACATTCAAATGATGTAGAATCAACGACTCTCCAATTCACTTTAACTAACTCATTAGTAATAAGAGGCTGTATTTTCTGCCGTGATATATTGTAAATCGCAGCACCAACAACATCTAGTCTTAATGATGATACTGTTGTAACTAGCTCCTGCACTTCATCTTCATGTGGAATAAGCTCATTTAACGGTCTTTCTTTAATGTTGATTTTTGAGCGCCCTACTTCATTAAAGTTCATGTTTAAAAAGTCTGCTATTTCATTAGCACAGATGATTTGAACAATATCTTGATAAAACCGTATATCACCAAATTTAGATCGTTTAATACCCAAACTCATGAGAGAGCCTAATACATTTCTATGAGTTAATGTAACAAACTTACTAGCATACTGTATTTCAAAAAGAGATAGCTGAAAATCTTCTTCACTCGGCTCGTAATATTCAGGAAAAATAAAAGCTCTTTTCCTTTCTGTTTCATGAATACCACCTAAAAACAAGACTTTCACTTCTGAATTGTCTCCAATAACTGATGAAACAATTTCTTGTTCACGAGGATCTAAGAAATCTATTAGCTTTGGACTATATTGATTGAGTACGTTGTCCTTCCACTCGGTCACTTGATCAATAAAATGACGTTCTTCACTACGAAAATGTTGATATATATGATTCATAAATACACTCCACTAATTCTAATGACCTTCACTAAGTCGTTTTTCTAGAAAAAAAAGAGGGACCGAATAGTCCCTTAACCTATCATATTAAAGATAGAAGTTAATCCAGATTGTGCAAGTCTTAACGCTAAAATCGCTACAATCGGTGAAATATCAATCATTCCTAGAGGTGGAATAATTTTACGGAAAGGCTCTAAATAGGGCTCAACTATTTTTGCTAATAATCCACCAAAGCTAGATTCTCTTGCACCTGGAAACCACGATAATAAAATGTATACAATTATCGCATACGAATAAATTGATATCAAAGTACTAATTATGTTGTGTAATAAAACCATGTTTGCCTACCACCTTTGATGTTCTTCTTCTGATACTAATTCTGAAATTGATCCTGACACATCAACATTATCGGGAGTACACAGAAAAATATTCATTCCAACTCGTTGAATGTCGCCTCCAATAGCATAAACTGTTCCACTAAGGAAATCGACAATTCGCTTTGCTTGATCTCTTTGTATACTTTGAAGATTGACGACGACAGCTTTACGGTTTTTAAGTTGATCTGCTATCTCTTGGGCTTCTGCATAAACTCTTGGTTCACTTAAAACAACTTTAGAGGATTTCTGCACACTTTGCAAACTAACTACATTTTGCTTATGTCCTTGTGACTGTTGTTTTTGTGGTAATGTTTGTTGTTGTGGCTGACTTTCATATTCATTCTCATGGTCATCTTCAATATATTCATATTCTTCATCTTCTAATGCAAAAAAACTTTTAAATCTGTTTTTAATTGACATTCGTTATCCACCTCCGTTTTCATTTCCTACAAGTGAAGTACCAATTCTAATAATAGTTGCGCCTTCTTCAATTGCGATTTCATAGTCATTAGACATTCCCATCGACAATTCATTACATGGTGCAGTAGAGAGTTCTAAAGCTTGTACCTTCTTTTGGCACCTTTTTAATAATTGAAAGCATTGACGAATATGATCTTTGTTATCAGTATATGGAGCCATCGTCATTAACCCTATTACTTTGATATTTGTAAATAGTGATAGTTCTTTAATAAAGGTTTCTAATTCCTCTGGTTTGCAGCCATGCTTTGATTCTTCTCCCGAAACATTAACCTGCACAAAACATTTTACGGGGTTTTCTGCTCGTTTGTTAATTTCTTTTGCAAGTGAAAGACGATCTAAGGAATGTATGTATTCCACTTTATCAATAATATTTTTCACTTTTCTTGTTTGAAGTGAACCAATAAAATGCCATGTTGCAGCATCTCCAAGCTCTTGAAATTTCTCACTTAATCCTTCATCACGATTTTCTCCTAAATGAATCACTCCAGCCTCAATCGCTTCCTTGGCCCGTTGTATACTAACATATTTAGTGACAGCAACCACTCGAATTTCCTCTGGATTACGTCCTATGCGGTCGCATATTTGTTTGATATCTTGTCTAATTTTATTAAAATTCGCTTGCACATCCAACAATTTTAGTTAAGCCTCCTCATCAATACCAATAAAGCTTAACATTCTTCCTGTTTTTCCGTCATCTCTTCGATGAGAAAAATACAGATCAGTTTCACAACTTGTACATTGCTGTGAAACTAATATATTTTCTACTTTTATACCTGCTTGCATAAGCAGGTTTTTGTTAAGCTGTTTTAGGTCTAAATTATATTGTCCACTTGTTATATTTTCATATGGTAAAGGATACTTTTCAAGAAGTACTTTATTAACCGATGTGATGACTCTATCATCAACCTTATAACAACATGCACCAATAGAAGGCCCAATTGCTACTAAGATTTCACTATAAGGAAGACCTTCATCAATTGTCCACTTCCTTACCATTTCACCGGCTATATCTTGAACAGAGCCCTTCCAGCCTGCATGGGCTAAACCAATGAAATTCGATTTTGGATGAAAAAAGTATAAAGGCACACAATCCGCAAAACAAAGCGAAAGCATAATCCCTTTGTCATTCGTATAAAGACCATCACAATCCATTATTCCATCTTTATAGCTCCCTATCCCTTTACCACTATGTGGTTTTGATACTTTTTTAATGTTATTTGAATGTGTTTGCTCAGCAAAGATCCATTTTTCTAAAGGAAAAGAGATGTTTCTCGAGAGAAAATTTCTATTCTTCATAACACTTTCATGTTGATCTTGAACATGAAGTCCTAAATTTAAAGAAGAAAATTCTTCTATGCTTTGGCCTCCATGCTTTGTTGTAAATCCAACTTTCAATTTACTATCTTTTTCATTCCACAGGTATATTGACAAGTATGATTCTTCTCTTAGTTGAAAAGGTTCTGCTGTCATTCTAAACAACCCTCTAGTTTCGACATTTATTACATAACTATCGACTTTATTTTACCACAACTTGTTGTTAAGGTTTAGCATGAAAGTTAAATTATTCATCTTGAATTTCATTTTGACGATTCATTCTTACTAAAATCACATCTTCACCGATTTTCACAATATTCCGCCAAGGAATAATAAACTCCTCATCTTTTCCAAAAAAACCAAGCATTCTTCCTTGACCATTAATTATAATGGCTTGAATTTTACCTGTTGTAACATTTATATCAAAGTCACCAATATTCCCCATTTTCTTCCCATCTGAAACGTTAACAACGTCTTTTGTTTGAAAATCCGAAATGTACATAAAAGATAGTCCCCCTTATTGTTTATTGAATATAGATTATTTTTTTTGGCTCTGTTAAACTTTGTGATTGATTTCCGTTACACGCATTCGCTTTCCCGGGAAAAAATGCACTTCGTTTTTTCCTAGGTCAGGAAGCCTCCCTCGTAAGCTGCACGCCTGTGGGGTCTCCCTTTGACACGCTTCTCTAAGCAGGAGTCTCCTACCTTTCACTCCAATCAACCAAGTGCTAAAAATCAACCTTAAACCTTAACATAGCCTTTTTTTAAATACTATTTATGTTTTCAATAAATATGGAAAAGCATTTTATATAATTTCCAATCAGGTTTTTTCAACAAGTCCAAACCTTCCTTTTTTATATGTATGTTAAAGACTGGTTAAAAATTTCAAAAGGTTTTATATTTTTCTGAAAAGGGATCGTAAATTTTACTTAAATACGGGTAGGATATGATATTGAAAATATTGAAACTTCATCCTTCTTTTTCAAAAAGGGCTGTTTTTGCAAACTTTGTTGCATTTAAATATCCAAAACAATCTGCACTGTTTTATGTCTAGTGACATCTTTTCTTCATAAATGAGTAACCTTAAGTGAAAAACACTGTTTTCACTCCAAATTTGGTTACATAGCAACAATCGTTCAGAAAAGAGTCTTTTAAAAAAGAACCGCACTGCTTATTTCTAAAATTAAGTCTATATATTCGGATTGCGGAGAGACAAACAAATAAATTACCTATTTTTTTGCTTTTCAAAAAAAAGACTACTTTTAAAAAGTAGTCTCAATTCTGGATATTTTTATTCATTTGTTTAATTGCAGCTTTTTCTAAACGCGAGACTTGTGCTTGTGATATGCCAATCTCCTCTGCCACTTCCATTTGAGTTTTTCCTTGGAAAAATCGTTTTCTTAAAATTAACTTTTCACGGCTGTTCAGTCGTCTCATACCTTCTTTTAATGCTAATTCTTCGACCCACTGAATATCACGATTTTTCTCATCACTAAGCTGGTCCATAACAAAGATTGGATCTCCCCCGTCATTGTAGATTGGCTCAAACAATGATACTGGATCTTGAATGGCGTCTAACGCGAAAACAATTTCTTCATGCGGAACATCCAATACCTTCGAAATTTCTTCTGCAGTGGGCTCTCTTGATGTTTCACTCATAAGCCGTTCTCTAACTTGAAGCGCCTTATACGCGATATCTCTTAGTGAACGAGAAACGCGGATCGGATTGTTATCTCTTAAGTATCTTCTAATTTCTCCGATAATCATCGGTACAGCATATGTTGAAAATTTGACATTCTGGCCTAAGTCAAAATTATCGATTGATTTCATTAATCCTATACAGCCAACTTGAAACAAATCGTCAACAAATTCTCCTCTGTTGTTAAAACGCTGGATAACGCTAAGTACCAATCTTAAGTTGCCATTCACCAGCTCTTCTCTTGCTGATATGTCTCCGCTTTGCATCTGCTTAAATAGTTCTCTCATTTTCTCATTCTTAAGAACTGGAAGTTTTGAGGTATCGACCC
This sequence comes from Metabacillus litoralis, assembly GCF_020524045.1. Classification (GTDB taxonomy): domain Bacteria; phylum Bacillota; class Bacilli; order Bacillales; family Bacillaceae; genus Metabacillus; species Metabacillus litoralis_C. The sequence goes on from NZ_JAIVKL010000001.1 coordinate 458,211, forward strand.
CACAGATTTCAACTTTATTTCTTGTCACCTTTTTCCCTCCTAACAGGAGTTGCTGTACAGTGTTAAGTATCTCCTCGAGTGGAAAAAATATGCACAAGCTATTCAAGTTAGGAAGGATTAATAACCTCTTATTAATTGATACGAAAGGAATTCTTAACGTAAAAAAAATTTTTAAACCATTTTGTTGAATTCTTTTTGTAATCTTTTGATAATTCTCTTCTCTAGTCTAGAAATATAGGATTGTGAGATACCAAGCATATCTGCAACATCCTTTTGCGTCTTCTCTTCTCCACCAAGTAAGCCGAAGCGAAGCTCCATGATTTGTTTCTCCCGATCATTAAGCTGATGAAGTGCTTTCATTAATAATTTCCTATCAACATTTGCTTCGAGATCTTTTGTTATAATATCATCTTCTGTTCCCATTACATCTGATAAAAGCAGTTCATTACCGTCCCAATCAATATTTAAAGGTTCATCAAAGGAAACCTCAGATCGCAGTTTATTATTTCTTCTTAAATACATAAGAATTTCATTTTCAATACATCTAGAAGCATATGTAGCTAGTTTTATTTTTTTCTCGGGATTAAATGTGTTAACAGCCTTTATCAATCCGATCGTTCCAATGCTTATTAAATCCTCAATGTTAATACCGGTATTCTCAAACTTCCTTGCTATATAAACAACTAATCTGAGGTTGCGTTCAATTAATATTGATCTTGCTGCTTGATCACCACTAGGTAGCTTTTGCAATAAGACTTCTTCTTCATCTTTTGAGAGAGGTGGTGGTAGTGCTTCACTTCCACCGATGTAATAAACCTCATCAGTTTTAATTCCTAGTTTGATTAAGAGCTTATACCATAAATAAGTGAGATGTAATTTTAATTTTTTCATTTTCCTCCCCCTTCTAAAATAAAAGAATTAGAGTAAGATAGAAGTATATGAAAGTTAAGATACAGATTGGATTGATTGGCCTTGAAGCATTTTCGGATGAACAATACATGTATATTCATCCACTGAAGACAGCTTTGTTCTATTTAGGCCAACGATTGTTTTTTGCACCTTAATTTTCTCATCATTTGTTTCTATCCACACTTCATCAGGTTTAAAACCAAGTAAAAATTGATTATCTCTTCCTACAACACGATAAGGAATAATGCGAACTCGATGTTCCCATGGGTGACTTTCATTACTTTCACTAATCGATTTCATCACATCATCCTGCAATGCTAGTTCCACTAATTGCTTTGGTATGTAATCCTGAACCGTCAATGTGTCAATAATCATCACTGGACTTCTTGTAATTGGATCAACAAGCTGGTTTCCACTGTCGATTAGCCCCTTTAAAGTGAACTGAGTTGCATCTACTTTAATCGTAACAGTCACTAGTTGTTCAAAATGAATTTTCTTTGTCTCTATGCCTTCAATCCTTTTTCTTGAAAAAAACCAAGTAACAGGAAACCCTATTAAAACAAATATCCAGCTAATTGGGTGGCCAAAACCAGTAGAATTTGTCATCAAGATTCCATCGACATAATTAACTTCTGACTGAATGAAGTAATGAGCTCCAATCATTCCACCACCTACCACAAAAGTGACAAAATAAAATGTGAGCAAACCTTGAAAAAGATAGCTGAATCGCTTAAAACCAAATGCTACCCATACCATAATAAGTGAGATCGCCAATTTCCCAAATGGGTGTACTGCTATAAATGCAAATGGTGAAAACATCATTAAAACAATACTTGATCCTAATAGAGAAGCAAAGAAAATTCTTAATTTGAACACTTTTCTTTTTAATGTAATGGCTGTTAAAAGAAGTAACAGCAAATCAAAGGAAAAGTTCAAGAGCCAAATAACGTCTAAATAAATAGACATTTGTTACTCCTTTCCCCTATGTAGAATAATAGGTCCTACTTTTTTCCCCCACTCTGTTGTAAAGTTGATTTTGACGAAAAGAATATACTCCATTTCTGCAGAATAACCGATTATTTCTCCACTCTTATCATTTTTGAAGTTTGATCCAGTTATCGCTAAGAAAAATCCTTTTTATTTCTTAATCAACAGTGTATATAAACAGAGGCTTTATCTTGTAGATTAGTTCCTATAAGGACCTGTTAGCAATTAGTATAAATCTTCACAGACAGGAAGTCTGTCAATTACTGCCGATAAAGTGTAAGTATTTTTGCAAGATTATTAGAATTTTTGTCGAGTTATCATGAGAGGGAGTCATCTTCTACTAAAAATCAGATTTAGACTCTATGAAGAATAATTTTTAATTAAATCACATTTAACAAATATTGATAGTATATAGAAACAAATTAATAAGGTTGGATAAATTTCACCATTAGGTTTACTAGGTTTTCAAGGCTCATATATACGTACCTTTTGATTTCTAAATAATATTATTTCAACTCTCGAAACTGATTAAATTTAGCGTTGTAATGAGTAACGCAATTTGTTAGAACTGTTACACTAACAATATTGCAACGATTTACTTCTTAGTTGCTAGGTTTTATGAAGTGATTCCATTTAGTGACTTAAGCGAAAGATATACTTCAAAAAAGTATGTTTTCCTATAATGAAGGTAGAGTGGAGAAAGAGGCTATTTACTCAGTTTTTATTTTGTTACAGAACTTGGCCTTACTACAAATATTAATGTATTGTGGAAATAATCGTATATAAGAGTAGATTTCAACCGCAGAGATTGAAAAAGCATGACTAGCGGCTTTTTCAAGGCTCTTTTCTGAAAAATTGTTGCTAATTGAACTAATTATGCAGTGGAAAAATTGTTGTTATAGCAAAATAGGTACTATCCTATGAAGAAAAGATGCTACTATGCTTTATATAGGGCTGTAAACTTGGAGTTGTTAAAGCAACAATGTTTAGGAAAGCAGCTTTTTCAAAATACGATTTACCAAGTGTTGTTCAGGAGCTTCCTCGTATAGAGAGCGCATATGGTGTCTCTCTTTGGTACACTTCTCTAAGTAAAAATCTTATAGATTCAGGTTCAATCAACATAATCTTTAATAAAGCCTAAAATTAAGCAATTCAAAAAGGTGCTGACTCTAAGATCAGCACCTTTTTTATTATCTTTAATTAACGGCGTTTGTTACGATTTCGTAAAAACGTTGGAATATCCAATGTGTCATCAGATTGCTGTTGAACGTTATTACGTGGAGTTTCTTGTGGCATTTCCTCACGTTTATTTTCACGCTTTGGAGCCGTTTTGGTCACAGTATTAGCTGTACCACTAAATTGACGTGGCTGCTGTTTTAAAGGATTTGTATCTTGCTCAGCAAAACCAGTTGCAATAACTGTAACAATAATTTCATCTTTAAGATTTTCGTTAATGACAGATCCGAAAATCATATTCACTTCTTGATCAGAAGCTGTTGCAACAATATCTGCAGCTTCTTGAACTTCATAAAGACTTAAATTCATTCCACCTGTGATGTTCATTAATACACCCTGTGCTCCATCAATTGATTTCTCTAATAATGGACTTGATATAGCCTTCTTCGCAGCTTCTGAAGCTCGATTCTCACCTGTAGCAACACCGATACCCATTAGAGCTGAACCTTTGTTAGACATGATCGTTTTTACATCAGCAAAGTCTAAGTTAATTAATCCTGGCGTTGCGATCAAATCTGAAATACCTTGTACACCTTGTCGCAAAACATTATCTGCTTCTCTAAATGCTTCTAACATCGGTGTATTTTTATCAACGATCTCAAGTAAGCGATCATTTGGAATAACAATAAGAGTATCAACAGATTCCTTCATTGCTGATATCCCACCAGCAGCCTGCATTTGTCGTTTACGACCTTCAAATGTAAATGGTCTTGTAACAACACCAACAGTTAAAGCTCCTAAATCCTTAGCAATTTGAGCAATAACAGGTGCTGCACCTGTTCCAGTTCCGCCGCCCATTCCTGCAGTGACGAACACCATATCAGCGCCTCTTAATGCTTCCTCAAGCTGCTCTCTACTTTCTTCTGCAGCTTTCTTTCCAACCTCTGGATTTGCACCTGCTCCTAAACCTCTAGTAAGTTTTGAGCCAATTTGCATCTTAACTTCTGCTTTAGATAAGTTTAAAGCTTGTGCATCAGTGTTAACTGCGATAAATTCAACACCTTGTACTCCATGCTCTATCATTCGATTAACAGCGTTATTACCACCGCCACCTACACCGATAACTTTGATGGTAGCTAAGCCGTCAATATTTGTATCAAACTCCAACATGCGAAATCCTCCTAATCCATCAAATGACTTCTAATTGATGTAAACTATTCAAAGAAGTAGCCAAAAAATTTCTTCACTTTATTTGATTTTTTATCTTCTTGCTGTTTTTGTGGTCTTGTACGATGTTGCTGAGGTTCTTGCGTTGCTGCAACTTCAACAGCATTTACAGTTACATTAGATCCAATTTTTCTACCTTGTATTTTTGCATTCTTGTGCGCGAATTGAATTAATCCTACACCTGTCATATATTGTGGTTCTCTAACACCAATATAATCAGGACTGGCAATTCTTACACTATTTTGAAGGATTACTTGTCCTAATTCAAGTACTCCTGGCATTCTAACTGTACCACCAGTAAGAACAAATCCACCAGGAAGATCTTGTATTCCAATTCTCCTTAGTTCATGTACTAAGAGCTCGTAAATTTCTTCCATTCTAGCTTCAATAATATCAGCAATTTCTAATTGATTAAAGGTTCTTTTTTGATCTGAGCCAATGACAGACGCTTCAAAAATTTCATCTTCTGATGCATGATCATAATAAGCATGTCCATACTTAAGCTTAATACGTTCCGCTTCATCAGTTGTCGTGCGAAGACCAATTGATAAATCTTTTGTTATATGCTCTCCACCAATTGGAAGAACACTAGTTGCAATAAGATGGTTTTGTTCGAAAACGGCAATGGTTGTTGAACCACCACCTATTTCAACGAGAGCTACACCAAGGTTTTTCTCATCCTTTGATAAAGCGACAGAACCTGCTGCTAATGGTTGTAAACATATATCTGTGATTTCTAATCCTGCGCGCTCTACACAACGTAATAAATTATGTAAAATCGTCTTAGAACCCGTAATAATAGTTCCTTCCATTTCTAGACGAACACCTAGCATCCCTCTAGGATCATTAATTTCATCTAATCCATCTACAATGAATTGACGGGGAATAACATCAATTATTTCTCTTTCAGGTGGAACAGATATAACTTGTGCTGCATCCAACACTCTTCTTACATCTTCATTAGATATTTCTCTGTTTTCACTAGAAACAGCTACAACTCCATGGCAATTCTGAAGGTGCACGTGGTTTCCAGTAACACCAACTACAACTCTTTTCAATGAGATTCCAACCATTCGTTCCGCTTGCTCAACCGCTTTTTTTATAGAATGAACGGTTTCATCTATATCTACTATAGATCCTTTTCTTAAACCTTCTGATTTTACATTACCAACACCAATTATGTTTAAAGCATCATTTGTCATTTCACCAATAATTACTTTAACACTGGATGTACCGATGTCAAGACTTACAAATAGTTCATTGCTGTTCATTCTAAGGCACCTCCTCATCTATTACTACTCTTCTTATTTTAGTCTTTGAAGAACAACATAACAATGAATCTAGTTTTACATATTTGTAACAAAATATTTTTTTAATATTTCTTGATTTTTGCTTCACTAGTGTTTATTCGTCAAATAATTCGAATTCCCTTTAAAATAATCAACTTTTTTTCGGTTTTTCTCTTGAAATTGACCATTTTGAAATTAAAATTCTTCTGATTACAGCGATATTTTGAAACAATCTTACACCAAAAGCAAAAACTGCTACTAGATACAAGTCTACACCAAGATGCACACCGAGAAAAGCTAAACTTGCAGCAAGAATAATGTTAAAGAAAAAACCAGATACAAACACCATTTCATCATAGATATCTTGCAAATGTGCTCTTATCCCACCTAACAACGTATCTAGTGCTGCTAGAATGGCGATTGATAAATAGTTAGAATACTCTGGGGGAATTCGCAGCTCTGAAACTAGTCCTAAAAATATACCTAAAATCAAACCAAGTATTGGCAGCCACATATTATCCCCCCTTCTCTTCTATAGGTTTCATATTCTTTACACGAATTGTGTCTTCATATGCTGGTACAGTTAAGTCTTCAACTGGGTTTGATATGGATAGACTTAGATTATCGATTGCAAAATCCTCTTCTGTTGCTGAAGCATTCATTCTATTATAGAGCTTTTCAACATTGTCAGAAATAACATTTATTTTAATTGGATATGTATGCAAGCTAAAATTATCGATTTTTGTTTGTCCATTAATATCACGTATAACAGTAGAGTTGATCACACGTCTTCCTTGGATGGAAATATTGCTAGCACCGTATGAATTTAACTCGTTAATTAATCGCTTCAGTAATTCTGGTGAAATATTTTGAATAGGGGTACCTAATAACTCTTCTGAAAACAATCTGTCAATCGTTATCGTTATACCATTACCTGTAACTTCTGTTAAACCTGCTTCTTCTTTTAATATGTTTAGAGTCTCTTTTAAAGCAGTTTCTGGATTTTGGTCAGCTTCATTTTCGTAAGTTTTGATCATTTCATTGTATTTTCTAATTTCACTCGAAAGCTCTACCTGTAACTCCTGTTGTTTTTTTAAGTCTTCTCTTAATTGCCACATATCACGAGTATCTCTAACAATAGGTTCTTGAATGGTGTGAAATTGAACTGCAAGCATCATTCCAAATATCATCAGAAGGAAAGTAAAACTAATTCCTTTTTTCCAATCCTTACTTTTCATACAAATCACCTAGCTATTCTTTTACTAAAGCTCTTTTCTGAAAGATTGTTGCTAATGGACCTAATTATGCAGTGGAAACATTGTCGTTATAGCAAAATAGGTACTATCCTATGAAGAAAAGATGCTAATATGCTTTATATAGTGCTGTAAACTTAGAGTTGTTAAAGCAACAAAGTTTACGAAAACAGCCTTTACTAAAAATTATCCTATTCCTTTAATTAAGATGATGCTTTTTGTTCTTGCAACAATGGTTCCATTTTTATTTTTTCCATTTTTTCTATAGAAACAACAATATTATCATAAGCAAGCTGATCTATAATTCCCCCAGTAATATTCAAAGAAGCAACTAAAACATTAGGATCACCAATAGCCGTTATAACAAATGGAGCAGGAAATTGATTACCATCAACTGTTACTACAGGTCCATTACAATAAATATAGGAATGACGTGATAACCTCTGTCCATTTACAGACACAGAGTCAGCACCTGAAATATATAATTCATTTATCACATCAAAAATATGACTTTCATGAACAATATAATTGTTAACATTCTCTCCTTCCGGAACATATGAAGCATCTTCTAAGACAACCTCTACACCTTTTCCCTCTACAGCCACATCTCCAACATACATACGGTATTTCTCTACGTCTTCTACAAGATTAAAATAAACCTGCTTCTGATCCTTTAGAGATTCCTCAATTTTTTTTACTTCTTCCTGTTTTGCAAATAGTTCCTTTTGAAGCTCTCTATTCATTTCCTCATTCATAATGAGTTGAGATCTTATTGAGTACTCTTTATCCCATTGCTCTGTAGTAATTGTGTGATTTTTATTCTTTTCTTTAGTTAATTGAAAGGAGTAGGATATTAAGAAACCTAATACTAAGAGAACAAGGGATAAAATAACATAACTACCCCTCAATTTCACTTTCATTTTCTACTTCCTCCTCTTTCTTTAATTGATCGTAAGATTTGAAATAAGAACCCACTTCTAAGTGAATGACACCTTTACTATTCTCGTCAAGGGTATTAACGATATTTGGGTATTTTTCCATCTTCTTTGAAAATGTTCGAACGGTAGCTATTACTTCGAAGCCATCATTCATGTATAGTTTAACGAGCCATGGATCTGTCTTACCTGGAGTATGATGTATCTCTGAAATTGAGTTTACAATAGTTGGTGATAACTTTTTTAATTCACTAATCATTTCTGAGATTTCTTCATCACTTTTCCAATTAATCAAAATTGGAGCATCTGCCGGTATTGTAACAATTCGTTCCTGAAGAGCTTGTCCATTTTCTAATATTGGAAGATATTCACCAGCTTTTTCGAGATAAGCAATACTCTCGAATTCTTTGACATTTAAAACAATGTAATTTGGCAATTTTTTTTCAACTTTCACATTTTTTATTTGCAGATGTTTTTCAACCTTTTTCTTTACATGATCTGAATTAATATTCCAAAAACCTGTTGAAGTTGAAATACCACTCATTTCAATGATTTCATTTGATTCAACGTGTTTATTACCATTCACTGTTATTGTTGAAACTTTACTTAGTGGAGATTGAAAATAAATAACAAGTAATATTAATAGGAAAAATATTGATAAAAAAGAAATAAGTCTGCGATTTGTTTTATGTTTTCGCTGCTGTTGTAATTTTGGTATGCGATCTTCTAACGAAACAACTTTTTTCTCCAAACAATTCACCCCAACCTAGCATCATGTACTAGGAACTTTTTTATTTACGTTTTACTATATAAAATACATAAAGATTATATTAAGTGTCTTTTGTTTTTTTATGTCTATTTTATGAAAGCTGTTTTTCGTAAACGTTGTTGCTTTTTAATACTTTATGGAAACAGCACTATATAAAGTCTAGTGGCATCTTTTCTTCTAGAATAGTCCCTCTTTTATGAGATTAAACACTGTTTTTCACGGAGAATTAGGTCAAGTAGCAACAATCTTTCAGCAAAGAGCCTTTATGAAGTATATTGCTAATTTTCTATAAACAGTATTTCAGTAAAGGATCTTGATACAAAGAATGATTTACTAACAATATGCAACGCTGTTTGCTGAAAAAGGACTTAATAAGTAGTGCTAATAAACAAATATCTTGAATGATAAAACAAACGGCATATATCATGCCGTTTATTTTTTCATTACTTTTTTAATTCGTTTATTGTCCGTTGTTATTATAACACAATAAAAGGAAATAATGGTGTTGAATATGATTATTTACTACCAATAATTTCAACTTCTGTTTCCATTGTAATTCCATACTTTTCAAAAACCTTTGTTTTCACAAATTCGATTAAATCAAATACATCTTGAGCAGATGCCCCACCAGCATTCACAATAAAATTGCCATGCATATCAGATACTTGTGCTCCACCTATTCGATGCCCTTTTAAACCTGCATCTTCAACAAGCTGGCCAGCATAATTTGGTAGTGGATTACGGAAAATGCTTCCAGCGCACGGGAAATTCCATGGTTGTGTATCTCTTCTATAATCTTTGTTTTTTTGCATAACCGCTACAATATCTTCTTTCTCACCTTCTTGAAGTTGTAAAACAACCTGTATACATATGCCAGGTCTTTTTTCTTGAAGAACTGAGGTCCGATAAGAAAATTCTAATTCTTCGTTTGTTAACCACTCCAATGTACCATCTTCAAACAACACGAGTGCTTTTTTCACAATTTTAGACATATCAGAGCCATGAGCACCAGCATTCATATATACTGCTCCACCAACTGATCCTGGTATACCACTAGAAAACTCTAAACCGGATAAACCTCTCTTACTAATCAAAGTTGCCAGCTTTATAATTGAGTATCCTCCACCAACAGTTATAACATCACCATCAATTTCCATTTCATCCATACCAGAACCTAATTTAATCACAACACCTTCAATACCTTTATCAGCAACTAGAAGATTTGATCCTCTTCCAATTGCTCTCCATTTAGTTCCGTATGTTTTAATAATTTCTAGAGCCTTGGTCAACATCTCACTATTAGAAGGTTCAATCAAGATCTCTGCAGGTCCACCAATTCTTATTGTTGTATGTTTTGACAATGGTTCATTTTCAAGAACCTTTCCAATATCTGCATTTTTTAAATCATTTAGTAAGTTACTCATATAATACCTCCTCATTCTTTATACATGAACGAATTTTTCTATTTTACACTTATATTTTGCATGACTTTATATAATCTTTTAGCGGCATCTGGTATACCTAATTCTCTGGACGCTTTTCTCATTTCATCTAGTTTCATTTGATTTAATAAAATATAATCAATCTTAGAAAGCAAGGTTTCACCAGTTAATTCTGACTCCTTTAGCAATATCGCTGCATGATAATCACTTAATGATTTAGCATTTACCTCTTGGTGATTTGCTGTTACATAAGGGCTAGGAATTAATATACTTGGTAAGCCAAGTGCTGTAATTTCTGCCAAAGAGGTTGCACCTGCTCTAGAAACAATCAAGTCAACACCTGCTAACACTTCAGGCATGTTATGAATAAATGGTTTAACAATTACCTCTGAAGAATCACTCAATTTATTAATCTCAGCCATTACCTTTTCATAGTGCACTTCTCCTGTAACATAAACAACTTGATAAGGTTTTCCTGCTAGAGAAGGTATCATTTTCAACACTGCGTCATTAATGGCTCTTGCTCCTCTGCTACCACCAAAAATTAAAACTGTTTTCTGATGATTCTTTAATCCTAAAGTCATTCTTCCTTTTTCTGCATCTTGACCAAGTACTTCTGATGCACGTGGATTACCTGTTAACACCACTTTATGCTCAGGGAAGTATTTTTTTGCATCTTCAAAACAAATAGCAACTTTATCTACATACCTTGAAAGGAATTTATTTGTAACCCCTGGTAAACTGTTTTGCTCATGAATAACAGTTGGTATTTTTAATTTTGAGGCAGCATAAACAACAGGTCCACAAACATATCCACCAGTTCCAATTACAACATCCGGCTTAAATTCCTTCAAATATTTCTTACTTATAGATACACCTTTTAAAAATCTAGAAATAGTTTTCACGTTTTCAAATGATATTTTCCTCTTAAAACCTGTTATCTCAATGGATTTAAAAGGAATTCCTGCTCTTTGAACAATATCATTCTCTAATCCTTTTTCTGTTCCAATATATAAAAATTCAACGTTAGGATCATGTTTTTTTATTTCGTTAATTAATGCTAATGCAGGATATATGTGTCCCCCAGTTCCTCCACCACTTACTACAACCTTCATAGTTGTCTCCACCCCTTCTGATAATAAATTGTTTTTATTTACATAACTTAATTAAACTCTTTTTAATTTTCTCTGTTTATTTTTTGATCATGATCTTACTACTATGAATGAATAAACCTTCTTGATCTCGATATATTTTCGACCTCTATTTATATCATCTTTACATTTATTCGACGAATTTACTTGAAAATACTATGGAAAGCGAATACCTAAAAAGGAAATCAACACTAATTTTAACAAAGCTTTATATAATATGTTCTTATAACCGTTGCAAACAATCTCGTTCCAAAACCTATAAAACATGAAACAATAGTTATCTTATAAACATATGCAATCTATGTAAAACGTATTAAAGGCTGACTATTAAGGACTGCTTAGAGGATCTTCCTCTTAAGTTTGTCACTTACCTTGTCAGCCTTAATTTAACTTCTTATATTGTAAATGATAAACAACCATTATTAAAACTTCTTTTCTTATCTTAGTATTTAGAATATCTACTCACGTTTAACAAAACGCCTATAGCCATGAGCATGAGAGTTAAAGAAGATCCTCCATAGCTTAAAAACGGAAGAGTAATCCCAGTAACAGGCATGAGTCCAGTGACTACACCTATATTGATCATTACTTGAATAGCAACCATTGTAATGATACCAATAGCTAAAAAGCTACCATATAGATCTGGTGCTCCTAAAGCAATTCTAATTCCTCTCCAAAGTAGTAATCCAAATAATAGAATAACAAAAGATCCACCAATAAACCCTAACTCCTCAGCTAATATTGCAAAAATAAAATCTGTTTGAGGTTCAGGCAAATAAAAGAACTTTTGTCTACTTTGCCCTATTCCTAAACCAAACAAACCACCAGGCCCAATAGCATATAATGATTGGATTATTTGGAATCCACTACCAAGGGGATCTTCCCAAGGATCTAAAAAAGAAGTGATTCGTTTTATTCTATATGGTGCTGATAAAACGAGTGCTACAAACCCTGCAACACCAATTAGTCCTAACCACACAAAATGAATAACTCTTGCACCTGATACAAATATCATAACAATACATGTTCCGACCATCACTGTCCCAGTTCCTAAATCAGGTTGTAGCATAATAATTCCAAAAGCAGTAAAAACAAGACCAAGTGAAGGGACTAGACCCTTTTTAAAGGAAGTAATTTTTTTCTGATTTTCTGATAAAAACTTTGCTAAAAAAGCAATCATCGCTAATTTCATGAACTCAGAAGGTTGAATTGAAAATGCACCAACACCAATCCAACTTCGCGAGCCATTACGCTCCATTCCTATTCCAGGAATTAAAACTGCTACTAAGAGAAAAAAACAAATAATAATAATCATTTTGGACCAAGTTCTCCATGTCCAATAGTCAACATTCATGATAAAAAACATCGCGATAACTCCAACACCTGCAAATAACAGCTGACGTTTCGCAAAAAAGAACGAATCGTCGAATTTATATGTTGCCCAAACTGCACTTGCACTGTATACCATGACAAGACCTATTGTTAAGAGAAGTAATGTTAGTATAACTAATATAAAATCTGGTGTAGACCTTTTTGCTGTCAACGCCGAACACCCCTGTACCAAGTTTATTAAGGGCTGTTACGATCATAGGTAAGCGCTAAAGCGCACTGACTACAAATAAACATTGTACAAGCCCTTAGTTAAGCTTATGCACGGCCCCAATAAAAATGTCTCCTCTTTCTTCAAAAGTTTTATACTGATCCCAACTTGCACATGCTGGAGATAATAATATAACATCTTTTGATGTGGAAACTTCAAACGCCGAATATACTGCTTGTTCCACATTATCGACACGTTTGATTACTTCTATTCCAGATTCTTTTGCTATACGTTCTAATTTTGGTGCTGTTTCCCCAAATAAAACCATTGCCTTTACATTTGTTAAATACGGTTTCAAATCATCAAACTCATTGCCTCTATCAAGACCACCTGCCAACAATATTGTTGGTGTAGTGAAGGCTTGCAGTGCTTTACTTGTAGCCAATATATTAGTTGCTTTAGAATCATTATAAAATCGTCTTTGTGATACATCTCCAACAAATTGAAGCCTATGTTTTACACCATTAAAAGAAGTTAATACTTTTCTTATGGAGTGGTTAGATACGCCTCTAAGCTTTACTGCAGATATTGCTGCTAGGACATTTTCAATATTATGCTCACCTGGAAGTACGATATCTTTGATTTCGATAATATGTTCACCTTTAAACCAAATACTATCATCCTTTAGATATGTACCATCCATACATTCTTTTGTTGATGAAAAGAAGAGTTTCTCCGCTTGAGAAGTTCCAGCATTACGCATAACATCCTCATCATCAAAATTAATTATCGATATATCATCAGCACTTTGATTTTCATAAATTTTACTTTTTGCATAAATGTATTCATCTTTTGTACCATGATAGTCTAAATGCGCATCAAAGATATTCAATATCATTGCAATTTTAGGTTTAAATTCCCTTGTTCCTAACAGTTGAAAAGAAGATAATTCCATAACAATAACATTTTCTTTTGTAGCATTCTGTGCGACTTCACAAGCTACAGTTCCAATATTACCTGCAATTAGAGGCTGTTTTTTATCTTCTAAAAGAATTTCATAGATAAGGGTCGTTGTCGTTGTTTTTCCATTTGACCCTGTAATAGCAATAATATCTGCTTCAGATATTTTATAAGCTAACTCTACTTCTGTTAATATAGGAATTCTTTTTTCTTCTGCTAATACAATAAGCGGATTCGAATAAGGGATGCCAGGATTTTTCACTACCACATCAAGTAGATCAGAAATCAATGATGGTGGGTGTTCACCAGTAACCACGTTTATTCCTAATTCTAATAATTCTTGAACTGCAACATCTTCTTCTTTAGCTTTCAAATCATTAACTGTTACATTTGCACCTAGCTTATGTAATAATTTAGCGGCTGCTAAGCCGCTTTTTGCCAAACCTATAACTAAAACATTTTTATGTACATACTCATTAATATTTTTCAATTACAACCACACCTCAATATAAATTCCGAGTACTGCAAATATCAATCCTATCGACCAAAACGTAACAACAACTCTCCACTCAGACCATCCCACTAGTTCATAATGATGATGAAGGGGGCTCATTTTAAATATTCGTTTTCCTGTAGTTTTAAAAGAGATTACCTGAATAATAACTGATAAAGTTTCGATAACAAAAACTCCACCAATAAGAACAAGTAATATTTCTAGCTTAGTTAAGATGGCTATCGCAACAATTGCACCACCTAAAGCAAGTGACCCGGTATCACCCATAAATACCTTTGCAGGATGTGCATTAAAAACTAGAAATCCTAGTACAGCACCTACTACTGCAACAGAAAAAATTGCAACATCTAATTGAGACTGATTCCAAGCGAGCACTGCAAATGCTCCAAACGCTATTGCAGCTGTTCCTGATAATAATCCATCTAAACCGTCAGTTAAATTAACTGCATTTGATCCACCAACAAGCATAAAGATCACAAGTACTACATATCCCCAACCTAAATCGAGTGAGAAACTTGTTCCAGGTATGCTAATTTCTGTTGAGAAATCATATTGCGTATAGACAATATAAAAAATAATTGCGATGATTACTTGCCCTAACAACTTTTGTCTAGAAGTTAATCCTAGGTTTCTTTTCATAACAACTTTTATAAAATCATCTAAAAACCCTAACAATCCATAACCTAGAGTTACAAATAATAATAAATACATCTCAACACTCAATTGAGAGTATTTCCCTGTCATCACAATTGTAGTAATAAGAATAGCAAAAATAATCATGACTCCGCCCATGGTAGGGGTTCCTGATTTTTTTTGATGTGATTTTGGACCTTCCTCTCTAATACTTTGACCAAATTTCAATCTTCTTAAGAAAGGAATAATAAGTGGGGATAATAATACACTTATTAAGAATCCCATGGCTATTGTAATTAATATAGCTTGCTCTAACATGTATATTTCCCCCTTTCTATCAATGTTTTATTGCTATATACGAGCATGTTATATATGCAAATATCATATGTCTCATTTTCAAAAATATGTTTTACTATCGTATTTTCAATCATCTTATCAACTTCTCTTTCTATCTTTGTTACCTATTCTATGATTTAAAAAGTTCTCTAACTACATCATTTTTGTTTATAAACACATATACATTAGAATAGATTTTTTATTTTGACACTTTTTATACTTCATTTTTAATTTCCTTTAAGGTCATTCACTCCGTTAGCAGTCAGGGAGCTTCTTACTAAGATCGATCTATAGGCTTTCTCTTCAGACGCTTATTCTTAGAAAAAGACTCGTTATTATTAACGACAATATCATTAGTGTTTTATATCATCATTAAGCATTAAAAAAGATTATTTTAAGAATGATCTGATCGCTTTTATTGCAATTTCTCTATCATCAAAGTCAAAAGTCTTATCACCAATTTGCTGATATGTTTCATGTCCTTTACCAGCAATTAATATGACATCACCTTTTTTTGCATGTTTAACAGCATATTGTATCGCTTCTTCTCTGTTAGGATTTACGTGATAGTGTAAACCTGTAACACCCTTTTCCATATCCTTTAATATCATTAGAGGATCTTCACTTCTTGGATTATCAGATGTAAAGATTGGTTCATCACTATACTGTGAAGCGATTTTAGCCATTAATGGACGTTTTGTCTTATCTCGATCTCCACCACAACCTACTATACAAAAAATATGTCCTTCTGCAAATTGTTTAATTGTTTGAAGTACATTTTCTAAGCTATCTGGTGTGTGTGCATAATCAACAATCACTGTATATTCCTGATTAACATCTACAAGCTCAAAACGTCCTCTTACACCTTTTACCGACTCTATAGCTTTAATTATCGTCTCTAAATCAATAGATGAAGCAAGACACGCTGCTACTGCAGCTAAAACGTTATAAACACTAAATTTCCCAACCATATTAATTGTTACTGTTCTCTTTCCCATTGGCGTAGTAAGAGTGAATTGAGTACCTTTTGATGTCATTTTAATATCTTTAGCCATAATATCTGCTTGTTGATCAATTCCGTACGTTAAAATATTAGCAGCTGTCATTTTTTTGTATTCTTTTGAAGCTTCTTCGTCTTCATTCAATACAGCAATTTTTATTTTATCATGTTCGAATCGATTTCCTAGCTGAGCAAACAAAAGTCCTTTAGCAAATTGATAGTCCTTCATGGTTTCATGATAATCCAAATGATCTTGTGATAAATTTGTAAATACAGCTACATTGAAATCACAACCATGAATTCTACCTAAATGAAGGGCATGTGAAGAAACCTCCATAATCGCATGAGAAACATCTTTTTGCATCATTTCATAAAATGTCTTTTGCAATGTTAAGCTTTCAGGTGTTGTGTTTTTAGCTGTTTTAAGTTCATCGGCGATCTTTATGTACATTGTCCCAATTAGACCGGTCTTCTTTTTCGCTTCATTTAATACTTCTTCGATAATATGTGTTGTAGTTGTTTTACCATTTGTTCCAGTTACACCAATAAGATGCATATGATGAGTAGGTTGCCCGTAGAAAATGTCAGCAAGCCTAGCCATTGCTCTTTTTGTATCTTTCACAATAACAACAGGTACGTTTACATCTAATTCTTTTTCTGCCAGAATGGCAACAGCACCATTTTTAACAGCTGTTTCTGCGTAATCGTGTCCATCAACAGTATATCCTTCAATACAAATAAACAGGCTTCCTTTACCAACATCCCTGGAATCCATTTCAATTGAATGAATAAAAGGATTTTCGTCAAGATCATTTTTTTGGTTTTGTAAATATGTAAGCATTTCATTTAGTTTCATTATTAATTCCTACTTTCATCACAAAGCTTTACGTCTACTCTCTCTGTTGTTCAAACAATTCTTTTTTAGTTTTTGTTCTCCGTCCTTATTTTATCTTACTTATAAAAAAAGAGCCATCCTTCGTTTCATTTTCTTAATAAAATAAAACATTTCTTCTGAAAAATTTTGTCTATTAACTAGCACAAACCTTATAAATGATATTAAAGTTCTGTAATATGAACATCTTATCTATTACCACATCCATATCATAATGGTAAGGAATAGATATATAGCAAAATCAGATGAACTTTTGCGAATATAACAGAAAGAAAGCGTGCCATTTTATTATTTAAAAAGGCATGCTTTCTTTCATCTAATCCTTATCAGATTTATCTTTATTATTATCTTCACCTAAAAACACACGTACTTTAGAACCTTCTTTCACCTTCACACCAACGCTTGGGGATTGCTGCACAACAACATCTCCTTCACCAGAAACATCAAGTTTCAAATTAACCATTTGCTCTGCAAGTTCTTGTTTTGTTAATCCTATAATATTCGGAACTTCTACTAATTTTGTGTCTAGCCAATTGTATTCTTTTTCTATTTGATCCTTTCTTGGTTTCACACCAATTTCCGGGAGAACATCTCTCATAATGTTTCCCACGATAGGAGCTGCTACAGTTCCTCCAAATTGTACAGTTCCTTTTGGATTATCTACAGCAACATATATCACAACTTGCGGATCATCTGCAGGTGCAAATCCAATAAATGAAACTATATGATTATTCTCCATATATCTTCCATCTTTAACCTTCTGTGCTGTACCTGTTTTTCCACCAACACGATATCCATCAACATATGCATTACGCCCCGTCCCTAGTGCCACAACACTTTCAAGTGCATAACGGATTTCTTTTGATGTTTCTTCTGAAATCACTCTTCGTTTTGCCTCTGGTGTTTGCCTACTTATTACCTCATTTGTAATAGGGTCAACCCATTCTTTCGCAATATAAGGTGTATATAAAATCCCACCATTAACAGCTGCTGAAACAGCAGTTACTTGTTGAATTGGTGTCACGGAAACCCCTTGACCAAATGCTGTAGTTGCAAGCTCAACAGGCCCTACACGTTCAGGCTTAAACATAATACCTGTTCCTTCACCCTGTAAATCAATTCCTGTTTTTTGGCCAAATCCAAAATCTTTAATGTACTTAAATAAAGTTTCTTCACCTAGCCTTTGTCCTAGCTCTACAAACCCTGGATTACAGGAATTTTGAACAACTTCTAAAAACGTTTGATGTCCATGCCCTCCTCTTTTCCAGCATCTCAACCTAGCTCCATCTACCTCAACTGAACCACTATCATTAAAATCATCTTTCTCAAGATCAACTTTCTTTTCTTCAAGTGCTGCTGCTAATGTAATAATTTTAAATGTAGAACCTGGCTCATAGGTACTCCATACAGGTAAATTACGATTATACACCATTGGATCAACATTCCTAAAGTTAGCAGGATCAAAATCAGGTCGACTTGACATTCCTAAGATTTCTCCATTATTCGGGTTCATTGCAATTGCAATAATACCATCAGGATTATATGTAGCCTGTACATTATCTAATTCTCTTTCAATAATCGTTTGCACTCTTGAATCAATCGTTAATTTTAAATTATTACCGTCAACAGGGGCTGTGTAATCATCTGCTTCATCTGGCATCCTTTGGCCTTTAGCATCCGAAAAAAACTTCACATATCCTTTTTCACCTTTTAACTGCTCATCATAAAAAGATTCTAATCCTAATAACCCTTGGTTATCAATTCCCGCAAAACCAAGAACATGTGACAAATAACTCCCATAAGGATAGTATCTAATAGAATCTTCAGCTATATATACCCCTTTAATATTCAAATCTCTCACTTCATTTGCCTTTTCATGAGAAATTTTTCTACCTTCAGGATTTATCCGTTCAATGGATACCTTATTTGTAAGATGCCCATAAGCTTTTTCCTCTGACATATTTAATGTTGCTGCTAACTCTTTAGCAGCTTCAGCAGGATTTTCAATTTGTCTTGGAACAACATAAATTGAAGGTGCACTCATATTCGTTGCAAGCTTAACACCATTTCGATCTAAGATTTCTCCACGTTCAGGTTCAAAGGGTATATTTCTACTCCATAAATCTTTAGCACCTGATGTTAATGTATTACCAAGAAAAAACTGAACATATCCTAGACGTATATCAATTACTAAAAAAACTAACAAACCAAAAAGCAATGTTAAAGCAAGTCGCTTCCTTACTGTCACATTTGAAACCCGCATATCCTATCCCCCCTTGTCTAGGCTCGTTCAAAATATATGCTTGTACGAAAGAGAATAGAACTCAAACAACTGATGATTATCATTGAATATAATCTTTCTGAATCATTAAGATTGCAAGCGCCCAGTTCAGGTTCAAGTTATAAAACAATACGCAATGGAAGATGATATATTACTTTACATCCATTTTTAGTAGACTTATGACTGAAGAAAAAATGACAGCTAGGGAATAGTTAAATTTTCATTAAATAAGAAAGATTTTTTTCGAAAAAGGTAACCACTGATGCAAGGTGCCAAAAAGAGCTGCTCAATTTTGAGCAGCTCTAGACTCTACACTTTAAGAACCCTCATCGATTGCAATTAAAGGGATAGATCCGTATATCTAAAAATTAAACTATTGATCTTTATCTTCAGCCTTTTTCGATTTCTCAACTGTAGGCTTTTGAGAATCTAACGAAATAGTTAGTAAATCACCTTGTTTTACTATACTTCCTTTTTTAATACTTTGTTTTACGACAAAACCTGAACCTTCCGTTTTTATTGTTAAATTTAAAAGATAACCTAGCTTCATAACATCTCTTCTAGACCAACCTTTCATATCAGGCATTTTAACAGAATCAGAAGTTTTCAGCATCACTTTTTCATCTATAATCATTGATGTATTTGCGTCAGGGTATTGTGAGTTAATACTTGGACCCTCTCCAAGAATGACTGGTTTCAAACCTAACTTCTCAATATTAGCCGTAACCTCTTTTATGTTCTGATCTTTAAATGAAGGAAGCTTAATTCCTTGATTTAGTTCATTTGAATCATTTCCAGTTACGGTATCTGTAGGATCAATTTGCAAATATTGCAAACTATTTTTCATAACAGTATTAAAAATCTTAGATACAGGCATTGCTCCAGCCTGTCCTTCTAATTTTGGTCTTTGTACTGCAACATAAACGATTAATTCAGGATCTTCCTTTGGCGCCATTCCAAGGAATGAAAAAATATAGTTATCATGTCCTCTAAGCACTTCACCAGAATCAGAATACATTTGTGCTGTTCCTGTTTTACCAGCTACTTGATAACCATCAATTTTAAAAAGTTTACCCGTACCCTTTTCTCCAGTTACAACAGTTTCTAAGAGATCTAATACTTCTTTAGATGTTTTATCAGAAATCGGTTCTCCTACAATTGTTGGTTTGGTTTCCTTAACGGTTTCATTTGTATCAGTATTAACTATTTTTTCTATGACAAACGGTTTCATCATTTTCCCACCATTTGCTATTGCTGTTGCCGCTTGAATTTGTTGAATTGGCGTTACAGCTGATGCTTGTCCAAATGATGTAGAAACTTTATCACGATGAAAGGTAAAATTAAACTTACTATTAACCTCATCTGGAAGGTCAATTCCAGTCGGTTTTAAAAATCCAAAAGAATTGAGATATTGATAAAAACGATCTGTTCCTAGAAGTTTATCAGCGATAATAGAAAAGCCAACATTGGAAGAACGCTGGACTCCCTCGTTAAACGTGATTGGTCCCCAACCGACTTTATTATGATCGTAAATATCTGGACCATCAACGGAATATGAGCCAGATTGAAAGGTTGCATTACCATTATAAACACCTTCTTCAATAGCTGATGCAAGCGTAAATATCTTCATTGTAGAACCAGGTTCATAACGAGAAGAAACAACATCATTATAATAAGAATTTATATCTCTTACATTTGGATCAAAACTTGGACGCTGACTCATCGCTAATATTTTTCCCGTTTTTGGATCTGCAACAACTCCAATAATCTTCTCAGGAGTATATTCATCTACAACCTGATTCATCGCATCTTCTAAAAAGGTTTGTATTTTTTGATCAATTGTTAAATAAACATCGTTTCCATTTTCTGGTGCAGTTATTTCATCTTTACTATTTGGTAATTTCCAGTTATATCCATCTTTTTGGTATTTCACAAATCCATCTTCTTCATGCAAATATTTATCTAATGTTTTTTCAAGGCCCATCATACCTACAGCTTCTCCATCATTCTCTTGCTTTTGAGCATACCCTATTAGATGTGATGCAAAAATACCATTTGGATAAAAGCGTTGTGTATCACGACTAAAAATAATCCCAGGAAGATCAAGCTTAGTAATCTCTTCTTTTAAACTATGGCTAATATCTCTACCTGCTACACCGAATTCTACTTGATACAAGTCTTTAGAAAGAAGCTTCTCTACTTCACTTATTTCCATATTTATTAATGGTGCTAGTTTTTGTGTTGTATCCGAGACATCCACAACATGTTGAGGTTTATCAGGGTCTGTTGTTATTTTATCATCAAGAATGGCTACTAGCTTATATGAAGATTTATCTTCAGCAATAACATTACCTTTACGATCTAAAATCGATCCTCTTTCTGCCTCAATTGTTCTCTGGCTTTTATAAAGTTCTTCAACTTTTGCCACTAAAGCCTCTCCATGAACTGTTCCTGTTGATTGAATATAAAAGAAACGAATAAATATAATTAAGAAAAGCAACGCAAAAAAAACAGATAAAACTGCTGCTCCTCTATTCATGTTTTTATTTTTCTGAGTCAATTTCATAAAAAACCTCCTCGTTAATCATACCACCCTCGTCACAATAATCCTATAATACTTTTAAGGGACTAAACCACTTTTTTATATAGTAGTCTAGCCCCTTAAAATATGCACTATTAGTTTTGTACTGTTTTAACACTATTTTGATCTAAAGTTAAACCTAAACTTTTTGCTTTTTCCCAAATACGTTCATATGTACTTAACTCTTCAACCTGAACATGAAGGTCACTATTAAGCTTTGACTGTTCATCAATCTTAGATTCCATTTTTTGGATATCGATATTTGCTTGGTAAAGAGTATAGCTACTTGAAACAATTTTAACTGCTCCTATAACAAAAAGGCCAATGAGTAAAATAACGAGAAACTTCTCACCTAATGTTATTGTGGCTCTTCTTTTAATAATAATTGGTTCATGTTTAGGCATTTGTTGATGTTGCTCTTGTTTTTGTTGTTCTAATTTTCTTGCTAAATTACTCATACGTGGAACCTCCTTAGTCAAATTTTCACATTGTGCCTTAAAATGTTAAAACTTTATATTTTTTCTATAATTCTTAATTTAGCAGAGCGCGCACGATTATTTTCCTGAAGTTCTTCTTCAGAAGGTAAAATAGGCTTTCTCGTAATTAGTTTAGCTTTCGGCTCATACCCTTTTGGAATAATGGGCATATTACGAGGTAACTCAGGTGGTGTTGCTGCTTCCTTAAATGCTGATTTACAAATTCGATCTTCAAGAGAATGAAAGGTAATCACACTAACTCTTCCAGTAGGCTTTAACAAATCAATGGATTGTTCAATAGCTTCTTCAAATACTTTCAATTCATCATTAACAGCAATTCGTATAGCTTGGAATATCCTTTTAGCAGGATGACCACCTTTTCTTCTAGCTGGAGCTGGTATCGCATCCTTAATGATTTCAACTAATTCTCCGGTTGTTTTTATTGGATGAGCTTCACGTTGTGCCTCAATTTTTCTCGCAATTTGCTTAGAAAATTTTTCCTCGCCATATCTAAAGAAAATTTTTACTAAAGCTTCATATGACCAGTTATTGACAACTTCAAAAGCAGATACTTCCGAGTCCTGATCCATTCTCATATCTAGTGGTGCATCATGGTGATAACTAAATCCTCGCTCAGGTGTATCAAGCTGTGGTGAAGAAACTCCTAAATCAAAAATAATTCCATCCACCTTATCTACACCTAAATTTTGTAACTCCTCAGCTAAATAGCGGAAATTACTTTTAACAAATGTAACTTTTCCATCATAATTAGATAATCTCTCTTTTGCATTAGCTAATGCAACATCATCTTGATCAAATGCATATAAATGACCCTTTTCAGATAACTTTGATAGCAGATAGCTGCTATGGCCCGCTCCACCTAATGTACAGTCGACGTATGTACCATCTTCTTTCACATTTAAGCCGTCAACAGTTTCCTTTAGTAAAACAGTTGTATGTTTAAACATAAGTTGTACCACCTTTTCAAATCATTTCTATTAGCTTGTCCACTTTAGTTTATATTTTGCTTAAGTGAAGATTATATATCAAAATCAATCATATTTTCCGCAATCTCTTCAAAAGAATCTTCTTGTTCAGCAACATACTTTTCCCAAATAGACTTACTCCATAGTTCTATCCGATTTGAAACGCCGATTACAACACATTCTTTTTCTAGTTTTGCATACTGCAAAAGTGGTGTAGCAATATTAACACGACCTTGTTTATCTAATTCACATTCAGTCGCGCCAGAAAAGAAGAAACGAGTAAATGCACGTGCATCCTTCTTTGTTAATGGGAGAGCTTTCAGTTTATCTTCGATTGTTTTCCACTCACTCATCGGGTAACCAAATAAGCATTGATCCAATCCTCTAGTCAATACGAAGGCTTCACCTAATCCTTCTCGAAATTTAGATGGGACAATCATTCTGCCTTTTAAATCGATGGTGTGTTGGTATTCTCCCATAAACATGCTCATTGCCCCCACTTTCTCTCCTTAACTCACCACTTCCCCCCACTTATCTCCACTTCCTATTTTACATTTGTTTTCACAAAAAAAAAACCCTGTAATAACAGGATTTTTAAAATAATTTCATTTATAATTTGACAATTTTATGCTTTTCATTAAAAGAATATGACAAGTTCAGCAAATCTCTTACAAAATTTGGACCAAATCTGTTTAAATAGTAATAAATATTCCACACTCTTTCTTGTGGTTGTTGATTTGGCGCAAGTGAGATTTCAATTGATTTATATTTCTTTAATTGAACATAATGTTGTTGTTTTTTACGTTTTTCTACACTTTTCAG
Source organism: Metabacillus litoralis (assembly GCF_020524045.1). Lineage (GTDB taxonomy): Bacteria > Bacillota > Bacilli > Bacillales > Bacillaceae > Metabacillus > Metabacillus litoralis_C. The sequence continues at coordinate 482,370 of NZ_JAIVKL010000001.1, forward strand.
TAGGAAATCAAGATGATCTTGGATAAAAGCTCCATTTTTCTGCAGCATTGGATCTAAGCTTGGATCCACTTTTACAGCTGCTTTCACAAGCCTCGAATGGATTTCAGATATTTCTTCCTTTGCTTGATTAACAATTTTTTCTATATCGATAGGTGTAACTGCATCTAAATAAGTTTTCATCGCATCTTCGATACCACTAAGAAGAAGATTTTCAAGTGATACCCCAGTTTCCCCCATATTTCTGTCAATGGATCTCTCAAGTAAAGTTATTTGTAATCTCGGCATAACTGGTGGCATTTCCATATCCATCAACGAGAATGTTTTTCTTAACTCAGCCCAATATGTTACCTCTCCTGGACCTGCAATAAAAGCAAGTGTTGGAAATAAGAATTCTTGCATTAACGGCCTTGTCACAACATTATTACTTAATTTTTCTGGGTTAGTTTCAATGATGTCAATTAATTTAGCATAAGATAAACTCAGATTTAAATCTGGTACGAAAAACTCTCCATTCTTATCACGTTCTATTAGAAAGCGCTCTCCTTGATGATGATAAAATAAATTTGCACTGTTTTTAGCCATCTCTATAATTGGAGAATAATCTCGATTACGCATTTCTTTCTGTTGTTCAACGACAGCATTATAAATAGATTGATTTTTTTCTAAGATTAAGCGAAAACATTTTTTTTCTAACTTTCTTAGTTCTGGATCTCCTGAGTTAATCAAAACCAACCCTTCATCATGAAACAAATTCATGATCACCTTTTCAAAAAATTGAACATAAGTTTCAGATTCTTTAACGTTAGATACTAACTGTTGAATTAATTGATTAGAGAAGTCTGTTTCACCATAAACTTCAAAAATTTGTTCAATCCATTCAATTGCTTTTTTATGATTAAGTGGCAATTCTGATACAGATTGTTTTTTAAATGAAGAATCCTTTATCACATGTTTTTTAGGCATGCTATTTTTATTGATAAAGATATGATTGATTTCAGCAAAATCATGATCCTCACCCGCTATCCAAAACACTGGAATAACTGGCACTCCAAGTTTTTCTTCTTGTTCTCTAGCTAGGACAATGATTGATATTATTTTATGTATTGTGTATAACGGACCTGTTAAAAGACCTGCTTGTTGACCACCTATGACAACAACACTATCAGGATTCTTCAATTTTTCAATATTCTCCAAAGTTCTATGATGACCAGATAAATATTGATTAGTGTATTTTTTTAAATATGAGGATAGTTCATTACGCTGAAAGGAGCGATTTTTTATATCCACAGCTCTTCTTTGAACGTAATCTTCAGAATGAATATCATAATCAAAATAAGTTTCATCCTTCATTTTATATTCCATTAAGTCATTTACAAATGAATTCGAAGAGCGCAGGGAGAGTTCAACAATCTCCATATAGTAACTTCCTTTCTAGATTCAAATCTAATAATTGAGCAGCAAAATGTAACAAACACTATTTCCTTTTCTTGCTATTATTGAGCTTTTAATAAATTTGCTGTATTTGTAAACTTTATTTCTATAATCAACACTATGTACTTAAGATATCTTTATTGAGTGATTATTCCTTATGAAATGAAAACAAGTTTCCAATGCATAATTAAGGTAATTAGCAATATTTTTTAGAAAACAGCGATTATTACTCAATTCATAAGAGGTAGTTTTCCTTCAAAAAGGTATGTAGCACTTGCTAAGCATTCCATTCTGTTAGAGAGAGAATAAGTGCAAATTTATGAATTCTTCATTCAATCAGATATATTTTTTATATCAAATTAGAGTATAGCATTAATACGTAAGAAACAAAAAAACTTTGCTTAACCTTCCTTTTTATATAGTTAATGTGTTCTTAATAATTCCTTCTGCTATCCCATAAAGTGTTAAAACAAGGTAACTTATAAAAAAAACGAAAAACGACACTCTCCAGACCTTTTTCGATGCTGATGCTATAGAAGGCACCTTTTTCTTTTTATAATCAAGATAATAAAAAAGAACCATAAGTCCTATTAATGCTAATATAATATATAAAAGAAACGACTTCTCAAAAATAACTACAAGATGGAAATGAACAGATGCAATAAAAATAATAGTTGTTAAGTCTGCTGTCCATAGAATTGTTTTTCTATTATTTCTTACTATATAACGTATGATAAAATACATAATAATCATACTTACTAAAGGTAGGGTAATAGCTATTGATAAAACCCATCTAAAAACGTCCATATAACCCCCCCTTAATTATTCTTCTATTCCTTTTATTGCTTGATACAAAAATCTAATATATGGAATATCTTTATTCTGTGCATTGTCAATTAAATAACCTAATATTGAGTCAATTTCTGTTTGATTCCCTTGTTGTAGATCTTTATACATTGACGATATATTTTCTGCCGTATTTTCACATATTTTTTGTACATGTAACCAAAGTTCATCTACATCTGATTCACCTAAAACATGAACAACCTCAAGAAACAGTTCATGAAATAACTTATTGAAATAGGGTTCATTAATTAGCGCACCATTTTTCACTCTTAATAAGGAAGTTAATGGATTAATTGTCGCATTAACAATTAATTTTTCTTTCAGCATTTTCTCCCATTCGGGATATAATTTAATTGAGAACAGCGGGTGTTGATGCTCAATAATTTGTTGGATCGATTTTATATCTGTTTGATTATTAAATAAAGCGAGTTTAGTTAAACCAATACCTGTATGTTGGACAGTTGTTTCATTCATTTTTAATGCCCCATGCTCAGATATACCTAATATAATTTGATGATGAGATATTTCAGATAGTAGCTCTAAATGACCCATTCCATTTTGTAAAAAAAGAATGATTTTAGCTGGTGTCGATTTTAATATTTCGATAATATCTTTTAATTGGTATTGTTTAACAGTTACAATTAAGAATTGTTCATTATATTTCCTAGCAGCACTAGCATGGATGTTTCTATGATATTGGTTATTATCTCGATGTATAGTCAGTCCATTATTATTTAATGAGTCAGCTTGAGCTACTTTGTTTGTATAAAGAGTGATAGAATAATTTTTCGAGAGGTAATAACTATATAATAAACCTAACGAACCAGCTCCGATTACTCCAATATCCATATTCATTCCACCTACTAGTAAATTTTACCTACAATCTTTCCGCACTTCTTATAAAATAATTCATCTCACATTATCATATCAAAATGAGACCAATATCACTATAATTTTGCCTATATTTTCTAATTGCTTGCTAGAATTATTTAATTATTATGATGAATGAAAACGGTAACTAAATGATACCACTCCACTCTTTCTACATGCTATAATAATTGTAAAGTAATCAAGATGATAACAACCAAAATTTACTACACAATAAATATTAATTAGATGCAACAAGGGGGAATTGACCATTTTAAAAGTTCAAAGGTTATTAGTAAATTATAAAACATTAGAGGAATTTAAGAAATTTAGAGAATATGGAATTCAAGAGCTTTCAATGCTTGAAGATCTCCAGTCTAATATCATTGAAAACGACAGTGATTCACCATTCTATGGAGTTTACTATGGTGACAAACTGGTAGCGAGGATGAGTCTTTATCGAGTTGATAAAAACTTTGATCAATACTTTAATCCTAAACAAGATTTTTTAGAACTTTGGAAGCTTGAGGTTTTACCGAATTACCAAGGAAAAGGTTATGGTAAAGCACTTGTTGATTATGCCAAAGCTTTCAACCTCCCCATTAAAACGAATCCACGTGTAAAGTCAGGAGATTTTTGGTCAAAAATGCAATTTGAGCCCGTTAAATACGATATGGATCGTGATAAAGGTGAAAATCCATTAGTTTGGTATCCAACTGGAGTAACTGAACAATAAATAAAAGTATGGAAAAAGCGACATATAAGTAGTTGATAAACATTCAACTATTTATGTGTCGCTTTAACAAGTTTTAAATTCCTTCATTTTACAAGTTAATATATTAGATTATTTATTACTCTTTATTTTTCCACTCTAGCTAAATTACCGTTTTTATCCATTTGGAAATTCACTTTTCTATTTCTTTCATCTTCTTGTAGAATAACCATCTTTCTAACTCGATCCATAATTTCAATTAGTGCATGGTAATCAGCTTCAATTACTTGCAAATTCTGTGTTAACGCAGTTTTTTCTTGCTTAAGTTTTTGAATAGTCTCCTTTAAATCAATAATTTCAGTTGATAAACGTTTATTTTCTTCTTGAATTTCATTTATTGCAGGTGCCTCTTCATATTGTTTAAGAAATGTAATTAATTCCTTAATTGTGTTTGTATTTTGATTTTGATTGCCATTTTTTTCGTTAGAAGTTTCTGTTACTTGTTGCACTTTTTTAGCAAAGTCTTGTTGTTCTGTTTGTTGTTCTTGTTCTGAAGTGAAAGATCTTAATTCTTTTCGTTGTTTTTTTGCAACCTCAATGCCAGTTTTATATTGTTTACGAACATGTGAGTTCCATCTAAATCCACACGCTGCCGCAGTTCTTGATAAGTTTCTGCCAACTTCTTCAAATGCTGCAAGTTGTGTTGCGCCTTCTCTAATATGCCTCAACACCACCTCAGCTAATAATAAATCCTCATCATGAGTCCAAGCATCTTGTCGTGTAGTAGTCATCTTTCATACCTCCAATAGTCACTTTTTATCTATACATATGCAGCTACTAGAATAGATAGACTAATTACACTCTATTACTTTTATAAAAGTATTTTCTATTTGTACAAAAACATGATTATCCACAAGATACCTTTTACAAGAAGGAGACTAACATTATTATTAACTCTGTCATTTAATTACCTTTTCTATTTATGAAATTTTCAACCGCTTGATGGTGCTCATCTAAACCCCATAAAACTGAGCAGTTATGGATTTCATTTACCATTCGTTTATGTAATTCTGCTTGCTTCCACTGATTTACTTTTATTGCTTTATAAGATCTTAATACATTTGGGTGGTCAATTAATGAAGCTTGTATATGTTTGTAAGCAGCTGTATAAAAGTCATTTTCATTATTGATTATTTTATGAATGAATCCTAGTGATTCTGCTTCTTCAACTAACATCTTATTTCCAGAACACAAAAGAGACATCGCTTGGTCATATCTTAATTTTTCTAGAAGCATTGTTGCTCCACCCCAACCAGTTGTAATAGCTAATTTACCTTGTATGAAGCCAACAGACACCCCTTGTTTCGCTACTCTAAAGTCACAAGCCGTTGCTATTTCACAACCCCCACCTAGGGCAAGTCCATTAATTAAAGCAAAAGTGGGTATCGGGAAAACCATTAATTCGTACAATATATCTCCCATCTTAGAAAGCATTTGATAGGATTCTTCTTGTGTTTTTAACTGATGGAAAATCTCTATATCTCCTCCAGAACAAAATGCTTTCTCGCCTTCACCTGTAATGACAAGTCCTTTTAAATCAGATCTAACCTTAAGCTCTTCAAGACTTTTTTTAAGTTCATCCATCATTTCAAATTCAATAGCATTATATTTATTTGAACGATTTAATTTTAATTCCACTATTCCATCAATCGGTTCTGTTACCACTATTTTCTCCAATGCTTTTCTACCTCTCTTTCAAATAGAAAATTTGTTACCTAAAATTAATACAATGAATCGTACAAAACAAAAACATAATATGAAGTTTTTTATGTATTCCCATAGAATTATATACTTCTTTTCCTCTTAATGTTACAAGAACTACTAAGGCTATATCTTTTATTAAAGGAGTTATAACTGTTCGTATGTAGTTTAATAATAGGCTCTGTTAAACTTTGTTGTTGATTTCCGTTACAGGCATTCGCTTTCCGCGGGCGGTCCGGGAGCCTCCTCGGCGCAAGCGCCTGTGGGGTCTCCCTTTGACACGCTCCTCCCGCAGGGGTCTCATGCCTTTCACTCCAATCAACAAAGTGCTGAAAATCAACATGAAGCTTTAACATAGCCTAATAATATTTGTAATCTAATCATGTATAAATTTACATAATTACAGAGATTTGATCTTAAATAATGCTGTTTTCTTACACATGTTACATTGAGAATCTTGAAGGAAACAGCACTTTAAAGTCTAATCGCATCTTTTTTGCTATAAAAGTACCATTTAAGCGATAAAAAGGCTGTTTTCAACAGATAATTAGTCAATTAGCAACAATCTTTTAGAAAAGATGCTAAATAAAAACGTGAGAATCAATAGATTCTCACGTTTTTATTTGCAAAATATTATTTGCTTACAACGTCTTTTCCTTTGTATGTTCCACATGCTTTACATACACGGTGTGCAAGTTTGCTTTCACCGCAGCTTGGGCATTCTACCATACCAGGTACTTGTAATTTAAAATGAGTACGACGTAGTCTTTTTCTTGTTTTAGAAGTTCTTCTAAAAGGTACAGCCATTATTCCCACCTCCTTAAAGAGCATTACATAGATGAATCCGAAATAATCGGTTCATTGTAAGATATTAGCTAAAATATCATTAGCTTTCGTCATTTTCGAAGAATTTTGCTAATCCAGCTAATCGAGGATCAACTTTGTTATTCTGAGCTTCCTCAGAAATCACTTCCCAGTCTTTACCTGATTGTGGAGCAGCTCCTTCTACTTTGTCATCATCACAGAAAACTTGTATCGGAATTTCTAATATAATGATTTCTTTTATTATTGGGGTTAAATCCAAAACATCACCATCAACTAGATGAAAATCCTCTTCCGTATCATAATCTGCTGGTTTTAATAAAAATGTTTCTGTTGTATCAATTGAAAATGGATATTGAACATCCACTAACGTTCGAGAACAAGGAAGAACCATTGAACCAGTTATTGTTAAGTGAAATGTTGCTTTAGTTGAGCTTAGATCCGCTCTACCAATAACATTTACTGGACTTATATCACGTATGTCTTTATGACTTGTGACAAGGTCACTTACATTAACTTCTTCATCAATCTTCAATCCCTTGCTTTGCAATTGATGTAGTTGACTAATTGTCCATTTCAACGTGTATCACCTCAAGGCAACAAAGGTAATTATAGCCTTCGCAAAATAATTTGTCAATATTTTTTCTTTACAGTGTTAGTATACATGATAATTCTTATATTGCAAAATGAACACCTATAATTTTTTTGTTATGAATTTATTTATTGTTACGTTAAACCACTATACAGAAAACAAATAAATAAGTAAATAGAGAGGTTTAACGTTTAGGATCTATAACCTATAATAAAAAGATAGGTTTTTAAAAAAGAATCAGTTACACACGACTGTAAATTATAAGATCTCACTCATCATAGAGTATCTAAAACCAAGAAGAGCTTTAACATAGTATAAGGAATTGTGGTGATAACATGAATGTTCTAGGTCTTATCGTTGAATATAACCCCTTTCATAATGGGCACTTATATCACTTAAAAGAATCGATAAAGAAAACAAATGCAGATGTTGTAGTGGCTGTTATGAGTGGGAATTTTCTCCAAAGAGGTGAACCCGCAATTGTCTCTAAGTGGAAACGTACGGAAATGGCTTTATTAAATGGTGTTGATTTAGTCATTGAACTGCCTTATGTCTTTGCCACACAGAAAGCCGAAACTTTCGCAAATGGCGCTGTTTCCATTTTAGATGCATTACGCTGTAATAGCCTTTGCTTTGGTAGTGAGTCAGGTGATATAAACCCATTTCTTCATACGAACGAATTTTTGACGGAGAATCAATTAGAATACGATGAACTTATTAAAAAGCATGTAAAAACAGGAGTAAGCTATCCTAAAGCTTTAACACTTGCATTTAAGGAGTTAGCAAAAGATAAAGAAGTGTTAGATCTTTCATTACCTAATAATATTTTAGGATTTCATTATGTTCATGCAATTTATAAACAAAAATCAAATATCAAGCCTTATACAATTAAGCGGACATCAGCTGATTATCATGATCAGACTTTTTCAAGTCCTACAATTGCTAGTGCTACTAGTATACGAAAAGCAATATTCTCTGTTGAAAATGAATATTCAACGATTAGCCACTATGTACCTTCAGAAACATTGAATATTTTAACCAAATACAAATTTGATAACAAGTTTCTTCACAATTGGGAGAGCTATTATCATTTTTTAAAATATTCCATTTTAACAATGAGTAGTAAAGACCTTGAAGCAATTTATGAGGTAGAAGAAGGTTTAGAAAATCGAATACTAAAAATAATTATTAAATCAACTAGCTTTCAGGACCTTATGGAAAAATTAAAATCAAAAAGATACACCTGGACAAGACTTCAAAGAGTCTGTACACACATACTGACAAAAACAACAAAGCAACAAATGCAGATGATAAATACAACTGAAACATCTCCATACATAAGGTTATTAGGAATGAATCAGAAAGGTCAAAAATATTTAAATTCAACTAAGAAAGAAATCTCATTACCAATTATCTCAAAAGTATCGTCGTTTCAACACCCAATCTTATCTATTGACATTCAAGCTGCTTATACATACAACATGGTGTTTAGTGAACCACAACGTTCTTTACGACTAAACGATGAGTTTACTCATCCTCCAATTCGAATTGATAGGTAATGTGACAAAAAGGCAACATTCTTTTTTAGTCAATAAAGCCACTCATAAAATAAGTAAATTAATAATTTTTTCATTTTATGAGTGGCTATGTAATTTTGGATAGAAATATATTTTAGCTTTTATGTTTTATTTTCATTAAGTAGTTTATCGCTTCATCAAAGGTATCTATAGGGACAATTTTCATTTTTGTTTTAATGTCTTCACCTGTGTTAACTGCTTCATTATAATCTGATGTAGCACTATTCTTTTCATTAGGAGCGAAAAATATATCAACACCTTCATGATCAGCTGCAACAATTTTTTGTGAAATTCCACCGATTGGTCCTACTTCACCTTCAGCATTAATTGTTCCTGTACCAGCAATTTTATAGCCTTTTGTAATATCTTCTTTAACTAGTTGATTATATATTTCCAGTGACATCATTAAACCTGCAGAAGGACCTCCAATTTCTTCAGTCTTTAAAGTAATATTAGGTTCAACATCAATTTCACGATCTGTTACTAATGAAATACCAATACCAACTTTACTTGGCTGATCTTTAAATGGAGCTAGCTTAATTTTAGCTTCTCTTTGTTCTCCTTCTCTTTCGTAGCCAATAATAACCTGATCACCTTCTTTTTTACTACTAACATATTCAATAAATTCTTCTGCTGTTTTAAATTCATTTTGATCCACTCGATGAATCCGATCCCCTACATTCAAAATACTTGAAGCAGGCATATCATCTACAACACCATCAACATAAATTCCATGAAACGTAAAATCAACTATCTTATTTGCTTTTTTATAAGCTACTGCGATTGCGGATTCCTGAGAAACCTCCATCATATGTAATTGACGATTAAAATACTCTTTATCTGTCTCATCTTCACGTCTAATTTCTCTTAGAGGATGTAAATAATGATAATCATTAAATTTTGCCCATAGATAAGTTAAAGGATTTGCTCTACCAAATCGAACTGTTGTTAAAGAGAAACTCCCTTCTTCCTTATTAAACCCATTCTCCACTTCTACGATGGGCTGCAATTCAGACGCCATTCCTGGCTGGGTGACATAATAAGGAAGTTTAATAAAGGTTGTAATGAGAACAATAATTGCTAAAAATAGACTCGTTCTAAAAATGGTTTTACTCTTCATCAGAGTTGGTCTCCTTCCACTTCTCAATAAGCTTATGTATTTTTTCAACTTGCAACCTAGCTTCTTTTTCACCAATTTCGATGATTTCTTTCGTATTTTTAAATGCTCTTGAACTATATTGCTCTACATGTGGACGAATCATTACATCTGATGCAATTTCTCGATGGTGAACAAGTTCATCTTGCATGATATCTAGACTCTGTAAAATAACATCAAAAATCGATGTAATATCTTCATTTTTCTTAACATGTGATACATCTACTGCTATCACGATATCAGCACCCATTTCTTTAACCACTGAAACAGGAACTCTGTCAACTACTCCACCGTCTACCAATAGTCTACCATTAATCTTTTCAGGAACAAAGATTCCAGGAATCGCAATGCTTGCTCTAACAGCATCAGCAACAGATCCTTCTTTAAAAACCACTTTTTTACCATCATATAAATCAGTTGCAATAACTGCAACAGGAATATCAAGTTGTTCAAACGTTTTTTGATGTGTAAATATACGTATAAGTTCTTTCACACGATTTCCAGATATAAAGCCCATCTTAGGAATTGTATAATCTAGGTAGTATTTTCTTTTAAAAGCTAACGCAAATTGATTCATTTTCTCAATGCTTAAACCAGAAGCATAAAAACTCCCTACAAGAGCACCCATACTGCTTCCTGCAATTAAATCTATTGAAATACCTTCATCTTGTAAAACCTTTAATACTCCTAAATGAGCAAATCCTCTTGCACCACCAGAACCAAGTGCTAAACCAATTTTAGGTTTCTTACCCAAAGAGAATCCCTCCCTATACAAAATGATCCTTCGAAAAGGTTACTATTTCTTAGAATTCTGATAAATAGTTGTTTGGATTCCCATTACAGATATCTTCTTTCAAAGCAGTTCTTGTAGTCTTACTTGTCATGCTTTGAAAAATAGGAGTCTCATTCATTCCATTCAACTAATTCAGTGTAAAAAGCAACAGTGAGCTATTAATAATTTATAAAAATAGATAATTTTCCTATACGTCATTCTTATGGTCTAAAATGTGTACCTATTCACGTATATTGAATTAATGAGGATTGTACATATTTCTTGTATTGATGTATTCAGAACCCACTACTAAGCCCTTTGTTTTTAATCAATAGAACATGCTTATATACGTTTTGTTTATATTATTTTCACAAGATCGGACACTACTACAATACTGTACCTCAATTATGATTGTGATTTAGGAGGCGTCACATTTGAGTCTTTCAAAACTAAAAACAATAGTCCTAGCTATTTTTATTAGTGGACTTACCATTTCCATTATATTAAATCCTAAAGAATCACTTGATGCCTCAACAAGAGGATTAGAAATTTGGTGGGAAGTTGTTTTCCCATCACTTCTACCATTTTTTATTGTTTCAGAATTACTTATAGGCTTTGGTGTTGTAAAATTTATAGGTGTTTTGTTAGAGCCACTGATGCGACCGATTTTTCGAGTCCCAGGGGTTGGTGGGTTTGTTTGGGCAATGGGAATGGCATCAGGCAATCCTGCAGGTGCTAAGCTTACAGCAAGATTAAGACAAGAAAAACAACTTACATCTGTACAAGCAGAAAGACTTGTTTCATTTACAAGTTCTTCTAATCCATTATTTATATTTGGTGCAGTTGCCGTTGGTTTTTTTAATAATCCAGCATTAGGGATTCTCCTTGCATCTGCTCATTATTTAGGAAATTTTTGTGTGGGATTAACGATGAGGTTTTATGGTGGAACAACCGAAACAATATCTAATAATCATAAAGTAACCTTTTTCTCCTCGATAACAATGGCATTTAAAGAGCTCCATACGACAAGAGTAAAAGAGGGACGTCCGCTTGGAAAAATGCTTGGAGACGCTGTTATTTCTTCTATTCAGACTCTTTTAATGATTGGTGGATTTATCATATTGTTCTCAGTTTTCAATAAAATCCTTTCTATTATTCATGTTACAGAGCTATTTGCCATTATTATTTCAGGAATTTTAGCATTTTTTCATGTAGCATCCGAACTAAGTGTTCCTCTTATAACAGGGATATTTGAAATAACCCTAGGAAATCAGTTAGTCAGTGAAACAAATGTAAAATTAGTGGAAAAAGTCATGATTGCTAGCTTTATATTAGCATTTGGTGGACTATCAATTCAGGCTCAGGTTGCCAGTATTCTTGCAGATACAGACATTCGCTTTAAACCATTCTTTATGGCAAGAATCCTTCAAGGGATCTATTCAGCTTGTATTGCTTATTTGCTCTTTAATCCTTTGTATGTCAACATACAAACTTTCTCCACGAATGATCTTCCAGTTGTAATAATGTTAAATAGTCCTGAATGGGCACGAGAGTATTGGGAAGCTGTGGTTAAAATTGGACCTTTAATTACAATAGCATCATTGTTTATCTATATATACTTGTATGGTAAACGCAATATCTTTTCTAAATCTTTATAATAGGCTCTTTTCTGAACGATTGTTGCTATGTAACCAAAATTCGGATTGAAAACAGTGTTTTTTCACTATAACGGTACTATTTTAGGAAGGAAAGGGGCAACTAGACTTAAATACAGTGCTGAATGTTTCAGGTATTTAATAGCAACAAAGTTTGCGAAAACAGCCTTATAATAGGATCATGTTATTTTAGATTTTTTTGGTTTGTGTATTATTAAACTAATTGTCTCTGTTTAACTTTGTTGTTGATTTTGTTACAGGCATTCGCTTTCCCTAGAAAAAAAGCACCTTTTTTCTAGGGAATAATAATGCCCTACTACCGGCTTTTTCAAAGGGCAATTCTTCTTAGAGAAGATTAAAGAAAAATCCCTACTACCGGCTTTTTCAAAGGGCAATTCTTCTTAGAGGAGATTAAAGAAAAAAATCCAATTAATTAAAAACAAAAAAAGCCTGATCATCAAAATCAAGGCTTTTTTGTATTTATTCATTTGTAAATTTACTTTTTAATGCTTTTTCAACGACTGATGGTACCAGATCAGAAATATCACCTTTATATTTAGCTACCTCTTTTACAATACTTGAACTTAAGAAAGAATATTGATTATTTGTCATCATGAAAAGAGTTTCAATATTATCATCTAAGACACGGTTCATTGATGTTATTTGCATTTCATATTCAAAATCTGAAACCGCTCTTAATCCTCTTAAAATTGCTTGAGCTTTTTTGTCACGCGCATAATCAATTAATAGCCCTTGATATGATTCAACGATTACGTTTGGTATACCCTTTGTCACTTCACTAATTAGTTCACAACGTTCTTCAACAGTAAATAAAGGCTTTTTTGATGAGTTGTTTAATACACAAATATACACTTGATCAAAAACCTTTGCACCTCTTTTAATAATATCTAAATGTCCAAAAGTGATTGGATCAAAGCTTCCAGGACAAACTGATATGCTTCCCATGATTACTCCTCCTCTTGACCACTGTTAATTCTATATATCGTAATAGAACTCATTCCATAGGTTTCATGCTTCAATTGAATGAATCTACCAATTTCTATGTCCAATTCCACATCTGATCCATGCTCTGTAATAATATACCCATTTTTTTTTAACAAATTATTTTCATCAATCATATTTATAAGCGCTTTCAATTTTTGTTGCTTGTATGGTGGGTCTAAAAAAATCAAAGAAAATTGAACCCCTCTTTTAACAATTGGCTTTATAGCTCGTTCTGCATCATTCCGATAAACTTCTGACGAACCAGTTGCACGACAAAGTTCTAAATTTTTATGTATTGTTTGAATGGCCTTTGCTTCCCGGTCCACAAATATACAATGATCAATTCCTCGACTTAACGCTTCTATTCCAAGACCACCACTACCAGCAAATAAATCTAATGCTGTCCCACCTTCAAAATATGGGCCCACCATATTAAAAATGGCTTCTTTAACTTTATCTGTTGTTGGTCTTGTTGTTACTCCTGGTACAGCTTTTAGTTGTCTACCTTTAAAATCACCTGAAACTACTCTCAATTCTTTCACCACTATTTCTAATTATAAATTTACATTTCATATTACATGTACAACAATCATCTTACCCGAATGAAAAGTTCAATTTTATCCTACCATAGCTATTCAAGTTGTTACAATATATTACCTTACAAAGATCTTTTAGAAAAATTTCCATTTATTATGTATACAGAAAATCCATTTGGTGATAATGAGAGTAACAACATCGATTCGTTGATGTTGTTGCCAACCGCGGAGAAGACTTACGTTTCCCCATAAGTTCTTCCTCCGGTTTCTCCTCTCCCTTTGCCTTCAGCCTTTTAGTTGATAAAAGGTTTTGAAGGACCCTACAGGTTTTACTGTAGGGTTTTTTTTATTAGTTTTATTTATCTTTTCTTTTGTTATTTGCTGAAAGATGTATATTCTACAAGTAATATGCTTGGAATTAATTCCGGTAAAACTACCTAATCTTCAATCGTATACTTTAATTTTATTATACGGTTACAATCGATCAAACAAACTTTGTAATAACATTTTTCGTAAACATTGTTGCTTGAACAACAATGTTTACAATGAATAATTAGGTCAATTAGCAACAATCTTTCAGAAAAGAGCCTTAGATAAAGACGATAAAAATTCTATTTTCTAAGATAAAACAACATGATATATTAAAATTTGATTTAATTACTAACATTTTATTATTTTATGAACTCAGGGGGATACACGATGATCCAAAGATTTATTGAATTAGGCGAGGGTTACTCAGATATTTATGAATTACTTGAAACAGCAAAAGCAAATAAACATAGAATATCAAAGTTAATTGCATTACATACAAAAATAAATAACAATGATATCACATCAATTGTTGTTGTGATGCAACCAACGACGATAGGGGATTTCCAAGCTCTTTATATGTGTAGAGAAGGCTTACCAAACCCAACCCAAAAAGCAAATAAACGATATGATTTATTCGAAGAATTAGCTACTTACTTACAGATGAATATCATTTCGCTTGATGTAAAACCATCAACCATATTTAATGAAAAGGAATTATATCATCAATATTTAATTGGGATATTAAGGCTAAATCATATCATTCCACCTATGAGGTAAGGGATTACTAAAGGCTCTTTTCTGAACGATTTTTTCTATGTAACCAAGATTTGGAGTGAAAACAGTGTTTTTTTACTATAGGAATACTATTTATGAAGAAAAGATGCCACTAGATTTAATACAGTGCTGATTGCTTCGGGTATTTAAGAGCAACAAAGTATGCGAAAACAGCCCTACTAAAAAAAGGCAAATCATTAGCAAACAAACAGTAAATGTTAGTAGCTAATGATCTGCCTTTTTTCTTTATAACCCTAGTTTATAATCGTACTCTTTCGCCTTGTCTATTTTTGATTCATATTCCAATTTTAAATAAGGCTTATATGATGGTTCAGCATGTTTAACAAATGAATATGTACAAAGCTTCTGTACGGTTTGATCAACAGCGTCCATATCACAATAAAGAACAACATATTTTAAACGCTTCGAAACATAATGAACATTCCCAAATTTTCTAAGCATTTTTAACTGTTTTAATGAATGTACCCAAACAACAATTCCCTGCCGTTTTTCAAACATAATAATTCTCCTTATATAGGGTGAAGATTTTCCTCACCATAATATCCTATTCAATCCATTATCTATAATAGCATCATGAATCAATATTTAACAAAAGTCTATAGTAATTTTCTTATTTCTCTCTTAAATATTAACAAAACCACAAATGAAGGAAGAAATTCCCCCTACATTTGTGGTTTTGTTTGTTAAACTCTAGAATGAATCATAAGAGATATATAGACTTTATGATACCTTACAGCCACAACCTCCACCAGTACCACAGCCTCCACCACAGCTTGATTCAAAGAAAGGGTTACCTGTTGGGACTTTGATATGAACTGAAACAGCTTGACCAATCTCAACGCTTATTTCATCTAATAATAATTGAAGTTCATTTTCGGTTTTTTTGAAATTTGAGACTGTCTCATTTAAATCAAGCTCTCTTTTAGTATCTCTTAAATCCTTAGTGATTTTTCGATAGTCAGGATGATATTTTCCAAATCGTTGAACATCTTCAAAAAGATCTTTTACCTTTGTAAATCTATAAATTAATTCTTGAGCTTCTTTATCATTTTTCAATATATTATAACTACGACGATACTGTTCTGCAATCTCCGACTGAAGGACTAAATCCGCAAGTTGTTCAGCTTCATCTAATAGTTGAATACTTTCAATAGTTGCAAACATAGGGTGTATGCACCTCCAGTAATTATTTTAACATGAATAGCTAGAAATGAAAAATCCAATCATTAGATAAAATTAATTCCTAGATTTATAACTAAATGATGACATTTGGGATTTAGTTATGAAAAGAGGTAGACGTTAAACTCCAAGGTGATTTGTATGCCAAAAGGAAAAACCTCCAGGCACTAAACCCAGAGGAGATTCCCTAAACACGAAATCAGCGAATGTCTATATCAAAAATCAACCGCACTAATTTACGACAAATTCATTTACCTGATTTTAATCTGAAAAGTTTTTTTCATAAGATTAGATGATGAATCACTTTGCATAACCTCAACTGCTATATCGTGTACTCCTTTATCTAATCCTTTTAATATAAAGGCTGCTGTATAAATTTCCAATGTTTTTTGACCATCTACTGTCACATTTAAATGAACTTTATCTTTTCTATTTTTACTATTCATATCTTCAAATATAAACCCTGGTATAAAACATTCTACATATACGTTTTGTTCTCTTATATGGTAATTTAAATCAAATGTATTTTTATTTGTTTGATTAACAACTGCTACCACATCTTCAGAAAGATTATTAACCTGAACAGGGATAACATCACTTACAACTCCCTTTGGTCTAGGCTTGTCCTCTGTACAACCTACTAATATGATCATTAACAAAGCTAACATAATCGGTAACTTTTTCATCTAATCCGCCTCCTTTTTTTTATTGTTTACTAAGAAGAACGAAATCATGAATCGTCGTTTTTTACCATAGTAAAAATTTTTATTGGTAAGCCGAAGACTCTAATCTTTAAGAAGCCATAACTAAGAAACTTGACACTATGACGGATGGTGGTTGCTGTCTGCTACTGGCACAAGATTCTCTGGGGGGCAGAAGTCGAAATCTCCTTGGTACGGCTGTGGAGTCTCGACCTTTCCTATTGAGCCCTTAAGAGTCAAGTGTGTTCCACTCCATTCCATAATATAAAAACAACAATTTTTGAGAGAATATCCTACCTTTTTAATCTTGTTGTCTCATTGACTGAAACATTGCCACCATCATAGAAGCCATTTGAACAGAATTTGTAAATTGTTGAACTTTATGTGGAATTGTTCTTTGGTAATAGTTCATCATCTCAATCTCCATTGATTCAAAATCATTTGGATTTCTTGACAGCTTTCGATACCAATGTGGCTGCTCTCTTAAAAATTTTTTTCTATCATTTTGGTCGTTTATAAATTTTTGAACTTCTTTTCTCATTAAAATCCTCCCCTATTGCAAATCTCTTTATTAGATGTTATAGCTGAGTGTCGATTATTAGCACTGCTTAATGTAGAAGAAAAATTGAACCCTGTTTAAAAAGGCGCATCAAAGAGAGAACACACAGGAGCAGAGCATACGAAAATCCTTACCGATAGTACAGATTTTTCATTATTCTTTTCTAAACAAGAGGCTGTTTTCGTAAATTTTGTTGCATTTAATACTTTGGAAAAAAAGCGCTGTATAATGACTATTAGCATCTTTTCTTCATTCAATAGTACCTTTTTGGTAATAAGACCACTGTTTCTACAGGATATTTAGGTTACTTAGCAACAATCTTTCAGAAAAGAGCCTAATAAAATGAAACTTCATTTTTAAAAAAAGTGAATAACTGTAATGGAAGTTAACAACAAAGTTTAACATTACCTAATATATAAACGCAGGAATCCTGGTCAACCACTAGCACGAATAAAATTCTCAATAAAAGGTGATTCCGACCTTCAATCCTAAATTAGCCTTGAGTATATCTGCCCAGCTAAAAATGACTGTAGAAAGTCAACCTATTGTAGCTAGATATTAAAAACCTTTCCTACAATAGGCACATTAAATCTTTAAAAACGATAAATCAGGTTAATCCTTCCTAAATGAGAAGGGATTTTGGCTATTGCTTGTAGATTGCTGGCTAGAACCTTTCGATCCACCAAATTGGTCAAATAAGCCCTGAATAGTTGATATCGTACTGCTCATATTTGTAATATGGTCATTTACTGTATTCATATCCATTTTTTTTACGACTGATAGCATTTGTGACATAAAATCAACTTTACTTTCCTTTGTATCAGATTCACGTTCGCCATCTTTAAATTGCTTCCAAACAACATCATTTTCACCAAGTAAGTACCAATCCTCAAACACTTCCTGCCAATCTTTATTCCCTTTACGAACTTCCTGTACAAGCTTAGGATGTTTTTTTACAAATTCTTTAAACTGTTGAACAGATGGATGTGTTTTTTTTGATGTCATCTAATATCACCTCGTCAATACATTTGCCTATGATATCTTATTGAAAAACATCTAATTTGTTCGCCCATTTTTAAGGAAACAATCTTTGTTTTGTTGTTGAGTTATGTGAAAGATATTGACCCTATAAGAAAAATTGATTCTCCCAAGAAAATTCTGGTAAAATATCATTAAATAAAGGAGTTGGATAAACCGATGAATAAGGAAGAGTTAGTTAATACCCTTAATGAAATCACGCAAAATGCGAATCAAGAAGAACTAGATGTTCTAACACTACTACTAAGCGGTTTAAAGAAAAAGCAACATAATGAGAAGAAATCATATATTGGCTCTCTTCTTCATGCAGAAGGTGAATATAAAGATGATCTCTTTTCTATAACAATTCCCAATACACCAATCATTCAAAATGCACTTAATATTGTTCATGGTGGAATAACTGCTACTTTACTAGATTCCGCAATGGGAGGATTAGTTCATCATATTTTGCCACCTGATAAAGCTGCAGTAACTACAGAGATTAAAATAAACTATGTGGCACCAGGTGTTGGAAAGGAATTAACTTGTAAAGCAAACCTCATACATAAGGGAAATAAAACAATTGTGACAGAAGGAAAAGTATATAGAGATGATGGGACATTAATCGCCCATAGCACCGCTAGCTTTTTTATCATAAATAGAGGATAGGAAGTCTGATATGAAAAATTATTTCTTTAAAAAACAATGTGAATTATGTAAGAAAAAAAGCAAGGTGGGACGTTATTATTTTAATCAATACAACAAAAAAATTTTCATCTGTTCTCTATGTGTTGAATATGCTGAAAGACGTGCATATAGAAAAGCAAATTAAAAGCCAAATTAAAACCTTCTAATAAAAATGACAGTACTTATAATAGCTAAAATTCATATTTAGGAAAGGATTTATTACATACAAGAACAAAATCAATTAAATAATATCCACAGCAACAAACAAAATCAAAAAAAGATGAAGGTCGCTTTTACTTGACTCTTCATCTTTTTTCTTTAATTTAGCGGTTCCATGTTTTTATAAAATTCTGTGTGTAATATAATTCATCAACACCAATCCCTAAATGAGTAAATTCTTCGTTCAGCATTGTCTCTCGGTGTCCTTTTGAATTTAACCATCCCTCTGAAGCTGCTATCCCATCCACATATTGTGCAGCAATATTTTCTCCTGCCATTTCATATTTAATATCTGATTGAGCAAGTCGATCAACTAAAGTTCCTTCAGTAGGAGATTCATGTGAAAAGTAATTGTTTTTATTCATATCCTGACTATGCAAAAATGCAACACCTGATGTGGCTTCATGCCACTTTACTGCTGGAGCATTATGTCTTGAGCGTAACATATTTGTAATAGCTAAAATTTGTTTCTCAGATCCCTCTTCAATTTTCTCCCACTTATCTTCAGAAATTTCATCAGGTTCAATTAGATTCCCTCTATAAGTCACTTCGTAAGATCTTTGTTTAACAAAAGTTTCTGCATCCATTATACGAACACTAGATAATATCCCATCAAATTTATCAATATACAACTGTACATAAACATTTCCAAGCTCGACAGTAGGTCTTGTGTTCATGTCCTCCTCTGAAAATTCAAAACGATATGAATTTCCTTCATAATCAAGTTTTAAGCTCGAGGTAATCTGTTGAATATTAAAAATATCCTGAAGAGTCTGTCCGATAGTAAACGGTTTTACATTTAATTCACTTCCGATTCCATAAACAGAAACAACTTTTTGATTAAGGATACCCACTTGGACGTATTGTTGCTTGTCTGATTCATAAATCCACCAATCATAATCATATGCTGAAGGATCAATACGATCTGGTTCACCCATCAATGCTGTAATTTCCTCTGAAGATTTATTCATAAGAGAAATGATACCTTCCTCTGGTAAAGTAACTTTCTCTTCCACCTTATCTTCTTTTACTGACAACTCTTCATTTGATATCTGCACATT
This sequence comes from Metabacillus litoralis, assembly GCF_020524045.1. GTDB lineage: Bacteria > Bacillota > Bacilli > Bacillales > Bacillaceae > Metabacillus > Metabacillus litoralis_C. Next base: position 502,632 of record NZ_JAIVKL010000001.1, read on the forward strand.
TTCTTCTTGATGTTGTTCATTAGGAGTATATTGTCCAAAATACATAAATAATGTATAACTTAGAAAAATAATAATAAAAATAACGAGTGCTCTTGATAAAATCCGCAAATTCTTCGCCTCCTTACAATTTGCTACTATCATTATATGAAAAATCGGTTTATATATTCTAGTTAATTATGACATTTGACCGTTTAAACTTTTATTTACTAGAATCACGAATAACTACTATCTATTCTATCATTTCATTCTATATTATTATTTTAGCATTATTACCCTTTATTGCTATCCTAAAACATTAAAAGTATAAATTTTGGCCTTTTTTTAGGTTAAATAGAGCTACTTTTGTTATCTTAACAGACAATATTATGTTAGGCATTGATGTAAATTGTTTTTCATACTATTATTATACAGTAGGCTTATATAATTTATTGTAAGCAACAGAATGAAAGTTTTACTTTATCTTTTAAAGAGATTTAAGCTATAATAAAATTCGTGAAAAGGCTTTTAGGAGGGACATTACATATGAAAATGGAAGGTACGGGTTTAGAAGGGCTTACGGTTGACCTTACTCGCTTAGACGAAATAATGGAAGATGCAGGACTAGTAAGAGCTGGTCAATGGGATTATGAGCGCGTTACTTATGATCGTAAAATTGAAGCAAAAGGGGATACATTCTACTTACGTGTACAGGCATATGGCGTAGAAGGCGATATTGGTGGTCGTCATGCATTAATTAAGCTTTTAACTCCTCTATTAGGAAAACATTATTACCCACATGGTGTTGAATATGGTGAAGGTGAATACTTTCCCACTACTGTAGTAAACACTAGCAAAGCACTTCTTAAACAAGTAGCTGACGAAATACAAAAAATACAATAAGCTTTATTTTCTACAATTAAAACAAAGGAGAAAATCCTTTGTTTTTTTTTACATAAATATTAAATTCATTCGAAGAATTTTCTTTGTTTTCTAACGAATTAAGTACTATAATATATATTGTAAAGTTTAGTTAGAAAGGGGCACCATATTGACCACATTGTTAAACAGACGGACTCTTTTAATCATTTTCACCATTGTGATTATAGGAGCTATTGCATTTTTTATTCTACCTATTTCAGTACCACTTATTGTTGCATTTATTACTGCCCTCTTTCTTGAACCAGTTATAAGATTGCTTAAGCATAGAACAAAAATAAAAAGGCAATTGGCAGTACTAATTGTTTTTATATTATTTGTTATTTTAATAAGTGTTAGCGGCTATATCTTGTCAACAAAGGTGATTGGTGAGGTTGTCCAAATTGTAGATAACGCTCCTTCTTATATAAATGAAATAACAAAGGTTTGGGAAAACTTTCAAGACGATATTACACTAACCACCCAAGATCTTCCACCTATTGTTGTTGATGAAGTAAGTAAACAAGTTACTAATTTTTTACAAAAAACACGAACTGAACTAACAAGCTATGTAAATATAGAAAATGTGAAAACCATATTTACCAATATTCCAAATTACCTTGTAAACTTAATTGTATATTTAATTGCTTTGTTTTTATTTATGCTAGAGCTTCCTCGATTAAAAAAGAAATCCTATTCGTATTTAACCGATAAAACAGCTGAAAAAGTATCCTTTATGACTTCTAGGATGACTTATGTTGTTATGGGATTTATTAAAGCTCAATTTCTAGTCAGTATTATTATTTTTATAGTCTCATTAATTGGCTTATTGTTTATTGCACCTGAAATAGCATTAATAATGTCACTGATAATTTGGATTATCGATGTGATTCCTTTGATTGGTTCTATAATTATCATGGGACCATGGACGTTATATCATGTGATCACAGGAGATGCTGCACTAGCTGCACAGTTAGGAATCCTAACTGTCACACTTTTAGTCATTAGAAGAACAATTGAACCAAAAGTAATGGGAACACATATTGGACTCTCCCCTCTAGCTACTCTGATTTCAATGTACTTAGGTTTAAAGCTTTTTGGGGTACTAGGTTTCTTTATAGGGCCAATGATACTAATAGTATACAATTCAGCACGTGAGGCAGGACTCATTAAAATTAAGTTTAAAATATAATAAAGAATTCGTGAAAATTTATTGCTTGATAATTAACAACATCCAAAAAAAAAAGAACAAAATATAAAGGCAGAAGGAATGTTCTTCTGCCTTTATATTTTCCCCTAATAAGAAAACCTCAGAATACTGATGATTTATTCACCTTTTTTTTGCATCTCCCATGTTAAAAAATCTCCATCTTTCTTTACACAGATAAACCCAAGCTTATTATAGAGCTTTATTTTTTTTTGTTGTAGAACCTCACATTCTATTATAATTTTTTTTACTGCCTGTTGATATGTTAACCAATCAATAAATGCATCAATAGCTTCATAGGCAATAGTTTCATCAATATCTTCCTCATCAATATGATAACTAAGTTCCACTAACCCTTCCTTCTTAGGCTTTCCTTGCATTAATAAATCACCAATGATTTTCTTTTGTTCATACAATATAATTAACCAAAAGCCACAATCAAGATCTTTTTCATCCGCTTCTAAATTTTCAATGCTTTCAATGTAATAAGGGATAAATCCTCTTACAACTGAAGTAGGCCAATATGATGGAATTTCTATTGGAGAACGTTTTTCTAACTCTTTCCTATGAAAAATTAAAGACTTAGCAATATCAAGTGAACATGGAACAATCATTAATCGATTTGTTAATATTTCTATCAAGCCATTCGCTCCCCTCTTACTAATTTATTTTAATAAAAGAGATATGAATGATTATTAAAAAAATGCAAAAAGGTGAAAGTTTGTTCACCTAGCACCACCCATATTGTTTTCTTGAAGACATAGGATTTGTTAAACGTTTGATATTGATTTTCATAACAGCCATTCGCTTTACCAGAAAAAAAATCCTTTTTGCCAAGGAAATAGTAATAAAAATAATTACCGAATTTTCGAAAGGCTCTTCTTCCAAGACCTAAATTAATCTGTACGCCTGCGGATATTCCCTGTGATAAGGAGTTGTAGAAGATATGATATCTCATGACTTGCACTTTCACTCAAAATAAGACAAAATATCAACATTGAACTTTAACATATCTTTTAGAAATGCTGTTTTTGATAACTTTGTTGTTTTAGAATCCTGATGGATACAATTCTGTTAAAGTCTTGAGGCATCTTTTCTTCTACAAATTGCACCTATTATGAGAATGTTTAAAATGATTACAACAAACAAATGCGTCAGATAGTAACAATTTTTCAGAAAAGAGCACTTAGAAAAATCCTTAAAATAAAACGTAGGACAAACATCTAGAGTTTTAAAAACTAAATGGGCTACAAAGATAGAAAAAAGTGGTTTAGAATATATTATTCTAAACCACCCTCAAAATATGTTTAAAAACCTAAGATTGCTTTTATTACAGATGTTGTTTCTCCACCACTGTAGAATACGTAAAGTAATAAATATACCGCAACACCTGTAATTCCAGTGAAAAACCAGATTATACTTGTAATCGGTCCTAATTTACGATGCTTTTCATAATTCTTTTTGTAACCAGTTATTAAAGAGATTATTCCAAACACAGCTCCTACTGTAGCTAAAGTAATATGGAACACAAGAAAAACAGTGTAATAAATTTTAATATCATCAGGACCACCAAAGGCAGTGTTACCAATAAATATTGTCCTAGAAGCATAAATAATAAAGAAAATAACAGCAAAAATAGCAGCTAGTGTCATCACTTTAATATGTGCATTTATGTTACGTTTTCTAATAAGATACCAGCCAATCGCTACTGAAATAGCACTTAACACAATAAATGTCGTACTAATAGTAGGTAAAATAGGAATTGATGAACTCATAATATTTCCTTTCCTTATCATAAGATAAACGATTTCTACATTGCAGATAAAAAAAATGTTAAATAACGACTAAAGTGCATTCACCCTTTACTCATTATTTTATAGGGTCTAAAGAATAATCTTTATATTCTTGTTGATCTTTTTCACGCTCTTTACGAGCCCATTGGAAGAAAATATAAGCAAGTATTGTACCATATACAATTTCTTGAATAATCTTCATTAACACGCCACCTAATTGCTGATCTTCTACTGTTGGCAATGTATTAAACATATCAGGTCCTGTTAAATTTAAACCTGCAAGCATATCAGAAGGAACACATAGCTGTAAAGCGTTTATCCATGCTTGTGGTTCTGAATATGTTAAATATAGGGGATCTGTAGCAAATATAATTAATGCGCATGCTGGAGTTAACAAAACACCATCTGCAAAGATATAACCTACCTTTTTAATACCTGTAATTGATTTCCAACCTGGCAAGGTATTTAATAATGGCCACCACATTGACATTGCACCAATAAAGATAATAGTAGTCATTATTGAATGATAAAGAGGATCTGTTTTCACAAAATCAAAAACTAATGGGACATGATAAAGTGAAAAAACTCCATTAAAGAAAATAAGAGCAATAATAGGCTTGGAAAGTAGCGTAAATACAGGCTTAATAACAGGGCGATATAAGATAAATTCCCATAACCAATTAGGTATACCCAAGATTAATAAAGGTGGTACAACTAAATATAAGATTGCCATTTGAGTCATATGTGCACTAAACATAATATGACCTAATAAATCAACAGGGCTCCCTTTACTTATATAAAGTGATAAAATTGCTGATACGAATATTACTTTCTGCTTTGTAGTTACTGGTGTACTATTCTTAAACTTTGTACGCCATGGTCCGATCACCATAAAAAATAATGTTGTTATGATTAATAAAATAATTAAGAAATAAGGACTCCATAATGCTCGAAATCCAAATATATCAAAGCTCATCTATAAATCAGCTCCTTAAACTAGTCCTTCCCGACTATTATACACTTCACAATTTAGTCTATCAATGAACGTTCTATGACAAATCAGAAATAAAGCTGAGGAACTATATTATATAAGAAAAACGCGATGTGACAATCACTATGAGAATATAAAAATAGAGGGTGAATGATTCATCATTTTTCTCTTAAATTAAAATCCGATAAATGAGATATTTCCTTTCTAGCTAATGACACCTTTAACTAGTCATATATAGGTATAGATTTTCACTTTCTTGATCATACAGGTCTACTTTCGTAAACTTTACTGCTATATAGTTTAGTTTACCAAAAGTAGATTTACGCTACAGCTCTTTGCGCCTGCTGTGTCCCAAAGCTCCCACTACTCTCGCAGGTATCTGATACCTTTCACTTTAATAAACCCTAATCCGTTTGTACGTAAGAGCTATAAAAACAACATTCTTTGAGAAAGGCTCTTTTCTGAACAATTGTTGCTATGCAACCAAAATTTATAGTGAAAACAGTGTTTTTTCACCGATAAGGGTACTATTTTATGAAGGAAAGATGCCACTATTAAAAGCAACAAAGTTTGCGAAAACAGCCTTGAGAAAAGAGCCTGAAGCAAAAAGGACAATCAGCTAAAGCTAATTGTCCTTTTCTATCATTTTAAAGATTACCACCAAATGATTGTTACGAATGTTAATACAGTTAATGCTGCAACCCCTACACCAGAGTATAAGAATAATGCTGGTGTTTCGTGTCCTTTATGGCTCATGTGCATGAAATAATAAAGCTGAAAAATAACTTGAATTACTGCTAATGTAATAATGAATGGAATTTTAAATGATTCACCAATTCCATCGTATCCTACAGCAATAAAAGCAACGATTGTTAAGAAGATCATCATTGCAAATGTCACAATTTGATGTTTCATATCTTCTGCATTTTTCTTACGACGATATTTTAAATCTACTTTAGGGTTTGCTGAATTATGATTATTTGCCATCAGTTTATCCCACCATTCCCATTAAGTATACAACTGTAAAGATAAACACCCATACAACGTCAATGAAATGCCAGTAAAGACTAGCTACATAATATTTAGGTGCATTGTATAAGCTTAATCCACGTTTTGCATTGCGAACGATTAAAGTTGTAATCCACAACAAACCGAAAGCCACGTGAAGTCCATGTGTTCCTACTAGTGTATAAAAAGCTGATCCTAGAGCACTACTTGTGATCGTAAATTCAAATTCATGTATATAATGATTGAACTCATATATTTCAAGCAATAGAAACGCTAAGCCTAACAAAACTGTAATAATTAACCACAATTGCATTTTAGCAAAATTGAAGTTCTTCATATGATACATTGCGTATACACTTGTTAAACTTGAAGTTAAGAGTAACATTGTCGCTACGAATACAAGTGGAAGCTCAAATAGTTCTTGAGTCGATGCACCGCCTGCAGTTGATTCTCTTAATGCAAGAAATGTTGCAAAGAGACTTGCAAAGAGCACAGTCTCTCCACCAAGAAATAACCAAAAGCCTATAAATTTATTTTTACCTTCGAGGGTAGCTTTTTCAGGCGCTGCAGGAAAAGTCTCTGCTGTTAATTTTTCTTCAACATTTGCCATTATGCTTTCCCTCCTTTATCTTCATTCATTAAATCTTCTTTATGGATGTGATATCCATGGTCATCAATAATTGAACGTAAGAACATTGAAATAAGTGTAATGCTAAAGCCTACAAATATTGCTACAATACCCCAACCATGTTCTTCACGATACATCAATCCAAATGAAACGATGAATAATCCAAATGACATAATTAACGGTAGGATTGATCCATTAGGCATATGAATGTCACCTAGAGGTTCAGCAGGTGTCATTTCTTTTTTACCTTCCATTTTTTCAATCCAAAGTGCATCTAAACCACGAACAAGTGGAGTTTGTTTAAAGTTATATTCAGGTGGTGGTGACGGGATTGCCCACTCAAGTGTACGCCCATCTTCCCAAGGATCGATTCCAACCTTTTTACCTTTAACAGATGTAATGACGATGTTAACAAGTAATAAGATTGTTGCAGCCGCCATTAGGAATGCACCAATTGTACTCACAAAGTTCGCTATATCTAATCCTTGTCCAGGTAGGAATGTGAATACACGTCGTGGCATACCCCATAATCCTAAAAAATGCTGGATAAAGAAAGTTAGATGAAAACCTGTAAAGAATAAAGCAAAAATAATGTAGTTTAATTTTTCATTAAGCATTTTCCCAAACATCGTTGGCCACCAGTATATAGCACCCGCGAATAAAGAAAATACTACTCCACCAACGATTACATAATGGAAGTGAGCTACTACGAAATACGTATCATGATATTGATAATCTGCCGCTGCTGCTGCTAACATAACACCAGTTACTCCACCCATTACAAATGTAGGAATAAATGCAACAGACCATACCATTGGAGATGTAAATCTAATTGATCCACCCCATATCGTAAATAGCCAGTTAAATATTTTAATACCAGTTGGCACGGCAATTGCCATTGTTGCAACCGCAAAGATTGCATTTGCAATTGGACCTAGACCAGTTGTGAACATATGATGTGCCCAAACCATGAAGCCTAAGAAACCAATTAACACTGTTGCAAATACCATTGAAGAGTAACCAAATAAACGTTTTCTTGCAAATACAGGAAGAATATCAGAGAAAATACCGAATGCAGGTAAAATCAAGATATAAACTTCAGGGTGTCCAAAAATCCAGAATAAATGCTCCCAGATTACTGTATTACCACCCAGTGCAGGGTCAAAGAATGCTGTACCGAATAAACGATCAAACATAAGTAAAGCTAAACCTACTGTTAAAGCTGGGAAAGCAAATAAGATAAGTGCAGATGCTACAAATGTAGTCCAAGTAAATAATGGCATACGCATGTAAGTCATACCAGGTGCACGCATATTAATGATCGTTACAAGAAAGTTAATTCCCGCTATCAGCGTACCTAAACCCGATACCTGTAATCCTAGTAAGTAAAAATCGACTCCATGACCAGGTGAATGTAACGCTAATGAAGCATAAGATGTCCAACCAGCGTCAGGTGCTCCACCTAAAAACCAACTTAAGTTTAAAAATACCCCACCGAAGAAGAATAACCAAAAACCTAATGAGTTTAAAAATGGAAACGCAACATCACGAGCTCCTATTTGTAATGGCACAACTGCATTCATTAATGCAAATAATAATGGCATAGCAGCTAGGAAAATCATTGTCGTTCCGTGCATGGTTAAAATTTCATTATAAAGACCAGCACTAACAAAGTCATTGTTTGGAACTGCTAGCTGAATACGGATCAGCATTGCTTCTAATCCACCAACAAGGAAGAAGAAGCCACCGGATATCAGGTAAAGGATAGCGATTTTTTTATGGTCAACTGTAGTTAAGTAATCCCATAAAGTTGCACCAATCCCCTTTTTCTGAGTTAACGTGCTCACAGTGTTACCTCCTTTTCATTTCACTAAAAAATTAATTACTTGAGACCTTAAGCCCCATTAAATATTCAGTAAGAGCGTCAAGCTCTTGATCAGACAATTTTGGATAAGTGTTTGTCATCTTATTGCCTGGTTTGTATGTTTCTGGATCTTTCAACCAATTACGGATGTTTTGCGCATCATGTGGAAGAATACCAGCTACACGTGCACGTTCACCAAATGTCGCTAAGTTAGGTGCTGTTCTTGCTGCTGCAGGACGTTCGTCAGTTGGAGAAACTGCGTGACAAGCAATACATCCTTTTTCTTCAAATAATTGTTCTCCTTGTACAGCTAAATCAGTAGAAGCTACTGCTTGAGCACCTTCCATATCAGAGATCCATTGGTCAAATTCATCTCTAGATATTGCTTTAACTTTAAAGTCCATTAAACCATGTGAAGGGCCACATAGCTCAGCACATTTACCGTAGAAATATTCTCCGGCTTGGTCTGCTCTTTCAGAATCAAATGATAACCACATTTGATTTACATTTTCTGTATTAGTATCCATCTTACCACCGGCAGAAGGAATCCAGAAAGAATGCTTAACATCAGAAGCAATTAAGTTAAAATAAACTTTTTCATCTGTTGGAACAATTAAATCTTGACTAGTCACTACTCCATAGTCAGGATACTCAAATTCCCACCAGTAAAGATTCGCTCTTACATTGACAACTATTGCATCTTCAGCTTTTCGACTTTCATCCTCAATAGCATCCACTTCTGCAAGTTTAAACGTTGCAGAAACAACTGGAACTGTTAAGACAAGTAGTAAAAGAATCGGTATAACTGTCCAAATAATTTCGAGCTTATGATTCCCTTCCACTTGAACAGGAATGTTGTTTTCTTCCCCTTTACGTCTACGGAATTTAATGACAACGTAAATGAAGATTACTGTTACGACTGCAATGACTACAACCATAATTAGTGTACTAAGCACCATTAAGTCATATTGCATATCCGCTACTTCTCCAGCAGGTTTAAGTGTGGAAAGAAACGGTTCACCACAGCCGGCTAAGAAAAGCGTCAACATTGCAAATAATGGAAGCAGACGCCATTTTGTCAGCCATTTTCTCATAGCTTAATCAAACCCCTCTTTCAGTAATTTGAAATTCCTATCATTTTTAATAAGGAACTCTTTTTATAAATAAATTCTTTTAAGAAAGAATTTCAACATTAAACAATGGTAAAAAGCACCATTGAGACGAACAAGATTGTTAAATAATTTATGGAGTAAACAAACATTTTTGTTGCCCATTTCATCTCTTGTTCTTTGTTTTTGAAATTTTTAATTCCCATGACAATCCAGCCAATATTAAGCAAAGTTGCTAAAATGACAAAACCAATACCTAATTCATATAAATAAAACGGTAAAGGTAATAGACAAACAATCCATACCATAATCTGACGTTTTGTAATATCAAATCCATGTACGACAGGTAGCATAGGAATATTTGCAGCGCGATACTCTTCTGTTCTTCTCATTGCTAATGCTAAGAAGTGTGGTGGCTGCCAAATAAACATAATTAAAAATAGTACCCAAGCGATAACACTTAAATTTGCATCAATAGCAGCCCAACCGATTAATGGAGGAACAGCACCAGACACACTGCCAATCACAGTATTAATAGTATATAGTCGTTTAGACCACATTGTATAAAGAAAGACATATGTTACAACACCAACTAAAGAGATAAGTGTTGCAGTTAATGTCGTCATTAACATAAACGTAATTCCTATTGTTAACAAAAAGATTCCGATCCATAATGCATGTATTGGATTCATCTTACCTGTTACAGTAGGTCGATCTTTTGTTCTTTCCATAAGATGATCTATATCACGATCATAATAGTTATTAATAGCACAAGATCCAGCAATGACTAAAGAAGAACCAATCATTGTGAATAATACTATATCTATATTTGTTAAAAACCCTTTACCACTAAAGTAAAGCGCTAGCCAAATACCTGTAAATGTTGTGATGGCGTTTGAATTAACAATTCCCACTTTTATTAGTGCTAAGAACTCTTTCCAAACGGTTGTTTCACGCATATCACTAGAATGCTGCTTAAGCGTAGCATCATCCAAAACTTTCGTGTTAGCCAATTCTTTACCTCCTTACTTCCTAGTTATTCTTTGATGTTCATACCTCTATTATCTATGAAAAGAGAATTTCTAGAAACATTATTATTCTAATACAAGAAAAGTTTATTGTGCTGAACACCTCTAAAAAAACAAAAAGTTATTATGAAGGCGGTTGCAACATGTGAATTTTCTATATCCTATGATACTAAAAAATGAGTAATTTAAAAATGGTCTACTTGAAATTAAAACATAATTACCAACATATTTGTGAACAATTCATGAAGTATATTTGTCGAAATTGTGAAAGTGTATTTCAAGCTACTCAAACATAAAACATATTTAGACATGAAGCCAAGTCTATTTTAACATAAAAGATAGATCAAATCTTAGGAAAAAAAAGTTATTTGCTAAAATCGTTTTATTATTTGCTAATCACTATAACATTACCTATCTATTTCTAGCAAAACCGGAGGAAATATTCAAGACTTTTTCTTTAAATCTTCATATTTTTCATATATGAATTGGAGAGAATAACACAAATTAAAATATCGAGTAAAATTAAATGATAATCAAATGTTTAACTAAAAAAATATCTACTATGTCTAGATATTTATATTTTTTCACTAGTTTTCTACAAGTTCAGACAATATCTAATAACTTTGTGAACATTTCTGTAAATTCATTGTCTTTTTACTCAACATTGTGTACTATCGATAAGTATTTACTAATTTAACGTTACCATTTTACTATATAAGTAGGTGAACATTTTGCAACAAGCTCTAAAATGGTTTGCCGTATTTACAACAATCGTGATGATCGTTGTCTTAATAGGTGGAGCCTTAGTAACAAAAACTGAGTCAGGTGCAGGGTGTGGAGATTCTTGGCCATTATGTCATGGTGAACTTATTCCTAGCAATATAACCTTTGAGCTTATAGTTGAATTAAGTCACAGATTAGTTAGTGGACTTGCTGGTTTTACAGTCCTAATCCTATCTATATGGTCGTGGAGAAAGATTGGTCATATCAGAGAAACTAAATTCCTTGCAATACTGTCTATATTTTTCTTAGTTTTACAAGCCCTCATTGGAGCTGCTGCTGTAATGTGGGGACAATCTGATGCAATTCTCGCTCTGCATTTCGGTATTTCACTCATTTCTTTTTCATCAGTATTATTATTAACTTTATTAATCTTTGAAATTGATAAGAAATTCGACGCAAAATCACTTGTTATTAACAAGGAAATGAAATTCCATATGATTGGAATCATTGTTTATTCTTATTTTGTTGTATACACTGGTGCTTATGTTAGACATAAAGGTGCTAGCCTCGCTTGTCCTGAATGGCCTCTTTGTAGTAACAGAGCCGGAGGTTTACCAACAACATTACATGAATGGATACAGATGGGTCACCGACTTGCTGCAGGATTAATTTTTATATGGATTGCTTATGCAACGTGGCGAGCAATTAGGTATTACAAACATGAAAAGGTCATATATTGGGGTTGGATTATTGCCTTTATCCTAGTATCTATGCAAGTAACTTCAGGTGCTTTTGTCGTTATTTCTGGTTTGAATCTTTATGTTGCACTTGCACATGCTTTAATCATTTCCTGTCTTTTCGGATTACTAAGTTATTTCTTACTATTAGTCAGCCGAAACAACATAAATATTGAAGCTAATACTTCCTCAGATCGATCAATAACTAAGTAAATCGAGTAGGAGGGGGTGATTAACCCCCGACCTCTCACACCACCGTACGTACCGTTCGGTATACGGCGGTTCCATTTATGTCTGACGCAGTTGTGAATATCTTGAATATAGACTTTTCAACCCTTTCAAACTCCAATAAGAGTTCGAAAGGGTTCTTTGTAGTATTGGACTTTTGGCTACTCTCCAATATTTCTTCCTGGAGTTTCCCCATTCGTATGCCTTTTCTTTAGGTATACCGAGCCCCATAAGTTTTCTCACTTTAGTTTTCGGTTTCTTCCATTCTTTCCACTGGCACATTCGGAGTCTTCTTCTAATCCATTGATCTAACTCTTTGAATATTGTTGGTGTGTCTGCTAAAGCGAAATATCCACACCATCCAGTCAGATATTGATTCAATCGTTCAATTCTAGTCTTCATCGGGATAGGTTTTGACCTTGATGTTAACTCACGTATCCTTTTCTTGATACGTTGAATACTCTCTTTCGCCACTCGTACCTTCGGTTTCTTGTGAAAGGTAAAACTAAAACCAAGGAACTTCCTTTTCCATGGTCTATCTACATCTGATTTTTCTCTATTTACTTTGAGTTTTAGAGTTGATTCAATGAATGAAGTAATTGACTCCATGACACGTTGTCCAGCTCTCCTAGTCTTTACGTAGATATTACAGTCATCTGCATATCTAACAAACTTGTGTCCCCTCTTTTCCAGTTCCTTATCTAGTTCATCCAGAACTATGTTTGATAAAAGTGGGCTTAACGGTCCACCTTGTGGTGTTCCTTCTTCAGATTGTGTCACAACGCCTTGAATCATAATGCCAGATTGTAGGTATTTACGGATTAACGATAGAAGAGTTCGATCTTGAATCCTTTTTGACAGAATACGCATTAAACGATCATGATTGACTTTATCAAAGAATTTCTCTAAGTCTATATCGACTACCCAACGATAACCATCTTCGATATATCTTTTCGCTTGTTTCACTGCATCGTGACCTCGTTTATTTGGACGAAAGCCATAACTCTGTGTTGAAAAGGCCGGATCAAAGATTGGGGTTAATATTTGAGTAATCGCCTGTTGAATGAAACGATCTGTCACGGTTGGTATACCTAGTAATCTTACTCCACCGTTCGGTTTTGGGATTTCAACCCGACGGACAGGAGAAGGTTGATATGTACCCTTTGTTAAGGAAGCTCTCAAACTTTCCCATGTTTCGAGGATATGTTTTCGTAGGTCTTTTACGGACATATAATCTACTCCATGACTTCCTTTGTTTCTTTCAACACGCTTTAGCGCGTTCAAAAGATTCCCTCGTGACAACACTTGTTCCATTAACATGAAGATCTTCCTTCCTACGTGAACAATACGTTCTTTTTAAGTAAGTTCTTTACTAAGCCCTCCTGAAGTCCCCCATGGATTCACCATATCTTCCATTCAGGTAGGTTCTCTTAATGAATTTTCTGCTTTCGACATAAAGAACTGTTTATCAAGTGTTTGTTCTCCTAAAATGGTTCAGTCCTTCCTTGATTCTCTCGAGTAAATCAAGTACTATGACCTCGGCTGACTTCTGATTATTCAGCTATCTATCACCAGATAGGTTACCAAGTGTACTTGGCGTGTTAATCAGACCTCCCCGGGTAAGAGTGTAGTCTTTCCTTCCACCTATCTGCTTCATTTACTCTGTATCACCTTCGGCAGAAGGGACTTTGTTTTGCTGTGCAAACTCATCCAATGATACCTAGCCTTATATGAAGTTCGTGTTCCTCAGACCGGAAGTTTGCCGCTCGCTTCCTTCTTATTCCATGTCACCATGGACACCCTTGCGTTAAGCTAACTGTTACTTCTGCCTTCACAGTTCGGGACTTTCACCCTAGAGACTACACCCATGCCGGGCGCACACAAGCAAAGAGAGAAACCATCGGTTTCTCTCTTTGCTTATTTTGCTTATATAGTAATCACTACATCCTTACAGAGCTTCTTAAAAAAATTTCACTCCCTAACACTTTAAGAGTTCTACAATCATCATTGAGCTAGTGTCCTCTTCTGACATATACCATTTCTCTCTTTACCTAGTAGTTTGAGTGGATTAACGTACTATATCCTTGTTTCTTTATATTAAAAAAACCTTCCTTATTAACGAAAAATCGAGGAAGGTATCAAATTTATCTAATAGATGTGCTTTTATGTTGTTTAAATTGTTTCACATTCTTAGAAGGTATAGCTTCTTGACTAAGTGGCTTTTTATATACTTCACGATATGATGTAAACATTGAAACATTTACTAATAACCCCATTGAAATCAGCAGTAATAACATCGAAGATCCACCATAACTTATAAATGGAAGTGGGACACCTGTAATAGGTATTAGTCCTGTTAAACCACCTAAATTTATCATGGATTGAATAGCAATCATACTTGATATTCCAACAGCTAGTAAAGATCCAAAAGGATCTTGACATCTCCTGGCAATGGAAAAACCTTTTAAAACAACAAAAGTTAATAACATCAATACAAAAAGGACACCGAATATCCCAAGTTCCTCAGCAATAACAGCCATAATAAAATCAGTATGTGATTCTGGCAAATAACCATACTTTTGAACACCTTGTCCTAAACCCAGTCCTTTCAAGCCTCCTGAACCTATTGCGTAAAACGAATTAACTAACTGATATCCTTCTCCTTCAATTGTGCCAAAAGGGTCTGTGACTCCTACCAAACGACTTAACTGTTCTTCACTAAAAAGACCTTTCATTATTACAATCGGCGTCATCAAGACTCCAGCTAATATTAATAGAGCTATAAGCTTTACGATACTTTTTCCAGCCATGCCAGAGCATAAAATCATACATATGGCAATTAATGCAATAATAAAAGCTGTACCAAAATCTGGTTGTATCACAACAAAAAAACAAATGATTACTGTAAAGATTAATGGTGGTAAGACTCCTCGACCAAACTCATCAATATAGGATTGTTTTTTATCATACACTGCTGCCAAATAAATAATCACACTTAATTTGACAAATTCACCTGGTTGTATGCTAAATCCACCAATAGAAATCCAACTTTGAGCACCACCAGCAGCATGTCCAATAAAAAACAATGAAAATAACATGAGTATGGATCCAATAGCTATTAATTTTAGAAATTTACTATACAAAAAAGCTCTATAAGGAAATATCATCATGGTAAGAAATGCAAGTCCGCCAGCAATTAATGCGAGCTTTTGTCTTTGAAAGAAATGATCTGGCTCATAGCCAAATCTTGCCACAGCAGTTATCATGCTTGAGCTGTAAACCATCACTAAACCAAAACAGCAAAGTAAGACAATAGCTATTATTAATGAATAATCATATGATTTTATTATTTTTTTTACCATATCTATCTCTTCCCTTATCAAATACATGTTGAAAAACTAGTTGTGTCCTTTATTTTACTACAACTTCGACTTCAAAAGAGAAAAATCCTTTAAAAATATCTAATTTATAAACTAAAAACGACTTTCTAAGATCAAATAGCATTAACTATAAAAAAAGCCCTTTATATTTTTTCGCTTTTTGTTTAATTATTAACTTTGTTAAACTTTATTGTTGATTTCCGTTATAGGCATTCGCTTTCACTTCGAGTGTATTGAAAATCGAACCTGTTCGCTTTTTCAAGAATCTATTTTTCTAATTTAATCCGGGAGCCTCATCAGCGTGCCGCCTGGTTAATCTTCCTTTTGACACGCTTTCTAAGAATAATCTCAATATAAGTCCTTAAAGTGCTAAAGCCTTATTATAGATTATTTGTTAAGCTTTTACCTAAATAAAAAACCAAGAAGATTTTAAAAAAAAATGCAAAAAAAAAAAACCCAAACCTATTTAGTTTGAGTTTTTAAAATCATTTAGTTGTAAAAGCATCATGTAATGCAGACAACTCTCTTTCAAGTGAAACTAACAGTGCTTTTCCTTCACGTTCCTCAACCAAGCCAAGCCTTACAGCAAAGTCTATTTCTCTAGATAGACCAAACATTTGTGTATCTAAAACCTCTTCATAAAGAGGACATTGAGGCATCGTTAAATTATCCATTTGGACTTTAATCAGTTTCATAATCTTATTAGCATCTGCCTTAAGTAATGCAAGTGCTTTTTCTTGGTGATTAACAGCAATCTCAGACGCCAATTTAATCCCTCCGTTTCCGAGCGATTACCCTATTCTATGTATTAATATTAAATCCAATGAGCTAAAAAAGCAAGGACAAACAGACCAAAGTAGAACATTTAAATGAATTTATTCAACATTTATATAGTTCCACTTAATTATACTTAATAAGAGTTATCATGAAATGTGACAAATGATCTCTAAACACTTATACTAGCGTTGTAAGGGGTGTGAAATATGATGGAATCTATTATTATGATAACAGGTAAAGTGAATTACCAAATCACCTTAGATCCTGGTGTGTGGATCTTTGATGATAGAAAAGTTGATTTAACAAGTTATTTCCAAGAAGAAAGAGAAACAAAAGATGAATTAGAAGAATACACGAAAGCTGTTTCTAAACATTGGGAGCGTGAAATAAGAGAAGGTGCCATTCATCCTCCAACTTTAAAAACTGAACGTACATACGAAAAACAGAGGATCTTAAACGGAACATTTGGGATTCCGTTACAACCATTTTTAGAAAATGCAGGCCTTAAAAATGATGCAAAAGAGGTACAATTTATTACAAATGATAATAAGACTTATACTCTCTCCATTAAAGAGGCTCTTGAAGTTATTGTTGGATTTAGCTATAAAGGCAAACCTTTAACAACTGATGGTCCAATACATGTATACTTTGGTGATGGCTCCAATGTGAAAAATCCAATAAAAAACATTAAAAAAATATTCATTGCTTAAGGCTCTTTTCCTAAAATGTTAGTTAATTTATGACTTAGTTAATTCCAAAAAATATTGCTAAATATAAATAGGACATTTTACAAAAAAAAGATGCAACTTGACATACCACTGACTGTCTCTTTTAAAAAGGCCCTGTTAAACTTTGTGGTTGATTTCCGTTACAGGCATTCGCTTTCCGCGGGCGGTCAGGAAGCCTCCTCGGCGCAAGCGCCTGTGGGGTCTCCCTTCGACACGCTTCTCCCGCAGGAGTCTCATGCCTTTCACTCCAATCAACCAAGTGCTAAAAAACAACCTTAAGCTTTAACATAGCGTTTTAAAAAACATCGTGAGTGTTCTGAAAATGAGGATGGCTTAAAGAAGATATGTTGTAACCAACTTCTTTAAGTCATCCTTTTCTTACATCATTTTCACTTCATAACTTGACTTTAGTTATAACAAATCTGCTGCAAGCTGCGCTAAACCAGATCGCTCACCTTTTACAAGTCTAACATGGCCAGCTATTGGCTGATCCTTAAATTTTTCAACTACATAAGTAAGACCATTATTATACTCATCTAAATAAGGATGATCAATTTGTTCAGGGTCACCCATTAATACAATTTTACTACGTTCACCTACACGCGTTAAAATTGTTTTAACTTCGTGTTTTGTTAAATTTTGCGCCTCATCAATGATAATAATTTGTTCAGGGATACTTCTTCCTCTTATATATGTTAAGGCCTCTACTTCTATTGAACCCATACCAGCTAATATCGCATCAAGTTCACCAGGTTTTTTAGTATTAAAAAGATATTCTAGATTATCATAAATCGGCTGCATCCATGGTCTCAACTTTTCTTCCTTTTCTCCAGGTAAAAATCCTAAATCTTTTCCGACAGGGACAATCGGTCTTGCTACAAGTAGCTTTTTATATGAACCTAGATCCTCAGTTTGCATTAGCCCTGCTGCAAGAGCAAGTAATGTTTTACCTGTTCCAGCCTTCCCTATAAGGGTAACTAAAGGCAAGTCCGTTCTAAGAAGAAGCTCGAGCGCCATTGTTTGTTGAACATTTCTGGGTTTTATTCCCCATATGTGATCATGATCAAATACAAGGCGTTGTATTTTCTTCCCAGTCTGATCTACTTTACCAATTGCAGAAGAAGATCCACCTAAAGCATCTTTCATAATGACAAATTGATTAGGGTAAAATGGATGATTTGTAATCTCCGATAAAATCAATTCGCTTTTTTCATAAAATCGATTTAGATTATCACTACTGATGTACAAATCAAGAAAACCAGAGTATATATGATCAATCTCTACCACTCGATCACTTAAAAAATCCTCTGCAATTAAACCAATAGCATCTGCTTTTACACGAACGAGCGTATCTTTACTCACTAGTATGACAGAACAACCATTTTCTTTTGTTTGCTCCTCTAATGATAAGTTTTTTGCTACTGCTAAAATACGATTGTCATTTGTTTTTTCAACAAATATCTCTTGAAGCTGATGAAATGATCTGTGATTTAATTCAATCCTCAGTGAACCACCATTCGGCAAAGGAATTTTTTCGTGGAGCCTCCCTGTTTCTCTTAGTTGATCAATGAGTTTAGAAACTTGTCTTGCATTACGCCCTATTTCATCCATATACCTCTTTTTTGAATCTACCTCTTCTAGAACGACTGCTGGGATGACTACTTCATTTTCTTCGAATGAAAAAATTGAATTCGGATCTTGCAACAATACATTTGTGTCTAAAACATAAATCTTCCTCAAACCTCCGCCTCCTACTCCGTTGCTATTTTTTTATGGAGTGTAACATTTAAGTAATGAAAAAAAGTCAAGCTGTGAATGAAGCGTTGCTAAAATATATGAAAGAATGAATAAAGATAGAAGGTTTATTAGACAATAAAATTAAAAAGCACCAAAAAAACTTGTCTTCACTATTTTACAAAGTGAACATACTAACAAAAAAAGTACGATTTAACACTTAATGAAGTAATATCTCCAAGACAAGCCTTTAAGTTAATGAAAATTAGTTAAGGAGTGATATGATGCAATTTTTTATCAAGGTATTATTGTTAACAGTTCTTGTCTTAACAGGTTGTTCAGCAAATCAAGGTGCCAATCAAACAGATCATTCAAATGATAGCGGCACACCGATAAATGTTAAAAACAGTGTGGAAAAAAATGTAGATCGTAAAACCGGTCAAGAAATATCGAAACATCTCGTTGAATTAGCAAATGATATCCCAGATGTAAACGACGCTACCGCCGTTGTTTTAGGACAATATGCTGTCGTAGGTATTGATGTAAACGCAAAATTAGATCGAAATAAAGTAGAATCCATCAAATACACAGTTGCAGAAAGTCTTATGCATGATCCTTATGGCGCTCGTGCAATTATTATTGCAGATGCTGATACGAATGTAAGACTACGTGAGATGGGAGAAGAAATTCAGAATGGACGCCCAGTTATAGGGATACTTGATGAACTTGCTGCAATAGTTGGTCGATTAGTACCTGAATTGCCAAATGAAATACTTGATAATCAACAAAAGCAACCAACTGAACAAGCTGACGATCAATTAAACAAGAAAGAAGAAAAGTCTCTTGAAAAAGAACAACAAGATCAATCGAATAACCATATGAAGAAATAATAAAGCATTTGAAACCTTAGAATTTGTCTAAGAGCTTTTAATATAAAAGAATGACTGTCCCTTCACTTAAGAATAAGAAACATTTTATGTTCTTAAGATAGGATGGACAGTCATATTCTAACCTTTATTCTTCATTGCTTGTAATACCTGTTTATCTAATTTTTCTGCAGCATTTTCATCATAGGTTTTATCATAATGAGGTTCAACAGATATTCTTGAACCATAAAACATAACATCTCTAACCTCTGAAATCCTCAATTCAATTAATGAAAGCTTTAATGGTATTTCTTCAAGTTTCTCTTCTTTTATATGAGCATTTCCATTTATGGAGTATGTAGATTCATTAGCAATCAGACTTAGCACAATTGCAGGATGTTTTTTTATATTGTCAACAATTCTTGAACGTTGATCTATCGCAAAGAATATACGATGATGATCAGGAGCATAGACCCAAGAAATTGCACTTACATTTGGGGATCCTGTTTCGTAATCAATTGAAGCAATTGTAACAAATCTCTCTTTTTGCAAAGTATTAAATAAAGGATCAATTAAAGATGTCTCAACCTTATTGGCCATTTGAATCCTCCCTTTCCAATTTATACAACTATCATACCCTTTTTTGATATGTGATCCAACCATAAACATTCATTCATTTTTTAAAAAGTCGTGATATACTGATAAGAAAGAAACCTTCCTTGTCCTTAAATGGGTAGGAAGACAAATTATTTCTATGAGGTGTACTTATGAGAGTAAAATGTGTAATATGTGATACTGTTGAAACGATCAACGATGAAACTTTAATAGCTAAACGATTAAGAAATCGTCCAATACATACATATATGTGTAAAACTTGCCACGAACGAATTGAAGAACGAACGAACGATCGTATAGCTACAGGCAATTTCAAACTTTACCGTGATAAAAAGACAGATGATTCATGGTAATATTAAGAAATGGCATATTTATAGGTCTAATTAGTGGTGTTATTCTAGGGTTATTCTTAAAATTTGCTCAAATGATCACAGGAAAAAAAGTTTATACATTATTATTAAACATTGATTTTTTGTACAATAAACCACTTTCTGAAATGATTGAATTTATTTTGCATCTCTTGATCTCATTCATTATTGGGATCATCTTTGTAGCTATATGTGAAATCAAAAAAATCACAAATTTAAAAGCCAGATTTATTTTATCTTTACTACTTACGTTTCCAACTTTCTTTCTATATTTTCCTTTAACCATTCTAGCGATAAAAGAAACACCGAATATAAATGATATTTATGCGATCTTTTTATGGATATTTGCTCATCTAATTTATGCAATAATATTACCTTTAAACTTGAATTTATGGCCTTTTAGAAAAGCAAGTTAATTTAGCTTGTAAAGCTATATTAGAAAGGCTCTTTTCTAAAAGAGTGTATTAAATAGACCTAATTATTAAGTCGAAACATTCGAAATCACCTTAAGCATAAAAAAGGATGAAGATTAAATGAAATCTGTAAATTAGATTATTAAGGTTAATTTCCATTGTTTAAATTTCTTCTCATTAAAAAAGGTTCTGACTAATTTGTCAGAACCTTTTTTTAATTAATTTCATTAGCTTCTTGTTTTTTTGACTGGTGAAGTCTTATTTTGTAAATAATTAAAATAAGGGATGCTACAACAAGTCCTTCTGCAACAGGTAAAAAGATCCCTAAAAATGTTAAAATAGTACAACCAAAAGCTAAAAAAGTATAAATAACAACAGATTTTAAGATAGGAAGTTTTTTAGCGAAACCTAGCTTATATACGAGAACAGAAAGAAAGAAGATCGTTAAATATAACAACCACATTCCTACCTTTGGATGTTCGATTACTTGATATAAACTAGGAAAAAATGAGAGCCTTTCAGATACATCCATTAAAAATCCCTCCTCACACCAGTTTGTAGTAGGAATCTAAGAAGAAGACTGATTCGGTTGTTGTGTTCTCCCCTCTATATTAAACTAGAAAAGAAACAAAACAAGAATCAGTCTACATTTATTTATTTAAACTTAGTTTCCTGCTAATTTTTTCTTTTTGGCAGATTTTTCACGTTCGTTCTTATCAAGAATTTTCTTTCTTAATCTGATCGATTCTGGAGTTAATTCACAATATTCATCATCATTCAAATATTCAAGTGCTTCTTCTAATGACATGATTCTAGGTTTTTTCATGCTATTTGTTTGATCTTTATTAGCAGAACGGATATTTGTTTGTTGTTTCATTTTACAAATATTTACCACTAAATCATTTTCACGAGTATGTTCTCCTACAATCATTCCTTCATAAACATCTACACCAGCGTCAAGGAAGATGATACCACGATCTTCAATACCTTGGATACCATATGTTGTTGATTTACCATTCTCCATTGAAACAAGAACCCCTTGACGACGTCCTCCAACTTGACCCTTTTGCATTGGTTGGTAGCTATCAAACGTATGGTTGATAATTCCAAATCCACGTGTTAGTGACATAAATTCAGTAGAGTATCCAATTAAGCCACGTGCTGGTACATTGAAAATAAGACGAACTTGACCATTTCCATTGTTAATCATATCAATCATTTCACCTTTACGAGCACCGATTGATTCCATTACACCACCAGTATTTTCTTCTGGAACATCTATTTGAACACGTTCAATTGGTTCACATTTTACACCATCAATTTCTTTTACAATAACTTCAGGTTTCGAAACTTGTAGCTCGAATCCTTCACGGCGCATGTTTTCAATTAAAATTGACAAATGAAGTTCTCCACGTCCAGAAACAATCCATGCATCTGGTGAAGCTGTAGGATCAACACGTAAACTTACATCTGTTTGCAATTGAGCCATCAATCTCTCCTCAATTTTACGAGAAGTAACATATTTACCTTCACGACCAGCAAATGGACTATTGTTTACTGCAAATGTCATTTGTAATGTAGGCTCATCAATGCGCAGAATTGGTAGCGCTTCTTGATGTTCTACTGGACATACAGTTTCACCAACATTAATGTCTTCCATTCCTGAAACAGCTACAAGATCTCCGGCAACTGCTTGCTCAATTTCAACACGTCTTAAGCCTTGGAAACCAAATAACTTAGTTACACGGAAATTTTTGATTGTGCCATCAACTTTCATTAATGAAACTTGTTGACCTACTTGCATCGTTCCACGGAATACACGTCCAATTCCAATACGACCAACATAGTCGTTATAGTCAAGTAATGCAACTTGGAACTGAAGCGGCTCGTCTCTATTATCCACAGGTGCTGGGATATGATCCACAACTGCCTCGAATAGTGACTCCATTGTTTCTTCTTGATCGGCTGGATCTGGGCTTGTGCTAGCTGTTCCATTCATTGCTGAAGCAAAAATGACTGGGAATTCTAACTGTTCTTCATTTGCACCAAGCTCAATAAATAAATCTAAAACTTCATCAACAACTTCTGATGGACGTGCAAAATCACGGTCAATTTTATTTACAACGACGATTGGTGTTAAATTCTGTTCTAATGCTTTTTTTAATACAAAACGAGTTTGTGGCATACAACCTTCATATGCATCAACAACCAGTAATACTCCATCTACCATTTTCATGATACGCTCTACTTCTCCACCGAAATCAGCGTGTCCTGGCGTATCCATGATGTTAATACGAGTATCTTTGTAATTAATTGCTGTGTTTTTTGCTAAGATTGTAATTCCACGCTCACGCTCAAGATCATTTGAATCCATTGCACGTTCTGCAACCTGTTCATTAGAACGGAATGTTCCAGATTGATGTAAAAGTTTGTCAACCAGAGTTGTTTTACCATGGTCAACGTGGGCAATAATAGCTATGTTGCGAATATCGTTACGAAGTTTCACAATTTCATCTCCTAAAATATATATATTATAAACATAAGCGTAAACGCCATGGTTAGGCTTTAAAAATAATAATCATAAGTTGAAGGTGCTTATTATCAATCAACCTATGAGTGATTTTTTATTTAACGTAAAAGTGAAAATAATATCCCTAAAGCTCTAGTGTATAGATTACTCTAGGTTACCCTTCAAACACCTACACCTAAAAAATATCGATTTTTCACTTAAAAAAATCAACATCTTCATTATTTCAAAATCACCTTGGATATTATACCATAAACAATGTAGAAAAGCGGAATGTTTTTCTGTAAACTAGAATAAGATACAAAAATTGTCGCAATAGTTGGGAGTTGTCGGATGAATGAAACTAGGAAAGTGGATTTTTCTTGTATTATCCATGTTAGCAGCATTGAGTATGATAGGAATAGGGATTGCTGTAAGTGAACGTAGTATACTTGGCATTATCTTAGCTATAATCGCATTAACTGTAATAATGGGTTCAGGGTTTGTTCTCAAAAAAAGAATGAGAGAAAAGGGCTTAATTTAATCTTTTTCAAATCTTAATTAATTTTTACAATAAAGATATTCCGATCACAAGTGATGAATCCTCCCTGAGTTATTGGAAACTCACTAAATGTTTATATTGAAAGAAGGAGTCATTTTGACCCCTTCTTTTCATTAATTATAGAGGCATAACTGAAATCATATATTTCTTTGAATTCATCTCATCTTTCTCCATTTTAAATTGTTCAAACCCACATTTTGCAAGGAATTGCAACCATCCATCCTGGTGAATTGAACAACCCACATAACAAGCTTTATGACCTTTAGACTTTAGATCATGTCCAATTTCTATAATAATCTCCTTACCCAACCCTTTTAAACGATGACTTGGATGAACGAGTATTGTACCTATCCAAGGTCTTTCATTAGAGGGTGACCATTCCAAATGAAAGCTAATGCCAATAGGTTCATTATTAATTGACCATAGTCTCCATTGACCATTATACATTTGATAGGACAGTAAGTAACGTTCAAGATCATTCTCGTATTCTTCTTCTATTTTCCATATATGACTATCTTCTATCACATACTTAAAAAACTCATGATCAAGCTCATTTAATCCACGAAAAGTTAACTTCTTCACTTGTTAAGATAATCACTTAATATATGATGATGCAAACTACTTTCGCCGACAAAAAATGAGTTTTTAGACACTAAATCAAGATCATTACCATTTAATGTTGATGCAGCGCCGCCTACTTCATTTATTAGAACAAGCCCAGCAGCAAAATCCCAAGGAGCTAATCTCATTGTTAAGTATGCATCTAAACGTCCTGATGCAACATATGCGCACTCTAGAGCAGCAGATCCATATGAGCGAGTTCCGCGTACTTTTTTTACAATTGGTACAATTAAATTATGATCAATTCGTTTATTTTCGGTTACCCAAACAGGATTAATTCCAATAACAGCTTCTTCAATTTTCACTTTTTCAAGCTTTGGAAGAGGTATATCATTCATATAGGCCCCTTCTCCCTTGAACGCATGATAAAGTTCATTATGTACAACATCAAAAATTAACCCTACATAACCAATACCTTCACCATATATACCAACAGATATCGCAAAATTACGTTGTTGATGAACAAAATTCATCGTCCCATCAATAGGGTCAATAATCCAAACCACACCTTCAAGACTCGTTACTTCATCCCCATATCCCTCTTCACCTAAAATACGATGATCTGGATATGTTTGTTGTATTTTCCCAATTAAGTATTGCTCAATTTCTTTATCCATATTTGTGACTAAATCATTTGGATTCGATTTGTATTGAATAGAGAGTGCGGAATCAAAGGATTTTCTAATTATATCTCCTGCTTCCAATACCCATTTTTTTGCCTTTTGATCTATGTCCTTCCAATTCGTTGTCATACATTACCCTCGTTTCTATGTATAAATAGCCCATTCTTCTTTAAGGATACTGTATAGAATTAACGGAAATCAAGTAACAGCCTCTTAGTTGCGCAGATAAAAACGAACCTAAAAGAGGTTCGTTTGTAGATTTAGTTATCTCCTATTATGCCTGGAGCTTCATCCACTCTTTTCGTAATTTTTCTAATTTTTGTTTACATTCTATTTTTTTCTTGTGATCTTTACTTTGCATTGCTTCGTAAAGGGTGGCTAATTCGTAATCAAGTTCAAGTTTCAGCACCCCGATACGTTTGTTATTCATTTTTTGACCACTCGCTTTAACAATTTGTTTCACTTTTTACCGCCCCTTTCACACATTTTTCTTTTGTCTTTTATCTTGTTTGTAGCGATTTCAAGTTGCTTTTTTAATTGTTATATAGCTTTTTTATATCTTATGTTGGTTTAAAAAAAGTTGGAACTAAACCTATGAAATTGTGTATATACCTAATTTATACCACCAGTATTTTAAAACAAAACGTTCTAATATTCTTCCTTATTTCTTATTATCATACCTAAAAAGTTAGGCAGATCATTGTGAATATAAATTTGTTACGTTTATAATAAATAGGTAAAATGATTATTTACAGCTAGGAGGAAAAATCCAATGAACTTTAAAGGGTTTTCAAAAGAAGATTTTGACACATTTACTATAGATGGCCTTGATGAAAGAATGGAGGCAATACGTGATCGAATTCAACCAAAATTCAAAGAAATAGGACAAGCATTAACTGATGATTTATCTGTTACATTACAAAGCGAAATGTTTCTTCATATCGCTAAACACGCAAGAAGAACAGTAAACCCACCTAAAGATACATGGCTAGCTATTGCAGCTAATAAGAGAGGCTACAAACAACACCCTCATTTCCAAGTAGGACTTTTCGATGATCATTTGTTCATTTGGTTAGCATTCATTTACGAATTACCGAATAAAGAAAATATAGCTCAAAATTTCCTTTCAAATATGAAGGAAATAACATCTGTTACAGATGAACATTACTGTATATCTTTAGATCATACAAAGAAAGATGCAAAACCTATTCAAGAAATAAATTTAGAATCATCATTAATAAGATTTAGAGATGTTAAGAAAGCTGAATTCTTAATTGGACGACATTTTAGTATAAATGATCCAATCGTAAAGGATGGAGACAAGCTATATCAAGTTATTCGTGAAACCTTTGAAAACTTGATTCCATTATATAAACTCTCTTTTGAGTAAAAAACAAAGGCTGTTATCATAAACTTTGTTGCTTCAACAACTCCAAGTAAACAGCACTATATAAAGCATAGTGGCATCTTTTCTTCATAGGAAAGTACCTATTTTGCAATAACAACAATGTTTCCACTGTATAATTAGGTCAATTAGCAACAATCTTTCAGAAAAGAGCCATAACAAAAGAGGTTGGGACATATGTATTTTAACAAAATAGAAACCGAACAATGGTTGTAGGTGTAGTTACGCGCTTTAGAAATATACACCGCTAAGCTAATACTTTGTTCGGAATGTTTGTTAATTACTACGTTATGCCCCAGCCTCTTTAAGCTTTATAAAATTTCCAATTACTTTAGATATTCTTTTTCAGCCACGGTAATATGTTATAATTTCATTCTTATTAAACTGGCTTCTTCTTCTTGTTTTGCTTTTTGCATTGCTTTATAGGAAGAATATCCACTTACATCTTCAAATTCGTTACAAATTGTCTTTTCTTCTGCTTTACTTGGGACAATTTCTTTAAACCTACGATAACTACTCATTAATAGATCTCGATCTATTCCTTTTTCATATGCTTTCTCAATACACTCAAAAAACTTTATAACATCAACTGTTTCGTCTGTACTCCAGTCTAAGGAGATAGGGTATTGATAATCCAAGATACTTCCCCCTTTTCATTTCTTATTTCTCATGTAAGCTTAGGTCTTATTATAACCATTTATTGCGGATTTCTTCTGCTTCTAAAATTGTTCTGGTTATAAACTCATTAACAGAAGGGATATCTGAGATCAGACCTACCACTTGACCCGCCCAAGCAAACCCTTCATTAATATTACCATCATAAATATATCTTTTGTTAGCAACTCCACTTATGTAATCTTTGAGTTCTTCATAACCTCCATGATTTCTCTCAATATCAATAATTTTTTCTGTCCATTTATTAGCAAGTGCTCTTGCAGGTGCACCGAGAGACTTCTTAATAACAATTGTACTGTTCTCATCTCCATTTATTAAAGTATCTTTGTAAATATCATGGGCATGAACGCACTCCTTTGTTGCAATAAACCTTGTGCCCATTTCTATTCCTTCAGCACCTAAACTTAACGCAGCCATCAACCCTCTACCATCACCGATTCCTCCTGAAGCAATAACAGGAATGGATACAGCATCAACAACTTGAGGTACTAATACCATTGTACCTGTATCATTTCTTCCTAAATGTCCTCCTCCTTCTTGACCTACAACCATCACTGCATCTGCTCCGAGTTCCTCCGCTTTAATTGCTTGTCGCTTAGCTGCAACTAACACAAGCTTCTTTACATCTGCCCCTTTAAGTATATTAAAAACAGGGGCTGGATTTCCACCAGTCATAGAAATAACTGGTACCTTTTCCTCCAGAGCCACTTCAATTAGCTTTTCATATCCTTGGCCATATTGACCAATAGCAAAATTCACTCCGAAAGGTTTTGTTGTCTTTGTTCTAACCAATTTAATCTCTCTTCTTAAAGCCTCTTCTGTACCTAATGACATTGCAGTAATTTGACCTAATCCACCTGCATTTGAAACTGCAGCAGCTAACTCTGAATAAGCTAAATAAGCTAATCCACCTTGTATAATTGGATATTTCACATCAAGAAGTTCAGTTATTTTTGTATTCCAGTTCATTTTCATACCCCCTATACAAAATGTAATTCGTTTTCTCTATCGAATATCCTCTTTCAATTTTGGAAAGGCTTAAAACAAAATAAGGCTAAAACCTTTTAAGAAAGTGTTTATTTATTTTAATCCGCTTTGGAGCTTTTTTGTTCATCTAGTAGAGGATACAGTAATCAACTGAATCTTGAATAAAGGCTGTTTTCGCAAACTTTGTTGCTTATAGAACACGAAGAAATCAGCACTTTATAAAATAGTAGCCTTTATGCGAAAATACACTGTTTCTCCTACATATCTTGGTTACATTGCAACATCCTTTCAGAAAAGAGCCTAAATAAATAATCTTTGTTTTTTAGGAAAAGGCTAGGACATAACTTAAGTGATTAACAAAAATTCCGAATATGTAATTGTTTAGCGGAGTTTATTTCAAGACCGACGTGAACTACTCCTTCAACCATTGTTTGGTTTCTGTTTTCGTTAGGCTGTTTTCGTAAACTTTGTTGCTTTAACAACTCCAAGTAAACAGCACTATATAAAGCATAGTAGCATCTTTTTTTCATAGAATAGTACCTATTTTGCTATAACACAATGTTTCCACTGCATAATAATTAGGTCAATTAGCAACTATCTTTCAGAAAAGAGCCTTTTGTTAAAATACTTTTGTCCCAACCTTGTTTCATATAATCGTTTAAGAAAAGTAACATTTTCTAACAAAAGAACTTTTTTTATTGACTGTCATTATTGATAACGGTATAATTCATTTGTTTTAATAAATATACAGAATTCGACACTACAAGATAAAAAAGTTTTTTCATATGACAAAAGATCACAATTTACATATAAAGCCAATCGTTTCTCAAAAGAAACATTTTAACATTTGAAAACAACCGTCATAAGTAAGAAACTATTACTGAAAAAGAAGGTGGGAACAACATTGTCACAAAATGATACACCATTATTCACTGGACTAGTCCAGCATGCTAAAAAAAATCCAATTCAGTTTCATATTCCTGGTCATAAAAAAGGTGCAGGCATTGATCCTGAATTCAGAAAATTCATTGGAGAAAATGCGTTATCAATTGATTTAATAAACATTGGTCCTTTAGATGACTTACATGCACCTAAAGGAATGATTAAAGAAGCACAAGAACTTGCTGCAGAAGCCTTTGGTGCTGATCATACATTTTTCTCTGTTCAAGGAACAAGTGGTGCTATTATGACAATGGTCATGGCGGTTTGTGGACCTGGTGACAAAATTATCGTACCAAGAAATGTTCATAAATCAGTAATGTCAGCAATTGTCTTTTCAGGTGCCACACCAATATTTATTCATCCTGAAATTGATAAAAATTTAGGAATTTCTCATGGAATTACAACAGATTCTGTTGAAAGAGCACTTGAACAACATCCTGATGCTAAAGGTGTACTTGTTATAAACCCAACATATTTTGGCATATCTGCTGACTTGAAACGCATTGTTGAAATTGCCCATTCATACTCTGTACCTGTTCTAGTTGATGAAGCACATGGAGTTCATATTCACTTTCACGAAGACTTGCCTTTAAGCGCGATGCAAGCTGGTGCAGACATGGCAGCAACAAGTGTTCATAAACTAGGTGGCTCTATGACACAAAGTTCTGTATTAAATGTGAGAGAAGGACTAGTCTCACCCCAGCGTGTACAATCGATCTTGAGCATGATGACAACAACTTCTACATCATACTTGCTATTAGCTTCACTTGATGTCGCAAGAAAGCGATTAGCAACAGAAGGTAAAGAACTAATTGAAAAAACCATTCAATTAGCAAACTACACTAGAGATAAAATTAATGAAATTCCGAACATATACTGTATAGGTAAAGAAATTCTTGGAACAAAAGCAACTATTGACTATGATCCAACAAAGTTAATCATACCTGTTTATGGGCTAGGAATAACTGGTTACGATGTTGAAAACTGGCTTCGCGAAAACTATCAAATAGAAGTCGAATTATCAGACATATATAACGTTTTATGTATTATTACACCAGGAGATACAAAAAATGAAGTAGATACTCTAATAAAGGCATTACAAGAGCTATCAGCTGAATTTGGTTCAAATGATTATAGTAACAAAAATGACAATAAAGAAAGAATCTTTTTACCTGATATACCTGTTTTGGCACTAACACCACGAGATGCTTTTTATTCTGAAACTGAAACTGTTTCTATAGAAGAATCTGCCGGTAGAATCATTGCAGAGTTTATCATGGTTTACCCACCAGGGATACCGATTTTTATACCAGGAGAAATTATTACGGAAGAAAATTTAGCATATATAAAGAAAAATTTAGAGGTTGGATTACCTGTTCAAGGACCTGAAGATCCTACACTGAATAAAATAAGAGTGATAAAAGAACACCGAGCAATTAGATAATCAAGGATTCTTTTCTTACCCCTTATGTATGCCTAAATTAAATGTGAGATACTTTAGGTTTGTACTAGGACCTAAACACATTAATTGTTATTTTGCAGACCAAATGAATTGATTTGGTCTCTTTTTTATTAGGCTCTGTTAAACTTTGTGGTTGATTTCCGTTACAGGCATTCGCTTTCCGCGTGCGGTCCGGAAGCCTCCTCGGCGCAAGCGCCTGTGGGGTCTCCCTTCGACACGCTTCTCCCGCAGGAGTCTCATACCTTTCACTCCAATCAACAAAGTTAAAAATCAACCTTAAGCTTTAACATAGCCTTTTATTATGTGCTTTTTGGTTAATTATTCTTTTCTAAAGGACAAGACTGAGCCGTCTTGGGATCTAAACTCACCCGAGCTTTAAAACATAGCTATTACATAAACAAAGCACTCAACAATTAATTTGAGTGCTTTGTTACCCCTTTAATTCTATATTAACCCCTTATTTGACCTTGACTACATTCTTTTCCTGTTGATTTATGCAATCAATGTGATTGCATTTACCATACAATGTTGTCACCTTTTCAACTTCAATTTGACCGATAGTAGAGCTGCAGTGTTGACAAACGATTGTTCCCATCTCCATACCCCTTTTCAATCATAATTTTCAAACACTTTCTAAATCTTTCACGCTTTGAAAGCGTTTTATATCTGATAATTATATATTAATATGTCATACTAATTAAGTCAATAATTAATTTGTATAACACATTCATTATTTTTGTTCTCTTTTTAGTGTTTAATATTCTTGATATAAGATAATCCTCATTTTTAAAATTGTTAGAAAAAAGAAACTACTTTTTTCATTTATAAAAAGGCTCTGTCAAAGCATCTGTAACAGTACCTATAGAAAAAAGCCATTTATTTTTCAAATTGAACATAAAGTTCAACTTTTTAAATAAATGGCGTTTATCACTTTTTAAATAGTTACTTGAATTTTTTCTTTGCTGCCGCTAAATCTTTCACAATTGTTTCAAACGCATTTTGTGACAATATCGAGGAATCCTTCTCATAACTTTGAACAATATATTCAAAATCCTCTATTGCCGTTTGAGTTCGATGAAACACAGATTCAGGCATACGCAAGCTTACATTTCCACGTAAAATACGAACTGTAATATTCGAGGGAGCTTTCGATACCGCTTTATCAAGGATCTCTAATCCAGCTAAAGCAAATTTTTTCTTATCTTTTGGCATTGGTGTATCTCTTGCCAATAAAGCTGATGCACTTCCGTAGTAAGCCAATGCTTCAACATGAGATGGATTTTCTTGATTTAATTCTTTTAGTAAGTCATAAGCTTGACTAGTTGATTTTCGATTTCCCTTTACTGCTTTATGATATGTTTCTATAGCTTCAGCTAAACGTTTTTGCCATTCTTGATTCAATAAAATCACTCCTAGTTTCTTGTATTCCGTTTATATTTATTTCTGTTAAACTTTATTGTTAATTTCCGTTATAGTTATATACTTTCTGCGGAATATATTCAATTCGATTAACAGACTGAAATCAAGATTGAGCATTAAGATAGCTTTATATTTAGAAACTCCTTAAATGCTAAATTCTGATCTTCTTTCGCAAGCTTATCCCACACTTCTTTTGCTTTATGTGAATAATATTTACGCTCATAAATAGTACCGAGGTCTGCTAACACCTGTAAATATTGATCTCTAGTTATATTAATTTGTTCTTCACTATTTTCAAAGATTTTAATAACTGTTTCAAAATCTTTAATAATTTTATCATTACAATGAAAAAAACTATCAGGAAGAGGTAAAAGAATGTTCGCTCTTTTTAAATATAAATCAATGTGTTCCACACTATAATTTGGTAAAGCCTGATCAAGTTTTTTTAAGCCTTTCATCGTAACACGAAACAATTCATAAGAATCATGACAATACTTTCCGAGTAAAGTTAATGATGCAGCATAATAAAATTTTGCAATTGAACAATCAGAATTTTGTTTACTCGCTAAATCCCAAACCTCAACAGCTTGATTTGCTGCTTTTTCACTCCCACTAACGCCTAATTCATGCAAAGTATGACCTATAGAGTATAGTTCTTTAATTGAATCGATTGAAAGATTATTAATATCTACTTCCTCAAATGAAAAAACCTCAATACATTTATTTGCTTCTTTTGCCAATTTTGAGTGTGGCGAGAATTTAACAAGCTTATTCCAAGTTTGAATAGCCTCCTCCACCATTCCCAATTTAGTAAAGCATTGACCTAGTACTAATAAAATTTCTTGATATTGTTGCATACTAAAAATACTAGAATCCTTTTCAAATTCAGATGCTAAATAATGAAAATCTCTTGCAGCAGTAGACGTACGATAAAAGAAAAATTCAGGTAACCTATAGCTTTGGAACGCACGAACTAAACGAATATTATAAAAATTAGGGTAATCACTTACTAACTTATCTAGACTTTGGGATGTTTTAATAGCAGTTGTAAACAATTCTACATACCCTGCTGATTGGAGCGTAGACTTCATCGATCTACAATGTGTAATAAAAGCTTCAATCGTTGGATCTGCTGGAATCTGTTTTTCTAGTTCAAGAAATTGCTCGGTCACCTTATGCAGTGATGTTTCATTACCATCAATTGCAGATTTATAAAGAGAGATCAGCTCTTCTTTAATAAATATAGGCTTTATGTCTTCGATGTTTGTTTCATTGTTATTACTATCTCTCAGTCTAGGAAGTTGGTAAGATGGTTCTAATTCTTTTACTTTATTTGCATACTTCTTGGCAAAGTAATTTTTACCTAACCTCTCATTTGCGGTTACTAAGCTTTTCATCACATCAACATAAAGAGATTCAGGTATTGCATGTGGATTTTTTTCATACAACTCAACAATATGTTCAAAATCCTCAATAGCTGTTTGCGTTCTTCTAAAACGATTCTCAGGCAGGTTATTTGCAACATTCCCACGCAACATTCTTATTAATGGATTAGACGCGTCCTTCAATACAGCAATATCAAGAAGTTTTAATCCCTCATTTGCATATTTACCTTTTTCTCTTAAATTTATCTCATCTCTAGCAAGTAATGCTTTTACTGCCCCTAAATAAGCCATCAATTCGGTATCTTGGGGTTGATCGTGTAATAGACTATTAAATAGAGAGTGTGCTTCTTTCCCAGCATCTTTTTTTCCACTAATTGCATGATAGTATAATTCAATTGCTCTATCGAAAAATTCCTCACGTTGATCGTCATCCACTATTGTTATTTCAGTATTGTTATTCTCATCTGATGAATCACCTTTTCTTTTCATCATATAGTTATCAAACCTCCTTATATAAAATATATTGGCGTGATCAAAAATACATTGTTAATCTATGTGAATGAGTTTAAAGAAGTGCTAGACAATACAAAATACTATGAATTAGTCTACATACAAAAGTAGTATGTTTTTATACATTCAACTCTTCAACTAGTTATAACCAACACAATGCAAAAAACCTTTACTTTCTTACAAAAAAAAACCACCTAATCGGCGGCTTGATAATCTGTTAAGAAATTTTAATTTTAGTTGGATCTATAATTGTATAACCCTTACTTTTTAGTCCTTCAATTATTTTGGGTAATGCCTTATTTGTCCATTCTCTATCATGCATTAAAAGGTTACTTCCATTTGTTAAAAGTGGGGTATTCACCATAATATCAGCTAATGCATCTTTGTTCATATAATCTTCTTCCCAATCATACCCATAGGACCAATTCATTAATAACATTCCTTGCTCAGCAACAAGTTTCTTACTATAATCTGTGTTACTTCCAAAAGGTGCACGGAAGAATTTTGGTTTTTCACCAGTTATTGCTTCAATCTGATGATTTAACTCGATAATTTCTTTGTATTGATCTTTTTCTGATAAGTTCTTTAAATTACTATGTGACATCGTATGATTACCTATTGGAAAACCAAGATCATATATTTCTTTGAGCAACTTTTTTTTCTCTTCAGACTGTATAAAATGCCCATTCACAAAAAAGATAGCTTTTACCTTGTTATCTTTTAAAGTTTTGGCCATTTCTAAAGAAAACTTATCTGGTGCATCATCAATTGTAAGAAGAACCAATTTCCCTTCAGCTTCCTTATCAATAGGTTCAACTGTCCAATTCGTATTATTCAAAGTATAGAGAGGTATTTCCTCACTCTCTTCCTCAATAGTTATTTCTTCAACTTGTTCTTCACCATCTTCAGTAGAATCTTCTACTAATTTTTCATCACTTTTGTTTTCCTTCTCCGTTATCTCTGACACATCCGAAGTTTCTTTTACATCAGAAGTTTCAGAATCCATGGTAGAGCAACTTGCTAAAAAAAATAGTAAAATGACACTTTGTCCAATCATTAAAAATAAAGTTTTCTTCATCATTAACATCTCCTAGGAAAGTTTTCTTTGTTTAGTATATATTCTCTTACCTTGTCTCACTATAAGGAATGTGAATAGCCAAAATTTCTATCTTGTTTACATATGTATCAATCAAAGGAGTGTAATTAATCAAATGAAAATGAAGTTTACCCCCGTTTTTATTATATCTGTTATTGTAACATCTCTGTTTATTCTCTGGGGACTAATTCCCGAAAGTGTTTTACCTAATGGAAATATCTCTAATGTTACTTCAATAATCCAAACATTTATTATTGAAAAATTTGGCTGGTTTTACTTATTATCAGCAACATTTTTTCTCATTTTTGCAATCAGCTTAATTTTCTCGAAATATGGCAACATAAAATTAGGAAAAGATACAGATGTTCCAGAATACTCTTATTTAACTTGGTTTGCGATGCTGTTTAGTGCAGGCATGGGAATTGGTTTAGTGTTTTGGGGTGTATCAGAGCCTATCTTTCATTATAGTGGTCCTCCAACTGGTGAAGGTTTCACAGATCAATCTGCACGAGATTCTCTTCGCTATTCCTTTTTCCATTGGGGGTTTCATCCCTGGGCAATTTATTCTACTATTGCATTAGCTTTAGCATATTTCACATTTCGAAAAGAACAAAATGGAGTTATGAGCAATATCTTACGACCTTTACTCGGTGATAAGGTTGATGGTAAAACAGGAATATTAATTAACTTTATAGCTGTTTTTGCTACTGTCTTTGGTGTTGCTACTTCGTTAGGGTTTGGTGCTGCACAAATTAGTGGGGGTATTTCTTATTTAGTAGATGGTATAGAAAACAATTTCACTACACAACTAATCATTATTCTTATAGTGACCGTTTTATTTATGCTTTCAGCTCAAACTGGTTTAAATAAAGGAATTAAATATTTAAGTAATCTTAATGTCATTTTAGCCATTTCACTCATGTTATTTTTACTCTTTGCAGGTCCTACAAATTTTATAATGGACCTTTTTACAACTACTTTAGGAAGCTACCTTCAGAACCTCCCATCCATGAGTTTTAGAATGACACCTTTTCAAATTGATAACACCTGGGTTCAAGATTGGACAATCTTTTATTGGGCATGGTGGATTTCATGGGCTCCTTTTGTAGGAACATTTATTGCGAGAATCTCTAGAGGAAGAACAATTCGAGAGTTTATTATTGGAGTTCTTGCCGTTCCAACTGTTTTTGGAGCATTATGGTTTTCAGTATTTGGAGGATCTGCCATCTTTTTAGATTATTTTCAAAATGCACCTATTGTTGATATAGTCAATGAACAAGGAAAAGAAGTTGCCTTGTTTGCCGTTTTAGATTATTTCCCGCTCGGTACATTTATGTCAATAATCGCTATATTCTTAATAAGCACATTTTTTATTACATCTGCTGACTCAGCTACATTTGTTCTAGGAATGCAGACAACCAATGGCCAGTTGAATCCTCCTAACCGAATTAAATTCATTTGGGGTATTATCCAATCTGCTTCAGCAGCTATACTTCTGTGGTCGGGTGGATTAAATGCATTACAAACTTCGGCCATTATTGCTGCTCTTCCATTTGCAGTTATCATGATTTTAATGGTATTTTCACTGTTAAAATCATTGAAAGAAGAAAAAATTATACGGAAATAAACTGAGAGATAAAAGATGGTAATAAAGGGTACCAATATTGGTACTCTTTTTTGAGATTTAATTTTAGTAGCAACTGGATTATTCAGTAAGATATTATAGAATATAAAACGAGAAATTCGAATAGTTGATTTCCTAAGAAATATAAAATAAAAGATAAACCAGATAATAAAAGTGCTTTCTTTTTAAACCCTATAATATGTAAAGCGAATAAATAGGATAAATAAAAAAATAGGACAAACAAAATTCCCTTTGCAATATATCCGTCTTTTTTTGACAACCACTCAATTATGTTATAACCAGCCCATAAGAGAACCTGAACACAGGTTATGACTGGCCAACTATATTTCATACCCTTCGCCTCCTTCTTACTCCTTTAAATTAGTCTATGCATGAATATTTCTATTCATATCAATTGTTTATTTAAATACTAGTAATATAATAAAAACAGTATTTTTCATTTATGTAACAAATAGATGACAAGAGCAAGATTATTCAATTTTTATGTTAAAATAGGATTAATTTAACAATTATATCTTTCATTTTAACTATCTGAATATACATATTTGTAATCAATATAATCCAAAAGAGGTGGGTAAGGATGAAGAGACTACTACTCATTACCTTCATCATACCAGTAATTGTTCTTTCTTCATGTGATAACGTTTTATTTTTAAACGGGGCACCAAAAGAAAATATCGCAC
Organism: Metabacillus litoralis; assembly: GCF_020524045.1. Lineage (GTDB taxonomy): Bacteria > Bacillota > Bacilli > Bacillales > Bacillaceae > Metabacillus > Metabacillus litoralis_C. The sequence goes on from NZ_JAIVKL010000001.1 coordinate 540,244, forward strand.
AAGATAAACAATTGTTATTTTTTTCTGATGATGACAACATTGATCGTGAAGCAATATACTACGAGGCATTGCTAGATATTAAAAAGGATTTTCCTAAAGAGTTTGAAGATATGCAAATTTACTCTGAAAAAAATAATAACAAGACCTATGAAGTTGATACCTACCCTTCACTTCTTGTTGTTGATAAAGAAGAAATCGTTGTTCATATTGAAGGATCCGTTTTATCAAAAGAAGAGATTCTAGAACCCATCTCAAATGCCCTCTCTACTGAATAATTATTTTTATATAATGTAAAAAAGAGATTGACATAAAGTCAATCTCTTTTTGTATGTTTATTTTACAATATGAATTGGGCTACCAATTGCTACTTCAGCAGCTTCCATTGTAATCTCTCCTAAAGTAGGATGAGCATGAATTGTCATTGCAATATCTTCTGCTGTCATACCAGCTTCAATTGCTAATCCAAGTTCAGAGATCATATCAGAAGCGCTAGGTCCAGCAATTTGTGCACCAATTACTAATCCATCTTCTTTACGTGTAATAAGCTTTAAGAAACCATCTGAATTGTTAAGAGATAGTGCACGACCATTAGCTCCAAATGGGAACTTAGATGCCAACACTTCAATTCCGTCTTCTTTTGCTTGAGTTTCTGTATAGCCAACTGTTGCAAGTTCAGGTTCAGAGAAAACTACTGCAGGAATTGCCAAGTAATCGATTTCTGCTTTTTCTCCTGCAATTGCTTCAGCAGCAATTTTACCCTCGTAAGAAGCTTTATGAGCAAGAGGTGGTCCCTCGACAATATCGCCAATTGCATAGATGTTAGAAATGTTTGTTCGGCATTGTTTATCAATTTTGATAACGCCTCTATCACTCATTTCAACGCCAACTTGTTCTAAACCAAGTTCATCAGTGTTTGGACGACGTCCAACAGTTACTAATAAGTAATCAGCTTCAACTGTTTTTTCTTCACCTTTTACTTCAAAAGTAACTTTTACACCATTCTCAGTTTCTTCAACACCTTTAGCCATAGCTTTTGTGTGAATTTCTACGTTTCCTTTTTTCTTAAGGTTACGTTTAACTAAAGAACTCATTTGTTTTTCAAAGCCAGCTAAAATTTCATCTGCAGCTTCAATAAATGTAACTTCTGTTCCAAAGTTTGCATAAGCAGTTCCAAGCTCAGTACCAATATAGCCTCCACCAATGACAACGAGTTTATTTGGAATTTCTTCAAGGTTTAGAGCACCTGTTGAGTCTAAAACACGTTTTGAATATTTGAAAGCAGGAATTTCAATTGGACGTGAGCCAGTTGCGATAATAGCATTTTTAAATTTGTATGTTTGTGACGATGTTTCGTCCATCACTTTTACTGTCTCATTATCTACAAAATATGCTTCACCACTAATGACGTCAACTTTATTACCTTTAAGTAATCCAGCTACACCACCAGTTAACTTTTTAACAACACCTTGCTTGAATTCTTGAACTTTTGAGAAATCAACTGTAACGTTCTCAGCTTTAATTCCCATGTCTTCAGAGTGTTTAGCATTTTCGTAGCGATGTCCTGCTGCAATTAATGCTTTTGAAGGAATACAACCAACATTTAAACAAACTCCTCCAAGAACGCTTTTTTCAACAACTGTTACCTTTTGTCCTAATTGAGCAGCGCGGATTGCCGCAACATATCCGCCTGGTCCTGCTCCGATGACAAGAGTATCTGTTTCAATCGGGAAATCTCCAACTACCATCGATTACGCCTCCATTAAAATTAATTGTGGATCATTCAGTAAACGCTTGATGTGGTTAAGAGCATTTTGAGCAGTAGCACCATCAATCATTCTGTGGTCAAAGCTTAGTGATAAAGCAAGAACCGGAGCTACTACAATCTCTCCATCACGTACTACTGGTTTTTCTGCAATACGTCCAATACCTAAAATTGCAACTTCTGGGTGATTAATTACTGGTGTAAACCATTGTCCGCCCGCAGATCCAATGTTTGTGATTGTGCATGAAGCACCTTTCATTTCATTTGGAGCTAACTTACCATCACGAGCTTTTGTTGCAAGTTCATTAATTTCATTTGAGATCTCAAATACAGATTTACGTTCTGCATTTTTTACAACTGGTACAAGAAGACCTTTTTCAGTGTCAGCAGCAATACCAATATTATAATAATGCTTTTGAACAACTTCATCTGTCTTATCATCAAGAGATGTATTAAGAACTGGGTACTTCTTAAGAGCAGAAGTAAGAGCTTTCACTACGTACGGTAAATATGTTAACTTAATACCTTGCTCTGCTGCAACATTTTTGAATTGCTTTCTGTGAGAAACTAAGTTTGTCACATCAATTTCATCCATTAATGTTACGTGTGGAGCTGTATGTTTAGAGTTAACCATGGCTTTTGCAATTGCCTTACGAATTCCGCTAATTTTCTCACGAGTTTCAGGAAATTCTCCTTCAGGAATAGCTTGTGCTGCAGCTGGTTTAGCTTGTTTTTCTTCTTTAGCTGCTGGAGCTTCTTCCGTAGTTTCCTCAACTTTCGAAGTTCCACCTTGTAGGAATGAGTCAACATCCTCTTTAAGAACTCGGCTATTCTTCCCGCTACCAGATACTTGACGAATATCAACATCTTTTTCACGAGCGTATTTACGAACGGATGGCATCGCAATTACACGCTTAGAAGGATCTACTTCTACTTCTGTTGGAGCATCCTGTTTAGAATCCTCGCTCTTTTCTTCAGAAGCAGGTGCTGGTGCAGCCTTCTCTTCTGCTTTTTCTTCTTTCTTAGGCTCATCATCACTATGATCACCTTTAAATTTCAAGTCTTCATAGCCTGGAGCATCAAAAGTAATAATTGTTTGTCCTACTGTTGCTACTGTTCCTTCGTCAACGTTTAACTCAGTAACAGTACCTTTTACAGGTGATGGAATTTCTACAACAGCTTTATCATTTTGTACTTCAGCTAAAACGTCATCTTCTTCAACTTTATCGCCCGCTTTAACGAACCACTTTACGATTTCACCTTCGTGGATACCTTCACCGATATCAGGCAATTTAAATTCGAATGCCAAATCATTCAACCTCCTTAAGAATGTAAGAAATAATGAGAAAAACATAGTATTCCTTAGTGTAAACACAAAACTTGTTTTTCACCTATGATGTAGTTTTTTAGGCTGGTTTCGAAATACTTTGTTGCTTTTACAATGTTGGTTGATATATGTTCCAAGATTTTAAAAGAAAGTAATGATACTTACTTTAATTCTTGAAAGAGGGTCTGCGAGCCTAGAGTTTCTTACTCTTGTCCCGCAGCACCTTTTAGTTATAGAATGTCCCTTTAAATCAACCAAAACAGTTTTTAAAAACAACATTTCTATAGAAAAGAACCTTTTTAAAATTATGAAATGTCTTAGAAATTAACTACTTTTTTAGCTGTAGCAAGAATATCCTTGTATATTGGTAGCCAAATATTTTCTGCTTCTGTGAATGCATACACTGTATCAGGTGCTGTAACACGTAATACTGGTGCTTCTAAGTTCAAAATTGCTCTTTCAGTTATTTCAGCTACAACATTTGCTGCAATACCAGCTTGTTTTTGTGCTTCTTGAACAACAATTGCTCGACCTGTCTTTTCAACAGAAGCAATGATCGTATCAATATCAAGAGGGCTGATTGTACGTAAGTCAACTACCTCAACAGACACACCATCTTTTTCTAACTCATCGGCTGCTTTTAAAGATTCATGTACCATTGCACCATAAGTGATGATTGAAAGATCAGTACCTTCACGCTTAACATCTGCTTTACCAATTTCAATAGTATACTCTTCTTCAGGAACTTCCTGACGGAATGAACGGTATAACTTCATATGCTCTAAAAATACAACTGGATCATTATCACGGATCGCTGCTATTAATAGACCTTTTGCATCATAAGGTGTTGATGGAATAACCACTTTTAATCCAGGTTGTTGTGCGACAAGGCCTTCTAAGCTGTCTGCATGCAACTCTGGTGTATGTACAAATCCACCAAATGGAGAGCGAATTGTTACAGGTGCTGTCCAACGACCTCCAGAACGATAACGCATACGAGCTAATTGACCGTTTAATGAGTCCATAACCTCATATACGAAACCGAAAAATTGAATTTCCATTACTGGACGGAATCCTGTTAAACTAAAACCTACTGTAAGTCCACCAATACCAGACTCTGCAAGGGGAGTATCAAATACACGATCTTCACCAAACTCTTTTTGAAGTCCTTCCGTCGCACGGAATACGCCACCATTTACGCCAACATCTTCTCCATATAAGAGGACGTTTTCATCGTTTTTTAACTCTGTGCGTAAAGCATCAGTGATGGCTTGAATCATTGTCATTTGTGCCATGGCTTATTTCGACTCCTTTGCTTTATAAATTTCATATTGCTCTTTTAAGTTATAAGGCATTTCTTCGTACATGATTTCCATCAAGTCCGTTACCTTTTGTTTAGGATATTTGTCAGCTTTTTGAATTGCTTCTTTAATATCTTCTTTTGCTTGTTCGATTACTTTATTTTCTTCTTCTTCATTCCAAATTCCCTTTCCTTCAAGGAACTTACGGAATCGAACTAATGGATCTTTAGCTTCCCATTCGTTTTCTGTTTCTTTTGTACGGTAACGTGTTGGGTCATCTCCAGCCATTGTGTGAGGACCGTAACGGAATGTTAATGTTTCAATTAAAGTTGGACCATCACCATTCACTGCACGATCACGAGCATCACGAACCGCTGCATATACAGCTAATGGATCCATACCATCTACTTGGATACCAACAATACCTGCTGCAACTGCTTTTTGTGCAATTGTTTGAGCAGCCGATTGCTTTTCAACTGGAGTTGAAATGGCATATCGATTATTTTGAACAACAAAGATCGCAGGTGCTTTGTAAGCACCTGCAAAGTTGATTCCTTCATAGAAATCCCCTTGTGAAGCTCCTCCATCACCTGTATATGTGATTGCAACTGCTTGTTTCCCCTTCTTCTTAAGACCAAGAGCTACACCAGCAGTTTGAATGTATTGTGCACCGATAATAATTTGGGGTGACAAACAGTTTACTCCTTCAGGCATTTGGTTTCCGTGGAAATGTCCACGAGAAAATAAAAATGCTTGATATAGTGGTAGACCATGCCAAATAATTTGAGGTACATCACGATAACCAGGTAAAACCCAGTCTTCTTTTTCTAAAGCATATTGAGAAGCAATTTGTGAAGCCTCTTGTCCAGCTGTTGGAGCATAGAAACCTAAGCGACCTTGACGATTTAATGAGATAGAACGTTGGTCCAGAATACGAGTATAAACCATACGACGCATTAGTTCCTTTAATTGATCGTCAGAAAGATCAGGCATTGCCGCTTCATTAACGACCTTACCTTCTTCATTTAAAATCTGGAATGTTTCGAACTGCTTAGATATAGCTTCAAACTGTTTCTTACTGTCTACAACAGCGTTTTTTGTTTTTGCAGCCATCTTATAACCTCTTCCTTTCCTTTTTAAGAGTGTGTTCAACAAATTTCGCAAAAAAAACCTACTTAAACTCACATTTTAGCTTGGTCGTTCTTGACAAGGTTCTTGTTTACATCCATTTATTGAACTTTTTTAGTATTTAGTAAGAGAATTCCAATATTCACAGCTTTAGGTTACCCTAAAACATAAAGGATGACACAATTTTTTCGAATTCGTACCTACTTACTTTTATACCACTCACGAGAGTAGTAAAAACTCCCTCTATGTATGGTTTCTAAGAACTACACCACTTCAATCTGTACTAGTTGTGTTTAATAATAAACTAATACAACTTTCTTAAGTTCATTACTAAGTTTACACTACTATTTTTGAATTCGTCAATCAGTTTGTATAACGTTTTTTTAAATAAACACTAATATTCTGCGATATGAATATTCACCTATTTTATCTTCTGTGTTATTACAAAGAAACAAACTGTTGTAGTGTTTATAGTACAGTTCATTAAAATTTGAAAGAATATTTTTTTGAAGAACTTTATTATCTTCAACTACATTCTCATCTTTATTTAACGAGAGCATCTATAGTTTTGACCTTGACAACGTATTAAATTCAGGTGACAAGTAAAACTCGAGTAATCACAAAATCACCTATCTAACATTTTTCCCTACATTGATTGAATAATAGAAAGTCAGTGGGGACCCGTAGCTAGACATAAAAACTAATGACATCTTTAAGTAGACCTATATTAAAGCTTAATGTTGATTTTTAGTACTTTGCTGATTGGATTCACCCGTCACTATGAAGAATTGGACTTTCCTGTAACAGAAATCAACAATCTTTATCGCACACAAAAACAGACTTAGAATTACCCTAAGTCCGTTCGTTACGTGCTATTCACTTTTATCAATATTTAGTTCTGCTTGCTCGTAAAATTCTAGCTTTAGATTATTATATTCTTCTGTTAATGTATTAAACTTTTCATTTTGTTCAATTACTTTTTTATAAGAATCATTAATATCATTGATTTGCGATTCCAATTCTTCCATTGTTAAATCTTCATTCTGAAGCATCGAATATAATTCTTTATCTAAAGAAATAGAGCTTTCATAGTTTTTATATAGACTTTCATAAGATTTGTATCGTTCAATCATTGTCTCCTTAAGCTCTTTTGCCTTTTTTTCAAGATCTACATCTTCAATCTTTTCGATTTCTTCGCCCACACTTTCGAATTCTTCTTTTGAAGACATGATACTATCATATTCTGCTTTCAGCTTAGACTCACGTTCCTCAACGAGACTTAAAGCTTCTTTAGATAAAGCAACTATCTTATCAAATTCTTTCATGCCCAAACTCATGATTTCATTATAAAGTTTTGATTCTTTTTGTTCTATTTCTACTAGTGGCTGCTGTTGATCTTTAAATTTGTCCTCTAACTCTACAACTTTTTCTAGTTTGTTATACATATTTTCTTCTGCTGAAGGACCTACACAGGCCGAAAGAAGTAGTAATACAGTGATAGATAATAATACACTCATTCTGGTAGAAATTTTCCTCATCATTGTTCCCCCTATATTTAAACACATTTTCTACTATAATCTGTTCATTTTATTTTTACAATCATACATGATCATTTCTACATAATAATGGGATTTTTAAATAATATGACAAAAACAAGTTTATTTTCATTCACTAAGACATTTTCTTCAAAAAACTTTCACTTATAATAATCATATGAGCTTGTCTTATATATATTCCAATCATAAACAAAACAAATTTTACGTTCATAGGCGGATGTCTATACACATTTTAACTACATTCATATTGTGTATTATACGTCAAGACAAAGGCGTAATGAACATTAGGAGGTTGTTAACTATGCATAACTATTGTGGATGCGGATATGAAAACTACGGGTACGGATATGTAGCTCCAACATCAGGATATGGTAATAGCTTTGCGTTGATTGTTGTTTTATTTATCCTTCTTATTATCGTTGGTGCAGCTTATTTAGGTTGCTAATTACACAGACAACAAATGGTATATGACTCCCCATAACTATTCCCTTGACAATAGAAAGGGAAACATAGTTTTTGGGAGTCATTCTTAATTTGAGATTAACTCCATTAAATAGATAAAAGATTCTATAGCTCCTCCTTAATAAAGGTAATATAAATACCTCTATGTGGTACTTCCCCCTCAGTTCTTTATTTCCATACTTTTTGTTAGAAAAATAACAAAAATTTAATTTTTACACTTAGTATGCAACACTTTACTTTTCGTTTATGATTTCTTCATTTATAATTTTAATATTAATATAAATATAATTAACCATAAAAAACTACTTAATTTTTTTATAATTTTATTTTAAGTTAATGTTTATTGAAGGAGTGTTACATCATGATTACTATGGAAGATATTATTAGAGAAGGTCACCCAACTTTGAGGAAGGTCGCTGAGGAAGTCACGTTACCGGCTTCAAAAGAAGATAAAGAAACGTTAGGAAATATGCTCGCATATGTCAAAAACAGTCAAGACCCTGAAATAGCAGAAAAATATGAATTACGACCAGGCATAGGTCTAGCTGCTCCTCAAATTAATGTGGCAAAACGTATGCTTGCCATTCATCTTCTCGATGATAAGGGGATTTTGCATAGTTACGCTCTTTTCAATCCTAAAATAATCAGTCATTCAGTTGAAAAAAGCTTTCTAACTTCTGGTGAGGGATGTTTATCGGTTGATCGGGCTGTTCCAGGAATTGTTCCACGTTATGCTCGTATCCGAGTTAGAGCAACTAATTTAGAAGGGGAACAATTAGACATCCGTTTAAAAGGTCTATTATCAATTGTTTTTCAACATGAAATTGATCATTTGAATGGAATAATGTTTTATGATCACATTGATGAAGCAAATCCTTTTCAAGAACCTGAAAACGCAATAGCAATTGATCGTTAAATGATTAAACAAGCCGCCTTTACCGCTAACGCTTAATAGCATATTACTTATCGAAATCAAGCTTGAATTTCACTATCTAATACTAATATCCTAGGAAATAAACTAAAATAAGAAGGTGACCCTTCTTATTTTAGTAACCCTAGTTTCTCAACAGCATATTGAATTCCATCTTGATCCACCGGCTTTGTAATAAAGTCAGCTATTTCTTTTAAAGACTCAACTGCATTCCCCATTGCGACACCCGTACCGACAAATTCAATCATTTCAAGATCATTAAGTCCATCACCAAAAGCATAAATATTTTCCTTCTCAATATTTAAACGTTTTACTAATTGTTTAATTCCTTCTGCTTTAGAACCATTTACAGGTAAAATATCGGTTGAAACGTCATGCCATCGTATAAGTTTTAAATCCTCATATTTCTTATAACGTTCCTCTTGTCCGCTTACGCAAAACAATAAAGTTTGATAGATATTTTTTTCAAGATAATAATCTCGATTTTGATCAGGGTGAGTAAATTTCAAACTCCCCATACTTTCCTCAATTAAAGGATGTATGCCTGTTGTTGACCTCATGTTTTCTTCACTCATAAAGACAAGAGGGTGATTTTCTTGATCTGCGAACTGCAATAAATTGGCTAATGTTTCTTTATTAAGTGGGTTTTGATAAATTACTTCATTCTCGAATATCACATATTGTCCATTGAAGCTCACAAAAGATCGAATATCTAATTCCCTTCGTAAATCCTCAAACATAAAAGGAGCCCGGCCTGTTGCGATAGCAACATGATGCCCTTGCTCTTTCAAGCTTTGAATCGTTAATTTTGTCGACAACGGTATTTCTTTATTATGATCTAATATTGTTCCATCAATATCAAAAAAAATCACTTTATCACTCATTGTACAGCTCCTTCTTTTTAACCTACTTTAGAATAAACAGCCTTCTTTTTTTAGTTCTGGACGTACTTAAATAAACACCTAAAAACACGACAAATAAACCAATTATCATATTAGCCGAGATTTTCTCACTAAGCAATAAATATCCCCAAAACATAGCTGTAATTGGAACAATATATGTAACAAGTGAAGCAAACTCTGCACTACCCTCTTTCACCATATAATAATAAAATAAGTAAGCAATACCAGAACCGAATACACCAAGACCAATAAGTGACATTAATAGTTCAGGTGTAAATGCAGGCATTATTACGCCTGACTCGCTAAACAACATGAATAAAAAACTAATAGCTGAAGAAAAGAAAAGTGTTATTAATGAAACTATAATGATTGGAACATCAGCCAAATATCTTCTAGCCATTTGAGCCCCTAATCCATAACAAAAAGTTGCTAATACCATTGTACCAGCACCAACAAAATTTTCTTTTAACACCTTATTTAACTCAAGATCCAATAATAACAAAATCCCAATAAACCCCGTTATTACACCAACTAACTGTTTGAAACTCAGGTGAACTCTAAAAAAAGTTGCACCAATCACGATTGTCCAAATTGGTGTTGTGGCATTGATTACTGATGCAAAACTACTTGATATCTTCAACTCACTTATGGCGATTAAACCAAATGGAAGAGTATTATTGAAAACTGCTACTAAAAATAAAAAAATCCAAGGCAATCTCTTCTTTCGTACTGTTTTCAGATCTTCTCTTTTAAAGAGAAACAAAACTAAACACAAGGTAATGGTTCCAAAAAAGCATCTCCAAAAAACCACACCCCATGGCCCTAAGTCTCCTACTAATAATTTTATAAATAAAAATGAAGCTCCCCAAATAATACTAAGGATCATTAACGAACTATATAACTTTTTCAACCCTATGTTCCTCCTGATGATATAAAATGCTTTGGTTTATATTTCCGGACGTTTCTCCTCATTCTCTATGTTCAACATAAAACATTTCCTATTTAATAAATAATGGCTCTGTTAAACTTTGTGGTTGATTTCCGTTACAGGCATTCGCTTTCCGCGGGCGGTCCGGAAGCCTCCTCGGCGCAAGCGCCTGTGGGGTCTCCCTTCGACACGCTTCTCCCGCAGGAGTCTCATGCCTTTCACTTCAATCAACCAAGTGCTAAAAATCAACCATAAGCTTTAACATAGCCTAAATAATAAATCATTAGAAAATCTCTTAAATAAAAAGAACATACTTACGCTAAGTTAAAAAGGTTAAATTGTCAATAATTAACCAATAATTCCCTTCGCTCGTTATGTAAAACTTTTAAGTAAATAACATATACTAGAATTGAAAGTAATTAAAAATGGACGGCTTCTATAAAGTTTACTAAAAAATAAAGGGGTATAGAGTATGTTAAAAAGAATAAGAAGATCACTTGAAAAACAATGGAAACATCTGTTAAAAAAGAAGACTATCGCTTAATATAAGAATAACAAAAAATTTATTGCTAATTTATTTTCATATACCTTCAAACTAGGCTAAGTAAGTTGTTTTCTTTATGAAGAATTGTCTCTTTTCCGCTAGAGACTTGGCTTGTTTGTAAATATCGAATATAATAGAAAAAGTTAGTACAACATACGGAAGTTAAGGAGAGATTTGGTAAATGATTTTCAAGGTTTATTTTCAAGAGAAAAAAACAGAGGTACCTGTTCGCGAAAGAACAAACACTCTTTATATTGAAGCATCAACTGAAAGTGAAGTTCGGATTAAATTAAAAGACCGTCCTTATAATATTGAATTTGTTACACCAGTAGATGGAGCATACTTAGATTATGAAAAGCAAAGTGAAAATTACAAAGTATTGGAGATTTGATGGGTATGAAATTTGTTAAAAATGACCAAGTTGCTGTCTTCGCCTTAGGTGGACTCGGTGAAATTGGTAAAAACACGTACGGAGTACAATTTCAGGATGAAATCATCCTAATTGATGCTGGAATTAAATTTCCAGAAGATGAGTTACTCGGAATTGATTATGTTATTCCTGACTACTCTTATTTAGTAAAAAATGAAGATAAAATTAAAGGTTTATTTATTACGCACGGACATGAAGATCACATCGGTGGTATTCCATATTTACTTCGACAAATAAACATACCTGTATATGGTGGTAAACTTGCGCTTGGTTTATTAAGAAACAAACTTGAAGAGCACGGACTTTTACGACAAACAAAATTAATTGAAATCCAAGAAGATGACATTATCAAATTTAGAAAAACATCTGTTACATTCTTTAGAACAACACATAGTATTCCTGATTCATATGGAATTGTTGTGAAAACACCTCCAGGCAATATCGTACATACTGGAGATTTTAAATTTGATTTTACTCCAGTTGGTGAACCTGCTAACTTAACAAAAATGGCTGAAATTGGTCGTGATGGTGTACTTTGCTTGTTATCTGATAGTACTAATAGTGAAATTCCAAATTTTACTATGTCCGAAAGACGTGTGGGTGATACTATTCACGAAATCTTCCGTAAAGTTGATGGCCGAATTATATTTGCTACTTTCGCATCAAATATACACCGCTTGCAACAAGTTGTTGAAGCAGCTGTCACACACGGGCGTAAAGTTGCAGTATTCGGCAGAAGTATGGAAGCTGCAATTAATATTGGACAAGAACTAGGATATATAAATTGCCCTAAAGATACATTTGTAGATGCTCATGAAATTAATCGTATGCCAGCACATAAAGTAACAATCTTATGTACTGGAAGCCAAGGTGAACCAATGGCTGCATTATCTCGAATTGCAAACGGCACTCATAGACAAATTCAAATTATTCCTGGTGACAATGTTGTATTCTCTTCTTCACCAATTCCTGGCAACACATTAAGTGTTAGCAAAACAATCAATCAGCTTTTCAGAGCAGGTGCAGAGGTTATTCATGGCTCATTAAGCGATATCCATACTTCTGGTCATGGTGGACAAGAAGAACAAAAACTGATGCTTCGCTTAATGAAGCCAAAATACTTCATGCCAATTCATGGTGAATATCGCATGCAAAAAATGCATGCAAGACATGCAGTTGACTGTGGTGTTGAGGAAGAGAATTGCTTTATCATGGACAATGGAGAAGTCTTAGCAATTGGTGATAAAGAAGTAGGTGTAGCAGGAAAAATCCCTTCAGGTTCCGTATACATTGACGGAAGTGGCATTGGTGATATCGGTAATATTGTATTACGTGATCGTCGTATTCTTTCTGAAGAAGGATTAGTCATTGTTGTAGTAAGTATTAATATGAAGGACTTTAAAATATCAGCAGGCCCTGATATTATCTCCAGAGGATTTGTTTATATGAGAGAATCTGGCGATTTAATAAATGATGCTCAATCACTTATTTCAAAACATCTAAATAAGATTATGGAGCGTCGTACAAGTCAATGGTCTGAAATTAAAAATGAGATCACTGATACTCTTGCACCATTCTTATATGAAAAAACAAAACGTCGTCCTATGATTTTACCGATCATAATGGAAGTATAATAAAGCAATGACTGTCGACATAAGGATCGCTAGACTTTTATCGGAAAACTAGCAATTTAAATAAAGATAGATGTGCTTTAAGAAAAACTTGAGTAAACCTTATTGTTCTTCTTTCTACTTAGGGGCTAGCCCGCTGGAGTAAGTCTAAAACACTAAGAAATAATGAAAAGAGGCTAACCGAATACAATCGGTTAGCCTCTTTTCTTACTTAATCACCTAATAATCTTTTCTCGAAACGATTGATATCGGTATCAGCTCCAATGACAATTAAGATATCATTTTTTTTAATAATCTCATTCGCTTGTGGAGATACGATAATATCTTTATCTCGTTTCATAGCTACAATATTTATTCCATATTGAGCCCTAATGTCTAGATCAATTATTGAATTGCCATTAAGACGCTCGTTAGCGACAATTTCAACAATACTATGCTCATCAGATAGTTCTAAATAATCAAGAACATTATTTGAGATAATATTATGAGCAATTCTTCTACCCATATCCCGTTCAGGATGAACAATTCGATCTGCCCCTATTTTCGAAAGTACTTTTTCATGATAATCATTTTGCGCTTTAACTGTAATATGTTTAACGCCTAATTCTTTAAGCATTAATGTAGTTAGAATACTCGCTTGAATATTATCACCAATTGCAACGATCACATGATCAAAATTTCGAATACCTAAGCTTTTTAACACTGTTTCATCTGTTGTGTCACCTACAACAGCATGTGAAGCTACATTGGCAAACTCATTGACTTTGTCTTCATCTGTATCAATAGCCATTACTTCCATTCCCTCTTCACTAAGAGCTCTACAAATACTCCCACCAAAGCGTCCAAGTCCAATTACAGCATATTCTTTTTTCATATCTATTCCTCCACTTACTAGCATACATGTATCAATAAAAAAATTGACCTTTTCAAGTCCACTAGTGACCTTCTTTATAACTTATTGTTTTGCCTGAATTGATGGAAATTTGTGAATACCACTTTATATAAAAATTATTCGATATAAAAATCCTACCATATCCTTTGGTTTTTTTACAGCATTACAATAAATAAGCTATTTATTTCATTTGACATAATCTGCATCAAAAAAATAAACACTTTATTAAAAATAGAGAAAGTGTTAAAAGCAGTAGTCTTGCAATGAAAATAGTAGCTAGATAAAGATCTAGAATGGACGGAAAATGAGATACACAATAAAGCCATAATGTTTATTCAAATGGATATAACTCTTTATACAGACACATTCCTGAAGAATTGTTGCTAACTAACCTAATTTCATGTTAGTAACAATGTTTTTATCATATATAAAGACTATTCTAAGAAGAAAAGATGCAACTTGAAGACTTAATAAAGTGCTGTATTTCTTCATATGACTAAAAGCAACAAAGTTAACGAAAACGGCCTTATACAAAAATAACAAATGCTGTATTACACACAAAGGATTAAAATTATCTTAAAAGTTTATGTTAAAATATCAGAATAGATTCATTGGAGGACTTATTTATGAAAAATAATACTTTTAATATAGTAACCCCATACTTCATTGGTATAGTAGGTGGCTTATTTTTTCACTTATGTCAGGCACCACTCGCCTGGATACTCGGCCCAATGTGCTTTCTAATTGTTTTTAAATCTTTTTCTTCAAACAAAAAGCATAGGCATTATTACCAACCAAGCTATTTAAAAAATGGTTCATTCATTATTTTAGGTATTTCTTTCGGTCTTTCATTTACTAAAGAAACTTTTTTAACTGTCGGTCCTTATGCCATTCCATTTTTATTTACAACCATCTTGTTAATTACAATTAGTATTATTAATGGAATCTTCATTAGCAAGCTTGTAAACATCGATAGGAATACGAGTATTTTTGCATCAGTTCCTGGAGGATTAACAGAAATGGTTGCTGCAAGTGAATCACTTAACGCAAATGCTTCTCTCGTCACAATCTTTCAAACAGTTAGGCTTTTAGCTGTGGTTTTTATCGTACCGTTCACAATAATTCAATTATTTGAACCTAGTCACTTTTCAGAAATGATTAAAACAAGTAATCATTCTTCTAATCTTTTTTCATTTACTTGGTTCATTTTAGCAGGATTTGTTGGATGGCTATTAAAATCTAAATTGCCTGCTTCATATGTTATTGGCCCACTATTATCAATTGCATTGTTAAATATTATTGGAATTTCTCTACCTGAATTTCACGAATTTTTTTTCATATTTGCACAGCTTTCTATAGGAGTAAGTTTTGGTTTAATGATCTCATTTGCTGATTTAAAAAAGGGAGGAATTTACTGCGGACTTTATTTAGTCACAACAATAATTTTAATAGTAGCTAGTTTAGGAGGAGGTTACCTTTTTGCTTTGTTTACTAAGCTAGACTTAGCAACTGCTATGTTGTCTTTCGCACCAGGCGGACTAGTAGAAATGGTCTTAACCGCCTCAACAATTGGTGCTAATCCTGCAGTCGTAAGTTCATTACAGTTCATACGTTTATTATTTATAATAGGAATTGTTCCATCAGTATTAAAGCATGTTTTACGTACCTCATGATAAACTGATAAATTGGAACCCACGTAAGTAAATCTACAAACCATTTAGACTCCTTCTAAAAGGTTAATGTTGATTTTTAACAGTTTGTTGATTGGAGATGAATATATGAGACTCCTGCTTAGAGAAGAAAGAAAGCCTGTACGGCAACCAACAACAAAGTTTAACAACGCTAATAATTAAAATGGAAGGTCTGAGACTCCTGACGTGTCAATGAGAGACCAATGAACTCAGTAGTTCAAACCTTCCTAAAATAAAAACTTTTTATCGAAAATCTTGTTGGGATATATCGATATTCTTACCCTCTAAAAACAAAATGAATGAAACCAAACGAAAATCACAAATTTAACAGCTTCTTATAGAAATATTCAAGAACTAATTCTCTACCAATTGTTCCTGTTTCAGTTTACAAATCACTGCTTTTATTTGAAAATAATTGATCTCTTTAGGTAAAGCCTCTTTCAAAGGTTTTAAAAGCTCTGTATCTAATTCCTCTATTTTTTCCTTAATCAAAATTTCTTGCTTTTCTGTGAAAATTTTACTCCAATCGATCGAATGTCCTTCTTCAACAGATCGAATAATATGATTTTGAACAGTTATTTCCGATAATCCTCTTTTGTTACTGATATCTTCAATTTCCTGTCCTTTATTATATAATTCAAATGTAATTACATGACTTGGCGTTTTATCATTATTAACAGATGATACGGTTTTGATATCACTCATTGGAATTTCTTTTGAATAATCTCTTTCTATATTTAAGTACTCGCATATAGCACCAATAAAGTGATCTCCGTATCTCTCTAGCTTTGTCTGAGCAACACCTTTAACCGTTAAAAACTCTTGATCATTGGTAGGACATTTACTACTCATATCTTTTAAACTACTATCTGAGAAAATAATATATGGTGGAATCTTTAGCTCTCCTGCTAATTCTCTACGAATAAGCTTGAGTTTTTCTAGTAATTCATTATTCTCTTCAATAGCCTCAATAACAATTTGTTGCTTTTTAAATACTTGCTGTTTCTCAATTAAAACTTGTACTGCTTTTTGAGTAAGCTCTAAAACAGGATATTGAGAATTTGTTAAAGAAAGGTAACCTTCTGCAACAAGAAAATCTATAAATTCAATAATCTGCTTTTCAGTTTTATTTTTCATTAACCCATAGGTTGAAAGGTTTTTAAAGTTAAATTGAGAGATTCTCTTATTATTAGATCCTTTTAACACTTGAGCAACAAGAGTTTTTCCGAATTTTTCATTCATCCTCTTTACACAAGATAACACCATTAGCGCTTCATTTGTTACATCTATTTTCGATCTTGTATCACGACAATTTATACATTTACCACATACTGGAACAGAGCCTTCTTCTCCAAAATATTCAACAATGTACGTTTGGATGCATTTCTCAGTGTGGCATAAATCTACCATTTGCTGAAGTTTTTGATATTCATGGATCTTTTTATCTTCATTTAATGTTGATTGCTCTATAAGAAATTTTTGTAGTTGAATATCCTGTCCTGCAAATAAAATTGTACAATCACTTGCTTCTCCATCTCTCCCTGCTCTTCCAGCTTCTTGATAAAATGCTTCAATATTTTTCGGTAAGTTATGATGAATAACAAATCTAATGTTCGATTTATTAATGCCCATACCAAAAGCATTTGTGGCAACCATTATATCTAATTCATCAAATAAAAACTTTTCCTGTTGATTTGCCCTTTCTTCTTCATTTAATCCTGCATGGTACTTACCTGTTTTAAATCCACTTTTGTTTAAAAACTGGTAAAGTTCATCCACTTCTTTTCTTGTCGCTGCATAGATAATTCCAGCTTGATCTTTATTCGTTTTTATATACCTTTTTATAAAATCACGTTTATTTTCACCTTTAACCACATTAAAAGTTAAATTATTCCGTGCGAAACCAGTCACAAACGTATGATCATCAGTTATGCCTAAAAGCATACAAATATCACTTGTCACTTCTTTTGTAGCGGTTGCTGTAAGTGCAATAACTCTTGGTTTAACCGGTAAATCATCGATCATCATTTTAATTGACCGATAACTTGGTCGAAAATCATGTCCCCACTGAGAAATACAATGAGCTTCATCTATCGCAATCATTGATATCGGTAAAGAGAATAGTAGGGACCGAAAAGTGGGCGTTTCTAATCGCTCAGGTGCTATATAAATAATTTTATACAGACCTTCTTCCACATTAGCCATTCGTTCTCTTACTTCTTTATTTGTTAAACTACTATTAATATATGTGGATGAAATACCTACACTAGCTAATGCATCAACCTGATCTTTCATTAGAGAGATCAATGGTGAAATAACAACTGTAACTCCCTCTAATAATAATGCTGGGATTTGATAACATATCGATTTCCCTCCACCTGTTGGCATGATTGCTAACGTATCAGTTCCATTTAAAATACTATTAATTATTTCTTCTTGTCCTCTTCGAAATGAGGTATAGCCGAAATATTCTTGAAGCTTTTTTTCTGCTTGCTTTAACATGATTATCACCTAAATTCCTTCAATAATATCTAAATAGTAGTATAACATGTATGACAGTATTGAATATTTATAGAAATTAGATTTTATCAGGAGATTTTTCCATAATGAGGGATAACACATTAATAGAAAATAGGAAGGTAGGGAGAATTACGCTTAAAAAAACATACGGGGCTGCTCTTTTCATTATTCTTTCCTATGAAAAATACACTTATATTTTCATAGGAAGAGAATGACTGCAACTGAAATCAACAATAAAATTTAAAAAGCAAACAACAATAAAAAAACGAACACAGGTTAGGTTTAACCTTACCTTGTGTCCGCTTCATTGAAATTACTTATGAATCCACACTGCACCTGCAGAATTGTCTTTTGCTTCACCGATTACTTCAAATTTCAGACCATGTGTTGGAACGTTTCGTCCAGCATCTGGAATCGAACTATTAATATATGTTTTAGAATCATCAAATTTCGTTGACCCTTTGTAGCTTAAGAAATCATACGCCCCACGAGCTGGAGAGTCAACATAGAATCCTGGTGTTTTATCTAATGAAAAAGCTGCATCAGCAATTTGATAACGAGTGCTTTGGTTCACAGTTTTTTGACCATTCAATGTCCCAAAGACTGCCTCAGGATGCGAATCTACAACACCTAAGAAACCTTCTCCTGGATGAACACCAACCCAGTTATCTGTATAGCTATTGTCCGCATACCATACAACTAATCCTGTGTTATAAACTGCTCCACGTGAAAAAGCAAGTGCTTTATCTGAACCAGCATAGTTTCTCCACTCCAAGTAATAGTGGTTGTCCGCTTTTGAATAGCCATTTGATACGATAAAACCATCAAGTGTTACACTTGCATTACCTTCAGCATCATCAGAGAAAATGACTTCATTATCAGCTGTTACACTTAAATTATCAATAGCAAATCCTTCTGGTGCTAGTCCACCATCTGTTACATATTCAAACATTAGTTTAACTTTCTTACCTGCAAACTGAGTTAAATCATATGATAAATCATTCCATTTTCCTAATGTAGATTCATAGCCACCTTGTGTATTCTCATCACCAATTACATCTAATTCAACTGGCTCTTCCCCATCAACAACTGCATTTACGTATACATAATCATAATCAAATTCAACTTCATAATATGCCTTTGCGTTAAATGTAGCATTTGATACACCTGTTAAATCAAATTCTGGTGTTTCTAATGTTGTATGAAGATCATCACCTTTTGTACTGTAATAATATTTTTCGCCAAAAGCTGGTAAAATTCCTTCAACATTCTTTTGCGGTAAGTTAACTTTTATAATCCCTGGGTTTTTGGATTTTGTAACACTTTGATCAATCACTGAAGCCATCCCTTTTTTATCGATATCTTCGTAGTTAACTTCAAGAATGTTTGCCCAATTTCCACCCATCATTTTTTGGAAAAACTCTTTATTTTGTGGTGAAAAGCTTGTCGGTGCTGTTCCAGCGATATTTCCGTTCCAGCTTCCTCCACTCATAATTGACCATGATGCAACAGGCTCACCTTGTCCTGTATACTGAGTATCATATTCGTCAGGTAAACCTAAATCATGTCCAAATTCATGGGCAAATACTCCAACAGCTCCATCTTCAGGCTGAATTGTGTAATCAAAAGCAGCAACACTTCCACCCCAATAATCAACAGCAGCATGAGTACCTGCAACAGGATACACTCCATCTAAAGTCCAACGGTGTGACCAAACAGCATCATTACCTAATGCGCCACCACCAGCTTCCTGCCCTGTACCAGCATGAATGATCATTAAATGATCAACTAAACCATCTGGCTCGTTTTGGTTACCATCACCATCTATATCGTACAAATCAAATTGATCATACTCCGCTAAATCCATTCCTGATGCAGCAGCAGCGTCTAGCGCATCTTTTACAAGATCACGAGGTCCTTGTGGATCCAAGTTATCATGACCACCTCTTGGATCGTCATCACCATAGTCTCTAGCATTACCTGGCACTGTTAACCACTCTGAAACCGTTCCATCTACAGTGTAACTTCCACCAGATTGCTCCTCATAAAATTGCTTAAAGGTTTTTACTTCTTCACCATTAAATAATGTAAACTCTTCATCACCAAACATTAATTTTTCATAATGCTCTTTATTAAAGTCCTCTGAGTACATATAACCTGCTTCTTGTTCAACATTATTGTGTTTAAAATCAGCAAATTCTGTTAGAAGTACAAGAACTTTATCTGTACGAATATCACCATTGTATGGAGCTTGTTTTGCAGAATTTACCTTTACTGCTCCGTTTGGTTTGCCCTTTTTAAAGTTTTTGTGTCCTTTATTTAATTGCTTAGCTAGCTTGTCCTTTTGTTTTGTTAAAAAGTCTTTTGCCTTTTTATCAAGTTTTTCTTCATGCTCATCTGAGTGCTTATGATCTGAAGCTTCCTCACTATCACCGACAGGCTTGGTTCCTTGTTTTTTATCAATATACTCTTTCACTGCTTTTTTCACTTGTGAAGCAGAAGCATTTTTTGAGATAATACCTTGTTCTTTTAATGCATCTGCAAGGCGATCTTCTGGGATGATGTTGAAATCAATAGGTGCAGACTCTGATACAACTGAAGCTGCCTGTGCTGACTGAGTAAAAGGTAAATATGTACTTAAAAGTAGTCCACCCACTAAAATAGATGTTGTTGATAGTTTGGTGAATTTCTTTACGTTTTTATTTCTTCTTTCTCTTGCCCTTTTTAATTTTCTCAAAACTTTTCCCCCTTTTGATTTTTATATAGTAGATTGTTAACTTTTAAAATATTATTTAAAAGAAACTATTTACTCTATGAAACTATTATAGAATCTTATTTAAATATAATAAATAGTCCGAAAATTCTATTTTCTGATTATTTTAACAAGTCTTTTTACCTATGCTATTCTTTTAACATAGGTCTTTATGCGGGTTATCTCTTTTTTCACAAAACCTTGATAAATCAATGTTTTTGTCACTATTTCTAACATATTTTCTAAAATCCACATTTCAAACAGGATAAATCTAACTTTATAACTATCTTCTATCCCTTTTTAAATCACTTTCGCTTTAAAGCTTTTATTCAGTAAAGAAAGTTATTTTAGTAAAATCTTAAAACGTTAAATTGATGACAGTTTGATTACAATAAGATGTCAACCTACACAAACCAACAGCATTCTCCAAATTATTTAAGAAAGAGTTAAGAAATGAGGTATTGTCATGTTAAACAATAATGAAATTGGAATTGATTTAGGAACCGCTAATATACTTGTTTATACAAAAAATAAAGGAATAATTCTTAATGAACCTTCTGTTGTTGCCATTGACACAACAACAAAAAAAGTTCTAGCAGTAGGATCTGAAGCAAAAGAAATGATTGGGAAAACACCCGGAAAGATTATCGCGATTAGACCCTTAAAAGATGGTGTTATTGCAGATTATGATGTTACAACAGAGATGCTAAAACATATAATGAAAATTGTTTCTCGAAAGCTTGGCATGTCTATTAGAAAACCTACAGTTGTGGTATGTACCCCTTCCGGTGCCACTTCAGTGGAGAGAAGAGCCATACAAGATGCAATAAGAAGTTCAGGTGCAAAACATGTCCATCTAATTGAAGAACCTGTAGCAGCCGCAATAGGTTCTGATTTACCAGTTGAAGAACCAATCGCTAATGTCATAGTGGATATTGGAGGAGGTACAACAGAAGTCGCTATCATTTCTTTTGGTGGTGTTGTCACATGTCACTCCATTCGAATAGCAGGAGATCAGATGGACGAAGACATTGTTCAATATGTTAGAAAAAATTACAATCTTCTTATAGGTGAACGAACAGCTGAACAAATGAAAACAGAAATTGGTCATGCTCTTGTCTCTCACGAAAAGGCAGAAATGGAGATACGTGGCAGAGATTTAGTAACAGGACTACCTAAAACAATTTTTGTATCTTCTGTTGAGATGCAAGATGCTATGAGAGAGTCTCTATTACATATATTAGAGGCTATAAGAGCAACATTAGAAGATTGTCCTCCTGAGCTCAGCGGAGACATTGTCGATCGTGGTGTTATTCTTACTGGTGGTGGTGCATTGTTGAAAGGACTTCAAGAATGGGTTAGTGAAGAGATGGATGTACCTGTTCATATAGCACCCAACCCGTTAGAATCTGTGGCCATTGGTACTGGTAGATCATTATCTGTAATTAACAAATTACTTAAAGCTGCAAAATAATAATTAAATAATATATACCACAGTTCAACTTAAAGTTCTCCTTCGAGAGCTTTAAGTTTTTTTAAAAGGCTGTTTTCGTATACTTTGTTGCTTTAACAACTCCAAGTAAAAAGCACTATATAAAGCACAGTGGCATCTTTTCTTTATAAGATAGTACCTATTTTGCTATAACAACAATGTTTCCACTGCATAATAAGGTCAATTAGCAACAATCTTTAAGAAAAGAGCCTTTTAAAAAGAAGTTGCTTATAAGATAACTTAAAGTTCGATGAAAAAGTGAAAATTAGGTTGATTGTAGCCAGGTACTTATTACCGATACGTGTTAAAATATAAAACTTCATAATATTTACATAAACTTTACAACTTTTTTAGCATCATTTCTTATATTTTCGAATAAGTTATATCTGGCTTAATAGTAATGAGTAAAGGTGTTTTTAGTGAAAAGCCGACTTTCTGAACGATTGTTGCTATATAACCAAATTTGGAGTGAAAACGAATAATTACTTTTAATTCTACTTAGGTTATTTAAAAGAATTTTATAGTAAAAGAAATATGTGGTGTATGTTAAAATCTTGAAACTTTCTGTCATATTACCACGTCTAATAAATGAGTATAATAGGAGGTTCATTTGTGAGAGATCTTAGTAGACGATTTATCATTAGTTTAACTTTAGCAGTCATTATTATGGGAGGAATGAGTGTTTCGTTAGCAAATATGCCAACAAATCCGACTTCTAATAATGAAATTGTTCAAGTTCAAGGAGAGTAAGAAACTTTTAAAAAGGAGGTTCATTTTCAGTGAACAGGGGTAACAATTCGATACTTTATCAGTTCATACCGTTTAGTTTTCCAATTTTAGCAATAGTATTACTTATAACTGACTTGATAGGTACATATACACTTTCCGTTTTTGTCGTCTTATTATTGTTGGGTTTTACCTATTCGTTTTGTTCAATGATATCTAAAAAAGGATTAATTGGTGCGATAATCAATATGTATATTATAGGCATCTTAATATTCGGCAGTGGGGTTATGTACATTATGACTATTGCAAGTGAAGTTTAAAAGGAAATATGGCAAATTCAAAAGCATTCAAGAGTGATTATACACGCTAGAATGCTTTTTAATCGTCGCTTTCATCTATTTTGCACATTGTTATCTTTTAGGTAGATGTTTAACCATTTTAGATTATACTATTTATCAGAGTTTACTACTTACTCTCTAAAAGCTCGATCACCTAAAATCTTTAAAGTAATATCATCTGAAGGAGGATTGTGCAACCCTGCTCTAACATCACGATAATATCTTTGAAGTGGATTCGAATTAAATAAACTCTGTCCTCCTACTATTCTCATTGCTAAATCAACTACTTCAACTGCTGCATTTGTGACAATTGTTTTTGTAGCAGCTAAATCATAAGCCATATTAGATCGATCTTCTGGTAATGCATCCCATTTTTCAGCAGTCGAGTACATAAAAGTTCTTGCCATCGTTAACTTTAAGTCCATCTCTGCTACTTTTCTTCTTACCTCTGGGACCTCTTTAATTGGATGTGTAAGACTAGTTGGCTGATAAGTTTTCGCGAATTTCACAGCCTCATTTCTCGCAGCAATCGCAATCCCTATATAACATGCTGGAATATGGAGTAACCAACCTTGTGCAGAAGGTTTCTCCTTTTTTTGTTTTCTTTCAACTAATGCCTCTTCAGGTAGATCAACTTCTTGTAACAGAAGATCATCACTTCTTGTTCCACGCATACCAAGTGTATTCCAAGTTTCTTCGATGGATAGGCCTTTTGCTGATCTTGGAATAAGAAAGTCCCCTATTTCACCTGTTTCTTCAATGGTTGCTGGTACGATAAAATAATCCAATGCTGGTGCTAATGATGTAAAAATCTTTTTCCCATTTATAATCCATCTTCCATCTCTTTTTGAGGCAAGGGTTTCAGGCTTTCCACCTCTTGCTGGACTTCCAGAGTTCGGCTCAGTAGCTGCACTATTTATTAATTTATTTTCATTAATAATTTCTTTACATACATTCTTAAAAGTCTCAATATCCCACTTTTGTGTTTCTCTTAAGTGCATAATTAACCCTAAATGCCATCCCAATGATAAAGAAGTAGGTGCATCACCTTGTGCAATTTTCTCTTGTACTAATAAAAATTCATAAAGTGATGCACCATACCCACCAAACTCACCTGGTATTGTCAGCCTTAAATAGCCTTCTTCCTTTAAACGTTTAAAATTATCAAAAGGAAAACTACCTTCTTGATCATGTTTATCAGCTAATAATGAAAATTCTTTACACAATCCATCTGTTTTTGTAAGCAATTTCTTTTGGTTATCACTTTTAATAAATTGTTCATCTAGATAATTCACTTAATCACCTCATTATCTATTATTTTATATACTTTCTCTTTTAACTCAAAGTATTTTGACTTACTAATAAGCTAACTCTTTTCATTCTTATCATTATTTTGATAAAATGAGTTGAAAGCCCAAAAATACATAGTACATAATCTACACAAAATAGGAGGGTTATTATTGTCTAATTTTCAAATGAATTTAGAAAAATATGCTGAATTAGCAGTACGTGTTGGTGTAAATATCCAACAAAATCAAAACTTAACCATAAATGCATCAACAGAAACAGCAGAGTTTGTTCGTCTTGTTGTCAAAAAAGCTTATGAAGCAGGAGCAAGAAACGTTTATGTGGAATGGCATGATGATATGATTACAAGAACTCGATTTGAGCTAGCATCTGAAGACGCATTAAATGACTATCCAGAATGGAAAGCAAGAGGATTAGAAACACTTGCTGAAAATGATGGCGCATTCATGTCAATCATTTCATCTGATCCTGATCTATTAAGTGGAATAGATCCTAAAAGAATTGCTCTTTCAACTAAAGCTGCTGGTATGGCATTAACGAAATATCGTAATTATTTACAAGCTGATAAAGCAAGTTGGACAGTGATTGCAGCTGCTTCTAAAGAATGGGCAGCTAAGGTTTTTCCAGAAGAAGCAGAAGACAAACAAATTGAAAAACTATGGGAAGCTATTTTCAAAACAACCCGTATTGATCAAGAAAATCCTGTTGAAGCATGGCAAAACCACAATGATAACTTACATAAAAAGGTTGATTATTTAAATAACAAAAGATATAAAAAACTACACTATAAATCTAATGGAACAGATTTAACGATTGAACTACATGACACACATACATGGGTGGGTGCAGGTAGTGAAAATGAAAAAGGAAATTTCTTCATGGCGAATATGCCTACTGAAGAAGTATTCACCGTTCCCCTTCGAAATGGTGTAAACGGAGTCGTTCAAAGCACAAAACCACTTAGCTATAGTGGAAATCTAATTGACAATTTTAAATTAACGTTTGAAAACGGTCGTATCATTTCTGTATCAGCTGAAAAAGGTGAAGCAGTGTTAAAACAACTAGTTGAAACTGACGAAGGTTCACACTACTTAGGAGAAATTGCCTTGGTGGCTCATGATTCACCTATTTCTCAATCAGGTATTTTATTCTACAACACCCTATTTGATGAAAATGCATCAAACCATTTAGCAATTGGAAATGGCTATGCATTTTGTGTTGAAGGTGGGAAGAAAATGTCTCGAGAAGAACTCGAAAAAGTTGGTGTTAACTCAAGTATTACACATGTAGACTTTATGATAGGATCTGCTGATATGGATATCGACGGAATTTCAGAAGATGGTTCATCAGAAGCTATATTCCGTAAAGGAACGTGGGCATTTTAAGTTATTAAAGAATTAGGGGTCAGGCTTTTTAGTCAGGCCCTTTTTGTTTCTTAAACATACGAATGAAGGGAATTAAATATGAAAACAGTTGAAGTGTATATCTTATCAGGTTTTTTAGGCGCAGGAAAAACTTCCTTACTACAAAATATATTATTGCAAGAACAGCAACAACAAAGGAAAATCGCCGTTATTATGAATGAACTTGGTGAAGTTTCGATTGACTCTGATGCAGTATCAAAAGAAACACCCTTAAAAGAACTATTAAACGGCTGTGTTTGTTGTACAATTCAAGGTCAACTTGAAGTACAACTTGAAAACATGTTACGAGAATATGAACTTGATGCAATATATATCGAAACAACTGGTGTTGCACATCCGATAGAGGTTTTAGATGCCTGTCTTTCACCTCTTTTTGCAGAAAAACTAAATGTTAAAGCGATCATTTCAATTGTAGATGCGAAAAGATGGAAAGATCGCTCTAAATTAAATATTCAGTTACGGAAGCTACTAGTTGAACAAGTACAACATGCTGATGTTATTTTATTAAATAAAATTGATTCGATTTCTGAGGATGAAAAGGCTGCCATTGTATCTGAAATCCAAGCTTTGAACACTAATGGGAAACTTTTAATGACTAACTTTGCAAAAGTACCCCTAGCAATGATACAACCTAAACAAATGAATGATAAAAAACAGCATGAAACAGCACATGTACATGAAAAACTTCATTTACGAACTTATGTGTATACATTTACAAACTCAATTGACTTGAGTGATTTTGAACAATTTTTAAGGAACATGCCAGAAACTATTTATAGAATTAAAGGTTATATTGGCTTCACTCACTCTAAAGAAAGCTACCTTTTCCAATATTCCTATGGAATGCCACTATATATGAAAGAACCTATAAAAAGGAAACAAACACTTGTATTTATCGGTCAAGATTTAGATCATAAAATGTTAAAAGAAAAACTGACACTTTTGGAAAACTCATAAAATTAGACTTTTAGCTTATTCATACATTGTTGTTCACTGCCTAAATGTCAAAAGACGCTCAGGCTAAACAACAACACAAGTTAAAATTTTCATCAAAATTAGGAGACAACCATAACTACCCTGGATGTCTCCTCTTATTTATTTGAAATCCTATAAATTATATGTAGATAGATTAGAATAAACCATTTTCAAATAAGGTGTATGAATATTATTATCTTCAGCTAAAGTTAATAGATAGCCTTGCAAATGATCTCCTTCAATATAATCATTCTTTTCCATATCTCTTTGCATAGAGGTTTTCATTTCATAAGACATTTCATTAATTTTTTGTAATTGTATCTTCTCAATATTATCATCGATCGGTGCACCAACTGCTCGCATAACTGATCCAATTTCAATAAAAAGATTTTCTATCATCTCTAAACCATATTTAGCTTCTCTTATAGGACCAATACTCGAACGAAACAATGTTGTGATGCCTGAAAGTCCACTAATAAACATATATTTATGCCACATATCCTTTAGAATTGTATCACTTTTTCTTATTGAAGCTTTTGTTTTCGAAAGTAAATTATTAATCTTTGTCATTCTATCTGTTTCTTTTCCGGTAAGCTCTCCATAGACAAAATCATGAGTTGCACTTGTCTGCACAATTACACCATGTTGATCAACAGTAGATTCTATAAAACATAAACCACCTATTATTTGATTTTCTGAAAATGTTGTCATAAGAACATCTAAGTGCTTTATTCCATTTAACATTGGAATAATAACTGTCTTACTCCCTACAAATGGTTTTATATCTTCAACAGCTTGTTGAAAATGATAGGATTTTGTTCCAATAAGTACAATATCATAATGCTCTTCGTTTTGATTGGTATTTAACAATGTTTTCGGTGCAAATGTATAATCA
Organism: Metabacillus litoralis; assembly: GCF_020524045.1. Lineage (GTDB taxonomy): Bacteria > Bacillota > Bacilli > Bacillales > Bacillaceae > Metabacillus > Metabacillus litoralis_C. The sequence continues at coordinate 568,159 of NZ_JAIVKL010000001.1, forward strand.
CCATGAACACTCTTAATCGTAAGTCCATTTTCTTTTAATTGTTGTTGACGTCTTTCCCTTACTAAGAAAGTAACATCTACCCCTGATTCTACTAATCTGGCACCAAAATAACCTCCAACTGCACCAGCACCAACAACTAAAACTTTCATAGAGCTCATCTCCCCTTTTTTTTGCTATGTGTTTATCTTACTATTTAAGCAATCAAAATTAAAAGGAATTCAAACAATATTCTTATCTGCAAAATACTTTGTTATCAATATTTTTGTAACACTTTAAACTTTAGGCAGACTATTTTCAGGAAAAAGCATAGCAAAAGAGATAGAATTTAACAAAAGTTATCTTCTATCTCTTTACTTTGCTTTTATTAAGTATAATCTTACATTTAATAATTCTAATTAAGCGTATAGTTCTTTCACTTGTTTTTGAACAGTACTATCTGCTAAAAACTCATCATATGTCATTTGCTTATCAACCAAACCATTAGAAGTTACTTCAATAATACGATTAGCAATTGTTTCGACAAATTGATGGTCATGAGAAGTAAAGATCATCGCACCTTTGTAAACAGTCAAACCATTATTCAGTGCTGTTATAGACTCTAAATCTAAATGGTTTGTTGGTTCATCTAATAGTAAAACATTTGAACCACTAAGCATCATTTTAGAAAGCATACAGCGTACTTTCTCTCCTCCTGATAAAACACTTGGTTTCTTAAGAACTTCTTCTCCTGAGAAGAGCATACGTCCTAAAAATCCACGTAGGAAGCTTTCACTTTGATCATTTGGAGAATACTGACGTAACCAATCAACAAGGTTTGGTTCATCTCCAGTAAAATATTCACTATTATCTTTTGGGAAATAAGCTTGTGATGTTGTAACACCCCATTTATATGTTCCACTATCAGGTTCCATTTCACCAGATAAAATTTTAAATAATGTTGTAATAGCTATCTCATCACGACCTACTAAGGCAATCTTATCTTCCTTATTCATCATGAAACTAATGTTATCTAATACCTTCACACCATCGATTGTTTTAGATATACCATCTACACGTAAAACGTCATTTCCAATTTCTCGCTCTGGAGTGAAGTTAACGTAAGGATAGCGTCTAGAAGATGGTTGAATATCATCTAAAGAGATTTTATCGAGTAACTTTTTACGAGATGTTGCTTGTTTTGACTTAGATGCATTTGCACTAAATCGGGCAATGAAATTCTGTAGTTCTTTAATTTTTTCTTCTTTTTTCTTATTGGCTTCTTGACCTAATTTTGCAACTAATTGACTTGATTCGTACCAGAAATCATAGTTTCCAACATAAACTTTGATTTTAGAAAAATCCAAGTCAGCAATATGAGTACATACCTTGTTTAAGAAATGACGGTCATGGGAAACAACAATAACGGTATTTTCAAAGTTAATTAAAAATTCCTCTAACCATTGAATAGCTTGAATATCAAGATGGTTTGTAGGCTCATCAAGAAGTAATACATCAGGTTTACCGAAAAGAGCTTGCGCTAACAAAATCTTGACTTTATCTCCACCTGATAAATCAGCCATTTTTTTCGTATGAAGATCTTCCCCTATGCCTAGACCCTTTAACAGAATAGCTGCTTCACTTTCAGCTTCCCAACCATTCAATTCAGCAAATTCGCCTTCTAATTCAGCTGCTTTCATTCCATCTTCATCCGTAAAATCTGCTTTCATATAGATAGCATCTTTTTCTTGCATAACTTCATAAAGACGTTTATGTCCCATGATCACTGTTTTTAGAACTTCAAACTCTTCATATTCAAAGTGATTTTGTTTCAATACAGCTAATCGCTCACCAGGTGCCATACTCACATCACCTGTTTGTGCTTCAATCTCACCTGATAATATTTTTAAAAACGTAGATTTACCCGCTCCATTTGCTCCAATTAATCCGTAGCAGTTGCCCGGAGTAAATTTAATATTAACATCTTCAAAAAGCTTGCGATCACCGAATCGTAAGCTAACATTTGTAACTTGAATCATGAAATATCCTCCAATACTTTAACATCTAAATAATTATAACACTTAAAGACTAATTTTTATACGTATAAAGGAGCGAACTTTACATACACTTAAAGTTTATCCTACCTTATCTACTAATTATAAAAGTGCTACCTTAGCATTTATTTTCAGAACCAAACCATTATTAGCTAAAACACTAACAAGTTTAACCATAACACAAAAAAAACACGAATAATTTCTTCTAAATTTGTTAAGGATTTATCTTAGGGAATGGAGGTTGCAACATGTTTTCATCACGTGGTGATGCTCATAAATTATATATAAAGTTCAAAGAAGCCCAAAATCAAAATCAATCATTAGATGAGTTAGAGGAATTAATTGAAATCGAGGAAATAAAAGCATTTTATCTTAACCAGAAGAGCTCAACCCTTGAAAAAATTTACTATCGTATTTTAAAAGAGAAAAACGGCATGGGGATGATACCAGTTTTTGTTTCATCAGGTCCCTGGCTATTATTTCTATTTTCAAAGAAACTACAGGAAGTATTATTTCAAAATGGAAGTATGCCGTTCATCATTTTTATTACAGTATATTTACTCATTTTAACTTCTAGCGTGATACTCCATTTTCGCGAGAAGGCTTGGGCAGCAATTCATTCGACTATTATTAAAGATATATTGAATGAACGAAAAATCCAGAGCAACCCAACTTAAATGAAGGGTTGCTTTTCGTCTCTAATATGGTAATTAATGAAAATTATTCAACTTTTTAACGAAGTCTTATGCTATAAATTCACAATATGATGATTAACTCATTCGTTAAGATATTTTATTTTCTCTATTATTTTTCCTAAGTACAATAAATGAAAAGACTAAACCTATTATGACTGTTGTTATCGCCGAAGACATAGCATTCACATTAGTCAAAACAAATAATGACGGAATATCACCTACAACTGTATCTTCCATTGTTAAAAAGATACATAAAAACATATTATTAGCTGCATGAGCACCTATTGAGTATTCTGAACTATTTGTTTTAATTGTTATATAAGTCCATATAAACCCCATCGCTAAATAATCGATAGCGATCCAAATAGCTCCATGCTCCATCTCAGGATTCCAAAAATGTAAGCTACCAAAAATTCCACCAACAACGATCGTTAAAAGTATTGGATTTTTTGTAAACTTACCGATCCATTGCAATAAAAACCCTCTAAAAATAAGTTCTTCAGATGTTGTTTGAATGGGTACCAGTAAAATTGCAGCAATCAATAACCATGCAAAACGAGATCCATCAAAATTATTCAACATATAATCATCTGGAAAAAGTGCATAGTCTACCAATGAAAAGATAGCAAATAATATAAAAGCTACTAAAAATCCATATGTAATCTTTGACCAATTAATCTTATCATAAGGTGTTATAAATGAAATTAATTTCCTTTTTAGAATTGCTCTAGCTGCAATCCAGATACCAATAACAGTTATGATGTTTATAATATGAGTTAGATAAAAATCAACTAAAGGATCGGTTATAACCATATCATTTACATTAATAAGTTCAGGGTTAATTGCTCCAGCTATAAATAAACTAATAACATAACCGATTAAACCAACAATAAACATAAAAGCTAGAATTACTAGTAAAGAACTGATATACCTCCAATGTGTATTTTTCCCATTTGTAATCTTAATAAAATTTGGTTCCATTTAAATTCTCCTCTTTATAAGATTGACAGAATAATAGGATGGTAAAATTATCCTCCTAATTTTCCATGTTTAATTAATATAGTACCAATTGGATTCTGTTTGTTAATTATAAGAAATTAACAGATATTAACATCATATATGATACTTGTTACTTTTAAAATATGTAAATACATTTTATTTAACTCAGTTATATAGGCGAAAATTTTTGATTTAGAATCTCATTATCAATTGAACTTGGATTGATATTTAAATAACCCTGATCTATATGGTCTTTTGAATTAGAAAATAATGACTATAAAATTATTTTTCACAGCAAAACGCTCGATTGATAAATACTTCGAGCGTTTTGCTTTAACTATTTGATTTATTAAACGTTGCTGTTAATTTCCGTTACAGACATTCACTTTCTCTAGGAAGAATTTGCACTTTGAAAAAGCCGGTAGTTGGGCTTTTTCATTATTCTCCTTAAGAAGAATCGTACTTTTTAAAAAACCATAATGGCATTTAGTTAGTTTGCTTGCTACGACTAAGAGAATATATGTTAAAATGAGCTATCTACATGTAAAGGAGTACAGCATGAAAATACAAACATTAATCGAATATTGTTTATTAATTTTCTTCTCTGGAATTTATTTTGCATTCCTTGGATTTCACTCAAACGGGATTACATTTGTCGTTGGTGTTATCTTTATTTATATCGTGATTAATATATCAACTAAAAAAATTCTTCCCCGATATGGAATAATAGATAAAAAACCGTCACTTTTGTTTAGTGTAGCCTCTATTCTAGGAACGATATTTATTACTATGCTACTTTTAACAATACTCGCTATTTAGTACTTATTCATCGTTTGGTTTAGGTGGTTTTAATTCCTTAGCTTTTCTGCGCTTTTTCATCGTAATTAGTGTCACGATTACAAAACCACCTAAAACAAGTAATACAGGTAAACTACCAATAATGAAAATAATTAGTGCAGATACAAAGTTCAAGAGAAAATTCACACTTTCCATAAATTGTTTCCCAGTTTTCTCCCATGTATTTAAGTCTTTATTATCTAATGCTGGTATGTTTACTTTATTTTCAGACACATGAATAGACACAGTTGCTAAATTCACTTTATTAGTTAAATAATTCATCCTTCCTTTTATTTGCTCAATCTCTTCTTGAACAGTAGCCAAATCAGTCGAAATTTTTAAAAGGTCCTCCGTTTTCTCAGCCTTTTCCATAAAATCTACTAGACGTTTTTCAACAACTTGTTTTGATTTCAACCTTGATTCAAGATCAACAAACTCCTCTGTCACATCTTGACCTACAATTGATTTGTTTATAATTTTGGTACTACCTTTCTCAACTGATTGAAGAAATTCATGGAATTTTTCTTGTGGGATCCGAACTGTAATCGTTCCTTCTACTGATTCACCTTCATCTATCGAATATGAATTTGATTCAACGATATATCCGCTATGAGAAATGACTTCATTTTCTATAAAAGTAAGTGTATGATCATAGCTTGATACAAGAATAGATAGATCGGCTGTATAGATAACCATTCTCTCATTTTTGATGTCATCTAGCTCAGAAGAAGTTGGGGTTTCTTTTTCAATATTTTCTTCTTCCTTTGAAGAGTTATCAATTGTAGCCATTTCCTTATCTTCAGCGTGCTCTGGAGCAGTACTTTCAATACTTCCGCTATCTAATTTGTCTTTACTTTCCTCAGTGCTACTACTACTACAACCTGTGAAAATCGTAAAAATTAAAAATAGAGAACTTACGAACAGGAATTTCTTCATTTCATCACATCCTTTTAAAAGTTACTTTGTAACCTAAGCAGTCAATATCAGCTTTTTTTAATAAATGGATTACAGATGACAAAAAATCCAACTTTTCAATATAAACGATTCTAAGAATTTTCACCAAATAAAAGTAGATAATATAGATCCTTGAATTATCTACTATGAAAACTTAGAAGTAACAAAATAATCCATCTTTATTTATTAGTCGCAACCGGTAAAGAAATGTTACAAAATTATTACATATTATTATGTAATAATAGAGCTAGGCACTTAAGACAGATGTCACAAAGCTTATCCAAAGTACTTGAATTAAATTTTCATTTCCAAAAAAACCACAAAAAAACCGAATGAACATGATATATGTCCATTCGGCTTAAATTTATTTTATTCTGTTTTACTTAAATGATCAAAAGGAAAAAAGATAAACTCTGATTTTCCAAGGATACGTTCTTTTTCAATCAACCCTAATCCATTTCTACTATCCATACTATTCAATCGATTATCTCCCATAACAAAATAGCTTCCTTGTGGAACCTCAATCTCGTCAAAATCGCTAGTTAACAACATACCCATTTGTTCTGCATGGGTTTCATTTCCTTCTAAGTACGGCTCTGTGATTTCTTGATCATTAACATATACTTTACCTTGTTCTGCTGTTATTTTATCACCAGGTAAGCCAATAATTCTTTTTACATAACGTATTTTTTCTTCTTTGCCATCAATAATGACAATATCACCTTTTTCAATATCTCCTATGAATTGCAATGTTTTATTGACAAATAGACGATCTCCGTCCTTTAACGTAGGGTCCATTGAAGATCCTTCTACTAAATACGGTTCAAATAAAAAGAATCTGATAATCATCGCCAACCCTACTGCTAAAACAATTGCTTTCGTCCATTCCCAAATCTTTGCTTTTGATGATTCTGTTTCGGTTTGCGACATAATGAATCCTCCTATATAAGCTCTTTTATCATTATACCTTTATTATATTTTATTTGCTAAAAAAATAAAAAACCCTTTATTTTTTTGACAAATCTCTTACAATTAGATTGTATAGGGATGTTAATTAGTGGGGGTTTGTATGTGATGGAATTTATCTTTAACTCTTTAAGAGTTTTACACATAATTGGAGGATTTGTTGCTCTATTTGTATTCTGGGTTCCAATCATCACAAAAAAAGGTGGGAAACTTCATACTCGTTTTGGCTGGCTTTATATTTATGGAATGATTGTTGTTGCCATTAGTGCATTTTACATGGGCTTTATCGAATATTTATTGATATAAAATCCTCTCCAGAGCAAATATCCTTTTCCTGGTTTCTTATTTTTATAAGCATTTTAAGTTCTGCATCTGCTTATTATGGAATGAGAGTTTTACGCTTTAAGACCCGAACACATACTCATACTAATCTACTTGATTTAGCTTACCCAGTTTTATTGTTCACCTCAGGTATAGCTATTAGTATTTACGGGTTTATAATTAACTCTTCATTACTTTCCTGGTTTCCTCTTGTAGGGATTTTTCTAGGTGCAACTCAATTATTATATTGGTTAAGAAAACCACATAAAAAGATGCACTGGTGGTTCGAACATTTTTCAGGTATGCTCGCCTGCTGTATATCAACAATTACAGCTTTTACTGTTTTTGGCGCACCTCGTTTACTAAATATAAATTCTGTTAATATGGTATTATGGTTTTTGCCTACAATTTTTATCACACCCATTATCATAGGATTGGGAATTTATTACACAAAAAAATTTAATAAACACTAAATGAATATATAACTAAAAATAAGGCACTGTTTACCATTGTTGTTCCGTTACAGGCATTCACTTCTCTAGGAAAAAATGTAGTTTGTTTTTTCTCTAGGAAAAAATGTTAATCTTTAGGAACGCGCTCGTCTCGCAGGAGTCTCATGTATTAACCCCCAATCAACAAAGATTTAAAATTCACCGCTTAATATAATCAAAATAAAAAGCGATCAGAAACGAAGGTTTAATTTCCCCTAAATTTCTGATCACTCTAAAGCATTAGCAATAAAAAGATTGTATGTAAAATTCATTCAAACAAATGAAGTTTTTATGATACAACATTTAGTGTCACATCAATATTACCTTTTGTTGCTTTAGAATATGGACAAAATTCGTGTGCTTTTTCTACAAGCTCTTCTAATTTTGATTTTTCAATTCCTGTTCCTTTTACTTCTAATGTTACTCCAAGTTTGAATCCATTGTCTGTTTCGTCTTTTAAAAGACTTACATTCGCAGTTACTTCAGATTCAAAATTCTCTTTTTCTTTCTTAGCGATTAATTGTAACGCTCCATCAAAACATGCTGCATATCCTGATGCAAAAAGTTGTTCCGGATTTGTTGCCTCTGGTATCTCCTTTGCTCTAGGTGAACCTGGCATTGCAAGTTTTACATTAATATTACCGTCAGAAGATTCTACTCTTCCTTCTCTTCCACCTACAGCTGTGGCAGTAGAAGTAAATAAAACGTTTGACATGAACGATCATTCCTTTCTTTCAAATATTTATTACTATTAAACTTTACCCTTTTCGTAAAGTTTTAATCCTTAAATACCAAAAAGCTGACAAGATCCAAAGTAAATTCGTCTCTTGTCAGCTTTTTATATCATTTATTCAATTACTGGCTTTTTTAACAAACCAAGCATGATTGCTGTAATAATTGATCCAATTAAAATAGCTACTAAATACAACAATGGGTTACCTTCAACAAGCGGGATAACAAATGCACCACCATGAGGAGCACGTAATCCATTACCAAAGAACATTGCTAATGCACCTGCTACAGCAGAGCCAGTAATCACAGAAGGAATAACACGAGCTGGATCAGCTGCAGCAAAAGGTATCGCACCCTCTGTAATAAAAGATGCCCCCATCACATAACAAGTAATACCTGCTTCACGTTCACGTTTCGTGAATTTGTTACGAAAAATTGTTGTTGCAATAGCAATTCCGAGTGGCGGTACCATCCCACCTGCCATAACAGCAGCATGTGGTGCAAAGTTACCCGCATCAATCATTGCTATACCAAATGTAAATGCTGCCTTATTGATTGGACCACCCATATCAATTGCCATCATTCCGCCTAGTATAAGACCTAAAAGAACTAGATTACCTGTTCCTAAATCACCTAAGAAATTACTAATACCAACATTTAATGCACTTACTGGTTGATTAACAACAAAAAACATAACCATACCTACAGCGAAAATACTTAATACAGGATATAGTAACACCGGCTTAATTCCTTCTAAAGACGCAGGCATTCCAGCTAATAGTTTTTTCAATAATACTACGATATAACCTGCTAAGAATCCTGCAATTAAACCACCTAAGAAACCTGCTCCACCTTGAGCTGCCATAAATCCACCGACCATACCTGGTGCTAATCCTGGTCGATCTGCAATACTTAAAGCAATGAATCCGGCTAATACTGGTATCATTAATCCAAATGCATTACCACCACCAATAGTACTTAATGCTTCAGCAAATCTGTTATATGTTTCATGATCTGGATTAGCTGCTTGTATACCAAACATGAATGATAATGCAATTAAAATCCCTCCACCTACAACAAATGGAAGCATATTTGAAACACCATTCATTAAATGCTTGTAAAAGCCTGTTCGTTGATTACCACTTTCTTCTTTCTTACTATCTCCGCCACTACCTTGGTAAATAGGTGCATCTTGTTTTACTGCACGTTCTAATAATTCTTTTGGCTTTCTAATCCCGTCTGCAACAGGAACAATAACAACATGCTTACCCTTAAAACGTTCCATTTCTACTTGTTTATCAGCTGCAATAATAATGGCTGTTGCTTCTTCAATATCAGCAGCAGTTAATACATTTTTCGCACCACCAGAACCATTTGTTTCAACCTTAATTGATAAGTTCATATTTTTAGCATGCTCTTTTAACGAATCTGCTGCCATATACGTATGTGCAATACCTGTTGGACAGGCTGTTACTGCTAATATTTTACCCTTCCGAGATTCTAAAACTTCTTCCGTTTTTTCTTCAACGTCATATTTATCTATAATTGCTAAAATATCATTTTCTGATTTTGCTGCTAATAGTTTTTCTCTTACTTCTTGTTTCATTAAAATAGTTGAGAGCTTTGATAACGCTTCTAAATGTGTATTATTTGCACCTTCTGTTGCTGCTATCATAAAGAATAAAGTACTAGGCTGACCGTCAAACGCGTCGTAATCAACTCCTTTTAAAGAGCGACCAAATGCGATTGCTGGTGACTTGACAGCATTTGTTTTAGCATGAGGAATAGCAATACCATCACCAATCCCAGTTGTACTTTGTTTTTCACGGTCTAGTACGGCACGCTCATAAGCTGCTTTATTTGACAACTTTCCAGCTTTATCTAATACCTCAACTAACTCTTTAACAACATCCCCCTTCGTTGTTGATTGAATAGTAAGATGTATTGTATCTTTAGTTAATAATTCTGTTATTCTCATCTTATTTCCCCCTCTATCTTTTTCTTTATATTGACTTGAGGTAATAACTCCTCTACTTTTTCTTTTGTACACAACTCTAAAGAAAAAGCTGTTGCACTTCCTGAAGCTACACCAATCCTAAAAGCTTCCTCTGTTAAGTGATTTTTAGAAATTGCACTCATAAATCCACCAACAACTGAATCACCAGCTCCTACAGAATTTAAGACTTTGCCTTTTGGAACATTCGCAATATAATGATTGTTTTTAGTAACTAGAATTGCACCTTTTTCAGCTAGTGAAACAATGACATGTTCTACGCCTTGATCAACTAGTTTTTCACCATAATAAAGTGCTTCTTTCATAGAAGTAATCTGTGTTTCAAACAATTCACCTAGCTCATGATGATTTGGTTTAATTAGAAATGGCTTTTCAGTAATAATTTCTCGTAAAGCCTCACCAGAAACATCTGCAACTACTTTTATGTCTTTTTCTCTACAAATTGAGATTATTTCATTGTATATAGTTGTAGGTAATGTCCCGGGAATGCTTCCAGCTAAAACGACAATATCTTCTTTCTCCATTTTCTGAAAGATCTCTAGAAATTTAGCTAACTCAGTATCAGAAATAGATGGCCCTAACCCATTGATTTCTGTTTCAATTCCGGTTTTTAACTTAATATTGATTCTTGTATCACCCTTAACACGTATAAAACTTGTTTGAATGTTTTCTTTTGTTAGAAATTCTTTTACATACTCGCCAGTAAACCCTCCGACAAACCCTAATGCATTTGATTCAACACCTAATCGTTTCATTACACGTGATACATTAATTCCTTTTCCACCTGGAAATTTCGTATCTGAAGCAGTACGGTTTAATGCTCCTAATTCGAACTGTGTAACTTCTGTAATATAATCAACTGATGGATTTAAAGTCACGGTATAAATCATGTCTTCACGACCTTTATTGCTTTATTTTTTTAAAATCTGCTTATCATTCATATTTACTCTTAATTAGCTTTTAATGAATAGCTTATTAGAATATAGAAACTAACCAATGGCAATTAAGTATCAACATTAATTGAAGATTACCAACTATTTGTAAGCGAATTCATTTATTTATATTGTTATTATACAATCACAAACAATCAAAATCAATTATTTTTTATCATAAACAATCATATTTTATTATAATAATTCTTTCATTCTACCAAAAGACGTCATATTTTAATATGTAGTCAAGACATTTGTCTGCACGTCCTTCCTCTATAAATGAATTCATAAGCATCGGCTTTTAAGATATCAACTTCAGAATGAACAAAAAACCACTAAGGGGGAACTACTGATTAGTCAATCAAACAGGAGTTTAAAAATAGGTAATATACTTACATATTAATCCATTAGCAGTATGCAAACCTCCTAAATAAAAATCGATCACATTCATTCAATTTCTATCACGATGAGTATGTATTGTATAAAAAAAATCCTCGTTATAGATCACTACTTTAATAAGTAGTATTCCACAACGAGGATTATAATCATTCATATCGCAGTGATTCAATTGGACTAAGTCGTGCAGCCTTGTTTGCTGGTAGCAAGCCAAAGACAATTCCTATGAGCATTGAAAAAAGCAAACCACCTAAAACAACCTGCCAAGAAATAAGCGGTGGCCATTTTGCAAAAATAGAAACAACATTTGCTGCAATAGCACCAAGTAAAATCCCTATCATTCCACCAATTAAAGTTAATGTGACAGATTCAATAAGAAACTGTATTAAAATCTGACGCTTTGTTGCACCCAATGCTTTTCTAATACCAATTTCTCTCGTACGTTCAGTTACTGAAACGAGCATAATATTCATCACACCAATACCACCAACTAAAAGGGAAATACCAGCTATAGATCCAATAATAAGAGTCATTATTCTCGTGATTTGGCCAATTCCTTCTGCCATTTCTTCCATATTAAATACTTTGTATGATTCTTCTGTATTATGTGACGTATTTAACAGTGATGTAGCTTTATCCCCAATTTCTTGCATGGAATCAGGATCTTTAGCTTGTAATGTAATTTGGTTATAATCATTTTTACCAAAAGATGTACGATACGTATTCCATGGAATATAAACTTCCATTGCACCAAAAGAAAATAATCCTGTTGTTTTTTCTAACACGCCTACAATTTCAATTGGTTGACCATTAACCCAAATAACCTCACCAATGGGGTTTACATCAATAAACACCTCTGATTTTAAACTTTCGCTAATCACACCAACTCGGGTACCTCCGATGAAATCTGATTCAAATAGATTTCGACCTGATTGGATATTTAATTCATTGACTTCTATATAATCCTGATTAACACCTAACACACTTGTATCTACTGATTCTTCACGATAGCGAGATTTATAGAATTCAGAAGATGAGGCAACAACTTTTCCAACTTCAGGAATACTTCTTAAGGAAGTCACGTCTTCCTGTGTAAATGCTGCATTCATGTATGCATTCGGATTTGACAATAATTCCTCTTCACTTGGCTCATAATAAACTTCGATCGTGTTACTTGGACCAGTTATTGACGTTTTTAATAACTGCTCTCCACCTTGACCAATGGCAACAACTAAAATAACTGACGCCACACCGATTATAATACCAAGCATTGTTAAGATTGAGCGCAATTTATGAGCAAGCACAGAGGTTAATGCCATTTTAATATTTTCTAGTAAACTCATAATGCTTCCCCCCGCTTTTCATCGGAGAGAATGATTCCATCTCTTACTGTAATGATACGTTTTGCATATTCAGCAACTTCTTTTTCATGAGTAACAAGGATAACTGTTGTTCCCTCTTTATTAAGTTGAGTAAAATGCTCCATAATTGAAACACTTGTTTTACTGTCTAGTGCACCTGTTGGTTCATCAGCTAAAATAATTTTCGGATCGTTTACAATGGAACGGGCTATAGCGACACGCTGTTTCTGCCCACCTGACAATTCATTTGGTAAGTGATTTATGCGATCTGCTAATCCTACCTTATTAAGTGCGTGTCTCGCACGTGCTTCTCGGTCCTTCTTCTTTAAGCCTGCATAAACCATCGGTAACTCGACATTTTTCAGTGCTGTTAATCTCGGCAATAATTGAAATTGTTGGAAAACAAAGCCAATCGATAAATTTCTTACCTTAGCAAGTTTTTCATCTTCATATATTGAAATATCTTCATTATCAAGAAAGTAGTTACCCGATGTTGGATTATCTAAACAGCCAATCACATTCATTAATGTAGACTTACCTGAACCTGAGGGACCCATAATTGCTACAAATTCTCCAGTCAATATCGTTAGATCAATTCCTCTTAACACATCTAAAGTATCATTACCTACTTTATAGCTTTTTGTAATAGAAGTAAGTTCTATCATTCAACTGTCACTTCCATATTATTTACCAAGTTTTTCGAAGGATTAACAATAACGCTATCACCCTTATTAAGTCCCTTTTTAACTTCGATAAAATCACCACTAGCTGTACCCATCTCTACTTCTTTGTGAATCGCTTTACCATCTTCAACAATATATACAAATTGAATCTCACCATCTTGTTTAACAGCTTCTAACGGAATCGTCAGAGCTTTTCTTTTTTCTGTTTCAATTTCCATAATAAGCTTAAATCCCGGTTTTGCTTCTATTTTTTTATCTTGTAAGTTAACTTCTATCGGATATTGAACAGCTTGATCTTCATTTCCCATAACAGAATTCGATTGCTCTGGTAAAAGGCTTACAGATTCCACAGCACCCTTCCATGTTTTATCAGGTATCACATCTGATTTAAGAGTGACAGATTGCTTTTCTTTAATTTTCAAAGAATCGTATTCTGAAATCGTACCTTTTACAACAAACTCATTTATTTTACCAACATGGATGATAGGATTTTGCGATTGTGTTGTTAGCGCATCTGAATTAATTGTTATAACCGATCCAGAAGATTCACTTTTCACTTCTAACTCTCCAAGTTTCTTCTCAATTGTTTCTTTTTGAAGAAGTATTTGTCTTGCTTCAATGTCTGCCATTTTTAAATCAATATTTAATTGATTTCGTTCACTTTCTATCTGTTTTTCAGCTTCTTTTTCACCAATTTGTTTTTCCAAGTCTTCTTCTTTTTCTTCAAGATCATTTAGTTGATTTTTAATTTGATTAATTCGTAAATAAGAAGATTCGAGTGACAATGCATTCTGTTTCTTTTCTAATTGCAATTGTTCATTATCATAGCGTAATAATGCTGAGCCTTTTTCAACCTTGTCTCCTTCTTTCACAAGAATCTCAGCTATTTTTCCTTTTTCAGGATCTAAGTAAATAAATTTCTCTTCTTTTAATGATAGTGTACCTGGTATCATAATGCTTCCCGTTATTTCACGTTCACCCGCAGTAGCTGTTTTAACCTCAGGGGTTTCCTTTGATAACGTTCTAATAACGTTCGTCCCTACTAATATGATAATTAATGTAATAACACTTATAATAATCCAATTTTTTCTCTTCATTAGAATGGTGACATCCCTTGAAATACACCACTCATTGCAGCAATAATTAGCATAATTAAATAGAAAATAATGGTGATTGTATATGATGCTGCCTTTGATAAATTAGCAACCTTGACTAAACCTATTCCTAATAAGATATAATACCAAATACTAAACACTTCAATCCCACTCAATATTCCACCTAGAGCGCCTTTAGCTTCAATAAAGCTATTTAAACTCGTCAAGTAAACGACAGGATCCCCACCAATAGCTATGATAATTGACTGATTAATTACTTGACCTATTACACTTATAAAGCTTACAAAAATAACAAGTGAGAACATTTGCTTAAAACCAACTTTAGATTTTGCTATTCTTGATATACCGTATAAAATTAAAGCAAAAATCACATAGCTAAAAGGAGTTCCCAATAATCCACCTAAAATGGCTATTACTAAGTTAATAGTTTCCATCACAGCTATTTCATCAGGCGTCATTTCAATACCTGTCATAGATCCATAATCAACCTCAAGATTTAGCGTAACCAATATTGTTACGATCATTGAAATAATTGATAAAGCAATTAAAGGTAGCCAAATGACAGGTTTTTCTTTCATTCTTTCAAACTGTTCCACTGGACTAAAAACCATACCAAATACTGATGGTTTTTTAGTTTGAATCTCTTCTTGCTGCATATTTGTTTCACTTTGCATAATAAAAATCCCTCCGAAAATTGTAATCAATTACTAATACGGAAAATGCTATAAATGGTTTCAAATATTAGGAAGATAATTTCTTTAAATTTTTTCCCATATTAGTAATTCAAAATTATTTTGCTCTAATACAAAGCTACAAAGACCTCTAAACATAGAAAAAGAAGAACTAAAAAGCTGCAGTCCTTCTTTTCTATAACTAATAGTTTTGTTTTATTATCTGTTTATAATTGATATGACTAGAGTAAGTAAGCAACACTCCATGAAGGTAGTGAATTAAGATATTAGCTAACGTCTTCTTTAAATAGATCTTTTCAAGTTATATTAAATTCATATAGAGTTTTTATTACTACCTTCCTTACAATTTCTTCAACCTACTTCTAACATATTAAACTGAGCCTTAACCAACCCATAATAAATTCCTTTTCTCTCCATCAACATGTCATGATTTCCTTGCTCCATAATAGACCCATGATCTAAGACAAAAATATTATCTGCTTCACGTATAGTTGAAAGTCTATGAGCGATCATAATCGCTGTTCTTCCGTTTAAAAGTGTTTTTAACGCATGCTGAATTTTCACTTCTGTTTCAGTATCAATACTTGCAGTTGCTTCATCTAGAATAATAATTGTTGGATCTGCAAGCAATGCTCTTGCGAAAGATATTAGTTGGCGTTCCCCAACAGATAAGACATTTCCTCTTTCTTCTACTTCTGTAAAGTAACCATTAGATAAGTTTTGAATGAAATCATCGGCTCCGACTGCTTTTGCCGCTTCGATCACTTCTTCGTCAGTTGCTGTCGGACGACCAAATCTTATATTATCAATAATAGTTCCAGAGAAAATAAATGTGTCTTGTAAAACGACACTAATTTTTGATCGCAATTCTTCGAGTGAAAGATCTTTAATGTTAACAGAATCAATTTTCACGTTTCCACCAGTTGCATCATAAAAACGACTGATAAGGTTGGCAATCGTTGTTTTACCTGATCCAGTATGACCAACTAAAGCAACAGTTTGCCCAGCTTCAATTGTTAATGAAATATCATTAAGTGCTTTCCTAGAAGAGTCATAAGCAAATTCAACATGTTCAAACTCTATTTTCCCCTTCATATTAGAGAGTCGTGTAGGGTTTTGTAATTCAGCTACGAGCGGTTTTTCATCAATAAATTCAAAAATCCGTTCTGAAGATGCCATCCCCATTAATAGCTGATTATACACCTGACCCAAACGAGAAATTGGCTCCCAAAACATTCCTAAATAAAAAGCAAAAGAAACAAAAGTTCCAATCGATATCGAACCATTAGCTATTAATGTTGCACCATAGGCAATTAAGATTGCTGTTCCAATGGCATTTGTCAATTCCACCATAGGAGTAAACATTGCATTGCGTTTTGTCGCATTTTGCCACGATTGAAAGTTTTCAGAATTAACTCCATCAAAAAACTCTATATTTTCCTTTTCTTGTGTAAAAGATTGAGTAACCCTAATTCCTTGAATCGATTCATTTAAATGTGAATTTAGCTTTGATTGCTTAAGTCTAACAGTTTGCCAAGAACGACGGATTTTTTTTCTTAAACTAGTTGATATAAAAAACATGATTGGAACAATAACCATAATGGCTAATGTTAGTTCAGGACTTAATGTAAACAATAAAGCAACGACACCAATTAACAAAATAAAATCCATTAAGAGATTAATAACACCACTTGTAAAAAGCTCTTGAAGTGAATTAATATCATTCATGATTCTTACTAAAATTGAACCTGCTGAACGTTGATCAAAAAAACGATGTGATAATGATTGAACATGTGTAAACAAATGTCTTCGAATATCATAAATGACATTTTGACCAAGCATATTCATCCATTTAATACGAAAGGTGTTTGCAATGTAGGATATTATGTATAAACCAGCTATTGTAACGACTAATATTGTTAATAGATTCATATCTTTATTGGCAATTGCATAGTCAAGCGTGTATTTCCCAATCAATATCGGAGCAACTAATCTAACTAATGCTGAGATCAATACAGCAATAAACGCTGAAGGAAGTAATGTTTTTGAATAGGGCTTTAAATAACTAAAAAGTCTCCACATTTGCTTCCAGTTAAACGGCTTATCAATAACTGTTTCGGTTGAATAATGAAATCGTTCCATAATTCTCGTTTTCTTTTCTTTAAATTCCATGCTTCCACCTACCCTACTGTTGACTGTAAAACAGCCTTTTGATCTTTATATTGAATATCAAATATTCGTTTGTAATATCCTTCTCTCATAACTAATTCATCATGTGTTCCTCTTTCAGCAATTGAACCGTTTTCAAGAACTAATATTTCATCTGCATGCTTTAAAGAAGAAATACGATGAGCAATAATAAACGTTGTTCTTCCTCTCATAACTTCCTTCAACGCTTTTTGAATATTAAATTCTGTTGTCATATCTACAGCACTTGTAGAGTCGTCTAGGATAAGAATACTAGGATCCATACAAATGGCTCTTGCAATTGCAATCCTTTGTTTTTGACCTCCCGATAACCCAAGGCCACGTTCACCTAGCATAGTGTTATAGCCATTTGGTAGCTCCATAATAAACTCATGTGCTTGTGCTCTTTTTGCTGCATCAATGATTGTTTCCATTGAAGATTCAGGACGTCCATAGGATATATTATCTTTAATTGTTGAAGAAAATAAAAAAGACTCTTGTAAAACAACACCAACATTTGATCGAAGGGTTTTTAATGGATAATCCTTAATATCTCTTCCATCAATAAATATTTGACCGCTTGAAGGTTTATAAAATCGAGTCATCAATTGAGTTAAGCTTGTTTTGCCAGAACCTGTAGCTCCAATTAAACCAATTGTTTTTCCAGCACCCACTTGAAACGAAATATCATTAAGCGCCAATGCATCTTCCTCTTGATAACGTAAGCTAACCTTATCAAACGCTACATGTCCTTCTATGTTTTTAATCTCAACTGTATTTTCTTGATCACGAATGCTCTCATCTGCTTCAAGGATCTCAAGTAATCTTTCACCAGATGCCTTTGATTGTGAAAATAAATTAATAACAAAACCTAAATGCATGATAGGCATCATTAAATACCAAACTAAACTAAAGAAAGCAACAAGTTCTCCAGGTTGCAAGCTACCTCTGATTACAAGGACACTTCCATATGCAAGTAAAGCAACAACACAAATATTACCAATCAACTCCATAAGTGGGAAGAATTTCGCCCATATTCCTGAAGTGATTAGTGACTTCTCTTTATAACTGCCATTCGCTTGATTGAACTTAGAAATCTCAAAGTCTTCTCTCGAAAGAGCCTTTACTGTCTGAATTCCACTTATATTTTCTTGTACATTTGTATTTAGTTTTCCAAATGACTCACGAATATTACGAAATGCAGGATGTACTCTTTTGTCAAAGTGATATACTGCTACAGCTAGAAATGGTAATGCTGCAATAGTAACCAATGTAAGTGGCACGGAGTAGATAAACATAACTGTGAGTGTTCCACATACTAATAGTAGAAAGCGAACAAGCTCAGAAAAGCCAAAGGATAAAAAGAAGCGAAACCCTTCAACATCAGCTGTTAATCTAGACATTAAATCTCCAGTTTTCGCATTATCATAATACATAAATGGTAATCGTTGTAACTTTTCATACAAAGCATTTCGAAGTTTGTATACTGACTGAATTCCGAACATATCTCCTAAATATTGATGAAAAAATGCGGATATCGCTTTGATTCCCATTAAGGTTAGAAAACCAAAAACAATCCAAGGAATATATTCATATTGTTTCTTCAAGACAATTTCATCAATCGTAAGTTGCAAGACGATTGGATAAATTACTGTAATAGCCGTGATAAATAATACGAAAAACAATGACCATAAAAAATATTTTTTATATGGCCAGTAAAAGCTTTTTAACTTCTTAAAAGTATCCATATCTTCTCCTCCAAGGTTATTAACCAATTATTCTAAGAATCATATTATCTATAAATATAACAGTACCTATATAAATATATCGGTATTCGAAATAATTTTCCATAAATGTGATAAGATTTACAAAATTCACAACTTTAGAAGTATATTACTCCTCTTATTAATGAATTATTAACGAAGTAACTAAGACCAATGAATGAATAAATTTTATGATCATTTAACTTAGTATTTTTCCAAAGTAAAATCAAGTTATAAAAACACAACGTTGCAAAAATAGGATTATTCAACACTACGAGCCCTTTCTAAGATCTCCATTATACAATCTGATTTTGCACTGGCATATTCGTTACCATTGTTCCAAGTTCTAACTGAAAGTTCTTTTTTGAGCTGTTCGTATTGTAACCGCTCCGTACGAGACACTCTCAAATAATCTCTAAATAGGATATGATCATTCCACCAATTACTATGCAATGGGACAACATGTATATGTGATTTTCTATCTTCATGTTGAATTTCAACAATATTATCTTCTGTCATAATAGTAGGATAATTTTTTATGCTAGTATCTTTTACACCAATAAAAAAACGTCGAAATGGTATTTCTTTATTATAAGTTGAAACATATTTATATGGCTTAACAGCTAATTTTTCTGCTGCAATATCTAATAATGTTTCATCCTTCAATCCGATCATGATATCAATAATCGGCTTTGCTGATAGACCTTCTATAGACGTGCTTCCTATATGTTCAATAACATGATCTAAATCATTTAGGATACTATGTAATTTTTTTTCTTCCAGTTGAAAAGTAAGTGCCCAGTTTGGATCATATTCAGACAAATTAACCTTCATTTTAATCTTCTCCTTCTAAACTTGTCCCTATTGAATACAACTAAATTAAAGAACCTTTCAAATGACAAATTTAATTCAGTGGATTTTTATATCTTTTGGTAAAACTGAATCATTCATGTTTGTATATTATACACTCTAAACTTTGCTGGTACTCAGTCTCACCATTAAGTATCACTTTTAACCAGTAAAGAGAATGCTTGAAACAAAATCCAGTACAAGTTGAGTTTAAGAATAAAAGGTACCATTAGACTTTATACATTAATAATTTATTCAGTTTATTGAACAGAAACAGAGTTTACTAGGAATAGCATGGAGAAATGTTTTACTTAGTAGGAAAATAAGTAGAAGACTAAATCATAGATAAGATTGGAGAGGTAACAATGTTTAAACAATTTCTTCGTTTTGCAGTAAGAGGGAATGTAGTTGATTTAGCAGTTGGTGTCATCATCGGGACAGCATTCGGTAAAATTGTTACCTCATTAGTCGATGACTTAGTTATGCCAATCATAGGCATTCTTCTTGGGGGTATTAATTTAAAAGAATTTTCATTTACTTTTAAGGACTCATCCATACAATACGGATCATTTTTGCAAACTGTTTTAGACTTTATCATCATCACGTATAGCATCTTTTTCTTTGTTCAACTTTTTTATAAATTACGGAAAATCGATCATGATAAACCTATAGGCCAAACCAAAACAAATAGTGAACTATTATTAGAAGAGATACGCGATTTATTGAAAGAAAAGCGAGAATGATATTATTTTCCATATTCATAAAATAAATGAGGGGAAAAATAAATTTTTGAAGAAGTAAAGACATAATAAAAAGACTGTCTATTCAAACAGTCTTTTTCTCGCTTAATGTAAGGATTTAAATTCTTGAGACAAATTTAAATCGATTACAGAAAAACTCTAATTCTTTAAACAATACCGTATATAAAGCCATGTTATTCACTAATGTTTTTGTTGAATCAGGTAACTCACTAAATTTTGAAAATAAACTCTCAAGTTCTCCATTGTTTACCGATGACCAAAATTGAATTTGTTCGACATCAGGATTACTATGCTTAACTTCCTTGATTAGTGCTTGTAACACTTTTAAAAACAATGAAGTACAGCGATATTCCTTTTTAAGAAAGACAATCTCTACTTGACAAATATGCTTATCCTCATAATCATTAGCACTTGTTCCATAAACAAACCCAGTTACACCGATAATTTGATAAGGGTCATCACTTATGATTAAAAGTCCCTTACCTAAAATTAATGGACTGCTAATGAAACTTAGACTCATAGCAAACGGGTATGTTAAATTCAACTCATTATGGTTTTCCAACAAAAACTTTAAATATGATTTATTGTCCATTTCAAACTTACAAGTACGGAATTCTAGTTCCATTACTTAGCTGTTGCTCTTAAAGAATCATTGATCTTTACGATTTTTCCAAATCCGCTTCCTTTTATTTCTTTAATGCTTGGTTTTGGTGGTATCATTTTTCATTCCTCCTTTACAATTTTTAGTGTAAATCTTACTAGTTCATTATACCTTACTCAACTTGTTTAGAATAGTTGAAATTTTGTTTATTTTACCACAAAAGACAATTTCTTCCCCTAAAGTAGTTTCCCGGGAATAAGTGAAAGTTGTGAATTTAGAATACAACCTGCAAAGGTATGAATTTTCAGATAATGCTGCTAATCTTAATTCTTCAACATCAGGATGCTCATTCATGATGTGGTCAACCATAAAACGTAACCCATTTAAAAAAAGTCTTGTTCCTCGATGTTCACGATCAAAAATTGCAATGTCTACAAATGCGACTTCTTTATCTGTAAATTGTTTTTCGTTTGTTCCATGATAATAAGCGGCTGCACCCATTATTTGATCCCTTTCATCTATTGCCTGTAGTATGTGACCTTCAGTCACATAAGAGTATACTAGTTCAACAATATCCATCGTTGTATAAGCTTGATGAATATCATGTTTTCTTTCCAATATGAATAAACTCACTTTAGCAAAATCATCGTCTGTGGAACATCGTTTAAAAAAAGTAGACATAATGTACTCCCCTCTTCAATTCATAAATAAGTTTAAATCTTCTTCATCGGTAACAATTCCATTCTGCTTTTCCCACATGTAATGATAATAACCATTTATCTTTAAGAGTTCTTGATGGGATCCAAACTCAACAATTTTCCCTTCTTTAAAAACATAAATGAGATCAGCGTTTATGACTGATTTTAATCGATGAGATACAGAAATAATTGTTTTATACTTACGTATCTGTTCTATCAATGTAATAATGTCGGCCTCTGTCGGAGGATCTAAAGCAGCTGTTACCTCATCAAGTAATAACACCTTAGACTTTCTAAGTAATGCTCTAGCAATTGCTAACCTTTGACGCTCTCCACCTGATAAAGAGCCTCCTTCATGATGAACTACAGTGTTATATCCATCTGGCCAGCTCATGATATCATCGTGAATATTTACTAATTTTGCAATTTCAATCATCTCAGACTCAGTTGCGTCTAAGTTGTCTAACAACAGATTATCTTTTATTGATGTATTAAATAAAAAGGTATCTTGTGTTACTAATGTTGTTAGCTTTCTTAAAGAACCTTCATTAATGTCTCGTATATCATTATCATCAAAAAAAACCGAACCCTCCTTTGGATCGTAAAATCGGGCTAATAATTGCAAGGCAGTGCTTTTACCAGATCCACTTGGTCCTACAAAGGCAATATAGCTACCTAATGGTATATTTAAACTAACTTCATGCAATTGATCAGATTTATTTGTATATCCAAAACTTACCTTATTCATCCGAATTGATGACAAAATAGAAGGAATATCTACTCCCTTAACAGGGTTATATAAACTGTTTTTATAATCAAATATCTCCTGTACCCTTTTAAAACTAACAGATGAATCGATTAAATTAGGAACTAGAACAGATAAATTCAATACTGACTGACCCACAATCATAAACAAAGTAAAGAAGGACACAAATTCTCCAATTGTTATAGAACTATTAAAGATGAGATAACCACCAAAACCTAGCATAATTCCATTTAAAAGCATTAATGCAGTAAGCGGTAATCTTTCCATTAAAGAGTTAATCATATGTAAATTAAAACCTGTAGAATATAGATCATGAATTTGTTTACTTCCTCTTTCAGAAAACCGATTCTGTAAATGAAAGCTTTTAATTGTTTTGTAACCTTTAATCATTTCATCTATCGTATTAGAGAATCTTTCTTGTGATTCTTTAAAGCTTTTGTTGCTATCCGTTGCTTTCTTTTGCAACATTTTAGGTCCGATAAATAAAAGTGTTGATCCGACAAGCATTGCAACGGTTAGTTTCCACTCAATAGAAAATAAGATTATCAATCCAATTGGGATACTTACTATTTCCTTTAAAAAATAAGGGAATATTGTACGTATAACCCTTTCCATTGATCCCAAATCAGTATGAAAACGCGTGACAATATCACCAATTTTATACCGCTGATAAAAAGGTAATGATTGCTTTTGAATATGAAGAAACAATTCAGTTCTAATCATACGGATGACAACTCCACTTAGTTTCCCAAGCGAATAATCTCCAAATGTAATGGCAAGAAAATTTACTAATCCCCCTACAATTAATACACATAATATGATTGTGAATATTCGATAATCCCTCGGAATGAATGCTTCATCTATTAAATATTGTAAGCTCAAAGGTGCTATCATCAAATAAGCAACCTCAATGAAAATACTTATTAAAAAAGTAAAGAACAGTAATTTATATTCCATAAAATATAAAAGAATGGTTCTTATGAAGGTCATTTTCAAACACCAACTTCCTATATTAGTAGATTACTTCAGATATTTCATACTGTAAACAACTTCCTTCTTAACTTTAGGTACTTTTTAACTAGTAGATTAATTGGACTTTTTCATGCTTAGTCCCTAGAACAATTCCCTCACAAAAATAGATTCATGTTATATACTCTGTATCATATTAGTTACTATCACGAACACTAAAGCACAAAGTCTTATCATTTTATTTATTTTCATCCATTCGTTATATTAGAACTGAACGATCTTAATTTGAAAGGTGAGAACTATGCAAAAACAAATACTTCTTAAAAAAAGGCCTAAAGAAACTCCTACACACAATGACTTTGAAGTTGTTGAAACAAGCATTGGAACACCGTCTGATGGAGAGATCCTTGTAAAAACGATTTATATCTCTGTTGATCCATATTTACGTGGGAGAATGAATGATACAAAATCATATATCCCTCCTTTTAAACTAAATGAAGTTATTTCTAGTGGTGTTATTGGACAAGTAATCGAATCAAAATCAAATCGATTTGATAAAAACGATATCGTCCTTGGATCACTAGGATGGCAGGAATATAACATAATAAAAGAAGACTCAGTTCGCAAAATAAACCCAAACATAGCACCAGAATCAACTTACCTAAGCGTATTAGGCATGACTGGTTTAACTGCTTATTTTGGTTTATTGGATATCGGTAAACCTAATGAAGGTGAAACAGTAGTCGTTTCAGGTGCAGCTGGTGCAGTTGGATCCATCGTTGGTCAAATCGCGAAAATTAAGGGATGTCGAGTTGTTGGAATTGCTGGATCTGAAGATAAAGTAAATTTACTTTTAAATGATTTTGGATTTGATGCAGCTATTAATTACAATACGCAGGATGTTGGAGTTGCACTTGAAGAAGCATGCCCAGATGGTATTGACGTCTACTTTGAAAATGTTGGAGGAACAATATCTGATGCAATATTTCCTCTTTTAAATAATTTTGCTAGAATTCCGGTATGTGGTGCTATTTCCGCTTACAATACAGCTGAAGATATAGGTCCCAGGGTTCAAACACACTTAATAAAGACTAGTTCTTTAATGCAGGGATTTACTGTTGGAAACTATTCTTCTCGATTTGAAGAAGGCATTCAAGAATTAGCTACATGGTTAAAAGATGGAAAGTTGAAGTATGAAGAAACAATTACAGTTGGGTTTGACAAGACAATTGATGCTTTCCTAGACCTTTTCAAAGGAGCTAATATTGGCAAATCACTAGTAAAAGTAGCTGAGATAGAAAAATAAAAAACAGTTATAAAACTAGAATATTTTTGGTTCGCCCTTTTTATATAGGAGATCTTATCTCTACTATAAGTTAGCTGCTAAGAGTACACATGAATAAGTAGTTCAGACTTCGTAAAATGAAAAAGCTAACAAAGTTAAATATATATTTTAACTTTGTTAGCTTTTCACATCATTCGCTAAGATTACACTTTAAATTGATCAATCAATGATTGTAGCTCTTCTGCCATTTCTGTAAGAGCTCTTGTAGCAGAATTAATCTCTTCCATTGAAGCTAATTGCTCTTCAGTAGTTGCTGCTACTTCTTCTGATGTTGTTAAACTATCTTTCGCAATAACTGTTAACTCATTTGCGGATGCACTAACTTCTTGCACAGCAGCAGACATTTGTTGAACAGTTGCTGTCACCTCTTCAATTTGTGGTGTCATTTGATTCATACTATTCATGATGAAACCAAATTTCTCAGAAGTTTCAGTAGAAATAGTTAAACCTTCTTCAGCATTTTTAGAAACCTTACTCATAATCTCAACTGATTTATTCGTATCTTCTTGAACGCTTGAGATCAATAAAGCAATTTGCCCAGCAGATTTTTGGGATTGTTCAGCTAATTTTCTAACTTCATCTGCAACAACAGCAAAACCTTTCCCATGCTCTCCAGCCCTTGCAGCTTCAATTGCTGCATTAAGTGCTAATAAATTTGTTTGATCAGCAATCTGTGAGATAGCGTCGAGAATTTTCCCAATTTCATTAGAGCGCTGGTAGAGAGATTGAATAACCTTATTAGATTCTAATACAGATGAATGGATAAACTTCATTTGTTCTAGGTTATTTTTTACATATTTCTCTCCTTCAGTTGCTTCTAACGCAGTTTCTTGTGCCAAATCTGATACTTGAGTTGAACTAGTAGAAATATTTAAGATTCCCTGCAATACTTCTTCTAACGCAGCAGTATTTGCTTCAATCTTAGTTGTTTGATTTTCTGCACCACTTGCCACTTGTTGAACAGCTTCGGCCACTTGTTTTGTTCCAACTGTTGTTTGATTAGCACTTGCAATAAGCTCTTCTGAAGAAGCACTTACACGTTCTGATGAACTCTGTAAACTAATAACAACAGAACGTAAATTAGTAACCATCTTTTTAAAACTTTTTGATAATTGTCCAATTTCATCCTCTGAAGTAACAACAATTTCTTCTGTTAAATCTCCATTACTAATTCGTTCTGCAGATGTAACAAGTGATTGAATTGGTCGAATAATCGTTCGTATGATAATAAAGACAATAAGAGCACCTATAAGAAGAAAAGAAATAATAACTGTTAATGTCTTTATAAAGATTCCTTGAGCGGCATTCGATATTTCAGCAGAAAACATAGTTCCTGCTATTTTCCATCCCGTTAATTCATTTGTTGTGAATTCCATCTCTTTTTTGGCACCCTCAAATGTATAAGAAATAGATCCATTCTTGCTTTCGAAGAGTTTCTTTAACCAATCACCAGATGCTTTTTCTCCTTGGTTGCTTGGATGAATAAGATACGTTTCTGTTTTATCTATAATTGTTACATAACCTTCTTTACCTACTTTTACTTGATCTGTTAATTGACTCAAAGCTTCAATGTTTATGTCGACTGCAATAACACCAGATCGATCATCTAACGTTTTAGCAATTGTTACAGATGTTTCTTTTGTGCTAGCATCTGTATATGGATCTGTTATGATCACCTTACCCTTATTATCCATTGCTAATTCATACCAAGGACGTGTTTTCGGATCATAGTCATCAGGTAATTGAGTATAAGGTGCAATAATCATCTCACCTTCCTCTGTACCAATGTAGATCGTTTGTGCTTCGGGCTTGGTTTGAATATATTGATTGAATTTTGCTACAATATTCTTCTTATCTTCTTCCGTAATTGTCGTATTAGCTGTTTTAGCTGATTGTGCAAAGTAGTTGATATCTTCTTGTATTGGCTCTAATTGAGAATTTAATGAAGTGTTTATTAACTGAACACTTTCCCTAGCCGTTTGAAGCATGCTCTTTTCGATCTCTGATTTTGCAGAGTGATATGAAATAAGACCTATCGATATACTCGGAATCAATAAAACGATCGAAAATGCAATAATCAGCTTCATTCTAACAGTTAGTCTTTTGTTCAAATCTAGCAAGCTTCTATAATACTTCTTAATCATTTTCATGATCTTCTTCCTCTTTTCTGTTCCTTTAGTTTTCCTTTAAGTTGCTTTTCTTTCCACTTCTGCGCAGATCAACACCAGGAATTGTAGATATTCGTAAAATACATAAACAACTGTTTTTTTAAGTCTTTTTTGTAAAATGGTTGTTTTTGTTTTAGTAACACATGAAAGGAAAAAAATGATGTTGAAGGAAAATTTGTGAGTTTCCTGCGAGAAAGGTGTAGTGAAAACTGCTTTTAGAAAAGAGCTTAGGAAAAATATACCTATCCATTAGATATGTGTTTATTTAGTCATATTTTACTACTTATTCAACTAAATGAAAATAACTTATTTTATATTCGTAATTTTCAGAACCCAATTAAATTAAGAGTAAATTCAATTAAAGTCTTTAATTTTACTTTTTTAATGTAATTTATAGATGAAAAAAACACATCTCTCATGACGAGGAATGTGCATAAAACATGATATCCTTTCAACCTTTAGCGATTTCTTCATAAAGATCTTTTAAAGATTCACAACCGAGTTTTTTTAATTTCTTTACATATACTCTCCATAATTCTGCAGTTAACTTAGCGTCATACAACGCATGATGTCTTCCGAATATTGGAATATTATTATGTTCACAGCACTCATCAAGAGTAACAAGCTTACCGTTAGGTTCTGCCATACGATATAAAAAAGACATATCTACAAGTCTATGTTTAAAAGGTGCACGATAAAGTTTCCATGAAGCGTGTTGAAGAAAATTCTTTTCATGGTTAGCATGATGTGCAACAAGAGTAAAATCTTCAACAAACCGAAAAAATTGAAATAAGACTTCTGATAGAGGTGGAGCATCCTTTAAGTCCTCATTTGTCAAACCTGTCAACGTTGTTATTTCATCTTTTAGTGGTTTGTCATATTTAACTAACGAATAGAAACTTTCTTGTTCTTTAATCACTTCACCTTTTACTTTAATTGCACCAATAGATATGATTTGATCACCTTGGTCTGGATAAAAGCCCGTTGTCTCAATATCAAAAACAATGACATTCAACTCCGAAAGTGGGATATTTAATGTTTCTTCAACACGCATCTCTCTTTGTAATTGCCTTAAATAGGCCACTTGTTGCTGACTTTGTCCACCCTGTGAAGCACCTAATTTACCTCTCATAAAGAAAAATGGATCTAACGTCATTGAAAACACCCTTTATCGATTATCCGTTGAACGAATTGATGTAATTTTTTCCCATCTTTTAAAATATCTTTTACTTCACGTTTTTCTTGTTTTGTTAATTGTTTCACATTCAGATAATGTACATCATCATATGCTTGTGCATTTGAATATAATAATGTTCTATATTTAAGTAGCTTTTCAAAGTTATGTTTATAATGTATAAGTTCGCGATAACAAGTGTTCATGGTAGAAAGACAATCTATTCGTTCCAACGAAGAAGTTTCTACTACACCTTCTTTAATCGCTAAAAGTCGAATTGCATTAACATATGGTAAAAATGCTGTCTTTTTTAGATCGATACATCCCTCATATTGTCCGAAAGGCTCTACATAGATTTGTCCAAGTGGACCTACAGAATTTTTTATATGTTGAATATTATCCATAAAACGCTGAATTAATTTTTTATGTTCATTTAAATAATTCAAAATGACATTTTTTAACTTTATGATTAAATCGCTTGCTCCAACTAGACTTCTTGAATCATAAAATATTTGCAAATACCGGATTGATTCCCAACTTTTATTATCCATCCAGTTTATCAACTGTTTTTTCCAATCAGTTAATGATTTGCACCACAATGGATTGGAGCTCATGACCTTTCCTTCACAATAAGGATAACCAATTTCATGAAGCCCTTTTGAAAGCTCTTTTCCAAGTTTTTCGAAATAATTGTGTGCAATCTCAGAATGCTCCTCATATACAAGTCCATGATCTTGATCACTTATTAATCCTTGTTCATTTCGACCTCCACTTCCCGTTACGAACCATGTATAGTTACAGGGAGGGTTACCAACCTCTTTTTCAAGGTGAAAGAGTGCTAGCTTGCTAGCACTCCTCATCATTTGATCATGAAATTCATTTAATTTCTCGGGATCTAATTCATATTGATGGATATGGTTATCTTTGTATATTTTTATAGATTCATAAGAATTAAATTCACTCTGCATGAAAGCCACTTCCTCACATTTTGTCAGAATGAGTTTACTAGACCATGCATTTTGATTATGAGCTAACATTCTGGTTCTTAGCTTCAAATACTTCTGGATAGCCATAGCTACCATGTTCACTCATATCTAAGCCCATTACTTCCTCTTCTTCTGTTACACGAAGTCCATTCATTACCTTTTTCGCAACAGCAAGGATAACAAATGATACAACAAATGCGTAAAGTCCTGATACTGCTACTCCCATAAATTGTACTCCTAATTGGTCAAATCCACCACCATAAAATAGTCCAGGTTTACCAACTGTTGCAAGTTCTGGTGTTGCAAAGAAGCCTGTAGATAAAGTTCCCCATATACCCGCTACACCATGTACAGATAAAGCAAAGATTGGATCGTCAATTTTACGTTTTTCGAAGAATCTTGCACTATAGAATACAAGAATCCCTGCGATAAAGCCAATAACAACGGCTGCCCATGTATCAACAAATGCACAAGATGCCGTAATTGCTACAAGTCCTGCTAAAGCACCGTTTAACATTGTTGGAATATCAGACTTACCGAGTACCATCCAAGAAATAATAAGTGCGGCTACTGCTCCTGCTCCTGCTGCTAAGTTTGTGTTTAAAGCAACAAATCCGAAGAAACCATCATCAACTGCTACCGTACTACCAGCATTAAATCCAAACCAACCAACCCATAAAATTAAAACACCTAAAGCTGTAAACACTTGGTTATGACCTTGAATACTGTTAGCTGAGCCATCTTTATTATATTTTCCAATACGTGGTTTTAGAAGAATCGTTGCAGCAAATGCCGCCATTGCTCCTGTTAAATGAACGACCGTTGAGCCAGCGAAATCTTGCTTACCATGTTCCGCTAACCATCCACCACCCCAAATCCAATGAGCGATTACTGGATAAATAAGAGCTGAGAATAATACCGTAAAGACTAGATACACCGAAAGTTTAGCACGTTCTGCAAATCCACCTAAAGCGATTGTGATAGCAATTCCTGCAAATGCACATTGGAACACGAAGAATACTGCTGTTGAAAAACTAGCTCCTTCTGCTTGTGCTCCTGAGTAAAAGAAATCTGTTAACCCAACGAAAAAGTTACCATTTCCTCCAAAAGTAAAGGCATATCCTACTGCCCAATAAACTAACGACGCAAGACCAACTGTGAAAATCGTTTTACCAGCAATATGACCAGCATTTTTCATTCTAGTTGAACCAGCTTCAAGTAAAATAAATCCACCTAACATAAAAATAACTAAGATTGCACTTAACATGATCCAGACACTGTTCATTAAAAATAAAGTATCTTCCATTATATTTCCCCCTTGTAAGTTATATGACTTTAGATGTCAGAAAACATAACATCTTGTTCTTAAGTACTATTCTATACGAATTTTCAAAAGTGTCAACCCGTTTTTGTAAGTTTCTGATAATTCTATGTTAGATTTTCTTACATGCCGTTCAAAAACAAAGGGTTAAAGCTAACTTTATCTTTCGAATTAACAAAGAAATCGTTGTTTCTCTTATAAATTTCATTTAAAATGCAAATAAAAAAGCCGACTTAATCAATTAAAGCAGATAAAGTCGACTTCTTTGACACCATTGTTAATTCCTCTAAACTAATATATCTGAGGCTTTTGTGAACTAATTAGAAGTTTTCATTTTGAGCTTTTTATGTTTTACTTCTTCATTGAAGTCTTTTAAAATCGAAAAAGACATAGCTATTAAAACAAAGGTTAATGGAAAAGCACTAACAATAATCGCTGTTTGCATAGCATTAAGCCCACCTGAGAGCATTAACACTACCGCTGAGGCACTTAAAAAGAAGCCCCATATAACCTTAACGATTTGTGGAGGATTTAAACTCCCGCGAGCAGTTTGCATACCTAAAACAAATGTAGCAGAATCAGCAGAAGTCACAAAGAATGTTGTAATTAACATTAGTGTAACGATAATCAATAAGCCTGTTAGAGGCAATTGTTGATATACAAAGAAAAGAACCGTTTCTAAGCTTTGTTCACTTACATTTAATCCTTCAAAATATTCAAAGTAAATACCCGTCCCGCCAAATACCGCAAACCAAAACGCACATACGAGTGTTGGAATTACTAATACAGCTACCATAAATTCCCTGACAGTTCTTCCTTTTGAGACACGAGCAATAAAGGTTCCAACAAAAGGAGCCCACGCTATCCACCAAGCCCAATAAAAAATCGTCCAGCCTTGAATCCACGATGCATTCGTTTCATCAAAAGGAGCAAGTCTTAATCCCATACTAGGTAAATTTTGAACATAGCTACCAAGTGTTGTTGTAAATAAATCTAAAAGAAAACCAGTTGGTCCGATGAATAAAAATACAATTAACAACACAACTGCTAAAACCATATTTGCATTACTTAAATACTTAATACCTTTTTGAATACCCGTACTTGCTGAAATAATAAATAAAACTGTGACAACAGAAATAATTATAAGCTGAACACTAAAATTATTTGGGATGTTAGAAATATAGCTAAGACCACTATTGATTTGGGCTGCACCTAAACCTAATGAAGCTGCAACACCAAAAATCGTTGCAAAAACAGCAACAACGTCTACTACAGTTCCAATCGCTCCAGTTGATCTCGCTCCTAATAAAGGCGTTAAGGTAATACTCATTAACCCAGGTTGCTTTTTTCTAAACTTATAATACGCTAAAACAAGAGCTATTACTGCATAGATCGCCCAAGCATGAAACCCCCAATGTAAATATGTATATCTCAAGGCAACTTTTGCAGCTTCTCCAGTTCCACCTTCTCCTATAGGTGGATTCGCGAAATGCGAAACAGGCTCTGAAACTCCAAAAAATAATAAACCAATTCCCATTCCAGCACTAAAAAGCATCGCAAACCATGTTGACCTTTTAAACTCCGGTTCATCATCATCTGCTCCTAACTTTATCTTTCCGTATTTACTAAAGATAAGAAAAATAGCAAAAAGTAAAAAAAACGTAGCTGCTAATTGATAAAACCATCCAAAATTACTTAAAAAGAATATTTTTGTTGTATCCATAATTGTTCCTAAACGATCAGGTGCAATGACACCCCATGCAACAAATAGAGTTGCAATGACAATAGAAATCCAGAAAACCTTTGAAACTTTATTCATAAACCTTTCTCCTTCAATCATATTCACGGTTTTGAAACCATTTACGCCTTTAATCACACTTGAAATTAGTGTGCCGAAGGATGGTTAAATTTATGCAATATACAGACTTAACTTCAATTTGTATTAACGAAACTATTTGAAGTAAACCACCTTTGCATTTATTTCATTATCTATCGTAAGAATTCCAAATGAGAAGTATTGTTGTTTTCTTTTATCAGTTGCGGAACCAGGATTAAATAAGAGTACATCATTTATGTATTTAATACTCGGAATATGCGAATGACCAAAAAGAATACAATTTACAGAATCCTCCTTAAAGGCAAAAATCTCTCTCTTTTCAGTTGTTTGTGACTTACCGTGACCATGAACAACCCCAATTCTCTTGTTTTTTATTGTTAGAATCTTTTTAAATGGTAGTACTTCTAACAAATCTGAACTGTCTACATTACCATATACTCCTTCAACTTGACCGAGATTCTTTAACTCATTATAAACATCAATCGTTTGCCAATCTCCTACATGAATTATTAAATCAGAGTTTTTGCATTCTTCTCTAACAATAGTCGGTATTTCTTTTCCTCTTTTAGGAATATGTGTATCACCAATTACAATTATTTTCATAAAAACCTTCCTTATATTTGGTTTATAGTCCATAACAAGATATAATATGTATGCTCGACAAATACATATCCATATAATCAACTTATGTATGTTAATTTCCTAAACATTGGGGTTTTTCACAATGGAGTGGATGATCACACTCTAGGTTTCCCGAGCATTAAGACTGGTAACCTAACTAAAGATAAACAATATCTTTTATACTCCTAATATTAAAAAGAAAGTCATGAAAAAAAGCATGAAAGAAAAGAGGAATGTATCATGAATGTTATTGAATCCAAAATTGAGAAATTACAAGATCCATTCGGTATTTTAACTGGTGACCGATACGAAATCTTCTTAACTCTAGATTTAGATGAAGATGATGAATTATTTAGCGAGAACGGAGTTGTACTAAAACTAATATATGTTATTGACGAGAACCAATCAAAAATAGTTCAATATGACTTTACTGAAAAAATCACTGATCAATATTTAGATTTCGCTCTTGAAGAAGATGAAGAAATTGAAATTAAACAATTCTGTCAGCAACTAGTTGACAGGTATTAAGAACATCATTCATTTCCATCAATACCAAGCAATTACCCATTACAACAGCAGTTATAAATAAAATAATTCTTGTTCATTACATCATATCCCAAGAATAACAACTACGAAGATACAGTAATTCTGCCTGTAATGTAGACTAACTTAATGTTGATTTTTAGCACTTTGTTGATTGGAAGTGAATATATAAGACTCCCGCTTAGAGAAGTGTGTCAAAGAGAGATCCCACAGTCGCAAAGCTTACGAGGAGGGGATAAAGGTACTTCCCCCCCCCCGTGAAAACGAGTGTCTGTAACGGAAATCAACACCTAAGTTTAACAGAGCTATAATATAATAAAAACCAGAAGCTAATAAAATCAGCTTCTGGTTTTTTCATAGTAGGTGGTTATCTAAGCGTCGGCTCTTATTATTGTGCTGCTTTTCGTAATCTTTGTTGTTTTTAGAATCCCATTGAAAAAAAACTCTGCATAAGTCTAGTGGCATCTATTCATCTACTGATTGTACCTTGTATACAATAAAACTTGGGTTACAACAGATAAAAGTGTCAATAAGCAACAATCTTTCAAAAAAGAGCCGATTATAAAGATCAAATAAATGAACTCTCATTTTTAAACAGCTTTTTTATGATTAAATAACTTCCTTACAAAAAACAACTTTCTTGCATTAGGTTCCCGTTTTACAATAGTAACTATTTGGAGAATTGAGTATAAAAAAGACACTCTTTTACACGCAAGATATCGAGGACTCCATTCTGTTGCAAATTTTGCTTTATAATTTCTTAAACCTTTGAAATTATAAAATCTACATCCATTAAGATAAGCATAGCGCGCTACCTTTTCCATTATAGGAGCATTTTTCTCTACTCCTACATTTGATAAAGGTGATAAACCAAGACTACATGATGAAAACCCTGCTTGTTTCGCCCAAATAAAAGTAGAAATAAAAACCATATCCATTGCACCTGCAGGGCTATCTTTTGTATACCTCATAAGATCAATACTAATCGTAGCTTGTTCTTGATAGTCAGAAGGCAGACTCGCAAAAGCAATGAGACGTTTATTTGAGTCTCGTAATAAAGATACCGAAAAAAGTGAGATATAGTCCTCTGAAAAAGAACTAACAGAAAAACTTTTTTCCTTTCTTCCATTTAGCCATTCATCAGATACTAATCTCAATTCTTTAATTAATTCTGGACTGAATGGTGGTGAAACCACTTCAAAATGATATCCTTCACGATTAAATTTGTTTAGTGTTGTCCGAAACTTGCCTGATTTTTTACCTTCTATTGTAAATTGATTTAAACACACTTTTGCTTCTTCACCTATTTTGAAAAGCTTATAGCCTTTCTCTTTAAATGTAGTTAAGAAGCTCTCAGTTATTTGATAAAAAGCTGGAGTTTTCCCTTCATTTCTCGCATAAGCTAAAAATTCATCTAATCCATCTTTTAGTTTTTCCTCTGAACCAATTGGATCTCCTAATACGAAGAGATTTGTTCCTTTTTGTCTATATGAAAGAAGCACCGATTTATTTTTAGAGACAAATAAATGTTTATCTTGAAGAAACGTAAGATGTGATAATGTATTACCACCATATCTTTTTAACATCCATAATACAATAGATCCATTAAACGTGTTTTCATTTTCTTGTTTAAAGAAAAAAGTGATTAAGGCGACTAAAATTAAAATAAATAAAAATAAGAAAATAATTGCTTTCAACAATAATCTAATTCCCTCCTTATTTTCTCTCTATAAAAGATACCATAATATGCGGATTCAGAGAATAGTTTTTAATTAGTAGATTCAACTAATCAAACCTTTTATATCAATAATTTGAACAAAACAACATCATTTATTCCTTTCTTAAACTTTTAATCATTGACAAGTTTTAAGAATACTATGGATATTTTTATTTTGCTTGGACATCTTATAAATAGCGTCGTTAAAGCTTATTTGATTTTTAGTCATTTAAAATCGCAAGATAATTCCACTTAAAAACGAGCAATTTACAGAGACAAAAAAAAGTAAAGGAGACAAATAATGATGAATGTAAATAGAGCAAAAGAAATTTCTAGAATGGGAGAAATGGTAAATGTTCAATATGGAGGAGAAGCAATTTACATACAGTCAGTAAACGAGGATCAAGAAACAGCAAGAATATTCCCATTAAATAATCCTCAAGCAGAACAAAATGTTTCAGTAGATAGTTTAATGGAAGAATAGAAAACATTACCTAATAATTAAAGGCTTTTTTTCTGAACGATTGTTACTATGTAATCAAGATTTGGAGTGAAAACAGTGTTTGTTCACTATAAGGATACCGTTTTATGAAGAAAAAATGCCACTAGACTTGAGACAGTGCTGATTGCTTCGGGTATTTAAAAGAAACAAAGTTTGCGAAAACAGCCTAATTAAAAAAGGCTGACATGTTGTCAGCCTTTTGTATGCTTATTATAATTTCACAACGTCTTCAGCTTGAGGGCCACGGTTTCCTTCAACAATGTTGAATTCAACTTTTTGACCTTCTTCTAACGTTTTAAATCCGTCACCTGAAATAGCGCTGAAATGAACAAATACATCGTTTCCTTCTGCAACTTCGATAAATCCGAAACCTTTTTCTGAGTTAAACCATTTTACAGTACCTGTCGTTTTCATAAATGAAACCTCCAAAGATTTTTTAATATGTTACTCTATTTTAAAAAATTCACATATTATAGAGAATATCAAGATACGGAGTAGATACTCTTTATAATATGTGAATTATATAGCTCCATATTTGTTAATAGAAAATAAAAATATTAGTTAACCATTTATTTATATTCTACTTCATTTATAATTATAATATTGAAATTGCAAAGCCTCAATACAACGAAAGCCCTACCTCTCTTTCGTCCTTACGGCTCCAAGACCGCGCCAGTGTGAATTGATTTAACGAATTTGTTTATTATCATAAAAAATTATGCTAAAAACCCCATTACTATCATCCACAAAGCACTATTAAAAGTGATATTAAATAAGCACTATTTATAAGTATATAGAAATAGTTTACTATTGTCAATAGATCATCCTTTTTCTGTAAATGAAATGCACTTACAATTAATATTTTTCTTTTCTATTAATTAGTTGAACAAAGAATAGTAAACTAAATGAAACACAGATAATTGACAAAACCCATAGCCAAGCAAGCCCTAAATTACCGCTATCAATTGCAACATATATAGCAGTTGATACCGTCTGAGTTTTACCAGGTATATTTCCTGCAAACATTAACGTTGCTCCAAATTCTCCTAGGGCTCTTGTAAAGCTTAAAACAAAACCGGTAATTATATAGTTCATTGTCAAAGGTAACGTAATTCTCAAGAAAACAGCCATTTCATTAGCTCCATCAACTCTAGCAGCTTCTTGTATATTGCTGTCTACATGCTCAAATCCAGCTTTTGTCACTTGATACATAAGTGGAAATGAAACAACAATCGCCGCAATCACTCCGGCCCACCAAGTAAAAATGATTGTGCTATTAAAGATGGACTCTATAGCTTGACCAATCGGACTGTTTATTCCAAATATAATAATTAAAATAAATCCTATAACAGATGGAGGCAAAACTAAAGGCAAAATAAGAATTGTTTCGATCAACATTTTCCCCTTAAACACTCTTTTTGCCATATAGTTACCTACAAGTGTACCTATAACCATCACAAGGATACTTGCTAAACTAGCTATTTTAATTGACAGAAGAATAGGATCCCAAAAATCGTTCATAATTACTCCTCATTCATCGTTTCGAATCCATATTTTTTAAAAATCAACAACACCTCTTCAGTTTGTAAAAAATCACAAAAGTTAGAAGCAGCATCTAATTCCTTAGTTGAATTTGAAATTCCTATAGGATAGATGATTGAAGAATGTAAGGAATCATCAATTGTAGAGATTTGATTAACTTTATCTGTTATTAATGCATCTGTTTGATAAACAATCCCTACTTGGACATTTCCTGTCTCAACATAAGATAATACTTGACGTACATCTTTTGCAAGGATTAGTTTATCTTCAATCGAGGCCCATTTCCCCATATTTATAAGAGCTTCTTTTGCATATAAGCCCGCTGGAACTGTCTCGGGTATACCTATCGCCAAGCTTTCCGACTCCATAGCTGCTTCAAATGTAGCAATATCTGACTTTTTTGAAGAAATAATAACAAGACTATTTTTCAGTAATGAAACTACTGAATCTTTTCTAATTTTATTGGCATTAACCAATTTCTCAAACATTTCATTATTAGCAGATAAAAACACATCAGCTGGTGCGCCTTGTTCAATTTGTTTGCTTAATGTACCTGATGAAGCTAGGTTCAATTGGATATCAATATGATTATTTTCTTCATAAAGTAGTTCAACTTCCTCCATCGCTTCCTTTAAACTAGCGGCAGCTGAAATGATTAATTCTGTCTTTTCATCTTGTCCCGTTGATGACGTACAACCAGTTAATATGAAAGATAGTAAAAATAAGCAGACGATGTTTCTCAATTCATCCACCACTTACAGGTGGGATAAACGCAACAACATCACCCGATTTCACTTGATCCTCATCAAGTGCATAATCCTCATTTACAGCTACCATAACATGTTCTAAAGAACCTAAATTGTATTTGTCGATAACAAACTTCTTTAAATCTATTACTGAAAGTGAATCCTGATCAATATTTATACTCTCGCTTCCAACCTTTTCTTGCAAATGAGCAAACAACAATACTTTTATCATTTTTCCACCTCCAATGGAGATCCACTTGGATAATGTGTTTTTTCTAGCTGATCCCCAATCCATTCTTCTCCGTCTTCCCAAATTTCTTTCTTCCAAATCGGAACAATTTGTTTAATTCTTTCAATTGCATATTCATTTGCTTCATATGCATCTTTTCGATGTGGTGTTGATACTGCAATTACAACTGCAATCTCACTTATTTCTAACTTCCCTATTCTGTGGGTTATTGCGACTTTTGAATGATCCCATTTCTGATTAATCTCACGACCAATTTGTTCAAGCATTTTCACAGCCATTTTGGTGTATGCTTGATATTCTAATGACAAAGTACGTTTACCATGAGTAAATTCTCGAACAGTACCTATAAATGTCGTAATTGCTCCTGCTTCGTTTCTTATTACTTTATTTGCAATTTCTTCAACTGATATTGGATCTTCAACAATCTCAAACATTTGGTTAGTCAATTATTTCACCTACTTTATTAATTTGTAGCCATTCAATACAATCTTTTTGATTAGTAAATACTTTGTTATGAATAATCAATGAATTAGGCAGAGGAAAACTTGCTATTAAACAGGATACATTCTCAAGCTTTTCTAACATCATTAAATCCTCACTTGAACGTAATAATACGACCTTTGGATATGATTCAAATTTAAATCCTTCGATCAAAATAATATCAAGCTTTAATGACTTGTAAATAGTTATTAATTGAGACAATTTAAGATTTAAGTTATCTGAGGTTAACATAAATGTACCATTACCTTCAACTAATGAAACACTTGCCCCTGCTTCTCTATGTTTTCCTGTATCCTTTTGTTTATCATAGTTCATGAGTGGTTCTGAATGTCCATGATGTTTAATTGTGCCCACCTTTAGATTTCTTTTAACAGCTGCTTTTATGTATTCAACGACAAATGATGTTTTCCCACTATTTTGATAGCCTACTACTTGAATGACTCTGCCCAAGGTGTATCACTTCCTGTTTGATCTTCAATAAGCAACACATCAACGATATCACCCAATTGATATCCTCTTGATCCACCAGGTAAGGTAATAAGACAGTCCGCTTCTGCTAAAGAAGTCACTACATTTGATTTATCAAGTCCAACGGGCGATGCTTTTATTTTCCCATTGCCTAAATTTAGTTTACCTCTAACAAATCTCGTAAATGGATTCGGCTTTAAAAAGTCCTTACCTAATTCAGCTTTTATCATTTGAAGATGTGGTCGTTTTGATCGTAAAAACTGTCTGACGATCGGACGAACTAAGAGTTCAAAACCAACATAACAGGCAGATGGATTTCCAGAAAGTCCAAATAAAAGCTTACCATCTACTTCTGCAACAGTTGTCACACTGCCAGGCCTCATCGCTATTTTATTAAATAAAACATTCGCTCCCAATTTTTTGTAGATTTCAGGTAAATGATCATAATCGCCAACAGAAACTCCTCCTGTAGTGATGAGATAATCCACTTTATTTAATGATTGTTTTACAGCTTTAAAGCACGATTCTAGATCATCAGGTAACTTCCCTAAATAAATTGGTTCTGCCCCACTTCTTTTTGCTTGAGCTTCGATCATATATGAATTACTGTTTCTAATTTTTCCCGGGACTAATTCCTCCCCAACCTCTAACAACTCACTACCTGTCGCTATGATACCGATTTTCGGTTTTTTGGAAACATGAACTTTTTCATAACCAAAGGTTGCTAAAAGAGCGATGACTCCCGCTGTTATTTTTGTTCCTTTTGTAACTAATACACTACCTTCTTGAGTGTCTTCACCTTTATACGAAACATTATCACCTTTTTTGAATGCCCTTTTTAAAGTCATATATGTTTTCTCGTCTTTACGGATAACTTTCGTTAACTCAAGCATCACAACAGCATCACATCCACTAGGCATTTGAGCCCCAGTCATTATTCTAACTGCTTGATTTTCACCTACAGTATAAACACTTACACTACCTGCTCCTATTTCATCAATAACCTCAAATTCCACTGGAGAATTTGCACTTGCAAGTTTCGTGTCAACCGAACGTATAGCAAAACCATCATATGGTGACCGATCAAAGGGTGGTACTGGATGCTTAGCAATTAAATCTTCCGCTAAAAACCTTTCAAAACTATCATGGATGGAGACTAGCTCTTGTTCACATATTCTTGAATATTTCATAACTTCCTCAATGGCTAATTTTACTGCTAAAGGCTTTCTCTTTTCTAACATATAATCACTCCGATTCGGCATAATTTGCACCCTATTCAGATTATTTATAATCCCTTTTCAACAGCTTATTGTAATCCATTTGTGAATTAATGTTACTAAAAATTTCTTGATCACTCATTAAATCTTCCTCTGTTACATAACAAACATTAATTAAATTTAATAGATTCGTTATTTTCAATTGATTCATAGTAAGTTGATTTTCAATAATTGGAAAAATTGAATGATGATATACACCAATCAAAGGTTGAATTTTACCAGAAACCTTCGGGATAACTGCTTGTATATGACTATCTCTAAACTTCAGCAGATTTTCCAAGGTTCTTGAGGTAATTCGTGGTATATCACAAGATAATACAACATACCACTCTGCACGTTCTTTTTTCATTGCTGTATAAATTCCTGCTAGTGGTCCATTTCCTTTAAAAAGTGGGTCGTCTTCATA
The DNA here is from genome assembly GCF_020524045.1 of Metabacillus litoralis. Lineage (GTDB taxonomy): Bacteria > Bacillota > Bacilli > Bacillales > Bacillaceae > Metabacillus > Metabacillus litoralis_C. Next base: position 609,375 of record NZ_JAIVKL010000001.1, read on the forward strand.
CATTTTCACAAATTCCTCTTGGGAAAAACGGTCAAAATACTTTGACTGAGTTATAATTACACTAGTCTCTGCTACTTTTTCTAATGCTTGAAAAGAAATTTTCCAAAAGAATTGATTTTTATATGATGCAAAAGCTTTTGGAACTCCAAACCTTCTCGATTCACCACCAGATAATAGGACTCCTAATGTATTATACATTTTTGTCTCTCCCATCTCTATTTATTATCCCTAATTTATAATAAGCTCTGTTCATGATTTGTTGTTAATTTCCGTTACAATCATTCACTTTGTATTAGAAAATAGTAAAAAAGCCAGTTACCTTATTACGTAACCGACTTTCACTAAAGGCTTATTCAGCATTTTCAAACTCTGCTAAAACACGATTCACACGTTTCTCAAGCATTTTCATTCCACTTCCACCAGCTTGAAAATGACGTAATTTACCTTCTTTATCAAAAACATAATAAGCTGGTACATATTGATTTTCAAATGCATCTGTTAACTTATGCTCACTGTCAACAAAAATAGATTGGCTAATATCATGCTCTGCAGCAACTTTTTTGATTTCCTCAAGATTTAAATCATCTTCTGAACGAGGCATATGAACAGCAATGACATTTAATTTATCATGATATTGATCGCGAAATTCATTTACTTGAGGCATAGCTTCCTTGCATAAATGACAGCTTACCGACCAAAAGTGGATAAGAGTTGGTTTTCCTCCTATTAACTGTTCTTTCGTAACTTCCCCATTTAACCATTCAGTAGCTCCAGATAGCTCTGGCATTTGTTCACGCAGTTTCATTTAATCATCCTCCATAGCATTAAAGAGTAAAAGGGGCTGACAATATGCTGTCAGCCACTCTTTTTAATTAATAATCTTTAAAGATTAAAGTGTCGTTTGTCCTGGTTTCCAGTTTGCTGGGCAAAGTCCACCAGTTTGAAGTGCTTGTAATACACGTAATGTTTCTTCAACATCACGACCAATATTATTGTGGTTCACAACAGAATATTGTAATTCTCCTTCTGGATTGATAATAAACAACCCACGAAGCGCAATACCTTCTTCTTCAATTAACACGCCATACTCACGTGAAACAGCGTGATTAGTATCAGCAGCTAGTGGATATTTTAAATCTCCAAGACCATTATCTTTTCGATCTGTTTTAATCCAAGCTAAATGAGTATGAATAGTATCAGTTGATACACCAATTACCTCTGCATCTAAATCTTCAAACTCATCATATCGATCTGATAGTGCAGTGATTTCAGTAGGACATACAAATGTAAAGTCCATTGGGTAGAAGAAAAGAACCGTCCATTTGTCATTCTTCATATTCTCTTCTAAACTTACTTTACCAAATTCTTTGTTTGCTAATACTGCTTCCATTTCAAATCTAGGTGCTTGTTTACCAACCATACGTTCTGCCATTTTTAAAACCTCCAACAATTTTTTAACATGCTTAGCCTCAATTAATTGAGAATGTTATTACACATTTTCTTCTTATGTACTCGTTTAATACAGTGACCATTATAGGACAAGCATCCTTTTTAGTCAATGTTAGATAATAATCATTTTAAAATCTTAACATAATTTTCACACAACAAATATATTATTACCTAATAGCTAAAGTTAATTCAAAGGATATGCTTTGGATTATGAAATTTATTTATTGTATCAACGTTTTTTGACAAATTGAGCTAAAATCCTTCATTTTTGCACAAAATATGTTTAACATAGTTGAAGAAGGGTATTAAAATTTTGTTCTTTTCTTTCAAAATCTAGGGCGTGATGACTTTATAAGCATTATTACGTACTTAAGGAAAAGACTCTCTATGTCTAGAAAGGATGTTATTGAATGTACGATTTAATCGAGAAGATTAATTGGTCAGAACTTATGACCGACGCAGGAATCATTATTTTGAAATTAATAGGAATCTCCATCGCCTTCTTAATTGTGAAGGGAATTGGTAGTAAAGTAATTAAGAAAATGTTCGATCGCATTCAGCAGCGTGACAATGTTTCTGCTGGAAGAGCTTTAACTTTACAAAGTCTCTCTTTAAATGTATTTTCTTATATTTTAATTTTTATTTTTGTTGTGATGGTATTTCAAGTATTTGAATATGATGCCACGGCATTATTAGCTGGTGCTGGTGTGATTGGTCTAGCTATAGGATTTGGTGCACAGGGACTTGTGAGTGATGTTGTAACTGGTTTTTTTCTCTTATTAGAAAAACAAATCGATGTTGGAGATTATGTAACAGTTGCAGGATTTGATGGAATTGTCGAACAAGTAGGACTACGCACAACTCAAATACGCGGATTTGATGGAACACTTCATTATGTCCCTAATAGAGAAATTACAAATGTTAGCAATCACTCGCGTGGAAACATGAGAGCTTTAGTTGACATTGGTATCTCATATGATGACAATATCGATAAAGCAATTGCTGTTTTACAAAATGTTTGTGATCAAATTGCGGCTGAAGATTCAGATATTGTAGATGGCCCAAATGTTTTAGGTGTTCAAGCTTTAGGTTCTTCAGATGTTGTAATTAGAGTTCTTGCTAAAACAGAAAATATGCAACAGTGGGCAGTTGAACGTAAGCTTCGTAAAGCAATGAAAGAAGCATTTGACGCAAATGGAATTGAAATTCCTTTCCCACACCAAGTATATGTAGAAAAGAAATCTGAGTAGAAAGCAAAGCGCAAGGTCCTTTGCTTAGTATAATTTAAGCGTGATACGATAAGGACTAGTAATTAACCTTCGATTTTTACAATTAGTGGCCTAGGAGTAAAAAGTCTTAATACACTCCCTAGGCACTAAATCTAAATATCTAAGTAATAAACAAAAAAGAGGCTGTCCCTTAAATCTTTGGACGCCTCTTTTTTAATTTAATTTTATTATCGATTGATTTTGCTTTCCACTTGTTCACATACTTCGTTAGCTGATAAACCAGTTGCTTGAATAACAGATCCTGCTGTAACAGCATTACTAATACCCATTACATTTTGATCTTGTCCAGTTATAACACAGCAATCACAACCTTTTGCATCACTTTCGTTATTTAATTGGACAACTTCATAGCCTTTTTCTTGTAAAGCTGCAGTTACATCTGATAATGATTGTTCTACACCGATTTTTGGCATTATTTATCCACCTCCTATAAGTATTGTGTACAGGGATTGATAAAATATACTTTAAATAATTATGGCTCTTTTCTGAACGTTTGTTGCTGTCTAACCCAAATTTGGAGTGAAAACAGTGTTTTTTAACAATAAGGATACTATTTTATGAAGAAAAGATGCCACTAGACTTGCTTCGGGTATGTAAAAGCAACAAAGTTTGCGAAAACAGCCATGATTATTGATTTGCTTTAAACGCAATGTACTTACTCATTGCTTCTATAGCAACCTCAATTGCCGTTTCATCGGGTTGTAATTTTGCATGATGAAGACCATATGATGATTGAACCCCTAACCAGAACATAAACCCTGGTATCTGATCGACCATATATCCAAAATCTTCGCCTGTCATCGCTTCCTTGCATTCATTAACATCATAATCAGTTTTAGTGTTAATAAAATCCATAAATTCTACTGTTAACTCTTCATGGTTATGTACTTGGTGATACATTGAGCCATAATCAATGCTCGCTTTACATGAATAACCAATTTCTATTCCTTTTACAATTGCCTCAATTCTTTGCTTCACCTTATTCATAGATTCCACAGATAACGTACGAATTGTGCCTTCTAATCTTGCATTTTCTGCAATAATATTTTGAACTGTTCCACCCGTAATTTTACCTATAGTAATGACTGCACTATCTAAAGGATCAACATTTCTCGATACAATTGATTGAAATTGAGTTACTAGCGAACAAGAAGCAACAACCATATCATTTGTTGTATGAGGATATGCTGCATGCCCTCCTTTTCCTTTTAAATCGATAAATAACTCTGAAGTATTTGCAAACAATAGTCCAGGCTTAGTAGCTATCGTACCTACTGGTAGTTCTGGAGAAATATGAAGGGCTGTAATAAGATCAGGTTTCCATTGTTTAGCTACCTCACTGTTTAACATCGGTTCAGCTCCACCCGGACCTTCTTCAGCAGGCTGAAACAAAAATACAATATGGTCTGAAACTGGATTCTCAATAAAATTCACGAGAATTCCTAGTGCAATTGTCATATGAAAATCATGTCCACATGCATGCATAAATCCAGGATGTTCAGACTGGAAAGGATAATCAGTTTCCTCTATTATCGGCAATCCATCCATATCTGCTCGATAACCTATTGTTTTCGAAGGGTTTGTCCCTTTTACTCTTGCAAAAACTCCTGTTTTCCAAGTTTGAACTTCTAAACGATCTTCTGGAAATTGTTCTAGAAAATCCAAAAGATATTGTTGTGTCTTAAATTCTTGAAATCCTATTTCTGGAATTCGGTGAAGATCTCTTCGTATTTGTATCAATTGATCTCTATCCATAACCCACTCTCCTCTATATACAAGGCTCTTTTCTGAAAGATTGTTGCTATGTAATCAAAATTTATAGTGAAAACAGTGTTTTTTCAATGAAAGGGTACTATTTTATGAAGAAAAGATGCCACTAGACTTAATACAGTGCTGATTCCTTCAGGTATTTAAAAGCAACAACGTTTGCGAAAACAGCCATATACAAAGACGTGGATTCTCATCCACGTCTACTTTTAGGAAATTATAATTGTCTTAACTCTTGCATAATTTCTGTTTTAGATTTTGTTTTAGCGTCTATGTCTTTAATTTTACGGGCTGGAGCGCCTGTTACAACTGTATAAGGTTCTACATCCTTCGTTACAATTGCGCCAGCTCCTACAACTGCACCTTTTCCTACTGTAACACCTTCTAAGACAACAACATTCGCGCCAATAACTACATCATCTTCAATTACTACTGGCTTAGCAGAAGGTGGCTCAATCACACCTGCTAGAACTGACCCTGCTCCTATATGACAATTTTTCCCTACTGTTGCACGGCCACCAAGAACAACATTCATATCAATCATTGTTCCTTCACCTATAACACTACCGATATTAATAGAAGCTCCCATCATAATAACTGCGTTGTCTCCTATTTCTACTTGATCACGAATAATTGCACCTGGCTCAATACGAGCTTTGATTCCTTTAAGATCTAGTAGCGGAATAGCAGAATTACGTCGATCATTTTCCACAACGTAATCTTCAATATTTCCTTTGTTTGTTTCTAAAGCTTCCGAAATCTCAGCCCACTCACCGAACACAACACCCGTATTTCCTGTTATAAAGGTTTGCGTTGATTCACCAAAATTTACACCCTCAAGGTTTCCTTTTACGTATACTTTTACAGGTGTAGATTTTTTACTGTTTTGTATAAATGAGATAATCTCATTTGCATCCATCATTTTCATATGTATTTTCCTCCCTAAACTAGAATTATTATAATTAGTCATTCTTTACTCTATCAAAGGATGATAGTGTTGACAAGCTATGTTGAGCATTTTTTTATTACTTATTTTCTGTAATAGCTCAATTAACATATTTTTTGGCTCTTTTAAACTTGGCTGTTGTTTTCCGAAACAGGTTTTCGCGTTCCCGGGAAAAATAAAATGATCATTGATTATATTCCTTTACTATTTCTAAGAATGCTTTTACCTGTTTTAATTGAAAAGAAGATTCAAAGCCTAATAACCATGTATCTCGTTCAATTTGCTTTCCTTCATCATCAAGCAATGGAATTTTATAAACACCCTTTTCTTCTTTTTTCAAAGTGACTGATGGCAATATTGCATATCCAATCCCATTAAGAGCCATTTGTTTACACGTTTCAATTTGATCGACTACAATCGTTCTTTTTGGAGACGTTTGGAATTGACGGTGCCACCAATCCTGAATTTCTTGATAATATGATGAATCACTCTTGAACTGAATAAAAGGCCTCTCCGTTTGAAGCACATCTTCAATGTGTTGAATTTCTGTATCAACTAAGTAAAGTGTATCTGTTAATAAATGCTGTTTCATCCCCTTCCATTCAGGGTTACCTCTTATAATACCGATATGAACATGATCTTCATACATACTTTTTAGTATCTCACTACTCCAACCAGTTATAAGTGATATTTTTGCATGTGGATATTTTCTCACATATTTTTTCAGCACTTCTGGCAACCAGTGTTGACCAATAATTGAAGCAACAGAAAGCTTTAATGTTCCATGAACCTCACCTTCTAGCTCTAGAATCTCCTCCTTCACTTTCTCTTCTTTTAAGACAACTTCTTTAGCATACTTAATCACCTTTTCACCAGCTGGAGTCAAAGTCAGTCCTTTTTGAGATCGAATAAAGAGTGAGTATCCCCATGCTTTTTCAATCGATTGAAGTCGTTGGGATAGTGCTGGCTGAGAAACAAAAAGTCGTTCTGCTGCTTTTCTCATATTCATTTCCTCTGATAAAACAACTAGAATACGTAGTTCTGAAGTTTGCATATTTCCCCACCTTATATGTATTAAGTATTTCTTATGATAAGTTCTTAAAAATCACTAATTTAATTATGACTGTTTCAATTGTATGATAAAGATGCATATGTCATTTGTAAAGAGTTGAAAAATCATATTAATTTGTGAGGAGAGGATTTTATGAGTATAAAGATCTTAGGTCTAGATCACATACAAATTTGTGTTCCTATCGGAAAAGAAACGTTAGCTCGTCAATTCTATCTTGATGTTTTAAATTTCATTGAAATAGAGAAACCAGACGTTTTAAAGAAAAATGGTGGTTTTTGGTGTACATCAGGCGAAATTACTTTACATATCGGTGTAGAAGAAATGAGAGAAACAATAAGCAAGCGTCATCCAGCATTTATTATCTCCAATCTTGAGGAGGTAAGAGGGATATTAAAGAGCAAAGGAGTATTGATTCAAGAAGAAACATCAATCCCTGGAATTGAACGGTTTTCTTGCTTTGATCCTTTTCACAACAGAATAGAATTTTTAGAAAAAATTTAAATCGTCACAAAAACAAGATACTTAGAAAATCTCAGTCACCTAGAGCAAGCAACTAAAGACTTAGTACAATTTTTCATTTCTTGTTTCCTAAAAAATATAGGCTGTTTTCGAAAACTTTGTTGTTTTTAAATACCTGAACAATCAGCGCTTAAATAAGTTTAGTGGCATCTTTTCTTCAAATAAATAGATAGTACCCTTATAGTAGAGAAATACTATTTTCACTTCAAATTTTATTTACATAGCAACAATCGTTCAGAAAAAAGAGCCTTTAGAAAAGACCCAAAATAAAAAAGGCTGACGGAATTATTAACACACACAGTCAGCCTTTATCTTTTTTAGGCAATAAAAAGATTAATATGAAACTTAGTACGGCAAATAAAAATACAACCCAATACACACTATTTAAGGCATAACTTAACCCCTCTTGTAGGAGGTTTCGTTTTTCTTCAGATAATTGTTGTTGTTGATTTGGATCTAATAAAATGGTAGTTGAATCTAAATTCAATTCATCCTCTATACCGCGTCGTGATAAAAAGGAAATAAGTTGGCTATTTAAAACCCCACCCAATAAAGCTGCTCCAATTGTACTTCCAACATTTCTCATAAACATATTTGTTGCTGTTGCAACACCACGTTTATTCCATTCTACATTACTCTGAATAGACACAATAAATGCTGTTGTTGTTAACCCCATACCAACACCTATTAAAAATGAACCAGAAGCAGCAAAAATAGGACTGTCACTACTATTTAGCATAGTGAAAATGACGCTTCCTAAGATAAGAGAAATCCCACCTAGAATCGAAGTTGTACGAAATCCAATCTTTAAAATCGCTCTTCCAGCAATCGTTGCAGCAATTGGCCAACCTATTGACATAGTTGTTAATGTTAAACCAGCTACAATTGGTTTCTCTTCCATCACTCCTTGTACAAATGTTGGCAAAAAGGAAGATAATCCAATTAATATCACTCCCGTAGTTAAAGATGTAACATTGGCTATCAAGATTGAACGTTGTTTCCAAAGTTCAAATGGCATCATCGGGTCTTCTACTTTACGTTCAAATAGAATAAATACAATCAAAGATAATATAGATAAACTAACTAATGATACTATAGGAAGTGAGATCCATTCCCACCTTACACCTCCTTCAACAAGGACAAACATGAAGGAAGTGACCGAAAGCGTGAGTAATACAGCTCCTCCATAATCAATTGAAGGTTTCTTTTTTGCAATTTTTTCATGAAGAAATAAATATAGTCCTATAATAGCTAAAATTCCAAGTGGAACGTTTAACCAAAATACAAACCTCCAACTTACAAACTCTACAAGAAGTCCACCAATAGCTGGTCCCATTATCGCAGAAATTCCCCAAACACTTGATAAGTAACCTTGTATTTTTGCACGTTCTTCTTTTGTATATATATCTCCAACGATTGTTGAAGCAATAGGCATGACCGCACCAGCACCAAAGCCTTGTATAAAACGAAAGAAAATAAGCCACCCCATTGTCGTTGCAAGTCCACATAAAATGGAGCCTATCAGAAAAATGATAATCCCAAAAGTTAGCACAGGTTTTCTGCCATATAAATCAGAAAGTTTCCCATAAATTAAAACAGTCACTGCATTCATTAATAAATATGATGAAAATACCCAACTATATAATGAAAAATCCCCTAACTCTGCAACGATTGCTGGCATTGCAGTTGCAACAATTGTTGCCTCAATTGCTGCCATAAACATGGCAAGCATTACAGTTGCTAACACATATGGTCTGTGTGTTTTGGTAGATTTTTTTAACATTAAATTTATTTTCTCCACAAAAAGTACCGCCTTTAACAAAAAAATTATGTAGAAATGTAAAAACATTTTTGAATTTACCTCTTTGTTGTTACCTTGATACATGAAAATGAATAAGCAAGGGGTTTTAAGAACATCTGTTTTTAAAATGCAGCTAAAAAATAAATTTTAAAAAACCCAAGCATCTATGTAAAGAAGATCATAAAGATAAAAAAGCTTTCCTTATAAAGCTCTTAAAAAGGACTAAATTAATTACTTTGTTAATTGAAGCGACGTCATGACTCTCCTGATTAGAGAAGATATCTGAGAAAGCCCACACAGAAGCTTACCTTCTGATAAGCACTCTGCTTCTCACTTGAAAAAGGGTACCCTGTCGTGAAGTTAACAACAAATTTAAAATACCCTAAAAATCTCCCTAAATAAATGAAAACGATGTAATGAAAAATCATTTACATCGTTTTCGTTTAACAACCTATTTTTGATTTAACAAATCTAGTTGTTTCTTTAACTGCTTCAGAATTGCCCTTCTAGTGAATATTCCCTCAAATACAAAATCATTGTTTTGCACGCAAATAAATGGATGATTGACAACAAGATCTAATCCTTTATCAAGTGTATCATTCAAGAATAATCTTGGAATAGATGTGTTCATCACTTCTTCAACTTTCATCTCTTCTAATTTTTCAAACTCAATACGTTCTAGGCCGAATATATTATCCATAATCAGATTCATTCCTATTAATCCATGTAACTTAAAAGTTGGATCTAAGACAGGTAGTGCTGTATATCCAGTTTTAGTTAACACTAATAAGGCATGCTCTAAATTATTTCCTATCTGCACATGTGCCACTTTGTCAGCCGGTATCATAAGGTCTTTTATCGTAATATTAATTAACGTATCTGCATCATTACTAAACATTGTTGTGTTCTTCCTCTCTAGATAACTTTGTCCAGTTCAATTAAGATTATATAGAGGTCTTTCATTCCCTTTTCTATCATATCATAAATAATTTAAATGGAGTAATGGCAAGGTCACTAAAAAACTGATCTATTTTAAATGGGATTTTAAAAAGCGAAGATAATGAATAAACTTACATCTTGAGGGTGATAGGATGTGTAGTTAAATGTATTATTAAACAAACTATCCATCTATTATATAACGTGTAGTTTGTCTATTACAGTTTTAATGGTAGACTATTATTTTGTATATCTATTAGCATAACTAAAAGCTGCGTATGAATATGGCTTAATTTTCGCCTCTATTCCCATCGATTCAATTCTACCAGTCATTTCTTGTATCAATTCTTTTGTCATACCCTTTCCGCCTATATCTAAATGAATTTCAAATAGTAAATCTCCCCCATCATCTGCAAATGGAATGAGTATATCTGAAAGTTCATTTAAATACCGAGATGTAAAGTAAGAAGCTATTTCTATACTAAGTGCAGTTTCCAACGATATTTTTTCACGAACACTTTTTATAGGTCTTAAAACATGAACGTTTTTCAAACATCCCCAAGCCCCTTTACCAACACGGTGGATATGAATAGCCGTTATGAATTTAGTTTCATTTTGGTGTACTTGTGAATCAGATCCTATTGATAACACATAACATGATCTTGGGTCTTTCAATATAAAACTCTTTAAGCGATCAATAACAGCTTGAAATGTCATTGATTTTTCGGAAACATTATAAAAGGTAAAAGTTTCGCTCATATCACAACTCCTTTTAAATCTAGTCTCACTATATAAAAAGTGTCATTCCCCTAATCATATATATGTATGAAACAAACTGGTTTATGTATACGAATTTGTTTTTAAAATAATCAGATTCCCTAATTCTTTCAGGATTTTCCTTATTTCCTAGTGAACCTCTAGAGGTGAGTACAGTTTGATCTACTCTAGACACGTTTCTATAAGCAGAAAGCTCAATTATTTACCTCCAATTAAAAAAGGTGCTAAAATTTAGCCTTCCCCTTTAACATTGCATTACATTAAAAGAACGCTAAAATAAATTTTGAAAAGCTTTTCTTAGCGTACATAAAAAATAGTCAGACCCAATTGGGTCTGACTATTTTCCCTTACTTGTCTCGATATTTTTTATTGATTCTTGGCAATGAGTACAAGTGAAAATGACATTTTGATTCGACTGAGCAGTTAATGAGTTTGAAAGCATGTCTTGTTCACGACAAAACGGACAAATAACAATAGGTTCTTTTCTCATTTTAACTCCTTCACTTCCATTTTTACTGGAGGAGATCAAAAATTTCCATGGCAATCATATCAATATTATCAAACTGATAAGATTGAGGTTTGTCACTTTTTTGGTAAACCTCTAATTCAAATGTACTGTTCTTATCAAAATACTTTACACTACAACGTTTCTCACCTTCAACTTCAAAATAACGTTGTAGAGGTTCTCCTGAACCTGAATTCTCTTGTAAGTTTTGCAGTCTTGTAATAATGCCTAATAATTGTGACATTTCTTATCCCCCTTCCGGAAGAGTTAACGTATAACTAATTCCTCATTTTATTGTTTTACTCTACCATACATTATATCCACAAAACAACGATTCGATAAACAGCATCTTTACTTTGTGCCAAATCAATTTTACACTATGTATGAAAGGATTACCAAAGAAATCATTTTTCATTCTTTTCATTATAAAGGCTGCTCTCGTAAACTTTGTTGTTTTTAAATCCTCATGGAAAAGGCCCTGTATAAATTCCAGTGGCATCTTTTTCTATAGCCGCCTTTTATTATGTTGGTAGGACAATGTATGGCTTGTAATAAGACTATTTCAAAAATTATAACAGAAAAACATTTGAAACAGCCTTAATCAAATAGCCTTTGTTATTGTAACACATTTTTTCTTCATTCATTCTAGTTTTAAAAAATTGTATTGTGAAGATTTATAATAAGCTTATACATATTAATTTTTTTAAAAATGTGCTAAATTTTTAAGGAACTAATTTCTCTTTTATGATAAGAGATTGAAGTTAAGTAGAACTTTAATCTTTGTTAAAAAATTAAAGATTATTTCAGAAGGAAGCGTGGAAATTAATATCAATATTATACCTATCCCTTCTGGAGGTTGGTTTTGACTTGAAGATTCATTTTGAAATGTAAACAAAATAAGATTGGAGAATAGATATATGAAAAATGTCGTCATCTACACACAGCCCAATTGTCCCCCTTGTCAAATTGTAAAGCAATTTTTAAATCATCATAACGTAGACTTCGATGAAAAGGATGTAAGCGAAGATTTTGATGCAAGAGAAACACTAGTAAATAAACTTCACTCAACTTCAACTCCTACAGTTACTATTGATAATGAAGTTGTTACTGGGTTTAATTTAAAAAGATTAGAGGAGCTTTTAGGAATAGAAAGCTAAATAGGGCCTATGTCTGGACTAGCCTTTAATTTTTTTGTAAGGTTTTCTGATTCAACACACAACTATTGGATTTGCTCATTAAAACAAATAAAAAAGCTTGGTGACCAGCCAAGCTTTTATCCGTTCTATTTATTAAAAGGGGTTTGGGGAAAATCGAGAGTTTAATGACTAATCAAATAACTACTTAGATGAATGACCAGTTCATCTTCGTTAATTATTGCGAAGTCCACCTCCTTAGATTGATAAGCTTATGTAAATCATAGTTGAATATCTTTCTTAGTTACAATGATAATGATTATCATTGTCGTTGTCAACATATTTTTTGAAAATGTCTTAGTTATAGCTCAATATTGTTTTATCACACTTATGGGTTGAAGTGAATTTAACTTTATTATTTGCTTAAATAGTCAATAATCAAGCTCAACCTCACAGAATGGTTAAATTAGCATAATATTAAAATTCATTTAAAATACTCTTAGTAACCGTATAGATTGACAGTAGAAACCCATGTTCAATAACATTAACTGACTGATTTTGGTTAAATAAAATGGGTTCACTGGTCGAGAAAATATTTACTTTGTTATGGTCAGTACCATCTAGCTTTTCTTTAACCTGGTCAAATTCTGTTGATTTTGTTTTTATGACAGGTTTCCTTTTCTCACTTACAATTTCATTTATCTTCCATCCTTTATCATTACTCTGTAAATAAACCACACCGTAATATGCATCAAAACTAACAGGGCCTTCATTATTTGCTTCAAAATATTCATACACAACCGCTTTGTTAGCTTCCTGTTTTACAATTGTATCTTGATTATATTGAAAAAAAGGAATTGTATTTATAGGGAAGTCTGTACCGTATACGATATATTGGGTATCATCTAAGCGTTGAACATTCTCATTAAAATATTTGCTTATAAAGGGTTCCTCAAAGGATTGTTCTAAGATTTTTTTTATATTTTCTTTCGTTCTAGGTTCTTCTGTTAGGGAAATTTGAGATTGAAATGCTTCTTGAACTAGTGTTAATATTTCTTCTCTGAAACCTTTATCTACTTCTTTTGCATGTACTTGTTGAGAAAGTGAAAAAAACAAAATAAAAAACAGTAATAATCCTACTCGAACTTGTCCCAAGCTTTTCATCCCTTTCCAGATATTCTCAGAAAAAATAAGAGTTCTTATTATATTCTACCAACTTTTATAGCTTGTTTGCTTATCAACCATTCGTAAAATAAATGTAAAAAACGACAATATTTCTTATTATTTACCCATATACAATGGAAACTAACCTAATTTTCTTCTCGCTAGAAAAACCTGTTATGAATTTTAAACATAAAAAAAAAAATGGACAATTAATGTCCACTTTTTTACCCAGATATTGTAAAAGCCAAATAAAAAATATACGCCAATGCAAGTACTCCTGCAATAATATAGGTTAAAAATATCGGGTTTCTCATATAAGGATGATCTTGAACTTTTTCATTTATTTGAGTGTCATATGTTGATTTTCTCTCACTTACTAGCTTTCCAACTTTAAATGTATAAATTAAGCTAGCAGCTAAGATAATTAACGCTAAAACACCGAGTACCATCGTCAAATAAGTCATCTTTTGAGTCACTCCTTTTAAAAATAGGATAACTCAAAAGATAAGGAAATATGCTCTTTTCCTCTATAACAGTCCTTCTTCTTCAAATAAATATTCGTATGATAAATCTACAAATAAATAGTGGATGTTATTTAAAGGATATGAGAAGGTTCGTATAAGTTCTCCTGTTTCGATATCGCTATAAACATCACTTAAAAAACCTTTTTTTTCAAATCTCATTTTTATTATATTTGCTAAGAAATATGGACGCCAACTCCAATTTTTCATATAATATTGGGGTTGAACAATCCATGTATCTTTTTTGAAAATATTAACTGATTGTTGAAATCCATCTTCATCACAAATGTAAATTCGGAAGCAGCAATCATCTAATTCATTTGATAATTGGTTGAGCAATAATTCATACTGTTCATCTTGTTTATCATATTTCATAAGAAATTGTTGAATTCTCTTATGAAATTGTTCTGTAAATTTATATATTGTTTCAAGCTTTTTCTTCTCAGTAGAAATAAACGTCTGGAACTCACGCTTTAATCTTTCTTTTGAGTCGTCTCTTTGTAAAAATTCTCTTTTAGGTTTATCAAGAAAATATCCTTGATAATAACGACCTCCATTTTTCCATGCATATTGAAGTTGGAAATTCACTTCTACATCTTCATATAACAGAGTCGCTCCAATCTTCCTTGCAAGAAGTGAAATTGAATACAAAACATCATAATAAGATTGTAGTGGAGATGTTAATCTTAGAGGTTGTAAATCAATTTTAAGTATATCAGGGGATAACAAACCTATCCTATCCAAATTACTGCTTGCTTTCCCAATATTGTCTATAGCAATTTTTATACCGTAAGTTCTGTAATAAGTTAAAAGATGGTAAAGTTGTTCAGTATCACCTTGAAAATTATGTTCTGTAATTTCTAGAACTATTTGAGTTAGTTTTAAACCGTTAATTTGCTGATCTAATAAAGCTTGCAAAAAACTTTCACCATGATCTAGCATAAGTAGATTAGCATCCCTGTTAATAAATAGAAGGATTTCAGAATCCATAAGAGATAAAAACTCTTTTAAGGCATTATGTAAAATATAATCATCGACTTCTATTCGGTATTCATCAGGAATATTTTCATCATGAAAAAAAGATCCTAAACTTTCAACATCATTTTCAATCTGAATTCTCCCCAAAACTTCATAGCCTATTACTCGTTGTTCATCAGCGCTAAAAATTGCTTGATAGTATGGAATAACCTTTTCCAGATTTGTTAACACATCTAACGGATCCAATTCAATCCCCTCACCTATATCTATCTAAAGTAATCAAATTATACCATAAAGCAAGATTTCCTTCATTATTAGCTTTATATGATGAAACAGCACCTTAAGATTTTTAAGGGATTATTTAGACCATTATGATAAATGAAATGAAAGCTTAGTAAAATTTAAAATGGATATTGGTTTAACCATTGACCACCATCTAATGTTATACATTCACCATTCATATATGTTGCATCATCAGATAATATGAAAGCTGCTAAAGCGGCTATTTCTTCAGGTGTTCCTAATCTATTTAATGGAACACTTGATAACGTTCTTTTTGCTGCTTTTTCTGATTCCCATAACTTATCTGCTCCACCTGTTCTTTCTATTGGACCTGGCGCAATTGCATTTACCCTTATTCCATACTTTCTACCCCATTCAACTGCTAACGTTCTTGTCATTGATAGGACACCTGACTTTGCTGCAGCAGAGTGAATTACTCCCGGACCAGCATTCCATGCATAAGTAGCTACCATATTTAAAATAACACCATTTGATTGTTTTTCTATCCAATATTTTCCGACTGCAGAACTGCAATAAAATGTTCCATTTAACACGATATCAATCACCGATTTCCACCCATTAATCGATAGATTTTCCGCAGGACACAGGAAATTACCTGCCGCATTATTGACAAAAGCATCAATACGCCCATATTTTTCATCTACCTGTTTAATCATCTCGAAAACTTTTTCAGAATCTCTTACATCTAACTGGATTGGATAAACCTGATTTTCAAATGTTTCGATTTCCTTCTTAGTTTCCTCAAGTTTTTCTAGAGTTCTTCCAATAATCACTACATTAGCACCATCATTTGCAAATCGTTGTGCCATTGCTTTACCCATCCCATTCGAGCCACCAGTGACAATAACTACTTTATCCTTCATATTTTTCAATCCCCTCTTCAAAAAATGAATGACCATTCATTTATTATTTTACCATATTGCCATGTTAGAGCTCAATGTTGATTTTTTAGGACTTTATTAATTGAATTGATGAATTTAGTGAAAACCCTACTGGTAAAGGATACCTTGAGGTTCCACATACAATATAATAAACCTGTTTTCAAAAGGCTGTTTTTGCAAAACCTTTTACCTTTTAATTATCCGAAGCATTCAGCACTTTATTAAGTCTAGTGACATCTTTGCTTCATAAAATAGTACCGTAAAAAGCACTGTTTTCATCCAAATTTGCTTATCTAGCAACAAACAATCGTTCAGAATAGAGCCTTTCCAAAAATGTTCTTACGTATTTTCAAAGTTCTTTTCTATGAAAAAGGTTCTCTTTTTTAAGGTAAAGCGAATACCTGTCAAGGAAATCTATAAATAAAAATAAAATGAAATAAAACCTTATTCTTTAAGACTCATAAATGAAATAGAACTTCTAATTTAAACCATGATATACTTAATCTAAACAAATATTATAAAAAGAGCATAAAGCTATTAGGAATAAATGTGTTCTTTACTTTTCACTGTTTTAGATTTATATGAATGTAAGAGCTAGACATTTACATAATACATAAGAAATTACACTTTTTTATCTTGTATGACTTGGAAACTTAAATCTAAGAATGGTTTAAAGAGGAAGAGACATATTTATAAACATTTCCGTTCAATTAAAAAAATATAAAATTAATAAATTAGGGATTGGTAGAATGATGAAAAATAAATATTCAAGAAGATCTTTTATTAAAGGTCTTCTTTCCTTTTCATTTGGGAGCTTATTGTTAGCTGCTAGTGGTTATACATATGCAAGATATTTTGAGCCTACTATGCTAGATGTTAAAAAAATCGAATTAATTCACCCTAAAATTCCCAAAGCCTTCAAAGGGTTTAAAATTGTTCAATTCAGTGATACTCATTTAAGTAAGTTTTTCACTCTAAAACAGTTAGAGACGATTGTAAATAAAATAAATAACCTTAAGCCAGATCTTATTTTATTCACAGGTGATTTAATGGATGAACCTAATAACTACACACAAATTAATAAAATTGTTCCTGTACTTACTAACCTTAAAGCACCCTTTGGTAAATATGCTGTTTACGGAAATCATGATCATGGAGGGTATGGAACAGATATCTATAAAAATGTCATTGAAATGTCAGGTTTTACTCTTTTAGTTAATGAAGTAACAAATATAACAATGAACGATGGAAGTAAAATAGCAATTTCTGGAATAGATGATTTAATGCTTGGAAAACCGAGCTATGAAGGAACTTTAGGTGCATTGAATGCAGATATGTTCAATATATTATTAGCACATGAACCAGATGCAGCACTTGAAACAAAGAAATATAATGTTGATTTGCAATTATCTGGTCATAGTCATGGTGGACAAATTCAGTTACCTTTTTATGGTCCTGTTATTACACCTCCTTATGCAACACATTACTTTGAAGGTATGTATGAAGTGGATTCTATGAAATTGTACGTTAATCGTGGATTAGGTACTACAAGACTTCCTTTTAGATTTTTATCTACTCCTGAATTAACTCTTTTTACCTTAAGTTAACTTTAAAAAAGATAGTTACTTCAGCTCTATTCGCCTACTTTCTTGCAAGACGATAATTTATAAGTAGAATTATATTTCATTCCAGACGAAGGTTTTCAAGCTTTGAAGTCGAGCCTTATGAGATCTATACCTTTCACCGACAAAAGTGAAAGGTATACCGCACCATTATTTTAAAAAAATAGGCTATGTTAAAGCTTAAGGTTGATTTTTAGTACTTGGTTGATTGGAGTGAAAGGCATGAGACTCCTGCGGGAGAAGCGTGTCGAAGGGAGACCCCACAGGCGCTTGCGCCGAGGAGGCTTCCGGACCGCCCGCGGAAAGCGAATGCCTGTAACGGAAATCAACCACAAAGTTTAACAGAGCCAAAAAATAAAACAAAAATGTTTAACAGAACCAAATAATTTAATACCAACCACATAACAAATAGAAGCAACCTGCTAATTGCAGAATGCTTCTATTTGTTATATCATTCATTTCCTTTATAGTAAAAATTTCGTTATTTGTTCTGCTGGTATTGGCCTACTAATTAAATATCCTTGTCCTTTATGGCATTTTAGTTTCTTCAAAAAAGCTAGCTGTTCCTCTGTTTCAATTCCTTCTGCTACAACCGTGAGCTTTAGATGTTCAGCAAGGTGTAAAATGGTCGTAACAATCGCTTCATCTTTCTCATCACATAACACGTCTTTAATAAAAGATTGATCAATTTTCAGTGTATCAATAGGGAATTTTTTCAAGTACTTCAACGATGAAAATCCCGTACCAAAATCATCTACTGAGATTGTTACACCTAAACTTTTTAGCCTTTTTATCATACGAAGAGCTTCTTCAGCATTTTGAAGGGAACCTTCAGTAATCTCAAACTCTATTTGCTTTGGGCTAATTTTATATGTATTAAATAAAGATTCAATCATATCAATAAGGTGTGGTTGTTGAAATTGTTTCGCTGATAGATTTATAGCAATTACTGTTTCAGGATATCCTTTTTCTATCCAATAAACGATTTGCTTGCATACTTCCTCTATCACCCATTCTCCAATAGGTATAATTAAACCAGATTCCTCTGCAATTGGGATAAACGTTGCTGGAGAAATACTACCGAGTTTATAATGATTCCACCTTAATAATGCTTCAAAGCTAACAACTTTTTCAGATGTTAAATCAATTTGAGGTTGATAAAATAATGTTAGCTCTCCATTCTCAATTGCTCTTCTTAGTGCCGTTTCGATCGCAAGTAATTCATTCTTATTTTTATCCATTTCTTTTTCATAGAAAAGGTATTGAGCACGATTTCTCTGTTTAACAACATATAATGCCTTATCAGCATTTGTAATAAGTGAGTCATCATCCTCACAATCTTCTGGAAACATACTTATTCCAATACTTAAGGAGATAAAATATAGGATTTCTTTTAAATAAAAAGGTTCTTTAAATTTTTGAATAAGTTTCTCTGCTACAACCTCAGCTTCTTTACGTTCTGTACAAGGTAGAACGATAATAAATTCATCCCCACCATGGCGATATGTGGAATACTGTGGCTCAACAATTTGAGATAATCTTTTGCTTACTTCTATTAACAGTAAATCACCACTATTATGACCTAAAATATCATTTAACATCTTAAATCGATCTAAATCAATATACATAACTGCTACTGAACTACATTGTTTTTTAGAATGGTCTAAAATAGCATTCAAATCTTTCTTTAAAGCACTTCTATTCAAAAGACCTGTTAAAGGATCATGATACGCCATATGCTCAATTATTTCCGATTGCTTTGTTTTTTCTGTAATATCACGAAGAATAATAAAAATTCCATGTACTTTCCCATTAATAAAAATAGGAATTGTTTTATAATGCACATTTAATTCCTTACTCTTATACAAAAGTAAGGCTTCACCTTCCACAGCATTTCCACCGATAGTTTGACTATACGCTTCTTTTAATAAATCAATGTAGTTTGTTTCAAAAAGATCAAAGATGCTTAACCCTTCTAAATCACCTTGCTCTTCATTTAATAATCTTAGTACAGATGGATTTACAGTTAAAATATTACTATCCAAATTAACAGAAAAAACAGCATCCATATTATGATCTACTAGAGATTTATACATTTCCTGACTTTCAACCAACAATCTTTGTTCAATAACTTTTTCAGTTATATCCCTTGTTACAGCAATTATGTAAATGACATTATCTTTTTCATTCTTTATAGGTGTTAAAATCGTTTCCCCGTATGAAAATATATTCTCATCGATTTGCACTTTATCTTGATAAGAAAATGTTTTTTTAGTTTCAACCACCTTTATATACTTTTCATGTAAATGATCTGCTATTTCGCTACGCGTAAAATCATAAAAGGTTTTTCCCACATAATTATTCCCTAGTTTAGCGTGAGACTTCCCAATCTCATTAGCAAACAAATATGTAAATTTCTCATCATTTTCAACTTTCATAATAAATATTAAATCTTGAACATGCTTTAATATGACATCAAAAATAAATGACTCAACTTCAGAAATAATTTTATCATTATCTAAATCTTTTTTAATTGAATTTAAAAAGTAGTTGTCCACTCATCATCATCCTGTACATTTCTATTCTAATGCTTTAAAAATAGTTAAAATTCAAGGTATATTTTAATAGTACCACAATGACTTCCTCTAAGATATATCATGTGTATGACAACACTTAAAAATCCATTTACTAACGCCTTTGTGGTCCTATTACTTTATGTAACTCCAACAACAGCATCAAAAATATGCCTCCAATGAATTCAACAAAACTGTTGGAAGAGATGTTAAAAAACACGTTTTAGAGATCACAATTAGAAGGAAAAATAGCTATAAAAAACAAAGGCTCTTTTCTGAATGATTTTTGCTTTGTATAACTAAAAAATTGGAGTGGAAACAGTGTTTTTTCACTATAAGGGTACTATTTTATGAAGAAAAGATGCCACTAGACTTAATACAGTGCTGATTGCTATGGGTATTTAAATGAGACAATGTTTACGAAACAGCCTAAACAAAAAAGGAGTAGAAGCGTATTCGTTCAATAGCTCTACTCTTTTCATGAATTTTTTTATGAATTTATTCTTCATCTTCCATTACTTGGTAAGCTTTACTAAACAATAATAGTTGGCTATCAACAACTGGTTCATCTTGTTTTCTTTCGACATAATGATAAATTCCAAACTCATCCTGTTCTCTTGCCTTAACATTATCAGATAAAGCACTTTCTAAAATGGTGTTAATACGCATTTTGATTTTCCCATCATAAATTGGAAACAAAATTTCTACTCGTTTTTCCATATTTCTTGTCATCAAATCAGCTGAAGATAAGAATGTTTTTCCTTCACCATTATGATGAAAAAAATATATTCTACTATGTTCTAGAAATCTACCCACAATGCTTCGAACCCTAATATTTTCGCTAACCCCTTTTATACCAGGTCGTAAACAGCAAGTACCTCTAACTATTAAATCGATTTTAACACCAGCATTGGAAGCCTCATATAATTTTGTAATGACTACTTTATCTGTTAAAGAATTCATTTTTGAAATTATTCTACCGTTTCCAAATCTTTTGTGGAAATTTATCTCTTCTTCTATTAATTTAATAAAGTCTTTTCGTATATCAAATGGTGCAACAGATAAATGATGAAAATCAGGTTTTTCAGTATATCCACTTAGGTAATTAAAGAAGTTTGTAGCATCGATACCAAACTTCCTTTTGGATGTTATAAGACCCATATCTGTATATATTTTTGCTGTTTGGTCGTTATAATTACCAGTACCTAAGTGTACAAATCTCTCTATCTTATTATTTTTTCTTCTAACAACAAGAGTAATTTTACTGTGGGTTTTTAAATAAGTCATACCATAAATAACATGACAACCTGATTTTTCTAATTCTTTTGCCCATTGCACATTGTTTTCTTCATCGAATCTTGCTTTCAATTCAACTAAAACCGTCACTTGCTTTCCTTTTTCCGCTGCCCTTTTTAACGCTTCAATAACAGGAGAATCACCACTAACTCGATATAAAGTCTGCTTAATCGCTAAAACATCCGGATCTTCTGCAGCCTCTGTAACAAATTCAATTACAGGTTCGAAGGATTCATAAGGATGATGGAGAAATATGTCTTGCTCTGAAATTTTCTCGAAAATATCTTCATCTGACGCAATATCACGTGGTGGCTGAGGAATTAACGTTTGGAAGATTAAATCTTCCCGTGTTTTTGCCATATCTTTATAAAAACCAAATAAAATCGTCAGATCAATTGGTCCGTCTATTTCATAAACA
Source organism: Metabacillus litoralis (assembly GCF_020524045.1). Classification (GTDB taxonomy): domain Bacteria; phylum Bacillota; class Bacilli; order Bacillales; family Bacillaceae; genus Metabacillus; species Metabacillus litoralis_C. The sequence continues at coordinate 631,325 of NZ_JAIVKL010000001.1, forward strand.
TCTTTTTCATGAACTTCCAATTCTTCGGTTAAGTATCGAAGAATATTTTCATCAAAATAATCTTTCTGAATCTCAAGCCGAACAGCAGCTCCCCACTTACGTTTTTTTAATTCCTTTTCTATTTCCTTTAATAAATCTCTTGCACCTTCTTCGTGAATCGTCATATCTGCATTTCTAGTAATTCTGAATATGGATACAGATACAATTTTATATCCTTTGAATAATTTATATATGAAATGACTAATAATTTCTTCTAATAAAACGAATTGCATTTTTCCATTCGATGTATGTAGTGAGACGTAACGATCTAATACAGCTGGCACTTGAACGATTGCTGTTTTAAATCGATTTTCTAGGAATTCATCATTATCCTCGATGACAATAGCTAGATTTAAGCTTTTATTGAGAAGCATTGGAAATGGACGATATGCATCAACTGCCATTGGAGTAAGGACTGGAAAAATTTGCTCATCAAAATACTCCTCTAGTTGGTTTAATTGATCAGAAGGAATATCCTCCATCTTAATCATTTCGATATTTTCTTCTTTTAACTTCTCTAAGAGAACCTTGTTATAAGCTTCATACTGCAATTGAACAAGATTATGTGTTTTTTTAGCAATTTGATTTAGCTGCTGCTTTGGAGTCATTCCGGCTTTGTTTTCAGGCTTATTAAATCCTGCTTTCACTTGATCTTTTAATCCTGCTACTCGAACCATAAAAAATTCATCTAAGTTAGAACTGAATATTGCTAAAAATTTCAATCGTTCTAATAAGGGATTCCTCTCATCAAGTGACTCTTCTAATACTCTTTCATTAAAAGCAAGCCAGCTAAGTTCTCTATTATTATAATAAAGTGGACTTTGAAGTTTAATCGCGCTTTTATCTATTGTTTTCATTTCTACGCCACCCCTTTTCGACATTTATATACAAGTCCATGATAGCATTAACATTACAATACAATTGTAAATTATATGTAAAATTTATATGTTTTTTTCGTAAATAGTGAATTTTTTTATTATTCTATTGCTACATTTTTTCAATCATGTGATCTTAGAGAGATTACTCGAATTTACAGTATCCTCAGGAGACTCATATATCTCTTCAATCAACAAAGGGTAGAACCTATAAATCCCTCTCAACATAGTCCTTTAGTTAAATCACTATGTAAGAGTTTATCAAATCTGCTAGTTTGACTGAGCTGTCAAAACTATTCAGTTTGATATTCTAAAAATTCATATGAATGACTGTATAGAAAAGGTGACGATACTTTTTGTTTAAACAAACACAAGTTTCGTCACCAGCTCGAAAATTCTTATTCATCCTTAAAATGTATAAGAATTGATTTTTTTAGTAATTTTTCTAGATGTTTTTTCTGCTTTTCAACTTGATATTGTTCTGGTTTCCAATCTTTATAGCATGTTACAACAAATTCAAGTTCGTTTTTGTCACTTACTATTTCAATATTTTTAATAATATTTCTCCTTGTTGCATTTAAACTATAGGCTAATTTAATAATTGCTCCTAATAGTCTAATTTTCGTTAACTCATCTTTAGAAAACCAATGCATATATGGTGTTACATACCTTTTAAAGCTTGCTTTACTAGTATATGATGCAATGAGAGCGATGATTATGCGATCTCTATGTAATAAACCATCAATTGTACGGTTTGCTAATAAATAGAATGTATGTTGGCTGCTTGATTCAGTATCAATATAAGCACCAACATTATAAACAAAGGCAGCTCGTTTAAGTAATAACGAATCTTCTCTGTTTATTGAAGTAAGTCCTGTGACATTTAATAGTTGTGATATATTCATTGCACAATTTGTCACATAAAAAACGTGATTCAAATCGATTGAATAATCTGTTGCTAATTCATAAAAGCTTTCTTCTAATACATTTGGAAAGACTGAAATTCCAATATCCTTTGTTAACTCTTCAAAGAATACACCATCTCTTAATCCCTTCCTACTTAATGCAAATAACTCCGTACTTACAATTTCCATAACTATCTTAAATACCTCAATAGCAGGTATAATGATATCTGCTCTGTCTTTGGACAGTCCTTCTACACGTTGTAACTCAGAAAATGATAAAGAATGTAAATATTCATCAACACTAAATATATCTCGATCACTCATCACATATTGATGAGCACCTGCAATCGGATAACCTACATATTCTTGATGAATTTGAACAAGATTACGTGCACTTCCTCCAATAGCAATGATAGGTAACTTTTTATTTTGTAACCAATCTAGTGCTTGAAACTGTTCCAATAGAAAGGTTTTTAAAGCAACTAATTCTTCTTGGTTAGGTATATCACCATTGATAAACTGTTTTTTCAAAGATAGTGCACCAAAAGGGAAACTATGGAAATTAACTAATTCACGATTAGAGAAATAGGTGAATTCTGTACTACCCCCACCTATATCAATGGTAATACCACTATCAAATGGAGTCGTATTAACAACTGCTAGATACCCATAATAGGCCTCCTCGTACTCTGTTAAAATTCTTATAGTTAGTCCTGATTCTTTCCTAACCTTTTTAACGATCTCCTCATTATTTTTAGCTTGCCGGACTGTTGCAGTTGCTACACATTTTACATCTTCTAATTGATGATGCTTTGTTACTTCACTAAAGCTTTGGAGTGTATCAATTAATATATCTATTCCTTTATCTGAAAGTATTTCATCATCTGATAGGTAATTACGAAGTCGCGCAACCACTTTTACATTTTCTATTTCTTTTAATCTTCCACTATTTTCACGTAAATAAATGACTAATCTCATCGTATTTGAGCCAATATCAATGATTGCATACTTTTCTTGATCCACATCCAACACCCTTACCTGTTTAATGTAATAACTATATTTTATTAAGGCTGTTATTTCAAAATATGTATAACTAAACCAATTAACTTCATTCGTTTAGTTTAAGTAAAGGCTCTTTTCTGATCGATTGTTGCTAAATAACCTATATATCCATAAAAACATCGTTTTGATAACAAAAAAATGTACAAATCTATGAAGAAAAGATGCCACTATACTTTATACAGTGCCGAACTTTTCAAATGACCAAAAGCAACAGAGTTTACGAAAAAAGCCTAAGTAAATTATAACATATTAAAACATTAGGTATATTCGGTATTTATTGAAATATTTTTATACATATGTATGACCTAATATTAGGAGGGTAACAATGATTCATATTGTCAAATCTAATGAGACGTTAACATCTATTAGCATGGACTACAGAATTACGATAAGTAAACTTATCTCGGTTAACAATATCAGCAATCCAAACCTTATTTATGTAGGGCAAGAAATTATTATTCCTAACATTCCTGATCCTAACTCAATCCCTTATTCTATTTCTATTTCAATTTTGAGTAGACGCTTAACTCTATTGGAGAACGGAAAAATTAGAAAGGTGTTTCCGATTGCAGTTGGTAAGATGGTTTCTTCTACACCAATTGGCGAATTCGTCATTGTAAATCGTCAACCTAATCCAGGAGGAGTTTTTGGAGCAATGTGGCTAAGTTTATCTAAAATTCATTATGGAATACATGGTACAAACAACCCATCTTCTATAGGAAAGGCTGTATCCTTAGGGTGTATCCGTATGTATAATATAGATGTTTTAGAGCTTGCTTCCATTGTGCCAAACGGAACAAAAGTAAGGATTTCACCTTAAGATTTTATTAAGTTTTCATTAATATCATATTCAAATAGTACATATTCCCTTATAATGACAATTGAAGCATTGGACAAAGTAATTTAAGGAGCGTAATTATGAAAATTTTCCATAATCCGAACTTTGTAAAGCTATTTTATGCCGCACTTTTTTCCCAAATGGGAACAACTATAGGGAATATGGCGTTTGCTTTTTATTTATTAGATCACTTTAGTCATCAACCTTCTTATGCTACGATAGCCGAATTAATGTATTCTTTACCCACTATTCTTGTGTTTTTTATAGTAGGTGTTGTAGCAGACCGTTTCGATCGGAAAAAAGTTGCAGAGAACTGTGATTGGATACGTGCTATTTTAACAGTTTTATTATTCGTCACATTATTTACTGGCTCTATCCCTTTGATATTTTTAGTTTTATTTTTACGTAGTGCAGTAACTAAATTCTTTTTCCCAGCTGAAAACAGCCTTGTGCAAGGAATTTTAAACAAAGAACAATATGCCAAAGCTGCAGGACTTAATCAAATGCTCTTTAGTATTTTTATGGTTTTTGGCGTTGGTTTAGGAGCAGCTATATACAAAACAGTAGGAATACATGGTGCTGTCATTGTTGATTTTATTAGCTTCGTTATTTCTGCTTTATTAATTAGAGCTTGTCAAATTCCTCTTTCTGCAAGACTTCCAAATGGCAAAGTGGAATGGAAGGATATAAGCATTAAGTCTTCTGCAAAAGATTTTAAAGAAGGAATTACTTATATTATTAAAAACCGATTATTGGCTTCTTTAATCTTTGGCTTTTTTATATTTGGATTATTCAACGGTGCCTTTGCAATTTTGCCTATGTTTACCATGAAGTATGAAATGTCACCTGATAACTATGAGTGGTATGCATCTTTGTTTGCTATATCTCTTGGGCTTGGCCTCTTAACAGGAAGTGGAGTCGGTACTCTAATTTCTTCAAGATTTAAACCACATCAGCTAATGATATTCCCAATATTTGTAACGAGTTTACTGATATTTTTTCTTGGTTTTACTGATAAGGTATCAATATTCCTCGGTATTGTTTTTATTATTGGTGCATGTTTAGGTCCTATAAATATAGCAATAGGTGGCTGGATGCCAAAAATTGTACATCCAAAATTAATGGGAAGAGTCAGCGGATGGATCGATCCACTTATGATGCTAGCACAGTCGTTAACTTTAGGAATTATTGCTATGATTTTTCCAAAAGTGATTGTGACTATCGACTATTTGTATTACGGAATGGCAATTATTATCCTTTTCGTTTCACTTTTTTACGCTTTTACATTACCCAAACTTAGTCGGGATCTTGAAGAAAAAGAAAGAAAACTGACAAGAACACATAAAAATTCAAATACAAAGCCAACTATCCATTCTGTATAAACTTATGAACTCTTTACAAAGCGACGTATAATTGGTATGTCATCAAATTTTAAATAAGTTAAGTGAAAAAAAGTGTTAGTTGCTTCCTTATTTATTTGGTAGCCTAACACTTTTTCATTAGAATTTTTATTAAGATAATTTTTTAAAAGCCGATATATACATAGAGTTACGTTTTTTATATCCTTTATTAAGGTTGTGAATAAATGGACAAACATATATTTAAACAATTTATTATCGTCCTCCTAAGAAATTATATATTCGGTTCCTTAATAGCAGTGTTTGGAATTGGTGCTTTGTTTATGTTTACAACGCTAAACATTAATTTTAAAGAATCTATTATCCTTTTTATCATTCTAATGATCTCTCTCGTTATGATGTTAACAGTAGAAAGTATTGTATTCTCAAAACATATTAAACCAATTAAAAATGTTTTTTTCGATCCAAATCCTTCACTAGCTGATTTAAAGTATGCTTATCGTCAAACACACAAACTACCAATACTTACAGTTTATCGGATTTTTGGTCCTCATTTATTTGGTCTTGCCATACCAGCCATGATTATTAGTTATATATGTATAAAAATGGAGTTTATTCATTTACCTCTTTATTATATAGGTATCGCTTTTGGTGCCTCTGTACTAGTTGCTGGTATGCATAGTATTATCGAGTTTTACTTGGCAACTAAAGCATTAAAGCCGATATTAATTACAATTCGAGAAAAAACATTAGCAAATTATCATTTTGATTTTTCACATCAGTCCCATTTATATATTTCTATTCAAAGCAAAGTATTATATAGTGCTATTTTCATCGGTGTTTTTCCGATATTACTGTTTAGTTTAGCCACTCATGCAAGATTAGCAGAAGTTGCCGTCCCTCTTTTAACAGAATATTGGAGTTGGGCAATCATTGTTATCATTGTTTCAATTTGTTTTGCTTTTTACGCAGCTTATTTGTTATTCAATAATATCTCTGAACCTATTCAAATTCTTGAAGATGGAATGCGACAAATTCAATTAGGAAAGCTTGTTTTTCAGAATGATATTTATTCTGATGAATTTTCAAAACTTATTTCTGGGTATAACCAAATGGTAAGTGGACTTCAAAGAAGAGATTCAGTTAATAAACAACTGTTAGATAGCCTTTTCACTACTTTAGCATTAGCCCTAGATGCTCGAGATGCATATACAGCCGGTCACTCAGTAAGAGTTGCTAAATACTCCGTAATGATAGGTAAACAAGCTAAGTTAGATGCCGAAACTCTTGATTTGTTGAGAAAATCCGCACTATTACATGATATCGGAAAAATAGGAATAAAAGATAGTATCCTACTGAAAGATGGAAGGTTAACAGAAGAGGAATTTAATGAAATCAAAGCTCATCCAGTGATTGGAGCAAATATTCTTTCACAAGTTCAACCGAAAGAAGAAATGGAATCATTAATTCCTGGCGTAAAGTATCATCACGAAAGAGTTGACGGGCTAGGTTATCCAGAGGGATTAAAAGGAGAGAGCATACCGTTATTCGGAAGAATTATGGCTGTAGCAGATGCATTTGATGCTATGACATCTGATCGTCCCTATCGTAAAGGAATGCCCACCCAAAAAGCACTTTCTATCATTGAAGATGGAAAAGGAACACAATGGGATCCATATTTCGCTCAGCTCTTTATTGATCTTATGAACAAGCAAAATGATATAAACACAGATATTGATCAATACAAGAAAAGTATATAGGTAAAGAAGAATACTACAAATTTAAACTTTAGCAGTAGGGCTTTATCAATATTCTTCCCTAGGAAAAAACTTGGTTTTCCCTAGGGAAACAATTTCTTGTAACGGAACTCAACAACAAAGCACTACTATAGCTAATTAAATAGAAATAAGATTTTAGTTACAACAACTAAAAAGTGGATGTGCCCGTCGTTATATAACCTCCTATTTCAGATTGTAATTGCTAATTCACTTTTCCTTTAAAAGAATTTTCGAAATAAAAAAACATTTAAAGCTTGCATTTTATTATTGACAAAGTATAATTTAATTAAGAATGACTTAAACTTAAAGTGTATAATAAAGGAGAGAAACGATGGACGACCATAAGCGACTCGATCCTACCAAACAATTAACAACAGAAAACCTCGCTCGTGCTATTTATGTAGTTAACCGTCATGCAAAAACTGCACCTAACCCTAAATACCTATATTTACTTAAAAAGAATGCGTTAATTAAACTTCTAAAAGAAGGTAAGGCGCAAAAAGAGGGTCTACATTTTTCTAACAATCCAAAATTTAGCCAACAGCAATCTGATGTGCTAGTGTCTGCTGGAGAGTATTACTTTCATATGCCTCCTACAAAAGATGACTTCGATAAACTTCCACATTTAGGAACATTAAACCAAACATACCGTAACCCAAAAGCAAATATGTCTTTAACAAAAGCAAAAAATCTATTGCAAAACTATGTGGGTCTAAATGAAGATAAAAAATCTCCTCAATCTATTCATTCAACTCAAACCCGTACATATGAAAAACCGGTATTTAAAAGGTTAGGTGAAAGCTATAGATAACAAAGGCTAGACTACCATAAGATAAATCACAAAAAAGGCAATGAATATCATTGTCCTTTTTTTATTTCTAGTATGGTCCAAATAATTCATCAACGTTTTGTTTAAGAGTATAAAAATATGCTGGAACTTGATGCTTAGGAACACCATAGAAAATCGAATGAACTAATTCTTTATAATACCATAATTGCTTTTCATAACCTCTATTAAAATATGTCCAAAGCTTACCACCATATGCTTGAGAATATAGCAGTAAATCTTTACTATTATCGAGTTTATCAGCAGCAATTAGAGCTTTTGATTCTATACTTAACATTCTAGTTTTATCTATTGTTTCTTGTTTTCTCTTTTCCCAAATTAAATCCTTATCCTCTGTGTTGTCTAAAACAAATTGGAGAACTTCTTTACCAAATAATCTTTTCAGTTCATCTACTGTGACTTCTGTGTCCTCAATAACATCATGTAGATAGCCTGCTGCTACAACAATATTTGAAAAACCAGCATCTTCAAGAGTTTTTGCTACGTATTCAACATGTGAAAAATATGGCTCAGAGCTTATTTTACGAACTTGTCCATTATGTGCTTTTCTTGCAAAATTTCTTGCATTTACGATAAGATCCATCTTACCCTCCTAGAAATTCTATGCATAAAATTATTTCAATATGGTTGTTTTCTTTAAGAAACCCAAAAAAGGTTGCCAGTCCAATTATGTCCAAGCAACCATCGTAATATATTATAAAATAAATTCATCAACCTTTTGAACTAATTCACTTATTTCAGGTTTACTGATCTGCGCACTAGCACCTACCATTTGACCTTTATGACGTAAATCATTTGTTATAAGTGATGAGAAAATGACAACAGGAAGTATACCTAATGATTGATCTTCTTTGATCCTCTTTGTTAAATGATGTCCATCCATCTGAGGCATTTCAACGTCAGTAATGACTAGTTGCACCACATCTTCAATGGCTTTACCTGATTCAGTAATTGATTGTAAATATGATAATGCATCCTTACCATTTTCAAAGAAATCAACATCTTCAAAACCAGCTTCAGATAAAGTCTCTTGTAATAGTTTTCTCAACAAAGGTGAATCCTCTGCAACCACTAGTTTTTTTCTAGAACGCTCTCTTTTACCTAGTTTCTTAACTTGCTCCACATTTATTCCTGAATCTGGATTTATATCTAAAACAATTTTCTCAAAATCAAGCATTAAAACCATTTCGTCTTGAATTTTAACAACACCAGTAATCTGACTCTCAAAACCTTGATACATACCAGAAGGTTTTTCTATTTTCTCCCAAGATATACGGTGAATTTGAGATACTGAATGAACATGAAAAACAACCTTCGTCTTATTAAATTCAGTTACAATATATTTTTCATCTCGTGGATTTTCACTAGGTCCAAATCCTAAAACTTTAGCAACATCAACTACAGGTAAAATTTCTCCTCTAATATCAATAATACCTTTTATATTAGGATGAGAATGTGGAATCTTTGTAACTTGTAAAGGTTGTATAATCTCCTTCACCTTAATAACATTAATTCCAAATTTATTATTTCCAACACAAAATTCCACAATTTCAAGCTCATTTGTTCCACTTTCTAGCAAAATACCCTTTTGTTGATCCATAATATTCATCCTTCCATTTGTACATCACTGTACACATTATATCGGCTATTGTTAGAGTAATGTAAAGTAAATATTTTATATTGATAAATTTATTAGTAAAGCAAGCTCCTTGGGGATTATTAGATGATAAGACGATTAGAAATTGCATTTGATTATTTACCTTCTTAAATAGGCTATGTTAAAGCTTAATGTTGATTTTTAGCACTTTGTTGATTGGAGGTGAATATATGAGACTCCTGCTCAGAGAAGCGTGTTAAAGGGAGACCCCACAGGCGCTTGACGCCGAGGAGGGGCTCCCGGACCTAGGAAGAATTGATCTTTAAAGGAGCCGATAATTGAGATTTTTCATTATTCTTCCCTAGAAAAAAACGAACTGCATTTTTTCCCGCGGAAAGCGAAAGCCTGTAACGAAATTCAACAACAAAGTTTAACAGAGCCTTTAAATAACAAGGCTCTTTTCTGAAAGATTGTTGTTAATTGACCTAATTCTTTGTTAGAAACAGTGTTTTCATCGCATAAAAGATACAATTCTAAAAGAAAAGGTGTCACTAGATTTTATATAGTGCTGTTTCCATCAAGTATTAAAATGCAACAACGTTTACGAATACAGCAAATAACAAAGAACTTGTCCTAAATTAATTTAAGGCAATGTTAAGCGTTTTTGTTAATTTCCGTTACTGGTATTCACTTTCGCGAGAAAAAATGCAGTTCGTTTTTCCTACTAGGTCGTGAAGAATTCTCGTAAGCTGAACGCCTTTGGGGTCAACATTAGACACGTTTATCCCATAAGAGTTTCATGTCTCTTATCCAATCAACAAATTGATAAATATCAACACTAAGCTTTAATATAGCTTAATTTAAAAAGCTTGGAGTTTATACCAAGCTTAATATAAATAATTTAGAACTCTTTCATCAGCTAAGTTTGTGTCAATAGGACAATGTTTTGCATCACGTCCGTATTGCCATAACCAGACATTTGCTTTACAATCTGGTGATGCTGGTTTAAATTTTGGTGCTTTTCTTTCAGAAGTTGCTCCTAACTCTGGGGCAGCACTCCACAGTATAGTCTGAACAGCTACTTCACTATTTTCTTTTACTGCTTCACAATAGGCTTCAGCAAAATCTCCTTCTACAGAATCATTATAAAAACCCGCTTTATATCCTGATGGTATAAATGTCTCAACCCACCCTCTAATCCACGAAGAATCTACATTAAAAAATTTCTCTACATTTGCAAAAATAATAGTATTTGTCGGTATTCCAAGTCTTCTCGCATGGAACACTGCATTTCTTGCAGCTAATTGTGCTTCCTCATATCCTATTGCTTCCCTAATAACATTATAAATTGGCAATATCTTTATATCCTTGCTTCTCAAAAATCCAATTTCAGATTTTGTTAGTCCTCTTGATACATTTGGTATTTCAGTCAGGTATCTGCCCCAATATTTAGGCACACCATATTTTTTTTTTACACACTCAAAAAATTCTTTATCAACGGGATTTGCTGAATCGACGCCCCATATTTTACGTGCCATAAAAATTCACAACCTTTCTGTAAAAGCTCTTCACATATATATGTAAAGTAATGGTTGTCTAATCATAAAACTTTTGGCAAAGTCTACTTTCATTCGAAGAGTAATACATGATTCACTATAAAAAAGACTTATGATTGTTCTACTTGACTGTCACAATTTGCTGTATTTTAAAACTCTTTTCAAAAGACTTCTCTGAAAAACTGTGCTAATTTATTTCATTATCTGATTAGAATTTTTTTCTCGAATAAAAGATAACAATTTCTATAAGAAAAAATGTCATTAGCTTTTATATACAGTACAGTACTGTTTTTTTTATACAACAAAGCTTTTGGGGAGGTTCATTTGCACATTATCCTTGGATTCCAAAGAGTGAATGGTGTAGCCTACTTGGCTTCGAGTATGGGAGTTTTCCCTTCTACTTTAAACTTACTTGAACTAAAAAAATATTTTTGAGAAAACAGGCATCTTTTTTAATTCAACTCAATTGTTATTTGCTGTGAATGAAATAAATGTAATGCATTATTGTTACTCTCTTGTTATAATCCTTTTGTAAATCGTTTATTGTGATTATACGGGACGGGTTGAGGGTTATACTTGAGGAAGGTTTATTTTGGATAAAATTTTTCAATTAAAAAATAATAATACAACGTTTAAAAAGGAAGTTCTTGCAGGAATCGTTTCATTTTTCACCATTGTGTATATTGTTGTTGTAAACGCATCAATATTATCAGATGCTGGAATCCCATTAGAAGCTGGAATTATTGCTACGGTTTTAACATCAATAGCAGGTTGCTTTATTATGGGTATTTGGGGTAATACACCCATCATTCTTGTTCCAGGGATGGGTGTAAATGCCTTGTTTACTTACACGATTGTCCTTGGAATGGGATTATCATGGCAAGAAGGCTTAGCAGTTGTCTTTGTTTCAGGAATATTATTTACAATAATTGCATTCACAAAGCTCGCAACAATTATTTCAGAGTCAATTCCACATTCGTTAAAGGAAGCAATAACAGTTGGTATTGGTTTTTTCCTTACCTTTATTGGTCTACAAAAAGGTGGAATCGTCGTATTAAGTGAGGAAACATATGTATCTTTAGGTGACTTTAGTGATTCAAGTGTTCTATTAACAGTAGTCACATTACTTATTACAGTTTCTTTATTTGCAAAAAAAATTCCAGGAAACTTTTTAATAAGCATTATTATAGGGACTTTCCTAGCCGCGATATTTGATGATCTTTCGTTTGAAAAAACAACAAATACAACTGAAGCTTTTCGTTCTTACTTTGATGTAATAGGAGCAATGTCTTTTGATCGTTTCATAGATTTAACATTTTGGACAGCTACCTTTTCATTAACAATGGTAATTGTTTTTGAAAACATAGGCTTAGTGTTTGGTCAAGTTCATATGATAAATCGACCTACGACATACAAACGATCATTGCAAGCAAATGCAATGTCTACCATTACATCTGGTATTTTAGGGTCCAGTCCTACTGTAAGTACTGTTGAATCTGCTGCAGGTATGACAGCAGGAGGTCGAACTGGTTTAACATCTATAACAACTGGCACACTTTTTTTAACTTCATTATTATTTTTACCATTTATTAAAGTGATACCAGATAGTGCAATTGCTCCAATACTTATACTAATAGGTAGTTTAATGATCCAGAACATACAGCATATAGATCTAGAAGATTTTAGTGAAAGCTTTCCAGCGTTCTTAATTATTGCATTAATTCCACTAACTTATAGTATTGTTGATGGGATGGCTTTTGGTTTTATCATGTATCCTGTACTAAAAATCATTTTAAATAGGAAGCAAGATGTCAAAATGCCACTTTATTTTATAGCATTCTTATTTTTGATGAATTTCTTTTTCCATACGCTACACTACAAATAGTATAAATCAGAAAGCGTCTGCCACTTCAATCACTGTCTTAAGTAATCTAAATAAATTATGATTACTTATAAGCAAATGTTGTTGGCACGCTTTTTTTCTATCTCTATCTTCATCACCTAACTTCTATAACAATTGTTGCACTAGCTACTTCTGTATAAAAAATCCTTATCATCACACAATATTCCTAGATATAATTATCTAAACTGTCCATTAATTCATAACTAGTGAGGTGGAAAATGAAATATTTATTAATCATTGTGCTTTTTTTTAGCTTAACAGCATGTAATAATGTTGATCAAGGAGAAGGTGGAAATACATCTGGAGAAGGATTACTTCAAACAGGTAATGATCATGCTAATAGCAATGATGAAATGTTAGTTGAAGCAAGAGAAGAAGGTAATTTAAATAACAATGACCCCTTACATCCAACAGAAGCAGAAAAACTCGTAAAAGAGAAACTAGGTATTAAAAATAATAATGATCTAATTGTTCAATACGACCATCTAGAAAATGGCAAATACATTATCCATGTGTATTCAATTAACAATTCAAAAGAAAACAGTGAACAATGGTATATGGTTGATCTAGATACAAATAATGTAGAACAACTAAAACAATAACGTGCCAGACTATAATCAACATGATGATTTAACTTAGCCTAAGCATTAAAAAGGCTGATAGCGAAAGTAGTTCAGAAAAAAATTTCTGAACTGTACTCGCTTTCAGCCACTCTCATTCTATTTGTAGTGTAACAGTTACTGTCGTACCTTTTCCTAATTCACTTTCATATTCAATCGTACCGCCTATTTCCCTAATTAATCGATTAGTTATCATACTTCCCAGTCCCGTACCTTTTGTTTTTGTTGTATAAAAAGGCAACCCTATCTGTTTTAACTCCTCTTGAGTCATTCCTTTACCAGTGTCCTTAATAATGATTTTGGCAATTTTCCTTTGTTTATCAACATAAAGATTTGCTTTGACAATTCCATTTCCATGAATTGATTCAATTGCATTTTTTATTATATTAATCAATGATTGCTTAATATGCTGAGCATCGCCTTTCACATAACAATTCTCTCTACCTTCATAATTAAGTGTTACATTCGAAAAAGTACCAAGTGGTCTTAACAAATCAATTGAATCCGATAAGAGTTTATCTATATCTACAGAAGTTAGTTCAAATTTTTCTGGCTTAGCTAATTTTAGATAATTTGTAATAATCATATTTGTTCGGTCAAGTTCATCTAAAATGAGAGGTGAAAACTCCTTCAACTTTTCATCTGTAGTATCTTGTTGAATAAATTGAATAAATCCCCTAACCGTTGTAATTGGATTACGAATTTCATGTGCAATGGAAGCAGCCATTTGACCTGTGGTTGTTAGTTTATCCATATAAACCATTTCATCAAATTGTTTATTGAATTTTGTTAGTGCTTCTATTATATATATTGTTGCAATATACGTAATATAAAAAGCGATAAAATAGACAATATAAAATGTTAGTTCAAGAAAAGTCACACTAAAATAAATGATCGAAAAGTAAATGATAAAATAGGTAAAAGAGATAAAAGAAGCAATTAGAATTTTGTCATTTGATAATTGAAACCTTTTCCTAAAAAGGAGAGCAATAGCAAAGGCAATAATAGAAACAATTACCCCGATATGCAAAAATGCCCCACCTATTATTATCCTAATTGCTGAGACGACAATTACTGTGAATAAACCAGGCAACCACCCTGCATACAGTGTTACAACTATTATCGCAACCATTCTTAAATCAAAGTTTGTTTCCCCTAAAGTTTCAATCGGATATGCCATGCAAAGTGTTGCTCCAAATGCACTAATAAGACCGTAAATGGCCTTCTGTTTTATGGATAAGTGAACATTTCTTTGAAAAGGTAAAAATAAATTTGCATTAAAAGTAAAAGAAAATAATATTGTGATATTTACAATGAGTGGTTTAATAATGGATAACAAGATTACCTCCACATATTCTTCATTTTTAAAATAGCTCTGATAAACTTTATCGTAAAATTTGTTAGAGGCATTATATACTGCAGAATAAGCCTACCTTCTAATATTTTTATTTTGATTAAATAAACAATGTGAAGATACATTGAGCTTTTACATATTTCTTAATGATAAATATAGAATACCAATTCTTTATTGATTGGTGCAAACCAATAAATTGTAAAAACTCAATGGAATATTCATTCTATTATAAAAAATAGGAGCGAAAATTATTATAAGGAAATCAACTAGTGATCTTTATAAAAGAGCTGGGTGTTAAGACGCTCTTGCACTATGTATTTCCTATACCAAAAAACCTTGATTTTAACGTATTTCTTCAAATTTACAGTTTCTTAACAAAATAACAGAAAACTATATAGTAAAATAGGAGTAAATCTAAAGCCTCTGTAGGAGTCGTGAATGATGTTGAGCATAGGTAATATATCAGAAAAGGTTCCAGTTGTCTCCTTGAACACTAAAAGTTCTGAAGTAGACTTAATTTTTGAAGAGCAACCTAGTCTTGAAGGTATTGTTGTAGCTTGTGATAACAAGCCTCTAGGTTTAGTCATGAAAGCTCAATTTTACAAAAAAATATCTGGTAAGTATGGCTTCGATTTATTTATGGGTAGGCCCATAGAACTAGTGATGGACTCACACCCTTTATTAGTTGATCATTTTGAGCCAATTACAAAAGTAAGTTCTAAAGCAATGAATAGAAATCAAAAAAACCTTTATGATTATGTAGTTGTAACAAAAGAAAGTAAATTACAAGGAATTGTTAGCATTAAAAACCTTCTCATCAAACTTGCCGAAGAACAGGTGAATCAAGCGATGTATACAAATCCTTTATCAGGATTACCTGGCAATGTTCTAATTGAGGAAAAAATTGCAGAATATCTCACAAATGATGAAAAACCTTTTTCCGTGCTATATATCGATTTAGATCACTTCAAAGAATACAATGATACATATGGTTTTAAAAAGGGAGACTTTCTGTTAAAAGAAGTTTCTAACTTGTTAAGTAAGAACATTCTACTTAACGACTATGACAACTCTTTTGTAGGTCATATAGGAGGGGATGATTTTGTTGCCATTTTACCCCATTATCATTACCAACAAACTTGTCAATTAATCATAACAGAATTTGAAATACGCTTAAAACAATACTATAATGAGAGCGATTGGATCAATAAATATGTCTACACTAAGTCTAGAAATGGTATATATAGTAATGTTCCCCTTGTCTCACTCTCAATTGCTGTTGTAACAAATCAGTTGAATAAGTTTCATTCAATTGAAGAGATAAGTAAAATAACTGCAGATGTCAAAGCACAATGCAAAGAAATAAATGGAAGTTGCTATATAAGCTATAAAACTACTCTTAATAATGAGTGCCGTTAATTGTTATGAAACCGGTATAAATTTAGATTAAAACACTTAAGAGAACAATTTAAAACATATATTCAAAAAACACAAAACAACTAAAAAACCACATATTCTTTATTCGCACTAACACATCTTCTCCTGTGTAGCTTATAAATAAGAATAAAAAATTAATTGTTCCCTGAGCGCTGACGTGCGAGATAGACATTAAATAAATTTAGAATAAATTCTATAGTTTCTTACATACGGAGCCAAAGGGCTCTTTTTTTGCGCTCATTTTAACATCAACAAAACTTTGAGGACATTCACCTATACATTAGATTTGCATATTGTATACATGAAAGTTAATGAGGGGAGAGAAATAAACATGTATCCATATGATCGTCAGTTCTCAGTTCAATTTCCCGGTTCCCAACCATTTAGCACACAAGGTAGCACAAGTTTTCCACAACAACCTTTTGGACCTTTAGAATACGGTACTGGTTTCAATGGATTTCCAGGTCAAGGATTTAATCCAGGCGGTTTTAACCCTGGAGTAGGTCAATTTCCTGGGCAAGGTGGCTTTAATCAAGGTGTTGGTCAAGGTCCTCCACAAGGACCTCCACCAAGTGAAATTCCACCTGCTCAAAGTCAGTTTGAAACTTTTGCCGTTGATCCTGGTGGAATTCGTGGTTGTCTTTATAGTTTCACTTACATTCGTTTAAACAATGGACGTAGTTTTTGGTTTTATCCAACGTTTGTAGGAAGAAACTCAGTTGCTGGATACCGCTGGCGCCGTCGTCAGTATCGTTGGGAATACTTTGGAATTGATTTAGAACAAATTCGTTCATTTCGTTGTAGATAACCTAAAAAACAACAAGAACCTAGAGAAATCTCAGGTTTTTGTTGTTTTTAATATAGTGTCTTTTCTGAAAAATTAGATTATTGCTAATTGAAATATTTATTAAGTGTTTTATCACATACAAGGATAATTATAAAGATTTGTTTTCATCAGGATTAGTAAAACAAAAAAGTTTACGAAAACATCGTTATTATTTGTTCATTTTGGTAGTATATTTCGTTCATCAATAAGCAATCTTCTTTGTTAACAAAAATCAGAAGTAGTTAGGTATAAAACGAGATAAAAACCTTTAACAATTCTATCCTGTTTAAAAATTACATATTAACTAATTACAATTTCATCAGACATTTTTGGTAACATTTTCAGATATAAAAGCATTTATAAAGGTCAATAATATGATTGCATAAAAAACTCTTACATGGAGGTTTTATCGTATGACTAAACGCAATCGAAAAACAAAATCTGGTTTACAATCAGCTAAGTCTATAACAGATCCTGAAATTGCTAAAGAACTTTCACCTACTAACAAAGCAGCAGAAAAAACTCATCCAAGAACTAAATAATCATTTAAAAATAATTAAGACTTATCAAGGTAATTCAAAGCTTAAAATGAAAAACAAGCTTTACCATGATTGTGATAAAAGAACACTTTAGTGTCCTTTTATTACTTCCTTGGTAAAGCATTAATATGGATTATATATATTTTTAATTAGGCTGTTTCGTAAACATTGTTGCTTTTCAATACCCGAAGCAATCTGCACTGTATTAAGTCTAGTGGCATCTTTTCTCCATAAAATAGTACCTTTATAGTGAAAAAACACTGTTTTCACTACAAATTTTGGTTACATAAAACAATCTTTCAGAAAAGATCCTTAAGTAAATATTGGTTCTTCAGAAATAAGATTTCTTCGCTTAGCATGTTTTATAATTGTTTGAATTTCATTTTTGTAAAAATGAATTTGAGCAATTGTCAATGCAAATAACATTTCTGTTTCAAGTTTTATAATTATTTCACGTTCTCTATCTGTTAAAAATGTATGATCTGACATTTTTATTCACCTCAAAATGTAAGGATGATGGAATACTGATTATAAAATACGTTAGGTCTATTGTATTTAAGTCGGTACTCATAACTTTGTTCCTTTGTGAAAACGAAACCATCCCATTTTAAAGAAGAAATATATCATTCCAAGGCTTATTAGTCCCATTAAACCAAGGACAATAAAATAGCTATATTCCCCGGCTAATTCAGGCATATATTGAAAATTCATTCCATATACACCAGCAATAAAGGTTAAAGGGAGAAAGATTGAAGACATGACGGTTAATGTCATCATTACCCGATTCATTCGATCAGAGCTAATTGACAGATAACTATCTCTAATATCTGAAGATAATTCTCGATTTGCATCAATCATTTCAACCAACTTAAGTAAATGATCATATATATCTTGAAAATAAATATGTTTCTCTTTTATCGAGTTGAGTCTAGAAGATGAGATGATTCTGTATAATAAGTCTCGCATTGGTACAATCGTTCTTCTTAATTTGTTTAATTCTGAACGTATATCAAAGACTTGTTCCATTAGTTCACTAATCGTCTGGTCACTCGTATTGTCTTCAACCTGATTAACGAGATCTTCTAATTTATAAACTGGTGGAAAATACTCATCTACTATTTTATCCATAACCTGATACATAATTTGTAATGGGTTATCTTGAAGTAAGGACTCTTTTCCCACTCGCTGTAATATATTTTTAAGGTCTCTAACAGGTTTTTTATGAAAAGTGACAATAAATCGATCTGAAACAAATATATCAACTTCGTCAGCTTCAAGAGTGTCTTGATTTATGGAGTGGATAACAACAAAAAAGTATTTGTCATAAAAATCCAGCTTCGGTCGTTGAACAAATTCAAGACAATCCTCAATGGCTAAAGGGTGAAAATGAAAAAAACTTGACAATAGCATTACTTCATTTTCTGTTGGTTCTTGGAAATCAACCCAATACCATTTAATATCTTCCTCTTTTAATTTTTCCATAGATAAATCATAAATTATATCCCCATTATTTTTAATGGCCACTGTTTGAATCAATTGTTTCACTACTCTCTTTACAAACATTTCTACTAACAATACTATACCCTTACTATTTTTCAAATAAACTCTTTTTAGTATCCATTATTCGATTTGTTTTTGTTACATTATGAAACTTGTCTTTCAACTCTTTTAAAAGAAAAAGTGATGACATGTTAAGGAAAAATGGTAAAATAACACCTATACATTCGTTCACTTTTAAAACTATTTTTGAAACGTCTCAAAGGTCAAGAACTCTAAGCTAAAATAGGAGGTTACTTATAGAAATGGAACACTTAGTAAATTCTAAAGTAAAAAACATAGAATTATCTGGAATTAGAAAATTCTTTAATTTGGTTGCAGATTATGATGATGTCATTTCTTTAACGATTGGACAGCCAGATTTTGCAACACCAGAGCATGTGAAAGAAGCAGGCACACAATCAATCAAGAATGACTTCACTACATATACTCATAATGCTGGGTTTATTGAACTTAGGAAGGCAGCGAGCCAATATGTAGAGAAAAAATATAATCTTACATACTCACCTGAAGATGAAGTAATCGTAACCGTCGGTGCAAGCCAAGCAATCGACTGCACATTTAGAACTCTACTAGAAGAAGGTAGCGAAGTCATACTTCCTAGCCCCGTTTATCCAGGGTATGAACCTTTAATTAAACTAGCTGGTGGGATCCCAATCTATGTCGATACAACAAAAAATGATTTTAAATTAACAGCCGAGTTAATTGAACCACATCTTAACGAAAACACTAGATGTATAGTACTTCCCTACCCTTCTAATCCTACGGGTGTAACATTAGACGTAGCCGAACTAGAAGACATTGCAGAACTTGTTAGAGATAAAAATTTATTTATTTTATCAGATGAAATATATAGTGAGCTAGTTTATACTAAAACACATCACTCAATTGCAAGCTTCCTTCGTAATCAAACAGTAGTAATAAATGGACTTTCTAAATCTCATAGTATGACTGGATGGAGAATCGGTCTTTTATTCGCTCCTAAAACAGTGGCTAAGCATATCTTAAAGGTTCACCAATATAACGTTTCTTGTGCTACCTCAATTTCACAAAAAGCTGCACTTGAAGCACTTACTGTAGGAATAGATGATGCTTTAGAAATGAAGGATGCTTATAAAGAAAGATTAGATTATGTTTATAAAAGGTTAATTGATATGGGCTTTGAAGTTGTAAAGCCTGATGGAGCATTTTATTTATTTCCTAGTATTAGTAAATTTAATAAATCATCATTCGATTTTGCTCTTTCACTTGTACAAGAAGCTGGAGTAGCATTAGTACCTGGTAGTGCTTTCTCCACCTATGGAGAAGGATATGTACGTTTATCATATGCTTATTCAATGGAAAAACTAGTAACAGCAATGGACCGTATTGAACAGTATCTAAAGTCAATGTAATGATATCTCTTCTTGCAACTGAAACTACTATTTTCACGTTTTTAAATAAAAATGTATTTTATAAAAACGCCATAAACAAAAAACAACGACTCTACCTCTTAGATCCGTTGTTTTTTGTTTAGATTAATTTTTTCACTTTATTCACATGGTAATTCAACAATGAACGTTGTACCTTTTCCAAGTTCACTATCAACCAAAATATTACCTTTATGATCTTCAATTATCTTATAGGTGATCATTAAACCTAATCCATTTCCTTTTTCCTTTGTTGTTAAAAATGGCTCCCCAATACGATTGATTAGATCTGATGGGATTCCCTCACCTTCATCTGTCACTGCTATGATTGCTTTATTTCTTTCCTTTTTTGTATGTACAGATAATTTACCACCATTGCTCATAGCATCAATGGCATTTTTAAACAAATTGATAAAAACCTGTTTTAATTGATTTTCATCACTGTGTACTGATAATAAAAGCTCGGTATGTTGTTGATCTATAAATACACTATTCATATTTGCCTGTGTTTCTAAAAGCATTGCTACCTCTTGAAGAAGAGTGACAATGTTTGTTCTTTTAAAATATGTTTCTTGTGGTTTGGCAAGCATTAACAACTCACTCAAAATTAACTCAATTCGATTTAATTCTGAAAAAATGATTTGATAATATTGGTTATGATGGTCCATATCAGGCTTCATTATTTGTAAAAATCCTTTTATAGCTGTAAGTGGGTTTCGTATTTCATGGGCAATACCTGCAGCAAGTTGACCAGCTATTGAAAGTTTTTCTGAACGCAACATTAACTCTTCTGTTTTTTTTCTATCAGAAATATCTCTTAAAATGACTTGAACAGCTTGCTCACCAAAATATGTTGTAGGTATACAAACCATTTCGGTAAAAATGGTTTTTTGGCTCCCTACCAACCAAGATTGATTAGAAATATGCACCTCAGATTTACGTTCAAGTATACATGAAAGGGCTACTTCCATTGTTTGATGGTCATTTGGATGTAAATCTCTATAAATATTTCTTCCCAACATTTCCTGATAGTCTGCTGCCTCGAATAACTTAATTCCCGCTTCATTTACAAATACCCAGCTATCTTTATGGATAACAGCAATCATATCAATCGAATTATCAATCAAACGTTGGTATCTCTCTCTACTTTTTTGTAGGATTTTTTGGAAGTTTCGTTTAGATGAGATATCTGTTAAAACAATTAATTCTGCATCTTTCCCATCATGTTTTGTTAAACAAGCAATCACTTCGACGTTAACGGTTGAACCATCAAGTCTGTTCCATAATTGCTCGATAATTCCTACTTGCTCACCATTATGCAATCGCTCGATCCGATTTTTTACAATATCATGAAAGCTGCTTTCAATAAAATCAAAAATGTAGTTTCCTATGAATTGTTTCTTAGAGGTTGCTCCTAGTAATTCTTGAAAAGCTTTATTTACATAACAAACTTTGCCATGTCGAGACAAAATTAATGGACTTGGTAAATCCTCAATTAATGTATTGCCGTCAATATCATTTGTACCAAATATTACATCCTGTTCCTTAGTTGCTATACTATTATGATTTGAGGCAACATGAGTATTTATTGCCTTCATTTTAAGAATAACTTCTTTTCCTTGCTTTTTTAAGGTACTTCTAATAAAATCAACACTCGCTTCAAACCAAATATACTTTCCATTATTACAAAGAAAGCGAAATGAACAAGGATAAAGATGATGCTCGTTATGAAAGTAACTTTCAATTAAAAACAAATCTTCAATATGGATAAACTCTTTCATATACTTTCCAATTATTTCGTCATTGTTATATCCTATTAATTCAATTGAATTTGAAGATATGTACTGGAAGCGCCCACTTGAAGAGACAATAGCGTATATTTCAACTTTTTGTAAGGAAGATTCTCTTTGTGCTGATTGTTGATCCATGGCTTCCCCCCCTTTTACCAAGAAACATTAACGTAAAAAACGTTAAAGTAATATATAACGAACAAATAATCATATTATATGTATTAAAATATTTCATCTATAGTTATATAATTCTATCATTTTTATAAAAATCCTTTTTTTATCTAAACTTTCACTACTTTTAGTGTACGAAGTTATCTTAATTTGTCAATATATATTCAAACGATTTCATCGAATGATTAATTGAACTTTTGTTATTGTAAAGGCATATTTGATAGATTGGGGGATGAATATAAGATACCCTTACATATAAAATCCTGTCTAGAAGAGACCACACACACCCACAGCTTTTATGAGGAAGCTCACGGAACTAGTAAAAAAGGGGTTTATTTTTTCTCTAGGAAGAATGCCTTTAGAACAAGAAGATATTTATCTTTCAATTAGTATTTTTAAAGGGAGAATAATAGTTATAAAGTCGGAATCTACCGACTTTATAGCTATTATGGTACTAGAATTAACTTCCCTTTTGTTTTCCGATCTTGTAATAAACGATGTACTTCAGCTGCATTTTTCAGTGGAAATACCCCTCCGATCGTTAATTGCAATTTACCTTCATCTACAAATGATAGTAATTTTCTTAAGCTATTACGATATAACTCTTGTTTTTTCATTATTCCTGGTAAGAAAAATCCGATAACAGACTTATTTTCTGCCATTAATCCAGATGGATATAAGCGTGCTTGTTCCCCGCTTGCTACACCATAAATGACCAAACGACCAAAAGGAGCTAAGCAGTCTAATGTTTTTCGGAAAATATCTCCTCCTGCCATTTCTAGTGCAACATCTACACCTAACCCTTTTGTTGCCTCAAATACTGACTTTTCCCATCCTTCTTCTGTATAATTAATACAAACATCAGCCCCCATTTCTTTTGCTAATGTTAATTTTTCTTCTGTACTTGCTGTAGCAATCACTTTTCCAGCTCCAAAAAGCTTTGCAAGCTGAACAGCTATTGTACCTACTCCACCTGCTGCTGCATGAACTAGGACTGTTTCACCTTTTTCCAATCTGCCCATTGTTTTTATAATATGATAAGCGCTTAGACCTTGTAAAGGAAGGGCAACAGCAGCATTCATATCCACACTTTCAGGAATGGGGATAAGTGCTCTCGAGTCGGCTACTGTATATTCAGCATATCCTGATGCTCTCTTTGAGCCTAACAATGTAACAACTCGATCTCCTACATGTACACCTTTCACTTCACTACCCACCTTTGTGATGGTTCCGGCTACTTCTGAACCTGGTACATAAGGTAACGGTGTATCAACAACATACTGTCCCTCCCGTCTAGCTGTATCAGCATAGTTAACACCTATTGCTTCAATTTTAAGGAGTACCTCAAAATTTCTTGGTTCTGGCATCTCTAGATCAATATATTGTAAAACTTCTGGTCCACCGTATTTAGTAAATTGTATCGCCTTCATCTTATTTCCACTCCTTATCAATTAGTTTCCTTTAAAATTAGGTTTACGTTTTTCTTTAAACGCTTTTACTCCTTCTTGATAATCTTCTGTATTAACCATAAAAGTTTGGGTCATTCTTTCTGCTTCGAGTATCTCCTCAAGTGAGCCCTGTGAATTGATTATTTTCTTCATCATACCTAACGCTTTTACTGGTTCTTGTGCAAGCTGACTTGCATAATCTTTCACTTTATTGTCAAATATATCAGGCGAAATTACTTCATTTACAATGCCATATTCTTTCGCTTCAGTAGCAGTTATTGGTTTTGCTGTAAAAAAAAGTTCCTTAGCTCTATAAGGACCGATGATATTAGAAAGGAAGTATAAGCCTCCTCCATCTGAAATAAGGCCAACCTGTGCAAAGCTCATCACAAATTTGCTTTCATCTGTCGCAAGGATAAGGTCACATGCTAGTGCTAAATTGAATGCAGCACCAGCGGCAAAACCATGAACTGCAGCGACAACTGGTTTCTCTAATTCTTTTATTGCTTTAATACATTCATTTAAATACCCTATATGTTCATAAACAGCTGCTGATGATACATCTCCCATTGTTTTTACATCACCACCAGCTGAAAATGATCGACCAGCCCCTTTCAACACAACGACACGTGTATTCACATCATGCTGAGCTTCTTTAAAAGCTTTTGTTAAACCCATGATCATCTCAGCACTAAAAGCGTTCAAACTTTCTGGTCGATTTAGACATAATGTCAAAACAGACCCTTCCTTTTCTATTAGTAGATCATTCATTATCATTTCTCCTTTAAATTTTTCATATCTCTATCACTTTATTAACCAACCTCCATCAACTAATATATCTGTACCAGTCATATATGAGGCTTCATCTGATGCCACAAAAGTAATTACATTAGCAATTTCCTCTGGGTGTCCTACTCGTTTTAGTGCAGTATTTCGCTCGATTGCTTTAACAAATTGATCATTTTCCAACCCTTTTTCTGTTAAAGGAGTTTCAACAAAACCAGGTGATATTGAGCATTCTCTTCATTAATCGAACATGCTACTTTTTACAGCTTTTCTTTTGTTCGTCCAACTAAAATAGCAGTTGCTTCCCCAATTCCGCTTCCAGCTCCAGTTATAACTGCCAGTTTATTGTTGAATCTCATACTAGAAATCACCTCAAGAAGAAATATATTGTTCAGCTTCTATCTGAGCATCTGCTATTTCACGTTTTTCTTTGCTAGTTATTACTAAATCAAGTGTTTGGAGATGATTAGAAATCAGCTTAACTAGTGGTAATCTTGCTTCTGTTGTAATCGCTTCATTAATAAGTTGTCTTGCTAGAAATTCTGTTTGAAGTACAGCTTTTTCTACATTTATTTTTGCTAATAAATTTGTTAGAGGATGATCATTCTTTAATGCTCTTGCTAGTGAAGATTCAGCTGCAAATAACTCAATTGCAATATTAGATAATTTCATTAATGTTTCCTGCTGTTCAAATAGCTGTTTGTTGTACTCTTTATAAACAGTTCCTATGCATACTAGAAATACATTACGTATCGCAGCTATTGCTTCTTTTTCAATTGAAAATTCACCTTCATAGGTAGGATGACATTTAGAAAGGTTTTTCAGAGATGTATCAACAATGCTTTCAAGAGCTATTTCACCTTTTACTACTTTTTTAAATAAATGGGTTGGCAATAATAAACGGTTAATTTCATTTGTTCCTTCAAAAATCCGATTAATTCTTGAATCACGGTAAACTTGTTCAATTTTGTAATCTTTAATAAAGCCTGCTCCCCCATGAAGCTGAAGAGACTCATCACTAACTTGATCTAAAGTCTCAGATCCATAAACTTTACAGATTGCACATTCTGTTGCATATTCCATCAGCTTTTCAGCAATATCTGTAAAGTCCTCTGAATGATTGAGATTACCTAATTCATACTCTAACAAGCCAGCTGTTCGGTATTGTATCGACTCAGAAGCGAAAATTCTCGCAGCCATTAAAGCAATCTTTTCCTTTGTTGCATTAAATTCTGAAATAGGTTTTCCAAATTGATAGCGTTGTTTTGTATAACCTATTGCAAGCTCTAATGCATATTTAGCTCCTCCAACACATGCTGATCCTAAGTTAAATCTTCCTAAATTCAGTACATTTAAAGCAATAACATGTCCCTTACCAACCTCACCTAATAGATTTTCCTTAGGGACTAGACAATCATCTAAAATAACAGATCTTGTTGAAGAACCTTTTATACCCATCTTTTTCTCTTCTGGACCTAATGAAAACCCTGGAAAGTGCTTCTCAACAATAAAAGCTGTGAACTTAACACCATTTATTTTTGCATAAACAATGAATGTATCTGAAAAAGCAGCATTTGTAATATAGATTTTTGTGCCATTTAATACATAATGAGTACCTTCAACGTTTAATTTTGCAGTTGTTTGTGCGGCTAAAGCATCTGAACCTGCATTTGGCTCTGTTAAGCAATAAGCACCAATAAACTCACCATTAGCTAATTTAGGTAAATACTTTTTCTTTTGCTGTAGTGTTCCGAAATATGTGATTGGTAATGTAGCTATACAGGTATGATTAGAATGTGCTACACCATAGCTCCCTGCTCGACCGACCATTTCACCAACAAGACCTTTGCTAATTTTATCAAGACCAAGACCACCATATTGCTCTGGCACACTATGTGCTAAAAGTCCAAGATCTCCAGCTTTTTGTAATAATTCTACAACTTTAGTAAACTCTTGGTTTTCAATTTCTTCTCTATACGGTTCTACTTCTTTTTTAATAAATTGAGCTGCTGTCTTTTGAATCATTTTATGCTCATCAGTTAAATCCTCGGGAGTAAAGAAATGTTGTGATGTGTTTTCCTCATATAAAAAACTACCACCTCTTACACGAAACGTACTTCCTTTCATAATCATCCCTCCATAGCGATTATTTTTTCTCCATCAAAATAAGGAGTAATATCGTAGCAATCCCTTTTGCTTACATATCGTACTTCCTCACTAAATCCAAATTCCTTAAGCATTTCTCCTACTTTTGAAGATAAGAGAATTTCTTCTGCATCTTCTTTCCTACTGTGATATAAAGCCTGAGCAGCTTTTGCAGAGTCAGTGAGATCGAGCACTATGCTTTTTTCTAAATGATGAATAAGGTGTCCCGCACCATAAAAGTCTTCCAAAGCAAATTGGTTTGACGAACCTGAACAAATCATTAAAATCGTAGCGTCTTTATGCCATTTAACCAAAGCATTTGCTATCGCTTTTCCATTTAATAAAGAACAAATATATATTTTATGTGCAGCTAAACATTTATTAATTGCCACTGTCCCGTTTGTACTAGATAAAATTAATTGCTTTCCTTTTACCTTTTTTATAAGTGAAGTTGGCACTGGATCACAGAAGCCATCTATTGTTCTACCCTCATACTCTCCAGCAATAATATATTTTTCCAACCCATTAACATCTATAAATTCCCTCGCTTCTTTTTCACCAAGAACTGGGATAACAGCTTCCGCACCTTCAACTAATGCGCAAGTGATAGTTGATGATGCAAGCAATACATCAAACACAACTGCTATGCATCCATTCATCTTATCCAAATCGATGTCTTCTTTTTTCATAATCACATGAAATTTTGTCATATAACACCTCTTTAAGGTAGTAAATTATCTCAATTGATTTGGTTGTTGACTAATAGATAAAGCATGCTGAATAAGTGCTTTCACATACAAATTAAAATATTTAAAACGGGCGTCTGAAGTTTGACCGTTATGATAACGATAATAAATTTGTTGGCAAATAACGGCTAATTTAAAATAAGCAAATGTTAAATAGTAATGAATTTGATCAACATTACGCCCACTTTTCTTTGCATAGCTTTCAATAAATTGTTTTCTTGTATAAAAGCCTTCTTTAACTGTAATCGGTGGTTTACCTAATCCTTTTTTTAATAAATCTGGATCATCATCTTGACACCAATAACTTAAAGCAGCTCCTACATCAGCCAACGGATCACCAATTGTTGTCATTTCCCAATCAAAAAGTCCTGTTAATTCTTTCAAATCGTCTCTAAATAAAGCATTATTAAATTTAAAGTCATAATGAATAACTGTTGAATATTCGGTTGTAGGTATTTTATCTACTAACCATTTAGTGAGTTCATTAATTCCTGTCACTTCTTCTGTTTTTGATCGTTGATAACGCTTTATCCATCCGTAAACCTGTCGTTCCATGAACCCATCTGGATTACTTAACTCTTCAAGAACCGTTCCTTTAAAGTTAACTTCATGAAGTTTCACAAGAGTATCAACCATTTGTTCACTTAATTGTTTGCCGAGCTCCTTCGACTCTTTCACATGATTAGGAAACTCTGTATCTATTAATAATCCATGTTTTCTTTCCATGATAAAAAACGGGCTACCTACGACAGTATTATCTTCACTATATAAATAAGGCTTAGGGGCAATTGGAAACATTGGATGCAAAGCTTTTAAAATCATGTATTCACGTTTCATATCATGCGCTTTTGGTGCTAGAGGACCTAGAGGTGGTTTTCTTAATACAGCCTCCCATTCTCCAATTTTCAATTCATACGTTAAGTTGGAAGCACCAGTAGCAAACTGACTAATTGTTAAAGGTTGACTCAAAGGAATAGTAGGTAAGTTTTTTAATAGAAATGCATGAACTAACTCTATATTGAGTTCTTCACCAGAACGAACGGTAATGATATCACTCATTGTTGTTATCGCTCCTTTTTTATATAAAAGTATCTTGTTTTTCTAAAACTTCTCTTAATTCAAAAGGTAATGCTATACTTTTTTGAAGATCAAAATTGTAATACACAATAATTGCTTCACCTCTTGCAACAAGGTTACCTGTCTCTTTATCTACAATTGAGTGTGAAAGATGAAAGCTTTTAGTTCCAATTTTACTTACTTCAGTAGTAATCGATAATTTTTGATTAAAATAGGCCTGACCTATGAAATCACATTTGGTAGATGCTAATATAAACCGCCAATCATCTGTATTCATTGAATAACCAATTTCTTCAAAGAAATTTACCCTTGCTTCTTCGAGATAAATAAAATAACTTGTATTGTTTACATGTCCAAGTCCATCTGTTTCACAAAATCGAACCTTTACAGTCGTTTCATGTTTCATGATTAACTCGCTCCTTATTTGTGAGTAAAAACAGGTTTGCGCTTCTCTATAAAAGCACCTACTCCTTCTTTAATGTCATCTGTTTGAAACACTTCTTCAAAAAGTTCTGCCTCTCTTTCTATCCCTTCACATAAACTTGTGTCTAGTCCATTATCTACAGCTTTCTTTATCTTTGATAACACCGGGATAGAGAATTGACTTAACTTAGTAGCTAATTCAATTGCTTTTTTAAGTCCTTCACCTTTTGTTACTACCTCATTCACTAGACCTATTTTCTCTGCTTTTATCGCATCAATAGGTTCGCCAGTATACATCATTTCTTTAGCTCTAGCTTCACCTATTGCTCTTGGTAATCTTTGTGTTCCACCACCACCTGGAAAAAGACCAAGTTTTATTTCGGGTAATCCAATAAAGACATGCTCCTCAGCAATTCGAAGATCACATGTTAAGGCAAGTTCACACCCACCTCCTAAAGTAAGACCATTTAAAACAGCAATTGTTGGTTTTTCACAAAAATCAATTTTATTGAAGATTCGATGATTTTCCATGAAATTTTCTCTAATTCCCTTTTTACCAATTAGTAGAGGGAATTCCTTTATATCAGCTCCAGCCATAAAGGCTTTGTCTCCTGCTCCAGTTAAGATAATCGATACAACTGATTGATCTGCTTCTAGCTCAGTAAAAACAGCATCTAGTTTTTGCACAACTTTATGGTTCATTACATTTAATGGAGGATTTTCAATCGTGATGATAGCGATCGCATTTTTTCTTTCAACCTTTACAATTTCACTCATTAGTTCTTCACCTCATATTTCTTATATTCATACCAACCCTTACCTGTTTTTCGACCTAAATGTCCCTGCTCTACCTTTTCTTCAATACATCTGAAAGGTTTATCCGCTATATCTCCTGTTTCTGCATAGCGCTGTTGCATCACAAAATACCCCACATCAATTCCTGATAAATCCATTAATTCAAAAGGTCCAATCGGATGATGAAGAGCCTTTTTACAGATAAGATCAATATCCTTAAAATCAGCATATCCATTTTCATAAAGATAAACAGCTTCACGTTGTAGAGCACCAAGAATACGGTTTGCAATAAATCCTGATATTTCCTTATGAAGCAAAACTGCTGTACGATTCAATTTCTTACTTATATCCATTGTAATTTGAGCAGTGTGTTCTGATGTTTGCTCACTTTTTACTACCTCTACACAATCCATAACTAGTGGAGGAAAGAAAAAATGCATATTTATAACTTTTTCAGGGCGATTCGTCACTTTTGCAAGTAGTGAATTTACAATTGTTGAACTATTAGAAGCAAAAATTGTATCAGGCTTTGCGTATTCTTCAAGTAATTTAAAAAGCTCTTGCTTAGCCTCTACCTTCTCAACAATCGCTTCAATTATAAAATCAGCATCATTTGCAGCTCTTTTTATGTCTGTTGAAAAAGTTAGAAGTGCAAAGGACGACTCTTTAAACTCTTCAGTTATTTTCCCTTTAGTCACCCATTTGTCCATGATTTCTTGCAGATTACATTTTGCTTTTTCTAGGGCCGATTCATTCACATCTTGTAGAATTGTATTAAAACCTGCTAATGCGGATAACATTGCAATTTGATGACCCATTTGTCCAGCACCAACAACACAAATTTTAGTAATTTCCATTTAAATCCCTCCATTTTTTAACTAACCAGTCAGTATGTTTACCGTAAATTTTTTTCTTTTTTGCTCAAACATCAAACGTTAAATGAAATTATCGAATTTGTCATATTCCTAAGATAAGGTTATAGCAAGAAATGATTTTACTTCTATTTTAATTAGCCTATTAAGTTACTAAGAGTCGAATTTTCATTCTTTAAAAATTTGACTCTTAGTCGTATTATTTTGCTAAACCCTCTAATAAAACTTTTATAAAAACATCTGAAACTTCCCGATCTGTCACGCGCCCATTCGGATCAAACCAAAAGTAACTCCAATTTGTCATTCCAAGAATACTAAATGTCACAATATCTGTTGGTAAATCTTCTCTAACTTCTTGCTTAGTGATTCCTTCATCAAGAACAGCCTGTATATTTAAACGAAACTGATCACGTTTTGGCACAATTTGAGCCAAATGCTGTTCATTCAGATTTCTCATTTCTCTAAAAAATACTTTTGCACTTAAGCCTTCTTTTTCGATATCATGCAGAAGCAGATAAACGATTTTATACAGTTTTTCCTTACTACTAAGTTCATTATCTTTAATAATTTCTTCCTGCTTTGTTAATAACTCATCAATATACTTTAGATGAATTTCCATCAACAATTGTTCCTTAGATGTAAAATAATAATAAAATGTCCCTTTTGTTACATTGAGAGCATCCACAATGTCTTGGATAGATGTTTCCTTAAAGCCTCTCGTTGCAAACAATTGTATGCTAAGCTCTCTAATCTTCTCTTTCATTTTCTTTTTCCTCTCAATCTATTCTGCTTTTATCAGATTATACCATAGTGATAAAAGGAAATAGCTTTGAAAATGTATTCCACCCTCTGTCTTCTTACCCTAATTCTAGTAGGTGAATATTTAGTGTTACAAAGTTTAGCTACCTTTTAATGTTTCTTCTCTTAAAGCTCGTCGTAATATTTTCCCTACATTTGTTTTAGGTAATTCGTTTCTAAATTCAACTACTGTCGGCACTTTATAAGACGCTAGATTTGTACGGCAATAGGCAATCATTTCTTCTGCTGTGATTGTTTTTCCTGATTTTATGACAATAAATGCCTTAACTGTTTCACCTCTATATTGATCAGGAACACCGATAACCACAGCTTCTTGAACATATGGGTGTTCATATAAAACCTCTTCAATGTCACGAGGATAGATATTGTAACCGCTTGCAATAATCAAATCTTTTTTCCTATCTACAATGGATACATAGCCTTCTTCATCCATTCGAGCAATATCTCCTGTAAACAACCAACCATCTCGTAATGTAACTGCCGTTTCCTCTGGCATATTCCAATAGCCCTTCATAACCTGTGGTCCATTTACTATGATTTCTCCAAGTTCCCCCACTGGTACCTCCATCGTACCTGTAGCAATATCGACAATTTTATAAGCTGTGGAAGGAAGTCCTAAGCCAACAGTTCCTGGTTTTCTATTAGCAAATACTGGATTACAATGTGTGACTGGAGATGCTTCTGATAGTCCATAACCCTCTAGAATTTTCGCTCCTGTTTTACGTTCAAACTCGTTTAGAAGCTCTACAGGCATAGGTGCACTTCCACTATTACAGATACGAATTGAATTAATATTATAAGCTTCTGCATTTGGATGGTTTGTTATCGCTACATACATGGTTGGAACACCAGGAAAAATTGAAGGTTGTTCACGTTTAATCGTCTGTAAAACTTCTTCAAGATCAAATCTTGGTAGCATAATCATTGAATTTCCACAAAGAATAGTTAAATTCATACAGCTCGACATGCCAAAAACATGAAAAAGCGGAATGACAGTTAAACATTTTTCTTTTCCTAATTGTATTTCATCTTTAAAGAATTCACCTGATTGAATGGCATTAGCAACAATATTACGATGTGTAAGCATGGCTCCCTTTGAGCGTCCTGTTGTTCCACCTGTGTACTGAAGAACAGCTACATCATGTTCTGGATCAATATCAATAGGTAAAACTTGACCATTTTGTTTTGCAAGGAAATTCTCAAATGTATAATCTTCCGCTTGAGTTGTTTCAGTTGGTTGAAGACTTACTGTGATGATATTTTTTAAATTTGTTTTAAGTTGAACTGACTTAACCTTAGGATAAAGAGCATCCAAAACAATAATTGTTTCTGTACCAGAATCGTTAAGGATATATTCTAACTCTCTTTCAACTAACATTGGATTGATTTGTGTCACAATTGCTCCAGCTGATAAAGCACCATAATAAGACACAACATATTGAGGACAGTTCGGCAGCATAATTGCCACTCTATCACCTTTTTGAACATTTGACTGTTGTAAGGAGGATGTAAAAGCAAAAACCATTTTCGCTAGTTCATTATAAGTAAAGGTTTTACCATAAAAGGAGATTGCTTCATGATTACCATAAGATTTAACCGTTTTCTGAAGCATTTCAGGGACAGACATAAGAGGTAAATCCACTTCATTTGGTACTGAATCAGGATATTTTGAAAACCACTTTTTCACATTTTCCATCTTATTTTTCCTCCTAATTAATACAAATTGTTAAGCTATTATTCTATTTGTTTACATAATGTCCATACCACCATCTACAACTAATACATCACCTGTCACATAGTCAGATGCTTTTGTTGCTAGAAAAACGGCTGCACCTTTTAAATCTTGATTTGATCCATACCGTTTGAGTGGTGTTCTATTTATAAAATATTCATTGCCATTTTCGATAATTGCCGTTGACATTTTAGTTGGAAAAAATCCAGGTGCAATTGAATTAACATTAATGTTATATTGTCCCCACTTTGCTGCTAGGTCTTTTGTAAAGGTGATAACCGCTCCTTTACTAGTATTATATGCAATAGTATCCATAAACTCCGGATCTGTTCCACCAAGACCAGCTATAGAAGAAATGTTAATAATTTTACCACTTCTTTGTTTAATCATATGCTTACCAACTTCTTGACTCATTAAAAAAGTACCTGTTACATTAACATCTATCACTTTTTCCCATGCTTGAATTGGCATATCTACAGCAGGTGCACCCCATGTTGCACCACTATTATTAACTAATATATCGATTTGACCAAACTCATTTATCGTTTCTTTTACTACTTTTTGAACATCTTCTTGGTTCGTCACATCGCATTTTAAACCTATTGCTTTTACCCCATTTGTTGCTAATCGGTTTGCTACTTCTATACATGCTTCTTGCTTACGTGAACATAACACAATATTAGCTCCTGCTTCTGCTAGGCCTTCCGCTATTTGTTCACCTAGTCCTCTACCACCTCCCGTAATGATTGCTGTTTTCCCAGTCAAATCAAATAAATCTCTAATATGCATTATTTTCCCTCCTGTGCAAATGTGTTTTTATGTCTTTTCAACTCTAATTTTGCAATCTGTGCACGATGAACTTCATCAGGACCATCTGCAATTCTTAAAGTTCTAGCATTTGCCCATTGTGCAGCAAGAGGAAAATCATCACTCACACCAGCACCACCAAAAGCTTGTATTGCGCGATCGAGTACCTGCAATGCCATTTTTGGAGCGACTACCTTAATTATTGCAATTTCAGATTTTGCTTCCTTATTTCCAACAGTATCCATCATGTATGCTGCTTTTAAGGTTAGTAGTCTAGCCTGTTCAATTTCTATCCTAGAATCTGCAATCCACTCTTTAATCACTCCCTGCTGTGAAAGTGTTTTGCCAAAAGCTTCGCGATCTTGTACGCGCTTACATAATAATTCAAGAGCACGTTCAGCAGCTCCTATTAACCGCATACAATGATGAATTCTTCCGGGACCTAATCTACCTTGAGCAATCGCAAAACCTTTTCCTTCTCCTAAAATCATATTTGATGCTGGCACACGAACCGAGTCAAATGTGATTTCAGCATGACCATGTGGTGCATGATCATACCCAAAAACAGGTAGCATTCTTTCAATTTTTACACCTGGAGTACCAAGCGGAACAATAATCATCGATTGCTGTTCATGCTTTGGTGAATCTGGGTTTGATTTTCCCATTACGATAGCCATTTTACAACGAGGATCACCCGCACCAGAAGACCACCATTTTCGTCCGTTAATAATGTAGTCATTTCCATCTTTTTCAATTGTTGAACAAATATTTGTTGCATCAGCGGAGGCTACTTCAGGCTCTGTCATAGAAAAGCACGAGCGAATTTCACCTGCTAATAAAGGCTTTAGCCATTGCTGTTTTTGCTCCTCTGTACCATACCTTTCTAATACCTCCATATTGCCCGTATCAGGTGCATTACAGTTAAACACTTCTGGAGCAATGAGTGAACGACCCATAATTTCACATAAAGGGGCATATTCAACATTTGTTAAACCTGCTCCATACTCACTGTTTGGCAAAAACAAATTCCAAAGTCCTGTTGATCTTGCTTTTTCCTTTAATTCTTCAATAATAGGTGGAACATGACTCCATCTTGTTTCTTGTTCATTTAGTTGCTGCTCAAACAAATGTTCATTCGGATAAATATATTCCTCCATAAATGATTGTATTCTCTCTTGAAGATCAATTACCTTCTTTGAATATGAAAAATTCATAAATTCTCTCCTTTCACACTTACTAACCGGTTGGTATGTATTTATCATAGTATGAAACAATGTAACTATTCAACTATTATTTTCAAAAAGTCTCTTTATTTCAATTAGAGAGAAAGAAAACTTCCAAAAAGACAGATAAACCTTTCTTTTTCTAAAATATTCAATAAATCACACTGTTTCTACTGATCAATGAAGCTGAAAAAACATTTCTTTTCTTTGCGCTCCAAACACTCGCTTTAAACAGGGCAGAAAACTGATCCTTCTCGGTAGTTTTTCTTCTACTTACCGAAGCATTTCTATTCCACTAGTTCTTAAAAAGTGTATACAAAATCAAAAAATTAATTGCAATCAGCAAAAAAGACCCGAACGATTAGACAAAAATCAATTAAAATTTTTTCTAATCATTCGGGGATATCATTAGTATAAATACTTATGATCCATTCTTTTTATTATCCTTTATATTCACCATTGTTTTTTGATGCCTTTTCTTTTTTTGCTTTATCTTTATGAATTTTGTTCGTATCCGTACTTCCTACTTCATGACTAAATTCTGAATCAATCACACTTGAATCAAAGCCTTTTTTATTTTTTTGCTGTGGATCATTTTTCTTTGTACGCTTTGCCATTTTACAACACTCCTTTAGTTATAAGCCCATTTATATTTGTTTGTAGATGAACTGATCTATGAGCTTTAATAATAGGTATCACTTGTTTATTGTTTCAAATGTGTGTGATTTTTATGTGATTAGAAAATAAAAGCAAAGCCCAAATTCTTTCTCAACAACGTAAAAAAAGAAGAAGAGAATTACTCCTCTTCTTCTTTCTTTGCTGTGTCTTGTTTTGTAGATTCGATATCTGTTGTTGTTAAATATTTCTTTTGAAGGTTAATGTATGCTTCAATGATACGATTCGTAATAGTTTTATTTACAGGGTCTTCGTCATTACTTGCCCATGGCACTACAACACTGAAAGCTACCTCTGGTTTGTCTGAGGGATAATAACCAACAAAATTCAGATTATTAGTTTCTCTACCCCAATACTCTCTTTTTGGACCATAATACAATGTTTGAGATGTCCCTGTTTTACCAGCTACATCGTATTTTATACTTTTTCCAGTACCAGAAGTAACAACAAGTCTAAATCCTTTTTGGACTTGTGCAATTTGTTCTGGGGTATTATTAACCCTATTCAAAACATTTGGTGCTTTATCAACCACGATTGGCCCTAACTCAGATTCTTCAACAGGAGCATGAATGCTAGTAACAATTCTTGGTTGAACACGAGATCCACCATTTGCAATAACTGATACATATTGTGCTAATTGTAACGGTGTGTACGTATCAAACTGCCCTATTGAGATATCTAATAACTTACCTGGGTTATCTGGGGTGCTCATTAACCCTGACGATTCTTGTGGTAAATCTACACCCGTAGGTACCCCTAAACCAAATTGTGCAAAATAATTACGCAATGTTTGAAAATCCTCTAATGATGCATTTAACGGTCCATTTGGCACATAATCTACATCAGCAATTCTCATAGCAACAAAAAACATATAAACGTTTGATGAAAGTTTTAAGGCGCTTAAGTCAGTCATGCCGCCTAAAGTTCTGTAGGAACTTTTTGGTGGTGTTCCTTTGAAGTTCAATGTACGATCAATATAATATTGATTAAGTGGCATTCCATCTTGATACCCTGAAAGAACTGTTGCACCTTTTACAGTTGATCCTGCTTCATACTGAGTGGCAAATGTACCATAAGCGAAATCTAGCATATCTCCACTTCTGTCATCTGGATTCAATTGCTTACCTACCATTGCTAGCACATCACCTTGATGTGGATCCATCATTACAACAAATGCACGATCCATTAAATGGTGACCAGCACTTGCTTTTCGTAATTCTTCTTCTACAATCTTTTCCACTTCCATCTGTAATTCCATATCAAATGAAAGCTTTAGATCATACCCTCGCTGTCCTTCATCGACTACTTTTTGAGTAACAATATTTCCACTTTTATCAGAAACATACTCTACCTTTGCTTTACGTGGATTTAAATAATCTTCATATTGATATTCAAGATAACTTTTTCCTACTCGCTCATTTCGTGCATATCCTCTAGCTGTATAATAATCAGCACGAGATTCCAATATTCCTTGTTCTGGTGATGTTACACCACCAAAGATTGTTTGAAGATATTCACCGTATGGATTTTCACGATCCCAATCTGTGATTACATCAATACCTGGCAATTGTTCAAGGTTTTCCGCTACGCTAGAGACTTCTTTATCTGTTAAGTTTAATGATTTTACTACCTGTGGTTCATATTGATAACCAGAAGAAAAACGAGTGTACATATAAGCAAGTTCTTTTTCCTCTTGATTTGCTTTAATTGCCTCAATATCTTTTTCTTTTACACGTTCGACTTGTAATTTATACGTCTCAGACGGTTTTAGTTTTAATTCCTTTTCTGAAAGTAGATCTTTTGCTTCTTCAGGATTTGATGCTAACCAATAATCACGTATATCTCGGTCTTTTAGTTCTTCAGTTAGGAATTCTGGGTCATAGCTAATAAACTGTGAAAGCTTTTTTGCTGTATCAATTTTATCTTGTGTTTTCGTTGTTTTGTCTACAGTATAAGTGATTGCCGGTACACTTTTATTATCGACAACAACTCGATTATAGCGATCATACATTTTTCCTCTTGGAGCTGGTAAACGAGCATAATCTGATTCTGTTCTAGATACTTCTTTGGAGAATTCTTCTCCTTGTACAATTTGTACTACACCTAAACGGACAACAAGGGCAACAAATAAGATAAACACTAGAAAAAAGAAAACATTAATTCGTACATAACGTGATTTTCTTAATTTACGTTGCTCTGATGCATTTGTATTTTGTTCTGTCAAAGCTTTATCCTCCTCATTTTACTATTTATACTAATAGAATTTAGTTTATTATTTAGTTTGGCAGTTTTCTAAAAATCGTTAATAAACGAAACATATGATCATACGTATTCTTGAATACTTGAGTAGTTTTCGTTTACTCTTTATTTTAACATATCCTAGTCGGAAGTTATCGTACACAATTTGAAATAAATGTGAAACAGATCTTTTTATAGCTATGTTAAATTTCATTCCAATGATGATATTTGAGAATTATTTGTTTGTAGTTTAGAGGGTATGAGTGCTCCAGCTGAGAAAGAACGTTTCAAACGGAGGCCTAGTTAATGGAAGAACCTATAACGTACATAAACAAAAGACAATGTAAACAAATCACATTGTCTTTTATATTAGACGTTTTTCTCAACAAAAAGTTTCAAATTCCCTTTATGTTTATTATTGATTTTTTTAGCATGACCAAATCAACACATGTGATACCATTTTCAATAATGTCATGATCGTAATTCTCAATAAAATAATTTATTATTATATGGTCCAATCGAAATCCACATTTTTGATAAAGAGCTAGTTGGTTAAGACTGGAATTTCCTGTTCCTACAAAAATTGATTTTTTACCTTTGTTTCTTGAGTAATCAACTGCATATTTAATCAGTTTTTTTGCTATACCTTTGCCTCTAAACTTTTCAAGTACAGCAAGATTAACAATTTCATTTTCATGTGTATTTTTTTCATTTATGATGATGATACCAACAATCTCAGAGCTATATATTGAGACAAAACACTTCCCCTTTGAAAGATGACGATTTACTTTATTTATAGAAGGATCTGCTTCAAGCAATAAATTATATGGAGTTGAATCACTACTCAATAGATCTCTTATTAAGATTTCCATAACTTAATTAAAGCTTGTGTTCCTTTATTTTCATCACCTGATTCTGCTAATTCATTATATAACTTGTGAGCAAGCTCTAAGCCTGGTGCATCCATTTTAAAATTATTTGTTTCCTCTAATGCAATTCCCATATCCTTAATAAAATGTTTTACAAAAAAGCCTGGTTCGTAATCATCCTTAAGCATCCTTGGAGCTAAGTTACTCAAAGACCAACTTCCTGCAGCTCCTGTTGAAATACTTTTTAAAACAGATTCTGGATTTAATCCAGATTTCTCTGCATATGTGATCGCTTCACAAACACCAATCATTCCAGATGCAATCGCAATTTGATTACACATTTTCGTATGCTGTCCAGAACCTGCTTCTCCTTGATACACAATGTTTTGTCCCATTAGTTCAAATAATGGCAAGCAATAATCATACGCTTTTTGATCTCCACCGACCATAATAGCCAAACGAGCCTCTTTTGCCCCAATATCTCCACCTGAAACTGGAGCATCTAACACATGAATATTTTTCTTTTTTGCTTCTTCATATATCTTTTTTGCTAATGATGGTTGAGACGTTGTCATATCAATAAGATAAGTCCCGGGATTTGCTGATTGAACAAGTCCATTTTCGCCCAAATACATTTGTTCAACATCTTGTGGATAACCAATAATCGTTATAATAACATTACTTTCTTCTGCAAGCTCTTTAACTGTATTCTTCCAAATAGCCCCTGCCTCTAATAAATCTGTAGCTTTTTCTTTCGTTCTCGTATAGACATTTAATTTATGGCCTGCTTGTAATATATGGCTTGCCATACTTTTTCCCATAACACCTAAACCAATAAATCCAATTGTTTGTTTCATTTTACATCTTTCTCCTTTATTTCAAATTTCACCTACAATACTTTTGCTCTTTTCTGAAAACAACAAATATCTATATAAAATACTGTGTAATTGTACCTTTTCCATTTTCAACTTCTACCTTAGCAAAGCAACCATTAATCAACGTCATTTGTGGGGGAACATGACCACAATCTATATCATAAATAATTGGTACGTTCAGCTCAGAAGCAAGATCTATATAAACATCTTGTTCTTCATAAAAATTTACTGGCTGGTTAGCCGCACTTCTACCAAACATGATGCCAGAACATCTTTCAAACCAACCAGCAAGTCTTAATTGAACGAGTGATCTACGTAAATCTGTACTAGATAAATCACAGTTTTCGAAATACCAGATTATTGTTTCATTTGGTTTCATATATTCGTAAAATCTATCAACTTCACCATAAGGTGTACCAACAAGATGACGAATAATATCAATACACCCACCAAGTAAACGACCATTTATTATTGTATTTTGGTTATCAATGGTTTTCCATTTAGTTGGTTCTGTTAAATGAAAAACATGTGAAGTGGGGTTATCATGCTGCCAGTGTTTTTGATAATGCATTGAAGAACTTTGGATGACAGATTCACCAGCGTTTGTTTTCAAAACACTTTCCCACATTGCTGTAGTTGAATCAGAAGTTACTCCTCTAATATCAACCAAATTTGTTCCATGTGCAGTTGCAATTCCTGTCTTTAAAGTTATTGCCAATAAAAGAGCACTAGTATCTGAATAGCCTAAAATCCACTTAGGTTTCATTTTCTCAAATTCTATGTATTCAAGGATCTCTATAAGTAATTCTCCACCCCATGGAGGGAAGATTATGCTGATTTTTTCATCCTGTAGTAAATCGTTTAATTCGTCAGCACGTACCTGTGCTGGAGCAGATTTCGCTTTATACTGAGCCCAAACTGTATTCTTACAAACAACTGAATAATTTCTTTCTTCCATTCTTGCTACAGCTTGATTAAACATTTGATGTAATTCTGATGGCACTCCTGAAGAAGGAGCTGTAACTCCAATAATAGCTTTTGTATTAAGTGTTGGATAAATAATCATTGTATCCCCTTCTTAAAAATACGAATTTATCTTTCAATATCAGCCGTTATATAGACTTCACCATTCCACCGTCGATCAAAAATGTTTGTCCAGTCATATAAGTATTTAGATCTGATAACAGAAAGCTCACATAATTTGCAAACTCTTCTGGTTCACCATATCTACCTAAAGGAATTGTACTTTTTACTTTCCTTTGCATTTCTTCAATTGTTAGGCCATGTTTTTTTGCAGCAGTTTCATCTAAGAATGCCACTCTATCAGTAGAAATTCTACCAGGTGCTACCGTATTTATTAATATTTGATAACTAGCAAGTTCTGTTGCTAGGGTTTTTGTTAAACCGACAATACCAGTTCTAAATGTATTTGATAAAATTAAACCTGGGATCGGTTCTTTTACAGATGAAGATGCAATATTCACTATTTTACCAGATCCATTATTTTTCATGTGAGGTAATACTTCTCTTATCATACGAATATAGCTTAATAGATTTAATTCAAACGAATGTTGCCAATCTTCATCTGTCATATCTTCGAAGGTTCCAGCTGGTGGTCCTCCTGCATTATTTACTAATAAATCGATCGAACCAAACTCATGAATAGTGGTAGCTACAAGTTCTTGAATGTCCTTATTGTTTTTTATATCACATGCTTTATATTTTATTTTCCCTTTGCTTTGCTCCAGAATTTCATTTTTTACAACCTCTAATTTATTTTCTTCTCTGCTAGAGATCATGACATTTACACCTTGTTCAGCTAATTTTTTAGCAATTGCTTTGCCTAGTCCTTGACTTGAAGCAATAATTAAAGCATTTTTCCCACTTAATCCTAATTCCATTTCTTTTACACCCCTTTAAGATTATATACATATTTTAACATGTTATATTCAAAAAAAGCTCTATTAACCATTGTTGTTGATCCTAAACAACTATTTATAGCTTTTAAAACAAAAACCCTCATTAAACTATATGAGGGCTTCGTTATATTTAGTAAGTAACTTCTTTTTATAAAGCTGTTTTCGCAAACTTTGTTGCTTTTAAATACCCGAAGCAATCAGCACTGTATTAAGTCTAGTGGCATCTTTTCATCATAAATTAGTATCCATATAGTGGAAAAAACTGTTTTCACTCCGAATTTTGGTTTCATAGCAACAATCGTTCAGAAAAGAGCCTTTTTTATTGTCTTAAAATTTTTAAGTGAAATATTCAACTTTAGCACTAGGAAAATAATGATCAACATAATCTTCTAGAGTTTCTCTAAGTTCCTGCTCTTGGTCTTTTTGATAAATATATTTACCGATACCATATCTTCCCCATTTATATCTTCTTTCTTCTTCATTTAATTCAAGCTTTGTTTTAGGATAGTTCTTCTGGATAACCCTTTTTGCTGGCTTTGTAAATCTGTGCTGAATCATCTCAAATGTAATATCATTACGAACATCAGATGGAAGTGATGCATCAAGTTTTTCAAAAAGATTTTTGTATCCTTCCTGCCAATTTTCATGAATGTAAATTGGTGCAACGATAAAACCTAATGGATATCCTGCTTTTGCTACCTTAACTGCAGCTTCTATTCGTTGATCAAGTGGAGATGTTCCAGGTTCAAAGTTTTTAATAACAAAATCAGCATTTATGCTAAAACGAAAACGAGTTTTCCCATTATGCTTTGCGTCTAATAAATGGTCAACATGATGAAACTTTGTGACAAAGCGTAATCTTCCCATATCAGTTTGCCCAAAAAATTCTATGGCTGATTTTAGAGAATGTGTTAAATGATCAATTCCTACAATATCTGATGTACAAGAAGCCTCAAACCTTGTTACTTGAGGTGCACGTTCCTCCATGTAGGTTTTTGCTTGATCTAAAATTTCGTCAACATTCACATAAGTACGTATATATGGTTTACTTCCCATAGTTGTTTGTAAATAGCAATAATGACAATGCCCCATACATCCAGTGGCTAATGGAATTGCATACTCAGCAGATGGTTTAGATGTATCAAAATCTAGTGTTTTTCTAACACCAACTACTAAAGTGGATTTTGCTGTTCGATATTGTTGAAGATGATTTTTACCTGGGATATTACGAACTTGATTATGTGATGTTGTCTCTCTTATTTCCAATCCCATGTTTTCAAATTTCTCTTTCAATTCAACACCACGAGGATATTCTAAAGCTCTTGGCTCTATATAAACTAATTGAGGAACAAAAGGCTTAATCATTTTTTACCTTCTTTCTACTTATATAGTTAGTGTCTATACGTATTAACCTTTGTCAAAAACATTAGTGATAACCGGTAAAAATATTTCCTTTTATCTCACTGTACAATTTCAGATCGTTTATATTGAAAAAAGACCGCTGTCTTCGTAAAAGAATATTTCTTATCCTCTTTTCCCATAAAAAAAAGAAGCAAGATATCGCTTCTTTTCAATCATACTGTTGATAATCAAATATTTCGTTATAC
This sequence comes from Metabacillus litoralis, assembly GCF_020524045.1. GTDB lineage: Bacteria > Bacillota > Bacilli > Bacillales > Bacillaceae > Metabacillus > Metabacillus litoralis_C. The sequence continues at coordinate 674,842 of NZ_JAIVKL010000001.1, forward strand.
AAATCCTCTGCTTCCTCAAAACTAGAAAATATAGCATCATCTTCAGCAAGTGGATGATAAGCATCATGAAGAAATAGCGCCAATTCACGGGGATTTTTCGGATGTTCGACAACTTCCGCCTTTTCGATATTTGCTACAACAGCAGCATGTGGATTTCGATAAATCACATACACTTGATCACCTACGTGAAAATCTCCCATAAAAAATCATCTCCTCTTACGTGCTTGAATCTTCTTTATAGGTTCATTCTAATAGGACAGAAATATGTATGTAATTCTTAATTAATTTTATCTTTTCTTCTGTATTACTCCTTAAATAGTAAGAATATATCTAAATTTAATGCAGAAAGAAAAGCAAAAGAGACAGGCATTTTACCTGTCTCCTTAATTAATTATTCAACATTAAACGTCTCTTTTACAAAAGCGACAACTTCTTCAGTTGTAGTCATTGATAAAACAGTTTCTTTCATGCTTTGTGCTTGTTCTTTAGAAAGACCTTTGATTTGAGTTCTAGCTGGCAGGATAGATGTTGCACTCATTGAGAACTCATCTAAACCTAATCCAAGTAACAATGGAATAGCAATCGGATCTCCTGCCATTTCTCCACACATACCTGCCCATTTTCCTTCTTTATGCGCTGCATCAATAACCATAGAGATTAAGCGTAAAATAGCCGGATTATAAGGCTGATATAAATATGAAACACGTTCGTTCATACGATCTGCTGCCATTGTATATTGAATTAAATCATTAGTACCTATGCTAAAGAAATCTACTTCTTTTGCAAATGTATCAGCCATAACAGCTGTTGAAGGAATTTCTACCATGATTCCGATTTCAATAGAATCTGAAACGTTTGTACCATTTGCAACAAGCTTTTCTTTTTCTTCTAAAAGAATTGCCTTTGCTTCTCTGAATTCAGTCAGTGTTGCAATCATAGGAAACATTATTTTCAAATTACCAAAGCTACTAGCACGTAATAGAGCGCGAAGCTGTGTACGGAAAATATCTTGTTCTTCTAGACATAAACGAATGGCTCTAAATCCTAGGAAAGGATTCATTTCTTTCGGAAGATTTAAATATGGTAATTCTTTATCTCCACCTATATCTAAAGTTCGAACAACTACTGGCTTTCCTTCCATTCTTTCAAGAACAGTTTTGTAAGCATCAAATTGCTCGTCTTCAGTTGGTAGTTGATCTCTTCCCATATATAAGAACTCTGTACGATATAATCCAACAGCTTCTCCGCCATTTTCAAGCACACCTTTTACATCATTAGGCGTTCCGATATTAGCTGCAAGCTCAACATGGTGTCCATCTTTAGAAACAGTTGGTTCATTTACTAATTTTGCCCACTCTGCTTTTTGTGATTCATATTTAGCTTTCTTATCTTCGTAATGAGCAATTTCTTCTGAAGTTGGGTTGATAATCACATCACCATCAAGTCCATCAACAATGACCATTACATCATTTTCAATTTTTTCTGTAGCATGCTTTGTACCAACTACAGCAGGAATCTCCATTGAACGTGCCATAATAGCTGAATGAGAAGTACGTCCACCAATATCTGTAGTAAATCCCAAAACAAATTGTCGATTTAATTGCGCTGTATCAGATGGTGTTAAATCTTCAGCAATGATCACTACTTCTTCAGAAATTAAGCTTGGATTTGGAATTTGCACACCAAGTAAATGTGCAATAACACGCTTTGTTACATCACGAATATCTGCTGCACGTTCTTTCATATATTCATTGTCCATAGATTCAAACATCGTTACAAACATATCAGCAGTTTCTTTCATTGCAAATTCAGCATTAACAGCTTCTGTGTTAATCCGATCTAGGACAGGATTAAGCAATTCAGGATCACTTAATACAAGTAAGTGTGCAGCAAAAATTTCAGCCTTATCCTTACCTAATTCACGATTCGCATGGTCTTTAATTTTCTCTAATTCTGCTTTTGATTTATCAATTGCTTGTTCAAAACGATTTTTTTCTAAGTCTTTATCTGCAATTTCTCTTTTTTCAATCGTAAGTTCAGGCTCTTCTAGACGGTACGCTTTTGCAATTGCAATTCCTGCAGAAGCACCTATTCCTTTTAGAAGGTTACTCATATTATTCGCCAAGCCCCTCATTTTTCAACGTTTGACCAATACCTTCGATCGCTTCATCAGCATCTGTTCCAGCAGCTATAATTTTAATTTGAGATCCTTGTGGAATTCCTAAGCTCATAACACCCATAATTGATTTAAGGTTAACTGTTTTACCGTTGTATTCTAAGTTAACATCAGCATCATATTTACTTGCTGTTTGAACTAAAACTGTTGCTGGACGTGCATGAATTCCTGTTTCTGCTGTTACTGTAAAAGTTTTTTCTGCCATTTTTAATCAATCTCCTTTAAATTCATTCATTTATCTTCAAGATATTATTTTATCAGCCACACTTTAAAAAACAAGTGTGGCGATTTTTTTATTAACCTTCAATGGATATAATATCTGAATCTTTAGCCGTAATTTTCCCTTTAGCTTGTATACTAATTGTTTGGTTCTCTTTTAGATTCGTAAATACAATTGGTGTTATCACAGAAGGAGCATGTTGTTTTACATAATCAAGGTTAACTTCAAGTAGTTTTTGTCCTTGTTCAACAACATCACCTTCTTGAACAAATGCTTCAAACCCTTCACCTTTAAGGTTAACTGTATCAATTCCAAAATGGATTAAGATTTCTTTCCCACCTTCAGATTGTAATCCAATCGCATGCTTAGTAGGAAAAACATTTAAAATCTTACCGTTTACTGGTGACACAACTGTTCCATTTGAAGGTAAAATTGCAAAACCATCACCCATCATTTTCCCTGAGAAAACTTGATCTGGAACCTCAGTAATTGACTTTATTTCACCTGTAATTGGTGCAATAAATGTCTCATCTTTCACTTCGTTTTTCAAACCATCTGCCACAACATCCTCAACTTGCTCTTGTACTTCTTTTTCTTGAGAGTGTGTTTTCGATGCTTTAGGACGCTTACCAGACATAACATCTTGGATTTGTGTTTTTAAGTTATCTGATTTTGGTCCAAAGATTGCTTGAATATTATTTCCAACTTCTAAAACGCCAGAAGCACCGAGTTTTTTCAAACGATTTTTATCTACGCCTTTACTATCATTAACAGTAACACGTAAACGTGTAATACAAGCATCTAGATGTTTAATATTCTCAGCACCACCGAATGACTCTAACACTTGATATGGTAGATCTCCAGCAGTAGTTTTTGTTTCATTTTCATCTGCTGTCTCTACATCAGCTTCTTCACGTCCTGGTGTAGCAAGGTTCCATTTACGAATGGCAAAACGGAAACCGAAGTAATAAATAACCGCAAACACTAAACCTACAGGAATGACTAACCACCAGTTAGTTTGTGAGTTTAATACCCCAAACAATAAGAAATCAATTAGTCCACCAGAGAATGTCATACCAATTTTAACATCAAGCATGTGCATAACCATAAAAGATAGTCCTGCAAAAATGGCATGAATACCAAATAACACTGGAGCAACGAATAAGAATGAGAATTCAAGTGGCTCGGTAATACCTGTTAAAAATGAAGTTAAAGCTGCTGATCCCATTAATCCAGCAACAACCTTTTTATGTTCAGGTCTTGCTTCATGATAAATCGCTAATGCTGCAGCTGGTAAACCGAACATCATGAATGGGAATTTACCTGTCATAAACGTACCAGCCGTTAAATCTTGTACATTATCTTTTATTTGATTAAAGAATATGGTTTGATCACCACGAACTGTATCTCCTGCTGCATTTACATAACTTCCAAATTCGAACCAGAAAGGTGAATAGAAAATATGATGCAACCCAAATGGAATTAATGAACGCTCAATAACACCAAATATAAATGCAGCCAATGTTCTGTTTGCATCTAATAAATTTGTAGAGAATGAATTTAAACCAGTTTGGATCGGAGGCCAAACAAAGTACATGACAATCCCAAGTAACACTGCAGCAGCAGCAGTTACAATTGGTACAAATCGTTTACCTGCAAAAAATCCTAAGTATTGGGGTAATTCAATTGTAAAGAATCGATTGTACATTGCAGCAGCAATAATACCGACGATAATACCGCCAAATACACCGGTTTGTAATGTTGGAATACCTAGTACATTACCATATGCTGCACTATTATTTGCTAAGAACTCTGTTAATTCCACACCACCACCAGGTAATGTTCCAACCCCTTTTAAAATACTGCTCATTGTTACATTCATGATTAAGTATCCAATTAAAGCAGCTATCCCTGCAACACCATCACCATTTGCCAAGCCTATTGCAACACCTACAGCAAAGAGCACTGGTAAATTAGAAAAAACAATATTCCCTGCATTTTCCATAACGCTAGCAATTAAAATAACCCAATCGCTTGTTAGGAATGGTGCTAAATCTGTAAGTGTTTCATTTTGTAGTGCATTACCTAATGCAAGTAATAAACCTGCAGCAGGTAACAATGCTACTGGTAACATTAATGCACGTCCAACTTTCTGTAAGACGCCAAACGCATTTTTAAACATACTTGTACCTCCTATTTTCAATATTAATTTTAATAATAAAAGTCATGTGTGAAGCGTATACAGTTTAAGACTTAAAAACCGGAAAAGATCACTTTTTGTTACGTAAACGACTTGCCTAATTTAGCAATAATTAGTTTTAGATGCACAAAAAAGGCATGAGTGAACACGTTTTTAAACTGTCATTAGGTATACTTCCCCAAAACAGCAAATAAAAACATTTTGTTCACTCATGCCTGATCGAATCAGTAACACGTGAAAAAAAATATCGGTTACATTTATTTATTTGTTAATCGATATAAGTGCATTGTTAAGAAAACTGCTTCTGCTTCATAAACAGGTTTTCTTAAAACCTGTTGCATTACTTTTATCATTTTCCATGAAGTATTGTAGCATAATGGATATTCGCTTTTCAAGAGTAATGATAATTTTTCTGGTTCAGCCACAGATTCCCCAGTATTAATTCTTTCAATTGTATGACGGATATGGCGAATTAATCTTAAATAATTAACACTTTCACGATCCACTTTAATTTTTAATGATTCCTCAATAACTTCAGTTAGATTACTAATCAACTGAGAGTATTGATTCACTTCTGAAAGAGGTTTATCTGAAATAGAACTGTGAATATGTAAAGCGATAAATCCAATCTCACCTTCTGGCAATATAACATTTAATTTATGATTTAAAAGCTCTACTACATTTTTAGCAAGATTGTATTCAAAAGGATAAAGTGATTTCGTTTCTAATAAAAAGGGGTTTTTTATATCCATCCCTTGTTGTAAACGCTTTAAAGCAAAAGTGATATGATCTGTTAAAGCAATATGGATATGTTCATTAATTGGTTGGTCAACCATCTCTGATATATACTGAATGGCATCTTGGACGGCTTCTAACATTTCATCATCAATATCTGTTAAAAGCATTTTGTATTGTTCTTGTTCTTTTTTGTTTTTCAACACGAACATTTTGTCATAGCCGTCTTCATCAATGACATCGCCTATTTTCTTCCCAAATCCGATTCCTTTACCAATCAACACAACTTCTCCAAATAGGTTATGTTCGACAATTAGCACATTGTTATTTAATGTTTTCTTTATTTCAAAGGACTCCTTCACGAAATCCACAGCTCCTTTGTTATTGAATCCTACATATCGTACAGGAGTTATGTGCGAACGTCAATGCATTTGTCGATTTCTGCTTAGAAATCGAGATATTTACTTGAAATCTCTACTGCATATTCACCTTGTGTCAAATTCATTTGGAAGATAATGATCTTTGTGAAACTGCTTTGATGTTCCTACAAAAAAATATTCAGTTGTTCCTCCACTTAACTCTCTGCCACTAGAAGATCCATGAACCATCTTTCCAGGAATTAATTTTTTTCGCTGACCATCTTTATTAATATAAAAATATTTGTTTGTTGCCCAGCCTTCATGAATATGCTGTTCTGGTGTTTTAACAACTCCAGTTGAACTGACACGATATTCTTGTAGCTTTGATGAAGTTGATGTTTTAAGAGTTTGTCCAACTTCCGCATTATATTTAACTTTTACCCAACCTGTATATCCATCTGGTATAAGAAAGGTCCTTGGAGAAACTTGATCATCTTGCTTACATCCAAAAAGGAAAAACAAACTTAAAAAAACCACAAGTAACTTTTTCATTTATCTTATCACCTCTTAATATATAGAATGGCAATTTTCATTCATAATATTAAACGAAATTTTAATTTGAATTATATTGAATGGATATACTTAGGAAGAGGTGAATAACTTGAGGAAAAAAGCATTTTTTATTACACTATTACTCATTTCACTAACCTTTCTGGTTAATCACATAGTTAAAGCTGAAGAATTAAACATTAAGGTTATGGAATTAAAAACAAATAAAGTGATTTCAGAATCTCAATCTTCTTTAGAACTTGATAAAGAAGGGAAAAAAGCAATAAAATCTATAAAAAAAATAACCGTTGAAGCTAATCCATTGCCAAATGAAGGATATCTTTTCAAATTAACTTTCACTAAACCAGTAAAGGTTAAAAATAAATGGTTCAATGATATTATTAGTGAGGTTATTCTCATTTGTGATTCGACACATGCAAAAGAAGGGAAAATTGTTTTATACACAGATGAAAATACTCCGATGTTTTTTGATATAGAGTATGAATTTACAATCCTTTCAGAAAAATTAAATATAAAATGATCATTAATAAATTCTACTCATATTTCCTTTTATGATATAATAATTATTAATGACCGTGGATGTTACCGCATCCACAGTCTGCAGTCTTTACTGAAAAAAGAAAACTTTTTAGACCTACTAGTAGGTCTATTTTTTTTGCGTAAAAGCTAGAATCGCAACAATTAATGAGGCAAACGTGAACATAACAATTAAACTTTCAAAAATCGTCAACAAGTATCACCCCCTTTCACAAGGGGCTTGTTAGCCCAATGACTGCTAACTAATTGTATCATAAAAATAACGCTTTTTGGAACATACGTTCTATTTTAGTTATTTCCTCCTAAATTAATGTCTTTAGTATTTATGAGTTAAGTATATCTAGAGAACATCAAGGCAAACCTCATATCTAGTAAATGATTGATTTTTAAGACCTCATTATCATTCCCTCTTAAGAAAATTAAGAGGCTTAATAACGTGGCTGGGACATAAGTATGAAAGACATTAATAAACCCGAATTATTAGGTGATATGGAAAAGAAACATTCTCCTGTTAGTTCGGGTTTTTATCTGCTGTCTTCAATTAGATTTTTTGATTTTGCATACCATTTTTAAAAACTAGTGGAATATAGCGGACGACATTTGACTCCTGCGTGTGCAGAGGAAAGGCTGAGACCCAACAGGCGAGGCTTAGCTTCCTCCCCGGCGAATCTTATGTCTGCAGCGTAATGAAACGAACTTGCTTCGTTCAACTTAACTGAATTTAGGTTTATACGTCTTTTTGTATGACATCTTTCATTATGTCCCAGCCTCTTACTAACACCTCTTAACACATCTTCAAATTCTTTTGATAATGACTGAAGGTTTTTTTGACTCTTCAATCGTATTATAAGCAATTTTCACTTTAGCAAGTGTTCCTTTAAGAATTTCTTCATGATTTGATTCTGGAGATAAGTACATAACCGAAAAGTCGCACATAGCTCTAGCAAGTAACTCAATTGTCTTTTCATGTTCACTCATACTCTTACCTTGCCTATCTTTTACAGACATCCTTATAATATCATTTGAAATTTTTTGAATTAATTCTACTTTCTTATTATCGTTCACACCATTCTCCCCTTTCTCTAGGTACAAAATGATCGCTCTTATCATCATACGTATGGAGAAAAGAAATATGGCAAATTCTTTTATAAAAGCTTTATGCGATGTAGTAATACAACAACTTAATCGCAAAAAACGATCTTACCTTTCTTAAGTCTCTGTTAATCCTTTATTGTTGATTTCCTTTACACTATTATTTTCAGTGGAAAAATATATAATCCAATCGACAAATTTCTAAAAATCTTTAATAAAGCTCTTAAAAAAAGGCGAAAATTTGTTCGTTTTTACTGGATAAAAGAATGTATGTTCGCATATAATGATTATATACAAACAAACAAAATGAAAGGTGTAGAATGTTATGATTAATTATTTTTTAACATTTAGTTTACAAAAAAACAAACCAATTACCATCATTTATCTATCAAATGATGGTAAAGTTTCACAAAGAAAGGTCTTGGTAAAAAAGATCGGCCATGACAAAATGATTGCCTATTGTTTTCTTCGTCATCATATCCGAACTTTTACATTAAATAACGTTTTATCAGCTGATCATACTGCAAAATCCACTGCAGTATAAAGCTATAAAGCTCACCTTCATTTTGCTTTCACATTTAGTTATTTGCTCACTTAAAAAAGTTTCAAATACAAATAAAAGGATTTCAAAATTCTAGTTAATAAAACTGGCTCACAACATTCTAACTAGAACTATAGGGAGGAGCTTTTTCCTTTCAATTGTCAATACGACTTTAAAAATCTCTCACTATTTAAACAAATCCTGCACTAAAAAACCCTCAACTACATATACATACTTAGCTCTAAAAAAATCATTATTAAATAGTTTATACACAGGTTTTTACAAATAACGATATGGGTATTACATAAGTAGCGCGCTACTACTTTGACACCTAAGAAATCCATAATGACGCTTTATAAAAGTGGCGCGGCCTAGGAGCCGCAACGATATAAGAGAGGTAGGGCTTATATCTGCGTCAAGTAAAAAGGATTTAAAAGTTGATAATATGAAACCTTCTATAAACAATACATACTTAGGTTAAGGAACTGATCAAATGCTGTTTCTTGACTTAGCGATGAGTAAAAGAGGCTGACTTCATATGAAGTCAGCCTCTATCTATTTATTGAATTAAATGGATAATTCCTGAGATAACTTATAAACCCCTTCTGGTAAAGGATCTTTTTGCTTTAAAACTTCAATTATATCATGATCAACAATTTGTTGTTTTTGCATACCAATTGCTCTACCTGATTTCCCCTCTTGAAGAAGTTCAACAGCTCTTGCACCAAGACGTGATGCTAAAACACGATCAAAACCTGTTGGTGAACCACCACGTTGAATATGACCTAAAACTGAAATACGGGTTTCAAGTGAATATTTCTCTTTCATATTATGAGCTAATTCATTTGCTGAGCAAACTCCTTCTGCTAATACAATAATTGAATGCTTTTTGCCACGTTGAATTCCTTGATTTAGTTTTTGTACCACTTGATCAAGTTCATATTCTCTTTCAGGGATCAGGATTGTTTCAGCTCCTACAGATAACCCAGCAAATAGAGCAATATCTCCTGCATGACGACCCATAACTTCAATTATAAATGTTCGATCATGTGAAGTTGCTGTATCACGGATTTTATCAATACTATCAACAACTGTATTTAAAGCCGTGTCAAATCCAATTGTATAGTCTGTTCCTGGAATATCATTATCTATTGTTCCAGGTAATCCAACACATGGAAAGCCCTTCTCTGTAAGCTTAGCAGCTCCTCGATAGGATCCATCTCCACCAATTACTACAAGACCTTCAATTCCCAAATCTCTTAATATTTTTATTGCGTTATGCTGTGATTCGTCTTTTTTGAATTCCTCAGATCTTGCAGTATATAAAATTGTCCCACCACGGTGAATAATATCACCTACAGAACCCAATTCAAGTTTTTTGATGTTGCCTTCCATTAAACCAGCATAGCCTTGATAAACACCATAAACTTCCATTCCCTCATGAATTCCTTTTCGAACAACAGCTCGAACTGCTGCATTCATTCCTGGTGAATCTCCTCCACTTGTTAACACGGCGATTTTTCTCATTAAATTTATTCTCCTTTTTTATAATATTAAAATAGTAATAATCAATAATGACAACATGGCTTTATATGAGTATCTTTTCTGTATTCCTAATATAAGCCTTTAGAAAGGGTCACTTATTTCATCAAGTAAACACAATAAATTACTATACTCATCATCTGGTGACACATCTAAATGGTCAAAAACTTTTTCCTCGCGGTTGATCCATGCTGTATTAAAACCAAAATTTTTCGCTCCTGCAATATCCCATGTATTTGATGATACAAAGAGAACCTCTTCTCGACTTACATGTAACTTCTTTAGTACGAGCTGATAAGCCATAGATGTTGGTTTAAAAACCTTACCTTCATCCACAGATATCATAGTGATATCCATCCTTTTTAATGGAGATTCCTTAATCAATGGCTCTAACATATCTAATGACCCATTGGAAAAAACAGCTAATTGTTTATCTTTTAATACACTTAACACCTGTTCAGCTTCCTCAAATAATGTCAAATGTAAATAAGCATCAAGTAGCAAATGAGTTTTTTCTTCATTGAAAGGCAAATCTAGTGCTTTACATGAAAACATTAAAGCGTCTTTTGTAATTTTATGAAATGGTTCATATGTACCCATAAGCTGTCTCAAAAAAGAATACTCAAGTTGTTTTCTTCTCCATAGTTCACTAAGTTCTTTTCCCTTACCAGGATATAACTCATCACATTTCTTAACAACAGAATGCACGTTATAAAGTGTGCCATAGACATCAAAAACAATAACCTTTATATGGCTTTTAATCCTGATCACTCTCCTTTTTATCCTTACCTATACATTCTTTTCTAAACTGTTCATTCCTTTTTTACCCTCTTAAAAAGGATAAAAACTTTTTGAAAAAGAAATGACGATGTGAAAATTTGTTGTTGATTTGGGTTATAGATATTATTTTTCCAGAGTTATAATTTAGCTTATTTTTTCCTAGTCGAAGAATAATGAAAAAATCCCAACTACCGGCTTTTTCAAAGGACAATTCTTCCTAGGGAAAAATAAGACCCTTTTTCCTAAAGAAGAATAATGAAAAATCCTAACTACCTGCTTTTTCAAAGGTCAATTCTTCCTAGGGAAAAATAAGACCCTTTTTCCTAAAGAAGAATAATGAAAAATCCTAACTACCTGCTTTTTCAAAGGTCAATTCTTCCTAGGTCCGGGTGTCATTTCGTATGTTGCAAACCTGTGGGGCTTCCCTTTGACACGCTTCTCTAAACACGATTTTCATGCCTTTTACTACAATCGATAAAGTGCTAAAAATTAATCTTGAGCTATAATATAACCTAGATAATGTACAACCAATCACTTGTTATTTCATTTGTACTAACATACAAAAAGCTACACTGATATAACAATCTCACGTAAAAAAAGTCATTTTTGTTTAACTTTTGTATAATCTCTGATAAAATAAATTTTATACAAATATTAAGGAATGAGGGATAAGATTGGACGAATTATGTAGATCTTGTTTTCAACCTCTTACTATACATAAACAAGGGTACTTTTCAATATACCATCATGGTGATGAGAAGCTAAAAGAGGTTTTACTAAAATTATATTTTCAAGAAATAAGCTCTTCCCACTTCCGTATATCCTACGAAACAAAAGCTGAATTAAGAGAATATCTTTCATTTATTAATACAGAACTCGGGGATATTAATGGAATAAAAGGAGCAATTCATCTTACCCTACAACCAAGCCCATTTGAAACATATTCATTTAAGACATTATATGAACATACCATTCACGAAAATTATGTGAATCTTATCAAAGATGGGGACTTTATTAGCTTCATTCAACCCATCGTTTCAATGCAAAATGGAGAGCTATTTGGTTATGAATCCTTATTAAGATCCAAAGACCAATCATTTTATCCTAGTCAACTTTTCGAAGTAGCTAGAAAAACAGAAATGCACTCTATATTAGATAAAAAAGCGCGTGAGGTTGCAATAAAAGCAAGATATAACAAAATTCCATCTGGTGTTAAAAGTTTTATAAATTTTTTACCATCAACAATTTATAATCCACAGCACTGTTTAAAACACACCTTTGAAATAGTAGAAAAGTATAATGTCGATCCAAGTGATCTTGTTTTCGAAGTAGTAGAAACAGAAAAAATTCATAATATTGAACATTTAAAATCTATATTAGAAACCTATCGAAATCACGGCATGAAGGTAGCTCTAGATGATGTTGGAGCAGGATATTCTACTTTAGATATGCTATCAAAATTGAGACCAGATTATATTAAGATTGATAGACAGTATATTCAAGAGTGTCACATTAATAAAGAAAACCAAGTATTTTTACAAAATGTTATTCACCTTTCTAAAGAATTAAATATTACTGTTTTAGCTGAAGGAATTGAACAAAAAGAAGAATATGAATTTTTAAAAAGCATCAATGTTTCTTTAGCTCAAGGCTATTATATTGGTAAACCTAGTCCTGAGCCGGTCCTTCTTCCTACTGATACAAGAGCAATTTCTCTTTAAAAATGGCTCTTTTCTGAACAATTTTTGCTGTTTAACCTAATATCCTGTTAGTAACAATGTAAGTACTATTTTAAGAAGAAAAGATGCCACTAGACTTTATATAGTGCTGTTCTCTTCATAACACTAAAAGCAACAAAGTTTACGAAAATAGCCTTAAAAATATGTTTATTATATATTAAAGTGACTTATGAGTACTCTAAACACCTCTATAACAATCCAGACATCCTTTGTTATTCTTGGGATTTATTGCCACAGAGTGTATAGAAACGTGTACCCATGAGTCACTTTTTCTATTTTTTTACCGCCCTGAAACCAGCAGTTTCTGCTTCCTCTTTTGTACAAAATATTTTTTCAGGTTTAGTCACTTTATATGAAGGAGATGATTCAGTATGATAAATTTTTTCTCCTTTTGAGTTAATATTTCCTTTTATCGTACAACCTTCAGAATTAGCCAAATCTTCTTTCTCTTTTGTATTCTCTTCATTATAAAAACTGTTATCTGTAGCATAGTTCTCAATACTCCAAATTCCTAATTCTTGTTTTTGTGCCTTTTTTTGTATTTCGTAGAATTCATCCACATATTTTGTATTCGGTTCATAAACATATGCTACTCTTGCCAGACCTTTTTCTAATAGCATTTTGTTGACCATTTTTTCATTAATATAAAGATATGCAAGTAATCTTCCATACTTATCTCTTTCGCCAACATCAAGCTCCAGATTAATTTCTTTTTCAGTTAACAGTTCTTTCATAAAATGACTTGCTTCTGGACCAAATGGTTCAATTGGTTTAGAGGGGTGCACAGTCTCAGGAGTGTCAATAAGTAATAGACGAACAGTTTCCTCTCTTCCATCTATACTCACATTTACTGTATCTCCATCAACAACTCTATTCACATTTGCTACTATAAAATTACCATGATTATTTTCTTGTGAACAACTAGTAAGCAAAGATAGTAAAACAGTTAAATTTAAAAGTATGTACCACGTTCTCTTGTAGTAAACCTTAGTTCCCTTCATTATGAAACAACAGTGAATTCCTTTGAAGTTTTTGTTAGAATTTCATGACCATCTTTCGTTATTAAAACATCATCTTCTATTCTAACTCCACCTATTGACGGCATATAGATCCCTGGTTCAATTGTATAGACCATACCTTCTCTTAAGATATCATCATTAATGTGACTCATTGAAGGGAATTCATGTACGTTTATTCCTAATCCATGCCCAAGACGATGGGGAAAATACTCACCGAATCCTCCATCTGTTATAACCTGTCTAGCAATTCTATCTAAGTCACCAATCCTTACACCTGGCTTACTTGCCTCTAATGCAGCTAATTGAGCTTTTAAAACCGTTTCATATATGTCTTTTTGCTTATTATTAAATGATTTATAAACAAGGGTTCGAGTAATATCTGAGCAATACCCTTCTAAAACAACACCCAAATCAAAAAGGACAAAATCACCTTCAGCTAATTTTCTTAACCCTGGATTTCCATGGGGATCTCCAGATTTTTCACCAAATAAAACCATCGTAGAAAACGACATTTCTCTAATTCCCTTTTTCTTTAGTTCATATTCTATTGTTGCTAAAACTTCCATCTCTGTTATTCCATCTATTAAAGCATCAATTCCTACTTTTACTCCATAATCTGCAAGTTTAGCTGCTTCACGTAAAATCTTAATTTCTTCGTTATCTTTAAGGACTCGTAAATTATTTAATGCTTCTTCTGCAGATACAATAATAGCACCTGGTACTACTTGTTGAAGGGATTCTACTCGACCATAAGAGATTTCTTCTTTTTCAATTGCTATTTTTTTTATCGATTTTACATTTAATTCATGTAATGTTTCATTTATTAAATTCCATGGATTTTCATGATCACTATATGAAATTATGTCATGTGTCCACCCCGCAGACCTTGCTTGATTTACCTCCATTTTAGGACAAACAAATATCGGATTAGTGTTTTTAAAAAGAAAAAGTCCCATTAATCTTTCATGGGGATCTGTGTAAAAGTTTGTTAAATAAAATACATTCTCTTTCGTTTGGATAAAACACATATCTATTTCTTGTTTTTGCATCCAGTTTTTCATTTTTGTTAATCGATGATTCATCTTTTCACTACCTTTCTATATTCCTTCTATTATCATAGCAATCGTCTCAAAAAAGTACAATTCAGACTGTAATCATCATGTAATTGTACCGTTTAAATGAGTTTTTAATAAGCGGGATTCTAACATTTCACTAAAACTAATCGTACAAAAATAAATTTCAACATTTCACAACCGTTGTAGAAAAAACTAGAAGAAATTCCTACTTTGTTTGAATTCAACAAGAATGGGCAAAATAAAAAGTTGATAAGGTGTTCGTAAATTACTTTGGTAGGAGGTTAATGGTATGAAAAAGAAAGTGGTCATAATTGGTGGTGGATTAGGAGGTATGTCAGCTGCAATTAGACTTACAACAGACAATTATGATGTGACCATTTTAGAAAAAGGTGAGCGTCTCGGTGGCAAATTAAACAAATGCGGGGGTAAGGGGTATAGTTTTGACACAGGTCCTTCCATTTTAACGATGCCTTGGGTATTAGAACAATTATTCCAAAATGCTAATAGAAAAACATCAGATTATTTCACGATTAAACGAATTGAACCGCAATGGAAAACGTTTTTTGAAGATGGATCAACCATTGAATTAACTAGTGATTTAGCTGAATTACTAAGACAGTTAGAAGCTGTTTCAAAAGAAGATGCTAGTGAATTATTTAATTACTTAAGCTACTGTAGCAAAATGTATGAAAATAGCCTAAAAAGCGTTTATAAAAAAAGCCTTTCAGGAATACAGGATTTACGATCAATGCATAGTGTGAAAGAGCTTTTATCGTTGGATCTGTTGAAAACAATGAATCAAGGAACAAAAAAATTCTTTAAGGATAAAAAAATTCAGCAATTATTTAACTTTTTATCAATGAATGTTGGTTCTTCCCCATATGCTGCACCTGCTGTTTTATCACAGCTAGTACATGTACAACTGGGCCTAGGCATTTATTACGTAGAAGGTGGAATGTATAAAATTGCGGACTCCATGTCTAGATTACTTCATGAATTGCAAGTAAATGTTCATCTTAATACAAATGTAAAGAAAATCATTACAAATGGCTCGAAAGCGACAGGAGTAGAAATAGAAAACGGTAGAATGATTGATGCAGATATCGTCATTTCAAATTTAGAAGCAATTCCTACATACAACACATTACTTAAAGATCATTCTTTGCCCCCTTATGCAAAACAAGAATTAGAAAAGTTTCCACCAACTACATCAGGACTTATATTATTACTAGGTGTGAAAAAAACATACGAAAATCTAGCACATCATAACTTTTTCTTTTCTTCTTCACCTGAAAAGGAATTTGATCAAATTTTTAATAAAGGTAAAATCTCTGAAGATCCGACGATATATGTTGGAATATCTTCAAAATCTGATTCCACACAAGCACCAAAAGGAAAAGAAAACCTATTTGTTTTAACACATGTCCCTGCTTTAAAAAAAGGTGAAACTTGGGTTAATAAAAAACATGCATACACTGAAGTTATTTTAGATAAACTTGAAAGAATGGGTATGGATCATTTAAAAGATAATATTGAATTTACATATACAATTACTCCTAATAACCTCGAGGAGTTATATGGTGCAAACGGTGGATCAATCTACGGTGTGACAACAGATCGAAAAAAGAATGGCGGTTTTAAAATCCCGAGCAAAAGTACAGTTTTACAAAATTTATTCTTTGTAGGAGGATCTACACATCCTGGTGGTGGAGTTCCGATGGTAATACTTTCCGGACAATTAACTGCCGATTTAATATTGAAACAAGATTTTAAATTCAAAAGAGAAATCGGGTAACATCGTTACTTTACTCGTTCTCTTTCTTTGATATGACTTTTTCTGTTTTTCCATTTCTTTTTAATCAACTTTATTGAAAGATTGTCACTATTAGCTTATATAACTGCTGAAAAAAAGAAAGAACCTAGTTTTGCAAAATACTATGTTTACAAAAGGGCTTTGTCTCACATCTTTTTATGTTGATTTTAAGTATTACTAAACAGCTATGGGAATATCACAATATGAGTTCCCACAGAACTTTCACAGATAAAGCGGGTTCCCTAATGAAAGCTTACACACCATTGATCTATAGTTTCACAAAGGAAAGAGTCTTTTTCATGTGAATTTACCGGGAAAAGATGTAAAATGAGTGGAGATCAAGATTTTTCCGGGGGCTCTTACTATGCTAATTTACAATTTGACATTGTTGATTTTTTTCATCTGGACCATTATTAACTCTCTTTTTATGCCAAAGCTAAAAGACGGTATTTCATCAAATTCTAGTAGACTTGTGTCAATACTAATACCTGTAAGAAATGAAGAAAGAAACATAAAACCTTTAATCGACTCTTTAAGTAAATTAAACTATAAAAACTTTGAAGTCTTACTACTGAATGATCAATCAACAGATTTAACTAAAACATATATTTTATCATCTATCGAAAACGATCCTCGCTTTAAACTAATAGAAGGAAAAGTTTTACCAGAAGGATGGGCCGGTAAAGTTCATGCATGTCATCAACTAAGTAAACAAGCCAAAGGTGAGCTTCTACTATTTTTAGACGCTGATATTCGGTTGCATAAAAATACCCTCCAAACAGCTGTACATTTTCTTGAAAGCAAGTCTGGAAAACTCCTAACAGGATTTCCAAGATTTCCAGTAACACACTTATTAGAAAAATGGCTTGTTCCCATGCAACATTTTTTGATCTACTTTCACTTACCATTATTTTTTGCTAATTACACGAAATTAACCTCAGCTTCAGCAGCTCATGGATCATTTATGTTATTTGAAAAGGATTCCTATTTGAAAATAGGTGGACATGAGAAGATTAAAAAATCACTACTTGATGATGTACATCTTACTAGATTAATGAAACAACATGACCAAAAAGTTTTATTAAGTAACATTACATCATTTGTAACATGCTATATGTACACGAGCAATAAAGAGGTTTGGGATGGATTTAAGAAGAACATTTTTGTAGGAATTGGACGATCAGTATTTTTAGCTATACTACTTACTTTGTTTTATTTATTGTTTTATATCCTACCCGGGATTATATTATTATTCGGATTAACACGACTCTTTTTATTACAAAATATTAATTTGCTCTTATTTTGTCCTTACTTTATAATCGTGTTACAAAAATGCTTTATTGATTGGCAAACAAAACAAAAACTTACTCTTGGCTTATCAATGCCACTCATCTCTTGTACATTCATCTCACTATTAGTTACCTCGATGATCACATCGTTAACAAAGAAAGGATATAGCTGGAAAGGTAGGACTTACCATTAAGACCACTTTCGTCATTTGTAATATTTATTTAATATTTTTTATGATACTTTTCAATATTTTTTCTTGTATACTGTTTACTATGTATATATATCTTTCTTCCTACTAAGGAGTTGGTCATTTTGCTTCAATTGGTAAGACGTCATCTAGTTGCCATTCTTTGTTTAATAGGAGCATTAGCACCATTTATTGGTATGCTATTCATTGATTTATTTTATTATAGTACAATTTGTGGATGGATTTTAGGATTTTGTTGTTTTGTCGTTTCCTATATTATTGTGAGCAAACGGCCTGATGAAGAAGATGTAACAAATCCTCCTACAAATAACCCTATATTATAAGACTATCAAATAATGTTAATAATGGAATATCATTCTCAACAAAACATCCATTTTAACATGGTTTTTTAATGGAGGCATAAGATAATGGTAAATTTAAAAAAGGAAAACTCGTTTGTTATAAATTCGATTTTTCCTTTTTTTGTCTTTCTAAAGTTAAATTTCTTCATTTCCTTTTAATAAGCGTAAGCCATTTAATATAACTAATATCGTACTTCCTTCATGACCTATTACACCTAACGGAAGATCGAGCACTTGAAAAAAGTTGGAACAGATTAAAAGTGCAATCACTGACAAAGAAAAAACAATATTTTGTTTAATAATTCGATTCATTTTATTTGAAAGCGCAACAGCATTAGTTAACTTCAGTAATTCATTTTTCATTAATATAATATCTGCCGTTTCTAATGCAACATCCGTTCCTTCACCCATTGCAATTCCAACATCAGATGTAGCAAGAGCTGGAGCATCATTAATTCCATCACCAATCATTGTAACTGTGCCAAATTTCTTTTTCAATTTTTTTATCTCATTTACTTTTTCCTCTGGTAAACATTCACCTTTAAATTGATCTATATTTAATTCTTTAGCAATTACTTCCGCTGTCGAATTGCTATCTCCAGTAAGCATTACTGTTTTTATCCCTTGTTCTCTTAATTTTCCGATGACTTCTTTTGCTTCTTGTCTCACAACATCCTTTAAAGCTATTAATCCTACAATCTCTTTTTCTCTAATGACATATACAATTGTTTTTCCTTCTAATGCAAGCTTCTCACTTACTCCATCATGAAAATCCTTAGCAATTACACTTCCTACAAAATCTGCTTTCCCAATCTTCCAAGAAATATTTTCAATTACTGCACTAACACCAAAGCCTGATTTTTCCTCAACCGAGGTCATTTCTGCAGTACGTGCAGGAAAATCTTCGTATATTTTAGCTACAATTGCTTTGGCTAATGGATGTGTTGATTGATTCTCGATTGATAAAACTGATTTATAAAATTCATCTTGATCAATTGTTTCTAACGTTATAATATCTGTTACAGTTGGTTCACCTTTTGTAAGTGTTCCAGTTTTATCGAATACTACGACATCAGTCTTATTTAGTTTTTCTAGATGAATACCACCTTTGAATAATAATCCACTTTTTGCTCCATTCGAAATTGCAGATAATGTTGCAGGCATGATTGAAGCAACTAATGCACAAGGAGATGCCACAACCATTAATACTAGTGCTCGATAAATCGACTCATTCCAATTCCAACCTAACGCAAAATGAGGAACAATCATCATTAATCCCACTAGTGCTAATACACCTTTTACATAAGTACCTTCAAATTTTTCAATAAATTGCTGTGATGGGGATTTTTCAGATTGAGCTGTTTGAACCAACTCCAATATTTTATGAAACATTGTTTCAGTACTCTTTTTCATTACTGAGATGGTAATTGAACCATTTCCATTTACAGTACCAGCAAAAACCTCATCACTTGTATTTTTTTCTACAGGCATTGATTCACCGGTAATAGCTGATTGATCAATATTTGTTTTTCCCGATAATACAACACCATCAGTCGGAATTCTTTCACCAGGCTTCACTAAAATCGTATCACCTATATTCAAAGCTGAGACGTGAACTTTACTTTCTTTTCCATTCACAAGGATCATTGCTTCTTCAGGTTGTAAACTCATTAACGCTAAAATCTCACGTTGACTTTTGTTCATCGTATAAGTTTCTAGTGCCCCACTTAATGCAAAAATAAAAATAAGTATAGCTCCCTCTTCCCAGTAGCCGATGATTGCAGAACCGACAGCAGCAAAAACCATTAATAATTCTACATTTAATTTTTTTTCAGCAATTGTTTCCTGAATTCCTTCCTTTGCCTTTGCATAGCCACCAATAACAAAAGCTAAAATGAATAAAGGAATAGCAACTGTCTCATTTCCATGAAAATTATAAAACCAACCAAATCCAATAAGTATTCCAGCTATAGTTGCATTTATTAATTCAATTTGCTCCAAACATTTTATCATGAAAGGATTTTGCTGAGATATATTCACATCAGTAATTTTCTCTACACTATTAACTTCCAAGTTATCCACTCCTCTAATTGAGAATAAAATTCATACTCATTTGTTTTTTTATCGCTAAAATGTTGAAATATCAATATATCGTATATATACCCTTAATAATAATTATTATAAACAAATACCAATACTATAGCAAGATTAAATTAATATAATTACTATTTAATAATTATTATTGATAACGATAAGCGTTCTCAACAACAATATTTAGACTTTAATATTATTTTTTTCACGTCGTTTACTCCAAATAAAAGAAGAGGCTGGCACATAATTAAAGAGGTTATACAAAAAGACGAATAAATCTAAATTCAGTTAAGCTGAAAGAAACAAGTTCGTTCCATTGCGCTGCAGACACTCGCTTTCCACGGGGAGGAAGCTGAGCCTCCTCGGCATACCTGCGGGGTCTCAGCCTTTCCTCAATTCTAAGTAGGTGGCCGAGTGTCTTCCGCTACATTCCACTAGTTTAGAAATAGTATGCAAAATCAAAAATCTATTGATCACAGCAAATAAAAACCCGAACTATTAGGCGAATGATTAATTGATATCTCACCTAAAAATTCGGGTTTATCATTAGCTTTAATACTTATGTCTCAGCCTAACTATTTTCCCTTCGAAAATATTACAAATAAATAGAAGTTAACTTTTTCTTCCAGATTTAATTAGATGCTATGATTTCATTTAACATCTCTGATGTAACTGGTCCCATTATTTTATTTTGAATCATTCCGTTTTCATCAATAATTAGTGTTGTTGGTATCCCTATTAATTTATATTTCTTGGCTATTTTACCTGACTCATCAAGACCAATTGGAAATGGAACGTCAAAGTGTTTGATAAATTGTTCTACTGATTTTTCACTTTGCTCTGAGGATGTGACATTAATACCTATAAGATGTACATTACTTGAGTTATTTTCTTTTGAGAATTTATTTAATTCGGCCATCTCTTCTTGGCAATATGTACACCAGGTTGTCCAAAAGTTTAGTATGATTAAATCTCCTTTAAAATCAGATAAACTTATCGTTTCACCTGATAATGTAGATATTGAAAATTCGGGTGCTTTTTCCTTCTCTATATTTTCATTGTTTTCAATTGCCATAAGCTCACTATGGTAAGCTGTGCTTATAAGAATGATAAGTACTATAAAAAAAGTTTTTCTTTTCATTAATATATTCACCCTCTATATTATTCGATAATTTACTATTCCCACCTAAAATTATAATTATTCAATTAAAAAAATATTGAGATAAAAATTAAGGTATATCCAAAATTTCTAGCAAGAGTAGCAACATTAAAAGAAGAGAGCAAAAAAAACAATCAAGTTTTCCCTGATTGTCTAGAAATTAGTGATATTAAACTAGGGATTGTCTGATCCTTTTTTAGATTACAAACTCACTTATAGCTGTTTTAATATGTAATTCTCCTTTTCATAAAATACACACTAACATCTAATTTCTTACATATCGTTACATAATGCATCATCATAAGAAGGACAGCCCCCATATTCATTCCTAGAATAATACCCTTCATATTTAGCATTTCCATTGATCCGAGAACATACATCATTCCAAATGAAATAGCATGTGACCAAATCGTATGAAACAGTGCGTCTTTTACTAGTCCTAGTCCGATTAGGTAAGCTTGCATTGGAATAATAAAAAAATGGAAAAGAAAATATGGCCATAACAATTTTAAATAAAAAGATGCTGATGAAGAATGGAAAAATAAATGAGTTAATGGATCTGCGTAAATATACATAATAAAAACTGAAATCGTTCCATAAAAAAATGTAATAACCATCGCTTGTTTTAGTAAACGAACTAGCTTTTTATTATCATGATTGGCATAGGCCTCTGAAACATTCGGGATTAACATAATCATTAAGGCGTGACCAATAAATGCAGGAAAAAAACCGATCGACATAGCAACACCAGCTAACATTCCATAGTGCTCTGTAGCCATGACACTTGAAAAACCTGCAGCTATTAATGCCCATTTCACTAAAAAAGGTTGAATAGCATGTGTAAGCGAATGAAATAACCTTAGCCCAGTCGTTGGAAAGGAAACAGAAAAAAGAGCTTTTCGTACTCTTCTTCCTTTAATAGGTTGGTTTTTTTCCTTGCTTAAAACCTGGTATTCGATCATATATACAGTGATTAAATAAGCACTAACAATTAACTCACTACCAATTAAAGTAGCTAATGATATCATTAAAGCTTTTTCTAAATCGAATTGAAATGTTTGAAATACCCAAAATAAAATGATAAGTTGAACGACTTTTTTCAGGAAATTAGAAATAGCGATTTTCCCCATATGTTGAACACCCATAAAATATCCTCTCGCTATCGATGAGAAGGAAACAATAGGAATTAAGAGCACAACAAGCCACTTAACATATGGATGATAACCATGAAAAACAGGAAGATTTGGTAACACAAGAACCGCTGCTATGATAAAACCAATGGTAAAAAGTAGTGTAAGTAAGATCGTATGTTTTAGCATATGGTAGTGTGTTTCTCGCTGCTTTTCCGCAATAAATTTAGAGATTGATATGGGTAATTCTAAGCTGGCAATGATTACAATAAAAAACACAATCGGAAGAATGGACATATACAAGCCCATGCCTTCCTCACCTAGCTCTCTTGCTAAAATAATATTAATAAAAAACTCGAGACATTCTCCGAAAAAAGCTGCCACAACAAGTATTAATGTTCCTTTAACAAATGTATTCATGATGTCGTCCCCTCATATTAAACTAGTCCATAATTAAACAATATGAGATCAAACACAAGAATAAAACAAGCTAAAGGAAATTCCTTTAAAAATTTAAGAATTAGTTTCATTTTATTATTCTATAACACCTGATTCTGATATAATAACCTCTGGTTTCACTTCAACAAGTAACTCTGGAATTTTGTCACGCCATTCATTAATTTTAAATTCTCTAGACTGAGATCTAATTTGATCGCCAATTCCAATGGGATCAATTCTCAACTCCTTAAAATAAGCAAAAAGAGAATTTATTTCGGTTTTCAATTTCTCCTCAAACACCTTTTCAACTTCTTTTGTCACTTCTGGTGTAATCCTCTTACCTGTATATTCATGAATATACCCTTCTAATTTCACTTTTACTTCTACTTTAAGAGGTTCCAAGGACAAAAGTTTCACTTTTCTCGATGAAGCAATACTTTTAATACCTGCTGACTCATCAGATTCTGGTAGATCTAGAGTGTATACCCCTTTTGTATATTGATCAGCTAAAGCCTTAAAAAATAATAACTTCTCATTTGAAATGGTACCTACAACCTTTTTTTCATCAAAAAGCGCCAAACCATCGATTTCTACTCCACCTGTTTGTTCATTTTTCTTTATAATAGGAAGAAAAGGATCATGACCTTTAGAATAAAATTGATACAAAAAAAGATGTAAGTTTGTTCTAGGTAAATCACGATTTAACTTATTATGCAGAATCAAATTTGACATAAAACTTGAAGCACCTTGATTAGCAAAGTCTGATTCTAAAACCGATTTTGCATCACCTTTTGAAACAGCTAGCAGTAACCTCTCACCAATAGAAGCATCACGCTGTAAAGTATCGACTAAGTCACTAATACCTTTTTTAGCCATATCTTCTCCAAATAATACTATTTCAATTTTTCCCAAAACTAATGGATCTGGAGATTGTTTTTGTAATTTATCTAGAATATCTCTACTAAGAGTAGAATCATCAGTAATAACATAATCATTGACAGGTTGATCTTTAATATATGTATTGATTACTGCTGATCCTCTAATCATTTCTTTTTCTGTTAAATCAAAACCGATGCTTGTGACAAGGTTTACATCATCTAATATTTCCTTCTCAACACACCCTGTCAAAAACAATAATATCATTGTAATTGAAATATACCTTTTCATGCTTTGTTCTCCTTTACTTTACGATTAATGATCGTAATCAAGAATAGCATTGGTATGTAGGCAATCAGTATGTAAAACCCTAACTGTCCGATAATATCGTTCATTAAACTAATTTCGTCTCTTGTTCTTGAAAGGGAATTTGCAAAGTAAGTAATAAGTAAAATAACTATCAATGTATATTTTTGCTTGAATTTAAATGAATCCTTTAAACATCGACTAGCACACCAGATGGTTAAGCATACATTCGGAAGGATAATTAAACACCAATTTGCTATTCCTACATATTCAAATCGTTCGACAAATGGCATCTCAACAATTTTCCACATCGTTAATGTAGCCCATACATTTTTCTGTAATTGTTCCTCACTGAAATAAACAAGTGTGATAATCATAATAAAAGTATAAACAACTGTACTAGTTGCTACTGCTAAATGTGCCCATTTCTTTGATTTATCAGCATTTTTTATAAATGGATAAAAAACTAATAATGCTTCGAAACCAATAACCGTTAACGACATACTTTTTGTTGAAACGAGTAAGTCCTTTACAGAATGATTAAACACTGGTAAAAGATTACGTAGATCAGAAAACTGTAATGGAAATAAAAAAGTAAGGAATAAATAAATAGGTAGTATGATACCAAAGAAACTAATTCCAGTAACAACTCTAAAGCCACCTCTTATGATATAGTAAACTAATAAAAGAAACACAAATGTAAAAAGCCACACATTTAAATCAGGAAACATCCATACCTCGATGATTTCAATGTACGTTCTTAAAACTGTAATTGCTACCAATAAAAAATAACAAGCAAGCAATGCACTTAATGTGTTCCCTATCCATTTTCCAAATACTGCTTTATGAACAGTCATTATGTTTCCATTAGAATCCTTCAAAATTTTATAAATCATCCATAATGAGATATGAACGACGATTCCTGATAAAATAACAGCAATCCAAGCGTCTCTTCCTGATTTATCAGCAATAATTCTTTGAAATCCTAATACACCTACTCCATATTGAAGTGAATGAATTAAGTAAAAAACTAAGAAATGAGACACTTTGAATCTTTCTGCGATCTTAATCATCGTTACATCACCTCAATCATTCATCTATATCTTTATTCTTTTTTGCATTAGCTAAAGAAAATCGCTTTGGCTTATTTGTGCGTAATTGCTTTGGTCTATTTGACAAAACTGAAAATGGTAATCTTATTATTGCATCTTTCATATCAACAGTCCTTGGAGGGTAAATCGGTTCTAAAAAAGGTCTTCCAAGTGAAGTTAACCTTAGTAAATGTGTGATTAAAAAACAAAAGCATAATACAATCCCTAATAATCCCAGCCACTCTGCAAAAAGTAAAAACGGAAATCTTAACATTCGAATCGTATTACCCATTGCATAAATTGGAGTTGTAAATGATGCTAGAGCTGATAGTGCGACAATAATTAGCAAAATATTACTGGTTAACCCGGCCTCAACTGAAGCTGTTCCGATAACAATACCTCCAACGATACCAATTGTTTGACCAACCTTTGTAGGTAATCTAGCTCCAGCTTCTCGTAATAATTCAATTGTCAGTTCTAAAAACAAAGCCTCTAATATGGGAGGTAACGGAACTTCTCTTCTTGATGAAATAAGAGTATTTAGCAAATCGTTTGGAATTAATTCATAATGATAAGTTAATGTCGCAACATAGATTGGTGTAACTAATATAGAAAAAGAAACGGCAAATAAACGAACTAACCGAAAAAAAGATGCATTTATCCAGTTATAAAAGTAATCATCAAAAGCAGAGAAGAATTCGATTAACGTTGTAGGACCAACTAAAACATGTGGAGATCCATCAACTATTATGCTAACTTTTCCTTCAGCTAATATTGAAGATACTCGATCTGGTCTTTCAGTATCTAATAATTGTGGAAACGGTGAGTTATGATTGTCAGAAATCATCTGTGATATAAATGAGCTATCACTTATTTGATCAAATTGAATATCTTTAATTCTTTGAATAACTGTATGGACATTTTCTTCATCACATATCCCCTCAACATACAACACGGCAACCTTAGTTTTAGAAAGGTCACCAACATTCATCTCAAAAATCCTCAAGTTCTCATTATTAATTCTTTTTCTTATTAAATTAATATTCGATTCTATTGATTCTACAAAAGCCTCCTTAGGTCCCACTACACTAAATTCTACTTCTGGTAGTGAAACATCACGTGCCTTGTTTAAAGTTGCCTTGATCAAAGCACTAGGAAGTCCATATTCAGTTAAACTGACAAGAACATATCCTTCAAGAAGTTTTTCTTTAATCACATCGGTATCTATTGTTACAATAATATTTTCAATTGGTATTAACTTTTTAAGCTCTTCTAGTGTTTTCCATGTATCACTTTTTACAATCGGCATTATGCTTTGTTGCAATGTTTGCATATCAACTAGAGTTCTAATATAAGAAATCCAATATTTCACTTCATTTGTTTCTGCTTCGTATTGTAAAAAATCTGATGAAGTTCTGAATCGGGCAATAAGCTGGACTAACGAAGGCTTTTCTTTTCCACTTTCATATCTCATTTTATCCATTAGGCACACCTCAGCTTCAAAAAAAAGTCTTTTTTATAGAGTGCCATCAATGTATGGAATTATGCACCAATTTTTATAATAGAATTAGCTTTATATTGTGAAAATCATTTTCTTTTTCCCTGTAAAATATGTACTTCATTCTGTTTGCTAATGTTAGTGATAACAATATGAATAAATAGGATTCCGCGTTACTAGATTGATAGACGTAACAAAAAAAAGCGTAAAACTGAATTTATTATTCAGCCTACGCTTTCTTAACATTTATTTAGCAAAACGGTGATTTCCTATAACTGTTGTTACTTCACGAGATGTAATCCAAGTACTTTTTGCTGTTTGAGGGTTATAGAAGTAAAGCGAACCTTTACCCATGCCACGAAATGCTAAAGCTTCCTTTACTGCCGATTTAGCCATTTGATCCGCTGACTGATTAATTGTACCGTTTTTCACTGGTGAAAATGCAAAATAGCCTTGATCCTTTTGATAGATCACTTCTTTAACACTATTAGGGAATAATGAACTATCCACACGATTCAATACAACGGTTGCTACAGCCACTTTACCTGCATACGGTTCACCTTTAGCTTCAGCATGAACAAGTCTTGCTAATAAATCCATTTCTGCTGTCGAAATAGTTTGGGGAATAACAAGTTTTTCACCAACGAATAAAACAGTTGAAGACTTTTTATTAGCTGACATTAAGCTATTTACTGAAACACCATGTTTTTTACCAATTAACCAAAATGTATCACCTGATTGTACTTGATGTGTTGTTGCAGCATTAGCTTTCGTTTGAGGTGTAGAAATCGCAACGAGCGATAAAGCTAATGTTGAAACAGCAACAAGTTTCACAATAAATGTTTTCATAAATGCGTAACCTCCCATAATTTCTTAATAGTTTTAATCTTGCTTCTTGCTACAAAAACAAGATTAACAGGTTTATAACTCTAATACAGCCCTCAATATATGGTAGATAAACCAATAGATTTAATTAAATTGACGGACAAAAAAGAGAAACTAAGTACTTTATAAGGAAATTTCATACTGATAGAATGATTGTTATACTGAAGATATCGCCGATTCATTCGAATGAAAACTAAGAGGATTATATATTTACATGATTGTCCTTTTAGAGAGTTTGATTAAATATAAAGGCTTTTTCTATACCTTTGTTGTTTTTAGAATCCTGATGAAAACAACTCTTTATAAAGTCTAGTGACATCTTTTCTTTTAGTGATCACACCTTTTAAGCAACAAACACTGATTTTAAAAGATAATGACGTCAATTATTAACAAATTTTTAGAAAAAATCCAACATAAAAAAGCCAAGAAGTCTTATATTAGCTTCTTGGCTCTTGCAAATAACGATAAATAATACTTCCACCTTGTTGTGCGATTCCACGAAAATGCTTAAAATCATCTCGATTAACAATCACTGTACGAAAAGAAAGAAATTGTTCTTTTGCTACATGATATTCGTTCAACTCGCCACTTTTCAATTGATCTAATCGTTCATTTATCGTTTGTTCATCCATTTCCTTTTCCTCACTTTTCAAAAATACACATGTATATACAAATTGTACTTATACCTATTTGATATGTCTATTATTTTTTATATGTTAAATCTCTAAGTGAAAACAGTACCTATTCTTTAATTAAGACTGATTTCATAAACTTTGTTGGTTTAACAACTCCAAGAAAACAGCACTATAGCAAGCATAGTGGCATCTTTTCTTCATAAGATAGTACCTATTTTGCTGTAACAACAATGTTTCCACTCTAAAATTAGGTCAAATTACACAACAATCTTTCAGAAAAGAGCCTTAATTAGAAATCGCTATTATAATTAGTTACTGATTAATATTACAGGCTCCGATTAATGAATATATTTCAGTGCTTCAACGGTTTCTTTTTCACCTTCTGTAATTTCAAAAGTCTCATTTTTTGTTTCCATCAATGTCAAACTTTTTATAAGAACACTAGCTACAGCTTTACGCGGAATTGTTTTGCTTTTATCATCTAAAGAGGCGTTAGCTTTAATTTTTAAATTACTATCATCATCTGATAAACTAGTTGGTCTGACAATTGTATAAGTAAGACCTGATCTTCTTAAATGTTCATCTGCATTGGCTTTTGCAGTAAGATAGTGCTTCATATTATCAGGTGCCATTTCTGGTACATCCGCTCCTACAGAACTTAACATAACGAAATGTTTAATTGAATGTTTTTTTGCTTCATCAATAATCCTTTTAGCACCTTCTTGATCGATTGCTGTTGTTTTGTCCGGTCCTGTACTTGATCCAGAACCAGCTGCAAAAATAACTGCTTCTACATCTTCTAAAACGTGTTCAATATTCCCCTCTAAATCACCAATCACGTAGTCATTAGCACCCAGCTCCATCAAGCGTTTAGCTTGATTTTCATCTCTAATCATTGCAATTGATTTATGTTCTTCTTCTTGATTTATTTGATGAATAATATGTCTACCAGTATGTCCATTTGCTCCAATAATTAATACGTTCATTTATATCACGCTCCTGAATTTAGTCTACTATTATAGTGTTTCCCTAAATTCATATCTATTAAACAAACCATTATTATCTTAATATATTGCTAGTTATGACATTCTTTTAACCACATTTCTAACTTGTTGAATTCTCTTCTTGCATCATTCATCCCTAACGCATATAATTGCTCAAGTTTTTTCGGATTTCTTTCAATTCTACCTACCTTAAGCTTTTCACTAGGACGAAGCACAAAAACATTTCCCCTTTGTTCTTGTTCCTTAATATACTGTATGGTTTCGTTATACCTTTCATATCTTGATAAAACTGCTTCAACTAGCTTTGGATACTTGCTGTATGATCTATTTAAAAGCCATTTAATATTTGATTTTTTCTTTGAATATGAATCATCTTTTGTCAAAATCACAACATTAGTCTTAAAACCATCTTGCTCTGCTTTTTTGATTGGTATAGAATCTGCAATACCACCATCTAATAGAAGCTTACCTCCAAAATCAACCATTGGTGAAATAAATGGCAATGAACTTGAGGCTCTAATGACCGTCAATATATCATCCACATAATCTGCTTTCTTATAATAAACTGGTAAACCAGTCTGACAATCTGTAGTCGTTATAACAAACTCTTCAGTACAAGCATAAAATGTTTGAAAATCATATGGAACAAGTTGATTAGGTATTTCATCGAAAAGAAAATCCATTCCAAATAATTCTCTTCTCTTTACAAAGTTTCTATAGGATAAATATTCTGGATGTGTTACATAACCAATATTCACGGTTTTATTTCTTCCTTTTTGTCGTGAAAGATATGACGCCCCAAAACATGCTCCAGCTGACACACCTATTACGTAAGGGAAATACAAATTCTTTTTCATAAAATATTCTAATACGCCAGCCGTATAAATACCTCTCATACCGCCGCCTTCTAATACTAAACCTGTTTTAACCATTATTACCGCTCCCCAATACGAAAGTGTTTTTTAAATATACCACAAACACCTTGTATTTTTCAGCCTGGGGCCATACAATGATAACGTATTCATTAATAATTATACATATCTTTTTTAAGAGAAAATCATCCAGAATAAGCGGACCATATCCTGAAGATATAATGCTAAATCCCATGATCTGTAATTTTTTCCTCAAATTTAAATGAAAGGCTTTACTTACATACAGAAATAGTGTTAAATAATGCTAATAGAGTTTTTAAGACAACAAAATTAGTAGTGAAACAGGGCTCAAAAGCCAATAAACACTTAGTATGATTTCTATAAAACGAAAGAATTTTATCGTAGAATGAATATGTAAAGGAGCGAGGCAATGAAGATCGCTAAAGTTGGAAGTATCATTGAATTTAGAGACGGTTTATCAGGTGTTGTTGAAAAAGTAAATGAAAATTCTGTTATTGTTGATTTAACATACATGGAAAACTTCAGAGACTTAGATCTTGATAGACGCACAGTTGTTAATCACAAAAACTATAAAATTGTTAAAGAAGCTTTCTCTTAATATAACAAATAAAACACGAAGAAAAATATCTTCGTGTTTTTATATTGTCTGATCTATTACTTTTTTCTCTATTTGAAAAATTAACAAAACAGGTTATCTAAGCGCGACAAGGTTTTAATGAATTTCTTGCTAGTATGTTTATATTTACACATAATCATACTAGCATCTTGCTTAGCTTTGACAAACATCTCTTCTATAACCTACGAGTGAGGAATGTATATGCTTTTAGATTACTGGGAAGAAAAGCTTACAGCACTTTATAAGAAGTGTTAATTCATTAATCCTTCATCTATGTAAACTTCCATGCCAGCTTCTTCAAGGCACTCACCAAAGTATTTAACTTCTTTCTTATAGTCATAGTTGATTATATTTAAATCTTGATCATCAGCATCGTAAACGGCAACTACAGCATCATTTGCATAAAGGTTTATATA
Source organism: Metabacillus litoralis (assembly GCF_020524045.1). Lineage (GTDB taxonomy): Bacteria > Bacillota > Bacilli > Bacillales > Bacillaceae > Metabacillus > Metabacillus litoralis_C. Next base: position 706,118 of record NZ_JAIVKL010000001.1, read on the forward strand.
ATCATCTGTGCCTTTTAAGTGTGCTTTAACACTGAAAACTTTGCCCTTTTTTAGTTGTTTAACGTCTTTTAATGCTTTTGTTAGTAACTCTTTAATTTCATCCATTACCATAGCCTCCTATAATTAGCTCTTTATTGGTTGTATCATATTAAGTTGGATATGTACAAATTTCTATTGAAGCTAAAATCATTACTGAAATTAATTTTTATCTTAATTCGATAATTAATTGTCTCAAACAGATCATAAATGGCTTTTCATCAATTTGAGGACCACTAATGATTTTTCACTCTATTAACACAGTCAATCATATAATCTACTAATCATTTTATAGAGCAAACTAACATACATAAATAGGTGCCCTAGTGTCTCCGCTCCATTCTACTAGTTCCTAAAAATAGTATGCAAAAACACCAAAACTATTGAAGACGGCAAATAAAAACCCGAACGATTAGGCGAATGTTTATTTGAAATATCACCTAATAATTCGAGTTTATCATTAACTTAAATACTTATGTTCTAGCCTCATTCTTTTTTATCTTAGCGATTATCAATCGTCTCGGGATATAAATCATGATTCATTAAACGATAATTCGCCATTTCCTCATATTTAGTTCCCGGTTTTCCATAATTAGTGTAAGGATCAATAGAAATTCCTCCACGTGGAGTAAATTTACCCCATACTTCAATATAACGAGGATCCATTAATTCAATTAAATCGTTCATAATGATATTCATACAGTCTTCGTGAAAATCTCCATGATTTCTAAAACTGAACAAGTATAATTTTAACGACTTACTTTCAACCATTTTAACATCTGGTATATAGCTAATATATATTGTCGCAAAATCTGGTTGACCTGTTTTTGGGCATAGGCTAGTAAATTCTGGGCAATTAAATTTTACAAAATAATCGCGATTAGGATGTTTATTATCAAATGATTCTAATATTTGTGGTGAATATTCAAATAAGTAGTTTGTTCCTTGATTTCCTAGAAGTGTTACGTCTTTTAGTTCTTCATCTTTTCTTCCTGACATGTTCTTTCCTCTTTTCTTATATCGTTTACATAAGCTGATAGTTTATAAAAGTTGTAGCTTTCTACTTTACATAAAACTCTACTAAAACATAAGGCTCTGTTAAACTTTGTGGTTGATTTCCGTTACAGGCATTCGCTTTCCGCGGGAAAAAATGCAGTTCGTTTTTTCCTAGGTCCGGAAGCCTCCTCGGCGCAAGCGCCTGTGGGGTCTCCCTTCGACACGCTTCTCTAAGCAGGAGTCTCATGCCTTTCACTCCAATCAACCAAGTGCTAAAAATCAATCATAAACTTTAACATAGCCAAATATAAATGTGTTTAGATTGCTCCTGAAAATCAATATCTTGTTGCAAGTCAACATTTTGCTTAACAGTAATTTAAAATGTCAATGAAAATCAGCTTCTGTTTTATACGCCTCGTTTATTACCCCAAACCAAAGTATGAAGCTGTGGTAATACTCGTACATCGTTCAAATCTTTATCATCAATTACTTGATCAATAAGCCATTCATATTTCTCAAGCAATGTTGTAACAAGCTGATTTGTATCAAGCTCATACACATCTTCATTTCCTACTTGTAAATAAAATGGTATGGATGGATAACGGAGGTGAACTTTTTTTGCGTAAGAAAGGTCTGTTAAATCAAAAACCACAACTTTTAAACTAATTGAATTCTGACTGTCCACTACCACTTTCTCAATGATTTCATCTAATTTTTCAAAATTTGTGATCATTCCTGAGCTTGGTGGTTTAGGAGAGATCGTTAAATCATCTATATCTTTTAACCAATCTTGGTATTTACTTCCTTGTGTTTCTATCGCTATTTTTTTACCATTTTGCTTTAATAGTGAAACAAACTCGTGAAGGTTTGTTAAAAGCGCAGGATTTCCTCCAGAAATTGTTACATGTGAAAAGCGATCTTCACCAAGTTCAAAAAGCTCTGACCATATCTCCTCAGCTGTTAGTTGTCTAATATCTTCTTTTGCCGAGCCATCCCAAGTGAATGCGGAGTCACACCAACTGCATGAATAATCACAGCCGGCTGTTCGAACAAACATTGTTTTTTGACCTATGACCATTCCCTCTCCTTGAATTGTCGGTCCAAATATTTCTAACACAGGAATTCTTTTCACTCCTGTCCCTCCTTTTTCTTAGGACGGAACACAACATAGCTAGTTGGTGTCTCTCTTACAAAAACTTGAACACATGTTGGCTTGTTCTCTTTTGTATCAAGATCTCTTTGGACCAATTCCCATATTGCACGTGCTATTCCTTCAGTTGTAGGAAAGTAATTTGGGTCATTTTCTGAAAAAAGATCTTTATGATCATTAAGAATTGAATGATCAAAAAGATGATGAATCAGTTTCTTTAAAGAAGCAAAATTCACTAAGAAGCCTGAATCGTCTAATTCATCACCTGCAATTGTGACATTGACAAAATACGTATGGCCATGAACTTTCTGACATTTCCCTGCATCTTCATGTGGGATATAGTGAGCTGCAGAAATGTGCATATCCTTATTTAATTCAAATTGATAATCATGTTGAACTTGTGGATAGATTTGTTGAATCATTTTGCGTCAACACCTTTTTCTCGAAGATAGTCATTAAGACCTTTTTTTCTTAAATCACATGCAGGACATTCCCCACAACCTTCTGCTATGATACCGTTGTAGCATGTTAATGTTTTTTCTTGAACAAATTCAAGAACGCCAAGATCATCAGCAAGCTTCCATGTTTCTGCTTTATTTATCCACATTAATGGAGTATGAATAACAAATGGTTTATCTAAAGCAAGATTTAACGTAACATTACATGATTTGACAAACGCATCTCGACAATCTGGATACCCACTAAAATCTGTTTCACAAACTCCTGTTACTATATGTTTGGCACCAATTTGATTCGCTAAAATTGTTGCAAATGACAAAAACAACAAGTTCCGACCAGGAACAAAAGTAGAAGGAAGTTCTCCATCTTTTTGTTCAATTTTAATATCCGCTCTTGTTAAAGCATTAGGAGCTAGTTGATTTAAAAGTGACATATCTAACACATGATGCTGAATATTTAATTCATTTGTAATCGATTCAGCTACTTCAATTTCTAAACTGTGACGCTGATTATAATTAAATGTCACAGCTACAACTTCTTTAAACTGCTTTAGTGCCCAAAATAAACAAGTTGTACTATCTTGACCTCCACTAAAAACAACAACTGCTTTTTCATTTTTCATTAACAAACGTCCCCTTTTCACCTATATATGCATAACAGAAAGGCTATTACGCAACCTATTAAATATAATTTTATGGTAATAAAAATTCTTTTTCTGTTTTGTTAGATCTTGTTACTAGCGAATTCCTATTTAGAATAGAGCCTTGCACTCAGCTTTTGAGGCCACAAAGCAGTTTAAAAAATAGTAAAAACAATAAAAAAACACCTTCGAAAATCATCCGAGGTGTCCAGCATTTATCATAAAAAAAATCATATCAAAGATAAGATCATAGTTTTTTATAGAGGGTTGTGCTAGAACCTCTCCCGTTTCACTCATAAAAAATATTATGAGTACGGAATACCTATTAAATTTTCAACTTAAAAAATATATCACGAAACATACTGATTTGCAATGGAATTGTCATTAGGAGTGTTTGTTTATGTCAATACAGCAATTAATTATTCGTATACGAACTAGTTTCTGGTATTTACCGACTGTTTACGGTGTAGTTGCGTTTATTTTAGCCATTTTCAGCATGTTTCTGGACCGTTATTTAGCTAGACATTCCTATTACGCTTTCATTCCAGAAGTTTTTTTGTCAGATATGGATCTTGCTCAAACCATATTAAGTTCTTTATCTACATCATTGTTAACGATGACAACCATAACTTTTTCTTCGATTCTTGTTGTTTTAACAACATATCTATCGCAATTTTCACCTAGAACACTTCAGAATTTCATTACAGATCACCACACACAAAGAGTTTTAGGTATATTTATTGGAGGATTTATTTATACAGTTATTTTATTACTCTTACTTCGTAAAAATGATATAAGTACACTATTTATTGTACCTACTCTTGCGATCATTGTATCAATTATTTGCTTAGGGATGTTTGTTTTTTTCATTCATCATGTAACAACATGGATTAAAGTTAGTAATTTAATCTTTAATATTACTTCAAAAACAATTTCCTCCATTCATAAGCATTTTATTGATGAACAGGATTTTGTAGCTGATTCTCCTTGGGAAGATTGGGAATTTGAAGAGATCAAAACGATCCAACCTTTTGAATTAAAAAGTAAACGCTCAGGTTATATAGAATTTATCGAATTAGAAAAAATAATCATTCAAGCGACAAGAGATAATTCAATCGTAAGAATTGAACAAAGCTTAGGGAAGTATGTTGATGAAGATACAACGATTTTTTCGATATGGAATCTTCAAGATTTTAAAAAAATAAATAAATATTTATCGTTTATGACCATTTCTTCTGACCAGGAACCCGTTCAAGACGTTAACTTTGGGTTACAAAAATTAGTTGAAATTGCATTAAGAGCAGTTTCTCCAGGTATAAATGATCCTTATACAGCAATAAATAGTATAAATCATTTAGCAAAAATCCTATCTCTTCTTGGTAAAAAACATTTAGCAACACCTTTCCACTTTGACAAACATCATCAACTTAGGGTGATTTTTGAAAAGCCTTCCTTTAATGATTATTTATATGAATGCTTTTACCAAATTCGATATTATGCTAAAGAAGATGTATCTGTGATGGCTGCTGTTTTAAAAGCATTGGCGTTTATTTGCCAAGGTAATTCGAAATATATTAAAGAAAGTGTCTGGGAGTTTTCATTCTATATTTCTGAAGGATTAAATGAAGAGAAATGGTTATCTAAAGATCGTGAGTTCTTAAATAAAATGATACGAAGCATTGCAAGAAATTGTGATAAACAAAAAAAGGAAAATGAAATATTAATTAAGAATTAACCAATATATAAAATAAAGAGGCTGGGACATAATTAAAGAAATCATCCAAAAAGACGAATATATCTAAATTCAGTTAGGCTAAAAAACAAGTTCGTTCCATTGCGCTGCAGACACAAGATTCGCCGGGGAGGAAGCTGAGCCCAATGTCATCAAGCTAACCTTACAAATTATGTAAGGTTTTTTTGGACGATTTTCTGTTTGAATCAAGCTAAGTTTAATTGAAATGCAAATGTCATAAAAGATTAGATTATTCATCATAAAACCTCTTGACTTTTTAAAATCACCACAATAATCGTTTTGAATACCAGTTTTTTGGTATACCAAAACAGAGTTGGTGGTTTAGATGGGGATGAAAAAGACTTTTTTAGGGGCAGTAGAGGTTACAGGGCGACTGC
>NZ_JAIVKL010000002.1 GCF_020524045.1 Metabacillus litoralis
GTTAACTTACCAATAAACCATTGGTGTGTTTGTCAAGAGCGATTGCGCAGCCTTTCCACCTAATAACTGGCAGAGAGCTTAAACTTCTAGGTAGTTTTCATAGAACTTTTGACACTACCCGTTTTATTACACTCGGTTTTTTTAAAAAAATAGATTGAACCTTTGCCATCGTCTGAACCAACTCTTTTAGCTATGAAGACAAAATAAAAGGGATAATGAGGATATATTATGAAATAAAACTGATTTAATAGAAAAACAAGTAAGTTACTAAAGTGAGGATTTTAGATTTTTGAAGTAGTTCATGATGTTGCTACCGAGTTATATTGGGAATCGATATAAAATTCCGATTGATTTTCACAATCGGAATCTTTTGCGACTTTCTATTACTATCTATGATGTTTTTTTGGACGATCTTCTTCATCTAATAGACCATTAACAAGGTCATTGATTAAGCAACGACGGACTGCATCACAAAAATCCTCTCCATCGATTGATGCACGCACAGGAACTTTAAAATCCTCATCGAAAATATCTGCTAAACGTTCTAATTTTTCATCAGAAACACCTGCTACATTGTTATTATTTCTTCTATAGTTTCCCATTCATTCCACCTCCTTGTTGATTCTTAATACATTATATGTTTGATAAGTAACTGAGGAAGGGCAAGTATAATCACTTTATAAAATGTGCTAGTTTCATCGTGTGCATATCTACTTATTTGTGATAAGTTAAACACAAAAATTCAAATAGCTAATAAATAGACCAATAATATAAAGAATAATATTGAAGGAAATGACTAAACCTTTGTATGTACTATGTTTTTTACAAGAATGATTATTTCAGGGATAGCCTATTAATACTATTAGTAGCAGTTTGTCATACATTTACATATGAATACGCGATTCTTTTTTAATCCTTATGAAGTTAAATAGCCATCTTATGTGGAGTTAAAAGTTTAATCTATTTTGAATAAAGTGAGTATGTTTAATATAACTTGTAAACGAAAATTGCTCTTTGGATTTGAAGAAATATGAATTGACTAAGCATAATTTGTAATTAATGTCAAAAGGTACAAACATCTAATAGTTATCAAATGTTGATTTTTCTCTATGGAATTATTGAAAGGGGTTTAACAAGAATGGATATTAATTTGTATGAATGGTTAGGGTACTTAGCTTCTCTCATAGTGCTGATCTCTTTATTAATGAGCTCAATTATTAAGTTAAGATGGGTCAATTTAATAGGATCTAGCTTGTTTTCCCTTTATGGATTTTTAATCGGGGCTTTACCTGTTGGCTTTATGAACTTAGGGATTGTTATCATAAACATTTATTATCTTGTAAAAATATATAGTGCCAGTGCTAAGCAAGAATATTTTAAGATCCTCCCAATTGAAAAGAATTCAGAGTATTTTAACCATTTCCTGGATTTTTATAAAGAAGGACTTAAGAAATTCACAGATCCAGTTAAGCTCAAAGCAAATTCTTACGAAGTTAGTTTTTATATTTTACGAAACATGGTACCAGCAGGGATATTTTTAGCAACTAAGCACAACGAAGACACTTTAAAGGTAGAACTGGACTTTGTTATTCCAGAATATCGTGATTTTAAAATCGGAAGCTTTGTTTACGAAGACAGCAAAAGTCAATTCATAGATAAAGGCTATAGTAAACTAATTAGTTTTACATCAAATGATGAACATATGAGTTATTTAAGAAAAATGGGTTTTAAGGAAAAGGATGAAAATGGTATGGTCTATTTCGAAAAGGTTCTATCGGATTAATACCATAACAAAAAAAAATATCTTTTTTGGTTGTTTTGTTTAGTTCATTTTTAAAAAGCCCCTTTTAATAGGGGCTAAATAATTACTTACTGCAATATTCTTCTATCTGATTTGTACATAAACTGAAAATTTCACAATTTTTGTAGGATTTATACCAATGGACTGTTTTTTCGATTGTTTCATTAATACCCCATCTTGGAGTCCAGTTTAATTTATGTTTTGCTTTACTAATATCTAAGCTTAACAGCTTTGCTTCATGAACATCTGTTTGTTGATCAATAGTCCAGATTCCTTCCCCCCAATTTTCAACCACTAAGCTAACAAGATTTTCAACAGAGATAATCCCTTCATCTCCAGGTCCAAAGTTCCAAGCTCCAGAAAATTCTGGGCCTTGTGAAAGAATTTGAGATGTTAATAAAAGATATCCGCTCAATGGTTCTAATACATGTTGCCAAGGACGAATCGATTTTGGGGACCGAATGGAGATTGGTTTTCCTTTTTCTAATGCACGGATACTATCTGGTATAATTCGATCTTCTGCCCAATCTCCTCCACCGATAACATTTCCTGCCCTTACTGTTGAAATTACCTTCCCATGTTCATGAAATTGATTTTCATTAAAGTACGAGTTACGATAAGATGCAATTAATAACTCACAGCAAGCTTTACTAGAACTATAAGGATCATATCCTCCAACAGGATCATTTTCTCGATATCCCCATACCCATTCCTTATTTTCATAACACTTATCTGTTGTAATAAAAATACCTATTTTTGTTTCATCAGTTTTTCTTATCGCTTCTAGTATATTTAATGTTCCCATTACATTAACATCATACGTTTCTTTAGGATGAACATAAGAATATTTAACTAATGGCTGTGCTGCTAAATGAAATACAATTTCAGGACGGTACTGCTGAAAGACCACTTCAACTGCCTGACTATCTCTAATATCTCCTCTTATATCAATTATCTGATCTGCTATTCCTGACAAGTCATATAAGTTGCTTTTAGTTATTGGGTCTAAAGAATAACCGATTACTTTTGCGCCAAGCATTTTTAACCAAATCGTTAGCCACGTTCCCTTAAAACCTGTGTGACCGGTCACAAGAACTGTTCTATTCTTAAACGTATCCGCAAAATCACCTATCATTAATCAATCCTCCTCCTTTACCAACATAATTTTGCTTATACCAATTTATCGTGCGGTTGATACCTTCTTGAAAAGATATGTTAGGTTGCCAATTTAATAGCTGTTTAATTTTAGAAATATCAGGTTGTGGACTCATTCTTTCATTCTCTCTATAAGTCAATGCACCATATTGTGGTATTAAGTCTGTTTTGGAATAGGCAAAAATGGTATCTATAAAATATTTAATAGGGTGTACTTCACCACTTCCTATATTGAAAATTTCATTTGTTATTTCCTGATTTGATATAGCTAATATGAAAGCATCGATGAGATTTTGAATATAGCAGTAATCCCTCAATTGTTCGCAAGGTGTTAACAACACTACATTGTTCTTTAAAATTTGCTGAATCACATAACTAAATAATTTATGTGATTCCTCCATTTCACCATACAAATTAAACGGCCTAAAAGTAATCATGTTTATTCCTATCTGAGAAGCCAACTGATGACCGATTAAGGTTGCAGACGCTTTGGTGCTGCCATATAAATCTAAGGGTTTTAGCATCATTTCTTCATGAATAATTGTATCTTTATCACCATACTCTGAACTAGAACCTAAATTAATAATTTTTTCTATATTTTTACTGTATTGTGCTGAAATAATTGTATTTGCGGTTCCTTGTATATTTGTTTTAATAGCATCTTGACAATTCTTTTTCGCATTGTTTACCCCATAGGCAGCGAGATGAAATATAACATGTGGTTGAAATTTCTCAACAGCATTCTGAATATCCTTACAAATGGATATATCCCCTGTGAATGTTTGTATATGAGGTAAAGCATTTTGGACTCTCCATGGATTTGAGGTATTTCTTGTGAAAACAGCTACCTCACAATCTTTATAAATTCTATTGATAAGGTGAGAACCAATAAAACCATATCCACCTGTAACAAGGATCTTTTTATTACTAATTGTATTTTGAGTCATTACTTAAACCTTATTTCACTTACATCTAATGGATTTTTCGCAGTATATTTTGAAGAAACTGGAGCTAAGAATGGAGTGAGATTTGAAGTTCCTGTTATGGCTTGTAACTTTAAACTAATTGTTTTTAAATGATGGATATAAGGTAAATAGATATAATTTATCACTTCTTCAGAAAAAGCTAATTTCTCAAGTTTCCAAAGATCATAGTGGTCTTTATTGATCATTAACATACTTCCAAAATGATAAGAAAATAACAGATTTTCATCTATTGTTAATTTTCCACTCTTATTTAAAACAGTATGTTCTCCTTTCATAACTAAATTCCAAGGAGCTACATTTATGCCGTTATTATCAATTATCTTAATATTTGAAAAGAGCTTTGGTATTGACTCTAAATATTTCTGATCTCCCCAACTATCATAATGAGAATTATATACATCTGAACAATGATCAATGCACTTCTCTTTCCACCAATCAAGAATCACAGCAGCACTATTGTCACGTTTAAACCCAATCAAACCTGCTTGGTACTGTCCATGAGTTTTTTCTAAATCCATTGTTCCATTCTGTTTACTTAGAAATATCGAATAACTGCCCCATTCATTCATTAATTCCAGAGGATCATTAAAGAAGTAGATATCAGTATCACAATAGATAATGTGGTCTAATTCTTTATAATGATTTAGAACATATTGACATAATGGTGCTTTTAAAGTCCAACAATACTCATGTATTGCACGTTCATTCTTCACTTTCAGTAATTGTTCATCCTCTATTTCTTCAAGTTGGATAAGTGTTACATTAGGCCAATTCATTTTGCTTAATAATTGGTGGGTTGTTTTATCTATCGTTAAAATCCACATGTGAAAATTTCGCATTTTTTTAAATATAGATTCATACAAAGCCAAACCTTTAATTACATATTCTTTACTCATAATCACGGTGAAATTCATAAACGTATCCCACTGATCCATTTCACGTCTTAATTTAGAATATTTGTAAAAAGTCTTTGCATTTGAAGAGTGTCCTTTTTGCAGACCCTGTTCTATATCAAGATTATCAATTTTTGAAAGTTCATTAATCTTTCTTCGAATAGCTTCTAAATATGGAACATAAATATAGTTAATTATCTTTGTGTCTATTTTCAGATTATTTAAAGACCACAAATCAAATTCTGAAAAATTGTAAATTGAGAGACAAGCAAAATGAAAGACGATTAATGGGTCGTTCTCAATATAAGGTCTATCTTCCTTTTTAGTTATCTCATAATCATTATTGTAAATTGTATTCCAAGGAGCAGCATCCACCCCTAGATGTGATGATATTTTAACTTTAGGGAAAAAACGAGCTAGATCATCTAAATACTTTTGATCTCCAAATCTATTTTGAGAAGATTCTTTAAAACACCACTCTATACATTTTTCTCTCCACCACTTAAGTGCTTCTCGACCATTATGATCATTCTTAAATCCTACAAGACCAGCTTGAAATTTTCCGTACTTTTCCTCTACCCAATCTAAATCTCTTTGGGGGCATAAATAAATTGATTTTTCTCCCCATTCTTTAAAAATGGGTTCAGGACTTGAGAAAAAAAACAAATCTCCATCTAAATAAATGATTGAAGGTAAATTGTAGCTTTCAAGTAGATATTCCATTAGTGGTGCCTTTAAAGTCCAACAATATTCATTTGTTTTTCTTGATTTTTTTACTTTCTTTAGCTTATTATCTTCAAAATCTTCTGATTTACCTAAAATTAAATTTTCTAGAGATAGTTTAGAAAAAATCGAATAGGTTACCTCATCAATGCAACATACAAATAAATAAAACTCATTTGAATATTTTTTTATAGATTCATATAGAGCGAGAACTTTAAAGATATATTCATTTCCTGATATTACACAAAAGTTATATTGCTTCTCTTCCAACTTTCTTGTGATTTTAACTGACTGTGCGTCGGATACTAAATGAGCCACGTTCATGTTTGAATTATTTTTGACTGACGAATCCTTTATACTAGTAGTATTAATAGTCTTCGGCTCTATTAATTCATCATAGTTTTTAGGACTCTTAGAAATAGATGTTGCATTATCCTCTAACTTTTGCTCATTCTCGTTACTCCACAACAATCTGATATTATTTACTAATCTATCAATATAATCACTCATTACTAATGTTTCCCTCCTTTCTAAGAGTTCCATATTTTATTTGCTTCAACTAAATCTTTAGGTGTATCAATTGACATCCATAACCCATCATGTTCAAAAATTGCCAATTCTTCATCTTTTATTAAATTTTTTAAGGGACGATCTTCAAGAACACAACCTCTATCATCACTCAAATAGCGAAAAAAGTCTCGATTACAGACAAAGAATCCACCATTAATAATTGAATTACCCTCAGGCTTTTCAACAAATTTCGTTGCAATGCCATTGTCTACTTCAAGAATTCCATATTGACTTTGTTTTCTTATACCGGTAAGAGTCACTGTTTTCCCCTTTTCCTTATGAAACTTGATCAAATGATCAATATTAATATCTGATAATCCATCTCCATACGTTAGTAGAAAAACATCATCTTCAATATATTTCTCGATATTTTTTATTCTAGCGCCAGTCATCGTTTCTAAGCCGGTATCTGCAAAAGTAATCAACCAATCCTCTACTTTATCCAGCGAAATAGGTTTGTTGTCGTTTAAAGAGAACTCAATATCGCTTTCCTTCCACTTGTAATCAATGAAATATTCTTTAATTTTATCTCCCTGGTACCCAAGTGGTAATATAAATTCATTACAACCATATTGACTATATAATTTCATAATATGCCAAATAATAGGTTTTCCATTCACACGTGCTAAAGCTTTCGGTATATTTTCTTCTAACCCTCTCATTCTAAGTCCCTTACCACCGCACAAAATAACAACCTTCATATCCATCACCCTTTCTATCAATGTAATGCATATGCTATTCAATTATCTCTTCAATGTATGAGGTAAATATATTAGAAGAAAAAAAACAGTTCAAACGAACTAAATTAAATAGACACAAGACATCTAATTTTCATTGGTAAATAGAAAAACACTCTTCCAACTATATTACTAATTTTAGTGAGTAAGATCTTTATTTCGTTGTTTTCTACAACCCAATCGTAAAAGAATTCTTTGTTTCAAATATAAAAATAAAGTTTTTACCTTTTTGATTTTAAATCGTTTTGTACTCATATTTTTAACGATACTGTACCCCTCTTTCGTGCGATTCGTTCTTATAAGTCTTTCGGCATAGTCCAATTCTACTTTAACTAAGTATTCCTTTAATTCGTTTGTTGGCTCCACCTCTTTATTTTGCAAAACATTTTTTAACGTTTTAATTATAGGATAAGGCTGTGTAGTATGGAGAACAGTACACATGCTATTTGGCAGACCACGATAATAAGTTGCTTGGTTTGTATGACTATATGCAATTTGATAATGAAGACTTATTCGAAACCACATATCTTGGTCTTCCCCATGATGATGATTTACAGCAAATACACCAACTTTTTCAAACGTTTTCTTTGGAATAAGAACGGCAGAAGAGATTATAGGGAGATCTTTGAGAACACTTTTACTATATTGATCTATTAGACCTTCCCAGGGTGATGGAAGAATGTATTCAATTTTTGGTGTGATTTTTCTGCCATTCTTTAAAAAAATTTGGTATGCGGTAGCATATGCTCCGGCTTCTGGATATTTTTCTATTAAACGGAATACAGTCTCAAGAAATGTTGGTTTCCATTCATCATCCGCATCTAAAAATGCGATAAAATCATTTTTAGCTTCTTTTATACCCTTATTTCTTGCTGCAGAAGCTCCGGCATTTATTTGTTTAATAATTCGAATTCGAGGATCCTCAATTTCTGCTAGTTTAATTAAGCTATCGTCTGTAGATCCATCATCAATTATCACAATTTCAAATGATTGAACAGTTTGGGTTAAAACAGATGTTACTGCTCTTTGTATAAAGCTTTCCTTATTGTAAAGAGGGATGACTACTGTGACATCGAACATAATGCTCCCTCCCAGTTTTTCATCGCTAGGTCTTTTGCACCTTGAAGAGGTAATTTTGGTGATGTGTACCTATCATGCAATATGTTCATGATAGATAAATACAACTGCTCTTCTTCAAAATTGTTTGAATCGATTGTGAAATTAGGATTTGCGTCAATCTGCTTTGCCCACCCTATGCATTTCGGATGATAAGACAAGATGACAGTAGGTGTTTCAGTTAAATAACCAAATATACAGCTATGGAGTCTCATTCCAACAAGTCCTTTACATCTTGAAATTAAATCTAAAACAGTAGCTGGATTATCTTGATAAGGTATTCGTGAAACGGGGATCTGGATGTTAAGCCTTCTCATCATTTCACTATGAATATCAACATCTCCAAATACTGGGTGCCCATTAAAGTCAATAAAAATCAATTCTTCAACATCTTCTTCTGTAAGACGATTTAACACATTTAAAATCTTCTCGAATCTTATTTTCTCTGTGGCAGTATTTAAACCAATATACCTTTCGTAATGGCATAACGAAATGGCAAGCCCCTTACGTTTTGAGGGACTCTTTTTGACGTTATTTTCTAGTTGAGTAATTGGAAAGAGTGCGGCTAAATCAAACGTTTTCTCTACATTGATGTCATGAGCTAAACTTTTAACAATATCGTAGCTTTCTTGATCACGTACGCCAATATATGAGAGATTATTCACAAATTTTTTACACGCTAGTTCTGCTCCACTATCTCTAAATGGCCCAAAAGAAACCCCTAATGCAATCGCACCTTTTCCTCTACTTAAATCAATTAAATCTGAGTCTCGTGTCAATTTATCCGTAGAATGAAAAACGGATCCTCCACCAAACACAATCATGTCAGATGTTAAAGCATGATAATACATTCTTAATAAATTTTCACTCTTCATGTTTTCTTCTTTCACAAACAAAGGTGCTACAGCAAATTTCTGATCAAGTCTTGGTAATTGTGCTGCAGTTGCTAGTATTTCATCAGATTGAAAAAATTGAGAGCATGCCCAAGATGATGAAACTAAAAGTGCATCATCACCTGTGTTGTATTCACCATAATACCCTGATAATAGAATTTTCCCCATGTTATCTCTCCTATCCTTTTTCTATTAATGTACGTAAATAAATAAACTAGGGTTCTAGTTTTATTTAAAACTAAATAATCTGTCTTGTTCCACAATGTAAATAAATTCATATGTTATGAATATATGATTTCTACCATTTTAAAAATAAGGAGAGAGAAGATATGTTGTTTAAAAAGTTAAAACTACTTTTTATAACAAAGGATTGGTCTAGTGGAATCGAACGAAATAATTACTATCTCTCCCAATCGTTAAGTAAACTTACTAAATTAACTATTTGGGAAGAATCAGGAAATATTCATGATATTCTGTCATCTCTTGATTTTATACCTGATTTTATTTTATTAAACGATTTACGACCAACTAGATGTCCTGAAATACAAGGGTTAAAAACATGTACTATTCCTGTAGGAATGATTATGCATGATTTACAATACAAAACTAGCTACAGAAAACAATTTATTGAAGAAAATAAGATAAAACACCTATTTACTCATTATCGCGATACTTTTATAGATATGTTTCCGGAATATGAGGAGAGAATGATATGGTTTCCTCATTTTGTAAATATAGATGTTTTTCAGAATTATAACCAAGAAAAAGACATTGATTTTCTATTAATGGGTTCAACGTACCCACCGATCTATCCACTAAGAGCAGCTGTATTAAAAGGAATGAAGGATATGCCTAATTTCATTTATCATGAGCATCCAGGATATGATAAAGAAAAATATGATGAAGAAAATTACCTTGTTGGAAGTAGGTATGCAAAAGAGCTTAACCGCGCAAAAATATTTTTCACTTGCGACTCTATTTATAAATACCCCGTGATGAAATATTATGAAGTGCTCGCTTCCCATAGTCTTCTAATGGCCTCACATTCAAAAGAATTAGAAGATTTAGGGTTTATTCCTGGTATACACTTTGTTGAGATTAACGAAGAAAACTATAAAGAAAAAGCCATGTATTATCTAGAAAACTATCAAACAATCGGAAATGAAATCGCTAAAAACGGGTATGAAATGGTTCGTAAAAAACATTCTGTCAAAGCTAGGGCTACGTTCTTAGTTAAAACAATAAAATCAATTCTAAAAAATACTAAGTAATAAGGAGTTGAATATCCAAATTGAAGGTATTATATATTGGCTACTTAGGATTTAATAATGTCGGAGACGATGTCTGCTATGAATCATTTGTCCATTCTATAAATAAATGGTCAAACTCTGTTGAAAAAGTCATTGCATATGACATTAAGGAAAATAAAGGAATAAAGCATTTACTTAGTAAGGAAACGATCAATGCTGTGGTTTTAGGAGGAGGATCACTGTTTCAAGGCGATCTTTTTTTAACACTTGCTGAAGAAGCAATCGAGCTTGGAATACCACTTTATAGTTATGGAACTGGAATCGACTATCTGACAGAGGAAACTGTATCTAAATATATTAATGGAGAGTACTATGAACCATCCACTTTTTTTAATAATCGTAAAATAAATACAAATCGGATAAAAAATGTAGTTGAATCAATCAAATATACGGGAATAAGAGGTCCGTTAACCTACAAATTTTTAGAAAGTTTAACACCAGTAAGATCTTCTGTTGAAGTGATTGGGGACTCAGGTTTTATTTATAGTCCTAATTTTGATCACTATATTATTAATAATTATTTAAACTCGATACAAAACCCACTAATCGCCATTAACTGGGGAACGACATTTAACAAACTTTTTGGATATAATGAAGCTTTACTAGAAGATCAGCTTATTGAAAGTTGTTTCTACTTGCAATCTAAAGGATACCATATTGTCATTTATCCAATGTGGGATCAAGATATTGAATCTTGTTGGAATTTTTATCATCGTCTTAATAACAAAGATCATGTAACGATCATTCCTGAGGTATGTCATGCATCACAAATATACTCTTTTTTAAGCAAATGTCATTTTTCAATTAACTTAAAGCTGCACGCAAATATATTATCGGCAGCAGCTTATACTCCCTTCATCCAGTTTGCTTATCGTTCTAAAGGATTTGACTTTGCTTTATCAGTAAACCAAGAAGACAATACCTTATTACCTACTACCTCAAATATACTTGAAACGATTAAAGAAAAAGAGGTGAATTTCAGCAGTGATCGTGAACGATACGCTAATTTGTTGAAGAAAGAAAAAGAGGTATACACCAACAAGCATAAAGCTTTTATAGAAAGATTTTTCTAGGTGGATCGATAGATGGATTGGTGGTTGTGTCGTTTTTTGTCGAAAAACTAACATATCTTGAATTAGCGCAAATAAATCGTACAAATTAGCAAATATATTTATAAAAAAAGCAAATATAATGGAAAAAGAGCAAATAAAATAGTCAACATAGCAAATATCCTGACCGAATAAATAATTTAAAGGGTGTAATCCTCATTAAATTAGATTACACCTACTCTAAAATATTAAATTAGTTGTCAAAAACATACTTATTGACATTAACATCAATGTTTTAATATGACCTATTCGGGAACTATTAATTATATCTACATATTTGAAACAGATGGTTACCACTTAAAAATAATATTATGATAAAATTTACAAGCAATTAATAAAACAAAGTATGAATTATGTTCACAAAAAAAGTTCTTTTTAAAAATAACCTGACAAACATCTCTTGATAAAGGAGTTACGTTTTCAGGTAATAAATTATAGATAAAAACTGGAGGTTTTAACATGAACGAAAAAGTGGATTTAGTGGCACTAAGAGAAGTATCGAGAGAAGAGTTTCTTGATTTAGCTCAAAATGGGGCAAGAGAATTATTTGAACTTGAAAAATATAAAGTGTTTGATGCGTTAAAAGGTGAAGAACAAAATTACTTTGTCTACGAAATGGGAACACACAAATGTTTTTTAATTAATCAAGATACATGCTATCAATTGGTTACTTCATTCTATTGTGGTGGAAATAAACCATCCATTCTTGACGGTTTAAACAATATTGCATCTTCTTTAACATAACAGAAATCGTCGATACTTAGAGAATATTAGTAATTAAGAGAACTCTTATATAGGGTTCTCTTTCTCTTTATAAATCTCTTTTCCCCATTTTTCTATCCACCGAAAAATAGGACATATTTCTTCAGAATAATAGAAAATTTGTTGAACTAATTATGTATCTTAGATTTTCGCAAAGAGTGACTAATTGTTTTTTGGATATATAAGCATTTGTCCCTGCTGATCAAATAAGCACGTTTGCTATTAGTTAACATACAAATATATACTTCTAGTTACGATCAATTAACTTACATTAGTAATAGTACTCTTTACTTCTTTCCGATTCTGTTTTATTCGATAAATAATAATTAATGATATAAAACCAAATACACCATAAATGATTGATATTTTAAAAGGCTGTATATACTGCATAAGTGGTACAAATAAAAACGCACATAAACCACCTATATGTCCAATTACATCTAGAATACTCAAGTATGTACTTCTATGTTCATCTGGAATTACATCAGCTGAGATTGTTTGTATTACTGGAGAATATATGATTTGACCAATTGACATAATAGCCATAGCTATATATAAAATTGATGGTATTTCACCCATACTAAGAGCTATATATCCTATAAAAAACAACATTACACCAAATAATAGAGATATCATTTCATAGACTTTCTTCAATAGATTAGTGATAACAAAAGTTAAAAAGAAAATAATAAGTGTATTTTCACTTCTTAAAAATCCTAAAATTGTATATCCCTCTGTTTCAAATATATTTACATAATGTACACTTAAATAATATGGTAATTGATTATTCATTAATGAAAGAATTAAAGTTAGCAAAACTAAGAATCGAAAAATAGGAGCTTTTAGCATATGCTGATAAACTTTAAGTTTATTACTATTAGGTTTTAATTGATTTTTTACACGGATATTATTTGTTTCCACTTTTCGCTTAATAAAATGATCCTGGATAAAAATTGCTATACAGATACATGATAAAATAGAACTACAACCTACTAAGAAAAATAATAAAGAAGAATACTGTTTAAATAAAAAACCTCCTAATATACTTCCAAGTGCAAAAGACAAATTTGACACCCATAGAAGTACAACATAGACAGATTTACGATTTTTATTTGTTGTTTCATCAATGATATAAGCACTATAAGCTGGACCTGATAAGCCAGAAAAAAAGTAAATTAAGAGAAAACTAATAAAAATAATAGCGATAAGCATTTCAGTAAATACACTTGAGAAACAGGCTAGGAAAAAACCAATTCCAGTTCCTATTTCCCCTAATATAATCATTTTTTTCCTTCCATATTTGTCTCCTAGCTTTCCTCCTAGTAACCCTCCTAGTATTCCAGCTATCCCTACACCTAAAACCATCAATGAAGCTTTGTTAATTCCAACCCGTTCAACAAAATATACAACAACATAAGGCATAACCGTTGCGTTAAAGAAGACAGATATTAACAAAAGTACAATTCTTAACTTAATCATTTTACTAAATGAATGATAGTCTTTAAGAAAACCTAATTTACTCAGCATCTTATAAAATTGGTCCGAACATTCTAATAGCGATTGAAATGAATTCGTGCTGCTCCTCTTCACTTGGATTATTGGCATATGAAAGGATTGTACCGAAAAGAAAATTAATATAAGCTACCGATAACCTCTCTGCATCTCCATCTATAAGCTGTCCTACCTCCTGACCGTACTTAATAAATTTTTTTATATCATTTTGAATTAGTTCTGTGTGTTGAGTAATCACTTTAAATTCATTTGGAAAACGTTCATGCTGGGCGATAACTTGAACGATTAATCTCAGATAAACCTTCATGTTAGAAAATAATATGAAATGTTGCTTAATCATTTCCTTTAATTGATCAATAATTGAAGTTGGATGTTTATTAAAATTCAAAAAGATATCTACAAACTCTTCTAAAGGTTGTTCAATACAAATAGCAAATAATGACTCCTTATTACCGTAATAAGATGCAACACTTCCAAAGCTCACATTTGCTTTTTTAGATATATCAGACATAGTTGTTGCTTCATAACTTTTCATACTAAACAATTCAGTTGCTACATGAAGTACTTCTCTTTTTTTCATTTCTAATGTTCTTTTATTTTCACTATTTATCATTAATATCCACTCCACATTCTATATACAATTCTAAAATGATTGATTAATCAATCATAATATTATAACAATAATCCAATCGGAAATTTTTGTAAATACTTTCTGTTTATTCTCTTAGTAAATTCTTTAACTAGTCAGATACTATTCTTAAATATGTTAACCAAGTAATTATCATAGAACTAAAAATTTTCGATACTTTTTGTGATCGCTTAATACTTTATGAAACCTATGAATTACTTCAAACGTATAAATAAGTACGGTCAAAAATTATAACTAAGCAATTTTCAAAAAGGTGGTAATTAGTGTGATCGGAGCACTTGTAAATTTTATTATCCTTATTCCATTTTTAATTTTCGCTGTAATCCTATCAAAAGGTAAAGGTGCATTCCTACTTGCAGGTTATAATACAATGTCTGAAAGTGAAAAGGCTGAGTATGACGAAGTAGCATTATGCAAATTTATGGGGAAAATTATGTTTGGTGTTAGCTTTTGTATCCTATTATTTGCATTCAGCGATATAGTGGAAAACCAGGTTTTATTTATGATTGCTCTTATTTTACTAATCTCTATTATCATATTTGCGTTAATATACACAAATACAAAAAACAGATTTAAAAAGAACGGATAAAAATAAAGAGGACTTCTGATCATGAAGTCTTTGGCTAATATAAGGTATTTGCTTATCCCTTTATATGATAAATTCAAAGCCTGTAGCTTCTTTAAAAGGTGCTTTAAATTCTTTAAAAATAAATTTTATTTCTGAAGAATCATCTGGTACAGATGGTGTGACAATAAAAGGATATGATGTATCACCTACAGAGCCTCCACCTCCCTCGTTTTGACAGTCGTATTCAGTTCCTTTTCCGTCATCTACTTCTAAACCAAACCAAGTTTGATCACGTTCTCGAAAATCCCAATTAATTTCATCAGTATCTTCTCTATCAATGCTGAAATGAACAATACTAGCATTATTATATTGGCGAATAAAAGTTACTGAATAAAATAACTCATCTCTTTCAAAAGACCTTAAGATTGGGATATTTTTAACAAAGCCTTGGTAAACGTTTCATTTTAGTGCCTCCTGAATTAAGTGAGTCACTTTACATTAACACAAAATGGAAAATATAAGAAATACAATTGTAGAAGACATTAATCTGACATTTAATAAGCTTTGGTTTACAAAAACTCAGTATGACTTTATTTTCATCTTAATAGATAAACTGAGCATCAAATTTATCTACATACCAATGTTGTTCTACCTCTCATCCTTCTTGTATTTGAGAAAAGCTAACTCTCCTTTCAAGTAAGTAGAAAGAACACATTTTTCATAGATAACATAGATACTTAAATTTTTTTCTTTAACCGATTCATTTCATGATAATTTCTATATCTTCAACTGTAGGTTCTTCGTCAGTGTAGGCAATCCAATACATATACTGCATAGAAAAATCTTCTGTGTATTCTTCTACGTACGTTACTGCTTTAGCTCTCTCTCCAAGTACTTTAACTCCTTTTACATTCGATTCTTGTGGTTGTTTATCTGATAAAATTAATGTTACAGATGGACCATCCTTCCTTCCAAATATCATTCCACCAACCTCTTGAGCTGTCATTGACATTGTTATATCATCTGGACCAGCAACCCATTCTAATCTTTTATTATTACTCTTTAAGATCACTAGATCTGGATTATGATTATTACTATTAATATGGTTATTTTTAAAAATGACATATATAAAATGATCTTTAATGTCATAATCAATAATTTCTTTATCTTCTAATTTATTTTCTACCATAACCCTGCTGATTTGTTCTTCTAAAGACAGTCTTTTTGTAGGTTCAACATCATACTTCGAACAACCGATCAACATAATCATCATGATAATAGCTGAAAATAACGTTTTCATAATATCACTTCTCCCTTTATTCAAGATCTTCTGTTTTAACATTAATCAATTGATTTTCCTAATTTTAACATAACACTTTATGTTACTGTCGCTGTAAATAAGACTCCCCCCCTTGAAACCCTCATAACGTGTGAAAAAACTTTCCCTCATTGCACAAAAAAATGATAAAATCTTCTTGTTTCTTATAAAACATAAGTAGGTGGACATAATGGGTTGGAATAGATCCAAGATTGGTTTGTTATGGACTAGTATTCTAGTACTCTTCGTTTTAGTTGGCTGTATAGATGAAGAGGTAACAACGGACGAACAAGACGAAAAGAAGATAAGTGAGGTAGAAAACAAATTAGACACAAGCAGTGATCCAATTAGAGCGGAACAAGCCGAGTACACATTTATGGTGTTTTTAAATGGCACAGATTTAGAAAGCACCGTCGATGAAGAAACCAATGAAATGTATGGTGCTGGTTCCTCTGATTTAGATGAAATGATGAAAATCGGCTCAAGTCCTGATTTGAACGTGATTGTTCAAACCGGTGGAACAAAGCAGTGGTTGAACGAAGAAATTGACCCCTCACAAAATCAAGTATGGCAAGTGGAAGAAGGACATTTAACAAATTTAGCTGACCTTGGAAATCAGAATATCGGAAAGCCTGAAACTTTAACGAATTTTATCGTTTGGACAATCCATAATTTCCCTGCTGAAAAATATGTATTGGATCTTTGGAACCATGGTGGAGGACCTCTTGGCGGATATGGTGTGGATGAAGTAAATGACTTAGACAATTTAACATTAAAAGAATTACATACAGCTTTACAAGATGCTTATGACCAAACTGGAGTGATATTTGAAGTTATTGGTTTTGATGCATGTCTTATGGCCTCTTTAGAAATTGCGCACACCGTTAGTCCTTTTGGGAAATATTTAGTGGCTTCTGAAGAATTAGAACCTGGGCATGGCTGGAATTATACACCTATTTTAGACGAATTAACTAATAATCCTTCTATGGATGGAGCTGCGCTTGGAAAAGTCATTGCAGACGGATTTTACAAGCAAGCAAAAGAGCAAGATACAGATGCTACCGTTACCTTATCAGTAACCGATTTATCAAAAGTGAAGCACGTTTTGAATGCACTTGATGATCTTATGGAAGTAGCAACTCCTGATTTACAAACTCCTTCCGAACGAAATATGATTTCAGGAAGTCTTAGCAAAGCGGAAAGTTACGGAGGAGGCAGTACCAATGAAGGATATTCAGACTTGTTTGATTTAGGACATTTTGCAAAAAATCTGACGAGTGAATATCCTGAAGCCGAACTTGTTTTATCTGCAATAAAGTCAGCGGTTGTTTATAAAATAAACGGAGACACTCGTCAATATGGTGAAGGTTTATCTATTTATTTTCCTTATAAAGATAAAAAGAACTTCTCTGATAATCTATCAACTTATTTAGAATTTGATTTTTCTGATGATTATGGTGATTTTATCCAAGAATACACAACTGTATCAGGTAGTGAAACTAACACGATTAACATTACAGATGTTTCTGCAGAAGATGATGATGTGTTTACCGTACAATTTAGTGAAAATGAATACGAAAACATTGAACATATTTATAGTACGTTAGGATACTATATTGATGAAGATGAGACAGAGATTCTTCATTTAGGGATGGATAATAACGTTATTTACGATCCCAACACAGGTATTGTTAAGGATAATTTCACAGGATATTGGACTGGCTTAAATGGTCAACTTGTTTCTCTTAATGTTAAGGAAGAGACAGACGCATACAACCGTTATTCGATACCTGTTGTCTTAAATGGACAAGACGTAAATATTATCGCATCTTGGTTTTGGGATGACAGTAAAGAGCCAGGTGGATATTATAAAATTCACGGAGCTTGGAGAGGCTTACTTCCCGAATCGAATATGCCAGATAAAAACCTCATATCCATTAAGCCAGGAGATGAAATTATTCCCCTCTTTGAATATACAAACGAAGAAACCGATGAAGAAGGACTTATGGAGGGTGATGCCTTCATAGTTGAAAACGAACTCATTCTTGAAGATGTGGAAGTTCCAACGGGGGCTTATGTTTACCAGTTTTATATAACCGATTATGCACAAAACGAATTATATACTGAACCGTTTATCATTGATTTAGAGGAATAATAGATCCAGGTATAAAATGTACCCTATAAGTAGACATTGAATTCTGTCTGACTTTAGGGTAATTTTTTATGTAATCCAGATATAGACCATTGTAGGAATAATGAGTAATAAGATAGTTACAGAGATAAATCAACAATATTTTTGAATTTTCCAACGAAATTCCCCTTTCCTCTGCCTACCCCTACGATCTCCATCAAATGACAATAACGAATGACTATGATCCATTTTCTTTTAAAACAATTAACACATAACAAACGCATATTTTGTTCATACTCTACTTCCTTTAGCATAGAAAAACAAGCTTAACTAACTCAATTTTTTTCACTAAATTTTAAAAATTAACATGTATAAATTTTTTAAGCATGCTACATTCGAAACGTACTAAACAAATAAAGATTAGAAAGGTAGGAAAATTATGAAATTCAAAATCGAAACAATACCAAACGATCGAATTGCTTATATGCGAAGAGTAGGTCCTTATGGTCCTGCTAATACGGAAGTAATGGAGAAGTTAAAAAATTGGGCTAAGGAGAAAAATCTTCTTGAAACTGCGATATTATTTGCAATAGCTCAAGATAATCCTGAAACTACACTTCCTGAAAACTGTAGATTTGATGCTTGTATAGTCATTCCAAAAGAATTTCATTGTGATGATTCAGTTTCTGAAGGAGAACTTACTGGTGGAAAGTATATGATTTGCGAAGTAAAACATACAGCAGAAGCTATTCAAAAAGCATATTCTGATATTTTTCAGTTACTTCAAATGCATGGTTATGAAATGGAAAACAAACCAATGATGGAAAAATATATTGGTGATCCAGTTAGCAACCCTTATTGTGACATATGTATTCCTATTAAATCATAACAATATTGCTTTCCTAAGCTTGCTTTCGATAAACAACATTAAAAATAAACGATAAAGACATTAAGGGTAACTCAACGTTTTTTATCGTTTATTTACTTATTTTTTTATCTATATCTATTAATCTTTTACGTTTATTAAAAAACAAGCTAAAATTTATTAACCAATGGTCCAACCTGCTCTTTACAGGTGTTTACAGTTTCTCAATCCTAAATAAAAAAAGCCCTTATTATGAACCGCACCGTTAATAGTGACAGTGTAATAAGAAGCTTTAACCTAATAAAAGGTGATTTCAAAAATAAAAAACACTTATTTATTTTAGCGCACTTAGAAAGTTTAGAGAATTAATATATAACAAGCTCGTTCAATGTACTTCAAGTATTAAAGTACTCAGGCAAAAGATTTATGGATTTTTTCCGTCAAAAGCTACATTTAACCTATCTTTTCATAGCTTTATCCACTTTTTCATTAACCGAATTTTGATAGAGATCCGCATAAGTTGGTGAATCTTCAATCAAAGCATCGCAGAAAGCAGCAACGTCTGTTCCTGTGACTTGAAGCACATCTTTTCCTGCAGCTGCACCTTCTTCAAAGAAGCTGAGAATGTCAGAGAACAGTCCAATACCTTCGTTAAGCTCCACAGGGCCAACTTTGAAGAGATATTTTTGGATTTCTTTATAAACAATTTGATAATCTTGAGGAAGTGCTTTGACGCGCGAAACATGAGCTCTCCATTCTTTTTTGCCTTCAATGATTTTTTTGATACTCATTTCAACCCTCCTAATTTTCTTGCTATGTTCTTGTTGAGTTGGTCACGCCATTTATCTCGATACGTTTTTGCTCCTTCGTCATCAACAAGTGCTGTGCAAAAGCCTTTAATATCATCCCCAAGTACTTCTTCAACGCTCTGACCATCTGCTGATGTTACTTCAAGCAGTTCTAGAGCACTGTCAAAAATAGGCATCAAATTACGACCACTAAAATCTCCGTGAACCCAGAGATTACTAACAATTTCTTTCCAAGCAGTTTGATATTCTGCTGGCAAGACTTTAGATCGTGCTTCAAAACCTTTCATTTCTTTCGTCATATCACTGCCAGTGATTTTTTCTAAAAAGTTCATTTTTCATCTCCTCCTTTAAGTAATAAGTTGTTTTACATATTCTCATTAGTTAATTGTATCTTTAATTTATGACATTCTTACCAAACAACAAATGCCTACTGCGACTTATTAAAAAGATTGCTTAATTGATCTATTTTTGTAAAAAGACTTCTATTGTTTTGCTTTTAATTCATTTAATTTGCTTGAGACAAAATCCCATTTTGTCCAAAAGATTTCTAGTTGCTTTTTACCTGCTGTGTTGAGTGTGTAAAATTTTCTCGGTGGTCCCACAGTAGATCGCTTTTTCTCAAAGTCCACCAGTTTGTTCCTCTCAAGGCGCGTAGTAATTGTATAAACTGTCCCTTCAACAACATCAGTAAAGCCAAGTTCACGTAACTGTTGTGTAATTTCATAGCCATAAGTTTCGCCGCGGCTAATGATCTCAAGCACACAACCCTCGAGTACCCCTTTTAACATTTCTGTTATATTTTCCAATTTTCTACCCCATTTGTATTTTATACTATTTTCCCAGTACTATTTATTACAGATATTCAGTATTACTTACTACCAGTATATTGTATCGCAGAGTAGTGTATCAAGTCAAGAATAAATCTTTTTTTAAAGAGTACTTCATCACGAGAATTTAAGTTTTATTATTCAATTGGTTACGTGTTAATTCAATCTAATTTTGATAGATGCTTTTTAACGACTAAAAATTGAGATAAATACCATTGATGTATTTTGAACAGCTTTGTTCTTTATATTTTAATACGTAGTAACCAGTATAGTACCGACCAAATTAAGTAAACAGAATAGAAAAAAGACACGATTCGTACACGCGTCTTTTCGTTTATTTGTTTATTATATTAACTGTTTGTTTAAATTTAAATACTTAATAAACCACGGAAACCTCTTGATCCATAATATGAGTCCGCTCCGTTATGATAAAGAAACACATGATCATAACGACAGTCACAAAATATTGCACCGCCACGATCTCTAATATCAGAAGGTGTTAGCACCCAACTAGATGTTTTTAAGTCGAATTTTTCAAGTTTCTGTAGCTCTCGATATTGTTCTTCATTTAACAGTTCAATGCCCATGGCAGCTGCCATATCCATTGCACTATTTTCTGGTTTGTTTTTTTTCCTTGAGTCTAGCGCTTTACGATCGTAACAAACACTTCTTCGCCCTTTAGGACTTTCCGCTGAACAATCATAAAAAATGTATTCATTCATCTCTTTATCATAATCAACAACATCTGGCTCACCACCCGTTCTTTCCATTTCATAGAGTGACCACAGTTTGTCATGATTATCATCCAATTTTTCTTGAACTTTACTCCATTCAAGATTTTTATGACGATGCATATTTTTCTCAAAACGCTCTTTCAATACACCGAGTAATTCTTCACGTTGAGCTAGAGAAAGCTCCTTGTTAGCAACAATTTCATCATTTTCTATCATTATAAATTCCCCTTTCACTTAAAATAAGTTTTGTAAACGTGAAATTTTATGTAAAATTATCTTTCGTACTCCTTTATGTTGGAAAAGTTTTTATGTCCTTCTAGTTTTAGTTTGCAAATATTGGATCAATCCTAAAACTCCACCTATAAAACCAGTAATGATAAGTGATATTCCCATTAACAAATCAAAAAAACCTTGTCCATTAAATAAGTAATAAACACCACTAAACCCTAATAAAATTCCCAGAATACTATAGATTATCGTGATTGTTGGATTTTCTAGTTTAGTTTTCTTCCTCACCATTATTTCCCTCCATTACTTTAATAATTTTACCATATTCCACATGTTTAAGATTACTTCTTTGTTATAGAGAAAAGGTTAAGTGAAGTTTTAATACCACACAACGATTTATATATAAGGTTAAGTTTATGAAAAATATTATTTCATATAATTCTCTACTAATTCATAACATCTTTCTTCTGTAAGATTTGCTAGCACAGCCACATATTCTAAGTGTTCCTGTGTACCGCCTTTATATTTTAGTGATGCTTCCAATGCTCGTTCATCTCTACTTTCTATCCAGGTCCGCTGTTCTTCCCTTAATTGGTTCATTTTTTTTTGTGATAATTGCTTCTTCAAAGCAGTATAAATTTCATTCAGCAATTTATCCCAAATTCCCCATCTATTATTTTCCATTTTTTTCAAAGAGTATAATGGAATTTAGTGACTTTTACCTTGTGAACACGGTCGATCCTGTTGGAATTGAAAACTTAAGTTGCAGTGAAACATTTGAAATTATTCGTCTTATCATTAAAATCAAATAATGGTTTTTTATTACATATATTTTGAAAAACAATAAAGAGATTTTAATGTCATGTTTACTTTAGTATTTGTCAGTTTGAATTCGGTTCCATGAGGGAAATCTTTTGGTAATTTCCCATTTTCACCATCAATGCCTGGAAGATCAGTCTTTCCTGTTGTTGCTGCCCATTAATCCCATTGAGGTTCAGCTATTTCCAACTTTGAGAAAAAAAAGAGCAATTTCATTTATAATGATGCTCTACTTTAAAAATTCTTGTTCCTTGAAATAAGCGTAAATCTTGCTTACTTATTTATTTGCAGCTGAAATTTAGCATCTAACATACTTCCGTTTGAAGCCTAGTCTTCCTTTATCGATTTCTTTTTGAATACTTTCGTAAGCATTTAGTAAGCTGCTTTTTTTATTTTCCCGCTTTATTTCTACTGTACCTACTTCTTTTGCTGTCTCAATCGCTTTTTCATTCAGTGGTAAATAGGAAATCCCTACAGTATATAGAAAATTATTCATAGCTGATTTCGTTCGTTCTGGAGAATTATGAATTTCTTTTTTAACAGTATCGAGCATTTGGGAAATCTTGCTTTCAGAAAATTCATTGTCTGGTTTATTTCCTAATAACCAGCAGTAACAACTCCACCCCGATGACATTTTCAGCTCCTGACCACTTGCAATCCAATGATCGGCAATGCTTTGTGCAAGCTCTGACTCAGCTAATGTTACAGCTACCACATAATCAGACAACATATAAAAATATGCTGCTTCAATCCAACGTTCAAAATCCGAATCAGTCATTGCTTTTGGGTCTGCAATTATACCTGCAAAATACATCGCATCATAGTTACCTGTAGCATAAAGCTCCTCAGCTAAAGGTTGATTTATTTTTATTTTCTTTGCGATTGGTTTCATAGCACCTGTTGCTACACCAAAAAGAGGGTCATGTGCTCCATTAGATATGTATATTTTTTTCGTTCGTTCCTTACCTAATGCCTCAAGCTCTTGCATAACTGTTTCGAAATCCATTGGTTTTGTACGTCCCTTCTAGGTATCAATACTAATTCGTTGTAGTGTAAGAATGCTTCATAAACTATAAACCATTCTAACTATAATTAGCTTAAAAAGTTTCTATGGCATATTTTAACTTATTTCCGCTTGATATCTAAATTCCTTTTAAATTCTTACCCTTTACTAAAATAATTCTTTAACATTTACTTTATAAATTCTAACACTATATTTATAGTAATTATTGTTATGATCAAACCAAATTGTTGATATTTCATAAACAAATCACTTTTCCTACTACAATCCATATATCCATTATATTTGCTCCTGATTATAATTAACTAATCTCTTTATTTCATATAATCCTCAACCAATTCATAGCATCTTTCTTCTGTAATATTTGCTGAGACAGCCGAATATTCTAAGTGCTCCTGAGTACCACCTTTATATTTTAGTGATGCTTCCAATGCACGTTCATCTCTGTTTTTTATCCAATTCCTCTGTTCTTCTTTTAATTGCTCCAATTCCTCTGCTGGCAATTGCTCTTTTAAAGCTCCATATATTTCATTCAGCAATTGATCCCACATTCCCCATCTATCGTCTTCTACTTTTTTCAAAGCGTATGTCGAAGAATCTGTAGCTTCCAATTTTTCTGCTTCACTTTTAGTTTCATTAATCTTCTTTACATACTTTTCTTTCATGTTCTCATCAGTATTATTAGAAGATGACGTTTCATCAATTGCTGTATTCTTGCTTGAAGTATCTTCTTTTTCATTTGTATCATTATTGTCTATTTCCTTTTTGTCACGATCATTGCTTTCAGAATCTGGAGCATTCTCCGAAAATTCTTCATTTGTACTTTGATTGGAGCTATTGTTTTGTGACTGATTTTCCAACGTAGTACTTGAATTTTCAGTTGAGCTTCCACAAGCAGACAATACAATAAAACACATTAAAGTAGAAAATATTATTAAAATCCCTTTATTTATTTTCATAATTCAACTCACCTCTTATAGATACATTCTTACTGAGACAAAATTCTTTACTATTTATGTAACTACTACACCGATCAACTAAATTGACATAAAAAGCAATACACCTACTACTATTAAAAATAATGTTATTAAGATACTTAAACAGCTACAAACAATTCCCACGATAGCCATTTTTCTTCCTTCATGTCCGAATCGTTTAATTTCATTTAATCCGATAATACCTAGTATTAACCCTGTAACACCTAATAGGAGACCAAGTCCTGAGAAAGCAATTGCAAGAATTGATAAAATACCTAAAATTAAAGTAGCAATAGCTTTTCCATTTGTTATTGGATTTTCTGATTTATTTTGATAATTAATTTTAATGACCTCCAATTAAAAATTGTGAATTTTTTACTTAACCTATCTATTTACTAACAATAAAAACACAATAATCCTACCCTTATACAATTTAACATAATTTCCTTTATTTTACTTTAAAAATCTTCTAAACTTTTACTTCGGTGTGTAGTAATAGTTTCTTATTAATTTCCACATATCAATTTTAATAATGAAAATAAAAAATAAGACACCAATTACGGCTAAGGGTATCATTCACGTATCCGGACTCTTACATCCAATAAATACGCCCTATGCCAAAAAGGTGTCTATAAGTAAGTTTCTTTATTCTGTTTGAAAAATGCTAATTGAGATTGAAGGTCTTAAGCTACAAGCAAAATCCACATTTTCCCCTCTAAATATTAGTCAATCCATTGAACTACATCTTCAGTAGCTCGTCGCGTTTTCGGACGCGCTGGATCTTCTGCGCGATAACCAAAAGCAACCATAGCAGATGCGGCGAACTTACCATCTTCAAGAAGTCCTTCGTTATCCAACATCTCATTTACTTTTTCATAATCGAAGCCCTCAATCGGACAAGAGTCGATACCAATTTGCGCAGCTGCTGTCATCATATTACCAAGCGCAATATATGTTTGTTTACTCGCCCAATCAAACAATGCTCGGCCGCTTTCGAACAGACGCTGATCATCCTCTTGAAAGCTTCTGTATCTAGGTTTCAGTGTCTCAAGCAAATCATCAGGCATTTGTTTGACAGTTCTTTGTAAATTTTGCACATACTCAGAATCATATCTAGCATCTGTACGTGCAAGAATAACAACAAAATGGCTTGCAGTCGGAAGCTGCCCTTGAGCGCCCCATGAAACTTCTTTTAATTTTTCACGAAATTTCTCATTTTGTACAACAAGAAATTTCCAAGGCTCATATCCAACAGAACTTGGAGACAAACGTCCTGTTTCTAAGATGAAAGAAAAATTCTCATCGGAAATTTTCTTAGTTGGGTTAAATACCTTTGTTGCATGGCGAAAATTGAACGCAGCAAGGATATCTTGTTTTTTTGCGTCATGATTGTTCATGTTGAATTCATCCTTCTCTAAATTGATTTAAAAACTTGAATTTATTCGGTGATCTAGTTTTCACAAAATACATTGTATATGATTTAACTTACTAATAACAAAAAATAAGCTCTAACTCTTAAAGCTTCTTCTTCTTAAGAGCTCGTATAGCCCTAAAATTATTAATTTCTTACTTAAACTATAAAAGTGGAAAAAATAAAAAACGACCCTTTAAAGAATCGTTCTTTTAAACTAATTAAATAGATTCTTAATCAAACGAAATAAGATTCTTGGTATAAACATCAAGATGTTCCAAAATACTTCAAATATGATAGAATCTCGGAATTCAATAAGTATATCCTTAACTATTCCACGGCGATCGTATCTTTTCACTTTTCTGATTTTCATCCTTTGTCTCCTAATTAGTTCTAATTGGACAGTTGTTTAAACAGATATGATAAGCAAGATAATTTTCAAAAAACGAATTTAGTCAAAAAAGCCTTTACCAATCAATATACCTGGCTTCACCCGCCTCAAACAATTTATCTGCAATAAGATGACCATCTTTATCAAGAGCTCTTATTGTCCATGTTGCCTCAGAATATTCATCAAGAACAAATAAGGCATGGTTATTCACTACCTCTTCAAGATGGTAGCTACCCCGATATTTTTCAACTGTATCCATAGTAAAGCTGTAGGTGTCTGATCGTTTCAACTTCTCTAGGTGATTACCAACAACAATATATTTAATGTTTGTGTCTCTAGTTCTAACTCCAACGATAAAACCGTCTTCTTCATCTCGTCCAATACCAGCAGCTTCGAATGGTTCATTTCCTTCTAAAAAATAGTCGGATGTCCCGCCTGCATCATAATACAGAAAGCCAATATTTCGATGAATATTCGCCAAACCAAATGTATTATTGTTTACATCTTCATATAATATAGCTTTTCCATAAACTGTATCTATACTTTTTACTGCTTTAGTTCCAGTAGGTAAAGCACTGTATGGTGTAAAACGAAAACCTAGTAGTAACAAGACACCTATCATTATGATCAAAACAATCATAATGAATCTCCAAGGTATCTTTTTATTTTTATATGTTAAATATAATGTGATCCCAATCAACGTTATGATTAAAAATATCAGTAAATTAAACATATATACTCCTGCTTTTAAATTATTACTTATTTTTATCCTTACTCCAATTGTAAGGCATTCTTGCCCAATGAATAAACAATAAAATCAAGTACATTATAAAACAAACAATTATATTTTCTATCCATCTAATATCTTTATTAATTATTAATTGCCAAGAAATCAAGACGATAAAATACACGAAAGGTAACTTAAGGGTTTTCTTAAACATAGTAATACCTCCGTCACGCTTCTTATGTTAAGTGAATAAATTGTCCCTCTTATAGTTAACTATTCACTCATACTCCTTATGGTTTATAATTCTATAAGTCTTCACATAAAGATCATCTATTGAAATAAAGTGATGTGATTCCTCTTTACCTAATCCCCTTGTAGTTCCTTTGATATTTCCTATTAGATGTGGATGTCTTTTCCCAATTTCCCAGCTATAAAGTTCTCCATTAGAGTTATATCGATCATGAAAATATGCGTACTTTCCTCTTACACAGAGACTATTTGAACCATGAAGAATTTTTGGAGTTTTGAAGGAATGAATCGTTTTGTTTATTGAATTGACTTGAAGTAATGGAAAGTCAGTATAAGGAAATAGCCAAATTGAAGAAGAATCACCTTTACAAATAGCGTAGCAATCAACAATAAACGGTCTACCAGATAAATCACTATGGTATTTAAAAATAGGAGTTCCTTCATAAGAAAATAGAACAAGCCCTTCAGTTGAAATACCTTCTCCAAATACTCCTTCATCGAAATAACTAATCCAAATCCCGTCGTTGCTAACTACGATATCCTCAATACCATCTCCACAATGAAAGGAATTGCGTAATGTGCCATCAGTGTTAAAAATATAAAGATTGTCTGTTTCTCCATCATTCCGTGCGTCAGCAATTAAAAAACTGTTAAAGCTAATCCACCTAACTAAAGGATATTTACAAGTTATTCTAACGTTTGAAAGCATGATTTGAGATTCCTTATATTGAACAATGAGGTTATTATTTTCTCTAAAAGCAACTAGTAAACCAAAATTGTCAGTCCAGTCAGCATCAAGCAACTCCATTTTACCTTTTTCAGGGTTACTCTTGTACAAAATGCTTTCAATAAATTCCATCTGTAAATCCTCTTTTCAACCATTTTTATAAATTAGAATGTTTCTTTGTATTGATTTAACATGTCATCATTATATTTCAAATTGGCTAGTAGCCTTTCCCAAAGTGTTCTTAATTCTATGTAATTCATCCTGGATAATAAATGATAATCAAGGTTTTCATCAAGATATTTTATATCAGTTAACCATATTTCTAGTAAGTCCAATGCTTCTCCATCAGAAACATCATTATTGTTTATCAAAGCTTCAAAATCATTTGAGGATGAAATATCACTGTAAATATCAAATAACTTAGCCAATTCTTTATACTTTTCGTCATTCGGCTCAACGATTTCCATTATATGTGTTGATAATTGTAAGCTCCCAGACATAGAAGTTAGATATTCTGCTTTTTGCTTTAAGGATAGGTCGTTGTAATTACTTACTAAACTATCTCCAAAATTATATGAATAGCTAACACCATTTTGAATTTTTTCAAACTTGGCTGTTCTTGATTCTTCTTTATTTAAAGTTAATTGTTGAAACAAGTAAATATTTACAATGAGGGATAAACCAAATCCAATTAATACTAGTTTTTTTCTATACCTTTTCATATTGCGAACTCCTTCCATCTACTAAATTTTACCACATCTTATCCTATTATTGTTTAACAAACCTAAAGGACATCTTTCTTAGAAAAATTCACAATCAGGTTTGAAGTGATCAATAAATGCAATTGTCTCTTCAACTAGCGGAAAATAAGAATCTGAATTCCCCAAAAAAACATGTGTAATAAAAAAACTGCTTAGTAGCAGCTTTTTAAAGACCCAACATTAGTTCATATAATTCAATGCTAGAAAACATTAGAGAGTATTCTCAGCTATTGGTTCAAATAATTTTATTAAAAAGCGATATTTAGTTACCTCATCATTTATTTATTATTCATGCGAATTGACAAAGGTAAAGTTTCATATTAAAGATACTTACTGCTTTCTTCATGTTCAACATTAAAGTTAGAGAAGTGACACATAATATCACTAAAATCGTAAATAATACGAACGGTATTCTTATATTTTTAAGTTCAATATATTCCACATTACAAGGAGTTAAAGAAATGGAAAACATCGATCATGCTGTTCATATAGGTGAGTTAATTGCTGTGTCTAAAGTTTTTCAATTAAATCCTTTTCAAATGATCACATTACTAGAAAAGGATGAAATGGAGGTATTTGAAAATAAGGACTCTTTTTTAGAAAAATACGGCAAGAAGGAAACGTATGACGAATTAGAAGATTGGTGTGAGTTAAATAATGGGAAAATTTTCACTAAAACAAGATAAAAAGTGATTAGGAAATAATTCATTGATAAAGCTGTTAATGGCAGTGGTAGACAAGTATATTAATCAACCTATTCTTCTTTAGCAAAATAGTCACTATCATCTTTTTCTTCTCTTCCTCATACCATGGAAGATCACTATCAAACCATCAACAGTCCCATTAGTTTCACAACTTATTAATCCTTTTTTGCTCTTGCTTTAGCAAATGATTGTATTTCATAAACTTTCCTAGATCATTCAAATGTTTTGCAAAATATCTAGCTTTATAAAATTTATTGAAAGAATCCTCCTCATTTTCAATTGCACTAAACGCTGTCTCTAAATCTGTATTGTTTCTTAACCACTTTAATCCATCATTTAAAAAAGACGTTTTAACATCGTTTATAACTTCTATAAGATTAGAGCCATCTGGTTCAATCCACCAAATATCATTTCGTTCTTTTTCAGCACGGTGATCAATATGATTGATATACTTTGATTGATCAATATTACAATGTAAGTTTTTTTGTAAATGACACTGAAGGTATTTTGGAAACAATTCACCGTTAGTACCAACTTTTATATCGTCATCCTCTGGGGGAATAAAGTCATAATAGATTCCTAAAACAACATGGATAGACATAGGAGACCAACCCGTAACATCTGAAAAATACTTCCCAACAGCAGTTATGTCCATCACCCAAATGCACTGATCAATCCATGCCCAATTGTGTCTAGTATTAACTTTATTAAATCCTGTTTCCTTTAATGTAGGAGACAGAGTTTTTCTAATTATTTTATTTATGTCAGGAGACCCGATCATCTTCATCCTCCTTGTCATGTGTCTATTTCTTATTATTGGTGCTCCCCTAAAACCTCTTTTTAAAATGATCTCAACATGTATCTCTATATCCCTCACTGTTAACTTTTATTTTTCAGAGTAACAAACTTAACCTTCTTGCTCATTTTAAAATACTTGATAGGTTCTACTTTCTTCTTTCTTAAAGATAAGGATTAAATCTACCAACGCTCATAAGTATGATTTTCTACACTCTCCCCAGATTCCCCAAAAAAGTGATGAATGGTTCCATAACAAGCTTTCAGAAGTGCAAGAAATGAACATGAACATGAACATGCACAACAGCCTATGCTATAAGCATAAGATAAGTTAATAGTGAAACATAAGGAGGAAAATCATGAATCCAAATCAATATTTATATTATTATGGTCCATCGTATACTGATTATGATCGGATAACAAATGACATTCAACTTGTTAATGATATTCAAAAAGCAATTAATGGAGAATACAGTGCTATAAATTGTTATGAGAAGTTAGCCAAGGATGCACCTACAAAAGAAGAAAAAAACCAAATACTTGAGATACAAAGAGATGAAAAACGTCATTTAGAAGAGTTTAGCAAGATCTATATCAATTTAACAGGCAGACAGCCATCTTATAAGATCATCGAACAATGTCCAGACCAATATAGAACAGGAATAGAATTTGCTCTAAAAGATGAACAAAAAACAGTTGATTTTTATTTAGATATAGCTGATAATGCACAAGATCCTCTTATTAAAGGCAAATTTAGGAGAGCAGCCGCAGATGAACAAAATCACGCTGTGTGGTTTTTGTTTTTATTTCAAAAAAATTCAAACGAAAGCTATCGACAGGTTGAAAAATATGGTGCTAAAGGGGCATTAAATTCGACTACATTGGAATTACCACAAATGTTGATTTATGCTCTTCAGGATGAATACCTAGCACAAGCAAGATATGATAATATTCTAGCTACCTTTGGAAATATTCGCACATTTACTGCAATAAAGGAAGCAGAACTTAGACATATAAATGCATTATTACCCCTTTTTGATCGTTATCAAGTGCCGTTACCTGAAGAAAAATCACAGTTATTCATAACTACACCAGAAAGTATTAAGGCAGCATTCGCTGCTGGTGTTCAAGGGGAAATAGAAAATGTATCTATGTATGAAAAATTCCTATCATTTAATATTCCTAACAACTTGAGAACAGTTTTTACACAGCTTCGTAATGCCTCTTTAAATCATCTTTCAGCGTTTGAAAGAGGTCTTGCCAGAGTTTAGCTAATTGTTTACAAAATTATATTAAGTCTATAAAAAACAGAAGAGCATTTCTCTCCTTCTGTTTTTTACTTTATTCACATCTATTAATATCCAGAAATTTTTTCCAACATATATAAAGTTTTACCTTACTACATATCTTTATTGAGTTTTTCAACATTCTCTTGTATAATACCTAGTATATCAATAGGAATTAACGACATAGAGATCAGGAGGAACTTATATGGGTTTTATAAAATCATTATTTACTGAAAAATGTCCTATATGCCATAAAGAGTTGGTTTCAGATAAAACAAACTTTTTGAGCAATATTGTTATAAAATCATGTCCAGAAAATCATTTCAAAAAAGAGTTTCATCCTGCTCTTGAAACATATATAGAGAGTAAAAAAATTAGTTGAATAAAATATCTGACCAGATCTTAATAGACGTACCTAATATTAATAATGCCAAAATCCATTGTAGGATTTTGGTATTTATTTTTTTTCCAACAAAAGCACCAAGAGGTGAAGCAATTAAGCTTGCAACGATCATGATAGATGCAGGGTAGTAAAGCACCTGATCTGTAGTAATCTTTCCAATTGTCGCTCCAATAGAAGATATAAATGTAATAGCTAAAGAAGTAGCGATTGTCATTCTCGTTGGAATTTTCAATACAACAAGCATAATTGGTACAAGAATGAATGCACCTGCAGCACCAACAATACCTGCTCCAATCCCTACGATAAGTGCAAGAGACGCAGCAAGCCATTTGTTATACGTTACTTGATCAAGTGGAATATCATCAATTCCTTTTTTAGGGATAAACATCATTACAACAGCAATGATAGCCAATACTCCATATACTATATTTATCCCTTCCTCTGTCATAAGCCTTGATCCATAGCTACCAATAAAGCTTCCGATTAAAATAGCTCCACCCATATACAATATCAACTGTTTATTTAAGTATCCACCTTTTCGATAGCTCCATACACCACTTATAGAGGCGAAAAAAACTTGAAAAGCTGTTATGCCAGAAACTTCATGTGCACTAAAAGCAATAATTCCAAATAATGGTGGGATGTATAATAACATTGGAAAATTAATAATGGAACCACCAACACCAACCATTCCAGAAATGAAAGAGCCTACAAATCCTATTAGAAATATAACTACAATAAATGCACCCTCCACACTTATACTCCTCCATCTAATAAGAAGGATAGCTGTTAACTACCCTCCTTATATTCTCTATCCTTTTTTTAACCAAAATTTAAAAACACCGTTTTCTTCTTCATCCTTTAATAAATCATGTCCACCTGACTTTACCCATGCTGTTAAATCGTTTTTTGCACCTTTATCAGTTGCATGAATTTCTAAAATATCTCCTGAACTTAAATGATCCATCTCTTTTTTTGTCCGTACAATTGGCATAGGACATGCTAGTCCTTTACAATCTAATACTTTAGTTGCTTCCATCATGTGAATCCTCCTTAGCGAACTGCACAGCGGTTTGGTCCAATCTCCATTTCACGCTGCTTCTCCTCTTCAGGAATGTCTTTCCCCATATTTGTTTCTCTTATTTCTTGATATGAATTAGGTTGAGGAGGAAGATTCTCGGTTACTGTTTTTCTAAATTCATGTTCATCTGTGATATTTAACCCATGGTTTTTATGATATAACGTACTTAGCTTTTCAGAAATGCTTCCATCAGTATTCATCTCTCCTATCCCCATAAAATGGGCTGGTAAGACTAGTAAGTCATCAGAAAGTTCCTTGTAACGCTCATATAAGGTCGCTCTTAAATCACCAACCCAATCCTCAGCTTTCCCTGCTAAATCAGGGCGGCCAATTGAATCAATAAATAAGATATCACCTGTCAATAAATACTGATCTTCAATGATGAAAGATGTGCTTCCAATTGTATGTCCTGGAGAATAGAGGGCTTTAATCGTTGCATGCCCTACCGTGTATTCATCACCATCATTTATTACCTCATAGTTGAATGTAACTTCGTTTGCATCTTTTGGAGGAAGGTAATACTTTGCATCAAGTTTATCTGCAAGCTTTCTACCTCCTGATATATGATCAGCATGTAAATGTGTATCAAGGACATGAGAAAGTTTAATATCATGTTTTTTTATAAAGGTTTCATAAGGTTCTAGCATCCTACTTGTATCAATTACAGCTCCCACTCCGTTTGAAATAATCAAATAGGATAAACACCCCTTACCTATACGTACAAACTGGTAAAGCTCTCCCCCATTCTTTAGCTCTCCAATTTTTATAGGCTCTAAATGCTCACTCCAAGCCTTCATACCTCCTGCTACAGAGTAAACATCCGTAAACCCAGCTTCTGTTATTTGTTGAGCTACAAACTCTGAGGATCCACCCTTTGCGCACACAACATAAATTTCCTTACTTTT
Organism: Metabacillus litoralis; assembly: GCF_020524045.1. Classification (GTDB taxonomy): domain Bacteria; phylum Bacillota; class Bacilli; order Bacillales; family Bacillaceae; genus Metabacillus; species Metabacillus litoralis_C. The sequence goes on from NZ_JAIVKL010000002.1 coordinate 33,954, forward strand.
TGGTAATTTATCTACTATAGAATCGACTCCTTCTAATAATTCAAAATAAGGAGTATTGATGATTTCAATGTTTTTACCTTCTATTTTCCAATCGTCAAAATCGTCGGTATTTCTTGCATCTATAATAAATAAATCTTCATGATTTAACACTTTTTTCGCCAACTCTTTGACAGTTATCGTTTTAACTTCAGTTTCAAGCACCATGTTAACCTCCCTAACTTTTTAAACAAACAAATAATTTGTGCTTAGGTGATTTCAATTTGATTAAAAAGTTAACGTAACATCTGCGTCTTGTGCAAATGTTAAAAATGTTACAGCTCCCCCTACATCGATACCTTCTACAAATTGTTCTTTTTCTAAGCTCATAACATCCATTGTCATTTGACAAGCTATCATCTTTACACCCATTTCACCTGCCATAGAAACTAATTCATCTACAGGTGGAACATTTGCTTTTTTAAACCCTTCTTGAAAATGCTCTTTTCCAGCTGGTAAGGCTAAGTTTTTATGTGCTTCATTATGAATTAAATTTAACCCCTCAAAAGTAAAAAAAATACCTACTTCAGCATCTGTAGCAGCGGCTGCTGTTGCAATATTGAAAACTTTATATGCATCGAACATCCCACCATTTGCAGCAATAATAGCAACTTTCATTCTTGTTCCTCCTTAGTCATTTTTATCAATAGGGCCTTGCCATTCCATCATCCCAGGAACAACATTTTTTACATTAGTAAACCCTTTTTCCGTGAGTTTTTGTGCAGCAAAATCACTACGACTTCCAGTTCTACAAATAATATGGATATTTTCGGCATGATTTAATTCTTCAAATCGTTCTTCTAGTTCTCCTAGTGGTAAATTGATAGATCCAGGAATATGACCAAAAGCATATTCAGCTGGTTCTCTAACATCAAATACTGTTATGTTTTCGTTTCCATTTAGGCGATTTAGCAATTCTTCTAAATTGACCACGTTGGGGTGTGTCGATTCAGATTTTTCTTCCTCAGCACTCGCCTTTCGAAGGTAATGTTTCAGAACATCCCCTTCTTCAACTGTTCCTAAATATTGGTGTCCCGTGCTATCGGCCCAAGCTCTAATATCAGATGTAGATCCTTTATCAGTTGCCTGTATCTCCATTACCTGACCCGGATCAAGTGCAGTCATTTCTTTCTTTGTTTTTACAATAGGCATAGGACATGCTAAGCCTTTCGCATCTAAGACCTTATTCACTGTTACTTCCATCCAAGTGCCTCCTATTTAGCAACATATATTCATTGACCTACTTACAGTCTCAAAAAGCATACAAGTCATTATTAGAATTAGTTGTTTCCTAATAATTATGTCTTTTACTTTTATCCATTTAAAATAATTATTCATCACATTGATTCTTAGATCAATGTATTACTAAGGAGTGAATTTAACGAATTAAAAAATAATCATAATAATCAATTTTGCCGGAAGTGCTAACTTCAGCTGAAAGTTTGAGAAGATTGGATGAAAATCCAGTTAAAAGAGGTAAGCATATAACCTTCGCAAATTGAAGTATACTTATTCTATTGAGGAAACGATAATAAACAATAGCAAATTAATAGTTCAAACGTTTGAAGATATGAGTAAAAGAATTTAATATAGCTTCAATGTAAGTGAATTAGAGCTGAATGATTCATACTTCCTAGCTAATGCACGTTTTAAACCACAATAAAATACTTACTTGTAATTTAGGCAAATGATCTCGTGGATGATACTTAAAAAAGTCGTTATGTTAAACGAATTTTAAAATTTGAGTTGGTTTTTGAGTAGACCACTTCCTTGTATTAAATTTTTTTATGGGTATTAGGCTTGTTCACTCTAGCTTTAGCTTCTGAATTCGCTGAATATTTTAAATCCTAGTATTTCATTTGTTCATACTAGCAAGAAATTCAATAGAAATCTTAAGCCTCTCCTATCATTATGTAAACAAGAATACTTTCTCTCTAAGGATACAATATTTAATAATAATTGTGGTTTTAACAATCACTATGTTGGGTATAAGTGGTATGAAAATATATCAAGTGGCTATTAGGGGGAACATTGTAGAAATGAACATAAAAGAAATCTTAAAGCATGAATTAGAATCTTACATTAAAAAAAATGAGATAACATTTGAAAACCAATTACTTTCCGAAGCAGTTAATGTTTCAGGAAAGATCAATGATATATTAAGAATGGGAAACATTGATTTATTAAAAAATGCTAAAAAGTTAATTTACTTTATTGTTGACCAAAACGGTGAAGAACTCATCTCTTTTGGTCAACACGAAGGTATTGCATGGGCAGGGCATTCACTAACACTTTCTTTAAAATTAGAATGGGTTCAAGCAATTAGAAGAACTTTGTGGGAGATTATTTCTACTCTTAACGGAGAAAAACAAATACATATTAAAGATTCCGAATTTTTCGAACTGGAAAAGGTAATAAATGACCAGCTTGACCAATTTCTAAATACATTCTTTATTAGTTATTCAAAATACAAAGATGAAATGCTTTTAAAACAGAGAGAAATAGTGGAACATTTATCGGTTCCGATTATTCCTGTCAGCGAAGCAGTTTCTGTTTTACCTTTAATTGGAAATATCGATTCTTTTAGGATTGAAATAATAGAAGAAAAAGTGTTAAATGAACTAGCTAAAACTAGATTTCAAACACTTGTTATAGATTTATCAGGTATCGCTATGATGGAACTAGATGTTATCGATCAATTTGAAAAGATTTTAGCAGGAGTGAAATTGATGGGTTGCCAAGCCATCATCACTGGACTTAGACCTGACCTGGTAAGAAAAATGGTGCATGCAGGTATTCGATTTGAAAAAGATGCAGAAACAAATGGTACACTTCAAGAGACATTAAAAAAATATCTTTAATGAACAAGACCGCTTCGGCTGTCTTGTTTAGTTTTATTTATAGTAGAAGACTTAATAAGCAAAACTTCAGTCTTTCACTATAAAAAGCAACTATAAAATAATCAAGTAACTTATTTATTCCCACACTCGTTGAAAAGTTACTTGATTAGCTTCATTCTTTAACAAAAAGACGTCAGGATTACTAAGCCTTCTCCACTGTTCGAACCTAAAATCCTTGTTAAAATACATTAATAGCAATGACATTAAATTCCCATGCGTAACAATGACTGTATTATTATTGGCTTTGCTATAAGCTTCCTCTACAACTTCAACAACTCGATTCATTGCTTCTCGACTGGACTCTCCCCCTTCAAACTTCAAGTCTATATCATCAAATGTACTTCTTAATTTTTCAAACCAATCAGGAATATTTTTGGTACTTAGAATTCGTTCTGATAATTTTCTATTAATCTCAACGTCTATATTAAACCTTGTTGCAAGTGGGGTTATGGAATCAATCGCACGTTTATATGGACTTGATATAATGCGATCTATATTAGTATTCGAAAAAAATAAGATAGTTCTAATGTTTGTTCAAGACCTACATCTGTAAGTAGTGCATTAGGTGACTGTCCTTCTGCTTCACAATGCCTAATAACATATATTTTCTTCAACATAGACCAACTCCCATTCGATTGTTTCTTTTTTTCGAGAAGGATTTATTCATTTCATGATAACAATCCGATTCTTATCATATTACGTATAGTTCATAAATGTATATTCGTTATTATATGTTTGTCGTAAATGAACGCACGTTACAGTAGCTTCAGTAAGAATCTAGCATTCAACTCATTCTTTTATGTTCAAAAAGGTGCCTATGTTATTACGGATACAATTTCGATTGCGGAACTATATCAATTAATTAATTTAGATGCAGCTGTAAGCCATACGGTGGAAAATTCTTTCACAGACGAATATCTATTATCTCTATTCTCTTCAACTGATTTTTTTGCTATTTCATAAAGTTCTTGGCTTGCATCCCACTTCAACCATGAACGATCTAGCTCTCCACCGAACAAACCAAACGCTATTGCACCCATATTAAATACATTTGTTTTTTCATCAATCATAGATCCATATTGGAACTCTTCTGGAGACATAAACCTTGAGGAACCCCAAAGTCTCCCCATTGAATTTATGAAAGGTTTTCTCTTATACATATCAATATCACATATTTTCGTTACATTATTTGTGAAGTCATATAATATACTTCCATCATAAAAGTCGACTGCTACATAATTTTTATTTTCCACTTCAACATGGAATTCCAATATATTTTTATATGATTCTAACCTCTGTTGGATTGAAAGTTGTCTATATCGACAATATGGAGAGTCAGGGTGAGTATATTTGTGTGGGGGAGGAAATGACCAATGTGAGTGTAAACATTCCCCATCAAACCATTTAAAAACAGCTACATAACCATTTTCAGTTTCAAAATGGTCCAGCAAATTAATTAAGTGTTTATTTTGTAAGTTTTTATAAATCTCAATTGAAGATTTTAACCTTGCTATCGCTTCCTCTGGTTGTCCAGTATATTCTTTCGTTTTTGCACCAGCATATTTCACAAACTTTTTTATTCCTTTAGCTTCGATACCAAAACATATATTACCTGAATCCTGTTGATCGAACACACAAAACACATCACCCATCGTTTTTAGCCAATCGAAATTATGCTTTTCTTTTAATTGGAACGATATTTTATCAAAGTTTACAGTGTGAATTTTTGTCATATATGATCTCAATCCCTCGTTCTCTTTTTGATAAAAAAAGTGTAAGTTAATACCACCATCTAGGCATTAACTATCTATTCCTTTATTTCAATTATAATCAATAATTATAGAAAAATTGCTAGTAGGTTCTTAAATTCTCCAATTCAGATTATTTACAGTAGGACAATTGGCTGAAGAGATATTGGTTTAATATACTTATTACCTTTCCTTATAACAAAGCATCATTCTATATCTCTAACTTTAAATATTGAAAACATCTCATTTCCAACTATATATTAACTCTTAATAACTCATAGCAACTATTAAAGTAAGCATGTATTCTATGCCCACCAAATAAATCACCATCATTATATTCACAGTAAATTTCATTTTCGCTTATTTCAATATCATAAAGAATTATTGCATCTCGAAATTCCTCTATTGTTATATCAAACTCTCCTTCATCTACAGCATCCCAATTAAGAGTTTTATCATTTTCATCATATTCAGGCCAGAAATCATTTTTATATTCAATCATATTCTCTGCAATAGCTACTTTCGCCTTACTATTGAATTCATCCAAACATAAAAAAAGTTTTTCTGCTGCTTTGATCAAGTCATCTACATCAAAAATATTACATATATCGATCTTCCAATGAATATTCCTCTCGTTTGCCTCATATGATTTGTTCCCCTCATTATATGTAAACTCACCAATTAAACTATTTTTTATTGATTTCTTCATCTCTAAATCCTTTCTATTAGACTAGAAAAAACACTATTATCTCTATTCTATTATGTAAGTTACTATCCTTCTTTAAAAGAAATGCCCTGTTCTTCCTCATACACTCAATTAAATCAACGATCATTTGAAAGGTTGTATGGAAAACCTAACATATATACTTTCTCACAAACCTGCTCTTTACATAAAAAAACGCAAATGTTACACATTCACCTTTGATAACTAGTAAGAATGACGCAGTTAGTCTTTATCAAAAACTACACTGATTACGGATTCCCATGCTGTCGAGGTAGGATCAATAATTTTGAAATGCTCAACATTTGGAAGAATTAATAGTTTTACATTACTACCTTTTTTTACTGCCTCTAAATAGTAATCTTTACTTAATTCTACTGGCACATGTCGATCAAGCTCACCATGAACTAAAACATGTTCTATATTCAATGGAGTCAACTCTTTTGGAGAAGCAGCTTTATATCGTTCACAAAACTCTTTTGGAGGTCCACCCATAAGTCCTGCTACAAGACTTTTAATACCTCTTCCTTCGTGATATTCCCACATTTTGTTTAAATCTGTTACTCCAGCTAAGCTTACTACTTTCTTAACGGGTACTATCAATTTGTTAAAGATTTGTTCTGTATTTAATGTGTTCACTCTAGAAGCAACCCAAAGTGCTAAATGACCTCCTGCAGAATGACCAATGATATTTACATTCGTTAAGTCTAAATTGTATGCTTCCTTTAGTTGATACAATTGATTAATTGCGTCAATTACATCATTAAAAGTACCTTTCCAACCTCCTCCTTCTTCCCCTACTCGGCGATACTCGATATTCCATGTAGCATATCCCCTACTCGTTAAATCTTTTGCAATAGGGTTATTTTCTTCAAGATCGAATTTAGATTGCCAAAAACCTCCATGAATCAAGACTATTATTTTGGATGGTTTATTGCTATCAGGAATTCTTAATACTCCAAATTGTGAGCTATGTTCCCCATAAGATATATTAATTGTGCGTGACATAACCTACTCCTTAACGAATTATTTTTAAGAAGATACCTCTCCTATCTATAGTACAAGTCTCATACCCTTTAATATCTATAACATTATTTCATGTTTAACACTCATTATTCCCATTAAAAAAAACGACGTTTCTTTTGGTACAGATAAGCGCTCTTGATTAACATATAATAAAAGCTCCCGTTAATTTAAAAAGAAAATTTCATAAATCATTTTGTTAGTTTGGTTATCACAAAGAACGAAATAAAGGTTATTATTTCCTAATACCAATAGATGTAAAAGCTAGTGTAAAGATGATATCAAGGGTGTAAGATAGATTTGTATACGAGACTAATAGTATCTATATTATGAGTTTTGCTATATAAAGCGCCATTAGTGCAAGAGGAGTTTGGGCGATAAAACCAATAGCAAAATAGCTTAGAAGTCTTAATTTAGTAACTTCTCTTTCTTTAATAAGAAACATAGCTGTAAAAAATGTATAAGGATACAAAATAAAAATAGATGTAATTATGCCGGGAACATAATCCTTGAAGAAAATGAACTGCCCAAAATGACCAATCCCATTTGCTAAAAGAATTCCCGGTACCAAAAACGCAAGGAAAGTAGTTGGTTTCATACCCAAAAACCTTTTGTCCTTAAATGCTATATAACAGCCCATCGAAGCTATAAACCATAGTAAAGTAAAAGCAAATGAAAACTCTAAAGTTGTTATACTAAATGGTAATACATTTGAATTTTTTTCAAGAAAACTCTCAACTGTTATGATCTCTTCAATATCATGAATTAAATATAACGGAGGAAAAAGTAATAAGAGCCTTCTAAACATTGAATCATCGTATTCTTTAACTATTTCCATACTTTTCACCTTTTCAACTTTTTTCAAATGCATTGAAGAAACTCCTTCAAATTTACTTTCTCAACTATCATCCCCTTTTAACTGTATAAGCCTTTTCCTTTTACAAAAAATGCCGTTCTATTGTAGAAAATCATTATTAAACATATTTTTTAATATTCAATCATTTGAATCAATTTCATAATTCACATTTCTAAAGAAACATAGACTTGCAGAATTTTAAACCTTATAAAATTTTGAGGTTAAACTGCTTTTTTCTGATTCAATAAGACATTGATTCGATAAATAACTAATTTTGATGCATTATAAACTAAAGTAACCAGGTCAAAGTGAACTTTGGCACATTTTCCGGTTCGATAATGAACGTTGTTCAATTGGAAGTTTATGCCCCACTCTAGATCTTGGAAAATCTCAGAACGAAGTGTTACTAAAGGAACGTCTAATGGATCTTCAAATTTCTTTTCAAAAAGCGGAAGATTAGATTCACGTTCCGCTTTTTCAATCAACCACTGATCACGTTCTGCCTTAGATTTTAGCCCACGTTTTTTTACCTATTGTTTTCAATTGATTTCGATTTAGTGAAAAGACCGGCAATGATTGTGACGATTCCACCAATCAATATGATGAAGTAAAAAAGCATTAAGGTTGCTGTTCCGTCGAGCCCATGGAGCAAATTGATTTCGTGTAACAACGGTAACATTAATGGATAGGTTAAAATCGATAATATTAAGACAAATCCAGTTATTATTCTATTTTTCTTATTCCTTGTAGTTAGGTATAAAGAGAAACAAACAATTACATTTGCTAATATTATAAAAATGGCTAATGTCATTTTAAATAACCTTCCTTTCATCTTGAATACATTTTACCATTTAAATCCAAAAACCTATATACCAAATCTACTTCTTTAACATTCAATAATAGTGAGTAATTTTCAACTTCAAAAAAACCTCTCAGTAAGGTAATAGTATCAACACCACTACTTGAGTTTGTTTTCCAAAAACACATTCATATCTTGTGATCATTTACCCATTTTAATCAATCCCACCTTAATAACTATAATCAGGAAGGAAATCGCTAGCATGCTTTATAAAAGCATCAGCTAGTTCAGAAACCTATGTTGAATTACAACCTTTACTTTACTTCATGATCTCTTACTTAAATAAACTATTTTTCAAAATCAAGAAGGAAATATATAAAAGCTAGAGAATTCTACTGTTATTAACTAAATTTTAAATTAAGAGGTGCATGTATGAGTGTCCAAGCCGAAAAAATTTTCATTAATTTAGCTGTTAATGATTTGAACAAAACTAAAGAGTTTTTTTCTACAATAGGATTTGAATTTAACCCTCAATTCACGAATGATTTAGCTGCATGCATGGTTATTAGTGAGCATATTTATGTGATGTTGCTAACAGAGGGTCATTTTAAGACTTTTACTAATAAGGAGATTGCAGACTCTACTAAAACAACTGAAGCTATTGTAAGTTTATCTCTAGATAGCAGAGAGAAAGTCAAGGAAATTGTAAACAAGGCTCTAGATGCTGGAGCAAAGCCCTCAAAAGAACCACAAGATCATGGCTTTATGTATGGATGGGGTTTCCAAGATATTGACGGTCATCTTTGGGAACTTTTTTACATGGACCCGAGTGCTATCCAATAAGATCTAATAATTAACTATTTAAACATGATGTTTATCAATTGAAAATTTGTAAATAGACTAATACAAACAATTCTTATACTAAACAAATTCAAAGACCACCAAAAATTTGGTGGTCTTTGAATTATTTATATTTTTTACAATCCAACCTTTAAAATGAAGAGATAAACGTAACCCTTCCATATCACTGGGCTCCATTCTTTAATATGTGAAAATCTTTCTTTTTTCTAACTTCACTTCTTATAATTAAATTTCCACCTACCGTTTCCACTGAATTTTGTTTTAGTGAAAGACCTTCAATGGTAAGTGGCAAGTCCACCAATATGATAAAATAAAATCTTAGTATAATAGATTGTTTTTTATTTTAAATTTCTTGAAAATCCAAAATGTAAAAAACATTTGACATTTTAGACACTAATGCTACAATAATAAATGTAAAATACTTTTTACATTTTAATAAGGAGGAAACTAAAGAATGGATTGGGTTAAATTAGTGTATTCAGTCATATTGTTAGTTTGCGGAATTTTGATTTTTGTAGCATCTTTTTCTAAAAAGAGTGATGAAAGAAGAAAGTTTATCAACACGAAAGCTCAATCATATGCATTTATCGTCGTTGTAGGTATGCTAATTTTAGAAGTTGTAGAGTCAATTTATCTAACTATTCAGGGGAATACTTCTTATGATGGTATGGGAATTTCGCCGATTGTGTTTTTGACGGTGATTTCAATTATATACCTGATAACATTACTAATTTACAGAAAAAAATTTGGTGATTAAATGAATAATCACATTAAGCAATTAAGAAAATCAGCTAAATTATCTCAGGAAGAACTAGCTAAACGCTGTAAGGTATCGAGACAAACAATAAATGCAATTGAAAATGATAAATACGACCCTACCTTACAATTAGCGTTTGACATAGCTTCTGTATTGGATACGACAGTAGATGAGCTTTTCATCAGTGCATCAATTAAAAAGTGAAAAATCGACCTCATTTTCAGAGGTCTTTTTTATACACTTCTCCGCATTTGTATTGTTGGGTTATCTGATCTTTCAACAATTGATCAATAAAAAATAAAACATGTTAACTATTCGTTTTTACAAACTCTAATGTCATCTCACTGACCTTCTTATTACTTGCTTCTGAAAAACCGTGACCTTCACCAGAAAAAATTTCAATTTTAGCTTGAGGATACACCATTGCTGCCTTCTTTCCATAGTCAAGTGGTACAATTTCATCTTGATCTCCATGAAAAATCACTACATTTTTATTAAAATTCCCAATATGTTCGAACACATTATATCCGTGAATTGACTCAAAGAATACTCGACCTAATTGAACACCCCATAATTCATGTGTATCAGGAATGCTCTCAAGTGTTGGAAATTTATTATTCCAATCATCTGCAATACATAACGCTGGAAAGAGCAAAAGAAGACCTTTAATTTCCTCTACATATTCTTCCGCTACTAATGCAGATACTAATCCTCCCTGACTTCCTCCAAATAAAAAGATATTAGTAGAATCAACATTCTCCCAATTCTTTACGTTTTCGATGATCGCACACAGATCATCTTTTTCTGTAAATATAGACATTTCATTCGTCTTAAGATCACTCTTTGAATGAACAGAACCACCACAAAAATCGAAGCATAAAGCAGCTATGTCATTTTTAGCTAAAAAGTCACTATTCATCGCAAAATCTACATTTGTTCCATTAAAACCATGGCTGAATATTACGAGGGGGACTTCTCCTTACTATTAGGTCTATAATAGACACTATGAATTTCCCTATCATGATGCTTAATCTTCACAATTTCTTTTTTATAACTACTCATTTTTATCCCTCCACCCTTAAATTTAATATTGTAAGCCATTTACTAATTCATAAGTCTATATATCTTTATATCTAAACCAGACTCAGCTGGAAGTCCTTCTGCAACTAATATGTCTTCGTTCAAAAAAGCTAACGACTTACTATTTGTAATCACTTTGGGATAAGATCTAAATAATATATTTGTCTTTTGCTTGTTAACATGACCGTTATTCTCAATATAAATGCTGCATCGTTCTCCTTTATCATCTTTTCCTTCAATCATATATCTAGCGGATAAAGTATGTCGATCACCAAAACTTCCAATAATTTGCGTATCAACTCCACCATCAAGGATCTCTCCTGTAAAATATTTACCTGTCACATGACCTTTAAAAGAAATCATGATTACTGTATCGCCTTCATTATTATTTAGCTTGTTCGTATTTTCTATTTTAACATGTACAGTTAAAACTTCTTCAAATTCCATGCTCCTACACCTCCTATAACCCACATGCTTGATACATTATGGTTTTATAAATACTAAAATTCTGAAATATAGTTTAATTATAAATGTTAACCATCAAACTTATTAGGTCAAACTATCTGATGATGTCTCGTTAGGGATTTGAATATATTATTTTGAAAAAATAATATATCCTACTCTCAACTTAAAAGACTGGTTAAAGAAAAGTTTCTATAGTCGTTTAAAAATATTTATTGTACAGGTATTCATTTTTTTCACTAAAGATAATGACTATTCATATATTTTTTGAACTTCATATTTAAATCCTTGATACTGGTAATTTTGTTTTTTGTACATTTCTCTCGGAGTATCTTCTCCGTCAGCTAATAAAATTACAGTTTTTTTGGGAAAAGATTGCATAACATATTGTTGTAATTTTCTTCCTATCCCTCTATTCCGGAATTTTTCATCAACTGTTAGGTTATCTATTTCTGCCGTTTCATTGGATATAATAATATCAACATAGCCAGCAGGATCACCTTTATAATAGGCCAAGATTTGAAGAATATTTTGTTCTAAGAATTGACCTTTGATCAGTTGCGCTTTTTGAGTGGCAAACTCAAATCCATACTCCAAATTATGTTGGTACTGAAGAGTAAGATATGTTTCTAAATTCTCATCTGTCACAACTGCAATATTTATATCTGGGTTATTCTTAAACACTGGAAACTGATTTGGTTGAATAGCATATAACTCCATAAATCCTATCTCATAACCTATCTCATTTAGGTGAGCTATTAATTCTGTTGTAGGCTTTTCATTAGCAGGAAAATGAAATTTTACATGTTTTTGACCCTTTTTCAAATGATATTCTCTCAAATAATTTTCAACCTCTGTAAATTCAGCTAAAGAGGGTAAATGTTTATATTCAATAAAATTACTACTATAACTAGTCAACATCTCCGGAAAATGAAAATGTTTATATTGGTCATTTTCAACCACTACTTTTCCAAGGGTATAAATATCATCAAATGTAATATGTTTCATTTATTTAGTTCTCCTCATTTAATTTTAATTGTAGCCAAACATTCATTCATTTTGCAGACAATTCATTACAGTGTCTCCAAACGATCTAACATCAGATAGATAATCATATCCTTCAGGTGAACCAAAACTATTAAACATACGAACTGCTACTATGTTTTCATTCGGAATGACCAACAAAGTTACACCCGTGTAACCTAGTATCTGGAATGATGCTTTTGGAATTGTTGCACCTATTTCTGATTTTTTAGCAGGTAAATCTTTTACAAACCATAAAAATCCATTTTGAGGTAAGTCTTTGTCTTTTAGTAAAGGACTTTGTAGGGATGTAGCGGTTTGTACAATACCTTTTGGAACAACTTGTTTTCCAGCTATCTTTCCGTTTTTGAGATGTAAATACCCCCAATAAGCTAATTCACGGGTCGACACATACATATTCGCCTTGTCTCCTTCGGTGCTTTCACTTGTTTGCCAATTCTCATCTCCTGAACGGGGAAGAATGACATCTACAAGTTTATCGTGCTTGTGTACATACCAATTTGATTCACTAAAATCTAAAGGACTAAATACATGCTCGTGAATAATATCTGAGACTGATTTCTGGGTCGTCTTCTTTACAATTTCAGTTAAAGCATCTATGCCTACTTGTTGATATGTCCAGCTTTGCCCTGGAAGATACTCTCGAAAAACATTTTCCTGCCTTTGTGATAGACCGTGTGTATGCGTTAATAAATGCCTGATCGTCGTTTCCTTCCAAATAGTTTCGTCAAGTTTAGGTAAGTATTTCAATACAAGGTCATCTATGTTATCAATGTATTTATGATACAAAGCATAAGCAACTGCAAAACCAATATAGCTTTTTCTTACTGAAGCTACATGAAATTGAGTTTCTTCATTCACCATTCTTGCGTCTCTTTTATTGGATTGTTTTCCTATATATTCTTCTAATACGATAGTGTCATTATGGATAATAAAAACTGAAGCTCCAGAACATAGTACTTGTTTAAAAGTATTATGAACATGATTTAATACGGAAGAAAACTGATTTTTAGGTTTATATGTAAGTTTCATAAAATAATCTCCGCCTGTTATCTCTATATCTATAATATTCATTCGATTTTTTTATTGTTTTTCCTTTTTATTTAAGTACAAGCAAGCTAGCATCTTCATATTCTATTTAATAAATATTCTGGAAGTCCAATTTTAGAAAGTACCTCTAAATGTCTTAAACTGAATAAGCGTCTTTCCACAGTTCCAGAAAAACGCACTATTACTAAATTTAATTATTCTCAAAATAACACATCACTCCATACGTTAATGTTTTATTCAGGTTTACTTGTTCTTTCTGATTTAGACACTAGGTAAGCAGTCATGAATATTAAGAATGTAAGGATCACATTACTTAGCATGTTATTAATTTCGTAACTATATTCAAAATGATCCATTATACCTGAGTATATACCAGCCATTATCGCTATTAAAATAACTTTACCTGTTCCCATAAACATCCCTCTTTACAGTTTAATCTAGTTTTTTTCAATTTATTTTAATCTTTTCGTTACAGTAAAATTCTACATACCATTTGCGTTAAATAGAACATTCAGAGGTCTTTTAAAGAAACTTACTCGTTATATGTGAATACAATATTACGCTTACTCAAATGATTTTGCCGTTTTAATTAGATCTTCTTTTGATATTTTGGTGTCAGATTGTTGTACATAAAAAGTTAATACATAATAAACATCATCTTCTATCCAATTTAATATCATTTCTTTTCCATCATTTAGTGCATACTTTCCTTTTAAATCACCTATTTTAACATCTTCATATTCTAGATCTGACTCAACTTTACCACCCTTAACAGTCATTAAACTCAAATGGTCTTTGTTTCCACTTTCATTTTCAGGACCAAAAAAATCAAAAGTAAGGATGCTACTAGGTTGTTGTTCTTTAGGAGGTGGAGTGAAGATTGCTTCTTCCACATCAAAAGGAAGGTTACTAGGCAGTTTTGGTTGAAATGATTGCTCTTTTATTTCTTCTTTTAACTTGGTATGATCAAAATCTATTAGGTTTTTACCCCCACTACACCCCATTACCAGCAATAATATTGGCAACAAAATAATAAAAATTTTTTTCACAAGAACTCCCCTTTTCTTTTTTATTTAGGCTATGTTAAAGCTTAATGTTGATTTTTAGCACTTTGTTGATTGGAGTGAAAGGCATGAGACTCCTGCGGGAGAAGCGTGTCAAAGGGAGACCCCACAGGCGCTTGCCGCCGAGGAGTCTCCCGGACCTAGGAAAAAACGAACTGCATTTTTTCCCGGGAAAGCGAATGTCTGTAACGGAAACCAACAACAAAGTTTAACAGAGCTTTTATTTAAGTTATGTTTCTATGAAATGAACTTATCATGTACAAAAGTATTTCTATATAGTATAATTTTCCAGATCGATTAACACGTCAAGGAGTTTTAGTGATAAAAAATAGAATTCTTTCTTCAATCATTGTTTATTTCGGAATATTAAGTATCATGAGTTTATTGGGTATATTTGTTGAATTTAATCCTCATTCAAAAGCTGTTATTAATTTGTTGTTATTCCCTATTTTATTATCAGTTGTTTTATTTCTATCAAAAGAAGAATTAAAGTTTTCTCCTTTTTCTAAGAAAAAATCTTCATTTTCAAAATCTATTCTAGTTGTAATTGTTGGATTCATCATGTTAATTATAGGCACTAATTTTATTACTCAATTAAAAGAAATATTAGGTGTATCTTTATCCAATTCTAATACAAATAACTTAATAAAAGCTTTGCCGATTGTGGCAACTGTGTCAGTTGTTATTGCACCTATCTTAGAGGAGGTTGTTTTTAGAAGGCATATACAAAGTTTTTTTTATAAAAAAACAAATGCCATGATAAGCATTATTTTAACTTCAATTGTCTTTGCAACTTGGCATTTTACTTTGATTGGATTTCCTAATTTATTTTTATCTTCTCTTATTTTCTCAACTTGTTATTATGTAACGAACAGACTCTCTGTTCCAATTATCATCCATATCCTTCTAAACTCAATAGCTGCATTAGGTAGTTTTTTTGCATAGGATGATAGATTTTAACACTATGGTTCACTTAACAATTATTTGAAAGGAGCTTCAAAATGAATTGGATAACCTTTTTTACTATGGTACCTATTTTCGTCATTTTGTTTTACATAGCTATTATAGGACTTATTATATGGTTTGTTCTAAAAGTACTTAAAAATCAAAACAAAAATTAAAAGTTCTCAAACTTGTTCTAAATATTCACTTTTCCTGGTGTAAATAGGACCCTTTTTTACTAGGTTAGGAAGCTCCACCCTCTATAACGAATGAGGTTTCCTCTTGACACATTTCTCTATATAAGAATCCCAATCACTTTCATTACATTCAACAAGGTGCTATAAATCAACATAAGCTTTATACTAACCAATATTTAATAGCACCAACTTATAACATCTTAATTAATTCTATATCAGCGTAATTTCCTACACTATGTTCTTTATCTCCAAAAATCCCATTGATCGTATTAAGTCCTACTTTGCTCCAAAACCTTAGAGCTGCCCAATTTTTCATAGCAACAATAGCACGAACTTCATTATAATTTTTCCGTTTTAGTATATTTAACAATTCAAAAACCACTTCTTGCCCCAGTCCAAGTTTTTGATATTCTTTATCAATGTAAAGATAGTTAATATACACGATTTCAGGCTGTGGGTATCCGTGATACGTTGTAAGTAAACCAATTATGTGGTCAGTATCCTTCAATCTAATTACATGGGTTTTAAATCGCTCTTTCATTCCATTAGGTGGTAGATCACCAACAGTAAAACAACGATGAACAAACTCTTTATCTAGGTTTCTTCCATCCCAGTTATGTATAAAACTTCCTTGTTCATATAACATTTGAACAGTTTGTATTTCTTCTCGAATTAGGTCCTTCATTTTGAGATTTTTTGTTTCCCAAACACTTGGAATCGTATCTCTAAACACTATCTAATCAACTCCTACTACTCAAATCATCTATATTCTTATCGAATAAATTGCCTTAATATTCACTTAATAGTAGCCCTCAAAAAGCTTAGAAATCAGACCTGAGCTAAGGAAGATAAACGGTTTAGCTTTTTTTCTCAAATACTTTTATTAATCTAACAAGCCAATACAAAGCTACCCAAGGCAAAACAAATTTTGTAGCCCATTCTATTAAACGAAAGGTAATATAAAGTTCAAAACCCATAAAATGCAAAATAGTAAGTAAAATAAATAAAATTGCCGCAAGTTGAACGTAATCTTTTGTTTTTGCAGGTAAAGATGTTTTATTGATATATGTGAAAAAAATGACGATTAGCCATATAATGATAAAATGTTCGATTACATTTATCCAATCAATTTCATATAACAATTTTATGCCCCCCCCATTCCTTTTTTATATTTTAATGGTATCACTTTTGGTGATTTTATGGGGTATTTTTCCACCTTCTAAAAATAAAGGAAAAGCACTAGCCTTTTTTATGGATAGCATTCAATTGTTGAATATACTTCACTAATTTTATCTGTAACAATTAAGTCTCACCATAGTATTCTGCTAAATAAAAAAAACCAAATTTTTTGACAAGGAAATTTCTTAACTCACCTTGTGTAGCTTTTTCAATCGGAGGTTTTATTAAGGTGTATGCTTTGGCATTTAATTTAGCAAATTTATTTCTATCTACTTCGTTATGATATTTATCATCTATAATCTCAGATGTCAAAGCAGCTTTAGGATAACCCATAAATAATACTTGTGTTCTTAATGCCATGCTTGGTGTTGAATGCAATATAAAAAACATAGTTGCTAAAGCTACTAAAATAATGACCTCTTTTTTCCAATCAATTTTTTCATAGAAAAAGTCCTCCACGTTACAAATAAAATTCCAAGTTTACATTAAAGTAAGGGCATCATTACCATCAACAAACTTAGATTTAAGCAATTTCATAGCATGTTTATAGATCATCTGGTAATTGGTATTTATACATTTCTAAAACATTGGTACTTTCTTTCAAAGTATCAATCGTTTTTCTATTAGGTTCGGTATATATAGTTGGATAATCTTTCTCATCGTAATTATTATCTATTTTAAATGCTAAAATTTCCTCATTTGTTGAAAATTCAGCTTTTATACCAGGCTTGTTTCCTCGTGCATCTACGCGAATCCATTTATTTAAACTGTTAATAAAGACTCCATTGAGTGTATGTAGGCAATACCCCTTTTCAGGTGTATCAAATATCATTAATCGTTGATAGCAAAAACCTGTTGGAATACCTTGTGATCTTAATAAAGCAGCTAACAAATTGGATTTAGCGTAGCAAATACCTTCTTTGTATTGCAGAACCTCTGATGCTTTACAAGTAACTTTAGTGCCTTGAATGTCCCATGAGTGAGATATTTTGTCTCTTACAAATTCAAATGCTGTCTTAACCTTTTCGATTTCTGTTTGTTTGTTATTAAACAAATTAAAGACCGTTTTCTCAAATATAGGATGAGAAAAATCGGCTTCTTCTAATTCTTTCAAATAGTCGTTAAAATCTGGGGATTCAACTTTTAGTTGCAATTACCATCACTCCTTTCAACTCTTACAACAATTTCATAAGTAATAAAATTTACTAACAATTGTAAAACTAAATCTTTTTTTCCATTGAAACAACTTTGATACTTACACCATTTGGGTTAAATACGACTTGTTCTTCGGATACTTTATATCCTGTAGAAAGATATAGCTGTATATTCCGTTGCACACTACTGCGGACTTTACATAACATTGTATTTACACCAGCTTTTATTGCATATTCCTCCAAATGTTTCAAAATCGTTTTCGCAATACCTTTACCTTGTTTTTCTGGAATGACCGATAGTCTGTAAAAATATAAACCCTCATTACTTAATTGAAATCTAACCATAGCAACGGGTATATTATCTTCAAGAGCGATTAGTGCTTTTTCTCCTTTTTCTAATGAGTTTGAGATCGACTGAACAGTTTCGTCTAAAGCACTTGATGGAGGAATTTCATTTCTATATTCTACAAATGCTTTCATCATTAAATCATGAATCACCGCTGCATGTGCAGTTGTTGCAGAAATTATTATTTATTTCATCCCCTTCCTTAATTGAATAATAATACATTATATAACATATTTATACAATTGTAACTAGTATTCTCATAAATAACTAGCTAAAATTTCTATTATAGGAATGCACTCTATTGATTGAGGGTCTAGAATGACACGCCCTCATATGTTAGTAAATCTATATAAAAAAACCGCTTATTATTGAATAAAGAATAGCCCCAACAAAAAATATTATAGGTAATGCACTAATAATTAATCCATACTTAGCAAACCTTTTATGAAACGAGATAACAGCACCAATGAACCATAAAACAATTAAAAGTAGAAGTTCCGGGTCAACAAAGAAGCTTTCAGTATAGTTTTCACCTATTGCTCCTGCAGCTAAAAATATTGTTATCGGGATAGTAATGATACCTGTTAAAATAAGATGTAGAATTCTATATATTTTAAAATTCAATGTAATCCCTCCTTCACTAATTTTACCATAATAATCCAATGGATGAACTCTTCTTATCCATTCTATTCAACTCTTTTGTTCATTTATGTGTCCTAAAGTCTTTTTCAACTGAACCTTTATTACAGCTCAGAATGCTAAAAAGCACTATCCTTGTTCTGGGATAGTGCTCAATTGTTGCAACATGACTTCAATTATTAAGTTTTTTGCTTACTGGAAGCAACTACTATAAATCGATGTTCATTGTTTAATACATATCCATTCTTTTTTAATTCGTTATAAACTGTTAACAGCTGGATATAATGATTTTCTACACTAAACCCTGGGAATTCCCATTTTATTACCTTTGCATAATATATAAGAGCTTTCATGTTAAAAAACTTTTGGTAAGGAAAGACTTCTTCAGCAAACATTATATCTAAATCATTCTCTTTTAAATCATGTAAAGTATTCATTAAATTGTGTGTTTCATATTTTGGTTGAAAGTTCGGAATAAGTATTTTTGATAAACGGTTCCCATTTTCACCACCAACTTGTTGTGTGATAAATACACCATTAGGTTTTAAAACTCTTTTAACCTCTTCGATATTAAATGATTCATGTCTATTAATGATCATATCAAAACTATTGTCACTATAATCAATGATGTCATCGTCGCCAATCGGAGCTAGTTTGATACCTAAAGGTACCAATTTGCTTTTTATAAGTTCAATATTTGGTTTCCAGCCTTCTGTAACCGAGGTTTTTTCATAAGGATGATTTAAGGTGAGCAGAAATTCTCCACCACCAGTACCCATATCAAGTAACTGTAAGTCTTTAGATAAGTAGTTCTTTATAATTTTTGCATAATTCCAAGGAAGAGCTTCATTTTCCCAGCTATACTTTATATGAGAAAAATCCCAGCCTTCAAAATTAAGCTTTTCATACTTTAACCATTCTTTTTTTAGCTCGTTATTATTTGTCATAACTACTCCTCCACTACTTATTAAGATAGATTGTGGACGATACAGTTAACTGATAGAAGTTAAGGTTTAGCTCGATACAGGTCTATCAGATTTACTAACTGTATCGAGTAATTAATTCGTTTCATTTATATGATCCTCTCTTTAGTCTTATACGTTTTCCAATACATTCCCTTTTGACATAATAACGATTAAACCATGAACTTTGTGAACCACGCTATATATCTTGCTCCCCATAAAAACAACAATTGAGCAAGAAATGTTCCTAATAACCTCGAAGTGACCATCATAATAGACATACTTTTTAGCTTATTGTAACTTCCCCTTTGATTTACAACATCATCTGCTATAACAGATATTTTCGGATCAATAAAAATAACCAAAAGTATTGTTGCTATACCATTTATTAAACCTGATGCCATAACTGCTGTATTTCCTCTTTCAGGAGCTATTAATGCTGCATATAGTGCTGATAATACACCAATTGTATAGATTGCTGTTATAACCATATTTATACAAAATAGACGTACTGGA
Organism: Metabacillus litoralis; assembly: GCF_020524045.1. Taxonomy (GTDB): domain Bacteria; phylum Bacillota; class Bacilli; order Bacillales; family Bacillaceae; genus Metabacillus; species Metabacillus litoralis_C. Next base: position 54,290 of record NZ_JAIVKL010000002.1, read on the forward strand.
ATATCCTTAACCCTTGTGTCCCGCAAATATGAAAACTTTGGTAAGTTAAAATGAGTAATACCACGTTTTATGTATTGAAATGAAAATAACTTTTTCATTAAGGAAGGAACAGAGCCTTTTTCTTCAGATAAATGAATAATTGCCCGAGAAAAGAGAGCGATAAATGTAGGTAACAAAATGATACCAAACACTGTTCCAACCGTTGAGGCGCCAATAAGAAACCGAAATTGAGTTTCTACAAATTCCAAGGCATTTTCTGATGGAGCAGTATCAATTAAGCTACCTGTAAAAGGCTGCTGCATCATATTCGCTAACCTTGAAACGATGACCATTATATTAAATAAAGATAAAGCAGATGCAATCATCTTCACTCTCGCACCTGATAGCCTCACCGCATAGGCAAGTGTTTCGATCGAATGAATGATAAAAATAAATAATCCAATAAATAATAATTTTTCAGTTAAAAACTCCACTAAGTAACCTTCTTTTTTGTATTTTATTACCCTGATTTTACCATGATGTTTCTTTTTCCTTAAATCTACATCAACTCAGCTGGATTACATGATATCTAGTAATCATCTATTTTCATTATAGGCATATAATAAAAATCCAACTACATGATCTTCTTATAAAACTATACATGTTTCTTCTTCAATAGCGTTTCTACTATAAGCTTGTCGGCTATCATCTCCAATAAAACCTCTCTGTCTGTATATACTAACTTATTCAAATCGTTTATATGAGCTTTAGCTACGTTCTTCAAAGGGATGCACCTTATCACCATCAAACATTTATATTCAGCTACTGTTTTGAAATCTTTTAACCCTTTTTATATTAATCTATCAACATTTTAACATATATATCCAAACGTCTTTATATTTACTTAATTAATTTATTCAAAAGAATAAAAAAAGCAAACTGAAAAATTAGATTTCAGTTTGCCTCTTTGTTATATATCTGTTTATATATGATATTTACTCAACATATCATCCAGCTCTTTATTCATTACATTTAATTGCTCTGCTGATTTTGCAACCTGTCCTATCGCACTGTTTTGCTCGTCAATTGAAGAACTAATTTCTTCAACAGATGCTGCAGTTTGTTCTGAAACACCTGATGAACTTTGAATTCCATCTCCAATTATTGTAGTCTGATTAGTAATATTCTCTATTTCATTAGTTAGACTTTCTAGTGCTGATACAGTTTCCATTATTGAATGTGATAACTGGTCAAACTTATCCTGTGTTCCTACTACATCGTTATTTAATTGATTTGAAGTGAGCATTGTTTGCTCAACAATTTCAACTGTATGACCAGTTTCAGTTGCAATCGTTGATACAACTTCCCTTACTTGAATTGTTGCTTTCTTAGATTGTTCAGCAAGTTTTCTTATTTCATTTGCTACTACAGAGAAGCCTTTTCCATGCTCCCCAGCTCTAGCCGCTTCAATACTAGCATTTAATGCGAGTAAATTTGTTTCAGCAGCTATGTTTTCTATGGTTTCCATAATATGATGAATTTCCTGTGTTTTATCGTATAAACTTTTTATACCTGTATTTATTTTCTCTGATGCTGTTAAAGATGCAGCATTAGATTTTCTTAATGATGTAACGATTTCATTACCTTCGTTCGATAAAATCCTAGACTTACCAGTCACTTCTCTAATAATATTACTTTGTTGGTTCATTAAAGCAATTGAGTTAGTCAAAGTTTCAACACTTTCGTTAATTTTTTCTAAATCACTCGCTTGTTCTTGAGTTCCTAATGATATTTCATTAATAGCGGTCCCAATTTCTTCACTGCTTGCTAGAGTTTGTTCTGATACTGCAGAAAGCTCAGTTGCAGAGTCTAATAGGTACGAGCTTGTGCTTTTTACACCTTGTACTAATTTTAAAAGTTGATTCGACATCTTATTATACGCGGCAGCTAGCTGACCTATTTCATCGGTTGATTCAGCTAGATTTGTTGCCTGAATCTGTCCATTCGCAATATTATTTGACACTAATGCGACTTCTTTTAATAAGGATATCTTTTTTCTTATCGCTAAGTAAAACACTGATATACTTATCGAAATAATAATTAATGTACCCCATAAAATAATAAATTTAACGATTTCTAAACCTTCATAAAATTCATCTTCATACACGGTTAAACCAATCGACCAATCCCATGGCTCAAAATGCGTCATATATGATATCTTTTTTCTCATTTCTCCTGTTTCATCATTCAAATCATCGAAATAGATATACCTGTCTTCTATAGAGGAAGCTACTGAACCTTTAACCATTTTTTCACGATTTGTCGTATCCTCAGGAATATCTCCTACTGGATTACTAGGGTGAACTTGTGAAGAAAACTTTGCATCATAACCGAGGATATAGCCTTCTCCTTTATATAAAAAATGAGATTTTTTATAATCATGTTCCCCATTTTCTAGTTTCGGACCACTCTAAAGGACCCTTGCTTCCTCTTTACCTTCTTCTAGTGTTAAACTACCATTTTCCACCTGATTATTTATCGATTCTAATGTAGCTAATGTACTATTTACAATGTGATAAAGTTCTTGTTTACCAGCTTTATTCAATTGTTCTTTAGCAATGAAATAACTAGTTAACCCAATTGTTGAAACTGAAATAACAATAATAATAGTCAGTAAAACTAACATTTTTATAGATATACTCTGCCAATTCACTTTCAATTTACTCTTCAAGCTTAGCCCTCCCTTAATTACCTCATTACATATATCGACATTTTAAGACATTTATTGTGTATTTTCGACTTTATATTCATTGGTAAAATGTTGATAATTTGTAAATCTTCCGTTACTAGCTGATGTAGTTTTATTCGATAATCATATGAAATGGATCATTACACTTCATAACAAACGCATGTTTGCAAACAAAAAAGCATCTCTTTAAAAACAAGGGATGCCCTATGGCCAATTAAAATATCTGTTAAGTTATTTTTCATAGTATAAAGAGATCTTCCACTAATTCAAAACTCGCCTTTCTTCACGCAATTTTTCTGATCTTCTCTCAATATCACCAAAGTGATTTTTTTAAACTATATTACTTTATAGCTTTTTTATTACATCTAAAAAAATATCCATTAGTCATATATTTTTAAGTTTCATTTTGTATTTAAAAGTACTTATAATAAGAAGAACGAAAGGTATGCATACTTGAAGTGGTATATGTAAATATAAAGGAACAATTTCTAGCCCTATTCGTAGATGTTCTGTAAGCCCCTCAGCCATAAAAATTGAACTCGCAAGTAGCCCTGCAGCTGTTATGACTAATAGATATATTCGTTTTTGTTTTTTTATCTTAAATATCTTTTCAAGACCGTACAAACCACCAAAATAAAAAATAGTGGTCTTAAAATAGATACCGATAATAAGAATGCCAAGAGCAATGGGATCTAACCGTTGGATAAAATTAGCTATATTCACTTTTTCTATTGCATCCATTAAAGGAAATTGTGCTGTGCTTCCAACTGTAGGTCCTAATATACTTAGAATAACTGTCATAGTTAACATTAAAAGGGTGCCACTGAAAATTAAAGAAGCTAGACCTACTTTAAAAACATGATCTTGACGATTTAATAATGGAAATATCATAGTAAAAACGATGATCTCACCAAAGGGAAATGTTAATGTTAATGGAAAGGCTGCTTTTAAAACAGGTTCCCATCCTTTTTCTAGAACAGGAAGGAGATTTTCCACTTTCGGTAGTTGATCGATAAAAGCAGATATAAAGAAGAATAACGCCAATAATAGTAAGATAATAGAAAATATACTGCCTGCTCTTGCAATGACTTCTAATCCCAAGTAATAGCTGTACATCACTAGTAAAACAATGATTAAATTGACGATTATTAAAGGCGTGTTATCAAGTGCAGTAGTGATGATTAAGTCACCAAAATCTCGTAATACCCTTCCTGCTATGTAAAAGAAATACAAACTATAAAAAATCGCAAAAACTTTCCCGATGTACTTACCTAATATATCTTCTAAGTATTCGGTTAGTGTTTTATTTGCATTTTGTTTAAATAGTAAGAAGTAAATAGTAAAAAGAATGATTCCACCTATTAAAGCTAATAAAATTGCCAACCAAGCATCTTGATTTGCATTAAATCCTAGACCTACAACAATAGAACTACCAATTTCAAAAAGGAAAATTAGTATAAACAACTGCTTTGAGCTTATTTTATACGTATCTATATAGCATCACTTCTTCACATCGATTTCAAAAAATTTCACTTCACAATAAAATGTTACCTAACTTAACCAAGTCATAAAAACATCGCTAATTGGCTGATAGAAGAATATCAGTGCCTCTAAAGGGTTAGGTATATGTACGTTTAAAGCATTAGCTATACTTAAACCTACTCCTAAAATCAATAGGATACCGAACACCCATAGTTGTTTTTTCTCTTGCTTTCTAATAAGACTAGGTACTTCTGCCATTACTATTATTAATCCTAATGAAATAATGCCTATCATCTTCCACACAAAGCTTTACTCCTTTATTTCAGATGTAATAGAATTCCCGATCTTACCTAAACGACGAATCTTTATATCTGCTTTGACATTGATTTCAAGGTCAGTAAAATGTTTATCATTCCAGTTACTTTTCAGGTTTTCCCATTCTTCAGCATTAGCTCTATGAATAGCATCACCGAACCCAAAAACATCTGTACTAAAATCTTCTTGTACATTATTTATAGTCATTTCCACAAGATTCATCAAATCTTTTTCTACTGATTTCTCTAATTCTTCAATTGTTTTTTGTTTTGTTAAATCAATGTCACACTTTACTTCCCCAACATTTCCTTCGGACTTTATTTGGATCTCAATCTTGGGTGTATTATTTTCTACTTTTCCCGTTACTTCGGTTTTTGACTTTACAATCTCGTAATTAAATTTTCCTTCTTTTGGACAATTAACATTTGTTACTGTATTTTTTACATTATTCATAATAAAGTTATATCCTTTACTTTCATCTTGATCCAGCCAACCCAACATTTTATCACTCTTAAAAACAGCTAATCCTGAATATTTTAAGTAAGCTGTTGGCTTAATCGTTTCTAGATTTTTTTTTGTTTGACCAGCAGCAGGCTCGCCTATAACCTCTATACCTGTCAATACAGGATTTTTCCCTTCGGTTACCAAATCCTGTATTAATTTATCTAACGTAATAGCAGCTGTAGGTGCCCAAGTCTTTTCAGAAGTTTCAAGAGAGGATACCATGTTATTTGCTGGTATTTTCTCAATTGAAGTTAATATAGATAAAATATTTTCAGCACTTGTATTTTTCGCGATAACAATATAAAAATCACTTCGATATTCATGATCTCTTGAAAACATATCTAACACTTCACCTATACCTTCTTTTGCTAGAGATTCTCCTATGACAAGAACACGTAAATGAGAATGGTATATTGGTCTTGGACTTTTTGTTGTTAACTCGCGCATTGCTTCAAAAACTGTATCTTCAGTTGTAGTAAATATTCTTACCGGTAAGCCTGAAGCCGCACCGCTTGTCTTTGAAGCGATTTCGCCAGGTATGACAATTTGTGTTGAAATCTGATATTTCCCTTCATCATCTATGTCTATTCCCTCCCCAACACTTATTGCAAGTTCGTTTAATTCACGACGATTCCAGCAACCTGAAATAAACAAAACTAAGATAACTAAGATAACCAATGTGATCAATTTTCTAGTCATATAACAAACTCCACCCTTTTTTATTTATCTGGCGGTTTTGGAGAGGGACTTTGATTCCGCTTTATATTTTGTTCACTAATTAATCGAGGGCGTGTTTTTAAACCCCAATGTGGAAATCGAAATAGAGAATCCTTTTGATCTTGCAATATAAATGGTCCGAAGGGACTCATATATGGAATCCCAAATGAACGTAAACTACATAAATGTAAAATTAGAGCAATAAAAGCTGCTGTAATCCCAAATAATCCAAAGGATGCGGCTAGCCCCATAAATAAAAATCGGAGCATTCTAATTGAAATACTCATATTGTGAGCTGGGATAACAAAACTAGCAATGGCTGTTATCGCCACAACTATAATCATTGCAGCAGATATAAAACCTGCTTCAACAGCTGCAGTTCCAATAACTAACGTACCTACTATTGAAATCGCTTGGCCAACTGACTTAGGCATTCTTATGCCACCTTCTCTCAAAATCTCAAAGGTTACTTCCATTAAGATCGCTTCCACAAAAGCGGGAAAAGGAACACCTTCCCTTTGTGAAGCTAAACTAATCAGAAGTGGAGTTGGTATCATCTCTTGATGATAAGTAGTGATTGCGACAAAAAAAGATGGAGCTAATAAAGCAATGAAAAAGCATATGATTCGGAGAAATCGTATAAGTGTACTAAAATCCCACCGTTCGTAATGGTCTTCAGCCGCATGAAAGAACTCAATAAACAGGGAAGGAACTAAAAGGACAAAAGGTGTTCCATTTACTAAAATGGCTACACGACCTTCCAAAAGTCCTGCTGAAACAACATCAGGTCTTTCAGTATTATACATCGTAGGAAATGGAGAAAATGTTTTATCTTGAATCGATTCTTCAATATAATTACTTTCCAATATCCCATCTATCTTTATTTGACTAAGGCGTTCTCTTACTTCTTTTAAGACCTTTTCATTAACAATCCCATTAATATACATAATTGATACAGGTGTTTGTGTAACTCTTCCAATTTTTTTGGTCTCTATCCAAAGATCTGGACTATTAATTTTACGACGAATCAATGCGGTATTCGTTCTTAATGTTTCCGTAAAGCCTTCCTTAGGTCCTCTTACGACAGATTCTTGAGTAGGTTCTGTGACGCTCCTATCATTCCCACCACTTATCCCTATAGTGAGCCCCTTGGTAACTCCGTCGATCAAGAGAATAACATGTCCGGAAAATAAAGACGAATACAAGTTCTCAAAATCCTCTAAATCTTTAATACTCCCTACTGCAACAGCTGAATCTTTAATAGAACCTAACAGATCACTCTTAGATGTATGAAAAGCATCATTGTGAAAATCAAACATTAAAGTTTCTATTATAAATTCATTTATTTGTTGGGTATCAACAAGGCCATCAATATATATTATTCCAGAAGATATATTTCCTTCTTGCCCTACTTTTACTTTTCTGATGATCACATCATCACTTTCACCTAGCGCTTCATTAATAATCTTTATATTTTGCTTTAAAGAAGAATATAGTAATTTTTTTATGCGTTCTTCCTTATTATCTGTAACCAATGATTTATTATCTTTTTCTGGCTTTTTAAAAAAACTTTTAAAAAGTTGCATCAACCCTCACCTTACTCTTTCATCTAAAAGACCAATATTTGCTATATGTAATTTTATTATTTGTTTTAATAACAAGATTATTCTTACTAACTACATTTAAATGGAATTTCAAGAAATTAATACATGCTCAGACCTTATTAAGAATTAAAGTATACGTTTGGGGTAATGATAAATTTATTCATAGTTTCAGCAATAGATAGCATGGAAAATATCGTTAAGGAGAAAGTGATGGATTATAGAAGACAACAAATTAGTATTCATCAATTTACAGTATTACTTATTATTTATATTGTCGGTGATGCCATTTTAATCTTACCATCTATCATCGCAGCAGAAGCAAAAAAAGATGCATGGATAGCGGCTATTTTCAGTTTATTTATTGGAATGTTTATTGTTTATTTCATATATGGTGTAAGTAAACTTTATCCTCATTTAACCATAATTGAATACAATAAAAAGGTGATGGGAAAGGTTATTGGAAGTTTGATTTCTTTATTATATTTATCTTATTCTTTTTTATATGCAGCGGTTGCTTTAAGGGAAGTAGGAGATTTTTTAACAACTGAAATATTACCCGACACACCTATTGAAGCAATACATATTTTATTTGCACTAATTGTCATTATGGCGACCCGACTTGGTTTGGAGAATATTGCACGATGTTTAGAAATCTTATATCCATATGTATTTCTGCTATTCTTCATTCTTGTTATATCTTTAATTCCTCAAATCAATTTCGAAAATGTTCAACCAGTTTTAGAAGATGGCTTTAAACCTGTTGCTCGTGCTTCGTTAACATTCATTACCTACCCTTTTGTTGAACTTGTTATATTTATGATGTTTTTGCCCTACATCAATGAAAAAGCTAAAGTAAAAAAGCACTTTTTTGGAGGAGCTCTAATTGGAGGTCTTATTTTAGTTCTTTTTACAACTTTAACGATTCTTGTTCTCGGATATGAACAGACATCAAGATATATGTATCCTGGTTATTCATTAGCGAAGAAAATTAATGTTGGCCATTTTTTTTCAAGAGTAGAAGTGATCCTTGCAGGTATTTGGTTTATTACGATATTTCTTAGAATTACGATTTATTTTTATTTTACTTGTCTTGGTTTAGCACAAGTATTAAATCTTAAAGACTACCGACCATTTGTATATCCGCTCGGAATGATTATGGTTGTCCTGTCGATTAGTATTTCACCAAACGTTGTGTATATAAATCAAATGAGTTCAATCTGGCCTTTTTATGACTTAACTATTGGTGTGTTCTTGCCACTTTTATTGGTTTTATTAACTTTTTTTAGAAGAATATTTAATATTTCTTAAGATCGACCTAATATACTGGATTCCTTAAACAATCGATGAGAGCAAGCTTAAAAAAGCATTTTTCTGCTATTCAGCAAAGCACATCACGAATAGTTGCATATATTTAATTAGCAAGTAATTAAACAGTCTCAGTTAATAAGACAAAATATACGTTCAATCCATTCAGACTGATTGAAAACGCTCGACCTTCGAGGCACGAAGTCTTTTGAGGTGCGGAGTTATCTTTTTGGTAATTGCACCGCAACAAGATTAGTAATGAGTTTGTCAACATTTTGCAGACTTTGTTTTTCTTGATAGCTAAAATGACTATAAAGTTAACAAGGGAACCAAATAGAAGAGTAAAAGAGAAATAAACACTTAAAATTCCAATACTGAAACCTCCACCTATTACATGAAAAAAAGCAAGCAGTAACGGTATAATAAAAACTAAAATGGCCAATACAATAAGCATGATAGTCGGAAGAAATTTTTTTGAATAATGAACTTTTATCGTCCAATAAACTGAAGCTAAAATGATAAATAACGGTAATAAAAATGCAATTAAAACATTTCCCATAGATGTATCCAAAAATAATCCCTCCTTTTATAGCCTTCTCGGTACACATTCAGAAATAAGTGACACATGTACTCACCTATCATTCTACACTTTCTTTCATAACCTATTATTTTAACGCGACCTTCCTTTTATATAACCCCTGACAGAAATATTGATAAAACCATGAAGCCTATAAAAGAAACTGCCGCAAGTGAATTTGCTATAATGATTCTTTGCTAAGAAAAGTATTAACATTTACAATTAAAAAAATCAAATCAATACTAATTGAGATATTACTATGTTGTTATTCCTTTATTTCTAATAAACTGAGTTAGTTTCACTATTAAATTCCCTTTTAATTTCTTATTAACGTATTTCAAATATGTTGAATTACTTTGTTACTAAAATGTAAACTATTTAGGTTGATTGTAGCGAAAGGTGCGAGACTCCTGCAGGAGCAGCGGGACAGGTGAGATCCCACAGGCGTTTACGCCGAGGAAGCTCACCGCACGGCCCAAGGAAAAATCGGTCATTGAAAAAGCCGGTAGTTTGGCTTTTTAATATTTTTCCCTGCGGAAAGCGAGCATCCTGTAGCGAAAATCAACCTCCGCATAAACTATTTAAAATGCAACTAAGTTCTCAATAAAACCTTGTTATTTTACACTCGTATCGACTATTCTTCTATCATTCTATTTATCTTTAAAATAATAAGAATGTAAAATTAAAGCGACAATATACTCTTGATTAGATTGTTTACTCTCAATTACTTTAACGTTACTCAGAATATTATTTGGACTTAAAGTTGCATATAATTCTTCGTTATCGGCTAATGAAATCTTAGATGTAATAGTTGATGCAGAGGAGGTATATTCTGACTCGTTGAATTTAAATGTAATGGCTTCTTTTAATTTCGATGTGTTTTTAAGGGTAATTTGTGTAGCTGCTTTCCCTATTTGTTTTCCATTTTTATAAATCCTCCACTGATCTTGATTCGATAGCCATTTTTCACGATACCAGCGAACATCATATTTATTTTGATCAATTTCAATATCTAAACATAAATACCAATTGCAACCGAAAATATCACCAAAGGCATATTGCCATTTGTTAGGGAAATATCGTTTGATGTATCCTCTATGAATCGTTCCTTCATAAAGTGGTTTTTTAATGAGTAATGATTTTTGAATAGTATAAAAAGACCATCCAGTAATATCTTTAGGAAAATAGGAACGTTCTTTATCAGCCATTTTTTTACTAATTAGAAAAATAACTAGAGCAGCAGTCGGGAACAAAAAAATCATCGCAAACGATAATGGCTCAAATGCGTCAAATACAAGATAACGAGCAAGCGCTGTAAATAGCAATAAAACAAACAGTAGTAGTAATTCAATCATGATCGTTCACCTCGATCGGTATAAATTTTATATGTAAAACTTGATAAAACCTTTATTTTTTAGATTCACGAAAGGAAAGCCGGTGAAAAGTATTAAGATATATAAATAACTCCTCGCCAGTTATTTCTTTGGAATGTGCAATGAGGGGTATATACATAGCATGGTAAGTCTCAGGTACCCAAATGTACTGATGAACGTACTTTGTTAACAAAAAACCATACGAATTCCAAAAATGGATACGTCTTTTATTTTCTTCTGTTTCTTCTGCCTCAGTTTCAACAATTAATTTTTGATACCCTTCAGCACTAGCTTTTTCTCTAAGGTAATGAACAAATTGTTTACCAAGTCCTTGACCACGCTTGTCCACTGATATAGCTAAATAATCAATGATCATAACACGATTAGATGATAAAATCCCCGTAAGCGCCATACCTACCGCTTCAGTATTGTTGTACCACACATGAAGCTCGGCAATTCTTTGATTCAGCATATTTTTAATTACCTTAACTGGCTTTGCTCCTTTATCTCCAAACTCTTCGAAATAAATCGGACTAATATCATGCCAAATTTCATCACTCCAAGAACCAATTGTAATAATGTTCATGAAAATTTCTCCTAACTAATCAAAATAAAAGGTTTTTGCCGTCCAATTTTTCAGCTAGTTTAAATTAATTATTTCTGGTGATTTTTTTAAAAAAAGTAACTACTACCTCCCATTACAAATCCACCAAAAATACTCATTAATGTACCGATGATTATCCAATGAGTTGACAAATATATACCTAACATCAACATCATTACTCCTAGTATCGACAAAGCAATTGTTTTGTACATGATAATCCTCCATCAAATTTTATTGCTTCTTAAAAATTAATACTTATCTAGCAGAAACCGAGTCTATTACTCAAATAACAACTTCCCAAACATTTCATACCAAATATTATCTATTAATACGATAATGATTACTGCTAATACAAACGATGCAGCTGACAAAAGGATCTTTACACGCAATCTTGTCTTGAAATTTTTATATAACCTTCCCATAATACTTGCTAAAAAAATGACGATAGGAATACTTATACAAATGACCAATAAATCAACAAGATTAAATGGACTACCCATGTAGGAATCTGCAAAATAGTTAAGAAACAAAATTGTGATAAATAATATGAGTTGATACCCACTAAATTTAAGCCAGGTCATTTAAAGGCTCCATTCTGAATTGTTTAAAATAATAAAAATATAGACATTTCATTTATATTGCGTCATTTATTTGATCTCATTTTATCATTTATTCCTAATTTTAACATAATCTACTTAACCCTTAGGCATTGATTTATACAAAAAACAATCCCTCTAGAATGATGTTCTTCATCCAAAGGGATTTCTTTATTAGAGTGTGATTTTAACGAATGATTTACTATCTTTAATAAGAAACATCTTTCTTTTGGAAAAAGTAAAATGTTAATGTTAAAAATATAACAAAGTAAACTGATAAGATTGATAGTGAAAACCCAATTGTTGCACCTTCAAACATGGGTGCAGATTCAGAGATATAGCCTCTAATATCAAGATGTGGAAATAAAATAAATTTCAACCATTGGTATTTTTCAACAAATGATTGAATGAGTATATTCAGAGTGGATGAAGCAAATAAGATAAATATAGATATACCAACTGCAATTGATTGATTTTTAAATAAAGTGCTTAACATAAACGCTAATGTTGTGATAACCAAGAAGCCTGGGATCCAATAAACAAACATATTAACAACATAATCTCCAACTATGATAGGTGTAAATTCAAAGGATGATGGATCAATGATTTTATCAGAATATGCTCCATTACCAAACAGCAATGTACCTATTAAGAAGCTTGATGCTAGTAATATGAGAATTAATAACCCCGCATATATGACGGAAACAATATATTTAGATAATAATATTTTCCATCGCTTATAAGGTCTTATTAGCAATTGTTTTATCGTGCCATCTGAAAATTCAGACGAAACTGATGAACTACATACAATCACAACAAATAATGTAATAAACGATGTTAATAAAGTTGTCCAATCTGCCATATATGTCCAGTTTGTACTTAAATTAGGATTCATATTAGCATCTAAAAATTGTGTGTCATATGCAATTTCTTCCATCAGCATTGATTTTTCTGCTTCGTCAATATTTTCGTCTTTTATCGTTTCCTGATTTTCTTGTATTTTTGTTGTTAATTCTTCTTTCCAGTTTTCATTTGTATTTTCACCATTTATCTTCATTTCAATAAATGCCGTTCCGATTACTGCAATTAATATAAAGACGATGAACAAATAGGTAGACACCTTTTGAAATATTTTCATCCATTCATTTTTTAGTAAAGAGATCATACTGATTTCCTCATTTCTTGCTGAGTGATTTCAAAGAATTTATCTTCGAGTGATTTTTTTGTCACGTTTATTTCGTAAACATCCACATTATTTTTTATGAAACGACAATTTATTGCAGCTGTTTCTTCTCGTGTAGCTGATAAAGTAATCGTATGCTGTTCTTGTTTCAAAATTGGAGACGTAGTGAATTCATCTTTAAGAATGTTCACTGCTGTTTCAACATCATTGACGGTAAAAACAACTTCATTTATCGCTTCCGCAATTTCTTCTACTTTAGCATTTTGTTCATCATAAATGAGATGTCCTTTTTCAATAATGGCAAATCGATCACACATTAACTGCATTTCCGATAAAAGATGGGAAGAAATTAAAACACCTACGCCTTCACTAGCTAATAATTTTAAATGATCACGAAACTCACGAATTCCTTGAGGATCTAAGCCATTAGTTGGTTCATCAAATATTAATAAAGCAGGTTTATGTAATATTGCTTGTGCAACACCAAGTCTTTGACGCATACCTAATGAGTAGGTTTTTACTTTTTTGTCAATGGCATGATCTAATTTTACTAATTTCACCACTTCATCTATTCGTTCAGGGGAAATCTTACTTGATGACATACGAGCATAGTGAAGAAGGTTTTTTCTACCTGTCATATATTTATAGAATTCAGGATTTTCAACAATCGCGCCTAGTTGACTCATAGCTTTTTCGAAATCTTTATCAAGATCATAGCCATTAATGTTTACAGAACCACCCGTCCGATTAATAAGACCAGTAATCATTCGGATAATTGTCGTTTTCCCCGCTCCATTTGGACCAAGAAGACCAAATATCTCATTTTTGTTAATCGTAAAATCTACATTATTAACAACAACAGTTTTTCCTATTTTTTTATTTAAGGACTGTACTTTTAAAACAGCTTCAGACATAAATACATACCTACCTCTAGTTTATTTAAAATTTTAAATTGCTACTTCTTTTTCTTTCTCTTTCTATGATGCTAATATCTTCACTCTACTAGTAAGTTTGGTCAATGTTCAAAATAGTAGATGACTAGATTTTCACCTCATCGATATTACCCAAATCACACAAGGGTAATATTACCATACCGACTATAAATTTCCAACCCCCTAAAAACTATTTCTGGATAACTTTCAATCTACTAACCCGAGGGAACTGTTCCTCAGTTTTGTGAAAGGTTAACGTTTAGTAAAGATCCGTGTTATGAGAAATTCAATAAACCGAACTTTTTCATTTTACTTTCGTATTAATAGAAAACGAAGTAAACTATTTAACGTGTGGAGTTGAAATTATGTTAGGAATAAGTGTAAAAAAATCAAATGATACAGTTATTATTAAATGGCAGTTAACAAAGGTTATAATTCCAACATCAGAAATTCTTGAAGTGTGTTTAGATGATACATATGCAGGAGAAGAGAAAGAGGCGATTCGAATTGGCACACCTTATTGGACGACTGATAGAATTGTCATTAAAACGAAGACGCAAACTTATATTCTTTACACGACAAATACGACCACGATAAAAAATAAAATACTTTCTTAGCAGATCTAAACATCATTTCATTTCACACTATTTGAAGAATTGTTTAATGGTGAAAATAAGCACCCATCCAAGAACTGTCTTGTGAGGGGTGCCTTATAAAAAAAGAAGTCAAGATGATTTATTCTTATCTTTCTACAATTCCTTTTTCATGAACACACTGTTAGGATCTTCAATATAATCTGAAAAAGGCTCGCAATATTGAAACCCAGAACTTATGTATAATCTTTTAGCTGGCTCAAAGGCGTCCATTGATCCAGTTTCTAAACTTAATCTTTTATAACCGCGTTGTTTAGCTTCTTCAATTATATGAAGAAGCATTTTTTTCGCCACTCCTTTTCTTAAGTGTGACGAAGAAGTGCGCATTGATTTGATTTCAGCATGTTTAGAATCAAGTTCTTTAAGAGCACCACAACCTAACAACTCCTCCTCTTCCCACGCAGTCCAGAATGTAATAGTAGGTTTTTTTAGTTCAGATAAATCGAGCGCATGTATACTTTCAGGCGGTGAATGTTCAGTCATACTGTGAAGGTGTTCGGTGATTAAGGCTGCAACTTCATTTCTAGATAAATCATCTACTTTAATTTCCATAGTCATCACTCCAGTTTCAATTCAATTGATTAATATTAACTTTTCACCCCAAAATACTACATTACTATTTATAAATATTACTTTTAAGGGGCTTCGTTCAAAAACCTATCTTTACATCCACTCTTTACCATGTTCCCGAATGAATTTTATATCCTTCTCATAGTGTTCCAGATGTCCTTCATCTATCATTTTTTGAAAAGCACGATCACCTTCTAAAGCTTTCCTTTTCATGGTTTTACATAACCCTTCTAATCGAAGAAGGACCATTTTCAAATAATCCTCTTTTTCAATTCCTTCACCGTAAGAATCGAAAAACAAGGTAACTCTTTGTTTGATACGATCGGCATGCTGTAATGAATGATAATGAATTTTCTCACCCTTTTCAGAAAGATAAAATCTACTTAAAGGAATACAAGTATAAAGCGTATATGCGATATCCCAAAGCCTAGGACCAGGTCCAGCCACATCAAAATCAATGATACCGATTGGTTTTTCGTCATTAAAAATGATATTATACAGGGCAAAATCGTTATGACATAAAACTTCAAATGGTTCGGGCGTGTTATCAATACATTGCCAACTATCATTATATGAAAAATCCCGAACAGAATCATGATAAAGACTTAGCATTCTTGCAATTTCTATTAAAACATCATCAGACCACATGTATTTCTTTAAAGGATAATGACCTGCTTCTCCATCAATAAATGATAGGATCTCTCTTTCTTTTTCATCAATACCTAGAAACTTTGGTGCAGCATGAAAACCTTTGTTCTCCAAATGCTTTAATAGTTTATGTATGTTAGAACTTTCTGCTTTTATCTCTCTTCTTACAGTTTCTCCCGAACGATAAACGTTAGAAACATTTCCACCAGTTAGTGCTTCTTCTTTTTCATGATTTGACATCAACAACACCTACTTACTATGACTTTATATTTTTGTTAAGAGAAGCTATTTTAAGAGATTTTTCATCAATAGAGAATATTAATAATGTAATTTTAGAAATTCTTGAATCTCATTATTTATTTTTGTTAAATGACTTTCTGATGGAAAATGACCCATTTCATAGGTAATACATTTTTTTAAATTTGGAATAATCTCTTTTGCTGCTGTGTTTACTTTACTTTCAGGGAAGAAAACATCATTTTTTCCTGCTATAACTAATGTCGGTGATTTGTATTTTACTAGTTCGTGCTTGTTAGTTAACTTAGGCATGTCTTGCTCTAATTTGACATACTTAAATACATCTCCAATAATGTTCTTATCTCTTTCCTTCATACTATGATCAGACATTACCCCAGAGATTTTATCAAGATATTTTGTTGATGAAGTGATGTTAAAAAGGACTAAAGGAGTTAAAATTTCCTTAATCATTTTCATTTTAGAGCCTAAACGTAAACCTGCTGGTGAAACTAATATTGAACAATCAATTTTCTCTGGCATAAAAGTGGCTAATCTTAAAATAATTCCTGCTCCATATGATGGACCAACAAATGCACAGCTTTTAATCGAAAAATAATTCATTAGTTCCTCAATCCAATAAGCAAAACTATGATCTTTTGCTGAAATCCTATGTTCATCACTATACCCTGGATGACCTATCGTATCTGGAGCATAAACTCTATAGTTTTCTGTCAAAGAAGTAAACCATGATAATGTCATTGGGTTTATACAATTACCACCTTGAAATATGAATATAGGTTTTCCATTCTTTGGTCCTGCTACAAGTACATGAGTGTTACCATACCTTGTGTTTACATAAACTCGTTCAACTTCAAAATTAAAAGAATTTATATAATGATCGTAGTGTTGAAGAATTTCCTTTTTTCCTTTATTACTTTTATATATCGTTTTTTGTCCCATAACACACCTCTAATATTATTTATCTATGTTAAAGCAGAGATATTTAGTCAAACGAATCATTCACGCCAAGTTCTTTACTGAAACTAGCGATCCTTTGCCTTTGGGTCCATTTCTTTTCTACTATTTTCCTCTAGAAATTTAATAGCTTCTTCAACATCGTATGTTTTTAACTTTAATTTCTTCATTTCTCCGCCAATTTCAAAAATAAAAACTGCTGGTGCTCTTTGAATGTCGTAATCAGGATATTTTTGATTTGCTTTTTCTAAACTTGTGATATGTTCCACTTTAATAACAGAGTATTCATTGCTAGCAAAATGACCAAACTTCCCAGTTAAATTATTTTCTCCTTCAATAACTAGAACTGAGTGATTAATTTCATCTTTTGGGTTAGAGGAACAGCCGATAATCGTAAATAGAATGATGTAGATAAGACCTAAAGAAATCAAACGTTTCAAAGTACTTTCCTCCTCCTCTATTCTTGATTAAACAACTCTTTCATCTTTTTATTTTAAGATGGTAACCCTTCATAGCGAATCATTGTCCACATCCCTATGTCAGTAAATCCTAATCGTTTATAAATTTTACCTGCTGCAGGATTATCGTAAAATAAGCAAAGTGATTTTCCCTCAGCTATTAATTCACTACAAAGCCTTTCCATACATAAAGTTGCAAATCCTCTACGTTCAAAACCAGGTCTTGTTCCTACACCAACAATCATTGCAGATTGAGAATTTTCCGCTGTTGTAGATGCTGATGCGACCATTGTGCCTTCATCATTACGAACAATATAAGTGCGTCCAGAATTATACTTTTCTGCACGTTCTCTTGATTCAATACTAAAATTTCCTAAAGCAAATTCTGGTATTGAACGTAACATCTCAATATTCTCATGATATTCTGACGGCATTAAATAAGATGCCTTTTTAATTTTCTCCTTAGCTACCTCATAACTTAAACCAGTACATTTTGCATAATAAGTTTCACTAAATTTTCTAACACCTCTGTTTATATATGGTTGCAAAGGTTCAATTATATGCTTTAGTCCACTTACCTCAACTTGCATAGAATCATGATTAATTATTTCGGCAAAACCTTCCACATCATATTGTTGCTCACTAAACGGAATATAATTTTTGTCATATCTTAATAAAACAGCGATCAATTCATCGTCTTTAAATTGACCCCAAATATCTTGTATGTCAGAATGATAACCAAATGTTTCAATATCACCTATTAAAAATAAATTCTCCGCTGGTTTATGACCAATAAGTGCCATTACTGATTCATGATCTTCTTTATTTAGCTTACGAATCATTTTATCTACCCCCACAATAGATTGCTTAAGTGTTTCTTAAAGTAACTTTCTTTCATTATACAGAGAAATGGATAAGAAGACATAAAAATCCAATTTACACCTTCCTTTTATCTATTAATCTATTATCTCCTACCTCCACTCACAACCAAAAAGTTGGATATTCAATGTTTGCTTAGAACGTTTTTAATAATAAATAAAGGGGTGATATCTTTTCTTCATAAGATAGTACCTACTTTCTATAACAACAATGTTTCCACTTCATAATTAGGTGAATTAGCAACAATGTTTCCACTTCATAATTAGGTGAATTAGCAACATTGTTTCAGAAAAGAGCCTAAATAAATTAATAATGCCAAAACAACATAACTCCAAGTATAGGTTTAGAGTTCGTCAAAAATGGATCTATTCTTGCAAGTTCAAGGGTTGTTTTCATTAACAGCACCAAGGGAATTACAAAACCAACTACTAGCTTTATCACTCAAAACTCATTAAAATAGATGAACAAAATTATCCCACAAGTGATAAGATAAGATGACTTCCGTAATTTTTTTTGGTCTCATTGTAGTCTTTCGAAGAATCGAATTCATGAACATAAATGAAACGGATATTATGTTCATATGAGTCGTAATGGATTTTTAGTCGGCTAATACATATAATAATAGAATAGGTAAAATAGAGAGACATAAAGGTGGGGACTTAATGGGTAACGAAGCAAAAATTAATGTAGACGGCTTACAATTTGAATGGGATGTCAAGCAGGGAATCTTTCAATTTGAAGGTCAAGAGGCTGTTCTATTCTGGATCTCAACGGCAATGAAATCCTTCTTTGATACGATTGAAGAAATATCAGGAATTGAGGCATCAAGCTTAGTGTTTGAAACATCTGGATTTCGTCAAGGTATAGTTGTCGGAGAATATTTTGAAAAAATGAAGGATTTAAGTGTTGAAGAAGCGGCTAAATCCATTACGAGTACATATGCTACAGCAGGTTGGGGACAAATAGAAATTAAAGAATTGAACTATGAAACAAAAACGCTAACTGCTCACTTAAAGGACACCTGGGAACATAAAATCAATGTGGCACAAGGAAAACAACATGGAAGTAATTTTTTATCAGCCCATTTTGCAGGGATTTTTTCAGGATTATTTGGAACGAGTATATGGTATGAAGTAATTGATCAACAAATTGAGGGCAGTGAGCATACGATCATAAAATATTTCCCCTCAGATGTGACAATTACCCAAAATATACATCAACTTGCTAGAAAAAAAGAGTCAGAACAAATACAACAATTAGAAGAACTTGTTCTAGAAAAAACAAAAGAACTTAAAGATTTAATTAAAAAATTATCATCACCAATCATTCCCGTTTTAGAAGGAATTGTTGTCGTCCCATTAATTGGTACATATGATATTGATCGAGCAGAAGAGCTTGTAGCCAATACATTAAATAACTTGCCTTCACATAAAGCGAACTATCTTATCTTAGATTTAACAGGACTTGATAAGGATATGAGTGAGCACACTGCTAGTTTAATTGAAAATATCGGTTCCGCTTCCTCACTTATTGGAACAAAAACGATACTCGTTGGTATTACACCTGAATTAAGCTTAATCATTTCCCAATCTGCCATTAACTTTTCCAAGTTTGATTGCTTCCAATCATTACAGCACGGCATTCATTTTGCACTGGGACAAATGGGAAGAAAAATACTATAGTTCTGTCTGTTTCAAAGGATGAAGTTACCTAGGTGCTTCATCCTTTTTTGAAGTGAAGTATTTTATAAATAACTTTAGCTTTTCCTAATCTGCTCTAGATATTATAGTAAAACTACTAAAATTCACTTAGTAATATATGTAATGTGTTGATTCGTACAATCATTAATAATCTTTTCCAATCTGCCATTTAGAGTAAATAGTACATTTAAACGACAATATATATAAAAATTTTCCCTAAAACTTAAGATAATTATCATTAAAATCAAAAAAAATCTACAAAACCACATACTTTGTCTACCCCTATTATTTTTAACTGAATAGATTAATAGCAAAGAGAGGAATGGTAGAATCAGTAGTTTTGATATCTATTTTTTCTCTTTTTAATCTAAAGTAGGGAGATGATTTAGTTGGGTAAAAAGAAAGATTATGACAAGAAAAGGTATGGAAATTGGTTTTACTCGGGATACCATAAGTTCAACTATAATTTTTACTACAAAAAAAAGTATGCTAAGAAAAATAACAAAAGTTACAGAAAATACAACATGATTAGTAAGAAAGACGATAAAAACAATAAAAAATGGCAACTTGGCTATAAAAAACACACCAAACATCACACATGGAAGTATAACAAGTATAATAAGTACTTCGGAAAATACCATTATAATAAAAAATGGTAATCACGTTTCTTCATTTTTCACTAAGCAAAATAAACATTTATTCATTTGATAGAATGTCTGTTTATTCCCAATATGATCAATTAAGGATTTTGTGATTTTTCAGCACAATTTTGAAAATGTGAAGAAAAAAAAGTAAAAGTCCTTCTCCTACTTTTACAGCTTGAAGGACTTTTGCAACTTAAATTAATCTTTTTTTCATTAAAAGAAACACTGTTTTCACTCCAAATCCTGGTTACATAGTAACAATCGTTCAGAAAAGAGCCTTATTTAACATAATTAGTTAGCTTACCAATCTTCTCCACTTCAACAATAACAGTGTCTCCAGATTTCATTGGACAACTCCCTGATGGTGAACCAGTAGCTAAAACATCTCCTGGTTCAAGTGTCATAACTTGTGAAATCCAACTGATTAAATTAGGAATTGAATGGGACATTTGCTTCGTATTTCCCGCTTGAACCACTTTTCCATTTAAAGTTGTCTTGATGCTTAAGTTCGATGGATCTATTCCTGTGACAATATGCGGACCTAATGGACCAAATGTATCGAAGCCTTTACCTCTAGTAAACTGAGGATCTGATTTAGTAAGGTCTCTTGCTGTTACATCGTTAAAAATAGTACAACCAAAAACATAATCCAACGCTTCTTCTTCTTTAATATTTTTCCCACGTTTTCCAATAACAAGTGCTACTTCTCCCTCAAGTTCTACCTGATTAGTTAGGTGTGTGGACGGAAGAATGATTTCACCTTGATCAGGAATAATTGAAGAAGGTGGTTTTAAAAACAGAAAAGGTTCAGCAAGATTAGCTTTTCCACCAGTTTCAGTTGCGTGTTCAGCATATGTCCAACCAAAATTCACTATTTTTGAAGGAGTGACTGGAGCTAAGATTTTCACTTCATTATATTTAACCCTTACTCCATTATCATTTAGTTCATTGTTGGCTAAAGCTATAAAGTTACTGCATAATTCTATAATTTCATCTTCTTCAACAAGTCCATAATATACTTGATCTTGATACTCGTAGCGAACGATTGTTTTTGCTTGTTGTAGTATTTTCATTTGTGTAAAACTCCTTTAATTACATGATAAAGCATTGGGATTTATTAAGTCAGTTTTCTTTATTTTATCGAATTCTACTCTTTTTATAAGGCTCTTTTCGTAAACTTTGTTGCTTTTTAATATAAATTTCAAAATATATCGCCATGATTGCCAAAAATATCCCTGTAAGGATGGAAGAAAAGAGCTGCTCTCCTGATTCAGAAAGAAAATCCCTTGTATCAAGGGTAAAAATCCGGCCCCAGGGATTTTACCGAGAGCAACCATCTATGCGAAAACAGCCTTTGATAAATAATAATTACACTTAAACTAAATGGTTAGTTTCAACATAATAATCACCTTTTATATCAAGGATTATAACAGAAGTTGAGGATTTGTGGTTTTTATCAGAGAAGTTCAACACCTACCATTTAATATGCTGGTTATGTTCATAAGCACTGTTTATCTTCACACATTCTTGTAAAAGATAGTAAAAATATCAAAATCGGAGAGGATTTAATTATGCTAAGTAACCATAACCTTAAAGGAAAAGTAGCCGTCATCACAGGTGCTGGCTCAGGAATAGGACGTGCAGCTGCACTTTGCTTAGTGAGCGAAGGAGTCAATGTATGTTTGCTAGACATTCATGACGAAGATTTGATTATGGTAAAAAAACAAATTGAACAACTAGGCGGTACTAGCATTGTTCAAAAATGTGATATTACATCACCAAAAGAGATTCAAAATGGCATGAAAGCTACAAAGGATCATTGGGGTAGAATTGATATTTTGTTTGCTAACGCTGGTATTGCTGGTACATTGGCTCCGATAGAAACGATGGATGAATATGAATGGGACAAAACCATCAACACCAATCTAAGAGGTACCTTTTTAACGGTTAAATATGCCATTCCTTTCATGAAAGAACATGGAGGTAGTATTATTATCACAAGCTCTGTTAGTGGAAGTCGTATTTTTTCCCAAGCTGGATTTAGTGCATATAGTACCTCAAAAGCTGGACAGCTTGCGTTTATGAAGATGGCGGCATTAGAACTAGCTAGCTATAAAATTCGTGTAAATGCGATTTGCCCTGGTGCAATTAAAACAAACATTCAACAATCAATCCATCGATCAACTGATGTCAAAAATATTGAGATTCCTATTGTTTATCCTAAAGGAGATCAACCTCTTGAACATGGACCAGGAACATCGGCTCAAGTTGCTCATTTAGTTACTTTTTTAGCTTCTGACTTATCTTCACATATAACAGGAACAGAAATTTTTATTGATGGTGCAGAATCTTTACTAAAATAAGATCAAAAATATAACGTAAAATACATTAATTTCCCAACAAATTTAGAAAGGTAAAAAAACTCAAATTCAAAACACTCCCATAGAAAAATTCGAGAGTGTTTTTTTGATTGTGATTGTCATGTTTAAACTAAAGGTATTTTAGTTGCACAAGATGTCATGGTCATTAAGATTATATCAGAATAATACTATTCATTTAGAATACTAAAATAACCTACTACCATTGCATTTTTAATAAATTGTAGGAATAATAGATAAATAACCTACAATCAGGGGGCAAATTATGTATCTCATGGATTACCATCATCATACAAATCACTCATTCGACTCGAAAGCCATTATGGAGGACGTTTGTATAAAAGCGATCGACAAACAAATAAAAGAAATTTGCTTTACCGAGCATTTCTCAGTTAATCCCTTAGCACCGACATACGGGCATATGAATTTTGAAAAATACTTGAAGGATATAAACGATTGCAAAGAGAAATTTCAAGATTACTTAACAATTAGAGCTGGTATTGAACTTTGTGAACCACATCTTTTAATGGATAAATATAATAAAACTCTTAAACCACTTAACTTAGATTTCATTTTAGGATCCATCCATAATATTAATAATCAAAAATTACGATTGGTTCTAAAAGAACATCACCAGAATGCGTATCAGCTTTATTTTGAAGAGCTTTACAAAATGGTATCTGTAGCTGATATTGATGTTATTGCTCACTTGGATTTGATGAAGCGATATGCATATAAAGAATATGGAAACTATCAATTAGATGAACATCAAGAAATAATTGTACATATTTTACAAAAGGCAATTGAAAGAAATATAGGCATAGAGATAAATACTTCAGGTCTTAGCTGGGAGTTTAATACACCCCTACCTTCTATAGATATTATTAAGCTATATAAAGATTTGGGAGGGGAAATTCTAACCATTGGGTCTGATTCCCACAAAGCTGACTCTGTTGGAGCGAATCTTCGTACTGCCTATGAGATGGCGAAAGAATGTGGTTTTAACTATATTTATTCTTTCGAAAAAAGAGAAGCTACACCAATAAAGTTATGTAGATGAAATTTACTCTTGAACCAATTTTTGCATCAAGTTATTAATCTCAATAATTTAACCCATCATAAACATTCCTATATCAATGTTTGTGATGGGTTATGTTGCTGTACCTATATATTATTCTCTATTTATTCACCAAGCCAACATCTTTATTTTTCCGGTTTTTAACTTCTTCCATCTTAGTATAAAAACTATCCTCTAAATCGATCTCAAAGTAGTTAGCAAACTTTGTGATATAAGCTAAACAATCAGCTAATTCTTTTCCTAAATCCTCTTTAATAGAAGCTTTCGCCATTTCAAATGCTTCATGTTCATCCATACCATTATTTATAGCTGTATTTGTAGAATTAAATGCCTTCCTCAATTCCTCGGCTATTTCCGCAACCTCTGTTGTTAGTAACATGTAATTATTTAATAAAGAAGACTTCGTTCTCTCATAATCATCTGTTTTAATTTGCCAGTTCATCTCATCTTGAAAGTGTTTAGAGTACTCTTGAAGATTTTTCACGTGCCTAGTGTCACCACCCGGTTTTTGTTGAATTTTGTCAAGTTTAAAGGAGGAAGAAATAAACTGTTACTTAGCAACTTCATCTTCTGTTTTCCATTTTTCCCGCCATTCCACCATTTCGTTCTCTTCTATTTCTTTTTCTAGTTGCTCATCCCAGCGTTGTAGCAATGTATTCCATACTCGCGCAAAGAATATTTCTTTTTCTTTATTGTACAATTGAAATTCTATGCATGGTATATGTTCAACTTTTTGTTCGGTAAAGCTAGTCACAACAGACACTACTGTTTGAAAGCTATCTTCTTCTATCACTTCTTCTTTTTCTTCAAGCATTTGTAATAATCTAGCTTCGGTAATTTTTTCGGAATCTCCTTGCTTAGTGTAACGAAAAGCTGGTAAATCTCCATTTGTTTCAGATAAAGATGCAGAAATTTCTGGCCAAAGTTCGTCATGAGTCACACTGTATGAAACGGTTGTTGATTCTTCATCCATTTCTTCTGCAATGATTCCTTCCTTAAGCTGGTTAAGGCCTCTTAATGTTAATCTATAAATCTGATTTTCTAGTTTAATCAAATCCATTCTCTTCATTTTCTTTAATAAATCTTCTATAAACAGCTCTTCTACAAGCAGTAATTCAGACAAATTAGCTGCACGTCGGATTTCAGCTTGTTCAAAAGTGTGCAGCATCATTTTCATAAGAATGTCCATTTTAGATCTTTTTTCTCGCTTAAATGTCACATCATATGTGATGAGAGGTAAATGCCAGGTAACTGAGTTTTTTATAGTAATAGCTGGATTTTCAAGTAATGTTTTTTGAAGGTGATTTTTTAATGTATTTATGACAAGCTCACCTCTTTCACTGTTCGTAGTCCATCTTGTTTTTTTGCCGCTTCTAAAACATGGTTATACATCAATCTAGTATCTCTATGTTTGGTAGACTCGGTAAACATCTTCGTACTGCCAATCAACACCAGCAGCTCTCTTGCTCTTGATAAAGCAACATTTAATCTGCGATAATCCTTAGCAAAGCCTATATCATCTTGTTTATTATCATGATTACGCACCATGCTCAACAAGATCACATCCATTTCCATTCCTTGAAACCTGTCCACAGTACCTGTGCGGACTGTTAAATTTGTTAAGCGGAGCTCCTGAGAAATCATCCGATCAATTCTTTTTACTTGTTCACCATAAAAGCTTATAACACCAATGCTTTTCTTTTCATCACCATCCATTCTCCCAGCTTGTTTTGCCTCTCGAACTGCTTCATCCACTTCCTTTAGTAGTTCACCAATCTTGATTAATTCAGAAGGGTTATAAAGACTTTTTCCACCCTTCATTCTTTCTTCAAAAAATGATGACTCGTTTGGCATATCCACCCATAGTAAATGATTTCCCCTCTTAATAAGCGGTGATTCAAGAAGATGATCACGGTCTTTATTAGAATCCAACAAGCCACATAGAAGTTGTTCATTTTCTTGCTCATAAAACTGAGATATAGTTGACATAATGTTTTTATGCATCCGATATTGTATCGCAAGCATCGTTTTATTGGCTTTTGGTAGATTTTTAAACAAGCGTTCAAATAAAGACTCTTTTAACAAGTTTTTCAATTCGGTTTTTCCCTCAAAATCACTACTTTCTTCAGCCATTTCCTGTAGAGTCTCCTCTAATGTATCGTTACCTAAAAGAGGTGGAAGCTGGTGATGATCACCAACTAATATGATTTTCTTTCCTTTAAGCATGGGCAAAAGCAGCTCAGGAGGAGTTGCTTTTGATACTTCATCAATGATCACAACATCAAAAGTTGGATAGCTTTCAATAAAATCTTTACGAGCGGATGCCACACATGTTGTTCCAATGACATTTGAATGCTTCACATATAACTTTCTAATTTCATTTAAATCATGATCATTAGCATCTTTTAGCATCGATAGCCACTTGCCCTGGATTGACTGAAATAAAGGAAGCTTCAGCTTTTCCTGCTTTAGTGATTCTCGAGTAAAAGAAACACTTGCTAAACGTTTCAAAACATTTTCTTGCTCTTTTTCAGGTTCAGTAGATAGTATTAGCTCTAATGGTGATCGTTCGTTTTCCTTTTCATCTAGCAACCTTTTCAATTCTGATCTTCTAGCTATGATTTCTATTTCTTTTTGCTTTTCTTCTTGCATCATGAATGCTTTTTTTTCTCGATTTTGATGATTATCATCAATCCGAAGCTTAGCTTGCTCATATTGCTCTTTCTTTTTCAGAAGCTCAAGTGCCTTTGTTTCTTTTTGTTGAAGGAGTTCTTTTGCGTTTGAAATGATTTCTGTTGACTCGATCATTTGCTTATGTTCTAGTTGTAGAAAAGAGAGTTTTGAGGTCTTCTCGTCCATCACACTCATCCACTTTTCATGTGCTTGTTTATAATCATTCTGTTTAGACTGAAGCTGTAGGATTAGTTCTTGCTTTAATTGTTGAAGTACTTGCTGAGCCATTTTTATATAGTAATCATATGACTTTAGCATTTTCGCATTTTTCCAGATAAATAGCCTTCTACTATATAATCCTTCCAAAATGATACCAAGTCTCTGAGGAAGGATTTTAGGGTTTTCTATTAATTCATTTCTCAAATCATCTAAAAATTGATCAATTTCAACAGCTGTTGTAGAAATTGCTTTCACATTTTTCACTCGTTCTTGAATTTGATTTATGGTTATGTTCTGTCTCTGTAATAGCTTCTCAATATGTGTAATTGCACGGTTTAACGTTTCATTATACATTTTTAATTTATCAATTTTGCTTATTTTACTACGAATCACATCAATTTCTTCCATACATTGTTCAGCTTTTACCGTACGACTCATATTTTGTTCTAGCATAATCCATTTTAGAACATCGACTTTTTTCACACTTGTCATTCTTTCTATTACAGCATCAATCTTTTTCACTTCTTCTTTCGATTTCTCTGATTCAGAGGAAACCTGTTTCATGTTTTGCATTTTTTCTGCAATTTCGTCTTCAAGATTTCGCAAAATAACACTTTTTCGCAATTTCACAATTTCTTGTTGATTTTCATCACTTTCTTTTACAAGTAAACTACTATCCTTTTCATTAGCTAAAAACGATTCGTCTTTTTCAATAGAGTTAGTCAGAGTACGAATTGTGCTCTCTAGTTTCTGTAATTGCTTCTCTACACTATCTTGTTCCTGTTCAACACCAAGCATGTCCTTCTGAAGCTTATCAATGAAAGACTTTAAATCATTATATTGATGTTTTGCTTTCTCTTTTTCTTTAAGCTCTTCTTCAACGTTTTCAAGAGCTTGCTGTAATCGCTTTTGTTCTTTTTCATTCTCAGACGTTTCATCTTCGATAAGCATTTCTCGTTGTTTACGAGTTTCATATTGAGTAGAAACTTCCTGGAGTGTGTGATCTTTCCAATATTGTCCGACATTTTCTTCTATGAACTTTTTACCTTCTTCTTCAATGCTCTCTGTGCGCCCGACCCGAAGTATTCTAATATCTTTGTTTGCTAATAATCGACCAAGTGCATTATCAACAGCCAAATTTGACTGTGATGCCACTAAAGTACGCAGTCCTGCCTTTGCATTTTGCAAACAGATTTCAGAAATAACCGTCGTTTTCCCTGTGCCGGGTGGCCCTTGAATAACATATAAATCTTCTGCTGACATAGCTCCTATAACCGCTTCTTGCTGAAACTCGTTCAAACGATTATGAAATTGAAGGTTGTCCTTCTTCTTTACTGTTTTCACAGGTGGTTTATTTTCGAATAAAAGCCGTTCAAGCTCAGGATTCGCAGCAAGACCATTTTCTAATTGCTTAAAGCCTTGCCTTAATCTTTTCACCTGACTTAATGCCGCAAAATTACTAAAGGTTACTTCTTTTGGAAGATTTTCAAGCTTCTGTTTTCGAGCATGTTCTTCCATATAACCGTGTAATTCTACTTCAACAGTTGCTTGAGATCGATTCACTTTTAGTACCTTACCAATATCCTTATCAATACCTTTAAGCTTAACACTTAAATCCTTGATTGATTTCCATTCCTTTTCATTAAGCTGGCACCCTGTTATCGTAACT
Source organism: Metabacillus litoralis (assembly GCF_020524045.1). GTDB lineage: Bacteria > Bacillota > Bacilli > Bacillales > Bacillaceae > Metabacillus > Metabacillus litoralis_C. The sequence continues at coordinate 82,991 of NZ_JAIVKL010000002.1, forward strand.
CGGCTGAAATTTTCATTATAAAGTAGCCTTGAATAACGGGAAGTCATATCAGGAATATCAGCACCGCGCTCTTGAATTTTCAAATAGCCTTCCCAACTTGCAATACGCTTTTTCACGTACATTGAACTTTCCTGAGCAACAGGCATGTTGGAAATTAAGTTCAGTAAATCAGTTGGAACGGATTCACTTCGATCTGAATTATATTCAAAAGCAATATCTAAAGCTTTTCGCCAATTAGAATGCAATGGTATATGAGCTGCTCTTGTTGTTACATTTGTTGCAACAAACCGATCTTGCTTAACAAGACAATGAAGTACAACCGCAAAATTATTAGATTTTTCGGCCAGGTTTACATTTTTTACATTATCAAAAAACAACGCAGCCGTAACAATGCGATCTGCCGACTGCGGATACTTTTCTATATAAATGTGAAACGATTTCTCCAATAAAAAAAACGATCGCTCATCAAACCCGAGCTCCCGCATCTTTTCCTTTGCTTTATTTGTCAAAGTTATCGGACATTGATATGTTGTTAATGTTGCTTTCACCTTGAATCCACCTGCTTTTTTTACACTGACAGAATTTATTGATAAGTGCTGTTTTCGAAACGTGTGTAACAGTTAGTACCTTGAATAAAACAGCCCTGTTTAAATTTTTATAGTAATTTTATACCTGAATTATATCATACATGTGAAGTGACTAATTAGGAAAACACCACTAATTTATCCTAATTATAGGAATACTCTTTAAGAATGAGGTAATTATTCTATCGCACTTTATGTTTTCAATTTTCCAATAACAACCTTTTTCATGTATAGTAAAGAAGATCTTTCTAATAGATTACACGAACAGTTTCGGCTTTTTACTATCAAGGGGGTAATATAGTGAGCAAAATTATTTTATCTACAGAAAGTGGCGCAGATTTACCAGAGGATTTAGTTAACAAGCATTCGATTAGAGTGGTACCAATGCATGTTATTATGGAAGATAAAGATTATTTAGATGGTTCGTTACCTGTACAAGATATTTTTGATTATTATGAGCGAACAAAGAAAATCCCTTCAACAACAGCGACAAATGTTTATGAGTATCAAACTTTTTTCACAAAGATAAAATCCGAATGCCCAGATTGCGTTATTATACATATTGGCTATACATCTAAAGCATCCTCTTCTTTTCAAAATGCGTTAATCGCAGCGGAAGATTTTGATCACGTTTTTCTCATTGACGCTTTAAATGTGACAGGTGGATTAGCGGCAGTTGTCATGTATGCTGTTTCTTTAATAAATGAAAATCCTACAATTGAACCTACTCATTTGATTGAAAAAGTTAAAAAAATCGTTCCTAAAACTAGACTTGCCTTTGTGCCCGGGAGCTTAGAATTTCTAAAAGCTGGTGGACGAGTGAGTAATATGGCTTATCTTGGCGGAGCTTTATTTAAAATAAAGCCACGAATTGAACTTCTTGAAGGAAAACTTATTTCAACGAAAAAATATCGTGGACAAATGAATGTTGTGGCAGAAAAACTAATCGAAGATTTTTTACAAGCATATACTATTGATCGAAAACAGCTTTATTTTCAATACTCCGTCGGACTTGATGATTCAATTAAAACAAAGATAAATGAAATCGCCAAGAAACATGGTTTCTCCAATATCACATGGATTCAAGCAGGAGCAATGATTTCTACTCATGCTGGACCTGGTGGCTTTGGGATTGCCGGTATAGAAGTTTAGTATGACTTAACATAAACCAAGTGAGAAAATACAGTTACAAACAGATAATTAGGTTCATTTACAATACTTGCAGAAAAAAGCTTTGATAAAACAAGCCCTATTTAGCATAATAGTCCAATTCTTACTGTTTCACGAACAAATTCTTCTCTTCTACATAGAGTAGTAATGTAAGGCTAAGGAGGTGTTAAACAATGTCAGGTTATGCAGGCAATAGCTTCGCGTTGATCGTTGTATTGTTTATCCTACTGATTATTGTTGGGTCAGCAGGGTTCTTTACACCAACTTACTAATTATGCATCTACGAGGAATGCAGGTTATTTCTATAACTTGCATTTCTTTTTTTTCTTAATTTTTTACTTAATAGGTTATACTATCGCAATACAAGACTATTTTTTATAATCTCTAAGAAGTTCTAATATTTTATCGTCAACACAATGAAGCTAATAATTGTAAGATGTATAAAATCGTTTATATCTTGTTCTATCCCCTTTTTGAATAAATGACGAAAATAACGACCTCTCATAAATAAGAAAAGTGCTCAGAGCCTATTCTAACTACAAAATGGCTTGGGAAAAAGGTAAAGCGATACAATTTGAAAAGTCCTTCCCTACTCCAGATGGCATTTTACGGCCTTGGGAAGTTATCTCCCTAATCTCTCTAGTGAAGATCAAGCAAGAATCATAGGAGAAAGAATAGTAAATAAATTAAAAGAGCCATGGCATATTGAAACTCAATTTTTCAAACAACCTCTTCAATACTAGTCCAATTCTATCGTTAAAACATTAATAGATCTTACAAAACTAATAGTCCCTTTTTCTATATAAATGCTTATTTTTTTATCAATTTTTAAGCAATAAGTTGTTTGGTTTGTACATTTATAGAAGTTTTACGAGCAACTGCCTGTTGCTGTAGTCGAAAAGTAGAAACATAGTTTTTTTTATATGACAAAGATAACTGAAAAAGGCATTTCCTGTTCGCGATTAAACAAGAAATGCCTTTTACTATTTATTTCTTAAACTGTTAATCAAGTATTATTCAACAACACTTTGACTCTCATCATTATAAGTGGTTATATCCAATTCTTTGGTCGCTTTACTCGTTACAATACCTGCTGTCATACTACCGCTAACATTTAGTGCTGTTCGGCCCATATCAATTAACGGTTCAACCGAAATTAATAAGCCAGCTAGGCCAACAGGTAGATTTAATGCAGACAATACAATTAATGCTGCAAAGGTCGCTCCTCCACCAACTCCTGCAACACCGAAAGAGCTAATAGCAACAACTGCTACTAATGTGAAAAGAAATGAAGGAGAAAATATATCGATTCCTACTGTTGGTGCAATCATAATCGCTAGCATTGCTGGATATATTCCAGCACATCCATTTTGACCAATGGTTAATCCAAATGACCCTGCAAAATTGGCTATTCCTTCTGGAACACCTAAATTATTAGTTTGTGCTTTTATATTTAAAGGTAACGTTCCAGCACTTGTTCTCGATGTAAAGGCAAAAGCAAGTACAGGAAATGACTTTTTCACATAAGTTATAGGATTCAAACCAACAATTGCTAAAATAATTAAGTGTATAATAAACATAGCTATTAAAGCTGCATAAGATGCCAAAACAAACTTACCTAATTTCCAAATAGCCGTGTAATCACTAGTCGCTGTCACTTTTGTCATTAACGCTAAAACCCCATATGGAGTAAGCCTTAAGATCAGTGTTACCACTCTCATGACAATCTTATAAAATGTCTCAACAAGATCAGCAAACTTTTCTGCATATTGAGGCTCTTTTCGTTTTACACCTAGAAAAGCAATTCCCAGGATCGCTGCAAAAATAACGATAGAAATTGTTGATGTTGGTCTAGCTCCAGTTAAATCCAAGAATGGATTAGTGGGAATAAGTGATAAAATTTGTTGAGGAATCGTTAAATCTTCCACTGTTCCTACCTGTTCTTCTAACTGTGCGGCTCTTCCAATCTCAGCTTCTCCTTGTTCAATTTGAATAGCTTCTAAATTAAAGATCATCGCAGAAGAAATACCAATCGCCGCAGCAATTGCAGTTGTACCAATTAATGTACCTAAAACCCATCCACTTATCTTCCCAATATTATTTGACATCTTTAGTTTCGTAAAAGCTGAAAGAATCGAAATAAATACAAGAGGCATAACAATCATTTTTAAGAAAGAGACATACCCTGTTCCAACAATATTGAACCATTCAACTGATGTTGAAACAACCTCTGAATCAGTTCCGTATATAAGTTGAAGAACGATCCCAAAGATGATACCTATACCTAACCCTATAAACACTCTTTTTGAGAAAGAGACATGCTTTTTCTGCATACTATATAATCCAACAATAAGTGCAAGCATGATGATAATATTTATTATTGTAAAAATAGACAACCTTAACACTTCCTTCTTCATAAATAAAAAATCATTATTTCGAAATATTACCACCATAATCCCTATAAGTAAAGTCGGATTAACTAGAAATTAAATAGTTTATATTATACGTATAATCTAAATCTTCTAACTTTATATACAACTGGATGATAAGAAGTTTATGGCTTGAGGCTTGTGGAGGATGAAGGATCGGTTTAAAACAAGTAAAGCAAACAGATATCAAGAATCTTAATTTGTAGGTCTAATGATTCTAAGACCTTACCAATGATTACACAATGGAGCATCACTAAAGTTGAAGCAGCGTAACTATACCTTCATCCATTCTTCGGTTTCTATTTTATCAAAATCCTTATATCCCAATCTCTTTGAAGTCCTTTACATGATTAAATTGAATATACATAATAGCATGGGGGTCATAAATATCCCTAAAATAAAGAACTAGGAATAACAAAATATCTTATCTTTGGAGTAAGTAAAATAGTGTCATTTAATTTTTCGTTTTTATCTTTCCAGCTTATATTCAATATGTATTTATCTTTTTTGTTACCAAATGATTGTGTTGTATAAAGATATTCAACAGGTTCCCTTTTTATAATCACTTCATTTCCATCCCAGTCATGAATAATGTTACCGTTTTTCATAAGAGAAACTTTTTGAATCGTAATTTGCTTATCTTGTTTAAAATAGAGTTTTCCACTCCAGTAGCCCTTAGGCGAAGTTAATTCATTAGTGAAATCTGAATCCCAGTTGCCACTCTCAGATTTACCACTCCACTTAGGTGGCTGATTTATTGAATAAGAAAACCAAATTGTTAGAGTGAATAATAGTAAAAAAATGAAATGATCTTCTTCTTTTTATACAATAAATAACCCCCTCTCAATCTTACAGAACAATAGTAGTATTTTGAATAATATAGAAATAATAAATAATTATTTTCTCCAATAAATAGACGAGTATTTTCAGTAAAAGTTACACCTAGCTTTTATTAACCCACAACTAGTAAACTTTGTTGTTGCTTTTCCTAAGAGGTATTTCTCTCTGCTTCTTCCGTGGAAGCCTCATGTCTTTCACTACATTAGCGATCAACATTAAGCTTATACATAGCCTAAATATTTAGAGCCTTTTACGGAAGGATAATGGTAAATTACCGACATTTTAAGATACAGTTTTTCTTATTTTATAAAGGCACTAATTTAAATGTATGTTAAATTCTTGACGAATTCATGCAAAGCACACAAAAGCATTTACATCTTTGGTTTTATTTGGTAATATAATTCTCTGAATCCAATAATCTTTAATTAAAGGAGTTTTAAAGGTGAATAGCACAATCTCTAAATACTCTACTAAGGAAACTGAATTGAAAAATAAAATTACCTTCCATAAACATGAGCTAATAGCAGTAGGAAAAACACTCGGCTTAAACCACCCTCTAACCATTTCTCAAAGTCAAAAATTAGATAAGTTAATCTATCAATATCAAAGAATGATTATGATTTCTAATGAAGAGGACCTACAAAATAAAAAGAATCCATTTTTTTGAAAAGATATTTAAAATGGATTCTTTAATTTCATGCCATATTAAGTTGTCTCATATTTAATCCTAATTGAACGATTCCTCGGATGCTCTGCTAGAATCGAATCTCTCATTTCTTTGACAACATGGTGCTCTGAACTGAAAAATTGACTTTTTGAATCATAAAACTCGACTAACTTCCCTTTATCTAGAATTCCTAAAGTATCACTAATCGTGTAAGCTGCCTTTATATCGTGTGTAATAAAGAAATAAGATAGCCCATACTCTTCTTTTAGCTCCATTAGTAAATCGAGTATAAGATTTTTATTAAGCATATCCAAACTACTAACAGATTCATCTAACACAATCAACTTAGGCTTTAATGAGATAGCTCTAGCAATATTAATTCTTTGCAATTGACCACCACTAAATTGGTGTGGGTATTTTTTCATGTCAGTTTCACTCAACCCTACTCTTTCCAATAAATGAATAACTGTTCGTTTTTGTTCAGCTATAGTAAGTTTTTCATAGTTCTCCAATGGTTCTGCAATAATACGTTCTGCAGTCAAACGTGGATTTACAGAAGAGTAAGAGTCCTGGAATACCACCTGAAGCTCTCGACGGATTTTGTGACGGATATGCTTATCTGCTGTATAAAAATCATGTCCCTGAAAAAGAACTTTTCCGCTTAGTGGCTGTTCTAAGCCAAGAATCACTTTTCCTAATGTGCTTTTACCAGCTCCACTTGAACCGAGCATTCCGAAGCAAGTTCCTTCATCAATAGTAAAAGATACATTTTCAAGAACTTTTTTAGATGAGTTACCCTTCCAGTCAAAAAACTTTCGAGATCCATAACTATGAGAAATGTCATTCACTTGTAATAAATTCATTTATTCACCCCTAAAAAGTCCAGCAACACTAAGCCAAATGAATGATTGTTTCATCTTCATGCAGTAGTGGACGAGCATCTAACAATTTTTTCGTATATTGATGCTGAGGATCATCAAATAACTGAAATACATCTGCCTTCTCAACAATTCTACCGTTTTGCATAACAGCTACTTCATCAGCCATTTCTGCTATCACACCAAGATCATGAGAAATTAATAAAATCGCTGATCCATATTCAACACGTATTTTATCTAAGTGATAAAGTACGGTTTTCTGATTTTTCACATCAAGTGCTGTTGTTGGTTCATCAGCAATGATTACAGCTGGGTGTGTACAAGCTGCAATAGCAATCATAACCCGTTGAAGCATTCCACCACTTAATTGAAAAGGATAAGATTTTAATAGCTTTGCAGGTTCAAGTAAATTAACATCACTCATAGCCTCAATAGCAATTTCCCTTGCCCGATTTTTACTGCATGATATATGAGAACGGATCGTTTCAATAAATTGATGACCAATCGTTAAAACAGGTGTAAAAGCATTCATTGGGTTTTGCATAATAAAGGCAATATCCTTACCACGAATTTTCCTCATCTGTTTAGAATTCAACCCGTTTAATTCTTGTCCATTCAGTTTAATGCTGCCTTCAATTGTTGTTGTTTTTCTATCAAGTAACTGAAGAATTGACATACTTGTCACAGTTTTACCGCTTCCACTTTCTCCAACTAGACCAAGTACACTTCCTTTTTTCACTTCAAAATTTATATTTTGAACAAGAGACAGTGTATCTCTTTTCGTAGAAACCTTTACTTGCAAATTCCTGACTTCTAACACATTTAACTGGCCTGCTTCCAACATGATCATTCCTTTTTAAAATCTTCGTTTCACACCGTAACGTTCTAATAATGCTTCACCTAATAAATTGAATGTAACAATGACAATCATAATGATCAAACCTGGATAAATCATTAATTCAGGATTTGTCCGTATATATGTTTTTCCTTCGTGAATCATTGCCCCCCATTCAGGTGTTGGTGCCTGTACACCAAGTCCTAGAAATGACATGGCAGATATATCCATGATCGCCCATCCCATTTCTAATGTACCCATAACAGCCAGCGGTGGTAGTACATTTGGAACAATATGTTTTCTAATAATCTTCCATCCTGAAGATCCACTTATCTTTGCAGCTGCGATAAAGTTTTGCTCTTTCAGACTAAGAACCATTCCCCTAAACATTCTTGCATAATATACCCATTGCACTAGCATGATCGCTACTATAACTTGCTTAAGACCAGGCCCAAAGATTCCTACAAGTCCTAAGATAAGAATTAGACTAGGAAAGGCCATCACTCCATCACAAAATCTCATCAGCAAATGATCAATTAAACCACCTTTATAACCTGAAAACGTACCGACAATTAATCCGATAACAATTGATGAAATAAAAATAAGCATCGCAAACCCTAATGAAATGCGTGCTCCATATAAAATACGTGACAATGTACACCTGCCAAGATGATCAGTACCTAGTGGATAATCCCAAGAAGGAGGCTGTAATTTCAATGCTAAATTAACAGCAATTGGGTCATTTGGGGCAATCCATGGTGCAATTAAAGCAATGATAAAAAGCATACTTAAAATAATCGTACAGATGGGAATAATTTTTTGATTTATAAATATCTGACGTATATTTCTTATCATTGCTTGTATCCTTCTTTCCTAGAAATCCGTGGATCTATATACATTTGAATCAAATCAACAAGTAAGTTACTAATAATAAATAAACTTGCACCAAGTAAAACATAGCATTGGATAACAGGTATATCACGGTTGAAAATAGCATCTATAAAATAACGTCCAAACCCTGGCCATGAAAAAACGGCTTCAACGATGATCGTTCCAGTTAGCAATTTCCCAAGGTTCATACCCAGTCCAGTAATCATTGGCGAGATCGCAATTCTTAATACATGTTTTGCCATAATAGTTTTCTCATTAATTCCTCGTGTGCGAGCATAAAGAACATATGGCTCTTCTAAATTTTCAAGAACACTAGCACGTAACAATCTTGTATAAATCGCAATTAACGGGAAAGCGAGTGTTACAGATGGCAGGACAAGATGCTGCCAAGTTCCTATTCCTTCAACTGGAAAAAGATCAAGTTTGACAGAAAAGAACAAAATCAGGAGGTAACCTAACCAAAACGACGGTATAGATGCCCCTAAAAAGGCAAGAACTCGACTAAAGTGATCGATTGCGGTATTTTTCTTAACCCCAGCAAGAAAACCTAGAGGGATACTAACAAATACTGCTATAAACAAACTACCTAAAGCTAGTTGAATCGTAGCAGGTACCCGGGAGATAACCTCATCCCAAACAGGCTTATTCGAAACATAAGATATGCCAAAATCAAATTGGCATATCCTTTTGATAGAATTTAGATATTGTATAATAAATGGTTCATCTAAACCAAACTCCTGACGCTTTTGTGCTAAATTCTCATCCGTCGGTTGAATATGGGCAGCCGTTAAATACGCCTCAGCAGGGTCGACCGGTGAAAGGTGTATCATCCCAGTTGTAAGCAATGTTGCTAAAAGAAAAACTGGAATAATTGAAACTATTCTTTTCAAAATAAAGGTACCCATAAAAAACCTCCTGCTAACTTACTACTTAATGCTAATTCCTGTAAATGGGTGTTCATCACGATTAGCAGGAAAAGTAAAGTTCTCCACATCTTTTTGATGAATCGCTACTTTCTTAATATACGAAATAGGAATAATTGCTCCCTGGTCTTGTATCGATGTCAAAATAGACGAATAAAGCTGTTGTCTCTCATCCTCATCTGTTGTTTGAGTGACCTTAGAAATTTGTTTCAAAATGTCTTCCTTATTTGGATACGCTGAAATTGCTTCATTAAATCCAAATCCTTCTGATGCAACAATATTTAAAAATGTGTGCGGATCATAAGGAGCTCCGTAGTTACTAAAGAAATTAATATCAAATTTATTTTCTTTAAATCGTTGAACTTGCTCTGCTAGTTCAACCCCAACAATATTTAATTTAACACCTATCGCTGCCCACTCTGATTGAAGAGCTTCTGCCATTGTTTTTTGAATCATTTCTGCTGAATCATACATTAACTCAACTTCCAATAATTGTCCATCTTTTTCACGGACTGCTTGACCTTCAGAAAGCTTCCAGCCTGCTTCGTCTAACAATGATTTCGCTTTTTCAACATCATAATTTATCAAAGTTGCATCGATGTTCTTCGTGTACGGAAGATTTGTAGGTAAAATATAGTCTGCTTTTTCTTCGTAACCAGATGTAACACCTTCAACTAGTGCTTCTTTATTAAAAGCGTAATGTAATGCTTGACGTACTTTTTCATCAGAAAGCTGCTTTTTCTTTGAATTAATGACAAGCTGTCTTGTTGCAACTGGCTCTGAAATACTTGTTTCATATTTATCAGTTGAATCTAACTGTTTAAAAGCATCTAAGCTAATTGTACCTTCACCATAAATAAGATCAATCTCACCTTTTTCAAATGCAAGAACTCTTGTTTCAGAATCAGGAATAACTTTCACTTTAATGCTTTCCTCTTCTGGCTTTTCACCCCAATAGTTTTCATTACGTTTGAAAATAGCATATTCGTCTACTTTATACTCATCTAAAACCCAAGGACCTGTACCAACTGGCTCCTCAACACCTTTTGACGTATCACCATCTTCAGGAAAACCTGCTTCACCTAAGAAACGAACTGGTCGTACAACTGCCAACTCCTGAATTGTTGGGTAATATGGCTCAGTTAATGTCATTTTGAATGTCAATTCATCAACTGCTTCTGTTTTTTCTATTTTTGAAAGAAAACCTAACCAACCATGCATATCAATCTTATTTAAAATTGTATCAAAGTTTCTTTTTACAATTTCTGCATTAAAGCTAGTTCCATCAGAAAACTTCACATTTTCGCGTAAATGAAATGTGTATTCTCTTCCATCATTTGAAATCTCCCAAGTCTCTGCTAAATGAGGTTTTAGCTCTCCACCTTCTTGGTAGCTAACTAATGGTTCATACACCATTGACTGAGCAAATAATTGCGATGGGTTATAAACATGGGGATTCATTTCCCCTACATCTCTAGGCCAAGCAAATGTAAGCATATTGCGATCTTCTTTATCTTCAGAAGATTTAACATCATTGCTAGTAGCACTAGTACACCCAATTAATACTGCTGATAAAATAAAAATCAATGTTAATAACATAATCGTTTTTTGTCTATGTAATCTATTAAACAATTTTTCTTCCCCCTACACCTCATTGATAATCATTTTCAATGATAATTGTAGTGTCGAAAGTTGTCAATATAATAATAGGAATTTTCTTTTAATTTCAATACCTTTCTCCTAGGATTTTTTTCATTTTTAAAAGTGGTCTTTATAGTACTCTACTCGATTATTTAACATTCATAAGGGTATGTATTAAAATAACTATAAAGAAAAATTGGAGTGATCATTTTGAGTCATATATTACTAGTTGGTGGTGGTCATGCACACCTTACAATTCTTCGATCACTACTTAGCGAAAAGGTTTCTCACAAAATTACTCTCATTTCCGCATCTACATATCAATATTATTCTGGTATGTTTTCAGGATTTACAGAAGGAGTATATCACGAGGAAGAAATACGGATTAATATACAGCAGCTATGTCAACGTGCTTCCATCGAGTTTATCGAAGACACTATTGTTACAATTGATCCTATTAAAAGAACCGTGATCGGAGAATCCGCTACAACTTACACATTTGATATTATTTCATTTGATATTGGATCCAATGGAAAAGCATTTAATGGAAATAGAATCAAACCTAATTACCTATTTACTGAAGAAATTTCTATGTTTCGTTCTTCAGAAGCACCAACGATCATTGGTGGAGGTGCGGCTGGAGTCGAACTTGCTCTTTCTACTTTAGCATGGCGAAAAGCTCATACTATGAAAGGTGATGTGACGTTGGTTAGTTCTTCACCATTACTTTCCACATATGGAGATAAAGCATCTAAAAAGATAAAAAACATCGCATTGCAAAAAGGCCTTAAAATTCATGAAAATGAACGTGTAGAGAATGTACGAGCTACAACCATTGTGACGAAAAACGGAAGAGAAATTCCTTATACACAAATTCTCTCTTTAACTGGTCCTACCGGTCACAAACTTTTTCAACATCTATCACCAACGGATAATGGATTTTTACAAGTAACGGACGATCTTAACCATCGAAAATATCCCTTTATCTTTGGTGCAGGTGATTGCATCACCTTAGAAAGTAATCCTACATTACCGAAAAATGGTGTCTATGCTGTAAGACAAGGACCAATTTTATGGGAAAATATAAAAAACTATCTAAGTGCAGAGATTTTATCAACCTTTAAACCTCAAAGAAAGTATCTTTCCATATTGTCAACAGGAAATAAACAAGCCTTGCTTACCTATGGAGATATCATCCTGCATGGAAAGCTACCATGGAGATTGAAGCATTTTATAGATAAAAAGTTTATAAACCAGCACGAAAAATAAAAGACTGATAACACATTTTAATAACAAGTTTGTTTTTAGTCAGAGTATACTTTTAAGCCCTTCAGACTGATCAAAACGCTTGACTTTCAAGACACGAAGCCTTGTGAGGAGCGAAAGCGGAGTTATCCTGTTAGGTAATGATCACTCTAGCAAGGTGAGTAACAAAGAAAGCGAGTTTGACAACATTCGCATTACAAAGGTTTTGCACATGAAAAGCTGTTCATACTTCAGATGAACAGCTTTCTCTTTTATCTATCTCCATCCTCTACTTTTCCCGCAAGTCCATAGAAAAATAAGTTAAGTAAATCCTCAATATATTTTTCCTCACTTTGATATGAGTTACTCATTTTCAGAAGCTCCTCTGTTTTATCACTAAAAATATTGATATAAAACAGAATCAATGACGCAGGAATATCTCTTTTAATTTCGTTTCTTTGTTTTGCATTATCAATCATTTTCACAACAAGTGGTAGAACTCGAGATGAGTAGATTTCTTCTACAAATTTCTTCATTTCTGGATTTTGAAGCATGATTTCATTTAATTTATTTGCAGAAAACTTGTGAACTGTTTCTTTTTTTTGAAACATAATATAACGTATAGTCTCTTGAAATGTATGTTCAGAATTTGAAATGTATTGTTCATATTCTGTTAATGTATCAACATAATAAGATTTAAGCGCTTCATTAATTAAATCATCCTTGCTTCCAAAATAATTATAAATGGTCACCTGAGATACTTTCGCAGAGTTGGCTATATCTGTGATCCGAATGTTTCTTGGTTCCATATTACTTAATAATTCCAACGTTGTATGCTTAATCTTTCCTTTTATTTTCTCTGCTCTTTTTTCAAATCCATTCATTAACAATCACCTTTAAACTTTAGTATTTATGAAATATAACAATTAATATATTTCATTATATCATTGACTTCATGAAAAAATAAAATTAAAATATATGTAATAAAAACTTTAATTTATTTCATAACTTTTTTTGTTGAGGTGAAAAAATGATAAAGGTTCATAATCTTACACAAACGTTTTCAAATGGAAAAGGTATTTTTGATGTATCGTTTCACGTTAAACAAGGTGAAGTATTTGGTTTTTTAGGTCCTAATGGTGCTGGAAAATCAACAACGATCAGACATTTAATGGGATACATGAAACCGCAAGAAGGTTACGCAAAAATTAATGGGGTTGATGCTTGGAAAGAACAAGGAAAAGCTCGAAGCATGATTGGTTATCTCCCAGGCGAAATTGCTTTTTTAGATGGAATGAATGGGTTAGATTTTATCAATATGATGATAGGTATGCAGGGTGTTTCAGACTTTAAAAAGAGAGATGAATTAATCGATCGTCTACAATTTAATCCCAAAACACCTATACGCAAAATGTCAAAAGGGATGAAACAAAAGGTAGGAATTGTTGGGACATTTATGCACAATCCCGAAGTTTACATTTTAGATGAACCTACTTCAGGATTAGATCCCCTAATGCAAAAAACATTTGTAGATCTTGTATTAGAGGAAAAAGCAAAAGGTAAAACATTTTTAATGTCTTCTCACAGTTTTTCTGAAATTGAGAAAACATGTGATTCAGCAGCCATTATAAAAAATGGAAAGATAGTGACCATTAAAGATATTCATGAACTTCAATATATGCAGCGGAAAGTATTTGATGTGACACTTCAACACATAGAGGATATTCAAAAACTACAAGCTTCTAATCTACTAATTGAATCGATTGTTGGAAATGTTGTTCGTGTGGCTATACAAGGAAATTATAATGAGTTTCTCAACGAAATTTCTCAATATCCAATTACTAATATGAGTGTTGGAAATCAAAGTTTAGAGCAAGTGTTTATGAATTATTATGATAGTAAGGAGGATTCAAAATGAATATTCCTCTATACAAACAAATGCTCAAATCAAATATTAGTACATTTATTAGTTTTGGATTTGGTTCGGCAATTTATGTGATTTTAATGACTTCTTTTTATCCAATCATCGCTGAACATACAGATAAAATTGATGAATTTATTAAGCTATTTCCAGATGCTTTAAAGAAAGGCTTGGGCTTAGAATCACTAGGATCTTATGGACAATTTATTTCAGTAGAATATTATGGGCTACTTTTCCCCATCATTTTAGGCATATTTAGTGTAATGACTGCTGTCCAACTTTTAGCAAAACTTGTTGACCGAGGATCAATGGCTTACCTCCTTTCCACAAAGGTAACACGAACACAAGTTGCTTTAACACAAGCCATGGTGTTAGTTACTGGTTTATTGATTATCATGACCTTCACTTTTTTAGGAGGATTAGGTGCTGGTGAAATTCTTCTAGATGATAAGTATTCCATTGCTTTTAAAACTTTTTTCCAAATCAATATTGTTGGATTCCTTCTCTTTTTTGCAGTTGGGGGATATTCATTCTTGATTTCGTCAGTTGTAAATGACCAAAAACTAGCTTTAGGCATAGCCGGTGGTCTGACCTTCCTTTTTTATGGCTTAGACATGATCGGTAAGCTAAGTTCTGAGTTAGAATGGATAAGAAAGATAACGATATTTTCTTTATATGAACCTAGCGCCATTTCAAGTGGAGAAGCAAATGTATTTACTTCTGCTTTAATATTGATTGGTATTGGGCTAGTCACCTACTTTGCTGCGATAATGATTTTTAAACGTCGTAACTTACCAATATGAAGGAAGTATCAATTATGTTCATAAGTCCAAGAAATTGCAAAACCAACCAATCCTATAACCTAAAAAATAAGTTTGGGACATAAATATTTAAGCTAATGATAAATCCGAGTTATTAGGTGATATTTCAATTAACTAATTTCCTTCTCATTCGGGTCTTTATTTGCTGCCTTCAATGGATTTTGTGATTATGCATACTATTTTAAAAGAAAGACTATGTTAAAGGTAAATGTTGCAACGAAAGTACTTAACCACATATTAAATATATCTACTATCATCATTTATATTTGAAATGACGGATACTTATCTAGCTTAATCCAATCAATATTAGTATAGAGCTCTATTAAAGTGCTGTTTACCGAATTATCCTTTATGGTCTATTATGGAAATAAAGGATATGAGAGGCTGTGTGCTGAATTGAAGACTATCATTCAATCATTAGGTATTTCCTTCATCATTCATTTAATTTATATAGTTGGAACTGTGGTATTTGGCTATATAAAAACAAGAAATTATAAGCCTGATATTGAGAATCAATGAAAAAATATCGAAACACTTCAAAATGAAGTCGCTTTCGGGGTAGTAGGTTCACCACTGTTTTTTCTATTAACCTTCATCGGAGTAGCATTAATTATCGGATTAATAATCATTACCTATGGGAAGTTTGTTGGTTAAAGTGAATTAACTTTACCAGTAACAATGAGGCTAGGACATAAGTATTTTAACTAATGATCAACCCGAATTATAATATGATATTTCAATTAATCATTCGCCTTATATTTTGTGTTTTTATTTGCTGTCATCAATAGATTTTTTGATTTTTTTATACTAATTCCAACAAATAGTGGAATGGAGCGGAAGACACTCGGGCACCTACTTAGAATTGAGGAAAGGCTGAGACCCCGCAGGCATGCCGAGGACGCTTAGCTTCCTCCCCGTGGAAAGCGAGTGTCTGCAGCGCAATGGAACGAACTTGTTTCTTTCAGCTTAATTGATTAATAGAACAAAGATGCTCTGCGAATAAAATTCATTACTAATTTAATATATTTAAAGCCTTAGAAATATTAACGTTATATTCATGGGTCATATCATCTAAACCATTTAATATATTTCTTTGTTAATTTAGGAAAAATGCCACTAAATAATTTTTCACGCCAGTATAAATCGGCTGTTCGTTGGATCGCTGCAGCATGATTAGGATATGGATAAATCATTTGAGATAAATCACCGATTTTTTTCCTTTGCTTGATTGCGTAAATTACCGTCTGCATCCAATCGCCTGCACCTTTACCAATTGCATGAGCTCCAATGATCTTACCCTTTGAATTTGTCAGTATTTTAATGCTTCCGTTTGATTGATGATCTGCTACAAAACGATCTACATCATTTAGAGGTATTTCATACTCAGAATACGTTATTCCTTTTTCTTTAATCTCATGCTCAGTTAAACCAATATGAAAAATTTCAGGATCTGTATAAATAATCCATGGAATTTGTTCATAATTCATTTTTTTCGGTATTCCGAGAACAGCGTTTTGTACAACCGTTTTCCCTTCTTCACCTGCCACATGTGTAAAAGCGAATTTCCCATTCACATCTCCAACGGCATAGATATGTGACACACTCGTTTGTAACTTCGCATTTGTTGTGATGTAACCCTTCTCATTCTTCGTAACACCTGCATTTTCTAAACGAAGGGTATCACTGTTTGGTGTTCGTCCAACAGCCACTAAAATTTCATCCACTTCTAGCTTAGACATCACGCCATTTTTCTCAACAGAGACAATCTTTTTATCGTTTCGTTTTTCAACATGTACAACATCTGAATCTAGTAAAATAGTTAATTCTTTTTCTAGCAGTTTTCCTGCAACATTTCTAATTGATTGATCTTCTTTACTTAGCAACGTTTTACTTCTTTCAACAACCGTTACATTTGATCCAAACCGAGCCATTGCTTGAGAAAGCTCTAATCCAACCGGCCCAGCACCAATAACGAGTAAATCTTTTGGAAGCTTTTCTTGATTAAAAATGTTTTCATTCGTCAGAAAACCAGCTTCTTTCAATCCTTTTATAGGAGGAATAAAAGCTCTTGAACCTGTAGCAATGACGATTCTCTTTCCATATATTACATCATCATTGATCTTCACTGTATGATCTGAAGTAAACACACCTAAACCTTTATACAAATCAATTCCCATGTTTATAAAGCGTTCATCAGAATCATGATGTTGGATCACATCAATGGAGCTTTTGATACGCTCGTTAATTTTCTTTAATGATCCTTCACCACTTACTTCTAAACCTAATTTCGTTGCTTTTTCTTTTGCTGAGTGGATCTCTTTTGCAGCTTTAATAAACGATTTAGAAGGAACACACCCAACATGTAGACAATCTCCACCAAGATGCTTTTCCTTTTCAATCAGCGCTACTTTCGCTCCTAATGAACTAGCACCAGAGGCTACAGTCAAACCGCCAGATCCACCACCAATCACAATCACATCATACTTTTTCAAGTTTACTCCTCCTTTCTATTTTGTTAACAATCTTTTCGCTTCATTTAATCGTTGAAATGCGGTGTAAAGTTCAACTACAAAGAATACGAGCGTTACTATCGTTAAATATGGAGTAAAAATAATCATCAAAGAAAATAAGATAAATCCCTCTGTTCGCTCTGCGAGTCCTGCTTGATAATAAAAGGACTTCATTCCTTGTTTTTCTGTTACTGCTCCAACTGTCAAAAAAATCGTCATCGATAATATAATTGACACACTTAGTAGCAATAATGCCCATTGTGATGCAGGAAATGCAAATGCTAACCCAAGAATCACGCTAATTTCCACAACACGATCAAATGTAATATCAAGAACTGTTCCCCAAGCGGATGGTTTTGTAAGTCGAGCCATCGTTCCATCAACTGCATCTAAAAACCCTGAAAACCATAAAACAACTACCGCTAAAACTAGTTGATTAAAATAAATAAGTAAACCTGATGTTGATCCGATCAGAAATGCAATCCACGTTACTTGATTGGCAGATAAGCCTAATTTCAGTAAACTTCTTGCTGTTTTTTCAATTGTTGGTTGTACATATTTCCTTCCATGCGTGTCAAGCAAAATTTTCACCTCATTTTGTTTCTTGTTTATCTAAAAAATTCTTAAATTTATTTTTAAATAAAACTGGAAAAATCATCACTAGTAAAAACAGCAGTATTGCCATTACAATGTTTAACAAATTGTTAGAAGTTGCACTAGCTCCTAGAAAGTTATAAGCAAATGTTCCAGGAATTATACCTAGTATTGTTGCTAATACAAAGTGACTAGTTTTTACGTTTGACAACCCAGCTGCATAACTAACTAAATCAAAAGGGAAAATCGGTAATAATCGAACTAATAGTATAGAAACAAAGCCATTTTTTTCTACTAAACTTTTTACTTTTTCGATTCGTGGACGAGTTTTTTTCTCTACCCATTTCCCCCCTACTTTCCGTGAAAATAAAAAAGAGAAATAGGCTCCTAGTGTTGCACCTATAATTGTTAACAATGTTCCGTAAAATGGTCCAAACGCCAAGCCACCTGCAAGTGATAAAACAGATGCAGGAAATAAAATGAAAGGACGTACCGAATACAAAGCAATGTAAATGATCGGAGCGAGAATTCCTAGTGAGAGGATCCATTGCTTAATGATTTCAGGACTAAAATCGATTACATGTTGATTTAAATAATAAAAAGTTGGTATCAAAACGATGATCAGTCCTATTAGGATACTTCTCTTCCTTTTCATTTACTTCCCACCTTTTAGCTTGTCTTTTTTGTATAGATACACTAATTTACCTTCTTGTGTGTTTTCTTTTCCTACCATCGTTAACTTTTCCTTCGTTTCTTTTACAGAAACAACAAGCTGAGCATTTCCATTTTGAAAATAGCTTTCTATTATTTCTGCTTTCCAAAACGGCTCATGTTCTAGAGGCTTTCTTTCAGATAATATTAATTGCTCGCTGGAAATAAATCTTTCATTTTCCCATAACCCACTTTGCAAAAAGCTTGAAACAAAACGATTGCTAGGATGATGATAGAGGTTCTCAGGAGATGCAACTTGTTGAAGTGTTTTTTCTCCTAATATCGCAACTCGATCACCAATCGCCATCGCTTCCTCTAGATCATGAGTAACAAATAACACAGTCATTTCTTCTTCCTTTAATAAGCGCTTCATCCACCTTCTCGTATCTTTACGAAGCTCTGAGTCAAGGTTTGAAAATGGTTCATCCAATAATAAAACTTTTGGTTTAACAATCAAAGAACGCCCTAAAGCAACTCTTTGCTTTTGTCCTCCTGAAATTTCATGTGGGAACCGCTTTTCTAAATTTACTAAACCTACCTTTTCTAGCATCAACTTCCCCGACTTTTCACGTTCTTTTCGTTTGATACCTAACATCTTTAACCCAAACGTGATATTGTCTAATAAATTCATATGAGGGAAAAGCAGCGAATCTTGAAACATGTAAACAACAGGTCGCTTTTGTGGTGGTATTCCTTTCATTGATATACCATCAATCAAAATTTCACCATAATCGTCATCACTAAGTCCTGCAATAGTTCGCAATAAAGTAGACTTTCCAACTCCTGATGGACCAATTATTGATAGTATTTCACCTTTATTTATAGATAGTTCGGAAATTGATAGAATTTGTTTATTTTCAAAGGACTTTGATATATTTTTTAACATGATATAAGAATCTTCCATATTACCACCTAGTTCTTTTTGTTGTTAGTTTTAATAGGAGTTCCATTAAAAACCATATGAATCCAGGAACGAAAACAAATAAAAGTGAAAAGCTAGCGATCAACGCATCGTCAGCTGAGTGAAAAAAGGGAAAATAAAGAATTGCCAAGGTTGTGACATTGCCTCCACCAATTAAGGCTGTTAATAAATACTGTCCTAATGAAATCACTGTTACTAAAAAAACAACACTTCTAAAGCTTTGAAGTAGCTGTGGTAGATAAATAGAATAGAAAATTTTAAACTTTTTAGCTCCAAGCGAAACCGCAATCTCTTCTTGTTTTTTACCTATTCTCTCAAAACCTGCTCGAAGAATTTTAACTGTGTAAGGTAATGTAGGCAATAAATGAACGATGATCACACCAAATATAGTATTAGCAAGACCCAATCGGATAAAGCTAAGATGAAGCCCCATTGCTACTAATAACGTTGGAATTAATATAGGTGCTAATAAAAGTGATGCTATCGTTGTTTTGCCTTTAAATTCATAAAATGCCATAGCTTTAGCAGCAGGTGTCCCAATTACGATATTTAGTAAAATGACACATGTGCTTATTCCAATTGACGTGAAAATTGCTTGGCCTATTTGAGTTTCTTGAGATAAAAGTAGCTCCCAAGTTCTTAAAGAAAATTCACTTGGGATAAGCTCACCATAATTCCATGTTTTTACGAAGCTTGTAACGAGTAATAAAAGGACAGGGATCATCGTGAACAAACATAAAAATCCAGCAATAATTGTTGATCTTTTTCTTATTTTTGAAATGATAATAGTCGATCCTTCTGTTTGACTCAAATGCCTTCTTTGTTTTTTGGTTATAAATAAAACAATCATCACGAGTAACAAAATTGTAAATGTTGTTAAGACCATTGAAGCAAATGCATAAGGCTGCCCGGACCAATCTGATCCGAAAAACCAATCGTAACTTAAAACAGAAAGCATTTTTGGATAAGTGACACCTAGTAAAGCTGGAACTTCATAAGCAGATAAAATGAAAGAAAAGAGAATAAAAAAGATTTCAATAATTACTGGAAACACATATGGCCATTCAACATGTTGAAACACAGTCCACTTGCTACCCCCCAATGTATAAACAAGCTCTTTTTGATTATATGAAAGCTGTTCATACACTGGCAGTAACATTAAAATCACAAAAGGAACTTCTTTTCCGATATACGTTAAAATGATTCCTAATCCAAAGGAATCTTTAACTAAGATTGGAAAATTAGTAGATTCATTTATGAAACCAATCGTACTTAAAACCGAAGAAAGAAAACCTGATTGTGATATTACTAAAAACACCATATACCCCCAGACAAAATGAGGAAACAACATTGGAAGCCATGCTACTAGCCTCGGGGCAAATTTCTTTAATACAGGATAACTACCCTTTACAATACCTAACCCAATTAAAATAGATGATAAGGTTGAAATTAATGTAATTCGTAAACTATAAAAAAACGAATCAATAAACTGGGCGTCAGTTAAAAGCTCCCAATAAAGTTGGAAACTAGGAGTATTTTTATATTGGATACTCTCTAAAAAAGCCATAACCAAACCATAACCTGTTAAAGAAATCGTGATTAGTAAAGCTGGTGTTAACAATAAAAAATGCTTATTTCGTTTGTACCACTTCATTCACCCAGTTCTCCTTAAGCCATGTCACATATTCAGCATGTATTTCAGGTTTCATGTACTTTTTTAACGTTTCTGCTGGTAAAACGGAATCACCACGATCAATTTTACTTAATTTTTCTTTGTCCTCTTGTGAAAGTGCTCCTGGATCAAGCGCTATATTATCTCCCCAATATGTTGAATCTAACTTTGCTAACTGTGCATTTGGAGAAAGCAAGAAATTAATAGCCACCATTGCTCCTTGTTTATTAGGACTGTTAAAAGGAATAGCTAAGAAATGAGTATTTCCTATTGATCCTGATTCTAAGATAAACGATTTTGTTGTTTCAGGAAAAATTCCGTTGTCAATGAACTTTTCAGCACGAGCTTCGTTATAGCCCATTGTCATCCACACTTCACCTTCGCTATACAATCGATCTAATTCATTCAAATCATTCGGATATGTTTGACCTTCACGCCATAGATATGGTTCTATTTCACTTAAATAATCCCACATCATTTGACTATTATCACTTGCAAACTGTTCATCATAGCCTTTATCAAGAATTTTTTGAACATCACCTACTGACTCATAAAATACTTGACGTAAAAACGCATTTCCTGTGAAATCGGTCGGATCAGGATATGTAAACTTCCCAGGGTTCTCCTTCACCCACCTCATTAGTTCGCTATAGGTTTTTGGAGGATTCTCCACTTTTGACTCATCATATTGAAATACAAATTGCACCTTTCCCCATGGTGCTTCAAAACCGTCAACTTTTGTTCCAAAATCGTATGTAACATCTAATGCTTCGTTATCTACGAATTCTTGTACATTTGGTAACTGATTAGAAAATGGTCCAAATAAAAGGTCATTTTCCTTAGCGTTTTTAAAGTTCTCTCCATTAATCCAAATAATATCCATATTACCCTTTGTTTGATTTGCTTTTTTCTCATTTCTTAATTTTTTTAATTGCTCTGGTGTATCCATTGCAACCCGCTCTAAATTGAGATCATATTGTTCTTTAAGTCGTGGGGCCACCCATTCATCCATATATCGGTTAATTCCTTCATCTCCACCCCACATGTAAATTCTAACTGTTGTTTCATTTGATTTCTGCTCTATATCAGACCAATCCGTATTCTTCAAATCATCAGGAGATGGAGAAGAAGTAGTCTGTGTATCGCTAGCACAAGCTGAAAAGATAACTAAAAATATAATACTCATAATACCCCAACAAATTCTTTTCATAGACTCAGCTCCTTTTCTTTAAAATGGTAAGTTATCAAAATCATTGCAAACACTTTATTCTTTCTTGTTCTCTAAGTAAGATTACATAAAATTCACATTTAAACCAAGAGCTACTCACGAATAATGTAGAATTAGGCAAAGCAAAACCATGAGAACGGAATTAGAGTGTTAGATTTTATAAAAGTATTGCTTTGCCGAATTTATATACCCTTAACATGTTATTGATGAAACCTAATAAGAGCGATCACAAAAAATAGTTGAGATGAACATAAATCTTTGCTGCAATAGGTTTTCATATTCATTTACCTTATGACGGACATTTCCGCGATCTTTTGAGACTGTTATGTCCTTGATCACCCTTATGACGGACATTTCCGCGATCTTCTAACACTGTTATGTCCCTCATCACCCTTATGACGGACATTTCCGCGATCTTCTAACACTGCTATGTCCTTCATTACCCTTATGACGGACATTTCCGCACTCTTCTAACACCGATATGTCCCTCATCTTTTGCTTTTCCCAATCAAAATAACAAACATTGAATAAAAGTTGGTGGTATTCTTCCTATCTTCCTAGATTCATAGCAAAATAACTCTTAATCAACAAACTCATCAAGAAATTCTCCATATCCTTGCTGTTCTAATTCATCTTTTGGAATAAACCTTAATGACGCAGAATTCAGACAATAACGAAGTCCTGTAGGCTGTGGTCCATCATTAAATACATGACCTAAATGAGAATCAGCATGTTTGCTTCTTACTTCTATTCTTTTTGTAAATAATGTATGATCCTCTAGCTCTACGATATTTTCTTTTACTAAAGGTTTTGTAAAACTAGGCCATCCTGTACCACTTTCATATTTATCTTTAGAACTAAATAGTGGTTCACCTGAAACGATATCAACATAGATACCTTCTTTTTTATTATCCCAATATTCATTATCAAACGCCTTTTCCGTATCATCTTCTTGGGTAACACGATATTGTATATCCGTTAACTTCTCTTTGAGTTCTTCATCTGTGAAACTTGGATATTGTGAGTTCGTTTTAGGTGTATACTTCCTGTCTTTTCCCCATGCTTTGTCGAGAAAATTATCTCTTCCTGAGTTATTTCGATAATATTTATAGCGAAGCTCATTTTTCTTATAATAATCCTGGTGGTATTCTTCTGCTTTGTAAAAGGTTTTAGCGGGTACAATTACTGTTACAATTTTTTCATCAAAACGACCAGATTCTGCTAACTTTTGCTTTGATTTTTCAGCGATATTTTTTTGTTCATTATTATGGTAGAAAATTTCACTAACGTATTGTGGGCCTCTATCAACAAATTGACCTCCAGCGTCGGTTGGATCAATTTGTCGCCAAAAAACCTCTAACAATTGTTCGTATGAAATGACATCAGGATCATATTCAATTTGAACAGCTTCAACATGACTTGTTTGCTTTGTTGACACCTCATCATACGTGGGATTTACTTCCTCTCCACCTGTATAACCAGAAATAACTGAATAAACCCCGTCTAGCTTCTCAAAAGGCGGCTCCATACACCAAAAACAACCTCCTGCAAACGTTGCTAGCTCATGATTTTGATTCACTTCATTCGTTTGAACGGCTTCACTGCCTACCGATTTCTGAGTCAAACTTTCATATACTTTCGGTCCTACAAATGCCCCGAGACCTAGTAGGAATACAAGTCCAATTACTAATGATAATTTTTTCATTGTCTACCTCCTTCGTCACGTTAAACACTTTTGATGTTATCTTCATCTTAACGTATGTAGCTATTATTATCTTCTTTTAACACTCACTATGGACTTACCCCAGCCTTTTAAAGGACGAACGCATGTAAGAATTCCCCAAAGTTCATCTCATTATTTGAAAGTGTTAGAGTATAATAGTGGAAGGTTAATTAAGGATTAGGAGCATGTGTAAATGGAAAAACAGAATAGTAGTTACAGATGGATTGTTTTTACGGTGGTGTTGTTTACTTATTTTTTAATTGTAAGTCAGCGGACAGCTCCTGGATTAATTACAGATCAACTTATGAAGGATTTTAATGTGACAGCTTCTACAATAGGTCTTTTGACAAGTATTCAGTTTTTAGCTTATGCTGGGTTACAAATTCCGATCGGGATTTTATCTGATCGTTTTGGTCCTAACTTTTTTCTTATAATTGGGACATTACTTAATGGAATTGGAACGATTATTTATAGTGTTGCATCAAGTGAAGTTTTGTTAATTGCAGCTAGGTCATTAGTTGGTATTGGAGATGCGACGATATGGATTAACTTGGTCCTTATCTTAAGTCAATGGTTTAAAGCTGGTGAATTTCTTAAATTACTTGGACTCGCTGGCATGACTGGAAGTCTTGGTTTTTTAATGGCGACTGTTCCTTTTTCCACTTGGATTGGATTATTTGGTTGGAGAGCGCTATTTTTCACAGTTGGCCTTATTTTATGCTTAACTAGTTTGCTGCTTTTCTTTGTGCTTGTGAAAATTCCAAAGAAAAAGCTATTACTTGAACCTCATAGAAATAATTCCGCTAAAAAAATAGAGCCTAAACGCGAAAAAATATTTTCGATATTACATCGGATTTTTTCTAGCCGTCAAGCATGGGCTACCTTTCTATGTCATTTTGGGCTTGTTGGTACTTATGTTGGATTCATCGGTTCGTGGGCTGTTCCATATGGAATGCATGTGTATGTGATGACTCGTTCTGGTGCAAGCCAGCTAGTGATGGTTGGTCTTTTTGGTGCACTTATCGGAGCATCTTTAACAAGTTGGCTTTCTGCAAAGTTTGAATCTATAAAACGTCCATATATTGTTGTTCATATGCTCGTTTTTTTAAGTTGGTCTACCTTTTTATTATTAGGAGGAAAGCCACCATTTTTTATGCTACTCGTTCTCTTCTTTTTTATTGGCTATGGAAACGGAGCTAGTGCATTGACATTTGCTGTTGTTCGTCAGTCATTTGATGTGAAAGAAGTTGGGGTTGTTTCAGGATTTGCGAATATGGGCGGATTTTTAAGTGCAGTTTTGTTACCGAGTGCATTTGGAAGAGTCTTAGATCATTTTCAATTGAGTGCAAGTAATACTGGATACAGCTTTGGTTTTATCATACCAATTTTATTCTCGATCATTGGCATCATCGGTGGAATGATGATTAAGGAACATTATCAAGAAGTTAAGCAACATAGAGAATTAACAAGTTAAACCAAATCAGAGAAAGCTAGATTATATTGTATCTAGCTTTTCCAATTTTGATCTAAAGATCTTCTTATTCATAAGTATAGGGAGCAGATCATCGCTGTTGAATTCAGTGACTTTTAAAAAGGCTCATCTACCACCATCTATATATCTATCTTTGCATATTAATCAACCTTATTCACAACACTTATCTTCTCCGCTTACACTCAATCCGACCAACGAAAAAACTTTGTCCCTATAACCGTAGCAACAACAAGTATTCCCGCTAGTACTGAGAAATCTACTATTGCACCTGAAGTAAAAAGGGTTCCGTTCCAGCCATCTCTTAAAATATTGACAACATAGGTGAGAGGTATGAATGTTGTCAATTTTTGCAGTACTTCTGGTAGAGCTTCTACTGGAAGTGTGGCTCCTGATAAAAACATCATGGGATACATCGCAATTAGAGCTATTCCTAATGCTGTTTGCATGCGCTTCGCTAAACTTGAAACAATAAACCCAATAGCGAAAAATGTAATGGAACAAAATGATAGCGCTAAAAAAAATTCAAAAGGATGTGCTGTTAAATTTGAACCAAAACCAAATTTTGAAATAAGTAAAATTTCAATGCACCCCACATAAATCGCAAAAAAACCTTTCACAATTGTTGCGGTAAAAATAGCCTTCTGATTCAATGGTGTTCCTTTTAATCGCTTATAAACCCCTTTTTCACGATCAATAACAATTTGTAGACCCATTGAAAAAAATGCTGTTGTAAAAATAATAATCGCGATCATACTAGGAATATATGCTTGAAAATAATCTAACCCATCATAAGTATTGCTCTGAAACATTAATGCTAAAACAATAAAGCTTACAGCTGGAACAATAAACGTAAATAGTACGGCAATTGTTTCACGGAAAAACAACGTTAATTCCATTTTTGTGTGAACTAAAATTGATTGCATATGTTAGGCCTCCTTTTTATCAACTGACTGCAAATTGCAAATAAACATCTTCCATTGATCCTTCTCCATCATTAAGAGAGCGAATTAAATTTTTAGGAACATCGCATGCAACAAGCTTACCTTTTTTGATAATCGCAATTCTGTCACAATGTCTTTGAGCTTCATCCATATAATGAGTTGAGAGGATCAGGGTTTTCCCTTCAGAACGATATTTATTTAAACAACCCCATAATTCAAGACGTGCCTGTGGATCAAGACCAGTTGTTGGTTCATCTAGAAAAATAATATCTGGATCATTTACTAATGCTAGTGCTAGTGATGTACGTTGCTGCCAGCCTCCTGATAGATTTTTTACATATTTATTTAAATAAGGCTCAAGACCAAGTGTTTCAATAATTTCCTTTCGATCTCTTTTTTTATCATAATAAGAGGAAAATAAATCTAATGCCTCTTTAACCTTAATCCGATCATATAGAGCTGTTTGTTGCAATTGAATTCCTATCTTTTGTTTAATTTCTTGTGATGAGTGATTCATATTCTTACCAAGAACTGTCACCGATCCTGAATCTGGTTTTTTTAGACCCATCATCATTTCTAAAGTTGTTGACTTGCCCGCACCATTTGCACCAATAATGCCAAGCACTTCTCCTTTATTTACAGTTAAGGATATTCCATCAACAGCAGTAACTTTTCCATAATTCTTAACGATATTTTCAACTTCAATGACGGTTTTCATCAATAAAACTCCTATCTACCATTTGTTTTATATGGTGTTTTTGCTTAGGCTAAAATTACTTTGTTACAAGGTAACATTAAACAGTACCAATTTCACAATTGAATTTTACCATCGCGACCTTTATGTACATTTATCTTACAATCACAATCTTAATTAAATCTTAACTTAAGCATATTTAACTATTAAGAATGCTGTTTTCACTAACTTTTTTGCTTTTAAATACCGGAAGCAATCACTGTATTAAGTCTAGCGGCATCTTTTCTTCATAAAATTGTACCCTAATAGTAGGAAAACACTGTTTTCACTCAAATTTTTCACAAAGCAACAATTGTTCAGAAAAGAGCCATTAAGAAATAGGAGTTACATGTCAAAACCGCTTTTTAAAAATATTTCCCCTCTGCATACACAACACTCCTATGAAATAGTCATGACAAAAATAAGTTACGATTATGATGTTAAGTTAAGGTAAAATTTGATTTACACCAAAATTTCGTTCCATTTTGAGCTTGATATAGACTTGATTAATGCTAAAAATAACCCCCCACAAATTGTGGGAGGTTATTTAGCAAATCAAATATGGATATAAATGTACTTCGTTTCTTTTTTTAGCAATTACTTTATGAACTTCTCAATTAAAAACCAGTTACCCAGTCTTCTTAGTAAAAATCAATCACCATTTCTTCATCATGTCAATTAAGAAAGTTTACACACTCCATATCATCCTATAGACAGAAGCTGATCAAGAAGCTTACGTTTTTACCTACCATAAATAAGCACCTTCGCATGTGTTAGCTATTGGTTCATAATAACAATGTTGTTTATATTGACCTGTTAATGGTTGATTATACCATGTAGGCGGACATTCAGCGTACGGATTAAAATACCAAAGAGCAAACTTGGAAGGATGTTCTCGCCAATAATCTAACGTTTGTTTGGCTAATTTTTTTTCTACACCTCTTGCTCTATTATAAAAAACATTTCCTTTTTGTACGGCTTCAAAAGAATAATTCCCACCTTGCCTTTGGTAAATGACTTGTCGTATTGATCTTAAATCTTTAAAATCTAAACAATTTGCTTTTCGACGATTGACAATTACATTACCAACCATAAGCATTCCTAGTTTCCCTTCACCTTCTGCTTCTGCCCTCATCATTCTTGCCATTAAGTCAACGTCACTATCGGTGTATTTTACTCTTGGCATTTTCATCACCTCTAAAAGAATTTTATTAACAAAATCCAACAAAAATGTTTACAGGATAAGTTTCAAAGGAAAAATTTATTCGCATAGAAATATAACTTCATACCATAACTTGTTTATCACTTTTATTTTAGAATTCTAGGAAGATGAAATCATACAATGATTAGTCTACAAATTTTTTCAAGATTGTCGTTAGATTAGTAAAAATGTACTTCAGATTAATATATGTTACATTTAACTAAAGAATAACTCCCTTCTTTTCATTCAAACGATCAATGAAATAAAAAATACGTAAAAAAGCCTTCAAGGTTGCAAGCTCGAAGTCTATTTTTATATCAAGATTCACTTACAGCGAATAAATAAAAAACACTCTGCAGACTTTTTCCAACTACATAAGTTCTAATAATCAACAGCGATCATTAACATAGTCATTGTCTAAGCAAAAGTTCACATAAAATGGTTTTATATCTTTTCATTTACTAATTTCTATACAATATATGAACAACCTAAAAAAATGTACTAATCTTTTTTAAGAAACGACATTAGGTAAAACGATTTTAAAATTTGTCTTACCTCTACTAGGTTTTGTCTCTAAAATCAATTTTCCATTGTGATTTTCAATAATTTTCTTTGAGATTGTTAACCCTAGTCCTGATCCCCCATCATTCAGCCTGTTTTTATCTCCTCTAGTAAATGGATCAAATAATGTTTTAGCAACCTCATCATTTATACCTATTCCATTATCACCAATTTCAATCAAGGTTGATTGTTGTGATTGATTTAAACTAATATATACAATCGTTTGTTCCGGATTATATTTTAATGTATTTTCTAAAATATTCGATATTGCTCTATAAAGAAGCTTCTGATCGAATTGATAAAAAATCTTTGTTGAAGGAATCTTAATTTCAAGTTCCATTTCCTTTTCTGCAAATACATCATAATACTCGACAATGATTTCTCTAAAAAACTCACATATATCGAGTTTTTCTTTATACATCTTAAAATCTGGATTATCTAATTTAGAAAACATAAACAGTTCATCAATAAGTGTTGTTACTCTAATTGATTTATCATAAATATATTTTAAGTATTTTTTCGTTTGTTCTTCATTATCAATAAGATCTTCATAAAGTGCTCTAGAATATCCTTGAATGGTTGTCATCGGAGTTCTTAGATCATGTGACAAATCTGCTAGCATTCTTTTTTTACTTTCTTCAAGCAATGTCATTTCCTTGTTTTTTTGTTGTAGTTCATCTGCAAGACGCTTTAAATCTTCACTTAGGTTTTTATAATTTAATGAAGCTTTTATCATAAATGGTAGAATACATCCACCAAATACAGTTGGTAATAACATATACACTAAATAAAGCTGATCAGGATAAACGGTGATAAAGATCAAATATACACTGATAACCCCAAAGCCAGCGCTTAACATATACAACCATTTTATTGGCAACTGAACTGCTTGGTAAACAAACACAAAGACCATATATAAATACATTGGATGATAAAAATAAGCAAAAATTAAAGTAATAACAAATTCAGCCATAATCAAAAAGATGATGTAATCTTTGCGCCAATAAGTTTCCCTATAGATCAAAATAAAAAGTCCCAACATCAAAAGTCCCACTAAAAGCTTAGCTGTTGTTTCTTGTAGTAGGAAATAAAGTGGAAAACAAATATTAATCAAATAAAGATACGGCAAATATCCTTCTTTCTTTGGAAAAACCTTATATAAAAGTGTTCTCAAGTTCATCTCTTCCCTAGTATTAAAATTGGCGCTTCTGCACCATATGTACTTCATAATAATCTCTTAATCTTAAATGAAACTTAATTACATCTTATATTTGACTAATTTCTTTCAACTTTATAACCTAATCCTCTAATTGTTTTGATGTATTTAGGATTCTTGGGGTTTTCTTCTATTTTTTCTCTTATTTTAGAAATGTGTACATTGATTGTGTTGTCTTCTTCTCCACCGATATAATAGTCATTCCATGCAGCTTCAAAAATTTGTTGCTTAGTGAAAACTCTCCCAGGTTTATCCATTAATAATTCAAGGATATTAAATTCGATTTTTGTTAAGGCAATCACATCATTATTTCGTATGATTGAAAATGTATCTTCATCAAGTATTAATTCACCCACCATTTTTTTTCGAGATATCGAGACATCATTTTCATTTGTTTTTTGATTTTTATAATTATAACTTCTCCGTAACAGCGCTTGAACTCTCGCAACTACTTCTAGGGGATTAAACGGTTTTTGTACGAAATCATCTGCTCCCAAACCTAGTCCAAGAATTTTATCATAATCTTCATTTTTTGCAGAAATAATAATGATTGGTAATTCTAGGGTTTCTCTTACTTTTTTAATGAGTTGATAACCATCAATGATCGGCATCATAAGATCAACTAAAAGTAAATCTATTTGTTGTTTATGTAGTATTTCTATCGCTTGACTTCCATCATATGCTTCTACAATTTGAAAACCTTCTTTTTCTAAATACAGCTTTAGTAATTCCGCAATTTCAGGCTGATCATCAACAATTAAAATGTTTCTTGTCACAGTAAATCCTTCTCTCTATGTAAATATTAATCTTTTTCAAAAAATGCCTACCATCCTAAAAAGATATATGTTAAAACATCACGTAGATTGTGAATAATCTTTATTTAATTATATCAAGTGAAGGGAAAACTTAATAGAAAATTATGACAGATGAATAAGCTAAGGTAGTACAGCACATATCTAATTTTTGAAAATGTTGAGAAAAGCAATTAACATAGTTTGCAGTCTGAAATTGTAGAGAAAATTCTCCTTTTTTCTTCTATACAAGGTGAACTATTATATTTAACTCTGTCTCATAGCTATAAACATGAAAAACAGACCAAATCACTTGAGGATTTAGTCTGTTAATTTGATTAATGCGTTCAACAAACAAAGATCAGTAAATGAGATTCTTCTATCTTTTAGGCTATGTTAAAGCTTAATGTTGATTTTTAACACTTTGTTGATTGGAGGTGAATATATGAGACTCCTGCGGGAGAAGCGTGTCAAAGGGAGACCCCACAGGCGCTAGCGCCGAGGAGGCTCCCGGACCGCCCGCGGAAAGCGAATGCCTGTAACGGAAATCAACAACAAAGTTTAACAGAGCCATCTTTTAAAACAACGGAAAACCCATTTATTCTGCTTCTTTGTCAAAGCCTTTTCTTTCAATTGTGATAACTTTACCATCTACATGATCAATAACTGCTTTAATTTCACCTTCCATATAGGCATCAGATACTTGTTCATGACTTGTTGCTAAACCTGATGAAAGTGTGTCTTCTGCTTTATAATCTCTTACTTCATAAGTGCGACCAGCTAGATCTGTTGAATTTACATTTTCGTTCTTATTTTTTGCCATTTTATATCAACTCCTTTTTTTTTACCTAAAAGTACTATTAAGTGTTCTCATCGATATCTTTCCAACTTTTTAATCTTTTATGTAACCTTTAGAAATAGAGATGTTAAAAAAGTTCACCTCTCAAAATACCTAGGGTAATGTTTTTAACATCTCTCGTTTTCTTCTTATTCTGAACTTCCAGATGAAGTAACAGGGCTACTTGGTACAAAACTTGTTGTATCTTCTTGAAAACCTTCGATTATACTGGAACCTTCCGTTACCAAATTACTTGTGATCCGGAGTGGCACAGCTTGGTATATGTGATACTTCCTCTTCGTTTCTTCAACCCAATTAAAAAATTCAACTTTTCGTAAATGGTGTGCTTTAGGATTAAACATTGTGCAAGGATCACCATAAGGTTCTAAAATTGGTAATAATAAAGTTGGGATCATATCTATTTCACCTTCGTTTTTCATCTATTTTATGCTTCTTGTTAAGAATTTGTGTATTTGTCGGTTATTTCAATAACTTTTACACAAAATAGTGGTTAGGAGGTTTGTTTATGACAACATTAGAATTAGGTGTACGGGTTCTAATTGCATTTCTAACTATATTAATTGTCACTAGAATTGTCGGTCGAAAAGATATAAGTCAAATGACTTTTTTTAATTTTGTTTCAGCTATCGCATTAGGTTCACTAGCAGCAAATCTTGCTGTTAGTTCAAGCTTAAGTATCCAGAATGGGATTTTAGCAATAATTGGTTGGGGCCTTGTTACAATTGCCCTTGGATTTTTAGATATCAAATCTAAAAAGGCTCGTTTACTATTAGAAGGTGAACCAATAATCGTCATTAAAGATGGTCAAATTATGGAGAATAAGCTGCGCAAACTAAGAATGGATACTGATGAGCTACAGTCCTTACTAAGAAAGAAAAATGTTTTCTCATTAAAAGAGGTTGACTATGCAATTATGGAATTTGACGGAAAGCTTTCTGTTATGAAAAAAGAAGCTAACCAAAATATAACAAAAGGCGATTTTAACTTTAAATCTATATCTCAACAAATGTATCCAATGTCTACCACAATTATTTCAGATGGAAAAATAATTAATGAAAATTTATCAAAATTGAATTTGAATGAAGTATGGTTGAATTCACAACTACAATCATTAGGAATTACATCTTTGTCAGATGTGTTTATAGCTGAACTACAAAAAGATGGTTCAATATATATCGATAAAGTAAATGATACTGTTCATTAATAAATGGAGGATATACTTATGAGAAATTATAGATATTTAGTAAGTGATAAATATAAAGCTAAGGAAATTGCTGAAGATTTGCGCGTACAGTTAGACATTAATCGTTACCAAGATGTGCATGTTAAAGCAGTAAATAATCGAAACGAAGTGATTGTTCAAGTACCACCTGCTAGCACCTTAGCTCTAGAAGAAACAGTAGACAGCTTTATGGCAGAATATAAAACAGGGGTAATACTAGAATAAAGACTTAGTGAAAAACTGAGTCTTTTTTTAATAAATTCTTCCTGAAGACTTGATTAAATAAGAAAAATATAAATCCTTACTCTGACTTCTGTCTTACTAAAATCTCTGTTAAACTTTATTGTTAATTTCCGATAAAAGCATTCGCTTTCCTATGAATTTTTCCTTGGATATATTCAACTCCAAACACCAAAGTGCTAAAAATCAACACTCAGCTTTTAACATAGCTCACTAAATAAAGAAAACACCGAACGGATAATCGGTGTTTATTTTACAGAAACCTCTTTAGTTTTTTTTATCTATATCATGATTTGGAGATGTGCTATTTCCAGTTGTTGCTTCATACCCTACATTATATGTTACTTTTGGTGCTTGTTTTAAAGCCTCTGGCATTTTATATTGCTCTAAATCATCCTGAAATTGTCTTGTAGAGGGACTTTGTTGCTGTTCTGTCATGTTTTAGCCTCTTTTCTTTATGAATTTATTAATGCTGTTTTCACAAACTTTGTGCTTTTAAATAACCATACCAATCAGCATTGTATTGTCTAGTGACTTCTTTTCTTAATAAAATAGTACCCTTTTATGGGGGAAACACTCTACATTTTCGGGTACATAGCAACAATCGTTCAGAAAAGAGCCTTTATTAAAAATGATTATCTGGATGTAAGTTATTTTGCATATATTCCTGGACTTGTTTAATTTGATCTGCACTTGCTAACTCTGTTTTATACCAGCCTTTTGCTTGTAGAATATCATAAATTTCATACTGATTTCGATTTGCATTATCCTGCATTTCACCATAAATTTCTCTAAGTTCTTTGTGACTTGTTTCTAGCATCGTGTTAGAAATCCCTCGACATCTTCCTTTTTCTAATTCTAAACAAAGCTGAACCATTTCACGATCTGTTAACCCTCGTCCTTCAATATTATTCGGCAATTTTTCAAAACCTCCTTACTGAATATGTTCAGATCTGTTGAAGTATTGTGATAGGTCTGCTATTTTCAACTGATGACTTTCGGCTATTTGCTCAAGTTGCTGCTTTAATTGTTGATCTTCACATAATGATGCACACCAATTTATTGTTTTCGCTGTAATTGCTTCAGCTCTTATTTCATCTTCTATAAAAGCTAACTCCTTTGTTGTAAGTTGATTCATTTTTCCACCTCCATTACTGAAAGCTTTTCTTATGTAGTATTTATTTTTCGATCAATTTTTATCCAACTAGCTTACTTATTGGACTATTTTAGTTGACTCTAATATTTAGGAAAGAATGATAACGAAGGGCAATAGTGAATATATACAGACAAGCAAAATATATTAAAATACTCTAGAACAACTTCTCCATTTTTAAACTAATCCCAAACGCAAACCACTATTCAATGATTGATCAACCAAGTATTGTATCACATGAATTATTACAACACTTAGATCGTTCAACAAAACATCAAATATATGTTAAACAACACTAAAAGACTAACTTAAAATAGACATGAATTCTACTTTCCGTTAGTCTTTTTATTTGGCTTTGTTCATTCCATTACTATAACTAGTAATAAGAAAGAAAAAAGTCTTAAACTCAGCCTTTTCTGTTTTCCCATTTTTCCACTTCTTCTCTCACTTTAGGCGCAACCTCTTTACCAAGTAATTCAATTGCTTTCATCACATCTTCATGTGGCATAGATCCAACAGGCACATGTAGCATAAATCTTGTAATTCCAACATTTTTTCGCAAATGAATGATCTTTTCAGCTACTGTTTCTGAATCACCTACATATAAAGCACCATCAAAACTACGAGCAGCATCAAAGCTTTCTCTTGTATATGGGCCCCAGCCTCGCTCTTTGCCTAATTTATTCATCACATACTGTGTGGATGGAAAGAACTTATCTGCAGCAATATCAGTGTTTTCTGAGATAAAGCCATGTGAATGTGAAGCAACAGGGAATTTCTCCACATCATGTCCAGCATGTGCTAAGGCTTTTTTATAAAGTTGCACAAGTGGAGCAAATTGCGTTGGTTGTCCACCAATGATTGCTAATACTAATGGTAATCCAAGAATTCCAGCACGTATAACTGACTCAGAATTACCTCCACTGCCAATCCAAACTGGTAAAGGGTCTTGAACTGGACGAGGATATACACCACGATTTTTGATGGCTGGTCGATGACCACCTTTCCAATTAACAATCTCCGAATTCCGTATTTTTAACAATAATTCAAGTTTTTCTTCAAAAAGCTCGTCATAATCTTTTAAATCATAACCAAACAATGGGAAAGATTCGACAAAAGATCCTCTTCCTGCCATAATTTCAGCACGGCCATTTGAAAGACCATCAACTGTAGCAAAATCCTGAAATACACGAACTGGATCTGCTGAAGAAAGAACTGTTACTGCACTTGTTAATCGAATTCTATTTGTTTGAGATGCTGCTGCTGCAAGAATAATCGCAGGGTTTGATGCAGCAAAATCCTCACGATGATGTTCACCTACTCCAAACACATCTAAACCTACTTGGTCAGCTAGTACAATTTCCTCAACAACCTCCCGAATCCTTTGTGCATGACTTATAACCTCACCAGTTTTGGGATCTGGAGTTGTTTCAACAAACGTGCTTATCCCTATTTCCACTCTACATTTCTCCTTACAAGTTTATTTTATATCAACAATTACTTGTGTAATATGTACTACTTTACATTTTAAATGAAAAAATTTTTTTCTACCATTATAGAGTCTTTTGTAACAACATTATCCCTATTTCAAACAAGCTGTTCAAAAAAATCACGAAAAGAAACCTTAACAAAAATCAGTTTATCAATGCTATTATATTTATATTAGAAAAATTTTCATCTACCTTTATACAGAGAGGATTCTGTTATGAACCTAGATATAGTTACACGCAATAATGTAAAAATAATAGGCAACGGTCCGAAAACGATATGTTTTGCCCATGGTTTTGGGTGTGATCAAAATGTTTGGAATTTAGTTACAAATCATTTCAAGGATGAATATCGACTTATTTTATTTGATTACGTTGGATCAGGAAAATCAGATAAAGAAGCATACAATTCAGATCGTTACGGAACTCTTGATGGGTATGCACAAGATGTTCTTGATATCTATCATGCATTAAATTTAAAGGATACCATTTTTGTCGGTCATTCTGTTAGTAGTATGATTGGAATGTTAGCTTCATTAAGAGAACCTAGCTTATTTTCTCACTTAATTATGATTGGTCCATCTCCTTGTTACTTAAATGACCCACCTAATTATTATGGTGGTTTCGAGAAAGAAGATATAGAAGGTTTACTGGATATGATGGAAAAAAATTATAAAAATTGGGCTAGTAGCTTTGCATCAATAGCTGTTGGGCACCCCGATCAACCAGAATTAAAACAGCAGCTTCAAAATAATTTTTGTTCAATCGATCCAGTAATCTCTAAACAATTTGCCAAGGTAACTTTTTATGCAGATCATCGTAAAGATTTAAAACAAGTTACTGTTCCTTCACTTATTTTACAATGCACTGAGGATATTATTGCTCCAGAGGGAGTTGGAATCTATTTATCAGAGCATTTACCAAATAGCACACTAAATATCATGGACGCAACATTACATTGTCCACATCTAAGTCATCCAGAAGAAACAGTTAAGCTAATGAAAGAATATTTAAAAAAAGTTTTACATACATGTAGACAATAGGACATGAGGTGAACGTTTTAATGGAGAATCAATTAAATTATGCCCCATTTGGATATTTGAGTTTATCAGAGGATGGCATAATTTTATCAATTAATAAAACGTTACTCGATCTACTCAACTTTGATGAAGAACAATTAGCTAAGAAACATATAAACCAAATTTTAACTGTTCCAACTAAACTTTTTTATCAGTTTTATTTTATACCTCTAATACAGGTGAATCATCAAGTTGAAGAAATGTATATCATGTTAAAGTCGTTTTCCAACGATGAAATTCCCGTGATTATGAATGCTAAATTAAGAAAAACAGATAATCAAACTCTTTTTGACCTTGCATTAATTCCTATAAAAAAAAGAAGTGAGTACGAAAATGAATTACTGACAGCCAAAATAGAAGCAGAAGCTGCATTAATAGAAAAAAACAAGGCAAATGCCGAATTAAAAATTGCGCTTGATCATTTAAAAATAAAACAAGAGGAATTGATTGAACTAAATAAACAAAATCATCAGTATAAAGTTGATACAATTGAAAAGCTTGAGCTTGCACGAAAAATCCAAGAAACTTCATTAGCCGATTCGATTGAACATGAACATATACAAATTGAGTCATATTACAAAGCATCTAGTGAATTATCTGGAGATATGTACGGCTTCTATCGAATTGATCAGGATCGATATGGAATCATTATTCTTGATGTGATGGGTCATGGTGTTTCTTCAGCTTTGATTACCATGTCACTTCACTCATTATTTCAGCGTTTAATATCTAACGGAAATAGTACTGAAATGGTTATGAAAGAATTAGATAATTATCTTCACCGCTTGTTTCATAATAATGAAGAGACAAGACATTATTGCACAGCTATTTACCTATTGATTGATACCGCTTCACAAATTATTGAATTTATCAACGCAGGACACCCTCCTGCATTATTACAAAAACAAGATGGAAGTCAGCATGAATTAGAAACAACTTCCCCTCCACTTGGATCATTTGAACATACCACGTTCAAGGCTAAATCATTTACATACACTAAAGGTGACAGATTACTCCTTTATACTGACGGTGTGACAGATCCACTTGGATTTAATCACCTAAAACCTTTATTAGTTGTTAACAATGTATTACCAAGCACAAGATTAAAAGAACTGATTATTCATACCCTAAATAATGAAAAAAACCTTCAACATCAAAGTGATGATCAATGTTTTATTATCATTGACGTTCACTAAGATCGTTCAAATAGGGATCAGACCCAACTAAAGAAGCAAACCTTTCAAAAGGTTTGCTTTTTCGATTTATCTACTTATTCCCCCTCTGTTACTTCTTTTAAAATCTCATAAGAGCGCTTTTGTTTTTCTTCATCATACATATAGGAAACGGCCATGATTTCATCAACATTATATTTTTCTTGGAAGCTTGTTAACTGCTTTCGAATCGTTTCTTTACTTCCTTGTAGTGATACACTTGTCATTGATTTTGCCATTTCTTTTTCGGATGGTGACCAAATGCCTTCCATACTATCCACAGGAGGACGCAAAGGATTTGATGTGCCACGAACAACATTTAAGAAAAATTGTTGCATTGTTGTTGCTTCCCTATTTGCTTCTTCATCCGTTTCCCCAGCAATTAAGTTCACACAAACCATCATATATGGTTTATTCAAATATTGAGAAGCTTGGAACCGACTTTTATAAATTGAAATCGCTTCTTCCATAAATCTTGGTGCAAAATGAGAAGCAAATACATATGGTAAACCCAACTTAGCTGCTAAATAAGCAGAATCTGTTGAAGATCCGAGGATATAAATTGGAATATTTGCATTCACACCAGGATAAGCTTTCACATAATCTTGATTTTCTTCCGGTCCAAAATAAGTAAGTAATTGTTTTACATCATCTGGAAACGTATAAACCGAATCATTTTGAGAACGTCTTAATGCATTTGCGGTATTCATATCAGTACCAGGTGCTCGTCCAAGACCTAAATCTAACCGATCTGGGTAAATTGCACTCATTGTTCCAAATTGTTCAGCTACTACTAATGGTGAATGATTTGGAAGCATAATACCACCAGAGCCTACACGAATTTTTTCAGTATGT
Source organism: Metabacillus litoralis (assembly GCF_020524045.1). Classification (GTDB taxonomy): domain Bacteria; phylum Bacillota; class Bacilli; order Bacillales; family Bacillaceae; genus Metabacillus; species Metabacillus litoralis_C. The sequence continues at coordinate 122,237 of NZ_JAIVKL010000002.1, forward strand.
TCTAATGTATGTTTGATTAAAATCGATGTTGCAGAACTAACAAGTGTTTTCGTATTATGATGCTCTGCAATCCAATATCGATTGTAGCCCATATTTTCTGTAGCTTTTGCAAGATCAACCATTGACTCAATTGCTTCTTTTGTTCCCTGACATTCTCTTATAGGAGCCAGATTCAAAACAGAAACGGGAATTTTTATATTTGGCATTTATATTTTTCCTTTCATCATCAAGTTTCGTTTATATCGTAACAATTTACACACTGAAAACAAATTAATATGCTTGAAAGTTACTAGGAGTATCTATTTTACCTAATCAACGAATTATATGAACTCTTTCTCCAGAAAATCTTTCCTATTAAACGTGCGTTCTACAAATTCTACTTTTTCTTTGTTCATGAACAACACAGTCGAAGATCTTGTCCCATATTCTTCAGATTGGATAAATAGAGATGAAAGCCTTCTCTCCCAATCTAGAGAAACACCAGTATGAGGTAATTCTTCATCACTAGCAGGATCAGCGTCTTCTAAACTTGAAAATAGACATTCCTTTAGATTGTCACTTTGACTTTTCAAACATGTTTCAAGTCCTATTCTGCCTTTTTGAACTTTAGGCCAATTAGTATTTAATAAATGGTTACTTACACCATAAATTCCTGGCTGAAGCAAAGTAATTTCATTTTCTACATTTGAATAATAGTAAAGACCATTTATATCACCTAAAATTAAATTAAATCCAGGATATTCATTTCGGGTCTTTTGGATATTTTCCAAGTAGCTTTTCGGGAGAGTATCCTCAGTCAAAAAATCACTCACTAATTCTCCACGAGACTTTTTATTTTCTGTTTTTTCATTCGGATCCCGATAATTAGTTAGTGCTGCAAAACGACCATTTTTCGTCACACCCATCCATGTCCCCATTTTCTCTAAATCTCTACCTGCCAAAACCTCTGGTGCATCTTCCCAAAAACTCGCTTGAGCAGTTCCTCTTTTGTAAAATTCATCTCGATTTGCTGCAACAACTAAATCAAATCGTGAATCGATTTTATAAGCAAAATTGATTAAACAGATAACAAATCACTACTTTCAATTAGAAGTCATAGCTCTATTATATGTAACTTTAATAAATTCTTCTTAAAATTAACACTTTATTAATAGTTCATTTTCAATAATTCCATCACAGAAATTCATTTTCATCGGAGGAATATGTTAAATTCCCAGTTCAATTGCTGCTGATTTACTCAAAATCCAGTTACTATTAGTCGATCTGGGTTGTAAAAGATTGCTACGGTGTTCAATTTACAATTTCTTCTCTTATATGCACAACGATAAATTTCAAAAAAATGTACACAAAAAGGTTGCTATTGTATAAATAGCAACCTTTTTCAAATCAATTTTATTATTAATGCCTTTCAGAAAAGAGACTTATTAAATTAAACGAGTTGTTACAATTCCATCAATTTGCTTAATTTGGTCTTCTAATTGAGGAATGATATCTCCGTTAACTTTACTATCAATGTCAATCATTGTGTACGCATATTCTCCACGACTTCTGTTGACCATGTCAGCAATGTTCAAGTTGTAGCTTGAAATTGCTTGAGTGATTTGACCAACCATATTTGGAACGTTTTTGTGGAAAGTTGCGACACGACGCTTACCTGTGAAAGGAAGTGAAGCATTTGGGAAATTGACTGAGTTTTTAATGTTTCCTGTTTCTAAGAAATCCTTTACCTGACGAGCTGCCATGATTGCACAGTTTTCTTCAGATTCTTTGGTAGACGCCCCAAGATGTGGAATCGGTACAACATTCTTCATTTTCAACACATTTTCATTAGGGAAATCTGTAATGTACTTTCCTACTTTTCCATTTTCAAGAGCAACTTCCATATCTGTTTCATTCACAAGCTCTCCACGAGAGAAATTTAGAATATGAACGTCATCTTTCATAATACCGAATGTTTCTTCATTGAATAACCCTTTTGTCTCAGGTGTTAATGGTACGTGCACAGTAATATAATCAGAATTAGCAAATAATTGTTCAAGAGACATCGCTCGTTGTACTTTACGAGATAAGCTCCAAGCGGTATCAACAGAGATAAAAGGATCAAAACCAATTACATCCATATCTAATTCAAGTGCATCATTGGCAACAAGTGCACCGATCGCACCTAAGCCGATTACTCCAAGCGTTTTTCCTTTAATCTCTTTTCCTACGAATTGCTTCTTACCAGCTTCAACGAGCTTTGGAATTTGGTCTCCTTCACCTTCTAGTGATTTCGTCCAAGCTACACCAGCAAATAGATTACGAGAAGAAGCCATTAATGTTGTAAGAACCATTTCTTTTACAGCATTTGCATTAGCTCCAGGAGTATTAAAAACAACAATTCCTTGTTCAGTACATTTTTCTACTGGAATATTATTTACACCTGCACCAGCACGCGCAATAGCTTTTAACCGATTTGAAAATTCCATAGAGTGCATGTTAAAGCTACGTAAAACAATTGCATCTGGATTTTCACTTTCATTGTCTATTGTAAAGTTATCTTTGTTGAACACGTTTAACCCTACTTCTGCAATGTTATTAAGGGTTTTAATTGTTTTTACTTTGTCTAAAAGAATTGTACTCATAATGATTCTCCTCTTTTCATATATGTTTTTAATTTTATGAATATTTGTATTTTATTAGAATAATGGAATCTTAGCGTAATTTCAACTTAAATATCATCCTTCTAATAAACAGAAAAAGGTAAGGGAGAAATTTCCCTTACCTCTGCCCAGGCGAACGGCTACGACACTATATGCTCCCTCACGGTAATCCGCGTTTCGCCAGTTACATATAGTCTTTAGATTTACTTATATTCTATCATATTTCCCTTTAACATCAAGTTTATTTTATAGAATTTTCAATTATATTGGATTATTTAGATTGTTATTTGTAGTAGCACATAAAGCTTTTATCAATTTGTGTCGAAAAATCAACAATTTGATATTTTAAAAATAAACAACCAAAACCTTTACTTTATCAACTAAAGCTGTATCTTTGTATCATTATTAAAAATGTAATATAATTGAATATTTTATTTTGTCGTATATTATGTATGAATCTGTCAGTTTATGCGCTTGCCTAGGAAATAAATGTGTTGCAAGGTTCATTATATTTCCTCGTCTTTGAAAAATCTATTGTATTATTACAAACTATATTGTGTTTCTATAAATCATCTCTTCAGTAATTATAGCTTGTCGTTTCAATTTCACAGAAAAAACTTATATCCCACTAAAAGATTCCCTCTTAAGTACTTCTTTGTTTTTTCCTCTAACAATAATTTCATAAGTTTCATTTTCCTTAAGTAAATATGGAAGTTGGTATAAAGTAATTATTTCATTACTTTCAAGAATGAGTTCATTTAATTTGTACTCGGTCTCAATGTTAGATTTCTGCATCGATGTGTTCAGATAATATTTTATTGGTTTTGGGTTAAAATCAATTGATATTGTTTTATATTCCGGATGATTGACTTTCAATTTTTCATCCATTGTAGGTATAACTGACATCCATTGATTTTCTGTGATATCAACTTTGTTTATCGTCGGATCATATGTAGAAGTAATCCCATGTTTATTATCAAGAAACACAAATATGATGAAAACTAAAAGAACAATGATTGCTTCTAATGTGTATTTTCTCTTGTTCTTTTTCAAATCTACTTTTTCTTTATATTTTTCTTGTAATCTTCTCCTATTGGAATTCACTTTCATAAGAGACTCCTTACCCAACAATTGATTTTGTCATAGATTAGTGAGCACCTAACAAGCTTCTAATTCTTAATTAACAGATCTTTCATTTGTTTTGACAGACGATCTAGCTATTACGAAAAAACCTCCCACAATAGCAACTAAACTTGCAATAAAAAAGCCAATAGCATAACGAGATATCTCTTTTGCAGAAACTTGGTCATTTATTTCTAATCCCAAAAATTGAATTCCTATCCCATCTCCATTAACATTTGCAGCAACAAGCCATAATTCGGTGCCCTTGCTTATCATTAAAATAGCAAAAATTGAAAGCAAGCCAAAAATGATATATCGAAAGACAACGTTCATTATCATAACCCCGCTTTATTTTTTACTAAATTCAATTAAACAACAATAAGTAATTTAAACGATTTTTAAACACACCTTAATTTTAACATAATTATCCATATAATGTTTATTTTTTACCAATTTTTATTTTATGCTCATATCTTTAAGAAGATGAAACTAACAAAGCTTAAAAATTCAATGTATTGCTACTTTCATTTATTAAACATCTATACCCAAAATAGAGCTAATATGAAACAAAATTTTCCCACTATATCAAAATAGTTCTTTAAAGGGTAAAATAATCAGCGACAAGAGCTCCTTCTTATAAGAACAAAAAATTCGTTAATAAAAAAGCCTTACCACATTGGATAGACTCCATGCACTAAGACTAATTTGAATAGGTATAGAATGAGGTTTTTACCGTTAATTCCTAAAGGCTTATGAACCCGAAGTTATATGTGCTTCAGCTAAACTTCAACATTGCTTAAAAAATAGACATCGTCTTAATTTGGAACAAAAAAACTCCCGAAATAGGAGCTTCTTCTATATTATCTCTTTAGTTCAAATTCATACTTTTTGTTAATCTTTTCAGCAATACCTTCAAGAAAACCTGCGACTGTTAACTTTTCAATCTTACTTGAATACCAAGCAAGCTTTGCTCCTTGATTCTTGCCATTGTAGTTCACTTCTAAAGGCCAATACTTTGCAGTAGCATAAGTATAATCAAAATGAATATATAATTCTTTACCTTCAGGACACTCAAGTAAAACCTTATAATTCGGGTTTTTACCTTCTTTGTTCAGTTTTACTTTTTTAATTTTTGCAAGCATAAAAGAGTCAGTCCCCTTATTTTCATAGTAGTGTACTACCTATTATCATAACCCAAGTTGCTATAATTTGCTAAAAAGATTTCGGTTTTCTTAAAAACAAGCTTGTTACTCCTAATAAATAAGCTTATGAAGTAGTCATTTAAAATAGAATACTTTTAAAAAAATAGATTCTGTTATTGATCTACGATACAGGCTTTCGCTTCTTCGAAGGAAATTATTAAAAACCTAACTAACAGCAACCAATTTTCCTAGGACAGTACCAGAGCTTCCTTTGACACACTTCGCCTTTGAAGTCCCATTTATTCACCTAATCCACTAAGTATAAAAATCTACTTTTAGTTTTTTAAAAATAATTAAATCTAGGGAAGTTAGCAGTCGAACAAACGTTTCCCTGTCATTTATTTTTATTGTAACAAGGCATCAGCTTCGACAATTTCCAATGTTAAATTTCCTTTTTGAGATAAATCTATTTCATATGGTGTTACCTTTTGACCTTCTTCATCATTTATAATCCGTATTTCAGGTCTTCCAACAGAATGAAAATTGTATTTTGTAACAATTCCTACTCTACCATCATTTAATTTAACCGTTAAGCCTTGAGGATAAATAGCAATACAATTTTTAAACATTTTCAATTGTTGTAAATCAAATTGTGTGCCACTACCTGAATATAATAATTCCATGCCTTGATGTGGGAGCATGGCTGGACGATATACCCTATGACTTGTCACAGCATCAAATACATCGGCAACACTTAATATTTTCGCATAAGGATGTATTTTGTCCTCAGTAAGTCCTCGCGGATACCCTGCCCCATCTAAACGTTCATGATGCTGAAGAGCACAGTGTGCAACAACTAAAGGCACATCATGAACTTTTCTTAAAATATCAAAACCTAATTCAGAATGTGATTTCATTTCTTCAAATTCATCACGAGTTAGTCTTCCTGGTTTATTTAGAACTTCTGGAGAAACAAAAATCTTCCCGAGATCATGCAATAATGCACCTAAACCTATCTCTTCAATTTGCTTTTGTGGTAAACCATTTTCAATGGCAAGTTGGCAGGCATAAATCGTTACATTTAGACTGTGTGTATAAACATGATTTTCGTGAATTTTTGTTGTGGCTAACAAATTAAGAACTGTCGGATTATCAGTTAAACATGTAAGAATTTCCTTAAAAATCTTTTGAAAATTTACTACGGCTTTTTCTGTTTTGATCATTCCTTGAAGACTCGGTTTTATCGTATTTACTTCTACAATTGTATTCAAACCCTCTGTGATTCCATTCGTTGCCTCATTCAGTAATTTTGCTGGAATCGATTCAACAATATCAATTCCTTCTGAGTCTTTATCTTCTATGTATACTGTGTAGATATTTAAATTTTGAAGTCTTTTAATAAAACTGTTCGTCAGTTCTGTTCCCTTTGATAAGAGAATTTTACCGTTTTCGCTATAAATGGACTGACCTAGTTTAATGCCAGATTGACATTGATTTAATCTAACTAAACGCATCTTATTCTTTCTCCTGTCTAACGAGTATTCTTGAAGGTTTTATATATTACAATAAGAAATGCGTTTCACAACTTTTGCATTCTTTAAAATTAAAAATTTTTGTTTCTTTTAGTCGATTATAGTCAAATTTTGTTACCTTTTCAATGATATCCAAAAATTTCATTTCTAATTTTCATTGAAAATAGTTTTTTGAATTTTGGCGATATTTAAGCTTAATGTTGATGTTCACCACTTTGTTGATTGAATTGAATATGAGACTTTTGTTAGAAAAGAGTCAATTGGAATCCCACCAGCCACACCACACAGCTTACGAAGTGGCTTCTGAAACTATGAAGAGTTGCATTTTAAACCCAGGTAGCTCATTTTTTCATTATCCTCCACTAAGGATTAAGAGTTGATTTTTTATAATTCTTATGATTATCAGTGATTCAAACAACCTTTATTGCAGATTTCATCTATGGGATATTATTAATGTGAATTTTTAATTAAGGCTGTTTTGTAAGTTTTGTTGTTTTTATAATATTGATGGAAAGAATTCTGTATAAAGTCTAATGGCATTTTTTCTCCGATAACACACTTGATCTAACAGATAAAGACGTCAATTAGCAACAATCTTTCCTAAAAGGGGCTTAATTAATCTTAACATTCTCCTTTTATCAGTGATTATAAATTTAATGATTGACACCTCATAAAAATATGACATAATAATAAGAGTTCAATAAAAGAGATCTGTTATTTAATGATTTAGATAGCTTCTACCAATGTCTTTTTAGACAAGGGTTGGAGAAATCGTAAGAAAATTGTTATTTCTCATTACTTCGTTCGAACATAAAACTAACAATATATATTGGTTGCTTTAGTAAACACTTAATGTGAGTACGTATAGAGACCAACGATGATGTTTTCACTCCATCTTCGTTGGTCTTTTTTTGTGTGAAATCGAACATTTGGAAAAAAAGTTTAATTAATCATAAGGAGGTTTTATTATGAATAGATGGTTTGTTGTACTTGGCGCAGTTTTAATTCAACTTAACTTAGGAGCAGTATATGCTTGGAGCTTATTCAATCAGCCGCTAATCGATAAATATGGATGGATTCGTGAGGATGTTGTATTCACATTCTCCATTACAATTGCTGTTTTTGCTTTCACGACAATTTTTGCCGGTAGATTGCAAGATCGTATAGGTCCAAAATGGGTAGCAACAATAGGTGGACTTTTACTCGGAATTGGATTGATTTTATCAAGTTCTGCATCAACATTGTTTCAATTATATGTCTTTTACGGAGTAGTTGGAGGAATTGGTATAGGAATGACTTATGTAAGTCCATTATCTGCATGCGTAAAGTGGTTTCCAGAAAAACGAGGCTTTATTAGTGGAGTTGCGGTTGCTGGGTTTGGTTTAGGTGGATTAATCTATAAACCGATCATAAGCTATTTCATTACCGAATTCGGTGTTTCTTCTGCATTTTTCTATCTAGGTATCATTTATATGATCTTAGTTGTTGCTGGGGCACAGTTGTTAAAAAATCCTCCTGTGGGTGAACAAGCATTTACAGCCAAAGGATTAAATACAGCACAATTTTCACCAATACAAATGTTAAAAACTTCGCAATTTTATGTACTTTGGATGGTCTTTTTATTTGGAAGTATCTCTGGTCTACTCGTTATTAGTTTTGCTGTTGACATTGGAGTTGAACTGGTACACCTTGATGTAGAAAAAGCTGCTAACGCTGTTATGGTGATTGCTTTATTTAATGCAGCTGGAAGAATTATCTTAGGGAAGGTTTCTGATCTATTTGGTCGTAAAAACACCCTTATGATAATTTATGCTTTAACAGCTTTCATCATGTTCTATATGAGTACAGGAATGATGAATTATCCACTTTTTTTACTTTCTGTTTCATTAGTTGGTTTTTGCTTTGGGGGATTTCTTGCCCTCTTCCCTTCAGTAACAGCAGATTATTACGGAACAAAAAACATCGGTTCAAACTATGGCTTTATTTACCAAGCCTATGGAATATCAGCTTTTGCAGGACCCTTCATAATAAAGGTTATTCCGTTTACTCAGGCATTTTTAATCTCAGGCTTTATTTGTGTAATTGCAATGATTTTAGTAAAACTTGTTAAAGCACCAAAACTTATAGAAACAAAGAATAAAATTATTGGAAACGAAGTTATATAAACTTTTAAAAAAGCTGTTTTCGCAGACTTTGTTGCTTTTAGTTACCTGCATCAATCAGCACTGTATTAAGTCTAGTGGCATCTTTTCTTCATAAAATCGTACCCTTATCGTGAAAAACACTGTTTTCACTATGAATTTTGGTTGCATAGCAACAATTGTTCAAAAAAAGAGCTTTTAAAAAAGAGGTTGTGACAAACGTATTTTAACAAAATAGAAACCGAACACAGTACTTAAGGTCTATTTATGTCGCTACTGAAATATTTAAGCTTAAACTATACCTTTGTTCGAAATTTCTGTTAATAACTAAGTTATGTCCCAACCTCTTTATTTTTTATTTATGTATAAATCTGAAAGTCTATTTCTTGAAAACGATCGACTTCTTTTTTCCAGCGTTCTTCTACAAAGTGAACATGATCTGGATGATTATTATATTTTTCATATGCTGAAAGATCAACAAATTCCATTGAAAATCCAAAATCATAATTCGATTTCTCACTTGTTTGGTAAACCACTTCAAAATTTTCCACAAATGAAATCGAGCTCAAGATTTTCTTGCCATCATTTAAGAACTTCGCTGTTTCACGTGATTGCAAATCATGTTTTAAAGAAAAAATGGCCATATGTCTTATTCTACCTTTTTCCATCGTTACCTCCATATAATTTATTAGAAATTTAATTCTTAGTATTAGTGTATCATAATCCTTGATATGATGATCGCTATGAAAAAAGAATTCAATTATTAGCATTTAACATTTGACGATATTACTTCTTGTAGGTTTGAGTTTTTTTACAATGATTCCTTACATTACAACTATCCTATTTAAACAGTTAACAAAACTCTTTCTACAAATCACCAAAAAAAAATTTACTAGGTTGATAAATTTTTATAAAAATAGTTAAAACTTGACAAACTTAAACCGATAATAATATTATAAGAAACTTGTCGTAAAATGACGATTTTTACGACATAAGATAAGATCGGGGATGATACATAGTGAATATTCAAGATGTGATGAAAAAGGATTTAAAAACAAAAAATAAGTTTTTATTCGGTGTATATTTTTTAACAATGCTATTGGGATTATTATTGTCGATTAGTAGTAAGGATCAAACGACAATCATATTATACAGTGTCGAGCTTATAATTGTTGTTTTATTATTTGTTGTAATCAATCACCTATTAAAAAAGCCATTCATTTATCCTTATGCAAGTGTAATTATTGTAGCTGCTTTTTCTATTTATAGTATTGCCACGTCAGGTGGAAACATGAATATTACCCTAATCGCTTTCTTTACTCTTGTTTTTTCGGTAGTTCCACTAAATCGAAAAGTGTTTGCAGTAGGCGCTTCATTAGGATTGGTTGTATTAATTTTTAATAGATTTAACAGCCAGCCTGAAGATCTAGATATTTTAACAAGTACGTTTCAATATGCAATTTTAATTTATCTTTTAATGTGTGTACTCCTTACTGTTGTTATCATCTTAAATACAAAAAATACAAAAATAGTATATGATCTTCTTTTACAAAGTGAACAACAAACGAAAGAGAAAGAAGAAGAAAAAAATATACTAAAAAGAAACCTTGATGACATTATTGATCATTTAGTCAATTCCAATGATTTAATCCAGTCGAACTTAAATTCTCAATCAGAGATGGTAAATGCCATTCAAGAGGTTGCTTCAGGTACAGAAGTTCAAATTAAAGAAGTGAATAAAATTAAAAACCAATCAACTAAAACTCTTGAAAAAATGACGGACTTAGGTAATTTATCTACAGCACTTCTAGAAACATCAAATGAATCTACTTCATTATTACACTCTGGAGAAGAAAAAATGAGTTTTCTAGTTGAAAATACTCGAGGTCTTCAAACAGTAATTCACGGATTACAAAAGAACTTTGACGTTCTTACCCATAAAATTGAAGAAACAAATAGCTTCGCTAATGATATTAGACAAATTACAGAACAAACAAACCTTCTTGCCCTTAATGCTTCAATTGAAGCAGCGCGGGCTGGTGAGGCAGGAAAAGGATTTTCAGTTGTTGCTGGTGAAATCCGCAAGTTAGCTGAGCATACAAATTCGATTACAGAGAAAATCTCCTCAAATCTGGCAGAAGTTAATCAAAGTAATAAGTTAGCTTTACAAAGTATGGATGAAAGCGGAGAGAAAATTGATAGTAATTTACAATCAACAGATTCTGTTTCAAAGGTGTTTTACAGTTTAGCTACTAACATCAAGCAGCTAGCAAATGAATTAGGAAATTTAGACAAGTTATCATCTGAAGTCACAGAAGGCTCTCATTCTGTTGATCATGCAACAAGTGAATTAGCTTCAGTAATAGATGAAGCTAGTGCAAGCCTTGAAGAATTAAGCGCAACAGTTGAAACACTTAACGTAGATAACGAAAAAATTGCTATTAATATGGCTAGCACCGTGGAAAAAGCAGAGCTTATTCAATCTAAAGAAAAATAAAAAATAACCTCTAGAGTAAATGGTAATTATCACTTTACTTTAGAGGTTATTTTAATTCTTCGCTGACTATTTTAATTGACTTATTCAAGAAAACTGGCTGTTTATATTTATAGCTATAGGAATAAGATATTAATACTGTAGTAGATTAATTGTCAGTTTGCACACTTCCCCTGGTGATTTCAAATGTGTGCCTAAGAGGAATAAGAATTTATTTCTTACTAGATAAGATAATCTCCCTTAACTTAGTAGACATTTTGATTGACGTCAGATAAGGTCCATCTTTTTCCACCATGTACATTAATGTACTTTTATCCCCTTCCTCCCCTATCCATAGATGAATAGCATGGGTAGGTAACCCCTCAGCATATCGTACTTGAATATCATAATCAGGATTTGATAATTTTCCAGATGTTTTCTGTCTAGTTGCTGTTTTAATAGCACGCTCAAAAACTTTAATAGACTCACTGTCTTCAAAATTCATTAATTCATCTTGATTCATTTCTCCAACACCGAGGGACTTAGATAGAACTATTTTTGTAATCTTTTCATCTAATAAGACCATCCTTTCACCTTGATCATTTAAGCACCCAGCTAGTAAGATACCACTCATAATAATGAATAAAAATAAAATCATTCCTCTAAATTTTTTTAAAAAGTATCCTACCAATTTTTGCAACCTCCTAAAAAGTCATTTATTTTTTTACGATTCTATGTTAAGAAAGTTTCCTATTCTCACCAAAAAATTATTTATGTTTTTCAATCCTTATTGATCATTGCTTGTATGAATTTTCATATATAAAACAACTTTATCACCTTTCTTTTGGTTCTACTATAAAAAAGATAGGACCTACTTTTACACAGTGATTGTTACTTTGAGTGAGGATAAGTAACAGATAAGGGCATTTCAGTGTTAAAAGAGCGTTCTATTGTTCTTCATAGGTAGATGATAGACATTTCAATGTTAAAAGAGAGCGCTATTGTCCGTCATAAGGCAGATGATGGACATATCACTGTCAAAAACCAAACTTCAAATCAAAAAAAAGATCAATTCATCAGCTGAATTGATCTACATCTTTAGGATTATAGTAACGATTTTTCTCATTCACATATTAAATAGCAAATGCATGATTACCTATAATCTTTGTAACATTACGAGTTCGAATCCAATCACTCGTTGCTGTATCAGGATTATAAAAATACAGAGATTCATCATCACTTTCTTTCAACGCCAGTGCATCAGTAACTGCCTTATATGCTTCTTTATCTGCTGGCTTTTTAATTGAGTCATTTTGCACTGGTTCAAAAGCATTCTTTTCATAAATCACTTCTTTCACTGTATCAGGAAATTGCTCATGTTCCACACGATTTAATACAACATTAGCTACTGCCACTTTCCCAATATATGGCTCACCTTTTGCTTCAGCATGAACAAGGCGAGCAAGTAATGATTGTTCTTCTTTTGAGATTATATTATCTTGATTTTTGTTTAAAGCTATTTTTGAATGCTTGTTTTCTATATTTAAAAATCGTACCTCTAATGAATCATTTACATTTTTATAGTTTTTGTAATGTTTTAGAGATAATGCTATTGTGTTACCTGTTTCATACGTTTTTTTCGTTTCAGCATTACTATTAATTTTCGGATATATTGTGTAAAAAGTCATGAGCAACACAAATGATATAACCAAAATAAAAGACCTTTTCATCATATTGTCTACCTCCTGTTTATTAGATTAACTATCATAACAGGTCAACAAAGGCTATGAAGGTAACAAGTCTAACACACAAGGCAACAATATGATAGGTTAAAGAAGAAAAAGGATTAAATTGGAAATACCCTTCAATAATTCTCTTCACTTATTTTCCACGTTACTTTGAAACGACCCTTCACGTCATCTCCAGTCACTACCATTCGATAAACAGCTGAGTTCCTCGCAGTAAATTTTAATCTATCTTCAGCTATTTCAGTCATTCCGACGAACTTACCTTTCTCATTTAATACATGAAAACCATGTCCACCACCATTTTCATTAAAAAAATCTCTTGATATGACTAAACATTGTCCTTCAGAAACCATAATAGGAATTTCATGTTTACCATTAAAAAAATTAAAACTCGCAGAATAGGAAGTACTGGTTTTCACTTCATTCCATTGCTTTTTTTCGGTAAAATCGATCGTTAGTAAGATCATAAAAAACAATGGAACAATAATAGCAAATAGATATTTAAATTTTTTTGATTTTGAAGATAAATACGTACCATAATAAAATAGAAGAGAACATGCTATACCTACCACACTAGCGATGATCAGAATGAAATTAACACCAATAATTAGAAAAAGAGCAAAGCCAGCAATGATATAAAGTAGTATTTTTATCAATTGCTTTTTCTTATTTATTTTTAAAACGATTAAATCAATCATTCCCGAACAAAACAAACCATAACCAAATATGATTAACCAAATTGTTTTATTCGAGATTACTTCTACAAATTTAAAAAGATCTACCTCAGTTAAAAACAAAAGTCCAAATATAATCGATAAAGAAAATCCTGCTCCAGCAAGCTTAGTTAAAATATAAAATGCAACTGTAGATATTTTTCGATTTTTAATTAATTGCACATTTACCTCCTTGAAAGGACTCATAGAATACCTAGCAAAAGTTTTTCAAAGAGAGCTCCAAGACTTTCAAAACACCTTTCCAAAATGAGGATATATAAATTACCCTATTATCACTTTCTCTTTTGGATATTTAAAATTTTCCTTTACTGTTTTTCCTCTAATTAAAAATAGAAAAGAAAAGATCCCTATTCTACCAACAAACATAAGCACGATAATCACTAACTTACCATATAAACTAAGCTCAGGTGTAATTCCCATCGATAAACCTGTTGTTCCAAAAGCGGATGAAACTTCAAAAATGATTTCAATAAGCTTAAATGATGGTTCCAAAATACACATGAGAATAATGGCGGTACTGCAGATCATGACAGCTGTTGTGATGACGATAAAAGATCGGTGTATATCTTCCGGATCAACTTCACGACCAAATACTTTAATGGAGTCTTTACCTTTTGCATAGAAAAAGATGCTTAATATCATGATAGCAAATGTGGTCGTTCTTATTCCTCCACCCACACTACTAGGAGATGCCCCAATAAACATTAATCCACTAATGAAAAGTAAAGTAGGTTCTGTAAAAAGACTAACATCCATAGTTGCTAATCCACCATTTCTTGTAGATGTTGATTGAAATAGTGAATAAAATAGAGCTTCGTGCCAGGTTTTATCTACAAAAAAATGATTACGTTCAAACAAAAATATAATTACTGCACCCAACACAATTAATAGACAAAACGTAACCGTTGTTAATTTAGTAAATAGAGTAAATCTATAGCTTGCGTTTTTGTTCTTTGTTAAAAATTCTTTTAATTCAATAAGAACTGGAAACCCAATCGCTCCAAGAATAAGTAAAATCATATTTATAAACTGAACAAAATAATCGTTCGCAAATGGAAGGAGTGATGTTCCCGTTATATCAAATCCCGCATTTGTTGTTGCACTTACTGAGGCAAAAAAACCTTGTAAAAACGCTTCCTCCCATGTTGGAAAGTATTGAAGAAAATGAATACCCAATATGATTGCGCCTATTATTTCAATTGTTATGATAATGACTAAGATTTGTTTCATCAACTGAACCAAGCCTGAAAAAGTCGAACGATTTTGATCTGTCATAATTAGTTGGCGATCTTTCAAACCTATTTTTTTCCCAAACAATATCCATATGAAGGTTCCTAATGTCATTATACCAATTCCACCGAATTGTAAAATAAATACTAAGATAAAGTACCCTATTTCATTAAATGTTTCTACTGTTGAAACAACTGTCAATCCTGTAACACTAATCGCACTAACAGCAGTAAATACCGCATCAATAAGAGACAATTCAACATTAGGTCTATGTGCAATCGGAAGACTTAACAATAATGTAGAAACCAAAACTGCGGTTAAATAAAATAACACAATTAATTGTACAGATGATAATCTTCTCGTTATATTAGATGATTTTTTTGTTATATTCAAATACGTCACAACCTTATTTCCTGATTTACATAAATACTCTTTTCTAAAGAATTGTTGCTATTTAACCTAATTTCCTCTTAGTAATAATGTTCTTATCATAAATAAGTGCTATTCAAATAAGAAAAGATGCCAGTATACTTTATACTGTGCTTTTTTCTTCATATGACTAAAAGCAACAAAGTTTACGAAAACACCCTACACTAAAAAATAAAAAGGTAATAAACCTAACATACCCTATTTAACATGTTAACATGATTATATCTAATGTTGCTTTTCATTTAATGGCTCGGTTAATGGTAAAAATCCACACAAAGAGCCGTTTCACAAAAATAAATTACTGTAAGCAAATAGAAATCCTGCGGTCATAAATTTTTCAAACTAAAAATAAAATGACTATTTATTATCTTTCACTTTCTCTAAATAATAATCACTGAGGTCTTGAAACTCTATTAATTCCTTTACCCCTTTTTCACTAATAGAATAGACTCCTCGCTTTACACGTTTAAACCATCCATAATAATTTTTCGTTAATATGGATGGAGTTTTATCACCTGTTCCTATTTCTTTTAGCGATTTTGGTGAAAGTTCTCCAAAAAAATGGAGATAAGCTGCAATTTGGATACAATTTTCCTTATAAGCTGTCATAATTTTTGTTCGATAACTTCCACCTATATTGTAATCTGCACTACGACCTCTAATTTCTTTTAAAAGTAATTCTCTCTTTCTTTTGTTTCTGCTGTTACTCTTTTTACGGTCGAAACTAGCTGGATGACAGACAACATCCAACTGTTTACGATTTCCCACAAATGAGACTATAATCAAACCGAGCTCTAATCTACGAACCAAATGACAAATATCTGTCCACCGTTTTGATCTTAAATTGTAACGAGGCTTCGGTATCGCTATATATACTAAATCAGTCAGTTTCTGACGTTTTGTTGCTTGAATAAGCAGATCAACACTTAAATTTAGTTTTAATTCTATAACGATTAATTCATCGTCTTTAACAATTGCCATATCACAATCTTTTACTTCTCCATAAACCTTATAGCCTTCACGAATGAAATGTTGCTGTATCGGTTTATATAAATCTGATTCTTGTCGTTTTTTCTTTTCTACCATAATCTGTACACCATCCATGCTGTTGTTAAATAATTTCCCGTTTTTATCTTTGATCATATCCTTTATAATCAACATAGGTGGAAAATAAAGGCTGTTTTCACAAGCTTTGAAGTTTTACTGTAGTTAAACGGAATCATGAGTTCGTACCATTGCCCTCCACTAAATGAATAATTATCATATCAAAAGCAACAATCTTTACAAAAACAGCCAAAATAAATTAATAGAACTTTTCTTAGTTACCTATTACAATCCCTGCTAAATTAAAAAATTGATTATAATATTCAACTTATTAAAAATAAAGCACGATTTGACGATACTAAAATGGAATACAAAAATTTGCAAAGGAAAAATTATGATATTAAATAATCTAACGTTTAAATTTATGAAATATAGCTT
This sequence comes from Metabacillus litoralis, assembly GCF_020524045.1. Classification (GTDB taxonomy): domain Bacteria; phylum Bacillota; class Bacilli; order Bacillales; family Bacillaceae; genus Metabacillus; species Metabacillus litoralis_C. The sequence goes on from NZ_JAIVKL010000002.1 coordinate 138,912, forward strand.
TGTAGGCATTGTATGTACCTTAATATACTTTTTATCAATGTTTATTTTTGTAGAAACTCTAGATAAAGATCCTGTTTTAGGAGCAACAATCTCGTTTACTATTATGACATTCTTTTCGTTTCTATTAAACAAGAAATATACGTTTGGTGTTGTTTATTCTCATCAAAAACTTATCAGATTTTCGATCGTTTCCATCATTGGATTTACACTTAATTTTATTATTATGTATATTATTGTTCATATGCTTTCTTTGCATTATTTTTTAGGTGAATTAACAACTTTATTAATCATTCCTGTTGTTAATTTTACGTTAAATAATATATGGACTTTTAAGTAAATGATAAGTTGTTAGTGATCTTATCCCTTCCATCACTAGCTAGAAACACAAACATTTATCACTATAAAAGAAGGATGCTTTCATTTATTGCTATTAAATAGTGATGCAGAGTTAAAGACACTCGATTTCCTTTTAAATGTGTGACGAGATTCCACAGATTAAACAGCGGAGCCTAGCACACCTTTCCTACCAAGGAATCTTGTGTCTTGTAAAAATATAGAACGGAATTTTCTTCCTATTAAATTTTCAGAAACGACTGCCAAATTTAAGAAGTGTTCGATTTTTTTCTGATTATTTTATTACCCTAGAAAAAATTTTACTTTCGAAGGACGAAGTTTAGTGAGGACCTAGTTACCTTGTTTGGTAATAAGCAACACAGAAAAAGAACTATTTTATAAACTAGCCATCTATCACATTTTGATCTGTTAAACCTGTATCTGTTCCGTTCGTTACACTAGATCCGTTTGTTACAACTTGATTGTCACCCACTCCTCCTCCACCAGAGCCTGATATTGTTTTATTAACGTTTATAGGAGAAATTTTGATTACGTCACCAAAGTTTATAACACCACCGCTAACACTATCAATGTTTATTTTACCTACTAAACAAGGCATATCATATCCACTCCTTTCTAAGGTTTTTTTATATAGTTTTGTAGTACCTTTTCTTCACAATGAAACTAATATGACATAATACACTTTTTAACTGAGTATTATTTCAAGAAACAACAACCATTCAGAAAAAAGCTTTTCTAAAATAGATGATAGTATTAATATATGAATAAAATATAATGCTTGTATAGTAGAAAAGCTGATATTGCTATGTTTTGGGAGATTGTTTTCAAAAAATTAATATGTTAATAGCCAATGTTATGATCGCCATCGTTTTTTTAAGTAAATAAAAATCCACTAGATTTCTTTTTAGATTTCTTTTAATCTGCTCACACAAAAAGAGACAGGGCACTACTCCCTGTCTCTTTTGATAATTAATGATGAAAATTTGTACCATCAGTTGTAGCTTGAATAACACCAGCGCGAATAACAAAGTCACCGAAATGTTCATCTTCATTTCGCTCTTTTGCATAGCGAGGAATAAGATCATTAAGTACTTTTAAGATTTCATCTTCACCGATATTTTCACGATACATTTTACTTAGACGACTTCCATCATGTGCTGCACCAAGATACATATTGTATTTACCTGGAGCTTTTCCAATAAAGCCAATTTCACCTAAAGCATGGCGGGCACAGCCATTTGGACAGCCTGTCATACGGATGGTAATTTCTTTATCTTTAAGACCATTTTGATCGACAATTTCATCGATTTTATCAATTAATTTTGGTAAATAGCGCTCTGCTTCCGCCATAGCTAAACCACATGTTGGTAAAGCAACACATGCTAACGCACTTCGACGTAAAGCAGAATAGTGTTTACCATCTGTTAAACCATATTGGTCAATGATTTCATTAATTTTTTTCTTTTTCTGACTTGATACATTTCCAATGATTAAGTTTTGATTTGCTGTTAAACGGAAGTCACCTGTATGGACTTTAGCAATTTCTCTAATTCCAGTCATTAACTTGTAATCTTCATAATCCGTTATACGTCCACCTTCAACAAATAACGTGAAATTCCATTTTCCTTTTACACCCTTTACCCAGCCATAACGGTCACCGTTATGATCAAAGTGGAATGGTTTTGCTTCCTCAAGACTCCAACCTAGACGACTCTCTAATTCAGCAACTACAGTATCAAGACCAAGGCGATCGACTGTATACTTGAAACGAGCATTTTTTCGAACAGATCTGTTACCATAATCACGTTGAATCGTAATGATTTTTTCTGCAACATCATAAGCTTGTTCAGGCTTAATGAAACCAATTACTTTTGCAAGTTGTGGATATGTTGCTGTATCACCGTGACTCATACCCATACCACCGCCAATAGCAACATTAAATCCAATTAGCTTGTCGTTTTCAACAATCGCAATATAGCCCAAATCTTGAGAATATACATCTATATCGTTTGATGGAGGAACAGCAATTCCGATTTTAAATTTACGTGGCAAATAAAGTGGGCCATACATTGGCTCAAGTTCTTCACTATCAGGTGTGCCTGCCACTCTTTCTTCATCAAGCCATATTTCATGATAAGCTCTTGTACGCGGTAATAAGTCATCACTTAATTTTTTAGACCATTCGTACACCTCTTGGTGAACGTCTGATTGATAAGGATTTGCGACACACATCACATTTCGATTGACGTCACCACATGCAGCAATTGTGTCTAGTAATGAAGCATGAATACCTTGAATTGTTTTTTTCATATTCCATTTTAAGATTCCATGCATTTGGAACGTCATTCGTGTTGTTAGCTTCAACGTGCCATTTCCATATTGTTGGGCTAGTTCATCCATAACAAGCCATTGATTAGGTGTTGCTACACCACCAGGTAAACGAACACGCAGCATAAATTGGTATGCAGGCTCGAGCTTTTGTTTTTGTCGCTCATTTCGAAGATCACGATCATCTTGCAGATAACTTCCGTGATGTTTCATCAAGCGGTTATCATCATCAGAAATTCCTGAACTTAAAGGCTCAAGCATCGATTCTTTAAGTGTACCACGTAAATAGTCACTTCTCTCTTTTATGCCTTCAACATCACTTGGTGCGCCTTCTGGTGCTTTTAATATATTATTTGCCATGTGAGAATCTCCTTTCAATCAAAATCAATATACATCGCGTTGATAGCGTTTATTTTGTTGCATGTCAGCAAGGTAGTTTTCCGCTTTGTCACGGCTTAACCCGCCTTCTTTTTCAATAATACTAATAAGTGTTTCATGAACATCATGTGCCATATGCTTTTCATCACCACAAATGTAGACAACTGCTCCTTGTTGAAGCCATTCAAATAGCTCTTTGCTGTTCTCTTCCATACGATGTTGAACATATACTTTTTCCTCTGTATCACGAGAGAAAGCAACATCCATTCTTGTTAACACACCATCTTTTATCCACTTTTGCCATTCTGTTTGGTAAAGAAAATCTGTCACAAAATGCTGATCACCAAAGAACATCCACGACTTACCTTCTGCTCCGATTTCTTCTCGCTCTTGCATAAAAGAACGGAAAGGAGCTACACCTGTTCCAGGACCAACCATAATAATTGGTGTATCTGGGTTTTGTGGTAGTTTAAAGTTTTGGTTATTTTGGATATAAATTGGTAATGTATCACCTGGTTGTAATCGTTCAGAGCATAAAATTGAACACACGCCATTTCTTTCACGACCATGTGTTTCATATCGAACTGCACCGATTGTTAAATGAACTTCTTCAGGGTTCGCTTCTAAACTACTTGAAATAGAATAAAGACGTGCCGGCATTTTTCTTAGAATTGAGATGAATTCTTGTGCCGAAACACCCCATGGTCCAAAATCGCGAACTAAATCTAGTAAATCACGACCATTAATATATGCTTTTAATGTTTCTTCATTACCAGCTGATAGTAGCTTTTTTAAATCTTCATTAGCTGATAGTTTCGAAGCTTGTTCTAATAAAGGTTTTGTTAAAACAGTAATTTCAAAATGAGATTGTAAAGCCTCTTTAAGTGATGATACGTCACCTTGTTTATTCACTGTTACAATATCTTCAGAATTCCAGTTCATTTCCTCAAGAAGTAATTCTACTAATGCAGGATCATTTTCAGGATAAATTCCTAAACTATCACCAGGTTGGTATGTAAGACCTGAACCTTCAAGTGAAATCTCTAAGTGTCGAGTTTCTTTATTCGATCCACGACCATTTAAATTTAAGTTATCAAGTACTTCTGCTTTAAATGGGTTTGTTCTTGAATAAGCTGATTCTGCTGCGTGTGGTGTAGCTGTAGCTTCAGCTACCACAGTACCTTGAGTTTGTTGTGCTTCACTTAGTCCAGCTAACACACCTTCAACCCATTCTGCTGCAAGCTCATCAAAATCAAGATCACAATCTACTCGATTGTATATACGAGTACCACCAAGTTCTTCTAACTTCTGGTCAAATTCTTTACCTGTTTGACAGAAAAATTCATAAGAACTATCTCCAAGTGACAAGACAGAAAAGCGAAGATCATCAAGTTTCGGAGCACGTCGACCATGAAGGAATTCATGAAAAGATATCGCATTATCTGGTGGCTCACCTTCACCATGCGTACTTGCGACAATTAATAGGTTTTTAACCTTTTTTAAATTATTAGGTTTAAAATCACTCATCGAAGAAACAGTTACTTCAAAGCCTCTATCTTTTAGTGTTTTACCAGCGCTTTCAGCAAGTGACTGTGAATTTCCTGTTTGTGATCCGAAAAGAATTGTCACTTCTTTTGAAATTGGTTCCACGTTCGTTTCCACAGTAGGTTGTGGTACTTGTTTGTCTGCTATTACTGATGATGTAGCAGCTTGGTTTGCAGCTAAATAACCGCAAAGCCATATTTTTTGTGATTCTGTTAATGTTGGCAGTAATTTATTTAGTAGCTCTGCCTGCTCCTGACTAAAAGGACTGTTCATTACCTGAAGTTGCAACGATATCCACCTCACAAAGGAATAAAACTAATTTTTATACGATTTCAAAAATTCGAGTAAACTTTTCAGTAAATTTATGAATACTACTATAATAGATTCACTATTCCTATAAGTCAAATAGGATTTAATTATCATAACGATTAAATTTAGTTATAGTACATGAAGTTATTTTACCACTTTGTAGAGAAGTATTTATGTCGTTTTTTGTCGATTATTCAACATATCTGACATTTCAGCAAATATTAAAATGATCAGGAAAATAAAAAAAGCTTTCAGATAAATGTTCTCAAAGAAATTAACGAAATCTTTGTTGTTTTTGAATCCTATTTAAAACATCTCTGTATTAAGTATAGTGGCAATTTCTCTTCTAATGATTGTCCCTTTTATGGAAATCACTTGTTCTAACAAATTAAGATATCAATTAGCAACAATCTTTCAGAAATGAACTCTTAAAAGTTAATCCTCTCTATGAATTTTTAAGTTCTTTTGTATATAAGTATTTGTCATGTGAGAAACTTTATAGAAGTAGCATCATCCTTAGTAATCAAGACAAATATAATTAATATAGTAAGTATTAAATATCTAAACTATGGAATTAACTATGGAGGATAAACATGTCTGATCAAAAACATATAAGCTCGAGTGAATTAGCAACACTTTGGATGACGTATCAACAGAAAACGATGACTCGGAGAATATTGGAGTATTTTATTGAAGCAGCCGACGATGAGCAAGCTAAAGAAATTATGCAAGATACACATAAAAAGATAATCAAATATATTGATCAAATTACGGTAATCCTCAAAGATGAAGGTGCTGTCATTCCTCTCGGTTTTACAGAGGAAGACGTAAATCCTTGTGTTCCAAAGTTATTTAATAATTATTTTGATATCATGTTTCTTCGATTGTTAAAAGAGATTAGCATGGGTTTACATACTTTACATCTTAATATGGCTTACCGAAAAGAAATCGTCCTTTTATATAAAGAGTTAACTGGCTTTACTCAAAGTGTTTATGATAAGTGTGTAGATTATTTACAACAAAACAATGTATTATCACCCCCACCTTCAGTGACAATGCCAAAAGCTGTTGAATTTGTAAAAGATACTAGTTATATGAGTGGATTAAATCTCTTTTCAGACAAAAGAGCATTAAATACTGTAGAGGTTTCATACTTATATTTCACGATTGAGTCAAATATACTGGGTATGCAGATGATAACAGGGTTTGCTCAAGTTGCTAATAAACCAGAAGTAAAGAAATACTTTCTAAAAGGCAAGGAATTGTCTAAGAAGATTGTAACAGATTTTACACAAGTTCTCCTTCAAAGTGATATTCAGCCTTCCTCAACTTGGGGTGCAAAGGCAACAGACTCAAAGCTTGCACCTTTTTCAGATAAGCTTATGATGTATTGTACAAGTTTATTTTGTAACTTTAGCTTAGGTAATAGCGCTTTAGGAACTTCTTTTAGTTTACGTAGTGATCTTCCAACAATGATGACTCTCGTTGCAAAGGATATTTTGTCCTATGGACAGGATGGTGGAAAAATAATGGCGAAAAACGGATGGATGGAACAACCACCAGGAATGGAAGACAGAAATCAATTGATAAAATAAGGATATTTTCGTAAACTTTATTGCTTTGACAATCTTGAAGGAATCAGCACTTTATAAAGTCTAGTTGCATCTTTTCTGCTAGCTATGCACCATTTATGAGATAAAAAGACTGTTTTCAACAGATTATTAAAGCAATTAGCAACAATCTTTCGGATAAGAGCCTTAAATAATAAACATGTCCATTCTTCTCAGATTGGGCAAAGACCACCTAGTATGTTATAATAAGGATATTCATAATCTAATGTTGGAAATGGTATCACCTGTATTTATTTTCTAGATTTTGAAAATAAAATTAAAGGATGATCCTTATTAAAATGGGACAAAAAGTTATATACGGTAGTAGGATACATTACTTTTTCTTTGATCACGGAAACGCATTTTGTGAAATACAAGATGGTGAAACTCAATCGATCATGTTAGTTAACTACAATGATCTTATTCACCGAGTTAAATAAGAAAGTGCAAAGTGACCGTTATCAACAGGAGCTAAATACTAACATAACTTTAAAAACTTATATTTTCACACTTAAAAAGTCAACAATAATTGTTGACTCAGATTGTAGACAAAAGGCATTCGGAATGAACTTATTCCGAATGCCTTTTGATTTAGGTTACTAATCTTATCCCTAATTTTATGAAAAGAGGCCCTACTAGGCCCTATATTTATATCAATTGTTGCTCCCGCCATGTCCAGTTGGCGATCTTTTTTAAATTCATGGAAGCGAAAGTAAGCATCGCCTGCATTGACAATTTTTTAAGTCCCCTTAAAGTTGTCCAACGCATGCCATGCTTTTCTTTAGCGTCTGCGAAAACTCGCTCAATTGTTTCTTTACGCTTTTTGTATATTGGTTTTACGTCTTTGTGATGGCGAAGATGATCTGCCTCTTCCACATACTCTTGCCAAATATGACGTGTCACTACTTTTTGATGATCCTTACTTTCTGTACATTGAGATAAAAAAGGACAAGTACCACAAAAGCGCTTTGGTGACTTGTACTCCCGATACCCTTCTTTATTCGTAGTCGAGTATTTTAAAGTCTCACCTGTAGGGCATATGTAACAATCATAGTATTCATCATAAACATATTCATGCTTACGGAAAAAACCATCTTTTGTTCGTGGTCTTGTGTAAGGCAAAGCTGGTGTCATTTCGTTATCTAATAAGTATTTAGTAATCGCAGGTGTTTTATAAGCTGCGTCTGCCGCAACAGCTTTAGGTTTTCCAATCTTCTCAATCACACGTTCAACTAGTGGCTCTAACATATTACTATCATGAGTGTTACCAGGTGTTACAATAGCCCCAATCACAAAACCTTTACGGTCAGAAGCTGCATGGAAGGAGTAAGCAAATTGCTTAGTACGTTCGTCTTTCACATAATAACCACTTTCTGGGTCCGTAGTATTTTCTTTGATTTCCTTAGATTCTTCCCCTTTAAATTTATTTGGTGGGAAAGGTTTCTTTCCATGGTCCTCACGATCTTCGTTAATTTCTTCATTAAGACGTTCTTGATAAGCACGGGTTTCTTTACGCACAACTTTCTTTTCAAACCTATGCTTATTTGCGCTTGCTTTCACATGTGTTGAATCAATAAATACATGTTCAGCACTAATTAAGTTCTTATCAGCAGCTGTTTTGAGGATACGATAGAATATCTGTTCAAATAGATCGGTTTCTTTAAATCGGCGCTCATAGTTTTTACCAAAAGTAGAGAAATGAGGGACTTTATCATGAAAACCAAAGCCTAAAAACCAACGATAAGCCACGTTCGTTTTTATTTCCTGGATAGTTAGACGCATCGAGCGAATACCAAAAGTATACTGGATGAAGGTTAATTTAATTAAGATGACAGGGTCAATGCTTGGGCGACCAACCTCCGAATACACATCTTTTACAAGATCGTAAATAAATGAAAAATCAATAGCTGCCTCCATTTTTCGAACTAAATGATCTTCAGGAACTAATTGATCTAAAGCAACCATTTCAACTTGATCTCTTTGTATAGAATTGTGTTTCGAAAGCATATCAATCACCTCAGTTTATATTCTTAATTTTATTTTATAACAAAAAAAACTGTAGACAAGCTCGATTTTATCGAGTTTGTCTACAGTCTGAGTCAACAATAATTGTTGACTTTTTTGTGTTAAATAAACTATTCCTTAATAAAATTTTTCGTACTTCTAACCGTATCAATGGGCCTTACTAATTTTTCAATAGACTCACGCTTTGGTTCTAAAAATGGTGGTAATGATAATTTCTCTCCTAAAGTTTCATAAGGTTCGTCGCCCATGAAACCAGGACCATCTGTGGCAAATTCAAATAGAATTTGTGGAGCCACTCTTGTATATAGCGATTCAAAGAAATGACGATCAACATAGCCTGATGTTGAGAAGCCTATTTTATCCAAACGTTCTGTCCATTCATCTAAAACAGAACGATCTTCCACACGGAATGCAACATGGTGAACTGTACCAAAACCTTGACGACTTTGTGGTAATGTTTCGTTGTGCTCAACAATCACCTGCGCACCATTTCCACCTTCTCCTACTTCAAATAAATGAAAATCCCCTTCTTGAGCAATCTCTTTAAAAAATAATGCCTTTTCTAATACATCTTTTAGTTGGCTAAAATTTGCTATTGTTATAAAAATTGGTCCTAAACCTGTTATAGCATGTTGGAGCGGGATTGGACCATTTTGCCAAGGTGTACCTGATGATATTCCTTGATTAAATTCATCGGAAATCAATTGATATTGTTGGTCATCTTCATCTACGAATGAAAGAGTCTTTTTTCCAAATTGATTTTGGATTCCATTATGTTTCACTTGAAGACGATCAAATCGTTTTTCCCAATACTCTAAAGATTCATCCGATGGTACACGAAAAGATGATTTAGAAATTTCATTTGTACCATGAATCCCTTTAGGAATACCGGGAAAATCAAAGAAAGTCATATCTGTTCCAGCACTTCCAGTATCATCAGCGAAAAACAGATGATACGTTTGTATGTCATCTTGATTTACTGTTTTTTTAACAAGTCTCATTCCTAATACATATGTGAAAAACTCATAGTTTTTTTCAGCACTACTAGTAATTGCTGTAACATGATGAATTCCTTTTAAATGATTCATTTATAATTCCTCCTTATAAACACTGCTATTATATCTCAATTTAAAATATCTTTAATTCAAGATAAATATATCATAAAACAAAAAAACCTGTCAATCAAATTACTTAAGGTTTTTTCTTTTAGAAATCTAAAGAAATCAGCATTGTATAATGTTCAGTGACATCTTTTCTTTTCTGCTAGAAATCGTCTTTTTACAAGGCTCTTTTCTGAACGATTGTTGCTATGTAACCAAAGTTTTTAGTGAAAGCAGTGTTTTTCACTATAAGGATACTATTTTATGAAGAAAAGATGCCACTAGACTTAATACAGTGCTGATTTCTTCAGGTATTTTAAAGCAACAAAGTTTGCGAAAACAGCCTTTTACAATAAAGCAAAGTTTCTAACAGATCAGATAATGAGATCAATTAGCAAAAAGCCCAAACTAATGATGAAATGTTGGGTACATACTGAATAGGAATTAAGTAAATTGTTCATCCTAAAGATGAAGGAGGTGTTTTAATAATGGCACTTGATGTATTATGTGAAGTAAATAGCTGTGTTCATAACATTAGTAATGAAAATAAATGTGGTGCAACGCAAATTTATGTTGTAAACCATAAAGAAAAAAATGCTTCTTCAAGCTCTGAAACTGATTGCAAAACGTTCGAACCGTCTGATCTCTAATCATACCCTGAGGCAACCACTACCATGGTTGTCTCTTTATAACTTTAGTATTGAAAATAATTATCATTATTATTCACGTAAAATGAAAGTTTTTCAAGATTAGCTATAAATTATACATTTTTAAGGAGACGAATACATCATAACAAAATGTAAAACAGCTTCGGTATCTGTAGGATTAATATAAGCATGCTCCACATCACCGCTGAATTTTATTGAGTCATACTCATAAAGCTGATAGGTTTGGCTTTGCACTTTTATTTTTACTTCTCCTTTCATAACTGTTACATATTCTACAACTCCTAATTGGTGTGCTCCTGGGCAGTATTCACTAAAAGGCTTTAGAAATGCACGATGAATCTCCATTGAGCCATACGAAGATGAGTCAAATATCGGTTCTAGTGTGCATGCTACATTTGCACTTACTACTTTATTTCCTTCATTTTTACGAGAAATCACAACCTCTTCACGTTCATTAAGTAAAGTAGAAATTGGAATAGTAAGGCCATTAGCTATTTTCCAAATAACCGCAAGAGAGGGATTTGCTTCTCCTCTTTCAATATTACCTAATGTTAATTTGCTTACTTCAGTTATTTCAGCCAATTCCTCTAGATTAATTTTTCTTTCGAGTCTTATTTTTCTCAGTGTTTTACCCACTTGTTTTGCTAATTTTTCAACATTGCTTGCTTGATTGTTTTTCTCCATAATATTTTTCTCCTTTCCACTAACATATTTAACATACAAACGATATAATATAATTAATATTAAGTATATTATATTATACTAAAAGGTTGGTGTATGATGAAAGAAATTATAATTGGCATTTTCGCTTCCATGTTTTTTGCAGTCACATTTATACTGAATCGTTCAATGGAACTCTCTGGGGGAAGCTGGATCTGGAGCTCTTCTTTACGATTTATATTTATGATCCCTTTTCTTTTCTTAATTGTACTAGCAAGAAAGAATATAAAACAAGTATTGCTTGAAATTAAGAAACATCCATTCCAATGGATGTGCTGGAGTTTTGTAGGATTCGTATTATTTTATGCACCGTTAACATTTGCTGCTTCATATGGACCAGGATGGCTTGTTGCAGGATCTTGGCAGCTTACCATTGTAGCAGGTACATTATTAGGCCCACTTTTCTTTCATACAATTCATACGAAAGACGGTCAGAAAATGGTTAGAAATACGTTACAAATAAAAGCACTTTTTATCTCGTTTGTTATCATAATAGGTGTGGCACTTATTCAGCTTCAAAAAGCTAGTCAATTATCAATAAGTGAATTAATAATAGATGTGTTACCTGTTATGATCGCTGCTGTTGCCTACCCATTAGGAAACAGAAAAATGATGGAAGTTTGTGGTGGAAGATTAGATACCTTTCAACGAGTATTTGGTATGACATTCGTTAGTCTTCCATTTTGGATTTCTTTAAGTATATTTGGTGCTGTTAACGTAGGAATGCCTTCAAATGAGCAAGTTCTTCAATCTTTTATAGTTGCCATTTGTTCTGGAGTAATTGCTACAACTCTATTTTTTATTGCAACAGATCGTGCGAAAGATCATCAAGGAAATCTTGCTGCTGTTGAAGCTACTCAATCAAGTCAAGTTATTTTTGTCATGATTGGTGAAACACTCCTATTATCATCACCATTACCAAAAAACTGGACACTTGTTGGGTTAATACTAATCATTGTTGGAATGCTTTTACATAGCTATTTCACTCAAAAAAGTACTCGAAATAGACTAACACATTTTGCTGGAAATCATGAATTAAAACAGGAAGCACCTGTAAAAGGGTAGTCAAATAAACTGGGATGAATGAAAGTGTTTCACCCAGTTGTTTACGCTCTAAATCGGTATTCTATTTTTTGAAGTTTCACAGGGTAAGAGTTTCTTGTCATATTATACACAAACATGACAGAAGAAATGAAGTTGCGAAATCACTGATAATGAACTTCTAACTCGATAGAGCTTCTAACTGTTCTAGCATGTTAATTCCCCTTACGAATTTCATTAAAATTTATTTATTTCCAACTTAAAGTACCTAACAAAATGATCTACTTCACTAGTATTTACCTTTGTTAAAACATATGTAGAAGAATAAGGGAGTGTTATTTGATTTGTTTTAATTTCTACTAGTTTTCTCAAATTTATTTCCTCCTTCACCATTGAAAGAGGTAAATAAGAAACTCCAAGTCCATGCTCGATAAACTTTTTGGAAACTTCAATTTGGTTTACCTTCATTGTTTTAACAAATGGATAATGTCTTTTTATATCTTTGATAAGAAAATCCCAATATTCTGGATGGTTATGAGTGATAAGCCTGTACTTTTCTAAAACCTGCCTTTCTTTCATTTCTTTACCTTCTTCCTCAAGGTAAGAAGCAACTAAAATTACCGATTCTTTATGAACTTCTTCACAATGTAGAGTTGAATGAGTTGGTTGTATTCTTGTTAAACCTAGATCTGCTCTACCATCACTAACTTCCTCTCCTATATCATAAGAATTACATACATTTATTAACACCTCTATATCTGGGTATTTATCCATAAAGCTTCTCAAAATTAATGGAAGCACAGATGCCGCAATTTGTGGTGAAGTAGCAATAACTAACCTCTTTTTATACCCTTGTTTCCATAATTCAAAATCTGTTAAACCTTGATCGTATAAGGAAACGATTTCTTTTGCATGTGGCAGAAAGCGAGATCCAGCTGAAGTAAGGACGATTTTCTTACCAATTCTTTCAAATAATTGAATATCTAAGTTTTCTTCAAGTCTTTTAATATGTTTTGTTATGGCAGGTTGTGTTAAAAAAAGCTCTTCAGCCGTTTTACGAAAATTTTCATGAGTTGCTGCTATTATAAATGTTTTCAACCATTTTATCTCCATAGTTCCACCTCTCTAATAACAGTTAGTAATTAATATTAATCTAAATCGTTAATTTCTTTTATATATATATCTAATTATAATGAAATTAACAGATATATACAGTTTTGTTTTTAAGAACATTCATTTCTAAACAAAGGAGAGTTGATCACAAAATGAAAAGCCAAATTTCTAACGATCCATGGAATGCTGATTTATATGATGGAAAGCATTCATTTGTATCTAATTTCGGAGATCGTTTAATTGATTTATTAGATCCAAAAGAGGGGGAAAAAATTCTTGATTTAGGTTGTGGAACAGGAGACTTAGCAAAAAACTTATTTGATAAGAAAATCGAAGTAATTGGTATTGATAAATCAGAAAATATGATTAATCAAGCAAAAACAAAATATCCCGAAATTGAATTTTTCGTTGAAGATGCAACTGAATTATCATATCATCAAGAGTTTGATGCAGTTTTTTCTAACGCAGCTCTACATTGGATAAAAACGCCGAAAAAAGCACTGAATTGTATTTATAAAAGCTTAAAAAAGGATGGAAGATTTATTGCTGAATTTGGTGGTAAAGGAAACATTAAACTGATATCAAACGAAATTACTCAGCAAATAAAAGAAGCAGGTTTTGAATTCAATAACAAGCCATTCCCTTGGTATTTCCCTAGTATTGGTGAATATACCTCATTAATGGAAGAAGTAGGTTTTAAAGTGACTTTTTCGCAACTTTTTAATCGACCTACAGCATTAGAAGGTAAAGATGGATTAAAGACTTGGATAGAAATGTTCGCAAGTGATATGTTGGAAGGAATTGCTTTTGATAAGAAAGAAGTGATTATTTCAAGAGTAGAAGACCATTTAAAAAAGCATCTTTATCATAACGAAACATGGATAGCTGATTATAAAAGAATTCGTGTGGTTGGAATAAAGGAGTAGATTTCTTTGAGAAATAAAAATAATAGACTTCGTTTTAGTGGCTAGCACTAGAGACCATCTTTTCGAAATTCTAATTTAATGCAATTCTATGAGTACCTTCTCTATCAAATTTTTATATTTACTGATCTCAATAAAAAGTGGCAGAGACATAAGTATTCAAACTAATGATAAACCCGAAATAAAAGTCGATATTTCAATTAATCATTCGACTAGTTCGGTTTTTTATTTGCTGTCATATCATCAATAGATTTTTTGATTTTGTATACTATTTTTAAGAACTAGTGGAATGAAGCGGAAGACATTTGACTCCTGCGGGTGCTGAGGAAAGGCTGAGACCCCACAGGCGCTTGCGCCGAGGAGGCTTAGCTTCCTCCCCGCGGAAAGCAAATGTCTGCAGCGCAATGGAACGAGCTTATTTCTTTCAACTTAACTGAATTTAGATTTATTCGTCTTTTTGTATGACATCTTTATTTATGCCAACCTCTTCTTAGCTAATGAAAGCAGAAGCAGAAAGTAGTGAAATTTATTAAAGCTAATTAAATCTCACTTGATTTCTCCCACTACTTTTTGCTACATATAATGCTTCATCTACTCGATTTATTATACTTTCTGCAGTATCTTTGTTATGTGAAACAGCTATACCAAAACTAGCAGTCACGTTATCTACTTCTGGGAAATGATGTGCTTCTATTTTTTTTCGCAATCTTTCTGCTAGGTCAATCGATTCTTTTTTATTTCGATTAAACGTTAGGATGATAAATTCTTCTCCACCCCATCGTCCAAAATGGTCTGTATCCTTTAATATACCTTGAACTAATGATGATACTTCAATTAAGACTTTATCACCTACTAGATGTCCATGTTCATCATTTATTCTTTTAAAATGATCTAAATCAAAAAATACCACTGAAAATTCTTTCTTCATTTCTATCGCTTCATCTAACAATAGATAAACCTTCCGCCTGTTAGAGATTTCAGTCAGTGAATCCTCATAAGCTATTTTTTCAAGCATTTCAGCTTTCGTGTATGCACTAATAATATGTCGAGAGAAAAATAAAAAAATAAAATATACTAAATTAGATAAAAAATATTGAATTAATGACTCATTCGCATAATTTGGAATGTCATTCCAATAAATGAAACCAATAGTCACAGTCAAGCACCAAAGAGCAAAAGAATAGACTACACCGATTTTCCCTTTGATTGAAACAATAATGAGCGCAAATACAAGTGGTGTCCAAAGAGTCGCATTTCCTGTAGCAATATTTTTGCCTATAACCATATCGTAATAAACAATATCATAAACCTTAAGTAGATGAATGACACTTATCAAAGCTACGTTTAAAAGCTCTACATATTGAAACCACTTTCTTCTATATACAAAAAACCAAGAAACACTGTAAACAATAGCAAGCAATGGAAGGACTGTGTTGTTAAACTGATGATACTCATCATTATAAAATAAACTAATAACTAAAGCTGATACAATAATAGGTAAAATCAATAAATATAGCTTACGTTTCACTTCTTCGAATTTGTTTAATTGATTTACCATTTCTTTCACTCCTAATGTAAAAAACTAATCAAATTGATTAGTTTTCAAGTCAATCGGTAACTGGCTAGCTTATTCTTTTTAAAGAACTTAGCTCCTTAAGCTTTGCGTACTCATCTTTCAATGAGCTTGCCTTTTTCATCTCTATTAGGTTTTTGCAAAGTTAAATATTACAGGTCTATTATCCTATTATTAACACATAAAAACAAGTATTCACCTAAACTTTCTAATCTATTACCTAGGCACTTCTCTGACCGAATGTTGGTATGTAGGCAAAATTTTTACTAAAAACAGTGGTTTTTCACTATAAGGGTACTATTTTATGAAGAAAAGATGCCACTAGACCTAATACATTCCTGATTGCTTCAGGTATTTAAAAGCAAGAAAGTGTGGGAAAAAAGCCATTATTTAAAAACTCTTAAAGAAATTCACAGTTTCAAAATAAGCCTTTACGCTTGAGTCTCTTTGATAATTTTCACTATAAGGATCACAACATCCATGCTTTCCTTTAAGTTGATGTATATTGACTTTCTTATCTTTTAATCTCTTTATTAACTTCTCAACATTAAAAGAGCTTTCTTGTTCTGGAAAAAATAATAAAACAGGACATGTTGGTTTTCTGTGAAGATAATCTCTTATACGCGTACCATAATAACCAACAACACCATCAACTAACTCTTCTTCGCTACACATCCAAGCAATCGTTGCTCCAACACTAAATCCTAAAACAAATATTTCATCATAATATTTCCTATTTTGTTTGATTAATTCAATAATTTGATTGAATCCATATTCAAACCCTTTATGTTCTTTAAAGTATTCGTACGCCTTCTGTTCTTCTTCATACTTAAAAGCTGTTTTCATATCCAAAAGATTTGGGCAAATAATATCAACATTAAGCTTTGATAAAGACTGACAAAAGTGCTTAATGTGCTTGTTAATACCATAAATCTCGTGAACAACAATAATAAGTGTTTTAGCAGAATCATTTCCAATATTAATCATAATTTCCCCTTATATCACTAGGAATAAAGCAAACTTCTAATCTTAATTTGTACCAACTTTAGTACTTCTTCTCTCTAATAAAACAACATCTCTCCATTTACCATCCAACTTAGCTATTTTCTTTCGAATACCAACTTCTCGAAAACCATATTTCTTATGTATGTGTATGCTTGAGTAGTTTTCTGGAAAAATTCCAGACTGCAGCATCCAAAATCCACTTTCTTCACTTTGTTCAATTAATGACTTAATAAGTAAACTACCAATTCCTAATCCTTTTTTATGTCGACAAACATAAACACTTACCTCTGCAACACCGGAATAAACAGGTCTTGTTGAAATAGGACTTAACGCTGCCCAGCCTATAACTTCTCCTTTTATTTTAGCAACAAGTCGACAATCGTTAATATGCGCCTCATCCCATTGTTTCCAAGATGGAGATTCTTTCTGAAAGGTAGCATTCTTAGTAGCAATTCCTTCTAAATATATATTTTTGACATACTTCCAATCTTCCTGTTGCATCTGATCAATCAAGACTTTATTCTCCATAATAACACCAGCTTTATTGTGATTAATTAATTTAGTCTAAAATGCTTACTCACTATATTCCTAGTGAGCTTTGGGAAAATAAAAATGAAATAAAAAATCTACATTTTATCTAACTCATGATACCCATCTGAAAAACTTTCTTCAGAAAACACTTGAATACCATGCCTTTGTAGTAATGCTGTTGTTACTCCAACCCCATCAACCTGCTTATTTTCAAATGTCCCATTATAAATCATTGAACTTCCACATGAGGGACTGAATTCTTTTAGAATCACTGCTTTTGCATTAAGATCTTGTGCTTTTTGCAGTGTCACATAAGCTCCTTTCATATACAACTCTGTCACATCGCCTCCAGATTTTTCAATCACTTTTGCTCGACCTTCAAGTACATCAAAACCATTACCACCAATGATCTCAGCTGGTTCTCTAGGAGTTGAGAACCCACCAAGTATTTCTGGACACACGGCAATGGCTTTATTATCACCCAAAAGCTGTTGTAATTTTTCATTTAAACAATGTGTTCCATTATAGCGTACCTCAAAACCTACTAAACAAGCACTTACCAATATCATTACTCATCTCCTCAATCTACGATTTTTCTTTGCACTATTTATCTGAAAGAATATCAATATTCTTCGTTTGATTTGTTGTAATTTCTTATACAGTAATTGCTTTTTATCCGGAGTCTCATCTTCCTAAAATTCCCAACAGCAATCACAAACGTGCTTTATATATAGATTTAGCTTATCTTATCCTGCTAGATCATGGTGATATGTTAGAGGTGAGTTTTCGATAAACAAACTCACGGTATTTCAAAAACCCATGCTTTCTATAAAACGCTTTTGCCGAACTATTTTTATACCAATAATCTAATTCAATCAAGTCTATCCCTTTATTAATAGCTATACGATATATGTGTTCCATTACTGATGACCCATAACCCATGTTTCTTTTCTCTTCTATTATACTAATTTGATGAATATAAACAGATGTATACCCTTTTTTAAATGGATTATCTATATAGTTCTTTATTTCAAACCAAGCATATCCAACGGCCTCACTATTTTCTTGTAGTAAAAGAAAATAATGAGCTTCATTCCTCATAAGTTTCTTAAATACCTCTTTCATTTCGTTGTTATTAAACTTATTAAAATAATTTGGATATAATTCACAATGTAAATCATGTACAGGTTTATTAAGTCTTGCGATCACGTCAAAATCCTTTGTGATACTAATTTTCATCTTTCTATCTCCGATTCTACTTTTCTATATTAACTAATAAAAATAAAGACCAACTATTAATTATTTGGCTATGTTAAAGCTTAATGTTGATTTTTAGCACTTTGTTGATTGGAGTGAAAGGCATGAGACTCCTGCGGGAGAAGCGTGTCAAAGGGAGACCCCACAGGCGCTTGCGCTGAGGAGGCTCCCGGACCGCTCGCGGAAAGCGAATGCCTGTAACGGAAATCAACAACAAAGTTTAACAGAACCAATTATTTAAATATCCTGTTAATTTACAGTCTCTCCAAAAGTCTTCTATCCCTTATCTCAGGCTATATTTAGAAGAGAAATCACTATATCTAGCTTTAAAACAAATCACAATCGACTATGATTTCCTAGCGTATTTCATTTTTAAATGATCACTTCCTATTGTCTTGTTTAAAGTTCATAAGTTTTACACATAGCTCCCAAAAACTAAGTAAACATAATACACTTCCAAAGAAGATCAAAAAAAACACTGGAGAAATAATATGAATAAAGGACAGTCCAAACATTGATAAACCAACAAGTAAATAATGATGAACAGCATCTACATGGTATGTTTTTTGATTAATATGCCAAGCACGAAAATACCCTTGTAAAAATCCGATTATCACTTGAAATACTAATGCTATGTATGGAAGGTAATCTTCAACATCATTTGATAAACCAATAAGACAATAAACAATACCCATTACAGCATAAATAATAAAAATAGGAGTTTTATCTTTTTGCTTATTTGTCTGAAATACACGATAACCCCAAGCAGCGGAAAAAGAAAATGCTGCAAAAAACCATGCAAATAAAGTGAAGGTTAAAGAAACCTCCTTTAACCAGATAATATAGTAAGGAAAAATCACCACTTGTCCAACTGTTACTATAAGAGGTATATATCTTTGATTTCTATTCATCTTACTGTACCTCTTGTTAAGATGTAATTGGTATAAAATGTATTTTGAAACACTTCATTAGGATCTCTTCTGCTTTTTTCTAATTTAAAAATAGCCCAATTAGGGTAAGAATTGTAAAATTGTTGTTTCGTTTGATAAGGATAATACGGTAGATAGTATGTGCCATTAAACTCAAGAGTTAAGTCCGTCCATTTTTTTATGATTTCTTGTGCATGGGCAATCTCCTTTTCGTTTACCCCATGTTGAATTAATACAACCAATCCAAACATATCTTCACTAGCATAATTTAAAGTCGTTTGGTCATCTTTTGCAACATACCTGACAGTTATATTGTGGATTTTGAAATTTTGATCTTTATCATTTGAAGGTAATAAGTTCTTTACATTTTTCATATATTCATCAAACAAATGAACAGGGATAAAAAACTCCTGTAACACTTCAACTGAATCTGATTTCGTAAATTCCATAAATGTTGATTCCGAACGCATAACATTATTCCTTGTAATGGTTGTTCCATCAAGAGATTGAATATAGTGTTTCTGAGTTTTCCAAAAAAGATCTTCTAAAACTCCACCTTGCCTGCCAATATCAAGTGCGAGTTTACTAAGTCGAACACCATTTTCTTCTTTTAAAGGTGTTTTATTATCTATTTTCCCTGTATAGTTATAATCGATCACATACATTTCTTCTAAAAAGCTACTTGTAGCAACACTTATTCTTGCATAATGCATCGCTGTTTTTTCTCTATTCATTACATCCATAAAATAATTTTCATATTCATCTGTTTCTATTTCTTGTGTATGAATGGTATAAATATGATTGTCTGTTAGTTCCAATGTAACATCTAAAATGACCCCAAATAACCCGTAACCACCTAATACATATTTCATCCATTCTTCACGATCATTTTTGCTGATTGTCTTTATTTCTCCTGTAGGAGTTAATAGTGTTATTTGTTTAACTGTACTTGCCATCGATCCAAAGCGAATATCTCTTCCATGGGCATTAACAGATAAAGATCCACCGATTGTAAATATCGACTGTGATTGGGTTACTTTCAAGGCAAGACCATAAGGTATAACCGCTTTTTGAACATCCTCCCATGTTGCTCCACTCTCAACCGTAACGGTTTTCTCTTCTTCATTTACTTCTAGAACCTTATTAAAAGTCTTCATATCAAGAACAACACTATCTTTATAATATGTATGACCACCTTGTGAATGTTGTAAACCAGCAACAGAAATTTTCTTACCTGTTTTGTTTGCATCTCTTACAATTTCTTGTAATTGAATTCGATTT
Source organism: Metabacillus litoralis (assembly GCF_020524045.1). Taxonomy (GTDB): domain Bacteria; phylum Bacillota; class Bacilli; order Bacillales; family Bacillaceae; genus Metabacillus; species Metabacillus litoralis_C. Next base: position 159,602 of record NZ_JAIVKL010000002.1, read on the forward strand.
TCTGCTTTAACTACCCGTTGAATCTTTTCCGGAAGTAAACCTGTATAATCTGTTGCTAAGTTACTTTGAGAAAGTCCATATTTTCGCTTTTCAATTGGAATATTCAAAAAAGTAATTACGACAAAAAGTAGAACTAGAAAAGCTATAAACCATTTATTTTGTAAAAAACTAGTGATTGGCTGCATAAAATCCCCTGAATTTTTAGAGTAATAAATCTTCTTCAATTTTACACTAATATGGTTTATTTTAACTATTAATTTTTCTAATGGGATCTGTAAACATTTGTTTTTGATATTAGTTATATACATCCGTTTTCACCGGTATAATATTCAGCTTAATTTATTCAAGAAGATAAATTGCAAGATAGTAAAAGCTTTGTTCCATTTTGCTATACTATATAGAATTCAAAACAAAAGTCTCTGAAATCAGCCAAAAAAAGACCATAACCACCGGCTATGATCTTAAAAATATTTAAAATGTCGTTTTATAAACAAAATATCCTCTAAAAATAAATTACTCCATATTCATCCAAACACTTTTCACTTCTGTATAATTTTCTAATGCATAGCTACCCATTTCGCGACCAATACCTGATTGTTTGTAGCCGCCGAAAGGACTTGCTGCATCAAATACATTATAACAATTTACCCATACTGTACCTGCTTGTATACGATGTGCAATATTATGAGCTTTTTTCAGATCTTGTGTCCATACACCTGCAGCTAAACCATAAGTAGAATCATTCGCTTTATCAACTAAATCATCTAAATCATCAAATGGCATGGCTGCTACTACAGGTCCAAAGATTTCTTCTTTTGCTATCGTCATCGAATTATTTACATCTGCAAAAATAGTAGGGGAAACGAAGTAACCTTGATCATAAGGAATATTCCCTCCTGCTAATACTTCTGCACCTTCTTCAATTCCTTTATCAATATATCCTTTCACTCTGTTTTGCTGTTGTGCAGAAATTAAAGGACCCATTGTTGTTGCTTCAACTAAACCGTTACCTTGTGAAATTTCTTTTGTTAAAGAAACAAGATCTGCTACTACATTATCATATTGTTTTTTCTGAACATATAAACGACTACCAGCACAGCAAACTTGACCTTGATTAAACATTATCCCCATTAATGAACCTGGAACCGCTTTCGAAAGATCTGCATCTGGAAGAATAATATTTGGTGATTTACCCCCTAATTCAAGAGTCACTCGTTTTAATGATTCACTTGCTTGTTTCATGATTGCTTTTCCAACAGCAGTAGAACCTGTGAACGCAATTTTATCTACTAATGGATGATTTACAAGTGGTGATCCTGCTGTTTGCCCGAACCCTGGAACAATATTTACAACGCCTTTTGGAAAACCAGCTTCATTGATTAATTTCCCTAAATATAATGCCGAAAGTGGTGTTTGCTCTGCAGGCTTTAAGACAATTGTACAGCCTGAAGCTAGAGCAGCACCAAGCTTCCATGCAGCCATTAACAGTGGGAAGTTCCAAGGAATAATTTGACCAACAACACCTACTGCTTCATGGCGGGTATAGTTAAAGTAGTTTCCTTGAACAGGAATGGTTTGTCCAACGATCTTAGTCGCCCATCCAGCAAAATAACGGAAATGCTCAATTGCTAATGGAATATCTGCATTTGACGTTTCACGGTATGGTTTTCCATTATCTAGTGTTTCAAGCTGTGCAAGCTCTACTTTATGCTCTTCTATTAAATCTGCTAGTTTATAGATAAGTCGGCTTCTTTCAGCAGTTCCCATCTTTGACCATGAACCATGATCAAATGCTTCTCTAGCTGCTTTAACCGCTAAATCTATATCCCCTTCACCAGCTTCTGCTACTGATGCAAGTTTTTCCCCTGTTGCAGGATTTAATGTATCAAAAGTTTTACCTGTAAGAGAAGCAACAAATTCCCCATTAATAAATAATTTTTTCTCTTCTTTTAAAAACTCTACTAATCTAGGACTTAAATCAATTTGCTTAGCTGTTACATTTTGCATGCGCTTACACTCCCTAACATAATTAATTGATTTACCTTTACTACAAACAAGAAGATATTCATGAAGTTAGTAAATTGATGTTAATCTTTTATGTACTCGTAAATCTATTTTTAGTATATTCTCTATAGTATTCATTAGAACCAACGATCTGTTATTTTTTGTAATAAATACATAAATCCTTGTAACAACTATGTAGTCTATGATGACTTTCATAATGGGTTGAGTTGTTGGATAGAGTTTGGAGAAGTAATAACTACGAATAAAAAATAGATATTGGGCAACATAAACAGTAATTAAAGGGGGGTTCATATTGTACTCTCTCCTATTTAACTAATCTGTAGTAACTACCTAGTATTCGGAGAGATAAGTTTGAATGAAACTATAACCTCTAGTCAAACTGAATTCTTGGGTATTTTACAGTTGATCAGTAAATAATTGTAGTGAATCGAGATTTATATAACCTTTCGATACTGTATACCAGTGACATCTATAAGATCAGCATTTTATTTTGAAATTGTATGATATAAGCTCTTGGTCCAATGATCGGATAAGCATCTAAATGCACATCCCAAAATCTTTTCCTAACAACTTTTTGGCTTCTTGATATGTATTAAAATTCTTATTGTTTTTTTCATAATTTCCCTCTTTTGTTTTTCTTAGATAATTATGACAATACCTAAGAAATCATTATAGTTGTCTTCTTATTTATTTCTATCTTCTTCCTTTTACAAAATGCTTTTGAATACAAAAGTATAGAATCTATAAAATATTAGTTTTGGGGCATTCTAAAACATGAGCATCTCATCGGTGCTCACAGTTCCTAAAATCCATTCAAAAGGGGTGTTGTACGATGGCAAGACAAAAATTGTTAGTGCCTGGTGCAGAAAATGCTCTAAATTCCATGAAAGAGGAAATTGCGAATGAATTAGGAGTTGAACTAGGTGCCGATACGACAGCTCGTGCTAATGGTTCTGTTGGTGGAGAAATGACTAAGCGCTTAGTCGCGTTAGGTGAAAGTCAGCTTCAGAATCAGAAGCAATAACTAAAAAAAACCAGGAGATGAAATAACTCCTGGTTTTTTCCGTGTATGTAGTTTGCAGAATTTATTAGCCAGTGTAAATTTCATCATATTTCTTAACTAACTCAAAATCTAGTTTTGTTATTCCTTTCGCGTTCCATGAAAACAACCTAATGGTCACAAGTTTATAATCGATTGATATAAAAGGATGATGGTTTTCCTCTTCTGATAGATTTGCCACTTCTTGTACAAATTTGATTCCGTTTAAATAATCCTTGAATCGATATTTTTTCTCGAGCCACTTATCATTAGTGATCTTCCAGCCTTTTACCGTTTTTAATGACTCTTCAATTTCTTGATGAGATAACTTTTGCATAGATACACCATCTCCTTATATCATTAGAGTTTATTAAAATTGCTAGGATTAAATTTGATTTTTACATTACTTGACATTCGTTCTATTGTATCGAAAGAAGGGCTGGACAAAAATATTTAATACCTTAAGTTTTGCCCAGCTTCTTTATTAGTCTATACTATTAAGAATATAATCAAGTTCATGCTGTGTTAAAATATATTTCGGCTTTCCTTTCATACCAAAAGACAATGGTTCTTGTCTGTCATAAAGTGCACCTTTTTCGACGATATAAATTTTTATCTCAATTCCATACTGATCTCGAAGAAGATCTAAATAATGACAATCTACATAATCACTAGTATTCTCCCTTTCTATCACAACATACAACACATGATCACGTGTTCCAGCAGCCCAAAACTTTCGACTAGAAAGAGGTGAAATCATTCCTTCTAAATCCCAAATGTCAAATTGACGTCCTTTTACTTTCCAAAGAAGTTCTTTTCTGCCATGAATCTCATAGATTTGTTTTCCACACTGACAAAGCTCTTCTTGAACCTTAACAGTATCACCAGTTTTATAGCGGATCATTGGTGTTGCTGATTTATTTAATGTTGTAATAACTAGATTACCAATCTCTCCTTGTTTTGTCGAAGTCTTAAAATCATCTTCTAAAACCTCGATATAGAAATCATCAAGTGCTGGATGTAGATGGTGATACATACAATCAACCATAATTGTACCAGTTTCAGTCATGCCATAATTATCAAAAATTGGTACACCCCAGATATCCTTGATTAAGTTTCTTCTATAAGAAGTAATTGGTTCACCAGCAGTACAGATTGCCCGAAGGTGTGGAAAATCTACTTTAGGATCTAATCCTTGATTAATTGCTACTTCCGCAAGCATGATTGCATGAAGAGACATACAGGAAAGTATTGTTGTTTCACATTTTCTTAATAACTCAATGATTCTAGTCATCGGGGTAATACTTGTTCTACTGTCTGCAGGAATAATGCATGTTTTGTTGCTTTTACCTGTGTCCTGCATCGTATGAGCAATAATTGACATAGCATAAGGGAATCTAACGATCATTGTGTCGTTCTTCGAGAAAAAAACGGCAGTTTCATTTGTACGATTAACAATATTTTGTAAGTCTTGTTCACTATACCATATTGAAATTGGTTCGCCGGTCGTCCCTGAAGATTCATGATATTGTACAAGCTTTTCTTTCCTTACTGCTAAGAGACCAAAAGGAGAATGATTTCGCAATTCATCTTTTGTTAAAAAGGGGATGTTTTTAAAATCCTCTAGTGTTTCAATATGTTTCTGTAAAAGATGCTTTTGATAAAATGTGGATGTTTTTGCGTGCTCAATCGCCTCTTGTAATCTCGTTATGAGTTTTTGTTCTTCCATTACAAACACCCTTTTATTTAAACTTAAGGCTCTTTAATAGTTATTTGTATACAACACGAATTGTTTTCCCTTGAGGTCTTGGTAATTCTTCTACAAATTCAAAAGTGAAAGGAATTCCTGTTGAGTATTCCATTTTACTTGCCAAAGAATCCGCAAGCTCTTCTGATGGTGTAACATCTTTAGCTAATTCACAACGAACATGGATGACTTCATTATCTTCTACAGGATCAATGACAAACTCATACCAGTTTCCTACTTCCTGTTGACTCATCAAAAATTCTTCAAGATAAAAAGGAGAAAAAGATGTTCCATTGTATTTAATTTGATCACGAACTCTTCCACGCAAATGAAATTTTGGTAATGTTACCCCGCATTCACATTCTTCCGTTTCAATATAACCTAAGTCACCTGTTCGGAAACGAATGATCGGTGCGTCATAACGTAACATACTTGTTATAACGATTTCACCAATTTCACCTGGATCAAGTACTTCACCGGTTTTTGGATCAATTATTTCCATATAAACATGTGCCTCTGTAAGATGGTAGCCACTATGATCATCACATTCGATCCCGAGAACTCCACATTCTAGTGAACCATAAAAAAAGTTAGCTGTCGCACCAAAGATTTTTTCTACTCTTCTTCGGAAGGCCGGCGAACAACCTTCACCTGTTAAATAAACAGATTTTAGCTTTAAGCTTTTAAAATCAAAATTCTGTTTTTCTGCTTCTTCTGCTAACATGATCGCCCATGAAGGACTTGTTATAATAACGTTAGGCTCCAAGTCACGAATCATTTTCAACGTTTTTGCAGGCGTTGAGTAAGCTCCACCTTTACCTGCAGGAATAACTGTCGCATTACACCCTTCCATAAATGTCTTATGAAAAGCTAAACCAGCAGCACTCATTTCATAAGGTAAACCATTTAAACATACATCTGGTGGATCGATTGGGAAAAGTTTAGGGTATCTAGGTGCTAAATCATGTAAATAGTAATCATTCCATGTATAGAGCATATAAATTTCTTCTCCACCAGTTGTTCCAGTTGAAACCTGGACAAGGGCAATTTCCTCTTTTTCGCATGTTAATAAAACATAAGGATTACCTCTAAGATCTTCCTTTGTTAGGAATGGCATGTTTTGAATATCTTCTAAAGATTTAAAGTTTGCAGGTGTAAAATCCACTTCATCCATTTTAGCTTTGTACATTTCATTTTTTGTGTATGCACGTTTCAAAATCTCACTAAGTGAATCTAGTTGGTATTGTTGGATTTTCTCTGGTGTCATAGAATCGGGATGAAGCGTGTTAGAGGCAAAATGCCTTGAAATAGGCATTGGTTTTTTTAACTTACGAATTTTATCTTCAAATAAAGATGTCATACTTTTCTTACCCTCCTGATATTCTCTTCATTTCGTATTGTCCAAATACAATAAATAGCAAGCTGTTTGATACTTTATGTTAAAAACATAAAAAAGTGATAGAGACAATCATAAACTAGTAAATTGCCTACTAGATTAATAAACTATATCTTGGTCAATCATGCAGAATTTTGATTTCTGCTAAATATATCTGAATTAAAGTATTCAATGATCATGAAACCTGGTTCTTTATAATCCTCAAAATAAATGTTATATGCCTTAAACGGAATATAGACAGTTTTCGATTGAAATGAGATTTGAACTGGTTCACTAAAAAGATTAGTCAACTTGTTCCTATCTATAAACCCATTCCTTGTAATGCGTCTATTGGTTTTGACGTTATGCTCATTCAAGAGATGTCCGATTCCTTTTTTCTTCCATATCATGTTGTAATAAAGGAATGTAGGAATATATTTTGGATATAGAAGGACAAAGTTATGTGAAACAACTAGATTTTCCTCAGGATAAGTTACGAGACTTTCTCTGTATAAAGGAATACCATTTGTATTTTTCACAAACTTATATCGCTGACTCAAAACCTTTATTGTTAATATCTTCCCAATTAACTTCTCTAACATTTCTGTTGTCTTATTATCAGAATTTAGTAACTGATCTATTTGATCATCAAATTTCATCATCGGCTGATCACTATCTAAAAATTTGCATTCTATCCTGTTCACCTCCCTGTAGACCACACACTGCTATATATATGATTTTGATTAAACTCGGCTTGGATAATTCAGCCTTTTTAAAAAAATAAGGCATCATCCTATCCAGGAAAAAAGTAGAGAAATTCGTCTGTCGGTGACAAACAAAAAAGGGAATAGTAGAGAAAAAACTTGTCATTTCCTATACATATAGGGATTTTACATTCCACTTCGAGCCGATGCGCCCTAATCTAGACATCAAACTAAGGTGTATAGTCCATTTTTTAGATAATCTCTTACTCTAGTTCCCGTAGGAACCCGAGTGTATTATGTTCCTTTTCACTTGCTCTAATAAATAGTAGGCAAAAACTAATATTTTTTAAAGACAACAAAAAAAGACCCGAAATATTAGGTGAAAGATTAATTGAAACATCACCTAATATTTCGGGCTTATCATTAACTTACATACTTATGACTTTGCTTGCGATACTAGCTACCTTGTGTAAATTGTTGTTTTACTTGTTGAACATCTTGTTCTTCAGCTTGAGAAGCTGGTGTGTAGTAATTATGTTGAAGAGCTGCTTGATAAAGCTCCCATTGTTTTTGTTCATCAGCATTTCTAATTTGTATAATCGCATTTCTTAAGGCTTGATTATCACATTGTGAAATAACTTGAGCATACGTGCTTAAACTAGTGTTTATATCTGATAAGTAATCTGATACCATATCTTTTTCCTGTAACATCTAAAAACCTCCTATCCTAAAAATGTCATTAATTGCTGTTTTGTTTGTCTAGCACTGTTCGCATGATTTTGTAGCATAGATTTAATTTGTGGATCTGTACATTGTTGGGCATATGTATCTAATTTCGTCGCACATGTTTCATGTCCCCCAATAAGATGACGAAGATTTTGAAGTTCTAACTCGTTTAAATTTGTCATTAACTATTCCTCCATTCATCTAAAGTGACACTAAAAAGTAAGAGGCATTAAAGACGAACAATTTACTGTAAAATAGCTGTTTTAAAAAATAAACTTTTTCAAAACTACAAATCTGCCTCTTCAAAACATACTTTTTGTTTAATTACTGATTTTTATCCAAAGATTTCACTTAAAAATGTTAAGAATTTGTTAACAAAGAGGGATTTTAGGTACTTTAAACGAATTAATAAATTAATGACAATGCTAGACTATATAAAACTATTCTGAAAGCTAGGTTGAGTTATGTTATATGATTTAATACTTAATTTACTATTTATATTGGTTGGCATTTTTGCGCAACATTTATGGGCAGATAAAACAGGCGATTATCAAAGTAAAGTCATCCTGACTGTCGTCTCTTCTATCACAATCTCTCTATGTATCCAATTTCGTATTTATGAATCATTTTTACCAGATCTTGCTTTTATTCCATATATAATAGGTGGACTTTATGGTGGCTTATTTGTGGCAGCTATTTTATTCATTTTTATGATGTTAGCTTCTATATTCCTTTATGGATTAACAACTTCTATTTTCTCATTTGTACTAATCTTTGCCTTATTAGGTTTTGTGTGCGGACTTCTCTCTAAAAAGTTTTTAAAGTCTAAGATGTCTGAAAAACTTCTCTTAATGACTTGCATTGCTTATTGTTACACTGTCGCTATGTTTTTATTGAAACAAGGTGATGAAATTAATCTATTAAATACGCTACTATTTTTAAATATTCCCGCTATTGCTATGCTAATCATAGGTTACATTATGGAATCGATAAGAGGAACCATCGTTTTACGGCAACAAATTTTTAAATCAGAAAAATCTGAAATTGTCAGTCAACTAGCAGCGAGTGTTTCTCATGAAGTTCGAAATCCGTTAACAGTTACAAGAGGATTTCTCCAATTAGTTTTGGAGGATGAAAATCTCCCCCCAGAAAAAAGGTCAAGTTATATTAAATTAGCAATTGAAGAGTTAGACACAGCATCCAATATAATAAACGACTATCTAACATTCGCAAAACCTGCACCTACCAATTGGGAACTACTCGATATAAAAGTTCATTTACAGCAAATTGAGGATATTATTTTAACTTATGCAAATATGAATTCTGTAAAGCTTGATACAGAATTTGCCACTTGTGTGATTCAAGGAAACAAACAGCAATTTCATCAATGCTTCTTAAATATTACAAAAAATTGTATTGAGGCTATGCCACAAGGCGGTCTTTTAACAATTTATACATCTATTTTTCAAAAACACGTACTAATAGAGATTTCTGATACGGGAATTGGCATGACAGAAGAGCAAATAAATCGTATAGGAGAACCATATTTTTCCACAAAAGAAAAAGGAACGGGTCTTGGTATGATGGTTGTATTCGGTATTGTTAAAGCAATGAAAGGAACAATTTCAATTCAAAGTAAAGTAGGAACCGGAACCAAAATTTCAATCCGTTTTCCAATTGCTATACCGCAATAATTGGTTAATAAGAACGTTAGGAATTCTCTTATTAAGCTTTTGTTAAATTTCTCGTTTTTAAAAGATCGGTTATTGTATGAGGATATTTGCTGTAGCATACAGTAATATTTTTGAAGAAAATTCATTATTTTTAGAATGAGACTAAGGAATTATCCTTAGCTCATTCAGCATTAAATGACTAATTACATAGAATATTCTCCATCTTCCAGCTTAGAATCTTAAAGAATTTTACCCTTTATTGCTGCCTATAAACAGAAACAGATCCCCCATTAACAGAGAAGTTACCCCAGCCGTCATTGTTTATAGTTACATTATTTGATGAATTACCTGTCATATCAGACCAAGTTTCTCCGGCATTTTGCTTCCCCACATACATCCATTTGCTTCCACCAGGTCCATCACTTAATAATGTTGCTAACCCGGAATTTGTATGCGATGCATCTCCTTCTCTTGTCCAACCAATGATATCGTGGTGATTTATATAATCATGTTGAGTTCCATAAGCATATGTTTTTCTTGCCTTCAATAATGGATCTAACTTATTACCTAAAGCCGGTATTTCATAAGATGTTGATCCTCTAGTTCCATAATAGTCACCATAAAATAGAGTTGGATACCCTTGTGATCTAGTCAAGATAAACGCATACGCTAATGGTTTAAACCAGCTTTGAACAGTTGATTCTAAAGCCTGACCCGGTTGTGAATCATGATTTTCAACAATTGTTACAGCTTTTGAAGGTTGTGAAGCAACTAATGTCCCATTTAAAATATTTCGCATATCGTAATTTCCACTACTATTAGAAGCTTTTTGAAAATTATAGTGTAATGGCACATCAAATGCAGAATGGTTGTTACCCGATTTGGCCAAATAATTTTCAATAGCACCTAAATCATTTTGCCAATATTCAGCTACTGTGAACATTTCTTTACCTGTACTTTGTCTCACACTTGAAATCCAATTCCCTAAATAAGAATGTTTTATATGTTTAACAGCATCCAATCGAAAACCATCTAAGTTAAGTTCATTTGCATACCATTCTCCCCAATTTTTCATTTCCGCTTGTACATCAGGATGATCAAAATCTACATCAGCATACATAAGGTAATCATAATTTCCATTTTCAGAAGAAACTTCCCAATCCCAATTCTTTCCTGTACCACGGAATTTAAATATACTGCTTTTACTTCGTGATTGATCCCAATCAACTCCATCAAAATGATACCATTGCCACTTAAAGCTTGAATGCGTATTGTTCCTACCCGCAAAATTAAATCCAGTCCATGCTTGTATTTGATACTGTCCTGTTGTTTCATAATTACGATTGTTAGAAGCGACCTCAACAGCATTTACATATTGTGAGTAATCTGCTCCTCCTTTATGATTCATCACTACATCTCCGTATACCTGAATTCCTTTTGAGTGTAAGTTAGAAATTGCATTTTTTAACTGTTGCTTCGTTCCATATTTTGTTCTTGTAGTACCTTTTTGATTAAACTCACCTAAATCATATAAATCATAAGCTCCATACCCTACATCATTTTGGGATGTCCCTTTATATGCTGGAGGAATCCAGACAGCTGTGATACCGATATCATTTAAATGTGTTGTGTCATTATTAAGTTTATTCCAATGCTGACCATCATTTGGTAAATACCACTCAAAATATTGCATCATTGTTCCGTTAGTGTATGCACTTGCGCTTGAGGTACCAACAGTACTTCCGAATAAACCCACTCCAATTAATACGATAAGTAATCGTTTTAAAACATTCAAAGATGATTCCCCCTACCTAAAATGTTTTGAGAAAACGCTTTCATAAAAGTGTGACATGAATAATGATTTTGACAATTCACCTCCCTATTTTGAAAAATTCTTATGCAAGCGTTTTCACAAGTGAGTATATCATAATTTTTATCGAAATATTCCAAATTCAATACAAACAGATATATTATCCTAAATATCTATTAATTTTTTAGTTCTTATGAAATAGGCTTTTTACGATGAATGGTTCATATTTAGTATAAAAAACAACTGTTTACGTTTTTATGTAACGAGTTCATCAACTATCATGATTTTTTACACAACATTTATTTAAAAAAGCTGTATTCATAAACTTTGTTGTTTTTAAAATCTTGTTAGAAACATCTCTGTATAAAGTCTAGTGGCATCTTTTCTTCTACAGATTGTCCTTTTATTCTATGAAACACTTGTTCTAACAGATAAAGATGTTAATTAGGAACACTCTTTCAGAAAGAACCTTGAAATAATCAGCCAAAAATAAAAATACAGCCACATTACGCAAACTAGGTACGGTGACTGTATTTATAATAAAATTTTCAGTTTTACTTTTACTGGACGCTTTCACAAGAACTGAATCTAAATAAACATTATTTTCATTAGAATGCCACAAACTAGATCGATCTTTCAAAAACCACCCTTTATGTATAAGAAGAAAAAGGATGGTAATAAGTCCATTAGATTCTACACTCACTATTTTTGACAGGAGTTACAACAGCGTATAAGTTTTCTGTACAATCAGAAACATTGTATTCAATCACCTTTGAGCATGTTATAATTTGACCAATTTTCTTATCTTCTAAAAATTTAATTTTATTATCTTTCATTTTTTTCACTTCCTTTCTGAAATAATCTCACACAAAAGTTAAGTTATTCAAAAACTTGAAATATGTGAACGTTCTCTCAAAAAATAATATGTACGTCTACATAAAAGAAGAAGACTGTCTATTAACTAACTCAGTCTTCAACATTGATTTAACTTAAAAAACTAAAAGCATAATTAATAAAGGCTGTTTTTTAACAGATAATTAATCAATTAGCAACAATCTTTTAGAAAAGGACCTTTTTAAATAATGAAACGCCACTTTAATTATGAGCCAATGTTCATCTTATTTAAAAACTTCGAGAGCTCCTTAGGAACTTTGTTATTTAATATTGTGTGAACAATACTTTCTTCCATTTCCTCATTAACAGGACCTTTAGAAAATGCTGATAATTTGCTCACTATATTTCGAAGAGCTTCTTCGTCTTTAATTTTGGACTTTTCAATTGAATTTACAACCTGCAACACGTCACTCATAGTTAAACCCGTTTTCTTTTCAAGTTTACTTAACAGTTTTTTATCCATCTCCTTACCTCCTCCCATATAACATTAGAACAATAAACATCATATGGTAAGTTAATTAATATTGTATCGTCAACTATCATTAGCTTCATAAAAATCCACTATACTCACAAGAAATCTTCTATTAAAACCCAATCAAAAATTCATATAGAAGAATAGATTATCTTATTAATGATTTATCATTGGTTTTTATGAAGTTTATAGTATTTCTTTTTACTAGAACTTTTTAAAATCTTGTAGTAGAAACATTTTGGATGAACATGAGTATCTTTTAAAGAGGAGTGAAAAGTATGCCATTTTTCGGACCAGGTTTCGGTCGTAGACGTTTTGGATTTCGACGTGGATTCGGCCCAGGTTATGGTTTTCGTAGAGGATTCAGATTACGACGTGGTGGATTTCGTCGATTTTACTAAATTCTTTTAAAAAGAGGAGACTTTGATATGAAGTCTCCCTTCCTTAATTCTTAGTTATACTCTCATAATTTTATTCATATAACCGATATGACCGCACAGGGGCGCAGCATGGAAGGGTCTTCAGAAAATAGGGAAATTGCCTATTGAATTACTATCTTTTCTTGATAAAGGAAGTGCCTGCAACGGAAATCAACAACAATGTTTTTCAGAGCCTATATAAAACACTTACCTAAGGGCATTTTTCAAGCTCTTTTTAAAGTTGTTTTCATATATTTACATAAAAAAAGTTTTGTGAAAAAAAGCCGTTTATTCACCAGAAATATAGCTCATTAGGTCTTTAAGTTAAACAGAAGAAAAGAATGATCTTTGTTTATTATTTATTACATAACAAATTAGATGAAAACAAATAATACTTTTAGAAAGGAGCTCGTGAATGAATACTTTTAAAGCGTTTCTTTTAAAAGCAATGGCTATTTTTGTCGTCACGTTACTTATACTTGGTTTTGTTTTTAATTACTCTTTGTCAAATGTTTTGGCTATTTCAATTATTTTAACTTTTGCTTCATATGTGCTTGGGGATTTATTACTGTTGACAAGAACTAGTAACATTATAGCAACAGTTTCAGATTTTGCTCTCGTTATGTTAATCACTTGGTTTTACCTAGCAAATTTAACTTTATATGCTACTAGTGTTTTTGCCGCTTCTATCTTATTATCAATAGGTATAGCGGTTTTTGAAAGCTTTTTTCACAGATATTTGAAGAGGCAAATATATATTAATGATAACAAGAAGATAATAAATGCTCCTCTAAGATATCAAACTGAAGCATCTGACGAAATCACACCTAACAAAAGCAGAATCCAAAGAAAAAGTTCTAAAAAATAAGCAGGCAAGATCAATTTGATCTGCCTGCCCTTTTTATTGTTAATTTACGTTTTAGTAACCGTATCCACTTCCACCGCCAACATATGCTGCACCAACAATTATTAAAAGAATGAATAGTACAACAATCAAGGCGAATCCACTTCCTCCAGCGTAACCACCGCTCATAAACGACACCACCTTTACAATGGAATACTTTATCTTATGTTAGAGGAAGTAATTCGGAATAGACATTGGCTTATTTATTTTGTTTTTTTTAAAACTCTAAATGTGAAGATTCAGCAGGTGCATTACTTCTTAAAATTCAGGTAATGAATCAAGATTGTTTTCTTTTATTCCGTCAGGTTCACTACGTAATATATCACGACCATATTTATGAAACACATCTATATGAGCCAATCTTCCTGATTTTGCCTCAGAAAGTGCTTCAAGATAATCCAGTTCTCTTCCTGATTCAGTTTTAAAAGCAATTATGTCACCATCTTCATTTTTACGAACTGCAATAATCTGTTCTCCTTCTGAATAATTCTTATTAAGATCATTCGGTGTATCTTGATTTTGATATTGTCGAAAAGCTTCTTCAAATCTATCCATTTTATCACCTCGTTAATCTTATCTCCTTTGTTTACTTTTTTATGCTCTATACTCAATAAAAAAATCTCAGTTTCAATTAAACTGAGATTTTATATATACAGTGTCATAGCTGGTGCATCTTGTTCTCTTTCTTCAAACCCTAATTTTTTATAAAAAAGCTGTTTCCCTTTTGCAGAAAACAACTGTATAGACTGAATTCCAGATTCTTTACATTTATTCACTAATTCTTCAATCACTTGTTTACCAAGCCCTTGCTTTTGAAATTGTGGATGAACCATCACATCGCAAATTAATGACTGATAAACACCATCGGATATCATTCTTCCAAAAGCTATTAACTGTTCTTCATCATAAATTGAAATATGATACCAACTATTTTCTGCCGCTTGATATAATTGTTCTCTTGTATATTTACCTTTTTTACTTTTTATTAACCCACTTGCTTCATGCAGCTCAACAAATTGGTTAAAAGAAGGAAGTTTTTCTGAAAAGGAATAATGCATTATGCTCACCTACTAAAAAGATTCAATATGTATATACATATATTTATACATTATATTGAATAAAAATTCAACAGAAAATGTTAAAGAATTAAAAAAAGACGAGAACCTCGTCTTTTTCATTCTATAAACTGTTTATTAATCTTTGTATTCTTCATCTTCATCAACAATCACTTTTTCATCACGAATTTGCTCAACAGGGCGTCGTCCCCAAAACATTCCCCAAGGATTTCTTCGCTCATAACGTTCTTCTTCTACTTCCTCACGTTCATTCACAATTTTCACTTCTTTTGCATGAATAACCAACGTATCAACTTTAATTACTTTTTCTTTCTCATTTTTAGACATTTTACCTCTCCTTTTCCCTTAAAATCGTTACATATTATTCAAGGAGAGATAAATAGGTATGGGCTTTTTCTTTATTTTATCAATCAAAAACAGATTAATTAATTAGAAATTGCTATTATAACAGGGATTTCTGAGTAATTAATCTTTTTCAGTTTTTTTGAAAATTATAAGTGTTAAAGAGTTTTAAGCTTGAGAAAATGAGTTGATCACTATTATAGACGTTCAAGACAACGACAAATAAAAATGAGGCTAGGACATAACTTGGTATTTAACAAAAATTCCGAACAAAGTAATAGCTTAGCGCGGTATATATTCCATGAGCGATGGTTACTACACCTACAACCATTGTTCGGTACTATTTTGTGAAAACTGTTTTCGTAAACTTTGTTACTTTAACAAATCCAAGTAAACAGCACTATATAAAGCATAGTGGCATCTTTTCTTCATAGAATAGTACCTATTTTGCCATAACCACAACGTTTCCCCTGCATAATTAGATCAATTAGCAACAATCTTTCAGAAAAGAGCCTTTGTTAAAATACTTTTGTCCCAGCCTGATCTTTAAGCTCTTTACATATTTTTTTGGAATTGGCTAATTGCTTCATATTCTTTTTCTAATAATCTTGGAACGCGAATAAAAATTGGCATAAGCTCTCGATAAGCTGCTGTTGCTTCTTTATTTGGTTGATGTGAATGAATGGAACCTACCATTTTATTTACTTCATTTAATGATTCAATTTCACCAAAACCATACATTCCAAGAACAATCGCTCCTAAACAAGAGCTTTCAAAACTCTCAGGAATGGTAACTTCTTGATCAAAAACATCTGCGAGCATTTGTCGCCAAAATACTGATCTTGCAAAACCTCCTGTTGCCTGAACAGAAGTTGGAGTACCTATTAATTCCTCTAAAGCAAGAAGTACACTATATAAATTCATCATGATTCCTTCAAGTACGGCACGAATCATATGCTCTTTTTTATGGTGCATACCTAAACCAAAGAAAGATCCTCGTGCGTTGGCATTCCACAAAGGTGCTCTTTCTCCTGCCATGTAAGGATGAAAAAGTAGTCCATTAGAACCAGGAGGAACTGTAGAAGCAATTTCAGTTAAAATTTCATATGCATCTTTTCCTAATCGTTTTGCTGTTTCAACCTCAGCACTTGCAAGTTCATCACGAACCCATCGGAAGATCATACCTCCATTATTTACTGGACCACCGATTACCCAAAGCTTATCTGTTAAAGCATAACAAAAAATCCGCCCTTTAGGATCAGTAACTGGTTTATCTGTAACAGCTCTAATAGCCCCACTTGTGCCGATTGTTACTGCTACAACACCTGGCTCAATTGCATTAACACCTAAGTTCGATAGCACCCCGTCACTTGCACCAACCACGAATGGAGTGTCACTGGAAAGTCCTAGTAATTTTGAATATTCAGGAGCTAATCCTTTAATACTTTCAGTTGTACTAACAGGTTGTGATAATTGTTCCTTCGTTACTCCTGCAACTTGAAGTGCTTCTGCATCCCAATTTAAATTTTCCAAGTTAAATAGTCCAGTAGCGGAGGCAATCGAGTAATCAATTACATATCTCCCAAACAAACGGAAAAATACATACTCCTTTATAGAAATAAATTTATTCTCCGGTTGAAAAAGCTCGTGATGTTCTTTGTTTAACCAAACAAGCTTTACCAAAGGTGACATCGGGTGAATTGGCGTCCCAGTACGCAAGTAAATTTCATGTCCACTATGTATTTCTTTTACAATATCAGCATATTTAGCACTTCGATTATCTGCCCAAGTAATTGAGGGAGTTATTGGTTTGCCTTCTCCATCTACAACAATTAAGCTATGCATTGCAGAACTAAAAGACACAAAACGAATTTCTTGACCTGATACCTTTGCTTTTTCTAAACAATTTTTCATGCTAGTTAACACAGCCTGGAAAATTTCCTCTGGATCTTGTTCAGCGGTTACAGGTGTGGGTGTGTGTAACGGATACTCAACACCAAAACGACTTATAGCCGCTCCTTCTTTATTAAAAAGCACTGCCTTTGTACTTGTTGTCCCAATATCTACTCCCATCATAAAACTCGCCATAACAAACCTCCTATAATGTAAGAAAAGGGAAAACCTCTTTGGTTATCCCTTTTCCTCTTAATTATTGCTGGATAAACTTTTCTTACATTTCCTTATACAAATATCTAACTTTAATTAGCCAATAAACACTCCTAAAATAAGTGCCACAGTAACTCCGACTAAACCAATTAATGTTTCCATCACAGTCCATGTTTTTAATGTATCTTTTACACTTAATCCAAAATAACGGTTTACTAACCAAAATCCAGAATCATTAACATGTGATAAAACCGTTGCACCCGATGCAATGGCAATAACAATCAATCCTAGAACAGGTCCTTCAAGACCTAAAATAGAGATCAGTGGTGCCATCAAACCTGCTGCTGTTACCATTGAAACAGTTGCTGAACCTTGTGCTACTCGTACTACAGCAGCAATTAAAAAGGCTAATAAAATTGGTGGTAAAGAAGAACCTGCCATCATATCTCCAAGCACTTGACCCACACCTGAATCAATAAGAACTTGTTTAAATACACCACCAGCACCTGTTACTAAAATAATAATACCTGCTGGTTCAAGTGCTTTTGTTGCAATATCTTGAACTTCTTGACGAGAATAACCTCTTCTTGTACCTAGTAATACAAAAGTCAAAATTGTTGCGATTGTTAATGCAACAAACGGATGTCCCAAGAATGTTAATATTTGACGTACTATATTTCCTTCTTCTAATAATACACCTGAAACCGTATTCAGTAAAATCAAAACTAAAGGTATCATTATTAAAGAAGCAATCAATTTAAAGCTAGGTAAATCTTTATCATATTCAATTTCTTCTAAATTCATATAATCAGGTACAACCACATGAATCTTTTTTGAAATATATTTAGCAAATATCGGTCCTGCAATAATCATAGCAGGAATACCAGCTAATGTACCGAATAAAATAACCCATCCTAATTCTGCACCAATCAAATCTGCTACAGCGATTGGCCCTGGTGTAGGAGGAATAAAGCTATGTGTTACAGCTAAACCTGCTAACAGTGGAATACCATAATATAATAGTGACTTCCCTGTTTTCTTTGCTAATCCATAAACAATTGGCACTAAAATAATAAATCCTACATCAAAAAATACTGGGATTGCAACAAGAAATCCTGTAAGACCTAAAGCCCATTGTGATTTATCTTCACCAAATTTTTTAACAAGTGTTTGTGCTAAACGCTCAGCACCTCCGGAAACTTCTAGCATTTGTCCAAACATGGCACCTAGCCCAACAACAACTGCAACAAATCCGAGGGTACCTCCCATTCCATTTTGCATCGATGTAACAACATCATTTAATGGCATTCCTGCTAAAATACCTACAATTAAACTTACTAGTAATAAAGCTACGAATGCATGTAATTTTGTTCGTATAACTAAAAATAATAAAAGAAAAATACCGGCTAATGCAACAAGAATTAACATTTGATCTGACATACTGATTCACTACCTTTCTTAAGTGTATTCTTTCCTCAATTACCTCTAAAATAATTACTTTTGTTTATTTTTTCTCTACTGCATGTCCACCAAACTCATTTCGAAGAGCTGCTACGACCTTACCAGTGAAGGTATCGTCCTCTAATGATCGATAACGCATCATTAATGCAAGTGTAATAACAGGAGCTGCAGCTTGGAGATCTAGTGCAGTTTCAACTGTCCACTTTCCTTCTCCTGAAGAATGCATAACACCTTTTATTCCTTCTAAATTTTTATCCTTTGAAAAAGCATTTTCAGTTAGTTCCATTAACCATGAACGAACAACAGATCCATTGTTCCAAACTCTAGCAACCTTTTCATAATCAAAATCAAACGGGCTTTTCTCTAACAAATCAAATCCTTCAGCAATTGCTTGCATCATGCCATATTCGATTCCATTGTGAACCATCTTCAAAAAGTGGCCGCTTCCAGCTTTTCCTGAATAAAGGTAACCGTTTTCAACGGTGATATCTTGAAATATTGGTTCAATTTGACGAAAAATCTCCTCATTACCACCTACCATTGTGCATGCACCATTTCGTGCTCCTTCAACCCCACCACTTGTTCCACAATCAAAAAAGTAGATGCCTTTTATTTCTGATTTTTCATTTCTACTAATTGAATCTTTGTAATGTGCATTACCACCGTCGATGATTCGATCTCCTTCTTCTAATAAATCTACTAACTTATCAAATACAGCTTCTGTAGCGTCACCTGCTGGAACCATCATCCAAACTGTACGAGGCTTTTCTAATTGATTAACAAGCTCTTCAAGTGAATCAGCTGTTTTAATATCCAAAGAAGAAATTTTTTTCATTGAATCTTTGTTTACATCAAAAGCAACAATATCATAATTTTTATCTACAAGATTAAGTGAAAGCTGAAACCCCATCTTCCCTAACCCGATCATGCCTATTTGCATCATTTATCATCCTAACTTTTGCGAAATAAATTTTCTTGATATCTTTATTATAAGAAAAAAAATTCTTTTTGCAAGCGATTCCAGAAAAATATTTTTTCTTTCTTTATAATTTAGTATAATAGAAAAAAAGCCCTGTTAGGAGGGAAGCAGGATGAAAAAGACACAAGACACTTGTTTAATCACGGTTCGAAAGCTTTATCCAAAGTTCAGTGTGACCGAAAGGAAAATCGCTGATTATATATTAAAAAACCCAAATAAAATTATTCACTCTTCAATAAATCAATTAGCAGAAGATCTTGAAGTAGCTGATTCAACTGTTTTTAGATTTTGTAAAAGAATTGGTTACAAAGGATATCAAGCAATGAAAATTGCTCTTGCATCAGAAATTGTTTCTCCTCTGCAAGATATACACGAGAAGGTTAATGAAGGAGATTCCCTTGATACAATCGCATCAAAAGTATTTCGATCAAATATAAAGACGATTGAAGATACGTTAACAATTGTCAATGAGGATCAGCTGCAACTTGCTGTTGATACGATAATAAAAGCAGAGTCAGTAGAATTTTTTGGGAGTGGTGGTTCTAGTATCATCGCACTTGATGCCTATCATAAATTAGTTCGAACTGGACTAAAGGTGCATGCAGTGATTGATACACATTTCCAGCTTATGGCTGCATCACAAATGACGGAAAAAGATTGTGCCGTTTTTATTTCACATTCTGGATCATCAAAAGATATCCTTCATATTTTAAATGTTGTGAAAGCAACTGGTGCAAAGATGATTGCCATTACAAATCATGCTAAGTCTCCACTTAGTGGTGGTGTAGACATTCCTCTTTACACAGTCTCAGAAGAAACAGAATACAGATCTGAAGCACTTTCATCACGAATTGCACAGTTAACTCTTATTGATGTACTTTATGTCAATATATTAATAAAGCGAGGACACGAAGGGAAAGAAGCATTAAAGAAAATGCGTGAAGCCATTCTTGTAAAACGAATATAGAAAAAAACCAAGATAAATTGAGCTGCACAAACGTCTCGATTTCATCTTGGTTTTTTTACGATAAATTAATTATAACTGAGAAAACTCATCGACTAGCTTTCTAAACTTACTAAGGGCATTTTCAATGGGATCTGCGGAAGTTAGATCGACTCCAGCTTTCTTTAACAATTCAAGAGGATAATCAGAGCTACCACTGCTTAAAAATGATAAATAATCAGATAAAAAATCTTGATCTCCTTCAAGAATCTTTGTGGCAATATGAATAGCTGAAGCAAAACCAGTAGCATATTTATACACATAAAATGGTCGATAAAAATGTGGAATTCGCGTCCAACCAAATTTCACTTCCTCATCAAATACAACATCAGGTCCATTATATTCCCGAAATAAAGATTCATAAGTTTCATTAAAAACATCTACATTTAGTGGCAAACCCTTCTCTGCCAATTCATGTGTTTTCATTTCAAATTCTGCAAACATGACTTGAGTAAAAAATGTCCCTTTAAATTGATCAATAAAATGATTCATTAAATGTTTTTTAACTTCGTTATCTTTTTCATTTTCAAGTAGATAATTTATTAATAATACCTCATTCACTGTAGATGCAACCTCAGCAACAAAGATACTATAGCGAGCTGTAATTTGAGGCTGATGAAGAGAGCTTAATTTACTATGAACACCATGACCACATTCATGAACAAGTGTAAATAAACTATCCAAATTATCTTGATGATTGAGTAAGATAAATGGATGAACACCATAGACACCAAGGTTATAGGCACCAGAACGTTTTCCAGGAGTTTCTCTCACATCAATATAACGTGATTCTTTGAATTCTCTTAATGTTTGTACATACTCTTCTCCTAAAGGTGCAAGAGCTTTACACATAATGTCAAAAGCATCTTCATAAGAAATCACCTGTTTCACTCCACTAACTAGTGGAACACTCAAATCATACTGTCTAAGCTCATCAACAGCTAATTTCTCTTTACGAATTTTTGAATATTGATGAAGAGAATCAATATTCTCCTTTGTTGTTGAAATAAGATTTTGATAAACCTCTTTTGGCACTAAATCTCCAAATAAAGACTTCTCCAATGCAGATGGATATTTTCGAAGTTTTGCTAATGTTACATTATTTTTAATAGATGCCGATAATGTTGAGCCAATAGAATTTTTCAATTGTAGATAAGGCTTGTAATATGCTTTATATGCTTCTCTCCGCTTATCACGGTCTTCATCTTCAATTAATTTTGCATACATACCTCTAGTTAATTCAACTTTGTCTCCTTCTTCATTTGTCACTTCCCCAAATTTTAAATCTGCGTTATTGATCATAACAAATGTATGACTAGGAACAGAAAGAGCTTCTCCTAATTGAGATAGAATTTGTTCTTGATCTTTATTTAAAATATGTTCTTTATACCGAAAAGAATCAAATAAGTCTTGTTCAAAATAAGCTAGCTTTGGTTCTTCTACTATGTATGCTTTTAACTTGGCTTCATCAAGACTTAATAGATAAGGCATAAAAAAGGATGTAGCAGAACTAACCTTTACACTTAAATGTTTAGCTCTATCAAGAAGTGACTGTGAATTCGTTTCTCTTGTATCTTCGTCTACCTTAAGCATTGCAAAAGCATAAACCTTATTAAATAAAAATGAAAGCTCTTCTTTCTTCTTCAAAAAATCATATAATAAAGATCCATTGGTCATATGACCATCAAAATGCTTTAGTTCTTCAGCAGTTTTTTCAATCATTAGATAGTCTTCTTGCCATTTTGTAACATCAACATATAAATCTGATAAATTCCATTTTTCACTAGTAGGTACTTCATTTCTTGATTGATATGTATTCATTTTCTCTCTCCTTCCTATAAGCACTACATTATGCACTCTGTTCATATGTATTCAAATACTTATTCATCAATACGTTGTTTTCCCTGCTCTGTTACTGCAAATTTACGCTTCATTTTCTTAATATTTTCAACTTTACGAAATCGTAAAGCAGACCAATCTTCATCAATAGCAACTTGACGTACAGGTTCATAACCTACTTCAGCGAGCATCCCCCCAACCGATTCACGACTACAATCCGAACCTTTATACGTTTTAGATGTTTTTTTAGGATAGCATAACCAAAAAAGACCATCTTCCTTAAGAGCTTTTTCCGCTGTAATAGCTAAGGATTTTAGTTCATCATTTGTTGTTCCAAACACTTGAACAAATTCAATTTCATTTTGATACGCTATGAATTCTCTTAACACTTCTCCGCTAAAGTTTTTAATTATATCTTCATATTCCCTAGGTGAATTTAAAATCAATACTTGTTGAGCTTTATCTTTAAATTGTAGTTTTTTTATAACTGAATTTTGTTCGGTTTCCATATATACTTCAACTCCAGTTTTACATAATCTCTTATTGATCTAACACTTCATTATTTGTCCTTACTAACCAATCTTTAATAAGGTCTTGAACTAATTCACGCTTTTCAATTTGTAGCATATGACCTGCTTTATCTAATATAGAAAATGTTGAATGAGAGAATTTTTCAAGTAGAAAAAGATGATCTTTATAACCACAAATGGCATCTTGCTTTCCTACTATAATTAATGCAGGTTGGGAAAGCTCACCGATGTCATGAAAAGGTTCTTCAGACAAGAAATAGCCATTTTCTCTCCAATTAGACGCTAAAAATTCTCTATTAGCAATTAAACGACCAGGTTGTATTTCTTTTAAAAAGTAATTTAATCTCTCTCGATCTTGATAAATCATCAATGTTTGGAAAGCTGTTTTGATATCGGGCTCTAGCTCTTGTAATAAATCATCATCTTTAGTAAAAGTCATCTTATTAGGTAAAGTTCTTTCTTTAATATGAAGAGCAGGTGCTATTAAACATATGCTTTGAACTTGATTCAATCGTTGATGTAATATCCCTTGTGCTAGATAACCTCCGTATGAAAAACCAATCATTGAGAAAGGTTCATTAGGTATGATTTTATCAATACATCCTAAAATATTGTTAATCATATCATTTGAAGACTTAAAGCTTTGATCAATTAGACTTTTCCCATGAGCAGGTAAATCTATATAAATTCTTTGAAAACCTTGTATAGAATCAAATATTGGTTCTACCCATGATTTCATTGATTTATGGTCGGTTCCCATTGAATGCAATATTAATAACGGAAACCCATGACCTTCTATTTCATAATAAATACTTCCTTTTGAAACTATACACTTCATACATTTTTCTCCTATTCAAAGAACAAACGAGACATCTTAAGTTTGAAAAACATTAATTCAATATACCCATTTTTATTTAAACGATCAACATGATTTCTAAAGCAACAACTCTAGAAAAAAAACTTGTAAGAAATCAACTTTTAATGGATTTAAAAAGATTACAAGGTAAATTATACCATGGTTTATTTTTGAAATTAATACATGGTCGTAAGGCTTTCACATAAACAATGAGATATTTAATCTTTCTTATCCTTAACGACAAAAATGACTAAAAACGCTAATTTTTGTTAGTCATTTTTGTCATCTGATTTTTTATTATAAAGACGTAAAAGGTCTGTTTACTATAATCTTTTACTTTCCTGTAAATCTTGGTAAGCGCTTTTCTTTAAAAGCTCGTAATCCTTCAAGGCGATCTTTTGTTGAAATCGTCATATCATATGCATGTCTTTCAATTGTAAGGCCTTTGGTAAGATCAATATCATGCCCCCAATTTATCGCTTTTTTTGCTTGCTTAATTGCTATAGGAGCATTTTGGGCTATTTCAGATGCCAAATCAAGTGCTTTTTTTTCAAGTAATTCTACTTTTGTGACATATTGAACTAAACCAATTTTATGAGCTTCTTTTGCATCTATTTTTCTAGCTGTATAAATTAATTCTTTTGCTTTTGCAGGCCCAATTAATCGAGGTAAACGTTGTGTACCCCCAGCACCTGGAATAATACCTAATGATGTTTCCGGTAAACCAAATATAGCCGTTTCAGAAGCAATTCGAATATCACAAGCTAACGTGATTTCCGTTCCACCACCTAAAGCCACTCCATTAATTGCTGCAATAACTGGTTGTGGGATTTCTTCAATAGCGGTTATACAGTCCCCAATTAGCTGAACTGTTTCTCGAACTTGTTGATCTGTCATTGCTGATCGTTCTTTTAAATCTGCTCCAGCACAAAAGGCTTTTGCTCCAGTGCCAGTGAAAATAAAGCAACGTATGGATTCATCAGCTTTGCATTTATCTATTGTATTTCTAATTGTGTTCAGTAATGCAACAGATAAAGCATTTGCTGATTCCGGACGATTTAATGTAATAATACAAATACCATTTTCAAGCTTTGATACTAGTAAATGATCTTCCAACTTATCACCCCTTTATTGTTCATTTCTTCTAGACTTGGATATATTTATAGGTGATTTTTAACAAAATCTGTTGTTGTATCACCATCAATAAATACTTGATGAGTTACAATTTTTTGTAACATTGGAATATTTGTTTTTATTCCCTCTATTTGATAATTATTTAATGCTGTCTGAATTTTTTCAATGGCATCTTGCCGATTAACTCCTTTAACAATAAGCTTCGCTATCATTGGATCATAAAAAGGAGTAACAGTTGAGTTAGCATGAACACCAATTTCATGCCTTACACCTTCATCATGTGGTAATGATAGCTTTGAAATTGTCCCTGGAGATGGATAATAGGTTTTTGGATCCTCAGCATAGATTCTTGCTTCAATCGCATGACCTTCTCGTTTAACCTGCTTTTGTGTAAAAGGTAAAGAGTGTCCTTGTGATATCTTTATTTGTTGTTCAACAATATCGATTCCTGTAATTTCTTCTGTCACTGGGTGCTCTACTTGTATTCTTGTGTTCATTTCAAGAAAATAGAAATTTTTGTTTTGATCAACTAAAAACTCTATGGTCCCTGCATTGGTATAACCGATATTCTTGGCTGCAAGAACCGCAACTTCTCCCATACGTGATCTTGTTTGTTCATCTAAAAAGGATGAAGGTGCTTCTTCAACTACTTTCTGATGACGTCTTTGAATAGAGCACTCCCTTTCCCATAAGAACACAATATTACCTTCATAATCGGCAAGCAATTGAACTTCTATATGACGTGGATTTTCAATATATTTTTCGAGATACATCACACCGTTGCCAAAAAAACTATTTGCACGTTTTTGATTACTTTCATATGCTTGATGAATTTCTTTGCTTGATCTTACAAGCTGCATGCCAATCCCACCACCCCCCGCTGATGCTTTTAACATGATAGGATAACCAATTTTCTCCGCTTCGTTAACTGCCTCTTCAACAGATCCCAATGGATGTGAAATTCCAGGAACAACAGGCACACCTGCTTTTTGCATAATGCTTCTAGCCTTAATTTTATTTCCCATGCTAACTATTACTTCTGGTGAAGGACCAATAAATACAAAGCCCATTTCTTCACATCTTCTTGCAAATTCACCGTTCTCTGAAAGTAATCCATAGCCAGGATGGATCGCATCGACATGACATATTTGTGCGATCTCAAGGATTTTATCCATATTTAAATAACTCTCAAATACACGGGGCCCACCTACTAAATAGGCTTCATCAGCAACCTTAACATGTAGTGATTCCTTATCAGCTTCTGAATAGATAGCAATCGTTGATATTCCCAAATTTTCACATGTTCTCATGATTCTAACAGCTATTTCTCCACGATTGGCAATAAGAATTTTTTCAAACAAGAAACAACACCTCCATTCTAATTTAAATTTAGCAACCTATCTGTCTTGCAATAACCATTCTTTGCACTTCAGACGTTCCTTCACCAATTTCCAAAAGCTTTGCATCCCTAAAAAACCGTTCTACTTGATATTCCTTCATATATCCATATCCACCATGAATTTGAATGGCTTGGTCACAAACCCTCATACACATCTCAGAAGAAAATAGTTTCGCAATCGCTGCTTCTTTTTTAAACTTTTTCCCTTGATCTTTTAACCATGCTGCTTTATAAACCATTGTTCTTGCCAGTTCAATATTCATTGTCATGTCAGCTAGTTTAAATTGAATGGCTTGAAACTTTGATAAGCTTTGACCAAATTGTTTCCTTTCTTTTGCATATTGAAGAGCTTTTTCATATGCACCTTGGGCAATACCAACAGCCATAGAAGCTATTCCAATTCTACCGCCATCTAAAGTAGCTAAAAATTGCTTATATCCATGTCCTTCTTTACCTAGTAGGTTTTGTCTTGGAACTCTAACATTCTCTAACACTAGTTCTGTTGTGTTAGAGGCATGAAGACCCATCTTTTGATAATGATCATAAATTGTAAAGCCTTCAGCATTTGTAGGTACAATAAACGCACTTATACCATTTGTTCCTTTAGAACGATCTGTTACAGCTGTAATCGCAAGATATTTAGCATAACTAGCATTCGTAATATAGCATTTAGATCCTGAAATCACCCAATGGTCTTCATCTAATATAGCGGTTGTTTCGGTACCACCTGCGTCAGATCCTGCATTAGGTTCTGTTAATCCAAAAGCTCCTAAATATTCGCCATGACATAAAGGCTTTAAATACTTCTCTTTTTGCTGCTCTGTACCAAATAAATCTAATGGGGCAGCACCTAAAGAAATATGTGCTGAATACGTTATCCCAGTTGACGCGCAAACCTTACTTAATTCTTCAACAACGATCGCAAAGCTAATTGTATCTGCTTCTCCACCGCCATATTTTTCAGAAAATGGTAAACCCATCATTTCTAAAGCTGCTAATTCATCAAAAATCTCCTTTGGAAAAACTCCTGAAGAATCTCTTTCATCAGCTTGTGGTGCGACTTTTTCCTCTGCAAAATCATGGATAACTTTGCGAATCATTTTATGTTCTTTTGTTAGCTCAAAGTCCATTGCATATCATCCATCCCTTCAATAATAAGATCAAATTGCCTTTTATCTTAAACAGGATAAACTGGATGCTTTCTTTCTGAAAAAACAACGTATTTTGACAGATATGCTTCATAACGACTAGTCAATTCTGATCTCAACGAATTAGCAGGGATAATACCATCTATGATTAATTCAGAGGCAAGTCGATAAATATCGATATCTTCTCGATATTCCTCTCTCTTTTGTTTAATAAAGTCTTGACGTTCCTCTTCTGGTAACTCAGAAATTTTCTTAGCATATACTGCATTCACTGCTGCTTCTGGTCCCATAACTGCAATAGAGGCAGTAGGTAACGCTAAACAGCAATCAGGATCAAAAGCTGGTCCTGCCATTGCATATAATCCAGCTCCATAAGCTTTTCTAACAATAATCGATATTTTAGGAACCGTTGCTTGAGACATACTTGCAATCATTTTAGCTCCATGACGAATGATTCCTGCTCTCTCAACCTTTGTGCCAATCATAAATCCTGGTATATCTGCTAAAAACAAAAGCGGAATATGAAAAGCATCACATAGGTTAATGAATTTTGCAGCTTTATCTGCTGAATCGTGGAAAAGAACCCCTCCTTTTACTTTCGGTTGATTAGCTATTATACCAATTGGTTGACCATTTAGTCGGCAGAGGCCAGTAATAAGTTCAGGAGCAAACAATTTTTTTATTTCAAAAAAACTATCTTCATCAATGATTCTTTCTATGAAATCATACATATTAAATGGAGTATTCTGGTTTTTAGGGATGATTTCTTCTAGCGTTTTTACAAATTTTTTTGGAGAAATAGGGTCTAAAATAGGTGGCTTTTCTAAATAATTTACCGGAAAGTATGTGAGGTATTGTCGAGAAAGATGAATGGCTTGTTCTTCAGTTTCTGCTAAAACATCACCACACCCTGAAATCGAACAATGCATTTTTGCACCTCCCATTTCTTCAAGGGAGACTTTTTCGCCAATAACCATTTCTGCCATTCGTGGTGAACCTAGATACATTGAAGCATTTCCATCTACCATAATGACAACATCACAAAATGCAGGTATGTATGCCCCTCCTGCTGCTGAAGGTCCAAATAAAACACAGACTTGAGGGACTTTTCCTGAAAGTTTCACTTGATTGTGAAAAATCTTCCCTGCTCCTCGGCGACCTGGAAACATATGAAGCTGATCTGTAATTCTAGCTCCAGCTGAATCGATTAAATAAACTAGAGGTGCATTAAGCTTTTCAGCTGTTTCTTGCATTCGAATCATCTTTTCTACGGTTTTCGCTCCCCATGATCCTGCTTTAACGGTTGAATCATTGGCAATCACACATACTGTTTTTCCATTTACCTTCCCTATTCCTGTTATGACTCCGTCTGCAGGTAAATGATCATCGTGACAATTTGCTAATATCCCATCTTCAACATCGAGTCCATTATCAAAAAGAAGTTTTAAACGATCTCTAACAAACAACTTCCCCTTTGAACTATTTTGTTCATGATATTTACTAGGTCCACCCTTATGCACAGCATTCAACGACTCTTCAAGCCTTTTTTCTAAAGACAACTAGCATTCCCCCCAATTTCACTAAAATTCATAAGTTATTAAGTTCCAATTCTTCAGTGATCATGCTTACTCCAAAACATTTCTTACAATTTTACTATCATGACTAGATAAAGGTTCGCCGGTTTTTTCTTGGATAAACAAAGCGGCACGATGTATTTTATTTTTATTAACACCAGTTTCAATTTCCATTGCTTCTAACATATATAAAAGATCATCTGTTGCAAGGTTTCCTGAAGCACCTGGTGCATATGGACAGCCTCCAAGACCACCTATTGAACTATCAAATTTAGATATCCCTGATATTAAGGAAGCGTTTACATTAGCGAGCGCTGTACCTCTTGTATTATGAAAATGCATCGCCAAAGAATCTGCTGAATAATAATCTAATAATGTATCTAAAACTTGTTCCACTTGTTTCGGAGTTGCCACTCCAATCGTATCTCCAAGGGATATCTCGTACACACCCATCTCAAAGAGTTTTTCACATATATGCAAAACCTTTGATATTGAAATTTTACCTTCATAAGGACAACCAAACACTGTAGAAATATAACCTCGAACCGTTTTATGAGAAGCAATCGCTTCTTGGGTCACACCTTGAAGAATTGGAAAGGTATGAGAGATTGATTTATTTATATTGCGTTCATTATGTGTTTCACTTGCTGATATAAACACAGATATCTCATCAACATTAGCATCTAATGCTTTTTCCAATCCTCTTTTATTTGGAACAAGTGCTGCGTATGTGACACCATCAACGCGAGAAATTCCTTTCGCTACTTCCAATGAATCTGCTAACATAGGAATCCATTTAGGATGAACAAATGAGGTAATTTCTATATACGATAACCCAGTTTGTGACAATTGGTTAATCCAGTTAATTTTATCATTCGTTGAGAGTACACTCTTTGTATTTTGCAAACCATCACGAGGACCAACTTCCTTAATGGTAACTGATTTAGGCCAATTCACACGTTTGCTCCTTTCTACTCTAATTCAATTAACACATCATCCTCGTTAACAAAATCACCTTCATTAATATGAATTACTTTTATTTCCCCTGTCCCTTCTGCTGCAATTGGGATCTCCATTTTCATTGATTCTAAAATGACAACATCCTGTCCTTCCTCAACTTGTTCCCCTACACCTACCAATACCTTCCATACACTTCCAGCCATAGATGCTTTAATTTTGTACACGACTTACCCCCTCATTTCTATTTATTTTGAATTGCTAAAGCTACTCATTGATTCATTTAGACACAACTTGAATAAAATAAATTCTTTGTTTAAGATTTTAAGACTTTAAAATTCAAAAACTAACCTAAAGCAATTTACTAAGAGTTAATCAAAAGGACAATTTAACAGACTATAATAAGCCTACTACTATACTATTCGAGATTTTTTTACTTATAATCGAAGATGTTTAATTTAAATATTCAGAAAAATCTTCATAAACAAGAAGGAGAACGGAGGAAATTACATCTATAAAAGACATTAAAAAAAGCACACTACAAATAATAGCGTGCTTTACTCGATAACATTTTTTCTCGAATGAAGGCTTTTTCTTAAATCTCTTTTCTAAAAGATTGTTGCTAATTAATTCCTTTATCTGTTAGAACCAGTATACTACAGAATAAAAGATGTGATCTTTAGAAAGAAAAGATACCACTAGACCTAAAAAGAGTTGTTTCTATAAGTTTTCTAAAAACAACAATGTCTACGAAAAAGACCTTTCCTAAAATAATTTTTTGAAGAATTTAATCAAACTATTTTCATCATGCTCGTGAGTTTGTTGATTTTCCAGGGGTTTTGTTAGGTAAATATCTTCTTTATCTATGGCATAATCAAAAGCTAATACTAAGCCTAAATCTGTTTCACTTTGTTTATCTGTAGAAATTAGAAATTTATTACCAGTTTTATTTGCTAATTTTATGTAATCTGACAAAAAAGTGTAGTTCATTGTCCCATTTAAAAATAGTGTTGCTTCACTATTTTTTTTCATTAATTCTTCTACTTCTTTATAAGTCCCTTTCTCTCTTACTTGCTGCTTTGTTAAAACTACGACAACTCTTTCTCTTAAAGTACCAAGAAATTGACGTCTTTCATCAGGATTAATTTCACGAACGCCATAGATTCCTTGTTGAATGTATTCATCAATCTTTGTTTTGTCCATCCTTATAAACCTCCACATACATTCATTATCAAGCTTTTTCACTTAATACCTTTAATAATAAATTTTCTCTCTTTGAACTGAATGACTTTTAAAATAAAAAATATTGTTTTCAATAACTCTTCTTTGCAAATGAAATGCTAGGTAACACAGGAAGCTTGTAAACAAAATCCAGAATTCTTGTTCCGATAAACTGACAAATTACCGCATAAATGATAATTTTCAAATCAACAACAAACCCAGTTGAAAGTAAAAGCAATCCGTTAATTACAAATAATATTTTCCCTGGAGGAAGTCCGCTTATCTTCGCAAGAATTAAAGCTAAAATATCCATACCACCAGAAGATGCACCCATTTTAAACAATATTCCTAAACCTAAGCCAAAAATCACTGAACCAATGACAAGATCGAGAAAAACATACGATATTGGAGTTATCATGATCGGTGTAAGAAGGTTAATTGTTGCTGAAGTAATCGTTACACAAAACATTGTCCATAAAGCACTTTCTTTTCCAAGCCATTTAACAGCTATTAGCAGAAAGCTTGCATTTAGAGCAAACAGAGTGATAGCAAATGGGATATTAACCAGGAAATTCAACAAAACACTTATACTAGCTGCACCACCAGATGGAATAAAATGTGGAAATAGAAATAATGTCATGGCTAATCCTTGAATCATTGCAGCTATCGCAAGAATCGATGCTTTTTTTACAATCATAATCATGTTGACTCCTTATTTTATACCTTATAACAGAAAATAATGTATATTTTATCGATATTACTAAGCTAAATCAATTTCTTTAGTGCATATTTCATAGCAATGTTAACACTTTTTTGTTAATTTGACATAATTAGCTTAAGAAAACATGGTAATGAAAAAGATTATACGTAATTTTTTCCGATGCCACAAAAAAAGAACCTCAATAGGTCCTCCTATAAGACAAAAAGTCTTTTTCTATTTGCTGAGAAAAAGCCGATAACAATTCCAAGCTATTAATATCTGATTGCAACAAAGGGATGAAGTATTTTTCTTGTGAACGAAACTCCCTTTCAATCCACCTAATATAATCTCTTTCATTTTCTTTACGATTCTTCCAAAACTCCCCTTCTATTTCTTGGGGCAGTATTTTATTAATAAAAAGTGCATTCACATCAATATTATGTTTGGCTAAAACTTGAACAGCATTAGTTGTTTCTAGAATTGACAATCTTTCAGGATTTAAGACAAACATAAATCCTGTATCATTACTATTTAATAAGATGCTTCTAACACGAGCAAACCGTTCCTTTCGTTTTTGAAGAATCTGAAAAATGGGATCTACAATAGGTTCTCCATCATTTAATAGCTGAGTATAATTATCATTTCGCTTTTTTCTTCGCTCTAGCATTCCATCTATCCATACACTCATTAGTTCTGGCAGTGTTAGTAATCTAATCGTATGTCCAGTAGGCGCAGTATCAAAAATGATTTTATCGTATTTACCACCTTCATCTAGAATGATAGATACCATTCGATCAAATAAAGCTGCCTCCTCAGCACCCGGAGATGAGCTAGCAGCATCAATTTGTCGATTTACTTCATGCTGCATGGACGATTTCACTACCCCTTTTATATTGTTTTTTACTGATTGTATATATTTTAATGACTCAAGTGAAGGATCGATTTCAATTGCATGAAGATGTAAACATACTTCCTTTGCCTGATTATTAAGTTTTGTATGAAAAATATCTCCAACATTGTGTGCAGGATCAGTTGATACTAATAAAACATTTTGGTTTCTTTGAGCAAACATTAAAGCTATCGCTGCTGCACTCGTCGATTTTCCCACGCCACCCTTTCCACCAACAAAAATCAATTTCTTTTCAATAAACATGGTCATCATCCTTTAACAACAACGTATTCCATCTAATGGTGACTTTTCCATTCCCATTCTTAAGTGCCAATCATGAAATTTTTCGATCATATAAGGGTAAAGCTCTAAAGTATAGTAAAATGCAGGATTTGGTAATCCTAATGTTTCAGATAAACATAGTAATAAGAACAAATCATCTTCATCTCTCAATTCACGTGCAATTTCTGTTCGATGCTGCACAGACAAAATATCATCATATAGTTGTATCATTTTTTTAATTGTTACTAATCCTTTCACCTTAACCCCCCTTTTTTTAATAAGGCTGTTTTCGCAAACTTTGTTGTTTTTAAAAAGCTTAAGCAATCAGCACTGTATTAAGTCTAGTGGAATCTTTTCTTCATAAAATAGTACCCTTATAGTGGGGAAACTCTGTTTTCACTCCAAATTTTGGTTACATAGCAACAATCGTTCAGAAAATAGCCTTTAAAAAAGCTATCTTCAGGCTCATTGTTGATTAAATCTGAATATATTAATATCTTTTTACAAGGAAGGGAAAAGAACCCCCCCTTGAGGAGGCCCATTTCCCCCACCTCTATGAAAATAAACTCAGCTATCTCTTTAAAATTTTATCT
Source organism: Metabacillus litoralis (assembly GCF_020524045.1). Taxonomy (GTDB): domain Bacteria; phylum Bacillota; class Bacilli; order Bacillales; family Bacillaceae; genus Metabacillus; species Metabacillus litoralis_C. Next base: position 193,479 of record NZ_JAIVKL010000002.1, read on the forward strand.
TCTTTTTTAGTAAGCTCTTTTAGTGCAGTTAACATGATCCATATCGCAAAAACGAGAATGATACTTCCAAATATAAATAATAGTAGATTTGTATCTGTGCCACCCAAGCCTGACCATTCAAAAACAACTTGTTGAACCATTGCCCACACAGTCATAAATAAAATAAATACCATAGGAATGAATGTGACCAGATAATTCCTGCCTAGGCGTTTGAGCCAAATAGAGATTAATAGTAAACTAATTCCTGCCAATAATTGGTTTGAAGTACCGAATAATGGCCATAACAGGTATCCACCAGAGCCAAAACCATTTGGTCCTTTAGGTAATAAAACTAATGCTGCACTTGCTACAACAGCAAGTGATGTAGCAAAATGAGACTTTGTTAGACGGTCTATCTTATACTCTGTTCCAAGCTCTGCAATAATATATCTCATTAAACGAACTGATGAATCAAGTGTTGTTGCAGCAAAACTTACGACAATAACCGAAATAATTGTACCCGCAATATCAGCAGGGATACCAACACCAGTCGCTAATTGAGCTCCTCCTGCGATAAAATTACCTAGACCACCACCGTTTGCTGCTGCGAAACTACTGTATGCTGCTTTAAATTCACCTACATTAGAAAATGCAGTCACACATGCAATGATCGCAATAAGAGCTAAAAACCCTTCACCAACAGCTCCTAAATATCCAACAAATCGCGCATCCGTTTCTTTATTTAGTTGTTTTGAAGTTGTACCTGATGAAACAAGTCCATGAAATCCGGAAATGGCTCCACATGCTATTGTAATAAAAAGTAATGGAAACCAGGATTTATCTGTAGCATCTGGATTTGTAATTGGGGCTGTGATTTCAGGGTTTAAAAATAGTAACCCCGCATACATAATAACGAGTCCCACAACCAATTGATGAGAATTTATATAATCTCTTGGTTGAAGTAGTTTCCATACAGGAAGAATTGACGCAATATAACAATAAACCATTAAAATTATAATCCAGACAAAAAATGCTAGCGAAACACCATTCAAACCAAAAAGTGTTGTTGCTTCTGCACCACCAAAATATTTTACTAAGTCTATTTGTAAAGCAGGTACCTTACTCGTTAAAACCGCACTTCCATACATAACAGCAAGTGCAACAATCGATGGAATAAGCATACTTTTCTTTCGTTTGTATACTGAATATCCAATCCATACAGCTAATGGAATTTCAATAAATACCGGAATAACACTAGCTGGGAATTTGATAAACAAATTTGATATAACCCAAGCGAATACGGCATTAACCATTAAAACCAAAATAAGTATAATAAATAAAAATAATAACTTTGCTTTTTTGCCTATTAACTTGTTTGCAAGTGTTCCTACTGATTGTCCTTTGTTACGTACAGATAATACTAGCGTTCCAAAATCATGTACACCTGCAGCAAATACAGTACCTAATAATACCCATAATAAAGCAGGCAACCACCCCCAATAAACTGCTATTGCAGGTCCGACAATTGGAGCTGCTCCTGCTACGGAAGTAAAATGATGTCCCCATAAAATACTCTTTTTTGTAGGAACAAAATCAACACCATCATTAAATTCATGTGCAGGTGTGACAAAATTAGGATCAAGTCGATATATCTTTTCTGCAATGAATTTTGAGTAAAATCTGTACCCTAAAATAAATACAATTGTCCCTATAATGGCTAACCAAATTGCATGCATACAAACCCCTCCTACTAGCTTCATATTTTAGTTATTCAGAATATCACCACCATTATATGTAAGCGTTAACAAACTTAGTAGAAAAATACTAATCTTTTCATTTGATTATTTACACGTAATACTTTTTTAAAGTACTATGGGAAAAGAAACTAGTAGACATAACAAAAGACCAACTCACAAAATTGAGTTGGTCTTTTGTTTCTACATATTGAATTTTTTAAAAATAGCAGAATTAGGATATTGATTACTAATCATTTCAACGTATTGGATGATTGTAGCTTTTGCGTAAGTCTTTTAATAATTGTAGCAAGTAAAAGTGTTCTTTCGACTAAGCTAGGTACTTCTAAATACTCCTTGTCACTATGAGCATTTCCCCCAACTGGACCTAATCCATCAATTGTTGCGACTCCTAGAGATGATGTGAATGAAGCATCAGATCCACCACCTGTTGAGGTGTCTTCAATTTCTATTCCAATTTCATCCCCTACATCTTGAATAATTCGAAGTAAAGCACGTGTTTTTTTATTTTTTTCCATTGGTGGTCGATTCATTTCACCTTCTAATGATATTTTCGTACCTGCTACATCTGAAGATGCACAAATCTTTTCTAATCTTTCCTCAAGAAGCTCTACTTGCTCTATCTCTTTAATTCGGATATCAATTTGTGCTTCTGCATGATCCGAAACTGTATTCGCACTGGAACCACCTTCAATTAACCCAACATTTACACTAATTCCATTTTCATGATCAGATAATTCATGTAATTGAATAATTTTATGAGCTAATTCTGCAATTGCACTTCTACCTTTTTCTGGCTCAATACCAGAATGTGCAGCTTTTCCTTCTACAATTAAGGTATAATTTCCTTTACCTCGTCTTGAAGATACTAAGGAACCATCTTTTCTTGCAGGCTCCATCACAAGTGCATATTTCTTCCCCTTTGCTTCTCGCTCAATAATCGATCGTGAAGAAGGTGAACCAATTTCCTCATCACTATTTAATACAATCACAATGTTTTTATACCCTTCATGACCTTCTGATAGCAGTGCTTTGATTGCATATAAAACCGTTGCATGACTTGCTTTCATATCAATAACACCTGGTCCATAGGCGCGATTTCCGATCATTTGAAAAGGTCTCTCTGATACAGTTCCCTCTGGAAAAACTGTATCCATATGAGCAAGAATAATAATTGCTGGGTTTATTGCATCTTTATGTTGAATAATCAGATGATTTCCATGTTCTTCTTGAGATTCAACAATAACATTAAATCCGAGCTCTTTATAATGCTTAGTTAAAATTTCGCCGATCTTATCTACACCTTGTTTATCATATGAACCACTGTCAATATTAACTAATTTTTCTATAAATGCGAGCATTTCAACCTCATGCTGTTCTATAAATGTTTCCATCTAGCGTTTTCCTACTTTCTATCCTATCCTGGCAGAGTTATGGCTGTAACATAAATTTATATCTCCGAATGCTGTTGTTAATTAAGATTTTACCAGATTAAAGGCAACTGTGTAAGTGGGGCTGATGAAATATTACATCATTACATTAGCAATCACCCATAGTAACACGAAACTGATCACGATTGTTATGTTAGACAACGTTCCTACGAATTTTTTATCATACTGAAATTCGACCGAATATGGCAGAACTGATACAGAAGTTGGCAAAAGAAAGCCTATAAGCAATGTATATTTAAACATGTTATCATATGGCAAAAACAGAAAACAAAGAATTCCTGCTAGTAGTCCAATACCATATCGAATACCTAAAAATTGAAGCATTAGTTTGACATATTTTTTATTAAAAGTAAAATTCAAATAAATTCCTAATAACAGTAAAGACATCGGCATATTAGCTTCTGAGATAATGCTTGCAACATTAATCATTGTACTAGGAAGCTTTAATCCTATGACATTTAATATAACGACGGAGATATATGTCATTAATGGAATTGATTTAGTCATTTTACGAATTACTGTTTTGAAGTCTAGTTGAACATCTCCTTGTGAATAAAAGCTTCCAATCAAATAACTTAAACCAAAAACAATAAAAGCATTCCCTACATCAAACATACCGAAGTAAGTGATTCCCTTTTCACCAAAAATCACCTCAACAAGTGGGTACGCAAACAAGCCGATATTAAAACCTGGAATCATCATACCTACCATACCTTTGGTTTTTCTATTCTTCTTTTTTAAGAAAAATAGTCCTAGAAATCCGATAATAATTCCGTATATAAATCCAATGAATATGAGAATAAATAGAGAGTTATCAATTTTTAACCCATTAAAAGTTACGATGATTAAACATGGTAGAGTAAGGTTGAAGATAATTCTTGATAATCCTTCTCCATCTCTTTCTTTAATAATATTTCGTCTTTTTAATAAATAACCTAATGCAATGATGATAATACAATATAAGAATTGTAAGTTAAAACTATCCAATGTAAGAACTCCTTAGAAAAAATGATAATGTAAACTATTATACTCTATTTTTCATTTGCTTTCAGTTGAAGGTTATTCCATTATTCTAGTAAACTATTTGATTATTCCTAATTTTATGTTAAATTTAAAGGTATGACAAAGAAAGGGTGTTTACTATGGATCAATTTACTAATATTACAATCGACAAGAAAGCAAATGTTTACTTTGAAGGTAAAGTGACAAGCAGAACAGTTTTATTTGAAGATGGAACAAAAAAAACACTAGGAATCATGCAACCAGGAGATTATGAATTTGCCGCTGTTTTAAAAGAAGAAATGGAAATTGTTGCTGGACATTTAGATTATAAATTACAAGGTGAAGATTGGCAGACAATTGAAGGAAGCGGTGTTTTTTACGTGCCTGCTAATGAATCATTTCAAGTTAAAGCATATTCTGTTGTAGATTATTGCTGTTCTTACATAAGTGAATAATAAAGATGGAAAAATGAAGAGGCTGGGACATAAGTATTGATGCTAATGATAAACCCGAATTATTAGGTGATATGTCAATTAAACACTCGCCTAATAGTTTGGGTTTTTATTTGCCATCTTCAATAGTTCTTTTGATTTTGCATACTATTTTTAAGAACTAGTGGAATGGAGCGGAAGACACTCGACTCCTACGGGAATTGAGGAAAGGCTGAGACCCCGCAGGCGCTTGCGTCGAGGAGGCTCAGCTTCCTCCCCGTGGAAAGCGAGTGTCTGCAGGGCAATGGAACGAACTTATTTCTTTCAGCTTAACTGAATTTAGATTTATTCGTCTTTTTGTAAGACTTCCTTATATATGTCCCAACCTCTTTTTGGTTTTGTTGTTCATTTATTTCAAGATCTCTTGGTAATTATTTGATAAATGACAAAAAAAGATCCTAACACGAAAGCAAAAGTTTATTTTTCTTCTACAAATTCAACTAATTTGAACAAAAATTGATATATAGTAGCTAATACATCACCAATAGAAGAACTCTCCGTAACATTTTCTACTAAATCCAAAGGGAAATTTAAATCCCATAATCCGTCTTGTTGATTAAACATTAAATTAAATTTATATTCTTTCTCAGAGTGATGTTGATTTAAATATTCTTTTATGTTGTTCTCAGCCTTCTTTTTTAGTTTCAGTCCAAGCATAACATCATAGGTGCCAAATACATCATCAACCTCTAAAGAAAGAGAATCAACACCTATCATTTCAAACCATTTAGATTCAATGTAGATAAATTCCGCTTTATGATGTCTTAAATAAGATATCGACTCATTAAGAAAGCTCGATTCTTCAACACCAAGACTTTCGTCTGTTTCTTTATTACTTCGTTCAATATATGCTTCACGAAAACGAGATAAAGAATTTGTCACTTTAAGGTTTGCTTCATCAGCTGAAAGCAATTCATGTTTTTGGAGATAATCTATTTCTACTTGAAAAAGCACCTCTTCTTGACCTTTATTTTCGACTAGCGGTATTAAGTCTTTCTTTACTTGTTCAATTAACAAAGTGTATCCTCCATTCAGCATTTTACTGATGTTTTATCATTTCTACTAACTTAACTATACATAAAAAACAATGTAATTGAAAACAGCACTTCTATGGTAAGTCAATTTCGAGTAGAATAGGGCAATGATCACTACCTAATACGTCTGAATGTATTTGAGCATCAGAAATATGATTAGCTAATTGATTAGAAACAATGAAATAGTCAATTCTCCATCCGATATTTCTTTCTCTCACTTTACTCATATAAGACCACCACGTAAAACAGTCACCTTTATCTGGATAAACATGCCTAAAGCTATCAACAAAACCTGATTCCAAAAGCTGTGACATTTTGCTTCTTTCTTCCTCTGTAAACCCTGAATTACCTTTATTAGATTTAGGATTTTTCAGATCAATCTCATTGTGTGCGACATTTAAATCACCACATAAAATAACAGGCTTTCTTGTTTCTAGTGTTATTAGATAATCCCGAATTTCATCTTCCCATTCTAACCGATAATCAAGTCTTGCCAGATCTCTTTTAGAGTTAGGTGTATAAACTGTGACAAAATAAAAATCTTCATATTCTAACGTAATAATTCTTCCTTCTGCTTCATCGTCTTTTTCACCTAAACCGTATGAAACAGAAAGAGGCTTTCTTTTTGTGAACACAGCTGTGCCAGAGTAACCTTTTCTTTCTGCGTAATTCCAATATTGATGATAACTATCTAACTCTAGCGTAATTTGTCCTTCTTGTAATTTCGATTCCTGAATACAGAAAATATCTGCATTCACTTTATTAAAATAATCCAAAAACCCTTTGCGAACACACGCTCTAATTCCATTTACATTCCATGACACTAATTTCATCTATTACTCAACATCCTTTATTTCAAATACTGTATTAGAATTACTATCATAAACTATTTTTCTACTTTTCTAAACTATTATCAATTTGTTTGATCTACTAACGAAAGTAATTAGTGAAATGATAGATAATGATCTAAACTAAATTCACATCACGATTCTTCAACTATGTGCTGAACTGGTTGATGGAAAATACTCAGACTTAAAGAATAGTTAACACCTAAAAGAAAAATCTACAAACAATCTTACTAAAAAACCCTATAAAAAAAACTGACCATAACTAGTCAGTTTTTTCTCAGCTTAATTTCTTTTACCTTTTGAGTTTGATCATCTGGCCACCATGCACCACAATCATCAGAAACAATACATGCTGCACATTTTTCTAAATCAAACACCTTCATCCCTGTTATTGGTGGAGAATACAGATGAAGTGTGACAAGATTTGAATCTTTCGAAACAGCCATTTTGTGAATCCCTTTATGTGGAGCAAAAAACAACTTCCCTTCTTCTTGGAGCTCTGTAAGTAGTTCTATTGGAAATTGATCACCTTTCATCTCATAAACCGTATTTTTGGCTGTGCCTTTGATTACTTGAATCCAACCATAAGATTGACCATGATCATGTGGAGAACACTCTAATTCAGACCAGTCCATAACTAAGAGCTCTAAACAATCATTTTTAAATAACAATTTTCGATAATATGGTTTTCCTGCTGTATCACTCCGAATTAAAATATCTTCTAGATCTCTATACTGAATATTTAAGTTTTTCAGCGATTGTTTTAAGCCCTCTTTAGAGTAGTCTTCAACATTTTGTAGAACTTCATCAATACGATTTTTTACATCCAGAGAAATCGACCTCCTCATCTACATAAAAGTGAACAGAATAGTCAATTTTTTAGGATATTAGATAATGTTTTACCTCTTTTTAAATTGAAAAAATCGAGTATATATCTTGTGAAATTGACCATTTACAAAAATAACTCCTATTATAATTATGATGCCACCTATCATACTTATGATCATGAATTTTTCATTAAGAAGAATAATAGCTGCAATTAAAGTGGCTAATGGCTCTAGATAAAGAAACACAGATACCTGTGACGCCTCTAGAACAGTTAGAGCTTTCGCCCAATACCAATAGGCAACACCAGAAACGAATATCCCTAAAAAAAACAAATGCCCCCATTCTCCACTATTAAGTAGGGTTAACTCTTCCCATCCCTTATTCCGAAATAAAAATGGCAAGGTACACACAAAGCCTAATAAACTCATATAAAATGTGATAACTAATGGTGATAATTGGATATTTAATTTCTTTAAAAGCACAGAATATACGGCCCAATTTAATGTACTTAAGATCATTAATAAATAACCAAAATTTAAAGAAGGTGCAACTCCATTTTCAGAACCGGCTGATGTTACCATAAGAACACCGAATATCGCCAATATCATACCGATCACTTTCATAACCGTAAGTTTTTCATTTAAAAATATCATCGATAAAATTACGGTAAAAATCGGAGAAAAAGAGATCATCCATCCAGCTGATGAAGCCTCTATTGATAAAAGCGCTGTTGCTTGAATTACTTGGTGGATAAACACACCTAATATACCTAAAACAAACAAATGAGGAAGATAAGATAAAGAAATCTTTATTTTTTCACCTAGTAATAGTAATAAAAGTAATAAGAATAGTGAACCAATTCCAAAACGTATAACTAGCAATGTATATGGATCAAGCTTATCTAAAACTGCTTTCGTAGAAACAAAGGAAACTCCCCAAAACGTAATTGACATTGTTGCGTATATTGAAGCAGCAGTATTTTTAGTCGGAAAAATCATCAATTAGATTCCTTTCAAAAAAGTCTATATCTTATCCTATGCTTGTCCCTTTTAACCATGTATAAAATCATGAAAAAATCCTATCGAGCCTCTCTATTAAAAACAGAGCTAGAAAAAAATTCATCTGCAAAAAGATATATGATATAATGAGTGAACGCTCATTCATTATAATAACCACAAAAAAGTGGAGGGGATATTCTTGAAACAAATCGGTCCTATTAAAATTATTGAAGGTCCTAATCATAGCAAGGTACCTTATTCTAGAAGCTTGTATATTGATTGTCAGGAAAAAGTGTTAATTGATACTGGTGCAGATCCAAAGTTACTTCTTAAGCTAGAGGAAGATCATGGAGTAAATTTAATTGTAAATACACATTACCACCCTGATCACACATGTCATAATCATCTATTTCCTAATGCAGAGAAATGGATCAATCCTATTGAGATTGAAATTGTTTCTTCTATTGATCAAGTAGCAAAAAATAATGGGATTTTTCAAGAATGGGGAGAAAAAGGTGTTGAAAAATGGAAAGAGAGCATTCCCGAAGAATGGGTTAAATCTCTTTCAAGTATTGATGGTACATATGAGTATGACAAACAATATACTTTTGATGATGTTCATGTGATCTTTTTACATACTCCAGGACATACGAAAGGATTTGCTTGTCCTTATTTCCCAGATTTCGGTGTTGTTTACACTGGAGACTATGATATGACCTCATTTGGTCCTTGGTATAACGGTACAGATGGTCATATTAATGATTTCGTTAGATCTGGGCAACAGCTTCTAAATCTTGATGCTAATGTTTATATTACCGGACACCAAAAAGGTATTTTCACAAAAAAAGAATTCCAGTCTGCGATGGAAGAATATTTAGCAATTATTGAACAACGTGATCTCATCATTTCTAAATATGTAAATTCGGGAATGAATTTTGAAGAATTGTCATCACAAGGTATTTTTTATCCGAAGAAAACACTAGAACATACTTTATTGTTGACTTGGGAAAGAAGTGGAATTAGAAAGCATCTTGAAAGACTTGGTTATATTGTTGAAGGAAATGAAATAAAAAGCTATGTTCCGACTAAATAAGAAAAGCTGCTCTTTTTTCTCCGGAATAGCGAATAACTGAAACCGAAATCAATAACGATTTTTAAGAAAGCTTGTAAAAAAGAGAAGAATTTCAGAGGGGTTCCCCCCCTCTATTCTTCTTCTTCCATTAAATCTTCAAAAGCTGATGAAACTTTTTCAAATTCTTCATCACTTTCAATCGGTGAAAAATCGCCCTCTTGATCAACCATTAAAAAGAAAACATCAATGTCTTCTTCTGACTCATCTTGAATATCATCAACAAACCCTACAGCAACATAATCTGTATTATCTAGATTTATTGCAGCTAACACTTCTACTTCATTTTCTTGCCCTTGTTCATCTGTAATTGTAAAAATTTCGCCAACTTCAATCTTTTCCATGTATAAAAACTCCCTTCTAACGTACATATAGTACCATTACTACAATAATGTTGCCATTAATATGAAATTTCATGCTTATAAAAGGGAAAACTTGTCTACAAAATGAGCATTTAGAGGAGGGAACTTGTTGGCTTATCATCAATCACCATATTATTTTAGATCTACACCTATTTCAAGAGAAAACCATGGAAAATTAACAGTTGAAGGTACTGGGATGGTCACAGCCATGCCAAACAAAGCATCCATTACTTTAGGAGTAATGACAGAGAATCAAAATGTTGAAGAAGCGCAAAATCAAAATGCTGTGATCACTAATAACGTCATCACCGCATTAAAAAACAGCGGACTTACCAATGAACAAATTCAAACCATTTCATATACGATTCTTCCTATTTATCGTAACATTGAAGAACAATCAATTCTTACAGGATATAAAATCAATCATATTCTTGAGATCGACTTATTTGACTTAGATAAAATTGGAGAAGTTTATGAAATTGCCATCTCAAATGGAGCAAATATTGCTGAGGGCTTACGATTTTCATTAATAAATGAAGAATATCATTATCAACAGGCTCTTAACAAGGCAATGAAACAAGCTACATTAAAAGCAATATCACTTGGACATCAAATTGGTGTAACTTTTAATCCTATTCCTTCAAAAGTAACTGAAAATTCATCTTCTCAACTTTCTAGAGAAATAATGTTCTCCTATGCAGCTGAAAGTCCATTTCAAACAACACCACCAATTCAAAAAAGAGAAATATCAATACAAGCAAAATTAACTGCAGTTTTTTATTATTAATTCTATCTGGTTAATAACTTCGAATTTAAATGCTCAAATTTCTCTTATTACCACTAAACTATAAAGGCTATCATATAAGATAACTTTCGAAGCACGAAGCCATGTGAGAAGCTGAGTTTCCCCTATTTGGCATTGAGTCGAGACCAACCCAAGCAAGGTGAATAACGAAGAAAGCAAGCGTTTGTCAACAGTCTGAGACGGATACAAACGTATCCGTCTCATATAGTCATTTTCTTTCTAGTAATAACTCAATCTCATTTATAATGCTTTGCTGAATTTCTTCTACCTTTATAAAGTCCATTGCCTCTATATAATACGATTCTAATTCATCTCTTAATTTTTTAGCCTCAGCTAAATATCCAATCGCTTCTTTCATTTTACCTTTATATGCTTTCGTAGTTCTCTCTATATCTGATGCAAACTTTTCATCAGTACCTTGTGTAATACATGTTTCATACATATCAATAATTTCATCAGAGCTACGATCTGGAAAATATTCATGAGGTGCTGTACTATCGAAGATTGCGATACCTTTTTCTCGTAAAATCACCATGTCAAGACTATTAGGGGCAAATCCACAATGATATACCTCTACATCAAAGCCCCTCTTCTCACCTGCTGAAACAATTTTCTTTAACATAGTTGATTTACCTGATCCTGCTCTGCCTTTAATAAAGTACCGCTTTTCTATATCTTCCGTTAAATTTTGGATAAAATCTACTGCTCCATCTGGTGTTGCTGCACCTAAAAATCGATGCTTTACAATTGATTCCTTTTTAAAAAGTTCTGATCCATAAAATTTTGAAATTAGATTTTCAGTGAGCTCATTCGCTTTTGTGAAATCCATATTTGAAATATATATATCTTCAATATCATCATGCGCACTTAGAGATTCTGCAAATGTTTCATACGCTGCTTCAAATTTAAGAGCGATATGTTCATTAAGTTTAAGTATTGCTTCTTTATTACTAATTAACTGCTGTGAATCCCAGGCTTCTCCTAAGTTCACATACTCTTCAATGACTCCAGGTGCTTTCGGTTCTATCACATGTGGGGCTGTTCCATCAACAACCCCAATTTTCTCGTTTGTTAAAATAACACCATCTATTGAATTTGTATCTGATGCACAGTGAAGGTATTCTACATCTAGTCCTTTATCTTCCATTAATTTTCCGATTTTTTTCATTAAAGAAGATTTCCCTGTACCCGGGCCACCTTTTAAAATAAATAAACGTTCTAAATCATTTAATACGGAATCATAAAGACTGAAGAACCCTTTTGCTGTATTACCTCCAGCGTAATAATGACGAACTTTACCACTCATCAAATCACCCTTTCACATCCATTTCTCACAACATATGTAGATTATCTTACAAGGGTGAATGCCTATGTTAAATTGAAATAAATAGATAAACTACCTCCTCTTATGAAGAATTCACTATTTTCATGTATAATAAAGTTTATTGAATAAAGAAGTTATTACATCGACTATTGAACACACTGGTATAAAGGAGAAATGACCTTGAATTCTAAAGAAATCGAAAAGAAAATTATTGAAAACTATCAAAAAGATGAACATATGATGATCTTAATTTTTTCCCAATGGTGTATTAATAATAACCTTAATCCCCTTGAAATATATGAAAAAGCTTATCCAAAGCAACAAGTAAACCCTGCGCTTAAACAAGCAATAGAGTTAACTGTTCCTAAAGAAGAAGCTGGCGATATTGCTAATCAAACTTTACTTAATATTTTATCATTATACGGAAATGAAGATCTAGCATTTGTAGTATCAGAAGAAATGCGAATAAAAGAAAAAAGCTAGAGTAGGAGGCTGAATTCATGAGAAAAAAATTAGATCACATCGGTATTGCTGTACGAGATTTAGATAGTAGTATATCATTTTATATAAAGGTTTTGGATGCCTCATTAATAGATCGTTATACAAGTCACGCTAAAGGTGTTGAAAGTGAAATAGCGATTATTGATTTGGATGGCGAAAGAATTGAGCTTTTATCTCCAACTAATAATACAACATCACCAATTGCAAGATTCATCAAACAAAAAGGAAAAGGTGTACACCATGTCGCCTACCAAGTTGAAAATTTAGATGAGGCTCTCAAAGAACTTCAGGAACAAGGAATACGAGTTTTGGAAGATAGCCTTAGGACAAACAAACATGGCAGAAGGCTAATTTATTTAAATCCCGCAGACACTGAAGGAACAATCATAGAATATTGTGATTATCCTACTAAAGACAAATTCTAAAGTACTACTTTTAGAGAATACTATTTTAGAATTTGGTTCTGTTAAATACTAAATAACATTCTTTAAATATATGAAATAGAAAAAGACCATTATCATTTTGTCAATGATAGTGGCCTTTTTTTATTTATTGTTGTATTTCTTAAAAATCAACGTTGCATTATGACCACCAAAACCTAGCGAGTTTGATAAAACGACATCAATGTTTGCCTTCTTAGCACCCTTTGTCACGTAATTTAGGTCCAACTCGGTGTCTGGTGTTTCATAGTTAATTGTTGGAGGAAGGATTCCTTCTTTAATCGCTAATAAAGAGAAAATGGCCTCAATCGCCCCTGCCGCTCCTAGTAAATGACCTGTCATTGATTTTGTTGAACTAACTGCTAAGTGATAAGCATGCTCCCCAAATACTTCTTTTATAGCTACTGTTTCATATAAATCATTGTAATATGTGCTGGTTCCATGTGCATTAATATAATCCACTGTATTTGGTTGAAGATTCGCATCTTTTAGAGCTAACTTCATCGCACGTTGTCCTCCTTCACCATTTGGTGCTGGAGTTGTAATATGATGAGCATCACCTGTTGCACCATATCCAACTAATTCACCATAAATATGTGCTCCACGTGCTAAAGCATGTTCAAGTTCCTCTAGTATAATCGTACCTGCACCCTCTGCAATGACAAACCCATCACGATTTTTATCAAAAGGACGACTTGCTGTTTTAGGATCTGGATTAGTAGATAAAGCAGTCATATTAGCAAATCCTGATATGGTCATCTCTGTGATAGCAGCTTCTGCTCCACCTGTTACCATCATATCAGCATCTCCATTTTGGATAACACGGAAAGAGTCTCCTATTGAATTGGCTCCTGATGCACATGCTGTTACAGAACAGTTGTTAATTCCTTTTGCACCTAATTCAATCGATACTCGTCCTGAGGCCATATCAGGAATAAACATCGGGATAATAAAAGGACTTACACGTCTAGGTCCTTTATCTAAAAAGCGCTTATGCTGTTCCTCAAACTCATCAAGTCCACCAATACCTGAGCCAATCCAAACACCTACTCGCTCTGCTGAAATATCCTTACCAATTTCAACATTAGCATCCCTAATTGCCATTTTACTTGCTGCAATAGCAAAATGTGTGAAACGAGCCATTCTTTTTATTTCTTTATGATCAATAAAATCACCAGGAATGAAATTATTAACCTCTCCTGCTACTTTTACATTGAATTTTTCTGAATCTATTCTTTTCATAGGAGCAATACCAGATACACCATTTATTATATTATTCCAAGAAGTTTCCACGTCATTTCCTACTGGTGTAACCGCTCCAACTCCTGTAATGACAACTCTTTTTTTCATCTTACTTACTCCCTTCTCTACTTACAGTTTCAGGATATGAATATATTTATATAAAATTAACACTTGGTACTAATACCATATGTTTATATCTTATACTAAAATCTATTAAATGAAAAGTCGCTGTACCTATGGCATCACATTTTTATTAAGGATTGGTTTTGTTAAACTTTGTTGCAATCCTTTACAGGTATTCATTTTTTCTTAGGGAAGAATTGAACTTTGAAAAAGCCAGTAGTAATAGCAAATAATATAAAAAACCCCCAAGATTGGAGGTTTTGAGAGAAACGCAAGACGCTATTTTTTTCACCAATATACGTTACTCAATCGGCTGAGCCCTTAATAAACTAGTAATCCAGTACTCTCATTCAATGTGCTCTCGAAGATAATAATGGGGCACTAAAAAAGATAAACATTCCACTTAAAACACTTAAAATTACGCCAATCATAGAAGTTGATGCAAGATAGATTCCAAATGGAAATAAACATACACCACATATAAAGAAAACTTTAGCAAACATGTCAAACACCACCTCTATTTTTACATCGTTATTTAGTAAAAGATTCTTTCAAACGATCAATAGCCCAGCGTCTTACTATTGCTTTTCCCCAGCCTTTATTATTTTCTTCAAGTGTACGAACACGCCAATACATTGGAGGATGTGCCATAAATTGAAATTCTACTAGACGCCAAAACCAACGATCACGATCTAATGAGGAAACTTTCTTTTTCTGTTCTGCTTCTGTCATGCTATAAGAAAAAGACTTATTAAGAGCAATATCCTGTTCGATTGTAAGTAATCTTAAACTTTCAGCCATTTGCTCTTGATTGCCATCTAATAATGAAGAACCCATATGATCTGCTCTTACCTCCATCCATTGAAGGTAAAACGATTGATAAATGGGATAAAACATCATAATGAACCATATAACAAAAAACAACGGAATCTTGTAATCATCTATATTTGTTATTTCTTTTTGAATCATTAAAACAAATATAAGGATAATTGATATATATATCGCTCTACAGATTTGTCCCCACAATATATCACGTTTTTTCACATGAATTATTTCATGTGCAAGGATCCCTTCAATTGCATGAATTGGCAGTTTTAATGTAGCTGAAGTTAAGGTAATCATTGATCTACCAATATTCATTCCTGTTGCAAGACCATTAAACTCTGACGATTCTGTTTCATAAAGCTCAACATTTTTTATTCCTGCTCGTGTACACATTCTATGAGTCAAAGAAATAATTTCTGGATCTTTTATTTTTTTCGCATCCATTGCAACCTTTAATACACGATCAGATAAATATATATTTAATAGCCAATAAGCTAAAACAACAACGATCATTAACCATGGAGGAGCTTTCAAATAATATAAAAGTAATAATACAGCTGAATATGCAGAAATTCCCTTTACCGTTGCTGCAAAATAGAGCTTTCCTATTAATCTTTTTATATTTTTTCTATGATAAAAAGGGTATACAATTATTTGTTGCATTTCTTCCAACTGTTGATTTTCTCTTAATATTTCTTTCATTCGATCTAACTCTTTCACTGTTACATAAATTGTTTCTCCTGGTAATGAAAGTTTTAATACCTTATGGATGCTAGTCGTAAAATCTGTATTTGTCATAAAAAGCGTTAAAAAAGGATGTAATTTTAACATATCAACTGTAGATTCTACTTGTGCGAAATCACAATCTTTTGCAGAAAATTTACGGGATTCATATTTTGAAAGAATAAAAAATGTATCATTTTTTTCCTCATAATATAACTTTACTTGAAAGTAAGTCAAAACTCGTTTAACAATCTCAGAAATTGCTGTAAAAAGACTAATGATGATCACGTATTTTAAAGGACTTCCTTCTGGTCCAAAAATTAAAAATACCATCGCAAAACTTAAAACAAAGAGGGAAAGTGTGATATCTATAATAATTCGTTTGAAATCACGTTGCAGTTCAATTTCTTCTACATCTATGTCTTTGATCTCCAATAATATTTCTTCATACTTTTTACGACCCGATGTGACAGTAATGAGAGCAAAATAACTACTTGAAACAATAGCTAAATAGATAAAGCTATCTAAAAAAGATTTGGTATAAAATACATATCCAATTACACAAATGACAAGAGTCATTTCAATAATTACACTTATTTTCTTTCGATAATTCCCTAATAATGTTCCTATAAAATGAATACAACAACCTATTAAAATATAAGAAATTGTTTCTATAAAATTCGGGATCATAGTACACCTACATTCTCTTTTAAGCTGAATGATCTGATAACGTTGTAAAGCTAATCAACAATAGAGATTTTACAAATTATTGATATTCCATATCTTCAGTCCATTTTATAACTTCTTCAATTGTAAGGTCAGGATTAGTAATCATCACGTTATATCTTAATCCATCTTCATCCCAGCTAATTGCTTTAATTTCCTCCATATATTCTGCATTATGACCACGAACAACCCATTGTGTTTTTTCAATTTCCATATCATCACCTTTTGGGGTAGGAAAAACAGAGACTAAAAAGTAAGGAGTCGCGTCTTCAGTACTAGCATACATTATATTTACCTCTGTTCGATTGATCTCGCCCCCTATTTCTTGCCAATCAACTGATTCTACCTTAACGTTATTTTCCGGAAAAACTAATATTGATTTTCCTACTGCTTTTTCGGCTTCTGATATTGTACCTGTCTGACTATTGAATTCTGTATCTAAAGGAACAGCTTTAATGCCTTCAGGTAAATTCACTTTAAATGTTTCATCTGAAAAATTCGGTGACGTGTCTACCTTTTCATAAACAATTTCTGAAATCATATCTCCTGAGGTAGTCACTGTTTTCATCATAAACCATGTTTTCTTATCAACCCAAAATTCCATCGTTCCTATAATAGAATCAGAGGTTTTTGGTGTAGCTTTTAAATGATAAGTATTTACTCCGTTTATCTTTTCTTCACCAACAACTTTATAGGTATGACTATTCTTCATTCCTTCTAATATATTGATAAGCTGTTCTTTTTGAGTATGATTGGTTTGTAAATCTTCATCTGATAAATCTATTTTTATAGCTTGTTGAGTACTCTCATCAAAAGTAATTAACTCATCACCAGTATTATAGGCGAAAGCTTTTTTCTTATTGTTCAAATCAGTTGTAATTACCTTTCGTTGACCATTTTTTGCAACATACTCTTCAATTACTAGATTTTCAGTTTCTACATCTTCTGAATACATTTTGAGAGTAGCTTTTCCATAATAATCAGTTACTTCTTTTCCTGATTCAAGTACATTAAGAACAATATCACCAGAAGAAGCTTCTACATCTTCCGAGCACCCTGCTAGTAATCCTATTTGACAAACAATCGCTGTTCCAATTAGTAACCTTTTTAATATCATTTTTAAAGTCATCCTTTCTTTAACCAACAAGCTACTAAAGTTCCGTATCCTTTTTTAGACCATAGCTTGATCTTTCCTTCATGTTTTTCAATCAACATTTTCGATATACTTAAACCTAAACCACTACTTCCTCCAAGCCCCCTTGCTCCTTCTACTTGTTTAAATGGTTCGAATACTGAATGTAGAAGGTGATCAGGAATTGCTTCTCCCTCATTTTGAATAACAATTATTGTTCCATCTTGCCTCCACTTATCTAGTTCGTTCATAAAAGGAGCAAAGACCCAATTTGGTACTGGCGTTTCTTCTGAGAAAGCAGCGAGCCAGATAGTTTGTCCGCTATCAGTATGGCGAATGGCATTCGTCATTAAGTTGTCAACAATTCTCATCATTTGCTTAACATTCACGTGATAATTACCTTCTATTTCCTGGTGAACGTGGAGAGTAAGGCCCTTTTTGGCACATGGCTCATCATAGCTAGATAAAAGCATTTCGAAAAACTCTTGTCCCTCAACATCAATAAGCTCTATCGTATTGTTTGTTGATTGTAAACTCGCATAAATTGCCAAATCATCAAGCATTTGTCTCATATAATGTAATTTTTCAAAAAGTATTGTTCTGTAATCGATTTTTTCTTCTGCTGATAATGATTGTTCATGATAAAGTGCCTCTGTATATGCTTGAACTACAGTTAGTGGGGTTTTTAGATCATGAGAAAGTGCTGCAACAATAAACTCTTTTTCCTTTTGTTGTTTTTCAAGCTCTTCTCTCGTTTCTTCTATCTGTTTTTTCATTGAATCGAAGTGAATAAATAAATCACCGATTTCATCTTTTTTATATTTATATGAATTATCGATATTTGTTCCTTTAGCAAAAGCATTCATTTGATTTTGTAAAATAAATAATGGTTTGTTAAGTTTTCGATTCAATAAAATAACGATTGTTACATATAATGAAAGGAAAAAAACACCTACGACAGTAAATAAAAATATAGAGCGTTTGTTGAATCCTTCTACCCATTGCTCTCTAGCTATAGTTATTTCATAAAAACCGATAAGTTTACCTTCAAGAAAAGATGGTTTTTTTATTACATAAGATCTGTGTTTTTTTTGAATTTCGTTTAGATTTTGGTATAAAGCATGAAGATTAGTCTGATATAGCATTGTTGTTGCTGGATCTTCAACTGAAGAATATAAGATTACTCCATCATAACGATAAAGAACAATCTTTATTTTACTGCTTACTAAACTAGCTAAGTTTTCATAGTTTTCTTTTGATTGAATGTTATATAAATCAGGATTTTGCAGGGTATTTTCAATAGAAATCGTTTGATTATAAACATTCATATATTCAATCACGTCCTGTTCTTCGTCATAACTACTAAGACTAATATAAAGAAGATATAACGTGATCATTGGTAACAGCATGACTATCAAAAAACTCATCATTAACCAATACTTAATTTTCATATAATCTCCTCACCAATAAATCGATAGCCCACTCCCCATACGGTTTGAATATATTTAGCAGATCGGCTAACATCGTTTAACTTAGTACGTAAGCTTTTAATATGGACTGTAATCGTATTGTTTCCTTCCATATCTTCTTGTTGCCAAATATGTTCGTATAACTCTGACTTAGAAAAGGTTTGGAAAGGATTTTTAGCAAGTAACAACAATAATTCCCATTCTTTTGTTGTTAACAATATCGGCTCATGATTTAAATAAGCAACCTTTTTGAGAAAATCAATCCTCAATCCGTGATCATACTTCGTTTGATTGCTGTTTTCATCTTTTCTTAAATACCTTCGATACCTTCTTAAATGTGAGCTTAATCTAGCGCTTAATTCTTCAAGACTAAAAGGTTTTGTTAAATAATCATCTGCACCAAAATCTAATCCTTGAATTTTCATTTCATCCTCATGTCTAGCACTGATAATAAGCAACGGAATATCACTTTCTAAACGAATTTTCTTACACAGTGTTAAACCATCCATTTCAGGAAGCATTATATCGATTAACACTAATTGGAAAGATTCAACCTTAAAATCTTCCCAGCCTTCTTTACCAGTAGAGGCCCATGAAATATGGTACCCTTCCTTTCTGAGGTGATCACAAACAATTCTTGCAATCTCTTGATCATCTTCTACTAATAAAATTGAGTCTTTATTCAAATGAACTCCCTCTTTCACTTACAATTATAACTATAAAAAACATTGCCTCTCATTTCTTTATAAACTCTTTATAATTTCATCTATTTACATATCCTTTTAAAACCATCTTGTTAAAATAATTCTTAATTTTTTGTATAGTTTGTTTTACTGGCAGTATCATACTCGGCTGTTTTCCCTATGAATGTTACGATTGAATTTTCTGTTATTGAATGAAATGAAGAGGACTATTGATTTTTGCATATTTAGAGGAAAAGCAAAGAGATGGAGCGTAATGAAACGATTTCCTTACTTCCTAACAACTTTCTAAAAGCAATCAAGTATGAGAAATCGGGCTATTATTTGTACCATCCATAAATAAAAAAGGCTAACATCTAATTGTTAACCTTTCTGCTGATATTGCTATGTATTTATTCGTTAATGACTAACCACTTTAAAAAATCTTGTTCGTTTTTTGTTAAAAACCGCCCTAGCCCTTCGGAAAAATGAATATATAATTCGATGTATCTTTTTGCTGCTTCGTCCATCTTTTACCCCCTGATATATATAAGAACTTTTTTATTTTACCATGAATCTCTATTAATATTGAGACCTTATCACTTTTTTTCTTAAAATATTTTTCTTGTTTTTTCTCATGCTTTATTAAGCTCACTTCCTTGTCTACAAGCAGGATGTTTATTCGTCCGCATCGTGAGTTATTTCTTGATCACTCACTTCATGATTTTTCTTGTTATATTTATCAAAAAATCCATTCACCTTGTTTATGAATCCATTATTATCAGCTTCTTCATAATGATTTACTTAAAAAAATCTTTCACTGAATAAACCTGAAGTAGTTTATCTTTTTCTGTGTAACGGAAATTAAAAATAAGAATAACATTGTCAGTTAATTAACTAGAGAAGTTGTAGTAGATGAAATCCGTTTTCGCTTTTCGTGGAAAAAAATACCCTTTATTTCTAGGCAGCCTCAGCCGTTACATTTTCTAAACAGGAGTCTCATTTATATTCAAGTCCAATTAATAAATTGTTAAAAATCAACACAAACTTCTTTAACATAGAAATTTAATAAAATCTCTTTTCTGAATAATTTGTTGCTATGTAACCAAGATTTGGAGTGAAAATAGAGTTTTTCACTATAAGGGTACTATTTTATGAAGAAAAGCTGCCACAAGACTTATTCCAGTGCTGATTGCTTAGGATATTTAATAGCAACAAAGTTTGCGAAAACAGCCCTTATAAAAAACAATGACAATAAGGAAAAGTCACAAGATTGTAACTTTCCCTAAAAGATTTTAAGACATTAAAAAGATTGCATCTAATGCTGGCATACCATTCGCTAACCCAACAGCAACTGCAGTGTAAGTTTTTCCGGCTTTTAGTTGTACTTGTGGAATTGATAAAACCACATTATTTGTTCCAGCAACTCTTACTTCTAAATTAACCGTCATAGGTGATAGTGTTAGATAATCTGTCGCTTTTTTAAATGGTACATTTCTAAATAACACATCTCCACCCTTAACAGCAATATCTACATTTGGTGCATCTGGTGACAAATGGATGACTCTTACCTTACTTTGATTCGGACTAACATATGGTTTATCAACAAAAACATCAAGACTAATGTTAGCTAATTTACCTGTTGCTGCAGCTGTATAGTATGTGTTTCTTGTTAATGCGACACGTTCCTGGAGAACTAGTTGTGACATGTCTCCAGCAGGATACACTTCAATTGTGTATTGCCCTGGCGGTAATCGTAAGTAATCAGTTGTTTCTTTAAATGTTAAATCAGTTATTACTTTTTGTCCATTTACGTATACGTCTACAGCAGGTGCATCTGGTGATGTATGAAGAACTCTAACAAAAGAGTTTTGTTCTCCCGCTCTGGTGTACATTTGATTTTCTTGATACCCTCGATAATCAGCAGCTGCTAACTGCTGGATACACATTAAATGTTTCTGATAATACATCATTGATAGTGATGGGTTTGTGTATTTATAAAAGTTGGCTAACATTTCGTTCTTAGCTGCACTCAACACAAGTGATTGTTCATCTTGAAAATGCATAATTTTCACCTCTTCATAAAATTTTCAACACAATACAATATGTTAAAAGCCCGAATTGTTTCCAGTTTAAATAATAGGCTCTGTTAAACTTTGTTGTTGATTTTCGTTACAGGCATTCGCTTTCCCGGGAAAAAAGTACCTTTTTTCCTAGGTCCGGGAGCCTCCTCGGCGTCAAGCGCCTTTGGGGTCTCCCTTTGACACGCTTCTCTAAGCAGGAGTCTCATGCCTTTCACTCCAATCAACAAAGTGCTAAAAATCAACATTAAGCTTTAACATAGCCAAATAATAAGAAAAGGGGAATGAGCTTATCATTAAGCGACAAGCATAAATCAAATAGAAATAGAAGATGCTCTTTACCTTCCACAATAAAAAAAGCCCGTTCTTTAGCATGATGCTAAAAACGGGCTTCATAAAAATTCGTTCAAAAACATGTAAATTACAATCAAATAAACTGAAAGAATATTCTACTATTATGCTATTCTAGCGAGTTTCTATCACTTATTCAGACATTTCTTTTAACTCAGATTTTAATGCTAGATTCACTTTAAAGCCTTCATCATCAACTTTCTTAATCTCTACTTGACCATTATTATAATCATGAATAATGATAAAAACATCAGAATTTTCATTTATATATGTGACCTTAGACCCTAATTTCATAAACGATCTCTCCTGACATTCATTTTTTCAATCCAAGTCCATTTCTACATGAGTTAAATCTGTGGAGACAGACGAAGCTCCGATAATCTCACCTTTACTATTAAATAAAGGACGACAAAACACATGATAGGTATGTATAGCATCTGATAAAGGAAAACTTATATTTCTACTTATTTTCTTTTTCGAGTTTATCACCTCTCGCTTTAAATTTTTTAATGCTAATGTTCCATTATTTACAGTAATTTCATCATCTGTCTTCCCAATTACATCTTTTGGATTGAAATCTGGATGGGAATTAAATATCCAAGTATAACTTAAATCTAAATCACAATGGGCAATAATAATAGGTGAATCATCAAGAGCATAATGAAAAGGATTTGCTTCTAATTCAAAAATGGAAGGGTGAAATCTTAATAATTCTGCAATACTATTAGCAATTGATTTACTAGGATTTCGTTGAGCATTTTCTATTCTAGAGTAATAAGCTCGATCAATATTTAATAACTGTGAAAGTGTTTCTTGTGAATATCCTCTTTTTTTTCTTAAGTTGATTAACCAATATCTATCATTCTCTTTTTCAATCATGAAGTATTACCTCTAAAGTTTTATAATTTATATTGTATACAAATAGACGGTATTCTTTTGTGCCTCTTTTGACACATTATCGTTTTTTATTAATCTTTACAAACTAGTATGTATTCCTTGCTCACTATCCAATTTAATAATCATAAAAAAGAGGATAACTCATAAGGGTCAGTAAGTCTAACCCCTGGATTATGAGTCATCCTCTTCCTGATTTTTAACAATTACCAGGGAAAGCGCCTTTTTCTATTATCTTCAACACCTAACACATTATCATCATCGTATCTTCTTCGATCTTCCACTCCTGCAACATCTTCTCTTCTGTGACGTCTTTTATCATTTGCTTCGATGATAATAACCTCTTCTGCGTTAATGATTACTCGCTCTGCGTTAATAACAGGTCTTCTTCTTTGCTCTGACATTAACAATCACTCCTTTCATCTGTTTCTATATCTTATGAATATAGAAATAAGATGTGTAGACAAGTGTAATAGAATAACATCCAATTTTAATATAAAGAGACCTTCTTTTTCATATTTTTAATATAAAAAGTAAAACTAGTTATTGCAAATAAAACTAAGATAACTAAACCTGTAAATATATTTCGATAAATAATTTCTTCTGTAAATTCTTGCTGTAACGTTATCATAATACCTGTAAGTGTAACTCCAAACGCTCCTCCAAAAAACTGAATAAGCTGAGCCATTCCCATTCCTGTTCCGATATCCTCTTTTGGTAAAATACGTGATACTTCGTTTGCCACACTAGATGTTAGTGCTGAAAAGCCTATACTCATGAACATATATGTAAACAAGATCGAATAAGGGGAAACTGTTGCAAACAACGCAAATAAAATTGTTGCAATTAAGAGAAATAATTGACCAAAAATAATTAATGGTTTGTTTCCAAAACGATCAATTAACCGGCCAATTAATTGAGCAGCAATCGCAGATAATATTGCACCAGGAAAAATAATCATCCCAACCTCTGCTGGATCTTTTTCAAATACAATTGTTAAAATGATTGGCATGAGAAATAATGCTGCAAAATGACAAATGAAAGCTGTAAACCCTACAAATAGTAATTTTATATATTCTCGATTTTTCAGTAACTTAGGTTGGATAAATGGAATTTCTACTTTATGAATATGTCTCCACATGAATATCATACAAATGACACTACTTATTAAGATCATGATATTAAAGTTTGACAAAAACAGTAATAACCCGGTAACCGTTAAGGCAGTTAATATGCCTCCAAATGTATCGAACTTCACTTTCTTTACATCTTCTTTTGGTAAGAGTTTCTGAAAAATAGGAATAAACAAAACAACTAAGCCTGTTATTGCAAACAAATAATTCCAACCTAAATATTGTGTAATAGCTCCACCAATGACAGGTCCTAACCCAAAACCTAAAGAGGAAGCTGAAGCGATTAATGCCATTGCTTTACCTCTTCGAGAAACTGGTATATACCTACTCGCTAACACCATTGCTAATCCGGGTACTGAACCAGCTCCTGCTGCTTGAAGAATTCTAGAAGCAAGTAACAATGTAAAATTATTCGAGAAAAAACCAATGAGTGATGCTAAGCTTAAAATGGATAATCCAATGAATAGTAGTTTAGAAATTGGAATAAAATCAGACAATCTACTAAATGTTAATGTTGCGATAGCAAATACGATGGAATATCCTGACACAATCCATGAAGCAGTTGTTGAGTTTAATGAAAGATCTAATAATACACTTGGTAATGCTACATTAAACATGGTTGTATTCATAACAACAAGCCAAACGGTAAAACTCCAAAATAGCACTACTTTATTCTCTTGAATAGTTTCACTTTGTTTAGGAGCTGTACTAGTTAAAGTTGAGATAAAATCACCTTATTTCTTTGTATATTTCACTTTCATATCATAATCCTTAATCTGTTATAAAGAAAAGTAAAATGATTCGAGACTCGAAAAAAAGATGGGACATAATTAAAGAAATCATCCAAAAAAGCGAATAAATCTAAATTCAGTTAGGTTAAAAAACAAGTTCGTTCCATTGCGCTGCAGACACTCCATTCGCCGGGGAGGAAGCTAAGCCTCCTCAGCTACGCCTGCGGGGTCTCAGCCTTCCCTCTATTCTAAGTAGGTGCTCTAGTGTCTTCCGCTCCATTCCACTAAGTTCTTAAAAATAGTTTCCAAAATCACAAAATCTATTAAAGACAGCAAATAAAAACCCGAACTATTAGGTGAGTGATTAATTGAAATATCACCTTATAATTCGGGTTTATCATTAGTTTAAATACTTATGTCCCAGTCTCTACAAATTATTTATTCTTCTATTAATAAAGCTCACTTCTCAAAGTTTGTTGCTATTTGACGTCTTTATCTGTTAGAACCAGTGTTTTATCTCATAAAAGGTAGGATCTGTAGAAAAAAAGATACCACTAGACTTTGTTTAGAGGTATTTCTACCAGGGTTCTAAACACAACAGATTAAACTGGTGCATTTACCTCTAAGTCTTCAATTCGCTTTTCATTGTACTGAACATCTTTACGCGCATTAAAGCGATCTGCCTTTTCAACAGTTGCCGTAATATTATAATCAGGAATACCAGCGAATTTTTCATATCTTCCTCTTGGTAATAAAAAGTTTCCTTCAGGAAAGTGAACCTCAACATTACCTTTTGCGATTTCAACAAATTTTGCTTTTCCTTGAAATACACCAAAGCCATTATAAACAACAATACCTTCACCTTCTGCAATACTTAATCGTTTTGCATCTTCAGCATTCATTAATACATCATAGCGGTCAGCACCATTGAATGGATCTACTTCCTTATATACCATTGAATTAAATTGCTTACCACGTCTTGAAGTGACAATGAATTGTCCTTCTTTTCTATTCAAATCAGGAATTTCAACTGAAATTAAATTACCCTTTCCATCAGGTGTTGGGCATACTCCGCCTTCACATAACCATGCACCACCCCATTGGAACACGTCACCCTGCTTCTTTAAATGTTGAACCCCATCATAATCTCTGTTCGCAACAGCAATTTCATCACGGATTTCCTGACCAGTCTTAAAATCTACTAAATGAGCAGTTTCCGGCTTCACACGCTTAGCAAGATCAATATAAATTTTCCATTCTGATCGAGCTTCTTCAATATAGTTTTTGTTGCCTTCGATTTCAGGAGAGAAATACACCATGCGTTCAGTTGATGTAGATGTTCCTCCGCCATCTTGTTCATAGCGAGTTTTCGCTGGTAACACAATAACAGCTTCTTTTGCATCAACTAATGTTGATGTATTAAAGATGATATCCTGATGCACACGAATATCTAGCTCTGATAATGCTTTTTCCACAAAGTCAGGATCTGGCATCGTTTCTAAGAAGTTACCTCCAGATAAATAGTACATCTTTATTTTTCGTTCATGATCTTCTGGAAGAACGATATTTTCAAGAGTAACTCCCACAATATCTCCTTGCCACTTTGGAAGATCAAATCCCCAAATTCTTTCAATCCGCTCTACATTTTCTGTATCAAAACCTCCTCCAGGAAGAACAAATGGATCTGCTCCCATTTCTCCAGATCCCTGAACAGAAGAATGTCCACGAAATGGCATTAATCCACTGTTTTTACGACCTAAGTAGCCTCTTAATAAAGCAAGGTTTGCTACTTGAGAGATATTATCTGTTGCAAATGAATGCATTGTTAATCCTAATGCCCATGCAAAAACAGCATTTTTACTATTGGCAAGTAAAATCGCTAATTCTGCAATTCTTTCCTGTGATATACCAGATGATTTGATAATCTCATCCCATGACTGTTGTTCAACGGTTGCTTTTAACTCTTCATAGCCATTAACATGTTTTTGCACAAATTCATGGTTAATAGCGGATCCGTGAGATTTTTCTTCCATTTCAAACCAATGCTTCATTATGCCGTGCATAAAGGCAATATCTCCACCAATGTTTACCTGATAAAAGTCATCTGCAATTTTTGTCCCAAACAAAGCGGACTCCATATTAGAAGGAATCCAATATTCATCCATTGCTGGCTCTTTATATGGATTAACTACAATAATTTTAGCTCCACGTTTTTTTGCTTCTAACATATATTTAGTAGAAACTGGAGACGCATTAGATGCTACACTTCCCCAGAATAATAAGACATCTGTACCAAACCAGTCTTGATAATTTGCTGTTGAAGCTCCAACACCAATCGAACGCTTTAACGCTGTTTTACTTGGTGAATGACAAATACGCGAAGCATTATCTATATTATTAGTTCCAAGAAAACGAGAAACCTTTGCTGCTACATAATAAGATTCATTCGTAATTCCACGTGATGTTAAGTAAAACGCATATTGCTTAGGATCTAATTTCTTCATTTTTTCTGCAATCACATCCATTGCTTCATTCCATGACAGACGAGAGAATTTCCTTTCTCCTTTTCTGCGAATAAGTGGATATGGAATTCTTCCTAGCTTTCTTAGTTCTGTACTACTATATTTTCTTAGTTCATCAATATCTGCATGTACAATTTCTTCTTTTAAAGCCGGCATAGTATTTAAACGTAATACATTTAGCCTTGTTGTACACATATGAGGTCCTTTAAGCGTTTGATCATACAATCCAGAAACCCCTAAAGCACAACCATCACAAACACCTTTAGTAACAATTCTTGTTGCATATCCTAAATTATCTCGATTATCCCATGCAATTTTCATTGTATCGCGGAAATGCTGTGGCTTCACTTTACCTAAACCAAAGGGAATTGGACTTACCCAATGCTTTGGTTGTGGTGACTTTGTTGCTTTTATAGGTCCTTGATGTTTTGATTCTCCCATATGAATCACTCCTTATCTATTAAACTATGAAAGAAAGCTCTAACTAATGTGATTTAGTATAAAACTCATCGATATAAATTAAGAGAAAAACTAGCTTATTGGTAATTAAGATGAATTAGCAATAAGCTAATTTTTCATTTGAATTAGATTTGTTTATCAATTAATGTTGTTTAATTTGTTATTGATTTCCGTTAAACCAATGCCTAAAGACAGTTTAACACCTCTAAATCAGGTGACATGTACAACTAAAGAAAAAACCACCGCTATCCCAAACTAGTTAAATTTGAGTTAAACGGTGGTTAGTCTTTTGCAGGATCGCTACTAAGTGCCATACCTAAATTTATTTACAAAATTTCTCTTGAATATCTTCGTCAAAAACAAAGATTGACATACCAAAATCTCGGTCTATATCAATGTCTACAAAAAGATCAACATAATGACATCCTAAAAAATCTTCCATTTCAACTGGAGGATGCTTTTTATACATTTGCTTTACCATTTCAGTTCGAGCAGATCTTAAGGCTTGTTTTCCCTCATCTGCACTAGCAATAAATTTCTCAACTGGTGATAAATTCCCTTCCATTTCACATATAGCCCAATTTTTACAAAATGTTGTCGTAATCTTACTTGGGCCTTTTCCCATATGTTTCTTTCGAAAGGAACGAACGATATTACTGAATTCTGCTTCGTACTTATTCATTATACCCTCCTACCTACTAGAGGTGTTAGCATGAGGTATTTTAACACAACTATAAACGTTTTGGAAGAAGAATTAACCAGCCATTGTGCTATTTGATTTTTCACCAACATTTTGTTGACGTAGCTTATTAATATCACGACGAATGAAGATAGAAACAGCTAGAGCAATAACAAACATACCAGCAAAGAACGTTAGACTTGTTGCATAACTTCCTGTTGTATCTTTCATCCATGCTGCAAACATTGGTCCTGCTAATCCTGCTGCTGCCCATGCAGTTAAAATATATCCATGGATAGCCCCTAGCTGCTTTGTTCCAAATAAGTCACCAATATAAGCAGGAATTGCTGCAAATCCCCCACCATAACATGTATATACAATGGCTAACATAACCTGGAATAACATTGCTTCTTGTGTATGTGGTAATAAAGCAAATAAGATAATTTGCAAAACAAAGAATGTGGTATAAGTGTTCGGTCTACCGATAAAGTCTGAGATTGAAGCCCATCCAATACGGCCAAGACCATTAAAAATTCCTAAAACACCAACTAATGCAGCTGCTTCTACTGTTGAAAGACCAATACTTTCTTGTGCAAGAGGTTTTGCAGCAGATAAAATCGCAATTCCACATGTAACATTGATAAATAGCATGATCCATAGATAATAAAATCTTGACGTTTTGATTGCTTCATTTGCTGTTAACTGTGACAAATCTTCTTTTATTCTTGATTTTCTAGATTTCACTTTTTCATTAAATCCTTCAGGAACCCAATTAACCGGTGGTTTTTCTAAATATAATGATGATAAAGTCATAATAATAAGATATGAAGCTCCTAAAATATAAAATGTATTCGCTATACCAACTGAATTGATTAAAACTTCCATGATTGGGCTGCTAATTGCTGCAGCAAATCCAAAGCCCATAATTGCAAGGCCAGTTGCTAAACCTCTTCGATCTGGAAACCATTTAACTAATGTTGAAACTGGAGCAATATAACCTACTCCAAGGCCTATTCCCCCAAGTACACCATATGTAGCATAAAGGAGTGTGAGAGAACCAATACTAACAGCAAATCCTGCACCTATTACACCAACTCCAAAAAATGCCGCTGCAAGAAGCCCTGCTGCTCTTGGTCCATACTTCTCAACAAAATGCCCTAAAAATGCAGCTGACAAACCAAGAAATAAAATAGCTAAACTGAATGTTAATTGAACTTGTTGTGATGTCCATCCGAATTCTTCCATTAAAGGATTTGTAAAGTTACTCCAAGCATAAACAGATCCAATTGAAATATGGATTCCTACTGCTGACGCAGCAATTAACCACCGATTTTTTGTCTTTTTCACAAATTCATCTCCTAACTTATTTACTACAAGTCGCTTTCGTAATGATTGTTTTACTACTTAAGTACCTCACCTTACATATTCACCTTATCTTCGTGCTCTTTTCACATTATTACTTAGTTCTTTATCTAAAGGTCATTATTTAGATCATTCTACATGCAAAAATTTTATAAAAAGGCTGTTTTCGCATAGAATGTTGCTCTCGGAAAAATCCCAGGAGCCGGATTTTCCCCCCTGGATACAAGGGATTTTCTTTCTGAATCGGGAGAGCAGCTCTTTTCTTCCATCCTTACAGGGATATTTTTTGGCAATCAGGGCGATATATTTTGAAAATAAAATTAAAAAGCAAAAAAGTTTACGAAAAGAGCTTATAAAAAAGAGCAGGATAACAAAGAAAACCGCCAACCTCCAAAAACATGCAACAAAATTGTGCAAATTTTTGGTGATTGACGGTTAGTTTCAAGCAGGATTCGCTACTATCGGACCAACAGTTAATCGCTTACATTTCTGTAACAAATTGAGCTGTTAACAGGTTCGCTGCCACAAGAACAAGATGTTACAAAATCATGAACTTTGTAAAGAAATATTAACATGTTCTTTTTATAACCGCAACATTTTTTTGCTCGCTTTGTTAACAGTGCTTGAAACCTTACATCATAATGTTATTACTCTATTCAAGTAATTTCATGACACTATCCTTAAGGTAAACTTTTATCTAATCGTAAATCAAAATCTACCATCCCTACATAATTGATAACTTCGATTGCTTTTTTGTAATAAACTTTATACAAAAAATGATAGCTAATCTTTACTACTTGTTTTAAAAAACATTATGTGTTTATACTTTAGTAATCTAAAAATTCAGGTGATGTATGATGGATATGAGTATTAATCGTAAAATTATAAAATATGAAAATGGAAATTTGATAAACACTGAAGACATTATTGTTTCAGAATTTCCTTTAACCATTATTGTTAATGATCAAGAATTTGCTACTATGGTATGCACCCCTACTCATTTCGAGGAAATGGTTGTTGGATTTTTAGCATCTGAGGGTGTTATTCGGTTTTATGATGAAATTAAATCTTTACAAATTGACGAAGATACAGGATTTGCTTATGTAACTTTGCATGTTGATATTGGAACTAATCCACAGCAATACACGAAACGATTTATTGGATCCTGTTGTGGGAAGAGTAGACAATTTTATTTCAAAAATGATGTTAAAACAACGAAAACATCAACTTCAAAATTAACAATTACTCCCCAACAATGTATCCAATTAATGCATGAAATGCAATCTAGTAGTGTTGTTTTTAAACATACAGGTGGTGTTCATAATGCTGCTTTATGTAGTCCAGAAAAAATGTTTGTAAGTCGAACTGATATAGGTCGACACAACGCTTTAGATAAATTATACGGATATAGTATCCTACAAAAACTACCTGTTCGTGATAAGATTATCGTATTTAGCGGAAGAATTTCTTCTGAGGTTTTAGTTAAAGCAGCAAAAATCGGTGTAGGTATTGTTTTATCCAAATCTGCTCCTACAGATTTAGCGATTAAACTTGCTGATGATTTAAATATTACGGCTGTAGGATTTATTAGAGGTCAATCATTTAATGTTTATTCACATCCTGAGAGGATAAAAGGGGAATAGTTTTAAGGAGGTACACAGGTTGAATTCAAACAATAACGAAGTTTATGATTATTTTAATCGTCCTCTACGTGATTTAAGAATATCTGTTACAGATAAATGTAATTTTCGTTGTACTTATTGTATGCCAGCTGAAATCTTCGGACCTGATTATCCTTTTTTAAAGAAAAGTCAGCTTTTATCTTATGAAGAAATAGAAAGACTTACAAAGGTATTTGTCCATTCACTAGGAGTGCAAAAGATTCGAATTACAGGTGGAGAGCCACTAATGAGAAAAGATTTACCCCAGCTCATAGAGAAGATTAATAAAATTAAAGGTGTAGAAGATATTGCCATGACGACGAACGGTTCCCTTCTACCCAAATTTGCAACCTCTCTTAAATCGGCTGGCTTAAAACGTGTTTCAATCAGCTTAGACTCTTTACAAGACGAAGTATTCGGAAAAATAAATGGTCGTGATGTTTCGGTTAAAACGGTATTAGACGGTATTGACGCTGCTGAACAAGCTGGTTTGAAGGTAAAAATTAACATGGTCGTAAAACGTGGTATGAATGAACAAGAAATACTTCCCATGGCTAAATACTTTAAAGACAAGGGACATATTTTACGTTTTATTGAATTTATGGACGTAGGAAACACAAACAAATGGAACTTAAAAGATGTATATTCTAAAAAAGAAATTATTCAAGATATACATGAAGTCATGCCACTTGAAGCAATTGACCCTAATTATACTGGTGAAGTTGCAACACGTTATCGTTACAAAGGGTCAAATGAAGAAATTGGAGTTATTTCATCTGTTTCAGATGCATTTTGTTCAACATGTAATAGAGCCAGACTATCAGCAAATGGCATGTTATATACATGTTTATTCTCATCAAAAGGACATGATCTACGAGAGCCAATTAGGTCAGATGCAACTGATGAGCAATTAACAGACTTAGTAGAGAAAATTTGGTTTAAGCGAAAAGATCGTTACTCATTAGATCGTAGTGAGTCTTCTACTACTCGTAAAAAGATTGAAATGTCACATATCGGCGGTTAGGAGGAAATAAAAATGAGTTTCTGTAACATTGATCATACTTTAGATGATGTTAAGAAAAAACTAACAGAACAAAAGCCATATTTACCAGAAGAGTTGGCAGTTTCTTGTTTTGACTATTTAACCTATTCACATAATCAAACAGAATTAAATGAATTATTTCATCTCCTCAAAAAATATGATTTAGCTTCCGATGAGGAAAGGGAATTACGCAACAAAAAATTTAGAGCTCTACTAAGTGTTTGAGAAAAAAGTTTTTTCAAAAAATAGAATCGAACAATGATTGTAGGTAGTTTACATCGCTCCTAAATATCCTCCGCTAAGCTATTAGGCGTGAGGAATAAATAGGATAATGTGTTATAATCTTTCCCAATTATATTGCCTGCCTTATAGAAATGAAACCTAAGGACAAATATTTATACTTTCTTATCTCTAACCCAAAAAAGGACAGTTTATCTGTCCTTTTTTGTTTACAAACATCACCAGTAGTAAACTAGTGAACTGGAAGATGTTTGTGATGATGGTCATTTCTGTTCTTTTCCCGACGTTTTTCTAGTTTTATTTTGATATAAGGAATCAGAATTCTATCACAACCGTAGTAATAACTTGCTGCACCAACCCCTATTAGTATAATGGCTGCTGTATATAATATTGGATTGGTACTTACCGTACCTGCTAGTAAGAAGTTTAAGTTCATAAATCCTGCTGCCACTAATGCAGGAATGGTTGCAACTCCTAGGATTAAACCTAAACCTACTAATACTTCTCCCCATGGAATTAAAATGTTAAATAGTCCCGCATTAGGTAGTGCAAATTGTTCTAGAAATGTTGCATACCACCCTTGCACAGCTGGGTGATCTCCACTAGCCTTTGCAATAGCTCCTTGTAAATATCCTGTAGCATCAAACCCTTCTGTTATTTTTGGTAACCCAGCTTTAAGCCACTGTATTCCCAACCAAACTCGTAATATTGTCCAAATGATAGCCATTTTAGGTCCTTTTAAAAATTCCATCATGATCTTTCAGCTCCTTAGTATTTGTGAATAATTTCACATAAACCATTAACATAATCTTAAGCTAGCTAGCTTTCATTCGAAAGTTTGTGAATGTTTTCACTAACTTTCTATATATTAAATTTACACCTTTTTCATCAAACTAACAAGTGACTTCACAATCTGTTCAGAATAAAATAAATATTTTCTAACTTGTGATGAAACTCACTGAATCTTTTCTCACCTTTGAAAATTAAACATTGTCGGCATTGAAAGTGAAGTCTTTAACAATGTAAAAGCTACTTTTACACATAGGTTCGGAAAATTCATTACTGGAATGTAAATGCCAGATTAACGATATAAAATTTTGATCGTTTATAAATGGAATAATCAATTAACATCTTCTTTTTCTAAGTAATCAATGCACTGAATTAGCCGTTTGGCATCTTCTTTTTTAAGTTCATGATAAGTCCAAGGATATTTAATAAAGTAGGTACTCATGTCCTTCATCTTTTCTATGACGATCTTTTACTCTGGCTTTCCTCCCGTTTATGTCCTTCATCCCCTCCCTCTATGACATCCTTTTACTCGGACTTTTGGACATTATTAAATAAGCATTTATATTTAAATTTCTCACCTTACAAATATTTAAGCATTTTTCTTCATATATAAACGTATACTACGCTGGTGAGTACTATTATTTCTGATTATTGTCTTTAGCTAGATTGTTTCATTATCTAATAGCTTTCTAGTAAAAACCTATTGAACTAATAATTTACTAGCAAGAAAATTAATAGATACATTTTTTCAAAGCAAACACATTGACATTTCTTCTTTAAGATCATATAATTATCTCGAAGTTATAAATCTTTAAATCGAGATATATTAATTAAACAAATAAATGGAGGAATTTAAAATGACAAATTCAAAATGGAATCTTGATGTAGCACACAGTAGTGTTGATTTTTCTGTAAAACATATGATGTTCGCAACTGTTAAAGGTGGTTTCCAAAGCTTCGAAGCAAATATTGAGGCGGATCCTACTAACTTAACTACAGCTTCTATCTCTTTTTCTGTAGATTTATCAAGTGTTGATACACGCAATGAAGATCGTGATAATCATTTACGTTCTGGTGACTTTTTTGACGTAGAAAATCACCCTAAAATGACATTTACATCAACAAATATCGAGAAGACAGATGATAATGAATATAATGTAACTGGAGATTTATCATTACATGGTGAAACAAAAACAGAAACTTTTGCCGTGACATTTGAAGGAACAGGTATTGATCCTTGGGGAAATGAAAAAGCAGGATTTTCAGCAGAAGGCAAAATTAAAAGAAGTGACTATGGCTTAACTTGGAATGCTCCATTGGAAGCTGGTGGCGTTCTTGTGGGAGATCAAATTAAGATCTCACTACAACTTCAAGCTGCTAAAGAAGCTTAATAATAAAACTGGTGGGAGTTTTCTCCCACCTTATTTATTTTCTTTAATATTCTTCCCATAAAAAATTTCATCCATCTCTTTTGTTAAACTATCCGTAATTTGTTCTTGCTCTTCTTCACTTAACTTATCCTTTGAATAGCCAAAAAGGTAGTTATTCAAATCAAAGTTTTTAAGCTTACATTTCGTGTGAAAAATATTTTCCTGATAAATATTCACATCAAACATATGAAAATCATCTTTAACTTCTTCAGGAATATAGTTTTGAATAGAGCTTATGTCATGATCTATAAATAACTTATCTCCATTAATATCTCGAGTGAAACCTCTTACTCGATAATCCATTGTCATAATATCAGTATCAAATGAATGAATTAAATAGTTCAATGCTTTTAATGGAGATATTTCTCCACATGTTGAGACATCAATATCAGCTCTAAACGTACTAATCCCCTCGTTTGGGTGATATTCTGGATATGTATGAACGGTAATATGGCTTTTGTCTAATCCCATTACTACTGCAGATGGTAATGGACCTGGTGATTCATCATATGATTCATTAGGCACTTCAACAACTGGACCTTCAGAAACTAAAATTGTCACACTTGCTCCTTGTGGTACATAATCCTGTTTAGCGATATTTAATACATGCGCACCAATGATGTCAGTGACAGATTCTAAAATAGCTGTTAATCGATCAGCATTATACTGTTCATCAATATACTCAATATATGCTTCACGTTCCTCTTTTGTTTTTGTATAGCAAATATCATACATATTAAAGCTTAATGATTTTGTTAAATTATTAAATCCATGTAGCTGTATTCTCTGTTCTGGTGTTAGTTTCATTCCTAATCCCCCTAACTAGTTTTCCGATACATGATTATACATTATTAACATACCCTTATTTGAAGAGGAAAAATCATTTTTTGTCTTGTTTTGTCACTATGATGCTTTTCATGAAGTATAGAGGTATTAGCTTTGAACAAAAGGACTTTTCCATTCCATTAGAGCTGCATAATTTAAAGAGTCCTCATCCTCGAGATAGTTAGGAATAATGTGCAAAGGAACTCTTCCACATCTTAGTAAAAATGTAATCACAGGGTCTTTTATGTTTCCTTTTACTACAGCGTTTAAATATTGCTCAGGAGACATTTCATTAGATTTCTCTTTATACCCAGGCATTCTTCCTCCACCTAACAACCTCTCTAGCTTTTTTTCAACTACAATATTATACATAGAAAACATAAGCCATTTTCCTAACCCTAGTTTACGAAATTCAGGCATAACACTTATATCGACTATATAAAGACTATTTCCATTTGGATCATGAGTACGGATATAGCCATTATCAGTAATATCTTCCCATGTATGGTGCTTATGTTCTTTATTGTAATTAATGATAAGGCCTGTCATTGAACCTACTAATTGATCATCAATTTCTAAACATAATGCTCCTTCTGAAAACAATTTAATATGATTATTTAACTGCTCTTTATTCCATAACAATTCACTAGGAAATGGTGGTGGAAAGCACTTTTTTTGAATATGTATAAGCTGATCAAAATCCTCTTGTGAATACGTTCGAATGATTGCTTTAACTGGCTTGTCTTTATCAAATACGTAGAGCTCTTTCTTAAACATAGCACCCTCCTATTCTCTACTTCCTTAGAAAGAGGATGATTCCATAGAGGGAACCAGGCCCTGAACATCCTCTCTATCTGTTTTATATTGCCTGTATTCGCAAACTTTGTTGCTTTTAAATACCCCAAGCAATCAGCACTGTATTAAGTATAGTGGCATCTCTTCTTCATAAAATAGTAACCTTATTGCGGGAAAACACTGTTTTTCACTCCGAATTTTGGTTACATAGCAACAATCGTTTAGAAAAGAGCCTTTATATTTGTTGTAAGGACTCTTCTATTGAAGTTTCTCCAGAAATAATGTCAAAAGCTTTTTTCATTGTATTTTTATTCTTAATAGAAGCCATTATTGTTTGTGCTACATCAGCTCTAGGGATCGTTCCTCTTTCAAGTTTTTCTCCTGCTTTGATTTTATTCATACCGTCTTCATTCAAAAGACCACCAGGACGTATAATTGTGTAATCCAAACTTGATTGAGTTAACATTTTGTCTGCATAGTGTTTAGCAACATAGTAAGGTCTAAGGTTTTCATTCCAATTTTCTCGATTATTAGCTTGCAGAGCGCTGACCATGATATATCTTTTCACACCCGCTTTTTCTGCTGCTTCCATGGTTTTTACAGCTCCATCTAAATCAATCAACAACGTTTTATCTGAACCAGTGCTACCTCCTGATCCTGCCGTGAACACAATGGCATCTGCCCCTTTTACAGCATTGGTTAACACTTCAACACTTTTTTCTAAATCAGCTACAACTGCTTCTATACCTTTTTTAATCAGTTGATCTGCTTGTTCTTGTTTTCTAACCATTGCACATACAGAAAATTCTTTGGAGTTCTGTAATAACTCAACAAGTTGTTTTCCTATCTGACCGTTTGCTCCTACAACTAGTACCTTCATAGATGAATTCTCCTCTCTAATAGCTACTTATGCATTTTCATTATTTCAAAAAAACCCCTTGATTTCAAAAGGTTTGCTTCATCACCTCATGGATTCGTAATGATCTTAAGAATATCTTCTTCAATTGCTTTTCCATTTTGATCTTCCTTTAAATGATTAAGTAATATTGAAAAAATAATTTCATCTCCATTATTCATTGTGGTATATCCTGATAACGTACTTACATTTGTTAATGTACCTGTTTTAGCGATAACTTTTTCTTTCAGATGATTATTCGTCATTCGATTAGAAAGTGTTCCACCCGTTAATTTATTATTCTCTCCTGAAACAGGTAAAGAGCGATAATATACTTGAAACCAAGTAGCTTGTTTAATTTCATATAAAAGCTGAGTAATGACATTTGCTTGTACTAAATTCATATGAGATACACCAGATCCATCTCTGATAACAATTTGTTCAATAGGCACTCCTAATTTTGTTAATACATCATTCTCAACCTTAATCCCAGACTTCCAGCTTCCTTTATCTTCTTTGACTTTCCCCATTTCCTTTATAAGTCCTTCAGCTATTGTATTATTACTTAATTTCATAAACGGAACTAACAGTTTCTCAAGTTCTAATGAAGAATGTTTCAACAGTAAATCTGAATGTTTTGGAACATTTCCTTTTGTTATATCCCCAACAAGTTTTATTCCATTTTCTTTTAAAGAATACTTAAACAAGCTAAGAGCATAATTTGTTGTGTCCCATACAGACACCCATTCTCTTACAGGTGCTTGATTTATTGGTATTTCTCCTTCTATTATCAACTCATTTTTTCCATGTTTCCGTTTAATTGTTAATGTATTTTTATTCGTAGCTGCAACAGTTTTAGCACGATTATAGATCTTAAGATAATCCAACTTAGGAGTAAAATTGATAATTGGAGCTTCTTCTTCTTTTAAAGCTGGTGCGATTTCTATCCTCATGGTACCCGCATCATAATCTTTGTCAGGAGATGCGGTTAAAGCAGAGATTTGTGCCCCATAATTAGCCGTTTCATCACTCCATGGTAAATCAATCGAATAACGAACATCATCATACCAAGAATCATCTCCAATTAAATCGCCACTAATATACCTTATTCCTTTACTTCTTAGCTTTTTAGCAAATTGATCAAAATCTTTTGGTAAAAGAGTTGGATCACCTTTACCTTTTAAATATACATTACCAATAAGGCCATTCCATTTGATATGACCATCAGTCCATATTTCTGTATCAAAAGTATATTTAGATCCTAAAATTTCTAATGCTGATGCAGCAGTAAAAAGTTTCATGTTAGATGCTGGTGTTAAACTTGTATCACCGTTATGAGAATAAAGTAATTCACCTGACAAAGCAGATCGGATACTAACTGCAGAAATAGATCCCTGTAAATTAGCATTCCTTTCTAAATAATCTGTTAATTTATTGAAGTGTTGCTTGTGAGTTTCTGCATGAATTGTGTGATGTTGCGGAGAAAGGAATGAAGTAATGAACATTAATAAGATAAGAAAATATTTATGCATAATCAAATAAGAGCTCCTCTCATTTATAGAATCTCCTATAATCTTATCTAACGAGTTATTTACTATACAAATTATCATCTAAAAGAGAGATCCCATATAATTTGGGAATATTCAAAAAATCTAATTATGCTAAAATAGTCAAACTTTATAATATTGCTGTCTTATTAATTAGTTAAGCTGGTAAAACAATCTCGTTCCGTTTTGCTACAGACGCAAGATTGGAGGGGAAAGCTTGAATCTTACTCAGATACACCTGCTTAAGCCTCAGGGTTTCCTCTTCTTTCCTTGAAGTAGAATGTCTTCCCCTCCATTCCACTAGTTATTAAGAATAGTATAAAAAACTATATA
This sequence comes from Metabacillus litoralis, assembly GCF_020524045.1. Taxonomy (GTDB): domain Bacteria; phylum Bacillota; class Bacilli; order Bacillales; family Bacillaceae; genus Metabacillus; species Metabacillus litoralis_C. The sequence continues at coordinate 233,114 of NZ_JAIVKL010000002.1, forward strand.
AGATAGCAAATAAAGACCCGAACGATTAGACGAAGAATTGAACTGTCATCTAATCAATCGGGCCCAAGCCTCTTTTATTCAGTTAGAATTAAACAAGATTAAACTCATCTGGATCTGGTCCTACACGTTTATCTTGATTAAGTGAATTAATTTTCTCCATATCTTCTTGGTTTAATTCAAAGTCAAAAATGTCTGCATTTTCTTTTATTCTATGTGGTTTTACCGATTTTGGAATTGTAACAACTTCATTCTGTAAATCCCATCGTAAAATGACTTGTGCAGTTGATTTGTTATATTTTTTGGCAATATCAACTAAAACAGGTTCATCAAGTAAACCACCTTGCATTAATGGAGACCACGCTTCAAGCTGGATTCCATTTTTCTTACAAAATTCATGAAGTGCTGTTTGAGTTAATCTTGGATGATATTCTACTTGATTTACCATAGGTTTAATTTCACATTGATCAAAAAGATCTTGGAGATGATGCTCTTTAAAGTTACTTACACCAATAGCACGAACGCGACCATCTTTATAAAGCTCTTCTAATGCTTTCCAAGTTTCAATGTATTTCCCATGCTCTGGAACTGGCCAATGAACAAGATAAAGATCTAGATACTCTAAACCTAATTTGTTCATACTTTCATCAAAAGCAGCAAGAGTTTCTTCAAAGCCTTGGTTTGAATTCCAAACCTTAGTTGTTATAAATAACTCCTTTCTAGAAACACTACTTTTTACAATTGCTTGTCCAACACCCTCTTCATTTCCATAAACAGCAGCTGTGTCAATACTTCTATATCCTGCATCGATCGCTGAAGTAATTGAATTAATAACATCTTCTCCATCCTCAACCTTAAAAACACCTAATCCAAACCATGGCATTTTCACACCATTATGTAATGTTGTTGTACTTTGTAAACCACTCATTCCTTAATTCACTCCTTCCATTCTATATTATTATCTTGCATCATTTAATTATTTATGAAAAGTAATTTGCTCATAAATTCTTATTTAACACTTCGCTATTTTTTATCATTTAGCTCTGTTAAACTTTCCCTAAATAATTAATTTCCCCTTCTAGAAACTAGATCGCGTGATTATGTAAATTTTTAAAATATCTTATATTGTCAGAAAAGCCTATTATCAGGTAGGATAATAGGCTTAAAGTGATATTGGATGTTAATTAGTATCCAACATAAGAAGCACCAATGATGATTAACAAGATAAACAATACTACGATTAAAGCAAAACCTGCTCCGTAACCGTAACCGCCACCTGCAGCACCCATGATATCACCTCCACATTTTTATGTATTACTATATGTTAGGAGTGCTCAGTTCGTTATGGTTAAAACTCTAATTTATAAAAATTCTATTTTTATCCTAACTTGATGTAAAATAATAATTAACATTAGCATAATATGGAGGTCCGAAAATGTGTGGTCGATTTTCTTTAGCGACAGATCAAGAAATACTTCAAAATCAGTTTGATTTCATATTACATGATGAGGTTATGAACAGATACAACATCGCTCCTTCTCAAGATATTTTGGTCATAGGATCTAATGGAAAGAACCGTGTTGGAACACAGATGAAATGGGGACTTGTACCACCTTGGTCTAATGATACAAAGATTGCTTATAAAATGATAAATGCTCGGTCTGAGACAATTGATGAGAAAGTTAGCTTTAAGAAACCATTTCTTATGAAACGATGTTTAATTTTAAGTGACGGATTTTATGAATGGAAGAAGAATGGTAAAGAAAAACAACCCTACCGATTTAAAATGAAAAACAATCGTGCCTTTGCATTTGCTGGGATATGGGAGAGGTGGGATAAAGGTAATAACCCTTTATACACCTGTTCAATTATTACAACAAAAGCTAATTCACTAACAGCGGACGTCCACGATCGAATGCCAGCAATTTTGCCAGAAAGTTCATACGATCATTGGTTAAATAGAGAATTTCAAGATCTTGAAAAGTTAAAATCACTACTTACGCCATATTACTCAGATGAGATGGAGAAGTACCCTGTTTCCAGTATTGTTAATTCACCGAAGAATGATTCAGCAGAGTGTTTAGTTAAGTTAAATAGCCTTTAGAGTTCGCCAATGCCTAAATTAGAAAGATCTTATTTGTTTCAAAATCTTTAGAACTAGTTTCGAGAGTAGAAATCAAAACAATGTAAAAAAATTATACTTTTCACCCATGAAAAAAGGCTGTGACATATCGTAGTAATTAACAAAAATTCCGAACGAAGTAATAGCTTAGCGGATGAAATATACGTAGACTCCTGCGGGATGCAAAGCAGCGGCTAGACCCCAAAGTGCGAAGCACGAGGAGGCTTGCCAGCTTCCCGCAGAAAGCGGAGTATATTTCAGTAGCGATGTAACTACACCTAAAATCATTATTCGGTTTCTGTTTTGTTAAAATACTTATGTCCCAGCCTTTTAAAGGGCTTTAAAAATTGTCATTGTACCATTGTTTTGCTTTTACAATCTCTTCTCTTGTTAATTGATGACCTGCTTCTCCCCAGTATTCTGTCACAATTCCATTAGCAGCTTTTAGTGCATCAACCAATTCTGTCGTTTCTGCTTTTGGAATAATTGGATCATTTAAACCTGCTCCAATAAATATTGGTGTCTCCTTTAAATCTGGTATCTCCACTTCTCTTAAAGGAACCATAGGGTGTAACAAAATGGCACCAGCTAAGGCATCTTGATAGTGATACATCACACTTGCTGCAATGTTTGCGCCATTAGAATATCCTATAGCTAATACATTACCTCTGTCGAAATGATATTTTTTAGACATGTCTTCTATAAAATCATATAATTCCTTTGTTCTAAAAACAAGATCTTCTTCATCGAAAACTCCTTCAGACAATCTACGGAAGAAACGAGGCATTCCATTTTCTAATACATTTCCTCGCACTCCAAGTACAGATGCATTTGGTGAGATCATTTCTGCAATTGGTAATAAATCACGTTCGTTTCCGCCTGTCCCATGAAGTAATAAAAATGTTGGTGCATTCTTATCATTACCTTCCTTAAATATATGTTCCATCTTTATCCCTCCTCTAATTAGTCGTCTCTAATGGCTTTAATCGTGCTTCAATTTCTTCTCTTTTATCCTCAAAATAAGGAGGTAAAGCAAGTCTCTCACCGAGATGTTCGAAATCTTCATCACCTTCAAAACCGGGTCCATCTGTAGCTAGCTCAAATAAAATGCCGTTTGGTTCTCTAAAATATAGCGAACGGAAATAATAGCGCTCAACAAATCCAGAGTTCGGTAAATGATGTTCGTTAAGTTTTTCAACCCATTTATTTAATTCATCAACATTTTCTACTCGAAATGCTACATGGTGCACACTTCCTCTACCAGGTCTTTCGCGTTCTAGCATACCTTCTTCTATCACATGTACTTCGGCACCTGTTCCACCTTCACCTGTTTCAAACACTCTGACAAGATTACCATCTTCCCTTTTGAATCCCTGTATTTCACGAAAGCCCATTACATTTTCTAAAACACGAATGGTTCTTTCCGGACGAGATACTGTTAATTGAACTGGACCAAGACCAGTTACACCATACTCTTGCGGAACAGGACTTTTATCCCAAGGAGTACCACCTGCTACTCCTACATTTTCTTCATCAGAAACTAATACTAAACGTTGACCTTCATGATCTTTAAAGAAAAGTTTTGCTCGACCTCCTTCTTTAATTATATCTTCATGGTCAATTTGTAATTCTTCAAACCTTGTTTTCCAATATTGAAGTGCGTTATCATTTTTCACACGTAAAGATGTAGACGTGATACTATTTGTACCTGTATATGTTCTACCTGCACGTGGAATTTCAAAAAAAGTTAAATCTGTTCCTGGATTACCTCTTTCATCTGCATAAAATAAATGATAAACCGATGTATCATCTTGGTTAACTGTTTTCTTAACTAATCTTAAGCCTAACACTTTCGTATAGAAATGATAATTATCTTTTGCATTTGCTGTAAGAGCAGATACGTGATGAATACCTTTTAATGGTTTTAGATTCATATATTACACTTCCTTTACCAGTGTCTTAATATCTCAATTACAATAATCTTGAATTCAAGATAAATTATAGAGAATTCATAGATTTCTGTCAACACATCTACTCAGGTTAATGAGTAAGGTAAAAAAATTCGAAGTACATAGATTATACTCGGACAGAACTAAAGGTATAGACAATACTCTTTCTACAAAATGACTTTTTGATTTATAGCTCAGAAAAAGGAATTAAATTTCCCCGAGAACCAAGCGATGAAGCTATACACATATTTATGATATTCTGACATTGTTGAATCACATCATTATGTCCTTGCAAACTTTGTTGATCCATTTGTACTGCCTCTCCCTTTCCTTATATACTTTAGAAAGGTGATAAAAAACTACTCTAAATTGTTTCCAATCTAGAGTAGCAGTTATTAAGATCTTGCATGTTGACTAATCAATTGTTCTTCTTGAACTCTTTGCATTTCTTTAATCGGCGATTTCTTATACCGACCGATAATGCTACTTGCTATAAAAATGCAAAAAATAGATAATAAGCCTTTATACCAGCCAACTAAAGCAACTGCAAACAAGATAATAAGAGAGTCACAAAGAAACAAAACAATTCCTCTATTTACTCCAAATTTCTTATCAATATACAGCCCTAAAATATGAATACCACCTAAAGATGAACCGTTATTTAATACGAAAGTAACACCAAATCCAATGAGAAGACCTGCTATTATTGCAGCCAATACAATATTTAAGTCAAAAGCAGGTATTAACACATCAAGCCATTCTCGAATAAACGAAATACCTGTGATTGATAATAAACTTGAAAAAGTAAACCATTTTCCTAGCTCTTGTATGGAAATAAAGAAGAAAGGTAGATTAACAATAAAAAATAATACACCCCATGAAATGTTTGTGATATATGTTAATATGGTCGCAATTCCAGCTGTACCTCCAAAAGTTAATAAACTATTTGAAAGAATTTTTATACCTAATGATGTTAGAACCAGTCCAATTGAAACAAGCAGTAATGTTTTTATTAGATTCATATCTTTCCTCCAATGAAAAAAACGTCTCCTTCTAACTTATAACATGGCACTAGGAAAGGTCAATAAGCTGGGAATTATTCCGAATCTTACGTTTATTTTTAAAAAAATGACAGTTTCATGTAACTGGATAGGTGAATTGGCAAGAAGTTTTACTAAAGAGTATTCCTGTTGGAGTTTCCTAGATACTCGAGACACAAAACTAAAAAAAGCATTCTTTATAAAAAAGTCAAAACCACCTATCACAATCTATTAGGTGGTTTTGACTTTTTTATTATTATCTTTTGTTAGCATCATAGAAATGTAACCTATAATCATTCATTTAACAAACCGATCATACGAACTAGCTTATCCATTACACTTATTCTATTATACTTATTCTATTATACTTAAGGCAGCTACTCTCTCTGTTACTTGTTCATTCGATAACCCATGTTCTGTTACATAACGATTACGTTCATGAACACGACATTCATGACTACATCCTCTTAAGTGCTTATGTTCATTTTCTTCAGAGCAGAGAATTTTTTTATTACATTCAGGATTTCCGCAGTTAACAAAGCGCTCACAAGGTTCACCTGAATAATAATCTCTACCTACTATGGTTGGTTCAACTCGGTTTACAGGTACTATAAGACGCTCATCGAATACATAGCACTGGCCTTCCCAGTCTTTACCTTGAACTTCGGGGTCTTTTCCGTAAGTAACAATTCCACCATGTAATTGTGCAACATCATCAAATCCTTCTTTACGTAACCAACCGGAAAATTTTTCACAACGTACTCCCCCTGTACAATACGTTAAGATTTTTTTCCCTTCAAATTGTTCTTTATTTTCTCGAATCCAATCTGGCAGTTCCTTAAATGTATTAATATCAGGTAGGATGGCATTACGGAAATGTCCTACAGAATATTCATAGTCATTTCTAGCATCAATAACAACTGTATCTTCATGTGTCATAGCTTCGAGAAATTGCTTTGGACTATAATATTTACCAGTAAGCTCTAGAGGGTTAACGTCCTCTTCTAAACGAAGCGTCACAAGCTCTGGACGATGACGGACCTTCATTTTCTTAAAAGCATGTTCATCTTCTTCATCTATTTTATAAACCATGTTTTCAAAGCGCTCATCTTCTTTCATGAACGCCATATATTGGTTCGTTTGCTCAATTGTGCCTGAAATTGTCCCATTTATTCCTTCTTGAGCAACTAAGATTCTCCCTTTTAACCCTAGATTGTTACAAAATTCTAGGTGTTGCTTAACAAACTCTTCAGGATGATCAATAGTAACATAATGATAATACAATAAAACTCGATATTCTTTTGACATACACTTTTCACCCACTATATTATATTTGCAAGATATACATACAGAGATGGTTCTTGCTTTTAAATGCTTCATTTTTTATAAAATGTAACAACTAATTAAAACAGATTATCGCTAAAATTTCAAATGGAAAATTGTTAAAATCAAGCTAGTATAATACATAGCTGCTCAAATACCCTTCCTTTGCTATTTAATGATCGTTTAATACCCAATGTATTTTTCGTTACAGATTTGCTAACAACAAAGTTTTCTTTATGGTGTCTTTTAGATTTTGATTACATCCTTAACTCTTGTTATGATTAGCACAAATGAAAATTTCATTAGTAGGAGGAGTGAGTAAATAATGAAAGTAGTTCTCTACGTTATCATAGTAGGTCTCTTATCAGGCTGTACTTTTGGGGATAACTCTAGCAACAAAGAAAGCATTGAAACTTCTAGCGCAGCAGTTGAAGTTTTAGCAAAGAACTTAAATATTCCTTGGACCATTGCTAAACAAAATGAAACATTTTACTTGTCTCAACGCAATGGGGAAATCATCGAAATCTCTTCAAATAAGAAGATTTCACAAAATGTAGCTGTTACGAAAAATGTCCATCACGAAGGTGAGGGTGGTTTGCTTGGTTTTATCTTAGCGCCCGACTTCGAAACTACTAATCATGCTTATGCTTATCATACATATAAGGACGGAAATCAAATAAAAAATCGAATTGTCCTTTTAGAAAAGCAAGATCAAACATGGATTGAAAAAGATATAATATTGGAAGGTATTCCTGGGGGAAGAATACATAATGGTGGCAGAATAAAAATTGGACCAGATAACATGTTATATGCAACAACAGGTGATTCAGGTAACTCCAGTTTATCTCAAGATAAAAATAGTTTAGCTGGAAAAATACTACGAATGACCTTAGACGGAAATATATCAGATGATAACCCATTTCCTAATTCTTATGTATTTTCTTATGGACATCGCAACCCTCAAGGATTGGCCTGGGATGAGGCAGGAACGTTATATAGCACAGAGCATGGTCAAAGTGCACATGACGAAATCAATTTTATTAAACCCGGATCAAACTACGGATGGCCTATCATTGAAGGCGATGAACAAGCTCGAAATATGGAGTCACCCATTTACCACACAGGTGAAGTCACATGGGCACCTTCTGGTATTGATTATTCAAACGGTAAACTTTACATAGCAACATTAAGAGATAGTAAAATACGAAGCTATGATTTGTCAACTGAAGCTGTGGAGATTGTTCATCAAAACAATGGAAGAATGCGTGACATTTCTATTATAGATGATGTTTTATTTACAATTACGAATAACCGAGACGGTCGTGGAAATCCTTCAAAGGATGATGATCAATTATTAAGATTAAAATTATGAAGTCTAAAAGTGTCATTTTTAATGAGTTTACAGCTCAAGCATGTGAAAAAACACTTACATAGATAATAAATGAAAACAAAAAATCCCTCTTTATCAAATTTAAATCTTTGATAAAGAGGAATTTTCCAAAAAAGAATTTGAACTAGCTTTGTTCATAGCTCAAGGCGCTTTTCCTAGAACATTGGAACTGGAGGATCGATTCCTAGTACAGGTTTACCATCTACCGTTAACCAAATATAGTAGTGATCGATTTCTGTATTTAAACGAGCTTCAATTTTACCGATTAACTTTTCTTGAAATTCAAAGCTCATTTTAGCTGTTTCTTCACCAAGCGGGATGTTTTTCAAACCAATTAAATCAGCTATATATCTAGCATCCTCGTAACTTACTTCTACATATTTATCATATTCTGGTAGATATGCAGCTTTCGCAGGTGTAACTGTAATTAAGATAACAAAAAGTAATGCAGCTAAAATTAGTCCTAACTTCTTCATACAATACCTCCTAATTCATATATTTTTGTATTGAAATAAATGCGTCAACTACTTCTGGAAAATACATTGTACCTTTACAACGGGCAATTTCTGAAATGGCCTCTTCTGAAGATTTTGCTTTATGGTAAGGCCTGTCCGTTGTCATGGCATCAAATGAATCCACAACAGAAATAATTGAAGCTTCAATTCTAATTTCATCTTTTGATAACCCATAAGGATATCCTTTTCCATCATAACGTTCATGATGCTGTTCAACGATTTCACCAACACTTTTAAGTAAAGGGAGTTTTGTTTCTTCTAATAACTGCCTACCATAAATTGAGTGGTTTTTCATTGTCTGCCATTCTTCCGCTGTCAGTTCTCCTGGCTTCAGTAAAATTTCCAAAGGGATTTTCACTTTGCCGATATCATGAAAAAAAGAGGCCATATTTAATCGAAGTAATTGTTGTGAGTCTAACGCTAACTTCTCCCCTACTAGCATTGATAGTTTACTAATTCTACCACAATGATCACTTGTATAGCCATCCTTTTGTTCAATAGAAATAGCTAGATTTACCAAATCTCTTGAAATCTGACTATACCGATGAAACACTGGTTGTGATGAAACATACAGAAACTCTGTCGTACCAACTGATTGAAACACGTAATGTTCTGTAACAGGATTACGATAAAATGAATCGCCTGCTTTATATAAAGTAAATCCTTCTTTTGTTAGTAGCTTTAATTCACCTGATAAGATGAATAAATATTCAAGAGCTACCCATCCTTCTTCAGGTTCTAGTGCCCATCTAGTGTCTGGATCAAGCTTATGATGGATTATTTCAGTAGAATCAGCTGAAGCAATAAGTGATATTGTTAAACCCTTCATCTGAACGGTTTCGATAAAATCCTTTTTATTAGCTAATTCTTTCATATACCTCACTTACTTTCCTTTTTTCTTCACTCTATTATATTAGACCTTTCATCTTTCGACTAGATAATTTATAAAAAATGAATATTATACCATATTTATATTGGAAAAAATATATAAAATACACTATTTTTTAACATTTTAGTAGTTAATAATACCCTTTGATGAACACTACATTTTCCTCATGTTTTTTTTGGATTGTTCTTTTGAAAATTAGTAGTTTTAGATTTAACACTTTGTTAATAAACCTGAATCTATGAAAATTATGCCTTTAATAAGCTGCGCAAAGAAATACCTTCGTGACAACCATCTCATGCGGAGAGTCACAGACCTAGTCTCGTCTTTGAACATGTCGGTCGTTGAGCTTTTCATTATTCTTGCCTGTAACGAAAAATCAACATCAAAGCTAACAAACTTCTAGTAAAAGAAAAGGAATAAAAAAAGGTCCTTCAGAGAATCTCTAAAGGAACCATTCTTTAGTTGCTATCTTCTTGTTTAACTTTTTCTAATACCTCTAAAAACACTTCGATTGGCTGAGCACCTGAAATTGCATATTTTCGGTTAATCACAAAGAAAGGTACGCCAGTAACACCAATTTGTTGGGCATCATTTTCTTCTTGACGAACTACATCTTCAAAAAGATTACTAGCTAACATCTCTTTTACTTCTTGTTCATTTAAACCGATCTCAACAGCAAGCTGTATAAGTGTAGAATGATCTGCTATATGCTTAACTTCTGTAAAATATGCGTCAAATAGACGAACGACCATTTCGTTTTCTTTTCCATTTTTCTTTGCGAAGTGAATTAATCGGTGTGCATCTAATGTATTTGTTGGCTTAACTTGATCAAGATGATATGTTAAACCTACTTCTTTTGCCTGCTCTGTTAATTGGTTATTCATTTTGACGATTTGTTCTTGTGATGTATTATACTTTTTTGCTAGTAATTCAACATAATCCCCCTCTGAGTGAATCGGCGCCTCGGGATTAAGTTCAAAGCTTCTGAATATAACATTCACATCTTCATTATGAGGAAATTGTTTCAGTGCTTCTTCCAATCGTTTTTTTCCGATATAACAAAACGGACATACAATATCCGACCAAACTTCTATATTCATGTAAAATTGCTCCTCTCATTATACAAACAATATTTTCTCATTTTATCAACTCTTATTATTTCTAGTAAAGAAATTTGCCTAGTTTATTGTCGTCAAGTAAAGTGACACTATTTAAATCAAAACTCCTCTAAACTTTGTTATTGATATCCGTCTTTCTGGAAGTTTCTTCGGAACTCTCGCCTCTGTAGTTCTCCCTTTGACACGCTTCTATACGTAGAAGTTACTTTTGTTTACTTCAATCAACAAAGTTCTAAAAACCAACACCGAGCATTAACATAGCTTAAATAAAAAAACAGTCATCTCTTATTGAAATCAACTGTTTTTTAATATTCTTTATTCGATTTTTTCTGGTTCTGGATAGTCGATTCCAAATGTTTCAACTGTTACTTTTTTCATTTTTTGTTCTTCAAGAGGCTTGTCTGCTTTATCAGTTTTGACATTCACAATTGAATCCACGGTATCCATGCCTTCAGTTACTTTTCCAAATGCAGCATAATTTCCGTCTAAACTACTGCTATCAGCGACCATGATGAAAAACTGTGAACCCGCAGAATCTGGTGCTTGTGATCTTGCCATTGAAATAATACCTCTTTCATGCTTCAAATCATTTTCAAAACCATTTTCCTTGAATTCACCTTTAATACCATAGCCCGGTCCACCTGTACCTATACCTTCTGGGTCACCACCTTGAATCATAAAATCAGGTATCACTCTATGAAAAATAAGACCATCATAAAAACCTGATTCAACTAAAGAAATAAAATTATTTACCGTATTCGGTGCAGTATTAGGATATAATTCCATCTTAATTTCTTCATTATTTTCCATCACAATCGTGACTATAGGGTTGTCCTCAATTTTTTGAGTAGGTTTTGTACTTCCATTACTATTACTAGTTGTATCGTTTTTTGCTGTTCCACAGCCACCTAAAATGATAATAAAAATCAAAACGAAAAAAACAAATTGTTTACTTTTCATGTGTCCTCCATACTCCTCATTCTCTATAAAATAACTTCTCGTCACATTCCAGATGAAATAATATCTTGTTTAGTCATGGAAACATTTTTCATATGTAAAATCATAAGGCTTTTATTCCCATCTAAATTTATGTTACCGTTAAATTATACATGATTAAGTAAGGTGGTGTCTAATATGGCAAATACAGAATTAATGCATCTTTTGAAAGATTACTACCCATTTACACTTTTGACCGAATATCAGCTTCAAGATATGACAGATAAAGCAAATCAAACGTCATTTTCCAAAAACGAATTTTTATTGCATGAGGATGAAACTGCAGAAAACTTAGATTTATATTTTCTAGTATCTGGTTTAGCTAAAAATATTTTACATCAAGCAAATGGAAAACAAATTTCCCTCCGCTACTACTACCCTGGTGACATCATTGGCTTAATGGTGATGTTTACGAGTGGAGAGTTGAATTTTTCAGTTCAAGCTTTAGAGGATTGTACCGTATTCAAACTTAATAAAACACATTTTTTTGAAATCATGACAAGAAACAATGAGTTTTCCAAAGTAATATGGGAAAGCATTGGTGAGCGGACAAAAGCTCTGTATGATGAGATGAAAAATAAAACCATCGATGAAGATGACGAAAATCTTGAACTTTTAAGAACTCGAGTTAACACATTGATGACTCCACCAATATTTATATCTTCACTAACATCAATGAGTGAAGCAGCTGCTATGTTGCAAAAAAATAATGTTAGTGGATTAATTATAAGTGATAATTCCTCCAGGATTAATGGAGTAATTACAAGAGATGAAATCTTAGACTATGTTAAGCAAACTTCACCAGGACGTGATAAGGTAACAGATTGGATGAATAGGTCCCCTTTTACCGTTCACGCAAACTCTTTTTCATTTGAAGCTCTTTCATTTATAAAGAATAAATTTCTTGATTTTATTCCAGTTACTCATAACCAGACAGCTATAGGAGTATTATCAAGTCGCTCTTTCTTAAATCTTGAAGAATCCAGTTATTTAGATATCTCCTTTAATGTGCAAAACTCGCATAATATCCATTCATTAACTAAACAAGGATCATTAGAGAACTTGACATTACAATCCTTTGTACAAGATTTAGTTAATAAAGATAGCTATGCTTATGAAGTTGCTGAAGCCATTACAAACCATAATGATAATTTACACAGACAAATTATTAAACTCACAGTAAATGAAATGAAGAAAGAAGGATATGGAACTCCCCCAATAAATTATTGTTTTATTATAATGGGTAGTCAAGCAAGACATGAACAAGGTTTTCATACTGATCAAGATAATGGGTTGATTTTAAATGATTATGCACATTTACCTAATAAGAAAGCTATAGAAGAATACTTTGAAATTTTCACAAAAAAAATAAACCACCATTTAAGTTTATCTGGTTTCCCAAAATGTACTGGTGGAATTATGGCTCAAGAGAAAAAATGGCGTAAATCATTAACTCAATGGAAAGAAGAAATCCAAACATGGAAAACAGAGCTAGATGCTCAAGAAATACAAAACTTTACGATGTTTTATGATTTTAGACCAATATATGGAGATTTTACATTAGCAGAGGAAATAAGAACTTACCTAACAGATAAAGCGAAGCGATCTAAAACATTACAGCAGTTATTAATGAAGGATGCGTTACGCTATAAAATACCGACTCATCCATTTGGAATTTTAAATTTAAAGCAAAAAACGAAGAAAATTAATATTAAGAAAACGGGTCTCACCCAAATTATCTACTCTATTCGTATCAATGCGATTAAATATGGTGTACAGGAAGTTGGTACAATAAAACGCTTGGATGTGTTAAAAAAAATTCATGCAATGCATCCTAGAGATGTTGAGAATGCTAAAACTGCTCTTCATTATTTGCACTATTACCGATTACAGCAAAACTTACATCAATTAGGAAAAAAACAAGAGGTTTCAAATGAAATCAACATTATGGAGCTTTCAAAAGAGGATCGTATAAAGCTAAAGGAAGCATTACAAATTGCACATCGAATGCAGCAAGTAACAAAAATTAGCTTTAACCGAAACCGGGTGGTGTAGAACAATTTGCCAGATGATTTAAAGATTTTAAAATATTATCTATGGGATCAACTATTTTTAAAATATCATATAAATAAACAAATTCATTTACCTGAACATCGTCAGGCTGAAGTAGCAATTGATGCATTTTTGAAAAGCCAGGATAAATTGAGAAATCAGGCTCTCTCTGAAACTACCTTTACAATATTGGATTTAGAAACAACTGGTTTTTTTCCTAACATAGGTGATGAAATCATATCAATTGGAGCTATTAAAGTTAAAAATTTCAAAATATTATATGATGAGGCCTTCTATACAATTATAAAGCCTATTAATAAAATTCCAAAGACCGTCCAAGAGTTAACAGGATTAGAGCCAGATGTTTTGGATAAGGCACAATCATTTCCGATAGGAATGAAAAAATTCATGGATTATTGTAAAGGGACGATTTTAGTAGCACATCCAGCCACATTTGATATTGAATTTTTAACAACAACGATTAAAAAGTGGCAACTTCCCGAATTTACCCCTGATTTTCTTGATTCACATATATTAGCAAATGATATTTATAAAGGGGAGCGAAATTATTTAGATGATTTGATATCTAGATTACAAATCACTGAAAGAGATCGACATCATGCTTTAAACGATTCGATTATGACAGCACATATTTTCATCCATTTATTAACCTATTATCAAAATCAGAACAGAAAAACTGTCGCAAATCTGCAACAGTTACTGGGAAATGAAACTCCTTTTCCATAATTCTTTATACAGCTAAAAAACAAAGAGGCTGATTATTATTCAGCCTCTTTGTTTTGTTGCTATATTTTTTTAAAAACAGCGGCAATCGAAGACATTTCCCCTGCTCCAGCATTTACAATATGTGAAAAGCCGTAGACACATCCTAGTCCATCTAGGTCAAATAAAGTCATTTCCATAAAATCCTGTGGAAGCTCGTGCAAATGCTTCAAAATAATTTCATTTTCAGATTTAATCACTAAATCCCCCTCCTGTAGATAATGAACAAAAGGATTTGTTTCGATACGACTTTCTAAAGGAATGTTATAAAATTTCATTTAAAGCACCTCACATTTTTTAATTTCAGTATTTTCTGATTATTTATATAATACACGAAAGTTATTCGTTTGAAAACTATTTTTTGAAAATTTTTTTATTAATTAACTTTAGTCGATTCCGTTTGTTTCTTCACAATAAATTGTCTCTATTTTCTTCTAATGAATGTTAATCCCCCCCATTCCTATCAGTAATATATTCCAATTACGATTTAGATTTTCCATGTTACTATGTAAACAAGGAAGTGACATAAATGATCAAAATTCGAATGTTTTTTATTATATTAGTAATATCTTTTCCCTTTCTTGCTAGCTTTGAAACTTACCAATCAAACCATCGTTCTCTTGCACTCTACCAATCACCAGAAGGTATTTTATTCAAAAGTTATTCCTCTATGTGGGATCAAAAAAAATTGATAGATTTATATCATAAATTACTTCAGAACAAACATGGTGAAGAACTTAAACTACTAAGAGTTGTTGAAATTAAGGGAACAACGCTAGATGGTTCCTTGTCAAAGGGTAGTTATGATCCACTTAATAAGACTATTACCCTTTATCAAGGAAATAAATACACAAATCCATCTAATTACCAAGAAACACTTTCCCACGAATATGGACATCATTTTGCATATTATTACTTTCCATCCCATCACTTCCCTCTTTCAAAATGGCAAAAAATGAGAGGACTAGATCTAGTTGAGTTAAGGTGGGATGCATTTTGGAATTATCAAAATAAGTATCACGCGAATTATCCTCAAGAAATATTTGCTGATGATTATGTCTTGTTATACGGAGCTACAAGACAAGTAGATACTGAGGATATCGAGACAAATGAGGCCTTTTATTTGAGAACTGAACATGAAAATCAACAAATTCCGAATGTACTTGAAAATTCAGAATTACATTACCTGTTAGAGAAGAAAACGGGAATAGAAATTGATAAAAGCCGTCTTTTACACTTACCAAAATTTAATGATTATAAAAATGAGATACTTTCCTTCCATATTACAGCAAAAAAAGATATTGCTTATCGATTAAATTTATCGTTAAAAGATTCTAGTGGACTAATCAATAAGCATGAATCTTATCGTATTCATATAAACGAGCCACAAAGCCTTTTAACTTTTGATTTAAATAAGATAACAAACGAAAATCTATCAAAATATGATTTAATTTCAGCTAGTATAGATGTAGTAGATTTAAATACTTCGATAGGGATGCAAACTCAAGAATGGTTCATTAAACCAGAGGATATCTAACAAACAAAGATAAGGCAAGAAAACCTCAAGGCCCAAGTCGGTATAATTAAAGCATAGTTTTTAAGTTATTTGCCGATGTTCATGATTTATTTGCTTTTTCGGCATTTATATTTGCTATCTTCATTACTGTATTTGCGGTTTTTAAAAATATATTTGCTAAAATCCACAATATATTAGTTTTTCGACGAAATCCGTCATCATATGACACCCAACACCCCCTACAAATTCTAATACTTTCATATTCTGTATAAAAAATAACTTAAGAGCAATGATGCCCTTAAGTTATTTTTTTCTTATCGTAAAGAACTGTTAAACTGATTAATGTGACAAGAATGGTTGCACCCATATCAGACAGAATGGCAATCCATAGTGTTAATAATCCTGGTATTGTTAAAAGCAAAGCAATCAGTTTTAATCCAAGTGCTAAAGAAATATTTAATTTAATAATCGTATTCACTTTTTTAGCTGATGCAATTGCTGACGGAAGTTTCTCAAGATGATCTTGCATTAAAACGATATCAGCTGTTTCTATAGCACTATCTGTTCCCTTTCCCATCGCAATACCTAGATCCGCTGTTGCTAATGCTGGTGCATCATTTATTCCATCACCAATCATCGCCACTTTGTTCGTGCGAGATATTTCTTTTATTTTCTCTACTTTTTGATCTGGAAGTAACCCCGCGAAATACGATGTAACACCTATTTTATTAGCCACTTTTTTAGCAGTGCTTTCATGGTCTCCAGTTAACATTATCGTATGATTAATTCCTACGGAATGAAGTTTTTGTATGACATTCTTACTTTCTTCACGGATTTCATCAGATATCCCCATTATCCCTAAGGTTTTCTCATCATTTGCTAAAATGACGAGTGTCATCCCTTTTTCTTTATATTCTTTAAGCGTTTTTTTAACTTTTTCGTCAAATGGTGTTTTACTCACATGTGCTTCATTACCTAAATAATAGGTGTTACCGTTGATTTTAGCCACAATCCCACTTCCGGAAATTGTTGTGATTTCATCTGGCTCTATTAAAGATAATCCATCTGCTTTTTTCATCACTGCCTTTGCAATTGGATGTGATGAAGATTTTTCAATTGATGCAGCAATCTGAAGAAACTCGGGATCAAATGCAATATATTCTTCTACATATGGTTTACCTTTTGTTAACGTACCTGTTTTATCAAAAGCAATGGTTGAGACTTTACCAAGTTGTTCTAAAAAAACTCCACCTTTAATTAAAATCCCATTTCTGGCGTTTTTCGTAATCCCAGAAACAATAGCAATGGGTGAAGATAACACTAAGGCACATGGACAACCAACTATTAATACGGCTAATCCTTGATAAAACCAATCTCCCCAATTCGCTTGAAAAAATAATGGTGGAACAATCATAACTATAACTGAAATAATCATAATTAATGGTGTGTAATATTTCGCAAATTTATTAATAAACAACTCTGTTGGTGTTTTTGTTTCTTGTGCTTCTTCAACAAGATGCAAAATTTTAGCTAATGAAGAATCTTCATATGCTTTTGTAATTAGGATCTTTAATACACCTTCATTATTTATACTTCCACCATAAACTGGTTCATTGTATTCTTTTTCAACAGGCATTGATTCACCTGTGATTGCTGCTTCATTTACAGAACTTTTTCCTTCCACAACAATGCCATCAGAAGGGATTTTTTCACCAGAACGAACGAAAACAATATCTTTTTCTTTTAATGAAGAAATCTTAACAGTTCGCTCTTCACCATTTTCAAGAATTGTGGCTTCTTTTGGTGCAATTTCAAGAAGTTTTTCCATTGATTTTCTTGCCTTTTGCATTCCTAATCCTTCTAAATATTCATTTAGACCAAAAAGAATGGCTACAAGGGCACCTTCTTTCCACTCACCGATACTTAGTGCACCAATTAATGCGATTGTCATCAATGTTTCTATATTAAATTTTAGCTTCACTAAATTTTTTAAGCCTTTAATAAATGTTTGAAAACCACTTAACACTGTTGCTGCAAGAAATAATCCAATTGCCACGTATTCATTTATCCACTTCTCTGCTATAAAAGCGACTATATAGAAAAGCGTTGAAATCGATAAAAGCATAATCCAATTAATTGCACCGTGATGATGATGATGTAATTCATCATCATCAGGACCTTCTTCTATATAAGCTCCATCAGATGATAAAATCTTTTTCACTTTACCTATATCAACATGACTCTCAAGTCGTAACTTGCCTGTATTATAGCTTAAGGAAGCTGATTCTCCCTGAGGAAGTTTCTGAATCTCCTCTTGAAGCTCTCTCGTACAATTAGCACAAGTTAAGCCTTTAACTTTAAATTCATTCATTTTGCTCAACTCCATATTTTTATTACTTAAGGCTGTTTTCGTTAAATTTGTTGCTTTAACAATTCCAAGTAATATAAGCACTATATAAAGCATAGTGGCATCTTTTCTTTTTAGGATAGGACATATTTTGCTATAACAACAATTAGATCAATTAGCAACAAACTTTCAGAAAAGAGCCCTACTTAATGATGCTGTGCATGGTTTATAGTTTGTTGTAATACATTCATCACATGATTATCATCTGGAGAATAATATAATGTTGTCCCTTCCCTTCTATATTTAACCAAACGTAAATTCTTTAGAAATCTAAGCTGATGTGATACCGTTGATTGTAAAAGAGATAACTTTTCAGCAATATCATTTACCGAATGTTCATTTTGTGATAACAAATAAAGAATTCTTATTCTGGTCGGATCACCCAAAGCTTTAAAAGTTTGAGAAACAATAAAAAGTGTTTCTTCATCAAGTTGTTCTAGCTGTAGATTTTCATCTTTTACAAATTCATCCACAAGGTTACACCCTTTCATACTACTAGTATATATTCAAATATGTATATATGTTCATATTATACATCTAATATTATAAAAAAAATTGACTAATGTCAAACTTAGCCAATAAGTAACAATACTTGAACAATAAAAAACCCAGTTAACGCACAAAGAAGATGAAATGATTTCGAGCCATACTTTACAGCAGGAAGCAACAATTCAAAAATTGCTACATAAACAAATGTACTAATTGAGAAACCTAATAAAACGCCTATTATATAGGAATCATTTACAGGAAAATGAACACCAAGTAATACAACACTGTATAAACTTACACTAAGAAACGCAAAAGCCAACAATATTTGTCTTTTCTTTAAGAAAGCTGTCATCGCAACCATCATTAATGACATACCCTCGGGAAAATGATGAAAAATGATAAATTCAAGCAAATGACCACTACCATCTTTCCTATTACCTAATGTTAATCCAGAAGGAACATTATGTAGAGTAATAGCTAAAATAAGAAAATAAAAAGAAAATTTATTTTGATTCATCTTACTAGTAAGTTGGTTATGTGCATATTGATCAATACAATAAACAAGGGGAAACCCTAAAGCTATACCAACTAATACAAATGCAAATTCATTTTCTAAAAAGCTATGAGGTATTAATTCTAAAAAAAGAAATCCACAGAGTATCCCTGCACAAATGGATGTAACATAATGAACGTTCATATTTAGCCACTTACAAGTGACATTTGCAAACACTGCTCCTCCTAATAGTGACATAAATACAGCTAGACAAAATAAAAAGCCCATACATACATCTCTCCCCCAAACAAACATCTAGCTTTATTTCTATACTAGATTTATGAATTTCGATGTTTGTTTAGTACAAGTTAATCTACAGGCTTTTTCTTCGTGCTGTATTCGTAAACTTATTTGCCAATTAATGAGTGTAGTGCTAGATTTAGATTCTCTACAATTTCACTCGCGTTTTCATGGAAGAATATAATATAGCTTAACTGCCGGCTTTTTCTCTGTTTAACTAGTGTATTTTCGGTTAAAAGGTGCGATCTGTAGAACCCTCATATCATTAACACAACAAAGTTTAAAAGCAGACTTTTTAATTAATTTGAGTTAAGAAATATTCACAAATAGCCTTAGATATTAATCGAATTCCTACAAAAGGTGGTTTAACAGGATCTTTTGTCGCTTCAAAAGGCATTCCTAACCAAAGACACTCTTCGTCAATCATTACAAATGGAAAATGAATTATTTTCTTTTCAAACTTACTTTCTTTTAATCTAGAATCGATTAGATTTGAAATTATTAATAATTGAACATGTTTGTTTTTATTCAAGAGTATGTTTACCCATTGATCAGGTAATTTCCTGTTTGATGGTAATCCTATAATAATCGTCCTTTTTGCTTTTTCAACGTCCATTTGAATTTCATCGAGCTTTTTAGCATGAATCCATTTTACATTAGAGTGTTGATTTTTTATCCAGGAACCAATATCTTTAGGTAATACTTCTTGATGATGAATTAATTGATGCTCAACAAGTTGACGAATTGTTTTACTTTTATATACTTTAGATTTGATAAAATGCTGATCACAAAGGTGAATAAATTTCCCTCTTGTTCTTGTAATGGCAACATTCAGTAGGCGGTCACTTTCCTTCCCTACTAAAAGCATACCTGGGCGTTCTTGGGGAAAACTGTCTACAGTATCAAATATCATCACGTCTCGTTCACTACCTTGAAACCGGTGAACAGTTGCTGCTATGATATCTGCCTCTACTATTTCTGTTGAATAGATTTCTTGTAATAGTGACTCCATTAATAATGCTTGAGTTCTATATGGTGTGATATAACCAATGGACGTAGCTCCAGAAAGATAAGCTTCGTGTATTAACTGAAACGACAATAAAAGCTGCCACAAATTGTATCGTGAATGTGTATCTTTGTCTCTTAGACAATGATTTCCAGTATAACTACTGTCTAATAAAATAGAAGCTCTATTTGGAAATGGGGTTCTTTCAACGATTTCATTTCGTGCAGTTTTCACACTTTGATGATCACCAACAAGAGAATGATATATATGTTTATTTGTAAAGGAAGAAATATCTGGATGCATTCTTCTTTGCTCTCTCAAAAGAAAGAGATTTGGATGTAACTGTTCATCACTATTTAACCAGTTTACAACACCTGTTTTATGAAAAATATCTTCTCTTAACCAGTCGTCAACAAGTGAATGTTTGGCTGTAGCTATAGGTGGAAGTTGTTTAAAATCACCGCAAATGATAATCCTTTGCCCTAGAGATGCCGCAAAAGCAATTTGAGGTATATAAGCCATACTTGCTTCGTCTACAATAACAACATCATAATTTTTTTCATATATAGTTGGGTCATTTGCTGCTTTTGATAATGTTGTTCCAATAACCATCGCATCGTTAACAAAATCAATTTCCTTTTGCCGGATTTTTTCTAAAACACTAGCTAACTTACCCTCAATAAAAAGCACCTTCTCAGTATCTCTTTTATTATAAGACTTCCCTAAATCCTTTTTTAGAAAGTTTCTCTCTTCTTGTAGTTGCTGCTTTTGCTGCGCTAAGTCAGGATATCTTTTTTCTAAAAGATCTATTGTTGTTAAAGGTGTGTGGGAAATTAAACTGGATTGGGATCCGTATCTTAGTAAATCACCTTCACGTAAACGTTCTTTTTTGTCAACAAAATGAGATACTTCGTTCATTAATACATCTACAGCTTGATTACTTTGTGAAAGGATTAAAACAGCTTGATTTTTAAAGTATTTATTAGCAGCAACTCTTCCTAATGTGTAGGTTTTCCCTGTACCTGGTGGTCCCCAAACAAATGTAACGGGATTATATTTACTTCGGAGAACAAGCTCATGGATGTTGGACTTTATCTTTGCAGTTGGATGCCTTGTTTCATGAGAAGGGTTCATTAGTCTTTTTATTCTTGAGCGCTTTCTTTTACTTTCCTTTATTTCTTCTAATCTTTCGTGTAATTGGTCTAAGAGCTCCCAAGGGTCATGAGATAAAAATAAACCAGATTCCAAATCTCCAAGCGATTGTTCAACAGAAATAATAACGCTATTTCCTTCAGATGATAATATCCTTGCATTAACACGTTGTTGAATTACTTCCACTTTTATCGTGGTTCCAATGGGAATTCGGATTGGTTGTGATGTTTCAAAATAATAGGTATAAAATTCATTTTTGCTTACTAACTGACCATTTTTTAAAGCATATTTTGAACTTCCATATTTCTTCAAATGCATAATTTCTGCTCTTAATGCCTTTTGCCATACTTGTATATAATATTTTGATGAGTGCATATATTCAGCTTCCTATCTCTTATACGATACAATTTAGAATCTGTTCCTTTTAGTAAGGCTATGTTAAAGCTTAATGTTGATTTTCAGCACTTTGTTGATTGGAGTGAAAGGCATGAGACTCCTGCGGGAGGAGCGTGTCAAAGGGAGACCCCACAGGCGCTTGCGCCGAGGAGGCTCCCGGACCTAGGAAAAAACGAACTGCATTTTTTCCCGGGAAAGCGAATGCCTGTAACGGAAATCAACAACAAAGTTTAACAGAGCCTTTAGTAAAAACATATGAATAGCATCTTCATAAAAAATTCTGGATTGATAAATCATACCCTCACTACATGAAAACATAAAAAGTTGAGACAATTAAGTCTCAACTTCGCTTGATTTATCGACTTTTCACTAGTAAATTAACAGCCTCTTTAACTAATTCTTCCGTATTTTCGCCTTTTTTATTCGCTTCTTGTACACATTCAATTAAGTTTGAACTAACAATAACACCTATTGTCCTATCTATAGCTGTTCTTGAAGCAGAGAGCTGTGTAATAATTTCTTTACAATCTTTATTCTCTTCCATCATTCTTAAGATGCCTCTTAACTGTCCTTCAATTCTTTTGACACGATTTTTAACTTGATCAGAATATTCCACTTCCATACTCCTTTCTAAAAGGCTATATCAGCTGATTTGTTCGTACATGTGCATTCTGATAAACTATAGCCTGTTACGCGAAATCCATTTTTTTGCAAAAAACGAATACCTATGTTTTTTTCTAATTTAGTCGATGCCACAACATGAACATTTTTACTAGGTATTTCATGATAATATCTTTTTAAATAAGCAATAGGAATAACAATTGCATCACTTACTAATTCTTTTGATATATTATTATAATCTCTAATATCAACAACAACCTGAGATTGAACATTGCTTGTATTAACATCTATACATGGTACACTTTTTAGTGATATGTTTCGTTGAAATAAAAAGACGACAATCGCTATTAAGGATATTCCTAATAATGAATATAATAGCACTGTTATTACCTCCTATATTGCTTTTCAAATGTTGTAAATAAATAATATACCCCTGTCGGTATATTGTCAATGCTGTTTTCTCTTCAAATTCACTATATAGTGATGGATAATGTTAATCAAGTAATTGAATTTGATCTCCTACATTTATTTCTCCTGTTTTTAATACAGAAGCATAAACACCAAAATGATTATTTCTTTGTTTAACAAGTGTTTTTAGTAAAGTTGATGAAGTGATACCGGTAGTTGGATCGACATTTACAATCATACACCGTTGGCAATGTCTTAAAATCTTCAATTCAACTTCTTTACCAATTTTAATTTTTTTCCCAAACCAATCTTCTTCAATGAATGGATTTTTTTCATGTAATGAAAATAATAGATTAGGTCTAAACCTCTTATAATCTAACTCTTTTCCCCAGATGTTTTGTAATTCTTTTATAGAAGAATCTGTAACCAAAAGAATATGTTCTTCTTCAATTGCTCCGATAGGAACATTCATAGGTTCGTATACAATCGGTAAAAGCTTTCTTTCACTTTGTGCTTCTAACTCATTCATTAACGCTGGGTCTTTCCAATTATAAACTTTCTGGTCTGGTGTTGTTACTTGTATTTCTGGGAAATTCAACTCAGATTCTTCTGATATAAAAGCCGCTTTATATTGAGCCATTCTAGGAAATTGAGTAATTGTTAAAAAGTTATTTTCTCGTGATAAGTCTTTAATAGCATGACTTCTATCTCCATATAATCCATAATTCATGACTTGTGTTTTTTCTATACTTTCTCCTCCGAATGATTTTACAGGATGTCGTGTAATTTCTTTTAAATGGCCTATCATCATGAGTATTGCTCCTTTTTATGAATAAAAGTATTTCCTTACTAAATTTATGATGAGTCATTGAAGGAAGTAACATACAGATTTAAATGAGTTATTTTCTAATTTAAACAAAAATTTTTCTCATACTATTATAAAAAAATTTAATTGGAACAAATATACAGATTCTAGTGAGAACAACGGTAACTAGCCTTAGTCACTTGTTCAAAGAACAATCAGAAAAATGATAAGGATAGAAGTTTTTTAAGATTCAGTTCAAAATAAAAACTAGACCTTTCACTCTTATAGAGTAATAAGTCTAGTTTTTATTTTAAATCACCTATTACTTATTCAATTTATCTAATAATGAAAAAAGCTCCTCAAGATGAGTAATTTCAAAATCAGGTTGAACTTCGTTTCTCTCTTTGTTATGACGATTAATCCAAACTGATTTCATTCCTAACCTAGAAGCACCAAGTATGTCGGTCATTAAGTTGTCTCCTACCATGATTGCTTCATCTTTTGTCACATTCATTTTCTCTAAAGCATGCTCAAAAATTGTGACATCAGGCTTTCCTCTTCCAAAAGCACCAGATATGATAATTTGTTCAAAATATGGAACAAGTTCTGGCGTAATTTCTAATTTAGTATTTTGCAATTCAGGTGAGCCATTTGTTAATAATAATAGTCGATATGATTCTTTTAGTCGATCAAGAACACGAAAAGATTCTTCATAGACGAAAGGCGATTTACGTCTTTGTGCTGGAAATTCCTCTGCTAGTAAAGCACCAAACTCTTGATCATCAACTCCACAAGCTTTTAGCCCTCTTGTCCACGCCTCTTTTCGATAAGTAGGAACGATATCTTTCATTTTTTGAAAATTTTCATGTTCATCATTAAAATTACCCCAAAGTCCTTCAAATGGATTAATTCCAATCATTTGTGTAAATTCATATGTATCATAAGATGAATATAATTCTCTTGCTTCTTGACGAACAGCTTCTTCTAGCTTACTAGCATCTATTTGATATTTTTGTTCTGCTAATTGACAAGTAGCAACAAATGCTTCCTTTACACTTTTTTGGTCCCATAATAATGTATCATCTAAATCAAAGAAAATTGCTTTAATCAACAGTAATCCCCCTAAGAATATGTATTTTAGAAAAAGTAAGAAGTAGTAATAGATTATCAGTCTAATAAATCTATAAAAATTATCGTTTATATTTAACTTAAAAGATCTTTAAAATTGGCTCTGTTAAACTTTGTTGTTGATTTCCGTTACAGGCATTCGCTTTCCCGGAAAAAAAGTACTTTTTTTCCTAGGTCCGGGAGCCTCCTCGGCGCAAGCGCCTGTGAGGTCTCCCTTTGACACGCTTCTCTAAGCAGGAGTCTCATGCCTTTCACTCCAATCAACAAAGTGTTAAAAATCAACATTAAGCTTTAATATAGCCTTAAAGTTAAAGCTTTAACAAGTATTTTCAAGATAATAATGAATTAAGCTAAAATATCATTTTCCCTATTTATAATACTCTTACTATTCAAACAATAGCTTACAGAGATTTTACAGATAAGTAAATAGAGTTATCTTAATTTACTGAATTTAATTGAATACTTTTTCTGCAACAATAATATAAAACCAAGTTTAATTAAACTTTCTCTCAAATTACATAGATTTTCCCCAAAAAAAAGGTTGAGTCAGTTACCTGAACACCTCTTCAAATGGTGCTCGTTTCTAAATCACATTAATGGTAGTATTGCTTTTATACGTTACAAGATCAAACATTCTAACTTTTAGCTCTGCTAGACGATTCTCTAACAATAAGTTCACAAGTTAGTAATATCTTCTCAAAGTTTTCTTTTTTTCTGCTCTTTTGATCGACTATTGAACGAACAGCTCTTTTCCCCATTTGCTCCTTTGGAACATGAATTGTCGTTAAGGTTGGAGACTGTAGATAGGAGTTATCTATATTATCAAAACCCGTTACAGAAATCTCTTCTGGAATTTTGACTTCTAGTTCCTTCAAAATTTCTATTACATATATAGCTATTGAATCATTGGCACAGACAAATGTAGTAGGAAGTTCATGTGATCCCAATTGTACTACTTGTTCCAGCCATTTTTTTATATTAGTGAACAAAGTTTTGAAATCTTCTCCTGTATTTAAGAGATTTACTTGATGATTTATTGGAAGCCCATGATATTCTATAGCACTACGAAAGCCAAGCCAACGATCATAAAAACTTCTTGAAAAGTTAATATTCCCAACAAACTTTAAGTTTTGATGACCTAATCCTATTAAATAATTTGTGAGTTTGAAGCTGCTATCATAATTATTTGCAAAGATTGTATCTGTATTAAATAAAGGTTCTTCATAATCAATTAGAACAACGGGGATTCCCCATTTTTTAAATTCTAATAAAACAGCAGTTGATAATTTACCAACACAGATTATTCCTAAAAACCCCTCTGGATTAATGATAGATGTAAATTGATCTGTTTCAGTAATAATCACCATTCCTAAATTAAGCTCAGAAAGCTCACTTGATACACCATCAATAATTCTTCCCCAGTACATTGAATCTTGATATTGACTTTTAGGCAAAACAACAAGTACATTTTGTTGGCCAGTTTTTAAGTGACTTTCGTTTTGCATTTGATTAGGAGAATTAAAAAATTGACCATTTGTATTGTATCCTAGTTTCTTAGCTGTATCTAAGACTTTGATTCTGGTTTCTTCCTTCACACCGCTTTTACCTGCTAAAGCTCTTGATACAACATATTTAGAAACCCCAAGATAATCTGCTATATGTTGTATTGTAATTTTCTTTCCCATCGTACCACCTCATATGTACCGTACACTTTTGTTATTCTATCTATTTTATCACATTACAAATGTTGTTTTAAATAAAGGTTTGTTCTCGCAAACTTTGTTGCTTTTAAAAAACCGTAGCAATCGGTACTGCATTAAGTCTAGTGGCATAATTTCTTCATAAAATAGTACTCTTATAGTGAAAAAAACTGTGTTCACTTTAAATTTTGGTTACATAGTAACAATCGTTCAGAAAAGAGCCTAATGGATCTGCTTTTTTAAAAGCTTATTTTCCAAAGATTACTACTAGTCACTTAATTTTTTTAGAGGTTGTTATATCATACTTTACTGTTTAAAACGGGAAAATTAAACATAAACAAAGAAGGTGATCAATCTGAAATCCCTAAAGTCACCTTCTTTCTCATCATACCGTTAGCTTTTTTTGTAAGATAAATTCTTCTACTACTTTTGCAACTCCATCATTCATATTTGTATCTGTTACAAAATTTGCTATTTTTTTTATATCTTCCGGTGCATTGCCCATCGCAACACCAAGTCCAGCAAATTCAATCATAGAAAGATCATTATAACTATCACCAATAGCAATAACTTCTTCTCTTTTAATATCACAACTTTTGATTAATTGATCTAAGCTTGTCCCTTTTGTTACACCTTTTTCTGTAAATTCTAAGAAAAATGGCTTTGAGCGCATAACACTAAAATCTTCTAATTCATTTTGAAGCTTTTCTTCTACTAATTTTAATTTATCTTGATGATCAACCATTAAAGCTTTCACAACTGGCACTTTTACTTCATCAACAAATGAGTTCACAATTTTAATGGGTAACCCAGTTAATTCTGATTCAATCGTTGTATATGGATTTTCATCTTCTGTAATAATTTCATCCCCAACATAGGTATGAATAAATACACCCTCACGACGACTAATTGTAAATAACTGTTTCATTGCTTCAGGAGATAATGCACTACTAAACATTTCTTCATTTGTTTTACAATTAATGATTTTACCACCATTAAAAGAGAGAATAAAACTCCCATACTCATCTAATGCTAATTCTTTTGCGATATGCTTCATTCCATAAGTTGGACGTCCAGACGCTAGAACAACTTTCACACCATTTTCTTGAGCTTTCATTAATGCATCTTTTGTTACGTTAGAAATTGTGTGATCATCTCGAAGCAAAGTATCGTCTAAATCTAAAACAATCATTTTATAATTCATATTCATATATCCCCTTTAATAAAATCAATATCTTACTATCCTACTATAAAACGTAATTTGATGGGAGATAATTCAGTAATTTTGCTTTACTAACTATTCATCTTTTATACTGAGATTTTATTAACTATGCTTTTAATTGTCCCCATTAGAGCATTCTCTTCCCTTTAAAAAATCAAGCCCATTTTTTTTGCTTCTCTAAGCAAAAATCTTGTATATTATTCATCCCCATATCAACATACTATTAAAATTCAACAACAAGCTATAACTTAACCTAACTTAAAAAATGATTTATTGTCTCATAAAATTGACAATAAACCATTTTTGGTAGTAATAGTTTTATACTCTTTTCGTCGAATTTTTTGCAGCAGTTACTTGAACTTCTATTGTTCCTGAAGATTTGTTAACAAATGTCTTAATCATAACAGGATAATCTTTATTATTCATAAATTTAAAGTCTGGTCCATTCCAAGAAACTGTAGCATCCCTACCTTTTGGAACATACCCGATTGATCTTGAATGAGAGTGCAGTTCAATGATGTCTAATCCTGCATTATCCACCGCATTAAATAAGGTGGATGAAGTTTGGCAAATACCTCCTCCAATTCCCTCAACAAACTCTTTATCTACAATTTCCATAGCCTTTTGATAGCCTCTTGCTGTTGTTCTTTCTCCGACAACTAAATTAAAATAAAACCGATCACCTGGTCCTAGCACAATTTGATTAATCGCATTTGCTGACAAAGAAATATTTTCCGTTCTTCCTGTCACACCTGGATTAAACGAAGTCTTATAGCTACCTATAACGATTTCCTCTATGGACTTAATAGCTTCCTCAGTAACATTGGGTGCTGTGATCTCTAATGGTAGGTCCATTTCCTTGTCAAGTGCTTTTACATTATTTATCATTGTTACTAATTTCTCTTCATCAAGAATAACACGACTCACACCATTTATTAGCTTTCCATTATTATCTAATTTGCTCGGCACCATTGGTTGATCAAATTTCAAAGATAACTCTTTGGCCAATTGTTTTAGCTCTTCATCGTCATTTTCATCAGGATTTAAAGATGGTAAAAATGAATAAATAACTTCTTTTGATTCCGGGTGAGTTAACTTAATGGTAAATTCAATTTCTTTGTCTATCACCTGTGATTCGTGTGTAGGTACATTTCTTACTTTTAATTGATCATCCTGATTAACACTTCCCCCACTAACACTACAACCTGTAACCATCAATAATAAAAAAATAACAGAACCATAATTTTTCACCATTATCTCTCCCACATTTCCTATGTTAATATGATTCTCTTGCTTTTCTCAAATTACTTTCAAGCAAAATTATATATATTCGAAATTCACCAAAATATCCTACCAAATGTTATTTTTTCCCTTAGAAATATAAAATGTTAGATAAATTAAGGACATTTGTGGTTCATAACGAATTCATTAACTGTAAGACGGTTCAGAAACAGGAAAAGTTTCAGAAGATTTTTCTGAAGAATTTATATGATAACACTATTAATAGGTTGTATTGTTTTAATTGCGGCAACTTTACGAAAGTCTTCTCGTATAAGGTTTGTGGGGCTTCTTTTTGCCATGCAATACCGCTAAAGTCTAATGCTTTTCACTCCCCACCCATATTCTAAAAATTATACAATGAGCTATCTCATAGACCTTAAAAAAGCAAGACTACAGTGGATGTAGTCTTGCAAACAATAAATTATTTCACTTCTGTTACCCAATTAAAGATGTCCTCGTGAGAACCCTTTTGAATACCAGTTAATGTATCATATAGTTTTTTTGAAATTTCACCTGTTTCACCATTGTTAATAATGATTTTCTCATTATTATAATAAAATTCACCAATAGGAGAAATCACAGCAGCAGTTCCCGTACCAAATGCTTCTTCCAATAGCCCTTCTTTATATGCTTGATACACATCTTCCATCGAGATCTTTCTTTCTGAAACAGTCATTCCCCAATGTGAAAGCATCTGAAGAATAGAATTCCTTGTTACACCTTCAAGAATGCTACCGTTAATTTCAGGAGTGATAACTTCACCATTAATTTTGAAAAAGATGTTCATACTTCCTACTTCTTCAATATATTTCTTTTCTACTCCATCTAACCATAACACTTGAGAGTAACCTTTCTTTGAAGCTTCTTCTTGTGCTTTTAAGCTTGAAGCATAGTTGCCGCCTGTTTTTGCCTTTCCAGTACCACCAGCTACTGCACGAACGTATTGATTTTCTACGAAAATCTTTACAGGATGAATGCCTTCTTTATAATAAGATCCAACCGGTGATAAAATGATCATAAATCTGTAATATTTTGATGGTGCCACACCTAAATAGTATTCTGTTGGAATGATAAATGGGCGAATATAAAGAGATGTACCCTCTGCTGATGGAATCCATTCCTTGTCAATAGCTACTAGCTGCTTCAATGCTTCAATGACAAATTCTCCATCAATTTGTGGGATACAAAGGCGATCATTTGATAAATTCAACCTTTGCATATTTTTTTCGGGTCTAAATAATAAAACTTTGTCATCTTTCGTACGATAAGCTTTCAAACCTTCAAATACAGTTTGCCCGTAATGGAAAACCATAGATGACGGGTTTAAAGAAATAGGCTCATATGGTGTAATACGTGCATCATGCCAGCCTTTAGTTGGACTATAATCCATCACAAACATATGATCAGTAAATACTCGGCCGAATTCCAATTGACTTGATTGAGGTTTTTCTTTTTTTGTTTCACTTAACGTGATATCAATTTTAGTTGTCATCTTTAACTCTCCCACCTATAAATTTAAAGAAGTTTTTTAAAGGCTCTTTTGCGAAAGTTTGTTGCTTATTGCCCTAGTATTGCAGTTTAATACATTGTACTTATTTCTTAATAAGTACTATTACATTAAGAAAAAGTGCCACCATGCTCGTGCTGTATACTTGGATTTGTTAAAAGCACCAAAGTTTTACGAAAACAGCCTTTTTAAAAAAACTTCCGAATGATAAAAAACAATATTCATAATTATTGAACTATATTTACCTATTTTATATCTTTAAGGAAGTAGATAACAACTGTTTTTCGACAAAAGATTCAAAATAATCTATAAAAATATTATTTCCATATAGAAATTCTTCCAAACTAGTTGATTTCACTGGATTTCTATAGAAAATATTTCCTCATTTCAGTTATTTAGGGGTTTCATTCAATTATCTTTTAAAGATAATATTACTTACAATGAATGATTGAAGATGTATTTTTATGTATACAGTTTATACTAAAGCAATATGAGTATTAAAAAAAGCATCGAAGTTTAATCGATGCTTCAGTTTATATATTATTGTTCTTTTGTTCGTCTAGATACAAGAAGTCCAATGATTAAAAGCATAAATCCAAGTAAAATAAAGTTAAAACTAGAGGTAGCAGTGTTAGGTAATTTATGATTAGTTGAAGAAACTGTTTGTTTCGAGTCATCTGCTTTATCTTCGCCAGCATCCTCAATTTTATTCTTCATTTTCTCTTCAACTACATCTTCCTTTATTTTGTCATCCTTAGTTTTTTCTGGAATAATTACTTCATCTTTTGGGTGATTTTCATCATTGGCAATTGGTGCTGGGTCTTTATCTTTCTCTGGATCTTCAGTTTCATCTGGGTTATCTGGGTTATCTGGGTTATCTGGTGTTTCATTTTCTTCTGGCACATTTACCTCTATTCCAATCTGATATGCTGCAATTGTGCCTGAAACTTCATGTGCGGCAAGTAAAAGGTTTTGACCTGTTGGACTATTAACAGCAGGAATAAATGTTAAACCTTCTGGAGCAACGTCACCACTTGAAGGTGTAACTTCTTCCTCTTCATTAAATACACGACTAGAGAAGTATTTAGTAAATATAGGAGCACTCGGATTATTAATATTATATATCATAATCCCCCCAACACGTTCTAAACCTATAAACGCATAATTCTCTCCTTGCACATTCCCGACAATAACAGATTCTGGTTCTATCCCTTTATCATCACTACGAGAATCAAAACTATTTTCGTCATTATTTGAATTAAAGTAATTTTCACCATAGACTTTTGCTGTTATTTCCTCAAAATCTGATCCACTATCATATGTTTGTTCTAAAGTTTCAGTATTCCAAATTGAGAAAGAACGCGCTCCATACCCATATATTGCTTCATATTTATCATTAGCATTTTTCGGTGCTGAAGTTGTTGTCATTAATCTTCCTAGTTGATTATCCTCGAATAATCCTTCGTTCACCATTTTATCTAACTCTTCTTGTGAATAACCATTATATAAATCTGCATTTAATTCATAGGAATCTTTTAAGTCCTTCACCCTTGCTTCCTCAGAAAAACCCCCATAATCTTGAGCATCACCTTCATTTGCTGATAATATATATGTTTGTCCATTTACTTTATAAGATGCAAGTCCATCAGGTTGATACATCGATAAAACAGGCCAGTTGTTAATGGCAATTTCATCATCTTTATTCGAAACATCCATTTTGTTACGATCAAAAGAGAAATCTTTATACCCAAGACTTTTGACAGAAGTGATTTGTTGTTTTTGTAAATCAAGTTTTGCTATTGCATTATTTTCTTGCAATGCAATGTAAGCAAACTTATTTTCTTCATCAACAACAATATATTCAGGTTCTAATTCTACAGCGTATGTATTTTCATGATTCACTTTTCTGACATTTTGATCTATTACTTCATCATTAAATTTTATTGTAGAAACATGCTTATTTTCTAATTGATGTATATCTCCTGTTACATCGATTATACTAACCGTTCCCTCAGGATTAATAGAGTAATCGTCATTTGGCTCTCCTTCATTTGCAACAAGTACTTTTGATCCATCAGAAGTAAATGTCAGCATATCAGGCAAAGATCCAACTTCTACATGTGAAAGATAATTTCCATCTTTCGTTAAAAAAACAACATGACCATAATCTACTTTATTTTCAGCAGGAGCTGCAATGGCGATATATTCACCTTTAGGATGAATTGCTACACTTGTAACATCAGAAGCTGAGACCCCAAGATCTGATAAAGTGATTTGTTTTATTAAAGGAATTTCTGGATTTCCTTCTTTTAACTTTGTCAAATCTAATATATCTACAGCTTTAGCTGCACCATTTACTGAGAAAGCATATTTATTAATTGAATCATAAGCAACAATTTCTGTTCCTCCATATCCAATATCTGCCCCGCTTTTGTATTGACCTACTAACTCAACATGAAGTTGTTTTCCTGTTTCATTATCATACTTCGTTAAAAATCCTGCTGCATGAGACTCATTAGCTGTTAGCAAAATAACACATGAAACAGCTGTAACTATTGCCTTTGTAACGATCTTTTTCATCATAAATCCTAATCCTCCTACTAATTTTTTAGACATGTTTATTTTAATAGATTGCTATAAAGTTAATATGTCTTTTATGTAATTTTTTTGTTAATTTCAACAATTTTCGTCAAATAGTGGATAAGAAGGGAAGTATTAGTTTAGTTTTTAGATGATAAAGAAGTCAACCATAGACTATTATATAAAAAAATGAAGACGTTATTTTTCTCGTCTTCATTTCCACAACATATTAAAATCAAGTAACTAATTTTGTCCATAATGTCATTTGTTTTATAAAATGGGTCTGTTATACTTTTAAGTTACTTATAAAAAAAAATCACCTAAATATATTCGATTGTTTAATCGAGTCAATTGCCTTAGTTAATTCATCATTACTTTGAACAAGGGCAATTCTAACATACCCTTCACCATGTGGCCCGAAAGCATGACCTGGAGTGACAACAACATTTGCTGAATCTATTAAAGCATAAGTGAAATCTAGTGAACTCCAACCCTTTGGTACTTCTGCCCAAACAAACATCCCTGCATCAGGTTTTACAACCTGCCAACCTAATTCATTTAATCCCCCTACAAGTAAATTCCTACGTGATTCATAGATTTCACGACTTCTTTTACAAAATTCCTCACCTTCTCTTAATGCAATAAGCGCGGCTTTTTGCAAAGGTAAGAAGACGCCATAATCAAGATTACTTTTCAGCTGATTCATCGCTTTTATCACTTCCGGATTGCCAGCCAAATACCCAATTCTAGCTCCCGCTAAATGATAATTTTTCGAAAAAGAAGACAGTTCTACGCCAATATCCTTTGCACCTTCAATTGATAAAAAACTAATAGGCTTCTTCCCCTCAAAATATAGTTCAGAATAAGCAAAATCATGGAGTACAAGAATATTGTTTTTCTTAGCAAACTCGACAACCTCTTCAAAAAATGCTCTGCTCGCTAATGCGGGAACAGGATTACCAGGAAAATTTAAAATCATCATTTTTGCTTTTGCGGCAATCTCCTTTGATATTTCAGAAAGTTTTGGCAAAAATTTATTTTCTTTTTTAAGAGGCATAAAATAAGGCTTAGCGCCAGCCATAGCAATTCCAGCTGCATAAGCAGTATATCCGGGATCTGGTACCAAGATAAGATCACCAGGATCTGCAAATACCATAGGAAAATGGACAAGGCCATCTTGTGATCCCATTAGTAATAAGATGTCAGAATCATGTTGAAGTTGAACATGATAGTTTCTTTTATAAAAAGCTGATACCTCTTTATAGAATTCAGCAGTTCCAGTTAAAGAGTAGCCATATTGATCTCTTTTCGTCACCTCTTTAGATAAAAGTGTTGTTATAAAAGTCGGAGGTGGTAAATCTGGACTACCAATACTTAAATCTATCATCTCTGCACCCTCAGCTATTTTTTTATTCTTATATCGAGAGAGCTCTGTAAAAATCGAATCTTTAAAAGAATCCATCCGCTCTGATAGTGATATTTTCATCTGCCTACCTCCACTTATTTCCCAATTAAAATATATTTATATAGTTATATTTTTCTAAAAATAAGTGTATCATATTTCATTCTCACTTATGAATATTACATAAGTGAATTTTGTCGAAATTACACATCGGCTCGTTCTTTATAATGAACAAACTGAGCACTTGAAAAGAAATGTATTGAACATAAGTGCGGTGATATGTGGATTTTATGTCCTATTTTGTCACTTTTGTCGTTTTCTAAAATACCATTTCAAATCCTTTAAAATGACCATAACTTGACATCGAAGAAAATAAAATCCTTAATCTAGCTTTATACTACGAATTATTGAAATCATAGAATGAATCAAAAACCATCCATGTATCACATACTACTTTGAAGATCATTCGAAACTTGTCTAATGCAAGGTGTTTATCTATGAAATTATGTAAAGTCAAGCTATGACAAATGTTCAAGAATATAAGACAATGTAAGCTAATGTTCATATAGAGCGCTTTAGTGGTTATATATATGAGACTACAATTTAGAGATTTGATGGCAACAGGTGACAACACAGGTTCGCAGCTTACCTGGAAACTCCCTGACTAGAATCCCTGAGGAAAGCGAATGCCTCCCAAACGGAAATCACGGATTCAGAAAAAGCAATAGTGTCTCAAAAATTTCTCTATAGCACCTTCAAGTTTTCCTAATCTATAAAGTCTAACTATAATAAATATAATTATTAATAAAGGTAGGAATGTATAGTGAGTCTTTTAAATCATAGTTATTATTTTCAAGAATATCCTTCAATTGTTATATCTCCCATTGGAAAAAAGAATAAAAACATCCGTTCGATTGGTCATAAAAATGAAAAGTCATTACTTAGCAGAATAAACGAAGCACTCTTAAAAATTGAATTATCTGAAGATGAACGTAAAAAACTGAGGAGATTTTTGCAGCTAAAGGATGATGCTTTTTTTCCTGTGATGATGAATAAAAATGAGAAAATCGAAGCAAAAATTATTAAACCGGAGTATCTACTTTGGCAATCTTTTTCACCTAATCACGGAATACCTCATCATAAAGATTCATTTTATAAGCAAGATATCTCTATTTTATCAAATGAAGATTTATCAAGATTTTTAGTAAATGTTTTAAAAGATTACTTATTTTGTGCGGTGCTTAATGAGAAAACAGAACAGAGTTGGGAATTATTTATTAAGAAGGCATATGATCAACATCCATTTGTCCAGTTGGAACAGGAAAAAAGAGAAATTGTTCATGCTGTAGAAAAAGCAAATCGTTCTCCCCTTCTTTCCATCCTTTCCTCACCAGAAGATGTGACTTACTGGAGACATCGAGTTGAAATTGTCCTAAGACCATATCGAAATCTTCCAGTATGGTGTGATCATGATAAAAATTTAGAGGTTTTACCAATAAAAGAAGCTATTTTATGTAGTTGCTTATCATGTCAAACTGAATATATATATCATGTTAAAGAGGAAAAAATATTGTTAGAAAATGATCCTAATATGGAACAAGCGAATAAACGAATAGCAACCATTGAAAAACAGTTTAATGACATCATTGATAAAAACTCTTCATTAGTAAGTGATTTAGAATTTCTCTCTTATCTAAAACAACATATTGACCTCTCAGAAATAGTACAGCTTATAAAGAATGTTCATTCTCTGCCATTTACTGTGAATATAGAAAATCAATTATCATTAAAATTAGTAACAGAGCTTTCCAGGGTAATTGTTCCTATCGAACGTTCAAACTCTAACTTATTGTGGGTTAGCCAATTTGAAATACCTAACATTACTTTTTTATCAGAACTAAAGAGATATTCATTTGAAGAAATAAAGAAGAAAGTACCACAGTTAATTGATGAACTTAAATATATTTGTAATGAATTGCCTTTCAAACCTAATGAAATTCTTATTAAAATAAACAATAAAACTCTTTCTTATTTAGAAGTAGCACACATTTTGAATGGGATATTAACCTTATGTGACTTTCCTTTACATATTATTGCTCAAATTATGAAAGGAAGAACTTCTTATTCTCTGCGTGAACAGAATCTTAACCATCATTTCTTATATCGTTTTTTAGAAAGTTGGGAAGAAAAAAGCATTCAAAAATTGCTAAAAAGGCTAGAGAAAGATTCGTGGATTAAGAAAAAAACAAGAGGGTATGAAATATTAGAGAAAGGAAATTCATTAATAGATATTTTAATAAATAACTACAATAACAATTAGAGTTACGAAGAAAAAGTGATAAGCACATAAAATAATGGCAATCAACATTAAGCTTTAATATAGCCATAAAAAAAGAAAGCTAAGTAGAAGTCATTTATAAAACATTCTTGACTCTTAAATTAACACTTACAAAATATGAACACTTTCTCGAGAATTGGTTTTGTGAAGTCTCGAGAAAGTCCCTTTTTAACATCCATCAATTCCACAAGTCATTCCTTCACCAAACATTGTTAAACTAGGTGATTTCAGGTTTTCATCAATAATTTCTTCAAGTTCTTCTTTTGATCGTACACCTGCTAAAATTTTATCGCCGATAATAATTGTTGGTACTGCTTGAATATTCGCTTCATTGGCAGCATGGTTTAAAGCTTCTTGATGCTTGTGTTTATAAATTCTTGTGACCAATGATTGCTTAAATTCATCTCCATTTAACCCTAACTCTTTTGCTAAATTTGTTAAAACTTCAATATTACCGATATCTTGTTCTCCCTCAAAAAATGCACGTAATATTTTTTCATTATATCCATTTGCTTTTCCGTTTTCTTTTGCATATTGATAACCTTCAAAAGCTAAATGAGTGTGTGGCTGTGGAGATACTTTAGGTAAAATGATCGGAATTCCTAGCTTATCTGCAAAAGGATAAACTGAGTCTTTCCATATTGATTGTAAATACTCACCTTCAGGTTTCAGCGCTTCTTTTGGGTAAGGGCGTAATTCAAATGGCATCCACTCAATTTCAACATCTTTACCTTTTGTTGCTTCTTCAAGGGGCTTTTTAGCTAGTAAACAAAATGGGCAAACGTAGTCACTATATACTTTTATCTTTAAGGACATTTCCTTTTCAACTCCTTGAAAGCTTGTATTAATTATGAAATACAATAATTATAAAAGGAGGAAGTGAAAATACCTAACAATCTGCTTTAGAAACGAGTTTCCCATAAAAGTAAAAACTACGTTTCCTAAATTTTTTTTCACTCTTCATACAATCAACCCACTTTTTTATCTCTATGGTTTTAATATAATTTTTAAGCATTTTTGTTTACGTCTATTAAAGATTCTATAAGCATGCTCTGCTTCTGATAAAGGAAAGGTGTGTGTAATTACATCTTTTGTATTCAGCTCGTCATTTTGTAATAAATGGTATAAAGTAGGCATATTATGTACGGCTGGAGCTAATCCCATTTTTAATGAAATATTTCTTGCAAATAAATCTCCTAATGGAAATTGATTATATCTTAACCCATAAATTCCAATTAATTGAATTGTACCGCCTATTTTTACAACTTGACTTGCAAACTCAATTGTCCCAAGAGCCCCACCTTGAAGCTGGAGTGCAGTTTCGACCATTTCAATAGCAGTCATCTTACCACTCATTCCTACACAATCAATCACAACATCTGCCCCACCATTTGTGAGTTCTCTTATCATTTCTGAAAGCAATTCTTGTGTATCAATATTAAACCCTTCCGTATTATTCCATTTCACAGAATGATCAATTCGATAAGGAATCCGATCCACAGCTATTACTCTTTTAGCTCCTTTTAACCAAGCAAGTTTTTGTGTAAGTAAACCAATTGGACCACAGCCTATAACAATAACTGTATCTCCCTTTTTCATCCCAGATTGAGTAATTCCCCAATATGCTGTTGGAAGCGCGTCACATAATAGAAGTAACTCTTCATCAGTTACTTGATTTGAATCAGGAACTTTAAATGGAGTAAAATTAGCAAAAGGAACTCTTACAAATTCAGCCTGACTTCCACTATAATCTCCATACAATCTTGAACAACCATAGCATGCACCTATTTCACCTTCAGAGTTTGCTATCTTACACTGACTTTCAAGCTTATTTCTGCAATTTTCACAAACACCACAAGCTATATTATAAGGAATGACTACCTTATCACCTTTGGCCACCTTTGTAATACCTGTTCCAACTTCTTCAACGATTCCTATAGCTTCATGTCCAATAATTGAACCTTTCTCTAGACTAGGAATCATTCCATGATAAAAATGAAGGTCAGATCCACAAATTGATGCATGTGTTACTTTTACAATGATGTCATCTGGATTTTGTATGACAGGTACTTGTACATCCTTTACTTTCATATCCATAAACCCTTGATAGGTGACAGCTTTCATTCTCTTTTCCCCTTTTTTCTTAATCAGTGACCTTCAATAAATAATCAATTAATGCTTGTTGTTCTTCTTTTGAGAATCCTGTTGATTGATCCACCCAGTATTCGTGCCCCTTGCCATTGACATGTACTGACCTTAATTTCTCGTTCTTTGTGTTAGCCATTATTACTTTATTTCGTAAATTTGAATCAATCATGGCTAATAAGCTATTTCTTGGAGAAGATTTGATTCCTTTTAATATTGTTCCAGGAACTCCAAGGTCTTTCTCAATATTAGGTCCAACAGCCACACCTCCATCATGAAGATATGGTGCACTCCAGTATAATCCGTACAAACTTATTGTCTTATATCCACCAGCTGATTTCCCAAAGGCCCAGCTAAGTTTTAATTGCTCTTCTTG
The DNA here is from genome assembly GCF_020524045.1 of Metabacillus litoralis. Classification (GTDB taxonomy): domain Bacteria; phylum Bacillota; class Bacilli; order Bacillales; family Bacillaceae; genus Metabacillus; species Metabacillus litoralis_C. The sequence goes on from NZ_JAIVKL010000002.1 coordinate 272,560, forward strand.
TTCTTTTGACATTTTAACTTCTTTTACAATAGGCTTTTTAGGTAAAGGTACTGGTGTTTCAGGATCATATAAAGAAGGTGATGCAAAGAAATTTTCTAGTTTTTTGAATCCTTTTGCTCTTGAATCATCTGTTTTAATTTCTTGAGAAGGTATAACCTTATTGTTTGTTAAATAAGTTCCACCATGACAAGAAATACAGCCTGCATTTTCAAAGACAATTCTTCCTTCAGCTCTAGTTGTGTCGGACCTTGCCTTCAAGTCTGTTTTAGGTGGATGCAATGTATTCATGTACGCAGACAATGCATTTTGTTGCTCCCATGCACGATAACCTTCTGAGCTTGAAAATAATCCCACACTTGTCATATATGATACTTTGGGATAAGTTGAAGCTGGAATTAATTCATTCACTCCATCAGCACCTGGAGTAGGATCTACTTTTGAAAAAAATTCTGTTGGTTTCATACCTGTTTCAGGATCATAGCGAAACTTTTTATTTGCTGCATTTTGAAGAAGTGTGGCAAGATATAACTCTTTATCGATATTTAATACTTTTTTACTTATTGCTGTTTGTGAAACAGAATCCATATTTTGCGAGTGTGCATTATTAATTGCAGCACTTAACCCTTTAAATGGTCCAATCTGACCTTGTCCACTCCATCCGTATGGTTGATCTCCTATTGTAAATACATCTAGAAATTGAACAGGGTTATTTTTAAAATCAATTGTTGTATCATTACTTCCTTTTGGCCATTTCATAACTTCTCGATCAACAAAGTCCTCAAGCATATCAATATCAGGTAGTGCTTCAAATTCCCCTTCAGAATTTTCAATCACACGGTTTTCATCTTTAATAAATTGTTTAATACTTTCCATTTCTGTATGGGTAAAATATGAAGCTGTATTGGTAGATAAAGCTAATATTAATCCCACATCAAGATCTGAATTTGGAATTCCTTGAACAACTTCTCTTTCTTGATTCACACTAGCATGACAAAGTGCACAACTAATCCCAGCCTTCATATGACCTTCTTCATATTTAAATTTAACACCTAATGGAACATGTGTACCTTTTGGAATATCTAGACCAGTTTCAATCAAATCACCCTTTTGAAAGGTACGATCTCCAACTTTTACAGTTTTAGCTGATTCTATGATTAAATTATCTGTTCCTTGCCCTTTTAATTTAATTATTGCTTTTGTAATAGCTGGAAAAGAAAATGCTCCATCAAACATCCCCATAATGTCTGTAAAAAAAACTTCATTACCAAAAGTATCTTGGTAAAATACCTTTTTCCCTTCTTCAATCAACTTATCTTGATCTTCATTTTGTAAAAATGACACTTGGTGAAAATTTTTCAAATTTTTGTTCTCACTGTTGAGTATTTTTTCATTAGGTGGTAGATAAGCATACTCTGGTTCTACTATTGTTAAATAAACAATGACTCCTGTTACCAATATAAAAATAACTAATAATGAAATTATGCTCTTACGCACACTAATCCCCCCTTTGTCAGATCTAGAAATTTAAATAAAATACGGACACAATTATTATTCTTCTTAGTAGCGAAGACATACCACTTTTTTTAAAAAAGTGACATGTGACGTTTCTATATATTCAAATATAGCTTTATAAAATCAAATGTAGATTTAATCCATTACCATTTATGAATTTACAACTTTTTAAAACACACTAATAACCAAAATGAGATCAAAATAAAAAACATCCATTCATAGGATGTTTAGAAAGTTGATTTAGTATTTGGTTATTAATGATTATTGATGATTTTTAGCATTTATTGATGAAGGTGAATAAGAATGGACTCCTGATAAGAAAAGCTTGTTAACAGATGACCCCCAAAACGGGTAGCTTACGAGAAGGCACCAGTACCTAAGAATTGCAATTGCTGTAAGGAAATCACCTACAATAGTTAACAGCGCCAGAATTTAAAATCTTGATTATTTCACTTTTTCAAGTTCTTGAATCTTTGAAGCTATTGATTTAGTTAGGTCCTGTGTCATTTCTTTAATATTTTTCTTTAATTTAGCATTAATCATTTTAGACATTGCTGCTTCAGATGATAAATCTAAAAATCCATTCATTAATGTTTCTTGAGAACTTATCTCTTCTGCAAGAAAATAACCATGACCAGAGATTTTTTCATTTAAACCATAAAGATTAAAAGTAACTTTATTAGGCTCTTCCCATTTAGTAATTTCGACTCGAAGCTCTACCTTCTTCTTTATAAGTCCAAAGTCACTTTTAAATGTCCATATGGAATCTGTGTTATTAATTGTTTCATGGTCAATATATCCCGGAACAAGTGGTGCCCAATTATCCATAACACTCACAAAATTCCAAATTGATCGAATAGGAAGGCTAACTCGTATTTGATGAAGCTCGCTTGGCATATCTATATCCTCACTTTCTATACAAATAGTTATTTGTGAAGTAGTATTAGTTTGACTTTATTCACGAAAACTAAATGTTATGCAAAAATAAGGTTATAAATTTTAATATCTTATTATTCTTGGTTAATTTCTACAATTGGCATGCGGATAAAAATAGTTGTTCCTTTTTCTAATTCACTTTCAGCCCAGATAAAACCGTTATGACTCTTTATAATTTCTTTACATATTGACAATCCTAATCCATGACCTTTCATTGAGGGACGTGTAGAAACAGTAAAATTACGTTCAAAAACATATGGTAAATCGTCTTTATCGATCCCTAGCCCAGTATCAGAACAAGCGATAATAATATGGTCTTGTTCCAAGACTAATTTTAATTCAATTCCTCCTTCTTCGGTATGTTTAATAGCATTAGTTAATAAGTTAGTAAATACTTGTTTTATTCGTTCAAAATCAACCTCAATAAGAGGATATTCCAAACCGTTTTCCACCTGAGGTAATTTTAAATGTAAATGTAACCCCTTCTTTGACACATCATATTCAAACGATTCTTTGATATGTTTTAATAATCGATCGATTCGAACATAATCAAAACTAAATGACAGATGACCAAATTCTAATTGTGTTAAATCAAATAAGTCATTTATCAATATATTCAAGCTTTTTATTCGCACAATACTATTTCTAATATAATCATTTCTTTGTTCTTCCGTTTCAGCAAAACCTTCCAATATTGCTTCCATATAACCCTGAACACTAGCAATCGGTGATTTTAAATCATGAGAAATATTGGATAATAATTGCCTTCTTCTTTCATCAGCAGAAGCAACTTGTTCATGAGCCTTAATCAATTGATTTTTTGCGTATTCTAGATCAACCGTTCTTTTTTGTACTTTGTTTTCAAGCTCTCTATAAAGAGTAGCATTGTCAATTAATATGGCTGCCTGTGTTGATAAGAGTTTAAGAAATTTAAGTCTTTCCTCAGTAAAAACATGTGAAACCCTTTCATTTTCTAAATAGAGAATTCCTTTCAAGTCTTGTTGATACATAATCGGCAAACAAATAATTGACTTTGCTTTTGAATTCTTAATATATTCATCTTCTTGAAAAATGGCATGTTGACTAGCATAATCCAACTGCACTATTTCTCCTGTTTTTAAAACATATTGAACAACACTTTTTGAGTAGCCGCTGTTATCCTCTTGCTGCCTTTCTTGATTAGATTGTGCGACAACAGTTAGATCTTCAACCTGTTTTAATAATATCGTTCCTTTTGTTGCACCAGTGTTAGAAATGGTAATCGAAATTAGTTTTTCTAATAATTGCTCAATTTGTACTTCTCTAGATAAAATTTGCGCAGCTTGATATACTGCATTTAATTCAAAATTTTGAAGAGAATTGCTTTCACCTTGATGAGATAGAGGTGAAGTAACGATAGAATGTTCAAACCTTACCACCATATCTTCTGCCTTTTTTATCGCTCCCCATTTCATGAAGTGATGATAAGCTTCAGTTAAATAAAAACTTGCTTGCTTTTGGCGATTTTCTTTCATATAAAATAGACCAGCTGATTCATAACAAATTGCTGTCATATGGACAAACGAACTTGTTTCACATGATAATATAGCTTCGTCAAAATACTTTATTGCATGTTTTTTCTTATCAGAAATAACAGCTAACTCAGCTCTTATTAAGAGTTGTTTTCCTTTGTAATTAACAGGTGATTGTTCAGCATATTTTTCTAGTATTTGATAGCTTTTTACAATATTTTTATATAATTCATTTTTTGTTTTTATGTTCTTTACACTCTTATATTTCCTTATGAGAACTAAAGCTTGATAGAAATAAAATTCAGGTGCGATAACTAATGTTAATCTTTTTGTTACTAATGTTGATAGTTCTTGTAAAACTTCAGAAGCAAAGTCAGCTTTATTGAATAAATATGCCATTGTCAAACGTATTGTATAATGTATTATTTTCGCTGAATCATCATCAATAATCTTTTTAAAGTGCCAATTATGATTTCTGACTCCTATAAGATGATTCGTCCACTCAAGTACTTCTGCAAGAAAGCCCTCAGAAATAACGTATTTAATTTCTTTAATAAATGATTGTTGTTTTTTTGTGACCTTTCCTAGTTCATTTAAATTCGTACCATTTAATAAATGGCTGATCACAATAAATGAACTGTTTGCCCCAGCTAGGTGGAGGTTACCTGATTGCACGCAATATTTCTGAGATTTTTCTAATAATGTAATATTTTCTTTGATATGTTTTTTCCAATGATTCACAAAACTACCAAATACAAAATACACTCTTCCTTGCACATCAATTCTTTCATTCTTATTGGCATATAAAAGAGCTAATTTCCCAAAATCATATGATTGAGTGAAATCACTAAATCCAGCACTTAGGATTAATGCATAATTATTTAAAACTAATGGGCTAAATTCAGTTAACCCATATTTCAGGGTCATCCTCATCGCTCTAAGCATAAAAATTGTTGATAGATTTTGATCAACATGATAACTTGGTCCATTTAAATTGATCAATGTTTTTAAGATAAGCGTTTTTTCTTCTGATTTTATTAAAGGCAAATTCAGGATATCTTCTGGCTTTTTACCGATGAAAGCCAGCTTGAGGAGAAGAAGTTCAACTAGAACATCCAATTTAGTTGGTTTACTCGGGAACTTCTCATCAAACAATCTTAATGCAGTTACTCCTGAAACAACTGCTTCTTTTACACGATGTACATGGGTATACAATGTGATTTTTAAATTGTAGATTGCCAGTTTTTCAACCTTACTTTTAGCATTGCTTAATACAAGATCAAAGGTAAATTCTGATTGCTCAAATTGACTATTTAAATAATAAGCTTCTCCTAACTGTATAAGAAGGTCAAATGTTAAATCGTAAAACAATTCCCATTGAGTCCCTAAAATTTCATGAGCTATTAAGAAGTAGGATAAAGCTGATTGGAATGCTGCTGATTTTTTTGAATATTTCCCTGCCTGTATATTCAATTTCACTAATTTAATTTTCTCTTTTTCAGTTATATCTTCTCTTGAATAATTAAGATGATACAAGATAATTAATAGCTGTGCCTCATCATTCTGCCTATCGCTCGCTAACAAATATTTACCAATTCTTGAATGAATTAACTTCTTTTCATTAAAATCGATTGAAGCATAAATTGTTCCTTGTATTTGGTCATGCACAAATTTATATTTTACGTCTTCATTCGTATTTTTAAATTTTTTACTGCTAGACAATTGAGATACTAATCCATCATCAATTGCTTTTTGAAGAATTGATTTTGTTGTCGTACTATTCTGTTCAGCATTGTTTGATAATGTCTGCAAATCAAAAATACTACCAATACAAGAAGCTATCTTTAAGAGTAATTTTGTTTTATTTGGTAATGTATGAAATCTATGCTCGATATGCGTGACAATATTTTCTTCCATTTGAGAAAACATTAGTTTCGTTTTATCAACTTTACAGACTTTTTTTAATTCATCAAAAACAATCACTTCACTCGTAATAAAAGAATGAATCAATTGTTTAATATGAAAGGGATTTCCTTGTGAAAGCCTTAATATGTTATTTGATAAATATGCAAGATCTTTTTTATCTTTAATAGAAAACGTGTTTAGCCAAACTTTCAAATCATCTTCTGTTAAACCATTTAATCTTAATTTGTTAATTGGTGTTTTTCTAATTAGATTCCTCTCCAAAAGATGAAGATGATGGTCGATATCCACTTCGTTTTCTCGATAAGCACCAATCACTAAGAAATACTCAGTTTCTTTATTAGATAACAAGTACTCAATTAGATTTAAAGAAGCAGGATCAGCCCATTGAATGTCATCTAGAAACAAAATCAAAGGATGCTCTTTCTTAGCGAAGATTCTAATTAGTTTTTGAAACATAAAATAAAAATGTGATTTAGTATCAGCAGAATCAATACCTTTCACTTGCTGATCACTTATATCTACTAACCATTTTAATTCAGGTAAATAATTAGATAGCATTGGGAGGTATGCAGAAAGGTCATGTTGTAATGTTTCTGCCCAATATTTTTTCGAATTATTTTCTACTAGTATTTTCTTTAGTAATAACTTAACTGCCGTAAGAATTCCACTATAAGGCGTATTTTTAATCAGAAGATCAAACTTACCTTGAATAAAATAGATTGGTTTATTTTTCAAATCATTTTTTAGTTCTTCTACCAATGCAGTTTTTCCCGTTCCTGAATCTCCAAAAAGTAAAAAAAGCTGTGACTCACCTTTTTCAACATTGCTACAAACGGTTTTTAATTGGTGTAATTCTTCCTGCCTACCATATATCCGATCTAATGACAGAAGTGATAAATGATCATGATGACTGGTTGAGAATAAATGGACCATATCTTTATCAAATAATTGTCTCAACCTGATTAAATCTTCTTTTAATGAAAAAACAGATTGGTAACGTTCCTCTGGAGATTTATTTAATAGCTTTAGAATCATTTCAGCTAGAGCAACAGGTATATTTTGATTAAGCTCACAAGGGTGTATAGGTTGTTTCGTTAAATGCTTTTGAAACCATTCAATCGGTGTATGAGCTAAAAAAGGTGTTCTTTTCGTTAAGTACTCATAAAAGATTACTCCTATAGAGTATAGATCTGTTCGATAATCAATAAATCTATTCATTCTTCCTGTTTGTTCAGGAGCTATATAAGGTAGTTCTAAATCATTATTAAAATGATAGTGATGAGTTTTTTCAGAGGGTTCTTTCCTACTATGATGAAATCCAGTCAATTTAATGTCTTTCGTTTTTGGGTCAACAAAAATTGTAGTAGGTGAGAGATTACAATGAAGATAGTGACGTTGATGAATTTCTCCCATTATAGAAGTTAATTTAATTGCAAAATCAAGAAAATCATTGATTGATTGATCACTATCAAAGATTTTCCACAAAGGGAGAGAAGATGTATATTTATAAAACGTTCTTACACCGCGCCCCTCAATACCTAGCGGTTGTAAAACTTCTTCCATTCCTAATTCATTTAATATATTGACCTCATGCTGATGACCAATTTCACCATTTAATGAATTTTTCTTTGCTTTCAAAATTTTAATCAGTACTTTTTGATTATGAATAGAAGAATAGCCACTATAAAAAGCAACAGATTGACATTCTGCTATTACTTCCAATGCTTGAACGTTTAGTAATGATACCATTTGAATGTTACCACCTTCACTTACTAAAATAATGCAATAAAGCTTTAACAAATCTTTAACGATTTTTAAACTAGGTTTATACTTTTTGAAGTATCCTACTTACATACCTATATTTTTAGGAGGGGTTTGATGAAGCCTGTGCAAACATCATTGCATTTTGAGGGAAAAGAACTTGATTATGAATGGACTGTTCTTATAAAAGAAGCACTAGAAATGGGCATTACTAAAGAAGAAATCATTTCTTTCTTACAAACGTTTCCTTTTATTGATCAAAAGCATTAAACTTATAACCCATTCCCCTTAGCGTTATAATATAAATTGGTTCAGATGGGTTTGGCTCAATTTTCTTTCTTAAATTACTTATATGAACCATTACAGTTCTATAATCACCTAAGCTATCTTCACCCCAAATATTCTCAAACATTTGCTCGACATTGAACACACGATTAGGATTATCTGCCATTAAACATAATAGTTGAAATTCCTTTGCTGATAAAGATATATTTCTATTTTTCATCTTAACTATACAGCTTAGTTTATCAATATACAGATCCTTAAAAACAAGAACTAAATTTCTATCTTTTTGTTCTGAAACAAAATTTTGTTGATAGCTTGTATGTTTACGACGTAAGTGGGCTTGTACTTTAGCAACCAAAACTGCAGGACTAAATGGTTTTGTTATATAATCATCTCCACCAATTCGATGAGCTAATATTTTGTCAAAATCTTCTTCCTTAGAACTGACAAATAAGATTGGTGCATCTGTTTTTTGACGTAATAACCTGCACACTTCATAACCATCAATATCTGGAAGCAAAACATCTAAAATAATTAAACTAGGTTTATGTAAATTTACAAGATGAACGGCATCTTTTCCAACAGTTGATGTTATTACTTTAAAACCTTCTTTAACTAAATACATTCTTAAGATGGATTTCAAGTCTAAATCATCATCAATTATTAATAATGTTTCTCCTGCCATAAGTTCAATTATCCTCCGTCTAAAAATAAGCTAAATAAAACAAAGTCTTCAAAATATAGGCTCTTCTAACTAGATTATATTGAGTTTATAATTAGCTTTATAGTTATATCTTTAAACATCCTTAACATATCTTATTATATACTGTTTTCGACATTCTTCAATCAATAATATGTAATTATAGGAAATTTGTAGAAGACCATTCCCCATAATAATCCTATAAAATTAACTAATACCTAGTTAAGAAGATTGCTAGGTATTACCTACTTAAGGATAATCAAACGAACAATAAGTTAAGAAACGAAAAAAATGAGTTTTATTAACATTTTTTATAAATACTTTATTTCTTTATTTGAACAAAGCATTGCTCCGATCTACACAATATTTACAACCATCTTAGTGCTATTGTTAAATGACAACATTCAATATTATCGTAACTAGAGGATAATTTCATATTTATCCCATCTGGAGTAAAAGATGTTTTGACTATTGATTTAATACCTGTCGATTGAATAAGACGATTCACTTCATCCATATTCGATTGCTGTGCTGCATACATCACTTTATTTGCAAACGTTTTAGAATCAGCCAATTTATTTAAAACAATACTAGCTTCCTTCATCAGGTTTCTCATTGCTTTAGCGGATTTTTCTAAAAGTGTAGAGTCTACATCAGGAAATTGTCTATTTGTTTTCAAATTGTAGTGATTTGAAACAAAATACTGTGGGATATAATTAATGGGGACCTGATTTTCATAATACATATATTGATACCTTGGCAGACAGTAACAGTTACCCATATTAAGCAGCTCCTTAAGATTTTTTTACACATAATAATATACTGAATTAAGAGCTGTTGGTGACTATTATTTTAAAATGTATTTATAGATAATACTGGATTAATAGTAAAATTGAGAATGCAATTATAATAGGTATTACAGTGTTAAGAAATCTTGATAAGCGTTTTTTAAAAAAATTCTGGTTGAATTTTTTTAATTCTTTTGTTCTCTCCAAGATAACTCCCCCTTTCTATTTTGCGTTTAAGTAAAACCTTTAGACAGTCACAATAATATTTCATTCACGCAACTTTTAATTTTATTTTATCAGATTTTTCAGAAAAAGTGCATTGTTTTTGAAAAGAATATTTCAAAATATCATAAAAAGGCTGTTTATATTATGATCTTTATTTAATTAAATAGCTGTATTTTTAGGCTTATTCGTTTAGGAAGAAAGCCATAATATTTATGTACGGAGAATACTTTAGAAAAAAAGAACCAGCTCTTTTTTGGAATTTATACCAATGAATAAATAAGTGATTCATTAGGTAATCCTAGATCGGGCTGGTTCTCATAGTGAAAAATTTTTTTCAGTCTAACTTTGATTATATTTACTACTACCTTCTTACAGGAAGAATAATTTGTACCTTTGTTCCTTGATTTACTTCACTTGAAATCTTAATTTCTCCGTTATGAAATTCGACTATTCGATAACTAACTGTTAACCCCAGACCTGTTCCTTTCTCCTTCATAGAATAAAAGGGTTCTCCTAAATGTTTTAGTCTTTTCTCCTCTATTCCGCAGCCGTCATCAGTAAATACTAAACTAATTGAATGATCATCAAACATAGAAAGAGATACAATAATGTTTTTTGAGGAAGCTTCAATTGAATTCTTAATCAGATTTATAAATAACTGTTTTAATTGATTAGGCTCACAATTAATTTTAGGTAATAAATCATTTGTTTCAACTTTTAATAAAACATTATGGAGATTAGCCTCCGACTCCAATAAGGAGTATACATCAGAGAGAAGGATATTAATGTCTTTTTCTTGGAATTTAATTTTTTGAGGCTTAGACAATACTAAAAGCTCACTTGCTATAATATTAATCCGCTCAAGTTCATCTAACATAATTTTGTAATATAAATCATTTTCCTTTGTTTTAGTTGATGATTGCATCATTTGAATAAACCCTTTAATCGAAGTTAGAGGGTTCCTGATCTCATGTGCCACACTAGCAGCAAGCTCTCCAACGACTGATAGTTTTTCTGTTTTCCTTAGTAATTCTTCTGTTTCTTTCTCTTTTGTAATGTCAGCTGCATAACCAATCGCTCCAACTGTTTTATCATTAATGATCATTGGCACTGCCGTGCAACGAAGAACTTTTTTAATATTATTTTTAGTCACAATTTCAATTTCCTCATTAATCCAAGGATTGTTACCATGAATAACTTCTATAAAAGCTTTAAAAACTTTTGAACGATCTTTCCTAGAAATGATTGGAAGAATCGATTGATTGAGAAATTGATTAATCTCATAACCTGTACATCGATAAAAATGTTCATTTGCCTTGATTAATCTTCCTTGAATATCAATCATGTAGACAAGTTCAGGGTTAAACTCAAATAATGATTTATATTTTTGCTCACTTTCAGCTAACTTATTTTCTGCTAGAACTTTTTCTGTCACATCTCTACCCATTACAACCAATTCTTTTCTTTCACCAAGATCACTAAAACTAGGAATTTTTATTGTATCAAAAGTCTTAACTGTTCCATCTGGCATAGGAATTTCTTCTATACACCGACTGGCCGTTCCATGTAACCATGCTTGTTCATCAGATGTTTCACAGTATCTTAATGCATCACCATAAAATTTAGTATATTCTGCTAGCTCAGCATCTGTTTTTCCACGATAGTTTACATTTTCCACTTGAAAAAGCTTTAAAGCAAAATCGTTTGCTTCAATCCATCTTCCTTCCCCATCTTTGAAATTAACAAAATCCACCATTGAGTTTATTAATATGTGTAATTTATTATTTTCTGCTTTCTCACTTTCATATGCTTCTTTTTTTAATATTAAATAATAAATGAAAATACTAGTGATAATGACAAAAATGAAGCCTTTAATATTTTGAAATATTATTAATATTTCTTTAGGAATATTTAAATAAACGATTATATTATCAGTAAGTACGATCCATATTGTACTGAATATTATATAGAAAAAAAGTAGTTTAAATTTGTTTATCATGTTGTTCTCCTTTAAAGACAAAAACGTAATCGTGATGATTTGTTGCTAACTTTTTAATTATATCCTCATAACAAACAATAATATAGTTTTTATCTATAAGCATAATACATTTTTTCACTAAAACAATACTTTATAGATTAATAAGGCTGTTTTCGCAAACTTTGTTGCTTTTAAATACCCGAAGCAATATGCACTGTATTAAGTCTATTGGCATCTTTTCTTCATAAAACAGTATCCAGTATCCTTATATTGAAAAATCACTGTTTTCACTCCAAATCTTGGTTACATAGCAACAATCGTTCAGAAAAGAGCCATTAATAAAAATAATTTTAGAATAGCACTATTAAATTCATTGTTAATCTTGTTACAGACTTTCCTATTTCTCAGGAAAAATATCTCTAAGCAAGAATCTCTGGTTAACATAGTTCGAAAAAATAGCTTCGAGCTTTGCCATAACTAAATAACAAAAAAGACCTAGAAATCATCATCTAGGTCTTTTTTGTTATTTACACATTTTGTTAGTTTTATACTAATACAGTACTTCCCATTAAAGCTCGATCTACTTCACGTGCAACTTCACGGCCTTCGTTAATTGCCCAAACAATTAAGCTTTGACCACGACGTGCATCACCAGCAGCATAGACACCTTCAATGTTTGTACGGAAGTCACCGTATTTTGCAGCAACAACATTACGAGCTGTTGTATCAACATTAAATTGTTTTAATACAGGTTGATCTGCACCTTCAAAACCAATTGCAATAAATACTAGTTGTGCCGGCCATACTTTTTCAGAACCTGGAATTTCTTTAAAGTAGTATAAACCATTTTCATCTTTTAATTTCTCCATATTGATTGTATGAAGTTCTTTTAAGTTTCCATTTTCATCAGAAACTAACTTTGTTGTTTGAATGCAATATTGACGAGGATCATCACCAAATTTAGCTTCAGCTTCCTCATATGCGTATTCCATTGTAAAAACATGTGGAGATTCTGGCCACATATTTTCCTTTTTACGAGACATTGGTAATTTAGGATGTTTACCAAACTGAACAACGCTATTACATTCTTGACGAAGTGCTGTTGCCACACAGTCTGCACCAGTGTCTCCTCCACCAATAACAATAACATCTTTACCTTTAGCATTGATGAACTGACCATCTTCAAAATTTGTATTTAAATAGCTCTTTGTCACATCTGTTAGATAGTCCATTGCAAAATGAACACCCTTTGCTTCGCGTCCTTCAATAACAAGATCACGTTGCTTTTGAGCACCTACACAAAGAATAATTGAGTCATACTGTTCACGAAGCTGTTCAGATGTAATATCTTTACCTACTTCAGTGTTCGTAACAAAAGTAATTCCTTCTTGTGTCATTAAGTTGATACGACGCTCTACAATACCTTTATCAAGCTTCATATTAGGAATACCATATGTTAACAAGCCACCTGGACGGTCTGCACGTTCGTACACAGTTACAGAATGACCTACTTGATTCAATTGATCTGCAGCTGCTAAGCCAGCAGGACCAGAACCAACAATTGCAACTTTCTTTCCTGTACGTTTCTCAGGAATTCTCGGCGTTATCCAGCCATTTTCAAAGCCTTTATCAATGATTGCTTTTTCAATATTTTTTATTGTGACCGCAGGATCATTGATTGCTACGTTACAAGAACCCTCACATGGTGCTGGACAAACTCTACCGGTAAATTCAGGGAAATTATTCGTTTTCATTAAACGATCTAATGCTTCCTTCCATCTACCACGATAAACTAAATCATTCCACTCAGGAATTAAGTTATGAATTGGACAACCAGAGGTAAAACCATTAATTTCAGTTCCAATGTGACAGAAAGGAGTGCCGCAATCCATGCAGCGTGCTCCTTGTCTGCTTAACTTTTCCTCAGAGAAAGGAGCTGAATACTCTTTCCAGTCATTTAAACGTTTGAGAGGGTCACGTTCGGCCGCCTCTTCACGCTTAAACTCTAAAAATCCTGTTGCTTTCCCCATCTTCCTCTCCCCTTTCTACTGTACTACTGCTTTAGAACGAACTGCTTTTGCTGCTGGTTCTTTTTTTTCAGATTTTGCATTTGCTTCGAACGCACTCATAATTGCTTCTTCGTTCGTTAAGCCAGCTTCCATTTGCTCTGCTATACGATTCATCATACGTTTGTAGTCTTTTGGAATGACTTTCACAAATTTTGATACTGTTTCATCCCAATTAGCAAGCAATGCATTTGCTTTAGCACTATCCGTATAATTCAAATGATTTTGTATCATGTTTTGTAATAAACTAATTTCTTGGTCATCTATTAAACTCTCAAATTCGATCATTTCATCATTACATAATTCTTTGAATTCATCTTTGTCGTCAGCAAGAACATAGGCAATCCCGCCTGACATACCTGCTCCGAAGTTTTTACCAACTTCTCCTAGAATAACAACACGACCACCAGTCATATATTCACAACCATGATCTCCAACACCTTCAACAACTACATTCACACCACTGTTACGAACACCAAAACGCTCACCTGCATGACCATTGATATAAGCTTCACCACTTGTTGCACCATAGAATGGAACATTCCCAATGATAACATTATCAGCCGGAACAATCGTTGAATCAGCTGATGGCTTAACAATAATCTTTCCACCAGATAAACCTTTTCCTAGATAATCGTTTGAATCTCCAGTTAAATGCATTGTTACACCTTTTGGTACAAATGCACCAAAGCTTTGACCAGCAGAACCAGAAAATCTTAATGTAATCGTATCTTCTGGCAATCCCTCTTCACCATAGCGTTTCGAAATTTCACTACCAACAATCGTACCTGCGACACGATTAATATTCTTAATGTTAAATGACGCATCTATTGGTGTACCTGTTTCGATTGCATCTGCAACCTTAGGTAATATTTCAACCATATCAAGAGATTGATCAATTTTATGGTTTTGCTTAATTTTAGCTGTACGAGCACCTTCAGGTTGGTACAAAAGAGTTGTTAAATCTAAGTGCTTCGCTTTCCAGTGTTCTTTTGCACGCTCACTTACTTGAAGAACATCTGTACTACCGACCATTTCTTCCATCGTTTTGAAGCCAAGTTCAGCCATGATTTCACGTACTTCTTGTGCGACAAATCTCATATAGTTCACAATATGATCTGGATCTCCAGCAAACTTATCACGTAGCTCTGGATTTTGCGTAGCAACACCTACTGGACAAGTATCTAAGTGACAAACACGCATCATAATACATCCCATAACTACAAGTGGAGCTGTTGCGAACCCATATTCTTCAGCACCTAAAATAGCTGCCATTGCAACGTCACGGCCAGTCATTAATTTACCATCAGTTTCTAAAACAACACGATCACGAAGACCATTTAACATTAAAGTTTGGTGGGCTTCAGCCAAGCCAAGCTCCCAAGGTAAACCCGTGTGTTTAATACTTGTTTTCGGCGATGCACCAGTACCACCGTCATAACCACTGATTACGATTACGTCCGCAGCACCTTTTGCAACACCTGCTGCAATTGTACCAACACCTGCTTTTGCTACCAGTTTTACACTTATACGCGCATCACGATTTGAGTTTTTCAGGTCATGGATTAGTTGTGCTAAATCCTCGATAGAATAAATATCATGATGCGGTGGTGGCGAAATCAATCCCACACCAGGTGTAGATCCTCGAACATCTGCTACCCAAGGGTATACTTTGTTACCAGGTAACTGTCCACCTTCTCCAGGCTTCGCACCTTGAGCCATCTTAATTTGTAGTTCATCAGCATTCACTAAATAATGACTCTTAACTCCAAATCGACCTGATGCAATTTGCTTAACAGCACTACGGCGAAGATCACCATTTTGATCAGCAATAAAACGGTTTGGATCCTCTCCACCTTCACCACTATTGCTTTTACCGCCTAGACGATTCATAGCAATTGCTAGTGTTTCATGTGCTTCTTTACTTAATGATCCAAATGACATAGCACCTGTTTTAAATCGTTTAACAATTGAATCAACTGATTCAACTTCATCAATTGAGATCGGTGTTCTATTACTCTTTAGTGAGAATAAGTTACGTAAGAAACCAATTCTTTCTTCGTTTGCTGAATAAGAATACTTTTTAAATAACTCATAATCATTTTTGCGACAAGCCCATTGAAGAGTATGGATTGTTGTTGGATTAAACGCATGGTGTTCACCATTTTTTCTCCATTGGAAGTCACTACCTGAATCTAATGCTTTATCAATTTTTTCTGCATAAGCATCTTCATGGCGTAATTTAGCTTCCTTAGCAATCGTTGCTAAATCGATTCCATCAAGTTGTGATGCTGTACCAGTAAAGTATTTATCAATAACCTGCTGACTAATTCCAACAGCTTCAAAAATTTGTGCTCCACGATAACTTTGAACAGTTGAAATACCCATTTTAGACATTACTTTTACTACACCTTCAGTAACACCCTTAATGTATTTTGCAACCACTTCTTCATAGTTATATTTTAAACTTCCGTCAAGAATGGCTTCTTTATATGTTGCAAAAGCAAGATATGGGTTAATGGCATCTACTCCATAGCCAATTAACGCAGCAAAGTGATGAACCTCTCGAACTTCACCTGATTCAATAACAATGCTTGCTTTAGAGCGAGTACCTTGACGTACTAAATGTTGATGTAATGCTCCTACTGCCAAAAGTGCTGGTATTGCAGCTTTTTCAGAGCTCATTAAACGATCAGAAAGAATAATGATATTTATATCATTTTCAATTGCTTGATCTGCTTCTTGACACAACTCATTTAAAGAAAACTCTAAATCTTCTGTAAATAACGCGTGAATAGTTTTGGACTTAAAACCTGGATTAATGTTTAAGCGTAATTGTGCTAATTGATCATTAGAAAGTACTGGAGAATCTAATTGGATTCTTCGTGCATTTTCTTTGTTAGGATGAAGAATATTTCCTTCTGTACCTAATAATGTCATTGTAGATGTAACAATCTGCTCTCTAATAGCGTCAATAGGAGGATTTGTTACTTGAGCAAATAATTGCTTGAAATAGTTAAACAATGATTGTGGTCGATCAGATAACACTGCTAGTGGAGAATCATTACCCATAGATCCAAGTGGATCTTTTCCTTCAGTTATGATTGGTAAAAGATATTTTTGAATATCTTCATACGTATATCCAAAAGCTGCTTGGCGCTCAGGAATATCAGTAACAACTTCTTCCGCTAATACAGCCGATTGATTATCCAACTTAACAAGCTGTTCATCTAACCATTGTTGATATGGTTCTTCATTAGCCATTTCATCTTTAATTTCTTTATCAGAAACAATTCTACCTTCTTCTAAATCAATAAGAAGCATTTTCCCTGGACTCAAACGATCTTTATATAAAACATTGCTTTCTTCAACATCAATAACTCCTACTTCAGAAGAGAATATGATATAGTCATCCTTTGTTACATAGTAACGTGCTGGACGAAGACCATTACGATCTAAGATTGCTCCAATTTGTTTACCGTTTGTAAAAGAAATAGCAGTTGGTCCATCCCATGGCTCCATTAAACAACTATGATACTCATAAAAAGCTTTTTTCTCTGGGCTCATATGAGGATTTTCTGTCCAAGGCTCAGGAATCATCATCATTGCAGCATGTGCAGGTTTACGACCAGCTAAAACGAAGAATTCGAATGCATTATCTAAAATAGAAGAATCACTTCCATCAGCATCTAAAATCGGTAGAACTTTAGGAAGATCTTCACCGAATGCTTCTGAAACAAACTGCTGTTCTCTTGCTTTCATCCAATTCATATTTCCACGCAGTGTATTAATTTCACCATTATGAATTAAATAGCGATTTGGATGAGCTCTTTCCCAACTTGGAAATGTGTTTGTACTAAATCTTGAGTGAACTAAAGAGAAAGCAGAAACGAAATCTTCATCTTGTAAATCTAAATAAAAAGCATCGACTTGTTCAGGAGTTAGTAGTCCTTTATATACAATCGTACTGCTTGATAGACTTGTAAAATAGAAGCGTAGTTCACGTTCTCTAGCCCAATTTTCTGCTTGTTTACGAATGACATATAATTTACGTTCAAAGGAAATATTATCTTGTATGTTATCATTAGCACCAATAAATACTTGGCGAACAACCGGACAGCTCATTCTTGCGACTGGTCCAACTTCTTCAGCATTTACAGGAACATCTCTCCAACCTAATAAGATTTGTCCTTCTGCTTCGATAAATTTGTTTAATTGTGCCTCAATTTGTTGGCGTTCTTTATCATCATTTGAAAAGAACATCATACCAACACCATATCGTCCACTTTCAGGAAGGGTCATTTCCTGGCAAGTTTTCTTGAAAAAAGCATCAGGGATTTGCACCATTAAACCAGCGCCATCACCTGTTAGTGGATCACTACCTTGTCCTCCCCTGTGGTCAAGTTGACAAAGCATATTTAGTCCCTTTTTCACAATATCATGTGTAGCATGGCCTTTAAGATGAGCGTATAAACCGATACCGCATGCGTCATGTTCAAATTCAGGACGGTAGAGACCTTGTGCTTTAGGTATTTGATTGTAAGTCATGTAATATCTCCCCCCGTTAGATAATCTTACACCCGATAATTTTCAGATAATTACATTATATATTTCCAAATTGATATAAACAATATATAATTTAGATGAAATCAATCTATTTTTGATATGAATAGAGACTGGAGGCCAATAATGGAGTTACGTCAACTACGATATTTCATGGAAGTTGCAGAACGTGAACATGTATCTGAAGCTGCACAATACCTACATGTAGCTCAATCTGCGATCAGTAGGCAAATTGCCAATCTTGAATCTGAATTAGGAGTCACTTTATTTGAACGAGAAGGTAGAAATGTTAAACTCACGCCTATTGGAAAAGTGTTCTTAACACATACAAAAACAGCAATGAAGGCTATTGACTATGCCAAAAAGCAAATTGACGAGTATTTAGATCCAGAAAGAGGATCTATCAAAATAGGTTTTCCAACCAGCCTTGCGAGTCATTTACTACCTACTGTCATATCTGCATTTAAAGATAAACACCCTAACATTGCTTTTCATTTAAGACAAGGGTCATACAAATTTCTTATTGATTCTGTTATTAATAGAGAAATCGACTTAGCATTTATAGGACCCGTGCCATTAAACAATCCTGATGTTGAAGGAACTATTTTATTTACAGAAAGTATTTCAGCATTAGTACCTTCTTCACATCACCTTGCTTCTAAAAAAAGCATTTTGCTTAATGAATTAAGAAACGATTCCTTCGTCTTATTTCCACGAGGATTTGTTTTACAAGAAATTGTTGTTGAAGCTTGTAAGCAAGCAGGATTTGTACCTAATATTTCATCCGTTGGTGAAGATTTAGATGCAATAAAAGGACTCGTCTCTGCGGGTATGGGTGTTACATTATTACCTGAAAGTACATTTCATGAATCCATTCCAAGGTTTACTGTAAAAATACCTATTGAACTTCCATTAGTAAGAAGAACAGTGGGTATTATCGTATCAAAGAAAAGAGACCTTGCTCCATCAGAAAAGGTGTTTTACCAGTATGTGAAAGATTTCTTTTCTATGCTTGAGCAATACCAATAATTCGAGTGGATGGTTGGCAAATAAACAATTAGCCAACCATTTCCTCACTCTAATTTTATAAATCTAAAACAAGTTTCTTCTATATTAATAACTCTTCTTTAGTGCCTCTAAAAAAACAGTATTTAGTTTCTTCTCTCCACTTATAGGTGAAATCACATAGGAAAATTTTCGTTTAAACAATTCGTTCTTTGGTTTAATTTCGATCAACGCACCTTGTTCAAGTTCTCTTTTCACTGTAAAGAAAGAAAGAATGGATATTCCAAGTCCATTAATTACTGTTTCTTTCACACCCTGATTACTACTTATTGTTAATAAATCATTTATTTTAAGGCCATTTGATCGTATAAAATGTTCTAAATACTCCCTTGTTCCTGAACCACTTTCTCTACTAATCCACGTTTCACTTTGTAAATCCTCTGTTACAATATCGGTTTTTCCTTTTAAAGGATGATTTGGTGGCGCAATGATAATAAGTTCGTCTTCCATAAAAGGTTCTACGACGACATCTTTTTCATCTGTATTACCTTCGATCAAACCAATATCAACTTGAAATTGCTGTGTTAATTTTACTACTTCATGTGTATTACCTATCGTTACTGTAAAATTAAGATTTGGGTATTCCTTATACAACTCGGTTAATAAAGGTGGTAGAACATATTCTCCGATTGTAAAACTAGCTGCAATCTTTAACGTCCCTTTAATTGTGTTTTGCTGTTCATATATATCATTCTTAGTATTTTCATAGATTTGGACCATCTGTTTTGCTCTTTCAAACAAAATTTCACCTGAAGGAGTTATTTTCAAAAGTTTAGGCGACCGAATAAACAATTGTGTTTGAAATTCAGCTTCCAAGTTTTTAATGTGAACACTAACACTTGGTTGAGAAATACGTAATTTTTCTGCAGCCTTTGTAAAGTTTCTCTTTTCAACTACAGTTATAAATGTTTTTAAAGCATCATAATACAAACTTTACATCCCCTATTATTAAAAATATTAATAGTTATAATAACTTATCTATATTTTACTAATAACTAAAAGTTTTATAAAGTGTTTTTATTAAAAATATTTTTAGGAAGTGTTTATTTGACTGGATTATTTGTTATAAAATGGAAATACGAAAAGATTTTTTATGGGTTGTCCTTAATACTGTTTCTTTCAATTTTAGCTAGTTTGTTAGCAAAATTACCATTGTTATCAATTATGGGTCAACTTGTTTTAGCCATTTTGATCGGATTTGTTTGGAAAGAATTGATCGGAGTCCGAGAAGATGTGTTACCTGTAATAACGTTTTCTAGTCAGAAGCTATTACGATTAGGTATTATTTTGTTAGGGATGAGATTAAATTTACTTGATATTTATCAAGCAGGAGTAAATGTGTTTCTTCTAGCGTTATTTAATGTATTATTTACAATAATAACTGTCTATTTTGTAGGAACTTTATTTAAGATTGATAGCAAATTAAAAATATTAATTGCCTGTGGAACAGCTATTTGCGGGGCTGCGGCGGTTATGGCTATTTCTTCACAAATAAAATCAAATGCAAGAGATACAGCAACTGCAATAGGAATCGTTTGTTTGTTAGGCACAGTTTTCACAATAATATTTACATTTATCTATCCTTACTTCGGGTTTAATTCTTTGGAGTTTGGAGTATTTGTTGGAGGCACCTTACATGAAGTCGCACATGTAATAGCTGCGGCTGCTTCTGTTGATTCTGTTGCAACTGACATGGCAGTGATTGTTAAACTAACAAGAGTTGTTTTATTAGTGCCAGTAGCAATTATTATTGGTTTATTAGTTAATCCTTATAAAAAAGAAAAAAGCAAAAAATCGCCACTTCCTTTTCCCTGGTTTATTATCGGTTTTTTATTTATGAGCTTATTAAATACAGTTGGGTTCATTCCTACCCAAATTGGAATGCTATTAGTAAAGACATCTTATGTTTTAATGGGTATGGCAATGGTGGCATTGGGTCTTAATTTGGAATTCCAAGCATTAAAAACCAAAGGGAAGAGTGCTTTCATAACTAGTTTGATTGGAAGTGTGTTATTAACAATCATTAGTTATTTAGCCATCCGATATTTAACGTTCTAGTTAGCATCGACTTCTCACCAACAATAAATATTCTCTTACCGTGAATGATCTTCACGTATCAAGCACATAATAAACTTTACTAACAATTTGTGACAAGGAGTGTTGTTTGATGGAAAAAGAAAATTATCTTACAAATGCACCAAAGGAAGAAAAAATAACAGTACAAAATGATGAAACATTCCCTAATTTAAAGAGCATCGCTGGAGACTCAGTTGACGCACATAAAAATCAAGAAGTTGCCAACTCACTTATAGCTGAAAAAGAAATTGGACAACAGCAAGAAAATTTATAAGATAAAACATACTAATATAATTAAAGAAATCATTCATAATTAAACTGGAAACCCGGCTCGTTCTATTAGCTTCTGTTACTCTTATTCACCAAGGAGGAATCTGAGGCCTCAGATTCCTCCTGGCTCAGCTCTTCCTCCACTTCCCGTAGGAGCCTTTTAGTGCCTTCCACTCCATCCTACTAGTTTCTAAAAGTAGCACAAAAAATCTATCCATACAGCAAATAAACCACCGAATGATTAGGCGAAAGATTAATTGAAGTATCTTCTAATAATTGGGGTTTATCATTAGCTTAAGTACTTATGTTCTATCCTCTGTATTACAAGTCATAGGTCTTTATCTAATTATTCATTAAATTCTACTACATAATCAGGATAGTCTGTTACAATTCCATCTACTCCCGCATTAACCAAACCCTTTATCGTTTTTTTATCTTTCACAGTATACGGAATCACTTTAACATGATATGAGTGAACTTTTTTAACAAGTTTTTTTGTTATTAGCGATTTATTTGGATTTATATATTTTACAACTGATGTCCAATCTTTTAACTGAGCTTTTGAAATTCCATGTACACGATATTTGACAAGCAGTCCTAAGGGAATGCTTGGAGAAATTTTGTTCAATCTTTGTAATAGTTCAAAATCAAATGATTGAACGATTATCTGCGTTTCTTCTAGCTCTTCACCTATAACTTCTTTAATGAGTTTCGTTAATTTCTGTTCAATCCCAGGATAGATTGATGGATGTTTAATTTCTATTAAAATACCTATTTTTCCGTAAAAATCCAGCAGGACTTGCTTTAATGTTGGGACTTTTTCACCTTTAAATTTTTGATGAAACCATTCTCCCGCATCTAATTTTTCTAATTCACTATATGTAAAATTTTTCACCTCTCCAATACCGTTTGTTGTTCGATCCACTTTTTCATCATGAATAACAACGATTTGCCCATCCTTAGTTAATTGTATATCTAATTCAATATAATCAGATTTGAGTTCTTTTGCTTTATAAAAAGCTGCCATTGTATTTTCAGGTGCATAACCAGCTGCTCCACGATGAGCAACAACCAATAATTTATTTTTATTTTTTATTTTTTGTTTTAAAAATTTTTTAAAGGGGTTCATTATTTTTTCTCCTTTCATTCATAATTCAAAATCTTTGAATGATACAATAAATTAGCGTAGAGTAACATTATTGAAGAAGCACTTCTTATCCATCGTTACTTTTTAAAAACCTTGTTACACTTTATTGGAGGGATAAATATGAATGATGTTATTTCAACTTTAACAAGTCACCGCTCGTTTCGTAAATATAAAGAACAACAAATAACAGAGGAGCAATTAAATTCTATTCTTTCATCTGCACAATCAGCTCCTACATGGATACACGGTCAACAAGTTTCTGTAATAGTGATTCAAGACAAAGAACGTAAAGCAAAACTTGCAAATTTTTGCGGAAACCAAAACCATATAAATGAGGCACCAACCTTTCTCGTTTTTTGTGCTGATTTTAATCGTGCTAAAATAGCTAGTGACATTGAAAACGTACCATTCGCTGCATGTGACGATAGTGATGCACTGCTAGTTGGTGCGACTGATGTTGGGATTGCATTAAGTAACGCAATTGCTGCTTCAGAATCTTTAGGTTTAGGAACAGTACCCATTGGTGGAATACGTAAAAAACCATTGGATGTAATAGAATTATTAAAACTACCTAAATATGTAATTCCTATCGCAGGCTTATGTGTTGGGTATGGGTTAGAAGATCCTGGAATCAATCCACGTTTACCGAAAGATTCTTTTATTCATAAAGAAGAATATGATCATGATCAAAAATCATATATCAATATATATGATGAAACGTTTCGACAGCATCATCTTAATAAATCAAATGGTGATAGAGATGTAACATGGTCACATAGAATCTCAAGCTTTTATAAAGAAAAGCATTATAATAATAACTATTCCGAAGTTCCTACCATGCTAAAACAACAAGGATTTACTTGTAGTGATATGAAATAATAATTAGATAAAAGCACTAGCTTTAGGCAAATAAGAATAGAAGGTACTACTTTTTATCTTTTAATCTTATTTGTCTTAAAACCTAAGAAAAATGTTTTAAGTTTTCCCCTTATATCGATTGTATCTATACAACCGCACAATGGATAAAAATGAACCCTTAGTTCCAGTTCCCCAGAAAAATGTTAACATTATTTTTTAAAAGTTAACACTTATTCTCTAACTTATGCTTTAATATTTATAGAACAACTTCCTATTTATTTTTAAAATTGTTTTTTGGAGTAGCTAAAACTCTAGATGATTTCAGCAACTAACATTCGTTTCAAGCTCTCGGTGACTACGAAGTCAATAGCATTTTTAAACACTTTTTAGTCCTCCCTATAACTCGATTATCTTCTATAAATATAATCGTACAGTCTCAGGTAATTAAGAAAGTGACTTAAAAATAATTTATTTTTTAAAAAAGGTTTAAAAAAAGAATTTACAGGGTAATAGTAGATGATGAAATTGTATTGGAGGTATATAATTGTCTATGGATAATAATCGCATGGAAAACGTAAAAGAACAGGAACTTATTTCACTTGTTAAACAGGCTTTGAATTCTGATGTTAGTAAAGGAGAATTTAAAGAGTACATTGAAATGAAAAAAAAGGAATTAAAAAAACATATGAATTAAAAAATATGCAGGTAAACAATTTATGACTTTAAAAATTTTACCTGCTATTTTTGTATTAAAATAATTGGAGAAAGATACATTTATTTCATTTGTTTGAATCTTTCTATAAAATGCTGAGGACTTGTTTTAACTGTGTATGAATACATCCCTTTTGTTGTATGTAAATATAAAAAACCCATTTCAGCTGATAAGAAACGATAAGAAATATCTAGTACTTCTTCCAGTAAAAAAGAATCAAAAGTAGTAAAGACCCGTTCATAAGACAATGTGATTTTGTGTTCTTCTTCTTTATGCCACTGTGTATTGTCTTCAATTACTCTAGTCACTTTAATATAAGGTATGTTAGCGATAATTTCCACATTGCCCTCCTTCTTATAACGGTAATGCTCATTCTTCAATATAAAGTTCTTCTGAAATTTCACGTATAAATGGTGTTAGGTCACCTTCATAGAAAACATACAATTCATGCATTGCCCTTGTACATGCTGTATAAAATAGGTTTCTTACCGAATCATCTGTATACCTCTTATTTGAGGCATTAAAAATAATCACAGCATCAAATTCAATTCCTTTTGCTAGGTAAGCAGGAATGACGACAACACCTTTATCAAATTCATTACTTCGTTTATCTACTAAATAGATATCGATGTACTCCTTAAGTAAATCGTGAACAACAATACTTTCCTCTGCTGTTTTACATATAATAGCAATGCTTTGATAGTCATGAAATGACTTTAATTTTTCGTTTATACTCTTAACCATCTCTTCTTCTGATTGACTTTTTATCACAACAGGCTTTTGTCCATTTCGGTTAAAAGGAATGATTTCCTTCCCTTGACCTTCTAGCAAAGCACTTGTAAATTTAACAATCTCAAAAGTTGAACGATAACTTCTATTTAATTCGATTTTCTCCGTTTTATCTTCTTCAAACAGTTTCGTTAATGCACCTAATCCTGTATAAGACTGGTGAGCATATATAGCCTGATTTATATCACCAAGCACTGTCATTTTGGCATTTGGAAACAAGTGCTTTATAAATGAAAATTGAAATGCTGAATAATCTTGCGCTTCATCTATAAACACATATCTAACAGTTGTATTTACTTTAAATCCTTCTATTTTTTCTTTTAAATACAAATAAGGAGTTGCATCTTCATATGGCAATTTCCCATAATCAATTTCTTTAATGGAAAACGCACAGATTTTTTGCCACTCATCCTCCCCTATTAGAATTTGATCATCAGACAATAATTCTCTTGGAAGCTTAAATAATTGCTGATAAATTGCAGCCATATCAATAAAAGAATAGGATTTGATCGCTTTTTTTACAGATACCAAATTTCTTTTAACAACGTATTTACTTAGAAGTTCATGTTCACGGTCATAATCATCAAATGTTTCTTGAGTAAACCTCTTTTGTTTACTTAATTTTTCAAAGTAAAATTGATATTCATCTTTACTTAAAAATTGAATTTCTTCTTCTACCCAAGCTTTAGCTCGTTCACGTTTCTCAACTTCCTTTAACTCAGATAACAGCCATTCCATCACAAGCTTAATTCGATTTGTAATAGAAACTGTAGAATCCAATGAGTAAAAATAAGCATAGATATCTTTTGAATGAAACAATTCTTCTTGTCTAAAAAATATATCTTTAAAGATTAGCCCTTGTTTCCCTAAGTACGTAAGATAATCCTCAATCATATTCATATATTGAAAAGATGATTTAAATTTTGATGCCTTTTTGCGAATATCTAAATCTTCATCATTAATTGCCGTTAACATATACTCCATTTGAGAAAATAAATCTTCCACTTCAAATTTATCACCAAGTGAATGTTGTAAATAATTTTGAAATGTTGTTTGTTGCATATTTTCTTCCCCAAGCTCTGGTAACACATTTCGAATGTAACTGTTAAACATTGTATTTGGAGAAAATAATAGTATTTCTTCTGCTTCTAGTGTTTCACGATATTTATATAACAAGTAAGCAACTCGTTGAAGCGCAGCAGATGTTTTTCCACTTCCTGCAGCACCTTGAACAATCAATAGTTTACCTTTCTCGTTCCGAATTACTTTATTTTGCTCTTGCTGTATTGTTGCAACTATGCTTTTCATTTGTGAGTCAGATTGCTTTCCAAGTACTTCTTGAAGCAGTTCATCACCGATTGTTACGCCTGTATCAAACATTGCTTTTATCGTACCGTTTTTAATAATAAACTGACGCTTTAACTTTAATTCCCCACTAATAGTTCCACCGGGTGCCTTAAATTGAGCAGAGCCTAAACTATAATCATAATAAAGACTAGAAATAGGGGCACGCCAATCATAAACAAGAAATTCATCTGAATCACGATCAATATAAGAGGCAATACCTAAATAGATACTTTCTACTTCCTCTTCTCCATCTTCTATAAAATCAATTCGAGCAAAATAAGGTGTTTCAACAAGATTTGTTAAATTTTTATAATCTCGATCAAGATGTTTATGACGATGTTCTTTTTCTGCTAAAAATTCAGCCTGTTGTTTTATACTAGTAGCAGTCTCTCCTGCCTCAACAGCATCATCTAAGTTTACGGTTACATCTTCCCAGAAGTTTTTTCTAATTGAAACAATATCTGTTTTCATTGTTGATGTTTGTGCTTGAAGTGAAGATAATTCTTTTTTCATTTTCACTATAACATCATTTATTCTATCCTGTTCTTCGGTTAAATCTATATCAAATTGATCCATAGAAAACCCGCCTTGTTTAAATTAATTTATACACCTGTAAAAAAAGTTCTTATTTATACTCGATTCGAGGCATTCGAAAAAAATCCTACTTTCTAACCTATAAACTCAATTAGTTAAAATCTTGTATTCCATTAACTAATATAGATGAACAATAAGTCCTGAGAATGCTGTTTTTATTAGTTGGTAGTCATGTTAACATCCCTTTTTCAGCATAAAAGAAACATCTTAATAAAAACATCTTAAAGTAATTATTTTTACGTTAACACTTATACTTACACATCACAAATAAAAAATATTATAGACAAATTTTAACGCAAGTAAAATTGTTGTAGCACCAAGAGAAGAATGTCCAATATTATCGTAATAATTCTATAAAACAAACAAAAAGGTTGATGGTAGTTAAATTCATCTACATCAACCCTTTTTTGTATGCAATTATTATAAATCAAATTCTGACAATGAGTCCATATGGCTTGCTATCATAGCAATAATTGTACTAGCTTCTTCTTTGCTGAAGATAAAATTCGTTTCATCTTCTATTAAATCATCGTCATCTGTTTTAATTCGATTAATTCGTCGTAAAACTCCGTCTCCCGTTTCCTCCACAATCCCAAACTGATAAGTAACTTCTACTTCATCTTCATATTGAAAGGCTGTAACTTCAGGAGTTTCCCATTCCACATCAATTTCCTCAAAAATATCATCATCTTCCACAAAATATTCAGCCTGTTCATCCACAGTTTTAGCTTCATATCCCTCATCTAACTCATCATCATTCATATAATCATGAAAGGTTTCATGAACAGCATCAATAATATCTTCTATGTCTGAAAGAAGAGTTCTAGAAGTTTGTTCGAATTCTAAGTCAAAGGTTTCAAAATAAAATTCTTCATTATGCGGATCAAAAAATAATGTACAAAAATAATCACGATCTTCATCTTCGGTTAGGACAAAAAATTCAATTCTAGGATGTTTTGCACCGCGATCGATTGACATATGACCGACCTGATCATACTTTTCACATATTGATTCAAGATGCTCCTGCAATTCACTGCTCACACGGTCAAACCATTCTAAACTCATCTTTATACCACCTTTACATTATCGTCAAATATAGTATGCCCTTCTTTTTCAAAAAAACATATCTTTATATGGTAAAAATAATAATCAATCAAATAGGTAAACACATATGATATTAGCAGCATTGAAATTTCAGCTGAGAGGAGTGAATTATTTTGGTATATATTAAGAATAAAGCAAACCCTAGGCTATATAAACAACCTAGAGAAATATATGTTAAATCTAACCAAAAATGCTTTCGTAAAAATGCAATAGAAGAATTTCTTAAAAACCAAGATAAAGTAAACAAATCACTAGAAAGATCAAACTCAGAAGTTAACAATTTATTAACCATCACAAAATCGGATCAACAAGAACAATTCAACCACCTCATAGCACAACTTGAACAACAAGAAATTCGCACAACTCCTCTAATCGATAACCTTAATAAACAAGAAAAAGCTTATGAACTGTTTTTACAACGTTTAAATAATTTAGACAAATTAAATCATGATTTGTTAAATAAATATGAAGAACATGAAGTAATTAACCAAGCAATGGTTGATCAGTTAACAATACAAGATAACTCCATTCAAAAAGTGTCAAAAAACATGGACCTATATTATGATCTTCAGAAAGATTTAAACAGCCAATTAGATGAACAACATAAAACGAATGAAGAAATATTAATGGCACTCGAGTTACAAGAAGCATTTCATAAAACCATTTTAGAAAAATTAGATCAACAAGATGCTTTGAACCAAAAAACAGCTAGAGAACTAGATACACTAAAATCAACATTATTTGAGAGAATTAATTTTGTTGTTGAGAAACTTGAAGATAACTACAAACACATTGTCAGTTATGTTAGTAAGCTCTTTAAAAAAGACCAGAAAGTTGTTTCTTCAGAGGAAAAGGAAACAGTAGGCAGCAAATAATTAATTGCAATATTATAAAGTTGAGGAATATATTCACATAAGCTGAAGTAACACAGCACAACCTGTGATTGTGGTACTTCAGCTATTTTCATGTAACTATATGTAGATTTATTTCTAAAATTTTTATAACTTGTGAAACCGCTCGACATCAATCTTCTTAAGAGCAAGCCTATCAGTAGTGCTTTCAGTATCTTTTCATAAAAATCAGTCAAATTATTCATCTAACCATATATAACTGTATTAACAAATCTTAGAAAACACTAACATTCGAAATGCTCACCGTAAACCATTGATAACATCTGATGGGAATCATTTGCAGAAATTTCTTCATATTGTTTTGCAAAACTTTTTAAGCTATCACAAAAACCAACATTATCGTCTCCCACTCCTTCAGACCAGCTAACAAAATTTCGAAAATCCTCTAATGGATCATATGATTCAAATCGTGCGACAACATCTGAAGGATTTCCTAATGTTGAAACTTCAATTCCATTGTACGAACTTGGATTGTTTTCATTAGATTTAACACATGCATAAAAAATCATCTAACTAATCTCCTTTTTTGTTGTTACTTTTTCTTAGTTTTTACAAAATATAAAAAAATATGTTTTAAAAGTTTAAAGTAACTTTAAATCGCTAGGTTGAAATTGATATTTGTTATATACATTAAAAATAGTTACTCCTTTCGCTTTCTATCATCAGACTTTAAAGCAACGTTTTTAAGTAAGCAGAGTATAAAGTTCCTATCTGAAATGTTTATATAAATCCAAAATTAAATTTTCTATGTCTAAAATTCCAACAGTTTTACATAGAGTTTTCACAAATATGGGGAAGACTAAAAAGAAAATAATAAGGAGGGATTATGTATGCCTGAGAAGCTTCCAGAATTTGTACATAGTGAATATTTTGTAGATGAACCTGGCAATTGGCATTTTAAAGAAGGCGCACCCAAAGAACTACAAAAGGAATTACAATCCTATTTACAATCATTGAATACGATTCAAGACGAACCTGGTACAGTTGATAGTATCCATGTACCATATCCGTATGGAGATTAAAATTAAATAGAAAAGAAGCTGGGACAGAAGTATTTAAGCTAATGATAAACCTGAAATATTAGGAGAATTAATTATTCGCCTAATATTTCGGGTTTTTAGTTGCTGTCTTCAATTAAGTTGCATACAATTTTTAAGAACTAGTGGAATGGAGCGGAAGACATTTGACTCCTGCGGGTGCAGAGGAAAGGCTAAGACCCACAGGCGCGCAGCTTACGAGGAGGCTTAGCTTCCTCCCCGCGGAAAGCAAATGTCTGCAGCGCAATGGAACGAACTTGTTTCTTTCAACTTAACTAAATTTAGATTTATTCGTCTTTTTGTATGACAAAGGTTGGTACATCCAAATTCATAATAGTTGTTTAAAGTGGGAAAATCTACCCGACTTGGGAAAACATGTGTCTGAAAAGATTATAAAACGATTTCGTTACTTCTTACCAATTCAACAAAGTATGCGGAGATCGCCTTTAATCATTTTAGATTCTTGTGAATTTATATGTTGTTGATGTTTTGTATTCTTCACCAACATCTAAAATACAAGGTTTAAAGGTAGGTTGGTTGATTGAATCAGGTAAGCCTTGTGTTTCAAGGCAAATTCCTAAATATTTTTCAGCTTGTACTCCTCTAATAGAAAAATCCCCTTCTAACATGTTAGAAGTATAGACAACTACACTTTCCTCATCAGTTTCAATAATTAGTTTGCGTCCGCTTTCATCATCCTCAAGCACAATTTCTTCATTGTGATTTTCGGTTAAAAGAAATGGATGATCAATTCCTTGACCTACTTTCTTTATCTGATCATCTTCTGAAAGTATTGCCTCATTTAATTTTTTTCCATCAACAAAATCAAAAGGACTATTTTTGACACTAAGAAGTTTTCCTGTTGGTAAAAATAGATCATCTAACTCCAAGTATTCATTACTTTTTAATTTGAGTTTGTGAGCCATGATATCTCTTTTTGTATTTCCACTTAAATTAAAGTATGTGTGATTTGTCAAATTAATAAGAGTTTTCTTATCAGTTGTTGCAGAATATGTAATTGTTAATTCATTTTCGTTGTTTAGTATGTAGGTAGCATATACCGTTACATTACCTGGATAGCCATTTTCACCATCTTTACTTTCATATGAAAATTGTATACCCACTTCATTTTCATTTTCGATTTTTTTAGCATTCCAAACTTTTTTATCAAATGAATTTGGTCCACCATGCAAATGATTTGTATTTTCATTTTGTGGTAGATTATAGGTTTCACCATCCAATTCAAATGTACCCTTCTTAATTCTACCCGCAACTCTTCCTACGATGGAACCAAAATAAGGCGAATATTCTAGGTAATCCTCGACTGTATCAAAACCCAATACAATATTTTCATATTTCCCATTTTTATCAGGAGTCTCTATACTTGTAATAATGCACCCTAATGTTATACAGTTCATTTTAAAGCCATGATCGTTTTCCATTTGATAAGAATAAACAGTTTCACTATTACATTCGCCAAATTTCTCTTGAGTTATCTTCATAAATATCCCTCTCCTTATCTCTTTCTAAAGTGTTAATATTTGCTATATAAAAGCAACCAAATTCATCCTATTATTATAACTTTACGGAATAAAAACAACAATGATTTCATTTATAAGCATAAAATTCTTAAATCAAATCCCTTTATTTTCAATCGTTCCATTTATATACTTTATGATTTCTTCATTTGCTAATTTCCACCTTTTTGTTGGTACTTGATGATTTGTATGCTTAAAATAAACAATTCTATATTTCTTAATTTGCTTTTTAAAGTAGGCATTATATTTATTTATTAAATCTGACTTAGTACCATACATCAATAAAACTGGAATACTAATTTTGTGCAAATCATTGATAAGATTAATATGAAGCACTTCTTGATAATATTGATACCAAACATTTTTCTGAGATTTTAACATATGATTGAAAAGCAATTTCTGTAACTTTTTATTTTTCGTATGACTTAAAGCTAATATTTGTGCTAAAAACTTTCGATGATGTTTGACCATATATGACCCTGCTTTATGCTCCCATTGTAAAAAGGTATTTAATACTGCGGGATATCCTCCAAATAAAATTAAACCTATCACTCTCTCTTTAAAATGAATACTTAAATATTGCGTTATGGCTCCACCTGCTGAATATCCACATAAAACAGCTTTATCAATCATTAACTTATCCATTAAAGCGATTATTTCTTCTGCATAATAATGGATTGAAACATTATTTGAATGGATTTTTGAACTATCACCATGACCTGATAAATCAGGTATAATCAACCTCATATTCTTTTTTAGTTTTTGTTGATAATAAAAAACATGCCTCCCCATACCTGGCGGGTGAACAAAGATAACAGGAGTTCCTTTACCAAGATCTTCATACGTAATTTGATTACCATTTTCCAAAATAACACTATCACTTGGCACTTAATTAACCACCTTTTATATATTTAAACGATGTTAAAGCTTTTAAGGTTTGGTAGTTCCGCTTAGAGAAGAGTGAAAAAAGGATATACCTTAATGTTTCGAAAAGACTTCCGTTTCCACCCAAAAGGAAGCGAATACATACAAATAGCAATTTTATTTTTTTGTAGTATTCCACATTGTTTTAACGTTAACCCTATTTCATTGGAAAAAATTTCTCTAATTAAATGAGTATATATTAATCATTTCGTGAAATATTAATTATCAACATCGATTACAGCCATTACTTATTTCAGAAGAAAATATTCAATGCATTTTATTTGGGTTAACCTAGTTGGTTAACGGTTTGGTGCAATTCCAGACTAACCCACCAAAATAATACTCATGAAGGAGATGGATTTATATGGCAAGCAACAGTAATAACAACAATTCTAATCAATTAGTGGTACCTGGTGCTTCTCAAGCAATCGACCAAATGAAGTATGAAATCGCTAGTGAATTTGGCGTTAACCTTGGTGGAGAAACTACATCACGTGCAAATGGATCTGTTGGAGGAGAAATTACAAAACGTTTAGTTTCTTTTGCAGAACAACAATTAGGAAGCAAATAATCATTTCTAACTAAATAATATATATGGCATAAAGAGGCGACTCACTTGAGTCAGCCTCTTTTATTATGGATGTTTTCACACCAAACTTTGGTTACATAACAACAATCGTTCAGAAAAGAGTCTTTATTTTTTATTGATTGAGACAACACCCTATATTTTCAAGCATTAAAATATCCAAACCTTGGTTACGATAGTAAAGAATCAAATTTAAAAAGTGGAGTTGATTATTAATGGTAAATGAAAACTTTGATGAGTTTATTAAATCAGAAACAAAACACAAATCTAAATATGTAAATTCTACACATACGTCATATAAAATCAATGATGAAGAAAATAACAATAGAAGCGATACAGATGTGTCTGTCGGAGCAGAAGGTAGAAACGTCTTTAAAGATGAACAATAAATTCTTCCTCTATAGGATCGAGGTATTAAAAACAACACATTAATCTAAAAGAAACAGCAAAAAAAATAGAGGATGGAAGCTTTAAGCTTCATCCTCATTTTTTTATCTGTTATCTACCTTTTATAAACATTTGTACCCAAGCACCATGATAAAACCCAACACCAATCGCATCATATTCTGGTTTAAGAATATTCGCTCTGTGACCTGAAGAATTCATCCACGCATTCATAACTTCTTGTGGTGTTTTTTGACCTTTTGCGATATTTTCACCTGCATTAGAATAGCTAATCCCAAATGTTTTTAACATATCAAATGGAGATCCGTAGTTCGGACTCGTATGTGAAAAATAATTTGAGTTAATCATGTCTTCAGCCTTCTTTTGGGCTACATTTTTTACATCAGCACGATGTGTAAGTGCTCTTAAACCAACCTTTGCACGTTGTTGATTTACTAGTTGCACAACTTGTTCTTCAAAACTACTAACACTTTTTGCCGATGGTTTTAAACGAATAACTTCACCTACATGCATGTTTCTTGGTTCGATTGAGGGATTCAGTTCCATTAATCTTTTATAATCGAGTCCATAACGCTGTGCAATATACCAAAATGTGTCACCTTTTGATACTTTATAAAATTCAAAAGGTGGCTCTTTAAACGTCTTAATTTGACCGTGTGATACTGCTGGCATTAATAATAGAAGAACAAAAGTTAGAGTTAATAATTTTTTTAGCATATTTTCACTCCTATGTATTTTATTGTTTATTTTTACACCCATTTTAGTTTGGCTTACATTGAAAATTTCATACATGAATTTTTAATTTGTACATATCTGATAGATACGTTAAAAACGAAAGCTAGAATTTTCAGGTGAAATAAGAATAATAAAAGCGTGAATTCTAATTAGAATTCACGCCTTTATTTACTATTTACAGCCCTATTAAAACCTATATGAACCTGTTTTTCCCGCTATACATTCAAGGTAATTGAATATTTAATGATTTTAACATGTGATAAACAGCTTTTTGAATTTCTTCTGACTGATTGTCACTATTTAATGCACTGTTAATTTGTTCTTTAAAGGTAGCAACCACTTGTTTAATTTCTTTTTTATCCATTTTCCTTGTTCAATCCTTTCAGTTTTTCAGTGATTTTTTCTATAGGAATTTGTATGCCTAGTCCTTCAATCATCTCAAATACTGTCGCTTGAATTTCTTCACTTGTTGCTCCATTTTGTTTTAATTCTTTAATTTTACGAGATAGATCTCCTGCTGCGTTATTTAATTTATTGTTATCCATTCTATCAAATCACCTCACTTTTGATCTAAAATTGATCGAATACTTGCACATAGCTTTCCGGGATTTTCGTCTTGGAAAATGTTACGACCAATAGATATGCCATTGGCACCAGCACTTACTGCATCATCTATCATTTCTAGGAGATCATCATTAGAAGACAGTCTCTCTCCACCAGCAATTAATACAGGAATTTTTACACCTGAAACCACATCTTTAAAACTTTCAGCAGAGCCACTATAATTTACTTTCACAATATCTGCGCCTAACTCTTCAGCAACTCTTGCTGCATGACGAATTCTCTCCGGATCAAACTCGTGTTGTTTTGATCCATCACGTACATACATCATTGCAAGTAATGGGATACCCCATTTATCACATTCTTCAGCAATTAAACCTACATCCCGAATTTGTTCTGCTTCAAATGGGGAGCCTAAATTGACATGTGTCGATATTGCTGTAGCACCTAATCGAATTGAATGCTCTACTGAAGAAACGACTTCCTTTCTAGTAGCTTGAGATTCTGGAGCAAGTGCTGTAGAAGCTGATAAATGAACAATTAATTCTCCTTTATTTGAGCCAATTGTTTCTGTAAGATAACGAACAAGACCTTTATGCACAACTACTGCGTCAGCACCACCTTCAAAAACAGCTTTCACAGTATTATTAATTTCAGCTAAACCTTTAACAGGTCCAATAGTTATTCCATGATCCATTGGGACAATTAATAGTTTGTCAGAATGGTGATAAAGCTTTTTTAGACGTATTTGTTTACCTGACATAATAAAACTCCTCTTCTATTTATCTCTCAATGATCGTTTCACTAACTTTAACCCCAACATGTCGTCCTGGCTCACAAACATAAGATAATAACTCATCACCAGGTTGGATCGTAGAAGCATTTCGAGGCTTTCCATCAGCACTCATGATGCGGATATGCCAATCATCCTGTACGATCACATTAAGTTCACTTTCTCCTACTTTTCCTTTAATTAATAACATTGGACGCACTTCTGTTTTAATTCGCCCGACTGTTAACACACGTGTCTCACCCTTTGTATTAACACAAAGAACTTTATCACCCGCTTTTAAATCACTTAAATATTCTGCAGCATCTTCTGGTTGCCAAACATAAGAATGAACGGCACCTGCATTTACTCTGAATGGTCTTAAGTTCATATAAGGAAGATAATGAGTTTCAGAACAAACAAATACACCACCACCTGAAGTTGAACCGATAATCATTCCTTCATCCTGCTTCATAATTCCAGTTGTATCTATACATGCACGTACGCCCATTCCAGCATGAACTACTTCTGTGACTACCATTGGGTGTAATTCTAAACTCGGTAAAGCTTGTTTTGACATAAATGCAGTGAGTCTCTTAACCTCGTCAACATTAGTTGTAGCAAATAATACTCCATCACTACCTTTCTCTAATGTTCCATAGGCAATCTCTGTATCAATAGCTGTATTAACTGCTCTTAATAAAACAGTATTACTTTCTTCAAGTCTTGCAATAATTAATTCCAATGGAATATTTGTTGGTAAATCAAAATCTACTGCCGCAAAATCAAACTCACTTGCTTCTCTTGAACAACGTTCCAACATTTCACGATCATCTACAGAATAAAAAATACATGTTTTGTAATCACGTTTTTTTGCTTCTTCTAATAATGATTTATTGTCAGAAAAAACAACATCCTCTGAAGGCACTTCTTCTAGTTCATCTACATTTGTTACTTCTGTAATGAAAGACATTTTCTGAGGGAAATAACCATCTTGACGCTGTTGAACTGTTACTAATGCCTTATCAATAGGAGAATGATTAATTAACTCCCATACATCCATGTTTTCTACTGAAACTCCTCTTCCGTCATACCACACTTGTCTTTGTTTCTGTTGCATTTAATTAGCTCCTTCCAATTTCACCTAGATTATTCGTTTTTTTAACACTAAATATCTAATAAATGTTTTATATTTCCACTTACTATTTCTTCTCTCTGACGATCATTTATTTGCAGCTTCATGATTTTCTCTAATTCTATACCAGGGTGTGATAATGGATATTCTGAACCAAAGATTATTTTTGAAGAACCAACTTTTTTCACAGACTCCTGTATATGAAGAAAATTACCAGTCGATGTTTCCAAGTAAAAATTTTCTAAACTTTTTGCAGCTTCCAACGCCTCTTGATCTGCCGGACCAAATCCCATATGACCAATAATGAAATTAGTTTTTGGAAATTGCTTTGCCAGCTGAATAAACTTAACTGTTGATGCACCTGGACTATAAACAACATGTGAATATAGCGGAAAGCCATAATCGCCACATAAAGAAGCTAAACTTGTAATTCCTTTTGATGAAAAAGAAAACTGATGTGACATTGGAGAAAGTTTTAACCCTTTAAAGCCTTGTTTCTTCCCCTTCTCAAGCTGTTGATCTACATCTTTGTCATGTGGGTTAATACAAATAAAACCATGAATATTTTTGTTTGCTTTACAAGCTCTTTCAACATATTGGTTATCAGGAATAGGATTTTCTGGTTTTGCTC
The DNA here is from genome assembly GCF_020524045.1 of Metabacillus litoralis. GTDB lineage: Bacteria > Bacillota > Bacilli > Bacillales > Bacillaceae > Metabacillus > Metabacillus litoralis_C. The sequence goes on from NZ_JAIVKL010000002.1 coordinate 310,005, forward strand.
GACCTGTAATATATTCTGTCATTTTTCGAACATCCAGCATTGCACCTGGAACAGCTACAGCTTGATCAATACCGACTTCTTTCATTAATTTAAGGTACATTTCTGTATTTCCATATTCTGTGTTTGATAAGTGGGCATGTGCGTCAATAATCAATTTTTTCACCTCGATTCCCATAAAATTTCTTATAGCATTTACAATCATTTGTTACTCGAATGCCATTCCTAGACCTTTTAAACGGTGTATATATTCTGAATTAGAATCTTCTTTATACAACGCCTGCCATGTTTTTTCAGCTTGATCTTTGAAATTGGTTTTTTTATATAAATGACCTAAATCAAAAAGTAGTTTCAAGTATTGCTGCTTAGAAATTGGAGGATTTTCTCGATTTTGTTCGTATGCTGATTTTACTGATTTAAAATCCTTTATAGCTTTATCACTGGTATGAAAAAAACCTTCAGGAAGTGATTGATAGATGACACCTCTTAAATATTTCAATTCTGGATGATCTGTTTGAATAGAAACGTTTAATAACTTTATACCTTGAATGGTATCTTTAAACATTTCTTGTGGGTCATTAGCAAATTTACCCATAAGTGCCACAGATGCTGCATAATACGTTTGAGCAATTTCACATTCTGAAAATGCATCTTTCGCTTTTCCCCAAGCTTCTAGACTCTGTTCTGCAGCAATTTTACAACCCTTAGCAGCTATTTCATGCATTTCTTTTGCCTTTTCATACAACTTATCTTTAGTAGCCACTGAAAGAGTGCGCACATCGATCTTTTTATAAGAATAAATTTCTTTTTTCTCTTTTAACTTGGCTTGTAATTCCCTATTCGGATTTAACTTTTTTAACTTATTCCAAGCTTCTTCCGCTTCTTTGAGCATGTCTAACTTTTCATAAGCAATACCAAGATCGAAAAGTAATTGATGGTGTATGTCTGAGCCTTTTTCATTAATAAATGTGTGGTTTTTTAAAACATATTCAATATCTGAAACGGCTATTGCAGCTCTTCTAAAGAATAACTCTGGAATCCTTAGACTCTGTTTTGCACGAATTAGCTTTAATTCACAAGAATTAGGATGTTCATTTATCAGACTATCCATCGCTTTCATAGCTTTTATAGCAGCACCAAACATTTCATAGGTGTTAATAGAATCTCTACCTACCATCGATTGCAAATCAATATAATACATTTCTACTTCTGGAGATGTATTAGTTAACACAAACACCTCGAAGAAATTCAGCGCTTCTTTTACTTCATCGACTGTTCCATTTAAGGCTTTGTTATAAAAGGTAAAAGCCTCTTTTGTCATCCCATCTTTTAAACTAGTTGAGCTTTCACTATTATTCTCACTTGCTAAATCATTATCTACCATAGCTGGATTTTTCATTTCTTTAAAAGCTTTTAATTTTTCTTGGTAGTTATTTGCAGAATCAGGTTGATTTGTGCGTCTATATACATCTACTAAATTTTTTAAAATCTCGACATATTCTTCATCTTTCAATATGGTCGAATCTTGTTCATAAGCTTCAACCATATAGGAAAAATCCTCAATTGCTGTTGCTGATCGTTGAAAATATAAATCAGGAAGTCGGTATGCTACATGACCTCTTAAAAATCTACCAACTATAAATTTCGGATCTAATTCAGCTACCTCATCTAGATGTTTTAAACCCTCAAGAGCAAACTTCATTTTATCTGTAACACTGTGTGCATCTCTTGCTAGTAAACTAATTGCACTTCCAAAGTATGCTTTAATTTCTTTTGAATCAGGATCTTGTTCATATAATTCTTTTAAGAGAGAATGAGCTTTTTTTACTGACTGCTTATTTCCTTTTATTCCAGCTTCATGTTCTTGTATAGCCTCTTTTAATAAATTTGGTCTTTTTTCTGTGCTTTTATTAGATGCCACTTTGTCTTTATTTTCAATCGGAACTTTTTTTGTTTGGTTTTGATTAGTTTGATGACCACTTTGCTTCTTACTATTTACTGGATTGTCTTTTAATTTTAATGAACGAGGAAGTGGTTTGGAATGTGATGCCTCATTTTCCTCAACAACTTCTTTTGATAAAACTGTTTTGGATATATAAGGATTTCTCTTAACTAATGTTGCTAACAACATTTCTCTCTTTTTTCTTGTCAAGATCATTCACCTCCATTTCGTTTAGCATTTTCAACATGAGTTTTATATTTTCTACTATTTAATTTTAATAATTTATTCCATACCTTATCTGCATCATCAAATTTACTAAGTGTTTGATAGGATTTACCTAGATTTAATAGAATTTCACAATATTGATCTTTTGTTATATTCTTATTTTTCTTTTCATACTCATTGATGAGAAACTGAAAATCTTCAATTGCTGTTTTTGTTTTTTTAAAATATATCTCAGGTAACCTAAAAGCTACGTTGCCTCTTAATAATCTAATTTCAAGATTATTAGGCTCTGAAGTAACAGCTTTATCTAATGATTTAAGTCCTCTTTTAGCTAAATTCATCTTCTCAATAAGATCAATATGGTCTCTTGCTACTAAAGCAGCAGAACTTCCATAATAAGCTTCGATTAATGGATTGTTAGTGACAACAGGTTTGATTTTTTTTAGAATGTTGTGTGCCTTTTGTGCTGCTTCCTTATCTCCATCTATTGCTTTTTGATGAAGTGCAACCGCTTCTTTAAAATCTTTTTCCCAATTCCCTTTATCAATTGCCATTTTTTGCACCTCCTTCAGAAAGCTACTATGACTTTTTAAAGTTTCATAGTTTTTGAATACATTTACACTTTATGTAAAAGAGGTTGGAAAGTGATAGACATTAATGGAAAAGAAATTATTTGATAATAGAGTCTACTTTAAAGCGTTTTCATAAAGTGTTTTCTCCTATGAAAAATAACATGTGTGGATGATAATACTATGAAATAGAAAATGTACCTTGAAATAACGATCAGCTTTCATGTAAGCATTCATAGTGATATCTCCTCGGAAAAAATGAATGAGGAACTAAAATCTACACTAAACAAATGAATTTATTAATTTTTTGTACACTTTGTTTCTATAACCAGATGGTGTGATACTACTTTGAAAGAAGTGTCTAAGATGCCACCAACACATAACCCTTTGAGACTCCTAAATACACTAAAATTTTATATAACTGAAGAATCTGGCAGTTAAGCTTACTTATTCCACGGGAAGTAAAACTCTATAATGGTAATTACTAAGAAGTTGAACAGTAAAAATTCAAAAAACCTCTACACTTATTGTAAGTAGAGGTTTAATGTAATCTTTCAGCATTACGCTAAGATTATTAATTACTGTAAATGTTCTGGTGGTTTAACATTATGTTTGTTTTTAACAACTTCAGTAAAAATTGTGTTTTGACTTGTTGGAATTTCTTGTTTATTTATAGCAGGTAATATATTTAATGACTGTTTGATCACCTGAAGTTCTTGAAAAAGTAAATCAATATCCTCTTTTATTGCAGGCTTTTTATTATCTTTTAATTCATAACCAATTTGACCATTAGGCTCCAAGGTAGCGTATTTCACATCTTCTATTTTACTAATACTGGATTGTCTTAATTTCATTTCTAATAAATCAACTGAAATTCTTAGTTTTTTCAATTGATTTTCCTGTAAAGTACCATCTTTTATAACTACTTTTGCTCTACCGGAAATAAACTTCTCAATACCATCGATTTTCAATTCACTGAATTCTAAGAAAACAAGTGTTAATACTAACATAAGTCCTACGATTAAAGTGGTCCATACATTTTTCCCAACTAATGGTTGAACAAGTAATGAACCAAGCCCTATCATAATAACAACTTGAGCAAGTGTCATTTGTGAAATTGATTTTCTTCCTGCTATCCTTAAAAGAATTGTTCCTCCGACTACAATAACTATTGCTTTCCAAATTAAGCTATAATCCATCCCTTACCAAACCACCTTTTCATATTCTAGTATTTAAAATTTGTTATTTAGACTATTTTATGCATGAGATAAATCTAGATTTGTGAACTTATTATAGTGATTCCTTGAAATAAACGAATAAGAGTGTGTAATTTAGTACAAACTAAAGTATTGAATTTTAGGAGGTAATAGAATGGATATTAATCGTGTAAAACAAATTCTTTCTTCATCAGCAGATATTAAAGTAATGTATAATGGTAGCTCAGTTTGGATTGATGAATTGCATGAAGATCAAGAAATGGTGACATGTCATTTAAGAGGTCCACTTGAAGAAAGATCACAAGTGGCAGTTTCGGAATTAATTGAAGCTTAACTATAATACTTTCTCTTGGAGTTGAAATTCCCTTTTTTATTGAGAGAGATTACAAACTTCATTAGAATGATTTTCATTTGGAGATCATCAAAGCTTAGAAAAGAAAGTGAACGCACAATCCGCCGTTCGTTAGCAAAGATCGGTATTAGAAACCGGTGGAAGCTGCCATATAAAGGAAAAGAGGTTTGGCGATAATTTCTTTTTTTTACATAAAACCTGTGCTTTATCGTATATATGTAGCAAAATTTATATGGAATAACAGGAATTTGTTAACAAATATACATATTGCCAGGTAAAATGTGTATAATGTATGTAGTACAAAATCTCCTTACTAAAGGATGTGTTCAAATGAGATTTCAACAGCAAGTAGAAAAACCACCAGAGGTAAACCTGAAAATATGGTCATGTGATTCAGATGACTGTAATGGTTGGATGAGAGATAATTTCAAGTCAGATGAAGAACCGAAGTGTCCTCTATGTGGACACGCAATGGTAGAAGATGAGAAAACACTACCTGTGTTAGAGAATTTTTCTGCTGTTAGCATTAAAAAAGAATAACTTCAAAAATTACATTCCTTCTTTTATAAAATAAAACCCCATGTGCTATAAGTCATGGGGTTTTGTTTTGGAATTATACATGTAAGTAAGAGATAACTTCGTCATTGTAAACATCCTTTTTAATTATCCTTTTGCTTTTTTATTTGTTGCAATCACAGCATTTTTAATTAATTGTTCAAAATTTCCCATCTTTAACACTTTAAGGCCTTCAGCTGTTGCTCCACCTGGTGTGGTAACTTGTTCTCTAAGATCTGATGGTAACTTTCCTGTTTTTAACATTTCAGCAGATCCAATGACCATTTCAGTAACAAGTTTTTGTGCGACATCTTTTGTCATACCTAGTTCCTCTGTCATAGAAATTAATGATTCAACAAATTGATAAAGAAATGCCGGAGAACTTCCGGTGATAGCAGTTAGTTTATGAATTTCTTCTTCTGAACAATATTGTGAGGCTCCAATAGAATTAACGATCAATTCCATCTGTTGCTTATGCGTATCTGTTATAAAATGACCATATGCATAAAGAGAAATGGACTGTCCAACCTCAGCAGCAGTATTTGGCATAATCCATCCCACAGCCGTTTCTTTTGGTAACCGTTTTTCTAGATGTTCCGGTCCAATTCCAGCTGCTATCGTGATGATAAGCTGATTTGTTATGTATGGATAAATGTTCTTGAGAACTTCTTCATGATCTTTTGGTGGCATTGCTAGAACGATAATATCGACCTGAGTTATCCTGTCAATTAATTGGTTTTTAGGAATAACACCGTATTTGCTTTCTAATTCTTTTAACCTTGTAGGATTACTTTTATTTGTTACAAATATATCTTTGATTTGATCATGTTTTTTATTTTGCAAACCAGAAATTATGGCTTCTGCCATTCTTCCTGCTCCTACAAATAATATAGAAGGTTTCATTAGCTAATCTCCTTTGCATTTTTTTAGTAAAGTCACTATATCATTTTATATAGATCATTTCTAAAAATTTGTAAATTGAAACAAACAAATTTAAACAAAAGGTTGCTTATTTCGTTACTCACCTTACTACGAAGATTCAATAAAATGAGTAACATTCTCTCACAAACTCGTTTTAGATCATCGTTAAGCATTATCAATCAGTAGGAAGGTATAAAACAAATGTATTTAGAATTTGAAATGTCTATACAGTTCTAGTATGAAAAATCTTTAATTATCATCTAAAAATAAGTGTAAAGTTATTATAATTTTGTAGCACCTTTATAGTTTTACAGAGTGGTTTTACGGTTATTTTCAGAAATTAAAAAAGGACGTCTAAAAGACGTCCTTTGCGTATTGAGGCGAAAGACTGCACGCCACATCGTGCATTTAGCCAGAGGCATGTCATTTCGACTTACACAATTCAGCTCATCGCTTTATTACTATAACATTTATATAACAAAAAGGAAAGAAAAAATAATAGAAAATCAAAGATACTAATAAATAGAAGCTATCTATTACCACAATTATACTGTTTTAAACGTTATCATATGATATTGGTAGGAATGAACTATTTTCATAGAAAGTGATTCTTTTATGTTTCAAGCCCTCTATTTTGTGTAATAGTATAATATACTTTTAAAGGAGGAATATATTAATATGAAACCTTATATTGAAGAATATCAAAACGAAGATCGTATGAAAGAAGCTGTAAATAATTTAAAAACCAAAGGTGTCGAAAAAAATGATGTTTATGTTCTTTCACATGATGATGAACGAACAGAAAGAATTTCTGAAAAAGTAGATACAAATACAATAGGTTCTGAAGAAACAGGAATGAAAAATGCTGTTGGAAACTTTTTTAATAAAAAAGGCGATGAACTAAGAAATAAACTAAGCGAAATTGGTTTCTCAAAAACCGAAGCTGAGACATATGAAGAAAAGCTAGATAAAGGAAAGGTATTACTGATCGTTACAAATCCAGAAAAGTATCAATTAGTCTAAAGTAATGATAACTTAGGAATATAAAAATTCTTTTTATATTTGAGGGAAGCTGAAGAATATTCAGCTTCCCTTTCTTATGTTAAAAGATAAATACTCATCCACATTAAGCGAATTAATTCTTAATATGTAGACAAGTTCTTCCCTTCTATTACATATAGATAAATAAGACAAGGCTTAGGAGGGATATTATGCGGTTTATTATCATTAAAAGAAAATGGCTTTTTCTTGTATTATCCTGTTTAGTGATAGGAAGTTTATATTATTTTAATCAAGAAGCATTACCCACATTTCAAAATACACAGAAATCTCAAAAAGATGTTGTCATAAATATGGTTACAGGAGAATTTAGTTCAACTACACCTGATGGCAAGAAAATAGAAGCATATCGATGGGATCCTGGAACAATTGTTATTCCTAAGGGAGAAGATGTTTCTCTAAGTATTTATGGTGTAAATGGGAACGAACATCCCTTTTTTATTGAAGGTACAGATATTAAAGGAGTTGTTAAAAAAGGAGAAGAAACAATTATTCCTTTAAATTTTAAGGAAGAAGGAACTTATCGTTTAATTTGTGATACTCATACACATCATGGTCAAGGAGTTCCGATGATTGCTTATATTGTAGTTGATTAATGATTAGTTAACTCCTAATAAATAGGTATAAATACCTAGTTTTATTCCTTTCAATAGTGGGTAATTGTTATTATTAAATAGGGGAAGGTTCGGGGTGATAAGTTTGGAAGTTGTCATCTATAAAAATGAATTGTATCAAGTGTTTTTTACATACACTAGTGGTTATATGGAACTTAAAAAAATTGACTCGGCTATTGATGATATTATCCTAGCTCACCGTTCAGAAATATCTAATTTAGGAACGAACGCATCATAATCATAATAAAAAAGTCATACAAAAAGACTAATATATCTAAATTAAGTTATGCTGAAAGAAACAAGTTCGTTACATTGCGCTGCAGACACTTCATTCGCCGGGGAGGAAGCTGAGCCTCCTCAGCGCTAGCGCCTTCGGGGTCTCAGCCTTTCCTCTATTCTAAGTAGGTGCCCGAGTGTCTTCCGCTCCATTCCAATAGTTCTTAAAAATAGTATGCAAAAAAAAATATTGAAAACTGCAAAAAAAACCCGGATTATTAGGCTATGATTAATTGATATCACCTAATAATTTGGGTTTATTATTAGCTTAAATACTTATGTCCCAACCTCTTTAATTTTTCATCATCTATTAACAAATAATCACTTTCGTCGTTACTAACCTTGTCACGGTAGCAAATTACCAATTGGTAAAAAAACCTCTGAAAAGGATTTGTTCTAAAATCAAGCATTTAAATTCCTCAGAAGGGCTTGAATATATTATTTGTCTACAATACGGATTTATTTCTTTATTTCATTGTTATAAAAGTGAAATAAGTAGTTAACTAATTGCTCATCTTTCGATAAACTTGCAGAAAAAGATCTTTTTAAAAACTGTTCAGCTAGTTCGAATGTAGCATATCCTTCTTTTAATAAATCATGATTTTTCTCAATAACCCAATTACCTTTTTCTTTTTCATATAGTAAAAATTGTTCATTGTCATGATTTTCATAGTGAGAGCATCGTTCTTTCTTATTCATTTTATTATGAGTAAAATCTTGTTTAATAGGTTTCAACGAGAACGGCTTTTCTACAAATTGTTTAAAAGCCTCCTTGGTTATGGAGCAGCCTGCGGCTTTTGCATGACCTCCCCCACCATATTTAGCAGCTAGCTCAGAAACATCAAAATCATCATGAATTGTACGAAAACTTATTTTTCTATTTCCCATATTTAAGATCGCAATACAATCAAGATGACGGTATTCCTTTCCTAATGCATTACCGAGCTCTGAGTGATAAAGTTCAGCATAAACTACTCCTATACAAGCTTTGCCAACCTTTGCTTGAATAATTTCCCTTTTCTTTCTTCTTATATAACGTTCTGTTTTATCTTCCTCTACATCGAGTAGCTTTTCCTCGAAATCACTAAAAGAAAATTCTTCCTGGTTATATAACCTAGATAACATACTTTCCTCAAATTCTTCAATTGATTGTAAATACAATAAGTCATTTAACCTTTTCGCACGGGTATTTTCGTTTCTTTCCCATTCCCAAGTATCATATTGTCGAACCATTTCCACATATTGATTTAGAATTTCTTTTGCTTCAATTAGACCCTTACTAACTAGATATGTATAAAATAATGAGGTTGCAGATGCAAGCTTTCCTTCTGATTCTTCCACTTGTACAGATCCCCAGTTATATTCATTAAAATGCAAAGCTGTCTTATGATGGTCAATCAGTTGTATTTTTCCACCCTTTTTCGCAAACTCATTCAATCCTAATTCATTTTCTTTGTTTACTGACAAATCTGTTATAAATAGTTGTAACTCTTTTGGAATATTTTCATTGTGTTCACTTAGAAAATGTTCAACTTGGTAATCAAGACTATTCACAGAATTATATCGCACATCAACATTTTGCCCAAATGCATATTTAGCGAGAATACCACAACTAACACCATCTAAATCATTATGAGTAAGTAATAAAAATTGCATGAATACACCTCTAACTAGAATAAAATCAAATCAGTATTAAGTATGTGTTTGAACTTATTGTTTCTATACAATGATGTAACATTTTATAATAAGTTATCTACTATTGGACCCCTACTTCATAGCTTTTTTAATTCATATCCTTTTTGTTTCCAAACATAATTCACACCTTGCTTAAACGATTTATATGTTTTTGCATTAAGTTGAATGCCCATCTTTACAATATTATGGACAATCTTTGGATTTAAACCTACAAAAATAGTTTCAACTCCCATAAGAGTTAGTGCTTCTACTAATTGATTTAATTGAAAAGCAATATCTTCCTCTAGTATGGTTTGTATACCTGTAAAATCTACAATGATGTAATCCGTGCTATTATTTGATGCAGCTTCTAAGAGCTTTTGTTTTGTAAACTCTAATCTTTCTTCACTCAACACACCAGATAGAGAAACTAATAAAACGGAATCAATGGCTGTATCGATAATTGGTGTGTACATACCTTCAATAATTCTTTTTCGTTCTTCTAATTCATTTTCATGTTGAGTAATGTCTTTCCATGTAAGGATGAATCCAGAAATGTCGCCATTAGCACTTTTTAACTGATCAACTATAATTGTAGCAGTAAATAGATTAAATAGTCTTATTGTTGTTTTATACGGAAAAGGACCATTCTGAACAATGTCCATTTGTCTTTTGCCGTGAAACGAATTTAAATTCATTCCGATAAACTCGTTCGGATTGTTCACATTAATATAAGGTCCTACCTTACTTAATAATGCTCTAGCATGATCGTTTATCCATACAATTTGATAATCTTTATCAGCAAATATTAAACTTTCCCCAACACTATTTAACAAACTTTCTATATTTATATGTTTAAAGATTTCAGTTTTAATCTCCAATTTCATTTCTCCCTCTATGGATCATTGAATTTTTTGAGGACATTATTTTGGTAAACTGTGGTTTATCCGTAGACAAAAACAATAATATCAAATTGATTTTTTTTGAAATATCTTATTTAAAGATAAACAGGATACAAAAGGATTAATCAAAGTTATTCCTCATGTACCCTATAAGTTTTATTCCACAATACGCTTTCCAAGGATGACTAAATCACGTTCGATACCATCCATATTTGCAATACGAGGTAAATTTGCCCACTCTTCAAATTGATAGCTTTTAAATAAATTAATACTTGGTTTATTATGACCAAACACAAATGCTAATAATGTTTTTATATCTAGCCTTGGACATTCATTCATTGCTCGTTCAATCAATATTCTAGCATAACCTTTTCCATGTACGTCTGGATGTAGATAAATACTAACCTCTGCTGTAGCAAGATAAGCTGGCCTTCCGTAAAATGACTGAAAGCTCAACCACCCCACAATATGATCTTCCTCAGTTAGTACCCATAATGGTCTTTGATGAGAATTGTGGTCATTAAACCACTGGATTCTGCTCTCAACACTTATTTCCTCAAGATCTGCAGTAGCTAGTTGACCTGGAATCGATGTATTATAAATCTCAACCACTCTTGCAAGATCTTCTAGTTCAGCATCTCTTATCAATAATTTGCTATCAATCATTCTCTTCTTTCCTTTCTACTATGACCAGAATGATCACTGGCTTACGTTAAATTCTTGAGATGTTATGTTAATAGTAATACCATGAAAGTTAGCTATTGACTAGTCATTTTTTGATGGTTCAGGAATAAATATATTTGCAATATGTCTTGCCGTTCTCTCACTAGACGGTTCATTTTCTAACATTCGCTTCATGATTGCTGCTAGCTGTTCTGTAAATTCGAAAAACTCTTGATCTGATAAGTAAACAATAGCTTCTCTAAACCCTACACCATCTTTATACAAATCAATCTCGTCTTGCTGTAAATAACTTTCATATTGTCCTAGTAAATGCATCATAAATGTCAAAAATAAGTTTAGATGTTCATCTCGACTTAATTTCCCAAAGTCATCTGTTAATGATAATTCACTTTCATTTAAAGAATAGATCTTCTCTATTGTTCCTCTTATTTGATTCTCTCGAACTACTTTTAATACACCAGCTTCTAAAAGTTTGTTTAGATGTCGATACAATGTAGCTTGAGGTACATCTGTTAAAATTGTAGCGATTTGTTGAACATTATATTCTTTGTTTCCTATTAATGCTTGAACAATTTTCATTCTGACAGGATGAAGGATTAACTTTGCTTTTGAATTCATGCTGAACTTTCCTCCTATTTTTGAATAAGTTGATTCCCATTACAGGAATTCACTTTTTTACAGACTTTAAGTATCATATACCGAAACTCTATGATCTTTCAATCTACCACACGATAAGACAATCTTTTAGTAAGGCTCTTTTCTTAAAAATTGTTGCTAATTGACGTTTATATCTGTTATAACCAGTGTGTTATTGGATAAATGGTCCGATCTGTAGAAGAAAAAATGCCGCTAGACTTTATAAAGAGTTGTTTCCATTAGTATTCTAAAAACATCAAAGTTTGCGAAAACAGCTTTTAGTATAGAAGCACTTAGAAGAAAAAATTATGTTATTATTATCAATTATAATAACATATTATTAAAAAGTGCAAGTAATAATCGATTTATCTTTTAGAGAGGCTTTTTAAAAAGGATCTTTTCTGAAAGATTGTTGTAAATTGACATCTTTATCTGGTTGAACAAAGATTTTATCACATAAAAGAGACAATCTTTAGAAGAAAAGATGCCGCTAGACTTTATAGATAATAGTGTTGGTAAAGATATTAAAAAAAAGATGACCTAAGTCATCTTCTTCATAATCCCAATTAATTTAAAACTTTAAAGTAATCTTTATAATAACCGCCAACTTTACCAGTATTATCAATCACAAAATAAAACTCTTCTGTTTCATTTTGGACATCATATTCTTTCTCTGCAGTTAATGCACGGTCAACCATATACTTTTCAGCCTTTGTGTGAACACATTTGACTTTTTTTACTGGTGTTGTTGTTTGCCATGTTTTATGTATCATCTTTTTCCACCTTTCTACTAGCTTTCTTCATATTTTATCTAAGTTTCATTAAAAAGCCAATTAAATAAATCTTATATGAGCAATAAGTAACCATTTTGATAAATTCATGGATTTGAATTATATGATTTGTTGCTGTGTTACCTTTTTAGCTTTCATTAAATATTGAACATATAAAAGTATCGGCACACCTAAAATTGTTAAGAATACTAATGATCCAAAAAGATATTCAGGCTGATTTGCTCCATGGTATTGTAATAAAACACCACCAATCCAAGGTCCAATTACATTACCTAGTTGCGTAAATCCCATCGCACCAAAATAAGTTCCTTTAAGACTATGCACTGCCATTTGATCAATTAATAAATCTGTCATTGAAAACATCAATATTTCTCCAACAGTAAAGATTACAATCATAACAATTAATAAAGGGAGCTCAGTGATAAAAGCAAATCCAAACAACCCGATACATATGACAATATTACCAATCATAATGGATACGAGTGGCGAATATTTTTTACCTATTTTCACCAAAGGAAATTGCAATAATATTACAGTAATTGCATTTAACGTTAATAGGTATGAAAAAAGATGTGCACCATCTTCAAATGAATTGGAGCTTGAGAAGTACTGTGGTAATGTTGAAGAAAATTGTGAATACCCTGTAATGGATAAAATCAGTCCGACAATTGTAAAGAGAAAGATTGTATCTTTACGAACAATATAAAGAGCTTGCTTGAAATGTACTCTTTTACTTACAACAGAATTTTCAGGAATATCACTTTTTGTTAACGTGTATACCAGTGATAATCCATATAGAAAATACATAATTGCTGCAAATAAAAACGGTTTAGTTGATGCCGCTGAACCAAGGTGAAGTCCTATGAGTGGTCCAAAGGTTACTCCAACATTAATTGCGGTATATCTAAGATTAAAAATAACTAGTCGATTTTTTTCATCGGTTAGATCTGATAACATTGCTCTAGATGTTGGCTCAAAAACTGCACGACACAATCCATTTAAAGCATTCATAATGAAAAATCCCAAAATAGATTGCGTGAAAGCAAATCCAACAAACACTAGACCCCATGCAAAGATAGATAATAGTAAAATCTTTTTTCTTCCCCATCGATCCGATAAGTAGCCACCAAAAAAACTTGCTGCTATTCCTACTAAGGAGCTTACTGCGATAATTGCACCTGTCATTGACGGTGAAACCTGTTTTTCCTGAGTTAAATATATTGCTAAAAAAGGGATACACATTGATGTAGCTAATCTGCCAAATAACGTACCAAGAATTATATTTATTGTTATTGGGCTTATATTTTTTAGATGTCTCATTCTTTCCCCTACATTTCATTCTTTTATCTTAGGATAAGGATGTTTTTGCAAACTTTGTTACTTTTAAAAAACCGAAGCAATCAGCTCTGTATTAAGTCTTGTGGCATCTTTTCTTCATAGAATAGTACCCTTATAGTGAAAATTCACTGTTTTTTACTCCAAATTTGGGGTAAATAGCAACAATCGTTCAGAAAAGAGCCAAGGATAATATTAAATTATACCTAAAAATAGCAAAAAGAATAGTAGATATTTTTTTGTTTTTTAAACCAATTCTCTAGGAAAGAATAAAAAAGCCAATTTTCCCTCGGTCCTTAAGTCTTCTTTGCACTAGCTAGCGACTGTGAGGTCTCATTCTGAATAGCTTCACTAAGCAAGGGTTTCTTGCTTTCACTCCAATCAATCAACAAATTGCTAAAAACCAACATTCAAATTTGCAATAATTAATTATAAAAAAACATAGATCTATTTCATTTGTTGTTCTATGTATTTTCCATTTTTGATTTTTCAACCTAACACAAAATAAAGTTAGATAGCAACTTACATATAACTTCTTACCAATGCATAATCATAATTGAGGTGAGTATTGCTATGTTTCCAAGAGATGCTATTACTAATGAAATAACAACTAAAATTAAAGAATTGAAAGTATTGCAAAAACCAGATGGATCATGGGATTTTTGCTTTGAAGGCGGTTTAATGACAGATGCTTTTATGATCATCATTCTACGTTCTATAGATACGCAAAGTGAACAAGAAGAAAAACTAATAAATAAATTAGCGCAAAGAATCTCTAAACAACAAACACCAAATGGTTCCTGGAGAGCATATCCAGATGAACATGCTGGTAATCTATCTGTTACAGTCCAAGCTTATACAGCACTTTTGTTTTCAGGATTTTATTCTCGTGAAGATTCTTCGATGAAAAAAGCTGAGGTTTTTATAAAAGGAAATGGTGGTTTATCTGAAACTCATTTTATGACTAAGTGGATGCTCGCTGCTAATGGATTATTTCAATGGTCTTCCATTTTTTATATTCCTATGACATTTCTCTTATTACCAAATTCATTTCCACTTAATTTTTATCAATTAAGTACATATGCTCGTATTCATTTTATTCCAATGATGATTGTTGCAAATAAAAAGTTCAAATTACAATCAAGACACACACCTAATTTAAACCATCTGTATTCGTCCTCTTATAAAAGAACTGCTGACCCATGGGATTTAGCTACATATACCCGTTCACAAAATAATCCTCTATTACATGAAATCAATAAACTTCTCAAACTTCCAGCTAATTTTCATCGCTTAGGTTATCAACAAGCTGAAACTTATATGTTAAAGAGAATTGAAGATGATGGAACTCTATACAGCTATGCTAGTGCCACATTTTTCATGATATATTCTTTGCTTTCTCTCGGATATACAAAACAGTCACCACTAATTAAAAATGCAATTAGAGGTTTAAAAAAATTAATTAATAGCGACTGCAACTTCCACCTAGAAAATTCAACTTCAAAGGTATGGGATACTGCCTTAATTAGTTATGCACTTCAAGAAGCTAGTGGAGAAGATGAAATAAAGATGGTTAGTCAATCAGTTAACTACCTACTTGCTAAGCAACATACAAAAAAAGGAGATTGGAAAATACATAATCCAAATATTTCTCCTGGAGGTTGGGGTTTTTCACATAACAATACTTTGAATCCTGATAACGATGATACCTCTGCTGTTTTAAGAGCATTAACTCGCCAAGCTCAATCTAAAAAGAAGGTTACTGAAGCTTGGTACAAAGGAGTTACATATTTATTATCAATGCAAAACACTGATGGTGGTTGGGCAGCATTTGAGAAAAATACTGATTTTAAACTGCTCACCTATATACCTTTAGAAAATGCTCAAGATGCTGCAATAGATCCTTCTACTGCAGATTTAACAGGAAGAACACTTGAATTTCTCGGAAATTATGCAGGTCTAACTCTACAAAATCCTAACATTAAAGCTGCTGTAGATTGGTTAGTGTCACATCAAGAAAAAGATGGATCATGGTATGGTCGATGGGGTGTTTGTTACCTTTATGGTACTTGGGCAGCTATTACTGGTTTGGTAGCTGTTGGTATGCCGACAGATGCATCAGTTATTAAACGGGGAGTTAAATTTTTAGAAAATACACAATTACCTGATGGTGGCTGGGGAGAGTCATGCCGAAGTAGCGAAATAAAGAGATATGTCCCTTTAAACTTCAGTACACCTTCTCAAACGTCCTGGGCTCTAGATGCTCTTATCATGGCTAATAGATCGCATACTGATTTTGTCAAAAATGGAGTATTTCATTTATTGGATCGTAATTCTTTTAATAATAGATCTCAATCATATCCTACAGGTATTGGTTTGCCAGGACAATTTTTCATTAATTATCACAGCTATAATTATATTTTCCCTTTGATAACACTTTCACATTATCGAAATAAACATTAATAAAGGTCTTTGTTAAATTTACATATTTTATTTAAAGATGCATGCACTCAAGGGTGTATCGAAACCCGTAAATATATACAACGATGCCTCAATTGAAATTATCACGAAATTTTTGTGGATTTCCATAGCCACTAAAATTGATCCTACCACAAAGATGAATAAATAAGATCAAATTTTTGGGGTTGCTGCATATATTGTGTACGAATGAGTATCGGGAGGGATTAATTTGTCAGAAGAATACATCTTATCTATGAAGAAATGGTGCGAGGAAATTTTAGAGAGTTATGATGCATCAGCTGAAAAATTAGAAAGACGGGTAGCGTCGGAAGAACTTGAATCATGGCAGAATGATCTAATTCAATTTAAAGATCAGCTTTTAGACACCATTTCGTTTGACAAAAAAGAGCTCTATGAACGAGCTAACAGTCTATATTTACAGTTAGAAGATTTTTTTAACGAAGAAGACGAAACGGAAGATTTAGAAATGTCTCGTGTCCATCAGCAATCACTATCTGTTCCAATTGGTGCACACACACTACCACCACTTCCTTATAACTATAACGCTCTAGAACCATACATAGAGCGTGAAATTATGAGATTACATCATGATAAACATCATAAAAGCTATGTAGATGGGCTTAATAAAGCTGAAAAAGAAATGCAAAAAGCTCGAAAAACAAATGATTTTTCACTCATCAAACATTGGGAAAGAGAAGCTGCTTTTAATGGAGCAGGGCATTATCTTCATACAATCTTTTGGAATATCATGAGTCCTAAAGGTGGGGGAAAACCTACTGGCATGTTATTACAAGAAATTAATCAGACATTCGGTAGTTTTGAAAATTTTAAAAAACACTTTTCAGAAGCTGCTAAAAGTGTTGAAGCTGTTGGTTGGACGATCTTAGTGTGGGCGCCTAGATCAAGAAGACTTGAAATTCTTCAGGCAGAAAAGCATCAAAATTTAAGTCAATGGGATGTTATTCCTTTACTCGTTTTAGATGTCTGGGAACACGCCTACTACCTTCAATATAAAAATGAACGAGGGAAGTATGTAGATAATTGGTGGAATGTTGTGAACTGGAAAGAAGTTGAAAGTCGCTTACAACAAGCAAAACAACTTTTATGGGAACCTTTTTGACATGTAATAGATGATGCGTTAGTTTTTTTAAATCAAATGAATTAAGAAAGAAGGCTGAAGATGAGCAACCATCATCAGCCTTCTTTTTATTAGAATTCTAAGTTATGAGTTATGTGAATTAAGGTCATTGTTAGTTTTCAGGATTTTGAAATTACCTGAAAACTCAACTGATACAGTTAACATTGCACAGTTATATAATACCTAAAACATCTAAAAACACTAAAATAATTGCTATCGGAGCAATATATTTTATCAATAAATACCAAATGGCAAAAAGCTTTTTACTAAATGTTGATCCTTTAGTAAGCTCACTAAATAGGCTTTCTCTCGATATTTTAAGTGGTACAAAGATCGATATTAAAAGTGCTCCTAATGGCATTAATATATTGCTAACTAAGAAATCTGCTGCATCAAATATCGATTTACCGAAAAATGTAATATCATTAAGTACACCAAATGACAGTGCGGATGGTATACCAACGATAAAAATACTGATACCAAGTAACCAAGAATATTTAATACGCTTTGAAACATCACCCTTTGCTAATGGAGCGACAATGATTTCAAGCATAGAAAACGCAGATGTTAAAGTCGCAAATAAAAATAATAGCAAAAACGCAATTAAAAAGAAGACACCAAAAGGCATTTGATTAAACACTGTTGGTAATACATTAAACAATAGAACTGGCCCTGCATCAGGTGACAGCCCGAAAGAAAAAACTGCTGGGAAAATAGCCAACCCTGCTAAAAACGCTACTAATAAATTTAAAATAACAATAGAGACTGCAGATTGTGGTAGATTTTCTTTTTTAGATAAATATGAACTATATGTTACCATAACAGAAACACCTACGCTTAATGCAAAAAATGATTGACCCATAGCATAAAGGATTGTTTCAGAAGTTACATTTGTAAAATCAGGTTTTAGGAAGAAGATGATTCCTTCCATTGCTCCATCTAACGTAACAGAACGAATAATAATGATAAGGAAAAGGACAAATAACGCTGGCATCATTACTCTACTAGCCTTTTCTATACCATTTGATACACCTTTAGACACGACAAATATTGTAATAAGTAAAAATAATAGCTGTGCAAAGACCACCAAATAAGGATTTGTAATGCTTGCTCCAAATAATTCACCATATTGTTGATCTGTTAATCCACTTAATTCACCAGTCAAACCTTTAAAGATATAAATTAATATCCAACCACCTACAACACTATAAAACGAAAGCAAAATAAAACATGTAAACACACCTAGCCTACCTATCATATGCCAGGAGGATTTTGGTGCAATTTGTTTATAAGATAGTATTGCATCCTTTTGTGTACTTCTACCAATTATAAATTCTCCTAATAATAGTGGTAAACCAACTATTATTGTAAACAAAATAAAGATAAGAAAAAATACTCCACCACCGCTAGTTCCTGCAACATACGGAAATTTCCAAATCGCTCCTAGTCCTATTGCAGATCCTGCTGCAGCAAGGATAAAGGCTAGTTTTGAAGACCATTGTTCAACATTGTTATTACTCACAAAATCACCTCAAAAAAATTAAGCTAAAGATAAATTGATTTTGAAAAATTAAATCAATTTATTACCTGATTTCATCTAAACATTAGATAAGCTTTCATTTTATCATTTTACTAGCATAATATAAATTGAAATATAAAAATAATCTCTTATTATGGTTCTTTTCTGAACGATTGTTGCTATGTAACAAAAATTTGGAGTGAAAACAGTGTTTCTACTCTATAAGGGTACTATTTTATGAAGAAAAGATGCCACTACATTTTATTCTGTGCTGATTGCTTCGAGCATTTAATAGCAACAAAGTTTGAGAAAACAGCGTTTATTAAAACATTTCATTTTTTCTTGGTGTTAAGACAAATTTTGGTTGTAATCTACACACATTTAATTCTAATTATTATTCTCTCTATAATAGATAACACTTTACAATGTAGGATTTAATCAACACACTGAAATACCATTATGCTTTTACTTAGCTTCATAAATAAAAAAAGCAGAAAGGAAAAAATCACCTCTCTGCTTTGTTCATATTAACCTTCTAGTAATAATGATTCTGGATCTTCTAGTAATTCTTTAACAGCGGCTAAGAAGCTAACTGCTTCTTTACCATCTACAATTCTGTGATCATAAGATAATGCAATGTACATCATCGGTCGATTTTCCATTTTTTCTGCATCAATTGCTACTGGTCTTAACTGTATCTTGTGCATTCCTAGAATACCAACTTGTGGACCATTTAAGATTGGTGTTGATAATAATGAACCAAATACTCCACCATTCGTAATGGTAAATGTACCACCTTGAAGATCTCCTAAGCTTAATTTATTGTCTCTAGCTTTTGTTGCAAGATTAAGGATCTCTCCTTCAATACCTGCAAAATTTAATCGGTCAGCATCACGAACAACTGGCACAACTAGACCTTCTGGAGCAGATACAGCAATACCAATATCATAAAATTTCTTCATAAGAATTTCATTACCTTGAATTTCTGCATTCAATAATGGGAATTGTTTCAATGCAGCAACTACCGCTTTTGTAAAAAACGACATAAATCCAAGACGAACATCATGTTGTTCAAAGAATTTGTCTTTTCTACGTTTGCGAACCTCCATAACTGCTGTCATATCTACTTCATTAAAAGTTGTTAACATTGCAGCCGTTTGTTGAACTTCAACTAATCGGTTTGCAATCGTTTGACGACGTCGTGACATTTTAACACGCTCTACAGGTTTAGATCCATCTTCCTGTTGTGACTGTGAAGGTGCTTTTGGAGCTGCTTTTGGCTGTTCAGCCTGTTTTGTACTTGGACGTTCTGAATGAGATTCCACATCTTGTTTACGAACACGTCCAAGTGGGTCAGTCGTTTGAACCTGTTGCAAATCAATACCTCGTTCACGAGCAAGTTTTCTAGCCGAAGGTGAAGCAATTGTTCTATTCTTCTTATCTTCATCAACAGAAGAACTAGTGTCTTTTGTTGGTGATTTAGGCTCTTCTTTTTGTTTTTCTTCTGTTTTTACAGGCTCTGAGCTTGGAGCCTCTCCACTTTCATCAATTATCCCAATAGATTCTCCAACTTGAACTGTATCACCAGATTCTTTATACAGCTCTTTTAAAACTCCAGAATATTCCGCAGTTAATTCTACATTTACTTTGTCTGTTTCAACTTCTAAAAGGTATTCTCCTTTTTCAACTACATCACCTGGTTGTTTAAGCCATTGAGCAATCGTTCCCTCAGTAATAGATTCTGCTAGTTCTGGTACTTTAATTTCAGCCATGTTGGTTTTCCCCCTTGAGCACCTGCTTTTGAAGAAATATGCAGTTAGTACATCTATAATGACTAACTGTCACATTATGAATATAGCAAGCCCCGCTTTTTTTCAATTATTCATTCAGTGGTCTTTTATTTATTCCATGTCAGAGTATCTGTCACAATGCGCTCTTGATCCTTTTTATGAATATTAGGATCTCCTTCAGCCGGGCTTTGTCTTCTTCTTCTTCCGATATACCTTACTGGAATACCAGTTGGAGCAACTTCTCTTAATTTTGAATCGTAGAATGTCCATGCCCCCATATTTTGAGGTTCTTCTTGTACCCAAACTATTTCTTCCAATGACGTCAGACGTTCAAGAATAGAAGTAATAATTTCTTTAGGGAATGGATACAATTCCTCTACACGTAATATATGGACCCAATCTAGATTTTCATCCATTGAGTTAAGTTTATCAGTAAGATCAATTGATATTTTACCACTACATAATACCAGTCGTTTTACTTTCTCAGGAGATGTACCTAGTCCTGGTTGTTCAATAATCGGCTTAAATTCACCTTCACAAAGTTCATTAATATCAGATACAGTTAATGGATTTCTCAACAAACTTTTAGGTGTCATAATAACTAACGGCCTTACTTCTTCACGCTTTAATAAGTCTGCTTGTCGGCGCAAAATATGGAAATATTGAGCTGCACTTGTTAAGTTTGCAACTTGCCAACTATCTTCAGCTGCAAGTTGTAAGAAACGCTCTAATCTTCCGCTTGAATGTTCGGGTCCTTGACCTTCAAAACCATGAGGAAGCAGCATAACTAGTCCAGATTTTTGACCCCATTTTGCACGTCCTGCAGCTATAAACTGATCAAAAAACACTTGTGCAGCATTTGCAAAATCACCATATTGAGCTTCCCATAATACAAGTGTTTCAGGAGCAAAAACATTATAGCCATATTCAAAACCAATAACAGATCCCTCTGATAAAGGGCTATTATGAACAGCAAATGATGCTTTGGCATCTGATAACTGATGTAACGGTGAATAAAATTCTCCATTTTCAACATCATGTAGAACAATATGTCTTTGAGCAAATGTACCACGCTGAGAATCCTGACCTGATAGTCGAATTGGCGTCCCATCTTTAAGAATTGAAGCAAATGCTAAAGCTTCTCCTAAAGCCCATTCTACTTTACCGTCTTCTGAAAATGATTTGGCTCTCTTTTCAAGGATTCTTTTTAGTTTAGAAAATACATTGAAATTCTCAGGCCAAGTAACTAGCTCTTCGTTTAATTTCAATAGATCATCTTTATTAACAGCTGTATTTAATTTAGGAAGCCCACTATTTACGAATTCCGGTAGCTTAATTTCTCGAGTGATTTCAATATTCTTTTTATCTGGTACTTTTTGATAGGCTTCTGTAAGAGCTGATTGTACTTCATTATTTATTTTTTCGATGTCTTCAGACTTAAGTGTGCCTTCATTTTCTAACGCTTTACCATAAAGTTCTCGAACTGTTGGATGCTTACGTACTTTTTCATAAAGTCTTGGCTGAGTCATTGATGGCTCATCCATCTCATTATGACCAAAGCGTCTATATCCAATTAAGTCAATCAGAAAATCGCTTTTGAATTTTTTACGATACTCCATCGCGATATATACTGCTGCTATACATGCTTCTGGGTCATCAGCATTTACGTGAATAATTGGAATTTCGTAGCCTTTAGCTAAATCACTCGCATATTTAGTCGAGCGAGAATCTCTACTCTCTGTTGTAAAACCTATCATGTTGTTGGCAATGATATGTATTGTGCCACCAGTCTGATAACCTGTTAACTTGTTTAAATTTAGCGTTTCAGCAACAATACCTTCTCCAGGAAATGCAGCATCTCCATGAATTAATATTGCCATTGCTTCGTTCACATTTTGCTTTGGGTACCCTTTTTCAGAGCGATTTTCTTGAGCTGCGCGCGTATAACCTTCAACAATTGGGTCGATAAATTCAAGATGACTTGGATTATTTGCCAACGTTACCTTCGCACGAACATCACTTTGTTCTTTAATTTGCTTATTAGCACCCAAATGGTATTTTACATCTCCACTCCAACCATAATTGATACCAATTGAACCTTCAGAAGGAACTAATTCCTTATTTGGTGCATGTTGGAACTCAGAAAAGATAATTTCGTATGGTTTTCCTAGAACATGTGCTAAAACATTCAAACGACCACGATGAGCCATTCCAATATTAATTGTTTCTGATCCGTCTTTGACAGATCGTGAAATTAACTCATCGAGAATTGGAACAAGCATATCTAATCCTTCGATAGAAAAACGCTTTTGTCCTACAAATGTTCTATGAAGAAATTGTTCAAACCCTTCTACTTCTGTTAGTCTTTTCAATATACTTTTTCTTTTTTCAGTTGATAACGGTTTAAAGATAGTTCCTGATTCAACCATTTTCATTAACCAAGTTTTCTCTTCGTAATTATGTACATGGCTAAATTCAAAAGCAATTGAACTTTTATATACCTCTTTTAAATATTGATATGCTTCTAGACCATTTGTTACATGTGCTGGAGCATCTTCACACAAAAGATGTACTGGAATCTCTTTTAAATCTTCTTCTGTTAAGTCGTATTCATCTAATCGAAGAAATTCATTTTTCTCTGCAGTATCCTCAAAAGGATAGATAGATGCGTTTAAGTGTCCATATCTACGGATATTTGTGACAAGCTTAACTGCCTCTGCAATCTGTTTCATTTTATCAGCACTTATAGTTTCATTCCCTGCTGAAGTGGATTGTTTAGTCTGTATAGATGGAGAACCCCAGTTATCAAATATTTCTTTCAATTCTATGTCAACAGAATCTGGATCAGATTTATATAGATCATACTGTTCCATGACATAGCCGAGGTTTGGTCCATAAAAATTTTCCCAAGGATAATTTCGTATATTTGTACCTTCTGACATGTAACATTACCCCCAACTATTCTTAAATGATCAGAAATTTAAGTTCTGATACGTTTGCAGGTATAATGATATTATCCTACAATATTAATTAAAAATCTAAAATAGTAATATAATTTTAAAACGCTTCCAAGGCTATTTTACCATTGCTAACTTCACTTTCCAATAAGGATAATTGAAAAATCCAAAAAAAATTTATTTTTTTCTAGAGACAATGTAAGCAAAATTAAGTTCTGAATTATCAGAATTATATAATAAATCGTTTGTGGATCTTATGATTATTTTACAACATATGCTCAGGTAAAAAGTACAATATTTATTATTTTAAAGTAAATTCAAATTAATTTTTGAAAATATTAAACTCTATGCTAATTTTCAGCTCTTTGTTGATTCAATCTGTATATTTAGACTGTTGCTGAGAGAATTGGGTAGGGGAAGACACCTCAGATAATAAGCTTATTAAAACGTTCCCCGACATTGAAAATTCTCTCTAGCATTTCATTTATATTGTGTTTAGTAACAGTCTCTTTAATAGTGGGAATAGTTGCTCTGGTAACTCTTCAATTTCCTCAACAAATATACTATATTTTCCATAAATGTTTTGTATAGTGTTTTTCGTTGCTTCATCAATTTCTCTTGTAGATAAAAACACATTTAAAACTTCTATTCCCATTTTTCTAGCTTCTAAAACTGATTCATGTGTATCAATAATCCCATTTCTTTCGTACCCCATCGCAGCAGGCTCTCCATCTGAAAAAACCAAGAGAAATTTTTGTTTTTCTTGTCTCATTGTTAACTGTTTAGTCATGTGTCTGATTGCGTAGCCGTCGCGATTATCTTCTTCTGGTTTTAGTTGCATAATCTCAGGACCGGTTTGTTGTTTCAAAGAACTTTCAAATGATACAACAGTATGAAAGTGATTGGGCTGACGAGTTTTTGTTGCTTCATTTGTATCTTCCCAAAATCCAACAATTTGATGAGGTACTCTTACAGATTTCAATGTTTCATGAAATAAAGTTATTCCAAGTTTTGTCTGCTCCATCTTATCATACATAGATGCTGAACAATCAACTAACAATGTGAAAACAGCATCGATTTCAGGTGACTTTTCCTGTTTTTTATAAAATAGCTTTGGGTTTTCGTCTGTTAATAATCTTAATAGCTTTTTATTCATCCTTCCTATATGAAGATCTGTTCTAGGCATCGTTCTTTTATGTTCAAGTGTTTTAAGAATCATTAATTTCAACTTGTTTTGTAACAACATGACTTGATTTCTGTTCTCTAAGTACTCGTCTCTTTCATTAACTAGAGGGACAATTGGATCTTCAAAAATTGGTACAGCATATTTATTCTCTTTTCCATATGCTAAATCCACTCCTACCGATCGTTCTTCACCAGTATTTTCAAGTGCTTCTAGTTTTGAATAGTCATTCTTTTTTGCTTTTTTTGATGTTCCTTGCACCATAGCGAGAGCTTGATCTGTATCTTCACCTTCTCGAACAGTACCATCACCATTAATTGTTGTGTTCGTCCCCTGTTCCAACTCGAATTGAAGAAAGCTTTTTGTTGGTTTACTTGTTTCACTGTGCCATGTAGGTAATTTGTCTTCATGAACATCTTTGTCACCTGTTTTAGCATCTTTTAAAGTATCTTTGTTCTTCAGTTTATTTTTTCTCTTTAACTCATCAAAAAGCGTATTGGCTTGAAAAGAATCATACTCTAGTTCAGCAAGATAAAAATAAGTGTTTAACATATCCTTATCGAGAATTTCTTCTAATATTACCAATATGTCCTTTACAGTCTTTATATTATCTGATGTTGATTTAGCTTCATAAACTGAAAATAATTTTGTTTCAATATAAGGGAGCGCACGATCTAAATTTCCAGATAATGAAGGTGTTTCTTCAAATAAAGAATGTGATGTTAACCTTAAAAAGAGATAATTAAAAAGTGCATCCGTTAAAATATTACGTTCTTTATGTATTGTAAGTTGTCCTTGAAAATGTTTTCTATATAATTTTTTTCTAACATTAAAAGACTTTTTGGTTCCAGGGCGTTCTTTAATACAAATTTCTTCAAGTCGAATATCTTCTAAGAGCATACACAATTGTTTTGCAAAGCTTTTTAATTTGTAATTATCAATTTCGTGAAGAAATAAACCAATTTTCCGGTAGTTTGTAAAATAAAAATTCCCAATACATCTCAAATAGATATCACTTTTAAAACCATGTACTATCTCATTTCTTTCTCTATGATCCCAAAAGTGACTAATAAATGCTTTAAAATGAATTGGATCTAAATATGATTGCACACTATAGTCAACTTCAATGTCAGATTGTTTCGTTAAAGCTTTAGCAAGATCTGATAGCTCCATGAATAAAAATGAGTCAACTTGTTGATCATTAAATTTAATAAATCTCAATTTAAAAACCTCACTCAAAAAGAGTATCTGCAAGATTTCGAATCGCAGCTTTTTCCCTTTCATCTTCTAGTTTATCAACAATCGATCTTTCAATTGATCGTTTTGGTGGCATAAAACTAGCTAAATCGCATGTATCAATAAGTGCTCGAATAGAAGCTGCTTCTTCGGATACTTGCCCATTTTGAACTAGAGTTAATAAATCACTAGATAGTTTTGTAAACGTGTCTAATAACTTTTGATCTTTAAGTGTCGATTGACTTTCTAAAACTTTTTTCAATTCTTCTCCTTGAATATAAGGAACTTCAATAACGACAAAACGGTTTTTCAATGCCTCATTTAAAGGTACAGTACCAACATATCCTTCATTAATGGCCGCTATAACTGTAAAGTCCTCATCAGATTTGATCACTTCACCAGTAAAAGGATTTGTGATCATTCTTCTATAATCTAGAACTCCATTTAATATTGGTAAAGTTTCTGGCTTTGCCATGTTGATTTCATCAATATAAAGTAAGTGACCACTTTTCATAGCCTTTACGACAGGTCCTGAAATGAATTCAATAGTTGTTTTCCCATGTTCATTTGTAATTGTTTTAAACCCTAATAGTGCTTCTGCATCCAAATCAACAGAACAGTTTATACTATGCATAGGTTGACCAAATAGATTTGACAATGTTTCTGCAAGCTTTGTTTTACCTGACCCTGTTGGTCCTTTTAGAAGAACATTCTTCCCAAGAGCAAGTGCAATCATCGCATCAATTAAAATAGCTTCATCTGATGGAGTAAAACCACTTTCGCCTATTAATTCTTCATCCTGTTCAAACCTTTTCACTCTTTTTTCTATTATTTCTTTTATTTTATCTGGTAATGTATTAAATTGTGGTGAATTCATATTAGTCCTTCTTTCATTTTTAACTATATATCCGTACAGCTTTAAGCTGTTTTCAAAATAACAAGATTATCATAATCCAAAGTCGAGTATACTAGAAAATCAACGAGTATTCAAAAATGTTCCATTAAAAAATTTATTTAAATGTTCACATACAAAAAAGACCTTAAAAGGTCTTTTCATAGTAATGTATTAGATTATTATTTCGCAAAACGTTTAGCACCTAAATAGCGCTCTTTCCAATAAGAGTTTGATAATTGTGAAATTGTTACTCCTGAACTACTAGAATGGATAAATTCATTATTTCCTAAATAAATCCCCATATGTGAAGGACCTTCTTTATATGTTGTAAAGAAGACAAAATCACCTACAGCGGGGTTACTAACTGGCTTCATTAAATCCCAATAACCAGCAGTACTTAAGCGAGAAACAGATGTCACTTTATTTAGCACATAATAAATGTAGCCACTACAATCAAAACCTAATGGTGTATTTCCTGCCCATACATAAGGTGTACCAATAAGTGCTTTAGCTTCATTAATCATTATATCGATCTTACTAGTTGGATTTGTTTCAACTGTATCTGTTTGTTTATCTGTTGCAGGAATTTCACCTGTTATCTTTAAAACCTGTCCAATTTGAATTGTATCTGAAGTAAGCTTATTTGTTACCTTAAGTTCAGCAACTGTAATATTAAATTGATTTGCAACCTTCCATAAAGAATCACCTGCTTTAACAGAATAAGAAGATTGTGATGATATCGGTTTAGTCGGGTTAACTACAGACTTTTTGTCTGTTTCTTTCGTTGTCGTTGTTGTTTCTTTATTTACAACTAACTTTTGACCAACCCTTATCAGATCATTTTGCAGACCATTCAATTTTTTCAATTCACTAACAGATGTGTTGTTAGCTCTTGCTATCACCCATAAAGAGTCTCCTGATTTAACTACATATGTAACAGCCTTTGTTGTCGTTGTCGTTGTCGTTTCCACTTTAGGTGTAACAACTGGGGTCGTATTTTGTTTATTCGTACTAGGTAATTCTAATACTTGTCCAACTTTTAAGAAGTCATTGGATAAACCATTTGCACTCTTAATTTTGTCAACGCTTGTTTCAAATTGACGAGATAAGCTCCAAAGAGTATCCCCACTCTTAACCTTGACACTGTCTGCAGCTGCAGCTGAGGCAAATAGGGATGAACCGACAACAGCCGTAGCTGTTAGCCCCAATATTTTCTGTTTCATTAAATTATGTACCTCCTTGGTATTTTAAAAATGACTCTTCATTAAGCGGGGTTAAAGCACCAAACTTTTTTTGATAGAAACTATTTTACATTAACTAGTTCTATAGTCCCTTCAATTCTATTACCGCCAAATTACCGGGTTAAAAATAGTTTAATTGATTCGAGTACATAAAACTACAAAATTCTATAAAAAAAAGTATATTAAGCCAAAAATAGGTAAAAAGGTACAAATCTATGTATAAACTTTTATATAATGACAGTGATAGAAATGGCTGGGACTCAACTAAAGAATTCATACAAAAAGACGAACAAATCTAAATTGAGTAAGCTGAGTGAACCAAAAGATTAATTGATATAACACTTAATCATTCGGTTTTTAACATTACTTTTAATACTCCAGCTACCTGTTCACACTTAAAAACTTGATTATCACTTTAATAACAAGGATATTCTAGAAATAAAAAGAATTTTTAAAATAGAATTCTTGGAGCTCAGGGTAAACTCTATAAGATAGGTTTCTTTCTTATTTTCATGCAAAAAAAGGGTAGAAATAAATTTTGCCCTTTTCAACATAAAAATGATATTACTACCAGTTAGATGGCAAACTATGCTTTAAAGCCCTAAGACCGATCGAAAACTCTTGACTTTCGGAGGCACGAAGCCTTGGAAGGAGCTGAGTTACCCTTTTTGGTAGTTAGGCGCACCTCAGCTAGGTGAGTAACAAAGAAGTGAGCGTTTGTTAATAGTCTGAATTATACTACGTTTTTTTCTTTTAATAGTTTAGTATTATTTGTATTATGTCGACTCTGTATTAATGCAAAATATGTAACTGCAGAAAGAGATACAACACCGAAAATAACGACCATGTATTTGAGACCAATAGTATCAAGTAATAACCCTGTACTTAGTAAAACAACTTGAAACATGACTCGATCCAACATATTCCTAAAAGAGAAAAATCTCCCGTGATATGCTTTGGGAATTTTCGTTTGAAAAATCGTAGCCGCTATCGGGAAAAAACACCCAACACCTAAACCAAAAAGTCCAAATGAAATGAGAGACATGATTTTCATATCACTAAAAAACAATGATAAATGGGCAAAAGATATGACAAATGCAAAAATAAACATTAGTTTAATAGGTGGCATTAGATGAGTTATTTTTTTTACAAAAAAAGCGCCAATCATGAATGATACACCTTCCACTGTATATAAAAGTCCTTTTATTGCAGTATCATCCTGTAATTCACTAATATTAATAACCATTAAATTAAATCCTCCAATAAAAAGCATTGGAATAATCGTTAATACCAGTGCTGAAATAACAATCGGAATTTCTCTTAAAACTGGTATAACCTCTCTAAAACTACTTGTCTTTTTACTACCTTTTCTATCGATACTTGGTTCATCAAATTTTAAAGCAAATGTTGTCATTAATATAATTAAATAGGCGATCATAGATGCCACATATAAAAATTCTATTTTCATCACAACTAACATCATTCCTGCTAAAGCAGTTCCTACTACACGAGCTAGTGTAGAAACATTCATATGAACACCATTCATTTGAATTAAATCTTCGTCCTTAACTATTAAAGGAATAACCGCTTGAATAGCCGGGAAGTAAAACGCTGCACTAATTTGTATTGTCACCAAAAAGAAAACCATAAATAAAATTGATTCAAAATGCAAGGCTAGGAACATAAATAAAATACTTAACATACGACCAATCCCTGCAAAAATCATGACCTTTTTCTTAGAGTAAGTATCAATTACTTTACCTGCAAGTGGTCCTATACATACTCCTGCTAACAACCCGAGGAATAACACGACTGATTTCATAAAATCCAATGGGATATACTTCTGCATAAATTCCAAATTCCCAATAATACCCATCCACAACCCTAACCCAGCAATTAATTCACCTAATAATAATATCCAAACATTTTTGTTTCTCCACATAATTTCAGCTTCTTCCAATAATTTGTATGTATGCTAACTATAACATCCAAAAAACTATTTCGCTACACGAAATAAATAATAGTTATTGTAAGTTTGTATTTGAAGAGCTAATTGGATAAAGCGTACCTTCTAAAGCAAAAGACATTTTACCTGTTTCTTCAGAAACAACTAGTATTAGTGCATCTGTTTGATCAGAAAGACCAATTGCAGCTCGATGTCTTGTGCCGATCTTTTCTGACCCAAAATGCTGTGTGGTTAATGGGAGAACATTAGCCGCTGAATGAATAACATCTCCTGAAATGAGAAGTGCGCCATCATGTAAAGGATTACCTGGATAAAAGATACTTTCAATCAGTCTACTGGATAAATCTGCGTTGATTTGAATTCCACCATGAATTTTGGAACCTGTTGAATCTAAACGTTCTACAATAATGAGTGCACCATGTCTCCTATTTGATAAATTTTGCAGTGCTTTTGCAATTTCAATATAATTCTTAGTAAATTCCGCTATATATGCTTTTAAGTAAAAAAATGATGCTGAGGATTGTATTTCGTCAAATCGCTCTCTTATATTGGATAATTCACACAATAAACAATAGTCCTTCTCTCCTAATGAATTTTTCATTATTACTGCTTCCTCAATAATCTGATCAAGATGATATGAGA
The DNA here is from genome assembly GCF_020524045.1 of Metabacillus litoralis. Taxonomy (GTDB): domain Bacteria; phylum Bacillota; class Bacilli; order Bacillales; family Bacillaceae; genus Metabacillus; species Metabacillus litoralis_C. The sequence continues at coordinate 340,802 of NZ_JAIVKL010000002.1, forward strand.
TATGATTTTTAATATGAACCAACGCTGAAATATTCTCCATCATATATGACTCCTTTTTCGGTATAAATTTTTATGAGTATTATTTCCTAAAATACACCATACTAAAAAGGGAGGTTTTAACAATGATTACTCAAAAAATTTTCCAATATACTTTTAGTATACTTGGGGTGATTTCACTAGGTTTTTTTTATTACCAAATGTTTAAAGGTGAATCAGGCAAATCGAACAACGAACAAAAATAACATTCCATCAATTCCATTCATGTTATAATTCTCTAGTCAACAACTAGAAAAGAGGATGTTAATATGAAAGAAGCCGTTTCAAAACGTGAAAAATTGTTCTATTTCTCAAGTATACTTTTTCCAATCTTAGTTACGCAGCTTGGCTTGTTCTCGATGAGCTTTTTTGATACAACAATGTCAGGAAAAGTCCAACGAGACGATCTAGCTGGTGTAGCAATTGGATCAAGTCTTTGGATACCTGTTTACACTGGTTTAAGTGGGATTCTTTTGTCGGTCACCCCAATTGTAGCTCAGCTTATAGGAGCTAAAAGAAAAAAAGAAGTTCCCTTCATGGTTGTTCAAGGATTATATGTCAGCGTCGTTATCTCATTACTAATTATTCTTCTTGGCTTTTTTGTATTAGATCCAATATTAAATAATATGGGTTTAGAAGAAGATGTTTTACATATTGCAAAAGGATACCTTATTGCATTATCTTTTGGGATTTTTCCGTTATTTATTTATGCTGTTTTACGATGTTTTATTGATGCTTTAGGTTTGACTAGAGTTACGATGTTTATCACACTAACATCTTTGCCCATTAACTTTATCTTGAATTATATGTTCATTTTCGGTAAGTTTGGTGCTCCAAAGCTCGGAGGTATTGGTGCTGGAATAGCATCTTCAATAACATATTGGTGTATTACAGTTATCACGATCCTAATTATCTTAAAGCAAGCACCTTTTAAGGAATTTGGTATCTTTAAAACCTTTTATGGTATCTCATTTAAATCCTGGGCTGAGATTTTACTTATTGGCGTACCAATCGGCTTATCCATTTTCTTTGAAACAAGTATATTTGCAGCAGTAACATTGCTTATGAGTCAATATAATACTGTTACAATTGCATCACACCAAGCTGCCATAAATTTTGCCTCGTTCCTTTATATGCTACCACTGAGTATTTCAATGGCACTTACTATCGTAGTAGGACATGAAATTGGAGCCAAACGAATTAAGGATGCAAAGCAATATAGTTATTTAGGTATTGGTTTTGCCCTATTTTTATCTGTTTTATCTGCAGCACTAATCTTTTTCTTTCGTCCAGAGGTTGCTTCAATTTACACTTCTGATCCTGATGTTCTTAAGTTGACTCAAGCCTTTTTAATATATGCTATTTTCTTTCAGCTATCAGATGCAATCGCAGCACCTATCCAAGGCGCATTAAGAGGTTATAAAGATGTTAATGTTACATTTATTATGGCTCTTATATCATATTGGGTTATAGGCCTTCCAGTAGGGTATTTATTAGCAACCTTCACTTCCTTGGATGCATTCGGGTATTGGATTGGTTTAATATCTGGTCTTGCGGCTGGGGCTATTGGCCTTTCCGCTAGGCTTGCTTTTATACAAAAAAGAAAAGCACAGGAATTTTCAGTTAACTAAGAAATTCGCAAGTCATTTAAGTTTGTGTACAAATCAAAAAAGAGAGGCCGACTTAAAATGAGTCGTTCTCTCTTTTTTAGCTTTCTATAAGGCTCTTTTCTGAAAGATTGGTGCTAATTGACTTAATTCTTTGTTAGAAACGGTGTTCTCATCGTAGAAAAGGTACTATTCTAGTAGAAAAGATGCCGCTAGACTTTATATAGTGCTTTTTCTTTCCAAGTAAATAAAAGCAACAAAGTTTACGAAACAGCCTTCTATAATAAGCAGTCAATATGAAGAAATCAACTGTTCCATTTATATGTCCAAAAAACTTCACTTTCAAACCAATGTATAAATTCTGGATCTTTGCTTAAAAGCTTTTCTTCAATTTGTTTTAGCATTCCTTCAGTTTGTGAACGATGTGCTTTCAATGCATTTAATTTCACATCAGCTACATCTGTAATTTTAATGTGAACATCAGGTTCTCCAATAACTTCAAAGCGATTTTTGGTAATAGCCATACAATAAGTTAAAGGTCGTTCTTCGACTGGTTTGCGCTTCAACGCGCGTATAACTGCTGCACCACATGCATCATGATCAGGGTGAACGCCATGTCCTGGATAGAAAGTTACAATTAATGAAGGTTGTACATCATCGATAATATTCTCCATTATTGTTGCTAACTGTTCATCATCCTCGAATTCAAGTGTTTTATCTCTCAGTCCTAGCATCCTTAAGTCTTGAATATCCATAGCTTTACAAGCATTCTCTAATTCTTCTTTTCGTATTTGCGGTAAAATTTCACGATTAGCAAATAACGGATTTCCCATATTTCTACCCATTTCACCTAATGTGCCACATGCATAAGTAACAGGAACACCAGCTTTTCTTTTTTTAGCTATTAACCCTGCTACACCAAATGCTTCATCATCAGGGTGTGGTAAGATTACTAGAACATGTTCTCTCATCTTTATTCTCCTCTTCTCCTCTATTTTAATTTTCAAAAGGATTTTCACTTATTTGAAGAGCTATGGCCAATTGTCCTTCTCCATTGTGTCCAGCTAATAAAAGCTGTTGATCTTCGTTAAATATCCAATCTGTTAAACCTTCAGCATATATCCAGCCGTCTTCAAGTTTTAATCCTACACGGTATGGACCATTTCCAGTTATTTTAGCTTGATGATACATAACTTTAGCATTCCGAATAAAAGCAACAACAGTCATATTCTTTTCGTCTTTATGAGCTGAATATGACCCTGTTGTCGTTTCTAAATGGATAAAAACAGATTTATTTAAGAATTGATCTAGATAAGCTTGTACATCTTCTTTTATAATTACCTTCATCTCTCATTGTCTCCTTATTGTTCGAAATTTCTAATTCTCTCGATAACAGAGATATGTAATTCAATCAACTGTACCTTTTGTTTATTATTTAAAGAAGAAGATATAATTCTAGTCACTGAAGAATGAAACTTTTCCGTAGAAGTTTTTCTAAGTCTAGGATGTGTCATTTCATCTTTCATCTCCTTCTCAATGGAAGAAATTAATGTAGTATATTCATCTTTTTTTACAGGTAATGTCCGATTTGTCCAAAGCATACGATAAGCTTCAAGTAAATCTCTATAATCCATAACTTGTTACCCTCACAATAAATACAATCTATAACTCGACTGATTTTTTTCTTCTTAACTTTAACTCTATTTTCCTAAAGGCTTTTGAATGAGACAATGTAAAAATGAATAAAGCCGTCCAAATACATGTAAAGGTAATAACTTCAGTAGATGTAAAAGGTTCATTGTAGATGACAACACCTATTATTAATGTGATTGTTGGAGCTATATATTGTAGGATTCCTACCATAAACAGCGGAATTCTTTTTGCACCTGATGCAAAAAGGAGTAACGGAATGGCTGTAGCCGCACCAGCACCTATCAATAGTAACTTTGTAGTTAACTCTACGTCTAAAAACAGCATATCACCTTTTTGAGCTAAAAAAGATAGATAAAAAACAGCTATTGGCGTAACCATTAAAGTTTCGAAAGTTAGGCCTATTGCAGAACTCAATTTTGTCATTTTTTTCGTTAAACCGTATAGTCCAAAGCTAAAAGCTAATGTCAATGCAACATATGGAATTTCACCGTAATGCAATGTCATATATAGAACTCCTAAGGCAGCAACAATAAATGAAATTTTTTGTAGTAAGTTTAATTTTTCTTTTAAAAATAGCATTCCCAAAAGAACACTTATTAAAGGATTTATGTAGTACCCAAGACTTGCTTCAATCATTCGGTCATTATTAACCGACCATATATAAACAAACCAATTTATACTAATTAAAATAGATGATAAAACCAATGTTACCAGAACAATTGGTTTTTTAATGATTTTCTTTGAATGTTCTAACATATTGTTCCATTCACGATTAACACTTAGTATGACTAACATAAATAAAAATGACCAAAAAATTCGATGGGCTAATATCTCTTCAGGTGTTACATCTCCTACCATTTTCCAATAAAGAGGCAAAATCCCCCAAAGTAAATATGAAGCTGCTGTGTATAGTAACCCGTGTTTATAAGTATTTGCTTCAGATGTATGCATTATGATATCCTCACTTCTTCTTTACCTAAGGCTCTTTTCTGAACAATTGTTGCTGTGTAACTAAAATTTAGAATTAAAAAAGAGTTTTACAACTATAAGGGTACTATTTTATGAAGAAAAGATGCCACTATACTTAATACATTGCTGATTGCTTAGATTATTTAATAGCAACAAAGTTTACGAAAAAAGCCTTTCTGAAAGATTGTTCCTAATTACCCTAATATTGTAGTTTAATCATTGTTCTTATTGCATAATAATACTATTTTAATAAGAAAAGATGCCATCATGCTTGATAAAGTGCTGTTTATTTGGAGTTGTTAAAAGCAACTAATTTTGCGAAAACAGCCTTACCTAAAATCAATTATAAACATAAGGGTAGTTGTACCACAACCTATTTGCATTGCTAACCGTTTACTTCTACTTTGCATATTATGGTTACAAATCTTAGTCATAAAGGAAGTGAAAAAATGTTTCCGTGGAACAAACAATTTCCATTCGATCAGACAGGTTTCACTAAAAATTTAAATAAAATGAATCCAAAAGAAGTAGAGAATTATATTCAAAGTGTGATGAAAAATGTTTTTGGAGGAGATTTATCACAAAGTTTTCCTTTTCAAGGAGATCTATCTCCTAATGAAAAAGTTCAGACACCCAAGCCTGAGATTTTTGAAACAAATGAATATGTGTACGTCAAACTTAACATTTCTAAAAATCATGACAATGATATTAAGGTACAACATACAAATCATCAACTAATTATTAAAAATTATCCTAAGCAAGGAGAAGTCTCAAAATATATGCTTCCAGCCCCTGTAAAAAGAAAAGGAACAAAAGCAAGATATATAGACAATTACCTTGAAATACAATTGGTAAAGTTAACAGAAAACTCAATTTCAGAAATTGATATTACCTATTAGAAATCTTTTAAAATTGATGAAAGTCGGGAAGCCATTCCCTTCCCGACCTTCTATCAGTTTAGACTACATAAAAGAGCTTTCCTCTTCAAATCTCCGCTTATATAATGTTTCACCATAAGATGATACCCATATATAAAGGGTTATTTTAGAGGTCAGCTCTTTTAATGTTTATATTGTTTTTAACATTTTACTCAATATTAATAACGGAAGGGTCCACCATATGGGTATCCGAATCCATATCCATAAGGGTAACCACCAAATCCTCCACCATATGGGGGATAACCTCCATATGGATAAAACGGTCGTGGTCTAAATACTGCACTTCCTACTAAACCACCGAGAAGTCCACCAACAAAAGGTCCTCCAAAAAAGAATCTATCCTGGTGTGGACTGCGAAACCCACTTTGTAAATAATGTGACATTATTCTACCTCCTCTAATATTTACCTACACTATTAAGTATTCATGTAAGTAACTATTCGATTGGGTAGATACCTATAAATTAGGTAATTCGCTTAAATATCTTCTTAAGATCAATCAAATTTTGATCACCTTTCATTGATTGAAATTATAATAAAACTACTATTTGAGTGTTTTATCACATTTATTTAATAAGTACTTTTCGTAATAAGTACAAAAGTTAAAGTTAGTGTTCATAAATCATTTTCTTCGTCATTCCACCATCTACTACAAGATTTATTCCTGTGACAAATTCATTATCCTCAGCAGTTAAATAAAAACATGCTTTAGCTATATCTTCTGGTTTTCCAACTCTTTTGGATAAATGTTGTGAGTGATCCACTTCTCTTAAGCTACTATAATCTCCTGTTTCAATCCAACCTGGGGATATCGAATTAATTTGTATATTATCTTCACTTAATGATGTAGCTAGTGCATGTGTAAGAGAAATAATTCCACCCTTGGTTGCTGCATATGCTTCAGAGTCTGGCTCTGACATAAATGCTCTTGTTGATGAAATGTTAACAATTTTACCACCTGTATTATTTTTCTTCATCATTTTCGCAGCTTCTCTTGAGGTAAACATCACACTTCTTAAATTTGTATTAATGATTGTATCCCAATCTTCAACTGTAATTTCATAAGGTGATATCCATTTTGACAATCCTGCATTATTAATTAGGATATCCAATGAACCAAATTGATCCACCGTTTTCTGTATTAATTTCTTTATATCTTCTATAACAGAAACATCTGTTTTAATAAAAAGAACAGGTAAATCATTATTTTTACAATGATCAACAATTTTTGAACCTTCTTTTTCATCTACATCAGCAATAACAACTTTATACCCTTTTTTAGCATATTGGTAGACAAGTTCTTTGCCGATGCCATTTGCTCCACCAGTAATAATGACAGTCCTATTCACGATCAATTCCTCCTTCTGTTTCACAAAAGGTATTTGCCCATTTTCCTACCTCTAGCATTACTCCTTCTAACATTTTCCCTTTATCTGTTAACTGATATATAACTTTAACAGGCGTATCATCTATCACGATTCTTTCTAAAAGACCTTCATTTTCCAATTCTTTTAGCCTTTCAGAAAGCATTTTTTGGCTAATACTAGGGATAATCTCAGTCAGGTCTTTAAACCTTTTCGGACCGTCTAATAAAACATGAATAATAATACCAATCCAACGTTTTCCTAATAGTCGAAAAGCAGATTCCATTTTTGGACAAAGATTTAATTTCATTAAAATCGCCCCTTGTTTTCGTATCTCTTGACTCAATATATTAAATCATTTATGATGTTTCTTATGTTAATCAAACTTACAAAAAGTAAGTTTATTACTTTTAGTATATAATATACACTATATTTTTTCAAATATTAGGAGGAATTTTAATGAGTACAACTTACACCGAGGAATTAATGTCAGTAATAACCTCTCGCACATCAATTCGTAACTATAATGCAAATGAACAAATTTCTATAGAAGAGTTGCAAGAAATTCTCTCAATTACAACACAGGCACCATCTGCTTGGAATTTACAACATTGGCATTTTACTGTATTTCATAGTGAGGAAGCAAAGAAACAGCTTTTACCTATAGCCTACAACCAGAATCAAATTGTAGAATCTTCAGCAGTTATTGCTATTCTTGGTGATTTAAAAGCAAATAAAAATACCGACTCTGTATACGAGCCACTAGTTGAAGCAGGCTATATGACTTCTGAAATCAAAGAAACTTTAGCTAAACAAATTAACGGAGCTTACACTGATGAAGGTTTTGCTAGAGATGCTGCTTTCTCAAATGCATCATTAGCTGCAATGCAGTTTATGTTGACCGCTAAAGCAAAAGGCTTTGATACTTGTGCAATCGGTGGGTTTAACAAAGAACAATTTGTGAAAGAATTTAATGTTTCTGAAAGATATGTTCCGGTGATGCTTATTACTATAGGCAAAGCTCAAAAGGCTGCTCACAAAAGTAATCGATTAGATCTTCAACAAGTTTCAACTTGGCTTTAAGTAAAAAACCAAATTAGAGACAGAAATAGCTCTTCGATAAGTCATAGAATATGTGACTACCGAAGAGCTATTTTTTATAATTCTTTTTTTAGTGTTTTAATTGCTTTATCTAGTTGTGTGTCATTTTCCTTTATTTTCGTTTGTAAAAGCTCAATTAATTTAATTGTTGTACCTTCAGAAATTTTCCCATCAACATCTAGTCCTTGATCTTTTTGAAATTGCTGAACAACTTTTAAAGTTTTTTCATCAAAGAAGCCATTTACACTAACATCATTATAACCCAATGCTTTAAGCATTTGTTGTGCAGCATTAACCTCAGGTGTTGCATCTCCTTGTTTTAATACATTGTCAGGATTAATGTAAGGTAAATTCGCATATTCTGGAAGTACAACTTTCACTGTTGGCTCAATACCTTTATCATGAATCCAACTACCGTCAGGTGTTAACCATTTTGCAGTAGTATATTTAACAGACGAATTGTCTTTAAATCCTTCAGCCGATTGTACTGTTCCTTTACCAAATGTCTTTTCTCCAACAAGTGGAATACCAGCTGATTGATTTAAAGCAGCAGCCATAATTTCTCCAGCACTCGCAGTACCACCATCAATTAACACAGTTATAGGCAAGTCAATAACCACATCATTTTGAGCCTTATAAACATCTTTATTTCCATTATTATATTCTACTTGAAGAAGATTTTTTCCTTTTTCTACAAATATGTCAGACATAGCTATTGCTTGATCCATTAAACCACCAGGATTTTGTCGAAGATCAATAATTAGACCTTTAACATTCTTATCCTGAAGTTCACTTAATGCTTTAGCGAGTTCTTCACTAGTACTTTCTGAAAACTTAGTAATTTGAATTTTACCAATATTATCTTCCACTACTTCAGAATATACTGTTTCAATAGGGATAGTATCTCGTGTAATGGTAAAATTCAAATTACCAACACCTGGTCTTTGAACAGTGAGGTTAACCTCTGATCCTTTTTCTCCTCTTATTAACATAACAGCTTCTGTCACAGAAAACCCTTCAACTGATTTATCATCAACCTTTGTGATAACGTCTTTTGGCTTTAATCCAACTTCTTCTGCAGGAGATCCTTTTATTGGAGATACAATGATAATACTTCCATCATTTTCTTGTATTTCTGCACCGATACCTTCAAAAGTCGAAGAAATGTTTTCATTAAAGCTCTTCGCTTCCTCAATATCCATGTATACAGAATATGGATCTTCTAAAGATTCCACCATTCCTTTGATAGCTCCTTCTACTAACTTTTCTGTCTCAACATCTTGGTAGTAATTTTCTTGTAATAAATTATATGTTGATTTTAGTTTTGAGAAAGGGTCATCTTCTTTCAACAGTGTTACTTCTTTAGGTTGTACAACATTGTATGTAATACCTGCTGTAATAATTGCTGTAACAATAATTGAAATTAGTATTTTACTGTTATTCATTCTTTACTGCACCACCTTTATGTATGTATTTATTATGTCTAACCACATTTAAAACGTCAATGAATATGTCTAGATAGATATATTAACAACATGTAAATTTGGACATATTATGTAAGATCACATCAATAATGTAACCAATTTCATTGAAACAATGAATTTTAGACAAAATCGGCTTTTATTTTCAATGTAATAATGGACTTTAAGAAATATTCGAGAATACTCTTTTTTCAATCGACAAAAAGCACGATACTTTTTCATTAATTTAATGTAAAGTTCATTACACGAATGTAAATATGGGAGGTTTTATAATGCAACTAATAGATTACATCGGAAAACACGATTTTAATATGATTCACTTTTCTTTGACTTTAATTAAAGATATTGATTATAAGATAAATAGCAATATTCTCTATTATAAAAATCAAGTATTACATTATATTGAAGATCGTATTGAAAATTATCTAGAAGCTTTACATGTTAAATGTTCATTACAAACAATTTACAAAGCTGAAATTTATCATTTTCTTCATCCGAAATTAAATAAATTATATGAAAAACACCAATTATTCTCTTGCTTATAATCACAATCATCTCATTCCTTCATACTATACATCTAGAATATACATGGGGGAATCATGATGAATTATTTACAAATGTTGTCCTATTTAGGGATTGGGGGAGCTCACCCTGGTGGTCTTTCACTTACAAAAGCAATTTTTGAGCTGGAAAATCTCCCACCTTTTACAACTATTCTTGATGCCGGATGTGGAACAGGACAAACAACTAATTTTCTTCACCAACTAGGCTATGAAGTTACAGGTCTCGATCATGATTTACGAATGATCGAAACAGCAAGAAAAAGAAATATTGATCAAAAAAACGAAATAACTTATTTACATGAAAGTCTTTCAAACACTTCTATTGCAAGCAATGTTTTTGATTTAATTTTATGTGAGTCAGTATTATCGTTTACCATCCTTAAAGATTCACTCTATGAGATAAAGAGAATCATGAAAGAAGATGGAAAAATGATAGCCATCGAAATCATAAAAAACGAAACATTGACAAATGATGAAGAAACAGAGTTACTTGATTTTTATGGATTTTCTTCCATACTTACTATTGAGGAATGGGTAACTAAGTTTAAAGAAAACAATCTTTATATATACAATACTTTAAAAGCAGCTGATATTATGATTAATGACCTTCATGAACCTAGTACTGAATTCAACTTAAGTAGTGATATTCCAGAAAGCACCTTTTCCATCCTTGATGAACATGAGCATTTATCTAATAAGTATAGAGATAAACTTTCATATTGCGTTTTTTTCTTACAAAAAACTCACGATCAGTAGTTTTGTTTTCGATAATTATTCATTGTTTTTCAAATGTAATGGAATCTGGTTATATCTCTTAAATTGGATAAAGTTTTAATTGTCTATGAGAAACCAATTGTTTTATGCCCTATGGTTTTAAAAACTGAATAAATTATTCGTAAAAGCTATGTTTGTACTTTTTTCTTCTATAAAAAATTTAAACAAATAAATACTTTTAACTGTGATAGGCGTACAATCCCTCTTTATGCACTCATCATAAGCTATGTTGAATGATTATAAAGGAGGGATTATTTTGTCACAACATTATTATCAATTATGTTGTCGTTATAATGGTAAAGTGGTTAGAATTAATGATAGACATGGTCGAGTTCACGTAGGAAGAATTTGCCGAGTAACAAATAATAAAGTATTTATTGAACCTGTTCTTCAAAGAGGTGGCTATGGATTTGGCTTTGGTTATGGTTATGGCTATGGCTTCGGTGCCCCATATGGACTTGGGCTAGGACTTATCACTGGAATTGCACTAGGCGGTCTTCTATTCTGGTAATAAGTTAAGGCTCTTTTCTAAACGATTGTTGCAATGTAACCAAAATTTATAGTGAAAACAGTGTTTTTTCACTATAAGAGTACTAATTTATGAAGAAAAGATGCCACTAGACTTAATACAGTGCTGATTGGGTATTTAAAAGCAACAAAGTTTGCGAAAACAGCCTAATTAAAAAGGTAAGGGTTACTGCTCCCTTACCTTTTTATATATAATCTTTCAGGTGTTTATAGATTGTAGTGACATCCTTCATCTTCATTCGGACTAATCCACTAGAGGAAGGTGCAACAAAATCAATTACACCAGGAACAATGTTTTTTTCTTGCTGACCCCATGGCGCTTTTTTTAAGTGACTATATTGAAGATAAACACCTTTACCTACAAAACAAGCAATTTTAGGTTTATAAGAAGTAATTTTTTCATAAAGGATTTTCCTACCTTCTTGATATTCCTCTTTTGTAATTTCATCAGCTGCACGAGTAGGTCTAGAAACAATATTTGTAAATCCAATTCCTTTATCTAATAATTTTAAATCTTCTTCAGGAAGATACAATCTGTCAGTTATACCTGCTTCATAAAGAATTTTCCAAAATCTATTATTTTTATTTGCATAATTATGTCCTACTTGACCAGAAACCAAACTTGGATTGAAGCCAATAAATAAGACCGTTAATCCTAACTTTAAATGGTCCAAATTTTTCGTCATAAAACAAATCTCCAACTATATTTTTTTCACTTTTTCAAAATATTCCTCTAAAGTTAGGTTATTTTCATAAATAACTTTTGCCTTCTCTACTCCAACATAGCGAATATGCCATGGTTCATATTGATAACCTGTTATTGCCTCTTTTCCGAGGGGATATCTAATAATAAAACCTGCTTTGTGGGCATTTTCCTTTACCCATTTTCCTTCTTTTGTTTCTCCAAATTTTGATGTAATAGCAAGATTTACACTTCTACTCGTTACATCCATAGCTAATCCTGTTTGATGTTCACTTTGACCAGGTAATGCTACTGCTTGTAAAGCTTCATCTTCACCCTTATTCTCTTTTTCAACATTAAAAATACCTTGCTGTCGAGAATAAGATCTATATCCTGAAACGGCAAGCAACTCTATATCATCCTGTTTTGCTAGTTGAAATAATTTTTCTAATGCAGTAGCTGCTTCTTTACGTAAATAGCTCTGAGGTATGTCAGCATCTCCAAAGGAAAAGTCCACATTTGGGATCACTAAGTTTTCTGGTTCATACTCATTTGATAGACCATAATCTTTATTAACCATCGCTAAAATATTGGAAGGATTTTCAATAACTTGAACACCATCCACTACTTTCACTTCATTAAAATATTTAGACTGTAATAAGAAATCTGTATCAATTTCCTCTTTTTCTTCAATGTCATCAATTCTATTGCTCTCTTTTTTCAAATTATCTTGTTTTTCTCGATCATTTATACTTTCTACTCGTTGTCCTTTTTCGTCCTCATTAAAAGGTATGCCTCTTGGTAATGAGAAATTTGCACATGCAGATAACACTATAAACATACTTAATACGACAAATACCTTTCCATTAAACAACATCTTATCACCCAATCTAAAATAGATAACAAATCTATTTTATCATTAAGTGCCTTAAAAAGGATATGATATAAAGCACCTACACACATTTTTACCCTATATTCCTAAAATTTAAAACAAACGATCTTAAAATAGTCTGAATTATTTATCGACAAATTTCACTAATCGAATTTGAATCAAAAATAAAAAACGTATACTTTTCGCATACGTTTTAGTAATAGACAATCTAGCTTATCCTGCCAACAAGCCTTATTTTTTTATAGCCGCATCTAAAGCAACAACAATCATATCATTGAAGGTTGTTTGTCGTTCTTCAGAAGTTGTTTCCTCACCAGTTAAAATATGATCACTTACTGTAAGAACTGACAAAGCTTTTCGCCCAAATTTTGCAGCTAAAGTATAAAGGGCAGAGGATTCCATTTCAATCGCAAGAATTCCGTAGCGTGCCCATTTTTCTAATTCAGCATTATCATTGTAAAACATATCAGCAGTGAAAATATTACCTACTTTTAAATTTAACCCTTTTTCAATACCTGTATCATATGCTTTTTTAAGCAATTCAAAATTTGCTGTTGGAGCATAATCAACTCCACCAAATGTTAAACGGTTCATTTGATTATCTGTTGATGCACTCATTGCTAGAATAACATCTCGAACTTTAACATCCTTTTGAATTGCCCCACATGTACCTACACGAATTAGCTGTTGAACACCATAACTATTCATTAACTCATTTATGTAAATTGAGATAGAAGGCACACCCATACCAGTTCCTTGTACAGAAATACGTTCACCTTTATAAGTACCTGTAAAACCTAACATTCCTCTTACTTCGTTATAACATGTTACATCGTCTAGAAATGTTTCTGCTATATATTTTGCCCTTAATGGATCTCCTGGTAATAATACCGTTTCTGCTATTTCGTTTTCTTTTGCACCAATATGTACACTCATTCTCTTTTACCTCCTACTTAAATAATCAAAAAGAGTACATTTACTATAACACAATAATACAAACATGAAAAACGTTCTCTCATAAGTATCCATATTAGCTTAACCTATAAATAATAGCTCTATTATAGTTCTCCTCCTTTATTTAGGATAAGTTATGAAACATTACTACATTTGTGTTAAGTATTTTTTAACAGCTTTAAGCTACGTATATAAGGGCAATATAAACATGAATTCATTTTAGGAGGGATTTCTATGAAGAAAAAGCTTGAACAAGCTGTGCAACATGCGAACGAAACAACTCCTGGTTCAAGGAATGGAACAATGCCACATGAATCAAAAAAGCCTAGAAAGCAGAAAACACATACAACAAATAGAACAAACGAAAATTAAGGGGGATTTTAGATGGGAAAAAAACATCGCAACAGAAACACTCCAAAAAAAAATAATCATATACCACCTGAAATAATAGCAGCAGAAGAAACAGCACACTCAAAAGAACATACTTCTGAAAAACGCAAAAATGGACCAGGACACAATAATTAATTACAAAATCAGGAGGCTATGATTTCATTTATGGCCTCCCATAATCTGTTGCTACCTTACTTGTATCCGATTAATTTTTTGCCATCCTTGAGGAAACAATTTGTAATAATATTGACCTTTTTTCCCTTCATCAATTAACACGATATCACCAGTACTTAAGTATCTAGCTCGATAATCATCGGGAATACGGTCATTCACATTAAAAACCTGAAAGACATTTTTTAGTGCATCTTTATGTGTCATGCCATCAACACTTAAGCGGTACACATCTTTATAACCTTTTTTGTCACCAAAATTCGGTGTTTGAAAAATTGTCATATCATAAGTTATAACACGTTTCTTTACTAGTAAGGAATACATGTTTTTCTTCCTCCCTAACTAAAGTTTTGTTTATATCTTTAATTAGAGAAATACTATGAAAAACCCTTTATCTAATATCTTCTATTTTTGTCGAAAAACAATATTAATTTTGAGTGAATTAATGTTATAACAATGAGCAACATTAGACCTGCACTAATCCCAGCTATCACATCTGATATATAATGAACGCCCAAATAAATTCTACTTATCCCAATTATTCCGACTAAAATAATTGTACTTATTAACAATGTATTTCTATGATTTCCATTTCCACTAAAATGGTTGAGAATGATAAAACATATAAAACCATATATTGCAGTGGAGTTCATAGCATGTCCACTCGGAAAACTATAATGACTTTCTTCATATACAAATTGAAATGAAGGGCGATCTCTAACGAATAAGTCTTTTAATACCACATTGAGCTTTCTTACGCTATAAAAGATGATAACTAGCATGATAATATCTAACACTTTTCTTTTTTTATAATAAAATAAAGCACTGAAGACAATACAAATTGGTAATGTATATTTGATTGAACCAATATCGGTTATAAACATGAATACTTTATTTAAAAAAGGGCTACGTATTTCTTCAAAAAATAAAATGACGTTTACATCATACTGGTAAAAAAATTCAATAGGATAAATAAGTGCACAAATACAGAATACAAAAAAAAGAATAAGAAATCTAAAAAGCATCATTTCCCTCCAACAAATAATTTATCATATAAGCGGCATCTATATGTAGGTCTCTCAAATCTATACTATCGCTATTGCTATTTTATACCTATTTATGTTCCACTAAAGTTTTTAGTTCAATGATGCTTTTTTACCCCAATCCCTCTTACCCTTGTATCATCACTGTTTTAGTAAGGTATTTTACAATTAATAGAAACGCTAACTTATGAAGACTCTTTTGAAAGATTTTTGCTAATTAACTTAATTATCAGTTGAAAAAAGTCTCTTCATCACATAAATGGTACTTATCTAGCTTTCCTCAGAGGTTTTGAGCGTTGGAGCTAGACATTGTCCATCTGAAAAAAACTGATTCTAAAAACATCTCCGCAAAGATTGTTTTTGAATCAGTCATTATTTTTATCATTTTCTTATTATTGATTTGCTGCTCCAATTGATGTTGTATTACGAATATGGTCGTCTTCATAATTATTAGCCTTCGCTTTTTCAGCCTTATCATTTACTAATTGTTTTTGATCCACTACTTTTGAAGGTGTTACCTTTTTCTTAGACATTTTAAAACCTCCTACAAAAAGTTTTATAGCCTTCTTAGTTTATCTAAAACGATAAAGAAAATTCCTTTAACAAAGTTTTTTGAAAAGCTGTTTTTAAAGGGGCTCTTCAGAAGGTTCTTTTCTGAAAGATTTTTACTAATTGACCTAATTATGCATTGGAAACATTGTTGTTAAAGCAAAATAGGTACTATCCTAAGAAGAAAAGATGCCATTATGCTTTATATAGTGCTGTTTACTTGGAGTTGTTAAAGCAATAAAGTTTACGAGAACAGCCTTTCAGAAAGATAGTAGATATTGGACCTTTTTATACAGTCGGAACTTATTTTATAGCATAAAAGAAAGAGGCCTAATGGCTTTTCACCAAATTATTTACTTAGAATTGGTAAGACAACAATGTTTACAAAAAAGAATTAAAAAAGCAGACCTTATAAAGCCTGTGGTCTGCAGCATGAATCCTTTATTCACCTAAGTCAACATTATGATAAACTTGTCGAACATCCTCTAAGTCTTCTAAAGCATCAATTAATTTTTCGAATTGTTGTTGTGCATCTTCTGCTAACGTAACATCATTTTGAGCTAACATTGTTAATTCAGCAACGTTAAATTCAGTTATGCCAGAATTCTTAAATGCTTCTTGTACAGAATGAAATTGATCTGGATCTGCATAAACGATAACAGAATTTCCCTCTTCTAAAATATCACGAGCATCAACGTCTGCTTCCATTAAAATTTCAAGAACATCATCAGCCGTTTTACCTTCCACACCAATAACTGCTGTTGCATCAAACATATAGGAAACTGAACCACTCACTCCCATATTTCCACCATTTTTACCAAAAGCTGCTCGAACATCAGAAGCAGTTCGATTAACATTGTTTGTTAATGCATCAACAATGATCATCGAACCATTTGGACCGAATCCTTCATATCGAAGCTCATCAAAATTTTCTTCTGAGCCACCCTTGGCTTTATCAATAGCGCGGTCAATAATTGTTTTTGGGACATTGTATGTTTTCGCTCTTTCAAGAACAACCTTTAAGGCTTGATTAGATTCTGGATCTGGTTCACCTTGTCTAGCTACAACATAAATTTCTCGGCCAAATTTGGCATATATTCGACTAGTGTTAGCATCCTTAGATGCCTTTTTCTCTTTAATATTATTCCACTTACGACCCATTATGAACACTCACTTTCAACTTTAAATCATACCAGTAACATAATCCATATATGTATTACAACTACTTACAAAAAATATATTTCGAACTATGTCATGGCAGTTCTAGCACTTGTCTATATTATACCTTAATTGATCCATTTGTTAAGTGGTTAATGATAAGAAAAGTACAAGGAGTTTTACCTAAGTATCAACGGAAAAATCGATACTATTTCTCAATACGATCATGTTTTGTCTTAGGTATTTATATCCTTGCTTAAAAAGGCAATCTTAAATAAAACTTCATGTTTTTATTGGAACTGAATATAGGAAAATCGTGCTGATAGCGTGCCAAGGGAAAGTGAATGTCTGTAACTTAATCAAAAACCAACTCATCAGAGCCTTTAAAATGGTCAGGAACTTTCAATACATACCGAGATTAAAAGCAATCGAGAATTAATCATCGAGCTTTATTACCTCTAAATATGAAATATGATGTCCTTTAATATCCCTTATTCTAAAAATATAACCTTCTGCTAAGATTTCAGAACCTGATTTGGCTTCAAAATTTCTAGTTAAGAACCAACCACCAATTGTATCAATTTCTTCATCTTCTAATTGAATTCCGAGTAATTCATTTACCTCATCAATTAGTATTTTAGCATCTAGTATATAATGATCTTCACTGACTTTTTGTATCTCAGGAATTTCATCTTCATCAAACTCATCCCGAATTTCTCCAACAATTTCTTCGAGAATGTCTTCAACTGTAACTAAGCCAGATGTACCGCCATATTCATCTATTAGTATTGCAATATGAATGCGTTCTGTTTGCATTTTCACTAATAAATCATGAATAGGTACTGTTTCACTTACCTGTATAATAGGATTGATAAAGGAGTGAAAAGGTGGTTGTTTTTCATCTGATTTTTTCATAATCATGGCAGTGAGAAATTCTTTAATGTTAATAAACCCTAAAACATTATCTTTATCACTATCGTGAATAACTGGATAGCGAGTATATTTCTCGGCAGTTACAATGTTTATTACTTCCTCATAAGTATGTTCCATTGATATAGAAACAATTGCCGTCCTAGGAACCATCACTTCTTTTGCAATTCTTTCATCAAATTCGAAGATATTATTTACGTAATTTAATTCATTTTGATTGATTTCACCACTCTGATAACTCTCTGATAACAATATTCTTAATTCTTCCTCAGAATGTGCTAATTCATATTTTGGAGAAAATTTAAAACCAAATAGACGAACAAAGATACGAGCTGCACTATTTAAAAGCCAAATAAAAGGAAACATCAATCGATAAAACCAAATGATTGGAACTGAAAAAAGCAAGATTATTTCTTCTGCTTTTTGAATTGCAACTGTCTTAGGAGCTAATTCACCTATTACAACATGTAAAAAAGTAATACCTCCAAATGCTATGGCAAATGATAAAATTTGTATTACTTTCTCATTTAACTCATAACTACTAAAGAAAGGTTCTATCATCTTCGCTACAGTAGGTTCTCCTAACCAACCTAATCCTAAAGCCGTGACAGTAATACCAAGCTGACAAGCAGAGAGATATTCATCTAGATGAGATAAAACAATTTTTGCTGATTTAGCACCTTTTCTTCCTTCAGAAATAAGCTGATCAATTCTTATTACACGAACCTTTACAATAGCAAATTCTGTTGCCACAAAAAAACCTGTAAAAGCTACTAATAAGATAATTAAAAGAAAATTTAGTGTAATCAATAGAACTTCTTACATATGTAAGCATTACTTGAATTTTTACTGACAAATAAAAGAAGGATTCTATTTTATGTTTATAAGTGACTCATTATAAAATCAACATGAAGTATCCAGCTTTTGATATCTGTCTGTTTTTACAAATGTAAGATCTACACCTCCTTGTTACACGTCGTTGAATTCAGGAATATATCCAAATTTTTTCATGCGCCGGAATTTGAGTACCCTTATAATAAACCTTTCCCGAATAAACAATAGCTATACTAAATCCATTAATTCTAAAAGCATTAAAAATAATTTTTCATTCAGGTAATTTACTATCTAAATTTATCTATATGTTTATTTTTCATGTGCATCAGTAATGTTTTAAGTTACTCTGTCGTATTATACCTTTAATTTAAGATAATCAACCTATCATGAATTCGTAAAGACGAGCATTCTTAAAGTTTATATGAAATAAGAATGTTAAAGTATGTTATTAAAGGAGCAAATTAATGAGTAAGCTTATATATAATGTAGCAAATGTTGCAAAACAACTATTCATATTGTTATAGAGGATCGTGCTTACCTATTTGGAGACGGTATTAATGAGGTTATTAGAGTATATAACGGTAAGTTTACAGCTACTAAACATTATGCAGAGAAGAGGCATCTTTTAAATGCTGATGAAGTGTTTATAACAGGAACAACAACTGAAGTAATAATTGATCAGCAAGTAATTGCGAATAGTATACCAGGACCGTTTTTAAAATAGACTATGTTAAAGCTTAATGTTGATTTTTAGTACTTTGTTGCTTGGAGTGAAAGGCATGAGACTCCTGCGGGAGGAGCGTGTCAAAGGGAGACCCCACAGGCGCTTGCGCTGATGAGGCTCCCGGACCGCCCGCGTAAAGCGAATGCCTGTAACGGAAATCAACAACAAAGTTTAACAGAGCCTTAAAATAAGAAAAGAAATGCAGTGTGGAGCTATTCTCAAGTATCATATGGAAGGCTTTTGGAAGAAATAGAACTTAAGTAGCTTTACCTTTAAATAAACTAGATGACTAGTTTTTAGTCATCCTGTTTTTTTGTGAGCTTAATAAAGTTCTATTCATTCAGCTTTGAAGCAACTTATTTTCATTTAGTTGTCGTTAAATCTCAATGAATTTTTTGAGACTTTGTTGATTGGATTGGTTAGATGAAACAGGCAAGAATAACTTTACACAGAAACTCAACATCGATGTACAAGATCACAAACAAACACTAGTTTTTCTGATCATATACAAGCCAATCTGAACCGTTTATCTCATTAGAGTAATGAATAATTTTTTCCATAACACGATTAGATTCTGCTCCATTTAACTTTGTCGGTTGATAATTATTTCTTGAAGCAACTGATGATATTGAAAAGGGAATGATATTTATTTCCTTTTTCACTGTCAACTTACCATCCTTCAAATGAAATGTTTGTTGAAACACAAAAGTATCTTTATCACTAGGGTTTTTATTTCCTCCAAACATAAAATTTCCTAAGCTATATACGATAAATTTACCTTTGTATTCTTCTATCCCTTGAATCACATGGGGATGATGACCTAAAATTAAATCAGCTCCAGAATCAATCGTAAATTTCGCTAGCGTTTGTTGACTATTATTTGGTGTATACTGTTTTTCATCTCCCCAGTGAAAGTGGACAAGAATAATTTGAGATCCTTTTTTTCTTAAATCAATAATATCTTTTTCAATTTGAGCTCTTATTTCTTCTGTATCCTGCCAACCTTCATACCCTAGAGCAGCTACTTTCACATCTTTAATAGTAGTTATAAAGCTATTTTCATACCCAAAGTAACCAATATTATGTGAATCCAGAGCCCTCTTCGTATCCTCATAGCCTTTTTGTAGATAATCAAACATATGATTGTTCGCCAAATTAACTGCTTCAATGCCACCTAGTCTTAGAATTTCAGCATAAGAAGGATCACCTTTAAACCGAAATGTCTTTTCCGCTTTCTCTGTAGATGTTGTTAAAGTTGTTTCCAAATTAACTGATGTAAAATCATCCGTTAAAAATAGTTGATTAATATCTTCTACAAAATAGCGAAGACCATTTTTAGTCGCTTCATCTGTAAATGAACCAGAATAGTCATAATTTTCATCTCTACCTAATGTAAAATCACCAGCCGCACTAATTTTTATTGTTGTATTACTCGACACAACTTTGGAATTTTCTTTTACCAAAACATTTATTTCCTTAGGATTATGAGTTGTAGAAACGATCGCTTTTTTTTCTGGTAAAAAGATTTTATATAAAATTACACTGCACATTAAAAATATGAATAAAAATAATAATCTACGAAATGACCTTCTAAGTCTTCGGCTTTTCTTATTATTTCGAGTTCTTACCCTTGAAAATGTCCCCTTTTTTTCATCCATCTTTTTTCCCCTTAACATTCTCTTACAATTGCTATCTAGTTAATCAATTCAGTGAAAATCAAGTATGATTTGATAGAATGTCTTCAATTGTTTCTCTTAGACTAGGTACATCTTCCATTTGAATTGTAAATTTTATAATGGATTCATCAAGATCTAATGCCTCAGTAAGTAGACCGGTGATACCTTTGGAGCGACGATCCACTTCAATAATAACATCCATTTTTGTTTCACTTATAGGAAAGAAAATAACTTCAACTTCATCAAATTTTCTGTAATAAGGTCCTTCAGTAGGAACGAGTTCAAATTCTTGAATAAACGGTAACCTTTTTCGTATTTTATATGAAGCGGCTTCATTTTTTACCTTTCTCATAACAAATCCCAAATTTTGAAATGCCTCTAATGTTTCTTCCATTAACTGATTTGGTAAAATTGTAACAATATCACGATCAGTTGGATCAACAGAACCTTTTATATCTATTCCTGTTTGGATCCATACTTTTGTTGAACCCGCTGAAATTGGAGTATCTAAAGGTAATGTAAATTGAAAAGGTATTGTTTTCTTTTCTCCAGGCATAATAATAAAGGGTTCATTAAGTTTAACTGTTGAAATCACAGCTTGTGTATGTATAATTCTGTCATCATCTTCTTTTTCGAAATTAGTGTTTACGGTTAAGTATATTTCTTCAATTGCTTGCTCAACACTACCACCTGTTACTTCAACTATTCCTTCTACATCTTCTCCCACTCTTATTGAAGAATGTGTTAGCTTTGTATCAACCTTTGAAGAACCTATTCCTACACTCGCTAAAATTTTATTAAAAAAAGACATAATAAAAACTCCTTTATTTGAATGAATTAATTTGCAAGATCATTTATAAGTTCATTGACATGATTGTATGGCACATCTAGCTGAAGCATTTTCCTTAAGATTCTTTTGCTTTCATCTGTTATAGGTAGTTCTTCTTCCCATGTTTTTGATTGTTTAGAATCTGGTTCATATGAAGAATACAGTAAAAATAACATAAAATGTCCTAAAGCATATAAATCGCTTTTATAAGAGATCTCCCTAAATAACCTCTTTTCTTCATTATTGAAAGTTTCTTTTGAAACTTCACTTACACTTCTTGCTAAACCAAAATCAATGATACAGATATCATTTCCATTCTTAAGAATATTCGGTATCCTTAAGTCCCTGTGTATATATCCTTTGTTATGGATTTTTTTGATTAATTGTAAGATATAAGCTAATTCTCTAAATGCTTCTGTTTCAGTAAAGATCCGTTTTTCGTGGAAAATTAATTCTTCATATGTTTTCCCACTTAAATATTCCATGACGATAAATAATTTACCTTTGTCAGTAAATTGATCAAATAGTTTTGGAAAAGCTGGATCTGCCAAGTCATTTAAAATATTCGCTTCTAAAAGAAAAGACCGTTTTCCAGTTCCATCAAGCATTTTGTACTTTCTTAACTGTTTTAGAACTCGTATATTCCCATCAAGATCTTTAACTTGATAAGCGAACCCATAGCTCCCCTTCCCAAGTAGCTGAAGAATAACATATTTTCCACCAACCACATGACCAATCTGTAAATGTTGCTCAAAAAGCTCTATTAATTTTATATAGAGCTTTTTCATTAGCTGCTATAGGAACTAAAAAAACCACTTGATTTATGTTTTTTCTTATAATGTTGATGACCATATTTTGAGGGATGATGACTTCCATACTTCTTTCTTTTAAAATCGCTTGAACTATAAGAGCGACGATTAGTATGTTGTTTATTTGAAAGTAATGATTTTAGAATTTTTCGAATCATTTTAAATACCTCTTTCTTTCATTAGTTTAATTATATATACGGTGATTCTTAACAAAAGTTTCAAAATTTCATATAAATATACTATATACCATCTAATGAAAGTTTGGACTGATTAAACATGAGAAATATAACTAAAAAAGTAAAAGGAGCCAGTCATAACAAAGGATCTTTAAATGAAAAAGACCGTGAGCAGATTTATGAAAATATCGAGGGTATTTTAAACAAAGTTCTTCCAATTGTTTTAACACAAAAAGAAAAAGAACTTATACGTAACATTTATCAAGAAACGCAACATCTAAACGAGAACAATGTTACGAGAACTTCAGCATATCTTTCTTTTTTTAATAAACATCCTGAAGTTCATTGGTCTTTTTTAGCACATATGGTTTCACGTAATGGTGGATATAATATGACAGATTTGAAGGGAACTCTCTTGAATCCTTTTCTTACTGAAAAAGATCAATTAACATTATTTCAATTTCTTGAGAAAGCAAATGCATTAATCTTCCATGATGCTTATCCACAGCTTTTACTATATAAAGCTAGTAAAAAAGAACAAATGTCATTATTTCATTTGTTACCAACTTTTAATGTATCGAGGTTTATGATACCTATTTGGGAATATTTTTTTAAGTGCAATGAATCTACACTTTTAACACATGCTTTAATAACAAATGAACAACAATATATTGAAAAACATTTAATGACATTACCATTTATAAAGAATAATGTTCTCAAATCATTTTCTTACATTCTACAAGAAAAATTAGGTTTTACTCATGTCATTTTTCCATATAAGCGATATCCATTTTTACCTAAATATTCATTAGCTGGTATAGAGGTTCACAATTTCACTTCAGTTAAGCAAAGAATTGATCTTGGAAAAAATCTTTACAATATTCTTTATACAAACAATCGCTTCGATGCCTTCCATGAATTCAGTAGAAATCATCCTCACACAGGTTCTAGAACTGATTACTGGGCACATATTTTTTCTGAAAATAAATTAGATTCCCGTAGGTTAAATAGCCCTTCATTAAAAAAGACTTGGGCAAATGTAACTCATGAATTTAATATAAAGCAGGATTGGTTTAAACAGGTATCTCAAATAGAAAATTTCGATTTAGTAAGCGAATATCGATTTCAAGACATTACAAAAGAAGTAACAAAAGACATAAATATTTTAAAAACATTAGGAAAAATCAAAGAAATATCTCCTCTTCACACGGAAAAAGGCTGATAAAGAAAATAGGTACTATTACAGTATCCAATCTCTTAATCAGCCTAAGTTTTTAAATTTTACTCAATACCCTCAAATTCTTCATCTTCATCGATAATACATTTGTTAAGAAGGTAATCAAATGTGATATCAGCTAGTTCTCCTAGCTCTTCCTCTCCAGGAACATACCCTCTTTTTGTGAGCTCATTGTAAAAGAACTCCGCAATCTCCTCTGTATCAATAATTACTTCGATCTCCTTCACAATATCGCCCCCCTTTTATTGTTTATGTCCTTATAGAGGGACATATGTCTATGAAAACAACAAAATTTTCACATTTTAATCATTACCTTGAAAATAAAGAAGTTGCAGTACAACAATTTATTCTAATTCACTACCCATTCAATCAGAACTGACTTCAATATTCATTTCTTCCTAGTTAAAAACATCCAAAGCCTTTCATTTGCTGAAATACTTAAACATTTGATTTTAAAAAGGAAAAATAATTGCATATGTTCAAATACTTCGTCATATAAATAATTTCAGATGGACAAGCTTATTTAAAATAAGGGGTTGAAGACAATGTTAAGAGAAAATTTGCAGTATATTGAATTTACTAAGAATGATAAAGAAATGAAAAGTAATAAAATAATGAACTTTCTTGACGGAGAAGGATTTGATCATTTTTTACAATTTTTATTAAAAGGTTTGTATTTCGGTATGATCTTCTTTTGTATTCCTTATCTTTGCTTTTTACTGATTACGTTAAATCTTTAATTCAGGAATCACTTTTAAGATCATTATTGAGAACATACTTACAAATTAGTAAGATCTAATTTTTTATTACTTCAATTGAAGTCAAATAGACCCAAGTTAAAATGGAAACTTACTTTAAACATTTGGATCTTTATATCTTTTTAAACTTTTCACAACAAGCTTCATCATTTCTTTATATTCTTGATCACAAAACATCTGATATAAAGCTTGGTAATCATTATACATATCGAGTAATTCATCTATTATTTTGATATTTGTATTTTCTTCTACCACTTCATTTATGGATTGAGTGATTATTGATTTATTTATCTTTGTTTCATGATAATTACTTTCATCATCTATTGTATGGTGTAAGAAAAGTTGTTGCATTAATGACTCTGCTTCATGTTCACTTATCATAAGACTAAGTTCATCTTCATCTGCTTCAAGCCATTCCCCATCAGACATTCTTGTAAGCTCATATGTTAAATCCTCCCAACCATCTTCTTCATATCTCCATATTTCAGTTCTTACTCCCACAATTTTAAATAAGGATTTTCCGTAACCTTTAACTAAAACAATATCTCCAATTTGGTAAAGTACATCAATGTTAATTTTTTCTGTTTCTATAACTACTCCATCATAGTCTGAAAATAATTGAAGCGCATTTTCGAAATATAAAACTTCACTATAGTTCACTTCATAGATCACTTGTTCATCTATTAAATGAATTTTAGTTATCGTACCGACAGTACCATATAAAATAATCACGACAATATCACCTATTTTAAACTTTGGTCTATTTATATTTTTCATCATCCATCTCTCCTTTTGTCGTGATTTATAAGGATAAGATAGTATATGCTTTTATTTACATTTCGTCATGGGCACTTATAATAAGAAAAGCGCAAAGCACTTAGCCTTGATTATCGCCCCTGAAAAATGGTGTATCTTTATCTTTCGAGGATTAGCAGTTATAGCTATATGTCATAGCACAGCTAAGTTTTATGATTTACTAAATAGAAACAAACTAAGATAATCAGGTCTCAGCAATGAAAAAACAAGCAAGAAAGGTAGAAAATCCTTCTATGCTTGTCTTAAAGTGATCTTATTCTAAACTAGAATAATTATATTCTTTTTAATATTTCGTTTTCATATCCTTCCCATGCCTGATCGAACACTACCATACTTTTTAAATAATGACCATTCATCTCTAAATAAGAACTCAGTTCATCATAACTGATTGTATTTTTTGGGAAGCTATGATCAAGATAAGCCTCATTAGCAAATTGTGAAATGTCATCTTTCGGCTTAGGATGACGAAACTTCATTAAATAGTGATAAAAGGATTTCATCGTTTGTACCCCCATCGACAAGATTTTTTCATTATAGCTTGTAAATGATCAGAATGAAACCCTTTTAATTGAAGGCTCTTTCTTTTCTAAAGGCTCTGTTAAACTTTGTTGTTGATTTCCGTTGCAGGCATTCGCTTTCCGCGGGCGGTCCGGGAGCCTCCTCGGCGCAAGCGCCTGTGGGGTCTCCCTTCGACACGCTTCTCCCGCAGGAGTCTCATACCTTTCACTCCAATCAACAAAGTGCTAAAAATCAACATTAAGCTTTAACATAGCCTTTCTAAAAGATCGTTGCTAATTTGCCCTAATATTGCAGTTTAACATTGTTCTTGTTGCATAATAAGTACTATTAGAAATAAAAGATGCCACTATGCTTGATAAAGTGCTGTTTACTTGAAGTAGTTAAAAGCAACAAAGTTTACGAAAACAGCCTAATTGCACAATCAAATAGGAGAATTCTCAAAATTAAAATCAACTTCAAACCCTAAGTCTTCTAGCATTTTATGATCTGCAGTGCTTTTTTGTCCTGATGTTGTTAAATAGTCACCTACAAAGATTGAATTAGCAGCATATAAACCCAATGGTTGCAACGATCTTAAATTTACTTCTCGACCACCTGAAATTCTGATTTCTTTTGTAGGATTTATATATCGGAATAGAGCAAGTACTTTTAAACAATATCTTGGATTTAATTCACTCGTTCCTTCTAAGGGTGTTCCATCAATTGCATGGAGAAAATTTACCGGTATTGAATCCGCATTTAATTCTCTTAAACTATAAGCCATATTGATAACGTCAAAAAATGTTTCTCGCATGCCAATAATCACACCAGAACAAGGAGATATTCCTACATCTTTAACGGTTTGAATTGTATTTACACGATCTTCATATGTATGACTTGTAGTAATCGCTGTGTGATGTTCTTTAGATGTATTAACATTATGATTATATCGGTCTACTCCAGCTTCTTTTAATGTTTTTGCTTGTTCTGGTTTTAAAAGACCTAAGCATGCACAAATTTTCAGACCATATTTATTCTTTATTTCACCTACAGCAGATGCTACTTGTTCTACTTCTTTATTTGAAGGACCTCTACCACTCGCAACAATACAATATGTACCAACCTTCAAATGGTGCGCCTTCTCTGCTCCCTTTAAAATTGTTGCTTTATCTAACATTTTATATTTCTCAATTGGTGCTTTTGAGACAATTGACTGGGAACAATATCCACAATTTTCTGGACATAACCCAGATTTTGTATTCATGATCATATTTAATTTAACCTTTTTACCATAATAATGTTTACGAATAGTAAAGGCACCATGAAGTAATAACAATAAATCATCATCTGAACATTGTAATATTGACATCGCTTCTTCTTCACCTAATAACTTGCCATTAATCACATCTTGCGCTAATAAATCCCATTTCAACCTAATCCCCCCTATTAAAAAAACACTTTAAATATATGGTAAGGAATGGGTAAATATATGTCAACACATTTTGTTTTTAAGTTTACATAGCTACTTTTTAAAAAGACAAAAAAGAGCCCACATAGGAGCTCTTAATAAAGTATTCTTAGTGAATATATGCTGCACCAACAATTATTAATAAGATGAAAAGAACAACTATTAAAACGAAACTATTTCCGTATCCACCTTGAACACCTTGTGTATATGGATATCCATAATCATAATAACAATGCATATTAAACTCCACTCCTCATTAACTAATATAGATTTCTCTCTATACTTTATGTAACGGGTGGGTTGTTGTGTATGGTCATTAGCCCAATTTAGGTGAATGACTTAAAAAAATGATAAAGAATAAAATAGAATTTGCGTCCGATTTGTTGTTTGGGTACATGAATATTATGAAACTACATCACATATCTTATATTATAAATCTACAGGCACTTATCTTACCTGAAGACTCACGGAACCACACAGTAAAAAAACGTATTACTATTTTCCGCAGAAAACGAGTAAAAGCAAACAGCAACTAAGCAGTAATTCTAGTTTTTATCTTCATAGAATTCAATCCATTCCCGATCAGGTCCTCTAAAAAACAAATACTTGGCACCATTTGGTAATACTGTGATATCTTCAAAAATTAATTCTACCTCTAATTCTTCAAGTCTCTTCTTTTCTTTTTCAATTTCGTTCACTTTAAATGCGATATGATGCACTTTACCTTCTTCAGGCAAATTAGGATTATAGCCTTCAATCAATTCAACTATTATCTTTCCATTTATACCTAAGAATGCTAGCTTCATTTTTCCATCTGTATGTTTGAATTGATCAATTAAATCCAGTGTCACAACTTTTTGATAGAAATTAATCGAGTTTTCAATATTTTCTACTTGAATACCAACATGTTCAAACCCTAATACTGTCATAAAAAACCCACTCCTTTTATTATTTTATATATGTAAATTAAAAGATCCTGTAAGCTGGTTTGAAGAATATTTGAGAAGTTCACTTTCCAGCACGGTCCGTGAACTCTCATAAATAAAACTTTATACTATTCAGGCAATTTTTTTTTGAGAGTATTGATCTTTCTCCTACTTTTGTTTCTAATCCATTAAGACTTAAAAAGATAACAAACAGCTTTCCATTATTTTAATTTATGCTTCAAAAATTTTAGAGTATTTTCCATAACCCTCTTTTTCAAGATCATCTTTTGAAATAAACCTTAACGCCGCTGAATTAATACAATAACGTAAACCGTCAGGACCTGGGCCATCATCAAATACATGTCCTAAGTGAGAATCTGCCGTTTTACTTCTTACCTCTGTTCTAACCATGCCATGTGTTGTATCCATTTTTTCAATCACTTCTTGATCTTGAATAGGTTTTGTGAAGCTTGGCCAACCACAACCAGCATCATACTTATCCAAAGAACTAAACAATGGCTTTCCAGAAATAATGTCTACATATATACCATCTTTATTATTATTCCAATACTCATTCCGAAAAGGTGGTTCAGTACCGTTATTTTGAGTTACTTCATATTGAATTGGATTTAATTTATTTAACAATTGACTTTTTTCGTTATCTTTCCAATGTTGTTCTATAAAACGATCTCTTCCAGATCCTGTTCTATATTGCTTATATCTGGTTGTGCTCTTTTTATAAAAATCCTGATGATATTCTTCTGCTGGGTAAAAAGGTTTTGCTGGAATTACCTTTGTAACAATCGGTTTGTTGAATCTGCCACTTTGGTTAAGCTCTTCTTTTGACTTCTCAGCTAGTCGTTTTTGTTCTTCTGAGTGATAAAAGATTGCCGTTTGATAGGATTCACCACGATCATGGAATTGACCACCTTCATCCGTAGGATCGATTTGTTGCCAAAACAATTCCAAAAGCTTTTCATAAGGAAATATTTCAGGATTAAATACGATTTGCACAGCTTCAAGATGTCCAGTTCGATTTGAGCATACTTCCTCATATGTAGGGTTTTCTTTTTCACCACCTGTATAACCAGAAACGATTGAATCTATCCCTGGAAGCTCATCAAAAGGCTGTACCATACACCAGAAACAGCCACCTGCAAAGGTAGCAAGCTCTAACTTGTGATTATTAGACATTATTGGTCCCCCTTATTTAGATAATTGTTCTTATTATATAGCATGTTATAAAGAGATTAAAAGTAAACTGATTTTAAAGTATTACTTTTACTTAGTATACAGCCAATTTTAAAAAAATCTTATGACCATCACGATTGCCTACAATTATTATTTTCTTAAGCTCTGTTAAACTTTGAGGTTTATTTCCGTTACAGGCATTCGCTTTCCCGGGAAAAAATGCAGTTCGTTTTTTCCTAGGTCCGGAAGCCTCCTCGTAAGCTGCGCGCCTGTAGGGTCTTCCTTCGACACGCTTCTCTAAGCAGGAGTCTCATGCCTTTCACTCCAATCAACCAAGTGCTAAAAATCAACCTTTATCTTTAACATAGCCTTTTCTTATTAAAAATTTCCTCAGTAGTTCTTGACACAGCCTTGAACTTTCCTTAGTCTAAACAAAAGAATAAAATGTTATTTCGGAGGAAATTAGCTTGAATAATCGTCAAGACAAAATGTATGAAATGGAAGCACTTATGCGCCATGTATATAAAAAGCTACGTCAAGAAATGAACCTTATTTATGATAATGAAATATCAAGAAATGAATTTTTCATTTTAAAAAAGCTTTTTGAACAAGGTCCTCAAAAATCATCGGATCTGTCTAAAATGTTAAATGTGTCAGCTTCACATATTACCGCTGTTACTGACTCACTTATTGAAAAAAAATGGATCGAACGTGTACGCTCAAAAAATGATAGAAGAATAGTTGTTATTCATTTAACAAATGATGGCAAGCAAACATTAGAGTTATTTGAGAAAAGAAAAACGGACTTTCTTTTAGAAAAGTTTAGTAATCTTAGCAACGATGATATTGAAAACTTCATCAAACTATTTAATAAAATGCTTAATAATTAATTGTAAAAAAACTATCGTTTAGACTATTTACATAAGTAAATAGATTGACGATAGTTTTTTTACATATATTCCGTCATATTAGAAAAAGATATGATAAATACATTTTTCTACGATGGAGGAATATCCAAATGACTGCTCCTTATTTATGTCCTAATTGTAAAACAAACAAAACCAGGTTCAATCTTATCGAACAACATGTTAAATCTGTAAAATTAGATCCACAAACAGGTGTTGTCATCCAAGAAATCAATCAGTCTTCGCTAGACCCTTTTCATATCGCTTATAAAGGCCCAGCATATAGAGTACAGTGTGGTGCATGTGGATTGATTGAAGACGAAAGAACCTTTATAAAAAGAGCTGAACTACACAAATAACTCGTTACAACTTGGATAATTAACTTTACAGGTATTTATTTAATAGCATTCTAGAACCTCTGAAGGCTTGCATGAAGTTTTCTAAACTTGCGTTACTAACAACACAAGGTAACCTGTATACAAAACTCTTTAAAAGAGATTCTTTGCATAACATAGTCTAATTAAGAAAATATCAATTTCACACTAAAAAACAATCGAATATTTATCCCCTTCTAAAGGGACTTCAATCCGATTGTTCATAACATACGTGTTGATAAATGAGTTCTCTAAGAGCTTATTCCATTTTACTGTCAATAACTCCCTCTAAAAAGGACTGTAATACCTCAACCAGTTTATCAGGTTGTTCTAACATTGACATATGGCCAGAATTCTCTATAACTGCTTGATGCATATTATCATTTTCAACAGAAAATGTTCGTTCTTGTGGAATAATCTCGTCATCACTTCCTGCAACTAGGAGAATAGGGACGATGAGATCTTGGAGGACTTCATTTCTATTAGGCCTATTTTTCATCGCATTAAGAGCACCAATCGCACCAAATTCTGATGTTCCATATCCAATATTTTTCACAAGTTTTACTTGATACTCAAGTTCTTCTCTATTTGTCATAGAGAAAAGGTTTGGTACAAGTTCATCTATAAAAGGCTTAATACCGTTTTTCGTTATTTTTTGAATACCATTCTCTCTATTCTCTTTGGCTTCAGTTGTATCTGGTAAAGCAGTAGAGTGAACTAAAGATAATCCACATAATTTATCAGGATATTTCTCTGCAAAAGCGAGACTAATGTACCCTCCTAATGAGTGACCAATAAGAGTTGCTCTTTCAATTCTAAGTGATGTTAAGAGTGATGAAATATCATCTGCAAAGTCTGTTATTTCAAAATCATTCTTTGGAGTACTTGAATCACCATGACCTCGTAAATCTACAGTAAGAACTCTATTTTTCTTCACTAAATGTGGAACGATGTATTTCCAATAATGGGAATCACCACAAAAGCCATGAATCAACACAACACAGTGACCTACACCTTGGTCAGTGTATGAAATCATATTTTCCCCTACATTATGTGTATAACGTTCCATCGTTTACCCTCCGAGTTCAGAATGTAGAATTTAGTATATCAATGGTAATCGTAACAAACATTGACAACGAACTCAAATATTAGTTACGAAATTCAGAAGAATTTTTAAAAAACAAAATTAATTCTGTTAAACACTTGAAAGCTAAAAAGAAAGAAGTCATCTTTTTTTAACTGTAAAAATTATTCACTATCTTGTGTTGTATTAAAAAACAATTCTTCTTTTTTACTTTCCGTATTCTTTTTATTTTTATCTTTACCCATTTTACCATCTGATTCATAGCTAAGTTTTCTTATAGATTTTTTCAATTACTTTGCCCCTCTACATAATATTCATCTTCATTCTGTCCATTCAAATAAAAAATTATGTAAAAAATACTAGTGACTACAGATATGTATTTTTAATTATAAAGGACCATTCCTCCTATTATTCATATAAAAATATGTAAATAACATTAATATGTTTTTAATAAATTATAAATTTTTAAAGAAAATGTATCGTTTTTGTAAAAAGAGGTTTTTCTCCGATTTTTTCCATTATTATTATGTTATACCAGAATTTAAAACACTGGTTATATAAAGATACTTAATCGTTACATGGGAGGAATAACAATGAACAAAAGCTTATTATTAAAAGTAGGAGCTTCATTACTTGCTGTATTCTTAATGGCTGCATGTAACAACACGGATGATACTGAACAAGAAGACACAAACGTTGAAGAAACAGAAGAGGGCACTGAAGAGGGTTCTGAAGAGGGCACTGAAGAAGAAGCTGAATAATAAAAAGATACCGTTAAAAAATGAGAGGTTTTAAGCCTCTCATTTTCTTAATTATTTTTTTGTTTCTCATCCTTAACATGCCACAAATAGATTGAAACACTTAAAAACAATGTACTATAAGCAATATTTAAATAAACCTCATCCATATTTTCAGCAACAAGTTGTTGATACGCAATACTTCCAAAAACAATTGAAATAAGAATAGCAACAAGACTAAATATAAACAATTTATTTTTCATTATTAAGTTCCCCCACATACGTTTTCTACAATCGTAAAGCTTTTTTATTTCTCTGACATAATCTTGGCTTGGTCATTTTCGTAAGCAACAACAAATGTTCTGTTTTTTGTTTGTGTCTTATTTTCTCCAACATTATGCTCTTCTATAGATAAAACCGTTTCGACAAATACACGATCGTTTTTGTAATTAGTTGTTAATTCGTTAATCTTTATAGAATTAATATGCAAATACTGACGCCGAAATGTTTCATAATCAACATTTGATTGCCACTCACTACCTAATAGTGAATAAGCTGTAACAAAATCTCTAAAATTTATGCTTTCTATAAAATAATTCACAAGATATTCAGAAGTTTCCAGCATTTTACTTTGATTTATTTGCGACGTAATATCCAACGAAGTAATTGATGGTAGATTTCTCATAGGAGTCTCCGACCAACCATTTACTAATGGTAAAACAGTACTGATAGGAATACTAAAACCAATGCTCCCCTGTTCTATTCGTGCCGAATTAATTCCAACAACATGTCCAGACTTACGATCTAATAAAGGACCACCACTGTTACCAGGTGCAATTGGGGCAGATATCTGATAGACATTTTCATAAAAATACGGTTCAACATTTAATTCTCTGTCCGTACCACTAATAATTCCTGTTGTAACAGTATTTTGAAAACCCAAAGGACTTCCTAATGCTAAAATTTCGTCACCGATTTCAAGCTCTGTGCTTGGAGAGAGAGTCAATGGTTCAATATCTTTCAATCCTTCGACTCTAATTACTGCAATATCAGTTTCAGTGCTAATTCCAATCACTTCTCCATCATAACCTTTTGCATCTGTTGTGCGAACCTTTACAACAGATGTACCATCCACAACATGCGCATTTGTAATGATATCACCCTGTTCATTATATAAAAATCCAGATCCAACAGTCCCATCTTCCAATTCTACCATGACTACTTTCTTCTGGGATTCTCTAATAATTTCCTTTATTTCTGGAATGGTTTGATTATCGGTATCTTCATTATTGTGTTTAAGAATGGTTGATTCAGCATAAATACTTGAAGCTGTATAATCTTTAATATAAAAATAACCAAATACACCGATTAATAAAATAAGAAGGGATACTATTATGCTAAAAATCAATTTTTTATCCATATTTTATCCTTTCTTCTCCTCTAATAACCATGAGATCTTTGTAATCTCTACCTTTGCATCATTTTTTGTAGAATAGGTAACATGTTCAAATTCACCTGTTTCTCCTGGATCTAGTTTATTTGGAAACACATTTGTTTTCCCTTTTTCAAGTATTACTCCATCTTTATCTGTTACAAAAAACTCAACTAGAATAGAATGAACAGTTTCAGTACCATTGTTCTTAACCGTACCATTCATATAAGCATCACCAAATTTATCTACCTTAAAATCTAAACCTGTCAATTCAACTGCTTTAGTTAAATTTAGTTGTTCTTCTTGCTTTGCTGCTAACATTGCCTTATCGATTCGTTCTTGTTGAGCTTTTTCAAACGAAGCTTTTTCCTCTATTATTCTTTCTTTTAAAGATATGAGCTTCTCATTGTTAACCACATACTGAAGTGCAGCATCTACTTGATATAACGCTTGGTTAAAATGATTATTTTCTAAGTTTTTTTCTGCTTCAGTAGAGCTTAAAATCACCATTTTGGTGTATATTTGTTGTTTTAATTCAGATGCTTCCTTTAAGTCTAAAGAGTATATCGTTGATAATTTTTCTGCTAACTGATTAATCGTAGATAATTTATTTATCTCTTCCTTTATTTCTCCTATTTTTACACTGGATTCAACTTGTTCAATTTCATGAGTAAGTTTTGCATATAGAGGTGATTCATTTTTATCTACTTGACGCTTTAATAAATTGATTTCTTTTTGAGCAGCTTCAAAATGCTCGTCCATAATTTTTTGTTCAACTTCATTTAGATCATCATTTAATTCAAGGACAGATTCTATCATTTTCTTTTCTTCTAATAATATTTTGTAATTATTGCGATAGGCTATCGCATCATCAAGTAAACTAAGTGCTTTCTTATATTCCCCTGAAAGTGCAGCTCTTTCTGCTTTATCCTGGAATTTAAGAACCTTTTCATTCACTTTAGATTCAAAATATTGAGTAGAAAATATAATAACTGCCACGATAATAGAGCTAATTATAGGAAGCATAAACGAAAGAATATTTATTTTTCTTTTTTTCGAAGTATCCATGTTTAGCTTTTTTCCACATTGAGAACAATAATTTGCATTGTTTTCAATGTTATTTGTTCCACAGTTCGGACAAAACAATAGAATACCTCCTTTTTTCTATTTTTCCATAGTTAAGGAGAATAATTGTTATATACCCTTATTTTAAATTTACTATCATCATATGATTTCGACATACTATTTTATTAGTATACATGTTTCGTGCATTTCATTCTAGACATTCGATAGAGGGTAATTCGTACCATTTTATACAATATAACAACAAAACAAAAGGAAAGAGTCCAACAAAATGAATGTTAGACCCTCTATTATGTCAAAATTAAGGCATAGGAACATACAAAGTAAACGTTATATCATCTTTTTTTAAATTAAAACTCTCAGCTCTAGCGCTTAAACCATTTTTAAATGTTAACTCATCTAAATATATGTCAATTACCTTTTCACTTGAATCAATCACAACATAGCTGGGTAACTCATAATAAGTATTCATGTATTTTAATACATATGAAACAGGTAATTGTAATTGACCAATAGACATCTCTTTTACATGTAATTGTACATTTCCATCTTTCTTTACGGTAGGTTCTAAAATTAACTTCATATTTATATCTTTATTAAATGCTTTAACACTTCCATACACATTGACT
Source organism: Metabacillus litoralis (assembly GCF_020524045.1). Taxonomy (GTDB): domain Bacteria; phylum Bacillota; class Bacilli; order Bacillales; family Bacillaceae; genus Metabacillus; species Metabacillus litoralis_C. The sequence continues at coordinate 376,769 of NZ_JAIVKL010000002.1, forward strand.
TCATCTTCTAACTCAACAGTATAATTAAGGTTTTCTTGATCAGCTTCCTCTTCTAAATAACGATTAATTAGACTTGTTAAATGATCTTTTTGTGTACTAATTAAAAATGGTACTGTTGCATCAGATTCAATTTCCTGTGGCTTCTCTACTGTATGATTCCGATCAGTTGGACTAAATAGAAACACCAGAAATACAATTAGTATAAATAAATTTAAGCCTAATAAAATTAAAAAAGATAATTTCCATTTTTTCATTTTTAAATCACTCTTTTCTACCTATTGAATCTGTATTAGTTAATTCTGTATTTTTTAAGCTTTCATAAATTCTATCTGCCATTAAAGAATACCCGATTTCGTTCGGATGAAACTCATCTTTATAGAGAAGTTTCCCATTTGTTGTAGTTGAGAAAATATCCGAAACAGAAACAAAAACACCATTTACGTCACTTAAGATTATTTCTTTCGAATCATTGTTCCATTCTTCCATAATTGTATCAATCTCTGTTATTTCTGGTAGCATATACTTAAATGGATTATACAATCCAATATAGACAATTTTAGCAGAAGGGTTATAACTTCTGACCGTTGTTAGAATGCTCTCAAATCGTTTTTTGTAGTTTTTTTGCTCTTGACGAAAAGGTTCAAAATCCAAAGAGAAAATATTTTTTCGAACAACATTCATTATGTCATTTCCACCAATCGTCATAACAATAATGTCTGCTTCTTTAATACCATTAATTACTTCTTTATCCTTGAGTTTTTTTTGCAGATTACTTGTTTTATGACCTTTCACTCCAAAATTCATCACATTAACTTCTTTAATATTATCTTGCGTTTCTAACTTTTCAGTTATTCTCCCAAAATAACCGCCCAATTTTGCTTCATCCCCGACACCTTTTGTTAAAGAATCACCAATCCCAACCATATTAATTGTTTTTGGTATAAAATCTTCTGCTGGTTGATTCTTCAACGCTAAAGAAACTGACTTTGAGCTAAGGCTAGTGCTTACATCTGATTGACATCCGCACATTGTCAAAAGTATTATACTGTTCACAATAAAGTTACGTATCACCAAATCACCTTCGATCTATATAAATATTAGTTAGTGAGGTAGCTACTTTTTTATCTTACAAATATTTCTACTAACAATTTATTCTTATTTCCCTTATAAGAATACAGTAATGATATAAGGAAAGAAGATCATACTTAAATTTATGACTATTAAAAGCTCAATGTTGATTTTTAGTACTTTTCATAGCTATTCTGAAAGATTGTTGCTAGTTGCCCAAATATTGCAGTTTAAATATTGTTCTTATTGCATAATAAGTACTATTCTATTAAGAAAAGATGCCACCCTGTATGATAATGTTAGTCAACAAAGTTTACGAAAAAAATCTATTAATTAGACTATGTTAAAGCTTGATGTTGATTTTTAGCACTTTGTTGATTGGAGTGAAAGACATGAGTCTCCTGCGGGAGAGCGTGTCAAAGGGAAAACCCACAGGAGCTTGCGCCGAGGAGGCTTCCGGACCTAGGAAGAATCGCCCTTTGAAAATGCCGGTAGTTTGGCTTTTTCATTATTCTTCCCTAGGAAAAAAGGAATGCCAAAATAAATTGCTAAATTTAAAAGTTTATAAAAATTCATTTTAACAATCATTTTGATAATTTGATACACCTTTAACAATTTTTATAAAATTTCGTATCTCTAAAAAAAGATTCCTTAGCTTAGGAATCTTTTTTTCATATATATTAATTACTTAGTGATTTTATATCTTCGATTATCTGATCGTATGGTGTATCTGTAACTCCACTATAATCCTTCATAACAACACCATTTTGATCTACAAGATAAAAGTTGGATACATGGATAACTTGATCACTATCTTGAGGTTTCTGAACAATCGTTTTGAAACTATCCATTGCAAACTCTTCAATTTCTTTTTGCTCATAGCCCGTCAAAAAATACCAATCATCAAATGATATCGAATAATTTGAAGCAAATTCTTTTAACTTCTCTTTCGTATCGACTTCTGGATCTACACTGAAAGATACTACTTTAACGTCAAGTCCTTCCGCCTCTGCTCTTTTTTTTAATTCTTTCATATGAGCTGTCATTGGTGGACATACCGTTTCACAATTTGTAAAGATAAAATCTGCAAGCCATATTTGTCCGCTTAAATCATCCAATGATACACGATCACCATCTTGATTGGTAAACTCAAAAGACTCTATTTCATAGTTTAGTGGATCCTTAATTTTAGCTGAAGTTCCACATGCAGTTACTGTAAAAACCATAAAAACAATAAGTAATAACAATGAACTTTTTTTTGTATTTTTCATTTAAATTGCACCCTTCTTCAAACATCAACAATGAAAGTGTATCAAATTCATTATAAAATGAAAAGAATTACAGTGTGAAGGTTTTATGACTGTTTTATTGTCTAAGCTGTTCCACCATTTAAAAACGTATTAAAAACATCTTTAACAAAAAATTCATAATTAAATTTTATTGCGATCGTATGGACTGGATAATCTGCCAATTCCTGAAATGGTCGAAAATCTCCAATACTTACTCCTCTTCCTTCTCCACTTTCTGTAATAATATCAACTGGTTTTTCGATAAATTCGAATGAATTCATGTTAGTAACAGCCCATAATGTTAACAAATCATGTAGAGGTCCTCCTAATATTGATGGATCTCTGCTTTTATACCAATTTGTATAATATGTAATCATCGGCTTTAATAACATACCTACCGAATCATTTCTTTTTCGAAACATAGTATCTAATTCATTAATCGTTTCAGTAGGTAGTATGGCATAATTCGTTACATTTAGAGGAAAAATTCTTGCGTTTTTAACATATTTAAGAACAAGATTTGCCGCAAAGTGATCACTATAAAAATTTGCCTCAGCTAATGGTGAAGCATTACCAGGATAAAGGAAGCTACCACCCATTATATAAATGTTTTTCACAGCTGAAAGTATATTTGGATATAAAACAACCGCTGTTGCAAGCGATGTAAGTCTCCCAAGGTTTACAATCGTTAATTCATCTTTATATTGACTAATTATCTTTAATATTTCGTAAAAATTCTCAAATTCGGTCGTTTGTGTTGTTGGTATATCTGGAGTAATTGGTCCGAGGCCGTATTCTCCATGTATTTCAGGAAAATATGTTGGTAGTTCTCCTGTTAGTGGACGCTCAGCACCACCGATTATTGGTATGTGAGTTAAGTTAGTCAATTTCTGAAGATATGTTGCAGAAGTTAAAGCATTTTCTTTTGATATATTTCCATAGTCAACAACAACACCAACTACTTCTATTTCTTCACTATAATATGCAAATATTAAAGCAACGATATCATCAATACCAAAATCACCAATGAACAATACCTTTTTACCTATTTCCAACACCACCTTTTAAACATTCTCTTTATATTATATGATGTGGTTTTAATGTTATTTCAAATCAATATCATGAAAAAATATAAGGACACATTCTTAAAAAATTTGGCTCTGTTAAAGTTTACTATTGATTTCCCACTACAGGTCTTCACTTTTCCTCGGCCGGCCGTGAGCCATCGTATACTGCGCTCCCAAAAGGCCTCACTTTAACACGTTTCTATATTAATTCACCTCCAAAAAAGTGCAATAATCAACATGAAGCATTAACATTGCCAAACGATAAAAAAACAAAATAAAAAGGCCTGCAAATTGCAGCCCATTTATTATTCAGCCATAAACATAAATCCAATTGCGCCTGGTCCTGTGTGAGTTGAAATAACTGGTGTTGTAAATGAAATATCTACATGACAATTAGGTGCTATATCATGTATTGCTTTTTTTAAGTTTGAAGCGTAGTCATATGCATCTGCATGAGCAATGCCAACTGCCTTAACCGTTTTACCTTTTACAGCTTCCGCGAACTGTTTTGCTAAGTACTTAATGGCTTGTGATTGACTTCTCACTTTAGCCACAGGAGTATATACACCATCTTGAAGGCTTGCAATAGGCTTGATGTTTAATAATGAACCAATCATTGCTTTTCCTCTTCCAATGCGTCCACCTTTCACCAAATTATCTAGCGTATCAACAGCAACGTACAAATTTGTGTACTGTCTAATTTCTTCAATTCTGTCCAGAATTTGTTGTTTTGATGAACCATTTGAGGCCATTTTAGCAGCTTCTAATACTTGATAGCTTAGAGCCTTTGATATATACATTGAATCAATCACGGTTACATCTGCATCTGTCATTTGTGCTGCTCCTTGTGCAGATTGAACAGTTCCACTCATTCCTTTTGTCATATGAATAGATATGACTGAGCTTCCGTCCTTACTAAGATTCTCATAAACTTCAAGAAATTCTCCAGTTGGTGGTTGAGAACTTTTCGGAAGTTCTTTGGCTTCCTTCATCATTTGAATAAATTCGTCAGGCATAAGATCCACACCATCAGTATATGTATTATTTTCAATAGTGATTGATAAAGGTACAACTGTCACATTGTAGCTATCTAAAATATCTTTGCTAATATCTATTGTTGAGTCTGTTACGATTTTAATGTTACTCATGATATCACATCCTTAAAATACTACCCTCTATTATACAGTCAATTCAGTAGGATTCAATTAATTTTATTGAATCCTTAATTCTAAGCATTCAAGTTAATTTTATCTTTAGTCAATCTCTTTCAAGGGTTGTCTTGAATATTCTGGCTTTAGGATTTTCTCATGATACACTTCTTCTTAATAAACAAAATAGTACTTTAATATAGACTATTTTAACCACGAACGAAAAGGACCATTCTTAAAAAATAGGCTATGTTAAAGGTATATGTTATTTTTAGTGCAGTTTCCGATTTGAGGTGGATATAGGGTGACTCCTTTTTAGATAGGTGCGCCAAAATATTACCACAAATACCTGTTACAGTATCAATACTAAAGAATTGACACCGCTAAAAAGAATAATATACGGTTATAACAAATAAGATCTGTTATCCAGAAAAAACTGCAAAAAAAGAACCCAGATACATTCTGGATCCCACAAATATTATGCATTGTACTTTAAAATAACAGAGCCAAATAATGCCTCATAATCAGGCCACTTTAATGTTTTCTTTAAATAATCTTTAAATGAGTAAATACTTTTAGGTTGTTTTTGAGAATAAATCGTTGTTAAAAATTTTTGTAAACGGATTTGAAGCATGAAACGATATTTGTTATCTTCCTCCAATACAGGAATATCAGTAATTTTTACCTTCTGTCCATTCATTAGCTTGAACTCTAGGCTCTTGAATAACACTTTATCAATCCTCTTTTTCTACCCGTTTCCTATATTATAACCCATTTTCTAAAGAAAGTATGTCTAAATATGTCGGTCAGAAAAAAATTTCAGCAATTGTTTGACTCGTTTATTATTTTTCAGATTAGCAGATGAAACAAATTACTATCCTTATTGACTTCTGTGTAATAAAATCCTTTTTTCTTCATTCTTTGGAGAAGTGGTTGGTAGTCTTCTCGTTGTTTGAGCTCAATTCCAACGAGGGCTGGTCCTTGATCTTTATTATTCTTTTTTGTATATTCAAAGCGACTAATATCATCATTAGCCCCAAGTACTTCATCTAGAAATTCTCTTAAGGCACCAGCACGTTGTGGAAAGTTCACTATAAAATAGTGTTGTAACCCTTCATAAATCATTGACCGCTCTTTAATCTCCTGCATTCTACCTATATCATTATTTCCACCGCTGACAACACATACTATATTTTTTCCTTTTATTTGATCTCTAAGGAAATCTAGCGCAGCAATTGACATAGCTCCTGCAGGTTCGGCAACTATGGCATTTTCGTTATATAACTCAAGAATTGTTGTACAAATTTTACCTTCTGGGACAAGTAAAACGTCTTCTACAACATCTTTACAAATCGAAAAGGTTTTATTACCAACTTTTTTCACAGCAGCTCCGTCAACAAATTTATCAATTTTATCAAGAGTGATTACTTTATCCTCTAGTCTAGAGTTATATAAAGCTGGTGCACCTTCTGGTTCAACTCCGATCATTTTTGTATTAGGCGAAATTGAGTTAAAATATGTTCCTACTCCCGAAATTAAGCCTCCACCACCAACACTCGCTACAACATAATCTATTTCAACATCTGTATCATTTAAAATTTCTACTGCAACCGTACCTTGACCAGCAATAACATCAAAATCGTCAAAAGGGTGGATAAATGCACGTTGCTCTTCTTCACTACTAGCTACAGCCTTTTGATAAGCATCATCAAATGTATCTCCAGCTAAAATAATCTCCACATACTCTTTTCCAAACAATTCAACTTGCGACACTTTTTGACGAGGAGTAGTAGATGGCATAAAAATCTTTCCATGAATTTTCAATTGTTTACAAGAATATGCCACACCTTGTGCATGGTTTCCTGCGCTCGCACACACAATTCCATTTTTTGTTTGTTCTGTATCTAATTGCTTTATTTTATTAAATGCTCCACGTATCTTAAAAGATCGGACAACTTGTAAATCTTCACGTTTTAGATAAATATTACACTGATACTTATCAGATAGTTGTTCATTTTTTTGAAGTGGTGTGTGTGTTACAACATCTTTTAAAAGATGGTGTGCTTTTAAAATATCTTCTACATAAACATTTTCTACATCATTTATCATTTGTTTCATTGTCACGACCCTTTCCAAAAGCTTGCTTGTTAATTTGAAATTATATCATGAATATTCTAAATTTAAAGGTAATATCGTAAATTTTTACAGAATTTTTAAATGTAAGGGTTCACATAAAAGATAAATAATAAGTCAAACTAAGTTTTGAGGTGATAATGAATGGAATTTGATCTTAAGAATAAAGATGGAGCGATTCCTTGCTGGGTTGTAGCTGATAATGATAATGGACGGTACATGATAAGAGAGGAAGATACTAGTGGTGAAGTGTTTAACGATCCTACTAGTATGCTATTATGGATAGAAAATAATTGGGATATAAGTAACTTTGAAAATAAGACCTTATTTCTTCAAATGGTTAAGTCCTTACAACAAGTTGTTGAAGAAAAAAACTGAATAATAAATAAAAATCTTTTAAAAACGTTTTCATCGTTTATTGCTTTCTTCCTACAAAATATCACACAAGATTACCATTCTCTTTTTTGGAAGAAAGCCTTTCTTATATGTTAGGATTAGATGTCATTTGATGGTATAATAGATCATAGGATTTTAGATCTTTGTAGGTAAAGATTCATAGAAAGTAAACATAATAAGTACTTGCTCTTGAAAGGAGATAGCAATGGCTAATACACACACATTCTCCAAAGGAGAGGAAATTGCAAATTCTATCACTCATGGTATTGGTGGACTGTTAAGCGTGGCTGGACTTGTTCTATTGATTGTCTTCTCTTCCTTATATGGTACACCTTGGCATGTTGTAAGTTTTACTTTATTTGGCGTAACGATGGTGTTATTGTATACATCTTCAACACTTGTTCATAGCTTTCCAGCAGGAAAAGCGAAGGACATATTTGAAATATTAGATCACTCAGCAATTTATTTCTTTATTGCTGGTACTTACACACCTTTTTTATTTATAGCTGTGAAAGGTTGGCTTGGCTGGACATTATTCGGAATCGTCTGGGGATTAGCTATTGGTGGTACTGTTTTTAAATCCTTTTTCGTGAAAAAATATCTGTTTTTTTCCACTGTAATGTATGTTGTTATGGGCTGGTTAATCGTATTTGCATGGGGACCAATTAGTACAAACGTTCCTTCTAATGGGGTTATTCTCCTTGTCATTGGTGGCGTATTATACACAATAGGTGCAGTCTTTTATGTTTGGAGAGCATTTAAATACCACCATGCAGTTTGGCATCTGTTTGTTTTAGCAGGTACTATTGTACATTTTTTTGCAGTATTATTTTATCTTTTACCTTAAAAAAACAGACTAGTAGGCTAGTTGTTTCTCTAACAATTAGTTCTAGGTCTGTTTTTTTACGACATTCATTTAATTATGATTTATCTTTATATTTAATTGCGTTCCTTATTAACTCGGTTATCTCTTTTACTTCTAAAGTTGTATCATCTAGATAGAGAGGCTTATGAATATACAAATCAATAGGAGATGATGTGAATTTTTTTCCTTTGTTTTTCTCCATTATTTTATAAGTTCCGCTAACCGTGATTGGCAAAATTGGAATTCTTGCTTCTAGAGCCATTCTTATTGCTCCTGTCTTAAATTGGCCAATTTCTGTTCCCTTACTTCTTGTACCTTCTGGAAACACAATAAGCGATTGTCCTCTTCTGAGCTCCTCAACACTATCGTGAAAAGCTTGAATAGCCCCTCTACGGTCATTTCTTTTTACAAGCACACACCCTATCGCTTCCATCCAAACTGATGCGAATGGCACTTTCTTCATCTCATTTTTAGCTAAAAAACCAGCTGGTTTCTGAAGATATCCAATAATAACAGGAATATCAAAATTCCCTTGATGGTTTGAAACAATAAGAACAGGTCCTTTTGGTATATTACTCTCATTATGTACCGTGACAGTTGAACCAGTTAATTTAACTAATAATCTAGCCCAACGTTTCGTGATCATATGAACTTCTTCTTTAAATTGGTTATTAGTGAAATCACTAGTGGATCTTTTAATCCTCGATAAATGAGGAAGTTTATAAATAATATAAAGATAGCCAATTAAAATTGTAGAAATCATTCTTAACATAATAACTCATTTCCTTTTCATTGATTACATACACTAATCAAATGTCAAATAATTTAATGCGGATACTATAACATCTATCGAGTATTGTTAGGAGTATGACATAAAAAAGGGTAACACATGAACCTTGCTGATCATGGTTACCCTTTTTAAAGAACTATTTACTTTTTTTCTCATAAACGACAAAATCAAATTCATATGGATTTCTATCATCTTTTACTCCGTGCTGTGTTGAAACAGATTCCCATTCAGAACTTTCTAGCTTGGGGAAATACGTGTCACCTTCAAATTCATGATGGATATGGGTAATATACAGTCTATCAGAGTATGGTAAAACCTCTTTAAATATTTCGGCACCACCTATGACAAAAACGTTCTCATCTGTATTTCTTGCTAAATCTAGAATATCATCTATTGAATGCAATATCTTACACCCCTCTATCTGATAAGAAGGATCTCTTGTTAAAATAATATTTTCTCTACCTGGCAAAGGTTTTCCGATAGATTCATATGTCTTACGACCCATCACAATTTTGTGATTCATCGTAATCCGCTTAAAATAAGCTAAATCTTGAGGTAGTCTCCAAGGTAGTTCATTATTCTTGCCGATTAAATGCTTTTCATCCATTGCAACGATTAGGGAAATCAAACACTAACAGCTCCTTTGATGTGTGGATGTGGTTCATAATTTTCAAAAGAAAAATCATCAAAATTAAAATCGAAGATAGATTTTACTTGATTATTAATTTTTAAAGTTGGTAAAGTATGTGGCTCTCTTTGTAATTGTTCATGAATTTGTTCTAAATGGTTCGTATAAATATGAACATCACCAAATGTATGAACAAATTCTCCTACTTCAAGATCAGTTGCTTGTGCCATCATATGAACTAATAATGCGTATGATGCAATATTAAAAGGAACGCCTAGAAAAACATCTGCTGAACGTTGATACAGTTGTAAAGACAACTTCCCTTCTGCCACATAAAATTGAAAAAGGCAATGACAAGGTGGTAATGCCATATGATCAACATCTGAAACATTCCAAGCTGATACAATTAATCTTCTAGAATCAGGATTAGTCTTAATTTGCTCTACAACATTTGATATTTGATCAATCGTTGAGCCATTGCTTGTAGGCCATGACCTCCATTGGTGACCATAAACTGGACCAAGTTCCCCATTTTCATCTGCCCACTCATTCCAAATGCGTACACCGTTATCTTGTAAATACTTAATATTTGTGTCACCTTTAAGGAACCATAATAGTTCATGAATAATTGATTTTGTGTGAAGTTTTTTTGTTGTCATTAATGGAAAGCCCTCTTGAAGATTGAACCTCATTTGGTAACCAAAAGAACTTATCGTCCCTGTGCCTGTCCGATCTTCTTTTTTAAATCCATTTTCAAGAACATGCTTACATAACTCTAGATATTGCTTCATAATCTCGACACTTCCCTTACTTAGTACTCCATGTATTTTAACATTTAGTAATCTGATTGCCCATAATAACTATTATATTCTTGAACTGTGACCTTTTTTTCTAACGATTGTATAAATTGAAAGGTAAGTGGTGCTTTTTGCTTTAATAATTTACGTGTTTCTTCATCAAAATAAAACATTGCAAAGGCTTCAGCAAAATATTCTTCAGGAAAATTGATAAAATAGTCTCTAAACGGAAAGATTCCTTTCACTTCTTGCTTCCAGATATTAATAAAAATTGGATCTAATCTAATATAATGAAAAACATATCGATCTATCGCATGTGCAAATTCATGTAATTCTAATGAAACAGATCCATGTCCACTACCGAATTCACTGTGACCGATCTTTGCGTAGACAACTCTATTATCACTCATACCAGGAACTAAATCCCAATAAGAATCAGATTCGGTATAGCCTCTTGGTTTACTATTTTTTAAGCTTCCAAGTCCTGGTTGATTAGTTAATGAACCAGTGAAGAGTTTTATTTGAATACTTTCTCTAGCAGCAGCAGATAAAATGCCTTCATCTATTTTTTCAAGATTTTGGATCATCCTCATTGCATCTTTTTCTTCAAAAAAGCTAGTCGGTAAGTAGACGAGTTCTCCTAGCACTGGTTTCGTTAAGGTAAGGTTAGTATTCTTAAATTGATACTCTGATAATTGTATCCCTTTTGGGAAAGCCATGGCTAAATGATAAAAAGGAATACAACAAAGCAGGATGATAAGGAAAATAAGGACCTTTCTCACGGTGTTCATCCTCTCGATGTCATTAAGGATTTAAAGATGAGGTATATTTAATTAAATGCGAAGTCTGTCTTTCAATCTACTATTATCATATCATATCTAGTAAATCCCAGCTAGATATCTACAAATATTGGAAAAATTATAGAAGTAAATATTGATAGATCGACTAAGTTAGAGGATGATTTTACATTCTCTTAGAAATGTAATTTATAGCACACAAAAAGGTAGGTATTTTTCCTGATTTAAATTAGTTTCGACGACTAAACTATTTAAATAAAGAATAAATACCTACCTTATTAAATTTAAAATAATTAATGAAGAGTATTCCAGTTTGGTGGTGTATTTTTGTTCCAATATATACTTCCTAGATCTTTATGAGATTGAAAGGAATCATGGTAAGTATGATAATGAAAATTAAACCAGTAGCCTTCTAATGGTCGATTCTCACGACGAACATGAAATCTTAATACATCTTGCCCTGTTTCCGTGTTATAAATATGGAAAATTTTCTCTCCAGTACCACCTGAAGGTTTAGAAATAGCTAAGTGTTCAAATTGTTCATCAGCTTCTACATTTAAATAATAAGTAATAACTTCTTCTATTTTCGGAAAAATAACCTGTTTAAATTCTTCTTCAATCACAACAGAGATTTTATCTCCAAATTTAAGAAATGATTTATGTTCCGCTTCAGTAATCATATGTGTCAAAAACTGCTCTTTAGTAAGAGAGTATTGTTGATCATCAAACTGCTCTAAATTTGCAGATAAAGCGTTATCAATTTCTCCATTAGGAAATGTAGCTTTTGAAAGGCTATCTTCAGAAGGCTTATCTTGCACCGCAAGAGATGCTGGTGGTGTGACAAGTCCGAAGGTTGCGATAGAAAATAGAATGACAAGTGATTTTTTCATCCATTTATTCATAGGATTACTTCCTTCCAAACTATACTAATTTAATAATATTCTAACATACCAGAATACAAATTTATATAACAATATTGTTACAGTTGCCTAACAAAAAGTAATAGATAAAAATAAAAGCATAATTATTCACACAGGACATTTTCACAAATAAAATATTCCTTATATAATAGTTTCTTATATAATGTATTAAAGAATATTCTTATATATCTGCGGTATGAGGATTCATAAGGTGAACTCACAGGCCCATGTCGCTTTTAATGAACATACAACCTAGGAGAAAGTGGATAAACCAAGAAAATTAATATAAAGCATACTGAGTCTCAAAAATAAGCTTTATCTGTATAGTGAAAGATCAATTTTAAGGTTACGAGAGATTTATCTTTTCGTTCTTTTACAAGATATGTTTGATGTTATCCATTACATTCCATGTTAAAATCCATTTAGTAGATAAAATAACACTAAGGTACCTATACCAAATTATGTATAAACGTCTTTATTTCTTCTAAACGCTTCAAATTCTTAAAAGAAATTAAATAATAAATGAAAGCTCTTTTAATAATCATTAAAAACGTTTAAAATAAGATTACATATATTTATTATTTTCTAAAAGTGCTAGGAGGGGTTATAACATGAGCTACGACACTTTATTTTTCATCGGCTGCTTTGCAACACTTGCATTTTTCATTTATCTTGAAATAACTGATTAATACATAAATATAACAAAAATGGGATCGTAATGATCCCATTTTTTACTTTTGTTTCGTTTTTTTTCTTGCAGAGTCTACGCTTTTCCCTTTTGTTTCTCTTGTAGTTGTTCCCTGTCCTTCAACATTAGGCGAACCTAAACCTATTCTAGATGGATCTTTCTTTATTTTAGACATATAATAACACCTCCAATAGTGTTATCATCTGCTATTCACCTATTTCTATAACTCCATAATGAAATTTTGCCGTTTTCCTAATGTCGACGATAAAACCATGTTCTTGAAATCGAGTACTTTTCCAATGATCCTTTAATACAACTCTTTTTTTCGCTACCCTTTTCGCTTCTACTATTGCTTCATGAACTAACTGTTCATATACGGCAACGCTTTTCAAAGGTAACAATCCAATAGATTCATCAATTGATTCTTCAAACATAGGATCAAAATAAACAACGTCAAAAGTGTTATTTTTACACCCTTTTAAAAAGGTTAAATGGTCTTGTGAAGAAACTTGAATACGATCCATAGCTTCATTGAGTTCTGTTAAATCAGTGATCCAGCTCTTCAAACCCATTTTAACGATATAAGCTAATTTCTCACTTGCTTCAATTCCTTGAATAAAGCCTTGTTCTCCAACACAATAGCTAGCAATAATACTATCTGAAGCAAGACCTAACGTACAATCTAAAAAAGAATCACCAACTTCTAAAAGACAGGCTTCTAAAAATGAATCAGATTCACCTCTTAACAATCGTTTTATTCTAAACATAGCTGAGTTCGGATGAAAAAATAAAGGAGCATTCGTATTCAGAACATGCAATTCCATTCGATTTTTTCCAATGACTAATATATCTTCCTTTAAGGTTATCTTCATAGTTTGTATCGCTTGTTTATTTCTCAATATAAATGGACTATTTAAATCACTTGCAGCTTTTTCAGCTGTAAAAAGCAATTCAGGATCTGGTCTACTTGATGTGGTTACGATCATGATCACGCACTTCTTTCTACTTTTTAAATTCTTGTTTTGGAAAAATGTTTTTCATTAACATCAGATCCAATCCGCAAAGCACCTTTCATGTTGAGAAGGTTTCTAACAAAAAAAAGATGCAAAATGCATCTTTTTTAACAATGTTGATCAAAAGCATTCTGAAGGTTTTCCATAATACCTTCAATTGAATTACCTTCAATATCATGTCTTGGAATAAAGTGAACAACTTCTCCATTTTTCATTAATGCCATTGATGGTGATGATGGTTCATACCCTTTAAAGTACTCACGCATTTTACTAGTTGCTTCTTTATCTTGACCAGCAAAAACAGTGACAAGTTTTCCAGGTTTTTTCTCTGCATTAAAAGCTGCTTGGGTAGCTGCTGGTCTAGCTAAGCCTGCTGCACACCCGCAAACAGAATTAATAACAATAAAAGTTGTTTCTTTTGAATCGTTCATTAACTCAACCACTTCTTCTTCAGTTGTTAATTCTTCAAATCCAGCATTTGTTAGCTCTGCTCTCATTGGTTTAACGATTTGTTTCATATATTCTTCATATGCCATTGACATAGAAATCCCTCCTGGCTATTTACATGTAGTTAAAGAATACTATAGCAAAACTTTTTCTGCAAATAATGTGAAATAACCAAAAATGGAGAAATCTCCACTTTTGGTTATTTGTTTTGTCTTAATATTTATCTATTTTACTTCAATAGTTTCCTTTTCTTCTTCAAATAAATCTGTAACTGCTCCCTTTGATGCACTTGAAACATTACGAGCATACTTTGCAAGAACACCTCTTGCAGCTAGCTTAGGTGCTTTCCAATTTTTCTTTCTTTCAGCAATTTCAGCTTCAGTTAATTCAACTGTAAGTACTCTTGCTTCACTATCAACCGTTACAATGTCTCCATTTTCAACAAATGCTATTGGTCCACCCACTTGTGCTTCTGGAGAAATATGACCGACTACTAGTCCATGAGATCCCCCTGAGAAACGTCCATCGGTAAGCAAGGCAACACTTTCCCCAAGTCCTTTTCCAACTAATATTCCTGAAATAGAAAGCATCTCAGGCATACCTGGACCACCTTTTGGTCCTTCATATCGAATAATTAAAACATCTCCTGCTTTAATATCACCAGAAATAACCGCTTCTGAAGCTTCATCTTCAGTATTAAATACTTTTGCTGGACCCGTTAATTTAGATACCTTTAATCCAGACACTTTCACAACTGCTCCCTCTGGAGCTAGATTCCCACGTAGAATCACAAGTGGACCATCTTTACGTTTTGCTTCTGAAATAGGATAAATTACTTTTTGCCCTTCTTTTAAGTCAGCGCATTCTGCAAGGTTCTCAGCAATCGTTTTACCTGTTACTGTTAAACAATCTCCATGAAGTAAACCTTCTTGTAGAAGATACTTCATAACAGCAGGAACACCACCAACTTGATGTAAATCATTCATAACATATTTACCACTTGGCTTAAGATCAGCTAAATGTGGTACACGTCTTTGAATACGATCAAAATCGTCAATTGTTAAATCTACATCAACAGCATGTGCAATCGCTAGTAAATGTAAGACTGCGTTTGTAGAACCACCAAGAGCATAAACAACAGTAATTGCATTTTCAAAAGCATCTTTTGTCATAATGTCTTTAGGTTTGATTCCTTTTGCAACAAGATTATAAACAGCATCACCTGCATCAAAACAATCTTGGTATTTTTCTTCTGATTCAGCAGGATTTGATGAACTTCCTGGCAAACTCATACCCATAGCTTCAATTGCAGATGCCATCGTATTAGCCGTGTACATTCCTCCACAAGACCCCGCTCCTGGACACGCATGACATTCAATTTTACTCAATTCTTCTTTGTCAATTTTTCCTGCATTATATTGCCCGACACCTTCAAAAACAGATACGATATCAATGTCCTTACCGTTAAGGTTACCAGGTTTAATAGAACCACCATATACAAAGACAGATGGTAAATTCATTCGAGATAAAGCAATTAAACAACCGGGCATATTTTTGTCACAGCCACCAATTGCTACTACTGCATCTAAGCTCTCTCCACCAACAACTGTTTCAATCGAGTCTGCAATAACTTCGCGACTTGGTAATGAATATCTCATACCTGCAGTTCCCATTGAGATACCGTCTGATACAGTAATCGTATTGAAAATCATCCCTTTACCGCCTGCTTCATTCGCCCCTTTTTTCGACTGAACAGCAAGCTTGTCTATATGTATATTACATGGAGTTACTTCACTCCATGTGCTAGCAACCCCGATCATTGGCTTTTTAAAATCCTCATCGCTAAAACCAACAGCACGTAACATTGCACGATTCGGCGCTCTTAATGCACCTTCAAACACTTTACTTTCACTTCTCAAATCCTTGGTCATGATTGAACCTCCAAAATTTATTATTGTTAAATACTATAGTTCGAATTTGCATGTTTTGCAACAATATTCAAACAATTTATAAAAAAAAATAAAAAGAGGCTGGGATATAATTAAATAAGTCATACAAAAAGGCGCATAAATCTAAATTCAGTTAAGCTGACAGAAACAAGTTCGTTCCATTGCGCTGCAGCCACTCGCTTTCCACGGGGAGGAAACTGAGCCTCCTCGGCATGCCTGCGGGGTCTCAGCCTTTCCTCAATTCCCGTAGGAGTCGAGTGACTTCCGCTCTATTCCACTAGTTGTTAAAATTATTACGCAAAATCAAAAAAACTATTGATAACAGCAAATAAAAACCCGAACTATTAGGCGAATGATTAATTGATATCCCACCTAATAATTCGGGTTTATCATTAGCTTTAATACTTATGTCCCAGCCACTCTATTGATCTTATGTTTAGCTTTTTCTACTTTCTGTCATTTGTTTCCATACAGATCCTTTTGCTTCTTCTCCACCTTCTATACGTTCGATCGCCATTTTTATTTGCATACTTACCTCAAATTCAGAATCATTTTCTGCTTCTTTTAAAGCAGGTAGAGCCTGATTATCTCCTACTTCAAATAAAAACATTGCAGCTCTCCATCTAACAAGTTTATTTTTGTCTTTAAGAGCTTCCATCATGGCTGTCGCTGCTGATGGGTCACCTATGTCTGATAAACAGTCTCCAGCAGTTCTTCTAACAGTCACTGATTTGTCTTTTAAAGCTTTATACAGAAGCGGCAGTACATCTTGTTTTTCAATCATTCCTAAATAAACTGTTGCCAACCTTCTAATTGATGCTTTTTCATCATCAAGCGCCTTCTCTAAAACTTCAAGATCTTCTTCAGAAGGATTCATCTGATCCAAATGAGCAAATCGTTTTGTCCAATCATCTTCATTTAACATGTCTAGAGTTACTTTATATGATGTTCTCATTAATTTTGTTTTATCACTTTTTCCAGTTGTTTCATTAACAAGTTTTTGTAATCGCTCATCAGAATAAGCAGCATTTATTTCATCAACAACTTCTTTTCCGATATCTTCTAGATCGCCATATCTTACACCCTTCTCTTTCCACTGACGATCTAATACTACATTTTCATTATCTTGCTGTGCATTCAATACAGCTTCTTTAAAACGATCTGGAAGTCCAAACCTCTGTTCTTTGATACCGTCGGTTAATTTCACTTGCATAGGGATATTATTAAACATTTGAATAAATACTTTCACTTCACCAAATGCGTCATCACTAACTAATCGATCATTTGATTCTTCTGTTATACCTTCTCCAAAAGCTTGACGAACTCCTGCTAATATATCTTTCCAATCATATTTCGCATTACGTTCTACTGCTAGGAAATCAGCAACATGGTAGACTCCTTTTACACCCTCTACCTCAAGAATTTCCTTAATTACAAGAGGTGCTTCACTCGCTTGATCCTTTTTATAATTGTTACTCTTACCAGAAGGTAGCTCTTCTGTTAAAAGTATTTTCATTGTATTAGGACTAGGAGTAGGTTCAATTGATTTTATCTTCATTCTGTCACTCCTCTTTCATTTGTTTTCGTAACGATATTGTAACATAGCCTATTCTTCACTTGCTATTATTAGGTTTCAACTTGTCTACTACTGGTGGATGAACAAGGATTTTGTCATAATATTTTAATTTCACAGTATCCTTTAGGGACATTGTTTTATATTTTATTCATGTTAGGAGAGACAAAGTATGTCAATAGCAAGCTCGGCGAAAGAAGCATTTGTCATTTCATCAGTAGCTGCTGGAATTATGCTTAGTGGACCTTCTCTAGTTAAAGCAGGCATTTCTACAGATCAAAATGAAGATAAACATGTTTCCATTGAAACAACTCAAATTGTTAGGTATGGTCATATCGGTCAAGTTGTTGAAAATGTTCAAACTAAACTAACGAAACTCACTTTATACAATGGATCAATTGATGCTGTTTATGGAAAGAAAACAGAAAACGCAGTCAAACAATTCCAACGACTACACCATTTAAAGGTCGATGGGATCGTTGGTAAACAAACATTAACAAAGCTAACAACATTAAATTCCTCTACAAAGGAATTTAGATTGGGTGATCAAACTGAGGAAGTAAAACCTTTTCAGCAACAGTTGAAAACCTTAAACTATTACAATGGGCAAATCGATGGTATTTATGGTCCATTAACTTTATCAGCAGTAAAAGAATATCAACAAAAGAATAACCTAGAGGTAACTGGTGAAATAAACACACCTACTCAAATTCATCTTCTTTCTAACAGAAACAAAAAAGGGAAAACACTAAAAACTGTTAAAGTGAAAGCAGCCCAAACTACGGAGGTAAATTCCTCAGTTACGTCTGTTGCTAAGTCTCTTTTAGGAACAGCTTATGTATGGGGTGGTACTTCACCCTCTGGTTTTGATTGTAGTGGCTTTATTAAATATGTTTTTGAAAAAGCAGATATCCTTTTACCTCGGACTGTCAATGAAATGTGGAATTACTCTAGAGAAGTACAAAAGATTGGAATTGGTGACATCGTATTTTTTGAAACCTACAAGCCTGGACCATCACACGCAGGAATTTATCTAGGTAACGGACAATTTATCCATACAAGTTCTTCACGAGGAGTAACGATTAGCGATTTATCAAACAGTTACTGGAAGGAACGTTATCTTGGAGCAAAAAGAATTCCAAATTCTTAGTAACCGCAATAATTTAATAGATTATTTCGACGCAAGATTTAAAATTCTTATTATTCTTGCGTCTTTTTATTGACTATTTTTAAAGGTAATTAACAATATTTTTTTCAAATGCCTCTGTTAAAAACCATTTTATTCATTACTTCCCCATTCGTGATAAAACTCTTCTAGATACAATTCCATAAACTCATGTCTTTTATTTGCTAACATTTTACCTGTATCAGTGTTCATTAAATCTTTTAATTTTAATAATTTTTCATAAAAATGTTGGATTGCATCTTTTCCATGTTTATTACTTGGATTATATATCAGTTGTCCTCGTGATCCTGAATATGCAAACGTCCTAGCTATACCAATAGCACCAATAGCATCTAAACGATCAGCATCTTGAACAACCATACCTTCGAGTGATAAAAATTCTCGCGATATATTAGAACGAAAACTAATTTTCTGAATAATAGAAAGGACCTCATCTATTACTGAATCATAAACAAATTGCTTTTTTAATAAAGACCGTACATCATCTGGAGAAATCTTTATTTCTTCTGCGAGCTTGTCATCTATTAAATCATGTAACAACGCTGCCAGTTCAACAGTAAACAAATTAGCATGTTCGAGCTTTCCTATTTTAAGTGCATTTTTCCGTACTCTGTCAATATGCCACCAATCATGACCGCTTCCTTCATTTATAAGTTTGTTATAAACATAATTTTCAATTGCTGCTATAGTTACTTTTTTGTCCATTTCACATTTCTCCTATTCATAAATATAATGTGATAAAGAATCCTTATAATTCGGTAATTTTTGTTATTTAATACCAATCAGGCTCTGTTAAATATGGTGGCTAATTTCTGTTGTAGTTATAGTTCGCTACCTTTCACACCCTTCTCTAAGCCAAGGGTCTCATATCTTCAATCGGATCTACAAGTGGCTAAAATCCAATATTGAGCTTTAACAAAGCTTATTAAATAAAAGGAGATTATGTATGAAATTTCATCGAAATCCACAATTAACGATTGGTCAGCCTTGGACTGGCAAACATGTGATATTAATTCAATGTGATGGAAATACATTTAAACAACTTTACAAAAGTTATCATGCACCTGTTGAAAGACCACGCTATCATTGTGCAGAAACTTTATCTCAATTATTAAGCATTGGTTATAAAGTATATAAAATTACTCCTCTCCATAAAAACCAAATTCAATACTTTTTAATTTTAGAGTGAGTAAACAAAATTGAAGGGTTAAATGATTTTATCGCAAAACATAGTGATCTATAAACGAAATTTATTTGGAATTAGATATTAATTAATCTGACTATTATAAGGAAAGAATAAGCGTGCTAAAACTAGATAACTCATTACTTATCCACAGCTACTAATTAATATTTCTAAAACGCAGAAAAAAAGAAGTCCATGATTAGACTTCCTTTAGCAATTTTTCTATTTTCGGCTTAATTTCGCTAGGATTTGTATTAGGAGAAAACCTCTCAACTACTTCACCCTTCGCGTTAACTAAGAACTTTGTGAAATTCCATTTGATTGCTTTACTTCCAAGTAATCCGGGGGCCTGTGAAGCTAGCTCTACAAAAAGGGGATGAGCATTTTCACCATTCACATCAACTTTTGAGTGCATTGGAAATTTCACCCCATAATTTATTTCACAAAAACTTTCGATATCGTTATTCTCTCCAGGTTCTTGACCCATAAATTGATTGCATGGAAAACCTAGAACTGTAAAACCTTCTCCTCCTAGCTCATCATATAACTTTTGTAGCTCCTTATATTGTGGTGTAAACCCGCATTTACTAGCTGTATTCACGATTAACAAAACCTGATTTTTATATTCTTCTAAAGTTTTCTTTTCACCTTTAATTGTTTCAACTTCAAAATTGTATATACTCATTTTATCCCTCCATTATTATCTTAATCATCACATGTTATTAGAAAAGACACAAGAAATAGTATGTTAGTTCATAGATTTCATTCTTAACAAAAGAATTGCAGAATCGACAATATTTAAAAGCTCTTCAAGGTCATCTTCACCAAACAATGTAGCGAAGTTTATTTGATACTTATGAATGTGTTTAATTGATGATTTTGATTGTTCTTTAATGACAATTAATTTGACATCATGATTCTCTGCCCAATTTCTCTTCAATTTCTTATAAAAGAAAACATCATAATCCTGTGATTGACTTTCTTCAACGAATGTTAGTGAAACAACACACCCTGGGTTATTAATCGTTTGCAAAAGTTCACCTGCTAACTGATGCTGATCCATATTAATATCAATTTTCACATATGTACTTCTGAAATGGTCACTTACAAAGTGAATAGAATATTTCCGAGACATCGTGGCCATATCTACAACATCACTACGGTGTCTAATTGAAATCTCATTTCCTAAGTCCAAGTCATAGATATATCCTTCTATTACTACTTTCAGGTTATCAAATACAGTTGGATCAAACATTCTTACCTCCTATTGAGTAAGCTACTTTTTCAAATTACTGCCTAAATTATAGACCGTGAGCAAACTTATAGTTGTTTATTACCACTAGAACGACAAACTAAAAAACAATCTTAAAATAGACCTGTAGCATTCCCATCATTTGTCACATCCATTAATAAAGCAGCTGGCTTGGAAGGTAATCCTGGCATTGTCATAATGTTTCCAGCTAAAGCAACAATAAAACCTGCCCCACGAGAAATTTTGAATTCACGAATTGTAATAGTGAAGTTTTCGGGTTTTCCTAGTATTGTAGCTTCATCTGTTAACGAATATTGAGTTTTGGCCATACAAATTGGAAAAGCCCCCCACCCATACTTTTCGTATTCTTCCATTTGTTTTTTTGCTTTCGATGTATATTGAACTCCTGTTGCACCATATACCTTACTAACAATATTAAAGATTTTTTGATTGATCGTATCTTCTTCTCGATAAAGAAAACGGAAATTGTTCGGCTTCTGATCGATTACATTAAGAACCTTTTCCGCTAGTTGAATTCCACCTTTACCACCATGTTCCCACACTTCACAAAGAACAGAAGGATGTTCGTATTCCCCACACCAATCCAAGAGCGCTCTTATCTCTCCATCTGTGTCTGTAATAAACTTGTTGATTGCAACTACATAAGGCAACCCAAAACTTTCTATTGTGTCTATATGCTTCTTAAGATTTGCTACGCCATTAAGTAGTGCTTCCACATTTTCTTCCTTAAGCTGCTCCTTACTAACTCCTCCATGCATTTTCAAAGCTCTAATTGTTGCTACAATAACAACTGCCGACGGCTTAATATTACCTTTTCTTGCTTTAATATTAAGGAATTTTTCAGCACCAAGATCGGCTCCGAAACCAGCTTCAGTTACTACATAATCACCTAACTTTGATGCTATTTTTGTGGCCAATAGGCTATTACAACCATGCGCTATATTTGCAAATGGTCCTCCATGAATAATAGCAGGTGTATGTTCAATTGTTTGAACTAAATTTGGCTTAATTGCTTCCTTTAATATTAATGTAAGAGCACCTTCATATCCTAAGTCACTGACAGTGATTGGTAAGTTCTCATATGTATAACCAATAACAATTTTTGAAAGTCTTTCACGAAGGTCTGTAAGGCTATCTGCTAAACATAAAACCGCCATAATCTCTGATGCGACAGTTATATCAAAATGATCTTCTCGTGGTACTCCATTTGCAGGCCCACCAAGACCAATTGTTATATTTCTTAACGCACGATCATTTAAATCTAAAACTCTTTTCCAAATAATTCTCCTTGGATCAATATTGCATTTATTTCCATGATGGATATGATTATCAATAAAAGAAGCTAATGCGTTATTTGCTGTCGTAATTGCATGAAGATCTCCAGTAAAATGCAAATTTATTTCATCCATTGGAATCACTTGTGAGTATCCCCCACCAGTTGCTCCTCCCTTCAACCCCATAGTAGGACCAAGAGACGGTTCCCGCATCGCGATAATTGCTTTTTTATTAAGTTGATTAAGAGCCTGTCCTAACCCCACAGTAACTGTTGATTTCCCCTCACCTGCTGGTGTAGGATTTATCGACGTGACTAAAATGACTTTTCCAGGATCTTTCTCCTTTAACCTATCTAAAATAGTTAAAGAAAGTTTTGCTTTATATTTTCCGTACAGCTCTATTTCATCTTCACGAAGATCCAAATAATTATCAGCAATCTCTTGTATCGAAATAAGAGGTGTTTGTTGTGCGATTTCAATATCTGATTTTATTTTATGATGCTCCACAAATTTCCCCACCTTATTGATTTTTTCCATTCAGAATATTTTACCATAAATAGAATAGGAACCTTCAATTTACGCTTCGGCGTATTTGAAATTTAAGGTAAATGATACTTTGGTGAAAAAATTTGAATTGAAAAACTTTTCTAATTTTTCTATAATAGTTTATTAGCTATTCAAATACTTTAATTATTAATAGTTAACTTCAACTTTAAGAGAGCTTTTAAAAAGCATCTTTGATAGTTAAGGAATTAAGAAAATCTAAAACCAAGATGTTTTGTTGTTTTATTTCTACACAGAGCTTACTAATTTTATTTACAAAAGAGCTATGTTCATACTTAGCGTTAATATTTAAGTTTGTTGGTTGAAACGGATAGATGAGACTCCTGATTAAATTTTTTTCTCAAAAATGAGTATCAAACAGACTTCATTTGAAAAGAGCCACCAGTTTGACATCTTTATATTCTCTCCTAGGAAAAACGTATTATTTTTTCCTTGCGACTGACTATAACGGAAATCAACAACAACAACGCATAACAAAGTCTACATAAAAATATGGAGGTGCTTTTATTGCCAATTAATATACCAAATCATTTACCCGCAAAGGAAATACTTGAACAAGAAAACATTTTTATTATGGATGAAAAAAGAGCTTATTCACAAGATATACGCCCGTTAAACATTGTTATTTTAAACATCATGCCTGAAAAAGAGAAGACAGAAACACAGTTATTAAGATTACTTGGAAATTCACCTTTACAGTTAAATATTACTTTTTTAAGACCTGAAACACATAAGTCAAAAAACACTACGATCGAGCATTTAAAGGAATTTTATACTACTTTTAAACATATACAACAAAAAAAATATGATGGAATGATCATTACTGGTGCACCAATCGAACATTTAGAATTTAAAGATGTCTCTTATTGGGATGAGTTAAAAACAATTATGGATTGGTCTAAAACAAATGTTACTTCAACTTTACATATTTGTTGGGGTGCACAAGCAGGACTTTTCCATCACTATGGCGTAAATAAGTATAAACTGGAAAAAAAATGCTTTGGAGTTTTTGAACATGAGATTATTGATCCTACAGTAAAATTATTGAGAGGCTTTGATGATCATTATTTTGTACCACATTCAAGACATACTGACGTTTATAAAGAACAAATCGAACAAGTTTCAGATTTGCAAATTCTTTCTGTTTCTGAAAAAGCTGGAGTATGCTTAGTTATGTCGCGTGATGGTAAACAAGTGTTCCTTACAGGTCACCCGGAGTATGAATTAACTTCATTAAAAGATGAATATGATAGAGATATCGCTAGAGGCCTAGACATAAACATTCCTGAAAACTACTTCAAAGACAATGATCCAAATAAGCAGCCTATTCATTGTTGGAGATCACATGCATATCTATTATTCGTTAATTGGTTAAATTATTATGTTTACCAAGAAACACCTTATCTTTGGGATTAAGATTAATTAAGTTACCCGGTTTGACCGTAAACGTAAGAAACATACTTTTTGATTTGATTCGCCTTCAAAATCTCAATATGTTTTACAAGATTTTTACATCTTAAGAAATACTTAATAAATGCTTTATAAATAAATAACATTTATATGGTAATCTTTAAGACAAATTCAGTTCATAGATACATATAAATTATTATGAACTGTTTTTGGTTTCTTATTGAACTGTTTCTGATTAGATTGAGGTGAATGTGTTGAAAAAGGTATTAATTTTAACAGCGAAGTATGGTAATGGTCATGTCCAAGTTGCCAAAACTTTGGAGAAAAAATGCAAAGAACTTGGATTTGAGAAAATTGTAGTATGTAATCTTTACTCTGAATCCTTCCCTATATTTTCTGAGATAACTCAATACCTTTATTTGAAGAGTTTCTCAATAGGTAAACAGTTTTATCGTCTCTTTTATTACGGAGTTGATAAAATTTATAACAAACGTATGATGAATTTATATTTTAAGATGGGTCACAAACGATTACATCAAATCGTAAAAAATGAACAACCTGATATGATAATAAATACCTTTCCTATGATTGTGGTTCCAGAATATCGTCGAAAAACTGGTACAGTTATTCCGACATTTAACGTACTAACAGATTTTTGTTTACACCGAATATGGGTCCATGAAAACATTGATAAATATTATGTTGCAACTCACAATGTCAAAGAAAAACTTATTCAAATTGGAATTCACCCAAGTATAATAAAAGTGACAGGTATTCCTATACGCTCACAATTCCAACAATCTCTTTGCACAAAAGAAATCTATGGAAAATACAACCTAGATCCTACTAAAAAAACATTATTAATCATGGCTGGTGCACATGGTGTTTTAAAGAATGTAAAGGAACTATGTCAAGCATTTATCTCCAAAAGTGCTAATATCCAAACAGTTGTTGTATGTGGAAATAATTCACTCCTAAAGGAAAGCCTAGAATCACTTTCTGCTAACTATCCAGAGCAAATTAAAGTTTTGAGCTATGTAGAAAGAATAGATGAGCTATACCGTATAGCTTCGTGCATGATAACAAAGCCAGGTGGAATTACATTAACTGAAGCAACTGCTTTAGGAGTTCCCGTTATTCTCTATAAACCTGTTCCTGGGCAAGAAAAAGAAAATGCTCTTTATTTTGAGGGGAAAAAAGCTGCAATTATTGTGAATCAAGTAGAAGACATTTTTAATGAAGTAAACAGTCTTCTTGCTGATGAAAAAAGATTAAGACGAATGAAAGAAAACATAAAAAAAATTCATGTTCCTCAATCAGCCGATTTAATATTAGATGATATGATTAAAGAAGCATCATATATTAGAGATAAGAAACTGATGATTGGTTCTGTAAACTACTAAATAATCTTTTTGGGTGAAAGTGTTTATCTACTTACCTGGAGGCTTAAAATGGATACAAGTACTCATATAACAATGGGATTTGGTTTAGCAGGTCTAGCTTATCTTGATCCTGCTGTTTCATCAGATCCTTCACTTGCTACTGCCATTTTATTCGGAACTGTATTAGGTTCAAATGCACCTGATTTTGATTATATAATTAAATTAGTCAAAGGAAACGGAATGTATATTGAGCATCATAGAGGTGCTTCACACTCCCTACCAGCTCTAATTATGTGGCCTTTGTTAGTTTCATGTATTATTTTCTTTTTTTGTAAGAATATCAGTTTATCACCTTTACTTGTTTGGACATCTTTAGCTGTTTTATTACATATTTTATTCGAT
This sequence comes from Metabacillus litoralis, assembly GCF_020524045.1. GTDB lineage: Bacteria > Bacillota > Bacilli > Bacillales > Bacillaceae > Metabacillus > Metabacillus litoralis_C. The sequence goes on from NZ_JAIVKL010000002.1 coordinate 403,011, forward strand.
GTAATGAATGCATATGGAACACAGGCAGGAAGACCTTTTACAAAAAAGTGGCTATCATTAAATTTTTTACCCTTAATTGACCCTTTTATCTACCTTATTCACTTAGTCGGTTTTTTCTTTTGGAGTATAGGGTATTTTCCAGGGACTATTTTTGCCTATGTTTATATCTTTTTAATTCTTTACGTAGCTAGTCGATATATTATATCTAGGAAAGTACGTAGCTTTGTCAAAAAAGTCGCTAACTTTGATGGTGATTATACACTTATACCTACAATATGGATACATAAATGGGATATAGTTATTGAATCCGAATCAACATACCACGTAGGTTCCTTTAAAGGTAAAACCATTTTATGGGTTCATCAATTTAATAAGCATGATCCTAACTGCCCTAAAATAAAAGCTTCACTAAATGATAAGAATATTGTTCACTTTCTTGCTAACTCAAATCATACTCATGCAATGATCATTCCAGGTAACAAGGAGTTTGAAGTGCGCTGGATGGACCTGCGTTTTCGTCATAAAAACCATTATCCCTATATGGCTGTAGCTAAATTTAATAATCACCACGAGATCATTTCCTCATATACAGGATGGGTTCATCGATCACATAAATTACAAAATAAACTAAACCCCTCTAATGCCGTTCAACTATAAAATAAAAGTCAGATCTTGAGTCCAGTTGATCATGATCTGACTTTTATTTTGGATTTATCAAAAAGAAGATTGTTGAGTTTCTGGAACTCATTGTCTGACTGATGCAGCTAATTAGATGGTTATGATACTTGAGTTGGAAATTAAATTTAGTTCATACCAACAAAGTATCCATACACAACATTTTAAAATTTTCAATACGACTTTTATTCATGAATATTTCCACTGACAAAGATCAGAATAAACTCATGTAAGTATTGTCATTTAATCATTGATCAGGAGGTTTATTTATGACCAAAAAGAACAATAAAGGTAGCGAGAATCAAAACTCACCAAAAAAGAATCTATTTGAATTAGAATTAGCTGAAGAACATATTCCTGGGGACAATAGCAAAGGTAACAAAAGAAACAAAGATCAAAGAGATAAAACAAGAAAAGAATAGAAAAAGCGGGCAACAGTTTGTACTGTTGCCCGCTTTTTAAAAATTAGAAACAATCTGAATGATTCACCAAAACTAGAGGGAAAATAACTTCCTTATCTCTAGATCATGAGCCAATACGTAATTTGGAAATAGAACGATACCTTCCTATTTCACTCATTATGCTATTTCAAATCTAGCAAAGTGCCTAAGCTTATTTACTCGCCTAAACCTTCTGTAGTAATAGCTCTTTCAACAGCTTCTAATGCTGCCTCTGCATCACTACCACTAGCAGAAATTGTAATTTTTGTACCTTTAGAGATTCCTAAAGACATAACACCCATAATTGATTTTAAATTTACTGTACGTCCATTTGCTTCTAGATTTACATCAGATGTAAATGAATTTACAGCGTTAACTAATGCTGTTGCAGGTCGAGCATGTAACCCCGCTTCATGTGAAATTACAAAAGACTTTTCTACCATTTCTATACATTCCCCTTTCCTATTAGCAAATGTAGCTTTATCATTTAGAAGATGATTATGTAAAACACTCATCTTGTGTAGCATAGTAATAAGCTACATTAGTATTACCATAATTATAAACCTTTTTTCAAAAAAGAAAACTAGTTTTATTACGACAAATTCATTATATATTCAGTTATTGATATTATTTTCTGAATTTTTACTAATTTATCCTCATTTTTTCTTTATTGTTTGTCATGTTTAAATTAATTAGTTTTTTTTATCAGTATGTTGATTAAAGAAATTTGAGCTGTTTGATTTTAAAAACCAATTATATCCCCACTAGTAGAAGCTAGTTATCTAGATCTAAATTAATCAGAGATTCATTTTTATAAATTGTAAACTTGTTCTCTTAAGATATGATAATGTATATGTAAAGTAAATGTATCTGTATTCATTCTTTCAATAACAAAATGCTCATTATTATTATTTATTACAAGAATGATAACCGTTGCTTTTTCAATCTGTAAATATTGTTTTTCTAAATTGCATATTTTTTCATACGCTCTATTAAATCCCTCATAATCAACATTTCTACTGCAAGTTAATATCATTTCTTGTCCTTGTATATAAAATTTGCGCATGCCTAATATACCCCCAAGGTTTTTATGCATTATATGCTAGTTTTCCTGAAAGTATTAGCGTAATAAATGAAATGTAAAGTTTCTGAAAGTTTTGTTAAAGTTCCCTTCTTAGTCTTGACGAAATTTACAAGTCTGATGTATAGTTAAAGCATCATTAATTTGAATATATATAATAACTTCTTTGTAACCAAATCATCTTTGTACATATCATATTCTGTTTATGATAAAATTTTTTTAGCACCACCTGTGCTACAGTATTAGGAGGATTAAGTACTATGCAAAACGGTAAAGTAAAATGGTTCAATAATGAAAAAGGTTTTGGATTTATCGAAGTTGAGGGTGGCGACGATGTATTCGTTCACTTCACAGCTATTCAAGGTGACGGCTACAAATCATTAGAAGAAGGTCAAGAAGTTTCTTTCGAAATCGTAGAAGGTAACCGCGGACCTCAAGCAGCTAACGTTTCAAAGTTATAATCACAATTCTACAAGAAGTGATTTAAACCATAAACATATGAACTCACAGAGGTTGGAGAATTCTCCGCCTCTTTTTATTTTTGCCATAAATGTACATGTTTATACTCTAAAATTTTCACATCATACAAAGGCTAAGACAAAGTAGCTTTTATCATTGATATCGTAATCTATCTAACTATTTTCATTTCTGAAAACAAGAACATAAAATGAAGGTCCATTTTATGTTCTTGTTTTTTGACTGATTAATAAATATTCTATTGCCTTCACATTTTGTTTTATTCCTTTTTCAATTCTACTAACTTCGTTTTGATTAAAGACGTTTGCATTGTTCGCTATAAAGACTAATTTATCTATGTCTTTATAGATCTCAGAAAATGCTTCTTTAATAGATGAATCTAAAGGCTCATTAGACATCATCACTTCTACTCCTTTAATTTTGAATTTGCCGAAAAAATAGTTCAATCTCTTTACTTAGATGCTATTTTTTTACAAACAAGTTTTATACCTCTATTTTACCACGACATGTTAATTTGTGATACATCTATAAATTTGTTTTTTTTAACGAATATTTAACCTTCAATTTCAAAGACTATAAATGGAGGTGTTTTGTAATGGATCAAATTAATCATACTGGACTAATTAGTGGTATGAATGACCTTAGTCAGCTTGAAATTGCTGTTAAATCTGCACAGAAAATGGTTGGTTCTGCAACAATGCAACTAGATCCTGAGGCTCTCGAACATGCTGGAAAGGCAATCAATGATGCCAAAGAGATCATGAACAGATCAAGTGAAACTGGTGTTGACCAAGAGTTTATTTCTCAACAAAAAAAACTTTTAGATCAATGTGAACATCAATTAATTGAAGCAAAACAGTAAGAGGCAATTCATTGGTTGAATTGCTAGTCATTAAAATGAGCCCTCTCTTTTATGAGAAGGGCTCATTTTAATGAGTGCTTGCTGAATTCTATAATAACCTGATGTTAATGTATTATGCTAAAAAAACTAACAAAGACATATTTGATCCAACTATATAATTTCATTTATTTCAGAATGTTAAAAGGGAATTTTTCAGATAGAAAATCAGGTTAATTTCTTTCCTACCTTTTTGATTTTTAACCCTACAGTACATTGGTTAATACAAAAAGAATGTGCATATCGTTTGCCACTTTCTTCTCGTAAATGTTTTTTCACCAAGCAATCAACACAATACATGTCGATTAACTCACTTATTTCTTGTAATGTCTGCTTTTTACTCATTTTCTTCAACTTCCTCATCAATAATCAGTTTACTACTTATATCGATTCCTTCCATTGCTTGTGTTGCTAATTTGTCTGCTTCAGTGTTTTCTTTTCTAGAAATCGATTCATAATTAGGTATGATCTTAAGCTTCTTTAGGTTATTTTCAATTTTATCTAACCAAACATTAAATTCTTCTTCGTAACACGGCCATTCACCAGATAGTTGATTTAGCACAACTTGTGAATCGCCTAAGAAATGAATTTTCTGTTTGCTAATCCCATTTTCTTCGAGTACATTGACTAAGAATGCAAATGCAGCATACTCTGCTTCATTATTAGAAGAAAGACCTTCTACTTTCTCATTCATTCTAATTCTGTATCGTTTGCCACTTTGTGTATAATAAATTACAGCTCCAAAACCAGCTAAACTTGTGGATTTTTGAAAACCCCCATCGAAGAAAGCAACAACATCATGTGGCTCATCCTTAACAATATCTCTTAACTTTTTAAGTTCTTTTAAATTCCAGGTTTGAGAATCTTCAGATATATATTGTAGATTTTTCACTCTACCAGTTTGGATAAAATCTTCAGCTAACATGATTGCTTCATTAAGTGATAAGTATTCAGATACAAGATTTGTTTCAAGCTTTTTTTTTGTTATATATGTCCATTCAATTCTGTATTTCACCGTCTTCACTCCTGAATACGAATTTTACATTTAAGTACATAATTATTGAACTTTATGCTTTACTTGTTTCTTTTATTTACTAATTTAATCAATATGCTATAATCATATTCGATTTACTTCAAATCAATACAATCAAGTAACAATGGTATCTATTTTATCATCGATTTATTTTTTGTAAAACAATTTACAATTTTAGGAGGTCTTCATCTACTATGATTGAAGTTTATGTTGATGGCGCAAGTGCAGGTGATCCAGGGTTATCAGGTGCTGGCATATTTATTAGAGGACACGGAACTGCTGAGAGCTATTCTTTTCCACTAGGAAAGATGACAAACCATGAAGCAGAATATCACGCACTTATAAAAGGAATGGAAATTTGCCTTAAACAAGGATATAAAGTGGTCTCATTTCGCACTGATTCACAGCTTGTTGATCGAGCGATCGAAAAAAAATTCGTTAAAAATACTTCTTATTCTCCACTACTACAGCGGGTGTTAGAGCTTTCAGATCAATTTGATCTTTTTTTTATTAAATGGATTTCTAGCAAAGATAATAAAGTGGCAGATCAACTAGCAAGATCTGCGATATTAAAACAGTAAAGTCAAAAGAAAGATGGTAATAAACGTGAATAAACTAATTGCAGATGGAAGCTTATTATTTGTAGCATTTATTTGGGGTGCGACTTTTGTCATTGTTCAAAAAGCAATCGAGTTTTTACCACCACACTTATTTAACGGTACTCGATTTTTACTCGCTACATTATTATTACTACTCTTTGTAAAAAAGAAATTTCTCATACATGTTAAAAAGGATTTAATACTTTCAGGTTGTTTCTTAGGTTTTTTCTTATTTTTAGGGTATGCGTTTCAAACGGTAGGTTTACTATATACAACTTCATCTAAAGCAGGATTTGTTACTGGTCTTAGTGTTATGATCGTACCTTTATTATCTATTTGGATTTTAAAAGAACAACCTCGAATGATTGTGATCGTTAGTGCAATAATTGGTACATCAGGTTTATATTTCCTTACATTATCAGATATATCTCAAATTAATTTTGGAGACCTTCTCGTATTTTTTTGTGCAATTGCCTTTGCTCTTCATATTATATTCACAAGCAAATATACAAAAAAACATGATGCCCTTGTACTAACAATAATTCAATTATTCACAGTTTCTATTTTTAGCTTTATCAGTTCATTTATCTTTGAACGTCAAGCAGCTTATTCAATGGAAAATTTTTTACAACCAGATGTTTTACTCGGTTTACTGATTACTTCCATCTTTGCTACAGCATTGGCATTTTTAATACAAACCAAATACCAACAGGTTACATCTGCTGCAAGAGTAGCTTTGATTTTTGCGATGGAGCCTGTTTTCGCTGCTGTTACAGCATTTATTGTTCTTCAAGAAAAATTGTCAGCAAATGGATTGGTTGGTTGTACTTTTATTTTTTTAGCGATGATTCTTTCAGAACTTCCTGAAGTAAAGTTTATGAGGAAAAAGGGTCCAGAGAATGTTAAATAAAATCATAGCTTTACTATTAGATAATAGCAAGGTGCGTAGAAACAGGTATTTTTCAAATTAAATTTAGCTTTTGTGAAAAGTAATATGCTTGTTTTCGATTCGTAATTGACTCTTTATTAAACATCTCAAGCAAAGAAATGAAAAATGCACCATCGAATTCTTTCTGAATTTTCAAGGTAAGTTCAATCGCTATATTGACCATTGTATCATTTGCGTCTGTATAATCTTTCCCAAACTGAATAAAACCATAAACATCTTCACCAAAAACAAATCCTTTGGCATTTAGATCGTCCACATACTCTTTAATCGTTTTTTCCATCGTTATGATCATCCTTATTTTATGTATATAATGATCATATCGAAAATTGTCGATTATTTCTATCTTTTTTCTGATCTTACAAATTTTTTTGTAAGATTATTTGAAATTTCTTTTATACAAATACATATAGTCCATACAACCTTTTAGTTGGTGGACTTCAAAAAATATTCACCTTGGATCAATTCTATGTATGAAACTCGATTTTATTGACTTTAATTTTTTTAGGGATATAGGTCATAATAAAATTGGAGGTGACTTAACATGAGTAGTGAAAAGAAAGGCAATAATCGTGGACAGAAGGCGCCGAGTGTAAATCCACAAGGCCATGGTGAAGATGTTGAATTTTCAACAGAACCTAAAAGCAAACTTGAAAATGCAGCTAAAAAAAAGAATACAAAATAAATAAGTAAAATAAAACATACTTATCAGATAATAGGAATAGAAGGTGTGCTTCTTCCTTCATTTCCTATTATCCTTTTTAAGTATATACTCCTGTTTAGAAAAGTTGATCTAAGGTTGACTTCTTCTTATGATTGTTTAAAGGTATAGTAACCATATATAAGCAATGAATTAAATTGCTTCTTCTACAAAAGATAAATTGTTTAGAAGTGTATGAATTCCCTTTAATTCTAGGTCTTTAATGATTGCAAAAGCTTTGTCTTCATCAATATTTAAACGAGCGTTCTCTATTAAACATTCTAGAGGTGCTTCACAATTAATTTCAGCCAGTTTTCTAGACAAATGAAGCATATCTAAGTCATTTTCAATTTTTGTTTTTTGCCCTTTAGTTAGCTCTGATATATTCTGTAGTATTCCTTCGATTGATCGATATTGAGAAATTAGTTTAAAAGCTGTTTTTTCCCCAATTCCCTTTACACCGGGATAATTGTCACTAGAATCTCCCATTAGAGCTTTAACATCTATAAGCATCGTCGGATCAATTTCAAACTCCTCAATATACTTATTTTTTGTATAATGTTTGTAATTTCCAATTCCCTTTTGAAAAATTAATACATTTACAGTATCATTTAGAAGTTGTAGAATGTCTTTGTCACCAGTAATAATTGAAATATCCATATCATTTTCGTACATTTTAGTTAATGTTCCTATACAATCATCGGCTTCATATCCTTCAATTCCAATATTCGGAATATCAAGTGCCTCAACCACTTCTTTTGCTAAATCAAATTGCGGAATAAGTTCTATCGGAGCTTCTGGTCTATTTGCTTTATAATTGTCAAATAACTCATTTCTATATGTTTTACTTCCCATATCCCAACAGCAAATTACGTGTGATGGCTTTGTATATTCAATTACAGCAATCAAATGCTTTAATAGTCCATTTATAGCATTAGTTGGTATACCTTTACTATTTATCATGAATTGTCCGTAAACAGAAGTCGCAAAAAATGAGCGAAACAACAGTGCCATTCCATCTACAATTAATAAATGATCTTTCTTCATCACATATCTCCTCAAATCTATTCATTTTCTCGTTTCATTTACTGAACTAATCTTAACATAATAACAGATTTCATTTCACCTGAGATAGTATAACATAGATCGTTTTAAATTTGGTTGGTACTTCACTCCATTCTTTGTTTCATATATTTAAGACATAAAAAAGCCCATAGAGTTTAAGAACACTACAGGCTGAAAATTTTGTAATTAAGGTTTTCTTAATCTTTATTTTGACTGCTTAATTTCTTTGCTTCATGTTGAGCATAAGAAGCAAATTCTGTATTAAAATCATTTTTCTTCTTTTTATTATTGTTTCTTTGAGCATTAGCATTTCCTAATTTAGTTCGACCCATTATTTAAACACACCTTTCAATCATATTCCATATTAGTTTTCACTATAAACTCATTTTTATATGAAATAAAAGTTGTTGAATAATGGAAATCATCTCATTTGGTCTTATTGACCGTATTTTCTCACTACATATTCTTTAACCATTTGTTTTGTCACCGTTTTTCTAGTAGGAACAATTCCTTTAGATGCCAAATGATTTATTTCCGCTGTTACTTCATTAATTTTATCAACTTCGAAAGACAACGCATTAACACAACAAAACACTGCTTCTTCAATTAGTGTTTCTCGTTTTGCTTCTAGTTTTAGGAACCTTTGTACATGTTGATGTTGACTGTTACTATGCTTTGTTATAGCTTCGTGTACATTACTCATGAGATTCACCTCTTCTTTTCATTAGCTTTGTGACATGATCTTTAGGAGTCCAGCATTCAAACTTATATGATGGCTTTGTTTCATATTTTAGCCTGCTACAGGTGTATACCATCCGCTTTCCTTTTCGCTCAGCTTGAAAATGAATACAAGTCGCACAAACATGATACGTTTTCTTATCCACGCTAACCCTCCTTACCATGCACTACATATCCATTGATTTTACCATAAATTAAGAAATTAGCTTTATTATTTATTTCTTATCTACGCTAAAAGTTCCAAGCTGTTTTCTATTTCAACTTTCTGTTTTTCAAGAAGCCCCGTATTTTGTGGTTGTAGGTCTAATAACGCTTCAAAACCTTCTGTAACTTGCTCAGTAATATCTGTTAAGAACTGAGTATAAATATCGACGATTACTTTTTCATAATAAGTTGTGAATTCATTTGTATAAATAGTTAATAATTCAGAAACAGGTTCACTAAACCTTTGACTCATATCTTCACTCATCGCTTTTTTTTCATTTTTTTCGAAAAAAGCTTTTGTATTCTTAAATAACTTTAATGATTGTTTTACTTTTGCAATCATTTCATCTGAAAACTCAATTTCTATAGTAGGAGTCTTAATTTCTTGTTTTTCATGATTTGTAACAGATACAGAGCGTGATTGTCGTTTAATAATTTGTGAAACTCTTACAAATTCATCATTCATTACTCTATATATAACATTTTCAACTCTAAGTGATGTAGCTTGAAGTTCTTGAATTAGTTCAAATTCTATTGTCTTGATAAGATCATTTAAACATAATAATAAAGCCTGTTGTGTATTCGACGAATGATGAAATACCCCTGGATGAAAAGCTTCTTTAAAAAAGTCATTGAACCTGTAAGATAATCTTTGTTTTAAGTAATGTATAAGCTCTTCTATTTCTTGTTTAACAGCTGAAATAATATGTTTGTCAGATAAATTATTAAGTTCATTTGATACATTACTTCTTTCTTTTAATAGAATTTGTTTTTCTTGTTCTTTCTCTGCTTCATCCCTTTTAGCTGCATCTAGGAAAGAATGGATTCTTTCTAGACAGCGCATTAGATCCTCACGAATAGAAAGAATGGATGTATTGGTTAATTCCTGTTTAATAAAATGCTCAAATTGGTGCTTAAATTGAATAAATTCAGTTTCCTTATTAATATTGTTAGATAAAATATTCAAACTTGACACACCAAATAATCTAACATTACTTATTTCATGCTGTAATAATTGATTCCTTATATAATCTTTTACAAGCTCTACTTCTTCTTCATCCTGTGCTAGGTCAATGGCATTAATAATAAAGAACATTTTATCTAGTGTGAAGGAATCTTTAACTCTTCCCAACTGACGAAGAAATTCTCTGTCTCCTTTAGAGAATGGATGATTATAATAAGTAACATAGAGAATTGCATCTGCTTTTTTAATATACTGAAAAGCCACATCTGTATGTCTTTTGTGTAAAGAATCAGCTCCAGGTGTATCCACAAGTGTAATACCTGCTTTTGTGATAGGACAATCATAATAAACAATCACTTCTTCAACTAAACAAGCTTTTTCTTCTTTCGCCACGAAATCCTTCATTAATTCTGTTGTTGTATCCACCACTAAATGATCACTTATCACCATAAGTTCCTGATAATGATGTAATGCAGTGCTATATTTTTTTATCTGTTCTGTTTCATTCACTGTTTTTCCTTTTAGCGATTTAAGTTTTTCACCTACTATTCCAAGAGTAGTCGTTTCAATTTTCAACGATGGGATCGACTCAATTATTTCATTAATTAATTTTTCTTCTGATTTAAGCTTGACTTCGACAACTCCATGTTCTTTCTGTTTTGTAGTTGGTGCAATTTTATTGATTGTTGCTGTTGTAGGGTTAGGTGAAGAAGGTAAAAGACGACTACCGATTAACGCATTGGCAAAAGATGATTTACCTGCACTAAATGCTCCAAATAACGCAACTGTAAACGTACGATTTTTGTAACTCTTCACTTTATCATGAATCACACTTGTGAATTGTTTAAAACCTTTTATATTTTCTAGATTATTAATTATCCTTTCTGTTTCACTTATGAATGCATCTCTATTTTCGATGTTCCCGACTGATGATTTTCCATCTAATTTTTCTTTGTTAGAATAAGTGGTTTTTTCTTTTTTATTATTTTGAAGAGAAATTCCATCAAGAGTTGTTTTTTTAAATAATTGATTAATTTTCAACCATTTATCACTATCTATTTCTCCATCTCCAACAGAGTTATTTAAGTGGTTGTTTAGAGAGATTTTATAATCTTCTAATTGCTTAAATTTAGTTAAAATATTTTCATAAGTACTAATTTCCTTGATACAGTTATTTATACGATGCTCATACTCATCAATCATACTTTGTTTTGCATCTCTTAGCACACCAATTATCTTTTTAAATATAGACATCACTTGTTGTTTACTATGTCTTTTTATAAGTTCACTAACATCTGAAGAGTAGGTTAAAACATACTGGTTATTGAAAGATGCTCCTGTTTTTAATGCTTCAGAAATTAGTTCGTCTGAAATCGATATTGAAAATGATTGTACCTGTTGCAATATCTCAGAATTATGGATATCGAACTTTTGAATATATTCCTTTAGCAAAGGAGTAAAATGCCATGTGATTTGTGTTTCAAGATTTTTCATTAAGCTTTTATATAGTTCTTGCTTTCTATTTTCACGTTCTTGTTCAGTTTTTGTTTTTGAAAAAAGAAAGCCCACTTTAAATGTTGGTTCAACAGCTTCAATAAACGATGAAACTTTTTCTCGAGTTTCATAAGGTACTAAATTTGCACTCTTTAAAATGGATTCCACTTTTTCAGTAATATCGTTTTGTATTGCTTTTAAATTCCCCTCTTCAGATTCAATGGAACCTTCTATCGAACTTTTTTCTGACAATAGTTGATGAACTAAATTTTGATACTGTTCTTTGTCTTCTATATTTATCTCTAATTGTTCTTGATAAGAATCTACAGAATCTTTTATTATTTGCACAACCGAGTTTTGTGTATTTATTTCAATATATTCCATTCTTTTTGTAACAACTGTTGTAATTAGTTCTTGAATATTTTCCAACTCATTGTTCTGATGATGATCTTTTTTTAAGCTAGTAAAAAATACATCACTTTTATGTAAACCTATATCTAAGAATGATTCGAAAATTTGATCTTTAAAATCAATAAATGAAACTTCACTTTCTACATGTTTATCAATTTGATTAACAATTAAAAAAATGTACTTGTTACGATCAATCATTTCTTTGACAAACGAGAGATTTTCTTCAGATTGAACATGATTATAATCTGTCACATAAAACACAACATCAGCCAAGTGAACCATTGATTCTGTTGAGAGTTTATGTGCAGCATCTGTGGAGTCAATACCAGGTGTATCCATGATCACTACATTCTCAGCTAAATTTTGGTAGGGCTTTTTAATTGAAATTCTTTCGATTTCATCGCCTTGCTTGCAATATTCCTTTATTTGATCAATTGAATATTGACCTGTTATTTCTATTTCTTCATTTCTATTAGAAAATAATGAAACATGTTCTTCTCCCTTTTCTAATAAAACTAAATTTGCACTAGTGGGAATAGGGCTAGTCGGTAGAATTTGTTCGTTTAATAACGTGTTTATCATTGTTGATTTACCAGCGGAAAAGTGACCTGCAAACGCTATGTATAACTTCTCATTATGCAATTTATTGGCAACTTCCAATAGTTTTCTTGCATTTTCAGAATCCTTTTCATTTACTTGATCATAAAGCTTTATTATTTTTTGGATGAACTCGTTTGTTTTTAAAGCCGCTGTCATATTAATCCCCTTTGTTTATCTTAAATTTCATTATATTCTAAATAACTTGATTAAATATTTATATTCTAACCTATATTAATGAAAAAACAAATGCATAACTGCCTTTTATTCAGAAGAAGTGTATATGACATAATAAACTCAAAATTACGTAGTGAAAATTTTTAAAAAAGCATTAAAAAAAGCCCACATATTTTGTGGACTTAACTTATGCCTTTTGAGCATCAATATTCTTTAGTATGTAGCCAATCAAGAGACTATACGTAATTACGGTACCACCTACAAATAACATCGTCATATTCGTAGCCGACCTCCATTTTTAATGAGAAGTATTTTCAATGCAAATTCATTTTATCATCAATGATAATCATTTTCAATACTTTATATAAACCTCATGAAATATTTGTCAGGTTTTTTAGGCAATTGAGCGATGTAAAATATAATGGTACTAATAATTTTTTTGTTTAGAATGAGCCTCCTAATTGCATATCCTCTTTTATCTTATTTTGATTACTTTTATGTTGGAATTTAAACTTTACATCATTATTATAAAATAAAATATCCTAATACCTATCTTTTTGGAACAAATCTAGATTTTAAGTTAAATGCTTCTTGATAATTCGTGTGTTCTTTAAGTGCCTTTTCCTCCGTAGGAATTCTAATGATCATCATTACTATGTTTAATATTGTAAATACCAAAGCGGTCACATATGCTTGAAATAGTAAAGGAATTAATAATATCTCAACAGCAACGATCATATAGTTAGGATGTTTTAAAAATTGATATGGTCCTCTTGAGATAACAATTTCATTTGGGACAATAATAATTTTCGTATTCCAATAAGAACCCAAAGATAGAAGGGCCCAGTAGCGTATCATTTGGGTTACAATCAGAATGGGAATCAATAGATACCAAAAAGCAGTAACCTCTCTTTGAAAAATCAAAACTTCAAATAAAAAAGAAAGTAAGAAGAACACATGAAGTGCAACTATATACCGGTAATGATCACTTCCATACTCAATACCACCACGGCTAAGCATCCATTTTTCATTTCTTTTTGCAATCACCAATTCTGTTAGTCTTTGTAAAATAAGTAGAGAAAAGAAAATATAAAACATTCTATTTTATTACCCCTTCCAAGTGACGAGAAGTAATTCAGAGCTGAATCCAGGTCCGAGTGCACCAATCACACCTAAATCTGATTTTTTTCCTATTTCTCGCTCTAAATATTTTTCTAGAACATACATGACTGTAACAGATGACATATTTCCGTGATTTCTAAGTACTTCTTTTGAAATATCTAATTGTCCCTCAGTAAAACCAAGTCCATCTATGTATGCATCAATGACTTTTTTCCCCCCAGGGTGAGCTATAAAGTGATTGATATTATTTAGCTTCAACTTATGTTCATCAAGAAATTCCATCATTTGTGGTTTTAACCACTTTTTTATTATAGAGGGAATATTTCTTGAAAAAACAACATATAACCCGTTATTTTTTATATCCCATCCCATCACATCTTCAGAATGCTTCATAAAAGTTGATCTTGTTCCAATGATTTCAGGTAAAGTAGATAATTTAGATTTCTTTTTCCACTCTACTGATTGACCAACAACACATGTACATGCTACTCCATCAGCGAATAAAGACGTACCTATTAAATTACTTTTACTATGATCGTTATGTTGAAATGTTAAACTGCAAAGCTCAACAGATATGACTAATACTGTAGACTTAGGAAATGCCTTACAATATTCATATGCTCGTGATAAACCACTAGCACCACCAGCACAACCTAATCCCCATATTGGAATTCTTTTTGTTGTCTTTTTAAATGGAAGGTGATTCATTATTTTAGCATCAATACTAGGAGTTGAAAATCCAGTACTACTTATAAAAAAAATCGCATCAATATCATCATACTTAATATCCTGGTTCAAAAGATTCTTATTTGTAAGACAATTTTCAACAGCTTCTATTCCGTATTTTACTGCTTTTTCAATATATAAATTATTTTTTTCTTCAAATGAATGCTCAGTTTGATACCAAGCGAGTTGTTCTGCAAATTGTCTTTTTTCAATTTGACCATTTTTAAAAACTGTTAATAAACGATCAATATCTTTAAATGAATCACTAAAGATTTCTTTTGCAAAATCAACAGCCATATTTTGACTCATTTCAAATTCTGGAATTGCTTTTCCTATAGATAATATGGTTGCCATTTCGTTTTCACCTCAAGTTTCTTAAGGTTACTATTTCCAATGATATACAATTTTATCCGAAAAAAAAGCAAAAAAAAAGCCTTCCCTATTTTTAGGAAAGACGTTTTAAAGGAGTTGTTGTTGTTGTGCTCTTTTATTATATAATAAATTTCATTCTTTCTCATTGTGAAAAATCTGGAATATGTTTTAGGATGATAAAATCTCCTTATAAATGCTATTATCAAACAACATCTTCCATATTTAAAGATCATTAAGAGGTCTAATTAGCTATAAAGACTGAAACTAACATATCTAACGTTTGGACAAAGTAAAAATAATTCAAATATCAAAAAAATAAGCCATGAAAATTTCATCATCATAACGATTACCAATTTTCACTTGTTCTTTTTGAATACCTTCTATAATAAAACCATATCTTTCATAAAGTTTTTGAGCTAATCCATTCGATGCAAATACAGTCAAACATAACTTATGTAAACTGTTAAGGCGACACCAAGCTAATGTATATGTCATGATTTCACTACCAATTCCCTGACCTTGTACTTGATCGATAAGCCATGTTCTAAATAAACCAGTGTGTCTTTTCATATCTAATTCCCCTCTTATTACTCTGGCAATGCCGACTATTTCTTTTTCTAATTCTACAACAATATACATATTGTTTTTATCATTCATTTCTTCAATAAAGCGCTTTTCTTCTTCTAAAGATCGAGGTTTTTCTTTTTGAATATATGTACCAGTGCGGATTATATGCTCTACTGCCATAATAATAGAATCTGCGTCTTTCGGCACAGCTTCTCTTAGAATTACTTTCTGTCCGTTTTTTGCAAGAAAGATTGTATTCTCCTGATTTTTATTCATAAAAATCCTCACCTCACTCTAGCATTATTGTCCTATATCCATTACTAGTAAAAAAATAAATATTGTCACTAAATAATAAATTAGAATCAGAAATTTCATACAAAATATAACAAATTACTACCGAATTTTTAATTTTTATGAAAAATGTGCTTTTTCAGCTATTTTTTATGCTAATATTAAGTAACAATTATAGGCTGGAGGAACTAGTAGGAAGATGAAAAAAGATGTGAAAGCTCAATTATTAGATGGAACAATGGCATCAATTAAAATGCTACTTACAATCCCCTATTCAATCGAGGATACAACCAATGTAATTCCTAAAGATCAATCTCTACACTCTGTTCAAATTGACCTAAAAGGTGAGTGTACTGGAACTATCCTCATTCAGGGACAAACGGGTGTTTATAGTATGATTGGAGAAGGAATGTTTGGAATGCCTGTAACTGGTGAGCTACTCGAATCCTTTATTGGTGAATTCGCTAATATGTTAACAGGTAATTTAGCTACTCTTCTTTCGAATCATGGTCTTACGACTGACATCTCAACTCCTAAGTTTCTTCCAAGTGTAGAAATCGATGATTACGAAACATTAGTAACCATACCCATAGAAATAATAGCACATGGAAATCTATCTATATCATTGTTTATAAATGAGTAAATAGCGCAAGCATCT
This sequence comes from Metabacillus litoralis, assembly GCF_020524045.1. GTDB lineage: Bacteria > Bacillota > Bacilli > Bacillales > Bacillaceae > Metabacillus > Metabacillus litoralis_C. Next base: position 419,246 of record NZ_JAIVKL010000002.1, read on the forward strand.
GATTAGCCTCGGGTTATAAAACCAGAAAAATAATGTGTTCTTTGCCCTATGTTTAAAAAGGATGTTATTTTTCACTTGTCCGTCTAGGCGTTGGAGCTTGACACTTTATTTTAAAAATGAGACTGGGACATACATAACTTAAGTAAATAACAAAAATTCCGAACAAAGCTTAGCGGATGAAATATACGTAGACTCCTGTGGGATGAAAAGCAACGGCTAGACCCCACAGTGCGTAGCACGAGGAGGCTTGCCAGCTTCCCGCGGAAAGCGAAGTATATTTCAGGAGCGGCGTAACTACATTTACAACCATTTTTCGGTTTTTATTTTGTTAAAATACTTTTGTCCCAGTCTCTATTTTTTTAATTCATTCTTAAATAAAAGAAAGTAACTGAAAGACACTAATTAAGTTAAGTAATCCAATCTTTATTTTACGCCACTCGAATTGTCTTACCAAAAGGAACTTTAGGTACAAATTCATCAGGTACTAACCAAAATACTTCATTGGTGACATTTAACTCATCATAAAAATAACCTGTAACATCTGTAATATAAAATAATGTTTCAATTTCTTCTTTTTCTACCCACTCTAATACCTCAGTATAAGATGACTTACCATGATTATAATACTCCACCTTGTTTTCTTTAATCGGAGTAATACTTCTAATTTTAAAATCAGCTTGTACTAAAATTGCATCGGGAGTCACTTCACTAAACAATTTTATAATGTTTTGAATCAACAATTTGTTTATATCATTTGTTGAAGTATCAATTGCAAGAGCAATTTTCTTACCCTTTCTATCCATTAAATTAGACAGCAATTGTTTTTGCCACTTCATCTTAGCAACTCCCCTTACTTGATGAATTATGTTCAAGCGCTCTGTTGTTTGCTTGAGTTCCTTTCTAACATGTCTTTGAACATACCTGGCAGCACTTCTTAAGTTACTAGGAAGAATATCTGCTTAAGGCAGTAATGCATGTAAAATGTAAATAATCAACATCCAAGGCTTAACAGAGTGCTTTTTAAAGCATACATATTTTACGCTAATAGCATTTAAATATGCTTTTATTTTCAAGTAACCTTGTTGTATTAGGAGTGACCATTTAGTTATTCAGTATAACTTCCCGTTCCATTACAACTAGTACAGTCAAGAATAGCATCATAATTTGGAATATAAACACTAGTTAAAATCGAGGTAAAACCTCGCCCTCGACAATCAGGGCATTTCCCCAAATTTTCCAGCTCAGTTCTAACCTTTTCATTTCTTGTTTAGTTCCATTGACTTAATGATTGAAATAAATTCATATTTACTATCACCTTTTTTCCTTACTATTAACAAAAAAAGGTTTTTTACACATATTTTTTTATTAATTGAGTTATTCTCCAATTCAAAGTATTATTTAGTCATAAGGTTATTGAAGGAATTTCAACATTTTTCAGCATTTCTTATGAATATGCATTAACAATCAACATAAAATTTTGTAAAATAAAGTAGTTTCATTTATTTGAACGAAAGAAGAGGGATTTATAATGGCAGAGTTGGCTTTCAAGGAATATGTTTTTAAAAAAGGTAATAAAGTAACTGTTTATCTATATCAAAGCAGTATTGAACTAGTCCAGCACGGACTTTTAGGGAAATTTAATAAAATCAATTTAATTCCCTATAAAAATATTATAGAAATTTCTATAAACAAACCAGGATTTGCTTCAATTGGAGAGTTAATTATAGATTGTGGTGCTAATAGCAATAAAAAGGAAAAACAAAAAAACACAATTGATTTCTCTAAACATGAAATGGACCAAATCATTGAGTTAAAAGAAACACTTGAAAATAAAATAAACGAAATTAAAGGACTGAGAGTCGATTCTGCTATAGACAATTTTGATAAGTTAAAAAAGCTTAAAGAATTATATGATTTGGAAATTCTGTCTGAAACAGAATATGAAGAACAGAAAGAATTGTTATTAGAAAGATAAAAAAGAACCTTTTTTCAGAGTTTTGTTTGAATATTTACTACCTATTAAGATTGGTCACTATTCTCTTGTTCCCACTCTGAATATCTTCCAGTGCTATTACATGCATAACACTCTAAAGAATTTGCCAAATATGTGCTAGAAGTAATGATAAAGCCATGACCGCGACATTCTGGACATTTGTTAATTTTTTTCATTTGATTATGATACTTTAATTTTCTTTTATTGAACCAGCTAAAAAGTAAGGATTTAACTTTCATTTTTTAACCACTCCTGAGAATTCTTTTTACATTATATTCACTTTCAAAGGACAAGGTGAATGAATTTACAAATTATAAACCAGGATAAGAAAAAGAGTAATTTTCAATAATATGTTTTGGCAAATCAAACAAATTCGGTTAGAAGAAGCTCACTTCAATAAGAAATACAAAGTGCTTATCCACTATTCATCAATTTTAATAATTCCTGAACAACAAAAAACTGTTAACGTAAAAACATAAAGTTCCTACGTTAACAGTTCTTTTATTTTGTCATTATAACTAACTAAAATTATGGTATTTTTGGCTTTAATTGTTGTTTTTCATAAATGCTTAGGTAATACTATCACAGGTAAAGAAGTCAAACTTCTTCGGCTTTTCACTCTTAGAGCTGATAGATTTCTTTGTATTTCTCCTCAAGATATTCAATTAAATAGTTTGCATTCAAGCTTTCCCCTGTTACATCTATAAGAATTTCTAATGGTTGTTTTGTTTTTCCATATTTATGAATGTTTTCTGTGAGCCAATCCTTAATTTTATCAAATTGTTTATTCTTAATTAACTCATTAAAATTCGGTAACTCTTTTAACATCGCAGATTTAAATTGTGCAGCATACATATAGCCTAATGCATATGATGGAAAATAACCAAAACTTCCACCAGCCCAATGCACATCCTGTAAAACACCTTTCGCATCATTAGGCGGAGTTACTCCAAGATACTCTTGATATTTTTCATTCCAAATACGAGGCAGCTCATCCACAGTGATTTCTTCATTAAATAGAGCCTTCTCAATTTCATATCTAATCATAATGTGAAGTGGATATGTCAGTTCATCTGCTTCGATTCTAATTAGTGACGGTTTAGATTCATTTATTGCAAGATAGAAATCATCTAACTGGACATTAGAGAATTGTTCTTTTGAGTAAGTTTGTAATTGTTTGTAATAAACTTCCCAAAAACCTTTATTTCGCCCTATAAAATTTTCATAAAATAAAGATTGTGATTCATGAATACCCATTGATGTTCCACTACATAATGGTGTCCCCTCAAAATCTTCGGAAATATTTTGTTCATAAATTGCATGACCACATTCATGAATTGTCCCAAAAACAGCTGTACGAAAATCTGCTTCATCATACTTTGTCGTAACTCTCACATCACCGCGGTTTAATGTGATTTCAAAAGGGTGTACCGTTTCATCAAGTCTACCTGCTTCAAAGTCGTAGCCAATCTCTTTTAAAATGTACTCACTGAAATCTTTTTGATTTTGCTTTGGAAAGCGTTTGTACAAGAACTCAGTTTTAGGTTGTTTTCCTGAGTTAGCAATATCTTTTACAAGTGGGACGATTTTTTCACGTACTTGTGCAAAAACTTTATCCAATATTTCAACAGTTATACCTGGTTCATATTCATTAAGAAGTGTATTGTATTTATTACCATCATGTCCCCAGTAATCTATAAGTTTTTTATTGTAATCGACAAGTTTTTGCAAATAAGGCGCAAAAAGTTGAAAATCAGAATTGCTTTTCGCTTCTTCCCATACAGCTTCTGCTTTTGAGCAGAGAATCACATATTCCTGATACTCCTTTGCTGGAATAACTTTGTTTTTTTTGTATTCTTTCTTCATTAGTTCTACTGCCTTTTGCGTGACAATATTTAGTTCCTCATAAATTCCTTTTTCAGAAAGAGCAGTTAAATATTCATTCATTCTATCTGAAACTAGCATTTCAAAAGCTTCTGTAGATAACATTCCGATTACTTCGGACCGTTGTTCAATTCCTTTTTTAGGGGCACCAGTTCTCATATCCCAATACATGACATTAATTGCTTCATCATAAGCCTGCATTTTTTTTATGTAATCTAAAAAATCATTTTCCAATTGTTTCATTCAATCCACTCCCTTTTGTTATTCACTTTAAGATTATAGACCAGTAATCTACATGTCAACAGATAAAAAAATAGACAAGAAGCAATCTGCTCCTGCCTATCGAATAACTGATTTTACTGGTAAAATTGATTGGATTTGCTCTAAATATAATTGATCATTTTTTGAGTGGAAGATCGTAATAAAACCATGATCTTCATTTGTTCTAATTAGACGTCCAATACCTTGTCTTAGACGCAATAGCATATAAGGTAGGTCCACTTCCTGGAAAGGATTAACTTTGTCAGATCTTTTTGCCTCGAATACCGGATCTTCAGGTGGATATGGCAAAGACCAAATAATAACATTAGATAACGAAGGGCCAGGTATATCAAGACCTTCCCATAAATGTACAGCACAAAGGACTGCAGATTCATTTTTTTGAAATTCTTTTACTAATGAGCTGATTTCTTGATCACCTTCAAAAAGAACAGGAAAATCAACATCTATTTCTTTAATCATTGTTTTAAACAAGTTTAATTCTGCCTTAGAATTAAAAAGAACAAGACCCTTACCTTCTGTATTACGTAATTCTTCTAGTGTTTTAGAAAACTTCACTTCATTTTCTTCTTCATTGATCATTTGAAGTTTCATTTGCTCTTCATAATCAAATGGTGAATCAACCGATAGGGATAAATAATCCCTAATACCTAAGCTATTTGCGATAAATTCAAATGACTTATTTTCAGACAGTGTAGCAGATGAAAAGATAAAAGGAATTTTTGCAGAAAACACTTTCTCTTTAAGCACTTCTTCCACTTTTCTTGGCATAATGACTAAAGTATAATCAGATTCCTTTTCTTCAACCCAACTCACAGCACTTTTACTCTTTGTAAATAGTGATAATGAGTATTCCATTTGATCTATATACTCTTCGACTATTTTTAATTCATAATCGCCAATAGTATATAACTCACCCTCGAAAACAAGAGCCTCACTGATTTCTGATAACTTTCTTTGGAGGATTCCAGCATTTTTCTGTAATTTTTCTTTACTAGTAATCGACAGTCGATCAGATCCTTCAACATGACTTGTGTATGTTTGTAGATCATCAAAAAATTCATCATTAATTGCTAACGCATCTTCAACCAAATATGCAAGTTCTTCACGAATTTCATTTTGCAATAACCTTTCTAAAAAGTTTTGCAATGAACTCTGTTTTACTCGATAAGTTAAAGCCTTTTGAGCAGCAAACTCCAATAAATGTCCTTCATCAAATACAACACTACTATATTCTGGAAGAAGAGGAATTTGCCCTTCGCGCTTCCGTGAGTCAAAAGTCCAAACATGTTCCATAAAATAGTCATGTGAACAAACAATGATGTCAGTTGCTTTACGATAATGATCACGAGACAATGTTAAACCACAACGATGTCTTTGATTACAAGTGAAACAATCTTGAAAACTATCCCAACCAACACGTTCCCACTCTTCATCTGAAAAATGACCAAATTCTTTTCGATCTCCATATGGAGTAAACTGCTGCATTCCTGCTTTTTCATGAACAAAATCAGGTAATGATTCATAAAGATCTAAATATTTTTCTTCACCTGTTTTTTGAATCGTCTCATCTAGCTTGTTTAAACATAAATATTGACTATGTGTTTTACTTAATCGAACATCCATATTCAAATCTAAAAATTTAGTTAATTTGGCAATGTCGCCTTCTTGTTTTACTAATTGTTCAATTAATGTTTCATCTGCACATGCAATTATTGCAGGTTTACCAGTATATCTCGCATAAGATAATGCATAAAGCAAATAGACAATGGTTTTACCAGTACCTACTCCAGCTTCTGCAAACATAACCTTCTTTTCTTGATAAGCTCTTTCTAATTGAAAGGCCATGAAGATCTGTTCATCTCTTAACTCAAAGCCTTGGTCTGGAAGGATATCATAAAAAACATCTCCTATCCAGTTATTTAAAGCTTGGTAAAAGCTCTCATCCTTTGATATAGCAAAAGGCAAACGTGATGTAACCATAGACGTTACCTCCAATTAATCTTTTTTACCGTAAATTTTAATTATCATATTATTAAGACCAAAAGTCAATTTTAAAATCTCTATTATACAAGTTCAAAGTAAGATGAAATATATATGTTATGAAAAATCAGTAGGATCAGAGTTATGAAAGAAATCTATTATGTATCACTTTGTTACAATTTGAAAAATGAGATTTTTTAATTAAGGCTCCAGATTTAGCTTTAGTATAGCCTATTTATCAAGGCTTTTCCCTTAAACTTTTGTTGTTTTCAGAAGCCTATTTGAAACATCTATGTATAAAGTTTAGTTGCATCTTTTCTTCTAGATAAGTACCATTTATTCGATAAAAAGACTTTTTTCAACAGATAATTAAGGTAACTAGCAACCTTCTTTCAGAAAGAGCCTAATAAAAGTCAGATAGCTTATTTTATTCAGATCTGTTCTAAAAAAACACGAAGAAAATCTTGCAAGAAAAACGTTATATAGCAAAAAAAAGAGAGTTTGCTCACATATTGAGCTACTCTGCTAACTAATGATTATAGAGTGTTTCTATAATTAATCGATGATCAATAGAGGTTGTATATGAAAGTGATTCAATCATATCAGCTTTTGCTTGAGTGACTTGAAGAATCGAGGGATCATCAAAATCAACCTTTTCTTCTAAAGCTTTTTGTGTTGAATCCAAAGCTTTTGCAATTAATTTAAATTGATCATCTTGATACATCTATTTGTCCCAACCTTTCACGATTAACCAATACAATTTTCTAGAGCACTTTGCCCTCCAATTACTAGAGGGAATAGTATTAGCATGTCCAAATGTTCTTATATTATTCAGAAAGTGCACTCAGAAGTCATATTTATAAACGTGAAAAATATGAGCATATAATAATAGGATCCTTATAGTAAAAAATACTGTTTTCACTTCAAATTTGGTTACATAGCAACAATCGTTCAGAAAAGAGCACTTATTAATAAGCTAAAAAAACGAAGAGTAAGTTCACTCTTCGTTTCCAACTGGTTTATATCCCATTTGATTTAATTCGTTTGTTAAATTTTCTGGCGTTACTATGAAATAGGTTTTTCCCTCATCATTAGTAATAATAATTTCAGTGGGACTAGCATCTACTTGAGCAGCATCAAGTGAAAAATATTTCGGTCCAAGTATTTCAGTTATTGATGTCATGATAATCACTCCTTGTTATGATTATATCAAGTTTAATTACCTTATAATAGATAATAATCAAAAAAACAAAATATTTAACCCTCTAATTTCTAGGTGGGCGAACATTAGACCAATATTGATAAAAATCTGTTTTGATAAATCCATTAAACAGTTTTCGTTTTTTTGTAGCTGGTTTTCCATATAATTCTTCAAAACCTTCATGGGAAGTTAGCATATAAACACTCCATGTATCCAGTGAAGCGAAAGCCTGTCCCATTTCTTTGTACAATTGTTCAACTTCTCTTTTTTCTCCTAATCGCTCACCATATGGAGGATTACCTACAATCACGCCAAAATCTTTGGTGGTTGTGAAATCTCTAACCTGCATCTGTTTAAATTGAATAAATTCTGAAAGTCCTGCTTCTTCAGCATTTTCTTTTGCAATGTTTACCATTCTATGATCAATATCTGATGCTTGAATATCAAGCGGTTGATCATATTTTGCCTTATCTTCTACTTCTTGTCTAGCTAAATCCCACTTGTCTTTACCAATCCAATCCCACGCTTCAGAAGAGAATTCACGGTTGAAGCCAGGAGCAATATTTTGCCCAATCATAGCAGCTTCAAGTGGAATTGTTCCAGATCCACAAAACGGATCCACAAATGGACGGTCAGGATTCCATCTTGTTAATAATACAAGTGCTGCAGCGAGTGTTTCTTTGATAGGTGCACCACCTTGGTCCATCCTAAATCCACGTTTATGTAATCCAGCACCACTTGCATCAATTGTAATTGTAGCAACATCTTTTAATAATGCCACCTCAATACGGTAAAATGGACCATTTTCACTAAGCCAGCCTTCCGTTTTATAGTGGGATTTTAGTTTTTCAACAACAGCCTTCTTCACAATCGCTTGACAATCTGGCACACTAGCTAAAGTAGATTTTACTGATTTACCTATAACCGGAAACTCTGCGTTTATTGGTAAATAATCGTCCCAGTTAAGCGCTTTTGTTTTTTCAAACAATTCATCAAAGGTTTTTGCCTGGAATTCTCCAACTTTAATTTTTATTCGATCAGCTGTTCTAAGCCACAAGTTCGAACGACAAATTGCTAATTCATCACCTTCAAATGTCACTTTCCCATTTTCCACCTGACAATCATAACCTAAGTCTTTTACTTCCTTACCTACTATTGCTTCTAACCCCATTGCGGAAGTTGCAATTAATGATAATTTATTCATCATTCACCCTGCCTTACCTATTTTATTTCGTCCTTTTTATATACATAATTGTCTACATATATAAATGATATCCAAATTTACTATGTATAGAAATGTTAATCAAAATTAATCTAAAGGGTTGAAATTGTATTATTTATTCTAACATCATTGTAAGTTAAATTCTATTTAATGAGAAGGATATGTTAAATTAAATGATTTTTTGTATTTTGTAAGATGTAGGCTGGGACAAAAGTATTTTAACAAAATAGAAACCTAATAATTGTTGTAAATGTAGTTTGCCGCTCCTGAAATATACTCCGCTTTCCGCGGGAAGCTGGCAAGCCTCCTCGTGCTACGCACTGTGGGGTCTAGCCGTTGCTTTTCATCCCGCAGGAGTCTACGTATATTTCATACGCTAATCCCAGCCTCTTCTACTTTGAGAAGTCTTCAATGAGAAACGCCACAGGTGCTAAAACTTATATTACAGACTTTATTAAGTGCTGTTATCTTCAAAGTTGTCAAAGCAAATAAGTTTTCGAAAGCAGCCTTTTAAAAAGAATATTATTTCTTTATTTCGAAACATACTTGAACTAGAAACCATAACTAGGTCCTAATACTTTTAATCTAAAAAAAGGACTGATCAAATCAGCCCTTTGTTAGTTATTTTCTATAAAACTAATTAATAACGTTCGATAAGCCATGTTTTGTTCCATTGTACTACAAACGGCAAAGCCTCGTACTCAGGTGGTAATCATCTATCTACAAAAGCTAAAAGCTCTTGTCCTTCTCTTCGTTCAATTCCTCCAAGAAGGTGCCCCTACCATAATTTGGGTTTCTCGCTCGTGGGGTTTACCTCGTTCCACTCTTACGATTTCTCGGAAGACTCCGTCACTGTGGCACTTTCAAGGTATTCAAGCCATATCCAAGGACTTAGGCTTTTTCCCTGCCGTCAACCAAGCGTGAGCTTTAGCTGCCCTAGCTTATGAATTCGCTAGGCACGAACACTACGGGCATCTCAGCACCGTGCGAGCATGGACTTTCCTCTACAACCCTATAGATTGCAGCGATTACCTGAACGTTATTAATAAAACGACAAGACTTAGTATACCTAATTATTACTTATAAAACAAGTGGAATATTTTAGGAACTAATCAATCGTATAATTTACTTCCGAAAACATGTTTCTCTAGATTAGATAGTCTTTTTAAAATATCAAAGTTCGTTGTATTTGTTTGTACTGGGGTTTGTTTTTTATATGTATCATCCAGTTGTTTTTTCAAACGTAAGTTTTCTTGTTGCAAATCTTCAATTTCTTGATGAAACGTTTCGTAATCTTTAATAACAAGGTCAAGGAATTTATCTACTTCTTCCTGTTTATAACCTCTTACACCTGATTTAAATTCTTTTTCTAAAATTTCTTTAGCTGTTAATTTAACTTTATCTGAAAGCATTTTATCCACCTCAATTTACCGAAGTCATCAACCTTTATTTTTTCAGAAAACTTTCAAAATGTCAATTTAACTTTTTTGATTATTATTCTTAAAATAAGGCTTTGCTGAAAGTGCAGTTTTTCAATTTGTCACCAAATATCATTGTTTTTCATATTCTCTTCTTCTACAACGACTTGTAAATCGGAAAAATTAATTGTTTCAACGTAATAGTCCTTCACTTCTTGCTTTTTTCGTGCTACTTCTAAAAGAAACTTAGGAGAACCTTGTTTTTCTTCATCATAGATTAACAATAGCCCATCACTTTTATTAACAAGGAAATCATTTTTTTGTCGAAATTGTAAAGGACTTTCATACTCCCTCTTTGTAATGCTATCTACATAATCTGCCTGTGAAACGATTAATTCGTAATATTCCTTATTTACTTCATTCCATTTACTTTCTTGATTCAAAAATGGCGTTAAAATTGCGAGTCTTAAGTCCGGATATTCAATCTGCAAATCAAAGACCACTTCAGCTGCCCATAATTCAACACCCATTTGACCACTAATAATGACCCACTCTAGTCCTTCTTCAACAAGGGAAATCAGTGTTTTTTCTATTGCTTTCTTTATATATGTTACAGCTTGGTCATCATTTTTGAAAATACCCAATTCAAATGACTTATACCCTGATATTGTTACTACTTTCAAGTAAATCACCTTATCATTATACGAGCTATATATCTATATTATAACAAAAGAAAGAATTGAATGGAAAATATTAAGAAAGGAGCTGAAAATTCAGCTCCTAAAGAATAATAATTATCCGAAAAATGGACCAGGGCCAAAACCTGGACGAGGAACAGGAGCTCCTTGACCGAAACCTGGTGTTGGACCATACACATTAAAATGTTGGTGAGAAACTTGATTTTCTACAGATTGTGTTTGCGGGAAATAGTGTTGGTGCTTAAAGAACTCATTATTTACCGTTGTTGTGTGTTGTGGATGAATGTGTGGTACGATCGTCTCAGAATAATTATTGTTAACACAGCATTTTGTTGGGTGTACAATTGGTGCCATTACATTTGGTCTGCAATGCATATTACATTCTCCTTTCAATCATTTAACTTATCTTACACTAATAGCCTATGATGAAAGGTACATACATGTACTAATGCAAAAACCTAATTTTTATAAAAAAGCATAAAAACTTTCCTTAAAGTTTGAAAAAATAAAGATTGTTAAAACAATTACGATGAAAAACAAATATAATATCCCTTTATACAAAATACTCTTCTCCCTTATTGATATGGCTTTTTCGTAAACATTGTTGCTTCTAAAAGGGAATATTTAGCGCTGTCGGGTCATGAAATTTTTGTTTAAAAGCTAATACTTCTTTCCGGTATATGTGTGATGAGTCTTTTACCCTTTAAGCTTCTATAGTATCTATAACCTCGGAAAAGTTGAATTCCCTTCCCACGAGTTAACCATAACAACCATGTATAGTCTTGTTTGACTCACAATACAATAATCTTTTAGAAAGAGCCTGAATGTTTTACAACTATATATTACATGGTTCTGCAAAAACCTACAATTACTATTTAATAAATTCATATAATCTTAAGATTTTAGAGATTATTGACGAATTCACTCATTTTTTGCGCTTGCCCGGGGAATATTTTTGGAATATTTCTTCATTAATCTGCTTAGTCGTTTTTCAATCTCAACTCCACAATCCTTATTTAGCTCCACTTGATTATCGTTAATCGAAGCAGAGACAATTTCACAATAAAAAATCGCTTTTTTATAATTTTTCTCTTTGTGTTCATAATATTTAGCTAATTCAATTGCTGCCTTTTCTTTTGTACCTTTTTTATTTATTTGAAGAATCTCGTTCCATACTTTAATTGCTTCATCCCAATTCTTCTGTTTTTTATAATGAAGTGATAACGCAAGCTTAGCTTTATCTTCTTGCTTCGAGTCTTTATTCAATAGCGTTTTATAAGAGTTGATAGCTGATTTTTCATCACCAACATAATCTAACCACCTAGCAATCTCATAATGCTCTTCTCCACTTGCTTCTTGATCTGTTTTTAATATCTTCAAAGATAAGTGAATATATAAAGTGATTAATGAGAGTACATCAATTTCATTATGCTTTAAAACACCTGTTATGATTTCAGGTTGTTGCTGTTTAACAAACTGAAAATAAAGCATAGGAGCTAAATACCCTGGAACATCGTCTTCTCGGGTAATTCCCAAGATCTCTGACTCTACTATTGATAAACGTACAGATTCTAATTCGTTTTTCCACAATCTTCTTGCTGCATGAAACAAATCAAAATGACCGAAAGATGGTAGACTAGGCACTGAGTTTCGAATTAACATATGGCGCGTTTTCACCTGTGGCCAATCAAAGGCTTTACCATTATACGTGACAAGTGTTTTACTATTAATTCCTTGCAGAAAATACTTATATAATGCTACCTCATTTCCCGGCTGCGGTAATAAATATTGTCTAACGACAACACGATCATGAAATACTTGTGCTTGCCCTAATAAAAAGATCGTATTGCCTACACCTCCACCTAATCCTGTTGTTTCAGTATCGAAAAAAAAGAGATCGCTAGACTTGTGACCTTTTGAAGTTAAAGGATGTGCAGAATCACTGTTATTCCAGAGAGAGACAACATCATGAAAATCTCCGAGCTTGTAATGTCCATGCTTAAAATCAAGAGGATAAATAACTTCTCTTATAAAGCATTTCTGTCCATCAAATTGATAGACAGCTGTATCAAATTGCTTCCATTGTAGATCAGTCTCATTTATCACTGAATGATCTTCTTGATTTAATGGAAGATCATGATCTCTTACAATGTTTTGCTTTAATCTATTAAGTTTATTCTTTAATGACATCTTGCCTCATCCTTTATGTTTCCTAGTAAATAATGAGTATCAGTTTTAACTGTTTTCGAAACGGTTCCTGCACCAATACATGAAGGACACCCTTCAAGACACGGACATTTCTCTATTAACTTCATTGCTTCAGCTATTACATCATTCATAGTTTCATATAATTTTTTAGACAAACCAACTCCACCAGGATACCTATCATATAAAAATATTGTCGGTTTGTTATTATGAACAGCTTTAATCTGCGCTACTACATGTAAATCTGACGGGTCACACATTACTTTTAAGGGTGCGACATGCTGTAACACATGTGCTGCTCCAACTAATGACTCCTCTACTTGTTTCAGAGAAAGTTTTTCTAGTACCATATCACTTAAAGTAACCCAAGCTGAGTTTGTATGCAACTCTTCCTCAGGTAAGTGAATTGGACCTGATCCAATATTTTCATGTGTATCGAATTTAATTTTCTTGAAGATCGTTGCCATTGCTTGGACAGTCACGTCTCCATATCCAATTAATACTCCATTTGCTTCTTGTTGCAAATCCTCTTCAAGAACTTTTAGCTGAACAGCGAGGTTTGCGTCTGTAAAATAATCCACATCTACTTCCCTAACGAAGGCTTTCTTCTCTTCCCAATCTAGCTTCTCTACTTGAAATTGAACACCTTGATGTAAATATATCGCCTCATCGTGAAGTAATGTCATAGCACTAAATCGATCCATTTCACCGATAACTTTCACATTAGCAATATCCGTTTGATCAATGATAATAACATTTTCTTGTGAAGCTGAGCGCAGACTAATATTGTGGGCTGGAAAAGAATCATTCATCCAATGGTAGGTCTCATTGTTAAAATACAAAACCCGTTCTTCGGCTAAAAATTGTAAAATATCTTCTAAATCCAATCCATCAAAAGTTTCACCAACCTTAAAAGGAAGCTCAAATGCAGCACATTTTAAATGATCAACTAAAACAACAAGATTATCAGGATTAATAATCGCTGTTTCAGGATTTTGTTCAAAGAAATAGTGAGGATTTTGAATAATATATTGATCAAGTGGACTTGAACTAGCTACCATTAAAATAACGGCTTCTCCTTGTCTTCTTCCTGCCCTACCTGCTTGCTGCCAAGCACTTGCAATTGTACCTGGATACCCAGTCATAATACACACCTGTAAGCTTCCGATATCAACTCCAAGTTCTAAAGCATTCGTACTTACTACACCTAAAACATCTCCATTTCGTAATCCCTTCTCTATTTCTCTCCTTTGCTTAGGCAAATATCCCCCTCTATACCCTTGAATCGATTTTTTTATCAATTCATTTTTTACCAACTCATGTAAATAAGTTAAAATAATTTCTACTCTTACACGACTTCTAGCAAATACTATCGTTTGAATTTTATTTTTCAAAAATTTACCTGCTAGTCTTCTTACCTCTAATGTTGCACTTCTTCTTATATTTAAAGGCTTATTAACAATTGGCGGATTATAAAAAATAAAATGCTTCTTACTAGCTGGTGCACCATTTTTATTTATTAAGTTCATCGATGTTCCGGTTAATGTTTCAGCTAATTCCTTAGGATTTGCAATCGTTGCCGATGTACAAATAAACTGCGGGTTACTTCCGTAAAAGCGGCAAATTCGTTTAAGCCTTCTTATTACATTAGACACATGACTGCCAAAGATTCCTCTATAAATATGAAGTTCATCAATGACTATATATTTTAAGTTTTCAAATAAGGAAACCCATTTTGTATGATGAGGTAAAATGGCTGAATGAAGCATATCAGGATTAGTAATAACAATATGTCCAGCTTTTCTAACCTTTTGACGTATAGCTGGTGATGTATCTCCATCATATGTATACGAATTCAACTGAACACCCATTTCACTGATTATTTCATTTAACTCTGATTTTTGATCTTGCGCTAATGCCTTAGTTGGAAAAAGATATAAAGCACGACTTGATTCATCTTCTAAAATTTTCTGTAGTACAGGTAGGTTATAACATAAGGTTTTTCCAGAGGCTGTAGGGGTAACTGCAACAAAATTTGTTCCTGACTTAGCATAATGAAATGCTTCACTTTGATGTGAGTATAATTGAGAAATTCCTCTTTTTTCTAGAGCCATCTTTAAACGAGAGTCTATATTATCAGGCAGTTCGACTGACTCAGCCGTTTTGGCTGGTATTGTCTTCCAGTGGACAATTTGTTCATTAAATTCCTTATCTTCTTTCAATGATTGCAGAAGACTTGATAATGATTTCTTAAATTCCATTTCTTCACCTCATTACTAATACTCATGTGTAGATTCGGTATCTCTTATTCTACCGAATAAACGTTCGTAAATAAAGTGTTTTATAAAAAATCGCTCTTTTCAAGAAGATTATTGCTTATCGACGTATTTATAAGTTAGAGCCCATTTTATAGCAATAAATGGGCGACCAGTTCAAGAAACGATACCACTAGACTTTATTCAGATTTATTTTTATCAGGATTCTGAATCCACAAAACCAATACAATCCAAATACTAAAACCAAAGAGCTAGCTACGTTATAAACTAAGAGCTTTTTCATGTACAAAAAGATCACTGAAAAAATGGCGTGAATTCAAATTTCCCTCACTCATTCATTAACTTCGATTAAGAGATAAGATTTTTACTTCTTCAAAAAAGAAATTACCAATAATATTAATAACCAATTAATAGCTTCATCATATAATAATTTGAATTTTATTACAGTGGATAAGGAGGATTGATTATGAAGAACAAAGATGAGTTATCAAATCATGATCAAAATCAAACATTAGAAAGTTTTGATTTTTTTCAAATTGTAGATCAGTTTTTCAGATCTGAACCATTAAAACAATTTTTGAGTGAATTTGATACAATACTTGAACAATCTTTTCCTCATAAATCAATATCAGTAAATACTTTTGAAACGGACAAAACTTGTGTGATTGAGCTGCAAATTCCACCAGTAAAGAAAGAACAAATAAAATTGGAACTCTATGACCAATACCTTACAATACACATTACGAATAGAGAAGAAATAAAAGAATACAACGAAAATTCCTCTACTTTTCGAAATTATACATCACTAGATAGTTTATCAAAGACCATTTTATTACCATATCAAGTTGATGAAAATGATATAAAAACAACTTATAAAGAAGGTTCTCTTTTCGTAACCATCCCTAAAAAATCAAAGAAAATTTTCATTCAAGATGAATCACAACTTTAATATAGTCATCCTTATCAGTTAAACAAGGGTAGATAATTTAGTTTCTACCCTTGTTGCTTTGTTAACTATTTTTATGTGATTTGCTGCCATACTTAGGATTTTCTTCTGGTGTAGGATCTTTTGCTAAATCTTTAGCTGAATTTGTTACCTCATTTTTATTATGAATACTTTGTTTTTTACTCATGCTCTTCCCTCCTTTTTACCTTTTTTATAGATTTACTATTTTTCATTAACTTAGTCTAAACATTTTGAGATGTAATAAATCTCTTACAACACAACTTATTAAAAAAAATCCATATTTTGTTTAGCAAGAAATAACCCATGAATCAAACACTACTATATGGAGGTGTTAACAATATGAGAAAAAACATTAAGAATGAGAAAATGCCTGATTTCAAACAGCTTGATGATCGAATAATTGCAGAACCTTCAACATCACCAAGCCTAGTTATAAAAACAAATCTCGATACAGAAAATGTCTCAGAGGAAAACCCTTACATTAATAACAATAATTCTTCAAATGATTTAAAATCTTTTTTTAAGGACTGATCATATTGGACTTCACTTTAAATTATTTAAAAGAAGCATTGTCAAATTATGATAGAAGCTCTGTATGTCATCGAATTGTGGATAAATTAGAAATGAAATCCTTTCCAAATGAGCGTGATTTTGTGTTTTCTTTGGAGGATGATGAGGTCCAATTTTTAAACAATGTGTTACCTGATGAAATAAAATACGCATTTAATGAACAAGATTTTATTAGAGGCAATCAACTGAATGAGGTTTATGAGTTATTAATCTAGATTGATCATCAATTTATGTGTTATGAAAAAGTCTCCTCTAAGTCTTTTCTATAAATTTAAAAAAGAAACCCTATTTCATAAAATATTTTATGGAGGCAATTAATGAATAGAAATAGTAACCATTACATTAATATAAAGTTTCAAACTGGAGCAATTGATTCTGAGGGCGTAAATGGATGTCAAGTGGAAGATGTTATTAGCGTCCTTGTAGATAAACTAAAATCACATCAAAATGGTGAGTTTGCTTGTCCAGAAAATTCTATTGCAATTACAAATCTCCAAAGCGCTAACTATGCCTTACGTGTAAGGAAAGAAAGACTTGAAAATAAAGAAAGAGAGCATGAACATCATGAAATTTATGAACACTAAACAATTCTCAGATACAAATATAGAAGAAGTTAAACGTTTAAATGCTCAATCAGGATTATCTTATAATGAAATTAAGGAAAAACTAGCAATAGAATATTTACGAAGTCACCAAAAGTAAGAAGTTTATTGGGGAGGTTAGCCCCCTCCCCATTTTTTAGATAACTTTTTTTAAAAAACATAAACTTTTTAAATAATTTCTCTTTAAGGCTTAAAGATTGATGTTACGCCTTTAAACAATCCTCCCATTTGGTTAACAGCACTCATCATTTGACCTGCCGTATCCATCATTTTATTAAAATCAAATTGACCATCATTTTTTTTGAATTGTGAAAGAACATTTTGAAATCCTGAAGGTTGTTGTTTAAAATATGGCATCGGTTTTGGATAAGGTGTTGGAAATGGTGTATTCATTGGTCCATTTAAATGTCCATTATTATAATTATTTACAAATTGTTGTTGTGGATTTTGTTGATATGTTTGTTGTTGATACAGATAAGGTACTTGTTGCCCATTAAAACCGTTCACATTTGAATTGGTATTGTAATGAAAAGACTGTTGGTCATACTCATTATAATTTGGAAATTGTTGATAGTAACCCTCATTTCTTCGTTGTGATCTTCTTATAAAATACGGATATTGTTGATACAAGAGTGTTCCTCCTCTCATCATTAAACCATTGTTTCTATATATTATGATCCTTTCGCCCACTAGGTGAAAAATTTCATCAATAAGTTTTAATATGCAGGCTTTGTTAAATACTCGTTGTTGATAGCCGTCAGAGGCACTCTCTTTTAGAGGAAAAAATGTTAAATATCAACATTGAGCTTAAACTTAGTAAATATGTAAAAATTTGAATACATGTTTGATCGGTGGATTGCTCATATTAGGAGAGAATCTATTAAAGGAGGTTTTTTCTTATGGCAAGAGGAAAACATTTTAATCATAAAGAAAAGGGCCATGAACCTACAATATCAGAACAAGGACAACCAGTAGCAGGCAAAGAGACAGAACGAGTAGGGTATGCTATTGAACCAGTGGCATCAGAAGGAGACCGTCCTGTATCGATCAAAGTTGAGGAATAGAGATAAGGTATTGATGTTAATTTAATGAAAAAGCTCTGTCTACTAATTGTTAACCCACAAGGAGATGATTTCAAATATTCTCTTCGTGGGTTAGCACACTGTATAACAAAGCCAAAATAAAAAGACTAACTATATTAGCTAGTCACCTTTGATAATCATTAATCTCATTCAGTATACTTTTCAATACATATTCTACTGAATTGTGTAAATTATTAAATCTTTGCTTGTTTATATCTTTATAAAATGATTGTAAAACAACCTGTTCAATATTATCAATTGTTGAATCAATTTGTGCAGAATGTATATATTTAGGTTTATTTATTTTAACCCATTGATCTGCTTCTGGTTTCCAATCCTTGATTTTTTCAGAAGCTAAATCAAATGCTGGTTTTACTTCTCGAAAAAACAAGTCTTCTGTTTTTTCTGGTTTTTCCTTTAATAATTCAAACCTTTTTTTACAATCTTCTAGAAGCAAAAGTAATTCTCTAGACAACATGATTAGGTTCATAACACTCACCTCAAACTAATCATATCAAAATCTACAATAATTCGCACATTTATCTCTTAAGCATTTGTTGCCATTAGTGAAAAGTAGGAAGATTTTGTACTATTTTGATCATTCTTTTTATGTGGTAGTTTTGATTGTATGCAAAGCAAAACCTCTGTTAATTGTTGATCAACTTGCTTAACTTCTTCCGTAAGATTATGTTCAAATTCATAAGTCGAAGAAGCTTTTACATTAAAAGTACTCTCAAGTTTATTTAATTCAAGTTCTAATTCCGCTAATTTCTCTTCAATTTCAGTTTTAGACATGATTTTATTCATCTTTCTCCCTCCCCTTTCATGCTAGTATTCGTCACCACTTCTTTACAACCTTCTTGGTTGACAAAACTAGTTTCCATTCGTCAAAGAAAGTGCAATTACACATTGTTCGACATCTGAAATCGACTGAATGGAAATTGATATGTTAGGTCAAAATAAGGGTTAGGAGGTGCTTATAATGGCAAAAAAACCAAAAGATAAACAACAAACTTCTGACGATAAAGCTCGTATTCCAGGAGACAAAAAATTAGATGGACCAAACCGTCCGTCTACTTAAACATTCGTAGTATTTAAAATGTAAACATTTTATTTTTTTACTAAAAAGCAAGGATCTTAATCCTTGCTTTTTAGTTATCCATTTCTGATATATTCTTTTAGGATGGATAACAAATGCAGTTGATCTTGTTTATGGCTAAACCACTCTGTTAATTCATATTTATTAGGGATATTAATTTCTTTAAACCACTTTTCGGTATTTTGCTCGTGAAACCAATCTTTTTTATTTTCGTCTAAGGGATGTGAAACCATTGGATAAGTTGTACGTAATAAAGGTGTTTCCCTTTTTCTTTTTACGGGCATATAAAACTCATAATCAAATCTTGTGCCAGTATGAACAACTGTTTTTGCAAATGCAGTAAATTCATCATATAAACCTGAATGAAACATAAGCCAAGCAAGTCTTTTACCCAATTCTATACGCTTAGTTAGATGGTTAAATTGATAAACGGAAAAACCAAATAATTTACCTTGTAAGGTAGGAAATACAACCGTGCTGAAATGAAGCAATTCCTGTAAACGAAAATTTTTGGATTTGAATATATGTTTTTTATAAAGCTTATGCTCTATTACCGGCCCTTGTATCACATTCTGTTCATTAATAATTAATGCAGTTACTAAGTGATCTATTTCAGCTTTTTTCCAAAAGTGCTCCCATTCCTTTATCATAAATGATGATACATCAAATTCTTTTAATAAATAAAATAAAGGTTTATTATATCTTTTTGAGAACTCATAAATTAATAATTGTGGAAAGGCGTCACGGAATATCAACCAATTAGCTCGTTCATATGTCATAAATAACAAGCTTCGGACTTCTTCATTCAGAGCTTTTCGAAACCAAGTTCCTTTTAAGTCAGTCATACTCCACCCAGCATTTCGTGAGACCATACCAGCTAAAAAGGCCCAACGTATTTCTGGAAAGCGAAAATAAAAATTTTCGTATGCTTTTGTTCTTGAGATATTATCCAAGTTATTAATTTTAGTCGTAGTTGATATATATTCGATTAACTCTTTATCTGTTTTAAAGCTCATATCTTTTATAATGTTACTAAACATCGTACCACCTCATATGTATAGGCTTTCCTGAAGGAATTAAATGTACACATTAACAAAATTGAAACTTTTATATCATTTCTTTTCTGTTTTTTTTGGTATGATAGGTAGTAGTTTTAATAAGGAGGTATCGTATGATCTTTCGTTATCCTAACGGAAAGGCCTATGAGCCAAAAGAACAAATAAGAAAAAAACAGCAGCCTTCTTTTACTTATAGTAACCGCGGAATGTCACTTGAAGATGATTTAAATGAAACCAACAAATACTATTTGGAGCATCAGCTTGCTGTTATACATAAAAAGCCTACTCCTGTTCAGATTGTAAATGTCGATTATCCACGTCGTAGTGCAGCTGTTATAAAAGAAGCTTACTTTAAACAAAGCTCAACTACAGATTATAATGGAATATATAAAGGTAAATATATTGATTTTGAAGCAAAAGAAACAAAAAACAAAACTTCCTTTCCTTTGCAAAACTTTCATGCTCATCAAATAGAGCACATGCAAAATGTTGTTAAGCAAGAAGGGATATGTTTTGTTATTTTGTCAGCTTTTAACAATTTTTATTTTTTACAAGCAAAAGACCTTTTTATCTTCTGGGATCGTCAGCAAAATGGAGGTAGAAAATCAATTACAATTGAAGAAATGAATAAAGAAGCTTATAAAATTCCGATCGGATATCAAGCAAGGATTGACTATCTGAAAATTATAGATAAACTATACTTTTAAGATGCTCTGTATTAATTGGTATTATTTATTGAACTTTCTCAGAAATTTTTGAACAAACTCATTAAATAAAACCTATTATGAAAGGTTGATGAACATGACTGAACAATATAATAGTCGTGAAGAACGAAAAAAACGACAAACAAAACAAACTTCAAAGAAAAATAAGAAAAAACAGAATAAAGCAGGTCTTTGGAAAAAGATATTTTTGAGTTTACTAGCTTTAGGGATCGTCGGAATGATTGGTGGAGGTATTACATTTGCCATAATCGTCTCAGGTGCCCCCCCACTTGATGAAAAGAAACTAAAGGATTCTTTTTCATCAAAATTATACGATATAAATAAGGAAGAAATTACAGAGTTTGGACAAGTAAAACGAACCTATGTCCCTTATGATGAAATTCCTGACATATTAAAAGAAGCCGTACTAGCAACTGAGGATGCAAGATTTTACGAACATAACGGAGTTGATTTTATCCGGATTGGAGGAGCATTTGTAGCCAATGTTCAAGAAGGATTTGGCGCTGAGGGTGGAAGTACCATTACACAACAAGTGATTAAAAATTCTCTACTGACTAACGATAAGACGATTACACGTAAGGTTCAAGAATTATGGTTAGCTTTCCAATTAGAGCAAAAATACTCAAAACAGGAAATTCTAGAAATGTACTTAAATAAGATCTACTTTCCTGGAAATATATATGGGGTATCTCAAGCTGCTGAATCTTTTTATGGAAAACCATTAAGTGAGCTTGAATTACACGAAGCAGCAATGATCGCTGGAATACCACAGAGTCCTAATAATTATAATCCTAGAACACATCCTGAAAATGCAGAAAAAAGAAGAAATATTGTTTTAACATTAATGGCAAAGCATGGGTTTATTACAGAAGCTAAAGCAACAGAAGCTAAAAGTATTCCCGTTCAATCAACAGTTGTAGAAGATCAAGAAAAAGCAAATCCATATCACGCTTTTGTCGAAGAAGTCATTGAAGAAGTTAAGGAAAAAACTGACATTGACGCTGGTTCTGCGGGCTTAGAAATTTATACAACGTTAGATCCAGATGCACAAGATGCAGTCGAAAATGTGTTAAATGGAGATGTTATGAATTTTCCAGATGACGAATTACAAGCAGGTATCGCGTTGATTGATACTCAAACAGGTGAGATTCGAGCAATAGGTGGGGGTAGAAACCAACCTGTCGGAGGTTATAATTATGCCACAGATACAAGAAGACAGCCTGGTTCAACGATTAAGCCAGTTTTAGATTATGGTCCAGCTATTGAACATTTAAAATGGTCCACTTATCATCAACTGGTTGATGAGCCCTATACTTATAGTGATGGAAAAACACCTATAAATAACTGGGACCTTAGTTACAAAGGACAAATGTCCATGCGCCAAGCTCTAGCAGACTCTAGAAACGTACCCGCATTAAAAGCACTACAAGAAGTAGGTCTTGATAAAGCAAAAGAATTTGCACAGGGCTTAGGTATACCTTTAGACGAAATTTATGAGCCTTATGCGATTGGTGGATTTAGAGATGGAGTCTCTCCACTACAAATGGCAGGTGCATTTAGTGCTTTCGGTAATAATGGAATGTATATCGAACCACATGCCGTGAAAAAAATTGTTTTAAGTGATGGAACAGAAATAAGTCTCGAGCCTGAACCAGAAGCTGCGATGAGTGATTATACAGCATTTATGATCACAGATATGATGAAATCGGTCATCTCATATGGTACTGGTCAATCGGTTCAAATCCCTGGAATTAATATTGCAGGTAAAACAGGTACAACTAATTTTAGAGATGAAGATAAATCAAAATACAATATTCCATCTGGAGCAGCAAAAGACGCTTGGTTTGTAGGTTATAATCCCAACTACACAGCCGCTGTTTGGACGGGGTATAATATTTCTGAGGGCAGTGAGAAGGTATATTTAGACTCTTCAGACCAAAAGCTTGCAAGAGCAATGTTTAAAGAGATTTTCTCTCAAGTAGCTGCAGGAGATTCTTCAGATTTTGAACAACCAAATAGTGTTGTTAAAAAAGCAATTGAAAAAGGCTCAAAAGATGCTGTATTAGCTAGTGAATATACACCATCAAATCGTATTACGTATGAGTACTTTGTTAAAGGATCTGAACCAACAAAGGTATCTAAAAAGTTTGAAAAACTTGACAAACCATCAAACTTAAACATAAATTATGATCAAGTTACAAATTCAATTAGTATTAATTGGAATTATGATGAAAGTAAATTAGCTGATGTCACTTTTGAAGTCAGTCAATCGATAGACGAAGGCCCCTACCAAATCGTTAATAAATCAAAAGATATGGGTTATGAAATTGCTGACGTCATTCCAGGCGCAATTTACGCCTTTAAGGTAGTTGCAGTCAGTGACAGTGATACAAACAACCGTAGTGATGAAGCGGTCACAAAAGTTCAAGTACCGGAGCCTGAGGTAGATGTGCCTGAGCTTCCGACTGAAGACGAAGATAGTGAAGAAACCCCTCCTGGTAATGGTAATGGGAATGATAATGGTAACGGTAATGGCAATGGCAATGGCAATGGCAATGGTAATGGTAATGGCAATGATGATGGTAACGGTAATGGAGAAGATGGCAGTGATCCTGAAGGTGAAACTGACGAAGAACAAACACCACCTGATGAAGAAGCTACCACTCCTCCAACTGAGAACAATGGGAGAAAGAATGATGATCAGGACGAAGAAGATAATGATATATAAGGAAACGCAATAGTCTTGAACAAACGCTCATAAAACAATTAGTTATAAAAAGATTTCTGAACTCTCTCAAAAACGAAAAAAGAACCTGGATATTTCCATGGTTCTTTTTTTGTTTCTTTCGTATT
Organism: Metabacillus litoralis; assembly: GCF_020524045.1. GTDB lineage: Bacteria > Bacillota > Bacilli > Bacillales > Bacillaceae > Metabacillus > Metabacillus litoralis_C. Next base: position 443,361 of record NZ_JAIVKL010000002.1, read on the forward strand.
GCTAGTCTAAGATTTTTTTCTTTATCATATTTGCTTTAGTGCAACGACCTTTGCAAAAATTTTCTCTATTTCTATAAATAATTGCTGTAACTGAATAAAAGCATGATATTGTGTAGGTTTTTTTATAATAAAATGTAAACGTTCTTCACAATTTACTGGTTTTTTTGAAAGTTCATTGATGAACATATTTTTTAATTCTAAATTTTTTATAGGTTGTTTATTAACCCAAAACAAAGAAAGCAAAAATACTGAAAGTAGTTTAATCATTAAATCTTCATTAGGTTTTCTTAACTTGAAATTTTCTTTCATTGCACAGCTTAGAAATTTTTGATATTCAAAAATTCCTGGTAGAACTTCTGAAGGATTTTCCCATGGCTTAGGTGCTTCTTGATTATAAATAAAAAGGATATCATAATAAAACGGTTCATTTTCAATGTTTTCTAATAATTGTACTTTGTCATTCAAAGTGATCAGTTCTACATCCTTCTTATGAAAAGGAGGAAATAAAAACTCCTCTGGGATTTTCAGTTGATTATTTTGCATTTGCCATATTTGCCTTTTTCATTCTCTTTTGTCCTTCCCTACATAAATGAAGGAGAGGACAAATATCACAGTTGGGAGATTGTGCCTTACAATGATACCGTCCAAAAAAAATTAATCTGTGGTGCGTATCAGACCATTCTTCTTTTGGGATTTTTCTCATAAGCGTTTTTTCAACTTCAAGAACTGAATCTTTCCATTTACATATAGCCAAACGTTTACTAACTCTCTCCACATGAGTATCAACTGCTATTGCAGGTACACCAAATGCGACTGACATCACAACATTTGCAGTTTTTCTACCAACACCTGCAAGCTTTGTTAACTCTGTATGGTCATTTGGAACAACACCATTATAACTTTGCAATAATGTTTCACAAAGTTTACGAATATTTTTAGCTTTGTTTCTAAAGAGTCCTATCGACCGTATATCGTTTTGTAATTCTTCTAAAGAAACAGCCAAGTAATCTTCAGGTTTTTTATATTTTTGAAAGAGGTTTTTCGTTACCTTATTAACAAGAGCATCCGTACATTGTGCAGAAAGTGCCACAGCTATAACGAGTTCGAAAGGATTTTCGTGCACTAATTCACAATGTGCTTCTGGAAACATCTCAGTCATTGTATCTAAACATTCACGTATTTGAACCTTTGTTAACATTCATTTTCACCTGCTTATTCATACGTAATTAAATATAAATTTTTGAACGTTTATTGTAAATGGCTCTGATAAAAACTTTGTATTTGATTTCCGTCCTAGGCATGTGCTTCCCAGGAAAAAAGCACCTTTTTTCACGTTTCTTTAATTAGGAGTCTCATATATTCGACTCCAATCAACAAAGTGCTAAAAATCAACATTAAAGCTTTAACACAACCTATAAAAGCCATTTGCTTTAACTAAAAATATCGGTAGCATTCTACCCTAGTAATAGCCAGGCCTTGATTCTAAATTGATATCATACGGATTTAGAATCAAGGCCATATTAACTTTACTCTTCAACTTAACTTTCAAGCCAATTATAAAAAGGAACTTTACGTTGATAATCTTCATTCGTCTCAGATTGCTTTTGATTAGTATTAACTTGATTTTGACGGAATTTTTTTGAATGGTTTCTAGCTTGATCTATTGTTCGTATCCCATTCTTTTTCCACTCAAAGAGAATTCTATCAATATAACGGAAATTTATTTTGCCAGACATTACAGCTTCTCGTAAAGCAGCTTTAATGATTACTGGATCATAGTCATCTTGATCAATCCAAATGGCTAATGATTCACACTCAAACGGGGATAATGGACGTCCAAATTCATTTTCAAAAACACTATACAAACTCATATCTTCTTCTTTGCTTTGTTCCTGAACTTTATCTTGATTTTCTTTCATTAAAAAAGTATATAATTTGTCCCAAAGAGGCTTTAAAGAATAAAATTCACAAAGTAACCTGTTTTCTTCACTTTCTTCTATCATTAAAAATCCTTTTTGAATTAAACTTCTTAATATGGATGTACATGCAGATGTAGAGATTGACATATGCTCGGAAATTTCAGTAGGAGTTGGAAATTGATTTCCTGATTGTTTGAATTTTAATACTTGGAGTAAGACCATAAATTCTTCTTCATTGATGCCAAGTTTAGCGTAATAATTAAACAAAATCACTGGAACAGAAACATGACCAGTTTCTTGTAGATAAATAAATTGTTCTTTGTTCATAAATACACCTCGCTTTTTAGTATAACATGACGAGCTATTTCTTTGTATGAAATAGATTTATGTTCTTATTGCCAATTTAACAAATATAACATAATAAAATTAAAAAACCGACTCTTAAAATTTCAAGAGTCAGTCTGTTTTTAATACGCTGTTAAATTTTGTTATTGAATTCTGTATAGGTCTTCACTTTCAGGTGAATCCACCTATAAGTGCGTCTGTGAGGTTTTATATTCTCTACCACACTTCATTAGGCAGGAGTCTCATATATGAAGGCCCAATCAAAAAACGTTTAAAATTAACACTGAGTTATAACTAGTAGATATTAAGGATATAGTCTATTTAACAAGCGCGGGAAAGGAATTGTTTCTCGAACATGTTCAACACCACTTATCCACGCGACAGTTCTTTCTAGCCCTAAACCAAATCCAGAGTGTGGAACAGAGCCATATTTTCTTAATTGTAAATACCAATCATAAGCAGATTGATCTAATTGGTGTTCATCCAAACGCTGCTTTAGCAATTCGGCATTATGAATACGCTCTGATCCACCGATAATTTCCCCGTACCCCTCAGGTGCAATTAAATCAGCACAAAGAACAACATCGTCTCGATCTGCGTCTGGTTGCATATAAAAAGGTTTTAAGCTAGTCGGATAATGTGTAATAAATACCGGTTTTTCATAACTTTCTGCTATAGCTGTTTCATGTGGTGAGCCAAAGTCATCACCCCATTTAATTTCGTCAAAGCCTTTTTCATGTAGGAATTTAATTGCATCATCATACGTAATCCTTGGAAAAGGAGCTTGAATCTTCTCCAATTTAGTAAGATCTCTTCCTAATGTATTTAATTCTAATTTACAATTTTTTAATACACTTTGAATGATATATGTAACATATGTTTCTTGAACTTGTAAATTATCTTCAAATTCATAAAAAGCCATCTCTGGTTCAATCATCCAAAATTCAATTAAATGACGTCTTGTTTTTGATTTTTCGGCTCTGAATGTTGGACCAAATGAAAACACTTTCCCTAATGCCATAGCAGCAGCTTCCATATAAAGTTGTCCACTTTGAGATAAGTAGGCATCTTCATCAAAATATTTTGTGTGGAATAACTCCGATGTTCCTTCTGGCGCACTACCAGTTAAGATTGGAGGATCTACCTTTACAAAACCTTCATTATTAAAAAATTCATATGTTGAACGAATAATCTCGTTTCTAATCTTCATAACTGCATGTTGACGTTTAGAACGTAACCAAAGATGTCGATGATCCATTAAGAACTCCGTACCATGTTCTTTCGGAGTAATAGGATAATCTACCGATTCAGAAATAACACGGATATTTGTAATTCCTAGCTCATATCCGAAAGGTGAACGTTCATCTTCTTTAACAATACCTGATACAAATAGAGATGTTTCTTGTGTAATTGATTTTGCCTGTAGAAAGATCTCCTCTTCTACTTCAGCTTTGACAACAACACCTTGAATAAAACCAGTTCCATCTCTTAATTGTAAAAAGGCAATTTTTCCGCTTGATCTTTTGTTTGCTAACCAAGCACCTATCGTTACTTCTTTTCCTACATATTTCCCTACTTCTGCTATCGTTGTTTTCACTTAATAATTCCCTCCAAAAAGCTACGATGTCTACTTACTTTATGATCTATGTACGTAACACTAACCTATTATACTTATTTTACTATTGTGTAGCAATGAAGTATATTAAAGCGCCAAAATGTTTGATTATTTAAATTTATTGTTTTTTAATGCCATATGTTTGATAATTTCTCCATTGCTAAAATGGACAAAATCAAATGTATACCGATCAGATTGATCCTTATACTTAACTTCCCATATAGGAATTCCTTCATCCATTCCTAATTGGACATTAATAAGCTTTTTCACCTTATATTCATTTTGAACTACTTGTATTGCTTCATCCCTTGTCACTCCAGAAGAATGTTTTTCTACAACAATATTTTTAACGATATCATTTTCTTTATTATTTTCTTTTTGTGGCTGTGGTATCCATACATAAACTTCTTCATTTTTAGCATTTTCACCCGAAATCACATGATATTTCTGATTACCGTTGAATGTATTAATCGATTCGACCGTTGTAAGGTCTGCCTTTTCCATAGCTAATTCTTTAGAACTTTGATGATTTTCTTTATATTGATTTCTAGCTGTGTTATATATTGATCCAAAAACCCAAATACTAGTAATAATCAAAATGAAGATGATAACCAATGTAATAATTGTTTTTTTTCCCATCTATGTCACGTCCTTATGTTCGATAAATGGTAAAAACTGCTTTAGATTTATCTTCCTTATCAAGAGCTAGACCAAACATTAAGTCTTCTCTTTTTAACGTACGGTTTAACACATCTACCACTTTATAAAGATCATCTGCATGATCGATCGTTACAGTTGATAAAATCTCTATTTTACTTTCCATGACAATTTCCTCCTACATCAAACAAATATTGTTACTTATATGTCTCTTCCGTCTGGATACAATAACATTACAACAACATACCATTTGTTGTACCATGTTTTATTATAACAGTTGAAAACACTTAGCGCGCGAAAATAAATTTCTCCTAACCCACACCATTTAACGGCTGATTCAACTTTGAATCAGCCAATTTTTTGAAAATGATTTTAAATTGTCCAATCTTCAATTAAATGAGTTAATTCATGCATAGGTTTCTTTTCTAGCTTTAACTCAGGAATAGAAGATAAAAATTCTTTTCCATATCTTGTTGTAATCATTCGATTATCAAGTATAAATAATATGCCTTTATCTGTTTCATTTCTTATTAACCGACCAAATCCTTGTTTAAACCTTAAGATAGCTTCAGGTAGAGAATAATCGTAAAATGGATTTTTGCCTTGACTTTCAAGTCTCTTATTTTTTGCTGAAACGATTGGTTCATCAGGTGATGCGAATGGTAATCTTACAATCATCAATGCTTTCAAATCATCTCCAGGGAAATCCACACCCTCCCAGAAGCTGTTAGTTCCAAGTAAAATGGCCCGTTCATATTGCCTGAAATTTTTCGTAATTCTAGAAGGACTTCCACTTCCTGTCCCCTGTCCCATAATGACAAAATCTTCTAAAGTTACATCGTCTTTTAATAAATAATATGTTTTTCTTAGCATTTCAAATGAGGTAAATAATACAAGGATTTTCCCTTCTATTATTTGTGCTACACTTCTAATATTAGCTGCAATAGCTTCTGCATACTCTTCAGTTGTTACTTCATTAACTATAGGCATATCAGTTGGTATAAATAATTTCACTTGCTCTTTATATGGAAAAGAAGAAGTGAGCTGAACTTTTTTTGGAAAAAAATCATTTAAACCAAGTGACTCAATCATATAAGAGAATGAATTTTTAATTGTCAAAGTTGCAGATGTTAAGATTACACTCTGCTTTTGAGCAAAAAATTCATCTGCCAAATAATCTGCTATTTCTATGGGCTGTGCATATATTGACACAGCATTTTTTGCTCCTTTTGAGTCAATTTCAATCCATTTAACACTTGAGTCATCTGTATCAAAAAATAAATATTCAAATGTATTTTTATATTGTTTAAGTAGTAACTGCTGTTGTTTAAATTCCTCGATAACTAGATTATCTTTTATTGACATTTCTTCGACATTCACATTATCCAACAAATTCATCCATTTTTGTAGTAACAATTGGTAATCATTTAACATAAATTGCACTCTTTTTACAAGCTCTAAGAGAGAATTCCAATTACGATTATTCTCTTGATTTGTTTCATATTTATAGGAAGATCGATTTAAAGCAGGATCCTTTCTCCTTTTGTTAACATAAGCATGTAATCCAGAGAATAATAAGTGGCATTCCTCTTGAAGTTGAGCATGAATGTTGTCTAACTTTTTTGCAAATGGCTTCGTTTCTTTAATTAATTTTTCCTGGAGATTATTAAATTTCTTTACTAACCCACTAGATGTAGATAGCCCCAAACGATTAAGCAAATTATGTATATCTAAATAGCTTAATCTTAATCCAACTTGTTCGCTTGCTACACGGTTGAGGTGATGCGCTTCATCAATTATGACTTCTTCATAGCTTGGCAAGGTTTTATCTTTTCGTTCTAAATCAGACAACAGCATAGCATGATTAGTTATGATAATATTTGCTTTTTGTGCCTTTTCCTTTGCACGCTGATAAAAGCAATATGAGGAGAATGGGTTATTCTTAAAAGAGGAACGATCAACATGTAACTGTTCCCATAATGCTCTACCACCTGAAGGTAGATTTAATTCATCTACATCTCCTGTTTCTGTTTCAGTTAACCATATAAGTAATTGTGCCTTACTTAAAATAAAATCATAATTATCTTCTCGTTCGTGTAGAGATTGCTCAAACTTTTGTAAGCATAGGTAGTGGCTTTGTCCTTTTAGAATTGCAGCAGATATATCAAAGGGTAATATCTTTTGAAGAAAAGGGATATCTCGCTCAATCATTTGAGTTTGTAAATGTGTTGTATATGTACTAACAATTACATTTTTGTTTTGTTGTTTGGAAAATAAAAACGCTGGTACTAAGTAACCAATTGTTTTTCCACTTCCTGTTGGTGCTTCAATTAGACCGTGTTGATGAGTATTAAGAGCATCATTAACTTCACTCATCATCGCCAATTGCTCAGGTCGAACGTGATAATCTAAAATAGCTTCTGTCATTTGACCATTTTGATTTTTGAATAATGCCAATAATTGCTGAAAACTATAGTTATCTTTTGTGGAATCCACTTCAGCATTCTTTTCTTCAATTTTTTTAATTACCAAAGATCTAACAGTTTCTAGGTCAGGACGATTTGTTCCAGTCAACTTCATTAACTTTTCAGAAATGATAAAATCCAACTCTTCTTCAATATCACTAATAAATGATCTAGATAGTTTAATTAATTGTTGGAGTGTTAATAAAGGTAATTTTTGAATTTTATTAAAAATACGTATAAATAATAATGCGGTTGCTTCAGCATCACTATCTGCACGATGGGGATTTTCATGTATCATATTAAATTTTACACTTAGATCTGATAATTTATAGCTGTTTTCTGTAGGAAAAACTAGTCTTGCCAATTCAACAGTATCTAAAATTTGACCAGAAAATTGAAAACCACATTCTTTTAATTCTTCTTGTAAAAAAGATAAATCAAAATAAACGTTATGAGCTACAAAAAATGATTCGTCAAGTAATGCTATAATTTCATGGGCAATCTCTTCAAAGGTTGGTGCATTCTCAACCATTGAATTTGTAATACCTGTCAATTGCTCTATAAATAGCGGTATTCTTTGCAATGGGTTCACAAAACTCATATAACGATCTACTATTTGTCCATTTTCAACAACTACAGCAGCAATTTGTATAATTTTATCCCCTTTTTTAGGAGAATTTCCTGTTGTTTCTAAGTCTAATACAACATATCGTTGATCTTTCATGTATAACACCTCAATCATTATGTAAAACCATCTATATTGAAGTTAATTCTTTTCTCTCCATGCTTTGATTAAGTAGTAGCTTATAATTATTTCTTGATTACCTCTTTATCGTGAATTAAAACTAAATGGAGTCCAAAACTTCATATTATTACTATATCACATGATGATAAAAAAATAGGACTGACTATTAGTAAAGTATATCAGTCACGTTTAAAAAACAAACACAATGATCTACTTTAGTAAGTCAGCCCTATAAATATTTAGCTATGTTAAAAGCTCTATGTTAATTTTTTGCACTTGTTATTTGAATTGGGAGTATCAGAGAACGATTAACCTAACCATGTCTGCTGGACGTTGTTTTTAAATGATCCATCATTCAGATGCAACAAGCAAGGTAATCTGAAATCCGAGCAACTATTGTACAAATTACATAATCGTTGCTGCAGGTTCATGTCCTAGCATATCAACAATATTATTTTTTTCGTCCATAATGGCAATTTTCGGTTGATGTGTAGAGATTTTTTCTTCAGGAACTAACGTATAAGTTAAGATGATAACCACATCACCTTTTTGTACTAACCGAGCTGCTGCTCCATTTAAACAGACAACTCCACTTCCTCTTTCACCAGCTATAATATAAGTTTCAAAGCGGGCACCATTATTATTATTTACTATTTGAACCTTTTCATTAGCTACCATTCCAACAGCATCTATTATATTTTCATCTATAGTAATACTACCTACATAGTCTAAATTTGCTTCTGTCACACGAGCACGATGTATTTTAGCATTCAACATTGTACGAAACATTTTGCTCTCCTCCAAGTGAATTTTTCTATTCTTAACTAGTTAATTAGTGAAATTGTTAAACTTCCATCGTTATATTATCAATTAGTCTTGCATTTGTAAACTTCACAGCAACTGCAAGTATGAATTTCCCTTTAATTACCTTCATTTCCTTTAATTCTGGATAAGAAAGTACCTCAACGTAGTCAATTTTACCTGTCGTTTCTTTCATAATCATCTGCTGTACTTGCTTCTTAATTTGATCTATGTTTCGCTCTCCATTATTAATGTCATCTCTTGCTTTTAACAAACTTCTATAAAGTGCCGAAGCTTGGTGTCTCTCGAGTTCATTTAAATACACATTTCTAGAGCTTTTTGCAAGACCATCTTCTTCTCTAATTGTTGCAACAGGTACAATTTCTATAGGAAAATGAAATTCACTTATTAACCCTTCAATAACAGCAACTTGTTGAGCATCCTTCATGCCAAAATATGCTTTATTAGGTCTGATTAAATTAAATAGCTTTGTAAGAACTGTTGCCACTCCATTAAAATGACCTTCTCTTGATTTCCCACACAATACATTCACACGATCTCTCACATTTACAGTATAAGATGGCTCAGTTGGGTACATTTCTTCTACACTAGGAGAGAAAATTAAATCTACACCAGCTTTAAGTGCAAGCTCTTCATCTCTCTTCTTATCTCTTGGATAAGAGTCAAAATCCTCGGTGGGTCCAAATTGAAGTGGGTTAACAAAGATACTTAATATAACAATTTGATTATCCTTTTTTGCTTCCTCAATTAATGTTAAATGTCCTTCATGTAGGAAGCCCATAGTCGGTACAAATCCAATAGATTTATTTTGTTGTTTGAATCTCATCATTTCGTTTATTAGTTCATTTTTTGTTTCTACTTTTTTCATTTTTTGATACCTCCATACAGATTATGGAGCTCTTCTTGCTTCATATTAAATGAATGTTTTTCTTCAGGAAACGATCTATTTTTCACTTCATTTATATAATTAATAATTGCTTCATCAATAGTCTCAGCTATTGATGCATATTTTTTCACAAATTTCGGAACATGGCCATACCCATAACCTATTAAATCATGGTATACCAATACTTGACCATCTGTATGACAACCTGCACCAATACCGATTGTTGGGATCGATAATATGTTCGTTAATTCCTCAGCTAATTGCTGTGGAACGCATTCTAGTACTAATGCGATAGCCCCAGCTTCTTGGCATTTTATCGCATCATCTATTAGCTTTTTAGCTGCATCTGCATTTTTACCTTGAACTTTGTATCCACCTAAAACATTTACCAATTGAGGTGTTAAACCTAAATGGGCAATTACAGGTACACCTCCGAAAGTAAGCGCTTCAATAATCGGTGTTACTCCATCAGCACCTTCAACTTTTAGAGCATCTGCTCCACCTTCTTGCATTAGTCTTGTTGCATTTTTCATCGATTCTTCTTTTGATAAATGATAAGACATAAATGGCATATCAGTAACAACAAAAGTGTCTCTCGCCCCACGCTTAACAGCTTTTGTATGGTGAATCATGTCGTCTACTGTAACAGGAATAGTGGAATCATAACCTAGTACGACCATACCTAAAGAGTCACCAACCAATATCATGTCTACGCCTGCCTTTTCCGCTTGTTTTGCACTTGGAAAATCATATGCAGTAATCATACTAATTGGTTCTTTATCTTTTTTCATCTTCATAAAATCTAGTCTTGTTTTCAAAAAGTTCCCCTCCTAAATTAAACCAATTAACTTCAAATTTAATAAAAGCAATTGAAATTAATGTAATCATTTTTCTCGGCAGCTTAATACTCAGCACTTTCTAAAATACCTTAGTAGCCTTTGTAAGAGAGGAGATGAAACACCCAAAATATCTAAAAACCTAATTGTTTCAAAATATAAAAAACCCTTTTTTCGATAAGAAAGAAGGATTTGTAGTATACAAATATCGGTTTTCATCCCTCTGTCCTAGTCCTACATGGATCAAGGCAGATATAAATTTCTTTAACACAATAAAATGAAATAAAACTTCGAGGTGTAGTTCTAAAAGATACTACCCAAAGGAAGTATATCAGAAAAAAATGTAAAATACCATAAGTAGAAATCACAACTTTTTTAATGAAATTTATTTATTTCTTTATATCGATATCAGCTGAATATATTTCTTTAATTGAGCCATCAGAGGTTTCTATTAATAATACTCCTTGATCATTAATACCTATTGCTTTTCCTTCAACAGATCCATTTAATGTTCTGGCAACAATATCCTTATTTAAACTTATTGCATAAGATTCCCATAATAACTTAACAGGTCTAAACCCTTCTGCTAAATAGAGAAAATATAGTCGTTCAAATTTTAATAAGATGGTTTGAATAAATAATGATCGTTCCCATTTTTTACCTGTCTCAATTCGGATTGAAGTGGCGATTTTTTGTAATTCTTCTGGAAAGTCTTCTAATTTTTGGTTCACATTAATGCCAGGACCGATGATAACTGAATGTACTTGATCTGCTTCTGCCTGTATTTCAGTTAGAATTCCGACTACTTTTTTACCATTAATTAAAATATCATTTGGCCACTTAATTTCAGGTATTAATGATGTTTCTTCTTCAATAGCTTGTACGACAGCAACCGCAGTTAATAGTGTTAATTGTGGCGTTGATTGGATAGGGATATTCGGACGAATAATCATACTCATCCAAATACCTGTTCCACTTGGAGAATACCAAGCTCTGGACATTCGTCCCCGTCCATGGGTCTGTTGATCTGCAACAACTATTGTTCCTTCCAATGCACCTTCAGTTACTAACGTTTGTGCTATTTTCTGTGTGGATGTTACAGTTTGTTCAAAATGAATGTGTCGTCCCATCATTTTTGTCTTTAACCCTAATTGGATTTCGTTTTCACTTATTTTATCAGGCTTTTTTGTAATTCGATACCCTAGCCTTCTAACGGCTTCAAGCTCATATCCTTCTTTTCTTAATTCCTCAATATGCTTCCACACTGCTGTTCTTGAACAACCTATGTGCTCACTAAGCTTTTGTCCTGAAAGAAATTCCCCATTCGCTTCAGAAAAGGCTTTTAATAATTTTGTTCGAAGTTCTGATTGCAACTTAATAACCACTCCTTTATTGCTGACCTATTATTTTCTAGTTTATTTGTTAAAATAGCTTTTTCAATTTCAGTTATCATCTTAGAAACCCAAGGCCCTGGTGGTTTTTTCATATAATCTATAATTTCTCTACCTGTTGTATCTATGTCTCTTCTATCTCGAATAGGAAGATTACCATAGGCAGATTTGACATTTTTTAAATTACTTTCCAAAGAATGACTATCAACAAGTAAAGAACGAATTCTCTCAGTAGATAGTGCTGAATCGATACCTGCTTCATACAATAATAATTCTGACCATGGTTGTTCTTCTAGTAATCGTTTCAGTAAAAATACATTCTTTTCTACTGTTTTTATTAGCTTTACAGGTAATTTCCAACTTCTTAAAAATTCTTCAACTGAGTTTGGTTTTATAAAATGAGTAATAACTGTCCAAATCTCTTCTTTTGTTTTCAACATCTTAAAGTTAAAAAGTGAAAGCTTTTTTATTTCATCTTGTTTTTCTGAAAAACCAGGTAAATAATCACACACATTACCTTCAATTAAAAGATTTAGGGCTTCTTCATAGCTTTCGCCCGAAAAAAGTTTATCAATTTCTATTAACTTTCTTTCCGTTGATATGGATTCTAATAAATGTGCATGCTCACGTATGGCAGATATAGTATTCTTGGATAAAGAGAAACTTAACTGACTTACAAATCGAATGGCCCTTAATATTCTTAATGCATCTTCGGTAAATCTTTCAGAAGGCATACCTACCGTTTGAATAAGCTTATTTCTTAAGTCATCTTTCCCATTAAAATAATCAATAATTTCTCCATTAATGTTCATTGCCATTGCATTAATGGTAAAATCTCTTCTTTTTAAATCTTCTTTGAGTGAAGTGATAAACGCAACTGTACTAGGTCTTCTGAAGTCTTCATAATCCGATTCTGTACGAAATGTTGTTACTTCATAAGGGATGTCTTTATGTAATACAATGATCGTACCGTGTTCAGCTCCGACATCAATTGTTTTACGAAAAAGCATTTTGATTTCTTCAGGTTTTGCAGAAGTTGCGATATCCACATCACCAATTTCTCTATTTAAAAGGATATCTCTTACAGATCCTCCTACATAAAATGCTTCATATCCTGATTTATGAAGTTTTTCAAGAATAGGCTTTGCCTCGAGAAAGGAAGAATTCATATTTACTCCTTTAATAACAAGTCATAATATATTGATTCATATTGAGTGACAATTTCATCTGAATGGAAAGTATGTTGTGCTAAATAGATAGACTTTTCTGCCATTTTCATATGTAATTCTTCATTAGAAAGTATTTCTATAGCTTTAAATGCAAAAGCTTCAATATCTCCGACTTCACAAATGTAGCCTGTTTCACCTTCTATTATAACCTCTGGTATTCCTCCTGCGTTCGTACCGATGCACGGAACACCACAAGCCATAGCTTCTAATAATACTAAACCAAAGCTTTCTTTTTCTGATAATAAAAGCATTAAATCACTTAATGAATATAATTCTTCTAAATTATCTTGTTTGCCTAAAAAAAGGACAGATTCTGATAGTCCAAGCTCTCGAACAAGCTTTGAAACATATGACATCTCAGGTCCATCTCCAACTAAAAGTAATTTTGATTTAAGTTTTCGTTGCATCTTTTGGAACGTGTAGATAACATCTTGAACTCTTTTTACTTTACGAAAGTTAGAAACATGGATGATGACCTTCTCATCATTCTTAATTCCATACTCATACTTAAGTTCTGCGGTATTTTTTTTATAATAAACGCGGTCATCTACAAAATTATAAACTGTTTCAATTTCTTTATTTGGATTAAGCAATTCATTTGTTTGTTGAACTAATGCATTAGAAACGGCTGTAACTTTATCAGAAGCTTCGATGCCAAATCTAATTAGTTCAGATAACGATTCATCATAACCCAATACAGTAATATCTGTTCCATGAAGTGTTGTTACTATCTTAAGATCGTTACCGACCATTTGCTTAGCTAAAAATGCACAGATTGCATGTGGTATTGCATAGTGAACATGAAGTAAATCCAGTTTCTCTCTTTTTGCGACCTCAGCCATTTTACTTGCTAAAGCCAAATCATATGGCGGGTACTTAAAAACTGAATACTGATTTACCTCTACTTCATGAAAGGTAATATTACAGTAAACTTTATTTAAGCGGAAAGGTAAACTAGAAGTGATAAAATGAATTTCATGTCCTTTTTCAGCTAGAAGCTTTCCAAGTTCTGTAGCAACAACACCAGAGCCTCCAACAGATGGATAACAAGTAATACCTATTTTTAATTTTTTCTTCATATTTTTTCACCTATTATGTCTTTCGATAGCAAAAGAGGTTTTCTTGTTTTAAAACCTTCAGCATACATCACACCAACTTCTTTGCCGTAAAGACGCTCCCTACTTTCTACTGCTTCTATGTAACCATTTGTTAAAGGAGTACTTGTAGATTCTTTCCCCATAACAAATTGGCTTTTATATGCTTCTAAACTATTGATTTTAGTTTGAATTGTATCACTTATATCAATGACAAAATCCGGCTTATGAAAACCATTTATCATGTAATAATAAAGATCACGTACACGGTGTGATGAATGACCACTTTGATCTTTGTAGTTTTTAATTCCTGCAGAAAATAAGGCTTCTTCAACTAATTTTGCACAATGACCATGATCGGGGTGACGATCTTCAAAATAAGGAACAAATACAATGTCAGGTTTATATTTTCTAATGATTGAAACAATCAGATTAATTGAAGCTTCTGTTAGAAATAAGCCTCTATCAGGTAAAGATAGTTGAATTCTTTCTGAAACACCTAATATACTTGCTGCATGTTTCGCTTCTTTTTGACGGAGTTCAACTGTTCCATTTGAAGATAATTCTGCCATTGTTAAATCGCAAATCCCAATTTTTAAACCTTGATTAACATATTTAGAAATTGTTCCCCCCATCCCAATTTCAACATCATCAGGATGAGCACCAAAAGCAAGAATATCAAGTTGTTTACTCATTTCTCTCTCCTATATTTAGGTGATTTTTATATGACAATACATGTAAGTCTATTTCTTTATATCTTTATGATTGATTCTCTTTTATTCAGCTTCGTATTTTTTCAATTGTTACCTTTTTCATGAACAACATCTCTCCAATGTAAATCGCCACGGTCTAGGCCTCTTACAAGAATTTCAGCTGTACCCATGTTTGTAGCCAAAGGGATAGAGTATACATCACAAAGACGAATAAGTGCTGTGATATCAGGCTCATGTGGTTGTGCAGTTAATGGATCTCTAAAAAAAAGAACCATATCCATCTGATTTTTTGCAATTAATGCACCAATCTCCTGATCACCACCTAAGGGGCCTGATTGGAAGCGGTGTATACTTAAACCTGTTGCTTCTTGGATTCTTAAGCCTGTTGTTCCTGTTGCAAATAATTCATGATCAGTAAAGATCGGTTGGTAAGCTGTTACAAACTGTACAAGATCTGTTTTCTTTTTATCATGGGCAATTAAAGCAATCTTCATAGATAAATCTCCCCTTTATTCAATAATGTTTTCTAAACCATATACAAGCAAGTCAATTTTCATCACATTTTCAACAGCTAATTTCACACCTGACATAAAGGATGCGCGGTTATAAGAGTCATGACGAATCTTCAAAGTCTGTCCATCACCACCGAATAATACTTCTTGATGAGCGATTAATCCCGGAAGACGCACACTGTGTAGACGAATACCTTTGAAGTTTGCTCCTCGTGCACCGGCTAGGATCTCTTTTTCATTTGGGTGTCCTTGTTGCTTTTCTTCTCTAACAGCAGAAATCATTTCAGCTGTCTTTAACCCAGTTCCAGAAGGGGCGTCTAGTTTCTGATCATGATGTTGTTCAATAATTTCAACATCAGAAAAATATTTAGCAGCCATCTGTGAGAATTTCATCATTAAAATTGCACCAATAGCAAAGTTTGGTGCGATAATTGCACCGATCCCATTTTGAGTTGTTAACTCCTCGAGCTCTGCTAAATCACTCTCAGAAAATCCAGTTGTACCTACTACAGGACGAACACCGTTTTCTAATGCTTTTTTCGTATGTATTTTACCAATCTCAGGCGTTGTTAAATCAATTAAAACATCCGGATTTGTTTCAAAAAAACACTGTTCAATATCTGAATATATCGGGACATCTACCTCAAAACCTGAGATATCTTTAAGACTCATTCCATTATATTTATGGTCAACTACTGCAACGAGTGTAAAATGTTCTGTGTCTTCTACTAACTTTACAGCCTCGCTACCCATTCTGCCTCTAGCGCCTGCAATAACAATTTTAATTTTTTCCATTTATTTTTACTCCTTTATTCATTAATTCTAGTCCAACGATCCTTGTCTCTTGTGTTGAATTTATCCATAACTAGATTATGTGATTTTTCCAAATCTATATTTAATGAATTTGCTAAACAAATTAACACAAACAAAACATCACCAAGTTCTTCTTCAATTTTCTTTTCCTTTTCAGAAGACTTTTTCGGTTTCTCACCATATGTATGATTAATTTCTCTAGCCAATTCTCCTACTTCTTCTGAAATTCTAGCCATCATAGCTAGAGGTGAGAAATAGCCTTCTTTAAATTGACCAATGTATTGATCAACTTCCTTTTGAAGGTCATTCATACTTTTTTGTGTCATAGTTATCACCTCTTTTACTTTTCTTTTTTAATGTTAGCTAATACAAGATAATTTTACAATTATTTCGTCATGTTTTTATCAAAATTTGCACCTTGACATTTTATCAACTATAATATTTAAGCTATGATTCTATACTTGGAGGTGTTTTATGTTTAGTGATATTCGGATTAAAAACATTCTTTTTATCTTAATTGGCTCTGGAATTTTTGGTTTTGGACTTGTTCATTTTAATATACAGAACAATTTGGCAGAGGGTGGTTTTACAGGTATTACACTCATGCTATATTTTCTTTTTTCTATCGATCCATCCATTTCCAATTTAGTACTTAATATTCCTTTATTTATTATCGGATGGCGTGTGTTGGGGAGATTATCCTTTATCTACACAATCATTGGTACAGTTAGCCTTTCCTTTTATCTCTGGTTTTTTCAAAAATATCAAATAAGTATGCCTTTAACAGATGATTTAACGCTTGCAGCACTCTTTGCAGGGATCTCAATTGGGATTGGATTAGGAATAATATTTCGTTATGGCGGAACAACAGGTGGAGTGGATATAATTGCAAGGCTCTCTCATCGTTATTTAGGTTGGAGTATGGGAAAGACAATGTTTTTATTTGATTTATGTGTTATAACCTTATCTTGGATTACTTATTTGTCCTACAAGGAAGCTATGTATACACTAGTTGCAGTGTTTGTAGGTGCACGTGTGATCGACTTCATGCAGGAAGGTGCCTATGCAGCAAAAGGAGCAACAATCATCTCTAAACATTCAGAAGATATTTCAAAAAAAATAATGCAGGAAATGGATCGTGGTGTAACCATCTTAAAAGGGCAAGGCTCTTTTACTAAGCAGGATCAAAATGTTTTGTATTGTGTTGTAGGGAAAAATGAAATCGTTCGTCTAAAAAACGTGATTACATCTGTAGATCCTCACGCATTTGTAGCTGTTAGTGATGTGCATGATGTGCTAGGAGAAGGATTTACTCTGGACGAAAACAAAAAGCCATTAACTAAATAGTTAATAGCTTATAAATCTTTATTCTTTATATTCTTACAAATATCGCCTTATTGATATTTCAATAGCAAATTCATGAGAAGCTAGATCGAAGTAAACTTGAAATAGAGCATGGAGATAAGTGAAGCTATTAAAAGCAAATTCTGTGAAAGTAAACAAGAATTTCAAATACAGCCTTTTATTCCTTATCTCTCTCTCTTTTTATTTCTTTTTCTTTTTCACCACGATACTTTCTCCACCCAGAATAAGATAGAGCTAATAAAATAACACTTCCTGTAGAGATCATAACCCACAGCAAAGATGGATCCGCTTCATCCTCTTTAATTCTTTCAAAGATTGCTTTTAATTCTTCTTCCATAATATTCAATTGCTCGGTTCGACTTGTTACAGGGATATCTTGAAAGAGTTTATCTTCTACTACAGAAATATGAACATCCATCCTTTTTACTCTCTCAGTATCCAAGTCTATTTGGATACTTGGATAAATTACTTCATATAAAGCTAAAAATTCATTAAGATCATGTTTAAATGACTGTTTATCTCCTTCTTCAACATCATTCTTCATCTGTGAAAAGGTAGCCATAATGGAAGATTCCATTGCTCCCCATAAAGGTTGGTGCTCTGAAACCATTGCATCGACAACCAACCTAAACTTTGTTAATGTACGAACCTTTTCTTCCTTACCAATTTGATTATTTAAAATGACATTTTGAGCAGTTTTGTATGTACTAGTAATGGTCCGATAGTCATCTAGTGAAATATATTCACGATCAATTGGTATCTCCTCAAATTTCACAGCAAAATAGGTTAGCAATTGGGCAGACTCACTAAAGCGTTCTTGCTTTGCTAGTTGTAATGCTGTATCTGAAATTTCATTTAATGATTCCCAATCATAGGTTTCTTCTGCTAATACTGGTTTTATATGAATCAGCAATATCCCTAATATGAGAGCAAATATTATTTTCTTCATCCTTGTCCCCCCTAGAGCTTCTATTACAAAACGTATGTTAATTTGGACAAGGTTAGACCATTTTTTTATGGTTTAATTTTTTTTATTATTGAGTACATCATAAAGACCAGCTCACTTATTACTTAACTTTTTAGATGTAATAAAGTACATGAAAAAATTTACAAATATTATACTTACAAAGACTTTGACTATAGGACGCAATATTGAGTATTAATTTTGACCTAGGGGAAATTTGAAATGTTGCCTTTAGGTTTATGATTTCTCTTATTCTCTTAGTAAGTATTAATTTCCTGTAAAGAGTTAGGCACTCCAACACAATGTTTAACTAATTAAATATTAAATAAGAGGCTGGGACATAAGTTTTTAAGCAAATGATAAACCCGAAATATTAGGAGATATTTAAATTAATTATTCACCTAATATTTCGGGTTTTTATTTGCTGTATTTAATTAGATTTTTTGATCTTGCATACTATTTTTAAGAACTAGTGGAATGAAGCGGAAGACATTTGACTCCTGAGGGTGTAGAGGAAAAGCTGAGACCCCACAGGCGCTTGCGCCGAGGAGGCTTAGCTTCCTCCCCGGCGAATCTTATGTCTGCAGCGCAATGGAACAAACTTGTTTCTTTCAACTTAACTGAATTTAGATTTATTCGTCTTTTTGTATGACATCTTTAATTATGTCCCAGACTCTTAAGGTAATTTAAGTTGAGTTGTTTGTTGTTTTAATACTAATAAATAGGCAATTACTATTGAAACAATACTTAACCAAAAGGTCATATACCCTATTTCATTAATATAATCCATCAAGAGACTATATCTTGGCATCATCTCAAACACATAATCTATTACATCATTATGTAGTGTCCATATTGCAGCAATTAATAAGTGTCGTAATTTGAATCGATAATATGGAGAATACAAAAGTCCTTGAACAGCCATACCAAAGTGTGAGGCTATTAACATATAACCCTCCCAAGGTAATGAGCCATTGATCAGTAAGACTAAAACATTCATAATTACTGCCCAAATTCCATATTTAAATAAAGTAACTATAGCCAACGCTTCTATGAGAGGTAAGTTTTTTTTCATTAAAAACCCTATTAAAACGATCACAAAAAACAAGCTAGCTGTTGGGCTATCAGGCACAAAGATATAAAAATGAGCTGGAGTTTCAACAAGCTGGCTTTTATACCAATAATATCCATAAAGTGTACCGAATAAATTTATAACGAACATTATCATTAAAATAGGTTTTTGTCCTAATAAAAACTGGAACATTTTTATCATTTTTTCACACACCAGACTATTAGAAGTATTTTGATAAGTCTCTAGCGTAATATACATAGCTTTTCTTACTTCTATTGTAACCTTATAGCACATACTTAGTCCTCTTATGAGCATTAACTAAAAATATACATCAAAATGGTACAAACTTGTTGGCCCTTGATTAGCCTAGAATAAATAAGTCTTTACAAAAAAAAGCTGACAAATGTCAGCTTTATTTTGAAGTAACACCAGAAATGAATTCTGATAATACTTTTAATTCCTCATCAGTACCTTTGAAGACTCCGGCAGGCATACTACCTTGACCATTTTTAGCAATATCAGCAATTGCATCAGGCTCTAATCCATTATCAACAAGTGCCTTACCAGCTGCTCCACCTTCAAGATTATCACCGTGACAAGAAATACATCCTTGTTCTTGGTAAATTGCATATCCTTCAGACTCTTTATCTATCTCAGCTTCTACTTGGATTTTCCCTTGCTCAGCAGCAGCTTCCCAGTCATGTGTAACAACTGATTCCCAAGTTAGATAAAAAGTTGCAGCAACACCTAATATCATCATACCAACAGCAATAGGACGTTTAGCTGGTCGGCGCTCTGAACCACGATCTAAGAATGGTGCAAGCATTAATGCACCAAACGCAAGTCCTGGAATAACAATTGCACCAACAACTGTATAAGAACCAGCAGCAAACTCATATTTTAGTAATTGGTATAAAAATAAGAAATACCAGTCTGGTAAAGGAATATAACCAGCATCAGTAGGATCAGCCACACGCTCAAGTGGTGATGGATGAGCTACAGTTAAACATAAAAATCCGATTAAAAAAACAGCACCAACTAACCATTCCTTTAGGAGGAAGTTTGGCCAGAATGCTTCTGTCTTCCCTGGGAATTCCGAGTAATCCTTCGGAATATTCGGTTTTCTCTCTGCAGGAACACGAGAGTCACCAACAAATTTCATACCTTTTCCGCGATGCATAATTTCCCCTCCTTACTAAGGTGGTTTACGAAACTAATAATAAGTTCATAAATAAAA
Organism: Metabacillus litoralis; assembly: GCF_020524045.1. Classification (GTDB taxonomy): domain Bacteria; phylum Bacillota; class Bacilli; order Bacillales; family Bacillaceae; genus Metabacillus; species Metabacillus litoralis_C. The sequence continues at coordinate 464,041 of NZ_JAIVKL010000002.1, forward strand.
TTTAAACTAATAGTAATTCTTATAGTGGACCAGAAATACCTTGTTTACGAATCATAACAAAGTGAGCTGCCATTAAACCAAATAATGCAGCAGGTAAGAAAAAGACATGGATTGCGAAGAATCGAGTAAGTGTTTGAGCACCAACGATTTCTGGATGTCCAGATAACAATGTCTTAATAGTAGGCCCTATGAATGGAACTGATTCAGCAATTTGCAACGTAACTTTCGTAGCAAATAATGCTTTCATATCCCAAGGTAATAGATAACCTGTTAAACCTAAGCCAAGCATAATGAAGAAAATTAGTACGCCAACAACCCAGTTTAACTCACGAGGTTTTTTATAAGCACCTTGGAAGAATACACGTAATGTATGTAAAAACATCATAACGATAACTAAACTAGCTCCCCAGTGGTGCATACCACGAACTATTTGACCGAAAGCCACTTCATTTTGCAAATAGAATACTGATTCCCAAGCATTCTTAATATCTGGTACGTAGTACATTGTTAAGAACATACCAGAAAGAATTTGAATAACTGTAACAAAGAATGTTAATCCGCCAAAACAATAAACGAAAGCGGAAAAATGGTGTGCAGGGTTAACGTGTTCAGGAACTTCATGGTCAGCAATATCGCGCCACATCGGCGTAATATCTAAACGTTCATCAACCCAATCATAAATTTTGTTAAGCAATAGATTACGCCTCCCCTCGTGGTTTTGCTTTACCTAAGAATAAATAGCCATCCTTAACTGCATGTTGATAAACATCAAGCGGTGCAATTGGAGGTGTTCCTTTAACATTAGTCCCATCTTTTTCGTATCTTCCATAGTGACATGGACAGAAAAATTGGTTTGGATTAGCTGGGTCATTATTCCAACCTACTGTACATCCAAGATGTTTGCAGACTGGTGATAATGCAGTGATTTTGTCGCCACTTTTAAATACCCAAGCTGATTTTGTTTCTTCTGATTCATACCAAGCATCTTTTTGTTTGATTTTAAAGTCAAAGCGTTGAGGTTCTTCTGTAATTTCGTCAACACTAACCACTTGCACTAAATCTGTTACTTCTGCTGGTCGGAGCACTGGGTCAAGTGCGAAGCGAACCATAGGCATTAACATACCTGCAGCCATGAAACCGCCTACACCAGTAAGCGTGTAGTTTAGAAATTGACGTCTAGAAACTCGATGTTTTTTCTCGCTCATCATTTTCCCCCCTCTATCTTAAGCTCAGTCCGTTTAGGACATACGGAAATGATATATAAAACTAGGACATACTCATGATATATCAATCTTGGGATGAGGTCAATAAAATCCTGTTTTTGAATACTAGAAATGAAAAGGTTTTTATTATTTATTCCAAGATTGTAATAAAATGTTCAAAATTTGTTCGACTTGATCTTGCAAAAGCTTTCTTTTCAACTGATCGTCCATGTGTTCGAAGGGAACAGTTGGTAACCATACTACATGATCTTCAAGCACATCGGACTTTGTTTCTTTTATTGATTCATCACTAGTTAGAAAAATGATATACTTAAATTCTTTTTGAATTTCACTTTTCCAATCTTCCATCATATGAATTACATGCTCGTTATTTTTTAGATATGACAGCGTTGGAAAAAGGAAAACCCTACCTTTCAACTGCCTTTCTAATTCTGTACTTACATAATGAATAAATTCTCCTTTGGCAGCAGTGCTTTTAAAATCTGAATTCAAAGATATCGGTGTTAGAGGTACAACTGCAGTATCTACATACTCTTTCGATTGACTATACTTGTCTACATCACCTGAAGACCATTTCATTTTTTTCACTCCCTACAATAATCACGCATTAAGTCTATTATAAAGCTTGCTTATTTATTTGTTAACTATATCATATTCTCTAATAAACTTTGCTTAGACAAATAAATAGGCTGACATAAATGCCAGCCTATTTATTCGATATCTTTAAATATTCACTTATCATTTTGCTTTTTTAGTATTCTTCCTCTAGGATTAAAGGTGCTTTTCTTTCGGAAAATCGTATGACTGAACCTGAACACATTAAAAAGCTTTATTTAAGGTAATCAACTGTTCTGTTAGCTTTTGAAACCCTTCTTTATCTTGTTTATCAAGGGCCTCATCAATTAACTGAAGAAGCTTCTCTTTTTGAAAGCTTTGGATGGAATGCTTTAGTACTTTTTCCGCTACTTCACGATCTTTTTCATTTTCATGAAGGTGCTCTGGCATAAAAGGATTCGATTCGAGAACTGCTGCGTATTGTGGTGATTGATAAGAAGACCTGAAATTTAATTGAATAAAAAGTTCTTCGTCTTTATTTAAACGAATGTCATGAAAAGATTTTTCTGCATCTGTTGTCATAACATTTTCTTTATAAAAGCGAAAAGGTACTTCTTCAACACAATGAGTAGACATAATAATTCCTCTAGGACAATATTGTGCTTGTTCAACAAAGTGAACATTTTCCATCAAGGTATCATGACTCATTAAATAATTTAAAATCCACACACATTCTCTTCTTTTCAGTTGATAATGATTTAAGAACCACCTGATGAAATCTTTCTTTTCATGGACAGATACAGGGGCCACCATACAATTCCCTCCTCTGCAGTTCATTATTTCTTACTTTGATAATTCCACAAAGTGAAAATGAAATCCTTCTTATATCTCTTAAAACTCATCTTCTAATTGTAACAAAATCTCACCTATTTCGACATTCGAAGGATCTTGCTTAATGATTTGTTCAAAAACACTTTTCGCTTCTTTCCTCTTTCCTTCTTCCAACAAGAAATATCCGTATTCATGTAAAAACTCTTGTTGTTCCTTGAAAAAATTATATGCAACATGGTAATGATTTAATGCCTGTGTATAGTCTTCTTTTTGGTGATAAGCTCGTGCTAAGTTCCATTCAAACTGAGGATCTTCTTCACCATATCGTTTACTTTCACTAATTAGATCAATAACTTCATCATATCTTTCTTCTTGTAAAAAGATATGTGTTAATGTAATTGCAGCTTCCATATGACCTGGATCAATTGCAAGTGATTCTCTTAAAAGAGATTCAGCTTTCTTTGTGTTGCCCAGCTTTATTGCTATTTTGCCTCCAAATAAAAACAATTCCTTGTTATATTCATCGACCTTGATACCTTCTTCAACGGTTTCAAGACTTTCTTCTAAAAGCCCTTCATGTTCATATGATTTTGCCAAATATAAGTACAAAGAAGTAAACTGTGGATCTGCTTCTTTTAGTTTTATAAATTGTTGTATGGCTGTTTTATAGAATCCGCCTTGAAATGCTGTAAAGCTATAACCAAATAAACTATGTGCATCTTCATGTTCTATTATTCCTTGTTTATAATGTTCTAAAGCTTCTTCAAAATTCCCAACTGCACTTAAACATTCTGCAAGCCTTAGCTTGATATGAACACCTGAGATGACCTGTTGCTCATTCTCAATATTTTGATAAAAAGGAATAGCATGCATATACTGACCTTGATGAAAATAAAATTCCCCCAATGCAAAATCAATAATTGGATCGTCAGGCAATAAATGCTTTGCTTCTTTTAATTTTTGCTCACTTACCTCAGCGAGACCTTGTATCTGATATAAGTCAGCTAAAAGTAAAAGTGCTTGTGGATATGCTTCATGATCTACAGAAATCGAATTTAATAAATCAATCGCTTCTTCTTCTTTTTCCATATCTAAATTGATTTCAGCCAAAAACAATGTTATTTGAGTTTCTTCCGGATAAAGAAAATGTAATTCTTCAATCATATTATGAGCTTTGTCTATAATCCCCCACTGATAATATTGATCTGCTAAATGTAGTTTTTCTTCGTCATGTAGTGTTGGTTCAATGTTTTCTAATAAATTTAGCCCTGATTCTGTTTCACCGTTATTCACAAGACTAATTGCTTCGTTTAGTACTGTGTTAAACATACATTTTTCCTTTCTTTTTGGCTCTGTTATACTTTGTTGTTGATTTCCGTTACAATCAATCGCTTTCCCGTGATAAAAGGCTTTTTGCCTAGAGAAAAATAAGGACAATTCTTCATAGGAACGAGAACCTGATAGGTGCAAGCGCCTGTGGGTCTCCCATTAACACGACTAAGCAGGAGTCAATCAACAAAGTGTTAAAAATCAATATTAAGCTTTAACATAGCCTTCTTTTCAATGAGTTTTTATTACGAATTTGTACTTATTTAGTGTAGGTTATAAAATCATTTAGGACTTATACTTAGCATTTCAAAATCTAATGAAAGAAGAAGTCAAATACCTCATAAACACTACAGTTTTTTTTAAGTAGTTAGAAAAAATATCTTCTTACTCATATCATACCTTAAAGAGTCATCTGATGTGATATAAAACGACCTGAAATAGGAATAAAACATTCTTCACCTGTACCTGGATTAAAAGAAATTTCCCCATCTATATTTATTAACTTTCCATGGTGAATTGTAAACATAGGAGGACTACTATTTAGGATTGGTTGTCCATCTGTATGATATTTTATGTTATCTAATTTATACAAATTATAATTCACTTGTCCACCTACACGTATTTCTCCTTTTTCAGGATATATACCCAATGTCATCAATGAATCTCTTGTTAGTTGTTCACCATCGGTTAATTGATGTGACAAAGAAGATAATCGATGCTCTTTCATATGAATTTCCCAACTTTTTAACAATTTTTGTGTGAAGCTTTCTTTATATAAACCTTCTTCTACAAAAGGTACTAAAGTAATTGGATTTGAAAACATTGCGTCTCTAATCCATCCCCATGATTTCCCTCTCATTTTATCATCTTCACATAGTTCAACAAAAACAACAGAAATATTTTGTTGTCTTAACTTTCTTAATAAAGAGGGTTTTAAAATTTTCAATGGAATTTTCACACCTATATAATAATCAATAGGTGAGTTTATCATAAGATGTCGTCTTTGTTTAAGCTTAGGCAAAAGATCTTGCTCTTTTTCCACTGAGGTAACCGTTAACAACGTTGTACAACCTTTTTTTACATAGTTTTCAATTATATGTTGTTTGAATTCTTGAAAGTGTAATGGTGATTGAAGAGAAAAATCAAGCATAACATAACCTGGGGTTAATAAATATGAGCTCATATCCATTCTTATAAATCGGAAATTACTTAAAGATGTTTTCATAAACTCTATTTTATTACCTTTTATTAACAAAGAAGTTTTCGTCGTACCACCCGATTTTAGTAATGTTGCATTTTCTATGATATAACACATTTCTAAGCGCCCCCTTTCATCTCCTTAAGACAAGCTATGAAAGAAGGTATTCTTTTATGCTTAGTTATCATTTAAGCTTTTAAAAACTTATTATGAAGTAAAGAAATCCTATTATTTCATCATTTTAAAGTATATATAAAAACGAATAATAGTTTTGCACACCACGACATCCTTTAAGCCTTTATCTTTCATATGGAGTAAGTAGAAAGAAAAAAACACTAGGAGCCTTTTTGATCGTTTTAAAAGGTGCTCTATACCTTTAAATAGCTATTGACTGAGGAATAGGAATTAGGGGTTATCTTTTTTCCTATCGAGGTGATACGCCTTCATACTTTACGTTTTTAAAAAGGCTATGTTAAAGCTTAATGTTGATTTTTAGCACTTTGTTGATTGGAGTGAAAGGCATGAGACTCCTGTGGGAGAAGCGTGTCAAAGGGAGACCCCACAGGCGCTTGCGCCGAGGAGGCTCCCGGACCGCCCGCGGAAAGCGAATGCCTGTAACGGAAATCTACAACAAATTTTAACAGAGCTTTTAAAAAAGCCTAAGTACTATTCAAGTAAAACACAACATGAATAGTACTTAAGCTCTATGATAAAACTATTTAGAAAGTGAAGATAAGTGCTCAAAAAAATTAGGGTAAGACACATCAATTGCATCAGCATCTTCTAGTTGAACAGGTTCATTTGTTATACATGAAGCTATTGCGAGCATCATTCCAATTCGATGGTCACCGTGACTTGATACAGTGGCATTACCTTTTAAAGAAGTTTTACCTGATATAACCATACCATCATCAGTAGCACTGATATTTGCTCCAATTTTAGACAATTCTCCTACAACTGTATCAATACGATTTGTTTCTTTCACCTTAAGTTCACTTGCATCTTTAATGATTGTCTCTCCTTCAGCTTGTGTTGCAAGTAACGCAATAACAGGGATTTCATCTATTAGTTTAGGTATTAAATCTCCACCAATTGTTGTTCCTTTCAATGTTGATGTTCTAATGATGATATCTGCAATTGGTTCAAATGAGTGTTCTTTATGAGGAATCACTTCAATTGATGCTCCCATCATTTCTAAAACATCAAGAATTCCAGTTCTAGTTGGATTAATCCCAACATTTTTAAGTACAATCTCACTATCTGGAACAATAGCACCTGCAACTAGGAAAAATGCAGCAGATGATATATCACCTGGTACAAAGATATTAGTTGCTTGAAGACTTTGTCCACCAACCAATGATGCAGACTTTTCATCTTCATATACTTCAACACCAAATGCTCTTAGCATTCTCTCAGTATGGTCTCTTGATTTATGTGGTTCCGTTACAATTGTTTCTTCTCCATTTGTTTGTAAACCAGCTAACAAAATGGCTGATTTAACTTGTGCACTTGCAACAGGAGATTCATATCGAAGTCCTTTTAAATTTCCACCTCGAATGGATAGAGGAGTATATTGTCCGTTTTCACGTCCATCGATAGAAGCACCCATCATCTTTAACGGTTTTGTTACCCTAGACATTGGTCTTCTAGCAATTGATTCATCACCAATTACACAGGAGTGAAAAGGTACTCCTGCTAATATTCCCATCATTAGTCTAGTCGTTGTCCCTGAATTTCCAACATCTAAAATATCAGTTGGTTCTTCTAGACCTTGTAGTCCTTTACCTTCAACAGAGACTTGGCCTTCTTGAATATTTATTGTCACGCCCATCTTCCTAAAGCATGAAACTGTACTAAGACAATCTGCCCCCATTAAAAAGTTTGATATAGTCGTTTTACCATTTGCTATAGAGCCGAACATAATCGCTCTATGGGAAATTGATTTATCTCCCGGGATATCAATTTCACCTGTTAAACGCTCAACTTTTAATAATTTCTTGAAATCAGACATTTGTTCCACCTCATTAATAATTTATCTTAAGTAAACAAAACTATTTATTATAATCACAATCAAGTATTTCGATAATGCATCTATTAATATACCCTCATATAACGTGGTGACATCAATTTCATAAGCTTTCACAATGCTTATATAATGGCTTCATAAAAATTGTTACCAAAGGAAAGATTGATTTGCGCCACAGGATGCTTGCTCCCATCAACCCTAAACATTTTAGTACGCAAGAAATGCAAATCACCATTTACTTATTTGAACCTATATAATAAATGTATCATAGGAAGAGTATTTACTAATACAGTCTATTGCAAGCTCTCTATCATGCTCTGTTTGGAAACTTAATCTTAAAACCCCGTATATCTCTTCTCGTGTTTCAATAATCCGTATATTTGTTAAGCTGATTTTTTCTTGAGCTAAGAAACCAGTAACTTCTGAAATAATTCCTGGATAATCTGGTACATCTACATATAAATCATAAAATGAGGGAATTGCTCCTTTTTGGTTTTCAGGCAAACCGTCTCGATAATGTTTCGCATGTTCAAAATAATCATACAAATTTTCTGCCTCTTCATTTTCGACAAAACCCTTGACCCGTTCCATTTCAGAGATCCATTCATCAAACAAATGTAATAGAGGACCTTTATTATGGATAAGAATATCTCGCCACATATAAGGGTTACTAGAAGCGATTCTTGTAATATCACGAAATCCTCCAGCCGCAAGTCTCTTTACAAGTGGAAATTGCTCTTCATGATTTTTTGCTTGGTATACTAAACTAGCAGCAACAATATGAGGGAAGTGACTAATAACACCTGTTACTCTATCATGTTCCTGAGGGGACATTTCTATGAAATTAGCTTTCGTGCCAGCTAGAATATTTTTTAATTGGGCTAAATCATCAGAAGTAACATATTTTGAAGGAGTTAAAATATAAAAGGCATTTTCGAATAAGTGTGGCTTCGCAGCTAATATACCCGACTTATGTGAACCTGCCATTGGGTGACCCCCAACAAATTTGATTCTACCATTTAGATATTTATTTGCACTGTCTACTATTTTCACTTTTGTACTGCCTACATCAGTGATAATTACATCTTTCTTCAAATCTACATCTTTTAGTTCTTTTATAATATTTATTGTTTGTTCTACAGGAGTTGAAACAAATATTATATCCACCATTGAAAGCGAACTTGGAAAAATCTCAGATGATACTTCATCTATTGCTCCTAGCTTTTTCGCAAGTACTGCTTGGTCTTTATTAATATCGAAACCGATAATATGTATGGATGGATCTTTATGTTTAATTGATAACGCAATTGAACCTCCAATTAAACCAAGACCTATTAAATATATTTTTCTAACCATTTTTGATCACCTTTTTTGGCCTATATCATAGAGGCTTATTCGAAAAATCACATAGAAAATTTAAATTGAATATTTAGTTATTTCTTAAAAGACTTCTTTAAAGCTCATTGTCGTTTTTTGAAAATTTGTTTTTATTACAGAAAGATAGAGCTCCTGTTTAGAGAAGTGACAAAGGAAGCCCCCACAGGTCGCTTAACTTCCGGGAGGCTCCCGGGCCCAGTAAATCCCTGTAATAAAATTAACAACCACGTTTAACAGTGACTTTAGAAAAAAGAGAGATCAAAACAAACATAGCTCCCTTTAGTAGGAGAGCGCTTGTATTCATCCCTCTTTTTATAAGGCTCTTTTCTGAAATTTTTTTGCTATTTGACCTAAATCTCTGTTAGAAACAGTGGAATCACCGTATAAAAGGTACTATTCTATAAGAAAAGATGCCACTAGACTTTATATAGTGCTGTTTCCATCAAGTATTAAAAAGCAACAAAGTTTAAGTAACAGTTTTTTATAATTAGACTATTGTATTTTTATTGCTCAAAAAGAGTCTATATTTTATACACCTTTAATCAATAAGACTTCTAAAACTAAATAAGAGGTACATCATGAGATATAGTCAATATATTATGGCTCTGTTAAACTTTGTGGTTGATTTCCGTTACAGGCATTCGCTTTCCGCGGGCGGTCAGGAAGCCTCCTCGGCGCAAGCGCCTGTGGGGTCTCCCTTCGACACGCTTCTCCCGCAGGAGTCTCATACCTTTCACTCCAATCAACAAAGTTAAAAATCAACCTTAAGCTTTAACATAGCCTATATTATTTAACGAATTCTTTTAAGATCTCAATGATTTCATTATTTTGATTTTCAGTACCTACTGTAATTCTTAAGTGTGTAGGAAATCCTAATGCATTACCTGAGCGAACGATATACCCTTTTTCTAATAGAGCTTGGAAAACCTCATCAGAATCACGGTTAAAATCGATTAAGATAAAGTTCCCCTCTGAAGGGTAATAATCTAATTTTAATTCCTCACAGAATTGGTAAAATTGTTGTAATCCTTTTTTGTTTTTTATACGACACTCTTCTACAAAGTCTGGATCATCCAAAGCGGCAACTGCAGCTACCTGAGCTATGCGACTTGTATTAAAAGGTTCGCGAGCTGGTTCTATTTTACGAATAAGCTCTGCATTAGCAATGCCATAACCAATTCGTAAAGAAGCTAGTCCGTATGCTTTAGAAAAAGTGCGGAGAATCATTAAATTTTCATAATCATTTAATAATGAAACAGTTTGAGGATAATCCTCTGCTAAAACATATTCATAATATGCTTCATCAACTACTACTAACACATGCTTAGGCACTTGACTTAAGAAATTCAGCAAAGCATCTCTTGTTACATATGTACCAGTGGGATTATTAGGAGTACAAACCCAAACAACTGTTGTATTTTCATCAATTTGCTTAAGCATTTCTTCCAAATTATGATCACCATTCACAAGAGATACCTCTCGTATTTCCGCTCCTTCAATAACAGCATTATGCTTGTATTGAGGAAATGTAGGTGTTGCCATAACTGTGTTTGTTTGCGGATTTAGTAAAGCTCGACAAATAATTTGTACTACTTCATCTGAGCCATTTCCGAAGATGATCTCTTCTTCTTTTACCTTAACGTGTTCTGCTACTTGTGTTCTTAATTTAGCACTATAACCATCAGGGTAAATCGCTAATTGTTCTAATTCATCAACTATTGCTTGCTTTGCTTTTGGTGAACAACCATATGGATTTTCATTTGAAGCAAGTTTAACAACTTTTGATAAATTGAATTCCTTTTTCACTTCTTCAATTGGCTTTCCTGGCTGATACGGTTTCAAACTTAATAATTGTTCTTTTACTTGCACTACTTAACACCTCTCCTATATGAAAAGATCGTACTCACTTTTGCATTTAAAGTCATTAAACTTTCATAACTAAAACAGTGACTTCTATCATAAATTCTATTGAAAGATAAAGCAATTTTTCATGCGATAATCACTGTTAATTTTCAGTACCTAAAGAATATATTTAGAGGCTTTACATAAGAATTTTCTCGGAAGTATAGTTTTTTCAAAGTAGAAGACTTTCATTTTGTATAAAAGACTTTGTAAACTTTCTGTTGATTTCCACCCCAAGGCCTTAGCTTTCTATTGTTTGATGAGACTTTCAAAAGAAGAATTACTCAGTCTTATACAAAAACAAGTAAGTGTTTAAAAATCAAGAAGCTATTACAAAGTCTCTATATAGGAATTCTACCTTTCCTTCACAATAAATATGAGATTACAGATTTTAACTAACAAAATTCGTCGCAAATGCTCTAAACTGATTTATTGCTTCTTGTCGTGTACTTTCATTCATTAGTTGATTTCCTAATCGCTCGATTTCACGTACTAATGCACTACCTACGACAACACCGTCTGATATGTTAGAAAGCTCTTCAACTTGCTCTTTTGATGACACGCCAAAACCAACAACAACAGGTACATTACTATATCTTTTTACTTCATTTAAAAAATTTTCAATGGATTTGTCGAAGTTCTTTCGTTCTCCTGTAACACCTAATGATGAAACACAATAAACAAAACCTTCTGCATTTTCTGCAATCATTTTTATTCTATTTGAGGATGTTGGCGCAATTAGAGAAATAAATGAGATATTATGTTCTTGACATTTAACTCTAAGCTCTTCGCTTTCTTCAAACGGAATATCTGGGATAAGCAGTCCATCTACAGTATTTTCTCGCAGTAAAGCGAAAAAGGATTCTTGATCTAATTGTAACACAGGATTGTAATACGTAAATAAAATAATTGGTATTTTCAAACCTTTTTTGCGCATTTCAGGTACAAGTTTGATTGCCTTTATGATATTCATACCTTTTTCTAATGCACGACTTGATGCTTTTTGAATAACAGGTCCATCTGCAACTGGATCTGAATAGGGAATTCCCAATTCTATTGCCGATGCTCCTGCATCTTGCAGGGCGATAGCTAATTCAATGGTAGAATCAGCATGTGGATCACCTGCCGTAATAAAAGGGATAAATAAATTATTTTGTAACGGTTGTTTGAAGAGTGCTGTCATGATTTTCTACCTCCTTATAATACGACATTAATGTATGAACATCTTTATCTCCTCTACCTGAAAGACAAATAAGGATTGAATCTGATTTTTTCATAGACTTTGCATGATCAAAAGCGGATGAAAGAGAATGAGCTGATTCAATAGCAGCTAACAGCCCTTCTTCTTTCGCCAACAATTCCAATGCATTCAATGCCTGTTTATCAGTAACACTCTCATATTTAACACGACCCGTTGAAGCCAAATGTGCATGTTCTGGACCAATTCCAGGATAGTCTAAACCAGCTGAAATAGAATAAGGTTCTGTGATTTGCCCATATTCATCTTGTAATAAATACGTTAATGAACCGTGAAGGACACCTCTAGTTCCTTTTGTGATTGTAGCTGCATGCATATCAGTGTCAACACCCTTACCAGCTGCTTCTGTAGCAACAAGTTCAACATCATCATTTAAGAACGCTGCAAACATTCCAATTGCATTGCTTCCACCACCAACACATGCCATTACTTTCGTAGGTAAACTTCCCTCTAATTGAAGAAATTGAGCTCTTGCTTCGTCACCGATAACACGTTGAAATTCTCTTACAATATAAGGATATGGATGTGGCCCTACAACTGACCCGATAATGTAAAAATGATCTTCACAATGTTGAACCCAATAACGCATCGCTTCATTCGTAGCATCTTTTAATGTCTTATTTCCACTTGTTACAGGAATGACTTCCGCTCCTAGTAATTGCATACGAAATACATTTAATTCCTGTCTTCGAACATCCTCTTCACCCATAAAAACTTGACATTTCATACCAAATTTTGCTGCAACAGTAGCAGTAGCCACACCATGCTGACCTGCTCCAGTTTCTGCAATAATTTTGGTTTTACCCATCCTTTTGGCTAGTAGTACTTGACCAATTGCATTATTAATCTTATGTGCGCCTGTATGATTTAAATCTTCACGCTTTAAATAGATCTTTGCTCCACCTAATTTTTCAGTTAAATTACCTGCAAATGTAACAGTTGTAGGTCTGCCTGAGTATTCCTTTAGTAAATGATGATATTCTTGCATAAATAAAGGATCATTCATTGCTTCTTTATGTGCTTTTTCAATTTCAGCTAATGGACTCATTAAAGTCTCTGGCACAAACCGTCCGCCAAAATCACCATATCGGCCTTTTTCATCTGGATACATTGACATAATGTAACATCCTTTCTTCTATCTGTTGAATTTTGGCTTCACTTTTCTGATCATCTACTTCTATACCACTCGAAAGATCAATTCCTTGAGGCTTTAATTCTAGTAATCTACTAATATTATCTTCATTTATACCACCAGCTATAAAGCATTCTTTGTTGTGTAGCCATGCATAATTAATGTATTGGGGTGCTGCTTTCCAATCAAAGCTAACCCCTGTCCCACCCCAGGCACCTTTTATTCTCGAATCAATGACAAATCCATCAACAGTATCTACAAATTCTTCCATTTGCTTTAAAGTATTTTCATGATGATGAAGTGCTTTCCAAGTCATGATTTCTTCATGATTTTCTTTTGCATGTTTCATTTGTGCTAATGTTTCATTTCCATGAAATTGGATAACATCAACTGGTATTTCAACTAATACATCGTTCAATTGCTTACTCGTAGGATTAACAAACACCGCTACAAGTTTTTTATTCGATATATCAATCTCTTGAAGCCATTTCTTAACATCTTTTGGATCAACCTTACGTTTACTTTCAGCAAAAATAAAACCAATATAATCTGCTCGTGATTGTGAGACAATTCTTAAGTCTTCAATATTGCGAATTCCACAATATTTCAAGTTAGGTTTATCCATATGTCGCCTCTCCAAATAATTGTTTTATTGCAAGTGCTTGATCGTCTTTTCTCATTAACGATTCACCAACTAAGATAGCACTTGCTCCATACTTTTGCACAAGCTGTAAATCATCGTACGTATGAATTCCACTTTCACTAATAAGTAATGTATCTTTTGGAACTGTTAAGGCCATTGATTCTAATTGATGGATATTTGTTTCAAACGTTTTTAAATTACGATTATTCACGCCTAGTATTCTAGGGGTAATCACCTTTAATACTTCATCTAATGTTTCCTGATCATGAACCTCTACTAATACATCTAAAGAAAGCTCTGTAGCATAGTGATAAAGCTCTTTTAATAATGTTGGCTCAAGTGCTTCTCCAATTAATAAAATTGCATCTGCTCCGATTCTTTGCGCTTCATCAATTTGAATAGTATCTATTATAAAATCCTTCCTTAGAATTGGAAGATTAACAGCTCTCTTTACTTGAGTCAAATACTCTTGTTTACCTTGAAAATAAGGAGTATCTGTCAGAACAGATAAGCAATCTGCTCCACCTCGCTCATACGATAATGCTATTTCAACTGGATGGAAATTTTCTTTTATTAATCCTTTCGACGGTGAAGCCTTCTTTACTTCAGCAATCAATGCTGTCTCTCTTTTCGGAGATAACAGAGCGTTAAGAAAAGAGACACGCGGTAACTTTGCATCTTCTGGTAGTACAAGATTTTTGACTTCTTCTTTTTTTGTTAAAATTATTTTATCAAGCATAATTTTCCTCCCGTTGATGCCTTAACATCTCTAACTGTTGAAGTGCAGTTCCATTTCGAATAGCTTCCTTCGATAGCATAACACCCATATCAAGTGTTTTTACATGGTTTGCAACGTATAAAGCAGCACCAGCATTTAATGCAACAATATTTTCTGCACTCGCTGGTCCTTCTCCTCTAAAAATTTGTTCAATCAGAGCAGCACTTTCTTCAGCATTACTCACTCTAAGTTCCTCATTATCTCCTTCAATAAGACCTACATCTTTAGGATTAAGAACATATCTAGTAATGGACCCGTTCTTAAGCTCAACAACATCTGTTTCAGTTGAAATAGAAATCTCATCCAACCCATCTCTTCCAGTTACTAGTAATACATGCTCAGCTCCGAGCCTATTTAATGCCTCAGCCATCTTTTCTGCATATTCAGTTGAAAAGACACCTATTATTTGTCTTTTTGCATTTGCAGGATTAGATAATGGACCTAATAAATTAAAAACGGTTCTAAATCCAATTTCTTTACGTGGATTAACAGCATGTTTCATAGAAGAATGAAACATTGGAGCAAACAAGAAGCTCATATTTCGTTCATTTAGACTGTTCACTGCATCTTCTATTGAAGTTTGAATGTTAACACCTAATTTTTCGAGCACATCTGCACTTCCACTTTTTGAGGAGATAGCCCGATTCCCATGTTTTGCCACCTTGACCTTTAATGATGATACAACAATTGCTGCTGCTGTTGATATATTAAATGTTGAAGCACCATCTCCTCCAGTTCCACAAGTATCAACAACATCACTATCATATTCTAGTGACGTCATATGCTGTTTCATAGATCTAGTGAACCCTACTAGTTCATCAACCGTTTCTCCTCTAAGACGCATGATTGAAACTAGACTTGCAATTTGACTAGATGTTGCATGACCAGTCATAATTGAGTTCATTACCTGCTCTGCTTGTTCTTCTGAAAGAGTATGACCCTCAATACAATGTGCTAGTAGTTTTTTCATCCTCGTCTACCTCCTTAGAAAAGACTTTCTCAGCTAATTGAATCGCTTTTAACATCGCACTTGCTTTATTACATGTTTCTTTCCACTCAAGCTCCGGGACACTGTCGACAACAATACCTGCTCCTGCCTGAACATAGGCTGTATTATTTTTAACTGTAATCGTTCGAATAGTAATACAAGAATCAATATTGCCATCAAATCCTACGTATGCTACACATCCTGCATAACTACCTCTTGCATTTGGTTCTAATTCATTGATAATTTGCATTGCTCGAATTTTCGGGGCACCTGAGACAGTTCCTGCAGGGAAAGATGATAAAAGCGCGTCCATTGGATGAACTTCTTGCTTTAATTTTGCAGTAACCTTAGAAATAAGGTGCATAACATGTGAAAACCGGCCGACTTCCATTAAAGTAGGTGTTGTTACAGAGCCATATTCTGCTACTCTTCCTAAATCATTTCTAGCTAAGTCGACAAGCATATAATGCTCTGCTTTTTCTTTATCATCATTTATTAATTCTTCTTCAAAATATTGATCTTCTTCAATCGTTTTCCCACGTCTTCTAGTACCTGCAATCGGGTGAATTTCAAGATGCTTATCTTGAATATAAATTAACCTCTCCGGAGAGCTCCCTACTAATTCAGTATCATTTATCCGTATATAAAATAAATAGGGTGAAGGGTTAACAATCCTTAAAATTCTATATAATGAAAATCCATCTGTTGAGATTGGTATTTCAAAACGTTGAGACAATACACCTTGAAAAATATCACCTGCTCGAATATACTCTTTTACTTTTTCTACATCTTCTAAAAATTTGCTTTTCTCATAATTTGATTTAATATCATCAAAATTCACATCAAAAGACTCTGATACAGCTAAAGGCAATTGTTCCGGTTGAGTTTTTTGATTTAACATACTAACATATTTATTTAGTTTAGCCTCTGCAAGCTGATATATCGCTTTTAGATTCCCCTCTTTTTCATCACCATTTACCCGAACATAATGAATGAAATATAGTTGTTTTTCATGATGATCATAAGCAATGATTGTTTCACAGACAAAGAACATACAGTTTTGTTGATTTAAGTCATTAGTGTGATGTTTTTCAACTTTTTCGAAAATTGAAACGGCATCATATCCTATATAGCCTACAGCTCCACCGACAAAAGGTATATCTATATCTGGCAATTTAATGGCTAAATGATTTTGTAATTGCTTAAACGTATTCGTAATTGAATGTGATTTTGATAATGTTTTTCTTTGCTCATTTAGGATTGAAAATTCTCCATGACTTTCTTCGATAAATAAAAATGGATTAAGACCAATAAATGAGTATCGTGACCAATTCGATTCAGCATCTTTACTTTCTAATAAATAAACAGCTTCATCTTTAAAGAGTTGAAACAATTGGATTGGTGTAATGGTGTCAACCATATACTTTTCTACAATGGGGATTGTTCGATAATGTTTGCTATCTTTACTAAAAGTGGTAAAAGAAGAAAAATTCAAAATAACTCACTCCTCCAATAAATTGTGGAGAATGAGATTTTAGGAGGTTATAAAATTATAGAAGATTAATTAAAAGCACAAATTTTATTTGTTTTGACATGAGGACTTTTCAAATCATTAATCATAATTTTGAAAAGTCCTATGTAATAAAATTAAAACCCAAAAACACTCTGGTTTTTGGGTAGACTTGTGCCATCATCATATACCTCAGCTAAACTCACTCATTCTCTGCTACCCTATACTCTTATACTCTACTCAACTATTATTTAATCTTCTTCATCATGTTAATATAATTCACTAAAAAATGTCAAGGAGGCATATTCTGATTTCATCATCTAGTTATACCCCTACTAACTATTTACAAATGAACTAAGAAGAAGAAAATTCATTACTTTTGATGTGAAAAAGATGCTCTATTAAAACTATTTTATTAGATCTGGTCTAAGTACAACAGAATTTCTTGCATACACATGTTGAATTTGATTCTGTTCGATATCGCTTTGAACAGTCATCATGATTCTAATACACTTTTCTAGGCTCCCTGGAACAGGTATTTCTTGCATACACATGACTGGAACATAAGTCCATCCTTCTATTTCTCTCAATGCTTTTGCAGGAAAAGTAGCATTAAGATCTTCTGTTACAGTAATAATAACATGTGCAACATCATCAGCATGGATATTGTTTTTTTGAATCATTTCATAAAGAAGCTCACTTGTTGCTTCAACAATCATATTAGCTTCATTTTGATCTACTGTTGTTGCTCCTCTAATCCCCCTAATCAAGATTTCTCCCCCCGTTCTAAAACACGCCACTCTTCAAGTAAAGATTGTAGTTCTTCTTTAGTAAAAGTATTTGAAGTTGTGACTCCAATTTCTTTTAGCATAATCATTTTAATCTGATTAGCTTTTGTTTTCTTATCTTTTGTCATTTTATTAATTAAATCTTCAGTTAATTGTTCTGTTGGTACACTAGTTGGAAACCCAATTGTTTCAAACCACTTTTTTATCTCATCATAAGGTAGTTTTATATTTTGTGATTTATTACTTAACCATAATGCAAATAACATACCTATTGCGACACAATCTCCATGAGAAATTTCACCATAACCAGCTTCTGCTTCTATTGCATGTCCTAACGTATGACCAAAATTTAAAATCTCTCGAAGTCCTAATTCACGTTCATCTTGTGAGACAACATCTGCCTTAATTATAATACCCTCAAGTATCATTCGTTCTATTTTATCAGATGCAAGATCCTCTAAATTGGGTACTTCTTTATAGAGAAATTCATACAAAGTTTTGCTACGGATGAGAGAATGTTTAATAACTTCGGCAAAACCAGAACGTAATTCTTCGTGTGGTAGGCTTTTTAAAAATTGACTATCGTAAATAACAGCTTTTGGTTGATAAAAAGCACCAATCATATTTTTACCCTCAGGATGATTGATCGCTACTTTTCCACCAACAGCACTGTCATGTGCAAGTAAAGTAGTCGGTATTTGAATATAAGGAATTCCTCTCATAAAGGTAGCAGCTACAAATCCTGTTAAATCACCTACAACACCGCCACCAAAAGCAAGGATAACAGACTTTCTATCTAGTCCTTGCTTTAGTGCATATGATTGTAATTCATAAAACATATCAAATGATTTGGAAGACTCACCATTTCTGATAACAAACTTACACGTTGACCATTTTTCACTTACCATTTTTTCTAAGTCATTACCATAACGTTCATCTATATTATTATCTGTTACAATAAGTACCTTAGAAGGTGATAGCTCTGATAAGACTGGTAATAGCTCTTTTATTACCTTTTCTCCGACAAGTACTGGGTACGTTGAATCTGATGTTTGTACCAATAGTGAGTTCATTTTAAAAATCCCTCGAGTACGTGTGCATTTTCTGAATATTTTCTTTAATCAAATCCATACGATCTAATCCAAATTGCTCGACGATTGCATTTGCTATTTCCCATGCAACAACTGACTCAGCTACAACACTTGCAGCTGGAACAGCACAGCTATCTGAACGCTCAATACTCGCGCTAAAAGGTTCTTTCGTTTCAATGTCTACACTTTGTAAAGGTTTATACAAAGTAGGAATTGGCTTCATTACTCCTCTAACAACAACAGGCATTCCAGTTGTCATTCCGCCTTCAAATCCACCTAAATTATTTGATTTACGAGTATAACCTTCCTCAGAATCCCATTGAATTTCATCATGAACTTGACTACCAAATCTTCTCGCTGCTTCAAAGCCAATACCAAACTCGACTCCTTTAAAAGCATTAATACTTACGATAGCTCCTGCAATTTTACTATCGAGTTTACGATCATAATGAACATAACTTCCAATACCCGCCGGTAAACCTTCTACAACTACTTCTACAATTCCACCAATAGAATCGCCATTTTCTTTCGCTTGGTCAATAGCTTCCATCATTTTCACTTCAGCTTCACGATCATAGCATCTTACTTGTGATTCCTCTGTTACTGCTAACAAATCATCTATGTTTTTATAATTCGTATTCTTTGCTCTGACCCCACCTATTTCTAATACGTGACCAACTACTTTAATGTTCAATTCTGCTAAAATCTGCTTAGCTAGTGCACCCACAGCTACACGAACGGTTGTTTCACGTGCAGATGAACGTTCTAAAACATTTCGCATATCCCGATGTCCATATTTCATCGCGCCAACTAAATCCGCATGTCCGGGACGAGGACGTGTAATTTGACGTTTAACTTCTTGTTCTTCTTCATTTGAGATAGGTTCAATTCCCATAATTTTAGTCCAATGCTTCCAATCTCTATTTTCAACCACAAGTGAAATTGGTGAACCTAAAGCTTTCCCATGTCTAACACCACCAAGAATTTGAACTTGGTCCTTTTCGATTTGCATTCTACGACCTCGACCGTAGCCCTTTTGTCTTCTTGCTAAATCAGAATTTATCGCTTCTGCCGTTAAATTTAGTCCAGATGGTACACCTTCAACAATTGCAGTTAATTGAGGTCCATGTGATTCACCAGCTGTTAAATACCTCATTCTACTCTCTCCCTTCAACGCACTAACGCTTTTAAGTAAAAATATAACATAACTTTTTCTAAAAAAATAGAAAATTCTTATCTCTTTTGATAAAAAAATGTATCAACAGAGGCTAAATCGAAGCGTTCAGCATTAAATATTTGCTCAGTACTTCCTACAAAAAACACCCCTTGCCTTTTTAAAGCAGTACTAAATTTCGTATATAATACTTCTTTAGCTTCTTCAGTAAAGTAAATAAGCACATTTCTACAAACAATCAAATCAAACTGTGTATCAAATGGATCTGCAAGTAAATTCTGCTTTTTAAAAGTTACAGTTTTCATGATTTCATCGCTTACTTTATAATTTGATCCTTCTTTCACAAAATATTTTTTTCTAATATCATCTGGAACTTCATTCAAAGATCTTTCAGGATAAACCCCTAGTTTTGCTCGAGCTATGACATTTTCATCAATATCAGTTGCTAGCACCTTCACTTTTGACATGGGCATCAACTTAGATAGAATCATTGCAATCGTATAAGGCTCTTCGCCTGTTGAACACGCTGCACTCCATACTTTCAAGTTATTGTTCTTTTCTAGTAAACTGGGTAGTATCTTTTCTTCGAGTATTTCCCATCTTTTATAATTGCGATAAAATTCAGATACGTTAATTGTCATGCGATCTAAGAATTCATAATAAAGCTCTCGTTGATTATTTAAGCCAGAAAAAAATTCTAAAAAGCTTGTGAATCCTCTTTTTTCATACAATGAAGTTAGTCTTCTTTTCATTTGGGCTTCTTTATAAAGTGATAAGTCAATACCGGTTTTGGATTTTATATTCTTAATAAATTTTTCATAATCTTGATCACTCATAACAACTCTCCTATTGTATTTCCTGATAGTATTTTTGTAGATCTGTCTAGGAGCCTCTCCCGTTTAGCACCATAAAACAATGTGCTAACAACAACATTGAGACTTATCATAGCCTATTAGTTAAAACATCTAAGAAATTTTTATTCATTTAGGAATAATTTATAGTATATCTTATATTTATTAGAATTTGCGAAATTTTTGCAGAAAATGACGAAACATGAAAATAGAATGTTATTTTCACTACCATTTCAGTTCATTTTTTTATAAAAGCTATCATTGAGACCTGTTTAACTTTTCATGAGATTTCACCATAAGGAATGCCACAATCCGCATACATACAGTACATGCACATTGATGCCTAACTCCTTATAACATTACAAAAGAAACAAAAAATCAAAAAATAAGTCCAAAGTATCCTGTTTCCAACCAATGATGCTCTTTCAATTCTATATTGGTTACGATCTATGAGAAAACGGGAGTATGTTGATAAATGATGTATTATCAGATGCATATGAGTATTAAAAATGCTTTTACTCGAGATGAAAAATCTTTGTGTGGAGTGAAATTCCCCTGTAAGATAGCGTGGACCACTACAAGGTGTTTAACATAGCGAGCGAACGTTTGTATATAGTATAATTTTTATTTTTAATGATGTTAACCATTGTTGTTAAGTTCCGTTACAGGCATTCGCTTCTCCCACAGAAGTCTCTTTTATTCATCTCTACCAAAGCCTAAAATCCAATATTAGCTTTAACATAGTCTTATTTTTAAATTGACAATTCATAGTCAATTATTGGGGTGATTTATTTTTTCGTAATAAAAAAAACTAGCAAATGCTAGCTTTTTTAATATATCCAATTATTTATTAACTTTTCATACTCAACAATTTCATTTTCATTGAAAAATAATGAAATTTCTCGTTTTGCACTTTCAGGTGAATCAGATCCATGAATGATATTCTTACTAACATACATGCTATAATCACCTCGTATTGTACCAGGTTCAGCATCTTTAGGATTTGTCTTGCCCATCATCTTGCGAGTGATCTCAATTACATTATCTCCTTGCCAAACCATGGCAAAAACCGGACCTGATGTAATAAAATCAACAAGCGCATCATAAAATGGTTTACCTTTATGCTCACCATAATGCTTTTCAGCTAATTCTTTCGGTATTGTCATTAATTTGGCTCCAACCAATTGTAAGCCCTTACTTTCAAATCGACCAACAATTTCCCCGATCAGTTGACGCTGCACCCCATCAGGTTTTACCATTAAAAATGTTTTTTCCATAATATTCTCCACCCCATAAAAATTATGTATAGGCTTTCATACCCCAAGAAAATAATACCATGTATTGGGATATGAATGCAATCTCAGGGATGGAGAAAATTAGAACTATCTAAAATTTTCTTTTTCCAATATATTTTGCAATACTATGCAAAGTAGACCGAGCACGATTCTTTGGAAGAGTTTCCAAGATATCAAAGGCCTTTTTTAAATACTGATCACTTACTTTAGCTGATTTTTCTATAACGTCTGAAGCTAATATCATTTCTAATACGGGCTCTATTTCTTTAGGTGTCGTTTCATTAGAAATTTTTATTATTTCATTTTTTATTTCAGGTATTTCTAACGCAAATAAAACAGGAAGAGTAATATTTCCCTGAAGAAGATCACTTCCTACTGGTTTACCTAAGTCTTTTTCGGTAGAAGTAAAATCCAGTATATCGTCAGTAATTTGAAATGACATCCCTACATAATAACCAAACCAGTATAATTTATGATGAATCTCTTTTGTTGCTCCAGATGAGACAGCACCCAATTGGCAACTTACAGCAATTAAAAGCGCAGTTTTTCTTTTAATTCGTTTTAAATATGTACGTAATGATTGATCAAATCGATATTTATCTTTTATTTGTTCTATTTCACCAAGACATACTTCAACAATGGCTTTTGATAAAATGTGATGAGCCAGTGGATCATCTATATTTGTCATCACTTCCAATGACCTGGCAAGTAAGTAGTCTCCTGTATACATAGCTATCCGGTTATCCCATCTAGATTTAACAGTGGGTTTTCCCCTTCGCATCTCTGCATCGTCTATTACATCATCATGGACAAGTGATGCCATATGAATCGTCTCTAATGCCACGGCAACATATTTTACTTTGTTAATGTTATAGTCACCAAACATAGAAGAAAGCAAAACAAATACTGGGCGGATTCGTTTCCCTCCCGCTTGCAATAACTCTAAGTTCGCTTCCTTTAATAAGGAATACTCCGAAATAGAGGTTTTTTCAAGTTCTTGTTCAATTATAGAAAGATCATTATTTAAGAAAGAATACAATGCTTTATATTTCATATAAATTCACCTTAATACATCTTTTTGTAGTACAAACGTTTTTTCGTTTATTGTCTAACTAATACATATTTTCAAAGTAAAAGACCACAATGTTTAAGAAGCAAGCCTGTAGAGAAAACTTCTTATAACAAAGTGGTCTGGCAAAACCTCATCATTATCTTTTTTCTTTTACTCCAAGATGCATTGCTGCAACTCCACCTGTAAATGGTTTCACTTCTACTGTTTCAAATCCTGCTTCTTTAAACATACTAGCTAATTCTTTCATACCTGGGAAATCTCGAGCTGATTCCTGTAACCATGAATATTCTTTATAACTTTTTGCAAATACCTTTCCAAATAAAGGCATAACGTAACGAAAATAGAGAGAGAAGAATTGTTTAAAAACAGGTAGTGTAGGTTGTGATGTTTCTAAACAAACAGCTTTACCACCAGGTTTAAGGACACGATGCATTTCTTTTAGCACCTGTAAGTAATCTGGTACATTTCTCAAACCAAAACCTATTGTTACGAAATCGAATGATTGATCTTCAAAAGGTAATTTCATAGCATTGCCATGAATTAGCTCTATATTATTAAGTTTTAATTGCTTAACTTTTTCATGACCAATTTGTAACATATTTTGACTAAAATCTAAACCGACTACTTTACCTTTTGAACCAACTGCATCAGCAAGTGCTATACTCCAATCAGCAGTTCCACAGCATACGTCTAAAGCCTTTTGACCAGGCTTTACGTTCATTCTCTTCATTGTTTCTTTTCTCCAAGCCTTATGGCGCTGAAAGCTTATTACAGAATTCATTTGGTCATAGTTTTTATAAATTTTTTCAAAAACTCCATGGACTCTTTCTTCCTTAGACTGATCCATCTTTATTAACCTTCTTCCACTATCTTGTTATCATGTAATGATGATTGAAAATGATCTGGATGTAAATGTTTAAGTAGTAGCTCTCTTAACATAGAGTTCTGATAAAAACCCTTGTTAATTAATTCGACTGTTTCTTCAAACAAACCATTACATGTTTTTGTTAGATTATTTATCGATAATTTGCTTTCAAAATTAGTATGAAATTTTTCATGAGAGAGTCTTTTATATGTAAGAAATTTGGTTGTTAACAATTTAAGGAAATCCAATTTGTAATGATCAGTTATTTTTTGAAATAGAGATGTTTCAACAACAATAACACTTTCTAAAAATTGCTTTTCATTTGCTTCCTTATCATGATATAGCCTGATTTTATGTTCATTTATTTCCTTAATAGCAATTGCTAACGTACGAACCATGTTAATGTCCTTAATATTTGAAAGTAACAAATAATATAATCCGCTAAAATAGTCACCAGCTAGAACAGTTAATTGTCTTTGAACAAACTCATCTGAATTTATCACATTCGTAGTTGTAACATCGTCATGCGTATCAAGAGCAATTTGAACTAACATTGCTGTCAAAATGTAGTTTGTTTTTAATTCCATAGTAAGGTCTATCTCATCAAAAATTGCATATAAAAGCAGCAACTTATCATCATCTATTTTAGGAGAAGGTAAATGCTTAATCAAAAATGGATGTGTTAGTTTTACCTCTAGAGCTTCTTTGATTTTTGCTAACTGTACATCGATGTCCTGCAAATATATCACCCTTGTCCCCGAATTAACATTTTATCTCTATTTTCACTAGTCAATGAATATCTATATATTATTTCCTAGCAAAAGTTATGTTTTTGTGAAAAAAGGGGACGGAAATTTCACTAACAAAAGTGTTCTCGTATTCCTTTACTCCACATCTTAAGCAAACATTCTATCAATATTAAAGATACGTTTTATTATAACATAACTTAGAATCATTTTCTTTTTATAAGGTTGGTTTTGCAATGATTGCTGTATTCCTCAATTAGCCCAACTTTACAAATTTCATTTTTTTTATTTCAAGCTGAAATAAAAAGTAAAATAAGCAGGGTAATACCTACTTATTTTCTCGAATCACTTTCTAGCTCACCAATCGCTGTTTGGATTTGTGCTTTACCTCTTATTTTAATAGCAGATGTATGCTCTGTAAATTGAGCAATCATCACTTCGCCCTTGTCTAATTTTTCAGAATGATGAAAGCGTGTATCTGTGCCTCTTGTAAGACCAATTACATTCACACCATCTTCTATCGCTTTAATAACAACAAAGTCATTTTTTTGACTCATGTTTGCACCTACCTATGTCTAGTTTATCTTCCTATTTTATATCATTATTAAATTAATTAGTAGATTATAAAGAATCCTTAATTGAAATACTTATCACTAACCTTTAATTAATGACAAGACCTCTGCTCTTGAAGCCTCATCTTTTCGAAATATTCCTCTAACTGCAGATGTAACTGTTTGTGAACCTGGCTTCTTAATGCCTCTCATTGTCATACACATATGTTCTGCTTCAACTACAACCATGACACCATGTGGTTCTAATGATTTATTAATACTGTCAGCAATTGTTGAGGTAATTCTTTCTTGTAATTGCGGTCTTTTAGCAACAGCATCAACCGCACGA
The DNA here is from genome assembly GCF_020524045.1 of Metabacillus litoralis. Lineage (GTDB taxonomy): Bacteria > Bacillota > Bacilli > Bacillales > Bacillaceae > Metabacillus > Metabacillus litoralis_C. The sequence goes on from NZ_JAIVKL010000002.1 coordinate 489,573, forward strand.
GCTAATTTACTTAATCCTGTTACCTTACCACCTTTTGGAATGTAGGCAACATGCGCTTTACCATAGAACGGAACAAGATGGTGTTCACACATAGAGTAAAACGGAATATCTTTAACCAATACTAATTCCTCATGATCTTCACCAAAAATTGTTTGAAAGTGCTCTGAAGGATCTTCATTTAAACCACTAAAAACCTCAGCATACATTTTTGCCACTCTTTTTGGAGTATCATGTAACCCTTCACGATTTGGATCTTCTCCAATTGCCTCAAGTATTAATTTAATAGCTTGTTCAATTTTCTCATGATTTACGTGTGTCATGTCCAGCCTCCAGGTTATATTTGATTCAGATTCTAGCATATGATTGGGGATAAAAGCAAAAAATAGTATGTATGTAGAAGTGGAGAATACAAATGAAAAGCCCCTTAGGAAGGGGCTTTGTGAAGAAGCTTGTATGTAATGGTTATTACATGACATTTTAAACTTATTTACCTGCTACTGCGTCTTTAAGTGCTTTACCTGGTTTGAAAGCAGGCACCTTGCTAGCAGCAATTTCAATTTCTTCACCAGTTTGTGGGTTACGACCTTTACGAGCCGCACGCTCACGAACTTCAAAGTTACCGAAACCGATAAGTTGTACTTTATCACCATTTTTTAGTGCATCTAAAATTGTATCGAAAACAGCATCAACTGCTTTAGTTGCATCTTTTTTAGATAATTCACTAGCTTCCGCTACTGCGTTGATAAGTTCTGTTTTATTCATGCCTTTCACCTCCTCCCAAAGGGGATGGATTCTTTTAGTCTTCATTTCTTCACAGTTTTGATCAATTCTATACATGTGAGCGTGATATTACTATCAACACGCTTATCTTATATGATTTTTCTACATAATTCAATGATTTTCATCATGAATATTGGTTTTTTAGGAAGAATCGACCAATAAAGAAAAGAAATTCTGTAAAAAGATTAACATAATAAATCAGACGAATCAAGGAATATCATAATAAAAAGTCTATTTATATCAAGGTTTCATTCAAAAAAAAGAACAAATGTTTCTTATTTGACTAATTTAAGTAAATCATTGAATTGAAATTTTTTTGTATAAAACAGCTATTGCCTGAAATTTTATTGTTTTTAAAATACAAAAAAAGGGGAAAACTCTGTATAAATTTTAGTGACATCTTACCTTAAATAATTCGCATATTTTAAGCGAGGTAACGCTGATTACGACAGGTAAAGACGTCAATTAACAACTATCTTTCAGAAAAGAGCTCTAAATTCACTTCAAAAAAAAGACCTCTAAATTAGAGGTCAAAGAATTATAAGATAATAGCTATTAATCCACCAGAGCCTTCATTAATGATTCTCTCCAATGTTTCTTTTAGCTTATAACGTGCATTTTCTGGCATAAGAGATAATTTAGCTTGAATACCTTCTCGAACAATTGAACTTAAGCTTCTTCCAAATATATCAGAATTCCAAATTGATAATGGATTATCTTCAAAGTCTTGCATTAAGTATCGGACAAGTTCTTCGGATTGCTTCTCTGTTCCTATAATTGGAGCAAATTCAGACTCTACATCCACTTTAATCATATGAATCGATGGAGCAACTGCTTTAAGTCTCACACCAAATCTTGAACCTTGTCGGATGATCTCAGGTTCATCTAAGCTCATATCAGCTAAAGCTGGTGCTGCAATACCATAACCAGTTTGCTTTACCATTTTTATAGCATCCGCTACTTGATCATACTCAGTTTTTGCATACGCAAAGTCTTGCATTAATTGTAACAAGTGGTCTTTGCCGCGTATTTCTACTCCTACAACTTCTTTTAAGATTTGATCGTATAAATCGTCTGGAGCATATAAATCAATTTCAGCAATTCCTTGGCCCATTTCGATACCCGCTAAACTTGCTTTATTGATAAAGTCATACTCACTAAATTGTCCTACTACTCTATCAACATCACGAAGCCTCTTAATATCTTTCACTGTATCTTTTACAGCTTCTTGGTAGCTTTGTCTTAACCAATGATTTTCTCTAAGAACCATCACCCAGCTTGGTAGGTTAACATTAACCTCTAAAACTGGAAATTCATATAATGATTCTCTTAATACATTCATTACATCTGTTTCCCTCATACTCTCAACGCTCATTGCTAGTACAGGAATATCATATTTCTCATTTAACTGTTGACGAAGGGCTTCAGTTTCTGGGTGATGAGGATGGACTGTATTAATAATCATAATAAACGGTTTGCCAACCTCTTTTAATTCATCGATTACTCTTGCTTCTGCTTCTAAGTAATCATGACGAGGAATATCGCCAATTGAACCATCTGTTGTAATTACACAACCTAATGTTGAATGCTCTTGAATAACTTTACGTGTTCCAATTTCTGCTGCTTCATGAAATGGTATTGGCTCTTCATACCAAGGAGTGTTTATCATACGAGGGCCATTTTCATCTTCATAGCCTTTCGCACCAGGTACAGTGTAACCTACACAGTCTACCAATCTAATATTGACATCAAGTCCCTCATCTACATGGATGGAAACTGCTTGATTCGGGACAAATTTAGGCTCAGTTGTCATAATTGTTTTACCAGCTGCACTTTGTGGTAATTCATCTTGAGCTCTTGCTTTGTCAGATTCATTGTCAATGTTAGGTAGTACGACTAGTTCCATAAACTTTTTAATAAAAGTAGATTTACCTGTTCTTACTGCACCAACTACTCCTAAATATATATCGCCACCAGTTCGTTCAGCGATATCCTTGAAAATATCTACTTTTTCCAAGTGGATCCCCTCCCGATCATACAATATTGGGATAATGCTTATCCGTCTTCTTATAGGACATTATATATGTATGACGTTGTCCTACTTATTTATGACTTAGTTTCTAAATTTTTTTCATTATCGCTCAAATCTTTGTTATTTCATTAGCTTTGTTAAACTTTGTTTTTGATTTTCGTTACAGACATTTGCTTTCTAGAGCAGTCCTTGAACCTCCTCGTAAGCTGTGCTCGTGAGGTCTCCTACTGACACGCTTCTCTTAAAGAAGTAGTCACATATAGTCACTCCAATCAACAAAGGACTCAAAAATCAATATTATTAACATAGCCAATTCCTTTTAAAAAAAGCGAAAAAGAAAACCCTTCTTTTAGAGTTTATTCTCTAATGAAGGGTTCATGACATAATTATCAAAATAATTTTAAAAACCATAAATTAATTGAAATTTCAGATCAAATACTATTCTTCAGTTCTGAAGATTGGTTCACCTTTATCATCAATAGTATATGGTAATGAGTACGCTGGAACGAAAGGACTATCTTTAACAAGGATATTTAGTATATCATCTCCTTGTTTATAGGAATGATCCTTTTCCTGCAATGCTCTATTTAGGTCGATACGATAATCAACATAAACATTTGCTTCTTTATCAATGATTAAAGGCAAATATTCACCTGTAAAAGGACTCTGAACTGTTGGTGGCTCTTTATAACCTAGTTTTTCATAATCAAGAGTAAATATCTCACTTGTAATAAGATCTTTGAACGGTGGGTATCCTTTTGCTTGACGATACACCTCTAATTTTATTGAGAGTTCATGAAGTTCTTCTGTAACTCTTAAATCAAGCAACTTTACTGTTGGATCTTCTTCAACATCCACTAGTACATATTGATACACCCCACCGCTTTCATAGGCGGTTCCTGGTGGCTCTGCCATATACCTTGGGGTTAACATGGAAAAGTCTATTGGATATTTTTGATAAATTGGTGTTGTCATATCCCTTGTTTTAATTGGTAAGAGTCCGCTGGTATCCTCCTGATATTGATCTACTGAGCTTTGCACAGCAGCTATTTGATCGTCATATGGAATTGAATTTTTCTGTAACTTTTCTTCAGGATATAAACATCCTGTCAAAAGAATACAACCAAGCATAACTACTAAAATTTTATAAAATTTCATTCGTAATGACTTCCTTTTACTTGTATTTATTCTGAAACTGGTCCGCTTAAAACGACAAATATAATAATTATTCCTGCTAGAATCATAAAGATGTAGGCCAAAATGGTAACGATTACTTTTAAAAGACCTTTTAATTTAAATCGACTTAAATAAATGAAAATAATTGAAATAAACATAAATCCCATGGATGCAAACGAAATCCACATTTTCATAAGGGCTGTGCTCATCAATAATTCCTCCTTTAAAAGAAGAACAGACGCTTCTTGTATGTAGTATTTAATTTATAAAAGGTTAAACTCCTTGAACGATTATAATACAGTTTACAAAGCTTGTCCAAATAAGTTTTATCTCTTGATTATGAATCTAAGTTGCTTCAATTTATAGCAACATTTCAAATTGGGGATAAAAAGTTTATTAAAGAGGGGGAAAGCAATCATTGTATCAAGGGAATTATTTATCATTGAGTACAGATTATCTATTAAACGGAGAATAAGTTCAATATATACAAAAAAACTGAAGTAAAGAGGGGACGAACTTTACTTCAGCAAAGGACAAACGACTAAATACTACCCAAAAATAGAACAACTCTTATTTTACTACGTTGCATTTTATGCGGAATAGGATGTTTTGGTATCCTCTAATGCCTATATACGCCAAGTATTATTCGTTAAAGTTATTGAACTGACGATTTAGCAAGGATGAAGATCAAAGACATAACGTTCCGCCGCAAGCAGAATGTAAGACCTTATAGGATATTGTTCCCTTTGATTTAATTCTTGTTATTATATGCATTGGAATTTACGAATGTCACCTTATCAATTAGCGTTTCTCAATTATATTTACTAAGTCTTCCATTTCATGTGTCTTCACACGAGCCATTAAAGAATCCACTGCTTCTTTCGGTGACTTATCATTAAATAACACATCATATAAAGCCTCAGTAATTGGCATTTTCACTTCATACTTTAAAGCAAGTTGATACGCTGCTTTTGTGGTTCGCACACCTTCTACAACCATGCCCATGTTAGCAAGGACTTCATCAAGACTTTGACCTTTTCCAAGTAAGTTACCAGCTCTCCAGTTACGTGAATGAATACTAGTACATGTAACAATTAAATCACCTATTCCAGTTAACCCTGAAAAAGTTAATGGATTTCCACCCATTTTACTTCCTAGCCTAGCAATCTCTGCTAAACCACGAGTAATAAGTGCAGCTTTAGCGTTATCTCCATAACCAAGTCCATCTGTGATCCCAGCAGCTAATGCAATGATGTTCTTTAAAGCTCCACCGATTTCCACACCAATTATATCTGGATTTGTATATACTCTAAAATTTTGATTAATAAACAAGTCTTGAACATATTCAGCAGCACTCATCGTTTTGGATGACGACGTAACTGTTGTAATATGTCTTTGACTTACCTCTTCTGCATGACTAGGACCTGAAAGAACAACAACATCCTTTAACAAGTGTTCTGGCATTTCCACCTCAATTATTTCAGAAATACGCAACAATGTATCAGGCTCTATTCCTTTACTTACATGGACGACCGTGAGCTTATCATCGGCAAATTTCTTCACATCATTCAGAACCTCTCGAATGGCCTTCGTAGGAACAGCTAAAATGACTGTTTGGACACCATTTAGGCTTTCAGCTAAATTTGAAGTTGCTACGATATTTTTAGGAAGATCTATTCCTGGTAAGTATTTCTTATTTTGCTTAGTTGTATTAATTTCATCTATTAAGGATTGACGATGTCCCCAAAGTTTTACTTCATGTCCATTGTCTGCAAGAACGATAGCTAAAGCAGTTCCCCAACTACCTGCTCCTAATACTGTAATTTGTTCCATCTAAACACATCCTTCACAATAAACAGATCAATCAAAACACCTTAGTTAACTCTTACTTTCTTTCTCTTGTAAAAATTTTAATAGGTGTTCCTTCAAATTCAAAGGCAGCTCTGATTTTATTTTCTAAAAATCTTTCATAAGAAAAGTGCATTAATTCTGGATCGTTCACAAAAACAACGAAAGTTGGTGGTTTAACAGCAACTTGTGAAGTATAGAATATTTTTAAACGTTTTCCTTTATGAGTAGGAGTAGGATTCATCGCAACGGCATCCATAATCACATCATTAAGTACATTTGTTTGAACTCTTCTAGAATGATTTTCACTTGCTAAAAGAATTCTAGGCATTAGTGTATGAATTCTTTTTTTCGTTATGGCTGATAGGAATACAATAGGTGCATAATCTAAAAACTTGAAGTGGTCACGAATATTCTCTTCAAATTCTTTCATCGTTTTTTCATCTTTATCTACTGCATCCCACTTATTTACAACAATAACAACAGCTTTTCCAGCTTCATGTGCATATCCCGCGATATGTTTGTCTTGTTCAATAATACCTTCTTCAGCATTTATAACAACTAAGATCACATCAGACCGATCAATGGCTTTTAATGCACGAAGCACACTATACTTTTCGGTTGTTTCGTACACTTTTCCTTTTTTCCTCATCCCTGCTGTATCAATGATAACAAATTCTTGTCCTTCATATTTGTAAACAGTATCAATTGCATCTCGTGTTGTTCCTGCAACATCACTTACAATAACACGATCTTCACCTAAAATCGCATTCACAAGAGAGGATTTACCGACGTTCGGTCTACCAATCAGTGAGAATTTTATTGTTGTTTCATCATAATCCTCTGTTCCAATATTGTTAAAATGTTTAGCCACTTCATCCAATAAGTCACCTAGTCCTAAACCATGAGATCCTGAGATTGGAAAAGGTTCACCAAAACCTAAGGAGTAAAAATCATAAATTGTTGCTCTCATTTCAGGATTATCTACTTTATTTACTGCAAGAACTACAGGCTTATTTGAGCGAAAGAGAATTTTTGCTACTTCTTCATCAGCTGCTGTAACCCCTTCACGTGAATTCGTTAAGAAAATGATCACATCGGCTTCATCTATAGCAATTTCTGCTTGGTGACGAATTTGCGCTAAAAACGGCTCATCTCCTATATCTATACCACCTGTATCAATAATATTGAAGTTATAAGTTAACCATTCACCAGAACTATAAATCCGATCTCTAGTCACTCCAGGAATATCTTCTACGATTGACACACGTTCTCCCACAATTCTGTTGAAAATTGTAGATTTACCAACGTTAGGCCTTCCAACGATTGCAATTACTGGTTTTGCCATATTTTACATCCTTCCTGCACATATCAATTTTTACTGGATTTTCATTATTCAAAATCTAAAAAATAGTTCTTATTATATTTGCACGTCGATACCCCTTTTAGGTGTTAACTTTCGAACATGCTTTGAGTTAAGCTGCCTTTATTGGCACATAACTTCCATCTATAGAGTCAACCTATCTAAAGGATTGTTGAAATCAACTACTACAAATATAAAAATGAGCCCTTTTTATTAAACTTTAACAAAGGGAAACTCACATTAGTCACTAATTTTCCAGACTATAAAAAGAATGTTAGCTTTCCATTTATTTTTCTATACATCACTTCATTCAATCGCACATAAATATGTAATTTATAAATTAATATAGAATAATTATTTTTCCAAGGTAATACCTAACATTCCTATATAAGAATCACGCTAGCGCCTTACTCAACCATCGGGCTAGACATCTTAGCTAAACATCTTATACTTTTTTTTATTATAAAAATAGGCTGACTCATGAAAAATGGGTCAGATCCCTCATTCCAATCTACAAAATAGAAGGGAACGTGGGAGGGGTCAGACCCCTCTTGAGTCAACCTCCATAACTTTTATATATTAGCAGACATTTGATAAATTCACAACTTAGTGTTTGACAATAACATACATGTCATCACCAATACCATGAGCTATACCATCTAAAATGGCTTCAAGGTTCCTAGCATAAAAATGCATCTCTTCTTGTGTTTTGCAAATAAAAATAGCTGTGCCTCCAGCTGCTTTCGTTTGATCTGTTGTAATAATAGCTAGAATATACTTTTCTAATGCACTCACTTTACCCCTCCTTGACGATTAGCTTTCGCTTCAGTAGGCATTCTGATCGCATTTTCAAGTGTAGGCACTTCACCTATAACACGGATTGCTCGCTCAACATCACGTTCTTGTGGTAAAACAAAAACACCTAAGCGACCATCATCAAGATCTCTTTTGGCTAAAGGAACAAGTGCTGGTTCACCAGAATCCCGAAATACACCTAATGCAGTGGAAACATCATGGAGAATTGCTTGTCGTTGACCAAGATTAGCAATAGTCATTTTGGAGTTTGAGTTCTTAGGTGTTAGTACAAATCCCATCCCATAGTTTAAAATGGCTTTTTGTTTTTCAGGTATACCTATATTCATAATGTAAATATTATCTACATATAATCCCGCACCATCAAATCTTATTTCCGCATGTTTAATATCAACAAGATCTTTAATTCTACTACCAGACATTAGTCTTCTAGAAATAAGATAACAGATCACTCCAACAACCAAGGCAACATAAATATTTACCACTAAATAAGCAAACGTAGTAAATAGTGATGTGAAAATGACTAAGTAATTTCTACTCTCAAACGCAATAGCAATACCCTCTATATATGTTTTACCTCTTGGAACTAGCTCGTAATCATCTAACACAGTGAGTGTATTTCTCTCCATATTTCGAACATCACGAAACTGAGAAGCAGCTAGGGTTAAAAAAGTAATAGCAGTAAAATCCTCTTCCATTATAGATGGAACAGCTACTGTTCCTAACCCTGCTGCGATAAATCCTAATGCTACGTGTATTATTTTCCCATGAAGATATGTTGGATATTGACGATAGTCCGTTTTAAGCATATGTAGTCTTGTCAGAACACCTACGATGACTCCAAATAACACTGGCATTGTATATTCATTCATATTATCCCTGCTTTTCCTTTGCTGATTTTTGTAACCTCTGGAGCTTTTGGACATTCTGTTCAAAAAAGATAATGAGCTTTTGAAACATTGTCCATATACAAATAGAAAAACACCCAATAACAACGATATCTAAAAATACGGGATTTCCTATACTTATACTGTTATGGAACTTTGACATAACAAGCCAATATAGCAGTTCCCCATGACATATTGACATAAAAAACAAGGCATACTTTTGCGCAATACTTTTCCCTAAGAAGATTGCGACTATACTTACAACAAAGCTTAGAATTAGTCGATAATCTATTACAAACCAAACAGGATCATATATACTGAATAACATGGTACCTGCATAGGCAAATGTTATTGTTGTAGATGACAAATAGTAATGAATCATATTGTTATTTCCCTGTTTTACTGAAAGATAATAACCTAAAATTAGAAATAACAAAAAAGGCAATGAAAGATGGTACTCTCCTAAAATCATTTCTCCACTACTTGAAAATATGGTTATTAAAATGAAAATGGACATTTTGTCTCTATACCTATTTTTTTCCATAATGAATGTTATATAAATCCATGCTAACCACATGAACCAAAAATAAATAATTCCTTCCACTATTCACCCCTCCTACTATTCCCATTATGTCTCTTTCCAATTAGCTTTAATCGAAAATAAATAAAAAATAGTGCTAATGATATTAAGGTTCATAGTACAAAATGAATATAACGACAATTAAGGAGGTATTGAGATGGGAAAAGATAGACAAGAGAAGAAGTTAAGGAAAAGTGGTAAAGTAGAATCTGATCGAGATCAATCTCTTGATTATCCAGGAGCTACGAGAGTAGAAGGCCCTGAAGCTGCAAGAGAGCGTAATAGTAAATAAAAGTTGCTCAACACTAAAAAGAAGTGATCTTGTTCTGTTATGGATAAAAAGGTTGTTTTTTCATCGAGGAGCTTCAACTATAAAGGTTAAATTGCTGGGGAAGAAAGCATAAGGCTGATTGAATTGGATTTTTTTCTTCTGAACAGGGAAGCTTATAACTCAAGGGAATGAAGTTGTTTACCTGCGAATTAATTAATACATTGTAAGACTAAATACTAAGACTTAGTAAAAATAGCACAAAAAGGCAAGTTGGTTTAAACCAACTTGCCTTTTCAGCATTTAATTTTATGTTTATCTATTACTAAATCTTTTAGTGTCAATACCTCTTTCGGTTAACCAGTGGTGAGTCGAACCTCCAATAACTATTGGAGCTTTTTGTAGTTCAATAATTGTTTTTGTACCTAATGCTGTCATAATAAAAGTTAAATCTTCTAACATATTCTTTATTTCAAGAACTAAATCATCATAGCCTTTTTCGATAAAAATCTTCAACAAATAACCTGCTACACCGGATGCAGAAGCCCCCAATGCAATAGCTTTAGCAAGATCTAGTGAGGTCTGTATTCCACCTGATCCTAGTATTGAGATATCTTTACCAGTACTATTTACTTCAGCAATGGAAGCAGCAGTTGTTATACCCCACTCATCGAAATAGCTTAACACTTGCTTTCGTCTTTTATTTTCGATTTGCGAAAAATTAGTTCCACCATAACCTCCAACATCTATCGCTGTAACACCAATGTCTATTAATTGACGTGCTACTTCACGGTTCATGCCGAAACCTACTTCCTTTACTATGACCGGTACTTCAATTTCATTAACAATTTTTTCTATTCTATTCATTGCATTTGTAAAATCTCTGTCACCTTCTGGCATCACTAGCTCTTGAACTACATTCAAATGAATTTGAATAGCATTTGCTTCAATCATACTAATTGCTGCTTTTGCTTGATCGACGGAAGCCTCACTACCTAAGTTAGCAAAAATCACACCGTTTTTATTTACTCTTCGCATTACTTCGTAGGAAGGTCGTTCACGATTATCTTTAATTGCTGACATTTGTGAACCCACAGCAATAGCGATATTTGTTTCTTTCGCAGCATTAGCTAGTGCTTCGTTTATAATTACAGTGTCTTCACCGCCGCCACCTGTCATTGCGTTTATAAAAATAGGCGAACTTAATGTAAGTTCGCCTACTGTAGTTGATAAATCTATATTCGAAATTGACAAATTAGGTAAGCTTTGGTGAACAAAGGTTAGATCATTAAATCCATTTGAACGTTTTTGTCCAGTGGACAACGCATGCTGGATATGCTCTATTTTTCTTTCTGCTCTTTTGTTCACATTATCACCATTATTTTAATTTTTTTAATTGATCACCAATCAAATCACCAAGTTGAAAACCTGAAGATGATTCTTCTTGAGCTTGATAGTTACTTACATCTTCTGCTGTTGCATTCGGTGATTCCTCTAATTCACGAATACTTAAAGATATTCTTTGCTCAGTTTCATTTACATCTAAAACTTTCACTTTCACTGTTTGATTTACATCAAGAACTTCTTGTGGAGTAGCAATATGTTTATGTGAAATTTGAGAGATATGTACAAGCCCCTCAACTCCAGGAAAAATTTCCACAAATGCACCAAAAGAAACCAAACGCTTCACTGCACCTTCTAATACTTCACCAACTTTTACTTTTTCAGTAATGTTAGCCCATGGTCCAGGTAAAGTTTCTTTAATAGATAAAGATATTCTTTCATTATCACGATCTACTGCCAGAACTTTCACTGAAACTTTTTGACCTTCTTCAACAACATCTGATGGTTTATCAATATGATTATGTGATAATTGAGAGATATGAACTAATCCATCAATTCCACCAATATCAACAAATGCACCGAAATCAGTTAACCTTTGAACCGTCCCCTCAATCGTTGAACCAACTTTAACAGTTTCTAAAAGAACTGATTTTTTCTGACTTTGTTGTTGTTCAATAACGGCACGATGAGAAAGGATAACTCTATTTTTCTCACGATCTAACTCTACAACAATAAGAGATAGAGTTTTATTCATATAGTCTGAGAAATCTTCTACATAATGTGCCTCTACTAAAGATGCTGGGATAAACCCTCTTACTCCTAAATCAACAACAAGACCGCCTTTTACAACGTCCTTAACTTCTGATTCAAAAACTTCTTTTGTAGTAAATTTTTGTTCTAAAGCATCCCAAGCTTTTTCAGCATCAACTGCTCTCTTTGAAAGAACTAATGCCTCATCTTCAACTTTAAGCACCTTTAAATCTAGTTCATCATTTTCTTTTGTCACATCAGAAGCTTTTTCTACATGAAGGCTTGAAAGCTCACTTATTGGTATGATACCAGTATGCTTACAGTTCTCTATCTCGACAATAACCTGTTTCTCTTCCACCTTTGTAACAATACCCTTTAAAATATCCCCTACTTCAGGTGTTTCAACATGAACATTATTTAAATCTTCTACCATCTCAATTACCTCCTTGTCAAAACCTGCGCGACTTTTGATTAACTATATGTATGATTTCATTTTACCACAAAGTTAGCACTCATCTAAAATAAAATGAAATAAACCCTATTATTAAACTTCTAATAAATGCCTCATTTTGTCAAGTAACTAACACTCTCATTAATTATACTTTTTAATGAGATTTCCGATCTCGTCCATGATGATACTTGTCATTTCTTCTGGAGAAATTTTTTCCTGACGGTACTTTTCCATATCAATTGGCTTTCCATAAACAACTTTTATTGACTTTAATGATTTGTAAGGTCCAATTATGGCACACGGAACAACTGCCGCATTCGAACGAAGTGCAAAAAAACCTGCTCCTGGAAGGCCTTTACCAAGCTCTCCATTTTTACTTCTTGTACCTTCTGGAAACAAACCTAAAACATGACCTTCTTTTAAAACTTTTAACCCTGCTCTTAAAGCCTCACGGTCACCCCCACCACGTTTAACAGGAAATGTTCCAAAATTTTTAAGGAGATCCTTTAAAACTGGAACATTAAATAGCTCAGCTTTAGCCATAAAAAACACTTTTCTAGGAGCAGTAACTCCAACTACAGGTGGATCTAAGTTACTAATATGATTGGTACAGAGCAACACAGAACCTTCTTTAGGAAAATGCTCTAATCCTTCAACTTTTATTCTATAGGTAGGTTTAAGGAGGCCTGCAACAACTGATCTAGCAAAAGGATATAATGACACGGTATCAAAGCCTTTCTTCTATATATTCTTCTATTTTCTTCACTACATCTTGAATTGATAAACTTGTTGTATCGATTTCAATTGCATCATCTGCTTTTTTGAGTGGAGCAATTTCTCGCTCAGAATCCAATTTATCACGATTTGCTATTTCTGTTTTTAACTTCTCTAAATCTTCCGTAAATCCTTTTTTTATATTTTCATCATAACGTCTTTTGGCTCTTTCTTCTACGGACGCTTTTAAGAATATTTTCAATTCAGCATTTGGTAATACATGTGTGCCAATATCACGTCCATCCATAACAACTCCACCATCATTTGCTAAGTCTCGTTGTCTTCGTAACATTTCCTCTCTTACCTTTGAATGCATCGCTACAAATGACACATTATTTGTTACCTGATTCGTTCTAATCATTTCAGTTACATTTTCTTCATTAACTAAAACAATTTGACCATTTTCAGAAGGAATAAGATCTATTTTTATCTTTGAAAGTATATTCGCTACTTTATTTTCATCTTTTAAATCAACTTCAGCCTCTATTGCCTTATATGTTAGTGCTCTATACATAGCACCTGTATCAATATAAATATATGAATAATCCTCAGCAATTATTTTAGCTACCGTACTTTTGCCTGCTGCTGCTGGCCCATCAATTGCAACTGATAATTTTTGTTTCATTGTTTCCTCCAAATAGGTTTTTAGTCTAGTAGTTTTTGATATCAAATAATAATGTTTTTAGGTGAACATATTTGGTTCTTTTTAGTCACGCACAAGAAGGTTAAATTAATGGCTACTAGTATAGTGCAAAATACGAATAGAATGATGCACTACACTATAATAGAAACTAAGTAGATATTTTATACTTAGTTATCTTGTGGAAAGAAACTGAAATAGAAGAAATATCCCAGTATCATTCACCTTGACTGAAGGTTTCCAGCCATTCTGTTATTGTAATTTTATTAACACCTTCATACTGAACAACTCTTGATAGATATGGCTGTATATGATTTTGCTGAACTAACACTTGAGCACATATCAATATAATAAATTGAATAATAATTAGTTTTATTAAAATTCGATCGAGTCTTTTCATAGGAAAGTCATCTCCGGCATTTTTTTACTAGTATGCTAAAAAAAACCAGAATTTATTCCGCTATTAGACCTTTTCTCCGCATAAGAATTTGTTGTTCAAAGCAAAAACGAATAACTGTTTGCCGTTTAACTTCATCTAGATCGATAAATTGAATTGGAGCTTTCACAAATTGTTCATTTTCTGCATCTATAAAACGAATAATCTTAGCCTTCAATTTAAGATATTCAATTTTTTCATTTTGAAACGGTAATGAAAACCAAATAGTTACTTCATGATTAGGTTTTACTTTTACAGTCTTTGGAAGGATAATCGCAGCTCCACCAGCACTGATATCTGATGTAACAGCTGTAAAAGGTTCAAATTCTCTATTCATTGGATGAATAGCAATATCTAGAGAAGTATCAATTCTTACATACTCTCTCCTTTGTATCCTAATTAAATGCTCATCTCCAGGATATGTAACAGAAATCATTGGTATATTCTCTTTCACTCTACCAGTTACTTCGGTATGGAAGCGATATGCACTTTCGTTATTTACGAATGAAGCAATTAATTCTGTTCCGAGCATTAAGTAGGCAGTTCGACCTGTTTCACTGTTTACTGGGTAATCAAAATACAACTTATTTCCCTTTTGTTCGACTAACTTACATTTCATTCTTTCAACTACTGATCCCTTTGTTTCTAAGTTTATGACATCCCCAATTTTTATCACATTATCACTCTCTCTGATTGCTCTCTTTCTTATTAAAGCATGGAAGAAAGGGTTGTGCAAGAGGACATTACTTTTAAGAGTTTTGTCCTACAAATGCTTCATTATATGAAACCTTATCCTATACCTCAACCGTTTATAATAGAAGTTTAACTACTCATTTAATGAATAGTGGAATATGTATTTCTTCCTAGTAAAATCAGCACAACAGTTACAAGTAAAGTCTTATTTTAAAGTTCTTTTCTGAACGATTGTTGCTATTTAACCAAAATTTAGAATCTATGCAGTAGTATTCCACTATAAGGGTGCCTTTATATGAAAAAAAGATGCCACTAGACTTAATACAGTGCTGATTAGGGTATTTAAAAGCAACAAAAAATTTGCGATTACAGCCTATTTTAAAAAGGATGATTCTGGTTCTAACAAATAAATACGTCAATTAGCAATAATCTCTTAGAAAAAAACTTTAAGAAAAGCTAAAGCGACGTTTTTTTTATGCTAATATAACCTTGTCAGAAGGCTTCTGTAACTATAGGAAAAAAGACGGGTACCTCATTAAATATTGAGATAGCCGTCTTATAATTCCAATTATACTTCTTGAAAAATAGGCTCTGGATTTTTCAATTTTTCAACTTTTTCCTCAGTTCCATTTTCAGCATCAATGAAAATTCGATATGTGTCATTGTCAATTGTTCCTAAAAACTCATAACATAGTACTTCTTCTTTAAATTCATTCATAATAATCGATAGTCTTTCTTCTTGTACCTCTAATCTTGGGTTTAACATTTTAGCCGCTTCATCACGTGACACTTTCGGCTTAGGAATATCTCGTTTTTTATGTGCAGCTAGATAATCTCTTGCTGAAAATCCAATGACTTTTCCATTATCAAGAGCGACTTTCATTCGAAGAGCATCTGGATAGATTCTCACACCATTTTCAATTGTTACAAATGAAAATACTCCGATATTATCATATTGTGCACTTTCAAAAAGATCTAAATTTTCAAACCCATGATCTTCTAAGAATTCTCTAGCATTTTCTGTTGCTTCATTTAACCCAATCTTCTTTTCTTTAATATCTCTATTTTGTACTAAGAAAATTGGATAGCCACCTTTTTTTGTTATATCCATATTAATATCAGCACTACTTCTTTTATCATGCATAGAGATACTGTAAAATCCGTAGTCAGCACCCTTACCGTTTTCAGTAACTTTTATTTCAGAAACTTCATTGTCTACAAACTCTTTAGCAATTTTTTGCGCTTCCTGCTCAGTGATTTTTTTGCCCTTTAATGTATTAAACCCTTCTCCTAGGTTCTTTTTCATTGAAGTCAAACTTGCCCCAAACTCTGATTCAGAATATGTCTTCACGTTTTCCTCAACCGTTTTAAAACCGTCGATGATTGTATTGTCCATCTGCTTTTGACCAGATGCCAGTGCAAGCTCAACATCCATCCATCTTAAGTTATTCTCAAGAACAAGATTTTGTACTTGTCTAAGCTCTTGTTGAATATCTGCTGCCTTGGAATACATCGATTTTAGTGTTTCATACTCTTTTTCGGATAATGGTTCTTTTTCAAGATCACGAACTGCAGCTCGATAACTAAAATCACTAATTGCTGCTAAGAACTCTTCCGTTTTATTAAAAGGAAGTAATGTTAATGGTAATTGTCCAACATCCGATTGTGCTTCAGAGGTAATCCTCCAAACATCTGCTAGAGCTGGTGATAAAGATTTTCTTGTATTCATTGCTAGTGTACCACCAATTTGATCATGTAATTGATCCACTCGATACGTTAAATCATGAAAAGCACGTTGATAATTATTTTCAGCTTGAACTAAGATCGCATTTTTCTCCTGATGTTCTTTATATCCCCAATAACTTGACCCAATGACAGCTATTGATAAAATCCCAATTAATATCCCACGTATCATGCGTTCTCACCCTTTCTATTCACAGAAAATATGCTTTCCGATACGTTTAATTTGTGGTCTACCCCAAATCCATGAGCTTGTAGCAGTATCTGGGTTGAAATAGTAAACTGCATTTCCTGTTGGATCAAATCCATTTAAGGCGTCTAAAACAGCTTTTTTTGCCGATTCATTTGGTGTAAGCCATATTTGACCATCTGCAACTGCTGTAAATGCACGTGGCTCAAAGATGACCCCTGAAACTGTATTAGGAAAAGTTGCACTATTAATTCGATTTACTATCACCGCAGCAACAGCAACTTGTCCTATATAGGGTTCTCCTCTTGCTTCACCATAAACAGCATTTGCCATAAGCTTTATGTCATTTTGTGAAAACCCACTCGGTATGTTAACTGCTGTTGAATCTTTTTGATTATTTTCTTCTCCTTGATTTTGTTGTTCTTGCTGTTGTTGATTTTGTTGTTCTTGTTGTTGATTTTGCTGTTCCTGCTGTTGTTGATTTTGTTGTTCTTGTTGTTGATTTTGCTGTTCCTGCTGTTGTTGATTTTGTTGTTCTTGTTGTTGATTTTGTTGTTCTTGTTGTTGATTTTGCTGTTCCTGCTGTTGTTGATTTTGTTGTTCTTGTTGTTGCTCTTGATTTTGTTGTTCTTGTTGTTGCTCTTGATTTTGTTGTTTTTGTTGTTGCTCTTGATTTTGTTGTTTTTGTTGTTGCTCTTGATTTTTTTGTTTTTGTTGTTGCTGTTGTTTTTGTTGTTCTTGCTGCTGTTGTTGTTGCTGATTTTGATTTAATTGTGCTTTATAATCTTTTTCTTGTTGTTGTTTTCTTTGCTCAGCAGCTTGTTTCGCTTTCTGAATTTGCTGTTCTGATGGCGCTGATTGAATACTTAATGGGACACCACCATAATGAGTGAATTTTCTACCTTTATTTATTTGTTCGTACACGAAATCTTTATAAAACTTTGTAGAATTGACAAGCATTTCTTTCGTTTTTTGACCAACTAAACCGTCAACTTCCTCTAATCCAAACATATGTTGGAAGTTCCTAGCTGCCCAATAGGTGCTCCATCCGTATACCCCATCAATTGTTCCATGATAATAACCGTTATATTGAAGCCTTGCTTGTAATTCAATAACATCACTACCCGTTGCACCTCTTTGGATAATTTGTTCTGAAAAAGCATGTGCCTCAGGTACATTATGTGATAGAAATTGACATGTGAAGGATGTTAAAGTCACTACTGCAACCATCAACATTATGCGCATGTTTTTCATGTTGCTGCCTCCTCAAGTAGATGTAATTGCTTAAACGTATTTTTTGTAGACTTTGGTATTTTATTCATAACAAATTAAAAGACACCCAAATTAAACAATTCATGGCAGCATAAATTGTTTAATTTGGGTGTCTTTTTAAAGGCATATTATTTATAAAAGTTAATTTTTAAGAATTTGTTAATTGTTAATGAATGTACTCTCCTGCTTAGAGAAGGAAACTCAACGAACACCATAGGCACTCATCTTTCGTGGAGGCTAAGAAAATATATCTTTGAAAAGTTTTTACAGGTGGCATCTCATGAAAATCTAAGGTAGACTTGAATCAAGATTATTAACTCTAGCTTTTTTAGCCTTATGTAAAGCAAACCACCAAAGAAAAAGCATAAACGGAACCATTATATATTTCCAATTCATATAACTTAATAAGATCGTGTCATAAACTGTATGCAAGAAGATTGGAAGGCTCCAAGAAAACAAGATCCATTTCTTTCGATTATTACCTTCAGAGAATTTACCTTTTCCTAAGTAATAACCCATAATAACCCCAAATAATGCATGACTAGAAACTGGTAAAATTGCTCGACCTAAAGCATACTCGACTCCATTTGCTAATAGATATAAAATATTTTCTAAGGTAGCAAAACCTAAAGAAACTGAAACACCATAAACAATTCCATCATAATGTTCATTAAAATGAACATGCTGGTAGATAGTAAAAAATAATACAAACCACTTGAAAAACTCTTCTAAAAATCCTACTGCCACAAAAGTATATAAAGTATCTGAAGTGAAAACCCCTTCAACTTCTAAGACATATTGGACAAACATAATAGGAAAAACTAGCAACGCACCAAATATGAATGATTTCAGCACAAGATAAATTGGCTCTGATTCATACTGATCTTTTAAGTAGAAATAGCTTAATAAAGCAAGACCTGGGGCAATGCCCGCAGAAATAATCGCAATCATTCACAAGCCTCTTTTCTTATTTTGCTCTGTTATATAACTTGTGAGGGTTATTTTCGCTTCAAGTTTGAACACTCATATACCATAGCGGAAAATGAACACTATAGCATTAACAAAGAAATCTTAATAATAATCCTAATAGATTATTCAAGTATTTCCTATAACTTTCTCAACATTGGAAGGAGATTTTTCTTTCATTATCGTACCATGTTATCGTAAAATTGAAAATGTCTACAATCTTAATTTCGTAGATTTTCGTAGAAACAAGGAGGTAAAAATAATGCAGAAAAAAAATATACTATTAATTCACACAGGTGGAACAATTTCTATGCAAGAAAATGAAACAGGTGAAGTGAAACCTGGCGACAAAAATCCCCTTGTTGATTACATTAAAGAAATTCCAAATATAAATCTTATAACAACTGAATTATTCCATCTACCATCACCACATATTACACCAATAAATATGTTGGAAATAAAAAATTATATAGAAACTACTTCTACTTCTCAACAACTGAACGGGGTAGTTATAACACATGGAACTGATACTTTAGAGGAAACAGCATTTTTCCTGGATACAACGTTATCTCTAGATATACCAGTTGTATTAACAGGAGCCATGAGATCAAGTAATGAGCTTGGATCAGATGGTCTTTATAATCTACTATCAGCTATAAATGTCGCATCATCTGATCACGCAATAGCTATGGGGGTTTTAGTTGTTATGAATGATGAAATTCATACAGCAAAAAACGTAACTAAAACACATACAAGTAATGTCGCAACGTTTCAAAGTCCTCAATATGGACCAATAGGCTTTGTAAATAAAGGGGGCGTTTCATTTCATCACAAACCAGTTTTAAATCTTCCTTTACAAGTAACAAATTTAAACAAAAATGTTTACTTGATAAAAGCATATGCAGGAATGGATGATCAATTTATAAATGCATTAGAGCACCTTTCGATAAATGGTCTTGTTATTGAAGCATTAGGTCAAGGTAATTTACCTCCAATGATGTTACCTAGCTTAATAAAATTTATTAAAAGAGGCATACCTATTGTCCTTGTTTCAAGATGCTTTAACGGTATTGTTCAAGATATTTATGGCTATGAAGGTGGCGGAAGACATCTAAAAGAACTTGGCTTTATATTCAGTAACGGGTTGAATGGGCAAAAGGCGAGAATCAAATTAATGATTGCTTTAGAAACAACAACTGATCTCAAAGAAATTGAGGACATTTTTTCTGTCTAGAAGTTTTTTTGGATAGATGTGCATCCTATGGTTTGGGCTAATATGAAACTACTAAAATCTAAACTAAAAAAAATCTCATATGTAGGAACTAGTTAAAATAAGTTCTTTCCATTGCACTGTAGACATTCGCTTTCCACTAGTTCTTAAAAATAGTATGCAAAATCAAAAATTCTATACAAGATAGAAAATAAAAACCCGATCTATTAGGCGAAAGATTAATTGAAATATCACCTAATAAGTCGGGTTTATCATTACCTTATATACTTATGTCCAAGCTACCTTACTTATTTTGAATTGCTTCACATATTAGCTCACCATGAAATCGCCCATTTTCAATAAAAATTTCATTTGCATTGTTCCCTGCTGCGATAACACCAGCAATATATATTCCTTTTATGTTAGTTTCCATTGTATCAGGATTAAAAATCGGTCGCCCACTAAGTGAATCAATTTCAACTCCCATTTTTCTTAAGAAATCATGATCGGGATGATACCCTGTCATTGCAAAAACAAAATCATTTTTTATTTCTTTAATTTTATCTTTCACTTTATATGTAACTGTTTCTTGAGATACTTCAAGCATGTTTGCTTCAAATTCCATTTTTATGGTTCCATTGCGAACAAGTGCTTCAAACTCTGGTAAGATCCAGGGTTTGATACTTGGAGAATACTCAGCACCTCTATAAATAACAGTTACCCTTGCACCTGAATTCACTAATTCTAACGCAGCATCTACACTTGAATTTTTCCCACCAATAACTAAAACATCTTTATCAAAATATGGATGTCCTTCTTTAAAGTAATGATAAACTTTTGGTAAATCCTCACCAGGTATATTCATATAATTTGGATGATCATAATAACCTGTAGCAATTACCACTTGATTTGCTTCATAAATCTGTTTATTTGTATATATGATGAAAGTCGAATTGTTCTTTTCTATTTTTTCTACCTTTTCAAAAGCATTAATACGGATCCCTTTTCTTTTTACTACTTCTCGATAATATGCTAGAGCTTGCGTACGATACGGTTTTCGATTTTCTGTTATAAAAGGCACATCACCTATTTCTAATTTATCACTTGAACTAAAAAAAGTTTGATGTGTTGGATAATGATAAATCGCATTCACAATATTACCTTTTTCAATCACTAATGGCTTTTTCCCTGTC
Organism: Metabacillus litoralis; assembly: GCF_020524045.1. Classification (GTDB taxonomy): domain Bacteria; phylum Bacillota; class Bacilli; order Bacillales; family Bacillaceae; genus Metabacillus; species Metabacillus litoralis_C. The sequence goes on from NZ_JAIVKL010000002.1 coordinate 510,979, forward strand.
TTTTCCAATGCAAGTGCTGTTGATAATCCACAAGGACCACCACCAACAATAATTGTTTCTTCTTTTATCACCAATCTCCAACTCCTGTTGTTTTAATTATCATCTACGGTTTATAATAGGCACCAAGTTGTTTTTTATACAAAATAAAATCCCCTATCATAAATGATAGGAGATTTTCATTTTGTTTGCAAACAATAAACTTAAATCCAACCTCTAAATCTAGATGCTTCAGCCATTTTACGTACACCAATCATATAGGCAGCTAAACGCATATCAACACGTCTATTTTGACTTGTTTCATAGATATTATTAAATGATTTGACCATTACTGTTTCAAGCTTTTCTTCAACTTCTTCTTCTGTCCAGTAATAACCTTGATTATTTTGAACCCATTCAAAGTAAGATACAGTAACTCCACCAGCACTTGCTAATACATCTGGTACTAATAAAATTCCTCGTTCAGAAAGAATTTTAGTCGCCTCAAGTGTAGTAGGGCCGTTAGCTGCTTCTACAACAATACTAGCACGAATATTAGCAGCATTATTTTCAGTAATTTGATTTTCAATTGCGGCTGGAACTAAAATATCACATTCTAATTCAAGTAACTCTTGATTTGTAATTGTATCATTGAAAAGCTTTGTGACAGTACCAAAACTATCTCGACGATCTAATAAATAATCTATATCTAAGCCATTTGGATCATGTAGACCACCGTAAGCATCAGATATCCCAACAATTATTGCTCCTGCATCATGCATGAACTTTGAAAGGAAACTTCCTGCATTACCAAACCCCTGAACAACTACTTTTGCACCTTCAAGTTTAATTCCTTTTTTCTTAGCAGCTTCTCTTATACAAATTGTTACACCTTTTGCTGTTGCAGATTCTCTACCATGTGATCCACCTAAAACTAATGGTTTTCCTGTAATAAAGCCTGGTGAGTTGAACTCATCAATTCGACTATATTCATCCATCATCCATGCCATTATTTGAGAATTTGTAAACACATCTGGTGCTGGAATATCTTTTGTTGGACCAACAATTTGGCTAATGGCTCTTACATAACCACGACTAAGGCGCTCAAGTTCTCTAAATGACATGTCTCTTGGATCACAAACAATGCCACCTTTACCTCCACCATATGGTAAATCTACAATTCCACACTTTAAACTCATCCAAATTGAAAGAGCTTTTACTTCTCTTTCAGTAACATTAGGATGAAATCTAATACCACCTTTAGTTGGGCCCACTGCATCATTATGTTGAGCACGATAACCAGTAAAAATCTTTACTGATCCATCATCCATTCTAACGGGTATTTTTACAGTCATCAATCTAATTGGTTCTTTCAACAATTCATATACTTCTTCAGGATACCCCAGTTTATCAAGGGCATTATGTATCACCGTTTGAGTTGATTTTAACACATCTAATTTATCATTTTGTGCATCGGTGTTTTTCTCGGCTACCATTAAAAGTTAACCTCCTAAATCTAATCAGTGAATGAAAGAATGTCCACCTTTCAGACATTAGTATACACTTTCAAGGGAGTTATGCAAAGAAGAAATGATATCTTTTTGAATTTTTTACAGGTGATTTCGTATCAATTATGCTTTTAACAATTAGCTTAACCTTTACTACAAACCATAATAATGGATGCGATTTAAACTTTAGCTGATCACCCTTCCAGAAAGACATCTTTGTCATTTGATAATTCGACTTTTTCCTAACGTTTAAAGCTAACTACGAAAACAGCTTAAGAAAAGAAAGTTATTAATATGTAAGAAAAGCAACCGATAAGCTTCGATTGCCTCTTGTATAGTATTCCAGATAATGTTGTAAATTATGAAAATTAGCCAAGAAAAACTAAAAGCAATTACCAGAAATGACGATAAATTTCTTCCACTGCTTTGTTCTCTATTATCACTTTTCCATATTCTTTTAATCTGTGATCTGTTAAAGTAGATGGATTTCCATATTCAGCTAAAACCGATACTAAGTCATCAATATTAAATGGTTGATCATCGTTAAGAAGCAAATAGTACTTTTCTAAATAAAATATAATCATACCATCTTTAACATTTTTTCTGTACAGGTAATTTGATACCTGTATGATATCTTCGAAAGAATTAAATTCGTATATAACATCAAAATTTTCGTCTAGTTTTACTTGCATTTCAATGTATTCGTCAGAAAAATCTTCATCCAATTCAGTTACTTCCTGACTATGAGAAACAATAACAACCATCCCTTGAGCATGAAGTGAATAAACTTCAACAGCAATTGGTCCATGCGCCTCAAAGCCCAATTCAACACTTGCTTCATCCATCATATCACGAAATAGTTGTTGAACCTTTAATGAGTCTTTCCAGAGGTCTTCCTTTGTTAACCCTCTATCTTTTAAATCATCTGTAGTTAAGAATATTTTAATTTTATCATAGTTCAGTCGCTCTAGCCGCATCCCATACCCTCCTGCCGTGAGACCGCTCTATATAAAATCATTGTATGATTTTTATACGAGATGGTTCTAATATTTTTTACAGTTTACACTTTGAGACAAATTTAGACAAGTTAAACGCATTATTTACTCCATGCCTAATTTTCCCTTTAGCCAATTTCCCCATTGTTCCTTATTTTCTCCTAAAATATAAGCTTGGTATCGTATTAAATTTTCATTTGAAATTTTACTAAATCCTTTTCCTCCAAGACCAATATTCAATTGTGCATATTTAGTTGATAAATAATCCACAAGTTCAAATGTTTTCTTTACATTTCTGACTAACGTACAAGATAAAAATAGGAATTCTGGTTTTACTTCGTCTAAAACTATATCAATATCACCTTCTGCAATACTTGCACCTAAATAGATGACTTCAAATCCTTTACGACGTAGAAATAAAGTGAAAATTAATAAACCAAGCTCATGAGTTTCTTCAGGTCCACAAACTGCAACTACTTTCGGTAATAATCCATCCACTGGTAATGTATGCAAAATCATTCCAATCCGCGAGCGTAAAAAAGAAGATGCAAAATGTTCGTGAGCTGAAGATATTTCACCAACTTCCCACATATCTCCAATCTTGACTAATAATGTTCCAAGTATCTCAATGACTACTTTATCAACCGAATAGAGACTAAAAGCTCTGTTTAATAACTCATGTGCCCCACTTTCATCAAATGATAAAAGTGCATTAAGCAGCTCGTCCATTAAATCTAATGAACGGTCTTGCTCATCTACTTTTACCCTCACTTCTGTTTGTTCATTAAACGACATCGGATTTGTTTCAAGTAAATTAACTGCTTGGCTAATAGTAAACCCCTTATTGACTTTATTGATAAGCCATCTTAAAATTTTTATATGATTTTCAGAATACAAACGATGACCAGATTCGTTTCGTATAGGTGCGATCATATTATATCTACGTTCCCACGCTCTAAGTGTACCAGCTTGAATACCTAGCATCTTGGAAACAGCTTTAATATTATATTTGCCTTCTTGAATCGACATAGAAATATCCCCCATTAGAAAAACTCTGTATAAAAATTATATCTAATTGTTCCCTTTGTGTAAACTTTGTATAACAATTGAATAAACCATGCTTAATCTAAGCATGGTTTATTCAATGTAAATTCAAAAGAGAATTCCTTATTCACTTGGTTTTTTCTTTAATTGAATAAAATGGGCTTCAGCAGGTGCACCTAGTCGAAGGGGGACTAAAGTTGTGCCATACCCATTGCTTATTAACATCATTGCCTTTTTTAACAAATGCAACCCGCCTTTTTTATACATTCCTAAACCTAAAATACGTATTTGGCCACCATGTGTATGTCCGCTTAATATAAGTGATATTTGATCTTCATTAGATATTTTTTCATAAATATCGGGATTATGACTTACTAATATTTTAAAGCCTTGAGAGCTATTCATTAATGCGAGATCTAATCTATCACGATCCTTGCTCATATCCTCTACCCCAAGTAAAATGACATTTTCACCTAAATTAGAGGTAAGTGTAACGGAAGAATTATTCAGACAAACAACACCACAATCTTTTAACACTTTTTCTAAATTTTCTTTGCCTACTTCATAATCATTGTTTCCAAAAACAAAATAAATAGGTGCAATAGGTGCAATATCCTTTAGTTGTTTTATATTTTGTCTAACTCTTTCTAAGGGAACACCAGATTCTATTAAATCTCCACCAATAATGATAATATCAGTATGATTTCGTAGTTGTTCAATTAATTTTTTTGAGATAATCCTCCTATGAATATCAGAAATAAAAAATAGATTTAATGAGTTAAAGCTTACTGGGAATGAGTCAAACTCAAGCACATGTGTTGTTAAATTATTTTCACTTCCTTTTTTTAGCATAATCAAAAGTAAGCATCCGATAAATAAAACACAAATAAATAAAAATAGTAACAAAAAAGCACCTCAATTCTGAAATACATTATATTCAATGAAGTTTTATAATTAGGCTGTTTTTTAAACTTTGTTGATTTAAGAAAACTGATGGAATCATCTTCTGTATAAAGTCAAGTGGCATCTTTTCTTATACAGATCTGACCTTTTAACAATAATACACGGGTTCTAACAGATATAAACGTCAATTAGCAACACTCTTTCGAGCATATAGTTAAAATCACTTCTGCTATTATATAACAAAAAAGCCAATCATTTCTAACTTAATGAAATGTTTGACCTTCTTATTAGATAATGACTTGACCACGAATATTTCAACCTATCAAGTTTTCCCCATTCTTTATAACATTAAAACCAACTTATAAAATTACTTTAATAAATTTACTTGCTTTCATGAAATAAATTAATATCATATTCTTCCTTCATCATTGTAAAAACTTCATCGCGATTTTGCCATGGTGTTGGCAATGGCCATAATTCTGCACTTTTTCTAATAACCTCACATCTTAAATTATGATATTCCTTTTCTGCTTTATCTTCCTTCTTTTTATAAAATTGGGCTGTTGCATAGCCACCAACAATGAGTAACACAATAAAGATATGAATTTCTCCATCAAAAAGAGAGCGAAATACAATTTCTATTTGTCCTCCAGCAGGTTTTATAAGAAACGTATATAAATAGACCACAAACCCCATTAACATGAGGAAAGTAATAAATTGAGCTTTAAAACACTTTTTTTTATAATCATCAAATTTTCTTTTTCGTTCAACTAAATTTTCTAACATTTTTTTTGTAGGAGCATCAGTATGGTCCTTTAACAACTGAATTCTCGTTTCAATCTTAATCACGTCCCCTCATACACTTTTACTAGTAGTTATTACATTGTATGAAGTTGTCCTATTAGATATGATTTTACAAACCCTGCTAAAAGATCAAAGGCTTCCTTCTTAAAAAATTAATACTTAAGAATTTTATTTTAAGTTGATTTTTTTCGAAAGTTGCATTCATTTTATGAAGGGACACACTTTAATTTTTATTGTTTTACTTATATAAAAAAACTTTTCAAAAAAACAAAAAAAATCTTCCACATTATAAGGTTGTTTTACCAAATGTGGAAGTCTGTAATTATTATTTTATCGGTATTTTTAGAGTCTGTCCTACGTAAATATCATTTCCATTCAATCCATTATATTGACGAATAATTTCCTCACCAGACCGACTATTATAGTATTTAATTGCGATTTTAAACAGGGTATCATCTTCTCCAACTCGATGTGTTTTTATTTGGCTATATTTTTGAATATCAGAAGAAGATTGATTACTATTTCCTGTATCGTTGTCATCGGTTTGTTGAGGATCATCATTCTTCACTTCATTGGTTTCCTCAACTTTCTCTTCTACATCTTCAGAAACAGTCTTTTTTTCTTCAGTTTCAGCTTCTGGATCAGTTTCAGGTTCAACCAATGGTTCTTCTTTTTCAGTTGATACAGTTTCTTCAACCTCTTCAACAGAATCATCAGTTGAAGTCGTATCTTCATTATTTTTTGGGATATAAACTGTATCATTGCCAACTGTTTCTTCATTTTGATTTTTTGCTTTAGTGCTATCACTATTATAGTAAAGATAAAATGAAAAAATCAAAACAGGAACTAAACAAAAAAACAATGCTAATAAACTAATAACTGGATACTTTAATTTGATTTTGGACTTTTTTTCCTTGTTTTTATGAACTTCACCACGCGGTGGATAATCACCATGTTGTTCTTTATAATCATCAATCATCTTTGTTCTTAAATTCTCTGCTTGGTCGGTCCGTTGTTTTTCAATTTCACTCATCATTTTTCACCCCATTTACATATTGCCATCTTATTTGAATAGCAAAAACTAAATCAATTAAAAAGTGCGCAATAATTGTCGTATATAAGCTACCTGTCATATCATAAAAAACTCCTAATAAAAAACTTATAGACATAACCATTAGAAATAACAACCATTTTGAAAGATAGCGAAAATGTAAAATAGCGAATATTATACTCGCTATCCATATTCCCAAATTTGTTTGAAGCACACCTCTGAACAATAATTCTTCTGAAAATGCAATAAGTGCTGTTAAAAATATAATATGAAGAATAGATCTTTTACTAAAAATTTTCTCATTAATACCACCATCATCGATTAAATACTTTGGTGCATATTTAAATATCAAAGAATCTAATATAATGACTAGCAATGCTACGCCAATTCCGTAATAAATAATTGTCATATTCTTAAGTTGAAAAAGATTTAGAAAATCCTCAAACCTGTCAAAAAGAATAAAACTTAAGATAAGAGAAAGAAAAAGCAATAAAAATTGTGTGAAGTAAAGATTTTGAACAATTTGTTTATCTGTTAACTTTTTAATGATTTCGTTTTGCTTTTTATACAATTTCTACTCACTCACCCTACGGAAAATCTCATCTAACTCTTTGACCCAATTAAAAACATTGGTTTTATTAACATTCTTATTCTTACTTATGAACTGTTCATAGTTTACTCCACAACAATCACAACAATTATCTTGGATCATTTTTAATTCCTCGTCAAAATATGCTAGCAATTGTTTCCTTCTACAATCAGTTGTATTAATCCATTTTGACATAGTATTTAGTTTATCATGTTTAATCAGTATTCTTTTTTCAATCTCATTCCAGATAAACGATATCATTGTTTCTGGATCTAATGAGTGGCTATGATAGATATTTTCAATATATCTACATTGAATCTCTGTTAATCCACACATTTCGATCAGTTTATCACTAGTAACAGGTATATGTTTGTTTTCCTCTAAAAAGTAAATGGTTTGAGACAATTTTTCGTAAGTTGGGAATTCCGATTCAACAAGTGCCTTCGGGATTTCGTAATCACTAGCTGTAACTAAGGTGATAGCAATACTTGGTAAATCGTCACGTCCAGCCCTTCCTATCTCTTGCATATATGATTCAATTTGTGTTGGAAAATGAAAATGTATGACATAACGAATATTTTGTTTATTAACACCCATTCCAAAAGCATTTGTACAACAAACAATTTTAAGTTGATTATAAAGAAATTGCTGTTGTATTAGGATACGTTGCTCTTGATCCATTCCACCATGATAATATCCCACATCATCAATCCCACTGTCTGATAAAATTAATGATAATTTCTCAGTCCATAATCGACTTGAGCAATATATTATCCCTGGCCCTTCTAGGTCTCTGACTAGCTCCACGATTCGTTTGATTTTTTCATTGACTGAAGTCAATTCTTCCACAACCAAGGCAATATTAGGTCTATTAATAGCATAAATAAACTCTTTGCATTCGCTACCGAATTGTAAAATAGCTTTTATATCATGTATGACTTCCTTAGTTGCCGTAGCTGTTAATGCCAAGCAAGGTGGATTATTTAGTTTACATCTTAATTCACCCAGTTTAGCGTAATCTGGACGAAAATCATGTCCCCATTGGGAAATACAATGGGCCTCATCAACGACAAACAATGAAATATTTGCTGATTTTAAAGCATTTATGACATAGTCAAATTGAAGGATTTCTGGTGATGCATAAATATAGCGATATTCGCTAATTCTTTCAAGATTTAATTTTCTTTTCACTATAGGTATTGTGCTATTTAAAGCAATGACACTTTTCTCGCCTCTTTGTTTGATTTGCTCAACCTGATCTTCCATAAGTGACAACAAAGGTGAAACAATTAATATTGGACCGTCAAGAATATACCCTGGAAGTTGATAACATAATGATTTACCACCTCCAGTCGGAAGCATTGCAATCACATCGTTTTGGGCAATAATGTTTTCGATAATATTAAGCTGTCCAGTCCGAAATTCTGTTAGATTGAAGTTTAATTGCAGCACTTTTTCTAACAATTGTCTCATTCTTTCCTCCCCATTAAAGCAAATACAAGCCTAATTTGAAAATAACTATACGTTTTTCCTAAAACTTCTCTAACCTTTTTCAACTGATGTGTCTTTAATTCAATAATCGTTTTTTTTATAATGTTATAATCGCTTTCACTCAAAAAATCCCAAGGCTGAAAACGTTTGTCATGTAAAGTTATTTCAATAATATGGTCCTCTATGGTACTTTCTTTTAACCTTCTTACTCTAGAGATTTCTTGTATGCTTTTACCTTGTAACAGATAGGTTTTTGTTTTTTGACTGGAAGAAGTTAAAAAATCCACCTGAAATTTATCTTTAATTATTTCATTAAACAGAGGAAATTGGTTATCATTTAATTGTTGAAAGTATATAAACGAATGAATCACACTCCAAAACATTAAATAAATGTAATGCGCATCTTCTTCTTCTTTTACAGCAATTTGATCAAAAGTCAGACCAATTTTTTGGCTAGAAGTTAGTTTTCGAACAAAAATTACCGCTTTTTTATCATCATGTACCTTAAGAGCTTCGAAAATTTCAATATGAAGTAATTTTATTAACTCTAATTTTTCCATCTTTATTTGTTTTAGAAACATTTTAACCCATTGCAAATCATCTTGATTTTTTGTAACAGGAAGATACACTTTTCTTTCATAAGCCATATTTGAAAGGACTTGCACTAGTAGTGAAAGCCGTCTCCAGAAAAGTCTTCCTATATCACCGTAATTCCAACCATGAAGATCTTTAGGAAAAGGACGCTGTTCTAGTGCTGTCTCTAACTCAATCTTCCCCATTTCTGTTATAAGAAATTGATTTTCGGGTAATTCTTCAATATAACCTTTCTGTAACAAATCATGCCAAGCTGAATTTGTTTGTACACGAGATAGCTTAGGAAATATGCTAAACATATGAGAAATATTAAAAAGTTTCCCATCTTGAATTGTTTGTGAAGATTTTTTCCCTTTAAGTAAATGATAAATAGCGGAGGCAGATCTTTCTCCATTAAATTGTTTTAAGCAATAAAGCAAAACGATATGGAAATAACTAATTTTCATTATACCACCCTACAATGTTTGACAATATTCGATCTCACTTTATATTTTAACAAATTTATGGACGTTCGTTATACAAATTCATCCGTTTTATCTATTGTTTTCTTTATTTGTTACTTAAAAAACTTGGTAAACCTAATTGTGATAGTGATTCTCAATAGAGTTTTTTATTGAAATGTCCCAAAAACCGATTTACAATACTAAATAGGAGACAATATTAGTGAATGATATCTTTCAGTTAAGGAATCACTCAATTAACCATTTCTACCATATAATGATATGGTATTATACATTCAGGAGGTTTGTTTAATGGCAAAATATACAATAGTAGACAAGGACACATGCATAGCTTGTGGTGCTTGTGGAGCAGCTGCACCAGATATTTATGATTATGATGACGAGGGTATTGCATTTGTTACCTTAGATGATAACCAAGGAATTGTTGAAATTCCTGATGCACTTGAAGAAGATATGATGGATGCATTTGAAGGCTGTCCAACAGACTCAATTAAAATCGCTGACGAGAAATTCGACGGTGACGCATTAAAATTTGAATAGGCTGTAAACTTGAAAACCCCTCTTTAATTAGAGGGGTTTTCAAATTTATGATAAATAAATCTTTGATTTTCACAAATTGTTCATTTTATTTTTCATTAATAATTAAGACTTGTTGTGGGTAAATGGTCTCATCATCAAGTTGGTTTACTGTTTTTATTGTTTCAGGACTTACACTAAATTCTTCTGCAATTGATAAAATTGTATCACCTGATTGCACGACATAACTTTGGTCGTTTGTTATATGTAAAGTAAGCTCTTGATTAGGATAAATCGTATTGCTTTTTAGGTTATTCCATTTTTTCAAAGAATCAATTGACACTTTGTGTGCTAGGGAAATATCCCACAATGTATCACCTTTTGCTACTTTTATTAATTTTTTTTCTACATCATTATGTTCATGACTTACTATCTTTTCCTCTGTTATAGCTGGTAAATCCTCTTCTTTTATTTTGTGTTCCTGGTCTTTCAATAAACTCTGATCAGAATGAACAACAAAATCATTAGGCAAGTCAAATACAAACAATGGATCTAAAGCATGTTCTTTTTCATAGGTCCACTCACCTTTGTGTAATTCAAAATGCAAATGAGTTCCTGTAGAAATGCCGGTATTTCCAATAATGCCTAACACTTGACCTTTTTGAACTTGATCTCCTTCTTCTACCATACGATTATGTAAATGAGCATAAACAGTTTCATACCCTTCTGGATGATCAATAAAAACAACATGGCCATATGTATCTGAATAATATGATCTTGATACTTTACCTTCTGAAACTGATACAATTTCCTCACCTTCAGGAGCAGCTATGTCAATTCCTTTATGTTTTCCGTTACGAGTACCAAATGTGTCTGTAATAGTACCATCCACAGGCTGTACCCATTGGTTTTCCAATTCTTCTATGTATGTTTGGGCATTTGCACTATGACTACTTAATAAGGTAACACATGCTAGAAATCCGATCGTTAATATTCCAATGATTTGTTCTATTTTAGCTTTCATTTTACTCCCCCTCATTTATTTATGGCTTACTTAGTGCCATTTACTTCTAGGCTCTGTTAAACTTTGTTGTTGATTTCCGTTACAGGCATTCGCTTTCCCGGGAAAAAACAGGCCCCTTTTTTTCTTCGGTCCGAGAGCCTCCTCGTAAGCTGCGCGCCTGTGGGGTCTCCCTTTGACACGCTTCTCTAAGCAGGAGTCTCATGCCTTTCACTCCAATCAACAAAGTGCTTAATGTTAACATTAAGCTTTAACATAGCTCACTTCTAAAATAGAAAGATTATCTTTTCAATCATCTTGTACGAAAAACGCTTTTTGTATGCTTAGTTAGATTAAATTCAATTAATAGTTTTGCTAAACATGCCTAAAGTGAGGTGTTTCATAAGCACGTCTTATTTTTTCCACATCGTCAGTCTATGTTAGGCTGTCTTAAAAAAGAACAACAATAGTTTAGTACATTACCTGCCAAACTATACGTAAAAAAGCACAAGGTTCTTTGGTATACATTTTCAAAAGCCTTTAGCAACATGCATAATAGGAATAAAAGGTGCTTTTCTTTCTCTCATTTGACTTATAGCAAGACTTTTTTCAGCCAACAAAAAGAGACTCAATTTGAGTCTCTTTTAGGGAGAATCTATAGAAGAAAGATGCTTTAGACTTTATACAGAGTTGTTTCGAATGAGATCTAAAAACAACAAAGTTTACAAAATATTTTTAATTAATATTAATTGGATTAGGTGAGAAAGGAACTTCAATTGGCTTTTTAAGATCCAAATTCCCAATTTTATCGATAGCAATACCATTGAATTTCACTTTTTCATAGCCAAACTCCTTAGCTGTTAATAAAATCGCCTCAAGCATAATAATATTCTGCTCGTTATCTTCAAAAGAACCACCGTTAATAAATTCGATGTCAATTTGGGTGCCATCTTCTGATGAGACCATGTTAATCATTTGATTCACGATCGGGGGAAGTAGTTTTTTGTCTGGCAATCCTGTTTTCATCGCTTCTATTGCTTCATTTATCGATGAAAATGATTCAGGTGAAGGCACAAGTAATTTGGATGTATTATCATTATACTGATATAAATAATAAGCCTTATTTCGATTTCTTTGAATTGCTAAATCTGTTTGTAAGCCTGAATTACCAAATTCAATACCTTCTGAATCATTCGTTTGGAGGTTCACTTTATTATAACCTAGCCAACGAAAGGTTTCTTGTATTGCTTCTTTGTACATTGTTTCTGATTTAGAACTAGATAAAATAGGTTCTCCGGTATAATTAAGGATAAGTTCTTCTGGGTTCTTTTGTGGCAAGATTTGTGTGTTTTGTAGTTCGAAGCCAACTGGTCCGATCTTCTCAAACAAATTTTCTACTAATATGTCTTGAATTTGTTGTGGCTTATTAAGATATTCTGCATTTACGCTAATCGGTATAATGTACTCACCACTTGCATCTGTTACTCCAATTGTAATCGTCTCTTCTCCATCATTTGAAGGTGTGACAAAGGTTACTTGCTCATTAACTTCAAGAGCTTTAGCTTCGGAATCAGCAAATTCTTCCTGCATTAAACTTGATTCTTTATTTGCAGTATTATCTTGTATTCTAAGTTCAGCTTCATCTGTACCACTTGAAGTATCTGACACTTTATCCATACTTTTTTCTTCATTAGAAGAAGAAGTTATTTCTTGAAACAAATATGGTGTAAACATTAGGAAGATAAACAATGCTGCAACTGTTGCAAAAGTGGGAGCGATCCATGATTTTGATTTCTTGCGGTTTTGTTGTTTATATAAAATACTTTGATAAATATCTTCTGCACTTTGTTTATCATGAACATGAGGTAATTGTTTTAAAAGCTGCTCAAGCTTTTCTTCATTCCACTCTTGTCTTTTCAATAGGAGCCACCTCCTTCTCAGATATACTCTTTATATCTTTTTGTAGCTGTTTTATCGCACGGTGTTGAGTTGTTTTGACTTTACTTACAGACCACCCAAGAACCTCAGCAGTCTCAGTAATTGAAAGCTCTTGAACATATCGTAAAATAATAACCGTCCGTTGATCTATGGTGCAGCCATTAAGAGCTTTATATATCCATTGAACTTGTTCATTTTGAAGGACAACTTCATCAGGGAGTGGTTGATGTTCATCCTCTATTTGACTCTTTTCCCAATCAAACTTTTCAAATATTCTTTGTTTAACTGTTTTTTGTTTACGAAACCAATCAATTGCAACATGCCTTGCTATTGAAATTAACCATGTTTTTTCACTACTTCGACCTTCAAATTTATCATAAGACTTTAATACACGTATATATACTTCTTGTACTAAGTCTTCGGCCTGTTCACGACTTTTAACCATATAGAACAAAAATTGAAAAAGATCGTGATGATATTTTTCATAAATTCTCTGAAAGGTATCCTCCATGAATGCCCCTCCATTCTCTTATTTAGTCGTATTATAAAAAAGTAAGGTTACACCATTATCTTAAGAAATGAATTTGTAATAACTATGTAATAATATGTAATAACAAATTTAACTTTACCATATAAACTACCAATCTCGTAGACCTATTTTTTAAAACCTTGTTTATTTTTTCCATATTATAACAAAAGATAAGGTTGTATTTACATCACAATCATATTTCATGACAAAAAAAAGACCAAAACAAAACCCCCATCTTATAAAAAAAGTGGAGGTGTTTATCAGATAATCTAATTTAAAGGTTTATTAAGATAACATACCATGTGTTGTTCATCATAATAAGTATCCTGTATTTTCAACGCATTTCTTTCTTCAGCGTAAACTTGAAAACCTAATGATTGATATAAGTTTTTAGCTGGTTGATTTTCTGTTACAACAGTTAAATAGATTTGCTCTATTATCGATAAGTTTTTCGCATGTGTTATCGCCCTCTGCATCAATGCTCTAGCAAAACCAATTCCCCGATACTCTAAAGAAACATACATCGCATAAATCGTCGCACGATGCTGAAGCTTACTTTTGCTTTCATGAACCAATGTTACTGTACCAACAAGCTGTTTTTCAGAACATGCTCCAAACGTATAGGAATGACTAGAATGAAGCCTATTCTTAAAATTGATCATATCCAGTTCAACTTCTTCTTCATAACTTGAAGCAAAGGCCTCTGGATTATTTTTCAACGCTTCAAGCCTGATCGTTCGATATAGCTCAGCATGTTCAGCTGATAAGAGGATAATTTCCTTCATTTATTTATCGTCTTGATTTTTAGTTGGTTTATTTTTAAAAACAAGTGCACTTCGCTCATACTCAACATCCTTTACACCTAATCGGTAGTTAATCACACGAGCAATAGCAAAGAAGTAGTCGGACAATCGATTTAAATAAGATAAAACAATGTTATTTATTTCAGCTTCCTTTTGTAAAGTGACCGTACATCTTTCAGCTCTTCTAGTAACAGTTCTTGCAAGATGAATAACCGCCGCTCCAGGACTTCCTCCTGGTAAAATAAAACGCTCTAACTCAGGAGCCTCTTTTACATAATGATCAATTCTTTCTTCTAGAAAAGTGACCATGTTTTCCGTTGTTTTATAAGGATATTTTTCTTTAACAACTGCTAGATCTCCGCCACAATCAAATAACTCATGCTGAATTTTTTCTAATTCATTATATATGTCTTCAAATCGGGAATCAGTAAGCAAAGTCATTGCCTGGCCAACAAAGCTATTTGCTTCATCTATCGTTCCATATGCTTCAACTCGCAGGTGATCTTTATCAACACGACCACCAATGATACTTGTTTGTCCACGGTCACCCGTTCTTGTATATAAATTCAATCGATCCACACTCCAATCATTTTTATCTATTCTTATTAAACCATGATGATCATAACAGGTAAAACGATTAATGTTTTCTTTTGAAAATAAATATTAAATGATAGCTTTTGTTACAGCTACAACCTATTTTACTACAGTGCTGATTGTGAATCGTCAATCATAGACTAAACATAAATAGACGTTAGGTAAATCACCACCTTCAAGTTATAAAAGATGGTTATTAGACCACTCCACATTTCTTAAAACTTAATACAATCAACTGAGATTTAAATAAAGGCTATGTTAAAGCTTAAGGTTGATTTTTAACTTTGTTGATTGGAGTGAAAGGTATGAGACTCCTGCGGGAGAAGCGTGTCGAAGGGAGACCCCACAGGCGCTTGCGCCGAGGAGGCTTCCTGACCGCCCGCGGAAAGCGAATGCCTGTAACGGAAATCAACCACAAAGTTTAACAGAGCCTAAATAAACAATACATAAGAAAAAAAGCTTATAAACAAAATTCTGCACTTAGAATTTTGTCTATAAACTTTATTCAAAACATGTTAATTGTTTCTTATGAAACAAGATTGTTCGTCAAATTTCATTCGGATTTTGGCATATTTTTTGGTAAAAAGAAACTAAATGTCGTACCTTCATCTAATTTGCTATGAACCTGAATTTTCCCTTTATGTGCTTCAATAATATTTTTAACAATCGCTAAACCAAGTCCGGTCCCTGCTCTTCCCCTCGTTCTTGCTTTATCAGCTTTATAAAAACGTTCAAATACAAAAGGTAAGTCTTCCTGAGGAATTCCACTACCTGAATCCTGAACACTAATTGAGAGTCCATTTTGAAGCTCTTCAACTGTAAGTTGTACTGTCCCTTTTTCAGACGTATGGCGAATCGCATTATCGATTAAATTAGTTAAAACTTGCTCAATTCGGTCTGGATCTAATACATACTCTGATGTATTTATAGAAACCTCTGCGTTTAATGCAATTTTTTTGTCTTTGGCAAGGCCTTGAAATTTTCGATTTATCTTATCAATAAATTGTGGTATTGAGATTTCTTCCCGATTTAAAGAGATATGCCCTGCTTCCATTCGTGCTAAATCTAATAGGTCGTTAACTAATCGCCCCATTCTAAGTGATTCATCATGTATAACTTGGGCGATTTCTTTCTTTTCCTCATCCGAGCTAGCAATATCATCTACAATTGCCTCACTGTACCCTTGAAGCATTGAAATAGGTGTTCTTAATTCATGACTTACATTTGCAATGAAATCCTTACGAAGCTTATCAAGTCGACGTTCTTCTGTCATATCTCTAAGAACAGCTACAGCTCCACGTACATGTGATTGATTATATAAAGGGCTCATTAAAATAACCCAACTTCTACCTTGAATCATGATTTCAATCACTTGTTCTTTCTCAGTGTTTACTACCCGATGAAATAGATCCTGTGCTTCAGGTGGTAGCTCCTTACCTAGTTCAACCTTCATTTCCTGTTCATAATACCATGCTTGTAGAAATCTCTCTGCTGGGGGATTAGTTACTAATATCGTTCCATCAATATTTAATGTAATAACACCATCTGCCATACTACTTAGTATATTCGTCAAATGCTCTTTTTCCTGTCTAAGAGCATTAATATGAAATTTCAATTGTTTTCCCATTTGATTGAACGCAATTCCAAGCTCACCAATTTCATCATTAGACATGATCGGTACCTTTGTATCAAATTTCCCCTTTGCTAGCTCCTGAGCTACTTCTCTCATCTTTCTAAGCGGATATGTAATCCTCGTAGATAAGAAAAATGCAAAGATCGTTGTTAAAATGATCGCAATTCCTGCTGCTAAAATGATATATTTTGTTGTATGTTTCGTTGTTTCGTGAACAGCTTGTAATGATTGCGAAATGAAAACGGCTCCATTTTTATTTTCAGAAACTTTATATGGCACTCCAACTATGAGCACTTCGTCTTCACCATTTACATACTGATCATTCGAATTTATATTTGTTCGTTTACTTACTTTCTTCTGATTTGTTAATATTTTATAAAGAATGGGATCCTTTTTAATATCTTCAAAATCTAGATGAGCTATTTCATCTGTCTTAACTGGTGATTTCCAATAATGTGTTTCATCTTCAATGATCAATATATCAGTCATTTTATCTGTTAATTCCCATGATATAGACCTTGCAAGATCTTGATCATCATGACTTTCTATTATTGCTGAGACTTTATTGGCAAGCTGTGATAATTCTTTTTCAGCTTCATCAACATGATAATTCTCTATGAACTCAAGCATTAATATTGTAAGTACAAATAAAACAAAGGAAACGAGTAAAAGAATCGTTCCCCAAAGTTTTCCAACTACACTTCGCCAAAGAATCATGTATTGCTTACCTCAAATTTATAGCCAACTCCCCATACAGTGACAATCATTTTCGCAGCTTCTGGTGAAACCTTACTTAACTTTTCCCTTAACCTCTTAACATGTGTATCAACTGTTCGCAAATCACCAAAGAATTCATATTGCCATACTTCTTTTAGTAGTTTTTCTCGATCGTAAACTTTATCTGGTGTTTTTGCTAAAAAGTAAAGTAACTCATATTCCTTTGGTGTTAAGCTAACTTCAGTACCATCGGCTGTCACACGATGTGCATCATGATCAATCGAGAGATGTGGAAATACGATGACATTTTTAGTTTTGGTGTCCGTTTTTAAATAAGATGTTTGAGATGATCTTCTTAATAGAGCTTTAACTCTAAGCACTACTTCTCTAGGGCTAAACGGCTTGACAATATAATCATCTGTTCCTACTTCAAATCCTTGTACACGATTTGTTTCCTCACCTTTTGCAGTAAGCATAATAATTGGAGTTGCCTTTTTTTCACGTAACTGACGACAAACTTCAATTCCATCGATACCTGGCATCATGACATCTAGCATAATTAGATCATATTCCGTATTTAGCCCCATCTCTAATGCTTGGTGACCGTCCTCAGCTTCTTCAATTTCATAATTCTCTCTCTCTAAATACATTCTTATTAAACGTCGGATTCGATCTTCATCATCAACAACTAATATTTTTGCATGTTGGTTCTCTTCCATTAAGAACACTCCTTATGTATGAGATAAATAATATCTTTTTTGTTTTCCCTACTATTTCTACTTATTACACCTATCTTATCAAATAATATAAGTACATATGAATAAAAGCCTTCACTGCAAGAGTGAAGGCTTTTATAGCAGTGTTATTACTATTAATATGCTACTTACAGAATTATTCAACTAGTATGATGTTATTACAACCTATTATGCATAAGAATGCAAGCCCGCAATAACTAAGTTAACAAATATAAAGTTAAACATAATAATAGCAAAGCCAACTACGGCTAGCCATGCAGATTTTTCACCATGCCATCCTTTAGATAAACGAAGATGTAAATATGCAGCATAAAATAAGAAAGTAATAAGTGCCCAAACTTCTTTAGGATCCCAGCCCCAGAAACGAGTCCAAGCAATTTGTGCCCAAATCATGGCAAAAATCAATGCACCAAGAGTAAATATCGGGAAACCAATCGCAACAGATCGGTATCCAATTTCATCGACAAGCTCTATATTTACATTTTTTGTGAATGGTTTAATCAATGCAGAAATTCGCTTACGAAACACAACTCTGAATAACCCATAAAGAATGGACCCTACAAAAATTGACCATATCACAGTGTTTAATTTCACAGCTGAAATAATCGCAGGTAATTCAATGATTGGCTGGAATTTCCCTTCTGTTAGTAATTCACCTTCATTAGGTCCTACTAAAGCAGGCATATTAAATGTCATAACAGCTTCTTGATCTTTTTTATCAATCCAATTAAATTCTGCTGAATAATCAAGACCTTTGAATGTACTTGTAACAATGATGAAACCTAGTGTAATAACTAGAACATACATGATGGCTTCAAGCCAGAATGTTTTCTTTGATGCCTTACTTTGATCAACAACTGTAACAAGATGAATAATACCTGCTACAGCACTTATAGATAAAATTGCTTGTCCCAAAGCCGCAGTTGTTACATGAATATATAACCAATGACTTTGAAGAGAAGGTATAAGTGGACTTATATCTGTTGGAAACATACTTCCATAAGCAATAATTAAAACTACAATTGGTAAAGTAAATAATCCTAATATAGCTACTTTGTAAATAAAAAATAAAATAATGAAAGCAAAGACAAGCATCATCCCAAACGCTGTCGCAAATTCAAAAAGATTACTTACAGGAGCATGTCCTGATGCAATCCATCTTGTAATAAAATAACCTAATTGTGAAACAAAGCCAAGAATTGTTGTAGCAACAGCTAAAATTGTCCATTTACTCATTTTATCTGTTTTTTTACGTTTATCTCGGATTGATCCACCGAATAAAAAGATCGCTACTAAATAAATAATAAATGCAATCTCTAAAAAAGTAGCACTCAGTGCAGCCATGTTTTCCCCTCCCTAAAACATTATTGTTTTTCATTTTGATCATTTGGGATTTTTAATGGCGTATCTTTTAATACTTTGTTTATTTCTTGTGACAGTCCATACCAGTTCTTATTTGTATGTCCTGCAACAAGTACAGTATCATTATGAAGTTTAATCCAGATACGACGATGATTCCAGTACATTCCTTGGATAACACCAATCATAAAGATTGCGCCACCTATACCTAAGAACCATAATGTCATATCTTTTCTAACAGTTAGTGCTGTTAAATCCTTCGTTTCTACACCTTGAAAGATCATTTTGTACTGGTTATTACCTGAAGGCTCTATATTCTGCTGTATAGCAACAAAACTAGATTCACCTTCTGGAGTTTCTGGTGTGAACATTTTAAAAACAAAAGCAGGATTATTTGGTATCCGTGTTTTTGTAGCCGGTACACCTTCATCATCAAAGTAAAAATCAGGAAGATATGTTGCTAGCTGTACCTTATACCCATTACCAAGATCGTATTCTTTGGCAGGATCTAATAAATCTACTGTTAATTCCCCAAAGCTTTCCTCTGTTTCCTTATCTATTAAACTGAATTTCATTTTATTGAGCTCATTTAATTTATAATCTACTTGATAAAGAGAAAAAGCATCAAACTTTAATGGTTCGTTAACCCTAATCTCTTCTTTTTTTATTTCTTTTAACTCAGGCTCTGCACCATGAACTATTTCACCTGTTCGTTCATATAATACGACATTCGATTGAAAGTTTTTAACAACTGAACCATCTCCAACACGGTTAATCGCATCTTCGAACACTTCATTTTCTTTGTCTTTCTCGTAAACTTCCATAATGAAATCGTCGTTTTTTAAGTAATACTGACCTTCAGTTCCAGGGATAACTGCTGTTTCCCCTTCTCTTACCCAAAGAACTTCATCAACATACATACCAGGAACAAAACGAAGCATTGCACCAAATAAGAAGATAATAAGACCACAATGATTTACATATGGGCCCCATCTTGAAAAACGGCCTTTTTCTGCTAAGATATTTCCATTCTCTTCTCTAACACGATATCGACTAGAAACAAGTCGTTCTTTTATTTGTTGGGAATCATAATCTTCCGTTTGTGTTTCACTATATAATCTTTGACGCTTCATGAATGATTCATGTCTTGTTACACCTTGCTTTTTTAAAGCACGGTAAAGTGGAACAAAACGGTCTAAACTAGCAATAACTAGTGAAATACCAATAGAAGCTACTAAAATCATATACCACCATGAGCCATATAAATTATGAAAACCTAATTCATAGTACAGCTGACCTAAGATACCATATTCATCTTTATAAAATTGTGATGCGGTAGATGTTGGTGGTATATACATCTCTTGAGGAAAAACAGTACCTAAAGCTGATGCGATAAGCGTTAAAACAATTAACCAAACTCCGACCTTAACCGATGAAAAAAAGTTCCATATTTTATCAACGATCGTTTTCTTATAAGTTTGAGAGCGTCTAGCAGATCCTTCATACTTCATATCCAATAATTTCTTAGGTTCATTTCTCTCTTTTTCACCTATTGGATTCCCACATGATTCACACATTAGGGTTCCTTCTGGATTTGCATGACCACACTCACACATAACCTTGTTCATGCTAAAAAACTCCCCATTTTAAGGTTTAATCTGTTCCATATAATCTCTTATCATTCTTTCAGTTAATGTGCCTGAAGTAATTGCCTCTACTCTACCTTCTGGATTAATCAAGAAGGTTGTTGGTAAAGGACCGACGCCATAAGCATTTAGCACTTGTTTATCCTTGTCTAAAATAACTGGAAATGATAGATTATGTTTATCAATAAATGTTTGCACCGCTATATTTGATTCAGCAATATTAACGGCTAACACCTCAACACCTTGATCTTTATAATATGCATACTGGTTATCCATATAAGGCATTTCACGTTCACATGGCTCACACCAAGTACCCCAGAAATTGAGAAAAACTCCCTTTCCTTTGTAATCAGATAATTGATGTTTATTTCCTTCTAAATCCTTTAAAACAAAGTCAGGTGCTTCACTTCCAACCTTCACTCTTTCTTTGCTTACAAAAAAATTCGAATATAATGTGTATCCTAATGCACCAATTAATAAGATTAATATGACAGAGCGCATGAGTAAGCGTTTTTTCTTCATTTCACACTCTCCTACTCCTTAGACATTCTAAATAATTATAACATTAACGTACAATATGCTTGTCAGGATTTTTTGAAGTTTATGTGAAAATTATTTTAATTTATTTCCATGCTGTGCAAGAGATCTTAACTGTTTCACTTCATGTGGTGTTAACTCTCGTGAGTCCCCTGTATTAAGGCCACTAAGATTAAGAAAAGCAAATTTTTCACGTTTTAACTTTTGAACAGGATGATCAATTGCTTCAAACATACGTCTTACTTGACGATTACGTCCCTCATGAATAACAATTTCAATAATGCTCGTGTTTTTCTTTTTATCCACTGATAAAACCTTCACATGTGCAGGAGCTGTTTTCCCATCCTCAAGCATAACGCCTCTTTCTAGCTGCTTAATCTTTTCACGAGTAGGAATTCCTTTTACTTTTGCCACATAAGATTTATCAACCTCGTAGCGTGGATGCATAAGAATATTAGCAAATTCACCATCATTCGTTAGTAGCAAAATTCCAGATGTATCATAATCTAATCTTCCAACTGGATATATTCGTTGTTTTATATAAGGAAAGAAGTCTGTGACAACCTTTCTTCCTTTATCATCTTTAACAGCAGAAATGACACCGCTTGGTTTATATAAAATAACATAAATAGGTTCCTCACGTTCTAATGGAATTCCTTCTACTTCAACTCGGTCATTATCCGAAACCTTTGTACCTAATTCTTTTACAGTCTTACCATTAACCTTCACTTTACCTTCTAAAATTAATTCCTCTGCCTTTCGTCGTGAAGCTACACCAGCATGAGCAATTACCTTTTGTAAGCGTTCCATTTCTTTCACCTCTATAATATATTACTTTTTTCATTTTATTTTCACAAGTTTCGACAATTTATAATCAAACAGGTTTTTATGTTGTATTTATAACTAATGACCTTTTTAAAACTCTTTAGTATCTCAATTACCTGCTATACTGAAAATCACTTTCACTCTATGTAAAGGATAAAAGCAAAAGTTGTGAAAATGTGCTTTCCTATCATACCATAATTATGAATCAATATACTATCTCACCATTTATTAAGTAGACTATGTTAATGCTTAATGTTGATTTTTAGCACTTTGTTGATTGGAGTGAAAGGCATGAGACTCCTGCGGGAGAAGCGTGTCAAAGGGAGACCCCACAGGCGCTTGCGCCGAGGAGGCTCCCGGACCGCCCGCGGAAAGCGAATGCCTGCAACGGAAATCAACAACAAAGTTTAACAGAGCCATTAAGTAAAACTACCACATCTTATACTTGTTTGATTGACTTCTTAACTATTACTATCTCTTCCTTACAAACAAAAAAACCCGGCAAGACATGAGCCGAGTTAAGAATTCTATATAAATTTCATTTTGATTATGAAAACATTAATGTAACAACCACAATAGCTGCAATAATTCCTACTAAATCTGCTAGTAATCCTACCTTTAATGCATCACCCATTCTTCTAATTCCTACTGCTCCAAAGTATACAGTAAGTACATATAAAGTGGTATCTGTACTACCTTGCATCGTTGCTGCTAACATACCGATAAATGAATCTGGTCCATAAGTTGAGATAATATCGGAAGTTAAACCTAATGCTGCAGTACCAGATATTGGACGAATGAAGGCCAAAGGAACAATCTCAGCAGGTATATTTAAAACTTCCAGAGCAGGTTTCATAAAATTCATCAAAAATTCTAATGCTCCAGATGCTCTGAACACTGAAATCGCTACTAACATTCCTACTAAATAAGGAATAATGGAAAAAGAGATATTTATCCCCTCTTTTCCCCCCTCTACAAATGACTCATAA
The DNA here is from genome assembly GCF_020524045.1 of Metabacillus litoralis. Taxonomy (GTDB): domain Bacteria; phylum Bacillota; class Bacilli; order Bacillales; family Bacillaceae; genus Metabacillus; species Metabacillus litoralis_C. Next base: position 534,236 of record NZ_JAIVKL010000002.1, read on the forward strand.
GTTGGAACCTTTTTCAATGTTCCATAAATTAATATGAAGCCAATAATTACAGGTATGATCCATAATGATATTACACCAATGATCCCCATGTATAATCACCCTTTTCTCTTTCTCCTATAATAAAAGTAACGATCTATGACAATTGCTCCAGTTGTTGATAAAAATGTTGCAATTAATGTAGGTCCGACAATGCTAGTTGGTGAAGAAGATCCATAGGTCATCATAATCGCAATTACGGTTGTAGGTATAAGTGTTAGGCTTGAAGTATTAATTGCTAAAAATGTAATCATCGACCTACTCGCTTTATCTGAATTGCCATTTAACACCTTTAATTGTTCCATGGCCTTTATCCCTAATGGAGTTGCTGCATTTCCTAAACCAAATAAATTAGCCATCATATTAGACAGCATATATCCCATCGCTGGATGTTCAGGCGGTACCTCTGGGAAAAGTCGTGTCACAATTGGTTTGAATAAATTTCCTAGCTTTTCTAATAATCCTGCATTTTCAGCAACTTTCATTAGTCCTAGCCAAAATACTAAAACACTAATAAATCCTATAGAGATTGTAACTGCTTCTTTACCACCTTTAAAAATCGCTTCATTTACCTGTTCCATTGTTCCATTAAACATGGCAAATACTATACCTATAACCGTTAACATGACCCAAATTATATTCACCATATTACTTCACACCAGATACAGCGAAAAATAGATTTTTAAACAATTCCCAAAATGAACCTTTTGGCTTTTCAACGTTTCCATTATCAAAATAGATGGGAATTTCCGCAATTTTTCTTTCGTCTAATTTAACTTGTAATTCTCCAACTACATTTGGTACTTTGTCTTCCCTTTTCCACTCTTCACTTGGTTTTTGTAACTTTAAACCAATGTTCACTTTCTCCTGTTCTTCTTTTGTTAAAGGATACGTAACATTTCTTTCGATAAAAACCTTATTTTTATAAAACTCATTGTCTATTCCTTTAAGCGTACCTTCATTCTTCAACTTTACTAACTCAAAATGGCTATATGCATAGTTGTGAAGATTCATATGATCCTTCCAATCATCAGGATCATTTAAAGTGACAACAATTGTGTCAAAGCCATCTTTTGATGCAGTTGATACTAACGTTCTTTTTGCTCGAACAGTATATCCTGTTTTCCCCCCAGTGCTGTATTCATAAAGTTGTGTTAATAATTTATTTTTGTTATGCCATACTCTGTCCCATTTTTCATTAGGGTTTGGCGCACGATGTGTTTCAGTACCTGATATTTTTTGATAAGTTTCATTTTTCATTGCATATTGAGTTAAAATCGCCATGTCGTAGGCAGTTGAAAAATGGTTTTCATGATCATCAAGTCCATGTGGATTAGCAAACACAGTATTTGTCATACCTATCTCTTCTGCTTTTTGGTTCATCATGACAACAAATCCTTCAAGACTTCCTCCAACATGCTCAGCAATTGCTACTGCCGCGTCATTTCCAGAACGAAGCATTAATCCGTAAACTAAATCCTCTAATTTAATTTTTTCACCTTTTTGAAGATATATAGCCGATCCTTCAGCTTTAAGTACTCGATCACTCACTGTGACCATTTCATCTAGTTTTCCAGATTCAATAGCTAAGATCGCTGTCATTATCTTTGTGATACTTGCAATTCTCATTTTTTTGTGAGCATCTTTTTCATACAATACTCTACCAGATTCTTGATCTATTAAAATGGCAGTTTGTGCACTTACGCCAATAGCTGAAGTCTGGTGTGGGAGTAAAGTAATAAGAAATAAAATGATCAATACCCCTGTTGTCATTTTCTTTATTTGCAACATAATGCATCCACGTCCCCTTACTTGTTTTGTACAAGTTTATGCAGGTGGACAAAGCTTATGATAAAAAATTCAATTTACAACTAAGGTTTCAATTCTTCCTTTTGACTAGAAACTGATCGTCAATTAATTCACCAATATAAAAAAGCCTGATAGTATCAATTGATTTTAGTGTGAAAATCAATGTTTTATCAGGCTAAGGTTTGTTCATTAAGTTTTATTATGGCTGTTTTCGCAAATTTTGTTGCTTTTATATCCCCTAAGCAATCAGCACTGTATTAAGTCTAGTGACATCTTTTCTTCTTAGAATAGTACCCTAGTGGGAAAACACTGTTTTTATTTCATATTTTGGTTACATAGCAACAATCGTTCAGAAAAGAGCCTTTATTATAGATCTTCTAATGTTTCATTAAACTTCTCGAAAAACAAATCAGCTTCTTCTTGTTCAAAATCATCATCTGTTTTCTCCGGAAGCGGCGGTAACTCTTTAATTGATTTCAGGCCAAAATATTCAAGAAACTCTCTTGTTGTTCCATATAAAATCGCACGACCTGTACCTTCCGCTCTTCCAACCTCTTTGATCAAGATTTTTGATACGAGAGTTTGAATTGGTCTTTCTGTTTTCACTCCACGTACTTCCTCAATTTCTACTCTTGTAATCGGTTGTCTATATGCAACAATCGCTAATGTTTCAAGCGCAGCTTGTGACAATGAGCTGTTTACTGGAGATTCCACTAATTTTTTCAAATAAGAAGCATGGATTTTTTTAGTAGTAAGTTGATAATGTCCTGCCACTTCTACTAATTCAATTCCTCGTTTTTTTTCTTTATAGCTCGAAGAAAGCTCTCCTAAAATGTCCATGACCTCTTGCTCTTCTAACTCTAATACTGTAACTAACTGCTTAAGAGAAAGCCCCTCATCTCCTGAAGCAAATAAAAGAGCCTCGACAATTGAATTCCACTCAATAACTCCTAAGGACATGATACTACTCACTCCCCATTATAAAAATGTCTGCAAAATTATTTTCTTGTTCAATCAATATTGAATGTGTTTTCATTAATTCTAATATTGCCAAAAATGTAACAACTAAATGATCTTTATTATTTGATGTAAATAAGTCGGTGAATTTACGTCTACCTGGATTTGTTTTAAGGTCCATTAATATTTCTTCCATTCTTTTTTCAATCGGTATTTCTTGTCTTGAGATTGTCGTTTGAACTGGTTTTTGAATTTTTTTCCTGCGAAGCATTTTTTGAAAAGCACCTAACATATCATAAATTGATACATTTAAGGACTCCATATGATTCGTTGATTCAATTGCATATTCACTCAGATCACTAGGAGCCTTTGTATAAACCTGTAAACGATCTTCTTCAAGAGTTCGTAAATCTTCTGCTGCTTCCTTATATTTACGATACTCAATAAGTCGCTGCATTAACTCTTCACGAGGATCTTCTTCAGGTTCATCACCGAATTCTTCATCAAACAATTCTTCCTCTTGCTTCGGTAATAACATTCTACTTTTAATAGAAAGCAAAGTAGCTGCCATCACTAAATATTCTGACGCTATATCAAGATGCATCTCCTGCATTGTGTGAATATATAACATGTATTGCTCCGTAATTTCCGATACAGGTATATCATATATATCAATTTCCAAACGATTAATTAAATGTAATAAAAGATCCAAAGGTCCTTCAAACGCATCAATTTTCACATGATATTGCAATATTTATCCCACCATTCTTACAACTAGCCAACATATAGTATAGAATAAATTTTCAACATGTCCAATATTTATTTATAAACAAGTCTCAGTAACCTGCCAATTTTCTTATGCTAGCCTGAAGATAAGTTTGTTAATGGTCCTTTTAACTTTAGTCAATAAAGTTGCCAAAATATAATCCGTGAGACCCTAATTATGAGGCTAAGTACTTCAACCAAAGGAAGAGCTAAAAGATATGTTCGCAAATAGTTTGTTTATGGAAAATCCCTTAAAAGTTAGCTCATTTTATAATTTTTTCAGTTAAGAAATATTTATCACCACCTAAGATTTATCATAGATTAGACATTATTCGACACCCTCTAATTTTTCTTAAGGTATGACAAAAAATTTCTTCAACAAAATTGATGAATCTAGACATCAGCCTATACCACTCAGCGTTTTGCTCATATATTATAAATTGTAATAGCTAAACATTAAGGAGGAATTCATCATGGGTGAAGCAGGATATAATTATGGAGCAGGATTTGCGTTAATCGTTGTATTGTTTATTTTATTAATAATCGTTGGCGCTGCTTGGTTATAGTAATTAATTAAAGCTGCTGAACTATCAGCAGCTTTTTTCAATACATATTAACATCAAAAAATTGTTTCAATATATGATACACTTATTCAAAAATGGATTTTAAGGAGGAATTCCTATAAATACGTATGATTCGGCATATATCGATTATCTCATTTACTTTCATTGTGAACGAGATTATTTTGAATGTCATGAGGTTCTCGAAGAGCATTGGAAAAAAGATCCACCCAGAGCACGGAAAAACTATTGGGTCGGACTCATACAGGTTGCAGTAGGGCTTTACCATCAAAGAAGAAACAACTTTTCAGGAGCTAATCGAATGATTTCTAATTCAATCCACCTACTTGAAAGTGAAGAGAAAATGCTTAAAAACTTAGGTTTAGACAGTGAAAAGTTAATTAAGCTATTAAAACAAAGACAAAAGGAAATCATGGATTATAAACCTTATCATAGTTTTAATTTACCTATTCTTGATAAGCAGTTAGAAACATTATGTTTAGATCGGTGTTATAAAGAAAACCTTATTTGGGGGAAGCAGAGCGACTTAAATAATGAGTATTTAATACACAAACATACAAAACGAGATAGATCTGAGGTTATATCCGAACGAGAGGTTCAGCTAAAAAAACGAAGCTTTAAGAAATAAAGGTATTCATCACATTAAAAACAAGCCATAAATCATTTTATGGCTTGTTTTTAATTATTCACAATCTTGAGTAGACTCATTCGAACATTTTTCAAAGAAAGCCTTAGTGTCTTCATTAGGAACAACAGTTTTGTTTTTGTAAAGATCTGTGATCGCATTCAACATTGTCTTCCCAACACCTTGATGACGGTGAGATGGATTCACAGTAATATGCTGAACTTCTACAAAATCTTCTCCTTTGAATATAACGCCAATTGCACCAATGATATCTTCTTCATATTTCCACAAAAACAGCTGCCAGTTATCTTCAACTTCATACTGCTTTATCGTTTGCTGCAATTGTTTTATATCTTTTTCTGCTGGCATAAAAGACAATAGTCCCATGGCAATCTTCTCAAAACTTTTTTTATAGCGAATTAACATATATACCCCTCATTAACGAAATAGCTCCCTTTTCCTGGAAGAAAAACATTCCCCAGAAAAATGCAACTTGTGATAAGTAAAATTCCTTATGTTCTACATGTTGAAATGATACAAATCGGTTTTTGACTGACGGTTATTACTTGCCATTTACCATAATTTTAAATAGATATAGCTAAAAATGTAATTGTGTATTTGCTAATTATAAAGTTCTTCTCAAGATATTATATACAGATTTCTATCTTTTTTAAACACTTTTACGTAAATTACTCAAAAGAGTTAAGTAAATTAGCCATTTCAATAGCTGTTACAGCTGCTTCATAACCTTTATTACCTGCTTTTGTTCCTGCTCTTTCCACTGCTTGCTCAATTGTTTCTGTTGTTAAAACACCAAAGATAACTGGCACACCTGTTGTTAAAGATGCTTGTGATACACCTTTAGCTGCCTCGTTACATACATAATCATAGTGAGTTGTTGCACCACGAATAACAGTACCTAATGTAATGACTGCATCATATTTACCTGATTCCGCTAATTTTTTTGCAACTAATGGTAATTCAAAAGCCCCTGGAACCCATGCAATGGTTACATTTTCATTTTCAACCCCATGTCTTCTTAACCCATCTTCTGCTCCACCAAGAAGTTTAGATGTAATAAATTCATTAAAACGAGCTACCACGATTGCAACTTTTAAACCACTACCAATTAAATGTCCTTCAAATGTTTTCATATTAATTCCTCCATATTTGTTTTTTAAAAGGCTATTTTCGTAAACTTTGTTGCTTTTAGTCATATTAAGAAAACAGCACTATATAAAGTCTAGTGGCATCTTTTCTTCTTAGAATAGTACTTATATATAATAAAAACATTGTTACTAACAGGAAATTAGGTTAATTAGCAACATTCTTTCAGAAAAGAGCTTTTTTAAAAGTGTAAAAAATGACCTAGCTTTTCATACTTTGTACGAAGATATTGTTTATTTTCTTCTCTTTCAGGCATCTGAATTGGTATACGATCAACTATCGTTAATCCATATCCTTCTAGCCCAGCAATCTTACGAGGATTGTTAGTTAATAATTTCATTTTTTGTATACCTAAATCTTTAATAATTTGAGCACCTATGCCATAATCTCTTAAATCAGGAGCAAAGCCTAATTTTTCATTTGCAGCGACTGTATCGTATCCTTCTTCCTGAAGCTTATATGCCTTCATCTTGTTAAGAAGACCAATCCCACGACCTTCCTGACGCATATAAAGCAGAACACCTTTACCGGCTTTGTCAATCTGTGTGAGTGCAGCATGTAGCTGAGGGCCACAATCACATCGGTAAGAACCGAATACATCACCTGTTAAACATTCAGAATGAACTCTTACAATCACATCTTCACTTGAATCTATATCACCTTTAACAAAAGCAACGTGTTCTTTCTCATCTAACGTATTCGAATAACCAATCGCTTTAAAAGAACCAAATTCTGTTGGAAGATCTATTTCTACTTCGCGTTTCACTAACTTTTCTGTTCTGTTTCGATATTTAATTAAGTCTTTAATTGTAATAATTTTTAAATTGAGCTCTTCAGAAAGAATTAATAAATCTGGTACTCTTGCCATTGTTCCATCTTCTTTAATAATTTCACATATAACACCACCAGGTTTACCACCACTTAAAAGAGATAAATCTACTGCAGCTTCTGTATGACCGGCGCGTCTTAACACACCACCAGTTTTTGCAATAAGCGGAAAAGTATGACCTGGTCGCTTAAAGTCGGCTGACTTTACATCTTCTGATAAAAGTGCTTTAACAGTATCAGCACGCTCAAATGCACTTATCCCAGTTGTGTTTGTTTTATAATCTACACTGACTGTAAAAGCTGTTCCATGTGGATCTGTATTTTGTGTTACCATTGGTGTCAAATCTAATTTCTTAGCTTGGTCTTCTGTAATGGGAACACAAACTAGACCTCTACCGTGTTTTATCATAAAGTTGATTGTTTCAGGTGTTACGCGATCAGCCAACGAAACAAAATCTCCTTCATTTTCACGATCTTCATCATCCACAACTATGACAACTTTACCTTCTTTTAAGTCTGCTATTGCTTCGTCTATTGTGTGAAACATATAAATACCCCCTATCAAATAAAAGCTTTAAAACAATTAAGCATAACCATTTTCTTCTAAAAATGATTTACTTAAAGAAGAATTTTTTGGAGTTATTTGTTGATTGACGAATTTCTTAATGTACTTACCAACCATATCACATTCGATATTAACAATGTCCCCAACATCCTTAGATCCTAAAATTGTTTCAGTTAAGGTATGTGGAATGATAGAGATTGATACTATTTCTTTGTCTAAACCAAAAATCGTTAAGCTTATGCCGTCTATTGTTATAGATCCTTTATGAATCAGTGTATCTGTTAGACTTTCAGCAATTTTCAAATCATAATACACCGCATTTGAGAATCGCTGCTTTTTAATAATTTGAGCGGTTCCATCAACATGACCTGACACAAAATGACCACCAAACCTACCATTGGCTGCCATTGCTCTTTCTAAGTTCACTTTTGAGCCTTGCTTTAATTGTGATAAAGATGTGCTTTTTACAGTTTCCGGCATAACGTCGACCGAAAAAGAACCTTCATTATATTCAGTTACTGTTAAACAAACTCCGTTCACAGCTATACTGTCACCTAGATTGATATCATGCATTATTTTTTTTGCTTCAATCGAGAACACTATTGCTTCTTTAGAGCTTTGAAGCTTTTTAATTGATCCTATTTCTTCAATAATTCCTGTAAACAAATAAATCCCTCACTTTACAATGTGCTTTTCCTTTTAAATTCCTCCCTATATTAATTGTCATATTATCGTTTACATGAAGTATTTTGGCCTATTCGTGGATTGCGATCTATTTTTCATTTCTCCACTTTATTCTACCTGATTAAGTAAAAGACATTCTTGTTGTAGTAAGTAAACTAAATAGATACCCGTGTAACAACGCATTGAGAAATTGTGACGACAAACCCAAGTCGATAGTTTGCAATCTTTCCTTCAAAAATAATTTATTTCTCTTGAAAAAATCCATAAATTCAACTAGGCAACCGACTTTTCTACAGAAATTACGTGCTAACGAGATGTCTATAAACTTATCCACAGATCAAGAATTTTATTTTTTCCTAAACGATAAAAAGCCCAAAGTCTTAGACTTAGGGCTTTAATAGTTAAGTAATTGATATTTGAGTATGTCAAATAAGAGTATTAAATTTCCTTTTTAAAAAGAATTTAATACACCGCAAGAAAATTGCGCAATTCTTCTCCCATCCAGACTATAACTGTCGGCCCTAGAATTTCACTAGATCCACCGCTAACATGTTTGAAAGCGGGTCACGGACTTAGAAGTGTACAAAATACAACTCATCACCGCCGGTAGGGAATTTCACCCTGCCCCGAAGAATGTAAAAACGAAATATGAAATTTTAAGTTAGTTGTTAACTGGACATGTGTACGATAACATTGTCGATTATCTTTCCAACAACTAGTTTCTACTGTCGAATTCATATCAATTAAACAACAACTATAAATTTATTTTATCTGTATAATGAGCTTCTTGCAATATTTAAGATTTTTTTATGTCATATTTTTTAATTTAGCTCTTGTTTACATGGTTGTCGATATCCTTTACATTCAGTCGCTAACCTCCTGAGAATATTAATAAAGTTCAAAAAACAGCACGATATTCTACTCTCGGTACTACCTAGTTGAAACCTAGAAAATGAAAAATCATAAGAAAAGCTGCACCTATAATGTTCAGGTACAGCTTAAAAACTTATTCTTCTGTGATTTTTACTTCTTTCATCACATCATTTGGTTTAATGTTATAAATTGCTTCAAGATTATCTGTTACTTTCCCAAAAACTGTATGAACACCGTTTAAGTGTGGTTGTGGTTCGTGAACGATAAAGAATTGACTACCACCTGTATCTTTACCCGCATGTGCCATTGATAGCGAGCCAGCTTCATGTTTATGAGGATTTCCTTGTGTTTCACACTTAATTGAGTAACCAGGTCCACCTGTTCCAGTGCCATTAGGACAACCGCCTTGTGCTACAAAACCAGGGATAACACGGTGGAAAGTTAAGCCATTGTAGAATCCTTCGTTTGCTAATTTCTCAAAGTTTGCTACAGTTCCAGGTGCTTCGTTTGGATATAACTCAATTCCAATTGTATCTCCATTTTCCATTGTAATTTGCGCTTTTTTCATATGTATGAAACCTCCAATAAGTATTATACGTCTAATAGACATGAACACCTATCTATTCTACTATAACTAAGATGCAAACACCAAATAGATCAACCTATAAAGTTTAAAAAGATTAGTAACTAATTTTCCTTTTTAACACTTCTTAACAAAAATAGGGTATTGACTATTAAGAAAAAGCTCTATAATAGATGTGATAGAATTTAAAGTGAAGTAAATCACGGAGGTCTTTAATTTGAAAAAAACGATGATTACCATAATGGCTATATTTTTGTTATCTTTTCCAACTCTAAGCTTTGCTGATGCAGTTGTTGGAGACATGATAATCACACTTGGAGAAAATTTAACAGAACAGCAAAAGCAAACACTTTTAAAAGAAATGAATGCAACTGAGCAAGACCAAATTCTTACGGTGTCTAACGAGGAAGAGCATCAATATTTAGGTGAATATATCCCAAAAGCTACAATTGGCACAAAAGCCATCTCTTCTACTAGTATTACTATTGAAAAAGCAGGGTCAGGACTTGAAGTCACTACTAAAAATATCAATTGGGTAACTGATGAAATGTATTTAAATGCACTTATGACCGCTGGAATTAAAGATGCTTCAATCTATGTAACAGCACCTTTTGAAGTTTCGGGAACTGCAGCATTAACAGGTTTAATAAAAGCCTATGAAATTTCTTCAGATAAAGTGATTCCTGAAGATGTAAAACAAGTTGCAAATGAAGAGTTAGTCACAACAGCTAAGCTAGGTGATGAAGTAGGAGCAGAAAATGCCTCTGCACTCATGGCAAAAATTAAAGATGAAATTGCTAAAAATGGTGTACCTGAAACAGAGGCAGATCTTCGAACTCTTATTGAAAATGCAGCAAATGAGCTTGGTATCACATTATCAGAAGATGATATTAACAGCTTAATTAATCTTTTTAACAAGATGAAAGAACTTAACATTGATTGGAACCAAGTTGGACAGCAACTTGAACAAACAAAAGATAAAATTACAAACTTCTTAAATTCTGAAGAAGGTCAATCTTTTTTACAGCAAGTGAAAGAATTCTTTATTGCATTATGGGACGCAGTTATTTCGATTTTCACAAACAACAATGAACAAAATGCATGAAATAATGAGTATATGCACTTTTTCTTGATAAGTTAGTTATCCTTCCGTTCTTATTGCTCCAAAATACTAAGGGCGTGACCCACACTAAAAGCCGGTAGACATATGTTGTCTACCGGCTTTATTTAGAAAAAAAAGCAGAATAACCTAACCTTATTTAAATAATCTACTGTTGTGTAACTTTCGATTTCAATGGAAGATCATTAACTAACAGATCTTCAAAGCTTTCTCTTTGTATAACAAGCTGTTCTTCCCCATTTTCAACGAAAACAACAGCTGGACGTGGAATTCTATTATAATTATTCGCCATTGAATAGCCATATGCTCCCGTACAAAATACAGCGAGAATGTCATTAGGTTTCACTTCTGGTAAAGGAAGATCCCATATTAACATATCACCACTCTCACAGCATTTCCCTGCTATGGAAACTGACTTCTCATGCTTCTCAGTTACTCTGTTAGCTAATACTGCTTCATATTTTGCTTGATATAATGCCGGACGAATATTATCACTCATTCCACCATCAATGGCAACATATTCCCTAATATTAGGTACAGTTTTTTGGGACCCAATTGTATATAAAGTAGTTCCTGCATCGCCTACTAGTGAGCGACCTGGCTCAATCCAAATTTCAGGCATCATGATACCCATTTCACTCACTTGTTTTTTTACAGCTTCTACAATTTTTTCTACATAGTATGTTGCCGGAAGTGGTTCGTCTTCTTCAGTATATCTAATTCCAAAGCCTCCACCTAAATTCACGACTTCTGGAATAAAAGAAAACTGTTTTTGCCATTCTTGTATTTTAGAAAAAACACGTTCTGCAGCAAGAACAAAACCAGCAGTATCAAAGATTTGTGAACCAATATGACAATGAATACCTAATAGATGAATGTTATCAATTTTTAGTACTTGATCAATTGCCTGCTCAATTTGTCCATTTAACAAACCAAATCCAAATTTCGAGTCTTCTTGACCTGTTGTAATATAATCATGTGTATGTGCTTCAACACCAGGTGTAACACGTAAAAGCACTGGAACTTTTGTTGAATACTCTTTTGAGAGCTCGGCTAACAATTCGATTTCATAGAAGTTATCAACAACAATACATCCAACTTTTTGTTCTAAAGCCATTTTTAATTCAGCTCGACTTTTGTTGTTACCATGTAAATGAATTCGTGACGGAGGAAATCCTGAAGCAATGGCTGTATACAATTCTCCACCTGACACTACATCCAATGATAAACCTTCTTGATCTATTAACTGAAACATTGCTATAGAAGAAAAAGCTTTACTTGCATATGCTACTTGTGCACGCACATTCATTTTTTCAAAAGCTTGTTTAAAACTACGAGCACGTTCTCTTATTAAAGCAACATCATAAATATAGAGTGGTGTTCCATATTTAGTTGCTAAGTTTATTGTATCAACTCCACCTATTTCTAAGTGCCCTTTTTCATTAATTCTACTAGTACCATGTAAGAACAACTTGCTTCCCCTCTTTCTAAAACTAGGCTCTTCTAGATCTAAATCCACGTATATTTTCTCGTTCTATTCACACTTAAACATGTTAAAGTAGACAGTTAACACCTAATGGTCCTAACTGTCTGTTATAACTGTAAATCTGCATTAAATTAAAGATACAATATCATAAAAGAGGGGTTCTTTCAATGTCACTTTACCTAATTCGACTGTTTTTTTCTATTTTGGGGATGTACAATACTAGGTCTCAGCTTCGCACCAGGTACAGATGTACGAATAATAATTTGCCACAGAGCCTTTGCATTAAATGGTAAAAAAGGCCATAAGTAAGGAGTGTTTAGTGATCTAATACTTGCAAGAAGTAAAATAAAGACTGTACTACCAATTATAAAACCTTCTAACTGAAACATTGCCACTGCTATTAATAACAACAATCTAGCAATTTTATTTGCTCCACTAAGCTCATAACTAGGTGTAGCAAATGTTCCAATTGCTGCGATCGCAACATATAATATAACTTCTGGAACAAATAATCCAACATCAATTGCTATTTGCCCTATTAACGCAGCAGCAATTAATCCCATTGCAGTCGAAAGTGATGTTGGTGTGTGTATAGCAGCCATCCTTAAAAATTCTATACCAAAATCTGCGAGAAAAATTTGGATAACTATTGGTATGTTTTTTTCTTCATTTGGTCCTATAAACGCAATTTCCTTCGGTAGTAAGGATGGTTCTGAAACATATAAAAACCATAATGGAAGAAGAAAGATAGATGCGATAATACCTAAAAAACGTACCCATCTAAGTAATGTTCCTACAGCCGGTGCTTGGCGATATTCCTCAGCGTGCTGTACATGATGAAACATTGTTGTTGGTGTAATAATTACGCTTGGCGATGTATCGACCATAACTAACACATGACCTTCTAATAAATGATTTGCTGCTACATCAGGCCTTTCAGTATAGCGCACTAATGGATAGGGATTAAAGCTTTGTTTAACTAAAAACTCTTCAACTGATTTGTCAGCCATTGTTATTCCATCAATTTCGATAGATTCTAGTTCTTTTTTTATAATTTTTACCAATTCTGGATTTGCAACGTCTTTTACATAAGCAACACAAACATCGGTTTTAGAGCGCTCACCTATTTTTAACATTTCATATCGTAATCGTTCATCTCTGATTCTTCGTCTAATTAGTCCTGTATTTACAATAATATTTTCAACAAATCCATCTCTTGATCCACGAACAATTTTTTCTGTATCAGGCTCTTGAGGTTGTCTTCCTGGGTAACTTCTGACATCAACTACGAGTCCGTAGTCACTTCCTTCAATAAGAAAGATAATTAAACCAGAAAGTAATTGATCAACAACTTCGTCCAATGTTTTAATTTTTTCAACCGATTGATTGACTATTCGATTTTCTAATATCTCTTTGAACTTGACATGATCCACTTCATTATCACTTATAGCAGTTATCTTATTTAAAATTTGTACAATATAAGCTGTATCACATAAGCCATTTAGAAAATACATATTAACTTGATAGTCCATTATAAATAACTTTCTAATACCAAGATCAAAACTAGTGTTTAATCCTACATGTTCCTTAAAGAACTTCTCGTTCTCTGCAAGATTTCCTGATATAGGGTATTTACTTTTTGTCGTCATCATATCCGCTCCTTTCTAAAATTAATTCAACAGCTTTTAATGTAATTGGACATCCATTCTTCACACTGTCTTTTCTAGCCATTTTTCCAATATCTCCTATCCCTACAATAACAGGCACATTTAATTGATCTAAACAATAGACAGTGTCACCGCTTATCCTTCCTAATTCAAGGTCCTTTAAACCACTTTTATCTACACCATACTCTGTTAACTCTCCAAAGCGATCAATACTTACATCTACTTTTGCCCATTCCGTTTGATGTGTTTTCGATGCAACTGCGATAATACCTAGCACCTCAATCTCAGAGTGCTCTGCAACATATTTTAATGCTGTTTCTCCAGCACCTTCTCCTAGCAAACCACAATCATCAAACATTACAAAAACAGGATCATTCTTTGCTTTGAGAATGAGCTGAACAATTTGTGATCCTGTTAAAGTGGTCGGATTTCCTTGTGATTGAGATATCGCCCTTCCACCTATTTCAGACGCTACATATTGAATTGTTTTTGCAGCATACTCATCGCCATCAGTTACAAGAATGACCCTTCTTTTTTTTGTCAATGTTTATCCTATCCTTTCGGCTTGAAAATGATAGCCATAATAAAAGCAAATAAAATTGCCGAAGAAATACCTGCAGAAGTTAATTCAAAAATCCCAATTCCAATTCCAATAAATCCATGTTCATTCGCTTGTTCCATCGCACCATGAAGTAAAGAATGACCAAAACTAGTGATTGGTACTGTAGCTCCAGCTCCCGCAAATTCAATTAATTTGTCGTAAATCCCAAAGCCATCCAATATTGCTCCTGATACAACAAAGGAACTCATAACGTGTGCTGGTGTTAACTTAAAAATATCTAATAGCAATTGGCCTATAACACAAATTGCTCCTCCTACAACAAAAGCTAATAAATATTCCATTAGCTATTCACTCCTCTATCTGTTCTTTCAAAAACAACTCCATGAGCTATCGTAGGAATTGTTTCTTTCTGTTGAATCATCGTAGGACTAAGAAGAGCACCAGTGGCAACAACTAAGACTCTAGTTAGATTACCTTTTTGTAATTCGTTAAATATATGGGCGTAAGTAACAACAGCAGAGCATCCACAACCACTTCCACCAGCAAAAACCTTTTGATCAGGTCGATAAATCATTAGTCCACAATCATTATGTTTATTATGAACGTCAAAGCCTTCTTCTTTTAATAATTCCTTAACAATAGGACTTCCAACACTTGATAAATCACCTGTTAAAATCATGTCATAATCATCCGGTGTCCGATTTAAATCTAATAAATGTTGAGAAATGGTCTCTGCAGCTGCTGGAGCCATTGCAGAACCCATATCAAACGGATCGGAAATTCCAAGATCTGCAACTTGACCTATCGTTGCAGATGTAATCTTAATATTACTAACTTCTTTACTAATTAAAACTGCCCCAGAACCTGAAACAGTAAAGGTTGCAGTATCAGGCTTTTGTCCCCCGTATTCAGTAGGATATCTAAATTGTCTTTCAGCTGTAGCATTATGGCTACTTGTTGCTGCAAGTACATTGCTAGCAAAGCCACCATCAACTAATGCCGAACCTAATGCGACCGTTTCCATTGAAGTAGAACATGCTCCAAACATACAGAGGAAAGGAACTTTTAAATGTCTTGCAACATAATTGGACGTTACATTTTGATTAAGTAAGTCGCCTGCAAGAAATAGGTCAATATCGTCTGATGTTTTATTTCCTTTTTTTAAACATTGTTCAATAGCTTGTTCCATTAACCTTCTTTCTGCTAACTCCCAATTGTCTTCATCACAGTGTAATTCTTTATGTTTTATATCAAAAAGCTGCCCTAATGGTCCTTCAGCTTCTTTAGGTCCTACAGCCGTTCCACTTGAATGAACAAATAAAGGATTTTCAAACTTCCAGGTTTGCTTTCCAGTTAATTTCATGGTGACCTCCTCCTTTACTTAAAATCCTAACCCATAAAAATACCTAATCATCCCTACTATATAGGCTGCTACAACACCAAACACAATGACACTCCCTGCTAACTTAAACATATTAGTTGCAACACCAAGAACAATTCCCTCACTTCTATGTTCTATAGCAGCACTAGTCATTGAATTTGCAAAGCCAGTAACAGGAACCGCTGAACCAGCACCAGCAAATTGACCAATCTTATCGTAAATACCTAAACCTGTTAGAAAAGCAGAAATTAAAATTAAAGTGGCAACAGTAGGATTACCTGCATCCTTCTCTGAAAAATTAAGAACGTTTATATAAAAATTTTGTATCCCCTGACCAACCAAACAAATAAACCCACCAACTAAAAATGCCTTAAGGCAATTCAAGAAATATGGTGGTTTTGGTTGAAAATTTTTAATTTGATTTTTATAATCATCCTTCATTTTCGCCTTCGCCATTTTTCATTACCTCCCTTACTGATTCACAAAATAAATCCAATGAAATAAAGATCCGATTATTTTTCCTAGCACAATTGCCATCAGTAATATGACTATTTTTTCACCAAAGCCAATTCGTTTCGCTAAAATAGGAAATACATTAAGTACTTCTGTAAGTGCAGCAGCTAGCATCCCAATAAAAATGCCACATAAAAGGCCAATTGGAATTAGCCAAAATGCTGATTGATCTAGCTGTGTATTTCTTAAACTCATCCAACCTACTATGACAGCACCAAGAATAATTGCCCATTCATACACATGAATATATCGATATGTTTTGGTTAACTGAGTCAATCTGGGTATAATTCCCAACACGGCTAAAAATGCAACAAACCCTGACCCTACAACAAGTCCCCCTGATAAACCAATAATCATTAACAGACAAGTGCTAACGATCGTCATCAACACTATTTAAATTCTCCTTGTTCTCATTCATTGCAACATATTGATCTAAATCTAACTGATAGTTAAACATCTCAACTTCTAAGGGACTTGGTTCTTCATTGATTCTCTTTTTAAATAAATGATTAAAAAATAACACCATACCTAACCCTAAACCAATTGAATATGGAACTTGTAGGATAAGTGGCTGATCATTTTTCTTACCGGTTACAATTTTATAAATTCGCTGATGTACTTCTTGCATACTCACATCTTCATGGAAATTCATTATTGCTAGCCCAGCACCAATGAATAATATTAGCCAAACAGCACTAAATAAAAAAGGTGATACTTTCTTCTTCTCAAACACAATTTCAACGATTGTTTGGGTTGAGCCTATTGTTTGAACATCAATTTGATGATCGAACTGATGGATTGCTTTTAATACATGCATTACATCTATTACCACCATATTTTTGTCTCTAGGTTGAATTTTGTGTAATAATAACTTTCTAAGTTTCTCTGTCAACTCCTTATCACCGACAATGAGAGCTATCTTGTCAATTGAAATAACATCGTTAGGATGTACTTGAATGCGATGACGAAGTCTTATATAAACCGTCTTTTCCACCAAGAATCACTTCCTATCGACTAAATTATCATCCAATTTAAAAACTTGATTATCAATGTTGTTCGTATATGTAGTATGCATTGGCTTAATTTTAATCATGCAAGTCTGAAGGCAAGTCCATTAATTACCATCAATTTATCTTTTAAAAAAGCACAAAAAAGACTGATCTTACTATGTGTTTAAACATAAACACATAGGTAAGTCAGTCTCTTTTTTACATTATTGATTCATTCTATCCTTCATTTGTTGCAATATCTTTTTTTCTAGTCTGGAAACTTGAACTTGTGAAATACCTAAGCGATCGGCAACTTCAGATTGAGTTTGATCTTTGTAATATCTAAGAAAGACAATCAACCTTTCACGTTCATCTAAATCTCGAATAGCATCCTTTAATACAATTTTATCAAACCACTTTGTTTCTGTATTATCAGCAATTTGATCTAATAATGTAATAGGATCTCCATCATTTTCATAAACTGTTTCATGAATGGATGAAGGTGCTCTAATTGCCTCTTGAGCAAGAACAACTTCCTCTGGAGAAATATCTAAATAATTTGCAATTTCAGCAACAGTTGGTACTTTCCCCATGGTTTTTGATAACTCATCTCTTGCTCGACGAATTTTATTACCTAATTCTTTTAATGATCTGCTTACTTTCACTGTACCATCGTCACGGATAAACCTTTGAATTTCCCCAATAATCATTGGCACTGCATAAGTTGAGAATCTTACATCATAAGATAAATCAAATTTATCTACAGATTTTAACAAGCCTATGCTTCCAATTTGGAATAAGTCGTCAGGTTCATAACCTCGGTTCAAAAAGCGCTGAACAACAGACCAAACAAGTCTCATATTTCTTTGGATAATTAAATCACGAGCATCTTGGTCCCCTTCTTGACTACGACGAATCAATTCCTTGACTTCATGATCTTTTAACTGCGTATTTGTCTGATCGTTCTTGACCTCCACATCCATAGCAAGTCTCCCTTTAATTGCATAAAGCTTTACTTTTAGATAAGTGTTTAATTAACTTAACTGTTGTACCGCTTGTAGCCGTTGAGTCTACTGTAATTTCATCCATAAAGTTTTCCATAATTGTAAATCCCATCCCAGATCTTTCAAGCTCTGGCTTCGTTGTATACAAAGGCTGTCTTGCTTCCTCAATATCAAATATTCCAATTCCTTCATCACGAATTGTCATATGGATTACCTCATCCTCTAACGTGACTGAAATATAAACAATCCCATTTGGATCATTTTCATATCCGTGAATAATTGCATTTGTGACAGCCTCAGATACAACTGTTTTTATTTCTGTTAATTCATCCATTGTAGGATCTAGTTGTGCAATAAAAGATGCCACTGTCACCCGTGCAAAAGATTCATTTTGACTTAACGCTGAGAATTGCAGGTTCATTTCGTTTCTCATGATGCCACCCCCAATGTCTGGAGTGCTTTCATTTCGTTTTCTTCTAAACGAATGATTTTAAATAATCCTGACATATCAAATAAACGCTTAACAGCTGGTGAAATAGCACAAACGACCATTTCCCCACCCATTGCTTTAATTTGTTTATATCTACCTAAAATTACGCCCAAACCAGAACTATCCATGAACGCTAGATTTTCTAGATTTAATACAATATGCTTGGATTGATTTGCAGCTAACATTTCCGTAACCTTCGTACGTAATTCTTCAGCTGCATGATGATCAAGCTCACCTGAGAGTCGGATACATAATACAGATTTTTTTACATCAAGTTCAATTGCAAGACTCAAGGTTTTACCCCTCCTTAATTTCTGGATAAAGAGTCTTTCTTGATTGAACTTTTAATTTCCTGCTTCATGACAAAACTAGTGTAAATTCGTCAACATTAGCTAGACTTTGTAAAGCTTCCCATTACACGTTTAAATAATTGCCACCAACTAGCTTCTTTTACATCTTTTTCTGCAACGATCTTACTTTCTGCAATAACCTTGTCTTCTTTAACTAATTGAAGAGAACCTAATTCATCTCCTTTTTTAACGGGAGCTTGTACATCCTCTTTTAATACAATCTCTTGTTTTACATCATCCACTTTTTCCCCTTTTTTCGTTAAAACGGAAATCGGCTCTGATGTCATTAGATTTACTTCTTTTTCACTACCTTTACTCACCCTTACTTTTGTTAATAATTCGTCTTTCTTAAATAAAGGGTGAGTTTGATATTGACTAAATGCATAATCTAACATTTTCGTAACCTGTGCATTACGATCCTTTGGTGTATCAGCTCCAAATACAACAGCAATAACACGCATATTATCTTTTTTAGCAGTAGCAGTTAAACAATATTTTGCTTCATTTGTAAATCCAGTTTTAACTCCATCCACACCAGGATAAAATTTAACTAATCGATTTGTATTTACTAACCAGAACTTCTCTTCTGTTCCTTCTCGTAAATAATCTTCATATTTACCTGTAAAATTCGTAATCTCTTCATACTTTAATAACTCTTTTGCCATTAATGCCATATCATGTGCAGAGCTAAAATGATCTGGCTCTGGAAGACCTGTCGGATTTTTAAATTGAGTATTTTTCAAACCCAATTCCTCAACTTTTTTATTCATCATATTGACAAATTCTTCAGCAGACCCCGCAATCTTTTCTGCCATAGCAACAGATGCATCATTACCAGATCCAATTGCAATTCCTTTAAGCATTTGCTCGACTGTCATTTCTTCTCCAGGCTCTAAGAATATCTGCGATCCGCCCATTGAAGCAGCATATTCACTTGTTCGAACTTTTTCATCCCACTTGATTTGATTTTTATCTAGTGCTTCCATAATAAGCAACATTGTCATTATCTTTGTCATACTTGCTGGAGGAAGCTTTTCATCGCTATTTTTATCATACAAGATCGTACCTGTATCTCGTTCAATTAAAACAGCAGACTTTGCTTTATCTGCAAGCTCGACAGTTTTGGAATCTTCTTTGGCTAGAGCCATTGGTGTAACAGAGACAAGCATCGCTATAAGTGTTAAACACGAAATTATTCGTTTCATTTCATAAGCCCTCCATTCTTTATACATCCCATTTTTTCCAGAAGGAGGGAAAATATACTAAGCTTGGAAAGATTTTATTTTTTTAATTTTGATAAATTGTATGAAGTAGCTTTGCCACGGCCAAATTGAGGGACTTTCAAAGAGGATAGAATTTTATAAGTTGTGGATGGTGAGGAAATTTGCAGAAAATCTCTTGTTTGTTTATTCGTAATAGTAGTACCAAATAATAGTTTATAGTCATTAAAGGTTTCTAAATGGGCATTTCTTGAGGAAAAGTTACATTCACCACAATACCATGTACCCCTTACTCTTTGTAATGGATAACAACCGCAATTTGTGCAAAACACTCCCTTACATATATCATTTGAATTTAGTTCAAACAGATGAAAAATATTAAATCCAGAAGGTATATGATCCTTCAGCAAACTCTTGGCTACTTTACGTAGATCCTTCATCGTAAAAATTGGAGCTTTATACTTTTGTTTATAATACTCAACTTTAGTTATAAGCTCACTACTTCTACTAATGGTATCTAAGTATTTCCTACTATTATTTTGATTTCTTAATAATGCTGAATTGTTCGTCATAACTACCTGCGTTTCAATTGGTAAACTTACGATTTTTTTCTTATTCAAATATCTTATTAACTGATATTTTTGATGTTTAACTTGCAGAACAGGATCAGGAAATACTTCTTCACCATCATTGAATTGTCTAATTAATTGGTGGTACGTTTCATCAAATGTAATTTTTCCAGAAATATTTTTAACTTCTAAAATCAGAATAAAGTACTGAGATAAAATTAGTATATCTATCTGGAAATAATTTCTGTTGTCTATTGTTAGTCGTAAATCGTGTAAGATCATATATTCTTCTGGAAGAAAACTCAAATAATATAAAAGGGATTTTTCACCTTTATATCCCGCCGTAGTCTTAGCTAACTCTTTCTCAATTTCTTTCATTTTTACATGAGTTGGAAATAGACGTTTCTTTAGTACTTCAAGCTTTTGGATCTTTACCGGTTCCTCTAATGGTTTTATGATCAAGTATTTTCCTCTCCTCTATTATTTAGTCTAGATAGTTTTCTCCCATATTTATTGGTTTTCCTTTTTTGTCACTTTGTAAAGCTAACTGTAAAAATTAAATGTAGAAAGCGAAAAATGAGTTTCTTCTATATTTAATTTCTCATTATGTAGTGTTATCCAAGTTAAGATAGCATCGAAATTTCTATTTTATCAATCTTTAAAATATCTTTAGTTTTTAAATCTATGTTCATGCTTTCCTACAGTCATAAAATGTACTTTATCGATCATAAAATTCAATTTATCGACCATTCTCCCGCATTTGTCGATCATCTTTACACGTTTGCAAGCCAACCTCGCTTTCACGTCCACCACCTCTTATCTAACCGACTATAACTAACCATTACAAGCCGCTAGCCATGTCTAACTAAACTAGATTTTCAACCCCGTTCCTATTGCACAAGCCTTTCACACCATTAAAACATCTAAAAAACCACAGTCCAAAGACTGTGGTTTTATCACAATAATCATTATTCAACTGTAGCGTAAATTAATTTTGGTTCTTCCACTTCGTTAGTAGAAATCGAAATACTATTATATAATTTGTTTCTTACGTTTTGGACGTCTTCCTGGTTACTATGAATTGTAACTAAAGACTCCCCTTTTTTTACTTTATCACCAATTTTTTTATTTAATACTAATCCAACAGCCAAATCGATCACCGAATCTTTTGTTGCGCGACCAGCTCCTAATAGCATGGCAGCTGTTCCAACTGAATCAGCAATAATTTCAGATACATAGCCATCTTCTTTTGCTTCTAGCTCAAATTGGTATGTAGCTTGAGGAAGTTTTTCTGGCTTATCAACGACAGATCCATCTCCACCTTGTGCTTCTAGGAAGATTTTTAAGGTTTTCAACGCTTTACCATTTTGGATAACTTCTTCTAACATTGAACGAGCTTCTTCTAGTGAAGTAGCTTTTTTAGCTAATAAAACCATGTAACTACCTAATACAAGACAAAGCTCTTCTAAATCTTTAGGACCTTTTCCACTAAGTGTGTCAATAGCTTCCTTTACTTCAAGTGCATTTCCAATTGCATATCCTAATGGCTGACTCATGTCAGATATAACAGCCATTGTTCGACGACCAACAAGATTGCCGATGTCTACCATTGCTTTTGCTAGTTTTTTCGACTCATCTAAATCTTTCATGAACGCGCCTGCACCGGTTTTCACGTCTAAAACGATGGCATCGGCACCAGCAGCTATTTTTTTACTCATGATCGAACTCGCAATAAGCGGTATGCTGTTCACGGTCGCTGTTACATCACGTAATCCATATAAGCTCTTATCTGCTGGTGTAAGATTTCCACTTTGTCCTATAACAGCAATCTTATTTTTGTTAACAAGTTCAATGAATTGTTTATTTTCAATTTCAACGTGAAAACCTGGAACAGCTTCTAATTTATCAATTGTTCCACCTGTATGTCCTAAACCACGTCCAGACATTTTTGCAACAGGTACTCCGACTGCAGCCACTAATGGACCTAGTACAAGTGTTGTCGTATCACCTACACCACCAGTACTATGTTTATCAACCTTGATCCCCTCAATTTCACTTAAATCAATTGTATCACCAGAGTGGACCATAGCCATCGTCAGTTCAGCACGCTCTTGATCGGCCATTCCTTGAAAATAAATAGCCATTGTTAAAGCACTCATTTGATAGTCAGGAATGTCACCTTTTGTATATCCTTCAACGATAAAGTGAATTTCTTCTTTTGTTAATTCTAAACCGTCTCTTTTCTTTTCAATTAAATCAACCATTCTCATTGTTTATCTCACCTTTTCTTTAGTTTGACGAATGTATTTTTTCAATAACATTTTTGACTAAATTTAAGAAATTTGTTTTCACCTTTTCTGTTGTTTCAATTACTTCGTCATGTGATAGTGGTTGATCTAAAATACCAGCAGCCATATTTGAAATACAAGAAATTCCTAAAACACCTAATCCAGCATGTTTTGCAACAATTACTTCAGGAACTGTTGACATTCCTACAGCATCTCCACCCATAGTACGAAGCGCTCGAATTTCAACTGGTGTTTCATAAGAAGGTCCTGTGTTACCAACATAGACTCCTTCTTGTAGCTTAATGTTTAAATCAGCTGCAACGTCCTTCGCTATTTGTCGGTACTTCTTATCATAGCTTTCTGACATGTCTGGAAAACGTGCACCTATTCTAGAATCATTAGGACCAATTAATGGGTTCGTCCCCATATTATTTATATGATCTGTGATGAGCATTAAATCTCCTGCTTCAAAAGATTCATTAATTCCACCGGCGGCATTTGTAACGATCAATGTTTCAACACCGATTTCTTTCATCACACGAACAGGTGCTGTTACTTTTTCTAAACTGTATCCTTCATAAAAATGAAATCTTCCCTGCATCGCAACAACATGCGATCCTTTCAATGTTCCAAAAACAAGTTGACCAGCATGTCCTTCAACAGTAGAAACAGGAAAATTCGGAATTTCACTATATGGTATTTTAACTGCGTCTTCAATTTCATCTGCTAGGACACCAAGGCCTGATCCTAATATCAAACCAATTTTCGGGATTTCTTGATATTTTTCTTTTAAAAAATGAGCTGCTTCTTTAATGTTTTCATAATTCATTATGTACCCCTCCTATTTTAAATCAGCTAAAAAGCTTTTTCCGTTAGCTGGCATTTTCACATTGAAATTATCAGCTATAGTTGCACCTACATCAGCAAACGTATCTCTAATGGTTAACTCGTTTCCATGACCTAATCTTGGACTATATACTAAAAGAGGCACGTATTCTCTTGTATGATCTGTTCCATGGTGAATTGGGTCATTTCCATGATCAGCCGTTATGATTAATAAATCTTGTTCTGTTAATTTCTCTAGAACTTCTGCTAACCTAACATCATACTCTTCTAATGCTTTACCATAACCTGCAGGATCACGTCGATGCCCAAACAGTGCATCAAAATCTACTAAATTAAGAAAGCTCATCCCTGTGAAGTCCATACCTATTGATTCATTTAACTTGTCCATACCATCCATATTTGAGATTGTTCTTAAAGATTTTGTAATGCCTTCACCATCAAATATGTCTGATATTTTCCCGATTGAGATCACATCATACCCACTATCTTGCAGCTCGTTCATCACTGTTCGCTCAAATGGCTTTAATGCATAATCATGACGATTCGATGTTCTTGTAAAGTTACCTGCTGTTCCTAGGAATGGTCGTGCAATGACACGTCCTACCTTGTACTTTTCAGCTAAAGTCATCTCACGTGCTATCTCACAAATTTTATATAACTCATCTATAGGAACAACTTCTTCATGAGCTGCAATTTGCAAAACTGAATCAGCTGAAGTATAGACGATCAATGCTCCTGTTTTTAAATGTTCTTCTCCAAGTTCATCAAGAATCTCTGTTCCTGATGCTGGTTTATTTCCAATTACTTTACGTCCTGTTTTTTGTTCTAATGTTTGTATTAGTTCAGGCGGAAAACCTTTAGGGAACACTTGAAACGGTTGTTCAATATGCAAGCCCATTATTTCCCAGTGTCCTGTCATTGTATCTTTCCCATTTGAAGCTTCCTGCATTTTTGTATAATATGCTAGAGGCTTTTCTTGAATTGGTATTCCTTTAATCTCACTTATATTGCTCAAGCCTAACTTCGCCATATTTGGCATGGAAAGTCCATCCATATGTTCTGCAATATGAGCTAAAGTATTAGAACCAATATCATTGAATTGATCAGCATCGGGCGCTTCACCAATACCTACTGAATCAAGAACAACTAAGAAAACACGCTTATATGTATAATTTGACATTGATATCCTCCTTTTATGTTCTTACCTTATCTTAATCTTCCATAAATCATGATATTCCATTCGACGAGGTAAACTTGTCGGAAGTCTGACAACTATTTTCTCCTCTCCATTATAAACTTCTTTTTACCTTATTTACAACTTAATTAAACCGATTTATAAGGAGTTTTTTTTTGCTCACTATCAACACAAGTAACAGATTAAACAAACAACTATTTCACTAAATGGAGAACTGTTCCAATGACAATGAATTGAAAACAATTCTATTTTAAAATAATAAAAAAGCACCACATTCGTGCGGTGCTTTTATGCTCTTGGGTGAAACTGATTATAAACATCTTTTAATCTAGCTTTTGTCACATGAGTATAAATCTGTGTTGTTGATATATCTGCATGTCCAAGCATTTCTTGTACTGCTCTTAAATCTGCCCCATTCTCAAGTAAATGTGTTGCAAATGAATGCCTTAAAGTATGAGGTGTTAGTTCATTTTGTATCTCTGCTTCAATTGCAACCTTCTTTAAGTTTTTCCAAAAGCCCTGTCTCGAAATTCGTTTGCCATGATGATTGACAAATAACGCTTCTGTCGGTTGCTTTGGATTAAGCAGTTTCGATCTTGCTCTTTCTATATAATCCATTAAAGCTTCCGATGCCGCTTTTCCAACCGGAACGATCCGTTCTTTATTGCCTTTCCCGTAACAACGAATAAATCCCATGGTTAAGTGAACATCTGTTAAATTTAAGTCAATCATTTCACTGACTCTTATACCTGTAGCATATAAAAGTTCAAGCATTGCTTTATCTCGATAGCCAAATGGTGTGGTGAGCTTTGGTGTTTCTAGCAACTTTTCTACTTCTTGTAATGAGAGTATTTTAGGAAGACTTCTCTCTAATTGTGGTGATTCAAGTAATACTGATGGATCCTGATCAGCTTGTTTTTCTCTTAATAAAAACTGATGAAAACTCCGAATTGATGCTGAATGTCTTGCTAATGTTTTACTTGATTTCCCAGCTTCTTTTAGAAACTTTAAAAATTGAATAATATGAAAACGAGTGACATCATTAAACGAAGTAATTTGTTGCTTTTCTACTAAGTGCTTTTGATAGCTTTTTAAATCTCGCTCATAAGAAACAATTGTATTATTTGACAGACCTCTTTCTACAATTAAATAGTGGATAAAATCTTTCAATTGATCTTTCACATTTTTCTACTCCCCATTATCAATAAAAAAAATAAATCTGTTTAGCCAGCTTTCCTCTTCATTATTAACCATATTGGTTACCTTCAGAGCTGCACCTTCTGGTTGATCATAACGATGTATTTCTTGGTACTCTAAGTTCACCCAAATGATAGCATAATAGAATAAAATCGTAAATCCAGTGAACAAGACAAATACCTTCATCATATCTCTAACTGTTTTAAACCATCGAATCATAATGCAACCTCCAAAAAATCAAAGTTCTTTTCAATTATCGAGTAAAGTGATGATTATTAAAAGATATGCCAAAAAGGACAAACTTTATACATCATTTTTCCTGTTTTCGGAACATTGTTGCTACAATACGTAAAGTTCCTTATTTTGTATAAATTCCTACTCTGAATTTTTTAAAAGGAGATTCGAGAGATTGCTTCATTAAAACTGAAGCTAAAAATTTAATTAGTACTGATGTGAAGCATGAAAAGCGGAATGAACCTACATCTAGGATAAAATCCTTACAATTTGAAACAGAAAAAAAGGGTGTTATTTATCCTCCTCGATAGGCTAAGAGCGTGCGTCAAAGTACTTATTGACCGTTTGTGCATTTTATCATTATGTAAACGATACAAAAAGCAAAAAGCCTAACTTTAATAAGCTAGACTTCAATTATTTATTATCATCATTAGTTGATTCATTTTCACTCTTTTCTTGACATTTTGTACATATCCCATGAAAAGTTAAACGATGATCTTTAATTTTAAATTTAAAATCTCTTTCGACGATTTCTTCCACATCTTCAAGTAGATCATCTTCTATTTCAGCGACAGATCCACATTCGATACATACTAGATGGTGATGAAAATGAGCTGCTCCTTCTTTACGAAGGTCATATCTTGAAACACCATCACCAAAATTTATCTTATCAACAACTTTCAACTCAGTTAAGAGTTCAAGAGTTCGATAAACTGTTGCAAGTCCAATTTCAGGTGCCTTTTCTTTTACAAGAAGATAGACATCTTCGGCACTTAAATGATCTTCCTCATTTTCTAATAGTACCCGAACAGTTGCTTCACGCTGTGGCGTTAACTTATAACTAGCAGTATGCAACTGCTTCTTAATCCGATCAATGCGGTTTTCCATAACTACTTTTCCTCCCTCGCCGCGTTCCCAAAACTATTATATATCAAAGAAGAGGAAAGTGTCCAACTAAAATGATTATAATCTAATAAAGATAATGTTTATTATATAATAATAATTATTATTTACTGACGAATTCAACTACATTTTTCATTAAAAATGGTGAAGCATAGGCTTCAAATCCAGAAGCAATAATGGCCAATACACCAATGAATAAAAATACTGAAACGTATCTCATAAATAAGGAAAAAGGCGCCTCCATATTGCTCGTTTTCTTCACAAATAATTGCCTAATTATTTTTAGCGTAAAGGATATCGCAACAGCTGACATTAGTATAAAGGCTGGGATAAGTAAAATATTTTGGGGCAGAACCGTAACGAATGAGAGTAAAAATCCTTTTAACCCCAATTGGTTAACTAAAAAACCAACTGTGAATCCTACTACCATTCCTTTAATAAATAACATGACTAAAATTACAGGTAACCCTATAATTGAGACCCCTAATATCCACATAAGACCTAAATATTTCAAATTATGAAAAAAGCTTTGTTGAAACATATCTGTTGAGCTCGCTACCTTACCTTCTGCGACTTGTCCAAAAAATCGGTTTAAGTAATAATATAAATCTTCTTTTTGACTCAAGTTCATACTATTAACAATGATGGCTCCAAATATTACTCCCATCAAAAATAACACAAAGACAAACAAATATATGGACGAATGCTCCTTAAGATGCTGCTTCATCATTGCACTTAATGGCAGTTGTTTACGCATAATGATTTCCTCCCGTCATTCACTTACTAGAGTATATGAGAGGACTTCATTTCTATGACTCAAAAATGGTTTTCTTTTCTAGTTTTCTCGTTTATACTACTAAAAAATAATAAGGAAGTGATAAGATGAACCCTATTTTACTAGATTTCCCTTCTGAGTTCACAACTAAACGTCTTTTACTGAGAGCTCCACAATCTGGCGATGGTAAAGCTGTGAATGCCGCTATATGTGCATCAATTAAAGAATTAAAACCATGGATGCCATTTGCTCAACACCTACCAAAGGTTGAGGAAACTGAAATAAATATTAGAGAAGCAATAGCAAAGTTTATATTAAGAGAAGACTTGCGGTTTCTAATTTTCGACCGTTTTACAGGTGGCTTTATTGGTAGCACCGGTTTACATCGTATGAAGTGGAAAGTTCACAGTTGTGAAATTGGATATTGGATTGATTCAAGATATAGTGGAAAAGGATATATAACTGAAGCTGTTGAAGGCCTAATTCATTTCGCAGTTACTGAACTTCATGCTAAACGAATTGAAATTAAATGTGATACTAAGAATGAAAAAAGCAAAAAAATACCAGAAAAACTAGGTTTCACACTAGAAGGGACCTTTCGCCAAGATGATTTATCTGCTGATGGTAAGTATTTACGTAATACGCATGTCTTTTCTAGGCTGTTTACGTAGAAATCATACCTCTTACTATTAAAATAAAGTTATCATTGAAAGGAGAACAATAAAAAAGAGTTCTCCTCAATATGTTGACAATCGCTCGCTCTCTGAAAGTCGATGCTCTTCAATAAATCTACAACGCTAACTACTCACTAAGGAGACTTATTTAAACTCCACTAACTTTTCCATATGTTCCTCCGCCACCTGATGATACTTGAAGCTTTCCTTCTCTAGCTGCAATGATAAACTCTACAAGCTTGTTGGGTACGACTTTTTGAAGTTCTTCTTTTGAAACTTGATGTAAGATATTCATTTCTGTACCAAATAAGTCTTTTAATTTATCAAGGGTTTTCGGTCCAACACCAGGTATAAATTGTAATGGCACTTGATGTATATATGGAGGACGAAACTTCTCATTTTCACGATTACCGGCTAATTCCTGTATTCGCTTTGATACACCTTTTGTAAACCGCGTACTTCCACAATTACTACATTTTACTTCATTAAAATTTGGCTTTAAGCCGCATTTTTCACATGTTGTTTCATAATACTTACCTAAGTAAGGATTTAACCCGTAATTCGCTTGAACAGCTCTCCCCTCTTTAGAATGCAAAGCTTTTTGTAACTCGAAGAAGCTTGGCTCTTTTAATAGTAACTTTTGATATTCACGAGCAATTTTCGGTAATGAATGTGCATCTGAATTTGTTAAAAAAGGATACTGATGTAATTCTTCTATTTTGTCTGCCATTAATGTATCTGAGCTTAATCCTAATTCAACAGCATCAATTAATGAAGGAGAAAAAACTTCTGTTAATGAAACACTCACCCCACTGCCATATAAGCTTTTATGAGGTGTAAATATATGCGCAGGTATAAATAGCCCACCTAAATCTTTTACGCACTGTTGAAGAGTTTTTCCTTTTTCATATATCCTTTGTGAGCTAAGTGTAATATTCTTAAGTCTAGACGAAATCCACGTTGAAAATTGCTTCATCTTCTCTAGTGTCGGCATATAAACTAGCACATGAACAGGTCCTTTACAGGCATCATCATAAATTTCAAGCTCACTACCGAGAATTAATGTCGTCCTTTGAAACCTAATACCTCCATCATCTAATTCGTAACAATCACCCTTCTCGATAAGCTGAGTAAGTGTAAGCAACACCTCTGGAACATGACAATCGATAATCCCTATCATATCAATTCCTTTATGCTCACTTGCTTCAACTAATATATTTTCAAGTGTTAATGAACGGGACGCTGTGATTTTCACTGGTTTTCCTGACTTTGTTTGTCCGATATGAATATGTAAATCAGCAAAATAGCTGTTCATCTCTTGAATAAAACACCCTCCTAAATATAGCTTTAATTATCTTTGTGCTCTTTTTTGCATAAGCTGTAAATATTGAACTGCATAAGCTGTCTTCGCATCGAAAATTTGTTGATTCACAATCATTTCCTGTGCTTCTTCTAGTGTGACTTCCATTACTTCTACAAATTCATCTTCATCTAATTCTGCTTTATGTGTTAGCTTCTCCAAATTTTTCGCAATAAATAAATGAACAAGTTCATCAGCAAATCCAGGTGATGTATAAAAAGAGATTAAAGGCTCTAGTTCATCACATGTATATCCTGTTTCTTCCTCCAACTCTCTTTTTGCTGTTGTTTCTGGTTCTTCCCCTTTTTCAAGCTTTCCTGCTGGTATTTCAACGATCGTTCGTCCAAGCGGTTTACGATATTGCTCGACCATCACAATCTTTTGATCTTTTGTAAGAGCTATTACGGCTACTGCACCTGGGTGCTTTACAATTTCTCTTGTACTTGTTTTACCATTTGGCAGCTCTACCTCTTCTACATATAAATCAATAATTCGTCCTTTGAAAATCTCTTTCGAAGAGATCGTTGTTTCTTTTAAGTTTTCCACTTTATCCTCTCCTGTTCTACATACTTTTTCATCACCATATATTCTATCATACCTTACTGGAAGGGAATGGATATGAACACATGAAAATCTATCGAAATGAAAAGGGAATTGTATTAATTGGAAAACCGCATGAAATTCAATCAAAATTAAAGGAATATGTTAAATTATACAAAACTTTAGATCAACTGATCCAAAGTAACAATAAGAGAAAAGGGAGGGTTCTTTTATTACCTTCCTACAAGCGTAATGATTGATTTTCCCATCGCTTTATACTAACCTCAACTTAAAAGAACTCTAGAGGAGTGAAAAGTTTTGCGGAAAAGACGGCTTGGAAATTCAGATTTATATGTAAGTGAAATTGGATTAGGCTGTATGTCGCTAGGAAATAATGAACAGCATGCTGTTTCATTGATTGATAAAGCAATTGATGTAGGAATTAATTATCTAGATACAGCTGATTTATATGATTTTGGAGAAAATGAAGAATTAGTCGGTAAAGCGATTAAGCATCGTCGACATGATATTGTATTGGCAACAAAAGCAGGTAATCGATGGAAAGAAGATAAATCAGGCTGGACTTGGGATCCTTCTAAAAAACACATAAAAGAAGCAGTTAAACAGAGCTTAAAACGTCTTCAAACAGATTATATTGATTTATACCAACTCCACGGTGGGACTATTGAAGACAATATTGATGAAACGATTGAAGCTTTTGAAGAATTAAAGCAAGATGGACTTATACGTCAGTATGGAATTTCTTCTATTAGACCAAATGTGATAAAAGAATATCTAAGCAAATCCAACATCGTTTCGATTATGATGCAATATAGCCTTTTAGATCGACGTCCTGAAGAATGGTTTTCACTTATAAATGAACATAATGTAAGTGTGATTGCTCGTGGACCTCTTGCAAAGGGTCTTTTAACAGAAAAGCCTTTATCTTTAAAGCTAAAAACTGAAAGCTATCTTTCCTATACTAAAGATGAGCTAAAAAATCTATTAATGGAATTTGAAAATATAGATTCACCACTTACAATGACAGAGATTGCTTTACAATATTGTCTTTATGAAGATGTTGTTGGAGCAGTTATCCCAGGAGCTAGTAAACTTGAACAACTACTAGAAAATGCAGCTGCTGGAAATGCCCAACCGTTACCATCTAACATACATCACAAACTTCAACAAATTGCTAAGCTAGATCAATATGAGCAGCACCGATAACACCTTTACCTTTGGCTCTTTTCTGAACGATTGTTGCTGTGTAACAAAATTGGAGTGAAAACATTGTTTTTTCACTCCAAGGGTACTATTTTATGAAGAAAAGATGCCACTTCACTTAATACAGTGCTGATTGCTTCAGGTATTTAAAAGCAACAAAGTTTGCGAAAACGACCTTACCTCTTAAGTAAAAGACATTATGAAGGTAAGATTAGTATCTATTAAAAATCTATTTTATTGATTTCACTTGTTCCACTGAAGGAATATATAAGGCTTTCATCATAGGAGAATTTCGGATTATTTTTCTCCTTAAGCTCTAACTCCTGGATCTAGCCCTTTTAGACAAGGGTGCAAAAGGGATCCCCCTAAAGGCGCACATGCCGAGGAGGATCCCGGAAAGCCCTAGATAAAATGGCTTTTTCATTTTTTCCACAATTGAGTTTAATTGCTCCAAAGCTTGGTTGCTAGGATCGATTTCTTGTCATATTTTTCATTTGTATTCTTTCCACGATAAAGAGCTTTCATTTAATAATTCTTCAAAGCTTTTATTTTTTTCCCTTTGCTTGCGCTCTTCTATTTTTTTCTTCTCAAGTTCAGCGTCTCGTTCTTCTTGTTCTTTTGTTAGGCCTTTTTTTACTGCTTTTAATTGCTCTAGTAAATCACTATTTAAATGATCTGAAACAGATACGCTTTTGTCGTCTTTTTGTTTTTTAGGTTTCTTCATCTAAGTTGCCTCCTTCAATAAGCTTTTTAAAATTATAGGTTTATTTTTATCAATTTTTCAAGCTTTTTCTCCTGGATACATTATGATTTCTATAAAAAAAATAATGATAATTGATTAAGACGACTAATTTGGTAGCTATTGTATCGAGCTTTGCTGTTATGTATTATAGTTTAGGGAGTGAAAATTAGCCTAATTTATCCCCTTTCAAAAAAGAGCTTTAAAATTTCATAGAAAAGAGCTTTTAACCATGACTGATTTAAAACTAGCAAAACAAACTGATTTACATAGTAAGCAAGTGATATCTAGCTTTATTTATACTATTTTTTTGTTGTGTTGTATTATTTTCCTTCTCTTAACTTTTAATATACTTTCAATAGATGACCTTCTATCTTTCGATCAACCTATTTCTCTACTTGTATTTACCTCAGTTTCTTCGGTAGGTTTGATTTTATATGGAGTTTTCCTATCCTATATCATTTCATCTCAATTCATCGATGAGACGAATAAAACGTTTAAAGACTATTCCATTTTTTCAATTTTCATTTTTATGCTCGTAACTTCATTTTATGAAGAACTACTGTTTCGGGCAATTATCCAAAACATCGCATTTATTTTACTCAATAATGAATGGTTTGCAATCGGTATTGCTACAGTGATTTTTTTGCTATTTCACACTCGATACTTTAAAAATCCATTAATGTTAGTAAATATTATTTTACCTAGCTTAGTTTTTGGATGGATTTATATGTTAACCAATAATCTATTTGTTCCTTTTATTACACATTTTCTATCAAACGTCGTTATGACACTTCTTTTTAAATTTAATATCATCATATTGAAAAAGTAGCTTCTTTCACCTTGTATATTTTGTTATCATTATTGACATTTTATATGATAGAAAGGAGTGATTTAAAAAATGGCAAAACAACAAGGACAAAAAGGAAAACCTAATGCTGATACATCTAAAAAAATGATGGCTGCTGAAGAAATGGAAAAGGCTATCCATCCTACTAAAAGACAAAACTCGGAACAATAAGACGCAATCATTAAATAGGTAAATCATCGGAACCATTTTACTGGTTCCTTTTTATGATGGAAACAATTAATAATGAATGTTGATCATACTTACTCAGTTAATCCTTATATGGTATTATTCGTATATAGCTTGAACGAATATTAAGGTAAGGAGCTAATTTTTATGAAAAAACTAGTTATTGGGCTACTCATCTTTTTGTCGTATGTTTTTATTGTCGGATTTTTCTTTACGAATAAACTAATGTACATTAAGAAAAAATCAGATAAAGAATTGATAGATCGTGATACCAATTTCGGCCTATTTAATCAAAAGGAATTTGATGAACTGGATAAGCAACATTTTACAATTCCATCTCAGTTTGGCTATTCTATAAAAGGATCACTTATTGCTCCTTACGATCATCATCGCTATATTATTATTTGTCATGGAGTAACCGTTAACAAACTGAATTCTGTTAAATATATGAATTTATTTTTACAAAAAGGTTGGAATGTTGTCATTTACGATCATCGCAGACATGGAGAAAGCGGTGGAAAAACAACGAGCTATGGCCATTATGAAAAATTTGATCTTCAATCTGTTGTACACTGGCTAAAAAAAGAGGTTGATGACCAGATTTTATTAGGAATTCATGGTGAATCAATGGGTGCTGTTACAACATTACTTTACGCAGGTATGGTTGAGGATGGTGCAGACTTCTATATAGCAGATTGCCCTTTTTCCGAACTTGAGGCCCAGCTTTTATTTCGTCTTAAAGTGGAATTTAAGATTCCTAGTGTTTTTATCATGCCTATTGCGAAGCCCTTCGTAAAACTTCGTGATCGCTATT
The DNA here is from genome assembly GCF_020524045.1 of Metabacillus litoralis. Lineage (GTDB taxonomy): Bacteria > Bacillota > Bacilli > Bacillales > Bacillaceae > Metabacillus > Metabacillus litoralis_C. Next base: position 568,885 of record NZ_JAIVKL010000002.1, read on the forward strand.
CTATTCATGAGGTATCACCTCTTAACGCTGTACAAAATATCGAAAACCCTGTTCTTTTTATCCATAGTAAAGATGATGATTACATACCTTCTGAAATGTCACAGCAGCTTTACAAACAAAAAACTGGTCCTAAAAAGCTTTTTATTGCTGAAAATGGATCTCATGCTATGTCATATATCAATAATCGTGAAGAATATTCTAAGGTTGTAGACGAATTCTTTGAAGAAATTGATTTATTCTAATTAAGAGGTGCTATCCGCCCTTAGCACCTCTGTTCACTATAAATTAAGCAAAGCGCAAGCATATTTGTGTCGAACCAGACCCTGGTGCTAGACAGCAACAATAACAATCTTAGAAAGGAGAAATCGTCCAGTGTAAATACAATCCTGCTTACCTAATCAACAAATTAAATCATTTTTCAGGGCGGGATATTTATGTTTAAAAAATCATTTCATTTTTTATGGCTCGGTCAAGCTTTTGCAAATTGTGGTGATGTCTTCTACATTGTTGGTGTGATTAGTTTATTATATCAGCTTACTGGATCTGCCTTTTATACAGCTATGATTCCTTTTACAATCACATGTGCAAGGTTTTTGGGAAGTTTATTTGTTCCTTGGATATTGGATCGGTTGTTATTAAAACATGTTTTAGTCCTTTCACAATGTATAAAGACTTTGTTGCTATTTATTCTCTACGCTTGTTTTTTAACAAACAATATAACAAATAACACGGTCATCTATATCTTTCCACTTATTGGATTTATTGCTTTTTTAGATGGTTGGGCCGTTCCAGCTCGTCAATCTCTAATTGTCAAGATTCTTGACAGAAGTCAACTTTTAAAAGGTAATAGTTTTCTTTCAGTGATTGATCAAGTCATTAATCTTGGTTGTTGGCCTTTAGGAGCCATCATCACATCATTAACTGGTGGGCAAGGATTACTTCTGATAACAGGGATCTTCTTTTCCATTTCAACCTTTCTTATGGTTTTTATTGTTGTGGAAGATACTAAAACAGAGACGTTCAAAGGAAATCCAACTGAGAAAGAGTCTTTTATCGAAGGCTGGAAAGTTATTTGGGAAACACCTTCGATTAAAACTATAGCAATGATTGAACTGTTAGATTCTTTGGCTAGTGTTGTTTGGATTGCTGCTATTTTATACATCTATGTTGAGGAAGTTCTCCATCAACATGAAGCCTGGTGGGGATATATTAATTCAACTTTTTTTGCAGGGTTATTAATAGGCGGCTTTTTCACACTAAGATTTCAGCGTTTGTTTATAACCAATGCTCATAAAATATTGCTGATAAGCTCAATCCTTGTGTCTTTATTTACACTTGGTTTTGGTTTAACATCCATTGGATGGCTGGCACTCGTTTGTTCGGCTGCTGTTGGTATTTTTAGTCAATTTAAAGTAATCATTCAAACAACAATCTACCAAACGGTAGCTACAGAACGTGTGCTTGCAAAAGTATTTTCAGCTCGTGACGCGATTATGACAGGATCTTTTGGAGTAGGAACGCTACTTTTTGGATTCATTGCAGATCTACTTCATGTTAAAGTACTTTTTATCATCTCTGCTGCTTTCATTACCGTTTCTTCTATTATTATCTTAATCGGTAAACGATTTATAAATATTAATATTATGGTAGATAAATAAGAATTGTAAAGGGCTGACTTATGCAAAAAGTCAGCCCTTTTTCTTATCCTAATACATCTGAAATATGTTCCATGTTCTTTTCCATCCACTTTATTGCCTCATCAATAGTTGGGAATTCTTGGGCTTCAAATGACATTTCATCTTGAAGCAACCAAACATCTTTTGTGTCCTCATGACTCCCCCCTATTGACCAATGAAGAAGGCTATAAGGATGATTATCATTTAAAAATGACACCCATGTTTTATTTAACGCTACATTTTCGATCGATTTTAATACATCCTTCACTGTCTTCTCCTCACTTCACTAGCAAGTTCATGCGCGGATTTAGTATTTGTGAAGGACTTTTTAACATATAGCTATTTGCTGTTTTATTATATGAAATGGTAAGTACTTCATCTAAAAACACCATTTTTGTTTTTTCAACGAATAGTGGTATATAATTTGTTTCTATCTTCACATCATCTTCTTCTACTTCATTTACTAACCATAAAGCTGTAACTCCGCTCATCACACATCCACAGCCCTCTGTATCATATTTCATTTTCATATGACGAGCTTTATTACCTTCAATAATTGGTGCTAACTGCTCAATAGCTTCCTTTGTCATTGTAATTTCCATGATAAATCCCCTTCACGTTGTTTTATACGTAATAGTTTATCATACAGATTTCTTTCATGCATGATTCCGCTACGATTAACATAAAAGGGACCTCTTCATGTTAAAGGAGAAGTGAGCTTATATAGAAATTAATTCACTTTGAATGGACTTCTATGAGGAGTTTTTATTTCTGTATTTGCGCGGAGAAAACACGAGCATCTTAGTTTTGTTGGGACATAAGTATTTAAGCTAATAATAAAACCAAATTATTAGGTGATATGTCAATTAATCATTCGCCTAATAGATCGGGATTTTGTTTGTCGTCTTCAATATTTTTTTGATTTTGCATTCGATTTTTAAGAACTAGTGGAATGAAGCGGAAGACACTCGACTCCTACGGGAATAGAGGAAGGCTGAGACCCCGCAGGCGTAGCGCTGAGGAGGCTCAGCTTCAATGTCATCAAGCTAAGAAACCAATAATTTACATCTACATCATACCTATGGTAGTTTACAAGTGTTTTTAACGCTTGTTTTAGATCTAGTCTCTAAAAAAGGCAATAGGATGCCCGGGGCTTGGGTTTTACATTTTTTCAAGCCCCTACATTTTTATATTTACTTCTTTCAATTGAATAA
>NZ_JAIVKL010000003.1 GCF_020524045.1 Metabacillus litoralis
AGTTCAGCATTATTTGCCCTATAAGAAAAGCAAATCCATATAGGCGAATGATGAAAGCTACACAGGAACATCGTGTTGCCCCAAATCTCCTAAATAGACAATTTAAGCAAGGGGTTCCTGGAAAGGTCCTCCTAACAGATATTACGTATCTTCATTTTGGCAAGGGGCTTAGAGCTTACTTATCGGCCATTAAAGACGGATCTACTGGTGAAATCTTAGCCTATCATGTATCAGATCGAATGACCATTGACTTAGCTACAGACACCCTCCAAAAACTAAAGAAAAACAAGAATTTCAAGAAAGCAAAGGACGCTTTAATACACTCAGACCAAGGCGTTCATTACACGCACCCTGACTTTCAAAAGAAGGTAAAAAAATTGGGTTTACGCCAGTCTATGTCACGAAGAGGAAACTGTTGGGATAACGCTCCTCAAGAATCTTTCTTTGGTCATTTTAAAGATGAAGCTTCTATAAAATCATGTACAAATTTAGATGAACTAAGAAAAGAAATTAAGCAATATATGATCTATTACAATCACTATAGATACCAATGGAATTTAAATAAGATGACCCCTGTTCAATACAGAGATCATCTTATCAAGACAGCCTAGACTTTTTTAAAAATGTCCTTTACAAAGGGTACACTTTAAATGGCACAGGTTTTTTTATAACTATTAACGAGAGTAGAACTCAACGATAAGAGCTTCGTTAATTTCAGCAGGTAATTCAGAACGTTCAGGTAAACGAGTGAACGTACCTTCTAATTTATCAGCGTCGAAAGTTAGGTAATCAGGTACGAAGTTGCTTACTTCGATAGCTTCCTTAACAATGTCAAGGTTGCGAGATTTTTCACGTAAAGTGATTGTTTGACCAGGTTTTACTTGGTATGATGGAATATCAACACGTCCACCATCAACAACGATATGACCGTGGTTAACTAATTGACGAGCTTGACGGCGAGTACGTGCTAAACCTAGACGGTATACTACGTTATCAAGACGAGAATCAAGAAGAATCATGAAGTTCTCACCATGTTTACCAACCATTTTACTAGCTTTATCAAATAAGTTACGGAATTGGCGCTCATTTACACCATACATATGACGAAGCTTTTGCTTCTCTTGTAGTTGTAAACCATATTCAGAAATCTTTTTGCGTTGTCCTGGACCATGTTGTCCTGGAGCATATGGACGCTTTTCTAATTCTTTACCTGTACCACTTAATGAAATTCCTAATCGACGAGAGAGTTTCCAGCTTGAGCCTGTATAACGAGCCATGCTAACTCCTCCTTTATGTTTTTATTTTGCATAAAATAAAAACCAGACTGACTATACAATTCTGCACATTTTGTTTTCATGTATCCTCGCTCCAGCAGCATAGAGTTACTCGATACACCTCCTTATTTAACAAGGGGAACAAAATGAAATCACAACTGCTACATCAATAGGCTGCATATTTTATACACAACGAACATTATATGTCTTACTTCACCATAAGTCAAGAATATTTCTAAACTCTCTTTTTTATAGTAAACGGCATGATGCAAGGAAGCAACGAATTTGTAATTACAGATCTAAAATGGATTACTCTTCAAAGAATACCTATACCAAACCAAATAGTTATAAAGAAATAGCTGAATTAATTTTAAAAATTTCAAATGACGATACAAGGAATCCCACTAAGTACAAGCTAAACGATACCTTCGTATGAATAATTAAAGAATAAGGGGGTATACTACATATTCTTTGTACTATTTATGTGTAGATTTTATGTTATAATAATGTGTAAATATTGTATTATTTTGTAACTTAATTAGTGTGGGTGATTTTAATGGAAAGTCGATCAGTTGAACAGACAATAAAATATGCTTTTTTTAATCATTTAAGTGAAGTTGAAAAAAAGTTTTCTCTGTATGAAGTAATAGAAAAGCTAACTAATATTTTAAAAAATGTGCTGTCTATTCATCATGCAGAATACTATCAATACAATGAAAAGTTAAATTACCTTACACCTGTAAACAAGCTAGATCTTCCTTCAAAATCTTTACCACACAGTTTTATTTATGGAGAAGTTTATCAAGCTGAAGGAATATCTCTTATTCCAATTATGCAAAAAGATCGTTTGATTGGAATAGTAGAGCTAACAGATTTAAATGAAAATTTATCATATAAAGAGTTAACTGAAATAGCTAAAGCGTGTTCTACCTTTTATTCTTATTGTATGAATTTAGTCCACGTTACTCAAAATGATCAAAAATATGAAGAATTATATCGTATAACTGAGAAATTCCATTCTTTAATGGATAAAGATGATGTGTTAGTTGAGTTAATTTCAACATTGCAAGCAATGTATACAGAATTTATTTTCTATTTATTTTTATCACATGATAACGAAAACCATCGAGATTTACCGATTAAGGAATTAGGTTTCGATTATCAAGAAGATAATGAATTGGCGATGGAGGCTTACGTCACTGGGAAAGTGAAAACCTTATCTCAAGATAATATAAAACAAACGACGGTTTATTGCCCTTTAAAAGGAAAACAAGGTGTTTATGGCGTTCTACAAGTAGTTGCGAATAATGATATTGAGCTTTCAAAAGAAAATAAAGATTTTATCGTTATGCTTGCAAATACAGCAGGTACAGCTTTAGAAAATGCTCAGCTTTATGACCAGTCAAAACGGTTAATTAAGGATTTACAGCTAATTAACGAAACGTCACATCGATTAAATAAAAGCTTAAGATTAACAGATACAATGACATACATGTCTTCTAGAATAATGGAATCATTTGATGCAGATGAGGTTGGTTTTTTCTATCTAAATCAAGATGGTACCATTCAAATATTCCCTGGAAGTACAGAGTTTTTTGACTCTGAAGATTTACACATGTATTTGGACTATATTAGAGAAAAGCTTGAAAAGGATTTAGAGGGGCTGTTTATAGGTGACATATCAACGATACTAGAAGACGCAAAGTATTTGTCAATAATGGCAGTTCCGATGGTTCAAAGTGATAGTCTTAAGGGCTGTGCATTAGTAATGCATAAAAACCCTTACCATTTTTCCTTTGATATGTTCAAGCTTCTTCAATCGCTAATTCATCATTCTACATTAGCATTAACAAATTCTCTTCTTAGAGAAGAGCTTGAAACTCTAGTGAAAACAGATCATCTAACACAATTGTATTCTCGGAGTTATATGAATAGTTGCATTGAAAAATCAATTAAAATTGATCGTCAAGGTACATTTTTGTTAATTGATATCGATAATTTCAAGAAAGTAAATGATACGTTCGGTCATCAAATTGGTGATGAAATTCTTATTCAGGTGGCAAACATAATTAATAATAATATTCGAGAACATGATATAGGTGCAAGATGGGGTGGAGAGGAACTTGCCGTCTATCTACCACTAGTAGAATTAGAAGCTGGGATAGCTATTGCTGAAAGAATTGTTAGTCGAGTAAGAGAAAATACAAATCCTAGTATAACTGTTTCATGTGGGGTTTCTTATTGGAATGCTGATCATGAATATACTTTTGATCAATTATTTAAGCAAGCAGATAAAGCGTTATATGATGCAAAAAGCAAAGGGAAAAATCAAGTGATTGTTCAGTCAGATATGGAATGAAAAATGGATGACAAATTTGTCATCCATTTTTTGCTGTTTAGATATATTGTATTAAAACATTTGTGAATTCCTCTAAAAATGTTTGATCTTCTTCATCAAATCTATTTTTGATTGGACTGTCAATATCTAACACGCCAATTAACTTTCCTTCTTTTACAAGAGGAACAACAATTTCTGAATTGGAGGCAGCATCACAAGCGATATGCCCTGGAAATTGATGCACATCTGCAACACGTTCTGTTTTTAGATGAGCAGCAGCAGATCCACAAACACCTCTCCCAAGTGGGATACGTACACATGCTGGTAATCCTTGAAAAGGTCCTAGAACTAGCTGGTCTTCCTTCATTAGATAAAAGCCTACCCAATTAATGTTTTCTAGAAATTGATTTAATAAAGCTGAGGCATTTGATAAATTAGCAATGCGGTCATCTTCTCCCTCAAGTAAAGCTTTCAATTGATTGAGTAATAGTCTGTATTTCTCTTCTTTATTACCATTGTATTTTTCGACATGAAACATGATGATTACCTACTTTCGGCTATTTAGTAACAAACACACAACAAACTTTGTCGAGCGAATGATAAAGGAATCTCCCGAACATAATTGAATAATTACATAGGGAGGTGTATAGGATGAGTCAAAAAGTTTTAAATGATACAAGACAAAGAATTCTTAACTCTGCAATCGAATTATTCAATTCGAAGGGATTTACCGGGACATCAGTTAGAGAAATTGCTAGTAAAGCAAATGTAAATGTAGCACATATCTCTTATTATTTTAAAGGTAAGGGTGGGTTGTTAGAATTTCTTGTCTCTTATTACTATGAAGGATATATAAAACTAATCGAAGAGAATTATGCCCATCTCCAATACAGTAGCGTCCACTCTGTTTTAAGTAAGATTATTCTAGATATATTAAATTACCAACATGAAAATCGTCAACTCTCAAGATTGGTTTACCGGGAAGTGACAGTTGATTCGATCTTAATACGCGAAGTAATGACAACTTATTTAACAAAAGAAAAGTATTTCATTAAAGCGTTATTTGAGCAAGGGATTAAGGAAGGCTATTATCGAAAAGCCTTTATCCCTCATTTAATTATTCAACTTAGGAGTCTTTTGCATATGCCGTATTTACAGCCACAATACATGAGCGAAGTCCTTCATATTCAGTCACATGAAACTTATTTTGTGCATCAATATTACAAAGAACTTAAAATTTGGTTGAACTCATTGCTAATAGAAAGCTATTCAAAAGATGAAAAGTTGGTTGTTGTTCGTTAGTTTTATAAAAAAAATCATTTGTTTTTGTATATTTTGAGGCTTTCTGATACTTTAGGTCATGGCAATGTAAATAGTATCATGCTATCTTTTTAAAAAGTACTTTTAATAAGGTAAATAAGTCAATTAGCAACTTACTTTCAGGTAAGAGCTTTCATTAACAAAATAGAGATTATGTTAATGAATCATAATGGAAATAGTTCTTTCCTACATCCCTTGCACTATGGGCATCTGAACCGTATATTAGAGGGATTTTTTGCTTTATTGCTAATTCAACAACAGATGAGCTTGGGTACGTTTCTCCACAGAACTCTTTTCTTAACCCTGCTACATTATAGTCAATCTCCATTCCTTGTTCCTTAATTGCAAATAAAATTTTTGAAATCATCTCTTCAGTAGAAAAAGTAATGTGATAAAGTTTTTGGAATTTATTTACTAATGTTAAATGACCGATTCTTTTTGGTTTGTATTTTCCTAAATCACTTTTAATTGAATGCAAAACTTCATCATAATATAGTTGATGAAGTTTTTGTAAAGATCCAGTCAACTTAACCATTTCCCCGAAAGTGTGTTCATCATAATCTAGACAAAAATAAGAGTTTTTAAGATATAAAAAATGGACAGATAGAATGCTATCATCTAAATATTTTCCATATTCATTTAGAAACTTTTTCGTTTCACCACTATATTCTTTTATATAATCAACCTCTAACCCAAGATTTATTTCAATTTTATTTTTATATTTGTTTTTAAACTTTTGTATTTTTTGGATATAATCCTCTAATTCGCCCATTTTCATCGCACTATCTTGTAAAGGTGTTGGATCCTTAAATCCTAAGGGAAGTGGGGCATGCTCCGTAAAACTCAAGCTTTGAAAGCCTTCTATTATTGCCATTTTAATATAGTCTTCTAATAGATCTGTAGTCCCATGAGGACAATAAGGGGTATGGACATGGCCATCTTTTTTTAGCATATGTTTTCTCCTCCAATCGTTTTATTATAAATATATTTCAAAATTATTTTATATTAAGGCTGTTTTCGCACAAACTTTGTTGCTTTTAAATACCTTAAGCAATTAGCACTGTATTAAGTCTAGTGGCATCTATTCTTCATAAAATAGTACCCTTATAGTAAAAAATCACTGATTTCACTATATATTTTGGTTACATAGCAACAATCGTTCAGAAAAGAGCCTTTATTAAAGTGAATGAAAGGGTTTGAAAATTTCCTTTCTCTGCTAACCTTTTTCAAGTTGGGTTAGGAAACTGATCAAAGTTAAGAAAATAGTAGCTTTTTTACCCTCGAGAAGGAAAATAACCTCATTTTTCTAATGTCATAAGCTTTAATGTATAGAAACTCCTTTTATTTCTATTCACTATTGTTTGTTACCTCTGCTATTCTTGCAAAAATGAGCAATTCTCACTTATAAAATCAGGTTTTCAACATAATAGGACAAATAATGTAAAAAAATAAAAATTTCTGGTCAAAAAATGTCGTTTACATGGTATCATAAAAACATTGAAAAAACATTATAAACTACTGTATAAGAGTATGTTTAGAATTTACATAAACATATTATAAAGTGATATTTAAATATGGGTTGTTTCTTAAAAAACCAAAGTAATAAAAAAGAGCTTGAATAAATTGAAGAAGATTGATAATTAGTAGATAATTTGACATAGACGCTTATCAGCATGATAATGTGAAACCTTTCATCTTTGGGGAGTTTCATCTTCCCTGTCATGAGGATTTTGTGTAACAACGAGGGGGCTCATTATGGAAGTTATAATTGGATTAGTCCTTCTAATATGTATTTTATTTGGTACAGGATATGTATTGAGAAGAAAGATTTATAAAGAAGTTGATCGGTTAGAGGCAAGAAAAATTGAGATTATGAACAGATCTATTATTGATGAATTGTCAAAAGTAAAAGAACTAAAAATGGTAGGACAGGCAGAAATATTGTTTGAACAGTGGAGAAGCGAATGGGATGAGATTATTACTACTCAACTACCAGAAGTAGAAGAGCTGCTTTTCGATGCAGAAGATTATGCTGATAAATATCGTTTTAAAAAATCACGAAATGTTCTAGAACATATTGACGAGGTTTTAAAAACGGTTGACGATAATATTGATAAAATTATTGCTGAAATTAACGAGTTAGTTTCTAGTGAGGAAGAGAACTCAGTTGAGAGTGAAGAAATAAAAGAACAAGCGAAGAAAGTTAAAAAGACTTTGTTGGCACATAGTCATCAATTTGGAAAATCACATAATAAATTAGAAAAAGGCTTAGAACAAATCACCACTGATTTAAAGCAATTTGATATAGAAACGGAACAAGGAAATTATTTAGTAGCAAGAGATATCCTAAAGAAAACGATGGGGAATCTTGATAGCCTTCAAATAAAAATAGATGATATTCCTAAATTATTGACTGAGTGTCATACGACAATACCTAACTTATTAAATGAGTTAGAAGATGGGTATAAAGAAATGGTGGCAACAGGCTATTATTTAGAACATCTCCAAGTTGAAGAAGAGATTAGTAAAATTAGACAAAAGCTATCTTTGTTTAGTAATAAAATTGAAGAAACAGAGACAGACGATATACAAGAAGGTCTTCAATTAATACAGCAATCAATTGACAATTTATATGACCTTTTAGAAAAAGAAGTTGAAGCTAGTCAATTTGTCAATTCATCAAAAAATAAAATTGACCAAAAACTAGAAGAGCTTTCAGCACAGAAAACAGCTACTTTACATGAAACAGATTTAGTTAAACAGAGCTACCAATTATCTGAAACTGAGCTTCAAAAACAAAAAGTTATAGAGAAACAGCTTTCTCAAATAGAAAAAAAGTTTGTCCATATTCAGCAAAATTTACAAAGTGACCATGTTGCACATTCAATTATAAAAGAAGAACTAGAAGAAATTGAAAAGCAAATCGCTCAACTTTATGAAGACCATAATGAATATAGAGAGATGCTCCAAACATTAAGAAAAGATGAGCTTCAGGCTAGAGAAAAGCTTAATGATCTTAAAAGAATGCTATTAGATACAAGTAGGTCTGTTCAACAAAGTAATATACCAGGCCTTCCCATTGAATTTGGTGAATTAATAGATAGAGCTAGAAGAGATGTACAGAAGGTAACGTTAAAACTTGATGAGATTCCTCTAAATATGATAATTGTCATACAATTACTTGATGAAGCAGTGCAATCTGTTACAGCATTAAAGGAATTTGCTGACGAACTAATTGAACAGGTATTACTTATAGAGCAAGTGATCCAATATGGTAATAGATATAGAAGTCGCAACAAGCAACTCGAATTAAAATTCAAAGATGCTGAGAATTTGTTTAGAGAGTATGAGTATAGTAAAGCTTTAGATGAAGCTGTTGCTGCCCTTGAGCAAGTTGAACCTGGTTCCTTAAATAAAATACAGGAACTGCTTAATAATCGATAAAGTAACAAGTGTTTGAAACGATTCAGGGATGACATATAAAATGATGTAATAAATTTTGAACTAGTTTATCTAGTTTAAGATCGAAAAATCATTTTATCTTGTTGTCCTTGTTTTATTTTTTAAACATTTTATTTTGACAGTTATTTTGTAAGTGTGATTTTTATTTCTATCTTTGTTGTGGTATGATTACACCTGAATTTTTCCCTTACTGAGGAAAAGATTTAAGTGTGAAGCTAATAATTTTCTTGTATGGGGGAAGAAAGATGTTGTATTTAGATAACAGTGCAACGACAAAACCTTATAAAGAAGTACTTTCAACTTTTATTAAGGTGACAGAAGAATACTTCGCTAATCCTTCATCAATACATAAATTAGGAAATGAAGCAGAAGTACTACTAAATGAATCAAGAAAACAAGTAGCATCTTTATTAGGTGTTTTACCAAATGAAATTATATTCACCTCTGGAGGAACAGAAGGGAATAATTTAGCTATAAAAGGTGCAGCATTGGCAAATCAACATAAAGGAAAACATCTAATCACTTCAGTTATTGAACATCCATCAGTCTTAGAAGCATTTAAGCAACTAGAAAATGTTCATGGATTTGAAGTGACCTATATGAATGTTGATGAAAATGGAATTGTATCTTGTGATGAACTGAAAGAGAAATTACGAAATGACACAATTCTTGTTTCCATTATGCATGTAAATAATGAGGTGGGATCAATTCAGCCCATTACTGATATTGGTCGGCTACTTAAGAATTACAAAAACATCTTATTTCATGTTGATCATGTCCAAGGTGTTACGAAAGTACCTCTTCATTTTTACGATTCACATATAGATTTAGTTACAATCTCTGGACATAAATTTCATGGATTAAATGGAACAGGAGCGCTATTTGTTAAAAATGGCGTAACACTGCTACCGCTTTTTTCTGGTGGGTCACAGGAGCTAGACATGAGATCTGGAACTGAAAGTTTAGCAGGTAATGTTGCTTTAGCAAAAGCACTTAGGCTCACGATAGAAAAAGCAGAAAAGCAATTGGAGATCGTTAAAGATACACATAAAAAACTAAGAAATGAATTATTAAAAATTGACGGAGTTAATGTTAATACTCCTGATAATGCAGCACCACATATCTTGAATTTTTCGGTTCCAAATCTAAAAGCAGAGGTTTTAATCCATTACTTTGGAGAAAAAGGGATATATTTATCAACGACTTCTGCATGTTCATCAAGAAGAAAAACAATTAGTCATATATTATTAGAAATGAACAAGCGAGAAGAAATAGCAAAAAGTTCTATTAGAGTCAGTTTGTCACTTGATCATAATAATGAAATAATAACACCTTTTATTACGACTCTAAAAAAAGGAATAAACAAATTATCAAAAGTCATGAGGTAGAAAAGATGAAATTTGACCATATATTAATACGTTTCGGAGAAATATCAACAAAAGGTAGAAATCGCAGAAAATTTATCGAGCGATTGAAACGAAATATCCGTGAAGTTTTATCAGATTTTCCAAAATTAAATTATCAAGCAACCAGAGATCGTATTTATATACATCTGAACGATGAAAATCATGAAGGAATTGTTGAAAAATTAAAACTAGTATTTGGGATACAGTCCTTCAGTTTAGCTATTAAGTGTGAAAGTGAAATATCAGTTATAAAAGAAACGGCCTTGAGCGCAATTTTAAATCTTTATAAACACAATGATACATTTAAGGTAACGACTAAACGTGCTGATAAGCAATTTCCTTTTAATACAAATGAGTTAAATTATCAACTTGGTAGTCATATTCTTATTAATACAGATAATTTAAGTGTTGATGTGAAAAATCCCGATATTAATCTCAGAGTTGAAGTGAGAAGTGAAGCAACATATATTACTTGCTTCGATTATCAAGGTGCAGGAGGTCTGCCGGTAGGATCTGGAGGAAAGGCATTACTATTATTATCAGGTGGAATTGATAGTCCTGTAGCTGGTTATCTTACGTTAAAACGGGGTGTCGAACTTGAAGTGATTCATTTCTTTAGCCCACCATATACTAGTGAACGCGCTAAACAAAAGGTAATCGATTTAACATCAGAGTTAACATCCTTTGGGGGGAAAATCAAACTTCATATTGTTCCTTTTACCTCAATACAGGAAAAGATTCAACAGCAAGTTCCAGAGAACTATACAATGACATCTACTCGAAGAATGATGTTAAAAATAGCAGATCAATTAAGAGAAAAACAACAAGGGTTAGCGTTAATAACTGGGGAAAGTCTCGGACAAGTAGCAAGTCAAACATTAGAAAGTATGTTAGCAATTAACGCTGTGACAAATACGCCAATTTTAAGACCACTTATTACATTGGATAAACTAGAAATAATTAAAATTGCTCAGGAAATTAATACTCATGATATTTCGATAAGACCTTATGAAGATTGTTGTACAATTTTTACGCCTGCCAGTCCTAAAACAATGCCAAAATTAGAAAAAGTATCTAGATTTGAAAGCTTTGTGGATTTTGATGAGCTTGTATCAGAAGCTGTGAATAATATCGAAACAATATTGATTACCACTAATCAAAAAGAAGAAATGAATAGTTTATTTTAGAGACTGACTTATTGATATTGGGATTGGCATTTTTATGAGGAAGTATATTCGAAAGAGAATGCCTAGTTTAGAAAGCATTTTTCCTTGGTGAGCCTCTTGATAAAGCTAAAGAATGCAATGCTGATTACTTGTTAAGAGTTTATACAAATGGCATAAATGAAAAGATACCCAGTTGAAAGAACTCAATTAATCCTTATAGAGAAGAAATTACCAAAAAAATTAATGCATGAAGCCATGTGTATTTACACATTCTATACTCACAAGGAGGTGATACACATGGCACAAAACAGCGGATCAAACAGCTCAAACCAACTTGTTGTACCAGGTGCACAACAAGCAATCGATCAAATGAAATATGAAATTGCTTCAGAATTTGGTGTTAACTTAGGACCAGAAACTACTTCACGCGCAAACGGTTCTGTTGGTGGTGAAATCACTAAGCGTCTAGTTTCTTTTGCTCAACAACAAATGAGCGGTTCATACCAACAATAATAATTGAATAGATAATGGCTACTAAGGTAGGAGTTTATCTCCTGCCTTTTCCTTATGCGTTTTTTAAAATTTGCTATCTTTAAGTCTTTCTAAATTTTACTATGTGAATTCATTACATCACTGCTTATTTAGAAACATAAGAGGTTGGGACATAACTTAAGTGATTAACAAAAATTCCGAACAAAGTAATAGCTCTTAGCGGATGAAATATACGTAGACTCCTGCGGGATGAAAAGCAACGGCTAGACCCCACAGTGCGTAGCACGAGGAGGCTTGCCAGCTTCCCGCGGAAAGCGAAGTATATTTCAGGAGCGGCGTAACTACACTTACAACCATTGTTCGGTTTCTATTTTGTTAAAATACTTTTGTCCTAGCCTCAGCTTTTAAATTTAATCTATTTACCAAGTGTATTGGTTGTATTACGCTTTTGGTTGCTTGCTAGTGGACTTTAGCACGTTTTCTAAGTTGAAAAACTTCTTAAGTTAAATATTCATTCGCATCTCAGGGGTACAATGCTTAAATAATGTATTCCCAGCCTTTGAGCCTCATTCTAAAGACGGTGAATTGACTTAATAAAAACTTTAGATAAAAACAAAAGTTCAACATAACCCTTATTTTTTTTAAATAAAGGCTATGTTAAAGCTTAATGTTGATTTTTAGCACTTTGTTGATTGGAGTGAAAGGCATGAGACTCCTGCGGGAGAAGCGTGTCAAAGGGAGACCCCACAGGCGCTTGCGCCGAGGAGGCTTCCGGACCGCCCGCGGAAAGCGAATGCCTGTAACGGAAATCAACAACAAAGTTTAACAGAGCCAAAATAAAATAAACTAATTACAACATTCCTCATTAAAACATAGTAGTAATATTTAAAAGATTGGAATAATTATGTATACTATGAGTGTACAAACATAAAGGAGGGGAAATAAATGGTTAAAGAAGAATTGCTTGCACCATCAAAATATAATCTTGTAGAAGAGATTGAAAAGTATGCAGCAGATCCAACGAAAGTTGCTCTGAGATTTGAAAATGAACAAGGTGACAAAAGTGAAATTACATACCATTCTTTAATTGAAAGAGTAAATAAAATTGGAAACGCTTTAATTAACCAAGGTCTAAATACTGGGGATACAGTACTTGTTGTCATTCCTCGAATGATCGATGCTTATGCAGTATATTTGGCTGCCTTAAAAGCAGGTCTAGTCGTTATCCCTAGCTCTGAAATGTTGAAAACAAAAGACTTACAATACCGAGTAACACATGGTGATGTAAAGGCAGTTATTAGTTATGGACTTTATATAAATGAATTTAAAGATATAAGAGAGTTTAATAGATTGAAAAAATTTGTTATTAATGGCAATGATGCTGAGTGGATGTCACTAGAAAATATGATTGCAAATGAAAGCAGTGAGATGAATACTGCTGAAACATTGGCTAATAGTATGGCTTTTTTATCCTATACTTCTGGTACAACTGGCAATCCTAAAGGTGTCGTTCATACACATGGATGGGCTTATGCTCATTTAAGAACTGCAGCTAAGAATTGGTTAAGTATCAATGAGGAAGATACCGTATGGGCAACTGCAGGTCCAGGTTGGCAGAAATGGATTTGGAGCCCCTTCTTATCTGTTTTAGGATGTGGTGCGACAGGGTTAATTTATCAAGGAAAGTTTGAACCTGATAAATATTTGCAGCTCTTAGATGATTACCAGGTGAATGTTTTATGTTGTACACCTACTGAGTATCGTTTGATGTCAAAGGTTGAGGAGCTTGACAAATATTCTCTCTCTACATTACATAGTGCTGTATCTGCTGGTGAGCCATTGAATCGGGAAGTTATTGATACTTTTCAGAAGCATTTTAATGTGAAAGTACGTGATGGATATGGTCAAACAGAAAATACTTTACTTGTAGGGGTCATGAAGGGCATGTTAATTAAACCTGGATCAATGGGGAAGCCAACACCAGGTAACGACGTGATCATTATTAATGATGACGGCAAACCATGTGAAGTTAATGAAGTAGGTGATATTGCTGTTCATAAAGATACTCCTGCTTTATTTAAAGAATATTATAAAGATACCGAAAGAACATTAATGCAATATAGAGGGGATTACTATATAACCGGTGATCGAGCTAGAATGGATGAAGATGGATATTTTTGGTTTGAAGGTCGAATGGATGATATCATCATTAGCTCTGGTTATACAATTGGACCGTTTGAGGTTGAAGACGCGCTTGTTAAACATCCATTTATTAAAGAATGTGCAGTTGTAGCAAGTCCTGATGAAATTAGAGGAAATATTGTTAAAGCGTATGTTGTTCTAAGAGATCCATCTTTGTTAATAGATGATCAATTAATTGCTACTTTACAAAAGCATGTAAAGGAATTAACAGCTCCATATAAGTATCCTCGAGAAATCGAATTTATTGATGAATTACCGAAAACAACTTCAGGGAAAATTCGTCGTATTGAATTAAGACAACGAGAGCTTCAATTAAAACAAGCTTAAGTAAAGCCAGGATTTTCTTCCTGGTTTTTTATTTTTGACTATGTAAAATCTCATAGTTAATTGGAGTGAAAGGTGTAAAAGTCTTGCAGTATGAATATTGAAGAAGTTCAATGACTTTATAAAATATTTCCAAAATATAAACTTTTCTGGTAGTGTTTCATATAAATTGAGTGTTTTTTCTACATTACAATGTTGGGGAAATTATTAAGATAGTTTCTAACCTATAGTTGAGCATGTTAACTTTTTTGAATAGGTCATGGTATTAATTTATCAATTAGTAGTTATACGGAGGAATAGAGATTGGGAACTTTATGGTATGGAGGAAATATATATACATTAGAATCTGAAGGTTGTAAAGTAGAGGCTGTTTTTTCAAAAGCAGGAGAAATTTATGATACCGGTAAATATAATGAACTACTTGATCGTTATAAAGAAGAAATTACGGAATACATGAATTTAAAGGGAAAAACAATGATACCGGGGTTAGTTGATAGCCATATGCACTTAATTGGTCATGGAGAAAAGCTAGTAAGATTGGATTTTTCTCAAACAACGAATTCAGATGAGATATTACAAACAGTAAAAAATAGAGTTCAGCAACTTAACCCAGGTCAATGGGTGATAGGTGAGGGCTGGAACGAAAATCAATTAGAAGATCAAAAGATTTTACATCGAACTGAATTAGATGATGTAGCTCCAAATCATCCAGTGTTGTTGAAAAGAATATGTAGACATGCAGTTATTGTTAATACAAAAGCACTAGAACTAGCCAACATCACAAATGAAACAATCGATCCATCAGGTGGAGTCATTGTGAGAGACTCTACCAATGAACCAACAGGCTATTTGCTTGATCAAGCTCAGGAGCTAGTTTTTGATGTTGCACCTTCATCTACAAAAGGAGAACTTATTTTAGCACTTGAAACTTCTATAAAAGATTGCTACAAAAAAGGTCTCGTAGGTGCACACACAGAAGATTTATCTTATTATGGTGGATTAGAAAAAACTCTTAGTGCCTTTGATGAAGTGTTATCAAAAGGTTTAAAATTTCGCACGCATTTACTTGTGCATCATCTTATCGTCGATGAATTTCAAAACAAAAAAAGAAGTCTAGGTAAGTATGGAGAATTTGGGGCTATGAAAATTTTTGCTGATGGGGCATTAGGTGGAAGAACAGCTCTTTTAAGTTTTCCTTATGACGATGATCCAACAACAACTGGTGTTGCTATTCACTCAAAAGATGAATTGGCATTATTAGTTCAAAAAGCAAGGAGCTATAAAATGGAGATTGCCGTTCATGTTATTGGAGATTTAGCTTTTGAGTGGACTCTTGACGTGATTGAGGCTAATCCACCTGAACCTGATCAACATGATCGACTAATACATGCTCAAATATTAAGAGAAGATTTAATTGCTAGAGCAAAAAGGTTACCGATTATTCTAGATATACAGCCCCGATTTGTTGCAAGTGATTTTCCATGGGTATTTGATAGAATTGGTCTAAATAATATGAAGTCTTGTTACGCTTGGAAAACATTATTAGAAGAAGGAATTCCATGTGCTGGAGGATCTGATGCTCCTATAGAACCAATAGATCCGTTATTAGGTATCTATGCGGCTATTACAAGAGAAAGTTTATATGATTCTTCAGGGACAAGTTATTTTCCTGAACAAAAGCTATCTATTTATCAGGCGGTAGGTTTGTTTACTAAAGGAAGTGCATATGCCATTCATCATCAACATGATCGAGGAATGATAAAAAAAGGTTTTGTAGCTGATTTTACAGTTTTTGATCTAGATATTTTTAACCAATCAGCAGAACATTTATTGCAAACAAAAGTAATGATGACAGTAGTTGATAATGAAATTATGTATCAACATAATGAGTAAGCAAATAAAACAGGAAGCAAATCTGCTTCCTGTTTTATTTGTGTTGGTTGTTTGCTTCAATGTGAAAAAGTTAAATTATCACGTTTTTATTCAAAGTTACAAAATGTTACAAGAATGATCTTTTCACTTTTTCCCAGAAAGAATTATCTTTCAGCTTAACGGTTTTGATTGCTTGATCACTCAAACTATATTCTAATTTTAAAACATTTCGAACACTTAAAGCTTCATTGTCCATTCCGATAACAGGATAATCATTACCATCTTGTACAATCTTTAACGTAAGTTTTCTTTTATCACTTAAAATAAACGAAGAGCCTAGTGTTCGGTATAAATTATTATTTAAAGAAGCCAATTCACTAACTTGTATGCAAGG
Source organism: Metabacillus litoralis (assembly GCF_020524045.1). Lineage (GTDB taxonomy): Bacteria > Bacillota > Bacilli > Bacillales > Bacillaceae > Metabacillus > Metabacillus litoralis_C. The sequence goes on from NZ_JAIVKL010000003.1 coordinate 16,251, forward strand.
AAGCATTGGATCAACAACTGCTCCATTCACTGATTTCGTGTAGCCTGTACTTCCTGTAGGTGTAGCAATTAGCATACCATCTCCTCTAAATGTCTCAAAATGAAGATCATCAATGAAAACATCTATGGCAAAAGTCTTAATAATACTCGATCTGATAGAACATTCGTTTAAGCATTTAAATGTAGCTAAATCGTCAATTTTCACTTCTAAAACAGGATAACGTCTTACTTCAATTTGTGATTCATTCATAGCTTGAATCATTTTTTCTTGTTCATCAATATGAAAATCACAATATAAGCTTAAAGTTTCATCTACTGATACACCTGCATATAAACAATCTGTTCTAAAGTTCGTTTTACGGACAGCCTGTAAAAATGCTCCATCTCCACCAATACTGACAACTATGTTTGCAGTACTCACATCATCGACAATTGTAAATTTATTATCCTTCGCAAATTGAATTAAAGAGTCGATTTTATCGATGAGGTTGTCCTCTTTTTTATAGAAAAAATATATATTCTGTCGATCTGGCATAATGAATCCTCCTTATGATATGTAAAATCTCCACATTTTTCCTTAAAGGTGTTACAATACTTTATGTTGTTTAGTTTACCACTTTTAGATATTTAAATGTTCCAAGAAGCAATAAATTTGAAACTAAAAGATTATTCTCTTTTCTTATCTAGAATTTCATACTTTGTTACATCTTCTTGAGGCTGGACATAACGTAGTAATTAATAAAAATTCTGAACAAATTAATAACATAGCGGAGTATATTTCAGGAGCGTCGTAACTACACCTCCACCATTGTTCGGTTTCTATGTTGTTAAAATACTTTTGTTCCAACCTCATCGTGTAGTTTTTCAGATACTAATTATTTGAACACTATGCAAAAATAATATAAAAGGAATAGTATAGATAGAAAAAGAGTTCAAATGTAGACTAAATATGTGAATTAAATGCAAATAGCTAAGTTTCATGAAGGTAAAGGAGGAAGAAAGAGATGAATGGTAAACGGTGGGGAGCATTAGGGCTCGCGGCAGGATTATTTGTCATTTCAATTATTATCAGCTCATCCATGTTTTTTGTAAAACAAAGTGATATGTTTAGTGAAGCATTTGCTGCTTCTAACAGTGATTTTACTGAGGAGGTTATCGAGGAAGGATCTTCTACTGACAAGATTCTTGTTTTAAATGTAAATGGTGTTATACAGGATACAGGTGAAGATGTAGCTTCTTTATTTAGTACAGTAGGATATCAACATCAAACGTTTTTAGACATGGTTGAGGCAGCTGGAGAGGATCGTCATGTTAAAGGTGTAATAGTACGCGTTAATTCACCTGGTGGTGGTGTTGTTGAAAGTGCAGAAATACATAAAAAACTAACTGAATTAAAAGAAAAAAGTAAAAAACCAGTTTATATCTCAATGGGTACAACTGCAGCTTCAGGTGGGTACTATATTGCTACAGCAGCGGACAAAATCTTTGCAGCTCCAGACACATTAACAGGATCTTTGGGAGTGATTATGCAGTCTGTTAACTATGGAGAATTAGCGGAGAAGTATGGAGTGAAATTTGAGACAATAAAAAGTGGCCCATATAAAGATATTTTCTCTCCAACACGGGATATGACTGAAGAGGAAAGAGAGATACTTCAGACAATGGTTGATAATGCCTACAAAGGATTTGTTGAAGTCATAACAGAAGGTCGTCCATTATCAGAACAAGAGGTAAGAAAAGTAGCGGATGGTCGTATTTATGATGGAAGACAGGCAAAGGAAATAAATCTAATTGATGAATTAGGTTATTTAGATGATACAATTTTGGCAATGAAAAAGGACTTGAAAATTGAAGATGCTCAAGTTGTTGAATATGGAAAAGCGTTAGGTCTTGATCGCTTCATCTCTATGGGTGCTTCGAAAGTGTTCAAGGATGATATTGAGTTATCGAATTTATATCAATTTATCGCTCAACCTAATTCTCCAAGACTTATGTATCTGTATTCTGAATAAGGGGGGACTATGATGGATGCAACGTTTGAAGGTTCAGAAAAGGAACAATCCTATTATGACTCTGAATCTATTGTTAAAACCACTTCGGATTATAGCCAATTACTCGCAGGATTTTGGATACGTTTCTGGGCATATCTTGTTGATCTCATAGTAATTGGAAGCGTCAACCGTATTGTTCTCTATCCAATATTTGAACTGTTAGACTTAAATACTAATAATAAATTTATCTTCTCACCAATATCAATTACAACGGCTATTATCTTTTTTGCCTATTTTGTGTTGATGACAAAAATAACGAATCAAACGTTAGGTAAAATGATTTTCGGATTAAAAGTTGTATCTTTAAAAGAAGAAAAATTAACATGGGGAACAATTATTTTCAGAGAATTGATTGGAAGATATATTTCAAAATTTATTTGGGTCGGCTATATTATTGTTGCTTTCACACCAAAAAAACAAGGTCTACATGATCTATTCGCTGATACTCAAGTCATTCATGAAAGACTTTTTGCGCAAAAATCACATTCAAAAATTGCTTGATAAACTATGTTTTTAGAACCCTGCTAATATAATTAGCAGGGTTTTTGTGTGTGTAAAAAGCAAAGACAGTTGAAAAAACATGAATCCTTAGGTGTGAAATCTTTGTAAATATTCTAAAACGAGCTCTTTATTAAGAGGTTTATTTTATTTAGTAGAAGGTGATAATGAAAAATTGAAAGGGTGTGATCATACTGTTCTGGGTTTATAGTATTTTGTTGCTATTATTTGTTCTATTTCTCATAATCATTTTGACCAAATTAACAATTATCCTTGATGTCATTCATGTTGGTGATAATGATCATATTAAAATTAAAATAAAAGCTTGGTACGGTTTATTAAGATACACGATTAAGATACCTTTCGTGAAAATTGATGATCAAGCCAATATTATTATAAAAGAAGAGCAGAAAATGGGGGATGAATCATCTACTAACGAGGGTTCAAAAAATAAAAAAAAGATAACTCCAGAAGAAGAAGTAAAAGCAATTCATGACATAAAAGAAATTGTACAGCATGTTGTAGGAATACATAAAATAGTGCAACGATTTTTAAGGAAAATAAAAGTGAGGCAATTTATTTGGCATTCTCAAATTGGGATAGGTGATGCGGCACATACTGGACTAATTACAGGTGTTGCTTGGTCAATAAAAGGTGTTGTCATTGGAATTGTGGGAGAATATATGAAACTAAAAACAACACCAATAGTGACGATTACACCCGAATTTAATCTATTATGTTCAAGAACAAAACTTCAATGTATTTTTCAGTTTCGAATCGGGCAAGCTATTTTGGCAGGTATACAGTTCCTCAAATACTGGAAAGGTGGGCGCCCAGATTTAAAAAGTAAGCCTTTTTCCTTTTTTGCTAACTAGTGATTGTAGTATTTGATGGGCAATGACCGGTTTTAAAATTGTTAAAGGAGGCTACATATATGAGTGATCATCCAATTCAAGGCTTAATGAAAACAGCAATGGAGAATTTAAAGCAAATGATTGATGTTAATACAATCGTTGGCGATCCAGTAGAAACACCAGATGGTAGTGTTATATTAACCGTATCAAAGGTAGGATTTGGATTTGCTGCAGGTGGTAGCGAATTCAATTCTACTGGAGCTGAAGAAGGAGATGGAAAGTCTCCTAAGTTACCATTTGGTGGAGGAAGTGGTGGTGGAGTTTCTATCACACCTATCGCATTTCTAATCGTCTCATCAAGTGGCGTTAAGATGCTTCATTTAGACGAAAATACTCATTTATATGAGAAAATACTTGAAGCTGCTCCACAAACAGTTGAGAAAATTCAAAGTCTCTTTAAAAAGAATAAAAGCAACAATAACAATAGCAACGGAAAAGATGACCCAGCAGAAGATGTAGATTTTAAATCAGAACAAAAGAAAGATCTTGATATTTAATTTTCATAAAAAAGGTTCAACGTTCATATATGCGTTGGACCCTTTTATTTCTATGAAATATATATTTGCATAAACTTAGTGGAATGGAGCGGAAGACAATCGACTCCTACGGGAATTGAGGAAAGGCTGAGACCCCGCAGGCATGCCGAGGAGGCTCAGTTTCCTCCCCGTGGAACGCGAGTGTCTGCAGCGCAATGGAACGAACTTTTTTCTTTCAACTTAACTGAATTTAGATTTATTCGTCTTTGTGTATGATTTCTTTAATTATATCCCAGTCTCTTTGCTTGAAACATAATAATTGATAATTCTGATATGCTGGGCTATATTTACACTGTACATATATTTTATTTAAAGGAGGATTTTAGTATGGCATCTATTACATTTAAAAATAATCCTGTTACATTGTTAGGTAATGAAGTGAGTGTTGGTGATCAAGCACCAGATTTTACAGTTTTAGCAAACGATTTATCACCAGTTACATTAGCGGACACAAAGGGTAAAGTACGTATTATCTCTGTTGTTCCGTCGATTGACACAGGAGTATGTGATGCGCAAACTCGTCGTTTTAACGAAGATGCATCAACTATTGACAATGCAGAAGTATTAACCGTAAGCATGGATTTACCTTTTGCACAAAAAAGATGGTGTGCTTCTAATGGGCTTGAAAATGTAAAAACTTTATCTGATCATCGAGATGCTTCATTTGGAGAAGCGTACGGTGTTCTTATCCAAGAGTTACGTTTATTAGCACGTGCTGTGTTCGTTGTTGATGGAAATGATCAAGTAACATATGTTGAATATGTAAGTGAAGCGACTAATCATCCTAATTATGAAGCTGCAATTGAGGCTGCTAAAGCTGCTCAATAATCTTACTATCGTGTTGTTAAAAAGGCACTTTTCTAAAAAAATTGTTGCTAATTGACGTCTTTATCTGTTGAAACTAGTGTACTATTGCTTAAAAGGTACGATCTGTAAAAGAAAAGATAAGCTAGTCTTTATATAGTGTTGTTTCCATCAGGTGTCTAAAAACAACAAAGTTTACGAAAATAGCTTATTAAAAAACTGTCCTGAATTAATTAGGGGCAGTTTTTTTCTTGTTTTTTTAAAAATATTTCTTTCGGTAGGATAGTTATCATTTATTCTACATGAAAAATTTGTCCTTTTATGACCTAATTCCACTAATGTTGTTTTCCTTTGACTATAATAAGAACTATGTCTAGAATTAAAAGAGGTAAACGGCTAGGAGGAGTAAAAGTATGCAAACACTTTCAAAGATAGAGAATTTATTTACAGTAATAAATGAGACTGCTGAATTAATTGCTAATGAAGCTCAAATCACCTATATTGAGGCAGTAGCTGAAACAGGCGAAAATCTTTTTCATAATTCGATTCTTCAAGATAATCTTAGTGAAGTAACAGTAAAAAGCTTGAAGCGAAAATATGAGACGATTCAAGTACATACATATGATAAAGAAGAGTTTCGTAAAGCTTATCAACTTGCCATTCTCAAAGGATTAAAAGAAGGAGCACATCCAAATCATCAAATGACACCTGATACAATAGGATTATTTCTAGGCTATCTCGTGAGTAAGTTTTTGGGAAAGCAGAAGGAAATGACTGTATTAGACCCAGCAGTAGGAACTGGGAATTTATTAACAGCGATATTAAATTATCTTTCGTTTGAGAAGATAGAAAGCTATGGAGTAGATGTTGATGATCTTCTAATAAAGCTTGCGTATATAAATGCTAACCTTCAAGAACATCCGATTAGCTTTTTCAATCAAGATAGCTTAGAACGTTTATTAATTGACCCGGTTGATATGGTTGTTTGCGATCTACCTGTTGGTTATTACCCAAACGATATAGAGGCTGCTAAATATGAACTTAAAGCAGATGAAGGATACTCATATTCACATCATTTATTTATAGAGCAAAGCTTAACACATACGAAAGAAAATGGTTATTTATTTTTTATCGTACCTAACTCTCTTTTTGAAACAAAAGAAGCACCAAAATTAAACAAATATTTAAGGGAAGTTGCTATTATTCAAGGCTTTATTAAACTACCTGTTTCTTTATTCAAAGATGAAAAACATGGTAAAAGTATTCTCATTCTTCAGAAAAAAGGTGAAGATAGTGTTGCTCCAAAGCAGGCATTACTTGCAGAATTGCCAAGGTTTTCTAATAAAGAAGCAATGAACTCTATCATGAAGAAAATGGATGATTGGTTTAAAGAGAATAAATAAGACAGAGAAGAGCCTAAATAAGCTCTTCTTTTTGTGTTGTAAATGTTAAACTTGGTTGTTGTTCCGTAACAAAAATGTTGCTTTTCCGAGTGATAAGTATTTTTTGTTAGGGTAAAGGATAAAGAAAAAGGACAATGACTGACTTAATCCTTAATCATAGAGATTCGGGCCTTTTTTTTCATTTTACATGTTTCTTTTAGATAAAGTCTCATATATTCAGCTCAAATCAACAATTAGCTTCAACATAATCATATTTTAAAAGGAAATGAGAAAAAATAGTGTGTAAACGTAACCATTTAAAGATTATTAACGAAAGAATAGTTTGAATTATAAGAATTTTGACTGTAACCGATTGCAATTTCATCAAGTTCTTGAAATGTCGAAATGTCAGTGTTTAAATGGAAAAGGCAGATAATAATCAGTGGCTTTTTGCAAAGACTAAATGAAGTAGAGAATAACGAAAATGAGCAGATCTATAACACATGATTTTTATCATTCGTTTCATGCTCATGCAATTTGTATTACATATACATTCTAGAATAAGTATTATGGTGATTTGAAATAAAAAGGAGCGATATAAAATGGCAAAAATTATTGCAATTAATGCAGGTAGTTCATCATTAAAATTTCAACTTTTTGATATGCCAAGTGAAAAAGTGTTAACAAAAGGATTAGTAGAAAGAATTGGGATAAATGACTCGGTTTTTAGTATTACAGTAAATGATGAAAAACAGACAGAGGTTTCTGATATTCCAGATCATGCAGTAGCAGTTAAAATTCTTTTATCTAAACTTACTGATTTAGGTATTATAGAGTCATTAGATGAAATCGAAGGAATAGGTCATCGTGTTGTTCATGGTGGAGAGATCTTTAATGATTCAGCAATTATTACTGACGATACATTGAGTAAAATAGAAGAGCTCTCAGATTTAGCACCACTTCATAATCCGGCTAATATTGTTGGAATTAAGGCATTTAAAGAGGTGTTACCTAATGTAGAAGCTGTTGCTGTGTTTGATACGGCGTTTCATCAGACTATGCCTGAACAATCATTCTTATATAGTCTACCTTATGAATATTATGAGGATTATGGCATTCGTAAATACGGTTTCCATGGTACATCACATAAATATGTTTCAGAACGTGCAGCAGAAATTTTAGGAAGACCTGTTGAGCACCTTCGTCTAATATCCTGTCATTTAGGTAATGGGGCAAGTATTGCGGCAATTGAAGGTGGAAAATCGATTGACACATCAATGGGCTTCACACCACTTGCAGGAGTTGCAATGGGAACAAGATCTGGTAATATTGATCCAGCATTATTGCCATTTATCATGGAGAAAACAGGGAAAACAGCTGACGAAGTATTAGATGTGTTGAATAAGAAGAGTGGTATTTTGGGTATTTCTGGTCTTTCTAGTGATCTTCGTGATATCGAAAAGGCAACATCAGAAGGAAACGAACGAGCAAAAACTGCGCTTGAGGTTTTCGCAAGTCGTATTCATAAATATATCGGATCTTATGCTGCAAGAATGTCTGGTGTAGATGCGATTATATTCACAGCTGGTATTGGAGAAAACAGTACTGAAATTCGTGCGCGTGTTTTAAAAGGCTTGGAATTTATGGGGATCTATTGGGATCCAGCTCTTAATAAAGTTCGTGGAGAAGAAGCTTATATCAGCTATCCACATTCACCTGTTAAAGTAATCGTCATTCCTACAAATGAAGAAGTGATGATTGCGAGAGATGTTGTCCGTTTAGCAAAATAAAACGTTAATGAAAAAAGACAGTCGTTCAAACAAAACGACTGTCTTTTTATGTTATGATAAAGAAAACAGGTTCACCATAAAAGACCTACTTATTACGTTAATAAGGAGACATTACGGATGAATGAATCAGTACGTGAGGCAGCAATTTTAGCCGAAATATCTAGTTGGGAACAAGAATTACAAAATGATGTGAGAACAGATTTTCAGCGTACATTTAATCGCTGGGTAGACAGAAATATTGAGGAAATACCGAATCGAACGAAAACAATTATCTATAAAAAAATTGATGCTAGTCTTTTTAATTTGCATTCGTTTATTCAAAATTCCTTTATCCAACAAGATGCGAAGAAACAAATCCTATTATCTGCAAAGGCATTAAATGAGGATATTGTTACAATAAGTGATTTACATAAGCTCTCGATTAATCAACTCCATTATTTAGCTGACCTGCAAACATCCAAGCACAGACTCTATTCTTTCCTTCAAGGTGGTATAACAGGAACAGGCGGGCTACTATTAACAAGTGTTGATTTACCGTTACAGACGATTCTTAATTTACGAGCCATTCAAATGATATCCATGTGTTATGGATATGAAATCAATAATCCTTATGAAATGATGACTTCATTAAAATTATATCATGCCGCATTATTACCAAAGCATTTGCAATATAGCGGGTGGAGTGAGTTAAAAAAAGAAGTCAAGGAAGATCGATTTGCATATTTTTATGAAGGAAATGAAGATTTAGCAGATCCAAACAGTATGGATTATCTTCTGAAGCAGATAGCCAAATTGTCAGTGTTAGCTTTATTTAAACGAAAGTTGATTGCTGGAATACCGTTAGTAAGTATTATGATTGGTGCTGGAATCAATTATCAAAATACACGCCATGTTAGTGAATTTGCAAACAGATATTATCAATATCGATATATATCAGAGAAAAAGATGTACAATGATGGAGGTCAATATGAGTAGTATCGAGCATAAGAAAGAAGCTCCAAAGCATGTTAGGTGTAAAGTGATTACGATAAGTGATACAAGAAATGTAGATACTGATAAAAGTGGTTTGCTTATAAAAAATTACTTGGAACAGCACGGTCACGTAGTGGTTGATTATGAGATTGTTAAGGATGAAAAAACGCTAATTCGAAGTTCGATCTTAAAAGGCTGTGAAAAGAGAGAGATAGATGTTGTTCTAACAAATGGAGGAACAGGAATAGCGAAAAGAGATGTGACGATAGAAGCAGTTGAATCTTTAATTGAAAAAGAAATTCCAGGATTCGGTGAAATTTTTCGTATACTAAGCTATCAGGAAGATATTGGTTCAGCTGCAATACTTAGTAGGGCAGTAGCAGGTGTAGCAATGGATACTGCAATCTTTTCCATGCCAGGCTCTTCTGGTGCCGTGAACCTAGCAATGAAAAAGTTGATTCTACCTGAGTTAGGTCATGTTATACGTGAAGTGAAAAAGGATACATAATATGAGGCAGGGACATAACTTAGTAATTAACAAAAGTTTTGAGCAAAGTAATAGCTTAGCGTTGAGATATGCGTAGACTTCTGCGGGATGCAAAGCATCTGTAGGACCTACAACCATTGTTCAGTTACTATTTTGTTAAAATACTTTTGTCCCACCTCTAATTGAAGACTGTATTCGGTTTGTAGATTATGCATGAGTGTTCTACAGATTGATAGGTCTTTTTTTATTGTTTTTGCTTTAGTCTGTTTTCGAGAGCTCCTTAAGCCTGCCAAATCTTATTCAAGCGCTTAAGCTTGGCTTCTTATTATGTATGAATTCTGGAAGTGGAGATATGTTGTGATGTTCTATACCAAATCCATAAGTCATTTATTATTGAAGCCAAGTCAGAAATTTCCTCAGTTAATTCACAAGAGCGTTTGAAATTTTCTTCATCATTTAATTCCTCTTGTTTAAGGTTAATATTTTCTTCGAGTTCTGCAATTCTGTCAGGTATATGTCCGCGAATTCGTTCCCAGTCTGTTAATATGCGATTTTGAGTATGTAAACTATATGAGTCCCATTCTTGATCTAACTTTGGAAGGGATATTTTTAATCTAGGATTATAGGTGAAAAATTCATTCATTCCCATTCCTCCAAAAATTTTTTCATATTTATTGTACCATTAGTTGAAATATATACACGATTTATAAGTCGTGTTCGTGCAAATAAAGGGTAAATATTTATTTTTATACAAAAAATACGAGAAAATATGCAAAAATTCTATTGACGAAATGGGGAAAGAGTTGGTAAAGTGATACTTACATAGAAAATGTATTTTTATTAGTATATATTAATTTTTATACAGCTAAGGAGGAACAAATAGATGAAAAAAGTAGTTTTAGCATATTCCGGGGGTTTAGATACTTCTGTTGCAATTAAATGGTTACAAGAACAAGGATACTCAGTTGTTGCATGTTGTCTTGATGTTGGCGAAGGAAAAGATACAGCTTTTGTTCAACAAAAGGCATTACAAGTTGGTGCTGTAGAATCATACATGATCGATGCAAAAGAAGAATATGCAAAGGATTTTGCATTGCTTGCACTTCAAGCACATGCTTTATATGAAGGAAAGTATCCTTTAGTTTCAGCTCTATCACGTCCACTCATTGCCAAAAAATTAGTTGAAATTGCAGAAAAAGAAAATGCTGTTGCAATTGCACATGGTTGTACAGGTAAAGGAAATGATCAAGTACGCTTTGAGGTTTCTATTAAAGCATTAAACCCAGACTTAGAAGTTCTTGCTCCAGTTAGAGAATGGGGTTGGTCACGTGAAGAAGAAATTGAATATGCGATTAAACATGATATTCCTATTCCAATAAATTTAGATAGCCCATATTCAATTGACCAAAATCTTTGGGGAAGAAGTAACGAATGTGGAATCCTGGAAGATCCTTGGGCTGCTCCACCAGAAGGTGCTTATGATTTAACCGTGCCATTAGAAAAAACTCCTGATGAAGCGGAAGTTATTGAAATTCATTTTGAACAGGGTGTTCCAGTGAAAATTAATGACAAAGCATATCCTCTTCATGAATTAATTCTTGAATTAAACGAGATTGCTGGTAAACATGGTGTAGGAAGAATTGATCATGTTGAAAATCGTCTTGTAGGAATTAAATCTCGTGAAGTGTATGAGTGTCCCGGTGCAATGACTCTTATTAAAGCACATAAAGAACTTGAAGATTTAACATTAGTAAAAGAAGTAGCACACTTCAAACCAGTGATTGAACAAAAGTTAACAGAGCTTATTTATAATGGACTTTGGTTTTCACCATTAAAAAATGCTTTACACGCTTTCCTAGAAGAAACACAAAAATATGTTACAGGTACAGTACGTGTGAAACTATTTAAAGGTCATGCGATCGTTGAAGGAAGAAAGTCTGAATACTCGTTATATGATGAGAAGTTGGCAACTTACACGAAAGATGATGCGTTCGATCATAATGCTGCAATTGGCTTTATCGAGCTATGGGGACTTCCTACGAAAGTGAATAGCATGGTGAAAAACAAGAAGGTGGAAGTATGAAAAAACTCTGGGGTGGACGCTTCCAAAAAACCCCTGAACAATGGGTGGATGAGTTTGGCGCATCCATCCATTTTGATAAGGAATTAGTTGAGGAAGATATTACAGGTAGTCTTGCGCATGTCGAAATGTTAGGTAAATGCGGAATTATTTCTAAAGATGAAGCTGAAGAAATAACAAAAGGCTTAACAACACTTTTAGAAAAAGCAAAGAAAAATGAACTTACCTTTTCAGTTAACTATGAGGATATTCATCTGAATATTGAAAAGCTTCTAATTGATGAAATTGGTCCTGTTGGAGGAAAGTTACATACGGGTAGAAGTAGAAATGACCAAGTAGCTACTGATATGCACCTATATTTACGTAAACATGTTGAAATGGTTGTTGAACTAATTGAGGGACTTCAATCATCACTTGTGAATAAGGCAGAAGCACACGTAGAGACTATTTTACCTGGTTATACCCACCTGCAACGTGCTCAACCTATTTCATTTGCACATCATCTTATGGCTTACTTTTGGATGTTAGATCGTGACAAACAAAGATTTGAAGAATCCTTAAAACGTATTAATATATCACCGTTGGGATCTGCTGCACTTGCAGGTACTACTTTTCCAATAGATCGTGAGTATACAGCTGAAAAGCTTGGCTTTGAAGGAATATATGAAAATAGCTTAGATGGTGTTAGTGACAGAGATTTTATTATAGAGTTTTTAAGCAATAGTTCACTTATGATGATGCACCTTTCTCGTTTATGTGAAGAAATCATTTTATGGTGTTCACAGGAGTTTCAATTTATTGAACTTGATGATACTTACGCAACAGGTAGCAGCATCATGCCACAAAAGAAAAATCCGGATATGGCTGAGCTTATAAGAGGCAAAACGGGCAGAGTTTATGGAAATCTAATGTCATTATTGACTATTTTAAAGGGACTTCCACTTGCTTATAACAAAGATCTTCAAGAAGATAAAGAAGGTATGTTTGATACAGTTAAAACAATAGAAGGAAGTCTACAAATCTTCATTGGTATGATTGATACATTAAAAGTAAATAAAGAAAAAATGGAAAAAGCGACAAAAGAAGATTTTTCAAATGCAACTGAGCTTGCAGATTACTTATCAACTAAAGGAATGCCTTTTAGAGAGGCACATGAAGTTGTTGGTACATTAGTTTATCAATGTATTCAGTCAGGAATATATTTGAAGGATTTACCTTTTGAAGAATATAAAAAATCTTCTAACCTATTTGAGGAAGATTTATATGAAGTGATCAATCCATTTGAGGCAGTTAGAAAGCGTATGAGTGCAGGCGGAACAGGCTTTGAAATGGTGAACATTGCAATACAAAAGGCAAAAACATCGTTAGAAGGTTAAACAATTAAATTAACAGTATAAGCTTCTTTTTTTCAGAAACACTATATGTGTATAGTTGAAAATAAGGAGCTGAAAACTAGTGCAAGAAAGAAGAGTAACGCGACAAACCTACTACTATGACCATCTTGGTGAACAAGAAACAATGCAACAATTAACAGATTCTTATTCAAGTGGAGTTGTCGAACAGCAATATGATCCCAATTTTCTTCAAGAGCATTTTCAAGTGAGAAGAGACTAGAGGTATTATTTTATAAGCAAAAAACAGCTGATCTTTTATAAAAGATCAGCTGTTTTTTTATGTTTTTATTTAATATAGAATCAGAAAAATTTCCTTATCATCATTACAAAATGTTACAAGTTTCAAAACAAGTTTATTGTAAAATGATCATATTACTAGCACAATAGAATTGGTAACAAACTTATATTCTGTTTATTGTATAAGGAAGAGCGTTTTTTATATTGGCTATGTTCATGCCGAAAGTATTAAGAACAGTGTGAACTAGCTATCAATAAGGACAAGTTAGGGGAGGAAATTTATCGTGCGACATGCCCTTATTACTGCAGGATCTAAAGGGTTAGGAAAAAAAGTAACAGAAGAGTTTTTAAAAAATGGTTTTTCTGTGACGGTAAATTATCATCAAGATATTCAAGCTGTAGAAGAATTGAAACATACATATTCACATATGCTTGATCGGCTGCTTTTTGTTCAAGGAGATGTGACTAAAAAAGAAGATTTAACAAAAATAATACAATTAACGATCGAACGCTTCGGGCGGATTGATTGCTTAATAAATAACGCAGGACCATATATATTTGAAAGGAAAAAGTTAGCTGATTATTCAGATGATGAATGGTATCAAATGATTGAAGGAAATCTTAGCTCTGTTTTTCATTTATTTAAATTGGTCGTCCCGATAATGAGGAAACAACAATATGGGCGAATTATTACATATGGCTTTCAAGGAGCGGAATCATCACCTGGTTGGCTTCATCGATCAGCATTTAGTGCAGCAAAGGTCGGGCTTGTTTCGTTGACTAAATCAATTAGTATTGAAGAGGCAGAGAATGGGATAACAGCAAACATGATTTGTCCTGGTAATATCATTGGAGAAATGAAGGAAGCGACTATTGTTGAATCAAGAAATTTAGCTGATGCAAACACTCCTATTGGAAGATCGGGAACTGGCGAGGACATTGCACGAACATTGGCTTTTATTTGCCATGAAAATTCTGATATGATCACAGGTTCTATCATAGAGGTAACTGGTGGAGCTAATGTTATACATAGGCATCATATTTAATTACTGTTATTTTTTATCACATTGTTGTTAAGGTTTGAATATCTGAAAAGACTTCTTTTAAAAAGCCTAGAAAAGCGAATGGCTGTCTAGGAAATCAACAGCACCGATTAAAAGGTTCAAAAAATAGTAAATCTTCACTTACCTGACTTACTGCGTAATCATATGATAAATTACGGTCATACTGATAAGGACGCAAAAATGAAAGGAAGGATTTATATGAAGATTGGGATTCCTGCAGAAATAAAAAACAATGAAAATCGTGTAGCAATGACGCCTGCGGGTGCTTCTCACCTTGTTAAAACGGGTCATGAAGTTTATATAGAAAAAAATGCTGGATTCGGATCTGGCTTTTCTGACGAACAGTATATTGAAGCAGGAGCTCAAATTGTAAACACTGCACTACAAGCTTGGTCAATGGATATGGTTATGAAGGTAAAAGAGCCATTAAAAGAGGAATTCCAATATTTTAGAGAGGGACTCATTTTATTTACGTATCTACACCTGGCACCAGAGCCAGAATTAACAGTGGCATTAATCAATCATAAAGTAATTTCAATTGCATATGAAACAGTTCAACTACCAAATGGGTCACTACCACTTTTAACTCCTATGAGTGAGGTTGCCGGAAGAATGGCTTCACAGATAGGTGCACAGTTTTTAGAAAAACCTCGCGGAGGAAAAGGAATCTTATTAGCTGGAGTACCTGGAACTCAACGCGGTAAGGTCACCATTATCGGCGGTGGTGTAGCTGGCACAAATGCAGCAAAAATTGCTATAGGTTTAGGTGCAGAAGTCACAATTATTGATGTGAATCCAGAAAGATTAAGACAATTAGATGATATCTTTGGCAAAAATATCTCAACACGTATGTCAAACCCATTATCTATTTCAGAAGCTGTACGTCAATCAGATCTTGTGATTGGAGCTGTTCTTATTCCTGGAGCAAGAGCGCCGAAGCTTGTGACTGAGGATGATGTAAAATCAATGTCACAAGGATCTGTTATCGTTGATATAGCGATAGATCAAGGTGGGATTTTTGCAACAACTAATAAAATAACCACTCACGATAATCCAACATATGAAAAGCATGGAGTTTTGCATTATGCAGTAGCGAATATGCCTGGTGCAGTTCCACGCACATCGACCATTGCATTAACAAATGTAACTGTACCTTACGCAGTTCAAATTGCTACTAAAGGCTATAATAAAGCATGTTTAGAAAATGAAGCTTTGCTAAAAGGGATAAATACCTTAGGTGGTTATGTTGCTTATGAAGCAGTTGCTGAGGCGCATGGTCTGTCTTATACAGATCCACGAGCATTTTTATTAGGTATTTAATTCGTGTGAGCTTTATTATTTTTAAATATTTTATAAAATGTGTAAAAATTTGGATTTAATCTCTGCATCTTACTCCGGTAGCTTGTTTGTTTTTTTGAAGATTAGATCATCTTGAGAGTACAATTCACTGTCTATTAACTAAACGTAAATCAAGCCAATTTAGAACTGAAGGGTAGGGACCCTACAATCTAAATTGGCTTATTTACCTTGATTGTTCGATACGAATTTACATTAGCTTTTCTAGTTTAATATGTAACGGAATATGGGTATTATTTTAAGAGCAGAAAAAAATTTGAGTATTTGGCTATTGTTAAAGTTAATTTTGATTTTTAGTACTTTGATTCTTTTTAACATTTTCTTGCAGCAAACGAATGCCAGCAAAAACTAGCACTTAAGGAAAGTAGGGAAAATGAAATGAAAATATCTTATCATGGTCATTCTGTTGTACAAATTGCCACAATGGATAATAAAAAAATAATTATTGATCCCTTTGTAAAAGGAAATGGCTTAACCGATCTAAAAGTAGAGGAACTGGAAGTAGATGTAATCATATTGACTCACGGTCATAACGATCATGTTGGTGATACCGTAGAAATAGCGAAGAAAAATGATGCACTTGTTATCGCACCATATGAATTAGCGGTTTACATAGGGAAACATGGAATTAACGTTCATCCTATGAATATTGGAGGTGCTTATCAATTTGACTTTGGGACTGTGAAATTAACACAGGCCTTTCATGGTTCAAGCTATGAAGAAAAAGATGGTACTGTCATTTATACTGGTATGCCATCAGGGGTATTATTTACTTCAAATGAAAAAACGATTTATCATGCAGGTGATACTTCACTGTTTTCAGATATGAAAATGATTGGAGAGCATCATTCAATTGACTTAGCTTTTTTACCCATTGGCGATAATTTAACTATGGGTCCAGAAGATGCAAAGTTAGCAGCAGATTGGTTAAAGGCGAAGAAAGTTGTGCCAATCCATTATAATACGTTTGAGTTAATTAAACAGGATCCACAAATTTTTATTAATATGTTACCGGAAAATAAAGGATTGTTATTAGATGTTGGCGAAAAATATGACCTTTCACATACTTAAGAATTGATAGACTCTATTAGTAAGTTCAGTGATCATCTTATTTAGGAAGCGATAGAATCATTCGCTTCTTTTTTTTGTTGTACATGCATAAAGTGAATTATAGAAATGTTTTGAAAGGATGAGTGTTTTGAAAAATTTATTGTATGCTTTAATTGCCTTAATGATGCTTTATTATGGTCTACAACAAATTTCATTATCAGGTAATCAGATGCAAACTGTTTTTGCTATGAGTTGGTTATGTTTAGCTATTTTTGTTATAGGAGGTAACTTTGCCCACTATTTATATCATCCTAAAAAAGCTGTAACTGAGAAAAAATCTTACAAGCAATCACTTCAGAAGAAGAGACAACGACAAATGATGCGTTGATATAAGTTTCTTAGACCCTTATAATAATAGTGGATTCATATGTTATATTCAGTCAAAATACTACAATGTCATGAATTAGCATAATTAATTGAATGAAATATGACTGGTGAAATTGGTTCCTGTTAATCTAGCTGTTAACCATTATCAGCAAAAAGAATTAACTGAGCTAGTTATGATAAGAATTCACTATTATAAAGGGTGATGAAGCTTGGCTACAAAGCATGAGCAAATTTTACAATATATCACTTCACTTTCTGTTGGAGAAAAAATTTCTGTGCGTCAAATTGCAAAGGAAATTAACGTGAGTGAAGGAACAGCTTATAGAGCAATTAAGGAAGCAGAAAACAAAGGATACGTTAGTACAATTGAACGTGTTGGTACAATTCGGATTGAGACGAAGAAAAAAGAAAACTTTGAGAAATTAACTTATGCAGAAGTTGTTAATATTGTTGATGGACAAGTATTAGGTGGAAGAGCTGGTTTACACAAAACCCTAAATAAGTTTGTTATTGGCGCAATGAAGCTAGAGGCAATGATGAGATACACTGGTGCTGGGAATTTATTAATCGTAGGAAACCGGACAAATGCTCACCAATATGCGCTTGAGGCAGGTGCCGCTGTATTAATTACTGGTGGATTTGATACAGATGATCATGTAAAAAAACTAGCAGATGAACTAGAGTTGCCGATTATTTCGACAAGCTATGATACATTTACAGTAGGTACCATGATTAATCGAGCAATATATGATCAACTGATCAAAAAGGAAATTGTTCAAGTTGAGGATATCTTAACTCCTGTTGATAAGACAATTTGTTTATATACTAGTGATAATATTGCAACCTGGTATCAACATAATTATGAAACAGGACATGGTCGATTTCCAGTTATTGATCAAAACATGAAAGTACAAGGTATTGTTACATCAAAGGATGTTATGGGGTATGATCATGCAACAATCATCGAAAAAGTGATGACGAAAAGTCCAATTACGGTAATTGGAAAAACGTCTGTTGCTTCTGCTGCGCAAATGATGGTATGGGAAGGTATCGAAGTTCTACCTGTTGTAGATCAACAAAATCGTTTGCAAGGGATGATTAGTCGTCAAGATGTTTTAAAAGCACTACAAATGATTCAACGTCAGCCACAAATTGGTGAGAAGATTGATGATATTGTGACAAATCAGTTTGTCACAATAGAAGATGATACGAAAAGAAGTAGTATTTTCCGGTGTGAGGTAAGTCCACAAATGACAAATCATCTTGGAACGATTTCATATGGTGTGTTCACAACTCTTGTGACAGAAGCTGTGAACCGTTATCTTCGAGCTCAAAAAAAAGGCGATATTATCGTTGAAAATATAACAATTTATTTTATAAAGCCAGTACAGATGGAAACGATGCTTGAAATTCATCCGAGGATATTAGAGGTCGGTCGTAAATTTGGAAAGATTGACATAGAAGCGTTTAGTGATGGGGCAGTAGTTGGAAAAGCAATGATGATGGTTCAATTAATCGAACGTTAAAAATGGAAGCAATTTATAATGAGAGAAATGATCTTCCTATAAACAACAGACCTCCTAGATAGTCTAGGAGGTCTGTTGTTTATGGCTGAAGAATAAGAAAGCTTAGAAGCTTCTTTTTCTTTTCGATTTATGCTAATTAGAGTCTAAAACAAGGTTGTCTTGTATTTTATTGTGACTTCTTCGTCAATTGTGGTAAGTAGTGCCTATAAGCACGGTAACCAGCCCATGCACTTGCAACACCTATCACAATAAAGATAAGACCAATTACCAAAGCTAAAGTTGAACGAAATAGAAACATTTGATTGGCACCAAAAGAAGCGACAAAGATGCCTAATGCAATACTCGACTTAGATGAAAACCATCGTTTTTCTAATGTATCTTTTGATCTATAAGCTTTCATTTTATAAAACACATAAAAAGCTAATGAAACAACAATAAAGAAGACAAATACTGGCATAGGAAAACCTCCGAATGATAATAAGAAATAGTGAATAGATAAATTCCATATAAAAGTGTCACTCTATTTTAACATTTCTTAAGTGAAAATCTATTATTTAAAAGCTCTTTTCTGAAGGATTGTTGCTAATTAACCTAATTTCCTGCTAGGAACAATGTTTTTATCATATATAAGTACTATTCTAAGAAAAAAAGATGCCACAAGACTTTATACAGAGCTGTTTTCTTCAAATGACTAAAAGCAACAAAGTTTGTAAAAACAGATTTTTTCAAAAAAAGCTCGTGGATCTTTCTTTTACATTGTCTCTATTTATGCTTTAATAATTGATATAGAGAGCAAAGGAGAATAGGATGAAACAACAAATATTAGAAACAATCCGTCAAAATGATACAATTATTATCCACAGACATGTTCGACCTGATCCAGATGCATATGGTTCACAATGTGGATTAGCTGAGATACTAAAAACTTCTTATCCTAATAAAAGTATTTATGTGGTAGGTGAAACAGAGCCTTCATTAGAATTCCTTTATAAAATGGATATTGTTGCTGATGATATATACAATGAGGCATTAGTTATTGTATGTGATACAGCAAATCAGGCTCGTGTTAGTGATCAGCGTTATAAAACTGGAAAGTCAATTATTAAGATTGATCATCATCCTAACGATGATAAATATGGAGATCTTTTATGGGTTGACACTGAGGCAAGTGCAACAAGTGAAATGATTTATGAGTTGTTTTTAGCTGGAAAAGAAGAAGATTTAGTTTTATCTAAAAAAGCTGCAGAACTACTTTATGCTGGTATTGTAGGTGATACAGGTCGTTTCCTTTTTCCAAGTACCACAGAAAAAACCTTTCAGTATGCTAGTGCATTAATTTCAGAAGGAATTCAACCAACATCATTATATGATGAATTATATAAGACAAAGAGAAATGTCGCACAGTTGAGTGGGTATGTGTTACAAAATTTTACGTTAACCTCTTATGGTTCAGCACATATGAACATTACGAAGGAAATGCTACAGCAATATGATGTAACACCATCAGAAGCATCACAGTTAGTGAGTATTTTAGGTAATATTGATGGAGTTAGAGCATGGGCATTCTTTGTTGAAGAATCAAGTCAAATTCGTGTTAGACTTCGTTCAAAGGATATCGTTATTAATCAATTGGCTAAGAAGTATAATGGTGGAGGTCATCCATTAGCATCTGGCGCGTCTGTTTATAGTTGGGAAGAAGTAGAAAATGTGTTAAAGGATTTGGATCTCCTTTGTCAACAAAACTAAAAAATATGTATTGAGGTTCGGAATAAGGCTTTCCGAACCTTTTCCAAGGATTTTTTATTCGATGGAAAAAAGGCTATTTGAGCTTTGGGTCACTTTTGTAACGCTTACTTTTCTCTGTTTGGAATAAACCAAAAACCGAATTCTGTAGCATCTTCATAAACATCAAGTTGAAGAATACCAATCTCCCTTTTTATTAAATCAGCTATTTCGGGTGATTCTTCATATGCAGAGAAACCTTTTTTAATACTTTCTAGTTTTTCTTGGGCCAGTTTTCGATTATTCATGATATTCATTTTTGATCCCTCCTAGTTTTTAAAACACGTTCACTCTAGAAGATAACTATTCCAAAGTGGTTTGATAAAAATCACTTTCCTAAGCTTGAGAATAGCAGTTCTTTTACTACAATCAACTAAAACATAAAGCTTTAATACCCTAGAAAAGAGCTTTGAGAAATGTTTAGCTTATCATTCCTGAATCGAGGTTAAATTGGTGATGAATAAAAAATGTGAATGATGTGACAGAAAGTTTTTAAATAAAAACGTGGTGATAGGGTTTTAACGAAGATGAGGAAAACAAAGTCATGGTTCTTCTTATTTATTTCCTTGTTTTTCCTATTTCTATTTTATCAAAAAAATTGGGAATTGCGATAGAATTCTTAGAAATTACATGAAATTGTTACATTTATCCTATTCATTTTGTGTTCTATAGGTAATATAAAACTTGAATGGCAAAGATGAAACTACAGAAACTTGACTTCAGCTTCGAAGATATCATATCACTCTAATAATTCCACAGGCGTATCGCAGAGGAGGCTCCCGGACCGCCCACGGATGAAAGTGAAAGGTATTTATAAAGGCTTATCGCATAAAAGGTGCGATTTATAGAAGAAAAGATACCTCTAGACTTTTCCATATAGATTTAAAAAAACAACAAAGTTTACGTAAACAGCCTTTATAATAGTAACAATATCAATGAATTTAGTCTAAATATGAAATCTCTATTTCGATTGCAAGTGTTGTATGAAGCATGAATTTCGTCAGTTTCAGTTTGTATTTATTTCCATCTTCAAGCTCTATTCGAAGGTTCTCAATCATTCTTTCAATTAATAAATGGTTTGAATAAATACTCTCAATATCTTTAGCAATCACAATGTCAGCTAATTCACTCTTTACCTTATCTTCAATATTTTTTATTTTAAAATCTTTCAAATGATATTTATCACCATTTGTTAAATCAATCGTTAGCTCTTGTATCGTAAGTTTTTTTTGCGCTTCTTTATTTAATTTAGAATATTCCTGTTGATAAATTTCTCCTTTTTGTATTAATTCGTCGATATCTTTTCTCTGCTTCTCTATTTGAGTGCTTTGTTTTTCTTGTATGACGCCAAAAATAAATAAAAAAACAGCCCAACTAATAATCGCACCTATGGCCACTCCTGCAAAAAAACGTTGCCAAGTTGGTTGTTGATAATGTGGAGGAATTCTCATGTAATATGCTCCTGTGTTAACCAAGCAATCAAATGCCAACCTGTTTGTGCACCGCCCATTGCAGATACAATGAGTAAGACCTGTTTAACGATGTCCCTAGTTTCACCTTGGAAAATACCTCTTTCAAAACTATAAAAAGCATCAAAGGTTCCTCCAATGGCAGCGACAAGAGCCCAAATCTTTAAACTGTTAGCGAACTCAAACATTTTTGTTAATGGTGGTTCACCTGCTAAAAAAGCACCGATCGCACCAATAAGTGTTCCACCTAAAATGACCCCAAGTGCAATAAAGTAGCTATGAATAAATGCCGGTATAAAGGCTTCTTTGTCCATATTTATCAACCTCCTCAATACATATATATGGACGACCTATTTTAAGTATGTTTCGTTTTAGTATGTAACCTCTTATTTGTGCTCATAAAATTCTCCGAATATAATAGAAAGTGGACATATAAACTTATTTGTATTATTTAATTTTTGCTCAACAAGCAAATTAAAATGTGACTTTATCAAAGTGAAGCCTTACTCTTTAAATGGCTATAAAAATGTTTAAGAAATCTGATTAAATAAATGTTAATCATAAAATATGGAAGGGGGGAGACTTTTGCCTTTTATACATCTTCAAGTGAAAAGTGCATATAGTCTTTTAACAAGTTCTGTCAGACTGGACCAACTTGTTAGAAAGGCGAAGGAATTAAATTTTAAGGCTTTGGCGTTAACTGATTTTCAAGTAATGTACGCAACAGTTCCGTTTTATAAACTATGCTTACAACATGGGATAAAGCCTATTATAGGATTAACAATTAAAGTGTTAAATGAGGGTAATGAAGGAAAAGATACGACAACTCTCGTATTATTGGCTGAAAATAATAATGGTTATAAAAACTTACTGAAGATAAGCAGTGCTCTACAAACGAAATCTGTTGAAGGTCTCCCAGAAAGATGGTTGAAAAGCTACAGTGACGGACTTATTGCCATAAGTCCAAGTAATGATGGTCTTATAGAAAAATATCTCAATGAAGAAACCGATGAAAAAGTCACTTCAGTGATAGAAAATTATATGAGGATTTTTGGTGAAAAGTCATTTTATTTAGGATTACAGAAATCCGATAAAAATGATGATGAATTACTTAACCATACTTACGAGTTAAGTAAAAAGATAGGAGTGCCCATCGTTGCAGCAAATGATGTTTCTTATATTGAGAAAGACGAATATATTGCGCAACAATGTTTATTAGCTATTAAAAATAATGAAAAGCTTTCAGAAATAGATGTTGAATCGCAAGCTTCACAAGAAAACAATCTTAAGTCTGCCAAGGAAATGGCTTCAATCTTTGAACAATATCCTGAAGCATTAGAAAATACGATTTCTATAGCAAATCGTTGTGTAGTAAATCTAGAATTAGGTGTTACTCGATTACCAAAGTTCCCCACTGGGAACAAACAAAATGCTGATGAATATTTAATGGAGCTTTGCTTAAAAGGGTTAGCAGAAAAAGTGGGTGAAGCTGATTTAGTTTATAAAAAAAGATTAACTTATGAACTAGATGTGATAAAAAAAATGAAGTTCAGTGATTATTTTTTAATTGTTTGGGATTTTATGAGATATGCTCATGAACAAGGAATACTAACTGGACCAGGGCGCGGATCAGCGGCAGGATCACTTGTGTCATATGTTTTAAATATTACAAATGTTGATCCAATAAAACATAAGTTACTTTTTGAAAGATTTTTAAATCCTGAACGAATCACGATGCCTGATATAGATATTGATTTTCCAGATACACGAAGAGATGAAGTAATCGCCTATGTGGCAAATAAGTACGGCAAAATGCATGTAGCTCAAATTATTACATTTGGTACGTTAGCAGCTAAAGCAGCTATTAGAGATGTTGGCAGGGTAATGGGGGCTTCTCCAAAGGAAACAGATATACTTTCTAAATTAATACCAACTCGACCTGGAATTTCTCTTTCTGATGCATTAAAAGAATCTCAACAACTTCAAAAACTTATTAACGAACATTCGTTATACAAAAAGATTATTGAAACAGCATTGAAAATAGAAGGATTACCAAGACATACTTCTACACATGCAGCAGGAGTAGTGCTTAGTGATCAACCATTAACAAATATTATTCCTATTCAAGAAGGTCAACAAGAAGTTTATTTATCTCAATTTTCAATGGACTACTTAGAAGAACTAGGACTATTAAAAATGGATTTCTTAGGGTTAAGGAATTTATCATTAATTGAGAATATAACAAAACTAATCAAGCGTGGAGAAGGAAAACTCATTAACTTAACGAACATATCTTATGAAGACCATAAAACATTTGAGCTATTATCAAAAGGAGATACGACTGGCATATTTCAGCTTGAATCAGAAGGGATGAGAAGTGTTTTAAAGCGGCTCATTCCTACTAATCTCGAAGATATTGTGGCAGTTAATGCTTTATACAGACCAGGTCCAATGGAAAATATCCCACTATATATTGAACGTAAGCATCAACGAAGTGAAATAAATCTGATTCATCCAGCTCTTGAGCCTATTTTGCGAAATACATATGGTGTTATTGTTTATCAAGAACAAATTATGGAGCTAGCTTCTTCCATTGCGGGTTTCTCTTTAGGAGAAGCTGATTTGTTAAGAAGAGCTGTTGGGAAGAAGAAAAAGGAAGTGCTTGATGAAGAAAGAGCTCATTTTGTTAAAGGCTGTAAAACAAACGGATATAGTGAGCAAGTAGCTCACGCGATTTATGATTTAATTGTTAAATTTGCAAATTATGGATTTAATCGAAGCCATGCAGTTGCATATAGTATGATTTCCTATCAATTGGCTTACTTAAAGGCAAATTATCAAATTTATTTTATGGCCGCTCTGTTAACAAGTGTAAGTGGAAATGAAGATAAAGTTACACAATATGTAAGGGAAGCAAAGCAAAAGGATGTAACTATTCTTCCTCCTTCTGTAAACAATAGTGAATATCGATTTTTAGTTGAAGACAATAGCATCCGTTTTAGCTTATCAGCAATTAAAAATGTTGGAGTTGCGGCAATAAGAGAAATTTTTAATGCAAGAAGACAAAAACGGTTTACAGATTTATTTGATTTTTGCATTAGAGTTTCAATGCAAATAGTCACTAGACGAACAATGGAACAATTGATTTTTGCTGGAGCTATGGATGAATTTGAAGTTGAGCGTTCAACATTATTAGCAAGCTTGGATGTGGCAATAGAACATGCTGAGCTAATGAAGCCGGCAGATGACAATCAATTTGACTTGTTTTTAGAAGATGAATTTATGTTAAAGCCCAAATACATTGAAGTGGATTCATTCAAAATAGAAGAAAAATTGAAGTTTGAAAAAGAAGCTTTAGGCTTTTATTTCTCAAGTCATCCTGTTGAAATGTATCGCCAAAAATTCGATTTATCAGATGCATTAAGTATCTCAGCTTTATCCTCAAAACATAATAGGAAGGTTTCTGTTGGTGCCATGATATTGAGTAGTCGAACGATTAGGACGAAAAAAGGAGATAACATGGCATTTATAATGATCGGGGACGAAACAGGTGAGATAGACGCTGTTTTGTTTCCACAGATTTATTCGAAATATAGTGAAGCATTAAAGCTAAATCAAATTTATCTTTTTGAAGGCAAAGTAGAAGAACGTGATCATAAACTTCAGTTTATCGTTCAGCAAATGATAGCTGCTGAGCAAGTAAAAGCAGTAGATCATCAAGCAAAGCTATTTTTAAAAATAGATAAGCAATCAATGGAACAGCAAAGACTATATGACGTGAAAACTCATCTGAAAAACTACAGCGGATCTACTCCTGTATTTATTTACTATAATACCGAAAAGAAAACCGTTAAGCTTCCAAATGAATTTTCTATTTCTCCATCTGAAGAGTGCTTAAATGGTTTAGTTATTTTACTAGGTAAAGAAAATGTAGTTCTTCAGACTACATAATAAATGAGTCAAAGGTTCTAATTGCAAATGGCATACTTTGTTTTTATAGATCCTAATGTGAACAGCTCTGTATAAAGTCTAGTGGCATCTTTTCTCCTACAGATCCGGTAACGTATTCGATCCAAGTTTTTCAAGATCGAAGAGTAGATGCAGAAGCCTTTTTGATTTCATTTGTAGAGTCTCGTCACTACCTAAAGCTCGCAGTAATCAAGTGTCATATGCTCTATTCCAATTTAAGAAAATAGCTCTATATCTAAATAATACTAATGAAGCCATAGGGACATATTTTGACCAGCGATAGTTATAATCAGATAAGATATTCTTTACAAACGTCTGAATTATGTTATCATTTAATAATGATTCATAGTGGTCAGACCACTATTTGAGATGTTATTGTTTGTATTGAATTCATAATTTTTATTGTTATTTTTAAAATTCACCTATCCAAATGTTACGAAAACAAGGGGAGTGTCGAAATGTCATTGCGTGAAGAGGCTTTACATATCCATCGTATTCATAAAGGTAAACTAGAGACAAAGTCAAAAATACCGGTTATAAATGCACATGATTTAAGTCTTGCATATTCGCCCGGTGTAGCAGAACCTTGTAAAGATATTTATGATGATAAAAATAAAGTTTATGATTATACAATGAAAGGAAATATGGTTGCCGTTGTTTCTGATGGTACAGCTGTTTTAGGCTTAGGAAATATAGGTCCTGAAGCTGCACTACCTGTTATGGAGGGGAAAGCAGTATTATTTAAAAGCTTTGCAGGAGTGGACGCTTTTCCTATTTGTTTAAATACGACAGAT
This sequence comes from Metabacillus litoralis, assembly GCF_020524045.1. Taxonomy (GTDB): domain Bacteria; phylum Bacillota; class Bacilli; order Bacillales; family Bacillaceae; genus Metabacillus; species Metabacillus litoralis_C. The sequence goes on from NZ_JAIVKL010000003.1 coordinate 42,792, forward strand.
GTTGATCAAATCATTAACACAGTGAAGCTTTTAGAGCCAAATTTTGGCGGAGTGAATTTAGAAGATATTGCCGCACCAAATTGCTTTGTTATTGAAGAGCGATTGAAAAAAGAAACGAATATTCCTATTTTTCATGATGATCAACATGGAACAGCTATTGTTACTGTAGCTGGTCTTGTAAATGCTTTAAAAATAGTAGGGAAAAGTATGGGGAACATTCGCGTTGTAGCGAATGGAGCTGGCGCTGCTGGTATTGCTATTATTAAATTACTATATCGATATGGTGTAAGAGACATTATTATGTGTGATTCAAAAGGGGCAATTTATGAAAATCGTCCTTATGGAATGAATGATGTGAAATCAGAAGTTGCTAAATACACGAATCGTGATCAAGTAGAAGGCTCCCTAGAAGAAGTTCTTAGCGGTGCTGATGTGTTTATTGGTGTATCAGTTGAAGGTGCATTAACAAAAGAAATGGTTGAAACGATGAATAGTGGGCCCATTATCTTTGCAATGGCAAATCCGGTACCTGAAATTATGCCTGAAGATGCAAAGTCTGCTGGAGCAATGGTTATTGGTACTGGAAGATCAGATTTCCCTAATCAGGTAAATAATGTTCTAGCATTTCCTGGTATCTTCAGAGGTGCTTTGGATGTTAGAGCGACTCACATAAACGAACAAATGAAGATTGCTGCTGTTGAAGCGATTGCTTCTTTGATTTCAGAACAAGATTTGAGTCCTGAATATGTTATCCCAGCTCCATTTGATCCTAGGGTGGCCCCGGCAGTTGCATCTGCAGTTGCAAAAGCTGCAATGGAAACAGGGGTGGCTAGAATAAAAGTCGATCCTCGGGAAGTGGTGGAAAAAACAAGGAAACTTGCCATAATCGAATAAAAGTGAGTGATTAGTCTTTGACAACTGCACAATCGAAAGTTTATATTGAGATTCTTCGCCATATTAAAGCATATATTGCTGAAAAACAGCTCTCATATGGTGATAAAATTCCTTCTGAAAGAGAGTTTGCAGAAAAGCTTAAAGTAGGTAGGTCATCTGTTAGAGAAGCATTGAGAGCACTAGAATTGTTAGGGATGATTGAGACAAGAAGAGGAGAAGGTACGTTTCTTAAGGATTTTAGAGAACATAACCTTATCGAGCTACTTGGAACATTTATTTTAGAAGAATCAAAGGCAATTAACGACATTATTGAAATGAATACTCTTCTTGAACATAGCGCCATACAGTTGATTTTACAAACAGATCATGAAGAAGAGCTTAAACAGTTAGCGCGTCATTTAAAAGAGAATATACTTACTAGATATGAATTTATGAATAACCTTGTATTAATAGCTAACAATTATTTACTTTCTCGTATCTGGAGAGTTCTTAATGAATATGTAAACTTTGTTTCTACACGTAATAAAGCTGCGACATATCCCAAGGAGTATTTTGAAAATCTAGTAAGTGCCTTATTAGTGAAAGATAATGATAAAACAATGAAAGCTTATAAAATGTTAACTCTTGAAGAAAATGTCGAATAGCTGTTGACAATTTTCTACAACATACAAGCTATTAATTCATTAAAGTAAAGATAACTGATGTTTTACAAATAGTTTGTTTTAATAGAGAGCTTTTAATAAGGGAGGTACCGTTTTGCTCAAAGATTTATTTACAAAACCTAAGAAAAAAAAGTATGCATCAATTCCTTCTGAACAAGCAAAACAAGATGTTCCTGAAGGTATTGTCATGAAATGTTCAAGTTGCAAAAAAATTATTTACTCGAAGGAATTAACTAAAAACCTCAAGGTTTGTATGAATTGTGGTTATCATCACCAAATGAATGCCAAGGAACGAATTAAGAGTTTATTTGATGAAAACACCTTTGTTGAATATGATAAAGAAATGACATCAGAAAACCCATTGGATTTTCCAGGTTATGAAGAAAAGTTAGAAAAAGATCGACAGAAAACAAAGCAGAATGAAGCAGTTGTTACTGGTGAAGGCATGATTAATGGATTTAAAACAACTGTAGCTATCATGGATGCTAGCTTTAGAATGGGTAGCATGGGTTCTGTTGTAGGTGAAAAAATAACAAGAGCGATTGAGAAAGCGAACGATCAAGGTCTGCCGTTTATTATCTTAACAGCCTCAGGTGGTGCACGAATGCAGGAGGGTGTTTTGAGTTTAATGCAAATGGCAAAAACTAGTTCAGCTTTAAAGCTATTTAGCGATAATAGCGGATTAATTATTTCTGTCATGACACATCCAACAACAGGAGGAGTTTCAGCAAGTTTTGCTTCTTTAGGTGATTACAATTTTGCAGAACCGGGTGCACTTATAGGATTTGCAGGAAGAAGAATTATTGAACAAACGATTCGAGAAGATCTTCCAGAAGACTTTCAAACGGCTGAATTTCTACTAAAGCATGGTCAGTTAGATGCTGTTATTCATCGTAAGGATTTAAAAGAAACCCTTGGGAACATCCTTGATATTCATCAACCAGGAGGTGAGTTAACTTGGTAGGGGAATTAGAATTCGAAAAGCCCGTAACAGAGCTTAGAAAAAAAATCACTGAATTAAAAGAGTTTACTAGCCAATCAGATGTAGATCTTTCATCAGAAATTGAGAAATTAGAAGCTAGATTAGAATATCTAGAAGGAGAAGTCTACTCAAATATTAAGCCTTGGGATCGCGTCCAGATTGCTAGGCACCCTAGTAGACCAACAACTCTTGATTATATTGAACATATTTTTACAAACTTTCTTGAATGTCATGGTGACCGCTATTATGGTGATGATGATGCTATTGTAAGTGGAATTGCTAAATTCAAGGGCATGCCTGTTACTGTTATTGGTCATCAACGTGGAAAAGACACAAAAGAAAATATTCGTAGAAATTTTGGCATGCCACATCCTGAAGGATATCGCAAAGCACTTAGATTAATGAAACAAGCAGATAAATTTAATCGTCCGATTATTTGTTTTATTGATACAAAAGGTGCATATCCTGGAAAAGCAGCGGAAGAGCGTGGTCAAAGTGAGGCAATTGCCAAAAATCTATTTGAAATGGCTGGGTTATCTGTACCAGTAATATGTATTGTCATTGGTGAAGGAGGAAGTGGTGGGGCATTAGCTTTAGGTGTAGGAAATTACATCCACATGCTTGAAAATTCTACTTACTCTGTTATTTCACCAGAAGGTGCTGCTGCATTATTATGGAAAGATTCTAGTTTGGCAAAAAAAGCAGCAGAAACGATGAAAATTACAGCTCCCGACTTAAAAGAATTAGGTGTTGTGGACGAAATTATTCCAGAGGTTAAAGGTGGGGCTCATAAAGACCTTTTAGTTCAAGCTAAAAACATTGAGGCTGTGTTAGCAGATTCTCTTAAAGCTCTATTGGTAATGAATGGAGAAGAATTAAAGCAGCACCGATATGAAAAATATAAAAGAATAGGCCAAGTTTCGTTTGCAGATGAGTTACTTGGGGTAAAATAGTTAAAACGTGAGGCCAATAGGTCCACGTTTTCTTTTCGGAGTGTTTTTTCGCTCTTTTTTTCGGTACACTAACCATAGTGCTATAGTGCTTAATAAATACTAAAAAAGTGATCAATATTTACAAATATGAGTGATTTTTCATGGTATACAATTTCTATTGCGTTGGAATTAAGCTACTTCAAACAATAATTTCACAAATTTACATAATTCAATAAACACAGTAGATAATTTATTGTATAATGAAAAAGGTCTATGAAAAGGTTATTCGACAAAAAGTGAGCTCTTTGACTTTTGTTGTGATAACAATGTATTCATGTTATTTTTGTAATAGATAACAATTGCCATTTTATTATAGTGGGGTGAAGTAAGTTGAAGAAAATAGGTGTCCTAACTAGTGGAGGAGATTCCCCTGGTATGAATGCAGCTGTTCGTGCAGTTGTACGTAAAGCAATTTATCATAATGTAGAGATCTATGGTATCTACCATGGGTATTCAGGATTAATTAATGGACAGATTGAGAAATTAGAATTAGGATCTGTCGGAGATATTATTCATCGTGGCGGTACAAAACTGTATACAGCGAGATGTCCTGAATTTAAAACAGTTGAAGGAAGATTAAAAGGTATTGAACAATTAAAAAAACATGGTATTGAAGGGTTAGTTGTTATCGGTGGAGATGGCTCTTATATGGGAGCGAAAAAGCTTACAGAACATGGTTTTCCATGTGTAGGTGTCCCTGGAACAATAGATAACGACATACCAGGAACAGATTTTACAATTGGTTTTGATACAGCTCTTAACACAGTAATCGATGCGATTGATAAAATTCGTGACACAGCAACATCACATGAACGTACATATGTAATTGAAGTTATGGGAAGACATGCTGGTGATATTGCATTATGGTCTGGATTAGCTGGTGGAGCTGAAACAATCTTAATTCCAGAAGCTGATTATGATATGGATAGTGTTCTTACACGTCTAAAACGTGGTCATGAAAGAGGTAAGAAACATAGTATCATTGTTGTTGCTGAAGGTGTTGGTAGTGGAGTTGATATTGCTAAGCAAGTTGAGGAAGCTACATCTTTTGAAACAAGAGTTTCTGTTTTAGGTCATGTCCAGCGTGGTGGTTCACCAACAGCTTTTGACCGTGTTTTAGCAAGTAGACTTGGTGCATTTGCGGTTGAGTTACTTCTAGAAGGAAAAGGTGGACGTTGTGTTGGTATTCAAAAAAATGAACTAGTACACCATGATATTCTAGAAATTTTGGATCAGCCACATACGATTGATAAAAATATGTATCAATTATCAAAAGAGTTATCTATATAATAGCTTGGATGGTATCGTTTTCATAGAGGGAAATAATGTGAAAAGCAAAAGATAACCAATGGAATGATAGAGATGGGCTCTATAATTAAATAGAGCTTGTCTTTCTAATCCACTAGATGGTAGGAGGAAATTGTAAATGCGTAAAACGAAAATAGTATGTACGATTGGTCCAGCAAGTGAAAATATTAATAAATTGTCTGAATTAATGGAAGCTGGGATGAATGTTGCTCGTTTGAACTTTTCTCACGGCGATTTTGAAGAACATGGTGCTAGAATAAAGAATATTAGAGAAGCTTCTTTAAAATTAAATAAAAATGTTGCTATTCTTTTAGATACAAAAGGACCAGAAATTCGTACAAACACAATGGAAAATGGTGCTATTGAACTTGAAGTGGGTAAAGAGATCATCGTGTCAATGGAAGAAGTTGTAGGAACAACAGAGAAATTCTCCGTTACATATGAAGGATTAATTGATGATGTTCATATTGGATCAACTATATTGTTAGACGATGGTTTAATTGAACTTGAAGTGATTGGCTTAGATCAATCAAAAGGTGAAATTAAAACAAAAATTAATAACAGTGGTACTTTAAAGAATAAAAAGGGTGTTAACGTACCAGGTGTAAGCGTAAAACTTCCTGGAATCACTGAGAAAGATGCAAGAGACATTGTGTTCGGTATAGAACAGGATGTTGACTTTATAGCGGCTTCATTTGTTAGACGTGCTTCAGATGTTCTGGAAATTCGTGAGTTACTTGAAGAACATAATGCGGGTCACATTCAAATTATTCCTAAGATTGAGAATCAAGAAGGTGTTGATAATATCGATGAAATTCTTGAAGTGTCTGACGGTTTAATGGTTGCTCGTGGTGATCTAGGCGTTGAGATTCCTGCTGAAGAAGTACCATTAGTACAAAAAGAATTAATCCGTAAATGTAATGCATTAGGAAAACCTGTTATAACAGCAACTCAGATGCTTGATAGTATGCAACGCAATCCAAGGCCAACTCGTGCTGAAGCAAGTGATGTAGCAAATGCTATCTTTGATGGAACAGATGCTATTATGCTTTCTGGAGAAACAGCTGCAGGAACATATCCTGTTGAAGCAGTTAAGACAATGCATAATATCGCTTCAAGAGCTGAGCAAGCATTAGATTACAAACAAATTCTTTCAAAACGTAGTACACAAGTAGGCACTACGATTACTGATGCAATCGGACAATCTACAGCATATACTGCTTTAAATTTAGGTGTTGCAGCAATCGTTACTCCAACTGAGAGTGGACACACTGCAAGAATGATTTCTAAATATCGTCCTAAAGCACCGATTGTTGCAGTTACTGTTTCTGAATCAATTTCACGCAAGCTTGCTTTAGTTTGGGGTGTTTACCCTAGAAGTGGTAATCATTCAACAACTACAGATGAAATGCTTGACAACTCAGTAATTGAAGCAATCAATAGTGGCTTTGTTACTCATGGAGATTTAGTTGTCATTACTGCTGGTGTTCCAGTTGCAGAAGCTGGTACAACAAACTTGATGAAAGTTCATGTTATTGGAGACGTTATTGCCAAAGGACAAGGTATTGGTAGAAAGTCTGCATTTGGTAAAGTAGTTATTGCAAGCACAGCAAAAGAAGCTGAAGAAAAAATGAAACAAGGTGCCATTTTAGTTGCTCAAGGAACTGATCGTGACATGATGAAAGCACTTGAACAAGCTTCTGCATTAATTACTGAAGAAGGTGGATTAACAAGCCATGCTGCTGTTGTTGGTTTAAGCCTTGGCATTCCAGTGATTGTCGGTGTTGAAAATGTCACATCAACATTAAAGGACGGTCAAGATATTACGGTAGATGCAGTTCGTGGAGTTATTTACCAAGGGCATGCAAGCGTCCTTTAATAAGAGATCTTTTTTGAATGATCGTTTTTAGCTGATTTCATTCAGACAATTATTAATACTTTATGTCTTAGAGAAGGAGGATTCCTTCTCTTTTTTGGTATAATCGAATAGAATGGTAGGGAGCTTTTCTATTTTAAGGAGTGATCTCATGAGATTATTAATGTTATTAATCATTGTCATACCAGCTTTAGAAATAGGTATTCTAATATTTTCTGGTAATACAATTGGGGCAATACCTACTATATTGCTTATTATATTAACAGGAGTAATTGGGGCATGGCTTGCTAAGCAACAAGGAATAGAAACATTAAGAAATGCTCAACAACAGATGCAATATGGTCAAGTTCCGGGTTCGGCAATAATTGATGGACTTTGTATTTTAGTTGGAGGTTTATTATTACTTACTCCAGGTTTTATTACAGATACTGTAGGTTTTTTATTACTTTTTCCAATAAGTCGAAATAAAATTAAACCATTATTATTAATAATGATAAAAAAGATGATCGACAGAAATCAAATAACGATCATTCGATAAATTTTGGCTTTTTCTGAAAAGTTTTGTTGATTTTGAAGTAAAACATTTCCTTAAAAGACCGTAAATCGTTCTGTTTTATTACTTATTCGTTTCTTTAATATACAAAAATCTGTTACGTAAGACTCCTTGGATATAAATTCTAGGAGTCTTTACGTATCTGAGATGCAAAATTTTTTTTATATTATTTTTGCTGCCCACCTATAACAAACTTCCAGACATCCTCATATATTCCCGCTCGATGCAAGGTTTTAATGATTACTAATATCACAGGTCCAGCTATCAGCCCTAAGAATCCTAGCAATTTGTATCCAACAAATAGTGAAATAAGTGTAGCAAGTGGATCTAAACCAATTGTTGACGAAAGAATCTTAGGTTCTGTTACCTGTCTTTGGACCATCACAATAATATAAAGTATGCTTAGTCCAATTGCTAAAGGAATACTACCACTAAAAGATAAGTATATGATCCATGGAATAAAGACGAGTCCTGTTCCTAAATAAGGGAGAATATCGACTAAACCAATTAGTAAAGCAATTGTAATTGCATACTCCACTCTTAGTATAAGAAGTCCAATAAGTACAATCGCTGTAGTGATCGAGATGAGAGTTGCTTGAGCACGTATGAAACCAATTAATGCTTTTCGTAACTCCTCAAAAATTGTTTTACCACTTTTTCTAGCTTTTTGTGGTAAAAAAACTGACAGAGTCTTCTTGAATTTATACCAATCTTTACTAATAAAGAAAGTAGCAAGTAGTGAGAAGATAATAACAGTAGCAGCATTCGGTAGAAAACTAATCATAACAGGTATCTTTTCTAAAAAATCTTTTATGAAATTTCCGACACTTGAAGCTACTTGCTCGCCAACACTCTGGATATTTACTATAATCGATTGTTGTTGACTCGACCCAAGGGTATTAAATAACTGTGTTAACTGATTATAGATAGGCATAATTTTCGTTACAAAAAAGGTTTCTATATAAACAGCTAACAAATCTAAATGACCTGGTAATACTTTTGCTAAATATGTTGTCCCGGTTACAATTTCAGCAACTAGTAGTATAAGTGTTCCAGCGATTAAACCTATTAATAAAATGATAGAAATAATGACGGCTATTCCCCTAGGGATTCTAACTTTTCTTTCTAAAAAGTTCACAAATGGATTTATAAGCATAGCAATAAAAATGGCTATAATAAAAGGGTAAATTAAGGTGGAAAGATAATAGCTTATAATCAAACTAAAGCAAACAACCCCTAGGATTAGTAAAAGTCGCAATGAACTATATAGATAATTCAGATTCAAATGATGGCCCCCCATAATAAATATTGATCTAATGTTTAGCTCTATAAGGTTCTTTTCTAAAGGCTGTTTTCATAAACTTTGTTGCTTTAACAACTCCAAGTAAACAGCACTATATAAAGCATAGTGGCATCTTTTCTTCATAAGATAGTACCTATTTTGCTATAACAACAATGTTTCCACTGCATAATTAGGTCAATTAGCAACAATCTTTCAGAAAAGAGCCTTTCTAAAAGTTTGTTATTTTTTACTAGGCTTTGTTCATGCTTGATGTTGATTATTAGTAGTTTTTATTGAAGTAAATATAATATGAATCTTGCTTAGAAATGTGGGCCATACAGAGACCTCACATTCGGTCATCTTATAAACACCTATACCTCTAGCAAAAAGAGTTCTATTCTTATCATGGATGAGCTGAATTTCAACCAACCGATAATAGAAAACAAAGTATGTGTAACAGTCTTTGTAGAAATCACTATTAAGATCTAACAGAACAGTTTGTTTAGATAATCATTATTTAAATTTGCTCTATAAAGCATGTTTATTACAAAAATAGCTTGTTTATACTACTTGAATTGAACTCATTTAAAGAAAGAACATCCATTTCATTGTTCGTTTTAAACGTATGTGTAGGAAAGGAGAATTTACTTTATGTTTAACCAAGCTTTTTTATTTTTGGCCATTTTATTAGGGATAGGATTAATGGCTAAAAACCAAGCATTAATTATTGCATCACTTTTTCTAATGGTTATAAAAGTAATTGGACTAGAATCGAAAATATTACCAACAGTAGGTTCGAAAGGAATTAATTGGGGAGTAACTATTATTACAATAGCTGTGTTAGTGCCTATTGCTACAGGTGATATTGGGTTTAAACAATTAGGAGAAGCACTAAAGTCCGCTTACGCCTGGATTGCATTAGCATCAGGAATAGCAGTCGCAATTATTGCGAAAAATGGGCTAATTCTTTTAGCGGAAGACCCTCATATAACAACAGCACTTGTACTAGGAACAATTTTGGCGGTTTCTTTATTCAACGGTGTTGCGGTAGGGCCATTAATTGGAGCGGGGATAGCTTATCTTGCTATGCAGATTGTGAAGTTGTTTAGTTCTTAATTATTTTAATACATAATCCTCAATTTTTACCTTTATTTGGACTAATAGTTTTTCATTAAATGTACACTACTATAACAATTTTATGTTATGGTTATAGTAGTAGGATTGATTCAGTTGACCCATTTCTTAAAAAAACATTTTTCTAACAAATTTTTTGTTGTTTGAGTTGTTTTCATTCACAAAAGTCTGATAATTGTTTATAATAGGTATAGGTCAAAAAAACAGTGCCTACAAAATACTAATCCCCTTGTTAATTATGAAAAAGTACAAGTAAAAAAGATACATAAAAATCTATTCACTATGAGGATTAGAGTTTGGTTTAAAGGTCACACTGAAAGTAGTTCATTGTGTCTATTTTTTAAATTAAAAATGTAAGCATTTACTTTTTCTTTGCTTGCATGTGAGCAAGCGCTCAATCGTTTTAAAGTTTAAAGAAATGAGCATTTGGGTATTACTATTCATTGAATATTCCATTGCTCAAATAAGATTTAAGTATCTTTTTACATATGAAAACTATGAAAAAAGACATATTCAATATGTTTTCATAGTTGTTTCTGTTATTTCTTTTAAACTTTTGATGAGAAAATGGGGAATAAAAGGTAAAGGAGAGATTTATATGACAGCAACACGCGGTCTTGAAGGAATCGTAGCGACTACTTCATCTGTTAGTTCAATCATTGATGATACATTAACATATGCGGGCTATAACATTGATGATTTAGCTGAAAATGCTAGCTTTGAGGAAGTTGTCTATTTGCTATGGCACAGAAAGCTTCCAAATGTAGATCAACTAAATGAAATAAAGAAACAACTTGCGGAAAATGCAAAAATTCCACAGCAAGTTATCGACCACTTCAGAACATATCCTATCAATAGTGTGCACCCAATGGCAGCTCTTCGAACAGCTGTATCTTTACTTGGCTTATTTGATGAAGAAGCAGATGTGATGGATACAGAAGCTAATTATAGAAAAGCAATCCGTCTACAAGCACAGCTTCCAATTGTTGTAACATCTTTCGCACGTATTCGTAAAGGGTTAGAGCCAATTGAACCAAGAACTGATTTAACAATGGCTGCTAATTTCTTATACACTTTATCTGGTCAAGAGCCTGATGAAGTAGCTGTTGAAGCTTTTAACAAAGCGTTGGTTTTACATGCTGATCATGAATTAAATGCTTCTACATTTACAGCTAGAGTATGTGTGGCTACACTATCAGATGTTTATTCTGGGGTTACTGCTGCTATTGGAGCTTTAAAAGGACCTTTACATGGTGGAGCGAATGAAGCTGTAATGAAAATGCTTGCTGAAATTGGTGAAGTAGAAAACGCTGAAAGCTACATTAATGAAAAATTAGCTAATAAAGAAAAGATTATGGGATTCGGCCACCGCGTATATCGTAAGGGTGATCCTAGAGCTAAGCATTTAAGAGCAATGTCTGAAAAATTAACTAAGTTAACTGGTGAACCAAAATGGTATGAAATGTCAATGAAAGTTGAAGAACTAGTGACCTCACAAAAACCATTACCACCAAATGTTGATTTTTATTCGGCATCTGTTTACCATAGCTTAGGTATTGATCATGATTTATTTACTCCAATCTTTGCTGTTAGCCGTGTATCTGGTTGGTTAGCTCATATTCTTGAGCAGTATGAAAACAATCGTTTAATTCGTCCTCGTGCGGATTATGTTGGTCCAGATAAGCAAGTGTATACTCCGCTTGATCAACGTGGTTAAGTAAAAGATGTTTCTATAGAAAATAGTCCTCCCATTTTTTGTGGAGGATTGCTTTATGGAATCGTTACCTATATTTTATAAATAAACGTTCTGTAAGAATGTCTGTTGATCATTTGTGAAAGTATCATCAATGAAATAAAAAAGAGTGAAAATAAAATTTTTTAGATAGGTTATGTTAAGTCAACAAGTCTATCTGAAAAAAATAAAAATATCTTTACTTAAAATTTCAGAGATCTATTGATACAATAGATAATTGAAAGTACATATTTTGGGAGGTAATTATTTTGACACAAGGTGAAAAAATTTCAGTTACAAACGGAGTACTTAACGTACCAAACAATCCAGTTATCCCATTTATTGAAGGAGACGGAATTGGATCAGATATTTGGGCTGCAGCTTCACGTGTTTTAGAAGCAGCTGTTCAAAAAGCATTTAATGGTGAAAAGGAAATTGTATGGAAAGAAGTACTTGCTGGTGAGAAGGCATTTAACCAAACTGGTGAATGGTTACCTGCTGAAACATTAGATGTTATTCGTGAATACTTAATTGCAATTAAAGGACCTCTTACAACACCAATCGGTGGTGGAATTCGTTCACTGAATGTTGCTCTACGCCAAGAATTAGATTTATTTACTTGTTTACGTCCTGTACGTTATTTCCAAGGTGTACCTTCACCAGTTAAACGTCCAGAAGACACTGATATGGTTATTTTCCGTGAAAATACTGAAGATATCTATGCTGGTATTGAGTACGCAAAAGGTTCTGAAGAAGTAGAAAAATTAATCAACTTCTTGAAAAATGAGTTAGGTGTTAATAAAATCCGTTTCCCTGAAACATCTGGTATTGGTATCAAACCTGTATCTCAAGAAGGAACAAGCCGTCTTGTAAGAGCAGCAATCAACTATGCAATCGAGCATGGAAGAAAATCAGTAACACTTGTTCACAAAGGAAACATCATGAAATTCACTGAAGGTGCTTTCAAAAACTGGGGTTATGAGCTTGCTGAACAAGAATTCGGTGATAAAGTATTCACATGGGCTGAATATGACCGCATTGTTGAAAAAGATGGTAAAGATGCTGCTAACAAAGCTCAATCAGATGCAGAAGCTGCAGGCAAAATTATCATTAAAGATTCAATTGCAGATATCTTCTTACAACAAATCTTAACACGTCCTCGTGAATTTGATGTTGTTGCGACAATGAACTTAAACGGAGATTACATTTCTGATGCACTAGCAGCTCAAGTTGGTGGAATTGGTATCGCTCCTGGAGCAAACATTAACTATGAAACAGGTCATGCGATATTTGAAGCGACACACGGTACTGCTCCAAAATACGCAGGACTTGATAAAGTAAATCCATCTTCAGTACTTCTTTCAGGAGTTCTTATGCTTGAACACCTAGGTTGGACTGAAGCTGCAGATTTAATTACAAAGTCAGTTGAAAAAACAATTGCTTCTAAAGTTGTAACTTATGACTTTGCTCGTCTAATGGATGGAGCTACAGAAGTTAAATGTTCTGAATTCGCTGATGAACTAATTAAAAACATGGGGTAATAGATTGATCTAAAAGAAACACGATTTATTAGTGAATGTTAATAATAGGTTATGTTAAAACTACATGGAGACTCCTGAACGGATCGCCAAAGGAAAAAAGAGTGTTAGTTTTTTCTTTGAATGTGAATACCTGTAACGGATCAACAACACAGTTTAACAGAGCTTAAAATAAAGGGGAGCACTTTTGGTAGCAGATGAAATGTAAATATTCTCTGTAAATCTTAAGTGGCTCCCCTTTATTAGCTCATACATATCTTAAGGGGATGTTATATATGGCTAATAAACGAAAAAAGGTTTCTGTAATAGGTGGTGGCTTCACTGGAGCTACCACAGCATTTTTAATAGGTCAAAAAGAACTAGCAGATGTAGTTTTAGTAGATATTCCACAAATGGAAGATCCAACTAAAGGTAAAGCTCTAGATATGTTAGAAGCGAGTCCTGTGCAAGGATTTGATGCAAACATAACGGGTACATCAAATTATGAGGATACGTCTAATTCTGACATTGTTGTAATTACTGCAGGTATTGCTAGAAAACCTGGTATGAGTCGTGATGACTTAGTCACAACAAACGCTGGAATAATGAAAAGTGTCACAAAGGAAATTGTAAAACATTCTCCTGAATGTACAATTATCGTTTTAACTAACCCTGTTGATGCAATGACATACACTGTTTATAAGAAAGCAGGGTTCCCTAAACACCGTGTAATCGGACAATCAGGAGTGCTTGATTCAGCGCGATTCCGTACCTTTGTGGCACAAGAGCTAAATTTATCTGTAAAAGATATCACAGGATTTGTTTTAGGTGGACATGGCGATGATATGGTTCCATTGGTTCGTTATTCCTATGCTGGGGGAATACCATTAGAAACTCTTATCCCTAAAGATCGTTTAGATGCGATTGTAGAAAGAACACGAAAAGGTGGCGGAGAAATCGTTAATCTATTAGGAAACGGAAGTGCTTATTATGCACCTGCCGCTTCATTAGTAGAAATGGTTGAAGCTATTTTAAAAGATCAACGTCGCGTTCTTCCAACTATTGCCTATTTAGAAGGGGAATATGGCTATAATGGTATATACTTAGGGGTGCCAACAATATTAGGTGGTAACGGTATAGAACAAATTATTGAATTAGATCTTACAGAAGAAGAAAAAGGAGCACTTCAACAATCGGCTGACTCAGTTAAAAATGTAATGAAGGTATTATCATAATAGAGTTTGAATATACTAAGTAAATGAAAAGAAAGTTGGGGTATTGTTTCCTCAATTTTCTTTTTTATACATATTGATTCACTAAATTAAGATGTAATTAATTCTTTGAAATTTTTGCTATAGTTAAGCTTTAAGTTGATTTTAAATGCTGGTGAAATCAACAATTAAGTTAAACAGTACTAAGTGTAAAAAACATTGATCCTGAGAAAAAGGTGGTGTACTAATGCTTCTAGGTAAAAAACGAAAGCTTGGTAGACAAATTGAAGAAATAACAATTGGAGAAAAGTTATCACTAACTGAGAAAATGGAAGATAAAGATTTACTTTTGTATCTTGGTTTAACGAACGATGCCAATCCACTGTATATCCAACATGACTATGCATCACAAACACCATATGAAAAACCACTTGTACCAAGTATTATGCTGACTGGAATTATTACTGCAGCTGTTTCTAAATATCTTCCCGGTCCTGGGAGTCATATCATAAAGCAAGAGCTTGAATTTTTGAAACCAATTTATCATTATAGTGTTATTCAATTTATGTTCGAAGTTACAGAAGTGTTATTTAAGGAAAATAAGATTATTGTGCAAATTATAGCGGTAAATGGGGATGAAGAAAAAGTTTTAGAAGGCAAAATTTCAGTGTGTCCTCCATGTAAAGTTACCCCAATCGAAGGAAAAGCACTAGAAAACTTCTAAATAGTTCAAAAGATTTCAGAGAATATTTTATATATCAAACTGACTCACATTGAGCCAGTTTTTTTATTTTCCTAAACTTTGTTGTTAAAATACTGATGAAAACAACTCTGAATAAATTTCTAGTGATATTTTTCTAAAGATCCCACCTTGTTTGTATGAGATAGAATCGCAGATTTTAATAGATAAAGCTGACAATTAGCAACAATACTTCAGAAAAGAGCATTTCCTAATTTTAATTTATTTATTTAACTGGAATATCTTGTGATTTCTGTTTAGCTTCAAATTTCCTTAAGTTGGTTCTATAGGAATGAACATTGTACTTTGTCATATTGGAAGAAAAAATCTATGTTTCTATTTTTTTGAAACCAATAGTTGCTCTTTTTCACTAAAATTCGCTAGAATAGATATAACACTACACATAGAGAGAAAAAAACATGAACTAACTTGGATCATTCGAAGGGAAATACATTCTTTGGAGGCTTATATGAGTAAGAAAATATTAGTAGTAGATGATGAACAATCTATTTCAACATTGCTAAAGTATAATCTAGAACAAGCAGGTTATAGTGTGACAACAGCGATGGACGGTGAGGAAGGGCTGAATAAGTGTATAGATGAAGATCCTGATTTACTTGTATTAGATTTAATGCTACCAAAAATGGACGGAATAGAAGTCTGTAAGCAGCTTCGTCAAAGAAAGATTATGGTCCCAATATTAATGCTTACTGCTAAAGACGATGAATTTGATAAAGTACTTGGACTAGAATTGGGTGCTGATGATTATATGACAAAGCCATTTAGCCCAAGGGAAGTGGTTGCACGTATAAAAGCTATTCTAAGGAGAAGTCAAGCTCTGATCGAACCATTGGAATCGAAAGAGGCGGATGAGGAAGAAAATCAAGTGGTTATAGGAGATTTAAAGGTTTTACCTGATCATTATGAAGCTTATTATGCTAAGGAACGTCTAGATCTTACACCTAAAGAGTTTGAATTATTAATTTATTTAGCGAAACATAAGGGACGAGTTCTTACGCGAGATCAATTATTGAGTGCTGTATGGAATTATGATTTTGCTGGTGACACTAGAATTGTTGATGTACATATAAGTCATTTGCGTGAAAAGATTGAACGAAACACCAAAAAACCATTATATATAAAAACAATTAGAGGACTAGGGTATAAATTAGAGGAGCCTAAGATGAATGAGTAGGTTTCGCTCAAGGTTTTTATTTGCTCTAACGACTTTAATCATTGCAGTGTTGGTTGGTTTGGGTTTATTATTGGGGCAAATTTTTGACAGTTATTATTTGAATTCATTTAAACAAGAGTTGAAAAAAGAAGCGTTGTTAGCAAAATCAATTTATTTAGATGATGGGTTAACAATGGATGAAAAGGCTAAACTTGTTATTGATCTTAGTAAAAATTTCGGATCACATATTACAATAATTGGTTCTAATGACCAAGTTATTCTAGATGAGGGGAATGACTTTGATCACGATCATAACTATTTGTTAGATGAAATACTTCCTAAGATTAAAGCTGAGGGCAAGAATTTTTATTATACTGATAAAAGCGACAATTTGGCTTATTATAGTGTCCCACTAAAAAAAGAGGCTGTTGACGAAGGTTTTGTGGTCATAAATTCATCAACCAATTCCTTAATAAAGGTCAACCAACAAATGTGGGTTATTTTATGCGGAAGTTTAGGATTAGCATTTATTATTATTTTATTATTAGGTATTAGAATCACAGCACAATTTACACGACCGATTGAATCTGCTACACAAGTAGCAATGGAACTTGCTAAAGGAAATTATAAAGCACGCACATACGAAGACCATTTAGATGAAACTGGAATGCTAAGTCAGTCAATTAATATTCTAGCAAGAAATTTACAAGATATGACTAGGGCTCAAGAAATGCAACAAGATCGCCTTCAAACATTGATAGAAAACATGGGCAGTGGACTTATTTTAATAGATGGTAGAGGATATATAAACTTAGTTAATCTTGCATATAAAGAACTATTTGATGTAGATTCTGCAAAATTCCTTTACCAATTGTATCATGATGCTTTTACACATCACGAAATAATCGAGATTGTAGAAGAAATTTTTATGACTGAGGTAAAGGTAAGGAAACAACTTCATTTACCTATGGGAATAGAAAGAAGGCACTTTGAGGTATACGGAGCTCCTATTATTGGCACGAATGATGAATGGAAGGGTATTGTTCTTGTTTTCCATGATATTACAGAATTAAAGAAACTTGAACAAATGAGAAAAGATTTCGTTGCAAATGTATCTCATGAATTAAAAACTCCTATTACTTCAATAAAAGGTTTTAGTGAAACACTTTTAGATGGTGCTCTTAGTGATCAACAAACAGCAGAATATTTTTTATCTATCATCTTAAAAGAAAGTGATCGTTTACAAACGCTTATACAGGATCTTTTAGACTTATCTAAAATTGAGCAACAAGGATTTGAACTTTCAATTCAGAATTGTGATTTAAAAGAGGTTATTGAGGATATATCAATCATGTTAAGCGGTAAAGCAAAAGAAAAAGAGGTTGAACTATCAGTGTTCTACCCAGAGGGTTTATTATTTATTGAAGGTGATATCTATCGTTTAAAACAAATTTTTATCAATTTAATAAATAATGCACTAACTTATACGTCTAAAGGTGGATCTGTTAAAGTACACATAGAGAAACACAATGAATATGTGAATATTACAGTTTCTGACACGGGAATCGGGATAAGTACAGAAGAAATTCCACGGATATTTGAACGTTTCTACCGTGTAGACCGAGCGAGAAGTCGTAACTCTGGAGGAACAGGACTTGGGTTAGCGATAGTTAAGCATTTAGTAGAAGCACACAAAGGGCAAATAAGTGTTCAAAGTAAAGTAGGAGAGGGAACAACTTTCTCCGTGAAATTATTTAAACAAATTTAAGAAGCTTGGCCTCTATAGAATGAAATTAGTATGAAAATGGCTGAAGATGGTTATTTCGACATAATTTACAATTAATTTACACGAAGTTTATTATAGCTTAATATTTAGTTGGTATGATACAAAGTGAAAACCCCTTCATCCAAGGAGCCAATCTTTTGGACATGAGCATTATGCTCATGTCCCTTTTTTATTGCTCTTTTGAAGCAAAATGTTGTTTCGAAAAACTAAGTTAAAGTAGTCGTACATTTTAAATGAGTGTATAGAATGATAGTAAGAGGAGAATTTAGTGAATTTGTTATAAAACATGAAACTTTTATGATGTATGTTCGTATTAATGGTATGTAAATGAACATCTTAATACATAGATGAAGAGAAAAGGGTGGGGATAAGATGTTAAGTGTAAAAAGAATTTATAGCATAATCGGTTTTACCTTTTTAATTGCTATTTTAGCAGTTATTGCTTTTACTTCATGGTATACCGTTGATGAATCAGAACAAGCTGTCATGATTACGTTAGGAGAAGTTGAAGAGGGAGTTAGTGAACCTGGACTTCACTTTAAATATCCTTGGCCGATCCAATCTGTTGAAGTTCTCTCAAAGGAAACATTCAGTTTACAATTCGGGTATGAAGAATCAGAAGATGGTGAAGTAAAAGATTTTCCTAAAGAAACCAAAATGATCACAGGTGATGAGAATATAGTTTTAGCAGATATGGTTGTTCAGTGGAAAATCACAGAACCTGGAAAATACCTATTTAATGCTGAAAATCCAAAAGAAATGCTTGAAGATGCCACTTCTGCAAGCTTAAGAAGTATTATTGGTAGCTCTACCATAGATAATGCCTTAACATCAGGTAAAGTGGAAATAGAAAAGCAAGTACAAGAATTATTATCAACACTTGTTAATGATTACGATATTGGAATCACTGTTTTGGCTGTGAAGCTACAGGATGTAGATTTACCAAATGAAGAAGTAAGAAAAGCATTTACAAATGTTACTGATGCTCGTGAAACGATGAACACGAGAAAAAATGAAGCAAACAAATATAGAAATAAGCGTACTGAGGAAGCCCTTGGTGAAAAAGATGCAATTATATCCGCTGCACAAGGTGATAAGGCTGCACGTATGCAAGAAGCTCGTGGAGATGTAGCACAATTTAATGCGATTTATAATGAGTACAAAGGTGCAAAAGACATTACACGAAAACGTTTAGTATTAGAAACGATCGATCAAGTATTACCAAATGCTGAGGTTTATATTATGGAGGATAACGGAAATACAATGAAGTACTTGCCGATAAAGAATCCAACATCAACATCAACGCCTGTAGCACCTGTTGAACAGGAAGGAAGTGAAAAGAATGGACAATGATAACGTAGTAAATATGGACGAAAAAAAGCCAGCATTCTCTTTTAAAGGATATCTCCGTGGAGGTATTACTTTACTAATTATTTTATTAATTCTTATCATAACCTTAACAAATTTATATATCGTAAAAGAAAATGAGTATAAAGTTGTTCGTCAATTCGGAGAGGTAGTAAGAATAATTGAAGAACCTGGTTTAAATTATAAAATTCCATTCATACAATCAGTCACAACTCTACCAAAATATCAAATGACTTATAACGTACAAGAAGCAGAGATTAATACGAAAGATAAAAAGCGGCTAATTATCGATAACTATACGGTTTGGCATATTGAAGATCCTAAACAAATGATTTCTAATGCACGAACAATCGTAAACGCGGAAACAAAAATGGCAGAGTTTGTTTTTTCTACAGTTCGATCTGAGCTAGGTCAATTAGATTACGATCAAATTATCAATGATGAAAAGTCATCAAGAGGTAGCTTAAATGATAAAGTGACTGATATTGTAAATGAATTATTAGAAAAAGATGGTTATGGTATAGAAGTTACCGATGTAAGAATGAAACGAACTGATTTACCAGCAGAAAATGAACAATCAGTATTCACTCGAATGATCTCAGAACGCGAATCAACGGCACAAGGCTATTTATCTAAAGGTGATGCCGAAAAGAATAGAATCATTGCTAATACTGACAAAGAAGTAAAAGAAATGTTGGCGGAGGCTAAGGCAGAAGCTGAAATCATCCGAAGTGAAGGGGAAAGTGAAGCTGCGAAACAATATAACACAGCATATTCAAAAGACCCGGAATTTTATGAGTTATTTAGAACTCTCCAATCATATAAACAAACAATTAATGATGAAACAGTATTGATCATACCATTTGATTCTCCATATGCTAACTTACTTAAGGGTAGCGAATAATAACATTTGAGAACCACTGTTTTCCTTTCTATTTAGACTCATGATAAAATAGAGAGGGAAGCTTATGGTTCTTTTTTATTGATTGACTCATCAACATAGTTGTACTTATTTCAAATCTGCTTCTCATTTCCCAAGTGATGATCATACAGTATAACCAAAAAATTTCTATAAGGTATAAAGACTTGACTTGGTAGTAGATTTTTTCCAAGTGAATTTTATCGACAAACTATATTTTTAACATCTTATTACCCTAGTTATTGGAGGATTAAAAATTGACGAAAAAGAAAATTGTTTTAATTGATGGTAACAGTATTGCTTATAGAGCGTTCTTTGCTCTTCCGTTATTGAATAATGATAAAGGTGTACATACGAATGCAATTTATGGATTCACGATGATTCTTATGAAAATTCTTGAGGATGAAAAACCATCACATATGCTTGTTGCTTTTGATGCAGGTAAAACTACATTTAGACACAAAACGTTTCAAGAATATAAAGGTGGACGACAAAAGACTCCTCCTGAATTATCAGAGCAATTTCCATTTATTCGAGAATTATTGGATGCTTATCAAGTGTCACGTTATGAGCTTGAAAATTATGAAGCTGATGATATTATTGGTACGCTTTCTAGACAAGCGGAAAAGGAAGATTATGAAGTTAAAGTGATATCAGGAGACAAGGATTTAACACAATTAGTAACAAATAAGATAACGGTTGATATTACACGTAAAGGAATTACTGATGTTGATTCGTACACTCCTGATTTTGTTCAAGAGAAATATGGATTAACTCCTGACCAAATAATAGACATGAAAGGCTTAATGGGTGATACCTCAGATAATATTCCTGGTGTGCCAGGTGTGGGTGAAAAAACAGCGATTAAGCTTTTAAAGGAATTTTCTACATTAGAAAATGTGTTGAATTCTGTTGAACAAGTGAGCGGTAAAAAATTAAAAGAAAAGCTTGAGGAAAATAAAGAGCAAGCATTGATGAGTAAAGAGCTTGCCACAATTGATTGTGATGCGCCAATTTCGATTGGATTAAGTGAATTAGAATATGAAGGATTTGATCAACAAAAGGTAGCGAATATCTTTAAAGAACTAGGCTTTAATTCATTATTAGATAAAGTTGGCGAAGAAGCAGAGCAAGAAGTAGCGGTAGATGAAATTAGTTTTAGCCATGTGACAGATTTTACGGATGAAGTGTTAACAGAGGAATGCGTACTTTTTGTTGAAGTACTTGAAGAAAGCTACCATCAAGCTGATATTATAGGACTATCCATCGTAAATAAAAATGGTTTATTTTATGTACCTGCCGATAGTGCATTATCATCTGAAACGTTTAAAAATTGGGCTGAAGATGAGTCAAATAAGAAAATTGTTTATGATGGAAAGAAAACAACTGTTGCATTAAAATGGAAAGATATTTCATTAAAAGGAATTACTTTTGATGTACTCATCGCTGCTTATTTACTTAATCCTTCAGCAACTTTTGAAGATGTTTCAAGTGTTGCAAAGACAAACGGATTAACAATAGTTGGATCAGATGAAAGTGTTTATGGCAAAGGAGCAAAACGATCGATTCCTAGTGTTGAGAATTTAAGTGAGCACATTGTTAGAAAAGGACAAGCACTTTTTGATTTGAAAGAAAAGTTAGAAGAACAATTAGCTGACAATGATCAATCTTCATTGCTTTATGACTTAGAAATGCCACTATCTCTTATTCTTGCTGAAATGGAAGCAACAGGCGTGAAGGTAGATGTAGAACAGTTAAAAGCTATGGGGAAAAATCTTGCTGAAAAATTAACATCGCTTGAAGAAAAAATATTTGAGCATGCTGGTGAATCTTTTAATATTAATTCTCCAAAGCAATTAGGTGTTGTCTTATTTGAAAAATTAGGTTTACCTGCAATGAAGAAAACAAAAACAGGGTACTCAACTTCAGCAGATGTTTTGGAGAAACTTGAAGAAAAACATGAAATTGTAAAAGAAATTCTTCACTATCGTCAACTAGGTAAGTTGCAATCAACTTATATTGAAGGATTATTAAAGGTTGTTCATGAAGATACCCATAAAATTCATACACGCTTTAACCAAGTGCTAACAACAACAGGAAGACTAAGTTCAATCGATCCAAATCTTCAAAATATTCCTATTCGCCTTGAAGAGGGGCGTAAGATAAGGCAAGCGTTTGTTCCATCAAATAAGGATTGGGTTATCTTTGCTGCAGACTATTCTCAAATTGAATTAAGAGTTTTAGCTCATATAGCTAATGATCAAAATCTTGTGGATGCTTTTAGAAATGATCTAGATATTCATACAAAAACAGCGATGGATGTATTTCATGTGGAGCAGGAAGAAGTGACTTCTAACATGAGAAGGCAAGCCAAAGCAGTCAACTTCGGAATAGTTTATGGAATTAGTGATTATGGACTTTCGCAAAATCTTGGAATTACCCGTAAGGAAGCAGGAGAGTTTATTAAAAGGTATTTAGAAACTTTTGTTGGTGTTCAAGAATATATGGATGATATTGTTGCAGATGCAAGAGGGAAGGGCTATGTTAAAACTTTACTACACAGAAGAAGGTATATTCCAGAACTCACAAGTCGGAATTTTAATATTAGAAGCTTTGCTGAAAGAACGGCTATGAATACGCCAATTCAAGGTAGTGCAGCTGATATTATTAAAAAGGCTATGATTGATATGGCGGATCGGCTTAAAGTAGAAAAACTTCAAACGAAATTATTACTACAAGTACATGATGAATTAATCTTTGAAGCTCCAAAGAATGAAATAGCCATTCTTGAAAAAATCGTTCCAGAAGTAATGGAGAATGCTGTGGAGTTAAATGTTCCATTAAAGGTCGATTATTCATTTGGTGATTCTTGGTATGATGCTAAATAATTGAATGTAATCAATGATAAGGGGGGCTGTATTTCTGGAATAAAAACGATATCCCCCCTTGGTGAGTTCTCTTTTTTTACGATGGTGAATCAAATGGCGTCATCACAGGAGACCTCACAGTAAGCATCTCATCACGTTCTTTGTACGTCTTAAGTAGAGAAGACTTAACTTGAGAAGAAATCAACAGGTGCTTATAACAGAGCTTAATAAAAGGATGTGTTTCTATGCCAGAGCTACCAGAGGTTGAAACTGTTCGACGAACCTTACTTCAGCTTGTTAAAGGAAAAACAATTAAAAAAGTTACATTACATTGGCCGAAGATGATTAAAAAGCCAGAAGATCCAGAACAATTTGTTGATGCTTTAATTGGACAAACGATCCATGATGTTAATCGTAGAGGGAAATTCTTAAAGTTTATTTTAGACGATTATGTACTTGTTTCTCATTTGCGCATGGAAGGTAGATACGGATTGTATGAACAGAATGAAGAGTATGATAAGCATACACATGCTATCTTTTCATTTACTGATAAAACAGAACTACGATATCGAGATGTACGTAAATTCGGAACCATGCACTTATTTAAAAAGGGCTTAGAAGAAAAAGAACTACCACTATCGCAGTTAGGACCAGAACCATTTTCAGAAATATTTACATCTACCTATTTGGAAGAAAGATTAAAGAAAACAACAAGAAAAGTTAAATCAGCTTTGTTGGATCAAATAATCGTTGTGGGACTTGGGAATATCTATGTTGATGAGGCTCTATTTCGATCAGGGATACATCCAGAACGAATAGCAAATACATTAACGAAAAAAGAGTATAAACTTTTACATAAAGAAATTATTTTAACCTTAGAAGAAGCTGTTGCACAAGGTGGAAGCACCGTACGCTCCTATGTTAATACACAGGGTGAAATCGGTATGTTTCAATTACAACTATTTGTATATGGCAGAACAAATGAGCCTTGTAAAAGGTGCGAAACACCACTTACAAAAACTGTAGTAGGTGGAAGAGGTACTCATTTTTGTAGCAAGTGTCAGAGCTAAATAACTAATTTTAGGAAGGTAAGAGGCATTTTTGTGCTTTTTACCTTTTTTATTTTGGAACTAATCAGAAGACACTAGATTTCTTAGGGTGTTTGAGCAGGATCATGAAGTTACAGAAACTTAAGGAATTTGTTAGATGAAATCTTTTATCAGGAGCGTTATGGTACAACTTCCTTCCTAACAACTTATAAAATTCATTAAAGCTGTTTTCTCAAATCTTGTTTTTTTAATACTTGAAGGAAACGGTACTTTATAAAAACTAGTGGCATCTGAATAGTACCTTTTATGCGGTGAAAACACAGTTTATAACAGAGAATTAGGTCATTTAGCAACAATTTTTCAGAAAGGAGTCTTACATAAAGACAGTTGTCGATTTAATGATGATTTTTTTAGTTACTATTTAAACAAAGTTGAGCATAAAGATATCCATAAACTTCTTCAATGAAAATAAAACCTTCTTTAACATTATATAGGCTATTATCATACACTATGTTAGCAATTAGAAGGAAGGGGCTAGGCTTTATGGTTCAGTATGTATCATTATTGTTGTTAGCATTTGCAGTAAGCTTAGATAGCTTTTCAGTAGGGTTTACGTATGGCATGAGAAAAATGAGGATTCCATTTAAATCAATTATCGTGATTGCCTGTTGTTCTGCAGCAACCATGCTTGGAGCAATGTTAGTTGGTGATTTACTAACAAAGATTTTTCCTGTTTATATAACAGAACGGCTTGGCGGACTTATTTTAGTCCTTATCGGTGCTTGGGTTTTATATCAATTTTTTCGGCCCGCAAAAGATTGTTCAGGAGAAGAAGAAGGAAATGAAGAAAAAACATTAATTAACTTTGAGATAAAAACACTTGGAATTGTAATAAATATTCTAAGAAAGCCGATGTCTGCAGACATTGATAAATCTGGAACAATAACTGGTATTGAGGCCTTCTTACTAGGTTTTGCTTTATCCTTAGATGCATTAGGAGCTGGTATAGGTGCATCTTTATTAGGATATTCTCCAATTATAATGAGCATCCTTGTCGCTTGTATGAGTTCATTGTTTGTTTCCATAGGTATTCGATCAGGAAATATCTTATCAAGATTTAGTTGGATGGACAAATTTTCTTGCCTCCCGGGTATCATTCTCATTATGATAGGGATATGGAAAATTTAAGTACGTACTGGAGGAAAAGTCTGTGACGATTGTTATTGGTTTAACTGGTGGAATTGCAAGTGGAAAAAGTACAGTGTCTAGCATGCTAAGAGAAAAGAGAATTTGTGTCATTGATGCTGATCACATTGCAAGATTTGTTGTAGAGGTTGGAGCACCTGCGTATAACCAAATTGTCCAAGAGTTTGGTGAAGGTATCTTAAAAGAAGATAAAACAATAAACCGTGAAAAGCTTGGAGAAATTATTTTTTCAGATAATAAGCAACGTGAAAAATTAAATAAGATTGTACATCCAGCAGTTAGGAAAGAAATGTTAACACAAGTTGAAGAAGAAAAAAGGAAGCAAGCTCATGCTGTGGTATTAGATATCCCTTTATTATTTGAAAGTAAACTAACCTATATGGTCGATACTATTTTACTTGTTTATGTTGATCGAAAAACACAGATTAAACGATTAATGGAGCGTAACGATTACACTGAGAAAGAGGCTGAAATGAGAATCAAATCACAATTGCCTCTAGATGATAAACGTAAACTTGCCGATCATATTATTGATAATAATGGAACTTTAGAAGAAACAACCCTTCAGTTAAATAAGTTATTGAACAAAGTGCTTTCAACCAGGTGATGATTGTCATAAATGATGTTATGTATTTTGGGACCTGTTACATGCTACATATGCAAGTGAATAGCACGTCCCTTGTTAATCGATAATTAACAACAAGTTATGTTAAGAGGTTGGAACATAAGTATGTAAGTTAATGATAAACCCGAATTATTAGGTGATATGTCAAGTAAACATTCGCCTAATAGTTCGGGTTTTTATTTGCCGTCTTCAATAGCTTTGTGATTTTAAATACTATTTTTAAGAACTTAGTGGAATGGAGCGGAAGACACTAGGGCACCTACGGGAAATGAGGAAAGGCTGAGACCCCGCAGGCTTGCCGAGGAGGCGCAGATTCCTCCCCGTGGAAAGCGAGTGTCTGCAGCGCAATGGAACGAACCTGTTTCTTTCAGCTTAACTGATTTAGATTTATTCATCTTTATGTATGTTTTCTTAAATTGTGTCCCAGACTCATTTTTTTGAATATAAACAAGAAAATCATCGCATATCTCGATATATGTGTTATACTTAATAAGAAAATAATTGTTAATAGTATAACGTATATAAGTGAGAGGGGTAATATGATGAGAGCCAATATTGCAATAAATGGTTTTGGTCGTATTGGGAGAATGGTCTTTCGTAATGCAATGATGCAAGGTTTGAATATAAAAGTAATAAATGCAAGTTATCCACCAGAAACACTTGCACATTTAATTAAGTATGACACAAATCATGGAAGATTTGATGGCAGTGTACTTGTAGAAAATAATCACTTAATTGTAAACGGTAACAAAGTGACTCTTATTAATGAAAGAAATCCTGAAAATCTCCCTTGGGAAAAATTAGGTATTGATATTGTAATCGAAGCTACAGGGAAATTTAATCATAGAGAAAAAGCAATTCTTCATATTTCAGCTGGTGCAAAAAAGGTGATTTTAACTGCACCGGGTAAGAAAGAAGATTTAACTGTCGTTATGGGGGTAAATGAAGATATCTATAATGCAGATCATCATCATATTATTTCTAATGCATCATGTACCACTAATTGCTTAGCTCCTGTAATGAAAGTACTCGATGAAAATTTTAAAGTAAAAAATGGATTGATGACAACTGTTCACGCTTATACAAATGATCAAAACAATATTGATAACCCTCATAAAGATTTGAGGAGAGCAAGAGCCTGTGGGCAATCAATTATTCCTACAACAACAGGAGCTGCAAAAGCACTAGAATTGGTGTTACCTCATCTAAAGGGAAAGCTACATGGAATGGCATTACGGGTTCCTACACCAAATGTATCATTAGTTGATTTAGTCGTCGATGTAGAAAGAGCAGTTTCAGTTGAAGAGGTAAATAGTGTTTTTCAACATGCGGCAAAAGGTGATCTAAAAGGGATTATCGAGTTTACAACTGAACCATTAGTGTCAATTGATTTTAATACAAATCCCAATTCAGCAATAATTGATGGTCTCTCTACAATGGTAATGGAAAAGCATAAAATTAAAGTTTTAGCTTGGTACGATAATGAATGGGGCTATTCATGCAGAGTAACTGATCTTACACAAATGATTGAGAATAAAATGAGTCATATGTTGGAAATTTCAAGAAGATAATTTATTACATCCTTTTAGTGTGGTACTGCTGCTTCGATCAGAGACTATTATGCTCCGCAAGCTGTATCACCATTTGAAAAGGACGCCTCATGCTGTAACGATGGATGAGTGACTAAGTTTATAGTGTAATCCGCACACCTAGTGATGAGAAAATCACAACGTTGTGCGGTTTTTTATTGTGGTTTTATCATGGAATATTATATAAGGAAATGAGGAAAATATAAAAGGAATTCCCCTTGACCTTTTACGAATAACAAATTTTTTTGAAAAAGTTTGTTGCAAAACATATATAAACAAAGTATACTATTTTTCGTGAACTTCTTATGAAAAGCCAAGGTGTTAAAGGCTACTTAAAGGGTTAGGACCTCTCTGGACTAACTTTCCCCCGTGGTAGTTACACATATACCATTAAGCAGAGAATTCATGTAAAAAAATAGTTAAAGGGGGATCCATTAAATATGGAAACAATGGGTAGACACGTTATCTCAGAATTATGGGGTTGCGATTTTGATAAGTTAAATGATATGGATTACATTGAAAAAACATTTGTGAATGCGGCTTTAAAGTCTGGTGCAGAAATTAGAGAGGTTGCTTTTCATAAGTTTGCTCCACAGGGAGTGAGCGGAGTAGTTATTATTTCTGAATCTCACCTAACAATTCACAGCTTTCCTGAGCATGGTTATGCAAGTATTGATGTTTATACATGTGGAGATTTAAATCCTAATATTGCTGCAGATCATATTGCTGAATCTTTAGGTGCTCAAACTCGTGAGAATATCGAGATTCCTAGAGGAATGGGGCCTGTTCAAATTAAGCAAGCTCAAGCAAAAGTTCTTTAATTTTCGATTGAAATTGAACAATTCGTTAAGAGGTGTGGATTATTTAATCCCCACCTCTTTTTATTATTGCAAAATTTCAGTATGATAGTAGATAGAATAACTTTCGACACTAAAAGTAAAATATAAGCTAAAGGGGATAAAAATAATGAGTTTTGTTAATAAACTAAAAGACATTTTTAGTACACACCAAGAAACGCGAGAAAATCATTATAATCCAGATTTGAAAAGTCATTATTATAAAACAACCTATAAAAATGCGTTGCAATCTGTTAAATCTATTA
This sequence comes from Metabacillus litoralis, assembly GCF_020524045.1. Lineage (GTDB taxonomy): Bacteria > Bacillota > Bacilli > Bacillales > Bacillaceae > Metabacillus > Metabacillus litoralis_C. Next base: position 71,359 of record NZ_JAIVKL010000003.1, read on the forward strand.
TTGAAGAAACAAAAGGTATGACGATAACGTCTGTATCAGAAGATCGCGGGGAAATGAGTGTTAACATCGACCGTCCGAAGAAGGGATTTCTAATTGTAACAATTATATCTGTCCGACCATATGAAACAGCAGTTGATTTTACAGCTACAACAAACACTGTGTTACCGACCGATTTTGGGTATAGTAAAAAGGTGATACTAGAGCTTTATAAAAAGCTTGATAAAAAAGAAAATTTTATAGGAACAGGTAAAAGTGGTAAATAACAAAGGCTGTTTTCGCAAACTTTGTTGATTTTAAATACCTGAAGCAATCAGCACTATATTAAATCTAGTGGCATCTTTTCTTCATACGATAGAACCCTTATAGTGAAATTACACTGTTTTCACTATAAATTTTGGTTACATAGCAACAATCGTTCAGGAAAGAGCCATAACAAAAGTGCCTTTGCATTATTCTAGTACATAGTAAAAGTATTTCGTTATTCCAATGAATGGCAAATAAATAGTTAAATCATATTTGAGATTTTGATTGGAGTTGGATTTTATGAAATGCCCTTCATGTCAACACAATGGGACAAGAGTGTTAGATTCTAGACCTGTAGATGAAAGTAAGTCTATTAGACGTCGACGTGAATGTGAAGAATGTCAATATCGTTTTACGACGTTCGAGAAAGTTGAAGAAATACCTTTGATTGTGGTAAAAAAAGAAGGAACACGTGAAGAATTTAGCAGAGAAAAAATCTTAAGAGGGCTAATTAAAGCATGTGAAAAAAGACCAGTTCCATTGCAAGTATTAGAAGATCTTGTCCATGATATAGAAAAGGAATTAAGAAACCAAGGTGTATCAGAAATAAATAGTGAACATGTCGGGGAGATGGTGATGAGTCGTCTAGCAACAATTGATGAAGTTGCATATGTACGGTTTGCATCAGTATACCGACAATTTAAAGATATAAATGTTTTTATTGATGAATTAACAGATTTAATCAAAAAAGTAAGATAAAAGAGAAAGAGCTAGTAAAGAATATATTCTTATAGCTCTTTTTTCAGTGAATATGAGAACAATTTGCAAACAACCTGACTAGAAAAAGAAATCACGCCCCATTCAGGGAGTTTATATCAGCTTAGGATATGTCTTGATCACTGAGGTGGCAGGATTCGAACATGAATCAACTTTAGAACGTGTAACAGAAGCTTCTCGTTAATGATAATAGAAAGAAAACAATTATGTCATGAAAGGTTTGAAGGGGATGGATCAGCATCATTGGAAAGAAATTCTTGCAATAGATCGTTATAAAGTGAAAAGTAATTCAGTTCTTAACGATCTTGATCGTAAGATTTTAACACTATTATATCAGCCTTTAATTGGATCAAAATGTTTTAGTCTTTACATGACACTTTGGGGAGAGCTTGAACAAAGTCGAATTTGGAGTGGTGAAAAAACACACCACACGTTGATGACGATTATGCAAAGTAATCTTCGTGATATTTATCATGAACGTATAAAACTAGAGGGATTAGGCTTATTGAAAACTTATGTGAATGAATTAGATGATTCAAAACGATACATTTATGAACTTCATGCTCCTTTAAAGCCAAATGAGTTTTTCCAAGATGGTGTGTTAAATGTTTATTTGTATAATCGGGTTGGCAAGAATACATTTCTACACTTGAAGAATTTTTTCTCAGATGATCGAATTGAATTAGAAATGGATGAAATCACAAAATCCTTTGATGAAGTATTTGATTCTGGCCAATCTGCAGGTATGATCGCTAAAATAAATAATGAGACGATGGAAGATTTAACATTACAATTAGATAAAGAATATATGCAAACTGGTAACCATGCGTCAATGGAAGTATCCGATGATGCCTTTGATTTCGATTTGTTTTTATCAGGTCTTTCTACTGCCATTATCCCTTCAAAATCAATTACAGCAGCTGTTAAAGATGTTATCAAAAAACTTTCATATTTATACGGGATCAGTGCAATTGATATGAAAAATGTTGTCATGAACAGTATTGATCAAAATGATCATATAGATCTTGAGCTTTTACGTAGATCTGCACGTGATTGGTATCAATTTCAATACGGAGATGAGCTTCCGGGATTGGTAGATAAATATCAACCTCTGCCGTTAAGGTCAGAAATCAAAAGTAAAAACTTGTCCAAAGAAGAAGAGTTAATTTTACAATTGGAATCTATCTCACCAAGGAAATTTTTAATTGATGTTTCTGGAGGTGTAGCACCTACTGCTAGTGATTTGAAAATCATTGAAGATGTTATGATTAATCAAAAGTTACACCCAGGAGTTATAAACGTATTAATCTATTATGTGATGTTAAAAACAGATATGAAGCTTACTAAAGGATATGTAGAGAAAATCGCTAGTCATTGGAAACGTAAAGAAATTATGACAGTGAAAGCAGCGATGGAATTAGCGAAAAACGAGCATCGCCAATATCAACAGTGGGCAGAAGAAAATGCAACTAAGAAGAAAACAAATTATAAAAAAGCGCCAGTTCGAAAAGAATTGTTACCTTCCTGGCTTGATCAAGACCAAGAGAATTCAACTAAAAAAGTTGAAACAACAAAAGCGGATGAAAAAACAGATCTTGAACGTGAGCAATTTGAACGTGAAAAGAAGAGATTATTTGATCGAATAAAAAACTACAAAGATAATAAAACAAAAGATTAGTAAAAGAACAGAGGTGAAAAAAGAATGGAGCATATGAGTAAATCCCTAAAAAAGTTACAAAGTAGACCAGATTTTAAGGATCGTTATAATGATTTAAGAAAACAAGTACTGAATGATCCGGATGTACAAGCTTTTATCACAAATCATTCCGCTGACATTGAAAGTGGAATGATCGATAGAAGTATAGGTAAACTATTTGAATTCACCAATCAAAGTAAAAATTGTAAGAAATGTCCTTCTTTATCACAATGTAAAAATTTATTACAAGGTTATCACCCAAGATTAAAAATTGTAGGAAGAATGATTGATGTTCAATATGACAAATGTCCAACAAAGGAAACACATGATGAGCGAAAGAAACATGAATCGCTGATAAAAAGTATGTATATTCCTAAAGATATTTTGGAAGCTCAATTTCATAATATTGATGTAGATGTAGAGGAAACAAGTAGATTAAAAGCAATAAGTATCGCCCAAGACTTCGTAGAAGAATATAATAACGGAAAACGCCCAAAAGGATTATATTTATATGGCTCCTTTGGAATCGGTAAAACCTATATATTAGGAGCTATTGCAAATGAATTAGCTTCACATCGAGTATCATCGATGTTAGTTTATGTTCCGGAATTCATGAGAGAGTTAAAAGGATCGTTCCAGGATTCATCATTAGATGAAAAGTTAGACGCGGTAAAGAAAATACCTGTTTTAATGTTAGACGACATAGGTGCTGAATCTGTATCAAGTTGGATGCGTGATGAAATTTTAGGAACCATCTTACAATATCGGATGCTAGAAAATTTACCAACATTCTTTTCTTCTAACTTTGATTTAAAACAACTACAACATCATTTAGCTGTATCACAACGTGGTGAAGAAGAACCAGTTAAGGCAGCAAGAATTTTAGAACGAATCAAACATATGTCAATTCCAATTGAGCTGATTGGGAAAAATCGAAGAGGGTAATGACTCTTATAAGAGAAGCTTCAATAAAGTGAAAAGCTGCGACCATACAGGATTAGTTGCTGTTTCCTTGGAGTTGTAAAAAGCAACAAAGTTTACGAAAAAGCCTAAATAAATAAGATATCAATGAGAAGGCCAGTCAGTGGAGATTGGTCTTTTTGATGCTGAATGGTTATCACAAGAAAGCTAAAGATTATTTGCTTTCTGATGAGATCTAACGTTATTCATAATTTTCATAACTCTTTAACTTTCCAGTATCGACTTATGACTAATTTTGTTTAAAATCTTTCTTTACTTCTATTTTTAAAAGTTCCCCCATATACATAGAACCAGGTATTGGCAAATAGGGGGGACAAACATGCTTGAGATTTTATTTGCGTCTCCGAAAGAGGCAAGAACGATCTACACGATATTTCGTTCAATTCGTAAAGAATTCCTTTCAGAACTACAGCTTATTAATGACGAACTTATAAAAATTAGCCCTAAATCTTGGGATGTATCATTAGAGCAATTCGTAATACCAGGGATGATTGAGTTTATTCTGGAATACAAAGAACATCAACTTATGGTTTCGATGCTTAAAGAAGATTATTATTTTGTTGAAGAAATTGAGCAACAACAGATACTCCAAATTGCCAGCTCAATTATTGAAGGTGAAAGGACAGATATTCCAAACATTCAGGGGTTACGACATCGTGACGAGGTACTTAAGGAAACTCTATGGCAATTCCTAAGGCCCAACTTGAATTTTTCTTTTTCTTCCTTTCAAAAATTCCGCCTGCATCAATACAATGCAAGATTAAGAGAGTATGTCGAAGTGGCTATCGAGGAGTACAAGCTAGAGCAAGAATATCAAACCTTCATTCAAAGTTTACGAGATTATCATAATGAACAGAAAAGTAAATTAGAGGTGGTTTCAATTGTTCATAAAGAAGGATATGTTGTTTATGATGCAGATGAAAAAAGAATAAGTGAAGATCAATTAAAAAATTATGTTGATAAAAGCTTTATTCATCAACATACAATGTACGTTGATTCTAATTTGTTAGCTCCCTTAGTATCCATTTCACCAAAGACAATTTTAGTTTATACAAATAACTCATTAGATGGTATGATCCAAACGATTCAAAATATTTTTCAAGAAAAAGTGTCAATACATAGCTTAGCTGAATTTACATATTGATCATCGATTTTCCTAACAACAAGGTTAAGAAAGCCCCCATTCTGATGACTAATAGCTAATTAACCTAATTTCCTAATAGTAACCAGGTTTTTATCACTATTAGATAGTATTCTAAGAAGAAAAGATGCCACTAGACTTTATTCATGTTGTTTTCTTCATATGGAAAAATAGTCTTAAGAAATTTAGCTATGTTAAAGCATAATGTTGATTTTTAGCACTTTGTTGATTGGAGTGAAGGGCATGAGACTCCTGCGGGAGAAGCGTGTCAAAGGGAGACCCCACAGGCGCTTGCGCCGAGGAGGCTCCCGGACCGCCCGCGGAAAGCGAATGCCTGTAACGGAAATCAACAATAAAATTTAGCAGAGCCAAGAAAAAAAAGTCAGCTTGATTTTAAAGTCGAAACAATTTATAATACGAATTAATTGAAAAATTATCAGTATTGATAAGGACATGAGCTTGTTTGTACGGTTCCCAGAGAGGGAAGGAATTGCTGAAATCTTCCTAACACGATAAACAATCTTACCACCTTTAAACTTCAGCTGTGAACACGTTGTATAGTAATAGCTGACGGTCTTCCCGTTATCGATTTTAAGCCATATCTATTTTTACGTTTACTTACGAACGTAAAATTCATGAGTTAATTAGATATTGGGAATAAGGGTGGAACCACGATCCATTGACTAGAGTATAACTCGTCCCTTTTTTAGGGGCGAGTTTTATTTGTTTTCAGGGATTTTTGATAAATATATGTGATAACAATTGGCATTGATATGCTATATGAATGATCCTACACTGCATTTGAAATGTAATGAATATGAGCCACTTATAAATAGAATGTAAAGATGTTGTTACTTTCCTTTCTATTTATAAGTGTCTTATACTAACGGATCAAATCAAGAGGCACAACTAATTATAGGTAATAGAGGAGTGAACAAGGATGTCAGACGTTATAAAAATTGCGTTTCCAGACGGAGCTGTTAAGGAGTTTGAAAAAGGTACAACAACTGAAGATATTGCGGCATCCATTAGCCCTGGTCTAAAAAAGAAATCTTTAGCTGGAAAGTTAGATGGACAAATCATTGATTTACGTACACCTATACAACATGATGGTGCAATTGAAATTGTTACACAAGATAGTGGTGAAGCACTTGAAATCATGCGACATTCTACTGCCCATTTAATGGCCCAAGCGATTAAAAGAATCTATAAAGATGAATCTGTTAAGCTTGGCATTGGTCCTGTAATTGAAAATGGTTTTTACTATGACATTGACATGGAGCATGCCATAACACCTGAAGATTTACCAGTGATTGAAAAAGAAATGAAGAAAATTGTAAATGAAAACTTAGATATTACGAGAATTGAAGTAACTCGTGAAGAAGCTAAGCGTCGATATGAAGAATTAGAAGATCCTTTAAAACTTGAGCTACTAGATGTGATTCCTGAAGGTGAAGCAGTATCGATTTATGAGCAAGGTGAATTTTTTGACTTATGTCGTGGAGTGCATCTTCCTTCAACAGGCAAAATCAAAGAATTTAAATTACTTAGTGTTGCTGGTGCATATTGGCGTGGAGATAGTAATAATAAAATGTTACAACGTATTTATGGAACTGCTTTTTTTAAGAAAGCTGATTTAGATGAACATCTACGTATTCTTGAAGAAGCAAAAGAACGTGATCATCGTAAACTTGGTAAAGAACTAGGTTTATTTACTACATCTCAAAAAGTTGGACAAGGTTTACCATTATGGTTGCCAAAAGGTGCAACAATTCGCAGGATCGTTGAGCGTTATATTGTAGATAAAGAAGAGCGATTAGGCTATCAGCATGTATATACTCCAGTTCTAGGTAGTGTTGAGCTTTATAAAACATCAGGACACTGGGAGCATTACCAAGAAGATATGTTTCCGAAAATGGAGATGGATAATGAAGATCTAGTCCTTCGCCCGATGAATTGTCCTCATCATATGATGATTTATAAAAATGATATTCATAGCTATCGTGAATTACCTATTAGAATTGCTGAATTAGGTATGATGCATAGATACGAAATGTCAGGTGCTTTAACAGGTTTACAACGTGTTAGAGGAATGACATTAAATGATGCACATATCTTTGTTCGTCCAGACCAAATCAAAGACGAGTTTATCCGTGTTGTTCGTCTAATCGAAGCGGTTTATAAAGATTTTGGTATCGAAAAATATTCATTCAGATTGTCTTATCGTGATCCAGAGGATAAAGAAAAATACTTTGATGATGATAGCATGTGGGAAAAAGCACAGAGTATGTTAAAAGGTGCAATGGATGAGTTAGGTCATGATTATTTTGAGGCTGAGGGTGAAGCTGCATTTTATGGTCCTAAGCTTGATGTTCAAGTAAGAACAGCACTTGGTAAAGATGAAACTCTTTCAACTGTTCAACTAGACTTTTTACTGCCAGAGCGCTTTGATTTAACTTATGTAGGTGAAGATGGTAAGCAGCATCGACCAGTAGTTATTCATCGTGGAGTTGTATCAACAATGGAACGTTTTGTTGCCTTCCTAATTGAAGAATACAAAGGAGCTTTTCCAACTTGGCTTGCTCCGACTCAAGTTCAAGTCATTCCAGTGTCTCCTAGTATCCACCTTGATTATGCAAAACAAGTACAGGAAGAGCTTCAAGAAGCTGGCTTACGTGTTGAATTAGACGCTCGTGATGAAAAAATCGGATATAAAATCCGTGAATCACAAATGCAAAAAATTCCTTACATGCTTGTTGTTGGTGATAACGAAATTGCAGAAAAAGCTGTTAATGTTCGTAAATATGGTGAGCAAAAATCAGAAACAATTGCGTTTACTGAGTTTCTAAAGAACATTAAGAATGAAGTGAAAAGATAAGAAATACAGAGTTAAGTTTCTTGGCATTTCTCACCAATCTAAACAAAGATATAATAAAAATGTTGCAGAATGATTCTTGGTCTGATAGAATAACATATGTTGTTAAACATATAGTACCAACTTGCAATATCTTTGGATTGGTGTTATAATGTTCAAGGTAATTGAATAGTCTTTCATAAATACAAGTAGAAGCACCCGCTTCTCACCTGATTGACACATCCGTTTGTAGTTGACAGGTTGCGATGAATTTTTATATACAATCGTAGTGTGGGTGTTTATACATCCGCACTTTTTTATTTTACAAATAAAAAAACCAAGATCTATCTACAATTAAACGGATTTGAAAAACTACTATTCAGTTTGATAAAACCTTGGAGGTGGCTAATTATTAGCAAAGATATGATGGTAAATGACGGAATCCGCGCACGTGAGGTTCGTCTGATCGGTGCCAATGGAGATCAGCTTGGAATTAAATCTCGTCAAGAGGCGTTAGAAATTGCTACTAGAGCTAACTTAGATTTAGTTTTAGTTGCACCAAATGCAAAGCCTCCTGTATGTCGCATCATGGATTACGGAAAATTCCGTTTTGAACAGCAAAAGAAAGACAAAGAGGCGCGTAAAAATCAAAAAATCATCAACTTAAAAGAGGTTCGTTTGAGCCCAACAATTGATGAGCATGACTTTAACACTAAGCTTCGAAATGCACGTAAGTTCTTAGAAAAAGGCGATAAAGTAAAAGCTTCTATCCGTTTCAAAGGGCGTGCCATTACACATAAAGGAATTGGTCAAAAGGTGCTTGATCGATTCTCAAGCGAATGTGCAGACTTAAGTACAATTGAGTCTCATCCAAAAATGGACGGACGTAGCATGTTCTTAGTATTAGCACCGAAAAACGAAAAGCAATAATTCTTAAGGAGGAATCCCTTATGCCAAAAATGAAAACACACCGTGGAGCTGCGAAACGTTTCAAAAAGACCGGATCTGGTAAACTTAAACGTTCACATGCTTACACTAGTCACTTATTTGCTAACAAATCTACAAAAGCTAAACGTAAACTACGTAAATCAACTGTAGTAAGCAAAGGCGATTTCAAACGCATTCGTCACTTATTAGACAATCTTAAATAATCGGAACATCGTAATATAGGAGGGAATTTACATGCCAAGAGTAAAAGGCGGTATCGTTTCACGTAAACGTCGTAAAAAAGTATTAAAATTAGCTAAAGGTTATTTCGGTTCTAAACATACATTATACAAAGTTGCTAACCAACAAGTAATGAAATCATTAATGTATGCTTACCGTGACCGTCGTCAGAAAAAACGTGACTTCCGTAAGCTTTGGATTACACGTATCAACGCAGCTGCACGTATGAATGGTCTTTCTTATAGCCGTTTAATGCATGGCTTAAAGCTTGCTGGTATCGAAGTAAACCGTAAAATGCTTGCTGACTTAGCTGTAACAGATGAGAAAGCATTTGCTCAATTAGCAGACGCTGCAAAATCTCAACTAAGCAAATAATAGATAAACAAAAAAGAGTTGATTCCATAGTGGATCAGCTCTTTTTTTGCCTACATAAGGGGAATTCTAATGATAATATATAGAGAGGAAGGGAGAGATAGTAAATGATCTATTTATTCTTATACTACATAATCATAAATGTTATTGGTTTAGTTTTAATGGCAAAAGATAAAAGGAGAGCCAAACGCCAGGAATGGAGAATCAAAGAATCTACCTTGTGGTCTGTATCATTAATAGGTGGTGCACTTGGAAGTTATATTGGAATGAGGTTATATCGTCATAAAACAAAGCATACTTCGTTTAAGGTTGGCTTGCCTTTGCTAACTTCTTTGCATTTTGGTCTAGTTTTATATCTAGCTGTATTTTGGTGACTTGATTTGATAATCTGAGCAATTTTCATGGTGCGGGAGTGACTTCCCGACCAGGTTTGGAAGATCTTACACTCAAAAAAGCTGTAATAGTATGTGAAGCAACAAGGAAGGTTGAGTACTATCTTTGGAAAACGTGTTCATCTATGTTTTTTAGCGAACATATGGGGGGTTTTTGGCTAACTAGAGTTATAGAAAAAAATTTATCGGCGATTTTTTGAATTTATCAGCGATTTTCTCGATTTATCGGCGATTCTGCAAATTTATCAGCGATTTTTCGGATTTATCGACGATTATACATTTTTCGACAAAATCCGCATCAGTTGAGAAAAATCCCATTTACAAAGAAAGCCACGACATCCTTCGATTGCCACCTTCTGCAAACTGATCTCAAACACACAAGAAGTTATTCATCCAATGAATTAGCATAAATCACAAAAAATTATCGTAAAATGTATAAACACTACTAACCTGCCAGAAATGCCAAATAAGAAAGTGGTGATTAAAATCGAGCTTGCGACCTCTACTGTTTTAACTGTTATTAAAACTACAGGATTATTTGCACCGCTGTTCTTTATTTTATTTCATATCATTAGACAATTTTTGTTTATTCCAGTTGCTGTTGTTTGTGTTGCTGGTGGTATCTTATTTGGTACTGAATTAGGATCGTTATATTCAGTTATTGGCCTTACTTGTGCAAGTATCACCTTTTATTTGTTTTCAAGGATTTTCCCTAACTTGATACATCGATTTGTGAAGATGAAAGAAAAATGGATAGGTGCGTACACCTATTTTTCAACGGGGCAAATTATGATTTTACGCCTGATTCCACTTGTAAACTTTTCACTTATCTCTCTTTGCATTTTAGAGAAGACAAAAGGATTTATGAGATATGTAAGACTTTCATTTATCACCCATATACCTTCATCACTGTGTTTCACTTTTCTAGGGGCATCACTTCAAAAATTATCACCAATATTAGTAGCCGCTCTATTATTAACCTTGCTATTTCTTATCTATTTTCTAAGAGAGAAACAAGTATTTATCAAATGGGAAGATTTCTTTTTAAAAGAAAAAGGTACAGCTCGACAATGAACTGTACCTTGGTATCTTATTTTTCTCGTTTTTTTACTAGCAGCTCTTTAATTGGACTTTTCCAATCAATCTTCGCATGTGGATAACGTTTTTTTATTTGGTCCTCTACATATGAAAAATCCTCTAATGTTAATCCTTGTAGTGAACTTGTAGCTTTTGCCCATATGAAAATGGAGACAACCTCAAACGAATGTGTTGTTGTGCCTAAGTATTTTTCCCCTTCAAATAATACACCTTTGTAGGTTAATAAGAAATTTTTACGGACATTTTCTTTATCATCTAAGAAATGAAATTGCTTTTGTTCATGAGCTAATTCAAGTTTACGCTTTGGATTAAATAAATATTTGAATCCGGAATAGATAAGAAATAGAATGAAAATGATTAAGAGCAGCCTTAATAATATGACAAACATGTTTAACCCCTCCTGAGGGTATTTTTCCTTATTTACGAATAAAGAACCTAAAAGGTTTCAAGTTTTTTTCAATTTGTTATAATTTTTTTGTAGGATTATTTTAATTAGGGACAAAATTGATGGATTTATCAAGTTTAGTTCAAATGCAAAAACAATTAGATCTAAGAAATGAAACCACAGCATTAGTTAGAATAGGTAAAACAATGGAGTGAAAATACTGATGCTAATAATTTCAAAACTTTAATCATTAATGAAAAAATGATAGATCAATAATAAGAGTCAGGAATATTTTCCTCAAAAACAGAAGTGATTAAAGAAATACGAAATTAAAGGAGAGCTAAAAATTGAAATATAAATTGAAGGTAAAGTTATTAAATAAAGATGCTTTATTACCGCTTCAAGCTAATGAAGGAGATGCTGGGTTAGATTTGTATTCTAATGAAGAAAAAGTAATTATGCCTGGGGAGGCTGAGTTGATAAGTACGGGTATTAGTATAGAGCTTCCTGAAGGAACTGAAGCACAAGTTAGACCTAGAAGTGGTTTAGCATTAAAGCATTCAGTAACAGTATTGAACAGTCCTGGAACAATTGATGAGGGCTATCGAGGAGAAATGAAAGTGATCTTAATAAACCATGGGAAAAATGAGTTTAAAGTAGAAAAGCACGCAAGAATTGCACAAATGGTTATTGCTCCAGTTCCGAAAGTTGAATTAGTTCAAGTTGAAGAATTATCTAGCTCTGTAAGAGGTGAAGGGGGATTTGGTTCATCTGGATTGAAGTAAATGTATTCAGGTATTACCGGGCTGAATAAATTATGTCACCTCAGGAAGTAGAAGAAGCGTATGTTTCTAAAAATGAAGTAAATCATATAAGAAATAACATGATTAATTAAGGCAAGCAAATCAGAAGTTCGTAAAGGTAAAGTGCTTTCATGTATAATAAAGATGATTGTTAATTAAGGAGGATATACATAATGACTAAACTAGATGAAACGTTAACAATGCTTAAAGATTTAACAGATGCAAAAGGAATTCCTGGAAACGAACGTGAAGTTCGTGATGTAATGAAAAAATACATATCGAGTTATTCTGATGAAGTTTACACAGATCATCTTGGTAGCTTAATTGCTAAAAAAGTAGGTCAAGAAAACGGACCTAAAATAATGATTGCAGGTCATTTAGATGAAGTTGGATTTATGATTACTCAAATTGATGACAAAGGGTTTCTACGTTTTCAAACGGTAGGTGGCTGGTGGTCACAAGTTATGCTTGCACAACGAGTGACGATTGTTACAAATAAAGGTGATGTAACGGGAATTATTGGTTCAAAGCCACCACATATTTTACCTCCCGAAGCTCGTAAAAAACCAGTTGATATTAAAGACATGTTTATTGATATTGGGGCATCAAGTAAAGAGGAAGCCATTGAATTTGGTATAAAACCAGGAGATCAAGTTGTTCCATATTTTGAATTTACGGTTATGCAAAATGAGAAGATGCTTCTTGCTAAAGCATGGGATAATCGCATTGGGTGTGCAATCGCAATCGATGTTCTTAAAAACCTTAAAGCAACTGATCATCCTAATGTTGTTTACGGTGTTGGAACCGTACAAGAAGAAGTAGGGCTACGTGGAGCTCGTACATCTGCAAACCTTATTCAGCCAGACATTGCATTTGGTGTTGATGTTGGAATTGCTGGAGACACACCAGGAATATCTGAAAAAGAAGCGGCAAGCAAAATGGGGAAAGGTCCACAAATCATCCTTTATGATGCGTCAATGGTTTCTCATAAAGGGTTACGTGATTTAGTAACAGATACAGCTGATGAATTAGATATACCTTATCAATTTGATGCGATTGCTGGTGGGGGAACTGATTCAGGTGCGATTCACATTTCAGCTAATGGTGTGCCAGCTTTATCAATCACAATAGCTACACGCTATATTCACTCACATGCTGCAATGCTTCATCGTGATGATTATGAACATGCTGTAAAATTAATTACTGAAGTTGTAAAACGTTTAGATCGAGATACTGTGAATAAAATTACATTTGAATAATAAAGGCTGTTTTCGTTTACTTTGCTTTTAACAACTCCAAGTAAACAGCACGGTATCAAGCAAAGTGGTGTCTTTTCTTCATAGATAAGTACCTATTATGTAATAAAAACAATGTTTTAACTGAATTATCAACAACACTTCAGAAAAGAGCCATAAAAAAATGCTGGGACATAACTGCCCAGCATTTTTTTAGTTTCGTATTATTTTTTTAATCCTTGTTCTAAAGTTGCCAACATTTCTTGTTTATCCTGATCATTTGCATTTTGCCAAATAACCTCAAAAAGTACCCCTAAACCTGGTAGCATTTTTTCCTCACCACTTTGAATGGCATCAACAATTGTATCTTGTAGCTGGCCTTGATCGTTTCCAGAAACATTTGAAATCACAGCATGACGAAGATTTAAATTCATTCATATCAACTCCTTTGCAGAAATGTTACTACTTATCCTATAGCATTTGTTAAACGATAAAATATTATGTATGATGAGAAAGAGAAATTGTAAATGCACTTAAAAGGAGTATGAATGTGGACCGAATTGAATCAGTAAAAAACTCTAAAGTAAAACAATGGCGTAAGTTGCACACAAAAAAAGAACGTGAAGCAACAGGCACATATATTATAGAAGGATTACATTTAGTTGAAGAAGCATTAAAAACGAAAGATATCATTAAGGATTTAATTGTATGTGAAGATATCACGATGCCAACACATTGGAATGTAGATGGATTAAATATCATTTTAGTGACAAATGAGGTCATGAAGGCTATAAGTGATACTGAAGCTCCACAAGGTGTAGCGGCAATTTGTGAATTTCAAAATCAGTATACACCAAACACATGGAAGAAAATTCTTTTAGTTGATAGTGTTCAAGATCCGGGTAATCTGGGTACAATTATTCGTACAGCTGATGCTGCTGGAATTGATGGTGTTATTTTAGGAGAAGGAACAGTTGATCATTATAATTCAAAGGTTATACGATCTAGTCAAGGTTCCATTTTTCATATGCCAGTTGTAAAAGCAAATTTGGTAGATAAGGTAATGGATTATAAGGAACGGCAAATTCCTGTTTACGGAACTTCCTTACAAAATGCGATAAGTTATCAAGAAGTAGATTCAAGTGAGCAGTTTTGCTTAATTATTGGTAATGAAGGTAGTGGTGTAAACACTGATTTACTTGAGAAAACGGATAAAAACTTATTCATTCCAATATATGGTGGTGCTGAATCATTAAATGTAGCTATCGCAACAGGAATTCTTCTATATCATTTACGTGGGTAGCCTTGCAGTAACATTTTGTTTTGATTATAATAAGATAGAAATTACATATGAAACAAACGATGACAGAGCATAGTAATTTATCATTCGTTCATTCAGGGATAAAGTGCCTTAGACTGAAAGCACTTTTATGATAGAGATAAATGAATTCACCTCTCGAGTTGACACTTAGACCATATAATAAATATGTAAAGGTGTTCCGGTTTTTACCGTTATGGAAATGAAGTGAGTCGTATGAGTTTTTCTATGTACGATTAACAAGGGTGGTAACGCGAATTCAAACTCGTCCCTTTCTGGGATGGGTTTTTTATTTTGCAAAAAAAAGACTACTTTTAGTTTTTAAAATGGCTTTGCTAACTCAATAAGTTAAGTTTAAACAAAAAGCCTAAAAATAAGGAGGAAAAAATGATGCAGGAGCAATTAAAACAGCTGCAACAAGAGGCGCTTGAAAAGATTGAACAAGCGCAGGAACTAAAAGCGTTGAATGATATACGTGTTGCATACTTAGGAAAGAAAGGCCCTATTACAGAAGTGTTACGTGGAATGGGGAAATTATCTGCTGAAGAACGACCAGTAATGGGAGCTCTAGCAAATGAAGTTCGTGAAGTGATTGCAAATGCTATTTCAGGTAAACAAGAGCATTTAGAACAGCTAGCAGTAGAAGAAAGACTAGCAAACGAAACAATTGATGTTACTTTACCGGGGAGACCTGTAAGAGTAGGAAATCATCACCCAATAACAGCAGTTGTA
This sequence comes from Metabacillus litoralis, assembly GCF_020524045.1. Taxonomy (GTDB): domain Bacteria; phylum Bacillota; class Bacilli; order Bacillales; family Bacillaceae; genus Metabacillus; species Metabacillus litoralis_C. The sequence continues at coordinate 86,553 of NZ_JAIVKL010000003.1, forward strand.
GAAGAAATAGAGGACCTGTTCCTTGGCATGGGGTATCAAATTGCAGAAGGACCTGAAGTTGAAACAGATTATTTCAACTTTGAAGCATTAAATCTTCCAAAAGGTCATCCAGCTCGCGATATGCAGGATTCCTTTTATATAACTGAAGAATTGCTTTTACGTACACATACTTCTCCAGTACAAGCTAGAACAATGCAAAAACATGAAGGTCAGGGACCCGTGAAAATCATTTGTCCTGGTAAGGTGTATCGTCGGGATAATGATGATGCAACACATTCACATCAATTTACACAAATCGAAGGACTTGTTGTTGATGAAAACATTAGCATGAGTGACCTTAAAGGTACTCTTGAAGTGTTTGCGAAGAAAATGTTTGGTGAAGAACGTGAAATTCGCCTACGTCCAAGCTTCTTCCCATTTACAGAGCCTTCAGTTGAAGTGGATGTGTCTTGCTTCTCATGTGGAGGAAAAGGCTGTAATGTATGTAAAAAAACTGGCTGGATCGAGATTTTAGGAGCAGGAATGGTTCATCCTAATGTTCTAGAAATGGCAGGCTTTGATTCTAAGAAATACAGTGGTTTTGCATTTGGAATGGGTCCTGAGAGAATCGCAATGTTAAAATATGGTATTGATGATATTAGACATTTCTACACAGATGATGTGCGTTTCTTAAAACAATTTAAACGAGCGTAAAGAGGAGGATTTAAACATGTTTGTTTCATATAAATGGTTAGCTGAATATGTTGATTTATCAGGCATAACTCCAGATGAATTAGCAGAAAAAATTACACGTAGCGGAATTGAAGTTGAAGGTGTAGATGTCTTAAATGAAGGCATGAAGGGTGTAGTGATCGGGCATGTTGTCGAAAAAGAACAACATCCGGATGCAGATAAACTGAATAAATGTCAGGTTGATCTCGGTGATGGTGAGCTTGTGCAAATTATTTGTGGAGCAAAAAACGTTGATAAAGGTCAAAAGGTAGCTGTTGCAACAGTTGGGGCTGTCTTACCTGGCAACTTTAAAATAAAAAAAGCTAAGCTTCGTGGTGAGGTTTCTAATGGAATGATTTGTTCACTACAAGAACTTGGTATTGAGTCAAAATTAGTTGCAAAAGAATATTCTGAAGGTATTTTTGTTTTTCCTAGTGATGTTGAAGTTGGAAAAGATGCATTAGCAGAATTAAACCTTGATGATGCGGTTCTTGAGCTAGGATTAACGCCTAATCGTTCAGATGCATTAAGCATGTTAGGTGTTGCTCATGAAGTGGCAGCCATTTTAAGTCGTGAAGTTAAATACCCTGAGATTTCTTATGACAAATCTTCAGTAAAAGCTTCATCTGAAGTAAGTGTTAAAGTTGATGCAACAGAAGATAACCCATTATACATTGCTAAAGTCATTAAAAATGTAACAGTTGCTCCATCTCCACTATGGATGCAAACTCAATTAATGGCAGCAGGAATTCGTCCACACAATAATGTTGTCGACATCACAAATTTTGTTCTTTTAGAATACGGTCAACCACTACATGCGTTCGATTATGATCGTTTTGGTTCAAAAGAAGTACTTGTTCGTCGAGCTAATGATGGTGAAAAAATCGTTACATTAGATGATCAAGAACGTACATTAATAACTGACCATTTAGTGATAACAAATGGAACAGAACCAGTAGCTTTAGCTGGTGTGATGGGTGGAGCAAATTCAGAGGTTCAAAATGATACAAAAACCATTTTATTAGAATCTGCATTATTCAACGGACAACGAATTCGAACAGCTTCAAAAGATCATGGTTTAAGAAGTGAAGCTAGTGCTCGCTATGAAAAAGGTGTAGATCCGAATCGTGTTCAAGCTGCAGCAGAGCGTGCAGCACAACTGATCTCTTTATATGCAGGTGGAGACGTTTTAGAAGGGTCTGTAGAAGTTCAGTCAGCTTCTTTTGAACCTGCTGTTGTGAAAACGACAGTTGAAAAGGTAAATAGAATTTTAGGAATGAATATTTCTGCTGAAGAAATGAAATCTATCTTTGACCGTCTTCAATTTGGTGTTGAGCTTGATGGATCTACATTGACTGTAACTGTTCCAACTCGCCGCGGAGATATAACAATTGAAGAGGATTTAGTTGAGGAAGTAGCAAGACTATATGGTTATGACAATATTCCAACTACATTACCAGTAGGTCAAGCGATTCCAGGTAAATTAACTTCTTATCAAGAAAAACGTCGTAAAGTACGTCGTTATCTAGAAGGAACTGGTTTATATCAAGCAATCACCTATTCACTAACAAGTGAAGAAAAAGCTGCTAAATATGCATTAGAATCAGCAGAATTAACAAAGCTTTCATTGCCAATGAGTGAAGAACGAAGTGTTCTACGTTTAAGCCTTCTTCCTCATTTATTAGATGCATTAAGATATAATGTAGCAAGACAAACTGATCAAGTTGCTTTATATGAAGTGAGTTCTGTTTTTCTATCACAAGGAAAAGATACTCAACCACTTGAAAAAGAAAGATTATCAGCTGCAATAACAGGATTATGGCACTCACATTCATGGCAAGGTGAGAAGAAGCCAGTTGATTTTTATGTTGCTAAAGGAATCGTTGATGGACTTGTTTCATTATTAGGCTTAACAAATCAAATTGAGTATAAACAAGCAAAGCGTGAAGGCATGCACCCTGGACGAACAGCAGAGGTATATTTAGCTGATAAACTTGTAGGCTTTGTAGGTCAAATTCACCCTACTGTTCAAAAAGAATTAGATTTAAATGAAACATATGTGTTTGAATTATCTTTAGAAGATTTATTAACTTTCGAAGTTGAAGAAACACGCTTTGAGGTTATTCCACGTCATCCATCTATCACAAGAGATATCGCTCTTGTTGTAGATAAAAATGTTATCGCAGGTGATATTGAGAAGGTGATCACTGAAGCTGGTGGAAAAATGTTAAAAGGTGTGTCTGTTTTTGATTTATATGAAGGAGATCGTCTTGAAGAAGGTAAAAAGTCAGTTGCTTTCTCATTACGTTATTTCGATCCTGAAAGAACATTAACAGATGAAGATGTGACAAAAGTTCATGATAAAGTGCTAAAAGCTGTTGAAGAAAAAGTGAATGCTTCTTTACGTGGATAAAGGTAATTAAAAAGAGGAATCATCTCAATTATAGAGATGATTCCTTTTTGTAAACTTGCTTTATTATATAGCTATGATTTGTCGAATTTTGAAGAATCGAAGATAAATATCAAAAATCGATGATAAATTCTGATAATCGAAGATAAATGTGAAAAATCGTCGATAAATCTTAAAAATCGAAGATATGCTGGACCAACCCTTTTAGATGGCTGAAAATTAGCCTCTATTTCGTGATTGCACCCTTATAAAGACCTCACAAGGTATTATTTTTACCTTTTAGCAATCTTTAGTGCTTTTTCCGTATTAGCAAAATGCTTTTTCGTAATCGATTCTAAAAAGTCCCTACCGTTTCTTTTTAAAATCTTCGCAGCTGCTAGATCGACCTGGGCACCTGCCCCTTTTGGTATCTTCAAACCAGCAATTTCTGATAACCGATCAAACTCTTTTACAAATGAATACCTTGCGATAATGGAAGCTGCTGCAACTGCTAAATGTATGCCTTCAGCTTTTGTTGAGAAATAGGTTTTTTCATTAGGCAGTTTCTTTCCCGTTAGATGTTTAAAGTAAATATTGGGATCAACAAATTGATCAATTAATAATCCGTCAGGTTTTTGTGGGGCAATTTTACTTAATAAATGATTAATTGCTTGATTATGTAGTAAAGCTTTCATTTTTCCTTGTGACATACCTTGTTGTTGAAGTTCATTATATTTTTCATTATGTAATACAAGAAGACTATAAGGAATTGTGTTAATAAGATCCTTGGCGATTTCAATAATTTGAGGATCTTTTAGATTTTTTGAGTCTTTTACCCCAAGTTCTTTAAGTAAAGGAATTTGTTCTTTCTTCACATATGCAGCAACAACTGTTATAGGACCGAAAAAATCTCCTGTTCCTACCTCATCTGAACCAATAATTGATAAATCGGCAATATTTGCAGGTGGTTGATAAGTTGCAGGAGTTTTATTAGATGAAGCTGGCTTATCTTTTTGCTCTAATTTCCTTCCCCATTTTGTTGATTCCGCTTCTGCAGATCCACCTTGAAATAAAACCTTACCCGATTTATAAGCAGTAATGGTACATCCATCTATTTTCGCAGAGAATACAGCACCAGGAGGAGTTTTCCCTGTTTTATAAGCGGAGTAATGAGTATTCATTTGATCTATAATAGATTGATTTACTTTAATAACTGAGTTTGCCAATAGAGACATCCTTTCAGATAAGAAATTTACTCATTTAAGAGTCTATTGAACTTCTTCCCATATCATAAAGCTTCGTGTTATGATAAGGAATAGGATTTGCAGGAAATGGAGGATTTATCGTTGTCAAATCGCCCTAAATCGAAAACAACAGTAGATATATATGGACACCAATATTCAATTATCGGTTCAGAAAGTACAAGCCATATTCGAGCTGTTGCTTCAATTGTTGATGATAAAATGCGAGAGATTAATAGTAAAAACCCTTCTCTTGATATAAATAAGCTAGCTGTGTTAACAGCGGTAAATGTTGTGCATGACTATCTGAAACTAAAAGAAGACTACGAAAAATTAGAGAAACAATTAATAGAAAAGGATTGAAGCCAAGAAATGCTAGATTTCGTATTATTTATTATTTTAATGTTTGGGATACTAGTCGGCTTAAAACGCGGATTTATCCTTCAATTTATCCATTTAACTGGGTTTGTTGTTGCCTATATAGTAGCATACCAGTATTTTGATGATCTTGCACCGAAATTAAAGCTCTGGATTCCATACCCTGTAACAAGTGAGGGACCAGCAATACTCTCATTATTAAATGGTGACGACCTTGAGGGTGCTTTTTATCGTGCCGTAGCGTTCGTTATACTATTTATTGGGACAAAGATTGTCATGCAAATTATTGGCTCCATGCTAGATTTTGTAGCATTACTTCCAATTTTAAAGCAATTAAATAGATGGGCAGGATCCATTTTAGGTTTTCTGGAATCATATTTAGTTTTATTCATTCTCCTATTTATAGGTGCATTATTACCTATTGAACAAATTCAACTTGCTTTAGATCAGTCGGTATTAGCAAACTTAATCGTGAATCATACTCCATATTTCTCTGATAAAGTAAATGAGCTTTGGATACAGTACATATCTTCATAAGAGGCTGACTTAATGAAACAATGCTTCCTCATAATCAATGATGATTTAGTTTTTACTAATCATTCATTTTTGGTATATGTAGGAAATGTTTTTCTTAGTCAACCTCTTTTTTCTAGTAGTAACAACTATTGCTAAGAAATAGCTAGAATACATAACATATCAAATAGTAGATCAACCTCAAAAAGTGGATTTGGTCTGCTTTTATCGTTTAAATTAAGGCTCTTTACTAAGAACTGCTTCTATATATCATTACCTGTTAAAGAAGTGTTGACATAAAAGATAATGGTTATTCTATGATAAAATAGATGCAAAGTTTGTAAAGGATTTGTTTCTTTATATAGCCTGTTTACTAAAGATTTGTTAGCAATTGCGCATATACTATAAAGTTTTGCTTTATAAAAGTTAATGTTCATCATTTTAATATATTCGTCATTAAAAATTAACATAATAGTTTTAAGAATTTTATCTTAAAAATAAAGATAGGAAATTGTACATTTTCATTATTTATTTGTATCATTTTTATTAATAAGTAACATATAGAGGTGAATGAAATGGAGTTACATAAAAAAGACGTTATTCGTTTATTAGAAAAAATTGCGGTACTAATGGAATTAAAAGGAGATAATCCCTTTAAAATATCAGCGTTTAGAAAAGCTGCAAATGCCCTTGAAACAGATGACAGAAGTTTATCGCAAATAGATGATTTCACTAAAATTGCAGGAATTGGTAAAGGGACATCTGCTGTGATTATAGAGTTTGTTGAATCAGGGGAATCTGAAGTTCTAAAGCAATTGGAGGAAGAAGTTCCATCAGGTTTATTACCGTTGTTAAAACTGCCAGGTTTGGGTGGTAAAAAGATTGCCAAGTTATACAAAGAACTAAACATAGATAGTGTAGATACATTAAAACAAGCATGTGAAGAAAATAAAATTCAATCATTAGCTGGTTTTGGAAAAAAATCAGAAGAAAAGATACTAGCGGCAATTGCTGAAATGGGCAACAGACCAGAGCGGTTACCATTAGCATTTATGTTACCGATAGCAGAGCATATTGAAGAATATTTAGAGCAATGCCAAGGGATAGAAAAGTTCTCTAAAGCAGGAAGTATCAGAAGAATGAGAGAAACCATTAAAGACTTGGATTTTATTATCGCAACAAACGAGCCAGAACAAGTAAGGAATCAATTATTAGCTATTCCTAATCTTTCTGAAATTATCGCAAGTGGAGATACGAAGGTTTCGATTCAGCTCAGCTATGAATATGAGGTAAGTGTTGATTTTAGATTAGTAAAGCCGCTTGAATATGCCACAACTCTACATCACTTCACTGGATCTAAAGATCATAATGTAAGAATGAGGCAACTTGCAAAAGAACGTGGAGAGAAAATTAGTGAATATGGTGTTGAAAATATTGAAACTAGTGAAGTGAAAAACTTCGAGTCAGAAGCCGATTTTTATCAATATTTTCAATTACCACATATTCCGCCTGAGTTAAGAGAAGATGGAACTGAGGTTGAATTATTTCAACATGAATCAAAGGTCATTACATTAGAACATGTGAGAGGTGATCTTCATATGCACTCTACATGGAGTGATGGTGCTTTCACAATTAGAGAGATGGTTGAGGCATGCCGGAAAAAAGGCTATAAATATATTGCGATTACAGATCATTCACAATATTTAAAGGTAGCAAATGGATTAACATCAGAACGATTAAGAGCTCAACGTAAAGAAATCGATCTTTTAAACGAAGAGTATAGTGATATCACTATTTTAGCTGGTGTAGAAATGGATATTTTGCCAGATGCTACGCTAGATTATGATGATGAATTGTTACAAGAGATGGATCTTGTTATTGCTTCGATTCATTCAAGTTTTTCACAATCACAGGACGTGATTATGGACCGCTTGAAAACAGCACTGAAAAATAATCATGTTGACATAATCGCCCATCCAACAGGCAGAATTATCGGTAAAAGAAAAGGTTATGACGTAGATATTGATATGCTTCTTGAGCTAGCAAAGGAAACAGATACAGCACTAGAGTTAAATGCCAATCCAAATCGATTAGACTTAAGTGCAGAATATGTGAAAAAAGCTCAAGAAGCTGGAGTTAAGCTCGTTATTAATACTGATGCTCATAATATAGATATGCTTGAACATATGACAATAGGTGTTTCTACTGCAGTGAAAGGCTGGATCAAAAGTGAAAACGTCATTAATACGTGGGATGTTGATCAATTAAAAGCATTTTTAAATAGACATCATTAATAGGATTAGTTTATTAAATATTGGTTTTAGCCTTCATCATACATTAAATGTTGAAGAAATGAACGAAAAGATAAGGTAAATAGTGCTAGCACAATCGTTAAAGTGCTTTACGCATTTTATAGGAGGTTTATTGTTTTGCAGCAAAAAGTACTTCACGTGTTAGAATTTGAAAAAGTAAAAGATCAACTTGTTCAGCATGCCGCTTCTTCCTTAGGAAAAGAAAAAGCAAAAGCGTTAGTACCTTCAACTAGTTTTCAAGAAGTTGTCATTGCTCAAGAACAAACAGATGAAGCTGCTAAAGTATATCGTTTAAAGGGAAATATTCCACTTGGTGGACTTGTAGATATACGAACAACAATTAAAAGAGCAAAAATAGGCGGTATTTTGAATGCTGTAGAACTAAATGAAGTTTCTGGAACATTGTATGCAGCTAGACAAATGAAGAGATTTATCGAAAAAATGGTTGAAGATGAAATCGAGCTTCATCATCTTCCTATATTTGCAGAAAAAATTGTTGTACTACATGATATTGAAAGAAAAATTTCTGAGTGTATTGATGATAATGGGTATGTCCTAGATAGTGCAAGCGTTACATTGAAAGGCATTCGTCAACAATTACGAACAACAGAAGCGAGAGTTAGAGATAAATTAGAATCAATGATTCGTTCGTCATCAGCAACAAAAATGCTTTCAGACGCGATTATTACGATTAGAAATGATCGATTTGTTTTACCAGTCAAACAGGAATATCGTGCTTCATATGGCGGAATCGTGCATGATCAGTCGAGCTCTGGAGCTACTTTATTTATTGAGCCACAAGTTATTGTTGATTTAAACAATACACTTCAACAAGCAAAGGTAAAAGAGAAAGTTGAAATAGATCGAATTTTAACGATTTTATCTAGTGAAGTGGCTGAGTATAGTGATGAAATTTTACAAAATGTCTATTGTCTTGCAGAAATGGATTTTATGTTTACAAAAGCTAAATATGCTAAAAAAATGAAGGGAACAAGACCAGCGGTGAACGAGAATGGCATTGTAAGGTTAGTAAAAGCACGCCATCCGTTGTTAGCTGAAAACGAAGTTGTTCCAAATGATATCGAACTTGGTACTGATTTTACGACTATTGTCATAACAGGACCTAACACAGGTGGTAAAACGGTAGCGTTAAAAACACTAGGACTTTGTACAATTATGGCGCAAGCTGGATTGCAAATACCTGCTTTGGATGGATCTGAAATCGCTGTGTTTCAAGCTGTTTACGCTGATATTGGGGATGAGCAATCAATTGAGCAAAGCTTAAGTACCTTCTCATCACATATGGTGAACATTGTTGATATTCTTCATAAGGTTGATCATAAAAGTCTAGTTCTTTTTGATGAGCTTGGAGCAGGTACAGATCCTCAAGAAGGAGCGGCGCTTGCCATTTCCATTTTAGATGAAGTGTATAACAGAGGAGCACGTGTTGTAGCAACGACTCATTATCCAGAGCTTAAAGCTTATGGTTATAATCGCAGTGGTGTTGTGAATGCCAGTGTTGAATTTGATATTGCAACATTAAGTCCAACGTATAAATTACTAATAGGTGTACCAGGGCGAAGTAATGCCTTTGAAATATCTAAACGGTTAGGTTTACAAGAAAAAGTCATAAATATGGCAAAAGCTCAAATGAGTGAAGAACATAATGAAGTAGATACAATGATTGCTTCGTTAGAGACAAGCAAAAAAACCGCGGATTATGAATTACTAGAAGCGGAAAAGATCCGTAAAGAAGCTGAGCAGCTTCATAAAGAGCTCCAAAAACAAATTATAGAATTTAATGCTCAACGAGATGTTTTATACGAAAAAGCAGAACGTAAAGCACAAGAAAAGGTTGAGGAAGCGACACAAGAAGCTCAGAAAATCATTCATGATTTACGTAAGTTGAGAAAAGAGCAGCATGCACAGGTGAAAGAGCATGAACTTATCGATGCGAAAAAACGTTTAGAAGATGCTTTACCTCAATTTGAAAAAAGTAAGAATGTAGTTAAAAATCAGCCTGTTAAGCAATCCTTATTACCAGGTGATGAGGTAAAAGTGATAAGTTTTGATCAAAAGGGCCATTTAATTGAAAAAGTAAGTGATAATGAGTGGCAGGTACAAATGGGTATTATGAAAATGAAGGTCAAGGAAAAAGATCTTCAATATATAAAAAGACCAAAACAGGAAATACAAGAAAAACCTTTAGCAACAGTAAAGGGCAAGGATTATCATGTATCATTAGAACTTGATTTACGTGGTGAGCGTTTTGAAAATGCCTTGTTAAGAGTTGAAAAATACTTGGATGATGCTGTATTAGCGGGTTATCCTAGAGTGTCAATCATTCATGGTAAAGGAACTGGAGCCCTTAGAACGGGTGTGAAAGAGCTGCTTAAAAATCATCGGAGTGTTAAGAGTACACGATTCGGAGAAGCTGGTGAAGGTGGTTCTGGTGTAACAGTTGTTGAACTCAAATAGCGGGGAGAAGAGGAATGAATACATTTTGGGAAAATGACTTAGTTCAAACGGCTGCTTATTACAGTGTTGTTGTTTTGTGTATAATCGTATTCTTAACAATATTTGAGCTAGTGACTAAATACAAAAACTGGGAAGAAATTCAAAAAGGTAACCTAGCAGTAGCTATGGCTACAGGTGGGAAAATTTTTGGGATAGCTAATATCTTTCGATTTTCCATTAATCAACATGACAGTGTGTTGGAAATGATGGGATCAGGCTTATTTGGGTTTATTTTATTATTATTAGGCTATTTTATTTATGAATTTATGACACCTAAATTTAAAATCGATGACGAAATCAAAAAAGATAACCGTGCTGTCGGGTTTATTTCACTTGTTATATCCATAGGGTTATCTTTTGTTATAGGAGCAAGTCTTTAAGGAGAGTGTAATGTGGAAACATTGGCTAAAATAATGTTTGGGCTATGTGGAGTATTTATTTTAATCGGTATTGTATTTTTAGTTTTTTTCTAAGAACCTGCTGAATTGTTGTGATTGTGAAAAGGGTATTCGCTTGGAGCCCTCCTCAGCCCTAGCATCTGGATCTCTAGAATACACTTTTCCTACGGAAGTTTCATAAATGATTCATTCACAAAGTGTAATAAATAACCTAGATTGCCTTTTCTAAAATAATAATTTTATGATTGTTATCAATAGCAAAGTTTATACATTAAGGCCTGGCCCATATAAGGGTCAGGCCCTTGTACTATTTAAAAATATTTATATTTCTGAAAATAAAAAAATCTGCTATACTTTTACAAAGGGGAGATAACAGAATTTCATTTTGTTATCAATAGTTAAAGAATTAAATGATCTCAAGGGGGAGATAAGATGGAAATTCAAAAACCTTGGTTAAATCTATATCCTGATGAAATTCCTCACGAATTAATGCTTGATGATGGAAAGTCTCTACAAGATTACCTAAAGCAATCTGCACTAGAATTCCCTACCAAAACCGCTATTCACTTTCTAGGAAAAGATCTCACTTATTCAGAAGTTTATAATCAATCATTAAAATTGGCTAACTACTTTCAATCTCTGGGTTTAAAAAAGGATGAACGTGTTTCCATTATGTTACCGAACTGTCCACAAGCAGTCATTGCATATTATGGAGTTTTATTAGCTGGTGGGATTGTTGTTCAGACTAATCCACTTTATATGGAACGAGAGCTAGAATACCAATTAAAAGATAGCGAGTCCACATTTATTATTACGCTAGATTTATTATATCCTAGAGTCTCTAAAATGAAAGCGTTAACAAATTTAAAACACATCGTTGTAACGAGTATTAAGGACTATTTACCTTTTCCTAAAAATCTTTTATATCCTTTTGTTCAAAAAAAGCAAAATCAATTGGTTGTAAAAGTTGAGCATGAAGGAACAACACATTTGTTCAGTAAGATTATGGAGGTAGCACAACCTGATATTGACGTGCATGAATGTGACACCATGAATGATATTGCACTTTTACAATATACAGGTGGAACAACTGGGTTTCCAAAAGGAGTGATGTTAACACATCACAATGTGGCATCTAATACGAAAATGTGCTCAACATGGATGTATAAATGTAAAAAAGGAGAAGAATCTATATTAGGTATTATTCCATTTTTTCATGTATATGGCATGACTACGGTAATGAATCTCTCGGTCATGCAAGGTTATAAGATGATTCTTTTACCCAAGTTTGATGCGAAGGAAGCATTAAAGACAATCGGTAAATTAAAACCTACATTATTCCCAGGTGCACCAACTATTTATATAGCTTTATTAAATCATCCGGATATTCAGAAATATGATTTATCCTCAATCAAATGTTGTATTAGCGGATCAGCACCACTTCCTGTTGAGGTCCAAGAGAAATTTGAAAAAGTGACTGGTGGTCGACTTGTTGAAGGTTATGGATTATCTGAAACCTCTCCTGTTACACATTCGAATTTTATTTGGGGTGAAAGAAAAAAAGGTAGTATTGGTGTTCCATGGCCTAATACAGAAGCAATCGTCTATTCATATGAAACGGGTGGGGTGGCAGAACCCAACGAACTTGGAGAATTAGCTATTCGAGGCCCTCAAGTAATGAAAGGTTATTGGAATAAAAAAGAAGAAACAGATGCAACCTTTAAAGATGGTTGGTTACTTACTGGAGATATTGGTTATATGGATGAAGAAGGTTATTTTTATATCGTTGATCGGAAAAAAGATATGATTTTAGCTGGTGGTTATAATATCTACCCACGTGAAATTGAAGAAATCCTTTACGAACATGAAAAAGTACAAGAAGTTGTTGTTGCAGGTGTACCTGATCCTTATCGAGGAGAAACTGTTAAGGCTTATATTGTTTTAAAAGACAGCCAGGTTGCAACAACGGAAGAATTTAATGAATATTCTCGAAAACATTTAGCGGCCTACAAAGTCCCGAGAATTTATGAATTTAGGGATGAACTACCGAAAACTGCTGTTGGTAAAATCCTTAGACGTGCATTAGTAGATGAAGAAAAGGAAAAAATGAAAAACGCGAACTAAATAAAAAGAAGTTTAGCATGATTCATTTTCAAATCCTTTGGATCTGTATCATGCTAAGTTTGTTTCAATCTTAAGGTCAAATTAATAGGTAGGAATGTAATCTATTTAATGTTTTTTTATTAAATTGTCTTGACAGAATTGAAAGGAATAACTATGATTAATTTATGAATGATGATTCATTCATTTAAAAAGGAGCGTTCAAGATTGAAACAGAAAAAACCAAAATACAAACAAATAATTGATGCAGCAGTCATTGTCATTGCTGAAAATGGATATCATCAAGCACAGGTCTCAAAAATTGCCAAGCAGGCAGGTGTAGCTGACGGAACCATATACCTATATTTTAAAAACAAAGAAGATATACTCGTTTCACTTTTTCAAGAAAAAATGGGAATTTTCATTGAAAAAATTGAAGAAGAAATCGAATTAAAGCAAACAGCTGCGGAAAAGCTTCACTCTCTTATAGAAAAGCATTTTTCTTTATTAGCAGAAGATCATCATTTAGCCATTGTAACACAGCTGGAGCTTAGACAATCAAATAAAGAATTAAGATTAAGAATCAATGAAGTGTTAAAAGGTTATTTAAATGTAGTAGATAAAATTATCGATGCTGGAAAAGAAACAGGAGAATTTAGAGAAGAGCTAGATAAAAGAATCGCAAGACAAATGATTTTTGGAACAATTGACGAAACAGTTACTACTTGGGTTATGAATGAACAAAAATATAATTTACTAACACAAGCACCAAAAGTGCATAGCTTGTTTATCAACGGTTTAGCAAATAAAGGATAAAAACACGTTTATCTTTAGGAGTATATTTTTGTACTTCTGAAGATACAGTGTTTTAAATAGGCTATGTTAAAGCTTATGGTTGATTTTTAGCACTTGGTTGATTGGAGTGAAAGGCATGAGACTCCTGCGGGAGAAGCGTGTCGAAGGGAGACCCCACAGGCGCTTGCGCCGAGGAGGCTTCCGGACCGCCCGCGGAAAGCGAATGCCTGTAACGGAAATCAACCACAAAGTTTAACAGAGCCTTTAAATATAGTCATTTTCCTACTTGATAAAAAATATAGTAAAAGGAATGATACTAGTTATAGGAGGAAAGACGTAAATGGGATACCTAAAGGTAGATATATCTAATTTTCTTGCAGTTGTTACAATTGACAATGCTCCTGCAAATGCTTTAGCTTCAGGAGTTTTGAAAGAGCTTTCAAAACTATTAGATGAATTTGAGAACGATGAATCCGTTCGAGTGATCATTTTACACGGCGAAGGTAGATTCTTCTCAGCGGGTGCAGATATTAAAGAATTTGTACAAGTATCATCTGAAACTGAGTTTTCAAAGTTAGCTTCAAATGGTCAGGAGTTATTTGAACGAGTTGAAAATTACGGTAAGCCTATAATTGCTGCAATTCATGGAGCTGCACTAGGCGGTGGATTAGAACTTGCCATGTCATGTCATCTCAGACTTGTGACAGAGGACGCCAAGTTAGGGTTACCAGAATTACAACTAGGTATAATACCTGGTTTTGGCGGTACCCAAAGGTTACCAAAATACGTTGGTACAGGTCGTGCATTAGAAATGATGCTAACAAGTGAACCGATATTAGGCTTAGAGGCTGTAAAGCTAGGGCTGGCAAATCATGCATTTCCTCAAGAAAAACTATTAGAAGAAACAAAAGCATTAGCAACTAAATTTGCTCAAAAAAGTCCAAAATCAATCAAAGCTGTTATCGAGCTTTTAAATAGTCCCAAATCGGTTACCTATCAAAATGGAATGAGAAAAGAAGCAGAATTATTTGGTGAATTATTTGGTAGTGATGACGCAAAAGAAGGTATTTCAGCTTTCATCGAAAAAAGAAAACCGAACTTTACTGGGAAATAATTGTTGATTATACCTTCGTTCTAAGATCGCTAGAATACTTATTATAAAAAAACAGTTGCATCTAGCATTTACCTTTTTAAAACTACTTAATAACATGGGGGAATGGGAAATGAATATTTTTGTCATGATGAAAAGAACGTTTGATACAGAGGAAAAAATCGCTGTGCAAAATGGACAAATAAGTGAGGATGGTGCTGAATTCATCATTAATCCTTACGATGAATATGCAATAGAAGAAGCAATTCAAGTTCGTGATGCAAATGGTGGAGAAGTTACGGTTGTTACAATTGGTGGAGAAGAGTCTGAAAAAGAATTAAGAACAGCATTAGCAATGGGGTGTGATAAGGCTGTTTTAATTAATATTGAAGATGATCTTGATGAAGGTGATCAATATACAACTTCAAGAATTCTAGCAGAATTTTTGAAAGATAAAGATGCTGATCTTATCTTAGGAGGAAATGTTGCAATTGATGGTGGTTCAGGTCAAGTTGGACCACGTTTAGCAGAATTACTTAACATCTCATATGTAACAACGATAACAAAGCTTGAAATTGATGGAAACAAAGCAACTGTTACTCGTGATGTTGAGGGTGATTCTGAAGTGATTGAAACAACATTACCATTACTTGTAACGGCACAACAAGGATTAAATGAGCCACGTTACCCTTCATTACCTGGGATTATGAAAGCTAAGAAAAAACCACTAGATGAACTAGAACTAGATGATCTTGATTTAGATGAAGATGATGTAGAACAAAAAACAAAAACAATTGAAATTTATTTACCGCCGAAAAAAGAAGCTGGCAAAGTGTTACAAGGTGAACTTGAAGACCAAGTAAAAGAGCTTGTCACATTACTTCGTAACGAAGCAAAGGTTGTTTAATCATAGATTAGAAGAATGGTAGGGAGAACAAATTATTACTATTTGAACAGGGGGAAATAATCATGGCAAGAAAAGTACTTGTATTAGGTGAAGCTCGTGATCAATCTTTAAGAAATGTTTCTTTTGAGGCAATTGCAGCAGGAAAAACTATTTCAGAAGGTGGAGAAGTAGTCGCTGTCTTAGTGGGTGACCAGGTTGAATCACTAGGTATGGAGTTAATACACTATGGAGCAGATCGTGTGATAGTAGTTGAAGATACAAAACTTAGCACCTATACTCCTGATGGTTATTCTCAAGCAGTATTAGCTGTAATTAAAGAGGAAAACCCTGAGGGAATTGTGTTTGGACATACAGCATTAGGTAAAGATTTATCACCTAAAGTTGCAGCAAAACTAAACTCAGGGCTAATATCTGATGCAACCTCCATTGAAGTTGCTGGTGGAAATGTCGTGTTCACTCGTCCAATCTATTCAGGTAAAGCTTTTGAAAAGAAAATCGTAACAGATGGAATCATTTTTGCTACAATACGTCCAAATAATATTAGCTCATTAGAAAAAGATGAATCAAGAACAGGTGATGTTCGTTCTTTATCTGTTGAGATTAAGGATTTGCGTACAATAGTTAAAGAAGTCGTCCGAAAAGCTACAGAAGGTGTAGATTTATCAGAAGCAAAGGTAGTCATTGCTGGTGGTCGTGGAGTGAAAAGTGAGGATGGTTTTGAACCATTAAAAGAATTAGCTGATGTTCTCGGCGGTGCTATTGGTGCTTCACGTGGTGCTTGTGATGCGGAATATTGTGACTATTCCTTACAAATTGGTCAAACAGGAAAGGTAGTAACACCTGACTTGTATATTGCTTGTGGAATTTCTGGTGCAATTCAGCATTTAGCAGGTATGTCCAATTCAAAAGTTATTGTGGCCATTAATAAAGACTCAGAAGCAAATATATTCAAAGTTGCAGATTACGGAATCGTTGGAGATCTTTTTGAAGTCGTCCCATTATTAACAGAAGAGTTTAAAAAATTAAAAGTTAATGCATAAAAAGGTAAAAGCACGCTTAAAGTGTGCTTTTACCTTTTTTGTTTGATGATTAAATAAGATGTGAATGGTTAATAAGCGCGGGAGTAAGGTCGACAAACTCATTTTAATGGACTGCAAGTATATCAAAACTAATACGTATCCTAAAATAATCTACAGAAAAAACTATGTTTTAATCGTGATTCATAGGGGAAAGTAATAAAGAAGCAAAATGTTCGCTAACTTTTTATGTGAGTGCTATAATTTAAACATATTTTAACAAACATTTTAGGAGGAATTTCAATGGCTATAACAAATGTAACAGATCAAACGTTTTCTGGTGAAACAAATGAAGGAGTTGTACTAGTAGATTTTTGGGCACCGTGGTGTGGGCCTTGTAAAATGATCGCTCCAGTTCTTGAAGAACTTGATACAGATATGGGAGAAAAAGTGAAAATTGTTAAAGTTGACGTTGATGAAAACCAAGAAACAGCAGGTAAATTCGGCGTAATGAGTATCCCTACTTTACTAGTATTGAAAGATGGCGAAGTTGTTGATAAAGCTGTTGGATATCAACCTAAAGAAGCGCTTGCTGAAGTTTTAAACAAGCACCTATAAGATATCAAGGTTCTGCCTTACTTTATATATGCTTAAAAGGATTGACATATGTCAGTCCTTTTTTGTGAGGCAAGAAAGGATATGTCTTAATCTATATTCAATCAAGCTATGCTCTGAGGTCTATTATTAATTTGATGCTTGTGGTCAGAATATGGCTCTCCAATTTCTGGCTAATCATTTCTTAGGAAATAATTGTATACGTTTCGACAATTTAACATAAGACGTATGATAGGTAGTCGTGATAAAATAGGGAATTAGTAGGCAGTAATGTGTCATTTTTAATAAAATGGTAGATTACTGCCTATCTCGATAAAAGAGCTTAATTCGTATACTTTTTAGAGCTGTAAATAGAGTGAAAGATAATTTAATTTCGTTCTTTTCGAAAAGAACTTTCAAATAAATAGTGAGGAGTGTTTGCTATGAGAGAACAATTTAAGGAAAAGCTCGCACTTCTTCCTGATCAACCAGGTTGTTATATTATGAAGGATAGACAAGGTACAGTTATTTATGTTGGTAAGGCAAAGGTTCTTAAGAATCGTGTGAAATCGTATTTTACAGGTTCACATGATGGTAAAACATTACGTCTTGTCAATGAAATTGTTGATTTTGAATATATCATAACGTCTTCCAATCTAGAAGCACTAATTTTAGAATTAAATTTAATAAAGAAATATGATCCTAAGTATAATGTGATGCTCAAGGATGATAAAACATACCCTTTTATTAAAATTACTAATGAACGTCACCCACGTTTACTTGTGACAAGGCAAGTGAAGAAGGATAAAGCGAAATATTTTGGTCCTTATCCTAATGTACAGTCTGCACGTGAAACGATTAAGTTATTAGATCGACTATATCCCTTACGCAAGTGTTCGACATTTCCTGATCGAGCTTGTTTGTATTATCATATGGGTCAATGTTTAGCTCCTTGTATTAAAGATGTTTCAGTAGAAACAAATCGTCAGATGGTAGAAGAAATTGCTAAATTTTTAAATGGTGGCTTTAAGAAAATTAAAGAAGAACTGTCTGAAAAAATGGTAAATGCTTCTGAGGAATTAGATTTTGAACGAGCGAAAGAATATCGTGATCAAATTCTCCATATAGAAGCCATCATGGAAAAACAAAAAATGACAATGAATGATTTTGTTGATCGAGATGTATTTGGATATGCTTATGACAAAGGGTGGATGTGTGTTCAAGTATTTTTCATACGTCAAGGAAAGCTGATTGAGCGAGATGTATCATTGTTTCCGATCTATGATCATCCTGAGCAGGAATTTTTAACTTTTCTCGGACAGTTTTATTCAAAATCGAGTCACTTTATTCCAAAAGAGATTGTTTTGCCAGATAGCATTGAGGTTGATGTTGTTGAGAAACTATTGGATGTAGCAACACTCCAACCTAAAAGAGGGAAGAAGAAGGATTTAATTTTGCTTGCACATAAAAATGCAAAAAATGCACTTGTTGAAAAATTTGCTTTAATAGAAAGAGATGAAGAAAGAACAATTAAAGCAGTTGAAAATCTTGGAGATATTTTAGGGATAGCCACTCCACATCGTATTGAAGCTTTTGATAATTCCAATATTCAAGGAACAGATCCTGTATCAGCAATGATCGTGTTTGAAGATGGTAAACCAGCGAAAAAGCATTACCGTAAATATAAAATTAAGGGTGTTGAAGGTCCTGATGATTATGAATCAATGAGAGAGGTTGTAAGAAGGCGTTATAGTCGTGTTTTAAAGGAAGAACTACCTTTGCCAGACTTAATAATCATCGATGGAGGAAAAGGACATTTAGCAGTAGCACAAGATGTTCTAATAAATGAATTAACACTCGATATTCCTGTAGTAGGACTTGTTAAAGATGACAAACATCGTACGTCAGAGCTTTTAATAGGATCTCCTCCTGAATTTATTCAGTTAGAGAGAAATAGTCAGGAATTCTATCTTCTCCAAAGAATACAGGATGAGGTTCATCGATTTGCTATAACATTTCATAGACAGCTTAGAGGGAAAGCTTCTTTTCAATCAGTTTTAGATGATATACCAGGTGTTGGAGCTCAACGAAAGAAGATATTATTAAAACATTTTGGTTCCTTAAAAAAGATGAAGGAAGCAAGTATTGATGATTTTATTGAAGCAGGGATGCCTAATAATCTTGCGAAGACTATATATACACATTTACAAGAGTAAATGAAACAAGAGTTGATCAAGCAAATTTGTGCTTGCAAGCATTTTAAAAGTCTGTTAGTGTAATAAGTAATTTGATACTTGGTCGTTAGTTTGTTAAATGAGGGTAGAGGTGCGAACATTATTAGTACCCAGCTTGAGGAGAAATGGTTTCCGATGAAAGCTGGTGAAAGGAATATTCGCCGAAGTGATTAAAGCACCATTTGTTTTAATTGCTGGTTTTACATTTAAAAGATGTAAAATTGTCAAGAGTTTTTATATTCTTGGAGAGCTATCTCATTGTAAAAGACGAATTTTTTCGTTTTAAAAGCAATGGGATGTTTTTTATCTCATTGCTTTTTTTATTGCATTTATAAGCTCCTAAACGCTCTGAAAATCCATAACAATTAATCTTATAGGGCATTATTTGTGATAACTTGTGGCGCTACCTTTAGCAGACGATGATCGATTATTAAAACAATTGAAGGGTGAGATTACTTTTGGGAATAATCGTTCAAAAATTTGGTGGAACTTCTGTTGGTTCAGTAGAAAGAATTTTAAATGTAGCAAATCGAGTGATCCAAGAAAAAGAGAATGGTAATGATGTAGTTGTTGTTGTTTCAGCAATGGGAAAATCGACGGATCAGCTAGTTGATTTAGCCAATCAAATTACAACAAAACCTAGCAAACGAGAAATGGATATGCTATTAACAACTGGTGAACAAGTAACGATTTCATTATTAACAATGGCTTTAATAGAAAAAGGGTATGAGGCTGTATCTTGCACAGGGTGGCAGGCAGGAATAGAAACGGAAGCGACTCATGGTAATGCGAGGATTACAAATATTAACACTGATTCTATAAAAAGCGAAATAAATGAGGGGAAAATTGTCGTTGTTGCTGGATTTCAAGGTCTTTCAACAGGTCAACAAATTACGACATTAGGTCGTGGCGGTTCAGACACTACTGCTGTAGCGTTAGCTGCTGCTCTTAAAGCAGATAAATGTGATATATATACAGATGTTACAGGTGTTTATACAACTGATCCGAGATTCGTTAAACAAGCTAGAAAATTAGATGCTATTTCATATGATGAAATGCTAGAATTGGCAAATTTAGGGGCAGGTGTTTTACATCCGCGTGCAGTAGAATTTGCAAAAAATTATAATGTACCTTTAGAAGTTCGTTCAAGTATGGTTAACGAGCGAGGAACAATTATTGAGGAGGAAACAAAAATGGAGCAAAACTTAGTTGTAAGAGGAATTGCCTTTGAAGATCAAGTTACAAGAGTATCAGTTCTTGGTTTACCAAATGAGTTATCAACATTATCTACAATCTTTTCAACTTTAGCTAAAAATGGACTGAATGTGGATATCATCATACAGAACACAACAAGTGATGAAAAAACATCCATTTCTTTTTCTATTAAAACGAGTGATTTAGAAGATACATTAACGATTTTAGAACAACATCAATCTGTATTACAATACGAGAAGGTTGAATCCGAAACAGGATTAGCAAAAGTGTCGATTGTGGGATCTGGTATGGTTTCAAACCCAGGAGTTGCTGCTGAAATGTTTGACGTATTAGCAAGTGAAGGTATTTCAGTGAAAATGGTAAGTACGTCTGAGATTAAAGTATCAACTGTGATTGATCAGGTGCATATGGTGAGTGCTGTGGATATTCTTCACAATGCTTTTGAATTATCAAAATCCGCTGCTATCGTTTAAAGAAACATTCTATTATAAGAGCGGTTTTTCGAAATTTTAGAATCCCGATGGAAATATTTCTGTATAAAGTCTAGTGGATCTTTTCTTTTACAGCTCCTATCTTTTATGCGATAAATCACTGGTTCTAACTGGTCAAGGCGTCAATTAGCAATAGTCTTTCAGAAAGGCTGATTTTGCAAACTTTGTTGCTTTAAGGTCCCTGAAGCAATCAGCACTGTATTAAGTCTAGTGGCATCTTTTCTTCAAAAAATAGTACCCTTATAGTGAAAAAAACTGTTTTCACTATAAATTTTGGTTGCATAGCAACAATCGTTCATAAAAGAGCCTTTTTAAAAGGTTGGAGCTGGTTGAGGATGATATGAAAAACACAAGCACATATTAAAAAGGGGCATTTGAACAGCCCCTTTTGATAATAAAATTGTCATTAAAGTTTTCGGTCACTTCTTTTACCAATTGAATTTTCTTCATCTTCGAGTGGATCTTTTTGATCCCACTTTACGGTGAAAACGACTTTATTCGCTCGTTTCTTCACTTGTTCATACGTTTCTGTTATTTGATTGTTTAAAGATTGAAGTTGTTCAGCAATAAAACCAGCTTCCATTTGAAAGGTATGCTCATTTGATTTTTTGAAACGAATGGAAATCAGTTCGCCACTTAACTCGAATTCCATTTCACTTTTTTTATTATGTACAAGACTCAAGTTGCCCCATCCGGCTTTTTGAAAAAATGCTGATAATTCTTCAAGTGAATCAACAGGAAATTTACGTGCTAATCCTTTTCCTGCCCAATAAAGCATTTGAGGATGGTCTTGTCCTAGGATATCAGGAATGAGCACTTCTCTTAATAATTCAAAGCCAAATGCAGGAACATTTATATCCTGTAGTTCTTCTAAGTTAATTATTGCAGATTGTTTATTCACGATATTCCCCTCTTTCTTTCGTATATTATATAACAACATCCATGCTGAAAAACATGTAATATTAAGTAAAAAGATGAGAAGATATTTTTTTGAGTGATTTTTGAACACACTGTTTGCTTGAAGAATAGGGTTTAACACTTAGCAAGTGGCTGAAATAAAGCATGGTGAGCGGTGATGGGAATGTATGGTGATTGAGGAAAAAAGGACTTTATAAACTTGCGATGATTTTAAGTATACTGATAAAATAAATTTATAAGCATTATATATTTGCTTAAAAATATGTAATTTATGAACGCGTTTTCTTGACGCTATTTCTTTATGGGAGTAAAATGTATTTGTCACAAATTTATCTCAAATAAACATACAGGGTAGAATTTTAATAGTCTGTTAGTTTTAAATCTAATTTTCGAATCCTAAATCAATCGCTGGTGACCATCAGCACTAAAGTAAATTTTATTAGGAAAAGAATATTGGGTAGAGAATTGCATTTATTTTAAATCGTGAGCGCATTATTGATACTAGGGGGTAAGTACAATGGCTGGAAACCGAGAGTTTATGAATCGTAGACTGCATTCATTATTAGGAGTAATTCCGGTAGGGATCTTTTTGATTCAGCATTTAGTTGTCAATCACTTTGCAACAAGAGGTCCTGAAGCATTTAATGAAGCTGCACATTTTATGGAAATGCTTCCATTTAGGTATGTATTAGAAATTGTCATTATTTTTCTACCACTTCTATACCATGCTATTTATGGAGTTTACATTGCATTTACTGCTAAAAACAATGTGAGTAACTATAGTTACTTACGTAATTGGTTGTTTATGCTACAACGTGTGTCAGGGGTTGTTACATTTATCTTTATTGCATGGCATGTTTGGGAAACAAGAATAGCAGCTGCATTAGGATCGGAAGTAAACTATGATATGATGGCTTCCATTTTAAGTAGCCCATTTATGTTAGCATTCTATTTAATTGGAGTTATTTCTACTATATTCCATTTTGCTAATGGTTTATGGTCATTTGCAGTAAGCTGGGGAATTACTGTTACTCCTCGCTCACAAGTTATTTCCACATATGTTACTTTAGCGATCTTTGTTGCTCTTTCATATGTTGGTATTCGCGCAATATTCGCATTCGTTTAATCCAGAAATAGCTATAAAAGGGAGTGGGGTTAATGAGTAAAAGTAAAATTATCGTTGTTGGTGGCGGTTTAGCTGGTTTAATGGCAACAATTAAAGCTGCTGAAGCAGGTGTTCAAGTAGATTTATTTTCATTAGTACCTGTAAAAAGATCTCACTCAGTGTGTGCACAGGGTGGAATTAATGGTGCTGTAAATACAAAGGGTGAAGGAGATTCACCTTGGGAACATTTTGATGATACAGTTTATGGTGGAGACTTCTTAGCAAATCAACCACCAGTTAAAGCAATGACAGAAGCTGCGCCTTCAATCATTCACCTATTAGACCGAATGGGTGTAATGTTTAACCGTACACCAGAAGGATTACTTGATTTTAGACGTTTTGGTGGAACACAGCATCATCGTACAGCATTTGCTGGTGCAACAACTGGACAGCAATTACTTTATGCCTTAGATGAGCAAGTGAGACGCTATGAAGTTGCTGGCCTTGTAACAAAATATGAAGGCTGGGAATTCTTAGGAGCAGTAATCGATGATGATAATGTTTGTCGTGGTATTACTTCTCAAAACTTAACATCTATGAAAATAGAATCTTTCCGTGCTGATGCTGTTATTATGGCAACAGGAGGACCTGGTATTATATTTGGGAAATCAACAAATTCTGTGATAAATACAGGATCTGCAGCATCTATTGTTTACCAACAAGGTGTTTATTATGCAAATGGTGAATTTATTCAAATCCATCCAACTGCCATTCCAGGAGATGACAAGCTTCGTTTAATGAGTGAATCAGCTCGTGGGGAAGGTGGGCGAGTATGGACTTATAAAGATGGAAAGCCTTGGTACTTCCTAGAGGAGAAATATCCTGCTTATGGTAACCTTGTGCCTCGTGATATAGCTACACGTGAAATTTTTGATGTTTGTGTAGAACAAAAGCTAGGTATTAACGGTGAAAACATGGTCTACCTAGATCTTTCACATAAAGATCCAAAAGAGCTTGATATTAAACTAGGTGGTATTATTGAAATTTATGAAAAATTCATGGGTGATGATCCGCGTAAAGTTCCAATGAAAATCTTCCCTGCTGTTCACTATTCTATGGGTGGATTATGGGTAGATTATGACCAAATGACAAACATCCCTGGTTTATTCGCAGCTGGTGAGTGTGATTATTCTATGCACGGAGCGAATCGTCTAGGTGCTAACTCTCTTCTATCTGCAATCTACGGTGGAATGGTTGCTGGACCAAATGCTGTGAAGTATATAAATGGTCTTGAAAAGAGTGCTGAAGACTTATCTGCTTCTGTATTTGATGGTCATGTGAAACAGGAAGAAGAAAAATGGAACAATATTATGAATTTAGATGGTAAAGAAAATGCATATGTTCTCCACAAGGAATTAGGAGAATGGATGACTGATAACGTAACAGTTGTTAGACATAATGATAAGCTTTTAAAAACGGATGAGAAGATTCAAGAGTTAATTGAAAGATTTGACCATATAAACATCAATGATACGGCGAAGTGGAGTAACCAAGGTGCTGCATTTACTCGTCAATTAAAAAATATGCTTCAGTTATCACGTGTTGTAACACTCGGTGCTTATAATCGTAATGAAAGCCGTGGAGCACATTATAAACCAGATTTCCCTGAGAGAAATGATGAGGAATGGTTAAAAACAACTATGGCTAAATATACAGGAGATCGAACAGCTCCAGAATTCACATATGATGATGTTGATGTTTCATTAATAAAGCCACGTAAGCGAGATTATTCTAAAAGCAAAAAGGGGGATAAATAATAATGAGCGAGAATAAAGTAGTTCAGTTTATTATTACCCGTCAAGATTCACCTGAAGCTGCTCCTTATGATGAGAAATTTGAAATTCCTTACCGACCTAATATGAATGTTATTTCAGCTTTAATGGAAATTCGTCGTAATCCTGTCAATTCGGCTGGTAAAGAAACAACACCTATCAACTGGGATATGAACTGTCTTGAGGAAGTATGTGGGGCATGTTCAATGGTGATTAACGGTAAACCACGCCAATCATGTACAGCTCTAGTTGATCAGCTTGAACAACCTATTCGTCTTGAGCCAATGCGTACTTTTCCAGTTGTTCGTGATTTACAGGTTGATCGTAAGAGAATGTTTGATTCTCTTAAGAAAGTTAAAGCATGGGTTCCAATTGATGGTACGTATGATTTAGGACCTGGACCTCGTATGCCTGAGAAAAAACGTCAATGGGCTTATGAGTTATCAAAATGTATGACATGTGGTGTATGTTTAGAAGCATGTCCTAATGTTAATAGTAAATCTAACTTCATTGGGCCTGCTCCATTATCTCAAGTTCGTTTATTCAATGCTCATCCAACAGGAGAGATGAATAAATCTGAGCGATTAGAATCAATCATGGGTGATGGTGGGTTAGCGAATTGTGGTAACTCACAAAACTGTGTGCAATCTTGTCCAAAAGGAATTCCTTTAACAACTTCAATTGCTGCACTAAACCGTGATACTGCAATTCAATCATTCCGTAATTTCTTTGGTAGTGACCAAGGGTAATTGAATATGAAATAGCAAAGAGGTTAACCTTGATATTTGGGTTAACCTCTTTTGCATGGTATGACTTATTTTTTGGCCGTATTTTTTCTTTTAGTAATCTGATGTTTTGAAAGCATACAATTCTTACCTATAACAAAGTGGATATATGAACATTATTCTTATTGTTTCATACTTTAAAACAAAAGGATAACTCATTATTCTTGGAATTATGGTGTAGATATTAAGAATAACTGGAAGGTGTTTCTGTAATAGGTGGATTTTGTTTTTACTTTACAAGGTGATTTTGTACTTAGTAAATAATTTAGACGAAGTAAAACAACTTTTCCTTTAGTATTCTGTCACAGTGGTACTCATTAGAACATAGTATATGTTGACTAAATATATAATGCCCATCTGTTAGATCAGCTCTCACCTTAGCAAGGAGGGTTACAATACTTGAAAGAGAAAGAGTTTCAATCAAAACCACTACTCACGAAAAGAGAGAGAGAAGTTTTCGAATTGTTAGTTCAAGATAAGACAACTAAGGAAATTGCTAGTGAGCTCTTTATAAGTGAAAAAACGGTTCGAAATCACATCTCGAATGCGATGCAAAAGCTTGGTGTTAAGGGACGTTCTCAAGCGGTTGTTGAGCTCCTTCGAATGGGTGAACTAGAGCTCTAAACAAAACCGGCTATCCTTTTTACGAAGGAAGCCGGTTTATACTTATTTTATATAAATATATGTAACTTGCATTTTTTATAAAAAAAAGGGAAAATAACTAGTGAAATGGTATGTATAAGTAAAATGTTAGTGAGGGTTTTAAGTGACAATAAAACGTGCAGGTGTTACGAACCAAACAGTAGCTGATCTTGAAAAGTCTCTACGTCATATATCAGCTATTATCAAACAAAAGGGTCGAGAAATATTAAACGACTATAGCATTACACCACCGCAATTTATTGCCTTACAATGGCTTTGGGAAAATGGTGACTTAACAATTGGTGAGCTTTCGAATAAAATGTTTTTAGCTTGTAGTACAACAACAGATTTAGTTGATAGAATGGAAAAAAATCAATTAGTTGTTCGAGTGAAAGACCCTGTTGATCGAAGAGTGGTCCAAATACATTTATTAAAAGAAGGCGAACGTATCATAGAAGAAGTAATTAACAAACGACAAAATTATTTAAGAGATAAGCTTGTTAATTTCGATGAGGAAGAAATTGTTTTTCTTGAAAAGTCATTAATAAAGCTACAGCATGATATGAGAGAAGAATGAGGCGATATTTTGAAAAGACCGATTGGTGTCATTGATTCAGGAGTGGGTGGTTTAACTGTCGCAAAAGAAATCATGAGACAATTACCCAAAGAAGAGATTATTTATTTAGGTGATACAGCTCGTTGTCCTTATGGACCAAGACCAGCTGATGAGGTTCTTCGTTTTACATGGGAAATGACGAATTACTTACTCGAACATCATCATATTAAAATGTTAGTCATAGCTTGTAACACAGCAACAGCTATTGCACTCCAGGAAATTCAAGACAGCATAAATATACCTGTGATAGGAGTCATCTTTCCGGGTGCAAGAACAGCTGTGAAAGTAACGAAGAATGACCATATTGGCGTTATTGGAACGGTCAATACAATAAAGAGTGCAGCTTATGAAATAGCTCTTAAAACATTAAATAGTGAATTGAATGTTGATAGTATGGCTTGCCCGAAATTTGTGCCTCTTGTGGAGAGTGGTGACTTTGAAGGTCAACAAGCACAGGATACTGTTGAGGAATCTTTGGTGAGTTTTAAAGAAAGTAAGATTGATACACTTATTTTAGGATGCACACATTATCCAATTTTACAAAAGCAAATAGAAGAGTATATGGGACAAGCAGTTAAAATTATTTGTTCTGGTGATGAAACGGCTAGAGAAGTTAGTACGATTTTATCGTTTGAAAAGATACTAAATCAAGATGCCGGAGAAAAAAAACACATTTTTCTCACAACAGGACCAAAGCAATTATTTGAAAAGATCGCATCTAAATTATTTGAACAACCCATACTTCATGTGAAATCTATTTCATTAGAATCTTCTAAGAATTATTAAAACAAAAAGAAAAGGCACGGTGCATAAGGCATTGTGCTTTTTTGCAATGATAGGACGAATATTTTTTTCTTCATTCTTGTGTCCAGCTTTAGGAACAACTGGCTCTAGAGTCTATTCTTATTCTCACGAAGCTTGTCGTCTTAGTCTGAACACCTTTTGCTTATCTTAATGAGTTGAAAAAAGAGTCTATTTTTATCCATCTCTAAAAGTTTGTACAAAAAATCGGTCTATTTTTAATAATAGCTCGTATACATATTAGTACAAACTGCCTTTGGAGGGATTTGAATGTCTAAATACAACAAACAGATTGCTGTTACAGTTCTTGCTTCATCTATGTTACTGTCTGGTTGTGGTTTATTTGATGCAGATAAAGCAACAAAGGAAATTGATCCACCACAAGATGTAACCTTTACAGAAGATGGAGAACTAATCGAAGGTGAAGGTACAGCTGTCGAAAAAGATGCAAAAGGTGATGCTGCAGTAGAAACAATTTCTAGTCAGCTATTTTTATTTGATAAAAGTGGTTTTGTTGTTCCATATACAATGAACTTGCCTAAAACAGACAGCATTGCCAAACAATCTTTAGAATATTTGGTAGAAGGTGGTCCTGTTTCTAATGTACTTCCTAATGGATTTAAAGCAGTGTTACCTCAAGATACAATAGTACTTGGTGTAAATATTAAAGAAGATGGAACAGCAATCGCAGACTTTTCAAAAGAATTCAAGAATTATAAAAAAGAAGATGAAGCGAAAATTCTTCAAGCGATCACATGGACGCTTACACAATTTGAATCTGTTAAAAAAGTGAAAATTTGGGTGAATGGACATGAGCAGAAGGAAATGCCGGTAAATAGTACACCTATAAATGATGGTGTAAGTAGAGCTGATGGTATTAATCATGATTCAAGTGATATTGTTGATATTACAAATACACATCCACTGACTGTTTATTACATGTCAGAATCTGATGGGCAACAGTATTATGTACCTGTAACTAAACGTGTAAGCAACGATAAAACAGATCCAATTGTATCAGCAGTTGAAGAGCTTGTTAAAGGGCCATCAGGTTCATTAGGATTAATGAGCGATTTCCAAGATGGTGTTGAACTATTAAGTGCACCTAAATATGCAGATGGAAAAGTGACTTTAGATTTTAATGAATCTATTTATGGTAGTCATGATGAAGAACAAAAAATTGTTTCTTCTGAAGTTATCCAATCACTTGTATTAACTTTAACAGAACAACAAGGCATTGAAAGTGTTGCGGTTACAGTGAATGGAAAAGCAGAATTGATTAATGAAAATGGAGAAAAACTAACTGAGCCTGTGACAAGGCCTTCGAAAGTAAATACAGGTAGTTTTTAATTTCATTGTTTTTGATATACTATAAATAGGGTAAAGAGAGGTATGCTTATTAAAAAGCTACCTCTTATTTAATTTTTTTTGGCTTAAAAAACTTCTCTGCTGGTTTAATCTTCCTTAATTTATTGACAAAACCAACAATAGTTTTTAACAAAGCCTGTATGGATAAATACATAAAATGATCAGAAGATGAATTTTTTGGAGGGATATAATGTGAGAAATGATGGTAGAAGTGTAGATGAATTAAGGAAAGTAGATATCAAAAAGGATTTTGTAATTCATCCTGAAGGATCAGTATTAATTTCTATAGGTGAAACGAAGGTAATATGTAATGCAAGTGTAGAAGATAGAGTTCCTCCATTTATGCGTGGTGAAGGAAAAGGATGGATTACTGCTGAATATTCTATGCTTCCTAGAGCCACAGAACAACGAACAATTAGAGAATCATCAAAGGGTAAGATCACAGGTCGTACGATGGAAATACAGCGGCTGATTGGTAGGGTATTACGTTCAGTAGTGAACTTAAAAGAACTCGGTGAAAGAACAATTTGGATTGACTGTGATGTGATTCAAGCTGACGGAGGAACAAGAACAGCGTCAATTACAGGTGCATATGTTGCTATGACCATTGCGCTTGGAAAATTACTTGATGAAGGCAAATTAAAATCCTTGCCAATCACAGACTATCTTGCTGCAGTTTCTGTTGGTGTAGACCGTGAACATGGTGAAGTTTTAGATCTGAATTATAAAGAAGATTCTAAAGCTGAAGTGGATATGAACATTATTATGACTTCTCAAGGAGAACTAGTAGAAGTACAGGGAACTGGTGAAGAAGCAACATTTACACGTCAACAATTAAATAGTATGCTCGATCTAGCTGAAAGTGGTGTTAAGTCACTAATAGAAATTCAAAAACAAGCATTAGGTGATCTTTCCCTTATTGTTGAAGAAAATATTAAAAAGCAGGTTGAAGCAAAGTGAAAAAAATCATAATAGCTACTAAAAATAATGGAAAAGTAAAGGAATTTAATGCATTGCTAACTCCTTTAGGTTATGAAGTACAATCACTCTTGGATTATGAAAATGCAATAGATGTAGAAGAAACAGGTAGTACTTTTGAAGCTAATGCCATATTAAAAGCAGAAGCAATTTCAAATCAATATCAACTGTTAACAATAGCAGATGATTCAGGTTTGGAAGTGGACTATTTAGAGGGGAAGCCTGGTGTTTATTCGGCGCGATATGCTGGCCCTGATAAAAGTGATCAAGCTAATATGGATAAGGTTCTTGATGAGTTAAACTCTGTCACTGATATGGAAGAGCGTTCTGCAAGGTTTGTTTGTGCTTTAGCATTATCTACGCCAGGACAAGAAGTTCAAACAGTTAAAGGAACATGTGAGGGTTACATAGCTAATTCTCCAATAGGTGTAAATGGCTTTGGTTATGATCCGATTTTTATCTTGAAACATACAAATAAGACAATGGCACAGTTGTCTAAGGAAGAAAAAAACCAAATTAGCCACCGGTCAGAAGCACTTAGAAAACTTCTTCAACTGATGGCTAATACTGAACGATAAGGTAGGGGATTTCATGAAGGTTTTACTTATAAGTGATAGCCATGGTTTAACTTCAGAAGTTGATATGATTAAAGATAGGCATGAAGAAGAAGTTGAATTAATGCTACATTGTGGAGATTCTGAATTATTAGATACAAACAAAGAATTAAGTTCCTTCAGAGGAGTAAAAGGAAATTGTGATTTTGGTTCGGACTTACCTAATGAAATTATTGAAGATATAAATGGTAAAACACTTTATATGACACATGGACATTTATATAATGTAAAAATGACTTTAATGAGCTTGAAATATCGTGCAGAAGAAGTAAATGCGAAGATTGTTTGTTATGGACACTCTCATATAGCGGCTGCAGAACTTATTGATGGAATTTTATTCATTAACCCTGGGAGCATAAGGCTACCTCTACAACGTAGACAGAAAACCTATGCAATTGTTGAAGTGAATGCTTCACATACAAAAGTTATCTTTTACGATGTGAACGGAGAAGAAATTCAAGAATTATCAAATGAGTTTATGATATAATTTAATAGTTCTTTTTTCTCGCACGAACGAGTGCTTGTAATGGAAATGAACAATAATACATAACAGCCATTAGACTTTATACAGAGTTATTTCTATCAGGATTTAAAACAACAAGCTATACGTCAATAGCCAATATCATTTAGGGAGAGAGATTATATTCTCTCTTTCCTATAAAAAAAATAATAAACAACTATTGACTTTTAGTGTTAAAGAAAATATAATAATAAATGTCGCTGATAATTAATTTTGAATCAGCAAAATATTAAGTCCCAGTAGCTCAGCTGGATAGAGCAACGCCCTTCTAAGGCGTCGGTCGGGAGTTCGAATCTCTCCTGGGACGTCATACAAAAAAAGCCTTCTATTCTGAATAGAAGGCTTTTTTTGTTGTTTGTTTTCTGAAGATTGCTTTACATCTTTGTTTGGAAATTTATTAAGAGTATTCATGAACCGTAAATCCGTTATGTAATTGGGATAAATTCGTGAGTTACAAATTTCACAAAGTAATGTTTGATCTTCAGGGGTCGAGATTTTGGGGATATTAAGAAAAAATAAAGAAACCCATACCATTTGAAAGATTGATACTTCAACAAGAACAAAGTTTTACGAAGTAACAATATTCCCTTGGAAAAATTATATGTGAGATTTACTGCCAAAAACATTTTCATCTAGATTAATTAGCTGTAAGATATGATCAAGATCCTACTATTTATAAGTTTAATACTTACTCCACTAAAAAACTCCAATCAAAACATTCACTCAGATCATCTCCATGTTTGCGGATTTTCAAAATTTCTTAAATTTTTTTAAAATTAAGCTCTTCCAATCATACCAACAATGAAAGCGGATACAGAATAATTAATAAATCTAAATAGTCAAATAATTCTCAAAACACTGTTGACACTTGGATTTATAGAGCGTAATATAAGTTCAAATAAAGTTACACGAACATTTGAAAAAGTGTAGAAAATTCTATACAATTTTTGAAATTTTCTCTTTACAGTCATAATGTTCAGTGATCTAACAGATTCAACTTATGTAAAGAAAGGCGTGCTCTTATGGGTGATCAGTGGATTTTTTTAAACGATGATTTTGTAAAGAAAGAAGATGCAAAAATATCAGTTTATGATCACGGTTTTTTATATGGTGATGGTGTATTTGAAGGAATTAGAGTTTACAGCGGAAATATTTTTCGAATGAAGGAACATATGGATCGATTATATCAATCAGCTAAATCGATTATGTTAACCATTCCATATACACAAGATGAACTAACAGAATTAGTCGTTAAAACTGTTGAAAAAAATGGTTTAAGCGATGCGTATATTCGATTAGTGGTCTCTCGTGGAACTGGAGATTTAGGTTTAGATCCTTATAACTGTAAACGAGCAAATACGGTAATTATCGTTGAGCCACTTTCAATTTTTCCTAAACATCTATATGAAACTGGGATTGACATTGTGACAGTTGCGACAAGGAGAAACAGACCAGATGTTTTAAGTCCAAAGGTCAAGTCTCTAAACTATCTAAACAACGTATTGGTGAAAATTGAAGCACATTTAGCAAATGTTAGTGAAGCATTGATGCTAAATGATCAAGGTTATGTTGCAGAGGGATCTGCTGATAACGTCTTTATTTTTAAAAACGGGAGGTTATTAACACCCCCTGGATATATAGGTGCTCTTGAAGGAATTACACGTAATGCCATTATAGATATTGCAAAAGAGATGGATTACGAAGTAAGTGAAGAGCCATTTACTCGACATGATGTTTATACAGCTGAGGAAGTTTTCTTAACAGGAACAGCAGCAGAGGTTATTGCGGTTGTGAAGGTTGATGGTCGCATAATTGGTGAAGGAAAACCAGGCGATCAAACAAAGATGCTTTTGGAAGCTTTTCGTAAAAAAGTTGTTGAAGAAGGCGTGAAAGTGGAAAATATTCCACAAAATCTTCATGTCAGCTAACAACAAACATATAGGAAAACGATGAAGAGGATAAGTAGTCTTTGGTAAAGTATCTACAGAGAGCCGGTAAAGGTGGAAGCCGGTGATACTCCCATTGGTGAACTCGCCTCTGAGTGTTAACCCGAATCATTAGTAGGGTTGACCGAGTCCCATTCTTCGGTACTCGTTACAAAAGGGAACAGTTTTATCTGTTCGTAAGGTGGTCATGACTTGGCCATGAAGAAGGGTGGTACCGCGAAAAAGTTTATTAACCTTTTTGCCCCTTTGGCACACAATTATTTGTGGAGTCTTATGAGGGGTGGGAAGGTTTTTTATATGCAGTTAATATTTGGAATAACAAAAAACAAAGGCTATAAGAGCCTGCTAAGGGAGGAAAGAAAATGGGTACAAATGTACAGTTGAATAACTCAGCTGCCAAATGTACAAAAATGTCGGGGTCTTTGATGTTAATTGAAGCACTTAAGCAGGAAAAGGTAGAGGTAATTTTCGGATATCCTGGTGGTGCTGTTTTACCTATCTATAATAGTCTTTATGATTCAGGAGTATTTCACGTTTTATCCCGACATGAGCAAGGAAGTATACATGCTGCGGAAGGTTATGCACGCGTTTCTGGTAAGCCTGGTGTTGTTATCGCAACAAGTGGACCAGGTGCAACAAACCTAGTGACTGGCTTAACAGATGCAATGATTGATTCACTACCTTTAGTTGTTTTTACAGGTCAAGTTGCAACATCTGTCATTGGATCAGATGCTTTCCAAGAAGCTGACATACTTGGTATTACAACTCCTATTACAAAACATAACTATCAAGTTCGTGAAGTAAGTGAATTACCTAGAATTATAAAAGAAGCATTTCATATTGCTACTACAGGCAGACCAGGTCCTGTACTAATAGATATTCCTAAAGACATTGCTGTTTTTGAAGGTGAATTTAGCTATGATATGCCTGTTAATCTACCAGGATATCAACCGAATAGTGAACCTAACTATTTGCAAATTCGAAAATTAGTAGAAGCGATAAGTAGAGCAAAAAAACCAGTCATATTAGCTGGTGCTGGTGTTTTACATGCGAATGCATCTGAAGAGCTTAGAAAATTTGCTGAACAACAGCAGATTCCTGTTGCTAACACCCTTTTAGGATTAGGCGGCTTTCCATCTGACCACCCATTATTCTTAGGAATGGCTGGAATGCATGGAACGTATTCATCCAACATGGCACTTTATGACTGTGACTTATTAATCAGTGTAGGCGCAAGGTTTGATGATCGTGTAACAGGAAATTTAGAGCATTTTGCCCAAAAAGCAACTATAGCTCATATTGACATTGATCCTGCTGAAATCGGAAAAAATGTACCAACTGCTATCCCGATTGTAGGCGATGCTAAACTTGCTTTAGAACAATTAATAAAGCAAGACGGAAAACAAGGTGATAATAAAGAATGGAATGAACTTGTTTCTTCTAATAAAAAAGAATTTCCATTGGTTTATAAAGAAAGTGATACAGAGTTAAAGCCACAATATATTTTAGAGCTGATTCACAAATGGACAAATGGCGAAGCGATCGTTACTACTGATGTAGGTCAGCATCAAATGTGGGCAGCACAATATTATAACTTTAAGAACCCTAACAAATGGGTAACATCAGGTGGATTAGGAACGATGGGATTCGGCTTACCTTCTGCAATTGGTGCACAACTAGCTGATAGAGAAACACCGGTAATTGCCATTTTAGGTGATGGTGGATTCCAAATGACTCTGCAAGAATTATCTGTCATCCATGAGTTAAACTTACCAATTAAGATTGTTATTTTAAATAACGAAGCATTGGGAATGGTTAGACAATGGCAAGAATTATTTTACGATGAGCGTTACTCACATTCCAAATTTGTTACACAACCAAATTTCGTAAAAATATCAGAAGCTTATGGAATAACTGGTGTTCGCATTGAAAATAGTGAAGGTTGGGAAGACAAATTAAAGCAAGCCATCACTTCTAATGAACCAGTATTGCTAGACATTCATGTGAGCAAAGATGAAAACGTCTATCCTATGGTTGCTTCTGGCAAAGGGTTACATGAAATGGTAGGTGTGAAGTTATGAAAAGAATTCTCTCATTAACAGTTTTAAATCAAACTGGTGTTTTAAATAGAATTACAGGGTTATTTACGAAAAGACATTACAATATTGAAAGTATCACAGTTGGTCATGCCGAAACAGAAGGTGTGTCAAGAATGACAGTTGTTGTAAATGCCCAAGAGGAAAAAGAAGTTGAACAAATTACGAAACAACTTAATAAACAAATAGATGTTTTAAAAGTAACTGATATTACTGCACAATCAATTGTTTCTAGAGAACTTGCTTTAATAAAAGTAATGTCAACAGCTGCTACAAGAATGGAGCTTCAAGGTCTCATACAACCATTTAGAGCTTCAGTCATTGATGTAAGTCGAGAAAGTGTAGTTGTTCAAGTCACAGGAGAACCTGAAAAAATTGAAGTTCTTATTGATTTATTAAAACCTTATGGCATTAAAGAAATTGCTAGAACAGGTACAACTGCATTTACTAGAGGAACTCAAAGACCAATAAAAGAAGTACCCATTTCAATTGTATAAATAAGTGAGTAATCTTGCCTGAAAAACCAGGTTTAAAGATTCATATATAGCAAAAGATCTACTATTAAACTTAAAAACTTATATTAAGGGAGAGATTATACATGACAACAGTATATTATAACGGAGACGTAAACGAAGCAGCATTACAAGGGAAAAAGGTAGCAATCATTGGTTATGGTTCACAAGGTCATGCACATGCATTAAATTTAAAAGAAAGTGGAGTAGACGTAGTAGTTGGTGTTCGTCAAGGTGGTTCTTTTAATAAAGCAGTTGAAGATGGTCATCATGTTGTTTCAGTAGCTGAAGCTGCAGAACTTGGAGATTTAGTAATGGTATTACTTCCAGATGAGCAACAAGCAAAAGTTTACGAAGCTGAAATTAAGCCAGGTTTAGAAGCTGGTAATTCATTAGTATTTGCTCATGGTTTTAATGTTCATTTCAGCCAAATCGTGCCACCAGCTGATGTTGATGTATTCTTAGTAGCTCCAAAAGGTCCAGGACACTTAGTAAGAAGAACATATGAGCAAGGTGCTGGAGTTCCTGCATTATTCGCTATCTACCAAGATGTTACTGGAAATGCAAAAGATAAAGCATTAGCTTATGCAAAAGGTGTGGGCTCAGCTCGTGCAGGTGTACTTGAAACGACATTTAAAGAAGAAACAGAAACTGATTTATTCGGTGAGCAAGCAGTACTTTGTGGTGGTTTAACTTCATTAGTAAAAGCAGGATTCGAAACATTAGTTGAAGCTGGGTACCAACCAGAAGTTGCCTATTTCGAATGTTTACATGAATTAAAATTAATCGTTGATTTAATGTATGAAGATGGTATGGCTGGAATGAGATATTCAATTTCTGATACTGCACAATGGGGTGACTTTGTTTCAGGACCAAGAGTTGTAGACGGACGTTCTAAAGAAGCAATGAAAGAAGTATTAAAAGATATTCAAAATGGTAAATTTGCTAAAGATTGGATCTTAGAAAACCAAGCAAATCGCCCACAATTCAATGCAATTAATAACAATGAAAATGAACATCAAATCGAAGTTGTTGGTAAAAAACTACGTGCAATGATGCCATTTGTAAAATCTAACCAAAAACAGAAAGAAGCGGTGAGTGTGAGTGCGAAAAATTAACCTATTTGATACAACGCTCCGTGATGGTGAACAATCTCCAGGTGTTAATCTTAATGTAAAAGAAAAACTGGAGATTGCGAAACAGCTAGAAAAACTCGGAATGGACGTTATTGAAGCAGGATTTCCTGCTACATCAAAAGGTGATTTATTAGCCGTTCAAGAAATCGCGAAAACTGTAAAAAATAGTTCTGTAACAGGTCTTGCTCGTTCTGTTAAAGGAGATATTGATGCAGCGTGGGAAGCATTAAAATATGCAGAAGAACCTCGACTTCATGTGTTCTTAGCAACTTCTCCAATTCATAGAGAGTTTAAGCTAAAGAAAACGAAGGAACAAGTCATTCAAACAGCAGTTGAGTCTGTAAAATATGCTGCACAATTATTCCCGATCATTCAATGGTCAGCAGAGGATGCTTGTCGAACAG
The DNA here is from genome assembly GCF_020524045.1 of Metabacillus litoralis. GTDB lineage: Bacteria > Bacillota > Bacilli > Bacillales > Bacillaceae > Metabacillus > Metabacillus litoralis_C. The sequence continues at coordinate 123,727 of NZ_JAIVKL010000003.1, forward strand.
AATTACCTTACCTAGCTGAAATTGTTGAAAAGGTGATTGAAGCAGGAGCACATGTCATCAATATTCCTGATACAGTGGGCTATATTACACCAAAAGAATACGGAGAGATTTTCACTTATCTACGTGAAAATGTTAAAGGAATTGATTCTATTATTCTATCAGCACACTGCCATGATGATTTAGGTATGGCAGTTGCTAACTCTCTCTCAGCAATTGAGCATGGTGCTGGTCAAATTGAGGGGACAATTAATGGAATTGGTGAAAGAGCAGGTAATGCAGCTTTAGAAGAAGTTGCAGTTGCTCTTCATATTAGAAGTGATTATTATCAAGCAAAAACAGGACTTTATTTGAAAGAAACAAAACGTTCAAGTGATCTTATTAGTAGTTTAACTGGAATGGTGGTTCCTGGAAATAAAGCTGTTGTTGGTAAAAATGCTTTTGCTCATGAATCAGGAATCCATCAAGATGGTGTACTAAAAGAGAAAACAACTTATGAAATTATCTCACCAGACCTTGTAGGAGTATCAACAAATTCAATGGTGATGGGTAAACACTCAGGACGTCATGCGTTTAAAAATAGATTACAAGAACTAGGCTATGAGATCTCTGACGAAGAAGTAAATAAATTATTCATTTCTTTTAAAGAATTAACAGAGAAGAAAAAAGAAATATCTGACGATGATCTTAAAGCATTGTTAATTGAGGAGAAAGTCTCAAGTAAAGAAGCTGCCTACGAATTGAAATCACTACAAGTTCAATATGGAACAGCACAGATTCCTACTGCAACAATCACGTTATTGAATGCTGATAATGAAATAATCCAAGAAGCAGCTACAGGAGCGGGAAGTGTAGAGGCGATCTATAACACATTAGAACGTTGTATTGGTCAGTCAATCAACTTAGTTGATTATCGTATTCAATCGAACAGTGGTGGAAGAGATGCACTTGCACAGGTTTATGTAAAAATGCAAATCGGTGAACATGAAGCAAGTGGTAGAGGAATGGCACATGATGTACTAGAAGCTTCAGCTAAAGCCTATATCAATGCTGTAAATCGTATTTCAATGCTGTCTGAAATACCAAATAAGTTATTAGAAGCAAGTCTACTAAAATAAATTGCTCGGAGGGGGTTAGAACATGAAGAAAAGAATTGCATTATTACCGGGTGATGGAATAGGCAAAGAGGTAGTGGACGTAACCGTTGAAGTATTAAAAACAGTAGCAGAACATTTCCACCATCAATTTCAGTTTGATTATGGACTTATCGGTGGAGATGCTATTGATCAAAAGGGAAATCCATTGCCAGAAGAAACAATCGCTATTTGCAAGCAGGCAGACGCAATTATTCTAGGTGCTGTTGGTGGACCAAAATGGGATCAAAATCCAATGGAGCTCCGTCCAGAACGTGGACTATTAGCACTTAGAAAAGAGCTTGATTTATTCGCGAATCTTCGCCCGATTACAACGTTCGATAGCTTACTAGATTCTTCCCCTTTAAAGAAGGAGTATGTTAATGGAGTAGATTTTGTTATCGTACGAGAACTTACAGGTGGGCTGTATTTTGGAAAGCCAAGTGAGCGCATAACACATGAAGGTCAAGAAGCTGTTGTTGATACACTTCTTTATAAACGCTCTGAAATAGAGAGAATTATTGAATCAGCATTTGAAATTGCTTCAAAACGACGACGAAAACATATTACATCTGTTGATAAAGCAAATGTATTAGAATCTAGTCGTGTTTGGAGAGAAGTAGCTGAGGAGGTAGCAAAACGCTACCCTGAAGTTACACTTGAACATATGTTAGTTGATAATGCAGCAATGCAATTAATACGTTCACCAAAACAGTTTGATGTTATTGTGACTGAAAATATGTTCGGAGATATTTTAAGTGATGAGGCGTCAATGATTACTGGTTCACTTGGTATGTTAGCATCTGCAAGTCTTTCTTCCACCGGATTACATTTATACGAACCAATACATGGTTCAGCTCCTGATATTGCTGGGAAAAACATAGCAAATCCTGTAGCGACTATTCTGTCTGCAGCAATGATGCTTCGCCAATCATTTGGGTTAGAGGAAGAAGCAAAAGCCATTGAAAAAGCTGTTGATAATGTATTGAATTCTGGTACTCGTACAGCAGATCTTGCTCAAGGAAATAAAGCTGCCTCAACAAAACAAATGGCTGAAGAAATTAAAAATGCACTTGCAGATGACCATGCTATATTAAACATTATGGAAGCTTATTCGTAAACGAAGAGGTTAATAGTGGATGATCTGTTATGATTATCCGAAACGATCGTAAGTAATATAGTGTTTTTATAAAACCTATTTTGTATGAGGGGCCTGACACTTACTTAGTCAGCCCCTCATTTTTCAATCAAAGAGGGGGGTTTGAAGACCATGACCGTGAAACCAAGAACAATCATCGAAAAAATTTATGATGAGCATATTGTTCAACAAGAACAAGGAAAGCCAGATCTTATATATATAGATTTACATTTAATCCATGAAGTTACATCACCACAAGCATTTGAAGGATTACGAGAAAAAAACCGTCAAGTAAGAAGACCAGATCGAACGTTTGCGACAATGGATCATAATGTTCCAACTGTTAATCGTTTTGTTATAGAAGACGAGGTGGCCAAAAATCAAATTAGTGCATTAGAGAGAAACTGTAAAGAATTTGGTATTCGCTTAGCAGACTTAACAAGTGAAGATCAAGGAATTGTTCATGTAATAGGGCCAGAGCTTGGGTTAACATTACCTGGAAAAACAATTGTTTGTGGTGATAGTCATACATCTACACATGGAGCATTTGGTTCAATTGCTTTCGGTATCGGAACGAGTGAAGTAGAACATGTGTTAGCTACACAAACATTATGGAGACAGCGTCCAAAAACACTTAATATTCACGTGCCTGGTAAGCTTCAAAAAGGAGTGACAGCAAAGGATGTTATTTTAGCTGTTATTGGAAAATATGGTGTTCGCTTTGGGACAGGATTTATTATTGAGTATACTGGTGAAGTTATAGAGAATCTTTCAATGGATGAGCGTATGACTATATGTAATATGTCAATTGAAGCGGGAGCTAGAGCTGGCTTAATTGCACCTGATGAAACAACATATTCTTATATTAAAGGTAGAAAATATGCACCTAAAGGTGAAGAATTTGATAAAGCAGTAGAGTATTGGCAAACGCTGAAAACTGATGAAGGTGCAGAGTATGATGAAGTTATAACATTAAATGGTGAAGATATAGCTCCTATGGTAACTTGGGGAACAAATCCTGGAATGTCAGTTGGTGTTGATGAGAAAACTCCAGATCTTGCTAGCTTTACTAATGAAGAAGAAGTTGATGAAGCTAAGCGTGCATACAGCTACATGGGACTTGAGCCTAACACTCAAATAGAAAAAATTACAGTTGAGCATGTATTTATTGGATCTTGTACAAATTCACGTATTACAGATTTAAGGCAAGCAACTGAAGTGATCAAAAGTCTAAAAGGATTAAAAGTACCTTCAACAGTTCGTGCAATGGTTGTTCCAGGGTCACAAAAAGTTAAAAAAGCAGCTGAAGAAGAAGGACTTGATATAATTTTTAAGGAAGCTGGCTTTGAATGGCGTGAATCGGGCTGTAGTATGTGTTTAAGTATGAATAATGATGTTGTACCTGATGGAGAGCGCTGTGCCTCAACATCGAATCGGAACTTCGAAGGAAGACAAGGTAAAGGTGCTAGAACTCATTTAGTAAGTCCTGCAATGGCAGCAGCGGCAGCTCTACACGGTAGATTTGTTGATGTTCGTCATATTCAAGAAGGAGCAATGTCATTTTAATTTTAGGCTATGTTAAAGCTTCATGTTGATTTTTAGCACTTGTTAATTGGAGCGAATGCTGTAACGGAAATCAACAACAATGAGGAAAGAGCCTAATTTTGAATAAATTCCTTTTACTAACGAGAATTACGAGAAATTGATTATTGAACTATAGGAGGGGAAAGATGAAACCTTTTACTACACATACAGGTAAAGTCGCTGTATTAAATCGCGCAAATGTGGACACAGATCAAATCATACCTAAGCAATTTTTAAAGCGAATTGAAAAGACAGGATATGGTAGATTCGCCTTTTTTGACTGGAGATACCTTCCAGATGGAAGTGAAAACCCTGATTTTGAATTAAATCACGAAAATAATAAAGGTGCTTCAATTCTGCTTGCTGGTGAAAATTTCGGTTGTGGATCATCTCGTGAGCATGCACCTTGGGCTCTATCAGATTATGGCTTTCAAGTGATTCTAGCACCTTCTTATGCTGATATCTTTCATCAAAACTGTTTAAAAAATGGAATTTTACCTATAGCACTAGATCAATCTGTATTAGATTTGATCCGTCAAAAATCTTTTGTTGAAGGATACGAATTGAAAATTGATTTACAAAAACAAAAGATTTTAGACAATGAGGGTTTATCACAAGATTTTTCGGTTGATCCTTATTGGAAAGATATGCTTTTACACGGTAAAGATGAAATCGATTTAACGTTAAATTACGGCGAAAATATTTCAAAATATGAAGACACTAGAAAAGCAACATTTCTATAAGCGTAAAGTTACTATAATAGAATATATTCATTAATTGTTGAGCTTCTCTTTAAAATGAAGCTCATTTTTTTTGGTTTATGACTCGTTATAGGCATTTGGTTTGCGCTGTGATATACAATAAGCTCAATTCTACTTTCTCTTACTCAATGGAATTTTCTTATTGAATATTGTGTTTTTTGCACACACTATAGTGGGATGGAGCGGAAGACACATGACTTCACCGGGTTTATAAGAAATGTCGTGACCACACAAGAGAAACTCAAAGAGAAGCTTAGGGTGTTTGACATACTCCCCCTGCGCATCTTGTTTCAAGAGCGAAATGGAAAGAACTTGTTAGTAGTAAAAAAGTTGTAAGTAGCATGATTAAAATTAAGTTAAATATACTGTTAGAACTTGCGCTTGTTTTCCAAGTCTTGGATTGATACACTTGTATGCAAACAAAGGTTGCTGGAGTTGACCAACATATGAATGAAAAAAATCGATCAAAGGTTATTCCTTTTCCGAATTTAAAAGAACGATTTTTGGATAAAGGAATGGCCCTATTAAAGGAAAAGAAATACAATGAAGCACTTGGAATGTTTTCAGAGGCGAAAGCATTAAATGAAGACAAGGCAGAAATCTATTTAGGTATGGCCATTTGTTTAATGGAGCTTGGCGAGTTAAGAGAAGCAAAAGACATATGTAAAAAAATGCTTTTAGAGGATATAGGACATTATTTTACTGTATTACAAATCTACTTGACCATCCTTATCCAATTAAGAGAATATCAAGAAGTGCAAAACACAATAGAAGCCGTATTAGAAGAAAATCATCTGCCGGCTGAAAGTGCTGAGCATTTTTATAAATTATTAGAATTCAGTAGGAAGATGACGCAAAACCAAGATGATATCGTTGAGGATTTAGAAGAAGAAAAAGAACAAACGATGTACATAGAAGATCTTCTCGAAGATGTTTCCAAGCAAATGTCCTATGTTGAGTCATTAAGAGATCGAAATATTAATAAGCACTTTTCCTCATTAAAATTATTGTTGGAAAATCCAATGACCCATCCTATGGTTAAAACAATGATTTTACATTTGATGATTGAAAATGAGATTAGCAAAGAAGTAACAGTAACGAAGTTTGGAGAAACAATGAGTGTAAAACCTTCTGAGCTAAATGACATTTCAGATCACCTATTTACAAAAAAAGTACTGAATATTTTAGATGATACACTTGGCATAGAAAATCCAACTCTTTATGAAGCTGTAAAAGAAATATGGATAAGGCATTTATATGTTCTTTATCCTTTTTTACCTCAACCTACCGAAGCAAAACTATGGGCTGCTGCACTTCAAGTGGTTGGTTATGAAATGCATGGAATATCATTAGAAATCGAAGAAATAGCAGTATTATATGAAAAGTCAATTTCTCATCTAGAGGAAGCTTGTCAAAAAATATATCAAATAGAAGAAATTTCTTATATGCAAATATAAGCTAAATGTTGAAAGGTATATATTCTATGTTATAATTAAATGGTTGCAAAATAGTGATCATCGTAAATTAGGTCTTTTTATTGTGGGCAAAATAGGCCATCTTTTTTATTACGAAATCCTGAGCATGGTTAGTATCCGGTTATTGTTTACCGTACATAAAAACAGGTATATGATCTAGGTAGTTTGTTCAAACTGGACAAGGGACAAGCAACCATAAATTACCTATCACTTATTCGCACAATCATTATAGATCTTTGGAGGGAACAACATATGTCAGTAAAATTTGAAAAACTAGAGGGGAACGAAGGCGTTCTTACGGTTGAAGTATCTGCAGAGGACTTCACACAAGCACTTGATGAAGCATTTAAAAAAGTAGTAAAGCAAGTATCTATCCCAGGATTCCGTAAAGGGAAAATCCCACGTGGTATGTTTGAACAACGTTTTGGTGTAGAGTCACTTTACCAAGATGCATTAGATATTATTTTACCTAAAGCATATCCTAATGCAGTAGATGAAGCTGGAATTGATCCTGTAGATCGTCCAGAAATCGATGTTGAGCAAATTGAAAAAGGTAAGAACTTAATTTTCACAGCTAAAGTAACAGTAAAACCTGAAGTGAAATTAGGTGAATATAAAGGTCTAGAAGTTGAGAAAATTGACGATACTGTAACTGATGAAGATATTGAAAACGAACTTAAACAACTTCAAGAGCGCAATGCTGAGTTAGTTGTAAAAGAAGAAGGTTCAATAGAAAACGGTGATACTACTGTTATCGATTTTGACGGATATGTTGATGGTGAAGCATTTGAAGGCGGCGCAGCTGAAAACTATTCATTAGAAATTGGATCAGGATCATTTATTCCTGGTTTTGAAGAACAATTAATTGGTTTAGAAACAGGCGCTGAGAAAGAAGTAGAAGTAACTTTCCCAGAAGAATATCATGCAGAAAATCTTGCAGGTAAGCCAGCCGTATTTAAAGTGAAAATCCATGAAATCAAAACAAAAGAGCTTCCAGCTTTAGATGATGAATTTGCTAAAGATGTTAACGAAGAAGTTGAAACTCTTGAAGAGCTAAAAGCACAAACTAGAGCACGTCTTGAAGAAACGAAAAAGACAGAAGCTGAAAATCAATTACGTGATGCGTTAGTTGAAAAAGCTGCTGCAAGTGTTGAAGTTGACATTCCAAATGCATTAGTTGAAAATGAAATTTCACGTATGATGCAAGAATTTGAACAACGTCTTCAAATGCAGGGAATGAATTTAGAGCTTTACTTCCAATTCTCTGGTCAAGATGAAGAAGCATTAAAAGCACAAATGAAAGATGACGCTGAAAAACGCGTTAAATATAACTTAACTCTTGAAGCGATTGTAAAAGCAGAAAACATCGATGTTTCTGATGAAGATGTAGAAGCAGAAATCGCAAAAATGGCTGAAATGTACAACATGCCTGTTGAAAACGTTAAACAAGCATTAGGTGGATCAGCTGATGGACTTAAGGAAGATTTAAAAGTTCGTAAAGCGATTGACTTCCTTGTAGAAAATAGCAAAGTTGTTGCATAATACAATTATAGAACAAGGCGCGAGTAGATCGTGCCTTGTTTTGTACAAATAAGCAGTGTTATTATGAAGAGATTACTTCTCGTAAAGAGTTCTTTTAAAAGAAATTGTAGCTTACCAAATAGTACAATGAACTATTTTAAAGAGATAAATTATCCTTATAAAGGATCTTTTTGCTTAATACATACATATCTTTATACGAAGTAATTGTCGAACTTTCATTTTAACAAATATGTTTTAATTATATTCCTTTGGGAATGATATAAGAAAGCCATTACATACATAATATGAAGTAACAGGTATCATCGTTTTTATTAAGTGACCTATGTATAAAGTTTTTTTGATTGTTATATAGGCTAGGCTTTCAGCCATAAAAAGAGAAGAACATTAGTAGGAATAATAAAGAGACTGTTGTTCCTTCAGTAATATCTTCATCAATGTAACCTTTTTCAATGACGAGAGTAGTATCACTACCTCTCATTGCTATACTTATGGTAAAATGCAATACATACCTGTTTTACAATTTCTATTTGAGGAACAACTACCTACATGAAAGAAGAATGAAAAGGTAGCTCGGATTGATTGAGATAAAGATATAAGGGGTGAAACAATGTTTAAATTTAACGACGAAAAAGGACAACTAAAATGTTCGTTTTGTGGTAAAACTCAAGATCAGGTTCGAAAATTAGTAGCTGGACCTGGAGTATATATATGTGATGAGTGTATTGAACTTTGCACAGAGATCGTAGAAGAAGAGCTTGGTACAGAAGAAGAAGTAGAATTTAAAGATGTTCCAAAACCAAAGGAAATCAATGATATTCTTGATGAATATGTTATCGGTCAAGATAATGCTAAGAAATCTTTAGCAGTTGCTGTTTACAATCATTATAAAAGAATAAATTCTAATAGCAAAATTGATGATGTTGAGTTATCAAAAAGTAATATCTCTATGATCGGGCCAACTGGTAGTGGTAAAACATTACTTGCTCAAACGTTAGCTCGTATATTAAATGTACCGTTTGCTATTGCAGATGCAACTTCTTTAACTGAAGCAGGTTATGTTGGTGAAGATGTAGAAAACATTTTACTGAAGTTAATTCAAGCTGCTGACTATGATGTTGAAAAAGCTGAAAAAGGTATTATATACATCGATGAAATCGATAAAGTTGCACGTAAATCAGAGAACCCTTCCATCACACGTGATGTTTCAGGTGAAGGGGTTCAGCAAGCTTTATTGAAAATTCTTGAGGGTACTGTTGCAAGTGTTCCACCTCAAGGTGGAAGAAAACATCCACATCAAGAATTTATTCAAATTGATACAACAAACATTTTATTTATCTGTGGTGGAGCATTTGATGGAATTGAACAAATCATCAAACGTCGCCTAGGCAGAAAAGTAATAGGTTTTGGATCTGAGAACAAAAATGCAGATTTAGATAAAAAAGCGCTTCTTTCTCAGGTATTACCTGAAGACTTATTAAAGTTTGGTCTAATTCCAGAGTTTATCGGGCGTTTACCTGTTATTGCAAGCTTAGAACCACTAGATGAAGAGGCTTTAGTTGAAATTTTAACAAAGCCAAAAAATGCTCTAGTTAAGCAATATCAAAAAATGCTTGATTTAGATGGTGTGGAACTAGAATTTGAAGATGGTGCATTATTAGAAATTGCTAAAAAAGCAATTGAGAGAAAAACAGGTGCTCGTGGTCTTCGATCCATCATTGAAGGAATCATGCTTGATATGATGTTCGATTTACCATCAAGAGATGATATTGTTAAGACAATCATCACTGACGAAGCAGTAAAAGGCGAAATGCCACCTAAACTTGTCTTAAATGATGGAACTGTCATTCAAGAAGATAAGAAAACATCTGCTTAAGATGAATACATAAAAAGGAAGCTGAAAATATCAGCTTCCTTTTTTGTGTTTAAATGGAGTGGGAGTTAGGAAATGAAATTTTCAACATTTAACAATTTATGTTAAAACCGATATGAAATTCAGAGTATATCCTTAAATAGAATCCGTAAAAGATGTTTAATCCTTCCATAGCTAGGAGATACTAGCTATAAATAACCGCTTGAATATAATTTTGTACTTGACAAAGTTTCACTTGTCTTTTGTCAGCTTTTGAATTCTTTATCAACTTCATAAACATTTTTATATTTTGAATTGAACACATGAAGTATGAGTCTATTAGATCTTACGTACTGAATTTTTAGGGTTGATAAAAAGAAATGACCTTTTTTGTAACGTAAATTAACCTTTTCTGGAAATTTTCTTTGCTACATAGTTTACGAAAAGAGCCTTTTAAAAGATTTTTTTTATAAGCGAAGTTTTATGTAAAGTTGATTTTTTTATTCACCTTAGCGGTAATTAGACATCTTAGTAGGAGGGACGACAATGAGTTGGACAAGTATTGCTTTGTTTATTCAATTGTTTTTTGGGATTATTATAGGGATGTATTTTTGGAACTTATTAAAAAATCAGCGGACTCAAAAAGTCTCGATCGATCGTGAGTCAAAAAAGGAAATGGAACAGCTGAGAAAGATGAGAGCAATAAAGCTAACAGAACCTTTAGCTGAGAAAGTAAGACCCAATAGTTTTGACGATATTGTTGGGCAACAAGATGGTATACGATCGTTACAAGCAGCCCTATGTAGCGCAAATCCACAGCACGTTATAGTGTATGGACCACCAGGTGTAGGTAAAACGGCTGCTGCCAGACTTGTATTAGAAGAAGCGAAAAGAAATCAACGATCACCATTTAAGAATAATGCTGTTTTTGTGGAGTTAGATGCCACAACTGCAAGATTTGATGAAAGAGGAATTGCTGACCCGCTTATTGGCTCGGTACATGATCCAATTTATCAAGGAGCAGGTGCAATGGGGCAGGCAGGTATTCCTCAACCAAAGCAAGGTGCAGTAACTCATGCACACGGTGGTGTACTATTCATTGATGAAATTGGTGAACTTCATCCTATACAAATGAATAAGCTGTTAAAGGTTTTAGAAGATCGCAAAGTTTTTCTTGAAAGTGCTTATTATAATGAAGAAAACACTCAAATCCCAACACATATTCATGATATTTTTAAAAATGGCTTACCTGCAGATTTTAGGTTGATTGGTGCAACAACAAGAACTCCAAATGAAATTCCACCAGCTATTCGGTCAAGATGTCTAGAAGTATTTTTTAGGGAACTAGAGCAAGATGAACTAAAAATAATTGCAAAAAAAGCGGCTGATAAGGTGGAAATGAATGTATCTGATGAGGGTATTGATTTATTAACATCATATGTACGAAATGGAAGAGAAGTTGTGAACTTAATGCAAATTGCAACAGGTATAGCATTATCAGAAGATCGTGCCAGTATTTCAGTTGAAGATATTGAATGGGTTATCAATTCAAGTCAGCTTACGCCTAGATATGATCGGAAAATAAATGAAAAAGCAAAGGTTGGCTTAGTTAATGGTCTCGCAGTTTATGGACCAAATACAGGAGCGTTGCTTGAAATCGAGGTAACGGTTATCAATGCAGAAAAGGATAAAGGTACAATTAACATTACCGGAATTGTAGAGGAAGAAAGTATCGGTGACCGTTCAAAGTCGATCAGAAGAAAAAGCATGGCAAAAGGTTCAATTGAAAATGTAATAACTGTATTGCGTTCAATGGGAATTAATGCTAGTGATTTTGATATCCATGTTAACTTTCCAGGTGGAACACCGATTGATGGGCCTTCAGCAGGAATTGCAATGGCAACAGGGATCTTTTCTGCCATACATCGAATTGCCATCAATAATAAAGTGGCAATGACAGGAGAAATAAGTATCCATGGAAATGTAAAGCCAATCGGCGGAGTTATTCCTAAAATTAAGGCGGCAAAAAAGGCTGGAGTCGAAACAGTTATCATTCCTCAAGAAAACATGCAATCGATTTTGAAAGAAATTCAAGGAATTAACATTATTCCAGTCACTAATTTACAAGAAGTGTTTGATATCGCACTTGTTAATCCACCAACAGAAAAAGTGGAACCGATTATTCAAAAAAACACTCCAGATTATCCGAAACAGGAATCTGTGTGATGTATGAAAAAAACCTACTCGAGTTTAATAAGAGTAGGTTTTTTGGTTGTTTTTAGTGAAGAATGCTGATAATTAATCGGATTTATCTGCTTTTGCAAATCTCTTAAGATAAATATGAACAGAAAAGTTAAAGGAACACTAAACAAAGTCAAATATAGGATTAAAGAAGTTGAAAAAAATCTGCTGATTAGATGATTATTTTAAAAGGTTCTTTTTTGAAAAATGCTTATCGACACTTTTATCTGTTGTAACTAATGGTTTATCGCATAAAAAGTACAATCTTTAGAAGAAAAGATGCCTTTAGACTTTAGTTGTCTCTAATAGGATTCTTAAAGCAACAATGTTAACGACAAACTGCTTATTTTAAAAATGATTTTTACATTTCCTTTTTCAAATGTGAGGAATAGGGTATACTACGTATGGAATTGATTGAAAAGTTGTTACAAATAGACACTTGAAATAGAATAGGATAGAATTGAACAATAACTAATTAATATGTCATGGAGGTGTAAACGCATGGCGAAATCAACTACTCAAATCGTCCCACTTCTTCCGTTAAGAGGCTTATTAGTCTATCCGACGATGGTATTGCATCTTGATGTAGGGAGAGATAAGTCTGTACAGGCGTTAGAAAAAGCGATGATGGAAGATCATATAATCTTTTTAACGACACAAAAAGAGATTTCGATAGATGAGCCACAAGAAGATGATATCTATGAAATAGGTACATTAACGAAGATTAAGCAAATGCTTAAATTACCTAATGGGACAATCCGAGTTTTAGTAGAAGGAATTGAACGTGGAGAAATAGAGCGTTTTGTCGAAGAAGAGAACCACTATTCTGTAGAAATAACCATGCATAAAGATCCTGAGGAAAAAGGTGTCGAAGAAGAAGCTTTAATGAGAACAATGTTGGAATACTTTGAACAATACATAAAGCTTTCGAAAAAGGTATCTGCAGAAACATATGCAACTGTTTCAGATATTAATGAACCAGGTCGTATGGCAGATATCATTTCTTCTCACTTACCTCTTAAGCTTAAAGAAAAGCAAGAGGTTTTAGAAACACTTGATGTAAAAGAAAGATTGAATAAAGTGATCTCAATTATTCATAATGAAAAAGAAGTTCTTCAGCTTGAAAAAAAGATTGGTCAGCGTGTGAAGCGTTCAATGGAACGAACACAAAAAGAATACTATTTGCGTGAGCAAATGAAAGCTATTCAAAAAGAACTTGGTGAAAAGGAAGGGAAACTTGGAGAAGTTTCTACACTTTCAGAAAAAATTGAAGAAGCTGGGATGCCAGACCATGTAAAAGCGCTTGCTTTAAAAGAGCTTGATCGTTATGAAAAAGTTCCATCAAGCTCTGCTGAAAGTGCGGTAATTCGCAATTATATAGAATGGCTACTTTCCCTACCATGGACTAACGCAACAGAAGACCGTCTTGATGTTAATATTGCAGAGAATATTCTTAATGAAGATCACTATGGGTTAGAAAAAGTAAAAGATCGCGTGATTGAGTATTTAGCTGTTCAACAGCTTACAAATTCACTAAAAGGTCCTATTCTATGTTTAGCAGGACCTCCTGGGGTTGGTAAAACATCTCTAGCACGATCAATTGCGAAATCATTAAATCGTAACTTCGTCAGAATTTCTCTAGGTGGAGTAAGAGATGAATCTGAAATCCGCGGACACCGTCGAACATATGTCGGAGCCATGCCTGGAAGAATTATTCAAGGAATGAAAAAAGCTGGAACCATTAATCCAGTATTCCTTTTAGATGAAATTGATAAAATGTCGAGTGATTTTAGAGGAGATCCTTCTTCAGCATTACTTGAGGTGTTAGATCCTGAACAAAACCATAATTTCAGTGATCACTATATAGAAGAAACATATGATCTTTCAAAAGTGATGTTTATTGCAACAGCCAATAATTTAGCGACAATACCAGGTCCTTTGCGTGATCGAATGGAAATTATTAATATCGCAGGTTACACAGAGCTAGAAAAAGTTCATATAGCGAAAGACCATCTTCTTCCAAGACAATTAGAAGATCATGGACTAAAAAAATCTAATTTACAAATACGCGAAGATGCGATCCAAAGTATGATTCGTTATTTTACAAGAGAAGCAGGAGTTCGAGGGTTAGAGCGTAAATTAGCAGCTGTTTGTCGAAAAGCGGCAAAACTCGTAGTAAAACAAGAGCGAAAGAAGATTGTTGTTACTGACAAAAACATCGAGGACTTTCTTGGTAAAAAACAATTTAGATATGGACAAGCTGAACTTGAAGACCAAATCGGTGTGGCTACAGGATTAGCATATACAACTGTCGGGGGAGACACTTTATCAATAGAAGTGTCAGTTTCACCTGGTAAAGGGAAATTGATTTTGACTGGTAAGCTCGGTGATGTAATGAAAGAATCAGCACAAGCCGCTTTTAGTTATATTCGATCTCGTGCAGAAGAGCTTCATATTGACCGTGATTTTCATGAGAAAAATGATATCCATGTTCATGTTCCAGAAGGTGCGGTTCCAAAAGATGGTCCATCAGCCGGGATAACAATGGCCACAGCTCTTATTTCAGCATTAACAGGTAGACCTGTTCGAAAAGAAGTAGGAATGACAGGGGAAATAACGTTACGTGGAAGAGTTCTTCCAATTGGCGGATTAAAGGAAAAAACGCTAAGCGCACATCGTGCAGGGTTAACAAAAATTATTGCACCAAAGGATAATGAGAAAGATTTAGATGACATTCCTGAAAGTGTACGTAATGAACTAACCTTTGTACTTGTGTCACATTTAGATGAAGTGTTAAAACATGCGTTGGCAGAGGAGAAATAATGAAGGTTACAAGTTCAGAAATTGTTATTAGTGCTGTAAAACCAGCTCAGTATCCGGCTGAAAATATCCCGGAAATTGCATTAGCAGGTCGATCAAATGTTGGGAAATCATCTTTTATCAATAAGATTCTTGCGAGGAAAAATCTTGCTAGAACATCATCTAAACCTGGTAAAACACAAACATTGAATTTTTATATCATAAATGAAATTCTCCATTTTGTTGATGTTCCTGGTTATGGATATGCAAAGGTAAGTAAAACAGAGCGTGAAGCATGGGGGAAAATGATTGAAACCTATATTACGACACGAGAGCAGCTTAGAGCTGTTGTGCTCTTAATAGATGTTCGACATCCACCATCAAAAGATGATGTATTAATGTATCATTTCTTAAAGCAGTATGAGATTCCAACAATCATTGTTGCAACAAAAGCAGATAAAATACCTAAAGGCAAATGGCAAAAACATGCTAAAGTTATTAAAGAAACTCTAGACATGGATAAGTCAGATTCATTTGTATTGTTTTCATCTGAAACTGGTCAAGGTAAAGCTGAGGTTTGGAAAATTATTGAACATTATATTTCATAGAGGTTGGGACATAAGTATTTAAGCTAAAGATAAACCCGAATTATTAGGTGATATGTCAATTAAACATACGCCTAATAGTTCGGGTTTTATTTGCCTTCTTCAATAGTTTTTTTGATTTTTTATACTATTTTTAAGAACTAGAGTGGAATGTAGCGGAAGACACTCGGGCACCTACTTAGAATTGAGGAAAGGCTGAGACCCCACAGGCGCTTCGCGTCGAGGAGGCTCAGCTTCCTCCCCGGCGAATGGAGTGTCTGCAGCGCAATGGAACGAACTTGTTTCTTTCAGCTTAATTGAATTAAGATTTATGCGTCTTTTTGTATGACTCTTTAATTATGTCCCAGCCTCATTTGTATAAAGTGCATGTGTCTAGCTCCAAAATAGGCACATGCACTTTTTCTTATTTTGCACTATCTCTTACGTTTTTTCATTAATAATAAGTAAGCACCAATGAGGATAAATAAAAGTGGCCAATACTTCTCAATAAAAGAGTCAAAATTTTGGATGAATGTAATTGACTCTATTATTTTTTGGAAGAAATGGAGAAACAGGCCAATTGCCAACAAGGTTACTCCTTGAACATAACCAGTTTTCCCTTTTATTGATGTTAAGATTATTCCTAAAGCTAATATAAACAAAAATGCTGCCGGGTGATCTGGCCATGAAGAGAGCTTGTTATAATAGATGAAATGAACTCCAAGTCCTGTTAAAATAACTGCTGGTAAGATTACGGTATAATCTTGAGAGAAATGCCCACTGATGAAGAATGCTAAGCCTAGTAAAATTAATAATATTTGCCAGCTATTTTGGAAATTAAACAAATGGATATTAAAATTTTGGATAGAATAAAAAATACCAATTGCGAAAAGAATGATTGCTGGTAACAAAGTTTGATTTTTCATAGAACACCTCAAGGAAAATGATTAGGTTAAAAATAAGATTAACTGAAATATTGATCCGAGCCATTAGCTTGATTAATACGTTAATTTTTGTTATTGTACTCTTTGAGAAGTATGAGGAATTTGTCTTAGTTTGTAGAAAGTATAATAAGAATGTTCTATCTACAACTTTTAAATAACAAACATATTTTATCATATAGTTTCAAACACTGTTCACATTTTTTAACAGAGTTTAAAGCATAAGATGTTATACTATTAATAGAGATCCTTGTATGTGGGGGTGTAAAAGGGAATGCATATACTTGTTGTCGGGTTAAACTATAAAACTGCCCCTGTTGAAATTCGCGAGAAGCTTAATTTTCAACCAGATGAGCTTGCAGTTGCGATGAAACAGTTAAAGAAGCAAAAAAGTGTACTTGAAAATGTGATTGTTTCTACATGTAATCGAACGGAGCTATATGCTGTAGTTGATCAGCTACACACTGGTCGTTACTATATTAAGGCATTCTTAGCTGATTGGTTCGGTATAGATAAAGATGAGATTACACCATATCTAACGATTTTTGAACAAGATGGTGCACTAGATCACTTATGTAAAGTTGCTTGTGGGTTAGATTCCATGATTCTAGGTGAAACACAAATACTAGGACAGGTAAGATCTAGCTTTTTACTAGCACAAGAACATCAAACAGTCGGTACAATTTTCAACCAATTATTCAAGCAAGTTATTACGTTAGCTAAACGTTCTCACTCAGAAACTGATATAGGAGCAAATGCAGTATCTGTTAGCTATGCAGCTGTTGAGTTAGCAAAGAAAATCTTTGGTGATTTACGTTCTAAGCATGTCTTGATTTTAGGTGCAGGAAAAATGGGCGAGCTAGCTGCTCAAAATTTACATGGTAGCGGTGTTGGAAAAGTAACCGTTATGAATAGGACGTTACAAAAAGCTGAAGAGCTTGCGAATCGTTTTGACGGAAACGCAAAAAGCATGAATGAACTACAATGTGGTTTGATTGAAGCGGACATTCTTATCAGTTCAACAGGAGCAAAGGACTTTGTGATTACAAAGGAAATGGTGACTCATGTTGAGAAAATGAGAAAAGGCAAACCATTATTTATGGTTGATATTGCTGTACCAAGGGATTTAGATCCAAAGTTAGCAGAATTAGATAGTGTTTTCCTTTATGATATTGATGACCTTCAAGGAATTGTTGAAGCAAATCTTCAAGAACGTAAAGTAGCTGCAGAGAAAATAGAGCTAATGATTGAGGAAGAAATTGTTCAATTTAAACAATGGATAAACACATTAGGTGTTGTTCCAGTTATTGCAGCTCTTCGTAATAAAGCACTTAGCGTTCAAGCAGAAACAATGGAAAGCATTGAACGTAAAATGCCAAACTTAACTGATCGTGAAAGAAAAGTGCTGAATAAGCATACGAAAAGCATCATCAATCAATTGCTTAAAGATCCTATTGTGAAAGTAAAGGAACTTTCTGCTGAACCAAACGCTCAAGAATCATTGGAACTTTTCAAAAAGATATTTAACATTGAAGAGGATGTTGAAGAACAAACGGCTAAAGAAAGATTGGAAAAGCAATCATTAAGATCTAATGAGCAGATGATCGATTATCGTGCTTCACTTCAATCGTAAGTGAAAGGACCTTTCATTATGGAAATGAGTTTGACTAGAATTAATGAAGTTACCATCATTCTTTATGCATTATGTGTACTTTTATATTTTATAGATTTTCTAAATAATAACCGGAAGGCGAATCGTGCTGCCTTCTGGTTACTTTCTATTGTTTGGCTTTTGCAAACAATTTTTTTATTTGCTCGTATGTTTGAAACAGGAAGATTTCCAGTTCTAAATATGTTTGAAGGGCTATATTTTTACACCTGGGTCCTTGTCACCCTTTCTGTTGTATTAAACAAATTTCTTCGAGCTGAATTTATTATCTTTTTTACAAATATCATTGGATTTATCATGATGGCTATACACACTTTTGCACCAGCTCAATATGAGTCTGCAGCAGTATCTAGTCAGTTAGTGTCAGAGTTACTATTAATACATATCACCATGGCCATTCTATCTTATGGAGCTTTTTCTCTGTCTTTTGTTTTTTCTATTTTATATACAATTCAATATGATTTATTAAAAAAGAAAAAATGGGGAAAACGTCTTCTTCGTATTGAGGATTTATCAAAGCTTGATCATATGTCATATGTATTAAATGTCATTGGAGTACCGATGCTCTTATTAAGCCTGATTTTAGGCATTATCTGGGCGTATATCAAAGTGGTAAACTTCCATTGGTACGATGCAAAAATACTTGGTTCCTTTATGGTGTTACTTACTTATAGCGCTTACTTATATATTCGAATTGTTAGAGAATTACAAGGTAGATCAGTAGCGTTAATGAATATAGCGGCTTTTCTTGTGTTATTAATTAATTTTTTCTTATTTGGTAGTTTATCAAGATTTCACATTTGGAATTCATAAAGATATCTTCGGATAAAGTAGGAGGAAAACATGCGTAAAATTGTCATTGGTTCTAGACGTAGTAAATTAGCTTTAACGCAAACAAATTGGGTAATTAATCAATTAAAAGCATTTGGTTTACCTTTTGAGTTTGAAATCAAGGAAATCGTGACAAAGGGTGATCGAATCTTAGATGTCACTTTATCAAAGGTCGGTGGAAAAGGTTTATTTGTAAAAGAAATTGAGCAGGCAATGATTGATGGTGATATTGATATGGCCGTTCATAGTATGAAAGATATGCCTGGAATTCTTCCAGATGGTTTAACAATTGGTTGTATTCCAAAAAGAGAAGATCACCGTGATGTATTGATTTCAAAAAATCATCAAAAGCTATCAGATCTTCCTTCAGGTGCAATTATCGGAACGAGTAGCTTAAGACGAAGTGCGCAACTATTGATCGAGCGACCTGACCTGGAAATTAAGTGGATTCGTGGAAATATAGATACACGACTTGATAAGTTAAAAACAGAAGATTATGATGCAATTATTTTGGCGGCAGCTGGTTTATCTAGAATGGGTTGGAGTAAAGATGTTGTCACAGAATTTCTTGAGCCTGAGACATGTTTACCTGCAGTAGGTCAAGGGGCACTAGCAATTGAGTGTCGTGAAAATGACGAAGAGTTATTGAACTTATTAGGAAAGTTAACGGATCATCAAACAAAGCTAGCTGTAACGGCAGAGAGAACCTTCTTAACTAAAATGGAAGGTGGATGTCAAGTACCGATTGCAGGCTACGCAACTGTGAAAGAAAATGATGAAGTTTCCTTTACTGGTTTAATTGCTTCACCAGATGGAAAAGAGTTATATAAGCAACATATTGCAGGTGCAAATCCTGAAGAACTGGGCAAGCAAGTTGCTGAAGCTTTGACAAAGCAAGGTGCAAAAGAATTAATTGACCGAGTAAAAGAGGAGCTAGATCAATAATGAAAAGTGTAGATCCTTTACAAGGGAAGCGAGTATTAATTACACGAGCAAAGTCTCAAGTTGAAGGATTTATTAAAAAAATTGAAGAATCGGGTGGAGTAGCTATTTCTGCCCCTCTTCTTCAAATAGAAGCAAACGATGAGAATGAAGTTGATATCTCACAAACACTTGATAATATTAAGGATTATGACTGTATTGTATTTACCAGTGCAAATGGTGTCACTTTTTTCAAAGGGTATCTGGATAAATTCGATATGTCTTATGATCAACTAAGTCATTTAACTGCTGCTTCAGTTGGTAGAAAAACAAGTGAGCAAATGAAAAAAATAGGTTTATCTGTCTCTATCGTTCCAGAGGAATTTGTTGCAGAGAAATTAGCAGAAAGTCTATCTACGAACCTTCCTAACAGTTCTAACATACTTGTGATACGTGGAAACTTAGCTCGACCCACTCTTGTATCAGAGTTAACAAGAAAAGGTTTTAAAGTGACAGATTTAGTTGTTTATAAAACATTACATAATGAAACAGAAGCACATAAACTACAACATTTTTTATCAAATGATGAACTGGATTATATCACGTTTACAAGTTCTTCAACGGTTGATAGTTTTATGAAGGTACTTAATCAAGAAGAATTACTTACCCATTTAAAAAAACTAACCTTTATATGTATTGGACCTATTACGAATGAAACACTTAAAGGGTATGGTTTTAAAGGTTATATGCCTGATTCTTATACAACAGATGATATGGTAAAGCTAATGATACAACTTGAAGATAAATAAGGGAGGATTTCAAATGAATATCGAATTTACAAGACATCGCCGTTTACGTAATAGTGATAGTATGAGATCAATTCTAAGAGAAACACATCTAAGAGCAGAGGATTTTATATATCCGATCTTTGTTATTGAAGGTGAAAGTAAGAAAAAGGAAGTACCTTCAATGCCAGGTGTTTACCATTTATCACTAGATTTATTGAATGCAGAGATAGAAGACATTGTTTCATTAGGAATTAAATCAATTATCTTGTTTGGTGTTCCTGACGAAAAAGATGAAGTCGGCACACAAGCATATCATGATAATGGAATTGTTCAACGTGCAACAAGACAGGTAAAGGATGCCTTTCCAGAACTGGTAGTTGTTGCTGATACGTGTTTATGTCAATATACAGACCATGGACATTGTGGGATTGTGGAGAATGGAAAAATATTAAATGACCCTACTTTGGATTTGTTAGCTCGAACAGCAGTTAGTCAAGCAAAAGCGGGTGCTGATATTATTGCACCTTCAAATATGATGGACGGCTTTGTGGCAGCAATTCGTTATGGATTAGATGAAGCAGGTTTTGAGCATATTCCAATTATGTCGTACGCTGTTAAATATGCGAGTGCATTTTATGGTCCTTTCCGTGATGCAGCACATAGTACCCCTCAATTTGGTGATCGTAAAACATATCAAATGGATCCTGCCAATCGTGAGGAAGCTTTAAGAGAAGCACAATCAGATCTTGAAGAAGGTGCAGATTTCTTAATTGTTAAACCAGCTTTAGCTTATTTAGATATCATTCGTGATGTGAAAAATAACTTTAATGCACCTGTTGTTGCTTATAACGTAAGTGGAGAATATTCAATGATAAAAGCAGCAGCTCAAAATGGCTGGGTAGACGAAAAAGCCATCGTTATGGAAATGCTAATCGGGATGAAGCGTGCAGGTGTAGATTTAGTAATTACTTATTTTGCAAAAGATGTAGCACGTTGGTTAAAAGAAGATCAATTGTAAACGTTGAAACATTCAGATGTAAGAAAGGGGAAGTCTAATGAGAAGTTATGCGAATAGCGAAAAGGCGTTTAAAGAGGCTCAAGCATTAATGCCTGGAGGCGTAAATAGTCCTGTGCGAGCTTTCAAATCAGTAGGTATGAATCCTATTTTTATGGAGCGTGGAAAAGGGTCAAAAATCTTTGATATTGATGGTAATGAATATATCGATTATGTATTATCATGGGGACCACTTATTCATGGACATTCTAATGATACTGTTGTAGAAGCCATTAAAAAAATTGTTGAGTCAGGTACAAGCTTTGGTGCACCAACGTTAATTGAAAATGAATTAGCCAAGCTTGTTATAGATCGCGTACCATCGATTGAAGTCGTTCGTATGGTAAGCTCTGGTACAGAGGCAACAATGAGCGCCTTACGCTTAGCAAGAGGATTTACTGGGAGAAATAAAATCATCAAGTTTGAAGGTTGTTATCATGGTCATGGTGACTCTTTATTAATTAAAGCCGGTTCAGGAGTTGCAACATTAGGATTACCTGATAGTCCTGGTGTTCCAGAAGGTATTGCCAAAAATACGATTACTGTACCTTACAATGATCTTGAAAGCATTCGCTATGCTTTTGAACAATTCGGTGAAGATATTGCGGGTGTAATTGTAGAACCTGTTGCTGGTAATATGGGGGTTGTTCCTCCACAGCCAGGCTTTTTAGAAGGCTTACGTTCAGTGACAGAAGAATATGGTTCCTTGTTAATCTTTGATGAAGTAATGACAGGCTTTAGAGTTGATTATGGTTGTGCTCAAGGTTTTTACGGTGTTACACCTGACATCACTTGCCTTGGGAAAGTTATTGGTGGTGGCTTACCTGTAGGTGCCTACGGTGGTAAAGCTGAAATCATGCAACAAATTGCTCCAAGTGGTCCAATTTATCAAGCAGGAACTTTATCAGGCAATCCACTAGCGATGACAGCAGGATATGAAACATTAAAGCTGTTAACGAAAGATTCATACAAAGAGTTTCAACGGAAAGCAGATCTTCTAGAAAAAGGACTATCACAAGCTGCTGCTGAATACGAGATTCCACATACGATTAATCGTGCTGGATCAATGATAGGCTTTTTCTTTACAAATGAAGACGTAACAAATTATGAAAAAGCTAAAACAGCAAATCTAGACTATTTTGCCCAATATTATCGAAGTATGGCTAACGAAGGTGTTTTCCTTCCTCCATCTCAATTTGAAGGTTTATTTCTTTCAACAGTACATACTGATGAAGATATTCAAAACACAATTGAAGCCGCTAGAAAATCATTTGCTTCTCTTAAATAAAGGCTCTTTTCTGAACGATTGTTGCTATGTAACCAAAATTCGGAGTGAAGACAGTGTTTTTTCACTATAAGGGTACTAATTTATGAAGAAAAGATGCCACTAGACTTTATATAGTGCTGTTTCCAGCAAGTATTAAAAAGCAACAAAGTTTATGGAAACAGCCTAAAGAAAAATATTGCGTGGATCCTTATTAGAGGGATTCACGCTTTTTGTTTTGGTTTTATATACATATGCCGGGACTTAAGAGCGAGTTTGGAAAAAGAGGGGGTATTTATTATGGTGTGCATAGAATTGATTTGGTGAGATTTGATTTAGCGCATAAGGAATGGGTAGGAGGTCAAAGGTTAAAGGGCGTAATAGTGTTGATGAAGCCCATAAGGAAAGGAACATGCAAGCTTAATGGTCGTCATAGCGTTGATGAGGACCATAAGGAAGTGGAAAGTGAAGACTAAAGGTTGTCATCCAATTCATGAAGCTCAAAAGGTGGTCGAGTCCTAACGAAATAAAGAATTAGTCAATCATATAAAAAATCAGGCTCACAAAAATAAAGTAACAAATAAAAATAGTTGGTATCAGTTACTCATCTAACTCATATTATTCTCCTAATAGCATGCCACAACAATCTTCTTTATCTAAAAATGTAGTTACTAATCAATAATTGCATAATAAATCAATCATATTTTTCTGTTTTCATACATACATCTGTATTGTCATAGTAATTTACTAGGCTATTTGAAAGGAGGAATTCTTTTGTCACAGGAACAGCAGCTACGTTTCTCTGTAGAAGAATCAGTTTGGTTTCAAAAAGGACAGGAAGTATCTGAACTTTTATCGATTTCATTAGATCCTGATATTTCAATTCATGAACATGATCAGTACATTTCAATTCGAGGTGCCTTGCAACTTACGGGAGAATACAAAATAGATAATGACGCGAGTACGAAGGAGCAATTTGAATATGCAAATGTTCGGTATGTGAATGAGGTATCAACACGCGAAGATGGAGTGAGTGTTTTAAACCATCGATTCCCTGTTGATATTACAATTCCTAGAAATCGGATTGAACAATTAGAAGAGGTGTATGTCTCAATCGAATCCTTTGATTATGAATTACCAGAATACAAATGTTTGAAGCTGGTTGCCGATTTATCAATAAGTGGAATTTCAGATGGGCAAATAGAGCAAATTTCTAATGAAGTCGAAAGACCAGAAGAAGAGGAAGCATTTGAAGCTTTATACAGAGGGCAACAACCACCACCTCCAAATTTTGCTGTAGAAACAACAACGCAACAAGTAAATGAAGAAGAGAGTGTATCTCCATTTTCATCATTTTATAAAGAATCAACAAGTGAACAAGACTTGGACAAATTCTCTACACTTCAACTAGAAGAAACAGAGGTGAAAGAAGACCGAGTTCTTGAAGAAGTTCATACTGAAGTTGAACAACTTAGTTCACCTAAAGATGAAGATACTAGTGATGCTGAAGAGATCACATTAGCTGTTGAGAATGCTGAGCAAGAGGAAGAAATGAATGGTAACGAAGATCAAGAAGAACAACAAGAGGACCTTTATGATCCGTTTGTAGTAGAAGTTAGAAAAGAAGCTCAAGAGGAAGAAGAAGAGCCGAAAGAGGTACAATATTCATTCTTTTCTAAAACAGAAGACGCTTCATTAGAATCAAAAAATGAAGAAGATGATGAAGGAAGAGATGAGACAAATCCGAAAGATGCCCATTATTTAACGAGTTTATTTGCGAGAGATGATGAAGAGGAAGATTTCTCACGAGTGAAAATGTGCATTGTGCAACAAGGTGATACCATTGAGCTCATAAGTAAACGCTATGATATTACGGTGCAGCAAATTTTAAGAGTAAATGAATTTCGTGCAGATCAAGATGTTTATGAAGGACAAATCCTTTATATTCCCGCTTATTCCACTAGTAAATAAATCGAAGAAACAGCATGGGGCAAATACTACCTCAGCTGTTTTTTTCATTAATCAATTGAGTTGATTGGAGGTGCTATAGAGTTGCCTATACAAGTTGAAGGAATCGCTCCGTTACTAAAACAATATGATCTAAATTTAGAGTATTCGAAAGAAATCAGTAAAAGAGCGGTTAAAGTTTATACAGATAATGGATCATATGTTTTAAAGAAATTATCAAAAAATATAAATCCTTACTTTCTTGAATCATTTTCCATTTTGGATCAACAAAAATATTCTAAATATGTACCATTAGTCAAAAATCGCTCAAATCAATCAATTTCTCAAATGAATGGTGATTATTATTACCTAATGCCATGGTTAACGAATGAAACGGAAGAAGAACGAGATGCAAGGCATCAATATTTATTCAAAGAAGTTGCTGAACTTCATAGACGAACAGAAAAGGAAATAAAACTATCTAATGAGGCCGCAGCAGGGCATTTTGAATCCTTTGAAAAACATCTCGATGAAACGAAGCTTTATTATGAATCATTTGTTGAAGAGTGTGAACAGAAATTATATCTCTCACCTTTTGAATTACAAGCAGTCACATATTTTATTGAAGTGAGTAGAGCGATTGATTTCTCGAAGAAAAAGCTTACAGAATGGTATGAAAAGATGCAAGAAAAAGATTCTTCTAGAATGGTTTTAACACATGGGAAAATCTCGGCACGCCATTTTCTATATGATGGTGAGGGAAATGGATACTTAACAAATTTTGAGAATTCCAAATATGCAGCACCAATTGATGATTTTCTGTTTTTCATCAATAGAACAGCAAAAACGTATCCCATACCAAGTGATGATTGTGTGAACTGGTTTTATACGTATCAAAAAAGTTATCCTTATACAGATGAAGAAATGCTTCTCTTTTTAAGTTATTTATCTTATCCAGAGCGCATTTGTCGTCTTATTAAATCCTACTCTCCAAAAAGTAAATCAACTGAGTTAGAACATAATAAACAATTGGTTAGATCGTACTGGCAATTCAAAAACATTGAGTATTTCGTGATGAAGGTTTCTGAAATAGAGGAAAAGCGTAAATTAGAAGCTGAACAAACTCAAGAACAGTAGTTTACTATAAATTGTTTTTAATTCTATTTATAAGTATTCGCTTAACATAAGCAGTAAGAGAAAAATACTAGTGACACATCTAAGTGAACGTTTCACG
The DNA here is from genome assembly GCF_020524045.1 of Metabacillus litoralis. Taxonomy (GTDB): domain Bacteria; phylum Bacillota; class Bacilli; order Bacillales; family Bacillaceae; genus Metabacillus; species Metabacillus litoralis_C. The sequence continues at coordinate 149,479 of NZ_JAIVKL010000003.1, forward strand.
TAAAATGCATGAACAGTACTAAAGAAAGCAGAGGTTTACTCTTTTAAATGAGTAAGCCTCTATGTTAAATGTATTTCTTATAGCCACTCGTATCGAAGAGCAATAGCCAAAACAATTAATAAACCTAATAGTAGTACATCAAATGACGTTGGAAAGAAAACTGTACGAATACCTTGAAAGATCGTTAAAGGAATAATAATCTGAACACCTACTCCTCTTACTTGCCTTACCCATGGTGGAAGTGTGTAAGGATTAAAACGTCGCTTCATTCAACCCCTCCTCATTACAAAAGCCTCAATTTATAGAAATAACCGCTCACTCTTAAAAATGATAAGTAAGATCACAAATATAAACTTAAGATAAATTATGCATCATAATCGTGACATGTGCCTGTATGAAAAAAGATAAAAATGGCAAAGATATTGACGAAAAAAAGGAATGTTTAGTAATATATAAAGTGAAGAATAATTACATATTGAATAAACGAAGATTGGGAAGAGTACAGTCACCATAACTTTACAGAGAGAGAAATCATTTGCTGGAAGATTTCTTAAGATTAGGTATTGGAATGTCGCCCAGGAGTTGTTTCTTTGAAATCATAGTAGAAGAAGCCGGTAAGAACCGTTATTTTGTTGAGTGTATAGACTATGGAAAAGACCCTAGTTTTATTTGGTTATAGTCTGTAAAAAAAGGTGGTACCACGAAAATATTCTCCTTCGTCCTTTTATGGATGGAAGGAGTTTTTATTTTTTCTGCTACTGTTTAAAACTGACTGTTGATCCTATGGGAATCTATATTCTAAAGAGGTCAACAATAAGTGATAACAGTGTCAAATATCGTACATAAATAATACTCAGTTATAAGGAGGAAACAAAATGGAGAACAATGAACAACAATTATCACTGCCAACAAAGTATGATCCAAATGCTATAGAAAAAAATCGCTATTCGTTTTGGTTAGAAGGTAAATATTTCGAAGCAACAGGTGATGAAACGAAAAAGCCTTATACAGTTGTGATTCCACCACCAAACGTAACAGGCAAGCTTCATCTAGGGCATGCGTGGGATACGACGCTACAAGATATTGTGACACGCATGAAAAGAATGCAAGGCTATGATGTGTTATGGCTTCCAGGAATGGATCATGCGGGGATTGCAACTCAAGCCAAGGTAGAAGCTAAGCTTCGTGAAGAAGGTGTTTCACGTTATGATTTAGGACGTGAGAAATTCATTGAAGAAACGTGGAAGTGGAAAGAAGAATATGCTGGACATATTCGTGAGCAATGGTCAAAGGTTGGTCTTGGCTTAGATTATTCACGTGAAAGATTTACTTTAGATGAAGGATTATCAAAAGCTGTCCGTGAGGTTTTCGTTAATTTATATAAGAAAGATCTTATTTATCGCGGAGAATATATAATCAACTGGGATCCACAAACGAAAACAGCACTTTCTGATATTGAAGTTATTTATAAAGATGTTCAAGGTGCCTTTTACCATATGCGTTATCCGTTAGCAGATGGAACAGGCTCTATTGAAATTGCGACAACACGTCCTGAGACAATGCTTGGTGATACGGCTGTAGCGGTTCACCCTGAAGACGAACGTTACAAGCATTTAATAGGTAAAAAAGTACTGTTACCAATCGTAGGAAGAGAAATTCCAATCGTTGGTGATGATTATGTAGATATGGAATTTGGATCAGGAGCTGTTAAAATTACTCCTGCACATGATCCGAATGATTTTGAAATTGGAAATCGCCATAATCTAGAGCGTGTTCTTGTAATGAATGAAGATGGCTCAATGAACGATAAAGCAGGGATATATAAAGGGCTAGACCGTTTTGAGTGTCGCAAAAAAATTGTGAAAGATCTTCAAAAGCAAGAAGTGTTATTTAAAATTGAAGAGCATATGCATTCTGTTGGTCATAGTGAACGAAGTGGTGCAGTTGTTGAACCTTATCTTTCAACACAATGGTTTGTTAAAATGCAGCCATTAGCAGATAAAGCAATAAACCTTCAAAAAGAGGAAGATAAAGTTAATTTTGTTCCAGATCGTTTTGAAAAAACATATTTACGCTGGATGGAAAATATCCGCGATTGGTGTATATCACGTCAACTATGGTGGGGTCACCGTATTCCAGCTTGGTATCATAAAGAAACAGGAGAAGTGTATGTAAATCAAGAACCACCAGCAGATATTGAAAACTGGGATCAAGATAATGATGTATTAGACACATGGTTCAGTTCAGCTTTATGGCCTTTTTCAACAATGGGTTGGCCTGATGTTGAATCTGCTGATTTCAAGCGCTATTATCCAACTGATGTGTTAGTAACAGGGTACGATATTATTTTCTTCTGGGTATCTCGTATGATTTTCCAAGGACTAGAATTTACAGAACAACGTCCTTTTAAAGATGTATTAATTCATGGTCTTGTGCGTGATGAGCAAGGACGTAAAATGAGTAAATCATTAGGCAATGGTGTTGATCCAATGGAAGTAATTGATCAGTATGGAGCAGACTCTCTTCGCTTCTTCTTATCAACAGGAAGCTCTCCAGGTCAGGATCTACGATTTAGCTATGAAAAAGTAGAATCAACGTGGAACTTTGCCAATAAAATCTGGAATGCATCTCGTTTTGCACTTATGAATATGAATGGTTTAACATTTGAAGAAATTGATTTAACAGGCAAAAAATCGGTTGCAGATAAATGGATTTTAACTCGTCTGAACGAGACGATTGAAAATGTAACAAAGCTTGCTGATCGATACGAGTTTGGAGAAATCGGTCGTTTACTTTATAACTTCATTTGGGATGACTTCTGTGATTGGTACATTGAGATGGCAAAGCTTTCATTATACGGAGAAGATGAAGGTGCGAAAAAGACAACTCGATCTGTATTGGCTTATGTTCTAGATTCTACGATGAGATTGCTTCACCCATTCATGCCATTTATTACTGAGGAAATTTGGCAATCACTACCACATGAAGGTGAATCAATAACTGTAGCATCATGGCCAACAGTTAATAGCGAACTCTCAGATGATAAATCAATCGTTGAAATGAAGCTTTTAGTTGAAGTAATTCGAGCAGTTCGTAATATTCGTGCTGAAGTGAATACACCAATGAGTAAACAAATTCCAATGAAAATTAAAGCAAAAGATAATAGTGTAGTAACACAGCTTGAAGATAATCGTGCTTATGTAGAAAGATTCTGTAACACAAGCTCATTGGATATTGCTACAGATATTTCAACAAGTGAAAAATCAATGTCAGCTGTTGTGACAGGTGCAGAGATTATTTTACCGATAGAAGGATTAATAAATATTGAAGAAGAAATTAAACGTTTAGAAAAAGAACGTGAAAAGCTTGATAAAGAAGTAGAACGAGTTCAGAAAAAATTAGGTAACGAGGGCTTTTTAAAGAAAGCTCCTGATAAAGTTATAGAGGAAGAAAAAGCTAAAGAAAATGATTATATTGAAAAACGAGAAATTGTTTTATCAAGGATTAAAGAGTTAAAAGGATAAATGAGTTACTCGGGTTGTGCTTAGCACACCCGAGTTTTTAAGTAAGAGAGAATAATTAAATCTTTACGTAGAACTGCTACCCAAGCTCAAGTTGAAGGAGATATACTTATGTTTACTACTTATCAAGAAGCATTGAATTGGATTCATGGTCGCTTGAAATTTGGTGTGAAGCCAGGATTGAAAAGAATGGAATGGCTTCTTGAGAAAATGGATTTTCCAGAAAAAAACATTCCGATCATCCATGTTGCAGGTACAAATGGTAAAGGTTCAACAATCTCTTATATGCTGCACATGCTAACAGAAGCAGGCTATGATGTTGGTACCTTTACATCACCTTATATTGAAACATTTAATGAAAGAATTAGTGTGAATGGCAAACCAATTTCAGATCAAGAAATGCTACAACTTGCAAATGATGTTAAGCCTTTTGTTGATCAAGCAGAAGAAACAGATCTTGGTGGTCCTACGGAATTTGAAATTATTACAACAATGATGTTTCTATATTTTGGAAAATATCATCAACCTGACTTTTTGTTGCTTGAAACGGGATTAGGTGGAAGATTAGATTCTACCAATATAGTGACGCCAATTTTATCGATTATTACTAATGTTGGTTATGATCATATGAATATACTTGGCAGTACGATCTCTGAGATTGCTGCTGAAAAAGCAGGGATAATTAAACAGGGAATCCCTGTTTTAACTGGAGCAGAAAACGAGGAAGTACTTGCTGTGTTAACAAAAACTGCTGAAGAAAAACAAGCTCCTTTGTTAAAAATTGGACAAGATTTTCAAATTTTAAGTAGTGCTCATCATGAAAAAGGTGAATTGTTCACAATGAAAACAGCTCATAAAAAATATGATCACCTTTCAATTATGATGAAAGGGCAGCATCAAATAAAAAATGCGGCATTGGCCATTGCTGCTGTTGATTATTTAAATCATCAAGAAAAAACCTCACTAAATGCTGAGCAAATATCTAAAGGGATAGGTAAGGCATTTTGGATGGGGAGATTTGAACAAATTTATAATAATCCTAAAGTGATCATTGATGGGGCTCACAATAAAGAAGGGATCGAATCATTAATTAACACTGTTAAAAGACACTATCCTAATCAAAAAATCCACATCCTTTACAGTGCACTTAAAGATAAAGAGTATGCTGAGATGATTAATAGATTAACAAGTATTGCAACGTCCATTTGCTTTACAACCTTTGATTTTCCTAGAGCGGCTTCTTCTGAAGAACTTTTTTCAGTATGTGATTTTAATGAAAAAAGTAACTCTGCTTCATGGAGCCAAGCGATAGAGAAAATGCTAGATGTTTATAAAAATAAAGAAGATCTAATTTTAATAACCGGATCTCTATACTTTATCTCTAGCATACGTGAGTACATGAAGAAAAAGTGATTTTGTATCACAAAATAACTAAAATAACAATATGACAAAAGTTAGAAAATTTGCTAAAATAAAGGAATATGATATTGAAATAGAATTATAGAACTAGGAGGCGTCACTTTGAACAAGAAAATACAGGTAGCACTATGGTTATGCTGGATTACTATTACTCCTGTTTTGTTATGGATTGCTTATCAACTTGCGCCTCCAACATTTAACGGTTTAGAAATTGATATATTATCATTTTTACTATTGATGTGTCTTGTTTCGTTTTGGCCGATCATCATCAATGAAACACCTGTATTTTATGTACAAGGTGTTTCATTAGTGGTTTTTCTTTACTTTGGTGTGTTTATCGAAATGATTTTAACTCAAATTGCTGTCATTGTGTTACTTCTTAAAGTACGCATAAGTGTTAAGGATTTGTTTCGATACCCTCTAAACTCATTGTTATTTTCTTTTGTTTCAATAGGTGGAGCAATTGTTTACTACATGGTAGGTGGATCACATGGACGAATAATATTTAGTGATTCCTTCCTCTCAGCCATTATTTCCTACGAATTAACTGTATTTCTATTAAATCAATTATTATTAAACATTTTGCAATTTTTAATCTATAAAAAGAAATTCAATATTTTAACTAGAAGCTTTTTATGGGAATTCTTCACCTCACTGATCATTTTCCCAATCGGGATAGCCCTTTATTTTCTGTATCTTGAAGTGGGTATTGAAGCGATAATCTTTATTGGAACTCCATTATTAGCGTTATCTATTATTTTAACTCTTTATTATAAAACACAACAAATCAACCATTATTTGCAACGTGCAAGTGAAATTGGACACCAATTAACAGGCCGATTAAATATTAAAAATGTCCTTGATATCTTTATGGATAGAGTCACTGCAATGATACCTTTAGATGCAGCTTATATTATAGATGTTAATGAAAACGATAAAATAAAAATAGTGAGAAAATATGAAAATGGGGCAATAGATATAAATGTTGAAGAACCAAAATCACCTGATCGAGGACTTTCTGGACATGTCTATGTCATGAGGCAAAGCGTATTATTTCATACTCGGAAACAATGGAGGCATATTCAACAATCTCAATTACCTCATTCAGTAGAAAGCGTAATTGCTGTCCCTGTTATGAGAAATCAAGAGTTAATTGGGATCGTGATATTAGCATCAAATAAGAAATATGCATTTGACAAGGCTCAGCTTATGATCATTGATTTATTATCAGCCTACTTAGGAGTAGCGGTTGAAAACGCGAAGAATTATCAAGAAACAAAAAGACAAAGTGAGCATTGCTCATTAACAGGTCTTTATAATTATCGTTATTTAGAAGCAACACTTGAACAAAACTTTATTGAACTTAAGCAACAGAAAATGCAAACACTGTCACTGATTTTATTAGATATCGATCATTTTAAAGCAGTGAATGATACATATGGACATCATGCAGGGAATGAAGTACTTATTCAGCTATCACATCGTCTTTTAAAAGCCTTTCGACATAAAGGAACAATTGCAAGATATGGTGGTGAAGAATTTGTGATCTTATTAAAAGATCATGATAAGAAACAAACCATGAATATTGCAGAAGAAGTGAGATTGTTGATTGCGAACACTCCCTTTGACATTGAACAAACATTACAAAGTACAAATTCAACAATTTCTGTATTTATAACTGCGAGCATTGGTGTGGCAATGGCTCCTTATGATGCAGAAGACGCTATATCACTCGTACGACATGCAGATCGTGCTATGTATACTGGAGCCAAAAGAGCAGGTAGAAATAAAGTAGCTGAATATGTTAGTTAAGGTAGTCATTTCTACCAAGTAGTGAATAGGGAATATTTCCTGCGCAATAATTGACTGATTTTGTAGTGTTTGTGTAAATTATTATTTTAACCACTATTTAATTTTGTTCATTTTGGTATAATAGAACTATCTAAAATTATTAATATACTAATTTTTTAGGTCAATTATATGTCGTGGGAGGTATTGTAATTATGTATAAGCATTTATTTACAATATTTCTAGTGTCTTTGCTTATGATACAAGCCTTAATACCTATTAACGAAGCTGCAGCTGTGGATGGCCTCTCAATTAATGCGACAGTTAATGGTACACAGTCACTAGAAATTGGCGATGATGGGAAAGTAACTACAACAGTGAATTTTAATCTTTTACCTGAAGGTACAGCAACATCAAATGAGAGGAAGCCTATGGATGTTGTGATTGTTTTTGATAAGTCAGGTTCTATGGCTGAGGAAGTAAGTGGAAGTAATTCAAAGTTAGCCCTCGCTAAAGAAGCTGTTCAAAAAGCTGTTGATACATTCAAAGTGAATTCAAAAAATAGTGCAGATCGTTATGGTCTCGTATCTTTTGATTCAGGAGTAAACTCAAACTATACAATAACGACTCTTCAATCAGATCCTAATAGAATTACAGATAAAATAAAATATGTTCCAGCTAAAGGTGGAACGAATTATACAGATGCACTAAAAATTGCTCGAAATATACTATTAAACTCAACGAATAGAAGCACTCGTGATCAATATATTATTTTTATGACAGACGGAAAACCAACAAATTCAATGAAATCTGAATATGTTAATGGGAACTATTATAAATTAATAGAAAGCAATGATTATTACAATATGTACGGATACTGGGCTTACTATAATAAGTACTATAATGGACAGCAAGTCTCTGTAGGAGAAACATCATATATTATCTCCGATTCCAGAGCAACAATTAATGGAACGAAAACGGTTTATTATGATTCAAATGGTGACAGAAATGTCAAAGTCATTGAACATAATAATGCTTTATATTTTCACTCCAAATATAACTCAGCTGTACCAAATGACATCAAAGATCATGCAAGAGAACAAGCACAAAATATCGCTAATAGCGATATTACATTGTTATCAATTGGATTTGGAGATCAAAGTCAATTAGATATGAATTTATTAACAGAATTATCAAGTAAATCCAATGGAAAAGCAGAACGAGCAACAGGTGATAATATCGTAAAAATATTCAATGATATTTCAGACAATATCTCAGCAGAATACCCATCATTGTCTAATGGGTTTATAAGATTTGTTTTACCATCTGGTGTGACAGTGCAACAAAACGACCAAGTTACGATTATAAAAGAAATGGTTGATGGGAAAAATCAAGATGTTGTTTATATGAATTTAAGAGATATTAAATTCAATCCAAGACCACCTCAAGCAGGAGATCAGTCTTTACAATATGATTTGCCTTTAATATTTACTTCACCTGGACAATACAATTTTTCATTTGATGTTCTTTATAATTCAGGTAAGGTTTCTAAACGAGGTTTGAAATATGATGTAAATGTTGTCGTCCCACTAAAGAAAATAGATTTTAGGCAAAAAACAAAAACGATTCTTTTAGGCGAAAGAATCAAGGTAGAAGATTACTTATCATTTACTCCTTTAAATGCAACTAATAAGACAATTAAGGAAGTGCTTAATATTGGAGACACTTCACCAATTTCTATAGAGAAAGTTAATGGTGAATGGTATGTAACAGGTGAAAATATTGGGTATACTCAGATCAGAGCAGTTGCTGATTATAAGTATCCAACAATCACTGATGAAATGACGATTGTCACAAAGAAAAAAGATAGCAGTACTGGTGAAACAGATCCAGAAACAAACCCAGAAGATGGTGGAGAATCTGAAGATGGTTCAGATTCCTATGGTAAATGGTAAAAAATAAAAAACTCGATTGATCTTAGAGATCAATCGAGTTTTTTATTGAAACGAATAGTAAATAATTTTACCCTCCACTTGGATCTTCATAAGATGTATTTTCAATAACAGGTTGATCTAGCAAAATTTGAAATCGATCTACTTTTGGTAATGAATCTATTTGATCTGCTAATACTTTTAAGTCTTGCTCAACTTGAAATCTTGATTGTTCACTTTTTTGGAAATTGACAGGTTTGATACTTAAGGAAAGGTCGAGTTTACCGGGATCCGAACCGAATTTTTTCTCGATTTCATTTTGTCGTATGGCATTCACAGTAAGGTTATCTCTTGCAAAGATTCCGCCCTTAATTAAAAACAGTGAGCCTACACCGTATAATTCAGCACTTTTTTGAGTATAGAAGAATGCATCTAACTTCTCTATATCATCTGTGATATTCTTAAATTCATTGATTCTATTAATCAAAATATCTTCTTGTGAAAGGAGGACGAGTTGTTTGTCATCTAGTCCTTTAATGTTTGTGTTTGTGATATCTGATTTTCCAAGAACGTAAATTGTTGAATCTACTTGAAGATGATCATTTTCGTTTTCTGTACCTTCTTCGTTATTACCTTCTATAATTAAGTTGCCTGTCACTAAAATATTTCCCTGTAAATTTATTGTCTTATCTTTAGTGAAGATAACAAGATCACCATGAACAACAAGCCAGCTATCGTCATGCATCCGTACATCCTTCGTAATATATAAAGGTGGGTAATCGTTAGATGTAGGGTTGATCAACTTACCTGGAGAAGAAGTATCAGGACTAGAATATACATATGTTCTTGGATTACTAGAGTTTATTTTACCTGTCAAAGCATCAAAATCTATTTGCTCATTTAAAGAAAAGCTTAAAAGTTGTATATCATTTTCACACGGCTCTGTTTGAGTAGAAAGAAATGAAGATGATGGAATAAGTTGATTTCCACAGCTTTTTAACAATTGCTCAACAGCAAGATGAACGTTGGCACGATTAGAAAACATATCATCTGTAAATCCATATGAAAGCTCATTAAACAATTGAGCCATTGTATTTCCAAAATTCACATCAATAAACTCAGAAGTATCTTTTGTAACGGTCAAAATAGACTCTGGATCAAATGACTGGTCATATTCTTCTTTTGTACTTGGGAAAACTGATGAATTATTAAACTTGTTTTTCAAAAATACATTTCCGTTTATCCTAGGAAATAACGTGTCTTTTTGTGATGGATTATTTAGTGAAGAATTAGCATCCTCAAAAAAAGCGGTATCATCAGTGTTTAAGTCTCCCGAAAATAAATCACCTTTAATATCAGCAGCACCGTTTAATGTGACGAGACCATCTGGACCAGATCCAATTGCATAGTTTAAAAAGCTTGGTGTCGGTGATAAATAAACGGTTCTTGTGATTTTTTTTGCGATTTTTGCTCCATCCGTATTTTTGTTTATATATGAAAACTCAAAAATACGCGTAAAGTACTTACTTTTATCAATTTGAAATTTTTCTTCTGAGACATCAGTTACACTAAAATTATCATTTTCTAACTCGTTAATTATTGAAATAAACTTATCATCAAACGTCATAATATCTCTTTCCTGTAATTGAAATCCACTAACTTCATTTGTAAATTTAGCGATACCTTCACTCAATATTTTGGTTGCCTCTGTTGTTAATTCTATTTCATCAATTCTTACCCCAGTTCGTTGGTTACTATTTATCGAGGCTGCAACAATTGTTAATCCTAAAACAGTAAAAATTAAAGAAACAAGCAAAACCGTAATCAATGTTTGTCCTTTTTCATTTCTCATTATTTGCACCTCACTTAAAACCCAAACTGACTTTCTAGCTTGATGGGTTTAACCGATATTAATTGATCTTCAGTGAATTGATTATGCTGAAGCTCTAATACAACTTCAATAAGTCCTCTTTCACAGCCTGCTTTTTCATCTTCATTTATACATTGCAATAAATTGATTCTTGAAGCAATTTCTTCACCATCTGGATTTTGTTTAAAAACTAAAGAATAATCACTCGTTAATATATTTTTAGAAATAGGTTCAGATTCACCGACGGTTGTTAACAGTTCAACTGAGTTTGCGGATAAAGTCACATCTTGTTTCTCTATTGCAGTAATATCAACTGTTTCTTCTGTTATTAAAGAAGGAAAATCTTGATCAACGACAAAAGATTGATCTTGGACTATTCTCAAACAATTATTACCACATTCTTCTACAGAGTTAATAGGAGTTTCATAGAGAGTTTGTAGAATAGATGAAACAATATGATCTGCTTCATCACGTAATTGCATTTCAATACCAACTTTTTCATAGGTTTTAATCCCCATCATAAACACATTATAAACAACAACTAGAATAATTGATGAAATAACAATGGTAGCCATTACTTCAATTAAAGTGATTCCATTTTCATTGTGAAATTTTTTAACGAAGCTTTTCATTCGTTATAAACCCCTCTAATATAGTTTCGTTATTTTCTTCCCAATTTACTGTTACTTTAGTCGGGATTAATGAATCTTGTAATGAAGTATCGTCATGCTTCTTTAGTTCTACATCGATTTGAAATTGTCGATTATTAATAAAAGGTTCAAAGGTAGATTCACATAACTCTCGCTTTTTTATTTCTAACTCACTATTCCCTGGATGCCACTCAGTACAAATGTCACGAGTGAAAACAAAGGTAGATCCATCTCCTTCATCTGTTAATGACTCTACATAGTTAGTTTTCATTTCTTGAAAGTCTTTTTGCTCAATAAAGTTGAGCATATTTCTAGCAGCGTAAACACCAATGGTATCGTTCTCACTTTTTTGTGTGTAAGTCATTGCTTGTGAAAACAGAGTTAGCATACCTAGTGTTAATATACTAAAAATGACAATTGATAGCATGACTTCGATTAAAGTGAACCCTTTGTTATGGGTGAAAAGTTTTGCCAATTTGAATTTCATTCCAATCCCTTCTTTCAAATAGGTCAAGTTTATTATACAATAAGTTATGGTCGATTTTTGTCTTTTTTTAGTTCTTTTATAGGATAATTGTTAGAGAAATAGGAAAAAAATTACTTAATCATCAAGTGGGGTGAGTTCTTGCACTTATATTTGTTTACCATAATAGGTTTCCTGATATTAGTTCCTATCTTACTTATTGTTCCAATTGGGATAAATAAGAAAGGAAAACTGATTATTTCGGGTGTTGCATTGTTGTGTGCAGCAATGTTTACTTTTACGACTCAAGTTATTCCTGTATGGCAATCAGCACTAGCCATTTTTGCATTAATTGCTGCTGTTGCATACTTACTAAGGGATAAACTAGCCCTCTTTGAAACTGAAGCTCAAGATGAAGATGAGGAAGAATTGGTTTGGCAAGATGAAAATGAGAATGACCTCATCGTAGAACCTAATTTGAATGATAATCACAATGAAAAACAAGAAGATTTTGCAGAATTGGATAGAGAACCTTTAAATGAAACGTCGTACGAGGAAATCGATTCAGTTGTTGTCGCAGATTCAGAGGTAGATACTGTAACGACTATTCAAACAGAAAAAGATGATTCTTCTAATGAGCAAGAACAAAATTTCTTAGAAGATTTCTTTGATACATTAGATTCAAGAGGAGAAGCTCCTCACCAAGAGATCGTTAATAAAGAAGATGAAAGTGAAATATATAAAGAAACAGCAGCAACAATAGAACCTTCAGAAGAAAAAGAAGAAGAAATAAACCAAAGTTCTGATGATTTTTTAACAGAGTTATTTGAGGGACGTAATCAAGTTGAACAAGAAAATGATGATCATGAACATACTTATCCTGTTTATGAAACACCAAAGAATTCACTTGACATTACGGAAGATGCTACTTTAAATGATGATCTTTTTGAAAGCTTGTTAGTTGAAGATTTACAAGATGTGAAGGAAGAAGATTCATTACATACTTCAGTAGAGTATGTTGAGCAACAGGTTGAAGAAGAATTACTTTCAATTGAAAATGATCATTTTGAGTTCGTTGATGGTAAAAATTTAGATTCTGAAGGAAACATTGACAACTCTCCACTATCTGAAATAGTTGAGGTCAACTCGACTCAAGCCGAAGATATGGATCTTACTGTTGAAAACAATGAAGAAATGGAAAAAGACACTGTGACAACTGATCTCCTTCCAAATGATGTTTTGGACATGTTGCTGAGTCAATTTAAATTATATAAAAAATCACTTACTAGTGAAAAATATGAACATGTTCTAAAGTTAGCCATTGCAGAAGCGAAATCCCCAAAAGATCAATTTTTATTTTCGAAAGAATTACTTTTGCATTATCAGGAGAGCTCTAAATATGTAGAATATGATGTATTTCTTTCTGAGATGCGTGAAAAACTAGAGCACTATCCACTTCTAGTTGAGCAATTAACATGGATTAAACAATCAAATTAAGTTTTGTGAAAATATAAAGAATAGGTGTGTGAAGTTAATGAAAAAAAGTACTGAAGTTGTAGGTTTACCGATTATTAGTATTTCAGCTGGTTTAGAGCTTGGGAACGTAAAGTCTCTTGTTGTTAATCCTGAAAAAGGAACGGTGGATTTCTTAACAGTTGAGCATGAAGATTGGCAAGTAAGTGTAAAAGCAATTCCATTTAGTAAAGTTATTGGAATTGGTGAATTTGCTGTAACAATTGATTCAGATACTGTCATTATTGATTTGAATGAAATTCCAATTGCTAATCAGCTAGTGAACAAACGTATCAAAATTACCGATACAAGAGTGATCACTCGTAAAGGCCAGCTACTTGGTGATGCAAAGGAGTATTTTCTTGATGAAGACAATGGAGTCATTATTGGTCTTCAATTACTTGTGAATGAGCAAGACGTTTTTATAAAATCAGAGAATGTCTTAACTTTTGGAAAAGATATTTTAGTTGTAAGTGAAGAAACAGCAAACTTCTTATTAAAATCAGAAAATGATCTTGTGGGAGAACAGGCAGCTCCTGAACATGATCAACTAGCTGAAGAATTAATTGAGGACTTGACACCTAAAGCTAATGATCAGTTTGAAGATTTAGATAATCAGCAAATTGAAGTGATTAAAGAAAAGCAAATTAAACTTTTAGAAGGTAAAGTTGTGATAAAAGATATACTAGGATCTGACAATACAGTGTTAATCTCAAAAAATACAATTTTAACAAAGGAAGATATTCAAAAAGCACAAAATGAGGGTCCTAGTACGTTTGTAGAGCTTTCGATGAATACAGAAATGTAAAAGGGGCAATGAATGGTGAATGTAAACAAAGGTGTAAAGCTTTTTGTTGTACTGCTCTTTTCAGTGATCTATTTAATTAGCTTTTCACAAATAGGTGTAAAAGCATATGATTTTTTTGCAAACAAAGGGTCCTTTGAACCAGGAACACAAATTGCCTCTGTTAATATAGAGAATTTAACAAGTGATCAAGCGAAGAATGAACTTGATAATCAGCTTGCATCTTGGTTTAAAGGTAAGTATTTGCAGATCTCAATAAATGAACAAAACATTGTGATTGATCAAGACTATTTCAATATTGATAGTTCCAATACGATCGCAGCTGTAGTTAATGGGAAAACTAATCCAATTGTAGCTTCTATTAATCAAGAAGTTTATGAAACCAATTTAAAAAGTGAATTAGGAGACCGCTATGCTACGATTGATCATACTGAGCTCCAGTCAGTGTTTTTAAATGCGTTAAGTAAACTAACAACAGAACAACAGTTTTTCTTGATTCAAGCATTTGTAAAAGCTGATTTGAATACAATTGCAGCCGAAAATTTTGTTTCAGTACCATCAGACAATGAACAAGTAAAAGAGATACTTGATTCGATTGGGACAATCACTGTACCTGCACAATCTCAAGTATCATTTCTTGAGTTAACGAAGGATACAACAAAGCCCACGCAGCAAGGATTATCGATTATTGCTTCAGCACTTTATCAAACAATGTTACTAACAAACTTTGAAATTGTTGAACGGCATACAAGTTTAAATTTGCCAAAAATGATTGAGTTGGGATTTGAGGCAAATATTGTTCAAAAGAAAGCAGATTTAAAGTGGTTTAACCCGAATAAAACTGACTACACAATTGATTTACAGTTAACAACTTCAGGACTTAATGTGACAATCAATGGAGCGCCTTTTTTGTATAAATATGAAATGAAATTGTCAGAACAAACTTCTTATCCACCTAAGCAAATTATTCGCTATACTAGTTTACTAGATGAAAATGATGAAAAAGTTGTTGAAGAAGGAAAAGAAGGTCTTTATATCATCGTGACGAGAAATATTTTTGATTTAGATGGTGGATTACTTGAATCAGAACAAGTATCAGAGGATTTTTATCCACCCACTCATAAGATTATTGAAACAGGCTTAGTGAATAGTTTAAGTAATGAGAACTCAGGAGAAACGCTAGACAGTAACATTGAAAATGGCGAGAGTTCTGTTGTTGATCAAAATGAGGAAGGTTCTACTTCTGATCTTGATTCAAATGAAGAGGTTAGTGAAGATTCAATGAATCAAGAAAATGAAGAAGTGGAAAACAATGATGAAGATAAAGTCATTTGGGAAAATCCTAGTAAAGTGGTTGAAAAATAATATCTGCTAAAGAAGGGATCTTTAATGAACGATACTCGAAAAAGATTAGGGGATTTATTAGTAGAATCAGGACTGATTTCTGAGGAACAATTAAATGCTGCTTTAGCAGAGAAACCAAAAGGTCAAAAACTAGGTGACGCTCTCCTTGAAAGAGGTTCGATTACAGAGCAGCAGTTAATTGAAGTCCTGGAATTTCAGTTAGGCATTCCACATGTCAGTCTTTACCGTTTTCCGTTTGACCAGAAGCTTGTTAAGCTCGTGCCAAAGGAAATGGTCAAACGTAATTTGTTAATTCCGATTAAAATTGAAGGTGACAAGTTATTTGTGGCAATGGCAGATCCAATGGATTTCTATGCGATTGATGATCTTAGACTTGCAACAGGCTTTCAAATTGAAACAGCGATTGCTTCTAAAGATGATATTTTAAGAGCGATTAATAAATATTATGAAATTGATGACAGTATGTCTGACATTATGAATGAGTTGAATGTTCAAGATGATGTTCAAGAAGAGAAGATTACTAGTGAAGATTCACCGGTTGTTCGCCTTGTTAATCAAATTTTGCAAAATGCGGTTCAACAAAAAGCAAGTGATATTCATATCGATCCACAAGAAACAAAGGTTTTGATACGTTATCGTGTTGATGGTGTGTTAAAAAATGAACGAACTTTTCCAAAACATATGCAAAGTGTCATGATTGCACGATTGAAAATTATGGCAAATTTAGATATTACAGAACACCGTGTTCCACAAGATGGCCGAATTAAAATGCATATCGATTTTCACCCAATTGATCTTCGTGTTTCAACATTACCGACTGTATATGGCGAAAAGATTGTTATGCGTATTTTAGACCTTGGAAGCACGCTAAATGATTTGAACAAATTAGGCTTTAATAGCTTAAACTTAAAACGCTTTGTTAAGTTGATTGAAAATCCAACAGGTATCGTTTTAATCACTGGCCCAACAGGTTCTGGGAAATCATCTACATTATATGCAGCATTAAATCATTTGAATTCTGAGGAAGTTAATATCATTACGATAGAAGATCCGGTTGAGTATCAGCTTGAGGGGATCAATCAAATTCAAGTGAATGCAAATGTTGGGATGACATTTGCCAAAGGACTACGGTCTATTTTACGTCAAGATCCGAATATCATCATGGTTGGGGAAATACGTGATAGAGAAACGGCTGATACATCTGTTCGAGCGTCATTAACAGGTCACTTAGTATTAAGTACACTTCATACAAATGATTCTCTAGGAACCATCACTCGCTTAATTGATATGGGTGTTGAGCCCTTTTTAGTTGCTTCTTCATTAACAGGTGTTGTTGCACAACGTCTTGTACGAAAAGTATGTCGTGATTGCGCCACAGAGCAAGCACCAACTAAAAGGGAAATGGAAATATTCGCTAAACGTGGGTTATCCATTGATAAAATAGTTCGGGGTAAGGGCTGTGGAACATGTAATATGACAGGATATAAAGGTCGTATTGCCATTCATGAATTACTAGAGTTAAATGATGAAATGAAACGTGTGATCATGAATAATGAATCTTTTAGTAAATTGAGAGAGTTAGCGATTAAAAATAAAACAATCTTTTTAATTGATGATGGATTATTAAAAGTAAAGCAAGGATTAACAACAACGGAAGAAATCTTGCGGGTAGCAGTCGCAGAGTAGGTGATATGATGAAGAACAAAATTGATGCCATTTTAAAGCTAGCATTTGAAAAAAATGCATCAGATATTCATTTATCTGTAGGTGTTCCCCCGATCATGAGGGTCAATGGCGACTTAGTTAAGATTGGTGAAGATTTTTTGATGCCTGCTGATACGGAGGGAATGGCCAAGGCCATGATTTCCCAAGCAAAATGGCCGATGCTTGAAGAAAAAGGAGATCTTGACTTTTCCTATGGTATTCCTGGAATTTCGCGTTTTAGGGTAAATGCATTTCGCCAACGTTCATGTATTTCGCTTGCTATTCGGATTGTTCCAAGAAATATTCCTTCTTTAGAAGAGTTGCATTTGCCTGTTATATTGAAGAATATTGTTGAAAAGCCTCATGGACTTGTGTTAGTAACAGGTCCTACTGGAAGTGGTAAATCAACTACACTCGCATCTATGATTAACTATATGAATATGTCAATGAAGCGTCATATTATTACTTTAGAAGATCCGATTGAATATTTGCATAAACACCAGCAATGTGTTGTTGATCAACGCGAAGTGGGCTTTGATACAATGAGCTTTGCTTCAGGCTTGAAATCTGCGCTTCGCCAAGATCCAGATGT
Organism: Metabacillus litoralis; assembly: GCF_020524045.1. GTDB lineage: Bacteria > Bacillota > Bacilli > Bacillales > Bacillaceae > Metabacillus > Metabacillus litoralis_C. The sequence continues at coordinate 167,099 of NZ_JAIVKL010000003.1, forward strand.
TATTTTAGTTGGTGAGATGCGAGACTTAGAAACCATTCATACAGCTATAACTGCCGCTGAAACTGGTCATCTTGTTTTAGGAACACTGCATACATCTTCTGCAGCATCAACGATTGATCGAATGATTGATGTATTTCCAGCCAATCAGCAGCCACAAATTCGTTTACAGCTGGCATCTGTTTTAGTTGGAGTCATTTCTCAAAGACTGTTTCCGACAGCTGATAAAAAAGGTCGACGAGCAGTAATTGAAATACTTTTAAACAATTCAGCTGTTTCAAGTTTGATCCGAAACGAAAAAACGTATCAAATTCCGAGTGTGATTCAAACAAGTCGAGCACAAGGTATGCAGTCGTTTGAAAGTAGTTTAACAGAATATGTGAAAAACGGAATTATTTCTGCTGAAGCTGCGTTACCTTATAAGCAAAGGACATCAGAATAATGCCAAAGTTTAAATATGAAGGCCGTGAACGATCTGGAAAAAAATCAGGCAGAGTAACAGCAAGCTCTAAGCGTGAAGCTGTATTAAAGTTAAGTGAATTAGGAATTCGCATAACAAGTATTGAGGAAATTCCTGAAACGCTTTTAACAAAGGATATTTCCATAGGTAATCCTGTAAAGCTTCAAGAATTTGTTATTTATTTAAGACAATTTGCTACATTGCTACGAGCAGGTGTCACAATTGTTGATGCAACAAATATTCTTGCTCAACAAACAAGCAGTAAAGCACTTCGAAATGCGTTAGAGCAAATGGAAGACGACTTAAAATCTGGACAATCACTATCAGCAACAGCTGCTAAGCATAAAAAAATCTTTTCATCGATGTTTGTGAATATGATCAAAGCTGGTGAAGCAAGCGGTAGTATGGAAGAAACACTTGAAAGATTGGCGATTCAATATGAAAAACAAAATCGCACAAAACAAAAAATACAATCTGCATTAGCGTATCCAATGGCTGTTGCTATTGTTGCAGTTGTTGTAGTCATTTTCTTATTAGTGTCTGTTGTACCAACATTTGTTTCTATGTTCGAAGGCTTTGGAGCCCAACTACCAGCTATAACGTTATTTGTCTTAAATTCTAGTATTTTCATGCAAAAATACTGGTATATTGTTATTACATTCTTTGTTGCTGTTTTTGCGACATTTTATGCGCTCAGAAAAAATAAACAAACAAAATACTACTTGGATGTTGCCGCACTAAGAATGCCGATTTTTGGTAGCATGATCCAAAAAGCTGTTCTTGCTAGAATGACAAGAACTCTAAGCTCGCTGTTTTCAAGCTCAGTACCGATACTACAATCATTGATGATTGTTGAGAAAATTGTTGAAAATGAAGTGATTGCAAAGGTTATTGCTAGTTCGAGATCATCACTAGAAAATGGTCGTTCTTTAACAGAGCCGATGAAAAAACATTGGGCATTTCCGCCATTAGTCACACAAATGATTGCAATTGGAGAGGAAACAGGATCATTAGATGAAATGCTCGGAAAAGTAGCCGATTTCTACGAAGAAGAAGTAGAAAACAGTACAGATCGGCTCAAGTCACTTATTGAGCCACTTATGATTGTTTTGCTTGCAGGTATCGTTGGAACAATCGTTATCGCGATCATCGTTCCAATGTTCGACATCTTCAATCATGTTCAAATGTAAATTTACAATATTTTTATATTCATAGTGATGATTACTCATGTATAATAGATAATAGGTTTAGGGAATTAGAACTAATATATTAGGAGGAAACAAAATGTTTAAAAAACTAGTAAAAAATGAGCGCGGCTTAACTCTTATTGAGCTTTTAGCAGTAGTTGTTATCTTAGGGATTATTGCTGCGATTGCAATTCCGGCTATTGGTGGGATGATTAATAACTCACGAATAGATGCCCATATAGGGAATGCAAAGACAATTGCTAATGCAGCAAGATTGTCTGTAGCAGCTGAAGCTACACCGATTCCTGATGATGGAGTGACTATTTCACTTGAAGACTTAATAGAAGATAATTTACTTGAGGCAATTGAAGATCCAAGTACAGATGGAGATTACACCGCCGCTGATACTGAAGTGACTGTTACTCAAGGAGAAAATGAAGTTATTTATCAAGTTCAACTTGTAACTGGTGATCACTCTTACGTTGTTGTTGAAAGTGGAGATATTCCTAATGCAGATGATCTTGAGAGAGAGAACATAGATTTACCATAATAACTAATCAAGATAGATAGTCTTCCATAGAAGACTATCTATCTTACTATTCAAAGGAGCCCAAACAATGCCAACAACCATCATCCTATACACATACATCTTCATCCTTGGCGCAGTTCTTGGCTCCTTTAATAATGTTGTAGGAATGCGTATTCCATTAAAACAATCAATTGCATATCCTGGCTCTGCTTGTCCTATTTGCAATAAAAAACTATCAGCTCTAGAACTAATTCCAATTTTCTCCTTCCTGCTTCAAAATGGTAAATGCAAAAACTGTAAAATATCGATTTCTCCTCTATATCCAACTATTGAACTAGTAACGGCAATTCTTTTTACGATTTCACCGATGTTGGTGGGATGGTCAAAGGAATTGATTTTAGCATGGTCACTTATATCTCTATGCATGATTGTGACCGTTTCAGATTTGAAATATATGATTATTCCAGATAAAGTTAATTTGTTTTTTCTTGTTCTTTTTACAGTGGAAAGAGTGTTTATTTCAGCAGAGTCTTGGTATGATCCAATTGCTGGCTTTCTTGTTGGTGGTCTAGTTCCGCTTGTTGTTATCCTAGTTAGTCGTGGCGGCATGGGCGGAGGAGATATGAAGCTACTTGCTGTTTTTGGGATCATTTTAGGATGGAAGCTTGTTCTTTTAAGCTTCTTTCTAGCTACTTTGGTAGGAACGATTGTTGGATTCCTTGGGATGATGACAGGCTCTGTTAAGAAGGGCAAGCCTTTTCCATTTGGTCCATTTTTAGTTGTTGGTGCTTTACTTTCTTATTTCTTTGGAAATGAATTAATTCACCTCTATTTATCGTACTTCTTTTCTTACTTTTATTAAGAAGGGGTTTTTATAATGGCATTCTCGCTATTTCGTCAAAATCATCAAATTGTGAACTTATATATATCAAATTACTCGATACAACTGCTTGAATTAAAAAGTAGTGATCCACTTGTGGTTAGTCGCTTTGTTGAAAACTATCTTCCAGAAGGTGTTGTTGTTGATGGAAGTATTAAGGATTTTGAGAAGCTTTCGATGATTCTTGAACAAAGCATAAGCGATTGGGGAATAAAAGGGAAAAAGGTTCGTTTTATAACACCTGATTCTGCTGTGAGTGTTCGTAAAGTGAAGGTACCTTTAGAATTGAGTGAAGATGAAATAAAAGGCTATCTTTATTTAGAGCTTGGAAATAACATTCATTTACCTTTTGAAGAGCCTGTATTTGATTTTGTTTTATTAAAGGAAACTGAACATGATAAAGAGATTCTTTTATTTGCTGCACCTGAAACAATGATAAAAGAATACACTGAACTCTTTGACAATGTGAAGCTTTCAGCAAGTGTTGCTGATTTGTCATCATTAAGCATGTACCGTTATTTATATAAAATGCAAAAAGTAACATCTAAGGAAAATACATTATTAATTGAAGTAAAACTTGATAGCATTAACTTTAGTATATTTGAAAATTTTAGACCTATTTTTACTAGACATATGCAACTTGAAGGTGAAATGCGTGACTGGAATTATCAAATAGATTCTGAGACACAGTGTTACTATAAATATGAATTAAAAAATAAAGAACCACTGATCATCCAATTTCAAGATGTGGCAAAGGAAATTGAAAAAATCATAAATTTTTATCGTTTCAGTATTCATCAAGGAGATCAACAAATTAACCAAATCATTTTAGTTGGAGACAATCCATATATTGATGAATTACAAACAATATTAACAAATGCGATCACGACGATTTCAATCACTCATTATCAAAATCGAGTGTATACCTATAAAAATTTAGCTGTTCCGAGTAAGTTTCAAACTGTTCTTGGCTTAGCATTAAAAGAGGTGTAGATCAATGTTAGCTGAAATTAATTTACTACCTCAGAAGCAAAAACGTGATTACACCAATCTTATCATTGCTATTTTACTACTAGTGATTATCATTACAGCAGTAACGATTATTTTATCTTTAGGAAATCAAAAGAATAAAGAAATTAGTGCACTAGAACAAGAATATACATTAGTTCAAAAACAGACAGAAGTTCTTCAGCAACAAGCGAATCAAAGTAATGAAAACTCAGCAGTTGATGAATTAGAAAAAGCAATTATCTGGTCTGAAAAATATCCAGTGAATTTTGTTCCGATTTTAAATGAATTAACAAAAATTCTACCTGAAAAAGGGTATTTTTATGGTTTAGATTATGCTGACAGTTCTTCATTAGAATTACTTATTCAATTTGAGAGCTCACGAGAAGCAGCATTTTATTTAAGTCGATTAAAAGAATTAGATATACTGGAAACTGTAAAACTGACGAAAGTCGAAACAGTGCCACTACAAGATGAAGATGAAACAGTTCCACGTTATTTAGCAACATATCAGCTTTTAATTGATCGTACTGTCCTTAAAGCGATTCAAGAGGAGGACAATGAGAAATGATTGAATGGAGAAAAAAACATACGATAATTATTGTTCTCGCTCTTTTGGTAGCCTCTTTAGTTTGTTATTTTTCATATGTGTTTTTTGTGAAGCCCAAAAACGTAGAGCTTACTAGCTTGCAAAATCAAATTGAAACAGAAAACAAATTAATCGATTCATTGCAGAAATCAACTGGTTCTTCAACAGACGATGCATTATTATCTGCAGTTGAATTACAAAAGATCTTGCCTGTTAGTCCATTTGAAGAGCAGTTTCTTTTAGAGCTAGAAAAGGCTGAAACAATGTCTAGCAGCGAAATTACATCTATTTCTTTTCAAGATGGTGGAACGGTTGAACCAGAAGATCAGGGTGATGAAATGGTTGAAGCTTATGATGAAAAGCTAGATCCTGATAGTAAAGATAATACTGAAGCAGAGCAAAAGGAATCTGTTAACACGGAAGCAATTCCAGAAGGCTTAGAGAAGCTAACAGTTGAGCTAGATGTGAAATCTCCTAGCTACTACGAATTAGAGGACTTTATCAAGATACTAGAAAATACGAATCGAATTACACAAATCGAATCATTACAGGTAGAAGGTTTTCCTGAGCTTATTCAAATTGTTGAGGATCCTGATACAACGTATGAATATAAAGTAATTGTTTCCACTTACTATTTTCCAACACTTGATGATCTACGTGAAGAGCTTCCACCATTCTCAGTTCCTTCACCTAGTGAAAAGGAAAATCCGTTTACAGATTTAATTAAAGAAGATGAAGAATAAAAAAAATGACGAAAAATATTAAGGATGAGACGACAAATGTCTTGTTCTTTTTTTTTGTTCTTCTGATAGCATTATAGCCAAGCTGTGTGAACGGAATTGAAAGGAAAGGTGGTAGGCATATGGACAAGCATACGTCTGAGACGATCAAAATTAAAATAAATGGTGAGGATCGTCCAGTGTCACAATTTGAAGAACCATCAAAGGACATTGCATTTTCAACATGGGAGGAAAAAGTGAAAGCTGAAAAAGAGATGGCTTCTGCTAAGCAACCTGTTAATGAAGAAGATGATTTTCCTTGGTTGTTACCTGATGAAGGGGATGCTGATTTTACAGACGATCCGAAAGTTGTGACACCAGCTAAAAAGAAAAAATCATACTCAAATTCAACCGTTGCACCTTATCTTTACTCGAAAAAAAGTGATCGTAAGGTTCCTCATATTGCTTTTCCATTTAAACAAATAATAACAATCGTTTTATTAGCAATTGGAGTAGGAACAGGGTTTGGTTATATCGCACTGAATTTTTTATCAAACAAAGATATGCCAGTTACGGCTACTCCTGATGAAGGAAGTGAAGTCGCGATTCCAGGAGATACTGAAGAAGATCCAGCAGGTGGTGGAGAACCAAAAGATCAGAATGCATCTGCTGCATCAAATGCTACTCTACAAGTGTATGCTGTCCAAGGTGGAATTTACACGACAAAAGAAGGTGCGGAAACGGTAGTTGCACAGATAAAAGAAAAAAATTTAGCTTCAACCTACTTAGAGCTAGACGGTAAATATACAGTTTTAGCAGGTCTAGGTAAAGCAAAGTCAGAAACTGATGCTCTTAATGAGATGTATAAACAAAAAGACTTTTCGGAGTTTTGGGGAGGCAAGCAGCTCGGACTTGAAATTTCTACAAGTAGTTCTGCAGATCAATGGGTGAACATAATCACAGAGTTATCACCTCTAGCCTCAGCTGCTGCAACTGGTGCAGGGGTAAGTAGTGAAAATATTACGAAATTAGAATCACAAATTATGGCTATTTCACATAATGATGCTGAAAAACCAGTCATTGAGAAGTTATTACAAGCAATTGCAAGCCTCAAAGAACAAAATGGCTGGCAAGCACAGCAAAATCTCTTAGAAGTTGTTCGAGATTTACATGCGAAGTAAAGAAATAAATACTTTATGATGGTAATGGAAATACCTAAAAAGAAAGTTGATAGTGAATTCCATAGAATTTTAATATTTATTTGAAGAGACCGCATTTTTGCGGTTTTTTCTTTTTGTAATAATGTCTAGAGTGTGTCAATCAACTCTTCTTTTTCTCTAAAAATGAAAAATGTGAAATTGTTCCCTAACAATTACTTTGGTAAGATGTAGAAGTATCTTCTAATCTGAAACGAAGAAAGGATGTAACATCATGAAAACAAACCTCATCTTAGCTTCAGCATCTCCCCGTCGAAAAGAACTACTCGAGCTTCTTCAACTACCTTTTGAGGTCATTCCAAGTATGGTAGAGGAAGTGATAGACGAACAGCTTCAACCAGCCGAAATGGTTCAATCATTAGCACAACAAAAAGCTGAGAGTGTTGCAAAAGAACATCAGGATGCATTTGTTATCGGCTCTGATACTCTTGTGGTGTACCAAAATCAAATGTTAGGTAAACCAAGTAGTGAAGACGAAGCAAAAGAAACGCTTAAAGTTTTGTCAGGCAACACACATGAAGTTTTTACAGGTGTCTCGATTGTCCATGAAGAAAAAATTCAAACTTTTTATGAAAAAACAGCTGTGACTTTTTTTCCTCTCGAAGAAAAAGAAATCGAGGAATATGTATTATCAGGTGAACCGATGGATAAAGCAGGTGCATATGGTATTCAAGGATTTGGGGCACTTTTCGTCAAAGAAATTGCTGGTGATTATTTTTCAGTTGTAGGTTTACCAATAGCAAGAACAAGCAGAGAACTGATGAAAATGGGTTTGCCAGATAAAAATACCATGCTGAAAAGTGGAACAACTTTGTTGTGAAAGTGGGTTTACAAGCCTGGGTGTGTCACTAATCAAATGATTTAATTGCACACAAAAATAAGATGATCAAGTATGGAATAAAACGGGAACGTAGGAACATTATAATACACATAGAAAAGTATCATGAGCAGAAAGGGAAATGAAGGAGGATAAATGGAATTATCAACTTTTAAAATCCGTGATTTTCCCGAGGATGAACGACCAAGAGAACGCTTGTTAAAGGAAGGTGCTGACAAGCTTTCAAATCAGGAGCTATTGGCAATCTTACTTCGAACAGGTACAAAAAAAGATTCAGCTTTAGATTTGTCTCAACAGTTATTAAAGCATTTTGAAGGCTTGCGCATGTTAAAGGATGCTTCTGTTGAAGAAATTACAACGATATCAGGTATTGGAAATGCAAAAGCCGTTCAAATTCTAGCTGCACTTGAGCTTGGTAGAAGAATGAATCGTCTTACCTATGACGAACGTTATGTGATTCGATCACCACAAGATGGTGCTGATTATGTGATGGAGGATATGAGGTTTTTAAGTCAGGAACATTTTGTTTGTTTATATTTAAATACGAAAAATCAAGTTCTGCATAAACAAACAGTGTTTATCGGCAGTTTAAATGCCTCGATTGTCCACCCGCGAGAGGTGTTCAAAGAAGCTTTTAAACGATCTGCAGCTTCCCTAATATGTATTCATAATCATCCATCAGGAGATCCTTCGCCGAGTAGAGAAGACATTGAAGTGACAAAAAGATTAGCAGAATGTGGAAAGGTTTTAGGTATAGAACTTTTGGATCATCTTATTATTGGTGAACAAAAATTTGTTAGTCTTAAAGAAAAAGGCTACGTGTAATACTTTTTTTTTTGCGTAAATACGATATAATAAGGTTTATGAGTTTTTTTGATTACTTCAATTCTTTAAGAATAATTTTGACCATTCTTTTTAGAAATAGATTTTATATAAAACTCATAGCAGGAAATATGAAGAAGAGATATATAAGTATTCCTCTGATTTATAAAGAAATTCTAACTATTCAAGATTGAAAGTAGTTTAACTACCACAATATAGAAAGTTGTTTTCTATCAATTTTCCTAAAAATTAAGTAAAAGTATATTCGTTTCAGAAAGGAAGATACACCCTATGTTCGGTATTGGTACAAGAGACCTTGGAATAGATTTAGGGACAGCTAACACACTTGTATTTGTAAAAGGAAGAGGAATCGTTGTTCGTGAGCCTTCTGTTGTTGCTTTACAAACAGATACAAAGCAAATTGTAGCAGTCGGTAATGATGCAAAAAACATGATTGGTCGTACACCTGGAAATGTTGTAGCCATTCGTCCAATGAAAGATGGCGTAATTGCAGATTATGAAACAACAGCAACAATGATGAAATATTATATAAAACAAGCAGCTAAGACAAAAGGTGTTTTTTCAAGAAAACCTTATGTGATGATTTGTGTACCTTCAGGAATTACAGCTGTCGAAGAACGTGCAGTTATTGATGCGACAAGACAAGCTGGGGCCCGTGATGCCTATACGATTGAAGAACCATTTGCTGCAGCAATTGGTGCGAATTTACCTGTTTGGGAACCAACAGGAAGCATGGTTGTAGATATTGGTGGCGGTACAACAGAAGTAGCGATTATCTCTCTAGGTGGAATTGTAACAAGTCAATCAATTCGTGTTGCTGGTGATGAGATGGATGATGCGATTATTACATACATTCGTAAGACATATAACTTAATGATTGGTGATCGTACTTCAGAAGCAATTAAAATGGAAGTCGGTTCTGCTGGTTCTCCTGATGGTGTGGAAAACATGGATATTAGAGGGAGAGACTTATTAACAGGTTTACCGAAAACAATTGAAATTACGGCAGCTGAAATTGCAGATGCATTAAAAGATACAGTATATGCAATTGTTGATGCAGTTAAAAATACTCTAGAAAAAACTCCACCTGAGCTAGCGGCAGACATTATGGATCGTGGAATTGTCTTAACTGGTGGTGGAGCACTTCTTAGAAACTTAGATAAAATTATTGGTGAAGAAACAAATATGCCTGTATTAATAGCAGAAGATCCATTAGATTGTGTTGCTATTGGAACAGGAAAAGCGCTAGAACATATCCACTTATTTAAAAATAAAGCAAGAGAAAGTCGCTAATAGAAATAAGAAAATATGTAATTTATGGATGTAATCTTTATATGTTTGCTTCTTTTACCACAACAAGAGGACACAAGACTTCACTCTTTGAATGTCTTGTGACTTTTCTTGTTATTGGACTATGAAAGCAAGTGGAACATATTCTTCTTCTATGGTTACTTTTAATTGACTTGGATTAAATATATGCTCGCGATTTGTTGATGAAATATAAGTTAAGAGGGTGTTCATCATGCCACAGTTTTTCTTAAATAAACGCCTTATCTTGTTACTAGTAAGTGTTATTGTTTTAGTGGCATTGATTGGCTTTTCAATTAAGGGAGATCGCAAGTTAGCTTGGCCTGAACAATTTATACAAGATACTGTAAGTGTGTTTCAATCAATTTTACATAAGCCTGCTTCATATGTATCAGGCTTCTTTGAAAATGTAAATGATCTCAAAAATACATATGAAGAAAATGAACTTTTAAAAAGTAGACTTGATGAATATATGCAGCTACAAGCAGATTTACAAGAATATAAACTTGATAATGAAAAACTAAGAACTGAATTAGGGAAAATTTCCAATTTAAGAAAATATGATCCGATCTTTTCTGCAGTTATTGGTCGAAATCCTGATAGATGGTACGATTATATTTCAATTGATAAAGGTGAACAGGATGGAGTAGAGCCGAATATGGCAGTTGTTACTGCTCAAGGCTTAATTGGAAAAGTAAAATCAACTTCACAATTTACATCAACTGTTCAATTGTTAAGTGCAACTGACTTGAAAAATAGGATTTCTGCAGAAGTTCAACCGCTAGAGACTGATGAAGAAGTAAAAGAAGCGGAAAAGGAAGAGAAAAAAGCAACGAAGGAAAAAGTAACAGGTCTAATTGAGGGATACGATGAAGAAAAAGGTGCCCTTTTACTTCGTCGTATTGAATCAAAGGCTAAGCTGAGTGTTGGTCAAAAAGTGATTACTGCTGGTTTAGGAGGCGTTTTTCCTGGTGGTATTATGATAGGAGAAATTATTGAAATTGAACCTGATTCATATGGACTTGAACAAATGGCCTATGTGAAACCAACAGCAAATTTCTATGATCTTGATCGGGTTTGGGTTGCAAAACGTGAAGCAGCGTCTGAAGATCCAGTAGGAGTGCTGACAAAGGAGGAGGAAGAATCGTGAAACGTTTCTTTCTTCCTTTCCTAGTTCTCTTTGCGTTTATTTGTGAAAGCTCCTTTGCTCACTTAGTCCATTTTTCCTTTGTATCTGAGGATTATGTCTTTGTTCCACGCTTTGTTTTACTATTTGTCATCTTTATAACAGTCTACTTAAATCGTACACAGGGAATGGTCCTAGGCTTCTTTTTTGGCTTATTGCATGATATTGTTTTTATAGAAGTGATCGGGATCTATTTATTTGCATACGGAATTTTGGCTTATCTTATTTATAAAGCAATGAAAGTATTGCATGGGCACATATTAATCGTACTATTATTAATTGTCTTATCTGTAGCCGTGCTAGAATTTTATGTATACGGTGTTAATTATGTAATAGGTGCGACAAATATATCACTATACCAGTTTACAACCCTTAGGTTATTACCTACATTATCACTCAATCTGGTTGTTGCTATTTTGGTTAGCTTTCCTATTAAGTCATATTTAACAAAATTAAGATTTGAAATGACTGAGGATTAAGTAAATGATAATATTTATTAATCCCTCGTTTTGCTTTACCAACAGAAGATCCTAAAATCTATGAGATTAATATCTTTTAAAAAGAAGGATTTCATGCATTTCTGTCGAATAGTACAATCGTTGAGGTGAACGTCATGAAGGTCCAAAAACAACAATTTGTTACGATAAAAGGCACAAAAGATGGCTTAACGTTACATCTCGATGATTCATGTTCTTTTGACCAATTACTCCATGAACTCGAGGAAATGCTATCTTTGAAACAATACATTCAACAAGACGGCCCTGTAATTGGGGTGAATGTAAAAGTAGGAAATCGTTTTGTGAATAAGAAACAACGAGAAAAACTTGAATTAGTTATTAAACAGAAGCGTAATTTAATGATTGAATCAATTGAAAGTAACGTGATAACGAAAGATGAGGCTCTTCGCTTAAAAAGGGAAACGGAAGTTATCTCTGTTGCTAAAATAGTACGCTCAGGTCAAGTGTTAAAAGTAAAAGGTGACTTGTTACTTGTAGGTGATGTTAATCCAGGTGGTACTGTTATCGCATCAGGTAATATTTTTGTTTTAGGTGCTTTAAGAGGTATTGCTCATGCAGGTGCTGATGGTAATAGACAAGCCGTAATTGCTGCCTCTTTAATGAAGCCGGCACAATTGCGTATTAGTGATATAATTAACCGTGCACCAGATTTTTTACCACTAGAAGGTAACGAGCTAGAATGTGCACATATCAATGAAAATGGTGAAATGGTTATTGAGCGACTACAGCAACTTACTCATTTACGACCTAATTTAACAAGGTTTGAAGGGGGAATCTAACAATGGGTGAAGCAATTGTCATTACTTCAGGTAAAGGTGGAGTTGGTAAAACAACGACATCAGCTAATATTGGAACTTCTTTAGCTATTTTAGGGAAACGTGTTTGCCTAGTAGATACAGACATCGGTCTTCGGAACCTAGATGTTGTAATGGGATTAGAAAATAGAATTATTTATGATTTGGTGGATGTAGTTGAAGGTCGTTGTAAAATACATCAAGCTCTTGTGAAAGATAAGAGATTTGAAGACTTACTCTATTTATTACCAGCAGCTCAAACTAGCGACAAGACGGCTGTTAAACCAGAGCAAATGAAAAAACTCATAGACGAATTAAAGCAAGACTATGATTATATTATAATAGATTGTCCAGCTGGAATAGAACAAGGATATAAAAATGCTGTTGCAGGTGCTGACAAAGCTGTTGTTGTAACAACCCCTGAAATTTCTGCTGTACGAGATGCAGATCGAATAATAGGTTTACTTGAACAAGAAGATATTGAACCACCTAAATTGGTCATAAATCGAATCCGTAACCATCTTGTTAAAAATGGAGATATGCTTGATGTGGATGAAATTGTTACACATCTTTCCATTGATTTAATTGGAATTGTTGCTGATGATGATGATGTGATTAAAGCTTCGAACAATGGAGAACCTATTGCTATGGATCCTAACAATAGAGCTGCTATTGCCTATCGGAATATTGCTCGACGAATTTTAGGAGAATCTGTTCCATTACAATCTCTCGAAGAACCAAATAAAGGTGTTTTAGTAAAATTGAAGAAATTCTTTGGTGTACGAGTTTAATTAAATAATGATTTTAACGACTAGTTTACATTCCTGCTCCTTAAGAAGCTGCAGAATCTCACTAGTCTTTTTTTTGGCTCTTTTCTGAACGTTTGTTGCTATTTAACCAAAATTTGTAATGGTAACAGTTTTTTTCACTATAAGGGTACCGATTGCTTCGGGGATTTAAAAGCAACAAAGTTTGCGATAACAGCCATTTATAATGTCTAGCTCCAGTGCTTTTCATTCTTCAGTGCTTTACCCTACTATAATTCAACATCCTTCGCTTACCGTGTTTCTTTTATTTTTAGACGATGATCTTCCGTTATATTTTCTTTCTTGCTTAAAAAACCTTCGTAAAAGACCATTAAAAACATAAGAATTTAATCATATCTCCAATGGACAAGGCATAAACTTGTACAAACTTGCTAAAAGGATGGATGGGGATGAGTCATCGAGCGGACGAAATAAGAAAAAGAATTGCAAAAAGAAAACGTGAGCGAGGAAATACTTCAGAGCAAGATTACTCTAAAAGAACATCATTATATATGTCTGATGAAGAACGACACAGTGGGTTCTATTCCCCTCCTAATTATGAAATGGGACCTGGGAACAATCAAACAGGACACCCACTATTTCGGACAGAAGTATTTATATTTAAGATCCTATTATCTGCTGTCTTGATCTTATGTACAGCGATTGTTTTTAAAAATGGGTCACCGATGTTTGATCAAGCAAAATCAGCGATTACCTACTCTTTAGAAGAGGAATTTCAGTTTGCTGCTGTTTCAACATGGTATCGTGATCAATTTGGAGAACCACTAGCTTTGTTCAATACGAATAAAGAGACTAGTGATGTCAAGGTGGAGGAATCACAAACTGCACAATTGGCAGTGCCAGCTTCAGGGAAAATACTTGAATCTTTTAAAGATAACGGACAAGGAATCATGGTTGAAACAAACAAGCCAACTGTTGAAGCGATGAATGAGGGAATTATTATTGAGGCTAGTGAAAAGACAGAAACAGGTTTAACGATTGTTGTCATGCATGCTGATGGGACGAAATCATGGTATGGAAATTTAGATAAAGTGAATGTAGCACTTTATGATTTTGTGAAAAAAGGGACAGAATTAGGAAAAATAAAGTTATCTGATAAGCAAAAGGGAACCTATTATTTTGCCATAAAAAAGGGCGATGATTTCATTGACCCAATACAGGTGATTAAATTTGAATAACTATTTAGGTTTACTAGGGAAAATTCATATTCATCCATTACTGTGGGTCATTATTGGAATCAGTGTGGTGACGGCAAATTTTAAATCATTGTTTCTGTTAATGCTTATCGTTTTTGTTCATGAAATGGGCCATGCAATTAGTGCTCATTTTTTTTCTTGGAGAATAAAATCAATCATGTTACTTCCCTTTGGAGGCGTAGCTGAAGTGGATGAGCATGGAAATCGTCCTTTAAAAGAAGAATTTATTGTTGTTTTGTTAGGTCCATTACAGCACTTATGGCTTCAAGGTGCTGCATTTATTTTACAGAATGTGAATGTCATAAATAGTAGTGATTATCAGCTTTTTACTTTTTATAATTTATCCATATTATTGTTTAATTTGTTGCCTGTTTGGCCATTAGATGGTGGTAAGTTGTTATTTATATTGTTCTCAAAATCATTCGCTTATCGAAAAGCACACTTTTATATGATGTTAACATCAATCATATTTTTATGCATATATGTAATATTTATTGTATCCACATCACCAAGTCATCTTAATATGTGGATTATTACGACTTTTCTTATTTATAGCTTATATTATGAATACAAACATAGAATGTATAGCTGTATGAGGTTTTTAATGGAGCGATATTATGGTAAGCAAAATACGATCCAAAAATTAAAACCAATCGTAGTTGATGAATCTGACCTCATTTATAGTGTACTACTTCAGTTTCAAAGAGGATGTAAACATTTAATTGTTGTGGAGAGAAATGGCACAAAAGTGTCTGAGATGGATGAAAATGAATTATTACATGCCTATTTTGCAAATAAATTGACCGATTCAAAGGTCGGTGATCTTGTTTATACCTATTAGGTTCATACACACGAACTCTCAAAAATGATATAGTTTAATATATCATGACAGTGGATGAATATTTCCTCAGAAAGAGAGTCAATCGTGTGCGAAAAATATTTATAAATGAAAAGACAAGTGAAAAAAGAATAGCTATTCAAGAAAATGAGCAAGTAACTGAAATCCATCACTCACATTCATCTGAAATAGATGTTGTAGGAAACATCTATCTTGCACGAGTGAAAAAGGTATTACCTGGTATGCAAGCTGCTTTTGTAGATATCGGGTTTAATCAAAACGGATATCTTCATCGTAATGATTTAATATCCTTTCAACTAAGCGATAAAACAGAAGCAAAATCATCTATTTCTCATTATGTAAGAGAAGGTGAGCAGTTACTTGTTCAAGTTGTGAAAGAAGGTACAAATCAAAAGGGACCAAAGTTAACAACAAATATTGAGTTTGGTGGAAACTTAATTGTTTTTATGCCTTATGGAAACTATACAGCAGTTTCTAAAAAGATTGAGGATAATAAAGAAAGAGAAAGACTTCTGCATATTGCAAATGAACTAAGAGATAAAAATGAAGGTCTTTTATTTCGTACAGCTTGTCAGCAGCAAACAAGCGAGCAACTTCATAAAGAATATATACAATTGAAGCAATCATTTTTATCTTTAAGCATAAAACAAAGTGAAAAACCTGTTTGTGTTTATGAAGCAAAAAGTTTTGTAGATCGTTTATTAACTGAAATAGTAGTTCAAGAAGATGATACAATTATTTGTGATCAAATTGATACGGTACAAAAGCTAAGAAAAAAATTTCCAGAAGCAAGGGTTGTTTATCATGAAAAACGAGAAGGACTTTTTTCAACTTATAACCTTGAACAAGAAATAGAGAAGCTGTTCAAATCAATCGTTTGGTTGAAAAACGGTGCTTACATTATCATAGAACAAACGGAAGCAATGACGATTATTGACGTAAATACTGGAAAATTTTCCGGGAAATTATCGATGCGTGATACCGTTCTACAAACTAATCGACTAGCTGCGATAGAATTGGCAAAACAAATTCGTTTGCGAAACCTTAGTGGAATGATCTTGATCGACTTTATCGATATGAAACATACACAAGATCAAAATGAAATTTTCAATACAGTTGTTAATGAAATGAAAAAAGATCGTGTGCAACACAAGGTAATTGGTTTTACAGAGCTTAATATTTTGCAGATAACAAGAAAAAAAGTGCGTCAACCACTTCATGCAAGCTTAACTCAAGAATGTTCAATATGCCATGGAGATGGTAGAGTGGTATCTGCTGAAACCATTGCTTTTAAGTTAGAGAGAGAGTTATGGGAGTATCAGTTTATGGATAGTGAAGCTTTGTTAATTGAAGCAACAAGCGATGTAATATCGTTACTAAAAGGAAATAATGATGAACATATCGTAAAATTAGAAGATACATTAAAGTATAAATTAGTGTTGGTGGAATATTCGAATAAGACTCCTAGCTATCATATAAGACATGTAGGCGATATGAAAACAATTCTAGCAAGAATAGAGAACTAGAAATTTTAACTTCATATCATTAAAAAACAGTTGCATATTCATGGATATATTGGTATCATGTTTAATGTTATGACTTGTAGCGCACCCGTGCTACAACCGCTCAATATAAGGTATTAAAGTGATGTTTTATACATACACCTCATTTTGGCGAGTCTGAGTTTATAGGAGGTGCATTGGAATGTACGCAATTATCGAAACTGGTGGAAAGCAAATCAAAGTAGAAGAAGGTCAAGTAATCTACATTGAAAAGCTTGGTACTGATCAAGGTGAAACTGTTACGTTTGACAAAGTTTTATTTGTAGGTGGAGACAACGTTAAAGTTGGTAGCCCAACTGTTGACGGAGCGACTGTTACTGCTAAAGTTGAAAAGCATGGTCGTCAAAAGAAAATCACTGTCTTCAAATATAAAGCTAAGAAAAACTATCGTAAAAAGCAAGGTCACCGTCAGCCATACACTAAAGTTGTTATTGAAAAAATCAACGGGTAAGGCTGTTTGAAATGATAAATGTGAAGATTTATCGTTCAAATGAGGGACTTATAACATCGTTCACTCTGTCTGGACATGCTGAGTTCGCTGAGCATGGCAAAGATCTTGTTTGTGCTGGAGCATCAGCTGTTACCTTTGGATCTGTTAATGCAGTTCTAAGCTTAACTAAAATTGAACCACAAATTGATCAAGGTGGAGATGGTGGATATCTACATGTTAGATTACCTGAAAATCTCGACAAATCAACAAGTGATAAAGTTCAACTTTTGTTAGAAGGTATGGTTGTTTCTCTTCAAACAATTGAAACAGACTATGAACAATATATTTCAGTATTGATTATGAATGAAACAGGAGGTGAAACTTCATGTTAAGATTAGATCTTCAGTTCTTCGCTTCTAAGAAGGGAGTAGGTTCGACTAAAAATGGTCGTGACTCTATCTCAAAACGTCTTGGTGCAAAGCGTGCAGATGGTCAATTAGTATCTGGTGGTTCAATTCTTTACCGTCAACGTGGTACGAAAATTTACCCAGGTGAAAACGTAGGCCGCGGTGGTGATGATACACTATACGCTAAAGTTGATGGTGTTGTTAAGTTCGAACGTTTCGGACGTGACCGCAAAAAAGTTAGTGTATACCCAGTAGCACAAGAAGCATAAGTTCATTAGGAAAAACTCTAACCTAACTTAGGTTAGAGTTTTTTTTATGAGGCTGAAACATAACGTAGTAGTTAATAAAAATTCCGAACAATGTAATAGCTTAGGGAGTATATTTCAAGAGAGACGTAACTACACTTACAACCATTGTTCGGTTTCTATTTTGTTAAAATACTTATGTCCAACCTCTTTATTTAGGGAAGCAGGTTAATGACGTTAAAAGTGAAATAAACTTAAATTGATGTGGTGACATTAGTAATCAACAATTAACTTTAACGAAGATTCAAATAAATTGAACTTCTTTTAGAGTATTTTTTGTGAAATTTGGAATATCCCTTATGTTCTAAATCAATGTTTGTTATAATTTCTATTGCAGCCTTAAATAATATAACTCCTTAATGAAAATAAATTATTTTTTAATATAGTGGGAGAAATTGTATGGAAAATAAATTGAACGAAGCTAAAATTGTTGATATATTAAGTCATTCACGTCATGATTGGATGAATAAACTGCAACTAATTAAGGGAAACCTATCTTTGCAAAAATATGATCGAATTAAGGATATCATAGAAGAAATTGTCATAGAAGCACAACAAGAATCAAAATTGTGTAATTTGAAAATGCCTTCTTTTGCTAGTTTTCTTATGACATTTAATTGGAGTAAACATCAATTTTATCTAGAGTATGAGGTTATAGGAGACATCAAAGTACTAAAAGATTATGATGATCTATTAACGAATTGGTCTAAGGGGTTTATGGATATACTAGACAATACAGTTGATAGTACATGTGAAAATCATCTTTGTTTAACACTTAAAACAGACGATCAGGTTGAAGATAAAATTTGTTTTATCTTTGAATTTGAAGGGAAAATAAATAATACTGAGCTAGTAACAAAATGGATTCATTCAACAGATCAAACCAATATTGGTATTGATGACTTTGAAATAAGTACATATGAGCTAAATACAGCTATATCGCTTACTATCACAGATCGTTAAAACAATGAATGATTCTTTTAGCTATATATGTTATAGGCATGAGAACGGAGGAAGACAATGTTTGTCGATCAGGTCAAAATATATGTAAAAGGTGGCGACGGCGGTAACGGAATGGTTGCTTTTCGTCGTGAAAAATATGTACCAATGGGTGGCCCAGCCGGTGGTGATGGTGGTAATGGTGCTGACGTAGTATTTGAGGTTGAAGAAGGCTTAAGAACATTAATGGATTTTCGCTATAAAAGACATTTTAAGGCTCCTCGTGGTGAACATGGGATGTCGAAAAATCAACATGGTAAAAATTCGCAGCCAATGGTTGTTAAAGTTCCACCAGGTACAGTCGTTACAGATGAAACAACAGGACACATTATTGCTGACTTAACTGAACATGGTCAACAAGCGGTCATTGCAAAGGGTGGACGTGGAGGTCGTGGTAATTCAAGATTTGCCACACCTGCCAATCCAGCACCAGAGCTTTCAGAAAATGGAGAACCTGGAATTGAGCGTAATGTTATTTTAGAATTAAAAGTATTAGCAGATGTAGGATTAGTTGGATTTCCAAGCGTTGGAAAATCAACTTTATTATCAGTAGTATCATCTGCAAAACCGAAAATTGCTGAATATCACTTTACTACACTTGTACCAAATTTAGGTATGGTTGAAACAGAAGATGGCAGAAGTTTTGTTATGGCTGATCTACCTGGTTTAATTGAAGGGGCGCATCAAGGTGTTGGGTTAGGTCACCAATTCCTAAGACATATTGAAAGAACACGTGTGATTGTTCATGTGATTGATATGTCAGGGTTAGAAGGAAGAGACCCATATGAAGATTACCTAACAATTAATGCGGAATTGAAGGAATATAACATGCGCTTAACAGAGCGTCCACAAATTATTGTAGCGAATAAAATGGACATGCCAGACTCTGAAGAAAATTTGGCTGAATTTAAAAAGAAGCTTGATGATGATGTGAAAATTTTCCCAGCATCAGCTGTCACTCGTGAAGGTGTTCGTGAGTTATTATTTGCAGTTGCTGATGCAATTGAAAATACACCTGAATTCCCGTTACATGAGGAAGAAATCACTGAAAATCGCGTGATTTATGAATTTAAGAAAGAAGAACCAAACTTTGCGATTACACGTGATGATGAAGGTGCATTTGTGCTTTCTGGTGAAAAAATTGAAAAGTTATTTAAAATGACAGACTTCTCACGTGATGAATCAATTAAACGTTTTGCAAGACAGTTAAGAGGCTTAGGTGTTGATGAAGCTCTTCGTGAAAGAGGAGCAAAAGATGGCGATATTGTCAAACTGCTTGAATATGAATTTGAATTTATTGAGTAGAAAAAAAGTCACATACATTTTAAAATGATTTAATAGGAGAGCTAACTCATGGCTCTCTTTTTTTTAGCTTTTTCAAGGTCCTATTAAATGTGTTAAAGTAACAAACCATTATAATAATAGGCTATAAGCTTACTGTTGTTTTACATAGTACGCTCTACTTTTACACATACAGTTAGCAGTTTTTTTACGTCAATCATATACATTTGCACTTTTCTTAAGAAAAAAGGAGAAATTTAGCCAATATTGTGATAAATTATCTACAGTGAGAAAAAACATGGGAGGGACATCATGAAGGATGATACCTTTTATTTAGTTCGTGAAGATATATTACCTGAAGCAATGAAAAAAACACTTGAAGTTAAGAAATTAATTGAGAGAGGGAAAGTTGATTCTGTTGCTGAAGCTGTTCAACGTGTTGATTTAAGCCGAAGTGCTTTTTATAAATATCGTGATGCAGTTTTTCCATTTCATACAATGGTAAAGGAAAAGTTAATTACATTATTTTTTCATTTGGAAGATCGAAGTGGAACACTTTCACATTTATTATCAGTTGTAGCAAGTGCTGGATGTAATGTATTAACGATTCATCAATCTATTCCAATTCAAGGCAGAGCAAATGTTACACTTTCCCTTAATACGAATGGCATGACAGAAGATATTAACCGTTTAATGACTAAACTTAGAAGATTAGAGTTCGTTGAGAAAGTTGAAATATTAGGTCAAGGTGCATAATAAGGAGTTGAAGGGAAGTTGACAGTAAAGGTAGGTTTCTTAGGTCCTAGAGCAACTTTTACCCACTTAGCTGTAAAAGCTTTTTTTGGGGAAGAAATTGAAGAGGTTGCCTATTCAACAATTCCTCAATGCATTGATGCAGTTGCAGAAGGTAAAATAGACTATGCAGTGGTTCCTACAGAAAATGCATTAGAAGGATCAGTAAATTTAACAATAGATTATTTAATTCATGAACAGCCTTTAAATATTGTTGGTGAAATTGTTTCACCCATTGAACAGCATTTAATGGTACATCCTGAAAATATAACAACATGGGAAAGCATTAAAAGAGTTTATTCACATTCCCATGCGATTGCTCAATGTCATAAGTTTTTGCATCATACATTTAATGATATTACTTATGATTATGCAACATCAACTGGAGCAGCCGCTCAATACGTGAGTAATCATCCTGGTGAAGCAGTTGCAGCCATTGCAAATGAACTTGCAGCAAAAGAATATGGTTTAGTGATTGTAAAAGAAAATATCCATGATTATCAACACAATCACACGAGATTCGCTATATTACACCCAGCCAAACAGGAGTATAGTAGTCCATTACTTACACCAGATAAGGAAAAGTCTACTTTAATGATTACACTGCCTTCAGATGATCAATCTGGAGCACTACATCAGGTGTTATCGGCATTTACGTGGAGAAAGTTAAATTTATCAAAAATTGAATCAAGACCTATGAAAACAGGCTTGGGAAATTATTTCTTTATCATTGATATTGATATGAGGATAGATAATGTGTTAATTCCAGGAGCCATAGCTGAATTAGAGGCATTAGGTTGTGGAGTAAAGTTATTAGGTTCGTATGAAGCTTATTCAATTAAAAAAAGTATAAAAAAGTAGTAGATGAAAAAACAGGTGTTAAGTAAGCACCTGTTTTTTCATCATTGATTTCTATAATAGCTAAAACCTTAAAAAGCCTCGTTAAATAGAAAGCCAGCTTTTTCAAGCTCCTCACAGGCAAGATCTAGTTTATCGTCCGAATCTGCTTGTATCGTGTGTAAATGCAAGCCTTCCGTTAATTGAGATAAGTAGGAGGCATTATGCTGACTAATTTTTTTTATAAATTCCTTCACATCATTTCGATTTCCTACCATAATCGAAGCTGTTAAGTCTCCATAAACAGGATGCTCGACGATCACATCTTTTACAAAAACCCCGTGATCAACGAGGATGTTTAATTCATCCTTAGTATGCTCAGGACTATGTTTACATGCAATCATTCGCTCTTTCAGATTGTTTTGATTTTCTTCATGAGAGATATATACATAACCTTGACTTGTGGCCATAATAGGGTGATTTTTTGCTTTTAAAAGAGAAATATCCTGTACGATGACTTGTCTACTAACATTGGCTAAGTTTGCCAACTCCCCACCTGTTGTTGGAGAAGTCGTTTTTGTTAAAAAATTTAAGATAAAATTTCTTCGTTCTTCTCCTAATATTTTATCAGCCTTCATTCATTTCTTCCTCTTTTCAATAATGGATTAAAAGTTTTTCACAATCGTTGTTAATGTTTGAGTGAAGTTTTCTATATGTTGTTTTGTTGTTTGTTTACCTAATGAGATTCTAATATATTGTTTTGCTTGCTGTTCGTCAAATCCAATTGCAGTCAATGGACGTGATGGTGCTTGCATACCTACCTGACAAGCACTTCCAGTCGAAATGGCATAACCAAATCTGTTGCACTCTAACATTGTGTATTGACCTTCTATTCCTTTAATAACGATAGGTAATATGTTTGGCAGAGATTGATCGTTTGTTTCTGTTAATAAAGATATTTTATTTTTATGTGGTGTAAGTAGTTCAATAAAGTGATGTTTTAAGTTTAGAAAATGTTGTGTGTTTTGCTCCATATCTTTGATTATTTCTTTTGCAGCGGTAGCAAATGCTGCTGCACTTGGAACATCTACTGTTCCAGGACGAAATCCTGATTCATGAGTTGTGCCTGGAATAAATGGCTTCCAGTGTATTGCAGGATTAATGTAAGCTGCACCTATTCCTTTAGGGCCATATATTTTATGACTAGAAATTGATAGTGCATCAATATGAAAATGTTCGACATTTATTGGGAGCTTACCAAAGGTTTGTACACAATCACTATGAAAAAGAATTTTTTTATTTTTTAAAAGTAATCCAATTTCTTTCAAGGGCTGAATGGAACCAATTTCTGAATTTCCATGTTGGATTGATACTAAGCATGTATTGCTTTTTAATTCATTTTCTATTGAATGAATAGAAATATGTCCATTTTCGTTAGGCTTTAAAAATGTGACTTCATACCCTTCAGTTTGTAGTTTTTGAAAAAAAGTATGAAGAGAAGAGTGCTCTATTTGTGTTGTTATAATGTGGTTCTTTTTAGGATCTAGTCCTTTTAACAAAGATTTAATGGTGAGAATATTTGCTTCACTACCTCCACCTGTAAAGAACACACCTTTCTCATTACCGCCAAGTATATCTGCGATAATTTTTCTAGAAGCTTGCAGTGTTCTTGCTGCAAGATCTCCTACATCATGTAAGCTACTGCTATTACCATAGGCAGTTTTAGCTACTTTAACATATATATCAAGTGCAGAATCACTAATGGGTGTTGTTGCTGCATAATCTAAATAAATCATTACCTTCACCTCACCTTTATCATAATCTTACTGTAAAAAGAATAAAAACTCTTGTCATTATTTTAAATTTATGTAAATATAGGTGTCAAGACAGGTGTAAATTTACAGGAGGGTTGTTATGCCTCAAACAGATGTCCTTATTATAGGAAGCGGACTTGCAGCCCTTTCTGCTGCATATCATCTTCGCCATAAACAAATTACAATGATTACGAAATCTTCTTGGAAAAAAAGTAATTCAATGCTTGCACAAGGTGGAATTGCTGCGGCCATTCATAAGCGAGATTCATGGAAAAATCATTTTGCAGATACATTAGTTGCCGGATGTTATCATAATAACGAAAAAAATGTTGAATATCTTGTTCAAGATGGTCCTTCTGAAATACTTGACTGGTGTGAACGAGGAATGAGTTTTGATTGTGATAAAAATGGTCAATTTCTTCTAGGAAAAGAAGGAGCTCATAGTCATCATCGAATTATTCATGCAGGTGGAGATGCTACTGGTAAAGAGCTAACTCAGTTTCTATATCAATCAACAAAATCGTCAATTAACATAATTGAAAACGAATTGGTAGTAGACCTTATTATAAAGAATGGGCAATGCTTAGGTGTTTGTACAAAAAATCAGCAAGGTGAAATTGAATATTATCTAGCCAGTAAAACAATTATAGCTAGCGGTGGTTGTGGTGCTGTCTATGGACATACGTCAAACGCAGATGTTATTACAGGTGATGGTATTGCAATGGCTTATCGTGCTGGTGCAGAAATTGCTGATATGGAGTTTATCCAATTTCACCCGACAATGCTTCATATAAATGGAAAATGTGTGGGACTTATTTCTGAAGCTGTTCGAGGAGAAGGCGCTATTTTAATCAACGAGGCAGGAAAGGCTTTTATGAATGATCTTCATCATCAAGGAGATTTAGCTCCAAGAGATGTTGTTTCAAGAGCCATTTTTGATGAAATGAAAAAAGGACATAAAATATATCTAGATATCTCGATGATTTCGAACTTTTCAACAAGATTTCCAACGATTTCAACGCTTTGTCTTCAGCACGGAGTGAGTATAGCAAGTGGGAGAATACCTGTTGCGCCTGGTATGCACTTCTTAATGGGTGGAATTCTTACAAATGATAAAGGAGAAACATCAATTCCGAATTTATTTGCTGTAGGTGAGGCTGCCTGTACAGGAGTTCATGGAGCGAACAGATTAGCGAGTAATTCCTTATTAGAAGGTCTTGTTTTTGGTAAACGGATAGCTGAGCATATCTTAACACTACCTTTTACTAATGAAAATTGTTTGACGGCTAACATACAGAATCATAAGTTAATGTCTGGTAATGTGGATAAGCTTCCTTCTAAGAAAGACATACAAGAAATCATGACAACCTGTGTTGGAATCCAACGAACGAAAGCTGAACTTGTTTATGCCGTTAAATGGTTTGAAGATTATAAAAATCAAGTCTCTTTTTGGGACTTTAATGTGAAGGATTTCACAATTGAGCAAATAGAAATTATTAATATGTTAACAATTGGTTGGATCATATCTACAGCTGCTTTAAGAAGAACAGAAAGCAGAGGGGGTCATTATCGTTTAGATTTCCCAGAGCGAAATGATATTAGCTGGAGACAAAAACAAGTCATTTTAACAAAAAGCGAGATGCATGTGGAGGTGTAACGATTGAATACGATCAAATTAAGAAAAAAATTAGAAGAATTCTTTTTAGAAGATTTAGGTGAATTAGATATTTCCAGTTCAACCATCTTTGGAGAAACGACAAGAGGCGAAGCGATAATCGTTGCAAAGGAAGATGGAATCTTCTCGGGAGCTAACATTGTTGAAGCTGGATATTCTCTTTTTCAATCTGATCTATCAGTTAACCTAAAAAAACATGATGGAGAAAAGTTAAAAAAAGGAGATATCATTGCAGAAATTGAAGGTCCTGTTGGTGTTATCTTAAGCGGAGAGCGCGTTATTTTAAATTTAATGCAACGGATGAGTGGAATTGCGACTTTAACTAATCATGCGATTAAAGTATTGAATTCGAATACTACAAGAATATGTGATACGAGAAAAACCTCACCTGGTTTAAGAATGTTTGAGAAATATGCTGTTCGTTGTGGTGGAGGCTTCAATCATCGATTTGGTTTATATGATGGTGTCATGATTAAGGATAATCATATCGCTTTTGCAGGATCTATTATGAATGCTGTGAAAGAAGTTAGAGAAAAAACAGGTCATATGGTAAAAATCGAAGTTGAAATTGAAACAGAAAAACAATTACTAGAAGCAATCGAGGCTAAAGCTGATGTTATTATGTTTGATAACCGATCTCCTGAAGAAGTAGCAAAGTTTGTTGAACTAACACCTAATCAGATCATTACTGAGGCTTCTGGTGGTATTGGTTTTCATAATTTGGCAGACTACCGAAATACAAATGTAAATTATATATCTTTAGGAATGCTAACACACTCATATAAATCTTTGGATATTAGTTTGAACGTAAAATAAGGGGGTTAACACCATGGAATTATTAGATATT
Source organism: Metabacillus litoralis (assembly GCF_020524045.1). Classification (GTDB taxonomy): domain Bacteria; phylum Bacillota; class Bacilli; order Bacillales; family Bacillaceae; genus Metabacillus; species Metabacillus litoralis_C. Next base: position 193,003 of record NZ_JAIVKL010000003.1, read on the forward strand.
CTTGAACATGAGAAAAAAGAAATGATGCCTGAATCTTATAAAACACGAACAACAGAAGAGATGGAAAAAAGAGTTAGAGAAATTAAAGAGAAATTCGGCTCTAAGTTATATATTCCAGGACATCATTATCAGAAAGATGAAGTTGTTCAGTTCTCAGATGTAACTGGAGATTCACTACAGCTAGCACAAGCGGCTGCTGAAAATAAGGATGCAGAATATATCGTTTTTTGCGGTGTGCATTTTATGGCAGAAACAGCTGATATGCTAACGACTGAAAATCAAAAGGTGTTATTACCTGATATGAGAGCAGGCTGTTCAATGGCTGACATGGCTGATATTGACCAAACAGACCGTGCATGGGAAAAGCTTCAAAACGTATTTGGTGATACGATTCTTCCTTTAACATATGTGAATTCTACAGCTGCAATTAAAGCTTTTGTTGGCAAAAATGGTGGCGCTACTGTAACCTCTTCAAATGCTAAGAAAATGTTAGAATGGGCATTTGAACAAAAAGAACGAATTCTATTTTTGCCTGATCAACATTTAGGAAGAAACACAGCATTTGATTTAGGTGTTCCTCTTGATAAAATGGCGATCTGGAATCCAATTTCTAATGAGTTAGAATATGATGGTAATGTTGAAGACGTTATTGTTATTCTCTGGAAAGGTCATTGTTCTGTACACGAAAATTTCACTGTGAAAAACATTGAACATATAAGAAAAACAGAGCCTGATATGAATATCCTCGTTCACCCTGAATGCAGTCGTGAAGTTGTAGGTTTATCAGACTATGCTGGATCGACAAAATATATTATTGATATGATCGAGGCAGCAGCACCAGGAACGAAATGGGCGATAGGGACAGAAATGAATCTTGTTAATAGAATTATTCAACAACATCCAGATAAGAAGATTGTTTCATTGAATCCATTTATGTGTCCATGTTTAACTATGAATCGAATTGATCTACCCCACTTGTTATGGACATTAGAAGGCATAGAAAAAGGAGAAACAGCTAACCAAATTATTGTTCCAGAACAAATCACAAAAGATGCGGTATTGGCATTAGATCGTATGCTAGCACATGTATAATTTATAGATAATAGATACAGGAACTGTCTTAGTTAGAGTTAAAAGCTCTACTTTTGAGTAACATATGGAAGTATCTCAATCATATCTTTACACATAAGTAACAGTCTACCTACATGTGTATAAGTTAAAGGTCATTAGCAAACTTTGCGAAAAAATAAAAGAGCAACATCTAAAAGTCTTCGAATCATGCTATTCTCCAATATGCATGGTCGGGGCTTTTTTTTTTGCCTATCACAGGTGCAAAATGAAGATTTTAAAAAGGAATAGAACATATTCTTTAATAATTTCGATGAACCAAACATAGGTATTATTATAGCTATTTGAGAGGTTATCGATTATTTTATCTTGATTTTTATCATATTTAAAGATTTCTTCTCATAACTTGTTATGAAGATTAATGGCATTATGCTTATTGTTCATATTGTGCTAAAAGTTAGTGGTTGTTCATTCAATAACCATTATGATTCATTATCCATCAGATACCTTTTTATGCTTAGGAGGGAAAGCATTGAAAATTCATATTGTACAAAAAGGCGATACGCTATGGAAAATTGCAAAAAAATATGGAGTAAGTTTTGAAGAAGTAAAAAGCATGAATACACAATTAAGTAATCCTGATTTAATTATGCCTGGTATGAAGATCAAAGTTCCTTCTGGAAATGTAGCTGTCAAAAAAGAAGCTCCAATTCAAAAGGAAGCACCAATAAAGAAAGAAATGCCTTTAGCTGAGCACCCTTTTGCTAAAGAAAAACCAAAAGCTGTTGTTGATGTTGAAGACACAGTGCCAAAAGAGCCTATTACAGAAAAACCGTCAAAGCCTTATATACCGCCTGTACCTAATGCCAAACATCCGGTATATACTGGGCTCGAAGCGAATAATTATTATACGGTGAATATGGCAATGATGCCGCAAATGCCGAATCCACAGTTACCACCAAAGCCAGCAAACGTACTACCAGACATAACAAAATTTGATGAAGAAAAGCATGAGGAAAAGAATAATGCAGAGCCATATTACCTACCACAAGAAGAACAACATAAGGAGGATTTAAAAGATATGGCCAACATGCCGAATGTACCAAACATGCCTAATATGCAGATGCCTGCATATAATCAACCGGCAATGTATCAACCACAACCACAATATGTCGCTCCACAATACATGGTACCAGTTTCACCAGTATTACCAGGATCAGGACTTTGCCCACCATATTATCCAATGCAACAAATGCCTTATGGCCCTGGCCCTGCTATGATGCCAAATCAGCCTTATCCAACAGCGGTTAGTCCAGAAGACTATGATGATGATGATGACTATGATTATGAAAATGCTCCAAATCAACATCATATGCCTTATCAACAACAAGTAGCTCCAGCACAATATGGTCCAGGTTATGGATTCCCTGTTAATCCGTATGCAGGTGTACCAGTATCACCGGTAATGCCAGGAACAGGACTTGGTTATCCAAATCAAGTGATGGGTGCTTACGGAGAAGCTCCAGATGGCGATTATGGAGATCATGCAAATATGCCACCATATCCTCAAGCAGTGTCACCTGCATATGATCAGGATGATTGTGGCTGTGGAGGACCATCTCCACAATATGCAAATCCATCCCAACAAGGCTATCCAATGGCACAGCAATATGGTGGATATCCAATGCAACAAATGCAACAGCCATATATGGCACAACAAGGTTATGCACCATATGGATATAATCCTTATGGCTATAATCAAACACCATACCCACCTCTGCAAGGCCAACCTGATCCAGGAGCTCAAATGTTTGGCATGCCAAATTATGATCGTGAAGAAGAGGAAGATTAAAAATTCATTCTTAAAAAGCAGAAGTGATGTTATATCGCTTCTGCTTTTTTGTGTACAGAAAAACAAAGGTGAATAATTTTAGGAATGTTGTTTTCGATCAAATTGAAGAAGGTTTAAAAACCCATTAATGTTTCCTCCATTATTTTATCAAGTTGCCGTAATGTAACAGACTGAACTTCCTATTAAGCGCACATCATAATTAATGAGCAATTTATGATTGCTTAATTTGAATGGATCTAGGGAGGTTTTGTTTTGATAAACGTAAAAAAGGCTTCTACATTTACGGCAATTGCTCTTTTAACAACAGGTTTAACAGGGTGTAATGGAAATGAAGGTGCCTTAGATACAGGAAATAATAACAATGCTAGACCAATCGGATACTATTCAAATGAAAATACTGAAGTTGATAATGAAGGTCCAATCACAGAGATGATGGATGGTATGAATAACAAAGATAATAATTATTTTCAACGTGTAAATAATCGTACTAACACGAACATGCCTAACCCTACATTACCATTAGGTGGTCGTGACAGTGGTCTTGTAAGAGATAATCGTTATAGTCATGGAGATGCTAATTATCATGGTCACTTAAATGAAGTTGGCTATTATAACCGAGGAGACGGAGCGATTTCCGATAAAGTGAAGAATGCCGTTGAGAAAATGGATAATGTAGATGACGCTCGTGTCCTCGTAACAGATGACAATGTGTTAGTAGCCGTAGACACACACGACAGAAATGATAAGGATATGAAAAATCAAATTACAAGTGAGATACGTAAAATGACTAAAGGAAGAAATGTTCAAGTTGTTACTGATGAAGGAACCGTCACTCGTGTTCGTAATATTGATAATGATATTCGAAGCGGTGCAGATCGAAAGACCATTGACACAAATGTAACCGAATTAATGGATGATTTAGGTGATGCCATTCAACGTCCTTTTAATGGAGATCGTTAAATAATGAGTCATATTTAAAAAGGGGGAAATTTCCTCCTTTTTTTTATGTTATTTTTTTGGATAAAACTTCTATAAATGGTGACAATAATAACTGAGATTGAGGAATTGATTATTGTAATCATTAATATTGTTTTATGAATTTACATGAACGAGGTGAGATTGGTGAGTAAGTTTCATCGTGGTCGCATCATTACCGTTTGTTGTTTTCTTGTTTTTATTTTGAGTATCGTATTAACAAACGGTAATCATCAGTATATAAAGGCAGAGGAACACAGTGAAATAGACCCATTAATGGTAGAAGTAATCTTACAGCGGAAATATTTAGATGGAGAAGTAAGTGAAGAAATAACTAAGGAAACCATTTTATCGATGGAAGATTTCTGGGCAACGTATGAAAGCTGGCAGCTTGTTGACCAAAATGAAGAAAGAATTATTTTTGAAAAGAAAATTGATGATATTTCACCTTTGTTAAAGACTAATGGATATTTTGGTCTAGCGGGCGATGGGACATTATCTATTTTTAATGGAAAACCAGAAACAAATGAAGTTATTCAATCGTTTTTTCAAATTGATATGGATAAGCTTGAAAGTCACAAGCATGACGAATTAATTCAAGGTATTAGAATTCAAACAAAAGACCAATATTTAGAAGTGATAAAAATGTATGAGACTTATTCAAAAGCTGAGAAGAAATAGAAAGTCTGTTGCTAACTTAGAATTTTTCGGGTTAGCTTTTTTTTATGATCTGGGTTATATGGAGGTTCTTTTAGTTTGAATGATGCATTCTTTTGAGTGAGAAAAGATTGGAATTGGAGGGGGTTTTGTCGAAAAATGTCTAATCGTCGATAAATCGCGAGAATCGTTGATAAATTCTGAGAATCGCTGATAAATTGCGAAAATCGCCGATAAATTCAGAAAATCGCTGATAAATTTTGAAAATCCTTTTAGGCCCCGAATCAACATCTAAATGTTGACGTTTACATTACCTTCAGTTTGTTCATTTTGGTGCTTTTTTTTCATTTCCTTGAATTTGTATCGTATTTTGAATTGTTTTATCTGAAGAATCGTTGCTAATTGACCTAATTACCTGTTAAAAGTTATTCTAAGTAGCAGGATCAAACTCATTTTATTGAATACCATGCTGCTTTCGTTTCTAACACTAAAGATGCATTAAAGTTTTCGAAAATACCTTATAAATTCACCAAATTCCTGCTTATCATGGTAAAATAGAAGGGAACAATTGTACGTATTTTGTTTGCTGTATTGAATTATTCTTCTGATTAGGCTTTTTTTTTGATACAATGAGATACAGTCAATAAGAGGTGAAAGAAATGATTGAATTTATTAAAGGATATGTGGACAATGTAACACCTGAGTACATTGTGATCGATCATGGAGGAATAGGGTATCAAGTTCATACACCGAATCCTTTTAGTTATAAGAAGAATAATAAGGAAGAAATGATTATTTATACATATCAGCATGTTCGTGAAGATTTAATTGCTTTATATGGCTTTCCATCTAGAGAGGAAAAAGCTCTATTCATGAAATTATTAAATGTGACGGGTATTGGTCCAAAGGGTGCACTTGCTATCCTTGCATCTGGTAACCCATCACAGGTGATTGAAGCTATTGAAAATGAGAACGATACGTTCTTAGTGAAATTTCCTGGTGTTGGTAAGAAAACTGCACGCCAAATCATTTTAGACTTAAAAGGTAAATTAGGAGAAGTTGCGGCACTCTATTCCCCGGATTTATTTACACATGAAGATATAGAGCAAAAACACACAACAAATCAAGCACTAAACGAAGCAGTTGAAGCTTTAAAAGTATTAGGCTATGCTGAACGTGAAATTAAAAAAATTATTCCTTCGTTACAGGAAGAAAGCTTAACAACAGATCTTTATGTAAAAAAAGCTTTGCAAAAGCTATTAAAATAGGTGATAAATATGGATGAACGGCTTGTATCTGGTGAAGCCGATGTACAAGAATCGTATATCGAACAAAGCTTAAGACCACAAACGTTATCACAATATATTGGACAAGATAAAGCAAAGGAAAACCTTAAGGTATTTATTGAAGCTGCAAAAATGAGAAGCGAGACACTAGATCACGTCCTCTTGTATGGGCCCCCGGGATTAGGTAAAACTACGTTAGCCACGATTATTGCAAATGAAATGGGCGTGAATATTAGGACAACATCTGGTCCTGCTATCGAAAGACCTGGTGATTTAGCAGCTATATTGACTGCACTTGAGCCTGGTGACGTCCTGTTTATCGATGAAATTCATCGTTTGCAACGATCGATTGAAGAGGTTTTATATCCAGCAATGGAGGACTTTTGTTTGGATATTGTGATTGGTAAAGGATCAACGGCAAGATCAGTTCGACTTGATCTTCCTCCATTTACACTCATTGGCGCTACCACAAGGGTAGGATTATTAACTGCTCCTCTACGTGATCGTTTTGGAGTTTTAAGCAGATTAGAGTATTATAATGAAAATCAACTAGCTCATATTATTGAGCGAACAGCTGATATTCTTGAGGTTGGTATTAAATATGATGGTGCCATTGAGATGGCAAGAAGATCAAGAGGAACACCTAGAATAGCCAATCGTTTATTAAGAAGGGTAAGAGATTTTGCGCAAGTAATGGGTGAAGATACGATTACATATGAACTTGCCATTGATGCCTTGGAAAAATTACAAGTTGATAAATTAGGTTTAGATCACATTGATCATAAGCTTTTATTAGGTATAATTGAGAAATTTCGTGGTGGGCCGGTTGGGATTGATACAATTTCGGCTACAATAGGAGAAGAGTCCCATACAATTGAGGATGTTTATGAGCCTTATTTATTGCAGATAGGTTTTCTGCAACGAACCCCTAGGGGAAGAATTGTAACGGATCTTGTTTATCATCATTTTAAAATGGAGGCACCACATCATGACTGATTTTCCTAAAATCCTTATGATATTAGGTGGATTACTTTTAGTCATTGGATTTTTTATGCAATTTATTGGCAAACTACCAGGTGATCTTATTTTTAAAAAAGGGAACACAACCGTCTTTTTTCCAATAGTCACTTGTATTGTTATTAGTATTATCTTATCTATTGTTTTTTCATTTTTTGGTCGTTTTAAGTAATAAGTATTGATAGAAAAAGGTGAGTTTGTTGAAGGTAGAATTATTTGATTTTCATCTTCCAGAAGAACTAATTGCTCAGGTTCCTCTTAAGGAACGAGATGCTTCTAGATTAATGGTTCTAAATAAAGAAACAGGTGAAATCAAGCACGAATCATTTAAGTCAATCGTTGAGTATTTTAATGATGGTGATTGTCTTGTATTAAATAATACAAGAGTTATGCCAGCGAGATTATTTGGTATGAAAGAAGATACTGGTGCCAGTATTGAAATTCTTTTACTAAAGCAACAAGAAGATAATGTATGGGAAACACTAGTTAAGCCTGCAAAACGAGTGAAGGAAGGAACAGTGATTTCATTTGGTTCTGGTGTAATGAAAGCTACCTGTGTAGGTTCTAGTGAGCATGGTGGGCGATTATTAAAGTTCAACTATGAAGGTATTTTTTATGAAGTACTTGAAACACTTGGTGAAATGCCTCTTCCTCCATATATTAAGGAGCAACTGGATGATCGAGAGAGATATCAAACTGTTTTCTCTCGAGAAATTGGTTCAGCAGCTGCTCCAACAGCTGGTTTACATTTTACTGAAGAAATTTTAGATCAATTGAAGGCAAAAGGTGTTTCTGTTGCTTTTATTACACTACATGTTGGTTTAGGCACTTTTCGTCCTGTTAGTGCAGATACTGTAGAAGATCATGAGATGCATGCGGAATTTTATCAAGTAACAGAAGGTACTGCTTCGTTATTAAATGAAACGCGTGCAAAAGGTGGTCGAATTATTTCTGTTGGGACAACATCTACTAGAACACTTGAAACCATTGCAACTAAACATAATGGACATTTTGTTTCAGAAAATGGTTGGACAAACATATTTATTTATCCAGGGTATGAGTTTAAAGGAATTGATGGAATGATTACAAATTTTCACCTTCCTAAATCTTCTCTTATAATGCTAGTTAGTGCGCTAGCTACAAGAGAAAATGTGATGAATGCATATGAAACAGCCGTTACAGAAAAATATAGATTTTTTAGCTTTGGAGATGCCATGCTAATTCTTTAGGCGAATAAAGTAGAGAAAGTTTAAAAGTGTATGTTCATTTTCTATATAGAAATACAAACACTTTCTATTAAGGAGGAAATATAGGTGTCAACATCACCAATTCGTTATGAACTAATTAAAACATGTAAACAAACCGGTGCAAGACTTGGAAAAGTACACACACCACATGGAAGCTTTGAAACACCAGTTTTTATGCCAGTTGGAACACTTGCAACTGTTAAAACAATGTCACCCGAAGATCTAAAGGAAATGGGTGCAGGCATTATCTTAAGTAATACATACCACCTGTGGCTTCGTCCTGGTAATGAAATTGTTAGAGAAGCAGGTGGACTACATAAGTTTATGAACTGGGATCGTTCAATATTAACGGACTCTGGTGGGTTTCAAGTATTTAGTTTAAGTGATTTCCGCCGTATTGAAGAAGAAGGAGTTCATTTCCGCAATCATTTAAATGGTGATAAGCTTTTCCTTTCTCCTGAAAAGGCGATGCATATTCAAAATGATTTGGGATCAGATATCATGATGGCATTTGACGAATGTCCACCATATCCAGCTGAATATGATTATATGAAAAAGTCAGTAGAACGTACAAGTCGTTGGGCTGAAAGATGTCTTGAGGCACACCAAAGACCAAATGATCAAGGTTTATTTGGTATTATCCAAGGTGGAGAATATGAAGAATTACGTAAGCAAAGTGCGAGGGATTTAGTGTCATTAGATTTCCCTGGCTATGCAGTAGGTGGATTATCAGTAGGTGAGCCGAAAGATGTTATGAACAGAGTGCTAGATTTTACAACACCACTGATGCCAGATAATAAACCGCGATATTTAATGGGCGTTGGTTCTCCTGATTCGTTAATTGATGGAGCGATTCGTGGTATTGATATGTTTGATTGTGTTTTACCTACACGTATTGCGAGGAATGGGACACTTATGACAAGTGAAGGTCGTCTTGTTGTGAAAAATGCAAAATTTGCTAAAGATTTTGGACCTTTAGATGAGAATTGTGATTGTTATACATGTAAAAATTATTCAAGAGCATATATTCGACACTTAATAAAATGTGAAGAAACATTCGGTTTAAGATTAACATCTTATCATAATCTATATTTTCTGGTAAACTTAATGGAGCAAGTTAGACAAGCTATTCGTGAAGATCGTTTAGGTGATTTCCGCGATGAATTCTTTGAAAAATATGGTTTCAATAAACCGAATGCAAAGAACTTTTAATATATGCTTGAAAGGGGTGATATTAAAATGGATATGTTAACAACTGTTTTACCTTTAGTGTTAATGTTTGCAATCTTTTACTTCTTGCTAATTCGTCCGCAACAAAAACAACAAAAAGCGGTACGTGAAATGCAGAACAGCCTACAAAAAGGTGATAAGATTATTACAATTGGCGGACTTCACGGTATTCTAGATTCAATCGATGAAAACAAGATTGTCTTAAAAGTTGGTGACGGTACACGTTTAACGTTTGATCGTCGTTCAGTTCGTGAAGTAGCAAAAGACTAATAAACTAGCTACATACAAACAAAAAAACAGGGTTGTGATACCCTGTTTTTTGTTTGCTAATAAATTAGTATGGTCTTTGTGTAAACCCATGTTCATTTCTATTTACTGGCCCTTGATGATGCCATGTTTACCCCGAATACTCCACCAAACATAGCCACTAGGAGAAATCCTCCATGGTACATAAGCTCTACACTTGTGAAAATTTGTCCGTGACCTAAAAATTTAAAAAGAAGTATAATTATTGAATAAAGTAGGGCAGTTATTCCTCCCACTAACCAGCCCTTTTCCTTTCCGTTACCTCCAGCAACAAAACCACCGATAAATAATGTTAAAACGGAAATTCCTAAAAGTACCCATGTAATTGATGATTCTGTTAGATTGGTGAATTTTAAAAGTAGTGAAAAAATTAAACTTGTTACTAAAGCCATTATAAATATTGTCATTAAGCCATATAAAATTGCTTTACCCCATTTTTTTGTTTCCATCTATGATTCCCCCCTAAAAATAAAATTAGTACTAAAGCTTGTTGCAGCTCGTCTTATTACAGAATATTCATAGAAGAAAAAAAAAGACTATAAATATTTTGGTGGACTTGCATCATATGATGGTAAAGAGGACATGTACCAATCTATATCAATGAATATACATCTATTTAAAAAAAGTGAAAAATTAATAGGTTATTTTGAAAGTTGAAGTATATAGATATCTATTCTGATTTTGGTTTTGGTTTTGGTTTTGGCTCTTTTCTGAAGGCTCTTTTCTGAACGATTGTTGCTATGTAACCAAAATTTGGAGTGAAAACAGTGTTTTTTCACTATAAGGGTACTTTTTTAGGAAGAAAAGATGCCACTAGACTTAATACATTGCTGATTGCTTCGGGTATGAAAAGTAACAAAGTTTGCGAAAACAGCCTTTCTGAAAGATTGTTGCTAATTGACAATCATCTGTTGAAAACATTCTTTTTATCGCATAAAAGGTACTATTTTAGCAAAAAAGATGCCATTAAATTTTCACATTGGGCTGTTTCCTTTAAGAGTGTCAAAGCAACAAAGTTTTTGAAAATAGCCTTAGTTTTTTATAATTTCTCACAGTAACGCCGTTGTTTTTCAAGGGGGGATAAACGATGCTTACAATATTAACAGTTATCATCTTTCTCGTTACATATTTCATTATTATGACAGAAAAGATTGATCGAGCGGTAGCGGCTGGATTAGGTGGAGTATTAATGCTCATAGTAGGTATTTATGATGTGAACAAAGCATTTTTGTCTTATATTGATTGGAACACAATAGCTTTGTTATTTGCAATGATGCTTATCGTGATCATTACAAGTCAAACAGGTGTATTTGAATATGTTGCAATTGTTATGGCAAAAGTAGTGGGGGGGAGGCCGATACCACTGCTCATTGTTATATCTACCCTAACAGCAATCGGTTCGGCATTTTTAGCCAATGTAACAATGGTGTTGTTACTTGTTCCAATTATCCTGACAATTGTAAGAATGTTAGATATTCCAGCTATGCCATACTTAATTTCTGTTATTATTGCTTCTAATATTGGTGGAACTGCGACATTAATTGGAGATCCTCCAAATATTATGATAGGTCAGGCTGTTGAGCATTTAACGTTTAATGCTTTTCTTGTGCATTTGAGTCCTATTGTTTTCGTTATCTATGCAATTGTGTTAGTTTATTTAATATTGATTTATTGGCCGAAACTACAAGTTACTCATATTGATCAAGTCAAATTATCTTCAATCAAAGCAACGAGCTATTTGAAAGTAACGGCAGCTTTACCCAAATCAATCGCTGTATTATGTATGACAATCTCGGGTTTTATATTAAATCCAATTCTTCATGTTGATTTAACGAGTGTTTCTTTAGCAGGTGCGTTATTGCTCCTTTTGTTAACACAAGATGAATATAAGCCTGAAGAAGTTTTCAAACAAGTAGAGTGGGGTACGTTATTTTTCTTTATTGGTTTATTTATGTTAATAGGTGGACTTGAAGAGGTTGGGATAATCGATGAATTAGCACGTGGTCTTGTTTTTTATACAGAAGGAGATTTACCTAAAACATCAATGCTCATTTTGTGGATGACAGGAGTTTTTTCAGGTTTTGTTGATAATATACCGTTTGTGGCGGCAATGATCCCAGTTATTACAGAATTCAAAGATTATGGGATGACAAATTTAGATCCTTTATGGTGGTCATTAGCACTTGGTGCCTGCTTGGGAGGTAATGGGACTTTGTTAGGAGCTAGCTCCAATTTAGTTGTCGCAGGTTTAGCAGCTAAAGAAAAGGAACATATAAGCTTTTTTGAATTTTTTAAAGTAGGTTTCCCGATTGTTATTATTTCTCTATGTATTTCATCCGTTTATATTTATTTTCGATATTTAGTGAACTTTACAAATTAAATACGATTACATAAAAGTTAACTTATCGCTCAAACTAAGGAATAATGAATTGCATGCAGATAAGGAGGCCATGATTTGGAAGTATATTTGACCATTATGGCTCGGACACTTTTTCTTTATTTCTTAATTGTTCTTATTTTTCGCCTGATGGGAAAAAGGGAAATAGGTGAATTAAGCATACTGGACTTAGTCGTTTTTATTATGATTGCTGAAATGGCTGTTACGGCAATTGAAGATGAAAAAGATCCGTTAATCCATACAGTTGTACCAATGACCTTATTAATGATCATACAAATTTCACTCGCATATTTGTCTTTAAAAAACCAAAAAATCAGACATTTATTAGATGGAAAACCAACAATCATTATTAATCGTGGAAAAGTGGATGAGCATGCTATGAGAACACAACGTTATAATTTTGATGACTTAATGACACAATTACGTGACAAAAACATAAGTAATGTTGCTGACGTGGAATTTGCTATCCTAGAGCCAACAGGGAAGCTTTCAGTTATTGAAAAGCAAAAAAAACAAAAAAAACAACCTGAGTTACAGGTACCACTAATTGTTGATGGTCAAATAAATGAAGATAATTTAAAAGTGATTGATAAAAATAATTTATGGTTAAGACAACAACTACGAAAATTAGGATATAAAGATATCGGTGAAATCTCATTGTGTACGTTTGGTAAGGGGATATTTTTTATTGATATGAAGGATGAAAAAAAATAGTAAGAATTAGTTAAGAGAGATAGGACAACAGTATTTAAACAAAATAGGAAATGAACAAAGGTTGTAGGTGTATTAAGTCGCTCCTGAAATATACTACGGTTTCCGCGAGAAGCTAGCAAGCCTTCTCGCGTGATAGCACTTTGGGGTCTAGCCGATGCTGTGCATACAGCAGGAGTCTACGTATATTTCATCAGCTAAGCTATGACATGGTTCAGAATTTTTGTTAATTTACTAAGTTATTGTTCCAGTCTCTTTATTTCGTGTAGGGTCATTTCACATTTATAATCCTTCTTTTACAACAAATTTACTCTTTTGAAGTTATATAAAAAAAGCGACAGCCAAATTTAAGCTGTCGTTTTTATGTTATCTATATGTAAATTTATTATGACGGTTTTCGTAAACTTAGTTGCTTCTAGGAATTTGAAGAAAACAGCACTGTATATAGACTAGCGGCATCTTTTCTTAATAGATAAAGTACTTTTTATTCGATTAAACACTGTTTTTAACAGATAATAAGATCATTTAGCAACAATCTTTCAGAAAAGAGCCTTTATTATTTACCCGGTATTAACTTTACTAAAAATCCTCCAATATAAGGTATTCGTTTAACCTCATCCTTTTCTACTAAATTTAATATAAATAACAACAAACAATAAATAATCGACGTCATCGATAGTGCCGCAAGTAACCGAATGACCATTGAAGCATTAAGTAATAGGTTTTCGTAGAATAAGTAACCTACTATACCAGATAAAATCATTGTTAAACCGCTTTTTACATAGTCCTTCACATAGATGGTGAAAGGAATGACTTTCATAACAGTGGCAAAATGTAATAATGTAGTAAGAGTAATCCCGATCACTATAGCTAATGCAGCACCCATTATACCTAGTGACGGTCTTGATGCTAAGACGAAAATTAATGCAGTTTTGACTGCAGATCCTATTAAGCTATTGATCATAGCAGCTTTTGCTAAATCCAAAGCTTGCAACACTGCTTGTAGGGGGCCCTGGAAATAATGAAATATAAAAAATGGTGCCATTACTTGAACAAATAGTGCTGATTTGCTGCTACCATACATAACTGTCATCAATGGTTCAGCAAAAACATATAACACAACACAGGAAAGACCACCACTTACAATTGATAATCTTATTGCCTGCTGAAGCCTATGCTCAACAAGTTTTAGTTGATTTTGTGCCATGGCTTCACTTATAGCAGGAACTAAAGAGGTAGAAAGAGAATAAGTGATAAAAGAAGGCAACATAAGTAAAGGCAAAGCATAGCCTGTTAAACCACCATATTGGCTTGTGGCGACTGCTGTAGCAACGCCAGCGATGGCCAAACTATTTGCAACAACAATTGGTTCGAAAAACCAGGCGATCGATCCTATAAATCTACTACCTGTTGTTGGCAAGGCAATACTCATTAGTTGCTGAAAGGTGTCTTTGCCATTTTTAGCTGATTTTAAGAAATTTCTACGTATTTTCATCTTCTTTTTGAGCTTGAACATTGTAGCTAAATAGATAAGTGAAACGAGTTCACCAATAACAGCAGAAATCATTGCACCTGCAGCAGCATATTCAATTCCATATGGTAGGAAAGCACTTGTTAAAATGGCTACCAATGAAATTCTGACAATCTGCTCTAATACTTGAGAGATGGCAGCCGGTCGCATGTTTTGTTTGCCTTGAAAATACCCTCGAATGACTGAGGAGATGGCAACAATAGGAACGACTGGTGCAATAGCATATAATGGCCAAACTGTACGACCATCTCTAAACAATTCAGCTAAGTGAGGTGATAGAAAAATCATTGTTGGCGTGAAGATTAAACTGAGCAAACCAGTTATCGATAAAGAAACAACAAGAATTTTCTTTATTTTTCTTTGATCTCCCTGAGCTTCAGCTTCAGCAACTAATTTTGATATTGCAACAGGTAATCCAAGCTGTGTAATTGTAATAGCTAAAACGAGTGTAGGAACAGCCATCATATATAAGCCTACTCCTTCTTCACCGATAAACCTTGCGACAACAATTCGATTGATAAAACCTAAGACACGTGTAATAAATCCTGCTAATATTAAAATAAGCGTTCCTTTTAGAAACGTTTGCTTTGACATTCCTTTCCCCTGCCTTCTCAAATAACGTGGAATACTATACAATTACTATATGCATTGGATTAGGCCAAGCATGACAAGTTCTGTATAGAATATATAAGAAGACGAAATTGTTTACATAAGAAAATAAAGAAAAGGAGAGGTTTATATGGACAAGCAACCATTTGATCAATTTAGAGATCATGTTAAGCCTGCAATAAGAAGCAAACTTGAAGAATTTATTTTATTAGGATATCGTGATGTTTCAGAAGAAAAAGTATGGACATTTTTAAAAAATAAAAAATGGAGAAAAACGCCTGAATTATATGTTCATGAAGTAGTACGAGATGTTTTGGCTCTTAAAGTAGGCGATTTTATGAATTACGCAACAGTAGAATCATTTAAAAAAGAAAATTGGTTTGATAGTGATGAAGGAAAAGATCTGTTAAAAGGTCTTATTTAGCATTGATTACACTCTATATAAAGGCGTATAATTTTTTAGTGGAGAGATAACCTTTAAAAAGGGCTTTATTCTTAACTATTGATAGATAACTTAAGATTCAAGCCATATAAATTGCAACTACTAAAATTGTAAGACTTTATTAATTTGAGTAACAATACATAAGTAAACAGTTAAAGATTATTATTACAAATGAACAATAATTTTAATAACAATGAACACGAATGTTTTTGAAAGACTTTTTAAAGGACTTATTTTTATTCTATTGATTAGCAATTTAAGGAGGATACATAATGATCAAGCGAGGGCGCATCATTGCGTTTTTTCTACTTGTCCTAGTTGTGGGAAGCTTAATTGGTATGAACACAAACAAAGTGACAAACAACATCATTTTAGGATTGGATTTACAAGGTGGGTTTGAAATACTTTATGAAGTTTTACCCGCAAATGATGGAGATGAAATAAATAGAGAAGTTTTAGTTAGTACAGTTAATGCTTTACAAAGACGTGCAAATGTTCTTGGAGTAAGTGAACCGAATATCCAAATAGAGGGTGAAGATCGTATTCGTGTTCAGCTTGCAGGAGTAAGTGATCAGAATAAAGCACGAGAAATTTTATCAACACAAGCTGAACTTACTTTTCGTGATTATGAAGATAAAGAAATGTTAAATGGTTCGGATTTAGTTGAAAGTGGTGCTAAGCAGTCATTTGACGATAAGGGAGCACCTAATGTTGCAATAAAACTTAAGGAAGCGTCCAAATTTAAAGATGTTACACAAGAAATCGTAGGTAATACTCCATATAATCAGCTGGTTATTTGGTTAGATTATGAAGAAGGTGACTCTTATCAAGAGGAAGTGACGAAAGAGAATCCAAAGTATCTTTCTGCACCAAATGTAGATCAAGTTTTTAATCAAACAGATGTAACAATAACAGGAAATTTCACGATTGCTGAGGCACAGGATTTAGCTAATTTATTAAATGCAGGTTCACTTCCTGTAAAATTAAAAGAGCTATATTCAACTTCAATTGGTGCACAATTTGGTGAACAAGCACTTGATCAGACAGTACTTGCAGGAATAATTGGTATTTCAGTTATATTCTTGTTTATGTTATTCTTCTATCGTTTACCAGGTATTATTGCAGTTGTCACTTTATCAACATACATCTATGTTATTCTTCAAGTATTTGACTGGATGAATGGGGTATTAACATTACCGGGGATTGCCGCATTAATACTTGGAGTTGGTATGGCAGTAGATGCAAACATTATTACATATGAACGGATTAAAGAAGAATTAAAATTAGGAAGAACAGTTCGTTCAGCATTTAAAGCAGGAACAAGACGTTCATTTGCAACTATATTTGATGCAAACATCACGACAATGTTAGCAGGAGCTGTATTATTTTTCTTTGGTACAAGCTCTGTTAAAGGATTTGCCACAATGTTAATCATCAGTATTGTTGTTAGCTTTTTAACGGCTGTTTTCTTAACAAGAATTCTACTAGCATTATTAGTTGAAAGTCGTTGGTTAGATAAAAAGAAAGGTTATTTCGGAGTCAAAAAAGAGCATATACTAAGTATTGAAGATACTGACGATGATACAATCGCGCCAACACAATTTGATAAAGTTGATTTCTTAAAACACCGTAAAAAGTTTTTTATGTTATCTTCTGTTCTAGTTATCGCTGGTTTCGTCATTCTACTTATTTTCAAATTAAACTTAGGAATAGATTTTGCAAGTGGAACACGAATTGAGGTTCTTGCAGATAAAACCCTAACAGCAGAAGAAGTAGAAACAGAAATGGGTAAACTAGATATAGATGTGGATGATGTTGTTCTTGCTGGAAATGAGAGTGAAATTGGTGTTGCTCGTTTTAAAACCGTATTAGATCAACAAAAAATTGCAGAAGTGAAAAATCACTTTAAAGAAAAATATGGCTCAGAACCAAATGTTAGCACCGTTTCTCCAACAGTTGGAGAAGAACTTGCTAGAAATGCTATGTTAGGAGTACTTATTGCCTCAATCGGTATTATTATTTATGTATCAATTCGCTTTGAGTTTTATATGGCATTAGCATCAATAGTAGCACTGTTACATGATGCATTCTTTA
The DNA here is from genome assembly GCF_020524045.1 of Metabacillus litoralis. Lineage (GTDB taxonomy): Bacteria > Bacillota > Bacilli > Bacillales > Bacillaceae > Metabacillus > Metabacillus litoralis_C. The sequence continues at coordinate 210,426 of NZ_JAIVKL010000003.1, forward strand.
TTATTGCTTTCTTCAGCATTACTCGATTAGAAGTTGACATTACGTTCATTGCAGCTGTGTTAACGATCGTCGGTTATTCAATAAACGATACCATTGTTACATTTGACCGAATTCGAGAACTTTATAAAAAGAAAAAGGTTAAAACAATTGAAGATTTACAATTTATTGTAAACAGAAGTCTGCAGCAAACATTTACAAGATCCATTAATACAGTTCTTACCGTTGTTATAGCAGTGATCGCCTTAATGATTTTTGGAAGTTCATCAATCACAAACTTCTCCATTGCTTTATTAGTAGGATTAGTTTCTGGAACTTATTCATCTCTCTTTATTGCTGCGCAGCTTTGGTTAATATGGAAAGGAAAGCAGCTTACGAAGAAAAAAGATGTTCAGGCTACTGTAAGTGATGAGCCACAAATTTAATTTGGATTGTTTTCTTCATGTTGATTAGAAATAACATAGTGTGGAGAGCCCAAATTCTTGTATATATCTAAAAACAAATCTTGCTAAACAACCATAATAAAAATTCGGGTCACCCCTCTTTTTCAATAACGTATTAAATTAGTGATGAGATGAGCTCACTAGTTAATACAAATAGAGGGGATGACCCTTATTTATTCATAAGAGTTGGTTATCATATGGATAGGCTGTTTTCGACACTGTATCAAGTCTAATGGCATCTTTTCTTCATAAAATAGTACCCTTTTAGTGAGAAAAACTGTTTTCACTCGAGATTTTGGTTACATAGCAACAATCCTTCAGAAAAGAGCCTATGGATAACAGGATAAGAGGTGAGAATAATGAATAACAAAGATCGTTTTAAACAAGCTGAATTTGCAGCCATGATAGGTGTTGTAGGCAATATCGTCTTGGCGATAATTAAAGGAGTTGTAGGGGTTATATCAGAAAGTAGAGCATTAATCGCTGATGCTGTTCATTCTGCTTCAGATGTTGCTGGCTCCTTAGCGGTGTTTATTGGTGTTCGTGCTGCTAAACAACCACCTGATGATGATCATCCTTATGGACATGGTAAAGCTGAATCTATTGCTGCAATTATTGTAGCTGTTTTGTTATTTTTAGTAGGCTTAGAAATTGGGAAATCATCCATTGAAGCTTTCTTTCAAGAAATTGAGGCTCCTAAAACTTTGGCCATTTATGCTGTTATCTTATCAATCATTGTAAAAGAATGGATGTTTCAATATAAGTTTAAACTGGGTAAAAGAATTAAGAGTGATGCGATTATAGCGAATGCATATGAACATCGATCAGATGTATATTCTTCAATTGCAGCATTAATTGGAATTGGAGCTGCTATTATTGGACAAAGAATTGGCATAGATTGGTTAGTATATGCTGATCCAATAGCAGGACTATTAGTATCAATATTAGTCATTAAAATGGCATGGAAGCTTGGTTCAGAATCGATCCATACAACTTTAGATCATGTATTACATGACGAGGATATTACTGAATTAAAAGAAACGGTAAACAAGATAAGTGAAATAAAGAAAATTGATGAACTATATGCTCGTGAACATGGGCACTATGTCATTATTGATATCAAAATATCAGTTGATCCACATATGACTGTTGAAGAAGGTCATAACATTGGAAAACTAGTGAAAGAAAAATTAATGAGTGAACATGAACATGTGCAAAATGTACTTGTACATATCAATCCATATTCACCATAAAATACTGGAGGTATTTTAATGAAACGTCAGTGGAGTATTGTTGTTGCTATCATTTTTGCTCTTATCATTGCCATATTTGCTGTAATCAATGTTGAGCCTGTAAAGGTGGATTATTTGTTTGGTACATCTGAATGGCCGCTAATTCTAATAATACTAGGATCTGTACTAATGGGAGGGTTTATCATCGCATCTGCAGGTGTAGTTAGAATTTTATCAATACAGAGAAAACTCAAAATCACTGAAAAAGAAAATATAAAATTAAAAGAAGAACTAGAAGCCTTAAAGGAAGAGCCTGTTCATTTACCAAAAAATGAAGTGCAGAACGAAGAAGAAAAGCAACCTGAATAATTTTCAAAGTCTTTTTCTTAAAGCTTGTTATATACCAAGTTGACGTATGGAACGGGTATTATCTCATAAAAGATACGATTTCTAGAAGAAAAGATGCTACTAGACTTTATTTAGTTTTTACTTAAGCCCCTAAAAACAACAAACGAAAAAAGTCTGTGGAAAGAGAATATAATGTTGCTCACATCACTTTACGTAGTACTAGTTACATAAAAAAGAGTTACTCATTTGTTCTTCAGTAAATACTGATTAACAGTTGGAATATTATACTTAAATTGAAACCCCTTGACCACTCTTGTATAATGGGATGGTTGAGGGGTGAAACTATGTTAAAAGCAAAAACAAGATGGTTGGTTCAACCAACTGATGAATCTTTGATTAATACATTAGTAGAAGAATTGTCAATAACTCCACTCGTAGCGTCATTACTTGTTAACCGCGGGATTCATTCTACAATCGAAGCACGAAAGTTTTTACAAATAGAGACACAAGAATTTCACGATCCTTTTATATTAAAAGATATGGACAAAGCAGTTCATCGAATAAAACAAGCCATTGAAAATAATGAACATATCCTTGTTTATGGGGACTATGATGCTGATGGTGTTAGTAGTACTACAGTGCTGCTAACGACACTAAGAAAAATAGGGGCACATGCTGATTTTTATATACCTAATCGTTTTACAGAAGGTTATGGACCTAATGAGGCTGCATTTAGAAAAGCACATGAAAGTGGTTTTTCATTAATTATTACTGTAGATACAGGTATATCAGCTGTTCATGAAGCTGATGTTGCAAAAGAACTCGGTATTGATTTAATCATTACAGATCACCATGAACCAGGTCCTATTCTTCCAGATTCTTTCGCGATTATTCATCCAAAACAACCTGGTTGCTCTTATCCGTTCAAAGAATTAGCAGGAGTAGGAGTAGCTTTTAAATTAAGTCATGCTTTACTAGGAGTCGTTCCTTCTGATTTATTAGAAGTGGCAGCTATTGGAACAATTGCAGACCTTGTTACACTTCATGGAGAAAATAGATTAATCGCTAAAAAAGGAATTCAACAATTAAAGTCTACAAAACGTATTGGTTTGAAGGCTCTTCTAAAAATTGCAAATGTCGATCAAAAAGATATTACTGAAGATACAATAGGATTTGCAATAGGGCCAAGAATTAATGCTGTAGGTCGACTTCAGTCAGCAGATCCAGCTGTTGATTTGTTATTATCAGATAATGAAGAAGAAGCCTTTTTAATTGCTGAAGAAATTGATGCTTTAAATAAAGAAAGACAAAAGCTAGTTAATACAATGACAGAGGAAGCGATCGAAGAAGTAGAAAATAATTTTCCTGTCGAAGACAATCCTGTGTTAATTATTGCAAAAGAAGGATGGAATCCAGGGGTAGTCGGGATTGTTGCTTCAAGATTAGTTGAGCGGTATTATCGTCCAACAATCGTTTTAAGTATCGATCATGAAAAGGGAATTGCTAAAGGCTCAGCACGAAGTATTGCTGGTTTTGATTTATTTGAAAATTTATCAACATGTCGAGAGATTTTACCACATTTTGGTGGTCATCCAATGGCAGCTGGTATGACCCTTCAGCTTGAAAATGTTGATCTTCTTCGGAAAAGGTTAGTAGAGCTAGCTAAAAATCAGCTAACTGACGACGATTTTACGCCAATTACAAAAGTAGATGTAAGCTGTATGCTAGAAGACATAACGGTAAAGTCTATTGAAGAAATGCAGCAACTTTCACCGTTTGGAATGAACAATCCAAAGCCAGTTGTTCAAGTAGAAAATGTCACATTAGCAAACATCAGAAAAATTGGTGCAAATCAAACACATTTGAAATTAGTTTTTTCACAAGATGAACATCAGCTTGATAGTGTTGGGTTTGGATTTGGCTACATTCATGACGAACTATCACCTGCAGTTAAACTATCAGCAATTGGTGAACTAACAATAAACGAATGGAATAATCATCGTAAACCGCAAATCATGCTTCAAGACGTAAAGGTAGATGAATGGCAGCTTTATGATTATCGTGGCACACGTAATATAGACAAGCTAATAAATAGTGCAAATGCTGGGAATTTTACGGTTATTACATTCCAACTTTCTACATTTGAATCGATGAAAGAGAAAGGAATAGTGGATAACTTATATTTAATCGAAACAAAGGAAGATGCAGAGAATGTTGCTGTTGCTCAAAAAAACATCGCATTAATCGATATTCCATCGTCAGTAGAGTTAATTGACTCTCTTTTTTCACAAGGAAGACCAGATCGTATTTATTCTGTATTTATACAAGAAGCTGATCATTTCTTTGCAACCATTCCAACACGTGAACACTTTAAGTGGTATTATGGCTTCTTATTAAAAAAAGGAACGTTTAACGTAACTGAGCAGGGGCAACAATTAGCTAAACATAAAGGATGGTCTAAAGAGACAATAGAATTTATGTCACAGGTGTTTTTTGAACTGAAATTTGTTACAATAGAAAATGGTGTTATTTCGACAAATTCTTCATCTCAAAAAAGAGATTTAACAGAGTCGAAAACTTATGCCCAAAAACAGTTGAAAATAGAATTAGAAAAAACGTTATTATATACATCATATATGCAATTAAAGCAGTGGTTTGAAGAACGTTTTCAAAAAACTAACGAAGATGCGCATGTGAATGTATAAGGAGGACATTGAGAAAATGGATTTAAAGCAATTCGTAACAGTCGTACCTGATTATCCAAAACCAGGTATCCAATTTAAGGATATTACTACTTTAATGGATAACGGAGATGCGTATAGATATGCTACAGACCAAATAGTAGACTATGCTCGTGAAAAACAAATTGATCTTATCGTTGGTCCTGAAGCACGTGGATTTATCATCGGTTGCCCAGTAGCTTATTCACTTGGTGTAGGTTTTGCTCCTGTTCGTAAAGAAGGGAAATTGCCTCGAGAAGTTGTTCGTGTAGAATATGGTCTTGAATATGGTAAAGATGTTTTAACTATTCATAAAGACGCAATTAAACCAGGACAACGTGTGTTAATTACTGATGATTTACTTGCAACAGGTGGAACAATCGAAGCAACAATCAAGCTTGTTGAAGAGCTTGGAGGAGTAGTAGCAGGGATTGCTTTCTTGATCGAACTATCATATTTAGATGGACGTAAGTTATTAGATGGTTATGAAGTATTAACATTAATGACTTATTAATTAGTTGGTCTATGATAAAATAATAGCTAAAACAGAGAAGATGATTTTTTTAATAAAATCACTTCTCTGTAAAAAAAGAGCACTCTTACGGGTGCTTTTTTCAAAAGAGTTTGTTACAAAAGACATTTTTCGTAAACTCTGTTGCTTTTGGTCAATTGAAAAATTCTGCACTGTATAAAGTATAGTGGCATCTTTTCTTCTTAGATTTGTACATTTTTTGTCAAAACACTGTTTTTAATGAATATATAGGTTATTTAGTAACAATCTTTCAGAAAAGAGCCTTTCGAATAGATCTCAGTATAAAAAGTTTACGAGGTTATATAAACAATTTTTCCTCTTCATATACATAAAGTTGTGTTGATATTCATTATTCTCCTCATCTGTTTACCTTTCATTAGAGAATGCATAACTTCTTTGTAGCTACCATAATAAATGAGGAATTGGTCTCTGTTTATCAATGAAACCATTATTTGGTTTGTTAAAAAGATTGAATTCTCTTTACATCTACTCACTTTTTATTGATAATAGTTACAATATAGTAAATTTTCTAATAGGAAGATCGTAGGGTTCTCTTCACTATTAATTTAGTTAATACTAGTTGTTTTCAACTGGAAACGGTTCATACATGTTCTTTATGTTAGTTTTTAATTTGTTAACAGATAAAAGTCGTTTCACTCCGGTTTGATGGAGTTCAAATAAAGTTTTCATTATAAAAAAGGTGATTTCATGGCTAACGAACAAGTTTTATCTTCCGAACAAGTAATTGAAAAGGCACAGCGTTATTTATCAACTGAAGATACCGCTTTTATTCAACGAGCCTATGACTATGCAGAAGAAGCGCATCGAGAGCAATTTCGTAAATCGGGTGAACCATATATTATACACCCGATTCAAGTAGCAGGGATATTGGTAGACTTAGAGATGGACCCCTCAACAATTGCTGGAGGATTTCTGCATGATGTTGTAGAAGATACTGAAATAACGCTAGATGACTTGCGTAAGGAATTTAGCGACGAAGTAGCCATGCTCGTTGATGGAGTAACAAAGCTAGGTAAAATCAAATATAAATCAAAAGAAGAGCAACAAGCAGAAAATCATCGTAAAATGTTTGTTGCGATGGCACAAGATATACGAGTAATCTTGATCAAGCTTGCTGACCGTCTTCATAATATGAGAACGCTAAAACATTTACCACAGGAAAAGCAAAGAAGAATATCGAATGAAACACTAGAAATCTTTGCGCCTTTAGCTCACAAATTGGGGATCTCAAAGATTAAATGGGAGTTAGAAGATACATCACTACGTTATCTTAACCCACAACAATACTATCGAATTGTTAATCTTATGAAAAAGAAACGCCAAGAGCGATTAGAATATTTAGATGAAGTGATTAATGAAGTGCGTGATCGTGTTGATGAAGTAAATATTGAAGCGGACTTCTCAGGAAGACCTAAACATATTTACAGCATTTATCGAAAAATGGCTCTTCAAAATAAGCAATTTAATGAAATTTATGATTTGTTAGCTGTAAGAATTGTTGTGAATAGTATAAAAGACTGCTACGCGGTACTAGGGATCATCCATACGTGTTGGAAGCCAATGCCTGGCCGCTTCAAAGATTATATTGCCATGCCAAAAGCTAATATGTATCAATCACTTCATACAACTGTTATTGGTCCTAAAGGAGATCCTCTAGAAGTCCAAATACGTACGATTGAAATGCACCAAATTGCTGAGTACGGAATTGCGGCACATTGGGCATATAAAGAAGGCAAAGAAGTAGATGAAAAATCAACACTCGAGAAAAAACTAACATGGTTTAGAGAAATTCTAGAATTCCAAGATGATGTAACGAACGCAGAGGAATTCATGGAATCATTAAAAATTGACCTATTCTCAGACATGGTCTTTATCTTTACACCAAAGGGCGATGTGATTGAGTTACCTTCTGGTTCGGTTCCGATTGACTTTGCTTATCGAATTCATTCAGAAATAGGCAACAAAACAATTGGTGCGAAAATTAATGGAAAGATGGTCACGCTCGATTATAAGCTGAAAACAGGAGATATTATTGAAATTCTCACGTCGAAGCATTCTTATGGGCCAAGTCAAGATTGGTTAAAGCTAGCACAAACTTCTCAAGCAAAAAATAAAATTCGCCAATTCTTTAAAAAGCAACGTCGTGAAGAGAATGTTGAAAAAGGCAAAGAAATGGTTGAAAAAGAAATTAAGAATTTAGATTTTGATATAAAAGAAATTATGACGATTGATAACTTACAGCGTGTAGCAGAGAAATTTAACTTCTCAAATGAAGAGGATATGTATGCTGCTGTTGGTTATAATGGCGTGACTGCGTTGCAGGTTGCTAATCGTTTAACAGAGAAATGGCGTAAAAAGCGTGATCAAGAAGAACAGGAAAAGAATGTTCGTGAGGTAATTAATGAGGCTAAGCAAGTAACTTCTACTACGCCTAGAAGACGTGATGCAGGTGTACAAGTTAAAGGTATTGATAACTTGCTAATCCGTTTATCAAAATGCTGTAACCCTGTACCAGGTGATGAAATAGTAGGATTCATCACAAAAGGTCGAGGTGTTTCTGTTCATAGAGATGACTGTACAAATGTTCATACAGATGATGCAAAAGAACGTTTAATTGATGTAGAGTGGGAAAATCAGCCTTTAACAAGCAGAAAAGAATATAATGTTGAAATCGAAATACTTGGATATGACCGTAGAGGTTTATTAAATGAAGTTCTTCAAGTTGTTAATGAAACAAAAACCAATATTTCTTCTGTAGCTGGTAAGTCTGATCGAAACAAAGTAGCAACAATTAATATGGCCATATCTATTTCAAATATTAATCATTTGCATAAAGTTGTTGAACGAATTAAGCAAATATCTGACGTTTATTCAGTACGAAGAATGATGAATTAATGAATCAAGGCAGGTTTTGTTCGTGAAAGTGGTTATTCAAAGAGCTAAGAATGCAAAGGTGACTGTTGCTGATGAAGTAGTAGGATCAATCGAAAACGGTGTAATGGTATTAGTTGGTGTTACACATGAAGATACAGAAGATGATGCTGAGTATCTAGCAGATAAAATTGCCCATTTACGGATTTTTGAAGATGAAAATGGGAAAATGAATGACTCCCTAATAGATGTTAATGGACAAGTGCTGTCTGTTTCACAATTCACGTTATATGGTGATTGTCGAAAAGGGCGACGTCCTAATTTTATGAATGCTGCAAAACCAGACTCTGCAAAAGAACTATATAAACTTTTTAATGAAAAGTTAAAAAATAAAGGCTTGCATGTTGAAACAGGTACTTTTGGTAGTATGATGGATGTGGAATTTACGAATGTTGGTCCTGTAACATTAATACTCGAAAGTAAATAGAATAAATGTAAACAAGTTGAATTGTTGAATTTCATAGTTTATCAAAAAAGGTTAATCCTTCCAAGTTGGAAGGATTAACCTTTTTTCAAAAGATAAGAAAGTATAAAATTCTGCACGTAGTTTTGGTGTCTAGCTCCAGGCGCCATCGGCTCGAGGGAAAAAATAACCCCCTTTTTTCCTAGGTCATAAGCCAATCCGTCAAGAAGGTTAAAGAACAACCTTCCAGCCGAATCGTCTTATGCTTGTCGCCGATAGGCGGGCGCGTTGCACTTTTCTTATACTTATTTAAAATATTGAGTTAATCCATTATAGATACCTTGTGCAGTTCGTTCTTGGTAGCTTGAAGAAGCAACTGTTAATTCTTCTGTTTGATTACTTAAAAAACCTAATTCTAATAAAATAGCAGGAGCTTTGTTTTCACGAATTACGTGGAAGTTACCAAATTTGATACCACGGTCTCTTAGTTTCGCTTGTTTAACTATCTCTACATTCATTTTTGATGCTAATGGGGCATCTTTTAATGAGTTATAATAATACGTTGTCGTACCAGAAGCCCTTCTATCTGTTGTGCTATCAAAATGTAAGCTAATGAACGCTTCTGAATTTCGGTAATGAGATGTACTTACCCTAGAATTTAAACTAATGTACGTATCATTTGAACGAGTAAGAAAAACATTTGCACCCGCTGATTTTAACTTATCGTAAACTAGTTTAGCTGTTACTAATGTTAAATTCTTTTCGAGTGTTCCTCTTGTTCCGACTGCCCCGCTATCTTGACCACCATGACCCGGATCAATAATGATTGTCTTGCTTTTAACATATTGTTCAGAGCCAGGCTTTGTAATTGGAGAGCTAACACCTATAGTTTCGATCACCCAACCAGCTATAAAGGCAGTTTTGTTATTTCCAATATTAATTTTGTACCACTCTCCGGAAGTGCTAACAATTTCATAAGTTTCTCCTAGTTTCGCTCTTTTGACGATGGAGTGACTTGTTGATGCTCCACTACGTATATTTGTTCCATCATAAATAATCTTTACCTGCTTTTTTGACGTAGCTGGTGTTTCCTTAACAGGTGTAACTGACGTCGTTTTCGTCACATACCAACCTGCAACCCATCCAACTTTGTTTGAGCCATAGCTTATTTTATACCAGTCACTTCTTTCTTCTAAAATAGTCACCTTTGTTCCCTTGGTAACAGAAGAGATGACTTTGCCACTCAATGTTCCATTATCTCTTACATTTAAAGAAGTAGCAGTTACGGTACCAGTAGAAGTTGTATTTGTTGGTGTCTTTGGTGTAGTATTTGTATCTTTTGATGTTTCGGCAGGCTTTGAAGAGCCTTCCTTTAGATAATCACGATGTACCCAGCCTTTAATACTTGATGTTTCAATATATGCCCAATCACCTTGAATCTTAGTAATGTTTACTGTTGCATTTTTCTTTAAACTACCAATTAATGATCCTTTTGTAGAAGAAGAACTTCTTACATTAAGGGAAGTAGCAGTAACTGTTGCACTAGTTTTTACCGAAGGACTCGAACTTGAAGTGCCTCCTGTAGTAGCATTTTTAATCGTTACAAATTGAGAAGATACCCAGCCTTGTTTACCAGAATAGGAAATTTTCACCCAATTCCCGCTTTTTTCTAAATATGTAGCTGATTTCCCTTTATCAAATACACCAATTACTGAGAAGGTTGTTCCAGGACCTGAACGAAATCTTAAGCCAGTTGCGTTTGATATAACAGTTGAACTTTTCGAAACAGTTTCTGATGTTGTAGGTTTTGGAGAGGTGGGTTGTTTTTTCTCGGTTACAAGCCATCCTGCTACCCAACCAGTTGAGCTATTAGATAATTTAATTTTTATCCAATCGTTTTTCTTTTCAACCACATCATATGTTTGCCCCTTTTTGACCTTGGCAATAACTGAATAAGTAAGCCCAGCACCACTTCGAACGTTTAATAGGTCGACCTTAATTGTGACCTGTTCATTTGCAGCTGTCGTTTTAACAGTGCCAAACAATGAAGAAGTTAGCAGCACAGTTAGACAAATGAATAAGGTCATAAGTTTGCGAATCAATGATAAATCCTCCTTTAAAAAATTGCTAATATAACCATTTCTCTACTTATATCGACATTCCTTTTAAAATTTGAAATAAAATCTTCCAAAATAGGAAAAGATAATTAAGATAATAACTTTATTAACGCTTAGTGTTGATCTAGATGCTATGTAAGCAGCAACCTTTCAGAATTTTTAAAAGCAAGTTTATATTCTTCTAGTTACATTAGAAAAAGCTTATCCGAATGACAGAAGAAAGTGTAACAAGTACAAGATAATAAAAAGTGAAGGGGTTATGAAAATGAGAAATAGTGAAAAAGGCAATATATCACACTCAACTCGTGATGTGTTTGGTGTGAATCTTCACGATTTTATGATGAAAGAACAAGATGAAACTTCATTTGAGCTTGCATCAGAGTTTGGTATTTCACTTGGAGATGTTAAGAAATTAAAAAAACATTTAAATCGTTCTTGACAATGTACCGCAAAGATACGTATGATAAGATAAAATTCGATAATAAAATTATGTTGAAATATACATAGCATTTGAACCAATGAGGGAGAACAGTAAATAAGAATACACATGACTAGAGAGGAAATGTCTGAGGCTGAAAACATTTCTACATGATGACTTATTGAAAAACACTCCTTAGGTTTCTCTCTGAAAAACATTATGTTTAGTAGGAGCTGAACGTTACAGGCGTTAACTGTTTGAGTGGAGATAGATAATACTATTTCAACTAGGGTGGAACCACGGGTATAACTCTCGTCCCTACATTATTGTAGAGACGGGAGTTTTTTTGTTGTTTTGAACCACTTCGCAAAATAACAATTGGAGCTCGGGTAACTACCCAGATCATATAGCATTTGTGTATTGGAGGAGAAAAGTAATGTCATTCCAGATTCCTAGAGGTACGCAGGATATTTTACCTGGAGAAGTTGAAAAGTGGCAGTATATTGAAAATACTGCTCGTGATTTATGTAGCAGATATCAATACAAGGAAATTCGCACCCCGATTTTTGAACATACAGAATTATTCTCACGTGGTGTTGGTGAAAGCACGGATATTGTCCAAAAGGAAATGTATACTTTCCAAGATCGTAAAGGAAGAAGTATTACTCTACGACCAGAAGGGACAGCATCAACAGTTCGTTCTTTTGTAGAAAAGAAGCTTTATTCTAATCCGTCACAGCCAACAAAGCTTTATTATATTGGACCTATGTTTCGTTATGAGCGTCCACAAACAGGTCGTTTTCGTCAATTTGTTCAATTTGGTATTGAAGCACTTGGTAGTAATGATCCGGCAATTGATGCAGAAGTTATTTCTCTTGCTATGAATTTATATGGAACACTAGGTCTTAAAAGTTTAAAGCTTGTGATCAATAGTTTAGGTGATGCAGCAAGTCGAACAGCTCATCGTGAAGCATTAATTGCTCATTTTGAACCTAGAATTAATGAATTTTGTTCAGATTGTCAAAATCGCTTACAACAAAATCCATTGCGCATATTAGATTGTAAAAAAGATCGTGATCATGAGTTAATGAGTTCAGCTCCTTCTATTCTTGAATTTTTAAATGAAGAATCTAAGAGTTATTTTGAAAAAGTACAACAATACTTAACAGCAAATGGTATTTCATTTGAAGTTGATCAAAACCTTGTTCGTGGGCTTGATTATTATAATCATACAGCGTTTGAAATTATGAGTAATGCAAAAGGATTTGGTGCAATTACAACTCTTTGTGGCGGTGGTCGCTATAATGGACTCGCTCAAGAGATTGGCGGTCCAGAGACTCCAGGTATTGGGTTTGCACTTAGTATTGAGCGTCTATTATCGGCCCTAGAAGCTGAAGGTGTAGAATTACCAATTTCATCAGCGATAGATTGTTATATTGTGACAATGGGAGATCAGGCGAAAGACCGTGCAGTTTCATTACTTTATGAAATGAGAAATGCAGGTTTTAAAGCGGAAAAAGATTATGAAGATAAAAAGATGAAAGCACAATTTAAAGCAGCAGATCGTCACAATGCAAAATTCGTTGCCGTTCTGGGTGATGATGAATTAGAAAAGAATGTGATTGCTGTAAAAAATATGGACACAGGTACACAAGAAGAGATTGTAATAAATGAACTTATTTCATATTTAAACCAAAATTCTAAGTAATATATTGAGAGGAGAGGGTTTCATGTTTGGCCGTACATATTATTGTGGAGAAGTACCTGAAACTGCTATTGGAGAGAAAGTTATTTTAAAAGGTTGGGTTCAAAAACGTCGCGATCTTGGAGGAGTTATTTTTATTGACCTTCGTGATCGTACAGGAGTTGTTCAGGTTGTTTTTAATCCTGAAGTTTCTGAAGAAGCGTTACAAATTGCTGAAAGAGTTCGTAGTGAGTATGTTTTGGATATCACAGGTAAGGTTGTTCTACGAAGCGAAGAAACAATTAACCCGAATGTACCAACAGGGAAAATTGAAGTGATTGTTGAAAGTGTCACTATCGTAAATGCTGCAAAAAATCCACCTTTCTTGATTGAAGATAAATCTGAGGAAGTTTCAGAGGATGTTCGTTTAAAATATCGTTATTTAGATTTAAGAAGACCAGCCTTATTTAATACAATCCAAATGCGTCATAATGTAACTAAATCAATGCGTAATTTCTTAGATGAAAAAGGATTTTTGGATATTGAAACACCTATTTTAACAAAAAGTACTCCTGAGGGTGCTCGTGATTATTTAGTGCCAAGTCGTGTTCATGATGGTGAATTTTACGCATTGCCACAGTCACCACAAATCTTTAAGCAATTATTAATGGTTTCCGGGTTTGATAAATATTATCAAATTGCTCGTTGTTTCCGTGATGAAGATTTAAGAGCAGATCGTCAACCTGAATTCACGCAAATAGACATTGAAGCATCTTTTATGAGTCAAGATGATATTATGGCTATGACGGAAAAAATGATGGCTAGAATTATGAAGGAAACAAAAAATATTGATATTGAGTTACCACTTCAAAGAATGTCATATGATGAAGCGATGAGTCGTTTCGGTTCAGATAAACCTGATACTCGTTTTGGATTAGAGCTTGTTGATGTGGCTGAAGTTGTGAAAGACAGTGGCTTGAAAGTATTTAACACAGTAGTAGCCAATGGTGGACAAGTAAAGTCTATCAATGTTAAAGGTGCTGCTGATAAATATTCAAGAAAAGACATGGATGCTTTAGCTGAATTTGTTGCACCTTATGGAGCAAAAGGTTTAGCTTGGCTAAAAGTTGAAGAAGATGGCTTAAAGGGTCCAATTATCAAATTCTTTACAGAAGAAGAACAAAAAGGACTTCTACAAACGTTGGAGGCTACAGTTGGAGATTTATTAGTATTTGTTGCTGATAAAAAATCAGTTGTTGCTGATGCACTAGGTGCTCTTCGTATGAAGCTAGGAAAAGATTTAAAACTTATTGATGAAAGTAAATTCAACTTCTTATGGGTCATTGATTGGCCATTACTTGAATATGATGAAGCAACAAAACGTTATTATGCTGCACATCATCCATTTACGATGCCGGCTAGAGAAGATATAGATTTATTTGAATCAGATCCTGGCAAAATGAAAGCACAAGCATATGATATTGTTCTTAATGGTTATGAGCTAGGTGGAGGGTCCATTCGTATATTTGAAAAAGATATACAGGAAAAAATGTTTAAGTTACTTGGATTCTCTGATGAAGAAGCAAAAGAGCAATTCGGTTTTCTACTTGAAGCATTTGAATATGGAACACCACCACATGGAGGTATTGCTTTAGGTTTAGACAGACTAGTGATGTTATTAGCAGGTCGAACAAACCTAAGAGATACAATTGCGTTCCCGAAAACAGCTAGTGCAAGTGATTTACTAACAAATGCACCTAGTGCTGTAAGTGAAGCACAATTAGAGGAATTAAATATAGAGCTTCGTGATTAATTCTTGTCATAAGAGCTACCAAGAATATTGAAATGTAATGTTTAACTTGCTATTATTTAATTAACAAATAAAATAAAAAAGTCCTGATGTGTTCGTTGTACACCTAGTTTTGACCTAACATTATAGATTCGGGAGCTTGTGTTTCTAAAAGTAGTAAACGCCTCTTACTTTCGAGAGAGGACTTACAAACAGTTAGAATAGAGCACCCACCTGCTAAGGGCGGGTTCAAAACGAGGGAAACGGCGACGGCATAATCGGGACAATACATATAGAGTCAAAAATTCCAGTTGGAAGTTTGGCTCTTTTATTTTGCTTTATTTGCAATTATTTATATAATTGGCTCTGTTAAAGGTAAATGTTGATATTTGATACCTTCTCGAATTCTTTGTATAATTAGTACGAGAACAAACATTCGGAGGAGGTTTTAAGGTTGAGCAGTACGTTTAGCGAATTATTAAAGGAAATTGATAAACTATCGCATACTGAAAAAGAAAAAGTGTATCAATGGGTAAAACGCTATGTTGAACCTTCCTCCTCCGTTGGTGGTCGTTTAATCGAAGAAATGCGGGAGACTCGTTTCAAAGAGGGTTTTGAATGCCCTCACTGTATGTCCGAACACGTTGTTCGATTTGGTAAATATAATGGTCGTCAACGCTATCGTTGCAGGGCTTGCAGAAAGACTTTCACTGATACCACTAATACAGTTATTTATAGAACTCGAAAAGGAAACGAGTGGATTACATTTGTTGATTGTATGTTTAAAGGCTATTCTCTGCGAAAGTCAGCTGAAATTGTGGGGGTTACTTGGGTTACTCTCTTTTATTGGAGACACAAACTGTTAAACGCCCTTAAACAAATGGATTTTGAACAATTTGAAGGTATCGTTGAAGTTGACGAGACCTATTTCCTATACTCTGAAAAAGGAAAACGTGGCATTTCAGAGTGTAAAGCTCGTAAACGTGGTGGGAAGTCTAAACACAGAGGGATTAGCCACGAACAAGTATGTGTTCTTGTTGCCAGAGACCGCACAAAGGCTACTGTATCAAAGGTAGCTTGTATGGGGCGTATCGTTAAAACTAAGGTTGATAATATGATTGGTTCTAAACTGTCATCTGATAATGTACTTGTTACTGATGCTTGGAGAGCATATAAGACCTATGCAAAAGAAAAAGGCTTAGAACATTATCGAATTAAATCAAATGATGGGAAGCACGTCATAAAAGGCTTATACCACATTCAAAATGTAAATGGTCTCCATTCTCGTATGAAACAATGGATAGACCGCTTTAAAGGTGTGTCCACAAAGTATCTTGATAACTACCTTTCTTGGTTCTTATTTGTCGATAGTCGTAGTAATGAAGGTACAAAACACAATATTAAAGAATTCTTACTTAAATCATTTGTATTTGAAATGACAGATACTTATGATAGTTTACGTTTGTCGAAATTCAACGTGTAATTAGCTAAAGGAGTAAACGATGGAAAAAGTGTACTTAGATATAAATGTAGATGATTATAAGATGTTATCTAATAGTGAAACGTTATATTTGTACTTTAATGGAGAATTTGCAGTATTGATTAACGAGAAACAACAAAGTTTTCATTTGATGAATAACCCTTATGACCATACTTTTTGGGGAGAACTTGACCGTTTATCAATAAGTAGTACGAATTTCCAAGAAGAAAATAAACTCCAAAGTGAATATGATAAAATCTGTGAATTTAAAAATCCAATAATATCAGTTATTGCAGAAACCTACGAAATGAAATCACCTAATCAAAAGCGTAAAGAAAAGTTTCAGGGGGAATACGGTTTTATAATTGAAACAGATAAACAAAAAGTATTGGTGTTCTGTAACCCTAACCAAATCCCACTTATAACTGTTATATCACATGATTTAGATGAAATTCATAAGGAACTTAATAACTCAAATGTAGCAATTACAAGAAGTATTAAATAGGGAAACCTCTGTATATGGCTTCCCTATAATTTTTGCCTGATTATCAACATTAAAATTTAACACAGCCATATAATTAACAACAACGTTTTCACACAAATCTCTATAAAATACTTGCATTTCCGTCTGTGTATGATATATTCGTTTTCAGGTAAAAATACTCTCATTACATAGATTGACTATAACTGAAATATGGATTAAATGGAGTTGAATTAGTTGTTACATCAATTTTCTCGTAACGAATTAGCTATAGGTACAGAAGGGTTAAATATTCTTAAAAATAGTACAGTTGCAGTCTTAGGTATTGGAGGAGTTGGTTCTTTTTCAGCTGAGGCTCTAGCTAGATCTGGTGTCGGTAAACTAGTTTTAGTTGATAAAGATGATGTTGATATTACGAATGTTAACCGACAAATTCATGCACTAGTTTCTACTGTGGGACAACCAAAAGTAGATCTAATGGAAGCAAGGGTAAAAGATATTAACCCTGATTGTGAAGTAATATCACTAAAAATGTTTTATACAGAAGAAACATATGAGCAATTTTTTGATCAAAATATAGATTATGTCGTTGATGCATCTGATACGATCTCATATAAAATTCATTTGATGAAAGAATGCTTAAAACGGAATATTCCAATTATTTCAAGTATGGGTGCAGCAAATAAAATGGATCCAACAAGGTTTCAGGTTGCTGATATTTCAAAAACACATACTGATCCGATTGCAAAGGTGATCCGTACACGATTACGAAAAGAAGGCATTCATAAGGGAATTAAAGTTGTGTTCTCTGATGAAAGTCCTATAGTTATACGTGAGGAAGTGCGGAAAGAAGTAGGAAATGATGAGGCACAAATTCGTAAAGCAAAAATGCCACCATCGTCAAATGCTTTTGTCCCTTCTGTAGCAGGTTTGATTATGGGAGGATATGTTATTACAGAACTTCTAAAGGATATCAAAATTACACGAGTAAAAGATGAAAAATAAGTGAAAGAGGCTGATCTGTTATGTTCAGCCTCTTTACATTTGGCTGTTTTCGCAAAATTTGTTGCTTTTAAATAACAGAAGCAACCGGCACTCTATTAAGTCTAGTGGTATCTTTTCTTCATAAAATAGTACCTTTATCGTGAATATACACTGTTTCACTAAGAACTTTGGTTACATAGGAACAATCGTTCAGAAAAGAGCCTTACATTTAGTTATAATATTTTTTAGCTGTTGTGTCTTCAGTCATTTTTTGAGCTTGACTAAGCATGGACATCAATAGTTTATAGTCATGTTCAATATACTGTTTTCTTTGTAATAGCTTTTCATACTTTGACTCAAGTTCAGTATGTTTTTTCTTAAGCATTTCATTTTCCCTTTTTAGTTTTATTTGTTCATTTTGACTATCATGATCATTGTTTGTTAGTTCATGACTTAAAAAAGTGATACAATCATTCAAAGTTATAGGAATACCGGATTCTAAATTAGGTATTGGAGTTTTTTTCTTTAATAGATCACTTGAATTGATTTCATGTTGTGAGAGCTCTTTGTCTTTTTCTTTACTATTTTGTTTGCGTTGTATTTTGGCCTTTTCCACTTCTATTTTATAATTTTTTCTAACTTCTGCATTCCAGCGGTACCCACATGCTGCTGATGTCCTGTTTAGCCGATCACCTACTTCTTCAAATGCAGCCACCTGTGTGCTCCCTTTTTGAATATGTTGTAAAACGGTCTTGGCTAGTAGTAGATCATCTTCTTGTGACCAAGCATCTTGTCTAACCTTCATGATACCCTCCTTTACGCTGTTTATTATTTTCTCTTAGCGTTTCCTGATAAATTCATATTATTACGCGGAATATTGAGTGAGAAATTAGTATGAATCTCTTTCATTTGAAAGATTTCCACTACACTATATAATCTAATAAGATGCTCTCTTTTAGTAGAATTGTTGTTTGATGAAATATCTATGTGTTGGAAGTATGGTTTCTGTTGCATTAAAGAGGCCATAATTGAAGAAAAAGATGCTACTATACGTTATACATGGCTGTTTTACTCAAGTTAACGAAAACAGCCAATATGAATGATTGGAGTGTTAACTATGAATGGTGAGCCACTTGCTTATCGTATGAGACCAACAACAATAGATGAAATTGTTGGTCAGAAAGATATAATTGGATCACATACAAGTTTATATAAAATGATTAAAAATGGCTATGTTCCATCCATGCTTTTATATGGTGAGCCGGGAATTGGAAAAACGTCAATTGCTTTTGCTATAGCTGGTACAACTAGTATTCCTTTTATCGCTTTAAATGCAACGACGGCTGGAAAAAAAGATGTAGAAGCTGTTGTTGATGAAACTCGTCTCACAGGTAAGGTTATTTTATTTTTAGATGAAATTCATCGATTCAATAAAGCACAACAAGATTATTTACTACCACATGTTGAGCGTGGAGATATCATATTAATTGGAGCTACAACGGAAAATCCCTTTCATGATGTAAATCCTGCGATTCGAAGTAGATGTGGGCAAATAAAGCAGCTTACTCGATTAACGACTGAGAACATAAAGGAATTGATTAACAAAGCCTTACATGATGAGCAAAAAGGTCTTGGAAAGCTATCAATTAAAATTTCTGATGAGCAAATAGATAAAATTTCCTTCGGATCTAATGGTGATGCAAGGAAATCTTTAACATTGCTAGAATCAATCGTCTATGCCTCCCCAAAGGAGAATGCTACTTATTTAATCGATGATGAGATTATTAAAGATATGATCGGTCGAGTAGGTGTTTATGGAGATAAAAAAGGATCGAATTTTTATAACTTATTATCAAGTCTTCAGAAAAGTATTCGAGGAAGTGATGTAGATGCAGCACTATATTATTTAGCTCACTTACTTGAAACAGGTGATTTAGTTGCTGTAAACCGAAGATTACTTGTTATCGCTTATGAAGATATTGGATTAGCTGATACAACAATAGGTAACAATGTGTTAGCCGCGGTTACTGCTAGTGAACGGTTAGGACTACCTGAGGCTAGAATTCCCTTATCAGTGGCTGTAGTTGAGATGTGCTTATCTTCTAAATCTAATTCAGCATACAAAGCTTTAGATATGGCAATCAATGATATTCGGCATGGAAATGTGGGGGATATCCCTAAACATCTAAGAGATGGCCATTACGCAGGTGCAAAGGATTTAGGACATGTTGGCTACAAATATCCTCATGATTTTCCGATTGGAACATTTGGTGGCTGGGTTCAACAGGATTATCTTCCAACCAAACTATTAGGAACAAAATACTATCGACCAATTGAAGCTGGTGAAGAAAAGCGTCTTGCTGGTATATATAAGAAATTGGAGCAATTTAAGAAAGAAAACAAATAAGCTTCTTCTGAATGTCCTAGTTGTATAGTCGGTTTTAGTGCTAACCTTAGTGATAATATGCTATAATGGCAAGTGTTCAAAGATGATATTGGGTATTTCTTGAGCAAAGTAGGTTGCTATTATTTGATAAGTATTTATTAATTAACCTTCTAGCCGCTTTGCCTTATGCCTGTCGGGTTTAAACTGGCGCCTTTCGCTTTTCAATGTCTAGCTCCAGGCGCCATCGGCTCGAGGTCATAAGTCAATTTGGAATAGAAGGTAAAAAGCACCTTCTTATCCAAATCGCCTTATGCTTGTCGCCGATAAGCAGGCGCCTTTCGCTTTTCATTGTCTAGCTGCAGCGCCTAGCCCCTCGGGGTCATAAGCCACTCAAGAATTGAAGACAAAGAACGTCTTCTATTCCTGAGCGTCTTATGCCTGTCGGGGCTGAACAGGCGCTTACGCTTTTCATTGTCTAGCTACAGGCGCCATCGGCTCGAGATCATAAGTCAAATAGGAATTGAAGGTAAAGAACACCTTCTTATCCAAATCGCCTTATGCTTGTCGCCGATAAACGGCGCCTTCCGCTTTTCATTGTCTAGCTGCAGCGCCTAGCCCCTCGGGGTCATAAGCCACACAGGAATTGAAGACAAAGAACGTCTTCTATTCCTGAGCGTCTTATGCCTGTCGGGTCTAAACAAGGCGCCTTTCGCTTTTCTTAGTATCGGAGGTTATTTATGGCGAATAATAAGTATATTACAGAAGCAATCTTTAAATGGGTTGTTTATTTTATAGGTTTACTCATTATGTCATTTGGTATTGTATTGACAATTAAAGCGGAGTTAGGTGTTTCTTCTTGGGATGTGCTTCATATTGGTTTGTATTATCAATTTGGCTTAACTATTGGTTCTTGGACGATTATTACCGGTGCGTTAATCTTAGTGATGGCTACCTTTCTTATGGGGAGGATTCCGCAAATTGGTGCTTTTATTAATATGATAACAATTGGGATTTTTATTGATTTATTTTTATTATTGCCTTTTCTTCAAACACCTGATTCGTTTTTAGGTAAATTGCTGATGCTTCTAATAGGCATTGTTGTTTTATGTTATGGCATGGGATTATATATATCTGCAAAATGTGGTGCAGGACCCAGGGATAGCTTAATGATGGCTTTAGTAGAAAAAACGGGTAAGTCTATAACGGTTATTAGAGGTAGTATTGAGATTATTGTCTTATTTATCGGCTGGATTTTAGGTGGACCTGTATTTATTGGAACGATTATCACAACGCTATCTCTAGGGTACATGGCAGGTATCATGATTCCGTTTTGTGAAAAATCAACAAATAAACTTTTTGGTAAACTATTTAATCCAAGTGGAAAATTATTTGAAACAAGTTTGCTAGATCGTAAAGCTTAAGGGGGATATTATGAAAATATCAACAAAAGGACGTTACGGATTAACAATTATGATCGAACTCGCAAAAAAGCACGGGGAAGGACCTACTTCATTAAAAAGTATTGCTCAAACTCATAATTTATCAGAGCATTACCTTGAGCAACTTATTGCCCCATTAAGAAATGCCCGTCTTGTAAAAAGTATTAGAGGGGCTTATGGAGGCTATATTTTAGGAGATGAACCCGCTAATATCACTTCAGGTGATATTATCCGAGTGTTAGAAGGACCAATAAGTCCAGTTGAAGTTCTGGAGGATGAAGAGCCAGCAAAAAGAGCTCTTTGGATTCGAATTCGTGATGCTGTTAAGGATGTTCTTGATAATACAACACTAGAGGACCTTGCTAGCTATACAGATGGTGAACAAGAGCCTTATATGTTTTATATTTAATTTTATATTCTAAAAAGCTCTTTAGTGTGATGCTTAAATACCATGTGTAGGAAGGAGGGGTCGTTGGTGAAAAGAATATATCTTGATCATGCGGCAACTTCCCCAATTTATCCAGAAGTTGCAGAAAAAATGATGTCAATGATGATAGAAAGCTATGGAAACCCTTCTAGTATACATTCATTTGGGAGAGAAGCTAGGCGTATTCTTGATGAAGCTAGAAGAAGTCTTGCCAAAACGATCGGTGCTAAACCAGCTGAAATTATATTTACAAGTGGGGGAACTGAAGCTGATAACTTAGCTATTATTGGTTCAGCTTTGGCGAACCAACATAAGGGCAAACATATTATTACAACAGAAATAGAGCATCATGCAGTATTACATGCTTGTAAATATTTAGAGAAAATCGGTTATGATATTACCTATTTACCTGTAGATAAGTATGGCATGATATCAATTGAAGATTTAACGAATAGCCTAACAAATCAGACAGTGCTTGTTACAATTATGTATGGCAATAATGAAGTAGGTGTTATTCAGCCTATAAGAGAAATTGGTAACATACTAAAAGATCATCAAGCAATTTTTCATACAGATGCTGTACAAGCTTATGGAATTGAACAGATAGATATTAATGAACTTAATGTAGATTTATTATCTGTTTCTTCTCATAAGATTAACGGGCCAAAAGGAGTCGGCTTTTTATATGCAAAATCAGGCGTTAAGTTACAGCCAACTCTACATGGAGGAGAACAAGAATTAAAACGAAGAGCTGGGACTGAAAATGTTCCTGGTATTTTTGGTTTTCAACTTGCTGCCCAAGTATCCTTAGCAACACAGAAACAAAAAGCGGAAAACTACATGGCATTTAAGCAAGAAATGATATCTATTTTTCAGCAACATCAGCTCAGCTTTGAAGTAAATAGTCCAAGTGATGGATTGCCTCATGTATTTAATGTTTATTTTCCAACAACTAATATAGAGTCATTACTTGTAAATTTAGATTTAGCCGGTATTGCTGCATCAAGTGGGTCAGCTTGTACAGCAGGTTCAATTGATCCTTCACATGTCCTAGTCGCCATGTATGGCAAAGAATCAGATAAATTACTTTCATCGGTTCGATTTAGCTTTGGATTAGGAACCAATTTTGAAGATATTCAATATGCAGCAAATGAGATTGTAAAAGTCGTTAAAAAAGTTACAACATAGAGTATTATTGGAGGTGACGGGATGATTAAAGATCCTAAAGATACAAGAGTTGTTGTCGGGATGTCTGGAGGAGTTGATTCTTCAGTGGCAGCTCTTCGGTTAAAAGAACAAGGATATGAAGTGATTGGTATATTCATGAAGAATTGGGATGATACCGATGAAAATGGAGTATGTACAGCAACAGAAGATTATAACGATGTGATTGAAGTATGTAATCAGATTGGAATTCCCTACTATGCGGTGAATTTTGAAAAACAGTACTGGGAAAAAGTATTTACTTATTTCCTTGATGAATATAAAGCAGGACGAACACCTAATCCTGACGTGATGTGTAATAAAGAAATCAAATTTAAAGCATTTTTAGAGCATGCTATGTCTCTCGGTGCA
Source organism: Metabacillus litoralis (assembly GCF_020524045.1). GTDB lineage: Bacteria > Bacillota > Bacilli > Bacillales > Bacillaceae > Metabacillus > Metabacillus litoralis_C. The sequence goes on from NZ_JAIVKL010000003.1 coordinate 233,833, forward strand.
GATTACTTGGCAACAGGTCATTATGCACGTGTTGAGTTTCGTGACGGAGAATACAAAATGCTGCGTGGAATAGATGATAACAAAGATCAAACATATTTCTTAAACCAATTAGGTCAAGAACAACTTTCAAAGGTTATGTTTCCAATAGGTGATATTGAAAAGCCACTTGTACGTGAAATGGCGAAGAAAGCAAACCTTGCCACAGCGACAAAAAAAGACAGTACAGGGATTTGCTTTATAGGTGAAAGAAATTTTAAAGAATTTCTAAGTGGCTATCTGCCTGCACAACCTGGAATTATGCAAACCCTTGATGGTGAAGTAAAAGGTAAACATGATGGACTTATGTATTATACGATAGGTCAACGTCATGGCTTAGGTATAGGTGGTAGTGGTGATCCGTGGTTTGCAATTGGTAAGGATTTAGAGAAAAATGTATTATATGTTGATCAAGGTTTTCATAATGAGCTTTTATACTCTGACTCTATCATCGCAACAGATATAAGCTGGGTTTCAGATTCTCCAAATACAGAGTTATCTTGTACAGCAAAATTTCGTTATCGCCAAGAAGATAATGAAGTAACAGTAAAAATGATAGATGATCATACAGCAAAGGTTTTGTTTAAAAAGCCAATCCGTGCTGTTACACCAGGACAAGCTGTTGTTTTTTATGATGGTGAAATTTGTCTAGGTGGAGGCACAATTGATGAAGTATACAAAGATGATAAAAAACTTTGGTATGTAGGTTAAAACATAGCATGTATAGGTAAGGGGCTGACGCTTATAGTGGAGTCAGCCTTTTACTCTTGTTATATCTTAAGGATTTATTACGTACTGAAAAATAAATGGAATTACATATGGCCAACATATATAAAAAGAGCTGTAAAGATGTTATCTTAAACGTAATTTGTTCTGCAAATAAACTGAGATAAATAACACTTGAAAGAGGGTACAAAATGGATAATAATCAACTTGGTATTGAAGCTATGCAAAAAGGTCATTTTGAAGAAGCAGCAACAGCATTTTCACAGGCGATCGAATCAAATCCGGCTGATCCAGTAAGTTATGTTAATTTCGGAAACTTACTTTCAGCAGTAAATGAACTCGAGAAAGCATTAAAATTTTATGAAAAAGCAATTGAAATTGATGAAAATACTGCAACTTCTTATTATGGAGCAGGAAATGTTTACTTTAATCAAGAAAACTATAATGAAGCTAAAAACATGTATGAAAAAGCATTAAGAAAAGGATTGGACAATGGTGACCTACATTTTATGCTTGGAATGTGTATGCTTCAGTTCGATCAAAACCGTTTAGCTCTTCCATATTTTCAACGTTCTGTCGAGTTAAATGAGGAAGACGCAGATGCAAGATTTCAATATGGATTATGTTTAGCTCAACTTGATTTAGTTGATGAAGCAATGAAACAATTTCAAGTAGTAATCACGTTAAATACTCAACATGCGGATGCTTTTTATAATCTTGGTGTAGCATATGCTTTTAAAGAAAATACGGTAAAAGCGAAAGAACTGTTAGAAAATGCACTAACTATACAGCCTGACCATATGTTAGCTGGACATGCGTTAAAAATAATAAATGAAAACGAAAATAAATAGTAGTAGCTAGCAGTAGAAGGGAGTATGGTTTCATGCAGGAAAGTGCAGATTTATTTGCAGAAAATGAAAAGTATGTGAAAGGATTAGTAAAGGTAGTTATCTTTCACAATGAGCAGAATTTATATTCTGTTTTAAAAGTAAGAATTCATGAAACAAGTGAGGATATTGAAGATAAAGAAATAACTGTTACTGGGTATTTTCCACTCCTGCATGAAGATGATACATACACCTTTTTTGGCTCCTTTACAAACCACCCAAAGTTTGGTTTGCAATTTCAAACAGAGCATTTCCGAAAAGAAATACCTCAAACAAAGGAAGGAATCATCCAATATTTATCAAGCGACCTTTTTAAAGGAATTGGAAAGAAAACCGCAGAAGCAATCGTTGATAAATTGGGTGAAACAGCGATCTCAAAGATTCTTCAAAATCCCTCTATCCTCGATGAAATTCCCAAAGTAAACAAAGACAAAGCAAAACAGTTAGTTGAAGCACTTGTGTCACATCAAGGTCTAGAACAAATTATGATCTCATTAAATCAAGTAGGCTTTGGGCCTCAGCTGGCCATGAAAATTTATCAAACATATCAAGATCAAACCTTAGAAATTATTCAAGAAAATCCTTATCAATTAGTACAAGATATTGAAGGGATTGGCTTCGTACGTGCAGATGAACTTGGACAGCAAATCGGTATCTCAGCGAAGAGCTCTGAGAGAATTAAAGCAGCTTGTCATTATATTATTGAACATTTAAGTTTGCAAGAAGGTCATGTTTATATAAATGTTGAACAATTAGTCATTAAAACAAAAGAATTGCTGGATCATTCAAAAAAAGATCTCATTCAAGAAGGAGACATTGCAAATGAGATAATTGCTTTAGGTGAAGAAGGAAAAATGATCGTTGAAGAAGATCGAGCATATATGCCTTCTCTTTACTTTGCTGAACAAGGTTTAGTGAAAAATATCAAACGAGTTTTGGAGCAAAAGGAGTATGAAGAGCTATTTCCAGAATCTGAATTTTTATTATCACTTGGAAATCTTGAAGAACGATTAAAGGTTCATTATGCTCCAACTCAAAAAGATGCTATTCAGAAAGCTTTAATGTCACCAATGCTTTTACTAACAGGAGGACCTGGAACAGGTAAAACCACTGTTATTAAAGGGATCGTTGAATTATATTCAGATTTACATGGCTGTTCATTAGATCCTTCAGATTATAAAAAAGAGGAGCCATTTCCAATCCTTTTAGTTGCACCAACTGGTCGTGCTGCTAAAAGAATGAGTGAGGCAACAGGCCTGTCTGCTGTTACGATACATCGTTTATTAAAATGGAATGGTGCAGACGGTTTTGAACATGATGAAGATAATCCAATCTCAGGAAAACTACTCATTGTTGATGAAGTATCCATGGTTGATATTTGGATTGCCAATCAATTGTTTAAAGCATTACCAAATAATATTCAAGTAGTAATGGTTGGTGATGAAGATCAGCTTCCTTCTGTAGGACCGGGTCAGGTTCTTAGAGATCTGTTAGCTTCTTCAATCATTCCAACTGTTCGATTAACTGACATTTATAGACAAGCAGAAGGATCTTCCATTATTGAGTTAGCACATGAAATTAAAAAGGGTCAAATGCCACAAAATATTACAAAACCAACCTCAGATCGCTCTTTTATTCAGTGCTCACAAGCCCAGATAAAAGAAGTTATTGAAAAAGTGATAAAAAGTGCGATAAATAAAGGGTATTCAGCAAGAGATATTCAAATATTAGCTCCAATGTATAAGGGACCAGCTGGGATTGATTCATTAAATAAACTACTTCAAGAACTTTTTAATCCTAAAACACCTGGTAAAAGAGAAATGAAGTTTGGTGATGTGATTTATCGAAACGGTGATAAAATTCTTCAACTGGTTAACCAGCCAGATCAAAATGTATTTAATGGAGATATTGGAGAAATCGTATCTATTTTTTATGCGAAAGAAAATACTGAAAAAGAAGATATGATTGTTGTTTCATTTGATGGGAATGAGGTTACCTACATAAAGCAGGACTTTAACCAATTTACCCATGCGTTTTGTTGTTCGATTCATAAATCACAGGGAAGCGAATTTCCAATCGTGATCTTGCCTATTGTAAAGGGATATTATCGTATGCTACGTAGGAATTTAATTTATACAGCTATTACGAGGAGCAAACGATCACTCATTTTATGTGGTGAGAGGGACGCATTACAATGGGGAATATCTAATAATGAGAGTTCTGAAAGACAAACAAGTCTTATGATCAAACTGAATGGTGATGCATATGAAATCATTGATGAGTTACAAAAAGAGTTACCGTTTCCTGTAGAAGATGCAAATATTGGCATGGAAAACGTTACACCGTATGACTTTATGGAGGTTAGTGAATCATAAAAATGTTCGAAAGAGGTGGAGCTACTTTGCGAACATATTCAAAGCTTAAAGGACTTCCAGTATACAGCAACAGCAGTGCTGACCTTCTTGGTCATATAACGAATTTATGCGTATCTACCCAAGGCTTTATCATCGGACTTCTAATGGAAGGAAAGGGTCTTTTCAATCGTGATCGTTTTTTACCTATTAAATCAATACATGCAATCGGTGATCATGGAGTAATGGTTGATGAAGCTGAAAACTTATTAACAATCCATGATCTAAAGAAAAATTACACGTATAAGACTTATAGTGACCTTCAATACAAATCAGTTATAACAAAAGAAGGAGAAAGACTTGGTTTGCTGGAGGATGTATATTTTTCTGAAGAAATGGGCACAATTGAGGCATACGAGTTGACGGACGGATTTTTTGCTGACATCGCTGAAGGAAAAAAAGTGGTGAAATCAAGCGGTGAGCCACTATCGATAAGCAAAGATGCGATCGTCATAGACTTTTAAGAATGTAAAAGAGGTGTGCCCGTTTGTTTTCATGTCCGAATTGTAAAAGTAAAGATCTTGGGAAGATAGGCGTTAATCAATATTACTGCTGGAGCTGCTTTATTGAACTGTCTGTTACAAAAGGAACTATTCTAACACATCAAGTTGAGGAAGATGGCACGTTAAGCTCTCTTGATGATTTGTTTTCAGATGATGAACGATCAATAAGCATGTAAAGGGGAGATTGATTTTGAAACGTACTGTAACCTCATTAATGTCTTTAGGAATAGGTGCTGCAGCATATCATTTAGCTCGCAACTCTAACATGACGAATAATCGTTCAATGAAAAAAATGAAAAAACGCATGATGAAAATGTTTTAATATTTAGAGGCTGAAGTTTTAGAGTTAAGTTAATGATAAACCCGAATTATTAGGTGATAAATTATTATCATTTGCCTATTAGTTCGGGTTTTTATTTGCCGTCTTCAATAGTTTTTTGATTTTGCATACTATTAATAAGAACCAGTAGAATGGAGCGGAAGACAATCGACTCCTACGGGCTGTAGAGGAAAGGCTGAGACCCCGCAGGCGCTTGCGTCGAGGAGGCTCAGCTTCCTCCCCGTGGAACGCGAGTGTCTGCAGCGCAATGGAACGAACTTGTTTCTTTCAGCTAAACTGCATTTAGATTTATTCGTCTTTTGTTATGTCCTCTTTAATTATGTCCTAGCCTCTTTAAAAAGTTTTTTTAGTTTTAATATCTAACTCTAGCGCTTACTTAGTTTGAGACTGCGCTTTTCTTATACATCATGTATAAAAAATCCCTTTCCTTTAAAGAATAGTAGGAAAGAGGAGGGAGTTTTTTGAGAGAACGTCAAATAAAATGGTTATTACGAATTACTATTTTATTATTAGGATTACTAACCATTTATATCTTTTTCAAACTATATGATATTTGGGCTCCTTTTTTTCTTATGTTTAAAGCCATTTTTATTCCTTTTTTAATTGGCGCATTTATTACATATCTCCTTCATCCAACGATTGAAAAATTACATCGTACAGGAGTACCAAGACCAATCTCAATACTTATTATTTACTTTCTCTTTTTTGGCTTAATCGGATATGGTTTTTATAAAGGAATTCCTGTATTAGTCAACCAATTACGTGATTTATCTGAGAATTTCCCGAAGCTTTCTGTCGCATATTCTGAGTGGGTGGATTCAATTCATGATCAAACGAATCGTTGGCCAAATGGCGTTCATGAAAGAATTGATCAGCTTTTTGCTAAAACAGAAGCTTGGTTAGCATTAACTGTCGAGAATGTAATTAGTAGCTTAAAAGGAATTTTTGATTATATGCTATTAATCGCAATCATTCCATTTTTAGTTTTTTATATGCTTAAGGATTATGACCTAATTAAGAAAGCAGGTTGGTATTTAACACCTAGAAAATGGCGAAGTGAAGCCATTCAATTTTTAAAAGATGTTGATCGTTCATTGGGAAATTATATTAGAGGACAATTGTTTGTTTGTTTTATGATTGGTTTAATTGCGTTTATTTCTTTTTGGTTCTTTAATGTAAGATATCCCTTGATATTAGGTTTATTAATTGGTGTAACGAATATTATACCTTATTTTGGACCAATTATTGGCGCTGTTCCAGCTCTCATTATTGCAGCTACAATGTCGACGAAAACAATTATTATTGTAATTGTTATCATTTTATCTCTTCAATTTATAGAGGGAAATATTTTAGGTCCATTAGTTGTAGGTAAAAGCTTGCATATGCATCCAATTATTATTATGTTGGCATTATTGGCTGGTGGAGAAATAGGTGGAATCGTTGGATTAATGTTAGCAGTCCCAATCGTAGTGATTTTACGAGTGATGATTCTTCATCTTGTATTACTTAAGAGACAACATTGACATTTAACGCGCGCTTGTCTATAATCACGATAGAATATTGAATATCGTTAAATCAATGATGGAAAAAAGATGTTGTTACCGCCTTTAGAGAGGAATTTCCTTGGCTGTAAGAAATTCTAGGTAGGCACAACTGAAAGCTAGTCCTAAGTGCAGAAAAACCTGTCGTCTTAACCACGTTACGGTTAGTAGAGGTGATGAACAAATAGATGTATGACTTTTTTGCTCAAAGTGGCGAATAAAGCAAAATACATGTAAATGTTCATAATCAGGGTGGTACCGCGAGCAAACTCTCGTCCCTGTGCAAAGAAGGATTTCTTTACACAGGGACGAGAGTTTTTTGTGTGATTTAATGTTTAAAATGAATGAGGAGGATACATATGAGAAATCTACAATCAGCTGAAGTGCGTCAAATGTTTTTAGACTTTTTTAAAGAAAAGGGACATGGTGTTGAGCCAAGTGCTTCTTTGGTGCCACATGAAGATCCTACATTACTTTGGATTAATAGTGGTGTTGCCACATTAAAAAAATATTTTGATGGCCGAGTGATTCCTGCCAATCCTAGAATTTGTAATGCACAAAAATCAATTAGAACCAACGATATTGAGAATGTTGGTAAAACTGCTAGACATCATACATTCTTTGAAATGCTAGGTAATTTTTCAATTGGAGATTATTTTAAGGTTGAGGCTATTGAATGGGCTTGGGAATTCCTAACAAGTGAAAAATGGATTGGGTTTGATGCTGAAAAGCTCTCAGTGACAATACATCCTGAAGACAACGAAGCATTTGATATTTGGAAAGATAAAATTGGTGTACCAGAGGAACGTATCATTCGATTAGAGGGTAACTTCTGGGACATTGGTGAAGGACCAAGTGGACCAAATACAGAGATCTTTTATGATCGTGGTGAAGAATATGGCAATGATCCGAAAGATCCTGAATTATATCCTGGTGGAGAAAATGAACGATATTTGGAAGTGTGGAATTTAGTATTTTCTCAATTTAACCATAATCCAGATGGTACATACACACCACTTCCTAAGAAAAATATTGATACAGGTATGGGACTTGAACGTATGGTCTCTGTTATTCAAGATGTGCCAACGAATTTTGATACAGATCTATTTATTCCGATTATTCGTGCAACAGAAGAAATATCTGGTGAAAAATATCGTACAGATAAAAATAAAGATGTCGCATTTAAAGTAATTGCTGACCATGTACGTACGGTAAGCTTTGCTATAAGTGATGGAGCTCTACCTTCTAATGAGGGCCGTGGATATGTTCTGCGACGTTTATTAAGAAGAGCAGTCCGCTATGCGAAACAAATTAATATTAATCGTCCTTTTATGTATGAATTAGTCCCTGTTGTAGCAGAAATAATGGTCGATTTCTACCCTGAAGTGAAAGATAAAACAGAGTTCATTCAAAAAGTGATTAAAAATGAAGAAGAACGTTTTCATGAAACACTAAATGATGGTCTGGCAATACTTAGTGAAGTAATCAAAAGCCAGAAAAAGCAGGGTAAAGATATCATTCCTGGAGAAGATGTATTCCGTTTGTATGACACTTATGGATTTCCGGTTGAATTAACAGAGGAATATGCAGAAGAAGAAGGAATGAAGGTTGATCAAGCTGGATTTGAAACAGAAATGGGACTCCAACGTGATCGAGCTCGTGCTGCAATACAAAAAGTTGATTCTATGCAAGTTCAAAGTGGAGTACTTGGTGAAGTTAAGGAAAAAAGTGAGTTCGTTGGTTATAGCCAATTAGAGATTGAGCAAGCAAAAGTTATGGTAATAATTAAAGATGGTGAACTTGTTCAGGAAGTTTCTGAGGGGGAAGAAGTTCAAGTTATCCTTGATTCAACACCTTTTTATGCTGAAAGCGGCGGACAAATTGCAGATGAAGGTATTCTAACCAATGGCAAAACACATGTTTTAGTGAAAAATGTTCAAAAAGCGCCAAATGGGCAAAATCTTCACCTTGTAGTAGTTGAAAGTGGTACTTTACAAACTGGTGATACATTTAAAGCATCTGTTACTGAAGCAAATCGTCGTGCTATTGTTAAAAATCATACTGCTACACATTTATTGCATCAAGCATTAAAAGATGTCCTTGGAGAGCATGTAAATCAAGCAGGTTCATTAGTTACTGCTGATCGTCTGCGCTTTGATTTCTCTCACTTTGGACAAGTAACTCAAGAAGAATTATCTCAGATCGAACATAATGTGAATGAGCAAATTTGGAAGAGTATTTCTGTTCAAATTGAGCTAAAATCACTTGCAGAAGCGAAAGAAATGGGAGCAATGGCGTTATTCGGTGAAAAATATGGTGAGGTTGTTAGAGTTGTTCAAGTTGGTGACTACAGCTTAGAGCTTTGTGGTGGATGTCATGTTGATAATACAGCAACAATTGGTTTATTTAAAATCGTAACTGAATCTGGAATCGGTGCAGGTACGAGACGAATTGAAGCTGTGACAGGTAAAGGTGCTTATCAAGCTATAAATGAACAATTAGAGAAACTAACAGAAGCTTCAGAGCTTTTAAAGTCAAACCCTAAAGATATTACAACTAGAATTAATGGATTACTTCAAGACTTCAGATCACTACAACGAGAAAATGAATCATTAAATTCTAAACTTGGAAATTTGGAAGCAAGTAATATTGTTGATCAAGCTAAATCGATCAATGGAGTAACTGTTCTTGCGACGAAAGTAAATGCAAAAGATATGAATAGTCTACGTGGAATGATGGATGACTTGAAAAATAAGCTGCAATCAGCTATTGTTGTTCTCGGAGCTGCTGAGGATGGTAAGGTAAATTTAGTTGCAGGTGTAACAAAGGATTTAGTTGATAAAGGCTACCATGCAGGAAAACTTATTAAAGAAGTTGCTGAAAGATGTGATGGAAAAGGTGGCGGTCGCCCAGAAATGGCTCAAGCCGGTGCTAAAAATCCTGAAAAACTGGACGGAGCACTTAAATATGCTGAAGAATGGATTGAATCCGTTTTATAATTAGTAAAAGTAGTGTAAAATAAAGGTAAGATTGGACAAGCAGATTTCTTCTTAAGAATCTGGGAAAGAGGTGCGAAGGTGAGTTCATTTGATAAAACGATGAAATTTAATTTCTCTGACGACTCTGTCGAAACGAATGTAAACGAAGTCCTTTATACTGTATACGATGCATTACAAGAAAAAGGCTATAATCCAATAAATCAAATTGTGGGCTATTTGCTTTCTGGTGATCCAGCCTATATTCCTCGTCATCGTGATGCAAGAAATCTAATTCGCAAGCTTGAGCGAGATGAATTAATTGAGGAGCTAGTTAAATCTTACTTACAAAAACGGATTTGATCTTTAGTATCTAAAGTATCTGTTCTGTAAAAAAAGAAATGTAATTTTGTATAGTGATGGGCTAAATTATTTTGAACAACCATGTTCTGAAAGTATTTAGCTCCAATCCTTATACAATAAAATCGAGAGGCATATTATGCGAATACTTGGATTAGATTTAGGAACTAAAACATTGGGAGTAGCCGTTAGTGATGAATTGCGCTGGACAGCACAAGGAATTGAAACGATTAAAATCAATGAAGAAGGTCGAGACTATCAGCTGGGAAGACTTTCTGAACTAATTAAACAGTATGAAGTTGAGAAAATTGTCCTTGGAATGCCTAAAAACATGAATGGAACAATTGGACCAAGAGCGGAAGCAAGTCAATCTTTTGCTGATATACTAACAAAGAAGTTTAATCTTCCTGTTATCCTTTGGGATGAGCGATTAACAACAATGGCTGCTGAAAAAATGCTAATCTCTGCAGATGTTAGTCGAAAGAAAAGAAAAAAAGTAATCGACAAAATGGCTGCAGTGATGATCTTACAGGGTTATTTAGATAGCTTAAATTAGACAAAAATTATTATGAGGTGAAGAATTCATGGATCACGGAGAAAAACAAATTACAGTTATAGATGAAAATGGAAATGAACAATTATGTGAGGTTCTTTTTACATTTGAATCAGAAGAATTTAAAAAATCTTATGTGTTATACTACCCACTAGGTGCAGAAGAGGACGATAGTGAGGAAATTGAAATTCATGCTTCAAGCTTTAATCCACATGCAGATGGTGAAGATGGAGAACTAGAGCCCATCGAAACAGAAGAAGAGTGGGACTTAATTGAGGAAATGTTAAATACATTTCTTGATGAAGAAGAAGAGCAAGAATAAGAATAAAAAGTGCAATAAGAGATATCTCTTATTGCACTTTTTTTATGTTTATCTTGTTAAACTATTAAACATATTGCGTGCATTGTTTAAAAATATTGCCGAATATTCATGAACATTGTAATATAATAGTTGGGATGAGAGGAGGATATACATGTCTGAAGATCCAAAAAAAGATTCATTCCGTAAAAAACTGTTAGAAAAACATAATGAAGCAAAGGTTGTACGGAGAATTGTTCTTTCGGTATTTATTATTCTTTTAATTGTATTTTCTGGATTAATCGGAGGCGGCTATCTATATATTAAATCTGCTCTAGAGCCAGTTGATTCAACAGATCAAAAGGCTATAGATGTAACCATACCGATTGGTTCGTCAGTTTCTTCTATTTCTAAAATTTTAGAGGAAAATGATATTATAAAAGATGATCGTGTATTTAAATATTATATTAAATTCAAAAATGAATCTGGTTTCCAAGCAGGAGATTATCAGCTTAAAAAGTCAATGACATTCCAAGATATTATTGCTAGTTTAAAAAAGGGTAAGGTCATGGATGATGTTGTTTTTCAAGTAACAATCCCTGAAGGAAGACAATTAAAAGAAATCGCATCAATTATTTCAAACAAAACGCAATATTCAGAAGACGACATTTTCGATAAAATAAATGATAGAAAATTTATTGATTCTATGAGAGCTAAATACCCTGATTTACTAACAGACGATATATTTAAAGAAAATGTAAAATATCCACTCGAAGGTTACTTATTTCCTGCAACATATCCATATTATCAGGAAGAACCTACGATTGAAGAGATACTGGAACCGATGATTAATAAAATGAGTGAGGTTGTTGCGAAATATATTCCGCAGCTTCAAGAAAAAAATATGAATGTTCATTATTTTGTGACGATGGCTTCATTAATTGAGGAAGAAGCAACAGAAAAATCTGATCGAGAAAAAATCTCTAGTGTCTTCTACAATCGTATTGATAAAGATATGATGCTACAAACAGATCCTACTGTTTTATATGCACTGGGAGAACATAAGGACAGAGTACTATATAAAGATTTAGAAGTAGATTCACCATATAACACATATCAAAATACCGGGCTACCTCCTGGACCAATTGCAAATGCTGGTGAAATGTCTTTTGTAGCTGCTCTTACGCCTGAACAGACAGATTTCTTATATTTCTTAGCTACAAAAGAAGGGGAAGTAATTTTCACAAAAACCCTAGATGAACACAACAAAGCAAAAAATGAACATATTACTAATAACTAACCATATTTCAACAAAGGGAAAGTGAATTATTATTCGCATTCCCTTTCTTGTTGTGGTAAAATATATCGAGTTGTTATTCGGATTAGTTTATTTGATATATTCACACAAAAGAGTTCTCAGGATATGGGGCTCTTCTTTTTAGGTAGATATAGATTATTCAACAAAGTTTACCAGTAAGTAGTTGTTTAGGCAGGAGGGCAATCATGTTAAATGAAGATGTGCTAACGTATGTTGAAAGCTTGATTCCAGAACGTCCTCAATACGTTGAACAAATTGAAGAGTTTGCTTTAAAGCATGATGTGCCAATAATGGAGAAATCAGGTATAGAGGTATTGTTATTGTTGTTAACAATGCAACAGCCTAAGAAAATATTTGAAATCGGGACAGCCATTGGTTACTCAGCAATAAGGATGGCTTTATCTTTACCCAATACCCACATTGTTACTGTGGAGCTTGATGAAGAGAGATATAAGCAAGCAACAATTCATATAAAAGAACTAGGACTCGAGAATCGAATTAAAATTTTCTTAGGTGATGCTCTATTATTATCAGATGATATAAGCAAGCATGGCCCATTTGATGCGTTTTTTATTGATGCAACAAAAGCAAAATATAGTAAGTTTTTTGATTTATATGAACCAATGCTAACAAAAGATGGAATTATATATACTGATAATGTTCTTTTCAAGGGAACTGTTGCTCGAGATCGTTCTGAATTAAAAACGAGAAGACAACGAACACTTGTTAGAAAGCTTGATGAATATAATCGAATGCTGTTTTCTAAGGAAGGTTATACATCAACAATGATTCCTGTAGGGGATGGTCTTGCAGTTACAAGAAGAAAAGAAGTATAAAGAGGTGTTAAGAATGAAAAAGCCAGAATTATTAGTGACTCCTAAAAAGGTGGAAGATTTATTACCTTTAATTGAAGCAGGTGCGGATGCATTTGTGATTGGTGAGCAAAAATTTGGTCTTAGATTGGCTGGAGATTTTTCAAAGGACGATATTAAGCATACAATTGGTGTTGCTCATCAGCATGGGAAAAAAGTGTATGTTGCAATGAATGCAATTTTTCATAACGAATTAGTCGATGAGTTAGGTGAATATTTACGTTTTCTAAGTGAAGTAAAAGCAGATGCGGTTGTTTTTGGTGATCCAGCAGTTCTTATGATGGCTAAGGATGCTGCACCTGACATGAAGCTGCATTGGAATACAGAAACAACAGCAACAAACTGGCATACGTGTAATTATTGGGGTCGAAAAGGATCGAAACGGGCTGTACTTGCTAGGGAGCTAAGCATGGATGCAGTAGTTGAGACAAAGGAACATGCAGAAGTTGAAATAGAAGTACAAGTTCATGGAATGACATGTATGTTTCAATCAAAACGCTCACTATTAGGCAACTATTTTGAGTACCAAGGAAAAGCATTAAAAATAGAAAAGCATGATAACAAAGAAACAATGTTTTTATTTGATCCTGAACGAAATAATAAATACCCAATATTTGAAGATGCAAATGGAACTCATATTATGAGCCCCAACGATATTTGTATTATAGATGAACTTGGTGAAATGATTGAAGCAGGTGTGGATTCATTTAAGATTGATGGTGTTCTACAAACATCGGATTATATTGTGGAAGTGACAAAAAAATACCGCAAAGCAATTGATTTGTTTGTTTCGAATGTTGATGACTATGAAGAGGTTAAGGATGACCTTTTAAATGAGATAGAAGATCTACAGGCTAAAAATCGCCCATTAGATACAGGCTTTTTCTTTAAAGAAACAGTATATTAATCTAATAAAATGAATCGGTTGAAAGTTAAGCCTTTCATTTCGAACATAAAAGGAGTGAAAAAATTGACAACAGTAGTTGATAAAATATCAAGCATCGTTGATGGGAAGCGTGTAATTACAAAAAAACCTGAGTTGTTAGCACCAGCTGGAAACTTAGAAAAATTGAAAATTGCCGTTCATTATGGCGCCGATGCTGTATTTATCGGTGGACGTGAATATGGTCTAAGATCTAATGCTGATAATTTCTCACAAGAAGAAATGGCTGAGGGAGTTCAGTTCGCTAATAAATATGGAGCAAAAATCTATGTGACAACAAATATATTTGCTCATAATGAAAACATGGATGGTCTTGATGAATATTTAATAGGTCTTCAAGATGCAGGAGTAACTGGGATTATTGTTGCCGATCCATTAATTATTGAAACATGTAGAAAAGTTGCACCTAAGCTTGAAGTACATTTAAGTACTCAGCAATCTCTATCCAACTGGAAAGCTGTTCAGTTTTGGAAGGAAGAGGGACTTGAGCGTGTTGTATTAGCACGTGAAACAAGTGCTGAAGAAATTAAAGAAATGAAAGAAAAAGTTGATATTGAAATTGAGGCTTTTGTTCATGGAGCAATGTGCATTGCCTATTCTGGTCGATGTACATTAAGTAACCATATGACAGCACGCGATTCTAATCGTGGTGGTTGCTGTCAATCATGTCGTTGGGATTATGACTTATTTAAACTTGAGGATAATCAAGAAGTCGAATTATTCGATAAAGAAGATGCACCTTTTGCGATGAGCCCAAAAGATTTGAATTTAATTGAATCTATTCCTAAGATGATTGAGCTAGGAATCGATAGCTTAAAAATCGAAGGTCGTATGAAATCAATTCATTATATTGCAACGGTTGTTAGCGTATATCGTAAAGTAATTGATGCTTACTGCGCAGATCCAGACAATTTTAAAATTGATATTGAATGGCTTAAAGAACTAGATAAATGTGCAAACCGTGAAACAGCTTCAGCATTTTTTGAAAGTGTTCCTGGTTTTCAACAACAGATGTTCGGTAATCATAGTAAAAAAACAGTGTATGATTTCGCTGGTCTTGTATTAGATTATGATCAAGAAACAAAAATGATTACTTTACAACAACGTAATCATTTTAAACCAGGTGAAACGGTTGAATTTTTCGGACCTGAAATTGAAAACTTCACACAAAAAATTGAGAAGATATGGGATGAAGATGGAAATGAGCTTGATGCAGCTCGTCATCCACTACAAATAGTAAAATTCAAAGTAGATAAACCCGTCTTCAGAAACAACATGATGCGAAAGGGGTTCTAACTACTATGGCGAAGAAGCCGGTTGTAATCGGTGTTGCTGGAGGATCTGGCTCAGGAAAGACGAGCGTAACAAAAGCAATATATGAGCATTTTAGAGGTCATTCTATCTTAATGCTTGAACAAGATTACTATTACAAAGATCAAAGTCACCTGCCGTATGAGCAACGATTAAATACAAATTACGACCATCCATTAGCTTTTGACAATGATTTACTTATCAATCATTTAAAAACATTGCTAAGTCATGAATCAATTGAAAAGCCAGTTTATGACTATAAATTGCATACAAGATCGGAAGATGTTATAGTTGTGGAACCTAAGGATGTTATTATCTTAGAAGGGATCCTTATTTTAGAGGATGAGCGCTTACGTGACTTAATGGATATTAAGCTCTATGTGGACACTGATGCGGATCTTAGAATCATTCGTAGAATTCTTCGCGATATTAAAGAGCGTGGTCGCTCAATTGATTCTGTTATTGAACAATATATTTCTGTTGTAAGACCGATGCATAATCAATTTATTGAACCAACTAAACGATACGCAGACATTATTATTCCAGAAGGTGGACATAATCATGTTGCGGTTGATTTAATGGTCACAAAAATTCAAACAATTCTTGAATTAAAGGCGATTTTGTAATAACATAGCATAGATAAAGTCTACTGTGTTCATATTATGTATAAGTACAGTTTTTCCTGGGGCATTTTGTTGCCCTGATTTTTTACATATGATCAAATTCTAGGTGTTTTAAGTTGAACTCACCATTATTTGAAGTACAACCATTATATTTTTAGTTATCATTTAGAAGGAAATATCACCCTAGCTTATACTTATACATAAGTAGTATTCATTCTATAATATTCATACATAGAAAATTAAAGTGCTAATGACTCAGTACGATAGGGACAGTCTACTAGAAGGAGTGGAACAAACATGCCACAAGATAAAATTTTTCCAATGACAAGAGAAGGTAAAGATAAGCTTGAACAAGAGCTTGAATATTTGAAAACGGTTAAACGTAAAGAAGTTGTAGAAAGAATTAAAATAGCACGAAGCTTTGGAGATCTTTCGGAGAACTCAGAATACGATTCAGCGAAAGAGGAACAAGCTTTTGTTGAAGGTCGTGTAACAACACTTGAGAATATGATTCGTAATGCGAAGATTATCGAAGGTGAAGCTGATACTAGTATTGTTGCTTTAGGAAGAACAGTTGCTTTTATTGAATTACCTGATGGTGACAAAGAAACGTATACAATTGTTGGTAGTGCTGAAGCAGATCCATTTGAAGGAAAAATTTCTAATGACTCACCTATTGCAAAAAGTCTTATGGGACGTAAGGTAGGAGAACAGGTGACTGTTCAAACACCAGGTGGAGAAATGCTTGTTAAGATTGTAGAAATTAGCTAATACAGGTTTATATAATGAGCACCTCGTCGAAAATGATGACGAGGTGTTTTTTTGTTGTAAAAAACACCTCCTTAATTACTTTGAAACAGCTAGTAGAAAGTTGTGTTGTAGATAAAGGATATCTTCATGACCTTTTAGTATATGTGATATCAAATTGAATTTTTGAGTTGTGAAGTTTTGTAGGGGAGTAATCATCATGTTTGGTAATGAGCATGTAGCAAGGTAAGTACCAACGAAATCGAGTTTAGAAACCTTTTTAAATATATTCCAATTCCCTTAAAGAAGTGAACTAAATAGCTATGAAAAAGCAAATAAGATACGAACTCAGTCAGTATGTAACAAAGAGAGGTGTTTTCAATGAATTTAAGAAGAAGATTTCTTACTGTAGGAATTGTCATTATGATATGTTTATCTTTTTATTTATACCGATTAGCAGAGTTACAATTAATTAAAACGGAATCATTTTCAAAAAAAGGGATTAATCTTGTGCAAGAAAGTGTGAAGCAGCGGACACAAGAAGTTTTAATTGATGATGGGAGAGGTCGGTTTGTTGATCGAAATCATTCTTCATTAAAAAAAGATGCTACACCATCTTTAGTACTGTTTCCTTTTTTAAAAGATATCTCTTGGTCTAGTGATAAGCTTTCTAGCTTAGTTAACGTATCTAGTACAGAGCTAGAGAGACTTGTTCAAAATACGAAAAAGCCGCTTGTTCTTTCAAGTAAAGATGGACTTGAATTATCAAAATCAGTATTAAAAGAAATTAATGAATTAGAGATCCCAGGTGTATTCGGTGTATTTCAACAAACAACAACAGATGAGTCAGTTGCTGATCACATTATTGGAATAACAGGAGAAAATGCAGAAACATTAAGAGAAAAATATCCAGATCGAACTGATTTATCTTATAAAACAAAAATTGGAGTAACTGGATTAGAAAAGACATTTGATGAGTTTTTGTTACCAGATGCAGAAACGAAACTTTTATATCACGTTGATGGAGATGGAAATCCACTCTTTGGAATAAATGTAAAATATATTGCTGATTCTAATCCATTCTATCCAGTAACAGTCGAAACGACAATTGACAAAGATATGCAAGAGGCTGCTGAAGATATATTAACAGATCATCAAGTAGAAAATGGAGGTCTTGTGCTTCTTGATGTTCAAACAAATGAAGTGCTTGCAATGGTAAGCAAGCCAGACTTAGATCGTTCTCTTTCTAGTACGTTAACAAATCATATGATTCGCCCATTATTTCCAGGTTCAGTTTTTAAAACTGTCATTTCTGCTGCTGCAATTGAATATGGTTTAGATGATGCGAATCGAAAATTTAATTGTAATTTAAATTTATACGGTGAAAATGATGGAGGACAGGAAGATGGTTTATTATCCTTCGAAAGGAGTTTTGCGAAAAGTTGTAATTACACGTTTACAACATTAGCAAAGGAACTTTTGAAACAAGATCAACAAGCTATTGAAAATATAGCAGGAAAACTGGGATTAATAGGTCCGATAGGGTGGAGTGGTGAGGTTTTTCATTATGAAGAATTTAAGCAATTTCCTGAAGAAATTGCTGGTAGTATTTGGGGTGATGAAAAGGATAAAAATGTACCCCGTGCCATTGATCAAACAGCTATAGGGCAAAAAGATGTTAAGTTATCACCAATGGCAATAGCAAATATGATGGCGACAATTGCAAGAGGCGGACAGAAACACCAGGTTCGAATCGTAGAAAATATATTATATAAAAATGGAACAAATATGTTTTCTTTTACGTCTAACAAACTAGAAGGAGAAAACATATCTCCATATACAGCCTCAAGGCTACAGGAAATGCTGAGATTAGTTGTCACTGATTCTGAAGGAACAGGAAGAAGGTTTCAAACATCTCCATTTGAGGTATCAGGAAAATCAGGGACTGCCCAAACTGGTAAGAAGAGTGCTGAAGGAGAAACACTTTATCATAAATGGTTTGCAGGCTTTTTTCCATCAAAACAGCCAAAATATGCCCTTGTTGTTGTAGAAATGGATACAACTAGTGCCAATGCTGGTACAAATGCTGTTTTTTATGATATGGTAGCAGAACTAGCCAAGAGATAAAAATAAATCGAATGGCCGTAGTTTGAAATTGGAATACAGTGTATTCTATAAAAAAACAATTTTTTCGTAGAATATGAAACTTCTGGCTTAGATAAAACGACTAGATAGAAAAAGGTCTAAATGCTAAAATAAGACAGAAGCTAAGAGGGACAAAGGAGTGTAGGAAATTGAGTAATTTTCAGATAAATAACTCTCGTTTTGAAAAAAGGAATAAACGTAGAAAAACAAATGTTGTTTTAAACACATTAATAGGACTCGTTTTTGTGCTTATTCTTGTTATTGGCTCTCAGCTGATCTTTGGGGATAACGGAGATGACAAAACAGCAAAATATAATGAACAACCTGATATTAAGCTAGCAAGCGAAGAAAACAAATCAGAACAAGAAAATACGGATAAAAAAACAGAAGATAACGATCAAAATAAATTAGATGAAAATGCAGATGGGAAAGAAACAGAAACGGAAGAATCTGAATTAGACACAGAGGATGAAGCAAAAGAAGAGTCTGAAGAGGATTCATTTGACCAAGCAACAATTACAGAGGGAGATCCTGGTTCAGGGATTGCTGAAACCATTGAAAATCCTGCCTGGTCACCTATCGGCACCTCACAAACTGGACCACATGCAGCTGATTATACGAAAGGTTCACAAGATTGGAATGAGATGACCAAAGCCCTTAGCTATGCAACAGGGATTCCAGAATCAGATATGATTATATGGTTTTTAGGAAATAACGGTGGACCAAATGATGCAGCAGGTACCATCTCACCTAAAGACAAATCTGTTAAATATAAAGTTTATATTACGTGGGTAGAAAACGATGGATGGAAGCCAACGAAGATAGAGAAATTAAATTAGTTAAACAAAAAAGGATGACATTGTCATCCTTTTTTGTTGGAGGAAAATTTAGGCTGAAACATAATTAAATAAGTCATACAAAAAGACGAATAAATTTAAATTCAGTTAAGTTGAAAGAAACAAGTTCGTTCCATTGCGCTGCAGACACTCGCGTTCCACGGGGAGGAAGCTGAGCCTCCTCGGCATGACTGCGGGGTCTCAGCCTTTCCTCAATTCCCGTAGGTGCCCGAGTATCTTCCGCTCCATTCCACTAGTTCTTAGACTTAGTATGCAAAATCAAAAAATATATTGATTACAGCAAATAAAAAACCGAACTATTAGGCGAATGATTAATTGATATATGACCTAATAATTGGGATTTATCATTAGCAATAATTCTTATGTCCCTGCATCTTTTTCTTGGAGGGAAATTACCGATTTCGCCTAGAATATAAGCTGGATAGAGCACCTTCTTTTCCTAATCAATTGATGCTGAACAGTTTTAGAAAGATGTTTTTCTTAGTTGCTAGATGTTTTAAAATGAACAACGGCACTATAAAGTCTTTTACCTTCTTCTGATACATACATTTGATGTGACACAGAATGAACAGTTAGTAAGATTGCTTGGTTATGTATAATTTGGTCATTAATTCTTTTTTCAAGTTCTTGTATAGAATGAGCTTCAAAAAACTCGACTTTATCTTTTATGATGTCTAGTTGAAAGTTCATAGTTCACCTCCATAAGTTTAAATCAAATATATCAAAAGTTTTGGAAAATGAACAAGAGAAAGGTATAAGCCTGTTTCATAAAATCAGAGTCTTGCTTTGTAAGTGTATAATATGTAAACTTCTAGTGAAGACTGAATTTGTCGATTTTAGAGTTACGACTGTTTGGTGAAAGTAGATACATAATGGAAGGATTTGAAGAAATTGAAAATCGCAATAATTGGTGCAATGGAAGAAGAAGTAACTATTCTTAGAGATCAGTTAGATAATCGTGAACAAGAGGTTATTGCGAATAGCGAATTTACAAAAGGAACCTACAATGGTGTAGAGGTAGTCTTATTAAAGTCTGGAATTGGTAAAGTTAACGCAGCTTTAAGTACAACATTGCTTTTAGATCGCTATAAGCCTGATTATGTTATTAACACAGGATCTGCAGGTGGCTTTCATCCTGAATTAAATGTTGGAGATGTTGTTATCTCGACTGAAGTAAGACATAATGATGTTGATGTTACAGCTTTTGGCTATGAATATGGACAAGTACCTGGATTACCTGCAGCGTATTTACCAGATCATAAGCTAGTTGACATTGCTGTAAGAAAAGCAGAAGAAATTAGTGACATTCAAGTAGCAAAAGGTCTAATTGTAACAGGAGATTCATTTCTAAACGATCCTGTAAAAGTTGAATTTATTCGTAGTAAATTCAGTAACTTATATGCAGGAGAAATGGAAGCAGCCGCAATTGCGCAAGTTTGTCATCAATTTGAAGTTCCATTCGTCGTGATAAGAGCACTATCTGATATCGCTGGTAAAGAATCTAATGTTTCATTCGATCAATTTTTAGATCAAGCTGCAAAGCATTCTGCAAATTTGGTTTTGAAAATCGTTGAAGCAATATAAGAAGCAGAGATTCATTAGTAACTAAAGCTTAATGCCAAGACAAAACAAATGATTGATATCGAGAAGATTTTCTTACATCATTTGCTTTTTGGCTTGGCTTTGGGTGATAGTTATTTGGTGAAATTTACATGGTTAGTAATCTACTAGATTATGTTATTGTTGTTATATGACATAATAAGTAGGTGAATGAAGAATATGAGTAAAAAGAGTTTACAAGAACTTGTTATTGATTTTAAAAACTATGCGTTTGTCCTTTTGGCTACAAGTGTATTTTTATATATAGGTGTTATTTTGCCTGATCAAGGAAAAGAAGGAATTTATGATATCATTTTAATGCTTACGACTAGTTTATTTTTAATTGGATCTTTCGTCTGCTTTAAATGTTCTCTAAAATATAAAAAGCAAATAGATGAACAAGAAGAAAATGCATCATGAAAACCGCTCTGTTATAGGGCGGTTTTTTATTTTGGTTTCACTTAAGGCTGGTAGTTACGTCGCTCCTGAAATACCCTCCGCTAAGCTAATACTTTGTTAGGAATTTTTGTTAATCACTTTAGTAATGTCCAAGATCCTGAATTTTCTGAAAATAAAAACATTAAGAAAAACATGAAAAGCTATTTACAGTTATGGAAATTGTGGATATAATTACCATTGTAATAATAATTGAAAACTAAGGAGGTCGAAGAAAATGAATAAGAGTGTAGCAATGAATTCAGGTTATAACAAATTTAATATTTTTCTATTCGACCATAATGGTGTAATACATTAATACTAGTTTTCATTTGCAATTATCTAAGGAAAACACGCCAGAGGTTGTCTAGAGCAAGCTTGTGCGTTATATATGAATATTTATATCGTCACAGGTTGCCTGTGGCGATTTTTTATATTCATGTAACATTGTATGTTGGTAAATGAAGTAAATAGTCTTCATAAGTTAAGAGTGGAACCTCTAAATAGATCAGGCAACCCGTGTTTAAACATCCCTAGATGTGTTAAATGCTTTAAAGGAGGTGATACCACATGACCATTAACCTATTTTTCATTACATTGACTTTCTCTAAAAGAAATCAATCAAAACAAGAAGTTGAGAAAAATGAACGAGTGCAACAGAAAATGGAAAAAATGAAAGAAAGAGAATACGAACTTTTTAGGAATATGTAATAACCTGTTCTTAAAAAAATTACTGGAGGCGATGAAAATGCTAAAAATCGAATTATTACTACATTTAACTGTTGAGAAGGACACTGCCTAGCTAAGTTTTGAAATGCTGCTTACTTCGCTTTTAAAAAGTAGTAAATTTTCCGAAAAATACCATGAAGAAATCATGAAACATCTAAATTATGTTACAAATAGCAAAATAAGCAATTGTGTAACCTTAAAAGGCATGAGTTCGGATTTATATCTAGCTCATGTCTTTTACATTTCTTCAGTTTATTCTTGCTCAAAGATAGGCCTTCCAAAGATCCAAAGGAGAAAAGAATACCGGGCTTTCCTCTCGCTTATGTCCTTCATTGGCTCAATGAATATTATGAGTATTCTCCCTAATCTTCGTAGGAAAACCTTTATGGCAATCTTAAAGCTCAATGAACCTTTTCTTATAAAAATCATCATCAAGATTATAGTTTTCTTTAAAAAGAGTTAAAATTTTTCTGAAAAAAGATAACTTCTTTTTTTGTACAGACACAAACAAGCTATCTCTCACATACACATAACTTATAGGCATTAGCCTACATAAAGTTTTAGTGGAGGTGGAGGTATGTCAGGGCTCATTACCGCACTAGGTTTTTTCGTAAAAGAATTAGTGTTCTTAGTATCTTATGTAAAAAATAATGCCTTCCCACAACCTTTGTCTGCAACAGACGAAAAGAAATATTTGCAGCGAATGTCAGAGGGTGATGAATACGCTAGAAACCTTCTGATTGAACATAATTTGCGACTCGTTGCTCATATTGTGAAGAAATTTGAGAACACAGGGGAAGACTCAGAAGATTTGATATCGATCGGTACGATTGGCTTAATAAAAGCAATTGAGAGCTATTCACAAGGAAAAGGAACGAAATTGGCAACCTATGCTGCCCGTTGTATTGAAAATGAAATCTTAATGCATTTACGAGCTTTAAAAAAGACGAAAAAAGATGTTTCACTTCATGACCCAATAGGTCAAGATAAAGAGGGTAATGAAATTAGTTTGATTGACGTTTTGAAGTCGGAAAATGAAGATGTAATTGATACAATCCAACTAAATATGGAATTGGAAAAAGTGAAAGAATATATTGATATTTTAGATGGAAGAGAAAGGGAAGTTATTGTCGGGCGATTCGGTCTAGATTTAAAAAAGGAAAAAACTCAGCGTGAAATAGCCAAAGAACTAGGAATTTCACGAAGTTATGTTTCACGGATTGAGAAACGTGCTCTAATGAAGATGTTTCATGAGTTTTATCGTGCTGAAAAAGAAAAGAGAAATCGTAAGAAAGAATAAAAGTAACTGTTTAAAAGATATGTATTTTAATTAAAAGATCAGTAAATTAGAACCCAAATAGTGAACACTTCTAAAAGGTGTTCATTATTCGGGTTTTTTTCTAGCTTTTGAATCTGAATTGCAAAGGAAATTTGGTGGGGAGAAAGCCTGAGAGCATACGGAGATTCCTAGTCCTAGGACAGTCTTCTCACTTAAAAGTCATTCGGTACTAACAATCAACATTAAGCTTTATCATAGTTTAAAAAAATTATTTTATTAGTAGGTGTGGGATATTAGCCTAAACTTATTAAAAGAATTGTACATATAACTAAAATATAGAAGGGTATTTAAGGGAGGTTCAATAAATGGTTGGTTATTCACCTTATGGTCCAGGTCCATATCCTTACTATCCTACACAAGGCTCAATTGGATATGGGTATTGGTATGCCTTTATTGTTGTTTTGTTAATACTGTTACTTGTCATCGGCGGAGGTTACTACTATTACAACCACTATCGTTAAATGTATGGGATGGCTTCTATATGAAGTCATCCCTAGATATTTTAAAGAAGATACCTTATCAAAATACTCTAGAGGTGCTTATAAACTAATGGTATAATTAACATTCTTGGTGAAAATTAGATACATAAATAGAAACTAGATTAGTGTAGTGGAAATTATGAATGGACAAAATAAAAAAGGCTCTTTTCTGAAAGATTGTTGCTAATTGACCTAATTATGCAGTGGAAACATTGTTGTTATAGCAAAATAGGTACTATCTTATGAAGAAAAGATGCCACTATGCTTTATATAGTGCTGTTTACTTGGAACGGTTGTGGTAAATCTACACTTCTTAAAACAATGGCTAGACTTATTAAACCTACCTCTGGGCAAGTTACTTTGGGTGGAAAACCAAGCAAGCAGCAACATCACTTGGAGTCGATACTGACAAAACACGATTTATACTTGTGATCAGTTCGGTCCTTATTATTACGTTAGCAAAATTTACGAAAACAGCCATAAAAAAAAGAGCCGTCTTACGGCATGTATTAAAGCTTTAAGAAGAAGCTTTTAAAACATGTCCTAAAGAACGACGTTTAATTTCCATTGTAATTAGTTCTATAAAATCATCATGTAGTTTCATTTCAGTTGCTTTAAAATAAGATTCAATTAATAATTCGTCAGAAAGTTTACGCATACTTGATGGCCAACTGATTGGCTCTACACCCCCTAACAGGTAGTAACGCACTTTTTTAAATTTGGCGTTAGTAAAATTTGTTATATATTGTTATTGATTTAAATTTAACATGAAAAAAAGAATAGAACAACCGTTCTGTTATCCACAGTTATAAGTGGATAAGCTGTGGGTATGTTGTTTATAAGGGTTGGAAAGTGAATCACTTCAAGGGGTAAAATGTGTATAATATTATCCACAACTGTTGAAGAGGGTCGGAAAATGTCGAAAAGTTTTTGTGTTTTTTAAAAACATTTTTGCATATATTATAAGTTTGTTTTGAAACTATGAATTAAATTCGTTATGATGTAAGATGGCAAAAAAATGATAATGAGGTGCTAAAACTCATGCTACAACAATTTTTACCTGGCGAATATGTAAAAAGTATTTATCATATTTCACCTAAAAAACTAAAAGAAACTGGAATTAAAGGAATTATTACAGATTTAGATAACACGCTAGTTGAATGGGATCGACCAAATGCGACACCTCAACTATTAGATTGGTTTAAAGAAGTGAAAGACCATGGGATTAAAGTTACTATTGTTTCTAATAACAAAGAAGCACGAGTGAAATCTTTTTCAGAACCTTTAAATATCCCCTTCATTTATAAGGCGAGAAAACCTATGGGTAAAGCTTTTATAAAAGCAGTTAAAAATATGAGTCTAAAAAAAGAGGATGTTGTTGTAATAGGTGATCAGTTACTAACTGATGTTCTTGGAGGTAATCGAAATGGCTTTCAAACGATTTTAGTTGTGCCTGTTGCATCCACAGATGGTTTTTTTACAAGGATAAATCGAAAAATTGAACGAAGAATAATGGATAATTTAAAGCGAAAAGGTTTGATTCAATGGGAGGAATAAAAGCGTGTTAGAAGATCAATTTTCATGTGTAGGCTGCGGAGTAGCTATTCAGACTGAAGATGAAGAAAAGTTAGGTTATGCACCTCAAAGTGCTTTAGAGAAGGAAGAGGTTATATGTCAGCGTTGCTTCCGATTGAAAAATTATAATGAAATACAAGATGTTTCACTAACAGATGATGATTTCTTGAAAATTTTACATGGTATTGGTGAAACAAAAGGGTTAATTGTTAAAATTGTTGATATCTTTGATTTTAATGGAAGTTGGCTACAAGGAATTCACCGATTTGTTAAAGGAAATCCAATCTTGTTAGTCGGAAATAAAAGTGATATTTTACCTAAATCAGTTAAGAAGCAAAAGCTAATCAACTGGATGAAAAGAGAAGCAAAAGAATTAGGATTAAAGCCTATAGATGTTTGTTTAGTAAGCTCTTCAAGAGGACATGGAATTAGAGAAGTTGCGGAACTAATTGACCAATATCGTGAGGGACAAGATGTTTATGTTGTTGGTTGTACAAATGTAGGGAAATCAACTTTTATTAATCGAATGATTAAAGAAGTAGCAGGAGTAAATGATGTGATAACAACATCTCATTATCCTGGCACAACATTAGATTTAATTGAAATTCCATTGGATAATGGTGCATCTCTTTATGATACACCTGGTATTATCAACCATCACCAGATGGCACATTTTGTTGATAAGCGAGATTTAAAGTTATTAAGTCCTAAAAAAGAGATCAAACCTATGGTTTTTCAATTGAATGAAAATCAGACATTGTTTTTTGGTGGGCTAGCTCGTCTAGACTATGTTTCAGGTGGAAAAGAAGCATTAGTTTGTTATATTCCTACTGAACTAAAGATTCATCGAACAAAGCTTGAAAATGCGGATGATTTATATCTAAAGCATGCTGGAGAATTATTATCTCCACCTAGACAAGAAGATGTTGATACATTTCCTAAACTAATTCCTCATGAATATACGATCAAAGAAGCAAAAACAGATATTGTTTTTTCTGGTTTAGGATGGGTCACAGTAAACAACCCAGGAAAAAAAGTTGTAGCTTATGCTCCTAAGGGTGTTAATGTGACATTAAGAAAATCGTTAATATAATTGAGGAGAGAACAAATTATGGGGAACTTATATGGTCTTATTGGATGTCCTGTTGAACATTCTATGTCACCAAACATTCATAATGATGCATTTAAGGATCAAGAACTTGATGGTTATTATCATGCTTTTCATGTAGAACCAGATTGCTTAACAGAATCAGTTCATGCTTTAAAAACTCTAGGAGTAAGAGGTTTTAATGTAACAATTCCACATAAAATATCAATTATTCCACATTTAGATGAACTAGATGAAACAGCTAAAATAGCAGGAGCTGTGAACACAGTTGTTCATAAAGATGGTCGCTTGATAGGTTATAATACTGATGGAAATGGGTATGTAACGTCATTGAAAGAAATGGTGAAAAGACCATTAACTGAGCAAAAAATCTTAATAATTGGTGCTGGTGGTGCTGCACGTGGGATTTATTTTACTCTCACACATCAAGGGTGTCAGCATATCGATTTATGTAATCGGACAGTTGCTAAGGCTGAGGAATTGGTTCATGCTTGCCCTTTTCCAAATACAAGCACTTCCTTAAGCTTAATACAAGCAGAAGAACAACTTGGGAGTTATGATATTATCATACAAACAACCGCAGTAGGTTTACATCCTAACTCAAACCTGAAGCCCTTAAGTTTAAAAAATGCAAGGTCCACTGCTGTAGTTAGTGATATTATCTACAATCCCATTTATACTGCATTACTTCAAGAAGCTGAAAATTTAGGTTTAACCGTTCATACAGGTGTCGGCATGTTTGTTCATCAAGCGGCACTAGCCTTTGAATTGTGGACAAAACAAAAACCTTCAGTAGATAAAATGACAACTATTGTAATGGACAAACTAGGAGGAACAACAAGATGTTAAAAGGAAAACAAAAACGTTTTTTACGTTCAGAAGCTCATCACTTGAATCCTATCTTTCAAGTAGGTAAAGGTGGAGTGAATGAAAATATGATTACACAAATTTCAGAAGCTTTAGAAGCTCGCGAGCTTTTGAAAGTGTCAATCTTACAAAACTGTGAGGATGACAAAAATACTGTTGCAGAAGAAATAGTAAATGGCACAAAAGCTGAACTTGTTCAGATTATAGGAAATACAATTGTGTTATTCAAAGAATCAAAAGAAAACAAAAAAATTAAATTACCGAATTAATTTGAAAGAGGGGAAGGGAATGACGAAAAAAATTGGGATTTTAGGCGGTACATTTGATCCTCCTCATTTTGGACATCTTTTAATTGCAAATGAAATACTTCACAACTTGCATTTAGCAGAAGTCTGGTTTATTCCTAATCAAATCCCACCTCATAAGCAAAGTAATCATTTTACAGAAAGTAAGCATCGCCTTAACATGCTTAAACTTGCTATAAAAGATAATAAAAAGTTTAAGATAAATACAATAGAATTAGAGCGTGAAGGTCCTTCCTATACATATGATACAATACACTTATTACGTGAACAGTTCCCAAGTTATTCCTTTCATTTCATCATTGGAGCTGACATGATCGAATATCTACCTAAATGGTATAAAATTGATGAAATGATTAAATTTGTTTCGTTTATTGGTGTTAAAAGACATGGATATAGGACAGAATCGAACTATCCAGTAACAGAAATTGAGATCCCGTTGTTCGATGTTTCTTCTACAATGCTAAGGGATCGTTTAAATAACAATGAAAGTACTGCTTATCTTTTACCAGAAGATGTGAAAAGATATATAGAGGGGAATCATTTATATGGAACGAGATAAAGCATTAAAAATAGTGGAAAAGCAGTTAACTGAACACAGGTATGTTCATACAATAGGAGTAATGGAAACGGCCACTTATTTAGCTGAAAAATATAATGAAAATGTAGAGAAAGCAGAACTTTCTGCAATATTTCATGATTATGCAAAATTCCGGTCTAAAGAAGAGATGAAACAAATAATTTCAGAACAAAAGTTTTCTCCTCTTCTTTTAGAGTATAATAGTGAATTGTGGCATGCGCCTGTTGGAGCATTTTTAGTTGAGAAAGAAGTAGGAATAAAAGATCATGCCATTTTAGATGCAATTAAATTTCATACATCAGGTCGGCCATATATGTCATTACTTGAAAAGATTATTTATGTGGCAGACTATATAGAGCCGGGTAGACATTTTCCAGGTGTTGATGAAGTAAGAGAACTGGCAGAGATAAACATAGACAAAGCTTTAATAAAATCATTACAAAATACGATTATGTTTTTACTGAAGAAAAATCAAGCTGTTTATCCAGACACGATTCAAACTTATAATTGGTTAGTATTAGAAGGAGGAAGAACTATTTAATGACTGAAAGAGACATTTTAACTACAGTAGCAAAAGCAGCAGATAGCAAGCGTGCAGAGGATATTATTGCACTTAACATGAAGGGGATTTCATTAATCGCTGATTATTTCCTAATTTGTCACGGTAATTCAGATAAACAAGTTCAAGCAATTGCAAGAGAAATTAAAGAGCAAGCAGCAGAAGAAGGTATCTTTGTGAAGCGCTTAGAAGGCTTTGATGAAGCTCGCTGGATTTTAATTGACCTTGGAGATGTAGTTGCACATGTATTTCATAAGGATGAAAGAGGTTATTATAACCTTGAACGACTATGGGGAGATGCGCCAACTGAGGACTTAGTGAGTGAACTAAATCAATGATTTACCAAGGATTCGCCTATATCTATGATCAGCTTATGAAAGATGCGCCATATGATCAATGGGCAGAATTAATTTTAGACGTTTTTTCTAAGCATCAACCTAATACGAAAAATGTATTAGATGTTGGTTGTGGAACAGGTGAAATAGCTACTCGCTTGGCTAAAAAACAGTTGAATGTAACTGGAGTAGACTTAAGTGAGGATATGCTCACTGTAGCTCAAGCGAAAGCTGAACTTCATAAAGTGAATATTCTTTTTTTACAGCAGGATATGCGCGAACTTTCAGGCTTCACTGAACAATTTGATGCAATTACAATATGTTGTGATTCTTTAAACTATTTAGAAACAAAAAACGACGTGAAGGCAACGTTTCAAGCTGTTCATAACCAATTGAATGCAGGTGGTTTATTTATCTTTGATGTGCATTCTCTTTATAAAATCCATCATGTTTTTGCTGATTCTACATTTGCAGATCAAGATGAAGATGTGAGTTTTATTTGGAGTTCATACCTGGGTGAAGAACAAAACAGTATAGAGCATGATCTTACGTTTTTTGTAAAACAACAGGGTGAGCTTTATGAACGTTATGACGAATTGCATTTCCAACGAACATTTGAAGTCGAGGAATATAGAGAATTATTACAATCTGCTTCTTTTGAAATTATTGATATATGTGGTGATTTTCAACTGCAAGAAAAACCAACAACAACTGCTGAGCGGATATTTTTTATAGCAAGAAAGAGGCTGGGACATAATTAAAGAAGTATACAAAAAGACGAATAAATCTAAATTCAGTTAAGCTGAAAGAAACAAGTTCGTTCCATTGCGCTGCAGACACTCGCTTTCCACGGGGAGGAAGCTGAGCCTCCTCGACGCAAGCGTCTGTGGGGTCTCAGCCTTTCCTCAATTCCCGTAGGAGTCGAGTGTCTTCCGCTACATTCCACTCTAGTTCCTTAAAATAGTATAAAAAATCAAGAATAAAACCCGAACTATTAGGCGAATGTTTAATTGACATATCACCTAATAATTCGGGTTTTTCATTAGCTTAAATACTTATGTCCCAAGCTCTTTTTATTCTCCTACTGTTGGTCCATTCTCTAACCAATTGCATTTCTTAGATAGTTTGAGGCGTCTTACAAGCTCAAGACAAGCCTAATACCTCTTTCACTGGGAATTATCCCTAAAGATCAGAATTTTAATCAAACAGAGCCTAAATCAACTGTCAGCTTTGACGCTACCTTTTTAAGGTTCTTTTCTGTAAGGTAGTTGCTATGGATGAACTTATCTGATAAACCCAGTATTTTATCGAAGAAAAAGATATCACTAGACTTTATACGATTCTGTTTCCTTCAAGAATGTCAAAACAACAATTTTTTAAAAAACAGTCTTTTAAAAAAAGAAGGAATTTCTCTAAACAAGAAGAATTATTTATTTGTTATGTGATTAAACTGTTCTGAAACTTCCTCAATATCTTCGTAATACTTTTCGTGAGTGACTTGGAATACTTTGTTAAACATGTCTCCGATTTCATTTTCTAGAACATTAATTCCTTTACCAGTTACTCCACCTTTAACACATACTTTCTCTTGTAAAGTTGGTAGTGTATAGATTTCTGTTTCAAGTAATTTTCCCATACCAACAATCATCTCACTTGCTAATAAAACTGCTTGATCTTTAGTAATCTCTGTCTCAGCTACAGCACTATCAACAAACTGTTGAAGTAAGTAACTAAAAAAAGCAGGTCCACAGCTAACAATATCTGATGAAACTCTTGTCACGTTATCCTCGATTTGAACTGGGTTAGATATCTGTTCAAACATTTCTTCGATTGCACATTGTGTTTCTTTATGACATGAATCTCCATAAGTAATTAATGAAACTCCAGAAAATGCTCTGTTCGTAATACTAGGAATAGCTCTAGCTACCTGGCACTTTACAAGCGATTCTAACTGATCAACACTGATAGGACTTGTTATGGAAATAATGCATTTATTTGGTGATAACAAGTTTTCTAGGTTTTTTAAAAGGGGGTGAATATCTAATGGTTTCACGCAAATAAACACGATATCAGACCGCTTTACAACATCCTTAGCATTGTCTACTACATTAACATGTGGGTATAGCTCCTTAATGTCGGCGGCTTTAGCTATTGTTCTATTTGTCATATAAATAAAAGAAGGTTTAATAGCTCCCGATTCAATAAAGGATTCGATTAAAATTCTCCCCATGTTACCTGTTCCAATAAATCCAACGTTCAAGTATATCCCCTCCTTAATATGCAATTCTCTCATACACGATATGTTGGTATTTTACTTTTTATGAATAAAATTAAAAAGGAGACGAAGAAATGAACTTTATTCAAAAAAACAAGAGATGGTTAATAATGATGATTAGTTTATTCATTTTGATTGTATTTTGTTATTCCTATTTCTCGAGAAATTCTTCAGATATAGAAGTGATTCAAGAAGAATCTGAAAATGATATTTTTCTTGAACAAAATGATAATCAAAAAAATGTTGGAGATGAAGTAACAGGGCAGACAACAACAATTATTGTTGTTGATATTAAAGGAGCGATCACAAAACCAGGTGTGTACAATATGGAGGAAGATGCAAGAGCTCATCAACTTATAGAAAAAGCTGGAGGTTTAAATGGTGATGCAGATGAACTTGCCATTAATTTAGCCGCACCTTTGCAAGATGGTATGGTTTTATATATCCCAAGAAAAGGAGAAACCGAGGAAAACCCTTTCCTTGCAACAGAAAGTGGACAACAAAATGATGCTACCACTAAAAAGATAAATATTAATACAGCAGAAATCGATGAGCTTCAAATGTTAAACGGAGTTGGTCCAGCAAAAGCAGAAGCAATTATTTCATATAGAGAGGAAAATGGGTTGTTCCAAAAACCTGAAGATTTATTAGAAGTAACTGGAATTGGTGAAAAATCTTTTGAGAAAATTAAAGAAAATATTGTTGTAAAGTAAGCATTTCAATTGCTTTGTCAAAAAAGTGTAAAAATACTAAGTTAGCTCTTACCGAAAATTAGTAGTTAATTAGCATCAAAGTTTAACAAGTTCTAATTTATAAAATGGAGATTTTCTCTTTGAAATTTCAAAAATAATAAATTGACGTAGGACAAGAATTCCCGATAAACTTGAAATAGAAATATGTCGAGTGGAGGAGTATTTTGTGAGTCGAATTTCTTGGAATCAATATTATATGACACAAAGCCATTTATTGGCTTTAAGAAGTACTTGTACAAGATTAGCAGTAGGAGCAACCATTGTAAGAGATAAGCGCATTATTGCAGGTGGTTACAATGGTTCAATTGCAGGTGGTGTTCATTGCTCTGATGAAGGTTGTTATGTAATTGACAATCATTGTGTTAGAACAATACATGCAGAAATGAACGCTATACTTCAGTGTGCAAAATTTGGTGTACCAACTGAAGGAGCAGAAATATATGTAACTCATTTTCCATGTTTACAATGTTGTAAAGCTCTTATACAAAGTGGGATAAAAACAGTTTATTATGCTGTTGACTACAAAAATCATCCCTATGCCATAGAACTTTTTGCTCAAGCTGGAGTGAAGGTAGAACATGTTAAGTTAGAAAAGGAATATCCTGATCAACATACACAAGAAAAACAAGAGTTTGTTACTAGTATATTAAATAAACTAGCTCAATCTAATATGACGGAAGAAGAAATTCGTACGTTACAAGATAAAGCAGATACATTATTTCGCTAGAAAATATAGGGCTGGTAGTAAATGCCAGTCCTTTAACTAATTAACGTCATATTTAAGGGGAAAGAGGTGTTTGTTTATAAAAGGAAAGTTATTATTTTTGGCTATAGCTGCTAGTTTAGCCATCACTTTAAGTCGATTTCATTTCCATCCTCTCACTATTCTCTCTACTTTTATTTACCTCAGTTTCCTTCTTTTTAAAAATAGATTTCAGCTCTTTTTGTTTTGTTTAATAACCATTGTAACTTATGTTGTAGTTTTTTATCTAACTGAAATGGAAAACAAATCTTCCTTACAAGAAGGTGATTATATTGCCGCATTAGAAATTATAACAATCCCAAAAATCGATGGGAATTTTTTAACTGGAAAAATAAAAAATGAAGAAGGAGAAAAATTAGTTTTTTCTTATATCCTAGATTCAAAGAAAGAAAAACAGTTATATGCAAACTTGAAACCTGGTGATAGCTGTATATTTAAAGGAGAATTACAGAGTCCGAAATTACCAACGCTGCCAAATGCCTTTAATTATAAACAATACTTACATGATCATCATATTCATTGGAAGTTTAGTGTGAAAGAAATTGAAAGATGCTACGCTAAAAATGGTGGGGTGATGAACAAGTTATTAAATTTAAGATTATTTGGTTTAAGTGTCATTGAAAATAACTTCCCAGCAACCACGGTAGGTGTTGTACAGGCTCTTATCTTTGGGGAAAGAAATCTTCTTCAAGAGGATATTGAAAAAGCTTATCAAGAACTTGGAATCGTTCATCTATTAGCAATTTCTGGATTGCATGTGGGTCTGTTGGTAGGTGGTGTTTATTTCCTATTGCTTTATTTTGGTGTAACTCATGAAAAAGCAAAGTTGTTCATTATTATATGCTTACCAATTTACATGATCGTTACTGGTGGAGCTCCATCCGTTATAAGAGCTTCTTTTATGGTGATTTTATATTTTGTATTGCAGCTTTTTAAACAAAAAGTATCGCCTCTAGATGTGATAAGTTTCACTTTTTTATGCTTGTTACTAATAAATCCCTATTATTTATTTCAGGTAGGATTTCAGTTATCGTATGTAGTAAGCTTTGGTTTATTACTTTCTTCAAAAATTTTGCACTTTTTTTCTAGTTGGCTTGCTAAGTTAACTATAGTTTCCCTTTTAGCTCAGGTTTGTGCGATTCCTTTGTTGCTGTATCATTTTTATGAATTTTCGCTTATTAGTTTGCCGATGAATATCATTTTTGTTCCGTTTTACTCTTTTATCATTTTGCCTCTAGCCATCATTTCAACTGTTGTTGTGTCTCTACCCTTCGTTGGATTTATCTTTGTGAAATTAATTTCATCTCTCCTTGAGTTATCACATCAGCTTGTTCTTTTCACATCCTCAATTCCATTTTTTACAATTACAACTGGAAAACCCTCAAGTGTCTTTCTAATTTTATATGTGGTTTTATTATTACTATTATTTATCATCTATGAAAGAACGAATACTGTGAAAAAGATCTTGTGGCCAATTAGTCTTATTTTATGCCTATTTATGTTCCAGAAATTTGCTCAAATGATAAATCCCTATGGTCAGGTATTAACCATTGATGTGGGACAGGGAGATTCAATTTTTATCCAACAACCTCATAATAATGGAACTTTTTTAATTGATACTGGTGGAAAAGTATCATTTCCAAAGGAAGCTTGGGAAGAATCAAAACGTTCTTATTCAATTGTTAAGTCTGTGACGGTTCCATATTTAAAATCAATCGGAGTGACAAAGCTAAATGGTTTATTTTTAACACATGGTGATTTTGATCATATTGGTGAAGTTTTAACACTAATGGAGGAAATACGTATTGAACAGATTATTATTCCAATTGGATTTAATAGAGGAGAACTTGAAGACAGAATCATTAAAGCAGCCACAAAAAAAGGGATTGGCATAAAAGAGGTTAAAGATGGTGATCAATTGCGATACAAAGATATTACTTTTCGTGTAATAGCACCAAAAACACTTTCAGAAAGTAAAAATGATGATTCTCTTGTGTTATGGACTAAAATGGGAGGATTGAGCTGGTTATTTACTGGTGATGCAGAGATAAATAGTGAACAACAGTTGATTAAATCATATCCTGCTTTAAAAGTAGACGTACTTAAGGTAGGTCATCATGGTAGTAAAGGGTCTACATCTGAATTATTGCTTGATATAATCAAACCATCTTACGCGATTGTATCAGCGGGATTGAATAATCGATATCAACATCCTCATCCTGAAGTTGTCGATAAGCTTCTTCGAAGAAATATCCGTATATTAAGAACAGATCTACAGGGAGCTATTTTATATCAATATAAAGGAAAAAGTGGAACCTTTTTAAAGCATCCGCCATACGATGAAGTAAAAGAAATGAAAAAATGAAAAAGAGACTGCGTATTAGCAGCCTCTATGTAAGAGTACACGAGAATTAAGAACCGATTAATTTAATAACAGTCGCAATGATAAAAATTGTCGCGAAGAATCCAAACGAAGCAACAAAACCTACTCCAGAATCAACAGCGTCATTACGTTTACTTTGGACGTTTTTTTCAAATTCGTTCACTGTTACCCCTCCTATATCATACTTAGTATAAGCGATTAATTTTAAAAAATCTACTGTAGGATTATACTTCTTTTTGTCAGTCAGGCTATTATTTCCATCTTTACTATAATTGATGATCTATAATTACGTTAAGATTGGCCAAAATAAGATGAACTTGTAGTATCGTTTCTATTTAGATACCTAGGATCTAAAGACGAAGCGTTCACATAGATAAGAGGGAATTGGATCAATTGGTCCATTCCCTTTTTCAAGTAATATACATAGTTTTAGTGGAGAGGCTACCTCCTTGCGTGATCTTATTCATATGTATTCAGGTAGGTACTTGCCAAACATCTATTTTCATTTTACCATTACTTTATGTGAACAATGATGGGAGTAAGATAATGTGATTTTTGATATATGGAAAGATATTAAGAAAAAAAACTTAGCACCAGCTTATCTGTTAATCGGTAAAGAAGCATTTTTGATGCAGGAAACTGTTCAACATATCATTCAAGCTGGAGTTCTTGAAGAAGAAATGGATTTTAATTTGTCCATCTACGATATGGAGGAAACATCAATAGAAACAGCCATTGAAGATGCAGAAACATTACCTTTTATGGGGGAAAGACGAGTTGTTATAATTAAAAACCCTGTTTTTTTAACAAGTGAAAAAAAGAAAGAAAAAGTAGAACACAAAATTGAAAAATTAGAACAATACATAAATTCTCCGGCTCCTTATACAGTTCTTGTATTTATGGCACCATATGAAAAGTTAGACGAGCGCAAAAAAGTAACAAAGTTATTAAAAAAACAAACGAAAGTAATTGAAATGAACTCATTATCTGAAAGTGATACTAAAAATTGGATGATGAATTTAGCAGAACAAGACAATGTGACTCTCCAAAAAGATGCGATGGAAGAATTACTTATGTTAACTGCTGGAGATTTAATGACAATACATCAAGAATTAAACAAGCTTAGTACATATGTTGGAGAAAATGGGACGATCACTTCTGAAACGGTTAAGTTATTAGTGGCAAGAACATTAGAGCAAAACATCTTTGATTTAATTGAACATGTTATACATAAACGTAGTAAACAAGCTTTACAGATATTTTATGATTTACTTAAAAATAATGAAGAGCCGATTAAAATTCTTTCGTTGTTAGTGACTCAATTTAGATTGATTTTACATGTGAAGGAATTAGCTAGTACAGGATATGGACAGCAGCAGATAGCTAATACAGTAAAAGTACATCCATTTCGAGTGAAACTTGCTTTACAACAAGCAAGATTATTTTCGTCAGATGAATTAGCTTATCTTTTAATTCAGCTTGCAGAAGCTGATTATGAGATGAAAACAGGTAAAAAAGACAAGCAGCTTTTATTGGAACTTTTTTTGTTAAAGTTATTTGATGAAAAGAGCTTGGTAAAATAAACTACTAATGAACAACACACTTTACCTAAAGCTCCATATAAAAAAACTAGCACCAAAGATTAAAAAAAGGCAAAATAAAAAACGATCCTATGCGGGATCGTTTTTTTTTGTATAAGAAAGGAAAAACGAAAAGTTTGTCCTCCTTATCATTACGCAGTTAATCCGTTAACACTTTTAGCTAAACGTGATTTGTAACGAGCAGCAGTGTTTTTGTGAACTAATCCACTTTGTGCAGCTTTATCAATTCGTTTGTTAGCTTCAACAAGTGCAGCTTTTGCGTTATCAGCTTCGTTATTTAAAACTAATGCATCTACTTTTTTAATAGCAGTACGCATAGCAGATTTGATTGTTGAGTTATGTGCATTACGCTCATTGCTAGTTTTTACGCGTTTGATTGCAGATTTAATATTTGGCATATCTTTCACCTCCTAAGAAGTAAATCGAGATCTATTTTACTCGACCATTACCTTTACATGAACAAAAGATATTTTACCAAACAGACGTTTATATTGCAATACTAATGTAAAGGAAATTGCGTTGAAACCCTTTATTTTTTCTTTAGGCTGTTATGGTAAATATTGTTGCTGATTAATGAGTATAGCGTTTGGTAGATATTCGCTACAGGTGCTTGCGTCCTCTGGGGATAATTTAGAGTGTGTAAACCTCCTTAAAATAAAATTACTAATGAAAAAATTGAAATGTCGTTTTCCTACTGAAATCTTTCAAAATGGGAATGTTTCCTAACAGTTATGGCAAACATACATACAAGGAACTATTTGGGGAGGTATTTTAATGGGAAAGTCTCTAGACTTAAGTTCATATTCTGTTCGAACAGACTTGGCTGTTGAAGCAAGGGCAATGGCGCTTGAACAAACAGAGAAAGATCGTAAGGATACTGCAGATCAAAGTCATATATCTGGAGTTGTCATAAAGGAATGGGATGAAGAGGGTATTAGTATCTCTTCAATTGAGATTGATGACGAAGGCTCAACTGTTGTTGGAAAAAAGCCTGGTAAATAT
The DNA here is from genome assembly GCF_020524045.1 of Metabacillus litoralis. Lineage (GTDB taxonomy): Bacteria > Bacillota > Bacilli > Bacillales > Bacillaceae > Metabacillus > Metabacillus litoralis_C. The sequence goes on from NZ_JAIVKL010000003.1 coordinate 271,962, forward strand.
TTAACACTTGAAGTACAAGGAATTAGACAGAAAGATACAGAGTTACAAGAAAAGGTGATTGATGTCTTTTCAAAGCAATTTAATCATTTTCTATCAGATTTAGGGATACCTAAAGATGCTAGTTGTTTAGTTGTTGGATTAGGGAATTGGAATGTGACTCCTGATGCATTAGGCCCTTTAGCGGTTGAGAACTTGTTAATCACAAGACATCTTTTTAAACTGCAACCAGAAAATGTACAAGAAGGATTCAGACCTGTTAGTGCCTTAGCTCCTGGTGTTATGGGATTAACTGGGATTGAAACAAGCGATATTATTTCTGGAGTGATCGAACAGTCTAAACCAGATTTTGTAATTGCAATTGATGCGCTTGCTGCGCGTTCAATTGAACGTGTGAATACAACTATTCAAATTTCAGATACGGGTATTCATCCTGGATCTGGAGTCGGTAATAAAAGGAAGGCATTAAGTCAAGAAACTTATGGTATTCCTGTCATTGCCATTGGAATCCCTACTGTAGTTGATGCTGTATCAATTACCAGTGATACAATCGACTATATATTAAAACATTTTGGTAGAGAAATGAATGAGGGTGACAGGCCTTCAAGATCTTTAACGCCAGCTGGTATGAGCTTTGGAGAGCGCAGAGTCTTAACAGATGAGGATTTACCTAGTGAAGAACACCGTCAACAATTTTTAGGTATTGTTGGAGGACTTGAGGATGAAGAAAAACGAAAATTAATTCATGAAGTCTTGTCACCATTAGGACATAATTTAATGGTTACACCTAAAGAAGTTGATACATTTATTGATGATATGGCAAATGTTATTGCTAGCGGCTTAAATGCTGCTCTTCATCAACAAGTCGATCAAGATAATTCTGGGGCATATACGCATTAAACAGTCTCTAATTTTAAAGATCTTTTAAAAAAGGCTGTTTTGTATAAATTCTAGTGGTATCAGTTCACACCTTATAAGCGACAAACCAATGGTTTTAACAGAAAAAAACGTCTTGAAGATCATATTGGAATTTAGGCTAGTTAAGAGCAAATAATCTTTAACAACAAAGTACAAAAATACAAGCGAAAACAAAGTTCTACTTCCTTATGCTTAGTCATACAATCTTTATAGACAAGTATAAGGAGGATTACTGTAATGAAGCGCGCTCATACTAGCCGAAATAATATGGTCGTAACACTAAATGGGACAAGCATAAAAAAGGGGTTTCTTGTTAGCTTCATCATACTATTTATGACGTTTTTACTGTCTGGAATACTTACATCATTAAAACCAGAATATAGATTAACATCTTCGTCTATAAATGATTTAACAACAAATATTGACGGAGAATCGTTTTTGCAGTTATTAGGTGCTGAAAACCGCTATTTTACATCAGCGCTACCTGAACAAGCTGAACCAATTAAATTATCGTCTCTCATGTTTACAGTAGCGACGAGTATTAATCCTGATGATCCACGAAGTCTATTAGGTCGTGAACTTCCGGGATTCTCATTGTTTGATAGTGAAATTGTTGTTGCTGGGGATGGGACAAACTATACTAATATGCCATATGAATCACCACCACCAACTGAGGTGCTAGAGCAAGAAAGAGAAGCATCAATCGATAAGAATGATGTTGTTAATCCATCTGATGAAGAACCTAAAGCACCACCTGCGTTAACAACAGGTGATAAAAAGGTTGTTTATATTTATAACACGCACAATACCGAATCATATCTTCCTTTATTAGAAGGAGAAAAAGATCCTAATCGGGCAATCCATTCAAATGCGAATGTCACCTTAGTTAGTGAATTATTAGGTAAAGCACTTCAAGAACAAGGAATAGGATCACAAGTGGAAGAAAAAGATGTTCAAGCTAATTTAAAACAAAAAGGTTGGAATTATGCAAAATCTTATACTGCTTCAAGGACTGTTGTACAGGAAGCAATGGCAAGTAATCAGGAATTAAGATATCTCATAGATATTCATCGAGACTCGCAAAGAAAAGATATAACCACTATTAAAATCGGTGATAAGACCTATGCAAAAATTGCTTTTGTCATCGGTGGAGATAATCCAACAGCTGAAAAAAATGAAAAGATCGCAAAAGAACTTCATGCTTTACTAGAGAAAAAGTATCCTGGTTTAAGTAGAGGAATCTTTGAACAAGCTGGTAAAGGAGTTAATGGAGTTTACAATCAAGACTTATCAAGTAATGCTTTGCTATTAGAGTTCGGTGGTGTTGATAACAACTTAGATGAATTGAAGAATTCAGTCACAGCTGTGTCCGATGTGTTTAGTGAATTCTACTGGCAAGCAGAAAAAGTGAACGCAGAATCATCTCAGGAAAAAAAGTAAGAACATTGTGAGGGAAGCAAGATGATAAAATTTATGCTCAAGACGTTTATTCTTTGTTCAGTGCTTCTTTTTGGAGTTCTAATAGGCATGCAGCAAGCAAATCAAGGCATGATAAAAATGAAGGGGTACAATGACCCGGATTTTCAAGGAGCATTCCAAGTTGATAGTGAGGAGACTGGAGAGTTTGATGCTTCAATTCTTGGTAATGAAGTGACTAGTCAAGATCTTCAACAAAAACAAGAACAACTTGAACAAATTGAAGCATTTAATTTTTTCTCTCATATTGGAAAACAGTTTGCTGATGTTGTAAGTCATGGAATTTCTTCACTAGTCGATTTATTTGCACAATGGGTAAATGGATTTTTGGAATAATATAAGAGCTGATAGGAAGGGTTAGTGATCTAATCCAGTCTATCAGTTTTTTGTTTATTAGAAGTATATTACTTAAGCTCTTTTCTGAACAATTGTTGTATGTAACCAAGATTTGGAGTGACCCAGTGTTTTTCCGTATAAGGATACTATTTTATGAAGTAAAGATGCCACTAGACTTAATACATTGCCGATTACTTCGGGTATTGAAAAGCAACAAAGCTTGCGAAAACAGCTATTACTTAACAATGAGAGAGACTAAAAGTGTATAAAAGTTGTTTTGTTGTAGCAGAAGTATGAAAACACGGGTGAAAAAAATGAGTAGTTATGTAGCAAAATTCTATAATGTGCCATGCTTGACATAGAGCGACAAGTTTATGAAAGTAGACTACAGTTTTATGAACTATTAATTATTGCCCATTGACTACTTAATTTTTATCCATTGAATCTTGCTATACCTATTGATATAATGAGAAATAGTGTATTCGTAAGCTATGTAGGAGTGAAGAAATAATATGAATAAAGACGAAAAATTAATAAGGCAGTCGAGAATCCGTAATTTTTCGATTATTGCCCATATTGATCACGGCAAATCGACTTTAGCAGATCGTATTTTAGAAAAAACATCTGCTTTAACTCAACGTGAGATGAAGAATCAATTATTGGACTCTATGGATTTAGAGAGAGAACGAGGAATTACGATCAAATTAAATGCTGTGCAGTTAAAATATAGAGCAAAAGATGGAGAAGACTATACATTCCATCTTATAGATACACCAGGACATGTTGATTTTACCTATGAAGTGTCACGTAGTTTAGCTGCTTGTGAAGGTGCTGTGTTGGTTGTTGATGCTGCGCAAGGTATTGAAGCTCAAACTCTTGCAAATGTGTATTTAGCTCTCGATAATGAATTAGAAATTTTACCTGTTATTAATAAAATTGATTTACCAAGTGCTGAACCTGAGCGTGTTCGAACAGAAATTGAAGACGTGATTGGTCTAGATGCTTCTGAAGCTGTATTAGCATCTGCAAAAGCTGGTATTGGTATTGAAGAAATACTGGAACAAGTTGTCGAAAAAGTTCCTGCGCCAGAAGGAGATCCAGAAGGTCCACTAAAAGCACTTATTTTCGACTCTTTATATGATGCCTATCGAGGTGTAGTTGCGTACATCAGAGTTGTTGAAGGAACTGTAAAGGTTGGGCAAAAAATCAAAATGATGGCAACTGGTAAAGAATTTGAAGTAACAGAATTAGGAGTTTTTACGCCTAAACCAGTTCAACTGAAAGAATTAAATGTTGGTGATGTTGGATTTTTAAGTGCAGCCATTAAAAATGTTGGAGATACGCGTGTTGGAGATACAATTACGACTGCTAAAAATGGAGCTACAGAAGCGCTACCAGGTTATCGTAAACTAAATCCTATGGTTTTCTGTGGTTTATATCCAATTGATACATCAAAATATAATGATTTACGTGAAGCGTTAGAAAAGCTTGAGTTAAACGACTCTTCACTTCAGTTTGAGCCTGAGACTTCACAAGCATTAGGTTTTGGTTTCCGTTGTGGTTTCTTAGGATTGCTTCACATGGAAATTATTCAAGAGCGTATTGAACGCGAATTTAAAATTGATTTAATCACAACGGCTCCAAGTGTTATCTATGATGTTCACCTTACAGATGGTGAATCATTGCGTATTGATAATCCTTCAAATATGCCTGATCCACAAAAAATTGATCGTATTGAAGAGCCTTATGTAAAAGCAGCAATTATGGTTCCAAATGATTATGTTGGTGCGGTAATGGAGCTTTGTCAGAAAAAACGTGGAAATTTCATTGATATGCAATATTTGGACGAGATTCGTGTCAACATTAATTATGAAATTCCTTTATCAGAAATTGTTTATGACTTCTTTGACCAGTTGAAATCAAGTACTAAAGGATATGCATCATTCGATTATGAATTGATCGGATATAAAACATCTACTTTAGTGAAGATGGATATTCTTTTAAATGCTGAAAAAATTGATGCATTATCATTCATTGTGCATCGTGATTCAGCTTACGACAGAGGTAAAATCATTGTTGAAAAATTAAAAGAATTAATTCCTCGTCAGCAATTTGAGGTACCGATTCAAGCGACAATCGGACAAAAAGTTGTTGCTAGATCTACAATTAAAGCTATGCGTAAGAACGTACTTGCAAAATGTTATGGTGGAGATATTTCACGTAAACGTAAATTGCTTGAGAAACAAAAAGAAGGTAAAAAACGAATGAAGATGGTTGGATCTGTAGAAGTGCCACAGGAAGCATTTATGGCAGTACTTCGCATGGATGAAAGCTGATTTCTTAATTTGTACTACACAACATGATATAATTTGCATCTGCAAAGAAATCTGATAGCCGCAGCCCTAGTCTGCGGCTTATTAATTAGAAGGTGAAAATATGATTCAGTCAGCATACATTCACATCCCTTTTTGTCATCATATTTGTCATTATTGTGACTTTAATAAAGTGTTTTTTAAACAACAGCCTGTAGACGAATATATTGAAATGCTTATAAGTGAGATGCGCCATGCGACAGCTCAAAGAAAACAGAATATGATAAAGACAATATTTATTGGTGGAGGTACACCTACTGCCTTAACAGCTAAACAACTTGATCGGTTATTAGAAGGTATAACAACAGAGCTTCTTCCAACAAATGAACTAATTGAATTTGCAGTAGAAGCAAATCCTGGAGAGCTAACAAACGAGAAGCTACATGTATTGAAAAATGCTGGCGTCAATCGTTTAAGTATTGGTGTTCAAAGCTTTAATGATGAGCTATTAAACAAAATTGGACGAGTTCATAGAAGAGAAGATGTGTTCCGTACGATTAATGAAGCACAGCAAATAGGGTTCGATAACATGAGTATTGACTTAATGTATGGACTCCCAGGACAAACAGTGGAGGATTTTACAGAATCATTAGAAATTGGCTTTAGCCTGAACGTAAAACACTTTTCTGCTTATTCATTGATTATTGAACCAAAGACAGTTTTTTATAATCTTATGCAAAAAGGAAGATTGTCATTGCCTCCTCAAGAGCAGGAAGCACAAATGTATGAAATAGCGATCGAAGAGATGGAAAAGCATGGTTATGCACAATATGAAATAAGTAACTATGCGATCCCTGGTTTTGAAAGCTTTCATAATCTTACTTATTGGAATAATGTTGAATATTACGGCTTTGGAGCAGGTGCTCATGGATATGTTGATGGTGTAAGAACATCAAATATTGGACCTGTGAAAAAATATATAGATAGTATCAAGGAAAAGGGTAATGCTTACAATAGTGAACATATAGTAAGTGTGAATGAACAGATGGAAGAGGAAATGTTTTTAGGTTTACGTAAAACTGCAGGAGTTAATAAAAAAAGATTTTATGAAAAATTTGCTATTGAATTAGACCAAAAGTTTAGTGGCAAAATAAAGAAGCTTACTGAAATGGGATTAATAAAAGATGAACCTGAGGTTATCAAGCTTACACATAAAGGAAAGCTCTTAGGAAATGAAGTGTTTCAAGAATTTCTCCTTTCTTAAACTTTGTTGTTGGCTGTTTTCGCAAACTTTGTTGCTTTTATATACCTGAAGCAATCAGCATTGAATTAAGTCTAGTGGCATCTTTTCTTCTATAGATCGCACTTCTTATGCGATAAAATACTGGTTCTAACAGGTAAAGACGTCAATTTGAAAAATCTTTTTAGAAAAGAGCCTTTCATAAAGAGATTATAATTGACATTTTAATTTGATTTTGATAACTTTTTATATATATTTAGCACTCACAATGGTAGAGTGCTAACAGAGGTGATGAATAGTTGCTTACAGATCGCCAATTATTGATACTTCAAGTAATTATTGATGATTTTATTCATTCTGCACAGCCAGTTGGATCTCGAACATTAGCGAAAAAAGACGAAATTACGTTTAGTTCCGCTACAATTAGAAATGATATGGCTGATCTAGAGGATTTAGGATTTATTGAAAAAACCCATAGCTCTTCTGGACGTGTGCCGTCAGAAAAAGGGTATAGATATTATGTAGATCATCTGCTAGCTCCACAGCGATTGACAAAAACAGAGGTTTCACAAATTAAGTCAATTTATGCTGAGAAAATTTTCGAATTAGAAAAAGTTGTTCAAAAATCTGCACAGATTTTGTCAGATATGACAAACTATACGTCAATTGTTTTAGGTCCTAAGGTTAATGAGAATCGGTTGAAACGAATTCAAATTGTACCGATTAATTATGAAACAGCAGTAGCTATTATTGTTACGAATACAGGACATGTTGAAAATAGAACAATTACCTTTCCTGGTGCACTTGATCCAAGTGAAATTGAGAAAATGGTTAACATTTTAAATGAGAGATTATCTGGAGTTCCATTGGTTGATTTACAGGATAAAATTTATAAAGAAGTTGTAACTGTATTAAAAGATCATATTGAAAACTATGATATTCTTCTTAAAATGATGGCTGGCTCATTGACGATGGATGCTAGTGAAAAGATATATTTTGGTGGAAAGACAAATATGCTTAGTCAGCCAGAGTTTGCTGATATCGGCAGAATTCGTTCTTTATTAACGATGATTGAGCATGAAGAAGAGCTTTATGGGCTATTAAAAACGAGTCACGCAGGAATCTCTATTAAAATCGGTAAAGAAAATGATAATATGGCAATGGAGAATTGTAGCCTAATTACTGCGACGTATTCGTTAGGTGCTCAGAAATTAGGTACAATTGCAGTGCTAGGTCCAACAAGAATGGAGTATTCACGAGTAGTAAGTTTATTAACGAGAATGACAAATGATTTGTCCAAAACGTTAACTGATTTGTATCATGAATCATAAGCTTGGCTATATTGTAGTGGATGGGGTAGAGATTACTCCATCCGATTGCCGTGCTTAAATGATAAAAAACATCATTTTGATAAATGAATTTTACTTTAAGGGAGGTGAATATCGTGTCAAATGAGAAAAACGTTGCAGAACAAGAAGAAGCAGTTGAAAGTGAAATGTCAGAAGCTGAGGTTGAAATAGTAGACGCAGATGATGTTGTCGTTGAAGAGACGTCAGAAGAAGTTGATGAATCAACAGCTAAAATTGCAGAGCTTCAAGCAAAGCTGGACGAAACTGAAAATAAAATGCTTCGTGCTCAAGCGGACTTCGACAATTTTAAAAGACGTAGTCGCTTAGATCAAGAAGCTGCTCAAAAATACCGCGCACAAAGCTTAGTATCTGAAATCTTACCTGCTCTAGATAGTTTTGATAGAGCGTTACAAATAGAAGCAGCTAATGAACAAACTAAATCGCTGCTACAAGGTATGAATATGGTTTATAATCAATTAATTCAAGCTTTACAAAATGAAGGTGTTGAAACAATTAAATCAGTAGGAGAAGAGTTTGATCCACATCTACATCAAGCAGTCATGCAAGTAGAGGATGAAAATTTTGATTCAAATACTGTTGTTGAAGAGCTTCAAAAAGGATATAAATTAAAGGATCGAGTTATTCGACCTGCAATGGTGAAAGTCAATCAATAAAAATAATCTTACATATTAGGAGGTTCTATATTATGAGTAAAATTATCGGTATCGACTTAGGTACAACAAACTCATGTGTCGCAGTATTAGAAGGCGGAGAACCAAAGGTGATCCCAAATCCAGAAGGTAATCGTACAACTCCTTCTGTTGTTGCTTTCAAAAATGGCGAACGTCAAGTGGGGGAAGTAGCGAAACGTCAATCAATTACTAACCCAAATACAATTATGTCAGTTAAACGTCATATGGGAACTGACTTTAAAGTTGAGGTAGAGGACAAAAACTTTACACCACAAGAAATTTCAGCTATTATTCTTCAACATTTAAAATCTTATGCAGAAGAGTATTTAGGTGAGCCTGTAACTAAAGCTGTTATTACAGTTCCAGCATATTTTAATGATGCTGAGCGTCAAGCAACTAAAGATGCAGGTAAGATTGCTGGTTTAGAAGTTGAGCGTATTATAAATGAGCCAACTGCAGCTGCTTTAGCATATGGTTTAGATAAAACAGACGAAGACCAAACAATTCTAGTTTATGATTTAGGTGGCGGTACGTTTGACGTATCAGTACTTGAACTTGGTGATGGTGTATTTGAAGTACGCTCAACAGCTGGTGATAATCGTCTTGGTGGAGATGACTTTGACCAAGTTATTATTGATTATTTAGTAGCTGAATTTAAAAAAGAAAACGGCATCGATCTTTCTAAAGATAAAATGGCATTACAACGTTTAAAAGATTCAGCTGAAAAAGCGAAAAAAGATCTTTCAGGTGTAACTTCAACTCAAATTTCTTTACCATTCATTACAGCTGGAGAAGCAGGACCACTTCACTTAGAAGTTAGCCTTTCTCGTGCTAAGTTTGATGAGCTTTCATCAGGTTTAGTTGAAAGAACAATGGGACCTGTTCGTCAAGCACTTAGTGATGCAGATCTTTCAGCTAATGAAATTGATAAAGTAATCCTTGTTGGGGGATCAACACGTATCCCAGCTGTACAAGAAGCGATTAAAAAAGCACTTGGCAAAGAGCCTCATAAAGGTGTAAATCCTGATGAAGTTGTTGCACTTGGTGCATCAATTCAAGGTGGAGTTATTACTGGTGATGTAAAAGACGTTGTTTTACTTGACGTAACACCACTTTCTTTAGGAATTGAAACAATGGGTGGAGTATTTACAAAGCTTATTGAAAGAAATACAACAATTCCAACTAGTAAATCACAAACTTTCTCTACAGCAGCTGATAGCCAAACAGCAGTAGATATTCATGTATTACAAGGTGAGCGCCCAATGTCAGCAGATAACAAAACATTAGGTCGTTTCCAATTAACTGATATTCCTCCAGCACCACGTGGAGTACCTCAAATCGAAGTATCATTTGATATTGATAAAAATGGTATTGTTAATGTTCGTGCAAAAGATTTAGGCACAAACAAAGAGCAAGCTATTACAATCAAATCAAATACTGGTTTATCAGATGATGAAATCGAACGTATGGTTAAAGAAGCGGAAGAAAATGCAGATGCTGATAAACAACGTAAGGAAGAAGTTGAGCTTCGCAATGAAGCAGATCAATTAGTTTTCCAAACTGAGAAAACATTAAAAGATCTTGAAGGTAAAGTTGACGAAGATCAAGTAACAAAAGCAAACGAAGCTAAAGACGCTTTAAAAGCTGCGATTGAAAAGAATGAATTAGAAGAAATCAAAGCGAAAAAAGACGAGCTTCAAACAATTGTTCAAGAACTTTCAATGAAGCTTTATGAAGAAGCAGCACAGCAAGCTCAGGCACAACAAGGTGGAGAAGCTGGAAAAAACAACGATGATGATGTTGTAGATGCTGAATTCGAAGAAGTTAAAGATGACGACAAAAAATAAGTCGCAGTAAGGTGAAAGTCAAAGTCAGGCTTGTCTTGACTTTGACTTTTTTTGATAAAGGAAAACTTGTTATTCGTTAAACATGGAGTACAACTATATGTTGCTTTTCCTTCCTTTAGAGTGATACAATTTACCTTATGTGAGAAAAATCGGGAGTGAGAATTTATGAGCAAGCGTGATTACTATGAAGTCCTCGGGTTAAGTAAGAACGCGGGTAAAGATGAGATAAAAAAAGCATATCGAAAGCTTTCTAAACAATATCATCCTGATATTAATAAAGAAGCAGATGCTGTGGACAAATTTAAAGAGATAACAGAAGCTTATGAAACTTTAAGCGACGATCAAAAAAAATCTCATTATGATCAATTTGGACATACGGATCCTAACCAAGGCTTTGGTGGTGGAGCTGGATTCGGTGGCGAAGGCTTTGGCTTTGAAGATATTTTTAGCTCAATCTTTGGCGGTGGCACGAGAAGACGAGATCCAAATGCACCACGACAAGGTGCGGATTTACAATACACGATGACATTAAATTTTGAAGAAGCGGTATTTGGAAAAGATACAACGATTGAAATTCCTCGTGAAGAAACTTGTGAAACATGTGATGGATCTGGGGCTCAAAAAGGAACGAAGCCAGAAACATGTACACACTGTGGAGGAAGCGGTCAATTAAGTGTTGAACAAAATAGTCCGTTTGGACGTATTGTCAATCGCCGAGTGTGTCACCATTGTGAAGGTACTGGTAAGATGATCAAACACAAATGTGGAACTTGCCGTGGAACTGGAAAAGTGAAAAAACGTAAAACAATTTCAGTGAAAATCCCAGCAGGTGTAGATGATGGTCAGCAATTACGAGTATCAGGACAAGGTGAACCTGGTGTTAATGGGGGGCCTCCTGGAGATCTTTACGTAGTATTCCATGTAAGAGAGCATGAGTTCTTTGAAAGAGATGGAGATGACATTTATTGTGAAATGCCATTAACATTTGCTCAAGCTGCACTTGGTGATGAAATAGAAGTACCAACACTACATGGTAAAGTAAAACTAAAAGTTCCTGCAGGTACACAAACAGGCAAGAAATTCCGCTTAACAAACAAAGGTGTGCCAAATGTTAGAGGTTACGGTCAAGGTGATCAATACGTTATCTTACGTGTCTTAACGCCAACAAATTTAACAGAGAAACAAAAAGATTTATTAAGAGAATTTGCAGAAATCAATGGAGATACTCCTGATGAGCATGAAGAAAGCTTTTTTGATAAAGTAAAGCGTGCTTTTAAGGGTGAATAATTTTTCTTTATTAATGGACAAATGAAAGATAGAAGGATTGGAGTTGGTAGATATGAAGTGGTCAGAATTAAGTATTCATACAACACAAGAAGCAGTAGAACCCATTTCAAATATATTGCATGAGGCAGGAGCAAGTGGCGTTGTTATTGAAGATCTTGCCGATTTAATAAAAGAACGGAGCACTGCCTTAGGTGAAATCTACCAACTTAATCCAACTGATTATCCTGAAGAGGGCGTACTTGTTAAAGCCTACTTACCAGTTAACAGCTTTTTAGGAGAAACAGTTGATGGCATAAAAGCATCTATAAATAATCTGCTAGTATATGATATTGATTTAGGTAAAAATCATATTACAATCAGTGAAGTGAATGAAGAAGAATGGGCAACTGCCTGGAAAAAATACTATCACCCTGTAAAAATTTCTGAAAAATTCACAATTGTGCCGACTTGGGAAATATATGAACCAGTTAGTTCTGATGAATTAATTATTGAGCTTGATCCAGGCATGGCATTTGGAACTGGAACACATCCTACAACTGTTTTATGTATACAGGCGTTAGAGAGAACTGTTCAAAAAGATGATACAGTCATTGATGTTGGTACTGGATCTGGTGTATTAAGTATTGCAGCTGGATTACTCGGTGCTAAACATATCGAAGCTTATGATTTAGATCAGGTTGCAGTTGACAGTGCCCGTTTAAATTGTAAATTAAATAAAGTGCAACAAATTGTCTCAGTTTCACAAAATAATTTGTTAGATGGTGTGAAAGGTCCTGTAGATCTTATTGTGTCTAACATTCTTGCTGAAATTATTGTTCGCTTTATCGATCAAGCATATGATGCATTAAAAAAAGACGGAACATTTATTACATCTGGTATCATACAAAACAAGAAACAAGAAGTGAAGGATGCACTTGTGAATGCTGGATTTATCATTGAAGAAACAATGGTCATGGAAGACTGGGTAGCATTTATTGCTAAAAAGAAATAAATAAGGGGTCTGACCCCAGGAACTAAGGTGGCTGCTTTGCAAAGGTATTTTATCAGTGAAGAAAAAGCAAATGTAGAATCGAATATTATGATTACAGGTGATGATGTTCATCATATCACACGTGTTTTGCGTATGCAGCCTGGCAGCAAAATTGTTTGTTGTACAACTGATGGTGTTGAGGCTCTTTGTGAAATAGTTGAATTTACCAATGACCAGGTGAATTGTTCTGTATTAGAATGGATGACAGTGAATCGTGAATTACCTGTTTCAATAACCATTTCGAGCGGGTTGCCTAAAGGGGATAAGCTTGAATGGATTATTCAGAAAGGCACCGAGTTAGGTGCTTCTTCATTTATCCCTTTTAATGCTGCTCGTTCAATTGTAAAACTAGAAGCTAAAAAGGTAGGCAAAAAGGTCGAACGTTGGGAGAAGATTGCGAAAGAAGCATCAGAGCAATCTTATCGAAATATGATTCCAACCGTTTCTGAACCTAGCTCGTTTGATTCACTATTAAAGAAGGCAAGTAATTATGATGTGAAAATAGTTGCTTATGAAGAATCTGCGAAACAAGGTGAAAAGAAAAACTTAGTTCAGGCATTTGATCAATTAAAAGACGGTGATTCCTTGTTTGCCGTTTTCGGACCTGAAGGCGGATTAACCGAGCAAGAAATAAAAAAACTTGAAGAACATGGTTTTTATATATGTAGTTTTGGTCCAAGAATATTAAGAACAGAAACTGCCCCTTTATATTTATTATCAGCGGTTTCTTATTATTTCGAATTATTGAGGTGAGGTATAATGCCTACAGTTGCATTTCATACATTAGGTTGTAAAGTAAATCATTATGAAACAGAAGCGATTTGGCAGTTGTTTAAAGATGCTGGATATGATCGTACTGAATATGAACGAGTTGCAGATGTGTATGTAATTAATACATGTACTGTTACAAATACCGGAGATAAAAAAAGTAGACAGGTTATTCGACGAGCAATTCGTAAAAATCCTGATGGTGTTATTTGTGTAACAGGATGTTATGCTCAAACCTCTCCAGCAGAGATTATGGCTATTCCCGGTGTTGATATAGTTGTCGGTACACAGGACCGTACGAAAATGCTTGAGTATATCGAACAGTTTAAAGAAGAGCGTCAACCAATTAATGGTGTTCGAAATATCATGAAAACACGTGTGTATGAAGAGCTTGATGTACCATCATTTACAGACCGTACGAGAGCCTCTTTAAAGATCCAAGAAGGCTGTAATAATTTCTGTACTTTTTGTATTATTCCTTGGGCACGTGGTTTAATGAGATCTCGAGATCCTAAAGAGGTTGTTGCACAAGCACAGCAGCTTGTAAATGCTGGTTACAAGGAAATTGTTTTAACGGGTATTCACACAGGCGGATATGGTGAAGACTTAAAGGATTATAATTTAGCGATGCTATTACGTGATCTTGATGAACAGGTAGAAGGTTTGAAGAGAATTCGTATTTCGTCAATAGAAGCAAGTCAAATCTCAGATGATGTGATTGATGTGCTGAAAAAATCAGATAAAGTTGTAAGACATTTACACATTCCAATTCAATCTGGTTCTGACACTGTCTTGAAGCGTATGCGCAGAAAATACACAATGGAATTCTTTGCAGAGAGATTAGATCGTCTAAAAGAAGCTTTACCTGGCTTAGCGATTACTTCGGATGTTATTGTAGGATTCCCTGGAGAAACAGAAGAAGAGTTTATGGAAACTTTTAATTTTATAAAAAAATATCAGTTTTCTGAGCTTCATGTTTTCCCATATTCAAAACGTACAGGAACACCTGCAGCAAGAATGGATGATCAAGTAGATGAAGAGGTAAAAAACAACCGAGTTCATCGCTTAATCGAGCTATCCGATCAATTAGCGAAGCAATATGCTTCACAATTTGAAGATGAAGTGTTAGAAGTTATTCCAGAAGAAAAGTTCAACAAAGAATCAAATGAAGATTTATATGTGGGATATACAGACAACTACCTTAAAGTAGTATTTCCAGCAAATGAAGAAATGATTGGTAAAATTGTAAAAGTAAAAATTTCAAAAGCTGGATACCCATATAATGAAGGAAAATTTGTAAGAATGTTAGACGAACACATAGAAGTTAATGAAACGATTCGATTAACATCATAAAAATTACACATCAAAAGGGTTAGTGAAAAGCTAACCCTTTTATTTGTGCATAAATAAATATATGCTGTTTTCAAAAAGATTGTTGCTTTTGATACTTTAGTAATTCACTTAGTGTCTGGAGCGTAATAGAACGAACTATTATTATGTTTAGCTAAAACTAAAACAACAAAGTATATGAAAACAGCTTCCTAGATATATGAACATCTGAGTGATGATGAAAACAATCAAATGACTAAAAAATCCTTAAGAGTACAAATTAAATTTGTACTCGTTTTTATTTATGGAAAATGATAAGATGTAAGAGGTCGGACAACTAAAATTTAAGGAGATGATACATAATGTCAAAAATAGCAAACATGATAGATCATACAGCGTTAAAAGCAGATACAACAAAAGAAGTAATCGAGAAGCTTTGTCAAGAAGCTAAGGAATATCATTTCGCTTCTGTTTGTGTAAATCCTACGTGGGTCAGCTTGGCTGCTGAACATTTGAAAGGAACTGATGTGAAAGTATGTACAGTAATTGGCTTTCCATTGGGTGCAAATACTCCCGAAACAAAAGCGTTTGAAACAACAAATAGCATAGAAAATGGTGCAACTGAAGTGGATATGGTAATCAATATCGGTGCACTTAAAGATAATAATGATGAATTAGTTCAACGTGATATCGAAGCAGTTGTCCAAGCTGCTACTGGTAAAGCTTTAACAAAGGTTATTATTGAAACGAGCTTACTAACAGAAGAAGAGAAAGTTAGAGCTTGTGAACTTGCTGTTAAAGCAGGGGCAGACTTTGTTAAAACATCTACAGGTTTTTCAACTGGTGGGGCGACTGTTGAAGATATTACATTAATGAGGAAAACTGTAGGGCCTGATATAGGCGTTAAAGCTTCTGGAGGAGTAAGAGATACTAAAGGTGCAGAAGATTTAATACAAGCTGGAGCTACACGTATTGGAGCTAGTTCAGGTGTTGCGATTATCAAAGGTGAAGTTTCAACGTCAGATTATTAAGTGTTTAGCATAAAAATTTATTTAGAATTGACCAATGATTTATTAGAGAGAAAAAGAATGGGAACATAAGTACAATCAATAATTAACGATCATCATAAAATAAATGAATAATTCAAACAACTTAATAAAAGAATAAGTTTTTGCTATATCAGTTGACCTGTATAATACCTTATATTATAATGGCAAAGTACATGTTTTGTTATAGCATGTTTTATTTAAAGTTGTCGATTGGTTGTATTCGGAGGGAGGGAAAGAGAATGTCAAAAACGGTCGTTCGTAAAAACGAGTCGCTTGAAGATGCTCTTCGTCGTTTTAAACGTACTGTATCTAAAAGTGGTACAATACAAGAAGCTAGAAAGCGTGAATTCTATGAAAAGCCTAGCGTAAAGCGTAAGAAAAAGTCTGAAGCAGCTAGAAAGCGCAAATTCTAAAAGAGGGTGTACGTATGAGTCTTCTTGAACAATTGAATCAAGATATGAAACAAGCGATGAAAAACAAAGAAAAAGACAAATTAACTGTCATTCGAATGGTGAAAGCTGCTTTACAAAATGAAGCGATTAAGTCTAGCCATAACGAATTGTCTAATGAAGAAGAATTGACAGTACTTTCTCGCGAACTTAAACAACGTAAAGACTCCCTCCTAGAATTTAAAAATGCTGATCGTTTGGACTTAGTTGAAAAAACACAAGTGGAAATCGATATTTTAGTCGATTATATGCCTGAACAGCTTTCCGAAGAAGAAGTTTCTGAAATTGTTAAACAAACGATCTCAGAAGTGAATGCTACTTCTAAAGCGGATATGGGGAAAGTAATGGGAGCACTCATGCCCAAAGTTAAAGGTAAAGCAGACGGAAGTCTTGTAAATAAGCTTGTGCTAAAGCAGCTATCATAAATAAATAAGACACCTTGCAGAATATGCAAGGTGTCTTTTTATATGATCTTGACACCTTATGAAATTTTCTTACTAAACATTTCTAAAGAATATTTACCTGTAGTATGTGAAAAAAAAAATAAAAAAAGAAAGATAATGCTATTGCTCGGAAGTTTTAAATACATGAAATACACAGGATCTATTTTTAATGTTATCTAATATTAGAGCTTTTTCTATGTTTATACAAAATAGGGAGGGAAGTAAACTATATAATTGACAATAATGAAATTCAGCTTTTGGAAAAAGATTATTTACATAGAAAGACTTGGATTTTAAAACAATATAAATAATAAGAATGTCCTTTAATATATATGAAAATTAATATTAATAAAAAGTATGAAACTAAATAGGGAACATATACGTATTAAGATTATGTAGATTGGGAAGGAGGGAAAAGATGAGAAAACATATATTTCAACTTATGCTAATTGTAGGGCTTATATTAAGTATATTTAGTGGATTTAATAATGAACTTAAAGCAGATTCAAATCAAAAAGTGTATATCATTCCTCTTGAAGACACAGTCGAAAAAGGGCTTTCGCAATATATTGAGCGAAACATCACTGAAGCTAAAGAACAAGATGTTGACCATATTATAATTGAAATTAATACACTTGGCGGTGCAGTAGATGGGGCAATGGAAATAGCTGATACATTGAGACAAAGTGATATACCAATTACAGCCTTTATAAACAGAAGAGCCATTTCTGCTGGGGCGTACATTGCTTTAAATGCCGATGAAATTTATATGGTACCAGGTAGCCAAATGGGTTCTGCAGCAGTTATTACCGGAGATGGAAACGCAGCAGATGATAAAGCACAATCTTTATGGTTATCTGAAATGAAGGAATCAGCAGAACGTAATGGTCGTGATCCTAAGTATGCATTGGCAATGGCTGATAAAGAAGTAGACATTCCAGAGTTTGGTGCTGGAAAAGGTGATTTATTAACTTTAGAAACTAAACAAGCGGTACAAGTAGGCTATGCAGAAGGAACAGCAGAAAACAGAGTAGATTTGTTAAATCAGCTTAAGTTACAAGATGCAGCAATTATAGAGGCAGAAGAAAGCTTTGCTGAGAAAGTAGCTAGATTTATTACAAACCCAGTTGTTGTACCAATTTTACTTTCCATTGGAAGTATAGGGCTGGTTGTAGAACTTTATTCTCCAGGGTTTGGAATTCCAGGTTTTATGGGCTTAACATCGTTATTATTGTTTTTCTATGGACATCTAGTAGCTGGCCTTGCAGGTCTAGAGTCGATTTTACTATTTATTTTAGGAATAATCTTAATTATTGCAGAATTGTTCGTTCCTGGTGGTATAATGGGCATATTAGGTTTCGCGAGCGTAATCGGAAGTCTATATATTGCATCAGGTAATTTCATTCAGATGACAATTTCACTGTTAATTGCGTTTGCTGTATCTATTGTTGTTTCTATCTTATTAGTAAAGGTGTTTGGAAAACGTATGAATATTTTTAAACGATTAATTTTGCGTGACTCCACAAATACTGAAAGTGGCTATGTCTCAAGTAAAACGAGAAATGAATTAATTAATCTCGAAGGTGTTGCTCTAACAACTCTTAGACCGGCAGGTACAGCAATAATTGGTGAAGAACGTTTGGATGTTGTGACTGAAGGTAGTTATATTAATAAAGGACAAAAAGTAAAAGTAGTGAAGGTTGAAGGCTCACGAATTGTTGTGAGAGAATTATAGAGGTTTATCTAACTTTATGTAAGAGTTCACTTCTTCTTACAAATCAGGCTTATCATTTCTTATTAGGAGGAAAACGATGGATGCTTCAGCAATTTTAGTAATAGGTCTTGTCATATTAGGTTTAATCTTTTTAGGTGTTTTCTTTACATTTGTACCAATTGCACTCTGGATTTCTGCACTAGCTGCAGGAGTTAAGGTTAGTATCTTCACATTAATTGGTATGAGGTTACGACGAGTGATACCGAGTCGTGTGGTTAACCCATTAATTAAAGCTCATAAAGCAGGATTAGATGTAACAACTAATCAACTTGAAAGTCATTATCTAGCTGGTGGTAATGTTGACCGTGTAGTAAATGCATTGATTGCTGCTGAGAGAGCAAATATAGAATTAACATTTGAGCGCTGTGCGGCTATTGATTTAGCAGGACGTGATGTTTTAGAAGCAGTTCAAATGAGTGTTAACCCTAAAGTAATTGAAACACCATTCATTGCCGGTGTAGCAATGGACGGGATCGAAGTAAAAGCTAAAGCTAGAATCACAGTTAGAGCGAACATTGAACGTCTAGTTGGTGGTGCTGGTGAAGATACAATTATCGCACGTGTAGGCGAAGGGATTGTAAGTACAATTGGTTCGTCTGATAATCATAAAAAGGTATTAGAAAATCCTGATTTAATTTCTCAAACTGTTTTAGGAAAAGGTCTGGATTCTGGTACAGCATTTGAAATTCTGTCGATAGATATTGCGGATGTTGATATTGGTAAAAATATTGGAGCTGAACTACAAACAGAGCAAGCTGAAGCAGACAAGAAGATTGCTCAAGCGAAAGCGGAAGAAAGAAGAGCAATGGCAGTTGCACAAGAACAAGAGATGTTAGCACGTGTTCAAGAAATGAAAGCGAAAGTTGTTGAAGCGGAAGCGAAAGTTCCACTTGCAATGGCTGAAGCACTTCGTTCTGGTAACATTGGAGTAATGGATTATATGAACATAAAAAATATCTCAGCTGACACTGATATGAGAGATTCTATCGGTAAAACAAACCAAGATAGTAATGATCATGAGGAATATTAATGATTGAGCTGTTCAAAAAGTATGTAGGTTTGATGACAAACATCAAACCTATCTTTTCCTCACGATAAGGAGGGAGAATAAATGGATATATCGGATATATTTGGAAATCCAATTGTTTGGGCATTTCTTGCTTGGCTATTTTCAAGGATTTTTACTACTGGAAAAGAAGATGAAAGTAAGAAAAAGAAGCCTGAAAATCAAGCAGAACGCCCAACACATATAGAACCAAGGCAGAATGAACATTCAAGGCCAAGCCCAAGACGAAATCCAAGTCCAAGACCAAATCCGCGCCCAACAACAAGGTCAAATCCTAAGCCGATTATGACAACAGTCGAAACAAAGAAGAGTGAACAAAAACCTTCTCTTCAAACTGTTCAAGAGGCATACGAGAAATTGAAAGTAAAAACATTCGATCAGGTCGAGGATGTTGATATCATTAAAGAAGAACCAAAAAAGGTTCGAAGTGTTCTAAAAGAAAATATCCCTAAAACGAATCGAAATGTCAAACGAAATCCACTTCTTATTGATCAACAAAAAGCAGTACAAGGTGTTATTTGGAGTGAAATCTTAGGGCCTTCAAGAGCAAAAAACCCACATTACACAAGAAATAGAAGACATTTTTAACTTCTCGAATAATGATGTTATAAGACTCACTTTTCTCTCATACATATGAGATGAAAGGGGGTCTTTTTTTATGGCAAAAAAATGGCGCCAGCAGCTAACAAGATGGATTACCAATACAGTCGAACTACCGCCCGATGTCATGATGGATCTTCCTAGAATAACGATGGTTGGACAGCTTCACATATACATAGAAAATCATCGAGGACTTCTTACGTTTACTGATACTGAACTCCGTCTTCTGTTAAAACAAGGTCAACTATTAATTAAAGGTGAAGCCTTTGTCATAAAGACGATCCTACCGGAAGAAATTTTATTAGAAGGAAAAATAGATCAAGTTACTTATCTAGATGCAACGTAAGACTCCATTCATTTCTAGACGACTCTTTTCTAAAGGCTCTTTTCTGAACCATTGTTGCTATTTAACCCAAATTTGGAGTAAAAATAGTGTTTTTTCACTATAAAGGTACTATTTTATGAAGAAAAGTTGCCACTAGACTTAATACAGAGCTGATTGCTTCGGGTATTTAAAAGCAACAAAGTTTGCGAAAACAGCCTTTCTAAAAAATTGTTGTTCTTATTTATTGGTTCTATCCTTTTTGTTAAGAAATCTTAAAATGCTTATAAAAGTTCATTTTAGCATTGCTTGTGGATGAATATTGTAAAAAAACTTTTTATTAAGATGTAGAAATAAACAAATTAGATGAAAATCAAATGTCTGCTGTATTTTCACAGCAGACACATTAATTCCAGTATAACCATTTGTTTTTTTAGGGGGATGAATATGAAGAATCAGTGGACGAGTTACTTATTTGGTATTCTAAAAGTTAGTATTAAGGGACGAGGTACAGAGAGATTTCTAAATGATTGTATAAGATCTGACATTGCTGTTTGGAATGTCCAAAGAAGTGGATTAGATGGTTTAAGTTTTTTTATTCGCCTTCAAGATGTACATGCCTTAAGAGGTGTTGTAAGACGAAATGAGTGCAAATGTAAATTTGAAAAAAGACTAGGCTTCCCCTTTCTAATGAAACGATCTTGGCGTAATAATGGCTTTGTTATGGGATTGCTTACCTTTTTTATGTTAATTTTTGTATTATCAAACATGATCTGGGGAATTGAGGTGGATGGTGCATCACCTGAAACTGAGCATTTAATTAAAAAGGAACTTTCTAGAATTGGTGTAACTTCAGGTAAGTTTCAATTTTTCGTAGAAAATCCAGATGATATTCAAAAAACATTAACAGATAATATTCAGCAAATCACATGGGTTGGGGTTGAGCTTACAGGAACAACATATCACCTAAAAGTGGTTGAAAAAAATCAACCTGAAGAAGAAAAACTCGTGAGTCCTAGACATATTGTTGCAAAAAAGGAAGCAGTAATTAAAAAGATGTTTGTTGAGCAGGGTCAACCAGTAACTACTTTAAATGAACATGTGAATAAAGGGCAAGTTTTAGTTTCTGGATTAATTGGAAAAGAAGAAGATCAAAAGAAAGTAGCAGCTAAAGCTGAGATATTCGGAGAAACTTGGTACAAAAGTACAATAACAATTCCTATAAAGACGACTTTTCAGGTGTTAACTGGGAATGCTAAAGATAAGTTTTATCTTAAATTTGGTTCCTTTAAGCTACAGATATGGGGTTTTGGTGATACAGGCTTTACTGCCTTTGAGTTGGAAGATGATATTTATGATCTGAAGTTTTTAGGCTTCACATTACCTCTTGGTTTTGTAAAAGAAACATATCAAGAAAAAGAAGAGGTAGAAAGAGAATATACAGTGAAACAAGCGAAAGAAGCGGCGTTAGACCGAGGTCGCAAAGATATAGAAGATAAATTAGTCGAAGAAGAAAAAGTAATAGGAGAAAAAGTTTTGCACGAGACGAAGGAGAATGGTAAAGTTAAATTAACCGTTCTTTACCAAGTGTTAGAGAATATTGTTAAAACTACACCAATTGTTCAGGGAGACTAAAGAATGCCAGAAGAATTAGTGACAATGAATCAGCAAATAGAAAACCCAAATGAAGCCATTGCCCTTTTTGGGAATAACGATGTGCATCTAAAAAGAATTGAAGAAGAATTAAACGTATCAATCGTTACTAGAGGTGAAGGAGTTTTTGTTTCTGGTGATTCAGAACATGTAAAACTTGTTGACGACCTTCTAAAATCACTACTTGTTATTATCCGAAAAGGAATTAACATAAGTGAACGAGATGTTATCTATGCAATAAGCATGGCAAAGGAACATAGCTTGGATCAACTAGAACAGTTATATGTAAAAGAAATAGCTAAGACAGCTAAAGGTAAGTCAATCCGTGTTAAAACATTAGGACAACGTCATTATGTTTCTGCTATCCAAAACAAAGACTTGGTTTTTGGAATAGGACCAGCTGGAACAGGAAAGACGTATTTAGCAGTTGTTATGGCTGTTAATGCAATGAAGCTAGGATCAATAAAAAGAATTATTTTAACACGTCCAGCTGTAGAAGCTGGAGAGAGTCTAGGGTTTCTACCTGGAGATCTGAAGGAAAAAGTTGATCCATACTTAAGACCTCTATATGATGCACTTCATGATGTATTAGGTATGGAGCATACCCAAAGGCTTATTGAACGAGGAACAATTGAAATTGCCCCTTTAGCCTATATGAGGGGGAGAACATTAGACGATGCTTTTGTTATTTTGGACGAGGCTCAAAATACAACACCAGCTCAAATGAAAATGTTCTTAACTCGACTAGGTTTTGGCTCTAAAATGGTCATTACAGGTGATATAACTCAAGTGGATTTACCGAAGGGAGTTAAGTCAGGCTTATCAGTAGCGAAAAGTACACTTAACGAAGTAAATGGTTTGTCATTTATCACACTTGAACAATCAGACGTTGTAAGACATCCACTTGTAGCCAAAATTATTTCAGCTTATGAAAACTCAAATGAAGGATCGTGACCCGAGTATCCGAATTCGGGTCACTTTTCTGTTCTTCAATATTTGAAAGTATAGCTTTTAAGTCTGATGTTTTCTATGGTTAAAATAATAGGCTATGTTAAAGCTTATGGTTGATTTTTAGCGCTTTGTTGATTGGAGTGAAAGGCATGAGACTCCTGCGGGAGAAGCGTGTCGAAGGGAGACCCCACAGGCGCTTGCGCCGAGGAGGCTTCCGGACCTCCCGCGGAAAGCGAATGCCTGTAACGGAAATCAACCACAAAGTTTAACAGAGCCAAATAATAAAAAGTCACTACTTTGACATGCGTTTCTTGTTTAAAGTCGCAATTGTAGAAATGTCAGCACAATTTCGGATTGAACAAGAGTCTTGTCGCATACCGTCAATTAATAAGTTTTCGTTAGTGAGACAATTCTTTATAAAGTTTTTATTCTTCTATATTTGTACAAAATGGATAGCTTCTGCATCAATAATTGATGAAAAGCTCATTTTTTTCTACTTTTTTTGTCATAATTTGTCTTAAAGGTTGAACATTTATCGATAAAAGGAAATAATGAGAGGATAGTATTCAAATAGATACTGTTTGTCATTTGATGAGGATGTGTAAGGTGGTGTATTACTGTGAAGAAGAATCTTAAAAAGGAAAAAACAAAGAAGAATAAATTAAATTTGAAATTCAACGACTATAAGTTTCATCATCTATTTTTATATGGGATTTTAGCAGTTATCCTTTTTGTGGCTCTATATAGCAATGTTAAACCTGAAACCTTGGATATCGAGCTTTTTACAGTATCAGAACAAACAATATATGCCCCAACAACTGTTGAGGACAAAATTGAAACAGAGAGAAAGCAACAAGAAGCAAATGATGCTGTTGAAGATCAATATGTATTAAAAAAGGAAATTACAGATAAGCAGGTAGATCTTATCTCTTCTATTTTTGACACCGTTATTGAAGTGAAAAAAGAAAATAGTAACACGGAAGAAAGTGCTGACTCGGGAACTGTCAAACCTGAAGATCAAGTAAAGGCGATCGAAGGAAAATTAACGAAGTCTATCATTGAAAAAATCCCAAGTGAAACCTTCTTACCACTTTTAGAAGCAAGTGATGCTGACTTAGAGATGGCTAAAGATGCAGTAGTAACCGCAGTGAATAATATTATGAGTAAGGAAATCCCTATTGTTCAGTTATCAGAAGCAAAAAAGCAAGTTGATGAGGAATTACAATATACTCCTCTCCGTTCAGAGGTATTACAATCATCAACTGTTTTGGCTAAATTTGCGATTACTCCAAACTATGTGTTTGATTTAAAAGCTACTGAAGAAAAAAGACAACAAGCAGTTGATGCGGTTAAGATAGCTCAAATTAAACAAGGACAAATATTAGTTGAAGAAGATGAACTCATTAATAGGGAGATTTACCGTAAACTAGGATTAGTAGGACTGCTTGATGACCAGCAATCATATAAACCTTTTCTAGGTTTAGCATTATTAGTATTACTAATTTTAGCAGGGATTATCTATTATTTTGAGAAAAAGGATAGTCCTATATCTAAAAAGAATAATTCACTTTTGTTATATTGTTTAATTTTTGCAATTACCATTTTATTGATGAAAATCTTAAGTTTATTTCAGAAAATTGATTATACACATATCGGTTATATTGTACCTATTGCTATGGGTGTGATGCTGATTAAGTTATTAATAAATGAGCGATTAGCCATTTTAACAAGTATGATTTTTGCAGTGTGTGGGAGTGTAATCTTCAATGAGGGTATAACAGGTAGTTTTAATTTTGCTATAGGTGTATACTACTTGTTCGGATGTCTTGCTGGTGTATTATTTTTAGGAGAACATAATCTTCGTTCAAAAATATTACAAGCTGGATTATTTGTTGGTGGAATCAATGTCATTGTGCTAACAGCGATTATGCTTATTAGAAATGGCTCTTATTCAAATGTTGAAATTAGCTCCTATTTTGTTATGGCATGTGTTTCAGGTTTGGTCTCATCCGTTTTAACAATCGGTTTTATGCCTTTTTTTGAAACGGGTTTTGGAATCTTGTCCACTATGAAGTTGATTGAGCTTTCAAATCCAAATCATCCACTCCTGCGAAAAATTTTAACCGAGACACCAGGAACATATCATCATAGTGTTATGGTTGCGAATTTATCAGAATCAGCATGTGAAGCGATTGGGGCAAATGGCTTATTAGCAAGAGTTGGTGCTTATTATCATGATATTGGTAAAACAAAGCGCCCACAATATTTTATTGAAAATCAAATGAATATTGAGAATCCACATAATAAGCTTTCAGCACAATTAAGTAAAAATATTATTATATCTCATGTAACAGATGGTGTTGAAATGTTAAGAAAGCATAAAATGCCCAAAGAATTCGTTGATATTGCTGAACAACATCATGGATCTACTTTACTAAAGTATTTCTATCATCAAGCAAAACAATCCAATGATTCGATTTACGAAGATGAATTTCGTTATCCAGGACCTAAGCCACAAACAAAGGAAATCGCGATAATCTCAATTGCTGATAGTGTGGAAGCAGCAGTTCGTTCAATGTCAAACCCTACACTTGAAAAAATTGAGAAGCTAATTAAATCGATCATTGCCGACAGATTACAAGATAATCAATTAGACGAATGTGATTTGACTTTAAAAGAGTTAGATATTATAGCTAAATCATTTTGTGAATCACTAAAAGGTATCTTCCATTCCAGAATTGAGTATCCGGAACTAACAAAAAAACAGAAGGTGAAATAAAAGATGAAATTGATCATCGATAGCATAGATGAAACAAACGAGTTAACAGAAGAACAATTGAAAACAGTTGAAGAACTACTTCAGTTTGCAGCTGAATTGGAAAAAGTCCAACAAGATGCAGAGGTATCTGTCACATTCGTTACGAACGAACGTATACAAGAAGTAAACCGTGATTATCGAGATAAAGATCAACCGACTGATGTTATTTCTTTTGCTCTTGAAGAAATGGGTGAGGGAGAGATGGAGATCTTTGGGTTAGATCAACCGCCAATGCTAGGAGATATTATCATTTCCATTGAACGCGCAAAAGAGCAAGCAGAAGAGTATGGTCATTCATTTATGAGAGAGCTTGGTTTTTTAGCTTGCCATGGTTTTCTGCATTTATTAGGATATGACCATATGAATGAAGTAGATGAAAAAGAGATGTTTACTAAACAAAAGGATATCTTAGATAATTATGGACTTAAAAGATCCGAAGACCTCTGAATGGAAGCGTTTCTATAAGAGCTTTAAGTTTGCGTGGAATGGAATTTTTCAATCTTTCAAAACAGAGCGGAACTTTCAAATACATGTATACATTTCCATTTTTATGATTATTTTCGGTCTTTATCTTCAATTCACATTTTTTGAATGGATTGTTATCTTATTTTTAATCGGTGGAATGTTGGCATTAGAGCTAATGAACACGGCAATCGAACATGTTGTTGATTTAATTACTGAAGATTATAATCCAATTGCAAAAGCAGCTAAGGATGCAGCAGCAGGAGCTGTTTTGGTTTATGCAATTCTTTCGTTTATAATTGGTGTAATTCTTTTATTAAGACATATATGAACTTTTAAACGCTAGAGCTTTTCTAAATGAATGTTTTCTTGCTTTTAAATTTTGTTGATTAAGCGTAAGGTTCGTGACCTCCCTTTCACTCCCATCAAAAGAGTGCTAATACAGAGGTGAAAAAGCAGGGTAGAATTCAAAAAGAGTTTAATTTTATATTTCTGATCCACTAAAAGATACTATCTATTGTATTTTGGACTAATTCAGAAGATTCTTACAATTGAATGACAAATTCTAAAATTACGTGAAAATAATGATGATATTAGGTAAAATAATAAGTAAGATCGTCATTCGCGAAAGAGAAAGGAAGATTATTTAGTGAACATTGAACAACTCATCGAAGAAGCGAAAGCAGCAAGGGAAATGGCTTATACTCCATACTCCAAATTCAAAGTTGGAGCAGCTTTATTAACGAATGATGGAAAAATATATAAAGGCTGTAATATTGAAAATGCAGCTTACAGTATGTGTAATTGCGCAGAAAGAACAGCTATATTTAAAGCTTTTTCAGAGGGAGATAAGAAGTATACAGCTTTAGCTGTTGTTGCTGATACAAAAAGACCTGTTCCACCATGTGGAGCTTGTCGTCAAGTGATCTCAGAGCTCTGCCCAAAAGAAATGAGAGTTATATTAACGAACCTTCAAGGTGATATAGAAGAATTAACAGTTTTAGAATTACTACCAGGAGCTTTTTCAGCGGAGGATTTACATGAATAATAATGGGTATAAATCAGGATTTGTTTCAATTATTGGGAGACCAAATGTAGGAAAATCAACGTTTATCAATCGAGTCATAGGACAAAAAATTGCGATTATGAGTGATAAACCACAAACAACAAGAAACAAAATACAAGGTGTATATACAACAAACAATTCGCAAACTATTTTTATTGATACTCCGGGTATACACAAGCCAAAGCATAAGCTTGGTGACTTTATGATGAAGGTAGCACAAAATACGTTAAAAGAAGTTGATTTGATTCTTTTTATGATTAATGCTGAAGAAGGCTTTGGTCGTGGAGATGAATTTATTATTGAGAGACTTAAAGAAACAAAAACTCCAGTATTCTTGATAATAAATAAAATTGATCAAATTCATCCAGATCAATTATTACCCTTAATAAGCCAATATAAAGAAATGTACCCGTTTAGGGAAGTTGTACCAATTTCTGCCCTTGAAGGGAATAATGTTGATACTTTGTTAAAGCAAATTGACATGATCCTACCAGAAGGACCACAATATTATCCAGCAGATCAAGTGACAGATCATCCTGAACGATTTATTATTACAGAGCTAATTAGAGAAAAAGTTTTACATTTAACAAGAGAAGAAATACCTCATTCTGTTGCAGTAGTAATGGATACACTGGAACGCAGAGACAACAATCAAGCAATTTATGTAGGTGCCACAATTATTGTTGAGCGAGATTCTCAAAAAGGCATTGTAATAGGTAAACAAGGTAGTATGTTAAAAGAAGTTGGGAAAAGGGCGCGAGTTGATATAGAAGCATTGCTTGGATCAAAGGTGTTTTTAGAACTGTGGGTTAAGGTTCAAAAAGATTGGCGTAATAAAGCATCTCAACTTCGTGATTATGGCTTTAGAGATGATGAATATTAAAAGATAAGTTGCTCATTTTGAGATTGACATGTTTTCAGAACCTAATTGTAAAACTGATAAATACGTAAACCTTCTTAAAATAGCCAAGGTTTAAATATTCATTAAATTGATTAACAAATATTGTTTAACATGAAATGATGAAGAAAAGGTCAAGATATATATATGAAATTGGATATTGCTTGCTAGTCTTAACAACTGAAAGGTGGGGTTTTTATGTTGGATTTTACCTGGAAGGTTTTTTCGCAAACAGGTAGCATTGATACGTATCTTCTTTTTAAAGAGTTGGAAAAGGAGAATGATGACGGACCCGATTATCAAGATGATGAACTAGCTGAAATAGATTTTCCAGTTTCCTGATCTTGCCTGTAACCTTTGGAAGGTGAGGGAAATTTGCTTCAAAAATGTGAAGGAATCGTGATTCGTTCGACTGATTACGGTGAAACAAATAAAATTATCACAATATATACGAGAGAATTAGGAAAAGTTGGGGTTATGGCGAGAGGTGCAAAAAAACCAAATAGTCGCCTAACGTCAATCACCCAACTTTTTACTTATGGAATATTTATGTTCCAAAAATCCAATGGACTTGGTAGCCTTCAACAAGGTGAGATCATTCATTCACTTAGAGGGATAAGAGAAGATATCTTTCTCACTGCATATGCTTCTTACATATCAGAGTTATTAGATAAAAGCACTGAAAACATGGAAAGAAATCCGTTCCTATTTGAGTTATTAAAACAAACTCTTATTTATTTGGATGATGAAGTTGATCCTGATATTTTGATGAATATTTTTGAAATGAAAATGTTATCTGTACTTGGGCTAAATCCTCAATTGGATGGTTGTTGCATTTGTGGTAATAAAGATGGAAGCTTTCATTTTTCTATAAGAGAAGGTGGATTTATTTGTCATCTTTGTTATGATAAAGATCCTTATCGATTGCCAATTTCTCCAATGACAGTCAAATTACTACGCTTATTTTATTATTTTGATTTAAACCGCTTAGGAAATATTTCGGTTAAGCCAGAAACTAAAAAAGAATTAAAAGATGTCATCCAAGCATATTATAACGAATTTTCTGGACTAACAATAAAATCGAAGCGCTTTTTAGATCAACTAGACTTTTTAAAGGGTAAACTATAGGAATTGACAATTAAAATAATTTCGTTTAAGATGCAAATAGAATTAAACATCTAATCTGCGTTGAAGGAAAGAAGTATTTACGATTACCCAATGATAGCGACCTTAGGATAGTGTAAGCTAAGGATTGGCTCGTAAGGAAAGGCATTCCTGAGCAATTTTTTTAAAGTGGCTTATTTATTAAGCAATTAGGGTGGAACCGCGGGTATGCTCTCGTCCCTATGTCAACTAATTTGGCATAGGGACGAGAGCTTTTTGTTGTTTTAAGAAGTGTGAAATTTGCCGTTATTGCTTTCGGGATAAGAATCAGCAGCTAACAATCATAAGACTATCACGAATAACCAGCAAGATGCTTGCGCTTATCTTATCAAGGTAAATTGAGCACTTATGTTTTTAAAAATTATTGGAGGTGTTTTTGAATGAATATTCAAGAAATGATTTTAACATTGCAGAAGCATTGGTCAGATCAAGGTTGTGTACTAATGCAAGCATATGATACAGAAAAAGGTGCAGGAACGATGAGTCCATATACTTTTTTAAAAAGTATTGGACCAGAACCGTGGAAAGTAGCATATGTTGAACCGTCAAGAAGACCTGCAGATGGACGTTATGGAGAAAATCCCAATAGACTTTATCAACATCATCAATTTCAGGTGATTATGAAACCTTCTCCAGATAATATCCAAGAATTATATTTAGATTCATTACGTGCGTTAGGAATTGATCCACTAAAACATGATATCCGATTTGTAGAAGATAACTGGGAAAATCCTTCACTAGGATGTGCAGGATTAGGATGGGAAGTCTGGCTCGATGGAATGGAAATCACTCAATTCACCTATTTCCAACAAGTTGGTGGATTAGAATGTAAACCAGTTTCTGCTGAAATTACATATGGAATTGAAAG
Organism: Metabacillus litoralis; assembly: GCF_020524045.1. Lineage (GTDB taxonomy): Bacteria > Bacillota > Bacilli > Bacillales > Bacillaceae > Metabacillus > Metabacillus litoralis_C. Next base: position 302,126 of record NZ_JAIVKL010000003.1, read on the forward strand.
ACTTGCCTCATATATTCAAGATAAAGAGAATGTCTTTGATTTAGAATGGACAAAAGGCTATACTGTGCGTGATATCTTCTTAATGCCTGAATATGAGCATTCTAAATATACATTTGAAACGTCAGACACTAATATGCTATTTCATTTGTTTTCTACATATGAAAAAGAAGCAATAAGACAAATGGATGAAGGACTTGTCCATCCAGCATATGATTATGTCTTAAAATGTTCACATACATTTAATCTTTTAGATGCAAAAGGGGCAATATCTGTTACCGAAAGAACAGGCTACATTGGACGTGTGAGAAATTTAGCTCGTAAAGTCGCTAAAACGTTTTATGATGAAAGAGAAAAATTAGGATTTCCGATGTTACAGCAGGAAGGAGGAAAAAATAATGAGTAAACAAGACTTATTAATTGAAATCGGATTAGAGGAACTACCTGCTCAATATGTAACACCCTCAATGAATCAATTAGAAGAAAAAATGACAAAATGGCTTGAGGAAAAAAAGCTATCCTACGGGGAAGTAAAATCATTTTCAACACCAAGAAGGTTAGCTATTCAAGTAAAAGGAGTTGCCGAGAAGCAACCTGACATTGAAGAAGAAGCAAAAGGCCCAGCTAAAAAGATTGCATTAGACTCAGAAGGAAATTGGTCTAAAGCAGCAATTGGTTTTACTAAGGGGCAAGGAGCGTCAGTTGAGGATATTTATTTTAAAGAAATAAATGGTGTTGAGTATGCCCATATTCAAAAATTTATTAAAGGTCAAGAATCTAAATTATTATTAACAGAAGTGAAACAGTTAATAATAGGATTAACTTTCCCAAAAAATATGAGATGGGGAAGCAATGATTTACGTTATATAAGACCAATCAAATGGATATTAGCGTTATTTGGAAATGAAGTTATTCCATTCGAAATTGCGGGAACAGAAACGGGAACTTATACATATGGACACCGTTTTCTTGGAAACAAAGTAGAAGTAGCATCATCATCCTTGTATGAAGCTACATTATTAGAACAATTTGTATTAGCAGATCCTGTTAAACGGAAGGAAGCTATTATTTCTCAGCTTTCAGAGCTTGAAACAGAACAAAACTGGATCATTCCTATTGATGAAGAATTACTTGAGGAAGTAAATAATTTAGTTGAATACCCAACTGCTTTATTTGGTAAGTTTGAATCTGATTATCTAACATTGCCAGATGAAGTACTAGTGACAACAATGAAGGAGCATCAACGTTATTTCCCAGTAAGGAAAAAATCTGGTGAATTGCAACCCTTCTTTGTTACAGTGAGAAATGGTGACCACAACCATTTAGAGAATGTAGCTAGAGGAAATGAAAAAGTTTTACGTGCTAGATTATCAGATGCGAACTTTTTTTATAAGGAAGACCAAAAACTCAAGATTGAGGATGCAGTTCAAAAATTAGATAAAATTGTTTTTCATGAAGAGCTAGGCACGTTAGGTGAAAAAGTAAATCGTGTTGTGCAGTTATCAAGAGTTCTTGCTGATCAATTAAACATAAATTCTGAGATTAAAGAAGACATTAAACGTACAGCATCCATTTGTAAATTTGATTTAGTCACACATATGGTTTATGAGTTTCCTGAATTACAAGGGAAAATTGGTGAGAAGTATGCAAAAATTTCAGGAGAAAAAGAATCCGTTGCAACAGCTATAAATGAACATTATATGCCAAGGCATGCTGAGGATTCCGTACCTTTTTCAGAGATTGGTGCAATCGTGGCATTAGCAGATAAGCTTGATACTATTTCAGGATTTTTTGCTATCGGTAAAATACCAACAGGTTCACAAGATCCTTATGCATTAAGAAGACAAGCAAGCGGAATTGTCCAAATTTTACGTTCGAAAAAATATAAACTTGAACTTCCACAATTATTTTCTATGTCACTAGAACTTTTTGGAAACAAAGTATCACTTGATGCTAAGCAAGAACTTCTAGCTTTCTTTAAGCTGAGATTAAAATACTTATTGGCTGAAGATTCAATTCGTCATGATTTGATTGATTCAGTTCTAGAGTCATCTCATCTTGAAGTAACATCATTAACTGAACGTGCGAATTTACTTAAAGATTTATCGAAAGAACAAGATTTTAAGGAAACAATTGAAGCTCTTGCACGCGTGATGAATATTGCTAAAAAAGGTAATAATCAAGAAATAAATGAGCAAATGTTAGAGTCAGGTTATGAGAAAGCATTATATAAAGCGTACAATGATGCATCAGTAAAAATTAAAGGCTACAAAGAAACGGGGCAAGAAAAGGAAATATACCAAGAGTTAGCTAACTTAAAGCCAGTGATCAATGATTATTTTGATCATACAATGGTCATGGCTGAAGATGAAAAGATAAAAGAAAATCGTCTAGCTCAAATGGTTGCCATTTCCAACTTGATTGAATTATTTGCAAAAATGAATGTAATTTTAGTCAAATAATTCAGCTCATTTCTAAATATTGTTGCTAATTGAGTCCTCTATCTGTGAATAGCAATGGTTTATCGCATTATGTCAATCAATTGAAGAAAAGTTTTTAAAAACTTAATTTTTACGAATAACAGACAGCAATTAAGTTGACCGTTTCTGTATATGTGACTGCTGCTAGACGGAGTAGGTTGGTAGAGGGATTGTTAAAAATTAAATCTTTTTATCATTAGCTAATGAATAATAATAACGGGAAAAATCAGACCAAATCGAACAGTGATTTGGTCTGATTTCATTGGTTGTTTTTATTTTAATAATTAATGAAATCATAGTTATAACCGGTCTTTTAAAGAATGTTGCTTTACAATATAGTTAGAAATACTTATTATGGTGAAAAAGATGATTGGTTCTGATTTCTATATTTATCATACTCTGTAAAAATTATTTTCTGTTACAGACAATCGCTTTTTGAAGGAAGATTATTGAATTCTTTCTTCATATTCGAACACAAACTGCTTTTCAAATTCATTGGAAAGTATATAATAATTTTATATAGTATAACCTATTTACCTAACTAGTTCTATTCTATGTCATTTTTAAACCACAACTAGCAAACTAAAATGTTTGGACTATAAAATTCTGAACATGCACTAAGAAAAGTTTATATTTTTCAGGGGATTTATATGTGAACTAAAACGAATGTATTTCATATAGAAGACTTCTTGAATAGAACGTTTCGGAAATAACTAAAAGGTAACTAAATTCTGTTATGCATTGTAAATTTTATTCCATTAACTGAAAATATAAGATTGAATTTTCCTAAAAAAGTAAGGTGGTGAGTAAAATCGAACTTAATAAACGACAAGAGAAAATTGTAGAAATAGTTAAAGGAAGTGGACCGATAACTGGAGAACAGATAGCTGATCAGTTGAATTTAACAAGAGCAACTTTACGTCCAGACTTAGCTATTTTAACTATGACAGGCTACTTAGAAGCAAGACCTCGTGTAGGATATTATTTTACAGGTAAAAAAAATAATCAGCTTCTTACGGACGAATTAAAGAAGTTAAAGGTAAAGGACTACCAATCGATTCCTATCGTTGTAAGTGTAAATGTTTCTGTTTATGATGCGATTTGTACAATGTTTTTAGAGGATGTCGGGACATTATTTGTTGTTGATGATCAATCTATTTTAGTTGGAGTTCTATCACGTAAGGATTTATTGCGTACAAGTATAGGTAAACAAGAATTAACTTCAATTCCTGTTAATATTATTATGACCAGAATGCCTAACATTACAGTTTGTAGACATGATGATTTAATTCTTGATGTTGCTCATGTATTAATTGATAAACAAATTGATGCCTTACCGGTTGTTAAAGATACTGAAAAAGGTTTAGAGGTTATCGGTAGGGTTACAAAAACCAATATGACAAAAATACTTGTTAGCCTTGCAGGTAATTAAAAGCAGCTAGCGTAAGGGAATGGAGAAATTAGAATGAGCTATCGATTGATTTATGTTGTATCTGATTCAGTTGGTGAAACTGCTGAACTAGTTGTAAAAGCAGCTGCAAGCCAATTCAATGGTGCTTCAGCAAATACGAAAATCAAAAGAATTCCATATGTTGAAGATAAAGGAACGATAATAGAAGTGATCTCATTAGCGAAACAAGATCAAGCTATTGTCTGTTTTACCCTTGTTGTTCCGGAACTAAGAGATTGTTTAATGGAAGAAGCAACTAGACAAGGTGTCGTGTTTTATGACATTATTGGTCCTTTAATTGATAAAATGGAAACGTCATATGGCATTTCTGCTAAATATGAGCCAGGACGTGTTAGAAAGCTTGATGATGACTATTTTAAAAAGGTCGAAGCAATTGAGTTTGCTGTTAAGTATGACGATGGACGTGACCCAAGAGGAATTTTAAAGGCTGATATTGTGTTAATTGGAGTATCTAGAACATCAAAAACACCATTGTCTCAATATTTAGCACATAAACGATTTAAAGTTGCAAATGTACCGATCGTCCCAGAAGTAGAACCACCAGAAGAATTATATAAAGTGTCTGCACAAAAATGTATAGGGCTCCGTATTATGCCTGACAAACTCAATCATATTCGTAAAGAGAGATTAAAATCTTTAGGTTTAAATGATGAAGCTTTTTATGCAAATATTGATCGTATAAAAGAAGAACTTAATTATTTTGATAAAGTGGTAAATCGAATTGGCTGCCAAGTGGTAGATGTTTCGAATAAAGCTGTGGAGGAAACAGCGAATATAATAGCTAATTTCATGAATAAGCAAAATGGGAATTAATGTTTAGTTTGTGGGTGACTTATAGGTGGTAACACCTAAATAAGTTACCTTTTTCGTTTTAGACGATTTTTTAGTACTTAAATGTTGTAGAGTTGCTTATACTTAGATTTAGGAGAAAAAAACAATAGAAATTTGCCGAACTTTGTATTATAATAAAAAATTGTGATAAAAAGTTATTTTTTAGGTTTAGAACTTGACATCTAGGAATAAACTATTAATTGTAAACTGTCAAGAAGCTAAAGGAAATATTTTTCGACAAAAAAGGATTTTAGTTCTTTTTCTAGAATATTAACTTACATGAGTATTGTTAAGAAGGATAATCTCGGAGTGATGTAGAATAGTGAACTATGCCGAAAAAAATGTAGGTATATATGTAGATGCTGATGCTTGTCCAGTTAAACAAGAAGTAATGGAACTTGCAAGTAAGTACAATATTGATGTTACTTTTGTTGCATCTTATAATCATACTTCTGATAGAACGTATGGTGGTAAATGGGTGTATGTAGATACTGGTAAAGAAGAAGCTGACTTATACATAGTCAATCATGTGAAGAAAAATGATATCGTAATATCTCAAGATATTGGTTTAGCAGGTTTATTGCTAAGAAAAGGCGTTATTGTTATTACTCCAAGGGGTAAACAATATACAGAGGCAAATATTGAAACAGCCCTGCAATTTCGATACCTATCAGCTATGGAGAGGCGAAGTGGCAAGCACACTAAAGGTCCAAAGAAATTCACAGCTGAGGATAATGTAAATTTTATCACAACAATCGAAAAAATTTTGTCGAAAGATGCAGGAGATCTTAAATAAATCTCGAATATCTTTATTACGGAGTTGTTAGTATGGGAAATAGAATTCCCGAAGAATTAGTTGAAAAAATACAAAGAACTTCTGACATTGTTGATGTGATAAGTGAATATGTTCAACTGAAGAAACAGGGACGTAACTATTTTGGTTTATGTCCATTTCATGGTGAAAAGTCCCCGTCGTTCTCAGTATCAGCTGATAAACAGATATTCCATTGCTTTGGATGTGGGGCAGGTGGAAATGTCTTTTCCTTTTTGATGCAGCATGAAAATTATTCTTTTATTGAAGCTGCTCAACATCTTGCTGATAAGGTGGGTGTTGAATTACCTTCCACAATAACAACGAATGAACAGGAGCGATCTCTTCCTAAAGATTCTGAGAAGATGATAGAAGCTCATGAGCTCTTAAAGAAATTTTACCATCATTTATTGGTAAATACAAAAGAGGGTCAAGAAGCCTTAGATTATTTATTGAATAGAGGTTTTACTCGAGAAACAATTGATACATTTGAAATTGGTTATTCACTTGATTCTTGGGATTATATTTCAAAATTCTTAGTTAAAAGAGGTTTCAGTCCTGCAATGATGGAGGAAGCTGGATTACTAGTGAAGAAAAGTAATTCAGATGACTACTTTGATCGCTTCCGCAATCGAATTATGTTTCCGATCACAGATCATCATGGTATGACAATTGCTTTCTCTGGAAGAGTGCTTGGAGATGAGAAACCAAAGTATCTGAACAGTCCAGAAACAAAAATATTTAATAAAAGCAAGATACTTTATAATTTTCACAGAGCAAGAGTACATATTCGTAAAAATCAACAAGTGGTTCTTTTTGAAGGGTTTGCTGATGTCATCTCTTCTTCTAAATCAGGTGTTGAGAATGCTATTGCTACGATGGGAACATCATTAACAGAAGATCAAGCAAAGGTATTGAGGAGAAACGTATCAGATATTATCATCTGTTATGATTCTGATTCTGCTGGAGTTGAGGCAACCAATCGAGCGGCAAAGATTTTACAAGCCGTTGGATGTCAAATAAAGGTTGCTATGATTCAAGATGGCTTAGACCCTGATGACTACATCAAAAAGTACGGCTCTGAAAAGTTTAAAAATGATGTAATAGGGGCAAGTGTACCTCTAATGACGTTTAAGATGAGTTATTACAGAAGAGGGAAAAACCTTCAAAATGAAGGAGAACGATTCCAATACATTGAGAATGTACTAAATGAGGTTAGCCAATTAAAAAGTGCGGTAGAAAAGGAAATTTATTTGAATCAGCTTTCTAAAGAATTTGAATTATCGATGGAGGTTCTAAAAGAACAGCTCAATCAAAAAAGGACTAATTCAGATTCAGATGTTTCTTCAAATATGAAAAAGGTTCCACAACAGGTGAGACGTAATCCTATCTCAAGAAAAACCCTTTTACCTGCCTTTCACACTGCCGAACGAATATTGATTGGTCATATGCTTCGGAGTAAGGATTTGTCTCAAAAAGTATTAGAGCGGCTTGGACTTCAATTTAATATCGAAGAGCATAAAGCTATTGTTACTTACTTATATGGATTTTATGAAGAAGGTAATGAGGAAAATGTTAGCTCATTTCTATCAAGACTTCCAAATGTAGAGTTACAAGATATCGTATCCAACATTGCGATGATTACGTTAAACACTGAAGTGAGTGAACAAGAACTATCCGATTGCATAAAACAGGTGTTGAATCATCAAAAAATGTTAATGATAAAAGAAAAAGAAGCTGTTAAAAATGAAGCTGAAAGAAATAAACAGTTCAAAGAAGCAGCTCAAATAGCAATGGAAATTATTCAATTAAAACAAGCTTTAAAGTCATAACAGTTAAGCTGAAGATGAAGAGGTAAATATTAATAAGTGTGTTGTTATTGTGTTGTAACACATTCCTAAATATATGCAAATACCGCTAAACAGTAATCCGATGGCTTATCTTATAACTTGGTAAGTTTGGAAGGAGGGGTTCCTATGGCTGATAAACAGACCCATGAAACGGAAGTAACCTTTGAACAGGTGAAAGACCAATTAACAGAAATAGGGAAAAAACGTGGAGTACTAACATACGAAGAAATTGCAGAGCGTATGGCAAACTTCGAAATAGAATCAGACCAAATGGATGAGTATTATGAATTTCTAGGAGAGCAAGGTGTAGAACTTCTAGGTGAAGCTGGTGCTGAGGCAGATCCAAATGTTCAAGAACTAGCGAAAGAAGAAGAATTCGATTTAAATGATTTAAGTGTACCACCAGGAGTTAAAATTAATGACCCTGTTCGTATGTATTTAAAAGAGATAGGTCGAGTAGATCTTTTATCTGCAAACGAAGAAATTAATCTTGCTAAGCGTATTGAAGAAGGCGACGATGAGGCAAAACGCAGACTCGCTGAAGCCAACCTACGACTTGTGGTAAGTATTGCTAAACGATATGTTGGTCGTGGAATGCTTTTCCTTGATTTAATTCAAGAAGGAAATATGGGCTTGATGAAAGCAGTCGAAAAGTTTGATTATCGTAAAGGATATAAATTTAGTACGTATGCAACTTGGTGGATTCGCCAAGCGATTACACGTGCTATTGCTGACCAAGCTCGGACAATTCGTATCCCGGTTCATATGGTTGAGACGATTAATAAATTAATAAGAGTGCAACGTCAATTACTTCAAGATCTTGGGAGAGAACCAACTCCAGAAGAAATTGGAGAGGACATGGAACTAACTCCTGACAAGGTTAGAGAAATCTTAAAAATTGCTCAAGAGCCTGTTTCACTTGAAACACCAATTGGTGAAGAAGATGATTCTCATTTAGGTGATTTCATTGAAGATCAAGACGCAACTTCACCTTCAGAACATGCTGCGTATGAATTGTTAAAAGAGCAGCTTGAAGATGTATTAGATACGTTAACAGATCGAGAAGAAAACGTATTACGTCTTCGTTTTGGTCTAGATGATGGAAGAACTAGAACCTTAGAAGAAGTAGGTAAAGTTTTCGGTGTAACACGTGAACGTATCCGTCAAATTGAGGCAAAGGCACTTAGAAAGTTACGTCACCCTAGCCGTAGTAAACGCCTTAAAGACTTTTTAGAATAGGAAGGCGGACTTTTGTCCGTCTTTCATTTTGTTAACCGATGTATGCCTAACTTAGCAGCTTGTCATAAGTTGTTGAAGCTATCTGAAGATAGAATTGTTGGATCGGAAAATTTTCATTTACAACCCATATATTTTATCTTTAAAATAAGAGTAACAACGGTTAAGGATGACTGCGATGGATAAAGATAAAAAAAATATAATTATCAATGAAATATATCATTGGAAAGATAACAAACTTTTACCTGAAACATATTGTGATTTTTTATTAGCTCTTTATACTGAAGGAAATCAAGAAAATCATGAACAAATTGAAGAAAAGAAAAAAAGAAAAAGTTTATCGCTAATTGATGGAATTTTATATTCCTTTACCATTATTTTAGTGGTAGCAACCCTTCTTTTTACTAATTTTACTGAAATTACCTACTTAATGCAAATCGTTATCTTAACTTCTTTGCTTTTTGGTTCAATACTTGTTACCGCTTACTTTATAAGAAAAAGCAAATCTTTTCAAGTGCCTTTAAGCTTAACTTTTATCCAACTGTTAATTTCTTCAATTTCCTTGTCGGATTATTTTGTAAGTGGAAATGATTTTGTTGTAGGAGTTATCATTATTATTAACTGTCTAATATGGGTGACAGCAGGTTTAATCTTAAGAATGATCTATCTTTCGATTAGTGGTATATTAGGTATCGCTATTTTCATTTTAGCTATTATATTGTAATAATATTAATAAGTAACAGATGTCAATATCAGTTAAAGAAGTTTTCTTATAAATGTCTTATTTTTGTCTAAAGTGTGAAAAACATGGAGATGTTATAAGTTAGGTCTTTTACTTATCGTAAAATTACAGTAAAATAGAGGTTGTTTATAAAAACAAAATGTACTTATGACAATTATCTACTAGTACTATGCAGTAAACCTATTAATCACACAAAGAAAACGCTCTATTAGTATTATCAACTGATATACATTCAGAAAATGGATGATCTAATAGCGACATTAGTTGGCATGAATGTTATCTAATGGAAGATTCACATTTACATAAGGGAGGTTACACGATGAATCGCAATCCACTTATTCCATTTTTATTAATCGCAGTACTAGGAATCGGCCTTATGTTCCTTTTATCATTTAAAGGTCTTGGCGATCATGAAGAATTAGCTAATGGAGAAGAAGAACCAGAAACAGCAGATGTTGCAAATGCATCTCCTGAAGAAATCTATCAACAAAACTGTATCACATGTCATGGTGAAAACTATGAAGGTGGAGCAGGTCCTTCACTTGTTGGTGTTGGTGACCGTTTAAGTGTAGACGAAATAAAAGAAACACTTAAACAAGGTAAAGGAATTATGCCAGCTAATCTAGTTCCAGATGAAAAACTCGATGAGATGGCTGAATGGGTATCACAAATCAAATAAGATAAATTACTTAAAAGTAATATATGCTTAAACATGCTAGACACTAAAACTAATGAATAATATTTAATTTCTCTAAAAAAAGAAGTCCTTTGCATCTGTGAAGGACTTTTTTTATACTTTATTTAGGTACGATCATATATTTTGTAAATTATTTAGAAATCCTATTTAGTTCTATTAAGAATTATAAACATTCACTATTTTGGTGGAATATTGAAAAACTCAAAATCAAAGAGGCTATTTGGAGTATATTGAACGTGCAAATGATAGAAGTTATAATTGATACGCTTCTCTAAAACAGGAATCATACATAGTGGAAAAATCAATAGAGTGCTTTATCATAGCTATCAGATACTCAACAATCTATAGAAAATTGGTGACATATGAATGAAATGAACTTATCTAAAAGACTAGAAGTTGTTGCTTCTTTTATACCTGAAAAATCCGTAATGGCAGATATTGGATCAGATCATGCGTATCTTCCTTGTTTTTCGATTTTACAGGGTAAGGCTAAAGCAGCAATTGCCGGTGAAATTACGGCTGGACCTTATGAATCTGCAAGAAATCAAGTGATAAAAAATGAACTCACAAATGTCATTTCTGTTCGCCTAGGTGATGGTCTTTCAGTTATTGAAGAAGGAGAACAGGTTGACTGTATAACGATTGCTGGTATGGGTGGAGGTTTGATAAAAAAAATATTAGAGGATGGAATGTTAAAACTTACTACTGTTGATCGTTTAATCTTACAGCCTAATATCCATGCTATTCATATTAGAGAATGGCTAGTAAATAACAATTGGGAACTGATTGATGAAGAAATCATTGAGGAAGATAATAAGATTTATGAAGTACTTGTTGCTGAAAAGGGTGATTCAAATAAAAGCTATAAAGATGTATCATTTCAAACTGGTCTTTTGTTAGGTCCAATTTTAATGAAGAAAAAATCGGATGTTTTTAAGAAAAAATGGCTTCAAGAGTGTACCCATTGGAAAGAGATTATTAACCAACTTGAGAATTCAGGCTATACATATAATAATAATGAAAAATACAGAGAGTTATTTGAGAAAATTAAATTGGTGGAGGAGGTTTTGGAATCTTGAAGAAAACGCCAAATGGATTTGAGGTTATACAATTATTTGAACAATTTTCTCCAAAAGCTTATGCAGTTGAGGGAGATAAGATTGGACTTCAGATAGGAACACTTAATAAAAAGATACACCAGGTAATGGTTACATTAGATGTAACAGAATCTGTAATTGATGAAGCGATAGAAAAAAATGTGGACTTAATTATAGCCCATCATCCGCCAATATTTAGAGCAATAAAAAAACTAACCACAGATTCTACATACGGAAAAATAATCGAAAAATGTTTGAAGCATGACATTGCTATTTACGCAGCACATACTAATCTAGATGTAGCAAATGGTGGTGTAAATGATTTATTAGCTAATGCACTTGAGTTATCTCAATTAGATGTTCTTGTACCAACTTATGAAGACAAGCTTAAGAAATTAGTTGTCTTTGTTCCTGTAACACATGAAAAACAGGTGAGAGACGCTTTAGGGCATGCTGGTGCAGGACATATAGGCAACTATAGTCATTGTACTTTTGCCACAGAAGGAGAGGGAAGCTTTTTACCTCTTGAGGGTACTGAGCCATTCATAGGTGAAAAAGGCAAACTAGAATATGTTTCTGAAACTCGAATTGAGACAGTGTTTCCATCATCAATACAAAAGAAGGTAATCCAAGCGATGGAAAAAGCACATCCATACGAAGAAGTGGCTTATGATATCTATGCCATTGAAAATGAGGGGCTAACCTTAGGTCTAGGTAGAATAGGTGTTTTACAAAAGGAATTAACACTCATAGAATTTGCGGAGCATGTAAAGAAATCTCTTGATGTTGAGAAAGTAAGAATGGTTGGAGATCCTAGCTCTAAAGTGAAAAAAGTAGCTGTATTAGGTGGAGATGGTAACAAATATATCCAACAGGCGAAATTTAAGGGAGCAGATGTTTATGTGACAGGGGATTTATATTTCCATGTTGCTCATGATGCAATGATGATAGATTTAAACGTCATTGATCCTGGTCACCATGTGGAAAAGGTAATGATTAAAGGAGTATCAGCTAAATTAACTAAGATGTGTAATGAAAAGAACTTTGATCTAAATATATTTGGTTCTGAAATTGATACAAATCCATTTAAATTTGTTTGATATTTAAGAATATGGTTGATAGTAAGTACATACCAAGCACAATCTAATTAGTTCATTACCATCTATTTTTTTCCAAGATAGAGCGTAAAAAAGGAGGTTGGTACATAATTAAAGATGTCATACAAAAAGACGAATAAATCTAAATTCAGTTATGTTGAAAGAAACAAGTTCGTTCCATTGCGCTGCAGACATTTGCTTTCCGCGGGGAGGAAGCTAAGCCTCCTCGGCGCAAGCGCCTGTGGGGTCTCAGCCTTTCCTCTGCACCCGCAGGAGTCAAATGTCTTCCGCTCCATTCCACTAGTTCTTAAAAATAGTATACAAAACCAAAATATCTATTAATGACGGCAAATAAAAACCCGAACTATTAGGCGAATGTTTAATTGACATATCGCATAATAATTCGGGTTTATCATTAGCTTAAATACTTATGTCCCAGCCTCTTTTAGTTTAATTCTTGATTTTAACTTTAGGTAATATTTTCGATAAAGGAATTTCATGATTTAAGATCCAAGTCGTTTCATCTTCATGGTTATATTGCTCAAGAAACTGGATGACTTTTTTGGTAATTGGTGTAGGAGTAGATGCACCTGCTGTTACAGCAACAGTTTTTACATCTTTTAACCATTCTAGTTTTAATTCACTTAAGTCAGAAATACGATAAGCTGTTGTACCAGCAATTTGTTCTGATACTTGTGCTAAACGATTAGAATTGTTACTCTTCGGATCTCCAACAACGATTGTTAAATCAGCTTCTCCTGCTTGCTCAGCAACAGCTTCTTGACGAACCTGGGTTGCTAAACAAATTTCTCGATGAATTTCAACATGAGGAAACTTTTCCTTTACAAGCTCCATAATGTCAGCTACATCCCATTGGCTCATCGTTGTTTGATTTGTCACAATAATTTTATCATTATTTATGTCTAGTTGTTTTACATCCTCAACCGTTTCAACAAGATGAACGATATGTGGTGCGACTCCAACAGCACCTTCAGGCTCTGGATGATTTTTCTTGCCAATATAAATCACGTGATATCCTTGAGCTTCCTTTTCACGAATAAGATCATGTGTTTTCGTTACATCAGGACATGTTGCATCAAGTGTTACAAGACCTTTAGCTTTTGCGATTTCTCGAACCTCAGGAGAAACCCCATGTGCAGTAAAGACAATTGTCCCTTTATCAACTTGCTCTAATATTTCTAGGCGGTTATTACCATCAAGTGTAATGATGCCATCTTCTTCAAAAGCATCTGTTACATGTTTATTATGAACAATCATTCCTAAAATGTAGATCGGTCTTGGTAAAGTTTTATCTAAAGCGGCGTTTTTGGCAATTACCATTGCATCAACAACACCATAACAATATCCGCGAGGTGCGATTTTAATAACGTTCATTATAATGCCTCCTTAAGAGATCAAATAGAGAGTTTTCTCTATGTTGAATGACTACATGGAAAAAAGCCGTTAAAACGGCTCTTTACTCTCATAATCTCTTAATATTATATCGAACATTGGGGTAGATTACAAAGAGGAATAATTAGATATACATTTTAGGCATGGAGTTTTTAGCTGTAGTAGAACGTTTTTTTGTTAAATTGTCAATTTCTTGTTGATCAGAATCTTCTTTGAGTACTGTATCACTAGTAGTATTTTGTTTTTTCTTGGTCTTTCCTTTTTGTGTTGATGTAGTGTTAGCTACTGATTCTGATTGATCTTGTGATGAAGAATTAACTGCTACCTCATCTTCGGTTGTTGTTTGATCTTCATCATTTGAACTACTATTTAATTCACGGTAAATTTTCATCATAGCCGGCAAATTTTTAACAAGTGGACCATATTGTTGAACCATAGGTGTTACCTGTTGTGCCATTCCTAACATTTTTTGTACATTTCCAAGCATACCGGAAATGTTGGATGGATTCATAAGTCCTTGAAGCGAGCCTGTAGCTCTTGTAGCACTTGATGCTGCATTTGCAGCTCCAGTAAATGCTTGGGGATTAACAGCACCTGTAACACCTTGTGAGCTCCCAGGCATGATACGAGAGAGTATTCCTTTTAATCCTCCACCACCTCTTGTAGCAGCTGCAGCTTGTTGACCAAATTGCTGGCCGCCACCCATAAATGAACCTTGAAATGGTTGTCGACCTAAAGGAAATTGCCCTTGTTGCGGAAGAAATCCTCTAGGATTCATAGGAGGCATTGGTCTTTGTTGAAACATGTAAACCCTCCTTTCAAAGTACATATACCTACCATAGACTATGCATCATAACAAATAATGGTTCTTTCCTTTTTGGTATTTTCTATATCACTGATGATTGAAAATGAAGTGTTTTAATATGTCAAATCACTAATATATTTACTCGTGATGATAGAGTAATTTATTTTCCATGGGGAATCGCATAGTAAAGAACGTTCGATTATATAGAAAAAACATGATGATCTTTTCATTCGCCTAGAAAATTCTGGTTTGAGTTTTTCTTCGTATCAGTTATAATGTAATGATGGATTGATAAGGTACACTTGGAATATGTGTGATTCTTATCTAAAAGGAGATGAAACGGATGGAACAAACAAAATTTGAACGGTTTTCATTAAAACCGTTTATAATAGAGTCATTAAAAAAAGAATTAAAATTCTCAGAACCAACTGAAATTCAGGAAAGAGTTATACCATCAATACTAAATGGTGAAAGTGTGATCGGACAGTCTCAAACAGGTACAGGAAAGACACATGCATATTTGCTACCATTACTTAATAAAATTGATGCAGCAAAAAAAGAAGTACAAGTTGTTATAACAGCTCCGACTAGAGAATTAGCAATACAAATATATAATGAAGTAAATAAAATTATCCCATTCTCAGATGAAGAAGTAACATCTAAATGCTATATCGGTGGTACTGACAAGCAACGTACAATTGATAAATTAAAAACACAACCACAAATTGTTGTTGGAACTCCTGGAAGAATTAAAGATTTAGTTCAAGAAAATGCTCTCATTATTAATAAAGTACGAGCTTTGGTTGTTGATGAAGCTGACTTGATGCTTGATATGGGCTTTATTAAAGAAGTTGATATGGTTGCTGGTCAAATGCCAGAAAACTTACAAATTCTTGTATTTTCTGCGACGATACCTGAAAAATTAAAGCCTTTCTTAAAAAAATATCTGGCGAATCCTAAGTTTACACATGTGGCTCCAAAACAAGCGACAGCTACTAAGATAGAGCATGTTCTAGTACCTACCAGACATCGCGATAAACTCAAATTAGTTCATGATATGCTAGTATCGTTTAATCCGTTTTTAGCGATTGTTTTTACAAACACGAAGAAAAAAGCCGATGAAGTTGCCGATTATTTGATTCAAAAAGGATTAAAGGTAGGGCGTATTCATGGTGATTTATCACCTCGTGACCGAAAAAAAATGATGAAACAGATTAATGACCTAGAATTCCAGTATGTTGTTGCTACAGACTTAGCAGCTCGTGGAATTGACATTAAAGGTGTAAGCCATGTTATAAACTATGAAATCCCAACAACAGAACTAGACTTTTATATCCATCGTGTAGGCAGAACAGCACGAGCTGGAAGTTCTGGTATCGCAGCTACCCTTTTTGAAACCTCTGATGAAGATGCATTAAATAAATTGGAGAAATTAGGAGTTCAATTTATCAATAGAGACCTTGTGGGTGGAGAGTGGAAAAACCTTGAAGACCGCAAACGCCGTCAAAATAGAAAAAGAGTAACTGATGATGCAGACGCTTTAGCAAAAAGTATTGTACAAAAGCCGAAAAAAGTAAAGCCTGGTTATAAAAAGAAAATGGGACGCGAAATGGAACAAATCAAAAAGAGAAAAAGAAGATTAGATAGAAAAGGCAAGTAAAAAAAGGGGGAAGAGTTATGCTTAAAATAGGTTCACATGTTTCTATGAGTGGGAAAAATATGCTATTAGCCTCCAGTGAGGAAGCTGTCTCTTATGGATCTAATACATTTATGATCTACACTGGTGCTCCTCAAAATACGAGAAGAAAAAAAATTGAAGATCTTAACATTGAAGCTGGACAAGCTCATATGAAGGAAAATGGAATTGAGGAAATTGTTGTACATGCGCCATATATAATTAATATTGGTAATTCAACAAATCCTGCTACATTTCAATTAGGTGTTGATTTCCTTCGTTCAGAAATTGAGCGTACACATGCGTTGGGTGCAAGACAGATTGTCTTACATCCTGGAGCACATGTTGGTGCAGGAGCTGACGTAGGGATTAAAAAAATTATTGAAGGCCTAAATGAAGTGCTTGAACAAAATCAAGAGGTACAAATTGCTTTAGAAACAATGGCTGGCAAAGGATCTGAATGTGGTCGCTCTTTTGATGAATTGGCAAAAATTATTGATGGTGTTACACATAACCAGCATCTATCAATATGCTTTGATACATGTCATACACATGATGCAGGTTATGATATTGTTAATCATTTTGATGATGTATTAAAAGAATTTGATTCGATCATTGGGATAGATCGACTGAAAGTACTTCATATTAATGATAGTAAAAATCCAATGGGTTCAAGTAAAGATCGTCATGAAAACATTGGTTTTGGTCATATTGGTTTTGATGCATTAAATACGATCATCCATCACCCATCGTTAATGGATGTTCCAAAAATCCTCGAAACTCCATTTGTTGGCGAAGATAAAAAATCTAAAAAGCCACCATATAAATTTGAAATTAATATGTTTAGAGAGAAAACATTTGATGAAGCTTTGTTAGATAAGATCCTTACACAATCGTAATGAAGATAAACATACAAATATAATTAAAGAATTCATAGAAAAAAACGAATAAATAATCTAAATTCAGTTAAACTGAAAGAAATAAGTTCGTTCCATTGCGCTGCAGACACTCCATTCGCCGGGGAGGAAGCTGAGCCTCTCGGCAAGCCTGCGGGGTCTCAGCCTTTCCTCAATTCCCGTAGGTGCCCGAGTATCTTCCGCTCCATTCCACTAGTTCTTAGAAATAGTATGTAAAATTAAAAAATCTATTGATGAAAGCAAATAAAAACCCGAAATATTAGGCGAATGTTTAATTGACAAATCACCTAATAATTCGGGTTTATCTTTAGCTTTAATACTTATTTCCAAGCCTCTGTTTTAAACAAAAAGCTATTTTCGTAAATTTTGTTGCTTTATCAACTCAAAATAACACCTAAATATCGTAGTTCTAGCGCCTTGTTCTGGGAAAATAACCACTTTCCTAAAGACGATATGGAATGAAGGCCAAAGAACACCTACTATTTTATATTGTCTTAAATTTGTTGGAGATGAACAAGCCGCTTTGAATTTTCTGAAGAAACAGTAAGTAGTTTTGTATTTTTAAGACGAAAGTTAGTTTGTAAACTTTTGAAAAATTTGATTAACTTGTTGAG
Organism: Metabacillus litoralis; assembly: GCF_020524045.1. Classification (GTDB taxonomy): domain Bacteria; phylum Bacillota; class Bacilli; order Bacillales; family Bacillaceae; genus Metabacillus; species Metabacillus litoralis_C. The sequence goes on from NZ_JAIVKL010000003.1 coordinate 319,859, forward strand.
CTGTTTGTTGAGATGTAATTCGAGCAATTTTTGTCAACAATTGCTTTCTTTCATTTACATTAAAAATATTTATATTTTTCCCATTCATTGCTTTAACGACCTCTGCTGCTTGAGTTCTTTCTATAGAAACATTAAATTGTTTTGCATATTGCATGAGTTCCTCTACAGAAATATTGTTGAGTTTCTGATTTATAATTTTTTGAAATAACACCATTATCAAACCTCCTCTCACACAATGTATGGGCGAACTATTGATAACGTGCCAATTTCATGGTAGATTTTTTTGCTTTACATTATCGAGAGAAGCTAGTATAATTTTCATGTTCTAAAGGAATGTTTTTTTATTTTTATTAAATCGGAACGATTCTTAATTTGTAGGGGATGAAGTTCAATGAACCAACCTGTAATAGAAATCAATAATCTTAATTTCACATATGAACGGACAAAAGTTTTAGAGAACATTAATTTAACTGTAGAACCAGGGAGTTTTTTAGGACTTGTTGGACCAAATGGATCTGGAAAAACAACATTGTTAAAATGTTTACTAGGTCTTTTAAAACCACAACAGGGTGAAATAAAATTATTTGGCCAACAAATTCACAAGTTCAAAAATTGGCATGAAATCGGCTTTGTATCACAAAAAGCAAATAGCTTTAATACAGGATTTCCCGCTTCTGTTTTTGAGGTTGTTTCAAGTGGTTTAACATCCAAACTTGGCTTATTCAAATTAATGAGTAAGAACGATCGTCAAAAAGTACTGGAAGCAATTGAAGCAGTTGGGTTAAAGGAATTTACTAGACGTAATATAGGGGAGCTTTCAGGCGGGCAACAACAAAGAACCTTTATTGCAAGAGCTATTGTGAGTGAGCCGAAGTTGTTAATCTTAGATGAACCAACAGTAGGTGTAGATGCGAAAACAGTGCAAAACTTTTATGAAATGTTAATGAAGCTAAACAGACAATTGGGAATAACTTTAATTTTAGTTACACATGATGTTGGGACAATTACAGATAAAGTGACTCATGTTGCTTGTATCAATAAGCATCTTCATTTTCATGGTAATTCACAAGAATTTGAATCACTTAAAGAAGATGAAATGTCGGAGTTTTATGGACATTCATTACATGTGTTAACACACTCCCACTAATGGAGGATATGAGAATGTTGAGCAGTCTTTTTGAATATGAGTTTTTACAAAATGCGTTTATGTCAGGGCTTTTAATTGGTCTTATTGCACCTCTTTTAGGTGTTTATGTTGTTGTTAGAAGAATGTCATTAATTGCAGATGCCTTAAGTCATGTAACCTTAGCTGGAATTGCAGCAAGTTTACTTTTAGAGAAAAAATTCACAGCATTTGCTGGTTTAAATCCTATTTATCTTGGGATGGGATTTTCAGTAGCGGGTTCTTTACTCGTAGAAAAGTTACGTGCTGTTTATAAGCATTACCAAGAGCTTGCGATTCCGATTATTCTTTCTAGTGGAGTAGGAATAAGTGTTATTTTCATTTCACTTGCGGATGGATTTAATACAGATTTATTTAGTTATTTGTTTGGAAGTATTAGTGCAGTAAGTCGCACAGATTTATATGTAATTATTGGAGTATCTGTTGTTGTTATTGCAATCATTTTCCTTTTATATAAAGAGTTGTTTCTTTTATCTTTTGATGAAGAACATGCCACAGCATCTGGTATTAATGCTAAGTGGATTCATTTTATCTTTATATTACTAGTAGCATTAGTTATTGCAAGCTCAATGCGAATTGTTGGTATCTTGCTTGTTTCATCTTTAATGACTTTACCAGTTGCTGCTAGCATAAGAATTGCAAAGGGCTTTAAACAAACGATCTTCTTTTCTGTACTATTTGGTGAAATATCTGTTATTATTGGTTTATTCCTATCCTATTATTTAGATTTAGCACCAGGTGGTACCATTGTCATATTATCTGTCTTAATCTTAGTATTAGCAATTTTATGGACTAAAATTACAAAGGGGAAAGTTTCATGAATGTTCAAGAAGCTCTCGACTTACTAAAAGAAAAAGGCTATAAATATACAAATAAAAGAGAAGAAATGCTTCAGTTATTTGCTGATTATGATAAATATTTAACAGCAAAAGATGTATTGGAATCATTAAAAGATGATTATCCTGGCTTAAGCTTTGATACGATTTATCGTAATTTATCATTATTTGCTGATTTAGGTATTTTTGAAATGACAGAGTTATCTGGCGAAAAACATTTCAGATTTACTTGTGATTCAAAACATCATCATCATCATTTTATTTGCTTGAAATGTGGGAAAACTAAGGAAATTCCTGGGTGCCCTATGTCGCAATTACAAGCGAATTTATCAGGATACGATATTAGTGGTCATAAGTTTGAGGTATATGGTAAATGCCCTCAATGCCATTGAAACAAAGATTGAGTTTTAGTTATAGTTAATTTATCAGGCCAGTTTAGTGAATGGTAGGTAAAAGGCTCTGACAATTTTGTCAGAGCCTTTGTTGAATGTCATAAAATTAAAAAATCTAAGAAATGTGTATTCCTCATAAGTGCTATCTGTTAAAAACACCCCTATTATTTTTAAAAATAGGAGGTGCCTCCTTGAACGTCTTCACATCGCCTTATAAAATTTTAACATCATACCATTGGTTTACCCAGTTTTTCGCTTCTAACCAGTTATCAACTCGAACTACACCTTTAGGAATTGAATCTTGGTTGTAAGGAGTATTAAATAAGATAACAGGAATATTATGTTCCTCACTGATCATACATGCATTGTCATGCTTGTCTTCAAAGAAAATAGAAATATTGTTCTTTTTAACTGCTTCAAGCTTATTATGAGTACCGATTAATTCAATATGATGATAATAAAGATCGTTTTCTTTAAACCAATTATAGGTTATATCCTCTAAATGTTTTCTTCTTGCACTGATAAATAATAATTGATGTTGATTTTTCCATTCATCTAATACTTTTTTAGCATGATTGGCAATAGGGGCTTCTTTATAGATGATAGGTTCAAATTCATCCATCCAATTCCAAAAATCCGCTTCAGTAATATTTAATACCTTTGTTAAATCATATTGGTTTAAATCATTATATGTTAAAGATTTATTAAATGATTTATTTAAATACGGTACAAAGGTCTGTGGATCTGTTATCGTTCCATCAATGTCTATTCCAAGTCGCAACATAAAAAAGTCTCTCCTTTAACTAAATCCTAGTACATAGTGTACCATAATGGCTTTTCAAAGAAACAGAAAAGTTTTACAGTTATAGTTCCTTCTAAAATGCTCATAATAATAATGCTCCTTTACACAAGAAAGGAAGGGATCTTAATGGCAAACGAAAACAAGTTCAATGAACAAGAACGAGATCGTTTTGATAATCCTAATTATAAGGGAATTACGCCACTAGATCGTGAAATTGAAAGTAATTATGAAACAGAATCAGCAGCTGAAATCGCAGCTCCAATTAATATGAGAAACGAATACGCGAGAGCTGATGCAGATGTAGATGGTGGAGAAATGGCTGGAGAAGGAAGAGGGATGGGCTTTTTTGCACTAGCTTTATCCATTATTTCCTTATTTATTTTACCTGTTATCATGGGAGCAGCAGGTATTATTGTCGGGTTCATTGCAAGGAGAAGAGGAGCAACTGGTACTGGTGCTTGGGCAATAGGTATTGGTGCAGTTTCCATAATCCTTGGAATCTTTATCACTCCATTTTTTTAAAGGTAGTGATTAATTATCGGGGGATTGACCATATAGTGGTCAATTCCTCGTTTTAGGTATGAATAAGGGAGGCTTACCTTTATGGATTTAGACACTAAAAACCAAAAAAATAAACAGTTATTCGATTCAAAAGCGACAGAAGCTAATATGGCGATTCAGGAACAGTTTTATGGAGAAACTCATCTTGAAGATGATATTGATACATCTCTGTCAATGAATAGTAATATCGGGGCAGTACTTCTTCCAGAGGAGCTTGAAGAGGAAAAGTAAATAAAAAAGACTGTGTTTTAGTAAACTTTGTTGTTTTTAGAATCATAATAGAAACAACTCTGAATAAGTTTATTAGCAACAATCTTTCAGAAAAGAGCCATAAAAAAGAAGGAATCAGTGTGGTAACCGATTCCTTCTTTTTTAAGAATTAAGCTTAGCTTTTTCAGCTTCTTGTTTCGCGTAATGTTCTTCAGCAATTTTATCGATTTCTTTTTTAAGTTCTTCTACCATTGTTTCCTCAGGTACTTTACGTACAATTTGTCCTTTGCGGAAAAGTAAACCTTCACCACGTGCTCCTGCGATTCCAATATCTGCTTCACGAGCTTCACCAGGACCATTAACCGCACAGCCTAATACAGCAACTTTTATAGGAGCTTTTATTTTTGAAATATATTCTTCAACTTCATTAGCAATACTGATTAAATCAATTTCGATACGTCCACATGTAGGACAAGAAATTAACGTAGCAGCATTTGCTGCTAAACCAAAGGATTTTAGTAATTCTCGTGCTACTTTTACTTCTTCAACAGGGTCAGCACTTAGAGAAATACGCAACGTGTTTCCAATTCCCTTGTTTAAGATCACACCTAATCCTGCAGCACTTTTAACAGTTCCAGCAAATAATGTACCAGATTCTGTAATTCCGAGGTGTAGTGGATAATCAAAAGCTTTAGCTGCCTTTTCATAAGCTTCAACAGCTAAATTAACATCAGATGCTTTCATTGAAACAATAATATCATGAAAGTCTAGGTCTTCTAAGATTTTAATATGGTGCAAAGCACTTTCAACCATACCATCTGCTGTTGGATAGCCATACTTTTCTAGAATTCTTTTTTCAAGAGATCCAGCGTTAACACCGATTCTTATTGGAATATTACGTTCCTTTGCAGCCTTAACTACAGCTTCGACCTTTTCTTTTCTCCCAATATTTCCCGGATTAATTCTAATCTTATCTGCTCCACCTTCAATAGCTTTAAGTGCAAGTTTATAATCAAAGTGTATATCTACAACTAAAGGTATATTAATTCTCTTTTTTATTTCTGCAATGGCATTTGCTGCTCGTTCATCAGGACATGCAACACGAACAATTTGACAGCCTGCTTCTTCTAATCTGTTAATTTCAGCAACAGTTGCTTCGACATCATGTGTTTTTGTTGTTGTCATACTTTGTATAACGACTTCATTGTTGCCACCAATTGTTAAGCTTCCCACTTTAACAGGACGAGTTTTTGTACGATGTATGATTTCACTCACGTGTAAATCGCTCCTTAAAAATAAGTTTAATACGTTTATGAACTATTTAAATTAAAAACATAACCTTAATAAATTTTGTACTCCAAAACTCATTTTACAGGGAGGTTAACTAAAAGACAAGGAACAACTATTGTTTATAACTTGGAAATCTGTATATTTGCCCAGTTACAATAGAGTGAGCTTTGACGTCTGAATTGAGTTCTTCGAAATCTTTGCTTATCTGTTCAATGGAAGCTGGCAGCATGCTGTGGTATTTCTCAATAATTGAAAGAACTGTATCTCCTTGTTTCACTTTATGCTCAAAATAATTGATACTCTTTTTTTGAGAAATAGATGTAGTTACAACAGGAACCGTTGTGTTATCTGAAGCAGCTTGACTAACTGCTGGAAGTGTACCAACTCGAAAATCATAATAGGCGATATAACAAATGAATAAACACAGTAATAATAGTGAAAATCGTTTCATGGAAAGTCCTCCGATTTTTTTGTAAACTACTATATTCTATGCTTGTCCAAATAAAATATAACTGGTTAAACATACATTCTAATAAAGATTTCTATTCAATTATGTTTATTTTTCGACTGTTTTCTACTAAAATTCACAAGAAATTTACACTTCCTTAATAAATTCCTGTCATACTTTTAAAAGAAAAAGGAAATAGAGGTAGGGGTGTTCATATGAAAAATTTAATAGATACAAACCATGAAAACATGGTGATTTATCAACAGAGGCAAATAGGAGTCATACATAATAAAAGCTTTAATCAGATAATGAAGCAAATGAGAGTCATGATATCAAAAATTAACGGAACTACTCCTAAATTAACGGGCACTGGATAGCTGTTATAGCTACCTCAGGCGATGTGCTTCTTCAGAATAAATTAGTTGAGATAAGGAATTTGCAAAAATGACAGAAACGATTAAAGGTGTAAAGGATAATTCTGTTACGATTACTATTGTTGTACATATTATCCAATCGATCGCTGAGCAAACAAAATTGCTAGCCCTAATGCTACGATAGAAGCTGCTCGTGCTGGTGAAGCAGGTAAGGTGTTTTGCTGTTGTTCCAAATGAAGTACGTAAACTTGCTGATCAATCATCACAGGCTACTGAGGAGATGACACATTCAATTAAAATGATGGAAAGCATATCTGACCAGGCATCAACTGAATTTAATGCTATGCTAACGAACACACAAACACATTTAAGTGTTGCAAAAGAGTCTAGAGGATCATTTGATTTGTTAATGAATGAAATAACTAATGTAAATAATAAATTATCAGGTATAAATACTTATCTTCAAGAGCTTAGTAAATCAATCCCAGGAAATTTTAGCAAGTGCTGAACAAATGCTTGTTTCTTCAGAGGAACAGATAAATCAAATAAATCGCACACAGAAATTGGTCTTACTCTAACAGAACTATCCAAATCATTATCTGAAAGTACTGAACAATTTAAAGTGAAATGAAAAGGCTCTTTTCTGAACGATTGTTGCTATGTAACCAAAATTTGGAGTGAAAAACGAGTTTTTCCTCTATAAGGGTACTATTTTATGAAGAAAAGATGCCACTAGACTTAATACAGTTCTGTTTGTCTAGGTTATTTAATAGCAACAAAGTTTGCGAAAACAGCCAATGACAAAAACCTTTAGATATTTTTATTAAATGGTTCGTCTTTCAGATACAATACATCACAACTTAAATTACACCAGAAAAAACAATGAATGAGCAAAAGAAAAAGCAACTGATTTCGTATATCAGTTGCTTTGATTTATTTAGTTTATATTTTTTCGAATCATGTATTTAAAAAATTACCTGGTATTTAACTTTTCCTTTATTTCATCGTAAGTTTCTATGGTTTTGTATTTGTTTATAGAAAAACCATTAGCGACTGTTATAAGATTATCTCTAATCTCTATCACCAACAAAGTGTTAATTAGTATTTTTTCTTTTGATTTTTTATCAGTTACTTCAATGAATGAATTCAAATAATTCCTACTCCTTTTTTGTACCTCCGAACCCGTTAATGTTTTATTCCAAGGTTTTTATTTTTTGCTTATCAGCGTTTATTGGTTTTTTTGATTGTGGTATTTCTTTAAACACTAGATATAAAACTATCACATGAACAAACCAATTAATGATAAAGCCATTCGGTACAGAAATTAGTAGGCTATCCATTATAGCAAAGAAGATAGTTGCTAATGTGGTTGAATAAGCAGCAAGCACCCATACTTGTTTAAAATTCAATTTACGTTGCAAGCTATTTTTAAAAACTAATCCAAATAAAGCTAAAAAAGTAACTTCTATGAATTTAACAAAAGCACCAAAAAGATACATAATAAAGATCAAGATGGAAATTATTAAAGGCAACAGATCATTAAATTGTTTAGACACATCAATGAGATCTTCGCTTGTTAAAGACATACTCATTAAATCATACTCATATGTCTGTGCTTGCCCATTTGCAGCAAAAACAAATTGATTTTCTAATATGCCTATTGCGTTTTGTTTAGCTTCAATTTCTTCAATTCCAAAAGCGCCTGTATCATCGAGAATGATAATGAAATTATTTTTACGTATCTCCACAGGTTTATCAGAATCAGCATTTAATTTACCATCTTCAATTGAAAATGATGGTAAGTCATTACGTAAAGTTTCATCAAATCCTTTTAAGCCCTCCGTCAAACCGCTTGTAAAGTGAAAGGCGGTAGGAATTGTACTAAGTAAAGTCAACAGAAAAACAAATAGAATCGTTTTACCTATTCCTTGAAAACGGAATGTAGAAATCGTTTTAGGTGAATAAATGCTAGAATAAAGCTGTTTAAATACATTCATATACTTAATACACATCCTTCTTTTTTATACGACTTTATTTTATATGTGATGTATGGATAATACAAGGATAGTTATAATAAACAATTATCAATTCATTTGAAAGCGCTTTTAACAAAGAAACATAAATTTTTTGTAAATAATTTATCGAAATACCTTTACAAAAAATCAATAATTCGTTAATAATTGAAAGGGTTGTAGATGTTTGTCGAATAAAAGAAGAAGAATGAGGGGTTGAAAATTTTGGAACTTGATATCCAAAAGATGATATTTGAATTCATCGGTGGTCTTGGGATATTTCTTTTTGGGATTAAATACATGGGCGATGGTCTCCAACGCTCAGCGGGTGATAAACTTAGAGATATATTAGATAAGTTTACAACGAATCCTATTATGGGTGTTTTAGCAGGTATTATTGTAACGATATTAATTCAATCAAGTAGCGGAACAACAGTAATAACTGTAGGTCTAGTGAGTGCTGGATTTATGTCACTTAGACAAGCTATTGGTGTAATCATGGGAGCCAATATTGGTACAACCGTTACTGCCTTCATTATAGGGATAAAAATATCAGATTATGCCCTACCAATAATTGCTGTTGGTGCAGTACTATTATTTTTCTTTAAAAATAAACGAATACATAATTTCGGGCAAATTGTGTTTGGTTTTGGTGCCTTATTCTTTGGACTTGAATTAATGGGTGGTGGAATGAAACCACTACGTAGCTTACAAGAGTTTCATGATTTAACTCTTAGCATGAGTGATAATCCTTTACTTGGAGTTTTAGTTGGAACGATTTTTACTGTCATCGTGCAGAGTTCTAGTGCTACTATAGGAATACTACAAGAATTATTTGGACAAGGATTAATGGATATCCGTGCTGCATTACCTGTATTATTTGGTGATAACATCGGGACAACAATTACAGCCGTTTTAGCATCTATTGGAGCATCAGTTGCTGCAAGACGTGCTGCGTTAACACATGTCATTTTCAACCTTATTGGAACAACGATTTTCTTGATCTTCTTACCGTTGTTTACTAAGTTTGTTCAGTTTTTGCAAGACGCTATGAATTTAAATCCAGAAATGACCATTGCGTTTGCTCATGGTACATTTAATTTAACAAATACAATTATACAATTGCCATTAATTGGATTGCTCGCTTGGATGGTTACAAAATTAATACCAGGTGATGATTCGATGATTGAATACAAACCAAAACATCTAGATCCGATCTTTATTGAACAATCATCTTCGATTGCATTAGGACAAGCAAAAGAAGAAGTTCTCAGAATGGGTAAATTTGCTGTTATCGGTTTAGAAGCTTCTAGTGAATATCAGAAAACATTTTCTCAAAAAAATGCTGACACTGCTATGCAACTTGAAGATGCAATTAATAACTTAGACCGAAAAATAACAGATTATTTAATACTAATATCGAGAAGTGAGATGTCCACAACAGAATCTGAAGAACATAGTATGTTGATGGATACAGTAAGAGATATCGAACGTATAGGTGACCATTTTGAAAATGTTGTTGAATTAGTCGGTTTTCAAATAACAAACAAAGTGAAGTTAACAGATTCAGCTAAGAAAGATTTAGAAGAAATGTTTGAATTAACAATTCAAACGTTAAAAGACGCACTAACTGCTTTAGATGATAAAGATACCTCTTTGGCAATGAAGGTATTAAAATCAGAAGAGCAAATTGATAAGATGGAGCGCACTTTGAGAAAGAAACATATCATGCGAATTAATGAAGGTGCATGCACAGGCTCAGCTGGAATTATTTTCGTCGATATTATTAGCAATTTAGAAAGAATTGGCGATCATTCAGTGAATCTTGCTGAAGCTGTTTTAGGACATAGAGACTAAAAACTAAATCAAATATAATGAAAAGCAAGGGAATCCCTTGCTTTTTTTATTTTGTAAGAGTTTGTAGCGACCTAGGAAGAAAACCAATTTCTTGATAGATTTACTTGAAAAAGCGACTTAAGAAGTAGAACAATAGCTTCGTGTACTTTAACTAAAGGTGAAGCTGAAATCCTGTAAATAGTAATATCACAAATAAGTAGAATGTCTTATTGACGACCATCCTATTCTTAACATTGGCTTAACATTTCAATGGTATAATTAGTCGAATTTACACGAGATATGGAGGGTTAGGCTTGGAACAGAAAAGGGCAAAATACATAAAAAAATTAGCAATACATAAAAAAAACTCTAATATGGAAAAGTATGAAAAGATAAAGAGCACAGAAAAGGAGGATCATTCAGCACTAATTCGTGGTTTAAATAAATGGTATGTTAGATTTAGTTTGAAAAATCGTTTATTGCTATTATTTATATTTTTATTATTTGTCTCTATTATTACAGTAGGAATTAGTTCCTACTTGAAGGCGAAAGATACTACAATTGAGACGATTGAAAATCGTATAAGTCGTGAATCAGAAGTTATGGCTTATGTTGCAAAAAATTTAAAATTCTTATATGTGAGTGATGATTTATATTTTATGCAGCAATTAGAGATTAGTGTTCGTGATCAACAAAAACAGTTAACATCGGACAAGATACAATCACAAATGTTTTATTTTGTAGACGATGAATTTAAACCATTTCAAGTAAGTAATAAATCGAATATCACATTCAATGAATCGTTTAAAGAGAAAATTACTAATGGGGAAAAAGAGGTTTTCCATCATACAATTAAAGGTGAAGATTATACAATATCAGTTATAAACATGCCCGAGGTTAATGGTAAATACATACTAGTCGTTCCAACCAATTCTTATCTAGGACCAGTAAATGATATGGCGCAATTTATGATCCTTGTAGTAATTGTGAGTTTGCTTATATCAACGATTCTTTTAATCCTATTCGTTCGTAGTCTAACGAACCCATTAAATGAACTTAGACATGTTATGACGGAGGTCCGTGAAGGTAATCTAAATAAGAAAGCCTTAATTAATACCTCAATTCCTGAACTGCAATCTTTAAAGGTAAGCTTTAATATGATGATTGAACAAATGAGAGTCGTTATTGATGAAATCAATGAAACAACAACAGAGCTTGAGTGCACAGGAGAAAAATTGAGTTATTCTTCAGAAAATGCGCTTTCGTATAGTCGTCATTTAATTGAAGCTATTAATGTAGTAAAGCTCGGAGCGGAGCAGACAGTGAGTAGTTCAGATAGAAGTGTAACCGGTTTTCAATCAATAAAAGAAAAAATCGAACTGTTGATTTCTGGAATGAATACTGTTTTCCAGAGTTCTGAAGATATGAATTCATCCGCTAAACGTGGTGAAAAGAACAACATGCACTTAATTAGTACCATACATAGCTTTGAGCAGGATTTCGAACATATGAACACAACAATACAACAGGTAAGGAATCACTCTTCTTCAATAACTAACCTTGTAGGGTTAATAAAAGGTGTAGCAGATCAAACAAAGTTATTGGCTCTTAATGCAACAATTGAAGCTGCCAGAGCAGGAGAAGCAGGCAAAGGATTTGCTGTTGTAGCAGACGAGGTAAAGAAACTAGCAGACCAATCTTCATCTGCTACTGTAGATATCTCAAAATCAATTTCTGAAATGGAAGAAGTAACAATTCGTGCTACTAAAGAATTTGGAGATATGTTAATGAAAATTAGACATAACTTAGAAACGGCAAATGATTCAAAAGCATCCTTTGATGAACTAATGATGGAAATCGATACGGTAAGTGAGAAGCTTCATGGCATGCAAGGAGAGCTCCAGGGCTTAAAATTGGTACTTCCAGACTTAGAGGAAGGAACTTTAAGCTTTGCATCGATCTCACAAGAAACACTAGCTAGTACAGAACAAATGCTTTCAACAAGTGATAATCAAATACATCAAATGGAAAGCACGCATGAAATTGGCTTACAATTAAAAGGACTATCCAATTCATTATCTAACATATCGAAGCAATTTATATTAGATTAAAAATCTTTGATTGATAATAATGAACTTAGTGAAGGATGGTTTCTTACTTACTATTCTTTAGCAAATATTTTAATTTGCATATAAATCTTTTTTTTGAGAAAACTGTTATTCGTGATGTAGTTCATATTAATTGAAAGTATAGGACTATTTTGGTAACCTTAGAATTGAGAAGCTTTAGATAGGCTTTTTAACAATAGGTACATATTTTAAGGAGGAATAAACAATGGCTTACGAATTACCACAATTACCTTATGCGTATGATGCACTAGAACCACATATTGACAAAGAAACAATGAATATTCATCACACAAAACACCACAACACTTACATCTCAAATGTAAATGCTGCTCTAGAAGGAAATGCTGATTTAGCAGCGAAAAGTGTAGAAGAATTAGTTTCTAACTTAGATGCTGTTCCAGAATCTATCCGTACAGCAGTGCGCAATAACGGTGGTGGACATGCAAACCATAGCTTATTCTGGTCAATCTTGTCTCCTAATGGTGGCGGTAATCCAACAGGTGAACTTGGTGAAGCAATTAATGCAAAGTTTGGTAGCTATGATAGCTTCAAAGAAGAGTTTGCTAAAGCTGCAACAACTCGTTTTGGTTCTGGTTGGGCTTGGTTAGTTGTAAACAATGGTGAGCTAGAAGTAACTAGCACTCCAAACCAAGATTCTCCATTAATGGAAGGTAAAACACCAATCCTAGGCTTAGATGTTTGGGAGCATGCTTATTACCTAAATTACCAAAATCGTCGTCCTGATTACATTGCTTCTTTCTGGAATGTAGTAAACTGGGATGAAGTTTCTAAACGTTTTAGCGCTGGTAAATAAAAAATAGACATAGAGAAAAGGACTAACATTCATTTGTTAGTCCTTTTCTTTATGTCCATTATACTGACGAATTACAAGATAAATACATAACTACACATCGATAAGACAAACTATGTAATAGAAGTTGAAGGGGAGTATTTTTAATGTCAAAAATGAAAAAAATTATTGGTGATGTAGATGTAAGTAAGGATTTAATCTTATTATTAGTGATTGGGGGATTGTATGCCTTAAGTATTGCTCTTTCCAATACATTTGTTAACGTTTACTTATGGAAACAATCCGGAAAATTTATTGACTTAGCTATATACAATTTATCAATCGTGGTCATGCAGCCACTAACCTTTATTTTTGCGGGAAGACTTGCCAAGAAAGTTGATCGAGTTATTGTATTAAGACTTGGTGTTATTTTTTTAGCTATATTTTTCTTAATTGTCCTTATGATAGGAGGATCTGCTTCTAAATTCCTTATATTATTAGGTGGAACATTAGGTATAGGATACGGTTTTTACTGGTTAGCATTTAATGTATTAACATTTGAAATTACTGAACCTGAAACGAGAGATTTCTTCAATGGGTTTTTAGGAGTTATGAACTCCACAGCTGGAATGGTAGGACCTATAGTTGCAGGCTTTGCAATTTCAAAATTAAAGAATTTTACTGGGTATACGACTATCTTTACTATTTCTCTCTTGTTATTCTCAGGAGCTGTGGTATTGAGCTTTTTTATAAAGAGAAGAAAAGCAGAAGGAGATTATTTAATTAAACGAATTTTTCACGAACGTAAGAATAATAAAAATTGGAAGCTTATTACAAGAGCACATTTCTTTCAGGGGTTACGTGAAGGAACCTTTGTATTTGTAATTGGTGTTTTCGTATTTATTACAACCGGAAGTGAATTAGCTTTGGGGACATTCGGTCTTGTGAATTCTGCTGTAGCTTTTCTAGGATACTATCTTGCATCTAGAGTGATAAAGAAAACAAGGCGTAAACGTTTCATTTTCATTGGCGGAACGTTACTGTATATTTCAATCTTCTTAATCCTTTTTGATTTAACTTATCAAAAGCTACTTATATATGCCGCACTTATTGCAATAGGATATCCGATGCTACTTGTTCCATATATGTCAATAACGTACGATGTTATTGGTAAGGCCTGGAGTGCTACAAGGGCTAGGATTGAGTACATTGTAGTAAAAGAAATCTTTCTGAATATGGGACGAATTCTTTCAGTCGTAGGGTTTATCATCGCTATCTCTTTCTTTGATGAAAAGCAAAGTATTCCTGTTTTACTGACCATAATTGGTGCTGGTCACTTCGTTATATACTTCTTTGTACGAAATGTTCAATTAGATGAAAGTGAAAAAAGCATTGAGCAGAGCGGACGTAAACCAGAATTAAAGGAAAATATTGTTGATGGTGATAATAGTGGGTAATTATTTTTCTCGAGTTAACATGCCTACTCATTGTAGATTGTTTATGAAGGAGAATCTAATACTTTCATGGTTTTAGACAATAAGTATTAATTTTTAAGCAATTCTAGTGATTAATAGGATCTATACCCCATTTTAGTACAAAATATGACAAACTCTATCATGAATTTACAAAACCTTTACATTACATTAAAACGTTATTAATATTAGGGCGGTATTCTATTACATGTAGGACAAACAAAACAAAAACACTCTTTAGGGGGAAATTGGCAAATGAAAAGCATGAAAAACCTTGCATTACTTTTAGTTATGGGAATTCTAGTTATATTCGCAGCTGCATGTGGTGGCGGAGAAACTAAAGAAACAAACGCTGGTGACGGAAACGAGAAAGCTACTGAAGAAGAAACAGCATTAGAAGGTAGCGTAGTAATCGATGGATCTGGTACAGTTTATCCTTTCATGGCGAAAATGGCAGAAAATTATATGACTGAAAATGAAGAAGTTTCTGTTGAAGTAAGTCGTGCAGGTACTTCTGCTGGTTTCAAAAAGTTCTTAGCTGAAAATGGAACAGATTTTAACGATGCTTCTCGTCAAATTAAAGAAGAAGAAACAGCTTTAGCTGATGAATTAGGTATTGAAGTTAAAGAATTCCAAGTTGCTCTTGATGGTTTAACTTTCGTAATCAACAAAGATAATGATTGGGCAACTGAAATGACTCAAGAAGATGTTGTAAAGATTTTCCTTGCTGAAGGTGGAGTTACTAAATGGTCTGATATTAACCCAGATTGGCCTGCTGAAGAAATCAAGCCAATGGGTCCTAATGAAAACCATGGTACAAATGAATTCATGTTTGAAACTATTATGGAAGAAAAAGATTTCGTTGATTCTGTAAACTTACAACAAGAATATTCTACTCTTGTAGATCTTGTTTCTAAAGATAAAAATGCAATTGCATTCTTTGGATATGGTTACTATGATAGCAATAAAGATAAATTGAACGCAGTAAATGTTGACTTTGGTAATGGTCCAGTTGCTCCAAGCTTAGAAACAATCGGATTAGACGAAGAAGCTGCTTACAACCCATTTACTCGTCCAGTATTCACATACTTAAATGTTGGAATGGCAAAAGAGAAGCCACAAGTTCTTGATTATGCAATCTACGCTATGGAAAATGCTCAAACTGTAGCTGCTGAAACTGGTTTTGCTCCATTAAAAGATGAAGTAGTTCAAGAATCAATTAGCTATTTAGAAGGATTAAAATAATCAATCATTCTTTCTTAACAGTTAGAAGATGAGAAGTTTAACTTCTCATCTTCTTATATATGTATTCCTCTATTAATACAATCTACTATAAAATTTCACCTCACATATCGCATGGAGGATGAAAGGGGTTTTCGTTCTTGGATAATAAAGTGAGCGTCCGTGACATGATAGAAAAAAAGAGAAACTCAACAAATTTAAATTCAGTCACAGAAAAGTTTATACCGAAATTTTTATTCGCAATAGCTACAATTTCAATTCTCACAACTATTGGCATAGTTATTACTCTTTTAACAGAAACAATAAACTTTTTTAGAGATGTTCCATTTTTGGATTTCTATACAGGAATAGAATTAAATCCACTAGGTGATAATGCAGTATTTGGTGTTTTGCCTTTACTTACAGGTACCATTATTTCTACAATTATCGCAATGTTTGTAGCTATTCCAATTGGATTGATGGCTGCAATTTTTCTAAGTGAATATGCTTCCGAAAAAGTGCGTAGAATTTTAAAGCCAATTCTTGAAATTCTTGCAGGTATTCCTACGATTGTTTATGGATTCTTTGCTTTTACTTTTGTAACACCATTATTAAGATCATTTATTCCAGCTTTAGATCCAACAAATATTTTAAGTCCAGGACTTGTTATGGGGATTATGATCATTCCTATGGTAGCATCACTTTCTGAAGATGCAATGAGTTCAGTACCGAACGCAATGCGTGAAGGTGCCCTTGCTCTTGGTTCAACTAAACTTGAAGTAACTTTTAAAATTGTTATACCAGCTGCTATATCTGGTATTATTGCTTCATTTGTATTGGGTATTTCACGAGCTATTGGGGAGACAATGATTGTTGCCATTGCAAGTGGTAGTAACAAAAACTTTACTTTTGATATTACACAATCCATGCAAACAATGACTGCTTATATTGTTGAAGTAACTGGCGGAGAAGCTCCTGCCGGATCAACTATTTATTACAGTTTATACGCTGTCGCAATGACATTATTTGTATTTACACTCATAATGAACCTTATTGCCCAGTATATTTCTCGCAAATATAGGGAGGAGTATTAATTATGAAATATGTTGATGCAGAACAAGTACAAAAGAAGATGGGGTCGCGTTTGTTTGCAAATAAACTTGCAAAAGGATTATTCTTTCTAGCAACTCTATTTGGATTGGTCGTACTATTAACATTAATCTATCGCGTTTACTCAGATAGTATCGGTTGGATTGATTTTCAATTTATCACTAGTAAACTTTCTACAACTGCAGAAAGAGCAGGAATCATGGGTGCAATTAGTGGGACCTTATGGTTAATGGTCGTTGTTGCTCCTGTAACAATGTTTCTAGGAGTAGGTACAGCAATCTATTTAGAGGAATATGCTAAAAATGGAAAATTAAAATCTTTTATACAAACAAATATTTCTAACTTAGCTGGTGTTCCATCAGTCGTATTTGGAATATTAGGTCTGACTGTGTTTGTACGCAACTTTGGTTTAGGGAATATTGTTTTAGCTGGTGGTCTGACAATGTCATTATTGGTTCTTCCAATTGTTGTAGTTGCAAGTCAAGAGGCTATTCGGGCAGTCCCTAAATTCTTAAGAGAAGCATCCTACGGCATGGGAGCTACTAAATGGCAAACAATAAAAAATATTGTTTTACCAGCAGCCATACCAGGTATCTCAACAGGTCTTATTTTATCTCTTTCAAGGGCAATTGGTGAAACAGCTCCATTAGTTGTAATTGGAATTCCTGCATTGTTAATTCCGCTGCCTGATGGCATCTTTGATAAATTTACAGTGTTACCAATGCAAATATACTATTGGACAGTCGATTCTGCTCTTGTTGCTGAATACGCAAACCTTGCTGCTGCAACAATTGTTGTTCTCTTAATAGTATTATTTTTAATGAATTCAATTGCAATTATAATTAGAAATAAGTTTCAAAATAGATTTTAATTTTTTGGGGGTTTTTAAATATGGCAGTTTTATCCGATAGTGAAAAAAAGATAATAACAACTACTGAAAGAGATGAAAAGCCAATGAATAGTAAGAGTGTTGTTTATGATACAAAAGATTTAAACTTATGGTATGGTGGAGACCATGCGTTAAAAAATATTAACCTTTCTATTTATGAAAATGAAGTTACTGCAATTATTGGGCCTTCTGGTTGTGGAAAATCAACATTTATTAAGACGTTAAACAGGATGGTTGAATTAATACCGGTAGTTCGTATATCAGGAGATATTAAATATAGAGAAAAAAATATATTAGATAAAACCTATCAGGTAGAAGATCTAAGAACAAAAGTAGGTATGGTTTTCCAGAAACCTAATCCATTTCCTAAATCAATTTACGATAATATAGCTTATGGACCGAGAATTCATGGCATAAAAAATAAAGCTATTCTTGATGAAATTGTTGAGAGAAGTTTACGTGGAGCAGCAATTTGGAGTGAAGTTAAGGACAGACTAAAAGAAAATGCATATGGTCTTTCTGGGGGGCAGCAACAGCGACTATGTATTGCTCGTTGCTTAGCTATTGAGCCAGACGTAATTTTAATGGATGAACCTACATCTGCTCTTGATCCTATTTCAACACTTAAGATTGAAGAATTAATACAAGATCTAAAACAAACCTACAGTATAATTATCGTAACGCATAATATGCAACAAGCAGCTCGAATTTCTGATCGTACAGCATTTTTCTTAAATGGAGAGGTAGTAGAATATACGGATACAGATCGTTTATTCTCTAACCCAACAGATAAACGAACGGAAGACTATATCACAGGACGTTTCGGTTAAGTAGTAGTAGGCCGTGCGATTTCATAGAAATTGCACGGCTTTTTAATTGCTATTCCTTTACAGGTTATTGTATTAGAGAATTAGGGAATATATATAGTATACGAATTGGGAGGTAAAGAAAGATGAGTGTGAGGGAACAATTTGATTTTGATTTAAAAAACTTAAGAGATAAATTAATTGAATTAGGAAGTGTAACAGAGATTGCTTTAAGTAAATCGATTGATGCATTAGAAAATCAAGATATCGAGCAAGCTTTACAGATTATTGAAGATGACTACCTAGCAAATGATCTAGAAGAAGAAATAAATAATATGGCTATGTTATTAATCGCAAAACAACAGCCTGTTGCAACTGATCTTAGAAGGATCATTGTCGCACTTAAAATAGCTAGTGATATTGAAAGAATGGCTGATTTCGCAGTAAATATAGCTAAATCAACGATTAGGATAGGAAAAGAGCCATTGGTAAAACCTATTTCTACAATAAAAAGCATGCACAAAATAGCAACTGAGATGCTTTCACTATCAATCAAAGCATTCAATGAAGAAGATATTGTTCTTGCAAAAAAAGTAGCAGATATGGACGATCAAGTGGATGAAATGTACGGTGAAGTCATGCGTGATGTTCTTGAACTAATGAAAACAAAGTCTGAATATCTACAACAGTTAACTCAATTAGCATTTGTAGGTCGCTATATAGAAAGAACAGCTGATCATGCTACAAATATATCTGAAAGTATAATGTACCTTGTTAAAGGTAAGCGATATGATTTAAATACTTAACGAGATGGATCAATAATTAAATAGTAATACAAACAAAAAACAACCACTATTTTAAGTGGTTGTTTTTTATAACTTATCTTGTAATGGCATCTGCAAGCTGATCAAATGTCATACCTTTTTTCACTTCAAAGGTTCCTAGTTGTACTTTAGTGTGATATTCATTTTTTATTAGAAATTGATCGAATTCCATAGATGATTCAATAATTCCGTTCAGCTCTAACGCATCAGATACTTCACTTGTCGTCATGCCGTCTTTAATAGTGACTTTATAGCTAATGACTTCTTCTTTCTTTTCTTCTGGTTTCTTTGCTTCTTCTGTTTTAGGTTTTTCAACAGTCTCTTCTTTTGGTTGCTCTTCTGCTTTTGCTTTTGCTTCTTCTTGATTTGCTGCATTTTTAGCAGCTAAAAATTGTTCGTATTCATCTGTATCAACTGTCATTTGATTGTTGTTTGTTAGATATGCTTCAATATCAGCTTTTGTTACTTCTTTTTTCTCGACTTTTGCTGTTACTTGTTCTTGATCAGATAAAAGGTATGTTCCTCCAAGTACAGAGGTAGAGAAAATCATACCAGCTGCAAATGTTCGAAATCCTGTTTTACTCATGTTAAAACCCTCTCATTTTGTTCAACAATTAGGCGTATTTCTTCAACCGAAGATGCCTCTGATAACGCAATTGCCTCTAACGACATTCCTTGACGATATTTTGCTAATACACGTGATGTATTTGATTTTTCTTCCTCATAAGAAGAGTCAATTTGTTCTTTTAATGGAGCATCATTTTGTAATAGCTCTTCTTCGACAATTCTCATTTTCTTTTTTAATTTGTAGATTTCTTGCATTGCTGATAATTGTAAATGATCAAGCTCTTGTTCGAGTTCTTTCACATTATCTCGTTGAAAGTAAGATATACCGATAAGCGCAATGCTTATAATAAATAAAATTATGATCATTATAGTCATTTTTTTTCACCTTCTAAAGTATATTTCCCTTTACATTTATAACATAAATTCTCTCTGTAAAGAAGTCATAATTTAAGGAAATGTAGTTTTTTGACGATTTTCCTTTAATAAATTCTTGAGTACTTCAATTTCACACGTGTTAAGATTAAAAAAGCAAGTAAAAAGGAAGAGGTTGAGTAATGAAGAATAAACAAACTGATAAACAAAGCATATATAGAATTCGAGAGAAGAATTCAGTTTATGTGGATAGGTTATGTCTTATTGGTTATCTAGATTCTTTAGTTCTATCTTGGAATATTGTAGACACTACTAAAAATCTAGTGATGAGTATTCTTAAAGAGGAATATAAAGACTTGCTTGTTAGAATCCTCCTTTATTGCAAAAATGGTGAGCACCTGAAGATGACAGATTTTCCGATAAGTAAAGATGCAGGTGTGATTACATTAAAAAATTTACCAACAGGTTTGTACTATTGTGAACTTGTTGTTACTAACTCTCAAAATGATAGCATTACAATAAAACATTCTAATGAGGTAAATTATTTGTTTAATAATACAGATCAACATCATACATATAGATGGTTAGAAGTGATAGATATGGATAAAACATGGAAACCTTCCTTTTCAGGGTACACAAACTATGAATAAAAAGCAAAAAGATGCATCAACAACGACAGTTTTAATTCTTTCGACAGAGTATAAAGAAAATTTGATCGGTGGCTTAGGACGGCATGTAACTGATTTAGTAGAAACGGGCAAAAATCATAATATATCTTTTATCGTTATTACACTTTCTCCTACAGTTCATGAGTCATATAGCTGTGAAAATGGTATTCATATTTTTCGTTTGTTGCCATGGAAAAAGCATTCAAGTAATTTTTTGGATTATATAATGAATGTCAATTTTCGTTTTTCACAATTTGTTTTTCAAGAACTGAAATTATCTTTTGATTTGATTCATGCTCACGATTGGCTAACAGGGATAGCAGCTTGTTCTTTGAAAAAGCAATTACATAAGCCATTGATTTCAACCATTCATTCTACTGAAGAAGAACGTAAATTCGTGACACAAAATAAGACAATTCAAGAAATTACGATATATGAAAGCGAACTTATTCATACTTCTGATCGCGTCATTGTTTGTAGTAAGTATATGTACCGGTTAGTGGTAGACAAATTTAATGTTGCACAAGAAAAAATCAATATGATTCCCAATGGAATTATATCTAATAATTATGAACTCGAGGGAAATCACCCATCACCTTATTTAAAATCAATAATTTCCACTCCATATGTATTGGCTTTGGGGAGATTAGTGACAGAAAAAGGCTTCCACCTTTTGTTAGATGCATTTTCAAAAATAGAGAAAGACTTTCCAACTCTTAATCTGATTATAGCTGGGGAAGGCCCTGCTGGAATGAAATTAAAACAACAAGTAGACATATTGGGAATGGAAAAAAGAGTGCACTTTCCGGGGTACGTAAATGAAGCTGAAAGAAATATGCTTCTTTCGTCTTGTAGCATATTAGTCATACCAAGTCTATATGAGCCATTTGGGATTATTGCATTGGAAGGGATGATTTATACAAAACCGATTGTTTCATTCAATATAGGTGGCTTAGCGGACGTTCTAGCGGACAATAGAGGGATATTAATTACCAAAACAAATAGTAAAGAACTTGCTAAGCACTTACGCTATTGTTTCATTCATAGTAAAGAAACACAGGATATGGCTAAGAAAGGGTTTCAAACAGTAAACTTAAGTTATCAATGGAAAAACCTTATTTATGACATAATAAATGTCTATAAAGAAGCAAGAAATTCTTAATAAAATACCAAAAATAAAAATATAATGAAATAGATGTGGAATTTGTCGGATTAAAATGATATTATATTAAAGTCTGATTTATTTATAGTTTTTTTATGTTTGGAGGGAAAGAAACATGCGTGTGAATATTACATTAGCTTGCACAGATTGTGGCGAACGTAACTATATTTCTAAAAAGAATAAACGTAACAACCCTGATCGTCTTGAGCTTAAAAAATATTGTTCAAGAGATAAAAAAATGACTGTACACCGTGAAACAAAGTAAACAGTAGGATATTTATTCCTACTGTTTTTTTTTTTTTTTTTTTTTTTTTTCGTCCACTTATCTTTTAAA
>NZ_JAIVKL010000004.1 GCF_020524045.1 Metabacillus litoralis
GTACGTAATTCCTTTTTACCTTCCACGTGAATCTAGCCTCCTTTTATATTATCTATTATATAAGGATAAATTAGGTAAAATCATTTTTCTTTAAAAACCTTCTTTGTTTCCTAGTAATAGCAGCCTTCTTAGTCATTTCAGATATGTATCTCAAATCTCCTCTCCACTTAACAACTGCCATACAAGCTTACAACTTAACAGTTTTTTATAGAAAAATGATTTTACCTAATTTATCCTTATATAATAGATAATATAAAAGGAGGCTAGATTCACGTGGAAGGTAAAAAGGAATTACGTACATACATAAAAACGTTGCTTAATGAAATGAGTGATAACACTTATAGGACTTTTTCTGAAAACATAAGTAAGAACTTACAATCATTACTATTGTGGAAACAAGCAAACACGATCGCCATTACGATTTCTAGAGGAAGAGAGGTAGATACTAAATCAATTATTTTAAAAGCATGGAAAGAAAATAAAAAGATTGTCATCCCCAAATGTAATCCTCAAACGAAAGAAATGGTTTTTCATCATATAGAATCTTTTGACCAATTAGAAGAAGTTTATTTCGGACTTATGGAACCAAAAATAGCGGAAACTGCTGTTGTTAGACCTGAAGAAATTGATCTATTAATAGTTCCAGGTATTTGTTTTGATTCAAAAGGTTTTCGAATTGGGTATGGTGGAGGGTATTATGATCGCTATTTAGTTAATTTTACTAAGCCTGCGATTTCTTTAGCCTTTTCCTGTCAACTTGTCAATCATATACCAAAAGAAGCTCATGATATTCCAGTAACGAAGATTTTAACAGAACACGAGGTTATCACCTGTGATGTTTAGTTTATTCAATTTATTTGTGATTATTTTTATTTTCTTCGTATCGTACTCTGCTTGGAAATCAAAGTCTTTAAACTTGAGCGGATCAATTGGAGCTGTTGTTGTTGGTCTTTCCATTTATATTGGATTTTCGTGGGAAGGACTTGTTATACTAGGATGTTTTTTTGGGAGTTCTAGCTATGTAAGTAAGTATAAAGCAAAGCTAAAATCAAGTATTTTGAATATTATAGAAAAAGGCGAACAACGAGATATTTTTCAAGTAGCGGCTAATGGAGGGGTTGCTGCCTTAATGGGAATATCCACATTACTTTTTCCTAGCTATCATGAAGTTTTTCTCATAGGTTTTTGTGTATCGCTAGCTTCAGCTACATCAGACACATGGGCTTCAGAGGTTGGTACATTAAGTAGTAGGGACCCAAGAATGTTATTTACTTTAAGAAGAGTTCCTAAGGGTACATCAGGTGCTATATCAAGTCTAGGTACGTTTGCCGGCTTAATAGGCGCCATTTTCATTAGTATATTTTCAGTGTTGCTTTTTTCTATGTCAGCTTATTTGATTTTCTTTATAACATGCATGGGTTTTCTAGGAAATATTTTCGATACGATCTTAGGTCAAACAATACAAAATAAATATTATTGTCCTCTTTGTAAAAAAATAACGGAAAAACAGATTCACTGTTTTACAAAAGGAGAAAAAATAAACAAATACAGTTTTCTTAACAATGATTCTGTTAATTTTTTATCCATTGCCTTTACCACAATTTTCGCAATACTTATTTCACTTTATATTTAATGATTTTATCATATTGGACCAATATGAATTGTAAACAAAATTGCGTTTAAGAAAGGGTGAGATGTAATGGCTGTTCATGTTAATCGTGTGGCACTTATCGGAACTGGTTTTGTAGGATCAAGTTATGCATTTGCTTTATTAAATCAAGGTGTAACAGAAGAATTGGTTTTAATAGATCTTAACAAGGAAAAGTCCGAGGGAGATGCAATGGATCTTAACCATGGTTTAGCCTTCGCTCCAACAAGAACAAAAATATGGTATGGAGATTATACCGATTGTAAGAAAGCCGACATTGTTGTATTGTGTGCAGGTGCCAATCAAAAGCCAGGAGAAACTCGATTAGATTTAGTCGCAAAAAATTTAAGGATTTTCAAATCAATTGTCGAAAGCGTAATGGAATCTGGATTTGATGGAATATTTATCGTCGCGACAAATCCAGTGGACATACTTTCTTATGCTGTTTGGAAGTATTCTAACTTACCACAAAGTCGAATTATTGGTTCAGGGACGATTTTGGATACAGCCAGGTTTCGATATTTATTAGGAGAGCATTTTGAAGTTGATACACGTAATGTTCATGCCTATATAATTGGTGAACATGGTGATACAGAATTACCTGTATGGAGTCATGCCGATATTGGAGGAAATCCAATAATGGAAACAAGTGGTATTGAAAAAGCTAAACTCGATGAGATCTTTGTTAATGTAAGAGATGCAGCGTATCATATAATCGAACGGAAAGGTGCAACGTATTATGGAATTGCAATGGGGTTAGTGCGTCTTACAAAAGCAATTCTTCATAATGAAAGTTCAATTTTAACCGTTTCTTGTTATCTTGATGGTGAATATGGAGAAACTGACCTTTATATCGGTGTACCTGCTGTTGTAGGCAGTGAAGGAATTAAAAAAGTGGTAGAACTAAACTTAAATGAAACAGAAAAACAACAATTTGCTTCATCTGCTAGTGTATTAAAACAAACAATGCAGCCATTTTTTTAAAGGATAAAATTTCGCTTTCCTACTAAAACTAGGAGTAGGAGGGATGAAAAATGAGACGATTAATTATGCTTGCTGCTGGATCTTTTGCTTTGTACCGTTATCGTTATCGAATTGTTAATTATGTACTAGGTCATCCAGAATTACGTAGATTTTTTATTCAATTATCAATGAGGATCCCATTTATTAGAGATCGCTTTGTAAACAGAGCTTTTCATTAATAAAGACATTAAAAGAGCTGACTATAAATTATGTCAGCTTTTTTCTATCTCTGTATAACCTAGTTGTTTAATTGTTTGGGTGATCGAGACCAGTTTTCACGTTTACTTCAGGTGATCACCATTTGTCGCTTTTCATAATGCTTTTTTCTTCCTTTTTATTTTAACTACTTGATATAATAAACAAAAATGGGTCGGAGAGATTATATGGATATTGAACAGGATTATTTTTATTGGTCATTAATAGAGCAGCTTGTTATAGAGCAAAAATATACCATTTTAGGGTTATCACAAGATGGAAATGAAATCTTATTAGAACCGGTACGAAATAAACAATTTTCAATTGTGAGGCTAAGAAGGATGGATGTTGATTGGGGGAACTCCCTTTCAATTGATATTGAAAAAGCAGGACAAAAATTTCAGAGTCTTCTAAATCAAGGTGTTAGAACACCACTTACTATTGCAAATATCTATGTTTCAACTTTACCTCCTGTTGACGACTATCCAGATGCATTTGAAAATGGGTATACAATAGGCAAAAAGGGAGCTATTAATATCACATCTCTTCTATTGGTAAAGGATGAAAAAGACAATGGACTTAAAAGGGTAGAGGAGTTATTAAATGTACCCCTTAAAGATCGTCTGGAAGGTAAAGAAACAACTGACAATGAAGATGTTCAGAAAATAAGAAATCGAGTTGTAGCATATCATAATGATCTACGTGAAGAGGAACGTAAACTTTTTCAAAATGGGAAGCCTTTTTTTACATATATTTTTCTGATTATCCAAATTTTTATGTTTTTACTTCTCGAGTTTTATGGAGGAAGTGAAGATACAGAAACATTAATTCAATTTGGTGCAAAATTTAATCCGTATATTTATGAAGGTGAATGGTGGAGGTTTATAACTCCTATCGTATTACATATTGGGTTTTTCCATTTATTGATGAATAGTTTTGCTTTGTATTACATTGGTCCAGCAGTTGAAAGAGCTTACGGATCTGCCAGATTTTTGTTTATTTACCTTATTGCAGGTATTTCAGGTTCCATAGCAAGCTTTGCGTTTAGTCCGTTTGTATCAGCTGGAGCTTCTGGTGCTATTTTTGGTTGTTTTGGTGCTTTGCTGTATATTGGTATTCATAACAGAAAAGCCTTTTTAAGAACGATGGGGCCCAATCTATTTGTCATTATAGGAATTAATCTAGCACTGGGCTTTGTTATTCCAAACATCGACAATGCTGGTCATATTGGTGGATTAGTTGGTGGATTTTTAGCAGCTCTTATCGTCCAAATTCCACAAAAAAAACAGCGATTACTTAGTATCGCTGGAGTAATAGTAGCTATTGGTTTATTGTATGGGTTATATCAATATGGTATGAATGAAACCGAAAATCAATCTCCACAGTATACTTTATTAAAAGCTCAAGAGCTCATTAAAGCATATGAATATGAAGAAGCTTATACTTATTTAACTCAAGCCATACAGGAAGGAAATAGTTCACCGAACATCTTATTTACCTTATCTGTAGTTGAGATAGAGCTTGGTGAATATGATCAAGCGATAAAACATTTAGAGGAAATAACATCGAAAGACGACACATTTCATCAAGCACATTATAACTTAGCCATACTTTATGCAAATGAAGGGAATTTAGATCTTGCTTTAGAAAAAGTAAATCAGGCTCTTCAATATGATTCAACAAATGAACAATACAATCAACTAAAACAGAAGCTTATTCAGTAAACTCAATTCTTTGAATAAATTTAAATGGTTTTCCTTGTTCAGTTTGGGTAAGAACAATAATATGTGACGAATTTTTCGCGAGTAAGATCAGAGGCATGGTGCTACCTTTAGCTGGGTACACTTTGCCTTCTTTAGATTTTAAGCCTAAAAAATAATTCTTATATAACCCTTCCCATAAACTTCCGATGACTTCTTGTGTTTTAGCTTTTGACAGTCCTAATAGTGGAGAAGTGTTATATCTTATTAAATCGATTAGTGGTATAGCTTCATATTCATTACGTTCAATTTTATAATGATCGATTAATTGATTCCAGTTATATTCTAAATGTTGTTCAGTAACTTTATCTAATATCCCCTTCCATTCTTCCTCTTCTTTCGTCTGCGGTTTTTTGAAAGAAAAAAGCTCAGTGAACTCTGAGTCAATGACGTATAAATGATCACTAGTCATAAATTGCGTGCTTCGTATCAAATCATTATTTAAGTGGATTTCACCATAATGGAGACTGATGGATTGAAAATGACTACTATCTTCTCCTGTAACTTTTTTAAATTGAGCGAGCTTTTGACTTTGATCTTCCCATTCTGACAGTGTATCTATTAATTTTCCATCTGAAAATAAAAGGGATATATCTTGCCTTAAATAAATTTCCTTATCTGTGTATGAATGTACGTCCCATTCTATCATGTACTCATCATCATCCTTATTTCCAACGAGTTCTAATGAAGTAGCGGCTTTTTCAAAAGAAACTGATTCATCTATTGGGAAAAAGATGATACTTTCTCTTGCTGCATTACCATGGTAAAAGTAAAAAATTGCAGATGTGATAAAAGCAAAAATGATAATAAATAGCGATTTTTTTTTCATCAATAATCAACTCCGAGATAGGACAGGTTGCTAGAGTTTATGATGTTACGCTTGTATTTATGAATATAAGTGTGAATTTGTCATTGAAAATATAAAAATATACAGGTATGTTTTACCATTTATACGTCAATGATGAATACCAAATCGTTATGCGAAATGGAGTAATCTTATGACGGAAAAGAACGAGAAAAAACCAGTATCAAAAAATTTCGAAGAAAATATTACTTATTTAAATGAACGATTAGGTGTAAAGAAAAGCTTTGATGTCATTCAATTAGATGTAGAATATGCGAACCGAAATATGGCATTATTCATGGTTGATGGATTTGTGAAAGATGATATTCTTCACTATCTAATGAAGTACTTATCAGAGCTTACTCCTGAACAGATAGAAGAAAACACCTTGGAAAAACTACTAAAAACATATATTCCTTATGTTGAAATTGATAAAACGAATGACTTAAATATGGTTGTGCAAACTGTGTTAGCAGGACCAACAGCACTTGTGATTGATGGTATTGATGAGATTATCTTGATAGATGCTCGTACATATCCCGTAAGAGGACCTCAGGAGCCTGATATGGAGCGTGTTGTGCGTGGATCAAGGGATGGTTATGTTGAGACGATTGTTTTCAATACAGCGCTAACTAGAAGGCGAATAAGAGACAGATCACTACGCATGGAGTATTTGCAAATCGGAAGGCGTTCAAAAACAGATGTTGTTGTTTGTTATTTAGAGGATATCGCAGATTTATCACATGTGGAAGATTTGAAAAAGTCACTTGAAGCAATTGATACAGATGGACTACCTATGGGAGAGAAAACAGTTGAGGAATTTATCTCAGGTCGTCACTATAATCCATATCCAACTGTTCGATATACCGAGAGACCTGATACTGCTGCTGCCCATTTATATGAAGGTCATGTTATCGTTTTTGTTGATGGATCACCAAGCGCATTGATCACACCTACAACTTTTTGGCATCATCTACAGCATGCAGAGGAATATCGAAATAAGCCAATTGTTGGTGCTTATTTAAGATTTGTAAGATTCATTGCTGTTTGGGCTTCTTTATTTATTCTCCCATTTTGGTTTTTGTTAGCTCAAAACCCAGAACTTTTACCACCAGGATTAGAATTTATAGGAATAGAAGATCATGGACATATTCCTCTGCTTATTCAGTTTCTATTAATTGAACTTGGTATTGATGTCCTAAGGATGGCCGCCATACATACACCTTCTTCCTTAGCTACAGCTTTAGGTCTAGTCGCAGCACTCATGGTTGGTCAAGTTGCGGTAGAAGTTGGACTATTAACAAATGAAGTTATTTTATATTTGGCCATTGCGGCAATAGGAACATTTGCTACACCTAGCTATGAATTAGGTCTTGCTAATAGAATCTACCGAATCGTTTTATTGTTGTTTACAGCTTGGTTAGGTGTTATTGGTTTTGTCGTTGGAATTACAGGATGGATCATTATGCTTGCAAGAATGAAATCATTTAATGTTCCTTATTTATATCCGTTTATTCCATTTAACTTCAGAGCAATGCGTGATGTGTTATTAAGATCACCAATGCCATTAAAAAATCGCCGTCCAACCTTTTTACACCCGCAAGATCCAGATCGTTGAATGAAAGAAAGACCAGAATATTAATTGTTCTGGTCTTTTGTCTATGTAAAAAGTTTTTTCGAAAAACCAGATCATTTTATGCATAAAAATTCTACGAAGTAAAAAGCCTTTGTATATAACATCTAGTTATAATTTTCTGGAAAAATCCATTTGAGGCCATGGGAACACTGTTTTTACAGTGAATTAATGTTTAAACACCAAATTGAATTTGTCTTCCTGAGATTATTAAAAGTACTCTATCTACATTTACACTGTTGTCTTTCAGAATCTAAATAGAATGCTATTTGATTATCAATTCAAAACAGAAGTAATGCGCCAGGAATCTGGTTTTTTTTCTTCATTTTTTATTAAATACTAATTAGGTTGATTGTAACGAAAGGTGCGAGACTCCTGCGGGTGCAGCGGGACAGGTGAGATCCCACAGGCGCTTGCTCCGAGGAAGCTCACCGCCCGCCCCGCGGAAAGCGAGCAACCTGAAGTGGAAATCAACCCTTCGCACACTTATTATTATTATCCGTTAGAGATGAACTAATATAAAAGACCAGAGTATCACATGAAACATAATTTACTCTGGTCTTTTTATTAAAATATTCTTGTAAATAGTAAAAGTGAATTGACATCTAAAAGAACGCGAAAACAACCTTGTTATTAAGCTGCATGATCAAGCGGAATGGTTGTATTTTTATGTCTCTTAAGTTGATATAGAAACCAGGCTAATACAGAAACGAAAATGATTGCTCCGCAAATCATTGATGTTTCGTAGGATAAGTGAAATCCCTCAGGAGCATAGAAAATATATGAACCTGTTACTGCAGTCATAAATAATGCAGGTAAACTACAAATCCAGTGAAACTTTTTATTTTGCAACAAAAACATTGCCGCTGTCCAAAGCATCACAGTAGCAACTACTTGGTTTGTCCAACCAACATAACGCCAAAGGAAAGAGTAGTCCATTTGTGTTAATAAATAGGTTGGGATAACAACAGGAATTGTCATTAAGATTGTTTTCATCTTACTATCAAAATTTCCGAATTTACTTAATAACTCTACCAATATCATTCTAGATGATCTTAGAGCAGTATCACCTGTTGTGATTGGAAGAATAATCACACCAAGAATAGCAAGAATTCCGCCAAATTGACCTAAAGTTGTTTTGCTTATTTCATTTACAACACCTGCTGCCCCACCATTAGCTAATGCACCTTGTAATCCATCTGGTCCACCGAAGAATGTCATACCAGCTGCTGCCCAAATTAAAGCGATGATCCCTTCAGCCACCATTGCTCCAAAAAATACTTTTCTTCCATCACTTTCTTTTTTTAATGTTCTAGCCAAGATGGGGCTTTGAGTACTATGAAAGCCAGAGATCGCTCCACAAGATATTGTGACCATCAATAAAGGCCATATCGGTATTTCTCCAGGGTGTAAGTTTTCAAGAGTGATATTTGGAATGGAATGATCCATAAAAAATAAGGCAAAACCAATTGATACAGCCATAATAATTAAAACTAAACCAAAAATCGGATAAATTTTCCCAATTAGTTTATTTACAGGTAGAATAGCAGCTAATACAAAGTAAACAAAAATTAAAATTAATGATGCAGAGTAACTTAATGGTGTTAGTTCTTCAACTAATTGTGCTGGTCCTGCTGTAAAGGCAGCAGCTACAAGAATCATTAAAATAAGTGAAATAACATTGATAACCGATTTAACGTATTTACCTAAATATCTCCCAACAAGTGTAGGATATTGCTCACCACCATGTTTGAGTGAAAGCATTCCTGAAAAATAGTCATGAACAGCTCCAGCAAATAAGCAACCGATAACGATCCAAATAAAGGCAACTGGTCCATATAAAGCACCCAAGATTGCTCCAAATATTGGACCTAAACCTGCTATATTCAATAGTTGAATAAGAGAAGCCTTAATCCAACTCATTGGCATAAAATCTAAACCATCTGATTTAGAATATGCAGGGGTAATTCTTTGATCATCAATCCCAAATATGCGTTCTACAACCTTTGAATAAACAAAATAACCTACAATTAATATAAGTACTGATAGTAAAAATGTTGCCATATATTTGCTCCTCCTAAAACTTTCCTAATAAGTAATCCCTATTTTAAACGCGAAAGGAATGAAAAATCAATATATTTTTCGGAAAAAATAAATTATTCAGACAAATTTAGTATTTTCTTAATTGAATAGTATTAAAAGACAGTAGAATTAAGGGAGTTGTATTTTTATTTTTATATTAAAATATTTTAAACTTAATATTGAAATACTTATTTGTACTATATTTGAGGAATTTCTTAAACGTTTTCTTGACGCATTTTTCATTTTCTTTATACTTTATAGTAGAATGTAAAGTAAGATAGGCAAAAACAGCTATAGATATTGTGTAAGTAGGTGATCATATGAATTCAATTTATGATGTACAGCAGCTTTTAAAGAGATATGGAACGATTATTTACATAGGAGACAGAATTGCTGATTTAGAACTAATGGAAGATGAAGTAAAACAATTGTTTGAGTCAAAGATAATAGAACCAAAAGACTATCAAATGGCGATACTTTTGTTAAGACAAGAAGTTCAAAGATTGAAAGGTTAAGCGGTTAAACGAACTGTACAAGGCTTTATTACTGAATGAAATATCAGAGAAATAAATGCAAAATGAAAACGATTACGAGAAACATATATAATAGTAGGAAAAGGTGATTTTTTATGAACGAACAATGGTTAGTTGGAATTGATTTAGGTGGAACAACAATTAAGATGGCTTTTATTAACTATTATGGTGAAATGATAGAAAAGTGGGAAATACCTACTGATAAAACAGGTGAACACATCACAACAGATATCGCAAAAGCAATTGATGCAAAGCTTGATGAGTTAGGGTTACCTAAATCTAAACTGTCTGGTATTGGTATGGGGGCTCCAGGTCCTGTTGATTTAGAAAATGGACTGATTTATGAAACCCCAAATTTGGGTTGGGTAAATTATCCTTTACGTGCTCATTTAGAACTAGAAACAGGATTACGAGCTGTTGTTGATAATGATGCAAATATCGCAGCTCTCGGAGAGATGTGGAAAGGAGCTGGGGATGGTGCAAAAGATATTATATGTGTTACGCTCGGTACAGGTGTCGGAGGCGGACTCATTTCAAATGGTGAAGTAATACATGGTGTTAATGGCGCAGGAGGAGAAATTGGTCATATTACTGTTGTTCCTGAAGGTGGAGCACTTTGTGGTTGTGGAAAAACGGGATGTATTGAAACAATCGCGTCAGCAACTGGCATTGTAAGAATTGCAAAGGAAAAACTAGAATTAACTGATCAAGAAAGTATTCTTAAAAATTATCCAGAGTTAACTTCCAAAGATGTGTTTGATGCAGCAAATCAAGGAGATACTCTTGCAGAAGAAGTAATTGATTATGTCACTTTTCAATTAGGTTTAATGCTGGCAAATGTTTCTAACGGGTTAAACCCAGAAAAAATTGTTATAGGTGGAGGAGTTTCAAAAGCGGGGGATAAATTGATTACTAAAGTTGAACAAAACTTTAAACGATTTGCCTTCCCAAGAGTAGGTCAAGCAGCAACAATTACAATTGCTACACTTGGCAATGATGCTGGGGTCATCGGTGGAGCATGGTTAGCTAAAACAAAGTTAAATAATAACTAATAATGAATAACAATATATGAAAGGAGCATTCTACATGTTGAATGCTCCTTTTTTTATGTACTTAGTAGAACACTGGTTAAAATAACTACTTCTTTCTATTGATTAACAGATGTTCAGTTTATGTTTTATTTTCTGAATATTTTTACTTTAAATGAATTTGAAACTTTTTATCGTTTCATACGTCTAACAATAGGGAAGAAAGAATAAGCTTAACATTATAATTCTATCAGGCTATTGTAAGGAGAATGTTAAAAAGGATTGATTTTTTGTAAAAGAAGTATTAAGATATGATTTAGTTGTTCAATCACCAACCTAATAAATGGAAATTTATAGAGATAGGCTGTTTTCGTAAACTTTGCTGCTTTTTTAACTAAACTGAAGTAAACAATACTGTATAAAGCATTGAGGTATCTTTTCTTCATAGATTAGTACCTAAAACAATGTTCTTACTTCATATTTAGAGCAAGTGGCAACATTCTTACAGAAGAGAGCCAGAGATAAAAGGAAAGTGTATTTGTCCCAAGGGATGAGGAGGTAAATTAATGCGTAAGAAATCATTTTCGAAAATATCGTTTTTACTTATAGCAACTTTACTACTATGGCTAAAAACATATATAGTCTATAAAACTAGTTTTGATATAAAAATTGAAAATTTCACTCAAGAATTTATTTTATTCATTAACCCGTTAAGCTTTTTATTACTGATTTTTGGTGTAGGGCTTTTCATGAAAGAAAAAAATCGAAACCGTTATATATTTGGAGCTAGTATTTTTGTTACAGTTCTTTTAATATCTAACATGGTATTTTATCGCTTTTTTAATGACTTTTTAACAATCCCTGTTTTATTTCAGACAAGCAATATGGGGGATTTAGGAAGTAGTATCACAAGTTTATTTTTACCGACTGATTTGTTAATGTTTGTTGACTTAGGAATTTTATATTGGTTACTTAAAAAGCCAACATTCCGTGCAACAACAGTATTAACGAGAAAAGAAAAATCTGCATACTTCTTATTAGTAGCGGCTGTATTTTTCTTTAATTTAGGATTAGCTGAAACAGAACGTCCACAATTATTAACTCGTTCTTTTGATCGTGAGATGTTAGTTAAGAACATTAGTGTTTACAACTTCCATATCTATGATGCATTCTTACAATCTAAAACTTCTGCACAACGAGCACTAGCAGATAGCGATAATTTAACAGAAATTGAAAACTATGTTAATGCGAATCGCAAAGTCTCAGAAGAAGATTTAAAAGGTATTGCAGAAGGACGAAATGTGATTTTACTGTCACTTGAATCATTACAAAGCTTTGTAATTAATGAAAAATTAAATGGTGAGGAAATAACACCATATTTAAATGATTTAATCAATGAAAGTTATTATTTTGAAAACTTCTACCACCAAACTGGTCAAGGAAAAACATCTGATTCAGAGTTCATAGTTGATAATTCATTATATCCACTTGGACGTGGTGCAGTTTTCTTTACAAATAGCAATAATGAATACCATGCTACACCAGAAATTTTAAAAAATTACGGATACTACAGCACAGTTTTCCATGCTAACAACAAGAGCTTCTGGAACCGTGATTTAATTTATCAAACATTTGGTTATGATCGCTTCTTTGATGTGAATGATTATGAAGTAACAGAAGAAAACTCTATTGGTTGGGGTTTGAAGGATATAGATTTCTTTGAACAGTCTGTTCAACATATGGACAATTTACCACAGCCTTTTTATACTAGATTAATTACATTAACAAATCACTTCCCATTTGAACTTTCGGAAGAAGATCGCTTTATAGATGAATTTGATTCAAATAGTAAAACACTTAATCAATATATACCAACAGTTCGATATATGGATGAAGGTGTGAAACGTTTTGTTGAATCATTAAAAGAAACAGATGTTTATGAGAATTCAATTATCATTTTATATGGTGATCATTATGGAATTTCTGAGAACCATAATGTGGCAATGGCTAAGTTTTTAGGAAAAGAAGAGCTTACACCATTTGATGTTGTTCAATTACAACGTGTTCCATTTATTGTTCATATTCCAGGTGTAACTGATAAAAATCCACAAACAATCTCAAAAGTTTCAGGTCAAATTGATATTCGTCCAACGATCATGAGTTTACTTGGAATCGATACAAGCGAACAAATTCAATTTGGTACAGATGTTTTCTCTGATGATAAACTGTCGTTTACTGTATTAAGAGATGGTAGCTTTATTACTGAAAACAATGTTTATACAAGAGGGATCTGTTATGATAAAGAAACAGGTCAACCTGCAGATCAAGCAATTTGTGATCCATATATGGAAAAAGCAAAACAAGAGTTAAATTACTCTGACGAGATCATTTACGGTGACTTATTACGTTTTTACCAAGAAAATGCTGAAGCAGAAACTGAAACAGAAGCAACCGAAAAAGCTGAAAAAAACAAATAATTAGCAAATAAGGCTGACTTATGTAAGTATCTTCCGCAATAGTCGTGGAAAATCTTACGAGTCAGCCTTTTTATTTACGCATGGATGATACTTTTGCTTTTAAATAACCACTTGGATTTAACAAGTACTGTAAGTGTGAAAAATATAAACTCACAAGTAAAAATGTTTATGGAAAACCATATGAACATAACAACAATTTATCAATTGTTTCATAAGCTATAAGTAAAATAGGCTAATGGGGGTTAAATTGATGTTTGTTCGAGTTAAAAAGGCAATACCCTTAAAAGAACTCGCAAATCATTTAAAGCTTAATGAGCAACTTCTTGTTGACAGCAATAGAGATAAACGAAATAGAACCATTGATGAAAATGAGATCATTTGTATACCTGATGCTTGGAAAAAATATATACAAAACAATTTGTTTGTTGATTGTGAAGTTAATCAAACTAAAAGTTCCGAATTAACGACTAAGAAGCCGTATAATTCCGTTACTTTAGAACAAGATATTGAAAAATTACAGTTACAGTATCCTTTTATTAATAAACAAGTGATTGGATATAGTGTTTTAAATACACCTATTTATGAATTAACAATTGGTCATGGTAAAAAGAAGATTCATATGAACGGATCTTTTCATGCGAATGAATGGATCACAACAAGTGTCATTATGCATTGGTTTCAAAATTATTTAGAGGCATTAGTAAATGATCATGATTTAGATGGTCAATCATGTATAGATCTTTATAACGATACAAAGTTATCGTTAGTTCCAATGGTCAATCCAGATGGAGTTGATCTTGTGTTAAATGGGCTACCAGATCATATTGAATATGAGCCCTCTTTATTACAAATGAATGATCTTAGTATTGATTTTTCCCAGTGGAAAGCTAATATTAGAGGAATTGATTTAAATAATCAGTATCCTGTAAAATGGGAGATAGAAAAGGCACGTAAGCTTCCAAAAGCACCAGCACCACGTGATTACCCTGGTGATGCACCATTAACAGAGCCTGAAGCGATTGCGTTAGCTGAACTTGTTAAAAGAAGCCAATTTGATCGAGTACTTGCTTTTCATACCCAAGGGGAAGAGATCTACTGGGGATATCTAAGAAAAGAACCAGTAGAAGCGGAAGAAATCGTTAAAGAATTTAATAAACTTAGCGGATATAAGGCAGTGCGAGATATTGATAGTCATGCTGGTTTTCGTGATTGGTTTGTTAATGATTGGAGAAGGTCAGGTTTTACGATTGAATTGGGTATAGGTACAAATCCATTACCATTTTCACAATTTGATGAGATCTATCGCAAAAGCAAAGGAATATTTCTTGCGGCGTTATACATGTAATGATGTTTGAAGTGGCTGGGACATAAGTATTAAAGCTAATGATAAACCCGAATTATTAGGTGGGATATCAATTAATCATTCGCCTAATAGTTCGGGTTTTTATTTGCTGTTATCAATAGTTTTTTGATTTTGCGTAATAATTCTAACAACTAGTGGAATGGAGCGGAAGTCACTCGACTCCTACGGGAATTGAGGAAAGGCTGAGACCCCGCAGGCATGCCGAGGAGGCTCAGCTTCCTCCCCGTGGAAAGAGAGTGGCTGCAGCGCAATGGAACGAACTTGTTTCTGTCAGCTTAACTGAATTTAGATTTATGCGTCTTTTTGTATGACTTATATAATTATATCCCAGCCTCTTCTTAAAAATTTAGTCATATTTGAGTGTTTTTTTATAATATAGAAAAAAGAGAGTGAAAGTTGGAACATTTTCAAACGTTAATCGTATGATTAGTAACACTCATTTTTACGAATGATAATAATAGATCTAAAAAAGGCAAGGGGTGAATATGAAGTTGATGAGATTAACTAAATGTATAAATGTGTTTATGTTAATCATACTACTTGGATCAGGCTGTAAACCATCTCATCAACAAGACAATAAAGAGCTATCATCTATGAGGAAGCTTCCACTTCATAAAAAAGAAGCTACACATCAATTTTTTGGAGAAACTGAAGTTACACCGCTACAAATAAATGAAGCCTTATTTCATTCTGTTGCTGATTGGAAAGATGATGAAACAGTTTTATATGTGACAAACAATGCTCAAGGGTCTGAAGTGCATACATATAACATCTTTACTGGTGAAACAACACAATTCTATAAATCTGAATTTCCGATTTTACAAGTAGAAGCAAATGAAGAGCAAACTATGTTTCTTATCCATACAAGCCCATCAAACTATGAAGCTGAATTGGTGATCGTTAATGATGAGGCAGACATGTTGTATTCAACAAGAGTCGAGTCCTTTGAACTAAACTTTATATGGAATCACACAAAAACAGATCAGCTTTTTATATCAAGCTTTAAGGAAGATTGGACGTATGATACTTATGTTTTAAATGTTCTTGATAAAAAAATCGTTAAAAATCAAATTAATCAACCTTTCATACAATGGCTAAATGACCACCAAGTTACATACTTAAAATGGGATCAAGAGGAACCTTCGTTAACTGCACCACTTTATGTGTATAATATGGAAAAAAAATCAGAATCATTACATGTAGAAAATGTTGTTGCAAATACAAATTTTTCGAAAATGATCTCAACAATTGAGCTTTTTAATTCTGATGGTGATGCTAAAGTGGCTTTCTACGACAGTAATAATTTGAAGAAAATAAGTGAAATGAGTACTCGGTTAGTATCACTTTACTCTGATTGGTCAGTACCCTATCTTGATATGGATGAAAAGAATGGCATTTTTTATATGTTAGAAGTAAATGAAGCAAAAACAGCGTTCTCACTGGTGAGCTTCTCTACACTAACAGAAGAGAAAAAGGTGTTGTTAAACTCAATTGAAAATCTACCGATTAAACTATCTCCAAGTGGGGAATATGTATTATACGGTGCTAGATTAGAGCAGCTTATTGATGTAAATAAAGTAACGATGAAAGAATTGATTACTTTTAATTAGGATTAGAAAGGGATGAGATAAATGGCAATAGTAGACATTACAGTTATTCCATTAGGAACAAGTAGCCCAAGTGTAAGTGAGTATGTTGTAGATATTCAACATATCCTAAAAAATTATGAAATAGAAGGAAAAATTAAATATCAGCTTACCCCTATGAATACAATTATTGAAGGGGAATTACATACGCTGTTAGAAGTGATTGAAAGCATTCATGAAGCTCCATTTAGTAAAGGTGTTCAGCGAGTTGCTACAAACATAAGAATTGATGATCGTCGTGATAAAAAGTCAACGATGGAAGGTAAGCTTGAAAGTGTTCATAAACAAATTCAAGATGAAGATCAATAATAAAAACCAGAAAACTCTCTTAGGTATTAATTTCTAAGAGGGTTTTTTATTTCAGAGAATTAATTTTTGAAAACAGATAGGGTGTTATGAGGCACTAGACGGCTCAGATGCCTCCTCGGTGCTTTTCAGGTCGGTTATTTGTATCAATCTTTAACTTGGAGTGAGTACGGGTTATAAAGAGTTTATAAAATAAATGAAGGCCTTCACCGTTAAGAATGGTAAAGGCCTTCTGTTTGTATTTAGATTTAGTGAGCAGTTGGAAAGCCATGATGGATGACAGTCATTACTGCAAACCATCCAAAAACGACGAATGTACCGAATGCAAAAAATGCACCAAGAAGATTCTTATCCTTAAGTGAACGGATAAATCCAAAAATCCCAAGTATGGTTACAAGTGCAAAAATAACTACTAAGCCCATTATAAAAGCCCCCTTACTATATGTAGATCATTTTTCATTGTATCAATTAATAAGGTATACAAGATACAAAACAAGTCCTTCTAATATTTTAATCGGTTTCATGACGTTTGTCGAGTTTATTTTCTACTTAAGTAGACAGGAACGAAAAGTAAAAAGTATTCTCTTTTATTCTTATTATACCCATTTTAAACATTTGTAAAGAATGTCGTTAAAGAAGACAATAGTGTAAAATAGAAGATACACGTGAAAATATGGAGGGAAGAAAACAAATGGCATGGAGACAATTACCATTAGGTCCACTGCAAACAAATTGTTATATCTATTCGAACGATAAGAAAGAGTGTTTAATTATAGATCCTGGTGGTGATGCAAACAAGCTTATAGGAATTTTACAACAACAACACATAAAACCATTAGCCGTATTATTAACACACGCTCATTTTGATCATATAGGTGCTGTAGATGATGTTCGTAATAAGTGGGGAATTCCTGTTTATGTACATAGTAAAGAAAAACATTGGCTTACAGATCCATCTTTAAATGGTTCACAATTTTTCATGGCTGGTGCTATAAAAGTAGCAGACGCAGATGAAATAATAAAGAGTGAAGGTATTCTTACTATTGGAGATTTTTCACTAGAAATATTTGAAACCCCTGGTCATTCACCTGGCAGTGTTTCGTATTATTCGTCTGAAGAAGGAGTTGTTTTCTCAGGAGATGCTTTATTTGCAGGAAGTATCGGCAGAACAGACTTACCTGGAGGAAATCACGATCAATTAATCAAAAGTATTCATGATAAATTATTAACACTTCCAGAAGATACGATTGTTTTGTCTGGACATGGTCATGAAACAACTATTGAACAAGAAATGGAAAGTAATCCTTTTCTAAATGGATTTTAAGATAAGAAAAAATAAAAAACAGGCAGCCTTTTAAAAGGCTACCTGTTTTTTTGGGAATTAATGTCCCATGTTATGCCCTGGAATCATCATGAATGTTGTCCAATACGTAAATCCGACGAAGAAAATTGTTAAGTAAGCACCAAAAATATAGATGTACATGCGTTCGGATAATTTTAAGTAAGATAAGAAGACAAAAAATCCAGTTTGTCCGAAAAATAGTAAGGAAGTTGTCTTCATATCACCAAGGTAGAACATAACAGCGAAGATTCCTGTCCAGAATCCTAATACTCGGAACATACGATCCATATGTATCCCTCCTTTGTTGACTTTGCCTCAAGCTCTTCTTGTTTACATGAACAATCAAGCTATAAAGTTGTAATTAATACTGAAAAAGATAAATTCATAATGATAGCTTTTGACAAAAAGTTATTTGACATACAAGACATCACTCTAATTATTATAATGTACCCTTTATATAATTGTAAATAGCGTTTACACACTCGATACGACAATCTAACAAAGATCAATTCATATGTAAACAAAATGTTCAAAATATAATATAGCAAAACAGTGTACATAAGTTATACAAATAGTGTACAATAAGTTATACGAGAAAGCGGTTAGATAAAAACTATTTTAAAAGGAGAATGTATTGTGAATAAAATAACGTTCTACAGTTATCCAAGTTGTACATCTTGTAGAAAAACAAAACACTGGTTAAATGCACATCATGTTCACTTTCAAGAAAGGCATCTTTTCCGTGAAACTCCAACATTTGACGAACTCAAGCAAATTTTAGAATTAACAACAGAAGGTATAGACGAAATCCTTGCTACAAGAAGTCAAACATACAAAGACTTAAACATAGACATTAATGAATTAAGCTTGTCAGAACTACTTAATTTAATGATAGAAGAGCCAAAATTACTTCGTCGCCCTATCATTACTGATGGAAAAAAATTAATTGTAGGCTACAATCCTCAAGCATTAAGCAAAATAGCTCGTAAACATGATATTCAGAGATCAGTTTCATAAAAGTTTGTGAAAACGATAAAGACGCCCACTGTCATTTTTCAGTAGACGTCTTTATTTTGTTTCCTCGATACTCCTCCAGTTTTTACAACGAAGATCAAGGCGTTTTGTTCTAACTGGGCTAGCTGGATTTGAACCAACGCATGTCGCAGTCAAAGTGCGATGCCTTACCGCTTGGCTATAGCCCATTGATATTACTAATTAGGGCTGTGGTTAAGTAACAATATGTTGCTCTTTGGCATTTATTATTATGTTCAACTTTTAAATTTTTATCATATAAAATACAAAAAATGAACTGAAAATTAATTTTTCCCCATGTGAAAACATTCTTTTAATGGTGCATTTCTCATTTTTAATTATGTGCTATGTTTTCCAAAACCTTGTACAATGATGTTCAGAAGCAAAGGAAGGAGTTGAAGAAATAGCTTGCAGTCAATTGAACATTTGAGTGAGCGGATCATTGAAGAAGCCTGTGCGTTGAAAGCATCGGATATTCACATTATCCCTAGAGACCAGGAAACACTTATCCAATTTAGAGTTGACGATGATTTAATTGAAAAACATACAATGAAAAAAGACATTAGTGAAAGAATTATTTCACACTTAAAATTCTTAGCATCAATGGACATTGGTGAAAAAAGAAGACCTCAAAACGGTGCATTAACAATCTCTACAAAAAATGTTAATGTTCATCTCCGCTTATCAACATTGCCGACAATTCATGAAGAAAGTTTAGTAATAAGAATTTTACCTCAAGGAAAAATACCTCATATTACTCATTTATCTCTATTTCCTGCAACAACAAACAAATTACTTTCGATTCTAAATCACTCACACGGTTTGATGGTGTTCACAGGTCCGACCGGCTCTGGTAAGACAACCACATTATATTCACTTATTCATTATGCAAAGCGGCACTTTAATCGCAATATTATTACATTAGAAGATCCTGTAGAAACAAAAAGTGAGGAAGTCATGCAAGTGCAAGTAAATGAAAAGGCCGGTATTACGTATGCAGCTGGATTAAAAGCGATTTTACGTCATGATCCCGATATTATCATGGTTGGTGAAATTAGAGACAGAGAGACAGCTCAAATTGCGATAAGAGCTAGTATGACTGGTCATCTCGTCTTATCGACCATGCATACGAGAGATGCTAAAGGTGCGCTCTACAGACTGCTTGAATTTGATGTGAGTTTATCTGAAATAGAACAAACTCTAGTTGCTGTTACTG
This sequence comes from Metabacillus litoralis, assembly GCF_020524045.1. Classification (GTDB taxonomy): domain Bacteria; phylum Bacillota; class Bacilli; order Bacillales; family Bacillaceae; genus Metabacillus; species Metabacillus litoralis_C. The sequence continues at coordinate 20,129 of NZ_JAIVKL010000004.1, forward strand.
CTCAACGCCTTGTCCAACTAAAATGTCCTTTTTGTGAAGGCATTTGTTCGCCTTATTGTAAGAAGCTAAGACAAAAGCGAAGATTAAGTGTGTATGAATTACTTTACGGAAAAAATCTAACAGCAGTTATTAAAGAAGCAAAAGGAGAAGTATCAAGCTATTACTATCCGACTTTAAAGGATGTGATTAAAAAGGGGATTGCTCTTGGTTATCTTTATCCTCATTCTTATGATCGTTGGGTGTTCAAGCATGAAGACTAAACGAAGATGGGGTTTAAAGGAACAAGCATTTTTTCTTAAACGTTTAAGTAGTATGTTAGACAAAGGCTATACACTAAGCGAAGCTCTCAACTTTCTTTATGTAAATGAATCAAGTAAAAGAAAAGATGATTTATTAACTTGTCTTTCACAGCTCTCTGCCGGTCACTCTTTTCGGTACACTCTCTCAAATTTACACTTTCATAAAGATGTTTTAAGTTATTTGTATTTTGCAGAACAACACGGTGATCTTGAATTTGCTTTAAGGGAGTGTAGTGAAATTCTTTCTAAAAAAGTCACACATATTGAAAAACTCGGAAAAATCCTTCGTTATCCCATCTTTCTCATCTTTACAGTTAGTTTTATACTATCCATTGTCCAAGCTGTTATTACACCACAATTTGAACAACTTTATGATTCTATGAATATTGAAACTTCCTTTTTTTCAAGAACCTTATTGGTTGTCTTTGCATCCTTAAAATGGGTAGGAATTGGTAGTGTTATTTTCATTGTTTATATCATCTTTTATTATTTAGTATTCTACCGAAAAAAATCGGTGGAAACTCAGATGAAGCTAGTCAGTAAAATACCAATTTTAAGAAAAGTAGTTAGTATGCTTCATAGCTATTTTTTTGCTTTACAGCTAAGCAATTTATTAAGAGGAGGACTATCAACCTTTGAGAGCTTAAAGATATTTGAAACACAAACCATATTACCATTCTTTAAAGCTGAAGCAGATTATTTGATTCGCAAATTAAAAACAGGTGAACAACTTCACCAAATGATTAAAAGTCGCGGATATTATGAGCCAGAGCTTTCATTAGTCATACTCCATGGACAAGCAAACGGACAGCTTGCAAGAGAACTATATATGTACAGTCAAATACTACTTGAAAAATTAGAAAATCAAATTGTTAAAACAATAACCATCATTCAACCAGTCATTTATGCATTTGTCGGAATAATTGTGCTGTTTGTCTATTTATCTATGCTTTTACCAATGTATAAAATGATGGAAAATATTTAGGAGGAGCAAATGAAAAAAGAAAAGGGCTTTACACTTATTGAAATGTTAATCGTTTTGTTAGTCATCTCTGTCTTACTTCTTATTACGATTCCTAACGTAACAAAACATAATGCAAGTATTCAACAAAAAGGGTGTGAGGGATTAATTAATATGGTACAAGCCCAGGTGTCTGCTTATGAAATTGATTATAAAAAAACGCCAACACAAGCTAACTTAGTTGATGAAGGCTACTTAAGAGCAACACAAACCTGTCCTGATGGAAGCAGTATAGTGATCTCTGCTGATGGAGAGGTAACGAAGGGTGCAGCACCAACAGGAAGCTAAGAAAAATGGATACACACTTTTAGAAACCCTTATTGTCCTAGTTATCGTAAGCATAATGAGTTTTGTTTTAGTCATGAATATCAATCCGATTTATAATAAAAAAGTAATCAATACATTTATAAATCAATTAGAAAAAGACTTACTTTATGCTCAGCAATATGCGCTAGTCAATGAAAGTACCGTTTATGTGGTTTTTTCTGAAAGTGAGAAAAAATATCGTGTAACAAATGGTATAGGTGATGATCTATTGAGCAGGAATTATCATCAGCATGTTATATTCGAAGCTGCAACACTTGAAAACCGAGTAATCTACAATCGTCTCGGATCTATTCAAAAAAGTGGCACAATGTTTATTCATTATCATAGTGAAAAATACCGTTTAGTATTTTACCTAGGAAAAGGAAGGTTTACAATTGAGAAACTCTAAAGGATTTTCACTAGCTGAAACGATAGCTGCCTTTAGTTTATGGATGTTAATCACCTTACTCATCATACCTCAACTTGTTTTAATAACAAAAGAAAGAGTTAACACCCAGCAATCGTTAGCAGCATATAAAATTCTTCATGAGAAAACACAACAAGTGACTTATAATACCAATGAAAAAAGAAATGAAGTCATTAAACATGATGGTGTTGATTACCATTTATCTTGGGAGGAGGAAAATCCTTATAATAAAGCTTGCTTATCATGGGAAAATTCATCAAAAAAAGCTAAATCTGTTTGTTTCCTCTTATAATACTGAGAAGGGTTTCACGTTTTTGAATTTACTTTTCTCGTTTGTCATATACTCTCTAATTATTTCATCACTCACGATGCTTTTTACCTTTTTAGTAACAAATTCTCAATATGAAAATGATTTAAAGGCATACGAATGGGAACTTTTCATTATTCAACTGCATAAAGAAATGAAAAACTCAGATGATTGGACAGTAAATAAAGACAGCCTTTTATTTACAAATAAACAAGGACAACTCATAAGCATTAGCAAATATAATCAGTTGATCAGACGTCAAGTATTTGATAGGGGACATGAAATACTATTAATGAAAATAAGAGCATTAAAATTTGACCAACTTCAGGCAGGGATAAAAATGACTGCCATTAGCCAAGCGGGAAAAGAATACAACTTTACATTTAGATCATATAAGGATTTATCATATAATGAAAGCTGAAAAAGGATTTATTTTTCCATCCACAATGGTCATTGTTTTATTTTGCTTATTAGTTGTCACACATCTCTCAACAACACTTATTAGTGATAAGAAATTCTACTTTGAAACAGAACAAAAGTACATACTTGAAAATTTAATGACAGTCGCAGTTAATCAAACATTAAAAGAACTTCGTAATACTAGTGGAGAATTACAGCAACCAAAAACAATTACTACGCAAAATGGAAGCTTCACATACAAAATGACTGCAGTTTCAAGTGAGCTTACTGAAGTAAATATTAAGTGTGAAACAATAGAAAATCGAAAATATCAAGCAAGTTATCAATACAATTCATTAAAAAATGAAATATCAGTATGGTCTGAAAATTTAAAAATATGGTATGGTATAAAGAAAACGTGAGGAGAAATACCGTGAAGGCAATTTATTTAACAGGATTTATGGGGGTAGGAAAGACGACAATTGGAGAAGAATTAGCCAAACAATTACAGCTACCTGTCATAGATACTGATCTACAAATTGAAAAAAAATTAAACAAAAGCATCCGAGAGATATTTGAACAGCATGGAGAACAATACTTTCGTGATCAAGAAACACGCATTTTAAAAGAGCTTCCAACAACAAACACCATTATTACAACAGGTGGGGGGATTGTCATTAATCCAGAAAATCGCAAATGGATGAAGAAAAATGGACAAGTTGTATTACTACATGCTGACATTGATACCATTTATGAAAGAGTTCATGCTGATCTTAACAGACCTATAGCTAGTAAGAAAAATAAAGCTGAACTAACTGATTTGTACCAATCTCGTGTTGAGTTTTACAAAGATTGTACGTTTATTGTCAAAACAGCTCATAAAAATATTGACGAAATTGTTAACGAAATAAGCGAAAGACTAAAATAGCATAATCTTGGTAATAATGAAGGTTAAGAACTTATGAGTAATGAGGTGACTACCTTGTCTACAAACGATTATGTTAAATATGTCACACAGCAGCTTGTCAAATATATGGATACACCAAAAGAAGCTCGTAAAAAACAAAGAGAAGAACGTAAGCATAATGAAATTTCCTCAACCTTTTATAGTAACAGGTGGTTAGGTGTATTACCGTTTGCTTTCAAATTATTCTTAAAAAAACGCAAAAAGTAAATATCTGCAAAAGGAGCAGTCCATCAAAGGATTGCTCTTTTTTAAATAATGCATGTTAAGTCAACTTTATATTATGTTAAAAATACTTTACAATAATCTTAAGAGTAAATATAGAAGGTGAAAAAATGTTGCTTCAGAATCGTGTGAAAGAGCTTCGAGCAAGGTTTGATCTAACACAAGAGATGTTAGCGGTAAAAGTTGGTGTAACAAGACAGACAATTGCTGCGATAGAAAAAGGCTCATACACACCGTCCTTGTTATTAGGTTTAAAAATTTGTGATGTGTTTCAAGTAAGAACTGAAGAGGTATTTTGGATAATTAAAAAAGAAGAAGGAGAGAGGTAAATGAAAAATATTTTACAACCAGCGATATTAAATATAATTACAGTTATTCTGGCTGGATGGGCTTTAATTACACTTTTTAATACAAATGTACAATTTGCTAAAATAATGCAGAATCCAGAACCACCATGGGAGATAACAATAAATATGATACCAATCTTTACATTTTTTATTATTTGCACCCCTATTGCCATTTATTTATTGGTTATCAGTAAAAAGAAACATAAAAGCCTATTTAAAGCATTGATGTTACCTCCTGAACTTGAAGAAGCTGATGAAAGAGAACAACTGATCACAGCAAATGCTTGTAGAAGTTCATATATCGCTATGTGGTATGCCGTTCCTATTGCAGCAGGACTAATGAGCTTCTACCCTCTACTAAAAGAACTAATACCATACTATCCCATCATTATTCTTTTACTCATCCCAATTGTTCAAATGATTAGTTATTTTCATTCCATACAAAAACAGCAATAAAAAAAGCTGACTTGATGGATTTTAAAGCAATAAGCTTAAAATCATCAAGTCAGCTCCCATTATGCTTCTGGGATCACTTGGACTTTTTTAATTTCACCTGTTGATGAATCAAAGGTAATTGTTGTATAAACCGAAAAATCCTGCATACCCTCTCTTAAGGTAAAACGATACTGTTTTACAGTAATGTCCTTTTTCTTCTTATCCCAAATCTTTTGAGAAAATAAAACCTGTGATAAAGGATAACGTTTCTTAGTCTCTTTCACAGCAACATCTTCCCATGTTTTTTGAGACACTGCTTGTACACCAGAAGTAAAAGGAACTGTAGAAGTAGTTAAACCAAAAAGGATCGCAGTAAACAACATCCACTTTTTCACGTAGTAACACCTTCCTTACTACATATTTTTACCATTATCGAAGAAATCATACATATGCTCATATTCATTTAATATGTTTGTTAGTAGATAAGTGTAGCGTAATCAATACTTCTGGCCAATCCTTATGATCTATTGATTGCACCTTAAAACTTTGATCACACAGAAATAAAACTGTTTTAGGGATAGTTGATTTGTTAAAAGACAATTCATATCGTTGATCCGAAACAACTGAAGATTTCATAAATGATTAATATAATGAGTAGGTAGTGTGTTTGAGGTTTAATACTAGAAGATATTTCAATTACTTCTCTAAATGGCATTTGACAAGCTTGATGCTGATAAAAGTCTAGCTCTCGATTAGACTTTCATTAGCACCAAGATGAAACAATTTACTTTGAATTATATTTTACTGACTGCTTCTCTACTTTGTGGAAGATGTACCATGTTGAAGAAATTGAGAAATGTCATCAAAAGACAATCCAAGCTGCTTTGCTTCTTGTATTAGTTCTAGCCATTCCTGATCTAATTGTTCAATTTGCAGTTGATCTTGGATATCACTCATTTTGGCTTGTCCTCCTGAATAAGTTGATTGGTGTTTTTTGCTTCCTTCCACTTTCTAAACTTTAAATAATCACGAAATTCCTTGAAATCATTTTTACTCATACCCTCTGAAATGGCTTTATTCAATAAACGGCTCCATTCTTCATCCAAAACAAATTCCTGTGATTGAGCGGCCGAAGATGAACTTCCTAATAGATCTTCAACATCTGTTTGCAATGTTGTAGCAATCTTTCTTAAAAATTGTAGAGATGGATTTTTTTGAACATCTCGTTCAATATAACTTAAGTAAGATTTTGACACTCCTGCCAACTCAGCTAATTCACTAATTGAATATCCCTTCTGCTGCCTCAGCTCCCTTAAGCGTTCTCCAACCATGTATGCGGTCTCCTATCTTCTCGAACAAATATTTAAGCTTACATCATTCATTATATGAAACAATTCGTTCTTAATAAAATAACAAAAACATATGATAAAGAAAGATATCTAGAGAAAAATAGAACAAAACGTTCTTTTTAACGAAAAAATGACAAAATTTAAGAGTTTTTAATAATAGGTAGAATAGCATATATTGATAGGAGTAAAAGGTATTATAAAAAATTCAAAAGGTTATTTCATACATTTACATAAAATAAATAAGTTAAATGTTGTGACATCCTAGAAATTAAAATGATCTTTTGTCGATTCATAAGAAAATTGAAATTTTTTTCTTAAAAAAGGATTGACTTGTTCTTTATAGTGAACTATTCTGAATTTAGAGAACAAAGAATTAAAGGTAACATGAATCTTATCGTTCTTAATTAAGAAAAGAGAAGGTGGCAATTTGGTATGTCTAGCTTTCATGAGCTTGAAAATAAACAGCTAAGTGATCATAAGCAAGCGAAGGAAATCAACTTAACGGAAGTATTCATTGTAATTAGAAGGTATATGTGGATCATTGTTCTCATATCAATCCTCTCAACATCAGCTGGAGCGTACTATTCAAATGCAACATATAGTCCTTTGTATAAGTCGACAGCAAGAATCATTATAGGGGCGGACAGTTCTTTAATAGCTACACTTAAGGTTATCATTCAAGATTCAACCGTGTTAGAAAAGGTTGTACAAAAGCTAGATCTACCTTATTCTCCAGAAGCACTTAGTGGGAAAATTGAGGTAAGCAGTATCGCTGATTCACAGGTTGTCACAATATCTGTATTAGATTCAGATCCAAAGCAAGCGGCAATTCTAGCTAATGAGGTTGCTGAAACGTATAAAAAAGAAATCCCTAAAATATTAGACTTTAACGATGTAAAGCTACTATCGGAAGCAAAGGAAATTCCAATTCCTATCAATCAAGACAAAAATCGGATGGTAATCATCTCACTTATTGGCGGGTTTGTCATTGGGATAGGTTTAGCTTTCTTACTAGATTCTCTTAATAATAGTGTTAGAAAAGAGTATGAAGTAGAAGAAATACTAGGTTTACCTGTTTTAGGAACTGTATCAAAAATGAAAAAGAAAAATATGCAAAAGAAAAAAAGAATAACTAGATTTGAAAATAGGAGTGAGTCACTTGGTTCTTAAGTTAAATAAAAAAAAGGCTTTAAAGGAGATGACAAGACGACACTTTGTTTCCTATTCAAATCCAAGTTCCATAATAGCTGAACAATTTCGAACAATTAGAACAAATATTCAATTCTCTTCAATAGATGTTCAACATAAAACAATTATTATTACCTCACCATCATCAAGTGAGGGAAAAACAACATCAGCCATTAACCTAGCAATTTCGATTTCACAACAAGGAGAAAGAGTTTTATTAATCGATGCAAATTTAAGAAGACCTAAATTACATATTTCCTTTAATTTAAAAGAATCATATGGATTAACAGATGTGCTTATGGGAAGATTGCCTTTAGAAGAAGCTGTATTTCAATCACAAATTGGAAAATTAGAAGTGCTAACAAGTGGTATCATTCCACCAAACCCAACAGAAATAATCGGTTCAAAAGCAATGAGTTATTTTCTAAAAGATGTAAAAGAGGAATACGACACAGTTATTTTTGATTGTCCACCTGTACTAGAAACAACTGATACAAAATTACTAGCTGGACAATGTGATGGAGTCATCATGGTATTAAAAAGTGGAAAAACTGATCGAGAAAAAGCTATAGAAGCAAACCGCTTATTACATTTAGTAAGAGCAAAGGTTTTAGGAATAATTTTGAATGAAAAAGAATAATTTTTAGTTTATTGTTCTTTATAAAGAATTTAATAAACTTAATAAAGTTAAGGTGATGTCTCCTAGCCTTTATCAAAGGAGGTACTCGGTCATACTGTGGGTTGAAAAAAACCTTAGGCGCTTGTCGTCAAGAGTATGGTGTGAGGGCGGGTTAAATGCCCATATCTATTAAAATAATTACGCATATATCTTGGAAACAAGATTTATACGTAATTATTTTAGTATAAAAGGAGCCAAAGAAATGAAGGAATTTGATCAATTTCCAAAAGCAATGAAGAAACTCGTGCGATACATAAAACAAGATGCTTCAATAGAACAGCTTGAGTTATTTAAAAAGGAACTAGATGATGCCATGCAAAAAAGAACAATGCTATTAAAGAAAACGTCGCAAAATTAAATGAAAGGAGTGAAATACTTTGTCCTATCATAGTCGAATCTGGTTATTAATCGGATTAGATTCAATCATTGTTTTATCAACTATTTACTTTAGCCAAGCTTTGATAAACCCTAACATGCAAACTTTAACTCTTCCTGTATTTATTAGCTCAATTGCACTTTTACTAAGTCATCATCTTTTTTCTTTTACATATAAGCTTTATAAAAAAGCATGGGAATATGCAAGTGTTGGGGAACTTATTAGTATTTTTAAAGTTATTACTTTTACGATAATTTTAACAGCTATCGTACAACAAGTTGTTCTACGTCAAATAGATTTTCGCATCCTGGCCATTACATGGATGATTCATTTGCTATTTATTGGAGGCTCAAGGTTTGTTTGGAGAGTGTATCGTGATACATATTTAAGAAACACAGTTAATCAAAAACGAACACTTATTATCGGTGCCGGTTCTGCCGGAACAATGGTGGCAAGACAATTACTCCAAAATTATGATGCAGAGTTACAACCAGTTGCCTTTATTGATGATAATACGAAGAAACAAAAATTAGATATATTAGGAATACCTGTAGCTGGTGGTGTAGATCAAATTGAGAAAATCACGAAAGAATTCAATATAGCAAACATAGTTATTGCTATTCCATCACTAAATAAAAAGCAATTGAATCACATATTCAAAGAGTGTGCAAAAACAAATGCAAAAACACAAATGATTCCTATGCTTGAAGATCTTATGACAGGTAAAGTATCTGTAAATCAATTTCGAGATGTACAAGTGGAAGATCTTCTAGGTCGAGAAACAATAGAATTAGATATTACTAGTATTAGTGAATATGTAACAAATAAAGTTGTTTTAGTAACAGGTGCAGGAGGATCAATTGGGTCTGAAATTTGTAGACAAATATCTAGCTTCAAGCCAAAAGCACTAATTTTATTAGGACACGGTGAAAACAGTATTTATACCATTGAAATGGAGCTAAAAGATCTATTCAAAACATCTGGGATCGATTTCATTACTGAAATTGCAGATTTACAAGATTATGACAAATTGTCAAATGTGATGAAAGAATACCAACCACATGTTGTTTATCATGCTGCTGCTCATAAACATGTACCTTTAATGGAACGTAGTCCAGAGGAAGCAGTAAAAAACAATATGATAGGCACAAGAAATATTGCTCAAGCGACAAGTATTCATGGAGTTGAAACCTTCGTCATGATCTCAACAGACAAAGCGGTTAACCCAACGAGTGTAATGGGTTCAACGAAAAGATTAGCAGAGATGATCATTCAGCATTTCGATCAAATTAGCCCAACAAGATTTGTAGCTGTTCGATTCGGTAATGTACTTGGAAGTAGAGGCAGTGTTATTCCTCTTTTCAAAAAACAAATACAAAGCGGTGGACCTGTAACAGTTACCCACCCTGATATGGTTCGTTACTTTATGACAATTCCGGAAGCTTCAAGACTAGTCATTCAAGCGGGTGCACTAGCCAAGGGTGGAGAAATTTTCGTCTTAGATATGGGTGAACCTGTAAAAATTGTCGACCTAGCAATAAACCTAATAAAACTATCAGGAAATAATCTAGACGAAATTGGAATTGAATACACAGGTATGAGACCAGGTGAAAAACTTTTTGAAGAACTTTTAAGCAATGAAGAAGTTCACGAAGAGCAAATTTATCCGAAAATCTACATAGGTAAAACATCTGAGTTATATATAGAAGAAATTGATTACATTATTAATAACTTTAAATCACTAGATCGTGATCATTTACGAAAATCATTACTAGATTTAGCAAATGCAAGAGTTGTCTATAATAAAAAATTAGTCTCAGTTTAATAGAGGAGAGTGTCACTGTGAAGGTAAGAAAAGCGATTATCCCAGCTGCGGGATTAGGAACAAGATTTTTGCCAGCAACAAAAGCAATGCCTAAGGAAATGCTACCAATCGTTGATAAGCCAACGATTCAATACATTGTTGAAGAAGCGGTAGAATCTGGGATTGAAGATATTATTATAGTGACAGGTAAAGGAAAACGTGCGATTGAGGATCACTTTGATCATTCGTTTGAATTAGAACATACATTAGCGGAAAAAGGGAAAATTGAGCTTTTAAATGAGGTTCAAAAAGCATCAAAGCTGGTTGATATTCATTATATTCGTCAAAAAGAACCACGTGGTCTTGGTCACGCGATCTGGTGTGCAAGAAAGTTCATTGGGAATGAGCCATTTGCCGTTTTGTTAGGTGACGATATCGTTAGAGCTGAGAAGCCGTGTTTAAAGCAGATGATTGATCAGTATGAACGGTATAATGCTTCCATCATTGGTGTACAACACGTAAAAGACGAAGAAGTATCACGATACGGAATTGTAGATGCTGTTGAAGTTGGTGAACGGTTTTACAATGTTCAAAATTTGATTGAAAAACCACAATTAAAAGACGCACCATCGAACCTTGCTATAATGGGACGTTATATTTTAAGTCCAAAAATTTTTGAAATGTTAGCCGAGCAAAAGCCTGGTGCTGGTGGCGAAATTCAATTAACAGATGCTATTGCAACACTAAATAATTATGAAGCTATCTATGCATATAATTTTGAAGGCAAACGTTATGATGTTGGAGAAAAAATGGGCTTTATTCAAACAACGATTGAGCTTGCCCTTCAGCGCGATGATTTAAGATATGAGCTTCTTAACTTTTTAAATAAAGTCATAGAAAAAGAAGTAACAGGGATTTAACACCTAGTCATTAGTAGGTGTTTTTTCTTTTGAAAAAAGGATGATACAAAGTGGCAAATAAAGTATTATTTTGTGCAACTGTTGACTATCACTTTAAAGCATTTCATCTACCGATTTTAAAATGGTTTAAGGAAAAAGGCTGGGAGGTTCATATCGCGGCAAGTGGTGAGATGGATATCCCATTTGTTGATGAAAAGTTTAATATCCCGATTCAGAGGTCACCTTTCAATTATAGAAATCTAGCAGCTTATGAGGAATTAAAGTTAATTATTAACGAGAATGACTATAAAATCATACATTGTCACACTCCGATGGGTGGAGTTCTCACTAGGCTTGCAGCAAAACAAACACGAAAAAATGGCACAAAAGTGCTTTATACAGCACATGGTTTTCATTTTTGTAAGGGAGCACCTTTGATGAATTGGTTGCTTTATTATCCGATTGAGAAGGTGCTTGCTAGGTATACCGATTGTTTGATCACAATTAATGAAGAAGACTACCATCGTGCTATCACCCCTCGATTCATGGCTAAGGAAGTTGAACATGTACATGGTGTTGGGGTGGATACTGAAAGGTTTAAGCCCATAAACGAAGTAGATAAACTCAAGCGAAGAGTAACATTTGGTTACAATGAAAACGATTTTTTGCTCTTTTACGCTGCCGAATTTAATAAGAATAAAAATCAGAAGTTGTTAATAAAGTCCTTAGCGAAAATAAAGGAAACTGTTCCTAACGCAAAGTTGCTTTTAGCAGGAGAAGGTGTTCTGCAAAATTCATGTAGAAAGTTAGCTATCGAACTTGGTGTTGAAAATATGGTTGATTTTTTAGGATATCGGACTGATATAGTCGATATTCTTCCAATGTGTGATATCGCTGTGGCTTCAAGCTTACGAGAAGGACTGCCTGTTAATATTATGGAAGCTATGGCGTGTGGATTGCCTGTGGTTGCTACAAGGAATCGGGGACATAATGAGTTGATTGTTGATCAATATAATGGTTGGACTATCGATCCTGAAAAAACATATGATATGGCTGATAAAATAATACTTCTAGCAAATGAGAATCATCTTCTCACAAATTTAGGTAAGAATGGTCGAGACAGAATTGAAGAGATATATAGTTTGAAAATAATAGTAAATGAAAAAAGTCATCTATATGAGAGATTCATGGAAGAAATGGAGGGGAAAAGATGGATGGCCCAATAAGAGTATTGCATGTTGTCGTTAATATGAATCGTGGTGGAGCCGAAACGCTCATCATGAATTTATATCGCAACATTGATCGCTCGAAAATACAATTCGACTTTTTGACATGTAAAGAAGGAGTATTTGATCAGGAAATTTTAGATTTGGGCGGAAAGATCCACAAAATCCCTTACATTACTGATAGAGGACATTTTCATTACATTAAGAATTTAAACCAATTTTTCAAGGTAAATAAACATTACAAAATTGTCCATTCACACATGGATAAAATGAGTGGTTTTGTTCTTGAGGCTGCTAAGAAAGCTGGGATTCAGGTTCGTATAGCTCATAGTCATAATACACAGAGTGAAGGAGGTTTTGCTGCAAAGCTTTATAAAGAATATGCAGGCATCAATATAGGTAAATCAGCAACTCACTATTTAGCATGTTCAAATTCAGCAGCAAAATGGCTATTTAAAAGTAAAGCAAATTCCTCCAAGTTGTTGAAAAACGGGATTGATACGGAGAAATTCACATTTTCAAAGAAAATAAGAGATAAAATTCGTAATGAGCTTGGAGTAGAAGAAAGATTGGTTTTAGGAAATGTAGGACGCTTCAATCACCAAAAAAATCATTCGTTTTTAATTGATATTTTTAGTGAACTAAATATGGTGGAACCTAAAGCTTATTTAGTTTTAGTTGGGGATGGTGCTTTACGACCTGATATAGAAGAAAAAGTGAAGAGATTGGGATTAGAGGACAAAGTAAAGTTTCTTGGAGTTCGTAGTGATATCAATAGCTTGTTACAAGCTTTTGATTTTTTCGTTTTTCCATCCTTTCATGAAGGATTACCTGTAACTTTGATAGAAGCACAGGGTGCTGGGTTACCATGTTTAATTTCTGAGAACATTACGAAAGAAGTGGATATGGGAATTAATCTCGTAAAATTTTTACCGATAAATAAAAAAAATATATGGGTAGAAGAAATAGTTGGGGTTTTAAATAAGAAGGTAAGCCGCAATATTCCGCATGAAGCACTATCTCAAAAAGGATATGATATTAAAAATACTGCCAATTTTATACATGATTTTTACATGGAAAATGCGAGGTGAAATTGTTGAAGAAGTTGACTGTATTCACTCCCACCTTTAATAGAGCTTATTGTTTGCATGTTTGTTATGAAAGTTTAAAGTCTCAGACGAACAAAAAATTTATATGGTTAATAATCGATGATGGATCTACTGATAATACGGAAGAATTAGTTAAAACGTGGAAAAAGGAAGATGTTATTGAAATTTCTTATATAAAACAAGATAACCAGGGAATGCATGGTGCTCATAATACAGCATATGAACAAATTGATACAGAATTAAATGTATGTATTGATTCTGATGATTGTATGCCGTTTGATGCAGTTGAAAAGATTCTCGAATTCTGGGAAAAACATGGTAGTGATCAAGTTAGTGGGATGATTGGTCTTGATTCATTTAAGAATGGAGAAATTATTGGCACAAAAATGCCAGCATCTATAAAAAAATCTACTTTATTTGATCTTTATAATAAACATGATGTAAAGGGAGATAAGAAGCTTGTTTATAGGTCGGAGTTAACAAAAAAATACCCATACCCCATATTTGAAAATGAAAAGTATGTAGGGCTAGCATATAAATACCATAAGTTAGATGAAGAATATCCTATGCTTCTAATGAATGAAATTCTCTGTGTTGTTGAGTATTTACCAGATGGATCTTCATTGAATATGTTAAAACAATATAGAGTTAACCCAAAAGGTTTTGCTTTCTACCGTAAAGAGTTAATGAAATTACCATTTGTTGATATGAAATTCAAATATAGGCAAGCAATTCATTATGTCTCTAGTAGTCTTATATCAAAGAATAAAGATTTTATTAAAGAATCTCCTTTTAAACTGTTAACGTTTTTTGCAACGCCATTAGGGCTTATATTGTATTTCTTGATCATGTCTCGAACAAAAACGAGGTTGAATTAGTTAAATTGAAAGGGTAATTAAATGACTGTACTTTGGTATTTACTTCTAATCGTGTTTATTGTGGCTTACCTATCAAGGTATGTTCCAGCAAGTGGTGTTACTCATACTTACCTATTTATTAGACCTAATAAGTTAATGATATTTCTTGTTGTATCATGTTTAGTGCTAGTTTCTGGTTTAAGAAACACAATTGGAGATACCTATTTCTATATGCATGCATATGAAACAACTGACTTCACTTGGGAATATGCACTAGGAAATAAAGATCCAGGTTTTAGTGTTTTGCAGATGTATTTAAAGAATATATCGAACGATCCACAAATTTTCTTATTTATAACAGCGTTTGTTACAAATATATTAATAGTCATTACATTATATAAATATTCTAAAATGATTGAATTAAGCCTGTATGTATTCATAACATCTGGATTGTTTATTGTTTCAATGAACGGTGTACGGCAATTTCTTGCAGCTTCTATTATATTTTGGGCAACTAAATATTTGTTAGTTGGGAAATTTAAACATTATTTTTTAGTAGTTCTTTTCGCCTCAACGTTTCATGAAAGTGCTCTAGTCCTTTTACCAATATATTTTATTGTTCGTAGAGAAGCTTGGACGAAAACTACTTTTTTGTTATTAACTCTCGCTATATTGATTGTTTTAGGATTTGATCAATTTTCTAAACTACTGTTTTCTGTACTCGATAATTCCCAATACGGAAATTATAGTGATTTTGCCGAGGGTGGAGCAAATAAGATAAGGGTGCTTGTTGATGCCGTACCTATTGTAATAGCATATTTAGGAAGGCATAAATTAAGAGAACTTTGGCCTAAAAGTGACATCATCGTAAATATTTCAATTATAGGATTATTATTTACAATTATTGCAACACAAAATTGGATATTTGCAAGATTTAATATTTATTTTAGTCTATACAATTTAATCTTAATTTCTTGGATCATATATCTTTTTAAAGAGAATAGTAGGAAGTTTGTTTACTATGGTTTATTAGTTTGCTATTTTTTGTATTTTTATTATGAACAAGTCATATCGTTAAATTTGTATTATCGAAGTGAATATATAAATTTTTAAGAGGGTAGAAAATGAAATCTGATGAGAAGTTAACTGAGCAACATCTACAGGAAATTTTAGTGAATGTTTATAAAAAAGGACAAGAAACAGAAAATATCAGTGTTTTGGAATTAATAGAAGATATAAAACAACAATTTTTGTCATACACAACGAAGTGAGAGAGGGGAAAAAATGAAACGAATTTTTGATTTTGGTGTTTCTGTCATTATACTTATTTTACTTTCCCCACTAATGTTTGTAGTAGCTTTAATGATACGAATGAAACTAGGCTCACCAATCTTTTTCAAACAACTACGACCTGGCTTACATGGTAAGCCTTTTTATTTTTATAAATTTCGAACAATGACAGATGAAAAGAATGAAAATGGTGAGTTGTTGCCTGATGAATTTAGATTAACTTCTTTTGGAAAGTTTTTAAGAAGGACTAGTTTAGACGAGTTCCCACAGTTAATAAATGTGATCAAGGGAGATATTAGTTTAGTAGGTCCGAGGCCTTTATTAATGGACTATCTGTCACTTTACACAGCCGAACAGGCAAAGCGGCATAAAGTTAGGCCTGGAATAACTGGGTGGGCACAAATAAATGGTCGCAATAGTATTTCTTGGGAAAAGAAATTCGAATTAGATGTTTGGTATGTATCGAATAGGACTTTTATATTAGACATGAAAATTCTCTATTTAACTATATATAAGGTTATAAAATCACAAGATATAAATCAACCAGGAAATGTGACTGTCGAGAAGTTTAAAGGTTCAAACATAAGAGAGGGCCAACGATGAATATTGTCATTATAGGAACTGGTGGTCATAGTAAAGTAGTGAAAGATATTATTTTATCAAATAAGAATATACATATTGCTGGTTATTTAGATGATAAATTTGAAGATTTTTGGATTGAAGACGAACTATTATATGCTCCAATATCAGCATATAAATTTCTAATGGATAAATTTGATGAACTTAAATTTATCATAGCAATTGGCCATAATCAAATTAGGAAACAGATTGTTAATAAAATGAAACTTGAAGAGCATCATTATATGACTTTTATCCATCCTTCAGCAGTTATAAGTCCTAGTGCTAGGATTGGAAAAGGATCGGTTGTTATGGCAAATACTGTAGTAAATGCAGATGCTGTTATTGGCAACCACGTTATTGTTAATACAGGTTCAATCGTGGAACATGACAATAGAATAAATGATTTTGCTCATGTATCTCCAAATGCAACACTAGCAGGTTCTGTTTCATTAGGGGAGGGGACACATATAGGAACAGGTGCGAATCTTATTCCGAATGTAAAGGTAGGAGATTGGGCGACGATCGGAGCAGGTGCAACTGTCATTAACTCAATTCCATCCAATACAACTGCGGTTGGTATTCCAGCCAAATCAAAAATAAAGGAGGAGGTGTAATATGATGCAAAAAAGCGAACAAAAAAGAATCTTTCTTTCTGCTCCACACATGAGTGGAAATGAAATGAACTATATTCATGATGCATTTGAAACAAATTGGATTGCTCCGTTAGGACCAAATGTTGATGCATTTGAAAAAGAGATAGCCAATTATGTAGGAGTCAGTGAAGCTGTTGCCGTAAGTTCAGGTACTGCAGCAATTCATCTGGCTCTTTCTTTATTAGATGTAGAAAAGGGAGACAAAGTTTTTTGTTCTACTTTAACTTTTGTCGCGAGTGCTAATCCAATTCTTTACCAGGGAGCAGAGCCTGTTTTCATCGATTCAGAGCCTGAAACTTGGAATATGTCTCCTCAAGCTCTGGAGAAAGCTTTAAAAGATGCATGTATAAATGGAAATCTTCCTAAAGCAGTAATTGTTGTTAATTTATACGGACAAAGTGCCAAAATGGATGAAATCGTTTCTCTATGTAATCAATATAATGTTCCAGTAATTGAAGACGCAGCAGAATCTCTCGGATCGATTTATAAAGGGAAAGCTAGTGGAACATTTGGCAAGTTCGGTATTTTTTCATTTAATGGAAATAAAATTATTACAACCTCTAGTGGAGGAATGCTTGTATCAAATGATGTTGAAGCATTAAAGAAAGCAAGGTTTTTAGCAACTCAAGCGAAGGATCATGCTCTCCACTATCAACATAGTACTATTGGTTTTAATTATCGAATGAGCAATATCCTTGCTGGTATTGGTAGAGCACAATTAGAGGTATTAGATGAAAGAGTTCAGGCAAGAAGGCTACTATTTGATCGCTACAAGCAAGAGTTATGTTCTATTCCAGGACTTCATTTCATGCCAGAATTACAACATACAATATCAAATCGTTGGCTCACTGCACTAACAATTGATGAGGATGTTATAGGCACTTCCGTACACTCTATATTAAAAGCTTTATCTGAAGATAATATTGAAGCACGTCCTATTTGGAAACCACTGCATATGCAACCATTATTTGAAGGTGCTAACTATTATTCTCATAGTGAAAATATGAGTGTTTCAGAAAATTTGTTCAGTACAGGACTATGCCTTCCTTCAGGTTCAAATTTGAGGGAAGAAGATCAAATGAGAGTCATAAAATGTGTTAAGGAATTATTAAAAATGAGAGTTTCACTTTGATTCCTTTTATATAATGAACATGGTTGAAGGGAGGGTTTATAAAAAATGAATGAAAAGACGAATAAAATCCCTAAAATTATACATTATTGTTGGTTCGGTGGAAAAGAAAAGCCTGATATTGTTAAAAAATGTATAGCAAGTTGGGAAATTCAATTATCTGGTTACGAAATTAGGGAATGGAATGAACATAATTTTGATATAAATAGCAATAGCTATGTAAAAGAAGCTTATGAATTTGGCAAATTTGCTTTTGTAAGTGATTATGCAAGAGTATATGCTCTCTATCATTTTGGTGGAATATATCTAGATACTGATGTAGAAGTGTTTAAATCATTTGACGATTTATTACATCATGAGTCATTTTGGGGATTTGAGCAGGAAAACTATATTGCTACAAGTACAATAGGTGCAGCTAAAGAAAACAAACTTATTGGAAAGTTTGTCGATTCGTATAATGGAAAAAGTTTCATTAAGGAAGATGGGACTTTTGATGACCTAACAAATGTTGCAATTATTACAAGTATCCTTGAAAAAATAGGACTGATACCAAATGGAGAGTATCAAGAAATCAAGGACACTGGTGCTTTTTATCCGCAAACATACTTTTCTCCATACGACTATATAAATTGTAGGCAATTAATATCAGGGAATACCTATGCTATGCACCATTTTTATAAAAGCTGGTTACCACCTACAGCTCGAATAAAAAGTAAAATCAAAATAACTTTATCAAAAGTAATTGGTGGAGACAATATAGCTAGATTAAGGAAAACTTTAAGATAATAAATGTTTCTTAAGGAGAATTATCATGATTGGAGTTATAAAAAAAATTGTAAAAACCATCATTTCTCAAAGTCAATCTAGAGGGATATATTATGTTTTTCTTATGAATTTTTCACATTTAATAGGAATGATAAGAGGTTTATTTTATCGATTACTTTATTTGAAAAATATTAATGCTTCTATATTTTCTCTTCAATCAAACAGTAGGATAGAAGTTTTTAACAAAGATTCTAGAGTGAATATTGGGAAATTCGTATTTATTCGAAAAAATGCTAGCTTAAGAATTGATTTTAATGGTGTTCTTAAACTGGAGGACAATGTGTTCATTAATGATAACTGCAATATTAATTGTGTAAATAAGATTTTAATTGGAAAAAACACAAAAATAGCTCCAAATGTTTGTATCAATGATCATGACCATAATTATAAAAGTAAAACTGGGGATCATTTAATAAGAGGAGAAGTAACAATAGGCGAAAATGTTTGGATCGGTTCAAATGTAGTGATATTAAGGAATACAAAAATAGGTGATAATGCAGTAATAGCTGCAGGAAGTGTTGTAAAAGGGGATGTGCCTCCCAATACCCTATTTATAAATAAGAGAGATAACCGCTTCATAAATATGATAGGTGAGGAAAAGGATGTTTCTAAGGCGAACTAATTTAGGAGAATTAAATTAATATCATTTCATAGCTGACTTTTAGAGGGGAATAATATGAAAAAGGATATATTAATTTCTGTTTTTGATATGGAAATTGGGGGTATTGAAAGAAGCTTAATCAATATGCTAGAGAGCTTTGATTATGAGAATTATAATGTGGATCTATTTATTTGTGAACATAAAGGTGATCTTATGAATCAAATACCAAGTAAAGTGAATTTACTTCCACAAATAGATAAGTATTCTGTTTTTAGAAGACCAATTATTCAATGTATAAAAGAAGGCCACTATTCGACATCCTTAATAAGGTTAGTTAGTAAATGTATAGCAGGGATAAGAGCTAAATCGCAAAACTTTGAAGAAGGTTCTGGATATATTCAAATGCAACTCGTTCAAAAATATTCAACTTATTTTCTACCTAAACTGAAAAAAAAGTATGATGTTGCAATAAGTTATGCATGGCCTCACGATATTGTTGCCAATAACGTAGATGCTGAGAAAAAAATTGCTTGGATTCACACAGACTATAGTAAGTTGGAAATAGATAATAACTTGGATCAAAGTGTTTGGAAGACATATGATCATATAGTATCAATTTCAGAGGAATGTACCAAGTCATTTTTAATTAAATACCCCTCGCTAGAAGAAAAAGTAATTCTTTTGGAAAATATCACTTCACCTAGTTATATAAAGAATATGTCTCAAAATCATATACCGTATAAAGATCTAGATATTGAGAATTTTAATATTTTAACTGTGGGTAGATTGTCTTATGTTAAGGGGTTTGATATGGCGGTAAAGGCATTACGAGCACTTCATAATAAAGGTTTTAATAATATAAAGTGGTTTGTAATTGGGTACGGTGGATATGAATCGGAGTTAAAAGAGTTGATTTCTAGAAATGATCTAGAAGAAAGTTTTATTTTACTTGGAAAAAAAATAAATCCATATCCTTATATGGAAGCATGCGATTTATATGTTCAACCTTCAAGATATGAAGGAAAGGCAGTAACGGTTACCGAAGCAAAAATACTAGGAAAACCTATAATGATTACTGATTATAATACTGCACAAAGTCAAGTAGAAAATGGAATTGATGGATATATTGCTGAATTGTCTATTGATGGGATACTAGAAGGAATAAAAAAACTATACGAGAATTTTGAATTGAGGGAGGCCTTAGCTTATAAATGCAAAATGACGGATTACAGTAATAGTTATGAGTTAAAAAAGTTATATAGTTTAATTAATTCAAGTGAACTAAATGAAAACAATAAGGGCGTGAAAGCATGAAAGTCTGCACTATTACATGTCATGATGTATATAATCATGGAGCTTCGCTACAGGCTTATAGTTTAATGAAGTACTTGATGAATTGTGGTCATGAAGTTGAAATAATAGATTACAAACCAGAGTATTTAAGTAATCATTACAATCTATTAAGTATTGATAACCCTAAATGGGGAAAAAATATTTTAACTAAGTCAGTCTATTTATTATTAAAGGTCCCTGTTAAATTACCTGGATTAAAGAGAAAAAAGGCTTTCGATAAGTTTACTTCTACATATTTAAAAATAACTAACACACGTTATACTTCAAATAAAGAGATAAAGGAAGATTTGCCAACTGCAGATGCATATATATGTGGTAGTGATCAAATTTGGAATAGTTTACATAGTAATGGAAAAGATCCTGCATTTTATTTAGACTTTGTACCCCTTGAAAAAATAAAGGCATCATACGCAGCAAGTTTTGCAACAGATACAATTTCAGATGAGTACAAACCTATGGTAAAAGAAAAAATTGACAGACTAGATGGTGTAGGGGTAAGAGAAAAAAGTGGTATAGAAATATTAAAAAGTTTGAATATAACTAATGCAGTTAATGTTGTTGATCCAGTTTTTTTATTGAATAAAGAAGACTGGAATAATATATGTTCAAAGGAATTTAATGAGAAATATATATTAATATATGATTTTGATAACAGTCCCTTAATAGAGAGAATAGCTACGGAAATTAGTCAAGAAAAAGACTTTAAAATCTATACAATAAATCCAGGGAAGCTTAAATATGCAGATAAACAATTTAAGTATGAGGGACCTGAAACATTTGTCTCACTTGTTAAAAATGCACAATTTGTAATTTCTAATTCGTTCCATGCAGCAGTTTTTTCAATAATTTATGAAAAAGATTTTGTTATAGTGAATAGGGCAGAAGCCATCAATACAAGAATGAGAGATCTATTAGAAGATTTGCAACTAAATGATAGATTAGCAAAGGAAAATTATAAATTCGATAAATTGATTAAAAATATTGATTATAGAGAGCCAAAGGAAATTCTGAATAGAAAAATTGAATTCTCTAGGAATTATTTAGAAAGGATATTATCAAAGAGTAATAGATTGAGGGACATATTATGAAAAAAATCCTATTTGTTATAGACTCTTTAAATAGTGGGGGAGCTGAAAAAAGTCTTGTCTCACTGCTTTCAATAATTAACTATAAAAAGTATGAAGTTGATTTATTAATGTTTTCAATAGAAGGGCTTTATTTATCTTTATTACCAAAGGAAGTAAATGTACTAGATGTTCCAAACTTTTTTAAAAAACAAGCATCTGGAGTGAAAGGTCTATTAAAAAATGGGGATCTAAAAGAGTTGTTTATAAGAATTAAAACATCTATCTCTATTAGAAATCCCCGTTACAAGAAAATATTACATACTTCTCAAATAAATTGGAAATCAATATCAGAGAGTATTGATAAACTAGAAAAAAAATACGATGTTGCAATAGCTTATAGTCAAGGTATACCAACTTACTTTGTAGCAGAAAAAGTGAAAGCAGATAAAATATTGTGCTGGATAAATACAGACTATAAAATTGCATCTTATAATAATAAATTTGATAGAAAGTATTATGAAAAATACGACAATATAATCGCTGTATCGGACTATAATAAAAATGTTTTTGTAGATGAAATACCTAGTGTAAAAGATAAAATTAGGGTTATTTATGATATTTTATCCCCGAACTTAATAAAATCAATGGCTTCAGAAGATGGAGGATTTAAAGATAATTATTATGGTTTAAGAATATTAACTATTGGAAGACTTGTTGAAGCAAAAGGTTATGATATGGCAATTGAGGCTTGTATCAAGTTAAAAAAACATGGATACAAATTTAAATGGTATGTAATTGGTGAAGGGATTTTAGAAAATAAACTAAAAAAAATGGTTACGGAGTTCCAATTAGAAGATATATTTATCTTTTTGGGTACTTATCAAAATCCATATGTTTTTTTAAAACAGTGTGATATATATGTTCAACCATCAAGATTTGAAGGATTTGGGTTAGCGATAGCTGAGGCTAAGATATTACAAAAGCCAATAATAGCTACGAATTTTTCAGTAGTTCAAAACCAAATAAAAAACAAAAAGAATGGATTAATTGTAAATATGAATTCAGAATCTATTTTTAATGGTATTAAAGAAATAATAGATAATAATAAATTAATTAATCTTTTTTGTGAAAGATTGAGCAAAGAGGATGTAGGAACTGAAAGAGAAATTAATAAAATTTATTCAATGTTAGGTTAATATTATAAATTTGTTAATCTTTTAAAGATTTAACAAAAATTTAAATAGATTCTTTAAAGTAAGGAGAGTTAATAATGCCTAAAGTTAGTTTAATAATAGCTGCTTATAATATAGAAGATTATATTGAAAAGTGTATAGACTCTTTAACTAATCAAACCTTTTATGAAACTGAAATTATTATAGTTAATGATGGTTCTACTGATAACACCCTAAAAATAGTAGAAAACTTATCAAAGATAGATAGTAGAATAAAAATAATAAATAAAAAAAATGAAGGTGCCATTGAAGCAAGGGAATCGGGATTTAAAGTTGCGAGAGGAGAATATGTTTTATTTATTGATGGAGATGATTGGTTAGATAGGAATGCTATTAGTATATTATATAATAAAGCTAAAGAAGATAACTTTGATATAGTGTGCTATAAATTCTATAAGGCATACGATAATGGGGAAATTGTAAGACAAAATCAAAGTTATTATCAATATCAAGATGAAACAATGGTAGATAATAAGATTTTTCTTAGGTGGGTTATGACGAATGTTATACCACCTTCAATGTGGAGTAAGTTTATTAAAAAGAGTTTTATTACTGATAATAATATACCATTTCCAAGAAAAATAGCAATTGCTGAAGACTTAGCTTTTATGTGTACATTAGGTATACATTCTCCGAAGGTATACACTTTAAATGAACATTTGTATTTTTATTATCAAAGAGAAACATCTGTTACCAAGAAAGTATCATCAAAAATTTTGGATAGAATAAAAGCAACACAATACATAAAAGAACAACTTAAAAAACATAATTTATATTTAAAATATAAATCTGAATTTGAATACCTTGTGTTTATTCATAATTTTTATTGTATCATAAGTATTATTTATGGAGATAAGATATATGGTAGAAAGTTATACAAGGAATGGAAAAAAAAGGGTATAAATATTTATAATAATAAATATTATAAGAAATTAATTATTAATGAACCAATTAAAGTTAGAATAGCTACAAGGTTGTTTGAAAGGAATTATATGATAGGTAGAATATACTCTAAAATCAAAATAATGAATTGAAAGATCTTGGTAAGTAGTCTCTTTTTAAATTATAAAGGTAGTAAGCACCTGGACAATGTTAACTTAGTTAGTATCAGATTGGGAGTGTGGAGATGGGAAGGAGTCAATTAAAAGCGGGTGCTTTTTTATCGTATTTATCTTTATTTCTAGGTAACGCTATCTCAATAATTTATACACCTATTATGTTGAGATTGCTAGGACAATCCGAGTATGGACTCTTTATGTTATCTAATTCAGTTATTGGATTGTTAGGAATAATAAATTTTGGACTAGGAAGTACAGTTGTTAGATATTCTTCAAAATATAGGGCGATGAATGACAAAAAGGGAGAATATGCTTTATATGGTTTATTTTTTTTAATCTCTTCTATTGTATCGATTCTTGTTATTTTATTTGGAAGTATTCTAGTTTTTAATGTTGAAACAATTTTTTCAGGGGCGTTAACAAAGGAAGAACTTAATACTATTAAAATTTTAATGTATTTAATGGTTTTTAATTTAGCTATCACATTTTTATTTTCAATTTTTAATTCAATTATATTAGTATATGAGAAATTTATATTTCTTAAAGTAGTGGGGTTGATGCAAACAATCATTAACCCTTTATTTATGTTGCCACTATTATTAATGGGATATAAATCAATTACCATGACTATTGTAAGTACCATATTAACTATTATTACTATTAGTTTAAACGTTTTATTCTGTTTTAAATATATTAAAATAAAGGTAACATTTAATAAATTTGATTCTTCACTACTAAAAGAAATAGCTGGTTTTTCATTTTTTATATTTTTAAATATTGTAGTAGACAAGATTTATTGGAGCACCAATCAGTTTATTCTAGGTATAGTTTCTGGTACTGCAGCAGTTGCAGTTTATACAATAGGATTAACTTTTAACACTTATTTTATGTCATTTTCTACAGCAGTTTCAGGCTTGTTTTTACCTAGAATAACTGAGATGGTTACTAAAGATACATCATATAAAGTACTTTCAGATTTTTTTATTAGAGTAGGTCGTTTACAATATATAATTTTGTCATTTATATTAGGAGGATTTGTATTAATAGGTATGGATTTCATAAAAATATGGGCTGGTTCAAGATATGAAAGCTCTTATTTTATTGCACTAGTAGTAATGATTCCATTAACTGTACCACTTATTCAAACTATTGGGTTAACTATTCTACAAGCTAAAAATATGCACAAGTTTCGTTCATTAGTTTATCTAGCAATTGCAATATTAAATATAATATTTAGTATACCGCTAGCAAAACTTTGGGGAGGACTTGGTTGTGCAATGGCAATGTGTGTTTCAATGATAATTGGTCACATAATAATAATGAATATATACTATAAGAAAAAAATAAATATTGATATCTCCTCTTTTTGGAGAAATATTCTATCAATGTCTTTACCTTTAATAATCAGTTTAATATTAGGCGGGTTGATAAATATATATATTACAGAAGTAAGTATAATAACTTTATTGATCAAAGGGTTTATCTATTGTGTTATATTCATTAGCCTAATGTGGTTTACAGGAATGAATAAGAGTGAAAAAGATCTATTAATAGGATCACTTATAAATATCTTAAATAAGTTCATTAATAATAAAGTGAAAATAGTTAATAGTGAGCGTTGATGTTAATAAATCAGTTACTTAAAAAGATTTGTTATTTATATTGAATATCACTTGAATTTTTGTGAAATGTGAATAATTATTTTTATTTTAGTATTAAAAAGAGATTAATTGATTGATTTCTCTTCAATCAATTAATCAATTATAGTTACTCAGTAATAAAAATACCATTAGAAAAGTTAGGAGAAAAAATGAAGACAATTATGATTTATGCTTATACCAACTATAATTTAGGGGATGATTTGTTTATTCAAATACTTTGTAAAAAATATCCTAAAATAAAGTTTGTATTGTATACTCCAGATAAAAAATATAAGCATATTTTTAAAAATATTAATAATTTAAAATGCTTGTCTTATGATCTACTTTCAATAAGAATGATTAACTTTATTGCAAGAAAATTATTTAAAATAAATGATTTCCACCAAACTAGTTTAAAGAATAGTTGTGATGGTGCTGTTCATATTGGTGGGTCGCTTTTTATGCAACAAAAAGATTGGGAAAATTATTTTGAAAAATATACAAAATCTAAAAATATTAAAAATAAACCTTTTTTTCTTCTAGGAGCAAACTTCGGTCCATTTAATGAACAAGAATACTATGAAAGGCATAAAAAAACTTTTAAAGAATACACTGATATATGTTTTAGAGATAGTTATTCTTATAATCTGTTCAAGGAATTACCTAATGTTAGGATGGCAGATGATATAATATTTCAATTGAAAAGGCAAAAAATTCTTCAAGAAGAAAATCATATTGTTGTATCTGTAATCAAACCTTCGTTCAGAAAAAACCTTTTTGAATATGATGATGTATATTTTAATAAGATAAAAGAAATATCTGTTTATTTTATTGAACAAGGTTTTAATGTTACTTATATTTCATTTTGTGAAAATGAAGGGGATAAAGAGGCGATTAATAATATAGTAGATTTAATGCCCCGAATATATAAAGACAAGATTAAAAAGCATTTTTATTCTACAAACATAGAAGAAACACTTGATTTGATAGCGTCCTCTAAATTTGTTGTGGCAACAAGATTTCATTCAATGATTTTAGGATGGTTATATAAAAAACCTGTGTTTCCAATAGTATATAGTGAGAAAATGACAAATGTAATAGATGATGTAGGATTCAAAGGTTTATATACAAAGTTAAATAATATTTCTAATATAAATCCAGTAGATGTATATGGGTGTATTAATACCAATGCCATAGATGTGTCTAAACAAGTTAAAAATGCGGAAAAGCAATTTGAAAAGTTAGATGAATATTTATTAAAGTAAATATTAGTACTGCGACTATAATCTAAATAAATTCTCAGATTATACTTTAAATAGCCTTACGAAGTAATATTGTTCAATAAGAACATAAAAAGACATCCTTCTGTGAGAAATTAAGATATCAAATATTATTTAAAGGATGTTTGATCTGTCTTTAGAAAAACAAAAGCTGGTGAAAACTGCATTTAATGATTGGATTTTATTTGGAGATGAGTGCATATTTTTTCCTGTTAAGGATATTATCAAACCAGCGTATTGATAGGATAGAATGCAACTGGTAGTTATTTTCCTAAGAGTATATTAACTGATATCAATATCTGTTCCAAAAGCAGGCCTAGAAAGTTGAGAAGTAAATGAAGCATATTCTCTTGTTGTGATATTGTTAATTAGATTGTCTTTAATAACAGCTACTAATGGTGGTACCGGATTATTATTATTAACCCTTAAAGCACCAAATAAATCCAATCTTGCATTTGAGCCACTTTCACAGTTGAAGTAATTTTCAGTTATAAATAATTGTTTTTCAGCATAAATAGTAAAGCCTCTTAATGTAACAGTTGTTTGAGGAATGTTTATATTGTTTTTTTGAATAAAAACTTTGTCAAACAAGCTTAGTCTTAGAAATTCAGACCGATCCGGACCAGATATAGTAGCGGTTTTGTCTATAAGAACAGTATTGTTATTTATTACTGCACTTGAATTACTACCTTTACCTTCAATTTTAAAATAAACATCTCTCACATTGTTATTTGACATAGAAATTTTATTAGCTTTTGCCCAAAAACCATAATAGTTTGTTTTATCTTGTCTGCCTACAAATGTGTTATTATCAAGTACAAGTTCGTCAACTTCATATACTGATTCACCTAAACTAACATTCGTATTAAATTTATTATTTTTAAATACAAGTTTATTTTTAGACCAATCGCCTATGTGTGCTTCGCTCCTAAAGTAGTACCATTTACAATTAATGTTAAACTCACATGAGTCAAATAAAAGAGAGCCTTTTCTTAAAATCCATGACCATCCTTCATCTGGTTTGTTAAAATTAAATCTGCAATTTCTAAATTGAGATAATAAATAATTATCAGACTGTAAAATAAAGCTCATATTTTCAAAGATAGAATTTTCATAAATAGAATTTCCTGATAGATAAATTAGGGAATTAGTAAAATGATCATAACGGAAAACGACAAAAGTTCCATCTCCTCCAGCCAAAGAACTGCCACTACCTTGCGCTCCATTGTATTGATTATATTGAGAGACAAAGTTTTCACCTCTAGCTCCACCAAAACTCACTGTTCCATTAAATTTATTCATTTCAAGAAGTACATTTCTTGCACTAATTACAACAATATCTCCATTTTTATTATCGTGAAAGTGATTATTCCTTACGATAATGTTTTGATTTAAGTTATAACCATCCTCTAGATCAATACCAAAACCAGGTGCTGCACCTCCTATACCAGAAATTTCGCAATTTTCAATAGTAATAAACTGACCACCGATACCCGCTACTCCTAACGTCCTACAATCGTGTATATAGCAGTTTGATATATTAACAAATTGAGAGAATCCATCTGCTCTTATTGTAATAGTACTATCAGATATATTTTCAAATTTAGATCTAAAAGACAATTTAAATTTTGTTGCATTTATCGGGAAATAAGCTTTATAAAAGGGTTCATAGGTTCTTCGAGTAAGCTGACCTAAATATTTGTTATCCTTATCATAGAAGAAAGCCGTGATCATTTCCTTTGATAAATCAAATCCGGTACCATAACTCCCGTATCCATTACCACAAAGCATGAAATACCCTCGTTTATTTATTAAATTACTGGTTAGTGTGTAATATTTATTATTTCTAACCCAGTTTGAATTGGTAATTGGATTACCATTTTTATCAAATGTACCTGACTCTAATTCTGATCGATAGACCCAATTTATATGATCATATGTCGACCCCACAGCAATTCCATAACCTGTAGTATTTTTAATTTCTACAGTATCAATTTTTGTATTTCTACTCGCAGTAATTTTAATTCCTGTACCCCATTCGTGCGTCCCAGGCACCGTACTGTAATCATGTGTATTTTTATCTCCTTCGATAATTCCGCCAACAATACTCGCATTTACCTGGTGGTCTACTTTTATAGTTGCATATTCTTGGTAACCGTTGGATTCCTTTTTTATCAAACATCCATATAAGCTTAGTGTCATGTTACTAACCATTGTAATATGATTATCTTTATCTACTAAATATATACCATGAGGTAATTTACATTCGTTGTAATCATTATTCATAGCCCAAACAAGTGCATTATTAATACCATTAGTCGTATTCAGAGCGTCTGCCCCATCATTATTAATACCCCAACGATCAAGTTCTACAACATAGGTTGAATTAGAACTAAGCATAAGAATATTAAACCTCCTATTTTAATAATACTTTATTGTATTCTAGTGATGTAAAAAATGCTTGGACAAACAACAAATTGGTAATAATATAAATTTTCCTTAGTGAAATTCTAGTACTCAATAAATAATTAGAAAAAATTTCAGCTTTAATTACAACTAAATTCAGGGTAAAAGAAGTGTATGACCAACTAAAGTGGGTTGTCCATTCGGATATTTATTGCAATTGGACTATTGTGACCTTTTCGGCTTAATAATTATTGTATGACTTTATCTTCAATTTTCCTCAACCAGATATGCGCTGCCTTCTACAAGGAGCATTTAAATAATAGTTAATCTGTAAGGTTCATTTCGTTCTAAATGTTCGTAATCATAGATAGCCACAGTCAATCAGATCATCCACACATATATGCATTATTGTCAACCAACACTTTTGATCTTATAACTACACAAAGAGTAGTAATTGTAGATTTGTAGGAATGATTCTGTAGTTAATTTTTTCAGATAGTAATCGAAGTTCTTTCTTTTTATCTGATCTTCAATTAATTTCATAATTAATAGTCAAAGTCATTGTCCTTATGAAATTTTGTCTGTGTGGGTTCTAAAAGATCTATATCATCACTGCCTGAGAAAACAAATACTCCCCTAAATTTTTTATATGTGAAACACCCCTCGTTTTCGTACTGAAAAAGATAAAAGCTCTTTATCATAAATTACATTACTAAATTGTTGTATAAGAGGCGTCTGTGTCATCGTTCTTTTCCCCCACCATTCGAGTTCTACAAAGTAGTAATCTCTTAAATTAACCTTAGTATAATACCATCCTTTCTATATATTAAGTTGAATTTATTAGTTTATATAAGATTCTAATTATTGAAATTTGCTTGGACAGAATGGAACTTCATTGTATATTTCAACAAAAGACAAGTAAAAAACAAATGGTTGATAAATAATGGAGATGAGTGTAAAATGATAATAATTTCATTATAAAGAACAACGTCGTGCTTAATAAGGAAGTTAATAATGATGAAGAGAAAGTCTTTGAAACTAATTACAATCTTCACCATTGAATGAGAACAGACTTTTAATATATAAAACTAAATTTCAGAAGGAGATAAACATGTCTATATTAATTACCGGAGGAACAGGTTATATAGGATCGCATACATGTGTAGAATTATTAAATTCGGGATATGAAATTGTCGTAATTGATAACTTATCAAATAGTAGGAAAGATTCTCTTGATCGAATTAAAAGAATAACAGGAAAAAATATAAAATTTTATCATTCGGATTTATTAAATAAAGAAGACTTACATACAATCTTTTCTGAAAACAACATCGATGCGGTTATTCATTTTGCTGGTCTTAAAGCAGTTGGGGAATCAGTAAATACTCCCTTACATTACTATGAAAACAACATTACAGGAACCTTAAACCTACTAGAGGTAATGGAAAAGTTTGGTGTGTATAGGATGGTGTTTAGTTCTTCAGCAACCGTGTATGGTACGCAAGATAAAGTGCCACTATCAGAAGATCTGCCTCTCCAGGCAACAAATCCATATGGTAGGACAAAATTAATGATCGAAGAGATATTACGGGATGTAACAATTGCAAATAGTAATTGGAGTATTGCCTTATTAAGATACTTTAATCCCGTAGGAGCCCACCCTAGTGGCACTCTTGGGGAAGATCCGAATGGCATTCCTAATAATCTGGTGCCTTATATCTCTCAGGTAGCTATTGGAAAATTGTCAAAATTAAAAGTATACGGTAATGATTATCACACCCATGATGGAACAGGTGTAAGAGATTACATACATGTTGTAGATCTTGCTTCTGGTCACTTAAAAGCACTTGAGAAGATAATGAGATCTTCAGGGATTAATGCCTATAATCTTGGAACAGGTCGAGGATACAGTGTATTGGAAATGATTCATACATTTGAGAAGGTTTCAGGTAAGGCGATTCCATATCAAATTACTGAGAGAAGACCTGGTGATATTGCTATTAGTTATGCTGATTCATCGAAAGCTGAAAAGGAGTTAAATTGGAGTGCTCAAAAGAACTTATTTGAAATGTGTGCAGATTCTTGGAGATGGCAGATACAAAATCCAAATGGCTATGAATCGACCAAAACTGAAGATAACTCAAAATTAATCTTAAATTAAATCTCATATAAAATTTTTTATAAAGTATTAACCTTTTGATTATCCATTGTGAAAAATAATAAAATGAAAGTTTAAATTTACTATTGTGTTCTTAATAAAGTTATAGTAATGTTCTTTATATAGTATTTAATTATTTATATGTATATAAATCATCTTAGTAATTATTAATAAAAATTCAGGGTGTGTTTACATTTAAACTAATGTTCGTTATAAAGAAACACTCTAAGTGAGGACCCTTTATGAAATTTATTTGTCATTACTTAGCATTAATAAATTTAGTTGATGCGCATCTAACATTTATTGGTTTATCACTTGATTTAATCGAAGAAGTTAACCCACTAATGAGAGCTCTATATGAAATGAGTCCAGTCTACTTTCTATTTACTAAATTATTGTTGTCAGCTCTATTATATTTAGTTATCTATTTTGATAAACTACCACGCTTTAGATTAATAAAAATAATAGGTGGTTTTGGTGCTTGTCTTTACACAGGAGTTATGGTTCTCCACATTGGTTGGTTATTTGAGACCTTCATTTGATTTTAATGTTAGGAGTTAATAATGTGTTTAAAAAAATATGTTCAAGATGTGTAAATTTATCGTATAGCAGCACAAAAAATGATCGATGGCAATGTCCATATTGCCTCAAGGATCTTCAATTTGAGAGAGCATTTCATATTGACCATAAAATTAACTATGTAGCTATAAGTCAACGTTTAGAGCAACTAAGAGGGATTGGGGTTTATAAAAGTCAAATGAGATAAAGGATTTTCCAGGAGGATTGGATGAGTGCAATAGCTGGAATATTTAATTTTAATCAAGGAACTGTATTAGATGAACATAGTAGTAATATGATGAGAGCTTTAGAAAAATTCCCAGCGGACGATATTCAGACATGGCAAGGAAAAGAGATCTTCTTAGGCTGTCATGCTCAATGGATTACTCCTGAATCAGAAGGGGAAAAACTCCCATTCTATAGTGAAGAAAGAAGATTAGCTATAACAGCAGATGCAATCATAGATAACCGTTTAGAGTTATTTGAAAGTCTGCAGATCTCGATTAAGAAACAACAAATGATTACTGATAGTGAGCTTATCCTTTTATCGTATGAAAAATGGGGAGAAGAAGCTCCAAACTATCTAATCGGTGATTTTGCCTTCCTTATTTGGGATGAAAAAAAGAAACAAATTTTTGGTGCGAGAGATTTTTCAGGTAGTAGAACGCTTTACTATTATAGAAATAAACAGCAAATAGCTTTTTGTACAACAATACAGCCTTTACTTTCATTACCTTATGTAAAGAAAGTAATAAATGAAGATTGGTTATCCGAATTTCTCGTTATACCAAATATGATCGATGCGCTAGATACAAATTTAACTGTTTATAAAGACATTTTGCAATTGCCTCCATCTCATTCAATTATTGTAAATAGAGATTCAATAAAATTAAAGAGATATAGCAATATTGGTGATGAAAAGAAACTAGTTTTAAAATCTGATAATGAATATGAAGAAGCATTTTTAGATGTTTTTCAAACTGCCGTAAAAGCACGTACTCGAACTAAGCATAAGGTTGGAGCGCACTTAAGTGGTGGTCTAGATTCTGGTTCTGTAGTTAGCATGGCTTCTAGATCGTTAGTAGAAGAAAACAAAAAATTATATACATATAGTTATGTTCCTGAAGAAGGCTTTCTTGATTGGACCCCAAAACATAGAATAGCAGATGAAAGACCTTTAATTAAATCGACTGTTAATCATGTAGGAAATATAGCGGATACTTATTTAGATTTCAAAGGAAGTAGCCCTTTAGATGAAATCGATGAATGGCTTGACATGATGGAAATGCCTTATAAGTTTTTCGAAAACTCTTTTTGGGTTAAAGGGATTTTCGAACAGGCAAAAAATGATGGAATCAAAAGTCTGCTGAGCGGTCAAAGAGGAAATTTTACTATATCATGGGGTCCAGCTTTAGCATATTACGCAACTCTTTTAAAACAATTGAGTTTAATGAAACTAACAAAAGAAATCCATGCATTTAGTAAAAGAAAGAATGCAGATCCTTCAAAAGTTATGAAGGCAGTTACCAAGAAGGCTTTTCCTTCAATTGAAAATTTATTAAGCAACAAACAAAGTTATCAATTTCCTACATTAATCAATTCAAATTTTGCAAAAAAAACAGATATTTATCGTAAAGTACAAGAATATGATTTTGATATAACAGGTACTAAGAAGGTAGATAATTTTGAAATTAGAAAAAAACACTTTAATCATTTATATCATTGGAATGCAACAGGTACTAGCGCTACAAAACTATCATTACGGTATTCTTTGTGGAATCGAGATCCTACAAATGATTTAAGGGTTGTTCGTTTTTGTTTGTCAGTGCCTGAAGGGAAATGTGTAACTAATGGATTTGATCGTGCGCTAATAAGAAAATCAATGTTTAATTACCTACCTGATAATGTTCGATTAAATCAACGAACGAGAGGGATTCAGGGTGCAGATTGGCTTCATAGGATGATTCCAAATTGGGATAGTTTTACTAATGAGATTTCTCAACTATTGAAAGATGAAGCCGTACTGACTTATTTTAATCGGTCTTCTCTTGAGACAGCATTTAATAAGACAAAAACTGGTGTTTTGCCTAATGCTGCTTTTGATCCTGATTTTAGAACATTAATGAGAGCATTGATTATTTATCGATTTTTAAAAATGATTTAAAGGAGGTGATAAAATGAATAAAAATGGAAAAAAGTTATGGGAAACACCTGTTTTAGAGGAATTGCATATTAAATATACTGCGCAGGGACCAGGAATTAGAGATGTTGATCTAGTTTTTGAAGATGAAGATGAAGATGGTTTTCTTAGTAAGAGCTAAATCATATTTTATACAAGTAAGCCCCTTTACAGCGTATTGGGGGCTTCTGTATAATAATACCTACGCTATATCCTCTCTAAATTTCCCTCGATTAATAAATGACAAAATTAGTTTGACAAGTAGTAAATAAGATGATAAATTTTAAATATGTCGTTCTTTATAAAGGATATATAGACTTTAAAGATAAAATTTTTTGTTCGTTCGTTCGTTATAAAGTATATTATGTTTGGCTAATAGATTGTATGAAAAAGTTGGAGGATTAGATTAATGGAGGAAATCACTTATTACAATGCTTTTGGTCTAGATATAAAAAGTGAAATTAATCTCCCTGAACTCAAAAAAGCTAAAGAGCTCAGAGAGGAAAATGACACTATAATTTTAGATCTAACCATCCAAAAAAGAGATTTATCTACGAGATGGAAAGAAGTATCGGGTTCAAATAATTACTTTTTTATGCAAGAAAATATGTTTCTGTTTAATGTACCAAATGTTGCAATTTTCCTGGTTGAAAATGGAGAAAGGATAGTTGTTTCTCCAACACATAACTCGAGTGAAGATCAGATACGTCTCTACCTCCTTGGTACATGTATGGGAGTTTTGTTTATGCAAAGAAAGATCCTCCCACTTCATGGTAGTGCTATTGATATAGATGGTAAAGCATTTGCCATCGTCGGTCATTCAGGTGCAGGTAAGTCAACTCTTGCTTCTGCTTTCATAATGAAAGGCTTTCAATTAGTAAGTGATGATGTTATACCGGTTACTTTTAATGATGGAGGTTTTCCTGTAGTAACCCCTGCTTATCCACAACAGAAGCTGTGGTTGGAGAGTTTAGATGAATTTGGGATAGAGTCTAAAAATTTCAGACCAATAATCGATCGCGAAAAAAAATTCGCCATTCCCGTAGGAAATAATTTTTCTACAAAACTATTACCTCTAGAAGGTGTAATTGAACTTGTTAAAACTAAGCATGATGAAATTGAAATAAATCAAATTCATAATTTACAGCGTCTGCAAACACTATACAGACATACATATCGAAACGTTTTTATTGAATCTATGGGACTGATGGAATGGCATTTCAAAACGTCTGCAAAATTATGTAAACATATCAAAATGTATCAATTACAACGCCCAATAACTAGATTCACCGCTCACGAATTAACAGATTATATATTAGAAAAAGTTAAAAAAGGGGAAGAAGTTTATGGATAAAATTAAAGAGATTACTAGATTACATCTTATTTGTCAAAATGAAGGAAATATAGTCAGTGATATGGATGGAGAAACAGTCATGTTAAGTATTCAAAATGGTAAATATTATAACTTAGGGGAAATAGGAGGAGCTATTTGGGAACTAATTGATAAACCAATAACAATAAATCAATTAATCAATTTATTGCTAGAAAAATATGCAGTAGATCATGCTCAGTGTGAGGAACAAGTGATAGTATTTGTTAAGTCATTATATAAACAAGGTCTAGTGAAAGTTGATGAAACTGTCGAAGTATAGTTTTGGATTAATTTACAAAGAAAAGGATAGTGAGGTTTTGAATAAACTTAAGATTTTCCTATCATTGGACTTTAAAACTAAATTGATTTTATTAGAAGCTTATTATTTTCTTGGAGTAGGTCGTTATCTTAAAAGTGTACCATTTTCAAAACTGGCTACAATGCTGGGCGAACATATGAAAGAAACCACATACGATCTAAAAGCGGATAAACAAATTCTACGAAATATATCACAATCGATAAAAATAATGAGTCCTTATACCTTCTGGGAAAGTCAATGTCTTGTTCAGGCGATTGCTGCTATGAAAATGCTAGAAAAGAGAAATATAGAGTGCACTCTTTATTTAGGGACTGCTAAGGAAGAATCAGGAGAATTAATTGCTCATGCATGGTTGCGAAGTGGGTCATTATTTATAACTGGTTTTGAAGGGAAAGACAAATTTACAGTTGTAGGAAAATTCGCTAAAACAATTGGAGGTACAGTTAATGAGTAGTGCATCCACACTTAATTTAGCAAATGTACCTAAAGAGTTATTACTTATTCTAGAGATATTAAAGAATAAGAATAATGAAGACATTCATAATCTTAAATCGGAGCTATTCAGAGGTATTGACTGGGATTTGTTTATTAAGTTGTCGAAGCATCATCGAATATATCCAATACTTTATAAAAATTTAAAGAAGTTTAACAGTGATTTAATTCCTCCATATGTTTATAAATTTTTGTCTGTTGAATATAAGAGAAATACATTCAAAATGCTTCATTTATGTGCAGAAATTGAATATATAAATAAATGTTTCAGCGAAGCAGATATACAACTTCTTTTCTTAAAGGGACCGATAATAGCTCACAGTGTATATGGAGATATATCTCTTCGTACCTCTAGTGATATTGATTTTTTAATTCCTTTAAGTCAATTGGAAAACGCTGAAGCACTTTTAGCTAATCAAGGCTATATAAAGGATGATTATATTAAAACAGTCCTAAATGATTGGAAGTGGAGACATCATCATGTTACTTACTTTCATCCAGAAAAGAAGATTAAGCTTGAAATTCATTGGAGATTAAATCCAGGTCCCGGCAATGAACCTAGTTTTGAGGAATTATGGAGAAGAAAAGCCAAAAGTAATCTTTTTGATGCTCCGACATTTTTTCTCGGATCAGAAGACTTATTCTTATTTCTTGTATCACATGGGGCACGTCATGGATGGTCTAGATTAAGGTGGCTCTATGATATTCACCTAATGTTAGAGCTAGAGATTAATTGGCAGACAACGAGTACATTACTGAAAAAGTATCAATTTCACAATTTAGGAGCACAGGCATTAGTATTAACTAGTGAGTTATTATGTTCAAAAGTAACAAATGACATGAGTTTAGTAAGTAACCATTTTCGTTCTAAAACTTTGGCGAATGATGCAATCTTTTATCTTGAGAGAATGGTAAATTTACATACAGATCCTGTGCCAGATGATGTATCACGATATCATTCCCAGCATTTATTTTCATTGATGACAATCAGAAGAAAAGCTGTATTTCTATTAAGTATTTTACATCCCTATCCAGAAGATGTTGATGTTTTACCATTACCAAAGAAACTCCATTTTTTATACTTTCCCTTGCGACCGTTTATTTGGATTTGGAAAAGGACTAGGAAACATGCATTATCATAGGGGGAAGATACTTGGTACATATCGTATATTTCTTAAAACAAATACATTCTTATAAAGGAAAGAAATTATATTTTAATTTACTAGCATCTTTGATCATTAGTGTGTTAGATGGTGTAGGGATTTTGTTGCTTATTCCATTGATTAATTTAACGGGATTGGTCAACTTCAACACTGTACAAATTCCGTTCTTACAATTATTTAACTTTATTGATTATATTCCTACTAGCTTTGTGTTACCAGTTATTTTAGGGATATACGTAATATTAGTAGTTAGTCAAGCTTACCTTCAGCGTCACATAACTATTCAAAATGCAAAAATTCAACATGGATTTCTACGGTATTTACGTATTAAAACTTATAGAGATATCATATATGCTGATTGGGATTTTTTTATCAAAAACAGGAAGTCAGATCTTATCAATATAGTTACAACAGAAGTAAATCGTTCTAGTGCTGGAACAAATTCGTTGCTACAATTTTTAACTTCATTAATATTTACTTGTTTCCAAATTGGTCTTGCCTTTATCCTTTCACCTAATATAACTATATTTTTACTTATCTGTGGAATGGCCATTATTATTCTAAACCGTCAATTCTTGAAAAAATCTATGGCTCTTGGTAAACGAAATTATACATTGGGTAAAGACTTTCTTGGCGGAATTACCGATCATTTTAATGGGATAAAAGATATTAAGTCCAACACCTTAGAAGAGTCTAGACTAAGTTGGTATGACCAACTAACAGACAAAATGAAGGATGAACAAATCGAATACACTAAAATGAAATCAATCTCACAATTATACTATAAAGTTGCATCATCAATATTAATTGCCTTATTTATATTTATAGCTATAACTATGTTTAATGCACAATCAGCTCAATTAATGTTGATTATTATTATTTTTTCTAGACTTTGGCCAAGAGTTGCTGGTATACAAAGTTCAATGGAGCAAATAGCAACAACTATTCCATCTTTTAAGGCTGTTATAAAAATACAG
This sequence comes from Metabacillus litoralis, assembly GCF_020524045.1. Classification (GTDB taxonomy): domain Bacteria; phylum Bacillota; class Bacilli; order Bacillales; family Bacillaceae; genus Metabacillus; species Metabacillus litoralis_C. The sequence continues at coordinate 58,719 of NZ_JAIVKL010000004.1, forward strand.
AAAGAAAGTAAAGAGGCATTAGAGTTTAAGAAAATTGATTACCAAAAGATAAAATCCCTACAAGTGAATAAAGATTTAGAATGTCAAAATGTATATTTCCGTTATCATAAGAATGCTTCTAGCCCTTTTACTCTCAAAGATATTAATATAGTCATACCTGCAAATAAAATGACAGCTATTGTAGGAAGATCTGGAGCGGGGAAGAGCACTTTAATTGATTTATTAATGGGTCTTAATAAGCCGGAAGAAGGGCAAATCATAGTAGATGGAAAACCATTGAGTAGTGATGATTTATTCTCATTGAGAAAAGCAATAAGCTATGTTCCACAAGAACCTTTTCTATTTAATACAACTATCAGGGAAAACTTATCATTAGTGATGCAAAAAGCTACAGACAAAATGTTATGGGAAGCATTAGAGTTTTCTTCAGCCTCTGAGTTTGTAAAGAAACTTCCAAAAGGATTAGATACAATTATTGGTGATAGAGGAATTAGGCTTTCTGGAGGAGAAAGACAAAGAATTGTTCTTGCAAGAGCTATTTTACGAAGTCCTTCCATCTTAATTTTAGATGAAGCCACAAGTGCTTTAGATAGTGAAAATGAGGAAAAGATTCAACAAGCAATTGAAAGATTACAAGGAAAGATGACAATTATCGTTATTGCACATCGTTTATCAACTATTCGAAATGCGGATCAAGTGGTTGTATTAGACCAAGGATCAGTCATACAAAAGGGTGAGTATGGTTTCTTAGCAAGCGATAAAAAGAATTTATTTGGAAATTTGTTAACTAAACAAATGGGAATAACCCCTTGAGAAAGCAGATTAAAACAGTAGTGAGAGGAGGTGTAATAAAATGAAAAAGGAATGGACCAAACCGACTATGGAGATTTTGGATTTCAGTGAAACGATGAAATTCTGGCCACCTAGAGACCCAGATCCAGATAATCCTGGAGAACCAGGGGAAGAACCTGGATCAGGTTTAGAAAGCTAAAATAGAATACCACATCAAATAGCCCTAGTTTTAGGGCTATTAATATATAAATATCATTTGATTCTTTGAACAAATTTGAAATAGAGGAGGCTAAATAACATGAGTTTTTTTAATACGAATAAATATGCTATTGACTATGAGTTAGTATCCACAGTAAAGCAGCAAAAAGAGTTTGAGAATATATGGGGATATATGTGTGCTAAAAATGGCTGGTTAAACGATCCCTATGCAAGTAATGGTGTTCGTTACAATTTAATACAACGAACAAAATGGGGATTGAAAAGAAAGAGAGTGATTGGCACGATAGAATTTATCCCTTATCATCCTGAAAACCCTAATAGTACTGTGGAGGGACCAAATAGATACCAGTTTTCAAGGTTAGATGAGATAAAGCTTAATCACCAACACATATGGGAAATTGATAAGCTATGTATACATGAAGAATATCAACGTAGGGGAATCTTCCCTATATTTATGAAAGTATTCTATGATCATTGTTCTAAGTACAATCCTAAATACTATCTTGCACTTATTGAAAAAAAGCTATTTCGTATGTTGAAAATTTCCTTTAGTTTAGCTGTAGAACAAAAAGGCGATGACATTATTGGTCCAAATACTGCTCTTATTCCAATGATCTTCGATGTAGAGAAAATGATGAAGGATAAAAATAAGGTAGATAGCTTATTATCTTTAAGAAGCTAGTGTATAGGTTTGTCGATTTTAATACAAGCTTTTTTATTTTTTTGATAGAGGATAAATAGATGTCATACTGAGCTGACCAACTCCACAAAAGTTTTTTATAGTTGAAGAAATTTAATTGTCTAAAAAGAGAGGAACCTCTTTATAGACGAGCATCCTCTTATTTTGTAATGTTATTTTTTGTGAAGGCAGAATGGAATAATCTAAAAACTCGTTGCCTTAAAAGATTAGTATAGGTTATTTTCTTATTGTTATTAACTTCAACTATTAATCCAAACTCCGAAGGAAAAAGCCATTCAAATAACGCTATACAGCGATGATAAAACGTATCAAAACTATTAAACTGATAATCAATAAAGTCTAAATATGAAATGCTTTTATTTACACTAACACCTCGAATAACTTCGTACTGCCACGTAGATCCGTATTCTTTTTTAAAAGGTAACTTCAATAAATCATTTAAATGCGGAAACTGTTGATAAACAATCGATAAAGTACGCTTAACCCGTTTGAGTGTTTTATGATTTTGGGCTATCCTAAAAAGCAATTCATAATCTATTTTATTACCAAGTCTATGAATTATCTGAATAATATCTAAAAAATGTTTCATTGAATCTAAATTATGTCTCCAAGCATGTAGAATGATAAAGTAAAATGTATAAAAACTAGAAAGTTCTTTCACATATTCGCATCCACTAACAGTAATGGCTTCGTCCCAAACTTGATTAATTGGTAGTTCACTTGTATTTTCCCTTAAGAGATTCCAGTGAATTTCTACAAGTAATGGAACTGGTGAACCTGGAATAGGTTTGCTGAAAGTTCTATGAAAATGATCTTCATCGTTTTTTTCTTCATTTATATATCCTAATTTATTAATGCATGTAATAACATCATTTAAATCTTCGCGTTTAATTAATAAATCAATATCTGAAGAGGGACGAGCTGCAAAGTCTCCATAATACTTTTCAGAGAATAGAGGACCTTTTAAAGCAATAACTGAAAGTTTGTTGTCTTCTAAAGCTGATAAAATCATGTGAGTTTGATTCTTAATCAACATGTTTTGTATGAATTGAGTTTGATACGATTTCTTTAGATGGGTTGTGAAAAAGGCAGGAAGCTCTTCTGATTTTTCTTTCTCTAATAATTTCGTATAAATTTGTGATTCGTTGTTAAAGTAAGATATATCTTCTTCTATTAGTTTATACTGTTCTTCATCAATACTACATAGATTGCTAGGTGAAGTATAAAGATTTTCGATAAAAGTCCTAATCATATTAACACCAACTTTTATAAGGCTAGAGTATTTATTTCTGTTTTATGACCTAAATTTTGAGTTTGTGTAAGTCTTTTGTACATCCCTTCCTCTTTTATAAGTGTTTCATGAGTTCCTGTCTGAACAACCTCTCCGTTATCCATCACAACGATTAAATCAGCATGTTGAATCGTAGAAAGTCTATGTGCAATAACGAGTGTTGTACGATTTTTCATTAGATGCTCTAGAGCTACTTTTACTTGGAATTCGGATTCACTGTCTAATGCAGATGTGGCTTCATCAAGTAAAAGAATAGGTGCATCTTTTAAGATAGCTCTAGCTATTGATATTCTCTGCTTTTGTCCACCTGATAATCGAACGCCACGCTCACCAATCTCTGTGTTGTATTGATTTGGTAGAGACATAATGAATTCGTGGATATTTGCTTGAATAGTCGCATTAATCATTTCTATATCAGTAACATGAGGCCGAGCTAATAGCAAATTATCTTTAATCGTTCCGTTAAACAAAAACGTCTCTTGCGCTACTAAAGCGAAAGTACTTCTTAACTCAGAAGGGGAGAGTTTGTTTATTGGCTGATTATTCATTAAGATCTGTCCAATTTGTGGTTTCCAAAATCCTTGGATTAAATGAAATAAGGTAGTTTTTCCTGCACCGCTTGGACCAACAAATGCAACTAATTTTCCTGTAGGAATGTCTAAGTTAAGATTTTTAAAAATAGTTGTATGGGAATCGTAGGAAAAAGTAACATGATCAAATGTTATTGTTTTTGGCAATTTCTCCGTTTTTTTATAAAAAGGCAAATCTTGAAATTCGGCTTCGACATCTAATACGTTAGACAGTCTTTCAACAGCTGAGGCTGAGCTTTGAAAACTGCCCCAAATTCCAGCTAGTCCTGTTAATGGATTAATAAGTTGTTGCATGAGAGTAACAAATGTCAGTAATGATCCAACCGTAATATGGCCATTGGATACAAAAAAGGCCCCAATACAAATGCTAGTAATATAAGAAATAGAGGATATGGCATCACCAACAACCAAAAATGTTCCTCGGAGCTTAGCGTTCTTCAACTCAATATCCAATAATTCTCTATTTAATTTTGCTAATTTTTTAGAGAAAGACTTTTCAAGAACAAAGGAACGTATTACAGAAAGACCCTGAAATGTTTCGGTTAGCTGGCTGTTAATGTCACCGATTTTATTAAAAATATTCCTACTGTTATTTCGAATAAGAATACCAAAGATGCCACCTATAATAATGGCAAAAGGAATGATTAATAGGCTCATAATGGATAACTGCCAGTTTATTTGTATCATATAGATGAATACAGCTATTGATACTAAAGGTAGTTGAATAAGATATATAAGGTTACTACCAATCACTCCATCAATCGAACTAATATCGTTAGTAAAATGTGTTAGTAATTCACCCGATCGTTGTTTAGATAGTTTCTTGGGAGATAACAGGAGAATTTGTTTTAAGACATGGTCTTTTAATTCTTGTCTAATATTGCTAGTGATATAAGATTCTAGAAATGTACTAAAGAAAGTAGAAAATAAACTAATCACTAATAATATTAGTATGATTAGAATTAATGATTTTAGTGTTTCGAATTCACCTTTAACAGCAGCATCAGTAATTGCTCCAAAAAACCATGCAAACCCAATCGTAAGAAAAATTTCTACAAATAAAATAATAATGAGACCAATATAAAATTTAGTGTTTTTTAAGATATAAGGACCAACTAATTCAAAAGTCTTTCGAATTCCATCAAAATGAAATTCTTTAATAATTGAATTGACTTTATCTTTTATCATACAGATGCACCTGATCTAGATTTATTCGGATTTTTCGAGTTAAATAGTATTTAATAACCCTGGATAAAATCGGGAAAAATCTAATGGAATATCCCCATAGTTTAGAAGTTAGGTTTGATGTGTAAACTGTCTTCTTAGAATTGGTAATACTTATTAAAGAGCCGATAATTTGTTCCTTACTTATTGGTTCATCATTACTTACATTTGTATCTCCTTTTAAAATGAAATGTTTTTTCCCATTTGGAAATGTTTTTTCGTACAAAAATCGGTGGGCAATTAGTTGGCCGGTTGATGAATAATATAGAAGAATGTCACCTTGTCTAACTGTCGATTCATTAAAATTAGTAAAGCGACATATGTTTCCTTTTTTTATATATGGATACATACTAATTCCGTCAGAGGGGAGGTCCATCCATCCGTATTTTTTTATTGTTGATAGCAGAAGATCTACCGTGTCTTTATCAAATTGCATGACGAACCAATCCGAAATTTATTAGTTCGCTAATAAAATCTTCAATATCATTAGAAAGAGTGCTATTTTTAATTTGATAATGAATTTCTACTAATTGTGTAATTGATTGAATAGATTGAGGGTTTTCAAGTAAAGACCAGCAATAACCACCAATCCCATTTAGCTTCGTAACTGTGAATTTATCCGTATTCATCACAATCCATTCTTCGTCTAGTTGAACAGTTTCATATTCCCTTTCTTTTATATATAAATTCATTATGAAATCAACTCCCAAAAAGTATTGTTTTTCTGAAAATGCAGACTATACATTGGAACTTTTCGTGTTAGTATACTTAATAACATTAAAATTGTTTGCACTTCTTCTTTATTTGAAGTCCAGAAGAAGACTTTATCCAATAGTAAAAGAAATCCATCAGATTTAGTTAATTTGTTCCTCTTATTTACTGGTGATTGATTAAGTAAATCGATGCTTTTTAATGAATATGTATTTTGATTATGAGTACTATTTAACTCACTGCGAAAAGGAGAATCAAAAACAGTAATGTCATCTTCTGTAATTCTAATAAGAGTCGCTTCATCTGATAAAAGTTCTCGAGGTTGTGATAAGCGAGCTGCTGTTGATTTACCTGCACCTGATTGACCTGAAAAAACACAAGCTCCATTATTGTCAATAACACATGAAGAGTGTAGAAGAATACCCCAATTATGATGAACAATAAATGAACTATATAAATTCATTAAAGCATGTTTAAATGCTAATTCGTTATGTACAAACATCTTACAAACTTCATAGTCATTATCAACTTCAATTAAGTAGTCAGCTCTTTTGAAGAGTGTCATTGAATCAGATTTAGATATTTCTACCTCATAGTTTAGGAATGATTTTCCATAGTTAGAATGAAGACTAATTTTTATATCAGGTATTTTATCATCAGACTCGAGTGGTTTAAATTGACTTAGTAATTTTTCCTCTAAATCGTTTGTTGTAAACCAAAATTCAAATACATGCTCTCCAATAATCGTACGAAAGGTACTCATTCTTATCCTCCTCTTTAAAATAAAAGACATAGGTTAACAAAAAGTTAACCTATTGTCATAATTTAAATGAATTTGTTACCTTTTGTACCTATAAAGCCCACTCCATTGGCTTTCCCACATCCTTTAGAATTACCTCTATCAGATTGTGTTTTAGGATTATGGCCTTTTCCTGGATTACAACTCTGAGCAGTTTCAAAAATAATCATTTGATGATCTAACACTAATGGACGATTTTCTTTTAAAGTAGTTGACAAATTCTTCACCTCTTACAATAATATTCTTTATAAAGAACAAAGTGAGTAGAAATAGCTACTCAATATAGTGAATTTGCACTGTGTTGTTCTCAATATAATTATATCTCTTAGAGAAAAGAATGAAAAGTATATTATTTCGACAAGAAACATTCATTATCGACAAAATAAAGTCGTTAAAAAGAACGAAAATGTTCGAGAGATGATTCAATAAAACGAACATTCACATAACAAAAAAAGCACAATCAGCAGCCCTCACCAGCCACCAATTATGCTCTTATTATCATTTATCATTATCATTCTGTAGTCGCCATTTATTAAACTCTAAAAATTCTTTGAACTGCTCCTTAGATACCCCAGATTTCATGGCATCCTGTACGAGCTTTGTCCATTCGTAGTCAAGCTCTTTAGGATCTAATTCATTTTGTTCATTTAGAAGGGTATTAACAGATACACCTAGTACGGTTGAAACTTTTTCTAAAAATTGTACAGAAGGATTTGACTGGAGATTGCGTTCAATCGAACTTAAGTATGATTTTGCAACTCCTGCTCGTTCTGCTAGTTCGGATAGAGATAAATTTTTTTGAGTTCTGTATTTTTTAATTCGTGGACCAATCACGTCAAGTCACCTTCCTTTAATAGCATGATTATAACATATAAAGAAGGTTTTGTTTTATATGAAGAACAATTTTTGAAAAAAATTTCAAGCTTAATAAACGATCAAAAATGATTTTTAAATTGTTTGTACATTCGGTCTTTTGTTTTTGAAAAAGTCCTGTATTTCATCCACACTAATCCCAACCTCAAGAGCTTCTAGAATTAATTCTACCCATTCTTGATCCAATTCACCATCATACATTATTTTATCAACAATTTTGCTATTCAACTTTTTACCCTCCTAAAATACTTCGCCTGTATTTCAGGCAGCCCAGCCATCATAATTCACTTTTTTTTATCTGAACGGAAGACCTGTGACTTTGCGTCCCTATTTTTCAATAGGTTTGCCCTTGAACTGATTAAATTGTCCTGATTATGAATCTGGTTTATTACCTTAGTCTCTCTTATATGTATATCTATATCACTAATCTTATTATAAAAAGGAATTTTTAGTAAGTGTGCTGTTTTATGTCGACAGCAAAAAAATTTAATGAGAATTGTAAATTTTTACATGGTTGTAACATTGAGTGGGTCTTTAGGTGTGTTTTTGACACAAAAATAGTCATTTCTTAACCATTTTCTTTAACTAAATTTTAAGTAAGCTTTAACTACGAAAATTCAATTTTGTCGAATAATTTTTAAATTTTACATATTTTGTAGAAATATTTTAAATAGTATAAAGAAACAGTGATTATTTATGTTTTATATATGTAGGAAATATTTTTATAAAGAGGGATTAATGGATTTTGTGGATGTTGTCTTTATTTTTTCATAGATACGATAGGAGGGGGAAGAACCCACCTATCATTGATAAAATAAAAATAGCTACCTAAAAATAGCTTGAGGAGTCAAATAGAAAATCCCACCATTTTGAATAGATACATTAATTTGTGGTTCATAAAGTTCTTTTAGTGCTTCTTTTTCTAAGTGATAACAGTCTGGCTTTTCTTCAAGCTCTTCATAGAAGTGATTCAATAGCTTTTCATCTGCTTGCCATCTTTCTCTAGCAGAATCTGCCCATGATGTATTTTGCTGATTGATTTCCTGCATGATAAATTGCTCTATTCTTTTTATACCGCTTTGCGGTTTAATTAGTGGTGTCATTGTAAAGCAAAGATCTGGTATTTTAGGTGTTAGCTCTAAGTTTTCTAGTTTTTCTTGAAAGTTCTCTACTAGTGTTCCACTAACAAGATGTAAGCCGATTGAATAGAGTTGATCTTTTTTCATATCGCATTGGTAAGAAACCATAATATTCACACCAAGCCATGGGTGAAGGGGGACATTTCCACCAGTTGTTGTAGCTTGTTCAAATAATCTTATGTAGCTTCCTAGACCTGTTGTGGAGCGGAATATTTGATGAAGGCGAGGTGCACCAAAATGCATAACCTCACCTTTTAGATCTTTTGGTGCAGAATGTTGATCGGTTATTAATGTTAATTTCATAGGGTTAGGCACACCATTTGTTTTTTCGAGATAGTGCCAATAAAAAGGGCGGTTCATCAATTCTTTATCCATATCGATTGTTAATTGAACGGTCAGATATCCTGGTTCATTTTCAACAATGTCACACGAGTTTGCGATGAAGAAGCTTTCTAAATAATGATGAATTTTTTCCTGTTGCATGGTTTGCCACCTTTCATATGTAATCTTCTTTCTACTATATAAAATGTACAACCTTTAGCATAGGAAGCTTAATTGTTGCCACTTGCTGCTTTTCTTTGCTCTTGTGAGTGCTGAGCGTAATCCAAAATTGATGTTAAATTCTCCATTTTTATTTTCATTTCACCATCACTTTTGGAATTGTACATAATATCTTGAATCGTCTCGTCGAAATTTTTGATTTCGAGCTTGGTCAAAATTTCATCAAGATTACCTATTACTTTTTCAAATAAATTAATTTTTTCATAAAGTAGTTTTAAAATATGTTCTTCAACCGTGTTTCTTGTGGCCATATTGTATATATGAACGTCGTGTTCTTGACCGAGTCGATGGATACGGCCGATGCGTTGTTCTAGTCTCATTGGATTCCATGGTAAATCATAATTAATAATGTTATGGCAAAATTGTAGGTTAATCCCTTCACCACCAGCTTCAGTTGCAATTAATACTTGAACACGGTTTTTAAATAGTTCCTTCATCCAATCCTTTTTACCACGCTTAAATCCTCCACGGAATGGAACAGAGGTGATCCCGTTTTGTTGAAGAAACCATTGTAAGTAAAACTGAGTTGCACGATATTCTGTGAAAATAATTACTTTATCATCTATTTCTTTAATTAAATCTACCACTTTAAGAGCCTTTGAATTTTGAGTAACACCGTCGATTGCTATCATAATGTCTTTAATCACATTGTTAGGTAACACTCTTTCTTCTTCTTCAGGTTTGTCGAGCATTTTCTTTAATGTCATATAAACAGCTTCTCGACTACTACATGCTTCCCTTTGGAGAGTCATGATTGAAAACGTATTTGCTGCATAATCAGAAAGAGATTTTAGCTGTGTTATCGTGTTATATAAATGTTGTTCTGTTTCTGAAAAATCGATGGCTACTGTTTCAACATGGCGTTTTGGCCAATCAATGCCAGTATCACCTCTACGATTTCGAATCATCACTTTATTCACAAGTTCCTTTAAATGCTCATGATCATCTAATGAGCGTTCTTTAGCAGAAAAGACCTCTGTAAAGTGAGATTCATTTCCTAGATGACCTGGCTTAAGTAATGAAACAAGGTTAAATATTTCTTCAACTCTGTTTTGAACAGGAGTAGCTGTTAATAGTAAACAATATTTCTTTTTTAGATTTTGCACGAATTCATAGTTTTTGGTTTTATTATTTTTAAGCTTATGCGCTTCATCGATAATCACTAAGTCATAGGGTTGGTTATAAACAATATCACGATGAGGGTTTCTTTTTGCTGTATCTATAGAAGAGACAACAACATCACAAGCTTCCCATACATAACTTTTCTTTTGCTCAACTGCGGGAATAAAGAATTTTTCGTTTAATTCTCGTGCCCATTGTGAGACAAGAGAAGCTGGTACTAAAATGAGTACTTTCTTTACAAGTCCACGAATCATATATTCTTTTAAAATTAATCCAGCTTCGATCGTTTTTCCTAAACCAACTTCGTCAGCTAAAATCGCTTTTCCATTCATTTTTTCAACAACACGCTGTGCCACTTCCAATTGATGTGGAAGTGGAGTGAAATGTGGTAAATGGTTAGGGGCCTGTAACCCTTCAAAAGTTGATACAGCTGTATGTTGTTGTACCTCATAAGCAAGCTTGTATAACTCCCAGTTTGCCCAAGGTCCGTCATTTTCAAGTTTTTCAAAAAAACCTTCCTGCCAGGAAGAATCGAAATTTGTCTTGATATTCATAGAAAGACAGTCCTTTCTTCGTTTACTGCATTTTAATAATGTTCACTATTTTCTGCTTAAATGTATTAATTATATTAATAATTAACCTATTATGGACAAAACACGAACATTAGATAAGAAAAAAACTTTTTCATTAAGAAAAAATTGATTGCTGAAAGCATGTGATCATGGTAGTATGTAAAATAAGAAAGTTCTTAATTTGCTTATCATTCTGTAAGCTTAGCGCTTTCAATCTTCTTGTATTTTAAAATGTTAAAAATGTCAAAATGTCGTAATAATTAGTTTTAGTAGTATAACCAACTTTGTAACTAAATATGTGCGGGTGAGAATAAGGGGAGAGACTATAGGTATTATGTATAGCGCCGAAGGAGCAAGCAGCTGTGAATCTCTCAGGCAAAAAGACTCTTATTTGACGCAGCTCTGGAGAGTGTTTGCGTATCGTGCAAACTACCAAAGGGGAAAGCCTTATGGAAAATGCTAATTTCAAACTTTTTAGGTTTGGATTAGTAAGAACATTCATACATAGGGTAAACTTTCAGGTGAAAAGGACAGGGACTTCCATTAAATTTATGGGAGTACTATGTCCTTTTTTTGTATGCTTTTTTGGGTTGTTAATAGCCCAATAAAGATTGTTTACTCATAATTGAAGGGAGTCTATCAATATGACACAGCTAAACATAACACCATTATATGAGGTGTATAAAAACTACGGTGCAAAAACAATTGATTTTGGTGGATGGGATTTACCAGTTCAATTTTCTTCTATTAAAGAAGAGCATGAAGCTGTTCGTACAAAAGCAGGTTTATTTGATGTTTCCCATATGGGCGAGGTAGAAGTGAAAGGATCAGATAGTCTGAGCTTTTTACAACGTGTTGTGACAAATGATGTTTCTTTATTAAAGGTAGGCGGAGCTCAATACACAGCAATGTGCTATGAAGATGGTGGCACAGTGGATGACCTTCTAATTTATAAAAAAGCTGAAAATGACTATTTATTAGTGATTAATGCATCTAACATTGAAAAAGATATAGACTGGTTAACGTCTAATTTATCTGGTGATGTAACATTAACGAATATCTCGAATGAAACGGCATTACTTGCTCTTCAAGGTCCATTAGCTGAAAAAACACTTCAAAAACTAACAAACACAGATTTAACGACAATCAAATTTTTCAAATTTATTAATCCTGTAAATGTAGCAGGTGCGGAAGTTTTAGTATCTAGAACTGGTTACACAGGCGAAGATGGATTTGAGCTATATTGTGCTTCAGAAGATGCGGTTAGTCTTTGGGAGAAAATATTAGAAGCAGGCAAGGAAGATGGAGTTGTACCATGTGGTTTAGGAGCACGCGATACATTGCGTTTTGAAGCAACTCTTCCATTGTATGGTCAAGAGCTTACAAAAGATATTACTCCAATTGAAGCAGGAATCGGATTTGCGGTCAAACCAAACAAAGAAGATGACTTCAATGGAAAAGCAGTTTTAAAAGAACAAAAAGAGAACGGAACAAAGCGAAAATTAGTTGGAATCGAATTGATTGATAAAGGAATTCCACGTCATGGGTATGAAGTATTTTCAGGTGGTGAGGAAATTGGTGTTGTGACAACAGGAACACAATCACCAACACTAAAGAAAAATATCGGATTAGCTTTATTAAAGAAAGAATTTACTGAGCTTGGAACAGAAATAGAAGTCCAAATTCGTAAAAAACGTCTAAAAGCAGTTGTTGTGGCTACACCTTTTTACAAACGTCCTAAGAAATAAGTCATTTCTGCCAACTATTAAACTAGTCTAGTTAGGATATTTGCTGATTTCGAGCATTTATTTGCTGTTATACAAAATATATTTGCGGAAATCTGAATTATATTTGCTAGTTTACTCAATTTATTTGCTAATTCTTACAATATATTAGGAAAACGACAAAATACCACAAATTTCAACATATAAATAAATACTACTTTTTTATATCGGAGAGGGGCTCACGACCAATGAAACATCGTTATTTACCAATGACGGAACAAGATAAACAGGAAATGCTACAAGCAATTGGCGTAGAATCTGTTAATGAGTTGTTTCAGGATATTCCAGAAAGTGTTCGTTTTCAAGGAGAGTACAATATCAAGAAAGCGAAATCAGAAACGGAGCTATTAAAAGAGCTAACACAATTAGCAGCTAAAAATAAAGACCTACGTAGTCATGCTTCTTTTTTAGGTGCTGGAGTTTATGATCATTACATGCCTATTATTGTTGATCATGTTATTTCGCGTTCTGAGTTTTATACAGCGTACACACCGTATCAACCTGAAATATCTCAAGGTGAACTGCAAGCAATTTTTGAATTTCAGACGATGATTTGTGAGTTAACTGGAATGGATGTTGCGAATTCATCTATGTATGATGGTGGAACAGCTTTAGCTGAAGCGGCGATGTTAGCTGCTGGACAAACGAAAAAGAAAAAGATTCTTATTTCGAAAGCAGTAAACCCTGAAACTCGTGATGTTGTTCGAACATATGCAAAAGGTCAATACATTGAAGTTGTCGAAGTACCAGTTAAGAATGGTGTTACAGATCTTGTGGCATTACAAGAAGAAATGAATGAAGATGTAGCAGCTGTTCTTGTGCAATATCCTAACTTCTTTGGAAACATTGAGCCTTTACAAGATATTGAACCGATCGCTCATACTGGAAAGAGTATGTTTGTTGTTTCTTCTAATCCTTTAGCTTTAGGTGCTTTAACACCTCCTGGAGCATTTGGTGCAGATATTGTAGCTGGTGATGCTCAGCCATTTGGTATTCCTACTGCTTTTGGTGGACCACATTGTGGGTATTTTGCTGTTACAAATAAATTACTTAGAAAAGTACCAGGACGTCTTGTTGGTCAAACAACAGATGAAAATGGGAAACGTGGTTTTGTGTTAACGCTTCAAGCACGAGAACAGCATATTCGTCGTGATAAAGCGACTTCAAATATTTGTTCAAATCAAGCGTTGAATGCACTTGCTGCATCTGTTGCTATGACAGCTTTAGGTAAGCAAGGTGTGAAGGAAATGGCGATTCAAAATATTCAAAAAGCCAATTATGCGAAAAAAGCTTGTAGAAATGCCGGATTAGAAGTTCCTTTTGAACAACCGATTTTTAATGAGTTTGTTGTGAAGTTAGAAAAACCAATATATAAAGTAAACAAACAGCTTTTAGAAAAAGGGATCATTGGTGGCTTTGATTTAGGAAAGGTGTATCCAGAGCTTGAAAATCATATGTTAATTGCGGTTACAGAGCTTCGTACAAAAGAAGAAATTGACACACTTGTAAAGGAACTGGGGGATGACAATGAGTAATCAAGATCAAACGTTAATTTTTGAAGTTAGCAAAGAAGGTCGCGTAGGATATAGCTTGCCAGAGCTAGAAATTGAAGCATTGTCATTAGATGAGCTCATTCCTTCAACATATATTCGTAGTGAGCAAGCAGAGCTTCCTGAGGTTTCAGAATTAGATATTATGAGACATTATACAGCTTTATCAAGACGTAATCATGGTGTTGACTCAGGTTTCTACCCATTAGGTTCTTGTACAATGAAGTATAATCCGAAAATCAATGAAAATGTTGCGCGTATTGCAGGTCTAGCACATATTCATCCTTTACAGGAAGAAGAAACGGTTCAAGGTGCAATGGAATTATTATTTGATCTTCAAGAGCATTTAAAAGAAATTACTGGTATGGATGAAGTCACTCTTCAACCAGCAGCAGGTGCACATGGTGAGTGGACTGGATTAATGATGATTCGTGCGTATCATGAAGCTAATAATGATACAAAAAGAACTAAGGTCATCGTCCCTGACTCAGCACATGGTACAAATCCTGCGTCAGCAACTGTAGCTGGTTTTGAAACGATCACAGTTAAATCTGATGAAAATGGCTTAGTAGATTTGGAAGATTTAAAACGAGTTGTTAATGAAGAAACGGCGGCTCTTATGTTAACAAACCCTAATACTCTAGGATTGTTCGAAGCTCATATTCTAGAAATGGCACAAATTGTACATGATGCTGGTGGAAAATTATATTACGATGGAGCAAATTTAAATGCAGTACTAAGTCAAGCTCGTCCTGGAGATATGGGCTTTGATGTTGTTCACCTTAACCTTCATAAGACTTTCACAGGTCCTCATGGTGGTGGTGGTCCAGGATCAGGTCCTGTTGGTGTGAAAGAGGATCTAATTCCTTATTTACCAAAACCAGTGCTTGTTAAAACGGAAGAAGGCTATCATTTTGATTATAATCTTCCTGAATCAATCGGGCGTGTAAAGCCTTTCTATGGTAACTTTGGTATTAATGTTCGTGCATACACATATATTCGTTCAATGGGACCTGATGGATTAAAGGCTGTAACAGAATATGCCGTATTAAATGCAAACTATATGATGCGTCGTCTAGCTCCATACTTTGATCTACCATTTGATCAGCATTGTAAGCATGAATTCGTACTATCAGGCAAGCGCCAAAAGAAACTAGGTGTTCGTACACTTGATATTGCAAAAAGATTATTAGATTTTGGTTATCATCCACCAACAATCTATTTCCCGTTAAATGTTGAAGAATGTATTATGATTGAACCAACAGAAACAGAATCAAAGGAAACACTTGATTCCTTTATTGATGCAATGATTCAAATTGCAAAAGAAGCGGAAGAAAATCCTGAGATTGTTCAAGAAGCTCCGCACACGACAGTCATTAAACGTCTTGATGAAACAACAGCTGCTAGAAAACCAATCTTAAAATATCAAAGATAAAATGTTGAAAAAACTGACTTGCTGTATAGTAAGTCAGTTTTTTGTATTTAAATGTTGTAAATCTACAAAACCACTAACATTATGACTAGTTTTTAGAACCTTTGTCGATAGGAAGGAAATAGATAGAGAGAATATAGAACTAGTAACATAAGAAAAAATAGACAAAGGTTGGTGGAGTAGATTGGCAGCAAAATATGTAACAATTTCAAAAGCAGCGTCTCTTGTAGGAGAAAAGGTATTCATCTTGAAAAATTGGGAAGATGAATTTTCGGAGTTTATTGATATTAAAAGAGATGAAAAAAATGCACGACTATTAACACCTGAAAATATCGAAATGCTTCGGAAAATTAAATCTTTTAAAGATAGTAATATGGATACAAAAACAATCAAGCAGTTACTTTCCAATCAGCAATCAACAGCAGATAAGGTAAGTTCATCTGTAAAAAGTGATGCTGTGGAGGAAATGAAAGAATCGTTAACTAAGATTACAAATTTTATTGATTCGAAGGAAGTTCAGGAGATATTACAGCTGAATGAAAAATTAAATCAATTAGAGAAAAATGTTGTACACTCAGTTCATCATAAGATTTCCGAAACAGCAAAGTTGCAAACAGAAGTTGCAAGATTTGAATTTTCAGATGTCCAAGATATGATTTCGAACTTAGAAGAAACATCAAATCTTGAAAGAGAATTATACAAAGAAGAAATTCAAAATGAACGAGATCTTGCTCAGAAGCATACAGATGCACGAGAAGAGCGTTTTCTAGCTTTTGTAAAAGAGCATCAAGTACGTCAAGAAAGATTAAAGCAAGATCAAAGATTTGGGATAGGGTTTATAAAGCAAATTATGGGGTTTGCTAAGTAAAGCTAAAGTATAGTCATGCTATTTTTTCTGAAGAGAAAATGAGAAAAAGCTAAGCAATTCTATAGATTTGCTTAGCTTTTTGATTATTCACCAGGTGCTGTTTTCTTCGTGATCATAATCTTTTTTAATTTGTTGTCTTCTACAGATTGGATGTCAAAATGTAGATGGTGGTATTCGTAGGATTCGCCTTCAGTAGGGAATCGACCCATTTCTTTTAGTAAGAAGCCTGTTAAGATATCTTCTTGCTCTGGAATTTTCGTTTTAAAGACTTCATTTAAACGCCTTAAAGCTAATTTTCCATTACAAATAATATGTGAGTCTGTTAATTCATCAATTAAGATTTCTTCATCATCGTCTGTTTCATCTTTGATATCTTGACCAATCATCGCTTCGATAATATCTTCATGACTTATGATTCCCTTCGTTCCACCATATTCATCTAATACTATAGCTAAATGTCTTCGTTTTTTAAGCATCAATTTAAAAACCTTTTCAATTGAATGAAATTCGAAAACAAATAATGGGTCATTATCTATGAAATCTTCTAAGTTTTTATGTGGCTCTAGTGACCATGAAAGTAATGATTTTGAGTGAAGGACTCCTACAATGTGGTCCATATTCTCCTTATAAACTGGATATCTTGTGTGACTTCCATCTAAAACATACTCACGAGCTTCTTCAAAAGATGATTCGCATGGTATGCCTTGTATTTCAGTTCTAGGAGTTTTTAGAGCATCTCGTACATCAAGGTCATAAAAGTCAATAGCACCTTTAATCCGCTGATTTTCTTCATTTTGAAGAATTCCTTCAGATGTGGCAATGTTGACCATTGTTATTAATTCTTCTCTTGATATTGATGCTGTATTCACTTGGTTTTTCGATAAAAAACTGATAACGATTCTTGTAAACCTAGATAGTAGAAAAATTAAAGGCTTAAAAATAAACAGAATTATTCTGATCACTGGAAAAACAATATAAGCGATTTTATCTGCAAAAGTTGCTGCAATTGACTTTGGTAAAACTTCTGCAAAAATAATTAACACGACGGTTAAAACTCCCGTTGCTATTCCGACATTAATGTCATACTCAAGTGCAAGTATCGTAACAAGAGTAGGTAGCATAATATTTGCAATGTTGTTACCAATTAAAATGCCTGTGATTAATTCATCAGGCTTTGAGACAAATTCAAGCAGTTTTTGAGATTTTTTATCGTTGTTTTCAGCTCTTGTTTTTAATTTCATTTTGTTTACCGCAGTAAGTGCTGTCTCACTTCCCGATAAGAAAAAAGACATAAATAGAAAAAGCAGTATGGCGACTATCAAATTTAATACTCCTCCAAAATCTTGGTAAATGTTATTTGATTACTACTTCATATAATATCATTATTGAACTAGGTAGCAAATAAAAAGAGATTTACTTTTGTTAAAATTCCCTTACTTTTTGTTTTTACACTAATGAATATAATCTTCACTTGCATTAGACGATGTAGTTATCTATGTATTTTATATGCTGCTTTATTTTTATATCTTTGTTGTGGATTTCTGTACAACTATAAAATCAAGTTTTAACCTTGTTATATTAAAAGAAGCTACTTTTCCAGATAAGATGGTAAAGTAGCTTCTAATATGTGTTTAATTATGGCTGTTTTCTTAAACTTTGTTGCTTTAACAACAACTCCAAGTAAACAGCATTATATAAAGCATAGTGGCATCTTTTCTTCATAGGATAGTACCTATTTTGCTATAACCATCATGTTTCCACTGCATAATTAGGTCAATTAGCAACAATCTTTCAGAAAAGAGCCTTAATTATTTTTTCTTTACTTTACCTGTCCAGCCTTTAAAGCCGCCTTTTAGACAATTAATGTCATTGTAGCCTTTACGTTTTAACATTTGAGCTGCACGACCACTACGTACTGTGTTTTGACAGTAGAAGTATACAGGTTGATCTTTGCGAATTTCTTTATGACGCTGACGTAGTTGTGAAAGGGGAATATTTCTTGCGCCTAAAATATGACCACCTTCAAATTCATTTGGCTCACGCACATCAATTAATTGAGCTTTTCGATAGCCAGCTCTAAATTCTTCTTCTGTTAAATGCTTCATGATTTTGCGTTGATAGAAAAAGCTAAAAGCAGAGTATCCAATAATAGCTGCTGCTAAAATAATTAGTAACCATGTTGATGTCAATTTGCACGACCCCTTTTATATGTTATGTTTCTTATTAGAAGCTCTAAAGAACTCATATAGACCTTTATTATTATATAAGAGCTTGTCTTAATTGTCATTACCTACGATGCATTTATATTTTCTTCTTTAAAAACTTCTGCTAGACTTAATGAATAAAATGATCAATAAAGAGGGTTTACAACATGACGAAAGAAGTATGGCGTTTTATAGATTCTGGAAATTGTTCACCAGCATTTAATATGGCATTAGATGAGGTGTTGTTAGAATGGCATAGTGAGGGGAAAATTCCACCTACTATTCGATTTTACGGATGGAATCCTGCAACACTTTCAATCGGTTATTTCCAAAAAGCGGAAAAAGAAATTGATTTAGGAGCTGTTCAAAAATACGGTCTTGGATTTGTTAGAAGGCCAACAGGTGGTCGCGGTGTATTACATGATAAAGAGCTCACTTATAGTGTTATTGTTACTGAAGAACATCCTGAAATGCCAAAAACCGTCACAGAAGCTTACCGTGTCATTTCCGATGGGATTTTAGAAGGCTTTAAAAATTTGGGTCTGGATGCCTATTTTTCAATACCTCGAACAGAAGAGGAAAAGCAAGGCTTGAAGTCACCTCGATCTGCGGTTTGTTTTGATGCTCCATCTTGGTACGAGCTTGTTGTAGAGGGGCGAAAAGTTGCAGGTAGTGCACAAACTAGACAAAAAGGTGTTATCCTTCAACATGGCTCTATCTTACTGGATCTTGATGAAGATATGCTTTTTGATTTATTTAAATACCCCAATGAGCGCGTAAAAGAAAGAATGCAACGTGCCTTTAAGAGTAAAGCAGTTGCCACAAATACACTTCGTGAAGAACCGGTAACAATTGAAGAAGCAAAAAAAGCATTTAAAGAAGGTTTTGAAAAAGGTTTACATATTGAATTAGAGCCTTATGTGTTAACAGCTGATGAAATAGAGTATGTAAATACGATTGCAAGGAAGAAATATGAAACGGATGAGTGGAATTTCAAGAGATAGAAAATAAACGAACAGTGGGAGTTTTCCTATACTTGTCTCTTAAGCTTCATAATCTTTTCATCAATAATTAAGCTTTTTGATCAAACATGAATAGGTAGTAGATTAGTTTGGTGTACTAAGAGGATGGGACATAAGTATTAAAGCTAATGATAAGCTCGAATTATTAGGTGATGTAACAATTAATCATTCGCCTAATAGTTCGGGTTTTTATTTGCCTTCTTCAATAGTTTTTTTGATTTTGCAAATTATTTTTAAGAACTAGTGGAATGGAGCGGAAGACACTAATGCACCTACGGGAATAGAGGAAAGGCCTCGACCTAAGCAGGCGCTTACGTCGAGGAGGCTCAGCTTCCTCCCCGTGGAACGCGAGTGTCTGCAGCGCAATGGAACGAACTTGTTTTTTTCAGCTTAACTGAATATAGAATTATTCGTCTTTTTGTATGTCTTCTTAAAATACGTCTTAGTATGTTTTTTATGTAAATTTCTTTTGCAATGGAAAATAGGCTAAAAAATGAAACCATTTTGTTATTATTTCGTATTTATCATTAAGGGGTGTTTAAAATGGATAACATTATTATTGGTATTTTAAATATAAGTTGTGGTTTATTGTTTGTTGGTTTAAGTATTCCTCTATATAAAGAAAGAATAAAGATGAATCATTTATATGGTGTTAGATTTAGTGAATCATTTGAATCAGAGGAAAATTGGTACAAAATAAATAAATATGGTGCAAAAAGGATGATGATTTGGTCAATTCCTTTGTTTGTAATAGGCATTACTATAGTATTTCTACCACCATTAAATGACTTGTTACTGGTTTTTCTGACCTTTTTACCATGCATCATTATGATTCCTGCTATTGAAAGTTATAAATACGCAAAGAAGCTTTAGTTGAATTGGCAAATCTTGTGTCGGAAGTAAATTGAAACGATCTCGTCCCTTTTCAATTTATTAAGATCTTTTCTGATAGTTTGTTGTTAAGTGATTTCATTACTTACTAGACCACAATTATGATGTCAGACTTGTAGAATTTTGACGAAAACTTATTTTTTATGTAAAAATCAAAAGAAATGTTGAATTAACAGCGTTTTATGACATAAAACTACATGCAAGTGACAAAATCCTTCAAAAACCGCAGTTAAGTCCTCGAAATCTTACTTTCTCTTATTAATTCTCACTCTATTAATGAGTTATCAATTTGACAAATACAAAATGAATGCCCTAGAAAACTATATGTAGTGTTATATTTAAAAAACCTAACACTATATATTGAATTGTGGGAATAGATATGATAAATTAAATCAGGAGATTTAATAGAGAGATTGATTAGGAGTTGTTACAATGACAGTTGGAATCGAGCAAAAGATGAGTGTGGATGTTGAGAAGCTAAATAAAGATATAACTGTATTTCCACAAGTTCATCCTATTACAAAAGATATGAAATTAACACATAAAGGTGTATCAAGATTAGTTATGCTTGATCGCTACACGTTCAAGGATACAGAAAAAATTACCTTATCCCAAGGTGATTTTGTTGTCTTGACGATAAAAGAGGATCCGAAGTTCCCAGCACGTGGACTTGGATACATTAAAGAAATTGATTGGCAAGCAAAAATGGCAAGTGTATTAATTGAAGAAGAATATCGTCATTCTTTGGATAAAGTTGAGGAAGTTGAAACAGGGATTGTCAAACGCTCGTTAGACGTCATTGAAAAACCACTTGAAATCTTTTACGAACAGATCGCAAAACGTAATGCAACAGGACTAGCATCGGTTGAAACAACAGAAGAAAAACGTAAAGAATGGTTCGAAAAGTTTTACCAAGAATTAGTGAATCTAAACTTCATTCCTGCTGGACGTGTGTTATACGGAGCTGGAGCTGGTACAGAAGTAACATATTTTAACTGTTATGTTATGCCATTTGTACAAGACTCACGCGAAGGTATTTCTGAGCACAGAAAGCAAGTAATGGAGATTATGAGTCGCGGTGGCGGTGTTGGAACAAATGGATCTACGTTACGTCCACGTAATACATTAGCAAAAGGTGTAAATGGTAAGTCATCTGGTTCTGTTTCTTGGTTAGATGATATTGCCAAGTTAACACATCTTGTAGAACAAGGTGGAAGTCGTAGAGGTGCCCAAATGATTATGCTCTCAGATTGGCATCCCGACATTATCGAATTTATCATTTCAAAAATGCAAAACCCAAGAATTTTACGCTATTTAATTGAAAACACAAATGATGAAGCTATAAAAAAATACGCTCAAGATAAATTGAAGTTTACTCCTTTAACACAGCAAGAAATTGATATGTATCAAGGAATTGTCAACTATAAACAAATTGCTGGAACAGGCGGTTTTAGCGAGAAGATTATAAGAGATGCTGAGTTAAAGCTTCGTACAGGTGGAACATACAGTGTTCACAATTCAGAGTTTTTAACAGGTGCTAATATTTCAGTTACGTTAACGAAAGATTTTATGGATGCTGTGGAAAATGATGCTGATTATGAATTGCGTTTCCCAGATGTTGAGAGTTATGATAAACAAAACATGAAATCATACAATGAAAATTGGCATAAAGTTGGAGATGTTCGTGAATGGGAAAAGCAAGGCTATAAAGTTCGTACGTATCGTACAATTAAGGCAAAAGAACTTTGGAATTTAATTAATATTTGTGCAACCTATTCAGCTGAGCCTGGCATTTTCTTCATTGATAATGCGAATGATATGACAAATGCAAAAGCTTATGGTCAACAGGTAGTAGCAACAAATCCTTGTGGTGAACAACCACTAGCACCATATTCTGTTTGTAATTTAGCAGCTGTTAACTTAGCAGAAATGGCAAATAAAGAAACGAAAACAATAGATTTTGATAAATTAAGAAGAACGGTTGAAGTCGGTGTTAGAATGCAGGACAATGTTATCGATGCAACACCATACTTTTTAGAAGATAACAAAAATCAAGCATTAGGAGAACGTCGTGTAGGACTTGGTGTAATGGGGTTACATGATCTTCTTATCTATTGTGAAACTGAATATGGTTCAGAAGAAGGTAACGCATTAGTTGATAAAGTTTTTGAAACAATTGCAACTGCTGCTTATCGCGCTTCAATCGATCTAGCGAAAGAAAAGGGTAGCTTCCCATTCTTAGTTGGCGATCAAGAGACTGAAACAAATCGTCTTCGTGAAGCATTTACACAAACTGGCTTTATGAGTAAAATGCCTGCTGATATTTTAGAAGGTGTGAAAGAATATGGTATCCGTAATTCACATCTGTTAACAGTTGCTCCTACAGGTTCTACAGGAACAATGGTAGGAGTATCAACAGGTCTTGAACCTTATTTCTCATTCTCTTACTTCCGTAGTGGACGTTTAGGGAAATTTATTGAAGTAAAAGCTGATATTGTTCAAGAATATTTAGATCAGCATCCTGAAGCTGATGCGAACAACCTTCCTGCTTGGTTTGTTTCTGCAATGGAACTAGCACCTTCAGCACATGCTGATGTTCAATGTGTTATTCAACGCTGGATAGATAGCTCAATTAGTAAAACAGTAAATGCTCCAAAAGGTTATACAGTTGAACAGGTTGAAAAAGTGTATGAGCGTTTATATAAAGGTGGCGCTAAAGGTGGTACTGTGTATGTTGATGGAAGCCGTGACACACAAGTATTAACGCTAAAAGCAGAGGAAAACACATTTGATGAAAACGAAAATGAAGATGTGGGCACAAAGGAAAAAGGTAAAGTTGTTTTAGTTGATACTATTAATGCCCTTCGTTCTACAGATGTTACTATCGGAAATGAAGTTGGAAACAAATGTCCAGTTTGTCGTGAAGGTACAGTAGAAGATCTAGGTGGCTGTAATACATGTACAAGCTGTGGAGCTCAGTTAAAGTGTGGGCTTTAAGATAGATTAAAAAGATCTGATGTGGATTTATAAAAAAGATTGATCATTTATTATAAAGTTTGTTAAGAAATAACCTCTTCGGTATCATACTCGAATGAGGTTATTTTTTATTTTTTGGAAGAAATTGGTGTTTTAGGTGAAAAGAGACTTTAAATGATTTTATGAACAATATGGTGAAGAAGCAAGAAATAAATTTGAAGATGTGTGTTTCGATATTTTTGATTCAGAATAATCTGGTGACGTACATAAAATCCTAATAGAACAAGGAGAAGGGGGAAATGATCTAGGAATTGATAATGAAGACGGGTATATAGTAGTGCAATGTAAATTTTTTCTAGTAAAGTAGAAGATAGTCAAAAAGCGCAGATTAGAGAATCATTTAAGAAAGTAATAGAGGATAGAAATGGTGATTTGGATAAGTGGATTTTATGTATTTCTATTAATCTAACAAATAAAGAAGAGAAATGGTGGAAAAATTGGAAAGATAAAAAGAAAGTAGAGTTCAAACAACAGTATGGAAAAGATATTAAAATGATATTATTTACAAAAAATAAGATAATAAGCTTACTTAACAAATAATGTCTCTTCGTTAGGTCGCTCTACTCGATTGAAAGGAATCAACACATAAAAGGGGAAACTTTTTTCTTGACAATTAGGGGAAAGTTAATTACTATATGTTTATTGTATTAAACGTTTAAACATTTAAACTAATAAACGGAGGCTTATATCAGTGAAGAAAACTGCATTAATAACGGGGGCTACAAGTGGGCTTGGCAATGAATTTGTAGAACTCTTTTTGAAGGATGGATACAATCTTGTCTTAGTGGCAAGAAATGAAGAAAAGCTAAATGAGATAAAAAAGTCCATTACTAGTGTAAACGTGATGGTTATTGCAAAGGACTTAAGCAAACCACATGCTGCAAAAGAGATATTCGCAGAGCTTCAGGATAACCAAATTAACATTGATGTATTAGTAAATAATGCAGGGTTTGGGTTGTTAGGAAGCTTTGATGAATTAAGTATTGAACAACAGTTACAGATGATTCAGCTAAATGTTTCTGCCTTAACCGAATTAACATACTATGCGTTACCTTATATGAAAGAAAATTCTGGGAAAATATTAAATGTCGCAAGTACCGCAGCCTTCCAACCGGGACCATTAATGGCAGTATACTACGCGACTAAAGCATATGTCCTCTCCTTTTCTGAGGGTTTAGTAGGAGAATTGGAAAAATACGAAGTAACGGTAACGACGTTATGTCCAGGTGCAACGAAAACAAACTTTGGTGCTGTTGCCAACGTAGAAAACACAAAAATGTTCAATCGGGCGATGTCTTCTAAAGAAGTGGTGAAACAGGGATATGTAGCACTCATGAACGGGAGGGGAGTTGTCATTACTGGTGCCTTTAATCAAATTGGGGCAATCACTGCAAAGTTTCTACCAAGAAGAGTGGCAGCCAAAATTGCAAAATATGTTGCGAAGGAGAAATAATCCTTGTAATCTAAAAGGAATGATATAGCAAGGAGGAGTAGAATGGGACAACAAGCTATAGATAGATTTCGCTCATGCATCCCATTATTTACAACATTAAGTGACCCAGCCCGCCAAGATATTATCCTACTATTAGCGGAACATGAGCGGTTAAGTGTCAATGAAATTGCTGACAGATCAAATCTCTCCCGTCCAGCAATTTCTCATCATTTGAAAATATTACGTGATAATCAGCTAGTAACAATTGAACAAAAGGGAACACAACGATATTACTCCCTTTCTCTTGATAAGAGTGTGATACTACTAAAAGAACTCATTGATATGGTAGAGAAAGAGTGCATTGACTAACAAAACAATTTCATATCCTGCGCAGTACTAATTTTCTTTACTAAATGGATTTGTTAGTAAAAACGATGGCTTTTATTGAACAATCGCAACCCTGTAGTTAAAGAGGACGATCACCATTTTTATGGCAATCGTCCTTTTTTATTCTTTTCTATTAGCCTTTAAAACTTGAAAAATTTAATTACCAATTACATCAAATAAAGGCTAATTTAAAGCTTAAGGTTGATTTTTAACTTTGTTGATTGGAGGTGAATATCTGAGACTCCTGCTTAGAGAAGCGTTTCGAAAGGAGAACCCACAGGCGCGCAGCTTACGAGGAAGCTTCCGGACCTAGGAAAAAAGGGGACTATTTTTTCCCTAGGAAGAATTGTCCAATGCCTGTAACGGAAATCAACCACTAAGTTTAAAAGAAATGAAATTGGAATTTTGAACAATGATAAATAAATCAAAGGGACTCTAGTAAGACCGACTAGGATAGTTGATGACAAATTAACACTAGATTTCAAGCTAGATTACATAACATAAGCCCAGAAACCTTTGAGTTTCGAGAGGAGATGTTGCTCATCCTCTACAATCCCAAATTGATAACGGTGATTTAATCTTCGCAGTACGATGAAAATACGAAAGTAAAATGAATAAGATTTAAGCCATAACGAGTCTATAATGATAAAGCCCAAAGAAAAATTCGTAATTTATATAATATTAACCTCAAATTGGTATACTTTACGTAATATGTCAGATCCTTTGCCACTATGTCTAAATGTAGACTAAGTTAGAGCTAAAGAGTATACCAATCTTTAGTAAAGTTGTACTAAGACAAAAACCGCCCATGGTATTCCTCTTGTAAAGCCATAGAAACTCATGTAAAATTGATATGATTTCGTTTAATCAGAACGGCAATTTTGGAGGGGACCACATGCCAACACCAAGTATGGAAGATTACATTGAACAAATATATTTACTAATAGAAGAAAAAGGATATGCTCGTGTTTCAGATATAGCCGAAGCATTAACAGTACATCCCTCCTCAGTCACAAAAATGGTTCAAAAATTAGATAAAGACGAATATTTAATTTATGAAAAATATCGTGGGCTTGTTTTGACAAGTAAAGGTAAGAAAACAGGGAAACGTCTCGTATATCGTCATGAGCTTCTAGAACAATTTTTGAAAATAATAGGCGTTGATGAGGATAAAATATATGATGATGTAGAAGGAATTGAACATCATTTAAGTTGGAATGCCATTGATCGTATTGGTGATCTTGTTCAATATTTTGAAGATGATCAACAAAGGATAGATGTATTACGTAGCATCCCAAAAAATAATGAAGAATAATAAAAAAGAGCAACAAGTAGATTTAACTACTGGTTGCTCTTTTTTTGTTTTGCTATCGATAGTAAAACTTAGGTTTCAGCTCTGTTATTTTATTGTTATGTGAGTGCCAATAAATAGAAGTAACAATAGGCTCTAGTGCAGAGAAAAAAACATGATACTCATGAGAAAAGAGATGCCTAGGGGAAAATTTAAAACAGAGTTTAAAAGAGCATATAAAAAATAATACGGAATGTAAGATGAAAAACAAGTTGTTTGAACATTTATTAAGATTAAAATGAAGACATTATTAAACATTAATAGATAAATTTGTTAGATTTCATTCCAAGCTTGTCGAAAAAAACTAATTAATACTACTTAATAGTGAGAAATGAATGAGTTTGAACACAACTTGATCGCGGTAAGAAGGGGTTTTGGTTTCTCAGAAAACTCAAAGTGAATTTATACACTTAAAATACATTAAGGGATTAATAATATTATCCTAATTGTTATTTTAACAAAGTTGTTGAAGCGATATTTACGAGATGCAAGAAGGTGATTGTGTTATTGATGTTTAGAATACCTTAACTTAACACGTTAAAGTTGCTATCCTTTAACGCGTTGAATTAACATTTCAATTTATTGTCGAAATATTATTAGAATTTTTCGACAGTTTGTAGCAAAAAGATGAAAATATATGTGGAATAATAATCATTATATTTTAATAGTTTTAAATTTTCATACGATAATTGGTAGGTGATATTGTGAGGAACAAAAAAATACTTCAAATAAAAAATTTAAAAGTATCTTTTCAGTCTGAAAAAAAGTTAATACCTGCAGTAGATGATATTAGTCTTGATTTAGTTGAAGGTGAGATCTTAGGAATTGTAGGTGAATCAGGTAGTGGTAAAAGTGTGACATCTTTATCAACAATGGGATTAATTCCTAGTCCGCCTGGGAAAATTGAGCATGGTGAAATTTTATTCAATGAAAGAGATTTAACAAAGTTGAATGAAAAGGAAATGAGAAAAATTAGAGGTAATCAAATTTCAATGATTTTTCAGGAACCGATGACCTCACTAAATCCTTTGTTTACGATAGGAAATCAATTAATAGAAGCATTAAAGCTACATACGAAACAACCAAAAAAAGAATTAAGAGATCGTACGATTCAATTACTTAAATTAGTAGGTATACCACGGGCTGATGAACTTATTAATGAATACCCACACCAGCTTTCTGGTGGTATGAGACAAAGGGTAATGATTGCCATGGCAATGGCATGTAATCCACAGGTTTTAATAGCAGACGAGCCTACAACAGCTTTAGACGTTACGATCCAAGCGCAAATTTTAACATTAATGAAGGAATTAAATCAAAAAATGAATACTTCAATTATCCTAATTACGCACGACTTAGGAGTAGTTGCTGAGATTTGTGATAGAGTTCTGGTGATGTATTCAGGACAAATTGTTGAACAAGGTGATGTACATACGATATTAAAAAATCCAAAACATCCTTATACTATGGGTTTGTTAAAATCAGTGCCTGATATTAGAGGAAAGAAAGAAAGGCTATATAGTATTCCTGGTAATGTTCCAAGACCTGGAAGTATTATTCAGGGTTGTCGTTTTGCAGCAAGATGTGAGGAAGTATTTGGTCAATGTCTTGAGGAAACACCTGATTTATATAGCATGGAAAAACAGGATCACAATGTAAGGTGCTTCCTCCATAAAGTAAAAGAGGGAGCTGATGATAGTGTCGGAGTTACTTCTTGAAGTGAATGGCCTGAAAAAATATTTCCCAATTACAGGTGGGGTATTTGGAAAAAAAACTGGGGAAGTAAAGGCTGTTGATGATATTTCATTTTTTGTGAAAAAAGGTGAGACTCTAGGAATTGTTGGTGAAAGTGGTTGTGGAAAATCAACAACTGGTAGACTTCTCATGCGTCTAATAGAAGCAAGTGATGGAAGTGTTTTATTTGAAGATAAAGAGATTACTAGCATGACAAAATCTGAATTAAGAAAAACACGTAGAGATATACAAATGGTGTTTCAAGATCCATATGCTTCCTTAAATCCACGACATTCGATCGGGAAAATCCTTGAAGAACCTCTTATTGTCCATGGAATTGGTACGAAAGAAGAGCGTAAGAAAAGGGTTCAAGAAATGCTAGATATTGTAGGACTAAGTAGTTACCATGCAAGAAGATATCCACATCAATTTAGTGGAGGGCAACGACAAAGAATTGGCATAGCAAAGGCTTTGATGACTAAGCCTAAATTGATTATTGCTGATGAACCTGTATCCGCTTTGGATGTATCAATCCAAGCACAGGTTTTGAATTTAATGAAGGATATTCAAAATGAATTTCAACTTACCTATCTATTTATTGCGCATGATCTTGGTGTTGTTCGTCATATAAGCGATCGTGTAGGCGTGATGTATTTAGGTAGATTAATAGAATTAGCTGACAGTGAAGAACTTTATTCTAACCCACTTCACCCTTATACAAAGGCATTGCTTTCAGCAGTACCAATTGCTGACCCTGATATAAGACGCGAGAGAATAAATATTTCTGGGGAAATACCGAGTCCATCAAATCCACCTACTGGCTGTGCTTTTCATACAAGGTGCCCGGAATGTATGGATATGTGTAAAACGACTCGACCAGAATATCAAAGCATTGATGGTCATTATGTAGCATGTCATCTTTACAAGTCTTGATATGGTGCAATTATGATAAATTAAATAAAAAAATTGGGGGTAATGAAAGTATGACAAAGAAATCATTAAAACTGTTACTTGTTTCATTTTTAGCGCTAACTATGCTATTAGTGGGTTGTAGTAGTAACACAAACAATGAAGCTGAAGGGGAAGATCAACCAGCGAAAGAGGAAGCTAAAAAAGATACACTTGTTTTTGGACGTGGTGGTGACTCCACATCTCTAGACCCGATCACGACGACTGAAGGTGAAACCTTTAAGGTAACTGAGAATATCTTTGAAACATTGGTAGAATATGGTGAACAAGATACAACATTACATCCTGGTCTTGCAGAAACATGGGAAGTTTCAGATGATGCTTTAACGTATACATTAAAGCTACGCCAAGGAGTAAAATTCCATGATGGGACAGACTTTAATGCTGAAGCAGTTGTCTTTAATTTTGAACGGTGGATGAATGGAAATGCAGATGATTTCCCTTATTATACAATGTTTGGTGGCTTTAAAGGAGAAGAAGGACATGTTATTGAGTCAATCACAGCTGAGGATGAATTTACAGTTAAATTTGTCCTTAATAGACCACAAGCTCCATTTTTAAAGAATTTAGCTATGTCACCGTTTGGAATCGCAAGTCCAGCTGCTGTTGAAGAGCATGGTGATAAATTTAGAGAAAATCCTGTAGGAACAGGTCCATTTAAATTTGTGGAATGGAAGCAAAATGATCGAATTGTTATAGAAAAGAATACAGATTATTGGCAAGAAGGATTGCCTAAATTAAATCAAGTTATTTTCCGTGTAATTCCTGAGAACTCTGCTCGATTAAATGCATTAACAAATGGAGAAATTGATTTGATGGATGGTGTTAATAACTCAGATGAAGCAACTGTTACAAGTAATGATCAGCTTCAATTAATTGAGCGTCCATCGATGAATGTTGGATATTTAGGTTTTACAACAAATCGCCCACCATTTGACAATAAACTTGTTCGCCAAGCTCTAAATCATGCAGTAGATAAAAAAGCAATTATTGATGCTTTTTACGGTGGTAAAGCAGAAGCAGCTAAAAATGCAATGCCACCATCAGTTGAAGGCTATAACGATGATATTGAGGATTATCCATATGACTTAGAGAAAGCAAAGGAATTACTTGCTGAAGCTGGGTATGAAGATGGATTTGAAATGGATTTATGGGCAATGCCAGTAGCTCGTCCATATATGCCAGAAGGTATGAAAGTAGCTGAAGTTATTCAAGCATCATTCAGTGAAATTGGCGTAAAAGCAGAAATTCAATCAGTTGATTGGGCTACTTATTTAGATAAAGCATCTAAAGGTGAGTTTGATGCATACATGTTAGGTTGGACTGGTGATAATGGAGACCCAGATAACTTCTTATATACTTTATTAGATAAAGATAGCATTGGAAGTAACAACTATTCTTACTATAGTAATGAGAAGTTACATGATGTCTTAATTCAAGCTCAAACAGAAACTGATCAAGCTAAACGTAATGAATTATACAAGCAAGCTCAAGAAATTATTCATGATGATGCACCTTGGGTTCCGTTAGTTCACTCAACACCGTTATTAGCAGGAGCGAGTGATCTTATCAATTATTTACCACATCCAACTGGTTCTGAAGCATTAACGAATGTTGAATTTAAATAATCTTTTAGAGGGGGAGTTTTGACTCCCCTTTTATTAACGAAAAGTTTATCGTAATAGATTTATAAAAATCTCTGTTAGCTTTTATTGTAGTTTCTTGTTGGTGATAGGAAACCGTTCTGTTGCGGACTGCTAACTAATCGTTTCAAACATAGGATATTTGTTGGTTAAAAGTTAGCCACTTCAAGGATAGTTCCACATTTACCGATTTACAAACAATAATAGTTTAACAGTGTCTAAAAGAGGTGAGCAATATGTTTTCATATACTGTCCGTCGTGTGTTTTCACTTATACCTGTTTTGTTTGGTATGACTCTAGTTGTTTTTGCTATTATACGTGCTATTCCTGGAGATCCGGCACAAGTTATTCTTGGTCAAAAGGCTACGAAAGAGGCCATTGCTACATTAACAAGTGAATTAGGGTTAGATAAACCTTGGTATATCCAATACAGTGATTATATTAAAGCGCTTTTTACAGGAGATTTAGGAACTTCTTTAAGAACTAGAGGTCCAATTAATGAGGAAATCTGGCCTTATTTAGCTGCTACCATTGAATTAACTGTTGTAGCCATGATTATCGCTGTCTTTATTGGTGTGAATGCTGGAATTATAAGTGCCTGGTTTTCTAATTCATGGTTTGATTATCTTGCAATGATTCTTGCGTTAGTTGGTGTATCAATGCCAATCTTTTGGCTTGGATTAATGGAGCAATGGGCGTTTTCGATAGAATTAGGTTGGCTACCTTCAACAGGTAGAGAAGATGTAAGGAACCCAGTATCGGCTATTACAAATATATATATAATTGATACATTGATTCAAGGTAGATTTGATCAGCTGTGGGATGTTGTCAAACATATCATTTTACCAAGTCTAGCATTAGCAACAATTCCGATGGCGATTATTGCAAGGATGACTCGATCTACAATGTTAGAAGTGATGAAATCTGATTATATTCGCACTGCTAGAGCAAAAGGTCTTAAAATGTTTTGGGTTGTTTATAAGCATTCTTTAAAAAACGCAATTATACCAGTACTAACAGTCATTGGTTTGCAGACTGGACTTTTATTAGGTGGAGCGATACTAACAGAGACAATTTTTGGGTGGCCTGGCGTTGGAAGATATTTATATGATGCCATTGGTTACCGTGACTATCCAGTGATTCAATCAGGCATTTTGATTATTGCAGCAATATTTGTTGTGATCAATTTAATCGTTGATTTATTATATGCTGTTGTTGATCCGAGAATCAAATATCATCAATAATATACAAAAGGGGGGGAATAAAAAACATGGCTGAATTAGCAAAGAGTACTCAAAGTTTGCCGCCGAAAATAGAGGACGAAGTAACACCTCCATGGCAAGAAGCATGGCAATCGTTTTGTAAAAATAAACTAGCAGTTGTTGGTTTAGGAATTGTTATATTCTTTATCATTCTTGCAATTATTGCACCCTTAATTGCTCCTTATGGTTTTAAAGAACAGGAGTTATCCAAACGTTTATTAGCGCCATCAAGTGAACATTGGCTAGGAACAGATGATTTTGGGCGTGATATATTGTCCAGAATCCTGTATGGAGCAAGAATTTCTCTTTGGGTTGGTTTTTTCTCTGTATTAGGATCTGCTATTTTTGGTACAATCCTAGGCATTGTTGCAGGATATTATGGTCGATGGGTTGATGCGATTATTTCTCGAATATTTGATATTATGTTAGCGTTTCCTAGTATTTTGCTTGCTATAGCAGTTGTGGCCATTTTAGGTCCATCTTTACAAAATGCGTTAATAGCGATAGCGATTATTAATATCCCGAATTTTGGTCGTCTTGTTCGTTCAAAAGTATTAACCGTCAAACAAGAGGAATATATATTGTCTGCAAGAGCTGTAGGTATGAGAGATGCAAGGATTTTATTTAGGCATATTCTCCCCAATAGTATGACGCCGATTATTGTTCAAGCAACATTAGCTATTGCAACAGCGATTATTGAAGCAGCTGCACTAGGCTTTCTTGGATTAGGTGCACAAGCACCAACACCTGAATGGGGAAAAATGCTCTCTGATTCAAAGCAATATCTCGTACAAGCTCCGTGGACCCTGTTTTTTCCAGGTCTAGCGATTATGCTAACTGTATTAGGATTTAACTTAATGGGAGATGGACTTAGAGATGTGTTAGATCCGAAAATGAAGCAATAAAATCTATGAAGAACGAGTAAATGTCATGTAAACCAACCATTGAAAAGCAGCAAAATAAAATAACTAATGATAAACCCGAATGATAAGGTGATATTTTAATCAATTATACGCCTAATAGTTCGGTTTTTTTTTTTTTGCCGTCTTTAATAGATTTTTTGGTTTTGTATACTGTTTTTAAGAACTAGTGGAATGGAGCGGAAGACATTCGACTACAACGGGAATTGAGAAAAGGTTGAGACCCCACAGGCGCTTGCGTCAAGGAGTATCAGCTTCCTCCCCGTGGAACGCGAGTGTCTGCAGCGCAATAGAACAAACTTGTTTTTTTCAGCTTAATTGAATTTAGATTTATTCGTCTTTTTTTAGGAATTCTTTAATTATGTCCTAGCCTCTTTTTAATTATGTACTCACATAATTAGGTTCTTCTTAAGCTTCATTATAACTGTTAATAACATCTCTAATGGTCTATTTTCTATTTTACGTACTTACACTATAAGAGGAGGGGGAGAGACTATGTATATTGACGGTGTATTCTCGGGTGGTGGGATTAAAGGATTTGCGCTTATTGGTGCATATCAGGCAATCGAACAACGTGGATTCAGATTTAAGCGTCTTGCAGGAACAAGTGCTGGCTCAATTATTGCATCCTTTATTATTGCAGGGTATACAAGTAAAGAAATTATAGATTTAATGGATGAAATTGATTTAAAAATGTTTCTAGATAAACGTAAATCTTTATTGTCACTTCCTTTTACAGAGTGGATTTCTCTCTATTGGAATTTAGGGTTATATCGTGGGGTGAAACTTGAGGAATGGCTTATAACGAAACTAAAGAATAAAGGTATATCTACATTTGCGGATATCCCTCCTGGAAGTTTAAGAGTCATTGCTTCTGATCTAACCAATGGTCGATTAATTGTTTTACCAGATGATTTAACACTTTATGGAATCAATCCAGCTTCATTCTCGGTGGCCAGAGCCATTCGAATGAGCTGTAGCTTGCCTTATTTTTTTGAGCCAGTAAAGCTTGCAACATCTACTGGTGTAAATATAGTCGTAGATGGTGGGGTGCTTAGTAATTTTCCAATTTGGTTGTTTTATCACTCTAAAAAGCCTAATAAAAAAACAAGGCCTGTTCTAGGAATTAAGCTTAGCTCTAGTGAAAGAGATCGAACGAAAAAGAAAATAACGAATGCTATAGATATGTATGGAGCATTATTTGAAACAATGAAGGAAGCTCATGATAGTCGGCATATTTCAAGTAGACATGAAAAGGACATTGTGTTTCTTCCTGTTGAAGATATTATTACAACAGAATTTGAATTAGATGAACAAAAAAAACTAGCTCTAATTGAGCTAGGATGTAGTCGAACGAATAGTTTTTTGAAAACGTGGACGTATTAGAAAAATGCACGATTTTTCTTTTTGCCTTTTTTTCCTTCAATAACGGTTAAATGGGAAGGCTGTTTTTTCTTCTTAACTGCAGAGGTTTTTGATGATTTTTTTACTTGTGATAAGTTCTTAACATTTGAACCACGAGTATTTTTGTCGTCATAGCGTCTTTGAGATTGCTTGACTGCTTTGGCATAAGAAGAATATTCTTTTCCCATTCTTTTTTTCATAAAAAGGCGGTAAATGAGATAAATAATTCCAGCTAATGCTGCATAAATTGCAATTTGTTTTAAAAGCCATAATGGATCTGAAGCTAATGTTGTAATTAAACCAATTATACCTAATAAAATAATAACCAAGACGACACCGTTCATCCGTCGATTCATAAAACCACCTCCAATAAGGATACCAGTCAACAAATGTTGAAGTTAAACGATTTGTTCAGAAGATGCTGTTTCTGTCTCTTTTTCCATGCGTAAAAGTTCATTAAAGCTAGCAATTGCTACCTCAACTTGGTCATTCGTTGGTTCTTTTGTTGTTAATAGTTGTAACCATAATCCTGGATAACCTAAAAAGCGTAATACAGGGAGATCGCGAACTTTGTTTGTTATTTGTAAAACTTCAAAGGAAATCCCGAGTACAACAGGTATTAAAGCTAAACGGTTAACAATTCTTGACCATAAAGGTTCAGTAGGAACAAGTGTATAAACGAATATACCGACAATTATTGTAAATAATATGAAGCTGCTTCCACATCTGTAATGTAAACGAGAACTGCTTTGTACGTTTTCAACAGTAAGAGGTAGGTTGCTTTCGTATGCATTTATGACTTTATGTTCTGCACCATGATATTGAAAGACCCTTCTAATTAATGGTGTAAAGGATATAGCATATATATATGCTAATAATAATAATAATTTGAAAGCGCCTTCGACTACTATTTGCCCAAAATCTGATGAAACAAGAGGTCGCAATAATTCTGCTAAGAAAACAGGTAGTAGTGTAAAAATAACTTTACCAAAGAAAAAAGAAAGCACACCTACAGCAGCAATGCCTAGCCACATTGTTAGCTTTGAATCACTATTCTGTTTTTCTTCTATTCTTTTTTCATCTTCTTCTGGATTCACTTCAAATCGTTCTGTTGAAAAATTTAAATGCTTCGATCCGTTCGCACTAGCTTCAATAATTGCCACAATGCCTCGTAAAAAAGGAATCTTCTTCAATTTTGTTAAGATGTTTTGCTTTTTTCTTGGTACATGAAAATAATCAATGGATTGATCATTTCTTCGAATAGCTGTTACATAATGATGCTTACCACCAAACATAACACCTTCAATAACAGCTTGCCCACCATATGCAGGCTTACTTTGATTTGACATCTGACACCAACCTACCTATCTATTCTAATTCTCATTTTATATAACTAACGTTAAAAATTATTTTAACCATTATCTCTATAATACCGAATTTAGCTAGAAACCTCTAGAGAGATGTTTGAAGTTGATAATATTAATGTTAATTTTGATAAGAATAGGTGCTTATATAGATATTTCTAAAGGCTGGTAAACATTCCTATATTTACATTATACCCATGCTTTTTATAACTAGACATGTAAATTTACATCTTATAAAAAACTTCATTAATAACATGCTCAATTGGAAAAATGGACATAGTATGAATGGAGGTGTT
Source organism: Metabacillus litoralis (assembly GCF_020524045.1). Lineage (GTDB taxonomy): Bacteria > Bacillota > Bacilli > Bacillales > Bacillaceae > Metabacillus > Metabacillus litoralis_C. Next base: position 94,861 of record NZ_JAIVKL010000004.1, read on the forward strand.
ACAAGATGACGGATAAAAAAGACACAACGGAAGATCAAAAAGCGAAAGATAACCCTAATCTTGAACAAAACAAAAAAGAGGAACCTCATTCAGCAATCGGGAAAGTGATATCAGTAGGTTTCATTGGTGGAGTATTTTGGAGTGCATTAGCATATTTGGCTTATTCTTTGAATTTTACAGAAATTAGCCCAAATCTTATCCTTCAGCCTTTTGCACTAGGAGATTGGAAAGAAGGGACGTTAGGTAATACCATTAGTATCGTTTTAATTGGAGTGGTTTCAATTGGAGTTGCTTTAGCTTATTATGCAATGTTAAAAAGGTTTCAGTCTATGTGGATAGGTATTGCCTTTGGAGCAGTATTATGGGCGTTAGTATTTTTTATATTAAACCCTATTTTCCCTAATTTAGATACTGTTTATGAATTACCTCGAGGTACGATCGTAACGACAGTGTGTTTCTATATTTTATATGGTGTTTTTGTAGGATATTCCATCTCATTTGATTATAATGAATTTCACTCAAGTGCCGAAAGCTAAAGGGAAAACATAGTGCGGTAGGGATTAAATATGATAGAATGTTCATGTGATGAACATTCTATTTTTAATGTGGTAAGAAGCACTTGATTAGAATTAAAATAAATACTCCAATGTTAATGTTGAAGGCTGTTTTCTGGACAATTGTTGCTATGTAACCAAATATAAAGTGAAAACAGTGTTTTTTCACTTTAAGGGTACTATTTTATGAAGAAAAGATGCCACTAGACATAATACAGTGCTGATTGCTTTGGGTATTAAAATGCAACAAAATTTGCGAAAACAGCCATGTTGAAAAAGCGTTCTTATTAATTTTTTATTCATTTAGGAAAGAACAATTTCAATCTAACATTAAAAAGTGCTTTTCATAAAGGAACAAAACAATTTTATAAGTAGATATGGAAATGAGGTGCTCACATAGATGAGAGTGATCGTTATAAATGGCCCAAACCTTAATCGTTTAGGAGTTAGGGAACCAGGTGTTTATGGTTCAAAAACATTAACAGATCTTGAACAACAGTTACTAGGATTTGGTGAATTAGCAGGAATTGATGTTTCATGTTTTCAATCTAATCATGAGGGAGATCTCATTGATGCGATTCATGAAGCAAATGAGCAATATGAGGGAATTATCATAAATCCGGGTGCATTTACACATTATAGTTATGCCATTCGTGATGCGATAGCGAGTGTTACTATTCCAACAATAGAAGTACATATATCAAATGTTCATGCTAGAGAGGATTTTCGTCACACATCAGTAACAGCACCGGTGACAGTCGGACAAATTGTTGGGTTAGGTTTTAAAGGTTATGAGCTAGCAATGTTAGCTTTAAAAGAACAACAAGGAGGAAAATAACATGAAACTTGAAAAAATGAGAAATCGATTTAAAGAATTATCAATCGATGGATTACTGATTACAAGTAATTATAATAGAAGATATATGACTGGTTTTACAGGAACAGCAGGAATAGCCGTTATTTCAGAAGATCGTGCTGTTTTTATTACAGATTTTCGCTATACTGAACAAGCAGCTAAAGAGATTGACGGATTCGAAATCGTTCAACATACAGGATCAATTGTTGAAGAAGTTGCAAAGGTAGTTGAAGAGTTAGGAATCAAAAAGCTTGGATTTGAACAAGATCATCTTACATATCAATCCTATTCCTTATATCATAATGCATTAAAAAATCTTGAGTTTATTCCTGTATCAGGTGCAGTTGAAAAGTTACGCTTGATTAAGTCATCTGCAGAGATTAAGATATTAAAGGAAGCAACAGAAATAGCAGATGCTGCCTTTAAGCACATCCTTACATTTGTTAAAACAGGTATAAAAGAAATCGATGTTGCTAATGAACTTGAGTTTTTCATGAGAAAAAATGGTGCAGTTTCTTCGTCTTTTGATATTATCGTCGCATCTGGTTATCGCTCAGCTTTACCACACGGTGTAGCAAGCAACAAAGAAATTGAAAAAGGCGATTTTGTTACCTTGGATTTTGGTGCATACTACAAAGGATATTGCTCTGATATTACTCGAACGTTTGCTGTTGGAGAGCCGTCAGATGAACTAAAGAAAATTTATGCAACAGTTCTTGAAGCTCAATTACGGGGCATGAATGGAATAAAGCCTGGTATGACAGGGAAAGAAGCAGATGCCTTAACCCGTGATTATATTAAAGAACAAGGCTATGGAGAATACTTCGGACATTCCACTGGTCATGGTCTAGGAATGGAAGTACATGAAGGGCCAGCTCTTTCTTTTAAATCAGATACTATTCTTGAAACCGGAATGGTTGTTACCGTAGAACCAGGTATTTATGTGGCAGGTCTTGGTGGTGTTAGAATCGAAGATGATACAGTCATTACTGAAACTGGTAATGAATCATTATCACACTCACCAAAAGATCTTATTATTTTATAATATGGAAGACATGTTCTTTACATATAGAGAAAAATTAAGTGATCAAGAACGATCGGGAGACTTATCATCATAAGCCCTTATTCAGCTATTTTTTAGGAGGATATTTTAATGATTTCAGTAAATGATTTTCGTACAGGACTAACAATTGAAGTAGATAATGGAATTTGGCGTGTAATGGATTTCCAACATGTTAAACCAGGTAAAGGGGCAGCGTTTGTTCGTTCTAAACTTCGTAACCTGCGTACAGGAGCAGTTCAAGAAAAAACATTCCGTGCAGGTGAAAAAGTAGCAAAAGCTCAAATTGAAACACGCAGAATGCAGTATTTGTATGCAAATGCTGATCAACATGCATTCATGGATACAGAAACATATGATCAAATCGAATTAAACTCAACACAAATCGAATATGAATTAAAATTCTTAAAAGAAAACATGGAAGTTCAAATTATGATGTTTGGTACAGAAACTCTTGGTGTTGAACTACCAAACACGGTTGAATTAGAAGTTACTGAAACAGAGCCAGGAATCAAAGGTGATACAGCATCAGGTGGTACGAAACCAGCAACTGTAGAAACTGGATTGACAGTTCAGGTTCCTTTCTTCATCAACCAAGGAGATCGTTTAATTATTAATACATCAGAAGCTTCTTATGTTTCACGTGCTTAATTGAATAAATAGTGATAAAAAGAGATGCGAGTGTTACTTGCATCTCTTTTTTATGTTTTCTTTTTAATATAAAGGTTTGAAGAATAGCTTTTAGTAAAATCAACATCTATTTCTCTCCTGGTTCCCCTACAGACCAATTATCTCTTTATTCTCATTTTAAAATAGTATCCTGAGGCTGTTGAAATACAGCCCGTCTATTTAATTGTCAAATACTTGTCTAAATATCTCTCAATCTGCATAAGGTGTAAAAACTAAGATATTTAGGAGGATATTATGAGACGTTTTTTCTCACATTTCGATTCTACTGTTTTAACAATGGCTGGACTCCGTATTTTATCGGCTTCTATTGAATTAACGGCAGCCATATTAATGTTGGTGTTTAATGATGTGAAAAAGGCTGTGACAATTAATTCTTTATTGGCGATTGTTGGCCCGGTTATTTTTATTGTGACAATGACCATCGGTATTTTTCATATTGCCGATCAACTTTCATATGCAAAATTACTATTTATTGGTCTTGGTGTGTTTTTTATTTTATTTGGAATATATAAATAGATTCTTAAAAACTTCAGGCTATTTAAGTCATGTTTATGGTCAAGCATGCATACATTGAAAGTAACGAATTGATTAATAGGGGGAAGCGGTATGAACGAAATTATTGAAATGCTTCCAGAATCAATTAGTAGAGAACTTCAAAAATTACATTCTGCTAGTTTAGCTCGTATTGAAGAAATTCGAATTCGTATGATGAAAAGGGTGGAAGTGACAATTGTCGGTAAACCTATATTTCTTCCATATGTTGTGACATATGAAGATTCAATGAATCTACTTAATGAACTAAGTCATTATTCGATTTATACTCTTGAGGAAGAGTTGAAAAAGGGCTACATAACAGTTCGTGGAGGACATCGGGTCGGGCTTTCTGGAAGAGTCATTACCGAGAATGGACGAGTTAAAGCAATTCGAGATGTAACGTCCTTTAATATAAGAATTGCTAAGCAGAAGATCGGGATTTCAGAAAAATATGTTCCGTTTCTTTATCAAGAAAGATGGTTGAATACTTTAATTATAGGCCCACCACAAACAGGAAAAACAACAATGCTAAGAGATTTTGCGAGATTAATAAGCAGTGGTTATTTCGAAATCGATTCTAAAAAAGTAGGAATTGTAGATGAAAGATCTGAAATTGCTGGTTGTGTAAAAGGTGTTCCACAACATCAGCTAGGAGAACGAATCGATGTGCTTGATGCTTGTCCAAAGGCAGAGGGAATGATGATGATGATTCGTTCCATGAGTCCAGATGTTCTTGTTGTAGATGAAATTGGCACGATTGAAGATGTTGATTCTGTATTAGAAGCTGTTCATGCTGGTGTTTCGTTATTTGTAACAGTTCATGGATACAAAATGAGTGAATTAAGAAATCGTCCAAGCTTAAAACCATTATTTGAAGCGAATGTATTTGATCGATATATGGAATTATCACGAACAGAGGGACCTGGTACAGTTCAACAAATCCTTAATCAAAATGGTCAACAATTACTAACTGAAAGAAGTGTGACGAAATGATTAAGTGGGTAGGTGCGATTTTAATTGTCATTGCAACAACATGGGTTGGATTTGAGGCTGCTAAGCATTTGAGTGAAAGAACGCGTCAGATTAGGCAGTTAAAAGTTGCTCTTCAATCATTGGAAGCAGAAATTATGTACGGTCATACCTCATTAATTACCGCTGCTCAAAATATTGCAAAACAATCACCAAAGCCCTTGTCTTGGTTTTTTGAACAATTTGCCGGGAAGTTATTGAAAGGTCACACAAGTGTAAAGGTTGCATGGGAAGAAAGTCTTCAAGACATATGGAAGTTCACGGCATTTAAGCAAGGAGAATATGAGGTTTTAAAGCAATTTGGTGAAACTTTAGGTCAGCATGACAGAATTTCTCAACAAAAGCATATTAAATTAACTTTAACACACTTAGAAAGAGAAGAAGCAGATGCGATTGATCGTCAAGCTAGATATGAGCGAATGGTTAAAAGTTTAGGGGTTTTAACAGGATTACTGTTAGTTATTTTATTGATGTAGAAGTCGAAGGGAGTCTTAGCAATGGGCGTAGATATTAACACGATCTTTCAAATTGCCGGGATAGGAATCGTCGTTGCATTCCTTCACACAATTTTAGATCAAATGGGAAAAAAGGAATATGCACAGTGGGTAACACTTATCGGCTTTATATATATTTTATTTATGGTTGCATCGATTGTAGATGACTTATTTAAAAAGATTAAATCTGTCTTTCTTTTCCAAGGGTAAAGGGGGGAGTTACTATCGAAATCATACAAATCGTTGGTCTAGGATTAATTGCCACCTTTTTAGCCTTAATCGTTAAAGAACAAAAACCCACCTTTGCTTTTATGCTTGTCGTGTTTGTAGGTTGTGTCATTTTCTTATTTTTAATCGATCAAGTATACGAAATCATTCGAATGGTTGAAAGAATTGCTTTAAATGCAAATGTAAACCTCATTTATGTTGAAACAATTTTGAAGATCATTGGTATTGCTTATATAGCTGAATTTGGTGCTCAGCTGACAAAAGATGCTGGACAAGGTGCCATAGCATCGAAAATAGAATTAGGTGGAAAAATTTTAATACTTACAATGGCTATTCCGATTTTAACCGTTATTATCGAAACTGTTCTTGAAATGATACCTGGAACTTAGAAAGATAAATCATAAAAGGTAGAAATTAGGTTTAGCTGGAGGTGTGATGCAATGCAAAAAGTACTTTCTTTTTTTATTTTACTTTCTATCTTTCTACTAAATCCAATAGATGTACAAGCCTCCACAACACCTCAGCAAGTAGAAAATTCAGAGACGAATGGAGAAGCTGTTAACCCAAATACATTTGTCAATGAACAAGTCGAACAGCTTGATATTAATGATATCAAAATATACTGGGATAAAGTAATGACAGAGTATGGTGGATTTTTACCTGAAAGTCAAAAGGGAAGTTTGCTGCAGTTTTTAAGTGGTGAAAAAGAATTATCCTTCCAAGAATGGATGAAAGCGTTACTGAAATTTTTATTTCATGAGCTAATCGCAAATGGAAAGTTGTTAGGGACATTAATCCTTTTAACAATCTTTAGTATGCTTTTACAATTATTGCAAAATGCTTTTAACCAAAGCACAGTAAGTAAGGTAGCATATGCCCTTGTTTATATGGTGTTAATAATTATTGCATTAAATAGCTTTCATGTAGCGATTGAATATACAAATGATGCAATTCATGCGATGACAAACTTCATCTTAGCGTTAATACCTCTTTTATTAGCATTAATGGCATCAGCAGGTGGTATTGCCTCTGCAGCTTTTTTCCATCCAGTTATCATTTTCCTTATGAACACTAGTGGATTACTCATCCAAAATATTGTGTTACCTTTACTTTTTTTATCAGCTCTTTTATATATCGTAAGTACGTTAACAGATCAATATAAAGTAACGCAGCTAGCAGGTTTACTTAGGAACATTAGCATCGGTTTACTAGCGTCATTTTTAACCATTTTTCTTGGAGTAATCTCTGTGCAAGGAGCATCAGCAGCAATCACAGATGGAATTACAATAAGAACGGCCAAATTCATTACAGGTAACTTTATACCAGTGTTAGGAAGGATGTTTACAGATGCGGCAGATACAGTCATAAGTGCTTCCGTATTACTGAAAAATACCGTTGGTGTCTTAGGGGTAGCTGTGCTGTTATTCATTGCAGCTTTTCCGGCAATAAAGGTATTATCACTAGCATTTATCTATAAATTTGCTGCATCTATTTTACAACCTCTTGGTGGAGGGCCAGTTATTGCTTGCTTAGATATTATCAGTAAAAGTGTCATTTATATCTTTGCTGCATTAGCCATTGTCTCACTGATGTTTTTCTTAAGTTTAACAGTCATTATTGCAGCAGGTAATTTGACAATTATGATGCGATAGGGGGAATCTACTTTGTCATTTTTAACTGAATGGATCACCAATATTATCGTATTTATTTTACTAGCTGTAGTAATAGATCTTTTATTACCAAATTCATCGATGCAAAAGTACGCAAAAATGGTCATAAGTTTACTGCTTATTATCGTAATTATCAACCCTATATTTAAATTGTTTTCTAAAGATATGAATGATGTACTCTCAGAATTTACGATTACATCAGCCTCTGAAAATGAAAACACAAAAAATTTAATAGAATTTCAAAAAAAAGAAATACAAGCCTCACAACGTGCATATATTTTAAAACAGATGGCTGTCCAAATGAAAACAATGGCAGACGAGGAGCTGGTGGATAAATATGATGTCATGATTGATAAGGTCCTTCTTTCCGAATCAGATCAAGTCGCAAACATTCAGTCTCACAAAGATTTGCAACAGATCCAGGTGGTGTTGAAAAAGAATCAACAGGGTCAAGTAGAAGAGAACACAGAAGTTGATACCGTAAAGCCGGTTTCAATTGATACAACAAAAGTCATACCAAAAGAAGATCTAGGAGACGAAGTGGATGCAGAAAAAATTGCAGCAGCACTAGCAGAAATTTGGGAAGTAGAAGTAGAAGTCATCAAACTCCAAGTGGAAAGGGGGGAGGAGTCATTAGATGAGCAATAAGGAATCGCTATTACAAAAGCTGAAATCATTACTTGGTCAGTCAGATTCTAAGAAACCATCAAAATATCATTATTTTATTCTTGTTTTTATTCTAGGTATTGCCTTCATGCTTGTTAGTAATTTGTTTACTAGTGATAGTAATCAAACTCAAGATGCTCTACCTACCGCTTCAACAAATTCATCACAAGAAAGTACAGAGGTCTTTAAGCAAGAAAAAAATGAAACTTCAGGCTCCATCTCTGATTATGAAGCTGAATATGAAAATCAGTTAAAAGAGGTATTAGAAACAATTTCAGGTGTTGGAGATGTTTCTGTCGTAGTGAATGTTGATGCCACTGCTCAGAAGGTAATTGAAAAAAATAGAGTCAATCAAACCCAAGTAACAAAAGAAACCGACCGTGAAGGCGGGACAAGAGAAGTAGAAGATCAATCAATTGATGAACAAGTTGTCATTATTCAGGATGGTGAAAAACAGACTCCCATTATTATTCAAATGAAAAAACCGGAAATTCGTGGAGTCCTCATTTCTGCTGCTGGAGCTGACAACATTCATATAAAAAAAACAATTATCGAATCCGTTACTCGAGTGTTAGGAGTTTCTAGTCATCGGGTAGCAGTAGTATCGAAAAAAATGAAGGAGGATGAATAGATTATGTTGAAAAAACAAACAGTTTGGTTATTAACAATGCTAAGTTTAGTGGTGGTACTATCCGTTTATTATGTAACATCTCCAGAAGATGGAACAGGTAATATGGCAATGACAGGTGAGGAACAGGCAAATGATGCTGCAACATCAGAAGAAAAAGCAGAAGAAGAGAAGCCTGCTGAAGAGGGTGTTGAAGAAGGAACAGAAGAAGGCGCTGAAAAAGGTGAAGAAGCTGAAGCTGAGGGTGAAGTACAAACAGAAGAATTTGAAGATGGAACAGTTATTTCTAGTGTAACAAATGCAAGTGATGAGTTATTTACAGAACTTCGTTTACAATTAGATGATCAACGTAATGAGTTAAAAGAGCAGTTACAAACAATTGTAGCAAGTAATGATGCTTCTCCAAATGAAAAAAGCGATGCTTACGATGAAATGGAAGCTTTAACAGATGCAGCGAAAAAAGAAAGCATCATTGAAACGCTTATTAAATCAAAAGGGTATGAAGATGCATTGGTAAGAGCGGATGGGAACAATGTGAAAATTACGATAAAAGCAAAAGAACATGACAAATCTTCTGCAAACAAAATCATGGCTCTTGTAAGTGAAGAAATGGATAACATGGAAGATGTAATCGTTACATTTGAGCCTGCTCAGTAATAGATTAAAGACGAATGGTCAATCCTATAAATTAGGATTGGCCTTTTGTATGGTATGGTCTTTAGATAACTTTAAATCTGCTCTTTTAAAATATTGTTTTTATCAACTTAGCTGTCTTAAAAGATTGTTAGGAAGAAAAATCCCCATTTCGATATAGTCAAAAATTCTCCGGGGAAGAAATCAGGCCTGCTTCGCCTTTAGGGTCTTTATCTTATCTCTTCACCTGAAGGAGTCAAATGTCATCCGCTCCATTCCACCATAATGTTTAAACTTAAATAAGGGTTGTTTTAATATTACTTTTTTATAACAGAAAAACTATTTAGGTTGATTGGAGCGGAAGGTGCGAGACTCTTGCAGGAGCAGAGGGACAGGTGAGATCCCACAGGCGCGTGCGCCGAGGAAGCTCACCGCACGCCCCGCGGAAAGCGAGCATCCTGTAGCGCAAATCAACCATTTGCAAAACTTATTGATAACCAGAAAGTTTGAATTCACATCTATTTTTTAAAAGGCAATTGAGTAAATAAATCAGTTATTCCTTCAATTAGGTGTAAAATAGGTACAATTGTTGTTGAATTTGTTTAGTGAAATATCGTAAGATAGAAATATAAGACTTAGTTTTAGTACTAGATTATAATTTTTTAGAAAATCATGTAGTGTATTACATACATGATTATATGATTGAAGGGGTGCCTAAGCATGCTAAAAATACAAGAAATAAGAGAGATCATTAAATTAATCGATCAATCTTCTATTAACGAATTTTCATTTGATCAAGATGGTACAAAAATTAAAATGAAAAAACAAACACAAGAAGTAGAAACAGTTGTGCGTAGCTCACCTGCACCAGCAGTTGATACAATTCAAGCACAACCCGTTACACCAACTGCTCCTGTTGCTCAACCAGCTGTCGAAGCGTTAAAGCAAGAAGAAGTAGTTGAAGCAAGTGTTGATACATCTAATTTACATAAAATTACTTCACCTATGGTAGGAACTTTCTATGCTGCATCTTCACCAGATGTTAGTGACTATGTTGAAGTAGGGTCAAAGGTAACAAATGATTCAGTTGTTTGTATCGTTGAAGCAATGAAGTTATTTAATGAAATTGAAGCAGAAGTGAAGGGTGAGATTGTTGAAATACTTGTACAAAATGGACAGCTTGTCGAGTATGGTCAACCTCTATTCTTAGTAAAGCCTGAATAAGGAGCTTATAAAATGATAAAGAAATTACTGATTGCCAACAGAGGAGAAATAGCTGTTCGAATTATTCGAGCATGTAAAGAACTAGATATTGAAACGGTAGCTGTTTTTTCTGAAGCCGATCGAGATGCATTACATGTTCAATTAGCGGATGAAGCTTATTGTATCGGTCCGAAGTCTTCAAAAGATAGTTATTTAAATTTCACCAATATTATAAGTGTAGCAAAGTTAACAGAAAGTGATGCTATTCACCCTGGCTATGGTTTTTTAGCAGAAAATAGTGATTTTGCAGAGCTTTGTAGTGAGTGTAATATCATTTTTGTTGGTCCTAGTGCAGATGCAATTTCTAAAATGGGAACAAAAGATGTGGCAAGGGAAACAATGCGCAAAGCAGGAGTACCGATTGTCCCTGGTTCAAAAGGAATTATTGAAGATGTTGAGGATGCAAAAAAATTAGCCAATGACATGGGCTATCCTGTTATAATTAAAGCAACAGCAGGTGGCGGTGGAAAAGGTATCCGTGTTGCAGTGGATGAACCTGCTCTTGTTAAAGGAATTCAAATCACACAACAAGAAGCTGCTACTGCTTTTGGTAATCCTGGTGTGTATATTGAAAAATATATTGAGGATTTCCGCCATGTTGAAATTCAAGTTATGGCAGATACACATGGAAATACAATTCATTTAGGTGAACGTGATTGTTCAATTCAAAGAAGATTACAAAAGCTAATTGAAGAAACACCATCTCCAGCACTAGATCAAGGCATTCGTGAACAGATGGGAGAAGCTGCTGTAAAGGCTGCTGAGGCAGTTGCCTATACTGGAGCAGGAACTGTTGAATTTATTTTTGATCATGTGAACAAGAAGTTTTACTTTATGGAAATGAATACTCGTATCCAAGTAGAACATCCTGTAACTGAAATGGTAACAGGAATTGATTTAATCAAGGAACAAATTAAAGTAGCTTCTGGAGAAAAATTGTCTGTTACACAAAATGAAGTTACTTTCAATGGATGGTCAATGGAGTGTCGTATAAATGCAGAAAATCCTGCAAAGAATTTTATGCCTTCTCCAGGGAAAATCGAGATGTACTTGCCGCCAGGCGGTCTAGGTGTTAGAGTAGACTCAGCGGTATATCCTGGATATTCGATTCCGCCATACTATGATTCAATGATTGCAAAATTGATTACTTATGGTGCAACAAGAGAAGAAGCAATTGCTCGTATGAAACGTGCTCTAAGTGAATTTGTTATAGAAGGTATTTCTACAACAATTCCATTCCATTTGAAACTTTTAGAACATGAAAAATTTGTAAGTGGGGATTTTAATACGAAATTCCTTGAATTGTATAAAGTGATGGAATCGTAAAAAACACACGGAGGTGCTAAGACCTTGAAAGATACAAATAATCTGTTAGAAATGAATCAAGAAAACAACGGTTTAGGCAAGGTAGAGATCGCTCCAGAGGTAATTGAAGTAATTGCTGGTATTGCTGCGTCTGAAATTGAAGGTGTTGCTTCTATGAGAGGTAATTTTGCAGCAGGTGTTGTTGAGCGACTTGGAAAGAAAAACCATGGTAAAGGTGTCAAGGTTGACCTGACTGAAGAAGGAATTATCATTGAAGTGTATTGTGTAATGATTTTTGGTGTGTCAATACCAACAGTCGCACAAAAAATTCAGGACAACATTCGTCAAGCATTGCTTAATATGACAGCTTTAGAGGTAAATGAAGTAAACATTCATGTTGTAGGTGTGCAATTTGAAACAAAAACTCAGGATGTTGAAATTGATCAAGAAATGTAACTCAGATTCTAATTAAGAGTTTTTGAAATATAGGATTTTATATTGTAGTAAATACATGAAAAAGGCTTAGAGGAAGCTTCCTCTAAGCCTTTTTTTAATATGTAAGAAAATATAGACACAAATAGTTCCTAGAATCATCAATTATGCCTCAAGTTTCTAAAAGTCGATTTGTAAGTATAGAACTTGGTTAATCATCTAAGATTATTTAATAGTTGGTTCGGGAACGTTTCTAAATAGAATTTGATTTATCAGATGGTCATGAAAAGCCATAAGGTACTGATAGGCTTTTTCAATATTCATGGCTTGGGAAAAGGTATTGTTTTGTCAGCGGGGTGAGAATGCTATAACGTAAATCAACAACAAAGTTAATAAAGCAGAAATAAAAGCCCTTACATTTGGGAATCTTTTAAAACAATACAATTACGGCATGATTCTAAAAGGTAGATATGGTATGATCACATTATGACATTTTCGACATTTTTAAACATTAAAGGAGCAAGTAAAGAATGAAGCGAAGAACAGCAAGAGAAAAGGCACTTCAGGCGTTATTTCAAGTGAATGTGAGCAACACAGATCCGAACGAAGCAATTGAACATGCTTTAGAAGAAATAGCTCAAGATGAATTTATGAATAAGCTTGTGTATGGTTCTATTGAGCATGAAAAAGAATTAGACGAACTCATAACACCGCATTTGAAAAATTGGACAATTGATCGGTTAGCTAATATTGATATTACGATTCTACGTATGGCTGCTTATGAATTAAAATATGAAGAAGACGTACCGAAAAATGTAACAATAGATGAAGCTGTTGAGTTAGCTAAAGCGTTTGGTGATGATCATTCTAGTAAATTCGTCAATGGTGTTCTCTCTAAAATTAAACAAAATCTAGAGAATTGATCACTAGTATCGAGGAGGAATTAGGAATGGCTGCAATAATAATTGATGGGAAACAATTATCTACAACAAAAAGAAACGAATTAGCAAAAGAAGTAGAACAAATAAAAGAGGGTGGTCTACTACCTAAGCTTGTCGTTATTTTAGTAGGGGACAATCCTGCATCACTATCTTATATTAGAGGAAAGAAAAAAGCAGCAGAGGAAATTGGTGTTGGCTTTCAATTAGAGCATTATCCAGAGTCATTGACAGAAAAAGAATTACTTGATGTGATTGAAAGCTATAACAATAATGACGAATATCATGGGATACTTGTTCAACTTCCATTACCTGCTCACATAGACGAAACTGCAGTAGTTGAGACAATTTCACCTCTAAAAGATGTAGATGGATTCCATCCTGTGAATATTGGACGTATGATGACTGGACAAGATACATTCTTACCATGTACACCAGCAGGAATTGTTGAAATGATTAAGTCTGTTGGAGTTGAGATCTCTGGTAAAAATGTAGTTGTTGTTGGAAGAAGTAATATTGTTGGGAAGCCAGTGGGACAACTACTCTTAAATGAGCATGCAACTGTTACATATTGTCATTCAAAAACACAGAATCTTTCATCTTATACAAAAGATGCAGATATTTTGGTTGCAGCTGTTGGACGAGCTAACTTTATTAAAGGTGAAGATATCAAGCCTGGTGCAGTTGTTATTGATGTAGGTGTTAACAGACTTGATACAGGTAAACTATGTGGTGATGTTGTCTTTGATGAAGCAAAGGAAGTAGCAAGTTATTTAACGCCAGTTCCTGGTGGGGTAGGGCCAATGACGATCACGATGCTTGCTCATAATACAGTTCAATCAGCAAAGAGATTCCTAGAAGGTAAATAAATTTTTCCTTTGTTCAAGCAATATAGCACCTTGAAGTACAATTTGTTTTAAGATAACTTTTAATAATTAGTTAGGCTATGTTAAAGCTTAATGTTGATTTTTAGCACTTAGTTGATTGGAGTGAAAGGCATGAGACTCCTGCTTAGAGAAGCGTGTCAAAGGGAGACCCCACAGGCGCGCAGCTTACGAGGAGGCTCCCGGACCGCCCGCGGAAAGCGAATGCCTGTAACGGAAATCAACAACAAAGTTTAACAGAACCATTAATTAAAAAGAGGATTACTCAAGAATAGTTTGACTTAATCATAAAAAGATATCACCTTTTTATTATCTTGAAGGTCTAAATATCTTTTTGTTGTGATGTCTGACTATTTGCTATGAGGATCCTCTAGTCTAATTTTAAGGAGGTTGTAAAATGAGTGATATTAAATATGTAACTGTTACAGCCTTAACAAAATACATAAAAAGAAAATTTGATGTTGATCCACATTTAACTGATATATGGATTAAAGGGGAAATATCTAATTTTAATTTACATAGCCGTGGTCATATGTACTTTACACTGAAAGATGAAAAAGCACGAATTCAAGGTGTGATGTTTGCAGGATCTAATAAATCGTTGAAATTTAAGCCTGAAAATGGAATGAAAGTATTATTACGTGGAGAAATTTCAGTCTATGAACAAAGTGGTGGCTATCAGGTTTATGTGAAAGAAATGCAACCAGATGGTATTGGTAGCTTGTATTTGGCATATGAAGAATTAAAGAAAAATCTTCAAAAAGAAGGATTGTTTGATTCTATTCATAAAAAGCCAATTCCTAAATATCCAAATCAAATTGGAGTAATTACATCACCTACAGGAGCAGCAATACGAGATATTTTAACCACAATTAATCGCCGTTTTCCTATGGCTAAGGTTATATTAATTCCTGCATTGGTTCAAGGGGTACAAGCGGGTTCATCTGTTGCTAAAGCGATAAAAACAGCGAATGAATTAGGAACATTAGACGTATTAATTGTAGGTCGTGGTGGTGGCTCAATTGAAGAGCTTTGGGCTTTTAATGAAGAAATTGTCGCTAGGGAAATATTTGCTTCTCAAGTGCCAATCATTTCAGCAGTTGGACATGAAACCGACTTCACAATTGCAGATTTTGTTGCTGATTTACGTGCTCCGACTCCAACGGGTGCTGCTGAGCTTGCTGTTCCTCATTTTACTGAATTATTAGATCGGTTATCAGAACGGAAAAACAGACTGAAAAGATCTATTCAAGAAAGAATCACCTCAAATAAGGAAAAACTAACCCATTATCAAGAATCTTATGCATTTAGATATCCTAAACAACTATATCAACAAAAAGAACAACAATTAGATATGATGGTTGATCGTCTCCAAAAAGTAGGTCAAAGAGCTTTTACATATAAAAAGGATGCTTATGTTGCTCTTAAAAACCGTTTGGGTAATGAACATCCATCTGATCAGGTGAAAAGATCAAACGAAGCATATATGTCATTACTTAAAAAACTTAATCGTGAAATGTCATCTGTTATCACGCATAAAAACTCGCAATTCAAAGCCACAATTGATAAACTTAATGCATTAAGTCCACTGAAAATTATGGATAGAGGATATAGCATTGTGTATCAAGAGGAACAGCTCATAAAAAGTATAAACCAAGTACAATCAGGTAACAGACTTAAGGTTCAACTAAAAGATGGTCAGCTTGATTGTCAAGTAATGGGAATAGAGGAGCGTACAATTAATGAGTAAAGAAAAGCAATTAAAAGAAGAAGAAGTTTCATTTGAACAAGCGATGCAGCAGCTTGAAGAAATTGTTGGTAAACTTGAGGAAGGTGATGTGCCTTTAGAAAAAGCGATTGACTATTTTCAAAAAGGAATGGTGCTATCAAAGCTTTGTCACGACAAGCTACAACATGTTGAAAAACAAATGGATTATATTTTGCGAGAAGATGGTGAATTAAAGCCGTTTGAACTACAGGAGGAAGAAAAGTCGTGACGATTGAACTGAGCGATTTTTTACTATCCCGAAAACAAACAATTGAAGCTAAATTACCTCAATATATTAACGAGCTTGAGGCGTCAAACACAATTAAAGAAGCTATGCTTTATTCACTCAACGCAGGTGGCAAACGGTTAAGACCGATTCTTGTGCTTGCTTTACTACATACTTATGGAAAACGTGAAGAATTAGGAATGGCAACAGCTTGTGCAATTGAAATGATTCATACGTATTCTCTCATCCATGATGATTTACCTTGTATGGATGATGATGATTTACGAAGAGGTAAACCAACAAATCATAAAGTATTTGGAGAAGCTGTTGCCGTCTTAGCTGGTGACGGATTATTAACACAAAGCTTTTCTTTAATCGTCAATGATCCGTACTGTTCGGTAGAAAACAAACTTCGACTCGTCTCAGAACTTGTAAAAGCCGCAGGCGCTGAAGGAATGGTTGGCGGACAAATTGCTGACATGGAAGGTGAAGATACAGTTTTAACTCTTGATGAACTTCAGTCTGTTCATGAAAATAAAACAGGAAAGTTGCTTCAATATAGCATTATCTCTGGTGCAATTTTAGCTGATGCTCCTGAAGAAGACATTGAGAAACTAAGAAAACTTGGTTATCATCTAGGAATTGCTTTTCAAATTCGCGATGATATATTAGATATTGAAGGAAATGAACAGAAAATAGGAAAACCAGTTGGATCTGATACATTGAACGAAAAAACAACATACCCTAAAATTTTAACGATGCCAGGTGCAAAGGCTAAATTAGAAGAGCATATTAGCCAAGCGAAAGATCTTTTAGAAAATTTGTCTGTACAGTCAAACATTCTCGTTCAAATTTGTGAATTAATCGCGAATAGAGATCATTAATAATCAATTAGAAAAGAGATTAACCGTTTCCATAGGTAACGGTTTTTTGTGTATCCTTGTAAATGAATACTCGTATTCACATAAAACATTGTAATTATAACGTTTTTATGGTAAATTTTTTTTGCTTGATTATCGTTTTAATAGGCCTCTTTATTATACGTAAATGAACTGTAAAATCTAAAAAGGTCTGTTTAAAATTCAATGGATACTACATGGAAATGTTCATAAAAGAGCCTTTTTATAAGTAAAATGACAGCTTGTACCCTAAAACGTTTTCAAATAAATGAGGTTTACGTTAAAATAGATAGATACAATAAAAACATAACATGAAATAAATTGACTATAAGAAACAAACTGAATCGAAAGTGAGTGATCCATTTGGATCTTCTATCCATTAAAGACCCAAGTTTTTTAAAAAAATTATCAAACCATGAATTAGAAAAACTTAGTGCCGAAATCCGTCAATTTTTAATTGAAAAGCTAGCTGATACTGGTGGGCATATAGGTCCTAATTTAGGTGTTGTTGAATTAACTATTGCTCTTCATAAAGTATTTGATAGTCCTAAAGATAAGTTTCTATGGGATGTAGGACATCAATCATATGTTCACAAAATTCTGACAGGTCGTGCTGGGCAATTTGATACATTACGTCAATACCAAGGATTATGTGGTTTTCCAAAACGCTGTGAAAGTGAACATGATGTATGGGAAACAGGTCATAGCTCTACTTCTTTATCAGCTGCGATGGGCATGGCTATAGCTAGAGATCTAAAAAAATCACAAGAACATGTTATCCCAATTATCGGTGATGGAGCTTTGACTGGTGGTATGGCACTCGAGGCACTTAACCATATAGGGAGCGAAAAGAAAGACGTTATTGTTGTTTTGAACGACAATGAAATGTCGATCGCACCTAATGTTGGAGCTCTTCATAATGTTCTAGGACGATTACGTACAGCAGGTAAGTATCACTGGGTTAAAGATGAGCTAGAATACTTATTAAAAAGAATTCCTGCAGTGGGTGGAAAACTAGCTTCAACAGCAGAACGTGTGAAGGATAGTTTGAAATATTTATTAGTGTCAGGTGTTTTCTTTGAAGAACTTGGTTTTACGTATCTTGGACCTGTAGATGGTCATGATTATGATGATTTATTTGAAAATCTTCAATATGCTAAAAAAACATCAGGACCAGTTTTATTGCATGTAATCACGAAAAAAGGGAAGGGCTATCAGCCTGCTGAAACAGATACAATCGGAACTTGGCATGGAACAGGTCCTTATAAAATTGAAACGGGTGATTTTGTAAAGCCTACTGTCGTTGGCCCAGCTTGGAGTAAGGTTGTTAGTGAAACAGTTCGTAAACTTGCAAGAAGTGACGAGCGTATTGTGGCAATCACACCTGCTATGCCTGTTGGCTCTAAATTAGAAGGATTTGCGGAAGAATTTCCTGATAGAATGTTTGATGTTGGTATAGCAGAGCAGCATGCAACAACAGTTGCAGCAGGTTTAGCTACACAAGATATGAAACCATTCTTAGCTATTTATTCAACTTTTCTACAACGAGCGTATGATCAAGTTGTGCATGACATCTGTCGCCAAAACTTAAACGTCTTTATTGGAATTGATCGATCTGGATTAGTTGGTGCGGATGGAGAAACACATCAAGGTGTATTTGATATTGCCTTTTTAAGACATATCCCTAATATGGTTATCATGATGGCGAAGGACGAAAATGAAGGACAGCATCTTGTTAATACAGCGATAAAATATAATGATGGACCAATTGCACTAAGATATGCTCGTGGTAATGGTATAGGTGTGCAAATGGATGAAGATCTAAAAGAGATTCCAATTGGCTCTTGGGAAGTGCTAAAAGAGGGCAAAGATGCAGTCATTTTAACATTTGGTACAACAATAGAAATGGCAATGGAAGCAGCGGACTTGATGTCTGAGCAAGGCAAATCCATAAGAGTAGTTAACGCACGATTTATCAAACCATTAGATGAAAGTATGTTGATTGATATTTTTGCTGAAGGAATTCCTGTTTTAACAATTGAAGAAGCAGTTCTACAGGGTGGATTTGGAAGTGCCGTATTAGAATTCGCTCAAAAACAACAAGCAACTTCAACAATATCTCGTATTGGCATTCCTGATCGATTTATTGAACATGGCAGTGTTTCTAAGCTTCTAGAAGAAATCGGTATGACAACAGAAAATGTTGTAAAGGAATTAAAAGAAATGTTACCTGAACAAGAAAAAAGAGTTATGAGATCATGAGTAGTAAAAAAGAAAGATTAGATATACTTTTAGTAGAAAATGGCTTGTTTGAAACACGTGAGAAAGCAAAGCGTGCAATAATGGCTGGACAAGTATATGGAAATGAAGAACGTTTAGAGAAACCTGGTGAAAAAGTTTCTCGGGACCTTCTTTTAACTGTAAAAGGGAAAACATTGCCATATGTAAGTCGAGGCGGATTGAAACTTGAGAAAGCTCTAAATGAATTTACAATAAATGTAGAAAATAAAGTGATGATTGATATTGGATCATCAACAGGTGGTTTTACAGATTGTGCTCTTCAAAATGGAGCAAAGCTTTCATATGCTTTAGATGTAGGCTATAATCAGCTTGCTTGGAAGTTGCGTCAAGATGAAAGAGTTGTCGTGATGGAACGAACGAATTTTCGATATGTTAAACCAGAAGATTTTGAAAAAGGTATGCCTGAATTTGCAAGTATTGATGTATCGTTTATTTCTTTAAAATTAATTTTTCCTGTTTTAAAAACCATTTTAGTACCTCATAGTCATATCGTTGCTCTTATAAAACCGCAATTTGAAGCTGGTCGAGAGTTTGTCGGTAAAAAAGGGATTGTTCGTGATCCTGCTGTTCATGAGCATGTACTAAAAGAAATGATGGATTTCGTTTTAAAGGAAGGCTATAATATTCAAAATCTTTCCTACTCACCTATTACAGGAGGAGATGGAAATATTGAATTTCTTCTTCATCTTTTATGGGAAGGTCCTAAAGATATAGGAGTTAACAACATTTCTGAATCAGCTAAAGAGATTGTTAATATGGCGCATGCTCAATTAAAAGAAAGTAAATAAAATGTAAAGGCAAGAATTGTAGCTATAGCTCAATTCTTGCCTTTTTTACGGAATTATCTGTATATTCATGCAAATGAATTATTTAGTCACATTCTTTAATTTTTATACAACAAGGTTTTATTATAGTTTTTATGCAGTTTTCAAGTAGAAATTTTTAATAAAACTGTACTTTTTATGGGTTTTCATATAAGATGTAAGGTATAAACATGCAAAGAATGAACAATAGTGCATCATTGCAAAAGGGGTGCTTAACGTGAATAAAGGACAAAGACATATAAAAATCCGTGAAATTATTACAAATAATGATATTGAAACACAAGATGAATTAGTTGATTTATTAAAGGGAATGGGCTTTAATGTAACACAAGCAACTGTTTCTAGAGATATTAAAGAATTACACTTAGTGAAGGTTCCAATGATTGATGGAAGATATAAATATAGCTTACCTGCTGATCAACGCTTTAATCCACTTCAAAAGTTAAAACGTGCATTAATGGATGCCTTTGTTAAGATAGATTCTGCAGGACATATGCTGGTGATGAAAACACTTCCTGGTAATGCAAATGCTATCGGTGCGCTTATCGACAATCTTGATTGGGATGAAGTGCTAGGAACAATTTGTGGTGATGACACAATTTTAATTATTTGTCGTACATCAGATGACACGGATTCGATTTCACAACGATTTCTAGACATGCTATAAAATAATATAGACATTATTTTTTAAATTTATTAAATGCATTAGCTAATGGCTAGTGCAGATACAAAATATATAAGAGGTGTGATTCTGTTTGTTAGCGGAATTATCTATTAAAAATTTTGCGATTATTGAGTTATTGACTGTCTCATTTGAAAAAGGTTTAACAGTATTAACAGGAGAAACAGGTGCGGGTAAATCAATTATTATTGATGCGATTCATCTTTTAGCTGGAGCTAGAGGTTCTTCGGAGTTTGTTCGATATGGTGAAAAACGTGCTGAATTAGAAGCTCTTTTCTTAATAGAGGATGAAAAACACCCTGTTTATAGTAAGTGTGAAGAATTTGGAATTGATGTTAGTGACGGAATGATTATTTTACGACGAGATTTATCGTCCAACGGTAAAAGTATCTGTCGGATAAATGGAAAATTAGTTACGATTGCGGTCTTGCGAGAGGTTGGGCAATTTCTTGTTGATGTTCATGGACAGCATGATAACCAAGAATTAATGAACGAAGAAAACCATATTCATCTTCTTGATCAATATGGAGGTAAGAAGATAAAACTAGCTCTTGAGAATTATTTTGATGTTTATCGAAACTTTGATTCCTTACAAAAGAAAATAATTCAATTATCAGAAAATGAACAAGAAATGGCACACAGATTAGATCTTTTACAGTTTCAATTAGAAGAAATTGAAGGTGCAGATTTACAGCCAAAAGAAGATGAGCTACTTCAAGAGGAAAAAAATCAAATTTCGAATTATGAAAAAGTGTATGAATCCTTAAATAATAGTTATAGTGCTCTACATGGTGAACAACGAGGGTTAGATTGGGTTGGACATGCTATGAGTAATCTAGAAAATGTCGGTAATATAAATAAAACATTAAAAGATCTTTCTGAGACTATTTCGAATGCTTATTATATGCTTGAAGATCTTTCATATCAGGTTAGAAATGAATTGGAATCTCTAGAGTTTGATCCAGAACGATTGAATACCGTTGAAAGTAGATTAAATGAAATCAATACTTTAAAGCGAAAGTATGGTCAAACTGTTGAAGAGATATTAACATATTCAGCAAAGATTGAAGAAGAAATTGATACGATAAAAAATAAAGATAGTCATTTATACAAACTACAAAAAGAATTGGACTCTATTTTAGAGGATTTAACTATTGAAGCTAAAAACGTCTCAAATATTCGCAAAAATTTTGCCAAGGTGTTAATTGATGAAATCCATCAAGAATTGAAAGAACTTTATATGGAAAAAACTACTTTTGATGTGAAGATTTCTACAAAACAAACATCCTCAGGGCAACAGGTTAAATATACAGCAAATGGTTCAGATGATATAGAATTTTTCATCTCTACAAATCCTGGTGAGCCTCTAAAATCATTAAGTAAAACTGCTTCAGGTGGAGAGCTTTCTCGTATTATGCTTGCGATGAAGAGTATTTTTTCACAGCATCAAGGGATAACTTCAATTATTTTTGATGAGGTTGATACAGGAGTAAGTGGACGTGTTGCTCAAGCGATTGCAGAAAAAATTTATCGGGTTTCAAATGGATCCCAAGTCTTGTGTATTACACATTTACCCCAAGTTGCTGCAATGGCAGATACTCATCTTTATATTGCAAAAGAAACGATTTCAGGTCGAACTAAGACGAGTGTTAAGCCTTTAATAGAAGAAGAAAAGATAAAAGAAATTGGTCGTATGATAGCAGGTGTAGAAGTAACAGAACTATCAAAGGAACATGCCAAAGAACTGTTATCACTTGCACATACCTCAAAAGGTTAAATTGAAAGTCTTTTAAGTCACCCAGTATTTTTGGGTGGCTTTTTATCATTCAAAAAATGACTGAAGTAAAAATGGAGAAATTCCATTACTGCTTTAAACTTATTAAATGCAACAAAATTGATGATTTTACAGAGCTATTTTATTCAAACATTTTATGGGTAAACTAAAATTATTGACTTATCGTCAATGATCTCCTAATTCTTACAACAAATCCTTTAAATTTCTACTTATTCAAGTTATAAATAAGCCTTAAAAAGGCTACATTAAAACTGTAGCCATATATACAGTGTGGTGTGGGTAGGAGCGAGGAGAGTGAAGGTTTTTGCAGACAGATAAAATGAGAAAAATTATTGGTGTACTTCTCCTTGTTTTATTTACAAGTTTAGGTTTTGTGAAAGAAGTAAGAGAATACGTTCAAATACCGAATCATATTAAGGTGTTTGAAACTCAAAATGTAAGTGTACAAAGTTCATTTCCGGTAAATGCTTCACAAGAAACAGCAGAGGCATTTACAGTTCAAAAAAATAGTGATGGTCAAACACTTGATGTTCATGGGAAAAAGGCAGGAGAAGGAGAAGTTGTATTCGATCTTGCAGGTTTTCCTGTTAAAAAAGTTGGTGTAGATGTTTTACCTGATTTTAAAGTTATTCCAGGTGGACAATCAATAGGTGTAAAACTAAATAGTCTTGGCGTATTGGTGGTAGGACATCACCAAATTAATACAGCAGATGGTAAAAAGTCTCCAGGTGAAATTGCAGGTGTAGAAGTTGGTGACATCATTACAAACATCAATGGAACAAAAATTGAACAGATGAGTGATGTTACACCATACATTCAGGATGCTGGTAAAACTGGAAAGCCACTTGATTTAGTATTAAAAAGAGAAGATGAAAAAATTAAAACTAAATTATATCCTTTAAAAGATGAAAATGATCGCTCCTTTAGAATTGGTTTATATATCAGGGATTCGGCAGCTGGTATTGGAACAATGACTTTCTACGATCCTAAATCAAAGAAATATGGAGCACTTGGACATGTCATTTCAGATATGGACACTAAAAAGCCCATTGTAGTTGAGGATGGACAAATAGTAAGGTCAACAGTTACATCGATTGAAAAAGGTAGTAATGGAAATCCTGGTGAAAAGTTAGCTAGGTTTTCGGAAGACAGAAAAATCATTGGAAATATTACACGAAATAGTGCCTTTGGAATTTTTGGTGAGCTTAATCAAGACATGAATAATGGTGTAATGGATAAAGCAATGCCGATCGCACTATCAAATGAGGTAAAAGAAGGACCTGCAAAAATTTTAACTGTTGTTGATAGTGATAAGGTGGAAGAATTTGAAGTCGAAGTTGTCAGTTCTGTTCCACAGAAGTTTCCAGCGACGAAAGGTATGGTTATAAAAATAACGGATAAACGACTTTTGGATAAGACTGGTGGTATTGTTCAAGGTATGAGTGGTAGCCCGATCATACAAAATGGTAAAGTGATTGGTGCTGTTACACATGTTTTTGTAAACGATCCAACAAGCGGGTATGGTGTTCATATTGAATGGATGCTAAATGAAGCTGGAATTGATATTTATTCCAAACAACAACAAAAAGTAAGTTAAAATAAAAACTGTCAAGAAAATTCTGTTTTCTTGACAGTTTTTATTATTTTTGCTTTCCATTTTAGGTGATGTTAGGTAAAATAAAAGAAAGAAAAGATTTTTCGACAAAACTAATATTAATATAAAAGTCAAATGGTGTATTTAGTCGAATTACGGAGTATAATGGAGAAAAACTATGTTTTCCTTCATTTTTTAAAGTTTTTTTAAAAATTTAAAGGAATTTTCGAAGAAATGTCGAAATTGTTAACGTAATCGTATATATATATAATAGGAATCATAAGTGCATTCGTGCTAATTAGGAATGAGGAGGAAATATTTGTGAATAAAATTAAAGTATGTGTAGTTGATGATAACCGAGAACTCGTAGGTTTACTTGAAGAGTATCTATCAAGTCAAGAGGATATGGAAGTTCTTGGTGTAGCATATAATGGTCAAGAATGTTTAACGATGTTAAAGGAGAAAGAACCTGATGTATTAGTGTTGGATATTATTATGCCACATCTTGATGGGTTAGGAGTATTAGAGAAGATCAGACAATTGGATCGTCCTCAGCCGAATGTAATTATGCTAACAGCTTTCGGTCAAGAAGATGTAACGAAGAAGGCTGTAGATCTTGGAGCGGCATATTTTATTCTAAAGCCATTTGATATGGAAGGTTTAGCGAGTCATATCCGTCAAGTTAGTGGAAATGCAGCGCCAATCCTTAAGCGTGCTAACTCAAGTATGAGATCTCATGAAACGCCAACTAAAGGTAGAAATCTAGATGCGAATATAACAAGTATCATCCATGAAATAGGTGTTCCAGCTCATATTAAAGGATATTTATACTTACGTGAAGCTATTTCAATGGTTTACAATGATATTGAACTATTAGGCTCAATCACGAAAGTGCTTTATCCTGATATCGCTAAAAAATACAACACAACAGCTTCCCGTGTTGAACGTGCAATTCGTCATGCTATTGAAGTTGCTTGGAGCCGTGGAAATATTGATTCAATCTCAACTTTATTTGGGTACACAGTAAGTATGACAAAAGCAAAACCGACAAACAGTGAATTTATTGCGATGGTTGCTGATAAACTTCGTTTAGAACATAAAGCTAGCTGAAAGGAATAAATTTCAGACGTGTTAAGGACATGGCTTTTTGAATTTATTGTTTCAGTAACAGAAGTAAGTGACAGACAGTCAATGTTCGTATTTAATTTTATCATTCAAAAGCATCCTAGTTTATTCGTCTTTCGATAAACAGGATGCTTTTTTGTTGTCTCATTATTAAGTTTCTTTCAGGATCTTCCTAGATGAATTTTAATTTGTTAAAAATTGTTGGCTTTATCTACGTTCTAACTTTTGTAAATGAGTGTGAGAATCCATTCTTAATTGTTTAAATATCGATAGTACATCATCTGGGAAAACCTCTATTAATTCAAGCTTGTTGTACATTGAAATATTTTCTTTTTCTTTTTCTATCCCGTTTGAAAATGCATGTTCAAGGGAGGGAGGGGAGTTTGTATAGTTTTTCGCTTTATCTTTGGGGACTTCTATGTTGTATTTCTTAAAAAGAGTTAGAAGTGTACTGATATGATGTTTTTCAGCCACTTTTATTTGAACAAATGGCCGAATTGCACCGAACTTATCAATATATACATCATAGTTGGCTTGTGCTAAATATTCATCTTCTAAAGAATAAGTTAAAGCTTTTACTAGTGAAAGATCTTGATCTCTTAGCGCCCCGTTGGCACCATAGGATTCTGGTGCTTTTGCATAGGTAGCATTGGTAGTGAAAATACTAAAAAGTAGAAGAAGTACTGTTAGGGTTTGTCTCATTTTCTCAACTCCTATGTTAAAACTATACTACATTTAGTATTTTCTATATTTGTTGAAATATGTAATTTTACTTTAACCTAAAGTTATAGTTAACCCCATCGAATTAAATGTCCACATTGTGTAAGGCCTCCACCAAACCCATATAATAAAACCAGATCACCAACATTAATCTTACCTTCTTTAATCCCAAGATCCATAGCTAGTGGAATGGATGCTGCTGAAGTGTTACCATACTTTTCTAAACTGTATAATGTTTGGTCGAGACGAATACTTGCTTTATTGCATATAGATTCAATCATTCTTAAATTTGCGCTATGAGGAATAAACCAGTTAACATCATGTAAAGTGTATGGAGATTTCTCCATTAGAGATTTTATTCCGTTAGGAACAGTGGATACTGCCCATTTATATACTTCACGTCCATTTTGAACAAACTGACGTTTATGTTGAAGCTCTTGGTCAAACATCATATGTGAAAAATTAGTTCCGTACAAATGCATTGCTTTTTCTCCCTCAGAGGTGACTGTAGAAGAGAGAAATCCACCATTCTCACTTTGTTCTACAAGAACAACACCTGCTCCATCTCCAAATAAAATACATGTAGATCTGTCAGTGAAATCAGTAATTTTTGATAATGTTTCAGCACCAACAACAAGGATCTTTTTGTGAAGTCCACTAGTAATTAAACTGTTTGCCATATGTAATCCATAAGTGAAGCCTGCACATGCTGCATTAAGGTCGATGGCTCCAGCGTGTTTTATACCTAACTTACCTTGAATATAGGAAGCTACACTTGGTGTTAGGTAATCAGGTGTTAGGGTTGTAACAATAATCATGTCAACATCACGAATGTCTTTATTAAAGCGCGCTGTTAAATCTTGAATAGCCTTCAAAGAAAGATCACTTGTATATTCGTCAACAGCTGCAATTCTTCGTTCTTTAATTCCTGTTCTTTTAGTAATCCATTCATCGTTTGTGTTTACTAGTTTTTCAAGATCATCATTTGTCATTACTTTGCTAGGAACATAACTACCTATAGCGGTTATACGAGCTTTTGAATTCATGTGTAAACACCTCTTATTTATTTATAACCTAATAATAACATCTGGAGTTAGTATCTGGTACTATATTTTATTTTTTAATTTATTTAGTTTTGGTCGATTTTACTCTATAGAACTTTATTGATTGGGCTAAATAAGTAAAATGTCTTTAGAAATTTCAAATAGGATGCTTCATGTCTGCACTATCTATATAATGGACAAACCAATGCTTTACTAAGCTAATTTTCAGTGAAATTGTAGCTAGGATGTTTTTGCTTTTATGGAAAAGTAGTATGATAATAGGAGTTGGTTTTTAGGAGTAGGAATTCGTTTAAAATAAATAAAATTTGCGCAACGAAAAAAGAAAGACTGATTTAGTCTTCCTTTTCGTTTTCTTCCTTTTTATTAAGTTCAGCTAGCTTTGCAAGTAAGATATGCTGTGGCATATGCATCACCTGTTCAAGTGGTATGTTTAGTGATTTTGCAAGCTTCTGTGCTGTATCTGCAGATATTTGTAATGGTCTCATTTAACATTCCTCCTGAATCTTATTTTACACGAAATGAAGGAGCATACAAGATGACATTGATTTTAGGACATAGAGGTGCCGCTGGGACATATCCGGAGAATACGATGCTTTCGTTTAAAGAAGCTATGAAAGCAGGAGCCGATGGAATTGAGTTAGATGTGCAAATGACAAAAGATGGTGTGCTTGTTGTTATTCATGATGAAACAGTTGATCGAACGACTAATGGTACCGGATTTATTAAAGATTTAACTTCTGATGAGATAACAAAGTTAGATGCTTGTTTTTCTTTTTCTCAATATAGTGGCAAGTCTTTTATACCAACACTAGAAGAAGTGCTAAAGTGGGCAGTTACGCTTCCAACAATCATTCTTAACATAGAGTTAAAGAACGGAATTGTCGAATATCCAGAGATGGAAGAAAAAACGATTTCTTTAATTTTAAAATATAAGCTAGAAGACAAAGTGATTCTTTCTTCTTTTAATCATTATAGCTTGGTGAACTGTAAGAGTATTTCACCTGATATCGAAACTGCTGCTTTATATATGGAAGGCTTATATAAGCCATGGGAGTACGCAAGAAGTATTGGTGCAGATAGTTTACATCCACATTTTTATGCTGCGAAAAATTCAATTATTAAAGAAGCTCAAGCTTGTGGGGTGGCTGTAAGGCCTTTTACAGTAAATGATCGAGGAGTGATGAAACAATTGATTCATGAAAAAGTAGCGGCGATTATTACTGATTATCCTGAACGTGCTTTGGAGATACGAGGGTAGATAAGAAAGAGGCTGGGACATAATTAAAGAAGTCATACAAAAAGACGAATAAATCTAAATTCAGGTAAGCTGAAAGAAACGAGTTCGTTCCATTTCGCTGCAGACACTCGCTTTCCGCGGGGAGGAAGCTAAGCCTCCTCGGCGCAAGCACCTGTGGGGTCTCAGCCTTTCCTCAGCACCCGCAGGAGTCGAGTGTCTTCCGCTTCATTCCACTAGTTCTTAAAAAGTATGGAAAATCAAAAAAATATTGAAGAGGCAAATAAAAACCCGAACTATTAGGCAAATGTTTAATTGACAGATCACCTAATAATTCGGGTTTTTTTATAGCCTAATACTTATCTCCCAACCTCTTTTTGCATGCTATTTTCTTTAAAACAATCATTTTCTAGCAAATCTTTTCTGAACTTTATTTCTTTTACGATCACGATAAAATATAAAACCTGCAACAAAGCTTAAACCGCCCAAAAATAGCAACAGACCTAATATAAATTGTAGCCATAGAAAAGGGATAGGGGGCTGAAGTAAGCCAAATGTCATATCGCGCATAAGTTTAATTCCATATACAGCAAAAAGACCTGGAATGACCATGATGATTAATGCAATTATTCTAGACATAAAAATATAGTCCTTTCTTTTTCTCGCATTATAATTGTCTGTTTCTATAACGAGTTTGTCAAGTCTTATCCTATAGGCTATGATAAAGGTGTGCAAAAAATTGCAAATGATCTCAATCGGGATGTTATATAACTAGTTATTTAAAGGGGATAGGTTAAATATGCAACGAGTCATGATTGTAGGTGCGGGTAAAGGTGGAATGGCCTTACTAAAAAGATTAGTGGAAACTAACATTATGCAAGTAGTTGCTGTTATTGACAAAGATGATCAAGCTCCTGGTTTGGCTTATGCGAGACAATTGGGAATTGCAACAGATGTTAGTTGGAAAAAGATGCTAAGTGAAAACGTAAGTATTATCATTGAAGCAACAGGTAGTGAAGAAGTTATGTATGAGCTTCAAAGCCAAGTGGCTCATGATGTGGTGATTATTCCCGGCTCTGTTGCGTATATTATTTCTGATCTTGTTGATGAAAAGGAAGTATTAATTGCCAAACTTAAAGAAGAAGCTTATAAGCAGCAAACCATTTTAGATTCAACAAATGATGGAATGATTGTCATTGATACGAATGAAAACATTATTCTTTTTAATAAAACGGCAGAAGAAATTACTGGGTTTTCACGAAAAAGTGCTCTAGGTATGAAAGTTAATGAAGTTATACCGTCAAGTTTACTTCCAAGAACACTTAAATCACGTGAGTTGGAAACAAACCAAGAACAAGTACTAGAAAATGGTTTGAAAATCATTACAACAAGGATGCCAATGATCGATGAATCTGGTAATTTACTTGGAGCAATATCTCTTTTTAAAGATATCACTGAAGTTGTTAATTTAGCAGAAGAAGTAACAGATTTGAAGGAAATTCAAGTGATGCTAGAAGCGATTATTCAGTCTTCAGAGGAGGCCATTTCTGTAGTTGATGAAGAAGGTCATGGAATTCTTATTAATCGTGCTTATACGAAAATGACAGGATTAACAGAAGAACAAGTAATAGGTAAACCAGCTACGGCAGATATATCTGAAGGTGAAAGTATGCATATGAAGGTGCTCCAAACAAGGCGGGCAGTGCGAGGAGCAAGGATGAAGGTGGGTCCTGCTAAAAAAGATGTTATTGTCAATGTTGCACCAGTCATTGTTAACGGAAAGCTAAAAGGTAGTGTTGGTGTCATTCATGATATGTCTGAGATTCAAACATTAACAACAGAGCTTCATCGTGCAAGACAAATTATCAGAACATTAGAAGCAAAATATTCATTTGAAGATATTATAGGAAATAGTGAAGAAATTAAAATGGCTATAGAGCAAGCGAAACTTGGGGCGAAAACTCCTGCTACAGTTTTACTAAGAGGTGAATCTGGGACGGGGAAAGAACTTTTTGCGCACGCCATTCATAATGCTAGTGATCGCAAATATAACAAATTTATTCGTGTGAACTGTGCAGCGATATCAGAAAACTTACTTGAAAGTGAACTGTTTGGTTATGAAGAAGGCGCTTTTTCAGGAGCGAAACGCGGAGGAAAACGAGGGTTTTTTGAGGAAGCGAATAATGGAAGCATATTTTTAGATGAAATTGGAGAATTATCTGCAAACATGCAAGCTAAACTTCTGCGCGTTCTCCAAGAAAATGAAATAGTTAGAGTTGGAGGAACAAAACCAATAGCTGTTAATGTACGTGTAATAGCTGCAACAAATGTCAATATAGAAAAAGCGATGTCGGAAGGAAGTTTTCGAGAAGATTTATATTATCGTCTTAATCGTTACCCGATTTCCATACCTCCACTTAGGGATCGAAAGGAAGATATACCAGCTCTTTGTGAAAGGTTAATTGGTAAGTTGAATCAAGACTACGGAAGAAATATTGAAAATGTTCACCCTAATGCAATTGACATTTTACTAAATTATGATTGGCCAGGAAATGTACGAGAGCTTGAAAACATCCTTGGTAGAGCTATTATATTTATGGAACATCATGAAGTGGAAATTGATGGTAAACATATTCCGATGCTTCAACTTGCATCAAAAGAAAAAAAAGTACAAGAAAATGTTCCTTTTGTTCATACTAATCATGAGAAACTCTCTGATGTTGTCGAAAAGGTTGAAGCAGATGTGATTAAGAATTCTTTAGAAATACATGAATATAATCGCACTAAGACGGCAAAAGCATTAGGGATCTCATTAAGGAGCTTGTATTATAAGATGGAAAAATATAACCTTGCAAATAATAGCGTGCAATAAAATTCATAGTTTGCAAAAAGGTGCATGATCGGTATATGATAAAGAAGTAGAAAATGAAATTTTATTACGGTTTGGACTAATAGGGTCTTTTAACATAGGTTGTTTTCATAAACTTTGTTGCTTTGGCATGCTTGAAGGAAACAGCACTTTATAAAGTCTAATGGAATCTTTTCTACTAGATCAGTACCACTTATGCGATAAAAAGACTGTTTTCAACAGATAATTAAGGCAATTAGAAACAATCTTTCAGAAAAAAGCTGTACATAAAGGCAAAATGATAACCTTAAACATGAATTTTAATAGGACAAGTTAATAAATGAATGAATTATTTTTTATAAGTAATGATTTTGGCACGTTTTTTGCATTAAGTTATATAGATGCAGATGAAAACTCTAGTGGAAGGATCTGGATAATAAATGAAGTTGGATAATCTGCTAATTGAAGCTGCCAAAATAAGGGGTAATACAGTTGCTGTTGCTTCGGCAGAAGATGAAGAAGTAATTGAAGCTGTAGTTGAAGCGATTAATCGTGACTTAGCTCACTTTTTACTTTTTGGAAATAGAGAAGAAATTGAAGAATTATTAATAAAAAAAGGCTGTAATAAGGAATATGTCAAAATAATTCATACAAGAACAAAGGAACAAGCTGCTCAGCAGGCAGTAAAATCGGTACATGAAAATGAGGCTTCTGTTTTAATGAAAGGCCATATATCTACAGCAACACTTTTGAAAGCTGTATTAAATAAAGAATATGGACTAAGAATGGGAAGGGTATTGTCACATGTTGCTGTTTTTGATATCCCAGATTTCCCTAAAGTACAGATTGTCACAGATGCAGCGATGAATATTGCTCCTGACTTAAATCAAAAAGAGCAAATCATTAACAATTCTGTTGAAATTGCTAGAGCGATTGGGATCAAAAAACCAAATGTAGCTGTCATTACTGCTGTTGAAACAGTTAACCCATCGATGCAAGCAACGGTCGATGCAGCTGCATTAACTTTAATGAACAAAAGAGGTCAAATTAAAAACTGTGTTATTGATGGACCATTGGGACTTGATAACGCCATATCTTTAGAAGCAGCTAAAATAAAAGGAATTAATAGTGATGTAGCTGGTCAATCAGATATTTTATTTGTGCCTTCTCTTGAAACAGGAAATGTTTTATACAAATCATTGATCTACTTTGCCAAAGCAAAGGTAGGGGCGGTCATTGCAGGAGCTAAAGCACCAATTGTGTTAACGAGTCGTTCTGATACTGCTGAAAGTAAACTTTATTCTTTAGCGTTAGCATTATGTTCAACTGAAAAGTAATATTTAGGAGGAAATACAGCATGGAAATTTTCAAATATATGGAGCAGTATGATTATGAACAACTAGTTTTTTGTCAAGATAAACAATCAGGATTAAAAGCGATTATAGCTATCCATGATACGACATTAGGTCCAGCACTAGGTGGAACTCGTATGTGGACTTATAATTCAGAAGAGGAAGCTATTGAGGATGCTCTTCGTTTAGCACGTGGTATGACTTATAAAAATGCTGCCGCTGGATTAAATCTTGGCGGTGGTAAAACAGTTATAATCGGAGATCCTAGAAAAGATAAAAATGAAGAATTATTCCGTGCTTTTGGACGATATATTCAAGGGTTAAATGGACGTTACATAACAGCAGAGGATGTTGGAACAACGGTAGCGGATATGGATTTAATTCACGAAGAAACAGACTATGTAACAGGAATCTCACCTGCATTTGGTTCATCAGGAAATCCATCTCCAGTTACAGCTTATGGTGTTTACCGTGGAATGAAAGCTGCGGCAAAGGAAGCTTTTGGATCAGATTCTCTTGAAGGTAAGGTTGTGGCAGTTCAAGGTGTTGGTAATGTTGCTTATAACTTATGTAAACATCTACATGAAGAAGGAGCACAATTAATCGTTACAGACATTAATAAAGATGCTGTTCGTCGTGCAGTAGAAGACTTTAATGCAAAAGCTGTCGAACCTAATGATATTTATGCTGTAGAATGTGATATTTATGCTCCGTGTGCACTTGGAGCAACGATTAATGATGTAACCATTCCGCAATTAAAAGCTAGTGTGATTGCTGGTGCTGCAAATAATCAATTAAAAGATACACAACATGGAGATTTAATTCATGAAATGGGGATTGTTTATGCTCCAGACTATGTGATTAATGCTGGTGGAGTGATCAATGTAGCTGATGAATTATATGGCTATAACAGTGAGCGAGCACTGAAAAAGGTAGAAGGTATTTATAGTAATATTGATCGAGTGATTGAAATTGCAAAACGTGACAAAATTCCAACATATAAGGCTGCTGATCGTTTAGCAGAAGAAAGAATTGAACGAATGAGAAATTCTCGTAGTCAGTTCCTTCAAAACGGTCACCATATTTTAAGCCGTAGGTCATAAGTAGTAGTTTTCATGGAGTTAGGAGGAGAAATCTCTTAACTCCAATTTCACATTGTTAAATAGAGAAGAGAAAAGGGCTAATGAACCCTAGTTGGGAAGGAAGTCTAACTTACTACGGAGGTTTATACGTTGCAGGTAAAAGAATATCGAATCCTTGTTATTAATCCAGGATCCACATCAACGAAAATTGGTGTTTTTGATAATGACCGATCAATGTTTGAGAAAACACTTAGACATGATACAGAGAAGATTAATATGTTTCCGAGCATTATCGCTCAATATGAATTCCGAAAACAAACGATTCTTGAGACTCTTGATGAAGAAGGAATTAACATTTCTAAGTTAAATGCAGTTTGTGGTCGTGGTGGTTTACTACGTCCAATTGAAGGTGGTACTTATACTGTCAATGATGAAATGTTAGAAGACTTAAGAAATGGATTTGCTGGACAACATGCGTCCAATTTAGGTGGTATCATTGCTTTTGAAATTGCTAATGGATTAAATATCCCTGCATATATAGTTGATCCGGTTGTCGTTGATGAAATGGATGAAATTGCGAAGATCTCAGGAGTACCATCAATTGAAAGAAGAAGTATCTTTCATGCGTTAAACCAAAAGGCAGTTGCCCGTCGTGTGGCAGCAGAACAAAATAAAAAGTATGAAGAAATGAACTTGATTATTACTCATATGGGTGGAGGTATAACCGTAGGAGCACATAAGCAAGGACGAGTGGTGGATGTTAATAATGGCCTTCATGGTGATGGACCATTTAGTCCTGAACGTGCAGGAACAGTACCTGCAGGAGATCTTGTTTCGATGTGTTATTCAGGAGATTTCTTTCGTGAAGAAGTGATGAAGAAACTTGTTGGTCAAGGTGGACTTGTAGGCTATTTAGGTACAAATGATGCAGTAAAAGTGGAGAAAATGGTAGAAGCGGGGAATTCTGATGCTTCTCTTATCTATTCAGCAATGGCTTATCAAATTGCAAAAGAAATAGGTTCAGCAAGTGCTGTTTTAAAGGGTAAGGTTGATGCAATTGTATTAACTGGTGGTTTAGCTTATGGCAAAAAATTTGTAAAAGAGATTTCGTCATATATAGATTGGATTGCAGATGTGCTAGTATTTCCAGGTGAAAATGAACTTCAAGCATTAGCAGAAGGTGCATTACGCGTTTTGATAGGTGAAGAAGAAGCAAAAAATTACCCTAATGAAAAGATGACTTCAAAAGTCTTTAATTGATTTTCAATATGTTACTTCTTAAACAAATGTTTAGACATAAAGGAGGCTGTATATATGGCGACTGAATATGATCTTGTTATTCTTGGTGGAGGAACTGGGGGATATGTTGCAGCTATTCGTGCATCACAGCTTGGACTTAAAACAGCTGTAGTTGAAAAAGCAAAGTTAGGTGGAACATGCCTTCATAAAGGATGTATTCCAAGTAAATCTTTGTTACGAAGTGCAGAAGTTTATGCTACAACGAAAAAAAGCGAAGAATTTGGTGTTGAAACGGCTGAAGTAAAGCTAAATTTTCTAAAAGTTCAAGAACGTAAGCAATCAATTATTAATTCATTACATAATGGCGTGCAACATTTAATGAAAAAAGGCAGTATTGATATCTATGAAGGAATAGGACGAATTTTAGGACCTTCCATTTTCTCGCCAATGCCAGGCACTATTTCTGTTGAAATGAATAACGGAGAAGAAAATGAGATGTTAATTCCCAAAAATGTCATTGTCGCCACTGGATCTAGGCCAAGAAGTCTTCCGGGGTTAGAGATTGATGGAGAATATGTATTAACTTCTGATGAAGCACTTGATTTAGAGAAATTACCAAAATCCATCATTATTGTTGGTGGTGGTGTTATTGGAATTGAATGGGCATCGATGCTTTCTGACTTTGATGTTGAAGTAACAGTTATAGAATATTCTAAGCGAATACTTCCAACAGAAGATCAAGAAATTTCTAATGAAATGAAAAAATTGATGACTCAAAAGGGCATTAAAATTATTACAAGTGCAAAAGTATTACCAGAATCACTTGTTAAAGATGAACACCAAGTAACCATTCGTGCAGATCACAATGGAGAACAACCTTCGTTTTCAGCAGAAAGAATATTAGTATCTGTTGGACGCTTACCAAATATTGAAGGTATTGGTATAGAAAATACTGATATTAAAGTGGAGAAGGGATATATTGACACAAACGAATTTTTTCAAACAAAGGAATCTCATATTTATGCAGTTGGAGATGTGATCGGTGGTTTACAGCTTGCACATGTTGCTTCACATGAGGGAATTATTGCGGTAGAACATATTGCAAATCAAAAACCTCTTCCAATTGATGAAACATTAATACCTAAATGTATCTACAGTTCACCTGAAATTGCTAGTGTAGGATATACCGAAGATGACGCTAAGGAAAAAGGATATAAAGTGAAGGTAGGCAAATTTCCGTTTAGTGCAATAGGTAAGGCTCTTGTTTTCGGAGAAACTGAAGGATTTGTAAAGCTTGTAGTAGATGAAGAAACAGATGATTTATTAGGTGTTCATATGATTGGACCTCACGTAACAGATATGATTTCTGAAGCTGCTCTAGCTAAAGTGCTTGATGCAACACCATGGGAAATTTCACATACGATTCATCCTCATCCAACATTATCTGAGGTAATCGGTGAGGCAGCACTTGCTGTTTATGGTAAAGCTATTCACTATTAATCAAAGGTAAGATCAATAATTGAATTTATACTTAGTTTTTGGAGTCAATCTTCAGGCGTCTATCTAGTCACTTTGGTTTGATAATGACGCTTCCGCTTTTCTAATTAAGGAGGTATAAACATGACAGAAAATCGTCATTCTTCACTAAATTTAACAAATGAAGATGTACTTAGTATGTATGAAACGATGTTGTTAGCTCGGAAAATTGATGAACGAATGTGGTTGCTAAACCGTGCAGGTAAAATCCCTTTTGTTATTTCTTGTCAAGGTCAAGAGGCTGCACAAGTAGGAGCAGCTTTTGCTTTAAATCGCAAAGAAGACTATGTTCTTCCTTATTACCGTGATATGGGAGTTGTATTAGCATTTGGAATGACAGCAAAAGAGTTAATGCTTTCCGCTTTTGCTAAAGCAGAGGATCCAAATTCAGGTGGTCGACAAATGCCTGGTCATTTTGGACAAAAGAAAAATAGAATCGTAACAGGGTCTTCCCCTGTAACCACACAAGTACCACATGCAGTTGGGATTGCTTTAGCAGGTAGAATGGAGAAAAAAAATCTGGTTACCTTTGTGACATTTGGTGAAGGTTCTTCTAACCAAGGAGATTTTCATGAAGGGGCCAATTTTGCAGCTGTTCATAAACTTCCAGTTATTTTTATGTGTGAAAATAACAAATATGCGATATCTGTTCCATATGAAATGCAAGTTGCATGTGATAAAATTTCTGATCGAGCTATTGGATATGGAATGCCAGGAGAAACGGTTGATGGAAATGATCCACTTGAGGTATTTCGTGCAGTCAAAGATGCAGCTGATCGAGGTCGACGAGGAGAAGGTCCTACATTAATTGAAGCCATTTCTTATCGATTAACACCACATTCTAGTGATGATGATGATCGAAGCTATCGAGAACAAGATGAGGTAGCAGAAGCTAAGAAAAATGATCCTATTCTAAAATTCGCTAGTTATTTGAAGAATTTAAATATTCTGACAGATAGCATAGAAAAAGAGATGGTAGAACGAATTATGCAGTTAGTTAATGAGGCAACAGAATATGCTGAAGCGGCTCCATATGCCGATCCAGAGCATGCATTAAAATATGTCTATGCAGAGTAAGGGGGAACTACTGTGGCAATAATTTCATATATTGATGCCATTACAATGGCGATGAGAGAAGAAATGGAAAGAGACGAGAAAGTCTTTGTGCTTGGAGAAGATGTTGGTAGAAAAGGTGGCGTTTTTAAAGCTACTGCAGGCTTGTATGATAGATTCGGAGAAGAACGAGTGATAGATACACCACTAGCAGAATCTGCTATTGCCGGAGTTGGTATTGGTGCTGCGATGTATGGGATGCGACCTATTGCTGAAATGCAATTTGCTGACTTTATTATGCCAGCTATAAATCAAATTATTTCAGAAGCAGCCAAAATTCGATATCGCTCAAATAATGACTGGAGCTGTCCAATTACCATTCGTGCACCATTTGGTGGAGGTGTACATGGAGCTTTGTATCACTCTCAGTCAGTTGAGGCTATATTTGCTAATCAACCGGGTTTGAAGATTGTTATTCCTTCAACACCATATGATGCAAAAGGCTTACTTAAAGCAGCTATACGTGATGAAGATCCTGTACTTTATTTTGAACACAAACGTGCTTATCGTTTAATCAAAGGTGAAGTCCCTGATGATGATTATGTAATACCAATTGGAAAAGCTGATGTCAAGCGTGAAGGTGAAGACATTACGGTTATTACCTATGGTTTATGTGTTCATTTTGCTTTACAAGCAGCAGAACGGTTAGCTAAAGATGGGGTATCTGTCCATGTATTAGATCTTAGAACAATCTATCCTTTAGATAAAGAAGCTATTATTGAAGCAGCTTCAAAAACTGGCAAAGTATTGCTTGTTACTGAGGATACAAAAGAGGGCAGTATTATCGGAGAAGTATCTGCGATCATTGCGGAAAATTGTTTGTTTGACTTAGATGCACCCATTATGAGGCTTGGAGGACCAGATGTTCCTGCTATGCCATATGCACCAACGATGGAGAAATATTTTATGGTTAACCCAGACAAAGTAGAAGAAGCATTGAGAAAGCTTGCTGAATTTTAATCATGTAGTTTCCAAGAATAGCCTTTAATATGGGAGGTAGTCAAGTGGCAATAGAACAAATTAAAATGCCTCAGTTAGGTGAGAGTGTAACAGAAGGAACAATTAGCAAGTGGCTGATTGCAGTAGGAGATAAGGTCAATAAATATGATCCTATTGCAGAGGTTATGACTGATAAAGTTAATGCAGAAGTTCCATCTTCTTTTACTGGAATTATTAAAGAACTGATTGCAAGTGAAGATGAGACTTTAGCTATAGGAGAAGTCATTTGTACTGTTGAGGTTGAAGGTGCTGCTACAACTGATTCAGATGACAGCTCTGTGTCAGATCAAGTTTCAAGCGAAGACACACAAAGTAATGTCTCCTTGAAAGAAGAACGAGAAGATCAACCAAATAAAAAGAGATATTCACCTGCTGTGTTAAAAATTGCACAAGAAAATGATATTGACTTAACATTAATTGAAGGAACTGGCGCAGGTGGAAGAATCACAAGAAAAGATCTATTGAAAATAATGAACAGTGGTACTATCCCAACAAAACATGAAACGAAAGAAAAGCAGCTTGAGTATCAACAAGAATCAATGAAATTAGAAGAACAAAAACCTATGAAACATACATCCACAGCATCAACATCTATCGGAGATATTGAAATCCCTGTTTCAGGAGTAAGAAAAGCGATAGCTGCAAATATGGTGCGAAGCAAGCAGGAAGCTCCACATGCTTGGATGATGATGGAAGTAGATGTAACAAATCTTGTTGAATATCGTCAGTCATTAAAAAATGAATTTAAGAAAAAAGAAGGCTTTAATTTAACATTTTTTGCTTTCTTTGTAAAAGCTGTTGCTCAAGCATTGAAGGAGTTTCCTGAAATCAATTCAATGTGGGCTGGTGATAAGATTATTCAGAAAAAAGACATCAACATATCAATTGCCGTTGCAACGGATGATTCATTGTATGTTCCTGTCATTAAAGCAGCAGATGAGAAAACTATTAAAGGCATTGCTAGAGAAATAACAGATTTAGCAAATAAAGTGAGAAATGGTAAGTTAACATCTGCAGAAATGCAAGGTGGTACCTTTACGGTAAATAACACAGGATCATTTGGTTCTGTGCAATCAATGGGCATTATTAATTACCCACAAGCTGCCATTTTACAGGTTGAATCAATCGTAAAAAGACCAGTTGTGGTAAATGGAATGATTGCCGTTCGTGATATGGTGAATTTATGTATGTCGTTAGATCATCGTGTCTTAGATGGTTTAATATGTGGAAAATTCTTAGCGAGAGTAAAAGAAATTTTAGAGCAGACCTCTAAAGAAACAACATCTATTTACTAAACTTATCTCAAAACGACTGTTTTCTCAAAGAAAGGCGAATAAGGTGTGATGGTAAAGAACACCTTATTCGCCTTGTGCTTTTATTGAATTTCAAACAAAACAAATTCACATTCCTTCCGTATTAGGAACTAAGAATTGATAATGCTTCTGTAAAAACGAAATGGAAAGAGGTGTTTTCATATGAATTTCACCATCTGTGTCAACTGGTAAAGATTGCTCTGTTTCAAGCTTAATTGTAGATCCCTGCATAAATGTAATAGCTGATGTATCAATATTCTTAGACTGATCTCGATCTGTTTTGATTCGAAAGGCATCTTTAAGAGCTGAAAGATCTGCTTTTTTAATAATATAGATTTCTCCTAACCCATCTTTTAAATTACTGTTTTTAAATGGTAGCTCATTTGTTCCTAAGAATCGTCCATTTGCTACAAGGATCATAAGTGCTTGACCAGCAATTTTTTCCCCATCAATCTTTAATGTAAAGGAAAATGGTTCGCTATGACTAAGTGATTTAACGGCACTAATAATATAACTAGCAGTCCCTAGAAAATTTTTTTGTTTGTTGGTAATGTTTTTCGAAGCTTCTGTTATTAAGCC
Source organism: Metabacillus litoralis (assembly GCF_020524045.1). GTDB lineage: Bacteria > Bacillota > Bacilli > Bacillales > Bacillaceae > Metabacillus > Metabacillus litoralis_C. The sequence goes on from NZ_JAIVKL010000004.1 coordinate 135,018, forward strand.
AACTCCACAAAAATTAATAAAATAATTTTGGTTAACTTTTACACCATCGATAAGCTCTATCTTTCCTTTCAATAAATCCTCGCTGGCTTTGCGAATATTTTGGGAAATCATTAAAGATCTTGAAAAGTCATTGCAAGTACCTGTTGGAATAGGTGCAATAACAGGACGATTAGATGAAGATGAAATGCCATTTATGCAATCGTGAAGAGTTCCATCACCACCTAATAAAATGATTAAATCTACATCAGGACCATATTTATGGCTCAGATTCTTAGTATCATCTTTTTTCTTTGTTTTTCTAATAATGAGTTCCTCAACAGATGAACTAAAAATTGATGTACATACTCCCAGAGATTTTTCTATTTCTTCCTGACCAGCATATCCATTATATAGCAGCAATGCTTTATTAAAACTTTTCATAAAGAGATCTCCTTTTCATTTACGATCGTTTTGTGAAACATTACCCTTTTCTATCAATTTGTATACATAGACTTAAGAACTTCATTGATGATTGGTAAAAATTATAATAAAATAAGATTGAAGCACCTTTTTTAAAGGCTCTTTTCTGAAGGGTTGTTGCTATTGAACCTAATTACCTGTTAGTAACAATGTTTTTATCATATATAAGTACTATTCTAAGAAGAAAGGATGCCACTAGACTTTATATAGTGCTGTTTTCTTCATATGACTAAAAGCAACAAAGTTTACGAAAACAGACTTTTTTAAAATCCATAAATGTAAACGCATTCAAAAAAGGGATGCTAAAAAAATATTTAATTAATGGCTCTTTCTGAAAGATGGTTGCTAATGAACCTCATTATCTGATTAGTATTATATTTTCTCGTATAAAAAGTACAACTTTATAAAAGAAAGATGTTAATAGACTATATATCGTGCTGTGGTACTTAGGTTATCTAAAAAAAGTTTACGAAAATAGCCTAATTAAATTATTGGAATACCGCATAAAATGTATCAAGTTGATGGGTAGCATTTAAGTCAAAGGGGGTGGGCTTCCTAGATAGGAAGCACATAATGAGAGACAAACAACATGTTACAAGCAGTGGAAGGTGGAACGATTGGAAACGTGAAGCTGAAACGGCGCTAAGGGGTAAAGCGTTTGAGAGCTTATACACGTCTACTTATGAAGGCATTGAATTACAGCCATTATATGATTCATATGATACAGATAATAAAACCAAAGCAAAAAATCAAATCCTAAATTCTGCTACTAATGAATGGAAAATTAGTCAAGAAATAGTTGCAGAATGTCAGGAAGGTCTTTCAGAAAAAATAAAAATGGCAAAAACTCGAGGTCAAACCTCTTTTTTTATTAAAAATTTAAATATTTTACAAAATAGAGATGATTTACTTCAAGCAATGCAACATATTGATTGGAAGAAAGATAGAGTTTTTTTTGATATTAACGGTAATCTTTGCTTTGCTACACTTTTACTTAATGAATTGAAAGAAAGTAAAAATATCAACGATTTAAAAGGTGTAATTGCATTTGATCCTTATGAAGAGTTATTGATTAACGGTAAATCATCCGTAGATTTATCAACAAAGTTAGATTATCTAGCAGATTTAATGAAATGGACAGATGAAAATCAACTGTCTACAAAAACGTTGCTAATAAAAGGTAGCTTGTATCATGAAGCCGGGGCAAGTGCTGTTCAAGAGTTAGTTTATTCATTTTCTCATGCATTAGATGTATTAAACGAATTGTTAAATCGAAACGTATTGATTGACACAATTGCTCGCAGTACAGTATTTTCTTTTGCTACTGGTAGTCACTTTTTTATGGAAATAGCGAAATTTAGAGCAGCTAAAGAAATATGGGCTTCCCTCATAGCTGCTTTAGGTGGGAGTGAAGAATCACAAAAAATTTATATACATGCGAAAACATCAACCTTTAATAAAACAAAATATGATCGTTATGTAAATTTACTTCGTACAACAACTGAAGGGTTTGCTGCTGCGGTCGCTGGAATTGATGAACTAACTCTGGATTCCTTTGACTCTGTGTTTAACAAAAATAGTCAGTTAGGAGAAAGAGTTGCAAGAAATAGTCAATTTATTCTTCAAGAAGAAAGCTTGTTATCAGGTGTGGTAGATCCTGCTGCAGGAAGTTATTATGTTGAAACACTAACACATCAGTTAGCAGAAAAAGCCTGGAATGAAATAAAAGAATTGGATAGTTTTGGTGGGTTTTTAGAAGCATTAAAAAAAGGATTCATCCAAAAAAACCTTAATGAAAAGTATAAAGAGAAAGTAAGAGATTTAAATAATAGAAATTTGCAAGTAATAGGAACAAATGTATTTGCAAATCCAAATGATCAAGTTGAAATGGATGATAGTAGGAACATGGCAAAGAAACCATCTCACTTAAACCAGGTTTATTCCTTTAATGAAGCGATGAATTATGTAAACATTGAAAAAAAGGTTCCAGAATTAATAAGTAAAAACATCAATACACAGTTATCTATCAAACCTCTTCAGATTCATCGATTGGTAGAACATTTTGAACAACTGAGAAATAATGTTACGAAATATAAAATGAGAACTGGTATAGAACCTAAGGTTTTGATTGTGACAGTTGGAATATTAAAAAATTATAAAACAAATCTTGATTTTATCAATGGATTATTAACAGCAGGTGGCATCTATTGCGAGGTTATTCCTTATGAACAGATCAATGAGGTAAAACAAAAGTCATTCATTATATTTTGTGGAAAAGAAAGTGATTATGATTTGATAAAGTCAAAAGATGTTAATCGTTTGAAGACTGAAGATTCTTTTGTATATGTAACAATGGTAGGAAATTTTTCTGATGAAAAAATAGAGAACTTTGGAATGGATGGAAGAATCTCATCGAATATAGATGTGTATGAATTTTTACGTCATGTTCATGACATTATGGGGGTTAAGTAAATGATGAGACGTCGAACAATCGCATCAGCACCATTACTAAAAATGAAACATAATGTTGATACCTCAGCATCAATGACGTATAACACGAATGAGTTAATAAAGATAAAAAACCACTATACAAAGCAAGATCTTTTAAACATGGAACATCTAGACACTTACCCTGGGATGAAACCATATTTACGGGGTCCATATGCAACAATGTATAAAGATCGTCCATGGACCATTCGTCAATATGCCGGCTTTTCCACTGCTGATGAAAGTAATGCTTTTTATCGTCGTAATCTCGAAATGGGTCAAAAAGGGTTGTCTGTTGCTTTTGATTTAGCAACTCATAGAGGATATGATTCTGATCATCCACGGGTTGAAGGAGATGTAGGGAAAGCAGGAGTAGCAATTGATTCTATTTTAGATATGAAACGTTTATTCGATGGCATTCCTCTAGATGAAATGTCCGTTTCAATGACAATGAACGGAGCTGTATTACCAATTATGGCTTTTTATATTGTGACTGCTGAAGAGCAAGGAGTATCAAAAGAAAAATTATCTGGTACGATTCAAAATGATATTTTAAAGGAATATATGGTACGAAACACATATATTTATCCGCCTGACATGTCCATGAGGATTATTGGTGATATCTTTAAGTACACTGCCAAATATATGCCAAAGTTTAATAGTATAAGTATCTCAGGTTATCATATGCAAGAAGCAGGTGCACCAGCAGATCTTGAGCTAGCGTATACATTAGCAGATGGCCTTGAATATATAAGAACTGGGATAAAAGCAGGTTTAGATATAGATCAATTTGCACCAAGATTATCATTTTTCTGGGCAATTGGTATGAATTATTTTATGGAAGTAGCAAAAATGAGAGCAGCTCGTTTTATGTGGTCAGAAATTGTGCAGAAATTTAATCCAGCTAACCCTAAATCACTTGTATTAAGAACTCATTCTCAAACATCTGGTTGGAGCTTAACTGAGCAGGATCCATATAACAATGTTGTCAGAACTTGCCTTGAAGCACATGCGGCTGCGATGGGGCATACACAATCACTTCATACAAATGCTTTAGATGAAGCAATCGCTTTACCAACAGATTTTTCAGCTAGAATCGCCAGAAATACTCAACTATTTCTACAAAGTGAAACAGGAATTTGTGATGTGATTGATCCATGGGGAGGTTCCTATTATGTTGAAAGCCTTACACATTCTTTAATACATCGTGCAAAAGAACATTTAGAAGAAATAGAAAAGCTTGGAGGTATGACACAAGCTATTGAAACAGGTCTTCCTAAAATGAAGATTGAGGAAGCGGCTGCAAGAAGACAAGCAAAGATTGATTCTGCTAAAGAAACAATAATTGGTGTAAACAAATATAAATTAGATAAAGAAGATCCACTTGATATTTTATCGATTGATAATACAGAAGTAAGAAAAAAACAAATTGATCGAATCCATATGTTAAAGAAAAACCGCAATGAAGCGGTAGTTAATGAAACTCTTTTAGCTATAACACAAGCTGCTGCAAATAATGAAGGAAATTTATTAGAGTTAGCTGTAGAAGCAGCAAGAGCTAGAGCTACACTTGGAGAAATATCTTATGCGATTGAAAAAGTGAGTAAACGTCACCAAGCAATGATCAAATCAGTAAGTGGTGTGTATAGCTCTGAATATTCAAATGAAGAAGAAATAAAAGAAGTGAGAGAGAAAACAGATCAATTTTTTGAGCTTGAAGGAAGACGTCCAAGAATTTTAATCGCCAAAATGGGTCAAGATGGTCATGACAGAGGGGCAAAGGTCATTGCAACAGCTTTTGCTGATTTAGGATTTGATGTTGATATAGGGTCCCTTTTTCAAACACCTGAAGAAACGGCAGCTCAAGCTGTAGAAAATGATGTTCATGTTGTTGGAATGAGCTCTTTAGCTGCCGGACATAATACTTTACTTCCACAGCTAATTTCAGAACTTAAGAAACTAGGAAGAGAAGATATCGTCGTTATTATAGGTGGAGTCATTCCTTTTCAAGATTATGCAGAGTTAAAAGAAAACGGTGCAGCAGAAATATTTGGTCCTGGAACTGTTATTCCGGTAGCTGCTACTAAAGTAATAAACAAGATACTTGAACGATTAGGATATGAGGAAGTTGAAGAATGACCAAATATATAAGAAAGAATCGCGAAATTGCTGTTAATGATTATGTTGAAGGGATTGTTAACGGAAACAGAGTGATGTTAGCTCAAGCGATTACATTAGTCGAAAGCAACGCAGTACGTCATTTTGAAAAAGCACAAAAAATTATTGAAAAAGTTTTACAAAAGGAAAATTCAACCATTAGAATAGGAATCACTGGAGTTCCAGGTGCAGGAAAGAGCACGTTTATCGATGCTTTTGGCACATACTTAACAAATCTAGGTTTTCGAGTTGCAGTACTAGCAATAGATCCTAGTAGTCAGGTTTCGAAAGGAAGCATTATGGGTGATAAAACAAGAATGGAACGTTTATCGAAAAACCCAAATGCTTTCATCAGACCTTCCCCATCAGGAGGTCATTTAGGCGGTGTAAGTCGCAAAACGAGAGAAACAATTATTTTATGTGAAGCTGCTGGATTTGATGTGATTCTTGTTGAAACAATGGGTGTTGGTCAAGGGGAATTTGTTGTTAGAGATATGGTGGATTTCTTTTTGCTTCTTGTGTTAACTGGTGCAGGCGATGAGTTACAGACGATGAAAAAAGGCATTATGGAATTACCAGATTTAGTAGTAGTAAATAAAGCTGATGGTGATAATCTTCATAAAGCTAATATCGCAAAACAAGATTATAATACAATTCTCCATTTTCTACATTCTTATACAGAAGGATGGACAACAAAGTCACTGACAGCATCAGCTCTAAAAGAAACAGGTATTGATGAAATTTGGAATGTGATTTGTGAGTTCGAAATTCTAACCAAAAGTAGTCATGTGTTTGATACAAGAAGAAGTGAACAACAAAGAAAATGGCTTTATACATTAGTCGAGCAGGAGTTATATAAAGAATTTTATGAGCATCCTACGATTAAACAAAAGCTTCCGATTTTGGAACAAGCAATTTTAAAGGGAGAAAGAAGTGTTGCAGCAAGTGCATTGGATTTATTGGAGTCTTTTTTAAAGAAGTAGATAGAAAAGGCTCTTTCCTGAAAGATGGTCACTAATCAACATTAAGCCCTAACATGGCCTTTTTTAAATCGAAGCAAAGAAAGATAAGCTAACAATTTGCTCATTTCATTAAATTGTTGGTAAAATAATAATACTGATGTTAAAAGGAGAGATTTTCATTGAGTATGGATTTTAATTTATTTATGAATGATGTTGTACAACAAGCTCGTAAAGAGATTGTTGCTGCAGGGTATACAGAGCTAAAAACTCCAGAAGATGTAAATGAAACACTTACTAAAAAAGGAACAACACTTGTGATGGTAAATAGTGTTTGTGGATGTGCCGGTGGAATTGCAAGACCAGCAGCTGCTCATGCTGTTCATTATGACAAGCGTCCAGATCAATTAGTGACAGTTTTTGCTGGTCAAGACAAAGATGCAACTGCTAGTGCTCGTGATATGTTCACAGGTTATCCACCTTCATCACCATCTTTTGCCCTACTTAAAGATGGACAACTTATGACAATGGTTGAGCGTCATGAAATTGAAGGACATGATCCGATGTCAGTTGTTGCAAAATTACAAGCTGCATTTGATGAATTCTGTGAAGAAGTGTAAAAATAAGAAAATTAAGCAGTAACGTTAAGATGGAAAAATATATGTAAGTACATTAACAGACCAATCGTCCAGTGATTAGGTCTGTTTTTTTCTGCAAAAATCCCCTGGGAAACATTAATTCACCATCAGTGAAACGACGATTGAGATAATGAATCTTTCTTTAGTAATTATTTCAGAAAAGTTAAAATAAACAAAAAATAATGATAATTACATTTTTATAAATTCATATTGCATAATTATAAACATGTGTTAAAATACAAAATATCGAATAAATATTAGTTGCTATGCATGAAAGAAATTCGTATTAGAAATTATTGGAGGAAAGTATTGTGAAGAAAATATCGTTATTCATTATAAGTTTATTAGTATTTGCGTTTATATCAGCTTGCGGTACTGCAAATAATGAAAGTGAAGGAAATACTGGTGCTGATTCTGGTGATCAAAACGTATTGAAAATGGCTACATCAGCTGACTACCCACCATTTGAATACATTGATACAGCAAAAGGAAGCGAAATTATTGGATTTGATATAGATCTTATTCATGCGTTAGCAGAAAAAACTGGCTACGAAGTTAAAGTACAAGATATGGACTTTAATAGTTTAATACCAGCTCTACAAGCAAAACAAATTGATTTAGTATTAGCTGGTATGACACCTACACCTGAGCGTGCTGAAAATGTCGATTTTACAGATATCTATTATACAGCTAATCATATGATTGTTTCTTTGAAGGATAAAGAAGTAAAAAGTATTGAAGATTTAGAAGGTAAAACGGTTGGAGTACAACTTGGTTCTATCCAACAAGAAAAAGCAACTGAAATCTCTGAAAAGGTAACAATTAAAATTGAGAATCGTAATAAAATTTCAGAGCTTGTTCAAGAGTTAAAATCTGGCCGAATTGATGCGGCGATTATTGAAGATACTGTAGCGAATGGTTATTTTGAAAAAGACGAACAGTTAGCAGGCTTTACGCTTGATTCATCTGAAGAAGCTGGTTCAGCCATTGCTTTCCAAAAAGAAAGTAAATATACAGAAGAGTTTGATGCTGCACTAAAAGAAATGAAAGAAAATGGCGAACTTGATAAATTGATCGTTAAATGGTTTGGAGATCAACAATAAGAAAGTGTTTATATAAGGCTCTTTTCTGAAAGGTTGTTGCTATATAACCAAGATTTATAGTGAAAACAGTGATTTTCACTATAAGGGTACTGTTTTATGAAGAAAAGATGTCACTATGCTTTATATAGTGCTCTTTACAAGGAGCTATTAAAGCAACAAAGTTACGAAAACAGCTCTATATTAAAAGGACTGACAATACCATGTTGTCAGCCTTTTTAATGTTTGTTTTACTCCCAATGTGAGAACGTAAAAGAAAGGAATTAAATTAAAATGGATCTATTGAATTTTTCGTCAATCGTCCCATCTCTGCCGTTTATTTTAGAAGGGGTATGGGTGACATTAAAAATTGTTGTTCTATCCTTGGTGCTTGGATTTGCCTGGGGAATTATATTAGCATTATGCAAAATTAGTCGGATTAAACCTTTAATGTGGTTTGCTGATGCTTATACATCTATTTTTAGAGGAACACCATTGGTTTTACAATTACTTATCATCTATTTTGGACTACCACAAATTCTTGGATTTCCAATTGATCCATATCCAGCTGCGGTTGCAGCATTTACATTGAACTCAGGTGCATATATATCAGAGATTATACGTGCAGGTATAAATGCAATTGATAAAGGGCAACAAGAGGCAGCAATGGCTTTAGGAATTCCTTATTCTAAAATGATGAAGGACATTATACTGCCACAGGCTTTTAAAAATATTTTACCAGCATTGATGAACGAATTTATTACTTTAACAAAAGAGTCTGCAATTGTTACAGTGATCGGTGTACAAGACATCATGAGACGTGCATATCAAGTTGGTGCAGATTCTTATAATTATTTTGCACCATTATTGTTTGCTGGATTGGTTTATTATGTATTAGTTATGGTGTTAACACTCCTTGGAAAGGGTATTGAAGGGAGAATGAGACGAAGTGATTAAAGTTGAAAATTTGCATAAATCGTTTGGTAAATTAGACGTGTTAAAAGGTATATCTACAACTATTGCTTCAGGTGAAGTGATTGCGATAATTGGACCATCTGGTTCAGGTAAATCCACCTTTTTACGTTGTTTGAACTTATTAGAACAACCATCATCAGGGAAAATTTGGCTAGATAATCAGGAGATTACCAATTCAAAAACAGATATTTCTAAGTTTAGACAAAATGTTGGTATGGTTTTTCAACATTTTCATTTATTTCCTCATAAATCAGTACTTGATAACTTAACTTACGCGCCAATCACGGTTAAAGGTGTAACAAAGCAAGAAGCTGAAAAAATAGCAAAAGACTTATTGATTAAAGTAGGATTACTTGAAAAAGCTTCTGAATATCCAAATCGTCTTTCGGGTGGTCAAAAGCAAAGGGTTGCCATAGCAAGAGCTCTTGCTATGAAACCAGAAGTTATGCTTTTTGATGAGCCTACATCTGCGCTTGATCCTGAAATGGTTAAAGAAGTGTTAGATGTTATGAAAGATTTGGCTCAAACTGGAATGACGATGGCAATTGTCACACATGAAATGGGCTTTGCAAAAGAAGTGGCAGATCGTGTTCTTTTTCTTGATGAAGGGAAACTTGTCGAGGATGCGACACCAAGTGAATTCTTCTCTCAACCCAAAACTGAACGAGCACAGTTATTTTTAGAAAAAATGCTATAATATAGAACAACAAAAAACAAAAAAGATGATCGTAAATGGTCGTCTTTTTTGTTTTTAGCAAGTTTTATATTAAACATAAAAATATATTTGAAACAGATATGTCCTTTACGTTTTTGGTGTAAACTATGTATCATACTAGAAAAGTATTTTGACTTTTTTGAGAAATTAATCGGAGAAGATAAGGAGTTACTTAATGTTTAAGATTGGATATCGAACGGCAAAAACTGCATTAGGAACAACAATTGCGATTATGCTTGCTGAGTTTCTTCAGCTTGAGAACTATCCTTCAGCAGGGATTATCACCATATTATGTATACAAGTAACGAAAAAGAAATCGTTAAAAAGCTCATGGGCTCGTTTTCTTGCCTGTTCTATTGCGATGGTTTTTTCATTTGTTTTCTTTGAGGGCATAACTTATCATCCGCTTATCATAGGTTTATTACTGCTATTATTTATTCCTACTACTGTTATTGTTAAGGCGACTGAAGGGATTGTAACAAGTACTGTTGTTATTTTTCATTTATATAGTGAAGGGAATATAACGTTTGAGTTGATTGGAAATGAGCTCTTATTAGTCACAATTGGTATTGGAATAGCACTTATCATGAATTTATATATGCCGAGTGTCGAGAGTAAATTGAAAAATTATCAAGAAGAAATCGAACATAATCTTGCTAATATATTTAAAGAAATTGAACTTTATTTACTTGAAAAAGATCGGAAATGGGATGGTTTAGAAATTACGAAAACAGCTCAATTAATTGATGAGGCCAAAACTCTTGCATTTCGCGATGTAGAAAATCACTTTCTACGGCACGAAAATACATATTATCATTACTTTAAGATGAGAGAGAAACAATTTGAGATTATTGAACGAGTGATACCGATGATTACTTCTATACATATTGCCATAGATCAAAGTAGAATTATCGCTGATTTTATTCATGAATTACGATTAAATATTCACCCTGGAAATACGGCACAGCGATTTCTTATGCAATTACTTGAAATGAGAAAAGAAATAGAAGGGATGGAATTACCTAATACACGAGAGGAATTTGAGGCGAGAGCGGCTCTTTTTCATTTTTTGAAAGAAATGGAGAACTATTTAGTGGTTAAAAGTCAATTTAAAGGGATGGAAGTGTAGTATTTATTTAATTGCCCTTGAACATATTAAAAATAAAAGGACGTTGATAAGATGAAAACAATGCTTCTTTTATTTTTTATTATTACTTCACCAATTTGGCCTCTAGGACAAAATCCAATTGTGGGAGATCCGTTTATTATTATTAATAAGCAAAGAAACAAACTTGCGTATATTAACGAAAATGAAATTAAAGAAGTCTATCAAGTTGCTACTGGAGTTACAGAAGAACATACACCAGTAGGGAAGTTTACGATAACTGTCAAAGCAATAAATCCATATTATCGAAAAAAGGATATATCTGGCGGAGATCCTAAAAATCCGTTAGGAACGAGATGGATGGGTTTTAATGCAAAAGATACAGATGGTCGAATTTATGGTATCCATGGAACAAATAATAAAGATTCGATTGGTCGTTATACAACACAAGGGTGTGTCCGGCTTGAAAATGATCATGTGGAATCATTATATGAAAAAGTACCTATAGGAACGAATGTGTTAATCATCAACTCCCAAAAAAGCTTTACAGAGCTTGGGAAAGAATTTGGTGCATTAAAAAAATGAGTCTAAGGGCAAAAGAATTTTTTGCCCTTAGACTCATTTTTATGTTTTAAAGATAATAAAATGTGAAGGGATTGTTATCTTCTTAGTTAAGAAATAAAGAAATTAAAACCAAACAGATACACCTGCAAGTAAGGTAGTAATGAGCATTACGCCTATCATTAAATATACGACGATTTTTTGTGTTTTACGTGACATTTTTCTTCACTCCTTGTACGTATTATTTTAACGTGAATGTCGGATTTGGACAACATGTAAAATGTGAAAGAAATTCGACGAATAAGAAGGAGATTTCTATTCTAAAAGAGAATTTATCTATAATGATAGCGTTTTCATGAAAAGGGGTGGAGTCATTTATGGTAAATAAGGTAGATCATATTGGAATAGCTGTACATTCTATAGAAAAAGCATTGACGTTTTATATAGATATTTTAAAGCTTGATTTATTAGGCTATGAAGAAGTAACAACACAACGGGTGAAAGTTGCTTTTTTACATGCTGGAAATACAAAAATTGAATTATTAGAGCCTACATCAGAAGACAGTCCTGTTGCTAAGTTCCTAGTTAAAAAAGGAGAAGGAATTCACCATATTGCATTTGGTGTTGAAAATATTGAATCTCGATTACAGGAAATGAGAGAGGTAGGATTGCCTCTTATAGATGAGAAACCAAGGGATGGTGCGGCAGCTATGAGTATTGCCTTTTTACACCCTAAGGCAGCTAATAATGTACTGATTGAGTTATGTGAAAAAAAGCGAGGTGAAAGTTAAGTGCAAAACGATATTTATGGAAAAATAGATGAATTATATGATCGTAAAAGAGAGGTAGAACTTGGTGGTGGTGATGAGAGGATCGATAAGCAACATGAAAAAGGTAAACTAACAGCAAGAGAACGAATTAATTTGTTAGTTGATGAAGATACTTTTGTTGAAATCAATCCCTTTATGGAGCATCGCTGTAATGATTTTGGTTTAAAAGATACGAAAGGTCCTGGAGAAGGTGTTGTAACAGGTTATGGAAAGGTAAATGGAAGACCGATTTATCTATTTTCACAGGATTTCACTGTATTTGGTGGAGCTTTAGGTGAGATGCATGCTAAGAAAATAGCTGCTGTAATGGACTTAGCTGCCAAAAATGGTACGCCTTTTATCGGTCTAAATGACTCAGGCGGTGCGAGGATTCAAGAAGGTGTGTTATCATTAGATGGTTATGGGCAAATTTTTTATCGTAATACGATTTATTCTGGTGTTATTCCTCAGCTTTCTGTTATTTTAGGTCCGTGTGCAGGAGGAGCAGTTTATTCTCCGGCTATCACTGATTTTGTTTTTATGGTAGAAAAAACAAGTCAAATGTTTATAACAGGCCCTAAAGTCATTGAAACAGTAACTGGAGAAAAAATTAGCTCTGAAGATTTAGGTGGAGCAGCTGTACATAATACAATTAGTGGTAACGCTCATTTTGCTGGCTCAACAGAAGAAGAAGTATTGCTTCAAGTTCGTAGGTTATTAAGTTATTTGCCACAAAATAATGAAGAAAAGTCACCAATATCTTCTTTTGAAGAAGAAACACATGATCGACCTGAATTAACCGATTTAATTCCATTTGATTCAATAAGACCCTACGATGTTAGAATTGTTATTGATCAAGTTGTAGATAGTGGTTCATTTATGGAGGTACAAAAGGATTTTGCTAAAAATATCGTCATTGGTCTAGCGAGAATAAAAGGTGAGGTCGTTGGTTTAGTGTGCAATCAACCAAAAGTTATGGCAGGTGGATTGGATATAGATTCATCGGATAAAGCGGCTAGATTTATCAGGTTTTGTGACTCTTTCCAAATTCCACTCATCACGTTTGAAGATGTTACAGGCTTTTTTCCAGGTGTTAAACAAGAGCACGGAGGAATAATTAGACATGGAGCAAAGATTTTATTTGCTTATTCTGAAGCAACTGTACCAAAACTAACTGTTATATTACGAAAAGCATACGGTGGAGCATATGTAGCATTAAATAGTAAATCAATTGGTGCTGATCTTGTTTATGCTTGGCCAAACGCGGAAATAGCTGTAATGGGTCCTCAAGGTGCGGCGAATATTATTTTTGCAAAAGAAATTCAAAATAGTGACAATCCAGAGATAACCAGAGCTGAGAAAATTGAAGAATACCGAAAGAAATTTGCTAATCCATATGTTGCAGCGAGTCAAGGGATGGTTGATGATGTTATCGATCCGAGAGATACTCGTATGAAACTTATTCAAGCTCTTGAGATGTTAAGAACAAAAAAAGAGGTTCGTCCAACAAAAAAACATGGGAATATGCCCCTTTAAATTTTAGGAGGTAACAACAATTGATAAACAAAAAAAGGTTATTAGATGAATTTTTAGAACTTGTTCAAGTTGACTCAGAAACGAAAAATGAAGCAGAGATCGCTAAAGTTTTAAAGGAGAAGTTTTCTTCTTTAGATGTTGACGTTGTGGAAGATAACACAATGGCTATCACTGGACATGGTGCAGGCAATTTAGTTTGTACATTACCAGCAACTAAAGAAGGTGTAGACACAATTTACTTCACTTCACATATGGATACTGTTGTACCTGGCAATGGAATAAAGCCGAGTATTAAAGATGGATATGTTATTACAGATGGAACAACAATTCTTGGAGCGGATGATAAAGCAGGTTTAGCTGCCATGCTTGAAGCAATTAAAACACTTAAAGAACAATCTATTCAACATGGTAAAATTGAATTTGTTATCACAGTGGGTGAAGAATCTGGTTTAGTTGGTGCCAAAGCATTAGATCCTTCCTTGATGACGGCAAAATTTGGTTATGCTTTAGATAGTGATGGAAAAGTAGGTACAATTATTGTAGCAGCTCCAACACAAGCTAAGGTAAGGGCGACAATCTATGGAAAAACAGCACATGCTGGTGTTGCACCAGAAAAAGGTGTTTCAGCAATCACAATTGCTGCTAAAGCTATTTCAAAAATGCCCTTAGGAAGAATCGATCATGAAACAACGGCTAATATAGGTCGTTTTGAAGGTGGGACACAAACAAATATCGTTTGTGATTTAGTACATATTTTAGCAGAAGCTAGATCGTTAATTCCTGAAAAAATGGAAAAACAGGTAGGTGCAATGAAAGAAGCATTTGAAAATGTTGCTGCTGAAATGGGTGGACGTGCAGAGGTTGAAGTAGAAGTTATGTATCCTGGCTTTAAATTTGCAGATGGAGATCATGTGGTAGAGGTGGCTAAACGTGCTGCTGCTAAAATTGGTCGTGATAGTGAACTTCAAACAAGTGGCGGTGGAAGTGACGCTAATGTAATAGCTGGAAATGGAATTCCTACTGTTAACCTGGCTGTTGGATATGAAGAAATTCACACAAAAAATGAGAAAATGCCAATTGAAGAATTAGAAAAAACAGCAGAATTAGTGCTTTCTATTATTCAAGAGGTAGCTCAATAATATAATAAGGGAAAATACTTAGATCAGTGATCTAAGTATTTTTTTGGGGATTTTTAACTAAAAGTGTTTGTTGCCTCCAATTAAAAGTATAATTACCACCTATAGTTTCAAGAAATTGAAGGAAAATAAGGTGGTACGTAATACACATGTTAAAGGAGGCGTTACGTTTGATAAACAAAAAATTAGGATTCATCGCTACAAGTGCTTTAGTTATTGGGCTTGTTGGTTGTAATAATAATGACGAGGCCTTTGACGATAATAGAATGGGTCCAATGGATGTAACCGAGAATGTCAATGATAACGGTAATCGCACGTATGGACCTTTCGCTCGTCAAATAGATACAAGAGGTAACACAACACCAAATGAACTAAGAACAGGGCATCGTGATTATGAAAATAATATGGTTGATAACGATTTTGATTTTGTGCCTGATCGTAATCTAACAAATGATGATCTAAACGGCATGACAATTTCTAGTTCTAAAACCGATTTATCAAGTAAGAACTATCCTCATACAAAAGCAATAGCTGTTCAAGAAGCAAAGTTTAAGTTTGTCTCAGCTAACAATGCAGAGGATGCAAAAAAGCAAGCACAACAATATATTCAACAACAAAAACAACAAGGAATTCAAAGAGCGCAACAACTAGCACAACAACATCAAAACACACAAATGCAAATACAAGAAAAGTCACAACAACAAAGCCAGCAACAAGCTAAACAACAAGCAAAAGCTAATGAGCAACAAGCTCCTTCCAAAGAGCAAACACAAGCGCCATCTCAAAAACAGCAAGCACCAAAAGAACAAACACAAGCTCCAGAACCTGCTCCAGCTCCAAAACAAGAGCAGAACCAAGCAAATGAAAAAGCAGAAACACAACAACCTGCACAAAACATGAATGAAGCCGTTCAACAGGTGATTGAATTAACAAATCAACAAAGAAGAAAAAATGGGCTATCTGATTTGAAGGCTGATACTCAAATAAATGGTGTAGCTCAAAAGAAATCAGAGGATATGCGTCAAAATAATTATTTCTCACATACAAGTCCAACTTATGGTTCCCCTTTTGATATGATGAGAGATTTTGGAGTGTCATACAAAACGGCGGGTGAAAATATTGCACAAGGACAACAAACGCCACAGCAAGTCGTAGATGCATGGATGAATAGTGAAGGTCACAGAAAAAACATCTTAAGTAAAGATTTCACACATATAGGTGTAGGTTATGACAAAAATGGCCACCATTGGACACAAATGTTCGTTGGAAGATAAATTTATCTAGATGAATAGTCAATATTTGTATAAAATCCACCTCATTTATGGTACCTTAATAAATGTATGGTGGATTTTTTTGGTACTAAAAGCAACGCTGGAGATAAAAAACTTTAAAGAAAAATATAACATAATGATTGTAATAGTAAGGTAAATAATAATTTGAGAATGGTGATTTCTTTGACATCAAAAAAATTCGTCTATTTTGACGTTTCATTGATTTTTTTCTTGTTTTTACTAATGATTTGTAGTTGTGTGAGTATATTCAGTGCACAAAAATATGCTCAATATGATGAAAATTTCTTTTTGAAGCAGATTGTTTGGTTTGTTTTAGGAATCATTGTCGCAGCTTTAATTTTCCTCTTTGATTTTGAACAAATAAGTAAGTTAGCACCTTTCTTCTATGGAGTTGGTATACTTTTATTAATTGGGATATTAATCGCCCCTGAATCGATAGCACCAATTCGAAACGGTGCAAAGTCATGGTTTGTTGTACCTGGGCTTGGTTCAATTCAGCCCTCTGAATATATGAAAATATTTTTAATTTTGATGCTTGCCAAAATAACTCAAAGTCATTATAAAGATGATTTTCGTAAATCCTTCAAACAGGATATGTTTTTATTAATGAAAATAGGTGGAATATCGCTATTACCAATGTTGTTAATTTTGATGCAGAACGATTTTGGATCTTCATTAGTGATGCTTGTTATCACAATTTCCATCATCTTCTTATCTGGTATCGACTGGAGGATAATTGGAGTTATCTTCCTTGGCTTAATTGGAGTTGTTGGTATCCTAATTTACATATTTATAACCAATCCGGACTTTCTTTTAGAGATTTTTGGGACATACCAATTAAATAGAATTTATTCTTGGTTAGATCCTGAGCAACATGCAAAAGGTATAGGTTATCAATTAAATCAATCTCTCCATGCAATAGGATCAGGTATGGTTGATGGTAAAGGATTTCAAAACAGTAATGTTTATACACCAGAAGCTCATTCAGATTTTATTTTTACAATTGTTGCAGAAGAATTTGGATTTTTAGGTGGATCAGTTGTTATTGCTCTTTATTTTTTTATTATTTATAGAATACTAGGGATTGCTATGTATGTAAGAAAAGAAATATTTGAATTTTATATATGCATTGGCATGGTTGCGCTTTTTACTTTTCATAGCTTTCAGAATATTGGCATGGTAACAGGGCTTTTACCGATCACTGGGATTCCGCTATTGCTCATGAGTTATGGAGGAAGCTCTGTTTTAGCGAGTATGATGGGAATTGGTTTAGTATTAAACGTTTCATTAAGAAAGAAAGACTACTTTTTCTCTGATTAATTTTTTATATATTTTGGTTTATTGTTTACAGATACGAGTGTTCACTCAAATCAAGAAGAATAGTTTTAATTAACCCAATTTCAGTTTTGTTAAAAAGCTTCCCTGATTATATTAATAAGATAGTGAAAACGCTTGGATGAAAAATCCAAGCGTTTTGGTATATAAAATTATTTAGTTTACAGTGAAATCTATACTCACTTCGTATTTTTTACCCTCTTTTGGTGTCATCCATACAAAAAGCTCATACTCACCTTTTGAAAGATTTAAATCAGACAAATCAATGTTATATATGAATTCCTCACCTTGTTTTATTTTCTCTGTACCCAATGCAGCAAGAAACGAAGCTGTGCTTGAGAAAAGGTAAATCTCTTTTCCTTCTTTGGTTTTCACCTGATAATCCACTCGTTGTGAACTACTAAATTCAAGTTCTACAACTTCCTCTGTTTGATTCATAACTTTGTAAGTAAAGTTAAAAGGACTAGTCTCAATTAAACTAGGTACCATATCACCAGCGACAATCTCGCTTTGTTCACCATTATTACCTCCTTCTTTTGTGGTATCACTGTTGGTATTTCCTGTTCCACATCCACTTAGTAGCAAAATGATCAAAACGATACACCAATTCTTTTTCAAAGTTATAACCTTCTTTCTATTGAAGTATCTCTTACTGTATTTGTCGTAAATCTTAACTATTAAGTTACACTTTCTTACACAATAATTAAAATGTTAGAAAATATAACAAGAAAAATGTCGAATTCAACTGACAAAAACACTTGTGTTAAATGATTTGTATGTAAATACGAATAATGAATCCTCTAGATTATGTATTGTTAACGTTTACATAATAAAATATTAAAAAAATTTAAAAAATTCATTGTATATCAGTCAAAACTCTGTATAATGTGAAATATAAAGTGATGTTATGTTTTGTTACATATAAAGTTATTTTATATAACATTACTGTTGGAAGATTCCATTAATGAAAAGGGGCTGTTCTTTTATGAAAGTGAAAAAGAGGTTTTTAGCGTTAATGATGTCAACAATGGTTATGCTGGGTGCTTGTGCTTCTCCAACAAGTGAGCCTGAAACAACAACAGAAGGTAGTGATTCTAAAGCTACTGTTGAAGGTGACACAGTTGAAGTGGGGATACTGCACTCATTAAGTGGCACGATGGCGATAAGTGAGGTTTCCTTACGTGATGCAGAATTAATGGCAATTGAAGAGATAAATGCAGCTGGAGGAGTTCTTGGAAAGCAAATTGAACCGATCATTGAAGATGGAGCATCTGATTGGCCGACATTTGCTGAAAAGGCAAGAAAATTACTTCAACAAGATAAAGTAGCAACAATTTTTGGTGGATGGACTTCTGCTAGTCGTAAAGCAATGCTACCTGTTGTTGAACAAAACAATGGATTACTTTGGTATCCGGTTCAATATGAAGGTATGGAACAATCTCCAAATATTTTCTATACAGGTGCAACAACAAATCAACAAATTGTTCCTGCAATTGATTGGATGATTGAGAATCAAGGTAAAAACATCTTCTTAGTAGGATCTGATTATGTATTCCCACGTACTGCCAACAAAATTGTTAACGCGCAACTTAAAGCAAAAGGTGGAACAGTTGTTGCAGAAGAATATACACCACTTGGTCATACAGATTACAACACAATTATTAGCAAAATCAAATCTTCAAAACCAGATGCAATTTTTAATACATTGAATGGTGACAGTAATGTAGCTTTTTTTAAACAACTAGAAGATGCAGGAATTACTGCAGAAGATATTCCTGTTATGTCAGTTAGTGTGGCGGAAGAAGAAATTCGTGGTATAGGAACAGACGTATTAGCGGGTCACTTTGCTGCTTGGAACTATTACCAAACAACTGATACTCCTGAAAATAAAGAATTTGTAGCAAATTACAAAGCAAAATATGGTGATGATCGAGTTACTGGTGATCCTATAGAAGCAGCTTACATTGCCGTTTATTTATGGAAAGCAGCTGTAGAGAAGGCTGGTTCGTTTGAAGTTGATAAAGTGAAAGAAGCATCTGATGGTATTGAATTTAAAGCACCAGGTGGCGTAGTTAAAATCGATGGAGAAACTCAGCATATTTATAAAACCGTACGAATTGGAGAAGTTCAAACTGATGGTCAATTTAAAGAGGTTTGGAATTCAGGCGAACAAGTAAAACCTGATCCATACTTAAAATCATATGATTGGGCAACTAGTTTAAGTGAAAAATAGTAAGTTTAAGTTTATGGATGTCTTCTAAGGAATTTGTTGTACTAGAATTGGCCTTAGTTAAATGGTTGATACTCCATGGGTGAAGCCGAGGGAGGATAGCGTTTCTTCCTCGGTAAATCTTGAGTCTTGAGCGTAATCGAATGAATTCATTAGAAGTATGTGAAAATCATCAAGAGTATTTAAAGTCCGTTTTTACAAAATTTTAATTCATGCTTTAGAGAAACGTTAAAATATTTATGAAAAAATGAAGGAAAAGCCAAGCAGGATCAATTAAATGTATTTCTATTCCCCCTATTTTAATAGATTCTTACTAGTTGATCTTGCTTGTCTTTTTTTACTTCATACAAAGGAGGAATATTCCTTGTCAATTATCATTTCTCAATTATTTAATGGTTTGAGTCTCGGATCAATTTTATTATTAATCGCTTTAGGTCTTGCGATAACATTTGGTCTTATGAACATCATCAATATGGCTCATGGTGAATTCATTATGATTGGAGCCTATACTACGTATGTTCTCCAGCAAGCATTCATTCAATATCTTCCAGAATCCATCTTTGGATTATATTTTATTCTAGCGATTCCACTATCCTTTGTGATTGCAGCATTTATTGGATTTTTAATGGAGAAATCAATTGTAAGATTTTTATATGAACGTCCACTTGATAGCTTACTAGCAACTTGGGGAGTTAGTTTGATTTTACAACAAGTAGCGAGATCAATCTTTGGAGCACCAAATGTTGCTGTTGTCGCACCAGATTGGCTAAGTGGTGCATTAACGATTGGTAGTATGACATTTCCTTATAAACGATTATTTATTATTGCTTTAGTTGGTGTAAGTATCTTCTTGTTATTTCTTTATTTATATAAAACTCCTTCTGGGAGAAGAATGAAGGCTGTTACATTAAATCGTGATATGGCTTCTTGCTTAGGTGTTTCCACTAGAAAAGTTGATAGTACAGCTTTTGCTTTAGGAAGCGGCTTTGCTGGGATCGCGGGGTGTTCTTTAACCTTAATTGGCTCGATTGGCCCAACGCTGGGAACAACTTATATTGTTGATGCATTTATGATCGTTATTTTAGGTGGAGTAGGAAAGCTAAAGGGTACAGTATTGGCTGCATTAATGCTAGGTATCTTAAGTACATTTGTTGAACTATCAACAAGCGCAACAATTGCAAAAGTTATTGTCTTTGCCTTCATTATTATTTTCTTACAATGGAAACCAACAGGTCTTGTTAATGTTAGAGTGCGAGCATTAGATTAACGGAGGTGCAATTATGTTGAAAAAATATAGTCAAGGAGCCTATTACGGTGTGTTTTTTCTGATATTACTAATCGCCCCATTGCTGCTTACCGATTTTCGGATGGGGCTGCTAGCTAAATTCTTATGTTTTGCTATTATCGCTGTGGGCTTAAGCTTAATTTGGGGTTTTACCGGTATTTTAAGTTTAGGTCATGGTGTGTTCTTTGGTTTAGGGGCTTATTGTATGGCAATGTATTTAAAGCTTGAGGCATCACCAAGTGGATTACCAGATTTTATGGAATGGAATGGTATTACACAACTTCCTTTTATATGGACACTTTTTAAAAATCCCTTCTTTGCTATAGCAGCAGCTATTCTCCTGCCATTTTGTGTTGCTTGGATTATCGGTTACTTTACGTTCAAAAATCGTATTAAGGGCGTGTTTTTCTCTCTTATATCTCAAGCGGTTGTTGTAGTAACAGTAACTTTATTTATTGGTAGTCAGCATATTACTGGTGGAACTAGTGGATTAACTAACTTTTTTACTGTTTTCCAAGTACCGCTAGCTGATCCAGGAACAAAGCAAATATTATATTTTATTACTGTAGCATTATTGGCAGTTATTATGGGTGTGTCCCTACTATTAACAAAATCACGTTTTGGTCGTTTGTTAATTGCGATAAGAGATGGTGAAAATAGATTGCGTTTTTTAGGGTATAACCCAGCTATTTTTAAAGTGTTTATCTATGCTTTATCTGCGGCTTTTGCTGGTATTGCAGGTGCGTTATTTGTTCTTCAAGTAGGAATTATATCTCCGGAAATGATGGGGATTATTCCTTCAATTGAAATGGTGCTTTGGGTTGCTATTGGTGGAAGATATTCTATTTTAGGTGCTGCAATAGGAGCTATTTTAACGAATGGTGCTAAAAGCTTTTTAAGTGAAACATATCCAGATTTCTGGACAATTTTCCTTGGAGGTTTATTCTTACTAGTTGTTTTATATTTACCAAATGGTTTAGCAGGTTTAGTTGAACAAATGAAAGCTCGTTTTAGCTCTAATAAGGAAAAAAAGGAGGTAAAACAACGTGAAGCCGATTCTCTCGTGTCGTAATGTTATGGTTGATTTTTCTGGATTTAAAGCCCTTCAAGGTGTAGATCTAGATGTGCAAAATAAAGAGGTGTTATTTTTAATTGGTCCAAATGGAGCTGGGAAAACCACTTTACTAGATTGTATTTGTGGAAAAACTAGAGCAAGTAGTGGGCAAATTCTTTTTGAAGAAAAAATTGAGTTGTCAAAACTACCTGAACAGAAGATCGTCCAGGAAGGAATTGCTCGGAAGTTTCAGGCACCTTCCATTTTCCTTCATTTAACACCTTTTGAAAATTTAGAAATTGCGATGAAGCAGAAGAAAAGCTTACTATCCATTTTATTAGCAAAAATGACTCAAGTTCAGCGTGAGAAAATCGAGGCGATTTTAAAGCAGGTTGGTTTGTTTGAAGATCGTCATAAATTAGCAGGGTCATTATCTCATGGACAAAAGCAATGGCTTGAAATTGGGATGCAACTTATTCAAGAACCTACTTTACTATTATTAGATGAACCTATTGCTGGTATGTCGGGTGAAGAACGAACAAAGACGGGTGAGTTAATTAAAGAGATAGCTAATGACTGTACAGTAGTAGTGGTGGAACATGATATGGAGTTCGTTCGAAATTTCTCAAGTAAAGTCGTTGTGATGCATGAGGGGAAAGTGCTTTGTCAGGGCTCGATGAAGGATATTCAAGAAAACGAAGAAGTGAAGAATGTTTACTTAGGAAGGAGTGGTTAATATGCTTCATGTGTCAGAGCTACAAGCTGGTTATAACGAGACAATGATTTTACGGAATGTTGAATTTGATATTCAAAAGGGGAAAATTGTCGGGCTTTTAGGTAGAAATGGTGTGGGAAAGACAACTTTAGTGAAAGTGTTGATGGGACTTATCCCTACAGTTAACGGTCAAGTTGTATTTGATGGGAAATCCTTAAAAAAGGAAAAGCCTGAGCATCGAGCACGAGCAGGAATAGCATATGTTCCACAAGGAAGAGAGATTTTTTCAGATTTAACAATAAAGGAGAATCTTCTTATTGGGATGGAAGCACTTCCGAAATCGCAACGTTCAAAAACAATACCTGAGGAAATATTTCAATGGTTTCCTGTACTGAAAGAAATGATTGATCGTCGAGGTGGGGATCTTAGTGGTGGTCAACAGCAACAGCTAGCCATTGCGAGAGCGTTAATTTCAAACCCGAAGCTTCTTCTTTTAGATGAGCCAATGGAAGGAATACAACCGTCAATTGTTCAATTGATTCAAGATGTTTTAGTGAAAATAGCAAAAGAAAAAGATATGTCAATTATATTAGTTGAACATAATTTAGATGCTGTTTTATCATGTGCGGATCATTATTATATTCTAGATCGTGGTTGTATGGTGATGAATGGAAATTGTGAAAATGTTAATGAAGATGAACTATATAAGCACTTAGCCGTTTAAGGAGGAAATATCAATGAAGCTTACATCTCGTGAGCAAGAAAAGCTCATGATTGTCGTTGCAGCTGATTTAGCGAGAAGGCGACAAAAAAGGGGGTTGAAATTAAATTATCCCGAAGCTATAGCTATTTTAACTTATGAAGTAATGGAAGGAGCAAGAGATGGTAAATCAGTATCTCAATTAATGCAGGATGGTCGTCATATTTTATCTCGAGAAGATGTGATGGAAGGTATCCCTGAAATGATTCATGACATTCAGGTAGAAGCAACATTTCCTGATGGAACGAAGTTAGTTACAGTTCATGATCCTATCCAATAGGTGGGTACATTAAATAAGAGTTAGAGGTGATGCTCATGATTCCAGGTCAATATAAGTTAAAGAAAACTCCTATTATATGTAATGAAAATAAGGAAGTAACGAAAGTTGAGGTTGTTAATATTGGTGATCGACCTATTCAAGTAGGATCCCATTTTCATTTTTTTGAAGTGAATACTTTTCTTGAGTTTAATAGAGTAGATTCATTTGGTAAAAGATTAAATATTGCAGCTGGTACAGCTGTTCGTTTTGAACCAGGAGACAAAAAAGAAGTAGAGCTTATACCTTTCTCAGGAGAAAGAAAAGTATATGGCTTGAATAATTTAACAAATGACTCGTTAGGGTAAAGGAGTGTAAGTATGAGCTTTCAGATGTCGAGACATCAATATGCCGATATGTTCGGTCCGACGGTTGGTGATCAGGTAAGGTTAGGAGACACTGAACTATTTATTGAAGTAGAAAAAGATTACACAACATATGGTGATGAAGTAAAATTTGGTGGAGGTAAGGTGATCCGCGATGGAATGGGTCAACATCCATTGGCAACAAGAAAAGATGTTGTTGACCTTGTCATTACGAATGCGTTAATTCTTGATTATTCAGGAATTTATAAAGCTGATATTGGTGTTAAAGACGGTGTTATTACTTCGATCGGTAAAGCTGGTAATCCTTTATTAATGGACTCTATTGATATTGTTATTGGAGCTTCAACAGAGGTCATTGCAGCTGAAGGGATGATTGTGACAGCTGGAGGTATTGATGCACATATTCATTTTATTTGTCCACAACAAATTCAAACAGCAATCGAGTCAGGTGTAACAACAATGATCGGTGGAGGTACAGGTCCAGCGACTGGAACGAATGCAACAACATGTACACCTGGTAAGTGGAATATTCAAAATATGCTAAAAGCTGCTGAAGAATTTCCGATGAATATTGGGTTTCTTGGTAAAGGAAATGCATCTAATGAAGAGGCTTTAATAGAACAGATAGAAGCAGGAGCAATTGGACTTAAGCTTCATGAAGATTGGGGAACAACTTCATCAAATATTGATAAAGCGTTAACCGTTGCAGATAAATACGATATTCAAGTTGCGATTCATAGTGATACGTTAAATGAAGGTGGATTTGTAGAAGATACAATTAATGCAATTAATGGTCGTGTTATTCACACGTATCATACAGAAGGAGCAGGAGGCGGTCATGCGCCAGATATAATTAAAGCGGCTTCATACCCGAATATTCTTCCTTCTTCTACTAATCCAACAAGACCTTATACTGTCAATACAATTGCAGAGCATTTAGATATGCTTATGGTTTGTCATCATTTAGATCCTTCCGTTCCTGAAGACTTAGCATTTGCTGATTCAAGAATACGAAAGGAAACAATCGCAGCTGAAGATATTCTCCATGATCTAGGAGTGTTTAGTATGATCAGCTCTGATTCGCAAGCAATGGGAAGAGTTGGAGAAGTGATTTCGAGAACATGGCAAACAGCAGATAAAATGAAGCGACAACGAGGCGAACTTGTTGATGGTGAACAAAATGATAATTCAAGAGCAAAAAGATATATTGCGAAATATACGATAAACCCTGCACTAACTCATGGGATATCAGATTACGTTGGTTCAATCGAAGTAGGGAAAGTAGCAGATATCGTCTTATGGGACCCTGGATTTTTTGGTGTGAAACCAGAGCTTATTGTAAAAGGTGGAATGATTGCTTGGAGTGTAATGGGTGATCCTAATGCCTCAATACCAACCCCACAGCCAGCATTATATCGTCCGATGTTTGCTAGCTTTGGTAAAGCGAAATATTCAACTTCTATGACTTTTATCTCTAAAGCTGCATATGAACAAAAAGTTCATGAAGAACTTCGTCTAGAAAAGAAAATTGCTGTTGTAAAAAATATCCGGCAGCTACAAAAAGCTGATATGAAATTAAATGGGGAAACACCCGAAATAGAGGTAGATCCACAAACGTATGAAGTAAAGGTAGATGGTGAGCTAATAACCTGTGAACCAGATGAAAAAGTTGCTTTAGCGCAACGATATTTCTTATTTTGAGGTGAAAAGATGATTATTGAGAAAATAGTTGGAAATGTAAAAGAATTAGACAAAGCTCCACATCATGTTGAACGTGTTTATTTAAGAAGTGATGATTTAGTGAAAAAGATCCAAAGAGTGAAAACAGATCATGGAAAAGAACTTGGTATTCGACTGAAAGATGTGAAGGAACTAACAGATGGCGATATTTTATATCAAGATGAAAAAAACTCAATAATTATTAGTGTTGTTGAAGATGATGTAATTGTCATAAAGCCTACGAGTATCTTACAGATGGGGGAAATTGCCCATCAGCTTGGAAATCGCCATCTCCCAGCTCAATTTGAGAACAGTGAAATGGTTGTTCAATACGATTATTTGGTAGAAAAACTACTAAAAGAATTGGAAGTTCCATTTGTGAGAGAAAACAGGAGAATGAACAAAGCATTTAAACACATCGGACATTCTCATGACTAATCAATTGTTTCACTTGCTACAAATTTGTGATTCTAATTTTCCTTCAGGTGCATTTTCTCATTCATTTGGACTTGAAACATATATACAAGAAAACAAAGTATATAATAAGGAAAGTTTTTTAGTAGCATTGAAGGAATTTATTAAAACACAGTTCGTCTATACTGACGGAATGGCTTGTCGGATTGCATATGAATCTATGAAAAGTAATGTCCTTGATAAGGTGTGGCAAATAGATTCTGAATTGTTTGCATTAGCACTGGCAAAGGAAACTCGTGAAGGAAACAGAAGGATTGGTAGACAGCTAGCAAAAGTCATGGATGAATTATATGTGAATGATTATCTTATTGAATATCGTGAAAAGCTTGTAAAAAAACAAGTTCATGGACATAGCTCTATCGTTTTTGCTATGGTCTGCTTAGGGTTAGAAGTTGATTTAAAAACAACACTAGAAACCTATTTGTTTGCGACAACTTCCTCATTAGTCCAAAATGCAGTTCGAGGTATTCCTCTAGGGCAAACGGATGGTCAAAAACTATTGATCGAGATTCAACCATATTTAAATGAAATAATTGAAGAAATACTATCACTTGATGAAGCTGATTTTGGTGCTGGTGCCCAAGGTTTAGAGATTGCTCAAATGCTACATGAAGAGCTGTCTGTTCGATTATTTATGTCATAATATTATTTGAAGGGATGTAATCATACATGAGTGAACCAATACGAATTGGGGTTGGAGGACCTGTAGGTGCAGGTAAGACATTATTAGTAGATAAATTAACAAGAGAGTTAATGAGTGAATTGGAAATTGCCGTTATTACAAATGATATTTATACAAAAGAAGATGCGCAATTCTTAATAAAAAATGGAGCGCTTCCTGAAGACCGTATTATTGGTGTTGAGACAGGAGGTTGTCCACATACAGCCATACGTGAAGATGCGTCAATGAATTTTGATGCCATTGATGAATTAAATGAACGTCACCCAAACCTTGATTTGATTTTTGTTGAAAGTGGCGGAGATAATCTTGCAGCTACGTTTAGTCCGGAATTAGTGGATTTTTCAATTTATATCATAGACGTTGCGCAGGGAGAAAAAATCCCTCGTAAAGGTGGTCAGGGAATGATTAAATCGGATTTATTTATTATAAATAAGACTGATTTAGCACCATATGTTGGAGCTGATCTTGAAATTATGCGGAAAGATACACTAGTTTCTCGTGGAGACAGACCATTTATATTTACGAATCTCAAAGATGGCTCAGGAGTGAAAGATGTGGTGGATTGGATTCGTAAGGAAGCGTTTTTAGTTGGATTAGAAGCATGACGTATACAGGCTACCTGCAACTTGAGGTAGGCAAAAAACATGATCGGTCTGTTATTTCGAATAGTTATTTTGATGGAGTTTTCAAAATCACACGTCCTACCTATCTTCCGAATGGCTTGCCATTGCTTACACTTATTCATGTAGGTGGAGGGTATGTTGACGGAGATCGTTATAAAACGGAGGTAACAATAGGTGATGGGGCAAAATTTGCATTAACAACCCAAGCCTCTACAAAGGTCTATAAATGTTTAAAGTATGGTGTTTCACAAGAAATGGATTATTTCTTAGGTAATGAAAGTGAGTTGTTTCTTAAACAAGACTCATTAATTTTATATAAAGATGCAGATTTTAAGCAATATACAAATGTTTATATGAAATCATCGTCTGTTTTTTACTATACTGAAATTGTAACTCCGGGTTGGTCAGCAGATGGTTTGCTTTTTCAATATAAAAAACTAGCAATGAAAATGAAAGTCTACGTAGATGATAAGCTTGAAATTTTTGATCATCAGCTCCTACAGCCATGTAATCAGCTTGAAAATTTGATGCAGCTTGAAGGATATAGTCATATTGGCACACTATTTATCATTCATCCTGAAATAAATGATGAACTCCTTCAAGAAGTAAGAAGTTCTCTAAATGATGTTAAGAATGTACGAGTCGGTATCAGTGGATTAAATGTAAAAGGGATGGTTGTTAGGATTTTAGCTTACAGTACTCCTGCTGTAGAATCTACTTTCTCAAAATGTGAAAAAATCCTTCATGATAAATTATATAAAACAGAGCAAATTAATTGGCGGAAAAGCTAAAAATTACCAGAGGGAAATAGAGTCTTCATTTCCAAGATATTAGTGCAAATTATAGCTTTCTTGCATGAATATAAGAAGATAAAACCTTTTAAAACGATTGCATTCATAGTATGATAGTCATAGATATATCGAGTACAAGGTGTAATCCGAGAGGAGATTATCATGGAACTATCAAAAGTAGTTGTATTTCGTGCAGGTGATGAAGAATATGGCTTGCCGATTCAACACGTTATTTCTATTGAAAAACTAGAAGATATAAACGTCATTCCTAATATGCCCAACTATATGAAGGGTGTTGTAAAGGTCAGAGGAGAATTAATACCTGTTCTTGATACAAATAGAATTCTTTATCATCAAGACAGTATCATTGATGAACAAACGACAAAATTAATTGTTGTTCATTCTGATGAAATTTCTTCGGCACTTATTGTAAAGGAAGCAAAAGAAATTCTTGATATTCAAGAAGAACAATTAAAGTCTATATCAGTAGGCGCTTTTCAAGCTACTAAATACTTTGCAGCTGTTGCAAGCATAAAAGATCGTCTTATCACGATCATTGATCCAAACTTATTAATTGCTGGACTTGAAGGCATCGCTATTGTGAAAGAAGAGATTGTAAGTCACCAATAATTATATTGGTGGCTTTATTTGTATTAATGATTTTCTAGTATAGTAAACGATGTATGAAAACAATTTTTCCGTAATCATGGTAAAATAATAAGAAGAAAATGATGTGTGGTGAAGGAGTATGGGACAAACGACTAATAGAAGAATCATTTTACATGTTGATATGAATAGTTTTTATGCTTCTGTTGAAATGGCTTATGATCCTTCACTTAAAGGAAAACCGCTTGCTATAGCTGGAAATGTTGAGGAGAGAAAAGGGATCATTGTTACTTGCAGCTATGAAGCACGTGCAAGGGGAGTAAAAACGACTATGCCACTTTGGCAAGCTAAAAAGTTATGCCCAGAGCTTATAATCAAAAAGCCTAACTTTGATCGTTACCGCTCTGCATCAAGAGCAATGTTTGATTTACTAAGGGAGTTTACTGATCGCGTTGAACCAGTGTCAATTGATGAAGGTTATGTAGATTTTAGTGAATTTGATGGAGCTAAGCCGTTAGAGTTGGCAAAATCAATCCAAGATCGTCTCCTTGACGAACTTTTATTGCCTTGTAGCATTGGGATTGCTCCTAATAAATTTTTAGCAAAAATGGCTTCAAATATGAAGAAGCCTCTTGGAATCTCAATTTTAAGAAAGCGAGATTTACCTGTAAAACTTTGGCCACTACCTGCTAATGAAATGCATGGTATAGGTGAAAAAACAGCAGAAAAACTGAGAACAATTAATATAAATACAATCTTTGATGTTGCACACGCTGATTCTGTTCAACTTAAAGCGCTATTAGGGATCAATGGAGAACGCTTAAAAGAACGAGCGAATGGGATTGATTTAAGAGAAGTAGATCCTGATTCAATTTATGATTTTAAAAGCATTGGAAATTCTTCGACACTCTCTAAAAATACAACAAATGAAACAGAAATTAATGAAGTTTTATATAAGCTTGCACGCTCTGTTTCTATACGAATGAAACGAAAAGATGTACTAGCAAGTAAAATCTTCATCACTATTCGCTTTGGAAATTTAAAAACAATTACTAGAAGCAAGAAATTAGAGAATCCTATTGATGATGAAGCAGATTTATATAAAATAGCAAGACAGATGTTTTATTCACACTGGGAGGATGAGCCGATAAGATTATTAGGTATTACAGGCCAAGAGTTAATTGAAAAAAATGATGCGATTAAGCAGTTAGATTTGTTTTCCTTCGAAAAAGATGCGAAAGCTGAGCCACTTTTATCTGTTATTGATAAAATTAATTCAAAGTATGGAAATCAGCTTATTACACGAGGGGTAAAAGGTGAAAAGAAGCAAGATGATTCAGCTGGAACTAGCTTTAATAAAGATTTTTTAAGGGAGTAAGCGATTACATAAGATATGTTACTTGAAATGTATCTTAAAAATGTGTTATTTTCAAAGTTGTAGTCATAATAAATAATTCGAATTGTGTGTTAATTTAAAAGAAGTGTCGGAAAACTAAATCTTTTTTGTTTAGTTTTTACATACTATCAAGGATGAGAAGGGACGTAAGCGAATGTCGAAACAACAAATTGGTGTAATTGGCTTAGCTGTAATGGGAAAAAATTTAGCATTGAATATTGAGAGTCGTGGATTTTCAGTATCAGTTTTTAACCGTTCAGCAGAAAAAACAGAGGAATTCTTATCAGAAGCAAAAGGAAAGAATGTAGTAGGTACATACAGCATTGAAGAGTTTGTACAATCATTAGAAACACCACGTAAGATTTTATTAATGGTTAAAGCTGGGGTTCCAACTGATGCTACAATCGAACAGCTTTTACCACATCTTGATAAAGGAGATATCTTAATTGACGGCGGAAATACGCTTTATACAGATACACAACGTCGTAACAAGGATCTTGCTGAGAGTGGAATCCATTTCATAGGTACTGGTGTTTCAGGTGGAGAAGAAGGAGCTCTTAAAGGACCTTCAATCATGCCTGGTGGACAAAAAGAAGCATTTGATTTAGTTCAACCTATTTTAGAAGCTATTTCTGCAAAAGTAGAGGGAGATCCATGTTGTACTTATATTGGTCCAGATGGAGCAGGTCACTACGTGAAAATGGTTCATAACGGAATTGAATATGGAGATATGCAATTAATTTCTGAAGCATATTTCTTATTGAAGAACGTATTAGGATTAACTGCTGACGAGCTTCATGAAGTATTTGCTGAATGGAATAAAGGTGAGCTTGATAGCTACCTTATCGAAATCACAGCTGATATCTTCACGAAGAAGGATGATGAAACTGGTAAGCCTCTAGTAGATGTGATTTTAGATACTGCAGGTCAAAAAGGTACAGGTAAATGGACAAGTAAAAGTGCGCTAGATTTAGGTGTGCCACTTCCAATCATTACAGAATCAGTTTTTGCACGTTTTATTTCAGCAATGAAGGACGAGCGTCAAAAAGCAAGTAAAATTCTTTCAGGCCCAACAGTGAAGCCTTTTGAAGGTAATAAAGAAGAGTTAATTGAAGCTGTACGTAAAGCATTATACATGAGTAAGATTGTTTCATATGCTCAAGGGTTTGCTCAAATGAGAGCTGCTTCTGAAGAATATAACTGGGATTTAAAATACGGTGATATTGCAATGATTTTCCGTGGAGGTTGTATCATCCGTGCTGCATTCCTACAGAAAATTAAAGATGCGTATGATAAAGAGCCACAATTAGCAAACCTTTTACTTGATGATTACTTTAAAGAAATCGTTGAAGGTTACCAAGGTGCGCTTCGTGAAATTTTATCTGTTGCGATTGTAAACGGTGTTCCAGTACCATGCTTCTCATCTGCACTTGCTTATTATGATAGCTATCGTACGGAAACACTTCCAGCAAATCTGTTACAAGCACAACGTGACTATTTCGGTGCTCACACTTACCAACGTGTTGACA
This sequence comes from Metabacillus litoralis, assembly GCF_020524045.1. Lineage (GTDB taxonomy): Bacteria > Bacillota > Bacilli > Bacillales > Bacillaceae > Metabacillus > Metabacillus litoralis_C. Next base: position 166,767 of record NZ_JAIVKL010000004.1, read on the forward strand.
AAGAAGGAACTTTCCATACAGAATGGATGGAAAAATAAACACTATACGAAAACAGACAATCCAAATAAATGGCTTGTCTGTTTTTTTTTTGTATTTGACTGTTTTAAAAATGGTTTTTGTTTTCGTGGCATTATCGGAGACTGAATTGAATTTGTATAATAATTAAGTATGAGAAAACAATTTTTATATTTAATATAACTACCTAGCTTTTGTGGCTTCTCATTTTAAGTCACATTACACATTTGTATTAACTTGGTCAATATATATCAAAAAATGATTAACAATCAAAAAAAGAGCTATTACATAGGTAATAGCACAATTAGGAGTTTACTAGGGTTGCCTCTTACAATGTTAGTATATGCTACATTAAATTGATCGCATGAGGCAAATAGACAGGCTAATCCGCACATTTTTCGATCAGCCGCTGTTAAACATGGTCATTGGTTTCCGTTAAAGTGTTCCACAGTCTTAGAGCATTCAAGGTGATATCTCCATTGAACCCAGAAGAAACATGACAGGGACTTAATGTGACTATAAATAGCTAAGTAAACAATGTAGAAATGCTACCTAAAATAACACCTGCTAAACATCCTATATTAATGCACTTTAAGAAATTTTTTGGATAATAGAGTTCCATTTGTATCCCTCCCTAAGGGGAATTTACCATGTATTTACGGACATATGCAATGAAAATAACAAAACAATTATTAGTAATTAATGACAAAAGATTGAGAATCATAAAAAAGCCGATCATAGAATATCTATTGATCGGCTTAGTCGTTTCATTTTTCATTTTTGATATCGATTCCATATTGTACTTATAAAAAGGAATTAACTTTTTAATAGCCATTGTTCATTAATTTATTGGCCACCATTGGAACCCATCCTGTTTAAGCATGTTATCAGCTTCGTCAGGGCCCATAGAGCCTGAAGGGTAAGTAGTAAGTGCTGCTAATCCTTTTTTCCAAGCTTCTGAAATTGGATCTACATAACTCCATGATAGGGCAACTTCATCCCAATGGGTGAAGTTCGTTGCATCTCCACGCATACAATCATAAAGAAGTTTTTCATAAGCTTCAGGAGTGTTGATACCTTCTAAGAAATTATTAGAAAGATCTAAATTAACTGGTTTAGAATAGTCAGCTTCATCATCTTTTTTAGCATTTAATTGAAGTGTGATTCCCTCTTCTGGTTGAATATGAATAACTAGTAAGTTAGGAGGAACTGTTTCACCTTTATTATAATAAAGATTCATTGGAATATCTTTAAACTGAACAACAATTTTAGTTGATTTTGCTGCCATCCGTTTTCCTGTTCTTATATAGAAAGGAACGCCAGCCCATCTAAAGTTGTCTATAAGAAGCTTTCCAGCAACATATGTTTCAGTTTGTGATTGATCTTCAACATTGTTTTCTTCACGGTATCCAACTAGTTGTTTATCTTCTAGTTTACCGCCTACATATTGTCCTCTAATAAAATATTTAGAAACATCTTCATCTTTTACAGCTCTTAGTGCTCTTAATACTTTTACTTTTTCACTTCTAATTTCATCAGTCGTTAATTTAATCGGTGGCTCCATAGCAAGTAAAGCAACCATTTGAAGCATATGATTTTGTACCATATCACGAAGAGCACCTGATTTTTCGTAATAACGTCCGCGATCTTCAACACCTAAAACTTCACTTGATGTTACTTGGATGTTTGAGATGTAGCGGTTATTCCATAGAGGTTCAAACAAGGCATTTGCAAAACGGATAACCTCGATATTTTGAACCATTTCTTTTCCTAAGTAATGATCAATACGATAGATTTGATCTTCATTAAAAGCTTCACGAATTTCTTGGTTTAGCTTTTGTGCGGATGGAAGGTCATGACCAAATGGTTTTTCGATAACAAGCCTACTCCAGCCATCAGTTGCAGTTAAACCTTCTTTTTTAAGATTTTGTGCGATTGTACCAAAAAATTCTGGTGCCATCGCTAAATAAAAGATACGGTTGCCTTCTGTTTGATAAGTTCCATCTAACTTACTTAATAAATCATTAAGCTCTAAATAAGAAGAAGGATTTGTTACATCAAATGGATGATAATGGAAATGTGATGAAAATTCATCTAAATTCTTTGATTCTTTCATTGATGTTTGGATTGAATCGGAAACATTGCTACGAAATTCTTCATTTGTCCATGGTCTTCTTCCAACACCGACAACTGCAAAATTCTCGCCAATTTTATTGTTTTGCACAAGGCGATAAATAGATGGAAACAGCTTTCTTTTTGCTAGATCACCTGTTGCTCCAAAAATGACAATAACTGATTTAGGATGTTCTTGTGTAATCACGTTCGTACCTCACTTTGTCAAATGCATTTATTTATTTCATCAGTGCAAAAATTATAAAAACGATACGTTTTTTATAATAAAGCTTATTTTTACTATGTAATCGCGTTATTTGAACACTGATCGTAAAATACTCCTATACAAATACTTAATTTTAAAGGTTATCGTAAAGTAAATCAAACATAAACGTTTAAATGTTGTTCTTTACTTATTATAAACGATTGTAAAAAAAATATCGTCTGATATGCACCTAAATTAATAAAATGTTTCTATAATTCAGTCTATTCTAGTAAATAATATCGGATTGGTCAAGTATTGTTTCTTACATTTATTTCATATAGCTCACATATGAAGGTTCTATTCTAAAATATAGTTGAGGTTTATCGTTTTATTAAAATAGTTTTTTGGTTTTGTATTGTTTGTTATTAAAGCAAATGCAAAGTAGTAAGCATGAAGAGTAAGAGATAAGTTGAGTTTGTATAAAAGAGTATTAGCGCTTACCTTGTTTTGCTCTATCTACTTAAATAGAACCTCCGTTTTGTACTCGATGTGTTTCAAAACATCATTGTTTCGCTATTTTTCACTTTCGTGTATTCTAAGAGAAGTGATGATTATTAGGAGGAACTGTAAGTGAATGTTATGTTTCTTGGGACAGGTGCTGGAATTCCCGCCAAATCTCGTAATGTTACAAGTATTGCTTTGCAATTATTAGAAGAAAGAAATGCTGTTTGGCTTTTTGATTGTGGAGAAGCAACACAGCATCAAATTTTACATACACCAATAAAACCTCGAAAAATTGAAAAAATCTTTATTACACATTTACATGGCGATCATATTTATGGATTACCTGGTTTGATAAGCAGTCGTTCTTTTCAAGGTGGTGAAGGTCTTTTAACAATTTATGGACCGAAGGGAATAGAGGAGTTTGTTAAAATTGCTCTATCTGTTAGTCATACACACCTTAGTTATTTTATTAAGTTTATAGAAATTGAAGAAGGGGTCATTTTTGAAGATCATCTGTTTCAAGTGACTGCCATAAAACTTGAACATGGAATTGATTCATATGGATATCGTGTAATAGAAAAAGACTTACCTGGCACTTTATTAGTGGATAAGCTTGAACAAGCGGGAATTAAACCAGGTCCCATTTATCAAAAAATCAAGAGTGGTGATACAGTTACACTAGAGGATGGTTCTGTTATACATGGACCTGATTTTATTGGTCCAGCCCAAAAGGGGAGAATTGTGACAATATTAGGAGATACAAGATTTTCTAAAAGAAGTTTAGAGCTTGCAGAGCAAGCTGACTTACTAATCCATGAAGCGACCTTTTCTGAAGAAGATGAAAAACTAGCTTATAATTATTTTCATTCCACAACGAAGCAAGCTGCTCAGGTTGCTTATGAAGCTAAAGCTAAGAAGCTTATTCTCACTCATATTAGCTCACGTTATCAAACAGATCATGATTTAGACAAATTAGTAAAGGAAGCTCAAGCTATATTCCCAAATTCTTTTATTGCCAATGATTTTATGCAAATGGAAATTCCTAAAAAGCGTGAATAATAAGGTGTTTGTGATAGACTTTTTTGGTAGGGACTTCCTTGAGTGCTTTTTTAACTTAGGGAAGTCTTTTTTTATTGAGATAGTCCTTTTAGATAAAGGTGTTTTTATTGATTAATGTCTAATCGAAGATAAATCAGCAGAATCGAAGATAAATTCTCTTAATCGAAGATAAAATCGAAAAAACGAAGATAAATCCGAAAGGGACTTTTAAGCCCCCTTAATCACTTGGACACGAAAATCGATAAAGAGTACAATCTTTTTAACCGAAGATGATCGATAAAGGTGGTGAGGGAATGGCTAAGAAGAAGATCGAACTTTTTGAG
>NZ_JAIVKL010000005.1 GCF_020524045.1 Metabacillus litoralis
CTCAAAAAGTTCGATCTTCTTCTTAGCCATTCCCTCACCACCTTTATCGATCATCTTCGGTTAAAAAGATTGTACTCTTTATCGATTTTCGTGTCCAAGTGATTAAGGGGGCTTAAAAGAATTCTATGGATTTATCTTCGATTTTTCGAAAATATCTTCGATTTTGCAAATTTATCTTCGATTTTCCGAATTTATCTTCGATTAGACAAATTTCGACGAAAAATCCACTTTCAAAAAACTCTGCTACCTAAGAATGCGCTACAACACAAAGTCCAAGCATGTGGAAAAATCACAATAAAAGTCTTCATTCTCGAAAGTTAGCATAATACAAGGATTTCTAGCTTAAAATCACTAGCCTCATTTACCACAACCATCCCAAGAGTTATCATCAAAAATTTGTTAGATATATATTTCACTAATTTAATTGTCTGTTATAATGAAAATCAGTTTACTTTCTAAAGGAGTTACATTTCATGAGAAGTATCATTAAATTTTTAAGCGTCATTACTTGTATCATCCTTTTTTATTATACGGTAGATTCTGCAGTGGAAGTTTTTGATACAAATTGGCAGTTACCAGAGGCATCAACTGAGGAGCTTACTGACAAGCGAATTATTTTGATTACTCAGGAATTAGATACACCTTTTTGGGATCAAGTAAGTGCTGGAGCGAAGCAACAAGCCGAGAAGGATGGAGCTAGGCTAGAGATTTGGGGAAGCTATGGCAATAATCAGGAAGATTTTCTGAAACAAATAGAAATAGCAATATATTCGCAAGTAGATGGAATTATTGTCCAGGGATTAGATACAGAGGAATTTAAGGAATTAACAAAAGTGAAAGCGTCTTCATATGGTGTGCCAGTTATTACGATAGCTAATGATGTATCAATGGCAGAAAGTCTTCGTAGGACATATGTAGGTTCTGATCAGGTATTAGCAGGTAAAATGATTGCAGAACAACTGGTAGAAGATATGGGGAAGTCCGGAAAAGTGGCTCTCATGCTTGATGAAAGACAGGAATATTACCAAACACAAAGGTTAGAAGGTATAAAAGAATATCTCTCCAATTATCAGGATATTGAACTGCTTGAAGCAGAAACAGAAGATACTAGAGAGCAAGTGATTGCCACAACGAAGGATTTATTAAACAGATCACCAGATGTAGATGCTTTCATCACGTTAAATGCTAAATTTGCTGATAATCTTGTAGAGGAAATTGATAGACGCTCCAACGCGGAAACGTATCATATTTATTCTTTTGATGATGATCCTACATCTCTATCATTATTGGAACAAGGAAAAATTGATGGCATGATTGAGCAGTCTCCTTCAAAGATGGGGATTCTTAGTGTGGAATTTATGATGAAGTGGTTAAACAAAGAGGTTTTACCACTAAATTTAGATGGTTATTTTACTGATATTCGAATGGTGAAACAGGTGGACTTGAAATGAACAGTATACAAAAGAAAATTTGGGGACTTGTGTTAATCGTCCTTTTGATAATGGCGACAACATGGGTTTCGCTCATATCCTATAACCAAAAAATGCTCGATCAGTATAACGGTATTCTGGAACGATATTTAGTATTGAACGAAATATCAAGAAAAAGTGAAGATACTGTAACTGCTTTGAATAACTTTTTATTACTTCCTTCTAATGATCATTTAAAAGCGGTTACTAAGAATAAAAAAGACATTCAAAGCATGAAGAGTGAAGTTGCTACTTTTAAAAATGTGGAGAATGAGTTGGCTTTAACTAATTATATTAACTTGATTGAGAGTTTAGTGGAGACAATTGATTCAGCGTTATCTTTCCATTCAGAGGCGGAAACTGAGTACTCGATGAAAGCTTTCAATGAAGCAACACATATCTCTAACTATATTTCGGAAATGGCACTGACGTTAATTGATCTTGAGCTACAAACATATGACTTGTTTTATCGAGGGATTATTAATCAGTCAGAAGAACTTAAGCAACTTGGTACATGGCTGTTATTATTGATTACGGTTGGTCTTTTACTTTTTACCTATTGGTTTTCACAACGAATTACGAAACCAGTGGAGAAGTTAACACTTGCGGCAAACGAGCTGTCTAAAGGAAGATTTGATTTAAAAGTGGAAGTGAATTCAAGTGATGAAATTGCCTTTTTAGCTAAGACGTTTGATCGTATGCGTTTAAATATTAACAAGTTAATTTCAGATATTCATCATAATGCACAGTTAGAAAATGAATTACAGCAGAATAGGCTACTACTTAAAGAAAGCCAGCTGCGAAATCTTCAAAGTCAAATTAATCCTCATTTTTTGTTTAACACGTTAAATACACTTTCTAAAAAAGCTTATATGGAAGGATCTGAAGAGACGAGTGATTTATTAGTTAGTGTCGCAGGTTTATTGCGATATAATTTGAAGCATTTGGATAAGCCTATGACACTTTATGATGAAGTTTACGTGATGCAACAATATATTGATATTCAAAAAACCAGATATACCGATAGACTTAATTTTCATATGGAAATCGATGAGTCCTGCCTTTCTATTAAAATTCCTGGTCTTACTTTGCAGCCACTTGTAGAGAATGCTGTTATTTATGCCGTTGAACCAAATGAAGAAGGAGGTACGATTTGGTTTCGAATCAAAGATGAAGGTGATTTAGTCACAATTGAAGTGGAAGATAATGGTCCTGGGATGACAGAAGAAAAAATCCAAGAAATATTAGAAGAAAAGGTAAATACAGCGAATGGACATTCATCTGGAATTGGCTTAAGTAATGTAATGAAGCGGCTTCGTCTTTTTAATGGTATGGAAGATGTGATGAAGATTGAAAGTACCATAGGAGTTAGTACGAAAGTAAGTATCAAGCTTTTGAAAGAAAGGAGAGGTGAGAAATGATTAAAATACTACTTGTAGACGATGAACAAATTGAACGAGATGGATTAGAAGCCATTCTAAAGAAGAATTTTAACGATATTACGATTCAACAAGCAAAAAATGGAAGAGTGGCGATTGAATTAGTATCAGAATTTCAACCTGATCTAGTATTTATGGACATACAAATGCCTGGTATAACTGGTATTGAGGCAATTGAAACAATCAAATCAGATTATCCTGACTTGAAATTTATTTTAGTGACTGCTTACGCCACTTTTGATTATGCAAAAGAAGCGATGAAGCTTGGTGTAGTTGATTATTTGGTCAAGCCTAGTCGTGTTAAGGAAATAGTTGATACAGTTGAGAAAGTACTTGAGCAAATTAAAGTTGAACAAAAAAGACTTGAGGTAAACAAACAGCAGCAATATACGCTGCAAAAAGCGATGTCTTTGTTTCAGACTGATGTTGTAACACAGTTGTTGTTTGATCATGTTCATGAAATACATTTAGAAGAATTATTAGAAATGGTAGACATCCAATCGACAGCGGAAAAGTTTGTGATTAGTGTCATTGTACCAAATGGCTTTGAAGCCTGCTATTCTGCGGTAAGAGAAAAAGTAAGTAAAACAGGAAGTGCTTGGGTTGGGGCCTTATATGGACGTCAGCTTCCTATTATTGTATTTCGAAAGAAAAATCAATCATTCCGTAATCAAGCAACGATGTTAGCTAGGGAGATTTTGTCATTAAATTCATCTAGTGAAGATAACAAATTATTTGTTGGAATCGGAACTGTATATAGCTCTTTAGATCAAATTAGGCAGTCGTATCAAGAGTCGTTAGTTGCAACTAGAGATACGTCAATTCCGAGGAGTTTTCAATTTTACGATGAATTACCTGCGCTTGTCTCTGGCTTTGATGAGGAAACAACGAAACAAAATGAACAGCAATATTTTGAATATATCCGTAATGGAGAATGGGATGAAATCTTCCACAGAATTACGACGATTATTGATCGTTTAGAGCAAGAAGGTACGATGTTAAAGCAAACCCAGCAAAAAGTGATGGAACTGTTTTGGATCGCCTCTCGTGTATTAAGTGAGATGGGAATTGAATCTGATGTACAGCTGTATTCCTTTAAATCAACTGATTACAGGCAGCTTCGCGCAGAAACTAGTCATTTGTTAGAAAGATTGAGAAAGTCACATGAAGAAAATCATGCAGCAATGGAAGCTGATATCATACAACATATAAAACAATATATTATTGATCATGCTCATAAAGATATCTCATTAGAAGCGATTGGTAGAGAAGTTGGTTTAAGCCCTATTTACATTAGTAAAATTTTCAAAGAACAACTAGGGATCAATTACATTCACTTTTTAACTGAATGCCGTATTGAAAAAGCAAAGAAATTGATGAGAGATCCGTCAAAAAGTTTGAAAGAAATAACATTTGAAGTAGGTTACCATGATCCAAATTACTTCAGCAAGGTATTTAAAAAGATCTGTCATTCTTCTCCAAAAGAGTACCGTAAAAAGTTGCTTTCTAAAGTTGAATAATACCTTTGTATAGGAGCGATTAAAATTAAACAGTTATTTTCCCTAAGAAATCCAGGAATGTTGGTACTTATATTATTTTTATTTCTTCTTGGGTGTGAAAAACAGGATAATAGAAACAATGACACGAATCCACAATCAAATACGGGAAGCTTTCAGCCGACAGAGGAACAAGTAGAAGATCAACCTATTAAAATTGGCTTTGCAATGGATACTTTAACTGAAGAGAGATGGCTGAAAGACAGAGACTTTTTTAAAAAATCAGTTGAAGATTTAGGTGCAGAGGTTGAGGTCATGGCTTCACATGGAGATGATGCTTTGCAAATATGGCAAGCAGAAACGATGATTAGCAAGGGTATTGATTTATTAGTCATTGTGCCACATAACGCAGAATCAACCGCAGCTATTGTGGAGAAAGCACATTCAGCAGGAATTAAGGTATTATCATACGATCGTCTTGTAAAAAATGCTGATGTTGATATGTATTTATCTTATGATAATGAACAGGTGGGTACACTTCAAGCGCAAGCCATTTTAGGTATTGTTCCAAAAGGTAAATACGTCTATATCGGTGGAGCTGAAACAGATAATAATGCACATATGGCGAAAAAAGGTGTATTTGACGTATTACAGCCATACATTGAAAAAGGAGATATTACTATTGTATTTGATCAGTGGACGAAAGATTGGGAGCCAGCAAATGCAAAAGATAATATAGAGCTTGCCTTAGATGCAAATAATAACAACATCGACGCGGTGATTGCAGCTAATGACGCGACAGCTGGTGCAGTAATTGAGGTACTTGAGAGCCGAGGGCTTGCCGGGAAAATTCCAGTGGCTGGTCAAGACGCAGATTTAGCAGCTATTCAGCGTATTGTTGATGGAACGCAAGCAATGACGATTTATAAGCCAATTAAAGAGCTAACTGATCTAGCTGCTGAGCTTGCCATCAAGCTAGCAAAGGACGAGGAAATTGGAGATGTTGTAAAAGTAAACAATGGTAAAATGGAAGTGCCTTCGATCCTTCTCTCACCAACTATTGTTAATCAAACAAATATAGATGACACAATTATTGCTGACGGTTTCCATACTAGAGAAGAAGTTTATGTGAAGAATAATAAATCTGATTAGCAAATTTAAAAATAGATCAATAGAATGGAGCTTCGAATAATGAATTCGAGCTCCATTTTTTATATGATTTTTAAAATTTGTAAATAGTTCTTTAGGAAAAATAGAATTAGAGGATAACCTACCTTCAAAACTCTGTTCGATTTAGTCTTGTTTCTGTTAAAAAAGCTTTGACCTGGTACTTTGTTCATTCACAATGTTAAAAAAGTACAGATGAATAATAAAATAGTACTATAAGTAAGCGCTCTTATTCCCTAATTTAGATGGTATATTCTATTTGTAAGCACTTACAACCAAATTAGAGGGGGAAAAATAGAATGAATAAAGGATTTAAATTACTTTCGGTCTTATTAGTAGGTATTTTATTAACATTTGTAACAGCTTGTAACAGTGGCAGCACTGGGGGAAGCGGAAGCAGTGAAGTAAGTGTTGGTATCGTATTACCAACTAAAGATGAGCCAAGATGGGTTCAAGATGAAGAAAGATTTAAAGCAGCTCTAGCAGACTCTGAATATACAACTGAAATTTTATTCAGCCAAGGTTCTTCTGCAAAAGAAAAAGAAAACGTTGAAACGTTAATTAGTAAAGGTATCGATGTATTAATTATCGCTCCACATGATGGTCCAGCAGCTGGTTCTGCTGTAGAAGCAGCTAAAAAAGAAGGAATTAAAGTTATTTCTTACGATCGTTTAATCACTGATACAGATGCAGTTGATTATTATGTGACATTTGACAGTGTTGCTGTAGGTGAAGCACAAGGTCAATATTTAGTTGATAATGTTGAAGGAACTGGTGTACCACTTTACTTATATGCTGGTGCTTCATCTGATAACAATGCATTCTTATTCTTCGAAGGTGCTTGGAAAGTTCTTCAACCAAAAATTGCTGATGGTACTTTTGTGATCGCTAACTCTAGTGAAGCAGAAGCGTTAAAAGATAAAGCAACTCTTACTCGTGATGAGTTAGGTAAAGTATTAGGTCAGGTTACAACGAACTGGGATCCAAACGAAGCTAAAAATAAAGCACAAACAAACTTAACTGCAGCTGGTGCTGATTTAAAAGGTGACATTGCAATTTTAGCTCCAAATGATGGTACTGCTCGTTCAATCGCTGACGTATTTGCTTCTGACAGTGCAGTTTCAAGCTATACAATAACTGGTCAAGATGCTGAAAAAGCTTCTATTCAATATGTAATTGATGGTAAACAATCGATGACAGTATTCAAGGATGTTCGTACACTTGTTGAAGATGCAATGGGTATGGCTGTTACAATCCTTGATGGAAATACTCCAGAAACAACTGGAACTTATGACAACGGTAGTGTTGATGTTAATGCTAAACAAACAGACGTTATTGTTGTTAACAAAGATAACGTGAAAGCTGAATTAATCGATTCTGGTTACTATGATGCAAGTGAATTCACAGGACTAGAGTAATAGAAAAATAGAAGTTCAAGGAATGAGTGTTAGACTTTCTGTCTAACACTCATTCCTAAATTTTAAGTTGTCTTGTTAAGGAGGCAAAAAGATGAGCGATTATATATTAGAAATGAATGGAATATCAAAAGAATTTACAGGTGTGAAGGCGCTCTCTAATGTCAATTTTAAAGTTGAAAGAGGAGAAATCCACTTCTTAGTAGGAGAAAATGGTGCTGGAAAATCTACACTTATGAAAGTACTTAGTGGTGTGTATCCGTATGGAAACTACTCAGGTGATATTGTTTTTAATAATGAAGTTCAACAATTTAACAAAATAAGCGATAGTGTTGATGTAGGGATAGCGATTATTTATCAAGAGCTTGCGTTGTTCCCTGATTTAACTGTTTATGAAAATATTTTTGTAGGTAATGAGATTCAAAAGGGTGGTATTTTAGATTGGAATAAAGCCATCGTAGAAGCGAAGAAAATGCTAACAAAAGTAGGCTTGAAAGTTAATCCTGAAACATTCATTAAAGATCTAGGTGTAGGAAAACAGCAATTAGTCGAAATTGCTAAAGCGCTAAGTAAAGAAGTTAAATTACTGATCTTAGATGAGCCAACAGCTGCGCTAAATGAAGATGATAGTGAGAACCTGCTACAACTACTACTTGAATTAAAAAAGCAAGGAATCACATCAATTATGATTTCTCACAAATTAAAAGAAGTAACCGCTATTGCAGATAAAGCAACAGTATTGCGTGACGGTGAAACAATTTGTACATTAGATGGCTCAAAAGGAGAAATTACCGAAGAGTCGATTATCAAAAACATGGTTGGCCGTGAAATTGAAGATATTTATCCTAAACGTCCTAAGAAAGATTTTGGTGCCAATGTCCTTGAGTTATCTAACTGGACAGCTTATGATCCACTACTTGGCCGTAATGTAGTAAATAATGTGAACCTTGAAGTGAAGCAAGGAGAAATCGTAGGTATAGCTGGATTAATGGGTTCAGGGCGTACCGAACTTGCATTAAGTATCTTTGGTAATGCGGCTAAATATAAGATTCAAGGAGATTTACTATTAGAAGGACAATCAGGTAAGTTTAAACATCCGAGTGAAGCAATCAAAGCAGGAATTGCTTATGTGACAGAAGATAGAAAAGGTGACGGATTGTTTTTGCAACAAGATATTAAAAGCAACATTTCAATTGGTAATTTAAAGAATATCTCACCTAATGGATTTGTTAACGAAAACGAAGAAATTGTCATTGCCCAAGGCTATAGAGAATCATTAGGAATTAAGACACCATCACTACAGCAGCTTGTTGGTAATTTAAGTGGTGGTAATCAGCAAAAGGTTTCTTTAGGGAAATGGTTGTTTGTTGGACCAAAATTATTGATTTTAGATGAACCAACACGTGGAATTGATGTTGGTGCTAAATTTGAAATTTATACAGTTATGAATGAACTGATTAATAAAGGTATGAGTATTATTATGATTTCATCAGAGCTTGGTGAAGTTCTTGGAATGAGCGATCGTGTGTATGTAATGGCTGAAGGCGAAATCAAAGGTGAATTATCATCAGAACAAGCCAGTCAGGAAAAGATCATGGAACTTGCGACGCAATAGGAGGTAGTAAGATGAAATATATTAACGAGTTAAAAGGATTATTAAAACATAATATACGTGATTATGGTATGTATATAGCACTTATTGTTATTATGATTACTTTTCAAATACTTACTAATGGACTTTTCATGTCTTCGCGAAATATTAGTAATTTACTAGATTCAGCAGGTTATATCGCTGTTCTAGCTGTCGGCGTTATGCTGGTTATCGTCATTCGCCATATTGATTTATCAATCGGGTTTTTGGCAGGTTTTCTTGGAGCAGTAGCGGCAATTTTGTTAATGCAGTTTAATATGCCTGTATTTATTGTTATCCCAATCATTCTTATTCTTGGGATTTGTGCTGGATCTGCTACAGGTTTTCTAGTAGCTAAAGTTGGAATTCCAGCGTTCGTAGCTACCCTGGCTGGTTGGTTAATTTATCGTGGTGCCATTTTATTAGCAACAGAAAAAACAGGTACAATTATCGTTGATAATGATGCGTTTAATGCTATTGGTAACGGATATATTCCTTCAATTGCTGAAGTTGGTGGGTTTCATTTACTTACCCTGCTTGTTGGATTAATTGGTATTTTATTTTATATTATTAGCTCAATAAAAAATCGCAAAAATAAGATTAAATATGAATTTGATGTTGTGTCAAAACCTATTTTTGTTCTACAGCTACTTTTTGTATCGGGTATTATGGGCTATATCACTTGGTTATTGGCTGGTTACAACGGTTTCTCTTGGACTGTTATGATAATTTTACTTGTTGTTCTTGTTTATCACTTTATTACAACAAAGACAGTAATTGGTCGCCATATTTATTCAGTAGGTAGTAATCCAGAAGCGGCACATCTTACTGGTATAAACGTAAGTAAAATTACTTTCTTAGTATTCGGTTCAATGGGGATGCTTTCTGCATTATCTGGTATTTTATTCACTGCCCGTTTACAATCAGCTACAACAACTGCTGGTACATTATTTGAGCTTGATGCGATTGCTGCAGCATTCGTTGGTGGGGTTTCTGCTGCAGGTGGTGTTGGTAAAGTAACAGGAGCTGTTATTGGTGCGATTGTAATGGCGACTTTAACAAATGGAATGAACTTATTAGGTGTAGGAATTGCTCCTCAATATATGATTCGTGGAGGAGTACTTGCACTAGCAGTAATTTTTGATGTTATGACACGTAAGCAAAGAGCTTAATAATTCGGTGGGGAATGACCCCTTGTCCAGAGGGCAAGGGGTCATTTCTATATCTATAGAAATGAGGATATAGGATGAAAAGGAAGCTTTTTAAAAAAATGAAGTTGAAGTCAATTAGAACAAAGATACTACTTGGATTTTCAATCGTCATTTTGTTAACGATTGCTTTTGGAGCTTATAATTTTATTGCTTCTAAATCTATTAACTCAGATGCAAAGAATATCATAAATCAGCAAATTCCTTTATTAATAGCTGATGAAACATTAGGACAAAACATGGCAGAACGAATCGGATTTGCTAGGGGATATGTGTTAACAGGAAAACAAGAATATATAGACCAGTTTAATACGTATTCAGAAAAAAGCAGAAAAGTAGAAGAAGCAGCTTTAAAGATAAGTGATTCCGAAGATTTTAAACATCTAGTCGCTTCAGGCGTAGAATGGGAAAAGCTTGTTAAAGATGAAGTTTTTGCTGTTTATAAAAGTGGAGACGAGGAGCTAGCAAGTGCAAATCTAGAGGGCTCTGTTCGATTAGCTGCAAATGAAATAATGAACGGTTATAGATATCTTATTAACAATCGAGAAAAAAAGATTGAAGGAGCAGGAAACAATTTACTTATTAATAATGAATCAAACATTACCATGGGTTTAACGGTTAGTATTGTTGTTGCTGTTATAGGATTTGTCATCGCTATGTATATGTCCTCACTCATTTCAAAACCTATTGCAATTGTTACAAAGAGAATGGGGTTGCTTGCTGATGGGGATATAAGCCAGCAACCGATCATAACTAAATCTTCTGATGAAATTGGTCGATTATTTGAAGCAACCAACCAAATGAGTGAAAACATCAGGGGATTGCTAGGAGAAATTAGTACAGTCTCAGAATCAGTATCAGCTCAAAGTGAAGAATTGTCTCAATCTGCAAGTGAAGTAAAAGAGGGAAGTAGTCAGGTTGCCATAACGATTCAAGAGCTATCTTCAGATTCAGAAACACAAGCAAATTCAACAAATGAATTAGCAGCTTCGATGAAGGTTTTTTCCAATAAAGTATACGAAGCGAATAAAAGCGGTAAAGAAGTCTATCGATCTTCTCAGCATGTAATTGAATTAACCGAAAGAGGAAGGAATTTAATGTTTTCTTCTGTCCAACAGATGTCCGCCATTCATACAATTGTTGAAGATGCAGTAGAAAAGGTAAAAACGTTAGAAAAGCAATCAGCAGAAATTTCTCAACTTGTCGGAGTGATTCAATCCATTGCTGACCAAACAAACCTACTAGCGTTGAATGCTGCCATTGAAGCAGCTAGAGCTGGAGAACATGGAAAGGGCTTTGCGGTCGTTGCTGATGAAGTGAGAAAACTAGCTGCACAAGTATCCTTCTCTGTAACGGATATTACTTCTATTGTAGGGAGTATACAAGCTGACTCTACTCTTGTGACAGAGTCACTACAATCTGGTTATGTGGAAGTTGAAAATGGAACAAATCAAATCAAAACAACTGGAGAAACATTCGAGAAAATAAATCAAGCCTTATTAGACATGACAAAAGGTGTGGAACTGATTTCAGGAAATTTAAGCACGATTGAGAATAATAGTGATGAAATTAATAAATCCATTGAAGAAATTGCAGAAGTTTCAGAAACATCTGCAGCAGGAATTGAAGAAACTGCTGCCTCAGTGCAACAAACAAGCAGCTCTATGGAGCAAGTTGCCGCAAGTTCCGAACGATTGGCAAAGTCAGCTGAATCCTTACAAAAACAAGTGGCACGATTTAAAATTTGATGGTGGATAAGTAAAAGAGTGATGTCTACTATAGGAATCTTTCCAGTTGCTATTATTCATTTTCTATTTCAAAAGGGGCATTTGCTTTTGGAGAAATGGATTTGAATCACGGTATATTGAACGATTCGTAATAAGAAGTGAATGGGAGGCGCTGTGGTGCGCCTCCTACTCAATTAATTAGGCTCTTTTATGAAAGATTGTTGCTAATTGACTTTATACAGTGCTGTATTCTTCATATCACAAAAATCAACAGAATTTACGAAAACAGCAGCCATTAATTATATAATGAACTTTTTTTTCTTGAAAAGAAGGCAAATATGGAACCGGAAATAAGGAATACAAAACCAAGGATTAATGAATGATAATCTGTAGTTGCCGTATTCGGAAGGACATTACCTTTAGATTCTCCTCCATTTGTATTTTCATTGGTGTTACCTTGATTAGAATGATCGTTGCTACCATTTTCTCCAGAAGTTCCTGTATTCTTATCAACCGGTGTTTGACTATTATCATCACCAGGTGAACCATTGTTATCATCATCCCCTGGATCGTTGGTATCTCCGTCATCCGGTGAATCATTGTTATCATCATTCCCAGGTTCATTTGTGTTATCACCATCATCTGGTGTATCACTGTTATCATCTTCTCCAGGTGGGTTTACAGTAGTTCCAACAACCGTGTCTCCATCTTTTTTAATTATATATTCTACTTTTTCGCCACTCCAAAAGTGGAATGTAAGTTGTACTGAACGATTTTCCTCAATTTCTTTGAAGAATCGATCTTTTCCAAAAGGAAATGTTATTGCATTATCCTCATAACTAGGAGCAAACGCATATCCAAATTCTTTATAACTTGTCCAGTTTTGTGGTCCAGCTACACTTTTATCATCTACATATATGGCTTCCATTGTTTTTAGTGAATTTCCATTAAATTGCATCGGAATGGAAAAATCGCTTATCGCCCCTGATGAGTCAGACACAATAGGAGTATCATGATTATATATGGTGAAATACCAATTTGCTCCTTCATTGAATGTTGTAGTTAATACCGATGTTTCCCCTAATTTATCTGAAGAGAATTGGGAAAGCAAGCTTGCTTTTAGGGTGAGCTTGTCACCTTCTAAAACATAGTCTTCTCCGGCAACTAAAGTTCTATCACCATTCTTTAGAGATACGAATTGGTTTCCATTTAAGTTGAATGTTCTTGTAACGTCTGTTATTTCTTGACCTTGTTTCATGAAGATAAAGTCAGTGTCAGCTGTTGAAGAACGACCTTCCCAGCTTGCTTTCATCATGTCATATAATTGTGGATCATTCCATTCTAGAGTTGATCTGTTAAAATGCTGTCCATTATCCCAAAGCATATGGATGATTCCTTTTTGTTCAGCATAGGAAATCATATACTCGAAAAATTTTAATTTTTCACCTTGTTGGATTGTACCAGTATTTTGATCAAAGCCTAATAAGCCAAACTCTCCAACAACGACAGGAATTCCATTCGAAGTAAACTTGTCATAAATTCGATTGAAATTTTCATTAATATGATTTATTGTTTGTTCATCAAAAGTAGAAGTTCCAGCAATGTTCACACTAAAAGGCCAATACCCATAATAATGAACAGTTGAGATAATATATGGATCTTCTTTCTCTATAATCCAATTATATAGGTTATCCACATGTACCTGATTTTCGAAATTAGTATAATAACTAGGTATAACAAGTGCACGAGTTTCGTTTGTTCCACCCGAATTTCTCACAATTTCGTAAAAGGAATCATTAAGTTCATTCAAAAATTGTTGACCTTGAACGTCTCCGCCGTCTCCCCAAAATTGTGGTTCATTTAAACTTTCAAACATTAAATTTGATGGATAATCTTTAAAGTGTGTAGATAGTTGCATCCAAATTGAATTGAATTTTAACAAGGTGGTTTCATGATCTGAAGGCATGCCATTAGCAACCCAGCTCCATGAATCATGATGAATGTTAATCATGACTTTTAAGTCTGCTTCGAGTGACAAATTAACCACTTTGTCCACTCTACTTAGAAACTCAGGATTAATCGTATAGTCTGGGGCGTCTCCTAATCTAGTATCAAATGTAATTGGAATTCGGATACTATTAAAACCTTGATTCTTAATTTTTGTGATAAGTTCTTTTGTCACCTCAGGGTTTCCCCATGCAGTTTCATCAAGCACAACCTTATTCGTATCAAAACCATCAAACGTATTTCCTAAGTTCCAACCAGGCTGCATATCATTAGCGTATTGAACAATGTCATAAGTTGGGGTTTCTGTTGAGGTTATGACATTTTCTGCTTCTTCAGCAAAACCAATCGTAGGGATGGTTAGCCCTATTAACAAAAGAACGGGTAATAATAACTTTAAGTATCTCAATTAACTCGCCTCCAATTTTAGTAGACTAAGGGATAAAAATACAGGTACTCACCTCTTTCCATCTTTTAATAGAATTATTGTAAACGTTTACAATAAAATGTTAGCAAAACACCTTAAGTGTTAATACATGGAAAATTAGATGTATTTTCATAGAATTATTTGATTATTAAAATAATGTTTTTGAATATGGAGATTTTTAGGAGTTAACAAAGAGCTGATAAAGGACATAAGCGAGAGGAAACCTCGATCAAAAGTCCGTCATAGAGATGAAAAAGGACATAATCCAGAGGAAAGTCCGATCAAAAGTCCGTCATAAAGCTGATGAGGGACATAAGCCATAGGAAAGTTCGATCAAAAGTCGGTCATAGAGGAGATGAGGGACATATTCGAAAGGAAAGTCCGATCAAAAGTCCGTCATAGAGGTGATGAGGGACATAAGCGAGAGGAAACCTCGATCAAAAGTCCGTCATAAAGCTGATGAGGGACATAATCCAGAGGAAACCTTGATCAAAAGTCCGTCATAGAGGTGATGAGGGACATAAACGAGATAAAAGCAGGATCAAAAGTCCGTCATAGAGGTGATGAAGGACATTAGCGAGAGGAAAGTCTGATCAAAAGTCCGTCATAGAGGTGATGAAGGACATTAGCGAGAGGAAACCTCGATCAAAAGTCCGTCATAAAGCTGATGAGGGACATAATCCAGAGGAAACCTTGATCAAAAGTCCGTCATAGAGGTGATGAGGGACATAAACGACTTAAAAGCAGGATCAAAAGTCCGTCATAGAGGTGATGAAGGACATAAGCGAGAGGAAACCTCGATCAAAAGTCCGTCATAGAGGTGATGAAGGACATTAGCGAGAGGAAAGTCCGATCAAAAGTCTGTCATAGAGGTGATGAAGGACATAAACGAGATAAAAGCAGGATCAAAAGTCCGTCATAGAGGTGATGAAGGACATAAACGAGATAAAAGCAGGATCAAAAGTCCGCATAGGTTGGCGTGCAAAAGTGGAATAATGGTCGATAAAATGCATTTGATGGTCAGGAAAAGGCTGGTTGGCGCGCAAAAAAGACATTCATGAAATAATAACCTCTCATGAATGTCTAAAAATAAGAAAAAAGATAGTCTATTTGTTCATGCGCGTTATTGTCGTAAATATTTTATGGTAGCCATAATAACTAAGGATTGCGACAAAGACACCAGTAAAGAGTAGAAGCAAAAATGGCAAGTATGTGAAACTTATATAAATAATAAAAATACATAAAATGATGATTCCAAAGGAAAATACAGGGTTTGTAATACTGATAATGAGTACGTTCTTTAAGCTCTGAGATAGTTTAGATTCTGTATGAACAGTATCAGAAAAAAAGTATAGTGTATAGAGAAGTAAAAGAGCTAATATGAACAAAAATAAAAAATTTAAAAAAGGTGAAGTATTCTTAAAGTAAAGATAGTCAACACTTCCTATTAGCCATAGAAATGAGATAAAGAGTCCTCCTGAAAAGCTTCGTTTATAATTTTCTTTGTAAAATTTCCAATAGGAACGAATAATTTTTATATCTTCTTTCATGAACCATTTCCTAACAACTCCAAATAAAGCTGTCGTAGCCGGAAATAACAAAACCGGAGATAAGACAATAATTGAGATTAGTAACAATATCATCTGACTAAAATCTTCAACAAGAACTAGAAGTAAACTCAAATACGCAATTGGTAAAATAAAGACTAGCCATGTGAGGTTTAGTGTGGCTAAATTAATAATCCATTCAAAAACGGGTTGTAATCTACCGAGAAAATTATTCAATTGCTTCAACTCCTCTATCGCTTCTGCTTTCAAAAAGGCTCTTTTCTAAAGGATTATAGATAATTTACCTCATTTTTTGTTAGTAGCAATGTTTTTATCATATATAAGGTACTATTCTATGAAGAAAAGATGCCACTAGACTTTATACAGTGCTGTTTTCTTCTTATGACTAAAAGCAACAAAGTTTAAAAAGAGATTAAAAGTGTTGGTCATCATAAAAAACTATTTTCATAATAATTCCAATAAAATAGAGCTATTATTTCATAATAAAGTAGAAACATTACAGGTGTCAAAGTTATTTACAGTCTATTAATTATCTCTAAATTAGAATGGATTATTTCTATAATAATTAGGGTGTTTAAGGGGAAGGGAAGAATGATAAAGTTAAGAGAGCGTTTACATTGAAGTTTTTGTAATCGCTTCCTAAATTGGTATTAAATAATGAATACATAGCGAGGATGAGAATTATATGGAAAAAATAGCGGATAAAAAGAGTTACAAATTTCCTTTTCAAAATCCCAACCTACCTTTAGAAACAAGAGTTAATGATCTTACCTCAAGATTTACATTAGAAGAAAAGGTTCATTTAATGTGTCAATATCAGCCGGCTATTGAACGTTTGGAAATAAATGCTCATAAACAAGGTACTGAAGCTGCTCATGGCATGGCTTGGTTAGGTAAAGCAACAACTTTTCCGCAGACAATCGGATTAGCTTGCACCTGGAATCAGGAATTAATGAAAGAAATTGGAGATGTCATAAGTACTGAGGCTAGAGCTTTTTATAAGAAAAATCCAGAGATAAATGGATTAACTTTATGGGCTCCTACAGTTGATATGGAAAGAGATCCGCGGTGGGGAAGAACGGAAGAAGCTTATGGCGAGGATCCCTATTTAACAGGAAAGCTAACTTCCTCTCTTGTAAAAGGTATACAGGGTGACCATCCGTTTTTCTTCAAAGCGGTTGCCACATTAAAGCACTTCTTAGCAAACAATAATGAAATTGATCGTGGAAGCTGTTCAGCGAGTATTGATCCGAGAAATATGCATGAATATTATTTGAAAGCTTTTGAACTGCCTTTTAAAGAAGGTGGTGCCAACTCTATGATGACAGCTTATAATTCGATCAATGGTACGCCAGCTATTCTTCACCCTTATGTAAAGGAAATTGTTAAAGAGCAATGGGGAATGAATGGATTTGTTGTAAGTGATGCAGCAGATTTATTAGGAGTTGTGCGTGATCATGGGTATTATGAGCACCATTATCAATCTGTGGCTGATGCCATTAAAAACGGAATTGACAGCATGACAGATGATTTTGATGAAACAACCAAGGCAATTTTTGAAGCGTTAGAAAAGAATTTAATAAAAGAAAATGATTTAGACCGTGCATTACGAAATACATTCAGGGTTCGCTTTCGTTTAGGAGAATTTGATCCAATTGAGAATAACCCATACTCAGCTATACCTGAATCAATGATTTGTGACCAGAAACACGCTGAGGTTTCATCTCAAGCAGCTAAGGAATCGATTGTACTATTAAAAAATGAAAACAATATATTGCCTTTAAATAAGGAAAAGTTAAACAAAGTATCAGTCATAGGACCGTTAGGAAACATTGTCTATCGAGATTGGTATTCAGGGGATTTCCCATATTCTATTACACCTTATGATGGTATAAAAAATAAGCTAGAAGGTAAACAGGTAACATTCCATAGTGGAAATGATAAGGTTATTTTAAAGAAAGCTAGTAAATTTATTGGCTTAGGAATGGATGAAAATAATCTCCTACTAGCAAATAAACAGAAGAAAGAAGATGCAGCAAGGTTTGAGCTTTCTGATTGGGGATGGGGTAGCTATACAGCTCGTTCACTAGATAATGGTAAGTACGTAACAAGTGCAGATGATAAAAACATAGCGGCTTCTGCTGATGAAATATATGGATGGTTTGTAAAAGAAGTTCTTCACTTACAACCAGAAAGCCAAAACGAATTTAAACTTTCTACTTGGAATAATCAAGCAGTTGTTGAAGACGAAGATGGAAAACTGAAGATATCTGAAGACACAGATGTTACAAATTCTGTTTTACTAGAAAAAGAAATAATAGAAAATGGAATGGAAGAAGCCATTAAAGCGGCAAAAGAATCTGATGTGAGCATTGTTTTTGTTGGAAATAATCCTGTAGTTAATGGCAAGGAAGAAATGGATCGCCCGGATATTTCATTAGCTGAAGCTCAGGAACAACTCATTAAAGAAGTTTATAAAGTGAATCCTAATACAATTGTTGTTGTTATTGGAAGCTATCCATTTGCGATTAATTGGGTAGATGAACATATTCCAGCCATTCTCTATACCTCTCATGGGGGTCAAGAGTTAGGAAATGCGATAAGTGATGTTTTATTTGGAGACTATAATCCTGCGGGTCGTTTAAATATGACATGGTATCGCTCTGTAGATCAGTTACCTAGTATATTAGATTACGATATTATTAAAGGCAAACGAACGTATATGTATTTTGATGGTGATGAATTATACCCATTTGGTCATGGGAAATCTTATGCCAATTTTGAATATAGCGATTGTAGACTTAGTGAAAATGAAATGAATGAACATGGTGAGGTAACGGTAACAGTAAAGCTGAAAAACAATAGCACATATGCAGGTGATGAGGTTGTTCAGCTATACTTCCGTTCATTACAGTCTCGATTCAAAAGACCTCTTAAACAACTAATTGGCTTTAAACGAATCTTTATTGAAGCAGGAGAAACAAAAGAAGTAGAACTGAACGTAAAAGCAAGTGATTTAGCAGTTTGGGATGTTACTAGAGATAAGTATTGTGTTGAAACAGGAGAATATGAGTTGATGATAGGTCAATCATCAGCGGATATCATGTTACAAGAAACACTTAAGGTTAATGGTGAGATTATTCCTCCACGTAATTTGTATATCAATACAAAAGCAGAAAACTATGATGATTATCAGGATGTAGTGATCAACGAATGCAAAGAAGGTGGGCATTCTGTTCAAACAAAAGACGGATCCTGGATGATGTACAGCGATGTAGATTTTAGTAAAGGCATACAATCTATTGAAGCTCGTGTATCAAATAACTCAGAACAAACGAAGATTGATATCCATCTTGAACATCCTCAAGGAGAGAAAATCGGTGAAATTGTTGTTAATAATACGGGAGACAAACAAAATTGGCATACAGTAACAGGAGCTGTTCAACTAAAAGAATCTATTGAACATACTAAGGTTTATTTTGTTTGTAAGGGTGAAGTTTTAGTAAGTTACTTCCGTTTCATTGCGTAGTCAAAGTAAGGGTGTTTTCTATTAACATGAAAAGGTCAGGCTGGCAGTTGGTGCTAACTGACCTTTTTTTAGAAAAGCTATTATCGTAAACTATGTTGTTTTTAGGAACTGAAGGAAACAACACTATATTAATCTAGTGGCATCTTTTCTTCTAGAATCGTTCTTTTTATGAGAAAAAAACTCAATTAGTAACAATCTTTCAGAAAAGAGCCTTTGGAAAAATGGGGTGAAATGATGACGAATGCTAATAATAAGGATTTGAAATTATGGTATAAAGTTCCTGCAGCAAAGTGGGAGGAAGCACTGCCTTTAGGAAATGGTCGATTAGGAGCAATGGTGTTTGGAGATGCAAAGGTTGAAAAAATTCAATTGAATGAAGATACGTTGTGGTCGGGGGAACCCGGTCAAAAAATCAATAAAGATGCTAAACATACTTTGGAAAAAGCAAGAGAGCTTATTTTTAAAGGGAAAAATGTTGAAGCTGAACAGCTAATAGAAAAGAAGATGGTTGGAGAAGATTGTGAAGCTTATCAGCCTTTAGGTGATGTCATTATTGAACATATAAACGAAGGCGATGTGGAATATTTACGGCGTGAACTTGATTTGCAAACAGCTGTTGCACAAACGGAATATAAGATAAGTGATGTTACGTATAGAAGAGAAACCTTTGTTAGTCACCCCGATCAGGTTTTAGTAGTAAGGGTAAAGGCCTTTGGTCAAGAATCTTCTCCAATTCGTTTAAGAATACACCTGAATTCATTACATCCTCATGTGATTAACGAAGGGAAAGATAAGTCTCTTATTTTGAGTGGGAAAAGTCCAATTTCCGTAAAAAATCCTGGTGAAATTTTATATGACGATCATCGAGGTTTAAAATTTCAAGTTCATATACAAGGGCAGTCGGAAAAGGGTGAAGTATCTATTACAGATGGGGCTCTTGAGATATCCGGTGAAAATGAAGTGATGTTACTACTAACAGCGAAAACGAATTTTATAACCTTTCATGAGGTGCCAAAATCGGATTTATCATCTATTGAAACTCAATGCCAGAATATCCTTTTCAACGCCAAAATTAAGGGATATGAAAAATTAAAGAATGTCCATATACAAGATTACCAAAGTTTGTTTAATCGAGTCTCTCTCTCATTAGACACGGAGCACCACTATGAAAAACTTCCTACAAATGAAAGGCTAGAAATCTATAAAAACAGACAAGACGATTTATCTCTTGAAGCATTGTATTTTCAATATGGTCGTTATTTATTAATTTCCTCATCAAGACCAGGCACTCAGGCAGCAAATCTTCAAGGAATTTGGAATCCGTTTATTCAGCCTCCATGGAATAGTGATTATACAACGAATATAAATACGGAAATGAATTATTGGATAGCAGAAGTTTGTAACTTAACAGAATGCCACGATCCTCTTTTTGATTTAATAGAAGATTTGAACATTACGGGTAAAAGTACTGCCAAAGAATTATATGGTGCGAGAGGCTTTGCCGTTCACCATAATGTTGATTTATGGAGGATGTCTACACCATCTTCGGGTCAAGCTTCTTGGGCTTTTTGGCCAATGGCAGGAGTATGGCTGGCAAGTCATTTATGGGAGCATTATCTGTTCACACTTGATCATGCATTCTTAGAAGAAAAAGCGTATCCATTAATGAAAGATGCTGCACAATTTTGCTTGGATTGGTTAATAGAAGGACCTGATGGATATCTAGTCACAAACCCTTCCACATCACCGGAAAATAAATTTCTCACCGATGATGGTCAACCAACAGCTGTATCTTATGCTTCCACAATGGATATGACGTTAATTAGAGAGCTATTTCAAAACTGCATACAGAGTTGCAAACTATTAACGATTGAAGATGACTTTCTTGAAGAACTGTCAGGTGCTATAGAACGGTTAGTCCCCTTCATAATAAACAAAGATGGACGATTGCAAGAATGGATAGAAAATTTCCCAGAGCATGAACCTGGTCATCGACATGTATCACATTTATATGGACTTTACCCAGGCAATCAAATTAATAGTAATCAAACACCAAACTTAGTTGAAGCTGCAAGAAATTCCTTAACATACCGCTTACAACATGGTGGAGGACACACAGGGTGGAGCTGTGCTTGGCTCATCAATTTATTTGCTCGCCTTTATGATGAACATAATGCACATTTCTATTTGCAAACGCTATTAGCACGATCTACTCATCCTAATTTATTTGATGATCATCCACCATTCCAAATTGATGGTAATTTTGGTGGGACATCTGGAATGGCTGAAATGTTGGTTCAAAGCCATTTAGGTGAAATTAAATTACTACCTGCATTACCAGCTGCTTGGAAAAATGGCAAGGTAAGGGGATTAAAAGCAAGAGGAGGATTTGAAGTAACTATTGAATGGGCTGATGGAGAACTAAAAATAGCAGAAATCATGTCTACTAAACAAAATAATGTAAGGGTTTCCTATAAAAATAAAGTAATAAAGATTGAATCGAAAGAAGGGACCTTTGTTACGACCAATCAAGTAAAAATAGAAAGTCATTCAAAAATAAAAGTTTCATTAGTTGAAGAATAAATTAACGTGAATAGGAGGAAATAGGATGATTAGTACAAAAATCCCGAAAATGATTTATGGTGGAGATTATAACCCGGAACAATATGACCGTGAAACGATGAATGAAGATATAAGAATGTTTAAAAGCGCAAAAATTGATTTTGTTCGAGTGAATATTTTTGCATGGGCAAAATCTCAGAAGGATGAAGTTTCTTATGATTTTCAATGGCTAGATGAAGTAATTGATACGTTATATGAAAATGAAATCAAAGTTGGAATTGGAACAGGTACAGCCGCTCATCCAGCATGGCTTGCAAAGAAGTATCCTGATGTTCTTCGAACTGAATTTGACGGAAAGAAACGGAAATTTGGAGGGAGGCATAATTCATGTCCAAATAGTCTCACCTATCAAAAATATGCTTCTTTATTTGTGAAGAAACTTGTTGAACGCTATCAAAAGCATCCGGCTGTACTACTTTGGAATATTTCCAATGAATGGGGTGGGGCTTGCTATTGTGAAAATTGTGAGAAAGCCTTCCGTGTTTGGCTTAAAGAAAAATACCGTACATTAGATCATGTGAATAAAGCTTGGAACACAACGTTTTGGGGACACACGTTTTATGATTGGGACGAGATTGTCACACCAAATCTTCTTAGTGAGCATTTTGGAGAAAGACACACAATGTTCCAAGGCATTTCATTAGATTATGCACGTTTTAATTCTGATAGTATGTTAGAATGCCATAAAATGGAGTATGATATTATTAAGAAATCTATACCAGATACCATTGTAACAACAAATATAATGGGTGCTTATAAACCACTAGACTATCAAAAGTGGGCCCCATATATGGATGTTATCGCATGGGATAATTATCCTTCTATTGACACACCTACTAGCTATACAGCGATGATGCATGACTTGATGCGAGGTTTGAAAAATGGAGAACCATTTATGTTAATGGAGCAAACACCAAGTCAGCAAAATTGGCAGCCATATAATGCCTTAAAACGTCCAGGTGTCATGCGTTTGTGGAGCTATCAAGCAGTTGCCCATGGCTCTGATACCGTATTGTTTTTTCAAATGAGGCGATCAAGTGGAGCGTGTGAAAAATTCCATGGGGCAGTTATTGACCATGTTGGCCATGAACATACACGAGTTTTCAAAGAAGTAGCGGAGCTTGGAAAAGAACTTGACCAATTATCTAATACTCTATTAAATTCAAGAGTACAATCAAGAGTTGCGATTGTATTTGATTGGGATAATTGGTGGGCAGTTGAATACTCATCAGGTCCATCTATATCTTTGAAATATGTAGATGAAGTTCATAAATACTATAAGGCTTTGTTTGATCGAAATATTCAGGTAGATATGATCGGTGTTCAAGAGGATCTAAGTCAATATGAAGTTGTGATCGCCCCTGTTTTATACATGGTTAAGCCGGGATATGCAAAGAAGATTGAAGATTTTGTAGAAAAAGGTGGGACATTTTTAACCACCTTCCTTAGCGGGATTGTGGATGAAAATGATCTGGTCACTTTAGGTGGTTATCCTGGTGAATTGCGTCATGTACTTGGAATATGGTCAGAGGAAATCGATGCACTTGCTCCAGAGCATACAAATAAAATTGTCATGGAAAAAGAATATGGGCTCTTAAAGGATGTGTATTCTTGCTCTTTATTATTCGATCTTATTCACTCGGAGGGTGCAGAGGTCATTGCTACCTATGGAGAGGATTTTTATCAGGGCCGTCCAGTTGTAACGAAGAATAAATTTGGTAAAGGGCAAGCATGGTATGTTGCATCAAGTCCTGATGATGCTTTTTTACAAGGACTAATAAACGAAATGATTAAGGAAAAAGGAATAAGAAATGATTTCTCAGGGAATGAGCCTGGTGTTGAAATAACAAAACGTATTAAAGGCGATAAAACCTACGTATTTGTTTTAAACCATAATAGTGATACTGTTCATATTGAGCTTCCTTCTGTAACTGGTTTAAATTTGTTAACAGGAGAAGAGGTCTTTCAATCAATTGAATTAGCTTCCTATGATGTAGCAATTATCGAGCAGAGTAAATGACTATGAAGAGGCTATTTTTTTCAAGCCTCTTTATCTCCTAAACTTTTTATCGTTATTCCTAAATATTAAATCAAAAATAAAAATTAAAGCGTTTACATTGCGGATCTTGGCGGTGGTATTTTATGAATCGTTTAAAAAATTATTTTAATAATATGAAGCTTCATTCAAAGCTAGTATTTTCCTTTGTCATAGCCGTTATTATTCCGCTGCTTATCGTTGGAACCTTTTTAACCCATGAATTAAGATCAAATGCCCTCATTGATGCAAAAGAACAAGTATCTTCTGATTTAGAAAGAGTAAAAAAGCGTACTGCCGAGACGTTAGAAAAGGCGATCTATGTATCAAATAATTTAACATTAGATACTGAACTTAAAGAAATCCTTAATACGGAATATAAAACGATTCAAGAAGTTGTTTCTACATACAATAGCTATCATAAATTTGAAGAGTATCTTGAGACATTTAGTGAAATTTCAAATATACGTGTTTACACAAAGAATGAAACAATGTTAAATAATTGGAGATTTATTCCTGAGACATTTATAGAAGATAAATTTTGGTATCATTCAGCCAAAGATACGAATGGATTGATCGGCTGGTATTATATACAAGATGAAACTAAATATAATGAAAAATACTTAAGTTTAGTTAGAAATATAAATTATACCGATTATAAACTCAATGCTCTTTTAGTGATTAATGTGAACAATAATCACCTATACGATATGCTCAGTCAAGAACGAACACCGGTTATGATTATCGATGATAATAACTATATTGCTGTTTCAAACCGTAGTGAATTTATTGGCAAAAAGTTAAATGAAGTTGTAAATATTGATCTCCCTCCTAATGAATGGTCAGGTTCTATTACTGGGATGGTTGATGGAGAGGAATCTGAAGTTCTTGTTGATATTTTATTACCTGAAATTAGTTCAAATAAACTTAGATTTGTCTCTGTTATACCTCAGAAAGTCATTATGGAGGATGCGAATAAATTTCTCGGTCTTGGATTGATTGTTATTGTCATTAGTTTAGTTATTGCCATACTATTAATCTCTTTTTTCTCAAAACTTCTATCAAAAAGAATTCTTAAATTAGGGGAACAGATTGATATTGTATCTGAAGGAAATTTAAACGTCTATATACAAGTTGATGGGGAAGATGAGATCGGACTATTATCTTATCAATTAAATTATATGGTTAAAAATATTAAAGAATTAATCGACGAAGTAGATAAGGCTCATAGAAGAAATAATATCCTGGAAAAGCGTCAACAGGAAATTAAGTTAAAAATGATGGCGAGTCAAATTAACCCACATTTTCTTTTTAATGCGTTAGAATCGATCAGAATGAAAGCCCATATGAAGGGTGAAAGAGAAATCGCAGGTGTGGTGAAGTTGCTAGGTAAATTAATGAGAAAAAGCATATCTGTTACAGGTGAAATGGTCACGCTACAAAGTGAAATTGAATTGGTTACATGTTATTTAGAAATTCAAAAATTCCGTTATGGTGATCGTTTATCTTACTCATTAACTATTGATCCTTTGTCTGAGGGGATTTATATTCATCCTCTTATCATTCAACCTCTTGTAGAAAATAGTGTTCTTCATGGTCTCGAAGATAAATCACTCGAGGGACGAGTAGAAATTATCACAAAGGTGATAGATGATGAATTACATGTATGCGTGTCTGATAATGGAAATGGCATTGCTGAGGAAAAGTTACAATCAA
This sequence comes from Metabacillus litoralis, assembly GCF_020524045.1. Classification (GTDB taxonomy): domain Bacteria; phylum Bacillota; class Bacilli; order Bacillales; family Bacillaceae; genus Metabacillus; species Metabacillus litoralis_C. The sequence goes on from NZ_JAIVKL010000005.1 coordinate 25,453, forward strand.
TAAATAATGCATTAGAAAATATAGAAGATAATAGAGCAAATAGAATTGGGTTAGTTAATGTTCATCAAAGACTTATACTTACGTTTGGAAAGAGAAGTGGCTTAACAATAAAAAGCCAACCTAATATTGGGACAGAGGTTGCATTTGTCATACCAGTAAGGGGGAGTGAACATGTATAACGTGTTAATTATTGATGATGAACCGATGATTCGAGAAGGTTTAAGAACATTAATTCCTTGGGAAGACTTAGGTTACCAGGTAATAGATACAGCAAAAGATGGTCAAGAGGGTTTGGAAAAATATAAGAAATATGAAATTCATTTAATACTTGCTGATATACGAATGCCGAGAATGGATGGTATAACACTTATTGAAACTATCAGAAAAGATGATGATTCTGTACAATTCCTTGTGTTAAGTGGGTATGCCGATTTTTCCTATGCACAAAAAGCAATCAGGCAAAATGTGACTGGTTATTTATTAAAACCAGTAGAAGAAGATGAATTGATTCGATATGTAAAAGGAATCAAGAAAAATCTAGATCAACAACAATCTTTTACCGAACAACAAGATAAAAGCTTGCAAGAAGGTAGACATGCCTTTTTTAAGGAAATGATTGAAACCTGTGAAAATGCCGCAGTTCATCATTTAAATGAAGAGATAATAAAATTAGATTTACAAGCAAATAACTATCAGTTAGTACTGATGAAATTTTTAGATCATACAAATATAGATCTTGAAGAGATTAGACTACTCTTAACGCAAGAGATTGAAGAAACATGGGGGTATTTGTTCAGTAGAGACCAATATCTTTGTATTGTATTAAAGGACATAAGACCTAACCTTGTTCATTATAACGAGTTGTATGAGTTAGTAAAAAGTCGGATAAAAAATATTAAAATCGTGATGTCTGTAAGTAACGTTTTTACAGTAATTAGTGAGATAGGCGAGGAATTTAGGAAAACAAAAAAGATACTTGATGATCAATTTTATTATAAAGATTCTAAATTTCTTAGATCAGATTCAGAGCGATTTCTTAACCCTAACAATCTACCAAACCATGAAATACAGTCACATGAGTTTCCAATCCATTCCTTTACTGAAAGGATATATTTCGCTCTTGAGGCATTGAATGATCAGGCACTTAAAAATGTTCTAATGGAAGCTACTCAAACAATGATTGATCGAAACTATTCAGAGGAGCAAATAAAAACAAGTTTTATTCGCTTACTATCAATGGTACTTAATAAATGCTTAGTGAATAAACAAGAGCTAAGTGAGACGGTTTCAGATATAACAGCAGATCTTCATAAAATAAATGACAAGACTTCTATAAGTGTACTGTTCGATTATATTTATGACTTATTTTTAAAAGTAATATCAAGTCAAAACATTGGTGACCAAGAAGGTCAATTAGTAAAACTTGTGGATTTCATCCATCGCAACTATCATGAAACATTAAAGTTAGAGACTTTAGCAAAGATATTTGATTATAATAGTGCATATTTAGGGAAAATTTTCAAAAATCATACTGGCGAATATTTTAACACGTATCTAGATAAGGTCCGAATGGAAAATGCAAAAAAATTATTAACTGAAGGCATGAAGGTTTATCAAGTAGCAGACAAGGTTGGCTATTCTAATGTCGATTATTTTCATAATAAATTCAAAAAATATGTTGGTATGTCTCCTAGTAAATTCAGAAGAAAAACACCTTAACGTACACGACTTTTTCGTTGTACGTTTTTTTATGCATGATGATTAAAGTTGTTTTCTAAACTTTATTGCTTTTAGTCATATGAACTTTATAAAGTATAGTGACATCTTTTCTACTTAGAATAGTAACTGATAGAAACATTGTTACTAACAGGAATTTAGGTTAATTAGTAACAATCTTTTTAGAAAATAGTATTGAATTAAAGATACATTATATGAAAAATTTATATGATTTTTGTGTTAATTTATGAGGTATTTTATCTATTATGTATGCGCTATCATTAGCTTATAAGTAAGAAGGGGGGATCATCATGAAAACAGTTACTAGCAGTAAAAAAGAAGCTGTAATTATTCAAACTCAGAAAAAAAGCTTTTGGAAAACTTTCGTTCAGCAAAAATATTTATATATGATGGCTGTTCCTTTTGTCATCTTAGTCATTGTTTTTAATTATCTTCCATTATGGGGATGGACAATGGCTTTTCAAAATTATAAGCCGGGTCTATCTCTTTTTCAGCAAGAATGGGTTGGATTTGAGCATTTTATTGAATTATTTTCAGATGATCGGTTTTATCGAGCACTTAGAAATACATTAGCGATGAGTCTTCTTGGATTAACCATCGGCTTTGTGATGCCAATCATTTTTGCTGTCCTCTTAAATGAAGTTCGAGTAAATTTGTTCAAACGAACAGTTCAGACAATAACATATCTACCCCATTTTGTGTCTTGGGTTGTTGTTGCTGGTATCGTGACAAAAATGCTCTCAACAGACGGTGGAGTAATTAATGATTTGTTAGTAGGAATAGGTGTAGTAGACAAGCCCTTTCAATTTATGGCAGAAGGATCATATTTCTGGGGAATTGTTGTAGCATCTGACATTTGGAAAGAAATGGGGTGGAACGCGATCATTTTCCTCGCTGCTATGTCAGGGATTGATTCTCAGCTCTACGAAGCAGCAAAGGTAGACGGTGCTGGCCGGATAAGACAGATATGGCATATCACATTACCTGGAATACGACCAACCATTCTCGTTCTATTAATCTTAAACATTGGGCACTTAACAAGCATTGGTTTTGAGAAACAATTGCTACTCGGAAATAACTTAGTTGTTGATTATGCAGAGGTACTAGATTTATATGCTTTGAATTACGGAATAGGATTAGGTCGTTTCTCATACGGTACCGCGATTGGTATATTTAATTCTGTAGTAAGTATTATTCTACTTTTTGTGGCAAATGGAATTTTTAAGAAATATTCCAACTCCAGCGTAATGTAAGGAGGACTAATAAAAATGCGAAGAAAAAAGTCACTAATTAAAACAACTGGTACAGATCGCCTGTTTGATGGGTTTATCTATATTTATTTAATCCTTATCTCGATCGTTACACTGTATCCCTTTTTGAATGTACTGGCCATTTCATTCAATGAATCTATTGATACAGTAAGAGGTGGTATTCATATTTGGCCAAGGTCATTTACATTAGACAATTATGTGGAAATATTCAAATACGATAACTTGATCACAGGTTTTATAAACTCAACTACCCGTACCATTATTGGAACAGTCCTAGGTGTTATTTCGTCAGCAATGGTAGCATACACGCTTAGTAGAGCTGATTTTCAAGGTCGGAAATTATTCTCAACGATCATTGTACTAACAATGTATTTCTCTGGCGGATTAATTCCTGGATACATGTTAATAAGAGATTTGGGGTTAATTAATAGCTATATGGTTTACATTCTCCCAGGCCTTGTAAATGCGTTCAATATTATTATTGTACGTTCGTTTATTGATGGAATTCCATACGCACTCCAAGAGTCAGCGAAAATTGATGGAGCAAATGACTTTATGATTTTTTGGAAAATTATCATGCCTTTATGTAAACCAGTTCTAGCGACTATTGCTCTTTTTGTTGCTGTAATGCATTGGAATTCTTGGTTTGATACCTATTTATATAACAGCATGAATGAAAATTTAACAACATTACAATATGAGTTAATGAAAATTTTGCAAAATACATCAGTGGGTAGTACAGATCCAAATGCGATGAAGGGAATGACAGCAGACCAATTAAAAACCTTTGTTTCTCCTGAATCAATTAAAATGGCGATATCTGTTGTAACGATCGTTCCAATTTTAATCGTTTATCCATTTGTTCAAAAATATTTTGTTCAAGGAATGACACTTGGAGCTGTTAAAAGTTAATTAGTTGATGTCACATTTTTAAAACTTGTAGGAGGTGATCCAACTAACTAGGTGAGAGATTAGTAGATTTGACTTCTGCTCTATGTAAACAATTTCAAACTAGGGGGATTAAAACATGAAAAAGAATGTTAGCAAAATGATTTTGTTCATGGCAATAAGCTTTGTTCTTATCATCTCAGGGTGTAGTAATAAATCAGGTAGTGAAGCTGAAAAGAATAAAGATGGACTGACAGAGCTTACTCTATTTAGTGCAGATCCACATACACAATGGGATAATATGGAAAGTCCTGTAAGTAAAGTTGTAAAAGAAAAAACAGGCGTTACGTTAAATCCTGAGTTTGATGTAAACGGTGGAACTCAAAAAATTGCTTTAATGATTGCGAGTGGAGAATATCCTGATCTTGTAGCACCAAAAGGTGAAGCGGGAAAATTAGTTGATGCTGGTGCACTTATTGATCTTACAGATCTAATTGAAGAACATGCTCCTAACTTGAAAAAAATTTATGGCGACTACATGAACCGTTTGAAATGGGGCAACGAAGATGAGTCAATTTACATTTTACCTACATCTGCTGTAGATACAGAATATTTTAAGCCTAGTCATGGTGTGGGATTACAGCATGCAGTTGTAAAAGAACTTGGATATCCTGAAATTAATACGTTAAAGGATTTTGAAAGCGCTATTAGAGAATATAAAGAGAAGGTTCCAGAAGTAAATGGGCAATCCACAATCGGTTTATCACTATTAGCAGATGACTGGCGCATTATGATTTCGACGACAAATCCAGCTTTCTGGTCAACTGGAGTATCTGATGATGGAGAATACTATATTGACCCAGAATCGTATGAAGCAATTTTCCATTACAAGCGACCAGAGGAGAAAGAGTACTTCCGTTGGTTAAATCATATGAATGATGAAGGATTACTTGATCCAGAAAGCTTTGTTCAAAAATATGATCAATATTTAGCTAAATTATCTTCAGGACGTGTTTTAGGGATTATTGATGATGATTGGGAATTCGATGAAGCACAACGTGCATTACGTGAACAAGGTCAACAAGAGAGAATGTATGGATTATATCCTGCAACATTGGAAAAAGATATGAAGCATGCGAACTTCCAAAGTACTGGTTATTTAGCTGGTTGGGGTGTTGGTATTACCACTGATTGTGAAGATCCAGTAGCAGCAATTAAATTCTTAGATTATCTAGCTTCTGATGAAGGTCAAATTCTTCAAAACTGGGGAATTGAAGGAGAGCACTACACAATTGAAGATGGTAAACGTGTGATCTCTGATGAAGAAATGAATAAAAGAAACAACAATGCTAACTATGTGAAAGAAACTGGTATTGGTGTACTAAAAGGTTTTGCGCCTGCCTATGGAGATGGGGTCGTTGATTCTAATGGTCAAACATATACAATAGCTTCTCCACAACAAATTAAAGATGCTTATACAGATGTAGAAAAAGAGGTTTTATCAAACTATGGTGTTGAGATGTGGAAGGAATTATATCCACAGGAAGATGAGTTCCCTGTAAAACCTTGGGGTGTATCCTTTAATATTCAAGTTCCAGGTGATTCAGAATTAGTGCTTATTGAACAAAAGGTACTAGATATCGTGAAGAAACGTATACCTGAAGCAATTCTTGCAAAACCTTCTGACTTTGATAAGCTTTATGATAATTTCTTGAAGGAAATTGATGAAGCTGGTGCAAAAGATGCAGAAAAAATGAGAACTGATTTAATTAAAGAAAGAGTAGAACTTTGGAATAACTAGTAGTATACACGAAGTTGTTTTCAAGACAATTATAAAAGAGAGACTGGGACATAAATAAAGACATCATACAAAAAGGTGAATAAATCTAAATCAGTTAAGTTGAAAGAAACAAGTTCGTTTCATTGCGCTGCAGACACTCGCTTTCCACGGGGAGGAAGCTAAGCCTCCTCAGCTACGCCTGCTGAGGTCTCAGCCTTTCCTCTATTCCCGTAGGTGCCCTAGTGTCTTCCGCTCCATTCCACTGGATCTAAAAAATAGTATACAAAATCCAAAAATTTATTGAAAACTGCAAATAAAAACCCGAACTATTAGGTGAGTGATTAATTGAAATATCACCTTATAATTCGGGTTTATCATTAGCTTAAATACGTAATGCCCAGACTCTTTTTAAAGATAGTAAACATGTCAAAGTGCTTTAATTAATTTTTAAAAATCAAAGTTTGTCAATTTAATAAACATTCTTTTGGTTGATAGATGTAATGATATGAAGGAGTGTAACGATGAAATTTACAGATGGATATTGGCTTATACGAGAGGGATTAGAATTGATTTCTGGAGTACAATTCTTTAAAGCAACTTCAACAGAAAACACACTAAAAGTATTAGTGGCACCGAAGGATATTTCAAACAGAGGATATCAACTCGATACACCGTTATTAACAGTTGAGTTTTCATCTCCAATGGAAGATGCGATTCGGGTAAAGATCATTCATCATAAGGGAACAAAAAAGCGTGGTCCAGAATTTCAGCTTTATGACCACGAGCAAGCACCTGTTTCAATACAGGAAACGGAAGAAACGATTACATTTATCAGCGGAAAAACAAGTGCAGTTATTAACAAAAAGGGACCATGGGGAGTCCAATACCTTTATGATGGTAAAAAAATAACTGGCAGTGGTCAAAAGTCAATGTCTCATATTACTGAAACAGCAACGAAGACTACCTATGTTCGCGAAGAACTAAATTTAGGAGTTGGTGAAAATATCTATGGTCTTGGGGAAAGGTTTACTTCGTTTGTAAAGAACGGACAAGAAATCGAGATCTGGAATCAAGATGGAGGTACGGCATCACAACAATCTTATAAAAATATCCCTTTCTATGTATCAAATAAAGGGTACGGGATCTTTATCAATCAACCGGAAAATGTATCTCTTGAAGTTGCTTCTGAAAAAGTATCCAAGGTTCAATTCAGTGTGAAAGGTGAATCGTTGGATTACATGATTTTTGGTGGAGAAACATTAAAAGAGGTTATCTCAAACTACACAACTTTAACGGGTAAACCTGCTATGCCTCCTGCATGGTCGTTTGGTTTATGGTTATCAACTTCTTTTACAACAAACTATGATGAAGAAACAGTGAATCGTTTCGTAGAGGGAATGCGTGAAAGAGATATTCCATTATCTGTTTTCCATTATGATTGTTTCTGGATGGAAGCGTTAAATTGGACCGATTTCGAATGGGATAGAAACATGTTCCCAGATCCTGATGGAATGCTAAAACGCATGAAAGAGAAGGGCTTGAAAATTTGTGTTTGGATCAATCCTTATATTGCACAAGAGTCAAAGCTTTTTGACGAGGCCGTTCAAAATGGCTACTTAATTAAACGACCTAATGGAGATGTTTGGCAATGGGATAAATGGCAGCCTGGAATGGGAATCGTTGATTTTACAAACCCTTCAGCATGTGAATGGTATGCTAATCATCTTAGAAGATTAGTAGATATGGGGGTTGATTCTTTTAAAACCGATTTCGGGGAAAGAATTCCAACAGATGTCGTTTACTTTGACGGCTCTGATCCTGACAAAATGCATAATTATTATACATTCTTATATAACAAGGTTGTATTTGAAGTACTAAAAGATCAGCTTGGCGAAGGAGAGGTTACTTTATTTGCGCGTTCAGCAACCACTGGCGGTCAACAATTCCCAGTACACTGGGGAGGTGATTGTGATGCTACATACGAATCTATGGCAGAAAGTATCAGAGGGGGATTATCACTTGGTTTGACTGGATTTGGATTCTGGAGTCATGACATAGGTGGATTTGAAAGTACAGCTCCTACTGATTTGTTTAAACGTTGGGTAGCATTTGGACTTCTCTCAAGCCATAGCCGTTTACATGGAAGTAAATCATACCGTGTGCCATGGGCATACGATGAAGAAGCTGTTGAAGTAACGAGATTTTTCACAAAATTAAAATCAAAATTAATGCCATATATTTTTAATTCAGCAAATGATTCAGCCAAACTAGGGATTCCAATGATGAGAGCAATGCTTCTCGAGTTTCAAGACGATCCAGCTGTCGAAACATTGGAAAGACAATATATGTTTGGTGATTCATTACTTGTCGCACCGATATTGAACGAAGAAGGAGATGTATCATTTTATCTTCCAAAAGGAAAATGGACACATCTATTTACGAATGAAGTGATTGATGGAGGAGCATGGAGAAATGAAAATCATGGATATTTAAGTCTTCCACTATATGCTCGCCCTAATTCTCTCATTGCACTTGGTTCAAATGAAAATGATGCTGCTTATGATTATGCAAACGATGTAGAACTGCACCTCTTCCAGCTTGGAGATGGTCATGAAGCAACAACGACTATTCGTAACACTAAATCAGACATTGAACTATCGATTACAGCAACTCGTACTGAAAATGAGCTAACAATCAATGTCTCTGAAACAGTCGGAAAACCATGGTCACTTTTATTACGTGGAATCACAGAAATAACTAGAGCTAGTCATGTTAAGATTGAATCAACTAATCAAGGAATTAAACTGATTCCAGAACAAGGTGTTAAGAGCTTTACAGTTATTCTTTAATTTAATGTTATTAAGACGAGGCTGTGACATAATTATTTAAGAGAATGCTAAACCCAAACTATAAGGTGATATTTCAATTAATCATTCGCCTTATAGTTCGGGTTTTATTTGCCGTTTTCAATGTTTTTTTTGATTTTCCATATTATTTTTAAGAACTAGTGAAATGGAGCGAAGACACTAGGGCCACCTAAGGGAATAGAGGAAAGGCTAAGACTCTGAAATGATCAAAATAACTTAAATCTAGTATGATAGTTGGTAATCGTTCCAATTCAACACAGTATTTGTTTTAAGCAATAGAAATAGCCAAAGAGTTTAAAGCTATTTATTGTCTTGAATTAAAGGAATATATATGTAACTAAAATTGATTTTTAACATTCATAGAATATATTCAAAAAATGTTCACAAAGAAAATGGTTAAATCATTGAAGTATAAAACTTCATCTTTTATACTGTAAATATAACAACTAATAGTAAACGGGTGTTCATTAATGCAAACTTTAAAAGAAGAAGTTAGAAATAATATACTTAAAGCAGCACTTAAAGAGTTTGGGCAGTATGGCTATGCTAGTTCTTCAATGAGGCGTATTGCAGGAACTGCAGGTATCACAACAGGAAATATTTATCGCTATTTTAAAAATAAAGATGATCTGTTCAAAGCACTACTTGAACCATCTTATGAAAAATTCATTTCTTACATGTTAGTGATAAAGAATGAGATTGATACAACCTTTACAAAGGATGTGAAAAAAGCCTTTCAATATGTTCGGTTAGTCGATGAAACAGTTGTTGCCTTATTAAAGGAAGATAGTATTGAAATTAAAATATTATTAAATTTGAGTGAAGGTTCAATCTATGAAGAATCAAGGCAGCATTTGATTGATCTTACCATTCAAATTCTTGAAATAATTTTCACAATTAGTAAAGAAACAGACAAGCTTAGTACATTAGATCAAAACATTGTTAACATGCTAGCTACATCAATTATTGAAGGAATGTGTATGATACTTCGTAATTATGATGATGGTGAGACAGTTAAACAATTAGTTGATGAATTGATTCACATATATTCTGTAGGAATTGCTGAAAAACTAAAATAGCTTTTAGCAATATCTTTTTGTGTTAAAAATGAACAAGCGTTTACTAATATTTTTTGTAAAAAAAGGAGCTTTTAAAATGAGAAATGTACTAAAATGGCGTTGGATACTTATGGTTGTTTGGATTATTGTTGCGGTCATGTTAACAGTATTCCAGCCTGATGTTAATAAAATTCTACATGAGCGTGGGCAGGATCCTTTAACAGATGAAAGTCCTTCAAAAATAGCAAGTGAACTTTTGGCGAAAATGTCTGGTGAAAAGGGTACAAGTAATATTATCGTTTTCCATAATGAAGAAAAACTTTCTGACAAGGACATGAATCAAATTGAAGAGGGTATTGAAAATTTACGGGAAAATAAATCGAAACTTGGAATCCTAGATATGATTGATCCGTTTGATACCCCTGAAGCAAAATCATCATTAATATCAGAAAATAACACAACATTAATGGTTAGTTTTAGCCTTGATAAAGGTGATCGTGAAGTTAAAGATATAAAAGAAGAATTAGAACATGAGCTAGAAAATGTTAAAACTGACTTCTATTTAAGCGGCGAGGATTTTATCCAAAATGATTATTTAGAGGCCTCAACTGCTGGTGTTGAGAAGAGTGCATTATTAACGGTTGGCTTTATCTTAGCTGTGCTTATTTTTATGTTTCGATCCGCTCTGATTCCGATTATTTCTTTACTAACAGTGGGTGTGACTTACTTAGTATCGATGGGTATTGCAGCACAAATTATTGATAAGCTAAACTTTCCAGTAACAAGTGTGACGCAAATGCTGCTCGTTTTAATCTTATTTGGAATTGGTACTGATTATAATATTCTTCTTTTTAATCGTTTTAAAGAAGAACTATCCAATGGTTCAACGATTGATGATTCTATTTATACAACTTATCGAACGGCAGGAAAAACAATATTCTATAGTACTTTAACTGTATTTATTGCTTTTGCAGCCCTTAGCTTTTCTGACTTTGGTATTTATAAATCTGCTAATGTAGTTGCGATTGGAACGATTGTATTAATCGTACAAATATATACGTTCACACCGTTTTTTATGAAAACGTTCGGTGAGAAATTATTTTGGCCAGCAAAGCATGATACAGGACATAAAGATAGCAAATTTTGGACGAAGCTAACATCCATTTCTGTTCGCTATCCTATTATTACAACGATCCTCATTATATTAGCAATCATTCCTGTTTTGTTTTTTAGCAAACAAACACTTTCCTTTGATCAATTGAAGGAACTTGGAAATGATTATCCTTCTACAAAAGGTTTTAGTCTTGTGGCTGAAAACTTTAGTAAGGGACAGGCTTTACCTACAAACGTGGTTATAGAAAATGACAAAAAGATGGATAACAATGAATCCTTAGCAGTTCTCGACCATATTACTAAGGAGTTAAAAAATATCGATGGAGTAGATATGGTCTCTAGTGTGACGCAACCACAATCAGAAGAAATCGAGGATTTCTATACAGATAGCCAAACAGAAACTATTACAGATGGAATTGCTGCTTCAACTGAAGGAATTGAAACGATCCAAAATGGATTATCTCAAATGGATTCGCAGTTAGAAGCACCTGATTTTTCTGAAGTTGATCAACTTGTTTCAGGAACAGGCGAAATTCAATCAGGTTATGAAAAATTAACATCTGCAGTTGGACAGCTTGGTAGCGGTATGAAAGAGGGCGCAACAGGAGCTGATGGATTAGCAAATGGGATAAAAGAAATTAACAATGGTTTGTCAGCAATATCTACCAATACAAACAAAATCTCAGCTGGTTTAACAGAGATTCAGAGTCAATATGTTGCATTAAATGAAGGATATAAAACACTAGCTCAGCAACTTCCGAGCCTAGAATCCGGTATGATAGGTCTGAATGGATTAATTACAAAATTAGGTGAAACTCATACCGAGCTTAAAGATGATGAAACATTTATTAGTTTGCAAAAACAAGGTACAGCTCTGCAAGGTGGAATAACACAATTTACTTCAGGGTTAAATAATCTTAATGAAAATTACTCGAAATTAAACACAGCGTTCAATACAACAAACAGTGGTTTAACACAGATTAACGAAGCACAATCGAAAATTGTTGATGGACTATCAGAATTAGAAACAGGAGCACAGAAATTAGCGTCTGGTCTAAGTCAAGGTGCAAGTGGATCTACAGAAATCACTTCAAATATGAAAAAGTTAAATGACGCTCTTTTACAAGTGAAAAATGGACAACAAGAATTAAACGATGGCCTAGGGAAGCTCTCATCTGGAATGGGCAGTTTAAAAGATGGGCTGAATAAAAGTAGTAACGGACTTTTAGATATCGCCGATGGACTAGGACAAGCCAATAGCTTCTTAACTCAATATGAATCAACTAAGACATTCTTTATTCCAAGAGAAGCATTAGAACAAGATCAATTTAAACAAGTGCTAGGTAATTTTATGTCTGATGATCGTAAAATTACCAAACTTATGGTTGTTCTTGAGGATGATCCTTATTCGATGGAAGCAATGGATACAATTGAGAAAATAAATGAGACATTAGCTACAAATGTGAAAGGAACAATATTAGAGAATGCTACGTATGGAGCCGCTGGACCAAGCTCAACCACATACGATACAAACAAAGTTCAAGTAGAATCATTTAATGGCACAGCGATTTTAGTGATTATCGGAGTTTTTATCGTCTTGTTGTTTGTGATAAAGTCGATACTACCGTCAATTTATATCATAGCAGCTCTACTTGCATCCTACTTTATCGCAATGGCAGGAACGAACTTTGTAACCTATCAAATACTTGGAGCGGACGGAGTATCATCCTTTGTGCCTTTCTTTTCCTTTATAATTATAGTCGCTGTAGGCGTTGATTATAGCATATTCTTTATGATGCGCTTTAAAGAATATAATGATATTAATCCAGGAAAAGCTTTAGTAGAGTCAGCGAAGAATATAGGTGGAGTTATTGTTTCAGCCATGATTATCCTCGGCGGGACCTTCGCAACGTTAATACCGTCTGGACTTGTTTTATTAATTGAATTAGCTTCAGCCGTTATTATCGGTTTAATCGTTCTTTGTTTTATTTTATTACCAATGCTTGTTCCAGCTTTAATTATGCTTCCAGAAGCTTTTGCAAAGCGTAAAGATATGAAATAATAAATAATAGAAAGATAAAAGAGACTTAGATTTAATTAAAGAAATCAACAAAAAAGACATAAAAAAATAAGATTATACTGTTTTCTATTATTCAGTTAAGCTAGGAAAATAAGTTCGTTTCATTGCACTTTAGACACTCGGTCCGCCAGGGAAGAAGCTTTATTCTCCTTTGATACGCCTGCTTAAGTCTCAGTTCATCTGCTACTTCTCGGAGGATCTTTAGTGTCTTCTTAGTAGGCAAACTAGGCAAACTCAAAAAAAAACGATTGAAAGATAGCAAATAAAAACCCGAATTATTAGTTGAAAGATTGATTAATCTAACACTTAATAATTCGGGTTTTTCATATGCTTAAATACTTTTGTCGCATCTATTTTTGTTTAAAGTAGACATAGAAATACATAACGGTGTCAGTATTGGCACCGTTATGGTCATGAGATGAAAGGAGAAGTTTATAACTGGTTGCTGCTGACGGACTGGTATGTGAATTCCGACTTCTCAATATATACTATCCTTCCTTATTGTTCTTTTTTTCAATTGGTACAAAGTTCAAAATTTCCTTTGATTCAAAGGTGTCGAAGAGTCTGTTTTGCCATTCGTAATAATCAAGTCTTTCTTCTAGCTTTTGAATATCCATTTCGGCATTCTCACGGGTTTCTTCAGAAGTATTTGGGTCAGATATAAGTTCTTGTAGTTTGGTTATAGATTTTTCCATTGCACTGCTATTTGTTGCAATGGCGGTTCTCCATTTGATTGTAAAAAAATCAAAAAAACATTGATACCAATCTTCTTTGATTGTGTATAAATCCTTCCTTTCTCCTTTTACCCAAACCTTTTCAACCATATTCAAATCAAGTAAGCTTCTCACTGAGTTACTCATACTGGTCTTACTCATCCCGAGCTCTTCTTTCATTTCATCAAGTGTAAGTGGTTTATCTGAATAAAAAAGAAGTCCGTATAATCGACCCGCAGAAGGAGTTATTCCATAAAGGTTCATATTTTGAGCAATGGCATCTATAACCACATTTCTGGTACTTTCTAATGTTTCATTGTCTCTCAACTATTTCACATCCTAAAATGTTTTTTAGTAGTATTTTAATACTACACTACCTATTAATGAAAGAAATGTAAAGGCTACCTTTATCTGAGAAATGGGAGCATTAAGGAGTATTTATAAGGGATTTGTATGTATAGTACGTACAGTTATTTCTGTACGTACTATACATACAAATAAGATGATATATACCGTTTGAACTGAAAATGTTATTTGGTTTATAATTAGAAAGTCCTAAGAGGCTAATTAAATGAGGTGAAAGAATGGAAGAAAACCATATAAAGATTAAGGTCAATGATGTTACCAAGATCTTTGGTAAATCATCAAAAAAGGCCTTACAGTTAGTTAGGGAAGGGAAGTCAAAGGAACAAATTTTAAAGGAAACAGGCTCAACTGTTGGAGTTAACCGAGCATCCTTTGAAGTAAAGGCAGGAGAAATATTCGTTATTATGGGGTTATCTGGAAGTGGAAAATCTACCTTAGTTCGATTACTTAATCGTCTAATTGAACCAACATTAGGGCAAGTTCAAATTGATGGTAAAGATGTTGTAAAGATGAACAAAGAAGAGCTAAGAGAAGTAAGAAGAAAGAAAATAAGTATGGTCTTTCAAAAATTTGCTCTGTTTCCACATAAAACAGTCCTTGAAAACACGGAATATGGATTAGAAATTCAAGGTGTGGTAAAGGAAGAAAGAAGTAAAAAAGCATTAGAAGCACTAGAGTTAGTTGGATTAAAAGGCTATGAAAACCAATACCCTAGTCAGCTTAGTGGTGGAATGCAGCAGCGTGTTGGATTAGCGAGAGCGCTGGCAAATGATCCTGATGTACTTTTAATGGATGAAGCTTTTAGCGCATTGGATCCATTGATTCGAAAAGACATGCAGGATGAGTTGCTAGAATTACAATCTAATATGGAGAAGACCATTGTCTTTATTACCCATGATTTAGATGAAGCTCTTCGTATTGGTGACCGAATCGCCCTTATGAAGGATGGTAACATTGTACAAATAGGTACACCTGAAGAAATATTAATGAGTCCATCTAATGAATATGTTGAGAGATTCGTAGAAGACGTTGATCTTTCGAAGGTATTAACTGCACAACATGTTATGAAGCGTGCTGAGACCGTTCAAATTGATAAAGGTCCACGTGTTGCGCTTAAATTAATGAAGAACTTAGGCATTTCGTCTATATATGTTGTGGATAAACATCAGAAGCTTCTTGGTGTTATTACGGCAAAAGATGCATCAAAAGCAGCTGAAGAAAATCAGTCGATAGAGTACTTCCTAGAAAAAGATACAACTGTCGTTGGAACGGAAACTTTATTAATAGATTTATTTGAAAAAGTGTCAGCTGCAACTATTCCTGTGGCGGTTACAGATGAAAACAACCGATTAAAAGGAATTTTAATTAAGGGTGCTGTTATCGGTGCACTTACGGGAAATGAACAATATATAAATGAGACCGAAGTACCAGAAACTAAGGAGGTGATGTAAGATGGAAGGATTTTTACCGAAGCTTCCCTTAGCAGATTGGATCGATGCTTTAGTTGATTGGATGACAAATACCTTTGATGGATTGTTTGATGGTATATCTACTGGTGTTGAATTTTTTGTTGAAGGAATCGTATCTGGTTTAGGCTTTATCCCTTCTATTCTATTGATCATTCTTATGAGTTTATTATCTTGGAAGGTTTGTAATATAAGAATTGCTTTATTTGCATTAATAGGTTTATTTCTTATTGATAATTTAGGTTATTGGGAAGAGATGTTAGAAACTTTAGCTCTGGTGTTAACCGCTGTGTTAATTTCGATAGTGATTGGGATTCCAGTTGGTATTTGGGCATCACAAAGTGAAAGAGTAAGAAAAGTAGTAACACCTATACTTGATTTGATGCAAACGATGCCAGCATTTGTTTATTTACTACCAGCGATCTTTTTCTTCAGTATTGGAGTGGTACCTGGCGTTATTGCATCAGTTATTTTTGCGATGCCACCAACAATTCGTTTAACAGTACTTGGAATTAAACAGGTGCCAGCAGATTTAATCGAGGCAACAGAAGCATTTGGTTCTACAACAAAGCAAAAGCTCTTAAAGGTACAACTGCCACTAGCTATGCCAACGATTATGGCAGGAATTAATCAAAGTATCATGCTAGCTTTATCAATGGTTGTTATTGCCTCTATGGTAGGAGCTCCAGGACTTGGTACAGAGGTTTATCGTGCTGTAACACAAATTAAAACGGGTGTTGGGTTTGAAGCTGGTCTAGCAATCGTAGTTATTGCTATTTTACTAGACCGCATCACACAAAATATAGGTAAGAAAAAACAAGGAGGAACAGTATAATGATAAAAAAATTAGTAGGTATTACATCAGCACTAACACTAACGTTAGGTTTAGCTGCGTGTGGAGGAAATGAAACAAGCGAATCAACGTCTTCAGAATCAGAAGGATCAACAGCATCTGTAGGAGAACAGCTTGATTATGAAATAGTAGGTATTGATCCTGGTGCAGGTTTAATGAAGCTAACAATTGATGAAGTTCTACCAGAATACGGATTAGATGACTGGGATGTAGTAGAAGGTTCAAGTGCTGCGATGGCTGCAGCTTTGAAGAAGGCATATGACAAAGAGGAGCCAATCATTGTAACAGGTTGGAGCCCACACTGGAAGTTTGCAAGCTATGACTTAAAATACCTTGAAGATCCTAAAGGTATCTATGGTGGAGCTGAAGATGTGAACACGATTGCTCGTCAAGGACTAAAGGAAGATCATCCTGATGCTCATAAGCTTCTTGATCAATTTAACTGGGAGCCAGAACATATTGAAACAGTTATGAACTTAATTCAAGAAGGTAATGAACCGGCTGAAGCAGCAGAGCAATGGGTAAGTGAAAATGAAGAGGTAGTTAGCGCATGGACGGAAGGTGTTAACGAGGTTGAAGGTGAAGAACTTAAGCTTCTTTATGTAGCATGGGATGACGTAATTGCAAGCACACATGTTGTTGGAAATGTTCTAGAAAGTGTTGGATATGAAGTAGAATTAGTTCAAGTTGATGCAGGTCCAATGTGGGCTGGTATTGCAGACGGTAGTGCTGACGCAATGGTTGGCGCATGGTTACCAACAACACATGCTGATTATTATGCTGAATATGAAGGAAACTTTGAGGATCTAGGTGCAAACCTTACTGGAACTAAGCTAGGGTTAGTTGTACCAGCATATATGGATATTGATTCAATTGAGAATTTAAAAGAATAAATAGAGTATTTCTTTCAGACTGTAAACAAACTTGAGAAAAATTGAGTTTGTTTACAGTCTTTTTTATTGTTTTTTTCTTCCTAAACTGTTCATTCTCCTTGTAGTAAGCCTTGCGGGGGAGGAGAGACAAGCAAAAGTTCGTCATATTGTTGATGAAACTCTTTAGCGGGAGGGAAAACTGTTGCTTACATAAATTTGTTCCAGGTGAGATAGTACCATACGTTAGCTTAAGATGTGGCGGAAGAACAAAGCGAATAATGCTATTGACCATAGCGAATTAATTTTTTATAATAAAAGTGGAAATAAACAAACAAAAGTGGTAAAAAATAAACACTAAATTACAGTAAAGCAAAAGTAATTCAAAATAAAGAGGAATTTAAAAGATTAATTTGACAGCGCTTTATTTTTGGTTTGTAGGATTAAAAGCTATATCTATAATTATTAGGAGGTATATTATGGTTCAAAAACAAGCTATTCTAGAGAAAAACGACATTACAAACTATATAGATGTGTTAATGAATAACCTTTCACAAATAAAAGATAACACAGGGGAATTTTTATTGAATTTTGATGGTCTAGTTGTTGATGATAAGAGTTGGAATGTTTGGAACTGGCCTCAAGGTGTTGGCTTGTATGGAATCTTTAAATATTGGAAACTAACAAACAGTCAAAAAGCTTTAGATATTATGACAGATTGGTTTAAAGCTAGATTTGAAGAAGGAGTTCCGCCAAAAAACGTAAACACAATGGCCCCGTTATTAACGTTAGCATATTTATTTGAGGAAACGAAGGACCAGACATTTGTACCTTATTTAGAAAATTGGGCAGAGTGGGTCATGCATGATATGCCACGAACAAAAGAAGATGGTCTTCAACATATGACATATGGTCCAGAAAATAAAAATCAGCTTTGGGATGATACGTTGATGATGACAGTCTTACCTTTAGCTAAGATCGGGAGACTGTTTCATAAACAAGAATATATTGAAGAAGCCAAAAAACAGTTTTTAATTCATATTAAGTATCTAAGTGATCGTAAAACAGGATTATGGTTTCATGGATGGACATTTGAAGAAAATCACAATTATGCAGAAGCATTATGGGGCAGAGGTAATTGTTGGATTACCATTGCTATTCCGGAATTCATTGAAATTCTTGATCTGAAAGAAGGAGATTTTCTAAGAGAATTCCTTATTGATACATTAAAAAGACAAATCGAAGCATTGGCTGAGCTTCAAGATGAAAGCGGATTATGGCATACACTAATTACTGACAAAACATCTTATTTGGAGGCTTCTGCAACAGCGGGATTTGCATATGGTATTTTAAAATCCATTCATAAACGTTATATTGGGCAAGAATATAGAGAAACTGCTTACAAAGCCATTCAGGGAATTGTAGACGAAATAAATGAAGAAGGAGCTCTGCAAAAAGTATCAGTAGGTACTGGTATGGGTGATACGTTAGATTTTTATAAGGAAATTAAAACGACAACAATGCCATATGGACAATCGTTAGCAGTTCTAAGTTTATCTGAGTTTTTACATGAGTTTATCTAAATATTCACTTATGCTTGTGTTTCATCTTTATAATAGATTTAGTTAGAAGTTCTAGCTAAGTCTAGTATAAAGATGTTCAGTTGAGGAATCATTTTGCCAGAACTCTTTGCTTATAATGATAAATTTTTTTGTTGAAAGAAGGGAAGTAGTTTGCTTACTAATACATATCATCTTTGGACAAAAATGGAGTATACATACCCTGTCAAAGGCCTTTTCATACCAAATGTTGTTACATATATTCACGATGAAGATGAGATAACAAGGCCAGCAATGATCGTCGTTCCTGGTGGGGGATATCAAATGGTATCTCCTTCTGAAGGAGAGCTTGTTGCTAAGAAATTTTATAACGAAGGCTACAATACTTTTGTCATCACATATACAACAAATTTATTAGCGCAAAATCCTTTAAAACTGCAACCTTTAAAGGACTTATCCAAAGCAGTTATGTTTCTTCGTAAAAATGCTGAAGTATTTAAAATCATTCCAAATAAGATAGCGATCTGTGGGTTTTCAGCAGGTGGACATTTAAGTGCTAGCCTTGCTGTTCACTATGATGCGAAGGAATTAAAAATCGGTGGTGAATATGAAAATATCAGTAATCGACCAGATGCTGTAATTTTATCTTACCCTGTTATCTCATCTAATTCTTATGTGCATAAAGGTTCTTTTTCAGCATTACTAGGGGAAAATAGAACTAATGAGGAATTGGAATACATGTCAGTAGAAAAACATGTGTCTCAAGATACACCTCCAACATTTCTTTGGCATACAGCTACAGATCAACCTGTACCAGTAGAAAATAGCTATTTATTTGCTAATGCATGTAAGGAACAAAGAGTCCCATTTGAACTTCATGTATTTGGTAATGGGGGGCATGGTTTGTCTTTAGCAAACGAAGATTGGGCTAGTGGGAATTATGAAGGCTTTTATACTATGGAGCAATATATAGAAACGATAGAGTTCTGTGTGAAAAATAACATTGAACTTCCACCTTCCTTAAAAATGATAGGTGAATTTTCAAATGAAATGAGTTTGAAAGAAAGTATCATTCAAGGAATAAAGAATTTTCCACAGCGTCAACATGATAAAGGTATTGCTATTTGGCCTATTCTTGCTCATGAGTGGTTGAAGAAAGTACTTTAGTTTAGGAATTTTAAGTAAAAGGCTAGGTGCGTTATTTAATTTATATTAATGGAGTATTAGTTTTCAAATACCTCTTGAATCTTCATAATATGAGTAGCTTTAGTTCCTTTGATGGGATTAGAGCTTTTTTATTTTCTTTAGAAAGATTAACGAACTGAAGATGTAAAAAAATTAATATATTTAGTCAATATAATAGTATAAAGAGTAACAAATTATATGAAATAATGTAAACGCTAATATTTATATTATAATACATCACTTCCAACATTCACCTTGCAATTTCTTCTTGAAATATTACTAGACAAATAACACTTCTATTTACAAAAAAATACAGATAGAGTAAACAAATAGTTAATTGCATTCTAAGACCATAAACCTGTTGAGTTGGTTAATATATTTAAGGAGGTGAGGTAATCATTAGATAAAAAAGAATCATGGCAACACTAGTTTTGCCCATTTAAGAAGTTGATTTAGCTAATTGAATAATCAAAGTGAGGGGATGATAAAATAATGCTCAGAAAAAAGAAAATGAAGAAACTAATCGGTTCTGTAGCTATTACTACCCTATTAGTGGGGTCAGTCATTACCGTGAGTCCGAATGAATCCAAAGCTGAAGTAATCACAAAAAATATTACAATTGATGGTCAAAATGTAGATGAATATAACAGGTTTAAAGGTTTTGGAACTGTTACAGCAAATAATACATCTCGGTTGATGTTAGATTATAAAGAAGAACACCCAGAGAAATATTGGGAAATTATGAATTTATTATTTAATAAAGAAACAGGTGCTGGTTTAACACATGTGAAAGTAGAATTAGGTGCTGATGTGAATTCTTCTTCTGGAACAGAACCGGCAACAATGCGTTATAGTGATGAGCCAGCGAATGTATTAAGAGGAGCTGGGTTCCAGTTTGCAGCAGATGCAAAATCAATTAATCCTGATATCACAACTGAGATTTTACGTTGGGGTGAACCCAGGTTTACTTGGACTGGTGCTGCGACCAATAATTATGAAAATAGATATCAATGGTACAAAAAGACAATGGACGCGGTAAAAGATGAATATGGATTTAAATTAGATTACATTGGGATTTCCCAGAATGAAAGAGCGCAAAATAATGGTAAAAACGAACTTGATTGGCTTAAATATTTTACTACTTCTATTAAAGAAGAACCAAATTATGAAGCTGACTATAAAAATATTAAACTAGTTGCTTCTGATGGATACCGAGATACAAAAACTATAAGTAGGACTTTGCTTGATCATCCAGATTTAATGGATGAAATTGATGTTATTAGTTCTCATTATGGGCTCACTGGTTCTAATGAGCTTACTGAATTACAAAACAAATTAATAGAAGTAGGAAAGAAACCAAAAGAAGTTTGGGTATCAGAAGGCATAGCACCGATGATCAATGCACGTTATCGCGAAAATATGGAGCCGAATTATCAAGGACTTGGAGGTAAAGCAGGAATTATCGATGTTACCTCACGTATCATTTCAGTGTACTCATGGACAGGGGCAGCAAGCAATCCACTTAATGCTGTTTCATTTGATTTCCAGCCATCAGTTGCTGCTTTTTATGAAGGTTCAGCATACAATCCGAAGCATTTAATTAGTGCATTTGATCCATGGTCTGGTTTTTATGAAGTAGATGGTGGTTTGCAAGGTGTTCGTCATGTGATGAATTTTGTTGGATATGATGATCACACCACACCCGAAAATGAGCGTTGGATGTATGTAAAGGATGCAACTTTTAGTGATGGGAATTTCTTTGATGGTGGTGTTGATGTAGACACAAGTACTCATAACTACCTTACATTAAAAGATCCAGAAACAGATGACTATACAACTGTTTTTGCAAATAATACAAAGAATACTAGAAAATATAAAATAAATACTAAAAACTTAAATGGTAAAGAAAATGCACCAATCTATGTCTGGGAAACGCGTGGTGCAGATGAAGGACAAGCATATGATGCGAATTGGTTTAAAAACATTAATGTTATATCACCCCAAAATGGAGAATATGAAATTGAAGTGAAACCTTATTCAATTGTAACGATTTCTACATTAGATAAAGAGTCAGAAGTAGAAGGTTTTGAATATAAATCACAGCCAGTTGATTTGTCTGAAGACACAATTTTACCTTTACCTTATAAAGATGATTTTGAATATAAACAAT
This sequence comes from Metabacillus litoralis, assembly GCF_020524045.1. GTDB lineage: Bacteria > Bacillota > Bacilli > Bacillales > Bacillaceae > Metabacillus > Metabacillus litoralis_C. The sequence goes on from NZ_JAIVKL010000005.1 coordinate 47,428, forward strand.
ATCGTGTTGATGAAAAAGGTAGAGATTACGTTGAAAGAAGAGGAGGAACTCCCCGTTATACAACAGACCAAATTGGTGCTTTTGAAGTTGTGAAAAAAGCGACTAAGCCTGTTTCTGATGACAGTGTAGTGCGTACAAATTTAACGATTCCAGATGCCAAAAAGCATGGGAATATGCTACAGCAGAAAATAAATCCTAATATTATCGGATCAGATTGGTCCGTTTGGGGTGGAAAAGACGGTTCAGAATCTTCTAGTAATCCAAATACAACACTTGGTGATCATCGTTGGGTGAATTATAAGGTTTCTTATGACTTTTTATTAGATACTCATACTCCTGAAGTAGAAGGAAGAAGCAATTATGCTTTAATTGGAGTACGACAAATGAAAGCCGGTGGTGTAGATTCACATGCACCATATAATGCTCGAGTGTATTCAGATGGCAAGTACGAAATTCTTAAATTAGGTAATGTTGTAAAGAGTGGAGAAATTGAACAATTCGATAACGAGATTTGGCATAATTTAGCTCTTGAAGCAAAGGAAAATGTGTTCACACTTTACCTTGATGGAAAAGAAATTGATCAATATACTGATGAGGATTCAACAGTAATGGCTGGAAGAATTGTTCTCGGATCTGGATACTATGAAACTCTTATCGATAATTTACGTGTAGATCCAATTAAGGGATATACCTATGAATCAGAGAAGATAGATAGTGCACAGGGAAATCTATATAAAACCGAGGAAGAAGCTCTAAATAATACTAACTTGTTAAATCCAATTAGCTATATTGGTAAATGGAATTATACACAAGCTGGTTATGCACACTTTAACCGCACACAAATGACCGCAGCAACAGATGTCCCTGTTTGGAATGGAGTGACGGTAGCTCATAATGATTCAACAACAACGCAAGGAACATTAAATAAAATATTTTATTCGGGCAACTGGTCTTCCAATAGTTCAAATGCTTGGAGCTCAGTGGGTGGTTCTTTCGAGATCAAATTTAAGGGAACTGAAATTAGGCTGTTCGGTGTTACAAATCCTTCAAATGGCATAGGCGATGTATATTTAGATGGAAAATTAGTCGGTGAAGCGAATTACCTTAATAACAGTCAAATAAATCAAATGGTATGGTCCTCAAAAAATCTTGAAGATAAAGAACATACATTAAAAGTTGTAGCAAAAGAAAAGTATATCAGCTTTAGTAAAGCAGAAATTGAAACAACTGATCCTATTTTAGCTGTTGAAAAATTAGGTCCTAATGAGATTGTTAAAATTTCTGATGAGTCGCTCATCGGAAACGAAGAAAATACCGTTTACGCTTTTAGAAAAAATACTTCTTGGGGATCAAACAATACAAATGCCTGGGCTAATTTTAATGATGATCCATATCTTTTCATAAACTTTACTGGTTCAGGTATAGATTATCTAGCTGGTAATGAAGAAAAAACACTCTATAATTTCGAGCTTGATGGAGTTGATATGGGGAATTTTGGTGTAGATTCAAGTACAGGCGTAAGATATTCAGTAAGAGGTCTTGAAGAAAAACCACACACCCTTAAAGTGTCACTAAAAGATAATGAAAAGCTAGAAACATTCATGGATTATCGTGGAGTAAATATCTATAGTAAACCTAATACAGATAATCCTAGTAGTAGTATGATTTTTGGATTTGAAGGATCAGGATTCAACTTATTTGGTGCTACTCCTGATGCCTTAATTGATGTGTATGTTGATGACCAATTAGTTGATGAGGATTTTAGGATATATGCTAAAGGTGATAGACAAACCTCTTATCATATTCGAGGATTTAAAGATAAAAAACATACAGCTAAAGTTGTGATTAAAGGTGGAACATTTGTTTTAGACGGTATTGATGTGATTAATGGAAAAAACAAAGTAGAAGTAAATAAAGAAACTTTGCAAAAGTTATACGATGAGCATGAACAGAAAAATCATAAAACCTATACAAAGGAAAGCTGGAAAAACTTCCATAAAGCACTCATGAAAGCAAAATCTGTACTGAAGAACCCACAGTCTACTACAGATAAAGTAGTTGCTGCAAGAGTTTCTCTACAGGATGCCGTCGAAGGTTTAGTTGAAAAAAATGAGTAAGAAGTTCTAACTTTGAGATTTCAGATTCTTCTCTATTAGAAGTAAAATATAAATAATGTTAAAGAGGCTGTCTCATTAGGTCTTTACCTTATGAGACAGTCTCTTTGTTTAGAGATAAAATCCATTGCTACTTAGACAATGGATAGTAGACAATTAAGATAAAATTAATTCTGGAGGGGTATGATGAAAAAAGTTATTGCACTACTAGGTGATTATTATCATCAAGAAGTTAACATTTCTCCTGCTCTTAATCATGTTTTAATAAAGTTAAAAAATGAAGGTGAGCAAATGGAAATTGAATATATAAATACAGAACAATTACCTGAAAAGCTACAAGAACACCCTGATATTGTAGTGCTATACAAAGCAAATAGACTAAATCCAACTGATGAAAAGCCAAGATACTGGATGTGTGAAAAACTTGAAGAGAAAATTTGTCAATATGTTCAGCAAGGTGGTAGTTGGTTTGTTTGGCATTCTGGATTATCTTCCTATGAACATTTAGCGAAATATAATGAAATGGTTCGGGGTAAATTTGATTGTCATCCGAGTGAACACCAGCTTGTTAGTTATCAACCAACAGGAAAAGTCACAACAATAAGAAACCAATTTAGGATTGTGGATGAACATTATTTTGTGACGTGTGATGAAAGCAACACAGATGTGTTTCTTAGAGCTGTTTCAGTTAAAGGCAATACTGTTGCAGGCTGAACTCATGCTTATGGAATGGGAAGAGTTGTTTGTTTAACACCTGCACATAACAAAGAAGCATTGGTTTCCAACGAAATGGTCGACTTATTGGAGAAATCTCTAAAACTATCTTACTTATGATTCCGAGGAGGATCTTGGGTTTTACTTCATTTTATTAACTTTGAAAAAATCATAAAGTAAAAATTTTTCTAAAAGTAGTAAAAATAGTGATATTTATGTAAAAACATACAAATTATGATTAAGTTAATAGCTGCTACAACAAATGGAGGGGAACATTTTGGAATCAGCAGGTTGGACTTCAGGGATATTGCGAATATGTGATTGGATTAGCAAATTTGCCTATCTTAATCTACTATGGATGTTTTTTACACTAATAGGTTTCATCTTTTTTGGAATCGCTCCATCAACTGTAGCTTTATTTTCGATTGTACGTAAATGGATTATGGGAGAGCATAGCATTTCAATTTTTTCCACATTTTGGGATGTTTATAAAACTGAGTTTAAAAAGGCAAATTTACTGTTTGGTACATTGGTAGGTATCATAGGTTTCATGTATATTGATTTGGTGTTAATTAATTCTATGCAAGGAATACTTCACTACATTTTTTTAACTTGCTTTGTTATTATGACTTTTATATTTTCTATTGTCCTTATCTATATTTTTCCGGTGTATGTACATCTTGAAGGGTCCATCCTTCAATACTATAAATCAGCCATTCTACTAGGTACCTCATTTCCATTTCGTACCTTCACAATGATTCTTGCGGTGGGAACAGGTATATTAATAAGTTTGATCTTCCCAGGAGTCGCGTTATTATTCTTCGGGAGTGGCGTAGCTTTTGTTTTAATGTACCTTTCATACTCAATCTTTGTAAGTATGAATTTAAGCACAAATTCATAGATCGTTAATCTTTAGACACCATATATCTGCCATGTTACACAAAGCAAATATAACGGTGTTATTTTTGTTATTCATAAAAAATTGATAGATGAAACAGGTGATCTTTTGTTTGTGGATTCTTGTTTTTTCTTAAGAAAAACTTTGTTGCTTTTAGTCAGATGAAGAAAACGGCACTGTATAAAGTCTAATGGCATCTTTTCTTCTTAGAATAGTACTTATATATGATAAAAACATTGATACTAACGGGTGATTAAGTTAAATAGCAACAATCCTTCAGAAAAGAGCCTTTCTTAAAAGAAGTAAAAATTATTGCAATTTCTATCAAAATACTGTTAAGTATCGAAACAGTTCTTTTTTTATAATGAAGATATATTAAAAGAGAGGTGAGACCAGATGAGTTCGAAGACTGAAGTATCCACATCCTCAAAATTGAAGATAAGAAGAAACAAAGTTAAGACAGAAAGAAGTGAAAATCTAGCAGGGTTTTTATTTGTATCTCCAATGCTTATTGGAGTTTCTGTATTAGTGCTACTGCCGATTTTTGCTACATTTATTTTAAGTTTTTCAGATTGGAAGTTCATTCAAGGAATTGATCAATTAAGATGGGTTGGATTTAGTAATTTTAAAGATTTAATTGAAGATAAGGTATTTTTAAAATCCTTATTAAATAATGGAATCTTCTTATTTACAGTACCAATCTGTATGGCATTTTCATTGTTTTTAGCTGTGGTTATTGATAAAAGCGTTTACATGAAAAGCTACTTCAAAGTTGCATTTTTTATGCCTTATATATCAAGTGTTGTTGCAATAGCGGTTGTTTGGCAAGTATTATTCCATCCTTCTTCAGGTCCTATTAATCAAACATTAATGTCATTAGGTATTGAGAATCCACCATTATGGATTGCTGATCCGAATTTTGCGTTGATATCTGTTATGTTAATTCAAATATGGATTTCGGTTGGCTTTAATTTAATTATCTATATTGCTGGTCTTCAATCGATTCCAAAAGAATTATATGAAGCAGCTGATATGGATGGAGCGAATTCATGGGTAAAGTTTCGTCATATTACCTTCCCAATGGTTTCTCCAACTTCATTTTTCTTACTAATCACAGGAATTATTTCGACGTTTAAGGTATTCGATTTAATTGCAGTTTTAACAAAAGGTGGACCTTTGCATTCAACTAGCATGCTTGTATGGCATCTATATGATACGGCATTCGTTAATTTAGATATTGGATATTCATCTGCAATGGCTGTTATCTTATTCTTTATTGTCTTCTTAATTACAATATTACAATGGGTTGGACAAAAAAGATGGGTTAATTATTAAGGCTCTTTTCAAAATGATTGTTGCTATGTAACTAAAACATGGAGTGAAAACATTGTTGTTTCACTATAAGGGTTTCATTTTATGAAGAAAAGATGCCACTAGACTTAATACAGTGATGTTTGCTTCGAGTATTTAAAAGCAACAAACTTTCGAAAACAGCCATTATTAAGGGGGGGAACTTGATGAGTAAAAAACTAAATATCCAAAAACTTTTTTTTACAATTATCATATTTTTAGTTAGTATTCTGTTTTTATTACCATTTGTATGGATGCTATCAACATCATTTAAGATAGAAGCTGATGTTTTTAAGTTTCCTATTCAGTGGATACCTGAGAGATGGAACGGTATTAATAACTATCAACAAGTTTGGTTTGGAGAATTTCCGTTTTATATTTATTATTGGAATTCTATAAAAGTAGCAGTCCTCACAACAGTCGTTTCTTGTACAGTCTCAGCTTTAGCAGCTTATGGTTTTTCTAAAGTGAAATTTCCTGCAGGTAAATGGTTATTTATTATCGTTTTAGCAACTTATATGGTTCCACCACAAGCTAGTTTAGTTCCACAATTTATTCTTTATCGAAACATTGGGTTGTTTGATAGTCACTTAGGGTTAATATTATTAGGTAGCTTTAGTGTATTAGGAACTTTTATGCTCCGACAATTTTTTATGGGAATTCATAACGAGTACATTGATGCTGCAAAAATTGATGGTGCAGGTCATTGGAGGATTTTTTGGTCAATTGCTTTACCTATCGTGCGTCCTGCAGTTGCAACATATGCAATCTTAAGGTTCATTTGGACTTGGAATGATTATCAAAACCCTTTAATTTTCTTACGATCAGATGCTCTTTATACTATTCAATTGGCCATGCAAAAGTTTACAACAATCAACGGGGAGTTTTATTCATTAATTATGGCTGCTGCAGTGTCTGCTATTCTACCATTATTGATTGTCTTCATGATCGGACAAAAACAAGTAATTGAAGGAATTGCTCTAGGTGGAGTAAAGGGTTAACAAATCAATGATGTAGTAGAAGAAATTTTTGAAAAGTCAAATATTTTCCGATATGAGTAAAATAATTATTATATTAAAGATAAAAGCCTTTGCTATACTTTTTCGTGTAAGGGTTTTCATTGAGGAAGAACTAAATAAGGGGGAGAAATATGATGAAGAAGAAGTTTTGGTCTACATTAGCTGCTTCTACAATGTTAGTTGGGATCCTAGCCGGTTGTACAGGTGGCGGAGAAAGTACCTCTGGAACAGAAAATGATAAGGATAAAAAAGCAACTGATGAAGCTGTGACAATTAAGTTCCACACACATGGAAATGAAGCAAGCTATAATTGGGAAAAAACAATAGCAGCTTTTGAGGAAGAGTACCCTAAAATAGATGTCGATCTTGTTATTCTTAGTGAAAAAGGAGATACCCAAGAAGCAACTCAGAAGTTAGATTTGGCTGCTGCTTCTGGTGAACAATTAGATGTTTTAATGTTTAGTGATCCAGCTAGTTATGCTCAGCGAGTAGCGTTGGGTATGGTAGCGCCAATTGATGAATTTATTGAAGAAGAAGGATACACGTTAAGTGAAGAATATAAAGTGGATACAAAGCTTAATGATAACTATTATGCACTTCCCGGTAAATTCAATCCGTGGTATGTATTGTTAAACAAAAATCATTTAGAAGAAGCAGGATTAGAAGTACCAACTGATTGGACCTGGGATGAATACATGGATTATGCGAAAAAGCTTACAACTGATGATCATTATGGAACATATTTCCACGGTCCACAAGGTGGAGGCTGGTTGGAGTTCATGAAATTGGCTCTCGCTAGTGAAGAAGATAATACAGAATTTATTAAAGCTGATGGTACATCTAATTTTGATAGTCCTCTGTTTAAGAAGACATTAGAAATGCGTGTTCAAATGGAAAAGGTAGATAAATCTGCAACACCTTATACAGATATTATTTCACAGAAGCTTCATTATCGTAATCAGTTCTTTGGTCAAGATGCAAGCATGGTGTTAATTGGTAGCTGGATGAATACAGAATTAGGAGGAACAGAACAATTTCCACTAGACTTTAATGTGGCTGTAGCTCCTTACCCTAAGAATGAAGAAGGAGATGCAGGTGGATATACTCCAGTTACAACTGACTTTATGTCTGTCGCTGCGAATTCGAAGCATAAGAAAGAAGCTTATACATTTATTCGTTGGTACACCTCTGAAGGTCAAATCGTTCAAGGGAAAAATATCCCTTCTTGGAATGGTGTTAGTGAAGAAGAATTAGGATCTATCATCGATGGAATCTTAGCAGATACTGCAACACCTGAAAAGGTAGATAGAGAGTCATTAGTGAATGTATTAAAAGGAGCAAAATCGTCTAAAATCATTCCGCCTGTTCCTTATCAAGCAGAGCTTTACAAAGTTGTAAATGAAGAGTATGAAAAATTAATTTTAGGTGAACAAGAAATTGAGAAAACATTAAAGGCAACACAAGAGAGAGCACAAGAAATTATTGATAATAATAAATAATTGTTGAAAATTGGAAAGGAAATGGCTGCAGCAAAAGCTGACGCCTTTTTCTTTTTGTAATATCAGAATTTATATGTTTTGTACGTAGTTTTGGTGTCTAGCTCCAGCGCCTAGCCCCTCGAGGGAAAAAATAAACCCCTTTTTTCCTAGGTCATAAGCCAATTTGCCATTGAAGGCCAAGAACGCCTTTCATGTCAAATCGTCTTATGCTTGTGGGGGCTGACTAAGGCGCTTGCGCTTTTTTTAAAAGATAAGAAAGTATAGAATTCTGCACGTAGTTTTGGTGTCTAGCTCCAGGCGCCATCGGCTCGAGGTCATAAGCCAATCCGTCAAGAAGGTTAAAGAACAACCTTCCAGCCGGATCGTCTTATGCTTGTCGCCGATAGGCGGGCGCCTTGCGCTTTTCTTAGTAGAGCACGTTTGTTAATTTTAAGAACAAAAGTGAAATAAGGTAGGGTGATAGAATGAATAGAGAGTTAGTTTGGGTTGATGAGGCTTGGAAAAAAGTAAATTCAAAGATTGAGAGAACAAGTGAGAAAATTGGTCCGAATTTTCCGCATGCTAGCGTTGAAGGAACTTACCAATTAGAAGCTCCTTCATGGTGGACAGCAGGATTTTGGCCTGGATTACTTTGGCTGCTTTATCAGGGTACAAAAAATGGTTCCTATAAAGAATTAGCGGAACAATGTGAAAAGAAATTGGATACTGTTATCACAGATTATTATAAGCTAGATCATGATATGGGCTTTATGTGGACGTTAACAAGTGTTGCAAGATATAAACTTTTAAATGAAGAAGACTCTAAAAGACGAGGGCTATTAGTAGCAAATTTATTAATGGGTAGGTTTAATGCTTCAGGAAACTATATTCGTGCTTGGAATCCATGGTATGAAGGAGAAAATAATTCAGGCTGGGCAATTATTGATTGCTTGATGAATCTACCATTATTATTTTGGGCTACAGATGTAACGGGAGATCCTAGATATAGTATTGTTGCTAAAAAGCATGGAGAAACTGTTTTAGATCATTTTATACGAAAAGATGGTTCTGTACATCATATTGTTCGATTTAATCCTGAAACTGGGGAAAGAGTAGAAGCTATTGGTGGTCAAGGCTTTAATCCTGATTCAGCATGGTCTAGAGGAGCAGCATGGGCAATTTATGGTCTATCATTGCTCTATAAATATACAAGTGATGATAAATATCTGCAAGCAGCAAAAAATGTTTCACATTTCTTTATTGCCAATCTACCAGAAGATGCTGTACCACATTGGGATTTTAGGCTTCCTGATCACATTACAAAATATCGTGATTCTTCAGCTGGTGCAATTGCAGCATCAGGTTTACTGTTATTGGCTGATCAAGTAAGTTCAACAGAATCTGCAATTTATAGGAATGCTGGTGCTAGAATACTTAAATCCCTTTACGAGAACTATGGTGCTTGGGATAACCATAATGAAGAAGGCTTAATTCTTAGTGGAACTAGTCACTATCCTGAAGGGAAGAATATTGATGTACCTCTTATTTATGGAGATTACTATTTTGTTGAAGGTCTTGCCAAATTAAGAGGATATACGCAACTTTTTTGATAAAGCTGTATGCGCTAAACTTCTTGCTTATAGTAGCTTGAAGCAAAGAGGCACCTTATCTAAATTAGAGATTACTTTTCGATGTAAATACATTCTTACAAACAATTAGGTTAAATAATTACAATCTATTAAAAAGAGACTTTGTTATATAAGTTGAGTGTAAATTTTTTAGTATGTATGTGTGTTCAAAAGGAAGAGGATACTAAATTACTAAAATAGTAAATTTATTACAGTTGAAAATAGTGAATTTCTTTATAGCATTTATACCAAGGCATAAGATTTATCTTCTCATCAGTAATTTTTGATAAGATAATAAGTAGAGGGAATTCTTTATACCCGAAATCTTATCCTTTACATGAGGAGGTAAGTTATGTGGAGTCAGATACAAAAGAAGCTACCACCCCATTCCTTTCGCTACAAAGTTATTTTAACTTCGATCATTTGTATTGTTATACCTGCTATTATTACACTTTTTATTAATAACTATTTAACGAAGGATGCTATGAAGGAACAAGCTATGTCAAATGCTAATCGAGAATTGAAATTAGCAGGAGAATATGTCAATAAAATCTTTGAGGATATGTTGTATGCTGCAAATTTTGTTCAACTTGATTCTGAACTTAACACTATTTTAAAGAAGAATGCTCAAATAGATGATACTTCTATAGAACAACAAGAAGTATATGAAAGCTTTGTCGAGTATAGTAAAGTGTCTAAAACGATCGAAAACGTTACACTACTTGGAGAAAAATCATATGTAACTATTCTCTTGAAAAATGGAAAACACTATACAAATTATCCTGTAAGTGATTATAACCCGGAAAAACTATTTAGTGAGCCCTGGTTTAAAGAATTAGATGGAGTTTTTGGATATGAAGCCATTTGGATTGGGAGTCAACCAACAGTTTTCAAATCAGAACAAAAGAGAAATCCATATCAAATCTCAGTTGCTAGAACTCTAAGAGATTCTAATCTGAAAATCTATGGATATGTCATTGTAACAATAATGGAAAATAAGGTGAAACAGGCATTTGAGAGTATGCCTGGAAAAGAAGAGATGATGCTTGTAGATTCTTCGTATAAAATTTTATCTCATCGAAAAAACGAGAAAATTGGAGAATCATTTCCTTATATTAAGGAGATTCAAGATCCGAATTTTACAAATATCATAACTGCACAAAAAGAGAATTACCTTTATGCAGATCATCAAATAATGAATATGGGATGGAAGCTAGTATCAATAAACCCATACAAACAAGCAATCTTTAAAATTAATTCAATTTTCCAAAAAGTATTTCTTGTTCAATTGATTTCATTTGTTATCTTTTTCCTATTATTAGCTTATATATTACAGACGATTACAAAACCATTAGTCCATTTGAGCAATGTGGCTGAAACTGTACAGAGCGGTAATTTAAAGGTTCGTTCTAACGTTCAAAATAAAGATGAAATAGGTAAATTATCTAACTCTTTTAACTTAATGCTTGATCGAATAAATGAAATGATCAGAGAAATTACAGAGACTCAAATAAGAAAACGAAAAGCCGAGTTATCTATGCTTCAGGCTCAAATTAATCCACATTTCTTATTTAATGTATTAAATTCCATTCGAATGAAAGTGATGAAAAAAGGTGATTATGAGAGTGCTGAAATGATTAGTTCTTTATCTAAACTGCTAAGAATGACTATTGACCAAGATAAAGGTATGATCACATTTAAAGATGAGGTAGGTATTGTTACAGATTATGTTCGGTTAATGAATATGCGTCAAAGAGAAGAAGTTCAATTTAAGGTTAATGTATCAGATACAGCTTATTTAGAGACGATACCACGCTTTATTTTGCAACCAATTATTGAGAATTCTATTATACATGGATTAAATCAAAGTGCTGGAAAAATTACGGTAGAAGCCTTCTTAAAAAGGAATGATTTTTTCATTATTATTGAAGATAATGGTGAGGGAATGAGTGAACAAACACTATTAAATCTACGAGCAAGGCTAACTAGAAATGCAGGCTTTAGTAATGTTCAGAATAAGATGGGATTCTCAAGTATTGGTATAACCAATGTGTATGAAAGAATGTGTATGACATTTGGTGATGCATTTAATATGGAAGTTTATAGTGAAGTCGGAAAAGGTACAAAAGTGATACTGTCTGTTTTAAGGGGAGGTTGAATGGAGAATGTATAACGTAATGCTAGTAGATGATGATTATCCAGTTTTAGAATTATTAATTGAGACGATCAACTGGAACCAATTAGGATTAAATCTTCAAAGTACTCATGAAAATGGGGCTAACGCTCTTACCCATGCCTTAAATGAAATGCCAGACATATTAATAACTGATATCGGTATGCCTAAAATGAATGGTTTAGAATTAACTAAGAGATTAAAAGAACTAAATCCCAATATACAGGTTTGTATGTTAACGTGCCACAATGAGTTTGATTATGCACATCAGGCTTTAAAGCTTAATGTACAAGATTATCTTTTAAAAGATACACTTAATCCTAAAGATTTAGCTGAAGTACTGAAAAAATTAAAGCAAAATAAAGAAAGTGAAGATCAGAAAAAAATAAAAGAATTCAAGTTAGAGAGTTTGGTTGAACGAAATAGAGAATCAATGAAAAGAGATTTTATACGTCATACGATTGATCAAACACTCTATGAAACGAAAAGTGTGATCGATGAAGCACGATCTTATGGATTGGATTTAACTCATCAAACATTTATACCTGTACTATGCTTCATACAAGATTATCGCTCAGCAAAGATATCTTATCATTCAGAAGATACATTATTATTCTCCATTCAAAATGTAATTAGTGAAGTATTGAAGAAAGATGAAAGCACAGCAGTTCATTTTACATTTAGTCAGAAAGAATCATTTTTATTCTTTCCTTATAGCGCAACTTTAAAATCAGATAGTTATGGAGTAACAACAAAGTGCCTTGAGAAAATTCAGAGAAACGTTTTTAGTTCTTTAAATATTTCCCTCTCTTTTATAGTAGATAAACCGTTTGATACCTATCATTCTTTTAAAACATCACTTCATCAATTGCTTGATAGTTCAAATCAAAGATTTTATATGGAAACATGTAGAATAGAAAAAAAACGACTTGAAACAAAAACAAATGAAAGCTTATTTGAATGGTATGATAAGGCATCAAATGAGATAAGACAGCTGATCTTGAATAAAGATGTTTCAGAAGTTAGTCCACTTATATGTAAGTGGATGAATATCTTCAAGGAAAAGAAATATTCATCAGAAATTGTTAAAGACTGGATTCTCAAACTTTTACTGGATCTTAAGGTAAAGATGAAAGCTTTACAGTTTTTTGGAACAAACACTTCGAATGAAATTCTTCATGAAGAAGTGATTGGAATTGATTCCTTAATCGAGCTAAGAACATGGTTGATTCATTATTTTGAAATGCTTCTTTCTGCAGTTAACAGTACTACTTCAAAGTCTAGACGAAAAGAAGTAATTGAGGCTTGTAAATATGTTGAAGGTAATTTAGAAAAGAAGATAACACTTGATGAAGTTGCGAACATCCTTTACTTAAATCCTAGTTATTTCAGCAGACTTTTTAAGAAAGAAGTTGGTGGTACTTTTGTTGAGTATGTAACAAAAGCCAAGATGAACAGAGCAAAAGAATTGCTCGAACAAACTGTAGACTCTGTAGGGAAAATATGTGAGAGATTAGGATACGACAACCAAAGCTACTTTATTAAAGTATTTAAAAACTACGTCGGTGTCACTCCTATTGAATATAGAGGGGAAAAGAGGTAAGCGGTTAAATCACCCTTTGTTTTGTAAGCGTTTAATCGGCGGTGATTATCTCTAATTCCTTATAAAAAGGTAATTCGTATAAGCAAAAAAATCAAGTTTCTTGATGAAAAAAAGTAGATTAGAGGTTTATTTTTTCATATGAATTGAAAGGGGGATCATTTCTATATGCTAACATTTATTGAGTCGATTAAAACAAATCCTCTTAAAACTAGAGATGATGTATCAGAAGCACTAGAACAAATTTTTGATCCACTAAAGTCTTATTACAGTAAGGGGTTTACGAGGTTAAAACTTGGAGATACAAGTGCTGCTTACGCTGATTCTACATCTGAATTTGAGGCCTTTTCAAGATTATTATGGGGTTTAGCACCCTTACTTGCTTGTGAAGAGAAAGAATCTTATATGTGGGAAATGCACCTACAAGGGATAAAAAATGGAACAAACCCTAATCATGAGGAATATTGGGGAGAAATAGAACACTTTGATCAAAAAATAGTTGAAATGGCTGCTTTTGGTGTATCTCTATTACTCATTCCAAGCAAGATCTGGGATCCTCTTAATCTACAAGAAAAAGAAAATCTAACAAATTGGTTATCTCAAATTAATCAATGTAAAGCACATGATTGTAACTGGCTGTTTTTTTCTGTGCTTGTTAACATAGGCTTGAAAAATGTCGGGCAGCACTATGATAAAAGTAAAGTTGAAGAAAATTTAGATAGAATTGACCAATTTTATGTTTCTAATGGTTGGTATTCTGATGGTATTGATGGTCATTCAGATTATTATGTACCTTTTGCTCTTCATTTTTATGGCCTTATCTATTCTAAGTTTATGGAAAAAGAAGATCCTATCCGTTCTAAAGAATATAAAGAGCGCGCAGAGGTGTTTGCAAAAGAGTTTATTTACTGGTTTTCAACAGATGGGTCTTCTGTTCCTTATGGTCGAAGTTTAACGTATCGATTTGCCATGTCCTCATTTTGGGGAGCCGCAGTTTATACTGGTATAGAGCCTTTTTCATTAGGAGTAATGAAAGGAATTATCCTTAGAAACTTAAGATGGTGGTTAAAACAGCCTATCTTTCATGATAATGGTATTTTAACAATAGGATATTCTTATCCTAACTTAATTGTGGCTGAAAATTATAATTCACCAGGTTCACCTTATTGGGCTCTAAAATCTTTTTTACCTTTAGCACTTGATGGTGATCACCCTTTCTGGCAAGCAGAAGAAGAGCCCCTCCCTCTATTACAGGAAAAAAGTATTCAGAAAGAACCACATATGATCATTTGTAGAAATCAAAACAAAGATCATGTTCTTGCTTTCAATTCAGGACATCTATCAACAAACGAACATACTCATACCTCAGCGAAATATGAAAAGTTTGTTTATTCTACTGCTTTTGGTTTTAGTGTACCCCGTGCAGAATGGGGGCTTTCACAAGGAGCATTTGATTCTATGTTAGCTTTGAGTGAAGGTGATAATATTTACCGAGTAAAAAGAAAATGTGAAGATACTAGAGTTGAAGAAGATTATATTTATACGAAATGGAAGCCTTGGAATGATGTAGAGGTGCAAACATGGATCGTGCCAGGAACACCTTGGCATATTCGAATACATTGTATAAAAACAAGCAGAACACTAGATAGTGCTGATGGTGGCTTTGCATTGGCAATTGAAGGAGAAAGTCCATTAAAAATGGATCAAAAAAATCAAGAGTGTATTGCGAAAATATCAAGGGAAGCAAGTGGCATCAAAAGTCTTTATGGAGAAGGAAAAGCAGAGTTTATTTATCCAAATTCAAATACAAATATTTTGCATTCTCGTACTGTTATCCCAACGATTCAAACGAAAATTATGCCAGGAACTAGTTTCCTAGTAAGTGCGGTGTATGGGGCATGTAATCGTGATGAATATAGATGGGAAGAAGTTCCTAATGTAGAAATAGTAAAGGGGAAAATTTTTGTTCAATACTCTGATGAGAAAGCAATGACTATTACAATATAAAAAGAGAAAAATAGTATGTTGTTCAAAATTGTGAGGTGAAATTCTGTTGATTTTAGAATATGAGCAGATAAATGAATTGATAAAAAAAAATAAGTCCTCTCTTTTATTTTCATCAAAAAAGGAACAGGAAAACTGGTTTAAAGAAATAAAGGAGAAAACAGTTTTTAAAACCGTACTACTGGAAATAAAAGAAGAAGCAAAAAAGCTCCTCGAAACACCTCTTCAAGAGCTCACATTTTATGAGTTTGCTATTTTTAGAGAAACGGGGTCAAGACTCGAATACGAGAGAAGCTATTTTGCAAAAAGAAGACGATTAAATACATTTGCCTTAATGACGTTGATAGAGCCGGATGAATCTATTTATTTGAAGGAACTTCATGAAACCATTTGGTCTATTTGTAATGAATACACTTGGTGTTTACCAGCTCACTTAAAAGATCGTGCTGAGATGGATCCAAAACTGGATGAGAGTTATAAAAAAATGGACAATTCTCTTTTTACTATTGATTTGTTTGCTGCTGAAACAGCATTTACGCTCAGTGAAATCTTGGAATTGACGGAACATGTTATCGATCCACTCATTCAAAAAAGAATGGTGGAAGAGGTACATCGTCGGGTACTAGTTCCCTTTCAACATCAATCATTTGATTGGGAGACGTCCACTCATAATTGGTCAGCAGTCTGTGCAGGATCAATAGGGGCAGCTGCATTACATCTAATAAAAGATGAGAAAATATTATCCTCTATTCTTGATAAAGTGCTTAAAGCTATTGCTTATTATTTAAATGGATTTAACAATGATGGTGCATGCTTAGAAGGATATGGATACTGGCAATATGGTTTTGGTTTTTATGTCTATTTTGCAGATTTACTCAAGAAAAAGACAAATGATGAACTAAATTTGTTTCAAATAGAAAAAGTTCATCAAATTGCACTTTTTCAGCAAAAATGTTTTATTTACAAAAATCAGGTAGTGAATTTCTCGGATTCTACTGAAAAAGGATCTGTATTTTTAGGTCTTAGTCATTATTTGAAAAATGTTTATCATGATATTGAAGTTCCTGAAGCAGAATTACGTGCTTCATATGATGATGATCATTGTAGTCGTTGGGCACCAGCTTTTAGGAATTTACTTTGGTTAGATGAAAAATTAAGTGGTAATCCTTGGTGTAACGAAACGTATTATCTTAATGATTCACAATGGTTTATTTCAAGACATGATGGGTATGTATTTGCCTGTAAAGGTGGACATAATGATGAGCCGCATAATCATAATGATATCGGACATTTTATTTTACAAGCTAAAGGAGAAACCTTTTTTAAGGACTTAGGCAGCGGGATGTATTGTGAGGATTATTTTAATCAAAAACGTTATACCATTTTGTGTAACGGATCCCAGGGACATTCGGTACCTATCATCAACAATCAATTTCAAACTGAAGGGCACTCTCACAAAGCAACGGTTATAGATTATTCTAGTAATCAATCAGAAGATTTAATCGAAATGGATCTTAAAAAAGCATATGACATTCAGAGCTTAGAGCATTTAGTTAGGAAATTCCATTGGAAAAAAGATCATACTCCAGAACTGATTCTAATTGATACATTTCAATTTACAGAAAAACCAACTTCAATCGTTGAACGATTTATTACACCTGTCATGAAGGTCATTGAAGATTCTACAGGGGTAATTTTGGAAGGAGCTGAGAAAATAAAAGTGTATTTTGATCATGAGCAATTAGATTTAATTATTCGAGAAAATGAATTTATAAATCATTTTGGTGAAAGAGAAGAGTTGTATCAATTAGATTTTAGAGTTAGGAACCCAAGTAAATTCACTTCTATAGAATTGTGTTTTCGATTTATGTAGACATTTGGGATGGATACAAAAAGTATAGATGAGACCTTTATCATTTCTTATTGATAAGGGTTTTTTTAATGATCTTGATTGTGGGATTCTATGGGAAATTAAAATAAAGTATATTTTTATCATAACAATCAAATGAAAATACAGAATATTCAAAGATAAATCAACATCAGGTATTTTTTTACTAAAAATAAATAGTATAATATATAGATAAGAAGTCTCATAGAGGGGGACAATGATGGTGAATAAGCTTTTTTCTTTAAATATTTTTTTGTTATTACTTGTAAGCGGTTGCAGTTATGGGACATCAAATCAAAACGAATATACGGTTGTTTATACAAATGAGTCCTCACAACAAAAAGATGAACAAGAAGTGGCAACAGATTATACAATTGCAATTGTACCTAAAGTGATAAATATTCCTTATTTTAATGCTGTTGAAGAAGGTGCAATTGAGGCGGGGAAGGATTTGGGCGTTAAAGTGATATATAAAGGACCCACTGTAGCTGATTCTGAGCAGCAAATTAAAATCATCGATGATCTGATTAAGTTTGAAAAGGTTGATGTGATTGCTGTGTCTGCAAACGACCCTGAAAAGTTAGTGCCTGTATTAAAAAAGGCACAAAACCGCCAAATAAAAGTGATTACATGGGATGCTGACACAATGCCCGAAGCTAGGGAGTTCTTCATTAATATGGTAGACCCTGAAACTTTGGGAAGACATTTAATGGATACCCTTGCATGGAATGTAGATGAGCAAGGGGAATTTGCTATTATGACAGGAGCTAAATCTGCATCGAATTTAAATGAATGGCTAAAGTGGATTAAACAACATAAAAAAGAATACTATCCTAATATGAAATTGGTGGAAATCTCAGCAACAGATGATGATCCGAATAAAGCTTATTTAAAAGCAAAACAGTTGCTTGAGGATTATCCTAACTTAAAAGGAATTATTGGTAATTCATCTGTTGGACCACCTGCTGCTGCCCAAGCTGTAAAAGAAGCAGGAAAGTCTGGAAAAGTTGCTGTGGTTGGTTTATCCCCACCAAATCCAATGAATGAATATCTAAAGGAAGGCTCTGCTCAAATCATCACTTTATGGAGCCCAAAAAAATTAGGTTATTTAACAGTAGCGCTTAGTAAGAATATTGTTACTGGTTCATTTCCATATGATAATCAAGAAATTCTTGGGGTAGGAAAGATTAGGATGTCAAATGACATGATAATTATGGGTGAACCAATTGACTTCACAAAGGAAAATGTTGATCAATATGATTTTTAAACATCTTAGATTAAGAAACTATAAATTAATGACAAAACTCATGATAACCTATATCTTGCTTACTGTTATTCCGATATCGATTTTAGGTTATATAGCATATAGCCAATATACAAAGTCTATAGAAAAACAAGTGGGAGAATATATCCCAAAATTATTAGAACAAGCAAATGAAAATATCGAGAATCAATTAAATGAAATGAAGCAACTTCCTGATGTTCTTTATAATTCCTCCCAAGTTATTGAAGTGCTTCGTAAAGACTCATTTCAAAGTAAATCAAATATATTAAAGGATGAATTTTTAGTTAATAGCTATCTATCTAGAACATATATTAATGGTGGAAATTCAGATATCTTAGGAGTATTCCTTTTATCAAAAAATCGATTATTTACTAGTACCAGAACTTCTTATAAGGGCTTAGCACTAGAGTCTTCTGCTTTGCCATATGGACAGGATATTGAACTAAATGGTAGGGAAGAGATCATCCTATCATATCAAACAAATCTTCAGTTTAAAGGAAATCCACCTTTTATCATGTTAATGAGGCAATTAAGAGACTATGAAAATCAAGAAAACCTTGGAACAATATTAATAGCGATAGACTTAACATTTTTTGAGAAAGCTTTGATCAATTTGAATGAAGATAACAACTCTAAAATATGGATTACAGATGAAGAAGGAAGAATTATCTTTCATAATGATCCAAAATTAATTGGAGAGTACGATGATAAGTATAATCTCTATCCGAACATTAACGGAAGTTTTAAAGCAACATTAATGGAAAAAAATCATTTAATAAGTACTGATAGTTTTGAAGGATATGATTGGAGAATATTTCATAGTATTTCGTT
Source organism: Metabacillus litoralis (assembly GCF_020524045.1). Classification (GTDB taxonomy): domain Bacteria; phylum Bacillota; class Bacilli; order Bacillales; family Bacillaceae; genus Metabacillus; species Metabacillus litoralis_C. Next base: position 66,410 of record NZ_JAIVKL010000005.1, read on the forward strand.
AAGTGATCTTACAAAAGAAACAGACGCTGTTCGTTATGGGACAATCATTGTATTTATTCTAGTTGTTTTCTTAAGCATTGTTATTTCTATTGTTCTTGCTTGGAATGTATCAAATCCCTTAAAAAAACTAACAAGGTTAATGAAACAAGTTGAAAAAGGAAATTTTAATGTAGATCTGTCCATACACTCGAAAGATGAGATTGGGACTCTAGCACAAAGTTTTAATTCTATGATTCAAGAAATTAATACTTTGATAGAAAAAAACTACAAAATAGAATTACGCCAGAAAAATGCAGAATTATATGCTCTACAGTCTCAAATTAATCCACATTTTATGTACAATACGTTAGAAACAATTGGTTATGCAGTTGAAGAAGAGGAAGTAGAATCTGTCGTAAAAATGGTGACTCTACTCGGGAAAATGTTGAGGTACTCATTAAACAATAAAGATCGATTAGTGCCAATTTCCTTTGAAGTCACACATACAACAAATTATTTAACGATTCAAAAGTTTAGATTTGAAGATCGAATTTATTTTGAAATACAGGAAAAAATTGATACCAATCAGTTCTATATACCTAAATTTATCCTACAACCTATTATTGAGAACTCCATTAAATATGGATTAGATCAGCATAAAAAAACGATGATAATGATAAATATTTATAAAACGAAAAATGATGAAGTTCTTTTAACGATAAAGGACAACGGACCTGGGATTGAATCTGAAGTATTAAATAAATTAAATGAGTCTCTAAAAAAAGATCCAATGGAAGGAAGAGATTCAAGCTTTGGATTAATAAATGTCCATGCAAGAATTTCAATGATTTTCGGTGATGAGTATGGTTTAGAAATTAATAGTATGATGAAAGAAGGTACAGAGGTTATTGTTCGATTACCAATGATAACTAGAGAAAATGTAGAAGGGTTGAATGGGGGTGAGGAAATTGCCTAGACGAATTAAAACGATTATTGTTGATGACGAAGCAAGGCTTAGACGTGGAGTTGAAAGATTGGTTCAAACAAATGGTGATTCTTGGGAAGTTGTAGGTAGTTTTAGTAGTGGTGACGAATGTTTAAATGCTTTTCAGAAAGAAGGATTGCTGTTTGATTTGTTAATTACTGATGTCAAGATGCCTGGTATGGATGGTTTAACACTTATCAAAAAGTTAAAGCAATTAACCTCTTTTCATGCAATGGTAATAAGTGGATTTGATGATTTTCAATTTCTTCAAACAGCCATACGCGAAGGGGCAAGTGATTATTTAATTAAACCAATTGATCGTGATGATTTTAAAATCCAGTTAGAAGAAATGAAAAGTAAAATTATCTCTCAGTGGAATGACACTGAGCACATAGAGGAAATTGAATTTAAGGCTTCACAAGTAACGCATGTTAAACAACTTCAGTTATTAAGCGAAATCACGTGGAATCATGATATTGATTTATCACAGTTAGAATGGACTAAGGATTTTCCAGATGGGAGTTATCGTTTAATCTTTATAAGTGTTGACAATCTTTACAGTAGGACTAAATCTTTTGAAAAAGAAGATTGGAAAGCATGGAGATTTGCATTAGATAACATCTGTAAAGAGATGGAAGACAACCTAGATTCATCAACTTTTACTTCATGGAGGTGGAGTGGAGATGATTTATCTTTTTGGTTACTTCTTCATGTTCAAGAAAATGAAGAGAAATTACTTGGGAAAATATGTGTGACATTTTCAGAAAACATAAAAATAAATATTCAAAAATACACTCCATTTACAAGCTCTATAGCTATAAGCGAGGAATTCAATGAGCTCACCTTATTAACAAGTTTGAGGGAAGAGCTACTTATGTATATGCAATTTCGGTTATTATTAGGTGGAAATAAAGTGATTACAAGTGAAGAAATAGAAAAATTGAAAGCAGGAATAAAAGCAAATAAGAGCCAAGAAATAGAGAATCAAGTTAACAAGATTATCTTTACTCTTGATAGTAAGGATAGTGATAAAATCAAGGTGGAAATATCAGTTCTTTTAAAAATGATTAAAATACTGAATAATCCAGAAGAAATCGAGAAGTCTTTCCATTTATTGGGTTTTCAAATTATTAATTATTTGATTAAACATACACAAGAAAAAGATACCATTTCATTAATGAATGAGGTCTTTGTCTTAACAAAGAAAATAGGAAATCTAAGTGAATTAACAAACGAAGTCTACGATTGGATTAAAAAGATTCTTCTTATTTTAGAAAGTAAAAATGAAGAACAAAATCCAGATCAAATTGGTATAGCTAAAAAGTGGATTTTGACTCACCTTGATCAAAATATCACCATTCAAAACATTGCCAATCAAGTATATATGAATCCAACATACTTCTGTAAATATTTTAAAACTCAAACAGGAGAAACTGTACTTGATTTTGTTACACGAATTAGAATCGAAAAAGCTCGAGACCTTTTGTTATCTACAAATCTGAAAATATATGATATTTCAGAAAGAGTTGGTTATTCAGATACGAAATATTTTAGTAAATTATTTAAAAAACAATATGGCGAAACACCTTCAAAGTATAAAGATAAGATGATGCTAGACCAAAGAAAACTCCCTTTCTAGAAGGGAGTTTTTTTGTGTATGTTGGTACATTTTTTCTCTAGACCTTTACATTGCTACCTTTATTCGCAATACTTCTCAATATTTTAGTTGTAGGAAAATTTAGAAACATCAGAGAATTATCACCCTAATCCGAAAGTTGTCTCCTACTCGAACATCTTACTATTTATTAAGATTAATGTAAGCGATACCAAATATACCTAATAAACCATCAATTACAATTCTGATGATTATATTTGCAAGAAAAGTTATCGAGTAAGGAGTGAGATTATGTCTGACTATGTTCTAGAGTTAAAAGGAATTACGAAAGAGTTTCCAGGAGTTAAAGCACTTGATAATGTTCATTTTAAGTTAAAAGCAGGAGAAATCCATGCGTTAATGGGGGAAAATGGAGCAGGAAAATCTACATTTATTAAGGTGATCACAGGTGTTCATTCACCAAATGAAGGTGACATGTTTTTAAATGGTGAAAAAGTTCAATTTACAAACCCAAAGGATGCTCAGAAGAAAGGAATTGCAGCAATTTATCAGCATGTAACAAATTATCCTGACTTAAGTGTAACTGAAAATATATTTATGGGTCATGAAAAAATTCATAAACTCACGAAGCGATTACTTTGGAAGGAGATGCATTCTGAGGCGAGAGCAATTCTAGAAGATCTAGGATCATCAATCGATCCAAAAGTGGAAATGGGATCTCTTAGTGTGGCTCAACAACAGATTGTAGAAATTGCAAAAGCAATATCAACTAATGCAAAGATTATCATAATGGATGAACCAACAGCCGCTTTAACAGCAAGGGAAAGTGAAGAGTTGTATAAAATTACAGAAAGCTTAAGAGATCAGGGAGCTTCAATTATATTTATATCACACCGATTTGAAGATATGTACCGTCTTGCCAGCCAGGTGACCGTGTTTAGAGATTCAAAATATATCGGGTCATGGGGAGTTAATGAAATAACAAACGACCTTCTAATTGTGGCGATGGTTGGACGTGAAATTACTCAAGTATATCCACATAAAAATAATGAGATTAGTGAGAAATTATTAGAAGTGAAGAATTTAGGAAAAATGGGCTATTACGCTGATATTTCATTTACCCTTCATAAAGGTGAAATTCTAGGGTTAACGGGATTAGTTGGGGCCGGAAGAACCGAAGTATGTCAGTCACTTTTTGGAATCACAAGCTTTGACCAAGGAGAAGTATTTTTAAAAGGTGAAAAAATAGATTTAAAAAACCCAAAAGCTGCAATGAATCTAGGAATTGGCTATTTACCAGAAGATCGTCAATTGCAAGGCTTGGTATTGGATTGGGGGATAGGAAGAAATATTACTTTGCCAGCTTTGAAGGAACTTTCAAGTAAAGGATGGTTAAATGATCAAAAGGAATCCTTACTAGCAAAGAAATTAGCTGAGAAAGTAAATGTGAAGGCTAACAGCATTTTCGATCTTGTTAGCTCACTATCTGGTGGTAATCAACAAAAGGTGGCTGTTGCAAAATTACTTACAGCCGATTTAGATATTATTATTCTTGATGAACCAACAAAGGGTGTTGATGTTGGGGCGAAATCGGCAATTTATGAAATTATTAATGACCTAGCAGCACAAGGTTATGGAATCATTATGATTTCCTCAGAAATGCCAGAGATATTAGGAATGAGTGACCGAATTGTTGTTATGAGAGAAGGAAGAATTACAAAAGTATTAAACAAACAAGATGCAACTCAGGAAGTTATTCTAGAAGCGGCCATGAGTGAAAAAATAGAAGAAGAAATTAGTTAGTTTATATATGGAAAAGAGGTGAGGAGTATGCCCGGAAATGTTATACAAAACTCAACACAAATAAAAACTCTAGAAAAGAAAATATCAAAATTAGCAAATGTTTACAAATTCAGGGAATTGGGTTTATTAGCTTTCATTGTCATCTTATCAATAGCAGTTCAACTACGAAACCCGAGTTTTCTAAGTGGAGAAAACATAAATGACATGATAACGAATACAGCCATTTTAAGTATATTGGCACTAGGGATGATGCTAGTTTTAATAACAAGAGGAATAGATTTGTCGATAGGATCAACCATAGCTCTCTCGGGGATGATCGTTGCTCAGACTGTTAGTACGTATCAGGATATGAATCCTTTTCTCATCATCTTACTGGGTATTGGGATTGGAATGATATGTGGAGCTATTAATGGGGTTCTTATCGCAAAAGTCGGCTTACTTCCTATCATTGCTACACTTGCAATGATGAATATATTCAGGGGAATTACCTTCAAGGTTAGTGGAGGAGAATGGATTAGTTCCTATCAAATGCCTGAAAGCTTTGTGTCTATAGCAACAGGCACAACCTTTGGGTTAAATAATTTAATAATGATTGCGATCGTTATTTATCTGTTATTCTACTACCTTATTAATCACACAGTAACAGGTAGACAAATTTATGCAGTTGGTAGCAATCCAGATTCAGCAAAAGTAAGTGGAATTAAAGAAGGGCGAATTCTATTACTAGTTTATACAATTATGGGTGGGTTTGCAGGGCTTTCAGGTGTTTTATGGGTTTCAAAATTCGCATCTGCTCAAGGAGATACAGCATCAGGTTACGAGTTAACTGTCATTGCAGCTTGTATCCTTGGTGGAGTTAGCATTGCAGGTGGATCAGGGAAGATTTCAGGTATTATCCTTGGATCAATTTTATTAGGAATCCTAAATAATGCATTACCACTTTTAAATGTTTCACCATTTTGGCAAACAGGTATTCAAGGTTTTATTATCCTCGTTGCTGTTATCATAAACACTCTTGTTAAAAGAGGTGTTGATCGAAATAATTTGATGAGGAGGAAGATATAAGCTATGGAACAGAGAACATCACTTGATAATCAAGGATATATTCAGCGAAATCTCCTAGATAAGAAAGACTTCAGCATAAAACGCTTTTTCCTACAATGGGAATGGATGTTAGTTATCATTTTAGTTGCTGTTATGATTATTAACTCTAATTTATCACCATATTTTCTTAATTATGCTAGTTTACGAGATGGAACGATGATCTTTTTAGACAAAGCATATATTGTCTTTCCAATGGCTATGATCATGATTCTACGTGATATTGATATATCTGTTGGTTCAACAGTTGCGTTATCATCCGTCGTTATGGCGACAATGTACAACAATTTAAGTGTGCCGATGGAACTAGCTATTGTCATTTGCTTAGCGGTAGGTGCTCTTTGTGGATTAATAAATGGAATACTTATAGTTAAGTTCAAGGAGTTATCAGCTGTTATTGTCACATTAGGAACAATGATTCTCTATCGTGGTATCGCTTACATCATCTTAGAAGATCAATCAGCAGGTAATTTTCCTGAATGGTTTGGTTTTTTTGGATGGGGCTATGTGTTTGGTATTCCATTTATTTTAATATTATTTCTTGTAATGGCTGTTCTGTTTGGATTGTTACTGCACAAAACAACATTTGGACGTCAAATATTTGCAATGGGAAAAAACCCAACAGCAAGTCGATTTTCTGGAGTTAAAGTTGACCGAATTAAGATCATTGTTTTTACATTAGCAGGTCTTATGGCTGGTTTAACCGCTCTATTTCTATCATCAAGAATGGGAAGCACTCGACCAAATGTAGCTACAATGTATGAGTTAGATGTTATTGCAATGGCTGCACTAGGTGGGATAAGTACAGCTGGAGGAAAAGGGAAAATCATTGGAACTGTTATTGCGGTGTTTATTATTGGGTACCTTCAATACGGTTTAGGGCTTATTAATATACCTGCTCAAACATTGCTTATTGTTGTTGGAGCATTGTTAATACTGTCAGTGGCAGTACCAAAAATCAAAATGCCAAGTATTCTTAAAAAGAAGTAATACAACCATGTTATACGCCAGTTTTTAACTGTTATGTATAAATTAAATTACAAAAAAGGGGAGAAAAAGCATGAGAAAATTTTTATCTATTTTATTGTCAGTTGTATTCCTTTCTTCTATTCTTGTAGCGTGTAGTCAAGGAGCACCTCAAACAGGTGGGTCTAGTAGTGAAGGTGGAGAAGATGGTGGTTCTTCCAATAAATATGCATTTGTTTTTAAAAACACTGGAAATCCATATGGGGAAAAAATGATGGATGGATTTAAGTCAGCTGTAGAGGAGCTTGGTGGGGAAGTAATTCTTCGTTCACCAGATCAACCAACAGCAGAGGGACAAATTCAAATTATTGAACAATTAATTACGCAAAAAGTAGCTGCTATTGCAATTGCAGGTAATGACCAAGATGCATTAGAGCCTGTATTAAAGAAAGCAATGGATCAAGGAATTAAAGTCCTTTCAGTAGATTCAGCTGTAAATGCAAATAGTCGTCATATCCATGTTAATCAAGCCAATCCTGAAAGAATTGGTCGTGTTCAAATTGAAGCTGTTAATGAAATGATTGATGGAGAAGGGCAAATTGCCGTGTTAAGTGCAACATCACAAGCAACGAACCAAAATCTTTGGATTGAATGGATGAAAAAAGAATTAGAAAAACCAGAATATGCAAATATTGAATTAGTAAAAGTAGCTTATGGTGATGATTTACGAGATAAAAGTGTATCTGAAACAGAAGCATTGTTAAAATCTTATCCTGATTTGAAAGCAATTATTGCACCAACAACAGTGGGTATTGCTGCAGCGGGTAAAGTTCTAACTGATAAAGGACTTGAAGGTAAAGTAGCTTTAACAGGTTTAGGACTTCCTTCTGAAATGGCTAGTTATATTGAAAGTGGTGTATCACCATGGATGTACTTATGGAATCCAATTGAAGTTGGCGAAGCTGCTGGTTATACTGCATATTCATTAGTAGAAGGAAAGATTACAGGAGCAGTTGGTGATACTTTTGATGCAGGTGACCTTGGAAGCCAGGAAGTAGTGGAAGATGGTGACGGTACTCAAATTATGCTTGGCGACCCATTCAAATTTGACGCAGAAAACATTGCTGATTGGAAGGATGTTTACTAATTCAAGTTCGGACAGTTAATAATAGAAACAAAACGTAAGAAAAAGGTCTAAATTAATAGTAGATTTAAAAACCTAAGCATGCTCAACACGAGTATGCTTAGGTTTTTCTATTAAATCACTATGAAAGCAGGGGATGATGATGAATAGAAAAAAATTTGCCTGGACGTGGAAGATAAAAGAGGAAGTATTAGAAGAATACGTTGACTTACATCTTAATCCATAATTATGGAAGAGCATAGCAAAGCTGGTATAAGAAACTATTCAATTTTCCAAAATGGAAATCAATTTTTTTTTTGCTTTGAATGTAATGATGTTGAGGCAGTATTCAATTATATTGCCAAAAGTGAAGTATGTAATAAATGGAATGCTATTACCTCTAAAATGGTGGAAGGTTCCTTTGACTTTAAAGAAGCAGAACCATTCAACCTATGAATGAAGTCTTTTATTTAGGCTCTTTTCTGAAAGATTGTTGCATTGTAAACAAAAATATATAGGAGAAACAGTGTATTTTCGCAAAAGAGCTACTATTTTATGAAGAAAAGATGCAACTAGACTTATTACAATGCTGATTTCTTCGGGTATTTATAAGCAACAATGTTTGCGAAAACAGCCTTTATTTAAAATAGACAACTCTTTCGAAGGAAATTCATGATTTGTGATTGTTTTTTTTAGATAAAAGATGTTAGTTTTAGAAAGGGGAGGATAACTGTTATACCTATTTTCCTGTTATAATCAAACTAACAACTAATATCTTACTTAGTTACATACCATTCTCTTATTTTGATAAGGAACTTCTGTGATATATAGAGGATGCCATCTAAAAATATGAGGATTCTATATTCTTAAGGAGGAACATGACTTGACTATCACTGATATCATTTATTCACGACGAACAATTAAAAGCTTCAAAGACGACTCAGTCTCCATGGAACACATTAGTAAATGGCTACAAGCAAGCACTATGGCACCAAATCACAAAATGACTGAGCCATGGGAAGTGTATGTGGTAGGTCCTGAGACAAGAGCAGCTTTAAATCATAAAGCTAATTTCTTCAATGCTCCTGTTGTAATGGCAGTTTTATCAAAGCATGGTAGTACAGAAGTTGAAAAAGCAGAGAACGCTTTAGCTACTGCTTGCTTTGTACAAAATTTCAATTTGATTGCCTGGGAAGAAGGAGTCGGTACATTCTGGTCTTCTGTAGGAAATGCTCAGAAAAACCGTGACATTCTCGGTGTTCCAGAGGGATATGATGTGATTGGCGTATTTGGAGTGGGTTACCCAGAGGAAGTAAATTCTCCAAAAGAAAGAACGTCAATTGAAGAAAAAATTAAGTACTTACCTTAATGTATGGTGATAAGAAGAAATAAGTAAATGGTTATTAAGTTTTATCACAGTAGAGGCTGTCCTAAAGTGGAGCAGCCTTCTTTTTATACACAAACAACACATGACAGGAAAATGCTCGTTGACTCAATTTTTCTTAAAGGAAAGGCTATGTTAAAGATTAATGTTGATTTTTGGCACTTTGTTGATCGGAGTGCAAGGCATGAGCCTTCTACTTAGAGGAGCGTGTCCAGGGGAGACCCCACAGACGCTCGAGCCGAGGGAGGCTCCCTAATTCATGCAAATATTTTTCTTATTAATGCGTTAGCCACTGTTAGTAATGTAGGTATCATAAATTGACCGCATATATAATCTTTGTTAATATAAAGCTAACTGAATCGTGATTACTCCAAAGGGGAGTAGCTGTTAAACAAAGTCGTCATTTCGGGTATGACTACTCCGGCTTTGTTGGCAAGATAATTGCTAGCGAGACCTTTGCCAATTCTTTTTAATTGGTGAAGGTCTTTTTTTTAGACCTTTACATGAGTAAGTAAAGGTTCTTTTTAAGATAGATGAAAATATATTTGGGGATATTGCAGAATTCATTTTGCTTTTTACTTTGTGGAAGGCTCTTTTCTGAAAGATTGTTGCTACTTTACTTAATTATCTATTGAAAACAGTCTTATTATTGCATACGTTCTAGCAAAAAAGATGCCACTAGATTTTATACAGTGCTGTTTCTTTCAAGATTGTTAAAACAACAAAGTTTACGAAAATAGCCTTGAGGAAAGATCACAACCCTAAACGGAGCATATATATATTAATACCTAGATAGATTCTGAGAATAATGAATGTAATCTAAGAAGATAGGGTGAAGATGATGGAAGAGCAATGGATAATAGTGGATGAACTTTTATCAGAGATAAGAATAGCGTCAAATCCAAAAAATAAACCTGTAACAATTAATGGGCATTCTAAGGATTTGAGATGTATTGGAATTGGTACAGATGCTGCTGTTTTTCAATATATTCATCTACCAAACTATGCATTTAAACTGTTTGCAGATGAGAAGCAAGATAAAATTCAACTAGAAGCACAAGTTTATAACAAATTAAATGGATCACCGTATTTCTCTACTTGTTATGCTGCATATGATCGATATTTAGTTTTAAGTTTTGAATCTGGCATTACACTATACGATTGTTTACTTCAAGGAGTTCATATACCTTATCAAGTGATTGAAGATGTAGAGGATGCAAGGAAATATGCTAAGAAACAAAATCTAAATCCACGTGATATTCATTTGAAAAATATTTTGTTGCAAGATGGAAGAGCGAAAGTAATTGATGTATCAGAATACTCTAAGCCGGGAGATGACCATCGTTGGGAGCATCTAAAAAAAGCTTATCTTGCATATTACGATATAATTGATGGAAAGGCTCTTCCTTTTTGGTTAATGGAAACAGTACAAAGGTGGTATAATCAAAGGAACTTCTCATCAATTGATGAATTTATGAAAGATGTTCTTAAACTAAAATTCTTTTGGAAATAAATGAACTGAAAATAACAATGAACAGCAAATATAACAGAGGATAAAAAGCAGAATGTTTAAATAAGTGTTCCAATCTTCTTTCATAGAGATTGGATTTTCTTTGTTTCTTTAACTATACTTATTAATAGATAATTTGGTGGAGTAAATGCAAAAAAACTTTGACGTATAAAAGGGAGGAGAGTGACAACTTTGTTGCTTAAGCCGAAAAAATTAGCTCTTCTATCAAACTATAACATTCATCTTTTTAAAAGAGACTTAATAGCAGGAATCACTTTATTCATCATGTTAGTGCCTCAAGGAATGGCTTATGCAATGGTAGCTGGGCTTCCGGCTGTAATGGGCTTGTATGCTGCAACTGTTCCCTTATTTATTTATGCCATTTTTGCTTCGTCAAAACATTTGTCTATAGGTCCAACTGCAATTACTTCTTTACTAGTGTTTTCTGGGGTTTCTACCCTTGAAGCACCTAGTTTAGGATCTTACATATCACTTGTTCTACTACTAGCCTTTATGGTAGGTATTATTCAATTATTGTTAGGAATCTTTAGATTGGGATTTATTGTAAAATTTATTCCTCATTCAGTTATGAATGGATATACTTCTGCAGCTGCCATTGTCATAGGCTTGAGTCAAATTAAACATCTATTAGGCATTAACATTGGAAATCACCTTCAAATTCATCAGATTTTAATGGATATTGTTAATGTAGTAAATGAAACGAATATCATCACAGTTGTAATAGGTATTGTAAGTATAACATTGTTGATGTTGTTGAAAAGAATTGCCCCTCGTCTCCCTGGAGCGTTACTTCTTGTTATTTTATCTATTGTCGTCGTTTCATTTTTGAACTTAGATAAAAGCGGTGTGAAAATTGTTGGTAGTGTACCAAAGGGCTTTCCTTTATTTTCACTTCCATCTATTTCTTTAGAACTGATTCAGCTGTTAATTCCTATGGCGATCACCATCGCTCTTTTAGGTTTTATGGAATCACTTGCAATAGGAAAAGTTGTTGCTAAAAAGGAGAAATATAGAATAAATCCAAATCGAGAACTAGTGGCATTAGGATTATCTAATATGGTAGGTTCATTGTTTCAATCCTTCCCAGTTAACGGAAGCTTCTCTAGAACGGCTGTTAATCATCAATCAGGCGGAGCTACACAAATAACGTCTGTTATAACTGGGATATTTGTGATTATCACTTTAATGTTTTTTACGTCTTTCTTTTATTATCTACCAAATGCAGTTTTAGCGGCTATTATTCTTGTTGCGGTTTATAAATTGGTCGATATTAATGAATTAAAACATCTTTTTCAAGTGAAACGATTGGAAGGATGGATCTGGATCATTACTTTTTTAGTGACATTATTTATAGGCATTCAATGGGGAATTATTATTGGAGCGGTTTTTACATTAGTGTTATTAGTTAATAAAAGTTCACGTCCTTCTATTGTCGAGATGGGCTATGTGAAAAATGAGAAAACATTTCGTAATGTAGAGAGATATACTCAGGCCATTACTTCAGATGAAGTATTAATACTTAGAATTGATTCAAGTATACATTTCGCAAATATTTCCTATATTGAAGAGAAAATCAAATCGTTTTTAAAAAACTATGGAAAAGTAAAATGGTTAATCATTGATATGTCAGGTGTTAATGATGTTGATACACTTTCGATCGATACTCTTGAAGAGCTTATTGATCAGAGTGATCAAAAAGGGATTACGGTGTTGTTTGCAAGTATGAAAGGCTCTATTCGAGATACAGTAAATAAAGCAAGATGGAACGAGAAATATACAGAACAAATGAATCATTTAACATTAGAACAGTTGTTAAAAGCGAAAGGACTTAACATAGAGAAATCAGAAAAGGCAGATCCTCATATTATGGATTTTCAAATATAATGTATAAATTATTTAAAAGATAAGCACTAATAAGCTGGAAAAATAAGTTCCTTCCATTGCGCTACAGACACTCGACTCGCCGAGGAGGAAGATGAGCTTACTGATGCTCGGTTACTCCTGCTTAGGTCTCAGTTCTATCTCTAACACGTTGTAGCCTTAGTGTCTTCTGTCAAGAATAGTAGGCTATATATAAATCTATAGACAGAAACTAAAAGACCCGAATTATTAGGCGGAAAATTAATTGAAATATCACCTAATAGTTCGGATTGATTATTAGCTTAAATACTTGTGTCACAGCCTCTTCCTCAATTCATTGAATCGAGAAAGTAATTTCTACTCAACAATCTTCAACCCGAGCAACCTCGAAAATCCAATAGCTTGATTAGGTGAAACTTCACATCCATTTAAATTCTCAAAAGATACAGTGAGTTGTTCAAATGAACAAGTACTAATATTGATTCCTTTAAGTGAAGTTTCAGTAAAATCAGCATCATTAAGATCACAATTTTTAAGACTGACTTTATTCAATTTACAATCATAAAAATTGGTATGACTTAATAAAGAATCGATAAATCCTACTTGTTTTAAGCGTGCTTCTGCAAAACTACTTAAATTAAGATCACAATTTTCAAAAGAAACATTGCCTAGATTAGCATTTGAAAGGTCTAATCCAACGAGTTTGCAATCCTTAAATGTTACTCTATGAATAATACCTTCACAAAAACGTGCATTGGATAGATTACAATTTTCAAAAATCACATCAGTCATATCAATGTTATAAAAGGAAGAATTTAAAAAAGTTACATTTTTAAAAATAACCTTTGAAAAAATTACTCGATCAATTTCCTCATGATCAACTTGAGCATTACTCACTATACCATTCATTAATTGAGGATCTTCTTCATAATAAATATCTTGAAAATTTATCTTGTCTAAGTCTGATCCGGTTTTTGGCGAATCAATTTTTATGTTTTTAGCCATACTACACCCCTAATTAGTTTATTACCATCTATTATGCTATATAAAATCAAGTTAAATTATAAGTCTTTATTTTTTAAGCAACTTGTGTGCAAACAGGTCATACACTTAATGAATTATAAATCTCTCATTAATTTAATTTGTATGAAAATTGCAATATATCATCAAAAAGTATAGAGAAAATCATCAAAACATTATATACTAGTGGACATAAACGAACAAAAAAGGGATTTTTCGAACTTTTGCGAAATGAGGGGAGAATTGAGATGGATGTTATCACAATTGGTGAATCAATGGTTGTTTTTACTCCAACAAGTGACGGATTTATGAGAAATGCGACTCAATTTACAAATAGAATTGGTGGGGCAGAATCGAATGTTGCGGTTGGGTTAGCGAGATTAGGTCATAAAACAGGTTGGATAAGTAAGCTTGGAGATGATGAATTTGGCAAATCAATTCTTGCTTTTTTAAAGGGTGAAAACGTTGATGTTAGTCAAGTAACTTTCGATCAACAGGCACCAACAGGGATATACTTTAAAGAACCTAGAAGACAACATAACACAAGAGTATATTATTATCGAAAAGGGTCTGCAGCTAGTAAGCTTTCACCAGATAATCTTGACCAAGAGTACTTGGCAAAAGCAAAATATCTCCATATTACAGGTATTACTCCAGCATTAAGTGAAAGCTGTAAAGAAACAATTTTTACTGCAATTAAAATGGCTAAAAGGAATGGATCAACCATTGTTTTTGATCCTAACTTACGAACGAAGCTTTGGAGTGAAGAAGAAGCGAGAAGAACGTTGCTACAAATTGCTGCAGAAGCTGATATTATTTTACCTGGAGTTGCTGAGGGTGAATTTCTTTTCGGAGAGAATGATCCTCATAAGCTTGGAAAATTATTTTTAGATCAAGGATCATCTGTTGTTGTCATGAAAGTAGGAGCTGAAGGTGCTTTTTATTTTACTGAAAAAGAAAGCGGTTTAATTCCTGGATTCCCAGTTAAACAAGTGGTAGATCCAATAGGTGCTGGTGATGGTTTCGCTGCAGGATTTTTATCAGGATTGCTTGATGGTCTTGAACTTGGAAAAGCAGTTGAACGAGCAAATGCAGTTGGAGCTCTTGTAACAATGGTAAATGGTGATGTGGACGGATTACCTGAACGAGATGAAGTTGAGCAGCTTTTATCAAATAATCGTGAAGATGTTATTCGCTAAGGAGGAAGAATTACGATGGGTCATATAGATATTATTAAAGAAACTGGAGTTGCTGCAGTGATTCGTGGAGCAACAGTAGATAATATTGTTGCAATAGGTGAAGCTCTAAGTAAAGGTGGAGTGAAGGTTTTAGAAATTACAGTAGAAACACCAGGTGCTTGTGCAGCCATTGAAAAAGCCTCTCTGGAGTTTGACGATGTATTGGTTGGTGCAGGTACGGTATTAGATCCTGAAACAGCTAGAATCGCCATTATGTCAGGAGCAAAGTTTATTTTTTCCCCAACGATAAATGTGAAAACAATTGAAATGGCCAAAAGATATGGTGTAGTGAGCATTCCTGGTGCGTTAACACCTACAGAAATTCTATCAGCCTATGAAAATGGTGGAGATCTTGTCAAAGTCTTTCCCGCTAACGTATTTGGTCCATCTTATATAAAGGATATTCACGGACCTCTTCCACAAATTCCATTAATTACAACAGGTGGTATTTCAGTTAATAATGTAGGTGAATACATTAAAGCTGGTGCAACAGGAGTTGGTGTTGGTAGTTCTTTAGTTAATACAAAAAAAGAGCTTACAGAAGATTATTTAAATGAAATAACAGAAACAGCATCAACTTTTATCAAAGCGGTTCAGGAAGCAAGGGAAGTAACATGATGATATAATGAAGAGGTTTGATTTTGTTCGAACATCGATTATACTAATATCACTAATAAAGTGAAGTGGAGAATGAGTTCACCTTATACGATCAACAATGAAACAGCAGAATCAAAGAAGTAACGGAGGACAAATAATGCTTGCTGTACAAAGGCATGAAAGAATATTAGAACAATTAGATAAAAATAAAATCATAAAAGTCTCTGAACTAAGTAGACATTTAGATGTGACAGAGAAAACAATCCGAGGAGATCTAGAAATTTTAGAAAAAAGAGGACTGTTAAAAAGAATTCATGGTGGTGCTGTGTTGGCTGAGGATGAGGGAAGAATGCTGCCAATTGCTGAACGCCAATTAGGACATGTTGATGTAAAGGATGCCATTGCCAAAAAAGCGGTAGAATTGATCAAACCAAATGATACGATACTAATGGACGGTGGTAGTACAACAATTAGTATTGCAAAGCTACTTGGAGATATCCCCATCACTGTCATCACAAATGATTTAAAGATTGCGAATGTATTGCTTCCTAAAACTAATGTTCGTTTAATGGTTTTAGGTGGAACAAGAATTGATTCATCATCATCTTTAATGGGAGCACAGGCAACTGAAATGCTAGCTAAAATGAGGGTGAACCGATTATTTTTTGGAACAACAGGTGTTTCAATTGAACATGGTTTAACTGTATTTAACAGTATACATGCGGATTGGAAAAAACAAATCATTGCTTGTGCTGATCATATTACATTATTAGCTGACTCTACAAAATTTGAAAAAGTGGCATTAATTCAATTTGCGTCAATTAATGATGTAAATGAAATCGTAACAGATAGTAATTTAGATGAAGCTGTTATTGAAAAATTAAAAAGCAGTCAAATTCAGTTACACCTTGCAGAAATATAAGGGTTACAACAAAAAGAGATGATAAACGGTTAATTAATCGTTGTCATCTTTTTTATTTATGTTATAATCAAACTATAATGAACATAAACGAACAATTTAAAACAAAGTTACACTAAAGGAGGTACTGAAATGGAATCACTTTTTTCCTTAAAAGGGAAAGTCGCATTACTAACTGGAGCCAGCCGGGGGCTAGGTCAAGGGATGGCAGTTGGTCTTGCTGAAGCTGGTGCAACAGTTATTGGTGCTGGAATGAGCAATATGTCAGAAACGAGAAAAAAAATTGAGGCAGTTGGTGGTACATTTCATGATCTTAAAATTGATTTATCTCAAGATCATGCAGCAAAGCAGTTAGTGAATGAGACTCTAGCAATTACAAGTAAGATTGATATTTTAGTAAACAATGCAGGAATCATTCGCAGATCAAATGCTGAGGAATTTTCTGATGAAGATTGGTATGAAGTGATAAAAGTAAATCAACATTCGGTTTTCCAGCTATGTCGAGAAGTAGGAAAACATATGCTTGAAAATGGGTCTGGAAAAATTGTGAATATAGCTTCTATGCTTTCTTATCAAGGTGGCTTAAGAGTCCCTGCTTATACAGCTAGTAAACATGCTGTTGCTGGATTAACAAAATCTCTTGCTAATGAATGGTCAAGTAGAGGGATAAATGTAAACGCTATCGCCCCTGGATATATGGAAACTGATAATACGGCACAGCTACGTGCTAATCAAGAAAGAAATGAATATATTACATCAAGAATTCCTCAAGGTCGTTGGGGAACACCTGATGATTTAAAAGGTGCAGTTGTCTTTTTAGCTTCAGATGCTTCACGTTATGTTAATGGTCATATTTTATGTGTTGATGGAGGCTGGATGAGCTCTTAAATGAGTACTGTTTTCTGAATGTTGTTGTTTAAGATGTTCTGTGTTCTGTGAGCAGATCCTTGTTGTGCTGATTGAAGCGAAAATCAACCTCATCTTCACTGGTTGTTATAAAGGGAAAAGCCTAAATACAATACGATTGTTTCGTAAACAACAGAATTTAATACTTAACTAAAGTAACAAAAAGTTTAAAATAATAACTCAATTCTCAAACTTGAAAGGGGAAAATAATAATGGAAATCAGACATGCCACAAATCCAACAGATTTTAAAACATATACAACGGAGAGACTAAGAAGCGATTTTTTAATTGAATCACTTTTTGTACAGGGTGAAATTAATATGACGTATTCTCATTATGATCGTGTTGTTACTGGTGGAGCAATTCCAACAAGTCAATCTCTTAAGCTAGAGGATCAAGAAACATTAAAAACTGACTATTTCCTAGAAAGACGTGAAGTTGGTATTATCAACATCGGGGCAGAAGGAACAGTTTTAGTCGATGGTCAAGCGTACACATTAAATAAACGTGACTGTCTATATGTAGGCTTAGGAAATAAAGAAGTATTATTTGAAAGCAGTAATGCTTCAGATCCAGCTAAATTCTACATTGTCTCAACCACAGCACATAAGCAATATCCAACGAAAAAAGCTCCTATTGAAGATGCGGAACCAACACATTTAGGTTCTGATAGTGAATCGAATAAACGAACAATTTATAAATATATTCATGCAGATGGAATTCAAAGCTGTCAATTAATGATGGGGATGACTCTACTTGAACCCAACAATATGTGGAACACAATGCCAGCACATCTACATGATCGACGTATGGAAGTTTATCTCTATTTTGATATGGATGAGAAATCAAGAGTATTCCACTACATGGGAGAACCAGGGGAAACTCGTCATTTAGTGGTCCAAAATGAGCAAGCTGTTCTTTCACCACCATGGTCTATTCATTCAGGTGTAGGAACAAGCAACTATACATTTATTTGGGCAATGGCAGGAGAAAATTATACATTTACAGATATGGATGCTGTTAAAATGGAAGATTTGAAATAACACATCTCATTAATTAGAGAGTGCCATTCACTTTACTAGACTTCCTAGTAAGGAGTGAAGGCACTTTTTTTATAGCAGTATTTTTAAAAAGGAGTGCTATGATAAGAATTTTTACATCAATTAGTTAACACAACAAAAATTCTTACCAAAATAGCCTTAAATTAAAGTAGTGCTGCTTTCATTTTAGGGGATGGTTGATTGAACTCCAGTTTGCTCGCTTTCCTCAGGGGAAAATATAATAAAAGCCCAACTGTTGTCTTTTTCAAGAGCGATTTTTCCTAGGGCGGTAGGTAGTCTACACAACGCAAAGCTCCTGTGGGGCTCACCTAAAACCGCAATACCAGCAGGAGTCTCTGTAATTGAGCTAATGATAAACCGGAATTATAGTTCAATGAATATTTTGCTTAATCATTCGTGTCATTTACTGTCATTAATAGATTTTTTGATTTTGTATTCTAGTTTTAAGAACTTAGTGGAATGGAGCGGAAGACACTTGACTCCTACGGGAATAGAGGAAAGGCTGAGACCCCGCAGGCGTAGCCGAGGAGACTCAGCTTCCTCCCCGTGGAAAGCAAGTGTCTGCAGCGCAATGGAACGAACTTTTTTTAAACCGGAAATAAACAAAGTATCATTAACAGAACCAACTGTTTAAGGTAATTAGAAAGGAGTAAGAATATTGGCCAAAACAAACACACCGAAATCACCAATATTTCGAGATCCTATTTTTGATGGTGCTGCTGATCCAACAATTATATGGAATCATGAAGAAAAGCAATGGTGGATTCTTTACACAAGCCGTCGAGCAAATGTTCAATGTGAAGGTGTATCATGGGTTCACGGAACAGATATAGGGATAGCATCATCATCAGATGGAGGGCAGACATGGGTTTACCGGGGAATAATCCAAGGTCTTGATTTTGAAAGAGGCAGAAATACATTTTGGGCACCGGAAATTATCTTTCACGAAGGTGTTTATCATATGTATGTAAGTTATATACAAGGTGTTCCTAATCAATGGGAAGGTCACAAAAGACAAATACTTCATTATACAAGTCATAATCTATGGGATTGGACGTTTAAATCAAACCTTAAGCTGAGTTCGGATTATGTTATTGATGCATGTGTGTATGAGTTACCTAAAGGAGGATATAGGATGTGGTACAAAGATGAAAAAAATCACTCTTATACCTATGCTGCAGATAGTGTTGATTTATATCATTGGGAAGTTGTAGGACCAGTTTTAACAGATTTTCCCCATGAAGGACCAAATGTATTTTATTTCAAAGATTACTATTGGATGGTCGTTGATAAATGGGCTGGTCAAGCAATTTATAGATCAGAAGATTGTGAAAGCTGGCACTATAATAATACTATTCTACAAAACCCAGGAGAACGCCATGATGATAGTTCTTATGGTTATCATGCTGACGTTCATGTTCATCTAGAAGAAGCGTTTATCTTTTATTTTACCCATCCGGACAGAAAAGAAGGAATGTCGTCGGAAGCATATGAAAGTAAACGAACGTCACTTCAGGTTGCAAAATTAGATGTATTAGATGGGAAGCTTATTTGTGATCGAAATGGTTCCTTTATATTAAATTTGTCATCCTAGTTATGGTCTCAAAAGAATTGTTATCAAAAATAGAAACTCTACATTTTGAGAAATATTAATTATTTGAAGAAATCAAATTCTGGAGTTTCATCAATTGCTGTACTGATATTTTAAGATATTGCACTGTTTTCTAACACATGAAGTCTGATTTTTTTATGTTTAATTTATCGTTACTTCCTTATAATAGTAATTAATTTGCAGCACAAACCAAAATGAAAGCGTTGCATTTTTGATGTCTAGTTGTACGAAAGCTTGAATTTAAACTTGTCACGAAGGTGAGTTCAACATGAAATCGAAAGAAAAGTCTATTCAGAAGCTTTCGTTATTTGCGATAACTTGGCCAATTTTTATTGAAACATCATTACATTTGTTGATGGGAAACGCTGATACAATTATGCTCAGTCAATATTCAGATAATGCTGTGGCAGCCGTAGGAATATCGAATCAAATTTTATCCCTTATCGTTGTGATGTTTGGGTTTGTTGCAACAGGAACAAGTGTACTTGTTGCACAAAATCTTGGAGCAGGTTCTTTAAAGGAAGCTAGTCGGATAGCAGTAGTGTCAATTGTGACAAATATTATTTTCGGTTTACTTATTGGTCTTACACTTATTTTTGCTGCATCAAAAATAATAAACATGATGGGTGTTGAGGATACTCTTATTTCTGATGCTACACTTTACCTACAAATTGTTGGAGGATGTATTTTGTTTCAATCAGGTCTTATGACAATGGGAGCTATTTTACGTAGTTATCGATTCACTAGAGATGCTATGTACGTTACTGTTGGAATGAATTTGATTAATATATTCGGAAATGCGCTGTTTATTTTTGGTTTATTTGGGTTTCCAGTACTAGGAATAACAGGTGTCGCGATTTCAACAATTTTTTGTAGGTTTATTGGAATACTCATTATGTTTTTCATTTTATTTAAGAAAGTAAAACCGAATTTACCATTTTTATCTGTTTTTAAAAAATTTCCACATGTTGAGTTAAAAAAATTACTTAAAATAGGAGTTCCTTCAGCAGGTGAGCATCTATCTTTTAATGGATCACAGCTTGTGATTACGTCTTTTATTGTCATACTTGGAACAGAGGCCATTACAACGAAGGTTTATACGCAAAATATCGGGATGTTTGTTCTTCTTTTTTCTTTAGCCATAGGACAAGGGACTCAAATTATGATCGGTCATCAAGTTGGTGCTAAAAAGTTTGATGAAGCATACAAGCGATGCATTAATAGTCTTATCATCGCAATTATTGTTTCAGCAGTGATTGGGATAACACTTTATCTTTTTAGTAACCAAATTTTCCGTCTTTTTACAAATAATCATGATATTATAGTAACAGGTAGTATTCTCCTGCTATTGACGGCTATTGTTGAACCAGGACGTGCTTTTAATGCTGTCGTGATTAACTCATTGCGTGCAACAGGTGATGTGAATTTTCCTGTTTTCGTCGGAATTCTATCCATGTGGGGAGTAAGCGTTCCATTATCATATATTCTTGGAATCTATTTCGGCCTAGGACTTGTTGGAATATGGATTGCTTTTATTGTAGACGAATGGTTAAGAGGTATACTTATGCTTTGGCGCTGGCGACAAGGAAAGTGGCGTCAAATGACGATCTCTAAACAACAATAATCTGATGCGTCGTAAACTATCAAAATATTATGTCTAATTGCTAGATTTATTAAATATATAAGGAGGATATGTTATATGAATACACGAAAAGGTGAAATGCATTGGATTATCCCAGACGGCTTTATTCCACCATTAAGTTCAGGTGAACAGCTAAGTCATGAATCGATCTGTATATTAAATCTAAATGAACATGAAGCTAAGCTTTCTATTTCAATTTATTTTGAGGATCGAAAACCAATTGAAAAAATACCAGTTACTGTCCAAGGCAAGAGAAGTAATCACTTACGAACTTCTTCTTTGGAATTAAATGGAGACTCTATTCCTGTAGGTGTTCCTTATTCGATAGAAGTAGAAAGTGATATCCCAATTATTGTTCAGTATAGTCGATTAGACTCTACACAGTCTCAATTAGCACTTATGTCGACAATGGGGTATCCATTGAAATAAGTTTTAAAGATTAGGTGTTTTTAAAAACTGTGTTTCTATTTTAATAAATCTGAAGGTTATTTTTTTAATGCCCTTAGTAAACGCTTTCAATTCTTAGGACTAAAATTCATTCTTCTAAATAAAATCATTTAGATTAAATTTGAGAAGAGGCTCAAAAATTTCTTTGGTACAGATCATATCGTTTTTGATAACGAGAAATCTCAACCATCTTCTCCGAGGAAAATGACCATTTAAAAGAATGAATAATCACCCCAAGACTTATTACAGTGCATTGGAGTTCTAAAACGATGAAGAACTTAAACGTATTGATTGCAAATTTATATAAAAATTTAAAAATTAAATACAAGCTAATTGTCTTTATTTCTATTTTATTAGTTGTTTGTTTGTCTTTTATTATTATTGGATTTCAATATGCATTTAACAGCTATGATGAACAAATATATCGTCAGTCTTCACAAGTATTAATTATGTCTTCTAATCGAATTGAAGATGAACTTAAGAATATCGAAGAAGTGACATATAAAATTTTGACAGATGATGTTATTCAACGTTCGTTAACTCGATCTAAAGAAGATTTATCAAAATATGAAAAATATCAAATAGAACAAGAAATTTGGGAAAAGCTTACTAGTTATATAGGATCTGAGAAGTATATACAATCCATTCATCTATTTGATCATAATGGAAAAGAGTTTCGCGCTGGCGGGGTTTCATCCGTTGTTTTATATGATCAGAAAGAATTAATAATGAACAAAGCTGAAGATGAAAACGGCAGTAACATTTGGATGTCTTTAGAAGATGCGAATACGTCTATCTTTTCAGCTAGACAGATTAAATCATACGATAATTTAAGCCTAGAAAAGCTCGGGACATTAATTGTTGAAGTGAAACTAAATGACATTGTTAAAGAACTTCCACGTGAGTGGGAAGGAGAAGGATTTATTGCGATTTCTAAAGGGGAAGATATTTTCTTCGCTGAGGATACGTCATTAATGAATCTTAATAAATTGCAATTAAAAACAAAAAGTAAGCAAGGCTACCAGATACAAAGTGTCTATGGAAGAAGCTTTTTCGTTACTCATTCTAAATCACCTTATGCCAATTGGACATATTGGAATGTATTGCCCTTTGGAACGATGTTTGCAAAGGTTACAATGATAAAATTTATGGTCATCTTTTTATTTCTAACAATTTCAATTTCTGCAATTTTATTAATTATCCGATTTTCAAAAAGAATTACAAATCCTATAGAAAATTTAGTATCAGCAATGAAATTTGTTCAAAAGGGAGATTTTCAAGTAGCTGAAAGCTTTACACCTTCACAATATCATGATGAAGTTGGAATACTTCATCGAAACTTCTTTATTATGATTGAGCAGATCAATGACTTAATAAAAGAGAATTATGAAAAACAGCTTCTTATTAAGGATACAGAATTTAAAGCCCTACAATCTCAAATCAATCCGCATTTTCTTTATAACACACTTGAATCCATTAATTGGTTAGCAAAGGTAAATCAGCAACAACAAATATCCAAGATGGTCGAATCGCTAGGCTACTTATTAAGAAATGCTATAAGTATAAAAAATGATGTGATTAAAGTTCGAGAGGAAATAGAAATGGTTGAGCACTATGTGACCATTCAAAAATTTCGATTTGAAGAGCGAATGGTTTTTTCATTATTAATAGATGAAAAAGTAAAGGATTGTGTTATTCCAAAACTTATTTTACAACCTCTTGTTGAAAATGCCATTCATTATGCGTTGGAAATGATGATAGAGCCTTGTGAAATTAAAGTCTCAGCTTTCAAACAAGGTGATTATTTACATCTATTAGTTGAGGATAATGGACCAGGAATGGATGAACAACATCTTAAGCAGGTAAGAAATGGTGAAATGAAAACAAGAGGAAATGGTATTGGATTAAGTAATATTGACAGCAGAATTAAATTTGTATTCGGTCAGGAGTATGGTCTACAACTTAGTAGTGAACTGACAAAAGGAACAAAGGTGCTCATAGTCATTCCATATCAAATGAGGTGGGATCATGTATAAAGTATTACTTGTTGATGATGAGAGAATTATTTTAGAAGGAATTTCTCGTATTATTAATTGGGAAGACCTTGGGACAACATTAATTGGAACGGCAAGAAACGGTCTTGAAGCATATGATTTTATTCATAAACAAAAACCAGATATTGTTATTTGTGATATTAAAATGCCTGGGATGAATGGACTGCAATTAGTTGAATTAATGGCAAAAGAGCATCCATCCATTAAATTTATTATTTTGTCAGGTTTCAACGATTTTAACTATGCTAAAAAAGCAATGGAATTTGGTGTAAAGCAATATTTATTAAAGCCTTGTAATGAAACAAGTATTGCGGATGCCTTAACTAAGGTGATTGTTGAATTAGAACGAGAAGCAAAGAAAGAGCAATTTCTTTTAGAAACAAAAAATCGTCTTGATCAAGTACAACCTTATGTTAAAAAGCAATTATTAAAGGAATTTATTTCAAGTAAACCGGATAGTAACAGAGGTATTCAATTTTATGAAAAATTGTTAAGAGTGAATTTTCAGGAAGAGTTCATTCGACTGATTATTTTTCGTATAGAAGGAGAATATCATTATGAACATATGTTTGTTATTGAAAATCTAGGTGAAGATCTTTTTTCACAATCGATATTATCTACAAGTATAGGAGAATATGTTTTATTTCTTGTTAATAAATGTGAGTTTACCAATTTACAAACAAAAATTGAACAATTAAGAGATCACTTTTACGATATTTATGAAATGGATATGACAGTAGCGATAAGTGAAGTTGATTGTATAACACAGGTTAGAAGGTTGTACTTAGAAGCACTTGAATGTTTGAATCACCGATTTTATTTAGGTGAAGGAAGTATCATAACAAAAAGTGATATTTATCAAGAAGATCAAATCAACGGATACGAATATGACGGTCAAAGTCTTTGTCTGTTTATAAAATCAGGGAATTTAGAAAAGGTAGAAAGTGAGCTTACTTGTTTTTTTCATGATTTAACACAAAGTCGGTTATCTATTAGTTTAGTTCGTTCTTATGTGATGCAGATTTTTTTAGTGATGATACAGAATGCTGATTCCAAAAGTATGCAGAGATATATGAGGAAAATGTCTTCTTTAATTGATATGGATACAATTCAACAAATGAAGGAGTTTTTCGTTTCAACAGCCAAAGAGATCACACAGGTTCACTATGATCGCCATAAATCAAATCATTCTGCGATTATACAAAAAATGATTGATTTAGTAGAAGAAAATCTTGGGAATGCTGATTTATCATTGAAATGGGTGGCAAATAAGGTATTCATGAATGCCGATTATTTAGGTAAATTGTTTAAGCAAGAAACCGGTCAGAAATTTTCAAACTATGTAACAGAAGTGAGAATAAATAAAGCAATTGAACAAATTCAATCAATGGATGATGTGAAAGTATTTACAATTGCTGAAATGATAGGATTTGGTGATAATCCTCAGTATTTTAGCCAGGTATTTAAGAAGTTTACCGGTTACTCTCCTTCAGAATATAAAAAAGTGAATTAATAAATTTCCATTACTAGATGATCGTTTTTGTTTCTAATTTTGAATAAATGTAGAAGAGAGCTTTTATACGGCTATCTAATAAAGTAAGTTCATAAATTAACTAAATTGCATGTGCTAAGAATATCTTTTTAGCACCTATTCAAGACCGAATCTTATCTGATTCGGTCTCTTATTATTTTCTATTGTTAAAACATTATAGAAAATAGAACTATTAATTGATTTCTTATTTATGAGACCTAATGATGTAGACGTGTAGGAGGCCAAACGCATGTCCAATTGAAACGATCAACTTAAAAAACATCATCAATTCTCTTTGTTTTGGATTGGTTTACTTCATTATAAAATAGAAAATTATCATTAAATAGTCATTAAGTTTCCCAGAGAGATTCTCTATAATATGACAAAAGATAGACATTAACAATCAAATATAATGCCTATTTTTTTATTATGTGGATTATTTCTTTATTTTTGATAAGAAAGTATCAGAATACACTGATTTTTGAACACTGTTATCTGTTTTTTGCATTTTAATAGTTTAATAAACCCTATAAAATAAGGGTTGTAAGCGTTAACACAATATGTGAAACAAGGGGGATAAAAAAATGAAAAAGTGGTTGATGTTGTTTTTATCGGTCTTCATGGTATTTTCTCTAGCTGCATGTAGTGGCAATAGTACTTCTGGCGGATCTACTTCTGATTCTGGCGGATCTGGTGACTCTGGAGACAAAAAGGATGAAGAAGTGACAGTTCGTATTGCTTGGTGGGGATCTGAACCCAGACATGATTACACATTGAAAGTTATCGAAATGTATGAAAAAGAAAATCCAGGTGTAAAAATCCAAGCTGAATATGCAAGCTGGGATGATTATTGGAAGAAGCTTGCACCACAGGCATCTGCTCAAAAATTACCTGATATTGTCCAAATGGATCTTTCTTACTTCTCACAATATGCAGAAAATGGTCAGTTAGCGGACTTAACTCCATATATTGGAGATCAAATTGATGTAACAAATTTCACTGATAACTATGTTGATGGTGGAAAAATTGATGATAAATTATATGGATTTAACTTAGGGGTAAATGTTGTTGGTTATCATTATGATGAAGCACTATTAAAGAAAGCTGGTGTTGATTCTCTTAAAGAGGGTTGGACATGGGATGATTATAAAGAATTAGCACAAAAAGCAAAAGATGCTGGAATTTTTGTTGATACTGGTATGAAAGCAGATGTGTTTTTTAACTATTACTTAAGAACACAAGGAAAGTCACTATATGGTGAAGATGGAGCGTCTTTAGGTTATGAAGATGATCAAATGTTCATCGATTTCTTTAAAATGACTTCTGATTTGGTTAAAGATGGTGCAGCTCCAACTCCTGATTATTTAGCTCAGGTTAAAGGTATTGAAGATGATCCTGTTGTGAAAGAAAAAGCAATTGGTATTTGGCAATGGTCTAACCAGTTTGTTGGTTTACAACAAGTAGCTAACAGACCATTAAAAATCCAAAACATGCCAGGACCTAACACAAGTGACGGTTTATATTTAAAACCTAGTATGTTCTGGTCAGTATCAAATAATTCTGAGCATAAAGAAGAAGCAGCTAAGTTTATTAACTTCTTTGTGAATAATGAAGAAGCAAATAAATTAATCTTAGGTGATCGTGGTATTCCAGGTTCATCAGCTGTAAAAGAAGCTTTAAAACCAGTTCTTACTCCTGAACAAGTTCAAGTATTTGATAGTGTTGAGTGGGCTGAGGAAAACAGTTCAGCATTTGATGGTCCAGATCCGATTGGTGCTGGTGAAATCATTGAAATGCTTGATAGTTTATCTGAACAAATGAATTATGGTCAACTTAAAGTTGAAGATGCTGCAAAACAATTTAGACAACAAGCAGAGAGTATTTTGTCTCAAAATAAATAAAGAGTAGAGACTGGTAGCTGATCATATTCGATCAGCTATCAGACTTTATCTTAGGCTCTTTTTAAAGGCTCTTTTCTGAACGATTGTTGCTATGTAACCAAGATTTGGAGTGAAAACAGTGTTTTTTCACTATAAGGATACTGTTTTATGAAGAAAAGATGCCACTAGACTTAATACAGTGCTGATTGCTTCGGGTATTTAAAAGCAACAAAGTTTGCAAAAATAGCTTTCTAAAAAATTGTTGCTACTTGCCTTAATTATCTGTTGAAACCAGTCTTTTTATTGAATGAATGGACCTTTTCTAGCAGAAAAGATGCACTAGACTTGATAAAGTGCGGTTTCCTTCAAGATTGTCAAAGCAACAACGTATACGAAAGCAGCCTTATCTTAAATAAAGTGTTCCGTAGAAAGGAATGATTGTATGAGTACACGGGCTATCAAGCAAAATGTAAGAGGCTACTTATTTATTAGCCCCTTTATAATAGGATTTCTGGCCTTTACGTTTATCCCTATACTAGCCTCCTTATATTTTTCGTTTACTAAATATAACTTGTTTGGAGCTCCTCAGTGGGTAGGACTAGAAAACTATAATAAAATGTTCACTGAAGATCCAAGATACTGGCAATCTCTTAAAGTTACACTCATTTATGTGTTTGCTGGTGTTCCATTAAGATTAGGATTTGCTCTTATTATAGCGATGATTTTAAACACCGCATCAAGAGCAGTAGGTCTTTATCGATCATTATTCTATTTACCTTCTCTAATTGGTGGAAGTGTAGCAGTTGCGATTATGTGGAGAAATATTTTTGGTGACGAAGGAATTATAAATCTCTTATTAGGTGTATTTGGTTTACCAGATGTTCGCTGGTTTGGAGATCCTACGGCAGCTCTTTGGATGTTAATCCTTTTATCAGTATGGCAATTTGGATCATCGATGTTAATTTTCTTAGCAGGATTAAAAAGCATACCGGTTACTTATTATGAAGCAGCTAGTGTTGATGGTGCTACATTTTGGCAAAAGTTCACGAAAATCACTCTACCAATGTTAAGTCCTGTTATTTTATTTAACACAATTATGCAAACAATTGCAGCATTTATGACATTTGTGCCAGCCTTTATCATTTCAAAAGGTACAGGTGGACCTTTAGATGGTACGCTTCTTTATTCACTATATCTGTTCATTCAAGGATTTGAATTCTTTAATATGGGATATGCATCAGCAATGGCATGGGTGATGTTGATCATTGTCGGTATACTTACTGCAATCATATTCTTCTCATCGAAGTATTGGGTTCATTATGAATCTGAAGGGGGGAAATAATTATGCAACCAGAAACGAAATTAAAACATGATCCTGGTACAACAGGAATGAAAGTTCGGAAAATGAAAAAACCAAAATGGTGGATTTATCACATACTTGTTGGTGGTTTTGCTGTACTAATGCTTTATCCTGTCATTTGGCTTTTAATGAGTTCATTCAAGCCAAGTGAAACAATCTTTGTTACTGCACAATCACTAATTCCTGATCCATGGGTTTTTAATAACTTTGCACAAGGTTGGGAAGGAATCGGTGGAAATTCCTTTGGAGTATTTATAAAAAATACTGTTGTACTTGTATTTTTTACAATGGTAGGTCAAGTAATATCTTCAGCAGTTATAGCATTTGGATTTGCTAGGTTAGAATTTTTTGGAAAAAGCTTTTGGTTTGCAATCATGATGGTAACGTTAATGTTGCCATATGAAGTCGTGATGATTCCACAGTATATCATTTTCGCAAAGCTAGGTTGGTTAGATTCGATCAAACCAATTGCCGTTCCTGCATATTTCGGACATCCATTTTTCATCTTCCTGCTTGTTCAATTTATTCGAACAATTCCAAGAGAATTAGATGAAGCGGCTACTATAGATGGATGTAATACATTTAAAATCTTTTACAAAATTATTCTACCTTTAATTAGACCAGCATTGGCTACAGCAGCAATATTCTCGTTCTATTGGACATGGGATAACTTATTAGGACCAGTACTCTATTTAAATAGTCCAGATAAATATACAGTTTCAATGGCCCTTAACATGTTTTTAAGTAATGAAACAGTGTCTAACTGGGGTGCGATGTTTGCGATGTCAATTGTTACGTTAATACCAGTTTTTGTTATTTTCTTCTTGTTCCAAAGACATGTAGTTGAAGGGATTAGTACTAGTGGATTAAAGGGTTAAGCTTAGAAAAGCTAACCCTCTATTTTTAATACGTAGAATGGTAGAAATTATTGAAAAAGGAATGGTGCATATATGATGGAAACACATGGGGTTATGGGTGGTGTAAATAACGTTCTAGAATGGATAACAAGATTAGTACTTTTAAATATTCTTTGGATCTTTTTTTCTTTACTTGGTTTCATTGTTTTAGGATTCTTTCCTGCAACAGTATCAATGTTTGCTGTGGTCAGAAGATGGGCAATGGGAGAAATGGATATTTCTATTACAAAAGTTTTTTGGAGATCGTATAAAAAAGAGTTTATAAAAAGTAACATTCTAGGAGCGGTTATCTTATTGGTAGGAACGGTTTTAGTAATTGACTATCACTTTCTACAACAAGCTTCACCACAGATTCAAAATCTGTTATCCGTTCCTTTTTTAATCATTTCAATACTCTTTGTCTGTGTATTATTTTATATTTTTCCAATGTATGTTCATTATGATCTGAAGATATTACAGGTGTTTAAAAATTCCTTTTTCATTATGATTATGAGACCTTTTTCAACAATCATGATCTTTGTGAGTAGTGTTGGGTTAGCTATTTTATTATCTTTTGGTCCACCTTTACTTTTAGTATGCAGTGGCAATATATTTGCATTAGTTATGACAAAACCGGCAATCAATGCTTTTAATGCCATAAGTAAAAAAAGCGAAATGAACATGTCAAGAAATTTAAATGAAAAAGATTTGTTAAATGAGTGATTTTAAGTAGACCAACTGAATGTAAATAATTACAATTAATTTAGGTTTAAGCCAATTACCTCTGTTTTTTAAACAGTTTTGTCTAATATATGAATTACACTTCAAGCTAAAACCTATTAAACTTAAATATTGTAAACACTTACAAAAGGGTGGTTATTGTGAATAAGCTTTTACCTTTTACCCTCATTCTCATGCTATTGTTTACCACTTCTTGCAGTTCAGATCATGAACCTAGAAGAAGTGATCAAGAAGAAGTTATTACAATTAAAGTTGCATGGTGGGGAAGTCAAGCTAGACATGAATACACAACAAAGATTATTGAATTGTACGAAGCACAGCACCCGAACGTGAATATTGAACCCGAGTTTGCGAATTGGGATGACTACTGGAAGAACTTAGCTCCAATGGCGGCGGGAAATCAGCTACCAGATGTTATTCAAATGGATATGGCGTATATCTCTCAATATGGCCAAAAAGGTTTACTTGAAGATTTATCACCTTATATTCAAAAAGGTACGATCGATATTTCTTCAATTGATAAAAGTGTTGTAAATAGCGGCAAAATAGGAGACCAATTATATGGATTTACAATTGGAATAAATGTTCTTTCTGTTATCTCAAATGACATTTTGCTGAATTTATCAGGTGTTGACATTAATGATGATACTTGGACATGGGAAGATATGGAGAGAATGACAGTGGATATCAAAAAGACAGTTGGTGTATATGGATCAAATGGCATGCATCCACCAGATATTTTCTTCCCCTATTATTTACGAACTAAAGGTGAGCAATTTTATAATGAAGCAGGAACAGGTCTGGCCTACAAAGATGATCAATTATTTATTGATTATTTCAACATGCAGTTACGATTAATAAATGAAGGGGCATTTCCAACACCAGATGAAGTTTCAGCAGTTAGAGGAATGGAAAGTGATTTTATTGTAAAAGGCAATACAGCTATTACTTGGAACTACTCAAATCAATATGCAGGATTTGATCAATTAACAGATGCATCATTAACGTTGAATCTACCACCTGAGAATCATGAAAACAAAGCACTGTTTTTAAAGCCAAGTATGCTTTTTTCTATACCTAAAAGCTCTAAACAGAAAGAAGAAGCTGCAAAGTTTATTGATTTTTTTATTAATAATGTAGAAGCTAACCAATTAATGAAAGGTGAGCGTGGAGTACCTGTTTCATCAGAAGTTTCAGAAGCTATTAAACCATTACTTACTGATGGAGAAGTTAAGATATTAAATTATGTCGAAAGAGCAAAAGGGATAACAGAAGAATTTTATCCCCCTGATCCAGTTGGGAGTTCACAGGTTATGAAAATATTAAAGGATATTTCCGATCAAATATTGTTTGAGAAAATTACGCCTGAAGAAGGAGCCAAACAGTTCAGAAAACAAGCAGATGAGATATTGAAAAATGGCTAAATTGTATATGGAGGGAAAAGATATGCCAAAACTACAATTTGATGAATCAGAAATTCAGGAAGTAATTGATAAAGTTGTAAAAAGAACATTTGAAATGGATTTTAATTGGGATTGGCCTGGTGGTGTTGCATTTTATGGAATAGCGGCAGCATTTGAAGCAACAGAAAAACAGGAATATATTGATCTATTAAAAACATGGGTAGATGAATGGCTTGAGGATGGTTTACCAAAGTTATCTATTAATGGAGTTTCCATTGGTCATACATTAATTACTCTTTACTCTGTAACAGAGGATGAAAAGTACTTGAATGTCATTAAAGAGATGGCTGAATATCTAAAAAATGATGCCCCACGTTTTGCAGATGGAATTTTTCAGCATACGGTAAACTCAGTGAAAGATGTTTTTCCTGAACAGGCATGGGTTGATACGATGATGATGGCAGGCTTGTTTCTTTTACGAGTTGGAAGATTACTAGATCGTGAGGATTATTTCAGAGATGGACTTAAACAATATCATGGACATGAAGATTTTCTTCAGGATCCGGTAACAAATCTTTACTATCATGGCTGGGATAATATTGCGAAAAACCATATGTCATCCATTTATTGGGCAAGAGGCAATGGATGGGCTGCATTAACAATGGCAAAAGCATTGAGTTTAGTTGAAGTGCAAGATCCTTCTTATATGATTATTGATTGCTCTTTACGTGATCAATTAAGTGCCTTAGTTAGGCTTCAAGGAGAAGATGGGTTATGGCATACAATTGTAGATGATCCGTCTTCATATGGTGAAATTTCAGGAACATCAGCCATTGCAGCTGCGTTACTTACAAGAGGATCACTCTACAATAAGTATATTCAAAAATCAATAGAAGGTATTTTAAGAGAAATTGAAGATGATGGAAAGGTATCTAAAGTTTCAGCTGGTACAGCAGTCATGAATGATGCTGAAGGATATAAAAATGTCCCATATAAACGTATCCAAGGATGGGGTCAAGGTTTAACACTCGTATTTTTAGCTGAACTACTAAAAAATAGTAAAAAAATATATAACTAATATTCTAATATATTTCTCTACAAATATTGATTGGTGGAAGGAGAATATATGTGAATCAAAATCAATATACAATTTTCCTAGCGGGAGATTCTACAGCTGCTAATTGCCCTAAGCACGAATCTCCTATGGCTGGATGGGGTCAGTTTTTTCAATCTTTCTTTGATGATAATGTGACAATTCATAATGAAGCAATGGGTGGTAGAAGCTCAAATAGTTTTATAGAAGAAGGCAGACTTCAAGGAATATTGGAGAGAATTCAACAAAATGATTATCTATTCATTCAGTTTGGACATAACGATCAAAAATCGTACGGAACTGAACCTTATACAACGTACCAATCTTCTTTAAGGAAGTATGTTCTTGGGGCTCGTGAAAAGGGGGCATATCCAGTTTTATTAACCTCTGTGCATCGAAGGAAGTTTGATCGCTCAGGTAAGTTAGAAAACACATTAGGACATTACCCAAATGCAATGATTCAACTTGCGGAGAAGTTAAAAGTCCCCCTTATTGATTTATGGTCTAAAACAAAGTGTCTTTATGAAAATCTTGGTATAGAAGAATCAAAAAAATTGTTTACGATTCTAGAGCCTAACGTTCATCAAAATTACCCAGATGGTATTGAAGATAACACGCATTTTTCAGAAACAGGTGCTAGGGAAATTGGAAAGTTAGTTGTAGAAGGGATGAAAGAATTAGAATTACCTGTTGTTGCCTATTTAAAAACTTAACCACAATCCTGTGGTTTTTACTTTGTTATGATGATTAAAATCCAAATAGTAGGAGATGCGTTTTATGAGTAAAAAGTTATATCATGGAGCTGCGTACTATCCAGAATTGTGGGATGAGGAAGCGATTGAGGAAGATATAAAATATATGATTGAAGCTGGCATCAATGTTGTAAGGATGGGAGAGTTTGCTTGGTCAATCGTTGAAAAAGAAGAGAGACAAATTGATGTGACATTTTTTCTAGATATTATTGAAAAGTTGAGTATGCATGGGATTGAAACGGTGATGTGTACACCGACTCCAACACCTCCAATTTGGTTAACGCACAACCATCCAGAGCGAATGCATGTTAATGAAGATGGACAAATTATGAGTCATGGCTCAAGACAACATATATGCACGAATAATGAGTACTTTCGAGAAAGAGCTGCGATTATTACAGAGGAAATTGCAAAAGCAGTAGGAAATCATCAAAGTGTCATTGGTTGGCAATTAGATAATGAATTTAAATGTCATGTTAGTGAATGTATGTGTGAAAACTGTAAAGATTTATGGCATAAATGGTTAGAAAATCGTTATGAATCTATTGATCAATTGAATGAAGCTTGGGGTACTCATATTTGGAGTCAATATTACCATAGCTTTGACCAAATTCCCCAACCCATTTCAACTCCATTTCTTCATAATTCATCGTTAAAAACAATGTACCAGCTTTTCTCTTATGAAAAAATAGCAGAATTTGCTGATGAGCAGGCTGAAATTATTCGAAAATATTCTGCTGCACCTATTACTCACAATAGCACAACCTTTTTTCATGTTGATAATGAGAGACTATATAAAAATTTAGATTTTGCTTCATTTGATACATACGCAGAACAAAGCAATTTTGCAGCTTATTTATTCAATTGTGATTTGTGGAGAAATTTTAAAAAAAACAGGGATTTTTGGATTATGGAGACAAGTCCATCATATAGTGCTTCACTTGAAAGTCATGCAACTCCACATCCAAATGGTTATCTAAAAGCCGAGGCGGTTGCTGCGTACGCATTAGGAGGAGAAGCATTTTGTTATTGGCTTTGGAGACAGCAGCGAACAGGATGTGAACAGCCTCACGGATCTGTTATTAGTGCATGGGGTAAACCAACAGTTGGATTTGAAAATGTAAAGGAAGTCGAGGCTGCAAGAAAAGAAATAGAGTCTATCATTTTATCGACAAAACCAATACAGGCTGAAGTAGCAATAACCTATTCTGACATTGCAAAAGCCTACATGAAAACAGAACCACACCGAAATTTAGATTATCGTTCATTAGTAGTAAAATTTTATGAGAAATTTGTAAAAGCAGGATATCATCGTGATCTTCTTCCAGAGGGTGCGAATTTACAGGGATACAAATTATTATTTACGCCATTTATTCACAATCTAACAACCGAGTATCGTAATAGAGCAGAAGATTTTGTAAAGAACGGAGGAATATGGATAGTCGGGCCTATAACAGGAGGGCGGACAGAGCATCATACAATTCATACAGATGCAGCGCTAGGGGAGTTGGACCAAATAGCTGGTGTTGAAACATTATTTACATACCCAATGGATGGAACTCAAACAACTGGAGAATTCATGGGTGAAGTTGCACCGCTAAGCTTATGGAGCTCAATTTTTGAGCCAAAAGAGGCTAAAGCAGTTGGATTCATCAATGATGGAATTTCTAAAGGTAAGGCATTTATGACAGAACACACTGTTGGAAAAGGAAAAGTTGTTATGCTTGGGTCACTGCCAATAGAAGAATCAGGAGAAAAACTTCTTGTAAAATGTCTAAATCATTATGCTGAAGAAGCGAATGTTGTACTAAAATCAGATGTATCAGAGGGTACAATAGTTGTTCCAAGACAAGGAGCCAATGAAGTTGTGTGGATAATTGTTAACATGGATGGAAACGGAGGCTCGGTTACAATTCCTTATGATGCAGTTGATGGAATTACCGGAGAATTCATTTCAAAAGGAACATATGAAGTTAACGCTTATGAACATAAAGTGATTTCTTTTCAATAAAATTAATGAAGAACACGGGGGAATCAACATGACGAATTTACAATCACTTAAAGTTGCTTATATTGGCGGGGGATCTAAGGGGTGGGCAATAAATTTAATGAATGATCTTGCTTTAGAAAGTAGAATTTCAGGAACTGTCGCTTTATATGATATTAATTATGATGCTGCACAGCGCAATGCGCAGATAGGAAATAGAATCTCAAAGCATGAAAAAGCAAAAAGCAATTGGAAGTATGAAGCTGTTACAACAATGGAAGAAGCATTAACAGGAAGTGATTTTGTTATCATTTCTATTTTACCAGGTACATTTGAGGAAATGGCATCTGATGTTCATACACCTGAAAAATATGAAGTGTATCAATCTGTAGGAGATACAGTTGGTCCTGGTGGGCTTGTCAGGGCGCTTCGGACAATACCCATGTTTGTAGAAATGGCTGAATCTATTAAAAAGTATGCACCAGAGGCATGGGTAATTAATTATACAAACCCGATGTCACTTTGCACTCGAACACTTTATGAGGTATTTCCAGAAATAAAGGCCTTTGGCTGCTGTCATGAAGTATTTGAAACACAGAATTTGCTAGCTGAAGTTGTAAAAGAATTTCTCAATAAAGAAGTGCAAAATCGCACTGATATTAAAGTGAATGTACTAGGTATTAACCATTTCACATGGATTAATCAAGCTAGCTATCAAAATATTGATATAATGCCTTATTATAAACAATTTGTAGAAAAGTATGAAGAAACAGGTTTTGAAAAAGAAGAAGGGGAATGGAAAAAAAGTGTTTTCTCATCTTGCAATAAAGTAAAGTTCGATTTATTTAAGAAATATGGCTTAATAGCTGCTGCAGGTGATCGACATTTAGCAGAGTTCATGCCTCCAACGTATTTGAAAAATCCGGAAACAGTCGCTTATTGGAAATTTCATTTAACACATGTAGATTTTAGAAAGAAAGATTCAATAGAAAAAGTGAATCATAATCAAGCTTTAATACAAGGAAAAGAAGAGCTAAATCTTACCCAATCAAGTGAAGAAGGAGTAAACATTATTCTTGCACTACTAGGTATTGAAGATTTAGTAACAAATGTGAATTACCCAAATAAAGGTCAAATTGAAGGCTTACCTCTAGGAACAATTGTTGAAACAAATGCTTTATTCAAAAAAGACTCTGTTCAACCAGTATTTGCAGGAAAGCTTCCGTTAGACATTCATAATATGGTCAGTAGACATGTGATCAATCAAGAATCAATTTTAAAAGCATCATTAACTAAAGATAAACAACTAGCATTTAATACATTTGTTAATGAACCACTACTATCATCAGTAAGTAGAGAAGACGCAGAGAAATTATTTAATGAAATGCTAGAAAATACGAAAAATTATTTAACAGGTTGGGCTATTTAGTTTTTTATAGTGGAAGAAACAAGGTTCTGTTAAGGTGCCTTGTTTTTTTGTGGTAAGATCTTTATTCCTAAGCAAAAGGTCGTTATAGAGCTGATGAAGGACAAAAACGAGAGGAAGTTCTGAGGAAAAGTCCGTCATAGAGCTGATGAAGGACAAAAGCGAGAGGGAAGCTGGAGCAAAAGTCCGTCATAGAGCACATGAAGGACAAAAGCGAGAGGAAAGCCTGGGTAAAAGTCCGTCATAGAGCACATGAAGGACAAAATTGAGAGGAAAGCTGGAGGAAAAGGTCGTCATAGAGCTAATGAAGGACAAAATTGAGAGGGAAGCCTGAGGAAAAGGTCGTCATAGAGCCCATGAAGGACAAAATTGAGAGGGAAGCCTGGGCAAAAGTCCGTCATAGAGCTAATGAAGGACAAAATTGAGAGGGAAGCCTGGGCAAAAGTCCGTCATAGAGCTAATGAAGGACAAAATTGAGAGGGAAGCCCGAGCAAAAGTCCGTTATAGAGCCCATGAAGGACAAAATCGAGAGGAAAGCTGGAGGAAAAGGTCGTTATTCTTAATCACAATCTAAAGAAAAACCTTATTTTTTCCAAAAATCTTCCCGACAATTAGAAATCTATTAAACAACACTGATTTTTAATATAATGTAACGGTTTTTTATATGTATCTAAGAAAATGAATTACTTATAATTGAAATAGTTTCTTGATCACACTAATTAATGAAAAGGCTTACAAAAAAACTAGTTAAGAAAGGAGCCTACGTATAACCACGGAGAAGCTTATTTCAATTGGTGTACTTGAATTTATTTAAGAAAGTTACTTAATTAAATAGCTAGCAATGAATATACTAACCAATCTAGTTAAAATCAAATAGAATTCAAAGTAATATTAGCCTCACTGTATTTTGCACTTTTTCTACTACTAATGAAGGGTGATGAATCAATTTTGAGGAAACAATCTATTACTAAAAAACTAGTTACTTTATCTCTAGCAGCTCCACTTCTTTTTACAGGTTTTCAAAGTAGTGCTTCAGCCGTAACATCTCAAACGAATAAACATAACGTCCAAGATCGTTCTGTTCAGCTCGAATATTTAGACAGAGGTCTTGTCGCTACAAATACTTCAGAGGGTGTATTTTTAAGTTGGCGACTTTTAGCTGATGAAGTGTCAGGATATTCTGAAACTGGTTTAACGGGTGTTAATTTCAATGTTTATCGTGATGGTAAGAAGCTCGGAACAGTTGAAGATAGTACAAACTTTTTAGATAGTAATGGTACAAGTACATCTAAATATTATGTGGCTGCCGTTAAAAATGGGAAGGAAATTGACCAGAGCTCTGAAACAACACCATGGGAAAATACATATGTTGATTTGAAGTTAAAAAAGCCTTCTGATGGTGTCACACCAAGTGGTGAAGCTTATTCTTATACAGCTAATGATATGAGTGTTGGGGATGTTGATGGAGATGGCAAGTATGAATTTTTTGTGAAATGGGATCCGACAAATTCTAAAGATGTATCACAAAAAGGTTATACAGGAAATACGTATATTGATTGCTATACATTTGATGGGGAATTGTTGTACCGTATTGATCTTGGAGTTAATATCCGCTCTGGTGCTCATTATACCCAATTTTTAGTATATGATTTTGATGGGGATGGAAAATCAGAATTAATGTTCAAAACAGCACCAGGTACAAAAGTGATAAAGTTTGATGCAAAAGGAAATGTTAAATCTGAAGAATTTATTACAATGCTCAAAGAAGATAAAAAAGAAGGGTACAGTCATCAAGATGATTATCGAATGAGTAGTGAGGATTATTATAATCATGTTGTTGATATGTTTAAGAATTGGCATAATCATGAGGAAGTTGTAAATGGTAATTGGCCTGCATCACTTGAAGAAGCCTTCGGAATTGAAAAGAAATATGATTACCCGTTATCAACTGAAGATGCTGAAAGTTTAGCAGATTACTTTATTGATGAATATGCTCCAAGCAGAAGTAGCCGTAATGATTTAAGAGATTTTGAAGGATTTATTGTGAAAGGTCCTGAGTATTTAACTGTTTTTAATGGAGAAACCGGCTCTGAAATGGAGACTATTCGTTATAAACATGAACGTCATGATGACGGATTAATGTGGGGAGATTACGCGATGTCGCGAATTGAGCCAGGAAATCGAGTGGATCGCTTTTTAGCGGGAGTAGCTTATTTAGATGGGAAGAAACCATCCGCTATTTTCTCAAGAGGATATTATACAAGAGCAACACTCGTTTCATATAGCTGGGATGGTAAACATCTTAAAGAAGAATGGGATGTTGATAGTGGTTGGACACCAATGACGAATCCATTTAATGATGGACCACATGGAAGACTTGGTACAAGTGAGGAATTTGGTTCACTTACAACTCAAGGGGCACACTCTTTAAGTACAGCTGATGTTGATGGAGATGGTAAGCAGGAAGTGATTTATGGATCTTCTACAATTGATCATGATGGTTCTTTGTTATATAGCTCAAGTGATGTGATGCCACCTCAAAGTGCTACCCCAGGTGTAACAGCTGGCTTAGGACATGGTGATGCATTACATGTTGCAGATATCGATCCTAATAGAGAAGGCTTAGAAATATTTATGGTTCATGAAGGTGGACGCTATGCTCCTTACGGCTATGCACTTAGAGATGCTGCAACTGGAGAAGTTATATATGGTGGCTATACTGGTAGAGATACTGGTAGAGGAATGGTAGGTGATATTGATCCTGATCAAAGTGGATTAGAAACATGGGCTGTTGGTTTGTGGACTGCTAATGGAACACAGCTTGATACACGCTCACCTGGAACGAATATGAATATAAAATGGTCTGCTGATATGACAACACAGATCGTGAATGGATCAGGAGATAAAACACCAACAATCGATGATTGGAAAAAAGGAACAGTTTTAACTGCCTCAGGTACAAAAACAAATAATGGTACAAAAGGAAATCCATCATTAGTTGCTGATATTTTTGGAGATTGGCGTGAGGAATTGCTTGTTCGAACGGATGATAGTCAATCAATTAGAATATATTTAAACACAGAAGTAACAGATCGTAAATTATATACATTGATGCATGATGCACAATATAGAACAGGTATTGCTTGGCAAAACGCAGGATATAATCAACCAGCATATCCAAGCTATTATTTTGCTTCTGACACTGATTGGCAAAGTGTTCCACAGCCTGATATGAAAATGCCTAATGAGTTAACTTCTTTAAGCAATCTAGTAGACATATATGAAGAAAATGGAGAGCTGAATGGCTCAATTATACGTAAACTTGAAAATACGTTAAAACAAGCTCAACATCATATTGACAAAGGCTCTGATAAAAAGGGAATTTCCTTCTTAGAGAAATTCATTAAACAGTTAGATCAAAAACAGAAGAAAAAAGAAGTTAGCGAAAATGCAAAATCAATTTTAACAGCTAAAGCTGAAAGCATAATAATCAATATTAATGAACGATCTGAAAAATAAATCAATTTAACAGCTACCTTAGAATAGATTGCAAGACTTTCTATTTTAAGGTAGTTTTTTTGTAAAGCTTTTTAATCAAGGCTGTTTTCATAAACTTTGTTGTTTTTAGAATACTGATAGAAACAACTCTGTAAAAAGTCTAGTGGCATCTTTTCTTCTACAGATCGCACCATTTATCCGATAATACACTGGTTCTAACAGAGAAAAACGTCAATAAGCAACAATCTTTCAGAAAAGAGCCTTAATCAAGGCTTTTTTCATAAACTTTGTTGTTTTTAGAATACTGATAAAAACAACTCTGTAAAAAGTCTAGTGGCATCTTTTCTTCTACAGATCGCACTATTTATCCGATAATACACTGGTTCTAACAGAGAAAAACGTCAATTAGCAACAATTTTTCAGAAAAGAGCCTTACTCAAAGATAGTTTAAACTAATCAAAGTAACAGGTTTTCTTGATCTTTTTGTATATATTAGTTGTGGCTGATGCCTATTTATAACGATTGAAAAATCTGACTGAAAATATAAATAGCCATTATCCAAATAATTACTGCTGAAATTTGATTTATGTACCTTAAAAATTTCCCATTTGTATCTAGCTGTCCGATTTTTCTACCTGTAATAGCAAGTGCAAGAAACCAAAGCCAAGAAATAGCAATACAGGAGAGTGCGAAAAGCCATTTTTCTGTTCCACTATAAGCTAATGAACTAGTACCAATCACTCCTATTGTATCCATAATCGCATGGGGATTTAATAGTGATACAGAAGCTGCAAATGTTATCTGTTTTTTAGGTGAAAATTGATTTAGCTCCTGATGTTTTTTTATTTGAGAAGAATCCCGCCACATTACCCATCCCATATAAATTAAGAACAAAAATCCAACAAAAAAAATAATAGTTTTTAACCAAATAAAATTAAAAACAATAAGTGAAACACCAGTAACAGCTAATGAAATTAAAAATGTATCACAAATGGCTGCAGTAAAAATTGCAGGTAAGGCGTTTGTGAATTTTTTATGGGTGGCTCCTTGTGTAAATACAAAAATATTTTGTACTCCTAAAGGTAAAATTAGACCAAATGCTAAAATTATTCCGTGAAGAAATGGTTCCAAAACTTTCCCTCCTTTTCTCTCATAATAGAATAACGAAAAAGGATCATTTTGTCTCCAATCTATTGGATGAAATTCTCGACAACTATTCCTGTAAAAAAAATACTACATATATGATTTCTATTTATTTTGATTAGGTAAATATCTTAAAAAAAGAAAACTCGTGATTAAATAGTAAATTCCTAAAATACCGAAACAGTCTTGTATAATGGTAAATAAATTAAAATCTTTGATAAAATATGTCCATATAAAAAAACTTATCAAAAAAATTATTGGAAATAAAATAAAATAACCGATGAAGTAAATTTTTTTCATATTGTTCATGAAAACCACCATTACTTTAATTGATATTATAGTAAGCTTGTATTCTTATTTTATCGTATCATAAATAATGGAATTTTTGCTAATTAATTAACAAAATAATAATACGAAGAATTTTAATACTTTACATATTCGTAAAATGTAGTAAAATAAAGTAAAATGTTTTACTAGTGAAGTGTTGGTGTTGTACTAGGAAAAGGGAAGATGATTTGGAGGTGAAGAGAATGGCTACAATCAAAGATATTGCGAAAGAAGCGGGGTATTCTATTTCAACTGTATCTCGTGTTCTAAACAATGATCAAAGCCTTTCTGTTCCGGATGAAACGAGAGAAAAAATTTATGATGTTGCAGAAAAGTTAAATTATAAGAAAAACACTGTAAGGTTATTAGTGAAAAATATAGCTTTTCTCTATTGGTTAACAGATAAAGAGGAACTAGAGGATGTCTATTTCAAGACAATGAGACTTGAAATAGAAAAATTGGCCAAAAAATTCAATGTAGAATTAACAACCTATAAAATTACTGATGGAATTGACATCATACCTGATAATATTGAAGGTTTTATTGCAGTAGGTACGTTTTCTGATAAAGAGTTAGCTCATCTTAGAAGCTTAACTTCTAATGGTGTCTTTATAGATTCAACGCCTGATCCAAACCATTTTGATTCAGTTAAACCAGATTTAGCGCAGGTTGCAACAAAAACAGTTGATCTTTTTATAGAAAAAGGTCATAAAGAAATAGGTTTTATCGGGGGAACATATCATAACCCAAATAATGATCAAGATGAGATGGATTTCCGAGAAAAAATATTTCGTCAGTATATGGAGGAAAAAGGTTTACTTAAGGAAGAATATATATTTTGTCATAGAGGATTTTCTGTAGATAATGGCTACTATTTAATGAAAAATGCAGTAGATAATTTGGCAGATCAATTACCTACAGCGTTTTTTATTGCATCAGATGCTATTGCAGTAGGTTGTTTACAGGCATTGAATGAAATGGGTATAGCGATACCAAATCGAGTGAGCATAGTTAGTATTAATAATATTAGTGTGGCAAAATATGTTTCACCTCCTTTAACAACGTTTCATATAGATATTCAGGAATTGTGCAAAAATGCGATTGAATTATTGCTCGAACAAGTACTTGAAAAACGCAAATCTGTTAAAACATTATATATAGGTTCAAATTTAGTTGTGAGAAAAAGTACGAATTAGATAAAGGTTAATATATTAATTAAAGTGGTGAATCTTATTAAGTTAAGATTCACCACTTTTTTGTTTTTTTCGAGAAATACTTAAATACTAGTACATGATAATGATTTATAGAACCTTAAAGAAACGTGTGAAAATACTACGAAAATTTGTTCTTATTAATTTCGTAAATATTTTTACTGATTATAGTAAAATATTTGTTTACTTATTTTTTCTCTCGTGATATATTATTTTTAGTAAAGCGTTTCCATTAATAGAAACCGCTGATATTACTAAAGGGGGACAAATATAGTGAAGAAAAATAAAAAGTTTTTAGGTCTTATGAGTGGTATAGCTTTAAGTTTAGCTTTAGTAGGCTGTGGACCACAGGAAAGTGATAGTGGAGAGACAAGCACTGAGAAAGATGCTGCTAAAGGAACAACAGAACTATTAGTTTGGGAAGATCAAGATAAAGCTGCTGGAATTGCAGATGCTGTTGCTGCATTTGAAAAAGAACATGATGTAAAAGTAAAAGTGGTTGAAAAAACATATGCTCAACAAATTGAAGATTTACGTTTAGATGGTCCAGCTGGAACAGGTCCAGATGTATTAACTATGCCTGGTGATCAAATTGGAACAGCTGTAACTGAAGGTTTAGTAAAAGAATTAACTGTTGGTGAAGATGTTCAATCTATTTATACAGATGTTGCAATGCAGTCACAAACAGTAGAAGGTAAAGTTTACGGTTTACCAAAAGCTGTTGAAACAACAGTACTT
The DNA here is from genome assembly GCF_020524045.1 of Metabacillus litoralis. Taxonomy (GTDB): domain Bacteria; phylum Bacillota; class Bacilli; order Bacillales; family Bacillaceae; genus Metabacillus; species Metabacillus litoralis_C. The sequence continues at coordinate 110,239 of NZ_JAIVKL010000005.1, forward strand.
TTCTATAACAAAGATTTAGTTTCTGAAGATCAATTACCAACAACATTAGATGGATGGTATGACTTGTCTAAAGAAATGACTGACGGTAACAAATTTGGTTTCTTAGCATTGTTTGATCAAATTTATTATGCACAAAGTATTATGAGTGGTTATGGCGGATATATCTTTGGTAAAGACGATAATGGAAATTATGATCCAACTGATATCGGCTTAAACAATGAAGGCGCTGTTGAGGGAGCACAATATATTCAAAAATTTTATAAAGAAGGTTTATTCCCAGCAGGAATCATTGGGGAACAAGGAATTAATGTCTTAGATACATTATTTACAGAAGGAAAAGCGGCAGCGGTTATTTCTGGCCCTTGGAATACTGAACCATATGCAAAAGCAGGTATTAATTATGGAGTTGTGAAGTTACCAGAATTATCAAACGGTGATAATATGAGCTCATTCGTTGGTGTGAAAAGCTATAACGTAAGTGGTTATTCAAAAAATGCTGAGCTTGCACAAGAATTAGTTGTATTCCTTGCAAATGAAGAAAATTCTAGAAAAAGATTTGAAATCACGAAGGAAGTTCCAGCTGTAGCGTCTCTTGCAAATGATCCAGTCGTTGCTGAAGATGTATCAGCACAAGCAGTAGCAGAGCAATCACAATTTGCTGAGTTAACACCAAACATTCCTGAAATGAATGAAGTGTGGACACCAACAGATTCTGCACTACAAACAATTGCTACTGGAAAAGCAGAACCAAAAGCAGCGTTAGATCAAGCTGTTGAAACAATTAAAGGGCAAATTGAGGCAAAACATTCAGGTAAATAATTAAGGTTTGAATAATGGTGTCAAACGTAACTCTTCGTTTGACACCATTTATTATAAGTTTTAAAGAACGGACGGAATGTCGATTTCCTGTCTATTTAGAGAGGTGAATAAAATGCAACATCGTAGAAATGCCTTATTATTATCTGTTATTCCTGGTCTTGGACAATTTTATAATAAGCAATGGGTTAAAGGGCTTATCTATTTAATTTTAGGTGTATCTTTCATTGCTGTGTTTAAAGATCTATTGAATATGGGCTTTTGGGGACTATTTACACTAGGAACAGAAGTACCACGTGATAACTCTGTTTTCCTTCTAGCAGAAGGAATTATTGCTGTTATAGTTACTTGTTTTGGTCTAGCAATTTATTATCTTAATTTGAAAGATGCATATAGTAATGGAAAATTACGAGATGAGAATAAAGAGTTAAGCTCAATTAAGGAACAATACCATAATTTAATGGCACATGGTTATCCATATGTGATTAGTGGTCCATCTTTATTTATCTTGATTTTTGCTGTTATTTTTCCTATCCTATTTAGCTTTGCTTTAGCATTTACCAATTATGATTTATATCATTCTCCTCCTGCTAATCTAGCTGATTGGGTTGGATTACAAACATTTGCAGAGATTTTCACAGTTGATATTTGGCGTTCAACTTTCTTTGATGTTTTATCTTGGACTGTTATTTGGACTCTAGTAGCATCAACTCTTCAAATTAGTATTGGTATTTTCCTTGCTGTTTTAGTCAATCAAAAAGCAATTCGCTTTAAGAGGTTGTTTCGAACAATCTTAGTTCTACCTTGGGCTGTACCTGGTTTTGTTACGATTTTAATTTTTGCAGGATTATTTAATGATAGTTTTGGTGCAATAAACAATGATATTTTAGCAGCATTTGGCATTGATCCGATTCCTTGGTTAACAGATCAAAATTGGTCTAAATTAGCACTTATCCTCATGCAGGGTTGGTTAGGTTTTCCATATATTTTCTTAGTAACTACAGGTGTTCTACAATCAATTCCTGAAGATCTTTATGAGGCAGCTACAATCGATGGTGCGTCGATGTTTGCTAAATTTAAAAATATTACTATGCCAATGATATTAATTGCAATGGCTCCAATACTTATTACACAATATACGTTTAATTTTAATAACTTTAATATTATCTATCTATTTAATGGTGGAGGTCCAGCAGTACCTGGGTCAAATGCTGGTGGAACTGATATTTTAGTATCTTGGATTTATAAATTAACGATGCAATCGAGTCAGTATTCTCTTGCAGCAGCATTAACTATTTTACTGTCTGTATTTGTTATTGTGATCGCATTATGGCAGTTCAGACGGACGAAATCGTTTAAAGAGGAGGTTTAAAAGATGCTGTCAAATACGAAGACGAGAAAATTTATAAGTCTCCTAATTTCTTATACTATCTTAATTTTTACGTCTGTTATCATCATTTATCCGTTAATTTGGACTGTAGGCGCAAGCTTTAATCCAGGTAATAGTTTAATTAGTACGTCAATCATACCGAAAAATCCAACATTAGATCATTATAGAGAATTGTTTGCTGGTAAAGAAAGCTTACAATACGGTCAATGGTATTTAAACTCATTAAAAATTAGTGTGTTTACGATGATAGGTACTGTTGCTAGTGTTTGTTTTACAGCCTATGCCTTTTCTAGATTCCGTTTTAAAGGGAGAAAAAATGCTTTAACGTTATTTTTACTATTACAAATGATTCCTCAGTTTTCAGCGTTAATTGCTCTATTTGTTTTAGCGCAAATTCTAGGAATGATGAATAATCATTGGTTATTAATTCTGCTATATATAGGTGGTCTTATTCCAATGAATACGTACCTTATGAAAGGTTATATGGATTCGATTCCAATCGATCTTGATGAAAGCGCAAGGATTGATGGTGCAAGCAATACACGAATCTTTATACAAATTATAATGCCACTTTCAAGACCAATGGTTGCTGTAGTTGCCATGCTAGGATTCACAGGACCTCTTGGCGATTTTATCTTATCATCAACGATTTTAAGATCAGCTGAGTACTATACATTACCAATTGGGTTATTTAACTTAGTAAACGATGTAATGGGTGCAAGTTATACAACCTTTGCTGCAGGAGCGATCTTAATAAGTATTCCAATTGCTCTTATTTTTATCCTTTTACAAAAGAACTTTGTTTCAGGGTTAACAGCAGGTGGCACAAAGGGTTAACGAAATTCTGTATTAAAAGGAGAGAATTATGTCTAAGAGTAATAAAACATATACATCAAAAGCGAAATTCATGCTTCACGGAGGAGACTACAATCCTGATCAATGGCTAGATCGACCTGACATTTTAGCTGATGACATAAAACTGATGAAGCTTGCACACACAAATACATTTTCAGTAGGAATCTTTGCTTGGAGTGCACTTGAACCAGAAGAAGGAGTTTATAACTTCGAATGGTTAGATGAGATATTTGAAAACATCACTAGTATTGGTGGTCGAGTTATCCTAGCTACACCAAGTGGTGCTCGTCCTGCGTGGATGTCTCAAAAATACCCTGAAGTTTTAAGAGTAAACGGTAACAGATTAAAGCAGTTACATGGTGGTCGTCATAACCACTGCTTTACCTCAAAAGTTTATCGTGAAAAAACGCAGGAAATGAACCGACTATTAGCAGAGAGATATGGTCAGCATTCAAGTTTATTAATGTGGCATATTTCCAATGAATATGGTGGGGAATGTCATTGTAATTCATGTCAACATGCGTTCAGAGATTGGTTAAAAGAAAAATATAATCATAGTTTGAAGTCTCTAAATGATGCATGGTGGGGTCCTTTCTGGAGTCATACTTATAATGATTGGTCACAAATTGAACCTCCTTCTCCGATAGGTGAGAGTGCCGTTCATGGATTAAACTTGGATTGGCGTCGATTTGTTACAGACCAAACGATAAACTTTTATGAAAATGAAATTGTGCCATTAAGAGAATTAACACCTAACATCCCGATTACGACAAATTTTATGGCAGATACATTTGACTTAATACCATTTCAAGCACTAGATTATAGCAAGTTTGCAAAACATCTTGATGTTGTTAGCTGGGATGCATACCCTGCTTGGCATAATGATTGGGAGAGTACTGCTGAGTTAGCAATGAAAGTTGGCTTTATTAACGATTTGTATAGAAGCCTTAAACAGCAGCCATTCTTATTAATGGAATCAACACCAAGTGGAGTGAACTGGCATGAAGTAAATAAAGCGAAACGCCCAGGTATGCATTTGCTTTCTTCTATGCAAATGGTTTCACATGGTTCTGATAGTGTCTTGTATTTCCAGTGGAGAAAATCACGAGGATCTTCAGAAAAATTCCATGGAGCTGTTGTTGATCATGATAATAGTCCAGAAAATCGAGTGTTTAAAGAGGTTGCAAAGGTTGGTCAAACATTAGAAAAGCTATCAGATGTAGTTGGAACAAATCGCCCATCTGAGGTAGCGGTTTTCTATGATTGGGAAAACAACTGGGCAATAAATGATGCTCAAGGCTTTGGCCTTAAAACGAAGCTATATCCACAAACGTTACAACAGCATTACCGCACTTTCTGGGAACAAGATATACCAGTAGATGTTATAACGAAAGAGCAAGATTTCTCTAATTATAAATTACTTATTGTGCCAATGCTGTATTTAGTAAGTGAGGAAACAATTTCAAGACTAAAAGCATTTGTTGCTAATGGTGGTAAATTAGTCATGACTTATATCAGTGGTCTTGTGAATGAACATGATTTAACTTATATGGGTGGCTGGCATAAAGACCTTCAAGAGATCTTTGGTATGAAGCCTCTTGAAACAGATACTTTGTATCCAAAAGATAGAAATCATGTAACTTACAAAAACAAGTCATATGAGATGAAAGATTATGCAACAGTTATTGATCTTAATTCTGCTAATGTAGAAGGAGTCTATCAAGAGGACTTTTATGAAAATACACCTGCAGTGACAAGTCATCAATATGGAAAAGGAAAATCATATTATATTGGTGCACGCTTAGATGAACAATTTCACAGAGACTTTTATAGTGGATTAATAGATGAATTAAGTCTTGGAGCTGTTCATGAAATTAAACATGAACAAGGTGTTTCAGTTCAAGTCAGACAGGCAGAAAATTGTGATTATATTTTCATTATGAACTTTACAGAAGAAAAACAACCTATTAGCTTTGATTTCCAAGGGAAAGATATGGTATCTGGAGATGTAATCACTGGAGATTTAATGTTAGAGAGATATGAAGTACGAATAATTGAGAAAAAGAATAGCTAATGAATTCTTATAGGTAAGAGCATCCGTTCGAATGTAGAATGGATGTCTCTTTCCTTGTTATACAATCAATTCCCTTTTTTTACATAAAAGTAAACGCTTACTTTGAAGGGAGTGATGAAATAAGAAATCAAGAATGGCTAAGTTTACACAAATATCAATCGGAAGGTGGTAATAATATGCGTAGAAGAAAGAGTAATAGAATGATCGTATCAATGTTTTTAGCAATAATTTTGTTATTGAGTTCATTTTTAGGACAATCTAATGTAAGTTTTGCAGTAGATTCAGTAGACAATCTTTTAGTGAATAGTGGATTTGAAACAGATTTTTGGGAAGATGGTTCATGGGCTGTTGAAACTGAAAACTGGGATGGTGTTGATTTACAGCATTTTAATTATGCAAGTGACGAGTGGATAACTCCTCTTGAAGGAGAACAAGCTTTTAAATATTGGGTAAAAGATACTGCAACTCCAAATCAGGTATTCACGGTTAAACAAACAATTGAGAGCCTTCCTGCTGGAAGCTATCAATTATCGGTTCATTCGATGGGGGGAGAAGCTGCTGAAGCAGGAAATGTCACTCTTTTTGCTGGAGAAAATAAGTTAGATCCAGTTATGACTAAGGGCTACAACAATTGGGACACGCTTACCTTTTCATTTGATTTGACAGAAGAAGCGACTGATTTTGAAATAGGAGCTACAATCACCGGTGCCCCTAATTCTTATGGTTTTATAGATAGCTTTAATCTAGTTTCAAAGGATAATAGTTCACAGCCAGTGGAAGCTGATATTTTCGTAGAAAAAGTGGAAGGATTAGATAACGAATTTATTAAAGGTGTGGATGTTTCAAGTATCATTTCTTTAGAAAACAGTGGTGTGGAATTTTATAACGAAGCTGGAGATGTACAAGATATTTTTACAACGATGAAAGAAGCAGGAGTTAATTATAGTCGTGTACGTATTTGGAATGATCCATATGATTCAGAAGGTAATGGCTATGGTGGCGGAAATAATGATTTAGAAAAGGCAATAGAGATTGGAAAAAGATCAACAGCAAATGGCATGAAGTTGTTAGTAGATTTCCATTACTCAGATTTCTGGGCAGATCCTGCAAAACAACAAGCACCAAAGGCTTGGAAGGATTTAAGCTTTGAAGATAAAAAGACAGCAGTTTATAACTATACAAAAGAAAGCCTTCAAACCTTATTAGATGAAGGTATTGATGTTGGTATGGTTCAAGTTGGTAATGAAACAAATGGCGCGATTGCTGGAGAATCTGATTGGTCAAAAATGAGCGCATTATTTAATGAAGGTAGTAAAGCAATTAGAGAAATTGATCCAAATATCTTAGTAGCATTACATTTTACCAACCCAGAAACATCTGGAAGATATAGTTCAATAGCTAAAACTCTAGATGATCATCAAGTTGATTATGATGTGTTTGCTAGTTCCTATTATCCATTTTGGCATGGAACGTTGGATAACTTAACAACAGTTTTGAAAAATGTAGCTGATATCTACGGTAAAAAAGTGATGGTTGCTGAAACATCTTATGCTTATACTGCTAAAGATGGTGATGGTCATGGTAATACAGCACCAAAGAATTCGGGTCAAACATTAAACTATCCAATTACTGTTCAAGGTCAAGCTAATTCTGTAAGAGATGTGATTGAAGCAGTTGCTAATGTAGGAGATGCAGGTATTGGTGTGTTTTATTGGGAACCAGCATGGCTTCCAGTAGGATCAGATTTAGAGCAAAATAAATTAATTTGGGAAGAGCATGGCTCAGGTTGGGCTACTAGTTATGCTACAGAATATGATCCACATGATGCAGGACAATGGTTTGGGGGAAGTGCTGTAGATAATCAAGCATTATTTGATTTTAATGGACAACCTCTTTCTTCCTTAAATGTATTCAAATATGTTGATACAGGAGCAGTTGCACCTTTAGAGATTGATGAAATAAAAGATATATCTGTAAGTGCAAATGTAGGTGAAGATATTTCATTACCTGCTACAGTTACGGTTATTTACAATGATGGAAGTGAAGGATCTGTAAATGTTGCTTGGGATCAATCGGCATTAGCAGCAGCTATTAAAGCTGGAGAAGGGTCATATGAAATTGACGGTACGGTTGAAGGTGACGGTGCTGTTAAGGCGCATCTACAAATAAATGCAAAAAATTATGTTGTTAATTCTAGTTTTGAAAATAGTGATAGAAGTATGTGGGAAATTACTTATGATAGTGAAACATCTGGATACGCTACTTTCCAACAAAAAGCATCTGATGCAAAATCTGGAGAATATTCATTACATTATTATTCAGGTGAACAAATTGACTTTGATGTTACACAAAAAATCACAGGTTTAAAGCCAGGTTATTATAGCTTATCAATGTTTTTGCAAGGTGGAGATGCAGACGAATCTGACATGTATCTTTATGCAACAACAGAAGATCAAGAATATAAACAGAATACTTCTGTGAATGGTTGGGTGAATTGGAGTAACCCTGAGATCAAAGAAATACTTGTATTAGATGGTACTTTGACTATTGGAGCAAAAATTAAAGCAAATCCAGGCGCATGGGGTACGCTAGATAACTTCTACTTAAAACGTACAGGTGATTATGTAGTTGACGAGCCAGAAGTTGATCCAATTCCAGATCCGGAAGAACCAGGCACAGGTGAAGGAGAAGAACCGACAACACCGGAACCAGGGACCGGTGAAGGAGAACCGACAACACCAGAATCAGGTGTGGGTGATGTAGAATCAACTACGCCAGAACCAGGAACAAGTGATGGAGAAGAAGAAACAGAGCTAGTAAATGCTTCAACAGATAAAGAATTACCAAATACAGCAACAACAACATACAACAATCTGATCATAGGATTGCTTTTTATTGTAATTGGATTTGGATTTGTATGGAGAAAACGTAAATATTTAAAAATGAATAGTTAATAGATCGAAAAAAGCCCTAATCCGAAGTAGATTAGGGCTTTTTAAAGCTTGTTGAGAAGCACAAATAAATTTTATCTTCGATTTTTGGGATTTATCTTCGATTTTTCGAAAATATCTTCGATTCTGCAAATTTATCTTCGATTTTCCGAATTTATCTTCGTTTAGATAATTTTCGACAAAAAAACATCTTACGCAAAAAAATCAGAATAACTAATTACTGTGCAAATACATAATTATCACAAGTTTAACAGAGCGTAATTTTTCAAAAAATACAAACAAAAAAAGAAAAACAAACATATAATCAATAATAAATAAATATAAACAAACAAAAACGGGTGTTATTAAAATAGAAAAGTAGTATAATAAGAACAAGATCAGTTTTTTACAGTAACGGGAGGTAGTAGAGAATGAAAGTATCTTTATTTATTACATGCCTAGCAGATGTATTTTATTCAAATGTTGGTCAACATACAGTTGAACTTTTAGAAAAGCTTGGTTGTGAAGTGGATTTTCCTGAACAACAAACATGCTGTGGTCAGCCTGCTTATAATAGTGGTTATCATAAAGAAACAAAAGAAGTGGCAAAACATATGATTCGTACATTTGAAAATTCGGATTATGTTGTAGGTCCATCGGGTTCATGTGTGGCGATGCTTAAGGAATATAGTCACTTATTTGAGCAAGATCCTGCTTGGAAGGAAAGAGCTAAAAAGCTAGCAAATAAGTCATATGAATTAACACAGTTTATCGTAGATGTATTAAAAGTAGAAAACGTAAATGCTAGTTTACCAGCATGTGCGACTTATCATAAATCCTGTCATATGACACGTTTACTTGGTGTTAAAGATGCTCCTGGTAAGTTATTAGATCAAGTTGAAGGATTAGATGTAAAACCACTTCCAAATAGTCATGATTGCTGTGGCTTTGGTGGAACTTTTTCAGTGAAAATGGTTCCGATTTCAGAGCAAATGGTTGATGAAAAAGTTAAACATATTGAAGAAACCGGGGCGGAAGTATTAATTGGAGCTGATTGTGGTTGTTTAATGAATATAGGCGGAAGAATTAATCGAAAAGGTAAATCAATCAAGGTTATGCATATAGCAGAAGTATTAAATAGTGAGGTGAAGTAAAATGGCGATGAAGATTGGTGATGAGAAATTTTTTGAACGTGTTGATAAAGGTGTAAATAATACGTTCATGAGAAATGCAGTTGTTTCAGCTCAAGAGAGAATGCAAGGAAAGCGTCTTTTAGCTACAGAAGAGCTTGGAAATTGGGAAGAATGGCGTAAGCTTGGAGAAGAAATTCGAACTCATACGCTTGAAAACCTTGATTACTACTTAGAGCAATTGAGTGAAAACGTTAAAAAGCGTGGTGGACATGTTTTTTTTGCTTCAACAAAGGAAGAGGCAAATGAGTATATATCAAAAGTAGCAAAAGAAAAAAAAGCAAAGAAAGTTGTTAAATCAAAATCAATGGTAACAGAAGAAATTCATTTAAATAGTGCACTTGAAAAAGCAGGCTGTGAAGTGATTGAGACAGATCTAGGGGAATATATCCTTCAGCTTGATGATCATGATCCACCTTCACACATTGTTGTTCCTGCTCTTCATAAAAATAAAGAGCAAATTCGCGATACGTTTAAAGAAAAACGAGGCTATGATAAATCAGAAATCCCTGAGGAGCTCGCACTTTTTGCAAGAGAACAGCTTCGTCAGGAATTTTTAAGTGCTGATTTAGGTATTACAGGCTGTAATTTTGCTGTGGCGGAATCAGGCTCTATAAGTCTTGTCACAAATGAAGGAAATGCTGGACTTGTAACCGCTTTACCTAAAACGCAAATTACAGTAATGGGGATGGAACGAATTGTTCCAACTTGGGAAGAGCTAGATGTTCTAGTAAGTTTACTATGTCGAAGCTCAGTAGGCCAAAAACTAACAAGCTATATTACTGGTTTAACAGGACCAAAAGACGAGGGAGATGTAGATGGACCAGAAGAATTTCACCTTGTGATTGTTGATAATGGGCGTTCAAACATATTAGGAACAGAATTCCAAAGTGCACTCAACTGTATTCGTTGTGCTGCGTGTGTTAATGTTTGTCCAGTTTATCGTCATATTGGTGGTCATTCTTATGGATCAATTTATGCCGGACCAATTGGTGCAGTTTTAACACCATTACTTGGTGGATACGAAGATTATAAAGAGCTTCCATATGCATCATCTTTATGTGCAGCATGTACAGATGCATGTCCTGTAAAAATACCTCTACATGAACTATTAATTAAGCATCGTAGAAAAATTGTAGAAGATGAGAAAAAGTCACCTTTTGCTGAAAAGCTTGCAATGAAGGGCTATCAATTAGCAGCAAGTTCTCCAAGTCTTTATAAAGCGGGAACAAAATCAGCTTCCTCTGTTATGGCTCCGTTTACTCAAGATAATAGTATTCATAAAGGGCCAGGACCAATGAAGCCTTGGACAGACGTGCGTGATTTTCCTGCTCCTAATAAAGAGAGATTTAGAGACTGGTATAAAAAGAGGAACAAAGGAGGCGAATAAATAATGACAGAAGGACAAATTCATAATGAAGAAACATTTCTTAATAATCTTGCTGAAAAACTAGGAAGACAAAGAAGAAAGAATGTAACAAAACCAGAGTGGACAACAACTCCACAATATGACGTATTAAAAGACGCAACAAAAGATGAGTTAGTTGAAGTCCTAAAAAAACATTGTGAAGTAATTCATACTCAATTTATCGAAACAAATTCAGAGAATCTTACGAAACAAATCCGTGATGTTTTCGAACAATATGAAGTTGAAAGTGTTGTAACTTGGAAAGATGAGCGGTATAAACAGTTCGGGTTAGAAGATGAGTTATTGAAGGAATTACCTAAAGAGAATTTCGATGTTCATATTTGGGATCCGGCACTAAAAGAAAAAAATATCCAAGCAGCAGAAAAAGCTGATGTTGGCATTACATTTAGTGATATGACTTTAGCAGAGTCAGGCACAGTCGTTTTATTTAGTAGTGAAAACAAGGGCAGATCTGTTAGTTTATTACCGAAAACCTATATTGCTATTGTTCCAAAAAGTACATTAGTGCCAAGGATGACTCAAGCAACTGCATATATCAACAAACAAGTTCAAGAAGGTAAAAAAATTTCGTCTTGTATTGATTTTATAACAGGACCAAGTAATAGTGCTGACATTGAATTAAACTTAATTGTTGGTGTTCATGGTCCAATTAAAGCAACCTATATTCTTGTGAATGATAAATAATTTCAAAAATAAACAAAAAACACTTTCAAAAATAAACAAACATAGTTTATAATTAAAAACAGATAATCAAACAAAAACAGATATAAACAATAGAGGAGGAAACGAAAATGGTACAAAGTTTATGGAATAAAGAAAAAGCAGCTTCATTATCTCAAGGTGTTGAAGAATTAGTTTACCGCTCTAACTTAATTGGAACAGATCGTTCTGTATGTAACTGGGGTGGTGGTAACACATCAATGAAAACAATCGAAAAAGATTTCCGTGGCCGTGATGTAGAGGTTATGTATGTTAAAGGAAGTGGATCAGATTTAGCAACAATGAAGGCTCATAACTTCACTGGATTAAAAATGGAAGATATTCGTCCTTTAATTGAACGTGATGAAATGCCTGATGAAGAGATGGTTGCATATCTTGCACATTGTATGATTGACAGTAAGCATCCACGTGCTTCAATTGAAACTCTATTACATGCATTCTTACCTTATAAACATGTTGATCACACACATCCAGATGCGATTATTAGCGTTTGTTGTGCAGACAATGGTAGACAAATTGCAGAAGAAATTTATGGAGATCGTTTTGTTTGGGTACCGTATGTTCGTCCAGGATTCACTTTATCAAAAATGATTGCAGAAGGTGTGAAAAATAACCCAAATGCTGAATTAGTATTAATGGAAAAACACGGTCTTGTTGTTTGGGGAGAAACGGCCGAAGAAAGCTATGAAAAAACAATTTCTGTTATCAATGAAGCTGAGCAATATATTCAATCAAAACTTGTTGAAGAAAATGTATTTGGTGGACAAAAATATGAAGCTTTACCAGAAGAAGATCGTAAAGATATTTTAGCTCAAGTGATGCCTGTTATTCGTGGTGCTGTTAGTGAAGAAAAGAAAATGCTATTAACTTATGATGATGCAAAAGATGTACTACAATTTGTAAACAGTAAAGACGCTTCTGAATTATCACAAGTTGGAGCAGCATGTCCTGATCATTTAGTTCATACAAAAATGACACCTTTATTCATTGATTGGAATCCACAATCAGAAGATGTTGCTAGTTTAGTAGAAAAAGTAAAAGCTGGAATTGAAGACTTTAAAGAAGAATACAAAGCATATTTTGAAAGAAATAAAAACGAAGGTGACAAAATTTCTGAAACAGCACCACGAGTTATTTTAATTCCTGGTATTGGTATGGTTAATAGCGGAAAAAATATTCCGATGGCTAATGTTAGTGGTGCTTTATACCATCGTGCAATTGCAGTTATGAAAGGATCTACTACACTAGGAAGCTTTGTTTCTTTAAATGAAAATGAGTCATTCAATGTTGAATATTGGCCTTTAGAGCTTTATAAATTATCATTAGCTCCAGCAGAAGCTGAATTTTCAAGACAAGTAGCATTTGTAACGGGTGGTGCAGGTGGAATCGGTAGTGAAACTTGTCGTCAATTTGTAGCTGAAGGAGCACATGTTGTGATTGCTGACCTTAACTTGGAAGGTGCGGAAAAGGTAGCAGCGGAAATCAATGAACAATATGGTGAAAAACGTGCATTTGCAGTGAAAATGGATGTTACCAGTGAAGAAGCTGTTCAAGAAGCATTCAAACAAACGGCTTTAACTTATGGTGGAGTTGACACAATTGTCAATAATGCTGGACTTGCCACTTCAAGTCCTTTTGATGAAACTTCATTAAAAGAGTGGAATTTAAACATGAATGTTCTTGGAACTGGTTATTTCTTAGTTGCTCGTGAAGCGTTCAAGCAAATGAAAACACAGGGCACTGGTGGAAATATGGTGTTCATCGGATCAAAAAACTCTGTATATGCTGGAAAGAACGCAGCCGCATATAGCTCTGTAAAAGCGATGGAAACTCATCTTGCTAGATGTATTGCAGCAGAAGGTGGAGAGTTCGGTATTCGTGTAAACTCTGTTCTTCCAGATGCAGTTCTTCAAGGATCAGCTATTTGGGGATCAAGCTGGAGAGAAGAACGTGCTGCAGCATATGGTATCCACCCAGATCAATTAGAAGAACACTATCGTAAACGTACGACATTATTAGTGAATATTTATCCAAAAGATATTGCGCAATCTATTCTTTTCTTTGCTTCTTCAAAATCAGATAGAACAACTGGATGTATGATAACCGTTGATGGTGGAGTTCCAGCTGCATTTACTAGATAATAAATAATGGCTGTTTTCGTAAACTTGTTTTTAGAATTACGATGAAACAACTCTGTATAAAGTCTAGTGCTTTTTTCTTGTAAAAATCGCACCTTTTATGCGATAACACACTGTTACTGGTACAGCAGATAAAGACGTCTATTAGCAACAATCTTTCAGAAAAGAGCCTAAATAATAAGGATACAAACAAGGTGTAAAAGATTAAAATTCTATTACACCTTGTTTTGTAGCTAATAGTTGAAAGCATAAAAGTACTAAAAACGATGCGTTTCAGTTTATACTATGTCATAATAATATCTAGAGCCTACAAGCATAAGAGCTGACTCTTTTGGCAAGTAAGCTCAATCTCATAATTTATTTTCTCATTGTGAGAACTAGGAGGCACATACACATGCTTGTGGCAGAAAGACACCGTAAAATTGTCGATGTTGTTAATGAAAAATTAAGTGTTAGAGTAACAGAACTAAGTAAAATTTTTAAGGTAACAGAAGAAACTATTAGACGAGATTTAGAAAAATTAGAAAAAGAAAACCTATTACGCCGAAGTCATGGTGGCGCTGTAAGTATACAAGATGAACAAACAGAAGTTTCATATACAGAAAGAGAAATTACAAATGCAGCACAAAAGAGAGCCATTGCCATTGAGGCAGTTAAATTAATTGAATCAGGAGATCAAATTGTCCTTGATGCTAGTACAACTGCTTGGTATATGGCAAAAGAGATGCCAGATTTACCGTTAACGGTTTTAACGAACTCAATAAAAGTAGCGATAGAGCTAAGTAAAAAAGAGCAAGTTCGTGTTATTTCTACTGGTGGAATGCTACAGCCCAAATCACTTTCATATGTTGGTCCACTAGCAGAGAGATCACTAAATATGTATCATGTGAATAAGGCTTTTATATCCTGCAAAGGCGTTCATATAGATGCAGGGTTAAGTGACTCAAATGAGTGGCAAGCTTTGTTGAAAAAGCAGATGATGTTTATTGCAGATCAAACAATATTAATGGCCGATTCTACTAAATTTGGTGTACGGACATTTGCCCAAATTAAAGATATCCAAAATGTTGAGCGTGTTATTACAGATGATCGTATGAATGATTCGTATGCTCGAGCGTTAGAAGAAAAAGGTGTGCAGCTCCATATTGTTAAGGTATAAAGAGATAAGGGTTAAACGGGATAGCATAGCCTATGCCGTTTTTCTTATAAGTAAAATTCGGGATAAAATTATAATAGGCTGTTTTCGAAAACTTTGTTGTTTTAGAAACCTGATGGAAACAGCATTGTATAAAGTCTAGTGCATCTTTTCTTCTACAGATCATAACTTTTAAGCAATAATACACTAGTTCTAACAGATAAAGACGTCAATTAGCAACCTTCTTTCAGAAAAGAGCCTTACAATAAAAGCAAATACAATGTTAGATTCTGTTTGATATAAAAGAGGGATATTAATGAAACATGATCTTTTCCAAGAATTATTAGTGTTAAATGAAGAAGAGAAATTAGTTCTTCAACCAAAGAGAGAAGTGCAAAAAGAGATTTATACGAGTCAGGAAAGTTTTATTGTTGAAGGGGAAAAATTCTTAAATAATAGAATGATCATGGTGCGAAAACATACAAGATTTGTTCCATTTCCTAAACATAAGCATAATTATATTGAAGTTAACTATGTTTATAATGGAACACTTAATCAAACCGTAGGAAATGAAAAACTTGAATTAAAAAAGGGAGATATTCTTTTCCTTAATCAACATATTGAACATGAACTTGAAGCATGTGCAGAAGAAGATATTATCATTAACTTTATCATTAAACCAGAATTTTTTTCGTTTATCTTTTCATATTTAACAACGGAAAATATGATTTCTAATTTTTTAATAAGTAGTATTTTTAATGAAACACAAAATGGAGAATATCTTTATTTTGCTGTATCACAAATTGAAAGTGTTCAAGAGCTTATCGAAAAAATGATCATTGAAATTATGAATCCTTCGATGATGTCAGAATCAACTATAAAGTTATATATGGGGTTATTAATGGTAGAGCTTATTAAGAACTCTGATAAAGTGAAATATAAAGAGGAGAGCCATAAGCAGCAAACAATTGTTGAGTCACTAAAGTACATTGACGAGAAATTTAAAGATGCAACATTGTATGAATTGGCTAATAAATTAAGTCTTCCACATTACACGTTAAGCAAAGAAATTAAAAAGGCAACAAAATTTACATTTAAAGAACTAGTTCAGGAGAAAAGGCTAAGTGTAGCAAGAGAATTATTGGTTAACACATCTTTACCGATTACTTCAATTGTAGAAGAAGTTGGATATGAAAATATAAGTTATTTTTACCGTGTATTTAAGAGCAAATACGGATATACTCCAAAAAAATATAGAGATGAAATATTGAAAAAATAGCCATATTACTACTTATAAAAGTAGATGATATGGCTATTTTATTTTAGGTTATTAAGTGCATAAATGAATTGTATATTTGTAGTGAAATATATGTCTTTCTTATATCCAAAGGTTGTCAAAGAGAGAAAATATGGTGAATATTTAAGAGTTGTCACTTAAAAGCGAATGTTTTTGGCAAAGGTCTACATAAATTATTAACTACATATTTTTTCAACATTAAAATGGCAAATAAGGACAATAAAAGAGTTTAATCAAGTTATAGTAAAGGGGGAGATAATATTTTAAAATGTAAATAAGTAAGCGTTTTCGATAAGAGCTGTTTTCGGAAATTTTGTTGTTATTAGATACTTGAAGAAAACAGCATTGAATAAAGTCAAGTGGCATCTTTTTCTTTTAGAATAGTAATTTTTATGTAATAAAAACACTACTTTAACAGAAAAAGCCTCCAAAAAAAGGGTGGTAATCATGACTAAATATAGTTTAGCCGTAGATATTGGGGCTTCAAGTGGAAGGTTAATCCTTGGGCATGTAGAAAATGGGAAATTACAATTAAATGAAATTCATCGATTTGACAATAATATAGTAAAAAGAAATGAACACTTCTGTTGGGATATTGAAGCTTTATTTCAAGAAATAAAAGTGGGAATTAACAAGTGTAATGAGCTAAATATTAAGCCTGAAAGTATTGGTATTGATACATGGGCAGTTGATTTTGTGTTATTAGATGAAAATGACAATTTATTAACAGATGCTGTAGCATATCGTGATCCAAGAACAGATGGAATCATGGAAGAAGTATTTGAGATTATTTCAAAGGAAAAGCTGTACTTGGAGACTGGTATTCAATTTCAAAAGTTTAATACGATTTATCAGTTGTTCGCATTAAAAAAGAAGTCACCCGAAGTAATTGATAAAGCAAAATCATTTTTAATGATTCCAGAATATCTGAATTTTTTATTAACAGGTAAAAAAGCAAATGAGTACACAAACGCTACCTCTACACAGCTTGTTAATGCATTTACAAAACAATGGGACTATGAATTGTTGGCTAAGTTAGGAATTAACAAAGAGATGTTTCTTGAAATACAGCCACCAAAAGAGGTTGTAGGCACTTTATCAAAGGAGCTTGTTTCAGAATTTGGCTTTGATATGAAGGTAGTTTTACCTGCTACACATGATACAGGTTCTGCCGTTATTTCTGTTCCAGAACTAGAAGAAACAATTTATCTTAGCTCTGGTACTTGGTCATTAATAGGTGTGGAAAACTATTTCCCAATTTGTGTTCCGAAAGCTCTTAAGTATAACTTCACAAATGAAGGTGGATTGGATTATCGTTTTCGGTTTTTGAAAAACATTATGGGACTTTGGATGATACAAGAAGTAAAGAGAAATTATCATGACAATTATTCATTTGCCGAATTTGTTACCCTTGCTGAAAAAGAAGTAAACTTTCAATCTATTGTTAATGTAGATGATGATCGATTCTTAAAACCAGAAAATATGGTAAAAGAAATTCAACAATATTGTCAGGAGACTAATCAACAAATACCTCTAACTCCAGGACAAGTAGCAAAATGTGTTTATGATAGTTTAGCAAATAGCTATAAACGAGCAATCAATGAAATTGAAGAAATCTTTGAAAAAAGCTTTCCAAAAATAAACGTTATTGGTGGAGGGTGCCAAAATGAAATGCTCAACCAAATGATTGCGAATGTCACGAATAAAGAAGTTTGCGCAGGTCCAATTGAAGCAACAGCGATTGGAAATCTTGTCGCACAGCTTATGACATTAGGAGAAGTAGAAGATATTCAGCAAGCAAGAGCGTTAATAAAGAATTCATTCGAAGTAAAAACATATAAATCACAATACGTGAGAGGATGATAAATATGTCAGTAAAAGAGAGCTACGAATTAGCAAAGAAACAGTATGAAAAATGGGGCATTAATGTTGAGGACGTACTAGAAAAGTTAAAGCAAGTACCAATATCAATTCATTGCTGGCAAGGAGATGATGTTGGTGGATTTGAAGTAAACAAAGGTGAATTATCTGGAGGAATTGATGTTACAGGAAATTACCCTGGTAAAGCAAGAACACCTGAAGAATTAAGAAGTGATTTAGAAAAGGCATTATCATTAATTCCGGGGAAACATCGTGTCAATCTACATGCTATTTATGCTGAAACAAATGGTGAAGTGGTAGAGCGTGATCAATTAGAGCCTAAACACTTTGAGAATTGGGTGAATTGGGCAAAAGAACATGGATTAGGACTTGATTTTAATCCAACATTATTTTCTCATGATAAAGCCTCAGATGGTTTAACATTATCACATCCAAACCCGGAAATTCGTGAGTTTTGGATTAACCATTGTATTGCAAGTCGTAAAATTGCTGGGTACTTCGGTAAAGAGCTAGGAACTCCAACTTTAACAAATATCTGGATTCCTGATGGGTATAAAGATGTACCAAGTGATCGATTAACACCAAGAGTTCGTTTAAAAGAGTCATTAGATAAAATCTTTGAAGAGCAAATTGATGAGCAATTTAATATCGATGCCGTGGAAAGTAAATTATTTGGCATCGGATCTGAATCTTATGTTGTTGGTTCACATGAATTTTATTTAGGGTATGCTTTGAAAAACGATAAACTTTGTTTACTGGATACAGGGCATTATCATCCAACAGAAATGGTTTCAAATAAGATTTCTTCCATGCTGCTATATAGTGATAAATTAGCATTACATGTATCAAGACCAGTTCGTTGGGATAGCGACCATGTTGTGACACTTGATGATGAGCTTAAAGAAATTTCTCTAGAAATCGTACGTAATGATGCACTAGATAAAGTTATGATCGGACTAGACTTCTTTGATGCTAGTATAAATCGTGTGGCGGCTTGGACAATTGGGACTCGTAACATGATTAAATCTTTACTGAATGCAATGCTTATACCAAACGAGCATTTAAAACAATTACAAGAAGAAGGAAACTTTACAGAACGATTAGCTTTAATAGAAGAATTCAAAACATATCCATTTGGCGCAATTTGGGATTATTATTGTGAGCAAATGGGGGTACCTGTGAAGGAAGCTTGGTTGGAAGATGTGAAGAAATATGAGAAGGACGTTCTTTCTCAAAGATAAAATATAAGGTATAGAAGAGCACAGCATAATTTAATTTATGCTGTGCTTTTTAAATTACGACTTTTCTAATTTATTTTGCTTATCGATACTAAACTTAATTCACCTTTACTAATTGCCATTGCTGATTAGTGCTACCATGGTAATCATATTGAATAATATCTGAGCCATTTGTCGAGCCAAAAGCATCTAGTGCTTTGCCAGAATGACGGTTAATTATTTTATAGTAACCATTTCCAAGTGGAACAAAGCTCCATTGTTGGTTGTTTCCACCAAGATCTGAGTATTGAACAGCATCACCACTGTTATTTGTGTCCCAGCCAAAGATCTCCAAAGCTTTACTGCTATTTACATTTTTTAATTTATAGTAACCGTTTTCAAGATTGGTGATTGTCCATTGCTGATGAGTGCCACCATTATCAGACCATTGAATCACATCTGCACCATCAGCTGTACTTTTAGCGTTAACTTCAGCAATTTTACCGGTTCCACGGTTGATTAGCTTATACTTGGATCCAGTGAGAATACCTGCATCATTACTATCATAAGTCGGCCAGCCGTTAGCATCCCAATAGAGGTCATTAATCAGCAATCTAGGCATTCCGTTATTTTGCGCATCATATGCGTGACGAACAATGATGTTGTTGTTATAAACATCTTGGTGACCTGGTCCGATCCATTGAGCATTACCAGCATCAAGGATTGTTCCACCACCATTCATCATGTTTACACCATTTTTATCTACATAAGGACCTGTAATATTGGTTGATCGTCCATAAGCAATTTTATAAGTGCTGTCAACACCTTGGCAGCATTTATCGAAAGAAACAAACAGGTAGTAATAACCATCCTTATAGGTAATATTAGGTGCTTCAATAGCATGCTCTGGATGGTTTGGTCTAGCAGCAATTGAATAAAGCTGACCAGTTGGTTTCATAGTGTTTTTATCTAATTTAGTTAATTTAATTCCACTCCAGAAAGAACCAAAAGAAAGCCAAGGATCTCCATTCTTATCAATAACCAGATCACCATCGATTGCATTATAATCATTTGTAGAAGTGGATCTTATCACCAATCCGTCATCTCTCCAGTTACCAGAATTGATACTTTCTGTAGAGGTTAGCCCAATCATAGATGTGTTTGTCCCAAATTTAGATACAGAATAGTAAACCCAGTATCTACCATTATAATAATTAACATCTGGTGCCCATTGAGCACTTGTATGGCCCGGAACATAGTTGCTCCACCACGATAAAGGCTGTGGGAAAATAACAGGTGTTGCAGACCAATTGGTACCATTGTCAGATCTCAAAACTCGTATGCCGGTTTTATCAGCTTCTCCAGTACCAAAAGCCCACCATGTGTTACCTTCCTTAATGATTGACGGATCGTGTAACATAACATCTCCTGATAAATTCCAAAAAGAAGCAGAAACAGTTTGAGTAAGTGTAAAAACCATTAGAACGGTTAATAAAATAAACTTTCCTTTTACTTTCCAGCGTTTTTGTTTAATCAAAAGTATCCCTCCGTTATTTTGTTATCTAATACTATTTCCTATTAGGAAACCTCCTTTCGTCATTTAACTAGATTGATAACCACTAAAGTAAGCGCTATCATTTTTGCGTTATGTATGAAACACTTGGTGACTGAATTCAATTATAAAATAGGTTCGTACAATTAACAATGATTTTATAAAAAGTTAACCTTACATGAGATAAAATATATTGACATGTACGTATGTGTATAATACGATAAATTTCGTAAAGGAAAAGCGCTTACAAATTGAAAATTCAGTTTTGTAAGGGTTTTTTAAAAAAACTTAATTGGTGGAGCGTATAAATTACATAAATAAAGCTTCGTCATAAAAGAAGAGGTGAAGGAGAAAATGAAGAAACAGTTGTTGCAAAAGTTTTTGATTTTATTATTTGTATTCGTCATTGCTATTCCTAGTTCAGCATTTAAACATGTACCTAAGGTTCAAGCAGCAGAGGTACCTGTTTTTCAAAATGCATCTGTACATGATCCTTCTGTTATCAAGGTTGATGACATGTTTTATGTATTCGGATCACACTTGGCAGCTGCAAAATCTCCAGATTTAATGAAATGGGACAAGTTTGCATCTGAAGTTAATGCAGATAATCCGTTATTTGATGATGTAAGAGAGAACTTAAAAGAAACTTTTGAATGGGCTGAAACAGATACGTTATGGGCAGCAGATGTTATTCAGCTTGAAGATGGAAAGTTTTATATGTACTACAATGCATGTAAAGGAGACTCTCCACGTTCTGCACTTGGTATTGCTGTTGCAGACTCAGTAGAAGGTCCTTATGAAGATTTAGGAATTATTTTAAAGTCAGGTATGTGGGACCAAATTAGTGAAGATGGAACAATTTATGATGCAACAATCCATCCAAATGCTGTAGATCCTGATACATTTTTTGATTCTGAAGGTAAGCTTTGGATGACTTATGGTTCTTATTCTGGTGGGATTTTCATTTTAGAAATGGATCCGGAAACTGGTAAACCTTTACCAGATCAAGGATATGGGAAAAAACTACTTGGAGGAAATCATAGTAGAATAGAAGCATCATATATTCAATATGTTCCAGAAACAGGTTATTACTATATGTACCTATCATTTGGTGGACTTGATGCAATTGGTGGGTATAATATGCGAGTTGTTCGTTCAGAAAATCCAGATGGTCCTTATCTTGATGCAGAAGGAAATGACATGATTGATGTGAAGGCTAATCCTGATCTTCCTATATTTGATGATGCATCAATAGAGCCTTTCGGTGTGAAATTGATGGGTAACTTCTTATTTGATCGAAAAGTTGGAGAACCAGGAACAGGTATTGGAACTGGATATGTTTCACCTGGTCATAACTCAGTTTACTATGATGAAGAAACTGGAGAACAATTTTTAATCTTCCATACTCGTTTTCCTGAAAGAGGCGAACAGCATGAAATTCGTGTTCATAAAATGTATACGAATTCAAATGGCTGGCCTGTAGTATCTCCTTATCAGTATGCAGGAGAATCATTAGAAACTGTTACAGAAGCAGATGTTATCGGAGAATATAAACTTATTAATCATGGCAAAGATATTACTGCAGAAATTAAAAAGTCGGTTCTTGTAGGCTTAAATAGTGATGGAACCATTACTGGTGAAGTTACAGGTACATGGGAGTTTATTGATGATAATAAAGTACAGTTACAAGTAGAAGGGCAAACTTATGATGGAGTATTTGTTCGTCAATGGGATCCCACTACTCAGAGTTATTTAATGACTTTTACTACTTTATCTTCTGAAGGTATTGCAATATGGGGGAGTAAAGCAATCACTCAAACAGATGAAGAGCTTGTAGAACAAGTGAAGAATAACTTAGATCTTGGTGATACAAGCAAGGTAATTAGTAACTTAACACTTCCAACAGAAGGTTATCGTAATACTGAAATTAAATGGCAATCAACTCATCCGGAGATTGTTTCAGAGGATGGAGCAGTTACACGTCCAAATGATGCTGATGCTACGGTTACATTAACAGCAACAATTACAAAAGGTGGATTTACTACAACGAAAGAATTCTCAGTAGTTGTTTTACATCAAAAAGAGGGTAAATTAGTAGCTCACTATGCTTTTGAGGATAATATCGAAGACAGTACAGGAAATGTTGAAGAAGGAACAGTAACTGGTGCTACTATAGAAAGTACTGATGGAACCAATACGTATGGTGTTGGTAAAGTTGGACAAGCTGCTATATTTGATGGATCATCAGGTATTCGGTTACCAAATGGACTCATTTCGAGTAATGAATATACTGTTTCATTTTGGTTAAATCCAGAAGAAAAAACAAACTTTACAACTGCTTTTTTTGGAGCGAGAAATCAGGATAATTGGGTAAGTTTTGTTCCACAAGGCGGCGACTGGGTACAACATAACACAATGATTTGGTCAACAAGTAATGGTAATTGGGTTGATGCAAACACTAATTTAGCATTAAGCACAAATGAATGGGCACATGTTGCTTTTACAGTTAACAATGGGACACTAAACATTTATATTAACGGAGTAAATACGTATTCAGGAGAAAATTTCGGAGATGTATTTACAACAACTGACGGAGTCTTTGCTTTAGGAGTTAATTTCTGGGATACTCCATTCAAAGGTCTAATGGATGAGTTATTAATTTATGATAATATGTCTTTATCTGAAGAGGAAATATTAGATTACTATCAAACTGGAGAAGTACCAGGTAAGGTACAACCAACACCTCCAGGCGAAGGTGATGGAGGAGAAACACCAACAACACCAGAACAACCAGGCGAAGGTGACGGAGGAGAAACACCAACAACACCAGAACAGCCAGGCGAAGGTGACGAAGGAGAAACACCAACAACACCAGAACAGCCAGGCGAAGGTGACGAAGGAGAAACACCAACAACACCAGAACAACCAGGCGAAGGTGATGGAGGAGAAACACCAACAACACCAGAACAACCAGGCGAAGGTGACGGAGGAGAAACGCCAACAACACCAGAACAACCAGGCGAAGGTGATGGAGGAGAAACGCCAACAACACCAGAACAGCCAGGCGAAGGTGATGGAGGAGAAACGCCAACAACACCAGAACAACCAGGTGAAGGTGATGGAGGAGAAACGCCAACAACACCAAGTCCTGAAAAAGAGAAACCAAAGAAAGATAAAAAACCAGCAACTGTTTCACCTAAAGTGAAAGATGGTAAAGTAATAATAGATAACAAAGAATTAGAAAAAATTAAAGAAAACAATGGTCAACTTATCATTGAATTCAAGAATGAGAAATCGCCTAAGGCTACGCTTACTTTGACAAAAGAGAACATTAGTTTGTTAAAAGACAAAGGCGTTGAACAGGTTCTTTTCTCTCCAAAAGGTGTTGGATCTAGCATCAGCATTCCGCTTAGTATGATTGAGGCAGGAGCAGATGTCGAAATTAAACGTATAAAGGATACAACAGACTCAAGATTTGTTAGTGGAATCTATGACTTTACGATTAAAGTGGGGGATGCAACGTTACATTCATTCCAAGTACCACTTGAGTTATCGTTTGAAGTAGATATGAAAAAAGTGAAAAATACTGATAACCTTAGAGTTGTATATTTCAATGAAGACACAAAGAAATGGGAAATTGTCGAAGGTGCAGTTTACAAAGATGGTAAAGTGAATGTATCAACAGATCACTTGAGTATCTATTCAGTTGTGGAGATTGAAAATGAAGAAGAAGTATTAGAACTAGCAAGTGCTTCAACAGAAAGCTATGAGCTACCAAACACTGCTACTTCATCTTTTAACTTCCTAGCAATGGGTATTATGATCTTAGTCATTGGTGGAGTATTCTTCTTCTTACAAAGAAGAAAGAATGGTATGGCTAATTAAGATTTTTTCAGAAATTTTTATATGAGCACTTATTAATACAGTTTTCTTTAAGATTGTTTAATATGTACTCACTATAATGGAATGGAGTTCCAGACACTGCCTCCTTTAAAGTGAAGCGAGTGTCTGGAGCGAAATGAAACGAATGTATGTTTATCAAATAATCCATTAAAAACAATAAAATATTCGAATAAACCCTTGTAAAATAGCAAAAAAGCTTTCTCGAACATGATTCTTTTGAATCCGTTCAGAAGGCTTTTTTTGTATATTTATTGTTATTGCTTATAATGGAATTCGTTAAGTATGAACACTTTCCTTTGCTTCTCTTACTTCCTTAACAACATCACGTGGTCTGCAAGTTTTATATTGTTTAAAGACTCTTCCGAAATATGTAAGGTTCGAATAACCAACCTGATAAGCTACTTCACTAATAGAGTTAGAGCCTTCTCTTAATAACCGATCTGCTTCATGAACACGTAACATATTTACATATTCTACAAATGTTTTACCAGTGGTTTTCTTAAACACATAACAAAAATAATTAGGGCTTAGGTTACAATAAGTTGCTGCTTCTGTAATAGTAATCTGTTTTTGAAAATTTTCACTAAGATATATGAGTATGCTTTGAATTGATGTGTCTTCTCGATTACTTTGAATAGAATCAAGTTTTGCCTCTGATAATCGAAAAATTAATGCGATAGAATGAATAAGATTTGCTTTAATGAAGAGTTCGAAACCCTTTTTCTTTTCTATGTATTCTAAATACAATTCTTCTAATAAGCTTGTTAGGCTACTAGCTACGGGATTTTTAGCCTTAATAATACTAGGAATCTTTAATTCTTGGTTAATAATAGGAAGAACATATTTCTTTTCAGTGCTATCAAGTGATAGATTACGGATTAAAGCTTCATTAAAAACAATTGATATCAACTCAGAACCTTCTGTCATGGAATAAGCACCATGAGTTTCATTTGCATTTACAAATAATACGTCACCTTCATACAATTCTGTGAACTGTTCTTGTATCTGTACATGAAATTTTCCTTTCCTGATCAAAATGAATTCCATATGATCCTGCCAGTGCAAAGGGATTCCTGTTCCATTAGGTGGAGAGACCTTGAATATATTCAGAGGGAAGGTCTTATCCGGAATGAAAGTATATTCTTTAAATGCTGGTTGTTCGTACAATTTTGGTCCTCCTCAGTTTTTTTACATAGGGTATCTGGAATAATAGAGTACACATTGTTATGAAGAAACAGGAAAACAACAATCTAAGTCATTGATGATAATAGTTTTAATAGGGTGATAGCCCTGTTTTATACCTTGACAAATATCTATTCAGTACCTTAATCTTAATGTACGTACAAATAATCATATAGCAAAAAATACATTCGTTCAACTTGTAGTTTAGATTTATTTTAATAAATGCAGATATTTTTGTAAACGATTACTTTTTTGAAAGGTAGGGGAGAAATATGAAACATCATCAATATGCACTAACGCCTCCAATGGGGTGGAATAGTTGGGATTGTTATGGTGCTACTGTCAGAGAAGATGAAGTAAAAGGAAATGCAGATTATATGGCAGCTCATTTAAAGCAATATGGTTGGGAGTATGTTGTTGTTGATATACAGTGGTCAGAATCTGGGGCTGTTTCTTCTGCTTATCGTCCATTTGTTCCTTTAGAAATGGATGAATACTCTCGATTAATACCAGCCGAAAATCGATTTCCGTCAGCAAAGGATGGAAAAGGTTTCAAGCCATTAGCTGATTATATACATAATCTTGGATTGAAATTTGGTATTCATATTATGAGAGGAATTCCGCGTCAGGCTGTTCACCAAAATACACCTATCCTTGGCACAAATATTACTGCAAGAGACATAGCTAAACCTAATTCAATTTGTCCTTGGAATACAGATATGTATGGTGTTGATCTTGTAAAAGAAGGTGCTCAAGAATACTATGATTCTCTTTTTAAATTATATGCAGAATGGGAAGTCGATTTTCTTAAGGTCGATGATATTGCAGATTCAAAGCTATATGGTCCACACATAGATGAAATCCAAATGATAAGAAAGGCAATAGATAATTGTGGTCGTCAAATGGTTTTAAGTCTTTCACCAGGACCTGCTCCATTAGATCAGGCAAGCTTGCTTGAAGAAAATGCAAATATGTGGCGCATGACTGATGATTTCTGGGATTTGTGGGAATTGCTTTATAACATGTTTGATCGTTGTTATAAATGGAGTAAAAATATAGGACCTGGTTATTGGCCAGATGCTGACATGCTACCTTTAGGACATATTGGAATTCGGTCAGTTGATGGAGGTGCAAGTGATCGGTATACAAGATTCACAAAAGATGAGCAAATAACTATGATGACGTTGTGGTCAATCTTTCGTTCTCCATTAATGTTTGGTGGGGAATTAAGAGATAATGATGAATGGACATTATCTTTGCTTACTAATCAAGAAGTCCTTGATATGCATCGAAATAGTCATAGTGCTCGTCAAGTCTACAGGGAAAAAGATAAAGTGGTTTGGACAGCTAAAGGTGAAAATGAAATCTATGTGGCGTTATTTAATATATCGAATGATAAGCAGGAAGTATCTGTGAAATTTGAGGCATTAGGGTTGAACAATATAGTAAAAACTCAAGTTAGAGATTTATGGAAGCAACAGCAAGTGGATATTATGGATAGTGGTATTAGCTATGAATTATTGCCACATTCTTCAATGCTATTAAAAATAGATTTATAGTAATCTATTTAAGTTAATTTTGTAGCTACAGGATCAAAAGCAGTGTTACTTATTTGACACTGCTTTTTTATGTAATAAGAAAGCTTCAGACTTTGTTTTCCACTAGAATCTCGAGGGAAAAATAAACCCTTCGTCTTATGCTACCTAGGGCTGAACAAGACCCTTGAGCATTTCTTATTATTGATATCGATAATTCTCATTAATATATGTTGTCGGAGCAACACCAGTAATTCTTTTAAAGACTCGGCTGAAATAAAAAGGGTTAGAAAATCCTAATATATCACTAACTTCAGAAACATTTCCCTCGTTCTTTTTGAACATTTCAATTGCCTTTTCGATAAGCAATTCATTTTGGTACACGTTTACGCTTCTACCTGTCTGCTTTTTAAAGATAGTCGATAAATAAGCATAATTCATACCAAGTGTAGTAGCTACTTCTTCTCCTGTTAATTTATGTTCAGAGCTTCTCATTATTTTGATCATTTGATTGACAATATAATGATTTTTCGATTCTTGCGGATCTTCTATATGATTTGAATACAATTCAATAAAAAATTGATAAGTTTGTAATGAAAGCTGTAAAGGGCGTAACGGATGTGGATTTTCATATAAAGCAACAAGGTTTTTAAGCTTTGATTCCGTATAATTAGCGTTTGTGACTATTCCATGCTTTGGAAGACTTACTGCAGTTGAATAGGTATCTTCATTAATTAAAGAGGACTGAGGATAATACTTGTATTCTACTTCTTCTATCAACGATTCACTTGGTGGTGAGTCATAAAAATGAATATAGAACCATTTGGTACCAGGCTTATATAAGTCTCCACCCCAATGAGGTGTGTTTTTTCTGAGAAATAGATATGATCCTTTATTAATTCGATAATCTGTTTCATCTTCAATAACATGTATAGCCCCTTCAACGACAAATATGAATACATGAATTTTTTCCATTTTTCGATCAGGATGACGAAATATACCATTACTATCATGGATATAACCTATATCTCTAATTAACGGAAGATTATATGAGTTTATCTTTATACTGTTCATAATTATCACCTTTATCATATGTTATCTATTAACTTTAGAATAACACAAATATCTAAAAAAAAGATATGTAATCTATTGTTTAGTGAATTCCAGTTATTAAATTTTACATTCATAATAATAGTATAAAATATGAAAAGCAGGTGACTATTAATGAATAATGTAAAGCTATTAGATGGTATTTTTAAAGATTCAGAGAGAATAGGGAAAGAATATTTACTGTATCTTGATGTAGATCGTCTTGTTGCTAGTTGTTATGATGCAGCTTCACAAACACCAAAAAAACCACGGTATGGTGGATGGGAAACACGAGGTATTAGTGGACATTCTATAGGACATTGGCTTTCTGCTGCAGCAACCATGTATTCAGTAACAAAGGATGAGAAATTAAAGGAAAAGCTAAACTATGCGATAGATGAACTAGCGCATGTACAATCATTTGATCACTATGGATATGTAAGCGGATTTCCACGAGATTGTTATGATAAAGTGTTTGCAGGTGGAGACTTTGAAGTTTCTCATTTTAGTTTAGGAGACTCATGGGTACCTTGGTATAGCATTCATAAAATTTATGCAGGGCTAATTGATGCTTATAAAATTTGTCATAATGAAAAAGCACTTGAAGTTGTAATAAAGCTTGCTGATTGGGCGAAGGAAGGAACGGACAGACTGACAGATGACGAATTTCAAAGAATGCTGATATGTGAACATGGTGGAATGAATGAAGCAATGGCTGATCTTTACTTAATTACAGGTAATAGAGGTTATCTTGATCTCGCAATTAGATTTTGTCATAAAGCTGTGTTAGATCCTTTATCAAAAGGAATTGATGAGCTAGAAGGTAAGCATGCGAACACTCAAATTCCTAAATTAGTAGGTGCTGCAAAACTTTACGAAATCACTGGTGAGAAATATTATCGTGATGCAGCGGTATTCTTTTGGGATATCGTTACCAAAAACCGTTCATATGTAATAGGTGGAAATTCTAAAAATGAACATTTTGGGATTGAAAAATCAGAGGAGCTTGGAATTACAACAACTGAAACCTGTAATACCTATAATATGATGAAGTTAACAGAGCATTTGTTTAGATGGACACATAAAGCTGAATACATGGATTATTATGAAAGAGCTTTATATAATCATATTCTTGCTTCACAAGATCCAGATACAGGTATGAAAACATATTTTGTTTCAACACAACCAGGTCATTTTAAAGTATATTGCTCTGCAGATGATTCTTTTTGGTGTTGTACAGGTACAGGTATGGAAAATCCGGCACGTTATACAAGGAGTATTTATCATCAAGAAGAAAATGATTTGTTTGTGAATCTATTTGTTGCATCTGAAATTAATTTAAATAAAAAGGAAATGAAAATCAAACAAGAAACTTTATTTCCTGAGGTTGGTTCGACTAAATTAACAATTGAAGCTAACAAAGATGAGTTTTTAACCATTCATATTCGTGTACCATACTGGGTATCAAACGAAGTAGTTGTTGAAGTTAATAATGAACAAGTCGCAGCAACTAGTGAAAAAGGGTATTTGACGATAAGTAAACAATGGCAAAATGGGGATGTAATTGATATTAAGCTACCAATGGAGCTGCATACTTACAGAGCTAAAGATGAATCTTCACACGTTTCATTTATGTACGGACCTATCGTCCTCGCGGGAGCTTTAGGTACAGAAAACTTCCCGGAAAGCGATATATTGGATGATCATCTAAAGTTAAATAACTATCCTTTAATTAGTGTACCAACACTTGTAACAGGAGAAGTAGATTTAACGAAATGGATTAAACCAGTTGAAGGTAGTGCTCTAACATTTGAGACAGAATCAATAGGTCAACCAGGAAATGTGAAAGTAACTCTAATTCCTTTTTATGCGCTTCATCACCAACGCTACACACTGTATTGGAATGTGATGGATAAAGAAGAATATGAGAAATTCTTATCAAAAGAACAAAGTGAATCAGAAAAGTTAGCATCTATCACAGTCGATCATGTTCAACCACATGAGCAACAACCAGAAGTTGAACATAGCTTAAAAACAGAAAACTCAAATTCTGGATATTTGAATGTTGTTCATGCAGGCTGGCGTGATAGTCGTAATGATGGATTTTTCAGCTATGAAATGAAGGTAGATTCTAAAAAAGATATGTATTTACATGTTACCTACTTTAGTGGTGATCAAATTTTACATTTAGACGGAATAGCTTATGAACGAGATTTCCAAATTGCTATTAACGATACTGTCATTGCAAACCAAACATTAAAGGGAGATATGTCTGACAATCTATTTAGTATTGCTTACTCAATTCCGCGCGATTTAACGGAAAATAGAGAAAAAATTGAAGTTAAATTTGTATCAACTGAAGGAAAAATAGCTGGTGGTGTTTATGGGGTTAGAACTCTGAATGATAAATTATAACTGATCATAAATGGTTAAGAAATCGTTTTGGTTAATGATAATAAATAAATGAATCAGCAGACCAATCGTATTGTGATTGGTCTGTTTTGTGTTTTGTAGACTTTTTTTACTTTAAAAGCAGCATGCTAGTGAAGATAGAAGAGACTTACAATAGGGAGTTTTGTCGTAAATTGTCTAATCGAAGATAAATTCGGAAAATCGATGATAAATCTGGATAATCGAAGATAAATCTCAAGAATCGATGACAAGTCCAATTTTCTTGCTGCTTCCGCCTTAACTTATCAAGTTTTTTGCCTTTTTAGAGCATTTTCCTGAAAGATTTGTGTTAAATTATCTTTATTGCCTGTTGAATTAGATTTCTTCGTATAAAAGGTACAAAAAAAGCAAAAAAGTTTACAAATACACTCTTAATTAGAGACCTTAAATAAATGAAAAATAAACGCTTGAATAAGAATCCAAGCGCTATTATTTTGAAACATTAAATTTTGAAATTCCCGATAACCTTCATTAAATCTTCTGCTTGTTTAGAAAGCATTGATGTTGATGCAGCAATTTCTTGCATTGCTGCAGAGCCTTGTTGAGATGCAGCGGCTGTTGTTTCGGTATGTGATGCATTAGTAGATGAGATGTCGATTACTTGATTAAATGCATCTGACACTTCTTTACTAAGATTCATTGTTTGCTGAATGTAATCCACCATTGTATTGACGACAGTTGTTGTCAGTTGAGTTTGTTTGACGATATCTTCAAAAGAGCTATTCGTTTGCTTAGTTAGCTCTACTCCAGAAATGACTTCTTTGACACCTTCATCATTTTGATTGATGATGACTTTTACCTCATCTTGAATAGAGCTAATAATTTGTTTTACACCACGTGCGGCATCCTGAGATTGCTCTGCTAATCTTCTCACTTCCGCTGCTACAACTGCAAATCCTTTACCTTGCTCACCTGCACGTGCAGCTTCAATTGCAGCATTAAGTGCTAATAAATTTGTTTGTTCAGCAATGTCAGTAATTGTGCTAATAATTGAAGTGATTTCGGTAGATTTCTTCCCTAGGGCTTCAACAGTTTTATTTGTGTTAGACATAGTTTCTTCTATGGATAGCATTTTTTCAGAAGATGCTTTAACAGAATTTCCACCATTTTGTGCTACCTGTTGCATTTTAATCGAGTTAGTTTTTACTGTTTCAGCTTGTTCACTTAAAGATATTGCCGCTTTTTCAAGACTTTGCATGATTTCAAATGATATCTTCATTTTTGTTTCGGTTTTTTCACTTCCAGAGGCAATCTCACTAGAAGCATTCGCAATTGAATTGATCACTGTTGTAGTTTCTTCTGTTGAAGTTAGCAAATGTCTTGTGGTTGCGGTTACATTTTGCGCCATATGAGAAACTTGGTGTACCAAAGTGCTGATACCATCGATTAATTGATTTGTGTCATTTGCTAAATCTGCGAGCTCATCTTTTGAATTTACCTGAATTCGTTTTGTTAAGTTACCACCAGCATTAGCAATTTCAAGAATGGACGTGCTAATTTTATTTAAGTTAATTTTTAGTCCTCTAGTTAAGCTAAGTGCAAAGAATATAGATAATACAATGGCGAATAAGGTTAAACTTATTGTGACTATTTTAAAGATTGAAACTTGACTATTCAAGTCATTAATTCTTTCTTGTTGGTTTTTTTGCTGATCAGCAACTATCAATTCAACATCAGTTTGAATGGAATTCATATACTCTGTTCCTTCACCAGCTTCAACAATAATTGCAGCTTCGTCTAAACCAACAGTTTTTCTTGTATTAACTAGGCTATCAGAATAGGCAACCCAGTTGTTAAAGGCTTCCTCAATGTTTGATAACTTTGCCAGTTGACTATCATTACCTTTGAAAAGATTTCTTAAATGTTCAAGTTCTGTAGGAATGTCATTTTTACCATTCTCAAATGGATAAATAAAATCTGTAAGCCCAGTAATAACAAAACCTCTTTGACTTGTTTCCATACTAAGTAAAATTCTTGATAAATCCTGTGTACTAGTGTTTATTTCCAAGTCATGTTGAATTAAATAATCAATTTCTTTATCTAGCTTGTTGATGTTTGTGTAAGAAGTTGTTGCGGATAAAAGTAGGACAATTGATAATAAACCAAAAGATATAATTAATTTTCCGCGAATGGTGTTAATGTAGGAGAAAATACCTAGTGGTTTCTTCTCAACTCTAGGCTTGTTGTAATCTTTCTTCTTTAATTTAATCGGTTTCTGTTTTTTTGAATCTTTTCCTTTTCTCTCTTTTTGGTTAAACACGGTGACCTCCCCCGATTAAGCCAAAACCACCCTACCAAATTACGTTGGTAGTAATAAAATATTCTCCTTCATATTACAACTTAAAAAATGACATTACTAGTAAAAATTACACTTTTTTTAGATTTTTTTGAAAAAAATGTCGATTCGTATCTAAATAGACCTATGTTAACGCCTTATAAACAATTATTAAATTTATACATCTTAATAGTTTAAAAGTCGAAAATTCCCGTAATAGTAGATGCAAAAGTGATAAATAGTATAGGTTTAATGTCCGTACATGTGTATAATAAATAAAACAATCTCTAAGGTGGTGACTCTACCAATTGAAAAGGCTATTGATTGGATATTTAGTCTTATTTACAGTTTTCTTTATTTATATATACAACTATCATTTGAAAGATACCATAACAAGTTCTTATGCGGACAATCAGGAAAATCAATTTCGAGGAGACATTAATGAAAAATACGTTATGCTGACATTTCAATCTGGAATTGAATACTGGAAAAGTGCTATTAAGGGCTTTGAAGACGCAGCTAACGAGTTAAATGTTTCAGTTGAATATCGAGGAGCAACTCAGTATGATGTTCATGAACAAATGACTGTTTTAGAGCAAGTAATTGCTAAGAAACCAGATGGAATTGCATTATCTGCAATGGACCCATTTGCATTGAACTCAACTATAAATAAGGCAATAGAAGCTGGAATACCAGTTATACTATTTGATTCTGATGCACCAGCGAGTAATGCTCATACTTTTTTAGGTACAAACAATTATAGTGCTGGAAATGCAAGTGCTGACAAAATGGCAGAACTGCTTAAAGGAAAAGGAAAAGTTGCTGTCATCACTCTACCTAATCAACTTAACCATATAGAAAGAACAGAAGGATTTATAGAAACTGTACAGAAAAAATATCCTGGAATGGAAGTTGTTGCTATAGAGGATGGCAAAGGAGATCAATTACGTTCAAAATTAGTTACAGAGAAAATCTTAAAAGAGTATCCTAATATAAGAGGGATTTTTGCTACAGAAGCAAATGGTGGAGTAGGAATTACTAGTGCGATTGAATCTATTAAAAAAACAGAAGAAATTAAAGTTATTAGTTTTGACACAGATAAACAAACTCTAGATAAAATTAAAGAAGATGCTATAGCGGCGACAATTGCTCAAGGTACTTGGAATATGGGCTATTGGTCTTTACAAATCCTTTTTAAGAATAACCATGGTATAACTTCTACAGAAAAAATGGATAATTCGAAACAATTTCCAGCTTATATTGATACAGGTATAACAATTGTCTCAAAAGAAAATGTAGAAGATTTTTATGCTGATTAATGCTACTAGATTGAGAGTTGACTAGTATGAAGCAACCATTATTTCAATTCAATCATCTACCGATTAGACACAAAATTATCACGTTACTTCTTTTAATTAGTATTTTACCATCTATCGGATTGGGTCTTTTAACTGGCTATACAGTTGAGCACATAATAGATAAACAAGCTACACAACACACACTTCAACTAATTGAACAAGTAAATCGCACTTTAGAATCACATGCTAGCAATATGCAAAATATTACTTATTTATTATCTATGGACCCTGAAATTAAAAAATTTTTAAGCAACCAAGAAATAGAAGATCAGAATGAAAATGAAGAATATGAGATACGTCAATTTATGCAAGGGCTTTCAACCTTATATCCGGAGGTTGCAGGAATATTAGTTGTTAATAGTAACGGAGGATATGTCAGTAATGAATTGTATCCTAGATTTGAATACAACTTAACAAATGAGGCGTGGTATAAGGAAGCAGTTGAAAACGAGGGAATATTTAAAATTATAGGTCATCCAACAGATCGAAAGATTACAAGTCATGTTAAATATAAGAATAGTGAAGTAGTAACAGTTGTAAGAGCAATACTCCAACCAGAAACACAAAAAGTTCTTGGTGTTGTTTTAATTGATTTAAAGTTGAGAGTAATTGCTGAAGCAACCAAAAATGTTAGGTTAGGGAAATATGGTTATTTAATGGTTATTGATGAAAAAGGACAGGGGATTTATACTCCACCAACTCCTTTAATTGAAAATGTCCCTGAAAGGCTGCTTATAAATGAGGAAGATTCGGGATCTTTTTCAGAGAAAATAAACGGAAATAACCTTCAATTTATCTTTCAAAAGCAAGCGTTTACAAATTGGATAACAGTCGGTATATTTTCCATGAACGATTCTGTGGTGGAAGTTAGGAAAATACATTTATTCGTTATATCTTTTTTCTTTTTCGTTTGTTTGTTTGGTATAACTGCATCATACTATATTTCTAAATCAATGTCTGAACCTATTGTTCACCTCATGTCAATCATGAGACAGGTCGAATCAGGTACCTTGACAGTTCGTTATGAAGGTAATCGAAAAGACGAAATTGGTATGTTGGGTAAGAGTTTTAATCACATGATTTCTAAGATTATAAATCTCCTTTCATTAACCGAACATCATGAACGTCAAAAAAGAGAGGCTGAGCTTAGAAGTCTTCAAGCACATATTAAGCCACATTTTCTTTATAATACATTAGATACGATAAATTGGATGGCAAGAAATCAAGGAGCTGAAGATGTCTCAGAATTGGTATCCTCTTTGTCTAGGTTGTTTCGTATTGGATTAAATAAGGGACAAGATCATATTTTATTAACTGATGAAATAACACATATACAAAGTTATTTAAGTATTCAAAAAGCTAGATACAGAGATAAATTAAATTTTACTATTACAATTGAACCAGCCATACATGATGTTATGACTCTCAAACTTGTGCTACAACCAATAGTTGAAAATGCAATTTACCATGGAATTAAAGAAAGAAGAGGTCCTGGGCATATCTATATCCAAGCAAATAAAGAGCAGGATTTTTTGGTACTTACTGTTAGAGACGATGGGAAAGGTATAGAGCAAGATAGGCTTGGAAAACTCAGAAAGACTATGGATGCTTTATATGATAATAAAGAAAGTAAACAAATTGATATTGGGTACGGCATGATGAATGTACAGGAAAGAATCAAGTTAACATATGGAAACAATTATGGAATAAAGATTGATAGTAAAGTAGGGGAGGGAACAATAGTAACAATTTTCCTACCTATAAAGAGAGATATTATAGTTGATGATGCTAGAGCTTAAGGAGGGAGAAATGTGATTAATTCTATATGGAAAGTATTAATTGCCGATGATGAACCTATTATTCGGGAGGGAATCCGTCAATCTGTTGAATGGTCATCATTTAACATGTTTGTCGAAGCTGAAGCTGAAGATGGTGAAGAAGCTTTGGAGCTTGCTTTAAAATACTCTGTTAATATAATCTTAGTGGATTTGAATATGCCGATTATGAATGGACTTTCTTTAATAAAAAAAATAAGAGAACAACTACCATTATGTAAGATTATTATTATAACTGGTCATGATGAATTCACATATGCTCAGGAAGCCTTAAGATTAAATGTCACCGATTATATTCTAAAACCAGTTGAACCAAATAAATTAAATGAAGTTTTAAATCAAGTTGTTGAGGAATTGGAAAGTGATACAAAACAAGATGAATTTTTAGAGATGGCTTCAAGACAAATAGAGAATAATCTATCAATATTACGTGAACAATTTTTTAATAAATGGATAAATGGAACAATAAAGAATAGGGAAAGCATTATAAATCAGTTAAAATTCTTTGACCTCCCATTAAGTAGCCCAAAACATATTTTAGTCATTCAATGCCCAGAATACGTAGCTAATAAACCATTGTTGTCTGATAAAGATAAAAAAATCCTACTGTTTTCAATAGAGAATATAACTTCAGAAGTATTTGATCATTGTTCAAAAGTGAGTTTCAGAGATGAAACAGACCTAATCATCGTTTTGCTGTGGGATAGTATTTCTGAGAATCTATATAATATAGTGAAAATGAAAATAAAAGAGTACTTGAAAATATCTATAAATATTTATATTGAAAACATTGAAAATGACATTGGATCCATTGCTGAAGGATATGAAAACTGTAAAAAGAAATTAGTTAGTGAAACAACCATCTCACCAATTGTTAGAAGAGCTAGACATTATATTGAAAAAAATTTTACAGATTCTGATATAACAATTGAACGAGTAGCAGACAACTTACAAGTATCACCTGTTTATTTAGGTCGAATTATTAAACAAGATTTAGGAACGTCATTTGTTAGTTTAGTAACTAACTTAAGGATTAAAGAGGCTATTATGCTCTTAAATAATACTGACCTCCCAATTGTCCAAATAGCTGAAGAAGTAGGTTATGACACACAACATTATTTTAGTACAGCTTTTAAAAAAGTAGTTGGAGTTTCACCAAACAAGTATAGGAAAAATCCAACATTTATTAATGAATAACCTTACAACGTCCTATCTTTAACAACCCTTTTTCAATTATGAGAAAGGGTTGTTTTAATTAGGTTGTTTTCGTAAACTTTGTTGTTTTTAGAATCCTATTGGAAAAAACTCTGTATAAAGTCTAGTGGCATCTTTTCTTCTAAAAATTATACCTTTTATGCGATAAAACACTTTTTACCAACAGATAAAGATGTCAAATAGCAACAATCTTTCAGAAAAGAGACTTTAATTATTAATACACAATAAAAAAATGAAAGCGCTTAAATTAAAGTTTAATTATTATAAAAATTGTATTTTTATTGAAAAGACTGAAAATTAACAAGGTGATATATTTTATTCAATGGTGAACAACCTGATACAAGAAAAAAGAATAACAGGGGGAAGAGTAGATGAGAAATTTATTTTCAGTATTTATTTTAATATTTATGTTAGCTTCACTAGCAGCTTGTGGAGGAAACGAGGGAGCAAGTGGTGGAGAAAGTGGAACTGTAGGAATTGCGATGCCTACTAAATCCTCTGAAAGATGGGTGAACGACGGTGAAAATATGGTGAAAGAATTTGAATCATTAGGATATGAAACAGATCTACAATACGCTGAAGACGTAGTTGAAAATCAAGTTTCTCAGATTGAGAATATGATTACAAAAGAGGTAGATGTCTTAGTTATAGCACCTATCGATGGAGAAGCACTTTCAAACGTATTAGCTAAAGCTGATAAACAGGGAATTAAAGTAATTGCATATGATCGTCTAATAAAAAATACAGAGCATGTTAGTTACTATGCTACATTTGATAACTTTCAAGTTGGTGTTTTACAAGGTTCATATATTGAGGAATCGCTTGGATTAAAAGATGGAAAGGGACCTTTTAATATCGAGTTATTTGCAGGATCACCTGATGATAATAACGCTTACTTCTTCTTTGATGGAGCAATGTCAGTGTTACAACCTTATATTGATTCTGGCAAATTAGTTGTACAAAGTGGTCAAACTTCTTTTGATCAAGGTGCAACTTTAAGATGGGATGGATCTGTGGCTCAATCTAGAATGGATAACTTATTGAGTGCTTATTATTCAGGAGAAAAAGTTGATGCTATTCTTTCACCATATGATGGTATAAGTATTGGTATCATTTCTTCTTTGAAAGGTGTTGGCTATGGTTCAGGAGATAAACCAATGCCAATTATTACAGGTCAAGATGCTGAGTTAGCTTCAGTAAAATCGATAATTGCTAAAGAACAAACACAAACAGTATTTAAGGATACAAGAGAGCTCGCTAAAAAAGCAGTAGCAATGGCAGAGGCTGTTCTTAAAGGAAAAGAAGCAGAAGTAAATGACAAAGAAACATATGATAATGGTGAAAAAGTTGTACCAGCGTATTTATTGGAGCCAGTATCAGTTGATGTGAACAATTACAGTGAAGTACTAGTAGATAGCGGCTATTATACAGAAGATGAATTGACACAATAATTTACATGATATGGATTTAGGCTACTTAAGAAGAGTCAAGTTTAATAAAAGGGCTCTTCTAAGCAAGTCTAAATACATTTTAAAGGTGGTGTTTGTAATATGTCTGAAATTATTTTAGAAATGAGAAACATAACGAAGGAGTTTCCAGGCGTTAAAGCGCTTGAAAATGTGAATTTAAAAGTGAAACAGGGTGAAGTTCATGCCTTAGCAGGTGAAAATGGTGCAGGTAAATCAACTCTAATGAAAGTGTTAAGTGGGGTATATCCACATGGATCATATTCAGGAGATATTTTGTTTCAAAATCAGGTTTGTGAATTTAAAAATATTAAGCAAAGTGAAGAATTAGGAATTGTTATTATCCATCAAGAACTAGCACTCATCCCCGATTTATCAATTAAAGAAAATATATTTTTAGGAAATGAAAATTCTAAAAGAGGCATTATAAATTGGCATGAAACAACGAATAAAACAAAGGAACTATTAGAAAAGGTTGGTCTGAAAGAGTCCCCTGATAAATTAATTACGGAAATAGGAGTTGGAAAGCAACAGTTAGTAGAAATTGCAAAAGCCTTATCTAAAAAAGTTAAATTACTTATTCTAGACGAACCAACAGCTGCGTTGAATGAGGATGATAGTGAAAACCTATTGGAGTTGTTACTAGAATTTAAAAGACAGGGTATGTCAGCAATTATTATTACACACAAGCTGAATGAAATTTCTAAAGTTGCTGATTCAGTAACGATTTTACGTGATGGACAGACAATCGAAACGTTAGATATGGAAAAAGATAATGTAGATGAGGATAGGATTATTAAAGGTATGGTGGGAAGGGATTTAACAAATCGTTATCCTAAAAGGGATCCTAAAATTGGTGAAATAATTTTTGAAGTAAAAAATTGGAATGTATATCATACTAATGAGCGGAAGGTAATTGATAATGCTAATTTTCACATTAAAAAAGGTGAAATTATCGGAATTGCTGGGTTAATGGGTGCTGGTCGGACAGAACTAGCTATGAGTATTTTTGGAAAGTCTTTTGGGAAAAAAATAACTGGTGAATTATATAAAGATGGCAAGAAAATTCAACTTAATAATGTAAATCAAGCCATCAATAACGGAATTGCATATGTTACAGAAGATCGAAAGGGTAATGGTTTAGTTTTAATGGATGATATTAAACAAAATATATCATTAGTTAATTTAAAAAAGATTTCAAAGGGTTTTGTTATTAATAACAACCAAGAAGTTATAGAAGCAGAAAAATTTCGTGAGCAGATGAAAATTAAAACCCCTAGTGTTTTTCAAAAAACAGGTAATTTAAGTGGTGGTAATCAGCAAAAGGTTGTTTTAAGTAAATGGATTTTCTCACAACCAGATATTCTAATTCTAGATGAACCAACTCGGGGTATTGATGTAGGAGCAAAGTATGAAATTTATTCGATTATTAATCAGCTAGCAAATGAAGGGAAAGGCATCTTAATTATCTCATCCGAACTGCCTGAAATTCTTGGAATGTGTGATCGGATATACGCGATGAATGAAGGTAGGATAACAGGGGAGATAAATAGTCAAGATGCGACACAAGAAACTGTAATGAAGTATATGACAAAAAGTAAGGCTAGGGGAGGAGTATAACTATGCAGCCAATGACGCAAAAAGAGCATAACAGTAAACAACAACCTGACAGTAGATCGTATAAACAAATATTATCACAAATGATAAAAAGCAATATGAGACAATACAGTATGATTATAGCGCTTATCTTAATCATGTTACTTTTTCAGATATTAACAGAAGGTATATTATTAAAGCCTTTAAATATAACGAATTTAATTTTGCAAAATAGTTATATTTTAGTTCTAGCCATAGGCATGGTCTTAGTTATCATTACTGGACATATCGATCTTTCAGTAGGTTCTATAGCAGCATTTGTTGGAGCTATAGCAGCTATATTGATGGTAGACTATTCAATGCCTACTTATTTAGCTGTTATTATTTCATTATTATTAGGAGCAATAATAGGAGCTTGGCAGGGTTTCTGGATTGCTTATGTAAAGATTCCTGCTTTTATTGTGACATTAGCAGGAATGTTACTATTTAGAGGATTAACACTAGTTGTTTTAGAAGGTAAATCGATTGCACCTTTCCCAGAGACATTTAAGAAGATTAGCTCTGGG
Organism: Metabacillus litoralis; assembly: GCF_020524045.1. Taxonomy (GTDB): domain Bacteria; phylum Bacillota; class Bacilli; order Bacillales; family Bacillaceae; genus Metabacillus; species Metabacillus litoralis_C. Next base: position 151,334 of record NZ_JAIVKL010000005.1, read on the forward strand.
TTCATTCCGGATGTTTTTGGCGGAGGAAATGTTCATTTATTAACATTATTAATAGGTATATTTTTATCTATAATCTACGTGTTCAATGAAATAAAAGCTAGAAGTAATCAAAAGAAGTATAGTTTTGAAGTACAGCCAAAAGGAATCTTCATTGTTAAGCTTGTTTCATTAGTCGTTGTTATAAACATCTTTTCTTATGTATTAGCAATTTATGAAGGATTACCAAATATACTTATCATTTTAGGAATATTAATTTTAATTTATACTTTTGTAATGAGGAAAACAACGATAGGAAGACATATTTATGCTATTGGTGGAAATGAAAAGGCAGCACAGTTATCAGGTGTGAAAACGAAACGAGTCACATTTTTAGTGTTTGTTAATATGGGTGTATTATCTGCACTGTCTGGACTAATCTTTGCTGCAAGGCTTAATGCAGCAACACCTAAAGCAGGGAATTTATTTGAACTTGATGCAATTGCAGCATGTTTTATCGGTGGGGCATCTGCGTATGGTGGAATTGGTACTGTTCCAGGTGCTATTATTGGTGGGTTAGTTATGGGTGTAATGAATAATGGTATGTCACTAGTTGGATTGGGTATAGATTGGCAGCAGGCTATTAAAGGTTTAGTATTATTAGCTGCTGTAGCGTTTGATATTTATAATAAGAATAAAAATTTATAACAATTGAAAAGATAGGAAGAGATAAGGATCGTCAAAAATCTAGTTTATTTCACTAGAATATTTGACGATTTTTCTAATACATTTACTTTTATCACATGGTAAATCCTCTTGTTGTTATTCAAGAACATGACTATGTACTAATCTCTTTTTAATAAAGGAGTATATTTGTTGATAAAAAGTCCACTAAAGAAACTAAAAATTTTGCAAATAATGCAATCAAAACATAACGAGCAACAAACACAAATACAAAATAATTCTTTTTTTAATTTTATTCACTTTTAGTGTATAATAAAATCAGTTGTACGAATAAGTACTTATTAGAAACATACAAGTTGAAAGTGGTGGGAACAAATGGCACAACAAACAAAAGTTAGTATGGTGAAAGAAAAAATTAAAGAGTGGATCATAGACGGTAAGGTTTTACCTGGAGATAAAATTTATTCTGAAAATGAGTTAGTTAAAATGTTTGAGGTAAGTAGACATACAGTTCGACAAGCTGTAGGAGATCTTGTTCATGAAGGTTGGTTATATAGAGAGCAAGGTGCTGGAACATTTTGTTCAAATCGCTCAAATCAAGTTCAACCTCAAAGTGCTAATTCAACAGGTAAAAACATTGGTGTTATTACAACATATATCTCTGATTATATTTTCCCGTCAATTATTAAAGGGATAGAATCATACCTAACTTCTCACGGTTATTCTTTAACATTTGCTTGTACGGATAATGATCCTGAAAAGGAAAAGCAGTGTTTAGAAACAATGATTAATTCTAATATAGATGGTCTGATAGTAGAGCCTACAAGAAGTAGTAGTTATAATCCCAATCTTCATTATTATTTAGAAATGGAGCAAAATAATACACCTTTTCTAATGATAAATCAATATTATCCTCAGCTAAATCCACCTTACATTATATTAGATGATGAAAAAGGAGGATTTATTGCTACAGATCATTTGATCAAGTTAGGACATAAAAAAATAATTGGTTTATTTAAAAGTGATGATTTGCAGGGATTAAACAGGATGGAAGGGTTTATTCGTGCCTTCAGAGAAAATAATATCCCGTTTTTTCCAGAGATGTTTATTACTTTCACAACAAAAGAGAGAGATTTTCTTTCTAAATTAAAAGAGGTATTAAAAGATGCTACAAATAGACCAACAGCTATAGTTTGTTATAATGACGAAATTGCCGTTCAAGTTTTAAATGTTTTAAGAGAATATGATATAAAAGTTCCAGAGGACCTATCCATCATAGGATACGATAATTCTTACTTGTCTATAGCAACAGAGACAAAGCTTACTTCTGTTAACCATCCAAAAATGGATATGGGTATTGAAGCAGCAAAATGGATAGTAGCTGAAGTGGAAAAAAGAGACAATAAAGATAATACAAGTAGGCAGAAAGTTTATGAACCTGAACTAAAGGTAAGAAACTCTACTAGCTCATTAATTAAAGTAGAAGATAGTAAGATCATTATTTAAGGACTGCTATTGTGTTCATAAAAAATACAATGTCTATCGAAAATAAAGTAAATTAATTAAATTCTGCTGAGTGCATTTATTTAAAGTAAGTGCATTCAGTGTGTTTATTTATCATGATAAGTGTAATAGTAAAGATTTTATTTCATATTAAAAGTGCTTATATGTATCAGTGAGGAGGAAGTTGTTTGATTTCTTTAAATGAGCTTACTAACTTAGCAAACAAATGCACATGTGGAAACCATCATAATGATATTTTAATAGATGAAATTGTTATAAGTGATGATGCATTAATTAAAGCAGTAAAATATATAGAAAAAAGCCAGTTTGAAAAAGTAGTCATAATAGCAGATCAAAATACATTTGAAGTAGCAGGCAAAAGAGTTACTGAGATATTAAGTGATGAAAAAATAGATTATAGTATTACCATTATTAGTGCTAACAATCAAGGAGATGTTATTGCTGATGAAGAGGCTTTAATTGAGGCTATGTTAGGTATACCACAAAATGCTGATAGTATTATTGCTGTAGGTGCAGGTACAATTCATGATATTGCTAGATTTGCTAGCTATAAGATGGCTAAACCGTTTATTTCAATACCAACAGCCCCTTCAGTTGATGGATTTAATTCCATGGGAGCTCCTGTTGTCATTAAAGGTGTAAAAACAACTTATCAAATGCATTCTCCAATCGCAGTTTTTGCAGATATCAATGTTTTGCAAAAGGCACCTAAAGAAATGATCGCTGCTGGTTTTGGGGATATGATTGGAAAATACACATCTTTAGCAGATTGGAAGTTTTCACACCTCATAGCAAAAGAACCATATTGTTCTTTGTCCGCACAACTTACTAAAGAAGCACTAAATAATTGCGTGAATGCTGTAAAGCAAATTGAAAACGGTGACAAAGAAGGCATAAAGGTATTAATAGAGTCTCTTATACAATCTGGTTTGGCAATGCTTCTTGTTGGTTATTCTTCGCCTGCATCTGGTGGTGAACATCATTTATCACATTTTTGGGAAATGGATTTTATAAAAGAGAATAAATCACAGGTCCTTCATGGAGCTAAGGTGGGGGTTTCTTCTCAAATTATTCTAGATCTTTATAAAAACAATGTGCTAGATCTAATAGGTAACAAAGAACAATTAAAGAATTTCTCTACAGCTGAAGCAAAGGCAATTTTTGATAAACAGCATGAAATCATCACAATTTTAGAATTGTTACCTAAACCGAAAGAAATTGCAAATATGTTATCGATGTTAGAAGGTTCTGTTACTCCTTATGATTTAGGAATAGAGCCAGCACTTGTTCAAGACAGTTTAAATAAAGCCCATGAATTAAGAAATCGCTATACATTGTTGAAATTTTGGAACGAGCATATAGGTGAACATCAATATGTATAAAGAGTTAGAAGATGTAAAGGCTGTGTTTTTTGATCTTGATGATACATTATATGATCAACTCAAACCTTTCAGCTTAGCTCTAGAGTCTGAAAATTTAACAATAGAACCTTCATTAATTGAACCTTTATTTAAGAAGGTACGTTTTTATAGCGATTTGCTCTGGAAAACATATACGAATGGAAAAATAGATTTAGATGAGTTAAGAACAAAAAGACTTATAATGGCATGCAATGATTATAATGTTGATCTATCTCTTGAGAAAGCTAAAATGATACAAGCATCATATGAAAAACAACAGAATTCTATAAAACCCTTCTCAGATGTAGAGTCATTAATAATAAATTTGCATCAATACAAAAAAATGGTTGGAATTATTACAAATGGTCCTGTAGAGCATCAATATAAAAAAATAAAAGCACTGCAGCTACATCGGTTAATATCTAGAGATAAAATATTTATTTCTGATAGTATTGGGATAGCTAAACCAGACAAAAGGATTTTTCATTATGTTCAAAAGCAAGTAGAAGTTAACTCAAACCAATGCTGTTATATTGGTGATAACTGGGAAAATGACGTAATTTCTCCCATTGAAGCTGGTTGGAAAACCGTGTGGTTCAATCATAGAAATAGAGACCCGGAAACAAATCACTCACCTATTAAAGAAATTGTAGAGTATAAAAATTTCATGGTATAGACGAACAAAAATTTTTATAGAAGTTAATTGAGGGGTTCGGTTTATATGCAGCAGAATTTTAGCGTATTTGAAGGCATAAATCGTGTATTAGAATGGTTTGCGCGATTTGCTGTTTTAAATTTACTTTGGGTAGCATTTAATTTACCAATAAGTGTTCTTGTCATATCTTTAGCTTTAACCAATCAGGTGGCAGTTATTGTGACCACTTGGTTTATTATTGCACTTTTGGCACCTTTTTTCTTTTTCCCAGCAACGACAGCTATGTATGCTGTGGCTAGGAAGTGGATATTAGGAGAACGTGATTTATCTATCATCCGCACATTCTGGGGATATTATCGAGAAAATTATAAAAGAAGCATAGCTAGTGGTGCTTTACTTGTTCCAATATGGATAATATGTGTATTAGATATTTATTACTTTTTTCAACTGAACTTAATTGTAAGTATTATTCTTATATTTATGCTAATATTCCTATTTATATATACAACAAATCTATTTTCGATTAATGTTAATTTTTCAGTAAGCTTTAAGTCAGCGTTAAGAAATGCACTAAGCTTTACATTGATAAAACCCTTAAATAGCTTGGTGATAGCGATGATCAACTTGTTTATTTTATACCTTAGTCTGACGAGCTATACTTTTTTACTTCCATTTTTCACAGGATCGACTATCGCATTCCTATCTTATTACACATTTAATAAAAAATTTAGTAAGGTACAAGAAATGCAAGAAAAGTAAACAAGTGGGTCAGAGTTTCTATTATAGAAACTCTGGCTTTTTTTATACCTGAATTTTTATTAGTTTGTATCTTTCTTTATGTCGCCTTCCTTTGAATTAAATCGTATTCTCGTGATTTTACTTATTATATTTTAAACATAAGATTTTATGTAAAATATAACCTTTATTTTAACTATCTTGTTCGGACAAATAGAGTTAGAATCAAGAAGAGCAGAAAAAATAGTAAGAATAAAGAATTATACTAATTAATTCCACTTGGAAATTTAATGTAAATTTGTAGAACAAATGATGGAAATTACTAGTAAATACGTTTATAAGTTTCTCCAACTGCTCAATATTATGTAAAATAAAGTTACAAAGAATATAGAAAGGTTGATATCATGGGATTTTTAAGGTGAATAAAGACACGTACGTACCTATAAAGCAATAAAAAACAAAATAATACAAATTTTTTATAAAAACTCGTTGACATGTACGAACAGGTGTAATAATATATAGTTAAAGAAGCGCTTACATAACAAAGATAAAATATTCAAACTAATAAAAAAGATTAAGCCACCTTTGTTCTGTAAGTCTACTTTTATATTAAAATAGCTTTAGGGGGGATTAAGTTGTTTAAGAAGTCTAAAAATAAACTAAGTAGGTTTTTGTTAATCTCGATGTTAGTAGTCGTTGTAGGAGGAGTTTTAGGAGCTTGTAGCAGTGAAGGTTCTGGCGGCGATAGTGGTGGTAAAGTAAATTTAACTTTCATGTTTAGTGGTCAGCCTCAAGAACAAACAGCTTATAAAAACGTAGTTAAGAAATTCGAAGAAGCTAATCCGAATGTTAAAGTAAAAACAGTAGTAACAGCTGGTGATCAATATGATACGAAACTACAAGCTGCAATTGCTGGAAACAGTGTTCCTGATGTTTTCTTCTATAATCCTGGTAATTTAAAAGCTTATGTAAACGCTGGAGTTTTAAAGGATATTACAGAATTAGTTGAAAATGCTGAAGGTGTAGATTTAACTAAGGTTTGGGAAACTGGTATTAATAAATATCGTTATGATGGTGAAGTTGCTGGTCAAGGTGCAATCTACGGTTTACCTAAAGATCTAGGGCCTTTCGCTTTCGGATATAACAAAACAATGTTTGAAGAAGCTGGAATTCCTCTTCCAGATCCAGACAAGCCTTATACGCTAGAAGAATTCTTAGAAGTTAACAAAAAGTTAACAAAGGATAAAGATGGCGATGGCAAAATAGATCAATGGGGTACTGGACTTAATGTTAACTGGTCATTACAACCATTTGTATGGAGTAATGGAGCAGATTGGTTAGATGAAACAAATACAAAAGTTACAGTTGATGATCCTAAATTTGCTGAAGCATTACAATATTTTGCAGATTTACAAAATGTTCATAAAGTAACACCATCAGTTGCAGAAGGTCAAACTCTTGATACGTACCAAAGATGGATGCAAGGTCAAATCGGTTTCTTCCCAGTAGGTCCTTGGGATATGGGAGCATACAAAGATTTGAAATTCGAATATGATTTATTACCTTGGCCTGTTGGTTCTACAGGAGAAACAAAAGCTTGGATCGGTTCTTTAGGAATTGGTGTATCTGAAAAAACGAAGCATGCTGAATTAGCTGCTGAACTAGCATTATACTTATCTGCAGATGAAGAAGGACAACAAGCATTAGTAGATCAACAAGTTCAATTACCAAATAATACAGATGTTGCTGCTGAGTGGGCTGCAGATGATTCAATTAAGCCTGCAAATAAAGAAGAATTCTTACAAATTATTGAAACATATGGTCGTGATTTACCAACAAACTTCACTTATACAGGTGAGTGGTATGATGAGTTCTTCAAGAATATCCAACCAGTAATTGATGGTAAGAAAACAGCTGAAGAATATGTAAAAGAAGCACAACCAAAAATGCAAAAACTTCTTGATAAAGCAATTGAACAAGAAGAAAAAGCTAAAAACTAATTTAACAAACATAGATAATATGGTGCTGGGGCAATATTCTAGCACCATTTATCTTAAAGTATTGGAAGAATAGAAATATGTACTTAAATTCAGTGTCTACAGCTCCAGTGCCTTCGAAGGAAAACATTTCCTAGGTCATAAGGCAATTTGGAATTGAAGGCAAGGTGAGCCTTCTGTTCCAAATTGCCTTATTTTTCCTAGGTAAATCAAGGCGCTTGCACTTTTTACTAACTCTCTGATAGTAGATTAAGGTTAAAGCCCTTTTAAAAGAAATGGGGAGAAAAATATGAAAAACAAAACGTCAAAACTTTATAAAAGTGAGCGAAGAAATGCATATATGTTCGTAGCATTGCCAATATTAGGCTACTTAGTATTTATTTTAGCGCCAACTATTTATTCAGTTTATGGTTCATTTACAAGTTGGAATGGTTTAGGGCAAATGGACTTTATTGGGTTACAAAATTATGTTTTTCTACTAACCGATGAATCTTTCCATAAAGCTCTTTACAATACGGTCTTCATGATGCTTGGTATTCCATTAGGATTAATATTAGCTCTATTATTAGCTTTAGGATTAAACAGAGCGATCTTTGGAACTCAAGTTTTCCGAGTTTTATACTATGTACCAGTCATTTCTTCAATTGCTGCTATCTCAATCCTTTGGCAGTGGGCTTACAATGGTGATTATGGTTTAGTTAACCAATTTTTAGCGATTTTTGGAATAGATGGACCAAGTTGGTTAATGAATAAGCACACTGTAAAGCCAGCTTTAATTCTTATGACAGTCTGGAAAGGCTTAGGATATAGCATGCTTTTATATTTAGCTGCATTACAGAGTGTACCAAAAACGTACTATGAAGCAGCAAAATTAGATGGAGCTAATGGGTTCCAAATGTTTAAAAACATCACATTACCGATGGTGAAACCAGTAACTTTCTTTATTGTTGTTACATCAATCATTGGTGGAGCGCAAATTTTCACTGAAATTAACGTAATGACACCAACTGGTGGTCCAGAGTATTCATCTGCAACGGTTGTTTTCTATATTTGGCAAAAAGCATTTGGTAACTTTGAAATGGGTTATGGCTCTGCAATGGCAGTTGTTTTAGGTATTGGTATTTTCCTTGTTACCTATATACAATTTAAGGTTAATGAAAAATCATCTTATGAACTTGATTAATCATGTCAGTCAGAGTAAAAGGGAGTGGAAATGATGGATACTGTATTAGATAAAAAACCGGAGCCTAAAATGAAATATCAATCTGAAAAGAAAACAACAAGAATAACGAATATCATTGTTTTCTGCTTGTTATCAGTTGGAGCAATTTTCATGGTCGCACCTCTTTTGTGGATGGTGGCAACTTCATTTAAAGAAATTGAAGAAGTGTATGCACTACCACCTGTATGGATCCCGGAATCCTTTAATTTTGTCAAATATGTAGAAATTTGGGAAAAAGGTCCTTTGTTACAAGGTATAATAAATAGTTTAATTGTAGCTGTGTCCGTTACTGTTATTGGTACGTTCACATCTAGTTTAGCAGCATTTGCATTTGGTAAAATGAATTTTCCGTTTAAAAATGCAATTTTCCTACTATTATTGACTGCGATGATGATTCCATATCCGGTTGTTATGATCCCGCAATTTATCATCTTTTCACAAATTGGCTGGGTAGATACTCTTTTACCGCTTATCGTTCCAGGGTTATTTGGGAATATCATCATGGTGTTTTTCTTAAGACAATATTTAACAAGTGTTCCAAATTCAATTATTGAGGCAGCAAAGATTGATGGTTGCTCTTATTTTAAAATCTTCTATAAAATCATATTCCCATTAGTTCGTCCAGCAGTTGCTGCACAGCTAATTTTATGGTTTATGACAATTTGGAATGATTATCTAGGTCCTATTCTTTATTTAAACTCACCTGAGAAACAAACATTACAGCTTGTTATTGCAAACTTTAACTCTACTTATGCAATACAAAGTGATTATCCATTAATTATGGCAGCATCAGTTGTTTCTTTATTACCTATGTTAATTGTCTTTATTTTCTTCCAAAAACAGATTATCGAATCTGTTGCAATTTCTGGTGTTAAAGGATAACTAAGCTTAAATTATGGAGCATAAATAAACTCTAGTATTCTAGAAAGTTATAGAACTCCAATATTTCTACTATAGTGGCTAAATGGAATGAACTAGCTAGCCTAATCTACTTTAACTTGATTTAGATTTAGATTAGGCTAGCTAGTCACCATGTAATGGCCACTTTTCCTTTATAAAAGGCTCTTTTCTGAAAGATTGTTGCTAAATGATCTTAGTATCTGTTAAAAACAGTGTTTTATTGCATAAAAAGTACGATATCCAAGAAGAAAAGATGCCACTAGATTATTTACAGTCCTGTTTACTTCAAATTACTAAAAGCAACAAAGTTTACGAAAATAGCCTTATAAAAGCAAGGGAGGTTAAATAAATGAAGCGTGTTACTTATTTTGCTGATAAAAACTACAAAGTAGGAGAGGTAGATCCAAACTTATTCGGGTCATTTATTGAACATTTGGGGCGTGCTGTTTATACAGGTATTTATGAACCTGATCATCCACTAGCTGATGAAGATGGATTTCGTAAAGATGTAATGGAATTAGTAAAAGAATTAAATGTTCCGATTGTTCGCTATCCTGGAGGTAATTTCCTATCAGGCTATGATTGGACGGATGGAATTGGACCAATAGATAAAAGACCAACAAGACTTGATCTTGCATGGCGTACAACAGAACCAAATGAAGTAGGAATAGACGAGTTTATGAAGTGGGCCAATAAGTCCAATATCGAACCGATGTTAGCTGTTAATCTAGGTACTGGAACTCCGAAGGAAGCTGGGAATTTAGTTGAATATTGTAATCATCCAGGTAATACATATTGGAGTGATTTACGTATCAAAAACGGCCACAAAGACCCACATAATGTAAAGGTGTGGTGTCTGGGTAATGAAATGGATGGTCCCTGGCAAATCGGTCAATTAAGTGCAGAAGATTATGGAAAAAAAGCAAGAGAAGCAGCAAAAATTATGAAATGGGTAGATCCAACGATTAAATTAGTTGCTTGTGGTAGTTCATCTGCAGAAATGCCAACATTTCCAGAATGGGATCGCGTTGTATTAGAACACTTATATGAACATGTTGATTATATTTCATGTCATAGATATTACGAGAATCTTGGGAATGTTAATGATTTCTTGGGATCATTTGCTGATATGGACAATTTCATTAAAACAATTGCAAGTACAGCAGATTATGTACAGGCGAAAAATAGAAGTAAAAAGAAGATGTACATTTCATTTGATGAATGGAATGTTTGGTATCAGAAAAAGGTAGAATTAAAAGATTGGGAGATTGCTCCACCCATTCTTGAAGATAATTACTCATTATTAGATGCACTTGTTTTTGGAGGGTTGATGTGTACATTATTGCAACACGTTGATCGAGTGAAAATGGCGTCACTAGCACAATTAGTAAATGTTATTGCACCTATTTTCACTCAAAAAGGTGGGCCAGCTTTTAAACAAACCATCTTCTATCCTTTCTTCCAAGTTTCTAATTATGGAAGAGGTGAGGTGCAAATACGTTAGTTGAAGCACCAAAAATGGATACGAATAAACATGGTGAAATTCCAGTCGTTCAATCATCGACAACATATAACCCCGAAGATAATACATTAAGTATCTTTGCTTTAAATTGTTCAGAAAATGATGATCTTTTACTAGATGCTCAATTCCGTTCATTTGGTTCAGTTAAAATCATTGATCATCTTGTTATGGATGGACCTGATCTTTATGCAACTAATAATTTTGACTCACCAGAAAACGTTAAACCGAAAAAGTATGACATCTCAAGCGAAGCGGGTGAACAGCTAGAAATAACGCTTCCTAAAATGTCATGGAATATGATCCGTCTTCAATGTGAAACAAGTTTATGAAAATCAGATTCTAGTAAAAAAATATGGAAATATCCAAAATTATAATATAGGAGTTGTCTAACATGGCAGAATTTAAAGTTAATAATCCACTAATCGAACAACGAGCAGATCCTTGGATCTATAAACATACTGATGGGTTTTATTATTTCACTGGTTCTGTACCTGCATATGATAGAATCGAACTTCGTCGTTCTGAAACAATTCAAGGATTAACAAACGCTGAAACGAAAACCGTTTGGGTAAAACATGAAAGCGGGAAGATGAGTGCGAATATATGGGCACCAGAAATTCATTTTATTGATGGTAAATGGTATATCTATTTTGCTGCTGCAAGAACATCTGAAACAAAAGATGGCTTGTTTGATCATCGTATGTTTGTTCTTGAAAACTCATCAGAAAATCCATTAGAAGGTGAGTTTATTGAGAAAGGTCAAATTATCACAAAGTGGGAATCCTTTGCACTAGATGCAACTTCTTTTGAGCATAATGGAGTTCGATATTTAGTATGGGCTCAGAAAGATCCTGAAATCTTTGGTAATTCTAATTTATATATCTCAGAAATGGAGAATCCATGGACATTAAAAGGTGAACAAGTATGTATTACAACACCTGAATATGACTGGGAGAAGATTGGGTTCTTAGTTAACGAAGGAGCAGCTGTTTTAAAACGAAACGGTAAAATCTTCATATCGTTTTCAGCAAGTGCAACAGATTTTAACTATTGCATGGGCTATTTAACTGCAGATGAAAATAGTAATCTATTAGATCCAGCTTCATGGCATAAAACGCCTGAACCAGTATTTGTAACAAATGAAGAAACTGGTCAATATGGTCCTGGTCACAATAGTTTTACAGTTTCTGAAGATGGGTCACAGGATATCCTTGTTTACCATGCTAGAAACTATAAAGAAATTGAAGGTGATCCACTATATGATCCTAACAGACACACACGTGTTCAAGTTTTAGAGTGGAACGAAGATGGTACACCGAACTTTGGAATTCCTGTTCCAGATAGCAAATAATGAGTTGGAAAAAAGGCTGATATATAGTCAGCCTTTTTTATTCGATTAAATTTCTATTAAGCTACAAAATATTTGCTTAATTTAGAGTTACCTCGAAAGGAAGAAAGGTATGATCATGTTTTTTACGACAGTGTCATTTCATAATTTAAACATAATTACTTTCAATAGATTGATAAGAAAAACTCTCTCTATTGTCACGCATTCTAACTACTAGGAAGCTAACAGAATAGCAAAGGAAGGTGTTCAATATGTTGAGAAGAAAAGTAGTTATATCAATTATTGTTACGATCTCTATTTTAATTTTTGGCGGATTAACTCTTTTTCTGACAAGCAGTAATCAAAATGGCGTTGCGCTAAATGAAAGTCAATATCCATCTCCTCCACCAAAAACTCTTAATGAAAAAATTAATCCCGATATTATAAACTCAGAGTCAGAATGGACAACAAATAATACTCATGATGCTGAAATTATAAAGGTTGATGATTGGTATTACACTTTTTCAACTGATTATATGGTGGCAGGTACACCGAGTCCAGGTATCCAAATAAGAAAATCAAAAGATATGGTAAATTGGTCATTTGTCGGCAGAGTGTTTAATTCTGTATCAATGGAGGCTGCTGAGTGGACTAAAGGTGGTAACACCTTTTGGGCACCAGATGTTATTGAAATGAATGGAACTTTTTATCTTTATTATTCTGTCTCTGGTTTTGGCACTAGAAATTCCTATATAGGGCTAGCGACAAGTACTTCCATTGAAGGGCCTTGGGAGGACCAAGGTGCAGTAGTGAAAACGCAGGAAGAAGATAAAAAGACAGTTAATGCCATTGATCCAGGAATCATCATTGATAAAGAGGGAAATCCGTGGATGACTTATGGATCGTATTTTGGTGGAATTTTTATTGTCGAGCTTGATAAAAGCACTGGAAAATTAAAATCACCCGAAGAAGAGGGTACTTTAATCGCTCAGCGTAAAAACAATGATTATGAAATCGAAGGACCAGCGATCATGTATAACGATGATACGGAAATGTATTATTTAACACTTTCGTACGGTTGGCTTGAAGATACCTATAATGTTCGTGTTGCCCGATCAGCGAATATTGAAGGACCTTATTTAGATTATAATGACAAAAATATGGTTGATCTTACAGAAGGATCATTCGACACAGGGACAAAAATTGTAGGTTCATATTCATTTAATAATGATACTGGTTGGTTAGGTACAGGTCATAATGGCTTAATTCAGGATGGTGACAAATATTATATCACTCATAATGCAAGAGCTGGAGAGGATTTATATTGGTCACATCTTCATGTAAGAGAAATAATCTGGACAGAAGATGGCTGGCCAGTTGTTTCACCAGAACGGTATGCAGGTATTCCTGAAAAGTCGACAGAAGAATTAACTGAAAAGAATATTGTTGGAGAATGGGAGTATCTAACTTTAAGTCGTATTGATGATGCGATGGCTACTTCTAGTGATCTAACATTATTTGAAGATGGAAAGATAAATGAAAAAGATGGTAAGGATTATTGGGAATTATCTAGTACTAATACCCTTAAATTATATTGGTATGATACCGAAGCGCCTGACAATTATTGGATTGATACTGTAACTGTTCTTCCTCAATGGGATTGGGAAAATTGGAAACCTACTTTGGTATTCACTGGATTAAATGAAGAAGGTACAGCAGTATGGGGTAAGAAAATATCAAATGAGATTGGAAAGTGAGGGAAAAGAAATGATGTTTCCAAAAGCGCCAGTTAAGTATGATTTATATGACCAAGCAATAGCAGATGATGAATCATCATGGACAATTCACAATGTTCATGATCCTGCTCTGTATAAAGATGGTGACACTTATTATGTATTCTCAACTGATGCCAAGGTTGGTGGCGAACCAACAGGTGGAATTCAAGTAAGAAAATCTAAAGACTTAATTCATTGGGAGTGGGTTGGACATGCGTTTGAGCAAATTCCAACAGAAGCACATGAGTGGACAGGTGCAAAAGGATTATGGGCTCCTGATGTAACAAAATATGGTGAAACCTATTATTTATATTATGCAGCTTCTCAATTTGGAAAAAATCAGTCATTTATCGGGGTTGCAACAAGTAATAATATTGAAGGTCCGTGGATAGATAAGGGGGAGGTTATTAAAACTAAGCATGGTGAAAGTATTCCAAATGCCATTGATCCCAATATTACTTTTGATGAAGAAGGGAATCCTTGGATGGTATATGGATCTTTTTTTGGTGGGATATTTGTTGCAAAAGTAGATCCCTCCACTGGAAAATTAATAGAACAAAATGATGGAATCTTAATATCAAAAAGACATCATAGTGTTGAAGCCGCAGTAGAAGGTCCATATATCGTGTATCATCCAGAATTTAAAAAGTACTATCTGTTTGTTTCCTATGACTCTTTATTTAGAGATTACAATATCCGGGTTGCATGTGCTGATCGTATTGAAGGACCTTATCTAGATTACAATGGAAATGATATGACAGATATAGAGATTTCTCCAAATGATACAGGGTTGAAAATACTTGGTGGCTATAAATTTGGAGAAGCTGAGGGTTGGATAGGTCCTGGACATAATTCCGTATTAAAAGATGGAGACGATTATTTTGTTTGTCATCATGCTAGAGGTGAGAAAACAAAGAAACATCATGCTTTACATATTCGTAAAATTGTCTGGACAAATGATGGATGGCCACTTATTTCACCTGAGCGTTATGCTGGTGAAAAGGAACAAAAGATTAACCCTAGTCAATTAGTAGGCTTATGGGAAGTGATAGAAATGGATCGGAACGACAATCATCAACTTGCTTCTAAACCAATTCATCTTTTGTCAGAAGGAAAAGTAGATGATATTCATAATGGACATTGGGTTTGTAAAGATCATAATCAGTTTGAGCTTAGTTTAGAGGAAAAAAAATTTACTTTATATGTGCTACCAGCTTGGGACTGGAGTAGATGGAATTCTACATTGGTTTTTACAGGAAAAGACAAAGAAGGAAATGTTCTTATAGGAAAAAAAATGAAAGAGTAATTGTTTTTATAACTTGTAAGGATGAGTTATTGCTGTTTTTAGAGGAAATTAGTAGATTTTTCATTAAAATTACGAAAATATTTAAAATTTGTATTGAAATTTATCTAACAAGTGCTAAAATTTATTTAAGGTCATACGTATAAGTTGTAATGTACTCTAAGTTTCTAGTATTTCTGTTTTTTTAGCGAAAGTAAGGAGCTAGAATTAATAACTTGTACGTATAAAATGTTAAACTCATGAATATCTAAAATATGAAACATAGAAAAGTTTTTCTAAGGGTCGATGATTTGGGGGGATGAAGATAACTAAGTATTCAGTTGGTGTTGACTATGGTACACAATCGGGTAGAGCAGTACTAGTTGAAGTAGGTACAGGGAGAATAATTGCAACAGCTGTTAAACCCTATACACATGGAGTAATGGATGAGTTTTTACCTTATGGGTGTACAAAGTTAGAAAGTGATTGGGCTTTGCAACATCCAACAGATTATATTGAAGTATTAGTAACTACCATCCCTGATGTTTTAAAACAAGCTAATGTTTCAGCAAATGATGTAATTGGTATTGGAGTAGATTTCACAGCTTGTACGGTTTTGCCAATAAATAAATATGGTACGCCATTATGTCAATTAAAAGAATTTAAGAATCATCCACATAGTTATGTAAAGCTTTGGAAACATCATGCTGCACAAAAAGAAGCAAATAGATTAAATGAAATAGCAGTAGCAAGAGGAGAAAAGTTCTTAAAAAGATTTGGAGGGAAAATTTCCTCGGAATCTCTATTTCCTAAGCTATGGCAAGTTTTAAATGAAGCACCTGAAATATACAAAGCAGCAGATTCATTTGTTGAAGCAACTGATTGGGTTATATATCAGCTAACAGGTGAACTAAAACGAAATAGTTGTACAGCAGGTTATAAAGCAATGTGGCATAAAAAAGAAGGATATCCTTCAAAGGAATTTTTTAAAGCATTAGATCCTCGTTTGGAAAATATAGTTGAAGAGAAGCTTTCATATGATATATTTCCGATTGGTTCAAAAGCTGGTGAATTAACAAAACGTGCTGCGGAATTAGTTGGCTTGAATCCAGGAACAGCAGTAGCTATTGCAAATGTAGATGCTCATGTTGCATTACCAGCAGTTGGGATAACCGAACCAGGTAAACTATTAATGATTATGGGAACATCTACATGCCATATTTTACTAGGTGATGAAGAAAAGCTTGTACCAGGTATTTGTGGAGTTGTTGAAGATGGTGTTATTCCAGGATTAATGGGTTATGAAGCTGGTCAATCTTGTGTTGGTGATCATTTTGAATGGTTTACTGAAAACTGTCTTCCAGCAAGCTACCATGCAGAAGCAAAAGAAAAAGGAATAGGAATACATCAATTGTTAACAGATAAAGCAGCAAAACTTGATGTTGGTGAAAGCGGTTTACTAGCACTGGATTGGTGGAACGGCAATCGTTCAACACTTAATGATGCAGATCTAACAGGTGTACTACTAGGTGCTACGTTATTAACTAAGCCTGAGGAAATTTATCGTGCATTGATTGAAGCAACTGCATATGGTACACGTAAAATTATTGAAGCATTTAGAAATAGTGGAGTGCCAATAAATGAAGTGTATGCATGTGGTGGTATTGCAGAGAAAAATGATCTTATGATGCAAATTTACTCAGATGTAATAAACATGGATATCCGCATATCAGCTACCTCACAAACACCAGCTCTAGGTTCAGCGATGTTTGGAGCTGTTGCTGCTGGTAAGGAGCGCGGTGGTTATGATGACATTAAAGTTGCTGCACAGAAAATGGCTAGATTAAAAGATTATAAATACCAACCTATTCAAGATAACTCAAAAGTATATGAGCAGCTATACAATGAGTATTCAAGGCTATATGACTACTTTGGTAATGGCGAAAATAGTGTAATGAAAAACCTAAAGAAAATTAAACAAACTAACAACTTAAAACAAGAACAGAAGTCACTTAATAAAGCCAAGTGATGTTAATAAGAGGAGAGATGATTATGCTTGAATCATTAAAGAAGCAAGTTCTTGATGCAAATCTTCTATTGCCAAAATACAATATGGTGACGTTTACATGGGGAAACGTAAGTGGCATTGATCGTGAACAAGGACTTGTCGTTATTAAACCTAGTGGAGTTCCATATGAGGAATTAAAGCTCGAAGATTTAGTTGTTATAAATCTTGAAGGCGAAATTGTTGAAGGAGACTTACGTCCATCCTCAGATACGTCAACACATTTAGCGCTTTACAAGGCTTTTCCTACAATAGGTGGTGTTGTTCATACACATTCACCGTGGGCGACAAGCTGGGCACAAGCAGGACGTTCTATTCCTGCTTTAGGCACAACACATGCAGATTATTATTATGGAGAAATTCCTTGCACAAGAACACTAACTGAGGATGAAATTACTAGTGGATATGAATTAGAAACAGGTAATGTCATTATTGAAACGTTTGAAAAAGCTGAAATAGATCCTGTGGCTGTTCCTGGAGTTTTGGTGTCAGGTCATGCACCCTTCTGTTGGGGAAAGAACGCAAATCAAGCAGTGCATAATGCAGTAGTGTTAGAAGAAGTAGCTAAAATGGCTTTGCATACGTATCAGTTAAATCCAGATGTAAATTCAATTGATCAATTTTTATTAGATAAACATTATTTACGCAAGCATGGAGCAAATGCTTATTATGGTCAAAAATCTAAAGAAGTGAAACAGTAATTATCTGACTAGGGGGAAATCAAAATGTTAACAGCAAAACCATATGAATTCTGGTTCGTAACAGGAAGTCAAGATCTATACGGAGAAGAAACAGTAAGAGAAGTTGAAGCAAATTCAAAAGTGATTACAGAAGGTCTTGACCAGGATCCAACGCTTACTTATAAGCTTGTATTTAAATCCGTGCTAAAGGAAGCAGATTCAATTCGTAAATTATGCTTAGAAGCAAATGCTGATGAAAATTGTGCGGGTATCATTACTTGGATGCATACATTTTCACCTGCAAAAATGTGGATTGCTGGATTATCATCATTACAAAAACCAATGCTACACCTTCATACACAATTTAATCGTGATATTCCTTGGGATAGTATTGATATGGACTTTATGAACACAAATCAATCTGCTCATGGTGATCGTGAGTTTGGCTTTATGGCTACTAGACTTAATGTGAAAAGAAAAGTTGTTGTAGGACATTGGGAGAATAGTGAAGTAAGAAATACGATTGGTAGCTGGATGAGAACAGCTGCAGCATTCTCTGAAGGACAGCACTTAAAAGTTGCCCGTTTTGGTGATAACATGCGTAGAGTAGCTGTAACTGAAGGTGATAAAGTTGAAGCACAAATTAAACTAGGTTGGACTGTGAATGGTTATGGTGTTGGTGATTTAGTTCAACGCATGAATGACATTTCAGAACAAGAAGTAGATTCTTTAATGGAAGAGTATGCTCGTGAATATGACATTGTTGCTGAAGGTCAAGAAGATGGTCCAGTACGTGAATCAATTCGCTATCAAGCAAGAATTGAATTAGGTATGAAAGCATTTTTAGAAGAAGGCGGATACACAGCATTCACAACAACTTTTGAAGATTTACATGGTATGAAGCAGTTACCAGGTCTTGCTGTTCAACGTTTAATGGCACAAGGATACGGATTTGCTGGTGAAGGTGATTGGAAAACAGCAGCACTGCTTCGTATTCTGAAAATCATTGCAAATAATGAAGATACTTCATTCATGGAAGATTATACGTACCACTTTGAGCCTGGTAATGAATTAGTATTAGGATCTCATATGCTTGAAATTTGCCCAACAATAGCAGCTACAAAACCAAAAATTGCTGTATATCCATTAGGTATTGGTGGAAAAGAAGATCCAGCACGTATGATTTTTGATGGAAAAGGTGGTTCAGCATTAAATGCTTCAATCATTGACCTTGGACATCGTTTCCGTCTTGTCGTAAATGAAGTTGATGCAATTCAACCTGAGATTGATCTGCCAAATCTACCTGTTGCTAGAGTTCTTTGGACTCCACAACCATCATTAAGTGAAGGTGCAGAAAACTGGATTGTTGCTGGTGGAGCTCATCATACAGTGTATTCATATAAAGTAACAGTTGATCAGCTAAGAGACTGGTCTGAACTAGTAGGAATAGAATGTGTTCTTATTAATAATGATACAAATAAACATGCTTTCAAAAACGAATTACGTTGGAATGACGTAGTGTTTAAATAATATTTATTGTGAAAACGAGGATAACGATCATACTTCAATTTGATGGGTTACCTCGTTTTTTAACTATAGGCTTCTTTTTACAAAATTGCTGCTTTTAGTTTAATAGGAGCAACAGACTTTACTATAATAACCAAATTAAAAAGTGAAAGTAGGGTTAAAAGATGACAAACACAGTTGTAATTAATACTGATATAAACAAGGGAACAATTAATCGTAATATATATGGACATTTTGCAGAACATTTAGGTCGTTGTATTTACGAAGGAATTTGGGTTGGAGAAGATTCACCGATTCCAAATACTAAAGGAATTAGAAATGATGTATTAGCAGCATTAAAACAAATTAATATACCTGTGCTTCGTTGGCCTGGTGGTTGTTTTGCTGATGAATATCACTGGAAGGATGGAATCGGTCCAAGAAGCGAACGTAAACGTATGGTTAACACTCATTGGGGTGGAGTTGTGGAAAACAACCATTTTGGTACACACGAATTTATGCTACTATGCGATTTGTTAAATACTGAGCCTTATATTTGTGGAAACGTAGGTAGTGGGACTGTACAAGAAATGTCTGAGTGGGTTGAATATATGACATTTGATGGTGAATCACCAATGGCAAACTGGCGCCAAGAAAATGGTAGACAGAAACCTTGGAACCTTAAATATTTTGGTGTTGGTAACGAAAACTGGGGTTGTGGTGGAAATATGCGACCTGAATATTATGCAGATTTATATCGTCGTTATCAAACATATGTCAGAAATTATGGCGACAACAAGCTTTACAAAATTGCTGGTGGTGCAAATGTAGATGACTATAATTGGACTGAAGTATTAATGCGTGAAGCAGGTAACCTAATGGATGGTTTAAGTCTTCATTATTATACAATTCCTGGTGACTTCTGGTTAGGTAAAGGATCTGCAACCAATTTCCCTGAAGATGAATGGTTCATTACAATGCAGAAAGCTTTACATATGGATGAATTGATTACAAAGCACGGTACAATTATGGACAAATATGATCCAGAAAAGCGTGTAGGTATGATTATTGATGAGTGGGGTACATGGTTTGATGTAGAGCCTGGAACAAATCCTGGATTCCTTTATCAGCAAAATACAATACGTGATGCATTAGTTGCTGCTGTTCACTTCCATATTTTCCATAAGCATTGTGATCGTGTACAAATGACCAATATCGCACAAACGGTAAATGTTCTTCAAGCAATGGTGTTAACTGAAGGAGATAAAATGATTTTAACTCCAACATATCATGTTTTTGATATGTATAAGGTACACCAAGATGCAACATTACTTTCTGTTGATGCAACTGTAGGAACATACAAATACAATGATCAGGAAGTTGAACAAGTATCTGTTTCAGCGTCTAAAGATAAAGAAGGAAAAGTTAATATTAGTTTATATAATATTGACCATAAAGAATCATCAACAATCACACTTCAGCTTCGTGGATTGAAGGAAGAGATTTCAGGTATTACTGGTACCATCCTTACAGCTGATACAATTGATGCACACAATTCATTTGAACAACCTGACTTAGTTACAACAACTGAATTTACAGAATTTAAGATTGAAAATGATCAACTAGTAGTAACATTACCACCAATGTCAGTTGTATTACTAACGATTTAAAAATCCGTTGGTGTCCTAAGAATTCTTACTTTAGAAACCATTATAGTGGGGCGCAATAGAAGGGATTTAATATCAACTACATTTAGAGAAAATATCATAAAAACAAAAGATAGGGAGGATCTAATGACAACAAATATCTGTAAAGGGTGTACAAGAAATGTCATCTTAAAGAAACAAGAAGTTGATCGAATCCTCTCTAAAAACAAGGTATCCGAAAATCAATTAGTTTCTAAAGAAGTTTTTGAGAAACGTATGAGTGCATGTAAAACATGTTCATCAATTGTTTATGGCACCACATGCTCACATAGTGGATGCCTTGTTGAGTATCGTGCAAAATTCACACATAAACATTGTCCAAGTCCACACGGTTCTAGGTGGTAAATGTATGTATTACTAGCTATAGTTTTTAAGAATATCTTTCATAAAAGTAGAATAGCTCCATCTCTTGGAACGAGATTGGAGCTATTTGTTGTATTATGGCTGTTTTCGCAAACTTTGCTGCTTTTAACAACTCCAAGTAAACAGCACTTTATCAAGTATGATGGCATCTTTTCTTAGTAGAATAGTGCTTATTATGCAATAAGAACAATGATTAAACTGCAATATTAGGGTAATTAGAAACAATCTTTGAGAAAAGAGCCTTTATTATAAAGGATTGCTTTTTTTATCGGACATTTAAGTTTATTTATTCGACTTCGACTTTTCTGCATCATTTTTCTCAATTGATAGAAAATACGCTAATACTCCTGATAATAGTGAACCACCAATTGCTATTAAAATACGAAAATGAAGCGGTACAGCTGAGTGATCTTTAGCTAAAATCCATAGTGAAAGAATCGCAACAAAAATCATTGTCATTATAATCGTTGTCATTCGTTTATTCATTTGGCACATCCTTATTTCTTCAATCTTTTTGTCTTTATAATAACATAAAAAACGTTATTTTTTGACTTTTGCTTGTAACAGCTTATTCTTTTCGCCGATACATGCCAGGTGCTAATCCATATGTTTTCTTAAATACTTTATGAAAGTAAGGGTAACTTCCAAAGCCACAATTCTCAGCAATTTGTTCAAGTGATTTTGATGTATATTTCATTTGGTCGATCGCAGAAGATAGGCGAATTTCTTGTGCATATTCGATCATTGTTTTTCCAACACTATTCTTGAATAAAAAGGAAGCTCGTGAAACACTTAATTCAACATGCTGCGAAATTTCCTCAATTCTTAGGGAGGTTAATGCATTTTCTTCAATAAAGCGCATCATTCTAGTCACAGCAGGTGGACGATTGAAATAAAAGTTTGTTTCATTAACAGACCTTTCCAATAACAAACACATGGATTTCATTAAATATTTGTTAAGCTCGTGATTTTGTTCAGTAGAAGGTCGTTGTTCTTCAATAATTAGATAACGCCACAAATTTAGAATTTTTTCATCTATATTAATTCGTGAAATTGTTGGTTTATTAGAACGATTCCACCATTGTTCGATCCACTTTCCGTTACAAAAGATAAAGTAGTCACCACTATTTTGTCCTTCTGTTATTTTAAGTTCATAGTGTTCCTGTGGTTTAAGAAGAAGGAGATCTCCTTTTTCAATTGAGTGTTTTTTATTATTAACAATGATTTGGCAGGTGCCTTCAGTTTGTAATCGAAATAAATAATCATCAAATCCAGATTTATCTACTGAATGAAAGTTTTTTGTATGATAGGAGAAACTACATAGTACAATATTTATCATTTATTAATAACTCCTTTTGAAGAAAATAGGAAGATAGTAGATGTTTTAATTATATCATTTATTTGCAAATAGTGATTTATTGTTTAAGCTTAAGGTAAATAAGATATAACTGAATAAATTCGGTTAATACCTGGTAATAACAATAAAAATGGGCTCTAGTCTTATTCATTGTTGTTAATCACCATTTTTGATAGAGAATTCATTTCTAAAATTTTTTCGGAAAAAACATGAAAGGTTTCTCTTAAAATTATCTTGCTATCTATTTAATAAAGAAAAATATTTGTGAAAAAAGGAGATAAAACACATGTCAAAAATTCCTGTAGCCGTTCAATTATATACATTACGTGAGGAAACGAAAAAAGATTTCGCTGGAACTCTTAAAAGAGTTGCTGAGATTGGTTTTGAAGGTGTAGAATTTGCTGGATTTGAAGGGTTAAGTGCTAAAGAAGTAAAAGAGCTGTTAGATCGTAACAATTTAAAAGCAGCATCAAGTCACATTTCATTAGATGAATTAAAAAATAACTTAGATCAAGTAATTGAAGATCAAAAAATCATTGGAAGCAAGTATGTAGTTTGTCCATATTTAACAGAAGATCAAAGAAGTGAAGAGGATTATCAATCACTCATTTCCTTTTTAGATATAACTGGCGAAAAGCTTAAGGGTGAAGGAATTACACTTTGCTATCATAATCACGACTTTGAACTTGAGAAATTAAAAGATGGAAGAAGCGCACTTGAATCAATATTTGATGATACAAAAGAAGAGAATGTTCAGACAGAACTAGATGTTTATTGGTTAACAAAAGCTAATGAAGATCCTGTCGAGTGGATAAAACGTTATAAAGCTCGTACACCTATAGTTCATTTGAAAGATATGACAACAGATGAAGAGAAATTCTTTGCAGAGCTTGGAACTGGTGGTGTTGATCTTGAAGCAATCCTCGCAGTAGGTGATGAAGTGAATGTGAAGTGGTGGATTGTCGAGCAAGATGTATGCCGTCGTCCTGTTTTTGAAAGTATTGAGATTAGTTTGAATTATCTAAGGGGCTTAAAATAATTTTTGGTTTTCGGTTAGAAATAACCAACTAAGTATTAAAACAAAAAAGAGGTTGAGACAAAAGTACTTTAACAAAATAGAAACCGAGCAATGGTTGTATGTTTAGCTGCGTAGCTCCGGATATATCTTCCGCATTCCCAGGGGAAGCAGTCAAGCCTCTTCGTGCTAAGCGCTGTGGGATCTAGCCGATGCTTGATCCCACAGGAGTCTACGTATAATTCATCCGCTATGCTAATAATTTGTTCGGAATTTTTGTTAATTATTAAATTATGTCCCAGCCTTTTTTTGTTTAGTTATACTTGATTTTGTTTGTTAAGCTAGTTAGTTGAGTCAAATTTTGATGAATTTCAGTACTTAAAGCTTTATATCCTTCCGCAGTAAGGTGGATACCATCATCACTGATTAAATCTACTAAGTTGCCTGCTTTTTTTATACCTGTTCTTACATCGATTTTCATAATATTCAATTCTTCAGCTAATAAATTTAGATGGTGGTTATAAATACCATGCCAATAATCTATCCCGCCGACCTGGCTAATCCAGTGACTAATTGCAGGACTATATCTTTCTGAGATATTTTTATAATATCGAACCGGATCTAACGGTGGTAGAGTTGAAATGATGGGTGTGATTCCACTTTGATGGATTTGTCCAATAATTGTTTTTATATTATTCAAGTAACGATCAAGCGGAACGATTGCATTGTGTTCCTCTAGAGGTTTTTTTGCAACCTCTTCCCAATTAAAATTACAGTCGTTGCCTCCTACACCAACGATCACATAATCTGGATTTTCATGAATAACATCCTTTTCAAGTCTTTCTAAAAGTAAGTCGGAGTTATCATTAAAAACACCTTTATTAATGACGTTAACATGATCTTTATTTTTTGAAAATAAATCTTGAAGGGAAGTTGGATAACTATCTTTTAAGATTCTTAATCTCCCTTTTACTAGTGAGACACCTCTTGTAAGGCTATCTCCAAAGCACACAATTTTCATTTATCATACCTCTTTAATTGTAAGTCAATTTTAATCCATTAGCATTACTTCAATCATAACGAAAACTAAAATTCTGTAAACTAATTTGCTCTTACTCGAAACTTGTATTAACTTTCTACCTTTATGGAGATAAGAAGGATAAGAAAGAAATCAATGTGACATAAAAAATACTAAGTAAAATATTACTATTGGAATTGTTTATTATTTTAAGTAGCTTCATATGAAAGTCCTCCTTAATGATATCTTGATTTCATTTTAGGGAAAAATTTCATATTTAACGACAGTGAAAGGATGTATTTTTCATCATTCTTTTGATTGAGAAATTAAAAAGAAGGCTATCTGTTCTAATGAACAGATAGCCTTCTTTGAATGAATAAGATCAGATCGTATATGCTTTATCATTAAGTGTTTAGTTCTAGCGCCTTTTTTATAAACTGCTTTCAGCTTCTTTTTGCTCTAATTTCTTGTAAGTTCTTACTGACACCCAAGATAAGAAAAAGCTAACTGAGCTACCAAGAAAGAAAAAATTCAGACCAGGTAGTGAAGATAACATATAGAAGATGGCATAAGAGCCAACAATCATTAATAAAGTGTTTAGTGGTTTAATTAGTCCAATAAGAAAAGCACGCTTTATATATTGAAAAGTTGTTAATTTATAATGTGCGAAAAGTGGAAAGATATGAATAAGCAGAATAATAAAAAATAAGCATAGTGAGAAAAATCCACCAATAAATAATATTGAAGATCCTTCTGTAAGTGATTTAGTATACATAAAATTTATATATAGTAAACCAGCGATAATATAAAAAATAATACCTAATACGTTAGCTTGAAGAAACTCTTTTTTATATGCTTGCCAAAACGTTTTGAAAAGAGGAACATCAAAATCTCCTAACGTCCATTTTCGTGTAATAGAGAACATAGCTGCTGTAGCAGGAAACAATCCAAAAACAACGAATCCACATATCGTAAATAAAATCCATAATAAATTCACAATACATAGTCTCATAATCCACTCAGCTACGTTGTATAACTTGTCCATTGAGCCCAAATCTAAAACATCCTTTCATATCGTCTAAAGGGTTATTTATCCTGAAATCTTTTAGGTCTTTTTTTCGAAAAAATAAATTTTATTACTCTACGTATTATATAGAGGTTTTCTTAGATCGTAAACTGGGAATATAACGAACATAAATAAGAAAAAATGAGGAGTTGTAATAATGGGATTTTTACTTTATTTAATCGTCGGTGGTATCATTGGCTGGCTAGCTGGTTTAATTCTTGGGAGAGATGTTCCAGGTGGAGTTATTGGTAACATTATATTAGGAATAATTGGAGCATGGTTAGGTGGAGAGTTATTTGGAGATTTTGGTCCCACTTTAGCTAGTATCGCAATTATCCCTGCATTAATTGGAGCGATCATCGTCGTTTTCGTAGTAGCTCTTATTATGAAAGCAGTTAGAAAAAAATAATAAGATCTATAAAAAACACTTTAATTTCTAAAAAATTAAAGTGTTTTTTTATTCTATGGCTATGTTGAACTTTGTTGAATTTCGTAAAAGACATATACTTTCTCCGGGAAATCACCATAAAAGCAACAGAAATAAATTATAAGCTTTAACATGGCCAATTGTTTAAGAAATTATATCATCGTTTAGGAGCTAATTTGTAGATTACGTAAATAGTCACACAGTTCGTAAAATGTAAGTAAATTCTAAAGATCTTTTATTCATTATATGATTCATGTAAAAGTAGAACCCTCTTTTTCCTTGAATCTAGAGGTTAAAATCATGTTCTTTTCTTATTATTTATTAATAAACTAATAAACTATTAAATTTTTTTCAAAAAAATATTGTACAGATAAAAATTGTGTGTTATATTTTTATTGCAAGGTTAGTGCAAACGATTTCACATCATTTTGCACATAGATTACATAAATATAAAATAAGATAACTAGTATTATACTAATATATAATGGTTAACTTATTACAGTAGAATCTATGTTTTTTTCGAAATTTGTGCAAACGTTTTTCTAACTTAAAGCGAAATAAAAAAATGGGGGTAAAACAATGAGTAGTAAAAAATTATTCTTGGGGCTTTTCTCTATTATGTTTCTTGTAAGCGTTGTACTTGCTGGTTGTTCTGGCGGTTCAGATGAAACAAAAGGTACAGACAACGGTGGTAAAGAAACAGAAGGAGAAGAAGTAACATTAGATATTTTCCAATTTAAAGTAGAATTTAAAGACCAGTTTGAAGCGGTTGCTGAGCAATATCAAGAAGCAAACCCAAACGTTAAAATCAATATCCAAACTGTTGGTGGCGGAGAAGATTATGGTGCTGCATTAAGATCTAAATTTGCTTCAGGTGATGAGCCAGCAATTTTTAATATCGGTGGTCCAACTGATGTTATTGACTGGGAAGATAGTTTAGCTGATTTAACAGATACAGCTGCAGCAGAAGTTGCGCTTGAAGGAACTCTTGACGGTGTTACTAAAGAAGATAAAGCATATGGATTACCATTTAACCAAGAAGGTTATGGTTTAATTTACAATACTGAAATTTTCGAAAAAGCAGGAGTTGACCCTGCAACTATTACAGATATGGCTTCATTAGAAGCAGCTGTTGCAACGTTAGATGAGAAAAAAGGTGACTTAGGTTTAGATGCAGTATTTGCTTTCCCTGCTAAAGAAACTTGGGTAACTGGTCAACATTTAGCGAATGCATTCATCGCTCCTGAATTTGACGGCAATGTGACTAAAGCTTATGAGTCTGACACAATTGCTTTTGAATATGCAGATGCAATGAAAAACTTTATCGATCTTCAAAATAAATTCTCAGTACAACCTGTTGTAAGTCTTGACTATTCACAACAAGTAGAAGAATTATTCTCTACAGGTAAAGTAGCTATTATTCAACAAGGTAACTGGGTTTACGGATCAATCGCAGGTATTGATGAAGAGTTAGCTAACAATAAAGTTGGTATTTTACCAATTCCAGTTCCAGGATATAAAGAAGATTCAATTCCAGTAGGTGTTCCAATGTACTGGGCTGTAAATAAGAACAAAGATGAAAAAGTAGTAGAAGAGTCTAAAAAATTCTTAGACTGGTTATACACTTCTGATGAAGGTAAAGAAGCTGTAGTTAGCGACTTTAAATTCATTCCAGCTTATGAAGGTTATGATGCTTCAAAAATTACAGATCCACTTTCAAAATCAATTTATGAGTATGCAGAAGCAGGAAAAACAATTGGTTGGACATTCAGTGGATATCCATTAAACTGGGCTCAAAATGAACTTGGTGTTAACATCCAAAAATATTTGAGCGATGCAGCTACATGGGAAGAAGTAATCAATGATTCAAAAGCTGCTTGGGAAGAAGCAAGAGCAGAATAAGTTAGAATTTGAGCAAACAAAGTAGCGATTTTTGCTACTTTGTTTGCTCATACAAACTAATAACCTTAATGAAGAAAATTGTATAAGCCACTTCATAATAGAAGGTAGCATTCACCTTCTATTATGAAGCGTCTTATAGAACAGCATGAAATGGACGTTATATACCTTTGTTAACCTTCTTTATTGGAAAAAACAGAGCGGATTTCTAGTTCGCATTAAAAAATCCACAATAAGATTAACAGAGAAACTTAAAAAAGCTATCATATGTTGGAGGGATAAAACATGATGCGTACAAAGGATCTATCATATTGGTTGTTTTTAGCACCGGTCCTATTAGCATTAGCATTGGTTATTATTTTACCTTTATTAATAGGGGTATACTATTCATTTACTGATTGGAATGGAATAAAAGCTGGGTCATTCCTAGGATTTGAAAATTACATTGACGCCTTTAAGGACGAAGAATTTTTAGATTCACTATGGTTTACGACGAAATTTTCAGTTGTATCGGTTATGTTAACGAATATAATCGGACTAGGTTTAGCGTTAATTGTAACAACAAAAATTAAATCTAGTAAATTCCTACGTACAGTTTTCTTTATGCCAAACTTAATTGGTGGACTAATTTTAGGATTTATCTGGCAGTTTATCTTTATTAAAGTATTCTCTGGGTTTGGAGATATGTTTGGTATCGAAAGTCTAAAAGGCTGGTTATCTACAACTGAAACTGGTTTTTGGGGATTAGTTATCTTAATGAGCTGGCAAATGTCAGGTTATATCATGATTATTTATATCGCATATTTGGAAGGACTTCCAAGTGAATTGTTAGAAGCTTCCGAAATAGATGGTGCTGGGCCATTCCAACGCTTAAGATATATTATTTTCCCATTAGTTGCACCAGCATTTACTGTTAGTATGTTTTTAACATTATCAAATTCATTTAAACTTTATGATCAAAACCTTTCATTAACAGCAGGTGGACCTTATAACTCTACACAAATGGTTGCGATGGAAATCTTTAAAACAGCATTTGGTGAAAGAGATATGGCGTATGCACAAGCAAAAGCTGTTGTGTTCTTTATCATTGTTGCAGTAATAGCCTTGACTCAAGTTTATATTAATAAGAAAAGGGAGGTTGAAATGTAATGAGAAGCAAATATCCATTTTCACTTGAGATATTAGGAATCTTATTAGGTCTTTTATGGCTATCACCTTTCTATCTAATGATTGTTAACTCTTTGAAAACAAAAAGAGAAATATTTTCAGATGTTATTCGTTTACCTGAAGAATTTACGTTTGATAATTATATTCAAGCTTTCGAAGAACTTGATTTTATTCAAACATTTATTAATTCATTAGTTATTACAGTAACAAGTGTATTAATCATTATTATTTTCTCATCTATGGCTGCTTACGCTTTATCACGTAACAAAAGTAAAATTAGTACAATTTTATTTATGGTATTTGTCGCAGCGATGTTAATTCCTTTTCAATCAGTTATGATTCCACTCGTAACAGTTTTTGGTCAGGTAGAAATGTTAAATCGTGTAGGCTTAATCTTTATGTATTTAGGGTTTGGAAGTAGTTTATCAATTTTCCTATTCCACGGTACCTTAACTGGTATTTCTAAATCCTTGGATGAAGCTGCAATTATTGATGGATGTAACAAATTTCAAGTGTTTTGGCATATTATATTCCCGATTTTAAAACCGATCACTGTAACAGTTGCGATTTTAAACATCATTTATATTTGGAATGATTACTTATTACCATCACTAGTTATTAACCAAGAAGGTTTACAAACGATTCCATTGAAAATGTTCTTCTTCTTTGGAGAGTATACGAAACAATGGCATTTAGCTCTTGCAGGTCTAACTATAGCAATCATTCCAGTAATTATCGTTTATTTCTTTGCACAACGTGAAATTATAAAAGGTATATCTGAAGGTGCAGTTAAATAATCTAAATTAAAGAATGAGAAATCGTTCCCACATCCTTCTCGACGGCTAAAGTATTTTTCTTTGCAAGCAGGAAAGGGTGTGACAAATGGTGAATCAAATAGATATCACATTTTGTTTATCACCCTGTAATTGGTAAGGAGGCACCAATGGTTACAATTAAAGATGTAGCAAAGCTAGCGAATGTAGCACCATCAACAGTTTCGAGGGTTATTGCTAATAGTTCCCGCATAAGTGAACAAACCAAAAAAAGAGTTCGAGAAGTGATGGAGGAATTAGGTTATCATCCTAATTTACAAGCTAGAAGTTTAGCAGCAAAAAGCACACAAGCAATAGGCGTAATCATGCCTAATTCAGCATATTATGCTTTTCAAAATCCTTTCTTCCCAGAAGTACTTAGAGGGATAAGTACTAGTTCACATGATAATAAGTATGGTATATATCTTTCTACCGGATCAACGGAAGATGAGATTTATCATGAAGTGACTTCAATGGTGTTAGGAAGACGAGTCGATGGAGTTATTCTTCTCTATTCTCGTATTAATGATAAAACAATGAGGTTTTTACAAAAATCGGATTTCCCATTCGTTGTTGTCGGTAGGCCAGATGAAGATGAAGAACGGGTATCTTATGTTGATAACGACAATATTCATATTACAAAACAAGTAACGAATTACCTAATCAACCTAGGTCATCGTAATATTGCTTTTGTTGGAGGTAGTACGAACTTTGTTGTAACAATAGATCGCTTAAATGGATACAAGTTGGCGTTGAAAGATGCAGGAATCCCATTTAATGATGAGTATATGGTGCATGAAGACTTTATTAAAGAAAATGGCAGGGAAGCAATTGCATCACTTATGAACCTAAGTGATCCCCCGACAGCTCTTGTTACTCAAGATGATTTGATTGCATATGAGATGATAAGCCATCTAGAGGATATGAATATTCGTGTGCCAGAAGATATTTCAATTGTTAGCTTTAATAATTTGATGTTATCTGAGCATTCAAAACCACCATTAACTTCTGTTGATATCTGTATTTATCAGCTGGGTTATGAAGCAACAAAATGTTTACTCGAAAAAATAAGTATACCAGATACATTACCAAAAAGGATTACGATTCCTACAAAGTTCATTGAGCGCAAGTCATGTGAACAGAAGAAATAACTATATCATATACTTTCTTGAGGATGAGTGATAAAAATGTAATGATACGTACATTTTATCAATTATCCTCTTGCTTTTTATTTTAGCTACTTTAAAGCATCATTTAGTCAATTAGGAACAATCTTACAGAAAATCTCATTATAAAGAAATCTTAAAATTTAGTTGTAACATTTGATTGTATAGAAATATGGTTATAATAATAAAGTTTTATTTTATGAAATCCGAAATCTATCTACAGTTAAAAGCTGATTAAATATCTTTTTAAAAAAATAAGTCATTGTTAAGTGAGGCATAGTTATGAAAAAATTATGGTGGAAAGAGGCAGTAGCCTATCAAGTTTATCCTAGAAGTTTTATGGATTCTAATGGAGATGGTATAGGTGATCTTCAGGGAATGATTTCAAAGTTAGATTATTTAAAAGATCTAGGAATTGACGTAATATGGATTTGTCCAATGTACAAATCTCCAAATGATGATAATGGTTATGATATTAGTGATTATCAAGACATCATGGATGATTTTGGTACTATGGGAGATTTTGATCTCCTATTAGAAGAGGTTCATAAGCGTGGAATGAAATTAATTATTGATTTAGTAATCAATCATACTAGTGATGAGCATCCATGGTTTATTGAATCAAGATCATCAAAAGAAAGTCCTAAACGTGACTGGTATATTTGGCGTGATGGAAAAGACGGTCAAGAGCCGAATAACTGGGAAAGTATCTTTAGTGGATCGGCATGGCAATTGGATGAAAAAACGAACCAGTATTATCTTCATATATTCTCAACGAAGCAGCCTGACCTTAATTGGAGAAATCCAGAGGTACGTACAGCTTTATACGATACGATAAACTGGTGGCTTGATAAGGGAATTGATGGCTTCCGTGTTGATGCGATTAGTCATATTAATAAAGAAGAAGGCTTATTGGATATGCCCAACCCTGAGGGTCAAAAATATGTTTCTTCATTTGATAAACATATGAATGTTGAAGGTATTCACACATACCTTGATGAATTGAAGAAAGAAACCTTTGCAAAATACGATATTATGACTGTTGGTGAAGCAAATGGAGTAAAGGTTGATAATAAAGAAGATTTAGAGTTATGGGTTAGTGAAGATAAAGGTAAATTCAATATGGTATTTCAATTCGAACATTTAGCATTATGGGATGCGGAATCGAAAAAAGGCTTAGATATTCTTGGCTTAAAACAAGTTTTAACCAACTGGCAAAAAGCACTTGAAAACAAAGGTTGGAATGCACTCTTCATAGAAAATCATGATAAAGCTCGTGCTGTTTCAACTTGGGGAAATGACAAAGAATATTGGTTTGAAAGTGCAACATCTCTTGCAACTATGTATTTTCTTATGCAAGGTACACCGTTTATTTACCAAGGACAAGAGATTGGTATGACAAACGTTAAATTTGAATCGATCGAGGAATATAACGATGTAGCTGCAAAAAACATGTATCGATTTAAACGTGAAGAAGGTGTATCACATGATGAGATCATGGAAGTTATTTGGGCTTCATGTCGCGATAATTCAAGAACACCTATGCAATGGTCAAGTGCACCAAATGCTGGTTTTACAACAGGTACACCATGGATTGGTGTAAATGAGAATTATAAAAAAATCAATGTGGAAGAACAACAACAAGATGAAGCTTCGGTTCTACATTTTTATAAAAAAATGATCAAACTCAAGAAAAGCGATGACATTTTTACGTATGGAACTTATGATTTGATTCTTGAAAAACATCCTTCTATCTATGCTTATACACGTACATTAGGTGATGAAAAAGTAGTTGTTTTTTCAAATTTAACAACTGAGACTGTGACATGGGATGAGGACCTTGACTTGGCTTTAAAATCGAATCAACTACTTCTTTCAAACTATGAAGTAGATACCCATGATTTCATGAACATTTTAACTTTAAAGCCTTTCGAGACAAGAGTATATCGCGTATAATCGGTTAAGAAACACAAAGATGAGACTCCATCTTTGTGTTTTTTAGTATCTCAAATTTTAAATTTATACTTTGTTGGTGCCATCTAACAATCATCCATAGAGGGAAAAAATTCATATTTTTAGATTTCCAAGGAAAAAGGTGCTTTTTTCCCTGGAAATTAATATTAATGATTTTCATAGTCACCATATTCTTTTCTTAAATAGGCTGGAAACATTTTAATATTAGTTGCGAAACTAATGGTCTTAGTATATATTAAAACTAATGATATTAGTTTTAATGAGCGATTATATTAAGGGAGATGGAATTTCAATGAAAGTAACAAGAAATGGGGATCTCATTCAATTGACCTTTTTACCAGGATTTTTTCCTGTAAACTGCTATATTCTCGAAGAAGATAATGAACTTACCTTAATTGATACAGGAATACCGAGCAGTTATCAAGGAATTGTAAAAGTCATTAAAGAATTAGGAAAACCACTAACAAATATAGTACTTACACATGCACATGGTGATCATGTTGGTTCTTTAAATAAATTAAAGAGTAACTTCCCGAAGGTTCCGTTATCGATTTCACTACGAGACAGTCGGTTGTTAAAAGGAGATACTTCATTAGATCAACATGAACCACAAACACCTATTAAAGGCGGAATTCCTAAAGATATTAACGTAACACCGGAAAAGCTTTTAGAAGATAGCGATGAAATAGGTTCGTTACAGGTTATTTTAACACCTGGCCATACACCAGGTTCAATCAGTCTTTTTGATACTAGAAGTGGTGCTATTATTGCTGGTGATGCAATACAAACTAGAGGGGGAGTAGCGGTAAGTGGACAAATTCGCCCACTTTTTCCTTTCCCAGCAATGGCCACTTGGAATAAAAAACAAGCACTTGAAAGTGTGAAAAAAATAAAGGGATTATCTCCTAGTTTATTAGCAGTAGGACACGGACATATGATTGAAGCTCCTTCAGTTCATTTACAAAAATCAATTGACAAAGCAGAGGAAAACCTTAATAAATAATTCATGAGATTCCTTAATTAAAATTGAAAATCTAAGAATGTACAATTGTTTTATTAAGTGATTAACACTTCAAAACTAACAATTAAAGAAAGGTAGAGGTAACATGTCCCCAAGAATTGGTCTTGATTTACAAACTATTTTAAAAGCAGCAACAAATATTGCAGATGAACAGGGCATTGAGGCCGTAACACTTGCAACTTTAGCAAAACAATTAACAGTTAAGTCTCCATCCTTATATAATCATATCGATGGATTAACAGGATTAAAGAAGAAGTTAGCTCTCCATGGGTTAGAAGAGTTGTATAGTCACATATCAAAGTCTGCAATGGGTCTTTCAAGAGATGAAGCTGTTCATGCGGTTTCAAAAGCCTATCTTTCATTTGCGCGGAATCATCCAGGATTATATGAATTAACATTATCTGCACCAAATCCAGAGGATAGTGAAATTCAGTTAGCAGGAGAAAAAATTGTTGATTTTTCTATTCGTATTTTAAGTGTATATGGATTAGAGGATCAAGAGGTTATTCATGCTGTTCGAGGGTTAAGAAGTATATTACATGGCTTTTCATCTCTTGAACAAAAAGGTGCATTCGGATTACCGACTGATTTGGATAAAAGTTTATTTCTGTTAATTGAGAGTTTTTTAGCTGGTATTCATATAATGAAGCAAAAATAGGGTAGCTACTTTATTATGTTAAACGTTTGGATTTCCTCAACAGTCATTCGCTTTCCAGGAAAAAAATGTAGTTCTTTTTTTCTGGGTCTGGTTCACTAATCAACTGGACAAATTTCATTAACTAGTAGTTTTATAGCAAACATTATTATTAAAAAAATCTTATCGTCATTTGAAACCGATAATATATTCCAGAGCATCTGCTGTGCAACAAGCTAGGCCGCTGTGATAACATGAAAGGATCAAAGTGAGAGGATGTAAAGCATGAATCAACACGATTTTACGAGCGGTAATATAATTAAGCAAATATGGATTTTTTCATTGCCGATCATGCTGACAAATCTGCTACAAATATCTTTTCAGTTTATTGATAGCTTATGGGTTGGGAATTTATTGGGTGCAAATGCACTTGGTGCGATAGCTGTATCAGGCACGGTTATCTTTACAATTTTATCATTTATTATCGGTGTGAATAATGCTGCTTTAACAATTCTTTCTCAACAAAAAGGAAAAGGCAATGATGAAGGTTTAAAAAGTTATATTAATGCGTTCGTCGTCCTTCTATTCTTTCTATCTTGTCTTCTTGGTGTATTAGGTTTCTTTTCATCAGAGAAGATTTTAGTTTTACTCAGTACTCCGCCATCAATGATTGCAGATGCAAGCGCCTATTTACAAATTAATTTTATCGGTATTATCTTTTTATTTGGCTATAATTTTGTAAGTACTGTATTGAGATCTTTAGGTGATAGTAAATCACCAGTGAGATATGTTGTGATTGCAGTTATATTGAATGCTATTCTTGATCCACTTTTTCTATATGTTTTTAAACTAGGAATTGAGGGAGCTGCATATGCAACAATATTGTCTCAAGGTATTGCCTTTCTTTATGGTATTTTCGATACGATAAAACGTCAGTTAGTTCCGTTTACTTTTCCGAAGGTTCCTAAAATGAATGAAGCGCAGACAATTATGAAGTTAGGAATTCCATCTGGATTACAAATGATGGTTATTTCTGCAGGTGTTATGGCAATTATGAGTGTTGTCAATTCATTTGGGGACAATGTTGTTGCTGGATTTGGAGCAGCACAACGACTTGATAGTTTAATTATGTTACCGGCAATGGCGTTAGGAACTGCTGTTAATAGTATGGCAGGCCAAAATATTGGTGCAAATAAATGGGAGCGTGTGCATAAAATTGCCAAATTTGGTGTGATGTTTACCTTTGGTATTATTTTAGTTATCAGTTCAATTGTATTTTTCTTTGCGGAATCGGCCATTAGATTATTTATAGATGACAAAGAATCCCTGCTTTTTGGACAATCCTATTTGCAATTAGTTGCTTTCTTTTATCCTTTTTTAGGCATTAATTTCATTCTTAATGGAATTGTTCGAGCTGCTGGTGCCATGTTCCAAGTGCTATTATTAAACATTCTTTCATTCTGGTTACTCCGTTATCCACTATCCTATTTATGTTCACAATGGCTTGGAGAAGATGGTATTGCAATTGGCATGGGAATTAGCTTTATCGTTAGCAGTGTGATTGCATTTAGTTATTATAAGTTTGGAAATTGGGATAAGAAAGAAGTTATTCATGAAGGTAGCTAAAATTGAATTTTAAATTTTCGAAAAATACTCTTTATACCCTTGACAGTATTAAAAATACTCGGCATAATAATGTAAAATTGAGCAGTCATATTACGATAAGATTTTCTGCATTTTGTAATGCTAAAAAATATAAAGAACGAATAAAAAAGGACTAGTATGTGGGACTTTTCTTTTCAGAGAGTGAAGTTTATTAGCTGAAAGACTTCATAATGTAAAAGCCACTGAACCTACCTTTTGAGTCTTGTGCAAACATAAGCGTGTTCCTAGCGTTATTAGGATGAAGTGGGATGTATTATTTATTTACATATAGATAATACATCCAATCAAGGTGGTACCACGGAAGCAAGCTCCTTTCGTCCTTATTTTTAGGATGATTGGGGCTTTTTGTATAGAAAAAATAACGGGTTTATTTGCTTAAGTATAAGTTCGATCATTAATATAGGCTGTTTTCGTAAACTTTTTTGCTTTGACAATTTTGAAGGAAACAGCACTTTATAAAGTCTCTTTTTTTAAAAGATAATTTAGGCAATTAGCAACAATTTTTTCAGAAAAGAGCCTTAAAATAAAACGTTCTAATAAAGAATACAGTAGCGGAGGAAAGTAGAAATGGAGAAAAAGCGAATTGTCATAAAAATAGGAAGTAGTTCGCTCACGAATGCGAAAGGACAAATTGATCAAACGAAATTATCTGATCATGTTCAAGCAGTTGCAGCACTTCGTGAATCTGGGCATGAGGTTTTACTCGTTTCATCAGGTGCAGTCGCAGCTGGATTTGCACATTTAGGATATCCTTCACGTCCAATTACATTAAAAGGCAAGCAAGCTGCTGCTGCTGTAGGACAAGGTTTATTAGTGCAATCGTATATTGAAAAATTTGGTGCATTTGATATAAAGCCAGCACAAATTTTGTTAACTAGAAATGATTTCTCTAAGCAAGAGCGATACAAAAATGCATATGCAACGATAAGTGAACTTTTGGAAAGAGGAATTCTACCGATTATTAATGAGAATGATACTGTCTCTGTAGAAGAGTTAACATTTGGAGATAATGATATGCTATCAGCTCTTGTTAGTGGTCTTATACATGCTGATCAGTTAATCATCTTAACAGATATTAATGGTTTATATGACTCTAATCCTCGCACAAATCCGTTAGCGAAAAAAATCGATTATTTACATGAAGTAACTGATGATATGCTCCAAGCTGCACAGGGTACTGGATCTAAGGTAGGAACTGGTGGAATGAAATCTAAGCTTATGGCAGCTAAAACGGCTAAATCTCTTGGTGTACAGGTGTTTATCGGACTAGGTGAAGGAAAGCAAAAGCTAATTCAAATTCTACAAGGAAAAGGTGACGGTACATATATTGGCAAAAAAGATGGGTTATCGTCAATAAACAATAGTAGACAATGGATTGCATTTCATTCAGAAGTAACAGGTACACTTTATGTTGATCAAGGTGCTGAAGATGCACTTTTATATAAAGGGAAAAGTCTCTTACCTGCTGGAGTATATGATTTTAAAGGTGATTTTGCACAATGTGATGTTGTGGAAGTTGTTGGTCCAAATGGTTTACTTGGTAAAGGTGAGGTTTTGTTTTCCGCAGAAGAATTACGGAAAATGTTAGGGAAGAGAAGTGATGAGTTAACTAAGGAAGAAGTTATTTCATCAATTGTTGTTATTCATCGAAATAAATGGGTGAAAGTAAAAGGAGGAATATGAAATGAGTGAAGTGATAGCAAAAGGCAAAGCAGCCAAGGAAGCTAGCTTTGTTATGGTCGATATTTCAACAGAAGAAAAGAATGCCGCGTTAGCATTAATAGCTGATCAATTATTGATTGATCAAGAGTATATTATTAATGAAAACGCAAAAGATCTTGAATCAGGAAAAACAAATGGATTAACAGACAGTGTACTTGATAGAATTATGCTGAACAAACAAAGAATTATTGATATATCAGAAGCGATTCAAATGCTGATCACATTACAAGATCCGATCGGTGAGGTACTAGAAACAATCCAAAAGGACAATGGACTGTTGGTTAAGAAAAAACGGGTGCCACTAGGTGTGATAGGTATGATTTATGAAGCAAGACCAAATGTAACTGTGGATGCTGCAACACTTGCATTAAAAACCGGAAATGCAGTTATATTAAGAGGTAGTTCTTCAGCAAGTTTTTCTAATCAAGCTCTTGTGCAATCTATTCATAATGCACTGAAGAAAAGTAATCTCCCTGTTGATGCTGTGCAGTTAATTGAGGATACGAGCAGAGAAACAGCAAAAGAGCTTTTCCACCTGAAAGAATACCTTGATGTACTAATTCCTCGTGGTGGAAAAAATTTAATAGATACAGTTGTAAGAGAATCAACAGTACCAGTGCTTGAAACTGGAGCTGGAAACTGCCATGTGTATATAGATAAAACAGCTGACTATAAAATGGCTGAAAGTATTGTTTTAAACGGGAAGGTTCAACGTCCATCAGTGTGTAATTCAATTGAATCAATACTAATTGAAGAAAAATGGTTTGCGCAGTATGGGAAGGATTTATTAGACGCTATAAACAGTCAGCAAGTAGAAATATATGGAGATGAAGTTGTTAGCAGCATTTTTGGTGCTGCAAAACTCGCAACTGAAGAAGATTGGTATAAAGAATATCTAGCATTAACAGTGAGTGTGAAGGTTATTAGTGGTATTGATGAAGCAATTGCTCATATCAATAAATATGGAACAAATCATTCAGAAGCCATTGTGACAGAGGAGCAGAATCATGCGAAGAAATTTCTAAACAAAGTAGATGCTGCTGCGGTATATCATAATGCATCAACACGCTTTACAGATGGATCAGAATTTGGTTATGGAGCTGAGATTGGGATTAGCACACAAAAATTACATGCTAGAGGACCAATGGGATTGCCTGCCCTTACATCTAGTAAATTCTTTGTGTACGGCACCGGACAAACTCGCCACTAATGATGTAAATGTAGGAAGGAGTTTTCACTTAATTTTAGTGAGCTTCTTCTTTTTATTTTGGCTTGTAAAGTTTGCTGGGTTATCCTTACAATTGACTTAAACAAGAAGTAGAAAAATATTTTCTAAGCATGTGCAAAATGTGAGAGTTAACATCATCAAAGGGTATGAATAGAGAAAAAATAAAAGAAAATGTTAAGATAAAGGAAAGAGATATTATTAATTTGCAAGATGAGTTTCTTAACTAATATCCATATCATAATAAATAAAGGGAGGAGAATGATTATGGATGAATTTAATTTTCTTTCACAAGGTGATTCAGCCGTAACTGTTCAATTAGGTAAGAAAATACATATAGATACACATAAAAAGGTAAAACTGCTTTTTGAACATTTAAAATCAAATCCTTTTAAAGGTATGGTGGAGGTAACACCTAGTTATACATCTGTCACTGTTTTCTATGATCCTACAAAGATCACATTAAATCATTTTAACGAAACACCTTATC
The DNA here is from genome assembly GCF_020524045.1 of Metabacillus litoralis. GTDB lineage: Bacteria > Bacillota > Bacilli > Bacillales > Bacillaceae > Metabacillus > Metabacillus litoralis_C. The sequence goes on from NZ_JAIVKL010000005.1 coordinate 191,311, forward strand.
GTGAGGTTGTGAAAGTACTTTCTACCATTATCACTGCTATCAATGTTTCGTCAAACACCATGGAAACAAATACGCTCTCTATTCCTGTTTGTTATGGTGGGAAATATGGACCAGATTTAGAAGAAGTAGCAAGGTTTCATAACTTGACAGAAAAGCAGGTTATAAATTTTCACACTGAACAGGATTATCTTGTTTATATGATTGGTTTTGCTCCAGGATTTCCTTATTTAGGTGGGATGTCGGAAAAAATTGCTACACCTCGAAAATCGACCCCAAGACAAACTATTCCTGTTGGAAGTGTTGGAATTGGAGGAGAGCAAACAGGGATTTATCCAATTGAAAGCCCTGGAGGATGGCAATTAATCGGTCGTACACCACTAACTCTTTTTGATTCAGATAGGGATCAACCAAGTTTATTAAGAGCAGGTGACGTTGTTCGCTTTACACCAATTACTGAAGAGCAATTTGAGAATTGGGAGGTGATTTGATGACAATTGAGGTACTTGAACCTGGTTTATCCACTACTGTTCAAGATCTAGGTAGATATGGTTTTCAAGAATATGGGGTTGTTGTTAGTGGTGTTATGGATGAATATGCCGCAAAAATAGCAAATGCTTTAGTAGGTAATAATGATGACGACCCTTTGTTAGAAATAACCTTGATAGGGCCTACTTTGGTATTTAAGAGTGAAGCGATTATATCAATTTGTGGAGCTGATTTATCTGCGAAAATTGATGGAGTGGACATAACTTTATGGAGACCAGTTTATATAAAACCAGGAAGCGTATTGACGTTTGGCAGACCAATCGAAGGCTGTCGTTGCTATTTAGCTGTAGCTGGAGGATATGATGTTCCAATAGTAATGAACAGCAGTAGTACATACAGTAGAGGTGCTATAGGCGGATATCACGGGAGACCTCTTAAAAAAGATGATCTACTGAAGATAAATGAATTTAGTAGTGAAAACAATAAAATCCTCTTAAGGTATTTAAGTGAATTATCTTGCTCTAAATCTGGTTTTACATCTGTTTCATGGACAGTTAGTTCTCAAATCAAAGAAATTTACAGGAGGAAATCAGTTATTCGTTTTATGAAAGGTCCTCAATATTTTGATTTTACGAAAAAATCTTTGGAGAATTTTGAGACTATTCCTTTTCAAGTTAAAACAAATTCTGATCGGATGGGCTATCGTTTGCAATCTACTAAATTAGAATATAATCAAAAAAAGGATCTTTTATCAGAGGCTGTTACGAAGGGGACGATTCAGGTACCTCATGATGGTCAGCCTATTATCTTAATGGCAGATTGTCAAACAATAGGTGGATATCCTAAAATTGGGTATGTTGCAACTGTTGATTTACCAATTCTTTCTCAAGTGATTCCTGGTGAAAAAATTTCCTTTGAAGAGATATCACTTGGTGACGCACAAAAATTATTAATTAATAGAGAAAAGTTAGTGAAACAATTGAAGATAGGGTTGTTTTTAGCAATTAGGAGGATGGTTCATGGTGCTACAGGTTGATTTAAATTGTGATATGGGTGAGAGCTTTGGTGCATATACAATTGGTTCAGATGAAGAAATCATATCATCAATTACATCAGCAAATATAGCATGTGGATTTCATGCTGGTGATCCTACAACGATGAGAAAAACGGTAAGATTATCTTTGGATCATTCTGTTAGTATCGGTGCACATCCTGGTTTTGATGATTTAAGTGGGTTTGGAAGAAGAAATATGACGCTATCAGTTGAGGAAGTTTATGATTTAGTTACTTATCAAATTGGTGCTTTAAATGGTTTTGTCATCTCAGAAGGTGGAGTGTTACACCATGTGAAACCTCATGGAGCTTTATATAATTCAGCAGCTGTTAACAAAGAAATGGCCGAATCAATAGCTAGAGCTGTATATAAAGTAAATCCTGAACTAATATTATATGGTCTTTCTGGAAGTGAATTAATTACAGCTGGAAAAAAACATGGTTTACGAACGGCAAGTGAAGTGTTTGCAGATCGAACATACCAAGTAGATGGAACATTAACTCCTCGAACAAAAGAGAATGCTTTAATCAAAAATAAAGATGATGCGGTAAAACAAGTTCTCAACATGGTGAAAAAGCAAAAAGTCACAACAACAAGTGGCATAGAAATCCCAATTACTGCAAACACAATCTGTATACATGGTGATGGAGAAAACGCAGCTAAATTTGCGAAAAAAATCCACTATGCATTACATGAACATGAAATTAGTGTAAAGAGTATGTAAAAGGGGGGGCAGACCCCCTTTTACGTTTTAACCATATAGAGTACATAAGTAGATCGATCTTCGTCAATTTCGGCGGAGATTTTTTCGTATTCTTCGTTCTCGATCCATAAATAATCATTTCCTATTAGTGATAGAACTTCTTCGTGTGAATATAAATCATATGTGAAGATTAAAGGTGAAACACTATATTCTTTGTAATCACGTACTTCAAGTGTGACATGGGAGTAGGTTTCGGCATCTTCAAATATGTACTCATCAGTATCTTTTTCTACATATATAACATAGTATTCTTCCTCAAGACTTGATGAGGTTTGCTTATAAACTTGTTTTCCTTTAATGAAGAATTCACATAATCTTCGACAATAGATTTCATAAGGATCTTCAAATTCATAATGATATAAAGCTGGGTAATTATTTCGTTCGTCATTTATTCTGTATTCCAATTTATAACTTTTTTTCATATTTACCTCCAAATATATGGTTATATTTACTATACTATATAAGGTGATACTGATAGAACTTTTTTTATGTGAGAGGAGGGTTGTGTAATGGCTCAGAAAAAAACGAAAATGTTACTAACTGGTGTGATTTCAGCTTCTATGATTGCTGTTGCTGGTTGTGGAAATGATGAATCACTTCCACCAGTCCCAGAAGGAACAGATTGTGGTGATTGGGAATGGGAATCTGATGAAGGAGTGTGGGAATGTGATGATGATTCTTCCACACATCGTGGACATTATTATTATGGAGGCAGTTGGTTTGCGTCAAAAAGTAGCTTACGAACGAGTTCAGCTTATAAAAATTATAAATCAAGTAGCACATTTAAAGGTGGAGGTGCTGTATCTAAATCTAGTTCTGGATTTGGATCAGGCTCAAGCGGAGGTTTTGGTGGATAATGTCACAGGTTTTTAATAAGCATAATCATATAAAAAAACGTGCAGAAATTTATAATCAAATTAGCTCCTTCTGGCATGATTTAAATGACAATGAATATGCGTTATATGATATTGAATTCATAAAAAAACAAGAGCTTGAAAATATTCAATTGGTAACTGAAAGAGTCGGGAAAATCTTTTTTAAAATAGCTGATTTATTACGTGATTCTTCAGATGAAACACTTCTTCAACTAGATATTCCTAAAAGTGCTCTTCCTTATATAAGACATAGAGCATTACCAGTTGAAACAATTATCGCTAGAGTTGATCTTGTTCAAACAAGTGAGGGGTTAAAGGTTCTAGAACTAAACAGCGATACTCCTACTTTTGAAAAAGAAGTATTTCATGTAAATGGACACCTCTGTCGCGAGTTTGGTGCAATTGATCCAAATGATGGGTTAGTAAACATAGTAGGTAAAGAAATGAGAAAAGCTTTAGGTGAAGCTCTCCATCGTACAAAATGTAATGGTCACCCTCATATTGTATTTACATCACATGATCAGAATGAAGAAGATAAACTTACAACACAATTTTTAATGGAAACGTCCAATGTTTCAGCAAAATATGTACCATTACATAAATTATCAATTAAAAAGGATGAAGGGTTGTATGATGATCAGGGCAATAAAATCGATGTTCTTTATCGACAAACCTATCCATTAGAACATTTAGTAGAAGATGTGTCTGACGAAACAGAAGAACAAATAGGCGTGCAACTTATTGAGCTTGTTTATTCGAATAAGTTGATCATGCTAAATCCAATTTCAGCCTTCCTATTGCAATCAAAAGCTGTGCAAGCAGTGATTTGGGGAATGAAAGAGGTAGATTCTTCGTATTTCACTGTAGAAGAAAAACAATGGATCAATGATTATTTCCTACCAACTTACTTGGAAGAAGATGTATTTTTAGATGAAGGGTGGAAATATGTAAAAAAACCAAGCTTTGGAAGAGAAGGAGATACAGTTTCAATCTATCATGGAACAAAAAAACTACTAGAAGATCGAAATCATTCATATGAACATTCACTACCCGTGTACCAGAAATATGTTGATCTTCCATCGAAGGATATTAGAACAGTAAATGGAATAAAAGAAGCCAAAATTTTAATTGGCAGTTTCTTAATAAATGGAAAAGCCTGTGGAATTGGATTAAGAGCAGGAAGTCAAATTACGGATAATCATGCGTATTTTTTACCAGTAGGAATAAAACAGGAAAGAAGGGATTTTAAAGTATGAATTTTTCGGATTTATTTTTATCAACTTTATCTTATATTGGTTTGGCGTGTCTCCTATTATTTGTAGGAATTATCCTTTTTGAGGTTACGACAAAGAATAAAGAATTTGAACTGATTAAAAATGGTAATAAAGCAGCAGTGTATGCATTTGGAGGTCGAATCTTAGGTTTAGCCATTGTATTATATTCTGCCATAGCAAACTCTGTAAATATTTTGGATATGATTATATGGGGTAGCTTAGCGATCATCATGCAAATTATCATCTTTTATCTAGCAGAGCTTCTCACACCTAAATTTAATATAACAAAGGCGATTGATGAAGACAATCAAGCGGTCGGGTTATTTTTGCTGTTTTTATCAGTATCAATCGGATTAATCATTGCAGCTTCATTAACATATTGATATATCTTCTTTTTTTACTGGCTTTTAAAGTAGCTTGTTGAAAATGAGTTGAAATGTTCGATTTTTATGGATATAAAGATCTTCAACGGGCATCCTTGTTTAAAAGCTGTTCTTCTTAGTGAAGTCAGGGAGCTTCCACAGCGCTTGCGCTATTGGAATCTTCCTTTGACTATGCTTATAAATTCCTCGATGATTCTAACAATAGAAAAAACCAAAACACATTTAAAAAGACCCGAATCTTCCCTCCATTCCATTCTTAATACAAGTCATCCCATCAAATGGCGAAAAAAAGAAAATAATTCATGAAAGATAATAAGGTGAAATTTTTAGTACCTTATAAATATAGGAATAAATATGGAAGTCTTTGTAAATGTTATAAAGGCACTGTTATTTTAACAATTCCCGCCCTAAAAAAGATGAATAGGAAGCGCTTTTTTATGACATTAAAAACATCAAAAACAGAAGCAATTTTATGGAGTATTGCGTTACCGGGTTTTGCGCAATTTTTGAATGGGAAAATTGTGAAGGGTTTCATTTTTATATTCTTAGAATTTCTAATAAATGTTAATAGTAATTTTAACAAAGCGATCATGGCAAGTTTTTTAGGTGAAATTGACCGAGCATTTGATGTTTTGAATTTTCAATGGTTAATGTTTTATCCGTGTGTGTATATGTTTGCTATGTGGGATGCATTTAAGGATGCAGAAGGTGAAGTGTCTCCCTTTTCATTTCTTCCGTTTGTGTGTAGTGCTTACACAGTTACGGTTGGATTAATGTATTCACCAATTTTCAAGATTAATGGTGTTTTATTAGGTCCCATTTGGTTGCCAATACTTGCACTTATTCCAGGATTATTAATTGGTTTTACTATTAAGATACTCATTAATAGGAAAAGAGCTTCTTAAGTTTTTTATTTGAAGGTAGTTATCGGCATACTTTGTTACTTTTATAAACGTAAAACAGAATTGTATAAGTCAAGAGTAGGTATATTTTTCTCTGAAAAAGATACCTTTCGTACTCTGTTTTTACCGTATAATTAGTTTAATTACTTACCTTCATTCAGAGTGGAAAGAATAGATAGGATACCCTAATAAAACTAACTCTTCAAACGTATGATTTATGAAGATGTTGGTTTTATTTTTTGCTTTTATGGCTATGTAGCTCTTAGTGGGCCATAAATCACTTTTACATGTATTAATTGCAAAATCTCCACCCAATCGACGCGCTTTCAATGTGTTTCCGCAGAAGTGTTTAAAGTTTTCCTTGAATTGATTACAATGAAGCCTAAGAACAAGTATTCAATCATATATTATGTAGTTAGGTAATTAAAAACATTCTTTTAAAATTAACTATTTTTGTTAAAATAAACCATAAGAGATAGTTGAATTTGTATCAAGGTAAGAAAGCATAAGTTGTATAGAGTCAAATAGGAATGGATATTAAGTACATCTTCCTTATTAACCTAGCCTTATGCATATCGCCTAAGGTTAAGCACCTTGAGCTTCTCTTAAATTCATATAGAAGAACCATGCAAACAAGTCAATGTGATGGGTGAAGGTTCAAAAGTTTATACATCATAACAAATAATGGTTTGCGGGAGGTTAAGATGATAAGTGAAAATCAGTTAATTCATAAAACGTTTTATGAATCATTTTTATCAGATGAAAATCAGAAAATGCCAGTAGAGATTCTGGGGGAAGCATATTTTAATGAACAAAACACGGAAGAAAGCTATGATTTGTCATATATTCGTTATGCACAAGGAGAAATTTATTTTCAATATCATGACTATGAAACAGCTATCTTTAAATGGGAAAATATAAAAAATGAATTAGAGCAATGGGCAAAAATGAATATTGGTGATGCCTATTATAGGCTTGGCTTACTTTCTGCTGCTGAAGATATGTATACTTCAATTGATACAGAAGATTCTACTTTAAATAGTGAAGTAGCTTTGAAACTATTTTCACTTTATAAAGAGAGGGATAAAATAGACAATGCTTATGAAACGATAAAGCATGCAATTAATCTAAATCCTGATTATCCTGAAGTAACCATGATTGCCCGCGCGTTTTATGAACAATATCAAGATGATCAACATGCAGTGATGCTAGCTGTTTCAGAAACTTTACGTACAGGAAAAGAAGAATGGTTTTCTATCTTAATTTCATATGTAAAAGCAAATCAAATGAAGGATTTTTCTCCTGAATATTTTGCTGATACGATGCTAACAATGTTTGATATAAATAAAGTAATGTATGTTGATTATGTAAAAGCTTTATGGAAGAGTTATAGAGGAACAAAAGAATACATTAGTTGGCTTAACATGTTAAATGAAATGATATTAACTGTAGAAACTGATGATGAATATCATTGGGAGCAATTGATTCCATTATTTGAAGAAACATTTCTTGAACTTACAGATGGTACATATATGTTAGAAAAGCTGAAATCTGTGATTCCACAATTAGTAGCAAGCTGGTTAAAGCTTGCTACTAAGACAAATGCCTTGTTTCCATCAGCTATTGCACTTGCTTGGAATGAAATTTTTCCAGCAACAATGGATCAAGATGCAATTTCAAAAGCAGAAACCATTATATTTGATGCAGATAATAAGCGAAATAGTTTGAGTGATGCTCTTCAGCTCTTTAATACTATTATTAGTTGGGCAGGAAGCCATACTCTAGATATAGATTATAAGCTTAGATGGTGGGCGGAAGAGTTGATTGATAGAAGTGTAAAACAGCATATACTTCTATTGGGGAATGAAGGTAGTGGCAAGACAACGTTTATTCATTCTTTATTTGGTGACAAACTTTACACTGGTGCAACACAATCTTTTGTTGTTTTTCGTGACCATGAGGAGTTATTTATCAATCAAATATCTCAGTCTGGAGATCAAGAGATAGATAATAAAACAGAATTACTGAAAGAGATGGAATCCAACCCAGATTCTCTTTTTCAAGTAAAACAACCTTGTATTACCTTACATGAACAACAGTGCGCATTTATTGATACACCACCGATTAATAGTAGTGGCGTTGTAAGAGATGAACTCTTTGATTCGTTATTATTAGCTGACGGAGTTGTTTTTGTTTTAGATGGTTCCAAATCTTTATCGGATAAAGAATATGATATGTTATATCAAATGAAAAATTTTGTACCAACTCTCAAGGTTCATTTTTTATTAAATAAAATTGATTTAGTGGCAAGTGATGCAGATACGGAGATCATTATAACTGAAATCAAATCTAAACTTCACTCGCTTTTCCCAAATGCTGAAATTTTACCTTATTCATCTTTATATCCATATAGCCAGCAAAATAGTCAGTTAAATAGATTTTTAGATACTAACTTTCCTAGTGAATTGCAACAAATAGAGGAAAAAAGAACGACAAAAATCTTAACTGTGATAAGAAAAGTCATAGCAGATTTACTACAAAAGCGGGAAGATATGGAAAAAGGGTATGTTCATTCTATTCAATGGAATGAAGATATTTTAGGTCGTTTAAAAGGCTTTAACAATAAACTAACAGATCTACAACTAGAAAAAGTGGAATCACTGATTTCCGCCTACCATGAGGTAATAACGAACTTTAAAGTTGACTTACAAGAAACATTACCGAAGTTACTTAAGGAAAGTGCTGAGATTATCAAAGAAGATAGTGACTTTAAACAAATTCATATAGCCCTTAACGATCATATGAACAATAAAGTCAAAGAATATGTAGAGGAGAACCTACTCCAGACGGTTAGTCACCAGCTTGAAACTTGGGTTTCGGCATCTCATGATGAACTTCATGAAAGTCAAACATATTTAGTGGAAATGAGCGAAACATTTAATGATATCTATCAAGAAGAAAAGTTTTCATTAAAATGTGACTTTTCAATTTTATATGATTGGCGCCGAGATATAGACCGAATGATGGCAAGAATTTTTTATGATAATGAGAATATTATGTTAAAAAACAAACCGACCCAGATTCTTTTAAAAGGAGCCGGAAGAATCTTTGGCGCTATGAATCAAAACAATAGTGTCTTATATAATCAATATAAAAAATATGTAGAAAATGAATCTTATGAAGAAGTCGCAAATACAATTACAAATAAGCTATTTTTACCTCTAGAATTATTTGAAAAGGGGTTGAGGAAAGATATAACAACTTTCTTTACTAGCTCTATACATGAGGTAGAAAATATCATAGTTGAGATTGAAAATAATATTCAAAATGATAAAGATGAATTAAGTAGAATGAAAGAAAACCCGGAAATTTTTTATGATCCATTAAAACTTTTTGAGGTCAACCTATTGCAACAAGAATTTATGCTTCAGGCAAAAAAAGGGTATAGTCGAAGTTTTTAAGAAGTTAAAAGACTTATATCTACGTGGTATTCAAACGTAGATATAAGTCTTTTTATTTACATCAGATAAATATAGTATACGAAACGTTACATAGGTGATCTTCACAAAAATTTATGTAAAAAAAACCAAATTTCTTTTGTTAAGGAGTATAATGGAGTAAAAAAATAGTAGACTGACAGGAGAAAGTACATATGAAAAAAATGAATAGGCGTTATATAAATAGATTATTGATTCTTCTTTTAATCTTAGTTATTATTGCTTTTATTCCAACTCCATATTATCTTTATCAGCCAGGGACAATTGAAGATCTTGAACCAAAGGTTACGATAGAGGGTGCGCATAAAGATGAACAAGGAAGCTTTAATTTAACTACTGTATTATCTGTTAAGGCATTTAACCCATATATATTAGCATATGGTTTAGTCGCACCACACACTGATATTAAAAAAGAAGAAGATGTAAAAGGTGATTTAACAGATAAAGAATATACGAATTTATTAGATTTTATGATGCAGGATTCAAAACAAAATGCATTAGTTGCAGGATTTACAGAAGCAGGGGAAAATGTAGAAATTAGTTACAATGGAATTTTTGTTAGATCAATCTTATCTAATTCTCCAGCAAAAGATATTCTTGAAGTAGGAGATATCATCACAGCCATAGATGGTGAAAAGCTGAGCGATGTACCAAATTTCATTTCATATATCGAAGATAATAAAAAAGCGGGTGATTTTGCAGAACTTTCAATTCAACGAGGTAAAAAGGAGCTTGTGGAATCTGTTGAAATGATATCCTTAGATTCATCTTCAGATAAAGTTGGAATAGGAATAGTACCAGATGAGGAATTTACTGCTACAGTATCAAAGGATGTAAAAATTAATAGTGAAGATATAGGTGGACCTTCTGCAGGGCTAATGTTTTCACTAGAAATCCTCAATCAATTAACTGCTGAGGATTTAACAAAAGGCTACAAAATTGCCGGAACAGGTACCATTGATCATACTGGAAAGGTAGGTCAAATTGGCGGAATTACACACAAAATCACAGCTGCATCCGAAGAAGGTGTTGAGATTTTCTTTACACCTAAAGATATAACAAGCTATGATCGAAATCAAAAGGATATTGTGGCTGCGGTAAAAGAAAATGGTTATGATATTCGGGTTGTACCTGTAGCTACATTGAGTGAAGCTGTTGATTACTTAGAGAAGCTAGATCAGAAGAAGTGAATGAGTTTAGAGTGGGAGGAGCCATGTAGGTTTCTCTTTTTTGTTAGACTTTGTTAACTTTGTTGTTGATTTCTGTTAAAGGCATTCGTTTTCCTAGGAAATAATAAGCGCTTTTTTTCCTAGGTATAAGACAGATTACCACTTTCTACTTCTCTTATTTGAAGTAAAGTTTTTTTCATGATTTAAGTATTCTCATTGGAATTTTTAACAATAAAGAAAGTAAGCGTTCAACGAATAGTTAAACGCTTACTTAATCATATGACGAATCTTAAACTAGAGGTTCTGGTTTTTCACATGTACTTTCCATTCGATAGTGGGTACCATTGTCAGATGAGTCATGGAATGCATGCATGGCTTCTAATACATGATAAGCTAATTCGCCATTTGCACGGTATTTTTCTCCATTTAAAATAGCTTTGGCCATATCTGCTACACCAAGTCCTCTGCTGTTTTGAGCATAGCCTTTTGATAATGGAATTTCTATAAACTCTTTTTCATCTTTTTTCCTAATACGAACTGGTCCACCAAATGTGTTTGGATCTGGAACGAGTAAAGTTCCTTCACTGCCATAAATTTCGATAGGAGGAAGGGAAGATCCACCCATAGCATCAAAACTAGTTGTGATCGTTCCGATTGCACCTGATGCAAAATCAATTACTCCAGAGATATGAGTAGGAGTTTGAACGTTGATTATTGTTCCAGCTTTTGGTTCGCTCGTCACTGTTCGATTTTGATAACTAATACGAGTTGATCCAGATATTTTTTCAATTGGTCCTAATAGTGCTACTAGAGCTGTTAAATAATACGGTCCCATATCAAACATAGGGCCACCACCTATTTCATAGAAAAAGGCAGGATCTGGATGCCAATGCTCAGTGCCACGTCCAATCATGAAAGCAGAAGCTCCTATGGGAGTACCGATTTCTCCTTTCTCAATTAAATGGATAGCCGTTTGTATTCCAGCACCTAAAAAAGTATCTGGTGCACTGCCTACAAGGAGATTGTGCTTTTTAGCGGTTTCTAGAATGTGTCTTCCTTCTTCTCTAGTCACTGCAAGTGGCTTTTCTGTATAAATATGTTTCCCAGCTTCAAGAGCCTGGATACAAACTGTGGCATGAGCTTTTGGAATGGTTAAGTTAATAATTAATTGAATCTCAGGATCAGCGAGTAATTCTTCAACAGAGTATGCATTAGGAACACCGTATCTAGCTGCTTGTGATTGAGCGCGCTGTTCATCTAAATCAGCACAAGCTACCAGATCGAGATGTTCAAATTTTTGACAATTTTCCATGTAGATAGAGCTTATGTTTCCACAACCGATAATACCTATTTTGAGTTTCTTCATATTGAACCCTCCATTATTTTATAAAGATTATTAAATTAATAACGTAAGAGATTATTGGCTATCTCCCATTCCAGTATAAGAACGACCATTTGTTGAAGTGGCTAACCCTGTAGTGCGTTTTTTACCTTCAGCGGCCCATAAAAATCCTCTACGCATAATAAGTGAAACTTCTGGCATGGCAACAATATTTGCTTTATGACCTAATGAGTTATAAAAGACATGACCATGTCCCCAACGTTTTGTCCAAACTACTGGCATATCGACAGGTTTATTTGTTGCATGTGGTCCATCCACAACAGGAAAGCGGGTCGTCGCTAATACTTCAACCGCTGGGTCCACATGAAGATAGTACTGCTCACTCACAACCTTAAAATCAGAGAGACCTTCTAATAGAGGATTTGTCGTATCCTTCATGTTGACGATATATTCCACACCATCATTTCCTGGGTGTGCCACCCAGTTTCCACCAGTCATAAATTGCCAGTCAACATTGTTTCGAAAAGAATCACACATTCCACCATGACAGCCTGCTAATCCTACACCGTTAATGACGGCCTCAGAAATATTGAGAACATATTTCTTGGGTATCTCTCCCATAGTCCAATGTGGAACAATTAAGTCTAATGATTTCAGTTTTTCAGCATCAGCATACACATCTAATGAAGAAGAAACCTCCACATTGAAATTTTCTTCTTCTAAAATATTTTTAAAGATTTGTGAAATTTGTTCTGGTTCATGACCATCCCATCCACCCCATACAATTTGTGCGCTTTTTTTCATTTCAACCACTCCTTTATTCTATTAAACTTCTGAAATAGAAACCCATTGACGTTTTTCGATCGATTGATCAACTGCTTCTAACACTTGTTGACATTTAACACCATCATGGAAATTCGGTACAGGTTGTCGATTTTCTTTAAATGCTTCCATTAGTTCAACCACTTCATGAATAAAGGTGTGCTCATAGCCGATTGTATGTCCTGGTGGCCACCAATTTTCAGCAAAAGCATGTGATGGATCTGTTGCTAACACACGACGGAAACCTTGCACATCTTCATGGTCATCTGTGAAGTACACTTGTAACTCATTCATCCGTTCAAAGTCAAAAATGACACTGCCTTTGCTTCCGTTAATTTCGAATGAATTCGTGCAACGATGTCCAGTACCATAACGGGTAGCTTCAAAGCTTCCTAACGCCCCGTTAGCAAAACGAGTCATAAATAAAGTGGCATCATCAACAGTAACCTTGCCTTTTTCAGCTTGAGCATTGCTACTGTTTGCTGATAATCCAGTTGTATTCGTTGCGATAGGTCGTTCTTTAATGAATGTTTCGCTCATCCCAATAACTTCTGTCATATCACCGATCAAATAGTGTGCTAAATCAATTAAATGGGCACCTAAATCACCATGAGAACCAGAGCCTGCAATTTCCTTTTGAAGTCTCCATGCAAGAGGGAAGTTAGGGTCCACTAGCCAATCCTGTAAAAACCATGCACGATAATGATAAATATCTCCTAATTTTCCTTCTTCAATTAATTTTTTTGCTAACATAACAGCAGGAGCAAAGCGATAATTAAAGCCAACCATATGCTTTACACCTGCTGCTTCAACAACCTCTAGCATTTCACGTGAATCCTTTAATGTAAGCGCTAACGGTTTTTCGCAAAAAACATGCTTACCTGCTTTAGCTGCGGCAATTGTAATTTCTTTATGTACATCACTTGGTGCATTAATGTCAATTAAATCAATATCTTCTCGCTTGATAAGGGTTTTCCAATCTGTTGTATATTCTTCCCAACCAAATTGTTTCGCTGCTTCTGCAACTCCTTTGGTGTTCCGACCACAAATTACCTTCATTTCAGGTCGAATTGTGTTTGGGAAAAAAAGAGGTAAATCACGATAAGCATGACTGTGAGCTTTCCCCATAAACTTGTAACCAATCATTCCAATGTTTATTTTGTCCATAATATTTCCTCTTTTCAAAGTTTGATAGAAAGTATTTTATAAACAAAAAAATCTAAAATAAGTATTAATGCCGATTATTAGCACAATATTAGTGCACATGTAATGAAGATTCTCTTTCAATTAATGAAACGGGTAGTTTAATCATAATTTGCTCATTTATATCATGTGTGATGGATTGAAGAACCTTCTCAGCTGCTAATTGTCCCATTTCATAAAATGGAACATTTACAGAACTTAATGATGGAGTGGTCATTTTTGCGATTTCAGAGTTATCATAGCCGATAATCGCATAATCCTTACCAGCATGAAAACCTAATTCATTAAGCCTTTGCATAAGGCCAATAGCCATTCGGTCATTTGCTGAAATAATAGCTTTCGATTTAGCTAATAAAGAAGAGATTTGATCCGCAGCTTTATATCCACTTTTTCGACTATAATTCCCTTCGAAAATTAACTTCTCGTTAAAGTGTATTCCCTTTTGACTTAGGGCCTTTTTATATCCTTGAAGTCTGTCTAGACTATTAGAAAATTCAAGTGGACCATTTAAGAAGAGGATCTGTTGAAATCCTTTTTCTAATAAAGACATTGTTGCTTGATAGCTACCATCCACATGATCTGCATCAATAAAATGAAAATGCTGCTCAGAAAAGGTTTGATTAATAAGACAGTAGGGCAATTTCAATTGATGAAGTTTTTCAAGTGCCTCTAGTTCATTTTTGTTATGTCTGGCACCTAAGATGATACAGCCGTCTACTCTTTGTGAGTGAAAAAGCTGAACATAATCTTTTCGTTCATCAGGTGTTTGAAATATTAACAATAAACCATAACCTAATTCACCAAGTCGTGCGCCAATCCCACTAACTAGCTCTGAAAAATAATGAGTAGACAGTAAGTTTACTTTTGGGAGATAAGGAACGATCACACCTATGTTATTGCTTTTTCCTTTTGCAAAGTTTTGTGCAATGACATTAGGATGATAATTTAGCTCTTTCGCTGCTTGTAATACTTTTTGTTTTGTCTGCTCTCGCAAAGGCGAGATATTGTTGAATACCCTAGAAACAGTAGCTTCGGAGACTCCTGCTAATCTGGCAACATCTTTTCTACTAGTTAATGTATTCACCCCCTGTAACAATTATGTACACGCGTTCATTTTCTCTGTTTCTAGATGGAATGTCAATGAAAAATAAAAATTAAATATAAAAAAAATTTTTATGTTTAAGATATTTTTATTAGGGTATATTCCTAAAGACAGTATCCCCCCTGATACTTTCTATATGAAAAACTTGAGGAACCTTCATACTTTGTGTGGAGGTTCTTTTATGGGCTTTATTACCTGTTTTGGAAAATGATGTTGAAACATAGTTTGGTAGGATTTATAATCAAAAATGTAATCGTTTACAAAATTTAAAGCTGAAACAAACATAGAAGGATAAGTTATCCGCAAGGAGAATGGTATATGGTGAAAATGCGTGATGTAGCAAAATTAGCAAATGTTTCAGTTGCAACAGTTTCTAGGGTTCTACATAATCCAGAAACTGTAAAGGAGGCAACGAGAACTAAAGTCCTAAATGTAATTGATGAGTTAAATTATAAGCCTAACATGCTAGCTCGACAGTTTCGTAGAAATGAAACTAATATAATTCTCGTAGTTGTACCAAGTATTACAAATACCGTATTCTCTGGAATTATAGAAGGGATAGAATATGAAGCAGCAAATCATGGATATAGGGTGTTACTAGGGAATACAAATAGAAAAGTTGAAAACGAATATAACTTAGTTGATTTACTAAAGAAAAGGCAAACAGACGGTATGATTCTATTATCAGAAAGGATGGATCCCAACTATATAAAGTCTTTAAGTGAAGAATATCCTCTAGTTCTAGCTACTGCATATATTGAGGGATTAAAGGTTCCATCTGTATCAATCGATAATGTTAGTAGTAGTCGAGAAGCTGTTGAACATCTTATTAGACTTGGTCACA
This sequence comes from Metabacillus litoralis, assembly GCF_020524045.1. Taxonomy (GTDB): domain Bacteria; phylum Bacillota; class Bacilli; order Bacillales; family Bacillaceae; genus Metabacillus; species Metabacillus litoralis_C. Next base: position 207,027 of record NZ_JAIVKL010000005.1, read on the forward strand.
GAGAAATTGCTCATATAACTGGACCATTGCAATTTGCGATTTCTAAAGGTCGTTATAATGGTTATCGACAAGCGTTGATGCAAAATAATATTGAAGTTCGGAATATGCTAGTCCAAGAGGGGGATTTCACTTTTGAATCTGGCTATAACCAAATGATGAAATTATTGGCAATTGAGAAAGCACCAACTGCTATATTTGCAGCAAATGATGAAATGGCTATGGGAGCAGTAAAAGCTGCAAAAGAGCTTGGATTTGATGTTCCTCGAGATATAGCCGTTGTAGGATTCGATAATATAACATTTTCATCTAAATTTGATCCAGCCATAACGACAGTAGCGCAACCACTTTTTGAAATGGGTCAAAAGTCTATGAAATTACTATTACAGCAAATTCAAGGAAAGCCTATGCTTAAGTCACAATATATATTAGACTGTGATTTAATTGTTAGAGATTCATGTGGTGGAAAAATAAAAGAAAAGGTAATGAATGAGGAAATTAGCACATAAAATGTAATCGGTTACAATTTTAAGGGGGTGAGTAGCTGAAGTCGTTAGTAATCGTAAATATAAATGTAACCGGTTACAAACATCTGTTGGAAAGGGGGAATCATTTTGGCAAATATTCAATTCAGTTTACAGTTATACACTTTACGTGAAGAGACTGGAAAAGATTTTATAGGTACATTGGAAAAGGTAGCAAAGCTTGGTTATCAAGGGGTCGAGTTTGCTGGATATGGGGGAATAAGAGCATATCAAATGAGAAAGGAACTTGACCGACTAGGACTGAAAGCAAGTTCTAGCCATGTGCAACTATCATTGCTTGAAAGCGAATTAGAGCAAGTAATTGAATATCAGCAAATAATTGGTAGTCAACATGTTGTATGTCCTGTACTGCCAACTGAAAGAAGATCAAAAGAGGCTTACTTTGAGCTCATTCCAATCTTAAATGAAATTGGACGAAAGTGTCATGAAGCAGGAATAACTCTTTCTTATCATAATCATGACTTTGAATTAGTGAAGTTAGATAATGGCAAAATGCCTCTAGAACTCATATTAGCGGAAACAAATTCTGAATGGGTTAAGGCAGAGTTTGATGTTTATTGGTTAACTAAAGCCGGAGAGGATCCAGTTCTGTGGTTAAAACGATATGAAGGAAGAACACCGCTTGTTCACATAAAGGATATGACAACAGATGGAGAAGAATTTTTTGCTGAGTTAGGAACTGGTGGTGTAAATCTAGATGGTGTACTTAAGCAAGGGGAACAATCGAAAGTAGAGTGGTTTATTGTTGAGCAGGACAGATCAAGAATCTTACCTCTAGATAGCATAGAAATTAGTATGAATTATCTGAAAAGTAAGAAATTAATCACTTTTTAAAGTCTATAATAACGAAAACAAAGGGGATGGAAGAATTGAAGAAATTACTATCCATTTTAACAATTATGGCTGTATTACTACTAACTGCTTGTGGACTTAACGGGGGTGGGTCAACAGCGGAGACTACATCAGATGCAGATTCAAGTAAAACAAATGATGAGAAAAAGACATTAGAATTCTGGCATATTGACACAGGGGAAAAAGAGTTAGTTTATGAAGAAGCAGTTGAGAGATTCAAAGAAAAGCATCCAGATGTTGAAGTAAAGATCCTACAAATTCCTAATGATGCTTACAAACAAAAGTTATCAGTTGCTATGTCTGGTGATGATGCCCCAGACGTATTTCATAGTTGGGGAGGCGGCTGGTTAAAGAACTTTGTTGATCAAGGAAAAGTGTACGATATCACAGAAGAAACGGATAAATCTCACTTTAATGAACTTGCGCTAAACAATGCCACTTTTGATGGTAAGGTATATGGTATGCCTTTAAGCCTTTCGATAGATGTTGTTTTTTATAACAAGGAGATATTTGATAAATACGGATTAAAAGCACCGAAAACATATGATGAGTGGCTTAATGTTATTGATACGTTAAACAAAAACGAAATTATCCCTATTGCTTTAACAAACCAAACAAAATGGCCAGGTGCTTATTATCTAATGAATTTTGCAAGCAGAATTGCCGGTCCTGAACTGTTTGAGAGTGCTTTTAATAGACAAGGAAAAGGTTTTGATGATCCTGCTTATGTTGAGGCTGGAAAATATATTCAAGAGTTAGTAGAAAGAGATGCCTTCAATCCTGGATTTAACGGTGTTCCATATGATGAAGGTCAAGGTCGTCAGTTAATGTATACTGGTCAGGCTGCAATGATGGATATGACTATCTCATTTTTAAATAATGTAAAACAAGAAGCTCCGGAATTTAAAGAGAAATTAGATTTCTTCTTATTCCCAACACTTCCTAATGGTAAAGGAGATCAAACACATGTGGGAGCAGCAACTGGACCTGTATGGTCAATAGCACAAAACAGTGAAAATCACGATTTAGCTTCTGAACTTGTTAAAGAATTAACTAGTGCAGAAACAGCTCAAAATTATACAGATAGAACAGGCTCTCTAACAGCAATTAAAGACGTTGTTCCAGTAGATGAATTCACAAAAAGATTTTATGATGTGGTACAACAAGCAACTCATTTACAAATGCCTTATGACCAAACACTTCCTCCTGAATTAGCAGAATTACACAAAGATACAACTCAAGCGATTTTTGGGCAAGACATGACACCTGAAGAAGCAGCAAAAAAAATGGAAGAAAAGGCTAAAGAAGTTTTAAAGTAATAAAAAGTAGGAGGGGGTTGTCCCCTCCTGTTTTAGAAAAGGAGTGACTGCAATGAATACACCTGTAAAAATAGCTGATAGACATGAAGTAGTTGAGCTTAATACAGTTACAAAGTATAAAAAAATTAGAAGTGCATTAACGATTAGCGCATTTGTTGCACCAGCGATTATTATATATGCTGTTTATGTTTTATTTCCTATTATGTCCACTCTTATGTATAGCTTTTATGAATGGGATGGAATGGGTGTAGGAGTATTTGTAGGTTTGCAGAATTATCTTGATCTATTCAAAGATGCTGTTTTTTGGAAAGCTCTTACAAATAATACATGGGTAGTATTAACTTCAGTTTTTGCTCAAATTCCTCTTGGTTTAATCATGGCATTAATGTTATTTGCACCTATTAAAGGTATAAAATTCTTTAGTAGTGTTTATTTCTTTCCATTTCTCATGTCAACTGTAGCCATCGGATTGTTATGGGTACTAATGTTTGATCCGTTAAATGGGGTAATTAATAGCATAATAAATGTATTTGGTTTTGAAAACGTTTCATGGCTAAGTGAAACGAATACCGCATTATTTGCTGTGTTATTAGTTATTGTTTGGCAATTCTCCCCATTTTATATGATTCTTTTTAAAGCTGCGATTGTTGGAATACCTGGCGAATTATATGAAGCAGCTGAAATTGATGGTGCTAGTTCTTTTCAAAAGTTTTTTAACATTACATTACCACTTCTAATGCCAACGATCGTAAGCTCCTCTATTTTAGCTATTGTAGGATCATTAAAAGCATTTGATATTTTCTATATTATGACAGGTGGAGGTCCTAATCACGGAACGGAATTACTGGGAACATATATGTTTAAGCAAGCATTTATTAACTTTAACATGGGCTATGCAAGTGCAATTGCTTTTATTATGTTCTTTTTAGCTCTATTCGTTACTATTATTATTCAGGTTATGGATCATTTTCGCAAAAAGAAAGGAGCCTACGGAATATGATAATGAGGTTAAAGAAACTACCCCTTTATATTATTGCTTTTATGTTGTTAATTTTCACGGGTTTTCCTTTCATTTATATGATTTCAACTTCTCTCAAATCACGTAGTCATTTTTTTGAGGAACCATTTGCGTTATTTTCATCGTTTAGTTTAGAAAATTTCACATCAGTTTTTGAAATGGGATTAACCCGATACTTCATAAATAGTATTTTTGTATCAATTATAGCTGTGATTATTGTCATGTTTGTAGCTGCATTGGCAAGCTACCCTTTAAGTAGGATGAAATTCAAATTAAACAAAGTTCTATTCCTACTATTTATATCAGGAATGATGCTACCTATTCATGCCACGCTTATTCCGATCTTTAAACTTACACAAAGCATGGGAGTATTCGATACGATATGGGCATTATTGGGACCTTATATTGCATTTAGTCTCCCTATCTCAATTTTTATTTTAACTCAATTTATGCAGGAAATTCCTAAATCATTAGAAGAGGCAGCAAAAATGGATGGTTGTAACCACTTCGGGATTTTCTGGAGAGTGATTCTCCCTATGTTAACACCAGCTTTAATGACGGTGTTGATCTATAACTTTATCCATCTTTGGAACGAATTTATTTTTGCACTTGTTTTAATTTCAAGCCCAGAAAACATGACATTACCTTTAGGATTACAAGACTTTAAAGGAGAATTCTCAGTAAATATACCAGGACTTATGGCCGCCTTAACATTAGCTAGCTTGCCTATTCTTGTTGTTTATCTTTTCTCTCAAGAGAAAGTTGTAAAAGGTTTAGCAGGTGGGGCCGTAAAAGGATAAAACAAAAAATGGAGGTAGGTAATGATGACAAAAATCAAGGTTGGAGTTATTGGCTGTGGAAGTATCGCAAGAAGACGTCATTTAATTGAGTATGCAAAAAATGAGAATGTAGATATCGTAGCAGTGTGTGATGTTGTGAAGTCACGTGCAATTGAAATGGCTGAAAAATATGGTGCAAATGCATTTGAACAATACGAAGAAGTTATTAAACTTGCAGAAGTAGATGTGATAAGTGTTTGTTTACCTAATAATCTTCATGCTCCAGTTTCAATTGCTGCTTTAAATGCCGGTAAACATGTTCTCTGTGAGAAACCTATGGCAACTTCAAGAGAAGAAGCAGAAAAAATGATAGAAGCAGCTAAACAAAATGACAAAATATTAATGATTGCGCATAATCAACGCTTTGTATCATCTCACCAGAAAGCAAAACAAATAATCGAAAGCGGTGAGATAGGAAAGATTTATAGTTTTCGAACAACATTTGGTCATCCTGGACCAGAGAGGTGGAGCATTGATGGGAGAAATAGCTGGTTCTTTGAAAAAGAACAGGCATTCATTGGTGCATTAGGTGATTTAGGTGTCCATAAATCAGATTTAATTCGTTATTTATTGGGAGATGTAGCGGAGGTTAGTGCATTTGTTGAGACATCCTCAAAGGGAGATACAAAGGTAGACGATAACGCAGTGGTGATTTTGAAAATGGAGTCTGGTGTAATTGGAACATTAGCAGCTAGTTGGTCATATGTAACCGGTGGTGACAACTCTACTATTATATATACTGAAAATGCTGTTTTAAGATTAGAAGATGACCCAGGCCATTCACTAATTGTCCAATATAAGACAGGAGAGGTTGTGAAGTATCAATTAGATAAAATTCAAACAAATGATGAAGGGGGTCAAACGAATACACATGTTATTGATCACTTTATCGACTCTATCATAAATAAAAAAACACCACTTATAACTGGAGAAGAAGGTAAAAGATCACTTGAAGTAATTTTAGCAGCACTTGAATCTAATGAGACGAAAAAAGTAGTGAAGATATAGGCATCAAAAATAAGTGAGTCCTTAGTGGCTCACTATTTTTTTGACTTAAACACCATGCTAAACAACCCTCAAATAAAAGAAAGTCTAATCTTAAGAATTTCTTCAAAATTTCCCTACCCTTCTGTTAAGAACTCTTGTTTATACTAAGAACAATCTCAACAAATATAACTCATGGTATACTTTGGAAAGGAGGATGAAAAGATGACTAATTATACCGTTTTAGTAGTAGATGATGATAAAGAAATTCGCGAAGCGATTGAGATATATTTGAAAAATGAAGGTATGACAGTTATCGCGGCTCAAGATGGTGTTGAAGCGATTGAACGTCTGAACGAACATGAAATTCATTTGATTTTATTAGATATTATGATGCCTAGAATGGATGGTATTTCAACAACATTTAAAATAAGAGAACAAAAAAACATCCCTATTATTATTCTGAGTGCTAAAAGTGAAGATACAGATAAAATTTTAGGATTACAGGTTGGAGCAGATGATTACATAACAAAGCCATTTAATCCTTTAGAGCTTATTGCTAGGGTGAAATCACAGCTTAGAAGATATGTAACATTAGGTCCTTTTGAAGGAAGAAATAAATCAATTGATCTTAATGGACTAACAATCGATCAGTCTGCAAAAGAAGTTGCTGTTGGTGGAGAACCTGTGAAGTTAACACCAATTGAATTTAAAATTGTTGAATTGTTAATGGTTAATGCTGGTCATGTATTTTCTATCTCTGAAATTTATGAAAGAGTATGGAAAGAACCTTGTTATAACGCTGAAAATACCGTTGCCGTGCATATTCGTAAAATTCGCGAAAAAATAGAAATTGACCCTAAAAATCCAAGATATTTGAAGGTGGTATGGGGAATTGGATACAAAATGGAAAAATAGGTCTTTATTAATTGTATGGCTAGTTTTATTTACATATGGAGTAAGTGGTGTGCTTTCCGTTATAAATAATAACTACGATTTTGAGAAGCAAAGTTATTTTAAAACATCACAGTTTGAGCAGACAGTTGATGAATTACTAATGTATGTGAATTCGTTTGAAATTTCATATCAATCTAAGGAAGAAGTAAAAAAATTAATTACAGTGTCTAATGAAGAAATAGAAGAACATCGATTTCATTATGGTGATTTAACCGATCAAATAATGAATATTGAGGGTCAATATGTATCTAAGATCGAAGAGGCTCAATCTGAAAAAGTTGCAGAATTATATCGTACAGAAAGAGATGGAAAAATCGAGGACATTACGAAGAATTTCGAAAGTGATGAGTATGTTAAAGAAAAAATTATAAAAGAAAAAGAGCAAGCCATTGATGAACACTTTGATGATCTTGAGAGCTATCGCGGAGAATATCAATCATACAAGGAAGCATTTTTCTATTATTTAAAAAATACCTCATCAGGTGATGTTTATACCAATTTACCAATTAAAGATGATGGAAGTATTGAAAAATATATTAATGAAGAAACAACACATCATGTGATAGAATACCCTTCAAAACAAAACACATATTTGTCGTTGAATAATAGGGTACTTTATCCTGACGAGGAATACCTTCATGTAGGTGACGAAAATTCAGATGATCTTTATGAGGGTACAATTGCAGTTGTTAAGAATTCTGGAAATAATAACTTTGTTTTAGCGAATTACCAAGAATTTAAAACCCAGCAGAAGCTTTTCTGGGGGAAAGTCATTGCCGCAATTATTGCTTTATTTACTAGTTTCTTTATTGGGAAAAAATTAAATGTTATTATTCAAATTCAATCAAATCGAATAAAAGAAATCGCTGACAAACTACCTATAGATGTAGCATTTTTCTTTTTCGTTTGTACAACATTTTTTTGGTGGATCTTATTTTTGGACTCTCTAGATTACATGTATTATGATTTTGTATGGTTTGTCTTTGAGCTAGGGTGGTTGTCGCTATTTCTAGGTTTATCTCTTGTTCAAGGAATCTATTTATATCCTAGAGTAATAAATGTCTTTTCTCATAAAGAGAATCTAGAAAATACACTTACAAGTAAGTTAATTAAAATGGTTCAAGTGGCTTTTTTGAATAAAGCTGTAGGTTGGCAAGTATTTATCTTATTAGCAATTGTTTTTGTGTTTGGAGCAGGATTTGGCCTTGTACTTTATGAACCTGAAATTTTACTTGTTTATATACCTGTTTTTATCGTTTTAGGTTTGCCGATTTTCTTACTAATTGTGAAACGTACTGCATATTTTAATGAGATAACCAGTAATACTAATGCTTTAGCAAATGGTCACTTTGAACCGGATTTAAAAATAACTGGTAAATCTGTGTTGGCAAAGCTTGCAGAAGATATAAATAGTATGAAACATGGTGTGAAAAGATCACAAAAAGAACAAGTGAAAAGTGAGCGATTAAAAACAGAATTAATCACGAATGTAAGCCATGACTTACGTACTCCATTAACATCAATCATCACTTATTCTGAGCTATTAAAGAATCCTAATATAGAAGAAGATGAACGGAAAACATATATAGAAATTATTGACCGTAAATCTAAAAGACTTAAGAGTTTGATTGATGATTTATTTGAAGCGTCAAAAATGGCTAGTGGAAACATTGAACTATCTAAGGCAAAAGTTGATATTGTTCAACTGCTTCAACAGGCATTAGCAGAGTATAACGAAAGTATTCAGGAGTCGACTATTCAATTTAGAGTAATGAATCCAGAAAGCTCTGTTTTCTCATATGTAGATGGTCAAAAGCTTTGGAGAGTTTTTGATAATTTAATTGGCAATATTCTTAAATATTCACTAGAGCATACAAGAGCTTATATTCAAGTGAAGGAAGAAAATAATCAAGTATGTATTACATTTAAGAATATATCAAAATATGAACTAAACGATGATGTTGAGGAATTATTTGAACGATTTAAAAGAGGAGATAAGTCACGACAAACGGAGGGATCAGGATTGGGTCTTGCCATTGCGAAGTCAATCATCGATCTTCATGAAGGCCAACTTAATATAGATGTTGATGGTGATTTATATAAAGTGACAATTCTGTTGGATAAAATGGAAGAAAAAAAATAAACTTTATGTTTAGGGTCAGACAAGGGTCTGGCCCCTTTATTACATTAACTTAACGAGTACCATATAATTCCTTTACATTCTTTCTCTAAAATAGAATTGAATAAAAATTTGTAGGGAGTCTTTCTATGGAGGAGTAATGAAAGAAAATATTATATTTATTCATGGTTTAACAGGGAATCAACGAGCGTTCAATAAACAAATGAATTATTTTAAAGGTAAATATAATACATATTCTTATAACTTACTAGGACATGGTGATGATAGAGGAAAATGGGTTGATTTTTCACTAGATAATTTAGTAAAGCAATTAGAGAAATTTTATGAAACGAAAGAAATTGATGAAGCTCATATTTGTACACTTAGCTATGGTTGCTATCCTGGTACAATTTTTACCACAAAGTGGGAACATAAGGTGAGTAGTTTATGCTTTATTGGTGGACACTACAATTTCCCATCACAGTTATTTGAGGTATTCATGCACTATAGAGATAATCGGTATGGAGATTACTCGACGTGGTTAAAGAAATATACAAATGCAATCTATCCGAAAGGTAAATTATTTGATCATTATTCAACACTTTCAAAGAAAATTTACTATAAATATGGTCTTGAGTTAGAAGAAACGATTTTAAAAAGGGCGATTGAACATAGATTATCGTATGACCTACGTAGTGAGCTTCGAAAATTAGAAGTTCCTATTTTATGGGTGATGGGTGACCATGATTATTTGTATAAATCATCACTAAAAGATCTAAATAAGGATATTCCACATGTGATTTATAGGGAAATTAAATATGCAGGTCATGCCGCAAACTTATATCGACCTAATTGCTTCAAAGATATTTATGAAGGATTTTTAGTGCAATACCAACATGAAAAATGACTAATCACTAAAATTTGTAATAATATAGTAAACTTCACTAAGGTAATTAATGGTAAATAGGTGTTAATTCATCTAATTAATACAATTATTAGATGAAAAAACTATAAATGATCTTATATTAGTATAGATTTATAGATTTAAAGATGAAATTTTTTTCAAAAGATGATATGATAGAATTATCTTAAAATTTCATAGACTAACAAATATTTAGAGGAAGGTGACACGATGACATCAAGAGTCGAAACAAATGATAGTAGTTTACCACTACGTAAGGACGTAAAAGCACTAGGACATATACTAGGTGAGATTATTGTTCATCATGGTGGTACCGAACTACTTGAAAAAGTAGAAAAACTTAGAATGATGGCAAAAGATCTTCGAAATAACTTTGATAAACAAACATACAATGAGATGAAAAATGAAATAGTAAATTTAGATCCACCAATGAGAAAACAAGTTATTCGCGCATTTTCAATCTATTTCCATTTAATTAATGCCGCAGAATCAAATCACCGAATTCGCAGGCGCCGTGAATATCAGCTACAAGACGATCATGTCGTACAATCTGCCTCAATAGAGAGTGCACTATTGTCACTAAAGGAAAATCAAATTGATGAGGCGACAATTCAAAATGTACTGAATACGTTATCATTAGAACTAATTATAACTGCACATCCAACTGAAGCAACAAAACGTTCGGTTATAGACATCCAAAAGCGTATTGGTATGATTTTAAAAAGCTTGGATAATCCAATCTTAACAAAAAAAGAACGCAAAAAGTTAGAAGATAGCTTACTTAATGAAGTAACAATACTTTGGCAAACTGACGAATTACGTCATCGTAAGCCAACAGTAATGGATGAAGTTCGAAATGGTTTGTATTATTTTGATCAAACGTTTTTCGATGTTCTACCAGATATCCACCAAGATCTAGAAGAAGGATTAGGGGAGCAATTTCCTGATCACAAATGGAATGTTCCGAATTTCCTTAGATTTGGATCATGGATTGGCGGAGACCGTGATGGAAACCCAAACGTAACCCCAGAAATATCATGGGAAACGTTAGAGAGTCATAGAGAGTTAGCTGTAAAGAAATATAAAGAATCATTAATCGAATTGATGAAGCGCTTTAGTCATTCAATTACTCGTGTAGAAGTAAGTGAAGAATTATTTGCTAATGTAGAAGAAGAGGAAAAGTTTTATTTATCAGGTGGAAAGCAATGGCCGGTGGAAACAGAAGTTTACCGTCGTAAGCTTGCTGTCGTTTTATTGCGCCTTGAAGAAGTTGGAAAATCAGATTTAGGATATAAATCATCTGATGAATTATTAGAAGATCTTTACTTAATTCAAAGAAGTGTTAACAAGCATCAGCCAGCACAACGTGAACTGAAAATGCTAAAGAAATTAATTCGTCAAGTTCAATTATTTGGTTTCCATTTAGCTACATTAGACATTCGAAACCATAGTGGTGAGCATGAAGCTGCTATAACAGAAATTTTAAGAAAAGTTAAAGTTGCAGATGATTATTCAACACTTTCAGAGGAAGAAAAACTTAAAACTCTTGAAAAAGTGTTAAAAGATCCACGTCCTGTTCTTTTATTAAATGAAGATTATTCTAAAGAAACACAAGAAATGATTAAAGTATTTACAATGATTAAAAAAGCGCATGATACTTTTGGGAAAAACTCAATTCTTGTATATCTTATTAGTATGACACAATCTGCAAGTGATTTACTTGAAGTATTGGTACTTGCTAAAGAAGCTGGAATTTATAGACTACATGTTGATGGAAGTGTAGAAAGCGATTTAAATGTGGCTCCTCTTCTTGAAACTGTTGATGATTTAATTGCAGGACCAAAAATTATGGAAACATTATTTACAATGGATGTTTACCGTAATCATTTAAAAATACTTGGTGATTCACAAGAAATTATGCTTGGTTATTCTGACGGTAGTAAAGATGGCGGAACAATTACAGCTAATTGGAAGCTTTATAAAGCACAATTAGAAATTCATGATATGGCAAAACGTCATAAAATTGGGTTAAAGTTCTTCCACGGTCGTGGTGGATCATTAGGACGAGGTGGCGGTCCATTAAACCGTAGCATTCTTTCACAACCAGCTGAAACACTAGGTGATGGTGTGAAAATTACAGAGCAAGGTGAAGTGTTGTCTTCACGCTACTTAAGTGAGGATATTGCTTACCGTAGTTTAGAACAAGCAACATCTACACTAATAGAAGCATCTGTTAATTTATCAGAGGGATCAGAACAAAAACATTTACGTGAACAAGCTTGGGAAGAGGCGATGGAAGAGATTTCAATTGTTTCTCTTAAGAAATATCAATCACTAGTATTTAATGATCCAGACTTTTTAACATACTTTACTGAAGCGACTCCGCTAAATGAGTTAGCTGAACTAAATATCGGATCACGTCCAATGAAGCGTAAAAACCGAAATCGTTTTGAAGATCTTCGAGCGATTCCATGGGTTTTTGCGTGGACTCAAAGTCGTCAGCTATTACCAGCTTGGTATGCTGCAGGATCAGGTTTAGAAAGCTTTGCTTCAAAAAGTGAAGAAAATCTTAAACTGTTACAACGAATGTATAGTGAATGGACATTTTTCCGTTCAACAATCGATAATTTACAAATGGCTTTAATGAAGGCTGATATTACAACAGCTAATGAATACACATCACTTGTTAAAGATAAAGATATTGCAGAACGTATTTTTGGAAATATTGTTGAAGAATATAATAAAACGAAAACAATTTTACTCCAAATTTCAGGTGATGAAGAATTATTAGATCACACGCCGAATATTAAAGAATCTGTTCATAGACGTAACCCTTATGTTGATCCATTAAACTTCTTACAAGTGGAGCTAATTAAAGAACTTCGTGAACAAGAAGAACCAAATGATGAATTATTAACAGAAGTATTGTTAACAATTAGTGGTATTGCTGCAGGTTTACGTAATACTGGTTGATTTTATATGATTTTATGGACTATCGATTATTATCGATAGTCTTTTTTACGTTTTTAAAGAAAACACCATTATCATATTTCAGTACTTGATTTAGCAATGTCTCTCTATTATAAAGAAATCAATATGTATATGAATAGAAATGTGTAAGGTAATCTAACGTAAATTTAGTTGATTGTAAGGATGAAGTTATATACATATGAAAAATCTTACAAAATGGAAATGAATCATATACAAGCATTAAATATTAAGTAAGGTGCGAATGCCTTATTGGAAACAGTTCTAACGATTTTGTCTAAATATTAAGAGGTAGGAATAGAATATAGAATATAACCCAAAAATAAACATGTCACATAGTAACATGTTTATTTTAATGAATTTTCCAAAATCTATCGTTTATCTTGTGTAGAAATAGTAAAATAGTTACATAAGATGAAAAAAATAGGAGGTTGAAATAATGGAGAGTAAACCATCTCATTATGATGGTAGTGTTCAAGCTGATTATACTGGATCAACTGCTGTAAATGAAATTGAGGAATTACAAATCACAGATGAAATGAGAAAGAATATTGCTGTAAATCCTTACAATGTAAATGTAACTGAATAGAATTATAAAGGGGAATGTCTTTCTTTTTTGACAAATCCCTTTTTTATTTTATGCAACTCTTTATAGTGCAAAAGTTTGTTAGGATAATGATAAGTTGAAGTTCAACGTGAAATAGTTGACATTAATTAATACCTTTAATATAATTGTCTCGAATTGAAAATATTTTAATTGAATATAATATAACATGTATTTTTTATGTAATTTTGATTCAAAATAAGGTGACAAAATAAAAGGAGAATAACTAATGACAAAAATTCTATACATTACAGCACATCCACACGACGAAGCACAATCATTTAGTATGGCAGCAGGAAAAGCTTTTATCGATTCATATAAAGAAACAAATCCTAGTGATGAAATTGTTCACATTGATTTGTATAAAGAAGATATTCCACATATTGATGTTGATGTATTTAGTGGCTGGGGTAAGCTACAAACAGGCAATGCTTTTGATGAATTATCAAATGAAGAAAAAGCAAAGGTGAGCAGATTAAGCGAATTGTGTGAGCAGTTTATCTCTGGAGATAAATATGTATTCGTAACACCTTTGTGGAACTTCTCATTTCCTCCAGTAATGAAAGCATATATCGATTCAGTGGCTGTTTCAGGTAAAACATTCAAATATACTGAGCAAGGTCCTGTTGGATTATTAACAGATAAAAAAGCACTACACATTCAAGCACGTGGTGGAATTTATTCTGAAGGGCCAGCAGCTGAATTAGAGATGGGACATCGCTACTTAAATGTTATTATGAATTTCTTTGGTGTGCCATCATTTGAGGGATTATTCATTGAAGGACACGCTGCAATGCCAGATAAAGCAGAAGAAATTAAAGAAAATGGAATTGCTCGTGCTAAGGATTTAGCTAAGACTTTTTAATAAAGTAGCCTAATTTTTAGATCTTCCCTAAAACTACATTAGGGGAGATGTTTTTTGAAAGGTATAAATTTATAACATATTTTCAAACATAAAAAAATATTAAAACAGCAGGATAGAAAATCAATTGAGTAACTTTGTATCCTGCTGTTGATTTGTTTCTTTATTTGAAGTCTAACTTTAACCTATATTCTTTAATCGTTTCTTCAATTTCATTTAATTTCATTTCCAGTTTCTCAGTTGAGTGACCAGTAGATTCAAGTTTTTCAATATCTCCTTGAACTCTTATATACTCCATTTTTAACTCATCAATTTTTTGATTAAATTCACTAGTAGTCAATTGGCATTCTCCTATTCTTGTTTTTAAATTGATTATAATAATAGTAACAACTAATCTGAAATAAGTAAAAAAGCAACCATTAGACTTTGCTAGTTGGTTGCTTTTTAGGTTTGAATTAGAGTTCTATCAGTAAGCGTTTTCATAAATCACACCTTTAAATGTGATCGTTAATTTCGTTTGTTGTTCTTTCATTAAATTCTTTTTTAATTCTTTAATTCTATTTACAGCTTCTGTCATACCAGATGCACTAATTTTCTGTTCACTTGTTTCATTACCATTATCAATTAAAAATACAAAGTGTTTCATTTGATGTTAGACCTCCTGAGATGTATTAAGTTTTATTTAGATTTAGTATTAAATTAAATATTTTGTAATAAATTCATTATAAAATAAAATGGCACCATTGTGTGTAAGTGCTTTCAAAAAAGTATGAACAATTTGTGAATACGTTTTCATAATTTGTTTAGTGAATAGCAATATTCACTAAGGCGGTATACGGAAACAGCACTGTATAAAGTCTACTGGTACTTTTTCTATGAAGTAAAAGAATTTTAAGAAATAATTATTTCAATGCATCAATCTTTCAGAAAAGAGCCTTCACTAAAATAAATAAACGGCAAACGCAATAATAATTGATATTGCAAGGATAATATAAATTAGTGACAGCCTTGAAATATTTCCTTTTGTTTTTTCATCATAATTATTATCTCCTTTTCCGCCCAATAAAATCGTTCCTAATAAAGCTAGCACTCCAATAATAACAACTAACATCATAAGTATTTTCATAAGGTACTCCTTTTAAACAGATATTTTCATCTTTTGCATCAAAGTAATAGATTCATCTATTACATAATCATATCTTAGCCTATATTTAAAGTTATTTCTATCATTAATGCCAAGAGGACTCCTTCCACAAAAATTCGTTAGAATTATAGGTGGGAGGTGAATTGGTGATTTTAATTTTTAAGCAGAATCTCACTGCCATTTCTGATATTATGAAGTATAGAAACGCTTGTTCTGATACAATAGGAGGTGAAAATCAAATGACGAACTACAAAACAATGCAAATATGGATAAAAAAAGGTCATAGAATGCACGATTACTTTCAGAAAATGTGTGAAAATGCAAAAAACATGCACAATGTTACTAATTTTTATATCCGTCAAATATACACTGGATTAACGCAAGAAAAGGAGCTTCTACCTCTTCAAATAGAAGCATTAGCTAATATTGATAATTTTTTCCCAAGAATGAACGATAATCAGCTTTTAGCTTACCAAAAGAATTTAACTAAAGAAAAGATGAAACCGATTGAAAAACGTAAAGAAATTAAGTGTAATTTATTTGTTAAACCTTCAAAGGAAAAACCTTATGTTGATTATCATTTCTTAGATTCTCTTTTCAAAGTAATGATGCAAAATGATTATCGTTCATTACCAACTCAATCAAGTCAAGCGATTATGAAAGTGGTCTTTCAAAATTGGAAATCTTTTTATGCTAGTTTACGTGACTTTAAAACAAACCCATCTAAATTTAAAGCAAGACCTAGAATACCTGGGTACAGTCGTTCCAAAGAAAAAGAGGTTTCGTTCTCTAACCAAGATTGCGTGATCAAAGAGGATAAGTTCTTAAAGTTTCCTAAAACTAAGGATCGTTTGAATATCGGTAAATTAGGCTTTACGAATGGAAAATTAAAGCAAGTTCGTGTAAATCCTAAATATGGCCATTATGTAGTAGAAATAATTTTTGAAGTTCCTTCGGAGCTTGAAGTAAAACCATCTAAAAATCGTTTGATGTCAATTGATTTAGGCATTGATAATATTGCAACCATCGTCACAAATACAGGTCGAAGACCTATTTTAGTGAAGGGCGAAAATATCAAAGCAATCAACCAACAATACAATAAATTAAAAGCCCACTATACGGGCGTTCTTCGTCATGGTAAAAATCCAAAAGAAGGACAATTTACATCCAAACGGTTAGAAAAAATTCACAATAAACGTTTCAATAAAATCAAAGATTTGTTTCATAAAGCAAGTCATCAAATTGAGAGAATTGCTTTAGAAGAAGATATAGATACCATTGTTATTGGACAAAATAAAGATTGGAAACAAAAATCAAATATGGGTAAGAAGAATAATCAAACATTCGTGACGATTCCGCACAGTCTTTTGATTCAAATGATTACATATAAACTCCAAAGACATGGTATTCAAGTCCTCATAACGGAAGAATCATACACTTCAAAAGCAAGCTTTCTAGATTGTGATAATATTCCCGTTTACTCCGAAAATGAGTCAAAAAAATCATTTTCAGGTAAGCGTATTAAACGTGGAATTTACCGTTCGAAGAACGGAGTAATTATCAACGCCGATGTAAATGGTGCGGCTAACATCATGAGAAAAGTCTTTGATTATGCTTTTAAAGAGATGTTTTCAGAAGTTGAATCATTGTTGAGACCACAAGTATTGGTTTTGAAATAAAAAAAGTAATCCCAAAGGCAAGACCAATGGGATAAAGGGGTTGGGTGTTTTTAGCACACCAAAGTGTCAACTCCACTAGTGGTTAATCGTCAGGTTTCAAGTCGATACCCTAGAAACCCCCACTTCAAATTATGAAAGAATTAAGTGGTGGGAGTGTTCATTATACTAAGAAACTGACTAATTATGTGTCTCCTGAAAAATGAGTAAATAATCACCTTTTATTGCTATAAACATGCTTAGGTACAATGTTTCCTGTTTAAAAGAAATGAATGATGAGGGTTTAACTTATCATTAAGTGTGGAATTGTATTTATATAACACACTCATGAGTTGTACAAGTACTTGAGTTTATTTAAAAAAGAAGCGCTTCTAGTGATCTTGTGTTCTACACACAAGGAACAGTCAAAATCTTTGTATTTTTGATACATTGTTCCGGTTAATGCACATATGTAAAATGATATTTAAGAAGTGAATTTCATATTTTGTTTCTTTTATGGAGGTGTTTATTTTGCAAGTCAATTCAAGGGATTTCTTCCTATTTCTATCAAAAAATAAAACGTTGAATCGTGCCGCTCAAAGTTGGGGTGGTGGAATTGCCTCCGGTAAGATTGTTGGTGGAATTGATTTTCCTAGTTCGGTTAAATTTATTAAAGAGTTAAATGAGAATGGGTTAGCTGTAACAGTCGATCATTTAGGTGAGTTTGTTACAAGTAAAGCTGTTGCAAAGGAACGTACAGAGGAATGTATCCAAACAATTGAGACCATTGCAGCTCAAAAGATAAATTCACAGGTTTCTTTAAAGCTAACCTCTTTAGGTCTAGATATTGACGAACAATTAGTTTATGAAAATATGACAAAAATACTTGATACTGCTGAAAAGCATCAAATTATGGTCACGATTGATATGGAAGATGAACAACGTTGTCAAAAAACACTAGATATATTTAAAGATTTCAAACAAAAATATAACTATATTAGTACAGTTTTACAAGCATACCTTTATCGAACAACTAATGATATAGAAGAGTTAAATCAATATCATCCATCCCTTCGATTAGTAAAAGGTGCCTATAAGGAATCAGCTGATGTAGCATTTCCTGAAAAAATAGATGTAGATAATAATTTCAAAAAAATAATTAAAATGCATTTGTTAAATGGAAACTTTACTGCAATCGCCACACATGATGATGCGATTATTGAGTATACAAAAGAGTTAGTAGATAAACATAATATCCCTAAAAATCAATTCGAATTTCAAATGTTATACGGTATGAGAGCAACAACACAAAGAGAATTGGTGAAAGAAGGATATAACATGCGAGTGTATATACCTTATGGTCAGGATTGGTATGGATATTTTATGAGAAGATTAGCTGAACGCCCAGCAAATCTTGCTTTTGTACTTAAAGGAATGACCAAAAAATAATTCTATCAATCATGTAAATTATGACTATGTATAAGCATAGGGAAAAATGAAAGTCACTATAAAAACTGACTAGCTACTTTTACTTAAGAAACATATAAACAACAAAGGAGTCGATCTAAATGACAACAGCTTACAAACATGAACCATTTACTGATTTTAGTAATGAGGAAAACCGTAAACAATTTCAAGAGTCATTAGCTAATGTTAAAGAAATTATGGGAAAAGATTATCCACTGGTTATTAATGGTGAGAGAGTTTCAACAGATGATAAGATCATATCTTATAACCCAGCAAATAAAGAAGAAGTTGTTGGAAAAGTTTCAAAAGCTAATAAAGAACATGCTGAACAAGCCATTCAAGCAGCATCTGAAGCGTTTGAAGATTGGAGATATTGGAATCCAGAGGAAAGAGCAAATATTCTATTTAGAGCAGCAGCTATTATTCGTCGGAAGAAACACGACTTTTCAGCTTTATTAGTAAAAGAAGGTGGAAAGCCATGGAAAGAGGCAGATGCTGATACAGCTGAAGCAATTGACTTTTTAGAGTATTATGGAAGACAAATGATTGAATTAGCTAAAGGTAAGCCGATTAATAGCCGTGAAGGTGAAATTAACCAATATGTCTATACGCCAACTGGTGTAACAGTTGTGATCTCGCCATGGAACTTCTTATTTGCAATTATGGCTGGAACAGTTGCAGCTCCAATTGTAACGGGTAATACAGTTGTTTTAAAACCTGCTAGTACAACACCAGTTATTGCGGCACTATTTGTTGAAGTATTAGAGGAAGCTGGTTTACCAAAAGGAGTTGTAAACTTTGTTCCAGGTAGTGGATCTGAAGTTGGTGACTATTTAGTTGATCATCCAAAAACAAGCCTTATCACATTCACAGGCTCACGTGAAGTAGGTACACGTATTTTTGAACGTGCTGCTAAGGTTCAAGAAGGACAAATGCATCTAAAACGTGTCATTGTTGAAATGGGTGGTAAAGATACTGTTGTAGTTGACAAAGATTGTGATATAGAGCTTGCTGCTCAATCTATCTTTACTTCTGCATTTGGATTCTCAGGTCAAAAATGTTCTGCAGGATCACGAGCAGTTGTTCATGAAGATGTTTACGATCAAGTTCTTCAACGTGTTGTAGAAATTACTGAAGAAAAAATTGTCGGTAATCCTGAAAATGGTGACACCTATATGGGACCAGTTATAGATCAAGCTTCATTTGATAAAATCATGGATTATGTTCGTGTAGGTAATGAAGAAGGACGATTAATGACTGGTGGTAAAGGGGATGATTCGAAAGGTTACTTTATCCAACCAACGATCTTCGCTGATCTTGATCCGAAATCTCGATTAATGCAGGAAGAAATCTTTGGACCTGTTGTAGGATTTTCAAATGCAGCAAACTTTGATGAAGCTCTTAAAATTGCAAACAACACAGAATATGGTTTAACAGGTGCTGTTATAACTAGAAATAGAAAACATATTGAACGTGCAAAACAAGAATTCCATGTTGGTAATCTTTATTTTAATCGAAATTGTACTGGTGCAATCGTTGGATATCACCCGTTTGGTGGATTCAAAATGTCAGGTACAGATTCAAAAGCCGGTGGTCCAGATTATTTAGCTCTACACATGCAAGCTAAAACAATAAGTGAAATGCTGTAAAAAGTATTTAATAACGGGAATAAGGCTGGGACATAATTAAAGATGTCATACAAAAAGACGAATAAATCAAAATTCAGTTAAGTTGAAAGAAACAAGTTCGTTCCATTGCGCTGCAGACATAAGATTCGCCGGGGAGGAAGCTATGCCTCCTCGGCGCAAGCGCCTGTGGGGTCTCAGCCTTTCCTCTGCACCCGCAGGAGTCAAATGTCTTCCGCTTCATTCCACCAGTTCTTAAAAATAGTATGCAAAATCAAAAAATCTGATTGAAGACAGTAAATAAAAAACCCGAAATATTAGGCGAATAATTAATTGAAATATCTCCTAATATTTCGGGTTTATCATTAGCTTAAATACTTATGTCCCAGCATCTAAAATATTCTCTTTATGTCAAAGGGAGACCCAAAGCAGATAAACGTAAACTTCTTTTCATGAGGCTGTTTTCGTTAACTTTGTTGCTTTAACAACTCCAAGTAAACATTACTATATATAGCATAGTGGCATCTTTACTTCATAAGATAGTACCTATTTTGCTATAACAACAATGTCTCCACTGCATAATTAGGTCTATTAGCAACAATCAATCAGAAAAGAGTCTTTCATGAACAAAGTTTAGTAAATATTATATATAGATGTTATTGTTAGTTGGGTTTTAAAAAAGCGTCTGCTTCTTTACTATTTGGTTGAGAAAGCAGGCTTTTTGCTATGTTGAAAGGAAAAGAGGGAATTATTTCGAAGGCTGCTAATCACAGTATAAAAAAGGAAATGATAGAGCCTATAGAAATATCAAATCTAAAAATATTCTCTTATTAAGGCATTATGGCATACCTCTATTTATCTACCAAATATCCCCCTTTTATCTTTTAGCTAAAGTAAGACTAGGAATTTAGGTAGAGTTGAGTTTATTTTACCCAGTATAATTGTACGAAAATTCAGAATCATGATGTTTATCAAGATAAAAAGTGGTACAATCATAGTGACAAATATTCCATAATTATCCTTATTATGTTGTGCTAAAGTTGATCAGAAATACTTTTATCAACTTTTTAAACAACCTCTATTAGTACCTAGGAGTTTAGTCATTATCATACACCTTAGCTCTACCAGTCATATTTGTCACTGTGTAGGGCTATTTTTGTCTTAAGAAGGGGGTGTTAAAAGTGTTGGAGTGGTTAGAGCTGCTTCTCAAAGTGTTAGTTGCTGCTGCCACATTGTTCTCTTCCATCACACTAGGAATGAAAAATTTAGATGATTTAAAGCGGAAAAAAAAGAAAAAGCGCCTCCTATAAGGAAGGCGAAAGGAATAAAAAATTTTTCAGTTAAATTATAACAGATTAATGATTAATATTAAATTATTTAGGATGAAATTTTTAGGTGCTAAAGGATTTTATGGAATATTGTCTTTAATCATATTTTAAGGGAGGAATCATGATGAGCAATGTTAATTTAATTCCTTACACTGTACAAACGATTATTAAAAGTACAAAGGAAATCCCACCTGGAATTCAATTAATTAATGCACCAACTTCATGGGATAACGGATATAAAGGTGAAGGTATAGTTATTGCTGTTCTAGATACTGGCTGTGAAACTAATCATATCGAATTAAAGGAACAAATTTTTGATGGAAGAAATTTTACGACAGATGATCAAGGAGATCCAACGAATTTTGAAGATTACAATGGACATGGTACACATGTGTGTGGAACAATATGTGCTACCAAGAATGATAATGGTGTAGTTGGTGTAGCACCAAATGCGAAACTCTTAGTTGTAAAGGTGTTAACAGAAAAAGGATATGGAGAAACTAAATGGGTTATAGAAGGTATTAGATATGCGATGAATTGGCGTGGTCCAAATGATGAAAAAATCCGAATCATCTCTATGTCACTTGGAAGCAGTGAAGATAGTCCAGAGCTTCACAAAGTAATTCAAGAAGCTGTAAAGAGTAACATTCTAGTGATTTGTGCAGCAGGTAATGAAGGAGACGGAAATCATGAGACTAATGAATATGCATACCCAGGTGCTTATCCAGAAGTTGTACAAGTGGGTTCAGTAAATTTAAAGAAGGAAATGTCCAAATTCAGTAACACGAATACTGAAGTTGATCTCGTTGCACCAGGTGAAGAAATCCTCTCAACATATCTTAACAATGAATTTGCCGTATTATCAGGAACCTCAATGGCAACACCACATATTTCTGCAGCAGCAGCTCTAATCATCCAACAATGTGAACAAGAATTTGAACGCTCTCTTACAGAAACTGAGAGCTATGCACAAATGATTAAAAGAACAGTTGAATTAGATTTTAGTAGACGTTATCAAGGTAATGGATTATTAGATTTATCAATTGGTTTTACATCTAAGTCCCATCAAGATGGAGAATTAACTGTTACGAAATAAAACTTTTGATAGCTACTTGATTCATTTTCTACTAGCTAAAATACAAATAGAACGTTTATTACAGGTGCTTCTCAATTTAATGAAGAAGCACCTTTTTTCTTTTCGTTCATAAGTTTTTAATATTTTGAAACTTTCCATTGACCTGTTCGTATTACATATTGTGGATAATTAATAGCTATTATGATTCCTTTTTAACGTACTACATGTTTTAATTTTTCAGAAAAGAGTCTTTAATCAATACATATTTAGGAGGATGGTTAAATGTTAACGACTATTGGGTTTTTTATGATTTTAATTCCAATATTAATTATCGGAGCTATTGCTGGAATAGGTTATTTCTTCTGGGTGAAAATTCGTTATCGTACGGCAAGATCAAACCAGGCTTTGATTATTACAGGTCCAAAGCTAGGAGATCCTGAAAAAGAAACAAATATATTTACTGACCTTGAAGGACGTTCGATGAAAATTATTAGAGGTGGAGGCTATCGCTTAAGACGTTTTCAAACCTCAACACCAGTCAATTTAACGTCATTTCAATTAAAGCTTTCAACACCTAGAGTATACACTAATGGTGGTGTTCCAATTGTTGCAGATGCTGTTGCAATGGTAAAGGTTGCAGATACTTTAAATGGAATTGCAAACTATGCTGAGCAGTTTTTAGGAAAAGAGCAGGATGAAATTGAATCAGAAATTATTGAGGTTCTAGGAAGTAATCTTCGAGCTATTCTTTCTAAAATGACAGTTGAGGATATTAATAGTGATCGAGAAAAGTTTAATCATGATGTATCAGAGGTAGCACAAAAGCAATTAGATTTAATGGGTTTTAAAATTACATCTTTAGGTTTAACTGATTTGCGTGACGCAGATGAAGAGAACGGTTACTTAGAAAACTTAGGTCGTCCAAGAATTGCTGAAGTTCGTAAATTAGCCGAAATTGCTGAAGCAAATAGTGAACGCGAAACACGTATTCACCGAGCACAAACTGATCAAGAAGCAAAAGAAGAAGAATATAAGCGTCAAATTTCAGTGGCAGAATCTAAGAAGGAAAAGGATATAAAAGATGCTGCATTCAAGGAAGAAACCGAACGTGCTAGAGCAAAATCTGAACAATCTTATGAATTAGAAAAAGCAAAATTATCAAAAGAGGTAAAAGAAGAAGAATTAACATTAAAATTCTTAGAGCGAGAGCGCGCGGTTAAATTAGAGGAAGAAGAAACAAAAGTTCGTAAAACAAAAGCAGATGCTGAATATTATGAAACAACACGAAAAGCAGAAGCAGAGGCGCGTAAAGCTGAAATTGATGGGGAAGCAAAAGCAAAAATTCGCAGAGAAGAAGGAACGGCAGAAGCAGATGTTATCCGTGAACGTGGTAAGGCAGAGGCAGAAGCTCGTAAGCTTTTAGCTGAAGCAATGGAGAAACATGGAGATGTTATTATCACTGAAAAATTAATTGAAATGCTTCCTGTTTTTGCAGAAAAGATTGCACAACCACTTAATAATATTGATTCAGTTAAAATTATCGACTCTGGTAATGGTCAGGGATTACCTAACTTTGGAAAAAGTATTACAAAAACAATGGTAGACATTCAAGAGCCTTTAAAGGAAATGACAGGGATTGATATGGGAGCTTTGTTAAAATCATATGCCGACAGAACAAATAAAACTTCGAATCACATTACTGTTAATGAAGCAAAAAAAGAGAATGAGTTACTAGCAGAAAATACAGAAGAAAAGAAAATGGAAAATTGATTCAGGATCAATAGATCAAGATAAACAAGTTAATAATAGATTTACTCACCATATAAAGAGGTTGGAACATAAGTATTTTAACAAAATAGAAACCGAACAATGGGTGTAGGTGTAGTTACGTCGCTCCTGAAATATACTCCGCTTCGCTATTACTTTGTTCGGAATTTTTGTTAATTACTACATTATGTCTCAGCCTCTTTTGTCATGCGTTATTGAAAAAAATAGAATACACTGTAACTTTATCTAACAAACAAGCTATACATTTTCACTTTTGCACAGTATCATTATGGTAAATATAACCGATGTAGGAGCTAGATGTATGGACGAGCTATTGGAACGGATTTTATCAATATCAGATATTAATGAAATCATCGATTATGTAAGTAACGGTTTAAAAAAGCCAGTGATTTTGGAGAGCGATCACTTTTTTCTTTTAGCATATAATTCCTATTATGTTGATCATTTTGATTTAGCGAATCAGAGAACGATTTTCTCAAAGAAATGCCCTTTAAATATTTTCGAAAAGTTTGTAGAAACTGGTATTATTGATTCGTTGAAAACAACAGAAAAGCCTTTTAGAATCAATGAAATGAGTGATATAGGATTAAATAAACGTGTAGTTGTTAGTGCAAAATACATGGATACAATTATGGGTTATATTTGGGTTCAAGAGATTGACGCCGAATTAACGAATGAGGAAATGGATTTTTTGTATAAAGTATCTTTTCATGTAGGAAAGATCATACATAAGAAAAATAAAATCAAACAGCAAAAAGCAGAAAAAATTGAGAACTTTTTTAGACGAGCTATTACCAATAGTATTAAAAACGAAAAAGAGCTAAGATGGGAAGCTGCTCAGTTAGATATTGTATTACCTTCAATCTTTAATATTATGGTTGTAAATGCAATTGAAGCTGAAGAAGAGCTTGTAGAGGAACTAAAAGAAACGATTCGTTCTTATTTAAACTTAAAGGATAATACAAGTCATGTTTTGATAAATCAAACAAATATTGTCATTATCGTTGGCTGCTATTCACTCAAATATTCACCTGTAGCAACATCATTACAAATTATCGAGAATTTATTAACAAACTTTGACGAGAAACGTTATTCAAATATATATATAGGGGTAGGAAATGAATATCGACAAATTTCCTCACTTCATCATAGCTATGATGAAGCATTGGAAGTTGTTACTATTGCAGAAGAAATTGGAACACAGGAAAACGTACCTTACGAATATGATAAAATGGGTATTTTTCGCTATTTGGATGTGATTAAAGAGAAAAATAAAAAAAATAATTACCAAAACAAGAACCTGCAAATCCTGCAGACAAAGGATCGAGAAAGTCAAACAGAATTAGTGAAAACACTAGAGTATTATTTAGTTAATAACTGTAAGCTAAAACCTACTGCTGAACAAATGTTTATCCATCTTAACACACTGAATTACAGAATGAAGCAAATAACCGAATTAACTTCAATTGATTTTTCTGATTTTAATCAAAAGTGTCAGTTATATCTTGATTTGATGTTAACTAAAAAATTGTAGTTGATGTGGCGTTACAAACGATAAAAAAACAGGCAGAGTGATAAACAATGCCTGTTTCTTTTATTACATGTATTAAGCACTAATCGTTTTATTTTCTACTTTTACGAAATGACTATAAATCATTAAAAGTATTGCACCAAATATTGCTGCGCAGCCAATAAATAAATATAATGAAAAAATACTATAGGTATCGATAAATTTACCACCTATTAATGCACTTATCATACCTGAGTAACCAAAGAATACTGAAATCAATAAAACATGTCCAGTTGATTGAAGGCGTGCAGGTACAATTTTTGTCACATAAGAAAGTGCTACTGTAAAAAATACACCAAATGTAATTCCATGAAGCAATTGGTAAAAAATTAACTCAACTGAACTTGAAGCAAATGACATACCGATAAATCGAATCCCATATAATATTGCAGCAAAGATAATAAACGTTAGATCATTATATTTTCTGTACCAATAACCACTCGTAAAAAACACCAGCACTTCGGTTGTAACTCCCCAAAAGAACGCCCAACCAATTGTTGTTTCCGTTCCACCAACTTTTTGAATAAACACACTTAGGTAAAGATCATTTGCTCGATGTCCTAAAGTAATAAATAAAACAATTACTAAAAAGACTGTAAATGGTACGCTTTTTAAAAGATGAAAAGCATCTCTAAAATTGACCTTACTCTCAGAACCATCTGTTACTTTTATGTCAGTTAAGAAAATTGAGATGATAAATACAATAAAACAGAAGAACATAAAAGGTATAACAATATTTTCTACACCGAGATAACTTAATAAATAACCAATAGTGATACTTGAAATCCCATATCCTAATGAGCCCCACATACGAATACTGCCAAAAGTAACATTCATTTTGATAGCTGTTTTTTGAGATAAACTATCACTCAGTCCTCCTGTTGGAGCTAAGAAAAAGAATAAACAATAAATTAATATAGCCAATGCTGTGAAGCTATCGAGCTGAAAAAATACAAACCCTGAAAAAAGCATACCTGCCACACAAAATAACAATACTTTTTTAATGCTTCTAAATTTGTCGCTAAGGTATCCCCCAATGGGTTCAGAAATCAAAGAAGCAAATGGTCCAATTGCTAGTAGCATCCCAACCTCAGTTGCCGAGTAACCTTTATGTAATAAATAGATTGGTAAATAAGAAGTACATATAAAACCAATTGCTTGGATAAAAAATAAAAATGATTTTAATGGTGTTGTTTTCATAGATGTTTGTCACAAGCCTTTCAAAAGTTAATTTGCTGAATAAAAGTAAATGATTTTATTGAAAACGATTTCCTAAATACCACAAAAAAAAAGAGACTTAATCAATGTTTTGAGGTCACTTTCCTGATTATACCGACTAAAATAATGATAATCAATAGAAATATGGATGCGATAAGGAAAACGGTTTCTAGTGAATTTGTGAAACAGAGCCACCTTATCTAAAAAATTCAACAGGTTAATTTGTTGGTTTGAGTGTAGTTTCATCAAATGAACGATTATATGTCGAAGTTGAACGATTATCTATCAAAGTTGAACAATTTTCTATAATTTTAACAAATCAAACAGAGATGAAGTTATTTTGAAAAGAAGAAGAGGCATTGTAAATGTTCACAATGCCTCTTTTAGCTAAAAATTCAATAAATTGATCAATCTGGATATGTTTTTTGTAAAAAGCGAACAGATTGAATGATTAGTTGTTTTAATACATCTACATCAATATCTGACATTTTATTAATGTAAACACAAGCTTTACCTGATGTGTGTTTACCGAATTTTTCGAGTAACTGAGTACGTTCTGTATCTCCTGTTGCGAAATATAAACTAATTTTCGCTTTGCGAGGTGAAAAACCAACTAATGGCGCATCACCTTCATGACCTGTTTTATATTTGTAATGGTATTGTCCAAATCCAATAATGCTAGATCCCCACATTTTTGCTTCATAGCCGGTTGTATCTGAGAAAATATCTACCAATTTATATGCATCTTCACGTTTTTTTGGATTTTCTACTTGTTCAATGAATTCCATGACATCATGATCGTTCTGTTTTGTTTTTAATTCATACACAAGTGAGTACCTCCAACTTTTTAAATTAGTTTATAATACCGAGTGTTTTTAGGCCATTGTAAATCCCAGAGTCATTTACAGATGTTGTTTTATGTTTTGCATATTGAAATAGATCTGGATGTGCATTGCCCATTGCAAATCCTTCGCCAACAACACTTAACATTTCTTTGTCATTCATTCCATCACCGAAAGCAATCGCATTTTCTTTAGGGATATTGAGTAATTCAAGAATGTGTTGAACAGCAATACCTTTGTTTACATTATCACGTATAACATCATAGCAGTGTCGTAAACCATCAACATTCACTTGTGATAAGTGAATAGACGGCTCTTTTGTTTCATATAAATTTTGTTCATTTTCTTTTAATTTAATAAGTGTTATACCAAGAATCTGGTTAAGGAATTCTTCTGAAAAGTGATTGTTTTTATGTAAATGGAAGGCTTCTATAAATTCTTTAACAACCTCGTTTTCTAGGTTAGAAAATATATTTTTTTCGTGAGTATACAAAACAAACTCATGTTCTTTTTTATTAGCAATGTTTACGAAAGAATCAACGGTTGATTTGCTCATTGGTGTTTTGAATATATCTTTATTTTCATGGATTGCGTATGCACCATTGTAGCCAATATAAGAATGGATATTTAGCTCTTTTGCAATATCAGATATTTCGTGTAATGGGCGACCTGTAGCAAGAAAAACAGTTATTCCCTTATTTTTTGCTTCAATTACTGCTTGTTTTGTTGTTTCTTCAATCGTGTCATCAGGCTTTAAAATTGTTCCATCAATGTCTAAAAATAATATTTTGTAATTTGTCATTTTCAGCTCCTGGTTCTTGTTATGGAATCTTTTTGATAAGTGATACTATGCTCTACTAGATAACCTATCAAAAGAGTTTTTTAATTACCATTATTTTATCATAATTAGATGAACGAAATCTTTTTTGTGGATTTTTTAATATTTTTTAAAAAAAGAGGTTTATTTTTTTTTCTAGAGGTAATAATAATAAGCGAAATTGCAACAAAATTGTTTGATTGATTTAGGAGGAAAAGATTAATGGCACAAGGTAAAGTAAAATGGTTTAACTCAGAAAAAGGTTTTGGATTTATTGAAGTTGAAGGTGGAGATGATGTATTTGTTCACTTCTCTTCAATTCAAGGTGAAGGTTACAAAAGCTTAGAAGAAGGTCAAGAAGTTTCTTTCGATATTGAAGAAGGAAATAGAGGACCACAAGCTGCTAACGTTCAAAAAATATAAAACCAGACAAAAACCATATAGAGTATGAGTCAAAGGGTCTGACCCCTAAAAAGTTACAATTATACATAGTGTTTAACGCTATTTTTGTATCAGGGGGTCAGACTCTTGTTTTTGTTTGACTTTTTTATTTTCTGTACTTTTTTAATCTTTATAAGAATAGGTTGTACTATGTATCTCTTTTGAAATGCATGTAAAAAAGGAGGTAATAGTATGAAGGTTGTTGATCAATTAAAAGCATTTATTGTGGATCAAGATGTGATTCCAAAGAAAATAAATATTCATCCAGATGTACTAGCAGAACTAGAAGATGAAAAGTTTGTTTATTGCATTAATATTAATTCAGGAAATCCTACTAAAAGATTTATGGGGATTGAACTCATTCCTACAAATAAAGTAAAAAGCTTTGATATATTGGAACAAGATGATCAAGCTCAAACGGAAAGATGGATTGTTAAAAAAGAAGTCAAAAAAATAAAGCAAAAATATTTGTCAGAAGATAGTGTTTTAACTAATGATATGAATTTGCTTTTTGCGTACATAGGCTATCTTGAAAGAGAGCTTGAAGATAAAACAAATTATTTAAGTTATTTAAAAGAAAAAGAAAAAGAATAAACCATACATGAACAAAAGTTGGAACAAAAAACCTACAATGAGTAGGTTTTTTGTTTTAAATTTTTTTATGAGGGAATTGAACAATAACACAATAATCAAGCGATTTAGGAGTGTTATAAAATGATTTCTTCAGAACAAAAAAATTTATTGAAAAATACCTTAAAAGAAGAAAAACAAAAACTAAAATCCTCATTTCATCACACAAATGAAACTCAATCATCTGGAGAGTTATCTAATTATGATAATCATCCGGCAGATACGGCTTCTGAGTTGTATGAAAAGGAAGCGGATATGGCCATTAGTGATCATGTTAAAGAGGAGATAAATAAGATTGAAAATGCATTGCAAGCAATGAGTGAGGGCACATATGGATATTGTAAAGAATGTGGAAAATCTATTACATTCGAACGATTAGAAGCTGTGCCAACATCATTATACTGTATCAATCATACAAATCAGAACAACACACAACCATTCCGTCCGGTTGAGGAGGAAGTAATCGATCCATCTTTCAATAATAATAGAAGAAGTACGGAAATAAATGATTATGAAGACAGCTTTGCTGAAGTAGCTAAATATGGGACAAGTGAGACACCATCAGATTATGCTGGTGATGAAGAAGATTATCAGGACAAATTAGACAAAGAAGGATTCACCGAAGACTTTGAACGATATATTGGAAATGATATGAAGGGAAAAAAAACAAAAGTTTTCCATAATAAAAAATAGATTTTCACTTACTTACAATAAGTGACCACTTTAGTGAAAGAAATATACTAAAGTGGTTTTTTATAAGTAAGAATTTTTTTGCATATGGCAAATAAGACGGCCCTCTTAAACCGCGTTTTCTAATTAAGGTCAACCTTTTGAAAATGCTCAACAGTAGGGAATGGTTCATAAAAATGATGTAATAGCTTTTTCCATTCTAAATATTGTGGAGATGATCTAAATCCCTCAGTGTGATCTTCAAGTGTTTCCCACGTTACTAGCAGAAGATATTTGCCTTCTACTTCTATGCATTTTTGTAGCTCATGAGAATGATATCCTTTCATTGATCGAATAATTGTTGATGCTTGACGAAATGCTACTTCATATTCTTTTTCCAAGCCTGTTTTCACATGAAGCATAACAGCTTCTAAAATCATAAAATCACTCTCCAGTAATTCATTTTTAAATAATGGTAGATCAAGTTCTTGATGTTCGACTAAAACAAAGAGTTATTTTTTCAGTAGAAACTAGTAAACATCATTTTCTCTAAAATAGTATTCTCTTTACTATTCAATAAGTAAAATAAATCTCCTGTTTATTTGTTATCTATTGTAGCTTCAGAAAGTTAGCAGGTGGGGAACGATAATTCTAGATAAGATAAAAGTGAAATCAATCTCGTTAATAAAGTGAAAACATGATTTGGAAGTTCTAAAAAAAAAATTCAGGGTAAGTTTTTAATTTAAATATTTCATCCTCCGATAGTAGATCGCGAAATTATTATTAAAGACTACTTTTCTGTTTTTTGTCATAAAGTTAACTAAAAAACTTACAATCTTTGATTTAATGTTTTATAATAAAATAACAAGATAATAACTAAAATAACAAAAGCCGTTTTTAAAAAGTTTGCTATGTTAAAGCTTAATGTTGATTTTTAGCACTTTGTTGATTGGAGTGAAAGGCATGAGACTCCTGCTTAGAAAAGCGTGTCGAAGGGAGACCACAGGCGCTTGCGCCGAGGAGGCTCCCAGACCTAGGAAGAATTGATCTTTGAAAAAGCCGGTAATTGGGCTTTTTCATTATTCTTCCCCTAGGAAAAAACGAACTGCATTTTTTCCCGGGAAAGCGAATGCCTACAACGGAAATCAACAACAAAGTTTAACAGAGCTAAAAATTTAAAAAGGTATAAGTATTTGTACTATCTTTCTGAGTCAAGGCATCTACAAATTGTCTTGTTTGCCCTTTTCAATGGTTTCAATGTAGGAGTACTAAAGGAATTATTACATCTTGCAAATACAGAATAAAGGAACATTTTATGATCATACAAAATCAATTACTATCGTTAAGAATGTTTATGTTCTTTGTCAGTGCGATTGGATCAATGGTTGTTAGCTTTCTGCCGATTTATTTTCAAGATAAGGGAATTTCTAGCTCACAAATAGGTTGGTTTTTAGCAATTGGACCTTTTGTAGGGTTAATAGCTCAACCACTATGGGGATATGCAAGTGATAAATATAAAACTGTCAAAAAGGTTTTATTTGCATGTTTGCTTGGTTTTTTTCTGAGTGTGATATGGATTTTTCAGATCGATTCATTTATTTGGATTATTATAGCAGGGATCTTTTTCTTTTTCTTTTTCTCACCAGTACATCCATTAGCTGACAATCTTGCAAAAAGACAATCACAGATCCATTCTGTTACATTTGGTTCAATTAGAATGTGGGGATCTATTGGGTTTGCCTTAGTATCGTTATTAAGTGGTTTCTTACTTACTGAATTTGGAATAGGATTTTTAGTGATACCTATTACAGTTTTTGCAGTTATCGCTTGCTTTTTGGCATTACTTTTATCTGACACAAAGGCAGGTACTAAAAAAGTAAATTATAAGGATATTGGTGTTTTCTTTAAAGACCCAACTTTACTCGTTTTCTTTTTTCTTACAGCCCTTGTTTTGTTAACACACCGAACGAGTGATTCGTTTATTAGTTTATATTTGTTTGAAATTGGCGGGAACGAAATGCTAGTTGGGTGGATTTGGTTTATCGGCGTTTCAAGTGAAGCATTATTGTTTTTCTTAAGTGCAAAATGGTTCAGAGCTTCAAGCCCAATATTTTATATAATCATAGCCTCATTTCTCTATTGTATAAGATGGGTTTTAACAGCATTCGCACAAGATCCAACAATGCTGTTAATGATACAGATTTTACACGGAATCTGTTTTGCTATTGTATTTTTAGGAGCTCTAGAATATTTATATAAAGTCATTCCAGAGGAATTGCAAGCAACAGGCCATATGGTATTTGTAGGAATTACCTTTGGAATTACAGGGATAATTGGTTCTTCAATTGGAGGCATTATCTTTGAAAATCACGGTGGTAAACTTCTATATTTACTGCTAGCAGCTTCTTCTTTCTTAGGGTTTATAGGATTTATCTTATTTTACTTAAAGGAGAAAAAAACAGAAATAAAAAAATTAAATGAAGCAGGATAAGCGGGGATTCCCCCTTTTATCCATAAATAATGAGGAGGAAACACTTTTGAAAAAAATTACTTGGGGCATACTCGGTTGTGCTGAAATTGTTTTTCGTGCATTCATACCTGCAATTAGTCAATCTGAGAATAATGAATTGAGAGCGATATCAAGCAGGAGAATCGAAAAGGCAAAAGAAACAGCAGCTACACACAACATACCTTTTGCATATGGAAGTTATGAAGAATTACTACAAGATCCTGAAATTGATGCTGTTTATATACCACTTCCAAATCATTTACATAAAGAATGGTCAATGAAAGCAGCTGCAGCTGGAAAACATGTGCTTTGTGAAAAACCTATTGCATTGAATGAAGAGGAATCAAAGGAATTAGCTGATTATTTTCGCGAAAGAGATGTATTACTAGGTGAAGCTTTCATGTACCGTCACCATCCACGTTATGATCGAATAAAAGAGATTGTGAAGTCAGGGGAACTGGGTACAATTAGAGCATTACATGGAACATTCACTTTTAATAATGCTAAAGACAAAGGGAATATAAGATATCGCTCCGATTGGGGTGGAGGTTCTTTGTACGATATTGGTTGCTATATTATAAATTCTGCAAGACTCATACTTGAAAAAGAACCAAAAGCTGCGACTGTCCAAGGTTTTTTCTCAGAGGAACATGGTAATGTGGATATGATGGCATCAGGATTATTAGAATTTCCAGATTCTATAGGAGTTACATTTATGTGTGGAATGTGGGCTGAATACCAAAACACATTGCAAATTGTCGGAACAGAAGGAACGATTGATGTTCCATCATCTTTTGAATGTTCACCAGAAGAAAAATCTAGCTTTTTCGTAACAATTAAAGGGGAAAAAAGACTAGAACATTTTCAACCTGTAAATCAATATACACTTCAACTTGATGACTTTGCCAAAAGTGTGCGAGAAAAAACACTTTTAGCATTTGAGGTAGAGGACGCTATTTTAAACATGAGAGTTTTAGATGCTTGTTTAAAGTCTGCAAAGGAAAATAGTAAGGTTTTCATTAATTAAGAAGTGTTTCTACCAATTATTTGGAATTATTAAGAAAACAAGTAAAAAATAAGTAGCGATTTTCTTTATCGCTACTTATTTTTATTGTAAAAAAGTAGATGAATTAGTACTTAGTATTGGTGTCTAACTCTAGGCTCATTGGTTCTTGAGTCTATTCAAATAGAACGTCTTCTATTCCTACTCATTTTCCTAGGGCTTTAGACTAAACGTGTTGCTTTTTCTTACTACTTCAGGTCATTAACTGAGAATCCGTCTATTGAAGCAATTCTGCCTCGCCACCATGTACCATGATGATTAGGAGGTAATTGAATTCCATTGTTTAAATAGGTAGCGTTTTTTAAGTGAATAAAAGTAAGTGGTGAACTTTCTGATTCTTCTTCTTCTTCCTTTTGTTTAGCATACTCTTCTTTTAAATCACTGAATTTTTTTGCGATGATTTTAGACATCGTACCATCGTGAAGTTCTTTTGATGCTTCAGTTACTCCTTCATAATAGGTAGTTGCACTTATTAAAGTTCCTGATACGACCACACCGTTAATACTAAGTGTTAAATCTAATTCTATACCATCCTTTTCAACCAAATCTAAAAACATTAATATAATTGCATCATCTGTACTTTGTTGATCTTGCTCTTTATTTTTTTTAGCCATAAGAATTACACCTCTCAATTATTTAAGTATTTTTATCATGCCCTTAAATTGTAAGTTCATAAATGAGGTGTAATATTATATAGAATTTTTTGCTTACGTAATTGAAAAATTGAAATGATTAATTTTCAAGATAAATTCTTCAAACTCAATTACCTGAATATAATGAAAGAGAATAGCTCAAAAATTCATTTAGAAAAGGTAAGAACGTATGAATATGAGTAAGTAACGTCTTTCTTTAGCAACAGTCTATCGGTTTGAGCTCATAAGTCGTTCTATTCAGAAGGCAAGTTATCCTGTCTGTTGTTTGGTGATTATCATCAAATACTAGGCATCTTGTTCTTTTCTTATCGACAATACTTATTTTCTCCAGGAAGAGATTTAATCGTGTTCCACGCATTTATAGCGTCTTCCCTAGACTTTCCTTTGTTAGCTGGATCATTAAAAAAATCACGAGTAAACTGATTATATTCAAACTGAGGAGCAATTTCACGTTTGTAATTAGGATCTTTCTTACGTTTTTCTTCTTCATACCAAGCATGTACAACATCTCGATATGTTTTCCCTACATTTTCTTTCATGTAATTCTGTATATATGTAGAAAAATGAAAATTCGGTATGACGGATTTAAAGAAAAATCTAACATTCTGGCTAAATGTAACATTGCTAGAAATAACAGTATCAAGTCCTAGTTCTTCTAGTTGCTTTTTTTGAGGTGACTTTTTCTTTTTTATAGGTATTTCTTTATTGCCTGTTAATAGAAATAATTCTATTCGTTTTGTTAATTCAAGCTTAGAGCCACTTGTTGCTAAAGCATTCTCCTTACAAAAATGATGAAGCTCTTTTTTTAACCAATAATAATTTTGGAATTCAGTAATCGTCATTTTACTTGATAGTAAAGGTCTCACATAATACACCTCCTATACGGAACGTTTGTTCTTATATATTAAACCATAAAAATCCATATATGTAAATTTGTTTGTGTATTTAATAATGAGAGGGGTTATTAATTGATATTAAAAAGTTTTGAAACAAAACAAATGTTAGAAGCGATTTTAGGTAGTATTGACGAAGCCATTCATGCAGTTAACTCAGAGGGAATTACAATATTTTATAATAGTGTTGCAGCAAAGCATGATGGAATGGTCATTGAAGAAGTATTAGGTAAGCATGTACTTGATGTTTTTCCGTCATTGAATAAGCAAACAAGTACTCTTTTAAAAGTGATTGAAATAGGAAAACCAATTTATCAACAAGCACAAACCTATAAAAATACAAATGGACAGTTTATTGATACAGTAAATACAACTTTACCGATTATCGTAGGTGATAGAATTGTTGGTGCTGTAGAAATTGCAAAGGATTTAACGAAAATTAAAGAATTATCGCAAAAGTTGTTAGAGCTTCAAGAAAAGGTCAACAGTCAAAAAGCAAAACCTACTTCAATATTAGGAGCCAAATATAACTGGGATGACATCATATCAGTTAATGAAAAGATGACTAAAGTAAAGGAACTTGGCAGAAAAGCGGCAAAAAGTTCTTCACCTGTTATGGTGTATGGTGAGACAGGAACTGGAAAGGAACTTCTCGTTCAAGCTATCCATAATAGCTCATCCCGTAAAAAGGGTCCATTTATTGCACAAAATTGTTCATCATTACCAGAATCATTACTTGAGAGCATTTTGTTTGGAACAAAAAAAGGAAGTTTTACAGGTGCTGTTGATCGAGCAGGTTTATTTGAACTAGCTCATGGTGGAACATTATTCCTTGATGAAATTCACACGATGCCTTTGGAATTCCAGTCGAAGTTATTAAGGGTGCTTGAGGATGGAGTGATTCGAAGGGTCGGGGGAATTGAGTCTTATATGGTCGATGTTAGAGTCATTGTAGCTATGAATGAACATCCTTTAGTATGTTTGGAAAAAAAGATTCTTCGATCAGATTTGTATTATCGGTTGAATGTCTTTTTTATTGAACTACCACCATTGAGAGAAAGGAAAGAAGATATTGTCATTCTAGCGCATCACTTTATACAAAAATATAATTAT
This sequence comes from Metabacillus litoralis, assembly GCF_020524045.1. Classification (GTDB taxonomy): domain Bacteria; phylum Bacillota; class Bacilli; order Bacillales; family Bacillaceae; genus Metabacillus; species Metabacillus litoralis_C. Next base: position 243,533 of record NZ_JAIVKL010000005.1, read on the forward strand.
CAATTTAGTAAATTAATTATAAAAATAAATCCTCAAGTGATTGCACAGCTAAAAATACTTGAGTGGCCTGGAAATATACGGGAACTTGAACATACGATTGAATATGCAATGAATATGATCGAAGAAGAAGATGAAATAAAATTGCATCATCTTCCGACAAATATGAACAGACAAAAAGAAGTGGAGAAGAAAAGTGTAAAGCCTTTTAAATTAATAATAGAACAAACAGAAAAGAATTTAATAATAGAAGCTTTAAGTGTATCAAAAGGGAATGTGCAAAAAGCGTCATTAATATTAGGACTCCCTAGACAAACGCTTCAGTATAAAATAAAAAAATATCATGTAAATACAGATTTTTAAGGAGGGGGATTGGTGATGAAACAAACTCCTGAAACGAGAGTAATAAATACGGAGTATTATTACCTTGAAGTGGTTCTTGATTATTTTAATGAACGAATTCGAATCGATCATTACCGGGGAAATATGACAATGATTGTACAGAAGATAGATGAGTTATCTAAAATCGGTCATTTTACTAAGGTGATCTTTTATTGTCGTCCTGAGCATTGGAGGAATTTACTTACAAAAGGATTTGAGTTAGAAGCAATAATAAATGGTTTTTTTAATGGCACAGATAATTTTATTATGACTAGCTATAGAGAGAATAGTAGAAGGAAGTGTGATTATTGGCTTGAAGAAAATGAGATTATCAATAGTATTTTAACAAATCCAAAAAAAACAGATAAAACTACACCAAATCAAAATTACTTCTTTAGACAAGCGATAACTGAAGATTCAGTTAACCTTGCAAAACTTTACAAACAGGTATTTGCTGTTTACCCAACTCCTATGAATGATCCTCAATATGTAAAAAAAATGATTGATAGCGGAACTATTTTTTATGTTGTTGAAGAAAACAATCAGCTTGTAAGTGCAGCATCAGCTGAGATAAATGAAACATACCATAACGCAGAGCTTACCGATTGTGCTACATTACCTGAACATAGAAAATATGGACTAATGAAAAAACTACTTGTTTATTTAGAGGGAGATTTAAAAAGTAAGGGTATTTTTCATGTATACTCTATCGCAAGAGCATTATCTTATGGTATGAATGCTGCCTTTTATCAACTAGGTTATATCTATAATGGAAGACTAACAAACAACTGTTATATCTTTAATAAATTAGAAAATATGAACGTTTGGGTGAAAAATCTTTCGTTGAAGTGATTTTAGTCATTTTTTCAATTTAAGGTATTTTTATTTTTAGGTTTTTGAGTTGATGATATGCCGATAATTTGTAACTGCCGAAAAGTGAGCAAGGTGATTTATGTAATTGTGCCTGATATTTGGCAATTATTTTTTATTTTCTCAATTTATTTAAACGAGAAAAAACTATTTGAGGATCAATTGAAGAACATTCAGCTTAATTAATGATTTATCTCTCCCCCTTTTATAATTGGCATGAATCTTGCTAGATATAAAGTGATAACAAAAATTAAGGGGGAATTCATGATGTGGCAAGATTTATATAAACCAAATCGACATTGGAAAGAAATTGAATTATGGAAAGATGTATCAACAGAAAAATGGAACGATTGGATCTGGCAATTAACAAATACCATTCGAACTCTTGATGATTTAAAAAAGGTGATAAATTTAACACCAGAAGAAGAGGAGGGAGTTCGAATCTCCACAAAAACAATCCCACTTAACATTACTCCATACTATGCAGCATTAATGAATCCAGATGATACAAGATGTCCGATTCGAATGCAATCTGTCCCTATAGGTGAAGAGATTCATAAAACAAAATATGATTTAGAAGATCCTCTAGAGGAGGATGAAGACTCTCCTGTTGCAGGATTAACACATCGTTATCCTGATCGCGTTTTATTCCTTGTAACAAACCAATGCTCTATGTATTGCCGATATTGTACCCGCCGACGTTTCTCGGGTCAAATTGGAATGGGTGTTCCGAAAAAACAATTGGATGGAGCCATCGAATATATTAGAAGTACTCCAGAGGTACGTGATGTTCTACTTTCAGGTGGTGATGGTTTATTAATTAATGACAATATTCTTGAATATATTTTAAAGAATTTACGAGACATTCCACATGTGGAAATTATCAGAATTGGAACAAGAGCCCCAGTTGTTTTTCCTCAACGAATAACAGAAAATCTATGCAATATTTTGAAAAAGTATCATCCAGTCTGGTTAAATACTCATTTTAATACGTCAATAGAAATAACAGAAGAATCAAAACGTGCTTGTGAAATGCTTGTCGATGCAGGGGTTCCTGTAGGAAATCAAGCTGTGATATTGGCTGGTATCAACGATAGTGTTGCGATAATGAAAAAGCTTATGCATGATTTAGTGAAAATTCGTGTTCGTCCTTACTATATCTATCAATGTGATTTATCTGAAGGAATCGGTCATTTTAGAGCACCAATTTCAAAAGGATTAGAAATAATTGAAGGATTAAGAGGACATACGAGTGGATATGCGGTCCCTACATTTGTTGTTGATGCTCCTGGTGGCGGAGGAAAAATCACTCTACAACCAAATTACCTAATTTCTCAAAGTCCGACAAAAACAGTTCTCCGCAATTTTGAAGGTGTTATCACAACATATCCAGAACCAGAAAATTATGTTTCAGGTCGTGGTGATGAATATTTCCAACAAATTTATCAAAATCATGATATGAGTTTATCACAAACTGGTATCAGTTCATTATTAAATGATGAAAAATTAAATCTACTCCCAAATTCACTTCAAAGGTATGATCGCAGACAAAGTTTTCAGGAAAGCTCAACATACTCTAGCCTAAAAGAAAAACGAGAAAAGCGAGATGAGTTGAAGGAAAAGAAATATCAAGCTCAATTAAAAAAGCAGAACAAAGAATAATTTCTTAGATGCAAAATAGTATAAATTTCTCAACAGTTATAGCCCCAAGTGGGAAGTAATACTCTTTTTCCTAGACTAAAAAGCCAATTTAGAATTGAAGGGAAAGTACTTCTTCTATTTCAAATTGTCTTATTGCTTGTGGTTGAACAATGTACTTTAACTTTTCTAAATAAGAGAGGAGACAATGAAATGGAATGCGAGTGGTGTGGAGAATCAAATCTAACAGAAATGACGAATACAGTTTATTGGGAGCTTCCTGATGGTACTCGTGCCATTGAAATTAAGGAAACTCCTGCAAAAAGCTGCTTAGTATGTGGAATGCAGTATCAAACAGAAGAAATGATTGAAGAGCTTGAAGACCAGCTTTATTTAATTGATACTTCTAAGATTGATAAAGTCATTTCATATGAATCTCTTATGAGTCAGCCAAGATTATTAAAAAGAAATTATTTTAAATTTTAATGTGTATTTTTGCTTTGTGCTAAGGATAGTTTTCTGTAGCAACAACCACCCAAGGTTCGCTAGCTTGTTGGTTATCGGTAGAAGGGATTTTCTAGCAGAAGTTATCTATATTAGTTTCCTACAAAACCATATTGACTAAAAAAGCTATGAATACCACGTAGAAAAACAATTTATGATGTATGGAGAAAAGAGGTGGTTTTTTAGTGAAGTCATTTTTAATTAAGCCAAATTTGAACGAGGTATATCCCATTGCAACACATGGAAAGGGGATTTATCTTTATGATGATACAGGCAAACAGTATATAGATGGATCGTCTGGTGCTGTCACAGCTTGTATAGGTCACGCCATTCCTGAGATTATTGAGGCCATGATTGATCAAGCTAAAAATGTTTCTTTTGTTTATCGTTCTCAATTCACATCAGATCCAGCAGAAAAGCTTGCTTTAAAATTAAATCAACTTGTTGGTGCAAATGAGGATTATTGGTCTTTTTTTGTTAATAGTGGATCTGAAGCAACTGAAACAGCACTTAAGGTTGCACTTCAGTATTGGCAAGAACAAGGAAAAAATAAAAAGCAAAAGATTCTTTCACGTTGGGTTAGTTACCATGGCATCACGATCGGTGCTTTATCAATGTCAGGACATGTGAGCAGACGTGAACGTTTTGTAGCTCTTTTAGAAGATTATCCTACAGTCCCGGCTCCTTACTGTTATCAATGTTCATTAAATTTAACACACCCATCTTGCCAATTAGCTTGTGCAAAAGAATTAGAAACAGCAATATTGCGGGAGGGTGCTGAAAATATAGCTGCTTTTATCGTGGAGCCCATTGTTGGCGCTGCAGGAGGAGTGATTATTCCTCCTAAAGGTTACTACCAGAAGATAAGGGAGATATGTGATAATCATCAGATTTTGTTTATATCTGATGAAGTGATGACAGGAATTGGTCGAACAGGAAAAATGCTTGGATTAGATCATTGGTGTGTCGATGCAGATATTATTGCTCTTGGAAAGGGAATGAGTGCTGGCTATGCACCTATTGCTGCGACACTTGTAAGTGATAAAGTTATGGATCCGATAATAAAAGGTTCTAATTCAATTATGAGCGGTCATACGTATAGTGCTAATCCTCAATCAGCAGCAGTTGCTTTAGCAGTCCTTGAGTTTATAGAAAATCATTCTTTAATAGATTTAGTGAAAACAAATGGAGAGTATATGCTTGAAAAGCTAAAGACAGCTTCAAAAGTGATTGAAATAATAGGAGAGGTACGAGGTATAGGCCTATTAATAGGTGTTGAATTTGTTTCAAATAAAGAAAAAAAACAATCCTTTAGTAAAAGCATTTCAATAACAAATTCTGTCGTGAAAAAAGCAAAAGAGAAAGGACTGCTTGTCTATCCTTCTGCAGCAGGAAAAGAAGGAGCTTATGGAGACGCGGTTATTCTAGCTCCTCCGTTTATTATCAAAAAACATGAAATTGATCAGCTTATTGCTATTTTTATAGAGGCTGTTTTGGATGTGCAAAACGAACTGGACCAATTAAGGAGGGAAGAAAAGTGAGCGGAAATAAAATAGGAAGCTTAGATCGAGCATTAGTTCATATCAATGATTCTTCCTCATTAATGTTTGGTGGATTTGGTGGGATTGGAAATCCACCAACACTCATAAAAGCTATATTTGATAAAGGAGTTAGGAATTTAACGTTAATTGGGAATGATGCGGGGTTTCCTAGTATTGGTATAGGTAAGTTAGTAAGTCAAGGAAGAGCAAAGAAGTTAATTGTTTCGCATATTGGCTCAAATCCAGTTGCTGGTCAATTAATGCTTGAGAATAAACTATCAGTTGAGTTTAGTCCACAAGGTACATTAGCTGAACGAATTAGAGCTGGTGGTGTAGGAATTGCAGGGATTATAACAGATGTTGGTCTTGATAGTATAGTTGAGCAAGGAAAACAAAAAGTAATGATCCTTGAAAAAGAGTATTTAATAGAAACTGCATTAACTGCAGATGTTTCAATTGTTTACGCGAAAAAAGCTGATACATTCGGAAACCTTATCTATGAAACTAGTGCAAGGAACACGAATCCACTTGTCGCAATGGCTGGTCGCTACACAATTGCAGAAGTAGAAGAAATCGTTGAATTAGGTGAGCTAGATCCAGAAGCAATCATCACACCAGGCGTATATATAGACCTTGTTATTCAGAGCAAGGGGATAGATTGGAAATGGGCTTGGCAATAGGTGTGGTGACTGTCACGCCCCGGTTTTTGTTGAACTAGCCTAATTAAAGGGAGGTGTAAGAAGTGATTGATAAACATGATATAAGAAATCGAATTGCAAAGCGAGCTGCTGAAGAAATTCAGGATGGTATGATTGTGAATTTGGGTATTGGGATACCTTCACTTGTGCCAGATCACCTCCCGCAACATATCAAGGTTATGTTTCATTCGGAAAATGGGATTCTTGGGATAGGGAAGTCTCCTCAAAAAGGGTTAGAGGACCCGATGCTTTGTAATGCTGGAGGTTTTCCTGTTACGACGATTCCTGGTGTATCTTTTTTTGATAGTGCGACAGCTTTTGGGATGATTCGATCAGGTTATCTTGATCTTACAATTCTGGGTGGACTTGAGGTTAGTGAGAAAGGAGATTTAGCAAATTGGATTGTTCCAGGAAAAAGAGTTCCTGGAATCGGTGGGGCAATGGAGCTAGCAAAAAAGGCAAAGAAAGTAATAGTTGTTATGAACCACTGTAATAAAAAAGGTGAACCGAAAATACTGCAAACCTGTTCGTTACCTTTAACAGCAAAGAGATGTGTAAGTATGATTATGACAGATATGGCAGTCATTGAAGTAACAAACCAGGGACTACTTTTAAAGGAAGTGTTGAGTCCGAATACTATAGAAGATGTAATTTTAAGCACAGAAGCTTCTTTGCAAATCTCTGAAAATATAAAAATCATCCACTAGCTTATGAAGAAAAGAGGTGTTTTCATTTGAACTCACAGCGAAAAAATATAAAGGATATGATTAACAAATGGTTAACATCAAACCAAGAAGATGGTATCAATTTATTAAAAGCCTTGGTGCAAGCTAAGAGTACTCAAAAAAATGAAAAAGACTCGCAGGACATTGTTATCAAGACTTTAGAAAAAATCGGGTTAGAAATAGATGTGTGGGAACCAGATGGGGAGAAACTGCAAAAGCATCCTTACTTTGCTTGTTCACGAATAAATTTTAAAGAAAGTCCAAATGTAGTTGGAGTTTTGAAAGGATCTGGTGGAGGAAAGTCGATCATTTTAAATGGACATATAGATGTTGTTCCGGAAGGAGATATTGCCCAATGGATTCATGATCCATTTAGTGGAGAAATTATTGATGGAAAGCTTTTTGGTCGTGGCTCAACAGATATGAAAGGTGGAAATGTTGCTCTATTATTAGCCATTTCTGCTATTCGTGAATTAGGTATACCATTAAAAGGGGATGTTATCTTTCAAAGTGTAATAGAAGAAGAGAGTGGGGGACTAGGTACTCTTGCAGCAATAGAAAGAGGGTATAGAGCTGATGCAGCTATTATTCCTGAGCCTACAAATATGAAAATATTCCCAAAGCAACAAGGCTCATTATGGTTTAGGATAACTATCCATGGTCGTTCTGCCCATGGAGGTACTCGTTATGAAGGGGTAAGTGCAATTGAAAAGTCATTTCTAGTTGTCAATCATATTGGAGAATTAGAAAAACAAAGAAATAATAAGATAACGGATATACTCTATGAAAATATCCCCATTCCAATTCCCATTAATGTAGGGAAAATTGAAGGTGGGGATTGGCCATCTTCAGTAGCTGATATAGTGAAGGTGGAAGGAAGAATAGGAATCTCTCCTGATGAAACAATGGAAGAAGCAAAAAAAGAAATGACTGATTGGCTAAAAAAACTTCGTGAAATAAATCTATGGTTTGACGAAAGTCCAGTTGAATTAGAATGGTTTGGTGCAAGATGGATTCCAGGTTCAATAAATATCGATCACGAGTTAATGAATTGTTTATCTACCTGCTTTCATGAAGTTACAGGTGAACAAGCAAAAATAGAGGCATCACCCTGGGGAACCGATGGTGGCCTACTCACAAATGTAGCAAACACACCAACAATCGTATTTGGTCCAGGAATTACAGAAAAAGCCCATTATCCAAATGAATACATCGAAATCGATAAAGTGTTTGAAGCAGCAGAAATAATCGCTTTAACAATAGTCGAATGGTGTAGTTGATGCTCAGTGCCTGTCACGTCCTGGTATTTGTCTCTTTTTGTCGAAATGTAAATTGACTAACATTGTAGAGAAAGAGTGATATTAGATGGATTATAATCATGAGCTAGAGGAGCTCGATAAGAAATATTTTTTGCATCCGACTTCTTCTATTGAACAGCAACAAAAGTTTGGTCCTACATTTATCTTTAAGACTGGAAAAGGTATTTATCTTGAAGATATCAAAGGAAATCTACTGATAGATGGTATGTCCTCTCTTTGGAATGTGAATATTGGGCATGGCAGAAACGAGCTTGGTGAAGTGGCAAAGCAACAAATGTCAAAGCTTGCTTATAGTTCTTGTTTTGCGAATTTTAGCCACGAACCTGCAATACGACTTGCCAATAAGCTTGCAAAATTAGCTCCAGGTGATCTAACTGCGACTTTTTTCACCTCTGGTGGATCTGAGGCGAATGATACTGCATACAAATTGGCACGTCATTATTGGCTCCTAAAGGGAAAACCTGAGCGAAAGAAGATTATTTCTAGATCCAAATCCTATCATGGTGTTGCATTAGGTGCAACGAGCGCCACTGGTTTAAAGCCTTTTCGTGATTTCACAACATCTTTAGCACCAGATTTTCTCCATGTTGATTCTCTAAAATCTGAAGCATTAAAAGAACTAATAGAAAGAGAAGGGCCTGATACAATTGCCGCATTTATTGCAGAGCCTGTTCAAGGAGCTGGTGGTGTTCATATTGCTAATGAAAATTATTTTAAAGAAATAAGGAAAATCTGCAATGAGCATGAAATCTTATTTATAACAGATGAAGTTATTACAGGCTTCGGAAGAACCGGGAGCTGGTTCGGAATTAATCACTATGGTGTTGTGCCTGATGTGATGTGCTTTGCGAAAGGAGTGACAAGTGGGTATGCACAGCTAGGGGGTGTTATGATTTCAGAAGATATTTTTCATACGTTTAAGCAACAATCAACAGGAACATTTTTACATGGATATACGTATAGTGGGCATCCGATGGCTTGCGCTGTAGCATTAAAAAACATTGAATTAATTGAGAAAGAAAACTTAGTGGAAAATGCTAAGATGATGGGCATCCTCCTTATTAAAGAACTTCAAGCGTTAAAAATTAACAATAAGATTGTTAAACAGGTAAGAGGGTTAGGTTTGATGGGAGCAATTGAATTTGAAAATAATTGTAGGAATCTTTTATCCCCGTTAATCGTAGAAAATTCACAGAAAAAAGGACTTATATGTCGGTCTGTTACCTTTGATGGACAGGACACTGTTGTTATAGCTCCACCACTTATCATTAACTCTGAAGAAATAAAGAAAATTACCTCAATCCTTCATGAGACGATTATAGAAATTCAAGGGTGATGTGAATAGAATGAAATTCTATTTTAAACGAATAGAAAAAAAGACATAATATTGTAAAAAAGTTGTAATCTTCCTTCCATTTTTCGCTACCTACCTAAGGTATAATTAAGCTATAAAGAATTATGTAAGGAGGAATTTTATATGCTTGCTTTACAAAAAAAGAAATGGTGGTTAGTTGTTTTTGTAATAGCACTTATCGTTTTGTCTAATACACTGATTTATCGTCTGGATTTTATGCAACCGCTACCAAATGAAATAGCACTAGGATCATTAATAGATCTTATGATCGTGATTCCCCTCATCATTTACTTCTTTTTAATGAGAAAAAAGTATTCATTGAAATACATGTTACCAATGGCATTAGTTGGCTATGGTGCAGCACTACTAATCATTCCTTATGGACATCTTGAATCATACTCTTTTGTGAAATATATCGTATTAGCTGGAGAAGGGGCATTTTTATTCGTTGAAGTTTATGTTATTTTCAAATTGATTAGACATTTACCTTCTATTATCAGTCATATTCGTATGACAAAATTGCAGGTGCCATTTTTCCAAAATAATTTAGAGCAATCTTTTTCTAAACAATTAAAACCATCCCGCTTATTAGATATTATCTCCTCAGAGATTTCGATGTTTTATTATAGCTTTTTTTCTTGGAAAACAAAACGAGTTGTATTCAATAGTAATCAACAAGTATTTACTTTACATGAAAAAACAAGTGTGATTGCGTTATATATTATGCTTTTACATGCCCTTGTTATTGAATCTGTTGGTTTACATTTTTTATTCCATTCTTGGAATGCAATATTCGCTTACATTTTATTATTTTTAAATATATATGCCCTTATTTATTTTATAGGGGAAATTCAAGCGATCCGTTTAAATCCAGTAGTTATAACAAACAACTATCTATATTTACAAGTAGGTTTAGGAAAAAGATTAACAGTACCGTTTGAAAGTATAAAGTCTATACATCCGTATGATGGACCTGAGAAACTATCTTCAAAAGAAAGTAAAACAGTCTTTGATGCGGTTCTACCTGATTTGACTAAAGAAAAACCTGCATTTGAAATAGAATTTTACAAACCTATTGAGGCCAAATATATGTACGGTTTTAAAAATAAAGTATCTAAAGTTCATATACGCCCAGATGATGCTACAGGTTTTTATCATGCAATCATTGAAAAAATGAAGTAAGGCTGGTGAGATCATCATCAGCCTTATTTTATTGATGCGATTTGTGATTGAGTGAGCTAAGTAGATGGTCATGAAAAATGATGATTCTAGAATTATAGGAATAATGTTCTTCGTATTGAGTGAGAACTTCATGGTATAAAGTTTTTAACAGCTCTGCATATTCAATGTTTTCCTTTGTAAACATTCCGCTACGATTTACGATGATATTTTCATATTTTTCTACAATTCGTTTTATGGGCTTTAATAACTTCTTTGCGTCTTTCAAACGATAAGTATCTCTTAATTGATTAACTAACATAGAAGAGTCTTTCACTAAATGCTCAGCTAGATTAATATTGATGTTTTCTATGTTAATTAGCTTTTGTTCGATTTCTTCATTAAAGAAGTGCTTGAACATAATAAAGTCAGATTCAATTGGATTATTTAAGAACGAGAGATAAATGCGCAATGTATTATAAGCATCATACATCGGATTATGTGCTTCTCCAATAAAAGGTAAATGATAAAGTGATAAAGCATTTTCTACAGATATATTTCCTTTTGATACTCTCTTCTTAAACGTCGCTTGAAAGTCGATATAGTTATTCTCTATTTTTCTAATTGTACCTGGTGGAATTTCATGGGATATGGAATCAAATCTTAATCTTGATAAATCACTTGTAGACCAAGAGAAATATCTGGCTTTTTTCATCCCACCAATCCAATTAAGAAAATCAGAAAAAACTGCTTTGAAATCATTTGCGTTAGCTAATTGTTCATCTTGAATACCAGTTAGTGATTTACAAAAATCTGATAGAGGCTCTGTATTTATTGGTTTAATAAATTGATCAAAATAGTCAATTTTCTCTGTTTCATGATCATATTTTACCGCACCTAAACGAATGGCTTCCATCATTTCGTATGACATTCCTTTATCAGAGCATAGCATTTCAAAATCGAAAAAGACGAAATATTTTATATCCGCCATTCGTTTCACCTCCATTTTGTCATTATAAAAGGGAAGACAAAGAAGTAAAAGTATAAAATATTGTAAATTAATGGCTTAGAAAAATGTAATAACTAGCTCTTACGTATCCTTTAGAAAATTAGAGTTTACTGATAACAGATCGAAATTTGTCGAATATTTACACTCTTATCTTGGTGGATAATTACGGTAAAATGAGAGGTAATATAGTTTAATAAGAGAGTAGAAACAGGTGGAGAAATGTCTAATATACGAGTGCTAATTGCTGATGATGAAAAAGAGATACGAGATTTACTAAAAGCTTATCTTGAGCGGGAATTTTTTCAAGTGGATGTTGTTGGTGATGGTGAAGAAGCATTAACATACTTTGATCGAGCATCATATAACCTGCTTATTTTAGATGTGATGATGCCAAAGCTTGATGGAATACAAGTATGTCAACAAATAAGAAGTCACTCAAATGTGCCGATTTTGATGTTGACGGCTAAGGACAATGAAATTGATAAAATTTTAGGTCTTACAATAGGGGCCGATGATTATATTACAAAGCCATTTAGTATGAATGAAGTTGTAGCAAGAGTAAAAGCGTTAATGAGAAGGTTTTTAGTCTTAGGTAGTGAAAACACTCCATTGGAAAGTCTTTTAAGTTATAAAGGGTTATCTATTGATTTGAAAAAATATACGATCCGTGTTAAAAATCAAGAAATATCTCTAACTGCAAAAGAACTTGAATTACTGAAGCTTTTCATGTCCCACCCAGAGCAGGTATTTACAAAAAAACAACTATTCCGTCAAGTATGGGATAGCAACTATATAGAAGATGATAATACCGTTATGGTACATATTCGAAAACTTCGAAAAAAAATCGAGGATGATCCCTCAAATCCACAATATATTCAAACAGTGTGGGGAATAGGGTACAAGTTTGTAGGTGAAAAAAATGAATTTTAATGTAATTGGTATATTACTAAGTGTTCAATGGATCGTTATTACGATCCTTTTTGTCATGTATAAAGAAGTTAGCATACTAACAATTTTTCTATATATCATTGTAAGTTTTGTATCATCTGTTTTAGTATACATACATTTCCAATTCAGGAAGAGGTTGAAACAATTAGATGCAGAAATAAAGAGAGCAAGAAGTGGCAATTATCATACAAAACTTTTAGCTAACGATGATCCGATTGTTAACGAAATTATTTTTTCAGTAAATGATCTTATTGAAAAATTGGAGAATCTTCAGTCGGATAAAGCTAAATCTGAAGCGTCAAGAAAAAGTCTTCTCTCCAGTATCTCACACGATATTCGTACTCCACTTACATCGATCATTGGTTATGTTGATGCCATTAAACAAGATATTGCCACAACACAATCTGAAAAGGAGAAATATCTAGAGATTGTCTCGAGAAAGTCAAACAATTTAAAGAGTCTAATCGAAGAATTATTCAATCTTGCAAAACTAGATGCAGATGAACTAACGATGAAAATGGAACAAATTGATTTTACGGAACTAACGAGAGAAATACTTATTGAATTTCTACCACAAATAAAGAATTTAGAGTTAAAGGTTGAAATTGAAATTCCTGACTCCGTTTATTTAGTAGAAGCAGATTATTTTAGTGTAGTAAGAATTGTATCGAATTTAATTAAAAATGCTATTACCTATGGAAAGTCTGGAAATGTCCTTGGTGTAAAATTATTTGAAGATGATGAGGAATACCAGTTGATCATATGGGATAGAGGACCAGGCTTAACAACAACCGATTTAGAGTATGTATTTGAAAAAATGTATCGAGTGGATTCCTCAAGAAACCTTTCCTCTGGCGGAAGTGGCCTAGGGCTTGCTATTGCAAAGGCATTGATCGAAAAAAATAATGGTCGTATTTGGGCAGAAAGTATTCCATCTGTTTTAACAACCTTTGCTATTGCTTTGCCAAAGTGTGAAAAATAGAGAAATTAAGAAACAGTTAAGAATTAGTTAAAGGGCAGTTAAAAACTCCTGCTTATACTAAAATCATAAGCTAATAGAAAGCAGGTAACTTATGGAAACTATTATTAAAACAATGAATTTAACGAAAGTTTATGGAAAACAGAAATCTGTTGACTCACTTAATTTAACGGTTAATAAAGGCGATATTTATGGATTTCTTGGTAGAAATGGAGCGGGTAAAACAACAACTATTCGTATGCTTCTAGGATTAATAAAACCATCATTTGGGGAAGTTGAGCTTTTTGGAGAAAAGTTAGAGAAGAATAAGAAACAAATATTAAGAAGAATTGGTTCGATTGTTGAGGTACCAGGTTTTTATGAAAATCTGACAGCGAAAGAAAACTTATTAATTAATGCAAAAATTATGGGTGTTCACAAAAAACATGCGATTGAAGAAGCGTTAGAAATTGTAAGCTTACAAAAAGAGCCAAAAAAGTTAGTCGGTAACTATTCTCTGGGAATGAAACAAAGACTAGGTATTGCTAGAGCATTATTACATTATCCAGAACTATTAGTCTTAGATGAACCAACGAATGGCTTAGATCCAATTGGAATTAAAGAAATGCGCAAGCTTATTAAAACGTTAGCAACAGAAAGAAATATGACAATTTTTATATCTAGTCACATATTATCAGAAGTTGAACAGCTAGTTGATTGTATGGGAATTATTCATGAAGGTAAGCTTCTTGAAGAGGTTTCTTTTGAACAGCTTAGAAAAAGGAATCGAAAATACATGGAATTTCAAGTGAATGATGAAAATAAAACCGCGTTGCTCCTAGAAAAAGAGTTTGAAATAAAAGATTATGAGGTCCATGATGATGCTATCATTCGTATCTATTCACATTTAGGTATGCAAGGAAAAATAAACACTATGCTTATCGCTCATCAGATAGAAGTGACAAAATTAACAATGAGTGAAGATCGATTAGAAGAGTATTTTACAAAATTAGTAGGAGGTGGCACAATTGGTTAATTTATTATGGACAGAACTATTAAAGTTAAAGCGATCAAAGATGTTTTTATTAAGTATAATTGGTGCTGCTGTGGCACCATTTATGGTTGTTGTTGCCTCCTATATTTATATGCAGACAAAAGCAGATGTTTATGTAGCATTTGAGGAGCTATTTTATCAAACAAATTTATACACTGTTTTGGTACTAGGAGTACCATTGTATGGTGTTGTAACAGCCTACCTTATCACACGTGAGTATATGGAAGATACGTTAAAAAATCTTTTAACCATTCCTGTATCACGTACAAGTTTTTTAGTAAGTAAAATTACCTTGTTATTTACATGGATATGTTTGTTAACCTTCATTTCTTGGATCTTAACGCTCAGTCTAGGAGTGATTTTTCAATTTGAAGGATTGACCATTAACCTACTATTTAAGTCCATCAGACAATTTAGTAGTGGAGCAGGTCTATTATTTATCTTATCCTCACCAATCATCTTTGTTACGTTAGTGTCAAAAAACTATGTTCCAACGATTATTTTTACAATTGTTATTACGATGTTAAACGTGATGGGAGGCAGTTCAGAACAAAGAGGATTGTTTCCGTGGGCTGCTGCAGGTGATATATCAAACAATACACTTTTACCTACTTACGATCCTTTAGTATCTTATCTTATTATTGCATGTACCTCATTAGTAGGATTTATCGGTTCTTTTGTATATTTTAGAAGAGTTGATATCTAATATTAGAAGAGTTGATATCTAATATAATAAAATAGAATATTAAGCGACTTGTGCACTAAAAGTATTTTGAAAAATTGTACTTAGTTTTGGAACTGATCTTCAGTGCCTAGCGCCTCTAGGAGGGAAACTAACACTTTTTTTCTAAGAAAATAATAGAAATTAAGAGCTAGCTAATTCAAAGTGCAATCTCTCCTAGGTTATGGGCCAATTTGGAATTGAAGGCAAAGAGCGATTTTAATTCTACATTGAATGATTGCCAGAGGTTCAAGGCGATTGCGTTTATGTTCTTTTATCCTCTAGCGCGGAAAAGCCAATTTATTAGTGGTGGCATTTTTCGATCGACAATTTTTAATTCATCCATTAATAGTTTTTCTCTATGATCTTTTATCCAGCTTTGTAATTCTTGTTTTGAATTAATTTGGGTATAGTATGTTTCGCCACATTTACCAACCGCATTAACAACATACCTACATGTGTTCCCCATAAGTGCCCACCTTTTGCTTTAATATATCTAATATGCATTATAACAAGGTGAGATTTTATTTCTAGACTTTACTTTTGAAAAATTAGGGAGTAAAATGGAACATTTCTAAAATCCATTATAAGAAAACTTCCTCGAATTCCAATGGTTGAAGAGCTTTCGTGTTGTTAATGTATATAAAAGCATCATATCGTTCTGACATGACCGATGGTACATAGTTTCCGTATTGTTCATATTGGGGGTTATAGACAACCCCGATTGCCCTATGTCCTATTGTTTGATTGAAAAGAGCCCTATTACCTTGGTTGAACAGTAGAATTTTATCGAATGGACCAGCTTTATGCATTGCATCTTCCCAACTTCCTTCTTGTGCAGGAGGGGTGATCATGCTTTTTGTGTCAACTCCCCACTGTTCAGCAGCTGTTACCGTCCCACGATGAGTACCAAATCCTACAATTAGCACCTTTTCATTCCCTTTTTGTTCACGTAATAACTGTCCAACATTCACAATACCTTCACTTAGCATATCTGTTGCACGTGCGTCTCCTACATGAGTATTATGTTCCCATACAATCCCTTTTGCATTTGCACCTTGAAATTCCCTAATTTTATTTATTACTTGTACCATATGCTGATCACGAATATTCCAAGACTGATTATCATCTATAACCATTGTACGATAGTAATTTTCAGCATTTGCAGTAATTAGTGTATTTATTTCTAGACTTAACGAGTTTTCTTCTTTATCTTTAATTTGAGTTTTAGTTAAAGAGATTTCACTTAAAAGCTTTATGACCTCATCGTGACATCCTTCTGAATAAAAAGAAGCAGATATTCCATATTTTTCAGGTTTTCGATTAAATGGTTCGAAACAAGAAAAAGCTTGTTTAGCAGCTTCAATAAGGGGGGAGTTCGCTTTTTCTAAATAGGAAATGATTTCATCCATCGATTCCCATAAAGAGTAAATATCGATTCCATAAAAACCAACTTTCATTTCAGCTGGTTGGGTGAGATTGTATTGTTTTAACCATTCAATTAATTCAACCATTTCTTCATTTGCCCACATCCAAGTTGGCCAACGATTAAATGACTTTAATACGTCCCGAGCATTTGTCGATTCTTTGTCATAACCTTTTATATATCTGTTTACTTTATGACAAGCTGGCCAATCACCTTCAACTGCAAGGAAAGTAAATCCTTTTTCAGTAATTAGTTTTTTTGAAATCTTGGTTCTTTCTTTATAGTATTCTGAAGTGCCATGTGAAGATTCACCTAATAAAACGAGAGTTTGTTCAGTAACTTCGGTTAATAAAACATCATAATCATTTACAGTTTTTAATGGCACAGCATGATCTTTAATAGATTGAATTAAATTCTGGTTCACTATCTTTCACCTTTTTCTGGTTATTGTTTATATAGTGCGTTGTAGGAATTTTCTCCAGAGTGAACAGACAAAAGAGTATCAGCATAACCAACTAATCGATTAACAATTTCGTCTGAAATCGAGTAAACGAGATGATGGAGATGACTTTTATGTAGTTCAGGGTCATCAAAAATAATTGTTGTGTTAATAAAGATATGTTTTGTATCGAAAAGATTGTAATGGATAATTGTTTTACCTGGCGCACCACCTGTTAAAGGATCTTTGTAACTTGGTAAAAAGATATACCATTCCTCAGCGGTAGGAGATCTAAAATTTTTAGTGAAAAACATTCCATTGATTTCATTGTCTTTTCTTTTTTTGAGTTGTTCATCAATTACATCAATAACTTTGTTATCTTCTTTCATGATTCCTCCCAACTCTAATCAGCTGGATTAGCATCAACAGCTATTTCATAGGCATCTAGTATGAGATTTTTTTTATTAAAATCGTTTATATGAACAAGATACTGCCCATCTTCTTCATCTTCGACTTGCATGATAAACGTATGATTGAAATCCTCACTTTCTTGAAATAAAGCATAAGTTTCATTTTCCAAATTAAATAAAGCCTCAACGATCAGTTGTTTTTCATTTCCTTTTTCATCTACGACTGTTATTAAATCTCTTTCATGTTGGTTAATCATAGTAATCTCCTCCATAACTTATAACGATATTTTTACCCTAATAAAGTTTTTTCATTATTTTTATTAGATATGATAAAAAGGAACTTTATCTCTAGAGTAAGAGATGTTAAGATAAATATTGCTGATGATTTGCACAAAATAGAATAGAAGAGCTAATTTCGAAAACGTGTTGACACTTTCAACTTGAAATGGTACATTGTTATTCCTGCCACGAAATGGTGGCTTTCAAAAATGTTTTTAAAAAAACTCTTGATTTTTTCTAAGAACAAATTATAATATTATTTGTCGCTAATAATTGTCTGGTAATGATGGCGAAGAGGTCACACCCGTTCCCATGCCGAACACGGAAGTTAAGCTCTTCAGCGCCGATGGTAGTTGGGGGATTCCCCCTGTGAGAGTAGGACATTGCCAGGCGGTTTTACTAATATTTATAAATAAATAATGGAGGATTAGCTCAGCTGGGAGAGCATCTGCCTTACAAGCAGAGGGTCGGCGGTTCGATCCCGTCATCCTCCACCATGTTTTCTTTCACGGAAGTGGAAAATAACTGAATGAATAAAAAAACACCATGCGGGTGTGGCGGAATTGGCAGACGCGCTAGACTTAGGATCTAGTGTCTTTATGACGTGGGGGTTCAAGTCCCTTCACCCGCACCAAAAAAGCTATAAAAAATAGTGCCGGGGTGGCGGAACTGGCAGACGCACAGGACTTAAAATCCTGCGGTAGGTGACTACCGTACCGGTTCGATTCCGGTCCTCGGCACCAACGTTTTTTCGCAAAGCGAAAATAACGTACATTAATATGCGAAGCGAAAATAACGCTATGTTTTTGAAATGAAATCCTTAATAATAAGCGTTTTTTGTAAGAAAATTTAAGATCTTAGCGCCCGTAGCTCAATTGGATAGAGCGTTTGACTACGGATCAAAAGGTTAGGGGTTCGACTCCTCTCGGGCGCGCCAAAAGTTGCTTGTTAATAACGGGAAGTAGCTCAGCTTGGTAGAGCACTTGGTTTGGGACCAAGGGGTCGCAGGTTCGAATCCTGTCTTCCCGACCATTCTAAAGTTCCCATATTAATGGGGCCTTAGCTCAGCTGGGAGAGCGCCTGCCTTGCACGCAGGAGGTCAGCGGTTCGATCCCGCTAGGCTCCACCAATGAAAGTGAAAAGAAATTCATATTAGCCTTGGCGGTGTAGCTCAGCTGGCTAGAGCGTACGGTTCATACCCGTGAGGTCGTGGGTTCGACTCCCTCCGCCGCTATTTTAAAAAATTTTATGTTCTTATTTAAACTGGACCCTTAGCTCAGCTGGTTAGAGCAGACGGCTCATAACCGTCCGGTCGTAGGTTCGAGTCCTACAGGGTCCATTTATACGGAGGAATACCCAAGTCCGGCTGAAGGGATCGGTCTTGAAAACCGACAGGGGTGTCAAAACCCGCGGGGGTTCGAATCCCCCTTCCTCCTCCATAATAAATTCAAGTAATTAGTCACAAAATATATCTTGATATCTATAATATATATTACTTGATGATTTTTTAATTATATTATCGCGGGGTGGAGCAGTCTGGTAGCTCGTCGGGCTCATAACCCGAAGGTCGCAGGTTCAAATCCTGTTCCCGCAACCAATTTCTTCTCACTTCGGTTTTGAATTGGAAGTGCAAGGGTGTTTATTTTCACTTTAGTTTCGAATTATAAGTGCAAGGATGTTTATTTTCACTTTGTGAAAAAAACTTGGTCCGGTAGTTCAGTTGGTTAGAATGCCTGCCTGTCACGCAGGAGGTCGCGGGTTCGAGTCCCGTCCGGACCGCCATTTTTATGAAACAAATATGGAGGGGTAGCGAAGTGGCTAAACGCGGCGGACTGTAAATCCGCTCCTTAGGGTTCGGCAGTTCGAATCTGCCCCCCTCCACCAATGTTTTTTCGCGAAGCGAAAATAACATACATTTAATCTTGTACCGCGAAGCGAAAATAACATTCATTAGTGGAAGAAATGATATACTTTAGGGGCATAGTTTAACGGTAGAATAGAGGTCTCCAAAACCTTTGATGTGGGTTCGATTCCTACTGCCCCTGCCAATTAAACATTAATATATTGTGGCGGTTGTGGCGAAGTGGTTAACGCACCTGATTGTGGTTCAGGCATTCGTGGGTTCGATTCCCATCAGTCGCCCCATTTTTTATGTACTTATAAATTTAAAGATTTTAATGGGCTATAGCCAAGCGGTAAGGCATCGCACTTTGACTGCGACATGCGTTGGTTCGAATCCAGCTAGCCCAGCCATACTTTAGGCATCATAGCCAAGTGGTAAGGCAGAGGTCTGCAAAACCTTTATCCCCGGTTCAAATCCGGGTGGTGCCTCCAATTTAAATGCGGGTGTAGTTTAGTGGTAAAACCTCAGCCTTCCAAGCTGATGATGAGGGTTCGATTCCCTTCACCCGCTCCAATTATGATAATTGGGCCTATAGCTCAGCTGGTTAGAGCGCACGCCTGATAAGCGTGAGGTCGATGGTTCGAGTCCATTTAGGCCCACCATTTTACATATTTATTTGTTCCGCAGTAGCTCAGTGGTAGAGCTATCGGCTGTTAACCGATCGGTCGTAGGTTCGAGTCCTACCTGCGGAGCCATTTTTATGTCAAAAAAGACTTTTTAAAATCTCATATTGCGCCTTTAGCTCAGCAGGATAGAGCAACGGCCTTCTAAGCCGTCGGTCAGAGGTTCGAATCCTCTAAGGCGCGTAAAAAAGTGTACTCTTTATGGGTACACTTTTTTTTGAGTTCTCACATAAAAGGTTTGTTTTGTTTATAGAATAATGATGACTTAATGAACGATTTTGAAAAAGCAGGAAGTTGGGCTTTTTCATTATTCTTCCCTAGGAAAAGAGGTACTTTTTCACGGGAAAGCGAATGCCTTCAATGAAAATCAACAACAAAGTTTAACAGAGCCAATTCTTAAAAAGAAGGTAAGTTTCAATATAGAGATAATAGGGTATTGAATTAGAAAAATGAAGGTAATTGGAGGAAAATAGTGTTTAATAAACTTTTTTTATTTGTAAAAAGTAGAGTTTGGCTTTTACCAACTCTATTTTCAATAGTAGCATTTTTTTTAGCTGCATTAGTGTCATTTCTGGATCAGTTCAGCTTTCTACATAATACTACCATTTTAAAAGAATACCTTTCAATTAATAGCGATCTTGCTAAAACGATATTATCAACAATTGCAGGCTCTCTTCTTACAATGACAACAATTACATTTTCAACAATCATGGTTGTACTTACAACATATTCATCTCAATTTTCCCCTAGAACTCTTCAGAATTTTATACGAGATCGGGTAACAATGCGCGTACTGGGAATTTTTATAGGGGGATTTGTTTATTCAATTTTCTCGTTACTATTTATGAAGGAAAAATCGGAGAGTTATGTATTAGCAGCAACAAGCAGTGTTGTAATTGCGTCTATTTGTGTTGGTATTTTTGCATATTTCATACATCATGTTGCATCATCAGTTAGGGTAAGTAAATTAATTGAAAAGCTGACAGATGATGTGCGTAAAACAATACATATGCAAAAGCGAAAAATTGAAAATAATGAGGGCATATCAATTGTAAAGAATGTTCCACTACATAATCAATATTCTAAAACATTAGAAATCAAAAACAAGGATATTATTGGTTATATACAACTAATTGATGAGGAAACTCTGTGTAAAAATGCGTGTGAAGAGGATTATTTTATAGAAATTCATCACCAAATAGGGAGTTTTTTATCATTAGATAAAAAAGTAATCACCATTCATTATAATGGAGAAATAGGTGAAAAGGGTTTAGAAGAGATCACACTTGGTAATGAAAGGACTACAATGCAAGATGTAGATTTTGGATTACAACAATTAACAGAGATAGCACTTAGAGCTATTTCGCCTGGAATTAATGATCCAAATACTGCTATAGATTGTATAAGGCATTTAAGTTTATGTTTAAAGGAAGTAAGCAAACTTGATGGGAGTTTTATGGCATATTATGATGAAAAACGACCCGTGCTTTGTATACCACAAAGGCCATTTGAAGACATTGTAAGGTCGTCCTTTTATCAAATTTGTCATTATGGGCAAAAAGACATTTCCATCTTAGTAGCAATATTTGATGCATTGTTGGAGATTTCAGAATGTAATACTGAAACAATTATCACAAAATCGGTTGAATTTAGTGAATATATACTTGAGAAAATTGATATAAACTCCTTTCCAGAGATTGATCAACAGCTGTTAAAAAAGAAAAAAAGCCATTTAGAAGCTTTTCTAAAATAGGCTACATAAAACGTCTTAATATTGCAAGAACTAATGTTGTAAAATTCTTGCCTTCTAGTGTTTTTTAAACATAGCTTTGGTGCACTGTATAAAAAAATAACCAAAAGTGACATAATAATCCTCTATTCAGGAGATATTATACCTGAATAGGGGGGAGATTCTTTATGTATAAATATCCTAAGTTAATTTTATCATTAGTAATGATTATTCCTTGGTTTTCTATCGTATTTTTTGATAAAAAGTCATTTAAAAGATATCTTCCTGCAAGCTTGCTCATTTCAATAGTTGTTAAAATCGAAGGGTATATAGCAAAAAAACGCAAGTGGTGGTGGTTTTATGAGAGTGTACACCCGAAGATTAGTAGAGATATCCCACTAATTGTTGGACCTTTCTTTATTGGTTCACTTTGGATATTGAAATTTACATATGGAAAATTCACGAGATTTATTATCGTTAATTTAATTATCGATTCTCTATTCACGTATTATTTTATGAATATCTTTCAGAAATTGGGACTTGGTTCCTTGGTTCGTCTAAAAAGGATTAATTTATCATTATTGTTTATGATTAAATCACTTCTGTTATATTTCTTTCAATATTTAAAGGATCAATTTTTTGATAAGGCTGTTTCGTAAACTTTTTTGTTTTAACAACTCCAACTAACAGCAGTTTATCAAGCATGGTGGCATCTTTTCTTAATGCAATAATACTTATTATGCAATAAGAACAATGTTTAACGGCTATATTAGAGAATTTAGTAACAATCGTTCGGAAAAGAGCCTTTGATAATAAAGAAGTGGGTTAACTTTTTAAAAAATGTCATTATTAATGGCTGTTTTCGTAAAGTTTGTTGCTTTTAGTCATATAAAGAAATCAACACTGTAAAAAGTCTAGTGGCATCTTTTCTTCTTAGAATAGTACTTATATATGATAAAAAAATAGTTACTAACAGGAAATTAGGTTAAATAGCAACAATTTTTCAGAAAAGAGCCTTATTAATGGTCAATTAAGGAGATATTTATGTGGAAAATTCTAAGGTTGTTTTAAACACGTTAAATAAATTTTTAAAAGGACAATACATGGGTATCCATGCTTATGAACATTATATAGAGAAGCTTGAAGATTTATCTATAAAAAATCAGTTTCAAGAAATTCAACAAGATCATAAGCAGCATGCTCTACTAGTAGCAGAAAGAATCCAAAATCTTGGAGGAACACCTGTTGATTCTGAAGGGTTAATCGGGTCAGTACAAGGTTATATAAGTCAAATGATGATTCCGGATTCTGTTCAAGGTATTATAGATAATGCTCGTAAAGGTGAAAGTTATTATGGAATTGACTTGTCTGAAGAGTTAGTACGAGGAGACTTAGATGCAGAAAGTAGAAAGCTAATTGAAAACATCTTAGATAAAGATAGACAACATGTGAAATTATTAGAGAGTTTTCTTCAATAAACTTCAAGAATTTGAAAAATGGGGGTACCAGAAAAGAAAATTAATTATAGCTCTTAAATTATGTTAAATTTGTGTTTGTTTTAAATGTAGTCTGTTTATGAAGTATTCAATAAAGAAGAAAGGATATCTAAAAGAGGTAGTCTTAAAGATATCCTATTGTTGATAGGTTATTTAATTTCAATTTTACCGCTTGAAACATCTAATTTCACTTCATGTTCTCCAGATCCATGAACTCCCATCATTTTATGTTTAGTAGTTTCAGAGTTACTTAAGTTAAATGTTGAGGTGATGTTTCCACTACCAATTTTACCGTCTATTTTGAAATTAGCTTCTGAAGGTAAATCAAGTTCAACAAATCCAGAGTTTACTTTTATATCAACTGTGCTAATTAATTTCACTATTTCCATATCCATGTTACCTGAAGAAAGCTCTACTTTTACTTCACCGCTATAATCCTTCACATCTAAATTTCCTGAATTTATTTCAAATTCACCTTTATTCGTTGTTAATGAGTCAATATTTACATTACCGGATGAGCCATCAATTTTAAATAGATTCGTTTTAAAATCACTTAGTTGTATATGACCTGAACTCAAGTTAACAAGTAATTCTTTCAATTCCATGTGATTTCCATCAAACGTCATACTTCCAGATCCACTGTCAATTAACAGGTTTTGATTATAGTTTTTTGGAATATAAATTGTTAATTTACTTTTATCAAAGATTGAAAGACCATTGAACCAATTTTTTGATTTATATTCTACTTTTATTGTATTACCTGTTTCTCTTATAGTCATCTCTCCTTTTCCTTTTAACTCAGCCTTAATCGAGTCTCGATTATCTGGAATAATCGTAGTACTTATACCTGATACATCAATGTTAATGGTGTTTATATTATCTGATACCGCTCGCTCTTTATCTTTTTCTCCCAATGCTGTGTTTGTGAAAATTAAAAGCAATAAACCACCTGCAAAAAATAAAAACAATACAAATTTTTTCATTATATATACCCTCTCTCAAAGAAATTCACTTAATATAAGTTAATTCTATAGAAAACCAATTAAGGCATCAATGTACGATAGCTTTAAATGTATGTAAGACTTAAGCCGTATGTGCTAGTAAGAATTCATTTAATTGAAAGTTCCACATCTGTTCGTGCAATTAATCCTTTGGAAAAAATAGCCCCATTTTTTCCAAGTGGAAGAATAATGAAAAAGCCAAATTAGCGGCTTTTTCAAAGTACAATTCTTCTTAGGTCAGGGCGCCTCCATCGTAAGCTTGTGTCAGTGTTTCTCCATTTAATATACCTTTCTAATAGCTTAATCAACAAAGTGCTTACTAAACAATCTTTTTTTAAATAGAAATGTTGGGTAAAATTTCTAGAAAAACACTTTACATAGGTAAGGGGGGGTATAGTATATTATATTCAAGGAGGCAATATAAATGAAAATTGCTAACGAAAATGACACACTGGAGATAGAGTTCTGTTCTTACTCATATTGAGAAAATAAGCGTTCATTATGATCAACCAAAGAAAGAATTGCTTGGAACAATTCATAAATTAATTAGAAAATAAAGGAGAGAATAAATTATGGAAAAAACAATGTTAGTTGTAGAGGGAATGTCTTGTGGACATTGTGTAAAATCAATTGAAGGCAGTGTCGGCGACTTGGTTGGAGTATCAAATGTAGAGGTTTTATTAAGTGAAGGAAAAGTAAATGTAGAATATGATACTACTTCTGTTTCATTAGTTGAGATAAAGGAAGTAATTGAAGATCAGGGGTATGGTGTAAAGTGATAAATGCTTGTATCAGATAGCATTTGAGATTCATTGAATGGACAGATGAAAGGTATAAGGAGGGTTAATTTTGGCTCAAACAATAAAGGAAACTACATTACCTATAGCAGGAATGACTTGTGCGTCATGTGCTGTAAGAATAGAAAAAGGACTTAACAAGATTGAAGGAGTAGAAGAAGCAACTGTGAATTTTGCTCTTGAGAAAACATTGATTAAATATGATTCAACTATAGCAAATGTCGATGTAATAAAGAAGAAGATAAAGAATTTAGGATATGAGGTATTAGATGAAAGGGTCGAGTTAAATATTATCGGTATGACATGTGCAGCTTGTTCAACAAGAATTGAAAAAGGTCTAAACAAATTGGATGGTGTGATGAATGCTTCAGTGAATTTAGCATTAGAGAGTGCGACAGTCGAGTATGATCCTGCTCAAACAAGTGTTGAACAAATGATTCAAAAAGTTGAAAAGTTAGGATATCAAGCCAATCAAAAAGGTGAGAAAAAAGAAGACATAGCAGATCTTAAAGCAAAAGAATTAGAAACACAAAAAGGCAAATTTATATTCTCACTGATTTTATCTATTCCGTTATTATGGGCTATGGTTAGTCATTTTAGCTTTACATCATTTATTTATTTACCAGAGATGTTTATGAATCCTTGGGTTCAGTTAGCATTAGCTACTCCAGTTCAATTTATTGTAGGAAAGCAGTTTTATGTAGGTGCTTTTAAAGCGTTAAGAAATAAAAGTGCAAATATGGATGTACTTGTTGCATTAGGAACATCTGCAGCATATTTTTATAGCTTATATTTATCGATAATCTCAATTGGAAGTAACGCTCACATGGTTGAACTTTATTATGAAACAAGTGCCGTTTTAATTACATTAATTATTTTAGGTAAATTATTTGAAGTTAAAGCAAAAGGACGTTCTTCAGAAGCTATTAAAAAGCTAATGGGCCTACAAGCGAAAACCGCTTTAGTTGAAAGAAATGGTGCTGAAATAGAAGTTGCTCTTGAAGATGTATTAGTTGGAGATCTTGTTTATGTAAAACCAGGTGAAAAAGTCCCAGTTGATGGAGTCATTATAGATGGTCGATCAGCTTTAGATGAATCCATGTTAACTGGTGAAAGTGTACCTGTTGATAAGACAATCGGTGATTCTGTCATAGGAGCCACAATTAATAAGAATGGATTTTTAAAGGTTAAAGCAACAAAAGTAGGACGTGATACAGCACTATCACAAATTATTAAGGTTGTAGAAGAGGCTCAAGGATCAAAAGCTCCAATTCAACGTTTAGCTGACCAAATTTCAGGTATTTTCGTACCAATTGTTGTAGCAATTGCTTTTATTACATTTTTAGTATGGTTTTTCTTTGTTGCTCCAGGAGATTTTGCTGAAGCATTGGAGAAGTTAATCGCAGTATTAGTCATTGCATGTCCTTGTGCTTTAGGACTTGCAACACCAACTTCGATTATGGCTGGGTCAGGAAGAGCTGCTGAATTCGGCATACTCTTTAAAGGTGGAGAACATCTAGAAAGAACACATCGTTTAACAACCATATTGTTAGATAAAACAGGCACTGTTACTAATGGTCAACCTGTGTTAACAGATATTTTAGTTGAAAAAGACGTTGATGAGAAAGAGTTTTTAGCAATAGTGGGTTCTGCAGAAAAGCAATCTGAACATCCACTAGCACAAGCAATCGTGTCAGGAATTCAAGAAAAAAATATTACGCTTGTTGAAGTTGAAGAATTTGAAGCAATACCAGGTTATGGCATTAAAGCTAAAGTGAATGGTCAGATCGTTTTAGCTGGTACAAGAAAGTTAATGACTAAGTTCGGCGTGTCGATTGAAAAAGCTCAACAAACGATGGAGCAGCTTGAGGCAAATGGAAAAACTGCTATGGTAATTAGCATCAATAATAAGTATGCAGGTTTAGTAGCGGTTGCTGATACGATTAAAGATACTTCAAAGTCAGCAGTCAAACGTTTACAGGATATGGGTCTTGAAGTGGTAATGATTACAGGTGACAATAAACTCACTGCTGAAGCAATTGCTAAGGAAGCAGGCATTGATCAAGTGATCGCAGAAGTGTTGCCAGAAGGAAAAGCAGAAGAAGTAAAAAAATTACAAAAACAAGGTAAAATCGTTGCGATGGTTGGGGATGGAATCAATGATGCACCAGCCCTCGCAACTGCTGATATTGGCATGGCAATTGGAACTGGTACAGACGTAGCGATGGAAGCAGCTGACATTACCTTAATGCGCGGTGATTTAAACAGTATCGTTGATGCAATCTTCATGAGTAAAAGAACAATCAGAAACATTAAACAAAATTTATTTTGGGCTTTTGCCTACAATACTCTTGGAATTCCTGTAGCAGCATTAGGCTTCCTAGCACCTTGGTTAGCTGGAGCTGCAATGGCATTTAGTTCAGTATCTGTTGTTTTAAATGCATTGCGATTACAACGAGTAAAACTTTAATGAAGGGATATCAATATGATGAAAAAATGGATAATTTCAGCTCTTGCCTACTTAACGATTGTTGTACTTGCCTATATTGCCTACGATTCATTTGCTAACTTAGAAGGTAAACAAGCGCATAGTGAAGAACATAAAGCAGCAGACAGTAAAACAGAAGATCATGACACACATGGTGAGTTAAAAAGTGAGAAATCAAATGAACTTCATAAACATGAAAGTGAAGTAAGTTCAGATAATGAAATAAATGTTGATGTACAGGAATCTAATAAAGACATCATCATTACGTTAGAGGACTTAGCAGGACATTCTGTAGATGATTTAGAAATTAATCACGAAAAGTTATTGCATTTAATTGTGGTTGATGAACATCTTGATCAATATTATCATTTACATCCAGAAGAAATAACATCTGGTCAGTTTACAGTAAAAAGCCCACTCAAAGAGGGAAATTATAAAGCGTTTGTAGATATAAATTCAAAGAGTTTATCTTATGAAGTGAAACCTGTACCATTTAAAGTAGGAAAACCTTCAACAAATGAACATAACCATGCTTCATTAGAAATTGATAAAAAATTAGAAAAGATAATCAATGAGAACAAAGTAACACTTACAACAACCGATTTAGTAGTCGGTGAACCAGTTACATTAACGTTTGATGTTCACGGTGCAGAACTAGAGCCGTATTTAGGTGCGATGGGACATGTGGTCATATTGGATGAAAAAGCAGAGGAATATTTACATGTGCATCCACCAAATGTAAACGAACCAGTATTTCAAACTGAATTTTCACATGCTGGTATTTATAAATTATGGGCAGAGTTTCAAGTAAATGGAAGGGTGACAGCATATCCATTTGTAGTAGAAGTGAAATAGGTGCAAAAAAGGAATCCCTTCTTTTTCTGGTGGATTCCTTTTTTTGATGTTAAATTATTCATCTTCCAACTTTTTCTGAACCTTTTTGGCTAGATCGGACACATTTTCATCTTCAGCAAATTCTGTACCGTAAACCAAGGTAGGCTTCACAATAGATCCTCTATTTTCAAAATATTTAGCTGCTGGACCTCTTTCCTCTACTAATAAATGAATGAAAATTTCTGCAGCAGTTATAAGTAGTGCCGAAATAATACTGCCCCAAGCTATTTGCAAATAGCTTTCAAATAAAATACTTCCGAATACCCATACACTTAAATAAGTTAATAAAAAATCAACAACAGCAGCAGCACGTTTTCCTAGTTGAGGTAAAATAATTAACTCTCCAACAATGTACGATGTCACTGTAACAAACAAACTAAATGAAAGGATGTCAACAATCGTTGCTTCAAAAAACAAATCAAGTCCAAGACCAAATGCTATGACACAAGTAATAAATTTAATTAATAATAGGGTGGAATGCTTCAAGTTAATAACCTCCTCATGTTAGTTTTCATCAAAAAAGGTAAAGTCATACAATTTTTGATTAAAATTTATGAAATAACTAAGAAAAAGCGAATTTTACTTATTTAATGGTAGCTATATCAAAAATTTTTCTTACAACGGTATCAAATGCTTAAGCTTAATAATTAAAGTGCGCTTGAAGGTATTTCTTTACTCGATCTCCTCACAGAATCTAGAATTGTCGTTTGAATTTGTTACTTATTAAAAAACTATACAGTA
Organism: Metabacillus litoralis; assembly: GCF_020524045.1. Taxonomy (GTDB): domain Bacteria; phylum Bacillota; class Bacilli; order Bacillales; family Bacillaceae; genus Metabacillus; species Metabacillus litoralis_C. Next base: position 272,634 of record NZ_JAIVKL010000005.1, read on the forward strand.
AAAAAAAGAAGATAAATTAATGGGCGATATGGTAAAATATTACTAGGTTATCACTAAATAAAGGAGTACAAACAACATGAAAACATTCTTTAAAATTTTCGTCTTCACTTCTATTCCATTCGGATTTTTTATGTATTTACAAGCTTTGTTATTGAAAGATGAACCAAGCATGGCTTTATATATTATGATGGGATTAGTTTTCGGATTATTGATGGCTTTAATTCTGACAATCATAGATCGTCACTCTAAAAAGTCAATTGGGGAAGATATGGATAATGGGGTCCATCAAAAAAATACATATGAGTTACAGCTTTCTGTTAGTGAAGCATTTCAGTTATGTAAGCAAACTGTTTCAGTTTTAAACAGTGCGAAAATTACTTATGAAAATCAAGAAAAGGGTTTGTTAATTTTCAAGACTGGTATCAACTGGAGAACATGGGGAGACGTTGTAGAAATTGCGTTAAATGAGATAAATCCAAGTAGTACGAAAATATCAATTCATAGTAGACCACGTGTACCTACAACATTAGTTGACTATGGAAAAAATGCAGAAAATGTTCAACAAATTATCAATTTTATAAAAAATAAGGAAGTAAGTTTTTAAGAATTAAAGTTTTTCTTAACTGTATTTTAATGACAGACACTCGAATCCTAGGTGAACTAGAGGAAGATTTTAAGGCCTATGCAGGCTCATCTTCCTCCCAGGGGAATCGAGTGTTATCAGCACAATGGAACGAAACTATTTTTCAGCTTAACAGATTACTAGAAATTTATCGTCTTTAAGGATGATTTTTTCAATTATGTCCCAACTTTTGGAATTATTAAAAATATGAAATTAATTAACTTGAAGAACTTGTTTATCAGATGGTTTTTGTTGATCTTTTACTTTTATAGCTTTTCGATAACAAATGAGACCGCTTATTCCTAACCCAAAATAAAGAATGCTCATCACACTTGAAGGAAGCCATGCCCCTAAAGTCAAACCAACACTTCCAATTAACATAGCAACATTATAGGAAAGATTATCGATCGCCATGTAGGAGGCGCGTGATTTATCATTAACGATTCCTGCTAATATCGTTTGCCTAATTGGAGAATACATTAATTCACCTAACGTAAATAGTAGTGCGGCAATAATCAATAAAAGAAATGAATTGCTATAAGCGAATGTTGTAAAGCTTACTGAATAAATAGCAAGTCCTATTGTTAAGACAGCTTTTGCATTAAATCTTCCTAGCCATTTGGAGATCTGTAGTGTTGCAACAACAATTGTAACAGTATTAATTAACATAATGATACTGAACATTTTAATCCCAGTTATTTCGAATGATAAAAAAGTAGTAGAGAACTGATCTTTTAATCTTACTGCGATATATTTATCAAGCTGGAATTCTAATGACATAATGCATACTGTTGCAAGCACAAATAACATAAAGCCTCGGTCGTTTAATACATTTAGATAGTTTTTATATATTCCAAGTTTTATTGGCTGCTCATTATGATTAGTATCAACCTCTATTAATGATTCTTTTATAAAAAATACAATGATGATCAATGTGGCAATACTTACAATTAAAAACATCAAAAATAATAGAAACTTATACTCTTCAAAAAGTAATCCTCCAAGTGTTGCTCCAAGTGCAATCGCAATGTTTCCAGTCCAATACCCAAGTCCATAAATATAAGGTCGTTCTTTTTCAGAACTAACATCAATAATCATTGCACTTGCTGCAGGACCTATTAAACTTGAGCTAACATTGCTAAAAATAAACATCAAGTATGTCATCCATACTGATGTAATCAAGGGTGAGTTTACGATAGACATTACAGTTAAAGCAATCACCTGGATAATTTGTGCAATGACCAGCATTTTCTTACGGCCAATACGATCTGATAAATAACCAGAGTACAGCCCTACAATGATTGAAATGATTATATTCATCATTAACAATATTCCTGCAACCCCTGCTCCCACATGACTACTAAAGTAAATTGCCATAAAAGGCAGAATTGACATTTGAGTAATATCAGTAAAAAAATCTGTTATAATTCTAATTTTTATAGTTTGATGTAAATCACGAAATTTCATTTGTCTTATACCTTCTTTCTGATACTTACATTATAATAAATAAAACGAGAAGAAAAACCGTAAATCAGATTATGGAAATTTCGTATTTTAGGAGGCAGCAATGAACGTTATTGAGCATTACATTAATTTGCGGTTGGCGTTTATGAATGTTGAAGAAGAAGAAATAATTGAAACCACTACTGCTTGTATTTCTGATTATCTTTCGTGCACGATGAGGAACACAAACCATTTAATTAATAAAATGAGTGAGAAAGGCTTTTTGAATTGGATCCCACAAAAAGGAAGAGGAAGGAAATCCACACTTATCTTTCACTTACCTTTAAATGATGCAGCTACGTTAAATATAAAACGTCTGTTAAAAGAAAAGAGTTTTGAAGAGGCATATACATATATAATGGAAACCAAGTTTTCTCAATCGACAAAAGAAACTCTGCTTAATGGAATTCAGAGTGAATTCGGACTGCAATCTATAACACGCTCAAGTGGTAGAAAAGACACACTGAAAATACCTCAGCAAACGAAAATTCACACACTTGATCCTGCATTTATTGGAATCGTTCACGAAGCACATATTGCATATCATATTTTTGATACACTAGTTCGATATGATAAAAGCAGTAAATCCTATTCTTCGGGCATTGCACTTGCTTGGGATGAGGGAAAGGGTGGAACAGAATGGACATTTTATTTGCGTAAAGGCGTCTTATTTCATCATGGTCGATTGTTAGTTGCTAAAGATGTTCAATATACTATACAACGGAATTTAAATAACAAAGAAATTCCCTATCATTCTTTATTTAGCTGCATAAAGAACATAGTAATTATTGACGAAATTACGATAAAGTTTGTTCTAGATGAAGTTAATTATATGTTTTTAGATATAATGAGTAGCTTTTTTGCATCAATCCTTCCATATGATTGTGAAATAGATAGGATGAAACCTATTGGCACAGGACCTTATAAGGTCGAAAAAAATGATGAACATCTTTTAGTACTGGATGTGTTTCCATACTATTTTCAAGGAAGAGCCTTTCTAGATACAATTGAAATTTGGCATATGCCAGAAATGTTAAATAATGAAATCCATCGAAATGAACTTGTTAATATTGAAGAACATGATTTAAAAACGTTTCAGGAGCTTGGTAGTTTTTTCTTTGTATTTAATATGCAGAAGGATGGACCACATCAAGAACAATTTATTCGATTAGCATTTCAGCAACTTATAGATTCACAACAGCTTGTTGAGGATTTAGGCTTTCCTAGAAAAATGCCTGCTTATAGTTTTATTTATGAAAAAAGTAATAACCATCATTGTTTAGAAACTTCAATAACGAAAGCAAAACAAATACTTCAAGCGAGTAAGTACAAGGGAGAGCTCTTGAAGTTGGCTACATTTGAATTTAAAGAAGCTATAGAGGATATGAGTTGGTTAAAAAGACGATGTGATTCAATAGGATTAAATATAGAGATTACAACGATAAAGTCTACAGATATTTATGAAAATAATCGTTTTGATTGTTATGACATTATCTATACTGGAGAAACGTTTGAAGAGAATGAAGTATTGAGTTTGTATATGCTATATTCAAGTGAAAACAGTATACTTCGAAGTGTACTAAATAAAGAAAGTTGTTTAAAAATTGATGGTAAGTTAAAAAAAATAATGGTAGAAAGAGACTTAAAAACTAGGATTGAACACTTTTACTTAGTTGAGAAGTGGTTAAAGGATTTAGCCATCATTATCCAAACTTATCATACTTTAGAAGAACAAAACTACCATAAAGCTTTAAATGGAATTACAGTTTCAGGATATGGAATGCCAGATTTTCGCCATCTTTGGGTGAAGCGAAAGATGGATAGTGAAAAACAAGAAGATGCGAATTACTCCATTTATATTCCTTAACTTAATGGAACTTTACATCCACTTTAATCGTATAAAAACATATAGATAAAGAATTTGGAGGAATTGGTTGTGGGAGAGCCCTTTTTTATGGGAGATTTGATGTTTCAAATCGTCCCAATATTTATTGGAATTATTTTTGTTGTCGTTATCAGTTTTTTCATTATTAATATAGTAAAAGGAATTAGTACATACAGTAAAAATGAGCAGTCACCAAGAATATCTGTGCCAGCAGAATTAAAAACGAAACGTACTTCAGTAAGATCAGGTGGTCAAAATCATCACTCACATACTTCTTACTATGTAACCTTTGAATTTTCAAGTGGTGATCGTAGTGAATTTATAGTTTCTGGTAAGGAATATGGTCAACTTGCAGAAGGCGATGTTGGAATTTTGACTTTCCAGGGAACAAGGTACGGAGGATTTGATCGTAAAATACATGAAGAAAGCAAAAGCTAACAATAAATCGTAGTTGAGGTGTAATAAGAAATGATCTTAAGTTTTATATTAATTATTATTGCCGTTTATTTACTTATTTCACTTGTTATTTTGCCAATGCAATACCGTTACCTTGTTTCTTTAAAAGAAACGGAAGCAAAAAACAAGACAAAAGGAACAACTCAAGGAGAAATGTATGAAAAAATGAATCCAGGAGAATCAATGCTGCATGAAAATGCGCAAGGAAATCCATTATTTTTACTTGCTAATATTCTTGCTGCTATTATCTATCGAATAAAACATTCATAACCAAAGGAGATGTGTTTATGTTACATATAGAAAATATCCATCATGTAAGCTTATCTGTAACTGATGTGCAGAAATCAAAATATTTTTATGGTAATATATTAGGTTTTCAAGAACTAGATCGTCCAAACTTTGACTTTCCCGGAGCATGGTATCAAGTCGGAAATCAACAGCTTCACTTGATCCAACACGAAGATTCCACGACATTACGTAAAAGTAATGAATTGAATTCAAGAGATGGACATTTTGCAATTCGTGTAAAAGATTATGATCAAACATTAGCTTATTTAAAAGAAAGAAATCTTGAAGTTAGTGAAAAGCCAAATAGTAAAAGTGGTTTTGCACAGATTTTTTGTAATGATCCTGATTTTAATTTAATTGAATTTAATGTAGAGCAGAAAGCACTAAAAAAATAATACTTTAGACTTAAGGATAACTCAGTGGAGAAAGCTTTCACTAAGAGTTATCCTTTTAGTTCACCCTTAAGATAAACAACTGTTTACTTTTGGATAGATTTTAAATAATCTGTATATATTATCCAATTATGTGATTTATAGATGTTGAAACTACAAGGTTTTATTGTTCCTTAATACTTAACTTTGCTGAACGTAAAGAGAAAATTATATTCATAGGAGAGGTTAGTAATGACAACTAAATATGTAGTATTTGATTTTGATGGAACAATAGCAGATACAACTAAAGTTTTTATGTATGCCTGGAATTATCTGGCGGATAAATATCGTTATAAAAAAATAGAGCTAGATCAATTAGAAACAATTAAAAAATTAAATATGAGAGAGCGCAGTATCCTTTTGAATTTTCCTTTATATAAAATACCAATTGTTATGCCTGAACTTATTAAGCAATATAAAAATTCAGTTGTGGAAATTACTTTATTTCCTGGTATTAAAAATTTATTAGAAAATTTACATAAAAAAGGATATAAGATAGCAATCATTTCTTCGAATTCAGAAGAAAATATCAAGTATGTTTTAAAAAGAAACCATGCGGATACTTTAATTACAGATGTTATTAGTGCAAAGAGAATTTTTGGTAAAGATAAAACAATAAATCAATTTCTAAAGAGAAAAAAATTGGAGCCTTCAGAAATGATATATATTGGTGATGAACACAGAGATATTATCGCTTGCAAGAAAAGTAATGTTAAAGTGATTTGGGTAGAATGGGGGTACGATGGGATAGATGTCGTTAAATCTGCAGATCCTGATTATATGGTAAAAAAACCAAGTGATATTTTAGAGATCGTTTAAAGAGTAAGTATTTTTTAAGTTATAAGTAGAAAAGTAAATCTTATGGGAGATTTATGACTCATATAAAAATAGATTTACTATTAACTTTAGGAGAAGATTCAATGGTTCAAGTCCTAAAACAAGAAGTAAAAGAAGTATTATTAGGGAAGCTAAAAAAGAATTTCTTTCTCATGGCTATCAAAAAGCATCAATGAGAAAAATAGCTGAATCAGCTAATATATTAATTGGTAATATTTACAAAAACTTTGTCAGTAAAGAGGATTTGTTTGATCAGCTTGTTAGTAAAGTTTTTGAATCTATGTAAGTGTGTAGAAATTAAAGCGTGGTATGTGAGAAAATAATACTTCGAGAAAAAAAGCAGTGTAAATCAAACAATATTTTTTGTAGTCTGTAATGAGAAAACTTATAGTAAGATTGTAAGTGTTTACATAAATAAGATAAAAAAGAGGAATAGAAAGGAGACGAACAGATGCTAAAAATAGGAATTATCGGTACAGGTTGGTTTAGTGGAGTTCACGCAAATATTCTTAACCAGATGGAAGACATTCAAATTAAGGGGATTTGCGGCACAAGTAAAGATAAAGCAGAGAAATATGCTAGTAACTATCCCGATGCAACTGGATATGGAGATGTAAAAGAGATGTTAGATAGTGAAGATCTCAATGCAGTCTACATATGTATTCCACCCTTTGCACATGGTGAAATAGAGCTAGAGTTAATAAAAAGAGGAATTCCTTTTTTAGTGGAAAAACCACTAAGTGTTGATCTTGATATCCCTTATGAAGTCATAACAAAGCTAAAAGCTCAGAAAGTGATTACATCAGTTGGTTATCATTTTCGCTATCGTGAATCTGTTGAATCGTTAAGAAATGAACTTGATCAAAGTACACTTGGTATGGTGACTGGTGAATGGATGGGATCTATGCCTACGGTTTCCTGGTGGAGAAATCAACAAACATCAGGAGGTCAATTTATTGAACAAACAACACATTTGGTTGATTTGCTTCGCTATACTGTTGGAGAAGTAGAAGAAGTCTATGCAGCTTATGGAAGTAGATCGTTATCAACTCAATATGATAATGTAACAGTTTCAGATATTGGAACAGTGACACTTAAATTTAGAAATGGAGAAATAGCAAATCTTTCAAACACATGTATACTTCCTGAAGGAGATTCTAGTGTTGGGTTAGATTTTTATACTAATAAAGGAATCTTTCAGTTGGGATTTCATTCTTTGGACATATCGAAAGAAGGGAAAAAATCATCAATTGTTGATTCTACCGACCCTTATTTAAAAGAAAATCAAGCATTTCTTCATGCGGTTAAAACTGGAGATTCATCAAAAATTTTATCAAATTATGAAGATGCATATAAAACTCAAGAAATAACAGTTGCAGCATTAAAGTCCGCTGAAACAGGGTTGCCAGTTAAAATAAGTTAATATTTAAAGTAATAAAAACGGATGAGTATACAGATATCATCCGTTTTTATTTTCTATTTATACATTTAAAAACTTCACACAAACAGGGTCAGGTACTGTTACATCTGACTGCAATAAAGTCAGTTTTCCTGTTAGTGTATCTCTTGAGAATAAAACAAGATTACTGCTTTCTTGATTTGAAGCGATCAAGAATTTTTCTGTTGGGTCTAATGCAAAATCACGTGGCCAATTTCCTTCTGTTGATGTGTATTCAACAAATGATAATTCTCCGGTTTCTTCATTTACACGGTATATTGCGATACTGTCATGTCCGCGATTTCCTGCATAGACAAAGCGTCCGTCAGAGGAAATATGAATAGCACTTCCCTGACTATTTTCTGTAAAGTCAGCTGGAATTGCAGGAATATACTGAAGCTCAGTAAGTATTCCAGTTTCTGAATTGTAGCTTAATGTTATTACTTCATTACTTAATTCTGTCATCACATAAGCGTACTTTCCGTTCGGGTGGAAAGTAATATGTCTTGGTCCACTACCAGCTTTAACAAGTAGGCTATGTATCTCCTCTAATTTTCCTTCAGAGATCTTATATGTCACAATTTTATCAATTCCTAAGTCAACAGCAACTACATATTTTTCATCAGGAGTGAATCCAGAATAGTGAGCATGTGGTTTTTCTTGTCTTTCGTGAGGTCCTGTACCTTCATGTTGCATAACTGATAATGCTGGTGATATGGTGTTATCCTCATTTATTTTATGAGAAACTATTGTTCCTAAATGATAGTTAGCCGTTACAACTTGATTATTCTTAGAATCAACACTAACATGACAAGGTGAAGAACCGTCTAGAAGTTCTCGATTTGTTGCTGTTAAATCACCTGTTTGCTGGTTAATTTGATAAGCAGCAACACCACCTTTATCACCTTCTTTGACAACGGCATAAAGAGATTTGTTATCTTTACTAAGATTTACGTATGTAGGATTGTCTAATTCAGCTACAGCTTTAATATCTCCAAGTTTTGCTGAATCTGTATCTAATGTAAAGCTATAGACACCCTGACTATCTCCTTTTGTGTATGTACCAATATAACCGATTAATTTTGGCAAGATAAATACTCCTTTCATCATGTGCTATTTTCCATTATATCGTTTGTTTGCAAGAGTCAACAACAATTTAAGCTATCAATTTACTATCATTTACTAATATAATAGTATTTATGAAAATTGAAAAAGGAGAACAAGAAGATGTTAAAACGTTTTTATTCGTATTATATACCACATAAAAAGCTTTTTATCTTTGATTTTAGCAGTGCAATTATAGTGGCAATCTTGGAATTAGCTTTTCCACTTGCTGTTCAATGGTTTATAGATTCTTTGCTTCCAAGTGAAAATTGGTCAGCAATTGTGTCGGTGAGTATTGGACTGTTAGTGCTGTATCTTATAAGTACATTTTTACAATTTGTTGTTAATTATTGGGGACATAAGTTAGGAATTAATATTGAAACCGATATGAGGAAACAGCTATTTCAGCATGTTCAAAAGCAATCCTTTAAATTTTTCGACAACACAAAAACAGGGAATATTATGAGTCGAATAACAAATGATTTGATGGATATTGGTGAGCTTGCACATCATGGACCAGAAGATTTGTTTATTTCTATTATGACATTTATCGGTGCTTTCTGGATTATGTTCACAGTGAATGCAAAGCTTGCTTTAGTGGCACTAATTGTCTTACCATTTCTAGCTTTACTTATGATCGTAAGTAACTTAAAAATGAATCGTGCTTGGAAGAAGATGTTTACTGAAATTGCAGATGTGAATGCTAGAGTAGAGGATAGTGTCTCAGGAGTACGTGTTGTTCAATCTTTTACAAATGAAGAGTTTGAAAACAATCGCTTCTCAGTAAATAATTTAAAATTCCGGAAAGCTAAACTAGGTGGATATAAGGTCATGTCATTTAGTTTATCTGGTATTTATATGATGACAAGGTTTGTCACATTAGCTGTGCTTGTATTTGGTGCATGGTTAAGCTACACGGGACAGCTTTCTTATGGAGAGCTAGTAGGTTTTGTTTTATATATCAACGTCTTATTCAAACCTATAGATAAAATCAGTGCTTTAATGGAGCTGTATCCTAAAGGTATGGCTGGCTTTAAACGTTTTACAGAGCTATTAGATGTAGATCCAGATGTTCTTGATGTGAAGGATGCGGTTGAAGTCAATACACTTCAAGGAAATATTACGTTTTCAAATGTTTCATTTGGTTATGATGAGCATAAACAAGTTCTTAACGGAATAGATTTGGCGATATCTTCAGGTGAAACCATAGCCTTTGTTGGACCATCGGGTGCAGGTAAAACAACCATTTGTTCTCTGATACCACGTTTTTATGATGTTGATGAAGGATCAATTAAAATTGATGGTATAGATATTCGAGACATGGCCAAACAATCACTAAGATCACACATTGGTATTGTCCAACAAGATGTGTTCTTATTTACCGGTACACTTAGAGAAAATATTGCTTATGGAAAACTTGATAGCACACAGGAAGAAATTGAGGAAGCTGCGAAAAAAGCACATTTAGAAAGCTTTATCGAATCACTTCCATTCGGTTATGATACGCAAATTGGTGAAAGAGGATTAAAGCTGTCGGGTGGTCAAAAGCAAAGAATAGCTATTGCAAGGATGTTCCTAAAAAATCCACCTATACTAATTTTGGATGAAGCAACATCTGCTTTGGATACAGAAACAGAAATGATTATCCAAAGAGCTTTAACAGACCTTGCTAAAGATCGCACCACTCTTGTTATTGCCCATCGATTAGCAACGATTAGAAATGCCGATAAAATTGTTGTTGTCACAGAGGATGGCATTGCTGAACAAGGAAATCATGAAGAACTTATTAAGCAAGACGGTATTTTCGCTAATTTACATCGAGTACAGTTTCAAAGATAAGATGGGGCTTTAGCTGCTCCATCTTTTTTCTCGTGAAAATTTTGGGGTGAGTAGGGCGGATTTTGTCGAAAAACTAATATAATCATGAAAATAGCAAATAAAATGGTGAAAACCGCAAATAAATCAAACACAACAGCAAATAAATGTAACGAATCAGCAAATATATAGTCAAAAACAGCAAATAACAGAAAAAAATGAGTTGGAAGTATGAATAATAATGAAAAACAGAAGAATAATAGCATGGAAAATACTCTAGCAACTTTTTAGTGCCTCACATTTTTTGAAAATCCGCAGATATAGAATTCTCCTTTTTATAAAACTAATTTAAATGATTGCGATTACAAGTCAATAGTACCAAGAAACCTTTGTTTTAAGGGCTTTTTTGCAATTATTAGACTTCTGCAAAAGAGATTGACAGTCGATTCTAACTTATGTATCTTATGTAAGTATGTTTTTTATTAGGAGGAAATTATGAGTAATCAGAATACACAACAAGTGAAAATTGTAACAGCAGATCCATCAGCTTTGGGTCTATTTGGGCTAGCGATGGTTACTCTTGTGGCATCTTCACAGAAATTAGGTTTAACAGAAGGTACTTCATTAATATTACCATGGGCATTTTTCTTAGGTGGACTAGCTCAACTATTTGCAAGTATCTTGGATTCTAAACATAACAATACCTTTGGAACAACTGCATTTGGTGCATTTGGTTTGTTTTGGTTTGGTGTTGGAATGACATGGTTGATTCAATTAGGTGCTTTTGGTGAAGAGCTAGCTGCTAATGCCGATTCTAAACAGCTAGGTGTTGCATTTATCGGCTATTTAATTTTCAGTGTTTTTATGACTGTTGGAGCGATGGCAACACATAAGGTATTATTCTTTATTTTTGTATTTATAGATTTCTTATTTATTGGCTTATCTTTAAGTACACTTGGAGTAATGCCTGAAACAACTCATATGATAGCGGCTATTGCAGAGCTTATTATCGCATTATTATCTTTCTATGGATCTGCGGCAGTTGTTTTAAATAATCAGTTTGGAAAAGTGATTTTACCAGTTGGGAAGCCATTTGGTGTTTTTAAATAAGGCTGTTTTCGTAAACTTTGTTGCTTTTAACAACTCCAAGTAAACAGCACTTTATCAAGCATGGTGGCATCTTTTCTTAATAGACTAGTACTTATTATGTAATAAGAACAATGTTTAAACTGCAATATTAGGGCAATTAGCCACAATCTTTCAAAAAAGAGCCTTAAATAACTGTATTTTATTTCGTGGGATCATACTGAAACAAATTGAAAGAATATCACTCCATTAGCAACATAGGAAAGAGGCTGGGACATAATTAAAGATGTCATACAAAAAGACGAATAAATAAATCGAAATTCAGTTAAGCTGAAAGAAACAAGTTCGTTTCATTGCGCTGCAGACACTTGCTTTCCATGGGGAGGAAGCTGAGCCTCCTCGACGCAAGCGCCTGCGGGGTCTCAGCCTTTCCTCAATTCCCGTAGGAGTCGAGTGTCTTCCGCTCCTTTCCACTAGTTCTTAAAAGTGGTTTCTAAAATCAAAAAATCTATTGTAGACAACAAATAAAAACCCGAACTATTAGGCGAATGATTAATTGATATATCACCTAATAATTCGGGTTTTTCATTAGCTTTAATACTTATTTCCCAGCCTCTTTCCTATACAGTTATATCTTTAAAAGACATATCGGACAACTACAAATATTTTGGTTAGAAAATAAATGAAATTATTTGTCTTTTATAAAAGGTTTGTTAACAAAGTGATACATCCAGCCCATTAAAACTGCACCACCGATTAAATTACCAAGTGTAACTGGGATAAGGTTATGAATAACACCTTGTAATGTAAAGCTGTCAGGAGGATTTGACACAAATGCAATAGCAAACGTACACATATTGGCAATACTGTGTTCATAACCTGAAATGAAAAAGCAAAAAACAAATAGCATCATTGTAAATAGCTTCGCCCCATCGCCTTTTAATCTCATAGGTATAAAGAAAGCAAGACAAACGAGCCAGTTACAAAGTATACCTCTAAAAAATAATTCGGATGTTGGTAGATGCACTTTTTTATCTGCTACACTTAATAAAAAACTAGTAGTTGATGCATCAGAAAACAAACCAGTTGAATATATGAAAAAGGCAAAAAAGCAAGCTCCAATTATGTTTCCAATATAACTTGTTATCCAAAGTTTTATTGCGATTGGCCATTTCATCTTTTTCCGGAAAGCTGTGTAAGAATAATAAAAAGTATTTCCAGTAAATAAATCTCCCCCACCATATGCTATTAAAATAATAGCAGCACCAAAGGTTAAAGCTGCAATTGGGTAAGCGAATGGAGAATGCTCGATATAAAAGAAATTTCCTGCTTTAAATGCGACGATTACTCCAAATCCGATAAACATACTAGCCAGAATTGATCGTAGTATATATCTTAATGGACTATTTTCGTAAATTTTCTTTTTTTTATTTGCTAATTCCTCAACAAGTAATAATGCTTCTTGTTCCAATGTAATTCACACTCCATTGATTCTTTTCTAATACCTATATCTTACTTTAAAAAAGAAATTCTAAACGTGAGGTTTATCACTAGTTCATCTAAACTTCTATCATGTTTTTACACATTGAAGATATAAGCGGTTTTTTGAATTCCTAACCTAATTAATAAAGGCTGTTTTCGCAAACTTTGTTGCTTTTAAATACCTTAAGCAATCAGCACTGTATTAAGTCTAGTGGCATCTTTTCTTCATAAAATAGTACCCTTATAGTGAAAAACACTGTTTTCACTATAAATTTTGGTTACATAGCAACAATCTTTCAGAAAAGAGCCTTAATAAAAAATGTCAAAGAGAGACCTAATAAGAGTGAAACAGGAACTTATGTAGTTTTTCGGAAAGTTATTAGTTGTTAATAAACACACCAGCTAAAGAAAGAAAAAAATCTCTATAAAATTAGGTTGGAAATAGGTTAAAATTGTTTTTCATTTATTTTACTGAAATATCTATTATTGACATAAAAAAATAGTTTTAACTTGATTTTGTTGTTAAAATAAGTTTTTCAGTATAATTATTTTTGTATATATACGAATAAATATACATAAGAATGTCGAGTTGAGTCATTATCAAAGCATAAGATACAATTGATTTAAGGGGGAGATTAACGTGAAAAATAAACATATATCGATTATTGGAGTACCAATGGATTTAGGGCAATCTAGACGTGGTGTAGATATGGGGCCAAGTGCCATTCGTTATGCAGGTGTTGTTGAACGATTGGAAGAGCTAGAGTACGAGATTCATGATAAAGGTGATATTGAGATTGGTAGACCTGGTAAAGATGAACAAGCTTCAGATGGAAATCTTAAATTTTTGAGTGCTGTATCAAATGCGAGTGAAAAGCTAGCTTCGGCTGTTGATGAAGTGATAGAGGAAGGATCTTTTCCACTTGTGTTTGGTGGTGATCATAGTATCGCCATTGGAACGTTAGCTGGTGTTTCAAAGCATTACAATAATTTAGGCGTGATATGGTATGACGCACATGGAGATTTGAATACGGCTGAAACATCTCCAACAGGAAATATACATGGTATGCCTTTGGCAGTTAGTTTAGGTATTGGGCATCCAACTTTAACCAACATTGCAGGCTATATGCCTAAAGTAAAACCAGAGAATATAGTGATTATTGGAGCACGTTCCCTTGATGAAGGAGAAAGAATACTTATTCGTGAAAAAGGTATAAAGGTTTATACAATGCACGAAATTGATCGCCTTGGGATGACTAGGGTGATGGAAGAAGCAATTGATTATTTAAAAGACAAAACAGATGGAGTTCATTTATCCCTAGATTTAGATGGATTAGATCCAAGTGATGCACCTGGAGTGGGAACACCTGTATTAGGTGGAATTAGCTATCGAGAAAGTCATTTAGCAATGGAAATTCTTGAGGAATCTAAAATAATTACATCAGCAGAATTTGTTGAAGTTAATCCCATTTTAGACCATGGAAATAGTACAGCAACTGTTGCTGTAGCATTAATGGGATCTTTATTCGGAGAAAAATTACTGTAAGGTAAGTAGCAGATCCTACCTTCATAAAAGATGGTGAGGAAAGACTTATAAAAAGTTTATTTTAAGTTGAATTTACCTACTAATATATTTGTTTTTGCAGCTTGGGAGTTATTATGATTATGTTCTTACAATAATAGAATAAAATGTGCATTTAATAACTCCTTTTTTTAGAATATTATTTCGAATGATTTGTTCAGCGTTGTTATATCCTTTTCAACCTAGAATGCACAAATAATTTGTTTACTAGGAGTATAAATTGGATATACATCATTAATAGATAATGAATTTTTTCTATAGTAGTTAGATAATCGTCATCCATCTTGGTTAATTATTACTTCAAGTATTCATGATTTATTGTAATCTACTAAACTAGGAATAAATGGGATAGGAATAGGTTCATTAACTAGCGTCTTGATGTATGTTATAAGCCACTCAGGAGTTATTTAAGTATTAAACCAAATCGAATCTAAATAAGGCGCTTTCATTCCTAAAGTTTTCCTGAAACCTGCTAATTATATTTTGTGAAACTAATTAAATTAAAATAGGAGGAATGTATATGAAAAATGTATCAGAAAAAGTTATTAATCAAACAGAACAATTTGGTGCGAATAATTATAATCCCTTACCAATCGTTATCTCACAAGCTGATGGAATTTGGGTAGAAGATCCTGAGGGTAATAAATATTTAGATATGTTAAGTGCCTATTCTGCAGTAAACCAAGGTCATAGACATCCAAAAATAATTAAAGCGTTAAAAGATCAAGCTGATCGTGTAACATTAACATCTCGTGCTTTTCATAATGATCAGTTAGGTCCTTGGTATGAAAGAATTTCACGAATGACGAAAAAAGAAATGGCTTTACCAATGAACACAGGTGCGGAAGCTGTAGAAACAGCGATTAAAGCAATTAGACGTTGGGGATATGAAGTAAAAGGTATTGAAAATAACAAAGCAGAAATTATTGCATGTGAAGGGAATTTTCATGGTCGTACAATGTCTGCTGTTTCATTATCTTCTGAGGAGGAATATCGTAGAGGATTTGGGCCAATGTTACCAGGAATTAAACTCATTCCTTATGGTGATGTAGAGGCGCTAAAAGCAGCTATTACACCAGAAACAGCAGGCTTTATTTTTGAACCAATTCAAGGTGAAGCTGGTATTAATATTCCTGAAGATGGTTTTCTTAAAGAAGCATTCAACGTATGTAAAGAAAGCAATGTGCTATTTGTGGCAGATGAAATCCAAGCTGGACTTGGACGTTCGGGTAAGATGTTTGCATGTGATTGGGAAGACGTTGTTCCTGATATGTATATCTTAGGAAAAGCATTAGGCGGTGGAGTATTCCCAATTTCTTGTGTTGTGGCAAACCGTGATGTTTTAGGAGTATTCAATCCTGGTTCACATGGATCAACATTTGGAGGAAATCCATTAGCTTGTGCTGTTTCAATTGCTGCTTTGGATGTTTTGGAAGAAGAAAAACTTGTTGAACAGTCTTTAAAATTAGGGAACTATTTTGTTAAACGCTTAAAAGAAATAGACAATCCACTGATAAAGGAAATTCGTGGGAGAGGTTTATTTATTGGAGTAGAATTAACGGAGCCAGCAAGGAGCTATTGTGAAAAACTAAAAGAGCAGGGTTTATTATGTAAAGAAACACATGATACAGTTATTCGCTTTGCACCACCGCTTGTTATAACAGAAGAAGAACTAGATTGGGCAATTGAACGCATTAAGAACGTATTAGCATAATTCTATAAAATGAATAATTTTAAAAATGAAATCTTAAATGATTTCATTTTTTTTTGTATAACTGTAAGAAGTTCAACTCTATTGAATCCTTAAGTTGAACCATTTTGAAAATAAATGTAATATCTTGACGAATTATATATTATAATGTCATTAAGTAAGCGTTTTTATTAGGGGATATAGTAAAACGAATTTTCTACATTTGTGAAGACAAAATAGGGGGTCTGTAAAATGAAGAAATCAAATATAAGAGGACAAACATCGCTTAAAATGAAGTTAACTATTTTATGCATGTTGTTACTAGCCATACCTTCTCTGACAATAGGCATAATGGGATATTCATCTAGTAAGAAAAATTTAGATGAATTAGGTGCAACTAATTTACAAAACAATGTAAAAATGGCAATAAAGTTAATTGAAAGCGTTAACAAAGAAGTGGAAGATGGTGTGATTACTCTAGAAGAAGGACAGGAAAGGGTAAAAGCATTGTTAACGGGAGAAAAACAAGCCGATGGAAAGAGACCGATAGATAAGACGATTAACATGGGAGAAAATGGGTATTTCTTCGTTATGAATAATGAGGGTGTGTTGATTGCTCATCCAAGTTCTGAAGGTAAGGATTTAACTGAAATGGAAGATCCAAATGGTGTGAATGTGGGGAATGAAATTTTAGGAGCAGCAAAATCAGGGAGTGGTTTTGCTTATTATGAATGGCCTTTACCGAATGATCCGGACAAAATAGAACCTAAAGTGACGTATGCAGAAGAAGATCCTAATTGGGGATGGGTAATCTCAGCTGGAACATATATGATTGACTTTAATAAAGTGGCTAATCCAATTCTCCACACTTTATTAATTACGTTAGGTTTATCACTTTTAATTGGATCGATCATTGTATGGCTTGTGTTGGATCGAGCTATAGCACCAATTAAAAAAATTGCTAATGAAATGAGTCTTGTAGCAGATGGAGTATTAACGGTTGACCATGTTCATGTGAAAAGTAATGATGAAGTAAAGTTACTAGCAGAAAGCTATAATAAGATGGTCGTTAGTTTTAAACAATTGATTCAGCATGTTGTTCAAACAACAGAGCATGTGACAACTTCATCTGAACAATTGAAGTTGAATGCATTGGAAACAAAATTTGCTTCAGAGCAAATCGCAAAAGCACAACAAGAAGTAGCTTATGGTGCGGAAGAACAAGCAAGTAAAGTGGTTCACTCTGCTAACATATCTCAACATATTTCAAAAGATGTAGAGGCTATATCACAGCAAGTAGAAACAGCTTCAAATGCATCACAAATAGCTTATACACAAGCAAGTAAAGGTGAGGTGAATTTGAAGAAAGTAGTCGATCAAATGACCATTATCACAACGAATACAGAGGAGACAGGAAGAGCTATTCAATTATTGAATAAAAAATCGTCTGAAATAGAAAGGATCGTTTCACTTATCAATGATATAGCAACTCAAACAAATTTGTTAGCATTAAATGCAGCAATAGAAGCAGCAAGAGCTGGTGAGCATGGAAAAGGTTTTGCTGTTGTAGCAGATGAAGTAAGAAAGCTAGCTGAACAATCAAGTTTATCTACTCATCAGATTAATGAACTAATTACTGAAATACAAAATTATACGATAAAAGCTGTAGAATCTATGCAACAAGGTGAACGTGCAGTGAAAGCGGGTACTGAAATTGTTAACAATGCTGGAGTTTCATTTAAAGAAATTGCAGGGACTGTAAAACAAGTTGTAACTCAGATGGATGAAGTGACAAACTCAATTGATCGAATCCAAACAGGAACAGAAAACTTAGTAGAGTCCATTGAAAGTGTAAATGAAATTACTGAACGTACAAGTGAATCTACAGGAGAAGTATCAGCAGCAACAGAGGAACAATTAGCATTAATAGAAGAAATAAACGGCTCTGCAGGAACAATGCATGTTAAAGCCAACGAATTAATAGATCTGGTTCGAAAATTTAAGATATAGAACGTTTTGAGATGAATCCTTTCCTTATAGAAGTGTGAAATTTGAGTTTTATATATTCGCATAAATCACTTCAAAGATGCCTTTATATGCGTTAATTGCTGGTCAAGTGATTTAAAGATAATAGCCTTTTATTAAGACGCATGTAATTTTCATGCGTCTTAGTTTGTTGAGAAATGTTTGCTTTCTACGTTGTTGCTTTTATTTATAACGTTCACTGAAATTAAAATAACCTATGATTCGACAATAATCTCTTATTTATCATGTTATTATGATTTTATTAATTGAACTACTAATCAAAGGTAATAGAGAGGAGTAGTTAAAAGTGCTTACAAGTGTTGTTAGTATCGGTTTTACTGTTTTAATAGTGTTTATCATTATCTTTGTTTTATATAGAAAATTAATTAACAAGAAAACCCCAACAGTTCATTACACCCCATTTGACGAAATAACGGGTCAATCACCTGTTAAGTTTCATGAAGAACAACAAACGCTTGCTGAGGAATTTGAACAAGGAGAAGGAAAAGATAGAAAAAAATAAGCTGAAATGAAAAGATTCATAGAAATTAACTTTGATTGGAAAGAGGAAGAAGATCTTGAGAAAATGTTTCCATTAGGTTGGGGACAATTTGATGAGAATCCAGTCGTATAATAGACAAGATGAAAGGGGGCATAATGATGAGTGATAGTGGTTTTAACGTAGGAGATCTAATTTTTCAGTTGGTTATGATCGCAATACCAATAATCTTTCTTATCATTTTTATCATCCTGTTTCGCGGATTAATGAAAAAAAATGGTCAGATTAACAGAATGGAAGAAAAAATTGATAGAATAGAGCAGAAAATCAATAACCTTACTAGAGAATAAATCATGTGACGAAAACCTTGCTTGTACTTCAGTGAGGTTTTTCTGCATTTTAGCTTAATATTAATGAAGTTTAAGATAAAAAGGTAGAAACAGAACAGTATATAAATCAACAAAAACAATTGACGCTAACAATTAAAAAATGTAGACTGAAAAAATCATTCAGAAGGTATAGTAGGTAGGATGGTGTAAACAATATTATATTGAATTTTAGCATGGTATCATTATTAGCCAATAATATTGAAGAATTAAATTTATAGAGAAAGCAATATGAACAATGAAAACTTGAGTTTATAAAACAAGATGATGTGTTAACAATAAGATTAGTTTGTGATGGGCTATGGTTTTCAAGCATATTTCATTTGGATTTTTTATGAAAAAGAAGAGGCATTTCAGCTGATTCATTATCTACTTGATAAACTCGAGGAGGGAAAATAGCATGGCCTATTTACTATTATTTATCTCGATTGTACTAGAAGTATTTGGTTCAACAATGTTAAAGTTTTCGGAAGGATTCAAAAAATTATTTCCTTCTATATTTGTTGTAGTTGGATACGGATTAGCATTTTATCTATTGTCTATCGTACTTAAAACATTACCTTTAGGAATTGTTTATGCTACATGGAGTGGAATTGGAACGATTTTTACAGTATGTGTTGGAGTTTATCTTTTTAAAGAAAAACTGAACAAACAAGGGTATGTAGGGATCGGGTTACTTGTTGTTGGTTTAGTCATAATGAATATGAGTAAATAAGAAAGGTGGAATAATGATGAAGGGAATACTATACTTAATGATAGCTGTGTTGTCAGAGGTTTTTGGATCAACAATGTTAAAGCTTTCAAATGGTTTTACAAACTTCATTCCTTCTATTGGGGTGGTCGTTGGTTTTTTGTTAGCTTTTTTATCTTTAAGCTTTTCTCTTAAAACAATTCCTTTATCGTCTGCTTATGCAACATGGTCTGGATTGGGCACTGCATTAACAGCGTTAATAGGTGTGTTGCTTTTTCAAGAGAGTTTTACTTTCATCAAGCTATTAGGTTTATGTCTTGTGATTTTGGGAATTTATTTATTAAATACATCTTCTCAAACGCTTGAAGATCAACAAATTAAGATGAGTGAATAAAAAATCGCACAACTGTTAAGCAAATAAAAACGTTATAATAAAGTATAATATAAACTTTTTTCGTAACTTTGTTACTTTTAGTAATTTGAAGCAAAAATAACTGAATAAAGTATGGTGGTATTTTCTCTATTTTTTATTAAATCCTAAAAACACTGTTCTTATCAGATAGGAAAGTTAAAATAAACAATTATACAAGGTGGCAATTATGAATAAGCAAAAGTTATACGTGGATATCGCAAGTTATATAGAAAAGCAGAATCAAATTTCCGCTTTGAAGCTTTCTAATTTTTTGATTGAAAATAATGGTTTCTCAGACAAGCAATTCTCAACAGGAAGACCTAAACTATACGTTGAGGTTGTGATTTATTTGGAAAAACTAGTCAAGGACAGTGTATTAAAACCATTAGAGAGAGATCAAAATGATTGTAAATATGATGTTGTTTCTAAACTAATACAAGAACCTGTGTCCTCTAAGGAAGAAGAGGCAAAGAACAATAACGATCAAGAAGATGAAGATATGCAGTTGTCTCTGTTTTGAAGTTGTTACTGATCTGTTCTAATAGAATAAAAAGGTGTGGTAGTAATCATGAGAATTATCAATCATTCCTATAAAAGACGAGGTACAATTGAATTTATGTTTGATGACTTTCCATTCTCGAAAGTAATTTTTTCACCAATTAAAAATTATTACTTTGTTCGAACGGTCAAATGGGATCCTTACGATCCTATTGTGAATAGAATTGATCTTGAGGAAATGGAAATACTAGTTAATGAGTTTCTAGGTTGTCTAGATTTTTATAAAGATAGAAAAGCATTTAAAGAATATAGTAGATAAAGCGTAGGAGTCATTTATATTTATGATTCCTACGTTTTATCTTATTATTTAACATGAAAAGTAAAATCTGAACTTTTCAGACCTTGACAAACGCTCACTTTTTTAAGTTAGTTATCTTGTTGGGATATTCATTACAAACATGATAACTTCGCTTATAAGTGTTGCAAGCCCTGAAAGTAAAGTTATTAATCAGTCAGAGACTTGTGGATAGATACTTTTCTAACATGGTGATTTTTCATTAAAATGCTCCTGATCCACCACCACCACCGCCAGTTCCCCCACCGCTACTAGTACTTGAACTATTATGAGTAGTACTACCAGCAGATTGATCTGCAGAATAAAAGCTAGATGATGCGTGTGGTCCTAAAAAGAAAATGGCTGATGAATCATGATGGTGATGATCCTTACTATTGCTTTTGTGTGATTTAAAAGCCATGACTAAATCTTCATTTTTCTTGCGAATTTTTTTATCATTAATTCCTAGTCCATAAATATAAGCAATTACTTGATCTTCTTCAGGCCATTTTTCCCATTCTGAAAGATTTGTTGTTTTGTATTTTTCTTTGAAATTCTCCCATTCATATGATAACTTTACACCTTCCAAAGTTTTTGGGTGATAGGCAATTGCAAAGGTGATTGTTACAATAAAAAGCAAAAGTGCTGTAAAAAATGATCCGATAGAATCATAAATTGGAAAGAAAAATAAAAAAGGCAGCAATAATAAGCTAGAAAAGCCCACTAGCAAACGAAAAACAGTTTTATTTTGATAAAAGCTTTGTTCAGAAATCTCGTCTTTAACTGCTTGTTTCCATTTTGTTTGAAAAGAAATATATTTAGTATGATTTTTCTCATTCTTAGTATATGAACGTAAGTCTTCAAAACTGAACTGTTGATTATAACCAATTTTATCAAATAACCATTGAATTAATATTTGCTCGTGAGGTAAAGCGCCTTTTCTATGAATAAGCTGGAAATAGGAATTTGAAGTCTGTTTTACATACCCTTTCCGGACTAGATCTAATAATGCTGCTGC
Source organism: Metabacillus litoralis (assembly GCF_020524045.1). Lineage (GTDB taxonomy): Bacteria > Bacillota > Bacilli > Bacillales > Bacillaceae > Metabacillus > Metabacillus litoralis_C. The sequence continues at coordinate 294,716 of NZ_JAIVKL010000005.1, forward strand.
CATTGCTTGTGGTGGTAAATGTTTTTGATTTGTGTAATAGATCGTTGCAATTAAACTCATTCTTAATTTAGGAATGTTCGAAAATGTAATGCTCTCTCTCTTAATTTCAATAGAAGTTGAACGTGCTTTAAACCATCCGTTAAACATGAGTAAAAACAAAACTGTTGCAAAAATAGGTAGACCAATGATTGATATCGTATTTAAAGTGATTTTTGTCTCTTCTTTTGCTTTCGCTTGATCAAGTAAAGCTTGTTTTTCATTTAATATTTCTTGTTTTATTTTTATTTCTGAAACAATCGGTGCATTAGAGAATAATTTTGGATCATATGCAACACGAATGTCTCCATTAGACTCACTCGGTACATATCCAAAATGAAAAATAACACTGTCATCTTGCTGTATACTTTCTGTTTGAAAGGCTTCATCATAACCAAGTGCAATAACCTCAGTATCAGTTTGAGCAGGTGGATGTATGGTTATAATGAGATTTTCATAGCTACTTTCATTTCGATCATCAAAAAATGGCCAGTAAAATTGAGCAGCATCTTGATAGATCTCAACACCATTTTCAATCATATATTGAAGTGTGATCGTTATCTTTTCATCTGCTCCTTTTCGATAGATCTTATAAACACTTCCCTCTTTATTGACTTTTAAAGATTTATTGTTTTCATTCGCTGAAAATTGACTTATATTTGCTGATTTTTTGGGAATTAATTGCCGGGTGATACCATTAAATTCTCCCTCAAATTCATATGTATGAGTTTCATAAACTTGAACATTTCCATTCTCTTGTAGGTATGCGTTGATTGAGACATTATTAATATTGTACTCAACCGCATAACTTTTATAGGGGAAAAATAATAACAACAAAAGAAAAAACAGGGAGCTTATTATTTTTTTTCTCATTCTTTCACCTCTTTCATAGTATTTATACGAATAAGAGAGAAACAGGTTTCATAAATAAGAGAATTTATAATATAAAAACCATATATTTACATGTCGATATTCACATGTTAGTATATGTTAAAAAAGGCTCTTTCCTGAACGTTTGTTGCTATGTAACTTAAATTCGGAGTGAATACAGTGTTTTTTCACTATAAGGGTACTAATTTATTTAGAAAAGATGCCACTAGATGTAATACAGTGCTAATTGCTTCGGTTATTTAAAAGCAACAAAGTTTGCGAAAACAGCCTTAAAAAAACATGCAATGATGAGAAGAGTAGATAAATTAATATCTAATCAGAGAGCTCCGGTAGCTGAAAAGGAGTTAGAATTAATTCATTGAAACAAGTCTCTAAGCATTACATTGGAACTTTGCAGTGGGGATAATGTGACAGGAGCTCCTGTTATAGAGCTAAGGTATACGGTAAAATACCTGATAAGGTTAATATGGTGACATATTAATAAAACTGAGGTGGCACCGCGATCTAATTCTCGCCCTCAAGAGATCATTTCTTGAGGGGGAGATTTTTTGTTGTTAAAAAATTATTCTATTAAAAAAATGAAATCATGGAAATACCCTGTCATTATATTACTTACAATAGGTATTTCAAATACTGGTTCATGGATATATTTACTTGCATTAAATCTCACTGTTTTGGATTTAACAAAGAGTTCTGCATTTGCTGTTGCAGGTTTGTATATTATGCAGCCAACAGCAACATTATTAACTAATATATGGTCTGGAAGTTTAATAGATCGATTCAATAAGAGAAGGATACTCATAGCAATCGATTTTATTAGAGCTTTAGTGATATGTATTATTCCTTTTCTTGATTCACTAACAGCTATTTATTTTATTGTATTAATTTTAGGGATAACTAACTCTATTTTTATTCCAACCTCAATGTCATATATTACTATGCTTATTGAGCCTGAACAGAGGAAAAGCTTTAACTCTTTACGAAGTTTAATTAGTTCTGGTGCATTTTTAATAGGTCCAGCTTTAGCAGGTTTAATATTTCTGTTTGGTAACCCTGTAACAGCAATCTATATCAATTCGATTGCGTTGTTTTTATCAGGATTGCTTACTTTTTTACTACCGAACCTTGAGAATAGCACAATAGAGAAAAATTCTAGCAATCAGCTGCTATTTAAAGTGTTGAAAGAAGATTTGCATGTTGTTTTAACATTTAGCCAAAAAAACTTTTTAGTTATGAAAATTTATCTTACTTTTAGTGCCTTAGTAGTGATGATGACAGCAATTGATTCACTTGAGGCTGCATTTTCAACAACCGTACTAGGACTATCTGAAAAGGAATATGGTTTTTTGGTTAGTATTGCAGGTGCTGGTATTATAATTGGATCATTGATAACAACTGTATTCTCTAAAAAATTATCAGTTGAATTAATGATTAGTATGGGTGTAGTAGTTGTTGGAGTTGGATACTTAATCTATTCCTTTTCAACGACCTTTTTAATGGCAGCTACGGGCTTCTTTGTTTTAGCTTTTTTCCTAGCCTTTGCAAATACAGGAATTCACACCTATTATCAAGAAAATATTCCTGTTGAAATAATGGGGAGGGTTAGTAGTATTTATTCATTAGTTGAGGCATTTTTTATTATTTTAATGACATTCTCTTTTGGGTTGGCAACTCAATTTATATCACTTCAGCTTGTCATAATCATAGGGGCTTTCATGCTTCTAGGTATTTCCATGTATTTACTTGCTTTAAATGCAATCACTTTAAAAAAGAAATACTTAATTAGAGTGAAAACAGAAGGGAAAATAAACGGGTTATAGAATAGTAAATGACATGATAAATAATGAGGGAGTGAGTGAGGATGAAAAAAATAACCGTATATCACTTTGATGCTTTTAGTAAGGTTGAAAATAAAGGTAATCCTGCAGGTGTTGTCTTAAACGCTGGGCATTTAACAGATGAAGAAATGCAGTCGATCGCTTTCAATGTTGGTTTTAATGAAACAGCATTTATATTAAACTCAGAGATTGCAGATGTTAAGATTCGCTATTTTACACCTGGACATGAAACAAATCTTTGTGGTCATGCAACAATGGCAGCAATTTATGCACTAAAAACGAAGGAAATGCTAGCTGATAAAATGAAACTAACAATTGAAACTAAAGCAGGAATATTACCAATTAACATACAGCAAAAATCGGATGATTATCTTATTACGATGAAACAAGCTTCACCACAATTTAAAGATTTTAGTGGTTCTAAAAGTGAGTTAGCTCATTCAATTGGTATCGAAGTCGATGAAATTGATGAACAAACACCAATCTTCTATGGAAATACAGGGATTTGGACATTATTAATACCAATAAAAAAAGTTAAAACGTTTGAGAAAATGAAACCCATATCCCAATTGTTTCCTTCAATTTTAAAAGAGATACCGAAAGCTTCAGTTCATCCATTTTGTTTAGAAACATTCGATCTCTCTGCACATATGCATGCAAGACACTTTTCATCACCATTTTCAGGAACGAAAGAAGACTCTGCAACAGGAACAGCATCAGGTGTAATGGGTGCCTACTATGCAACATATATTCACCCAGATTCCATATATCCAGTGAAACTAACAGTTGAAACAAGGTATTGAAATGAATAAAGATGGACGTATCTTTGTGGAAGTCTCAAAGGAAACAAATAGATTCGATGTGGAAATATCGGGTCATGTCACATATGTGAATGAATTTGAGGTAGATTTATAATTCAATAGATTGAACTCATATCATCATCGAATTCGTAATAAAACGTTCATCTTTTCCTCCTGTATTTCTCTATATGTGCTTTATAATAAGGGTTAGGAGGGATAAAATGGAAAATGTGACGTTTTTATTAGCTTTTAGCGGTGGGTTGTTAGCGTTTATTTCACCCTGTTGCTTGCCTTTATATCCATCGTTTATTTCATATATAACGGGTATGTCAGTAAGTGAGTTAAAGGGTGAGAAAACGAATGTGCATAGAAAAACAATTCTTATTCATTCTGTGTTCTTTTCAATAGGATTTTCTGTTATTTATTATATTTTAGGATTTTCGATGAGTGGTGTTGGTTCATTTTTCAAGGATTATCAAGACTTAATTAGAATGCTTGGCGGCATATTTATTGTATTAATGGGTCTTTTTATGCTCGAAATATTTCAGCCGAAATTTATGTTAAAAGATACAAGATCACAGAAGAAAAGGAAAATTGGTTATTTGAATTCCTTTTTAATTGGACTTGGTTTTGCTGCTGGATGGACGCCATGTATTGGACCGATTTTTGGAGTTATCATGTACACGAGTGCTCTGAATCCTTCACAAGCGATGATCAATATTACTGGTTATTCTTTAGGTTTTTGTTTACCTTTCATTATTATGGCTTTCTTTATTAGTAAAACAAAATTCATTTTGAAATATTCTCGAATCCTTATGAAAACTGGGGGCATTGTTATGATTGTTCTTGGTATTTTATTATACTTTAATCAAATGACCTATATCACGATTTGGGTTCAAGAATTTCAATATCAATTATATGATTTAATCAAAGGTAAGTAAGGAGTTTTTTCATGAAACGTAATTTTATCTTTCTTTTTATATTGTTCATTTTAACTGGTTGTACAAATTCAGAAACAACAATCCCGAAGGAATTCGAGGACTTTATACCAGCAAAAGAAAATGAATATTATGTTGTTGGTTATGAAAATGAAAATAATTCTACGACTTTTTTTCAGAAAAGTATTAAGGAATTTAAGGCAGATGCATCAGTTAGTGGTCTCACGATTTATTATAAAGTAGATGAAAACTTCAAAATAAAACATGAGCAATTGAGGTTTGATGAAAATACTGGTTTTATTATTCTTCAAAAAGATAAAACTCCATATTATGTTGATAGTTATCATCATTTCTTGGATGAAAAATAAGAGGGAGATGAATAGGTGAAAAAGCTTAATGTTCTGATATTTTTCTTATTGACTTTGGATGAACTTAAGTAAATCATCTCTTTAAGGTAAATATACATATGCAGTTTGAGTTAAAGATCGAGGCACAACAGCAATAGATATACAAAACGTTGAAATTTTTTTGTTTTTAATAACCAAAGGATAAACCGATCTATTTGAGTCATTATATTGTGGAAAGTAATAGATCGGTTCACACCCAAGTTTGCGATCCTGGTTGGGAACTACTCTTTTATGAATGTTAAATTTTTTTACATAAAGATTGAGAATGATAGGGGGTGTAAAATAAAGTTATCAGGTTAATAAAAAAGACATAAGTTCTAAAGTATACATAGAAATTCTATGTAATTAGGTGTATGATATATTTAAGCTTCAAAATAGGAGGTAATTCATGTTAATAGCAATTGGAAGTCTATTCTTAATTTGTTTACCTGCTTATACATTTGTGAAGATGTTGAAAAGTTTTACACGAAAAGAAGTAGCAGAAGATTATAGGAAAGTTAAAGCTAAGATAAGTGAAGGAATCTATTTATTTGTTGTGTTTTGTGTGTTTATAATTGGATTTTATTTAAATAGTTTTGGAATAGAAGGTGGGGAACCGTTAAGTTTTTATTCGCAAACCAACCAATATCTTAGTGGTTATGCTTCTCTATCTAATGAACATATATCTTCTTTATCTATTTTATTATTATTAAGTTGTTTCGCCTATCAATTGCTAGCAACTAAGATGGGAAAGTTATCTCCTATTGTTCATATGATTTGTAGTTCAATTTTAGTCATGAATATAATTGTAGGGTTTATTTATTTAACTCATACTGGCTTTACTCATTATTCTGAAGAATTTTTCTCGGCTCTTTCCATACTGTTTCTTCAAACTTCTTACTTGTCGTTAAACTTTTTATATATTTCAGTGTTAAAGGTATCTATCGATGATTATCGTCTAGAACAAAAGAAGAAAGATAGGGTGTATCACAATATAATTCTACGATTACTTTATAAATTTACTTTTCACTATTATAAGCTGCCCATTGTGTGGATCTTCTTACTATTTCCGTGCATGATTATAATTCATATGATCCTAGTACTTTTTGGTCAACAACCTGACAGCTTGATAAGGGCTTTTCTTGAAACAAGTAGCTATAACTATTCAAAGCTACCAGAACCAAATCCAAAAATGATTCAAGGTGATGGTCATTATTTATGTACAGTATCATTAAAAGGACATAAAAAAATCGTTAAACCTACAAGATCTGGCATTAGACATGGAACTAGAATAGTAGTTAATCGTCAATTATTAATAGCAAATGCATTTGAAAATATTATAGAACAATACACGCCTAAAACACACAAAGTAATAAGGAGTATTTATGATCAATATGGATATCCACTAAGTAAACATATTCACTCAAGCTGGTTAGCAGATTTTGTTTACTTATTAATGAAACCATTAGAATGGTTGTTTTTATTTGTACTATATACAGTTGATAAAAACCCTGAGAATCGAATTCATATACAATATAGCGAGCTAAGGAAATGAACTTTATACAAAGGATATGTTAAAGCTGAATATTGATTTTTAGCAATCTGTCCAAGAAAAGGAGATTATACATACATGGAATGTTCATGTAAGTCAAAAAGGGTAGTAGAAATCAAAGTAGAAGCAGATTTGGGAGCTGATCCATTATGGTGTAATAAGTGTGGCATTAATTTAGATTTAGACCATTTTATGATATCAAATGAGTTGAAAGAAAAGTTAATCAATTGGATGAATCAATATGGAGAATGGATTGATTGGAGCACAGATACACTGATTCCAACTGCGAAAGAAATGGAAGATAGGCATAATACAGAAGGTGAAAATCTAACAAAATTGTTAGCAAAAGAGCTTGCTCCTGAAGTGAAAGTAGAATTTTCTCCTGCAACAATTGTTATGGTTTATAGGCAAAATACATAGTGTTAAAGTGGTATTGAACCGAGCAAATTTAAGAAGTTTAGAAATGTATTTTAAGATGCGAGCATTTAGTTGTCCCTTAATTTCAGCTAGTTAACATAATTTTAAAATAAAGCCAGAAAAGTTTTCTACCTTGGATTAAAAGGGAAAACCTTTCTGTTTTTTTAAAGCTAAGATTTTATATTTATAGAATTATCCTAGCTCTGCTGCATATTTATTTAAGTCTTTACTCATTTTTTCGATTTCATCAATGAACGTTGAGATATCCTCTGTTGATGCAGCTTGATTTTTACCTACGTCTACGACTTTTTCAATAGAAGCAGAGATTTCATCCATTGATTTTTGTATATTCGTTAATGTTGTTCGGATTTTTTCTGTTGAAGACACGGTCTCGTTTGAAAGCTTTCTAATTTCATTTGCTACAACTCCAAAACCTCTACCCATATCACCTGCACGTGCTGCTTCAATTGATGCATTTAATCCTAAAAGGTTTGTTTGATCAGCAATGCGTTTAATAAAGGTTAAAACATCATCAGTATTTTTAACTTCTTCCTTTGCCTTTTTTGATTGAGAGAGAAGGGTATTACTGGTTTGGGAAAGATCTTCGGCACCTTCTGCGATAGTTGTTACACGATTATTTGCTTGAGTGATTGAAGTAACAATTTGATCTGAAATTCTGCGCAATTCCTTTTCATTTTGTTCTTGAATTTGAATAGCAATTGCACCAACAATGATATTGTTTTCAATTAGTGGTGTAGCTAATCCTGTAAATGGAAAGCCGAAAAACTCGGCATCTACTTCCGTTCGAATAACTTTTCCGTTTTTGACACAATCTGCTAATGGTTCTCTTGGATTAATTTTATGTCCAGGTCTTGCACCAATATCAATTTTTTTACCTGGAAGATAAAAAAGCCATTCTTGAGTATTTGTCACACCAATTGCAACGTGAGGAAGCATAGAATGAATAATTGGCAGGACCTTAATTACTGAATTTATTATATTTACATCCGTTAATGATGATCTGTTTGTGTTATTGTGTGGAGTGATTGTTTTCGACATTTTTTTCCCCCGATTTGTGTTTTCTTGAATCTTACTATATCTATTATACTAGTAATATCAAAGAAATAAATTAAATAGTCTTTTTTGCTTAGTTTTCTTTTGAATTTTGTTTTTTAGAGTGAATTCAGTTGTTTTATTAAACAAAAGAAAAATATTTCTTCGCTTACTGCTCAATGTAAGACATTGTTGCTAGTTTTCAAGATGTATGATTATGGATTAAGATAGAAGGAGACTACATAGAAAGAGGAACAAAGTATGAGTGGAAATATTTTATGGATTATTTATTTGGGACTTCTTGGAACGGCAGCTATCGGATTTTTAATAAAAGGAAAATATAAAACACTATTAACAAAAGTCGATTTTATCATTTCAGTTATTACCTGGATTGGATTATTTGGTTATGTTACGAACATTCAACTGTTAACATCTTTAGTATGGAAAATAGTTTTCGTTGGAGGAATTACCTGGGACCTAATTTTTGGATTATTTATAGAAGATCATTATGAAAGTGAAGAACTTGAAGAAATACCTAAGACGCTAAGAATGGTGTTAACAACTATCATTTTAGTGATCTTTTTAGGGCCATTGTACTACGGTCTGTTTCATTATGCTTTTTAAGTCTCGAGTTTAAATTTAAATAAGTTAGATTAACATATGTAATCAAGAGGTGAACTAGATGAAAAATCATATTTATGATGTAATTAAGAAAATTGAGGAAGACTTTGAGATTAAAGTTTTATATGCTTGTGAATCTGGCAGTCGCGCTTGGGGATTTCCTTCTAATGATAGTGATTATGATGTGAGATTTATTTATGTTCATAAGAAAGAATGGTATTTATCAATTGACCACAAAAGAGATGTCATTGAAATCCCCAATAGGGATACTATTTCTATGGATGTTCATGATCTGCTAGATGTAAGTGGTTGGGAGTTAACCAAGGCACTGAGACTGTTTAGGAAATCAAATCCACCGTTATTAGAATGGCTTAGATCTAATATCGTTTATTATCAATCTTATACAACAATTGAGAAGATGAGGAGAATCGATTCGACTCTTTTTTCTCCAAATTCATGCTTGTATCACTATTTAAATATGGCCAAAGGTAATTTTCGAGAATATCTTCAAGGAGAAGAAGTGAAAATTAAGAAATACTTTTATGTTCTCCGTCCAATATTAGCTGCAAAATGGATAGAAAAATATAACATGATTCCACCAATAGAATTTATCACATTACTTGAAGATATTATCCCTTCAGGACATCTTAAAAACGAAGTTGTTACTTTACTAAATCGGAAGATAGCTGGAGAAGAAATGAAGCTAGAATCAAGAATAGAAGTGATTAATAATTACTTACAAGATGAAATTCACCATTTAGAAGCATACGTCAAAAAAATCAATGGTAAATTATCAGATCCAACTTATTTATTGGATGAATTATTCAGAGAAACATTGGAAGAAATATGGAATTGAGTTTTGACTTCATGACAAAATGTATTTGAGATCTTCTTGAGCAGCAGTTTTTTGATATCAAATAGCATAAAAAGATATAAAAAAGGTGAGTTATAAGTAAATTTCCGCTTATAACTCACCTTTTTTTATTGTTTAGGAAATTATAAAATTCTTTAACTGTGGATAACGCACGGCATCCAGCTCCAGCGCCTAGCCCCTCGAGGTCATAAGTCAATTTAGAATTGAAGGCCAAGAACGCCTTCTATTCTAGATCGTCTTATGCTTGTCGGGGCTGACCAAGGCGCTTGCGCTTTTGTTCCTATTTATTAGGATTTGAATTTTCTTACTAATCCATTGAGGTCTTCTGCTAATTTGGATAAATTTTCTGCATTAGAAGATATTTCTTCCATTGAGCTACTTGTTTGTTGAACAGAAGCAGATGTTTGTTCAATTCCTGCTGCTGATTCTTCAGAAATAGATGCGATATTATCAATAGAATGACCCATATCTCCACAATCATGATCAATTTCTTTTAATCTGTTGGAGACATCCTGGACTTGATTGACAACAGCTGATATAGCTAATTTAATATCTTCAAACGTTTTACCTGTTGTTTCAATAGAAGATGAACCTTTTTCAACTTCTTCGTATCCAGATTCTAAAGATGATACGACAGTATTTGATTCAATTTGAATACTCTCTACGATTTCAGTAATGTTTGCTACTGAGTCTGTTACTTCTACAGCTAATTTTCTCACTTCATCAGCTACTACTGCAAAGCCTTTCCCGTGCTCTCCTGCGCGAGCAGCTTCGATTGCTGCGTTTAGAGCAAGTAAATTTGTTTGCTCAGCAATTGATTGAATAACACCAACTAAATTGGAGATTTCTTTGGATTTTGTATCAAGTTGCTTCACCTTATCTACAGAACTTTTGACAATTTGATTTATATTTTGCATTTGATTAATAGAAGATCTCATTAAAGAACTTCCTTTTTCTGTTAATCCCAAAACAGAATGAGATGATGTGACAATGTTTTCACCGTAGGAATTTGATTCTTGAATTTTGCCTATAAAAGAGACCATAATTTCAGCAAGATCTGTTGAAGCATTTGCTTGTGATTCTGAACCTGCAGAAAGTTCTTGCATTGTCGCTGCAACTTGGTTGCTTCCATCTTTTACTTCATTTGCAGATTGAGTTAATTCCTCACTTTGTGTTGAAACTACTTCAGAAACATTGGTTATTTGTTGCACCATATCCTTTAGGTTAGCTAGCATTTCATTCATCGCAGTACTTAGTTGAGCGATCTCATCTTTTCCTGAGTATGTATTTTTTTCGATTGATAAATTACCTTCAGAAATCTCTTTAGCCATATCAATAACTGAAGTTAATCCTTTTTGAACGATACGGTTAACAATAAGTACGATACCGACTCCAACAATAATAGAAATAGTAATACAAATGATTAAAGTATAAATGGATTGCTGAATACTATTTTTAGTGTTTTCCATCGCTGTATCACGTTGTTCATTAATAAGTGCTCTTAAATCATCTAATAATCTAGTCGAAGCACTTCTTAAAATTTGTGTATGTTCTCTGTTCGATAAGATAGCCGCTGTATTTCCTTTATTAACCGCTGGAACGATTTCATTTAAGAATATGTCATTTACTTTTTGATCATTTTTTGCTATTAAATTAAATAATTCTTCTTCCTTTTTTGTATCAATAGATTTTTGAAGTTCTTCCTGAAGTTTATTAAACTGGTTTCTTCCTTCTTCAAATTCTTTAATATAGTTATCATTTCTATTGTTAATATAATCGGCAATTCTAATATCCTTACTAGAGAAGAGTGCGGACATTTCTTCTGTTTTAACAGCCCTTTCACTTCTCCTCTCCAATGCATTAAGTTCCTCTTTTACACTTTGCATTTGTCCGAAAATAATCAATGCGGATATTCCAAAAAGAGCTATTGAAAAGATTAAAGCTATACTATATTTCCAACCTATTTTGACATTCTTCAAAAGTTTTAATAACATGTTAAATCTCCTTATGACTAAATTTATGTGATATTTTTATATATCGACATAATACTGTGTTATTTTAATACATGGCTCTGTTAAACTTTGTTGTTGATTTCCGTTACATGCATTCGCTTTCCCGGGAAAAAAGTACCTTTTTTCCTAGGGAAGAATAATGAAAAAGCCCAACTACCGGCTTTTTCAAACTGCAATTCTTCCTAGGTCAGGGAGCCTCCTCGGCGCAAGCGCCTGTGGGGTCTCCCTTTGACACGCTTCTCTAAGCAGGAGTCTCATGTATTCACCTCCAATCAACAAAGTGCTAATAATCAACATTAAGCTTTAACATAGCCTAATACATAAACCTAATTTAAAATAGTAGTGGATATAAGTATCTCTCCACTCTAGATATTCTTGAGTTTGAGTGCTTTTAAAAATGTAGTAGATATAATGTAAACTTTAGTATGAGGTGAATGAATGAATAATCATGTGAAAAGTGTTTTACATCAAATAGAATTTGCATTAAAAACATTGATGCTAATTATGGATGAGTTAGAGAATGTAGACCTCATTAAAAGACCTACAGGAAACAAGCAATCAGTTGGAGAATTATTAGAGCATATAGTAAAAATTTGTGAGGCGGATGTTATGATTGCAAATTCTGCAAAAGAGCATGAAATGATAAGCTATTATTCTAGTAATTCTTATAAAAATATTGAGGAAATGAGAACGGCAATGAAGAATAATTTCAATAAATTAGAACGTTATTATCTAAATTTATCAGAGAAAGAACTTACAGAAAAAGCAACATCATATTGGGGTGTTACTTATACAAAATTTGAATGGCTTTTAGAAATTTTAGTACATATATATCATCATCGAGGACAGTTACATGCAATACTTACACATTGTTGTGGTAAAAATATTAAAATTCCTTTATTTGAATAATAAACAATCGAATGACTTAAAGGAAATCGTATATACATAGAGAATGAAATATAGAGGAAATTGTTAAGGAGAGAAAAATGGAACTAAAATATAATTTAACAGAAGAAGATTATTTGCATTTTAATTTATTTCATATAAAAAACTCAAAAGCTGGTCAGAATTCATTAATCATTCAAAGATATTCAACACCGATTATGTTTATTGGTATGTCATTTTTATTTTCTACTATTTTGGATATTCCTTTTTTGGTTATGTTTTTCCTCTTTTTGTGATGGGGGTTTTATGGTTTATTTTTTATCCCAAATTTTTCTTTAACACTGTGAAACGAAATGTGAAGAAAATGATGAAGGAAGGAAAAAATGAAGGGTTATTAGGAGACCATGTAATGTTATTATCTGATGAAGAAATTGTTGACATAACGTCAACTGGTGAAACAAAAGTAAAATGGGTAGGTATTAAATCTTTTAAAGAAGACAGCAGTTATTTTTATTTGTATAACAGCTCGGTAAGTTCGTACATTATTCCAAAAAGAAATTTACCAAATGAAAAAGCTTTTAGGACACTAGTGGATTCAAGGACATCTTTTTAGGAGCTGTTGCTGCAACCTGACTATGCAATGCAATCAATAACAAATATCGTTCCAATATAGCACCTTACAAAATTGTTCATATATGAAGAGTTAATAAGCTTTACTCTCTAGTAAGGCTTTTTGTTTTTTTGAAATGAAGATCAAAAAACAAATATTTTGTCGAAAAGATGGTTTTTGAAAATTGTATTTTTTAGGTGAAAAGTCCCAGTTAAGGTGTATAATGAAATATGAAATAGTTGTCTGTTAAGTTTTATTGAAGAGAGGGATTTTCAGTGGAGAAGCATAATCTTTCAAGAATGGATTATAAACAATGGTTTGAGAAAATCCTTGGATTTTATTGGTTTATGGTGTTGATCTCTCTATTAGGTCAATGTATCGGTTTGATGTTAACTATTATTTACTATCCAGACGGAGTAGTTAGTTTTCTTTTATTTAAAATTATTTTGCCAACAAGTCTCCAAATTATCATTATGCTAGTTTGTATATTTATTATAAAAAGAAAGAAAATATATAGTTCTAGGTTTTTGACTATAACAGGTACTTTAATAGCACTTGTTATTATACTTACGCACCCTGAGGTTCCTGGTTTACAGGTGATGTTGTTATTACCGATGTCAGTAGCTTTAATTTACTTTGATAAAAGCAAACTACGTTTTAGCTTTGTTGTTAATATAATCGCATTAACAAGTATTTATTTATTGCCAACTATAAGAGTTTCTGTAACAGAGTATGAATATTTTTCATACTTACTTGCACTAATTGCTGGCTATTTTATTTATTTAGCCATACTTGAAAGAGGAAATGAAGTACTCGAAATTGTTAAAAAAGCTTCTGAAAAGGAAAAAGAATTACTTGTTAAAAGTACTATGATGGAAAGACTGACGAAGATTGATGCACTTACAAATTTATATAACCATAAAACATTTCAGGAATATTTGGATCAGTTTGTAGAACAAAGTTTGAAATATGAAATGCCTTTACAGCTAGCAATTTTGGATATAGATAACTTTAAAGCAATTAATGATACATACGGCCACAGTGTCGGTGACTTAGTATTAAAGAGGTTGGCAGATGAAATTGTTGGAAAGGTAACTGAGAACGATATCGTAGCGCGCTATGGTGGGGAAGAGTTTGCTCTTTTATTAACGAACAAAAGTATTGAAGAAACGTATCAACTTATTGAAGACATTCGATTACATATTGCTAGGTTAAATCATGAAGAAATGAAAGATGTAAAAGTGACTGTTAGTATCGGATTAAAGGACTTTAAAGCTAGCCTTACAAAGCTCGATTTTTTTCAGAAAACAGATGCTTTACTTTATAAGGCAAAACGAAACGGTAAAAATCAAGTGATCGTTGAAAAATAATTTATATTACAGAGAAAACCTTTTCAGAGATGAAAGGGTTTTTGGCTTTTTATCTAACGTAAAGTGAAAAGGTTAAGAAGACCTTGAATGCTGTTTGGAGTATCGAAATATGTCGGAAAATGACTAATCGAAGATAAATCAGTAGAGTCGAAGATAAATTAGAAAAATCGAAGATAAATCAGTGAAATCGAAGATAAAATAAATAACCGTGAAAGATCTCTAAAAAAATTCTCCTATAATTACCGCAATTGAAAAATTTTAATTTCCTTCTAGTCAAACTTTTACTCAATAACAACAATTAGCAATGTGGAGATCCATAAATTCAACTCAATTAGGAGCATATAAAGAATTTGTTATGTAGCTATTATTTTATATGAAATTCAGCAACATTTTTAGTAGGTATTTACCACTATTTAGTATTTACTATTGATAACGATTATCATTATCGACTATAATACTACTAGATATCACTAATTTAGAAATGGGAGGTAACATCAAATATGTTTATTCAATTAAAGACAATTACTGTGACCGAAGGAAATGCGGACAAAATGGTGGAGCGTTTTGCTGGAGAAGGAATCATAGAACAACAGCCTGGTTTTATCGATCTTAGCATATTAAAGAAAAAGCAAAGAAAGGGTGATGAGGAAGTGAAAATAATGATTCGTTGGGAATCTGAAAGTTCTTGGAAAGCTTGGGAAACAAGCGAAGTTCATCTTGCAGGACATAAAGCAAACCGTGGGAAATCATCACCGTCTTTTATTATTGATAGCCGACAAGATATCTATCATGTTCTGGGTCAAAAAGAATATAAAAAACCCACAGAAGTCTAATAATATTTGGAACACCTATTTATTTAAGTAAATGGGTGTTCCAAGGCTGGATTAATTGTTCATACCAACGCTTCTTCTTGTAAGCAACATATAAATTAAATAAGGTGCACCAATCACAGAAATGACAATTCCTACTGGTATATCAGCTGGTGCTAAGAGATTTTTTCCAATCATATCAGCAAGAAGTAAAAGAAATGAACCAATTAAGGCTGATAGTGGTAAAAGGCTAAAATAATTTGCACCGCAAAGGCGTCGAGCAAGATGTGGAGCTAATAAACCGATAAAAGCAATTCCTCCTCCTACTGCGACACAAGATCCAGCAAGGGCAGCAGAAAGACATAATAAAATTCTTCGTTCTGATTCTACTTTTAAACCTAGAACATGTGGAACCGCTTCACTAAATTGCAAAAGGTTCATGGTTCTAGCTTTCAGAAAAGCTATAGGTGTGAGAATGACAATCCATGGAAGCAAGGCCCATACATAAGGCCACTGTGTACCCCAGATACTTCCAGTAAGCCAAATTGTAGCTTGTTGAAAATCTTTTGGGTCCATTTTTAATTGTAAAATGATCAATAGTGCACCACAAAGCGCATTAAAGGCAAGGCCCATTAGTAGGAGGCGTCCAGGATCAATTCCACCTTTCCATGAGAAGCTATAAATTAAAAGTGCTATGATCAAAGCACCTAAAAAGGCAAATACAGGTAGAAAAAATGGTGAAGATAAAAAACTACTATTTGACTTGCCGAATAGGTAAATACAAAGGACAGCAGCAAGTCCTGCACCAGCATTTATTCCTAATATTCCTGGATCAGCTAATGAATTTCTTGATAATCCTTGAAGAATAGCACCTGAAAGGGCAAGTCCTGCACCAATCAATATGGCAATAAGCATTCTAGGAATTCTTAATTGATAAAGAACGAGCTCTTGCTGAGGTGTGCCTCTTCCTGAAAAAGTGGCAATCACCTCTTGTATTGTTATTGATAGAGCACCAGTGGAAAGACTTATTACAAAAGTAAGAAGAATAAGAAATAGAAATGTCATTAACCAGAGTTTTGATTGAAGCAAAGCTACTTTCCAATCCATTACATATGCCCTCTTTTCTGTCGAGATAGATAAATGAAAAATGGTACCCCTATAAGTGCTGTAACTGCACTAACAGGTGTTTCAAACGGAGGATTAATCATTCGTGCTCCTATATCTGCAAGAATAAGAAGTAAGGCACCAAAAACTGCACTTAGTGGCAGTAGCCAACGATAATCAGGCCCTATAATCAATCGGACAATATGTGGAACAACAAGACCAATAAATCCTATGGCTCCAGCTATAGAAACTGCTGCACCTGATAATACAATAACGCTTATAAGGCCAATCCATCTTACTTTATGAAAAGATTGTCCAAGGCCTGCTGCTACTTCTTCACCCATAGCTAGAATTGTTAAAGAGCGACTAATGTATAGGGCCAGAATAAGTCCAATGATCAGTGTTGGTAACAAAATATATACATGCAACCACTTAGTACCTGAGAGACCACCAGCAAACCAAAAGCTTAGATCTTGCGATACTTGAAAGTAAAGGGCAATTCCCGTTGATAGAGCACTGAACAGTGTACTTAAAGCTGCCCCAGCTAATGTTAGTGTGACAGGTGAGATTCGTTCTTTTGAAATCATGGTAAAAGATAATACAAAAACTGCTCCAATTGCTGAACCTGCGAAAGACCAGATAAGTAGATTCCAATAAGAGCCTGATCCAATAAAAGCTAAGGATACTGCAATAGCTAACCCAGAGCCATGAGTGATGCCAATAATGGAAGGATCTGCAAGTGGATTTCTCGTAATACCTTGCATAATAGTTCCAGCAACTGCAAGGGCAGCTCCTATGAAAGCAGCTGTTAAAGCACGAGGTATTCGAACCTCTCTAATAAGTTGATGTTCAATGTTTTCGCTTTGAAAAGAAATAAAAGAATCCATGACTACTGTAGGCTGTATCCAAACTGCACCTAATCCAATTGATACAAGTAAACTAATAAAGACGATTACAATTCCTATGGCACCCCATTTTAACGATTTTTGCCTTACGGATTGTAAAGGTGTAAGTAGATTTTGGGGGATAGAGGATATCGAGTGTTTAAACATTATAAACCATTCCCTTATTTAAATCTTACAAATGAAAATGATCTTCATTATCAATTGCGTTATCATTGCTTATTAATCTACTATCTTTACATAATATTTGTCAATTCTTTTTCAAAACGCTTTTCTTCGTACGAGGATTATAAAATGTGAGATAACGATCATTCTCTATAGTAATGAAAGAAACCACGCGATGAATAAAGAAAAATAACAGGGGGTATTGGTAATGACAAAAATACATCTTAAACTTCATCCATTTACTTTATCTTCTTTGAAAATCCGAGAAGGTAAATCTGATATTATAAATCAATCTACTTGTCTTACAACCTTGATTTATACAGCATCTGGAGAAGGAAATCTACTTAAAGGGGGACGGCTGTTTCCAATTACTGAAGGAAAGAGCTATATCATTTCTGAGGAGTGTGTGCTGACATCAACATCATCTAATCTACTCACTGTATATTCCATTTCGTGGGAGAAAGATTTGGAAGATCTTTCTTTTCTGCTTTCAGTAGCACTTGCTGATCAACAACCTGCGAAACTTGTTCCATTATGGGAGTCAGCTCTAAAAACCCAAACGGGAGGTTCAATTTCAGAGCGTTGTAGATTTCAAAGCACTGTTTGGAGCATATTATCTTTCTTAACAGATCATACAGAAGTGGACGAGATCGAAGAAACTAAGAAAATGATCACTAATAACATATCAAATCCATATTCAATTGAAAAACTGGCTGATAAAGCAAAAATGAATCCAACTTCTTTTATAAGAGCATTCAAAAAAAGAGTTGGAATGACTCCAAAGGAATATTTGATTGAAGAAAGAATGAGATCAGCGAAAGTACTTATGCTTCAAAATAAAGGAATTACGACTAAAGATGTTTCAATGAGTATAGGTGTACAAGATGAATTTTATTTTAGTCGTTTATTTAAGCAAAAAGTTGGACTACCACCTTCTATTTTTATGAAAAGATCTAAGCAACGGATAGCCGTAGTAAGTCAGGTTTTGTTACAGGATCACCTTCTTTCACTAGGAATTCAGCCCGTAGCAGCTCCTGCTTATCCCTCAATCTTTCCTTCAACGAATGGTTTACCAAGGTATTTAGAGAAAGAGCTTGAAGGAACTGTTTTATTAAATGCAGAAAATATGTTTCAGCCAGAGGAGATTTTAAAAACACAGCCAGATCATATTATCAAAACGCCGTTACATAATGGTGAGATACAATCAGTTTTATTATCCCATCAACAAAAAGTCCAACATATTTCACTTAAAACACAATGGAATGAGTATCTTCGTGAAATTGCAAGCTTAACAGGACAAGAAAGTAGAGTGGATAGTATTGAAAAGGAAGTCTCTTTACTAGAATTAAAGGTTAAAGATGAAATCTGTCCAATGACTCGAAAAGGAAAGTGGGCAGTCATTTGGATCAGAGAGGGAGAAATTCGTCTTTATGGGATGAGAGATCATGCATGTTTAGATTTACTTTATCAAAAATTAGGTTTTGATCCTCATCCAGATTTACCAAACAATGGGTACCGTATAGTGTCGGTAAAAGAACTTGCTGAATTAAATGCAAACAAGCTGCTTATTCTTTGGAGTCATGAAAAAGATGTTTGGAAAGTTGTGAGAAATAAAGAATGGAAAAAAATAAAGGCTGTTGAAAATAAAGAAGTATATTATCCAAATAGTTTTGAATGGGATCCTTGGGGACCTTTAGGTAGAAAAAATATGCTCATAAACTTTGCTGTAACACTTCAAAACTCAAAGTTAATATTTTAACAAATGAAAGAGCTGCTTAAATTAGAATTATTTTATATAAACATTCATGGCCGTTTCCGCTATGTTAAAACTTAATGTTGATTTTCAGCACTCTGTTGATTGGAGGTGAATATATGAGACTCCTGCTTAGAGGAGCGTGTCAAAGGGAGCCTGTAACGGAAATCGACAACAAAATTTAGAGCCTAATTTGAAAAAATAATGAACAAACGATAATGTACATTTTGTCCATGTAAAAAGTGAGAAAGATCCATGTTATCAATAATTGATAATTGTTATCATTGATAATGAAATTCATTATTGTTTAGGAGGAAAAGAAATGAAGAAATTATTAGCATCTTGGAGTATGGTGTTAATGCTACTTTTAGTCGTATTAACTGCTTGTTCAAGTGGTGAAAAAACTGCTTCTGAAGCAGATGCAAATACAGAAAAAGAGCAAGAAACTGAACAAGTAGAAGAAGTGGAAGAAGAAGTCGCAGAAACAAGAACAGTAGAGCACTTATATGGAAAAGCAGAAGTGCCATTGAATCCTGAGAAAATTGTTCTTTTATCACATGTTTCTTGGGAAGGATCTCTTGTATCAGTGGGGGTAAAGCCACATGCAGTTATGGCATATGACAATGAATTCCCTCCACATCTAACTGAAGAACTTGCAGGAGTAACTGCATTACCTTATGCAGATGAAATTAATTCAGAGGAAATAGTGAAATTGGATCCAGATTTACTTATTATCAGTGACCGCTATAAACCACTTTACGATCAGTTATCTGAAACAATACCAACGGTTGTTGTCGAAGTTGGTGGGGATTGGAAAGAAGATCATTTGAAAGTAGCTGAAGCAGCAGGCAAATTAGAAGAAGGACAAAAAGTTATAGATGAGATGGAAAAAGAAGCCGAAGATATCGGAAATCGTATTCGTGAAAAAGTTGGCGAAGAAACATTTATGGCTGTAGCGATTAATAAGAAAGATATCCGTGTTTATGGAAAAACAAATCACGCAACAAACTCACTATTATTTGATGATCTTAAGTTAACACCAGCAGAAAATCTTCCAGAAGATTTTGGTGAAAATATATCGATTGAAGGATTAGTAAAATATAACCCAGATCATATTCTTGATGTGTCTTACTTTAACAGTGGAGAGTACTATGACTCTGTAACTGAGGGAGAGGTATGGAATAACTTAAATGCTGTTAAAAATAAAAAAGTACATACTCTTTCTACAACTTGGGGTTTCTGGGATCCAATTGAACGCCAAAAAGGCTTAAAGGAAATAGAGAAATTACTATTAGGTGAGTAAGCTTTGTCAAAGTGTAATTGAAATGGGGACCTAAATTTAATAATTAATCATTCGTTTCTATTATTTAACAAAACATCTGTTAAAACAATTGTTGAACATGAGGATTTTCTTCTCCTTGATTAAATAACATGAAGTTTAACATTGCTAAAAAACTAAGCTTTTTTAGTAGTCTTTCTGAACTAGAAAGACTATTTTTTTCTCACCTATTGAGAATGGTTATCATTTAGTGGGTCTAAAGACACAGTGAAAGGGTGGGAATATGGATCAGCCGGCCAAACTTATTGCTGAAAATGCAACATTTCAGGCTTTTATTAACAGTTATATTCGTGAATTAGATTGTGAGACTTGGGTAGAAAAGAAAGATTGGATAAATGGGCATTTTACTTCTGTGGAACCTGAGAGTGATCATTTAGTAGTGATTGAGTTACCTTGCAAAAAAATGAAATATGTAATTGAAGTTGAATACAAATCTCTCGTTGGAAGGCATGTTTTTAGGAGATCACTTAAATTCTGTGCTAATGACAAACAATGGCATAGGGAAGATCGTGTAACAGTTATGATTTCTTTAATACAAGAACTTCATTTAAAAGCAAGAGCAAAAAAATGTTATGAACTTGTTTCACATTATGATGAATTGATACTGCGGTTACTCGAAAGTTTTCATATGATGACAACTTATATTGAAAATCGAATGGATGATCTTAAGCTATATTCAGCGAAAAGCTCTTTTATCGAAACGGAACAATCACTTTTATATGGTCACTGGCTTCATCCCACACCGAAGAGTAGACAAGGAATGGCGAATTGGCAGCATAAAAGTTATGCACCAGAATTAAAAGGGGAGTTCCAACTTCACTATTTTCAAGTTGATTGTCGTTTAGTAAAGGAATCTTCTTCTTTAAAAGTTAGTGCGAGTGATTGGATCGAACAATCGATGCTAAAAGATGACCCACAACTGCGAATAGAAGAGGGTACATGTATTATTCCAATGCATCCTCTTCAATCTCAATGGCTATTACAGCAGAACCATGTGAAGAAGGCGATAGATAGACAATTGATTAAGCATTTAGGTGCAAAGGGACCACTCTTTACAGCAACATCTTCTTTAAGAACAGTGTATAACAAGGAAAAAGATTTGATGTACAAATTTTCAATACCTGTAAAGGTTACAAATTCTCTACGAATGAATAAATTGAACGAACTAAAAGCAGGGGTAAACATGGCTAAATTACTAAGTAAAATACCATTCTTAGATGAAAATCCATTATTTAAAATTATTGAGGATCCAGCTTATATTACAGTTGATTTTCCAAATCAGATGGAGTCAGGCTTTGAGGTGATTCTTCGGACTAATTCATTTCCAAGAGGTAAAGATCAGGGGATTAGTTCGATTGCTTCTATTGTACAAGATCCTTTGCCAAACCAGAAATCGCGTCTTGCTAACTTAATCTCCTATTTAGCAGAATCAGAATCTAGATCAGAGGATCAAATAGCTCTAGAATGGTTTGAAAAGTATTGGAACTGTGCAATTGAACCTCTTATTCGACTATATGATGAGTATGGAATTGCTCTTGAGGCACACCAACAAAATAGTGTGTTAGATATATCTACTGGATATCCTGAATTATATTATTATCGTGATAACCAAGGGTATTATTTGTCTAAAACGTACGATAAAGAACTACACTTCATAGAACCCTCTCTTTCTTCAACACCTGATCTATTTTATGAAGATACTATGATTGAAGATCGATTTACTTATTATTTGTTTATGAATCAACTGTTTTCAGTTATTTATCGATTTGGTGCTGACCATCTATTAGAAGAGAAGAGACTAGTAGAAGTAGCATTTGAAAAGTTGCAAAAGTTAGAAACTAAATTAACAGGAATAGGAAAAAAGTTTGTTTATCACATTCTCAATAAAGAAAAACTTGCATATAAGGCGAATTTATTAACAAGATTTCATGATGTTGATGAGTTATCAGCAGAACTTGAACAAGCAATTTATACGAATATAACAAATCCGTTTCTACTACAACATAAGGAGGAAGATTATGCTCAAGCCATATCTCTTACCTTCTAACAAATCATTCACACGAGTAAGACGTCAGTTGGTAGAAGCAATGATTTTTGAAGGTTTGATTCAATACACTGTAGTAGAAAATAATAATGACAAATCTGTTTTATCATTTTATCTTTACGGAAAAAAGCATAACTTTCGTTGTAAAGGGCGAAAGACTTCATTTGATCGAATTCATGTAAAAGAAGATAGTATTTTTATGGAACTTCAAAATCAGCAACTAATAGAAGCTCCTATAGAAGCGCTTTTAGATGAGATTGAAATAGATCCACAATCTAAGGAGACGATATTAAAAGAACTATGGCAAACGGTTAAGTTCTGTGAATGGAATGTAACAAATCTTAAACTACCTTTTTCAAGAAGAGAAAGTTGTTTTGAAGAGCTAGAATCTGAAATTATAGAAGGTCATCTCTACCATCCTTGCTTCAAATCTCGAACAGGCTTTTCCCTAGATGACCATGAAAGATATGGCCCTGAAGCGAAACAAACCTTCTCATTAATATGGGTTGCAATAAGAAGAAATAAAATGCGAGTATCTCTTTTCGAAAGAGAAGCTGATTTTTGGAAAAGAGAGTTAGGTCAAATTTTATGGGAAAGGTTGTTGGAGGAGCTTGAGATACAAGGTGGAACGTTCGAAGAATATGTCTTTCTCCCAATACATCCTTGGCAATTTAAATCAATACAACCGTTTTTACAAGAAGGCATTCATTCAAATGAGATGATCATCTTAAATGTTGTAGGTGATCATTATAGAGCAACACAATCTATTCGTACTTTATGGAATAAAACAAATCCAGACAAAGCGTACTTGAAATTGTCTATGAATTTGGTTAATACTTCCTCTTTGAGAATACTGGATTCTCATTCGGTGTGTGCTGCTCCAACTATTTCAGCCTGGCTTGAAGAAATAATAAACTCGGATCCTTATTTAAAGCATGATGCTTCTTTAGTCATACTTAAAGAATACGCTGGTATTATTTATGATTCTGAAGAATCAAAAGCGATGAAATTGTCTGGTCATCTTGGAGCTATTTGGAGAGAAAGTATTAACAAATATTTAGAGGAAGATGAAGAAGCGGTTCCGTTTACTGCTCTTTTAATGATGGAAAAAGACGGATTTCCATTCATTACTCATTGGATCAAACAATATGGAATAAAAAACTGGCTAACCCGCTTATTTGAAGTAAGTATTGTTCCTGTTTGGCACTTTCTGATTGCACATGGAATTGCTTTAGAAGCTCATGCTCAAAATATGATTTTACTCCATAAAAATGGATGGCCTACAAGAATTGTATTAAGAGATTTTCATGACAGCATAGAATTCACAAAAGAATTTTTAGCTAAAGAAATTCTTCCTCCTGATTTTGGGAAATTACACAATATGTTTAAGGATGCACCTGAAAATCAATTTTATTGGATGGCATCTGTAGAGGATCTAAGAGAGTTAATCATGGATACGTTATTTGTTTTTCATTTTAGTGAATTATCTTTTTTACTAGATGAAGAGTATCAATATAAAGAAGAAGAATTTTGGAACCAAGTGGATCAAGTGATTACGAGCCACTTAAATCGATTTCCTGAATTAAAGAACAGACACGAACAAGTACAACATTCTCGTGCTCAAATATATGTTGAATCACTTTTAACAAAAAAACTTCGTGAAAATAAAGAATCTGAATCATTTCGACATACTGTCCGAAATGTGTTCGCTCATTTGAGTTTTAAAAAGGAGAAATAAATATGTTCTATGTGAATGATCAATATTATACAATTCAAGATTTAGAGCAGCAATTTTCAGTCTTAGAAAGTATAAAACTTATGAGAGATTGCAAGAATTATAGAATAGCAGTGTGTATACCAGATGCATTTCAGATGATTGCTATATGCTTATTTATCCGCAAAAAAGGTGGTTCTGTTTTTCCTATACATGCTGCAACACCAGAGGAGGGAGCTAGTAGAATGGCATCTCTTGCATCTAGTCATTTATTGATATATCAATCAATTGATACCATTCTTGAGGTTTCAAATCATCAAAATGAAAGAGAAGGATTTCTTATTCAAATGAGTTCTGGTACAACAGGAGCTCCAAAATGTATTGAGCGGACTTGGTTGTCAGTAGAGGAAGAATTAGAAAACTATAAGGCTACTTTACCAGTTGATGGGTCTACAAAGTCAATTGTTGCTTGCCCTATCACACATTCTTATGGATTAATTAGTGGATTTTTGGCTTGTATAAAAAGGGGAGCTGAACCAGTGGTACTGACCAATATAAATCCTAAATACATATTAAAAAAGCTTGAGGAATTTCCGAAGTATATTTTTTATGCAGCTCCAATATTACTCCATACTTTAAGTAGATTAATGAAGAATGAACAGCGCTTTGATTATGTCATGACATCGGGAACGGTGATGCCTTCTAACTGGCTAACTTTATTAAGAAAAGTGTCAAAAAGAGTTCTTCAGCAATATGGATGCTCTGAGACCGGATGTGTGACGGTTCATCCGAATTTGGTTACTTCTCATGAAATGGGATTTCCACTGCCACATGTGAAAATAAAGGCAGGCGATATCAAAAATCCGAATGAGATTATTATCACTACAAAATCAAGATCAATTTATACAAAAGACCTTGGCTATATACAAGATGGTGTGCTTTCTTTTCTTTCAAGAATGGATGACACAATTAATGTGGCAGGATTAAATGTTTATCCTCAAGAGGTTGAGAATGTATTGATGAATGATCCAAGAATAGAAGAAGCAGTAGTGTATAAGAAACACAACAAATTATCTGGTGAGCGAGTATGTGTTCAATTTGTTTCCAAGGAAGATATTAATGAAATAGAACTAAGAGAATGGTGTAAAAAGTACCTTGCTCCACATCAAATACCGATGGAATTTCATCATGTTTTTGAAATTGAAAAATTAGCAAATGGCAAGATTAGTAGAAAAAAATTAGCGGGGTTACTCATATGAATAGATTAGAAATTATAGAAGTTATTTATAACATCCTAAAAAATCAGATAGAGCTCAACACAATCTCTTCATTTCATGAAGAAGCTCGCTTAAATGAAGATCTTTATATGGATTCAGTTATTATCCTTGAACTTATCTTATATTTAGAGCTGAATCTTGGGATAGAAGTGCCTGATGAAGCCCTAATTCCAAAAGATTTTCGTACGATAGGAAGTTTAGCTGATTTTTTAGAACGCCAGCAAAAACTAGCTTTGGTGGAGGAATCAAATGATTAAAGTTCATTGTTTCGTAAGTTGTGTTTGTGAAGTCATTAAGAAAACAAAAGATGTTGATCATAGACCTTATTATTTTGGAGTCTGGGATGCTGACTTTGATATTCAAGAAGGTATATTATCTTATCATTCCAATCATATTGATCATCATTTTTTTCAAACTTGGTATGAAATGCTTTATGGAATAAAGCTATTTAAATGGTATAACGAAAACAAGTCTAAACAAGATAACATTGATGTTTTGAAAAAATTAATAGAAAACAAGTCACAACATGATTACATCATGGTTATGTTGGATTTGTCTATGCTTCCAGAGCGCGAAAACAAGTTTAATCAAAAGCCTTTTCCTCACTACGTTATGCTTGAAAAAACTGAAGATGATGAAAAATGGTTTATGTATGACCCGGATTTTCGTTGGGAAGGTATTTTACCGAAAGAGAGAATTCTTCGTGCCATAAAAGAACCTTCAGTAAAAGGAGGCTATCATTTTAATGCTGATTCTGTTATCGCTCCAACTTCTGAGACGGTTGAAGCTTTTTTTAACACATGTATAAAGCATGACTGTAATCCTCTCACAGAAGCAGTTTCAGAAATTATAAAACTTTATACAGTTGGAGAGAAGCAGAAATATATTTCAGAGCTTACGATAGCTTTGAAACAATTACCTGTTTTAGCGATTAGGAAGTATGCTTATGAACACGCATTTGCTTTCTTTTTTGAGAGTCTTGGACAAAATGAGTCGGAATTTGAATATTGGTGTAATGAAATTGAGCGACTTGTGAATGGTTTTACAGCCATTCAATACCGGGCAATGAAACTTTCAATAACAAAAGACTTTTCAATTGTTCAAGAAATAGAATCAAAATTAGCTGAACAAAATGTACTAGAATTACAAATCAAAAGAGCATGTCAGAAATACTTTGAGATGTGGGTTTTTGAACAAAATAAAAGGCAATGTTAAAGCTTAATGTTAATTTTTAGCACTTTGTTGATTGGAGTGAAAGGCATGAGACTCCTGCGGGAGAAGCGTGTCAAAGGGAGACCCCACAGGCGCTTGTGCCGAGGAGGCTCCCGGACCGCCCGCGGAAAGCGAATGCCTGCAACGGAAATCAACAACAAAGTTTAACAGAGCTAAATAAAAAGAAAGAGAAGGTGACAACAAAATGAAGCTCTCCATTTGTACCATTTCTTTTAGACATCATCTCCAGTCAATCGATCAAATAGCTCATTGGGCAAAAACTCATCAATTTCAAGGAATTGAGCTTTGGGGCATTCATGCCAAAAATATGGCTGATCAACCTCATTATGGAAAGGATTGGTTAAATACATATGGCTTAGAAACAAGTATGCTTAGTGATTATTTACCACTAGAGGCTTCAATTCCTCATTTAGTGAACGAAACAATGAAATTATCTTCTCTTGCCAAACACTGGGGGACGAATAAGATTCGAACATTTGTAGGGAAAAAGGGGAGTCATCAAACAAGTTACCGTGAAAAGCAACAATTAATAGTAAAACTACGTATGGTGTGTGATTATCTTTATTCTCAAGAACAGTTTTTACTTGTTGAAACACACCCGAATACACTAACGGATAGTCTAACATCTACGATCGAGCTACTAAAAGAAAGTAATCATCCAGCACTTCGAATAAATTTCGATGTGTTACATATTTGGGAGTCAGGTGTAGACCCAATTAAAGCAGTTAAAGATCTTCAACCGTTTGTATCTCATTTTCATTTTAAAAATATATCATCAAATAAATATCTTCCTGTTTTCGCACCAGAAAATGTCTATGCTGCATCAGGCTCAAGAGAAGGTATGGTTTCATTGTTTGATGGAGAAGTAAACTACCATAAATTTTTAGTAGAAATGATTCCAAAAATGGATATTCATGCGTCATTGGAATGGTTTGGTTCTAATGTTTTGGATATCTTAGCAAAAGATAGTAAAGAATTAAGGAAGGTACTAGAGTTGGTTCAGATAAGCAGTTAACTAAAAGGCTAAAACTTCCTCCCCGTTGGCAATAGTACGAACTTGTTTTTCCTGAGAAAACAACACCTTTTTATCTGAGGTAATAAGTCAAATAGGCATAGAAGGTAAATAGCACCTTCTATGCTTATTTACATTCTAATTTTCTTAATATTAAGAAGGGACTTATCTTTGTTTGATAAGCTAACAATGTAATTGACAGACATAAAAGCAGTGGATAAAATATTGAACAATATACAGTAAAGAAACTACATCTGAAAAAAATTTATTCATTTGTGCAAATGATCCAAAAATTAAAACACAAAACTATGGTGTGACTCTGATATAAGAGTATTACATTTGTATGTTCTCATCTTTAGTCAGAAAGGAGAGGTTTCTTTGAACAGGCAGAATAAACGACAAAATTATATTGCGACAGCTGGTAAGAATAGCCTTCCTGATACTGTTATTAAAAATGGAAAGATTGTGGATGTATTTAACGGAGAAATTATCGAGCAGGACGTTGCTATTCACGATGGAATGATTGTTGGAATCGGTGAGTATGAAGGAAAGACTGTCATTGATGCGAAAGGACAATTTATTTGTCCTGGATTGATTGATGCACATGTGCATATTGAATCTTCTCTTGTATCTCCTTCTCAATTTGCACAAGTTGTGTTACCTCATGGTGTAACAAGTATTATCACTGATCCTCATGAAATTGCTAATGTTTCGGGAGTGAGAGGAATTCAATACATGATCGATAATTCTGAAGGAATTCCACTTGATGTATTCTTTATGCTACCATCAAGTGTTCCTGCGACTACTTTTGAAAACAATGGAGCCACTCTTCTTGCCGAAAATCTTCTTCCTTTCTTAAAATCAGAACGTGTACTAGGTTTAGCAGAAGTGATGGATTTTCCTGCTGTGAAAAATCGTAATCCTGAGATGATGAAGAAGCTTGAATTAACACAACAAATTGATGGACATGGAGCAGGGTTAGATAAGGATGGGCTGAATATTTACCGAGCAGCAGGTATTCAAACAGATCATGAAGCAACAACTGCTGAAGAAGCAAAAGAACGGCTTCAACGAGGTATGTACTTACTTATACGTGAAGGATCTGTGGCAAAGGATTTAAAAGCACTCCTTCCAGTCGTTAAGCCACATAATCTTTCTCGGTGCATGTTTTGCACAGATGATAAACATTTAGATGATTTAATAAAAGAAGGTAGTATTGATCATAATGTTCGATTAGCTATACAAGAAGGTATGGATCCCATTACTGCAATAACAATGGCTTCTCTTAACCCAGCGAGCTGTTATGGATTAAAAACGAAAGGGGCAATTGCACCGGGGTTTGAAGCAGATTTCTTTTTCACAGAAAGTTTAGAGGAATTTGTGATTTCCTCAGTGTATAAGGGGGGAAGCCTTGTTGGTGATTTTGGAAAATATATTGGGAAGAATTTAGATTGTGAAAATTCATCAATTACTTTGAATGAAACTGTACGTATAGATGAAGTGAGAAAAAAAGATTTAGTCATGCCTTTAAAAACCAACATAGTAAATGTTATCGGTGTTGTTCCAAATAGTTTAGTTACTAGAAAAATAGAAGTGATTTTAGAAGGGAATGATAGTGAATTCTATCCTTCTGTAGAAAAAGATCTATTGAAAATGGCTGTGATTGAACGACATCATTATACAGGAAACATAGGTCTTGGCATTGTCAGAGGTTTTCAGTTGAAAAAAGGTGCAATTGCAACAACTATAGCTCATGATTCACATAATCTTGTTGTCGCAGGCACAAATGATGAAGATATGATAAAGGCTATCAAGGCATTAACTGAGATGCAAGGAGGACTAGTTTATGTGGTTGACGGAGAAATTATAGCTTCACTCACTCTTTCTATTGCAGGTCTGTTTTCTGATCATGATTTTAATAAAGTGAATGAAGAACTTATTGCATTTAAGAATTCACTTAAAGAAAGTGGTTTTGATCCAGGATTTAATCCATTTTTAACACTGTCTTTTTTAACCTTGCCTGTTATACCAGAAGTAAAGCTTACAGATAAAGGTTTGTTTGATATGAGTGTTTTTAAACATATTTCAGTAGAGGTTTAGTATTTAATAGAGGTATTTTCGTCTATTTTATTGATTTAAAAGAGGTTGGGACATAAGTATTTTAACAAAATAGAAACCGAACAATGGCTGTAGGTGTAGTTACGTCGCTCCTGAAATATACTCCGCTAAGCTATTACTTTGTTTGGAATTTTTGTTAATTACTACGTTATGTCCCCGCCTCTTTTTGTGCTTTCTGTATATCTTTGAAAGAACGTCTTGGTTTTTCTTTTAAGTTGTAATCAATATTAAAGATAGCCAAAATTTTAACTTATATGTTCAAAAACAAAAATGAAATTTGTTAACGATTGTTTTAATTGGGCAATATAGTCATAAAGTATACTTGCAAATAATGGAGGATATAACATCCTATGGATAAAAAAATCAATCAGTCTACTTATTCAGATCGATTTCCCTACTTAGGACGTAACCTGATATCAGGTCTTTTTTTTGGACTAGGTTTAGCTGCGTTCATCGATGAAACTGTTTTTCATCAACTTCTTCATTGGCATCATTTCTATGACAAATCAACAACAACTATCGGCCTTGTCTCAGATGGATTATTTCATGCATTTAGTTGGTTTGCGACAATAGCTAGCTTGTTCATCCTTGCCGATCTACGTCATAAAAATGCTTTTTGGCTAAAGAGATGGTGGGGTGGAGTGTTACTAGGTAGCGGAAGCTTTCAATTATATGATGGTATTATTCAACATAAGATTATGCGAATTCATCAAATACGTTATGTTGAAAATATAATCATCTATGATTTGATTTGGAATATCATCGCTGTGATCATAATCTTGTTTGGAATCTTTTTCATTAAAGGGTATGTCAAACCTCATCGCTGATTTTTATATTTTTGAATGGAGTGAAAGGCGTGCTGCGTCCTGACTAGAGAAGATGTCTGTTAAAGAAAGATTCCAGAGGTTATAGCTTTTAAGTGAAGGCCTCCTAACCGCTCTAGGAAGAATCACTGTTGGGACTTATTATTATTTTTCCCCGTAGATAGTGAAGTCCTATAAAGTCAATCAATAAAGTATTCTAATTTATATATTTCTTATGTTTAAAGGAGAAACAGCAGATGTACTATGAAGTTTTACATAACGGAAGTGTAAGTTTTTTTGAGAGAATGATCATTTTATTGATTATTTTTTTCATTTTTTTGTATATATTCGCTACCATTTCTTCTAATCGTAGGTATAAGAAATGGCCTTTTTATCGAACTGTTTTTTGGATATTGGGGGTTTTATTTGCTGCATCCACTCTTATTGGCCCCATTGCAGACCTGGCGCATCATGATTTTAGAGTACATATGATTGGTCATTTGTTTCTAGGGATGCTCGCTCCTCTTCTTATGGTACTGGCTGCCCCGATAACACTTGTTTTACGAACTCTGAAGGTGAAACATGCTCGCTGTCTTTCATCGATACTCAAGAGTCATCCTATGAAATTCTTCTCAGACCCTATTATTGCATCTATCCTCAATGTAGGTGGATTATGGATTCTTTATACTACTGAGCTATATTCAAGTATGCATCACAATATCTATTTACATTTTTTTATTCATCTACACGTTTTCTTAGCTGGGTACCTTTTCACAGCATCAATGATCTATATTGATCCAACAGCACACAGAAGAAAGATAGGGTATCGAGCTATTATTTTAGTTCTTGCTTTAGCCTTTCATGGCATTTTATCAAAATACATATATGCCAATCCTCCATATGGAATTTCGAGTAAGCATGCCGAAACAGGAGGGATTTTGATGTATTATGGTGGTGATTTTATTGATGCTTTCCTTATATTCTTTCTTTGTTTGCAATGGTACAAAGCTCAACAACCAAGAGTACGTCAGTATTAAAATTTTTTTTGTATTTAGGCAAGACTGATATCCTAGGAGTCAAGTGTCCTCCGCTTGATTCCACTATAACTACTAGATCAAAGTACCTCTCACTTAAGAAAGCATCTCAAAAAAATAAATAATTATTTGATAAAACTTTTTCTAGTATAAAATGTCTAATATATAGAAGCATCTGGAGGGAGGAGCAGCAGTGAATGTTAATAAAGTGAAAAAGGCGATTAACGGGAATGATCAAGCATTTCTAGAAGTAATCCATGCTCATAAGATAGATTTATATAAAACTGCATTATCTTACTTGAAAAATCAAGATCAAGCTATTGAGGCGATTCAAGAGGTGACATTTCGAGCATATAAGAGCATACATGAATTACGTGAACCTAACTATGTTAAAACTTGGTTGATTTGAATCATGATTAATTATTGTCAGGATATTTTAAAGAAAAATAACCGGATGATTTTAGATGAAAAACTATTATTGCAACTAGGAAAGAACGAGGATTATCGTTATATAGAAATTGAAGAAGCCATGACCTACTTAGACGATGATCAAAGAGAGTTAATTCATTTGAAATATTTTCAAGATATAAAGATAAAAGAGATAGCAATGATGTGGAATTGTCCAGAAGGTACGGTGAAAACTTTGGCTTTTAAAGCTCTTCGCACTTTACGTTATATCCTTGAAGAGAAAGGAGAGAAGAAAAATGTTTGAGAAGGAAGAAAGAAAATTAACAGAATGGAAAGAACAGTACGATTTAATTGATATCCCATTAGATAAAATAGATCAAGCTATAGAATCAGGCTATAAAAATGGCAAAATAGCAAATAAACAGAAGAAAAAAATCTGGATTATGCCGAGTATTGCAGCAGCTATTATTTTAATAAGTCTTTTAACAACCATCCGAGTATCACCTACTTTTGCTGAATATCTATCTACAGTTCCAGGAATGGAGAAAATTGTTGAACTTATCAGCAATAATAAAGGATTACAAGCAGCAATAGACAATGAATACGCACAAAAAATAGGAATTTCACAAAAAAAAAATGGCATGAATATGACAATCGATTCTGTTATATCTGATGATAAGGGAATGGTTATCTTTTATTCAATTGAAGGGGTAGAGAAATTAAGTGAATTGCAAATTGAGAAAGTGACTCTTCATACTAAAAGCGGCGATAAAATAAAGTACGACACTTTGTCGTTTGGAAATCCTTCTGATGATCAAACAAAGAGTTATTCTGATGTTTTGGAATTCTACTTCTCAGACCCTCTAGATTCACAAGAATTAAAGCTGAACGTAGAAGTGAAAAATCAGGGGATTATGACAGACTTTTCAGTTCCATTTACGATAAAAAAACAAGATCACAAATCTCAAGTATATGAAATGAATAAAACAGTGAGTATTGAAAATCAAAACATTACTGTGAAAAAAGTAACGGTTGATCCATTGCGGGTAGCAGTTCATGTTGAGATGGATCCAAATAATTCAAAGAAGCTTTTAGAATTTCAAGATATTAGACTTGTAGATCAAAATGGAGAAGCTTGGTCAAAAATCGCAAATGGGATCACAGCATCTAAGATTAATGATCATGAACAAATGATTTATCTACAAAGTAATTATTTCAAAACGCCTAAAGAACTGTATTTAGTCATAAATAAAATTCAGGCAGTGAATAAAGAAGATGCATTTGTTATTATAGATACTGAAAAAAAGGAGATTATTCAACAACCAAAAGGAAATAAACTTTCAGATTTACAAGTAGAAGGAGGGAACATTACTTTAAATTTAGAATTAGAGAAAGAATTTAATTATCACATTTTTACATCGATTGAAGATAGTCAAGGTAAAGACATAAGTAGTACTGGTGGAGTATCTTATGGTTATGAAGATCATGCTCAAAGTATTGGTTTCACACTAGATAATCGAAAGTACTCAAACCCAATTAAGCTTCAACTAGGATTTTATCCTAGTTGGATCAATGGGGATGTGAAAATGAAATTGGAATGAGGGTTCATAGGAAGAGAAACCATAGTCATTATGGGTTTCTCTTCCTATTCTTATTGTTGTTTAGGCATTCCTGGAGGGTAATAATATGGAGGAACTTTAATCCAACTCTTTTTTCTCATTGCATCCTTTAGTGAAGTACCAAATTTCATTTTTTCTAGCATACATTGAGTAAATAATGCACCAACATCATTACGAATGCATTGGGAACATGAAACTGCACAATGAGAAACAGCAGTAGCCGTTTTGATACTCAACCCATTTACAATTTCTTCATCTGTTAGTTTTACGCCTAAAGGAACACTATTAGGATCAGAATTTGGTCGCTGTTCACTTGTTGGTGGTAAATGTATTCCTTCTGTTTTCATAAATTGCTTAAAACGTTCGCCTTGTACATCACACTGTTTTAAACTCTGTTTTAGCAGATCTTTTACTTCATCATCATTTGTTGAATTAAGACCTATCTGAATATAAACTGTTGCTTCATCCATTAAAGCTAAATACATCCAACAACTCATCACTTCTCCAACATGAAGAGGATTTTTGGGCTCGTCATCTAAACTAATTTGTAAAAAGTCTTTTACTGATTCAAATATCGTTGTCACTTTTTTTCCTCCTAGCCAAAATATATGGGTGGTATCTGATTCTTGCAATTAGTGAATCAATAGCTATTGTCTCCCCTTGGACACGCTCTTCCTGCAGGAGTTTCATAAATATTCAATTCCAAATAACAAAGTGCTAAAAATCAACCTTGAGCTTTCACATAGCTATTTATTAAAAAACGCTTATCTTCGATGTACTTATAATTACCAGATTTAGAAAAACTATGAGCAAATATTTAAATGGATTAAGTCAGATTCCATATATGGTCAACACTTATCTTTATTTTACGATCTTCTAAATTCGTTTGAAGATTATTGTATAATAGATAAAAGGAATATACTGGTTAAAATCTTTTAATGATGTATTTTCTTTTGAGATAGGAGGCTGAAGATGGAACATAAGAAACCATTTAATGATGCGGTAGACCATATGGCACAAATTGAAGGACTTCCATTGAAAAAGATAAATTTAAAGAAATTACCAAAACCTCTAGAGTACTTTGGCTATTTCTTTATTTGTGATTATGATAGGAATTCTATTTACAAACTAATTTCAAAGGTTTGTTATATCTTTTTATTGAAGGAAAATGAAAAAGTTTACTTTATTTATATATTATTAAGATTTAATTATTTAAGAGTTAGTGAGCATGTGAAGATATTCTTAATAAAATGAGGAAGACCAACATGCCATCTTATTAAGAAACATTGGTTTGAGGTGATATTTGTGCTGTTAATTTTTATTTTCTTGGTTTTAGGTTTAATAGAACTTTTATTTAGAAGATTATTTAAAATGAAAAAGGTAGGTTTATTCGGTAAATATGAGCATCATACAATAAAATTTGAAAAACGAGAAAAAATTTTATTTTTTTCTTTTATGCTCGTTTTAATGATTAATATCATATTTGAAATGATCGTAAACAATTTGTTAATTTTAACTGTTTACATTATGCTTTCATCACTCATAAGAGGAATAGAAGAATGGCAATATGATAGAGAAAGCAAAGAATATGTATTTAGTTTAGCAAATGTATCATGTTTTTTTGTTATTTTCTTTTTGCTGTTATTAAATATTTTATAGATGTAGAATTCAGACTGTTTACAATCGCTCGCTTTCTTTGTTGCTCATTACCAAACAGGGTAATTCCTCTGCTACCAAGACTTCTTGCCTCGAAAGTAGTCAAGCGCTTCAATCATTCTGAAGGTCTTGAAAATATACGTTGTCTACAAACTGGTAAGATAAATTTTTGTCTGGAATTTTCTATTATAGTAAAAAGCTTCAATACCTTTTCATGTATAATCAAACTCATATAGTAGAATTCGTTGGCTGGAACAATAAGTATATATACTAGTGATAAACCCGAATTATTAGATGATAGGTCAATTAATCTATCGCCTAATAGTACGGGTTTTTAGTTGCTGTTTTTAAAAAATTTATACGATATTCTATTCTTAAGAACTAGTGGAATGAAGGAAACAAACTTGACTTTCAACTTAAATGATTAAGAGCAAACAGTATTATACATTGTGAATTTTAACAATAGTTTAGATTTATTCATCTTTTGGATAATTTCTTTAATTATCTCACAGCATCTTTTTCGTTTCTCAGTTTGACTTGTAATCGGTATCATAATAAAATAATTGTAAACTAATCGATAACTTAAAATATTGATAGATTTAAATTAAAATGGATAACACAAAGATTAGGTGAATACAATGACTAAGTACTTTTATTTACATTACCTAAAGCTATTGTGTAAGGGGGACATCAAGATGCCTAACAAACAAGGACAGGAATCTTTTGATTTTGAGCAACGTTTTAAAAATGGACCTGGAAAAGTTGAAGGTGCGTTTAAGACACTTTATATGTTGTACAAAGGGCAATTTCGAAATATTGGATTATCGTTTTTTTTCTTTCTTATAAAACATTCTCCAGTATGGATCATACCCATTGTTACAGCAAATATGATAGATATTGCTAGTAACCCTAAAGAACATAGCATGACAGATCTTTGGGTTAATTTAGCTGTTGTTGCTTTTGTCATTTTGCAGAATATTCCTTCTCAAATGTTACATATGAGCTTTTTGAGCAAAGCTTCTAGACACGTTGAAGCCGGACTGAGAAGTACATTAGTAAGAAAACTTCAGCACTTGTCAATTTCATATCATAGTGAGCTAAAATCAGGAAGGCTTCAATCTAAAGTTTTACGTGATGTGGAAAATATTGAATTTTTATCAAAACAAATTATGTACACATTTTCTGCTGCATTAACAAGTGTAATTGTTGCGATAGGTGTAACTGCTAGTAAAAACTTGTTGGTTGCTTTGTTCTTTATCCTTGTTATTCCCGTTGCCATTTTACTTGTTTATTTCTTTAAAAAGAATTTACAAAAAAAGAATAATGAATTTCGTAAGCAGATTGAAACGATGTCAGGTCAAGTTGCTGAAACTTTAACAATGATTCCAGTAACTAGAGCACATGGATTAGAGGAGCTGGAAATCAAGAAAACAGATACTACATTAGAAAATCTAAAAGGAAAAGGATATAAGCTAGATATTTCTGAAGCATACTTTGGTGCTACAGGATGGGTTGTGTTTCAACTTTTTCAAATGTTTTGTCTTATCTTTACAGCTATTCTTGCCTATCAGGGTACGATTACTGTTGGAGATGTTGTCATGTACCAAGGATTTTTCACAACGATATTAATGTCAATTAATCAAATTATCAATGTCTACCCACAGTTAGCGAAAGGATATGAATCGATTATTTCAGTTTCGGAGGTATTGTTTTCAACTCAAACGGTTGAATATCAAGGTAAACAAAAATTACCGTCAATTGCTGGGAAGATAACGTTTGAACAAGTGAACTTTCAGTATGCAGACTCTTCAAAACATGTTTTACATGACCTTAATTTAGAGGTGAAAGCAGGAGAATGTGTGGCACTTGTGGGTGCTTCTGGTGCTGGTAAATCAACTGTTTTAAGTATGGTTTTGGGATTTTATAAACCAAATGAAGGAAGGTTGTTAGTTGATGGTGTTCCATATGACGATCTTCAAATGCAAACTTACCGTCAAAAACTAGCAGTTGTGCCACAAAACACAATTCTTTTTTCAGGCTCAATTCGTGATAATATCACATATGGAGTGAGTAGTGTTTCAGAAGAGAGATTATATGAAGTTATTGAAATGGCAAATCTTCAAGATGTTATTGCTGATATGCCAAATGGTTTAGATACATTAATTGGTGAGCACGGTGGAAAGCTTTCAGGAGGTCAAAGACAAAGAATTGCTATTGCAAGAGCGATTATTCGTGATCCACAAATCATTTTATTAGATGAAGCAACCTCTGCACTTGATAATGTTTCAGAATATCGTGTACAACAAGCGATTCAAAAATTAATAAAAGGTCGGACAACATTTATTGTAGCTCATAGGTTATCTACAATTCGAGATGCAGATCGTATTATAGTCATGGATAATGGTACATGTGTTGAAGAAGGGAGTTTTGAAGAGCTTATTAAACGTAAAGGGGAATTTTATAAGTTAAAGCAGTTGCAAGCATAAGATGTTGATCTAGTCACTGATTCTAGTTTCATCGCTTTTTTATGGATAATAAGCCTTTTGGAATAACAGAATCTTTGCCTTCAATTCCAAAGGCTTACGTCCTAGCCTAATTGGTTGTTTGTCACTTTCTTAAAAGTATTTATATCAACTCTCCATTTTCTCTTCATTAATTGTTCTTCTGCCATTTTAATCATTTCCCTGACCATATTACCTCCAAGATTTCCACCAATTTTACCTGCATCTTTAGATAATAAGCTTCCGTTGTTTTTTTCGTTTAGTGGTATCCCAAATTCTTTTGCTACTTCAAATTTTGCCTTATCAGGAAATGATGTGTTTGCAACCTTTGCTTTTAATTGATCAAGATTTTGCTTAGCTTTTGGGTTAGTGATCTTCCTATTTTTGCTCACGAATTTATCTCCTTTCATTACTTTCTTATTTGTTAGCTTTTGTTTGTTTTCTGAAATTCATGTAAAGAATAACTTTAGAAAGAGAGTAGTGAAAAGGAGTGCAGGATATGGAGCATTGTCATGATTTTTTAAAAGTAAGGGCTCTTTTCTGAACGAGTGTTGATAGGTAACCAAAATTTGGAGTGAAACAGTGTATCCCACTACATGGGTACTAT
Organism: Metabacillus litoralis; assembly: GCF_020524045.1. Lineage (GTDB taxonomy): Bacteria > Bacillota > Bacilli > Bacillales > Bacillaceae > Metabacillus > Metabacillus litoralis_C. Next base: position 333,097 of record NZ_JAIVKL010000005.1, read on the forward strand.
TTTTATGAAGAAAAGATGCCACTAGACTTAATACAGTGCTGATTGCTTAGGGTATGTAAAAGCAACAAAGTTTGCGAAAACAGCCAAAGTAAAAGATGGACTGATACTGACTTAGATGCAAGGTATATTAATATAGATTATCCTTATGCGATTCTACTATCAAGTCAAGAGGGCCAAATCACACTAAGAGAAATACAGGAAGTGATAATGGACAAAATGGAGAAGAAATATTCACATTTACAACAATACAAGAGTTACAGCTATGGTTTGAAAATAATATAGGTGAATAATGACGTTTTACCCAACGATATGCTATAGTTGGGTAAAATTTATTAAAATGAGTGGAGCGATTATGACAGGTAAATTATATTATCAAGATGCGTATCTAACTTCTTTTGAAACCAAAATTGTAAAAGAAGGTTTTGATGAATCTCAAAAAAAAGCATATGTATTACTAGAAGATACCGCTTTTTACCCAACAGGGGGTGGACAACCTCATGATATAGGTGAAATTGATGGTCACAATGTATTAGATGTAGAAGAAGTGAACGGAGAGCTTCGTCATTATGTTGAAACAATCCCAAAACGTACTGACAAAGTCTCGTGTAGCATAAATTGGGAGAGACGTTTTGATCATATGCAACAGCATGCAGGTCAGCATATTTTATCAGCGGCCTTTGAGAATACCTATGGATATAAAACGATTAGCTTTCATTTAGGAAAAGAAATTTGCACAATTGATTTAGCGATAACTGACATCAATGAAGTAGAGATAAACCAGGTTGAATTGATATGCAACAAAATCATTCTTGAAAACAAACCAATTATCACAAAATGGATTACAGAGGAAGAGCTTCCAGCGTATCATCTTAGAAAAGAGCTAACAGTGAAAGACAACATTCGCCTTGTCATTATACCAGGTGTTGATGACAATGGCTGTGGAGGGACTCATCCAAAATCAACAGGAGAAGTTAGTGTGATAAAGATTTTGGGACTTGAAAAACAAAAAAAACACATACGAGTTCAATTTGTTTGTGGGCATCGTGTTCGTCATCAGCTTCATGATAAACATAAGGTGATGGTAGAATTAACAAGTAAATTAAATGCACCTCAAGAAAAGCTGAGTGAAGCAGCAGATCGTTTGATAGAAAATAATCGAGAACTTCAAAAAGATTTGGAGAATCTTAAAAGTCAGCTTATTCAATATGAAGCAAATGAATTGATATCAAATGCTCATCTCTTAAATAATGTTCATGTTATCTCAAGTGTATACATAAACAGGCCGATAAGTGATCTGCAAGATTTAGCAAAAGATCTTTTGACAAAGAAAAACAATACAATTATTATTTTAATAAGTGATAATCAAGAAAAATTACAACTTGTGAGTGCTAGAAGTGAAGATATTAACCTAAATTTAAATGCTGTATTAAAGGGAATTCTACCTGATATAAATGGAAAAGGTGGAGGGAAGCCATCGTTTGTTCAAGCTGGTGGTGATAAAGCTATATCTTCAGAAAGTTTATTACGAAATTTCTTAGAAAATGTAAAAAATGTAATCAACTAAAATATTTTTGGGAACATCTGCTATTGCATTCACCTATAAAATTTAGTATTATAACTATACAAGCTGCGCTGTACGCATTTTTTATAAAGTTTTAACCTTTAAGCTGAAATAGGGAGTTTTACATTGAGGACGGAATACCAAGCCTTCATTATGTAGAGGAAGGTATGAAAGCTTCTGCGAACACCCACTTGTAGGAGTGGTGGTTTAAAACTCTATAATTTATGATGCGGCAATCGCGGCTCTTATAACAATGATTAATCCGGCTCCCTTATGGAAGCCGGATTTTTGTATATCTAGAATTTTCCCATTTAATCATTGCTTCATTACACGATTGTTAAATGAAATCTGGATAAACTTTTCCTGGATAATATATCTAGAGTTTTAAAGGCAGTATTATGAGCTTTCTTGAGGTGATAAATATTTAGCTGGTATATAACCTTGTTCTCCCGATGAAAGGATTTCGACCTTAGCTTGTCTAATTCCCATGTCTACAACTTCAACTTTCGTGTTCTCCTCAACAATCATAACATTTCCACTTTCTGTCATATTATTGATTTGCTCATAATTTGAATCTTCTATTAATCCATATAGTTCATCATAATCTTCTTCATTTAAAGGAAACAGTAAAGGTGTGTTAATAATAGCTGTTTCACCCTCTGATACGAATGATGGATCAATATCATCTACTTCCTCTTCCAGTTCATTGTTTAGATTATCAACAAGATTATTAATTTCTTCTTCACTGTTTTCTAGAGATTGTTCAACTTCTTGTTCAATTTCTTCAGCTTCGTTCTCAATTATGTTTGTAGCATTTTCTACTTGATTACAACCAGTAAGTAATCCTATTGCCAAAATTGTTAGTAGTAATTGTTTCATAATCTAAAACCTCCTCTACTAATGATGTAACACAAATAGAGCAGGTCTAAACATTTTCTTGTTATAGTATGTTAAAAAAACCACCAAATTACTACATATCAACTACTTCTTTAGGAAGTTTTTGTGGGGCACTCGGTATATTTTTCTTGGTCGTTTCAATTACATCTGATGAAAATATAGTAATAACTAGACGACCACCTATAACCTTTGACCGAATAAGTAGTGGCTGATTATGTTGATTTTTAAATGTGAAATCTGGTCCATACCAACTAACAGTTGCATCCCGATTTGGAGGAACGTAAGGTACTTGTCGGCTGTGAGAATACCGTTCGATTATTTTTACTCCTGCACGGTCTACCGCATTAAAGAGAGTTGATGAAACCTGGCATATTCCTCCTCCAACTCCCTCTGACAATTCTCCTTTAACAATAATAGGGGCAGGTAAATACCCTTTTTCAACTGTTCGATTACCCACAACTGAATTAAATGAGAAAATCTCGCCTGGAAAAACAACATGATTATTTATTGCCTCTGAAGCTAATTGAATATTTTGAGAGCGTTGTTTGTTTCTACTATTAAAATAAGTAATATAATAGCTGATTTGTTTTGTTTTAATACTTGAAAGTAACTCACTATCAACCCGAGGATAAAGTGTTTGAATGGGGATGTTTATTGTCACAGAGCCATTAGAGAAAAAGGATTGATAAAATTTCATTTTGAATTTTTCTTGATTAAGTTTCGATCCTTTTTCTTCGCTAATTAATTGATTTTGTTCATTTAAATATGCGTCAATTGGTGCTTTATAAACTTTTGAGTTTACATATTCAGTTAATTCGATTAATTTTTGTTTGTCTATTAAATAATTTGCAATTGGGTGAAGTTGAAAATCACTACGGTTTACAGTTTTTATTTCTTCTCCCTCATGTGTAATCAGTATTTTCTCAGATAAGTTTACAGGTTGCATAAATTGTAAGGAAAGAAATATTGAGAGGAAAAAATACATTGAATGTTCATCTCCTAGTTAATTATTATCGTTAATCACTTTAATCAAAGGATCTATATTTACTTTCCAAGAAGAGATAGGAGAGGTTCTTATTATTGTAAAAGAAATATTTTCTTTAACTGCTTCTTTGTTTTTAAAATATATTTTAAGGTCGACTGGAAAGGTTGTTAGTAACTCATTTGATTTTTTTGTCGTTTTTATGGACCAAGACATTGTTTCTATTTTGTCGATAGATCGCAAAGCTTCATCTATTTTTTTATTACTTAGAGCTACTTTTTTAGCTAATGATTTATCGTTATTTTTTATCGTTACTAAAAGTACATTTAATAACTGTTCTGCATCGAGTTCCTTTATATAATCTTCATACTTTCCAGCGGCTTTTAAAATCATCAGATGGTGTGATAAATCAGATTTTCCTGAGCGATGTGTGGTGCTTCCTGAGAAATGAATGCAAAAATGACCCGGAAATCCATTGTTTATCGCACCTGCCCCATGTGGCATACCATGCATAGAAGCGGGAATTAACAGATTGTTTGTCACTATTAAAATGGCGCGGCGATGCCAACTCCAGTTGCCATTGTAGATATCTTTCATTATTTTAGTATCATTGCTTGTCAAAGGTTGAACATCTGCATGACGACTACCAGCTCTTCTTTGAACAGTGAAAGATTTCGCTGTCTCAATATCAATTACAGTAAATATAGATTTTTTCGGAATAATCTTATTTACTTCCTGCCAATCCTCTAAAGTAATTTCAAAATCTAAACAATGCTTAGGGTTACTTTGTAGTGCATAAGTAAATCCGGCATTAAACATGAAGGTGAATAAGGTAACGAAAGTTAGTGAAAGGATTTTCATGTATATTTTCATCTCCATTTTTATCTTGAATCGGTATTTGATAAGAGCTCTTTTCTGACTACTTGTTGCTATGTAACCAAAATTTGGAGTAATAACGAGTTTTTCACTATAAGGGTACTAATTTATGAAGAAAAGATGCCACTTAACTTAATGCAGTGCTGATTGATTAGGCTATTTAATAGCAACAAAGTTTGCGAAAACAGCCTTGATAAAAGCCTTTTTCAAAAAAGACTCTTGATTGTAGGATGGATTATAGCTTAATTTTGATTTTTAGCTCATTGTTGATTTAAAGGTTATTAAATAAGACTCTTGCGGGATTGCCTGTCAAAGAGCGGTATTTTTAGGTTCCCGGGAAAACGAATAGCTGAAACAGAAGTCAGAATCAACAACAATAGGAATACTTTCTAAAACTATTTTGTGGTGAATTGGACATTATAATAGATGTTAAATGCTGGTAGTTACAAAATGTACGTCTAAATATGTCAAAGAGAATGTTATTTATTTTGCTCAAAGTAGGTGTTGAAAATGAATTATATCTATGGATTTATCTATATTTTTGCAGCTTGGAAATGGGGAGATTGGAGAAATTGGCGATTGTATTATCCAACGATTTTATTTTTTGTGAACGGTGATTTATTATATCATTTTCTTCTATTTGATCATTTTCCATTATGGAGATTTAACCCTGTTTCTATAGATGAAAAAAACGGAATAACCAGTGTTCATATTTCTCTAATAATTATGATGATTAAATATCCTTGCACCATATTAATTTACTTAGGGAATTTTCCTAAAGGGAAGTTATCAAAGCAGTTCCTTTATATTACGTTTTGGGTTATGATATACGCGACTAATGAAATCATTACACATCTTTTAGGCGGAATTAAACATTACAATGGTTGGAATGAATGGTGGTCTATTTCATTTGATGTTGTCATGTTTTCAGTATTGGCATTACACCACTATAAACCAGTAATATCTTGGATCTTGTCGTTCATTTATATAATCGTACTTTGGAATCTATTTGATGTACCTTCAACAGTTTTTCGATAATAATATTTGTAAGGAGCTTAATTAATGACAGAAGAAATACTAAAAATCTTTGATGAAGACGGCAATTATAAAGGAATGGAAACAAGACAGAAAGTTCATGAAAAAGGGTATTGGCATGAGACATTCCATTGTTGGTTGATAAGTGTCCATAATGGAGATATTTATATATATTTCCAATTAAGGTGTGAGCAAAAAAAGGATTATCCTAACTTACTTGATATTACAGCTGCAGGTCATTTGCTTTCATGTGAAACTGTGGAAGATGGAGTGAGAGAGGTTAATGAGGAAATTGGAGTTGCTCTTGCATTTAGCGATCTCATTTCATTAGGTGTAATCAAAGAACGTTTGTATGAAAAATGTCTAATTGATCATGAATTATGTCATGTGTTTTTATATGAAACAAAGCATTCATTTGAACATTTTTTCTTGCAAAAAGAAGAAGTTTCGGGAATATACAGAGTGAGATTAGATGACTTTATTGAACTTTGGTTTGGTCAGCAAACGACTATACATAGTGAAGGATTTAAAGAAAATCCATTGGGAGAAAAAATAACAGACGTTAAAGTGATTCATAAACAAAGTTTTGTACCGCACGAAGATCATTATCTTAAAAAAGTGGTTGAAAATATTCAAATCAAAATTGCTCAAAAAAATATATGATTAACATTTTTATCATTTGCTAAAATTAAATGCATCTAGATTATAAGATTAGGAGAATGTTTTATGCTTGAAGCTTTAAATCGGCTATTAGAAAAAATGATGCCGGTTATCACACCAATAAGTGTGATACTTGGTATTTTATTAGCTGATCATCTCTTACCTTTCGCATATTTAATTCCTTTTATCTTTGCTTTTATGACGCTATCTGGAAGCTTAAGCTCAAATTTTCACTCATTAAAAGGAGCTCTACATAAGCCTTTCCCTTTTATTGTCATTTTATTGTTGTTACATGTTATTATGCCACTTATTGCATGGTCTATTGGTCAAGTTGTTTTTGAAAATCATTTAACAGTCACAGGGTTGGTTTTAGCAACTGTTATTCCAACAGGAATTACTAGCTTTATTTGGGTGAACATATATAAGGGAAGTATTGCTTTAGCTTTGTCTATCATATTAATAGATACAATTTTATCACCATTTGTTGTTCCGTATACTTTATCTATTCTTGTTGGAAAGAATGTAGAAATAGATCCTTTTAGTATAATGTCTGGTTTATTGTTAATGGTTGTCATTCCCTCATTTATTGGAATGTTTATTCATCATCTTACAAATGGAAAAAGCGTTATTGCGTCAAAAAAATTAGCACCTTTTTCTAAATTAGCTTTATCTTCTGTAGTCATGATAAACGGTGCGGTTGTAGCTCCATATATTAAAAAAGTTAATTTAGAGCTGTTATTCATCATCATTACTGTTTTTGGTTTGGCTTCTAGTGGTTATTTTTTGGCGTGGATGTTTGGGTGTCTTTTCAAGAAAGATCGTGAAACAAAGATCGCGATGATGTTTACAGGGGGTATGAGGAATATTAGTGCAGGAGCAGTCATTGCTGTACAATATTTTCCTCCAGCTGTAGCTGTTCCGGTTGTTATCGGGATGTTGTTTCAACAAGTGTTAGCTTCCATTTTTGGGTTGCTATTTAAGCGTTTTGACAATGAATTACAGCTTTATGATCAGTCATATTCTGTGTCCAAATAACGTTGGAATTTAATAATCGATTGCTAAATATAGAATTATATGTTAAAAATAATGTAATCTATTAACTAATGAAATACTGAATCTTTTCACCACTAGGGGAGCTTTCTTAAGCTGAGAGAGGCGTTTGAGCCTTGACCCTTATTACCTGATCTAGATAATACTAGCGTAGGGAAGAGGTGTTTGACTATACATTTTATATAATAATCTCCGTTTGATTTATGTTTTAAGCGGATTGTTATACACATGTGCATTCAAACCACTTCTTTCTGGAAGTGGTTTTTTATTGTCTTTTTTAGAATGATGAAAAAAGATTAAAAGTAAGAATGTCTGATATTGGATGAATTAACCTACACCGAGGAGGAATTTTATGGCACATCACATTGAGCATATTATTGATCAAATTGATGAAAGAAAAGATGAACTAATTGATTTGTTAAAAACATTAATTAAATATAAAACACCAGCACCTCCTGCTAGAAATACAGGTGATGCTCAACAATTTGTTGCTGATTTTTTAAAGGAAAAAGGATTTTCTATTGATATGTGGGATGTTTATCACAATGATCCTAATGTTGTAGGCGTACTTAAAGGAAAACAAGCTGATTTTTATAAAAGCTTGATTATTAATGGTCATATTGATGTTGCTGAAGTAAATGAAGGTGAGCAGTGGGAAGTAAATCCATTTACTCCAGTTGTAAAAGATGGAGCGATTGTAGGACGTGGTGCTGCAGATATGAAGGGTGGTCTAGCTGGTGCATTGTTTGCGATCCAATTATTACATGAGGCAGGGATTGAACTACCAGGTGATTTGATTTTTCAATCTGTCATTGGAGAAGAAGTTGGGGAAGCAGGAACACTTGAATGTTGTAAGAGAGGGTATAAAGCAGATTTTGCCGTTGTTGTTGATACGAGTGATTTACATATTCAAGGTCAGGGTGGAGTGATAACTGGTTGGATTACTGTTAAAAGTAATCAAACATACCATGACGCAACAAGAAGACAGATGATTCATGCTGGTGGAAATCTTTTTGCTGCAAGCGCAATCGAAAAAATGACAAAAATAATCCAAGGGTTACAGGATCTGGAACGTCATTGGTCAATTACAAAAAGTTATCCAGGCTATTTACCTGGGACAAATACAATTAATCCAGCTGTTATTGAGGGTGGAAGACATGCAGCCTTTATTGCTGATGAATGCCGCTTGTGGATTACTGTGCATTATTATCCTGATGAGTCACATGAAGAAATTATCAAAGAAATTGAAGAACATCTTTCTTATGTAGCAAAGTCTGACACGTGGCTTAGAGAAAATCCACCAACATTTGTTTGGGGTGGTCAATCAATGATTGTTGATAGAGGAGAAATTTTTCCTTCTTTAGAAGTTGATTCAGAACATACTGCTGTTAAAAAGTTAGCAGATGCTCATTTAACTGTGTTACATGAAAAAGCTAGTATAGATGTATCACCAACTGTTACAGATGGTGGTTGGTTAGGGGAAGCTGGAATACCTACAGCTATCTATGGTCCAGGTAAGTTAGAGCATGCTCATGCTGTAAATGAACAACTTTCTATTGATCAGCTTGTTGATTATACAAAGGTGATCATAAAGTTTATTTATAATTGGTGTCATACAAAGAAAGAAGAATAGATGGAATGGTAAAGAGGAGGTAATTAAATGAAATTTAGTAAAAGGCTTTATGAAAATGTTCTACCAATATGGGAAAAAAATCATGCTCATCCATTTGTACAAGGAATGGGGGATGGGACATTAGATAAAAATAAATTTCGTTTTTATATGATACAGGATTATTTATATTTAATTGAATATGCAAAAGTTTTTGCTTTAGGAGCTGTGAAGGCAACAGATCTTGCAACGATGGGGAAGTTTGCTTCATTACTAAATTCAACACTAAATGAAGAGATGGAGCTACACCGTCAGTATGCACAGAAATTTAATATTACAACTGATGAACTTGAAGAAGCAAAGCCTTCCCCAACAACGTTAGCATACACTCATTACATGCTGCATGTAAGTCAAAATGGCACACTTGCAGATCTTGTCGCTGCACTACTTCCGTGTATGTGGAGTTACTGGGAAATAGGAAAGGATTTGGCTCAACGTGAAGGAGCAAAAGATCACGAATTTTACGGAGAATGGATTAGTATGTATGCTTCAGAAGAATTTGGACAGCTTGCAAAATGGTGTATTGATTTAATGGATGAATTAACGAAAGAAAAGCCAGAAGTAGAGTTAGTTAAATTAGAGGAAATTTTCTTGAATACAACTCGATTTGAATATATGTTTTGGGATATTGCATATAACGAAACGATGTGGCCAACGGATGAGTAATACCGCTTTAGAATTTAAAAGTGTTACATTTCAGTATAATAATCATTCTTCTCCTATTGTTAAAGAGTTGAATTTTCATATAAATCAAGGTGAGTTTGTTTGCATTATCGGCCCAAGTGGGTCAGGAAAAAGTACGTTATTTAAACTCATCACAGGGCTAGAGCAACCAAATACAGGTGAAATTCATCTGCAAAAAAAGTTCATTAAAAATCGACTAGGTGAAGTAGGCTATATGCCACAACAAGATTTGCTATTACCTTGGAGAACTATTATTGAGAATGCTGCACTTCCGTTGGAAATTAAAGGGATAAAAAAACGTGAGGCATTTTATCAAGTTACTAATTTGCTTGATGAGTTTGGTTTGAAAGGCATTGAAGATTCTTTTCCGGGTGACTTATCAGGAGGTATGAGACAACGTGTGTCTTTTTTACGTACAATTTTAAGTGGATCACAGATTCTCCTGTTAGACGAACCATTTAGCGCACTTGATGCGATTACGAAATTATCACTTCAAGAATGGCTTTTAAAACTATGGCAAAAACGGAAAAATACGATTCTATTTATCACACATGATGTGAATGAAGCATTGTTTTTAGCCGATCGTATTTTTATTTTTAAGGAAACACCAGCAACTGATTTACAAGAGGTTTCGGTTCCATTAGGTAGACCTAGGGTACTTAAGGATTTAAATCAAACACATATGATTGAACTAAAGGAAAAGCTATTAGAAGAGTTACGAGCGCAGGTGAAGCTATGATAATGATCAAAAAATACGGAGCATCAAGTTTACTTGTCTTCTGCCTATTAGTGATCTGGGAAATAGGGGCACGTGCTGTGAATTTAGGCTTTATTTTACCTACACCAACTGAAGTGTTGTTTAAACTTTGGGAATTAAAAGAGCCTTTATTATTAGATCATTTACCTGCTACAACTCTTGTCATTATTATTGGGCTGTTAATCTCGATTGTATGTGGAGTAGGACTTGCAATTATGATGAGTGTTAGTAAAACAATTGAAAAAACAATTTATCCGCTAATTATCTCATCTCAAACGATTCCAATTATCGCCCTCGCACCCATTTTTGTTTTGTGGTTTGGTTATTCCATATGGAGTAAGGTGGTTGTAACAGTTTTGATCACTTTTTTTCCAATTACTGTGAATACATATGATGGATTACGTTCCACAAATAAGGAGTATAAAGATTTATTATTAACGATGGGAGCGCGTAAAAAGGATATCTTTTTTAAATTGCAAGTTCCAGGGTGTATGCCACACTTTTTTTCAGGGTTAAAGGTAGCTGTTACACTCAGTGTGATAGGAGCAGCTATTGGTGAATGGATTGGTGCTCAGGCAGGCTTAGGTTATTTTAGTAGACGAATGATGACACAATTTGATGGTGCAGGTGTTTTTGCACCCATTGTTATTTTATCTGCTGTTGGAATTTTATTATTTGTGATTGTGGATGTATTTGAAAAAAGAATATTAAAATGGAGGAAAACAGAATGAGAAAATTATTTTTAGTGATATTGAGTTTAGTAATCGGGCTGCTATCAGCTTGTTCAGGTGGAGAAAACACAACAGGTGATGGTTCGAAAGAAGAAAAGCAGAAATTAAAAGATGTTAGTATTATGCTAGATTGGTATCCGAATGCTGTTCACAGCTATTTATATATTGCGAAAGAAAAAGGTTATTTTGAAGATGAAGGATTAAATGTGGATATTCAATTTCCAGCGAATCCAACAGATCCAATTAATTTGGCAGCAGCGGGACAGGTTACACTTGGTATCTCATATCAACCAGACGTGATCATAGCTCGTGCAAATCAAGATGTTAAAGTGAAATCAGTTGGTGCAATTGTACGTTCCCCATTAAACAGGGTTATTTTCATGGAAGACAGTAGTATTCAATCTCCTAAGGACTTGGAAGGGAAAAAGGTTGGCTTCCCTGGTATCCCGTTAAATGAATCACTTATTGAGTCGATGGTAAAAGCTGATGGTGGTGATCCTGGTAAAGTTGAAATGGTTGATGTTGGCTTTGAATTGGGGTCATCAATTGTTAGTAATAATGTAGATGCTGTTATAGGTGCCTATATTAATCATGAAGTACCTGTTTTAAAGCATGAAGGTCATGAAACACGTAATATTAATCCAACCGAATATGGAATTCCTAGTTACTATGAATTAGTTGCAGTAACAAGTGATAAAACATGGGATGAAGAGCAAGAGAGTATTAAAGCATTTTGGCGAGCTGCAACAAAGGGGTATGAATTTACTGCTGAAAAACCTAAAGAAGCTTTAGAGATCTTATTAAGTAATCAAGATGAAGCAAACTTTCCACTTGTTAAGGAAGTAGAAGTACAGAGCTTAGACATATTGTTACCACTAATGAAATCTGAGTCAGGCTTTGGAAGTCAAGATAAAGCTCAATGGGAGGAAACAATCACTTGGATGAAAGACGCAGAATTAATTGAAAAAGAGCCAGCAGTGGAAGATATTTTCGTTAATATAGTTGAATATAAATAGTATATAAATGCGTGCTTCATTATTTGAGGCACGTATTTTGGTTCATCAACTACATTATTTGAGGTTGATAGCGGAGTAAGTAAAATTTGCAGGAAGAAAGGACCTGGTGGGATTTTAACCCACAAGAAGTACAATAGTAAAAGGTGCCTTTAACTACTGACTGCTCTAATCATTGAGCTACAAGTCCTTAATGATAGTATGAACAAAATGATTATTTATTATGTACTAATATTTCTTTATTTTATATTGTAAATAGTATGATAATTGCTTTTAAAAAAGAAACAACAAGTTTACGAAAGAGGAGTAAATAAAAGAAGGCTGTGAATAAGTATTAAAGCAAATGATAAACCCGAATTATTAGGTGAGATTTCAATTAATCAATCGCCTAATAGGTCGGGTTTTTATTTGCCGTTTTAAATATATTTTTTATTTTGTATACTATTTTTAGGAAGTAGTGGAATGGAGCGGAAGACACTCGACTCCTACGGGAATTGAGGAAAGGCTGAGACCCCGCAGGCATGCCGAGGAGGCTCAGCTTCCTCCCCGTGGAAAGCGAGTGTCTGCAGCGCAATGGAACGAACTTGTTTCTTTGAGCTTAACTGAATTTAGATTTATTCGTCTTTATATTTTTAAATCAATTTCTGAGTCTTTTCGTAGTTCTTCAATTTTCGCACTAATTTGTTGTTGTGATTTTTGTTGTTCAAGGTTACCTTTTAATGTTTCTTTCACTTCTTCGAATTTTGGTGTTTCTTTTGATTCCCCATTAGCTGATACAAGTGAATCATAGAATTTCTTCACTTCATCTTCTGTTACTTCTTCTACTTGAACATCTTTATCTAGATATTGAGTGATTTTAACATTATCAGAAATTTGTGATTTAAGATCTTCGACTGTTAAATCACTTTCTTTTAAAGCCTTTTCAAATTCTTCTTCTGTTTTAAAACGAGCCTTTTCAGCTTCTAAAGCTTTATTAATATCTTCTTCAGTAGCCTTGTATCCCTTTTTATCAACTTCTTGCATAATTAAAGTTTGTCCAACAATAAAATCGAGAGTACTTTCTTTCAATTGTTTTGCTAAATCACTCTTCGTTACATCTTGACCTTGGCTCATTGCATTTGATTGAAATAAAGATAGAGCATCATTATATTCTGTCCCTTTGATTTCTTGTCCATTTACAACGGCAACAACACGATCAGCTTCAACTTTTTGTTCATCCAGCTTTTTTTGTAGTTCCTCAGGATCAACAGCAGTTTCCTCTTCTTTTGCTACTTCCTCTGTTTTTTCATCAGATTTAGCAGTATCTGTTTCTTTTTCTTCGTCATTATTACATGCCGCAAGAGATAGTGCTAATAGAGACATAAATAATGTAAGTAGTAACTTTTTCATTTTCTTTCTCCTTTCAAGGTCTAATGAGACCTTACATATGTAAGCGTACATAATTGGAATTGTATAACAGTTAGCACAATAATAAAAGCTAATCATACAAGAAACAAGAAAATAAATCAAATTTACTAGCAAAAATGCATTTAAAAGTTTGTTAGAATAGAAAATAAAGGAATTAGAAGATAAATATATGGAAGAATTAATTCATGTCTAAATCGAAAAGGGAGTGTTGTCATGAAGAAAAAAATTGTTCTTGCAGGTGGTTCGGGTTTTTTGGGAGAAAAATTAGCAAATTATTTAGTAGAGAGAAATTATAAAGTAGTGATTTTAACTAGAAATAAAAAAGAAATGAGAAATCAAGTCTCTTACGTTGAATGGGATGGTCAAACACTAGGCAATTGGGTGACAGAAATAAATGGTAGTTATGCAATTGTGAATTTCACTGGTAAAAGCGTTGATTGTATCTATACAAGTAAGAACAAGGAAGAAATTTTAAATTCGAGAATTCATTCAGTTGAAGTATTACAAAAAGCAATTTTACATAGCGAGCAACCACCAAAGGTTTTTATTCAGGCTGGATCTTTAGCGATATATGGCAACACGAAAAAGGAAAGTGATGAAACAGCGGAACATGGTAAAGGTTTTTCAGTAGAGGTTTGTCAGAAGTGGGAAAAGCAGTTTTATGAAGTGGATTTACCACATACTCGTAAGATTCTTTATAGAATTGGTTTTGTTCTTGGGGAAGATGGAGGGGCGTTAGAACCTCTCAAAAAGCTTGTTTCCTTTCACTTAGGCGGTACTGTAGGAGCAGGGACTCAATATATTAGTTGGTTACATATTGATGATTGTAATGAAATGTTTCTTAAAGCAATTGAAGATAATGAATATGTGGGGACATTTAATGCAACAAGCCCAAAGGCTGTGACAAATAAGGAATTTATGACTACTTTACGACAAGTGATGGGGAAAGGGTGGGGAATGCCTGCTCCATCTCCGTTAGTATGGTTTGGGGCATATTTCTTGTTGAAAACTGAGCCTAGTTTGGCTTTAACAGGGAGAAATTGTAGTCCAAAGAAGTTAATGCAAAAAGGGTTTGTATTTAAATATGAAAATTTAACATTAGCTTTGAAAAACACGATTTAATTAGAGAAGCAAAAATAGATAAGGCATGACAAAAGCTTGTCTACTAATACTCTAAAATAAAATCTCAATTGTTTATTTAGATAAATATCCTATAGTTTAACAATAACTGATTTTAAAAATTCCTTAAAATAAGGGATGAGAAGCGTTTATCAGGTCTGAGGAGCTTTTTGAAGTAAATAAGTATCAATGGCAACGCTTACACTCACTAATTGGTAGAAATACTCACAACATATCGTTAATACCTTGAATAATAAAATCATCGTGTTAGTATTAAATCGTGAGCAAAAATACGAACAAAAATACGAACGATATTGGAGAGATGAGATGCTACACGAAAAGACAATTGCGTTTATAGGTGCAGGTTCAATGGCAGAAGCAATGATATCTGGTTTAGTAAAATCTGATAAAATGCCAGCACGTCAAATCATAGCAACGAATCGTTCCAACGGGGAGCGACTAGCTGCATTAGAGGCTAATTACGGAATTAAAGGTATTAAACTTGAAAATTTACAGTTTGATCAAATAGATGTTTTTATTTTGGCTATGAAACCTAAAGATGTAGAGAGAGCATTAAAAAACATGATTGATCATATCAAGCCAAATCAACTCATATTATCTGTTTTAGCAGGTATTACAAATTCATACCTTATACAAAATCTTCATAATGACCAACAAGTAGTAAGAGTAATGCCGAATACGTCAAGTACCATCGGAGAATCAGCTACAGCAATATCCCCAGGTCATGCAACATCGGATGAGAATATCATTTTAACTCAAGAACTGCTAGGATGCATAGGTGAAGTTTATACAATCGAAGAAAAAGATATGGATGTTTTCACTGGTCTTGCAGGTAGTGGTCCAGCATATTTCTACTATCTAATGGAGCATATGGAGAAACAAGGTTCGCAAGCAGGGTTTGACGTTGAAACAGCAAGACAAATCATTGCACAAACAATTTTGGGAGCAGCTAAGATGATTCAAGAGCAAGATGTAACTCCTACAGTATTAAGAGAAAAAGTAACCTCTCCAAACGGAACAACGGCAGCAGGACTTCAAGCACTTGATGATAATGGTGGAGGTCTCGCAATTTCTAAAGCTGTTGAGCATGCAGCAATACGCTCTAAAGAAATTAGTGAGAAAATTCAAGAAAGTTTATTAGTAAGTTCAAGTAAATAAGTGTTTACAAGTAATTTATAAATTTAATTTTCCCTTTTTATAAAGAGACAAAACAATTCAGGAGTGATAGAATGACGGCCCTAGACAATGAGAAAAAACGGGTTGTAATAAAAGTAGGAAGCAGTTCATTAACTAGTCGACATGGTGAAATTAGTCGACGTAAACTAGAGAAATTGGCAGATGAAATTGCATTGTTAAAAGATGAAGGACATGAAATTGTTTTTGTTTCCTCAGGAGCAGTTGCAGCAGGATACCGAAAACTAGGATGTATTGATCGTCCAACATCATTACCAGAAAAGCAAGCAGCTGCGTCGATAGGTCAAGGTTTATTAATTGAAGCATATTCAGAGATCTTTTTATCACACGGTTATGTTGCATCACAGATTTTAATTACCCGAAGTGATTTTTCAGATGAATATCGCTATAACAATGTACGAAACACATTAAACGTATTATTAGAGCGTGGAATTATTCCAATTGTTAATGAAAATGATACGGTAACAGTTGATCGTTTGAAGTTTGGGGATAATGACACTTTATCTGCAAAAGTTGCAGGATTAGTAGAAGCAGATCAATTAATTATTTTATCTGATATCGATGGATTGTATGATTCTGATCCTAGAAAAAATGAGGAAGCTAAGCTTCTTGAAAAGGTATATGAAATTACACCTGAGATTGAAGAAGGTGCTGGTGAGTCTGGAAGCAATGTAGGTACCGGTGGAATGAAATCAAAAATTGATGCTGTTAAGATTGCTATGGCTTCCGGAATATCTACTTTCTTAGGAAAAGCAACTGTGTCAAATATCCTAGGTGATGCTGTTAATGGTGACGCAAGAGGAACTTATTTTGAAGTAACAAATGAAACAGTTAATCTAAATCAGAAGAAACAATGGATTGCCTTCCATTCAGGTCCTGAAGGTGAATTAGTGATTAATCAACATGTGAAAATGTCGATAGCTGATCATAAGCATAGTATTTATTCTTCAGATATTGAACAAGTAAATGGGCAATTCGAAAAAGGATCAGTAATCCGTATTCTTGACCATGAAGGAGAAAGAATCGGTCTTGGTGTTGTCAATTATTCCAATTATGAATTAGAAAATTTGAGAAAAACGACGGGTGAAGAAGAAAAGAAACAGGAAGTAGTCCATTTTGACGATCTTGTTTGTGAACTAGAATTATCATTACCTGTTGGAGTATAAAAAGGAGGAATTGCATGTCTGTAACAAAAGAACAAACAAACGTTGAAGCTCAAGCAATAGCAGCAAAAAAAGCAGCAAAAAAGGTAAGTTTATTATCGACTGAAGAAAAGAATGAAGCACTACATGTTTTAGCTGATCATTTAGAAAGTAAATTCCAATATATTTTAGATGAAAATGAAAAGGATCTTCAAGCAGGGCGTGAAAAAGGATATGAAGAAGCTTATATGGATCGACTTTCATTATCTAAAGAACGAATTAATGATTTTGCTGATGGACTTCGACAAGTTGCTACTTTAGAAGATCCCACTGGAAAAACAATTTCGAATTGGACTCTCGAAAATGGGCTGCTTGTTGAAAAAGTAACTGTACCACTAGGAGTTATCGGTATGATTTATGAAGCACGTCCAAATGTTACTGTAGATGCTACAGGACTTGCGCTTAAATCAGGAAATGCCATCGTATTAAAAGGCGGATCATCTGCTTTATCATCAAACAAAGCAATCGTGCAAGTTATGCATGAAGCACTAGGTAATACTAAAATCCCGAAAGATGCGGTGCAATTTATTGCAAGCACTGACCGTGAAGCTACACAACAGCTTTTTACAATGAAAGAGCATATTGATGTGTTAATTCCAAGGGGTGGAGGATCACTTATTAGTGCAGTCGTAAATAATGCAACAGTACCTGTTCTTGAAACAGGTGTTGGGAATTGTCATTTATATATTGATGTTGAAGCAGATGTTGAAAAAGCATTAAACATTCTTGTCAATGCAAAAACGGACCGTCCAGCAGTGTGTAACGCACTTGAAACAGCAATCATTCATAAAGAATGGCTGGAGAAAAATAGTGAAAAATTGATTCAAACACTTAAAGACCATGGAATTGCTGTTCATGGTGACGAAACTGCTTTGAAGTATATCCCGAACTCGGTTTTAGCGAATGAAGAAGACTGGGCAAATGAATATCTAAGCTTAGATCTTGCCGTTAAAACAGTAAATAATGTTGAAGAAGCTATTGATCATATTGAATCATATGGAACAAAGCACTCTGAAGCAATTGTGACAGAAAACAAAGAAACAGCAAAGTTATTTATGAGTTTAGTAGATGCTTCAGCTTTATATCATAATGCATCTACACGCTTCACAGATGGAGGAGCGTTAGGGTTTGGAGCAGAGATTGGTATATCTACTCAAAAGTTACACGCTCGTGGTCCAATGGGATTACCAGCTTTAACAACTGTTAAGTTTTTAATGAGTGGAAATGGTCAAATAAGATAACTGATAAGAAAAGGGTGTTCACAAGGTGGTAATCTTGTGAACACCCTTTTTGTATTTCTTTAAAAATTATACGTTGTTTATAGTTATTTATTGTTGATTCAGGAGAATTATATGTTTGCTAAAAAAACGATGTTATAGGGGAGTTTTGTTTAAGTTAGAGTTTGTTCAAAGAATATCAAAGAAAGGATTGTTAGTACTGAAATCAGCAATGTTTGGTTTGCTTAAAAGGTAGGAAAGTAGTTAAGTATCCTTTATTAGTTGAAATCTAGTTCCCGTTTCAGGCTCTCTGGGAGATATTCCACACAGGAATAGAGGTCAAAATTCTTAAGTTTTGTGCATTTGATCCAGCAGGAGTTTGAATTAGATGATTTGCACTTTTATATTTTTCTGAAAACTTTTATCCGTTAAAGTATTGACAGTTTTTTTGTCAATGTTATAATACTTAACATAATAATGTTAGAAAACCTAACAAATAAAAGGTGATAATAATGAAAAAAATAGAAGCAATCATAAGACCTCAAAAAATTACTGAAACAATTAAGGGCTTGAAGAATATAGGGATAACTGGTTTTACTGTTTCACAAGTTGTTGGAAGAGGAAAACAAAAAGATACAAAGGGTGTTTATAGAGGGAAGAACTATAATGTCACACTTCATCCAAAAATTAAATTAGAAATCGTTCTCTCAGATCATATGATCGATTTAACTTTAAAAACAATTATTGAATCTGCACAGACAGGTGAAGACGGTGATGGAAAAATCTATGTTTATCCTATTCTTGAAGCATATAATATTCGAACAGGTGAACCTGATATCACGATTGACGATCTCTCAACGAAAGGAGGCTTCTAAAGATGGAACTTATTCACTTAAATACTGTATGGATCGTTATTGCAGCTGCTATGGTGTTATTCATGGAAGGTGGATTTAGCTTATTAGAAGCAGGGTTAGTTCGGACGAAAAATGCAGTCAATGTTACGATGAAGATTTTTGTTGATTTAACGATTGGTGCCTTGGCGTTTTGGTTAATCGGTTTTGCCATTATGTTTGGTGAAGATGCTTTTGGATTAATTGGGACTAGCCTCTTTGGAAGCCCAGAAAAAATTTCACTTGGGCTTGAATTACCAAGTGAGGCATTTGTCCTTTTTCAAATGGGTTTTGCTGTAGCTTGTGTGTCCATTGTTTCTGGTGCTGTTGCTGAACGAATGAATTTTAAAGCTTATATTATTGCAGCCGCCCTTATTACCTTACTAATCTATCCTTTATCAGGTCATTGGATTTGGAATAGTGATGGATGGTTAGCACAATTGGGGATGAAAGATTTTGCAGGATCAGCAGCCATTCATGCTGTAGGAGGATTTGCAGCTTTGGCGATTGCTAAATTACTAGGACCCAGAAAAGGTAGATTCAATAATGATGGTAGCGTCAATGTGTTCGCTCCTAGTAATATTCCATTGGCATCAAGCGGTGCTTTTATATTATGGTTCGGATGGTTTGCATTTAATAGCGGAAGTACGTTAGATGCTTCTAATGCATCATTGGCATCAATAGCGATTAATACCATGCTTGCAGGAGCAAGCGGAGGGACTGTCACACTTCTATTAACAATGAATAAGTTTGGGAAAGCTGATCCAAGTATGACAATCAATGGTGTTCTTTCTGGATTAGTAGCAATAACAGCAGGATGTGCATTTGTTGATCAATGGAGTGCGATTATTATTGGTGGAATAAGTGGAATTATCGTTATTTATGCAACACTTTTAATTGATAATATGAAAATTGATGATCCAGTTGGAGCTGTTGCTGTTCATGGATTTAATGGACTATTCGGTACAGTTGCAGTTGGATTATTCGATTCAACAGAAGGATTGTTTACAACTGGTCAATTTTCACTTCTTGGCATTCAAATACTGGGAGCTGTAGTTGTCGCGATTTGGGGGATAGTAGGTGGCGTAGCAATTGCTAAAATTGCTGATATGACTGTTGGTTTAAGAGCAACTGAAGAAGAAGAAGAGGATGGCCTTGATATGTCTTACCATGGAATACCTGCTTATAATGAATTAGAGCGCTTTACAGATTTACCAACAAGTCTTTATAACTTTGAAGAAACAACTGGAATTACAGTGGCAAGGTCTGATCAAAAGAAAATAGTAGGCTAATAAAAAAAGGAAAATACAATATAAAGGGATTAGAGGCCCCGTATGTTGTATCTTCCTTTTTTTTATTTTATGACAATTGAGAACATTAAACCTAAATATGTCGCTACTATAAATGCTATCCCAAATATTAATGCAATAAATGGTGAGATTTTTTTGCGAAAGCTAAGAATAATCATGCATAAGAAAATCAGACCTATAAAAAGTAATAACAAGCTTTCGAAACCTGCTGATATGTGAACAGTAAATGGGGCAATGACTTCTTGACTAATTAAAGCTTGAATCCAAAATGCGGGCCCCTCTTGAATTATTGTTGCATTAACCTGATGTGGTGGTGGAAGTGTTCCTAGTACACCTGTGATAAAAAAAACAATCATTAATATAATAGTTTCTGCCTGTACCCATTTTAATGGATTGAAATGAGAATCTTCTTTCACTTTTTTAGCAAGAAATCCATTAACTAGTGCAAAAGCTAAAATTGGAATAATACTTAGATGCTTTAACAAAAGCAATTGTCCATAAGATAAAACCCACGAGTTTAGATAATCCTCAGGTTCGAGAACAAAAAGCATGAGAAGTACACCAGTAATTGTTGTTATTAAGAATAGCCCAATTGTTAAGGGGGTAAACCACTTTAAAAAATTGTACCAATTTTCATTGTTCTTTGCTATCCATCCTACATGTAATAAAACCCCAACCCATATTGTTACAACTAGAAAATGGACTGAATGTGAAACTAAACCAGGCCATAAATTTAATGTTGATGCATGACTTGAATACCCGATAGATAATATCATCAAGATTAAAAAAATGGACTGCAAGTATTTTGAACCTGATACATAAATCGTCATCCATAACAAAACGGCGAAGAAGCTTCCATATAACCAGGATATTCCAACTTGAAATTCAGTTAATATTGAATATGCAGTTAAACTAAATAATCCTTCAGTTGAAAAAAATAAGATTACCTCAATAACAGGAATAGAAGTCAAAATGATGATTCCTAATACTGAGATCAATAGGCTAGGCTTGGAAATTCTTAATTCTGGCTTAGATGATACAGGTATGTATTGTAAAAAAACATAACCTACAAGATAGGAGAAAAGCATGTAGGAAACATATTGTGTTAATGGTATTAATTGCTCCATATATTACCTCTTTTTACGCATTATTAGTAAGATCCCAACACTTAATAATACCACAAGAACGATTACCGATATTGTTGGTAATAATGATTCTGAATTTTCTTCAACAGCTTCATTTTCTACTTTTTCTGTCTTGCTTACTGCGGAACCTTCATTTATGCTTTCAGTAGCTGTATCAGTATCTGTATTTGCTTCAGCTTCAGCTTTTTCAACATCATATGTGTTAGCTTCATCAGACTCTTCTTCTTTTTCTGTTAGGATTTCTACAGTGAATGGTATATCACCACTAATAGCGTGTCCATCCTTCGCAGCAATTTTCCATGTTAATGTGTAAGTTCCATTTTCTAGTGGTGATGCTAATGTTCCAATTATTTTATTATCATTAACCAAAATTGAATCAAAAGCTATTTCTGCGGATTCCTTTGTTAATAAAAGTGTACTTTGCTTCTCAATCACTTCTGCAAATTCAACAGATAACTCAGACAGATCAGTAGTTATTACTTCACCTTCACTAGGAGTAGAGCTTGTTATCGTCGTATGTGCTGAAGAAATAGTTGGAATCGAGCACAATAAACAAATGAAAATGACTAAAAATTTTCTCATTATATCACCTTAATCCTTTATATTCTAATCAATCTTCATATCATTGTATCACTTTCATCCATAGATATAACAATATCAAATCTTACAATTTTGCAAACAGAGTAGGACGAGGTTTCGACAAAACTCGGGGCGTGCCTGTCACTTGTCATTTAAAAAGTTTTTTCTGTTATCTGTGCGAATGCCCTTACAGACAAGTCCCTAGTTTCATATTGTAGTATTACAACGAAAGGGAGGTGTTGTTAATGAGTGGTGCAACTCCAGGATATGGCTATGGCGGTGGCTTTGCGTTAATCGTTGTTTTATTCATCCTACTAATTATTGTAGGTTCAGCTTTCGTTGGTTACTAAAAATGCTAAGAATTTATTAAAATAAAGGAGGAGTTATAATGGGTTACGGATATGGTGGCTACGGATATGGTGGTTACGGCTGTGGTGGAGGATACGGAGCTGGATATGGTGCAGGTAGAGGCTTCGCGTTAATTGTTGTATTGTTCATTCTTTTAATTATCGTTGGAGCTGCTTATTTAGGTTAATTAACTAGAGTAAGATTAAACAAAAGGTCGTTAAAGTGCGACCTTTTGTTTTTTATCATTGAATTAGAAAAATAATTTAAAAAATCACTCTTTTACATACTTTAAATCAATACATCTGTTGTTTCTAAACTTTTTAGCCACAAATAAATGATTAAATTAGTTCACTTTTCTAAATTGAAACATTATAAGCTCTCTTTCGTATTACATTTAAGGAATAAAAAGGGAGTGAAGAAAATGAAAAATAATGGCTGTATTAAATGTGGCAGTCATGATGCTGGGAAAAAAGAAGTAGCAATGACTGGAACAGGGTTGTCAAAGATGTTTGATGTACAAAATAATCAATTTATTGTTGTGTATTGTCATTCTTGTGGGTATTCGGAGTTTTATAATAAAAAAGCCTCTACTACTTCTAATATTTTAGATCTTTTCTTTGGAGGTTAATAAGTATAGTGTGAAGAATAGTAGGGTGAAGTCATCATTACTCAACTGTTCTTCTATTTTTATGACCATGAGTTCATGTATGATAATAAGGCGCTTACTACTGAAATTCCCCTACTTTTTTTAGGACGTGCATTTCATTTTTTAAAAAATCATAATTTAGCATGTAAGTATGTTGAAAATTCACTATACTTTTAACTGTTTTTAATTTTAGTTTAGGTAGGCTACAATATGTATGAGAAAATAATCATTCTAAAGGAGATCATATGAATTTACCTATTTCAGAAACAATGCAACTAATAAAAGACCTTGTGAAAATTCCTAGTCCTTCAGGTCATACAACGGAAGTGATCGCATTTGTAGAAAAATATTTAAAAGAATTTCAAGTTAAAATGAAGAGAAACCACAAAGGTGGCTTAATAGTAACAATTCCTGGAGAAAACAAAAATCAGCACAGGATGTTAACAGCTCATGTTGATACATTAGGTGCGATTGTGAAAGAAATTAAATCATCAGGTCGATTGATGATCGATCTAATAGGCGGGTTTAATTATAACTCGATCGAAGGGGAGTATTGCCAAATCGAGACAATGAGAGGAGAAGTTTATTCGGGAACGATTCTTATGCACCAAACATCTGTCCATGTTTATAAGGATGCAGGAAAATTAGAGAGGAATCAAAAAAATATAGAAGTAAGAATAGATGAAAGTGTACATACTGCAGATGATGTAAGAAAGCTTGGAATTGATGTTGGTGATTTTATATCTTTTGATCCTAGAGTTGAAATCACAAAAAGTGGTTTTATCAAGTCACGTCATTTAGATGATAAAGCTAGTGTGGCACTTCTATTAAATTTAATAAAAACAATTTCAATAGAAGAAATGAAACTCCCATACACAACTCATTTTCTTATCTCAAACAATGAGGAGATTGGATATGGAGGCAATTCTAATATCCCATCGGAAACAGTTGAATATTTAGCTGTTGATATGGGTGCTATTGGTGATGGTCAAGCGACAAATGAATTCACTGTATCAATTTGTGCAAAGGACTCAAGTGGGCCCTATCATTATGGTTTAAGAAAAAACCTGATTGAACTTGCAAAGCGAAATAACATCGAGTACAAAGTTGACATTTACCCATACTATGGTTCAGATGCATCTGCTGCCATTCGTTCTGGTCACGATTTAGTTCATGGTTTAATAGGTCCTGGTATTGATGCTTCACATGCATTCGAAAGAACCCACAAAGCTTCGCTAGAGAACACAGCTAAATTACTTTATTATTATGTACAATCTGACATGACGTTATAAAATTTCTTTATAGTAGGCTATGTTAAAGCTTAACGTTGATTTTAAGCACTTTGTTGACTGGAGGTGAATATTTGAGACTCCTACTGGAAAAGCGTGCCCCACAGGAGCTTCCTCCGAAAAAGGAGCCAATTTTTTCCCTAGGAAGAATTGGTCTTTGAAAAAGCTAGTAGTTTGGCTTTTTCATTATTCTTCCTCTTTTTTCCCGGGAAAGCGAATGCCAGTAACGGAAATCAACACAAAAGTTTAACAAAGCCTTAAAATTAAGATCTGACTCATTTTATGGTCAGATCTTAATTGTTATCATCTTGATTTTACAATAACAATAAATTTGAAAAAAGTATTACCTTAACGAGTTTATACTCTTAAAGGTAATTGATAAAGAGAGATTAAGCTATTGTTGTTTCATCTCTATCTTTTTTAATCTAATCCTTTGCTTTAATCGAGCAATTGTATACACAATTACGGGAATGATAAAACCCGCTGTGATGAGATATGGAGTGTTCGCATATTTGGAATATTCCTTTAAATAAACTGAGCTTGGTATGAGAATTAATGTAACTGTAAAGAAAAATATTGCAGATGGAATTGTAACAACTTTATAACTATTTAAGTTCAAAAATTGCGATAACCCGAGGCAAAGTCCATAGAAAGTAAGAGTAAGTTTATAGAAAATACTAATAAACCACATAATTGCTACAATAATTTCCAAACGTTCTAGAAAGTTCCCTAAACTAATTTTTTTCCCAAGTACATAAATAGGGTATTCTTGTCTTGATGTAATCCCTGGACCTAATATGAGGATACAATAAACTGTTAATATGATTAACATGACTGCTCCAACAACTACACCAATAAAAAAAGTTTTTGGTAGGGTATCTTTATTTTTAATATAAGGAGTAAACATTAATAAAATAAATAATTCAAGAAAAGGAAAACCGATCATATAATATGCACCATATAATGAAGGTTTTATCCCATTTTCAAGAACAGGCAATATATTTCTCCATTCTAATTCAGGAAGCAGAAGAACGATCAATAAGAAGAATAAGATAAAGACCCAAGGTAAAAAGATTTCAGCTGTTCTAGCGAGAGTTTCAATTCCAAGTCTAGTTACATAAACAACTACAACTAAAAAGAGAATATAAATTGATTGAATGGGCGTTCCAGGTAGAATTTGAGTTACCATGAAATCACCAATATCCCATAAAAGAACTGAACAAAGAAAGATATAATACGTAAAAGTAAAAAGAATAAATAAAGCACCTAATTTGGTTCCAAATGTTTCTTTTATAGCTTCAATATAACTTTTATTGTAAAAAAATTTGCTGAATTGAGCGTAGAAGATAGCTATTAATACACCAAAAATGGAACCGATAATCACAGAAAAGCCAGCATCTTGTTTGGCAACTCCAGTCATCATAGCGGGTAAATATAAGATAGAGCTTCCCAATACGAAAAAAATAATTAAAATGCTAAATTGGGAGGAAGAGAGGAAAGCCTTTTTTTTCAAGAAACACCACCACCAAGAAATTGATCTATTAACAAACCGATCGGTTCGAAAATAAGCTTAATAGCATCTAAAGGATTTGGAATAGGAAGTTTTAATAGATAACACACATAGATTATACTTGCTATTCCGATGATCATTAAATATGTAATAACTTCTTTAATTTGGTTGTCTTTTTTCATGTTTCTAACTTCCCAATAACTAAATCCTGTAATCACAAGCAAATAACTAATCATTTTAATGACCACTAGTTATCCTCCATCTCATTTAAAAAGGAATCGTTTGTCGTTCCTAATCGACGAATGGTAGTTTTAAAGTTGATTTCTATATCTAATTCTGGAAATACAACTTCGTTCCAATCTGCCTCTAATTCCTTCCATATTTTAGGGTTTTCTCGATGGATAGCATCGCCAAAACCGAAAATATCCGTTTGTAAATTCTGAGCTTTTTTCACAACATCACCTAAGACTTTTCTTCCTCTTTCGTTGATGATTTTCTCAACCTCTATCATATTACTTTCTTGTGTTAAGTCTATATTTGCTTGCACTTCACCGATTTGAGCTTCAGGAAACACATCAACTATAATTTTAGGTTGTTCACTATCAGTAATAGCGGTGATCTTTGTAGATGATTTAGAAAATTCAAGAGTGATTTTTCCATCTTTCCAATCAAGAACTGCTACAGTATTTTTTACATTATCTGCTATATAGTTATAGCCTTTGCTTTCTTCTTGACCTAGCCATCCTACTAATTGATCTTTTTTAAAGACGGCAATGTTCTCAAGCATTAAGTTTGCTGGAGAGGGGATGCTTTCAACGTTAGATAATGATCCAGCTACACTTTTATCACCTTCAATAAAAATTCCTGTCAATACTGGGTTATCACCTTTTGAAGTTAGTTTGTTGATAAGTTCATCTAATTTAACACCTGCTGTGGGAGCCCAGTTTTTATATGATACCTCAATAGTATTAAAAACTTTATTAGATGGATTTTTCTCAATTGGTGTTAATACATTTAATATGTCATATGGTGAAAAATCTTTAGAGATAAGGAGGTAAAAATCTGTTCGAAATTCATGATCTCTAGACATTAACTCTAATGCTTCACTAATTCCTTCTTTGGCTAACTCTTCACCTATTACGACAAGTCTTAAGTGTGCAAAATACAATTTTCTCGGAGCAAGCTTTGACAGCTTCCTAATTGCTTCAAAAATGGATCTACCTTTTATAGAGTAAGTCGAAACAGCCACTCTTGTTGTTTGTGATTTACCTGCGATATCTCCTGGATTAACAATTTGAACTGTTAATATATAATCATCACCAGACTTTTCAATTCCCATTGCAGAGACAATTGCTAAATCAGTTAATTCTTTAGCACTCCAACAACCACATAAAAGAGAGAAAATCAGTGCTATAAAAATGAATTTCTTGAACATTGTTTTCCCTCCACATATTTTGGATTAGGGCGAAGGTTTGGAAGTTCGTTCTTTTACTTTATCTTTCCCACTAACCAGTTTAGGTCTAGTATTCATTGACCAAATTGATAGACGAATAATCGCATCCTTTTGATCTTTTAAAACGAATGGAGCAAAAGGTAGGAGATAAGGGACACCAAATGATCGTAAACTACATAAATGAGCAATTAATATGATTAATCCGATAATAATTCCAAATAAACCAAAAGTAGCAGCTAAGACCATGAAAACAAAACGAAGCATTCTAACAGAAATGGCCATATTAAACTTAGGTGTTACAAAGCTTGCAATAGCGGTTAAAGATACGACAATAACCATTGTAGCTGAGACTAAACCGGCTTCTACTGCTGCTTGTCCTAAAACTAAAGCTCCTACTATGGATATAGCAGCTCCAACAGCTCTAGGCATTCGGACTCCTGCTTCTCTGAGAATTTCAAATGTAAGCTCCATAAAAACCGCCTCGATAAAAGCTGGAAAGGGCACACCTTCTCTCTGAGCAGTTAGACTTATTAATAATGTTGTTGGTAGCATTTCTTGATGATAGGTTGTGACTGCAATAAAAGCAGCGGGTGTTAATAATGAAAGTAAAAAAGTTCCTACCCTTAAGAGTCTAATCAATGTAGATATATCGGCTCGTTGGTAATAGTCCTCGCTAGATTGCATAAAATGGATAAATAAAGCCGGTACAACTAAAACAAAAGGTGTACCATCAACTAATATCGCGACTCGCCCTTCTAACAGACCCCCTACAACCGCGTCAGGTCTTTCCGTATTATAAACAGTTGGGAAAGGTGTGTAGGTTTCATCTTGTATTAGAGCTTCTACATATCCACTTTCCAATATTGCATCAATATCAATTTTTGCTAACCTTTCACGAACTTCTTCTACGATCTTATCATTGGCTACTTCATTTATATAAGTAATCGCTACCTCTGTTTTAGATCTTTTACCTACTTTAATTGGTTCAAATACAAGGTTAATGTCATTAATTCGTCGTCTAATTAATGATGTGTTTGTTCGAATATTTTCAGTGAAACCATCCTTAGGTCCCCTTACAAGCTGTTCAGAAGAAGGCTCTTCAACTCCTCTGCCTTCCCAGCCTTTCGTTCCTATTTTAAATGCCTCAGTTGATCCATCAACTAAGAGGATAGAATCACCAGATAAAATCGTTTCATACATTTTTTCGTAATTTGTAGGATAGTTTATAATAATTTCTAATTCTCCGGCAGATAACGAGAACTCCTTGATAAATTGAGCAACTTTTTCTGTACTTATTTCCTCCTGTAACCTCGTTTCGCGAAGATCGACCATGAGATTTTGTAAAATTGTATGATGAATAAGATCTTTGTCAGCTAAGCCATCAACATAGATAACTGCTATATTGACGATGTCAACAGTGCCAATCTTCGCTTCTCTAATAATAATGTCTGGACTATGTCCAATGTCTTTTTTAATTTTTTTTAGTGCATCAGATAATAAAGAGTTTTTCTGTTCTTTTTGATGAAGAACATTATTATCATCTTTGATACTTTTATTTTCCTCCCATTTATTTCGTGGAATGAGAGGTTTTGGGATCTTTTTCATTTAAAAATCAAATCCAATATGTTAGTTTAGTATCCTTATTCTATACATTTTGGGAAAATTTACTCCAGTTTTTAATAATAAGTAATTAATTGCAGAAATAATGTATATTCCTTCTTGATTGTCTTTAGATCAGGTTTTTTTTATAGGCACTGTTAAATTGATGATTTCCAATACAGAAATTCGCCTTATGTAAGAGAATATTTAAAAATACTAATTGTCACCTTAAAGAGGGTATTCCAAAAGGAGGACCGAGCTCTACCTTTGCCATGCGTCTTAAAACGAAGTTAATAAGTTCAGGTAAAATTAATAAAGTAGTAAAGCCAAACAAACATTAGAATATATTATTAGATATAATGGTTGTGTATGGAGAATACATAAAAGTAAAAAATGAGTATTTTATATGAAAAAGTATAGTTTTACATAAATATCCATTAAAATTATTTATTTCTAAAAAGTGTATTATAGAAAATGCCGAAAACGTTTTAAGCGCTTTAGTCCAATAAGTCTACTGATCTTGACATTACATAAAAACCCCAGTACAATTTCGAGTGCCTTCGTTCCACTCCATTATGATCATAAGCAAATATATTTGAGCGAACAGCACTTGCAAAAGAGTAGTTAAATAGGATCTTAACGAGAGGAGGATTATTGAATGATTTACTATATTGTCGATGTTTTTGCAGAAGAAAAATATAAAGGAAACCAACTAGCTGTATTTCATGAAATTGAAAACTTGTCCAGTGGAGAAATGCAGAAAATTGCAAAAGAGACGAATTTTTCTGAAACAACCTTTATTCTTGGAAAAGATGAAAAAGATGGAGGATATTATGTAAGGATTTTTACACCTAATGAAGAGGTACCATTTGCTGGTCATCCAACATTAGGTACAGCATTCATTATTAAAAATGAATTAATGAAAGAAAAGAAAGACGAAGTAATTTTAAAACTAAAGGTAGGAGATATTCCCGTTCGTTTTAATGAGACAGGTATTATATGGATGGAACAAAATGAACCGAATTTTGGAGAAGTATTTACAGCAAGACAAATAAGTGATGTTCTGCAATTAGATGAATCTGACTTTGATTCTAAGTTTCCAATTCAAGATGTATCAACAGGGTTACCGTTTATTATCGTTCCTTTAAAAAATCTAGCATCGGTTAAAAAAGCAAAAATTAATCAAGAGAAGTTGATCTCATTTACAGAGCATACTAGAGCAAAGGCAATTCTTGTTTTTAGTAGTGAAACCTACAATGAAGAACATGATCTTAATGTACGTGTATTTGTGGATATATATGGAGTTCCAGAAGATCCGGCAACAGGAAGTGCAAATGGTTGTTTAGGAGGTTACCTATTAAAGCATGACTATTTGGACGAAGAGATAATTGATATAAAAGTGGAGCAAGGCTATGAAATTCAAAGAGAGTCATTGATACATATCAAAGCTGAACTTCTTGAGAATCAATACTCCATTCATGTTGGTGGGAATGTAGTAAATATAGCAAAAGGGGAATGGTATTAATGCAGTAAGAGGGGACTTCTGAATAAAACAGAATTAGAGCCCCTCTTTTTGTTATATTTTGGACATGATCTTGTATGTAAAAAAAGTCCCTCCAAGTAAAAGTGCTGATAGTAAGATAACAAGACCGATACCCATTTCATCGATTAAAGTTAGTAAATAAAGGATGATCGCAATGTCTGTTATAATTGAGCCAATCAGTAATACTTTGGGTGATCTCATAGTCACACTCCTTCGTTATTTTCTACACTTCCAATATAAGTATAACCGTAATATAAGAAAATAGTAAAACCGAGTGAAGACTGTACTCCACTCGGTTTATATAGAAAAGTATTTCATTCTGCAAAAGCGATAATACCTTCATTGTCATTAAGAACAAGTTCTAATGCTGCTGAAAATGGATCGATGTTTAATTGTGTTTCGAGATAAAAACGAAGAGCCTCAATAATATTAGCTGTGATTAACACTTGCTTGCGATCATTCACATATGCTTCAGCGGAAAAACCATAATCATCATCATACATAAGTTCCACTTCTACTTCTTGAGGTTTAATATCCTTTTTATGTGCAATATGCAAGCATAATGCATTGATTATTTCTTGCTCAGTTATTTTTATTTTCCCCATGCTGTTTCTTCCTCAGATTTACGTTTGTTTTTAAAATACGTAAAAATTTTACGGATGATAAAAATCACGGCGAAAATAGCAAGAACATTAACAAATAAACCAATGATTGAGCCTAAAATACCTAAGTTACTAAGAAGTCCACCAAGTAATAAACCAGCTAGTCCACCTAAAAATAAGCCTTTCATTATACTGCCTGTTTTTGGTTTTGATGTTGCGGTATTTTTATTTGTTTTAGAAGAATCTTGTTTCCTAAATAATGATGGGCTATTTGAATTATTGTTTGTATTAGAATTAAAAGATTTTTTACCAGATTTATAGCCTTTCGCACTAACTGTTGTTACTTGATCTCCAAGTAAAAATCCTCCGACTGGTGTAAAAAGTAACGTTGTAATAAGCATTGCTGAAAATAATTTCTTTAACATGTTGTAAGTTCCTCCTCTAGATAAATACACTCATCTCTAAAAGCAGTTTTCATAAAATTTTGTGCATTTAATAACTCTAAGAAACAGCAACGTATAAAGTCTGGTGGCATCTTTTCTTCACAGAATGGTACCTTGCCTTCTATAAAAAATGATTCCTCGACAAAATTAGGTTATTTTACAACAATCTTTCAGAAAAGAGCTTTAATGATTACTAGTAATACGAAGATAAAATGAAAAGGTTTCATTTATCTTGATTAATAGTAGAGCATTTTGATTCTTTTAACAAGATCATTATATAAAAAAAGTGCAGTGGGCGACCTCAGGATGACAAAAGTGGGTAAATGGTTTACTTTCCTCCTCAAGCGGGTGGGTTTTAAGCTTGTCACCACTATGTAGTATATAAACTTATATTTCAACATTCAAAATGATCCATTACCTTAACCTTTTATTAGCCATTATTACTAACCCATTTAATTTCACCTGATTGATCTTCATAATCCACTTCAACATTAAAATCATGTTTTTCATAGAAATGGACAAGTCGCTCTACATGATCCCAATCTCTTTTGGCGATATCTCCTGTGATTTTTGGGATATTCTGCTGAGTAGCTAACTCTTTTAAATAATCCATACAAATTGATCCATAACCTTTGTTAGCAGGTCCTTTTATGTCTCCAATGTGGATTGTTTTATCATCTGCAAAAGTGGCGTGAATGGAAAAATCCCAATTTCCTCTGTATGAACTCTCACAATCACATAACATGATTTTACAGGATTGGTCGTCTTCAGGTGTATAGACAATGACTAATTTATCGTCTTTTGTTTGATCAACACCTAGAACCTTACTTTTTTTAGCAATTTCTTTTAAGTTATCTTGCAATCGAAATACCTGAAATTCTAAATCTTCCAATTCTTCCTTTAGTTCTTCAGGGTCGTTTGTGCGTGAATCATTTTCAAGCAATTTCGTAAACATGTTTTGAACTCCTTTCTAAATTTGTACTTGAAGTATTTATGTGTATTTTATTCATTTTTCTTAGATATGTTAAAGCTCGATATTTTTGAAATTCGATCCATTCTTAATGTATGAAAAAAACGTTTAAACAAGGTTGATAGAGTCTTTTCTGTAATAAATGGTAGGCACAAACAGTATAAAATTATATAGAATTTAACTAAAAAAATCAAGATGAAATAAAGGGTATCAAGCATAATTTTACCTACTAGAGATTTCGATTGCTCAAATAATAAGTTTATCGTCAATAAACAATGGGAATATGTCTACTAACGAAGAGATAGGAGGAAGATTTTATATGGTACAAGGTACAGTTGAAAGAAAGAAACAAAACAATAGCAAACTATTGAAAGGTGTGATCGTCGGAGGTGCTATTGGCGGATGTATTTCTTTACTAGATAAAAATACAAGAAAAAATGTTTCAGAGAACGCAACTAATATGAAAGAAACCTCAAAAAATGTGATTACACATGTTAAAGAAAATCCTGGTGAAGTAAAGGAACATCTATTGGATCAGAGTAAACAGATAACAGATACATTAAAGAACACGATTCAAGAAGCGAAGGACTTAGTGAATAAAATCAATTCTGACATTGTTGAGGATGCAAAAGAAGTGACGGATGAAGCTGCTTCATTTGCTCAGGAAACGAAAGAAGATCTTAAGGGGATAAAATCTGATCTGAAAACTACTGGAAGTCATTTGACTGAATCGAATGATCTTAAGCCGAAAACTCAAGCTGAGTTAAATGCTAATCTAAATCATTATTAATAAAATTAAAAGGAGAGATAATGATGGAACATAAAAGTACTGAAGAAAAGTCAGCGAAAATAAATAAAGTAGAGCGTGCAGTAGATAGTCTTAGTGAAGAAAAGATAGATGATATTTTAGCGAATTTTGAATCATTTAAAGACTACTTAGGTGATAAAGTTCATATGGGTAAGAAAATGGGGTTAACAGAAGAGCAGTTAGCAATTGCTGCACAAAAAGTTGGGAACTTCTTATCAGAGCATGAACAAGCAAGAAATCGAGAAGAAAAATTACTTCAAGAACTGTGGATAGTTGGATCTGAAGAAGAACAACATATGCTATCACATATGCTAGTGAAACTAGTTAAAGAGAAATAATAATTAAGAGTAAAAAGCTAGGGACCTCATGTCAATGATGAGTTCCCTACTTTTTTATCGTATTTATGGCTTTTTTCGCAAACTTTGTTGCTTTTAATTACCTGAAGCAATCAGAACTGTATTAAGTTTAGTGGCATCTTTTCTTCAAAAAATTGTACCCTTATAGTGAAAAAACACTGTTTTCACTATAAATTTTAGTTACATAGGAACAATCTTTCAGAAATGAGCCTAATTAATTAATACTACAATACATTTGATATATTCAATATTATATTTTATTAGAAAAAGAGATACTACTAACTATTATATTGATTTTTCTATACCTATAGTGGAGGAGAAATGAAGAAAATAAGGAATTTACTTAATCGGAAATGGGTATGGCTTTGTATTTTTTTAGTTGTGATTGTAACAACTGTTAGCATATACCATACATACAAAACTCTACCAAAAGGTATCTCATATGAAAGTCCAACATATAAGGTCGATGATGTTGATTTTTTCTATGATCTAACTTATAAAGATAAAAAAAATCAACAAGTGATTGAACAATCGATATTTAAGAAAATTAATGAAACAATAAGAGAAGCGAATGATTTTGTAGTGGTTGATATGTTTCTATTAAATAGTTACGTAGATAAAGATAAAGATTTTCCAAAACTAAGTGAAAACCTAATAAATGAACTTATCAATCAGAAGAGAAGAAAGCCCAACTTAGAGATAGTGGTTATAACCGATAAAATTAATACAAGTTATAGTTCACATACCGTAAAGCAACATCAATGGCTTAAAGAAAACGAGATTACGGTTATCTATACAAATTTAAATAAACTAAGAGATCCAAATCCTATTTATTCAGGAATATGGAGAACATTTTTTCAATGGTTTGGTCAAGAGGGGAAAGGGTGGCTTCCTAATCCATTAGCAGAAGAAGCTCCTGATGTTACGTTAAGATCTTATTTAAAATTAATGAATATAAAAGCAAATCATAGGAAAGTCATTGCTACGGAAAAGTCTGCAATTATTACTTCAGCAAATGCTCATAATGCAAGCGGATTTCATTCGAACATAGCTTTTAAGGTTAATGGACCGATAGTTAATGAAGTTCTCAAATCAGAACAAGCTGTCGTTAATTTTACAGGTAATGATAAACAATTTCCTCAAATGGTATTTAATGATAAAAATGGTGGAGATTTATCACTACAATTGTTAACAGAAGGTAAAATTCAAAAGCATCTATTAAAAGCGATAAATACTACAAAAGAAGATGATACGATTTGGATGGCCATGTTTTATTTAGCTGATACAGAAGTGCTTGAGGCATTAAAATCTGCAGCTGAACGTGGGACGAATATTAATTTAATTCTTGACCCGAATCAAAATGCATTTGGTTCAGAAAAGATGGGACTTCCTAATTTACCAGTAGCAGCAGAGCTTACTCAATTATCAGAAGGGAAAATAAATATTCGTTGGTATAATACAGGTAAAGAACAATTCCACTCTAAATTGATTTTTATAGATAAGGGTGATGAAAATATCATAATTGGTGGCTCTGCAAATTTTACGGAACGAAATTTAGATAATTATAACTTAGAAACGAATTTAAAGATTACATCAGCCAATAATGAGGAAGTTGTAGAAGAAGTAAGAAATTATTTCGAGAGAATATGGAATAATTCTAATGGAACATACACCGTAGATTACGAGGAGTATCAAGACACACTACCACTATTTAAATATGTATTATATTTAACTCAAAAACTATTCGCCTTTACAACCTATTAAAAAACGCTAACAGATTTTTCTTTTGTTAGCGTTTTTAACGTTTAAATTTGAGGCTAGGACTTAACGTAGTAATTAATAAAAATTCCGGACAAAGTCATTGCTTTGAGGAGTATTTATTGCTCAATTTTTGGTTTCTTAATTAATTCTGCTTCAACAATATATCTTTGTGGAGCTGGTCCGATAAAATTGAATGGATAACATGTTGTCAGTGTTAAAGTACTTCTAGGTCTAGGAACTATGACTGTTTGATCTTCCTTATTGACTATACGAATTTTTTTGATCAAGAAAATATAATAAGTATTCTTTCTTTCGACCAGAAGTTTATCGCCAATTTCTAATTCATTAAGATTTCGAAAAAAAGTGTCTCGATGACCTGCTAATATAGAATTATTTTCTTCCCCAGGCAAAGGAGTAGTAATCACATGACCAATTCCCTTTTTTAACACCTCTTGACTATCTCCCTCCAATATAGGAATTGCTCTATCAAGTTTAGGAATGATAAGTGATCCAATTTGATCTCCCTCTTGAAAAACTTGAGAATGTACGTTTACTGAAAGTTCATGTTTTTTGTTCTCAGTTATGTTGTCAATTATTTGTGTTGTATCATTTTGTACCGAGTTTAAGCCATATAAAATCCAATAAGCTTGATAAGATAAAAAGACGATTCCGATACATATTAAAAAGACAGAAAGACGTTTAACCATTTACTGCTCTTTTACTGATTTTTGTGAAAAAAAGAATCCGATTAATCCTACACCGATAATTAAAATCCCTAAAATGAGATTTAACCATAAAGAAGATGCAGTATCTGGTAGGCGGTTATGATGTAGTGATGTTAATTCTCCAGCTATATCACCAAGTTCAGCAAATTCAATACCAGATTCAATAAGAAACTCAGAGCTTAGCATATCCTCAGAAAATTGCATGTCTAATAATAGTTCACCACTTGTATTATAGAGATTGATAACAAGTTGATTTCCATACAACTCTTCCATCTCGATTAATTCTTTAAAGGTAACAGCTGTTTCTACACCGTTATTGTCTTTTAAATAAAATTGTGGTTTAAGCTGTAAAGCGTTCATCATATCTCGAAGGATGACAACTAATTCATCTTCTTGAGCTTGTGTTAATTCCTCCATATGATCCATTGTTAAATATGGATCAAGACTAGCTACAATTTTCTCCATTTGTTGTTCTAATGTTTCTTGATCAAGCTCCATAAAATGTGTAAATAATGTTTCAACTTCCTCATCTGTTAAACCAATTAGTGCTAGAAAATCCTCAATTTCTGACATTTCACTATCATGATCACTATAGAAACCAATTGCAAAATCTAGATCTTCAATAAATGCATAGTCTTCGACAGTTTCACCGAATTCAGATAATAAAACATCTAATTCAGGTCTAGTTAAATCATATTCAGTTAAAAGTTGATCTAAATTTTCTGGAGTAATAGGTGTTCCTAAAAGTAACTTTAAATCCTCTGTTGTTTCAATTTCATCTAAAGTTAGATCATAGGTGTCTTTTAGGTAATTGGATAGTTCATCGTTTGTCCATCCTAATTCGTCTAACAATGTATTAACTTCAGATTCTGGTGGAGCAGCATGTGCTGTTTGCAGACCAAATAGTAACAGGACACATAGCGCAAAAGTTAATTTCTTCATGTAATAAACCTCCATTTTCGTTATGTATGATTGGTAGTATTTGCTAGGGATGAGTTGATTATTCCATGAAATTAATGTATGAACTTTCGTATGGCAGTAAACGATAGGAAGAAGACGTAAGTTAGAGAGGTTTTTGTATGATTGATAAAGAAGTTGAAATGAAGGATTTGATTCGTGAAAAATTTAAGAATTCAACAGATTTAATTTTTCAAAAGCTCGAAGCTAACAATTCCTTTTGTGAGTTTTGTTATATAAGTAGTATTTGTGATAAACAAAAAATTCAGCAAGATATTTTTATACCTTTTTTTGAGGAAGAAAATATAAAAGATTATAAAAGCTATGTTAAATCATTATCAGGAATAAAAGTATTAAAAGAAGATGATGATCCATTTGAGGTACTAATAAGAGGATCAATGCTCTTATTTTTTCAATCTGAAATATTCATTCTAGAAGTTAAGCAATATGTAAATAAAACAATTCCAGACACAACAATTGAAACAACTATTCAGGGTCCACAAACAGGTTTAAGTGAAGATATAGAAACAAATCTAAACATCATCCGCCATCGATACCATCAAGTAACATTAATTTTTGAAGACGCCATTATTGGTAAGAAATCACAAACAGGTATAAAAATGATTTATGATTCTAAGGAAGTTGATCAAAAAATATTAAAAGAGGTTAAGGAAAAGCTTAATTCTTCAAAGGTTGATGTGATTCAATCTGCTGGTCAATTGTCAAGGTTGATGAGTATTCGTAAAACGACATTATTTCCTACAATTTTGATTACCGAACGCCCTGATCGGATTGCTTATAATTTATCTAAAGGAAAAATCATTATTATACTTGAAGGAACGAGATTTGCACTTGTTATTCCATCCGTCTTTTTTGATTTTATGAGCTCAATGGATGATATTTATCAACCCTACTGGATTACTAAATTTCTGCTAGTCTTACGTTATTTTGGTTTAGGAGTATCAATCTTACTACCTGCGATTTATGTGGGCATGACCGCTTATAACCCTGAGTTATTTCGGGTACAACTTGCATTATCAATAGCTGGTAGTAGGGCTGCTGTTCCATTTCCAGCTTATATAGAAGTGTTGTTTATGTTAATTATGATGGAGTTATTAACAGAAGCGAGTTTACGATTGCCTAAAGCAATTGGTCCAACGGCTACTACTGTTGGGGGTCTAATTTTAGGTCAAGCCGCAACTGAAGCCGGACTTGTAAGCAATATTATGATTATCATCGTATCAGCTGTTGCGATATCAAATTTTGTCATTCCAATCAATGAAATGAGTTTTGCGATGCGTGTAATCAAATATTTATTATTAGCTCTAGCAACTTTTGTAGGACTTATCGGTGTGATTGTAGGGTTACTAGCGATTATCTATTATCTTGTAAACTTGAATAGCTTTGGAAAGCCTTATTTACAATTATTTCTTCGTGAAGAAATAGAAGAATTTAAAACGTAGGAAGTTGATTATGTCAAAAAGATATATTTATATGATGCTTATCTTAAATATGTTAACGAATATTGTT
The DNA here is from genome assembly GCF_020524045.1 of Metabacillus litoralis. Classification (GTDB taxonomy): domain Bacteria; phylum Bacillota; class Bacilli; order Bacillales; family Bacillaceae; genus Metabacillus; species Metabacillus litoralis_C. The sequence continues at coordinate 371,636 of NZ_JAIVKL010000005.1, forward strand.
GCATATGTTCCAAAGATGTTATTAGAACAAAGAACAAATGGTTCAATTTTAGCTATTGTCCTCTCTGTACCAATAGGTATGGTCCTTATCCACTTATATACTAAATATTTAAGTGAATTTCCATATATGGGATTACCAGAAATACTCAAAAAATATACACCAAAGTGGTTTAGATTCATATTTTTATTAACACAAGGGATTTTGTGGTTTATTGCTGGTTTAATCACTTTATTAGCATTTACAAGTATTACAAAACAGTTTATCAATCCTGATATGCATGAATTGTCAATTTTATCTGCATTTTTATTCCTCATATTTCTGGCTTCAATGATGGAATCAAGAAAAGTCCTTTATGCAACAGAGTTTATTCTTTTATTAAATTTGCCTTTAATAGCTTTTGTCATTTACAAGTCTTATACAAGCGAGTATATCATGTGGGATTCTGTTTCTGTAGCTCTTACTTACTTTAGAGAAATTCCAGATGTTTTGACATTATCAACGGCACTCTTTGTTTATAGTGGATATGCTAATTTAGCCATTTTTAATCGCTATTTCAAGGATGTAAAATTGAAATATTTATGGGTGGTTGGAGCTCTCGGATTTTTCACATTGTTCACAACATATGTCATTCCTATTGGTTTACATGGTTTTGATGGAGTAGCATCCTTTACTTATCCATGGATTGCTACATCTGATTCAATTAGAATTGAGCTGTGGATAATAGAAAGGGTAAGTATATTATTTTTAGGATTATATATTAATATTTCTCTAGCAAGTGTTATTCTTCATTGGCATGTAGGTTTAGAGCAAATAAAGTCTGTTGTTCCGAAGATAAAGTTCAATAAAAAAAATATAATGCCTTTTTTAATTGTAGCGATATTTTCACTCATAGCCATCCTTTTTCAGCTTTTTGTAAAAGAGATCTATGTTAGTAATTTGGCCAAGGTATGGTTGCTTCTTCTCTTACCTGCACAAGGTATTGGTTTACTGCTTTTGAAATGGATTTTAAAGAGAAAGAGAAAGGAAGACAACGTCTGAATGAAGAAAAAAGCGCTATTATTAATTATTGCTTTCGTTCTTTTTTTATCCGGCTGTGGGTATAAAGATATTGATAAACGATTTTTTGTTGTGGCCATAGGTGTTGATAAATCTGCAGAGAAAGAGAAATATGATGTGACTTTGAAGTTGGCAGTTCCTACGAATGAATCAAAATCAGGAAGTAATGAAGCAAAAATTCTTACTGAATCGGCTGTTTCGATCTCAGAGGCAGTAAGGGTTGCAAAATCAAAGGTTGATAAGGAATTTGACTTTAGCCATGCAAAAGTAATTATTTTTGGAGAAGAGTTAGCAAAAGAAGAAACTTTAGAACATATTTTTGACTGGTTTGATCGACGTCGAGATATAAAAGATATTGCATGGGCAGCAATTGGAAGCCCTAATGCCCTAAAAGTATTAGAAGCAAAACCAAAGGGTGAAACAATTCCTTCAAATTCTTTGTTCTTAACATTTAGTCGAGCTGGAACAGAAACTCCTTACATTAACTCGGTTTTTTTATTTGATTTAAGAAGGAAACAAATAGAACGAGGTGTAAGTCCTATTTTACCAATAATAAAGACTGAAAAAAATGAGCTATCTATTAATACCGTAAGTGTATTATCCAATATGAAGCAAAAATTCGTTTTAGAACAGGAGCAGACAAAATTTCTCAATATGTTAATGGTAGATTCTTCAAAGTTTGATATAACGGTAAATAAGGAAGAAAAAGATCGTCCATACTTTGTATTTTCAACAGATAATGTGGATTCGAACTATGAGCTTATTGTGAATAAAAAGTCTGAAAGTGAAATTAAATATCAAATAAAGGCTAGTGGTGTAATTGAGGAAGCATTTGAGAATTTAGAAGAGACAAAATTAAAAGAATATGAAAAATTAGTAGAAAAAGAAGTGGAAGGGAAAATTAGAGACTTACTTTATTTATTACAAGAAAGGGACGTTGATCCTATAGGATATGGATTAAAATATCGAACGATAAGTCGAGGGAAAGAGTCGGGTAAAATGAAGAAATGGAATGAAATTTATCCTGAATTAACATTTGATATAAATGTATCAGTTGAAATAGATAATGTTGGTGTAATACATGATGATGAAGAAATCCCTGAATAATTATATAGGATGTGCAAAAGGAATCATCATGGAGCTTTAACTTAAATAATATTAGTAGTCGTACAAGTTTCAAACCTTCAACAGTAATCATAAAAAGAAATAGAAGGTTATTGGGGGAAGGTACTGATGATTTCAATTGCACAAATTAAACCACATCATGCACATCGATTTTTTGCAAAAACAACAGAAGAGAAAGGTCATTTTCATTTTATTGAAGGTTTTACAAGAATGGTAAATGGTCATGCACTTGATCAACATGTTCATTTATATAGAGGGATAACTTCTTTTGAGAACAAACATTATCATCGCTTCTATGGAAAGACGGGGCCAGCTATTCCTTTAAAAGATGGTGGTCATTACCATATTTTTGAGAATCGAACTTATTATAATTATGATGAGCCACTTGATGTTGAGTTTGGTGGTGTTTTATATTCTGTGGATGAACAGTCAAAGCACGATCACAATTTTAACGGAAAGACGTATGAAATTGTGGGGTATGATCCATCTTTAGTTATTTAACTTGTTAAACGTTGTATATGTATTTATGTTGCTTAGTCTTTTGATAAGGCTCTTTTCTGAAAGGTTGTTGCAAAATGATACTATTATCTGTTAAAACAGTGTTTTATCTCATAAAAAATACTTTATCTAACAAGAAAAGATGCCACTAGACTATATAAAGTGATGTTCCTTCCAATTTCTAAAAGCAACAAAGTTTACGAAAGCAGCCTTGGATAAAGTCTTTATCTTATATTTTCAAATCAGCTGAATAATAAAGTGACAATCAACCTTGATTCTTAGCATAGTGCATTAAGTAAGAAATGGAGGAGGGGGTTACCATTTCAGCCTCCATTTCTCTAGCTAACCTACCTTTACTTATATATTTTTGATCCAGCTTCAATAAATTCCAAGGCTTTTTCCTGCATTCCTTTTTCAATTAATTCTTCTTCTGCAATTCCTTCTTCCTTTGCCGTTTTTCTTATATCATGGGATATTCGCATAGAACAAAACTTTGGACCACACATTGAACAGAAATGTGCTGTTTTTGCTCCTTCTGCAGGTAATGTTTCATCATGGTACTCTCTTGCTCTTTCAGGATCAAGAGATAAGTTGAACTGGTCGTGCCATCTAAATTCAAAGCGTGCTTTTGAAAGTGCATCATCCCGATTTTGTGCACCTGGATGTCCTTTTGCTAGATCTGCAGCATGTGCTGCAATTTTATAAGCAATAACACCTTCACGAACGTCTTCTTTATTAGGGAGGCCAAGATGTTCTTTTGGAGTGACATAACATAACATAGCAGTTCCGAACCAACCAATCATTGCTGCACCTATAGCAGATGTAATATGATCATATCCTGGAGCTATATCTGTAGTTAAAGGTCCTAATGTATAAAATGGAGCTTCTTTACAAACTTGTTGTTGTTTATCAACATTTTCTTTAATTAAATGCATCGGAACATGTCCAGGACCTTCAATCATTACTTGAACATCATATTTCCATGCAATTTCTGTTAATTCTCCTAATGTTTCTAACTCTGCAAACTGTGCCTCATCATTTGCGTCAGCAATTGAACCAGGTCGTAATCCATCACCAAGAGAAATTGTAATATCATATTTTGCTAAAATTTCACAAATCTCATGAAAATGAGTATAAAGGAAACTTTCTTCATGATGTGCTAAACACCATTGAGCCATAATCGACCCACCGCGTGATACAATGCCTGTCATACGATTCACAGTTAGTGGGATGTATCTTAAAAGAACTCCTGCATGAATTGTGAAATAATCCACACCTTGTTCAGCTTGTTCGATTAACGTATCACGATATATTTCCCAAGTTAAATCTTCGGCAATTCCATTTACTTTTTCTAGTGCTTGATAAATTGGAACAGTGCCAACAGGTACAGGAGAGTTTCTAATGATCCATTCTCTTGTTGTATGAATGTCTTTCCCAGTTGATAAGTCCATAATGTTGTCTGCACCCCAACGAGTTGCCCAAGTCATTTTCTCTACTTCTTCTTCAATTGACGAAGAGACAGCAGAATTTCCAATATTAGCATTAATTTTCACGTGAAAGTTTTTACCTATAATCATAGGTTCACTTTCAGGATGATTAATATTAGAAGGAATAATCGCTCGTCCTGCCGCAACCTCTTTTCTAACAAATTCTGGATCCATTTGTTCTCTAATAGCTATAAATTCCATTTCGGGAGTGATGATTCCTTTTCGTGCATAATGAAGCTGTGTCACTCTTTTTCCTGATTTTGCAACTAAAGGTTTTATCATATGTGAAGGGAATACTTCTAAATTTGATTTTTTACCTTCTGATTTGTAGCCGTTATCTTCAGGTTTTACTGAACGACCTTCATATTGTTCGACATCATCGCGACTAAGAATCCAATTCTCTCTTACTCTAGGTAGTCCTTTTCGTATATCAATTTCCGCTGTAACATCAGTATAAGGTCCACTCGTGTCATAAACTTGGATGGGTGGATTTACTTCTTCGCTATATGTATTTTTTGTCACTTCTTGAGAAATTTCTCTTGTAGGTACTAAAATATCAGGGGTGCTTCCTTGAATATAAACTTTTTTACTTCCTGGAAATGGCTTTTTTATTGTAATCTTCATCTTTATTCCTCCTCAATTTAACTGTTCGTTTTTTTAAAAAAATTCAAATGTCTATTATTCGTTTCTAAAGCAAGAATCTTTTAGATTTGAGCACTATAAAAAGATTCATAATCTTTCAGATAACAGAGAATTGGAAGGCAAAATAAAAACGGGTTCTGAATTTCAGAACCCGTTAAAGAGATGTAGGTAAAAATTGTAAGTAGGGAGTATTAAAGGTCGCCTAACTACAATTGTTGCTACTTCCCTACGCTGGTATCATCCAGATCAGGTTCAAAGGGTCAAAGAACTTCAAACGCGTTCTTCTCTCAGTCCAAGCTAATGGACTCCCCTAGTAGAAATTGGTAATTTTCATTTGAATTAGTTTCATAATAACACAATTCATATACAAGTCAACTTATATTTTCCAATTTATGATGTGTGCTTTGTTTCTTTATTTCATCCAAACTATCAAAGAATTTTGTTCTTAATTTGATAATATATATCCAATGAGAAAAAATCACTTTTATGAAATTACTTCCAAACATAATATCTAACTATGAAAGCAATTGTGTGTTTATATAGTTCTTTTTCAATACAAATATAGTTGTTTTTCAGCGGTAAACACTGGGAAAGAACCATTGACAGGCAAAGTCGATAAGGTAAGGCATCTTTCCCGAAAAATCTTGTGTCTAGAGCGAAATGGAACGAATTCATTACTTCCTATAAATTTTTTAATTTACAGCAAGTATGAGGAAATGAGCCATAAAGAATACACCAGTATGCCAAGCTGTTAAGTTTGTTTTCTATCGAGCTTCTCAAAACGCTCGATCCATTCGGTTGATAATTCTTCAAGTGAAAGGATTTCATCGATTTGCGAGAAGTCCTGTCGGTTATGAAAATATGTATGATGGATTGTTGCGACTGAAATTCCTTTATAGTGCTTTTCTACTAATTTGATTTTTGAATCACTTCTGATTATCCCTTCCTCAAGGACTCTGAAGAAATAGCCAGTATAACCATATTTAACAATATTATTAAGTAGTGTATTTATTTTCGTATACTTGTTTATCGTAGAGCATGGAAAGCGACCTTGAGATACCTGTAACATAGTATCTCCAATTTGGAATATATCACCAATGCATATATCAATTTCTTTCATCCCAGTTACAGTTAGATTCTCGCCAAATGCAGCCTTTGGAAGGGTGGATTCATAGATGTTTTCCCAATATGTATAATGCTCAAAAGGGTAAACACAAAGAACACGTTCTGTCCCACCGTGATATTCATGGTTTTGTACATCATCACCATATACACCTTTTCGTGTTACTTCAATAAAATCAACTTGATCTTTACTAATGCCTGAGCGAAATTCTTTACCTTTGTAAGAAAGAGTTGTAGGTTCACCTTTACTAAGCCATTTCAATTGATAGGTCAATTTGTTCACTTCCTTTTTTAGGGTGGAAAAAATCATTAAAAATAGAGACGTCCTCAAAAGTTACGAATCATCTAGAAAAGATATGTTTTCGTATTATTGAGAGTGTCTCTTCATTTTGTTGCTATATTTTTATCATTAACCGAGGAAGGTAGTCGTTTTATCTCTTTTTATTTTTCTTCCATTACATGATGTTGACTTTCATTCATTTTTAAGTTAAGTAATTCATCTAAGTGTTGGCTAGCAATCAATGTTCGATGCGAGTCGAGGCCATCTTCTTTTGCTATTGTAAATAATTTATTGCGGTATTCTTCGATAACTGTATCTATTGATTTCATATTGAACACCTCGCATTTAAGCATTACTAGGTAAAATAATCCTATTAATTCTATTATCGTATATTTTCTTATATTGTAAAGGGGTAAAGGGGATTTTTTTATGGATATTTATAGAAAAAAGTGGAAAAACACTATATTTAGTAAACTTGTATAAAGAATTGGGCTTATTTAGTGTTCGTGACGTTAATAGATTTCCATATTGATTGGGGAAAAAATGATGAGTTAAGTGGGAGGGTGTTAGAAATATAGTAAAAGTACTACATTAATATACTTACTTTGGGTGTAACTTTAGTGAAGCTAAAGTTAATCAATTTGTTAAGAAGTCGAATGACAAATAGGAATTGAGGGTATATTGCTCCCTCAATTCCTACCTAAATTCGTTGTCCTTTTTTAATTTGGCTGTTTTCGCAAACTTTGTTACTTTTAAATACCTGAAGCAATCAGCAATGTATTAAGTCTAGTGGCATCTTTTCTTCATAAATAATATTCCTATAGGGAAAAACCACTGTTTCCACTCCAAACCTTGGTAACATAGCAACAATCGTTCAGAAAAGAGCCTTTAATTTCTTCCACGACCGATGTTAAACTGAGCATTAAGCTGTCCTCTTAACATTTTTTTTCTAACTTCTGCATCACTTTCGCGTTGTTTTTCTTTTAACTTCATTTCTTTAAGAATTTCAGTTGTTTGAACACCGTCCTCTCGTTTATCTGCAATATCCATTAGTGTTTCAATGTCCAAAAATGAATACTTTCTAGTACCACGTTCATTTCGATAGGGAGCAATTAATTTTCTTTCTTCATAATATCGGATTTGTCTTAATGTTAATCCTGTTAGCTCACTAACTGTTCCAATCGAGATGACCTTCTTATCTTTGTAAGAGCGGTCTTGATGATTCATTTAGTTCCACCCCTTATAAATGAACTATTTATACAAGTATATCTTGATTTGTTAAAAATGACATATACATTGTTAGAAAATCTAACAAGTAAAGTTTTGACTTAATATTTCAATGTTAGGAATTGTGACAGAAGACATGAATTATACTGATAGGCATTATAAAATAACTTTGAAGGATTTTTTGAAATTGAGTTAAGTATCAAAGGAATAAAAAGTAGAAATTTTGGGTAATAATTGATTGATGAGGAAGACTTACAAAACGTTGGCTTTTTTCGAGTTAGATAATGTTTGCATATTCAATTGAATGAAAAGTTGTTTTAAATATCCCTGTGAAAATAATAAAGTAACTTCTTCAAATTGATTTTTTTCGATATTGTAGTTTGCCAGAAGTTCTATTCCTTTAGAAGTAAGTTTAGTCATATAAAGTTGAAAAGCTTTTGGTTCACTTTGGTTTAGGTAATAAACAGTCATATTTGTTTGGTTCTCTTTCATAGCTATTACTTTTATCATTAACATTTCAACTCCTAATCAAGTTGAAATTAGTTTTGACAATATTACAATAGCTTAATCAAATTTAAATAAATTTAATAACATGATAGAGAATCTTTACATTCCGTTAATCGTCACATAACAATTATGAAGTAAATTAAAGGTAACTAAAATTTAAAATGGAGTTGAACGCCATGAGTAAAATGTTACAGAATGCACTTGAAGAACAAAGGAAATATTATTCTCAGAAGTTATTAGCACTAGGTATTTATAATAAACAAGTTATGAATAATATGACACTTACAGAATTAAAAAATGAATACAACTATTTTTATCATAATGTACCCAAATTAAAACGTAAAAGCACATCATAAAATAGAAAATGACATTAAGAGAGGTAGACAATTGCTTTTATACCCCTATTGAATGGATTCAATAAAAAACTTAGTTAGCTGCTCTGTAATGTTATATGTACTTCTCTTTACTTTTCCTGAACAATCTTCTATTTCTTTTAAAGTTAGTTGAATATAAGGCTTAATAAAGAAGAAGAAAATTGTTTCACTCCTTTTTGCTTCTGTGTTAATAATAGCTCTGTTTGTTCCTCAATATTCTTATCTTCGATGAAATGGAAAAAAAGCATCCTATCTCCTAGAGGTGGGATGTTTTCATGTTCAATAATTCATAAGTGAAGGGTTAGATTTGTTCAGTCATTTTAATGCTATTTTTAACTCCCATCCATTCATTTCAAGGTTATCTTCGTCAAAAGTACGTTCTATAACATCTTTTCCTTCATAAAGTTGTAGACATTAATTTTTTAGGATGTACATAGACGAAACGAACATCAAAGTCGCTATTAGGTGAAGCTAATCCCCATGCTCTACTACCAACTTCACATGCAAATAAAATTTTTATTTTATATTTTTCTTTAAGTTGTTTTAATCTTCTTAAAATCTTTGTTTCCGTTGAAATACCCTCCAATATAGATAACATTTAATATTCTCACAATTTTTCTTACTTATAGCCTTTAAATTTTGAGAAAAGAATAGTAAAATTAACAATGTGTGGAAAATTTTCAAAATAATTTTATTATTAATGACGTATTTAAGAGGGCGATGGTATGAGATCTTATAATGAGGAAGAGTTACAGAATGCATTAGATTTGTTTCGTGTATTTGCTAGAGCGTTTAAAAGCATTTCTGAGCATTCGATACGTGATAGTAAGGAGCATGGCTTTAATCCTACGGAATTTGCTGTTTTAGAATTATTATTTACAAGGGGGCCACAAAAACTTCAGCAAATCGGCTCACGGCTTTTATTGGTTAGTGGGAATGTCACATATGTAATCGATAAGCTTGAAAAAAATGGTTATATTTATCGTGAACAAGATCCTAAAGATAAACGATCAATATATGCTAAGTTAACAGAAAAAGGACAAGAATACTTAGATCAAGTATACCCAATTCACGCGATTCGAATTGCTCGAGCTTTTTCGGGTTTGTCTTCTTCAGAACAAGCAGAATTGAAAGCGCTTTTAAAGAAGGCTGGTATTCATTCACAACATTTATTGTTTAGATAAATACTAGATTAAAAGAATATACGAAAGTTGAGTGACTCATAATTTATTGGGTCACTTTTTTAGTTTCTATTTTTTAAGCCTAAAACTACGTGCTATTTAATAAAAATTTGAGGAAGTAGTAGATGAGCAGTTTTATTGTATTCCATTTTTCTGAAAGATATGCTAGTGATATGTGTTTTGAATGAAGAATAAAAAACATGTTAAAACTTGAAAATGGTCTTTATAAACTTTATTATCGAAAAGAACAGAAAAGACAAATTCCATTAAAACAAGAGAAAATGTACATATTTTTAGCATTGATACACTCTCAGTGATTCATTGATATATCAAAAAATGAATGTGTCTGTCATGATGTACAGTAAAAAAGCCGATATTTAAAAGTTTTGAGAGGGGTTACCTAATGAAAATCAGTAAATTTTCTATAAGAAGACCTGTTTTTACCATTGTAACGATGTTACTTGTATTTATACTAGGAGCCGTTTCAGTAATTAATATACCGTTAAAACTAATTCCAGAAATTAATCCACCTATTGGAGTAGTTGTTACAAATTATCAAGGAGCAGGGCCGAACGAGGTCGTAGAGAAGGTTTCAAAACCTTTAGAAGAAGCGTTATCAACTGTCCAAGGCATCGACACAATCACTTCGACATCACAGGAAAATGCAAGCTTAGTTCTTATGCAATTTACATGGACGACAAATATAGAAGATGTTCAAGATGAAATTAGAACGAAAATGGAGGATGCACCATTACCAGATGATGCCGGAGATCCACGTTTTTTGAAATTTGATCCATCACAATTCCCGATTATCCAGCTTTCGTTAACATCATCTGAAAGTGCTGAACAACTTCAGGTGCTTGCAGAAGAATTAGAGCAGGAGTTAACCAAAACGGAGGGGGTTGCGAGTGTTAATCTATCCGGACTGGTTACAGATGAGGTAAGTGTGATCCTCAATCAAGATAAGCTTAAAGACTTTACAATAAGCCAATCAGAGATTGTTGATGTTATAAGAGCTAATTCAGTAACAACACCGGGAGACACTGTAGTCACAGAAGGAAAACAATTAACAACAAGAGTCATTAGTACGATTGATTCGCTTGATGTGTTAAAAAGTATTGTTGTGAAAAAGAATCCGGCAAATGGAGAAGATATTACATTAAATGATGTAGCTAAGGTGAATATTACACCACAAAAGTCGAACACAATTACTCGCGCAAACCAAGAAGCTTCATTGCTAGTAAGTGTGTTGCAGCAGTCTGATGCCAATACAGCAGCCGTTTCAGATGCATTTCAAGAAAAGCTGGCTGAAATACTAAAAGAAGAAAGATATGAATCAATTAGTTCAGACATTATTTTTGATCAAGGCGAATATGTTGATCAAGCAATTGGTAACATGGTTAATACGCTAATTATTGGTGGGATTCTTGCCATGCTTATTCTTTTTATCTTCTTAAGAAGTATAAAAAGCCCACTAATCATTGGAGTTGCTATTCCGTATTCAGTTATTGTGACGTTTGTGCTCATGTATTTTTCGGATTTCACCTTAAATATAATGACTTTAGGTGGATTGGCACTTGGTATTGGTATGCTTGTTGATAATTCGATCGTTGTTATTGAAAATATATATCGACATCTATCAATGGGGAAAAACCCGAAGGATGCTGCATATGAAGGGGCAAAAGAAATGGGCCCTGCAATTATTGCTTCAACCTTAACTACAGTCGCTGTTTTTATTCCAGTTGTTTTTATTTCAGGGATTATTGGAGATTTATTTAAAGAATTCGCTTTAACCATTGCATTTAGTTTATTTGCTTCATTATTTGTTGCGTTAACAATTGTTCCGATGTTAGCAAGTCAATTATTGAAAAAACCAAATGAAAATAAAGAGAAAATTCGTCGTGAATCATCATTTATGAAATCACTAGATGGGGCAATAAGATTGGCTTTACGAAACAGAGCTCTCGTTTTAATTTTGACACTTTTAGTTTTTGTTAGCAGCTTATACGGTTTATCGCGTGTTGGATCAGTCTTTTTACCAAATACAGATGAAGGCTTTTTCACAATTGATGTGGAATTAGATAATGGAACAGCACTCTCTGAAACAAGTGAAGTTGTTGAAGCACTCGAGAATGAACTTGATGATGAAGAGAATGTAGAGTTATATGTCAGTTTAATTGGATCTACTCAAGAAGAGTCATTCCGAGGAACTGGTAGTACAAATATTGCTGAAATCTATGTGAAAATGAAAGAATTAGATAACCGTGATATTTCTACCTTTGACTTTATTGATGATATAAAAAAATCATTTGAAAAAGAAGCAAATTCTGTTAACAAAACAGCTGAATTATCATTTAACACTCAATCTTCTACAGGTTCTAGTCCAAACACATTAACATTTAATGTGAAAGATACGAATGAACAAAGATTGAAAGAATCCCTAAGTCTAATTGATGAAGCACTTCTAGAATTAGACGATGTAGAAGAATTAAGTAATGATATGAAAGAAACGATTGAAGAAATTCAAATTAAAGTAGATCGTGAAAAAGCTCTTAATAATGGTTTAACTCCTGCTCAAATCGGAATGGTTGTTAATGATGTAACACGTGGTACTGATGCCATTCAAATGACGAATGATGAGAATAATGAAATATATATGGTCAATGTCCGTTATGAAGAATCAGTTAAGGAAAATATTGATGCTCTGAAAAAGCTTCTGATCAAAAAGCCTGATAACGATTTTGTGGAGTTAGGGGAAGTGGCAGTGGTTGAGGTAGGTGAAGGACCTGTCTCTATTCAACGGATTGATAAGCAGTTAGCTGTTCAATATAATTTGCGATTTAATAACACCACAAATCTAGGTGAAATTTCTAGTTTAGTTGATGAAAAAATAGAGGATTTAGATTTAGCCGAGGACACAGAAGTAACATTTGGTGGAGACAGAGAACTTCTAGAATCTTCATTAGATGATATGATTTTAGCATTTGTTCTAGCTATTATCTTTATTTACATCGTCATGGCAGCACAATTCGAGTCATTTAAGTATCCATTAGTAATTATGTTCACTATTCCTCTAATGATTATTGGTGTAGGAATTGCACTTGTTATAACCAATTCACCAATTAGCTTAACCGTTGTCATTGGAATCATTGTTTTAGCCGGTATTGTGGTAAACAATGCAATTGTAATTGTCGATTATATTAATCAAAAGAAATCACAAGGATTCAAAACCTTTGAAGCTTTAGTGGAATCGGTGAAAGTAAGATTTAGACCAATATTAATGACCGCTTTAACAACAATATTGGGTTTAATTCCTTTAGCGTTGGGGTTAGGAGAGGGAACAGAAATTAACAGACCTATGGGGTTAACTGTTATTGGTGGTTTAATAACGAGTACCTTTTTAACTCTATTTGTTATCCCAATCGTATACAGTTTATTTGATAAAGAAACAAGAAGAATGAATAAGAAATATGTTACACCAGATGGTCAGCTCATCCCAGCATATTTATTAGAAGATAAGCTAATAAAGGAAGAAGATAATAAAAGAATTGTAAACGAGGAAAACGAAAAACTACCCGCACCACCTGAATCTACATCCAAATTTGAAAAGCAAGACATGGTTTCTATGCTTGAACAAATTATTGATATTGTAAAAGATAAAAAGTAACAAAAAGGGTTTGACCAAAAATAAGGTCAAACCCTTTTTGCTCAGATTACAAGAAAAATAAGATATGAAGGCAAAAACAACTTCTTTTCTTGTGGTTTTCTTAATGATCTAGTCCACTAATGATTGTTTTTAGTGTATGATCTTGAGGTGTTGTAAAATATTCTTTAAATGGACATCCAATCGTATTTATTCTTTTTAGTACATGTTCTATAGTAAAATCTTCAACAGATACTAAATCGTTAATTTCTTCCCAAAATAAAGGAGCTGCGATATAGGCACCTTCTTTTTTTCCTCGTAGTGAATATGGAGCAATAATAGTTTTACCTTCTGCATGCTGAATATAATCAACATAAAGTCGGTTGCCACGATTTTTTTTCATTCTTTCAGTCGTAAAATCTTCAGGGAAACTTGTAACAAGATATTCAGCAATAAATGACGTGAATACCCTAGTTTCATCATATGACAATGAATTTTTGGAAATGGGTATATGAATTTGCAATCCTTTGTTTCCAGAAAGCTTTGGATATGTCATTAGTTCAAACTTATCAAAAACTTTTTTCATTTCTATCGCAGCTTTAATAGCTAGAGAAAAGTATTCTTTTGATGGAGGATCAAGATCAAAAACAATTTCGATTGGATGATCAGTATCAATTGTTTGAAAAGGAACATGATACTCAAAAGCTAATTGATTACCTAGCCAAAGTAATGTTGAAAGATCATTACAAATAATATAATCAATATCTTCATTGACTTCTGATTTGATAAAATCTGGTGCATAATCTGGACGGTTTTTTTGATAAAAAGCTTCACCAAACATGCCATGAGGAAATCGAATAACAGTTAGTAATCTATCTTCCAAAAACGGGATCATTTGTTGAGATACTTGGTATAAATAACTTAAAAATTTCTCCTTTTTTACATCCATTGTTTCCCATAGAGGTTTATCAGGATGAGTGATTGAAAGTTCCTTATGAACAGGCGCTGTTGAAAGAAGTAACATATCCCATGTACAATTATCAACTTGTTTTTCAAATCGAAACGAAATAAAAGAAGGCTCACGCAATTGGTTTTTGTATAGAGATAGAAACTGTAATTCAACCACTATGGCAGGTAATATCTCAATGAAATTAGTTGTTTCAGAAACTTTGTTTTCTTTTAGAATATGGATTAGCGCGTCACGTTCAGTACTAGATATTCCATGTGAAAAGGCACCAACTGAAATGATTTGATCACCGTTAAACACTCCTACTTGAAAATATCCATTGTCCTTGTCGTAACCAGTAATAAAGAAACATGCTTTTTTGTAGTTCTTAATTTTTATCCATTGTTTAGACCGCGTCCCACCTTCCCATTTACTGTTAAGGTGTTTTGCGATAATACCTTCACCATCTTCAAGTTGTATTTTTTTCCATAAATTTGTATAGTTCGTTGTATATGGAACATACTGTAAAATATTGTGACCTAAAGGGTTAATTTCTGTTGGTATCTCAAGTGTTTCAAATAATTCATAAAGTAATTTTTTGCGTTGCTCAAATGATTCCAAGGAAAGGTTATTTCCAGCTCTTTTTAAAAGATCAAAAACGAGAAATCTACAAGGATGTTCTTTTGAAGCTTGTGTAATTTTTTCTTTGTTTTTAAATCTTCCTCTTATTTGTAATTGCTCAAAGTCAGAAAAGTATTTTGAAGTAAGTAATGTAACTTCTCCATCAATTGATAAGGGTAAAAAGGGCTTTAACTGTTCAGATAATTTTTTTGCTTCTGAGATAATTTCTGGAAAGCTCTCATTTAATGATTTTTCATTACGACTTGTTAAATCAATGGAGTTGTGTGTCATCGTTAGAATTGCTCTAAATCCATCATACTTTGTTTCGTAAACCCATTCAGATCCTTTAGGAATTTCCGTATATAAAGTAGGTAGCATCGGTTTCATTCTTTTTCACCCTTATAAATGTCATTAATTTTAATATGGACAGAAACGCAAGAATTCATGAAAGGAGATTGTGAATAATGAATAAAGCTGTGTTCTTAGATCGTGATGGTGTCATTAATGAAGTGTTGAGTAATAGAGTGAAATTTGTTAATAAACCTGAACAAATGTACTTGTTAGAAGGTGTCGGTGAAGCTGTAAAATTATTGAATGATGCTGGATATTTCGTTTTTGTTGTAACAAATCAAGGTGGTGTTGGTTTAGGTTATATGAAGGAGGAAATGCTTCTAAAAGTTCATGAAAAAATGAAGCATGATATAGAAGAATATGGAGGGAAAATTGACGATATCATTTATTGTCCCCATAAGCCACATGCGGGATGTGCATGCCGTAAACCTGAGCCTGAAATGCTTCATCAACTAGCTAAAAAACACAATGTAAACTTAAATGAAAGTTTTATGATTGGAGATAGGGATGTTGATATACAGGCTGGAAAGCAAGCAGGAACAAATACAATTCTAATTGGCGATGAAAAAGAATTGGCAGATTTTCAATTTCGATCATTATATGAAGCAGCGTTTTGGATAACTCAAAAATGAAAGATGGTATAAAAACGGTTACATTTTTTTGTTGCGTCCAATTAAATAAGATGATATTCTAAATATGTAGATTTGCTGAAAACGATTACAACAACTTCCAAAAGATTTCCTTACAGAAATCTTTACTATTTTAGTGTTTGTGCAAACGTTTTCGCAAATTAAAAAATATTTAGGGGGGAAAATGGTGTTTAATAAACAAAATAGAAAAGTGCTGTCGCTCTTAGTAATATTTTCCTTAGTATTGCAGCTCTTATCAGGATTGTTTCCTTATGCAAACGCTAGCGCAGAAGAGACAAGTCCTGTAGTAAATGATGACGGTACTGTTACATTTACTTATGAAGGTGAAGCTGAAACAGTTCAAGTAGCTGGAAGTTTTACTGAGTGGGAAAAAGGCCCTCTTGATATGACGGAAGAGTCACAAGGGGTATGGAAGCTTACGACAGAATTAGAAGATGGTACACATGAATATAAGTATGTAATCAATGGTGATACTTGGTTACCAGAAAATAACCTTGTTTTTACAAAAGGAGAAGTGGAAGCACCTGCAATTAAAAGTCCAATTCTAAATGCAGATGGAAGTGTAACTTTAAACTATGTAAGTCAAGGTGAAGAAGCAGTTTACGTAAACGGTTCTTTTATAGAGAATTGGGATGCAACGAAAGCTGTAAAAATGACATTACAAGATAATGGTGTTTTCACAGCAACAGTTGAAGGGTTAGAGCCAGGAAATTATCAATATAAATTTATGTTAAATGACACATCCTGGACAGAGTCAACAACTGACCCATTAAACAAAAATGAACTGGTTGATGGTAATTCAACGTTTGAAATCGTTAAACTTGAAAGCCCTGTTATTAACGATGATGGCAGCGTAACATTCAATTATGTAAGTCAAGGCGAGGATGCAGTATTTATAAATGGTTCATTTGTGCAAGATTGGGATCCAAACAAAGCTGTAGAAATGACGCTTAAAAATGGTATATATACTGCTACAGTATCAGATATAAAGCCTGGTACTTATGAATACAAATTTATCTTTAATGAAAGAGATTGGGATGAATCTAATGTAGATCCACTTAATCCAAACAGTGCAAATGGTAATTCAGTCTTTACAATCGAATCACCAGAACCAATAAACGTTCAATCAGCATTAATGGACTCACAAACTGAGATTCTAGTAACAACTAACAAAACATTTGGCGAACAAGAGTTAGTTGTAACAGATGTTGAAGCAAATGAAGTTCTTGAAACAACAACAACAAAGATCTCCGATACAAAAGCGAAACTTACACTTGCAGACGGAGTGGATGTAGATGTAAGAAAGCTTTATGAAGTATCTGTAGGGAGCTCTGAAGGTAAAGTTGTAACAATGCGTAATGTATTAAATGATGATCAATTCTTCTATGATGGAGACTTAGGCTATAATTATTCTTCTAGCAAAACATCATTTAAACTTTGGGCACCAACTGCTTCAAAAGTAAGTCTAGCAATCTATGATGATGCAGGAACTTATGAAGGTGCTTTTGTACCTGATCACACAGGTGGCGTAGAAACTGAAATGAACCGTGCAGATAACGGTGTTTGGTCTCTAGAAGTCAATGAAGATCTTAAAAACAAATATTATATGTATAAAGTAGAATTCGCGAATGGTGATGTGAATTATGCAGTTGATCCTTATGCAGTATCAACTTCAGCAAATGGACAAAGAACAGCAATTGTAGATTTAGATAGCACTGATCCAAGTGGATTTGATCCAATGGACAAGCCTGCAATTGTATCACCAGCTGATGCAATCATTTATGAGCTACATGTTCGTGATTTTTCAATTGGTGAAGATTCAGGGATGGACAATAAAGGTAAATATTTAGCGTTTACAGAAGAGGGAACAACTAGTCCTAGTGGTGTGAAGACTGGTGTTGATTCTTTAAAAGAATTAGGAGTTAACTATGTTCACTTACTTCCAACATATGACTTTGGTTCTGTAAATGAATTAACAGTGAATGATCCAAAAGCTACTGATGCTAAATTTAACTGGGGCTATGACCCAATTCACTTTAATGTTCCAGAAGGCTCTTATTCTAGTGATCCTACTGATCCAACAAGTAGAATAAAAGAATACAAGCAGATGGTTCAATCTTTACATGAAAATGGAATTCGCGTTATAGCTGACGTTGTATACAATCATACGTATATGAACGAATCAACACAGCTTGAAGGGAAATCACCATTTGATGCAATCGTTCCTGGTTACTACTATCGTACAGATGATACGGGTAAAATTACAAACGGATCTGGTACAGGTAATGAAGTAGCTTCAGAGCGTCCAATGGTTCGTAAGTACATTAAAGATTCTGTTCACTATTGGGCAACAGAATTTGGTATTGATGGATTCCGTTTTGACTTAATGGGATTAATCGATCAAAAAACTATGCAAGAGTTAACAAGAGAATTGAAAAATGAAGTAGATCCTAATGTATTAATTTACGGTGAGCCATGGACAGGTGGATCAACAAGTCTTCCTGCATCTATGCAACATTTTAAAGGAACACAAAAAGATCAAGGGTACGCAGTATTCAATGATAATATTCGTGGTGCGATTAAAGGTGGAAGTGACGATAATAGTACTGGATTTGCTACAGGCTCGACTGGTAAAGAAGGCGATATCGTAGCAGGTGTTAAAGGTGCAGTTGATCAATTCGCCAATGACCCGCAAGAAACAATCACATATGTAACGGCTCATGATAACTTGAACCTTTGGGATAAGTTAATGCGAGTAGCTGGAACAGATGGTGATCATGAATCAGAATCATATGATCCTCATGCAGTTATTACAGAAGAAAATGCGTTAAACAATGAATGGGTAAAACGTAGTTTATTAGCTAATGGGATTGTCCTAACTTCTCAAGGTATTCCTTTCCTTCACGCTGGTGAAGAAATGCTAAGAAGTAAGTATGGCGTTCATAATAGCTATAAGAGTCCTGACAATATCAACATGATTCGTTGGGAATTAAAAGATCAATATCAATCAGTTTTCAATTATTACAAAGGCTTAATTGATTTAAGAAAAAACCATTCTGCATTTAAAATGGACACAAAAGCAGAAGTTAACGAACATTTTGAAGTATTAAAGCAGGATGAAAACATTGTTGCTTATCAATTAAAAGACAATGCTAACAATGATACATGGAAAAACATTGTTGTCAT
Organism: Metabacillus litoralis; assembly: GCF_020524045.1. Lineage (GTDB taxonomy): Bacteria > Bacillota > Bacilli > Bacillales > Bacillaceae > Metabacillus > Metabacillus litoralis_C. The sequence continues at coordinate 390,532 of NZ_JAIVKL010000005.1, forward strand.
CTACAATGCAAATAAAGAAGAGAAAGAAGTAAGCCTACCTGCTAACGGTAACTGGAACGTAGTAGTTGATCATACGACTGCCGGTACAGAAACAATTAGAACGGTATCTTCAGATAAAGTATCAGTTGAAGGCCTTTCAATGATGGTTCTTTACGATCAATCTGAAGCAGCTTATACTCCAGAAGCAACTAGTATTACAGTTAATCCTGATTCACTAGCAATCAACCCTGGTGAAACAAAAACAGTAACAGCTTATGTAAAAGATCAAAAAGATCGTGTAATGCTTGGTGAAGAAGTAACTTGGTCTTCTTCTGATGAAAGTGTTGCAACGGTTTCAAACGGTAAAGTAAAAGGTTTAGCTGAAGGATCGGCTACAATTACAGTTAAAGTAGGCGACATTGAAGAAACAATTCAAGTAACTGTTGAAGAACTTGTTGCTAATGAAATTATGATTTCAGGAAACGACTCTGTGTTTGCAACATATTCAACACAGCTTTCAGCTCTAGTAAAAGACCAATTTGGTCAAGATATGCTTGGTGCAAAAGTAGCTTGGTCTTCAAGCGATAACACAATTGCAACAGTTAACAGTCAAGGTCAAGTAACTGGTGTGAAACCAGGAAATGTCGTGATTACGGCAAAATCTGGTGCCGCAGAAGCTACTTTAGACATGACAGTTAAAGAAAATGTAAAACGTTATGTGCGCATTAAATATGTAAGACCTGATGGTGACTTTACTGGTGATTTCGGTGAGTGGAACTTATGGGTTTGGAACACAGGCGTTAAAAACGACCAAATTAACTTTGAATCATTTGACGGAGATACAGCAATTGCAAATGTTGAAATTGCTCCAGAAACTGAATCTATCGGTTTCTTAGTGCGAAAAGGAACGGATTGGAATACAGCAAAAGTGTCACCTGATAGTGATGACCATAATGTGAAAATAGATCGTGACGCGATTCTTACAAAAGTAACAGTTGTCACTGGTGTAGCTGGTCATACACAAGTGCCACATGTTGGTGGACCAGTATTAGCAGATGGAGAAGTAACATTCTTCTATCGTGATGAAGAACTATTTAAGAACGATGAGATGGATACAATCGAGTCAGTGAAAGTGAAAGTCGACGACGTTGAGTATGATATGGAATATAGTGCTGAAAATGAATACTTCTCTTATAAGTTATCAGACTTAGCAGAAGGTACACATGAGTACACATTCCTAGTAACTAAAGACGGTAAAACGACTGAAGTTACAGATCCTTATAATACAAAAGATGGAAAGTCTACAATTACGTATACACGTCCAGAAGTAACAATTGAAGCAAGTGTATCACCGGGAGAATTTACGTACGGTGAAAATGCATTATTATCAGCAAGCGCAACAACAGAAGAAGAAGTAACTATTGAAGAGCTATCTGTAAATCTTGAACCACTTGGCGGTAAAAGTAAGGTAGTTATTGATCAAACTGTTGGTACAGTTGCGATTGGTGCAAGTGATACAATAGGTGCTGGAGAAAAAGAACTTGTGATCACAGCCCTAGATGAGTTTGGTAACAAACATACTAAAACAATAAAAGTAACTGTTAAGCCACAGCAAATAGTAGGCGATGAGCTATCATTTGATTGGGATGAAGCACGAATTTACTTCATGCTTACGGACCGTTTTAAAGATGGAGACCCTTCTAACAACGGTGGCGAAGATGGTAAGTTAGATGAATATGATCCAAACCATAAAGAAGCTTATCATGGTGGTGACTTCCAAGGTATTATCGATGAATTAGATTATATTGATAATCTTGGTATCAATACACTTTGGATTACACCTGTTGTTGATAATATTGACTTTAATAAAGGTCTTGACTTTACAACAAGCGGTGATTTAGTTGCGAAGCAATATGCATATCATGGATATTGGGCAGAAGATTTCGAGAAGCTTGATGCACATTTAGGTGACATTGAGAAGTTCCAAGAGTTAATTGAAAAAGCACATGATAAAGGTATTAAAATTATGCTAGACGTTGTTGTCAACCACGCTGGTTATGGTATGAAGGGTGAGCTTGACACAGATGAAGGCAAAAGTGATTGGTTAGGAGATAAAGAAAACCTTCCATCTGAAGAATCAGTAGCTAAGCTAAAAGATATGCTACGTATGGGTGATGAAGAGCTTCCTGGACATGAGGTAAAAGGTGAGCTGGATAATCTTCCAGACTTCAAAACAGAAGATCCAGCCGTTCGCCAACAATTAGTTGAATGGCAAACTGCATGGTTAGAAAGAGCAAGAACAGACCGTGGAGATACGATTGATTTCTTCCGTATTGATACAGTTAAGCACGTTGAAGATGCAACATGGCAAGCATTGAAAAATGGGCTAATTGAAATTGATCCTAATTTCAAAATGATTGGCGAATATTGGGGTGCAAGTGTTGACAATGATGGAGGCTACTTAGGAACAGGTCAAATGGATTCTCTATTAGACTTTGATTTCAAAGAAAAAGCAAAATCATTTGTTGATGGAAGCATTGATAGTGTTGACGCATATTTACAAGATCGTAATGGACGCATTAATAATAATGCAACATTAGGACAATTCTTAAGCAGTCATGACCAAAACGGCTTCTTAACAGAATATGTAGGTGGAGACCGAGCGAAATTAAAAGTAGCTGCGGCACTACAAATCACTTCTAAAGGTCAACCAGTTATTTACTATGGTGAAGAATTAGGTAACTCTGGTACGGCTGATTGGAAGAAAGATGAAAATGGAAATATTCTAGCATTTGGTCAAAATCGTGATTCTATGCCTTGGGAGCTTTATGAAAATGAAGACCCTGAAGCAATGGCACTACACAATCATTACTCAACTTTACTAAACATCCGTGCTGACTACTCGAAAGTATTCTCTAAAGGTACTCGTGAAAAAGTAGCTGGTGGAGATGAAGAAGGATATTTAGTATTTGAAAGAGAATATGATGGTGAGCAAGTATTAGTTGGTTTAAACACTGAAGAAGCAGCGACAAAAGCAACATTTGCAGTAGACTTTGCTGCTGATACAAAAGTAGTTGACTTATACAACAACAAAGAATACGTTGTAAATGCAAATCAAGAAGTAACTGTTGATTTACCTGGTAGTGTTGATGGTGGTACGTTTATCCTTGCTGTTGAAAAGGTAGAGCCGAAACCTGAGCCAAAGCCAGAGCCGAAGCCAGAACCGAAGCCAGAGCCGAAGCCAGAGCCGAAGCCAGAACCGAAACCTGAGCCGAAGCCAGAACCAAAACCTGGTAAAGAAACAGATAAAAAGCCAAAATCAGTTGTTGTAAAAGCTAAAGTTAAAGACGGTAAAGCAACAATTGACAACAAAGATCTTGAAAAAGTTAAAAAAGGCGATCAAGTTATCATAGAATTCAAAGGTAACAAGTCGGCTAAAGCAACATTCACTTTAACAAAAGAAAATATCTCTCTATTAATGGAAAAAGGTATTGATACAGTAACTCTAGCTCCAAAAGATTTAGAAGTTGCAATGAATATTCCGATTTCACTAATCCCAGAAGGTGCAGACTTATCTGTCAAGCGTCTGGCGGATATGGAAGATGACAGTTTCATTAGCGGTGTGTATGATTTCTCACTACTTGTTGATGGAAAGTCTATTCACAATTTCAATGAAGAGATTGAGCTAGTATTTGATGTAAATCCGAAAAACGTTAAAAACCCAGAAAATGTTGAAGTAATCTACTTCAATGAGGAAACAGAGAAATGGGAGATCGTACCAGGTGCTGTTTATAAAGATGGTAAAGTAACTGTTCGTACTTCACATTTCAGTATCTTCGCAGTAGTTGAAGTTGCAAAAGTTAATGATGTAGAAAAGATCTCTGAACCTTCTAAAGAAGGCTATGAGCTTCCTTCAACAGCTACTTCAAGCTATAACTGGTTAGTGATTGGTTTCATCGTGATCTCTATCGGTGGGGCGTATGTATTTGTTCAAAGAAGAAAGATTCATGTAGAAAAATAAGATTAACTTTTTGCTTGATAGTGGGTGCTTCCTGCTATCAAGCTTTTTGTTTTATTCTTGAAAAGAAAAGCGAGGAAATCTCAATAGTAAGATTTCCTCGCTTTAGATGTTTATGCTTTTTTTCTAACAGTTTTTGTTTTTTTAGCTGTCGATGCTTCTGTTCCTTTTTCATTGGTATCATCTCCACCAACTACTTTAGGTTGTTGAGTTTTTGGTGTTGTTTTACCTTTTGCTTGAGGCTTTTTTGTTTTCTCAATACTTGCTTGTAATGCACTCATTAAATCAACTACATTTTGTCTCGGAGCAGCTTCGGAAGGAGTCTTGCCTTCATCTTGGTTAACTTTACGTTCAATTAATTCTTGAAGAGCTAGACGATAGTCATCTTTATACTTTTCAGGCTCAAATGTTGTTGTTAATTGATCAATTAACATAATAGCTGTTTTTAGCTCTTTTGACCCTACTTCTACTTGCTCAGGTACGCTAGGTACTTCTTTAACATTTCTTACTTCATCTGGATAATGAACAGTTTCCATTACGATGCAGTTTTGATACACACGAACAATTGCAAGCTGTTGTTTTGAGCGAATTGTTATTTCTGCAATTCCGATTTTACCGGATTTATTTAATGATTCACGTAATAACCCATAGGCTTTACCACCGTTTTCTCCTGGTCCAATAAAATAAGAGCGATTAAAGTATATTGGATCAATATCTTCCATTTTAACAAAATCAATAATCTCAACTGTTTTATCTTCATGTTCATCTTTAATCTCTTGTAGTTCTTCTTCAGTTAAAACAACATACTTACCTTTTACATATTCATAACCCTTTACAATTTCATCAGTTGATATTTCTTCATCACAATTAGGGCATTTTTTTTCATATTGAATAGGAGTGTGACATTTTTTATGGAGTGTTCTCAATTTGATATCTTTATCCTCTGTAGCTGCATAAAGCTTTATTGGTATATTTACAAGTCCAAAACTAATGGATCCTTTCCACATTGTATGCATATAACTCCCTACCTTTCAAAAAGTTTCCTACATTTATTTATTAGCATAGGGTTTATCCAACTATTTAATAAGTAGCAATACATACCAATTATTTTAAAGGATCAGATAAACGAAATTAAAAAATTTCTAATTTCTGTAAAATTAAGATTGTTCCTCCTAGTAACCAAACATAGATAGCAAAAAGTTTAAGTGATTTATTTTTGACAAAAGAGATCATGAATTTTACTGCGATATATCCAAATATGGCTGCCGCTAGTGTTGCTATTAACATAGATGTAAAACTTATTTGGGGAACATTACCTGACATAATATCTTTTAATTGAAATAAGACTCCTCCACATATTGCAGGAATGGAGAGAAGAAAGGAAAAATAAGCTGCTGCTTCTTTGTCCATTTTTCTAATGAGTGCACCGACAATTGTCATACCAGATCTAGAAATAGCAGGGAAAATGGCAATTGCTTGAAAACTACCAATAAAGAAGGAATCGAACAATGTAATATCCTCAACCTTTTTTGCGCCATTTTTTATTGAATCAGCAAACCAGAGAAATAGACCTGTTACAAGGAATTCCCATCCAATCGTTACGCCTGTCATAGAAATAGCTTCGAAATAATCATTGAACAATAAACCAGCAATAACAGCAGGTATTGTTCCGATAATTAATAAGAAGCTGATTCGACTAAATGGATTTCTAATAAGCTTTAATAAAATATCTTTATAAAATACTATTAAAGCAATAAGTGTACCTAAATGTAACATCGTATCTAAATATAAACCTGCTTCTTCAAGTCCAAAAATATTTCTCCCTAAATATAGGTGACCTGTACTACTAATAGGAATAAATTCAGTTAATCCTTGTATAATTCCTAAAATGATTGCTTGTAACCAATCCATCCCCATTTCCTCCTCTAAAAAGATGCTTGTCTGTATACATGAATATGTGTAATATATATGCTTGTAGAACACATCTTGGAAAATAGGTGAGGAATATGGAAGAATTAATTTTAATGATGGTAGAGAGCTTCAAAGAGCTTTCTTACTTTGGTGTTATGCTTGCTTTAACTATTGAATTTATTCCGGCTGAGATTGTTTTACCTCTCGCTGGGTTTTGGGTATATGAAGGTGATATGACTCTTTGGGGAACTGTATTGGCTGGTACAATTGGTGGGACACTTGGACCACTAACTTTGTATGCAGTTGGTAGGTACGGGGGAAGACCTTTTCTCTTAAAGTATGGTAAATATTTTTTTGTTAATGAAGAAAAACTAATTAAATCAGATCAGTTTTTTGAGCGAAATGGTGCAATGGTTGCATTTACTGCTAGATTTCTACCAGGTGTTCGAACACTCATATCAATTCCTTGTGGTATGGCAAAAATGAATGTGTGGATTTTCTCAATCTATACATTTATTGCTATGTTTCCTATTACTTTTATCTATGTATATTTAGGATTTAAACTTGGTGAGAGATGGGAAGATGTAGGTGAGCTTGCTAATAAATACATTTTACCAATTGGTATAAGTGTTTTAATTATTTTTATTGTCTATAAAATTATCACAAAAAAAAGACGAAAATCGATTAATGTGGAATCGTTGAAACACATCTCTCAAAAAAAATAAAAACTGTTGACATTTACCAATGACTGAAAGTATGATGAATATAACTTAATATTCTTCTTCTCAAAGGGGAGTAGCGTTCAGGGATTATTTCCTGAAAACAAAGTCGTCATTTCATGGATTTACATCCATCGGCTTTGTTGGCATGATCGGTGATTAACATGCTCAGCAAGACCTTTGCCTAAGTTGGCAAAGGTCTTTTTTTGTTTTTTCTTATTGCTAACTTAGGACCTAGTAATTCTGGTGGAAAAGAATTTAATAAGATCTTAAAGAGCATAGGAGGAAAAATAATGGATGTGGCTTTATTGTTTGAGTATGGTTGGGTATTATTAGTATTAATTGCATTAGAAGGAATTTTAGCTGCTGATAACGCACTTGTAATGGCGGTTATGGTTAAGCATTTACCTGAAGACCAGAGGAAAAAAGCATTGTTTTATGGGTTAGCAGGTGCATTTGTATTAAGATTTGGAGCGCTATTCTTAATATCTTTCTTAGTAAATGTATGGCAAGTGCAGGCTATTGGTGCAATTTATTTACTTTACATCTCTATAAATCATATTTTTAAGAAATATGTATTTAAGAAAAATGAGCATCTTAAGAAGCCAAAAAAAGAATCTGGTTTTTGGGGAACAGTTTTCAAAGTTGAGTTAGCAGATATGGCATTTGCAGTTGATTCAATTCTTGCAGCTGTTGCTTTGGCAGTAACCTTACCTGCAACAAATCTTCCTGCTATTGGTGGAATAGATGGAGGACAGTTTTTAGTCATTCTTGCAGGTGGAATTATAGGGATTATTATTATGAGATTTGCTGCAACCTATTTCGTAAAATTATTAAAGAAAAAGCCTTCGCTTGAAACAGCAGCTTTTGCTATTGTAGGCTGGGTAGGTGTAAAACTTTCGTTATACACTTTAGCACATCCACAAATTAATGTTGTATCAAAGCACTTTATTGAATCACCTACCTGGAAGCTTATTTTCTGGATTGTTTTAGCTGGAATTGCTATTGGTGGTTGGTTTCTATCTAAAGAAGTAACTTCAGAAATGATTGGGAATGAAATCGATGAACAAGATCAATCACTAAGAAAAGTAGAAAACCATTAGTAAATAAGACTTCATATGGCACGCTTCTCTAAGTAGGATTCTCATTTATTGAAGACCACAAGAAATAAATTATCAGGTTTAATAGCGATAAAAAGAGGCTGGGACATAAGTAGTTAAGCTGATGTTAAATCCGAATTATTAGGTGATATGTCAATTAAACATTCGCCTAATAGTTCGGGTTTTTATTTGCCATCTTCTATAGTTTTTTGATTTTGATTACTACTTATAAGAACTTAGTGGAATGTAGCGGAAGACAACTCGACTCCTACGGGAATTGAGGAAAGGCTGAGACCACGCAGGCTTGCCGAGGAGGATCCGTTTTCTCCCCGTGAAAAGCGAGTGTCTGCAGCGCAATGGAACGAACTTGTTTTTTAGCCTAACTGAATTTAGATATATTAGTCTTTTTGAATGATTTCTTTAATTATGTCCCAGCCTCTTTTAACATAGATGGATTTTAAGGTCAGAATATTTGATTTGTCTATAATCTCGGGATGGTAAGTTTTGTGAATTTACATATTGTCTTTTTTATATGTGATTTCAAAATATCGTTCGTGTTGTTTTTATCTTTAAGATTATAGCTTGTTTTCATATTTTTCAGCGGTTTTATAGATTAAATTAAAAAGTTTCATGTCATTTTTGTAACAAATAATAGGTCTATATACTTATATGTAGATTTTCTTAAAAGAAATTCAAAACAACACCCTTATCTTTATAATCACTAACGAAACTATATAGTGTAAATAAATAATTAGAGGAGGATAACTGAATTTCTAAAGATTTTCATCTTTTTTTAAGTCTGCAATAACAAAAAAATAAAGACTCTAATTTAATCAATTGAGATTAAAGTACCTTCATTCAGTTATGGGACTTAAGATCTGTTTTTTGTAATATTTGTCTTATTCCAAGAAATAATAGAAAGGTAGTTTCATATATCTTCCTTTGCGAACCCTATATGAATTAGCTATTATAAACAAAGTAATATAGGGGAAACAGAGGTGAAACTCCATGCTTAGCCTTTTGTTTAGACTAGGTAAGAAGAAACATTCATTAGAAGAGACAGTTTTATTAATACAAAAAGGTGATCGAGCATTACAAAATGAATTAATCAATCAATACAAGCCATTTGTTGCTAAAGCAGTTTCATCAGTATGTAAAAGATATATAAGTGAAAATGACGATGAATTTAGTATTGGATTAATTGCTTTTAATGATGCAATTGAAAAATATTCGACAGATAAAGGAAGTTCTTTATTAGCTTTTGCTGAGCTAGTGATAAAACGTAAAGTTATTGACTACATTCGAAAAGAAGCACGTCAGCCATATACTGTTCACTTAGAACTGAATGAAAATGAGGAAAATGAATTTTCTCAGAGTAAAGTAGAGTCTGATTTATCCATCGATGAGTATACGAAAAAAGTGGAGCAAGAGCATAGGAAGGAAGAGATTGGGTATTTTCAGTTTCGTTTACAAGAATTTAAATTAACGTTTTCTGAAATTGTCGAACAATCTCCTAAACATTATGACGCAAGGCAAAATGCCTTGATGGTTGCAACTAAATTAATAGAAGATGAGGACTTAAAAGAGTTTCTATTTAATAAGAAGCAATTACCTGTTAAGCAGCTTGAAAAAAAGGTTGACGTTAGTCGAAAAACAATTGAGAGAAACAGAAAATACATCATTGCAATGGCTATCATTTTATCAGGGGAATTTGTCTATTTAAAAGACTATATTAAAGGGGTGCTAGATTCATGAAAAAAGGGGTCGTCGTCGATTGTAATGATGACTTTATTACGTTACTTACCCCGGAAGGGCAATTTTTAAAAGCAAACAATAAAAAGGGTATGTATGAATTAGGGGAAGAAATAACTTTTTTTCCTTTAATAAATGAACGGGAAGAAGCTGCAACAAGAGAATCTAGATTATTAAAAAATAAAGTAATCAATGCTTTAAGTTTTAAAAAAACTCGCATAGGTGCAATAACTTTTTTAGCTATTATGTTTTTAATTATTAGTTTTTTACCTTACGTAAATCAAAATAAAACTTATGCATATATGTCAATTGATATTAATCCTAGCTTTGAAGTGAAAATAAGTGACGATTTGACTGTTCTGTCATTAGATCCAATTAATGAAGAAGCAGAAAAACTGATTTTATTGCTACCAAATTGGCAGGATAAGCCTTTTACAGATGTGGTTAATTCAATAGTCCAGCAATCAAAGTCAGAGGGCTATATGTATCCAGGTAAAGAAATTTTAATCGCTACTGTCGTGAATCAAGAAGATAAAGAGATTGAAGAGAAGTTAGAAGAAAACATGGATCAAATTCGTCATTCTATTGAAGAAGATGATATGGTTGTAAAAACGATTGAAACAGACACTGAAACTAGAGATAAGGCGAAAAAGCAAGGTATATCAACGGGGAAATACTTGGAATTAACTAATGATGAAGAGGTACAAGAAGTTGAAAATGTGACAGTGCCTGAGATAATTGAACATGAAGACAAGAGTAGTTCTGAAAAAGATAATCAAAATTTAATTATTCCTGTGAAACCTAATGTTGAAACAAACTCAAAGTGGAAAACGGATACAAAAGAAGAACTTAAAGAAACACAAGATAAGCTAAAGGAAAAAGCAAGAAGTGAAGAAAAGAAAGTAATAAAGAAAGAACTTGATAAAAAGAATGAAGATAATAGTAAAAAAGGTAAAAACAAAGAAAAGCAAGAAAGAAAATTGGAAAGAGAAAGAGAAAGAGAAAGAGAAAAAGAAGAAAGAAAACTAGCTAGAGAAAGACAAAAGGAAGAGAAAAGAGAAAATAAACAAATGAGAAGGTCTGAAAATCATAAACATCAGAAATCTCACAATCATGAACGAGATCGTGAAGATGATTAAGAGAGGTCTGATTAAAAGATTAGACTTTTCTTTTAAAGAAGAAGAAGTTCATTTTTTTTCAATTGTTTTGGTTTGATAGAGATTCAGAACCAACAAGCATAAGACGATTTTGGAATTGAAGGCAAAGTAAACCTTCTATTCCAAATCGTCTTATTTGTACTTAGGGACTTGTAATTTTCTTATTCTGTTTTTTGGCCATTTAATTGTGATTGAGCTTGAGCTACTAACCGTTTCGTAATTTCTCCACCAACGGATCCATTTGAACGTGCAACAGTATCTGAACCTAAATTAACACCAAATTCTTGTGCAATCTCATATTTAATTTGATCCAGAGCTTGTTCAATCCCTGGTACAAGTAATTTGTTACTGTTTTGACTCATGTAAAGCCACTCCCTTATCTATGTGATTAAAGCTGAATTAATCTAACAGCCTTATTGATAAGTTTTCATTAAGTGAGTCAATCTATACTGGTAATGATTAGAACTGGAGTATAAATTATATGTTCTCTGATAAATGAATCTGTGCAAGTGTATGCAAATGTGATGCTAAAACAGATAGAACAGAAATAACTAAAACAGATTTTATCGTTTCCCACTGAAGATCAGATAGATCATTCAATGGCTTTGAAAGAGCATCTATTTTTTGAATGATAATATGTTTTAATGTTGGATCTCCACCCATCGTTAATGAAGGGAGTACATCAAGAGATGATAAAACTTTTGCATATAATTCATAAAAAGAAATGGGACTTATTAGATCATCACTTCGATCAGACAGTGTATTAAAAACAACTGTTAGCACATTTCGAATTTTTTCGAAATCAAATGAGTTTTTTAAATCCTTTACAATTAGTAGCATAGCTGCTTGATCGATTGAGTATTTTTTACCAAGTTCGGGTGAACCAATTAACTCTTTAACATCACGTTTAATCCAATTCTGAAGAGATGTTGATTTTAATGCTGTTAATTCACATAAATTTGCTAAAGCAACAATTTCATTTGTTGATAAACCTAATTCCATATTGTTTCGTTTTTTATTCGCTTTCATAATAAAATTGGGTATTTCGTCATGGAAGTTTAAAGGAATATTTATAGCATCTTCTACTATAGAATAAGGAGAGTGATTTGAATCTCCTTTTAGTGAGTATAATAATTTTGACATTTGTATTCGTGTTAATTGAATTGTCATTTTGACACCTCTTTTAATCGATGTAGTCTGAGGTTAAATAATAGTTTATAGTTTATCATATATATTACTTTAGGCTAAGTTAATGCTTAATATGATTTTTAGCACTTTGTTGATTTGAATTAAATAAATGAGGCTCCTGTTAAGAAAAATGTGCCAAGGGAAGACCAAACAAAAGTATTTAGCTTACGAGGAAGCTCAATCCGAGCTGCATTTTTTCCAGGAAAAGCGAATTCCTGTCACGTAAATCAACAACAATCAAGTTTAAAAGAGCGTTACTTTTTAAAAATTTTACTTCAAAATTTATATTTCTTGATCTTTTCATCAATTGTTTCTATAATTTATATTATAATACAAGTTCATGAGAACTTGAAATATGGAGGTACATATGGCCAAAAGAATATTTTTATTTCTTCTATCTAATATTTTAGTTATTACAACAATAGGTATTGTTCTCTCAATCCTAAATGTTTCACCATACCAAACTGTTAACGGTAATCTCGATTTGGTTAATTTATTGATCTTTAGTGCTGTAGTAGGTTTCACTGGATCTTTTGTTTCGTTAGCTATTTCACGTTGGATGGCGAAAATGATGATGAAAGTAAAGGTGTTAGATCCTTCTAAATCTCTTTCAGCAATAGAGAAGGATTTGGTAGAAAGAGTTCACCGACTTTCACGAGCAGCTGGTTTAACAAAAATGCCTCAAGTTGGGATTTATCAATCATCTGAAGTTAATGCCTTTGCAACAGGTCCTTCAAAGCGTCGCTCACTAGTTGCTGTTTCAACAGGCTTATTACAAGAGATGGATGATGATGCAATTGAAGGTGTTCTTGCCCATGAGGTAGCTCATATCGCAAATGGAGATATGGTAACAATGACATTGTTACAAGGTATCGTAAATACATTTGTTGTATTCTTTGCTCGTATTGCAGCCTGGGTAGTATCAAGATTTGTACGAGAAGATTTAGCTCCTATTGTTCATTTTGTTGCAGTAATTATCTTTCAAATCGTTTTCTCTATCTTGGGAAGTTTAGTTGTATTTGCATTCTCAAGATATCGAGAATTTCATGCCGATAGAGGTGGAGCTGATTTAGCAGGTAAAGATAAAATGATTCATGCTCTACGTTCTTTAAAACAGTATTCACAACGAGTAAGAGATGATGATACAGCTCTATCTACTATGAAAATTAATAGTAAAAAAGGAATGTCATTATTCTCTACACATCCAGATTTAGATGATCGAATTAGTCGTTTAGAAGCAAAATAGAAAAAGGAATATTTATTAAGGCTGTTTTCGTAAACTTTGTTGCTTTAACAACTCCAAGTAAACAGCACTATATAAAGGATAGTGGCATCTTTTCTTCATAGGATAGTACCTATTTGCCATAACAACTATGTTTCTACTGCATAATTAGGTCTATTAGCAACAATCTTTCTGAAAAGAGCCTTTATTAATAATAGTTCTTACAAAAAAACAAACCACCATGTGTGTTGGTTTGTTTTTTTACTGTTTAGGTAAGAACTGTTTATAAGTTTTAACAACAATGAAGCATCCAGAGCCATTACTTTTAAACATAGCAATGTCTTTTTACAATTGATAAGGAGTTATATTTACATATATAATAGTGGTTATGTATATAGACGAGAATTGTCTTTAGATTGGAATGAATAACAAATGGTTAATTGGAAGCTACGATTACAAACATTAACTCCTGTACAACTCATTGTTTCATATTATTTTTTAGCTGTAACCGTATCTGTTATCTTATTAAGCCTACCTGTTGCACACAAGCCGGGAGTAGAGTTTGCTTTAATTGACCGAATATTTACAGCAGTAAGTGCGGTAAGTGTCACTGGACTTGCTGTTATGTCTACAGCTGATACATTTAGTGTGACTGGGGTTTTTATTCTAGCATTTGTGCTTCAATTTGGTGGAATAGGGATTATGACTTTAGGAACTTTTGTGTGGTTGATTATGGGTAAAAAGATCGGTTTAAAGGAAAGACAATTAATTATGACTGATCAAAATCAAACAAATTTATCTGGTATTGTAAACTTAATTCGACAAATTATTGTGTTAATTTTAATTATCGAGTTGATTGGTGGTCTTATTTTAGGAACATATTTTTTGAAATACTTCGATACATGGCAAGAAGCCTTTCTCCAGGGGTTTTTTACTTCAATAAGTGCTACGACTAATGGTGGATTTGATATTACCGGTCAGTCACTTATTCCGTTTTCTCATGATTATTTCATACAGTTTATTGTCATGATTTTAATTATTTTAGGAGCAATAGGGTTTCCAGTTTTAATAGAAGTAAAGGACTTCTTATTTAAAAAAGAAAAAAGATATAGATTTAGTTTATTTACAAAAATAACATCAATTACATTTTTTGCTCTTATTCTCTTTGGAACAATTGCAATAGCTAGTCTTGAGTACACTTACTTTTTTAAAGATAAAGAATGGCATGAGACATTATTCTTTTCATTGTTCCAGTCTACTGCTACTCGAAGTGGTGGGTTAGCAACAATGGACATTAGTTTATACACGGAAACGACTCTATTAATCATGTGTGCATTAATGTTTATAGGTGCTTCTCCTAGCTCTGTTGGTGGTGGAATTAGGACTACCACTTTTGCTTTGAATCTGTTATTTTTGTACCACTTTGCACGAGGTCATAAATCGATTAAGGTATTTAGACGTGAGCTACTAGAGGAAGACTTAAGGAAATCTGTTGTTGTAACTATGTTTGCTGTTTTAATTTGTTTCTTCGCCATCGTCATCTTAACAATTACAGAACAATTTTCATTTATCTCCATTTTATTTGAGGTATGTTCTGCCTTTGGAACAACGGGGTTATCAATGGGAATCACACCTGAATTAACATCAATCGGCAAAGTTGTTATTATGATTTTAATGTTTATTGGAAGAATTGGTATATTAACATTTCTCTACCTTCTTGGAACAAAGGAAAGGAAAGATAATTTTCATTATCCAAAGGAACGAGTGATCATTGGATAAGAATAAGGGATTAGGCAATTTCTGCCTAATCCCTTTTCAGTTTGGGGGACTGACCTAAATGGATTTTTTTGGTACAATAAATTAAGAGGAGGGGCGTTTCATGAAAAAATTATCTGTATTATTGTTGATTTTATTGGTAGTTGTTTTAGGTGGATGTTCAGATAAACCGACTGCAAGTGATCGGTTTTCTCAGTATATATCATTATGGAATGAACAAAAATTTGGAAAAATGTATGAAATGCTAACGCCAAGTAGCAAAGAAAGTATTTCTAAAGAGGAATTCATAAGCAGGTATAAAGATATATATGAAGGTGTCTCTGTTAGTGACTTACAAGTAAAATATAAAAAGCCTGAGGAAGAAGAAAAAAATAAAGATGAAAATAAAGTTGTATATCCATTTTCACTTTCAATGGAAACAGTGGCAGGTGCTGTTACTTTCGAACAAAATGTAACAATCCAAAAAGAAAAAGTGGAAGATGAAGAGGATTGGTTTATTTCATGGAAACCTACAATGATTTTTCCAGAACTTGAAGGTGAAGAAAAGGTGAAAGTTAGTAGTATTACTCCTCAAAGAGGACAAATTTTTGATAAAAATGAAAATCCGCTAGCAGTAAATGGGATAGCCCATGAAATTGGCATAGTACCGGCAAATCTTCCAGAAAATCGTGAGGAAGTGTTATCAGAAGTTTCTTCTCTCCTTAAAGTAAGTGTTGCTGAAATAGAAGCTGAGCTGAATCAAGCGTGGGTTAAACCAGATTATTTTGTACCGATTAAGAAAATAGATCCTGAGAACACAGAGCTTTTGCAAAAGCTTGTATCACTTCCTTCTATTCAAAAGAAAGATGTTGATGCTCGTTTTTATCCTCTCGGTGAAGCTGCAGCTCATTTAATTGGCTATATTGGAAGCATCACAGCAGAAGAGCTTGAGAGCCTTAAAAGTGAAGGATATAGTGATCAATCAAAGGTAGGTAAAGCTGGCTTAGAACAAGTTTATGAAAAAAGGTTAAAAGGGCAAACGGGTTACACTATATTTGTTGATGGAACAGATAAAATAATTGCAGAAAAACCTGCTGTAGAAGGTGAAAATATTTCTATAACAATCGATAGCCATCTTCAAAAAGAACTATATAATCAATTAAAAGGCGATCCTGGAACTGCAGTAGCAATACAACCAATGACTGGTGAAACTTTAGCTATGGTAAGTAGTCCATCCTATAATCCTAATGAATTCATATATGGATTATCTAGTGAGCAATATAAAATTCTCTCAGAAGATCCAAATAAACCTTTAATGGCCCGATTTAATAAAACCTATGTACCTGGATCTGTCATAAAACCTTTAACAGCAGCAATTGGCTTAAATAATAAAGTTATTCAACCAACTGATGCTAAGAAAATTACCGGTAAAACATGGCAAAAAGATACTAGTTGGGGGAACTATTATATAACTAGAGTATCTGAAAAAGTTAGTGACGTGACACTCCCAACTGCTCTAATTTATTCCGATAACATATATTTTGCACAATTAGCGTTAGAAATTGGATCAAACAAAATGATTGAAGGGTTAAAAAAATTTGGGTTTGAAGAAGAAATAGATTTCCCATACCCAATAAGCAAATCGACTATTGCTAACAGTAATCTCACAAACGACACCTTGTTAGCAGATACGGGGTATGGTCAGGGAGAACTTCAAATGAGTCCGCTCCATTTAGCCTCAACTTACACGGCTTTTGTGAATAATGGAAATATCATCATGCCTTATTTAGAAAAAGGCGAAAATTCACAAGAGTCAGTTTGGAAGGGAAATGCAGCACAGCCTGAACATGCCGAGATGCTGCTTACTTATTTAAAACAAGTTGTAAATGACCCTAATGGAACAGCACATAAACCTATTATTGAGAATCTAAAACTTGCAGGTAAGACTGGTACGGCTGAATTAAAAACCTCAAAGAGTGATGATCAAGCTAAAGAAAATGGTTGGTTTGTCGCTGTTGATCATGACAATCCTGAACTCTTAATTACGATGATGATAGAAGATGTTAAGTCAAGAGGTGGAAGTCATTATGTAGTTCCTAAGGTAAAACAAGTATTTAAAGAAAATCTTACTCAATAATAAAAGTGACTAACTGGAGATCTTCTTCACGTTAGTCACTTTTTTTTATTTCCTGGGATATATCAATAGAAATTAGCTATAACTGATATGATTATCTTCTTTATCTTGTTGACTCGATTGAATAAATATATAGACACCGTCTTAAATTAATGTGTAAAAAAGAAACTTGTAAGCACTCCTTAAAGTGAAGCTTTTGGATTAACTTACCCCGAATACTTATATAGCAAATCATTTAATAGGTTTAAAATACTAAAATAAAGTCATAAGTAAATGAAATTTTTTTTTGTTGGTGAAGAAATCTGCTTTAACATTGTATCTTCTAGTAAATATTATAGAAATCTAATTACTCATGGTCATATCATCTTATCCGTTTAGTTTTCGTATAAAACCATTTTCTTGTCATTACCACTCATAATTAAATGAGGAAATTGAGAAAGTAAGATAGAAGAGAGGTGTTACTGTGGACAAAGATTCTGAATTTCCTGTTGCACACTTGTCTGATACACAATTGAATTATCTAATGCAAATGGAATCAAAGCTACGTGAAGAAACAGGTGAGGAGATCGTTTTAATTGCTTATGAGCAGAAAGAAGATTAACTTTTCCTATTTATTCCTATGATAGTGTTCAGTGATTTAGGTAAACGTATAGATGTACCATCTTAAAATATAAATTTGAGGTGAAAAATTGTGAAAAGAAAAGCTGCTAGAAACCAAGCAACAAAGAACAACTTTACACCAACTGAAAGTTTACCTGATGTAGAATTTTCTGAAATAAATGATGATCAAGATCCAATGAAGGGCGCAAATCGTAATTCTAAACAGGGGAAGCAGGGGGAAGAATGACGAAAAAGAAAATGAAAAGTAGAGATATGCAAAACCATAAAAAGCCTACAGATATAGATTTACTACAAGAAGAATTTGGTCAAGAACTAGGGGATACGAATGCTGCAAAAA
This sequence comes from Metabacillus litoralis, assembly GCF_020524045.1. Lineage (GTDB taxonomy): Bacteria > Bacillota > Bacilli > Bacillales > Bacillaceae > Metabacillus > Metabacillus litoralis_C. The sequence goes on from NZ_JAIVKL010000005.1 coordinate 408,425, forward strand.
TTTATGAAGCTATTGCGGGGAACAAAAAGAAGCAAGAAAAAGAAGATAAATAACTAAAAAAAGTGAGAGTTTTTATTTACTCTCACTTTAATGCTTTACATATGCTCCTAACTAAGAAAGCGTAGATTTTTAACTAACCTTTGAAGTAACATCTTTAGTCAATCCTGAGTAAACTGTAGTTATTGTATGAACTGAGTCATAATGCACAAGGATAATTGATTTTTCCTCCAATATATTTCCTGTTTTAAGGTAATGGTTAAGATTGAAAGGAAGAGCTTCGATAACAGTATGTTTGAATAAATCTTTCTCAGTTAATTTCTTACTTGCAAACTCTTCACCCAATACTAGTGGATTGTCTAAAATTGAATGATAAATATCACTTCGGTCTTTTTTAGATAAAGTATCTGTCCACCATGGTTTGCGTGGTTTATACTTTTGATTTCGTAAGTAATCATATTTCATAAAGCCGCTCACAATTGTCAAATCTTCATTTTTTGAGTGATTAAGAAAATCATAAAGATGCTTATATAAATCCTCTAATTGATGGCCTATTCTTGTCCATCCTTTTTCGTCCCAAAATGTCCCAAAAAGTTGGAAAAACTCAAAAGGAGAGTCAAAAACAGAAGAAACTAAATATTCGATGGTCTCATCCATTCTATGGTCATTCCAATACTTCTCTAAAACATCTTCTACTTGCTTAATTTTGATTATATCTTCAAATGAGAGAACATTGTTTCGTAATATTTCATATGGAGAATGATCCATATAGACGTAACCGTGATCTTCAGCACGAAGCCTAAGACCGGTTCCTCTCAGCATTTTTAAAAAACCTAATTGGAGCTCTTCAGGACGCAATGCAAATACATCATTAAATGTTTTCTTAAATGAGTGATAATCTTCATCTGGCAAACCTGCGATTAAATCAAGATGTTGATCAATTTTTTGTCCATCTTTTACCATTGTTACAGTTCGTGTAAGTTTACTAAAGTTTTGTTTTCTCATGACAAGTTCATTTGTTGCATCATTTGTTGATTGAACACCAATTTCAAAGCGGAATAAACCTTTTGGTGCGTTGTCATTTAAGAACTGGATCACTTCGGGTCTCATAATGTCTGCTGTAATCTCAAATTGAAAAACAGTTCCTGGTTTATGCTCATCTATAAGAAACTGAAACATTTCCATGGCGTAACTTCGACTTATATTAAACGTGCGGTCCACGAACTTTATTATTTTTGCTCCATTATTCATAAGGAAACGGATATCTTCCTTCACTTTTTCTCTATCGAAATAGCGAACTCCTACTTCTATAGAAGATAAACAAAATTGACAACTAAAAGGACAACCTCTACTTGTTTCAATATAGGTTACACGCTTAGGAAGATGTGATAAATCCTCATCAAAACGAAATGGAGATGGTAACTCTTTTAAGTCAATTTTATTTCGTTGCGGCTTAATGTGAATAGTCTCATTTTCTCGGTAAGCAATTCCACTAACATTTGAAAAATTTTGTTCTCCGTTAATTTCATCGAGTAATTGTTTGAAAGATTGTTCACCTTCCCCTATGATAATGAAATCTACTTCAGCAATTGATTCCATCCATTCTCTTGTATCATAAGTTACCTCAGGGCCTCCTAAGACAATTAGTAGAGAGGGGTTTATTTTTTTAAGCATTTTAATGATCTTTATTGTTTCTTCGATATTCCAAATATAGCAACTAAAACCAAGAACATCAGGTTTTTTTGTATGCAGATCAGATACGATATTTATTGCCGGATCTTTTATTGTATATTCTGCAAGTTCAACCTCATAGTCTGGGGCAGCATATGCTTTTAAATATCGGATGGAAAGACTAGTGTGAATGTATTTGGCATTTAATGTTGATAAAACAGTTTTCATATCGTTTAACACCACTTCTAACAGATTTTTAAGGTATAATCAATTTCTTATTGTATCATAGTTCAGTTAAAAAACGAACTTACGTTAAGTGGGGGTTTTTCCATATAATAGCTGTGATGATTTTACTAAATCTTTAAATTCTTGATTGCTTTATTTTTTTGATTATTACCTATCTATTGTGAATTTCTTTGTATTGTATTGAAAATCAGAGAAGTTAATTTCAATCAGTGGTTTGGTTATTTTAGTAATCATTTTAGTTGACAGTATTAAAGTAACGAGAAAAGATAGTGTTGCTAGCATGATTAAACTTTGGTAATTTGCCAGCCAAGTTGAGAGCTCGCTATTTCTTAAGAATTGAATGATAAATCCATGTAAAAGGTAGACATAAAATGTCTTAGTTCCCCACTCAGTATAAAATGCTTGATTTTTCGGAACGAGCGATAAAAAAGATAGCGTGGTGATAATGGTTAAACTATAGAACATAACCCTAAAAAGGCCACTTAATATAGATGGAGTGACAAAATGGGAATAAGATTTTGATCCAAATAGCCATTCATAGTTAAAATCTACGTGATAATACGTTATAAAAATAAACGCTAAAAATAATACTGAAAAAAACCTTATTTTCGGCTTAGTTATTATGTTAAAGTGTTCAAGTTTTAAGTAAAAGCCTATTATGAAAAGTGGAAAAAAGACAAATGTTCTTGATAAGCTTAAAAAATTATTTATACCGTCTATATAACCAACACTAATTCCTACAATAAATGCTGACATGATGACAACTTTAGGGTTAAATTTAGTGATGAAAAATAATACGACATTCCAAAAGAATAAACTCATTAAAAACCATAATGACCATTGTGGATCAAGTGGGTTTATGGAGATTGTTGAATTCTTTTCAATTAGAAAATAATATACTGAGTAAATTCCTTGGAAAATTAGATATGGTAGAATGAGTTTCTTTGTTATTTTCACTAAATATCCTTTACTCTTAAAGCTTTTAGCAAAATACCCAGAAATTAAAATAAAGGCTGGCATGTGAAAAGTATAGATGAATTTATATAGGTTCATAGTAAGTGCATTTTCTTCAATAAATGGTCGTATAACATGACCAAATACAACTAACAAGATTAAAAGAAATTTAGCATTATCAAAGTAATACAGACGTTTTTTCATTATCTCACCTTTTTCTAGAAGTTAGTAATCTTAGAATCAATTGTTTATTCCCAAAATAAAACCACACTAAACTAAAATTCGTCTTCTGTTAAGAAAATGATGGGGTCTGTTATTAAACTGTAAATCTAATGTAAAATAATGAAAATTAGGTTTCTTTGACTTCTTCATTTTAAAGATTCTTCTAAGCTTGTAGCTCGTAAATTAACTTCAAATCAAATTCGTTGAAAAACTAATATCTAGTTTGAATGTGATCCGTTATTTTTTCATACTGTATTTATGAAATTATGTTTTTGTAAGCCTCTAAATGCAAAGAGTGAGTACATTTGACAATAAATGACCTTAATCTCAATGGTATATAGTTAATATGGCAGTTGATTTTGTAACAACTCTAAAAATATAAGGGAAAAAGCTACTATTTTCGATCAATTTGTAGATAAGTGAAGGACAATGAATGGATATGTAGAATATCTTTTATATAGAATTATGAAAGATTGTTGTAATTAGGGGTGAAATGGGTGAGGCAAGCGATTGAGGATAACGAAGTCGTTACATTAAAGAAACAATTGTCAGTTCTAATACAAGAAAATGACATTCTAAAATCGAAGCTTTTACAACATGAAACAATAATAGAAAATGCTTTGGATGCGGTCGTCATTTTTGATCAAGATTTGAATTTTATAAACGGAAATGCTGCTGCATATCAATTGTTTCAATTAACTAAAACAGAGCTTTTTCAAAGAAGTTTGTATGATTTTCTTTCACTAGTTCCTAAAGACGAAATTAAACAAATATTTAGTGATATAGATGGGGAAGAAACGAAGTCAAAAGAATTAGTTGTTTATTTAGATAATGGACAAGTAAAGTTTTTAGAATTAACTCTTCGAAAAAAAGCGATAGATAAATATGATCTTGCCATAATAAAAGATGTATCCTTCAAGAAAAACCTTGAACGGGAACGGACAATAAATGAACAACTTTTTAAAGATTTATTTCATAGAGCTGTTGATGGAATTGTGATTTTTGATGAAGAAGGAAAGTTCATTGATGCGAATGGTTCTTTTTGCAAAAGTTTTGAAATCAATATAGAGCATTTAAATACCTATATCCTGAGAGATTTTATAGATAATCAGGAACTTGTTAAGCTTGATAAACTTTGGAGTTTGTTAAGAGAAAGTGGAAAAGCTAAAGGTGAGTTACCTGTTGTTTTAAAGAATGGTCAAAAGAAAATATTTGAATTTACGACAACGTCAAATATTTTAAATGGATATTATATGGCAATCATGAGAGATATAACAGAAAAACGGTCGATGGAAATGAAGCTATATAAAAGTGAAGAGCGTTTTAGAGAGATCTTTGAAAATGCAATAGATGCCATTATGATATGGAACAAAAAGGGTGACATATTAAAAGTGAATCAAGCAGCGAGTAGAACCTTTGAATTAAGTGAGGATGACCTTGTTACTCGAAATATATTAGATTTTGTTGATCAATATTCTGAAAGCTTCAAACAAGTGAAAGAGCAATATTTTGAAACTGGTGCTATAAGAGAAGAACTTCTATTTTACATGCCAAATGGTGAGAATAAAGAGCTAGAATTTACCTCAAAAATGAATATTATGGATGGTCATCACTTAACTATATTCCGTAATGTAAGTGAACGTAAAAAGATGGAAAAGGTACTACGAGAAAGTGAACAAAAATTCAGGAAAATCTTTGATGGTGCAATGGAAGGGATTGTTTTATTTAACCATTCTTTTGATGTGATTGAAGCAAATTCAAATGCAAGGAAGATCCTAAATATATCAGCTAAAGAAATCATCTCAGTTAATCTCTGTAGCTTATTTTTTACAGAACTAAAAGAACATGAATTAGCAAATGATCATTCCATCTATTGGGAAGAAAAAACTCAAGAAATTACGTACAGACATGCTAATGGTGAAGAAAAGACATTGGAATTTTCTTTAAAATACAATATCAATGAAAATATGAATTTAGCAGTTTTTCGTGATGTTACAGAAAAAAGAGAATTAGAGGAACAGCTTAGAAAATCAGACACATTAAATGTTGTTGGCGAGCTAGCAGCTGGAATAGCACATGAAATTAGAAATCCAATGACGGCCTTAAAAGGCTTTATCCAACTCTTGGAAGGTAGTGTTCAAGAAGATTTTTCTATGTACTTTAATGTTATTACATCAGAATTGAGTCGAATAGAATCTATTATTACGGAATTTTTAATATTAGCTAGACCTCAAGCGATAAAGTATTTGCAAAAAAATATTTGTACGATTATGAAAGAGACGATAGACTTGTTAAATGCTCAAGCTATTCTTGTTAATGTGCAAATTCAGCTGACAATAGAAGGTGATATTCCATCTATCTATTGTGAACCAAATCAGCTTAAACAAGTATTTATCAATGTATTAAAAAATGCAATTGAAGTGATGCCAAATGGTGGACCAATAGATGTACATATCAAACAGAAAGATGTTGAGCATTTGGTGGTTTCTATTACAGATAGAGGAACTGGAATTTCAGAAGATAAAATTAAAAGGCTAGGACAACCTTTTTACACTACAAAAGAACGAGGTACTGGTCTTGGGTTAATGGTTAGTTATAAAATTATTGAGGAGCATAGAGGTAGTGTTCAAGTTGAAAGTGAAGAAGGGAAAGGGACAACTTTTCATATGACATTACCTATTAATCAAAAATAGAAAATTGTAATACACAACTGAGAAGAGGGCAAGCGATGAACTATTATAGTTATTATCATTCTCCCATAGGTAGACTAACAATCGTGTCTAGTCTTGAAAATATTACTCATTTATTCCTCGATATTGATCAATTCGATGCCTATTGTAGAGATCATAAAGTTAAAGAGTCTAATGACCATCATCCTTTAGTGGAAGCAAAAAAACAATTACATGAATATTTTTACGAAGGTAGAAAAGATTTTACCATATCCTTTGAATTTAAAGGAACTAATTTTCAATGTAAGGTATGGAATGAATTAAAGAATATTCCTTATGGAGAATCATGTAGTTATCAAGATGTGGCAGAAAAAATTGGTCATTCACGTGCTGTAAGAGCCATTGGACAAGCAAATAAAGCAAATAAATTACCAATATTTATTCCATGTCATCGAGTTATTGGTAAAAATAAAAAATTAACTGGTTATGCTGGAAACAAAAATGATATAAAAGCGGAGTTATTAACTTTAGAAAGCATTGTATTTAAAAAGTAATCGGTTGTAATAAAGGCTCTTTTCTGAAGGATTGTTGCTATTTAGCCTAATTTCCTGTTACTAACAAAGTTTTTATCATATATAAGTACTATTCTGAGAAGAATTTTATACAGTGCTGTTTTGTTCATAACACTAAAAGCAACAAAGTTTACGAAACAGCCTATTGAAAAGAAGAATTCATAAAAATTAAAGATTAAATGAAAATAAGATAACATGCCTGATTTCCAAAGTAGTTGATAATTTTTGTTCTAAATGCCTTCTAAACAACAAAAAGAACTTGTCACAATTTTTACCATGCAACATATTATTAGAGTAAGGTAAAAAAGTTGCATAAGGTAAAGAAAGGGGCAAGTTATATGTTTTATCAAAAGCGTCCAACACAAATATATTTTTTTGCTTCATTATTATCAAAACTTCAAATTATTTCTGAAGAAGATAAGAACAGTTTAATTAGTAAAAAACAATAAGATTATGAAAAAGGAGGCTAACTCAAAACTAAAGTTAGCCTCCTTTTTCTTTGGATATAAAAATGTAAATTTTTAAAAACTTTTTAAGATTGGAATAATTTATTAATCTCTGTTTGATAATCACCTGATATAATTCCTTTTTCAGTGATAATACCTGCAATTAAATCACTTGGCGTGACATCAAAAGCAGGATTAAAGACTTTAACTCCTTCAGGAGCAATTCGTAAACCATTAAGTGTAGTAATTTCTTCAGAATGACGTTCTTCAATTGGAATAAGATTTCCGTCTGAGATAGATGGATCAAATGTTGATAATGGTGCTGCAACATAAAAAGGAATATTAAATGCTTTTGCTAAAAGTGCTAAATTAAATGTTCCAATTTTATTTGCGGTATCTCCATTAGCAGCAATTCGATCTGCGCCTACAATGATGGACGAAATATTTTTCGATTTGATCGTATGTGCAGCCATATTATCTGTTATTAACGTTACGTCGACATCAGCTTGCATTAACTCCCACGTTGTTAAGCGTGCACCTTGGAGCACAGGACGAGTTTCACATGCAAACACACTTATTTCGATATTTTTTTCCTTTGCTAGGTAGAAAGGTGCTAACGCAGTCCCATATTTGGCAGTAGCTATGGAACCAGCATTACATATTGTCATCACCTTATCGCCATTTTTAAAAACAGTTAATGCGTGTTCACCTATTAATCTGCACACTTCTTCATCTTCAATTTGTACTTGAATGGCTTCATGAACAATTTTTGTTTTTGCCTCGTTAATTGACTTTACTTCTGCTAGACTATTCGTTAATCGATCCAAAGCCCATACTAAATTAACTGCAGTTGGTCTTGAGCTTGCTAAGTAGTCTCTGTTTTTAGTTACATTACTTAAAAATTGGTCTATTGAATTAGATTGATCTTGAAGAGCTGCTAGTGCAAGGCCAAAAGCTGCAGTAATTCCAATTGCTGGAGCTCCTCTAACCTTTAATGATTGAATGGCTTCCCATACATCTTCGATTGAACGTAATTCTAGATACTCAGTTACCTGAGGGATTTTTTGTTGATCTAATAAAGAAATATGATCTTCTTTCCAGATCACTGATTGTGGAATAGAAAAATTTGTTTTCGTCATGATGATTATAACTCCTTATTTAACAGACTTTACAAAGATGTAAGAGCTGTTTGTTTTGTGTATTCTTTGAAATCTTCTGGCTTCGTTAACGATTTTCTATTTTTGATAAGCTCACTACCTAATCTCAAAGCAAGCTGTTTGGTAGAGATTTTTTTGCTAGTGGGCTCGATTTTGTCTAAATCAGCAACATGTGCTAAACCAATCGTACGTCGAATAATTTCACAGCCAGCAAATCCAACTGCTTCTTCAAATATCTCTGATAAAACATGCTCTACGTATCCATCTGTTTTGCTAAAAATCTCAATTGCATCATTTGTCCAAGCTTTAGTAAACTCTTCTACAAAAACAGTCCACGTTACTTCAATATGATTAAATAGAATATTTTGGTTTTCTGGCTCACGTGAAATAGCATTTAGAAGAAGATTTGCAAACACCTGACCTACATCAAATCCAATAGGTCCAAAGTAGGCAAACTCTGGATCAATTACTTTTGTTTCCTTTTCGTCTGCAAAAATGCTGCCAGTATGTAAATCTCCATGTACTAATGCCTCAGCTTTTGTAAGAAATAATTGTTTTAATTTTGCAACCTCAAGCTTTAAAACTTGGTCGTTCCAAATATGCTCAACGTCTTTCAGTAATTCTTGTTCAAAATCATTTGTATCATGGTTGAAAAACGGATCTGTAAACACAAGATCTTCAGTAATTTTACATAGATCAGGATTAATAAATTGTTTCACTAATTCTTTTTTATAATGTTGATTTAGTCCATAGTCAGATGTATAAAATAATGTTTTTGCTAAAAACTCTCCTATATGCTTTGAAAGAAGTGGTAACTCTTCACCATTAATTAAGGCAGTTCTTGCAATCTGTAGATGTGAAAGATCCTCCATAATTGTGATCGCAAGGGATTCATCAGAATAATAGACTTTAGGTACATATTGTGGAACAAATTCAGCTTGTTTAATTAGTGCATTTGTTTCAATACGAGAGCGATCCAGTGTTAACGGCCAACTTTCACCGACCACTTTTGCATATGGAAGTGCTTGTTTGATAATCAAACTTTCACTTGTCTCTGTATTTGTTACCTTAAAAACTAAATTTAAATTTCCATCTCCAATTTCATAGCATGTTAACTGACTATTTTTATCAAATAGCTCTAAACGCTTCGCTAAAGTAATCGCGTCACTTTCAGTTAATGGTTTATAGTTAGAAGATTTTTTATTTGCACACATAAGATAAACCCCTCCAATAAATTATTATTTTAAAGGCTTTTCTTAGTAATAGGTTCTGTTAAATTTTTATTAAGCTCCTGCTTGGTCTCCTGTTAACAAGCTTCCATAAAGAAGAGACATATAGATTCAGGTTCACTAAACAAAAAGCTAATCATTGATTGCAACAAAGCCCAAGAAATAAGAAAAGCCTCTTTCGACAATGAAAGAGGCTTGAAGTCATAGCTTCGCACCTCTCATCTGTCAGAAAGTTTCGTCTTTCTGATGGAATTAGCACCGTGCCCTATTGGGAAATCCAATTAGACCCATTTTAGAGGATCTTGCGGTCGGTTGCTGCGGCGTCATCGGGCCAATTCCCTCTGCCAACTCTTGATAAGAGATTAGTATATTATGTTGAGTTTTTTATAATCTGAACATTTCTAAATTTTAAAAATAATAATGTCTGATTAGGATAATACCAATATTCAAAAGCTTTTGTCAATAGTTATGAGGAAATATTTTAATAGTATTCTGGTAAGCGATCATCAAAAATTGGAATTTGACTTCGAACTTGTTTTACCTTTTCAACATCAATTTCTGCTGAAATCACGCCAGCTTTCTCATCAGCTTCAGCTAAAACAGTTCCCCATGGATCAATGATCATGGAATGACCAGCAAATTCATTTTTTGGATCAGAGCCAGCTCTATTACAAGCAATAACATAACATTGGTTTTCAATAGCTCTACTTAAAAGAAGAGCTTTCCAGTGATTAAGTCTTGGAAGAGGCCATTCTGCAACAACAAACAGAATTTCAGCACCCTCCGTTGTATGGACTCTAATCCATTCAGGAAAACGAATATCGTAGCAAATAAAACCGGCACTTTTCATGCCATCTAGTTCAAAAAGACCTTTTTCTGAGCCAGCCTTTAGGTAATGGTGTTCATCCATTAATTTAAATAAGTGTAGTTTACTATAATCGTGTACAAAATCTCCTTGGTTGTTTATAACAAACATTGTATTGCTTACACCATTTTCCTGTTTGTTTGCAACAGATCCACCGACAATATGCACATTGTACTTTTTGGCAAGCTGACTAAGAAATTCAATTGTTTTTTCTCCGTTCACATCAGCAATTTCATCTAATCTTGTTAAATCATAGCCAGTTGTCCAAAGCTCTGGTAATACGATGATCGTAGATTTTTCAGTTTTTATGGCAGAGGTAACTTTTTCTTCTACTTGTTTGTAATTGAAAGTAGGATCACCATATTTTATATCAAGTTGAATGCAAGTAATAATAGGTTTCATTTAGTTTCACACCTTTATATTGAAATTTTTACTTTACAAGTTGATACTAACAATATATGATTTGTGACTAGAATTTCAAGAATTTTTTGAGAAGGTGTAGAAAATGAAAATATTTGAACAATCACATTTGCTTAATAACTTACCAAAGCAATTTTTTGCAAGTCTTGTTGGCAAAGTTAATACAATTGTTGAGCAAGGTCATGATGTTATAAATTTAGGGCAAGGAAATCCTGACCAACCAACACCAGAACATATTGTAAAAGCAATGCAAGAGGCTGTAGCAAATCCGACGTTTCACAAATATTCACCATTTCGTGGTCAAGCATTTTTAAAAGAGGCAGTTGCGACGTTTTACAAACGTGAATATGGAGTTGAAATTGATCCAACTAAAGAGGTTTGTATTCTTTTCGGTGGAAAAGCCGGTCTTGTTGAGGTGCCACAGTGTCTGTTAAACCCCGGAGATCTTGTCCTTGTACCAGATCCAGGATATCCTGATTATTGGTCAGGAGTAGAGTTGGCCCGTGCTAAAATGGAAAAAATGCCTTTGTTAAGTGAAAATGCTTTTTTACCAGATTATAAAAACATACCAAACGAAACTAAACAACAGGCAAAAATGATGCTCCTTAATTATCCCAATAATCCAACAGGAGCTACAGCTACTAAGGAATTTTTTGAAGAAACAGTGACTTTTACCAAAGAAAATGATATTTGTGTTGTTCATGATTTTGCATATGGTGCAATCGGTTTTGACGGAAAACGTCCAATTAGCTTCTTACAAACAAAAGGAGCAAAAGAAAATGGAATTGAAATTTATACATTTTCTAAATCCTACAATATGGCTGGATGGAGAATTGGCTTTGCTGTAGGTAACCCTTCAGTTATTGAGTCGTTAAACTTATTACAAGATCATATGTATGTGAGTGTGTTTAGTGCTATTCAAGAAGCTGCAGCACATGCTCTCTTAAGTCCTCAAACTTGTGTTAATGAACTTAATGCTCTATATGAAACTCGAAGAAACGTGTTAATACATGCTTTCAAGGAAATCGGCTGGGATGTTACAGCACCTTCAGGATCATTTTTTGCATGGCTTCCTGTACCACCTCAATTTACATCTTCAGAAGCTTTTTCTGATTACCTTCTAGAAGAGGCTCACGTTGTTGTTGCACCAGGAGTTGGTTTTGGTGAATATGGAGAAGGGTATGTTAGGGTAGGTCTATTAACGTCTGAAGAAAGATTAAAAGAAGCTGCAAACAGAATCAAAGCTTTGAACTTGTTTTAAACCTAAGTTTTGTTATTCTAGCTGAACAAGGTGCTTGTGCATTTCTTATTGACAGGTTGAAAGTGATCTGTCATAATCCATATTAATTTCAATGACTTAAACCAAAATATGAACGTTTCGTTCTTATCAAGAGCAGGTGGAGGGACTAGCCCTTTGAAGCCCGGCAACCGACTTTTTATAAAAAGCACGGTGCTAATTCTTGCAGCATAAAGCTGATAGATAAGGAGATATGCTAGTTATATTTTATAACAGCTTCTTCGATCTATGAGTATCGAAGAGGCTTTTTGACGTTTTAATGTATTTTTAGTTACTAAAGAAGATTCGTCTGAGATCTTTTTTATAAGTCATTTTAGTAAGCTTTGGTTCTATATTAAATAAAAAAATCTCTCTTAATCATCTGCATGAATGGGATAAAAATGATAAGATGATAAAATAAGTTGAAGTATTCAGATTAATGAGTTATAGAAAGTAGGGTTTTGTGTGAGTGAAGTGATTGCTACATATCTTGTTCATGATGCGAAAGGAGATCTTCAAAAAAAAGCTGAAGGAATCGCATTGGGTTTAACAGTTGGTTCGTGGACTGATCTTCCGCTACTTGAGCAAGAACAATTAAAAGCTCATAAAGGAAGAGTGTTAGAAGTCAACAAACTAGAAGACTGTGAAAAAACAAATTTATTCTTAGGTAAAAAAGTGACTAAAGGTGAGATAAAAATTGCTTATCCTAGCTTGAACTATAGTCATGATCTTCCAGCTATTTTAACAACAGTCTTTGGAAAATTATCACTCGATGGTGAAGTGAAGCTTGTTGATATGGAATTTTCAGATGCATTGAAAGAGGCTTTTCCTGGGCCATCATTTGGTGTAACTGGAATTCGCGAAAAATTAGGTGTGTATGATCGACCTTTATTAATGAGTATTTTTAAGGGTGTTATTGGAAGAGATCTCGAGTATCTTAAAGAGCAGTTAAAACAGCAGATATTAGGTGGAGTTGATTTGGTAAAAGATGATGAAATCCTCTTTGATAATCCGTTAACACCATTTGAAGACCGTATCACTGCAGGAAAAGAGATTATTAAACAAGTTTATAATGAGACCGGCCATAAAGCTCTGTATGCAGTGAATTTATCAGGGAAAACTTATGACTTAAAAGATAAAGCAAAAAGAGCATCCGAATTAGGTGCAGATGTCCTGTTATTTAATGTGTTTGCATATGGTTTAGATGTTTTGCAAAGTTTAGCTGAAGATGCTGATGTTACTGTACCAATCATGGCACACCCTGCTGTTAGTGGTGCATTAACTTCCTCTAGCTTATACGGCTTTTCTAGTTCCTTATTGCTGGGAAAATTGTTAAGAACTGCAGGAGCAGATTTCACCTTATTTCCATCTCCATATGGAAGTGTTGCATTAAATAGAGAAGATGCATTGGGGATTGCTGAAAACTGTTTAGTTAAAAATCAATTCAAGCAATCTTTCCCAGTTCCATCTGCAGGGATACATCCAGGATTAGTTCCTCTTCTGATGAATGACTTTGGAATTGATTCAGTGATAAATGCAGGTGGGGGAGTTCATGGTCATCCAAATGGTGCCATAGGTGGTGGACAAGCCTTCCGTGCAGCTATTGATGGGACATTATCAGGTATTAGTTTAAAGCAAGCAGCTGAAAGTAGTAATGACTTAAAAATTGCAATCGATCTTTGGGGCAGTACAGAGGTGAATAAATGAAAAATAAAGTGATTATTTGTGATTTTGATGGAACGATCACAGAAACAGATAACATAATAGCGATTATGAAAAAATTTGCTCCTCCAGAATGGGATTCATTAAAGAATGGAGTGCTTTCACAGGAAATTTCCATTCGTGAAGGTGTGGGCAAGATGTTTCAGCTTTTACCTTCTTTTAAAAAAAATGACATCATTGATTACATTTTAGAGCATGCAGAAATAAGAACTGGTTTTAAGGATTTCGTTCAATATACAAAAGATAAAAATATTCCTCTTTTTATCGTAAGTGGTGGAATAGATTTTTTTGTTTATCCACTTCTTAAAGATCTCATTGATGAAGATAAAATCTATTGCAACAGAGCTAACTTCACAAATGAACAAATTGAAATTGAGTGGCCTTATAGCTGTGATGATCATTGCGATAATGAATGTGGTTGCTGTAAACCATCTTTGATTAGAAAGTTGACTGATAAAGAACAAAGTAAAATTGTTATTGGGGATTCTATTACTGATTTACAAGCAGCGAAACTTGGTGATTTTGTCATTGCAAGAGATCTTTTATTAGAGAAAAGTAAAGAATTAAATCTACCCCATAAGCCGTTTACAACCTTTTATGATGTTATAGATATCCTAGAACAGCTTGAGGAGGTTGAGGTATGAGCATTTTGCAAAAAAGATGGGAAGAGCTAGCAGATATTAAACGTGTGTTAGCAAAACGAGACTGGTTTCCAGGAACTAGTGGAAATCTTGCTATCAAAGTAGAGCAAGATCCATTAAATTTCTTAGTTACAGCAAGTGGGAAAGATAAAACAAAGGAAACGAATGAAGATTTTTTACTTGTTGATGCTAAAGGGGATCCGGTAGAACAAACTCATTTAAAGCCTTCTGCTGAAACACTTTTGCATGTTGAGGTATTTAGTAAAACAAATGCTGGGTGCAGTCTTCATGTACATACGGTTGATAATAATGTGATTTCTGAGTTATACGGAGATTCCGGTAGTATCACATTTAAGGGACAAGAGATTATTAAGGCCTATGGTTTATGGGAAGAGGATGCTGAGTATTCTATTCCGATCATTTACAATCATGCTGATATCCCAACATTAGCAACCGAATTTTCGAAGTTTGTTGAAAAAGATGCTGGTGCTGTTTTAATAAGAAATCACGGTATCACTGTATGGGGAAGAAATGCTCTGGAAGCGAAGAAGTATCTTGAAGCAAGTGAATTTTTATTTTCTTATCATTTAAAATTATTATCACTGAAAGCTTTGACACTTTCTTAAAAAGATAATGACTTTACAGTTAGCTACTTTCTGTTTAAGTTAATATTTAAGGAACAGAGTTTACGAAAACAGCCATATTAAAAATCACCAGTTCAAATGCATAATAGACAAAAATTAGGAGGAGAAAAAATGGCAGTTATTAAAGTGAGAAACACAAAAGAAGTAATTGAAGGGTATGAAAGCGTATTAAGCTTTTTAGAAAAACAAGGTGTTTTATATGAACATTGGGATATGAGTAAACTTCCAGCACATTTAAAAGAAAAATTTGTACTAAATGATGAAGAAAAAGAAGAAATCTTATCTTCGTATAAAGAAGAGATTGAAGAACTAGCTGAAAGAAGAGGCTATAAAACGTGGGACATTGTAGCTTTATCTGATGCTACACCTAACTTAGAAGAACTTTTGAAAAAATTTGAAAATGTCCACACTCATACCGAAGATGAAGTTCGTGCAATTACGGCTGGTCATGGCATATTTATCATTAAAGGTGAGGAAGAAGTAGGTTATTTCGATGTGGAGTTAGAAGCTGGTGATGTGATTTCCGTACCAGAAGGTAATCCGCATTTCTTCACACTGATGGAAGATCGTCAAGTTGTTGCTGTGAGATTGTTCATTGAAACAGAAGGTTGGGTAGCACATCCTTACCAAGACAAAATTAGTAAATAACACGATAATAAAAGAGGTTGGGACATAAGTAGTTAAGCTAAAGATAAACCCGAATTATTAGGAGATATGTCAATTAAACATTCGCCTAATAGTTCGGGTTTTTATTTGCCGTCTTCAATAGTTTTTTGATTTTATATACTATTTCTAAGAACTAGTGGAATGGAGCGGAAGACACTAGGGCACCTACTTAGAATTGAGGAAAGGCTGAGACCCGCAGACGGTTTGCGTCTAGGAGGCTCAGCTTCCTCCCCGTGGAACGCGAGTGTCTGCAGCGCAATGAAACGAACTTGTTACTTTCAGCTTAACTGAATTTAGTTTTATTCGTCTTTTTCTGTTACTTATCTTTTAAAGTATTCAAGAGCTCCTGTTTTCTATTAGTTAATGTAAGAAACTCATTGTCTAGCTGTTTATAGATTTGAGAATCTTTTGATACTAAGCTTAGTTCACTAATGATTGCAGATAAGTTTGTAGTGATTCTTAACAATTCTTCCTTAATTAATCTGTTAGTGTGATACTTTTGATTTTGTTTTTCTTGGAAGTCTTTTAAATTTGTTTCAATGCGTTTTACTTTTTTATTCGCTATAACAAGTAACTTATTACAAACTTTATTTAAGAAATAAAAATCATGAGATACAATGAGTAAGGTTCCTGAGAATTCTATTAATGTTTCTTCAAGTTGCTCACGACTTGACAAGTCAAGGTGGTTTGTAGGCTCATCTAGTATTAAAAGATCATACTCATCTAACAGTATTTTTGTAAGTTTTATCCTTGTTACTTCTCCTAAACTTAGAGTTTCGATTTTTTGAGCTAATTTCTCTCCTTTCATTCCCATTTTCGCTAAAGTGCTTCGTGCTTGAGTGATTTTGGCTTGTTCACTGAACGCTAAAGCTTCAATTGCTGTTTGATTGAGTGGTAAGTTAGTTACGTCTTGATTTAAATAGGCAATCCTTAACGAATCGTTAATTGACATGCTACCAGATGTTAGGGATTCTTGGTTCAACAAGATTTTTAGTAATGTTGTTTTACCAGATCCATTTGGACCAACTAATCCAATTCGCTCTCCATGGTTAAAGTAAAAAGAGCTTTCAGTAAATATATCTTTAGTAGGAAATGTTTTTGTTATATTTCGTGCTTCTGCTATTCTTTTCCCGCGTTTTTTATTAGCTTGAAATTGAAAATGTACAAGATCCTCATTCATTGGTTTTTCTACTTTGTTACGCTCAAGTTCCCGTTCTAATCGCTTATATTTTGATTTTACTGCTCGATCAAGCTTCTTCGCCTTCACACCATGAAATTCTTTAAAGCCTTCTTGATCCCTCATTGTACGATGTGCTTTATCAGACCATTTTTGTAGTTGGTTCATTTGTCCTTCAATTTTTTCTTTATATTTTTGTTGAACTTCATATTGTTGGACTTTTTCATCATACTGTTTTTTCTTTTGGGATTGAAATTCAGTATAGCTTCCGTTATAGATAGTCAGTTTACAACGATCGATATCAAAAATTTTATTGACAGTTTCATCCAAAAAATATCTGTCATGGGAAATAATGATAACTGATCCCTTATACTTTTTTAATTGATCAATTAACCATGTAACACCTTGGTAATCTAAATGATTTGTGGGTTCGTCTAATATAATAAGATCAGGATGGGTTGACCAAATTTTTGCTAATGCAATTTTTAACTTTTCTCCTTCACTTACCGAATTAAATCTTTTATTTTCCCACATGTTAATTTTTTCTAAACCTAATTCCCGCGAGTTTTGGAGAAAATCAGAAGAAAAATGGTTACCATTTTTCATTTTATAGTCAATGGTTTGGGAAAGATAACTTATTGTGATCTTATCTACTGTGTTAAGTGAGCCTTCATCAGGTTGTATTTTTCTATTTAGAATTTGAGCCAATGTAGTTTTTCCACATCCATTTGCCCCAACAAGTCCAATCCGATCGTACTTGTTTATATGAAATGAGATCTTATTTAATACTTGTTGATCACCAAATTGTTTGCTAATAGATGTTGCTTCTAATAAAAACATAAAAAAACCTCCCTATTCTAGAGAGATTAAAATAGCCAACTATCATATAATCATACAGAAAAATACAGTACCTCTATAAATGCTTAATGAGGACTATACATGTACTTATGTATGATGAAGCTAGGCAGACTAATCCAATTTCTCTAGTTTTTTTAATTATTCCATGTACGAATAAATAACCGGAAAAATAAGATTAGAACTTCATTGCTTCAACATACATCCTTTCATTTTCTTTAGTGAATCTAATCCTAAATCAAGAAAAAAAATTTTGGGGAAAAGACCACATTAAGAAACGAAAATATACTCTTTCAACTATGGTGTGCAAAAAACCATATTGTGGTAAGAGTTGCATATATTGATTATAGACAACATAGAAAAAGAAATCAATTGATAAAAGTAGTTCTTTAGTTAAATAATAAAAATGTTCGAAAGATATAATGATTATGGTAATATAATATTGTGAGAAAACTTCAAATTTTCTTTACTTATTGATCTTTCCTATGATAAATTTTTAGCAATACTAAACAAAGGGGGCTATTAAATGAAAGTTCGTTATCACTATGTACCAAAGGAATCTGTGAAATATTGTGATATTAACAGTACAGTGAAGGAAGCTTATGATTATTTAAAAGAAACTGGATATCGAAGTATACCAGTCCTTAAAGAAGGAAAAACGTTTGCTGGCTTTATTTATAAGGCTCATATACTAGAACATTATGTAGAAAATCAAGGAAAAGAAACTGATGCATTAGAGTCATTAGTTAAAAATCAAGATGCATACATATTTGAAGAAGATTCTTTTTTTAAGACATTTCTTACGATTCGTCGACTTCCGTTTTTAGCTGTTCTAAATGAAGATAAAGAATTTTCGGGTATTATAACTCACTCGAATATAATGGATGTTTTAGAAGATTCATTTGGTATGAAGACTGGAGGATATTTGTTAACGGTTGGTACGAAAGAACATAAAGGTGCAATAAAAGATTTAGTAACCGCTGTTAAGGATCTAAATATTGAAGGTTTATTAACACTCGATAATGGTGATAAATATATACGTCGAATAATCTTGAATTTATCAAGTGATGTATCTGAAGATAAATTATCTAAAGTAATTAAAAAGCTTGAAGACAAAGACTTTAGAGTTACCTCTGTTGATCGAATCGAAAAGCAATAGATGTGATTTTAAGTTAAGTAATGCTCTGAAAATAGGACGAATAAAATAGAAGGTAAGGTACTATATTGCCTTCTATTTTTATTTGTCCTACTTCTTAGGAAGAAAGTAAATGATTTCACACAAAGAAAAATAGTTCTAGTAAAACGTCAATTAGCTCTTGAGGACTATTTGTTGCATGTATTTAGTTTTCTCCTCTGAAATTTGGAATTGTTTCGAGTTCAATTAGTAATTCAGATAAAGTAACGGCATCTGCTTTTTGTTGTACAAGAGGTACATATTGTTTTAGTACGGATGCGGTCTTTTCGCCTGCAATTCCAACATGACCAATGGCAATAATTTCATCATCTTGATCAATTCTACTCATTAATAGGTTCGCTTGTTTCAAAATATGCTTAATTGTATATTGTTCATCAAAAAAAAGTTCATTTTCTAGATATGGAACTCTAAGTTCTTTTGCAAGAGTTGCTACAACACTTTTACCAGTCGTTTTACTATCCAAATAGTAAAGTTCTCTCTCCTTACATACTTCTAATATGATTCTCATAACTCGTTCATCTGCAGTTGCTTTTGAGCCCATGTGATTATTCATTCCTACAGCATGTGGAACATCATCAATAGCATCGTTCACTCGCTTCCTTATTTCTTCATCAGATAAATCGGTTGTAATTGCGCCAGGTCCTAACCAACTTTTTTTTCCTGCGATAGGTTCCATAGGGAGGTGAAGGATCACTTCATGACCATTTTTATGAGCTAATTTTGCATCCTTTTTTGTTGTTGGAAGAAAAGGCATTACAGCAACTGTTAATGGAATAGGCAAAGAGATAATTTCCTCAGTACCCTTCATATTATTACCTAAATCGTCAATAACAATGGCCACTTGTCTTTCATCTGATATAGGACCAGTCGTTTGAGCAACTGCGCTTGAATGTAATTGTACAAACAAAATAAACATACATGCAATAATAACTTTTATCAAAGATGATCACTCCTAATTTGGCTCTATGAACGTATCTCTTGGATACTTCTAATTCAACATTTATTTTTTCTATAGCCAATATATTTTTTATAGTTTATCCTTTTCATAAATTAATCATGTGTAGGTCATTTAAAATGGCTGTTTTCGTATACTTTGCTTTGTTGCTTTAAAAACTTGGCTATGTTAAAGCTTAATGTTGATTTTCAGCACTTTGTTGATTGGAGTGAAAGGCATGAGACTCCTGCGGGAGGAGCGTGTCAAAGGGAGACCCCACAGGCGCTTGCGCCGAGGAGGCTCCGGACCTAGGAAAAAACGAACTGCATTTTTTCCCGGGAAAGCGAATGCCTGTAACGGAAATCAACAACAAAGTTTAACAGAGCCAAAAACTTAAGTAAGTAGCACAGGATAAAGTCTATTGGCAAAATTTCTACCTAGAATACTACCGTTAATACTTTAGTATAATGTTTTGCCTGCATAGTTTAGTTCATTAACCACAATCTTTTGAAAAATGCCTATATAAAAGGCTCTTTTCTGAAAGATTGTTGCTAATTGATCAAATTATGTAGTGGAAACATTGTTGTTATAGCAAAATAGGTACTATTCTAAGAAGAAAAGATGTCACTATGCTTTATATAGCCTTGTTTACTTGGAGGAACATCCTTATAAAAAGGGAAGATGTTTAACATCTAGTAGGATTGGGAATACAGAAAATAGATAGATTTGATCTAGTGAAATTTATTAAACAAAGCAATGGTCTTGATCGTCAAATTTTTCAAGAAAATCATTTCTCTAGTAATTCACTTTTCTTCATAAATTCCATACCAGTCAATAATAAATTTTGAATTGAAAATTTTCACAAAATATCACTTGAATAGTAGGAGGGATTTTGATGAATTTCAATCGTAAAAAAACAAAGTTACTTGATGCAATAGACGATAAAAGACAGGAAATGATTGAAACTGCAAATAGAGAAGGATATACAAGTGAAACTGCAGTAAACTGTAGTCAGGACTTAGATTTACTTATAAATGAATATCAACTACTTTTAATTGAAGAGAAAAAATATTCCAATACTAGTCCAATATCTAACTTTGTCCATTCAATGAAAATGATTGCTTATAAAGACCGATTTTCTTATTAATTAAGGCTCTTTTCTGTAAGGTTGTTGCTAATTGACGTTATATCTGTTAGAAGCAGAGTATGATTGGATAAAAGGTCCGATCTGTAGAAGAAAAGATGCAACTATAATTTATAGATAGTTGTTTTTATCAGTCTCTAAAAACAATAAGTTTGTGAAAACAGCCTTAATTAATGCTATATAGAATAATTTGATACATACTTATGAATTTGTATGGCTGATGAGAAATCGCTGAAGAGTAAGGGGAAGGCTATATTTCTGAGACAAAACATGGTCAGAATAGGTAGCCTTTTTTATTATAAGGTATATTTACTTAGACCTAATTAGGAATTGAACGTTTCTGGAACATCTTCTATTCCTAATCGTTTAAGCTTTTCTTATTGGTCGTATAGTGATAAGATTTCAAATTTTGCATTAAAAACTTTCAATTAATATGACCATAAATACAATTCCGATGATAAAGGAATATGTTGCATAACGTTCATTACCATCTCCATGACTTTCCGGAATTAACTCTTTATATATGATAAACAACATGGCTCCAGCTGCAAATGATAGTCCATAGACGACTAAAAAGTCTACATAGCTTGTTAAATAAAAGCCTAGTAATGCTGATACAATCTCCACAGCCCCAGTAGCGGTAGCAATTAACAGTGCGCGAATTTGACTGATATTTTGTTTGATCAGAAACAGTGCAACTAGAAAACCTTCAGGTGCATTTTGCAAGCCAATGGCGAAGGCTATTAAATTTCCGGTTTCATCTGTATTTGATGCATAACTAACACCTACTGACAATCCTTCTGGTATATTATGTAATGTAATTGCAGCAATAATTAATAATGCTTTTTCATCAAATTCAATTCCTGTTTTTGAGTGTTGCAAATCTATATGAGGAATTTTCTTTTCTAGATAAGTTAAAGTTAATACACCTAAAAATATCCCTATACAAACTTCAATAACGCTCCCGGATTTTAAACTTTCAGGTATTAATCCTAACATGGCTGCAGTCATCATAATTCCAGCTGTAAAGGCTAAAAGAATATCCTTCCATCGATGAGAAAGGGAGTTTTTTAGAAATAATATTGGCAAAGCCCCTAATCCTGTTGATAAAGCTGATAATATGCTGCCTATTAGTACATTAGACATATTGTTATAACTCCTTTTTAGTACAGTTAACTTCATTTTATTATTTCTAACTATGCATTATGTATTAGATAGTAAGAAATTTTTAATATATAGTAAAGATATTCATTTGAATTTTTTAAAAATATACACTATGGTATTTGACATTAGCACATTGTTATTTAGAATGGAAGACTTATATCTTCTGGTCATATATTTATTTTGACAAATCTTAGATAAAGGCTCATACCATTCCAATCTATTCTTCGCTTCTGTTGAAAACGGACATCTAGATCGAGACAATATGTTAAAAAAATGGGTAACAAAAGTTTTATTGTTTGAAATAAAACTTTTGTGTAAAATAGGAATGAAGAGGTAAGTCAAAAGACAATGAGCGATGTGTATGGAACATCAACTTTTATAAGAAACATTTGACTTAGTAACCAACTTCGTCTATTATAATGCTAATTACTTTGAATTCAAGATAAATATTAAAAGGGTTGAATGATATTGGAAAAAACTAAGCAAATTGAAGATTCATTAAAATTCTTCATCGTACTTTCCCGTGCACATCGAGCTTTTAACGATGTTGTAAATAAACATATTTCTACGTTTAACTTAAACCCTACCGAGTTTGCGGTTTTAGAGTTACTATATCATAAAGGTGATCAGCCTTTGCAGCAAATCGGTGGTAAGATCTTATTAGCGAGTGGAAGTATCACATATGTAGTTGATAAATTAGAGCAAAAACAATTAATTATTAGAAAAGCATGTCCAAAAGATCGAAGAGTTACACACGCTCAAATTACCGAAAAAGGCATACAACTAATAGAGGAAATATTTCCTCCTCATCAAGAAAAAATTGATGAAATTGTAAGTGCTTTAACAGAGGAAGAGAAAGCTTTAGCAATCCAGCTTATTAAAAAAGTAGGCTATCACGCAAATGATTTACTTAAAAAAGAATAAGAAATAAAACGGATCAGCCATTAAAAGGTTGATCCGTTTTGTTTCATTGGTAATTAGTTTTTTTGCTCGTTAGGCAAGATAAGTATTTCTACACGTCTGTTCTTTTGTCTTCCATCCTTTGTTTCATTAGATGCAACAGGTTTAAATTCTCCAAATCCTTTGGCACTAAATGCCTTTGGATCTAATTTATCATTATCGATTAATATCTTCATGAAGTTTACAGCACGCATAACACTTAGATGCCAGTTAGAATCGAATTCAGAATTCTTAATGGGCACATCATCAGTATGTCCGCTAATAATAATATTTCTAGGAGGACTCATAATAAGAAGCTCTGAGATTTCAGAAGCTAATTCTTTATCTTTATTACGAATAGCTGCACTTCCTGAATCAAAGAAAATATCATTTAAGAGGGTAATTAATAAACCCTCATCTGTGAGTGTTGTTTTTAATTGTGTTTCGAGTTTATTGTTAGCAATATAAGAATTTACTTTTGTTTGAATTTTTTTGAGGTTTTCTTCTTCAAGTTTCTTTTGTGCTTCTTCTACTGCCTCTTTATTTGGTTCCTGTTCCTTTTGTACATCTAATTGCTCTAATTCACCATCTGGAGTTGGACTTGGATATTCTAATACACCTGTTCCTCCGGTAAATGTAGAATTGAATGCTCTTGCTAATTGTTGGAATTTCTGAGCATCAACTGAGCTCATTGCAAATAATACAATGAATAATGCAAGTACTAGTGTTAATAAATCAGCATAGGGAACAAGCCAAGATTCATCCATATGTTCATCTTCATGTTTATGCTTTTTCTTTCTAGCCATTTACACTCTCTCCCTCAGCGATTGAAGAGTTTATTTGATTTCTTTCACTAACTGGCAAGTAAGTTGCAAGCTTTTGTTCGATCGCTTTAGGTGCTTGTCCTTCTAATACAGATAAAACACCTTCAATCATTACTTGCTTCACTTTAGCTTCATGTTTTGATTTTCTCTTTAATTTGTTAGCAAAAGGATGCCACATAACATAGCCAGTAAAGATACCCAACATAGTTGCAACAAAGGCTGCACTAATTGCATGACCTAAAGCTGTAGTATCTGACATGTCAGATAAGGCAGCGACTAATCCAACAACAGCTCCAAGAACTCCAAGTGTCGGTGCGTATGTGCCAGCTTGTGTAAAGATAGCAGCAGAGCCTTGATGACGTTCTTCCATTGCTTCGATCTCTTCCGACATTACATCACGAATAAATTCAGCATTTTGACCGTCTACAGCCATGAGTAATCCATTTTTTAAAAAAGGGTCATCAACTTCTGAAAGTTTAGCTTCAAGTGCAAGAAGACCTTCTTTACGAGCTACTTGAGCCCAATCCGAAAATAAAGGAATAAGTTCTTGAATAGTAGCCGTTTTCTTCTCTTTAAAAATAATACCAAACAACTTAGGAACCTTTTTAATTTCATCTGTTGGAAAAGCGATTGTTACTGCTGCGATTGTCCCTAAAATAATGATTAATAAAGCAGCTGGGTTTATTAATACCGCTGGGCTAACGCCTTTCATAAACATCCCGACTCCAACTGCGATAATAGCAAGTATCATTCCAATTCCTGACGTTTTATCCATCGTAAATCACCAATTTTCTTATAATATTTTCATACCTATTATATCGGAAGATAGGAATAAACCTTTAGGATTTATCGAAGAACTTGTCGAAAGATGTGAAAAGTTTTTGAAGTGCATAACAAAAAACTCACTTTTTATGTGAGTTTTTGCCTTTTTTCATATTTGGATCATCATTTGAAGGGATCTTACTTGCTTCATCTCTTATTTTTATTGAGATTTGTTCATTCAGGTAATTACTTTGTAGTTCATATATTTTTTTTAGTGCATATTCATTTATGAACATGTTCTTTCCTCCATCTATAATAACATTTTGTTATCTTTATCATAATGGAAGAAAAAACCTGTTACGTCGTGTGAATGAAGGAAGTTTACATCGTAAAAATGACTTAGTGTAATAAGACCTTAGACTGATTTGGAAAGGCTGTTTTCGCAAACTTTGTTGCTTTTAAATACACGAGCAATCAGCACTGTATTAAGTCTAGTAGCATCTTTTCTTCATAAATAGGAATCCTATAGTGAAAAACACTGTTTTCACTCCAAATCTAGGTTACATAGCAACAATCGTTCAGAAAAGAGCCTTTGGAAAAGACATTCTTTATAATTAGTCAAGAAATATTGATAGTCCTATATAATAGAGTGGAAGAAATGCTATAACAAGATTGCAATAGAAAAAAAGACGGGAATAGAAGGTTGTTTTGTTCTCGGAAGCAAGTGATGCAAACAGTGATCCTAGTAAGCTAGTAAGGCAAAAAAAGCAGATCCCAAAAACTTGTCCTAGACGAATTTGATACAAAACAAATCCTATGCCAGATCCGTTAATTAGTAAAAAGCAGAAGGAAGCTAATATGTATAAATTAGAGTACTTTATCAATTTCAACACCTCTTAACATGTATATGTGTTAAAAAGCGATGCATGACAAGGTACAAACAAAAGTCTGTTTTTGTTTCATTTGCTAAGAACTTACTATATTAATGTTAAGTTCATTGTTTTTACCATGTAACAGCTAAACAAAAAACTGGGGAGCAAAAGGCCCCCAGTTTCGAAAGATTTCTATGTTTATGGACTCAATCAAGATATTATGTCTAAGTAAGTTTTATCATTGCATATGATAAAGAGTTTTGCATCTTTAGGTATCAATTTCTCAGGATGATTAATAATTGATAAATCACTTCCGTGTGATATTAGTATAGCTCCTTTTGCAGAAAGAGCCTTGTTAGCATCATCAAATGTAATCCAATCTTGTTTGTTAGGAATTGAGTATAAATCATATCCTTCATTACTTGTAAGCTGACGGATAATTTCACTTGATCCATTAAACATGATCGAACGGGCTGCTAAATGTGCTGCTGTATCATTTGCTGTAATAAATTCCTCAACATCAACATGTTGAAATGCGTGAATATGGTTTGAATTAGAAACCTCACAAATTGTATAAATATTTTTCTTGTGTTTCCTTCCAAGTCCTTCAAGAGTTGAAGCAATTAATAAAGTATGTCCGTCAGCCTGGGAAGCAGTCATTAAACCATCAGGTGAAAAAATCATCACAGATTTACAGTTTAAGAGGTTTGCTTGTTGAAGAACTTCTATATCAGCAGGATTACCACGAACAAAGTCAACTCTTTCATGTAAAACTGGTACTTTATTAAGATTTTCATCAATAATAACAATATGTATTTTATTAAAAGTAGCTAGAAGTTCATCTAATGTAATGGCTGCTTTTTTTGTCCAATTGATTAAAATAATATGATTCTCAGTCGTGACTTTCAATCTACCTTCCTCCTTTAATCGCTTCCGTATACTGAAGAAATCAATAACTTTACCAATGAAAATCGTCATTAGTCCAATTCCAACGATATATAAAAACATGGCAAATACTTTTCCTTCTACAGTAGTAGGAGATACATCTCCATAACCTACAGTAGCAACTGTTGTCATTGTCCACCAAAGTCCTTCAAACGGACTGGTAAATGTATCAGGTTCCAAAAAGTAAATAATATAGCTGCTTGAGAGTACTAAAGTAAGTGTCGCAAAGATTAGAAGCTGATTATTCATTTGAATCGCTTTTAAAAATAGTCTTCTTATAAAAATCATAATTTCACCTTTCTATAGAAAAATGGAGGCATCTATTATTATTTGCTCTTTCTTTAAGGCTGTTTTTGCAAACTATGTTGCTTTTAAAAACCTGAATCAATCAGCACTGTATTAAGTCTAGTGGCATCTTTTCTTCATAAAATAATACCCTTATAGTGAAAAAACACTGTTTTCACTATAAATTTTTGGTTACATAGCAACATTTGTTCAGAAAAGAGCCTTCTTTAAAAAGTTTAACATATTTATACATTAAGATTAAAATCAATTTTACTTCTTGATCAATAAGATTTTAATATTAAAGAATCATCTAAGGTTAACTTCATATAATGATACAAGCTTTATGTGACAAGGGTGAGGTGTATTAGATGATAAAATCTTGGTTTTCTTCCTTACAAGTTGCAGCAGTATATGTTGGAACGGTTGTAGGAGCTGGATTCGCAACAGGAAGAGAAATTGTTGAGTTTTTTACAAAATACGGTATTTATGGACTAGCAGGTATTTTGGTCGTTGGTCTGCTTTTTATTTTTATAGGAACCAAAATGCTAATTTTATCAAAACGAATAAACGCAACATCATATCAAGAGTTAATGATTTTTTTGTTCGGAAAGAAGTTTGGTGGATTTATTAACGGATTTATGTTGGTTATTTTATTAGGGTTAACATCAATAATGCTGTCAGGTGCGGGAGCGATTTTTAATGAACAGCTTGGTCTATCAGTACGAATAGGTGTCATTATAACAATACTGCTAACGATTTGTGTGATGTTTTTTGGTGTGAGGGGTTTATATGGTGTCAATCTTATTGTAGTGCCAATGTTAATTTTATTTAGTGTGATGCTTGCGATTCAATCTTTTTCTATAGAACCTTTCCTTACAAGTTTCGATGGTACATCATCATCTTCAATTAACTGGATTTTAGCAGCTTTTTCTTATGCAGCCTTTAATTTAACAATGGCTTCTGCAGTTTTAGCTCCACTCGCTAATGAAATAAATGATGAAAAGGTGTTGAAAAGAGGAGGTATTATTGGAGGGATTTTCCTAACATTAATTTTAATTTGCAGTCATATTGCATTATCAACTTTACCAAATTTACTACAATATGATATACCGATGGCAGAAGTGATGAAAACAGCATTGTATTCATTTCACTTCATCTATATTGCGGTTATATATGGAGAAGTTTTTACATCTGTTATAGGAAATCTGTTCGGGTTAGAAAAACAAATTCTATCTTATATTAAAGTACCTAGGATGGTTATTATATGTGCAATTTTGTGTGTCGCAGCATTTATAAGTAAAATTGGCTATAGCTCTTTGATTTCTTCGTTGTACCCAATTTTCGGCTATTTATGTTTAGTTATGCTGGTGTTACTTATAGTAAAGAAGCTACCCAAAATATAGGTTTTAATATATGCTAGATTTATAGAATTAGTTAGATTGTTGAAGTAATACAAGAAGGGGGACGCATGTTGGAAAGAATTGCGATCATTTCTGATATACATGGAAATATACCTGCACTTAATGCAGTTTTAAAGGATATTGGAGAAAAACATATACAGAGGATTATTTGCTTAGGTGATTTAGTAGGAAAAGGACCTGACTCTGATTTAGTTATTGACATAATTAAAAATGAGTGTGAAATAGTCGTTAAAGGAAATTGGGATGATTTCATCACAAAGGAAACTGAGTTTGAAACATTGAAATGGCACCAAAATAGATTAAATAATGATCATTTTCATTATCTCGAGTCTTTACCGTTTTCTTTTGATTTTTACATGAGTGGAAAATTCATTCGCTTATATCATGCTTCACCACATAGTGTGTATACTAGAATACAGCCATGGGATTCAATCGAAAAGCGTTTAAGTATGTTTGATGATACAGAGCATACAGGTTTTAATAAGATATCACCAGATGTAGTCGGCTACGGTGATGTTCATCAGGCGTTTATTCAGCATTTTCAGGGGAAAACGCTATTTAATGCAGGCAGTGTTGGTAATCCTCTAGATCTTACTCAAGCTTCTTATACCATATTAGAGGGAGATTATCAGTCTAACAAGGAGTCTAGTATGGCAATTCAATTCGTAAGGGTTCCTTATGATATAGAACTAGCTATTCAACTAGCGAAGAATAAAGAAATGCCTGATTTACAACCTTATATAAAGGAATTAACCACAGCTAAATATCGAGGGATAAAGGATTGAGATATATGGAAAGAAATAAGAAATTAAATATTTTGTGGGATTTTGATGGAACACTATTTGATACATATCCAGCATTTACAATGGTCATGCATGATCAATTAAAGGGACGTGTTTCACATGCTGATATATTAAAAGAATTGAAGAAATCCTTTACACATGCAGCAAATTTTTTTGAATTAACAGATGAAGACGTCTTAAGTTTTAAAAAGAAAGAAAAGTCATTATCTCCTCATATAAAAAAGCCTTTTCCTTTCGTTGAAGAGGTTTTAAAAACCTCAAGTTTAAATGTAATCATGACACATAAGCCAAGAAATGAAGTTAATACCATATTAGATTATTATAATTGGAATCATTATTTTCACGAAATAGTTGCAGGTGATGATGGTTTTCCTAGAAAACCCAACCCAGCTTCTTATCAATATTTACATAAAAAATATAGTCTCCATCTTGCTGTAGGAGATCGAAAGTTAGATATTTTGCCAGCTAAAGAGATTGGTCTAAAAACATGTTTATTTCAAAATGATGAAAAAGGTGCCGATTTTTATTTGAAATCTTATGAAAATTTCTTTGACATTGTGACGATTAATTAACCGTTATTTTAATTGGCTCTGTTAAACTTTGTGGTTGAATTCCGTTACAGGCATTCGCTTTCCGCGGGCGGTCCGGAAGCCTCCTCGGCGCAAGCGCCTGTGGGGTCTCCCTTCGACACGCTTCTCCCGCAGGAGTCTCATGCCTTTCACTCCAATCAACCAAGTGCTAAAAATCAACCATAAGCTTTAACATAGCCTTTTTATTAAACACTCCTATGTTAAGGCGCTCTTCTGAAAGATTGTTGCTATGTAACCAAAAACTTGGTTTAACAACAGTGTTTTGTCACTATAAGGGTTTTATTTTATGAAGACAGTATGCCACTAGACTAATACATTGCCGATTGCTTCGGATATTGAAAAGCCACATAGTTTGTGAAAACAGCCTATGTTAAAGAGTATTTTTGATATATGTACTATGAAAAATGTGATGGTCCAACAAACTCGTTATAATTCGCGGAAATTTTTTAATGTCATTCCTGGAAACCGGACGATTAGAGTTGTCTACACAAGTTAGATTCTAGAATTTAGAAATGATATATAACTACAAATCACGTATATAACGTAAAAAACTTCAAATTTGATCATATTCTGTTGTTTTTTATTGTAAAAGGTATTATTAACCGTATTATCACATATTTATTTAAGAAATCGGGTAAGTGTTATGTTTGACTGCATAGTTTCTTCGTATTATGATTATCTTAATAAAACTGTGGGGTGATAATATGGGGCAGTGTTAAAAATGAATAGTCTACTAGCATCCCTTATTGTTCTCCAAGCGGACGCTAGAGATATAAATACTTTGTAAAAGAATTTAATTATATATAACTCTCAGGAGGTGACTCCTTTTCCGTTTTTGACGGAGTAAGGAAGCTTATTTGGACATAGTGAATTTGTTGCTTGTTGCAATTTTAATCGCTCTTACGGGTTTTTTCGTAGCTTCAGAATTTGCCATTGTAAAAATTAGGAGCTCTCGTATTGACCAATTAATTGCAGAAGGAAACAAAAAGGCAGTAGCAGCTAAAAAGGTTATTGATAATCTTGATGGTTATTTATCTGCCTGTCAATTAGGTATTACTATTACAGCGTTAGGGCTAGGTTGGCTTGGTAAACCAACAATTGAACATTTACTTGTTCCATTTTTGGAACAAGTTAATTTGCCTAACTCCATTTCAACAGTCATTTCTTTCACAATTGCTTTTATGACTATTACATTTTTGCATGTTGTTGTAGGTGAATTGGCACCGAAAACGGTGGCTATTCAAAAGGCTGAAGAAATTAGCATTTGGTTTGCAAAGCCTTTAATGGTTTTCTACCGTTTAATGTACCCGTTTATTTGGGTTTTAAACGGATCTGCACGATTTATAACAGGGCTTTTTGGTTTGAAGCCTGTTTCAGAACATGAACTAGCTCATAGTGAAGAAGAGTTAAGAATTATT
This sequence comes from Metabacillus litoralis, assembly GCF_020524045.1. Classification (GTDB taxonomy): domain Bacteria; phylum Bacillota; class Bacilli; order Bacillales; family Bacillaceae; genus Metabacillus; species Metabacillus litoralis_C. The sequence goes on from NZ_JAIVKL010000005.1 coordinate 439,150, forward strand.
CTATCTGAAAGCTATAAAAGTGGAGAAATCAATCAATCTGAATTTAAGTATGTGAATAAGATCTTTGAATTTGATAATCGAATAGCTAAAGAGATTATGGTACCACGTACACAAATCATCTCTTTATCAATTGATGCACCAATTCAGGAGCAATTAGAAATTATTAAAGATGAGAAGTATACAAGATATCCAATAGTAGACGGTGATAAAGATCATATTATTGGTATTGTAAATATAAAAGAAATATTTACTGATCTCATTCACTTCGAAAATGAACAGCCATTTTCAATAAAAAAATATGTTCGTCCAATAATGGAAGTGATTGAATCTATTCCAATTCATGAGCTACTTTTAAAGATGCAAAGGGAAAGAACTCATATGGCAGTTTTAATTGATGAATATGGTGGTACAGCTGGACTTGTTACGGTTGAGGATATTCTTGAAGAAATTGTTGGAGAAATTCGTGACGAATTTGATGCAGATGAAGTACCTCTTGTTCAAAAAATTAATGATTCAAAATATGTGATTGATGGTAAAGTGCTTGTTAGTGAAATAAACGATCTATTGGGTCTGGATATTGACGACTCTGATGTTGATACTATAGGCGGCTGGATATTAACGAAGAATTATGATATTCAACGTGGAGGAATCGTTGAGTTTGGTTCACATATATTTAAAGTAAATCAAATGGAAAACCACCACATTCGTTCAATTGAAATTTTTCAAAAACAACCAGAACTATTACCAACACCTAAACCATTATTAGAAAAGAAAATAGCAACTTCTTAAGAAGAACTTACAAATGTAGGTTCTTTTTTTTCGTTAACGATTTTTATACTTAAAATAAATTTTAATAAGAAGCAACAATGTATTCATAAAGATCCATGATTGATCCTTTATGAATGGCTACTAAATGATCTTTTATAAGTGAACTATTATTTGTGTTATAAATTCTGACAATAAAAAGAGAATCAATTTTCTAGTTTAGCTGTTTTATACAACGTGATTCAGATGATTTAGTGAATGTATACAATGACATATTGAATTAATCAGACTATTATAAAAATACATAACATATAATGTGATATTAACTAACATTAAGTAGTTTCTGTTTGTTTTTCCATCTTAGAGGGGGAGTTTTATTGAGTATACTGATCAAGCAAGCTGAAATCATTACAGGAAATGAAATGTATGAAGTCTTCAAAGGCGATTTACTGATTGAGGATAACCGGATTAGTCAAATAGCTGAAAGAATTGAAGGGATAACGGTTGACAAGGTTATTAATGCGGCTGGAAAAACGGTGATACCTGGGTTGATTCAGAGTCATATTCACCTTTGTCAAACCTTGTTCAGAGGTCAGGCAGATGATTTAGAGCTGTTAGATTGGTTATCTAAGAAAATATGGCCCTTAGAAGCTGCACATGATGAAGAGTCCATTTATTACTCGGCACTATTAGGATTAGGTGAATTAATACAAAGTGGAACAACCTCAATTATTGACATGGAAACTGTGAGGCATACAGAATTTGCTTTTCAAGCTCTTGCATCAAGTGGTATTAGAGCAATTGCAGGTAAAGTAATGATGGATAAAGGAGAGGGAGTTCCAAAAAATCTTCTTGAAAAAACAGAAGATTCTTTAATGGACAGTGTTAATCTTCTTGAGAAATGGAATAACTTTGATCGTGGTAGACTTCAATACGCATTTTCACCTCGATTTGTTATTTCTTGTACGGAAAAATTATTAACAAATGTTAGAGAATTGTCGGCTTATTATGATGTTAGAGTACACACACATGCATCTGAAAATTTAAAAGAAATTGAGATTGTTGAATCTGAACGAGGAATGAGAAATATTGTTTATTTAGATCACATTGGTTTAGCAAATCCTAAACTTATTTTAGCTCACTGTATTTGGCTTGATGAGGAAGAAAAAAGAATCATTAAAGAAAAAGGAATAAAAGTAAGTCATTGCCCAGGCTCAAATCTAAAGCTAGCCTCCGGAACGGCACAGACACCTGAAATGCTCGAAAATAATGTATTTTTAAGTATTGGTGCAGACGGAGCTCCTTGTAACAATAATTTAGACATGTTCAATGAAATGAGGTTAACAGCTTTAATCCAAAAACCGATACATGGTCCTACAGCTATGGATGCAAAAAAAGTATTTAAGATGGCTACAATCGGTGGAGCTCAAGCGATGGGACTTGAAAATGAGATAGGCAGTTTAGAAGTAGGTAAGAAAGCAGATCTTGTCATTTTAGATTTGAATGATTTTCACACATATCCATCAGTAGAAGTAGATCCTATTTCAAGAATCGTTTATTCGGCAACCAGAGGTAATGTAGAAACGACGATTATTGATGGGAAAATCGTCATGGAAAATAGAATCATGAAAACAATGGATAAATCAATTGTATTAAAAGAAGCTAACAACTCAATGAAAAGATTGTTAAGTAGAATAGAAAATCAAACGCTTGCGATGTAATTTGAGACGGATTGGTTGATCACTTCTATTTTTATTAGTTTAATGTTTGATGCTTAAACGAAACACCTTGCGATTCTCTTTTTCCAGTAACTAAACATGCACAAGGTAAGGGGGGGGAGAATTGCAATGAGAACGGATATTTATGAAATTTTGAAAGTTGTTTCACAATCTCCTTATAAAAAAGTTCTTGCTACCATTGTTGATGTTGATGGATCCTCGTATCGAAAAGAAGGGGCAACAATGTTATTTCAGGAAAATGGTACTCAAGTGGGGTTATTAAGTGGAGGTTGCTTGGAAGTAGATTTACAAAAAAGAATTTCTCAATATGGATATCAACCACCCTCCCAACTAATCACCTACGACTTATCTGCTGAAGATGATCTTTCTTGGGGTCAAGGTAGTGGTTGTAATGGTGTTGTTAAAGTATTAATTGAGTCTGTTACACAGGTGCTATCAAATGATTTAGCTAACATCCTGACCATTGTTAACGATGGTCAGGATGTTAGATTTGTTAGGGCGATTTCTCAAACAGGTCAGGTGATGGATTATTTATTTTGGTTAGATAATCAACGTTATTTTGGTCAATGGAAAAGAAATATACCGGACGTTGAGTTTATACAAGAAGATAAATTAATTGAATTTGAAGCATGTGAAAGTCACCTTTTCATAAAAAAGATAGAAGCAAGATCTAGAATAATTATCTATGGTGCAGGTCCTGATGCTGTACCTCTGGCATTTCTTGCAAAACAATTAGGATATCACATAGTTGTTGTTGATTGGAGAACAGGGTATTGTAACGAAGATTATTTTCCGCATGCTGATGAAAGAATAATAGCTTTTCCTCAAGAGTTAGAACAGAAGCTTTGTTTAAGAGAAACAGATGCGTTTATTTTAATGACTCACAGTTATGAAAAGGATAAACAATTAATTGATTTACTTCTTTTAAAACGATTGAAATATGTTGGGATATTAGGTTCGAGAACACGTGCTGAGAAACTTTTATCGGGAAGAGCAATTCCAGCATTTTTTCATTTTCCAATTGGATTGCCAATTGGCTCCGAAGGTCCTAATGAGATCGCTGTAAGTATTATCGCAGAAATCATTAGTGTAAAACAGAGGGTCTAAAAATTACAATGTTGAAGTAGGAGCTATTGATTTTGAATGAAAAATAGTTTTTCTTAGTGTGAGAACAATGTAAATGTCTAATAGAGTCAGTTAAAGGGAGAAAAAGGCGATGAAAAAGATAATTGGTATATATCTTGCAGCTGGAAATAGTAGTCGCATGGGGACGTGTAAGTTGTCATTGCCTTTTGGAAAAGAAACTTTAGGTACATTTGCTTTAAATGAAATTATGAGCTCTATGGTTGATTATTTGTTGATTATTACAAAAAAACAAGAAGGTATATCGTGGTTAAGAAACTCACGGTCATTACAATCATCGTCTGATAAATGGGAATGTGTTGTAAATGAACATTCATCAGAGGGACAATCAAATTCATTGCGGTTAGGTGTATTAAGGGCAATGCAGTTAAATGCGAAGTCTGTTATTGTCTTTCTTGCTGATCAACCTTTTATCACGTTGGAAAGAATTAATAAACTTATTTTAACTTCCAAACATGTAGAAGATTATGTCGCTTCGAGTATTCACGGCGTCTTAAAACCGCCAATTTTATTCCATGATACTGTGTTTGATCAGTTATTGAAAATAAGCGGTGATCAGGGAGCTAGATCTTTATTGAAAAAAAGTATTTTTTTAGGTAAGAACGTAGAAGGTGAAAAAAATGAACTTTTTGATATTGACACACTCGGTAACTATTTCTATGCGAAAAATAACTTATTGTCTTGGTATGAAAATCATCATTTCATGAAAATAGGTGATAAAAGTTGAATAATAAAAATAGTGAAGTATTATCTAGAACGGATATAGAAGTGTCTAGCCCTCTTACAATCTTAGAAGCTTTGGAATATAAATCTAAATTTCAAGAAGGAGTTTATGTTGCTGGAGGGACTTTGTTGCAACTTGGTTGGGAAAAAAGTGAATTTATATCAAAAAGGATCATTAGTTTAGAAAGTCTGAAAGAATTAAAAAATGTTGAGATGCATTTAGAGGATCAGAAACAATTTGTTAAAATAGGGGCTTTAACGACAATTGATGAATGTATTAATCATGCATTAACGATAATGTACTGTCCGCTTTTTGTAACAGCTTGTAAAAACATAGCTGCTCCAGCAGTTCGTAATCGTGGAACTATTGGAGGAAATGTGGCTAGTAGGATAGGTGATTCTTTACCAGTATTACTAGTGTTAAATGCAAAGGTTACTTTTTTAATAAATGGAAAGATAGTGACTAAAAGCTTAGCAGATTGGCTTAATGATCAGCATGATCCCTCTTTTTTACTAATCGATATAAGAATTCCATGTGTAAAAACAAAAACAAGTGATTTTTACAAAAAAGTTGGTAGGCGTGAAACATTTACTTCTGCTATTGTGTCGGTAAGTGGGAAGTGGTCATCGTGTGAAAATGGGAATATTAGAGATATGCGTCTCGCTGTTGGTGGTGGAAATCATGATCCTGTCAGACTTTATCGTGTTGAAGAGATTTTGAAAAAAGAGGGTTGTGAATTTTCTTCTGAACTAATTTACTCGGAAATTCTAAATGAATTTAACTCTTATTCAGATGTTTTTTTGACAGACCATTATCGAAAAAAAGTTGCTGCAAATATTATTGTATCCGAATTGAAAAGACAATTAGTATCTGGTTAATAATGTGGAGTAGTGTTTTATTAATGTTATTTTTTACAAAGGTGTTTTCATAAACTTTGTTGTTTTTAGAATCCTGATGGAAACAACTCTCTATAAAGTTTAGTGATCTCTTTCCTTCTACTAATAGTATCTTTTATTCGATCAAACTCTGGCTCTAGCAGATAGAGACGTCAATTAGCAACATCTATCAGAAAAGAGCACATGCAAAAGTGTCTATACGAAAGTGAGGGGAAATCATGAAGTTAGACAAAAATAAGTTTCAAAATCAATGGAAAATACGACCTGATGGAATTGGAAAAGTCACAGGTTCGTTGAAATATTTAACAGATTATACGTTTCCGGGAATGCTTTATGCGAAAGTATTGAGAAGTTCTTATCCTCATGCCAGGATAAAATCTATAGATACTAATTCAGCAAAGAAATTAGATGGAGTTGTTGCTATAATTACTTATAAAGATGTTCCGGGTTTAAATGGATTTGGTCTCATTGTTCAAGATCAACCAGTTTTATGTGAAGATGTTGTAAGGTATGTCGGAGATGCAGTAGCTGCGGTCGCAGCTCGAAGTGAAGATATAGCAATTAAAGCACTGCAATTAATCAAAGTGGATTATGAACCACTTTTTGTAATTGATGATCCTGAAAAGGCATTGGAAGATGGAGTGATAAAGCTTCATCCAAATGGGAACATTCTCCACAAAGCATCCTATAAAAAAGGTGCTGATGTTATGGAGAAGATAAACAATTGTCCTTATGTAGTAGAGGAGACTTATGAAACTCCAAGACAAATGCATGGTTATATGGAAACAGAGGGTGGAGTTGTTGTCCCGGAGGAAGATGGTAAAATCACTGTTTATGCTGCCACACAACATGGCTTTAAGGATCGGTTGCAGCTTGCTAGAATTTTAGATATGTCGGAAGAGGAAATTCGAGTGATTTCAAGCCCCATTGGTGGATCTTTTGGTGGAAAGGATGAACTAAATATCCAACCTTATGCGGCTATTTTGGCAAAATTAACAAAAAAACCAGTGAAAATTCATCATACTAGAAAAGAATCTGTTCTATCTGGAATCAAAAGACACCCTATGAAAATAAAAATGATAACTGGTGCGGATGAAACAGGGAAGTTAGTAGGTCATGTTGTTGAAATTGTTGCGGATACAGGGGCTTATTCGACATTAGGACCAGCAGTGTTAGATTTTGCTGTTGAACATTCAACAGGTCCATATGTTATACCCTATGTCGATGTAGAAGGAGTTTCTGTTTTTACAAATAACGGTGTTGCGGGAGAATTTAGAGGTTTTGGGGGAAATCAGGTAACATTCGCTTTGGAGTCACAAATGGACCGATTAGCTGAGATGTTGAATGAAGATCCGCTTCTTTTTCGATATAAGAATGTGAGAAATGAAGATGATGTAGGTCCGCTAGGGCAGAGAGTTGTGCCACATAACGGAGCAAAAAAAGTTTTGGAAATGATAGAGAATTCTTCTATTATTAAACAACCTATAAAAAAGAAAGAAGAATGGATATTGCGTGGAAGAGGTGCTGCGATAACAATGCATGGTGGAGGCCTTGGGTACGGAAGACCGGATCCTTCTGGTGCTAGGTTATCGTTAAAAAAAGATGGCAAGATAGAAATTGCGTTTGGATTTGAAGAATGTGGTCAAGGTCTTCTCGCTTCTATTGAAATCATGATGGCCGAAATGCTTTTTTGTGAAAAAGATGATTTATGTATTGTGATTGGAGACACTGACTTGGTGCCGAAATCAGGATCATCAACAGCCTCTAGATCTACCAATATGATTTGGCAAGGTATTAATAAACTGAAGAAGCTATGGGAAGAGAAATTATTTGGAATAGTATCTAAGTTTACTGGTATTCTATCAAAGAATTTAAGATTAGGTAAAAATGGTATATGGGAAGAAAAAAACCAGGTTAATCCAGTGTTAACTTATAAAGAGATTGCTCATATAGTAAAGGAGAATTTACCTGTATTGTTAACTGAATTTCATTTTCCGACAACACCTGATCCTGTCGTTGGAGGTCACTATTTATATACATTTGCAGCTGTGGCGATAGAGGTGGAAGTAGACTTGTTAACAGGTAGAGTGAAGGTAACGAAAATGGATCATGCTGTTTCAGCGGGACCTGTAGTCAATCCAATGGGGTATTTGGGTCAAATTGAAGGTGGAGCTATTATGGGGCTTGGCTTTACGTTACTAGAAGATTCTTTAATGGAGAATGCTCATTATCAAATTGAAAACTTTGATTCGTATCTTCTACCTACTATTCAAGATATTCCTCATTTTTCAAATGTTGAGGTAGATGAGTTTTTAGCTGAGGGTGATGTTTTTGGACCGAGAGGAGTAGGCGAAATTGGAACTGTGGCGATTGCACCTGCGATAACTTCTGCTATTTTTAATGCTTCAGGAATATGGGTAAATAAGCTACCGGTTTCACCTGAAAACTTGTTGAATCAACTTGAATCTACATCAACTATATTATCCAATTGAGTAGAAAAATAGTTACTATACATGTCTGGGGGAATTAGTGTGGAAGCTAGTGAAGTAGATGGACCGAATGAAATAGCAATAGAAAATTTATTGAATGTAACATTTATGATTAATGGATTGAATAAGCAGTTGATAATACCTCCAGCATATCGTCTTGTAGACATTCTTAGAAAAGAATTAAATATGACTGGTACAAAGATTTCATGTGAAATTGGCAGATGTGGTGCGTGTTCAGTTTTAATGAATGGAAAAGTTGTGACCTCCTGTTTAGTGATGGCTTATCAAATAAATCATACTGTTATTGAAACAATTGAGAATATTGCTTCAAAGGAGTTGCACCCTTTACAACAGGCGTTTTTAGAGGAGGGAGCTCTACAATGTGGATATTGTACTCCAGGTATGGTTGTAGCGCTAAAATCTTTATTAGACTCTACTGATAACCCGAGTGAAAAAGAAATCAAAGACCATTTAGCTGGTAATTTATGTAGGTGTACAGGTTACAATGGTATTCTTCGAGCTGTGGAGTCTTTTAAGGAACAGAGAAATTCACTAAAAATAAATGATTAATTGCATCAATAAAAGCCGTTCATCTACTTTCGTAAATAGTTTGGTGATCGGCTTTTATTGTAAATTTATTTGTTGTTTTTCGGGTGCTTTGTTGCTTTTTAGCTTGCATCAAGTTAATTTTATTTCTTTCTAGTCCAAATTCCGCCAGATTTGAGTTAGAGTCTTCTTAACTTTGTCGATCAGATTTTGCCCTTTGCTTCAACGGTACGATTCGAATAAAGCAACTATTTATGGTGGTTCATTTGCTTACCATATCTAAATGGGGATACTTTTCTATTAAAATATCTCTAATTAATAATGAAATTCTTATTTTTAATGTGTCTTCAGATTGTTTGAATGAAATTCCTAGCATTTCTTCACATTTTTCAATTCTGTAAACTACAGTATTTCGATGGACAAATAATTGTTTTGCAGTATCAGCAATTTGACAATGATTATCTAAAAATACTGTCATTGTGTGAATCAAACTAAGTGAATCCTTGTTCTTTGGATACGCTAAAACTTTTAATGTATTATTATAAAACTCTGTTAGGTTTTCTGTAGGAATCATTTGAAGTAATTCAGTGATATCTTTTGTATGGTAAATTTGTATAAATGGATATTTACCTTTTTTTAATCCTATTTCTAATGCGTCTAAAGCGTTTAAATAGCCTTTGTGTATGCTTCGCAAGTCATCTCTGGTAGGGCTTATTCCGAAAGATACAGGTATGTTAGCTTGTTCCCTCATATCGTGCTGTAAAGATCGTACTATTTGAAGAAGTTGCTGTTCTGATTGCTTTTCGGTAGAATCATAAGGTAATAAAATAACGAAAACTTCTTTGTTGATAAAAATGCTACATTCAATATTTTGTCTTAATATCTTAGAATATAGTTGCTCATATATGGAGTGATAATAGCTATCCCATTGAAACGTATTGGAAAATATTAAAGAATTTGTTAAATCATTTGTGTTATCTACTTTACATACCACAACATGATAGTATTTGTCCGGTTTTAATCCATATTGCTTCCCTTGATGGATTAATTCGTGATCTGGAATGTCTTTCACTAACAAATTTTCGAAGAAATTATTTTTGATATGTAAATTTTTTTCGGACAAAGCTTGTTGTCTGAGTAATTCGAATGAAATAACATTTGAGACCTGTTCTACTGATAATAGTGTATATGTGTCAATTGGGAAATCTAAGCCAACAATAACAAGAAAGCTTTTCTTTAAGTATGTTTCGATTGGGAAAAAATAAACGAGTTGTCCTTTTAAAGGGAGAGGGGTGAAAACAGAAAAGCAAAAACTCTGATCCTTACTATAACACTCATTCTCAGCTAAATGATGGACAATTTGTTTAGCTAAAATTTTCATGTTATTTCCTCTGAAATGATGGGTTTCAACAATAGATGTGTTCATATGATTAATGAATAATATGGGTTTATTTAAAAGATGTGATAATCGATCAATGAGTTTAGGGAGTTGTTCACCTTTATGGACAAGTTTGGTGAATTCTCGATGGGTTTGAATGGCAAATTGTAATTCTTTTGCTTGCTTTCTTAGAATATAACTTAATGATTCGTTCACAATCTCTCCTAATGAATGCTCGTTTGTTAATTCGATAATTGGTAAATTAACTTTATTCGCTACTTCAATAACGTCATTAGGAATGGTTTGTAGATAGCGTCTTGTTTTTATGCCAAGACCGGAACAATTATTGCTAGCCATGTATTTTACAAGGTTAATTAAATCATTTGAATTTTCATGAATAAAGTAAGCGGTTGTTACTAATAATTCATGTGGTTTTAAGAAATCGGTAATGTCTGGTGCGTCCATCATGTTTATTGTTTGAACCGTTCTTTCTAACCCACTTTTACCTGCTACAATTGCTGAATTTGTAAATACAGGAATATGTAGTAGCTCACTCAATTTCATAAAAACCCCTCCACTCTTGTTAGGTAATATCACATTATATTTTTGGTTAAATGAAAAAATGTCCTTATTAATCTTAGATTTAGTTAAACTATCTAAAATTCTTTTAAAGATTTAGTGTTTTTAACTAATGCAAGTGATACATAAAACGTTTAATATGTTAATAAATATAACATATGTTGTTACTAGTGGTAATAAAAAAGATGAATAGGGTGATCATTTGCTATCAATTTATGAAGTAAACCAATTCAATAAAGAGGAATTTATCAATGAAGTTGGTTGGGTATTTGAACATTCACCTTGGATTGCTGAAAAGACATGGGATTATGCACCGTTTCATTCTGTGCAACAATTACATCGTTTTATGGTAAAAGTTGTTGAAAAATCAGAAAAAGAGAAAAAACTGGAATTAATTCAAGCTCACCCTGATCTAGGGTCAAAATTAAAATTGACTTCGTCTTCTCAAATCGAACAAAAACAAGCAGGCTTAGATCAATTAAATTCAAGAGAATATAAGAGATTAAATCTTTTAAATAATAAGTACGTTAAAAAATTTGGTTTTCCATTTGTATTAGCGGTTCGAGGACATAATAAACATTCTATTTATGATGCAATGAAACGAAGAGTAAAAAATAATGATCGTGATGAGTTTCATACAGCGTTAAATGAAATCTATAAAATTTCATTTTTCAGATTAAGAGATTCTGTATGTAATGAGGGAGGGTATTCAATGGATAGTCGAACAATGTTTTACGGAAAAGGCGATGTATTTGTTTATCGAACGAATCTTCAGCCTTTAACAGGATTAAGAAAGATACCTGAATCATTAGTAACTGAAATCAAAAATGATATTTTCGGATGGAATATTAAAATTGAAGTTGGAGGCAATCAGTTATTTTCCTCATTTTCAGAAGGAGATAATCAACTTGTCGTTGCAACTGATTCTATGAAAAATTTTATTCAAAAACATCTAGCATACTATACAGGAACTACGATAGAAGGTTTTCTGAAATTTGTAGCTGAACGATTTCTGGAAACATATCCTCATTTTGAAACAATCAAGTTGGCAGCAGAAGAAGTGCCATTTCTCCCCACATTTGTTTCAGAGAATGATGATCACGTTGAAAGTGAGAGTGTATTTAACCGTTCAAGAAATGAGCAATGGACTTCATATCTTCAAGCAAATAAGAATGAAAAAGAAAACATAGATATTTTAACTGTAACAAGTGGAATAAAGGATTTGCAACTAATCAAAATTAGTGGCAATTCATTTTCTGGATATATACGTGATGAGTTCACAACTCTTCCTGAAACGGCTAATCGTCCATTGTTTATTTATTTATCCATTAATTGGAGATATGAAAATTCAAAAGATGCATATGGAGATTTTCCAGAGCTCTATGTTTCACCTGAACAAGTAAAGGATATCGCAATAAACGTTTTTCATCATCTAGAAACAAAATCTATTCAACATTTAATTTATCAAATTGGTTTGAAAATATTAATCCGTTTTCCAGAACTATCTGACGTAACATTTCAATCTCAAAATCGTACATGGGAGACCGTTGTTGAACATATTGAAGGAACTTCGAGTAAGGTATACACAGAACCACGCCTTCCATTTGGATTTCAAGGTTTCACGATGACAAGAGAAGATGTGAATCAAGAGGACGTGAAAAAAGAGGCAGAGGAGATATCTCAAGGATGACAGTTGATTTAACAACTCACGTATTGAATACAGCAAAAGGAATACCTGCAAAAGATATGAAAATTGAGTTGTGGAGATTCACTGAAGAAAAACCGGTATTTCTTACACAAATGAAAACGGATTGTGATGGACGTGTACCTCCTCAGCAGCTGAAGGTTGCAGGAATCTATGAATTGTTATTTTATGTAGGTGATTATTTTAAAGAAAGTGGAGAAACATCAAACTTGATGTTTTTAGATCAGGTGCCGATTCGATTTGGAATTGAATTAAGAAAAGCTAACTATCATATTCCGCTTCTAATCTCACCGTGGAGTTATCAAACATATCGTGGAAGTTGAAAAGAGGTAATTTGTCACACTTATCTAGTAAAGAATCGTAAATATAAGAGGCAGCAAATTTTATGGAAAGGTGAGAATACAGTTGAATTTCATTTAAGATTCTTTTGTATCTAAACTAGTCAACATCAGTTCGGTTGAATTAATCGTATTTTATTAAGCAGAAACAGGATTTTTTCTCTAGGTTTTAAGTCGAATAGAAATTGAGGTAAGGAGAACTTTTATTTCTAATCTGAAATGGTTTTTATCTTTCGTATTTCTAATCACGCTAAAGGGATGATTTTGTGAATGTTTACGATGTTATTCTTAGAAATGGTTTTATTGTCACTGAAAAAGGAGTGACAAAAGGAAATATTGTGATTACTAATGGAAAAATCACAAAAGTAACCAATAGAGAAATTAAGGGATCATCAAAAGTTGACATTGATGCTTCCAGTTATTATATTCTCCCGGGGTTAATTGATACACATGTACATTTTAATGAGCCAGGGAGATTAGAATGGGAAGGATTCGAAACAGGAAGTAAAAGTCTAGCTGCCGGTGGTGTAACAACATTTTTTGATATGCCATTAAATAGTTATCCCCCTACAATTAATAAGGAAGCCTATCTTCTGAAAAATGAAATAGGAATGCAGAAATCGATCACTAACTTTCGACTTTGGGGTGGAGTTGTTCCTGAAAATATCGAAAACTTAGCTGAATTATCAAGCTGTGGTGTGATTGGATTTAAGGCATTTATGTCATCAAGCGGTATTGAAGATTTTCAATCGTGTAATGATATCGAACTTCTAAAAGCGATGGAGAAAATATCTCAGTTGTCAGCTATCTTAGCTGTTCATGCAGAAAGTCAAGCAATAGTAACATATTTAACAGAGAAAATGAAAAAAAACAAAATGCTATCTGCAGAGTCTTATGCAAAATCTCGACCTATAGAATCAGAGATAGAGGCAGTTGATAGAATATTAACTTATGCTGCACTTACGAACTGTAAAACACATATTGTTCATGTAACAAGTAGTAAGGTAGTGTCTAAAGTTCTTGAAGCGAAACAAAGAGGTGTGAATGTAACGGTAGAAACATGTCCTCATTATCTTTCTTTAACGTCAAAAGACCTTGAGGAAAAAGGAGCAATCGCAAAATGTGCACCACCACTTCGTAATAATACCGAAGTAGAGATGCTATGGGACTGTCTTAAAAGGGGAGAAATTGATGTAATTGGGTCTGATCATTCTCCATCACCAAGTTCCATGAAAGCAGGGAATATCTTTGAAGCATGGGGAGGTATTTCAGGTGCGCAAACATCTTTAAATGTGCTTCTTGAAGAAGGTTACTGGAAAAGGAATGTTCCTCTTGAAACAATCGTTAAATTAACTGCTACAAATCCTGCAAAACGTTTTCGATTATATCCTGCAAAAGGAACAATTGAGGTCGGAAGCGATGCAGATCTCACTATTATAGATTTAGAAAAATCCTTTGAATTAAAAAAGGAGCATCTATTTTATAAACATCAACAAAGTCCGTATATAGGAAAAAAATTTCGGGGGCAAGTTTTGTATACATTTGTAAATGGAGATTTAGTTTATCAGGTGTAAGAAAAAAGTGAAAATACCTTTATTTTGATATTTTACTTCATGAATTTTTAATTGTGGTGACCACACCCTTGTAACCCAGTAGAGAGGAGGGGGAATTTATGTGTATTGATGAAAACAGATTAAAAAGGAGAATTGAGCAATTATCTACCTGCTCTTTACCATCTATAGGAGTAACAAGGCTACCATTTACAAAAGAAAGCCTTAAAGCAGAAGAGCTGATTATTGAATGGATGAAAGAAGCCAATATGTCAGTAATGAGGGATGCGATGAATAATATCATTGGAAGATATGAGGGGAAATATTCTGATTCACCTGTATTAATGATAGGTTCACATCTTGATTCAGTGGTGGATGCGGGAAAATATGATGGAGTTCTTGGAGTCGTTTCTGCTATAGAGGTGATTCAATTTTTAAACGATCATAAAATAGTACCTACTAACCCTATTGAGGTCGTGAGTTTTTGTGATGAAGAAGGTACAAGATTTCATACAACATTTCTTGGAAGTAAAGCTATTGCTGGTACATTAACAGATAAAGACTTGGAAATACAAGATGATAATGGTTGCTCAATTTCGGAGGCTTTATTAGGAATCGGATTAAACCCTTCTCTTTATAAAAATGCAAAACGAAAGGTTGATGATTTACTAGGATATCTTGAGCTACATATAGAACAGGGTCCTATTTTACAAGAAAATAATTTGCCATGTGGTATAGTAACAGGGTTTGCTGGTGCATCCAGGTATACTATTTGTATTGAAGGAAATGCAGGGCATGCAGGAACAGTCCCTCTTCAAAATAGGAAAGATGCTCTTACTGGTGCAGCAGAAGCTATTCTATTGTTGGAAAAATCGGCTAAAAATACAGAAGGAATATTGGCAACAGTAGGTAAGCTTGAGATTCAACCAGGGGCAAGCAATGTAATTCCTGGTCGTGTGACATTTACACTTGATGCGCGAGATGTAGATGACCAAAGAAAACAAACATTTATTCGAGAAGCGTTTCGAGAAATAAGAAAGATTTGTCTTAATAGAGGTTTATTGTTTCACTATGATGAAGTTTTATCAATTTCTCCTGTTTATTGTTGTACTGAGTATGTATCAATCATAGAGAATGTGTTGGAAAACAATTCAATCAGACCATTAAAAATGGTTAGTGGTGCTGGACATGATGCGATGGCCATAAGTGATATTACTAAAGTAGCAATGATTTTTGTAAGATGTAAAGATGGAATTAGCCACCATCCTGATGAATTTGTTTCATGTCATGATATGAAAATTGGAACAAAGGTTCTTCTTGAAACAGTACTGAATATTTCAGGCTATAAAGGGGATGTAGTCATTGATTAATCGTGTGATTGAAAAAGATAAACAACTTATTTTAGAACAAATTGAATTAAATAAAGAAGAGTTAATTGGATTTCTACAAAAGTTAGTTGCTACACCATCAGATAATCCTCCTGGTGATTGTCGAGAAATTGCTAAAGTAATAGCAGAAAAGCTTAAATTATTCCAATTTCGAGATACTACGTTGTATGAAGTTCCTCAACTTGAGGTGAAAAAGACAGGAATGGTTCATGGAGTGAATGTTGTTGCATTTCAAAATTTTCAAGATAAGAACAGTATGGAGATAACGTTGAATTCGCATGGAGATGTTGTTCCTCCAGGATCTGGGTGGTCTGTTGATCCTTATAGTGGAAGTATTATTGATGGGAAATTATATGGTAGAGGTGCCGCAGTATCTAAATCAGATATTGCTGTATATACATTTGCTGTACTAGCACTTAGAAAAGTAGCCGATAAGTTAAGAGGAAGAATATCGCTAGCCTTTACTTTTGATGAAGAAATTGGAGGTACGCTTGGTCCTAAATGGTTAATAGAAAATCAATATATTAATCCTGATTTAGCGATCTGTCCAGGCTTTTCGTATTCTTTAATCAATGCACACAATGGATGCTTACATTTGGAGGTAAAGTTAAAAGGAAAAATAGCACATGCGGCTGAACCTCAATTTGGAATTGATGCAATAGAAGCAATGACACAGGTTTTACAGGCATTATATGATTATAGACATTCATTGATTGAAAAAACTTCTAATATTGCTGGAATTAAATCACCAACATTAGTAATAGGATTAATCAATGGTGGAATTAACACAAATGTAGTTCCGGGAGAATGCACGATTCGCCTCGATCGAAGATTAATTCCTGAAGAAGATCCGATAAAAGTTGAAGAAGAATTAAAGTTTATTATTCATCAAGCAGTAGTAAATTATTCTTCAGAAATAAAAATAGAAATGCAACAAATACTATTGGCAAAAAGCTTTGGACCTGTGAATAAGGATTTTCCTTTAGTACAGGCGATTGTGAAAAATACAAAGGATCTTTTAAATGTAGATATTCCTGTACAAGGTTCACCATTATATACAGATGCAAGACACTTCTATGAGAAGAAAATTCCAGTTATCCTTTACGGAGCAGGACCAAAAACATTAGTAGAGGCTAATGGACATCGAGCAGATGAACATGTGAAAATTGATGATTTAATGAAAGCTACAAAGATAGTCGCGCTCAGTTTATTTGATCTTTTGAAAAATCAATAAATGGGAAAAAATAGTGATAAAGTCATCATATTCTATCCTATTTGAAAAATTATCTAAAGCGATATGAAACGGCTGAATCTTAATGGTTTGGTCTATTTTTATGAATAAGAAAGAATGTGAAATTTCACTTATTTTTTTGTGTAGCTTCTATGTAAGAGCTTTATGAACTAGCCGAATAGTAATAGCAACTATAAAAAGATGTCATTTGATATAAATTAGAATTTTTTTCATTTTTTTCAACAAAATGTATGACCAATAAAGTATATTTAAAGAAGAATTTGAAGATTGTCTTAAATTAGATCCAGAAGTATAAATAACGGGAAGAATAATTCCCTTTATATCTAGGATAAGTCAAATATGAATGGTAAAGAGCTCATCTTCTTTCTTATTTTCTTATCCTTTTCTTAAAAGGAGGTTGAATGGATGAAAAATGGAAAAAGTATTTATGGTATTTTGTTAGTTGGAATTGGTATTATCTTTTCTTTACAATCAATAGGACTTATTGATAATTTTTGGAGCGTTTCATGGCCGCTAATTTTACTGTTTGTATCAATTGGTTTTCATGTAGGTTTTTTTCTAACGGGTGCTAGGAAACAGCAAGCAGGATTATTAGTACCAGGAGGTATATTATTTGTTTTAAGTATGTTATTTATGTTTGAAGAAATGACGAATTGGAGCTTTTCAGCTTATACTTGGCCAATTTATATGTTAGCTGTTGCTGTAGGATTAACTGAGCTATGGTTATTTGGCGGACGAGAATTTGGGTTACTTATTCCAATCTTTATTTTATCAGGTTTAGGATTTGTCTTCATCATTCAAAACCTTTTTACATTTAATATTCTATCGTTTTGGCCGGCAATCTTAATAATTGTAGGACTATTTCTTATTTTCGGAAGAAATAATAAATCCTCAAAAGATCTATAAGAATGAAATTAAAGTTAAAGGAAAAAATAAAAAAGCTTCTAAATTAAGAGGCGAAATGACGAATGAAGGAGACCTACAATGACACAATCAAAATCACAGCAAGAACGTCAATGGACAGTTCGTAAACAATCACAAAATTCACATGGCAAAGTAAAATCATTTGATCAGTTAGCTGAAGAGGGCGGAAAAAAGAAAGAGAGTTAAATGTAAAGGTTGGGACATAAGTATTAAAGCTAATGATAAACCCGAATTATTAGGTGATATATGAAATAATCATTCGCCTAATAGTTCGGGTTTTTATTTGCCATCTTCTATAGTTTTTTGATTTTGGATACTATTTTTAAGAACATAGTGGAATGTAGCGGAAGATACTCGGGCACCTACGGGAATTGAGGAAAGGCTAAGACCCCGCAGGCTTGCCGAGGAGGCTCAGCTTCAATGTCATCAAGCTAAGAAACCAATAATTTACATCTACATCATACCTATGGTAGTTTACAAGTGTTTTTAACGCTTGTTTTAGATCTAGTCTCTAAAAAAGGC
>NZ_JAIVKL010000006.1 GCF_020524045.1 Metabacillus litoralis
TTGCTCCGTCAGACTTTCGTCCATTGCGGAAGATTCCCTACTGCTGCCTCCCGTAGGAGTCTGGGCCGTGTCTCAGTCCCAGTGTGGCCGATCACCCTCTCAGGTCGGCTACGCATCGTTGCCTTGGTGAGCCGTTACCTCACCAACTAGCTAATGCGCCGCGGGTCCATCTGTAAGTGATAGCCGAAACCATCTTTCAATGTTGAACCATGCGGTTCAACATATTATCCGGTATTAGCTCCGGTTTCCCGGAGTTATCCCAATCTTACAGGCAGGTTACCCACGTGTTACTCACCCGTCCGCCGCTAATATCAGGGAGCAAGCTCCCATCAATTCGCTCGACTTGCATGTATTAGGCACGCCGCCAGCGTTCGTCCTGAGCCAGGATCAAACTCTCCAATAAAGTAGTGTTTGACTTGCTCATAGTTTGTTTCGTTTTTGTACTATATAGTACGTTTTGTTAATCGAAATTAACGTTGGCACGCTTGGTTTTGTTTAGTTTTCAAAGAACTTTAACCGCTCAAAAGCGACTCCTTTAATATAACATAAATCATCGTAAAGGGTCAAGAGTTTTTTATTTTAATTTTCAATAGAAAATAGTGAAAATCTCAATCTCTGATCGGCTGACTTTTAAGAGTATATCAGCTTAATAATCATGCGTCAACACAATCAGAGTATTTTCCTTATAAAAGTTCCTCAATAAAAAGGTCACTTCTATCTTTAAGAGCAATTATCTCTTCAGAATAATCATATTTTATTAACGGTCTTGTAGGATACTTCTCATCTACAAAGACGATTTCAGCGGCAAAGCCATCGGAAATTCTCACCTTTGTTCCTGCGGAAAATTTAATTAACGCTTGTTTTAGGGCATCTATTATCTTAATATCAAATTTACCAAATTCATCTTGCATTATCTGTTCTAGTACTTTAAAAGGAGATTGTTTACTTCGATATGGCCTTACGGATACCATCGCTTGATATGTATCTGCTAAAGCAACTATTTTGCTATAGGGATTTAATTGATCTCCTTTAACTCCGAGAGGATATCCACTGCCATCAATTCTTTCATGATGTTGTAGTACACCTAATTTTACTCCCTCTTTTATAGACATAATATTTTTCAATAAATTGTAACTATGAACAGGATGTTGCTTAATATCTTTATACTCTGTTTCTGTAAGAGTAATATTTTTTTTGACAATTGTAGGTGTAATTTTCGACATTCCACAATCACATAATAAGCCGGTTAGAGCAATTTGGTTAATATCACCTTGCTTATATCCTAGTTTTTGAGCAAGAAACGCACTAAGTAAAGCTACTGAAATGGAATGATGATAAATATATTCTTCTTGTTTACAGTAATGATATAGCTTTAAAATTTCATCTTCTGAACTTTGTGATTTTTCAACTAAAGGAATGATTATTTGTCTCACTTTACCTATATCGATTAAAACTCCTGATTGCCATTCAGTAAAAAGTTGTTTAAAGGATTGAACAGCCTCTGTATAGTTTTGATAGAAGTCCTGAAAAACATTTCCTTGCTCTATAGTTTCCTGTTCAACAGAATCAACTGGATATACTTTGTCTTGATCTGTATTTTCTTCCACATCAACTTCTTTAATTAAAAATGCTTGTAATGCTTCTTTAATATTCTTCGTTACTACTGTTTTTTTATAGGCAAGTGGCCTTTTAGTAGCTGAAATGATATCTTTTGATAGAATGTAACCTTCTTTTAATTGATTGATATGGATCTTCAAAGGAACCGCTCCTTTACTTTTATCTAATATAGTCCTGAGTGAAGTTATATTTCGGGATCATATTTCTTTTACTTTTATTATCTTGTAAAAGATTGAATTAGTACATAGCTAAATGATCATATTAGCAGAATGTTGCACATAGTATATGGTTTTTACATTCTAACCATATACTAGATACCACCTCAAAAAGTGACGATTTAATTAATGTAATGAGGTTTATTGCTAATAACCATTCAACAAAAAAGCTGATACATAAGTTGTATCAGCTTTTTTACTCTTATTCTTCTCCTTGAGAATCATCATTATTTTCTGATGTTTCATCAACTGGAGTATCACTAGTATTTTCAATTTCTTCAACAGATTCTGTATCTAAATCGTCATCTGTTTTCTCTATTTCTTCTTTCTCTACTAAGGCAACTGTAGAAACGGCAACATTTTCATCAAGTCTTATTAGTTTTACACCTTGAGTGTTACGTCCCATTGTAGAAATCGTATCAACATCCATACGAATTAATACACCGCTTGCTGTAATAAGCATTAAATCTTCCTCACCAGTTGCTGCCTTAACTGAAACAACAGGACCGTTTTTATCCGTAATATTACATGTTTTTAAGCCTTTACCGCCTCGGCTTTGTACACGGTATTCTCCAGAAGGGGTACGTTTTCCGTAACCATTACTTGTGACGATTAAAACATCGACACCTTCTTCTAAGATTTCCATACCAACTACTTCATCATCAGCATCTAAAGAGATTCCTTTTACACCAGTAGCTGTACGTCCCATTGAACGAACATCTGTTTCAGGGAATCTGATTAACATTCCTTTTTTCGTTCCGATGACCATATCTTTAGATCCATCTGTTAATTTAACTGAAATTAATTCATCTTCTTCACGCAGATTAACTGCAATCAAACCATTATTTCTAATGTTTGCAAACTGCGATAAAGGTGATCGTTTAGATATCCCTTCTTTTGTTGTAAAGAATAAATACCAATCATCAACAAATTCAGAAACTGGGATAATCGCATTAACCCATTCACCTTTTTCAACACTTAATAGGTTAATAATCGGAAGTCCTTTAGCAGTTCTACTATACTCAGGGATTTCATAACCTTTAGCACGATACACTTTACCTTTATTCGTAAAGAAAAGAATGGTGTCATGTGTAGAAGTTGTTAAAAGTTGTTCTACGAAGTCATCGTCATTTGTACCCATTCCTTGAATACCTCTACCTCCACGTTTTTGGCTGCGGTAAGTAGAAACTGGAAGGCGTTTAATATAACCATTATGAGTTAATGTAATAACAATATTCTCAACAGGAATCAAATCTTCATCTTCAATATTTTCAAGACCGCCAGCAACAATCTCAGTGCGACGCTCATCATTAAAACGTTCTTTAATTTCTATAAGCTCTTCACGGATAATTTCTAATACTTTTTCTTCGTCAGCAAGAATCGCTTTTAATTCAGCAATTAACTTAACTAAAGATTGATATTCTTCTTCAATTTTTTCTCTTTCTAAACCAGTTAATCTTTGCAATCTCATATCTAGAATGGCTTGTGCTTGCTTTTCGCTTAATGAAAATTGCTCTATCAACCCATTACGAGCTATTTCAGTCGTTTGTGAGCTACGAATTAACGAAATAACAGCATCTAGATGATCAAGAGCAATTCTTAATCCTTCTAAAATGTGAGCTCTTGCTTCAGCTTTTCTTAATTCAAAAGCAGTTCTACGTTTAATAACAACCTTTTGATGTTCTAAATAATAATAAAGCATTTGCTTAATATTAAGAACTTTCGGATGCCCATCAACTAAAGAAAGCATATTAATACCAAAGCTTGTTTGTAGTGCTGTTTGCTTATATAGGTTATTTAAAAGCACATTGGCATTGGCATCTTTACGAACTTCAATAACTACGCGCATTCCATTACGATCTGATTCATCTCGTAAATCTGTAATACCTTCAATTTTCTTATCTCGAACAAGCTCAGCAATTTTTTCCACAAGCTTTGCTTTATTAACTTGATAAGGCAACTCTTTAACAATGATAACTTGCTTACCAGAAGGCTTTTCTTCTATTTCTACCTTCGCACGGATCGTGATTGATCCACGCCCTGTTTCATAGGCCTTTCTAATTCCGCTTCTTCCGATAATTTGACCGGCAGTTGGAAAATCAGGCCCTGGAATAATCTCCATTAATTCAGGAATTGTTATTTCTGGATCTTTACTAATAGCTAGTACCCCATCAATAACTTCTCCGAGTTGATGAGGGGGAATGTTCGTTGCCATACCAACCGCAATTCCTGTTGCTCCGTTTACTAGTAAATTAGGAAATCTCGCAGGTAATACAACTGGTTCTCTTTCTGATCCATCATAGTTATCTTGATAATTAATTGTATCTTTGTTGATATCACGGATTAATTCCATTGAAATCTTAGACATTCTTGCTTCTGTATAACGCATTGCAGCAGCCGAGTCGCCATCAACAGAACCAAAGTTTCCATGTCCATCAACTAGCATATAACGGAAGTTGAAGTCTTGAGCCATACGAACCATTGTTTCATATACAGCTGAATCACCATGTGGATGATACTTACCAATTACTTCTCCAACGATACGTGCCGATTTCTTAAATGGTTTATCTGAAGTCATCCCTAAATCGTTCATTGCATAAAGAATTCTTCGATGTACTGGTTTTAAACCATCTCTAACATCAGGTAAAGCACGTGAAACGATAACACTCATTGCATAACCTAAGAAAGATTCACGCATTTCATTACTAATATTTCTGCCTATAACGTGTGAGTTTTGATTTTCGGCCATACTATAACAACCTCCCTTATTCCTTTATGTATTTTAAATTGGAAGAGGTAAATGATTTATATAAGAGAAATTAATTCCTGCCCAATTGGAGTATTAATATATCTAATAGTCTACTCTTCATTATAGCAATATTCACTAGAGATTACACATCTATTTCCTATAATATTACTAGAACTGTGAAAATCTCTGCTTTTCTATATTCTGATTAACAATTAATCTTACTAGAAAAAAACACCTCACCATGTAATGAGGTGTTGCATATTATTAAAGGCCTTTTTCTAAGCTACTGTCTCATTTCACTAATTATCAGGTGAAAACAGTGTTTATTTCTAATTCTTCCCCTTGTAGAAACAGCTCTATTAAATATCTAGGTTCTTTACATATTGTGCATTTGCTTCGATAAAATTACGTCTCGGCTCAACTTTGTCACCCATTAGGGTATCAAATGTTTCATCAGCATCAATTGCATCTTCTAATGTTACTTGTAATAATGTTCTTGTTTGAGGATCCATTGTTGTTTCCCAAAGCTGACCTGGATTCATTTCTCCTAAACCTTTATAACGCTGTATACCTGGTTTAGGCTGTGTTGGCATTTCAGCAAGGAATGTTTCAAGTTGACGATCATTATATGCGTACTCAATGCGTTTACCTTGTTGAATCTTATAAAGTGGTGGCTGTGCAATATAAATATATCCTTGCTCTATAATTTCTCTCATATAACGATAAAAGAAAGTTAGTAATAATGTTCGGATATGTGCACCATCTACATCGGCATCAGTCATAATAACAACTTTATGGTACCTAGCTTTGGCAAGGTCAAAGTCTTCGCCAATCCCAGTTCCCAACGCTGTAATAATCG
The DNA here is from genome assembly GCF_020524045.1 of Metabacillus litoralis. Lineage (GTDB taxonomy): Bacteria > Bacillota > Bacilli > Bacillales > Bacillaceae > Metabacillus > Metabacillus litoralis_C. The sequence continues at coordinate 5,441 of NZ_JAIVKL010000006.1, forward strand.
CTCTTATTTCATTGTTTGATAAAATTTTATCTAATCTCGCTTTTTCAACATTAATGATTTTACCTCTTAAAGGTAATATCGCTTGGAAATGGCGATCTCTTCCTTGTTTAGCTGATCCACCTGCAGAGTCACCCTCAACGACATAAATCTCACTAATTGTAGGATCCTTCGAAGAACAGTCTGCTAATTTACCTGGTAGATTAGAAATTTCCAATGCGCTTTTTCTTCTTGTTAACTCACGCGCCTTTTTAGCTGCAAGTCTAGCTCTTGCTGCCATTAAACCTTTTTCAACAATTTTCTTAGCTGTTGAAGGATTTTCTAAAAGGAATTTATCAAACGCTTCAGAAAAGACTGAGTCAGTAACAGTTCGAACTTCTGAATTTCCTAGTTTTGTTTTCGTTTGACCCTCGAATTGAGGATCAGGATGTTTGATAGAGATGATTGCTGTAATTCCTTCGCGCACATCTTCACCTGATAAGTTATCATCATTTTCTTTAAAGATTTTATTTTTACGAGCATAATCATTAATGACTCGAGTCAAAGCAGATTTAAAGCCCGCTTCATGTGTTCCACCTTCATAAGTGTGAATATTATTGGCAAAAGAATAAATATTACTTGTATAGCTATCATTATATTGAATCGCTACCTCTGTTGTTATCCCATCCTTTTCACCTTCAATATAGACAGGCTCATCATGGATAACCTCACGAGTACGATTTAAATGCTCAACATATGATTTAATTCCACCTTCGTAATAGTATTCATTTTGACGTTTATTTTCACGTTTATCTTCTATCGTTATTTTTAAACCACGATTAAGAAAGGCAAGTTCTCTAATACGATTAGCTAATGTTTCATAATCGTATTCTATTGTTTCTTTAAAAATCTCTTCATCGGGTTTAAAATGGGTGATTGTACCAGTTATATCTGATTCTCCGATGACTTCTAAATCTGCTGCAGGTGCACCTTTATGGAATTTTTGGAAGTGAACTTTCCCTTCACGGTGAACCGTAACATCCAAAACGGTAGAAAGTGCATTAACAACAGATGCTCCAACACCATGAAGGCCACCTGAAACTTTATATCCACCGCCGCCAAATTTACCACCAGCATGTAGAACTGTCATAATTACTTCAACTGCAGGACGTCCCATTTTCTCGTGAATCCCTACTGGTATTCCACGACCATTATCTTTAACTGTAATGCTATTATCTTCTTCGATGATCACATTAATTTCATCACAGTGGCCTGCTAGAGCCTCATCAATACTATTATCAACAATCTCCCATACTAAGTGATGAAGACCTTTTGCACTAGTAGACCCAATGTACATTCCTGGTCGTTTACGTACAGCTTCAAGACCCTCTAAAACTTGAATCTGGTTTTCATCATATGATTGTTCTTGGACTTGGTTCTCTTCCATCGTCACACTGATTCACCTACACTTTTCCTAAAGCTTTCTTTTTTATTCAATTACTTAAGTAGCAATGATTCCTTTGAAGTGATATTTCTAGTAAAGGTTGGGTATATATAAATAAATTTAGAAGCAATTATATAAAAAACATGGTTATAAATCTATATCAAGCGCTATTTCTGCTCGTTTTTTTAAAGTACCTGACGATAATGATGAAAAATAAATTTTATCAAACGTTACAATAATTGATTTTGCTTCACCACTTGCAAGTTCGACAATTTTATCTTGTTGTTTCACAAAAAATTCATCAACAATAGGTGATTCGAGTGAGGACTGTCGATCTAAAATCATAACAACTTCTTTTGAGGGAACAACAAAATTGTCACCTAAATGAATATACAAAACAAATCACCTCATTTATCGTCTGAAAGCTTTCCTGCCTGTACATGAAATGTAGCCGCTTCTCTAAGTGTTTGATGATCAATACCTTCCACACTTGTTGTTGTTACAAAGGTTTGTACTTTCCCTTGTATCGTATTTAACAAATGTGATTGCCTATAATCATCTAACTCTGATAAAACATCATCTAGTAAAAGAATAGGATATTCCCCAATCTCATTATGAATCAAATCAATTTCAGCTAATTTTAATGATAGGGCGGTTGTTCTTTGTTGACCTTGTGATCCATATGTTTGAACATCATGATTATTCACAAAAAATAGCAAATCATCACGATGCGGACCAACGAGTGTCGCACCACGTTCAATTTCTTTTTCTTTGACAGTAGCAAACTTATTTTCGAATACTTCTATCATTTTCGACAAATCATAATCTTCTGATACATCCAAAGATGGTTTATATTTTATTGTCAGTACCTCTAACCCTCTGCTTATTCCTGAATGGATTGGTTGCGCCCACTTTTCTAATTCTGATATAAAACGTAATCGTTTAATAATAATTTTAGCAGCCGCTTCACTCAATTGCGCAGTTAGTACGTCTAACATTGTTCGATCTGTTTGCTTTCTTAACTGTAAAAGCTTCAAATAGTGGTTTCGTTGCTGCATAATCTTTTGGTATCTACTCAAGTCATGGAGGTAAATGGCTGATACTTGCCCAATTTCCATATCAATAAATCTTCTTCTTACCTGAGGACTACCTTTCACAAGGCTTAAATCTTCAGGGGCAAACATAATCACATTCATTGCTCCAACATATTGGCTTAGTTTTTCTTGTTCAATATGATTCAACTTAGCTTTCTTACCCTTTTTCGAGATAACTAATTGCATTTCTGCTGATCGATTATGCTTTTCCACACTACCCTCTATTTTAGCATATTCTTTATCCCAGTATATAAGTTCTTTATCATTTGACGTTCGATGTGACTTCGCCATGGCTAGAACATAGATTGACTCCATTACATTTGTCTTACCTTGTGCATTTTCTCCAAGGATAACATTTACTTTATTTGCAAACTGAATGGTTAAATCTTCATAATTCCGGTAATTTTTTAATTTCAGCTCTTTAATAAACAAATTTTGTACACCAACTTTAATTTTTCACAATGTATGTGCCGAAATCAGGAATATAAACCATATCGCCATTTCTTAATTTTTTCCCACGACGATTTTCAGGTTCATTATTCACAAAGATTTCGTATTCTCCTAAGAACCATTTTGCCATTCCACCTGATTGAATAACATCTGCTAATTTCAGAAATTGTCCAAGTGTTATGTACTCTGTATCAATCTTAACTGGTTTTGCCATAGCGAACCACCTTCCTTCAGTAGTCTCTAACTTTATATTTTACTAAAAAATCACTCTAAAGTACAACAACACAAGTATCACCTAATGTTGTCCACTGGAGAAACACACTAAAACCACACCAAGAACACTCGTAGTCCTTTTTACCCATACAACCATTTTTAGGTAAATTTTCATTTAACTTTAAAGTGTGAAAATACTGTGCAAATTCTATGAAAAAATAGCAACTTTACAGAGGGGAACATTCATGAAGTAAAGAAAACTAATGAATACAGAAAAGAGGCTGACCTACGCCAGACCTCTTTTCTAACTCATTATTAGTAAGTTCTTACAGGTAAAATAAGTTGTAGCATAGAATCGTCATTTGTTGTTTTGATAACAAAAGGTCTCATCGCTCCAGTAAAGTTGACATTTATTTCTGTTCCTTCAAGAGCTTTTAATGCGTCCATTACATATTTTGCACTAAAAGAAATCTTTAATTCTTCACCTTGTACTTCTTCCGCTTGAATTTCTTCACTTACTTTTCCAATTTCAGGTGAGTTAGAAGATATTTCAATCAATCCATCTGTAAAAGTTGAAAGTTTAACAACATTATTTCGAGCTTCTTTCGCTAATAATGATGCACGATCTATTGCTTGTAAGAAATCTTTAGAGTTTAACGTTAGGTTTGTTTTGCTATCAGCTGGAATTAGTCGAGATGTATCTGGGTAATTTCCGTCTAATAATCTAGAGAAAAATAATAGATTTTTGGCTTTGAATAATACTTGATTTTCAGTGATGACAATCTCAATCAATTCGTTTGTATCATCAAGGATCTTACTCAATTCACTTAAACTTTTACCTGGAATGACGACATTGTAAGTTTCAAGTTTTTCTGAATCTATCATTGCTTTTCTTAAAGCTAGTCTGTGGCTATCAGTAGCGATACAAATTAGTTCACCATTTTCTAATTTCCAGTTAACACCTGTTAATATTGGTCTCGTTTCTGAAGTAGAGACAGCAAAAACAGTTTGGCGAACCATAGCTTTTAATAGATCTGTTGGTATTTTAAATATATTTTCTTCCTCAATTTGTGGAAGGTGAGGATATTCTTCTGCATCCAAGCCATTTAAACTAAATTCAGCTTTTCCTGAACGAATTGTTGTTGAATGATGATTTCCTACTTCAATTTCTACAATATCTTTTGGTAGTTTTTTAACAATTTCACTGAAAAACTTTGCTTGTAAAACGACACTTCCAGCTTGAAGCACTTCTACGTTTTCTTTGTCATCTTCTTCACCAGGGATAAAAGATTCAATAGAAATATCAGAGTCACTACCTGTTAATGTTACTCCTTCAGAATGTGCAACAATTTTTATACCTGTCAATATTGGAATTGTTGTTCTAGATGAAACAGCCTTCATGACATCTTGAACACTTTGGACTAATTTATCTTTTTGAATAACGAATTTCATAAATGATTTTCCTCCTTATGCTTAACCAACATTTTTAACACTATGAACAAATGATTTCCATGAAATTTTCTGGTTATAGTTATATTATTTATTATAAAAAATATAGTAGTAATAGTAATAGGGGCTGTGGAAATGTGGATAACTGCGCTAAACGAAAGGAAACACAGCCTATCCACATGTGGACAGACTGTGTATATGTTTGCACCAGTTATTCACATAATTCAGTTAGTAAATTCTATGATCCTCTTAAAAGTCCGGTAATATCTTTAAGCTGCTTTTGTAATAATTCATCATTTTGAAGCAACTTAGAAATTTTTTCATGGGCATGGATGACTGTCGTATGATCACGACCTCCAAATTCTTCACCTATTTTAGGCAAAGATGAATCTGTTAATTCCCTTGATAAATACATGGCGATCTGTCTAGGGAACGCAACCGATTTTGTTCGCTTTTTAGCTTTGAAATCCTCTAATTTCACTTGAAATTCTTGTCCAACAACTCGTTGGATATCACTAATTAAAATGATTTTGGGCTTAGAATTTGGAATGATATCTTTTAATGCTTCTGCTGCTAAATCAGCATTTATATCTTTATTAATTAATGAAGAATATGCGACAACGCGTATTAAAGCACCCTCTAATTCACGTATATTTGAATCAATTTGATTAGCTATATAGAGCATAACTTCATTAGGAATATCAAGACCTTCAGCTTTAGCCTTTTTTCTTAAAATGGCAATTCTCGTTTCAAGATCTGGTGGTGTAATATCGGTTATTAAACCCCATTCAAACCTAGAACGAAGTCTGTCTTCTAAAGTAGGGATTTCTTTAGGTGGTCGATCGCTGGAGATAACTATTTGCTTACTTTCTTCATGTAGAGTATTGAAAGTATGGAAAAACTCCTCTTGAGTTTGTTCTTTTCCAGCTAGGAACTGAATATCATCTATAAGAAGTACATCAACACTTCTGTATTTATTTCTAAAGTCTACAGCTTTGTTATCACGAATCGAATTGATAAATTCATTTGTAAACTTCTCTGAAGATAAATAAACGACCTTTGCAGAAGGGTTATGATCAATTACATAATGCCCAATAGCATGCATTAAATGCGTTTTCCCTAATCCCACGCCCCCGTATATAAATAAAGGATTGTATGCTTTTGCAGGAGCTTCTGCCACAGCAAGAGAAGCAGCATGAGCAAAACGATTACCTGAACCAATAACAAAAGTATCAAATGTATATTTAGGATTTAGCATATTTTGAGGTAATTCAGTCTGTTCCTCATCGTTTTTATTATTTTTTTTAATTGGGGAATTTGGAACAAAATCATCGTCAGCTTGATTTTGCGGAATAATAAATTTAATCGCGAACTCTTCACCAGTTAATTGATAAATTGTATCTGCAATTAAATGCAAATAACGAGACTCTAACCAATCTCTAGCAAATTCATTTGGTGCTGTGATTGTTAAAGTATCTCCTTGTATTGTGTGAGCTTTTGTAGACTTCAGCCAAGTTTCATAACTCGGTTTACTAATTTTCTTTTCAATCTCTGATAAAGCTTTATTCCAAAGTTCGGATATGTTCTCCATTAGGTGTTTTGTCCCTCCTTTACAACAGTGTCTTTTTAAATGTATAACCTTTGTACAAGACACGAATACTCATGTATAAACATACAAAATTCAAAAATGTGCATAAATATATAATATAGTAGAAAAACGTCTTTTCGACAAAACTCACGCGTTGTGGACAACAATTTACACAAGCTGTTTATAAACTTTCCACACTTTATCCACAACCTGTGGACAAAGTTAATTTACAGATAGAATATTAAGAGTGAAAACACAAATATAATATCAAAATAAATCAATAGATGCAATGGTTTTTACAAACTTATCCACATAACTATTGATTTGTTGAGAGAAATTGTCCACAAGAAGCTAACTTGTGAAAAACTTGTCGATAACATATGTGGATACTGCAGAATGATGTCGAAAGTTTATCCACAGGCTATTGTGTTGTACATAAAATGACTTTGTAGATCTATATTTTTGAAAAAACGGATCACATATATGAGCAAATTTAAAATAGTAGGATGTGTAAAAAGATCAAGTTTGCGAAAACAGCCAAAGTAAATGTCTAGAGTGGGAATTAAGGAAAAGTGAGTCAATAAATGTTGATTTGAGTGAGATGTATGAGAATCCTGCTGGAGAAGAGGTAGTTTTTTTCAGGGAAAGCGAATGCCTGTAACGGAAATCAACAATAAATTTATCAGAGTCTAAAAAACGAGAAAATATAAAAAATAGCACTATTATGTTGTTGATGATCGTGAAACGCATGTGAATTCTGTTTAAAAAAGGATGTAAAGGGAGAAATAAGTCTGCTCGTGGTGAGGAGGCTTATGAACTATGGAGAAATTCTGAATGCTTGAAATAGGAATCAACAATAAAGTTTAACAACATCAAAATTTAAAAGAGGGTGAAGAGCATCTAGAAAGAAACGAGCAAGACAGAATAAAAAAATGCTTTTAAAAAAAGTCTTTATTTTTAAAAACGTTTCAACGGTTGACAATTCCTATGTTAGGTAACTATAATTAGTAGGACTGTCTTTAACTGTTATTCCTCAGGGAGGTGTCATATATGAAACGTACTTATCAACCAAATAAACGCAAACGTAGTAAAGTTCATGGTTTCCGTAGCCGCATGAGCACAGCTAATGGACGTAAAGTTCTTGCTCGCCGTCGTCGCCGAGGAAGAAAAGTATTATCAGCATAGGCCACTGACAAATCAGTGGTCTTTTTTTAACAAATAAGTAGATTTCATTAATTGCTTCTTTTTTATAATAAAGAGGGGAGAAATTGTTTGAAATCTATTTACTACATAAATGATTTATGTTGAGTTAGAACTTGACTAGTTTAAATCAGAATTATTTCAGACATAATGAAGGTGAGAATTCTGTTAGAAATAATAAACAGAACATACCGGAGTGAACCAGATGAGAAGGAAATTTCGTATTAAGAAGAATAAAGACTTTCAAAAAGTTTTTAAAAAAGGTAAATCAATTGCGAATAGACAATTTGTTCTTTATATCTACAATGAAAAAGAAGAAAAGGAATTTCGAGTTGGTTTGTCTGTTAGTAAGAAAATAGGAAATGCTGTGACAAGAAATAAAGTTAAGCGGTTAATTCGACAAGTATTTTCTGAAGAAAAACACAGGTTTGTAATTGGTAAAGAATTTATTATCATAGCGAGAAAACCCGCTGCCAAAATGAATTATCATGAAGTGAAGAGCAGTTTGAACCATTTGTTTAGAAAAGCAAAAATTTATCAATGATCGTAACTGTTGAAAATTGTTGAAATTACCCTAGCGAAAACTTGTTTATATAAAAGAATTATTAAGATAAAGATGGTAAGATATTAATTATGTGGAACTTTTTCTATCTTTTAACGTACGTATACACATTCAATGGTATTAATTATTTGTTAGGAGGAAAAAAGGTTTGAAGAGGCGCATACTTTTAATCGCAGGGTTAATAAGTGTATTAACCCTATTAACTGGGTGTACAGAGGTAAATGTACCGATTACATCTGAAAGTGAAGGATTTTGGAACAGTTATATTGTGTATCCTTTATCTCAATTAATCACTTATTTTGCAGAAATAACAGGCGATAATTATGGAATAGCTATTGTTTTAGTTACGCTTATTATTCGACTAGCTATTTTACCGCTAATGATTAAACAAACAAAAAGCTCAAAGGCTATGCAAGCAATCCAACCAGAAATGCAAAAGCTTAAAGAACAATATAGTTCTAAAGATCAACAAACACAACAAAAGCTTCAACAAGAAACAATGGCACTTTTTCAAAAGCATGGTGTTAATCCGCTTGCAGGTTGTTTTCCATTAATTATTCAGATGCCAATTTTAATTGGTTTTTATCATGCGATTATGAGAACAGAAGCAATAGCTGAACACACTTTCTTATGGTTTGATTTAGGGGAAAGAGATCCATTCTTTATTCTTCCACTTGTAGCAGGTGTGACAACATTTGTTCAACAGAAGATGATGATGGCTGGAACAGCTAACCAAAATCCTCAGATGGCGATGATGTTATGGATTATGCCGATCATGATTGTTGTATTCGCAATCAGTTTCCCAGCCGCTCTTTCATTGTATTGGGTAGTAGGTAACTTGTTTATGATTGTCCAAACATATTTTGTTAAGGGTCCTGAATTAAAGTCAGCATCTGCAGCGAAAGATGGAGGAAAGAAGAAGTGAGAGAAGTAACTGCTAATGGACATACTGTCGAAGAAGCAGTGGAAGAAGCAATAAAAAGGCTAAATGCAACAAAAGATGAAGTAGAAATAACCATTTTAGATGAAGGTAAAAAGGGGTTACTCGGAATCTTTTGGAAAAAGCCAGCAATTGTTAAAGTAGTGCTTAAGCAAGATCCTGTTAAAGAATCTCAAACCTTTCTAGAAGAAGTTATTAAAAAAATGGGCATAGAAGCAAAAATCAATGTGAAGAAAACTGGTAAAACAGCTTTATTTCAAATAAATGGTGATAATATGGCAGTTTTAATCGGTAAAAGAGGACAAACTTTAAATTCACTTCAATTTTTAACACAATTAGTCGCAAATAGGTATTCAAATCATTATTTGCAAATAATTATTGATGCAGAAAATTATCGTGAACGAAGAAAAGAGACTCTAACTTTACTTGCTGCAAGATTAGCACAGCAAGTTAAGCGCACATCGAATAAGGTTTCTCTTGAACCAATGCCTTCGAACGAACGAAAAATTATCCATGCTGCTTTAGCAGAATATTCGGATTTAAAAACATATTCAGTGGGTGATGAACCAAATCGACATTTGGTGATATCACCTAAGAAAAAAGGATGACTAATTTTAGTCATCTTTTTTTGTGTCTAAAATTCCAGACAATGTCTGATATTTCTAAATCCATTATTTTTAAAGGTTCGATACTGAAAGACAATTGCTAATTGAAATAGTTCCACATAAATAAAGTCAATCATTGTTCTCTTAAATTTTTTTAGTGAAAACATTAAGAGAACAAAATGCTTTTAAATAAATGATGGATTTGGGGATAAGTTTAAAACCTAATTAGGCAAAATATTGTTATTAACATGTGGATAAGTTAAAATGGATAAAGGAAATAATCTAAGAGAAAATGCATTGTGGATAAATAGAATGTGATTTTACTTTCTAATAAAAATAAATTGTGATATCTTTAAATTTTGGCTAAGTATTTGAGGAATATATAGATAAAAGAGAGGTGATCGTAACGATGGAGTTAGATACAATCACAGCGATATCAACGCCATTAGGGGAAGGAGCTATTGCTATTGTCAGATTAAGTGGTGAAGAAGCAATTGATATTGCTGATAAGCTATTTAAAGCACCTTCCAATAAAAGGCTTAAAGAAGTTGACTCCCATACGATCCATTACGGACATATTATCGATCCAACAACAGGACAAATTGTTGAAGAAGTCATGGTCTCCTTAATGAGGGGTCCAAAAACCTTCACAAGAGAAAATGTTGTAGAAATAAATTGTCATGGTGGTTTAGTTACTGTTAATAAAGTTTTACAATTAGCTGTTCAAAATGGGGCAAGACTTGCAGAGCCAGGAGAATTTACAAAACGTGCATTTTTGAATGGACGTATTGATCTATCTCAAGCTGAAGCAGTAATGGATTTGATTCGAGCAAAAACGGACCGTGCTATGAATGTAGCATTAGGTCAAATGGAAGGAAAGCTTTCGAAGCTTGTCCAAAAGCTACGTCAAGAAATTTTAGAGACGTTAGCACATGTTGAGGTAAATATTGATTACCCTGAGTATGATGATGTAGAAGAAATGACACATAATATGCTTATTGAAAAGGCTACCTTTGTCAAAGATGAAATTAATAAACTTTTACAAACCTCACAGCAGGGAAAAATATTAAGAGAAGGTCTATCCACAGTGATTATAGGAAGACCCAACGTAGGGAAATCTTCTTTATTAAATAGTTTAGTTCATGAAAATAAAGCGATTGTTACAGATATTCCAGGTACAACACGTGATGTAATTGAAGAGTATGTAAATGTTCGTGGAGTTCCTCTACGTTTAGTTGATACTGCTGGGATAAGGGAAACAGAAGATATTGTCGAACGTATTGGTGTAGAAAGATCAAGGAAAGTTCTAAAGGAAGCTGATTTAATTTTATTAGTGCTCAATTATAATGAGCATCTATCACAGGAAGATGTTCAATTGTTTGAGGCTGTAAAAGATATGGACGTCATTGTGATCGTAAATAAAACAGACCTTGAAATGAATATTGACCTTCCAAAAGTAAATGATTTAGCTGAAGGAAGACCTGTTGTGACAACTTCATTGCTAGAAGAACAAGGAATTGATGAATTAGAAGAAGCGATTAGTACATTATTTTTCCAAGGAAATGTTCAAAGTGGTGATTTAACATACGTTTCTAATTCAAGACATATAGCGTTATTATCTGCAGCTAAAGCTTCTATTGATGATGCACTTACAGGAATTGAATCAGGTATTCCAATTGACATCGTCCAAATCGATTTAACTCGTTGTTGGGAACAGCTTGGGGAGATTATAGGTGATGCAGTACATGAAAGCTTAATTGATCAGCTATTTTCACAATTTTGCTTAGGGAAATAAAAGTACTGGCTAGAAATGTCACATTTTAAGTTGAAGACAAGTCAATAGGTAGGCAAGAAATCCTACACTAGAAGGTGCCAAAGGGATGCTCCACAGTGTTAACGCAAGGAGCCTTCCCATAGGAAGAATTGCTTGTAACGGAGTCAGCAACAATGATTAACACAGAGAAAGATAAAAGGAGGTAAATAATGTCTTATAAAGCAGGAGATTATGATGTTATCGTAGTCGGTGCAGGTCATGCAGGCTGTGAGTCAGCACTTGCATCAGCAAGAATGGGTGCAAAGACATTGGTTATTACAATTAATTTAGATATGGTTGCCTTCATGCCATGTAATCCATCAGTAGGAGGTCCAGCTAAAGGGATCGTTGTTCGGGAAATTGATGCTTTAGGTGGAGAGATGGGCAAAAATATCGATAAAACTCATATACAAATGAGAATGTTGAACACAGGTAAAGGCCCTGCAGTAAGAGCGCTTCGTGCCCAAGCAGATAAATTTTCCTATCAACATGAAATGAAAAAAACAATGGAAAATGAAAGAAACCTTACTTTACTACAAGGAATGGTTGATCATTTAATTGTTGAAGATGGTGTTTGTAAAGGGGTTGTTACTCAAACAGGTGCAGAGTATTCAGCAAAATCAGTTGTATTAACAACAGGAACCTTTTTAAGAGGGGAAATTATTCTAGGTGATCTTAAATATTCTAGTGGTCCCAATAATCAACAACCCTCTATTAAATTATCTGAACACTTACAAGAATTAGGTTTTGATTTAGTTCGTTTTAAAACGGGGACGCCTCCACGAGTTAATAGTCATTCCATTGATTATAGCAAAACAGAAATACAGCCTGGTGATGAGGTACCGCGTGCATTTTCATATGAAACCACTAAATATATCACAGATCAGCTTCCATGCTGGTTAACATATACAAGTGAGCAAACACATCAAATCATTGATAATAATTTACATCGTTCACCAATGTATTCTGGCATGATCAAAGGAACTGGACCACGTTATTGTCCTTCAATAGAAGATAAGGTAGTTCGATTTAATGATAAGCCTCGTCATCAAATCTTTTTAGAGCCAGAAGGACGAAATACACAGGAAGTATATGTGCAGGGACTTTCAACTAGTTTGCCTGAAGATGTTCAACAGCAAATATTAAAAACAATTCCTGGGCTAGAAAATGTTCAAATGATGAGAGCAGGGTATGCAATTGAATATGATGCGATTGTACCAACTCAATTATGGCCAACACTAGAAACAAAGAAAATAACATCACTATATACAGCGGGTCAAATCAATGGAACATCTGGCTATGAAGAGGCTGCAGGTCAAGGACTTATGGCTGGAATTAATGCAGCTCAAAAAGCGTTAGGTAAAGAAGAAGTTATTTTAAGTCGATCAGATGCCTATATTGGTGTACTTATTGATGATCTAGTGACAAAAGGTACAAGTGAGCCATATCGCTTATTAACATCAAGAGCAGAATATCGCCTTTTACTTAGACATGATAATGCAGATCTACGTTTAACAGAAGTTGGTCATAACATAGGATTAATAGCTGAAGAAAGATTTGGAAAGTTTAAAGAAAAGAAAGAAGCAATCGAAGCAGAGAAAGAACGCTTAGCATCCATCTTCATTAAGCCAAATCAAGAAACGCAAAATTTAATTCTTTCTGTTGGTGGAAGTGAATTAAAAGATGGCATTCGTGCTAGTGATTTGTTAAAACGACCAGAAATGCTTTATGAACATATATCACAGTTAGTTCCAGCGGAAAATACAGTAGATCCTGATGTTGCTGAACAAGTTGAGATCCAAACTAAATATGAAGGATATATTGAAAAGTCATTGCAACAAGTTGAAAAACTAAAGAAAATGGAAAATAAAAAAATACCAGAAAATATTGATTATGATGATATCAATGGTTTAGCATCTGAAGCGCGTCAAAAATTAAAAGAAGTAAGGCCATTATCAATGGCACAAGCCTCAAGAATATCAGGTGTAAATCCAGCTGACGTCTCAATCTTACTTGTCTATCTTGAGCAAGGAAAAATTGCTCGAGTGTCTAATCAATAATGGAAAGGTTTTGAGTATGGATACAGCATTATTTCAATCAAGTTTACAGGAGAAAGGGATAAACCTTTCTCCTCAACAAATGGAACAGTTTGATTTATATTATGAATTGCTAGTAGAATGGAACGAGAAGATGAATTTAACGTCTATCACAGATAAGAAAGACGTTTACTTAAAGCATTTTTATGACTCCATATCAGCAGCATTCTATTTTGATTTTTCAAAACCGCTTTCATTATGTGATGTAGGAGCAGGTGCTGGTTTTCCAAGCATTCCAATTAACATATGCTTTCCTCATTTGCATGTTTCAATTGTTGATTCCCTACAAAAAAGAATTACATTTTTGAGAGAGCTTACGAACCAATTAGGTTTGAAGCATGTAAAGTTACATCATGATCGAGCTGAAACATTTGGACAAACTAGTGAGTATCGTGAATCATATGATATTGTAACGGCTAGAGCAGTAGCAAGATTATCAGTTTTAAGTGAGCTTTGTATACCTTTAGTAAAAAAAGATGGATTTTTTATTGCCATGAAAGGTGCAGCAGCTCAAGATGAATTAGAATCTGGGAAAACAGCTCTCCAAGTTTTAGGTGGGAAGGTCCAACATACACATTCGTTTGAATTACCTATGGAAAATAGTGAACGTACAATATTTATTATTGAAAAACAGAAGAATACACCTAAAAAATATCCTAGAAAACCAGGGACGCCTAATAAGCTTCCGATCGAGTAAATGTTTCACATGAAACATTTACTTTAACATTTCCAACATATGCAGGAAAAAATGCTAGAAAAAGAGAATATTAAAAATGGTAGTTTTTAAAGGTGGTGTAGGCTCATGAAGCATCCATTTTCTCGCTTTTTTGGTTTGGGAGAAAAAGAACAAGCAGAACAAGTAGAACAAGTAGAACAGACAAAACAATTTATTAGTAATGATGTTGAACAAGAACCTATAGTTGAAGATAATCGAGAAGAAGTTAAAAAGATTGTCGTAAAGGACATTGTACCAAATCGATTTCAGCCACGTACCGTCTTCTCAAATGATAAAATAGAAGAATTGGCATTAACAATACGTACACATGGCATTATCCAGCCTATAGTTGTGCGTGAAGTAGATGGGAAATTCGAATTAATTGCTGGTGAAAGACGTTGGCGAGCCGTTCAAACATTAGGTTGGGATGTTATACCTGCAATTGTAAAGGATTTCAATGATACCGAAACAGCAAGTGTTGCACTAATTGAAAATTTACAAAGAGAAGAATTATCTTCTATAGAGGAAGCCGTGGCATATGCAAAACTCCTTGAGTTACATGATCTTACTCAAGAAGCTTTAGCACAGAGATTAGGTAAAGGTCAATCAACAATTGCTAATAAACTCAGATTGTTAAAACTTCCGCAAGAAGTACAGGATGCTTTACTACAAAAAACAATAACAGAACGTCATGCACGTGCTCTTATTCCTTTAAAAGATCCTGAACTACAACTTAAACTTTTAGAAGAAATTACTGAAAAGCAACTTAATGTAAAACAAACAGAAGATAGGGTAGTTAAACTTCTTGAAAAAAACAACGTAAAACCTAAGCCAAAGCGTAAGGCATTTAGTAGAGATACTAGAATTGCGATGAATACCATTAGACAGTCTTTATCTATGGTAGAAGATAGTGGTGTTAAGCTTAATACAGAAGAAGAAGAATTTGAAGAATATATTCAATTTACAATAAAGATACCTAAGTAATTTTTCATAGTTGCATTTATAATAACCTTACTACGAAATAACCAATTTTATGATACTTATAGCTAGGTACTGGCAAATGTCAGGCCTTTTTTCTTGTTTTAAGAGGTTATCTTTTGATTAAATTGTTACTATAAGCCCAAGATTACCTCCACTAAGTGCAATTCACAGAAAACGAAAGTCTACGATATTTCAAAATTCCCTTTTTACTAAGAGAAAATACTAAATTCAAGAAATCATAAAAAATTCAAACCTTTCTTAGAGTTTCATGATAAAATATAAAAATGATAACAAATGGTATATAAAGGTTTATCATTTTTATTAGTTTCTATTTATCATAGAAACCAAGTATAAATTCAAGATAGCATTTGCTCCTTTGAAAGTAACAATATTGGGGTTTAGACGATAGTAAACAATAGATTTTATGTATTATGAAAGCAGGTGACATCGTGGGAAAAATTATTGCGATTGCAAACCAAAAAGGTGGAGTTGGTAAAACAACAACCTCTGTGAATTTGGGTGCTTGCTTAGCATACATCGGTAAACGAGTCCTTCTCGTCGATGTTGACCCACAAGGAAATGCTACAAGCGGGATAGGCATCGAGAAAGCGGATGTTGAACATTGCATATATGATATTTTAGTAGATGATGCAGATGTTAAGGATGTTATCAAGCAAACAGCTGTTGAAAACCTAGATATTATTCCTGCTACGATTCAATTAGCAGGTGCAGAAATTGAACTAGTTCCGACCATTTCCAGGGAAGTTAGATTAAAAAGAGCACTTGAAACTGTCAAAAATCAATATGATTATATGGTAATAGATTGTCCTCCTTCATTAGGGTTACTTACAATTAATGCATTAACGGCTTCAGATGCAGTATTAATACCTGTTCAGTGTGAGTATTATGCATTAGAAGGATTAAGCCAATTATTAAATACTGTACGTCTTGTTCAAAAACACTTAAATACGGATTTAATGATAGAAGGTGTTTTACTTACAATGCTTGATGCTAGAACCAATTTAGGTATTCAAGTAATTGATGAAGTGAAAAAGTATTTTCAGGATAAAGTATACAAAACAATTATTCCTCGAAATATCCGCTTAAGTGAAGCACCAAGTCATGGACAACCAATTATTATTTACGATCCAAGATCTAGAGGGGCAGAGGTTTATTTAGATTTGGCAAAGGAAGTGGTTGTAAATGGCTAAAGGATTAGGAAAAGGCATAAATGCTCTATTTTCTAACATGGAAGTAGGACAGGAAGAATCTGTTCAAGAAATAAAGCTAAATGAAATCCGTCCTAACCCTTATCAACCGCGAAAAAATTTCGAAGAAGATGCAATTCGGGAACTAAAGGAATCAATATTACAACATGGTGTTTTGCAGCCAATTATTGTTCGGAAAAGTATAAAAGGCTTTGAAATTGTAGTAGGTGAACGTCGTTTTAGAGCTGCAAAAGAAGCAAAACTATCAACAATACCAGCTGTTATTAGGGATTTATCTGAACAGCAAATGATGGAACTAGCTTTATTGGAAAATTTACAACGTGAAGATTTATCTCCAATAGAAGAAGCACAAGCATATCAAACATTAATGGATAAATTGAACTTCACTCAAGAAGCATTAGCAAAACGATTAGGCAAGAGCCGACCTCATATTGCCAATCATGTGAGGCTGTTATCCTTATCAAAACCAATTCAACAATTAATTGCTGAAGGTAAGCTTTCAATGGGACACGGTCGTACATTATTAGGCTTAAAAAATAAAAATAAGCTTCAACCACTTGTAGAGAAAATACTTCGTGAACAGTTAAATGTACGTCAAGTTGAGCAGCTTATACAACAAATCAATCAAAATGTTCCACGTGAAACAAAGAAGAATAAACCTGAAAAAGATTTATTTATTAAAGAAAGAGAATCATTTTTACAGGAGTATTTTGGAACATCAGTTATTATAAAGAAACAAAAGAAAAAAGGGAAAATAGAAATTGAATTTTTCTCTCAAGATGACTTAGATCGTATTTTGGAGCTGTTGAATTCACAGAAATAAACCTTAACGATTCTTACTATTTAGAAAGTCGCTGACTATTATATAGTCAGTCTTTTTTTGTGAAATGATTGGTTTTTAATGGAAAAAAACTGATGAACCATAACAATTATTAAAAGGGCGATCATGAATGGGAAGAAGATTCTTTTCTCCACTCATCATGATCGTCTTAAGCATTTGCGTGCAGTTTTTTTATAAATTGCCCTTAAAAAATTTAGTTGGTTATAGGTGGAGGATCACTTTGGTTTTACTTGGAAGTATAGTAAATGCTATTGGAATTATAGTAGGGACTTTAATCGGATTATTACTGAGACGTATTCCTGAACAAATGAAACAAACAGTATTAATTGCTATTGGTCTTTCAGTAGTCGTATTAGGTATTGATATGGCATTAAAAAGTGCAAACTTTTTTTATGTGATTGTAAGTCTAGTACTTGGGACAGTGATAGGTGAATGGCTTCGGATTGAAGATAAACTACATCAAATGGGAAATATGTTAGAAAAAAAATTAGGTAAATCTCAGAATGGTGATATAGCTCAAGGTTTTGTGACCGCAACGTTAATTTTTGTGGTAGGTGCTATGGCTATTGTGGGTGCACTTGATAGCGGGTTAAGGTTAGATCATTCAGTTTTATTAACGAAATCAATGATAGATGGCTTTACAAGCATGGTATTAGCAAGCACGCTTGGTGTAGGTGTTCTTTTTTCAGCTATCCCAGTCTTCTTATATCAAGGTGGTATTGCTTTATTCGCAAATGTCATCCATGCCTTTCTTCCGGACGATTTACTAGAACTTTTAATAGCTGAACTCACTGCAACTGGTGGAGTTTTAATTTTTGCGATAGGAATCAATATTCTGGGAATAAAGCAAATCCGAGTTGCTAATCTTCTACCAAGCATCATTATTATTACAGTAATAGTGCTCATTCAATATTTCTACTAGTATAGTTAACACTGTATATTGCATGATATGCAGTGTTTTTTATTTTGAGCTATTTTCGTAAACTTTGTTGCTTTTAGTCATAAAGTCTATTGACATCTTTATTTCATAGGATAGTACTTATATTCAGAATAGAACCTTTATTTATATTTGATTTAGTTAATGACTGAATCTTGACTATCTAACCATTTACTTCTAACTTCTACACGTTTTTCTACATATGCTTTTTCTGCAGAAATTATTCCATGTGAAATGATATCTGCCATACTCATAACAAGATGAAGTCGTGTGTTTTGTAAAACTAAAAACTCCATATATCCACTTATATTAACAATTCCAGTAATATGCATATCACCAACTGCTGGTAAATCTTTATTTACACCTGCTCCTGGCTTTATTGAACCTTTATCAACCTGAATATATCCAACACTTTTCAAACGACCAAGACATGCATCGATAGCTATAATAAAAGGATTATTATGTTTTTCTTTTATCATTTCTAATGTTTCTTCTAAATTAACAGCGTGAACAGGATCCTTTAATGTTCCATATACATGAAAATGAGCGATTTCTTTTTTAATTGCTGAACCTATTAGAGGACCTAAGCAATCTCCTGTTGAACGATCTGTACCAATACATATGATCACAATTGGTTTGTAATATAACCTCGGTAAGTGTTTTAAAAGGGTTTCTGATAATAGTTGAACAGCTTCGCTATTTTCATAATAAATACGATCTTGTTGGGGATCAGATTGAAAAAGTCTTGATTTTAGATTCATAGAATTCACTCCTACGTCATAGTAGTAACAGTATACGGAAGAATGTTCATTTCTATACATGTTGATTACAAATAGGACAGCCTTAAGAGGTGGGAAGAAGATGAAATCAGGAATTAAGTGGATGTTTCTTATACTAGGAACGATTATAGGAGCAGGATACGCATCAGGAAGAGAGTTATGGCAGTTTTTTGGTTTTGAAAGTGGACTGGCTATTGTTATTTTCACCATTATTTTTATTTTAGCAGTCTATGTGATTATGAAAATAAGCTATGAGGAAAAAACAAATCATTTTTTCCCTGTATTAGAGAGATTAATAGGGAAAAAGCTATCATATGTATACGATGTTTTAATTGTGTTGTATTTATTTTCAACAACGATTGTTATGATAGCGGGTGGAGGAGCGACACTTGAATCATTTTCAATTCCATATTGGGGGGGCATTACTCTTTTTGCAGTATTGCTTGTTTTACTCTTTTTAGGAAATTCAAGTGGCATAATCAGGTTAAATGCAATTATTATTCCACTACTTGTAATAGGTCTCTTCTATGCATTACTTTCATTTAATATTTCCCATCATCATTCTTGGGTATTAGATTTAAATGAACAGTACAATTGGCCGGCAGCCTTTACATTCACTTCTTTAAATATCTTGCCACTTATTGCTGTTTTATCAGCTATTGGTAGAGAAATAAAGGGGTTAAAGGAAGCGAAAGTAGCGAGTATTGGTAGTGGAGTAATATTAGGATCTATTTCATTTGTTTATAATGAAACATTAATTCAGATGGCAGATTATGTGGCAGAATATGAGATTCCGTTATTTGCAGTTCTACAGGATTCTCCTTTTGCATTTTTTCTTTTCATGTCAGTCATGCTTTGGTTAGCCATTTATACGACTGCTGTATCTGGAATTTTTGGACTTGCTTCAAGATTTAAGGAAGTACTGAAAATTCCATACTCATTAATTGCACTTCTGTTAGTATTGATGATGCTTCCTTTTACCAAGTTTGGTTTTGCCAATCTAGTGAGTATCCTCTATCCAGTATATGGGCTGATAAATCTTTATTTACTCGTTTCAATTCTCTTATATCCAATACTTAATCGCTATAAAACACGATGAAGAAAAATTGAAAGCATGAGAGGGCCTATCATCCAATATGATACAGATGGAGTGGAAATTATCACTATAACCACTATCTGTATTTGAGGGTGTTAGGCCTTTATTAGTTAGAGGGAAATTTTTATTAGATTATTAATCTGATAAAATTGAAAGATGAAATCCTATAAAAAAGAATTAATAAAGCTGTGTTAATCTATAAAAAGTGAAAGACTCTAATAAATGCAACAATGTTTATTAAATTTGCTTAACTTTTGATCGTTTAAGAAGCAAATTGTTCTTAAAATGAAGTATAATTGGCAATAAAAATAGTAAACAGATAAGTGCTGTTATCCGAAATTTTATAAATAAGTTTATGAGAAAAAGGTGAATGGTATGGATTTTATTAATGACCTATGGAATGGCTTTTATGAGTACATTACAGATGCCGAGCTATGGATCAGTTTCGGACAAGGTTTATTGAAGATTGTTCTTATCTTTATTGTAGCGAGTATCTTTATTCGAATTGGAAGAATAGCGATTAGAAAGGTATTTTTATTCCGCGGTAAATCTCCCATCCGAATTTCCGAGAGAAGAGAGAATACTCTTTCAAAACTATTGGAAAATATTTTAACCTATGTTATTTATTTTGTTGTGATTATTATGGTTTTAGAGACATTAGGTATTAATGTAGGTGCTTTACTTGCCGGTGCTGGAATTATTGGTCTTGCTGTAGGTTTTGGTGCACAGAACTTAGTAAAGGACATAATCACTGGATTTTTTATTATCTTTGAAGATCAGTTTTCAGTAGGTGATTTTATTAGAGTATCTACCTTTGAGGGAACAGTTGAAGAAATTGGTTTACGTACAACAAAAATTAAAAGCTGGACAGGCGAATTGCATATTTTACCTAATGGTAGCATTACTGAAGTGACTAATTATTCTATTCACAATAGTATTGCAGTTGTCGATATTAGTATTTCCTATGAAAGTGATATTCCAGAGGCTGAACGTGTGATTCAGGAATTATTAACAGAAATTCCTGATAAATATGAGGATGTCGTAACACCACCTGAGTTGTTAGGTGTTCAAACTCTAGGAGCTTCAGAGGTGATTTTACGTGTCATTTGTGAAGTTGAACCTATGCGTCACTTCCATATATCACGAATGCTTAGAAAAGATATTAAGATTTGTCTAGATGAAATGGGTATAGAAATTCCTTATCCAAGAATTGTGATGTACAACAGAAAAGAAGAGGCTAGTTAAGTAAGGAGGATATGTAATGGATAAAGAATTTGGTTTACACGATATAGTTGAAATGAAAAAACAGCATCCATGTGGAACAAACAAATGGAAAATTATTCGTATGGGCATGGATGTTAGAATAAAATGCCTTGGCTGTGAGCACAGTGTGTTAATTCCTCGAAAAGAGTTTGCAAGAAAAATGAAAAAAATGCTTGTTAAACATGAGGAACCAGCTGAATAAAAGATGGGGGGCAGAGTAAATGAAGCAAATTGTAAAATCTTCTTGCCCTTTAAACTGTTGGGATAGCTGCGGGTTTGACGTAACAGTTGAAAATGGAAAAGTAGTTAAGATAGATGGAGATAAAGATCATCCCATTACTCAAGGGAAAATTTGTGGTAGAGGTAGAATGCTCGAGACGAAGACAAATAGTCCAGAGCGTCTAACAGTACCATTAAAGAAAATAAATGGACAATTCACTGAAATAACTTGGGCGCAAGCATTGGATGAGATTGCTGATATAATGCTTGAGCTTAAGAAAAAGTATGGATCAACGTCAGTGCTGCACAGTCATGACTATGCTAATAATGGACTTTTAAAAAATTTGGATAAACGCTTCTTTAATTGCTATGGAGGTGTAACTAGTTTAGTAGGAAGTATTTGTTGGGGTTCAGGAATTGAAGCTCAAACTTGGGATTTTGGTAGCTCTGATAGTCATGGACCAGATGATATTTATAATAGTAAACATATTGTCATTTGGGGAAGAAATGTTGCGCGAACAAACATGCATCTTTTCAATCATTTACAAGAAGCAAAGAAGAATGGTAGTACAATAACAGTTATTGATCCAATCTTTAATGCAACGGCGAAAATAGCAGACAAATACATGTCAATCAAGCCAGGTATGGATGGTTTAGTGGCAATTGGAATAATGAAATATATCATTGAACAAAACAATCATGATGATATGTTTATTAAGAATTATACAGTTGGATTCTCAGATCTACTTGATTTATTGGATCATTTTACATTAGAAGAAATTCTTGATAAAACCGAACTATCTTATCAAGATCTACAGTATCTAGCAAGCATTTATTGTGATGGTCCAACCTCCACATTTTTAGGATTAGGGATGCAAAGATATGCCAATGGTGGGAATACAATCAGACTAATTGATGCTCTAGTAGCAATTAGTGGAAATGTTGGGATTGCTGGTGGAGGAGCTAACTTTGGTAATATTCAAGTGGGTAAAAATTTTAACATGAGTGCTCTGACTCTGCCTGATAAAGCAAAGTCCTCAAGAAATTTTACAATGATGAAACAAGCGGATGGTATTTTAAAAGCAATCAATCCTGAAATAAAAATGATTATGGTTACTTGTGGCAATCCTCTTGTACAAGTACCTGATTCAAATAAAGTAAAAGAAGCATTCGAATCTGTCGAAACACTTATTGTCGTCGATCACTTCCTAACTGATACAGCAGAGGTGGCAGATTATGTATTACCTACAACAACTGTTTTTGAGGAAGAAGATATTTATTATGCTTCAATGTATCATCATTATGTAAATTATGGAGAAAAGCTGGTCGACCCGCCTGGTGAAGCAAAACCTGACTTATGGATTTGGACTGAGTTAGCAAAAAGACTAGGTTTTGGGAAAGAGTTTGAATTCTCAATAGATGAATTTCTAGAAATGGGAATTGCTCACCTTAGTGATCATGAGATAACAATAGAAAACTTAAAAGAACAAAAAAGATTACCATTACCAGTAAAAAATGTCCCATGGAATACAAAAGAATTTAGTACACCTAGTGGCAAATTTGAATTCACATCAACATTGGCTACGGAAAAAGGGTTCAATGGAAAACCAGCGTATTATCTTCCAAAAGAATCTAGTATTTCTAATCCAGCTCTAGCAAAAAAATACCCATATCAACTTTTATCAATACACCCTTTACGTTCAAACCACTCACAGCACTATCCATTAATCGCTGCAATGCAATCAGTAAAAATCGAAATTTCAGAAGACATTGCAAAAGATAACGAGTTAGTTGAAGGGGATACGGCAACAATTTTTAACGAAAGAGGTAGATTGTCAGGTGTGATTAAGATCCTAAAAAAAGCTCATCCGAAAACAATCAATGTTGATGAAGGACAATGGCATAAATTTGGTGGATCAGTAAATCTCCTAACGCCAGATCATGACTCGGATAATGGACAAGGTAGTGTGTTATACGATTGTTTGGTGAACATTGAGAAAAATGAATAAAATTAAAAATGAAGAGGAGCTTACCAAAGGCTCTTCTTTTATTATGTCATTTTATATGATCATTAGACTTCCCCGATAGCTATGCACTTGTTGTGGCTTCCTTTACTTTGATTAGGAAAACCACACTGATCTTCCGTTGAACAGCTGTGTTTGATTAATCTTGTTTTCGTAAAGCTATTTTCGTAAACTTTGGTGCTTCAACAACTCTATGTAGATAGCACTGTATAAAGAATATTGGAGTCTTTGCTTCCTAGATACCTATCTTTTATTCTATAAAAATAATGTTTCGACGATATTGTTATGTCCATTAACCAGAATGTTTTAGAAAGGTGATGTTTAAGCTTAAAGTTGATTTTTTAGCACTTTGTTGATTGGAGTGAAAGGTATGAGACTCCTGCGGGAGAAGCGTGTCAAAGGGAGACCCCACAGGCGCTTGCGCCGAGGAGGCTCCCGGACCGCCCGCGGAAAGCGAATGCCTGTAACGGAAATCAACAACAAAGTTTGAGCCTTTCTACTAAACAAATTGAGTTAATAAATCCATGTTATATGTCTCTATTAGGTGATGAAATATAGATGATCTGCTTGTTTTTTATGTGTTTACTATCTATAATTGTTGAAGGTTGAAAAGAAATCGGACAAACTATTTGTATTAGATAGAGGAGTGGGAACATGGCATTAACTGCAGGAATTGTAGGTCTTCCTAACGTTGGAAAATCAACATTATTTAACGCAATTACACAAGCTGGTGCAGAATCAGCAAACTATCCATTTTGTACAATCGATCCAAACGTTGGGATTGTAGAAGTACCGGATGAAAGATTACAAAAATTAACTGAGCTTGTAAAACCTAAAAAAACAATACCTACTGCATTTGAATTCACTGATATTGCCGGAATTGTTAAGGGTGCTAGTAAAGGTGAAGGTTTAGGAAATAAATTCTTATCACATATTCGTCAGGTTGATGCAATTTGTCATGTTGTACGTTGTTTTGCTGATGATAATATTACTCACGTATCTGGTAAGGTTGATCCAATCTCAGATATTGAAACAATTAACTTAGAGTTAATATTAGCTGATTTAGAAACAGTTGATAAACGCTTAGATCGTGTTGCTAAGCTTGCAAAACAAAAAGAAAAAACGGCTGTATTTGAGCATGATATTTTAGTTAGCTTAAAAGAAGCTTTTGAAGATGAAAAGCCAGCTCGTTCTTTAGAGCTAAATGAAGAACAACAAAAATATGTTAAGCAGCTTCATTTACTAACAAGTAAACCTGTTTTATATGCAGCGAATGTGAGTGAAGATGAAGTAGCAGATGCATCAGACAATGAATATGTTCAAAAAGTTCGCGAATTTGCTGCTGGAGAAAATGCAGAGGTTATTGTTGTATGTGCGAAAATTGAATCTGAAATTGCTGAGCTTGATGGCGAAGAAAAGGCAATGTTCCTAGAAGAGCTTGGAATTGAAGAATCAGGATTAGATCAGTTAATTAAAGCCTCATACCATTTGTTAGGCTTAGCAACGTACTTTACTGCAGGTGAGCAAGAAGTTCGTGCTTGGACATTCACAAAAGGTATGAAAGCACCTCAATGTGCTGGCATTATTCATACAGATTTTGAAAGAGGGTTTATTCGAGCTGAAACTGTTTCATACGATGACTTGTTAACAGCTAAAACAATGGGAGCTGCCCGTGAAGCTGGTAAAGTGCGTCTTGAAGGTAAAGAGTATATCGTTAAAGATGGAGATGTTATTCATTTTAGATTTAATGTATAAGATCTTTTCTTAAATATTGTAATTTTCACAAATGCTTGTCAGATCTAAACGGCCGCTTGCGCTTTTCGATTGTCTAGCTCCAGCGGCCAGTGACTAATGAACTTCACACTTCTCCTTATGATAAGTCAACATCGAATCGCTGACGCTCTTCGTGTTTCCTTTATCTCATTCGAAGTGCTCCAGTTCATACGTCACTAAACGGCCGCTTGCGCTTTTCGTTGTCTAGCTCCAGCGTCCAGGTCCTCGAGGTCATAAGCCAATTTGGAATTGAAGGTAAAGAGCACCTTCGATTCCAAATCGTCTTATGCTTGTCGGACCTAACAAGCCGCTTGCGCTTTTCGTATTCATTTGTTATAATTCTATATTGTGAGTAAATTATTTTAATAATTGCTCCTTGCCCGAATGAGGGCCGTTTAGACCAAAAGGAGGTGTAAGATGATGAGAAAGTACGAAGTTATGTACATCATCCGTCCAAATATCGAAGATGAAGCTAAAAAAGCTTTAGTTGAGCGTTTCAATAACGTTTTAGCTGATAATGGTGCGGAAGTTACAGAAGCGAAAGAGTGGGGCAAACGTCGCCTAGCTTACGAAATCAATGATTTACGTGATGGCTACTACATGCTTCTTCAAGTTAATGCTGAAGCTGCTGCTGTTCAAGAATTCGATCGTTTAGCGAAAATTAGCGAAGATATCATTCGCCATATCGTTATTAAAAAAGAAGATAAATAATATAAAGTTAGATAAGATATTCAAAAAAGGATGATTTTGATGTTGAATCGAGTAGTTTTAGTCGGAAGACTTACAAAAGATCCAGAGCTACGTTACACACCAAGCGGAGTAGCTGTTGCTACATTTACTTTAGCAGTAAACCGAACGTTTACTAATAACCAAGGTGAAAGAGAAGCTGACTTTCTTAACTGTGTGATTTGGCGTAAACAAGCTGAAAACGTTGCGAACTTCCTTAAAAAAGGTAGCTTAGCAGGTGTTGATGGACGTTTACAATCACGTAGTTATGAAGATCAAACTGGGAAACGCGTATTTGTTACAGAAGTTGTTGCGGAAAGTGTTCAGTTCCTTGAGCCAAGATCTGCAAGTGGCGGAGGTAACAACAACAATAACTACAACAACAACAATAATAACAATTCGGGTGGGTATCCAGGTAATTCTGGTAATCAAAATCCTTTCGGTTCAGATCAAAATCAAAACCAACAGCGTAATCAGGGTCGTACAAGCTTTGATGATGATCCGTTTGCTAATGATGGAAAACCTATTGATATATCTGATGATGACTTACCGTTTTAATACAATATATGTTTCTACATTCAAATAAGAAGGGAGGAAATTGAAAATGGCAGGTGGACGTAAAGGTGGACGTGCGAAACGTCGTAAGGTGTGTTTCTTCACATCAAACGGTATCACACACATCGATTATAAAGATGTAGATTTACTTAAAAAGTTCGTATCTGAGCGTGGTAAAATTTTACCTCGTCGTGTAACAGGTACTAGCGCAAAATATCAACGTAAATTGACTGTAGCTATTAAAAGAGCTCGTCAAATGGCATTATTACCATATGTTGCTGGTGAATAATCAATAAAAAGCACAGAGGAGAATTTTCCTATCTGTGCTTTTTTCAATTAAATGATGATTATTTAAGGTCTTTTCTGAAGGCTCTTTTCTCAAAGATTGTTGCTAATATGCCCTAATAATCTGTTTAAAACTGTGTGTTTAACGCTAAAAGGTATTTAAAGAAGAAAAGATGCCACTAGACTGCATACAGTGAGGTTTCCTTTAGGTTATTAAAAGCAACAAAGTTTACGAAAACAGCCTTTCTAAAAGATTGTTGTTAATTGACGTTTATATCTTTTAGAACCAGTGTATTATCGGGTAAAAGGTCCGATCTGTAGAAGAAAAGATGCCACTAGACTTTATACAGTGTTGTTTCCATCAGAATTCTAAAACAACAAAGTTTGCGAAATCAGCCCTATTTTTAAAAACAAATTTTACATATATCAAATAAAAATTAGTTTGAATGAAATACTAGGTATGAATAAATGGTTTATGCACTGATGTTGATTAGCAGTAGGTGAGTTTAACAGAACCAGTCATACAAGTAAATCTAAAAGGGGAGGACAATGTGCGGAGACTTCATGTGATCACAGAAGGAGCTATTTTATTAGCCATTTTTTTAGTTTTAATGCTTTTTACAAATTACGCGCCAATTATAGGTTCTTTATTACACTTTGTTCTTCCTTTACCATTTTTACTTTTTGCGATAAGACATAAAGTCACTGATGGACTACTATTATTTTTCGCCGGCTGTATTCTTTCCTTATTATTCGGCTCGATTACAAATATCTTACTTGTGCTCATTTTTGGTTTGAGTGGATTAATAATGGGGATATCTTATAAAAGAAACCAGCCTATAGGGGCATTAATTGTTGGCAGTTTAACTTATACAATAAGTTTGCTACTAGCTTATATTGGAACAATTGTTTTTCTTAAGATTGATTTAATAAAAGATACTGTTTCTATTTTAGAGCAATCAATGCTTCAATCAAAATCAATTTTAACAAAATTTAATTCAAGTGAAGAGCTAACAAAGCAATATAAACAGTTAGAACAGGGTATAGAACTAATACCAACGATATCTCCAACGATCTTTGTAGCAACAGCTATTAGTTTTGCTGTGTTGACTCATGTTATTAGCATGCCTATTCTAAGAAGACTGAGAATAAAAGTGCAAGCTTTAACACCATTTAGAGAGTGGAAATTGCCACTAAGTATTGTTTGGTATTATTTAATTGTTTCAATTTTACTTATATTTAACCCTGATAAAGATTCCTTCTATTTTATGGCTATAATAAATCTCTACATTATTTTACAGATAATTATTCTTATCCAAGGATATTCATTTGTTTTTTATTATTGTTATATAAAAGGATTGTCAAAATCAATACCAGTTATTATTGTCATTGTATCACTCCTATTACCATTACTTCTTTATATTATAAGAATCTTAGGTATAATTGATATAAGCTTTCCTCTACGTAGTAAAATATCAAAAGGTAAGATGTGATTCACTGTTGCGAGGAGTTGATAAAAACGAATGCCAACCTTTTATGAAAAACCATTAATCCGTTATCCTATTTATGCATTAATAAGTGTAACAGTGATAGCTGTCATTCTTCTGTTTTTATTTAATTGGATTATCGGTTTAGTCTTGACCATGTTCCTATTGGTTGCCTTGTATGTTATTAGAAAAGCTATTATCGAATTTAAACTTGAAATGCAAGGTTATATTACTACTCTTTCTTATCGTCTTAAAAAGGTCGGTGAGGAAGCATTAATGGAAATGCCAATTGGAATTCTCTTATATAATGATCAATTTCAGATTGAATGGTCTAATCCATTTATGACTTCTTGTTTTGATGAAGACACTTTAGTGGGGAGGTCTCTTTATGATGTAGCAGATTCTCTCGCACCGTTAATCAAACAAGAAATAGAGTCAGAAACAATTGCTTTATTTGATCGGGAATTTAAAGTGATTATTAAAAGAGATGAACGGTTATTATACTTTTTTGACGTAACTGAGCAAATTGAAATTGAAAAGCAATATGAAGATGAACGCACTGTACTTGCATTCATATTTTTAGACAATTATGATGAAGTAACACAAGGTATGGATGATCAAACTAGAAGTGTCATAAATAGTGAAGTGACTTCTTTATTAAATAAATGGGCAAAGGATTACGGGGTATTTTTAAAAAGAGTTTCATCAGAGCGTTTTCTAGCTGTCTTAAATGAAGATATTCTAACTAAACTTGAAAAAACAAAGTTTTCTATTCTTGATGAAGTTCGTGAAAAGACAACAATGCAAAATGTTTCATTAACATTAAGTATTGGAGTTGGAACAGGAGTATCTTCTTTACAAGATTTGGGTGGTTTAGCTCAATCAGGGTTAGATCTTGCCTTAGGGCGCGGTGGAGATCAGGTTGCAATTAAACAAACTAGTGGGAAAGTTAAGTTTTTCGGGGGAAAAACGAATCCAGTAGAAAAGCGTACAAGAGTACGTGCGCGAGTTATTTCACATGCATTAAGGGAAATTGTGCTTGAGAGTGACAAAGTAATGATTATGGGTCATAGATTTCCTGATATGGATGCTGTAGGCTCTGCGATAGGTATTTTAAAGGTTGCACAGGTAAATGGGAAAGAAGGATTTATTGTTTTAGATCCTAACACACTTGATTCAGGTGTTGAGCAGCTTCTTATTGAGTTGAAAAAACATCCTGATTTATGGTCTAGATTTATTACACCAGAACAGTCTCTTGAAATTATGACAGATGAAACATTACTCATCGTTGTTGATACACATAAACCTTCTTTAGTGATTGATGAACGTTTACTTATAAGAAGTGAAAATGTCATAGTCATTGACCATCATAGACGTGGGGAGGAATTTATTAAAGATCCTATTCTTGTCTATATGGAACCATATGCTTCCTCAACGGCTGAACTTGTGACAGAGCTGTTAGAATATCAACCAAAAAGTCTTAAAATGAATATGATTGAGGCAACTTCATTACTTGCAGGTATTATCGTTGATACAAAAAGCTTCACATTACGTACAGGTTCACGTACATTTGATGCAGCATCTTATTTAAGAGCAAAAGGTGCAGATACAGTTTTAGTCCAAAAGTTCCTAAAAGAAGATATTCATCATTATGTGAAGCGAGCTAGACTTATTCAAAATGCATCGATATACAAAGATGGAATCGCGATTACCGTTGCTCAGGATAAGGAGCATCATGACCAAGTGATTATCGCCCAGGCGGCAGACACATTGTTAACAATGAATGGAGTAGATGCTTCCTTTGTTATAGCGTACCGAGATGAAAACTGTATAAGTGTGAGTGCTAGATCGTTGGGTGATATTAATGTCCAAATCATTATGGAAGCACTAGATGGAGGCGGACATTTAACAAATGCGGCAACCCAATTAGTCAATGTTACGCTAGAAGAAGCAGTAGAAAAATTAAAAGTAGTTCTAGAGGATTATCTTGAAGGAGGAACCAAATCATGAAAGTTATCTTTTTAAAGGATGTTAAAGGAAAAGGAAAAAAAGGTGAAGTGAAAAATGTAGCAGCTGGTTATGCACATAATTTTCTTATTAAACAAGGCTTTGCGGTTGAAGCAACAGGTGCAAATGTAAGCTCTTTAAATGCTCAAAAGAAAAAACAAGAACAAGAATTAATTGAAGAACTAGAGCAAATGCAACAGCTTAAAATAGATTTAGAGAAATTAACAGTTGAAATTCAGGCTAAATCTGGTGAAGGTGGTCGTTTATTTGGTTCAGTTACAAGTAAGCAGATTGCAGATGAGTTAAAAAAGACACATAATATCAAGCTAGACAAACGTAAACTTGATCTACCAGACGGAATAAGAGCACTAGGTTTTACGAATGTTCCTGCTAAGCTACATCCAGAAGTAACAGCAACAATTAAGGTACATGTAAAAGAATAGTAAATGTTGGAGAATCATGTGGTTTGGTGGAAAGAGTGAAATTTATCTTGAAGCTTTGCCACATTTTTTTTATGCTTAGTACTTAAGAATCTTTCAAAAGATGATATAGTAATTGTAAGATGTGAAGTATTTGTGCATGTCACTTTTCTTAGAGATTGCTAGTAATTATTATTAATATAAAGGACGGTGGTCATCATAAACGAGCTACTTGGTGATCGTATTCCACCACAAAATATAGAAGCAGAGCAGGCTGTCTTAGGTGCAATCTTCCTACAACCAGCTTCTCTTACATTAGCATCAGAGCTATTGATTCCAGAAGATTTCTATCGAGCAGCACATCAGAAAATATATAATGCGATGCTTGATTTATCTGATAAAGGTGAACCTGTTGATTTAGTAACAGTGACATCAGAGCTTGCAGATGTAAACCTATTAGAAGAAGTAGGTGGAGTTTCATATTTAAGTGATTTGGCAAACTCTGTTCCAACAGCAGCCAATATTGAATACTATGGAAAAATTGTTGAAGAAAAATCTATTTTACGTCGGTTAATACGAACAGCAACGACCATTGCCCAAGATGGCTATAGTCGAGAAGATGAAGTCGAGGTTTTATTAAACGAAGCAGAAAAAACAATCATGGAAGTTGCACAGCGTAAAAATGCAGGTGCCTTCCAAAATATAAAAGACGTACTTGTCCAAACATACGATAATATCGAATTGCTACATGATAACAAAGGCGATGTTACGGGAATTCCTACTGGATTTACCGAGCTTGATAGAATGACAGCAGGATTTCAACGAAACGATCTTATTATCGTAGCAGCCCGACCTTCAGTTGGTAAAACAGCATTCGCCTTAAATATTGCACAAAACGTTGCAACGAAGACAGAAGAAAATGTTGCAATTTTTAGTCTTGAGATGGGTGCAGATCAGCTTGTAATGAGGATGTTATGTGCTGAGGGTAACATTGATGCACAAAGGTTAAGAACAGGTTCATTAACACCTGAAGACTGGGGAAAGCTTACGATGGCCATGGGTAGTCTATCAGACTCTGGAATTTATATTGATGATACACCGGGTATAAGAGTAAGTGAAATTCGTGCAAAATGTCGTCGTTTAAAGCAAGAAACTGGGTTAGGTATGATCTTGATTGATTATCTACAATTAATTCAAGGTTCAGGTCGTTCAGATAATCGTCAGCAAGAGGTATCAGAAATCTCTCGTACACTTAAAGAGTTAGCACGTGAGCTTAAAGTGCCTGTAATAGCCCTATCTCAGCTTTCACGTGGTGTTGAGCAACGACAGGACAAACGACCAATGATGTCTGATATTCGTGAATCTGGATCGATTGAGCAGGATGCCGATATCGTTGCCTTCTTATATCGTGATGATTATTATGATAAAGAATCAGAGAATAAGAACATCATTGAAATTATCATTGCTAAACAGCGTAATGGTCCTGTTGGTACCGTAGCACTAGCTTTCGTAAAAGAATATAATAAATTCGTAAATCTGGAGCGGCGTTTTGATGATGCAGGTGTTCCAGCAGGTGCTTAGAGAAAGATCGCGATGGCGGTCTTTTTTTGTGCAAAAAAATCTATAAGTTGTAATTAAATCTTTTTTGAATCTTTGACTTTGTTAGTAGTGAACTAGCTTTTTAAAAAATATAAATCAATATATGCTAATCCTGCACTTTAAAGTCTTGTCTAAAAATATAAAAAATCATCATACTAAGAGTGTTTAAAGCTATTAGCAATTTATAGCGTCATTCGAAAATAGAACCCTAGCCTAAAAAACAGAAAAAGTAGCTATTTTAGAATAACACTGAGCTTTAATGAATAAAAAAGTAAAATATACGAACGAACAGCGGATCTCTTTTTATTAATGTTCGTATTTCAATTGACTTTCCTCATTTACACTGTTAAAATAAACATGTTTGAATAGTGCGAAATCACGGAGGTGCACGGAATGTCTTCAGTAGTAGTCGTTGGAACACAGTGGGGAGATGAAGGAAAGGGAAAAATAACAGATTTCCTTTCTGAAAATGCAGAGGTAATTGCCCGTTATCAAGGTGGGAATAATGCAGGACATACAATTAAATTCGATGGAGAAACATACAAGCTTCATTTAATTCCATCAGGGATTTTCTATAAAGATAAAATTAGTGTGATTGGTAATGGGATGGTTGTTGATCCTAAAGCACTTGTTAAAGAGCTTGCTTACCTTCATGACCGTGGAGTGACAACTGAAAATTTACGTATAAGCAATCGCGCACATGTTATTCTTCCATATCACTTAAAGTTAGATGAAGTTGAGGAAGAAAGAAAAGGTGCAAACAAAATAGGTACAACGAAAAAAGGAATCGGTCCAGCATACATGGATAAAGCAGCACGTGTTGGAATCCGTATCTCAGATTTATTAGAATATGATACATTTGAAGAAAAACTAACTCGTGCTTTACAAGAAAAAAACCGCCTTCTAGAGAAATTCTATGAAGTAGAAGGTTTTACAGTTGAGGAAATATTAGAAGAATACTATGAATATGGACAGCAGTTTAAAAAATATGTAATTGATACATCTGTTGTTTTAAACAATGCATTAGACGAAGGTCGTCGTGTTCTTTTTGAAGGAGCACAAGGTGTTATGCTAGATATTGACCAAGGTACATATCCTTTTGTCACTTCATCTAACCCAGTGGCAGGTGGAGTAACAATTGGTTCTGGAGTAGGTCCAACGAAAATCAATCATGTTGTTGGTGTTTCTAAGGCGTACACAACTCGTGTTGGTGATGGTCCTTTCCCAACAGAACTGAACAACGAGATTGGTGATCAAATTCGCGAGGTAGGAAAAGAATACGGTACGACAACAGGGCGCCCACGTCGTGTAGGTTGGTTTGATAGTGTCGTTGTTCGTCATGCAAGAAGAGTTAGTGGATTAACTGATCTTTCACTTAATTCTATTGATGTTTTAACGGGTATCGAAACATTGAAAATTTGTGTTGCTTACAAATATAAGGGTGAAACGATCAATGAATATCCTGCTAGCTTAAAGGTTCTTGCAGAATGTGAGCCAGTTTATGAAGAACTACCAGGCTGGAAAGAGGATATCACAAGTGTTCGTAACTTAAGTGAATTACCTGATAATGCGAGACATTATATCGAGCGTATTTCACAGTTAACAGGTATTCCACTATCGATTTTCTCTGTAGGACCAGATCGTTCACAAACAAATGTCATACGCAGTGTATATAGCTAAGAGCTTTAAATAAATGAGAAGGGTGAGTGTTCACTTCTTCTCATTTTTTTATTGATTGGCTCTGTTAAACTTTGTTGTTGATTTCCGTTACAGGCATTCGCTTTCCGCGGGCGGTCCGGGAGCCTCCTCGGCGCAAGCGCCTGTGGGGTCTCCCTTTGACACGCTCCTCCCGCAGGAGTCTCATGCCTTTCACTCCAATCAACAAAGTGCTGAAAAATCAACATGAAGCTTTAACATAGCCTATTGATTATTAAAAACAATTCTATTACAATGAAATTCTGGTTAAGAGATGATGTTTTTTTGAAAAAATATAAAATAATATTTTTTCAAAAAAACATTGTCATATGTATTGTTTCTATGTTATGATAGGAAACGTCCTGTTAGAGAGACGCGAAATAAGAGCCATTAGCTCAGTTGGTAGAGCATCTGACTTTTAATCAGAGGGTCGAAGGTTCGAATCCTTCATGGCTCACCATTTTTTATTAGATTATTATAATGGCCCATTGGTCAAGCGGTTAAGACACCGCCCTTTCACGGCGGTAACACGGGTTCGAATCCCGTATGGGTCATCATATATTTAATGAAAACAGTTATTTTGAATGAAGTGCAAGGTTGATTATTTCACTTCGTTTTTAGAAGCAAGTGCAAGGTTGTTTATTTTCACTTCGTGAAAAAACTTGGTCCGGTAGTTCAGTTGGTTAGAATGCCTGCCTGTCACGCAGGAGGTCGCGGGTTCGAGTCCCGTCCGGACCGCCACTATATTTTTTAAAAGAGTTATGATATCCTTAGTAAAAGGTATCAAAGTTTAATAAGATACTTAATTCAATATGGCTCGGTAGCTCAGTTGGTAGAGCAATGGACTGAAAATCCATGTGTCGGCGGTTCGATTCCGTCCCGAGCCACTTTATAAAAAGCATGATTCACTTGAATCATGCTTTTTTACTTTTTAGAATCAAAAAGTATGAAATTTATACTTAGCTTTAGTGTCTAGTTCAAAACACTTGGAGCTTTACTTATTAATAGCACCTTTTAACTCAAGCTACTTAAACGGATTTACTAGAAACCAACAAATTATGCAGAAACAGCAAATAATCAGCATGCTAATACGACAAATTCTATTAAAAAAAGATATAAATTCTACGTTACACACTTGTCATATAACAACCAAATTATGTAACTTATAATACAATATCATTACAATTCGATGAGAAAATAGATCAATAATCTGCTTTTATGGTAAGTTAATAAAGTGTAAAATTACGCACATTATGTCGACTTAGAACCATGTTTACATGTAAGAGGCTTCCTGAGTTTCTTGTAGGTAAGAATTAGGGGGAAAGATGAGTGTTTAAACGTTCTAATAGATTCATAGCTAATGAATCACGGAAAAAAAAGACTTCCTTTTTTAGTAAAATTACATTAGGTGTGGCTTTGGCTACTTTTTCTTTAGGATTAACTAGTGCATCTGCAGAAGAATCACTATCAACGGTTTATCATATCTATTTAGATACTAAATATATGGGATCTGTAAATGATCAAAATATTATTAGTCAAGTAACTAAGAAAAAGCTAGAAATTGCATCTGAAAATTATAAAGATCTTAATTTATCTGTCGAAGATATTGAGATCATACCAGAAAAGATGTTTCGTCCTGTTTATGATAACGATGATACGATCATCAATTTAAATAAAGAGCTTGATGTTGTTGTAGAGTCTACTCAACTAATGATTAACGATGAAGAAATTGCTCATTTTAATAGCAAAGAAGAAGCAGAATCAGTATTAAATAAATATAAAAGTCTTTATGTGTCAGAAGAGGAGTTAAAAACTCTTGAATTGAAAAAAGCAGTTCCAGCTGCATTGAGTTCTCTTCAAGAAGGTAAGTCACAACTATTAGACGTGACATTCACTGAAAAGGTTTCACTCCAATCAAAAAAAATCACACCAGATAAAGTCCTCTCAGTGGATCAAGGGTTAAACTTGCTTAAAAAAGGTACTTTATCAGAGAAAAAATACGTTGTTAAAGAAGAAGATGTTCTAGGTGGAATTGCTGCACAGCATAATCTTTCCTTAAAGCAATTATTACATTTAAACCCTGGTTTAAAGGAAGATTCACTTATTAAGCCTGGTGATGAATTAAATGTAACAATTTTAACTCCGTTTGTGAAAGTAAGTGTAGAAGAGGAAATTTCTAAGAAAGAAACGATCTCTTTTGAAACAGAAATCAAAGAGGATTCATCTATGCCTAAAGGTGAGGAAAAAACAACTCAAAAAGGTGAAGATGGTGAAAAGTTAGTTCATTACAAGATCTATAAAGAAAATGGATCAGAAGTGAAACGTGAAACAATTAGTGCAGAAACAATCAAAGAACCTAAAAAAGAGATTATAGTAAAAGGTACAAAAGTAATTCCTTCTAGAGGCACTGGAGACCTCTCTTGGCCAGCAGTTGGTGGTTATGTTTCTAGTGGGCTTGGTCAGCGTTGGGGCAAGCTACATAAAGGAATTGATATTGCTAGACCTAGTAACTATACAATTAAAGCAGCAGATAACGGGAAAGTGGTTTCAGCTGGCTATGATGGTGGTTATGGCAATAAAGTAGTTATTGATCATAACAATGGAATGAGAACAGTTTATGCTCATCTTGAATCGATCTCTGTTTCACCTGGACAAGTTGTAGCACAAGGACAAAAATTAGGTGTAATGGGTTCAACTGGTAACTCCACAGGTGTTCATTTACATTTTGAAGTATATGAAAATGGAAATCTTAAAAATCCTATGGATTATTTATAAAGCTTACAAAGGGTCTGACAAGTCAAAATTGAGTCAGGCCCTTTTTCATTAAAACACGCTAATACTCTATACCACTTACAAGAAAAGTTTAAACATCTTTTCATTATTTATTGGTAGATATGTAGAAGATTAATTATAATACAACTATTGGAAGTAAGTGTAAAAGGTGATTATCATGAGTGAACATGTTACATTAAAATAAAGTAAAACTGTCACGAGAAGGGGCGATAACTTTGGAGAAAAAGATCCTAGTTGTAGATGACGAGAAACCTATTGCAGATATATTACAATTTAACTTAAAAAAAGAAGGATATACCGTTTTTTGTGCATATGATGGTCAACAAGCTTTAGATATGGTTGAAGAACAGAAGCCTGACCTTATTTTATTAGATATTATGCTTCCAATTAAGGATGGTATGGAGGTATGTCGAGAAGTTAGAAAGAAGCACGAAATCCCTATCATTATGCTAACAGCAAAGGACTCTGAAATCGATAAAGTTTTAGGACTTGAGCTTGGAGCGGATGATTATGTAACAAAGCCTTTCAGTACAAGAGAATTATTAGCACGTGTAAAAGCAAATTTAAGAAGACAACAAGCTATTGAAATCAGTGGATCTAAAGGACAAACAAATGAAATAACAATTGGTTCACTTGTTATTCATCCAGATGCTTATGTAGTCTCAAAACGTGGAGAAACAATTGAACTAACTCATCGTGAATTTGAGTTACTTCACTACCTAGCACAACATATCGGACAGGTTATGACAAGAGAACATCTTCTTCAAACAGTTTGGGGTTATGATTATTTTGGCGATGTTCGTACAGTAGACGTTACAGTTAGAAGATTAAGAGAAAAAATCGAGGACAACCCAAGTCATCCTACATGGATTGTAACAAGACGTGGTGTTGGTTATTATTTACGTCATTCTGAACAGGATTAATAACATGAAAAGAGTGAACTTTTTTCGTTCTATTCATTTTAAATTTGTTATGGTTTATGTGTTGCTAATTATGCTCGCCATGCAAATTATTGGAATTTATTTTGTTCGTGAACTAGAGACTTCTTTGAAAACTAATTTTGAAACCTCACTAACTAAACGGGTAAATTTACTTGTATATAACATCGAACAAGAAATGTCTCGTGATCCAAAGGAATACTCGGATGGTAAGACAGCTGAGGGTGAGATCACAACTATTATTGAAGATTTCGCAAGAGGAGAAATACTTGAAGTAAAAGTAATAGACAAAAATAAGACTGTTATTGCTACATCAAGTTCTAATCAAGATATAGTCGGTAAAAAAACGACAGAGGATCGAATACTTCGAGCACTTTTAGGGCTAGATCACAGCAAGATGTATTTTGATGAGGGGAAAAGGCAGCGCGTTGTCATTATGACACTTCCTGTTAACCATAACCAAACGACCATTGGTGCAGTTTATATTGCTGCTTCAATGGAGGAAGTGTTTGTCCAGATGAGAATTATCAATAAAATATTAGCAACTGGCACAATCCTTTCACTTTTGATTACAGCTGCATTAGGTATTTTCTTAGCAAGAACCATAACTAGACCAATGACTGATATGAAAAAGCAAGCAATGGAACTGGCGAATGGTAATTTCTCACGCAAAGTAAAGGTATACGGAGAAGATGAAATCGGTCAATTAGCTCAAACGTTTAATTATTTAACAGAAAGATTAGAAGATGCTCAAGCGATGACAGAAGGTGAAAGGAAAAAATTAGCATCTGTTATTGCTCATATGACTGATGGAGTTATTGCTACGAATCGACATGGACAAGTCATTTTAGTTAATAATCCAGCTCTAGAAATGCTAAATGTTTCACGTGGAACAATAGAAAATATCAATATTACAAGATTATTAGGTATTGATGATGAACATACCTTTGAGAGCTTGGTCGATGCACAAGAATCATTTATCCTTGATTCGAGTACAGGTGAGACACCATTTATTCTACGGGTTAATTTTTCAACTATACAAAAAGAAACAGGTAAAATTGAAGGATTAATTGCCGTCTTATATGATATTACTGAGCAGGAAAAGATTGAGCAAGAAAGAAGAGAATTTGTTGCGAATGTGTCACATGAACTAAGGACTCCTTTAACAACAATGAGGAGTTATTTAGAGGCATTAGCAGATGGTGCATGGAAAGATAATGATTTGGCACCACAGTTTTTAAATGTCACACAAACAGAAACAGAACGGATGATTCGTTTAGTGAATGATCTTCTACAGCTTTCAAAGCTAGATCGGACAGATTATCGCCTAAATAAAGAGTGGATTAACTTTACTGTTTTCTTCAATAAAATTATCGACCGTTTTGAGATGACTAAAACACAGCATATTTCATTTAAAAGAAATATTCCAAAAGATGAACTTTATGTTGAAATGGATACAGATAAAATCACTCAAGTTTTAGACAATATTATCTCAAATGCATTAAAGTATTCTCCAGAAGGTGGAAAAGTTACATTTACAATTGACGTTCTATCAACTGAAATCCAGATAAGGGTAAAGGATGAAGGTGTTGGGATTCCTCAAGATAGCTTAAATAAAATCTTTGACCGTTTTTATCGAGTTGATAAAGCAAGAACAAGACAGTTAGGCGGAACAGGTTTAGGCTTAGCTATTGCTAAGGAAATGGTTTATGCACATGGAGGAGATATTTGGGCACAGAGCAAAGAGGGTCAAGGAACAACAGTGTATTTCACACTGCCATATGACCCAGAACAAGAGGATGAGTGGGAATGAACATAGAATCCATAAAAAGTGCAATATTAATTGTATTAGTATGTATTAGTTTATTTTTCACCTGGAATATGTGGAGTACCCAACCATATTTACCAGAATATCAAGATGATAAATTTTTTGATAGTAATTCAATTAGTAATGAAAAGCGACAAGTATATGAAGTTGTTAAACCACAACAGCTTTTTATTCATACAAATGAAAATCATTATAGTACACTAGATGATAATCACCTTGAAGATTTATGGTTGGAAATGCAAGAATGGGAGTATACAACAAGTGATCAAAGAATTTCACAAACCTTTACGGAGCAAAAATTCAATATTTGGATTCATGGGTTGGAAGAAGCTAAATTAGAATTGCGTTTTTTTGATAAGATTCCTATTGAAACCGTTCAATCATTTTTCGATTGGAATTCTGATAAAGATGAGTCATTAGATTTTGATCGTATATATTTAAACGTACCTAAAGAAAATGAAATACAAAAAGTTTACTTTGTAGCGACAGAAGAAATGAGAATGATCGAAACATCGGTTAGTGAAGAAACAGCAAATCAATTTGTCTCAAATCTCTTTAATAAAAGAGAAGAATTCCCGACTTATTTTGGCTTTTATTCTAATGATGGCACTGAATTTATGCTACCTACGAATGAATTGAAATTAAAAAGCTTTCAATATGTAACAAATGAAATTGGTGCAGAAAAATTCAAAAATGCACTTTTTAGTGATCCACGGTTGGTTAAACAAGATGTGATTCTTTCGAAAAATCGTTATACAGACGGAACAAGAGAGTTAAATATCTATCCAAATCAACATCTAGTTGAGTATGTGAATCCAATACCATTTGATACGAATTCAATACAACCTAGTCACCTGATCAATCAGAGTATCAATTATATAAACGACCATGGTGGCTGGACAGATAATTATGTTTTATTTAATATAGATGAGTTCAC
This sequence comes from Metabacillus litoralis, assembly GCF_020524045.1. Taxonomy (GTDB): domain Bacteria; phylum Bacillota; class Bacilli; order Bacillales; family Bacillaceae; genus Metabacillus; species Metabacillus litoralis_C. The sequence continues at coordinate 45,997 of NZ_JAIVKL010000006.1, forward strand.
TCAGGAAATAAGATATATCATGTCATTAGATTCAATACCTGTGATAAATTCAGTTCAAGAATCGTATGGGCCAACAATGATCTCACAAAGATGGGGACAAAATGAAATTGCTATCTATGAACGCCCATTTTATCAATTAAAAGAAAGACCAATATCTAGTCAACCTGTTACTTTAATGTCTGGTAAGAAGGTAGAGGAGTTATTAATAGATAGTGATAACTTTGATGATATGGAAATAAAGAATATTTTTGTTGCTTATGAGCTTGGTGGTTCTGTTAATAATAAATATGTTAATTTAACTCCTGCTTGGTGTGTTGAATTGCAAGATGGCACACTTTTGAAAATTAAAGAAACAAAGCAAAAAGTTGGGGGGGATGAAATTGGAGTGGAGTAAAACGAAATCCATTTTTATCCTTGCATTTTTAATTCTAGATATCTTTTTGGCCATTGAGTTTTATGAATTACAATATAAATCTAATTATGAAATTATGAAAGAAGCAACAATAGAAGAGAAATTAGCTGTTGAGAATATTACGTATAGCAAGTTGCCTGATATTGAAGGAAAAAGCTTTTATATTACTGCGAAAAGTAAAGAGTTTACTTTTGAGGAAGTACCAAAGGATCAAACATTAATCCTGACTAATACTAGTAACCCATTTCGTTCACTAAAAGTAAAACTTAATAAACCTATACCAGTTCCAGAATCAAATCTTGAAAATAGAATCAATCAACTATTAAAGGATTATGTTAATTTTGGTGACAAATATAAGTACTGGTATACAGATGAACAAACAAATTCTATTATTTGTATTCAAAGATATAATGGTCGTAACATTTTTCAATCTAAAGATGATCATATAGGAATGGTTAAGTTCATCGTGAATGAAAATAATGAAATCGTAAGCTATGAGCAGTCTATGCTTGAGGATATTAAAGAGGTTGAGGAAAAAGAATCTGCTGTACCTGCGTTAAAAGCGATTGAAGCACTATATAATAAGAATTATTTAACAACTAATAGTGAAGTGAAAAATATCCAATATGGCTATTACACTCATATTCCTTTAACCAATCAACAAATTCTAGCACCAACTTGGCATATTATTGTTGAAACAGATACAAATGAGAGAAAAGATTTTTACGTTAATGCCTTAGAGGGCGACGTTTTACAATCAACACAGTAGGGAAAAGAGGAGTGACCAGATATGAGCTTGCAGTTTAGTGTTCTTGCAAGCGGTAGTACGGGGAATGCAATATTTGTAGAAACAGAGAATCAATCATTTTTAGTTGATGCAGGTCTTAGTGGAAAGCAAATGCAAAACTTATTTGAGCAAATTGGAAGAGATATAAGTAAGCTTTCTGGAATTTTCGTTACACACGAGCATAGTGACCATATTAAAGGTCTAGGAGTATTAGCAAGGAGATTTAAGCTTCCTATTTATGCAAATGAAAAAACATGGAAAGCTATGGATGGCTTAGTTGGAGAAATTGCTACAGATCAAAAGTTTGTGTTTCAAACAGGGACAGTAAAAACATTCACATCTCTTGATATTGAATCGTTTGGTGTTTCGCATGACGCAGCTGAGCCAATGTTTTTTGTTTTTCATCATGAAGGTAAAAAGTTAGCACTGATTACGGATACAGGTTATGTAAGTGACAAAATGAAGGGAACCATTCAAAACGCGGATGCCTTTGTTTTCGAAAGTAATCATGATGTTTCAATGCTTCAAATGGGTCACTATCCATGGAGCATTAAGCGTCGTATTTTAAGTGATGTTGGCCATGTATCGAATGAAGATGCTGCTATTGCCATGATGGATGTAATCGGAGACGCAACCAAGAGTATTTATTTAGCTCATCTAAGTAAAGATAATAATATGAAGGATTTAGCACGAATGTCTGTAGAGCAAACATTAGCAAGCAAGGGCTTTATAACAGGAGAGCGATTTGAATTATACGATACAGATCCAACAACCCCGACACCGCTTGTTGCAATATAATTTAACTTTATAAATATTTATTGTTTAATGAAAAATATAACATACTAATAAAAATTATGTAAAATCATCATCTTCTTGGTTAATTTTCATTAGACAAGAGAATAATGTTGATTAGATATCACACTATTCACACGAGCTATGGAAAGGAATGGTGAACATAATGGGCTATTATGATCAAGATTATGAAAATTATAATGCTAAACGTCAAAAAGGAAATCGTGGAGGTTGGTTTTTAGCAGGTTTAGTTGGTGCCATTTTAGGTGGATTACTCATGTTATTTGCTTTTCCAGCTTTTTCGAACTTCCTCCCTTATAATATGGATTTAAGTGGTGAGGAAACAGAGCAAGAAGGACCAGCTGAAGCAACAGGTCCTGTTAAAAATGTTGCCGTAAATGTAAATACAGCTATTACTGGCATTGTTGATGAAGTCTCAGAAGCTGTTGTAGGTGTTGTAAACTTACAAGAGGCCGGATTTTGGAATGAAACGGGTGAAGCAGGAACTGGATCAGGTGTGATTTACAAACAGGAAGGCGATAATGCCTTTGTTGTTACAAATCATCACGTGATTGCTGGTGCTTCACAAGTGGAAATTAGCTTAAATGATGGTACAAGAGTGCCCGCTGAACTTCTTGGTAGTGATGCTTTAACAGATTTGGCTGTTTTAAGAGTTGATAGTGAAAAAATAACAAAGGTTGCTCAATTTGGGGACTCTGATAAAGTGAAACCAGGTGAGCCTGTCATTGCAATAGGAAATCCTTTAGGCCTTCAGTTTTCTGGATCAGTTACACAAGGTATCATATCAGGTACAGAAAGAGCGATTCCAATTGATGAGAACGGTGATGGACTAGTTGACTGGAATGCAGAAGTATTACAAACAGATGCTGCTATAAACCCTGGTAATAGCGGTGGAGCACTTATTAATATGGATGGTAAGGTTATTGGTATCAATTCAATGAAAATTGCTCAAGCAGCTGTTGAAGGGATCGGTTTATCCATTCCAGCAAACCACGCGATTCCAATTATCGAAGATCTTGAAAACTATAGCGAAGTAAGACGTCCATTTATGGGAATAGGGATGAGATCATTAAACGAAGTCTCAAGCTACCATAAGCAACAAACATTAAAACTTCCAGAAGACACTACAAATGGAGTAATCGTCATGAGTGTCTCACCACTATCACCAGCTGCTCAAGCAGGTTTACAAGAGTTTGATGTAATAACAGAGTTTGCAGGTGAAGAAGTAAAGGATATCATCGCATTACGGAAAATCCTTTATACGAAAAATATTGGTGATACAGTAGAATTTAATTTCTATCGAGATGGTAAAATGCAAACCGGAAAGATGAAATTAGGAGAAGAAGATATGTTAGGGGGCTAATACTTAGCTCTCTCTTTTTTATGAATTGATTTGTGGATAACTATAATATCAGATATAGTCTAGTATAAAAAGGAAATATCCACATGTGGATAAGGAGGAATTTTGAATTATGTATTGTTGTGAAGAACATATAGATTTAGCGATTGATATGTATGTAGATGAAAAGGAAGTAGCTCCTATTATCGAAAAAGTGAATGAAAATAATAAGTTATCCACAATTTGTGGGTTGTGCAAGAACCCAGCAGTATATATAGTTGGTAGCTAGTTTATTTTTGTGATTGTGGATAACTGGTGAACGATTGTGGATAAGAATTCTGATAGCGTTTTTATGAAATGGAGTAAATAAAGAGATGAATATTTCAATTATCACAATAGGGAAGTTAAAGGAAAAATACTTAAAACAAGGCATTGATGAATACTTAAAAAGATTATCAGCATACGCCAAGTTAGACATCATTGAATTAGCTGACGAAAAAGCACCAGAAAACCTTAGTGAAACCGAAATGGAAATTGTGAAGGAAAAAGAAGGAGAGCGAATCTTAAGCAAAATCAGTGATGACACACATGTTATTGCTCTAGCGATAGAAGGAAAAATGAAAACATCAGAACAACTAGCAAAAGAGATCGATCAGCTAGCTACATATGGAAAAAGTAAAATCGCAATTATAATCGGAGGATCACTGGGACTGAGTCAACAGGTGATGAAAAGGGCGAATGATACGTTGTCGTTTTCTAAGATGACCTTTCCCCATCAGTTGATGAGGTTGATATTGTTGGAGCAGGTTTATCGGGCGTTTCGGATTAATCGGGGGGAACCGTACCATAAGTAAATGAGGTTTTTTTGTGGAAAACAACCTAAAAATGTTTTTCTTTTGTTTTATAGAAAGAATTGTGGTAAATTATACTAGAACAAACGTTCCCTTTTTGGTACCAGACAAAAACAATTCTTTTTGTTATAATGGTTAGAGTCTTATTGAACGTCTAAAAAATAAAGGGTGAAGCGCCAATGTTAAAATTAGGAACTGTTTTTAGTGGAATAGGTGCTATTGAGCATTCCCTAGAAAGATTAGGTATTGATTATAAAATAGCCTTTGCATGTGATAATGGAGGCATTGATATCTTTTCAAAAAAAATAGAGAGAAACTTGCTGGCTATAGATAAAGAGATTGAAGAATTACAAATAAGATTATTAAGCCTAACAGATGAGAGATATGAGGATGCTAATGAACTTAATATTCAAGAGCATTTTGAGCATATTCAAACGTTGAGAGAAGAGTTAGAAAATGTTTCAGTAAAAGTAGGAGAGGAAATTACTGAAAACCAATTAATAATATCAAAAATGAGTTTATTTTTTGATTGGGTATCTATGAGAAATGAAAAACTAAAGATAACTCCTCTTACGGAAAGTTTCCAAGATAAGCAATTAACCGAGATTTCTAAGGCTCATTATTATTATCTTTTAAAAGATATCAAAGATTACTATAAAAATGTAAAAGATGAAGAATTGCTAAAAAAGATTCTTGGTATCCCGTTAGAGCAATATGAAGCTCATTTTAAAGCTTTTGTTGAAAGGTCTTCAGTAAAAAAACTTAATAGTAATTTGACTGAAATCCTCGATATTATAAACATGTTATTAGAGAGATTATCAAGTGTAGAAATTCTTGATGATTTATCAAAAATAAACGATTCCGATAAGAAAAAAGAATATGTAGATGATTTATATAAACCTAAGAAAAAATCAAACTTTGTACTACAAAGTTACTTAGCAAATTACGATATTGATGAGAATCATTTTCATTGGAATGCATCATTCTTAGACGGAAGCCAATATAAGGACCAAATAGATTTATTTGTAGGCGGTAGTCCATGTCAGTCTTTTTCTATGGTTGGAAAAAGAAGAGGGCTACAAGATACAAGGGGAACTTTATTTTATGAATATGCCCGTCTAATTAAAGAAATACAACCCAAAGTATTTATTTATGAAAATGTTAAAGGACTTATAAATCATGATGGTGGAAACACTTGGGCTACAATGCAACAAGTATTTGATGACCTTAATTATAATTGGAAATTTGATGTTTTGAATTCCAGGAACTATGGTATTCCTCAAAATAGAGAAAGATTATTTGTTGTAGGATTTAGAAAAGATATCGAATTATCAAATGAATTCTCCTTTCCAAAACCTATTCCACTTGAAAAAACGATGCAAGATTTTTTATTAGATTCAGTATCAGGAAAGTATTATTTGAATAAAAAAGGCGTAGAGTTTGTAACAATGGAAAAAAATATTAATAAAAGATATACGCAAATTGATGGTGAAATACAACTTTGTCAAAAGGCAAATCAACAATTCAATTGGCATGGGGATTTTGTTTTTGTGGAGGAAAATAAAGACCAAGAAAAGATGATGGAAGACCTTGAAAAGTATTTCCTATCAGCCAAAGTCGAAAAGTACGTCATGTCTAGTGGAACTAAGAACTTTTATTCCAAGCCAAAAATTGATTTGAAAATTGCAAGACCGTTATTAACTACAATGCACAAAATGCATAGGGCTGGAGTGGATAATTACGTTACAACACAGGGACGTATAAGAAAATTAACTCCAAGAGAATGTCTGAGACTTATGGGGTTTTGCGATAGTTTCAATATCGTAGTATCAGACACACAAATGTATCAACAGGCAGGTAATTCAATTGTGGTTGATGTTCTAATGGAAATAATGAAATCAATTAATGCTAGCTTGCCAGAAATTTTAGAAGGTGAAAATTATAAGTATAAAAATGAAATTGAACAATTATCTTTATTTTAATAGACAAACACCCGTTCATATTTGAACAGGTGTTTATTTTTTTACTGCTTGAAAATGTTTTCTCTGTGGTATTTCAAGTAAGGAGAGCGTTTACCAGTTCCATTTGATATGCTGTAAGTTTCCCCTAAAATAAGATTTAACTTTTGGATGATTTCCTTTGAAACAAGTGGTGAAATCATTAGTGTGCCATCATCTTCAAAAGAAATTAATCCTCTGTCAAACAGTACGTCGTATGTTGGAGTTAGAAGAAGTCCATTATATCCATCTAGTCTTTCAAGATTATTTGATTCACTCCAAGGTTTGGCATGACTTGCTCTTAACAAAATAGGGTCTGAAATTCCTGTAAAAGGACAGTTTTTCATTGTTTCGAGTAATCTGTTCTTAAATTTCCCTTGTCCTTTTCTTGAGGTTACTAGAGACAACGCATCGGTTTCTTCTTCTTCATATTGTTCTGCATCTTCATAAATTTCCCTTATCACAGTTGGCATTTCTCTATCAACAAACTTTTCCTTGATTGATAATAAAAATTCATATTCATCTTGGCTTGGACCTACAGACTTGGTAATAGACAACGTTGAAATATGGGGTAAAGCAATTTTTCTGAAAATACTCCAAATTTCGCTGTCGGAATTGATGTAGAACCTCTCAGTATCCTTTTTTCCTCTATGATTAAAGACCTTAAAATATATTTTTTCTTCGCTATAGTCTTCAAGTTTCTCTTTGAGTTCGAAATAATGTTCGCTTATATCATAAAAATAGTTTTGAGCAGGTTCATGGTACTCCTTGAAGGCTAGCTCTAAATACTCTAAAAGGTTACTTTTTAAAAAGAAGCAGTTAGCATTTGAAGCTGCAAAATCGTTCTTTAAGTATTTTACTGTACCAGTGAAAGAAAAGAAATTTGAGGCTACAGGAGAGCTCTGTGAACCAATGTAAATTCTGGATTCTCCACTGGATGGTTTTGTCTTTGAGGCGTTTCTTTCTGTGCGTAGTTTGTTCCTTGAAACAAAACTATCTGAAATTGCAACTGTTAGTTTAGATTGGTAAGACCCGTTCTCGTACTGCTCAATTCTTTTACTCATTAAAATCATCCCCCTGTAAATATTCTGACATTTCCTCTTGCTTAATTCATCTTAAAATAAAGTCAGAATTATGTCAAATAAAAATTACAAATCCTTTATTTAAGGGTTTCTTTTATTTTTTACAAGTCAGAGGATTTTATTTTTCTGACTTATGGTTTAGGCGATGATTTATATTTTGAATAACAACTTATCATAATTGCTGTTTTCTGTTAAAATTAATTAGATAGGAAAGTCAGTTGTATATGAGAAATCGTTTACAAATCTCTGTGCTAAAATTTATTGACTCAAAGGAGAGAAAATAAGTGGAAATGTTAGGTACTGTACTCCCATTAATTCTTATGTTTGCTATTTTTTATTTCCTTTTAATTCGTCCTCAGCAAAAGAAACAAAAGGCAATAAGAGAAATGCAAAATAACATTCAAAAAGGCGATAAAATAGTAACAATTGGTGGACTTCATGGTATTTTAGATTCAATGGATGAAGGGAAAATTGTTATTGTAGTTGATAATGGAACTCGTTTAACATTTGACCGTAGTTCAATTCGTGAAGTAATAAAAGGATAATTTATACATAACTGTTCAGGAAAAAGGGTCTCAACTTGGACCCTTTTTTTGTCTTTAGAGATAGAATGTTTTTAACTATAGAGGAACAAAAGAGTTATTAAAGAAGGGAATTTAAATCTATCAGTGAAAGATTTAATGAATTAGATACTTTCCTATTCACCTGTCAACTTTTTACCATATTGAAATTTTTTCCAAAGTCATATGGCTGACTGTAAAGAATCTGACCACATAATAGACATTCGACACCACATAACCGCTCATAGTTGATTTTATTTATAATTTTACTGGGATAATCCTCAATTCTTATAACAGAAAGAATACCACCGCATTTACACTTCACTACAATCATTCCTTTTTCGTATATATCATTTACAATTATAAGTTTTAAAACCGAATATAATGAGAATTCAAATATATATTATATTAATAGAAAGCAATGTAAATAAGCAAATCAGCTCTAATTCCTCTTTGGAATTAGAGTGTTTTATTTTTGGAGGAATGAATAATGGATAACTATGGAAATCAACAACAATTTTTATTGAATCTTGATAAAAAAGAGAAAAAGAAAGTCTCTGCAAAAAGAGTAAATATTGTATCTGTTAAGTTAGTTAAGGAATCTAGTCTACTTTACAAAGAAAGGTCTATTAGGTCACCAAATGATGGATACCAACTTATGAAACTGTTCCTTGAAGATAAAGACCGTGAGCATTTCATTGTTGCTTCACTTGATACGAAGAACCAACCAGTATCCATTAATGTCTGTCATATTGGGAGTTTAAACGCAAGTATAGTGCATCCTAGAGAGGTAATGAAGGCTGCTGTCTTAAGTAATGCAGCATCAATAATTGTAGGGCATAATCACCCTTCGGGAAAAACTGAACCAAGCAAAGAAGATTTAGAGGTAACTAAAAGGCTAAAAGAAGCTGGGAAAATCATTGGCATAGATGTTTTGGACCATATAATTGTAGGTGATGAAACCTTCACTTCATTAAAAGAAAAAGGCTATATCTGAAGGGAGTAAAGAACAGTGAAAGCAACAAAAAGCACGATAAAAACAGAAGTTACTTATGATGAGGAAATGAAAAATAAGTATCTTATCAGGAAAGAGTGGGACAAGAACAAGAAAAAGGCACTTGTTATTATGAAAAATGCAGGTCAGGCAGACGAAATTGTACAAGACCAAACAACGATGTATGTTATTAATAACCTTTCTAAATTGGAATATGGGGTTGTTGATATTGTGAATTTATTTCCAACTATTGAAGGTAAAGAAACGACAAAATCTGCTACTGAAAATTTGAAATGCATTCAAGAAGCAATAGCAAGAGCAGATGATGTGATTATTGCAGTCGGAAAAGGAGTTAAGACAAATAAGAAAGCAAATGAACGATTGAATATGATATTAGCTATATTACTAGACAAGAAAGCAAACATTCTTCAAATAGAAGCAAAGTTTGGTAGGAAAGGTTTTCACCCTCTCTACCCTGCTCTGAAACAGCAGTGGAAGTTAGTAGCGTATGACGTTAGCAAGAGTGTATGCTAAAAAAATTATGTAAGGAAGGCATAGCTATGTTTAATATTGAGGAATTGAAAGATTTTATGGAAGAGAAGTACGGTGTAGCAGTTAAATCAGATGCAGTAGGAGAAGAGACGGTACTTTTATATCATGATGAAATGGACGAAGAATTCATTTCAATAGATATTAAGAGAATTTTACCGAATCCAGTTTTGTTTCAAACTTATATATACAATGAAGATTCAGAGTGGATTATTGGAATTGCTTTAGAAGTGTCATCCAATAGTCCACTCTTTTTAGTTTGTATAAAAGACTCAGAGAAGATTTTTGAAGAGGTATTACTCCCAAAAAGGGATAATGAAAAATGATATATACAGCATATGTTAATGAATTAGAAGAACGTTCCTATCAGCAGGTGACCTTTGATATGGAAGATTGGTCTTTTGTCTATTTTCCAGCACAAGATAAGGGGGAAGAAATCGAAATGAAAATTTGTCTCGAAAGCGAAAATATCTATAAACGTAAAATGGGATATGAAGATTGGTGGTTTGTGGATTACTTAGAAGGAGATATTGTCTTAAGTGATATTGGTGTAAAATAAAGAGTGAAAAATCGGAAACGAGATTCCGATTTTTTTTAATAATAGAAGGGATATACCCTTCTAAGGAGTTGAAAAGATGGTTGAAAAAATTACTATGTATCAAATTACTAAAGAGTTACTGGCACTAGAAGGTGAGGATATAGATTCGATACCTGCCGACGTAGTAAAAGATGCCAATCCTAATAATTGTAAATATTTTAAAAAGGTATTAAATTCAGTAGCTATAGATGAAGAAGTATTTAAGAATAATATTGGATTTTCTTTTAGCAAAGATTCTAAAGAAGCTATTAAATCAATAATTAAAGACCATGTTACTTACAGTAAGTTGATGCAACAGCATCCAGAGGATAGAGATTTAAAACTTTTAACCGTGCTAACAGCTCATATTAAAACGCTTTTAATAAATGAGATTGAAGACCGCCTTTCTTTACAGTCAATGTTAGCAAAACTAGAACTGGTAACCTTCAATGAAAGGCAACAACTGAATAAATATTTGCAAAGTTTGAGCATACCAAACCTTGAAGAGACATTAAGTCCCACAGACGAAGAAATATTACATATGTATTATATTGAAGAAATGATTTTACTTAAAAGGAAGTTTAAACATATCCGTGAACTTTTCTCAGAAATTAGAGCAGAAGAAGTTATCGATAAGTCGGTCGAAGAAATTGTAAATTTGAATTGCAATCTATTATTAGAAGAAATCAGTCCATCTACGGAGAAGATTAAGTTAGACCGTTTAGTTATAAAAGACTTGTTAGATACTAAAAAGCAGAAAGATGCCATGGTACAGAAAACAATTGAAGAATTGGCTAATCAGGCTGAACTAAAAGAAAAAGAATTTATCAATGAGTTAAAAGTTTTTAGAAAGAAAGGATATAAGGACCATAGTTTATTCGAATTAAATAACGAAAGAAACTATGTAGACACTGAAGAATATGCTTCACCTTACGAAATTTTAGAGCAGGCAAAAAAAGAATATAAGGAATTCAAAAGCAAAAAGCCAAAAAAATTAACCTCTTCTAAAGAGATGATGGCACTGAGAGAAATACTAAGAGCAAATGGATTTTTAAAGGGACAATAGTGTGGAGTGCACTATTGTTTTTTTTTTTTGAGAAAGGGTGTCTCATATTTCTATTTATGAGATACCCATTGGCTATATAAGCATATGGCATTATAAGATTTGAAGAAGATAGTTAGCTCTTCAAACCTGTGAAATCAGAATAGAGTATTGAAAATTAACTATATTTTAGGAGGGGAAATTTATGCTATTGAAAGAACAAACTCAAAAATATTACAAAGGAAAATTGAACTTCATTAATAATGTTCAGGAGCATAACAGGTTGGAAAATATTTTAGGAAAGGAACAAAGATTAATGGATATGAATCCTTTTGGAGATGAACTATCCGGTGAAAATGGAGAGAATGATTTCGCTGTACTAGATGATGTAAATACAGTAAAAAATGTAATGGTCTTTGCGGAAATTAATCGCTACAAAGAAACTCTCTTGTTAGATATGCAAGAGGAGGAAAGAAGCAAAGTCATTAGTCTTATTATTGACAACCTAAATAGGTTTCACGTAAAACCTGTTGCTTATGAAGTAAAAACTGATTCCATTGTAGTTGCATGGTATCTCAATACAGTAATGAATACTTTTAGGTTTTCTGAGTCCATTGAGGCTTTAGTAGACTTCTATGGCGAGGTAGAAAACAGCAGTGAAGAAATTGGAGGATTGGTATAGTGGGACTTAAAAAAGTAAGACGTCCAGTATTGTTTGGTGAAAAAGAAGTTTTAGAAGAGAGAGGATGGAAAAACGTGATGGACAAAAATAATGTATCTGAAAATACGACTAGTTATATAGGAGAGGGATGGAATAGCCCAATTGTACCGAGTCAACCGGTAAATAGTGACCAAATTGATTCAGATACGCAACATGTCTTCTCGAATGAAAATAGTAATGTGTATGAATCAAACAAGCATCGAAATGATTCCGCATTAAACCGCACTATTTCTTTTTTCGGGGACAATGTGAAATTGCCAAGGAAGGCAAAAGTTGAGCAAGGTAATTATGAGTTTCGTATTGACAACATAACTACTAAAGAAAATGTAGCAGGAAAATTCGGAATATATGACCAGTTTTTGATTACATTCTCCATTCAAAAAGTTGGTATGGAAGTACCAAAGCAAATCACTATTCCATATATCATATCAACAAAAGCTGAGTCAGCATTAATGGTATTCCTTGCTAGCTTTAAATCTATTTTTAAAGGGCAGAACATTACTATTACCCAGTTAGTTGGATTGATTGGAACATGTGAAATTAGTCATTTTGAAACAGCTTCAGGTGATGTATATGAAAGATTACTAGTTATAAGCGTAAATTCATAATTCTAATAAGTATTTTTAAGAGTAGGAATAGGCTCATAAAGCCTATTCCCTACCCAAGTAAGGAGAAATGACATGCTAGAAGTAAACAACTTGAATGATTATATTTCAAAATATCCAATTAGCAAAGTAAGGTTGCTAGAATCGACTACAAAAACAAAAACAAAAATACTGTCAATAGATATTAAAGAAAATCTTTCACTAATTGTTACAGCAGTTAAAATGGTTTCTTACGAAGAAGGTGCTGCCCTCTTCTCTGCTTTGATGAATCATGTACATGAAACAACAAGACAAGTTGCTAATGAAATGTACAATAATGCTAAATTAGTGTCTGAATCCCTTGTTCCGTTAGAACTACTGGAAGAATTAACACTTATCCTTATGGTTGGAAAAGCAGAGGAACGTGGGTATTTATATGATGAAAAGAAAAATAGCTACACGTTCAATGCCAATGCATTTGCAAAGCACTTTAAAAAAAGATGTAATGTACGCTCAACGAAGGATGGGCGATTGTTCCTTTACAACAGAAAAGGTGTGTATGAAGAGCTTTCTGAGGTTAGTCTTGGAAAGGTCATACGAACAATTATGCACGAGGGTAGATGGAACAGTTGGAAAAGTCCTTATGAATCGGAAGTAGTAAAAGCACTTCAACGTGAAGCAATTATAGTTAAAGAAATGAATACAAATCGTAACTACATTAATGTGAGGAATGGGATGCTCAGCTTGACAACATTTACACTTCATCCTCACTCACATGAATTTTTATCAACCGTACAAATTCCGATAGAATATAACCCTAATGCCACCGCCCCTCTTTTCATGAATTTTATGAAAGATATTACCATTGATGACAGCCAGCTAATTAATGTTCATCAAGAGTTAATAGGGTATTGGCTGACAGTCGAAACAAAAGCTGAAAAGGCAGTTTATTATTATGGTGGTGGGGCTAATGGCAAAAGTGTTATGGCTTCCATAGTTACTGCTCTTGTAGGTGAAGATAATGTTAGTAGTGTCCCTCTCTCAGAATTCAGCCAAACATTTGGCATGGAAAACCTTATTGGGAAATCGCTTAATATTGCAGCTGAGAATGAAATGGGCGGTAAAGCACTCAAAACCGAAAACTTTAAGGCAATTGTTAGTGGAGATAACATCACTATTAACATAAAGTATCGCCCAGCTATTAATTATCGACCATACTGCCGGTTGGTTTTCTTAGTCAATAATCTTCCCGACTCATCAGACGTAACAGAAGGCTATTTTCGGAAAATTATTATCGTTCCTTTTCCAAGAACCTTTAAAAAAGAAGAACGAAACGTAGAATTGAAAAACGAGCTTCTCAAAGAACTTCCTGGAATTCTTAATTGGGCTATTCAAGGATTGAAGCGGCTTAGAAGTAACAACTATCAGTTCAGTGAGTGTAAAGCTATTAAGGAAACCGAAAGTGCTTATCATGATGAGCAAAATCCAGTGAGAGAATTTTTCCATTCCCATGTAGTCCAAGTGGGCGGTTCCCGTACTAAGCAGTCTGACTTTTACAATATGTACAGCCAATGGTTAACTGTTCAAGGGATTGATGACAAAGGAACGAAATCTCGTCAAGTATTTTGGCGCTATTTCAAAGTAATTTTAGACAGTGAAAATATCCCGATTGTGAAGAAAAAAGTCAAAGGAACTGTCTACTATGATGGAATAAAGCTAATAGAGTTGGGAGATTTACACTTCCCTACTATAGCTGGCGATAGTATTCAGTTTTAAGGGGGATAGGGGGTGTGTGAAAACCAAAAAAATCATACAATACCTAAAGCTAAAAACTAAAATAAAAGAGTTTTGTTTTAGCTAACCACCCCTCCCCCCAGTTCTTTACAAGGAATTGAAATATATATTATTACTTCGATGAGGTGAGCTTATCATGAAAGAAAAAGAAGCTTCTATCAATGAATATCAAAATCTGTTAGATATCTTAGCAGAAATGGTCACAGAGTACCTTACTAAACAACCTAAAGGAGAAGAGTCCAATGATAAAAAATTATGAAATTGTACAGCAGAATCTAGACAATTTGGTAATCTACACTAGAAATACATCTTGGACCCAACCCGAGGGGTATCGAGTACACCGAAACATCCAAGTTTTAAAAGACAAATGCGAGCAGGCAGGATATCAAGTTAGCAGAGTTTACTCAGAGCCAAGTTCGGAATCTGCGTACAAAGTAAGACCAGTATTAAAGCAAATGTTGAAAGACGCCGCTAGTGGCTTGTTTGCAGTGTTAGTTGTATGGGATGTATTCACACTATCTCCTGATGGAGAGGAGCTTCAGCAAATAGAAAGAGAGTTTGCTGAATATGGTGTAGTGCTTTGTTCAGCAACAGAGTATTTTGATACTTCTACAGAAGAAGGAGTGAAAGTGTTTGAGTATATGTGCAAACTTCTAAATACTAAACATTTATCCTTATCAGCTATGCAAGGAATTCCATTGTCACAGGTAGCTCGTTGGTTAATAGATGACGACAATAAGAAAGGAGGTAAGAACGATGCCAAGCCATACGAGTCATGCGCGACAGCTAAACGACCAGCTTGACCAACTCAGCCAAATTGGAACACAGAAAAGAGCAGCTATCTATGCCCGAGTCTCCACGTTGGAACAGGCAGAAGAAGGGTACAGTATTGACGAACAGGTACGAGTTCTGAGAGAAATGTGCGAGCGAGAAGGTTACGTTGTTCATAAGGAATATGTGGACAGAGGTAAAAGTGGAAAAAATATTAAAGGTAGACCTGCCTTACAACAACTACTGCATGATGCCAATAGTAAAGACTTTGAATTAGTGCTTGTATGGAAGGTGAATCGCTTTTCTCGAAAGACGAAAGATTTGCTTAATATTGTTGAAGAACTTGAAGGGAAAAATATTGTTTTTCGCTCATATACTGAAAACTATGAAACAGCAACTCCTGCTGGAAAAATGCAGTTTCGTATGTTAGCAGTCATTG
Source organism: Metabacillus litoralis (assembly GCF_020524045.1). Classification (GTDB taxonomy): domain Bacteria; phylum Bacillota; class Bacilli; order Bacillales; family Bacillaceae; genus Metabacillus; species Metabacillus litoralis_C. The sequence goes on from NZ_JAIVKL010000006.1 coordinate 61,309, forward strand.
CTGAATTTGAACGAGACAATATCGCTCAAAACGTAAAAATGGGGATGTTGGCTCGAGCAAAGGAAGGTTCCTGGAATGGCGGTCAGGTGCTTGGTTATGATGTCGTAAGCGTACCAGGAGAAAACCGTAAGAGAAAGCTTTCTACCCTTGTGATTAATCCAACAGAAGCTCAAACGGTTCGAAAGGTATTTGACCTTTATGTTGAGGGGAATGGCTACAAATCCATCGCAAACAAACTCAACAATGAAGGACACCGGACAAAAAAGAACAAAGACTTCTCCATCAATGGGATAAAAACGATTCTAAGCAATCCCCTTTATGCAGGATTTATTCGCTATAATGTCCGGAGAGATTGGAACGAGAAGAGAAGAAACAATATTAATCCTCACCCTGTAATTGAAAAGGGGCAGCACGAAGCTATCATTACAGAAGAAACATGGGAAAAAGCAAAAAATATCATGGCGAGTAGAAGCGGCAAGCCTAATCGAATACATGACGGCGAGTTCCCTCTCACTGGTATCATGAAGTGTCCTGCATGTGGGGCAGGAATGGTGATTGGAAGGACAACGAATACACTCAAAGACGGAACAAAAAAGGTTCTGGAGTATTATGTATGTGGGGCTTGGAAGAATAAAGGTTCAGCAGTTTGTCGCTCGAATGGAGTAAGAACGGATTATGCAGACCCTTATGTACTTGAAAAGCTATCAAACATAGCTACAAGTGATGTGCTTATAGAGCAAATTGTTGAACGTATTAATAACAAGAAAGAACGAGATTCTTCTCCGCTTCAGCACGAATATGAGACCTTGAAAAAGGCACTAGAGTCCAATCAACAAAAGAAAGAGAAAGTCCTTGGTTTGTACGAAGATGATTTGATTCAAAAAGCTGACCTTGTGCAGCGGCTATCCACTTTGAATGAAGAAAAGGAACGACTTGAAGAAAGACTATCTCCAATTGAATTGCAAATGGGGGAAGGTGGTACACAACTTATAAACTTTTCAATGGTCAAACAGGTCATGCAGAACTTCAAAAGTGCCTATCAAGAGTCATTGACCAGAGAGCAGAGGAAAAGGCTGTTGCACCTGCTCATCCGTCAAATCACCATCAATGAGAACCGAAAGATTGATACGATACAAATACAACTCAATAAAGAAGTTGCAAAACACTTCACCTTTAAAGGGGGAGAGGATTCATCGATTACGGATGAGTTCTCTCCCCCTTTTTCTATTTTAATCGACCTATGAAAAGGAGCAAGTTAACCTATGAGCATAATTAATGTATTCAGGAATTACATGGAGGAGCATCACCCACACTTAGCGTGGAAGGAATGGAAAGCCGACGTTAGAACTCTTTCAGTGGAAGATAAGCAACGAAGCGGTAAAGGCTACTATTCCAGATGAAAATAGACCAGAACTAACATGTTGGGTATTCTTCTATGATGGCGGTGCATCAAACGTTGTGTACTTATTAAAGGATAAGCATGGTTTGAAAGATATCGGAATTTGTCTGTTGAAAGATGGTGAACTTGTTAAGCCTATTAGCTTCGTATGAAGAACTGGCAGTCGGAAAGGTAGAACAATCAATACGCTTAGAAGTCAGAGAGGTTTGCTCTATAAGAGTTTTCGTCTCTGTTTTCGTGTTTGATTTTCCGGTAAAGGAGGTGAGTTCATGACACCAATTGACCTATTCAAAGCAGGCGTGGCGTTTGGCGTATCAATTTACTTATATGTGAAGAAGAACACTAATCTAAAAAAATAATGGGGGAATAGTAATGCAATACTTTTTGTTGGGAACAGCTGTAGGAATTGTAGTTTCATTGGCAACAGAATTGACACAAAAACCAAATAGGAGCTAGTACTAATGAAAAAAATAAAATGTTTAAATGAGTTTAATAACCTTATAGAAGTGCTTCCAACTGAATTTATTGATTATTTGAATTGCGAATTTTATCACCTCTATGAATATCTAAGTAATAACGAAAAGCTGGAGGACTTCATATTACCAAGCTATCAGAATATGGTAATATTAGAAAGTGAAGAAGAGATTAATAATATATTGATTAATACATTAGACTTAGAGTTTATAGAAGAGGTTGAACTAAAAGAGGTTACAATCATAAGAATAGGTATAATTTGTTATGAAGATATACAACTCCACTATGTGGAAAAGAGATTAGGAGGAAGTATTTTATGAAAAAGGTTGAAACACTTGGGACAGTGCAAGATGTGGCTAATGTAATTCAAGAATTGTATCAGCATATGGAGATTATCATAGAAGGACCCGGTAGAGAAGAAGTAGGTGAAAGTGTTATAAAGGTATTAATAGATTTTAAAGTTACACACACTGAAAAAATAATAGATGAAGGTCGCTACATTAAAATTTATGACTGATAAAAAATAAGTATTTCACTGTTTATTCACATTATAAACAAGGAAGGGAAACATTCGTCTAATGGGTGATTTCTCTTCTTCTTTTTTAGTTTTATTGACTTAGGAAATGAAAGACTTAGTACGATTACAAAAAAATTAAAACGTAGTTTATGTAAAAAGAGGAATATTGTTACAGTATGTCGAAAGTATGGGTATTATAGTAATTCAGATGGAGGAAAAAAGTATGATACCTACTACTTTGACTGAACTAAATAGAGTAAGAGAAGAATGTAAAGCTATGGTTAACAAAAGGGCTTCGGCTTCAGCAGCAGCGGCAGTTATTCCAGTACCAGGTGCCGACGTTGGTGCAGATGTTATCATAATGATGGAGCTTCTACCTGCGATAAACAAAAAATTTGGATTGTCTCCAGAGCAAATTGACCAGTTGGATTCTGCAATTAAGGGAAGAATTGCAGTTATTATTTCATCAATTGGTAGTGAACTAGTAGGTAAATATATAACAAAACAGACAGTTACAATGTTATTAAAGAAAGTAGGAGCTCGTATTGCTGTTAAACAGGTCACAAAATATGTCCCATTTATAGGACAAGCAGTTTCTGCAGGAATTAGCTTTGGAGCAATGAAATACCTTGGAAATTCACATATTGACGAGTGTTTTGAAGTATGTAAAAGAATAATAGAAGTAAAGAAAACTGAATCTGCATAAGATTAATAGTTAACCTCTTAAGCGATTATGCTGAAGAGGTTTTTTAAAGAAGTATTACACATACCTATTGATAAAGTGAACAGAATGAAACAAACTTTTCATTGCCATCAATGAGAACCGAAAGATTGATACGATACAAATACAACTCAATAAAGAAGTTGCAAAACACTTCACCTTTAAAGGGGGAGAGGATTCATCGATTACGGATGAGTTCTCTCCCCCTTTTTCTATTTTAATCGACCTATGAAAAGGAGAAAATGACCTATGAGCATTATTAATGTATTCAGGAATTACATGGAGGAGCATCACCCACATTTAGCTTGGAAGGACTGGAAAGCGGATGTTAGAACTCTTTCAGTGGATGACATAAGCAATGAAGAGGTTAAGGCTACTATTCCAAATGAAAACAAACCAGAACTAACATGTTGGGTATTCTTCTATGATGGAGGTGCATCGAATGTTGTGTACTTATTACAGGATAAGCAAGGACTGAAGGATATCGGGATTGGACTCTTGAAAGATGGCGAACTTGTTAAGCCTATTAGCTTCGTGTGAAGAGTGGGCAGCCAGAAAAGTAAGATAATCAATACGCTTAAAAGTCAGAGAGGTTTGCTCTATAAGAGTTTTCGTCTCTTTTGCTGTGTCTAATATTACTTAAAGGAGGTGAGTCCATGACACCAATTGACCTATTCAAAGCAGGTGTGGCGTTTGGCGTATCCATCTATGTGTATGTGAAGAAAACAGTAGCCGAAAAATAAAAGGGGGGGATTGTAAGGCAATACTTTTTAATGGGAACAGTGGTTGGAATTGTAGCTTGTTTAGTATCAGAGCTTACACAGAATCCTTCAAGGAATTATCGCCGATGAAAAGGATTCAATGTTGAAAGACCTTGATAACCTTGTAGGTAAGATTCCAAATGAATTTTTACAGTACTTAAACAGCGAGTTTAATTGTCTCTATGAATATCTTAGCAATAGTGAGGAACTCGATAACTTCATAATAGGTAAATATCAAAATATGGTAATATTAGAGGAGGATGATGAGATTCTAAAATTTTTGCTTAATGTTCTAGACTTGGAATTTATTGAAGAGGTCAAGCTAAGTCAGATTACAATCATCAGAATTGGTTTGAATTGTGATGAAGATATACAGCTGCACTATGCAAAAAAAGGGGGAACATATATGCCAATTAGTTTTTTAGATAAAAATTTTGGAAGCACATTCTTTTCATTATTAGATTCAACAAAGAAAAAGATTCGAATTATTTCTCCTTTTATTGGTTATAAAACAGCATTAGCCTTAGTTAATTTTATTGAGCAAACGGATAATGAGTTAGACTGTGTATTAATTACACGCTTTGATAGAGAGGATTTTATTAAAGGTGTTAGCAGTATAACCGGTTTAGAGCTACTTAAAAGGGCTGGTGTGAAAATGTATGCACTTCAAGGTCTTCATACCAAGCTTTATATCTTTGATAATGAATCAATAATAATGGGCTCAGCTAATTTTACTTTTAATGGGTTTTATAAAAATCATGAGTTTGGGGTTTTCATGGAAGAAGAGCGTGAATTCTCCGTGGAGTGTAATAATTATTTTGATGGTTTACTTAAAGACATCAAGAATCATGGTGACTGGGAGATAACTCAAGACCTTATCGTAAAGGAAAAACCTTATTGTGATGATGCAGTAACAGGAAGAGCCCATTCGCAAAAGAAGGCTAGAAAAAACGAGTTACCTGTAACTATTCAGCCCAATAGAGTTAAATGGGGAGCAACTCTTGATATGAATGGTCAACAACGATTTGATAACAATATAGAAAAGGACATTGTAGAAGAAATTCTAAAAGAAGAATCCGAAAATCAAATTCAAATACGTAACACGGGTATTTGGTTAAAGTTTGAAGGTAACAGTGAAAATCGTATTCCCAACAACCTAACCTACTTTGAAAGAAGGAAAAAGGAACATAGAAGGCGTACATTTTTCCCAAAACCACCTTCTGGAATAAAAGGTGGTCAGCTATTGTTCATGACAATGGTAAGTACAGATAAAGAGGACAAAGGGACTCCTATAATAGTAGGTTATGCGATTACATCAGGGTTTAATGAAACTAATATTGTAGATGATAATGCACCTTTTAATTCCAAAGATAGAAAAGGTAGATATCCTTACTTTGTTGAACTAACAAGTGGACGGTTTTTAAAGGCTCCAATCAAAGAAGGGATTACATTAAGGGAGCTTGCTCGTGAGTTACAAACTGACTTGTATCCTAATCCAAAGTCAAACTTCAATGAGATTATTTATACTCATAGACAAAAGTCTCACCTTCAAGTAACAGAAAGAGCACATGACTATATAATGCAAAGGTTAGACTCATTATTTAAAGAATATGGTTATGAAGAGCTGTAAACAAACATTAATAAAAATTATTAAAAAGAGGTCGTTACGTTGAGAGAAGTTTCCGATGTTTATAACCTAATGAAAGAGTTAGAAAGAAGGAGTAAGATAATTAGGAGTTCAAGAATCGAAGCGTCAAAAAGATATAAAGAAGATGATAACTTTTACAGGTTTATAACGATATTTTACTCTATTATTGTTACTGTCGTCTCAATCAGATTTGCTTTTGGTTTGGATACTTTGAATCCAATCGGGAATCAAAAGCTCTCAATTCTTCTTTTAGTTATGTCAGTTTTCGTTACTTTATTTACGATGTATGTGTCCATAAAAAATGCTGGAGAAAAAGTAGGTAGATTTCAATCTAACTATATGGAATTAACAAGATTACTTGCAGATATTCAACTTGCTAACACTTCGTATACGAGAGAGAGTGAGTCAGAGTTAGAAATAGTTAATGAAGATTATAAGAAATTTTCAAATAGGTATGCTTCTTTACTTACGCAATCTGATAACCATGATGATATTGATTATTGGAGGGCGGTAAAAAGAGAAGAAGAAGAAAATACGGAAAAAGTAAAAATTGCTGATGAGAAAATAAAGGTCTTTAAAAGATGGAAGTATTTAAAAAGAGTAGTAGCATTTTTATCTGTACCTTTACTTTTAGTCCTCATATTTTTGATTGAGTTCTGTTTAAATTATTTTTGGTGAATGGAGGTTATTACAAAAAACCTCATTTAGATACATCACGGAGAACCGTACCACAAATAGTGGAAAATAGGAAAGTAGCAGTAGCAGTATATTCGAAAGACGTCTTAAGTTAATCTCTTTTAAAAGATAAATCACCCCTGCTTAATGCGCTTTAAGTTATAATATTGCACTTGGACCGACTCCTTGCAGATAAATATATCTGCTTTAGTATTCTCTGATAGGAGTTGGTGTGTTCGTTCAACAGTTATTCGAGCAGGTGTAACCATTCCAAAGGAAAATTCAATTTAGGATACTCTTTCTGTCTCACAAATAGGGCAAGTTTGGTGATCAGGGCTTTTTTATTATTTTATGACCACTTTTGCACCGTATCAGCTTGATGATATTGTTGGTATGCTTCAGCCTCGAATATGGCACAAGTTCGCCCCTAGCTATGCGCGCGGAGGCTCGACAATTTTAGAATCCTACTTCTTGAGTCCACTAGCTTTTATATGTAAGAGGTCGAGGAACGGTTGAGGTTTTAAAACCTTAGTCTTTATGCTTACGGATTCAGGAAGAAGCCGAAAAAATTCTAATATGCTACTGACACTGTTGTCAGTAGCATATTTATATATTGGAGTGAATCAAGAAGAATGAGGGGTGTGTTTTTATGAGAAGTACTGCTGATGCGTTGCAATTGTTTGAAAAGAGTGTGGAACGCTATTTATTTGAATTGGAAGACCTTACAATGGAACAGTTACTTGCAGCACCAAACGAGGAGGAGTGGTCCATTGGGCAGATGTTTGTGCATTTGATTCAGTCGACGCATTATATGCTGCGTAACGTTGAGCAATGTTTGGCTGGAGGCGATGATGTGACGGGGGTAACGAAGGGGAAAACGGAGGATGGCAAGGCTTTATTTGAGTTAGGAAGTTTTCCGCCAATTCGAATAAAAGTCCCAGCTTCGTCGTACACAACACCGCAGCCGGAGGGCAAGGAGCAACTGATAGAAGGACTTCGAGACGTATTGGAAAGGATGAAAAGAATAGAAAGAGTATTGAATCAGGCTCCTGACGGCAATAAAGCTATTCATCCAAAATTCGGTGCATTAAATGCTAAGGAATGGTTTTTACTGGTAGAGATGCACTTCAGGCATCATTTCTTGCAGCTTGAACGATTGTTAAATGTCCTAGAAAAATGACGATGTGGAATTAGTATCTGCCTCAAACAAATCTATTAGCGTTAAAAGTTGCAATTGAAGCAGCAAAAGCAGGGGAACAGGACAATTGAAGAAACAAATAGCATTGAATATATCTCAAGCTCTTGAAAAAGTCAAAATAGTAGCAGACAACAGTGTGAAATCAAGTCAAGAAAGTTCAGCATCAACTCAGGAACAGTTAGCAACAATGGAGGAAGTTTCTAGTTCTGCCCAATCTTTATCTTTCCTGGCGGAGGAATTACAGCAGTCTATCTCAAAATTCCAAACAAGATAAAGAGGAGTGTTTAAACTAACAAACATATAGATAAATTATTCTAATTAGACTGAACTATTCACTTGTAGTTTAGTCTTTTTTACAAGGTAAGAAAGCAAAATGGATTTGAACAAAAAAGTCCCCTGGGCTTGATACGAGGTGTCCGAAGCTGCGCAGCAGAAGGATCCTTAAATGAAGTATAAATGTTGAAAGAAATATAGTAATAAATACTCATTTAGTAAGAATAGCAAATTTATAAGAGTAACTTATTGAAATATTCTGATTTATAGTTTAACATTATTACTGAAAGCGCTTTCGTAATAATGTTAGCAAAAATCTATGAATATTGTTTTTTTTACCCTAATACTAACGCGCGTTAGTTAAATACTTTAAATTAACAGCTCTATTCAATAGACATCTTAAAGAAATTCAGTATATGTTAATTTTCAAAAATAGTAAGAGGCTCACTCCTACAAGAAAATTACATCTACAATGACACTTTTAATCAGGGTTATTATGAAAAAATGAGATAATTTTTTGCTTTGCTTTCTCTTCTAACCTGTATTGTTTACTTTGGAAAAAGAAGAAAAGTAAAAGAGTATACAAAGGATAGCTAGCATTAAGATCAATCTAGCGAAGTATAGTGAATTATTTTGTTTTGTAATACAAACTAAATTAAGGAGTGGTTATAATTAACATTTCCAATAAAATTAGACTTTTAATACTGACGCTAATCATGATGTCTTTTACAGTGGTGACTTATGCCCAAAACCCAGTAACAAAGGAAGAAGTTTATCATTCGTTTGATAGGCATGATGGGCAAAAATGGGAGATAGCTGATGGTTGGAGAAATGGTGATACTTTTTTTGGCTGTCATTGGAGTAATAATCGGGTCAATTTCTATAATGGTGCAATGGAATTGTCTCTTCGTGCAAATTATTCATATTCAGCACCATATAACTATGAGTGTGGGGAATATTCGACGAGTAACTTCTATGGCTATGGTTTGTACGAAGTATCAATGAAACCTGCAAATGTATCGGGCGTAATTTCTTCTTTCTTTACGTATACGGGTCCATCATTTAATGGAGCACCGTGGGATGAGATTGATATTGAATTTCTAGGAAATGATACAACGAAGATACAATTCAATTATTATACGAACGGTGTAGGAGGAAATGAGATTGTCCACGATTTAGGATTTGATGCATCACATAGTTTTAATACGTATGCATTTGATTGGCAAGAGGATTATATTAGCTGGTATGTTAATGGAGAGTTGGTAGCTACTGCAACAAATAATATTCCAAGTAACCCCAGTAAAATTATGATGAATATGTGGAATACTTATGGAATTGATGAATGGGCAGGTAGATATGGTGGAGAGAATGCAAACACCTCTTATGAGTGGGTCCGATATACACCGAATAGTGGAAGTGGGGGTTCAAATCCTTCAGTTGCGGCTGACTTTCAATTGAATGCGTGTGATTATACAGATTCAAGCGGGATAACATCTTGGAATTGTGGTGTAGGAACTTTTCATTCCGGTAACTGGATAAAATTTGATAACGTTGATTTATCTACAGGGTATAACGCATTTGCTGTTAGCTATGCCTCACCTGATAGTGGTAGTTTCGATATTAGACTAGGTAGTCCTACTGGACAAAGAATTGGAACTGTGAACTATGGTCCAACTGGTGATTGGTCTACCTATCAATGGAGTGGTACCCCATCATTGAATGCAGCTGTGAGGGGAATGCAGGATATATTTATTGTATCTACTAGTGGAGCAGCCAATTTAAGAGAATTTTGGTTTAAAAATGAATAGTTAAGTGGTTTTGAAAAAATAGTCACTTTATGCTTTCTATAACTTGAAGGAGGTTGTCCAGTAGGTTTATATGACCCTACGACAGCCTCTTTTTATATGAAAAGATGGAATAAGTCTACAATTCTCTAATAAGATAAATATCATTAATTATGTGGAGACTTTGTGCGTAGTGAGGACTTGGCTAAACTTCTAGGATTATCTAGAAGTACAAAATCAAGAGTTATTAATCATTATCCAGATATACCACCATCCACAAGAGAAAAGGTACTTAGAAGGGACAATTTTAGTGCAGCTCTTTATGTAGATATAAGATTCCGATATACCGCTAGAGTCTTTTTCCAAATTGAATGACGATACTATAAAAAAGCCTCACACACTATGCAGATGTGCAAGGCTTTGCTGTTATTGAGCTTTATGATGAAAAGGACACTCGCCCTTTACCGGTTCTACGTCATCTCCAATGAAGAATTGCTTCCATTCATTGTGGTCAGGATCTCCAAAGTGAGAAATATCGGGATGTGTAGGGAGGTTATCCCATTTTTCGACGCGTTCTCTCACTTTTTCACGAGACATAATTCCGCCTTTTTGTGTTCCTTCAAGTCCTTCAAAAATCTTTCGTGGTTGAAAACCAAGGATAAGGCTGTTACCGAGATCACGAGTTTTTCGTTGTTTGTATGCAGGTGCATTTCCAAACACAAAGATTGGTTCCCCACCAAAATGAAAGTCCCATAAATAATGATCAGGGTCTTTAGGTTTGTCATCTGGCCATTCCTGTGGATCATTTTCATGTAAGTTTTGTAAAATGTTCCAAAACCTTTTACGGTAATGTTCAAGGTCATCCTTCTCTTCTTCAGGTTCTACAAAGACAAAAAGACCATGACGTATGTATGGAGGTTCTTTAAAAAGAGTTAAAAATTCTTCAACAGCTTCAGGTAGGTTAGACCAATCTTCTTGCGTGATATAAGCATAACGAAGTTCACCCTTTGTCTCTGCTTTCATTCCAAAATAGCAGGGAAATGTTTTCTCCGTTACAATTTGATGGAAGGTGTTGTATTCATGTATTACCCATTCAGGAACAATCTCAGGGTTTGTGATATCTTCTTTGGTTAACAATACTTTGCTTGTTGCCTGCATGTCATTTCTCCTTTTACTAGTCTTTTCTCAATAGTTACCCAAAAATGTTTAACTTCAAACAAATGGAAGCCTTTACTATAATGAGAGGGCGTGCAGAAATAGTAACCTAAAAAGATTACCTACATATAGAAGGTGCGTATGATTTAGAAAGAAACGATCATTAAATAACCTATCTTGATATGTACTTTGTTTATATCTTATTATTCAGAGACGAAATATTATATGCATTTTAAACACATAATAATGATATACTAAAGAAAATAATGACTATTGGAGACTATATGTTAACATTTGAAGAGAAATTAGCCATAATTGAATCTTTCCCTGAACTTGAAAGAAATGATGTTTCATTAAAACGAGTGAATTTTCATTATAATGATAGTTCATATGACAATAAAAACGTTGTTTATCACTTACATCCTAATGGAAATGGTTTTGTGTATGCTGGAAAAATGACGGGGTATGAAACAAACGATAAAGGTATGGTCAATATCCGTGATTTTGCAGAGAAAGAATTACGTGAAATTATTAGAGATTCTATCTCTTCACTAACCTATAAGAAAATAGAGAATCCAGATGAGCCAACGGAAGAAGTGTGGATGAATGAGAATACGATTACACTTACCGTTTTAAACGAAGAGGATCTTTGGAATGTTTATTCAGAAGATGGTGGACTTGATGGTACGTTTAATACGTATAAAGAAGCAAGTAACTATCTTGAGACTGAAGGATTTTCTCGTATTTAATAGTAAAGCAACAAAGAGAAGTCGCTGTTTGACTTCTCTTTATTTACGTACTCTCCAATTTTTTTACTAAGCTCTGGTAAAAAGATGTGGCTGATTAATTGGTGAATACAGTCGTAGTCCTAGTTATGAAATTAGATTAAAGATGTATAGTTGAGGAATCGGGGTAGATGAGAAATTGATCAAAGTAATGACGATATTTGGAACAAGGCCTGAAGCTATAAAGATGGCACCATTAGTGAAAGAATTGGAAAGGACACCTAATATCCAGTCAATTGTTACGGTGACAGGACAGCATAGGGATATGTTGGATACTGTGTTAAAGGTATTTGAAATTGTTCCGGACTATGATTTAAATATCATGAAGGTAAATCAGTCACTGGCTGATATTACAACAGCTGTTATTCAGGGACTGGATAGGGCTATAAAGGAAGTTAGACCAGATCTAGTATTGCTTCATGGTGATACTACTACTACTTTAGCAGGGGGACTTGCTGCTTTTTATAACCAAGTTAAAATTGGACATGTAGAGGCAGGCCTCCGAACGAACGATAAATATTCTCCTTTTCCTGAAGAAATGAACAGGCAGTTAACTGGTGTACTAGCGGATTTCCACTTTGCACCAACTGCGCAAGCAAAGCAAAATCTGTTGAATGAAGGAAAAGATGAGAAATCTATCTTTGTCACGGGTAATACAGCTATAGATGCATTAAAAACAACAATTCAGCAGGATTACTGTCATGAGATTTTTGAAAAGATAAATAATGATAAGATCATCCTTTTAACTGTGCATAGACGTGAAAATATTGGCGAGCCTATGAGAAATATATTTATGGCAGTAAAAAGAATAATGAAGGAATATAAAAACATTCAAGTTGTTTATCCTGTGCATTTGAATCCTAAGGTAAGAGAGATAGTAGATGAAATGCTCCAAGGAAATAACCGGATTCATTTAATTGAACCATTAGATGTGATTGATTTTCATAATATTGCAGCGCGTTCTCATATTATCCTGACAGATTCAGGGGGAATTCAGGAGGAGGCACCTTCTTTGGGGAAACCTGTTTTTGTGCTGAGGAATATGACAGAAAGACCAGAAGGAGTAACCGCTGGTACGTTGAAGCTTGTAGGAACGCAGGAAGAAGATATTTATAGGTATACCAAAGAGTTATTAGATGATGAGGCTACGTATAATAAAATGGCCACTATACGAAATCCATATGGTGACGGAGACGCATCTAAGCGGATTGTAAAAGTGATCTTAACGCATTTATAGTACCTTAAGGTTGTGTGAACGATAAGTAAGATATGAATAAAGAGCCATAAACTCTTTGAATAGGAGTTATGGCTTTTTTGTATTTCTAAGGAAAGCTATTAGATAAGGCATGTCTCCTTTTTCTGTTTAATCTGAAAATAACGAAGAAACTACGCTAGATAGGGGATTCATATAAAAAATTTTATAGTCATTATTAATAGGTTAGTGATATAATTTCGATTATATATTTTTTGGAAATATTTGAATTTAAGCTGGATACGATATTGGGAGTATCTAACAAATAATGAAAAATAGGAGATTGGAATGCTTGAAAAAGAGAAATAGGAAACTAATTTTTTTCATTGTGATGTTTCTTTTTCTAGTAGCATCACTCTCAATATATATAACTACTTTTACGGAAGAAAACATATATCCCAACTCTAATAAACGGCATGCTATGCTCAGGCTCGAAGACGTGGGACCGGGTGGAGAATATAATAGTTTAGAAGCTTTAGGGAAGTTAAAAGCAGTTATACAATATATTGAGTCAGAAAATATCGCCTTTCATATAGCTGTTATTCCAAGAAGAATGGACCTTGACGAGGAAGGAACTTGGAATGAAAGAGGAATTGATGATCCAGATTCAGATAGGGTTAGTAGGTCATTTATTAAACTGCTAAAAGAAGTGCAACAGCAAGGTGGTATTTTAGGCATGCATGGATATAGCCATCAGTATGGTGACTCAGCGATGGAAGGGAACAATCAGAATTCAGGAACTGGTTCTGAATTTAAGGTGAATGGAGCTCCCGAAACAAAAACAGTATCCTATGCAGCCGAGCGGATAACAAACAGCCTAGAAGCCTTTGTTAAAAATGACTTACAGCCGGCTTTTTGGGAGTCGCCTCACTATCAAGATACACGTGAACAGGAAAAAGTATTTCGCTCTTTTATTGGGATACTGTATCAGCCAGATTATTACTCATTACGCTCTTTTAAAGATATAAATGCTCATGAAACAATAAACAGCTATGGGCAGGAAAGTTTGGGATCATTCTATGTGCCTGCACCTTTGGGTTACATCAGTGACCAGAAATCTGTTAATAAAATGCTATCAAAGATAGAAAAAAATGATGATTTAGCTTCATTATACTATCACCCATTTATGGAATTTCCTTATTTGGAGAAAGAAGTATTAGCAGATGGAAAGCCCAAAATTGAAGATGGATTACCGGTTTATAAATATAAGGAAACCGGTGAAAGTTCATATCTACACCAATTAGTAGAAGGCTTTAAAAAAGAAGGATACCAATGGATGACATTGCATGATATTATCCCGTTTACTCCGGCTCATCGTGTCAAAATACCGCTTAATGTAAAGGCCGAGCAAATCTTGATAGGGAATGTAAAGGGTCATAGGAATGCTGATATTGTGGTGCGAGAGAAACACCGTATCGTATTAATACCAGGAACTTATACACTACCACGCAATCGTCCTCAGAAGGCAACTGAGATATGGCTAAAGGAATCATTTTCTACTGAAGAACAAGTCATGCTTAGTGACCTCAATAACGATGGAAAACAAGATTTACTGGCGTATAACCAAAAGAAAGGTGATTTTCGGGTTAGCTGGGCTGGAGATGAAAGGTTTCTTAATCCTACACTGCTTGGTAAATTACCGCCGAATCTAGATTCCTTAAAACCTTTTCAATCGGAAAAAGGGAATGGATTAATAGCTTATGGTGATGGGCAAATTATCTACATTTATTATAGTGATAATCACTTGAATACAGAGAGGATAAATCATTCCTTTCCAGTAAACAATGGTCTCTATTTAGGGAAGTCTCAAGGCTTCACCCAAAGTGAATTTCTTTACGTATCATCTGATAACCAGAATGTTTTTAGCCTACAGAATTTAGGCAATCGTTTAACAACACCTCAAAAGATAAAGGGGGTTTCGTTAAATGAAGAGGATCAGTTACTCACGGGAGATTGGAATGGAGATGGAACGACTGATTTATTGATATATACAGCAGAAACAGGAGTTTGGAAAGAATATGTGAACGGAGGTGCAAATCAATATAATCCATTGAATAACTCCTTTGGTCCATGGGCACAGGGAGATGGCAGAATCGGGTTTGCTGCTGATTTTGATGGGAATGGAAAGACAGATGTTGCCTCTTTTGATGAAGTTAATAATGTTTTGGATATTGCACTATCATATCAAACACCGTAAGTGTGAAAGGAAGAAATCATGCAACACTTTTTCATTGTCATTTCAAATATCTTTCAGGTTCTTATTTTTTCAGTTAGTTTTTACCAAATTATTATTAGTTTGGCTGGTTTTAAGAGAAATAAAAAGGTTGTAAAAGAGCATCAACCACAAAAGTCCTTTGCCATACTCGTTGCAGCACATAATGAAGAAAAGGTCATTGCTCCTCTCTTAGAGAATCTCGCTAAGTTGCATTATCCAAAGGAGTTATATGAGGTTTTTGTTATCTGTGATAACTGTACAGACAATACTGTGCAGATTGCAAATATGCATCAAGTTCACGTGATGGAGAGGATTGACCCACTCCGAAGGGGGAAGGGTTATGCTATGGAATGGATGCTAGAAAAACTATGGCAAGGAAAACGTGAGTTTGATGCGATTGTTGTATTTGATGCAGACAATCTCGTTAGTAAAAATTACTTAAGTGAAATGAATAATAAGCTAGTGGATGGCCATCAAGTCATTCAAGGCTATATAGAAACGAAAAATCCATATGATTCATGGGTTTCCCTTTCTTATGCCATCACATACTGGTATATTAATCGAATGTGGCAGCAGGCAAGGCATAACTGGGGAATGGCCAGTACGTTAGCAGGCACAGGGATGTGTTTTGATTCAAAATTACTCAAGGAAATAGGCTGGAACGCAACGTCACTTACAGAAGATGTAGAATTTACAGCACGCTGCCTTGGTAATGATATCTATCCTACTTGGGCAAATAATGCAATTGTCTATGATGAAAAGCCTGTTACACTTATAAGTTCTGCAAGACAGAGATTACGCTGGATGCGCGGACACACGGATTGTGCCCGAAGATATATGAAGCCACTTTTTATAAAATCTATTCAAAAACGAAGTTTCACACAATTTGATGCAGTCATGTATTTATTTCAGCCCATCAGGTTTCTATTTGTAGCTGCTGTATGGGTAATGTCCTATTTACAACTAGCTACTCCATTATATAGCCAATTCGAACTGCTGAAGGTTGTTCCAGACTGGGGATGGATTGCGTTAAACGTGGCATTGTTTCTACAGTTTCCAATCGTCATGATGATGGAGCGAAGACCTATAAAGGCATACCTAGGACTGGTGCTATTCCCGGTATTCCAATTCACTTGGTTTCCGATCACTCTTTATGGTTTATTTACAAGTAATAATAAAAATTGGAACCATACAATTCATAGTCGTTCGATCCGAATTGAAGATTTGAATGGATAAATAATATAGATCTAGTTAAAAGGATAATAGAAGAGCTGTAGATCAGAGCAGAATGACAAATTCTGCTCTGATTTTTTATATAGAAAAATCATCTTCCTGCTTTTCTACCTTAGCCTTTATTTTATCCATAGCATTAGATCCATAGCCTTTTTTACATTGGTTCTAAGTGGTACAGTAAATAATAGGTAAAAAATTAGAAATAGCAAGGTAAGGTAATAAGAGGAAGGGGAAAAAATCCATGAATCTAGAAAAAGTACGTTGGGGTATTATTGGCTGTGGAGATGTGACAGAGGTGAAGAGTGGCCCGGCATTTCAAAAGGTAAAAAATTCAGAGTTAGTTGCTGTTATGCGAAGAACAGGTGAGCTAGCAAAAGACTATGCAAAAAGACATAATGTTCCCATATGGTATGATGATGCTGACGCACTAATTAATGATCCTGATGTAGATGCTGTTTATATTGCCACACCACCAGGCTCACATAAGGAATATACATTAAAAGCTGCAGGTGCAGGAAAGCCTGTTTATGTAGAAAAGCCTATGGCACTTAATTGGGCTGAATGTAATGAAATGATTGCTGCTTGTAAAAAAGCGGGTGTTCCTTTATTTGTTGCATACTACCGTAGGGCCCAGCCAAGGTTTGTAAAAATAAAAGAACTCTTGGAAAATAAAATGATCGGGGATATTCGTTTCGTATCAACAACACAGTATCAAAAAGCGAAGGAAGATGTGAAGGATTCAAAAAATCCCCCATGGAGAGTTCAACCTGTATTATCCGGTGGAGGTTTGTTTTTTGATTTAGCCAGTCATACTCTGGATATATTGGAATATTTGCTAGGACCTATCAAGGAGACAAAAGGATTTTCATCAAATCAAGCAGGTTTTTATCAAGCGGAAGATATTGTTACAGGTACTTATCGCTTTCAATCTGGAATCCATGGTGTAGGTAATTGGTGTTTTTCTGCTTTTGAAGATGAGGATGTGAATAAGATTGTCGGCAGTAAGGGGAGTATTACCTTTTCTACATTTGGGAATGACCCAATTGTTCTGAAGACTGAGAATGGACAAGAACAATGGAAATTTGAACGCCCTCAGCATGTCCATCAGCACCTAGTTGAAACTATTGTTACTGATTTAACAGGAGATACCAATTTGTGCCCAAGCACTGGAGAAACTGGTGCGAGAACGAACTGGATTATGGAAGAAATGGTTAAGGGTTAAGGATGAACATTTAGAGAACTTCACAGCAAAAAGGTTGCAGACGATCCCAATCAAAGGGAGATCGTCTGCAACCTTTTGCTATGTGTGGAAGCTAGCCTTTAATAAGGGTTAGCTCTCTATTCACATGATATCGTCCTATAGGGATGACTGAAGGAGATCCAGAAACAGGGTCTTCTATTACAGTGCAATGAAGTCCAAAAATGTCTTCAATTAATGTACTTGTAATAACCTTTGATGGCTCACCCTCTGCAACAAGTCTTCCTTTTTGAAGAGCGAAAATATAGTCTGCATAACGAGCAGATAAATTGATATCATGAAGAACCATAACAATGGTTGTTCCATATTTTCGGTTAAGATCTGTCAGCAGATCAAGAATTTCAATTTGATAAGTGATATCTAAATAGGTTGTTGGTTCATCAAGAAATAATATGTCTGTTTGTTGAGCTAATGCCATTGCAATCCAGACACGCTGTCTTTGACCACCTGAAAGCTCATCGATGCTTCGATCGGCAAATTCAGTGATGTTCATCATTTCCATTGCGTCACCAACTGCTTCATAATCCTTCTTTGTCCAACCCTTTAGAAATGTTTGATGTGGAAATCTTCCTCGTCCAACTAAATCTGCAACCGTTATTCCTTCAGGTACAATCGGTGATTGAGGTAACAGTCCCAATACACGTGCCAACTGTTTGGGAGGAATTTTATTGATTGGTTTTCCACCCAAAGTAACTTGCCCAGAGGTAGGTTTAATAAGTCTAGCCATTGTTTTAAGAAGTGTAGATTTACCACAACCGTTGGCTCCAATGATAATGCTTATTTTGTTGCTAGGAATCGTTATGCTTACATCATGTAAAATGGTTTTATTATCGTAGCCAGCAGTGATTCCTTCCGTTTGAAAAGCTTGTGTCGGTTTCATTATAAATCTCCCTTTCGATTCATTCGAATTAGCAAGTAAATCAAATATGGAGCTCCAAGTATGCCTGTGATTACACCTACAGGATATCTAGCCACGAATGCGAATTGTCCGATTAGATCTGATCCTAAAACTAAAATGATGCCAATAAGACCTGCGGGAATAATGCTTGAAAAACCTACTCCAACTAATCTTTTTGCAATAGGTCCAGAAAGGAACGCGACAAAAGCGATAGGTCCTGTTGTAGCTGTTGCTAACGCAATAATAAGGACCGAACTGATCACAAGTATAAATCGTGTTTTGTCAGTATCGACTCCAAGTGATGTTGCTGCTTGCTCTCCAAGCTCTAGCATATCTAAGTTCTTCCCGAGAACAACGATAATTGGTGCGAAGATAAGGACGGTAATCATTAATGGATAAAGATTCTCCATTTTAGCACCATTTAGACTGCCACTCAACCATCTCATTGCCGTAGGAACATCATTTTGCTGACCAATAAGTAATAAGTACGATATGACAGCGTTTAGCATGGCTTGAATGCCAATTCCTATTAAAATTAATCGACCAATTGAAAAAGAAGTACCTCTTGATAATAGAAAAATTATGATAACTGTTGCTAGTCCACCAATAATAGAAGCAATTGAAACAACGGTTGTGCTTGCTTGTAGAACGATGATACAAAACACAGCAGCTGCACTTGAACCAGCTGTGATACCGATGACATTTGGGTTTGCTAAAGGATTACGAAGCATTGTTTGAAATACATGTCCAGCAACACCAAAAGCAAATCCAGCAAAAACACCTGCAACCATTCTTGGAAAACGTATTGTTTCGACGGCAAATGATGCACCTTTTATTTTCTCACCGAGTAAAACACTTATAACATCGGAAAAAGGATAAATTGTGTTTCCTAGCATGAGCATTGTGCAGCAAAGTGCTAGGGAAATGATTGCAAGTAAGAAAGTGACAAGGAAAAAACGACGTTGTCTTTTTATTCTACCTACCATAATAAAATTCATAGATTCATTCATCATAAGGCACGCATTTTCGCTTTCATAGTTATTAAGATTAAAATAGGAGCTCCAATAAATGCTGTTACTACACCAACTTCAAGCTCGCCAGGACTTCCAAGAATTCTGCCGACCACATCTGATATTGTTAAGATAATAGCACCTAAAAGTGCTGACATTGGAATAATATAACGAATATCAGGGCCAATTAGAAGTCGAATAACATGTGTTGCTAATAATCCGATAAAGCCAATAGGACCTGCTAGTGCTGTTGCTACGCCACATAATAGCACTCCAGCAAACGCCGCAATAAGTCTAAGTGTTCCTGTACGTACTCCTAGTCCTGTTGCTACTTCATCACCTAAAGCGATTGCATTTAGTGATGGAGCGGAGAATAGGGCTATTAGTATTCCAATAATAAGAAAGGGAATAAAAATTGAGATAGAGTTCCAATTTCCTGCTCCGACACTTCCTACCTGCCAATATCTAAATTGGTCCATAACGTTTGAGCGAGGAATCATAATTGCCATCACGAGAGATGATAAAGCAGCACTTGTAGCAGCACCCGCTAAAACGAGTTTAAGGGGCGTGGCACCGCCACTCCCCATCGAACCAATTCCGAATACAAAAATGGCAGTTATGATTGCTCCTACTAATGCAAACCAAATGTATTGACTAGCGGAACCAATATTAAAGAAGGAAATTCCACAAACCACGAAAAGTGCAGCCCCTGTGTTCACTCCGAGTATGCTAGGATCTGCAATAGGGTTGCGAGTGACTGACTGCATGAGAGCCCCAGAAACTCCTAATGCTGCACCACACATAATACTAAATACAGTTCTAGCCATTCTTTGGCGAACAACATTTGCTCCGTGGGTCTGTACATCAGGATGGAATAAACCATCCATTAGTTCCTTCCATCCAACGAGACGAGACCCAAAAGCAAGAGAAGCCAATACACATATACCGAGTAAAACAATAGAAAGTATAAGTACTTTTATGAAATTTTTCGGTATATGCAACTGCTTATTTTCTGAAACGGAAGTATTACTCATATTATTTTACTTTGCTTACAGCTTCTGAGAGTAAAGTTAAGTATTCGTCAATTGAGTATTCAATTGAAAGTGGACTTGGAGTTCCTGATGCTGCAAGTGGTGTGTTATCTCCAATAATTACGACAGAACCTCTTTCAATTGCTGGGATTTTTGCAAGGATTGGATCAGCTTGTAAAGCTGCTAGTGTATTTTCATCACCATATGATACTAATATATCAGCACCGTTTAGCATATCTGCATTTTCAGCACTTACTTCTATAAAGAATTGATTTGGATCTGTAATTTGACTTGTCACACTTTCAGGATATTCCATGCCTAACTCACTAAGAAATGCACCACGTGGATCTCCAGGTGTGTATACGTAGAATTTAGATAAATCAGCAGCAGTAATACTTACGAAAGTAGCTTTTTTACCTTTGAGTTCAGGATATTCACTTGCTTTGTCAGCAATTAATTTCTCTGTATCAGCAATAAGTTGTTTCCCTTCTTCTTCAAATCCCATACCCATTGAATTGTATGTAACTTGTTCACGCCATGAAGCTACCCAAGGGCTAGTTTGATAAGCAACAACTGGAGCAATTTCACTTAATGTATCATATTCTTCTTGAGTAATACCAGAGTATGCTGCAAGAATAACATCTGGATTAGAATCAGCAATTGCTTCAAAATCTAAACCGTCTGTATCTTGATAGATATTTGGGCTTTCTTCACCAAGTTCTTTTAATTTCTCAGCAGTCCAAGGTAACATTCCGCTATCATCTTGAACACCATAGTTTGCAGCGGAGAACCCTACAGGTACAACGCCAAGTGCAAGAGCAACGTCATGGTTTGACCATGCAATAGTAGCAACGTTTTCAGGTTTTTCTTCAATTGTTGTTTCACCAAATGCATGCTTAATCACAATTGGATATTCTGTTGTTGATTCTTCGTTTTCAGCAGTTTCTGTATTCGTTTCTTCAGTAGATGGCTCAGATTTTGCATTTGATTGCTGAGCTGAATCTGAACAACCAACGAGTGCAATCATAAGCATAGCCATAAGTAATGATGTAAATAATTTTGCATTCATTTTATATATCATTCCTTTATATGAGTTAGTTGATAATAATTATCACTATCAATACTGTATATCCTCTTTAATAAGTTGTCAATACAAAATTAAAATGAAATATAGGCTAAACTACTTATAGGTGGCTCCTTTATATGTGCCTATTTCACTTAAGAATCACGAGTATAAGTAATTATAAAATGATGAAACCTAGGATGAATATATTGATCGACAAAGAAATAAATAGGAGTAGCACTAAAATACAATCACCGAAAAAAGACTTCAACTTTAACTAATTTTATTTGATATTATTTCGTAATCATAACTTACTACTCAAAGCTATTTATAAACCAAAAAGAAGTCATCAAAGACTTCATTTTGGTTTTTTCTCACATTTACTTTTTCACAAATAAAAACTGGACCAAGGTATTTCCTGGTCCAGTGCACTTGAGCCTTTGTTCTTAGTGTGTCATATTTCCTTGTGGTTGAGCCTTTGCATAAGCGCTTAACATTTGATTCATGTCTTGTTGCATTAGTTGTGGCACTTGGTAGTACCCATGTTTGTTTTGATATAAGAAAATTTCATAACTTAATTCAATAAAGTTCGGTACACTATCAGCCATAACACGACGCAATACTGGGTTTGTGATCTCTAGGGCAGACATTGCTAATAATGTTGATAATGATTTTGTGTTTCCAAGCATATATGCAGAAAGACCTTGATCGGAAAGTTCGTTAATAGATTTATTAGGTTTTTTCGGTTGACCAGGCTTTAATCCATATACAACCTCATTATTTTGATTCATTTTATATTGTTGAGTAGGAACAGATGGATCTTGTCCTGTAGAGAAAGTGTCAACAATTGTATTGTATGTTTGTGTCACAAATGCAGCTTGACGTTGAGCGATGCTTTTTAGCTCAGGGTCTTGAATATGCTGTTCGTACATTTGATACTGATCTAACATACTGATGATTCCTGCGAGTACTTCATGAGCATCAAATATTTCATGACCACCATGATTTTTACTAACCTGCATATTCGGTGCCATTTGTTGTTGTCCTGATTGGTTCATGTTTTGATTTTCCATACGTAAAACTCCCCCTCATGATTGAATATAACTTACGTATTTATAATGGCCTTTTTCCGGTTTGTCATGTATGACGAATAGTGGTTTTTTTTCTACATTTTACATTCAACAATTTGCTTATCGTAGAATGTTCAAAAACATTCTTAGTTCATCTAAGTTTGAGATATCAATTGAGTTAACATGTAACACTCATAAGGAAGTGCAGTAAGTAATTAAAAGTGGATAAAAAAATTATATGAATTTCATAAAAACAACAACTCGTTTGTTATTGCTAGCGATAGTCTTCTTATACATAAATTAATAACGAGAGGAAACGATAAAGAAGATAATAAAGAGGGAAGGCAGGAGAGGAACATGAAATCGTTCAAACCAAGTTGCTGGTCAGAACATGGGGAACTTGAAGTTGTTATGCTTTGCTCACCATCTAGTTTAGATATTCCAGATTTAAAAACAGCTGAAGATGTTCAGTGGAGTGCTCCTGTTAATCAATCCAAAGCACATGAAAATTTTAATGAGCTAAAAGCAGCGTTTGAAACGGAAGGAATACAGATCATTGACTATTCCGAAGAGTTAACAGAGGAAGAGAATCGATTAAGTAAACAGCTAATTAACCGTTTCTTTGTTAGAGACCTTGCTTGTGTATTTGGAGACATTATCATTCCAGGTGAACCTGGAATTTCAATGAGACGACCTGAATATATCCAATCACATCTGCTAATGAAAAAGTGGTTTCCAGAGCAATTTTTAATAAATGAAAATAATGATGTAAAAGCTCTAGAGTATGGAGATGTGCTTATTCTTAACAAAGATGCTGTATTTATTAATGTGGGGATGAGGACAAGTATTTCAAGTGTAGAGAGAATAAAGGACAAAATATTTCAAGCAGGCTTTTCTGAGATTGGTTTGATTGATTTACCACGTCGCTCAGATACACTTCACTTGGATATGAATTGTAATGTTGCAAACGAAGATCTTGTGATATCAAAAAGTTATTTGCGTTATTTCCCGGTAAATGTTTTAACTGAAACAGAATCTCGTTATGAAATGTCAGAACAATTTTTAAATCGTCATGGATTTGAGGTTTATTGGCTGAAAAATTATGAAACAATACCTGATATTAATTTTCTTAATATTAATCCAGAAACATTATTATTAAGTAAACAAGCACATAAACAGAGTATTAAAAGTCATCCTAAATTGCAAAAAAAGAACATTATTGAGATTGATGTCACAGAGTTAGAAAAATCTGGCGGAGGCATCAGATGTATGACATTACCGCTAAAGAGAAAATCTGCAAAATAATGCATATCTATTAAAGGTGTTCGATCCTGTTCTAATTCTTGCTCTTAGTCATTAGTGAGAAGGACGAAATGAAGATTGGTATTTTCCTGAGGATGTAGCTTGTACCAAAATCATAAAGAAAATCAAGCAGACTTAAATCTTTTGATAGTCTGCTCTTTCTATAAGATGTGGTTACTTTTAAATAAGCCTACTTTAAAAGCCAGAAAACTTGTTCTTCATACTAGTAAAAGGACATTTAGAAGGGCTGCTATCATCATCACTCAGAAAATACTGCTTCCATTCATGATTATCTTCTGCGCCATACCATTTTAAATCAGGATGACCAGAAACTCCATCAAACTCTACAAGCCGTTTACGAATAAGTTTTTTCATTTTACGCCCAAATACGGTTGAGTCATTTATTTCATCAAACACCCAGCGTGGTTGAAACGCCAACATCAAACAGGGAAAATAGCGGCTTTGACGTATTTGATGTGCAGGTGTGGCACAAAACGCAAAGTAAGGTTCTCCATCGAAACAAAATTCCCATTTATGGTCGGAAGGATCTGTTGGTATACCTTCTGGCCATTTTTTTTCGTCAAATGATGTTACGTTATTTAATATACTCCAAAATAATTTGCGATAATCCTCTACATTGTACCTCTCCAGAATGTCTTTAGGTGTTTCGACAAACACGGCTAAAGATGCATACTTACCCGTTTCACGAGAAATATTTCTATACTCTTTTAACGATTGTGCAAGCTCCTTTGCAGAACTTACTTCACGGGGGTCACCCATAAAGCTAAAACGAAGATTATTAGATAAAAATCCTTGTCTTGCTGGGATACAAGGATACGTATTTTCATTATCTGCAATAAGAGAAGAAAAAGCTTGATAAGCTTCTTTTTTCCATAAAGGGAGTGTTTCTATTTGTTCCTCTAACCACTCTTTATCAAAAAGTACTTTCATTTTTTTACCCTCCTTCTTTACACCAATACAATATTAAAGAAGGACTAAATGGGTGACTGTCTAGCTAATTATAGTTGATAATTAAACTGAGTTATGTTTTTTATGAGCTCTATGTCTGTTTCTTTGCTGAGAACAATTGCTATCTCTAAAGGAATAAGATAAAGAAACCATTTCAAACCCATAGCTCTATGCTTGAATCCTAAGATTTAGTGAATTCCACTTTTTGCTTATTTCAGTCTCTTGGAAGGACTTCACACTTTTTTATAAGCTCTAAATAGTTTATAATAATCAGATAATACTAGATATTTTAATCTATAAATAATTATAATAGGGAATATGATATGCTTATATAATTGATACAGAAAAGGTGTTTTCCTAGGTCGCTCCTGGCTATTTGTAACACCTAAGCAGGAGCGCCTGCAAATATAGGGGATAAGGAAGGGTATAATGAGCAACGTACAGAAAAAAACAGACGTTATCTTAATTGGTGCCGGTGTCATGAGTGCGACTTTGGGGACACTTCTGAAAGAATTAGTACCGGAATGGGAAATAACAGTGTTTGAGAAGCTCGCAAATTCGGGTGAAGAAAGTTCAAACGAATGGAATAATGCGGGAACAGGGCATGCGGCACTTTGTGAGCTTAACTATACAGATGAAAAACCAGACGGATCTATAGATATTAGCAAAGCTATAAAGGTAAATGAGCAGTTTCAAGTGTCAATGCAATTTTGGTCTTTCCTTGTAAATAACAATCTGATTAAAAATCCGCAGGACTTTATTATGCCATTGCCTCATATGAGTATGGTACAGGGAGAGCAAAATGTCACGTTTTTAAAGAAACGTTTTGAAGCATTAACAACTAATCCATTGTTTCAAGGAATGGAATTTTCTGACGATCCTGAGAAACTAATGGAATGGATTCCTCTTATTATGCAAAACCGTTCATTAAATGAATCGATTGCTGCAACAAAAATCGATACTGGAACTGATGTAAACTTTGGCGCTTTAACGCGAATGCTGTTTGATCATCTAAAGAATAAAGATGTTGATATAAATTATAACCATAGTGTTGATAATATAAATCGCAGCAGTGATGGATCATGGGAGCTAAAAGTACGTAATGTTGAAAGCGGTAACGTTGAACATCATTCAGCAAAGTTCGTCTTTATTGGTGGCGGCGGAGGAAGTTTACATTTACTTCAAAAGTCTGGCATTCCTGAAGGCAGGCATATCGGTGGATTCCCAGTGAGTGGAATATTCATGGTGTGTAATAATCCAGAGGTTGTTGCACAACATCATGCTAAAGTATACGGAAAAGCTAAGGTTGGCGCTCCTCCGATGTCTGTGCCGCATCTAGATACAAGATTCATAGAGAATAAAAAATCGCTGCTATTTGGACCTTTTGCTGGATTTTCACCTAAGTTTTTAAAAACAGGTTCAATCTTTGATTTAATCACATCTGTTAAACCAGATAACCTCATCACGATGTTAGCAGCAGGGGCAAAAAACATGTCTTTAACAAAATACCTAATTCAGCAAGTGATGTTATCGAAAGAAAAGCGTATGGAAGAACTAAGGGAATTTATTCCGAATGCACAAAGTGAGGATTGGGATTTTGTTGTAGCTGGTCAACGTGTGCAAGTGATTAAAGATACTGAAGCTGGTGGCAAGGGTACCCTGCAATTTGGTACAGAAGTGATAAGTGCTGCTGATGGCTCAATAGCAGCATTACTAGGTGCCTCTCCAGGTGCATCAACGGCTGTTCATGTTATGCTTGATGTGATTAAAAGATGTTTTCCACAACATATGGAAGAATGGGAACCAAAAATTAAAGAAATGATTCCATCTTATGGTATATCACTAATGGAAAACCCGAAGCTCTTACAGGAGATTCACACCTCGACCTCAGAAACTCTGGGTTTAAGTGAAAAAAAAACGGCCTATAGCTATTCTTGATATAAAAACAAAGGTATGAAATCAATAGATAAGCAACTTTGATAACTCTTTTCAAGAAGAAATCATTATTTCTTCAATATGGAACGAGTTTAATCAGAACCTATTTCTACTAGTAGGTGTTTGAATGGCACTATTAAAATATAAATACTTTTATTAAGGCTATAAAAGCTTAATGTTGATTTTTAGCACTTTGTTGATTGGGAGTGAAAGGCATGAGACTCCTGCGGGAGAAGCGTGTCGAAGGGAGACCCCACAGGCGCTTGCGCCGAGGAGGCTTCCGGACCTAGGAAAAAACGAACTGCATTTTTTCTCGGGAAAGCGAATGCCTGTAACGGAAATCAACAACAAAGTTTAACAGAGCCTTTTAAAAAAAACACCTTTATTAGTTAATTCTGATAAAGGTGTTTTTTTTGGTTATAGGTAAGTAATGATAAAGATCATAATTATTTTTGTTTAGGTACTTGTTCTTTACTCATTTTTTTCCTCCATGAAACATTGTTGTATACCTATGATTTATATGGATTAACGGAAAAAGATTGCTATAGACCCACATAACTCTCGCTTGGTAAACTATTCAAGCAGTGATTGGAGGAGAAGAAGTGAACGAACAAAAGTACTCAAACCTTAAATTAGGAGAGCGAGGAGCGATTATTAGTATAATTGCTTACTTATTCTTATCCATAGTAAAGTTAGTTGTGGCAAATCTTAGTCATTCAGAAGCTTTAAAGGCTGATGGGTTAAATAATAGCACGGATATACTGGCCTCAATTGCAGTACTAGTAGGGTTAAGGCTATCACAAAAACCAGCTGATGAAGATCATCCTTATGGTCATTGGAAGGCTGAAATGGTTGCTTCTATGTTCGCATCTTTTATTATGTTCGCTGTAGGTGTTCAAGTACTATTCAGTGCTGCTCATTCTATCTGGAATGGAGTAGAAGAAGCTCCTGATATGATTTCCGTATGGACAGGTTTACTATCCTCAGCCATTATGTATTTTGTTTACCGATATAATAAAAAACTCTCCCTTAAAATAAAAAGTCATGCGGTGATGTCAGCAGCAAAGGATAATCTTTCTGATGCATGGGTTAGTATTGGAACAGTGATTGGTATTGTAGGATCACAGTTTAATCTACCTTGGCTTGATCCTCTTACAGCAACAATCGTGGGTATGCTAATTTGCAAAACTGCATGGGACATATTCAAAGATGCTTCACATCAACTAACAGATGGCTTTGATCAAAGTTTAATCAGTGAATATAAAGAAGCTATAAGTGAAATCAATGATGTAAGAAACGTTAAGGATATTAAGGCAAGAAATTATGGAAATAACGTTGTTGTAGATACAGTAATAACTGTAAATTCTAATCTAGATATTCAAACAGCACATGATATATCTACAAAAGTTGAGAAAAAACTAAAAGAGGATTTTGAAATTTATGATGTACATGTTCATGTCGAACCTAATGAATACATATAAAGTAATGTACCCTTGGTAACGATTGGTTACTTTAGAGAAATAAAACAGCGAAATTTCATTTTTTCTAGCAGTACTTTTACATTAACTTACTGATATGATTAAGAAGGTCAAAGGTACTGACGAAGAGGAGGCATGCATCACGCCCTGAGAAAGAAGACAAAAAGGTCTGCTGTGGTGTTTATTATCTACTAATCAAATAAAAAAACAGGAAATCTTTACAATTTCCTGTTCGCACTTACTTTCTAATAAACAACAACTGGATCATAGATACTTAGATTATCGTAAACTGATTTCATCACACTAGGCGATACATTTACACAGCCTCCAGAACCTGCTGTAAGATAGGCATTGCTTGCCCAGTTGCTACGCCAACTAGCATCATGAAAACCTTGCCCACTGTTTGTAAATGGTGCCCAATAGTCTACTTCAATTGAATAATTAGGATTGCCTGCAGAACTACCCGACAGTGTGTAGGGAGATCTTTTATAAAGGATATACCACACTCCTGGTGATGTATCTTCTTGTGTGCTATGTTTTCCGGTCACAACATTAGTTGTGACAACCAATTTTCCTTCTTTGTAAATCCAGATACGCTGTTCTTTAATAGATACTTCAGCATAAGTTTCACCTATGCCATTGTTTGTGATCGTTTCATAGCCATAGCCCTCATTGCTCCAGCCATTTCCAATAATATTAGATGCCGCAATCGATTTTTCCCCTTTTTCAAAAATACCTTGAATAAGTGCTGTTTCCTTATCAACATCAAGTGCCCAGCCATACCCTTGTCCTTTAACTGATATGACTGATCCTGAATGGGTCTTAAAGGTAAAGTTTTTTCCTAATGTGGATTGAGAGATATTGATTTCACTGATTTTATTTTTGATATGACTTGGATCTATGGTAATTTTCATGTCCTTTGAAATTGAGGCATTTTTAATAAGGTCGCTTGCTTTTAGTGAGTAAACCTTATCTTGTACCTTATAATCAACACTATTCTCAAGGAGTTCTTGTAATTTCCTTTCTTCATTCATAACAATCTGACTATCTTCCTTAATAGGTTGCTTGAATACAGGATTTAGCTTAATTTCACTAATATATTCCTGTTTTTCGAACTCTTCTAGAAGTTTAGGAACATCATATTGTGTTCCATCAACACTTTTCGAAATTGTTATTTTTCCTTGCTCAAGAATCGCTTTTGCATCTTTAGGTGCTGTTAAATTTTTGTTCATTAGAAGGAGTTTTTCTTCCACTTCGGCTTTTAAGGTTTCGTTTCGGTATTGATCACTTTTACTAGGCAATAACGAATATTTCATTTCCTTAGTGGAAGGAAAGAATGTCCATTGACTTTTTAACAGTTTTTTAACCTGTGGTAAATCTTCTTTTGTAAACACCATTTGAGTATTTTTTCCATCTATTATTCGTTCTTGTCCAATATAAACATCATTATCTAGTTCAGTAGCTTGAAGTTTATTCAAGGCTTCTTCTGCAGACATGCCGCTAACGTTTACATTATTGATCGTTATATTTTGATTAAAGTGGTACATTTGATAATAGCTCATTATAGCTACAATGAGTGCGATAATAATGATAATGATTGTTGTGATAACCTTCCAGCTTTTATACCACTTAGTTTTTTTGTGTCTTGGTTTGTAAACTTCTCCAACTGATTGTTCTATAACATTTTCCATAATTGCCCCTCCACATACCCTTTAACATCTTTACCCTTTAAAATTATACTCTTTTATTATAATTCTACTAGATAGTATAGCGTAAACTTTGTCGTTATTTGTAATATTAAATATTTATTATGTAAAATTTTAGTAAGCAGAACAAGTTGTGGAATTACTCTTAAAAATGATTAATGGATTGTGTAAAAGGTATGAACCAATTAGACCATAAAAAGTCCTATATATCTATTAGATTGTTTAACAATTACTACCTTTAGAATAACTTGATCATTAGAAAAATAACATAAATTTACATTAGTTATTCGAGATGATGATATGCTTACAAATATAAAAATAGAACAATTTGCTGCTAATGTTTACGTGTGATATTTATTACATACCAGTACTAATTGTCATGTTATGATTTGTTCAATACTAAAGGATTTTGACAAGGCTCCTAGGTCGGCAGTTTTTTCAGAAAAGAGACATACTAAAAAACATCATGAATTTTGAAATTATTATATATAGATAGCTGAACTTTTAATAGAAAAAATATAAATAAACGGAGGAAAACAAAATGAATTTAACTCATGGAAATAAAGTAGTATTAGTTGGAACTGGGGCAGTAGGATCAAGTTATGCTTACGCATTAATGAATCAAGGCATATGTGATGAACTAGTTCTTATCGATTTAAATGAGGAAAAAGCAAAAGGCGATGTTATGGACTTAGATCATGGAATTGTTTATGCCCCAAGTGCCATGAATATCAAATTTGGTAACTATAAAGATTGTCAGGATGCAGCAATTGTTGTGATTTGTGCGGGTGCGGCACAAAAACCTGGAGAAACTAGATTAGATCTTGTAAGCAAGAATGTAAAGATTTTTGAATCAGTTGTTGGAGGTATTATGGAGTCTGGGTTTAATGGTATTTTCTTAGTAGCTACGAACCCGGTTGATATTTTGGCTTATGCTACATGGAAAATATCTGGTTTACCAAAAGAACGAGTGATTGGTTCTGGAACAGTTTTAGATTCTGCTAGATTTCGATATTTATTAGGTGAAGAATTTGAAACAGCTCCAACAAGTGTGCATGGATATATTATTGGTGAACATGGCGATTCACAGCTTCCAGTTTGGAGCTT
Source organism: Metabacillus litoralis (assembly GCF_020524045.1). GTDB lineage: Bacteria > Bacillota > Bacilli > Bacillales > Bacillaceae > Metabacillus > Metabacillus litoralis_C. Next base: position 92,226 of record NZ_JAIVKL010000006.1, read on the forward strand.
AGCAAATATATCAGGAACACCCATTGCACAGAAGTTAACAGAAGAAAGAAAAGAAGAGATCTCAATACAGGTTCGTGATGCAGCATATAAAATTATTGAATCTAAAGGTGCAACTTATTATGGAATCGCAATGGGGTTAGCGAGAATAACAAGAGCCATTTTAAGAAATGAGAATGTTGTTTTACCAGTAGGAGCATTGCTAGAAGGTGAAAACGGGCATAGTGATGTATATATTGGTATTCCTTCAGTCATTAACCGAACAGGAATTAAAAAGGTTGTAGAATTAACATTGAACGAAAAAGAACAAGCGCAACTGGCGAAATCTGTGAAAACACTTAAGGATATCCAAGAGCAAATTTGGAAGTGAGATTCATTAAGATTAGAATTATGAAACTTGATTGGATAGGTAAATGAAAAAGTCTCCAAACTGAAGGTGTATTTAAGAAGGTTGTGACAAGATATGTTGCTAATTAATGGCTTTATCAGTTAGAAACAGTGTACTACCGGATAAAAGGTTTGTTTCTTAGAAAGAAAAGATGCCACTAGACTTGATAAAGAGTTGTTTCCATAACTATTCTAGAAAACAATAAAGATTAATAAAATAGCCATAATTAAAAGAGGGTAGGACATAAGTATTTAAGCTAATGATAAACCCGAATTATTAGGTGATATGTCAAGTAAACATTCGCCTAATAGTTCGGGTTTTTATTTGCTGTTTTTAATGATTTTTTTGATTTTGTATATTATTTTTAAGAACTAGTGGAATGGAGCGGAAGACAATCGACTCCTACGGGAATAGAGGAAAGGCTAAGACCCCGCAAGCGTAGCTGAGGAGGCTTAGCTTCCTCCCCGGCGAATGGAGTGTCTGCAGCGAAATGGATCGAACTTGTTCCTTTCAGCTTAATTAATTATGTCCCAGCCTATATTTTTAAAAATATTACATTATGCAGTGAAATTCCCATCATAACTTAACATAACGGCAGATTTAATGCCTACCATACTGGAAATCGTATTAATAAAATTCATGTCAGAGTTCTGTACACGGATTTCATAAGTAAGTTCGAAGTCATTCCCCGGCATAACAGACTTAGATTTGATCGTAAATTTATTAACATGCTCTGAAATAATGTGATTTAGTGATTTTTCAACACTAATGTCCTGATATCGTACAACTAATAAGTAAGGATTTTCAATTTTAATTTTATTTACAAAGATGATTAACACTAAACCGATCAGAACAGAGCCGATAATTGCTAAGATAATGAAGCCCGCTCCACATAATATACCGACAATAATAGCCCAAAAGAGATAGACAATATCCATTGGATCTTTAATAGGTGTACGGAAACGAACAATTGATAGCGCCCCAACCATTCCTAGTGACAGCAAAACATTTGAAGAAATCCCCATAATAATCAATGATGTTGCCATTGACATAATTATGAGTGAAATATTAAACGTGTGTGAATAGATAACACCCGAGAAGGTTTTCTTATAAACCACATAAATAAATAATCCAATAAAAAATGCGACAAGCAGACCAATCAACGAGTCGATAATTGAGATACTACCTGTTTTCTCCAATATACTTGATTTGAAAATATCTTTAAAATTCACTGTGTTTTCCATGTTTATTCCTCCAGTTGATGGTATTGATTAACCATACATCCTACTAATCTGATATTTTGAATAAGTGCCCATTCTTCTGTGTCCAATTTGCAGCAATTGCTTAATAACTGTGGGTAGAAACTCATCATATTTCACTTCGAGGATAACGATATCTGGATTTGTTTCAACCATTGCTAAATGAGGGTTAAGCACATCATTATTACGCAAACTAGTTTTAATAGAGCTATCAAATGTAACCCGTACATTGCCATATTGATAGATGAAGACTTCGCGCTCATAATCAACAACGGTTAATGGCTTTAGTTGAAAAAGAATACTTTGATAATATAAATCTCTTATTAGTGATCTTGTATCATTTTCCATCCAGTTGATATTGCCTACTCTCATTTGTTCATATTCCTCGGCCGTTATTTGACATTTTTGTTTGAATGTCAGGTTATTTCGTTTACTCTTCTTTTCGAGATGAAGAAATTTCATATTAAAATCGTAAAGTCGTACTCTAAATTTATCTCGATCATAAAACCCTTCTTTCTTTTGGTTAAGTACTTTGTTATCGAAGTTATCAAAATAAACACTTCTAATTAAATACTTCCCATCATCGTTTGCGTGAGGATCAACATTCATATAATGTTTTAACTTATTTCTAAGTAAATAACAGTCCATTTTAGTTATTTCATGTTTAATCTCTCTTCGGCCTTTACTACCATTCAGGCTAAATGTATCCATGCTTTTTTCTCCTTTGTTGATAAAATACAATTGTTGTATGTAAATATTCCTTAATGTACTTCTTAACTGCTTATTCACATTATTTAGGACAAACCTTAAATAAACCTTAAAAGAAATCCTTTGCTAATTTGATTGCTTATATTTGTTTCAGCGATCACAAAGAAGTGTTGTTTAAGAAGGATGTTTTTCGTCAACATTGTTGTTTTAACAACTCTAAGTAAATAGCACGTTAAAAAGACGATTGGCATCTTTTCTTCCTAGATTACTACCTTTTATGCTATAAAAATAAATGTTCCGATTGTATAATTAGGTCACAATCTTTCAGAAAAAAGTCTTTAACAAAGGTGTGAACATAACAAAAAAAGACCACAAAAATTGTGATCTTTTACTTCGGTAATTTGATTTTAAATGTAGTGCCTTTTTGGGGGTGTCGAATTACCTTAATCGTGCCATCGTGTTTATTCACAATCCATTGGGCAATTGATAGTCCAAGTCCACTACCACCGCTATCTCTAGATCGTGCACGATCTTCCCGGTAAAAGCGGTCAAAAATATGTTGAATATTTTCTTCTTTAATGCCAATGCCTGTGTCTGTTACTTCTAATACAAATCTTTGATCTTCAACATATGTTTTGATCCCAATACTGTCATTCTCGCTTGTATATTTTAGTGCATTATCTAATAATATGACGAGTAGTTGATGAAAACGAACTTCATCTACGCTTAGCTGTAAACGGCTACCTAAATTTAACCAGAAATGTTTATCCTGTGACTCTGCAATCTCAACATAAGGAGCACTTGCTTTCTCAATAAACGAGTCGATTGCTAGTGATTCTTTCATCAATGGGGTATCCGAATCTGCTCTAGCTAATGTGAGTAAATCTGTTGTCAGTTTTGATAAACGTCTTGTTTCCGATAGGCTTAGGGCAATATTTTCAAATTTGTTGATAATTTTTTCATGTGGTTGTGTGAGAAGTAACTCTAATTTGTTTTGAATAATTGTTAATGGTGTCCGTAATTCATGTGAGGCATTTTCCACAAATTCAGCTTGTTTATTCCAAGAGTAGATAATCGGTTTCATCATTCTCTTAGATAAAAGGTAACTTGCTGAAATCGATAAGATAATAAAAATGAAAGAGCATATAATGATTAATTTACCAAAGTTATTAAGAATTGTTTGTTCTCCATCTATATTAATCAATAACTGTGTATAGGCAATATCATTTTCTGTTGTAGTATCTTTAAAAGAGAGAGATCGGAAATGAAATTGTTCATCGATAGTTAAGTTAGTGATTGTGTTTAGATTGGTTTTATCAAGTGTGTAATCTTGTAAATAATTTTCATAAATTAACGTTCCAATTTGAGCTTGGTTGATAATTATTCCATTGTTATTAAAATGTAAAACAATAATTCTTGGATTTATTCTTCGTTGATCTTCAGGTGGTGGATTTCGGTCTGGTTCATTATCATTTTGATTTTTGGGTGATAATTTCTCACCTTTCATAGGAGAATCAACAATCATATTCTTAAACTCTACTAATTCTTCATCTGTTTGTGAAAATAAGGTGCGTTGTACTTGTCCGAAGATAATGACACCAAAAATGGTGAAGATAATCGTAAAGGCAATCATGTTTAAAATCATAAATGTGGCTTGTTGTTTACGAAACATTTTTTGTTTAAACATGACCTTCCTCATTTTCAGAAAGCATATAGCCTAATCCACGAAAGGTTTTTATATATTTGTCATAAGAAACAGCTTTAAGATTTTTGCGTAAATGGCTAGCATAAACCTCCACAACTGTTGTTGACGTATCAGATTCAAAGCCCCAAATTCGGTCGAAAATCTGTTCCTTTGTTAATATTGTATTTTTATTAGTAACCAAGTACTCCAGTAAATCAAATTGTTTACCATTTAACTTAATAAACTCTTCACCTAGCATAGCTGTCTTATTTTTCACATTTAATTTTAATTCTTTAAATGTTAGAGTATTTTCTTTTAACCCTCCACCTGATCTTCTTATAATTGCTTCTAATCGTAATAGTAGCTCTTCACGATGAAATGGCTTCACTAAATAATCATCTGCACCAACTTTGAAGCCATGAATCTTATCTTCCATTCCATCTTTTGCTGTAAGAATAATAACTGGTGTATGTATCTCCTTTTTTCTGAGCTCTTGTAGAACTTCGTAGCCGTTCATATTGGGCATCATGATATCAAGAATAATACAGTCAAATATATTTTGTTCTGCTAAATAAAGACCTTCTTCACCATTATAAGCTTGCTCAGTAGCAAACAAATCTTGTGTTGTTTCTTTAATGGTTTCAGAGAGATATTTGTCATCTTCAATAATTAATAACTTCATTTTTTATCTCCTTTTCCTCATCAAATAAGGTTAAGTAAGATTATAGGACGAAAATAGAGAGAAAAGCAAAATGTTTTTTTGTAATGGCTGATTGTTGCTATTTGACGTCTTTATCTGCTAGAAGCAGTGTTTTATTTCATAAAAGTTGCGATTTGTAGGAGAAAAGATGCCACTAGAGATGATACATGTTTCCATCAGGATTCTAAAAACAACAAAGTTTAACAGAGCCGAATTTTTAAGGTTTTATTAAGGTTCGTCCTAGATAATGGGAAACACAGGGGGTCTGACCCCACTAGGAATTAGGAGATGGAGAATATGAAAAGTCATTCTAAATATGTAAAAATCATCGTTGTTTTATTAAGTCTGGATTTATTGTTTGCTTGTAGTAAATCGGCAAATTTAAATGAAGCGAGTACAGGAAGTGCAGTTGTAGATGAAGAGGTAAGCAAAGTAATTAGTGAAAAAGTTCCTTATGATGAAGATGATTTTTACACAGATTGGGAAAGTGAAAATCCAACGTATATTGAGCTAGATGGAGCAAACGCAATCTTTGATGCATCAGCTGCTGTTATTTTTTCTAATCAAGTATTAACAATTAAGGCTAGTGGTGTATATGTTCTTAGCGGTAAATTGAATGACGGACAAATTGTTGTCGAAGCAGTGGATAAAAAAACAGTGAAATTAGTATTAAACGGCGTAGAAATTACTTCCTCAAATACTTCAGCTCTGCATATTAAGAATGCTGAAAAAACGGTTATCTCACTTGTGGATGGAACAGAGAATAGTATGACAGATGGTAAAGAATATCTTTCAACAGATTCTTCAGATGAACCGAATGCCACGATTTTTAGTAAAGATGATCTTACGATAAATGGGAATGGTAAGCTGAAAATCAACGGTAATTATAATAATGGACTTACGAGTAAGGATGAACTGAAAATAACAGGCGGAGATATAAGTATTAAAGCCACTGATGATGGTGTCATGGGTAGAGATCTTGTTGCAGTAAAAGAAGGGAACATTAGCATTAAAGCTGGTGGAGATGGAATAAAATCTACCAATGATGAAGATACAACAAAAGGCTCAATTGTCCTAGAAGGTGGATCCTTTGACATTGTATCTGGTAACGATGGAATCCAAGCAATATCATCACTAGCAATAAATGATGGATCCTATACGATTACAACAGGTGGTGGAAGTCCAGAAACAATAGCCAATTTCGATAGCAGAATGCAAGGATCAAGAGAGGATATGACAACAGAAACACCAGCATCTGAGGTTGAATCTGAAAGCTTCAAAGGCTTAAAAGCTTCAGTAGATTTAACAATTGCAGGTGGAACATTTGATATTAACTCATCAGACGATGCAGTACACAGTAATCAAAATATTATTATAGCTGGTGGTGAGATGAAAATTGCATCAGGTGATGATGGTATTCATGCAGATTCCTCTGTTGTTACAAAAGGTGGAGAAATCACGATTACAAAAAGCTATGAAGGAATTGAAGGTAATATTGTTACTATTAACGATGGTACGATTCGTTTGACGTCAAGTGATGATGGAATTAATGTTGCTGGTGGTAATGATGGATCAGGTATCGATATGAATGTAGCTTCTTCTGAAACTAGCATGCTCACAATTAATGGTGGAACAATTTTTGTTAATGCAGACGGTGATGGGCTAGATGCTAATGGCTCTATTACGATGACAGATGGTCAAGTGGTTGTGAATGGTCCAACGAATAGTGGGAATGGCTCACTAGATTATGATGGAACCTTTGACATAACAGGTGGAACAATCGTTGCATCAGGTAGTTCAGGTATGGCACAAGCTGCTTCAGAACAATCATCTCAATACTCGATATTAATGAGTTTTCCAGAAATACAAACAGCAGGTACATTAGTACATTTAGAAGATAGTGAAGGAAAGCAAATTTTAACCTACCTATCTGAAAAGGAATACCAATCGATCTTCTTCAGTTCACCTGATTTACAAAAAGACAGTTCGTATACATTATTTACGGAGGGCTCAGCTGATGGAGAAGAGATAAATGGAATATATATGGAAGATATTAACTATCAAGAAGGTACAAAGGTTCTTGATTTCACACTATCAACCTCTGTGACTTGGTTAAATGAATCTGGCATAACAACTGCTCACTCTTCAGGTGGTCCTGGTGTTGGTGGCTTTAATTCTTCTGGTGAAGGACATATGGGGGTACCAGAAAGAGGTAATATGACGGATATTTTTCAAGATTTAGATGAAGGAACGATAGAAAAAGTACAAGCAATAATGGATCAGGAAAGAGCAGGCACAATTACACGGGAAGAAGCTCAAGTTCAACTAGAGGAACTAGGAGTTGAATTATCTAGAGGTGGGGGAATACGACCATAAATAATGCTAAAAAGCCATTTGAGGTAAAACTCAAATGGCTTTTATATGGTTAATCATTTTGGCTTTTCCACATCTTCTATCGTTTCACCGTTACGAACACCATATAATCTACTTTTTGGTTCATAGATTTTTTGAGATGGCCATAATCCATGGTGACCTGAAAATAAGTAACTAACAAAACAAGCGATAAAAAAATACTCTAATCCTTTTCCATCAAACATTTCCATAGCTAATAGAAATGCTGCTAGTGGTGTATTGGTTCCACCGCTAAAAAGTGCAATCAAACCTAAGGCGGCGAGAAATGATAGAGGTAAATCCATAAATGTATGTAGAGTGTTACCCAATGTCGCCCCTATGAAAAATAATGGTATTGCCTCTCCTCCAACAAAGCCTGTACCAAGTGTGATTGCTGTAAAGATGAGCTTAACTAGAAAGGCAAAGGGAGGAACATCTTCTTGAAAAGATTGCTGCAGCATCTCTAAGCCCCGACCATTGTAATCCTGTGAACCAACTATTAAAGTGAAAATCACAATAATAATACCACCAAAAAAAGCTCTTTTTATATGGTTCTTCTTAAATAGTTTCTCAGTATACTTTTGTATTCCATGTCTCAGCTGGCAATAAAGCATACTCAACAATCCGAAAATAATGGATACTAGAATCACCTTTATAAAGATCATCATAGAATGTTCTGGCACACTTTGAATCGTAAACTTTTCGTGTTCATGTCCAAGCACCGCTGTTGTCATAAAGTGTCCAGCAAAACTTGCAACAATACAAGGTAATAGTGCTTCATATTTCAGCTTTCCTAAAGCAGCCATTTCCATTCCAAAAACAGCGCCAGTAATAGGGGTCCCAAAAGCTGCACCAAACCCCGCGCTAATACCACTCATAATTAAGATTTTCGTGTCTAGTACATTTACTTTAAATAGTTTATTGACAGCTTGAGCGACACTGCCGCCCATTTGAACCGCTGCTCCTTCTCTTCCTGTGGATCCTCCGAAAATGACTGTTATGAAGGTACCTAAATAAACGATCGGTCCCATTCTCTTAAGAACCTTTTTGTTTCCATGAACAGCTTCTATTACTAGATTATTAAGATCTGCAGCATCATGTAGTGTGTTATTGATATAAACTCTTCCATAATTTGTATATATATATCCAATTAATATCCCGCCAAATGGCAGAAGAAATATTAGCCAATCTCTTTTCTCTCTGACGTCACCTATATAATCATTGGTCTCTAAAAGGAACGTTGTTGTTGTACCTACAATTACACCAATAATAGTTCCAAGTAATATCCATCGAAAAAGTAAAGAAAAGAAGGTTGTGTATTTTTTCTTTATGTTCATTTTAGCTTTCCTCATTTTAAATTCTCAGGAATTTTTTTTATATGGTCGGACTTTTTCACTTCAGTAAAAAGATCATCATAGTCACTTGAATCTGCTGCTGTTTTACTAGATGAATTGGTTTGGTTCTTCTCAATTAATTCCTTTAACATCTGAATATCGTCTTTTGTTGCAACTTGTTTATTTGGTTTTACGATATATCCAAGTTGTCCGTTTGTTTCAATGGTTGCCCATTTCAAATCACTAATATTTTGGATACTTTGCTGTCTTAGTCGTACTTCAAGCATGTCGACAGTTAAGCGCAACTTTTTGAGATTTCTTTCATTAATTTTCCCATCTTCTACTACTATTAGAGATTTACCATAAATAAAAGATTCTAAAGAGTCATATTTCATAACAATATACTCAATAAAAAGGAGGGTCGATACCATTAAAAATGTAACCACCATCGTAATCCAAATGTTTCGGTCATTTACTGGTTGGATGATTAAAGATCCTACTGCGATCATCATGACAGTTTGAGCAACTGTTAGTTGGGAAATGGACTTTCTACCTGCTAAACGTAAAATTAACACGCCTCCAATTACAATGACGACAGCTTTCCATATAAAATTAAAATCCACAATTATTCCTCCGTAAACAACATCTTAATAGGTATAGAATGGCAGATAATGTCTTGGAATATTCGTAGTTAAACAGATGTTAGAACGTTTGGTGTGCGATTTTTTATTATATTTAACAGTCATTCTTTTATTACTAGAGCTAATTAATATCTTCAAATTTATTTCCCAGTAAATGAACGTAGTGTATTTTGTTAAATGTTTTAAATGTAATTCAGTAGGTTAAAGGAAAAAGCACTTAAATGAAGTTGGAGAAAATCATTTAGAGTTATCCTTTTTGAGAGGTGGACGACCAATGGGGAATTTTATTTACAGTTATAACAGTAGGTGGTGGTTTGCTAGTCCAACTCTTAAAACATACTTATCAAAGAGAAAGGCCATCGATTATAGAAGTAATTGATGCGGTTGGATATAGCTTTCCGAGTGGTCATGCTATGGTATCGCTAATTTTCTATGGATTTCTCACCTATATTATGGCAAGAAAAACAAGTTCAAAGGCATTAAAATGGAGTATTACTAGTTTAGCAAGCATTCTAGTCCTATCGATTGGACTTAGTAGAGTCTATTTAGAAGCCCATTATCCTAGTGAAATAGTTGTAGGTTATTTGGCTGGATCAGTATGGTTAATTCTTAATCTTATTACTTTTGAATGGGTGAAATGGCAAAGTGAAAGGAAGAAATCGGCAAGAATGTAATGAAGGAGGATGTGAAAAAAAATGACCCAAGCTATGATCTAGGCCATTTTTTCATTTCTTTACCATTGTTTAGGTTCATAATTCAATTCACTGAATAATCGAGTGCGCTCTTTTTTTGATAAATCTCGCCATTGACCAGGAGGAAGATTACCTAGGTGAATATTCATTATGCGAGTTCTTTGCAGTCTGAACACTTCGTAACCTAATTCAGCACACATGCGACGGATTTGTCTGTTTAATCCTTGTGTCAAAATGATTTGAAAATCAAATTTGGAAAGCTGTCTTACTTCACAAGGAAGTGTAACAGTATCCAATATTTTAACGCCCTCTGACATTTTTTTTAAGAACTCCGGAGTAATCGGTTTATCTACTGAAACGATATATTCTTTTTCATGCTTGTTTTCAGCACGTAAAATTTCATTAACAATATCCCCATCATTTGTAAGGAGAATTAAGCCATCAGAATCTTTATCAAGTCTTCCAATATTAAAAATTCTTAATGGATGATTGACTAAATCGACAATATTTCCTTTTACACCTTTTTCCGTTGTGCTAGTTATACCTACAGGTTTATTTAAAGCAATATACACATAATTGGGAGCTAATCGAACAGGCGCGCCATTAACTAAAACATCATCACCTGGCTCAACTTGACTACCAATTTTAGCAGGCTTTCCATTTATTGTGACCCTGCCTTCACTAATTAATTTATCTGCACCTCGTCTAGATGTTTTACCAGATTCACTTATATATTTATTAATACGCATCTTAACACATCCTAAGCAAAAGGGTTGTTCTTATGATACACAACTATACTTTATTTTTGAAAAATAATCAAAATCATCGGGTCTGACCCTTATTAAACGATTTCTTATAATACCAATTATAAAATGTGGTTGCTTCTTCTTTTGGTACTCCATATAGTTCACTTTCATATAATGGGTTTGCTTTGTTAGAAAACAGTAAAGTCGCCACACCAAATCGTCTTTGCAGCCAAGAATGTTTTATAGTTATTTGTTGAATTTGTTCTCGGTGAGTAACAAAGGTGCTATTCGTCAGTCCTCCTTTTCTAATTTGCACTGTATTGCCATGACGAATATAGCTTGTGAACAAATAATCTAGAACACGTAAAGAAATAGACAAAGTAAATATGATTGCTGAAAACCATAGCCACTCCTTTTTAAAGAGATATAGTCCAATAAGAGCAAGAATTGTTAGGTAATAGGGACGAAGAAGCTTTAGCCATAGAACCTTCATTGGAAATCGTTCCATATGTTCTTCAATAACATAATTAGGTAACATTTTATGTAGAATTTCATAAGCTTCATGTTTTGGCATAAAGGGGTATAAAGAACTTGTTTCTTGATCTTTCTCTTCAAATGATTTTGTGCTGATTAGCTTAATTGAAGCTAGTCCTAGGATTCGCTTGAGAATTGTTTGTTCGACAATAACTGCTTGAACTCTATTTTTTGGAATGGAAAAGCTTGTGAAGTTACCTATTCCTTTTTCAATAAAAATTTGCTCATGGTTATCGCTAATCACATAGTTTCCATACTTCATAGATGTCTTGATGAATCCTATGATTATTGATAAAGCTAGAGCAAAAATGAAGAGGATGATCAATATCCACCAATGAATAAATAAGTAATCAAGAGCACTTTCTGCTGTTTCTTCAATTTGAAAAAAATCCGCTAAGTTAAAATAAATAGCGCTTAGTAGAGGAAAGATTGCTAGAAAGCTTAGTGATGTAAATGATGCTTTCATTAAATCTTTCTTGGTTGATTGAAAATGAACGGTTCTTTCATCTACTGGATTCATTTTCTCTTCTTTTTCGCCATTTTGCTTTGCATCAAGTTTTGAAAGAATTCTTTTTCTTTCTTCTATTGTTATAACTGGAAAATCAATCGTTGAATGATCGCCAGTTGTACCGGTATCTAGTTCAAGCGAGGTAAGTTTAAACCAACGATGAACAAAGGTTGTCTTGGATGTGTGATTATGAATACGATTGAAAGCTACAGTACGTTGTTTTTTTATAAAAATACCCTCAAATAAATATACTGTATCGCTCGTGATTTCATAACGGGTCGTCATCCACTTCAAGATTATCGAAAACACTGTGAAAACAGATGCGATGATAAGTATATATCGTCCCCAAATGACCCAATTAGACGTAGAAGAGGCCTTAAGGATAAATAGGAAAAGGTAGAAACCAATGGAGTTTTTAATAAATGAAAGTAATTCAACTGCAATTAGAGCAGGATGATATCGTTTTCTTCCATCTTTCATGCACCTTTTTCTCCCTCATTGAAATCTTGATCTTGCAGTTTTGCCCATGTAGCAATTTGGAACTTTAAATCTTTTGCTTTCATAGCTGGAATTGCTGGAATCACGTGGCTCGAAGTTGTTGTCCCTATTTCAATATTATAAAGCTGATATCGTTTCATTAACGGGCCTTGCTCTGTACGAACATATTCAACTTTCTCCATAGGTATTAACGTGTGAACTTCTTGCCATTTTCCATGTTTTAGCTGAATAAATTGCTGGTCAATTTTATAACGCCATGTTTTTAGCAAATAAATTGGTTCAATTACTATCGAATAAACGGAAGATAGCATTAGAAATCCACCTAGAACATACAACACAATACCAATCCATTCATACCAATCAAATTTCTTTGTGCAAAGAATGAGTATCGCAATAATTAATAATGCTAAAGTGTGTCCTATTGTATTTGAAGTTCTCCATACTTTTACAGCGTGTTTTGAAATTTTCTCTGTTGGTTCATCAATTTCGATATACATTCTTCTATTCACCTCAATTTCTAATACGAGTATGAAGATAAAAAAGTTCCAGAAAATTGTATTTATGTAATGCTGTTTTTCAAGGGATTGTTGATAGTGAATTTCTTAGAGTGGAATGAAGCCGAAGACACTTGATCTCTCTGGGTGAACTAGAATAGGTCGAGACCTGACAGTAGAAGCTGAAGAGGCTCGACCTTTTTGACAATTGTGTTCAAGAAAATGGAACGGATTAATTACTAATAAAAAAACAAACAATGCCGTAAACAGTAAAAACATTCTATTGTTTGTAGAAAGAATTGAGCTAAAGAATAAGGCTATGTTAAAGCTTATGGTTGATTTTTAGCACTTGATTGAAGTGAAAGGCATGAGACTCCTGCGGGAGAAGCGTGTCGAAGGGAGACCCCACAGGCGCTTGCGGCGAGGAGGCTTCCGGACCTAGGAAAAAAGGTACTTTTTTCCCGGGAAAGCGAATGCCTGTAACGGAAATCAACCACAAAGTTTAACAGAGCCAAGAATAAAAAGAAAACAGCTGTTAAAAATGTTTCTCCAGCTGTTTTACATGTTCTTCAATTTTCAGTACGACGCCTAAACAATATAATGATGAAAATAAGCAGAATCGAAAGTGCACCACCTGAAAGAGAGAGAGAGGGAAAACTTGTATACGCAACAATAATACCTGAAAGAACTCCTCCAGTTGCTCCTGCTAAAGCAATGAATACATCAACTGATCCTTGTATTTTTGCCCTGTTTGATGGGTTTGTTGCATCGACGAGTAGAGCCGTACCACTTATTAAGCCAAAGTTCCATCCAAGTCCTAAAAGAGCAAGAGAGATTGTTAAGACAACCATTGAGTCAGTAGGAGCTATGGCGGCTAAAATACCTGCAGTAAGTAGTGTTACTCCTGATAAAATGCTCATTGGAATGCGTCCAATTTTATCCACGAGAATTCCTGTAAAGAGAGAAGGGAGGTACATAGCACCAATATGGACGCCGATGATCATTCCTACTTCATTTAAACCATGGCCATGATGTCCCATATGAACAGGAGTCATCGTCATAATTGCAACCATAACAATTTGCGTTAAAATCATTACCGAAGCACCAACAACAATCCCATGCTTAAGTACAGGTTGCTCTTGGAGTTTTACATCTGAAGTATTACTTGCTTTATTTTCTTTTGCAAAGGCAATCGCTTTAGCGACAACTAATGGATCTGGGCGAAGGAAAATAAGCAGGGTGAAACCAGCAAGTATATAAGCGACAGCCGCTAAGATGAATGGTCCTGCTAATGCAGGAATGCCAATTGAAAGGGCAAATTCACCCATAATACCTACTAAGTTCGGACCAGCAACAGCACCAAAAGTAGTTGAAACCATTGCGATACTTACTGCAGTTGCACGTTGTGTTGAATGTGCTAGATCAGTTCCTGCATAGCGTGTTTGTAAGTTTGTCGCAGTGCCTGCTCCATAGACTAGTAGTGATACAAACAGCAGGAAAATGTTATTGCTAATAGCAGAAATTATGACACCAGTCGCCCCAATACCACCAGTGAAAAATCCAATCGCTAATCCTGGACGTCGGCCATAACGTTGTGAAAATCGACCAACAAATAGAGCTGCTCCAGCAGATCCCAAGGTGAACAATGCAACAGGAAAACCAGAAAAACTATCAGTACCAAGCATATCCTTAGCCAGAAGCGCTCCAACAGTAATGCCTGCAGCAAGCCCTGCTCCACCAAAAATTTGCGCAATAACAATGATCATTAATGTTCTTCGATATAATCCGCGTTGTTTTTCTGTGTTATCAATGTAGCTTTGAATATTGGTTTGCTTTTTTTTTATAGCCTCGGAACTATTTGGGTTATCCACCATTTATTTATCCACCTTTAGTAGTATAAGGATGAGTGTTATGTATAAATTGTATTTTGTTAAAGTAATAGAAATGCCAAGATATACTAAATGCAATAAATATCTAATTCTATTGAGAGAAGACATTCTTTAAAACTAGTAATAAGTGAATTATAGAAGCAACAAAATTAGATAGTCAACAGTTAGCTCTAAGAATGAATAATCAAAGGCTCTTTTCTGAACGATCGTTGCTGTGTAACTAAAATTTGGAATAAAAAAAGTGTTTTACCACTATAAGGGTATTATTTTATGAAGAAAAGATGCCACTAATCTTAATACAGTGCTGATGCTTAGCCTATTTAAAAGCAACAAAGTTTGCGAAATAGCCTAAGCAAAAAAACCCGGACAAATGTTGGAATCAACGTTTGCACGGGTCTTGTGAAAAAGGTTCTATTCATTTGCATATTTTTTATATGGTATATGGATTAGCTTCAATTTTTTCAGCTTTAGAAACAGCTTCTTCTAGTGTCAGTCCGTAAAAGTTTTCAGCGTGGAAAAAGCGCCCGCTTTTTTTGTCATTAACAAATGCACCGACTGCAACTCCAGGTAATGCACTTTCAACTGAATTTGGTGCTTGAGAGCCACCAAGATCAGTTTTACACCAGTTAGGATCAGTAATATTGATCATGACATTTGTTCCTTCCAATCTAGAAGCTAAATCTTTTGTGAATTTATCAAGTGCCGCTTTACTTGCAGCATATCCTGCTTGTTCAGGCTCATTCTTAATACCACTTGTTGTGTTAATCACACGTCCAAAGCCACGATCAATCATTTTAGGAATTAAGCGATTACATATCGTAACCATTGCAATAAAATTAATGCGGAAGCTCATCTCGAAATCCTCGACAGGTGTGTTCCAGTAATCTTCTCTATAGGCAATTTGAACAGCAGCATTATTAAAGACAATGTCTACACGTGTTTCTTTAGCATCTATTTCATCAAGCATAGCAACAACTTCGTTATGATTAGCTAGCTCTGCCTGAACACGATAAGCAGCAACCCCAAGGGCCTTTACCTCTGCCTCGAGTTTTTTTGTGTTGTTTACATCTCTGCTATGTAAAATAAGATTACAGCCTTGCTTTGCCATAAAAAGGGCAGTTTGATATCCAATTCCCCGACTTGCACCTGTGATAAGAGCCCATTTATCTTTTACATTAATCAACGTAATCTCTCCCTTTATATAATGTTGAATAACATCCACTAGTAAAGATGATATTCAATTTTATTTTTCATAACCATTATAATAAAGTAATCGATAACTTTTCAGTTATAGCGTCTTGAGGATGATTTAACGACAAATAGTTATTGTTTTTCTCGTAAAATTGGTAATGTACAGCAACGGAAGGAACCACCTGATTTTATAATTTCAGTGATATCTACCTCAATAACTTCAAACCCTTTTTCACGAAGCTTCTTATTAATTTCTTTATTGACAGGAAGACTAATAATTTTGTTTTGACCTAGTGATAATATATTTGTACCAAGTGTAAATTGCTCTTCTGCTGAAACCTCTATTAATTCATAGCGAGAGGAAAGTAGCTCAATTTGCTCTTTTTCAAATGCTTCTTTAAATATGATGGCGACATTTGGAGAAATCACATTAAAAACACAGTCTAAATGTAAAAACTTTTCCTTAAACGGAAGGATCTTCACCTCATATTGTGTTAAAAGGCTCTGAAGGTGTTCAGCAGAGTATTTTGTCGTTCGGCTACTTAAGCCAATATAAATGGTTTCACCATCGATCATCACATCTCCGCCTTCTATGCGATCCTCAGCTAAGTTATAGTAAGAAAGAACTTCATCATCAAGCCATTGTTTTAACACATCTTCTTCACCCATTCTTACATCACTTGCCATTTTTGCAACGAAAATAGTTTGTCCAAGTGTAAAGCCGATATCGCGTGTAAAAACTTGTTCAGGAAATTTCTGATGATACGGAAGTAGAATCACTTCAACTCCATTTTCACGTAATGTTTTAACAAACTCCCTGTGTTGTTTTACGGCTTTGTCTATATGGATACCCACATCTTCAAATTGTTTTTGAGTCTCATTGATCACATCGCGTATTGTCATATATTGTGGCTCACAAAGAATGACTCTTTTCAATACATCATATTCGTTATGGCAAGAAGTCACTTTAATTTTTGAATGTACCTGCATTTTATCTCCTCCAAAAATCACCTGTTTTATTAATAGGTTTTACCCTATTTGAGAATAATATTTACCTGGTGTCTTAATAAAAATGTTTTAATTTAGCTTTTTTTCATACACTATGGTTGTTAGTCAACTTTAAGATTTTTTTGGGAGAAATTTATAAGTCTTGAAGAAGAGACACCTCACACAACTTATTTCCCTCATCACGACGAAATAAAACAATGTATAGGGAATATTTTAGATAATAAAGGTGAAATGCAAGGGTGTTTATATTTATATCATGCTTAATGTTAAAGGCAACTAAGTGGAGGCTGAATATATGGATGATAAAAAGTATGCTGATTTGAAATTGGGAGAACGGGGAGCAATCATTAGTATTATTGCGTACATATGCCTATCGGCTTTGAAGTTGTTTGTGGGGAACATTGGTGAATCAGAAGCATTACGAGCTGATGGATTAAATAATGCGACAGACATTTTAGCTTCTGTTGCCGTTTTAATAGGCTTAAGGCTCTCACAAAAACCAGCAGATCAAGATCACCCTTATGGTCACTGGAAATCAGAAATGGTTGCGTCATTGATCGCATCATTTATTATGATGGTTGTCGGTATTCAGGTTTTATTTGGGGCAGTAACCTCTATTTTTAGAGGCGGAAATCAACCTCCTGATTTGATAGCTGCATGGACAGGGATATTTTCAGCACTAGTTATGTATTTTGTTTATCGCTTTAATAAAAAGCTGGCTCTGAAAATAAAAAGTCAATCGGTTATGGCAGCAGCTAAAGATAATTTGTCTGATGCACTTGTTAGTATTGGAACAGCAGTAGGGATAATCGGCTCACAATTTCATTTACCTTGGATGGATCCATTAACAGCAATTATTGTAGGACTGATTATCTGTAAAACAGCGTGGGAAGTTTTTAGGGGGGCTTCCCATCAGCTAACAGATGGCTTTGATGAAAAATTAATTCGTGAATATAAAGAATCTATTCTAGAAGTAAAAGAAGTAAATGAAATTAAAGATATAAAGGCGAGGAGCTATGGTAACAATGTTGTGGTTGATATTGTGATTACAGTAGATTCTACGTTAGATTTTAATACGGCCCATGACATTTCAACAATGGTCGAGGAAAAATTAATGAAAGAGCATGAAATATATACTGTTCATGCTCATGTAGAGCCACAGTAAGGTAAGAGAAGCACATTCTTACAAGCATTTAAATGTACATCGTTTAATTATTTTATTAAGATAACACTATCTTAAAGCTGTTTTCGCATACGATGTTGTTTTTGGGAAGTTATTTCCACTGGGTGATCCCCTGGGCGCAATAATTTTGAAGTAAACAGCTAACTTAAAAGGAGGAAATAAAATGAATAAAAGTAATGAAGGTTTTTTATCACCATTTACATTTTCAAATGGAATTGAATTAAAAAATAGAATCGTAATGGCACCGATGACCAACTTTTCTTCTAATCAAGATGGAACTGTAACAGATGAAGAAGTGAAGTATTATGCAAGGCGTTCAAATGGGGTAAGCATGGTGATAACTGCTTGTACATATGTTACTGCTAATGGAAAAGGATTTCATGGTGAATTTGGAGCAGATACTGATGAAATGATTCCAAGCTTAAAGAAATTAGCTCAAGGTATTAAAGATCAAGGTGCTAAGGCAGTTTTGCAAATCTTTCATGGAGGAAGAATGTGTCCACCAGAATTAGTTCCAAATGGGGAAATTGTCAGTGCGAGTGATATTCCTGCAGAAAATGGAGGTGTATCAACTGAAGAGCCAGACGTGAAACCAAGAGCTTTGACAGAAACTGAAGTAGAAGAAATCATCAATGCTTTTGGTGAGGCAACTCGTCGTGCAATCGAAGCAGGGTTTGATGGAGTTGAAATTCATGGCGCGAATGGATATTTAGTGCAACAATTCTTTTCACCACATTCTAATCGTCGAGAAGACCGATTTGGAGGAAGTTTAGAAAAAAGAATGACTTTTCCTCTAGCAGTCGTAGATAAAGTGAAAAGTGTTGTAAAAGAGCATGCAGCTTCACCTTTTATCGTTGGCTATCGTTTCTCACCAGAAGAACCAGAAACACCTGGAATTACAATGGGAGATACGTTGACCTTGGTTGATGCTTTAGCTGATAAAGGGCTTGATTATTTACATGTATCTCTTTTTGAATTCTTTTCAAAGCCAAGAAGAGGTGTAGAAGATCTGACTAAGTCTCGCATCGCTTATTTACAAGAAACCATCAATAATCGAGTACCTCTTATCGGTGTAGGGTCTATCTATTCTGCAAAAGATGCTCGTGAAGCCTTTGAGGCAGGAGTTCCTTTATTAGCTCTTGGTAGAGAATTAATTATAGATCCTGATTGGGTTCAGAAAGTTGAAGAAGGAAAAGAAGAGGAAATCGTGACATCGCTTGATAAAGAGAAGCAGGAACAATTGGTTATTCCAGATCCTCTATGGAACGCTATTATTAACACACCAGGCTGGTTCCCAGGAGTATAATATTTCAGAAAACATAGATTACAGTGACTGCCCTAATCTCATGTTATATTAGAATAAAGTTATGGATATTGACTCTGTTCATTGTCTGTTGATTTTTGTTTTCATCAACAAAACAGCAACAAAAAATAGAGCTTATTCTAGCTTAAATATAACATGAGATAGAGGAGCAGTTATGAGTAAGAAATGGATTCTTCGCTGGTCTTTTTTTATTGTTGGGATACTAATTTTAGCATTAGGTATTTCATTAACGATTAAAGGCGAACAATTAGGAATAGGTCCATGGGATGTTTTTCACTATGGATTGTTTATTAGAATAGGGTTAACAATTGGTTCATGGTCAATTATCATTGGGTTTTTATTATTGTTTATCACATCAGTTTTTAATAAAACCTGGCCAAAAATAGGAGCCTTTATTAATATGTTGTTTCTAGGAATATTTATCGACTTTTTCAACTGGTTACTACCTACTATTGAAAGCTTTGCTGGAGCAGTTTTGGCATTTATTGTAGGTGTTCTTTGTATAGGGCTTGGTATTGGGCTTTATGTTTCTGCAGATTTCGGAGCAGGTCCAAGAGATAGTGTGATGCTTGTAATTGTTGAAAAAACCGGGTGGAGTATTCAGTGGGTAAGAAATGGGATTGAAGTACTTGTGTTTATTCTAGGCTGGATTTTAGGAGGCCCTGTTGGACTAGGTACGATTATTATTGCTTTTGGATTAGGACCCATTTTAGGGTTTTCAATACCGAGATGTAAAAGAGTAATTCAGTATTATTTGGATAAAATTGAGTCTAATGATCTTCTTATAGAACAAAACAGAAGGCTGGGACATAAGTATTTAAGCTAATGATAAACCCGAATTATTAAGTGATATGTTAATTAAACATTCGCCTAATAGTTCGGGTTTTTATTTACCGTCTTCAATAGTTTTTTTGATTTTGAAACTATCTTTAAGAATTAGTGGAATGGAGCGGAAGACACTCGACTCCTACGGGAATTGAGGAAAGGCTGAGACCCCGCAGGCTTGCCGAGGAGGCTCAGCTTCCTCCCCGTGGAAAGCGAGTGTCTGCAGCGCAATGGAACGAACTTGTTTCTTTCAGCTTAACTGAATTAGATTTATTCGTCTTTTTGTATGACTTCTTTAATTATGTCCAACCTCTTTTAGGTAAAGAGCCTAAAGAAATCACACCAGCAATGACAGCTTTCAAGCTTGAAATTATAGCTCTATATCTACACCAATGCTATCAACTCTACCTACTTCACGAATGAATGCAGCAACTGCTTGGTGATCTTCATTTGCAGTATATGCATCTAATGCAGCTTGGTTTTCAAAACGCACCATAAGGATTACTTGGTATTCTTTACTTTTTTCAGCTAAGTTTAAACCCGCATAAATTTCATTGATTCCTGTTAAAACATCTTTTAATGCTGTAAAACGATTGACAACTTCTTGGAATTGTTCTTGTGTTGTTGTTTCAGCAAATTTAAGAAGCACTGTACGTTGGATCATCTATTTTCCCTCACTTTTCATGTTATTCACCTTCTTCATTTTACAATTAGTCTTTTTTGATAGCAATTATTTAAATTAATTATAAGTGGACAGTTTAGTAAAAAGATATGAGTAGATTTTACAGGTCTATTGGATAAATAAATCATCTAGGTAATTCAGTAGAATACTGTTTTCTTAATAAACTTAATTTATCAAGGCGTTTTACATTTTCTTCTTTATCCTTCATTCCAATGGCAATAATTAAATTCTCAATAATAAATGTTGGAGCAATCATCGAATGAAAGTCTCTCATTTCACCTCTACTTGCAAACATGACAACATCAGCTTCTTTTGAAAAGTCTGAAACAAGTTGATCTGTAATCAATATCGTTTTAAATCCTACTTCTTTTGCGTAATCTAAGATTACTTTTGCTTCTGGTAGTAACCGGATAAACCCAAATAATACGATCACATCTTCTTTTTTTAAATGCATTAAACGTTCAAACAATTCACTACCGCCTTTATTTATTGTTTCAATTTCCATCCCGAATCTTGCCATACGATAGTGCATTAATTCCCCTAAGCCAACAGAAGGACCAGGGCAGTGTATATAAATCTTTTTTGCCGCTGATAAATATTCTACTGCATGTTGAAAGGAATCTTCTGATAATTCCTCAATTGTTTTATATAAGTGATTTATAGACAGAGAAAGCGTGTGATTTTGAACATCTTGACCTTCAACTCTCCTCATCACATTTTTAAATTTACCTGCTGGTGATACTTCTAATTGTGAGCTTATATTGAGTTTAAAGTCTTTTAAGTTTTTAAAACCTACAATTCGCCAAAAACGAGAAACAGAAGCGATACTAACCTTCACAGCTTCTGCTATTTCTTGTTCTGTCGAAAGTAATACTTTATGTGTATTTTTCTGTATATAATCAGCAATTTTATATTGACTTGGTGACATTGTTTTTATGTTCCAATGAAATTCCATGTTTTATAATTGCTCCTTCTTATGTTTGTTTTTCAAACGTATCATAGCACATTCATAAAAGTACAAAGTGGAAAATGATAGTTTTTTTACATAATGTTAAAAAATGATAAAAAATTTACAAGTATTTTACAACAAGCTTATATTTGTTTAATATCCAGGTTTTAGAATAAAGGTAATCGAATTAAAGGAGGTAATAAAAATGAGTCAAATCAATGAAAGATATGTTCTTACCCAGTCACAGAAAATGATGGTGTTTATTTTATCAATGTCTTTATATGGTTTATCTAACATGATTACTGAATTAGTGCCATCCGTGAATTTAGGTCCTATTGAATTTTCAATTGAGTATTTTGCATTTATTCCTTTAACTCTATGTATCTTGTTTCATCCACTGTATGCAGCAATAGGAGCTTCACTTGGAGAAATCATCTTCGGTGAAATTATGCTAGGACAGTTTGGTGGATTCGGTGAATTGGAAAAATTCATTAGTTTCTCCCTCGCTATGTTTATTGCAGGCTCACTAGTGAATGATCCAAAAAATAAAAGACAAGTGGGAATTGCTGCTATAACAGGTGTGATTATTCACCAAGCTCTTAGCTCAATGGTGGATATTGGAAAAGTGTGGATTGGTATTGAGGAATTAGAAACAGTCCCTGGATTAGCAGAAAGTGTAGTTGTCATTGAAGGCTTTTCCTTTTTGAACGATGTTTTATTTTCGGGTATCTTGTTTGCTTTATTACCCACTTTATATTTAGTTCCACGCTTATATGGAAAAATTGAACCTTTACTAGGAATGAAGCCTAGAGATATAAACATTAAATACTCGATGAAACAAGTACTTGCACCTAGGTTAATCGTTGTGGGCGTTATTCTAGCTTGTTCAGCGTTTTTGTTCGAATATTTATCAGAAGCAGGATTTAATGTGGAGTGGGAAGCTGATTTTGTTGAAACATATGGCGAATGGTTTATTTGGTTAAGTTTGGGTGTTGCGGCGATTGTTGCTTTTATGACTGTCATGATGTTAATCAAAAATAAACATAAAAATTCTCCAGAGAATGAACATGTAAGTAAGAGGATTTCTTGATGACACCACAGATTATGTTTGACAAAGTATCTTTTCAATATCCTGGCGGTGATGATCTTGTTCTTAAGAACATTTCCTTAACAATTAATAAAGGTGAGTTTGTTGCTGTTATGGGGAGTAATGGTAGTGGAAAGTCCACTCTTTGTAAATTGATCAATGGGTTAATTCCACATTATTATGTAGGTGATTTTTCTGGAAAAGTCATTGTGAATGAGAAGTTAACAACAGAGCATAAAGTAACAGAGTTATCTAAGCATGTTGGCTATGTTTATCAAGATTTTGAGAATCAACTTGTTTGCCCACGTGTGCTAGAGGATGCAAGTTTTGCGCCTTTGAATTACGGAGATCCGGATTTTAAAGAAAAAGGGAAAGAAGCTCTAAAATTGGTAGGATTGCAAGGACATGATGAGGAGTTTATATGGCAGCTTAGTGGTGGCCAGAAGCATTTGCTCGCTTTGGCAGGTGCCTTATCTCTTGATCCAGATATATTAATCATCGATGAACCAGTTGCACAACTTGATCCTTTTCATGCTGAGGAAGTATATAAAATTTTAGAAAAACTCAATACACAATACGGAAAAACAATCATTGTTATTGAGCATCATACGGAATTTATTGCTGAATATTGCGATCAGGCTATCTTGATGGACAAGGGAGAACTTATTTGGAAAAAGGAAACAAAAGATGCGTTAAGAGCAGTTGATCAATTGCTGAGAAGTCATATCTTTCCTCCACAGGTGACACAAGCTGCCTATAGAATAGGAAAGTCTCAAAATAGCAATTTACCAGTAACATTAGAAGAGGCAGTTACTTATTTCTCTGAACAAACAAGATGTTCAAGTGAAGAAACAATAAAGTTAAATTCTACGAGAGATATGGGAGAAGCTATTCTTTCACTAAAGAATGTCCATTTTTCATATAAAACGATTGATCGTATGAGGAAACAGGTATTAAAGAATATTAACTTGGATTTTCATAGGGGAGATTTAGTTGCACTTGTTGGTACAAATGGAGCGGGGAAATCATCGTTAATGAGACTAATAACAGGGCTTGTCAAACCTGAAAACGGTGATGTTATTGTAAAAGGAATGAATACTCACAAATATTCACCTGAAAAAATGGCTGATATTGTCACTTATATCTATCAAAATCCTGAAGAAATGTTTATTGAAGATTCTGTGCGAAAAGATGTAGAGTTTTTTTTGAAATCACGAAAAGTTCCAGAATTTAAAGCGTTGGTAGACAATATTCTCAATCAATTTGAATTAAATGATCTACAGGATAAAGATAGTCGATTAATGAGTGGAGGACAGCAACGAAGAGCATCATTAGCCATTGGAGTCGCAATGAATCCTTCTGTGATTTTACTGGATGAACCAACAGCAAATTTAGATATTGCTACCCGTAAACATATTACTAATTTAATCGCCTCATTAAAAGATAAAGTCGATACTGTATTAATTGCAACACATGATATGCAGCTTGTTGCAGAGTGGGCCAACCGAATTATTGTTTTGCATGAAGGAAGAGTCATTCATGATGGAGATCGTACATCCGTTTTCACTAATGAGGAGCTACTGCATTTTGCAGGATTAAATCCACCACAAATAGTAGAGTTAAGTAGAAAGTTAAATCTATCACCACTTACTTATACAGTAGAGGAATTTGTTCTTGCGATGAAGAGAGAGGAGAATGTAAGTGGAATTTACAAGACAACTGTCTGATAAGCTCTCCGTTGAACAAGTGAAGATTGAACTGTTAAATACCGCGTATGGAAATAATAGTACATATCTTGCAAAATTAGATCCTCGGACACTTTTTATTTGGTATCTATTTTTTGGCATCTTTCCATGGTTTATCCATAATCAAGCGATATTAATTGGGATGTTTGTTTTTATGATTGTGACAACATTCATGGCTAAAGTGAGTCCATTGATCGTTTTTATTCTGGTTTTGGGCTTATTGGGGCAAGGTGGTTATCTACTGATCGCTTCATGGTTTTTTGGTGGTGATTTAAGCGTCATTTTACCGCTTATGATTCTTACACTAAAACTATCAATTATTTCATTAGCGAGTATTACAGTTTTTTGTTCAATGGATCCTGAAAAATTAAGTAATGGGTTGCTTCGAATTGGCGTTCCAGGACAGGTATCATTTTGTATTGCTTATGGATATAGGATGTTACCTAGTCTTCTAGAAGAATATCATCATATCTTTCTATCTTTCCGATTACGAGGAAAAGCACCTGATAAGAAAGGGATCTTATATTGGCGATCTATTATCTATTTTTCAAAAATTGCTGTTTTATCATTCTATCCGTTGCTTTTAAGTACATCTAAAAGAGCAAGAACAACAGTAGAAGCATTAGAAACACGAGGTAGCTTTTATGCCTTTAATCATTCAGAAGTAAAACGGATCAAACTTGCTCATTTATCCTTTCGTACCCAAGATTATCTGTTCTTACTGTTTTCTACCTTGTATATTATCGGCTTATTTATGTTAGGAAGCTACTACTAAATAAATTTATCACGGAGGCTATTATGATAATAGATTTTCATACACATGTAAAAATCTCTAAAAAATCAATGTTTATGCCAGAATATTTTCAAGAAATGATGAAAGAGGCAAAAGCCAGTGGGTTAACAGCATTGGCAATGACAGAGCATTTTAATACATCTCGGTTCAATGATATCTACGATTTTCTAGATAAGCATTATGAATATAAGCAAGATTACTATGACATTGAAGGGTTAAAGCTATTTCCTGGTATTGAAGTAGATATAAAAGAAAATGGTCATATTTTATTAATTGGAAATAGACATGATATCGTAGAGATTCGAGCGAAATTAGAAAATCATACGAATGAAGAACAGTTTATTTACTATGATCAATTGTTAGATTTAGCAGAGCAATATAACGTCTTAAAAGTAGGTGCCCATCCATTTAGAGAAAGCACACCTCTTTATCATCTTAATAAAAAACAAATTCGTCGATTAGATGCATTGGATTTGAATGGTAAAGATTTATATGCGCAAGGCATAAGTGCTTATCGAGAAAAGCTAAGTAACTTTGCAGAAGAGTTGGACCTTCCTGTTGTTGGTGGAAGTGATACCCACCAATTTTTCCAATATGGCAGTGTTTATAATGATTTTGAGGAAGAGTGTTGTTCTGTCGATGAGATAAAGAGGTGCATTTATTCAGGCAAGTATGTGGTGAAAACATCCGATAGTCTTGAACTAAAAGTCAAAGCGGCGATTCATGTTAAAAGGCTTTTGAAGAAAGTGTTATCTGAGAAAAAGGAGCTTGTCTAACGATAGTTTGATAAGTTTAACGATATCTATGGGGGTGAAGAGAATTTTTCTTCACCCTACTTAACGTGAGTGGCGATCTTCTATGGCTCTTTTCTGAACGGTTGTTACTATGTAACCAAAATTTGGAGTGAAAACAGAGTTTTTTCACTATAAGGGTACTATTTCATGAAGAAAAGATGCCACTAGACTTAATATAGTGACCAGAATTTCTAAAGTTAGTACATTTTGTTTTCATCAGATGTCCTAATAACTAGCAGCAACAGTAGAGTAAATAGAATCAGTCGTTGTTTTTTTATTTTGTTCTTCTTTTAATAAGTTGTATGTAATGCACATTGGTTTGTTCGTACGAGGATCTTTGCCTATTTCTGCATCAATATGAAAAACCTCTTTAAGCACTTCATGAGTAATGACTTCCTCACAATCACCAGACTTTACAATATGTCCTTCCTTTAGAGCAATAATGTAATCAGCAAAGCGAGCTGCTTGGTTTAGATCATGAAGAACCATAACTATTGTGCGATCTTGTTCTACATTTAGTTTTTGTAATAGCTCTAGAACTTCTAGTTGATGGGCCATATCTAAATAGGTTGTTGGCTCATCAAGGAAAATGATATCTGTTTCTTGGGCAAGTGCCATCGCAATCCAGACTCTTTGACGCTGGCCACCTGAAAGGTCATCAACAGAGCGGAATTTAAAATCTATTGTACCAGTTACTTCAAGAGCCCAGTCAATAATATCGTAATCCTTCTTTGTTAATCGGCCAAAGCCCTTTTGATATGGAAAACGTCCATATGATACAAGTTCACCTACAGTTAGGCCGCTAGCACTTTCAGGTGTTTGAGGCAGAATAGCCATTTTCTTCGCAAGTATCTTTGTGTTTTCTTTTGAAATGTTTTGACCATCTAAAAGAACCGAACCAGATTGATGTGGGATGATACGAGTGATGGCTTTTAGCAAGGTAGATTTTCCACAACCATTTGAACCAATGATTGTTGTAATTTTTTTATCAGGAATTTCTACACTTAGATCTTTAACAATAAGCTGTTCCCCATAGCCAATTTGCAATTTATTTGTATATAGGCGAACCATTGTGTACCCCCATTTTAAGTATATTTTTGGTTCTAATTGAAAATAATTATCAGTGTTGATAATTAAATACTATCTTGCTTTTATACTGGTGTCAACTGCATTTCTTCTAAAAATATCCTTTTTTAGGAGAGGTATTGAAATTTGATTACATGATCTGTTAAGGAAAAAGCTTGAAACTCAAAAAAACTATTCTCGGAGTAAAAATTTTATTAGATTTTAAAATCGTGCTGGATTCATCAATAAAGTCTAATCAACAAGATTCACGAAATTATTATTTGTAAAACAATAATTATAATAAAAACAGCATTGAAAAAAATAAGAAATCATTGTATATTTAAATGAGAATGATAATCATTAGCTGTATAAATGAGGAGTGGAATGAAATGGAACAACATGAACTATTCGATGTTACAGTTATAGGTGGAGGCCCCGCAGGTCTTTACTCAGCTTTTTATAGTGGACTTAGAGAAATGAAAACAAAAATAATTGAATTTCAACCACAATTAGGCGGTAAGGTTCATGTATATCCTGAGAAGATGATTTGGGACATAGGGGGTCAGACCCCAATTTTAGGTTCAAATTTGATTAAGCAACTTGTTGATCAAGGGTTAACTTTTGATCCTACTGTTGTGTTGAATGAGAAGATTGAGTCTATTTCTCAAATCGATGATGGAACATTTGTGTTATCTGCTGCTTCAGGTATGAAGCATTATTCAAAAACGATTATTGTGGCCGTTGGTGGCGGTATTTTAAGTCCGCAAAAATTGGAAATTGAGGGCGCTGAGAAATATGAAGTGTCTAACCTACACTATACAGTTAAATCATTACAACGATTTAAAGATAAAACAGTGATTATCTCTGGTGGAGGAAACTCAGCTATAGATTGGGCCAATGAGTTAGAGCCAATTGCGAAGAAGGTTTACTTAACTCATAGGAAACCAGCATTGTCAGGACATGAAGCCCAAGTCACACAGCTGTTAAGTAGTTCAGCACATTGTTTCTTACAAACATCCATTACCAAATTAATGGCTTCTGATAATCATGAGGAAATCGAGCGTGTTGAATTAACAAATCTTGAAACTGGGGACATTACATATTTACCAATCGATGAAGTGATTATTAATCACGGGTATGAACGTGATGCCTCACTTTTAGAGAATAGTGAAGTGAAATTAGATCTAACAGATAACTTCTATATTACAGGGAGTACAACAAGTGAATCTTCTGTAGAAGGTATTTATGCAGCTGGAGATATATTAAAGCATGAGGGGAAACTTAACTTAATTGCGGGTGCATTTCAGGATGCTGCAAATGCGGTAAATAAAGCCAAATTGTTTATTCAACCCGAGGCTACAGCAATTGGAATGGTTTCTTCTCATAATGAAATTTTTAAAGACAGAAATCGTAAATTAATTAGAGAGATGGTTAAATAATAGGTATGGTTTTTATCTATAGCACCTGAGTCAGTGCGAAAGGCTTTAATAATATACTATATCTATAAATAAAGAGTCCTGCGGAAGCAAGACTCTTTGTATTAAGCTGTTTTTTCAAAAGATTGTTGTTTCGAATCATTATAGAAATGAAACGAATTTATGACAAACTAATAAACCACAAAGTTAGTGAAAACAACCTTATATTTAAAAGATTAATCTAGCGGAATTGTAATTTGGGAACCAATAGTTAATTCAGTAGGATCAACATTTGGGTTGGCTTCCATTATTTCATCTACTGTTACACCGTCATATACACTTGCTATTCCATAGAATGTATTACCTGGTTGTACAGTATGATACTCAACATTGTTTTCATTATCGCTATCGTTACTATTGTTATCACTATTTGAGTGTTCATCCATCATTACATTAACTTCTGATCCAATCATTAAATTGTATGGATCAATTCCTTCATTTAAATCATACAAATCATTTACAGAAACACCATCATATGTTTGGGCGATTTCATAGAGTGTATTTCCCGGTTGAACTGTGTGGGTTACCATATCTCCGTTATGACCAGAGTTTGTATTGCTATGATTTGAATCTAACTCTACCTCAGTTCCGATTGGAAGTGCATGCGGGTCCAAATGACTATTATACTTCATTAACTCTTCCACACTCACATCGTTTTCTTGAGCGATTCCCCAAAGCGTATCTCCGGACTCAATGGTTTCCGTCGCTGCACTTGCTGATAAACCACTTGCTCCGAACGCCATACCTAAGGCTAAAGTTGGTACTAATACTTTTGAAGTTTTCTTCATGATCAATTCCTCCTTTAGTAGTATACTAATCCATTACCTTAGTTGGACTGACACTAAACGTGGAATTTCGACAGATGAAGAAATTTAATATTTTTCCCGTCGTTTTTTTCACTGTTCACACACATCTCAACCAATCATTTCATCAGTTTTTGTATGAATACTAAAAGTCAGCTGATAATAAACCTAAGCTTCGCTACCATAATTTAATTATTTACATATTAAAAACGTTTTGGTACTATCATGTAGGAGGTCTGACAACAGACAATTTAGTAAGCGTTTACTTTAAGTTCAGTGTAGATCTAATCCAATTTAGGGATCCGCAACAAGAAGCATCCCATTGGGATATCCTTAGATGCCAAAGCTAACGAGAAGGCATCAAGATTGCCGTGAAAATCGAATGTTTGCAACGGAAATCAACAATGAAGCCAATCAAACCAAACCTTTAAACTAAAACTTCTAAGAGGTGACATGATGAATATACTATGGGGAATGTTTGGAATATTAACTGTTCTAGGAATTGGATTTCTTTTATCTAGTAGTAAAAAAATGATAAATTATCGCACGGTGCTTGGTGGCTTAACTATTCAAGTAATTTTTGCTTTTATCGTTTTGAAGTGGGAGACGGGTAGAGAGTTACTTAAAAGGATGACGATGGTCATACAACATATCATCGATTATGCTCAAGAGGGGATTTCATTCCTTTTCGGTCCGGCTGCAAATGTTGAAGAATTTGGTTTTGTATTTGCGTTTCAGATTTTAACAGTGATCATCTTTTTTTCTTCCTTGATTTCCGTTTTATATTATCTTGGTATTATGCAGTTCTTTATTAAATTCATTGGTGGCGGCTTATCTAAGTTATTAGGTACTAGTAAGCCAGAATCAATGTCAGCTGCAGCAAATATTTTTGTTGGACAAACAGAAGCACCGCTAGTTGTTCGACCATATTTAGAAAAAATGACAAAATCAGAACTGTTCGCAGTGATGACAGGTGGACTTGCATCTGTAGCAGGATCGGTCCTTGTTGGTTATGCTCTATTAGGGGTACCACTTGAATATTTATTAGCAGCAAGCTTTATGGCTGCACCGGCAGGATTAATCATGGCAAAGCTATTAATACCAGAGACAGAGGAAGTAAAAGCACAAGAGTTTAAAATGGAGAAAGATTCAGAAACCGTAAATGTCATTGATGCCGCTGCACGTGGGGCATCTGATGGATTAAAGCTAGCTTTAAACGTTGGGGCAATGTTACTAGCATTTATTGCATTAATTGCTTTAGTTAATGGTATTTTAGGTCTTTTAGGTGGAATATTTGGTTATAGTGATTTATCTCTTCAAGCAATCTTAGGTATATTATTCTCACCACTTGCTTTTGCTATAGGTGTACCATGGTCAGAGGCTGTGACAGCAGGTAGTTTTATCGGTCAAAAACTTGTATTAAATGAATTTGTAGCATATTCTGCTTTTGCACCTGAAATTAGTCAATTATCTGAGAAAACAGTAATTGTGGTCAGTTTTGCACTATGTGGTTTTGCAAATTTAAGTTCTATGGCTATTCTTTTAGGTGGCTTAGGTGGGTTAGCACCAAGTCGTCGAGCAGACATTGCAAAGCTTGGAATTCGTGCAGTAGCTGCCGGAATGCTTGCATCATTGTTAAGTGCTGCAATTGCGGGGATGTTTATTTAATTGACTATGTTAAAGCTTAATGTTTATTTTTAACACTTTGTGGATTGGAATTATCGTTTATTTCTACTCATTCTTCCGTTTAGACGTAGATGAATTCAATAGAGAAAAAAAGATAAAGAAAGCTTAGTTTGAATGATTAAGGATTGCTAAATATTGAAGATGAAATAGGTGACCTAGGAGTTTCATTCCTAAAGGGTCGCCTTTTTTCATTTTCGTTGAGATAATAATGATAAGCTTGTGAAAAAAATAGTATATCTTTTAATAATAAGTTAGCAAAGGAAACAAAGCTCTACTTCATCAAAAGGCGAATTGCATGCTCTTTTACAAACATAGCAGTAGTTTTGATTTAGTTAGAATGTTTGTGAATAACAGTGATCAAAACATCTTTTGAATAATAGAATGATTGAACGATACTATTGTGAATATAATTATACTAATCTAAGTTTGATTTTCAGGAGTTAATTCGTTTAAATAAAGTAGAGTTTGCAAAGGAGAAATAAAATGAGGGATAGAATAGCTGTTATCACTGGAGCTTCAAGTGGTTTTGGATTATTAACATCAATTGAATTTGCAAGCAATGATTACACTGTCATTGCAACTATGCGTGATCTTACTAAAAGTAAACATCTGATAAGTGAAGCAAACTCTAGAGGTGTTGCAGATAAAATACATACACATGAATTAGATGTTACAAGTAATCAATCTGTTCAAAAACTAAAAAACTATTTAATGTCATTAGGACGCATTGATGTATTGGTAAATAATGCAGGCTATGCTGGTGCGGGCTTTGTCGAGGAAATACCAATTGATGAGTATAGAAGACAATTTGAAACAAATCTTTTTGGTGCAATCAATGTCACTCAAGCAGTATTACCCCTTATGCGTCAACAGAAGAGTGGAAAAATTATTAATGTCAGTAGTATAAGTGGAAAAGTTGGGTTTCCAGGATTATCACCGTATGTTTCATCTAAATATGCTCTAGAGGGTTGGAGTGAGTCATTACGCTTAGAAATGAAGTCATTTGGAGTAGATGTTGTTTTAGTTGAACCAGGCTCTTTTCAAACAAATATATGGAGTTCAGGAAAGCATGTAACAAAGAAGTCACTACAAAAAGAATCTCCATATTTTGAAACAATGAAAATGCTTGAAAATCATATAATGAAGGGAAATTCAACATTCGGTGATGCCCGGGATGTTGCAAAATTAATTACAGAAGTTTCACAAAAAAAATCCCCATCACTACGTTATACAATTGGCAAGGGAGTTAAACTTACAATCTTACTCAAGTCGATCATGCCTTGGAAAATCTGGGAGAAAGTTGTGTTAAAACAGTTAAAATAATATCTTACAAAAGTCGTTGACATTATGTGCTGGAAAATTATACAATTATCTTCGTGAAGGAAATATAAAAATTGGAGGGTTATCAAATGAGAATTAGAATGGATTTATCTCGACAAATTTCATATGATGATGTGGCCTCCAACCAAGTACTTTAAAAAGCTAGTACGTTTTTAATCTAAATGCTAACGCAGGTCACTATTTTGATGACGTGCGTTTTTATATTGTCTTTATTTTAGGCATTATGCGATGTGACGCATAATGCCTTTTTAATGTGATTGAAGATGAATTGTGTTTGGGTTGTTACGAGCAATATGCTCGCTACAATAAATATTTTAGTTTGAAGGGAGATCGTTGTGAGATGAATAATGAAGCAATTAGACGTATTGATTTAGATTGGATAAAAGGTGGCTAATCATTCATCATGTTTTTTCGAATAAAGGGAGGGATAGTTTATGTTTTCAGTTTTAACAAAATTAAGTTGGTTTTTTAAAAAGTATTGGAGACGTTATACGGTTGCCATTACATTATTAATCATTGTTAGCTTTCTTGATGTTATTCCACCAAAGATTATCGGTATAGCAATTGATGATATTCAGTTTGGTCAAATGACAGCAGATCGTTTAAATGACTTATTGATCTTTTTCGGGATTCTTTTAGTTGTAAGTTATGCACTTACGTATGTATGGATGTATCAGCTGTTTGGTGGGGCACATTTAATTGAGAGAACGTTAAGATTTCGATTTATGAAACATTTGTTAGCAATGACACCAAGTTTTTATGAAAAGAGCCGTACAGGTGACTTAATGGCTCGTGCTACAAATGATTTAAAGGCCATTTCCCTAACTGCTGGTTTTGGAATTTTAACTTTAGTAGACTCAACTATTTTTATGATTATCATCGTTTTTGTGATGGGATTTACGATTAGTTGGAAGCTTACTTTAGCAGCATTGATTCCTTTACCATTAATGGCCATTAGCATCAGTTATTTTGGAAAGCTCATACACAAACGATTTACAATTGCACAAGATGCTTTTGGTGATATTAATGATCGAGTATTAGAATCTGTATCAGGCGTAAGAGTTATTCGTGCTTATGTCCAGGAAAAAGCTGATGAACAGCGATTTAATGAAATGACAGAAGATGTGTATCAAAAAAATATCTCAGTAGCTAAAATCGATGCATTATTTGAACCAACGATAAAAATTCTTGTAGGTTTAAGCTATTGTATTGGACTTGGTTATGGTGCATACCTAGTTTTTAACCAATCAATCACTTTAGGAGAATTAGTCAGCTTTAATATTTATTTAGGGATGTTAATTTGGCCTATGTTTGCTGTAGGAGAGCTTATTAATATTCTTCAAAGAGGAAATGCATCACTCGACCGTGTCAATTCAACACTATCATATCAGCAAGATGTAAAGGATGTTAGTCATCCAATCGGTGTCGATATACCGAGTACAATTAGGTTTTCAGATGTGACCTTCCGTTATCCATCCTCAAACGTAGATAACTTAAGAAACATCAACTTGGATGTAAAAAGAGGGCAAACAGTTGGTATTGTTGGAAAAACTGGCTCTGGAAAGACAACGCTTCTTAAACAATTTCTTAGAGAATACCCACTAGGTACAGGAGAAATAGCGATAGCTGGAAAGCCATTAGAAAACATTTTAATTGATTCCGTTCATTCGTGGGTAGGCTATGTTCCACAAGAACAAATTCTGTTTTCAAGAACAATCCGTGAAAATCTCCAATTCGGTAAAGAGCAAGTATCAGAGGAAGAAATTGAGCGATCATTGTCTTTGGCTGCCTTTGATAATGATTTAACAGTCTTGCCAAAAGGTTTAGACACGTTAGTAGGGGAAAAAGGTGTCGCTTTATCGGGAGGACAAAAACAACGTATATCAATTGCTAGAGCACTCATTAAAGACCCTGAAATTCTATTGCTTGATGATGCGATGTCTGCAGTTGATGGGAAAACAGAGGCGAAAATCATAGAGAACATCCGTAAAGAGCGCGCACAAAAAACAACCTTTATTACGGCCCATCGTTTATCTGCTGTTCAGCATGCAGACTGGATTATTGTGATGGATGAAGGAGAAATTGTTGAAGAAGGAACACATGAACAGCTCCTAAGTCTAGGAAAATGGTATAAAGAGCAGTTTGATCGACAGCAGACAGATTCTTATGGGGAGGTGGGTTAATATGAAACAACCATCAACAGGAAAACGTCTGGTTCAATATGCGCTCCATTATAAACGAACAATCTTTTTTGCATTAATCATGCTAACATTCGCTGTTGCGGCGGAACTGACAGGACCATTTATTGCAAAGAAAATGATTGATGATCATATGATGGGCATCGAAAGTCCCTGGAGTGAAGTGTTAAATAAAGATGATCAAACAGTCGCTTACAAAAATCAATATTATAAAAGAGATGACTATCTCTCCAAAGATGATCAATTGGGGAACAAAGAATTGCAAATTGTTCAAGTAGGACGTTCTTTTTATGCAACAGAAAAACACCTTACATTTGATGGAGAGCGTTCAATAACTGAAGAAACGCTAACGATTACAAGTGGAGAAAAAGAAGAAACTTATCTAGTAAATAAATTAAGTCAAAAAGAACTTTTAGCTTTTTATCAACCAGAAATTTCGCCAATTATTATTCTTCTTAGTATATATATAGGATTGTTATTTGTAGCAGCGATCTTTCAATTTGGTAAGTCATTATTATTACAAAAAGCAGCTAATCGAATCATCCAGAAAATGCGTACAGATGTTTTTGAGCATATTCAAAGAGTACCAATTACCTATTTTGATAACAGACCTGCAGGGAAAATTGTTTCACGTGTAACAAATGATACTGAAGCAATTCGTGAATTATATGTTAAGGTGCTAGCAAGCTTTTTTACAAGTGGGATTTATATGACAGGTATTTTTGTCGCGTTATTTTTCCTACATGTAAAGCTTGCGCTTATTACTATGTTGCTCATTCCAATCATTATGATTTGGATGATTGTGTATCGAAAAGTCGCCTCTAGATATAACCATTTAATTCGAACAAGAGTTAGTGATATTAATGGAATGATCAATGAATCGATTCAAGGCATGACAATCATCCGAGCATTTAGACGCCAAAAAGAGACATTAAAGGAATTTGAAACATTAAACGAAGAGCATTTCACATACCAAAATAAATTATTAAGTTTAAATTCAATGACATCTCATAATTTAGTTGCTGTTCTTCGGAACATCGCATTTGTCGTTTTAATCTGGTATTTTGGGGGTCAGTCTATTTCGGGTAGTGGAATCATTTCAATCGGTTTACTTTATGCATTTGTTGATTATTTGAATCGTCTTTTCCAGCCTGTTACAGATATTGTTAATCAGTTAGCGCAGCTAGAACAGGCAAGAGTTTCATCAGAAAGAGTCTTTCAACTTCTTGATGAAAAGGGGGAAGAAGTGGATGTAAAACAAATCCCTAGGTATGAGGGAAATGTAAGATTCGAGGATGTTTCCTTTTCTTATAATGGCGAAAATGACGTATTAAAACATATTGAATTTGAAGCTAAAAAAGGAGAAACAGTAGCATTAGTTGGTCATACTGGATCTGGAAAAAGTTCGATTATCAATCTATTGTTTCGTTACTATGATATTGATAGAGGAAAAATCACCATTGATGGAATAGATATAACAAAGCTTCCACGTCAGCAGTTGAGACAGCATATGGGAATTGTTCTTCAAGATCCATTTTTGTTTACTGGAACCATTGAATCAAATGTAAGCTTAGATAATCATGAAATTACTAAGGAAAAGGTCCATAAAGCATTACAAGATGTTGGAGCTGAGAGATTTATTAAACAACTTCCAAATCAGTATGAAGAGCCAGTACTTGAAAAAGGAAGTACTTTATCATCTGGAGAAAGACAGCTTATTTCTTTTGCACGTGCACTTGCATATGATCCTGCTATCCTTATTTTAGATGAAGCAACAGCAAATATTGATACTGAAACAGAAGCAATGATTCAGAAAGCTTTAAACATCGTAAAGCAAGGCAGAACAACGTTTATTATTGCGCATCGTTTATCAACAATTCGTGAAGCCGATCAAATTCTAGTATTAGATCATGGTGAAATTGTTGAAAGAGGTAATCATGAACAGCTATTGAATCAAAAAGGTAAATACTATCAAATGTATCAATTACAAATAGGAAAAGACAAAGTAAAGTTGTGTTAAAAAATGTTTACCTTCTGCTTTTAAAGGGGAACATACTTTAAAAGTAGGAGGTATAGGTACATGAAAAGAATACTAAAAAAATTAGTGAAATGGGCACCTATTATTTATCCAATTGTAAAAAAGATGATTAATAAGCGTAAAGGTAGAAGATGAATAAAGTGGATTTAGATTTGTGAAGATGATTATCAATTTAATAAAACTACTACCTTTGGCTTTCTTGTAGTAACAGCGTGTCTGAGCTATAGAGCCCATCATGGTTTTTGCTGAGATTATATATCACAGATAAATAGAAATCGAAGGTTGTTTTCTATTTATCTGATTTTGGGTTCAATGGAATATAGGTGGAATTTGAACTTTAAGATCATTCTTTAATGATATATGTAAGTCATGATTTTGGTTAATTGTTGCAAAAAAGACATGTTGAGAAGAAATAATTCCTTTGTTAGAAAGCTGTTGTTTTAACCATTTGTCATCTAAATCAAAATATTGAAGAACATTTGGAAATATCTCCCCATCCATAATTACAGGAAAAGAGATCGCTGTGATAGAGCGTTCAACACCCATGTCTTCGATCGTTACAAATTGTTTTTGTTTTTTCTTTAATACACTGCAAGATCCATTCGCTTCAATAATTGCTGTTTCTACGTCATTAATGTCAAAAACATTTTTTTCTCTTAGCATTTGTAGGATATTATCAATAGAATAGCGGATCGATTTAATATTTTCATTTAATAAGACCCCATCTTGTACAACGATAGTTGGTTCAAATGTTAGAAGCTTACCAACCTTCCGATTTGAAATCTTCCAATTTGCTACAACCCTTTGAAATAATCCAACGACCACAATGGTAAAAGCAGTAGGGATATGATGAATACTCGGGTCCGCAATATCAGCACCAACAACTGCTCCTAGTGTAATAATAATCAAGAAATCAAATATCGGTAACTCACCAATTGCTCTTTTTCCCATGAAAATCGTAATGAATAATAATAAAGGTAAAATCGTTATAATTCTCCCAAACACAATTAATATGTCTTTTAACATATCCTCCATAGTAAGCCTCATTTCTCTAGAAAAATACTCAATAGAAAAAGGCTCTCCCATTTTAGTTCAATCGATACCCTAATAACGGAGAATAGCTAATTTATATAAAATATTCTTACATTTGTAGTGAGTTTTAAACTTATAGGAAAAGAAAAAGAGACGAAAATAATCATCGTCTCCTGTTTATGGTTACTTTAAGATGTTTTTGGTTCAGGCACTCTAGAGAGAATGACCAAACCTATAATAAATAACAATACTAAACTAAATACACCACTACTTGAGTTACCAGTTAATTGTGCTGTAATTGCAACTAACAATGGACCCATAATTGATGCGAATTTTCCAAAGATATTATAAAAGCCGAAGAATTCATTTGCTTTATCTTTAGGGATAAGCTTGGCGAAATATGAGCGACTTAAGGCTTGGATTCCACCCTGTGATGTAGCAACTAACATAGCTAAAATCCAAAAATCTAATGTTGTTTTTAAGAAATAAGAGTAGATACAAACAATTATATAAATCGTAATCCCGACGTATAGCATCTTTTTACCGGTAAATTTTTCAGAAAGCCTACCGTATAAGATAGCAAAGGGTGCTGCAACTACTTGAGTCACAAATAAAACAATAAGTAGATTAGTTGAAGTGATGCCAAGATCTGTTCCATAAGCAGTTGACATTGTAATGATCGTTCCAACACCATCAATATAAAAGAAATAGGCAAGTAGAAATAAAAATACCGCCTTATATTTTTTTATTTCTTTAAGTGTTTTACCTAACCTTTTAAAGCTGTGAAAAACAGGGTTTGGTTCACGCTCTATGTAATACCGCTGATGTACATTTTTAAATAAAGGAATAGAAAATAGTCCCCACCATAATGCAGTAATGATAAAAGCAATTTTACTCGCTAACGTTGTAGATATTGGGATGATTCCATTTTGTGCTAAGACGATTATGCTAATACTAATAATGAAAGGGATGGTACTACCAATATATCCTAAACCAAAACCTCGTGCAGATATCCTATTCATTCTTTCTTCCGTTGTTACATCAACAAGAAAGGCATCATAAAAGACATTTGCTCCTGCTGAGCCAACGGCAGCTAAAGTGTAGCAGACTAATAAGAACCCCCATTTATCTGTAGGAATAAAAGCAAGTAGTCCTGTAAAAATTACGCCCATTGAAAAAAAGAATGTGAAAAAGCGTTTTTTATAACCTTGATAATCAGCAATCGTGCCTAAAATAGGACCTAACATTGCTAGAATGAATGTAGCTATTGCAATTGTATAGCCTAAATAAGCAGTTGAATTTGCTGAACTCACTCCTGCTTCTGTAGCAGCTGCTTTATAATAAATGGGGAAAACAGCTGTGGAAATGATGATTGAGTAAGCGGAGTTCGCCCAGTCATAAAACATCCAACTATTCTCTTCTTTAGAAAAACGCTTCATACTTTTTCCTCCATTAATAAACTTTCTAATAATTGTACATGAATTCTTGTATGGAAAACCAAATGTTGAAAAATTTAACATTTGGTTTACATATATTTAATAATATTTAGGATGAGTTGTGGGGTTAGCACTTTCCACTTTTCTATTGAATAGAGCATAATGTACAAGAGTTGATAGATCATTTCTTAACGGCTCATAAAAATGTTTTAACTTTCCTTTAAGTTTACAAGTTCAATCCCATGACAGTTGATAAATCTGAAAATCCAAGACTTTTATATAATGACTTAGCTGGATTTCCTGTATACACATTTAATATCACCTTTAAATATCCTTCTCTTCTTAAATCTTCAATCGCAAAATTCATTAATTTACGACCGACCCCTAGTTTTCGAAAAGCTGGGAATACATATATAGAAGTTATTGAAGCAGTTTTAACCTCGTTAATTGGGTTGAAATCTGGTCCTATAAGGATCCAACCTGCAATTTGGTTTTGTTCAAGGGCTACAAAATAATAAGCGCCACTGTTTAATAATGGAAGGAACATATTTAATCCTCTTTGATGATCGTTTTTCACTAATCCCATGGAACTTTCATTCATTGCTTGAATGGTCATATGAAGAAGAGTATTTGTTTCTTGCGTTGTTGCTTGCCTAATTATCATAAATTACACCCCACTATCATTACATAAACCTATCTTATGAGTTTTTTTTAGAAAAGTGATTGGTAATATTCATCTGAATATTCAGTAAGTAATTATTAAAATTAATTACTTAATCGTTGATCTTAATGTTCAAGTGTGTTCGAAGAGAAAAAATTGAATGAATGGTTAATTAGTTACTTTTAAATGAAAAAGTCGTTAAATATTGTACTATTGGATCAGTTTAAGTAATCGTTAACCTAAAAAGTTTATATAATATTTATACTTTTGTAAAAAATTACTTTTATTTGCTAAGTAATATAAGTATAATAGATTCGTAAGATAACGCTTACAGTATTCGTTAGTGCTTAGAAGGGGTGATAACTAAGCAGTGTTTTAGCTATCATTAACTAATTTTAGGGGAGGATTTTATGATGAAGGCAAAAAAACTACTATCAGTTTTCTTAACGCTTACATTGGTCTTTTCAAGCTTGCCATCTGTATTTGCGGCTGAGACTAGTACGCGTGAACTTGATTTAGTTGATTCTGGTGCATCAAATTACACAAAGTCCTTATTTGCTTATTTACAGGATATAAGTGGACAACAAGTTTTATTTGGTCATCAACATGCAACTGATGAAGGTTTAACAATTACAGGAAGTGGCACTCGTGTTGGTTCCACAGAATCAGAGGTGAAAAACTCAGTAGGTGATTATCCGGCAATTTTTGGTTGGGATACATTGAGTTTAGATGGTGATGAGAAACCAGGTTCATCAGAAAATAGTGATGAGCAAAATAGAAAAAATCTAATAGAATCAATGAAAGCAGCTCATAACCTAGGTGGAATTGTTGCGTTAAGTATGCACCCACCAAACTTTGCGACGGGTGGGCGTTATAATGATACGAGCAGTAAAAATGCAGTAGCAGATATCCTTCCGGGTGGCCCTGCAAATGATACATTTAATGCATGGTTAGATAATTTAGCTTTATTTGCAAAAGAGTTAAAAGATGATAATGGAGAGTTAATTCCAGTTATTTTCCGACCGTTTCATGAGCAAAACGGTGGTTGGTTCTGGTGGGGAGCTCAAACGACTACAACTAGTCAATATAAAGAGCTTAATAGATACACTGTAGAGTACTTACGTGATCAGCAAGGAGTATCAAACTTTTTGTATGCGTTTTCTCCGAATGGTCCATTTAATGGTGATAGAGAAGAATACTTAAAAACATATCCAGGTGATGATTATGTAGATATTATCGGATTAGATCAATATGATAATCAAGATAATCCTGGTTCTGAGGCGTTTATTAGTAAGCTTGTGAATGATTTAGCGATGGTTTCCAAGCTTGCAGAAGAAAAAGGAAAGGTGTCAGCTTTTACTGAATATGGTTATAGTCCTCAAGGGATGAAAACAGTAGGTAATGGTGATCTTGAATGGTTTTCTAAAATCTTAAATGCAATTAAATCAAATCCAGATGCAAAAAAAGTCTCTTATATGCAAACATGGGCAAACTTTGCACTAGGTGGTAATCTATTTGTTCCATACAAAGGGTTTAAAAATGCACCTGAGGGTGGAGAGAATCATGAACTTCTTCCTGATTTCACGAAGTTTTATGAAGATTCATATTCTGCATTCTTAAATGAAGTTGGTGAGCCCTACAGCATTGGTCAGTTAACAACTGCAGAAGAAAAGCCATTTATGCATGTTGTTACACCAACTTTAAATAGTGAGGTGAAAAACTCACCATTAAAGATTCGTGCGAAAGTTTTAAATGACACTCCCCAAAAGGTTGTATATCTAGTAGAAGGATCAGATACTGAAGTTCCAATGACACTTGATGAGAATGGTGTTTACTATACTGCTGATTGGAGTCCATCTGCCTCATTTAATGGTGGAACAGCAGATATTACCGTGAAAGCTACTTTGTCTGATGGAAATACTATTTTAGAAGAAACAAATACTGTTATCGTAAAAGTTTCAGAAATCGTTATGAAAACACTTAGCTTTGATGAGAATATTGATGGTGTAAAAAGTAATGGAACTTATCCTGAAGATATAAGCACAAGTTTTGAACATGCAACATTAAATGAAGATGGTAAATTAAAAATTAATGCTACAGGAATTGAGCAAACTCAAACATGGCAGGAGTTAAAGTTAGAATTAACAGACATATCTGATGTGAATTTAGCTGCGGTTAAACGAGTTAAGTTTGATGCACTTATTCCTATGTCTGCTAGTACAAGTAATGCAAGCTTAGAAGGAATTGCGATGCTACCTCCTGATTGGAGCACAAAGTACGGTGAAGGAACAACAGGTAAAATGCTTGCCGATCTTGAAAGGGTTAACATAGACGGAGTTGATTATGGGCAATATCCTGTTTCGATTGACTTAAATAATCCTACGAAAGCAGAAGAAGCTACTGGTTTAGCGTTATCTATAGTAGGTAAAGAATTGAATTTAGACGGAGCTATTTATGTTGATAATATTCAACTACTAAGTGTGTATGCAGAAGCGCCAAATGATCCAGCGCTAGTGGATGATTTTGAATCATATTTAGGCAGTGATGCGGCATTATCTTCAGAATTTGTTTCTGCAAATGGCGATGTATCAATTGGTCTAAGTGGGACAAATAAAAGTGAAGGTACCTATGGTTTAAAATATAATTATTCATTATCTAAAGGAAGCTACACTGGAATTACTAAGACGTTGAATAATGTTGATTGGTCTGAATTTAATCATTTGAGTTTCTGGCTTTCTCCAGATGGACAAGGTCAAAAATTGGTTATTCAAATCAATATCGGTGGAATCTCATTTGAGGCATATCCATCATTAACAGGAACGGAAGCTGGTTTGGTTAAAGTGCCATTTAACGAATTTAGTCCAGCACCTTGGGATACAGCTAATGCAGGAAAAGTCATTACAAAAGAAAACTTAAAAAATGTATCTAAATTCTCGATCTATATAAATGCACAAGATGATTTAAATACGGAATTAAATAGTACTCTATATTTTGATGATATTAGAGTAGATGATGATGGTACTGGTGGAGTTCCAAATGGTGGATCTGGTCCTGGAAGTATGCCAGAACAACCAGGTACATTATATGATTTTGAAGAAGATACTGAAGGATTTACTATTGATCAAAATACTGCAAATGCAACTAATGCTGCAGTGACATCTGATGAAGCTGCTAAAGGTAACAACTCATTATTCTCTGAATTTGATTTAGAAGGTACAAATGGCTTTGAATTTACAAAAGTACAAGCAGTTGATTTGTCTGCAGTTGATTCTATCAATGCA
Organism: Metabacillus litoralis; assembly: GCF_020524045.1. GTDB lineage: Bacteria > Bacillota > Bacilli > Bacillales > Bacillaceae > Metabacillus > Metabacillus litoralis_C. The sequence goes on from NZ_JAIVKL010000006.1 coordinate 135,286, forward strand.
AAAGTAAAATTATCCACTGGAACAGCCAATGCTAGACTATACATCAAAACAGGCGCTGAGTGGACTTGGACAGATAGTGGTATTGTAGAAGTTGATAACACTGAATTTAAAACATTATCAATCTCAATAAAAGATGTGGCAAATACAAGTAGTGTTAATGCAATTGGGATAAAGGTTGAACCAACAAGTGGAAATGGTAAAGCAAAGGTTTTTGTGGATGATATTTCTCTTGGTGGAGATCCAGGCACAGAAGATCCAGGCACAGAAGATCCAGGCACAGAAGATCCAGGTACAGAGGATCCAGGCACGGAAGATCCAGGTACAGAAGATCCGGGTACGGAAGATCCAGGTACAGAAGATCCGGGTACAGAAGATCCAGGCACAGAAGATCCGGGTACGGAAGATCCAGGTACAGAAGATCCGGGTACAGAAGATCCAGGCACAGAAGATCCAGGTACAGAAGATCCAAGCACAGAGGATCCAGGTTCAAAAGACTCTGATGCAACAACATCACCAACTGTAAAACCGGTGACAGATAAAGAGTCAGATGAAGATGAAAATAAATTACCAGATACAGCGACAAACCAATTTAACTGGCTAGTGATGGGATCACTAATGTTAATTAGCGGAGTTATCCTTACAATTGTAAGAAGAAAAAAAGCTTTTTAATCAACTCTAGATTTTATTGAAAGTTCCATTACAAGAAAATGAAAGAAGACTCTACTGAGTTTTATACATCTAATCCTCCCTTCAAAGTGGATAGATGTGTGGAATCAAGTTGAGTCTTCTTTTTCTTGTTTAACCCTAATGACAAGCTTTCTTTAGGTATGAATAAGTATTGCAATTTTCTGTTTATGATCATTAAGTGGGGAAGGTCATCTAACCCCAGTGTGAATAAGTGCCTAAGTACTTACTTTTTGTAAGAAGTTTAATCAGTCTAAAGTACCTCACAAAATCAAGGTGTTTTTGTGTATATCATACTGTAGACATTTGAATTATATAGGAAAAAAGTTTCCTTTTTGTTTACATTTAAGTTTATATATGTAAATTAATGGGTAAATGTGGTATTGGTATATGTAGGGGATTTTGTGGTTGTATGACTACCATGTGTCTCTTTAAGGATTATGTTTTGTCAGTAAAAGGGTACTCTTAAATCAAGATAGATTGGATGCCAAATAAATTTAAGTGTGAGGGAGAGGAAGTAAATGTCAGGAATTATTCGCGTTACCCCAGCAGAACTAATCGATATGTCAAACCGTTATTCAGGTGAAAGCAGCCAAGTAGAAGATCAAATTGGCCGTCTTGACACAATGATTAGAGATCTTGAAAGCATGTGGGAAGGTGAATCTAGTAGAGCCTTCAATGAACAATATCAAACATTAAGACCTTCATTTGTTCAAATGCAGCAACTGCTTCAAGATATTTCTGAGCAATTAAATAGTACTGCTCAAGCTCTTGAAAATGCTGATCAACAAATTGCTAGCCAAATTAGAGGATAATAAAAATTAGGTAAGTAATGAAGGAGCGCCGTATTTTTACATAGGTGGCGCTCCTTCTCTATGAGGTGAATGAGTATATGTACATTGAAATTACTGTTGACTTAAAAAATTATCAAAGAGAGAGCTTTGATATTAGACTATCAAACTACCATTCTATAAGAAAAGTGATCAATATCGTTTGGCAAGCTAAAAAAATACCAGAAAGCCCAAAAGAAGGTTCTTGGGTAAGAGTTGTTAATAAACAGAAAGTGATACAGGGTAACACTCGATTACTTGATGCAGGCATTATGACAGGAGACAGAATTGAAATTTTATGAAGGAGACAATGGGAATGTCACAAAACGATATCTCATATTTACCAGAACAGCTTGAAGCAGATATTACACGCGAGGAAAATAGCATAATATTTACATTTCAGAAGGAGAAAATCAAGTTAGATGACTCTACAGAAATATCCTTTATAACAAACATCAACCCTACCATTAAGAAAGACATTCGTATGATGGATGATGCACTAACGATTCATTATACAATCCCTAATACATACTCTTTTCTTCCTCCTCAACTTAAGCAGTTAGATGAGAGAGAGCGGTTATTCCTTACATATAAAGTTGTACAACAGGCGAATCAACATGCTTTGTCAAGAATTCATCTACTTGTTTGTCCAGAAAATATCGCCCTTGATAAAGGATTAAATCCATACTTTCTTCATCATGGAGTAAAGGAAAGTTTACCTCCTTATGAAAAGAATCATGACCAATTACTAAAAGAGGTAAAGGCAACCGTGACGTCGATTGTAGAGTCACAATATACCTTTGAACAATATGTTCATTATTATCAAACATTAAAACTTTCTACTTTCGCTAAAAAGATATTTGAGGCAAGTTCTTACAATGATTTACTTGTCATTCTTGAGGAAAGAATTCAGATTCTAAACGAACAAAAACCGTTAATCAAGACAGTGAATAAGAAAGCCTGGAAGCTAAATCGCTATGTTTTATATGGTGTTACTTTATTACTGATTCCTTCACTCATTTATTGTTTTTATTCTTTATTTTCTATCCAACCAAAGCAAGCGAGCTTTATCCAAGCGCAGGAATTGTTTCTACAAAATAATTATAGTGAAGTTGTAACAGAGTTACAGCCCTATGATATCGATGATATGCCGAAGGTCACGCAATATGAGCTTGCGTTAGCTTACATCATAAATGAGTCATTAACAGAGGATCAAAAAGAAACAGTGCGGAACACGATTACATTACAATCTGATCCTCAATATTTTAAATATTGGATTTTAATTGGTCGTGGTGAAGCTGAAGAAGCTCTTGATATTGCTAGATATATGGAAGATCGCGATTTAATTTTATTTGGGTTATTAAAACATAAAGAGCAAGTAAAGTCTGATGATGATTTGAAAAGAGAAGAACGACAACAATTGTTGGCTGATATTGAAGATGAGATAAAAGAATATCAGCGTGAAGTTGAGGAAGAACTAGTCGAGGAAACAGAAGTCGACCAGCCTGTTTCAAATTCTGTACAGGAAGAATCAGCAACTGAAGAAGATAAAGAGATTAATAATGATGAAGAAAGCTCTAAGGCAAACATAAAAAAAGAAGAACCAACTTCAACTGACGAAAAACAAGATGTACCTGAGGATGAAAAAGTATCTCAATAATAGTTAAGAAAGAAATATAGGTGGTGATAATATGTCTATGCTTTGGGTTTTCCACAAAAATTCTTATCAGCATTTAAAACTTAAACAAAATACTAAGGAGCTTACGATAGGAGCTGGCGAGCAGCATACAATTGCTCTTCAATTATTAACATCACCATTTAAAATAATCAATAAAGCTGGGGCGTATTATATTGATAAAGGTGATAAGCATGAACAGGAACTTATCGAAGGTAACTTTTATCCACTATCTGTTAGTGAAGAACTTTCTATTTTTCTTTCCTCTACAGATAGTGAAAGTAAAACCTATTACATAGGTCACTTAGATGAATGTACATTTTCATTAACAAATGAGAAGGCAAATTTTTTCAAGAAAGCGGATGATTTGTATAAACAGGAATCGTTTTCACTAAATAGGCTTCAAGGACAATTAGAAGTATCGCCTGTAAATGGTGAATCTGTGTATATAAATGGCCAGTTAATCAAGGAAGCAACAAAGTTAAAGGTCGGGGATGTTATCCTCTGGCCATTTATGACAGTGACATTAATTGAAGATGATGTGATACAGGTTGATAGTATAACAGATTTTAAAACTAGTCTTCCTGAAATGATTAAACCTCAATCAGAAATGCTCAAAAAGTATCCATCATATCGACGAACACCAAGGATGGTTTATGACTTACCAAAGGAGAAGGTTCAGCTCTCCTTTCCAACACAAGATACAGAAGGGTCAAATCGCAGTTTGTGGCTAATCATCATGCCTCCATTGGTAATGTTATTGGTTATGGGACTTGTTGCTATTCTCGTACCAAGAGGGATTTTTATCATTGTATCCTTAGTGATGTTTCTGACAACGTTAGTTACCTCTACTGTTCAGTACTTTAAAGATAGAGGCACTCAAAAGAGAGCAAAAGAGCGTCGTAAACGCATTTATACCAATTACCTTAATGCCAAAAGACAAGAGCTACAAGAGCTTGCTGATAAACAGAAGGATGTGCTCACATTCCATTTTCCTTCATATGAACGAATGAAATATTTAACAAATCAAATTTCAGATCGTTTGTGGGAAAGAACGCTTGAAAGTCCTGATTTCCTTCAATTCAGACTTGGTACAGGTACTGTGCCTGCTAGTTACACAATTTCGTCTACATCCTCAGATATGTCAAATCGCGAAATGGATGAATTATTAGAAGAATCACAAACACTTGAGAAGTCTTATAAATATTTAAATAACTTACCGATTACTGCGAATCTTTCTGATGGTGCAATAGGCTTAATTGGTAAAGATGCAGTGTTGAAAAATGAATTACATCAATTGATCGGTCAGCTTGCCTTTTTTCATAGTTACCATGATCTGCGTTTTGTGTTTATTTTTGATGAACACGAGTATAAAGAATGGGAATGGATGAAGTGGCTTCCTCACTTTCAATTGGCTAATTCCTTTGCTAAGGGCTTTATTTATAATGAGAAAACAAGAGATCAATTGCTGTATTCTCTTTATGAAATGATTAGGGAAAGAGATCTTGAAGAAGACAAGGAAAAAATGAGGTTTTCACCACATTACGCATTTATTATTACAAATCACCAGCTTATTTCAGATCATGTCATTTTGGAATATCTAGAAGGAGAGCACTCCCACCTAGGGATTTCTGTTATTTTTGCCGCAGAAGCAAAGGAAAGCTTAACAGATAACATCCATACGCTTATTAGATATATCAATGACCAGCAGGGGGATATTTTAATTCAACAGAAAAAGGCAGTACGTATTCCTTTTGAGCTTGATGAACATAACCATGAAGGAAATGAAAGCTTTGCCCGAATGCTGCGAACTCTTGATCATCAAATTGGAATGACAAATTCAATTCCGACAAGTGTTTCCTTTTTGGAAATGATGAATGCAAAAAATATAGATGAACTACCGATAAAACAAAATTGGCTAACAAGAGAATCCTCCAAATCATTGGCTGTACCAGTAGGTTTAAAAGGGAAAGAGGAAACTGTTGAACTTAATTTACATGAAAAAGCTCATGGGCCACATGGATTGTTGGCAGGAACAACTGGATCTGGTAAAAGTGAATTTTTACAAACGTATATTCTTTCCCTAGCCGTTCATTTTCACCCACATGAAGTTGCCTTTCTATTAATCGATTATAAAGGTGGAGGAATGGCACAGCCATTTAAAAATATCCCACATCTTTTAGGAACAATTACCAATATCGAAGGAAGTAAAAACTTTAGCTTGCGAGCACTAGCTTCAATTAAAAGTGAACTAAAAAGACGGCAGCGTCTATTTGATCAGCATACTGTTACACATATTAATGATTACACAAAGCTTCATAAACAAGGGAAGGCTAAACAACCTTTACCTCATTTGTTTTTAATATCTGATGAGTTTGCAGAATTGAAAAATGAAGAGCCGGAGTTTATTCGTGAGCTTGTCAGTGCAGCTCGTATTGGTAGAAGTCTGGGAGTTCACTTAATTCTTGCTACACAGAAACCAGGTGGAGTTATTGATAATCAGATCTGGAGTAATGCACGCTTTCGAGTAGCTCTAAAGGTACAAAATACAGAGGATAGCCGTGAAATTTTAAAAAATGGAGATGCTGCCTCAATTACAGTGACAGGTCGAGGATACTTACAGGTTGGAAATAACGAAATATATGAATTGTTTCAATCAGCTTGGAGTGGAGCACCATACTATGCAGAAGAATCGTTTGACTTAGAAGATGAAGTTGCGATTGTAACAGATTTAGGACTACTACCATTATCTGAAGTATCATCACAAGAGCAAAAACAAAAGGAAACGTTAAGTGAGATTGCTGCTGTTGTGGATCGTATTGAACAGCTTCAAGAAGAGATGGAGCTTGAGAGAATACCAAGTCCATGGTTACCGCCATTATCTTCGCGGTTATGTCAAAATCAACAACTTATTGATGAACAAACAAAATCAAATATCTTATTTGCCATGATTGATGAGCCGGAAAAACAGAGTCAATCAAACTATACGTATGACATGATCGATGATGGAAATATCGGTATTTTTGGGTCAGCAGGTTATGGGAAAACGAATACCATGCTCACTCTATTATTAGGGATGGCAAGAAATTTCACTCCTAAAGAGGTTCATTATTATTTAATGGATTTTGGTAATGGTGGATTATTACCTTTAAAACAACTGCCACATACTGCTGATTATTTTTTACTTGATCAAGAGCGTAAAATAGAAAAGTTTATGAATATATTACGAGATGAAATTGCCAAGAGAAAGCAGTTATTCCAAAGACAAGAAGTGAGCTCAATTAAAATGTATAACACCCTAAGTGAGGAACAGCTCCCATTATTGTTTCTTGTGGTTGATAACTTTGATGTTGTGAAAGAAGAAATGATGGAGCTTGAGCAACAATTAAACACCTTTGCTCGTGATGGTCAATCATTAGGGATTTATATGATGTTAACGGCTACGCGTATTAACTCAGTGCGTCAGTCGCTTATGAACAACTTGAAAACAAAAGTTGTGCATTATTTAATGGATCAATCTGAAGGTTTTTCCGTGTTAGGCAGATTATCCTTCTCTCCAGAAGCAATACCAGGTAGAGCGATTTTGAAGAAAGAATCAGCGTATTTTTCACAAATTTATCTTCCGGTAGAAGGTAAAGATGATTTTGAACAAATGACTAATGTAAAAGCTCAGGTTCAAAACATGAAGGAAATCTATGAAAATGTAGAGAAGCCAAACCCTGTTCCTATGCTTCCTACTGAGCTAACCATTATAAATTTCGCTTCTTATGTGGAAAAGAAAAGAGGCTTATTACCAATAGGATTAAATGAAGAGCATGTCACTCCAGTGTATGTGAATTTCTTGAAAGTGAAACATTGTTTAGTTCTAGGGCAAGCACAAAAAGGAAAAACAAATGCTTTGAAGGCTCTTGTTTCTTCAGCTCTTGAACAAGATATAGAGACTTTGGGAGTTTTTGATTCAATTGACAGAGGTTTATCTACTTTTATTGGTGAGGAAAAGCTTGTCTATCTAGAGGGCAAAGATCATATAAACTCTTGGTTAGATAAAGTAGAGGAACTTTTGATTAGAAGAGAGGAAGAGTATCAGCAGAATATTCTTGTTGGAAAATCAGCACAAATATACTCACCAGTTCTACTAATGATCGATGGTTACGCTCGTTTTCTTCAAAATCTGGATAATCCTTTACAAGATCGAATTGTGAGATTTATGAAAAATTATAGTCATATCGGTTTTAATGTAATTGTTTCAGGAAGCAACAATGAATTATCAAAAGGATATGATCCACTTACAACAGAGATAAAGCAAATTCGCCAAGCCATTGTATTAATGAAAAAGTCAGAACAAACCATGTTTACTCTTACTTATGATCGCAAAGAAAAAGATATCCAGCCGGGATTTGGCTATTATGTAGAAAATGGAAAAGAACAAAGCATTCAAATACCGCTTGTTAATGTGGAGAGGAAGGTGCACGTATGAAACAATCAGCAACGATTATAAAATTACTTCTAGTTATTGCTTTAATCGTCATTACCCCTCTTCTCTTCTTTCGAATAATTGGTGATAATCCGTTCAAGGTAGAAAAGGTAAGTGCTGCACAAACGATTGCCATTATAAATGAAGATTTGGGTACCGAAGAAGAGGGAGAGCAAATCCAGTTTGGCCAAGATATAGCAACAATCTTAAAAGAAAATTCAAATTTTGAGTGGACAGTTGTAGGAAGAAGCGCAGGAGAAAATGGACTAAAAAGCCAAAAGTATGATGCGATTGTTTATTTGCCTTCTAATTTTTCCGAAAATGTCATGTCCTATAACGAAGCAAACCCAGTTAAAACAAATTTTCAATACAAAGTACAAAGTCAGCTGAATGCCATTAATAAAGAAAAGGTATTGTTAGAATTAGAAAAATCAACTAAGAAAGTTAATCAAAAAATATCAACGCTTTATTGGAATTACGTTTCTGCTGATATGGAAAATATTCGTCAAGAATTTGATGAAATTCTTGAAAAAGAAGTAGCTTTTCAGGAAGCAATGAAAGCCTTCTATCAACCGAGCTCAAAAGACCTTGCAGGACAGATAGAAGAACAAAAAGCGATGCTATCGAGTATTCAATCTTCCATTCAAGATGCTGGAAAAAGAACACCTGATCAGCAATCAATGCTAGAAGGCTATGAACAAAGTTTAACGAGTTTTGTAGAATATGTTGAGCAATACAAAGAATATCAAGATAAACAACAGCAAATATTAGCTGAAATTCAAAAAGAAGCCATTCAATCAGTAACAGATGCAACTACTAACCAGCAACCACTATTTCTAAACTCAAAAGATTTGTTTGAAGAAAAAGGTGGAGGCTTTATCGAAACGATGAAAGTCCTTGATTCTCAAATGGTCAGTTCACAACAGGTTTTTGGCCAACTAGCAGAACAACGCTATAGTCAAGTAGCTAGACAAATTAATGATTATTACAATTTGCAAAAAAAGCTCCTAGATTTTTATCAGCAGTTAAAAGATACAACAGAGCTTAATGCTGTTGAGGTTGAGCTTGCGAAGTATAGTGATAGCTTAAATGATCAGCCGGAAGAGCCGGGAGAGCCAGAAGAGCCAGAAGAGCCAAAACCTGATAAACCTGAGGAGACAGGAAAACCTGATGATGAAAATCCAGAAGAGAAAAAACCTGATAAATCAGCAAAGAGTAACTCAACTCTATTAGCAGCGAGCACTGAATCTAATGAAGATTCTCCTCCATCTGAAGAAGCAGGTGAAGATAATACGGAACAGCCTCCTTCAGAAGAAGAGTCTGAAATTCCGTCAGAACCAACAGATCCATCAGAACCAACGGAACCAACGGAACCAACGGAACCAACAAATCCAACAAATCCTCCAGATACAGAAACACCAGAGGAGAAATTTGTTGATTTAGGTGCTGAAAAAGCTGAGATTATGAGTATCGCTAATGAAATGACTAGTTTAAAAGAAACTCTATTAGCTCTTTTAGATCCTACTGCAGAGGATTTAAAAGATGCATTAGTAGGATTAGAAGGATTAAGTGGAAGGTTAGCGGATGTAAATGTTTCTTTAAGTGATAAAGAAAACGGAGAAAATCCGTTACAAAGTAAACTAGACGAGTTACAGAATACTCTTGCTGAAACCATTCGAACAACAAGTGAAAGAATTAAGGATCTTGAAGGTGATATTGGTGGTCTTGAAGCAGATAAGAAAAACCTTGAAGAAGAAAGGGATAATCTGATTGGAGATATCCTTGATCTTGAAAAATCTAAAGAAGAATTACAAACGCTATATGATGACCTTCTTACTAATTTCAATAAATTAGAAGCTGAACTTAATTTATATAAAGACTATGAAACTAGTATCAAGGAAGAAATAGAGAAAAAAGAACAATCGATTTTATCGTCAAAAGCATTATCTGAGACAAGAAAAGAAAAACTTAATAAAATCTTTTCCAAGGAAATAAACAGCAAAGATCTTCTAGAAATGATGTTTTATTATTCGTATTTGGATCGATATGAAGCTACTTTGATTAGCATGATATCTGAAGATCAAGCAAAAAAAGATACTTTGAGTAATGAAGAATTGCAAGAGGAAGCAAATAAGATTGTAGCTATTACAAGTGAAGAACAAGTAATTTGGGATCAACTCGAGGGAGATTTGCCAACAACGCAGGATGCTTTAAATACTATGGAGGATAACTTCACAGTCTTTATGGTTGAGTATCAAGTCACCGTTGATGAGCAACAAACAAAGCTGATTGAAAGTCTTGATAGTATTGCTAAAGAAGCACAAGAAGTATTGAACCAAATTCAACAGCCAGAAAAGATGTTATCTCAAGCACCTCCAACATCAACGATAGAAGGTCAAGAAATGATAGTCGGAACTGAGCGTATCAATGATCAAATGGAATCCATTCATACATGGCTAGATTCTGTGCAGGAAAGTCAAACAAGTATTATTGATTATACAGGTGAGCTTCAAGGAAGAGTCGGTGATGTTCAAGCAGACGCAGATAAATTAAATAATAAATGGGCAACAAATGTAGCATCAACTGAATTGATTAGAAACGACGTATTTAGCGTACTAGGTAATACTTTTGTTGATGGCCAATCCAACGGATATGTTTATGATTTCCTAACAAATCCATTAAAAATAAGTGGAGATATTCCAGAGGAAACGAAGAGTACAACAGTTAAAAATATCCCACCGGTCGTTGTTTTATTTATTGTTCTTGTATGTAGCTTGTTAATTGGTTATACAAGTTTCTACTTTAAACAGCCACCATTGTGGATTCAAGGTATCTTGTTTTTGTTATTAAATTTAATTGTTGGTTTTGTTATCAGTCTATTTGGCTTAGATATTTATCCTTTAAGAGAAGAAAGTGCTGTGGAGTGGACTATTTTTACAATCGTTCTTCTTACAGTAGGATCAGCATTAGTAAGAGTAGGCTTTGCTGTCCATCATTTAGTGGGGTTATTTATTACAGTAGGTATGGTGGTCTTCTATGTAACGCCATTGCTTGCTTTAACAACTCCAAACTTTAGCTTCCAGGATCCGATGTCTAAGGTGTATATGAGTATTCAATATGGAACAGAGTCTTTATTTACACAAGCAATGATTGTTCTTTGCTTATTACTTCTAGGTTTAGGAGCATTACAATACTTTATTGGCAGATCTCAGATGACTGTTGTCGAGAAAGGGTCTGAAACATATGAAGCATAAGCAAGTGAAACTAGTTTTCTTCTTTCTTTTGATGGTAACTGTATATCATCTCGCAGCTGCTAGTGTTGTGCTTGGTGTGGAAGAAAAGTCGAAGATTGATGAGCTTGTGCCAAATGATTATCAAAAAGAAAAATTTAAGATTAATAAAGATCTAATTTTAGATGAACAACAGCAAAACCAACGAACGACAATACCAGAGGAACAAAAGAAGCTAACATTTGAAGGTGAAAAAACCTCAAATGATCGTGAAGTGAAGCATAATTTATTTTCAAGTGAAGCAAAAGATTTAAATACAATTAAAGCAAAAGCTGTAAGTATGCAGCTTTTTTCAGAAAAAGAGCTGCTATCACAAAGTGCAATGGAGGAAGAGACAGATTCTTCCTCTTCTTCACCACTGAGCCTGTTAATTTGGGTTTTAGTAGCGATGTGCAGTATCTTGCTGATTGTTGTGCTTTTTGTATGGAATAAATCGACGACTTTAGAAAAACGGGTTTAAAAATAGCTAGTGAGGTGATTTTTCATGAGCTTATCAAGTGCGTTATATGCGATTCAACGAACAATATCTTCACAATCAAATGATCTTGATGAAAAAATTGAAAGATTAAGAAAAGCAAAAAATGAAATTAATAGAGAGCAAGGCTATTTGCTTCAAGAAATAACGAAGTTGAAACAACCAGATCTAGGCAAAGAATGGATAGGGAAAAGAGCCAATGATTATGATGATGAACGTGAAGAAGCCTATTCTATTATGCGGAAAATCGGTAACGTTGATTATGATGGATATCAGCAGCTTATCGAAAATAAAATCAATAGCTTAGAAATGGAAAGAAGTGTGCTTTCTTTTACACAAAATCTTGCTTATGAAGCAGGAAGATTAGTTGGTAAAGGTGAAGAAGCAGCAGATGAGCTATCAGATCGTATTAATGACTTAAGAAGGCGGTTATTTTAATGGTAACAATTAAATTAAACTATCAAGCTGTCATAAAAGATCTAAATGAAGCGAAATCTGCGCTTCAGCATGTGAAATTAGCTACACCAAGTTCAAGTGATCTTGGTAAGAACAAACTAGATTACACGAGGTATTTTCTTGAACGTGAAGCTAGAATTCATCAGCTAATTAACGAATATGTTTCCATTGTTGAAAAGAATCTCGAAGATACAAAAGTAAATGTCCGTTCATTAAAAGAACAGGATGAAGCCATTACGAGAAATTAATGGAAAGGGCAGATGCGGGCTGTGAAAGTATTTGAAGCAAAACCATTAATCGAGTCAATGGAAGACCGATCACAAAATTATGATGATTTAAGAGAAAAGCTTCAACACCTAAAAAAGAAATTTACAGATATTGTTCAACTAGATGATGCTCTTCAAGGTAAAGGTGCAGCAGCAATAAAAGGCTTCTATCAAGGTCAGATCGACGTTGTAGAAGCCTGGCTTCGCCTTATCGACCGAAATATCGCCTTTTTCAATGGCATATCAGGTATGACTGAAGATGTTGATTTAAGTGGTAACACTACTGTATACCTTCCCTTTCTTGAAGACGAACTATCCCATCATGAAACCAGCTATATCGCGATGGTCACAAGTCAGCAAGAAGAGCTCCAAACAATAGTCAATCAAATTGATGACCTTGTTCCTCTAAACGTATTTTCAATGGATCGCTTCAATGATCAACTAGCCCAGGCACAAAAGAAAAGACGTTCTACAATACAAGCAGTAGAATCACTTGATGCGGACTTAAAAACAGAATATATGCTTTCAGAGAACGATGAATATTATGCAGTTACACTTTTTCAGCAATTAATAGAAGCAACAAGACAAGGTGGCAATACAATTTCGCCAATCCATTTTAACGCTGAGGCTTATAAGTCGAGTGATGTTTATAAGTTGAAGGAGCAGGCCGAGCAGCAGGCGATTGAATATCTTTCTTACAAAGAAGAACAAGAGAAAATGAGAGAACAACTTAGAGAGTTAGAAGAATTGGAAAGGCGTCCTTGGTATGAAAAAGCAGCTGATACCGTAAGAACCTTTACAGGAGAATTAACAGGCTATTACGATTATATTCGTGCATCAGAAGGAGTTGACCCAGTTACAGGCGAAGAATTAACAGAGGGTCAACGAGTTGCAGCTGGTGCAATGGCAGCAGCTGGATTCATCCCCGTTGTCGGATGGGCAGGAAGGATCTTTAAAGGTGGCAGTGCTATATACAAAACAACAAAGGGAGTAAAAGCTGCAGACCAAGCATTGGATGTATATCGTAATAGCAAGACTTTTTCAAATTTAGAAAAAGCTGAGATGGGCATTTATGGGCTTGTCTCTGCAAACGGATTTAGTGAGTATCTTACAGGCAAAGATATGTTTGGAAATAAACTAACTGTCGAGCAACAAGAGAATAGTCTTTATCAGGCTCTAGGGTTACTGGCTGTTGGTGGTGGTGCTTATTATGTTAATAGGTTGCAGGCTGAGAATGGGATTTATCAGATACCTGGGAAAAATGATGGTAAAGTAACTCCTTATGAGGCTAGAAATAGTAGTGTTAATATTCATAGAATGAATGTAAATAGATCCGAATATTTACATGGGAAATTCGGAAAACTATCTAAAGAAGAATTACATAATAGGATAAATAATTCAAATTTGAGACGAATGTTAAAGGATTATAGTCCCTCTGATGTTGCTCAGAATTGGCAAGGTTCTAGTCCGTATTTTGGAGTAGATGAATACGTGGATAAATTATATACTAAAGGAACTATTTTGTATGCTGGTGAACCTTTTCCTTCAGGATATTTTTCTACCAAAGAAGCAATAATGGGATCTGGGAAGGACGCAACAAAGCTTTTTAAAGGAGTTCAAGTTAAACCTTTTTATCAAAAGGGTATGTCAAATGCAATTTATAGAGATACCATGGGGGCTTATCAGCTGAATATTGACTTGATTGGAGCAAATGGATTAGCAAAAGCAAATCCACAATTTGGTGAAGGTGGCTTAGAACAAATTTTCATGGCAGATTTCAATGAACTTATCCATAATAAGTTTATCACTAGAATAAAAGATGGGGAAATTAAGTTAAGTAATAATACTATAAGTATAGAAGAATATAAAGAAATTGAACAGAAAATAAGATCCTATGAATAATGGAAAAATGAAGATGGGAGGTAAGTTAGAATGGATGGGAAATCAGGAGAGATCTTAATTTTGAATACTATTATAAATAAAACTTTAGATAAAAATGTATTCATTAAGAATTTAGGAGTGTTTTTAGAAGACATTAAAGAAGAACAAGATGTTTTTGAATTCAAAGATGCTGTAGAAATTGAATCAATGAGGTTTTGGACTTGGATTATTTTTAATCATAATCATGTAGCAAGCATTATGCTTGAAAATGCAGATAAGGATTTACTAAACTCTTATACAAATTGGTCTAATCACAATGTTAAGAAAAAAAGACAATTACATGATGAATGGTTAATTGGTAATTTAGGTAGTGACTATGAGAAAACACCTACATCAATTATTTTTAAAAGAAATTGGGGAGAGGTCACCTCTTACACTGATATGAAGAGTGGGGAAGTTAGGATTTCTGTAGTATATTATTAAAAATAACAAGGGAAGGGCCTACCCAGAAGCTAAGCCCCTTCTCATTCTTCAAAACTCATCTTCACGATAGCAGTCTCATTCTCAACCACGTGCTGCCTTTTATCTATAATGATTGCACAGTTATTTTTTATCTAATATGACAAGGTTAGCATTTTTTCCTGCATCTCTTATTTCTTTGAACAGAGTACTTACCTTACTATTATATTTCTGTAGAAACAGGTATTTGAAATTAAGATAGGTCTATATCAATAAGGTTAAGGCGTTTTTAGTTGGAAGGAATGTTATCTCTATTTTAATGAAGGCTAGCCTATCAATTTTCTGATAAAAAGGTTCTTGCTCAAGTTCTACTTTAGAAACGGTTTTAAAGGTAGTTTGGTAAGAGCAAATAATTATAGGGGAATGATCATGGGTATTAATAATTTATTGTGGGACTCAGAGAAGGTAAGTTGGAAATATCTAACGAGCAAAATAGAGCTAAAACTATCTAACATTAACTTTGTGAATGTGGATCAATTAGAGAACCATATATATATAGTATGTGGTGAATGTTTTGCAGAAGATGAGATCTACTATTATACATTTAATGGTGAAAGAAAACTATCGTACAGTAAAATATCTGGAAAAATAATTTGGGAACACGATGGGAAATTAGTTGAAATTGATTGTAAAAATATAGTGAGTGCCAAAATGCAAAAGGATGATAAATTATTATGGGTATTAACGGAAAGCTCGAGCCAAAGAGAAAAACTATTAGTTTTTGCTTTAAATGGTGATTTACTATATGAATTGACTTCTCCTAAGGATTATAAATTTGTTTATCTATCATCTATAGATGGAGAACCTACTATTGTTTGTGAAGGTGCTAATGAAGATAAATATGGAAGAAATAGATGGCATTTTATTATAAATAAAACCACCGGAGATTTGGAGAAAGTAAGTTTGGCGTATTAAATTACACCATGTGTTGATTGCACTTGTATTTGATATATTTTGAATGTAAGTTTATTTGGTGTTTAAAGAGGTTGATATCATGGGGAAGTTTGCAAAATATCATGATAAAGTATATCCAGTTGTCTTTAGAAATGGAAAATACCGCTTGAAAAGTATCGCAAGAGAAAAGGGATTTAAAGAACTTGTTGATCTGGCGGGAAATGTACATCACGATATTTATGTAAAAGAAGTAGATTTTGAAGATCTTGAACTAATTTATGAAAGAAAGTACAGAATCATTTACCAAGGTAGAGAGTATAAACCTTTTGCTATAGGTGAATTGGTAATAGAAAATTGTAAAATTTCTTTGTTTAGCAGTGACTACTTAGATTATGAAAAAAACGGATTTATTAAAAAAGAACAGTTTGTTTTTATGAAGGAAGTAAGTATCAATGAAGTTGATAGTTTAGTTTTAATAAAAACTCCTATTGATAAATTTAAGGGACTTCCTGAAGAAAAGATAATTATACCTAGTAATGATATTTTGGATTATTATGAAAAAGTCATAAATAATTGATGTTTATCATAACTTATTAAGTTTTATAAAATTATAGTTATGCAAATTACTAATTGACGAACCTTGGTGGGTTAGCCTTATTCGAACGAAATACCGAAATCAGGTATGAAATAATAAGTCCATTTAAAATGTGACACAAAAAAATATACCCTTCCTTAAAGACGAATGGAGTGGTTTTTTAACTTGAACAAGTTTACTAACTGGTTGTTGGAGCCATATAAGATAGGAACAAATGAGATAAGGGATTTGAGAAAATTACAAAGGGAAACAACTGATAAAGGAAAAAAGAATAGATTACATGGTCTAATTTCATTTAATGTGATTATATTCATCATACATACTTCTTTACTTGCTATGATTGCGACATATATCGTTCTTACTTTTGTTAATGTATTTTCCTTTTTAGGAATAGCATTTATTATTCCAATTATCATGTTTCTAAAATGGTTCTATAGGAACAGATATATGAAATTCAGGAAGGTCTATATCAATAAGGACCCCAACTCGATAAAACATTTTTAGTTGTAAGAATTCATTTACTCCTAATTTACAAAAGTAAGCTTTTCAATTATTTGATCTTCGAGAGGAACCCCCTTACTCAGCAATAATAAAATTGTCTCTGAAGGGATAGGTATACGTGAAAAAATTTAGTTTAATCATCACATTTATTTTGATGCTTGTCGGTTGTAGTAGTGGTATTTCTTCAGAGAAGCAAACGGATTCGAAACAAGCAAGTCCTGCAAGTACATCTACAGATAATGAGTTATCATATGAAGAAAAACAAAAAGAAATAGTTGATTTTATCAATGAAGATATGAACGAAATTGCTAGCTATGAAAATGAAGGCAAATAAGGCATTAGCAAGTGTTTCTGCTGAAAACTTTAAGAACGATGAGGAGTTATACAAAGTTTTAACAAGTGAGGTTATTCCAGAGTACGAAAAGGCTCTTGAGAAAGCGAAATCACTTGAAGTAAGTGTCGAAGAACTAACGCCAATAAAAGATAAAATGGAAAAGGCTTTAATTATCTATTACGATGCACTACAACTTGAGAAGGAAGCTTTAGAGAAAACAGATAAGGCATTGATCGAGCAGTCAAATGCAAAAGGTAGTGAATATATAGAAGCGATCACAGAATATCATGTAGAGATGGAGAAGCTAGCGGAAGAATATGATGTTGATTATCAGAAATGCACAACAAGTTAATGTTGTTCAAACCAGCCTTTAAAAGACTGGTTCTTTATTTTACCTATCTTACAGTCTAGCATCTTAACTTAGTAATGGTAGATTTCTAAACGAGAAATAAAAAAAATTCACTCTGAGGTTATGAAGTTTATTAATTTGAAAAATTTTTCTTGTAAATAAGGAGAGCATAATATGAGGAACGGAAAAAGAGCTGTCTATAAAGGAAAAGAGTATGAATATATTACAACTGACGATATCGTTTACAAATTGTTTGTAAGGAAAGGATTTGATGCTCCTAATGATTTTGAAATAAATGAGAAGGGAAACTTTCAAAAGCTCGTCAATAGAGGAGAACTAGACGAAGTTTACTATATTCGGCAATTTGCCAAGTATAAAGGACATACTCTTCCAATATGGGAAAGTAGTGATGAAAAGTTACTATTAGGTGAAGGTAGCTATACTATTGCCAAAGAATTAGAGTTTGCTCCATCGGACTTACCATGGGAACGAGGATTATATAAGAAATGGGTACCAAGAGTAGAAATAGAAGAAATTGTAGAAGAAAGAACCCCAGTTTAGAAGACGTGCCTAAAGTCAAATTATTGTACAAACTTTACCGATTCTTCTTTAATCATACATGCTTAAAAGTTTGAGATTTTTAATACCTTCTCATCAAGAGCTGCAAGACTTTTTTCACTGAAATGATAGCAATATCTTAGTGGTATTTTCACACTGCGATATCCAAAACCCACTCACACAAAAAACGATGATTCACAATAGAAGCAATAGACTCACTACATTTGATTAATATGAAAGGAACATGGAAGTGGATATCAATCAATTACAATACATATGTAGAGATTTAGGAATAAATATTGTTATTATTAATGGAGAAATAAAAGAGAATAAAGGATATTATGAAAATTATCATCAATTACAAAAAGAAGGAGAAAATTGGTGCTATTCTGTAATGAATTTCGAAAAGAGAACAGTGCCAGAGAAAGAAGATATTATAAAGTTTTATGATGAAAAAGAAGCTTTAAAATTCTTTTTTATAAAAGTTTTATATCAGAAATATTCCTCAGAAATTTATCCGCCCAATAATCCTATAAATAAATTCAACAGATTAGATGAATTATTAAAACACTTTCAAAATATCGGTATTTCAGATGAGTTTTATAGTTTTAGTGTTATTGAAACTCAAAAGATATATGGAGAAATAGAAGACGAAAAGATTGTAGTTAGCTATATTGATGAAAAAAAGCAAAAGAAATTTACAACATTACCATTAGATAGTAAAGATGGGATATTTGAAATTTATAGGTTAACTTATTCTCTTTGGATATTAAAGACTTTAGAGGAGAAATATCTTGAAAAAGGTATTCTGTTAGAAAAATTTAATGATGAAGATATAGTACGATTTATAAAGTGATAATGATCAAAAAGTTTTCATGCTTAAACTATATCAATTTCTAATGATACCAACACTAACCCATATAGATGATGGTGTTAAAGGGAAGAGGTGATTTTGAATGAATATTATTCAAGTAGCAAAGCTATTAAATCGTGTGGGAAAGTTAGTGGAGATTAAAGATGGATATCTAAAAGAGAATGAATTCTATTCTGAAAATTACTATCAGCTAAAAGAGGTAGACGGTGTTTGGAAGTTTGGATTAGTTATGATAGAAAGGACATACAACCCAATAATTAGGAAGGAAAAAGAATTTAGTACAGAAACTGAAGGTGCAAAGTACTTCTTTTTAGATAGATTATCGTCTTTCTTTTTTTTAGAGAAAGTTCGTCCATTTATGATGGAGCATGATGAATTAGACATAGGAGGAGCAAATTTTGATATAGATATGTTATTTAAAACAATGTCTTTATTAAGCATTCCTTCTACCTTGTTAATAATAGCTAAGCAAAAAGTCAAACAAAGATCTATACAGTTAGAAAGAGTAGATGAAACAAATTATATTGTTTCTTTTATTGGTGAAAAAGGAGATAATATCCACTCGACAATCCCAATAAATTATCATAGAGCATTATTTATAGCTTTTAAAAAGGTATACATGCTTCACCTTTTTGAAGAAGAAGTAATTAAGCTATTAGAAGATGAAGAGATCATAAATGACTTCTCTGAAAATGATATAAGTATATTTTTACAATAACTCTGTAAGAGCTAAATGAGGTGAATAAATATGAACGATAACCAATTTACCAATAAGCTAGGAAATGATTTTAAGATAATAAAAGGGGATGGAATTGATCAATCAACTATAGATGTTTATCCAAAGAGTATTGATGGAAGTGCAAACCTTGATGTGGGTTTTAAATTAGTGGAGCAGAGATTTAACCAATCTTGGATGCTAAGGGAAGTTCAAAGAGAGAAGGAATATGAGTTAGGAAAGTTTAGTAGCCGGGAAATCGGGGTTTTAGCACTTTATACTGCGGTAAAAGGTAGATTTGATCATTTAAAGGTTAATAAAGATGTAAAAAAGAAGTTAAGGGAAAAAGCTGATACATTAATTATTGCAGATGAAATTCTTAAAGATACTATTGATAGTAAATATTTTTCTTTGAATCAAGAAAAAGAAGGAGCACTTAACTTAGAAGCAGAATCAAAAAAGTATAATATATATTATCTAACTTTTATGAAAGAAAAGGTAATTATATCAAAGGGCAGATCTTTGTCTAGTGCTCTTATAGTATTATATAATTATGGTCTATTACTTGAAAGATTTGAAAGTCAAATAAATCCGTTACTGAAACAATCATCAATACATTTGGCTGAAAAGGAAATTTTAAAAAGGGTATTTATAGGAAAGTGATTAAGTTCATTTCCCTAATTAAAGAAAGTGTGTACCAATGGAATTTCCGAATATATTATTTTTAAATAATATTAAAAAGACCTAGCCAAAAGCTAAGCCCCTTTCTCAATCCTCAAACGTCCCCTTCACTATTGCTATTCCGTCATCAACCATATGCTGACCTTTTGCCCAAACTGATTGAACATTTAGGTTATCATCCAATAAGACGAGATCAGCATCTTTGCCTACTTTTACTTCCCCTTTTTGATGAAGCTTTAACACTTTAGCTGGATTGCTTGTGATTACTTTAAGAGCTCTAGCAAGGTCAACGTTTTCTTCTTTAACTGCATCTTTTACCTCTTTGAACAAAGTATTTACCTTTCCAATTTTAAGACCGATCATCTCACCGTCTTTATCAAAATCAGGAAGGCTAGCTTGTCCATCTGAAGTGAACGTGATTTGTTCAATTGAAACACCTGCTTCTAGCATTCTTCTTAGTCCGATACTACATTTTACTTCCCCTTCTTCGAGGAATTTAGGAATGGTACTTGTAGTGAAATCAACCCACCCACCTTTTTTTGCGTATTCAATGCCAGCCTCAAATAGATGTGGATTTCGATTAATATGTGTTGGGTAAAATTGTCGGATAGGAAGGTCGGTTGATGACACAACTTGTAATAGTAAATCAAGGTGATCATGACTGTCTCCAACATGTATATTCACGATCCCTGCTTTGCCTGAAAGCATTCCACCAATTCTTGCTGCTGATGCAATTTTAGCCATTTCTTCGACTGTAGGCTGTGAAGAACGGTGATCACTAATCGCTATTTCTCCCACACCGATAATTTTATCAATTAAAATTAAGTCATCTTCAATTTTCCCAGTTAACGTTTTCACTGGTACCTGATAAGAACCTGTATGAACATAACAAGAAATTCCTTCTTCTTCTAACCCTCTTGCTTTTGCGAGTAAATTGCTCATTGTCCGAGTCGTTCCATCTGTTCCAATAACCCCTACTAGCGTTGTAATGCCTGAAGTTGTCACATCTGTTAATTGGATTTCAGGTGTGCGTGTTTTATAGCTACCTTCACCGCCGCCCCCAGTAATATGTACATGAGCATCGATGAATCCTGGTACCACTTTCATTCCATTTGCATCGATTACCTTCACATCAACAAACCCGTTAGGAATTGAAATTTCATCCTCTATAAAACCAATTTTATCGTGTGTAAGGAGGATATCTTTTTTACCTAAAAAATCAGGCGTATATATTTCTCCGTTTTTTATAAGTGTTAACATCTGACATGCCCCTTTCTAAGATGTATAGGTATAGGGGTCAGGTACCTAGATCGTTAGGTGTCTGCCCCCTATTGATTAAAATCCGGTAAACACCGCGATAAAGATAAAGATACTTGAGAGTAAGAACATTAACAACATGAACTTGATAATGAATTTTGCCCATGTGCCCCAGTCTACTCTTGCTGCGCCTAGTGCGCCCATTAGTGCTGCAGATGTTGGGACTAAGATGTTTGTAAGACCATCTCCTAACTGGAATGCTAAGACAGCTACTTGTCTTGTAACTCCTGCAATGTCAGCTAAAGGAGCCATTAAAGGCATGGTTAAAGCTGCTTGCCCAGAGCCTGATACAACAAAGAAATTGAAAATTGATTGGAAAATATACATAAACCATGCGGATAGTACTTCAGGATAATCACCGATTACTTGGCCTGCTCCATATAACATAGTGTTTAGAACAGATGGAGCATCTGGACTATCTCCACCAAGAATAATGACGATTCCTTTGGCCATGCCCACTACGAGCGCAGCCGGTAGTAAGTCTTTCGCCCCTTCAATAAATCCTTCAGCGATGTCGTTAACGCGCATGCCATTTAATTTAAATAAAACACCAATGACCCCAGCTACTAAACCAATTGTGAAAAATTGAGAAGCTATTTCTGGAATATAATATGCATGCTCAACAACTCCCCAAACAATCCATGCAATCCCTGCTGCGATGGTTAAAACGACTAATGTATGACCGAGCGTAAATGCTGAATTGACATTTTGCTTACTTGCTTCTTTTCGGAAATATCCATCAGATTCATATGAAACGGAACGAGTGGGATCTTTTCGAATGGATGAAGCGTATTTCCAAGTATAAATAATTCCAACTAATGTGAAAACAGCCCACATTGTCATACGAAATGGAGTTCCTGACAATACGGGCACATCTGAAACCCCTTGTGCAATAGCTACGCCAAATGGATTCATCCAAGATGTAGCAAAACCAATTTGTGTAGCAACATACGTAATCATTACACCAGTTATCGCATCATAACCAAGTGCAACCATTAAAGGAACAAGAATCATTGCAAAGGCAATCGCTTCTTCTCCCATCCCAAATACAGCTCCTCCAAGTGAAAAAAGGAAAAACATAATCGGAATAATTAGAACTTCTCTACCCTTTGTTTTATCAATAACCTTTAATATGCCTTCTTCAATCGCCCTTGTTCTCATGATAATTCCAAAGGCTCCACCTATAATCAAAATAAATGCAATGACTCCGACTGCTGATCCCCATTTATCACCAGATACAAGTCCTTCAAATACATAATTTAGAAAACCAGCTTCTCCGTAAGGCTCAAATAAACTAGTTCCAGGACGAACTAAATTTCCATCCTCATCTTTTACATATTCAAAGCTATCAGAAATTAAAACTGTTTTTGTACTTTCTTCTCCGTCAGAACTATATGTTACTTCCTCAGTTTGGAACTGTCCGACTGGAACAAGAAAAGTCATAATAGCAGCTAAAACCACGACAAAAAATACAATGACAAACGTGTGCGGCACTTTCCAAGTTTCGTTTTTCTTTTTCACTTTAAATCCCCCTCTTTCATTTTATATAAAGGCTGTTTTCTCAAACTTTGTTGCTTTTAAATACCCGAACCAATTAGCACTGTATTATGTCTAGTGGCATCTTTTCTTCATAAAATAGCACCCTTATAGTGAAAAAATATTGTTTTCACTTCAAATTTTGGCCATAGCAACAATCGTTCAGAAAAGAGCCTATATAAACTAGTAAGCAAGAACTGTGCCAATAGTAAAAAGTCAGAATATAAGGAAAAAAGATAGCGCTTTTGATATAATTGGTTGATATTAATCAACCTTTTATCAACCAATTAAACCTAAAAAACCTATTACTTATAAAGGGTGAAAATATAATGAGAGAACTTGTCCTATTAGCGGGAACATCAGAGACAAAAAGAACGTTAACAAATCAACTTCAATCGATCTTTGGTGAATTAGTTAAAATTAAAAGTTATGCTACTGAGGAATTTCTCCCAGAAAGCCTATCTAATCAATTAGTTGTTTATTCTTCTTACCTTATTAAGAAAGAAGTGGAGAATGTTGTTCAACAAAGCTGCAAGGTTATTATTGCTAATCGAACAATAAACTATGAGTTTATTGACCAACTTTTATCCGTTGCAGCAGGTACTGAAGTGTTATATGTGAATGATTTTCTAGAAACAGCACTCGATTCCATACGTACATTAAAGGCATTAGGAATTAATCATGTTACATACACCCCTTATCATCCAGGAGATCCTATTCCATCACATATAAATGTAGCCATTACACCTGGTGAGTTGGCTTTAGTTCCTTCTCATATTGATCAAAAAATTAATTTAGGTGTTCGTCTTATCGATATTCATACCATTTTTAAAATTGTTGATTACTTCGAATTACCAGATTCAATCAGCACTGAGCTAGCAGATCGCTATACTAAGGAAATCATTGACTTAACAAAAAAATTATCAAATGCTAGTCAAAAAGCTTCAACTTTAAATCGTTATTTAATGAGAGTGGTAGATGGAGTGAATGATGGAATCCTAGCTGTAAATAGTGTAGGTCATATTACAGTATTTAATGAAATTTTAGAACGTTTAACAGGTTTATCCCATGAGTTTGCAGTTGGAAAACCCTTGAATGCAGCATTTAAGAATGTAGAGCTTATTAGGTTCCTAACAAAGAAGGATATAGAAGCAAAAGAATACTTTACAATTAAACATTCTCCTTATATGGTTCACCGATTCTATATTAAGTCAGAAAAAACAGTTGTGGCTACTTTCAAAAACATTGATGAAACACTTGATATGGAAAAAGCAAGAAGATCAGATCTTCAGAAAAAAGGATATGTTTCAAAATATACCTTTGATCATATTTTAGGAAAAAGTAAAGTGATGAAAGAAACAAAAAACATTGCTTTTCAACTCGCAAAAACAGAAGCGCCAATCTTAATTTACGGAGAAAATGGAACAGGAAAAGAATTGTTTGCTCACGCCATACATCAAGCATCATCACGAATTAACAGCCCATTTGTAGCGATAAATTGTAGTGCTTTATCTGAAGATTTATTAGAAAGTGAGCTCTTTGGTTATGAGGAAGGAGCATTCACTGGTGCGAAAAAAGGTGGAAAAAAAGGCGTTTTTGAACAATCAGATGGTGGGACGATTTTCTTAGATGAAATCGGAGATATCAGTATAAAGCTGCAAGCACGTCTTCTTAGGGTTTTACAGGAAATGGAGATTCGTAGAATTGGTGGAGATAAAAATATTCCGATCAATGTGCGAGTACTTGTGGCTACAAATAAAAATCTGGCCAAAATGATAGAAGCTGGAGAATTTCGCGAAGATTTATATCATCGAATCAAGGTATTATACTTGAAAGTGCCACCGTTAAGGGAAAGGACAGAAGACATCCCCCTACTTATTTCAGCATTTTTAGAGCAGCTTAGCAGCACGGATAGAGTTCCAACACTAGAACCCTATTTATATCCCCTATTCCAAAAACATCAGTGGAAAGGCAACATTCGTGAATTGAAAAATGTGCTTCAGTATATGATAGCTGTTTCAGGAGGTGTTACTCTTACTCAAGAGCACTTACCAACCGATTTCCAAATAGAAAAATCAATAAGAAAGCCGGATGATCAGCTAACAACAGCTATGCAGTTTGTGCTCTCAAGCCTTTTTGAGCTACATCACGAAGGAATGGGTATCAGTAGAAAGAAAATTGTAGAATGGACGAAAGAAAATGGAGATGCATTATCAGAACAGCAAGTTCGAACAATTATGAGAAAATTAGCTGTGCTTGGCTTTATCATCATTCAGCGAGGTCGTGGTGGAACGGAATTAACGAAGAAGGCACTTGATTATATGAAGATAAACGAATAAAATGCTTTACACTTCAAATATTAATTACATAAAACCCATAATGAAAAACGCTTGAATACATACGTTTTTCATTATGGCTTTTTTTCTTGCATTAATGTTGAACAAGTTATCAAATATTCTTATGTGTTGGCTCCATTTTATGATTGTTCGCCTTTTTCTGAGATTGAAAAGTTCTAATCATACTCGGAACTCCTGCCAACATACTAACCATAAAGCTCCACATAACATAACGCCAATCTCCTGTAACAATCGATACGACAATAAAAAACACGAGCTGTCCCACAAGTGCAAACCACGAAGCGAACCAAGCAAATTTTAAGTTTTCTTTCACTTTCTTCCCCCCTACCCTGTAACTGATTTATTTTCATTCACTATTTATTATCTATTTTAACATAAAATTACAATTACCTGTGTACCTCAAAAGAGAAGATAAATCTAGAAATAGAATCCTAGAATATAATTCATTCGAATACGACCTAAAGGATTATATCAAAAACTAGCTCGTTAAATGTGTATTTTTACCTACTTTCAAGCTTGGTTTTTTAGGTAAATATATCTATAGAAAATTATATTTATAGGCAAATATAGTGGTTTTTATTACCATATAAGTATATTTGTGTATTTTACATTCGTTTTATGTTATTCGTATAAGAGGGAAAAACTGCATAATAAGGAGAGATGGAGATGAAGAAGAATATAATTTTGATTTTAATGCTTTTGTCCGTTTTGTTTGTCTTAGGAGGATGTGGATCAAATGAGACATCAAATGGAAATGAACAATCTGAAAAAGTAAAAGAGGATGAAGTTGAATCAGAAAAAAAAGATGAAGAAAGTAGCGATGATGATACAGCACAAGAACAAGAGGTATCAACAACTTTAGAAGAAATCATTGAAGAGACATCAGGTAAATATGCTGGCAATGCTTATAATGAAGCCATTGTACATAGAGATTTAGACGAAAATAGCTTTCAGGATAAAGATAGCTTCCAAGTTTACAATTATTTATTAAGTCTCATGAGTGAATCAGAAACGTATAAAGGCTTTTATGAGGATTTACAGAATTTCAATGATTCTATTGAGACATCAATTTCAAGCACTCCAGAAGGAATGAAGCTTGAAGGTGGCCAAACAATAAATGGAACATCAAATATTGCGATTTTGCTAGATGCTAGTGGGAGCATGGCTCAGAAAATTGGCGGGAAAACAAAAATGGAGCTTGCTAAGCAAGCAGTAAATGAGTTTGTTGCTTCAATGCCTGAGGGATCAAATATTTCCCTAAGAGTATACGGACATAAAGGAAGCAATAGTGACAAAGATAAAAAGACTTCATGCTCAAGTACAGAGTTAGTTTATGAATTAAATTCATATGATGAAACAACATTTAAGGAATCATTAAATAGTTTTAAACCAACAGGTTGGACACCGATTGCAAATGCAATCAATGAGACAAAGAAAGACTTTGAACAGATTACTAATGAAGCTCAAAATATCATTTATGTTGTGAGTGATGGAGTAGAAACCTGTGATGGAGATCCTGTAAAGGCGGCCAAAGAATTGCATGATTCAAATATAAAGGCTGTTGTTAATATTATTGGATTTGATGTTGATCAGGATGGTCAGAAGCAATTGCTGCAGGTTGCAGAAGCCGGTGGTGGAAAATTTGAAACCGTTGATTCGGCAGATGATTTCAAGAAAGTCTGGGAACGTGAACGAGTACGTCTTTATAATGAATGGAGCTCTTGGTCAGCAGAAAATTATAATGACATAGCTTCAGAGCAATCAAAAAAGATCAATGAATTATACGGTTCAAAATCAGATTTTTCTAATTTAACATATGACGAAAAGAATCACCTAAATGAAGCAGTATATTATCTAAAAGATAAAGAACAAATTAGTTCTGAAGTGAGAGAAGAATTATTAAGCTTAATTAAACAAAGACATACTATTTTAGATGAATACCAAGAAGAATATAAGGCATCAATAGAAGAGCTTGAAACAGAAGGTAAAAGGTTGAAGGAAGAGATTCAGGATAAAGGAAAAGAAATGAAAGATAAGTATAGCAATTAATTTGTGAAAAAGAGGTTGGGACATAAGTAATTTACCAAAATAGAAACCGAACAAAGGTTGTAGGTGTAGTTACGTCGCTCCTAAATATACTCCGCTAAGCTATTCCTTTGTTCGGAATTTTTGTTAATTACTTGTTCCAGCCTCTTTATAAAAATCGTGCCTTAATTATTATCTCTTTCTTCAAACAGCTTAACAATTTCAATAATAGTTTCGACTGACTTTTCCATATTTTCAATTGAGATAAATTCAAATTTACCATGGAAGTTTTCGCCACCTGTAAATATGTTTGGTGTTGGTAATCCCATGTAAGAAAGCTGAGAGCCGTCTGTTCCCCCACGGATAGGTTCGACGATTGGTTTTATGCCGAGGTTTTCCATCGCTTGGTGGGCAACGTCAACAATATATTTTACTGGCTCGATTTTATCCTTCATATTGAAGTATTGATCATTCAGTTCGAAAAGAATAGCTTCTTCTCCATAAAATGATTGAAATTCTGCCACGAGCTCAGAAATTGTGTCTTTACGGATTTGGAACTTCTCTTTGTCATGATCTCTTATTATGTAATGTACCTTTGTTTCTTCCACAGATCCCTCTATTGATATCAAATGATAAAACCCTTCATAGCCTTCTGTGAATTCAGGTGCTTCCATTGCAGGTAATTTACTTTGGAAAGCCATAGCCATTTTAGCCGAGTTCACCATCTTGTCTTTTGCTGTTCCGGGATGCACATTGTTTCCTTTAAACGTTATTTTAGCAGCTGCAGCATTGAAGCTTTCATATTGAAGCTCACCTAATGGACCGCCATCAATTGTATAAGCAAAATCTGCACCAAAAGCGTCAACATCAAATTTATGTGGACCTCTACCAATTTCTTCATCAGGTGTAAAAGCGACTCTTATTTTGCCATGCTTAATTTCTGGATGCTGGATTAAATATGCCATAGCCGTCATGATTTCTGTAATACCAGCTTTATTATCTGCGCCTAATAAAGTAGTACCATCTGTTGTCATTAGTGTATGGTTAAGATAATTTTCTAGGCTAGGAAATTGCTTGGGAGAAAGAATGACGTTTAATTCTTTATTTAAGACAATGTCCTTACCATCATAGTTTTCAAAAATTTGTGGGTTTACATTTTTACCAGTGAAATCTGTAGCGGTATCCACATGAGCTAAAAATCCAATTGTAGGTATCTGCTTATCTGTATTAGCAGGAAGTGTTGCCATCACATAACCGTTTTCATCCATTGTTACATCATCCATGCCGATTTGGTTTAATTCTTCTACTAACATGTTTGCTAATGTTAATTGTCCCTCTGTTGATGGACAATTTTCGTTATTTTCATTTGATTGTGTATCAACCTTTACATAGCTTGTTAAGCGATCAATTAATTCTCTTTTCATTTTATATCCCCTTCCTTATTGTAGGATAACTTTATATTATCATGCTCTATGCATTATCGCATTTTTAATAGCTATGAAAACAGTGCTAAAGGAAAAAAGGGATTTTTCTAAGGTTATCACTTACATATTTACTTGATTTGTACTGGTAACTCCTAATTTTCTAAGACCATTAAGATCTAAAATACTAAAACCGACCTTCGAGAAAATGGGTAAAATAATAAAAGCAGTGACATCTGTTAGTTCTTGAGTAAGTCCGAGACCAGATGGACCAATAATCCAAACTGTAGGATAACTAATCCAAAAAACAGTTAAATAAGCTGCTGTTTTTTTATAATGCTTTGATAATGCTAAACCTCTATTATCAGCAATATTTCGTAAAGGATACCAAATGACATATAAAATAATCATTAGGGCAATTACACCCAGAAAATACCAGATATATGTTGTAACACCGTTTGATAAATCTGCAATTAAGCCTGTTAAAATCATGAACACATCTGCAAATATAAGTGTAAATATAATCGTTTTGTTCTTTTTAACATAAAACATAGCTGTAAATGCCAAAGCCAGTAATAACATCGGTGTTGTAACGACCCAATCAATGTATCTAGCATAGTAAATAGTCTTTTCAGGTCTTTCTAGAAAACCTTGTCCAAGGGCAATCGATAGGTAGGCAGCACCAGACCATATTGGTATTAATATAGCAATTAAATATTCATATTTTGGAACTCCCCTAGGATCTCTACTTTGAATATAAAAGTAAAAAGCACCGATTAACATAACAGCAACATAAAAGTAATGAAGAAAATAAATAACATTGTTCAAAATATAGCCACCTTAATCATCTTTTTAACTAGGTATGTCCATAATTAAACGTTAATAAACTACTTTTGATACTGGAGAAGTCTTAGTTGAGAAAGAATGAATTAAATGTATTTAGGATTTACTACGTATATATGGTAAAACATTAAATAGAGGTAATTAATTTGGTATAAAGAAAGGAATACATAAATGAACTTTAAAGATAGAGTAGAGCCCATTCTCACAACAGATGATCCTTTTCTACAAGAATTTATTTCATATCTATTACATGATTATCCTGGCATAGAAAGTTCATGGCTAAAAAAGCTATTATATAAGGCAAAAGAAAATCCAGAAAGTGCTTCTACGATCTTATTACTTTTAAATGTCGATTCTGCTGATGAAGAGGTTGCACGTATGTTAGCTGAGGGAGTGATAAATGCAGATCCAAGCATTGCCCCACTATATTTACAGTTAGTAAACAAATTGTCACCAGATCTAGTATTAACACAAAAACAGCTGATTGAATCATATATCTCTAAAGAGGCTTGGGATTTTTACGAATTATTAAAGAATGGAACAGAAGATGATGTGTGGCCCGCATTCTTTGAGACATTATCGAAACTAGAGTCTAACTATAATGAACACGAAGAATTTCAGAAGGCGAAAAATATCGCTTACACACTTGTCCAAAGAAACTGGATTACGGTAGATACTGTGGTTCGGATATTTCAGGAAAATCTAGGGGAAGAGTCATTTTTCTACAGTGGAATTCTTGCTATCTATTTAATGAGATTAATGAAGTTAGAGCAGTATATGGAGGATTTAGCAAAACTGCTTGAACGAGAGGATGAAGACCTTCTATTAGATGAGGTTTGTGAAACATTAATTTCCTTTCAATCTCTTGCTGTTATTGAAGCAATCAAACCATATCTATCAGAACAAGAAACAAATATCTATGCTCTTTCGATTGCAGAAAATATTAAAATAGAAGAAAGCGTAGACGCGTTACGAAATGCCTACTATAAAGTGGAACGAAATGATAGCAAAGAAATGATCATCGAAGCTCTCGCAAATCAGCTTCATTTCGATGCAGAAAAAGAAATAAATGATTATGTAAGTAGAAGACAACAAGGTTTTATGATTGATCTTGATTTAACGTCATATGGCTATTATAAAATTGTAGGAATTCACCACCCACTAATGCCAAAATGGGTAGAAACTCTACATAATAGAGCTTGAAGAAAGAGGCTGGGACAAAATGAAAGAAATCAACTATTTTACCCAGCCTCTTTATGATTAATTCATGCTACATATTTTTGTTTCCCTTTACGATATCGTAATAACTCCTCAAATCCACCTGATCCAAGAACAACACCGAATATAATAAAGATAAATCCTAAAATCTGAGGAAGTGAGATCACTTCACCTAGAAATAACGTTGCCCCTACTAACGCAAAGAAAGGATTTAGATTTATGAATATAGCAGATTCTGATGGACCGACCTTCCCTATTGCATAATTGTAGATCATATGGCCAACTGAAGTAGCTAAAAAAGCTGATGCGAAGAAAAGTAACCAAATACCAATTGACCCATTCCCCATACTTTGTAATCCGTTCGGCTCTACAATTAGACTAATAGCAAATAAAATAACTGATCCAAAAAGCAACATGTACCCTGTCATTAATCGAGGATCCAATGTCCCTGAAATTTTCTTAATCATAATAAAGCTGATGGCTTGTAAAAAGATCGATAAAAACACATGAAAATCACCTAATGAGATGGCTTGAAGGCCTCTCCCGCTTTGAAAAATAATGAAAAAGATTCCGATAAAGCCGAACAATATTCCAGCAAACCTTAGAACGGTAACTTTATATTTTAATAAAAAGATAGCTAAAATTGTTGTCAAAATTGGTCCCATACCTAAAATGAGTCCACCATTTGAAGCAGAAGTTTCCTTTAATCCAACTGATAGGAAATAGTGGTGTCCAACTACATTAAAAAGTGAACAAAAAATGATGTATAATAGCTGCCTTTTTGAAGGCTTTTTTAAAAGACCTAAATAATACAACAAGAAAAATACCCCAACAGCTGCTGTGAAAATTCGAAAAGCTGTCATTGTTACAGGCATAAAACTGGTGACGAGAAGTTTTGTTGCAATAACATTAAGTCCCCAGATAACCATCACAAAAAACAATGTAATATAGATTTGTAGTTTACTATTTTTACTCATGAATTTACTCCTTTAAAGACAAAAGATGTTACAGTATATTTCATAAATCATATAGCAAACACTTTATATTGTCTAATCTGCGAATACATTTTTATATGATTGAGAAATAAGATGGTTTTAGTAGAAATGAATATTGATTTCGAAGGTTTTCACTATGTGATATCACAAAAGAAAAAAGGATACTATCTCAAGTATCCACCTTAATAATCTAGGCATCTTCACTCAAAGATTGCTCACCAAATGGTTTGATAACAGAATCTAAAAGCAACTTACTTTGTATCTTATTACCTGAAAAATTTAATATTCCAAGATTATTATTTGTTTCCAAAATTGAACCGTCTTCTATAGATTGATAGCTAATATCCTCTGACCATGATGGATGATCATTCTGTAGATATTTCGATTCTTGATTATGCGTGCTAACTTTCCGATCCTTTCCTTGAAGAGTATTAATCCAAACGATAAGATTTAATAAACTGCCAAACATGCATCCAAAACTATCATTGTTCATCGGACTACTGGTTAACTGATAAATGGAAAGATCATGATTGTTTATTTCGACATTTACTTTTGCAGTAAAGGCATAATGAACATCACCTGATAGTATAATGGTATCACTTGGCTGCCATTTTTTAAGTTGTTGTAGAAAAGACGAAAATCCTTTCATATTGTATCTCCATGCTTCAAAATCTAGCTTGTAATGAACAGGAACACCTAATGCACGAAATGGATAGATATTGTTTTGAAGAAAACGCTCGATCAATTGTACCCCGTATAAAGGTGTGGCTGATGCGATAATTAACGGCTCTCCTGTCTCCCATTGGGCTTTTGATAAAAGAGAATCAACAAGACTCCACCCTTTCTCTCCGATAAGTATTGGCGGTTTGCTTACTTCATCAACAAAGCTCAATAGCTTTACTTCTTCTAACGAAGCATCATATTCTCTTAGAGTTCGCGTATCAAGGAATAATGAAGCTGGTGTTGTAGGTGCTACAAAATGCCAGGATTGAAAAGAGAATAGCTGTGATACCCAATTTACATAAGAAGTTGCTCCAACACGATAGTTTTTAAAATAAGCTGTATGTGTTTGCATAAAAGCTTCATCATAAACGGCAGGCTGATTCCCCCACCCTTGAAACAGCCAGTATGAGGATAATCCGTTTGCGATTGTGTGTTTGCCCAGAGGTGAATCATATACATCTTCTTTCCATTGTGAAGAAATATTCCAATCATCCGTCAAATCATGATCATCAAACATCATATAGGTTGGAGTATTTGCTAAAACCCTTCGAACCCTTGAGATAGATTTCTCAAAGTTTTGAAGATCGTTTAATTGTTCAGCATATCGTTTTTTATTCTCGATATACTCTTTTTTATGTTCATCGTCTGAGGATTTCTGTGAAGTAAAATGAATTTGATTTTGCTCATATACATCATTATAAGATTTCACAGCTTTTTCTCCATGAGCTAAATTCCATAATTCAGGGCTCCAGCTTAGTAGATACATAACAGCATACTCACCTAGGGTTATTAAATGGTTATGCGCATTTGATGAAGTGAATTGACAAAGGTTGTTCATAATATCCTGTCTGCCACGAATTTTCTTAAGCTGTTGTTTCCGCTTTTGTTTTTTAAGTTTTGGTTCTACTGCAACTAAATTTTCATGCTGTGCACCGATCAACCTCCTACTTACATTATAGATAAATGGGAATATGGGGTCGGCTACATCATCGGCATATATTTGATCTCCCAGCATAAATAATGCACTTGGTCTTTGAGAAAGAACATTTGAGGTTTTGGCCAATATATGATCTGCTTCTGCTAATCGATCTGGACCTTTTCCGTGAAGCTTTCTGCATGAGCCATATAGAATGTAAGGATTTATTTCCGATTGAATAAAAAACGTAGGATATTGAAAATTCCTATATACAATTGAGTCAGGATTTTCTTGGTTAAGTAATTCAAGGTCGTGTAAATCAATAGAATTTTCACTATTTATAAAAGTGATGTTATAACCGAGAAGCTGGTCAGTAGGGAATTCACCGTAAAATGGTGTAACTTTAATGAGATTTATAAATAGATGATCGCCTGCTTTTACTGTTTTTTGATTTACTCGAACATGCAAATCGTCATATGCTAATGATTCTTCGTTTGTTTGAATGGTAAAAAGCTTAGCACTTATTGAAAATTCCTCACTTGTGGCTAACCATATATAAATATGTGCCGGCTCTACCCTCCGAAGAATCGGACCAGCCAATATAGTTGGAAAATCCATTTATGTTAGTCACCACCTGAAATAGGTTTTTATTAACGTATTCAGAATTAGGCAGTTTTGTGAGAATGGGCAGAGGATTTTCAAACAATTAAGCTAATGGAATTGATTATCTAGACTTTCTTCATTACACTTTAACTAGACATCACAACGATGGAGTGAAAAAATGGTAAATTATAATGAAAATGAGATTTTCGATATAATGGAGGTATGCTTGCTAGCTGGGAAAATCATGCTCCGAAGTGGCGCAGAGACATACAGGGTAGAAGATACGATGATGAGAATTGGGTCAGCTTATGGAGTTGAACAATCACATAGCTATGTAACACCAACGGGAATTATCTTTTCTGTTAGTAGTAAAACACCTACCCAATTAGTAAGAATTGAAGATCGTTCAACAGATTTACAAAAAGTTGAAAAAGTAAATAGTATTTCAAGGGAAATTAGCAATGGTGAGCTTTCTGTAGAGGAAGCATATAAACAGCTTAAAGTGATTGAACAAGCAGCACATGCTTACCCAATATGGGTGCAAATTGCTGCAGCCTCAATATCAAGCGGCTGTTTCCTCATTATGTTCAATGGTGGCTGGAGTGATTTTTTACCTGCTGTTATTGCTGCCGGAATTGGATTTTCCAGTCTCATATATATTCATAGGCTAGTTGAAATCAAGTTTTTTGCTGAATTTTTGGCATCCTTTGTTATAGGTTTATTAGCTGTTTTGATGGTTACCTTAAACATAGGAACAGAGTTGGATAAAATTATTATTGGATCTGTTATGCCTCTTGTACCAGGCTTATTAATCACAAATGCAGTGAGAGATTTAATGGCAGGCCACTTAGTATCAGGGATCTCCAAGGGTGCAGAGGCATTTTTAACAGCATTTGCGATTGGCGCAGGTGTGGCGGTTGTGTTTTCTATTTATTAGCAAGGCTCTTTTCTGAACGATTGTTGCTATGTAACCAAAATTTATAGTGAAAACAGTGTTTTTTCGCGATAAGGGTATTATTTTATGAAGAAAAGATGCCACTAGACTTAATACAGTGCTGAATGCTTCAGGTATTTAAAACAACAAAGTTTGCGAAAACAGCCATTAGTAAAGTTATTATTTTCAATATGGGGGCCTTACATGTGATTGAACAGCTTGTTACTAGCTTTATTGCATCAGCAGCATTTGGTGTCATTTTTAATGCACCTCAAAAGTCATTAATAAAATGCGGCTTAGTTGGAATGGTTGGCTGGATTATTTATGTAACACTTTATGAATATTCAAGTGATAGTGTTTTTTCCTCATTAGTAGCTTCCTTTTGTATTGCAATTATCAGCCAGTTTTTTGCTAAAAAATATCGTACTCCTGTGATTATCTTTAACGTGTCAGGTATTATCCCTTTGGTTCCAGGTGGATTAGCATATGATGCAATGAGACGGGTTGTTGAAAATGAATATAACGCAGCTATTTCGTTAGCAGCAGAAGCATTTATGATATCTGGTTCAATAGCAATTGGACTGGTTTTATCTGAAGTGATCAATCAAATCATTCGAAAAAAGAAGCTGAGGAAGGTTTCTTCAGAGGGTTTGTAGTAAGATTTCACAAAGAAAATACGAAAAAATCTTAAGGTTTTAAGTTAACTAATGTATAATGTTTTAATCACTTACAGAGAGGTTTGTATCATGAATTCATTTATTAAAGATCAAGTAGAACAATTTCAAGTACGTAACAAAAATCGTGGACGTTTATTAGTAAGCTGTCCTGACCAACCAGGTATTGTTTCGACCATTTCAAAATTCTTATTTTCCCATCAAGCAAATATCATTGAATCTAGCCAATATTCAACAAATCCAGAGGGTGGATCATTTTTTATTCGTATTGAATTTGAATGTCCGAATCTCGATGAAAAGGCAAGTAAAATGGAGCAGGAATTCACTGAGATTGCTGGAGAATTTTCAATGGAGTGGAGCTTCACACATGTGTACAATTTAAAGAAGGTAGCAATATTTGTTTCAAAAGAGCTTCATTGCTTGCTAGAGCTTCTATGGGAATGGCAAAGTGGAGATTTAATGGCAGATATCGCCCTTGTGATTAGTAACCATGAAGAAGCAAGAGAAGTTGTTGAGAACTTAAACATTCCGTTTTATCATATCCCTGCTAATAAAGATATTAGACAGGAAGTAGAAGAAAAACAATTAAAGTTATTAAAAGAATATGATATTGACTTAATTGTGTTAGCTCGTTACATGCAAATTCTGACACCAACATTTGTTTCGGCAAACCCTAATAAAATCATTAATATTCATCACTCCTTCTTACCTGCGTTTATCGGGGCAAGACCTTATGAAAGAGCTTATAACCGAGGAGTAAAATTAATTGGAGCCACATCACATTATGTAACAAATGATCTTGATGAAGGACCAATCATTGAGCAGGATATAAGCCGTGTCGATCATCGAGATAATGTTGATAAACTAAAGAAAATAGGTCGATCGATTGAACGTAGTGTGTTAGCTCGTGCAGTTAAATGGCACTTAGAAGACCGTATCCTGGTTCATGGAAATAAAACGATTGTGTTTTAAAAGTTGTTTTAGTTAATTTTGTTGTATATTGATATAATTTCATGCTTCTAGAGGACTTAGTAGCATTAATTATAGACAACAGCAAAAAAAGTAAAAAGAGTTCTAATGCACTACTAACGGGTTCCGACTAAGAGTGCAAAAAGCAGATCAACAAAGTAAAAGCGTGAATTCACATACGAATTCACGCTTTATTTTGCTTGGTAATTTAACATGTGGAAAGTTTTCAATGATTTTTCATATGATTTTCACAAACTATTTCTAGATATGAAGATGATTATTGGAAAGAGAAACTATCTGTGAAAACATGTGAGAAATATCTATTAACACAATTAAATTTGAGTATTCCCGTTATTGTCAATATGAAGAGAGAAAAAACGATTATATTATATGTGAAAAGACGAGAGGCTAAATTTGTCTCAGAGCATCAAAGTTGAAGGCTCCAATCCTTTTGTTGAAAGGGGGGAGCCTTCACTGCTTTATTTAGGTGCTATACCTGTCCAAAAAAGATCTACTAAAGACTGAGCTGTTTTTTCATATCCTCCTAATTCAGTTATTAATTCTGTTTTGTTTTTAATCATTGTTACGGTGGAAAATGCATGTGCTAGCAGCAATGGGCTAGTTGTGACGATTTCTCCATTTTCCATTGCCTGTTTAAATATATTTTCAAGGGCTTTATGGATTTCTTTCTCAGAGGCACGAATTTCACGGATATGATCTTCTGTAAGGGAAGAACTCGCTTCTTGTAATAATGTTTCAAAATCAACGTGAGGTCGCTGTAGATGTTCTAAAGTAACTTTATATAATCTGTTCTCTAATCCTTTCGAGCTGTTTAATAATTCCTCCACACGTTTTGTAATACGCTGAAACATGCTTGATACAGCTGTAGTGAATAGTGTTGCCTTATCTTTAAAATAGTAATAAACACTGGCTTTTGTAACATTGCTTGCGTCAGCTACTTGTTGCATCGAAACAACTTCGTATCCATATGTCATAAATAGGTGTGCTGCTGTTTTTGCAATTCGCTCCCTCGTTATATTCATTTCAGCCTTAACTCTAGGTCTGCCAGGTGTTCTCTTAGATTTCTTAGGGTCCATGCATAAGCTCCTCCTTCTAGTTCAAAAAATTGGCACATTTAAACTAGTTGATTAATTAACCTTCCGGTATATATAATTATACTTAGTGATATTTTAATTTTAATGTAATTTAGTAAAACAAACAAACATTGAAATGAGGGAGTTTATGTGAAGAAATCACCTTTAACCACAATCAGCCAGTATATGACAGGGAGAGTAAGTCGATGGATTGTCATTGCAGCCTGGATTATAGTAACTGTGGTATTAACCATTGCCTGGCCGCCTGTTAACGAAACTGAGGTTAATAATGCCCCGAACTTAAGTGAAGATTCACCTTCTGTAGAAGCAGATAATCAAATTAAAGAAGAATTCCCTAATTCTTCAGGAGTGCCGGCGTTACTTACATGGCATAATGAAGCAGGTTTAAATGAAGAAAATTTAAAAGCTGTTCAAAAAATGTCAGAGGATTTATCTGATAAACCGTTAGAAGGGCAATCATCTACACCTCCTTTGCATAAGATGCCAATACCTGCTTTGCAAGAGATGATTTCTGAAGATGGCACCACCCTCGTACAACCTATCTTTTTTGAAGAAAATATTGAGACTGATATTCTGGAAAAAAATGTAGATAAGGTCAAAGAGCAAGTAGAAGAGAAGGTTTCTTACGATTCTTTTGCTACAAATATTGATGATCCTGATAAACTAAGCACTCGAGTGACAGGGCCAGTTGGGATTCAGGTAGATGCTACAAGCCTTTTTGAAGGAGCAGATGTAACATTACTAATTGCAACAGTTCTATTAGTATTAATTCTCCTTCTTGTCATTTACCGTTCCCCGATTTTGGCGATTATTCCTTTAATTGGTGTAGGTTTTGCCTATATGGTCCTTAGTCCAATTCTGGGTATTTTAGCAGACAAAGGGTGGATTACGGTTGACTCACAAGCTATAGCTATCATGACCGTTTTATTATTTGGAGCTGGAACAGATTACTGCTTATTTATAATTTCTCAGTATCGTGATGAACTTCGAAAAGTAAAGGATAAGAGAAAAGCACTTATTCATGCATTCCAAGAAGCTTCAGGTGCAATAGCCATGAGTGGATTAACAGTAGTTATTGCTCTGCTAGTGCTAATTGTAGCGAAATATGGAGCTTACCATCGATTTGCTGTTCCTTTTAGCTTATCTATTTTTGTTATGGGAATAGCAAGTTTAACGCTTATCCCAGCTTTACTTTCTGTTACGGGAAGAGCTTCCTTTTATCCGTTCATTCCCCGTACTCCTGAAATGGAGGAAGAGCTGGCTAAAAAGAAAGGTAAGCCGATACGAATACGTAAAGAAAAGAGTCGTTTCGGAAATTGGGTCGGAACGATTGTGACGACAAAACCGTGGACAATTATTATCATTTGTCTCGTTTTCTTTGGGGCTTTCTCCATGTATTCCAGTCAAATTAAATATACCTATGATTTATTATCTTCTTTCCCTGAAGATATGCCATCACGGGAAGGTTTTCAGGTTATTTCGGATGCTTATTCCCCTGGTGAATTAGCACCTGTTCAAGTCGTCATTGATACGGAAGGAAAAACAGTAGACATAGAAAAAGAGTTACAGAAACATAATCTTGTTGATACAGTGTCTGCCCCGCAAAATGGTGTGGATCATGAAAATTTAAAGGTATATGATGTCAAACTTAATGTGAATCCTTATAGTGCAGAGGCGATGGAAGCTATTCCAGAGTTAAGAGATGCAGCGGTGCAAGAATTAACACAATCAGATATATCCTCTGCGGAGGAAAAAGTATGGATCGGAGGCCAAACGGCAACCCAATATGACACGATGATCACCAGTAATGAAGACACTAATCTCATAGTTCCATTAATAATTGTCTTCATATCTATTCTACTCTTAGTTTACTTACGTTCAATCATAGCCATGCTGTATTTAGTTGGAACTGTTGTTTTATCTTATAGTGCAGCTTTAGGGTTAGGGTGGTTTATTATCCATAATGTAATGGGAGTCGGTGCAATACAAGGAGCCATTCCTTTATATGCATTTGTTTTCTTAGTAGCTCTTGGAGAAGATTATAATATTTTCATGATCTCAAGCATATGGAAGAAAAGAAAGCACATGCCATTGAAACAAGCGATTAAAAAAGGGGTAAGTGAAACAAGTGGTGTTATTACTTCGGCAGGTATTATTCTTGCTGCAACCTTTGCCGTTCTAGCTACATTGCCAATACAAGTTCTGGTTCAGTTTGGGATTATCACAGCTTTAGGTGTTCTTTTAGATACATTTATTGTTCGCCCGTTCCTAGTACCTGCCATTACGACCGTTTTAGGGAAATTTGCTTTTTGGCCGGGGAAATTGAAAGGACTACAAGAAAAAGAAAATTAATAAAAAAAGGATGTGCCCAATCTTTGCACATCCTTTATCATTTCATAATGGAGTGAATCTACGATGAAAAGAAAATTGAAATACATGCTAATCGGCATTATTTTATTACTGGTCGTGTTATTTCTTGGATTTTTTACATGGTCACAACAAACCTATAAACCTTCTTCAGAGCTCGATACACTTTTAGATAAAAGTGAAATTCAATTTGAGGAAGATTGGATCATTTTCAATCAGCATTCAAGTAATATAGGGATTGTGTTATATCCTGGTGGAAAAGTAGAACCTGAAGCATACAGTTACTATGGAAAACAATTAGCAAACAAAGGGTATTTGGTGGTCATACCTAAAGTTCGTTTTAATTTTGCGCTGTTTGATTCTAACAAAGCTACTAAGATAATAGAGAACTACCCATCAATTGGAAAATGGGTAATAGGTGGACATTCATTAGGCGGAGTTGCAGCTGTTAAATTTGCTTATGAGCATCCTAAAAAAATAGATGGAGTTTTCCTATTAGGTTCCTATCCTAGTGAAGGGAATGATTTATCAAAAACGAACACTCCGATACTTTCGATCTATGCAGAAATGGACGGCTTAACCACAGTAGAAAAAATTAACGAAACTAAGAAGTTTTTGTCTAGTAATGCAACAATGCATGAAATAAAAGGAGGCAATCATGGTCAATTTGGTGTTTATGGTAAACAGAAAGGAGATAATGAGGCAGAAATATCTGTTAAGAAGCAACAAGATGAAATGGTGAGTGTTACTTCTGAATGGATAAAACAAATTAAATAATAAGGATAGGCAGCAGTAAGTATCAAACCCCATTGAGAAATGGGGTTTTTTAGCTTCTTAATAAATATAAACGTAACTTACAACAAAAGATGCGGTTAAAAATATTTTTGTGATTTTTTTGATGAGTGTGTGATGATATAACATGCGTATAAAACAATAGTTGTTAACTAAATGTGTAGTTCTTAACTGAAAAATTATTATTTATTGTTTTTTTATTTTTATCATACATTCTATTGAAACACTCGCTTATGATGTGAGGTAATCGGGTGCAAGAGTCAAAATGATAGCGTCAGCTTAATCTCTCTTTAACATAATTGTCATAGTATCACGATTAGCGAATATGATTCGACAACCATTAACTAGAAGATTAATTGATACTGCTACAAATGAAAATGCTCTGGAGTTTGTAGGGGCTTAATTTCGACTTCTTATTGGTACTTCAACGGTTGGAAAGGTTATTGGGAAAATTCTACTCCCAACTTTTATAGCTCTTTATTTTAAAGGGCAATTATTCATTTATTTGAGGAAAAATGCTCGTTCCGCTTTTTATGAAAAGGATATTCTCCATACAATACATAAAACGTGGCATAACACATTTTAGTCTACCTAAGTTTTGATACTTTCGGGAAGCCGGGGTTAAAGATATGCCAGTAAAATTATTTTTCGTATTTGTGATAATAACAGCATTTAATACAATCGGTGTATTAATTAGTTGCATTATATATGCTGCATACTAGCTCCTGAAAGAGCTTTTACGGCAATTATGGCATCGGTTTAATAAATGGTATAGCAACAACACTTTTGGTTATCTTTATTGACCTAAAAATATCTTTAATTGCAGACGATTTTGTTAATCAACGAGGGAGTTACAATAGGCTAAAAAGCATCTCTATAATGATGGTAACTTCAAGATTATTCGGCACATTACTTGTTCAATTTTTGTTTTATTGTGTAATCTTTAGTTAGATAACGGGTATTTTTTGTTTAAAAGCCATATTCAGCAAACAAAGCGCTTATGTGTAATAAGAAAGTCTAAAAATTCATCGTCACTAATTAATAAGAATAGATTATTTAATAGTTGAAACGAGTGTGTTGATGATCTAATTCACATTAGTCTCTAACTAAACTATGTTATATGCTTTTCGTTGGATATAAAAACGTTTAGGAAGAGAGGGAGGAAACATCCTATTATACTTATAGAATAAACTTCGTGTAAAATATTAGATATAAGAAATTAATTTTAAATTCTCTAAGATTGTTTCCAATTTGAAATACATTATTTTAATCTATTTATAAGATTCTTAAGTTTAAAAAACTTAGTGGAATGAAGCTGCAGACACTTGGGTTCCTCCCCAATGAGACTTGTGTCTGCAGCGAAATGAAAGGAGCTAATTTTTGCGCTAAATTAAATTAAAAACAATTTTTTAATAACGCTTCGACAATACAACAAACGAAGAAAATACCGTAATTATCATTAATGTTGCTAACAAACTAACAGTCTGATATCCACTTAGCTGAATGATTTCAAAATAAAGAAGCGGCATGAGTACGACCATATAACCTAATATAAAGAAATAGCTTACAAACATCCCTCTTTCTCGGATTCTTTTTGATCGTTCATCATTTTCTTTAAATTGCGGATAGAGGTACGATAAACAAAAACACATAACTGTTGAACCTAGAAAAACAAATTCATATCCAATAAAGAAAGAACCAGTGGATATACTCGCAAAACTTAGTAACAAGCTATAAAATAAAAATAACAAACCACTAAATAAGAAAAATCTTCTCCCAACTTTACTACTCATTTGCATAAATATTCCCCTCTCTACTAGCTTCGAAATAATCCTGTAAAACCTATTCCTTTCCTTCGTCTTCTAATAGAAAAACTTCTTCTACAATTGTGTTAAAACATCGTGCTATTTGAATAGCAAGAGGCAATGAAGGATTATATCGACCTTTTTCAATAGATATAATTGTCTGACGTGAAACTTCTAGCATCTCTGCCATACGTTCCTGAGAAATTCCATTTTCCTGTCTTAACTGTTTCATACGATTTTTCATTAAAATCACACTTCCTCTACAACCATTATTTTACTGTAAAGGAAACTTTACTGTAAAGTGTACTTTACATAAAAACAAACACAAATTGGTGTTACTTTATTTAAAATCTAATTTTCAGCTTAACTGGTTTTAGGAAATAACGAATTCGTTAATTTTCGCTTCGCAATACGAATTACCTTTGAAAAAACATCTAGTTTTAACATTTATATCTGCTCTACAGGTCTTTTTTATCTATTGTTTTATTAATCTAACCTAGAATGATGGTAAAATAATAGAAATGACTCATGACGGAGGGATTTTTTTGAAACGACTAAACGGTAAAACGATCGCACTTGTTGGACAAAGGAAATCTGAAGAATTAAGCAAGCTTGTAGAAAATTTAGGTGGAGTAGCACTCATTCGTCCTGCACAGGGTACTGTATTTCTAGATGAATCAAACGTTGAAAAGGAAATACACGCACTAGTAACAGGTGATTTTGATTGGCTGATCTTTACAACAGGTATTGGGACAGATAAATTATATCAAACAGCAGTAAATATGGGATTAGGCGAAACATTTATTGAAGCTCTGCAAAACGCAAAAATTGCAGCTCGAGGCTATAAAACGGTCAATGTATTAAAAAAATTAGGCATTAAAATAGATGTAAGAGATGATGATGGCAGTACAGCTGGTTTGGTAAGACAACTTGATGCTCATAAATTAACAGGTTGTCGGGTCGCTCTACAGCTTCATGGAGATCCTGCACCATTATTGATTGACTGGCTAAAGAAGCAAGGTGCTGAGTATCGTGAGATTCTTCCTTATCAACATATTCCACCAAAGCCTGAAGTAATGGAGCAGTTAATTGATGAAATTTTAAGTGGGAAAATTGATGCGGTTAATTTCACAAGCACACCACAAGCAAGGTTTTTACTGGCTTATGCGAAAGAAAAAGGCAAGAATCAGGCGCTTTTACATGCTTTTCGTACAAATGTGATTGCTGTATCTGTTGGTAAAGTAACAGCTCAAGCTCTTAGAGAAGTTGGAATAACTCGTATGGTTATCCCAGAAGAAGAGCGAATGGGAAGTGCGATTATAGCTTTAGTTCAGTTTTATCAAAAGCAAGAAGAAACGAAAATCAATGAGTAAACCAAGTCTATTTCACTACCATTTTTGGACACCTTATTTGGAGGAAACTGAGAAATTCTATGTACAGCATGGTTTTACAGTTACTCAAAGAATAGGGAAGTTTAATGGTGAATTTCAGTCATTTAATCCACCTTTACAATGGGATGATTTTCGTGCTGAAAAGATTCTCTTTCGAATTATTGAGTTAAAAAAAGGGAAAGTAAATATCTCGATCGGGTTTGGTAAGAAGGTCATATTTGATCATTTAGGCTACTTCGTAACAGTTGAGGATGTTGAAAAGATTTGTGAACGTGCTGAAAATTTAAACTGGAAAATCAATAAAGGTGATCGGAGAACCTTTATTTCAACTCCTTATCAGTTTAGAATAGAGCTACAAACAAATCGTGATGCTTTAGAAGATGTAAAAAGTAGTCTAGAATTA
Organism: Metabacillus litoralis; assembly: GCF_020524045.1. GTDB lineage: Bacteria > Bacillota > Bacilli > Bacillales > Bacillaceae > Metabacillus > Metabacillus litoralis_C. The sequence continues at coordinate 179,741 of NZ_JAIVKL010000006.1, forward strand.
AAATCAATAGAATTAACAACAAAGAAACCTGGATTGGAAAATGACTTATTGTACCTTTTCCAACTTGATACAACAAATATAAAAACCAACACAGGTAATGAATTACACCTAAATACTGTTGAGATGAATGATATATCCATTGGGCTAAAAGATCCTAATAATGTATTCTTAAGATGAAAACGGCTTTTTTATAGTCGTTTTTTTCTTTTGAAATGGAACAAGGAAAATTTTTGTAAATTTATTGATTAGTACCTTGTAATGTTCACTAGTGAATGGTATGATATACTTGAAATTGGAAAAAACGTATTTTTTTGGTCCACTAGTAGACAATACACAGTAGTGATCAACATATAATAGGAGCTGACCGAAAATGAATGTTCAATTTAAGAAAGGTGTGCTAGAGCTTTGTGTTTTAGTACTGATCTCTCAAAAGGATCAATATGGATATGAACTAGCACAAAATATTTCAAAGAAGATAGATGTTGCAGAAGGGACATTATATCCGTTGCTTCGTAGATTAACAAAGGAAGATTTCTTTACAACATATCTAGTTGAATCTACAGAAGGACCGTCACGGAAGTATTATACCCTAACAGAGAAGGGCCGAGAGTATATGGTGAATTTGGTTGAAGAATGGCAGCAGTTTAGTTCAGGTGTAAATCAGTTAATTGAAGAGGGGATGACAAATGAATAAGCAAAAGTTTTTAGGTGAATTATCAAATCAGCTTAAAAGTGTGCCACAGCATGATCGTAGTGAAATGCTTTATGATTTTGAGGAGCATTTCAAAATTGGGATTCAGGAAGGCAAATCTGAAGAAGAAATCTCACAAGGGTTAGGTAATCCAAGAGTCATTGCAAAGGATTTACTTGTTGAATATAGAGTTACACAAGCAGAAACAGATCAATCAGTAAAAAGTATGTTCAATGTTGTGCTTGCAACAATAAGCTTAAGCTTTTTTAATATTATTTTCCTACTAGGACCGATTGTAGCCATTATAGGTGTATATATTGCTTTATCAGCTGTTGCTCTAGGCTTTACTCTCTCCCCAATTGCATGGATTGTATCATTATTTTTTAGTGGGCTGGGAGACTTTTTATTAGGCTTTTTTGCTAGCGTTATTCTTTGTAGTCTTGGTGTGTTAATGAGCATTGGTATGATTTATGTTGGTAAGTTTCTTTATAAAGTCATTTTAAAATACATAAGGTTCAATATAAGGATTGCAAAAGGGGGAGAAAGTCGATGAAAAAGGTAGCTTTAACAGCTTTAATCACACTTATTATTGGTATCATAGGTTTCTTTACTGTTAGTGGAAATGTGTTTTCAGTTGGAAAGAATACTAGTCTTAATGAAAGAGAAACATTTGCTTCTAGTAAAATAGATTCAATGATCATAAAAGTAGATGTCGGGGAAGTGAATATAAAGGAAGGTAAGAATGATGAAATCGATGTTCATTTACACGGTAGTATAGCAAAAAAGCTTAAAGATCAAATGGAATTTTCAGTTGAAGAAAAAGGATCTACAGTCGAGGTAAATGTTAGTCAAAGGAAAAATACATTCTTTTTGCAAATTCCGTTTATCAATGCTGATTTTAATAGTAAACGAGTGTTAGATGTAAGTGTCCCAAAAGAGTTGCTTAACAAACTTGATGTGAAAACAGATGTAGGTGAAATTGCTATTGATGGCATTGATGTGGATGAGTTAAAGGCACATAGTGATGTTGGGGAAATTTATGTAAATGGTTTCACTGGAATTGGTGATTTCCAATCAAATGTAGGAGAAGTTGAATTAGAGAATATAAGTGGGAAAATTAAAGCTCAAACAGATACTGGAGAAATTGACTTAAAAGTAGCTGAGATGACAGATGATATTGAACTTTCATCAGATGTCGGTGAAGTCACTGTAAGCTTTGCAAATGAACCTAGTAACATTGGATTTGATTTAAGTAGTGATATTGGTGAGGTTTCAATAAATGGTTTTAAAGGCTATGATAACAAATCATCAGGTAGTATTGTAACGCAAATTGGCAATGGTGGTCCAATGCTTAAGGTCAGTACTGATATTGGTGAGATTTTGGTGGAAAATTAATACCTATTTATTATAAAGGTTCACGATCTATATTCTAGTTATTGGAGCTTTAAGTTATATTAAAGCTCTTTTCTACAAGTTTGTTGTGTTTAAAGTATGTTGAATAAAACTATTTTGGATTGATTGTAGCGAAAGGTGCGAGACTCTTGCGGGAGGAGGCTCACCGCCCGCCTGCGGAAAGCGAGCAACCTGTAGCGGAAATCAACCAGCAAAATACTTTTTATAAAGCAACAAAGTTTGCTTGAAAATATAAATCTAAATGCTGCTGAATAATCGTCACAGTCCCTTTGATAGTTATATATAGAATGCTTTATGAGGTATCTATTTTTATATAGGTACCTCTCTTTAATAATCGCTATACATTTGATTTTGTTGTTTTATACACACACACAAAGTTTTTTGAAAAAATAAAAAAATACCTTGCAAAATCTTAAATTTCCTTTAAAATAGAAAATAATTTAATTTTACGACAATTTACGACAAACCTTATCAAGAGAGGCAGAGGGACTGGCCCTATGACGCCCAGCAACCACTATGTGAAAGAAAACATAGAAAGGTGCTAAATCCTGCAGAGCAATTTCTTGTTCTGATAGATAAGGAAGAGATCTTAATAAGACAACTCTTCCTGTTAAAGGGAAGAGTTTTTTATTATTTAAAAACGAACAATAAATAAATTTATGTTTATAATGTTTGTGTTTTGGGGTTTAATTTTCTCTAAAACTGTTGTATAGTTGTCACTATGATAAAAAATACCGAAGAAGGTGGAGCATCTATGAAAAAAATATTTGTCTTTTTAGCATTGTTTACATTACTTTTAGCTGGTTGTGGTGCAAATGAAACAACTAAATCTGCTGGTGATAAAGCATCAGAAGAAAAATCAAAGAAAATTGCACTAATTCTTCCTGAGAAAATTGGTGTGAATCCATTTTTCCAACAGATGGATGAAGGAGCTAAAAAAGCTGCAGAAGAATTTGGTTTCGAATTTAAAACAATTGAATCTACAGATATAACAGCAATAGAAGAAAACCTTCGTGTTGCAGTAGCAGAAGGATATGATCTGATTATTACATCTTCATTTGAATCAGAAGATTCACTTAAAAAGGTAGCAGGAGAAAATCCTGATCAACAATTTGCCATTATAGATACAACAGTTGATTTACCAAATGTGCGAAGTGTTAATTTTAGAGAACATGAAGCAGCGTACTTATTAGGAGCTACAGCAGGTTTATCAACAAAAACAAATACAGTTGGAATGGTCGCAGCAGTAGATATTCCACTTCTAAAAAAATGGACAGTTGCTTTTGAAGAAGGACTTAAATCAACAAATCCAGATGCACAATTTTTAGTGAATTATGTTGGTAGCTTTGATGATCCAGCAAAAGCAAAAGAACTTGCATTACTTCAATTCTCAAAAGGTGCTGACTTTATAGCTGGTGCTGCAGCGGTAGGAGATCTTGGGGTTTTTGAAGCGGCTAAAGAAGAAGGTTTCTATACAGCAGGACAAGATATCGATCGAACAGAGCTTGATCCTGAACATATTGTTCTTTCCCAACTAAAAGGTACAGATGCGGTAGCTTATGAAACAATTAAAGCTTTTGCTGAAGGAACGTATGAAGCAGGTGTTGTTGCTTATGGCTTAAAAGAAAATGGTGTTGGATTAACATATGTAACACATGACAGTAGCACACCTTTAAATGACTTTGTCGGTCAAGAAGCAATCGATAAAGTGAAGGTTATTAAAGATGATATTATCAGTGGAAAACTAGAAATTAAAAATCCATTAGAAAACTAATAAAATATGAATAAATGGAAACCGACTACTTTTATAGCAGTCGGTTTCCCATGCTTTTTGGGGAGGAGGAAGTTATATGGCTGTTCGTTTAGAAATGAAAAATATGACGAAAAACTATGGTAGCTTTAAAGCGAATGATTCAATATCTCTTTCGTTAAGTACTGGTGAAATTCACGCGGTTATTGGTGAAAATGGTGCAGGTAAAACAACACTAATGAGAATGCTTTATGGGATGGAACAGCCTACCTCTGGCGATATTTATTTAGATGGAACAAAGGTAGTGTTTTCTAATCCTAATGATGCAATCGAAAATAAAATTGGAATGGTCCATCAACATTTTATGTTATTTCCTGATTTTACTGCAGCAGAAAATATTGTCATCGGTCACGAGCCTCGTAAAGTTGGATTTTTTAATCGTAAAAAGGCGATTGAAGAGGTTCAGGGATTAGTAGATCAATATAAAATTCCTGTTAGACCTAATGCTAAGACAGCTACTTGCTCTTTAGGAGAACAACAACGGATTGAAATTTTAAAGGTTCTTTATCGAGGTGCTGACATTATTATTTTGGATGAGCCAACGGCAGTTTTAACTCCTTTAGAGGTTAAGGGCTTATTACAAACAGTTCGTGAGCTAGCAAATCAAGGGAAAAGTATTATTCTTATTACTCATAAACTACGTGAAGTGATGGAAGTAGCTGACAAAATGACTGTCTTGAGAAATGGTAAAGTAACAGGCTCTGTTTCAAGACAAGAAACATCAGTAGATGAACTAGCAAAATTGATGGTAGGCCGTGATCTCCAAAATTTAAGTACACTTACGCCAATGGATGGAAAGCCCATTCTTGAAGTAAAAAATATCACCATTCAAGAAAAAACGAACAAGCCTATTCTTGATGATATTTCCTTCACTGTGAATCAGGGTGAAATTGTTGGCATAGCGGGTGTTTCAGGTAATGGACAATCAGAGCTTCTTCAGGCTATAACTGGGCTAAGGTCCATAGAACAAGGAAATGTCTATTTAGATGGAAAAGAAGTGACAAATCAGCAAGTTGCAGCCATTCGTGAAGCGGGATTATCACATATACCAGAAGATCGTTACTTATGGGGTGCAGCTAAGGAAGCAACGGTTGAAGAAACAGCATTAATGGGGTATCACACAAAACCAATGTATCGTTCTAAATCCTTCTTACTAAAAAAGCCTTTCAGAAAATTAGTTCAGGATTGGATTAATAAATTTGAAATTAAAGCCGGTTTACTTGAGGAAGCAGCAGGGAATTTATCAGGCGGTAATCTGCAAAAACTGATTGTAGCAAGAGAACTTGGACAAGAAACACCAATTCTAATTGCGGCAGAACCAACTCGCGGTGTTGATATTGGGGCAATGGAATACATACATGAAGCTCTTCTTCATAAACGGAATAAAGGAGAAGCTGTTTTACTAGTTTCGTCAGAGTTAACGGAGATTATGGCACTTTCTGATCGTATTCTTGTGATGTATGAAGGAAAAGTTGTTGGTGAAATAGCACGCAAAGATGCTACTGAAGAAGCAATTAGTGTCTTAATGGCAGGAGGGGTTACAACATGACAGGCGTTCAGAATGGTATAAAGCGGTTATTTCACGCGCTACTACAACCCTTTTTTGCAATATTTTTAGGCTTGTTAACAGGAGCGATTGCGATAAGTATTGTTGGGGAACCTGTTCTTGCTTCTTATAAAGAAATGTGGAATGGTGCCTTTGGAAATTTTTACTTCCTCACATCAACACTAGCGAGAGCAACACCTATTATGCTTGTTGGACTAGGTGTTGCGCTAGCTTTTAGAGCAGGTGTTTTTAACTTAGGAGCAGAAGGACAAATGGTTTTAGGTGCAGTGAGTGCTGCATTAGCAGGTGTTTATATTCCTGGTACTGGAATTGGAAAAACGCTTCTCGTTTTGTTAGTTGGAATTCTTGCCGGTGGACTTTGGTCATTACTTGCAGGCTGGCTTGAAGCAAAATTTAAAGTTCAATTACTAATTTCTACGTTACTTTTAAACTATGTAGCTGTTTTATTTGCGAGCTATTTAGTATCAGATCCATTTCAAGATAAAACAGGATCAGGTGCTTTGGCGCAAACTCATATGCTAGATCAAAGTATTTGGCTTCCTAAACTTTTTCAAGGAATGAGTGTTCATTGGGGCTTTTTAATCGCAGTGGGTGCAGCAATTATTATGTTTATTATTTTTCGAACAACTTCTGCTGGATATGAAGTGAAAATGCTAGGCTTGAATCCATTCTTTGCATCATATGGTGGTGTAAACAAAGTAAAAGTGATGCTCACAAGTATGTTTATTAGTGGTGCTTTATCAGGCTTAGCCGGTACAGTTGAAGTGTTAGGCTCACAATATCGATTTGTAGATGGTGCTCTTACTGTCCCAGGATATGCATGGACAGGGTTGATGGCAACTTTACTAGCAAACTCTCATCCAATTGGTACAGCGATTACGTCTATTTTCTTGGCGGCAATTGAAACGGGTGCAATGGGCATGGAGCGAAATACGCAAGTTCCTTTAGAGGTTTCAAGCATCATTCAATCTGTTCTTATCTTATTTATTTCTGCAAAAATCACGTTAAAATGGTGGAAAAGAAAATCGAAAGTGGGTGGATCACATGGAACTCTTTGACCTTACATTACTTAGCTCAACCATTCGTATGGTTACACCCATTTTATTAGCTGCACTTGGTGGTGCATTATGTGCACGTGTTGGTTTATTTAATGTTGGTTTAGAGGGCTTAGTGCTAATCGGAGCCTTTTCAGCAATAGTAGGAAATCATTTAACGGGTAATGTGCTGCTAGCTGTTTTATTCGCAGCTCTTATGTCATTTTTATTTGCCATACTCTTTGCGGTTATGACCATTCAGTTAAAAGCAAATGATATTGTTGTTGGTGTTGCCATTAACTTTTTGGCACTGGGGCTTACAACATTTGCTTTGAGAACAATCTTTCAGGTAAAAGGTGCTTATTATGATAAAGATATGGAAGGACTTCCAAAATGGGATATTCCATTCATCCAGGAAATACCAGTTATAGGTTCTATTCTTTCAGGACATTCACCACTTGTTTATTTTGCCTTTTTAGCAGCCATTTTATTGTATGTATTTTTTTATCGAACAGTTATTGGGTTTAGAGTTTTATCTGTTGGAATGAATCCAACAGCAGCAAAAAGTATTGGTTTAAAAGTGAGTTCATTACAGTACTTAGCTATAGGTTTGAGTGGTGTTTTATGTGGACTTGCCGGTGCTCAGCTTTCACTTGGACAAGTGACTTTATTTACTGAAGGAATGACAGCTGGACGTGGCTTTATCGCATTAGTTGCCATGATGCTCGGTCAATCACATCCAATTGGGATTATCGGATCTAGTCTTTTATTTGGATTTATGGATGCAATCAGTATCCGACTGCAAGGCTTTTCCCTACCAACTCAATTTACGCAAATGCTACCATATTTAATTACGATATTAGCTATGTTCTTATTAAGAGATCGTGGAATGGGTTCACAGCTTGGTAATCAACAAAGTGGAAGATAAAAAGATAGTAGATATATAAATAACCTGAAAGGAAGATAAATAATGAATAAAGCAGATCGAATTAAACGCATGAAAGTACCTGCCGTCGATCCAAAGCTAGCAAAACGTTTACCACCTGGTCAGGTATTAACAGAGCGTTTTCCCATTTTACATGAAGGTGAAGTTCCTAAGTATGATCTTGAAAATTGGACATTAAAAATCTTTGGGGCTATTGATAAAGAAATAACTTTAACATTTGATGACATTATGAAACTCAATCAATCTTCTGTAACATGTGATATTCATTGTGTGACAAGATGGTCTCGTTTTGATAACACATTTACAGGAGTGCTTTTCAAGGATTTATTAAAAGAGCTGAATATTAATCCAAAGGGTAAATATGTGATGCTTCATGCAGATCAAGATTATACCGCAAACCTCGAATTATCTGATTTGGACCGTGATGATGTATTATTAGCACATTCATTTGAAAATGAACCTCTAACAGATAAACATGGTTGGCCACTTCGATTGGTTGTTCCTCATTTATACTTTTGGAAAAGTGTGAAATGGATAAGAGGAATAGAGTTCATTGACGAAAACAAACCAGGATTTTGGGAACAAAATGGGTTTCATATGAATGGTGATCCTTTCAAGGAAGAGCGCTTTTCTGGTGAAGATTTGCCAATACCAGAGGATGAATGGGAGAAAAAGGACTATGACTGAGTTATTGACAAATCTAAAAGTGAACTCAGATGAATTACCTAAAAAGGTACTAGTTTGTGGTGATCCAGCACGTGCAGAAAAAATTGCTAGTTTACTTGATGACTCTAAGCTTCTTGCAAAAAACAGAGAATATCATTCTTATAAAGGAAGCTGGCAAGGTGTTGAGTTAGCCATTGTCAGTCATGGAGTAGGATCACCAGGGGCTGCTGTTTGCTTTGAAGAGCTAGCAAAGGGTGGTGCCAAAACCATTATTAGGATAGGAACAGCAGGTTCTTATCAAGCGGAAATTCAGCCTGGACACATTGTGATCAGCACAGCTGCCGTAAGAAGAGATGGTTTAACAAGCCAGCTTGTACCAGAAGGCTTCCCTGCCGTTGCCAATCGTCAAGTTGTCGAGCAATTAGCTGATGCAGCTAATGCAAGAAATCAACAGATTCATGAAGGAATAACGCTAACATTGGATGTGTTTTATTCAGGTATCATCGAGTTTCCTCATGAACTTTATAAAAAGGCTGGAGTTTTAGCTGTTGAGATGGAAAACTCTGCTCTTTTTACAATCGGCGCGATCAGAGGAGTGAACACAGGGGCAATTCTTGCAATCGATGGTTACGCTGATGCTGATTTACGAAACGATTATAACCCTCATACAGATTTAGTTTCTGAGGCGATTGAACAGGAAGCGTTTATAGCTTTGGATGCGATTATTCATAGTAAATAATCATAAAGAGGTGGATGTGATGATAATGTTGAGTTATCTTTCATATTCACCTTTTTCAGTTGTTAAGAAGTTCAATTACTTTTGTTAACGCTTCAATTTTACTATAATGAACATATTATAGTAAAAATCAGGCATTGTAAGCGAAACAGTGCCTTTAAGAAAAGGGATGGTGTAGAGTATGAACTATCGTCAATTAGGAGACACAGAGCTTAAAGTTAGTGAGTTAAGTTTTGGTACATGGGCAATCGGAGGTTCTTGGGGTAAATCATCTGATCAAGAAGCATTAAAAGGATTAGAAAAAGCTATGGATGCAGGTGTTAACTTTTTCGATACTGCAGATGTTTATGGTGATGGACATAGTGAGGAATTACTTGCAAAAGCAACAAAAGGTAAAGAAGACAAAATACATATAGCAACAAAATTCTGTCGTGCTGGAGATGTTTTTGATCCAGAAACATATTCAGAAAAGACGGTTACAGAATATTGTGAAGCAAGTTTAAAGCGCCTTCAACGTGAAACAATCGATCTTTATCAAATTCATTGTCCACCAATGGAGATTTTAAAAGATGGACGTGTGTTTGAAGTATTAGATAAATTGCAACAACAAGGGAAAATTCGTCACTACGGTGTAAGTGTTGAAACAGTTGAAGAAGGCTTATTTTGCTTAGAGCAAGAAAATGTAAAAGCACTACAAGTTATTTTTAATATTTTCCGTCAAAAAGCCGTAACAGAATTACTTCCTCAAGCTAAGGAAAAGGGTGTTGGCATATTGGCACGTGTTCCTTTAGCAAGTGGTTTGTTGACTGGTAAATTCACAAAAGTAGCGAAGTTTGAAGAAGATGATCATCGTAACTTTAATAAAGATGGTGAACATTTCAATGTTGGCGAAACATTCGCAGGGGTGGAGTTCTCTAAAGGTGTTGAATTAAGTGAGCAGCTGAAGTGGATTGCTGAAGGTCGTGGCAATATGACGAGAGCTGCATTACGATGGATTATGGATCATGAAGAAATTACAACCGTTATTCCTGGTTTTAAAACATTGAAGCAGGTAGAAGATAACTTACAAGCAACAGAAGTTCCACACTTCAGTGAAGCTGAGCTTAAAAAGTTAACTGATTTTTATCATCATGATATCCACCCGAATGTTCGTGGTGTTTACTAATAAGTGGGAAAAGAGTTAAAGCTGAATTATGCGGCTTTAGCTCTTTTTTTGGGGGAGACTATTTAAAATTGAGTTGTCCGAGTATAGGTGGCGAAATTTGTCGAATGATGGAATAGTGAAGAAAGTTGAATGATTATCGTGAAAAGTTGAACGATTATCACCGAAAGTTGAACGATTATGGTGCAAAGTTGAATGATTACTGAACAATGAATGATACGGAAGCATCATATTGCATAAGATGGCACGAAAAAACCCCCTCTATAGTGAAAAATAGAGAAGGTTTTACTATTCTCTAATAAGTGGGAGCTGAATTATGCAGCATTAACTCTTTTTTTTGGGAGGCTTATATGAAGTTGAGTTGTGCGTGTAAAGATGGCGAAATTTGTCGAATGATGGAATATTTAAGAAAGTTGAATGATTATCGTAAAAAGTTGAATGATTATCACCGAAAGTTGAACGATTATGGCGAAAAGTTGAATGATTACTGAAAAATGAATGATACGGAAGCATCATATTGCATAAGATGGCACGAAAAAACCCCCTCTATCGTGAAAAATAGAGAAGGTTTTACTGTTCTGGCTTATAAATTTGCAGAAACGGGTGTAGAAGTTGCTCCTTTTTTCCTCTGGACCCAAGTGTAAATAGCGATAATTCCTATGACAAACAAGCCGGAATAGAAGTAGAGCACTTCATATCCAAGATGTGAAACTATGATACCAAGAATGTACGAACCAGTTGCTATACCGATATCAAAAAACGTGAAAAATGTAGCTGTTGCATGACCACTACGTTTCAAATCTGTTGATTGTATAGCGAGTGTTTGTAAACAAGGAACAAGTGAACCATATCCTAAACCGATTAAGCCCCCGGCTAAAAGGAAAACAAAAGTAGTTTGAGCGAAACTTAAAAGAATTAATCCGAGTACAAAGAAAATAAGAGCTGGATAAATGACACTATTTGGCCCTTTTGTATCAAATAAACGACCACTAAAAGGTCTAGATAAAATCATTACAACAGCGAATACAACAAAGAAATAGCTAGCAGCTTCTAATAATTCTAGCTCTTTTGCATACATAGAAATAAATGAAATCACACTAGAATAGGAGAAAGCAACTAAGCTTCCGATCAACGCAATAGGTAGTGCTTTTTTATCAAATAAATCTTCTAATGATATTTTTTTATCCGCTATTCTTTGACTAGCTGGCAGTTCCTTAATTTTACTAAATGATGTAAAAACAACACCGATGACCATTAATAAAGCTAAAACAAGAAAAAGAACGAAAAATGAAGAAAACTGTAATAAAGTTAATGAAATAAAAGGACCAAATACAACAGCTAAGTTCATGGACATGGCAAAATAACCAAGTCCTTCACCACGACGTTTATTTGGTACTAAATCTGCGGCAATTGCTCCAGTTGCAGTTGTGGCAATGCTAAACCAAATTCCATGGAAAAAACGTAGTGCTAGTAAAAGACCATAATGATCAATCCATAAATATAGAAAGGATGATAAAGTAAATAAACTGAGACTGAGCATTAAAACTTTTTTCTTTCCAAAGTCTTGAAGTAATTTTCCGGAAAAAGGTCTAATGATAATAGCTGACAAAAGAAAAATTGTTACAATTAATCCTGCGTCTACACTAGATCTATTGAGTTCATCAACAACGTATATCGGTAAAGAAGTTAATAGTCCATAAAAGGTGGCAAAGAGAAAAAAGTTACTTAAAAATATACTAATAAAGCTCTTTGTCCAAATCGGCTGTTTATCAAAGGTGTTCATTATTTTCATCATGCCTCCTTGGTATATTATGAAAAAGTAAATTTTACTTAGCTCTTTATGTCTAGTTTCAGACGTTATCGGCTCTAATCAAAAAAATAAGGTGAAGAGCACTTTCAATTCTTATTGCCTTATGTTTTTCGACTGCCACTTTTCTTATGAGTTTCCTAGTTTACTTAATAAGAAGTGCAAATATTCTTGTTCTTCTTCAGTTAATTTATCTAGCATTTGTTCTTCGAAGTTTGTAACACTTTTCTCAATTGTGGGTAATTGACTTTCAGCCTTTTCAGTAAGAAATACAAATCGTTCACGCTTATCTTTTCCGTGCTTTCGTGAGATCCATCCAGTGTCTTCAAGCTTTAGAAGTGTGCGTGTGACAGTAGGTGCTTCAACACCTAAATAACGCCATAATTCACTTTGTGTCATTGGACCATTACTTTTTAAGCAATAGACGATCGACCATTGAGAACTAAATAATTGATGCTTTTGTAAATGTTCATTAAGTTCTTTTGTCATATGCCTTGTTTTTTGATATAGCGTATGAAATAACTCACTTTTATTTATCATATATGTTCACCCCTAGAATTACTTACCTAGGTAAATAATTAACTTATACTACTATAACAGATTTATAGTGGATGTAAAGGATTCGAGATCACGTCTACTTACATCTAACTAACAACAAAAAAAGCCTAGCAATAGTCTGCTAGGCTTAGATTGGTTGATTTTGAAATTATATCTTTACTGCACGATCCTTCACGTTCCATGTTTTTCTCCATGAGAAGTTGGCAATGATTAAAATCGCGATTGCAGCAAGGGCGATACCTGAAAATGTGATAAACCCTGAAGAATATGATCCTGTCATTTCTTTTAATGTTCCTAAAATGTTTGGTAAGAAGAAACCGCCGATACCACCTGCTGCACCAACAATTCCTGTTACCATACCAATTTCTTTTTGGAAGCGTTGAGGTACTAATTGGAACACTGCTCCATTTCCCATTCCTAAGCACATCATTCCAACAAATAGTAATGCTGTGATCGCAAATAGTGGAGGTAATTGACTAACACCTAGCATACAAACAGCTACACCGATAAATAGAAATGATAGCACTTTGACTCCACCTATTTTATCTGAGATAAATCCTCCAACAGGTCTGAAAAAGCTTCCTGCTGCAACACAGAGTGTAACAAAGTCACCTGCTTGAACGGAGGAAAGACCATATTCATCAACGAAGAACATACTAAGGAAACTTGATAAACCAACAAAACCACCAAATGTCACACTATATAGTAAGCAGAAAAACCATGTATCTTTATGAGCAAACACTTTAAAGTAATTTGCTAAAGGCTGTGGTGCAGGCTGAGTTGGTGCGTCTTTCGCTAATATCATAAAAATAATAAAAGTAATAAGAAGTGGGATGATGGCAAGGCCCATTGTTACATGCCAACCAAAGTTTTCAGCTAAACGAGGGCCAAATAAAGTGGCAATTAATGTTCCACTATTTCCAGCACCCGCAATACCCATTGCTACACCTTGTAAATGTGGCGGGTACCATCTGCTTGCCATTGGAAGTGCAACAGCAAAGCTTGCTCCTGCTACACCTAATAAAATTCCTATCATATATAGCTCTGGAATGGTATTACCTGCAAATAACCCCCAAAGTAAAGGAATCGTTGTAATGCTCATTCCTAATATAGCTGTCTTTTTAGGACCAAAACGATCTGTTAAGATACCTAATACAATTCTGAATACGGATCCTGCAAGAATAGGGACGGCAACGATCATTCCTTTTTGAGAAGGTGATAAACCGAAATCCTGTGTGATAAAAACTCCTAGAGCTCCAAGAATAACCCAAATCATAAAACTGACATCAAAATACAGAAAAGACGAAAATAGTGTTTTCGGGTGACCGCTAGTTTTTAATTCTGATAACTTCATATAAAAAATCTCCTCTCATATTTGTTATTGTTAAAATTTTCTGTCTACTCATGTTCTGTGCTCATTATAAATCGCGAAAAAGAAGTAGAAAAGATACTTGTAATTAAATGTGACGCGAAATGTTAGAGAACATTATTATATCAATGCTTCGAAAAGGGTCCTTTTAAAAATGTTTGTTAGAAAATATTACAATAAACCAATGTGAAAGAGCTCTGTATGAAATAATAAGATCAATAAATTAGGTCAGACCATTTATGCTAGGAGGGTAATATGAAGCAAAAATTGGTGGTAGTCGGAAATGGCATGGCGGGTATCCGATGTGTTGAGGAAATTTTAAAGCATTCTTCAGACGTTTATGAAATATCAATTATAGGCAGTGAAAATCATCTTAATTATAATCGGATTTTATTATCATCGGTTTTGCAGGGAGAAGCAAAAATCGCAGATATCACACTTAATCATAAGGAATGGTATTTGAGTAACCAAATTAACCTATTTTCTGGTGAAACTGTGATGAATATCGATTCAAACCAAAAACATGTTTTAACTGACAAAAATCGGTTGCTATCATATGACAAACTTATTTTAGCCACTGGTTCTTCTCCTTTTATTCTGCCTGTTCCAGGTGTAGAAAAGGAAGGTGTCATCACTTTTCGAACAATCGAGGATTGCCAAAAAATGATTGAAACCTCTACAAATGATCGAAGTGCAATTGTGATCGGAGGAGGAGTATTAGGTCTTGAAGCAGCTTGGGGATTACTTCATCTTGGTTTAGATGTGAAGGTTGTTCACAATTCAGATTGTTTAATGCAGCGTCAATTAGATTCAGCTTCCTCACGACTACTTCAAAAGCAGCTAGAAAGAAAAGGTGTCCAGTTTTTATTAGGAAAAACAACAAAGGAAATCAAAGGAGAAAACAAAGTAGAGGAAATAGTTTTTACTGATGATTCTTCAGTGTCAGCTGATTTAGTTGTGTTGTCAGTTGGTGTTATGCCGAATGTCCAGCTTGCTAAAGCTAGTGGAATTCATACAAGTCGTGGAATTGTTGTAAATGACTTTATGGAAACAAGTGAAAAAGATATTTATGCTGTTGGTGAATGTGTTGAGCACAATGGTTTTGTTTATGGACTTGTTAAACCGTTATACGAACAAGGAAAGGTGCTAGCAAATCGACTTTGCAGTAATAAGAAGAAAAAATACAAAGGATCTGTGTTATCGACAAGCTTGAAAGTACCTGGAATCGATCTCTTTTCGATCGGAGATTTAAGAGAAGATGAATCAACGCAAACATTAACCATGCTAAATGAAATTAATGAAGTCTATAAAAAGATGGTCTTTCGTGGTGATATTATGGTTGGTGCTGTGTTATATGGTGATACGAAGAGCCAATCAAAAATAGCAGATGTCATCGTCAAAAGAAAGCATATAAATGATGAGGAAAAGAAGCAGTTAATGTATTCAACAGAAAAAGATTTTTCACTTTTGAGTTCGATGAAATTAAGTGAGGTTATTTGTAATTGTAACGGAGTATCTAAAGGAGCCATTATGGACGCAGTTCAAAATGATGGATTATCAACCTTAGCTGAAGTAAAACAATGTACAAAAGCATCTAGCTCATGTGGTAGCTGTAAATCGCTTGTTTGTGATTTACTTGAATATATTCATAGTGATGATTGTCATGAAGTGACAGAAAAGAAGACACTGTGTGCCTGTACAACCTTAACAGAAGATGAAGCTGTTTATGAGATTCAACAGCAGAACTTATCTTCAGTGGATGAAGTGATGGAAAAACTTAATTGGCTTACTAAAGAAGGTTGTTCAAAGTGTGTGCCGGCAATTTCCTACTATTTAGCGATGATTTATCCAAAGGTTGAAGCTGCTAACGCTTCTAGTTTTGAAAACCAGGAATTTTTGCTTTCTGCTCAAAAAGATGGAACATATAACCTTACCCCGAGAATATATGGTGGCAGAATTTCGGCTCAAGAATTAAAGAAAATGGCCAATGTTATTGAAAAATATCAATTGAGTGATGTTGGATTAACGTCAGCTCAAAACATACAAATAAAAGGAATAAAAAAGGATTATGTGCAAGCAATATGTGCTGAATTAAATATGAACTTTCATTCTTTAGAAAATAACACTGTTCAACATATTAATACGTTGTTTGGTGAACATGGTTGTGCTTGTGATTATGATGATGCCATGCAATTATCAATTGATTTAGAAAAAGGGATGGAAACAATTATCACTCCATATAAAGTGATATTGAGTGTTTCCGCTTGTAAGCATAGCAACGCAGATAACATTCAAAAAGACATTAATATCATTGGTGATGTTAGAGGTTGGGAAATTTACGTTGGTGGTCAAATTCTTTCGGTAGATCAACAGGAAGAGTTGTTAACAATTGCCCAAGATGTAATAGAAGTAAATCAAGTTGTTTTAGGTTTCATTCAATATTATAGAGAAACCGCAAATTATTTAGAACGTATTTTTGATTGGATTGAAAGAATCGGTTTGATCCATATAAGAGAGGTGCTCTTTGAAGATTCACTAAGAATGCAGTTAGTAGGAAGGCTAGAGTCGGAAGTGCAGCAAACGTTAAGTTTGTAATGATGAGGACTGTTTTTTCTAGATAGATTAATAGAGGGAGGTTACTATACATTGACTGATTTGTTATTAAAATATTTCAGAACAAAGCAGCAAGAAGTACAATCTGAAAAGGTGTATGATACGCAATGTCCATTTTGTAGTATGCAATGTAAAATGCAATTAATCGAACAATCTGTTGTATCTAGAAAAACATTTAAAACAGTTGGGAAAGATAATCCAACATCACAAGGGAGGTTATGTGTGAAAGGAATGAATGCACATCAACATCCTTTTCATAAGGACCGAATTATGCATCCTTTGCTAAAGGTTAATGGTGAGTTTGTTCAAATATCATGGGAAAAGGCGTTACAGCATATTAAAGAGCAATTCGAATCGATCCAAGCTACTGATGGTCATGATGCTCTTTCCGTTTATGGAAGTGCGTCAATTACAAATGAAGAAGCATATTTACTTGGAAAGTTTGCTAGAGTAGCATTGAAAACTCCTTATATTGATTATAATGGTCGGCTGTGTATGTCTGCAGCAGCAACAGCAGCTAATCAAACGTTTGGAGTTGATAGAGGTTTAACAAATGCATTGTCTGAAGTACCGCACACAAGGGTAATCATTTTAACTGGTACAAATATCGCGGAATGTCAGCCAACGATCATGCCTTATTTTGAAAAGGCGAAAGAAAATGGTGCATATATTATAGCAATTGATCCTCGTGAAACGGCAACAACAAAGCTTGCTGATTTACATTTAAAGGTGAAGCCTGGGATGGATGCGGCTTTAGCAAACGGTCTACTCAAAGTGATTATTGATGAAGATTTAGTAGATAAACAGTTTGTTCAAGAGCGGGCAACAGGGTTTGAAAAGGTGAAGGAGCATATTGATTCCCTTTCATTGAATGAAATTTCAACCTTAACAGATGTCCCAGTTGAACAGATTAGAACTGCTGCAATAAAATTCGCAAGTGAAGAATCTGGTATGCTTTTTTCAGCAAGAGGGGTAGAGCAACAAATTGATGGCACCCATGCTGTTCGAAATTTACTGAATATTCTAATCTCTACCGGTAAGATAGGGAAGAAATATTCTGGCTATGGAGCAATAACTGGTCAAGGAAATGGTCAGGGAGCAAGAGAGCATGGACAAAAGGCCGATCAGCTTCCAGGTTATCGATCAATTGAAAATGAAGAACATCGTGAACAGGTTGCAAAGGTTTGGGGTGTAGATAAAGATGAGCTTCCTCGAAAAGGTGTATCTGCATATGAAATGTTCCAAAAAATAGATGAGGGCAAAATTACGGGTATGTTCTTAATGTGCTCAAATCCTGTTGTCTCAAATCCTAATGCCAACTTTATTAAAAAGGCATTGAAAAAGCTTAAATTTTTAGTTGCGGTAGAAATGTTCATCTCTGAAACTGCAGAGATGGCAGATCTAATCCTGCCAACATCATCATATTTGGAAGATGAGGGAACAATGACAAATCTAGAAGGAAGAGTCACACTAAGAGAAGCAAGTCGCCCTTGTCCTGGAGAAGTTAAGCATGACTGGGAAATACTTTGCGAAATTGCGAAAGTTCTTGGTAAAGAGAAGTATTTTCCTTTTACTTGTGCAGAGGATATTTTTAATGAATTAAGGAAAGCGAGCAAAGGTGGAGCTGCAGATTATTATGGAATTACGTATGATCGAATTAGAAAAGAACAGGGGATTTTATGGCCTTGTCCAGATTTAGATCATAAAGGAACTGTTCGTTTATTTGAAAATGAATTCGCGCATAGTGATGGGAAAGCAAAAATGATACCTGTTTCAAATTTGTCAGAAATTCCGAAAGAGAAGGTTGATGAAGAATATCCATTATATTTAACAACAGGAAGAATTGTTTCACATTATTTAACAGGTGTACAAACAAGAAAAAGCTCAGCATTAGCAGCGAGAAACTTTGAATCTTACTTAGAGATTCATCCTGAAACGGCAAAGAGATACAGTATTGAGCATAACAATTTAGTATCTGTTACTTCTAAACGAGGAAATATTGTGGTAAGAAGTAAGTTGTCTGAGAAGATTAGAAAAGATACGGTGTTTGTTCCGATTCATTGGACAGATGCACAAAATGTGAATCTGTTAGTAGGTGAGGACCTTGATCCGAGCTGTAAAATGCCTGGGTTTAAAGTGAATGCAGTTAGGATTGCGCCTGTTTGATTTATCGATTTGATCCATTAATAATTACAAGGCTCATTTCGTAGAAAGTAATAGTGTTTTAACAAAGGGTGGTTGGTTGAGCTACAGGTTGTTCGCTTTCCGCGGGGAAAAATATTGAAAATGCCCAACTGCCGGCTTTTTCAAAAAGCAATTTTTCCTAGGGCGGTGAGCTTCCTCGGCGCACAGCACCTGTGGGATCTCACCTGTCCCGCTGCACCCGCAGGAGTCTCACACCTTCCGCACAACCAACCACTGCTATCGTAAATTGCTTAAGAATTTACAATAGAGAAACCTATAAGTTAGTCCTCTTTTTTCTCATTATTTTAGAAGATAATCAATTGACCTCTTCAAAAAGGGATCATTTATAAATATTAAGATCCCCTTCACCTTAAAATTCTGAAACCACAATATAACAATGAAGATAATCTATCATACAATCCTGCCAGATAACTTATATATTACATCTGCAAATCCCTTCATTCGAGTATTTCTTCATCCTTAATATCTTAAAACCGTTCTGAAAAGATGTAAAATACTGCTAATTTTCTTTAGTAGTACAAGCTTAACTTCTTATAACACAAAATTATCCTTTTAAAAGTAGATACATAGTTTTTTCTATTGTTCTTAGAACTTCTTAATTTAGCCTATTTTTTCAAGGATTATTTGATTTCACACACTATAGTGTAATGGAGCGGAAGACGCTTGACTCCTGTGGGTATAGAGGAAAGGCTGAGACCCCGCAGGCGCTTGCGCTGAGGAGGCTCAGCTTCCTCCCCACGGAAAGCAAGTGTCTGCAGCGAAATGAAACGAACTTATTTGTTACTCCTTAATTATTTCCAAAAACAATAAGTTCTTCGATTGGAATAGCCTAAATCCAAAAAACCATGTAAGGAAAGCTAACATGTATATAAAATAAATGATTTATCCGTGATACATTATAAGAAACTTTCCTAAGGGAGGCAATTCAAGTGGATAAAAAGAAATTAGTCTTAATTGGAAACGGAATGGCCGGAGTTAGAGCAATCGAAGAAATTTTAAAAATATCAAATGAACTATTTGACATTACAATCTTCGGAAGTGAACCACATCCTAACTATAATCGAATTTTATTATCAAAGGTTTTGCAAGGAGATACAGCTGTTAAAGATATAACATTAAATGATTGGAATTGGTACGAAGAAAATAATATTACGCTTTATACAGATGAAACAGTCACAAAGATTGACTCAGAAATGAAGGTTGTTTTATCAGATAAAGGTCGAGAAGTTGCTTACGATGAAGTGATTATTGCAACAGGATCCGTACCATTTATTCTCCCATTACCAGGAGCGGATAAAGAAGGTGTAACAGCATTTCGTGATATAAAAGATACCGATATTATGCTGGATGCATCTAAAAAATTTAAAAAAGCAGCTGTTATCGGTGGTGGATTACTCGGATTAGAAGCAGCTCGAGGTTTGCTGAATTTAGGAATGGATGTATCTGTTATACACATTTCATCTACATTAATGGAACGTCAGCTAGATGAAACAGCAGGTAAGCTTTTGCAAAAAGAATTAGAAAAGCAAGGAATGAAGTTTCTTCTAGAAAAAGCAACAGAAGAAATTTATGGAGAAGATCGAGTGGAAGGGTTGAAATTCAAAGATGGCACACATCTTGAAGCAGATTTAGTTGTTATGGCAGTTGGAATAAAGCCTAATATTCAACTAGCGAAAGAAAGTGGGTTAACTGTAAATCGGGGAATTGTTGTGAATGATTATTTACAAACAGATACTCCTAACATCTATGCTGTTGGTGAATGTGCAGAGCATAATGGCATTCCTTATGGTCTTGTTGCTCCTTTATATGAACAAGCAAAAGTATTAGCTCACCAAATATGTGATAAAGCTACAGCTCCTTATCAAGGCTCCGTTTTATCAACACAACTTAAAGTATCTGGTGTAGAAGTTTTCTCGGCCGGTGATTTTACAGAAGATGAAGAGAAAAAATCGATAAAAATCTTTGATGAGCAAGATGGAATTTATAAAAAGATTGTTCTCAAAGGTAATAAAATTGTTGGTGCTGTTTTGTTTGGTGATAGTAAGGAAGGAAATCGTCTGTTTTCAATGATTAAGAAAGAAGCAGATATTTCAGATACAGAGAAAATTAGCATTCTGCAGCCATTAGGAGCAGAGGCTGGAGAAAGCTTAGTTGCTACAATGAGTGCTGATGAAATCATTTGTGGATGTAATGGGGTTTCTAAAGGGGCAATTATTGAGGCCATTCAAGAAAAAGGCTGTACATCTGTAGATGATATTAAAGCATGTACGAGTGCTTCAAGATCCTGTGGAGGGTGTAAGCCACTAGTTTCAGATGTTTTACAATTTGCGTTAGGCTCTGATTTTGATGCATCTACCCAGAAAGAAGCAATCTGTAGCTGTACAACATTATCAAGAGATGAAGTTGTTGAAGAGATAAAAGCAAAAGGTCTTAAACATATAAGAGAAGTAATGAATGTACTTGATTGGGAATCTGAAGAAGGCTGTTCTAAATGTCGTCCAGCTTTAAATTATTACTTAGGTATGGTAAATCCAATTGAGTATGAAGATGAAAGAGAATCACGATTTGTAAATGAACGTATGCATGCAAATATTCAAAAAGATGGTACGTATTCAGTTGTTCCAAGAATGTATGGTGGAGTAACAAATGCGAAGGATTTACGCAAAATTGCAGATGTTGTTGATAAATTTGAGATTCCTTTAGTCAAAGTTACAGGTGGCCAACGTATTGACTTGTTTGGTGTAAGTAAGGATGATCTACCAAAAGTATGGCAGGAGCTAGATATGCCTTCTGGTTATGCATATGGAAAATCATTGAGAACAGTAAAAACCTGTGTTGGTGAGCAATTCTGTCGCTTTGGTACGCAAGATTCGATGGGACTTGGAATACGATTAGAACAAAAATTTGAAGGCTTGCAAACACCTCATAAAGTGAAGATGGCTGTATCTGCTTGTCCGAGAAGCTGTGCAGAATCTGGCTTTAAAGATATCGGTTTTATTGGTATAGATGGTGGCTGGGAAATTTATGTTGGTGGAAATGGTGGTACACATGTTAGAGGCGGAGATTTATTATACAAAGTCAAAACCGATGAAGAAGCGATGAGTATTACGGGTGCATATTTACAGTATTATCGTGAAACAGCAAACTATTTAGAACGTACATCAGCTTGGATTGAAAGAGTCGGCTTAGCACATGTTCAATCTGTATTAGATGATGCTGCTAAATGTAAAGAACTGAATGCACGTATGGATGAAACATTGTCTGTTTATAAAGATCCTTGGAAAGAAATTGTCGAAAGTAAGAAAACAACTAAAGAGTTATTTGAAACAGTGGGTAATGCTTGATTCTTATAAAATTGAATCGGGATTGCAAATTGCACACTTTAAAGACTGAATATTTCGCCAAAGGAGATGATCGATATGAAGGAAATGACAAAAACCAAGTTATATGTGGGACCTCTTTTAGAATTACCTGAGCGTGTTGGGAAAACGGTTATCATTGAAAAGGGAAAAGAAGTGGCAGTTTTTAGACTTTCAAATGGAAAAGTGAAAGCAGTAGAAAACAAATGTCCACATAAAGGTGGAGTATTAAGCGAAGGAATTGTAAGTGGAGACTTCGTATTTTGTCCAATGCATGACTGGAAAATTTGTCTTGAAGACGGTAATGTTCAAAAACCAGACTTCGGTTGTGTGAATAAGTATGAAACACTAGTAGAAGAAGGTGAAGTGTTCCTATTAATTTAATATAGAAAATAATGTATTTGGTATTTTAATATGTAGATTCTGTTAAAATGTTAATACAATACTTTAATTGAGCGGCAAAGTAAGGTATAAAGCGAGGAAATTCTTCCCTTACTTTAAACAAAATAAAATGTGAGGGAGAATGATGGATATGGGAAAGGTATATTTAGTAGGTGCTGGTCCTGGGGACAGTGAGCTTATTACAGTGAAGGGTTTAGAGACGATCAAAAAAGCTGATGTTATTTTATATGATCGTTTAGTAAACCCAGCTATCCTTGATCATGTACCATCAAATTGTGAGCTAATCTATTGTGGAAAGCTACCAACTCGTCATTTTATGAAGCAGGAAGAAATTAATACTGTATTAGTAGAAAAGGCATTAGCAGGTTTTACCGTTGTGAGGCTAAAAGGAGGAGATCCGAGTGTATTTGGAAGAGTTGGTGAAGAAGCTGAAGTATTAGCGGAGAACAACATTCCTTATGAAATAGTACCGGGTATCACCTCAGGAATTGCAGCTCCACTTTATGCAGGGATTCCTGTCACACATCGTGATTACGCAGGCTCCTTTGCCATTGTGACAGCTCATGATAAATCAAAAAATGGTAAGCCTGATATCGATTGGGAGGGTTTATCACGAGGAGTACAAACAATTGCCTTCTATATGGGGATTTCAAATTTAGAACATATATGTGAAAACCTACTATTACATGGTAAATCACCTGATACTCCTGTAGCAATTATTAGATGGGGAACATGGAGCCGACAGCAAACGGTTGTAGGAACATTGTCAACAATAGTTAAGATGGTGCGTGATCAAAAGATTGAAAATCCCGCTATTACATTAGTTGGCCAAATCATTGAAACAAGAGAAAAAGTAAAATGGTTTGAAAATAAGCCGTTTTTTGGCCAACAAATATTATACGTTCGGGGAAATCTTGATAGAGAGAGCTCTGTTAAAGAACTAACAGAACTTGGTGCTGATGTTATTGAATTTCCTAAATGGATTGTTAATGAAGCATCGATAAATAGCAATGATAAAAACAACATCTTACAATCAGAAAAAATGCTTTTTACTACTACATTTTCAGTTACCTATTTTTTAAAGATACTAAGAAAAGAAAAGATAGATCTTCGTCAAATAAAAGCTGATTTTTACTGTAGTAACAATCATACAAAAGCTCTGCTAGAGGAACACGGTCTTTTTGCTTTCTTAGAAGATGAATTAGTTGATAAAGAAAATGTGTTAGTTATAGGATCAACAAGGAGAAACATTCAAAATAGTAAAAACAACCTTGGTGTTTATGAGTATAGTAGTGATAGTAGATTTGAACCTATTACCACCAGAGCGATTTCTGATGCTTCAATAAATTCAATTATTTTAGATTCTAAAGAAGCTGTACATCTTTTAATGAAAGAATCAGTGAAATATCAGTTAGAGAACTTATTAGAATCATCGATCTTTGTTAATTGCTTAACAGAAGATGCATTTGAAGTGGCTAAGACTTATGGACTTCATGCGAAACGAATAGATGAAACCTATACACCATCTGTTACTACCTCTAACCAAGATAATAAAATGGTTGAATTATCTTTTAGTTGATTAATGAATGACTTTCCTATGTTTATAAACATTTAACTTAGTAAAGCAGACATATACACTGATCGTGCTAAACCTAAGTATTTGATTGGGTTAAATAACGGGTGACTTACTCTTTTTAGAGTAAGTTTTTTTATTTAGATCATAAAAAATCCGCTCAATATCGCTTCTGACAAAACAAAAGAATACTTGAAATCCTGTGTGCAAATTCCTTCAAGTAAGTATATTTTGGAAGATAATGTGGCATAATTTTTTCCTGTAAGAGTATCTTCTAAGGTCTTAAGCTAACCATGGATAAGTGTGTATTTCCATGGTCAGCATAAAACAGTTCATAACAAGATTAATACTCAATTTCTTCATAATCTTTTGGTTGGGGAACAGGTTGATCTGGAAGTGAAATGTTGTATTCAGAAAGGGCTTCTGATTTTCTTCTGTAAATTTTACCTTTAAGAGAGTTTGTTTGTTTATTGCTGTTTTGCTTTTCCATATAAACAACTCCTTTTACTTTATGATGGTTTTAGTTTAACCAAAATGGGTATTTAAATGTTTGTCAAGAGTATAATGTTATTGTTAAAAATTCACATTATTATTCTTTAATGTTGAACTTTTACTAGGCATTATCATTGTGTAGCTTGCTAACTAAAAACAACGATTGTGGAAGGAGACAGCAAGATATGAAAGATCTTCATTCGTTTGCATGGTATGCAAAACAAATTTCTCCTAAGCTGCCTAAAAGCGCTTTTAAACCTGTACCAAGTAGACTTTGGGGTGGTCTTGCCTATTTACTCATTGTTGTGGCAGGATTTATCACGATTGGGTTATTTCAACTACATCCTTTGATTTATCTGGCTATTTCATTTGTACTTGGGACAAGCTTTGCAGCAATGGGGTTTCTTGGTCATGAAATTTTACATGGAACGGTTGTAAGAAAAGCCTGGCTTCGAGATTTTCTTGGTGCGATTGCCTTTTGGCCTCTAAGTACGGGCCCTAAGTTATGGAGAAAATGGCATAATCTCACTCACCATCTACATACTCAGCATGAGGAACATGATCCTGATGCATGGCCAACCTTGGAAAGACTTTCTAGAACAAAATTATTAAGTTGGATTTATCGCTTGCCACATGGAGTGCGTGCATTTGGAAGCTTTGCTTCATTAACACTTATGTTCACACTTCATTCAGCAAGAATGTTTGCTGCCTATTTAAAAGAATTTAAACCAAAGCAACGTCGCTCAGTTTGGATGCAGTTCATTTTACCTTGGGTATTTTGGATATCGCTTTTATTTATTATGGGTCCAATCAAATGGGTGTTTGCTTTTTTCATTCCCTTGCTTATTGCTAATGCGATTGTGATGGGATATATTTCTACGAATCATCGTTTAAATCCAATCACTGAGATCAACGACCCATTAGCTAATAGCTTAACTGTGACCGTTCCGAAATGGGTAGATGTTCTCCATTTTAATTTTTCGTATCATACGGAACATCATCTTTTTCCAGGTATGAGTTCAAAATATTACCCATTAGTAAAAGAACATGTAAAAAGTATGTGGCCTGAGCGATACCATGAAATGCCGATCGGAAAAGCATTAGTCGCGCTTTGGAAAACACCCCGTCTTTATTATGAAGGAAATCAGTTAATTGACCCAAAACAAGGACATGTTTACTCAACGTTAGGACATGGCTTAAATATATCTAATATTACATTTCGTAAAGTGAACAAAGAAGAAGCTCTAGGAAGAATCATAAAGCTTTCAAAATCAAAAGTTGGACATGTACTGAAAGACAAATAAATGTGTGTTTTATAGGTGTATTCACTTATGAAAATGACGAAAGGGATAGACAATATTTGTCTATCCCTAATTAAAATCAACCTTTTTTAAAGCCTTTTTAGCAGGTCCTTCTATTACATCTCCACCTATATTAAATCGTGACCCATGACAAGGGCAGTCCCAAGAGCGATCACCACTATTCCACTCTACTTCACAACCCATATGAGTGCATGTTGTGTCAACAAGGTTAATGTTACCTTCAGCATCTTTATAACAACCTGCACGCTTTCCATTTACCATGACAATTGAACCTTCATCGTTTCCGATATCTTCAATGCTTTTGTCTGCAATATCAATTTTTCCTTCAATAAGATGACCAGCAACATCAAGATTTTGTTTAAGAAATTTCTTAATACTTGGATCTGCATAAAATCGTGAAGGTGAATACATTTCTTCATAAGGATTCGATTTTTCTGCAACAATATCTGCTAGTAGCTGTGCTGCAGCTGTTCCGTTTGTCATTCCCCATTTTCGATAACCTGTGGCAACAAGAATATTCTTTTTGTTTGATGTGATTGGCCCAACATAAGGCATCTTATCTAACGTATAAAGATCTTGTGCAGACCATCGATACTTTATTTCTTCGATGCCAAGAACTTCTTCTCCAAACTCTTCTAGTGCCTGATAATGCTTATATGTTGATTTTCCTTGACCTGTTTTGTGACCATCTCCACTTATTAAAATAAGCTTTTCTCCGTTCATAGGCGTGTATCGTAGAGATCTTGCTGGAGAATCAGCACTATAATACATCCCACCCGGGTAATCTAGCTTTGAACGTACGGCTAAAATATAAGATCGTTCTGCATGTAATCGTGAAAAATAAAAGCCTTTGCCATCGAAAAAAGGAAAATGAGAGCAAGCGATAGCATATTGAGATGCAACTCGATGCCCATCTCTAGTGATAATGGTGGGCTTTTGTGTGGTTTCATCAATATCAATGGCAGTCGTTTGTTCGTAAATTTCCCCACCAGCTTTTGTTATTTCATCTACAAGAGCTTTTAAATAATTTAGTGGATGATATTGTCCTTGAGACTTCATGATGACAGCACCCTTAACATCAATTGGTAAAGGAATATCTTCAACAAATTCACTATGTATACCTAGCTTTTGATAGGCATCAAATTCTTTGTGAATTTTCTTTGCGTATTCATCACTGACCGCGTACATATATGAATCTTCATCTGAAAAATCACAGTTTATTTTTAAATCTTTAGATGTTTGTCGAACAAAATTCAGTGCATCATTATTTGCTTCATAATACAATTTGGCTCTTTCAACACCCATATGTTGAATGAACTCATCATAAATAAGTCCATGTTGAGCAGTTACCTTTGCAGTTGTATGCCCTGTTGTACCATTTAATAATTTTCCTGCCTCTAGGATTGCTACTTTGAATCCTTGCTTTGTTAGTAAATAAGCAGTTGTGATTCCCGTAATACCACCACCAACGATGGCAACATCTACTTCTGTATCAATTTTAAGTGGAGAAAATGTATTGAGTTGAGATGTATCTCTCCAGAATGGCTCTGGTTCATAAGGCATCTTTCCTTGAGGAAATTCTTCAGTCATTGTTCATACCTCCCATATATACGTCCATTACATTTTTTCCATAATCAGCTAAAACATGTATGTTTTTTTGAAAAGACTGTTTTCTGAAGGCTCTTTTCTGAAAGATTGTTGATACTAACTAAAATATCCATTAGAAACAGTGAGTACTTGCATATAAGGATGCCATTTTTTGAAGAAAAGATGCCACTAGACTTAATACTGTGCTGATTTCTTCGGGTATGTAAAAGCAACAAAGTTTGCGAAAACAGCCTTTCTGAAAGATTGTTGCTTATTGACATTTTTATCTGTTAGAACCAATGTCTTATCGCATAGAAGGTACACTCTGTTGTTTCCAATAGAATTCTAAAAACAACAGAGTTTACGAAACAGCCTTGAATAAAGAACTTTTTAAGATATGAGAGTCTTATTCCTTCTACGCCTCAAGTCCTAGTACAAAATAAAGCTCAAGCTCGTTTTGAGCTTCTTACAAAATAGGTAAGATAAAGACATAGAAAAGAGCACAAGTAATAACGGAGATTAACTTAATCAAAAAAACTTGTGTAGAGCTTAAGTCATGAGACTTCAAGCTTTAAAAAAGAAAGGAGGAAAAAAAGATGAAGAAATTTGGTTATTTATTATTAGGTGGGGTGGCTGTTATTGTCCTACTATCAAATCTGGCACCAATGATTGCACTGGCATTAAGTCTTGTAATTTTGTATTACGCTTATAGAGGTTTCGTAAAAACAAATTCAACATTCAATAAAGTGTTGTTAGCTGTAATTGGAGTGATCGCATTATTTGCTTCAGCTTCAAACATCCCAGCAGTTTTAGGCTTTGTTGCTTTATATGTACTGTATGTTGTGTTTAAAAATTGG
The DNA here is from genome assembly GCF_020524045.1 of Metabacillus litoralis. Taxonomy (GTDB): domain Bacteria; phylum Bacillota; class Bacilli; order Bacillales; family Bacillaceae; genus Metabacillus; species Metabacillus litoralis_C. Next base: position 207,910 of record NZ_JAIVKL010000006.1, read on the forward strand.
AATAAAGCTTCTAAGGTAAAAGAAAAAGAAGATGCAGATCCATTCACAAATTTTGAAAAAGAATGGAAGAACTTAAAAGGTAATTACTAATTAATTAAAAACCATATTTAAAGGAGAGAAAAATAATGGCAAACATTTTTTCAAGAATTAAAGATACAGTAGCAGCTGATTTACATGAGGCAATCGATCAAAAGGAACAAAAAAATCCTATTTCCGTTCTTAACCACTATTTAAGGCAATGTGAAAATGAAACGGAAAAAGTTCGTAAGCTTGTTGAACGTCAATATTTATTAAAAGAAGAATTTAATCGTGAATATAAAGAGGCGTTATTTTTAGCTGATAAGCGCAAACACCAAGCAGAAATTGCAGCAAAAGCTGGAGAATCAGAGTTGCATGAATTTGCTTTAAAAGAACAAGCACACTATGAGGAAAGAGTCGCACGTTTAAGCGAATCTCGCTCTCAAACGAGCCGTCAGCTTGAAGAACTAGAACAAAAGTATGAAGAAATGAAGCACAAATTGAAAGATATGCAAATAAAGCGTATGGAATTAATGGGTAGAGAAAACATGGCTAGAGCTCATCACCGAATGAACAAAGTGGTTGAGCAAAACAGTTATTCAACAAAAGCATTTTCTCGCTTTGACGAAATGGAAGGCTATCTTGATCGCCTTGAACATCAGGTAAACTCGACTTATCACCGTAATACAATCGACGCGCGAATTGCACAGTTGGAAAAACAATTAAAAACAGAAGAAACAAATACAGTTTCTTAAACAAAACATGGTATTCTTAATAAGGCGTAGTTATCTACGCCTTATTATGCATGAATATGATTAAGATTGCTTTCTAAAACTTTGTTGTTAAAAAAATTCTTAGTAAATAGCACTGTATAATTTTAGTGGCATCTTTTTTTCCTAGATTACTACCTTTTGTGCTATTAAATTAGTGTTTCGATTGCATAATTAGGTCCATTAACCACAATCTTTTAGAAAAGAGTCATTATTAACGAGAAATATTAAATAAATCTATTATCTATCGATTAAAATTTAGTAAAATATAAAAGGAAGGAGGATATCAATGATGATTCAAAATAACGTAAAATCTGAATACTTCAATTGGATGATTTTAATAGGAATTCTCCTCCTTTTTTTAGAGGTTTTATTTTTTAATGGTGGATTAATTATTACATTTATCTTATCGATTGGGTCTATTTATTTAGGGCGAAAATGGAAGCCGCGATTTAGTGGTAAGGTCTTTTTTTGGATAGGATGGATATGGTTTATTATTACAATCCTCAATATGATGACATTTCGTTACTTCTTATGTGTTGTTCTACTCTATTTTATCATTCAATTTTTCCAAACACAGCAGCGTCCAAAGAAAATTAAACCAGTTATTTTCGAGAAATCAAGTGAGCCTTCAACCGAACTGTTAAAAGAACGAAAAAAATTATTTAATAATCGCTTTTTTTCTAGTCAAGAAACACCTGAATATGTTTACGAGTGGAATGATGTCAATATTCAGGTAGGCATAGGGAATACAGTGATTGATTTAAGTGAAACTGTATTACCTAAAGGAGAATCGGTTATATCCATTCGCAGCATAGTAGGAAATGTTACAATTCTTGTGCCATATGAAATAGAGGTGCATATAAATCACTCAATAATAGCAGGATCAATGGTAATTTTTCAAGAAGAAGAGCAAAGGGTTGTAAATGAAAACCTTATTTATGAAACCGAAAATTACCACTCATCTGAACAAAAGGTAAAGCTTTTCACCTCACTTATCACAGGTAGACTTGAGGTGAAGCGAATATGAGCATTATCCAAAGGCAAATATTAAGTGGAGCCATTTTTTCGCTTGTTTTTTTTATCTTATTATCATTCATGTTTTTTATGGCTTTTCCTATCGGTAATTGGGGTTCATTATGGGAAGAAAAGGTACTGGACTTACCTTTTATATATATTGTTCCAAGTATTAGTATTTTAATAGGGGTTTCTTATGGAGTGATATCAGGATTGTATTGGCACAAACAGCTAAATTCAGTAGATATTGCCATGCGTGAGTTGGAGAAAGGTAGAGCCATTTCTGCTGAACCACACTCATTACCTGAGGTACAAAGTATTTGGAAAAAGATTGATAAGGTCCAAAAACAGATCCTAGAACAAACAAAGCTATCTCAAAAGCTAGCAAATGAGAGAGCAGAAGATCAAGAAAAAAGAATTCAAGAAATGGTCTCACAAGAGCGAAATAGATTAGCTAGAGAATTACATGATTCTGTTAGTCAGCAACTTTTTGCTGCCTCTATGATGATGTCTGCGATAACAGAATCTAGATCTTCAACAGATGATCGAGAATCGAAACAGTTGAAGTTGGTTGAAGAAACCATTCATCAGTCACAGCTTGAAATGAGAGCACTTCTTTTACACTTACGTCCCGCGGCATTAAAGGGAAAAACGTTACAAGAAGGAATTCAAGAGTTATTAGTTGAATTAATGCAAAAGGTGACGATGGATATTAAGTGGAAAATTGAGCCGATTTCTTTAGATAAAGGTGTAGAAGACCACTTATTTCGTATACTACAAGAATCAGTGTCAAATACATTAAGACATTCGAAGGCATCAAGTTTAGATGTATTACTAATTATTCGAGATGATTTTGTCATTTTAAGGGTATCTGACGATGGTGTGGGCTTTGAATTAGAGGAAGAGAAAACCGGGTCTTATGGTTTGCAAAATATGCATGAGCGCGCGATAGAACTTGGTGGATCTATGAAAATTGTCAGCTTGAAAAATAGAGGAACACGTTTAGAAGTGAAAGTTCCTGTACTTGCAGGAGAGGGTGATAAAGATGATTAATGTAGTGTTTGTCGATGATCATGAAATGGTAAGAATAGGGGTTTCCTCCTATTTATCCGCACAACCAGATATTGAAGTCATTGGTGAAGCAGATAATGGTAAAACAGGTGTAGAACTTTGTTTAGATCTCCGCCCTGATATCATTTTAATGGATTTAGTCATGAAAGAGATGGACGGGATAGAAGCGACTAAACAAATTATTGAATCTTGGCCAGAAGCTAAAATTATCATTGTGACAAGCTTTCTTGATGATGAAAAAGTGTATCCAGCACTTGAGGCAGGAGCAACAAGTTATTTACTAAAAACATCAAAGGCAAGTGAAATTGCCAATGCCGTACGCTCAACCTTTCATGGTCAATCAATACTTGAGCCAGAAGTCACTGGGAAAATGATGATGAAAATGAGGCAAAAAGATGTTATTTCTTTACATGATCATTTAACATCAAGAGAGATGGAGATTCTCATGCTGATGACACAAGGGAAGACGAATCAGGAAATAGCTGATGAATTATTTATTGCTCTAAAAACAGCAAAAACTCATGTGAGCAATATTTTAAGCAAGCTCGAGGTTCAGGACCGGACCCAGGCTGTTATCTATGCTTTTAAACACTCGCTTGTCAAAGAGTAATATCTTAATCATTTATATTATAGGCTCTTTTCTAAAACGATTTGTTGCTATGTAACCAAAATTCGTAGTGAAAAACAGTGTTATCCCGCAATAAAGGTACTATTTTATGAAGAAAAGATGCCACTATATACAGTGCTGATTGCTTAGGGTATTTAAAAGCAACAAAGTTTGCGAAAACAGCCATATGATAAAAACAATACAACTGGGGAGAGACGAAGGATGCATAGAAATAATGATTTATATGAATTTCTTTTGGAAAATTCTTGGCAGATGACAGAAGATTGGTATCAAAAAATAGATGATCAAGATCCATTTTCCCTCTATTCGACTGAAGATCCTACGATCATTAAGTCTTTAAAAGAACAAAATCAAGAATATCTGGTTCGTTTACATAAAATATTTGCTACAGAAGAGAATTCGTTTATTGAGGAATTTGAAAAATGGACGATTTCCTTAGCTCAAGACCAAAAGCATCTTGATACAAGTGTTCATTATGTTGTAAGAGAATTTAATCAAACACAAGAAGTGTACCTCTCTTATATTCAAAAGTTCTATCAAGAAAATCAAGAGGCAGTAACGTTGGACCAGTTCTTTACATGGTGTGAATTGGTAAGAAAAATCTTTAATATATCAATCTATATTTATATTGATGAAGCACACAAAAATACTAAGAATCAAATTGCTGCACAAAAGGAAATGATTAATGAACTAAGTTCACCTGTGATCCTTCTTCAAAATAATGTTGCTTTACTTCCGCTGATTGGAGATATTGATACAGCACGTGCCAAATTAATTCTAGAAAATACATTAGCACAATCTGCAAAGTTAGGGATAAGCAACTTATGTATCGATTTATCAGGAGTGGCAATTATAGATACGATGGTGGCACATGAAATTTTCAATTTGATAAAAGCACTTAAGTTATTAGGCATTTCATCGACTTTATCAGGCATTCGTCCTGAAATTGCACAAACAGCTATCCAGTTAGGACTAGACTTTGAGGAAGTACATACTTCTGCATCTCTTGCTCAGGCATTAGAGAAAATAGCAAGGGGTTAAAATGCAACACACCAAATGACTTCCTTTTGCTGAAATTGAAATCATTTTTAATTTTTACATACTCTTATGTTCATCAGCTAGCAGGCTTATACAATCTAAACAAGCATCACCTAGTAGAAAAGAGCTTTACATAAACACAAAAGCAGCTAGTAAGATTCAGCTGCTTTTTACTCATTTCAGTTTGAACTATTTTCTGCCGAATCCTCGATATCTCATACCTTTGTTACCCAATCTTCGTAAAAATTAGGTTCATGGCATACAAGGAGTTGACAATAGCATCCACTATGATCATACAGCCTTTTGAAAAATCTGGTTGCGAAAACAAATTAGATTTACGAAGTAAATACACTTATAATAGAACAAGGACTATGTGTATGTGAAAGGATGTTTAGATGAGTAAAACAGTTGTTTTAGCTGAAAAACCTTCTGTAGGAAGAGATTTAGCTAGAGTATTAAATTGTCATAAAAAAGGAAATGGATATCTTGAAGGAGATCAATATATCGTGACATGGGCATTAGGTCATCTCGTGACTTTAGCTGACCCAGAAACATATGGTGAAAACTATAAATCCTGGCGCCTAGAAGACTTACCAATGCTACCTTCACCACTAAAGCTTGTAGTGATCAAAAAAACAGGAAAACAATTTCAAGCTGTTAAATTTCAGCTTTTACGTAAAGATGTCGGAAATATTGTCATTGCGACTGATGCAGGTCGTGAAGGAGAGCTTGTTGCTCGCTGGATCATTGAAAAAGCACATGTAAACAAGCCAATTAAACGCCTTTGGATTTCATCTGTTACAGATAAAGCCATTAAAGAGGGCTTCCGTAAGCTGAAGAGCGGGAAGGAATATGAAAATTTATATGCATCAGCTGTTGCACGAGCAGAAGCAGATTGGATTGTTGGCTTAAATGCAACACGTGCACTAACCACAAAATATAATGCCCAGCTTTCTACAGGTCGTGTACAAACACCAACACTTGCCATGATTGCCCAGCGTGAGGAAGAAATTCGTAGCTTTAAGCCTAAGAAATATTATGGAATGAAGGCTGTAACAACTGACGGGTTATCACTTACTTGGCAAGATGCTAAAACGAAGGATACAAAAACATTTGCTGAAGAACAGCTTGATCAAAAATTAAAGAACCTAAAAAATAAATCTGCAGTCGTTGTTGATGTGAAAACAACGCCGAAGAAAACCTATTCACCAGCATTATATGATTTAACAGAGCTTCAACGTGATGCAAATAAACGATATGGGTATTCTGCAAAAGAAACACTTTCAATCATGCAAAAGCTATATGAACAGCATAAAGTATTAACATATCCAAGAACCGACTCTCGCTATTTAACAAGTGATCTTGTTTCTACATTAAAAGATCGACTTGAAGCATGTAGAACGAAAGAACATGCTGCGGTTATTGCAAAAATCACAAAACAGCCGATAAAAGCAAATAAATCATTTGTGGATGATCAAAAAGTTTCAGATCACCATGCGATTATTCCAACAGAAGAATCTGTACCAATGAGTGCATTAAGTGATAAAGAAAGAAAAATTTATGATTTAGTTGTGAAACGCTTTTTAGCTGTATTATTACCTGCTTATCAATATGACCAAACAGTTGTAACAGCAGAAATAGGTAATGAGTCATTTTTTGCAAGAGGAAAACGAATTGTGTCTCTTGGCTGGAAAGAGGTATACAGTGATTACAAAGACGAGGACAGTGATGATGAACAAACACTTCCTTCTTTATCAAAAGGTGACAATCTTTCACTAACATCATTATCAAAAACAACAGGTGAAACAAAACCACCAGCACGCTTTAATGAAGCAGCTCTTCTTTCTGCAATGGAAAACCCAACGAAATATATGGCAGGAGAAAGCAAAGAGCTGATCCAAACCATTGGGGAAACAGGTGGACTTGGAACAGTTGCAACAAGAGCAGATATTATTGAGAAATTATATAGTAGCTTCTTAATAGAAAAAAAGGGCAAAGAACTATTCATTACTTCTAAAGGTAAACAGCTGTTAACACTAGTGCCTGAAGATTTAAAATCACCAGTGTTAACAGCAGAGTGGGAGAGAAAGCTAACAAAAATCTCAAAAGGCTCTTTACCAAAGCAAACCTTTTTAAATGAAATGAAGCATTATGCTAAAGAGGTTGTAAATGAAATAAAAAATAGCAAGCAAACCTTCAAGCATGACAATGTAACAGGAAAGAAATGCCCAGAATGCAGTAAGCTTCTTCTAGAAGTGAATGGCAAAAAGGGAAAAATGCTTGTTTGTCAGGATCGTGAATGTGGCTATAAAAAGGGTGTTTCTAAAGTGACCAATGCTCGCTGCCCAAATTGCCATAAAAAGCTTGAACTACGAGGTGAAGGCGAAGGCCAAATGTTTGCTTGCCGCTGTGGTCACAGAGAAAAAATGTCAACATTCCAGGAAAGACGTAAAAAGAATCAAAACAGTAAAGTCTCCAAACGTGATGTTGCACAATATATGAAAAAGCAGGATGATGAGTTTACGAACAATGCACTAGCAGATGCGTTAGCTAAGCTTAATCTTAAGAAGTAATCTCTTGCAAGTGAACGATTTTTAGAATAGGAAGATTAACATGCCAATTATTAAAACGGATATGTTTATTTATGCACCGCGCCACATTTGCTTTGATGTTGCGCGGGATATTGATATTCACACACAGTCAACTAGCCAGACAAATGAACGTGCAATTGCTGGTGTAACGAGTGGATTAATTGGTTTAAATGAAACTGTCACATGGGAAGCGATTCATTTTGGCATAAAGCAAAACCTAACTGTTCGCATAACAGAATTAGATTTTCCAAACAGATTTGTTGATGAATTGGAAAAAGGTGCATTCAAACGCTTTTATCATGTTCATGAATTTATAGAGAAAGAAAATGGTACATTGATGGTGGATTCGTTTGATTACACATCTCCATTTGGCTTTATAGGTAAAATAGCTGACCGACTTTTTCTTGAGCAGTATATGAAGGAATTTTTAGTGACGCGAAATCGGTATATAAAGTTGATTGCGGAAGATAGGTATGGTGGGGAATAGGAAGTAGTGAATTGGGCCGCTTGGATGCGGCCTTTTTTGTGTTTGGGGAAATTGCTGGTGCAGCATAGATAGGAAGATAGCGGGTGGCTTGCTTTGCGAAATTTGTTAGTTGGTGTCGAATGAACGATTAATAGTGAAAGTTGAATGAATAATATCAAAAGTTGAATGATTATTGGCCAAAGTTGAACGATTCTAGGATTCAACTAAAATTTTATATAAAAGAGAGAGGTATTAGCTACTTTTTATAGAAGATATATGTCATAAATGAATGGGGTTGATGAAATGATCGTAAAAGCACGTGAAAAACCACTAGTTATTTTACAACTAGAAGCATTGGTAAGAAGGTTACCACCTGAACATGTTAAACTACCTAGGATAAAAGAGAGTTTATCGAAAAGAAATGCGGGATACAAAGGAGAAAAAGCTGTTGACTATCATCTTGAACAGCTTAAAGAAAAAGATTTCGCAATTTTGAATGATTTACGACTGCAAAATGATGATTACTACTTTCAACTAGATTCTATCCTTATCAATAGTAGCTTTATAATTAATCTAGAAATAAAAAATATTGCGGGAACACTCTTTTTTGACCAAAACTTTCATCAGTTAATCCGCACGTTAGATGGAAAAGAAACTGCTTTTCCAGATCCAATCATTCAGTCGCAGCAGCATGTTACAAAGCTTAAGAAGTGGCTAGTCAATAAACAATTTCCAGACGTTCCAATTATCCCTCTTGTTGTGGTAAGCAATACAAACACTCTCATCCGGACTTCTCCAGAAAATCAACGATTAAGTGACATTGTCATCAACATCAATTACCTTCCTTTTAAAGTCCTACAAATTAAAAAACTCTATTCAAAACAAATTCTTAATGACAAAGATCTGAAGAAATTAGCTAGACAATTGAAGAAAAACCACATCGAACAATTTCAACCTGTTTTACCTAGGTTTGAAATAGATGAAAAAGAGGTACTTAAAGGTGTAATATGTCCATCTTGTAAAACGTTAGGTATGGAAAGGATATTTGGGAGTTGGTGTTACCCGAGATGCCAAACAAAAGATAAAGACGCACATATTCTTGCATTAAATGACTACTATTTGTTGTTTGGTCAAGATATTACGAATAAGCAATTAAGAGAACATATATGTATTTCTTCTCCTACATTAGCTGTAAGAATCCTAAACTCTGTAACCCACTCATCTACCGGATCCACCAAATCAAAAGTGCACAAATTATCCTTACTTGTTAAAGAATAACTATCCAACTAATGCACAACCTCCCAGTACAGTAGTGTTTTTTCCAAAGAAGTGAACAATTTATGATCAAATTATTACGAATTCGTGATCATCCGTTGAACGTTGCATGACACTTCTTTTTATTGATTATCATGAAAGCGAGCATCTGATATTATGTGAGTAAGCAGTTTGTGTGATCTTTCACACAGTTTAATTTAAAATGATATCGAAAAGTAATAAGTTCACTTGTTCACAATTGCTTTTCGGATTTATGTAGCATCAAAAGAATAGATTGAGAGTTTATGTGTTTTTAATGAAAGGAGTACTTGTATGAAAATTAAATTGGCTTTATTCACAATTATTTTATCTGTTGTCACAGTGCTTTCAGGGTGTGAACCATTATTGGTATTAGATCCAAAAGGTCCTCAAGCTGAGAGGTTAGCAAGTGATATCTTACTATCAATGGGCATTATGGTAGGAATTGTTGTTGTTGTATTTGCATTATTAATAATGATGTTAGTGAAATATCGTGCATCTAAACAAGCAGATGATTATGAGCCACCACATATTGAAGGGAATATCTGGGTTGAAGTAATTATGATTGGTATCCCAATTCTAATTGTTGCTTACCTTTCATTCGTTTCTGTTCAGAGTAACTATATCGTAGAGTCAGCACCAAAGGGATATGAAGACAAAGAGCCATTAGTTGTTTATGCTTCATCTTCTAACTGGAAGTGGCATTTTAGTTATCCTGAAGAAGGAATTGAAACAGTGAACTATTTATATATACCGACAGATCGAGCTCTTGAGTTTAAATTGTATTCACATGGACCGATTACAAGTTTTTGGATTCCGCAATTAGGTGGACAAAAATATGCGATGAATGACCATGTCACAACCCTTCATTTAGCAGCAGATGCTCCTGGGGAATTTATGGGTCGAAATGCAAACTTCAGTGGAGAAGGTTTTGCTGAGAATATCTTTGATGTAACAGCCATGTCACAAGAAGACTTTGATGAGTGGGTAGATGAAGTAAAAGAAACAGCCAAACCAATTACAGAAGAAAAGTTCGATGAGTTATTAGAACCAGGACATTTAGGACGAATGACGTTCACTGGTACACATTTAGACTTTTCATCACCACCAGAACATCATCACGGTTCATCTGATCATGAACAAGATGAGACAATGACGGACGATGATATGGACGATTCACATGAAGAACATGATTCTCATGAGTCACATGAAGAAAAATCAGATCATAGTGGTCATTAATAAACGAAACTAGTTTTTCACAATAATTCACTTCCGAAAGGAGTCAAAAATAGTATGGAATTTTTCGAACGCTTTGCCATACCTCATCCAAGTTTACCTATATATATTGCGATGGTCTCTATTGGTCTGACTGTAATAGGAATCATAGCAGGGTTAACGTACTTTAAAAAATGGGGTTATTTATGGCGTGAATGGTTAACAACTGTAGACCATAAAAAGATCGGTATTATGTATTTACTTTCTGCTTTAGTCATGCTTTTCCGTGGTGGCGTTGATGCCATTATGATGCGTGCTCAGCTTGCTGTTCCTGATAATGTTTTACTAGATTCGCAGCATTATAATGAAATTTTCACAACGCACGGAATTGTTATGATTTTATTTATGGCGATGCCATTTATCATGTTCTTTATGAACTTTGTTGTTCCTTTACAAATTGGCGCACGTGATGTTGCTTTCCCACGATTGAACGCGTTAAGCTTTTGGTTATTCTTTATGGGTGCAATGTTATTTAATATTTCGTTTGTTGTGGGTGGTTCTCCTGATGCTGGGTGGACGTCTTATTTCCCACTTGCAGGGAACGAGTTTAGTAAGTCAGTAGGTACGAACTATTATATGATTGCCATTCAGATCGCTGGTATTGGTACATTAATGACAGGTATTAACTTTATCACGACGATTTTAAAAATGAGAGCACCTGGTATGACATTAATGAAAATGCCAATGTTCACATGGTCCTCATTAATTGCTAGTGCGATTATTGTGTTCGCATTCCCTGTATTAACAGTGGCACTTGCAATGGGAACAATGGACCGATTGTTTGGCACAAACTTCTTTACACTTGATAACGGTGGTATGGATATGCTTTGGGCGAACATCTTCTGGGTATGGGGACATCCTGAAGTTTATATCTTGATACTACCTGCGTTCGGTATTTTTAGTGAAATTATCTCTACATTTGCTCGTCGTAACTTATATGGATACAAATCAATGGTAGGATCAATGGTCATTATCTCGCTTCTATCATTTATTGTATGGGCTCACCATTTCTTTACAATGGGTCAAGGGGCATTTACAAACAGTATCTTCTCTGTTACAACAATGGCAATTGCAGTTCCAACAGGTGTTAAAATATTCAACTGGATATTAACACTTCGAAAAGGAAAAATCTCTGTGCCAACACCAATGCTTTACTCATTATTATTCCTTCCTCTATTCACATTAGGTGGGGTAACAGGAGTAATGCTTGCGATGTCTGCTGCAGATTATCAATATCATAATACAATGTTCTTAGTTGCTCACTTCCACAACGTTATTATTCCGGGTGTAGTTTACGCTATGCTTGCTGGATTCACATATTACTGGCCGAAACTATTTGGCTTCATGTTGAACGAGAAGATTGGAAAATGGACAGCATGGTTGCTTTCAATAGGCTTTATCTTAGCGTTTATTCCAATGTATATCACAGGATTAGATGGTCAAGCACGTCGTATGTACACGTACTCTGAGTCTACAGGATTTGGCCCATTAAACATGGTATCATTTGGTGGAGCAGCAATTATGGGAATCGGCTTTGTATTGATTGTTTATAACATTTACTATAGTTTCCGATATGCTTCAAGAGATATCAGTTCAGATCCTTGGGATGCTCGTACTTTAGAGTGGGCTACTCATACACCAGTACCTGAATATAACTTTGCGATTATTCCAGAAGTGAAGTCAGAACAAGCACTTTGGGATGCGAAGAAAAATGGTCACGTATTATTTAAAGGTGAATATGAGAAAATTCATATGCCTAACAACAGTGGCTTACCGTTTGTCTTAAGTTGTATCTTCTTTGTTTGGGGCTTTTCACTAGTATTCAGTCTGTGGATCCCAGCAATTGTTGCAACGATAGGAATTTTTGTATGTATGACTTTGCGTTCATTTGAAAAAGATCATGGACGTTACATTTCTGTGAAAGAAATTGAAGAAACTGAATCAGAATTGCGAGGTGCTTAACAAATGAAAATAGATAACTCGCTTCCACTTGAATATAGCACAGAAGAAAATCGGTTGAAGGTGTTAGGATTTTGGATATTCCTAGGTGCTGAGATTATGCTGTTTGCAACACTTTTCGCATCCTATTTCACATTAGCTGATCGTACGGCAAGTGGTCCAACTGGAGCAGAGATCTTTCATATTGCTCCAGTACTTCTTGAAACAATTTTACTTTTATCAAGTAGTTTTACAATTGGGCTAGCCATTCATGCAATGAGACTTGGAAGACAAAAAGCAATGTTAGGCTTTTTTGGAATTACCCTTCTTCTTGGTTTAGCCTTTTTAGGAGTCGAAATTTATGAATTTGCATTGTATGTTCACGAAGGTGCTGGCATTCAAACTAGTGCATTCACATCAGCTTTATTAACAACATTAGGAACACATGGTGCTCACGTAACACTTGGATTATTTTGGGGAATATTTATTATGATTCAAGTGAAGAAGCGTGGATTAACTCCAGAAACAGCGAATAAATCATTTATTTTCTCACTTTACTGGCATTTCCTAGATGTAGTCTGGATCTTTATCTTTAGCTTCATCTACTTGAAAGGAATGATGTAAGATGAGAGAGTTATTTCCAATGAAACAAGTCATGGGTTTTGCGTTTTCATTAGTTCTAACAGTTGTTGCACTTGCCGTATACTTCTTAGATATGTCATTCGCATTAGGTATGACCATTCTACTTGTAACAGCATTTATCCAAGCTGGACTTCAGCTAGTCGTGTTTATGCATGCTGGTGAAACTGAGGATAAAGCAGCGATTTATACAAACATCTATTATGGTATTTTTATCGCCCTTGTTACTGTTTTCGGTACATTGCTAGCAATGGTTTGGGATATGGGCGGTTATTAAACAAGGAAAGGTATGACTCAAATTTAATTTTGAGTCATACTTTTTTGTTTTTTATGGAGGGTAGAAGTTAACTTTGGAATTATCCAGTCTTATTTGTTTGTCTAAGGAGAAGAGTCTAAATAGGTAGAGGAGGTTAGATTTTTTTGTCGAAAATTGTCTAATCGAAGATAAATCACGAAAATCGATGATAAATTGGAAAAATCGAAGATAAATCCAAAAAATCGGAGATATTCTTCAAAAATCGAAGATAAAATGATCATCCCCTTTTTCCTAGGATCATTTATAAGGTGAAAAGAAATATAATAACGCTTTCATATCGCTCTCCCTACGAAATCCCAAACCAAAATAAAAAAAGACTAGCCAAAGCTAGCCTTTTTTCCTTCATACACAATGCATTTGACGTAGTTTACCCTCAAATTGTGTGTGTTTTAGAATTAGTAGATATAATCTGACACTCTTTTTGAAAAGTGGGATAGATACACGTATAATCCTGTTCCAAGAGCAGCTAGCACATTTAGGGCGAAGATGATGCCGAATAATGTGTATTCAAGTGTACCAAAATCAACTGTCATATATAAAGCAAACATTACCCACATTAATGCTATAAAAGGTATCTGGAGAATCGCAAGTTTTTTATTTTCATTCCATAAGAATAATGGTGTTGCACTTGAGAATAGTAAATAAGCAAAAAACACGTCCATTTTATATCAGCTCCTTTAATTGTTGACGCTTTCAGGTTTGTGTCAAAAAAAAGAATGTTTTGTGAACATTTTGTTACAATTAATATAACATAGGACTAGCTAATAAATAAAGTAGAAAATGAATGATTTTAAAAAGAATTTGGAATGTTAAGTAATATACATTGACTATATAATTTTGTTTGAGTATAAGTGAAGATGGAGTATTTAAATAAAAATATTAGTAGTGTTACTATTTATTTAGCCTTTTAGTGGATTTTTTAAACTTTACACATTAATCTCTAAGGTAAACCGCGTAAAAAGTTAATCTTAAGTTTATGAACAGGTTTCAGGATAAAATATAGAGTTAATGTAAAAATCAACCGGTAATTTTTACAAGTGTGGCAATAAAGTGAACACCACTATCTGATGCTCTACTAGTGAAAGGTGGTTTAAATGGTTAAAACTCAAGAATTATCTAGAAAGAAATTACTCGGTATTGCAGGGCTAGGCTGGATGTTTGATGCAATGGATGTTGGAATTTTATCATTCATTATTGCGGCATTGCAGAAGGATTGGAATTTAACAACTTCACAGATGGGTTGGATAGGAAGTGTTAATTCCATTGGGATGGCTGTAGGAGCTCTTGTATTTGGGTTAATGGCAGATAAAGTTGGTCGTAAACAGGTATTTATTATTACGTTATTATTATTTTCAGTTGGTAGTGGTCTTTCTGCTTTTGTTACATCTTTAACACTTTTTCTGATCCTAAGATTTTTTATCGGTGCTGGATTGGGAGGAGAACTTCCTGTTGCTTCAACTCTTGTTTCTGAGAGTGTACCAGCAAATGAAAGAGGGAAAGTTGTTGTACTATTAGAAAGCTTTTGGGCTGCAGGGTGGCTCATTGCCGCGCTTATTTCGTATTTTGTCATTCCGAGTTATGGTTGGCAGGCCGCACTTTTACTAAGTGCTATACCGGCATTTTATGCTTTATATTTAAGGGTTAAACTCCCAGATTCACCTAGATTTCAAGCTGTAAGTGTGTCAAAACAAAAAGAGTCTTCATTCATGAAAATAGCAAAGGTATGGAAAAAGCCTTATACAAAACAAACGACAATGTTATGGATTTTATGGTTTTGTATTGTTTTCTCCTACTATGGCATGTTTCTATGGTTACCAAGTGTTATGGTTATGAAGGGTTTTAGTTTAATTAAAAGCTTTCAGTATGTTTTAATTATGACTCTTGCTCAATTACCAGGATATTTTACAGCTGCATATTTTATTGAGCGAGCTGGACGTAAATTTGTTCTTGTTACCTTTTTAATCGGAACAGCAGTTAGTGCCTATTTCTTTGGTAATGCCGAGTCTCTTCCACTGTTACTAACATCAGGGATTTTCCTATCATTCTTTAACTTAGGAGCATGGGGAGGATTATATGCATATACGCCAGAACATTATCCAACCGAAATACGAGGTACAGGTGCCGGTTTAGCTGCTTCTTTTGGAAGAATAGGTGGTATACTTGGACCTCTTTTAGTAGGATATATGGTTGCTGCTGAAGTTTCTATTCATGTGATCTTCTTAATATTTGCTATCGCAATATTCATCGGTGCACTTGCTGTCTTGATACTTGGAGAAGAAACAAAACAAAAAGAATTAGCATAATGTATCAACCTGAGATTAGTTAAAAGCTAATCTCTTTTTCGATTACAGACATAGGCACATCCTTTAGGACATCCGGAGATTATCCTCCACTAGATCCTTCTATTTGGTTTTTTAGCATAAATCTTTATCATAAATTTTGATAAAAAAATTACCTGCTCAAGCTTCTAGTTATTTTTTTACGAGGCTGTTTCGTAAACTTTGTTGCTTTAACAACTCCAAGTAAAAAGCACAATATAAGCATAGTGGCATCTTTTCTTCATAAGATAGTACCTATTTTGCTATTACAACAATGTTTCCACTGCATATTTAAGTCAATTAGCATTAATCTTTCAGAAAAGAGCCTTACAAATACTATTCTTTCATAATTTTTATAAGCTATAATGAACTATGCACAGAAAAAGTAGGTGGAAAAAATGACTCTTCGTAAAAAGCTACTTCTTGCTTCAATTGGGATTATTACACTATTCATGGTTATCATTATGGTTTTGGTTGGAATAATTACGAATAAGATCCATCATACGTATGAACAAGAACAAGTCACAAAACAAATCAATCAAATACGTAATTTAATTGATAATGAACTAGTTCATTTAAATCAGGTGAATCTAGATTATGCTGCTTGGGATGATACAACTAATTTTATTAAAAATGAAAATTCTGAATATATAGAATCAAATTTCACAGAAGAAACCTATCAACAAAATCGCTTAGATACAGTGTTATTTTTAAATCAAAGTGGTCAGTTTATATATGGCAGTAAATTAAATGAAAATGGAAAGCTGGATGAGAATGTTGGTGAGCCAGAGTGGTTAGACATTTATGATCTAAAAAAGCCCCTTCCACCAAATGGGAAAATAACTGGAATTATTCAAACTAGTGAAGGAATCACGTTACTATCTGCTCATCCTATTTTAAATAGCTCTTATGAGGGTCCCTCAAATGGAATCCTTATATTTACGAGAAAATTTGATCAAGAGTTGATTAGTGAAATAGGAGATATGATTGGTTTAAAGCTCTCTCTTTTTCAGGAAATTCCTCAAGATCTGGAATCACTAAAGCTTGAGAAGCTAGAGAAAAATGATTTATTCATTCGTGAAATAAGTGAAACGAAAATCGCAGGTTATAGTTTACTTACTGATCTATTAGGTCATCCAATTAGCTATGTTGAGGTAACTAGCGAGCGAACCATTTACCATAACGGTAAGTTGTTAGTTTTATTAAATCTCCTTTCTCTTTTAGTTTTAGTGACAATCATATGTACAGTTATTTATTATACTTTTGATAAAATATTTGCATCAAGGATTATCAGGTTAAAAGAAAGTGTTGTTAGGGTGCGAGCGTGTAACAATCCAGGTAATCGTGTTGGTAAACATGGTGAAGATGAAATTGGCGATCTTGCCGACCAAATAAATGAAATGCTAGATTCTCTTGAAACTTACAATGAAAAATGGAAGAAAAGAGCAAATTATGACTCTCTTACAAATCTTCCTAATAGAGGTTATCTAACAAGATTAATATCTGATGCTATATTAAAAAAGCGAAACTTCGCTATTTTCTTTATGGATTTAGATGGATTCAAAGCTGTAAATGATACATTTGGACATGAAATGGGTGATACTTTACTCCAATTAGTTGCTGAACGCCTTAAAAATGTTGTTCGAAAAGGTGATACAATCTCACGACTTGGTGGAGATGAGTTTATTTTGTTAGTCGATAAAGCGAGTGATCAGCAAATGTTAGCAGATTTAGCCGAAAGAATCATTGAAATTATAAATGAGCCATATCATATTGAAACTCATTTAATTAAAGTATCTGCAAGTATAGGAATTGCAACATACCCTCAGCATGGAACAGATTATCAATCATTAATCAAAGTGGCAGATGAAGCAATGTACACAGCAAAGAAAAACGGTAAAAATAATTATTACGTATCGAAATAAAAACATAGAAAAGTAAAAGGGGTCAGACTTCTCCATTGTGAGGGATCTGACTCCTTTTACAATAGATACATATTAGAATAATATATAAATAGAATGTATAATTGGAAGGTATTAACATAGGGGGGGTAAATGGATGAGAAAGATAGTGATGATTATTTTTCAATTTTTTGCAGCATGTATAGGAATTGTTATATTCGGTGCGATTCCTTCTTTATTTGTCGCTATAAGCACAGAAGAAGGACCTTTAAAGATGTTTTTTCAAACGATTAAGACTATATTAACTAGTTTAGTTCATTTCCGAGAGTTAACTATTATTATTAGAGGAACTGAATATAAGGTATATCCGTTAATTCTAGAAGGGGCTTTTTATTCATTAACACTTATCATATGTGCATTGATATTAGCTTACCTAACGTCTATACTTTTAACGATCATGACTATGCAATTTCCCAAATGGTTAAGAGAGAAAATGAAGTTTATCATTCTCTTTTTTGAGTCTTTGCCAGATATATTAATTGTATTATTGCTTCAGTTAGCGGTTGTGATCATTTATAAAAAAACAGATATACTTCTTATGAAAGTAGTAACTGTAGGAGATAGTCAAGCCCTCTTACTACCTATTTTATGCCTAGCTGTTTTACCAACGATTCAGCTTTATCGATTAGCGATTCATCTTTATGAAGAAGAGCTACTAAAAGATTATGTTCTACTTGGTAGAGCAAAAGGTTTGAATCATACGTTTTTATTAATCATCCATGTTTTTAGAAACACTGCGATTTCTCTATTTTTTAACTTTAAGAAAACAATCTGGTTTATGCTATCCACCTTAGTAGTAGTTGAATTATTATTTGGAATTTTTGGGATTACCTATTATTTGACCACCTATATGGTTCCAGAAGTTTTTACATTTATATTGTTATTTTTATTTGTACCAATCTTTATTTTCTATCAAATAGTTAAAAGCATCATTGAAATCTCGATAAAGGGAGGTGAAGCTGTTTCATGAGTAAACTTTTTAAAAATCCTCTCTTTTTAATTGGGTTCTTATTTTTATTCATTCTAGTTACTGTGAGTTTTATCTATTCTCATGCTGTAAATAATGAGGTTAGGCAGATTTATCATATCTATGGTGAAGATAATGAGTTAGTTGATTCTGCACCAATAGCTCCTAGAAAAGAAGTGTTGTTAGGAACCGATAAACTTGGTTATGACATGTTAAGTAAAGTTCTCATTGGTGCGAAATTTACGATTTTAGCTGCGCTTGTTATTGCTTTATTGAGAATGGTGATTTCAGTTCCATTAGGATTAATGTTAGGAACGTATTTTACAAAAACAAAAAAATATGTAAATAGTTTAGTTGATGCCTTTCATTTTATCCCGTTAACAATCATAGCCTTATACTTACTAGGACCTGTTCTTTATATGCAGCCAGAAGGATTTTCTTACTCTTTAACAGAAAGAATGGGATTAGAAATTCTAGTGCTAGCTTTACTAACTGTACCTATTCTTTCCGTACTGATCGGAAATGAAACGAGTGAATTATTAAAGTCAGAATATGTGATGAGTGCTAAAACATTAGGTGGAACTAGATTTCACATTATTTTAAAACATATTGTTCCTATTCTAAAGGATCGTTTTTTTATCTTATTTGGTCAGCAATTTGTACAAACATTAATTGTTATGGCACACTTAGGATTATTTAATCTCTATTTTGGAGGAACGTTATTATCTTTTGATCCAATGGCAGCTGATCCACCACGATCGATAACAAATGAATGGTCAGGATTAATAGGCGGAACAAAGATTTTTTTACAATGGGCGCCATGGATTCCGTTAACTCCAATCGTTTGTTTTGCATTAACAATATTGGCTGTTACGTTTATGGTTGAGGGATTTTCTAGGGTGACAACTGGAAGGCCTGTTTATTTTAAGAAAAGAAAAGATCGTCATAATGGTAAAATTGATAACAAAAGCGTTGAAAATAAGAGTAATCAGTTTCAACTCTTGAATAAATCATCTTAAGTACTATTCAAAAGTATAAAGTTAAAAAAATAAGTAGGTGATCTAACATTTTTTCTTAATCGATCACCTATGTTTTTGTTTTCTGATATCTAGTTATTAGACAATCTAACGCTTGGCTGCACTTAATTGTGTCAGGGTGTTTAAGACCTTTAAACTGAGCAGTTGAAATCATTTCCATTCTAAGTAGTGAAATTTCTGCCTCTAATTTATCTAATCGGAGCTCTTTTTTTAACATATAAACTCTCCTTAAGGATACATAATCACTAGTATTATCTTATTAAATTAATTAAATCTATAGTAAAACAAAATAAACAAATAGATGAGATTTTCGACAATTGTTCTTATAAACTGACAGAATCATCAGGGTTTTTTAGAGAAAGAAGGCTTTGTCTATTAAGTTACTTATAACTTAACTGTAGTGTATCTTTAACTTGATAATAATTGTCAATCAAGTTTAAAGGTAAAATTTTAAAAGAAATTAGGAGCTGATATCTTGAAACAAAATCGTATTATTTTTATCTTGGCATTCATTTTCTTAGTGCTTATTGTTAGTTCATTTCTTACGATTCTTTTTGGAGAGAAAGATCCTTATAAATACTTTACAGGGTTAGGTAGTGAACTTGCTGTTTCACCGAATGATGAGGAAATCGCGTTTTCTTATTTTTTAGATGGTAATGAAGCTATTTATAAGGCAGGACTTGATGGATCTAATATTATAAAGGTAACGAAGGGCAGTAAGGGACGGTATCATACACCAAGATTCTCAGTTGATGGGAAGGAAATTCTTTACTTATCAAAAGATGATACAGGTATAAATCGTTTAACTCTTCAAAATTTGAACACATCAACAAAAGAACAACTAACTGAAAACACCATGCATGTGACAGATGCTGTTTTTTCTCAGACTGGCGAAAAGGTTTATTTTATAGGAATACAAGCAGAAGAATTTAAAAAAGCAGAAGGTGAAACACGAGAAGGTTATGATCTTTATCAAGTAGATGTTGCTAGTAAGGAAGTAACGCAGTTAACTGATCAAGATCATTTTTCGATGAATGATCTCTCTATATCTAAAGATGGAAAAACACTATATTATAGCTTATTTAATGAATTCGAACAGCTTTATAGCTACACGATTGAAAATGAAAAGCAAGCTCCTCTTGAAGCAACATCAAAGCTAAATCATGATATTTATTCTTCAGTTCTGTCTTATGATGAGCAACTTTTAGCTTATACTGCTGTTTCAGAGGAAACAGAGGACACATCTTTGTTTGCATATGAATTATTTGTAAAAAACCTAGAAACGAATGAAACGAAACGACTGACTGATTTACAGACAAATATTCATGCACCTACGTTTTTCCATCAATCAAACCAAATGATTTTTCTGGAAAATAAAAACTGGCCAGAAGAACCTGAAGAATATCAACTGATGACAATGTCTATAACAGATGATGTTCCAGAAGTGATAAATTTAGAGCTTCCTGTTTCAAAAGAAAATCATTTCATAATGAAGATTCTTGAGAGTTTATTAAGTGGAGTTGCGCTAGCTGTATATTACATTCTCTTTTTTAGTTGTTTCACTGTTTTGGCTCAGAGAAATTCTCGAAAAGTATTTTTACCGTTTTATATCAGTATAAGTTTGGCGGTTGTTCTTTTTCTTAGTAGCTTTGTTGTGGGAGCTTTAAGTAATCCGTGGAATGGGCTTGGTATTGCTATGCTTTCTGTAGGGATTCTTGGTTGCTCACTAGTATTGCTGTTATTGACATTTATCGTGAAAAAAATCGTAAAGCCTGTATAAATTTCAAGGTGTTTAACGACCGATTGAAGTAAGAGTTGAAGCTGGATGTTGCAGCTTCACTCTTTTTTTTAGGTGGAAAATTGTCCTTAGTTTCAGAATCTCTGTCTTTATCTCCTCTTTTATACGCTTTTCACACAAGGAATTCTTCATAGTTAACATGTACGCAATCATTAACATAAAGCATTATCACAACATGCTTTAAATGAGTGTAGTTTCATAAACCCCTTTTATCAGTTTGATCTATAATTTCTAGTTATCTGTCCAAGCGATGCTGGAATAGGTTTTATTGTAGGTGAAGATTAAACAAATATCAGGGAGGTAACTCATGTATCCATATCCTGTTTATCCATATTATGCAATGCAACAAAAAGTTAAACAAAAACCTATTGTGTTTCCACCACAGCATCAGGAAAGACAGCCTGGGTTTGAATATGAAATGATTCCAAGACCAATTTCTGAGTGGGCTGGATATAAAGGAAGTGGCAAGTTAAAAAATAAAGTGGCTATTATTACTGGTGGAGATAGCGGGATTGGTCGAGCTATCGCATATGCATTTGTTAAAGAAGGTGCATCAGTGGTGATTCCATATCTAAATGAACATAAAGATGCTCAAGAAACAAAACGAAGAATCGAGGAGCTTGGAGGAAAATGTCTCCTTTTCGCGGGTGATTTAGGTCAAGAACATACCTCTTATGAAGTTGTTAAAATGGCCATTCAAACATTTGGTAGGCTAGACATACTAGTGAACAACCACGCTATACAAATCGTTCAAGATAGCATATTAAATATTTCTGCACAACAGCTTGAAGCAACTTTCCGTACGAATATTTTTGCGTTTTTCTATATGACAAAAGCTTGTCTTCCATATTTAAAAGAAGGTAGTTCAATCATTAATACAACATCCATCACAGCTTATGAAGGAAATGAAAAATTAATTGACTACTCTGCAACAAAAGGAGCGATTATGACCTTTACTCGTTCTTTATCACTTTCATTAGTGGATAAAGGTATTCGTGTAAATGGAGTAGCTCCAGGACCAATATGGACTCCATTGATACCGGCTAGTTTTTCTGCAAAAAATGTTTCGACATTTGGAGCAGACACTGAAATGAAACGACCAGGTCAACCTTTTGAATTGGCTCCGTCATATGTTTATCTGGCATCAGATGATTCAAGATATGTCACTGGTCAAGTATTACATGTCAACGGTGGAAAATTTAGAACAACATAATATATACAATAACAATTTATGTTTTATACAGGAAAAAAGTAATAGATAAGTGGTGAAAAAGCCTGTGTATAACCTGTGAATAGCGTAATAAAGACCTACATATATTGTGGCGAACGAATGTACCCACACAAAATGTGGATAGAGTCTGTGGATATGTTGATAACTTTTGTGGATAAGTTGTTGTTAACTGTTAAAAACCATGTTAATATCTAAATTTTTAATTTGGGAAATAAAAATTTGTGGAAGAATAATAATTTTTTGTGTTTTTCAACTCACTTATCCACAATTTATTCTTTCTAGTACGTGCTGGGCCAATCGTATCTTAACAAAAGAGTAACTAACAATGGTTGTAGGTATAGTCAACGTCGATCCTGAAATATACTCCGCTAAGCTTTAACATTGTTCGGAGTTTTGTTAATCACTAAGTTATGTCCCAGCCCTCTTTAACTTTTGCTGTTTTCCCTCCAAATTTTGATGACATAGCAACAATCGTTCAGAAAAGAGCCTTAATTTTTATTACATTTCATTTGAAAAGGAATATAAATAGACCTTTGATGCATTCTAATTTATACGAAGTAAAAAAGGACGGATGAAAATGGTTGGGAGTAATTATGAATGCATCATTGTTGGAGGCGGAATTGCAGGATTACAAGCAGCTATTCAGCTTGGTAGATATATGCATAAGGTACTTGTGATTGATAATGAAGAGGGAAGATCAAATTTGTGTAGAGGATATCATAATATTCTTGGCTGGCCTGATGGTGTAAGTGGTCAAACACTTAGAGAATTAGGAAAGAAACAAGCAAAAAGCCTAGAAGTGGAATTTATAAATGATAAGGTCATTACCGCAGAGAAGCAAGATCATCAGTTTCTTTTACATACAAATTCCAAAAGAGAATTTAAGACAAAAACATTATTACTTGCAACAGGCATTAAAGATCGTATTCCTCCTATTAAGAACATTTATCCATGCTTAGGTATATCAATTTATGTTTGCCCAGATTGTGATGGATATGAAGTAAGGGACAAGCATGTTCTATTACTTGGATCTGGAAAAACAGGCGCCAGCCTCGCATTAACTCTAACGTATTGGACGAATAAAATGACGTTTATCAATCATGATGGCGAAAAGTTATCGACTGATTTAGTAGAAAAACTAAAAGAAAAGAACATAGAGGTGATAAATGAAAAAATAGCCTCTATTCTCACAGAAAATGAATCAGATTTTAAAGGTGTAATATTGCAAAATGGACAAACTGTAGCTGGAGAGAAAGGATTTATTGGATTTGGCGGAAATGCTGTTTCTTCAGATCTTGGTCATCAGCTTGGTGTAGAGCGTCTTGAAAATAAACACATGCTCGTAGATGCACGAACAAAGGAAACGAATATTACGAATGTTTGGGCTGCAGGAGATGTTGTTGCACATTCAGAACAAATAACAATTGCGATGGCAGATGGCTGTCAGGCTGCCATATTTATTCATAAACGACTGTTAAAGAGCTAGTACCTGTACCTTTTTAAAAATAGCTGAAATTAGTAAAGCAGACTTTTACATTTTTGGGGGAAATCTTGTATCATAGAAGCTAGGAGAAACAAAAGGGAGAGAAAGGCAATGAAAAAAGAAATAGAAGAATTATATGATGAAGTGTATGAAAAGCTTGCTGATTATCACCAACTATCACAGAATTATATGAGTAACCTAACATCAATTCCAAAAAATGAACGGGAAGAAGAGACGGAAAAGCTGGAAAGAATTGAGTTTGCTTTACAAGCGGCTAAAGATATTTTGGAAAACATGATGACTCCAGGAACAAAAATGACGATTATGCATCAAAAAGGATCCATTCAAATTGATTTAAATGAATAGTATGAATGGGTGAGGCTGAGACAAAAGTATTTTAACAAAATAGAAACCGAAAGATGGTTGTAGGTGTGGTGATAGCGCACCGCTCCTGAAATATACTCCGCTTTCCGCAGGAAGCTGGCAAGCCTCCTCGTGCTACGCACTGTGGGGTCTAGCCGTTGCTTTGCATCCTGCAGGAGTCTCCGTATATTTCATCCGCTAAGCTATTAATTTGTTTGGAATTTTTGTTAAGGCTGTTTTCGCAACCTTTGTTGCTATTAGCAACTTGAAGGAAACAGTTGTGTATCAAGTCTAGTAACTTCTTTTCTTCTCGTAATAGAACCTTTTATACGATAAGAACATTGTTTTCAACAGATAAATAGGCCAATTAGGAACAATCTTTCAGAAAAGCTCCTTTGTTAATCACTTAACTTATGTCCCAGCCGCATTTCTTAATCCTCATTACTTTGTCTGAGCTGACCTGGTGATTTTCCAGTAAGCTTTCGTGTGATTTTGTTTAAATAGTTGGCATTTTTGTAACCCACTAATTGAGCTACCTCATCAACAGAGTATTTTGTATGCTCTAATAATTCGATTGCTTTTTGCAAGCGGATATTTGTTAAATATTGAATCGGTGTCACACCTGTTTCTTGTTTGAACAGCCTAGAAAAATGATATTTCGATAGCTTTGATGCTTCAGCCATTTCTTCTGCGCCAATTTCTTCTTGATAGTAGTTTCTTGCAAATAGTACCGCGCTAATAATTCCTTCTGACCAATCATTCATTAGTTTGTCATTTGTTGAGAGATATAAATATAATTCTGTAATAAAGTGATAAGCTATGCTTGAGCCTTGATAGGCATTTGTGATTTTTCGTTCTTTTGCATCATCGTACATTTTTTTGACAAGCTTTACAGGTGCTGATTCTGGATGAAATCGCACAACCTGACTTTCTGAAGTTCTTACATATTCCCAACAACGTTTCGCTTCCTCACCATACAGTGTTAAGTAAATAAACTCCCATTTACTCGACCCCTTTGGTAAATAATAATGATAGTTACTTGGACTACTTACAATAAAAGCATGACCAGGTTTTAAGGAGTGGATTTTTCCATCAATTGAAATCTCTCCAGCTCCTGATAAGGTATATTGAAAGATATACTTGCCTTGATCCTTTCTTTCTGTCCCACTCCAATTATATAGGGAAGAATGCTGCTCATCCCAACCAACTGACCAAATTTGGGCAACAGAGTTTACATGGGGTTCATTGAAACGAAAGGCTATGGCTCCAGTTTGCTTATCCATAGCAAAAAACTCCCCTTTTTCTACCCTTTTTATCATATAAGCAAAAAAGGGTGTAAAACTTAAGATTATATTAGAGGCTGGGACATTACTTAGTGAGTAACAAAACTTCGAACAATGTTATAGCTTAGCGGAGTAACCCATATTTCTCGGTTTCTATTTTGTTAAAATACGTTTATCCCAACCTGATTTGTTTCGATTATCAATACATAATAAATAGCAAAAAAGTGCTAAAACCCTCCTTTAATTTTACCATTGTTTCCATAGAAAAAGGACTTTAAAATGAGCTTACATACAATTTGATTAACCACTTAGTAAAAATAAGGTAAATGATAACTAAATTACGATATAATGGAAGGTGATTTTCTTGAAAAAGCAACTGTTAGAACAATTCACACAAATATTTACGGCAAATGAACCAGTAAGATCTTTCTTTGCACCAGGTAGAGTGAATCTAATTGGTGAGCATACAGACTATAATGGAGGACATGTTTTTCCTTGTGCATTAACGTTTGGTACGTACGCATTAATATCAAAACGCAATGATCGTACCATTCAATTGTATTCAACGAATTTTCCGGATGTTGGTATCATTTCGCTATCACTTAATGATTCTTTCACGTTGAATAAAGAGCATGATTGGGCTAACTATCCTAAAGGTGTGATCAATGAATTTCTTCAAAAAGGGATAAAATTAGATCATGGCTTTGATATGCTTTTTTATGGAAATATTCCAAACGGTGCGGGTTTATCTTCATCAGCATCTGTTGAATTGGCTACTGCAGTAGCTTTACAGGCGATTTATGAAACAGACTTTTCACGTGTGGAGCTTGTGAAAATGAGCCAGCATGCTGAAAATGAATTTGTTGGTGTGAGCTGTGGGATTATGGATCAATTTGCGATTGGCATGGGGCAAGAAGATCAAGCTATTTTATTAAATTGTCAAACATTAGAATATCAGTACAGCCCAGTTGTTCTTCAAGATGCATCACTTGTTATCGCAAATACAAATAAACGTAGAACCTTAGCTGATTCTAAATATAATGAACGTAGATCTGAATGTGAACGTGCTTTAAAAGCATTACAATCAGAGGTTTCGATTGAATCGTTAGGTGATCTTACACCAGAGCAGTTTGAGAGCTACAGTCACTTCATTCCAAATGAAATAGATCAAAAACGTGCGAAACATGCGGTATATGAAAATGCACGTACAATTTTAGCTGTTGAAAAACTAAATAATGGTGATATTACAGGATTTGGTCAATTAATGTGTGAATCACACGCTTCTTTAAGAGATGATTATGAAGTAACTGGCTTTGAATTAGATACTCTTGTTGAAGAAGCAGTGAACCAAGACGGCGTGATTGGCTCAAGAATGACAGGTGCAGGATTTGGCGGCTGTACAGTTTCAATTGTGAAAAACGAACAAATTGAGAAATTCATTCAAGATGTAGGCAAGAATTATCATGAGAAAACAGGCTTAACAGCTGAATTTTATGTAGCTAATGTAGGAGATGGCGCGAAGGAAATTTAATAGCGCTGAATTCTTTTCTGATAGGGTATGTTAATGCTTATTGTTGATTTTGCAGTGGAAGTTAAAAGACTTTCTATTTTGTGAAACGTTCACATAAACAAGTAAGTATAACAAAGCCTTACTATAAAAAATGATTTTTGGAGGGATAAGGTATGGCAGTGTTAGTATGTGGTGGAGCAGGATATATTGGTAGTCACGCCGTGTCAGAGTTATTAGAACGAAACGAGGAAGTTGTTGTTGTAGATAACCTTCAAAAAGGACATTTACCAGCTGTTCTAGAGGGAGCGAAGCTTTACACAGGTGACTTACGAGATGAACGTTTTTTGAAAACCGTTTTTGAAGAAAATGATATTGAAGCTGTTATTCACTTTGCGGCCGATTCACTTGTTGGAGAAAGTGTTGAGCAACCTTTACAATATTATGAAAATAATGTATATGGAACAATGTGCCTTTTAAAAGTAATGACAGAATTTGATGTGAAGAAAATTGTGTTCTCTTCTACAGCAGCAACATACGGTGAAGTCGAGAATACACCAATTGTTGAAACAGATCCTACGGTTCCAACAAATCCATATGGTGAAACAAAGCTTGCTGTGGAGAAAATGCTGAAATGGAGTGAGCAGGCTTATGGTCTAAAGTATGTTGTATTACGCTACTTTAACGTAGCTGGTGCACATATGGAAGGTAAGCTTGGAGAAGATCACCAACCAGAAACACATTTAATTCCAATTATTTTGCAAGTAGCATTAGGTGATCGAGAGAAAATTATGATTTTCGGTGATGATTATAAAACAGAAGATGGCACGTGTATTCGCGATTATATTCATGTGACTGATTTAGCTGATGCTCATATTTTAGCGATTGAGAAGCTTAGAAAAGAAAATACGAGTGCAACGTATAATCTAGGTAACGGAAACGGATTTTCTGTTAAAGAAGTGATCGAAACAGCAAGAAAAGTAACAGGTCACCCAATTCCTGCAGAAGTAGCACCACGACGTGCAGGAGACCCGGCTATCTTAATTGCTTCATCTGAAAAAGCGGTAAATGAATTAGGGTGGAAACCAAAGTATGCTGATCTTCACACAATGATTGAAAGTGCCTGGAATTGGTTTCAAAAACATCCAAGAGGATATGATAAATAAAGGCTGTTTTCGCAAACTTTGTTGCTTTCAACAACTCCAAGTAAACGGCACTTTATCAAGCATAGTGGCATCTTTTCTTATTAAAATAGTACTAATTATGCAATAAGAAAATGTTTAAACGGCAATATCAGTGAAATTAGCAACAATCTTTCAGAAAAGAGCCTAAATAAATAATTTTAAAATGGGGGCTTGTACAGTTGTGTACATTGCCCCTTGTTATTAAAGACTATGTGCTTTTCTATTAGCTTTGCAATAGCACGATAATTTTTAAGAAAATAAGATCATAGAAAATACGAGGAGATGATAAAGTTGTCTATTAATATAGGGTATGAGATTGAGAGGCTATTGCAATTTGGGCAAAAAAAGCAACTGATTTCTAAATGGGACGTTGATCTTACTCGTAATAAAATACTTGAAGTTTTAGAGCTGAATGATGTAAAAAATGAATCTGTTGCAGATGAGAATTTGGACTCTCCAGTAACAATTCTTGAAAATATATTAGATTGGGCTGCTGAAAACCATCTTTTAAAAGAAAATACTGTCACGTACAGAGATCTTCTAGATACAAAAATTATGGGTTGTTTGGTTGGTTCACAAAGTGAAATTATTCGACAATTTCAGGATGTTTTTCAAAAAGAGACTCCTCAAAAAGCTACAGAAGCTTTTTATCAATTTTCAAAAAATGTCCATTATATACGTACAGACCGCATTGCTAAAAATGAAGAATGGCTTGTCAATACGGAATATGGCAATTTGCAAATGACAATCAATTTGTCAAAGCCTGAAAAAGACCCTGTTGCCATTGCTGCAGCTCGTGAGTTACAAAAAAGTGATTATCCGTCTTGTTTATTATGTAAGGAAAACGTTGGCTATGCAGGTCGCCTAGATCATCCCGCACGACAAAATCATCGCATCATACCTGTAACATTACAAAATGAGCAATGGTTTTTACAATTTTCACCTTATGTTTACTATAATGAGCATGCCATTGTTTTTGCAGGTCAGCATAAACCAATGAAAATCTCAAAAGATACATTTCATAAGCTGCTTGATTTCGTAGAGCAATTTCCACACTACTTCCTAGGATCAAATGCAGATTTACCGATTGTAGGTGGATCGATTTTAAGCCATGATCATTTTCAAGGTGGTCATCATACATTTCCAATGGAAGTTGCTGAAACAGAATCCACTTTTAAATTAAATAAATATCCATCAATTGATTTAGGAATAGTCAAATGGCCAATGTCCGTTCTTAGACTTCAAGGAGCAGACAAATCAGATCTTATTCAAGCAGCAGAAGATATTTTAATGCAATGGAAAAAGTATAGCGATCCGTCGGTAGAGGTTGAGGCGTTTTCAGGGGATATTCCTCATAACACAATTACACCAATCTCCCGAAGAAGAGGAGAACTTTACGAGCTTGATTTAGTATTGAGAAACAACCGAACAAACGATGAGCATCCATTAGGGATTTTCCATCCACATCAAGAAGTACATCATATTAAAAAAGAAAATATTGGCTTGATTGAAGTAATGGGATTAGCAGTTTTACCTGGAAGATTGTTAGATGAACTAATGAAGTTAGCAACTTTACTAGTAGAAGAAAATGCTCTTTCAGCTATTGCAGAAGATGAAGAGTTAAAGAAGCATTATGATTGGGCCAAGAAGATAAAGCAAAAGCACCCAGAGTTAAGTCAAGAAAATAGCTATCATCTATTGCTTGAAGAAGTCGGGAAAGTGTTCGCTACTATTTTAGAACATGCAGGAGTATTTAAGCGTGATTCAGAAGGGCAACAAGCATTTCAACGTTTTATAAATACATTGAAAAGTAATTTAAAATAAAAATGGAATTCACTAGTATAAGATAATCCTATTCTGGCGATAATGCTAGTAATCCCCCCTAATCTTTATATATGTATGTTCCTCCTTACACAGTAAGGAGGTTTTTTTATAAAAAGGTGTAATTTTCAACTCGTTTGAAAATTTAGTGCATGAATACCTAGAATAAAAGTTCTTTAAAGTAAACAAATGAGGCTAGGCAAACAGTGTCCCAGCCTCATTTGTTTAAGCATATAAATCAATGCCTTCTAGGTTACTGTGCAACAATAACTACTTTACCATCATCTAGTTCTTCTTCAAGTCTTACTGCTTCGCTTTGTGATAAACCGATGGATGCCATTCTAATTTGAAGATCTTCTCCTCTTGAGCGAAAGACCCTCGCTATTTTGTCAAAAATCCCTTCTTCTGTTAACCCAATATTATTGGTATCTGTATGCTCTGTTAAATGTTTAGAACGAGTAAGATCATGTGCAAAAAGATAAATTTCATCCTTTGTATATCCTTGACTTGTTAGCTCTGCTATCATTTCACTTGCTTGTACACCATTTTCAACAACAAATGTTTTCATGAATATCCTCTCCTTTTTTACTTAAAGTTATATTTCCCTTTCAGATTTAATTGAAACGTTAGATTTCTATTTAAATGTGCTCAGCTAGGGTTTCTTCGCAATTTATGATGTTGTGAGCGTCCTTATCACGGCACATCATAAGTCTCAAACCTTTAATCAACTATAAAACCATTAGAAAGTAGCCCTTAGTAACAATTAGTCTTTTATTGAAAAGGCTATATTCGTATTCTTTGTGCTTTTAGTCATATGACGAAAACAGCACGATTTTTACTCTAGGGTCATTTTTTCTTAATCGTTACTAATAGGAAGTAATAAACAACAATCCTGTCGAAAAGATTCTATATAAAAGGTGACAGAAGATTTTTCCTATTAAAGTTTGAGTACATTTTGTTAAAATAAAAGAACAATGTTGAAAAGGTGATGGGAAATGAAGATTTCGATCGTGATTGCAACTTATAATAGATTGGTAGAATTAGGTGAGCTTTTAGAAGCTATATCAAGACAGACTGTTCTTCCTTATGAAGTAATTATTGTGAATGATGGAGGAGATCGTGTTGATCGTCTTGTAGATTTATATAAAGAATTGCCGATTAAAACAATTGAATTAACTGAAAATGTAAAGCATGTTCAAGCTAGAAATATCGGTGTTCAACAAGTAACTGGTGATATTGTTATGCTATGTGATGATGACGATTTATTATCAGCTACTCACCTTGAGCAAGCACAACATTATTTAGATGAAGCTGATTTTATTTATTTTGATGCAGAAATTGTTTCTTTTGAAACAAAAAGCAAAACACGTTATCCCCTAACTAGACGTACATTTGCTTATGAGTATGATCTACAAGGAATGAAGAAATTCTCAACATATATACCATCAGGAAGTGCTTATAAAAGAGAGTTACATGATAAAATTGGTTTGTTTGATCAAGAAGTCCATAATTATTGGGATTGGGACTTTATTCTTCGAGCAGCAAAAGTGTGTAAAATAAAGCGTGTTCCAACAGCAAGTGTTATTTATGCCTTCTCTGAAGATGGTAATAACCAATCAGCAATATTAAATGACAAAAGAAAATCTTATTTAGATATATTGTGTGAAAAACATCATCTAGGAGATCTTCCTACAAAAAACTTCTTTGTTTTATTAGAAGAACCTTATATGAAGCTGCGAGAAGCGGAAACAAAGATTGTGTGGGATGGAGAGCCATTTCAATCTCGCCTTGCTAAATTGGAGGTAGAAGATGTTTCATCAAATTGAGAAAGAATGGCGCGTGCTACTTGAAAATCAAGGGAATAAAGAATACTTTGTTAATTTAATGAAATTTTTAGAAGAAGAATATCAGCAACACACAATATTTCCTAGGCAAGAGGATATCTTTCGTGCTTTAAATATGACAAGTTACCACTCAACCAAGGCTGTCATTTTAGGTCAAGATCCATACCATGGTGAAGGACAAGCACAGGGTTTGAGTTTTTCTGTTTCTCCTAGTGTGAAAGTTCCACCATCGTTACGAAATATTTTTATTGAATTAAAAGATGACCTTGGCTGTTCTACACCTCATAGCGGCTCATTAAAAAAGTGGTCAGAAGAAGGGGTGCTTCTTTTAAATACTGTTTTAACGGTTAGAAAAGGAGAGCCTAATTCACATAAAGGAAAAGGCTGGGAACAGTTTTCAGATGAAGTGATTAGGTTATTAAATGAACGAGTTGAACCACTAGTATTTATTTTGTGGGGTAAGCATGCTCAACAAAAGAAACACCTGATTACTTCACCACAGCATTTAATTATTGAATCTCCACACCCAAGTCCTTTTGCAGCAAGAAAAGGCTTTTTTGGAAGTAAGCCATTTTCAAAAACGAATGATTTTCTGAGGGAAAATCATACTGGTGAAATTGATTGGTGTTTAATGGATGTTTGAAGTAGGTAAAGGAAATGATTTAAAAGGAGTAATCATACATGAGTGAGACACCAATAAATTGCATAAAGTGTAAGCATTTTTATGTAACATGGGATTCTAAATTTCCTAATGGCTGTCGTGCATATGGTTTTAAATCGGCAAACAGACCAGCGATTATGGTGAAAAAATCATCAGGAATGTCATGCTTAAAATATGAGCTAAAAAAGTAAAACAGTTATATAACTTGGAGGAACGTTAAGTGAATATACATGTCTCAAAAATTTTAACAAAAATGCAAGACGAAATAGACAAGGCAAAAAATAGCGATTTAGAACATAATATAAAAGAGCATATTATGATTATACAATCACTGTGTGACTTGATTGTTGAAAACAAATCAAAGGCCCAAACACCAACACAACTATCTTCACCTATTTCTAGTGAAATCAGCCCTACAGAACTTCAAAAAATGATGGGTAATATTCCAACTGTTGCTAAACAAAAACCTGGTACAGAAAAGTCTTCTACTTACAAGGATGAAGAAGCAAATGGTCATTCGCTATTTGATTTCTAATTAGTTCTTTCGAAAGGGAAGATAGAAAGAAAGTATATTTCCAAACAAAAGCAAACTCTCCATAGAAAACCATCATAATCTCACCTAATCAGGACACAATGATAGTAATATTGTGAGGAGGTTAGGAAATGGTATTTGATGATTTATTTGATGTAGCAAGAGGAAGATCTTTTATGGGCTTATACAATGATGCTTCAGGATCAAAAATAGCCCAAGATCGTTATGATGTTTACGTTAATGAAGATTTTATTGGACAGAAATTTTTATTAACAGCACAAGAATCTGTTCAAGACATAGATGATTTCCTGAAAAATGAAGGAATCAATCAATTTGAATCTTTTGTTGATGGAGATCACTATTATATAAAAGCTGGAGAAAACAAACATAAAGTAGAAGATGTTCTTAAAGTATATTTACAAAATCGTTAAATATGTGAAGGGCCATTTCAATGATATGGCTCTTTTTTATAGGTTAGAATAGGGTTTTGTCGTTATTCCTAGGAAACAAGGATTTGAAGAAAGCCTATTCCGGTACATTGTATTCCTACTGCTTAAGCTGCTTTTCTAAATAATAAGTTGAAAATCAATTGATGTAAGGTAAGATGTAAGAGTAGAGATTTGAAGGACAAGGAGAGTGTGAATAAACATGAAGCTTTTTTTAATTTTAGGTGCGATTAATGGCTTTTTAGCTGTTGCTTTGGGGGCATTTGGTGCACATGGATTAGAAGGTAAAATTCCAGAGAAATACATAAAAACTTGGCAAACGGGTGTAACGTATCAAATGTTTCATGCAGGTGGCTTATTTGTTATCGCTTTTTTAATAGATAAGCTTGGAAATATTGGCTTATTAACTACAGCAGGATGGCTCTTTTTAATCGGAATGATCTTGTTTTCAGGAAGTTTATATGTATTGAGTGTGACGCAAATAAGCATCTTAGGAGCGATCACACCCTTAGGTGGACTGGCATTCTTAGGTGGATGGTTATTACTTGGGTATGTTGCCCTGCGCTATTTATAAACATAGTAGGAAAAGGCTGACTATTTTTTGTCAGCCTTTTTTTCTAGGTAAAATTATTTTCTATACTGTGGATAAGCACTTCATATCCAATCCAAACCACTAGCTCTTCGAGGGTTGGAAAGCACTTATGCTTTTCTATTATCTTGGTTGGTAAGATGCCATTTGAAATTGGGGTTCGTATTGTAGCTCTTCATCAAATGTTACATAATCTAAGTATACCATTAATAATAGGTAGCGCATGCCCGTTTGTGGGTCGCTTAGAATTAGGTGGTCACGACCAGCAGCTTCGATCACACCTTTAAATATTTTTGCATTCCACTCCCGATTATTTTCAAATGTCATATAAACAGTAGCGATTTTACCACGATTTAAGCGTAAAATATTCTCAATGTACGATTCCTCTAAAGGAAGCATACCTGGAATGTTCTGAGCGATTCCTTGTTGCTGTGGAAACGGAGGCACTTGAAAACCTGGTTGAGCATATGTAGCATAAGGTTGGTAACCTACTCCTTGCTGCTGCATTGGTTGTTGTTGGGGTACAGCTTGTTGAGTTCCTTGCACACCAGTCATATCATATCCGTAAGGTTGAGCTTGAAATCTTTTGTTAGCCATTATAAAACCCTCCCTGAAAATTTAATATACACCAGGACAATTTGCATGTTCTGGAGAGTAAAAACAATGTGATTTGTAGCGACCTGAATTCCATTGATTAAAGCATTGAGCAGGAAAGCTTCCAGAAGGTTTAAAGAACCATAAAGAATAGGATGCAGGATGATCCTTTTATCTCTTGAGAACTTGTCGTGCTAGTGGCTAATTCACTTTCACGAGCTCTTTGGTAAAAGTAACCCTTCTGTGTTGCTTCAAAGCCACCAGAACGAACACGATTCGCTCAGGTGTTGCCAACCATGAGCGTCCCAAGCTTACCTTCTCCCTAAGCTTCTGCACGGAGTAATCGTGCAAGTAGCTAAACTTCCTCTTTGATATAAGGAACAACCCCCATTTTCTCACCTACCTCTTAGGTTTAAGGTCATTGTTGTTTGGTAGTAGTAAGAGAGTAGAAGGAATTCCTTTCTTCAATCTTTGCTCATTCATACGTATGTGTAGGAAAAACAACTTATTCCATTACTGAGAAAATTAATTAAGGAGATGGAAGATTTGAGAGAAATTTCTTTTGAGAAAGTCACAGATAAATCAATACATATAGTGCAGGAAATTGTTCATTCAAATAAGGAATATAATGTTCTCGAAAATGGTAAGGAATGTCGATCAATAAAGGAGTTAAAAGAGGAGTTTATCAATGGGTTCTCACATAGTTTTCTTATTAAAGTTGGCTCTAATTATGTCGGCTTATTAGATTATTTAGAAGAAAATCCTAAGGATCATTTTCCGTGGCTTGGTTTATTAATGATAAGAAAATCTGAGCAAGGAAAAGGGTATGCAAAGAGTGCGTATGATTTATATGAAGAACGAATGAGGCGCACTGGAAAGTCAGCCATTCGTCTTGGAGTGTTGAAGGAAAACAAGAAATCAAAGAAATTTTGGGAAAACAGAGGTTTTAGTTATTTTGAAACTAAGCCTTTCCGTAACGGAAAAGAAGTCGATGTTTATCAAAGGCTCTTTTCTGAACGATTGTTGCTATGTAACCAACATTTATAGTGAAAGCAGTGTTTTTTCACTATAAGGATACTATTTTATGAAGAAAAGATGCCACTAGACTTAATACAGTGCTGATTTCTTCAGGTATTTTAAAGCAACAAAGTTTGCGAAAACAGCCTTATCAAAAAAACATCATGAATAAAGAGCTTTAACGAATTCGATCAAACACATGCTTCCTTAACACCCGAAAAAGTACAGTCTCTAGATCGATATCGTTATAATGAAATTAAAAATCACAATCTATGAAGAATTTAGCTAAAAAAGATGACTCATAGGCAGGATCAATTCCACTTAGAACAGTCCCTGCTGAGTCATCACACATAAAGTCATTATTTTACATGAAAGAAAGAATGTAGCTTAGATGAGCTTAGTAGGTTTCCTACAAAAAATGAACCAAACTCTCCATAGCGTGCACTTACTTCATCAAAACGCATTTCATATACAAGCTTTTTGAATTGAAGCACATCATCTGCAAAAAGTGTAACACCCCACTCGTAATCATCAAAGCCTACAGAGCCAGTAATTATTTGCTTTACTTTTCCTGCATAAGAACGACCAATTAAACCATGGCTTCTCATCATTTCTTTACGTTCATCCATAGAAAGCATATACCAATTATCATTACCTTGGCGACGCTTATCCATTGGATAGAAACAAGAATATTTTGATTGAGGTAGCTTAGGATATAGTCTTGAACGAATATGTGGGTTTTGATATGGATCTTCATTGCTCTCTCCAGCTAAATAGTTACTTAGCTCAACAACTGATACATAAGAGTATGTAGGGATTGTGAATTCGGCAAGCTTTGTTTTATTAAACTCAAGTTCAATTTCATTAAGCTCTTCCATAGTCGGACGCAAAATCATCATCATAAAATCTGCTTTTTGACCAACAACTGAATAAATAGCATGAGATCCTTGCTCAGCATCTTCTGTTGTGTTCCATTTTTCTAGCAATCCTAAAAATTCATGAATCGCAGCTTGGCGTTCATCGCTCGTTAAAAGCTTCCAAGCAGACCAATCTATTGAACGAAAATCATGTAAACAATACCAACCATCAAGCGTTTGTGCTGCTTCACTCATATATATTCACTCCTAATTAATATTCTTTAAATCCACTTTTACTATATCATAGTTTGTCCATACATCTCTGTGAATAAAACTTGAAAGTTATAAGGGTGTATCTAAGTCTATCTACCTTTGTAAAATAGTTGATATTTTATAGGATGCTTTCGTTTGCTTATGTCATGTGCGTCATCGGCTTGATGATTAGCTCGATGACGGACATTTCCACATGCTACCTTCACGCTCATGTCCGTCATCAGCTTAATGACGGACATTTGCGCAAGCATTCTTCATGCTCATGTCCGTCATCAGCTTAATGACGGACATTTCCGCATGCTTTCTTCACGCTCATGTCCGTCATCTGCTTAATGACGGACATTTGCGCAAGCATTCTTCACGCTCATGTCCGTCATCAGCTCGATGACGAGACTATTAAATACAACTAAATATGTCCTTTAATCCACCTTGATCATTCGTTTATACGATAATTTACACGAAATAAACATCAATAAGAGTAACTTTACATTTTTTGGTGAAATATATAAGTGATAATGAATGAAATTAACCACAATCTAGAGTAAATAATACTTTTCAGTTTATTTTGAAATTTAAGACTTTATTATGTAAGCGTTATTAGCTATTTGTATTGTTTGAAATTACAAATAAGTGGAGTATTCTAGTGGTAGAAGGGTATTCACATACCAAATGAAGGAGGTTTTTTTGTGTCAGATTTATTTGCGACATTAAAAGAAAAAGTGAGCGGTCAACAAGTGAAGATTGTTTTCCCAGAAGGATTAGATGAAAGAATTTTAACAGCTGTTAACCGATTAGCTGGAGAAGGTATTTTACAGCCTATTGTTATTGGTAATCAACAAGAGGTAACAAACAAAGCAAATGAGTTTAATTTAACATTAGATGGTGTAGAAGTATTAGATCCTCATACATATCCGGAGATGGACCAACTTGTAGCAGCTTTTGTTGAGCGACGTAAAGGAAAAGCAACAGAAGAAGATGCACGTAAAATTCTTTTAGATGAGAATTACTTTGGAACGATGTTGGTTCATCTTGGGAAGGCACATGGCCTTGTAAGTGGTGCTGTGCATTCGACAGCTGACACAGTGCGCCCAGCTTTACAGATTATCAAAACAAAAGAAGGAATTAAAAAGACTTCTGGTGTGTTTATCATGGTTCGTGGTGATGAAAAATATGTTTTTGCTGATTGTGCAATTAATATTTCACCAGAAGCCCAAGATCTTGCAGAAATTGCTATAGCAAGCGCGGAAACAGCGAAAATGTTTAATATTGATCCACGTGTAGCGATGTTAAGCTTTTCAACAAAAGGTTCAGCAAAATCTCCAGAAACAGAAAGAGTTTCAAACGCAGTTGAAATCGCAAAACAACTTAATCCAACGATTACTCTTGATGGGGAGTTCCAATTTGATGCAGCATTTGTACCATCAGTAGCTGAAAAGAAAGCACCTGGATCTGTTATAAAAGGTGATGCAAATATTTTCGTATTCCCAAGCCTTGAGGCAGGTAACATCGGTTACAAAATTGCCCAACGTTTAGGTAACTTTGAAGCAGTAGGACCAATTTTACAAGGATTAAACAAACCAGTAAATGACTTATCACGTGGCTGTAATGCAGAAGATGTTTATAAACTTGCATTAATTACTGCAGCTCAAGCTTAAAATATAAAACAAGGGATCAGACCCAAAATGCATGCGGAAGCAGCGGAATAGGTGAGACTTATATAGGCGAACAGCTATGAAAAGGCTCACCCCCGGCTGCCTTGCGGATAAACATTAATCTAAATAGAAAATCAATATTGCTTTATGACCCTCTACCATAACTCTTCGTAAATGATATAATGAGATAATTATTTTGTTAATTTTGTTAGGAGTAAAATATGAATATGTTAATCTCTTCTGCTTCATTAATTCATCAACCACAATGGCGTTTTATCGATCATTCAAGTTTAGGTCCACAATTTGATGCACAACATTCTTTTGCCATTGATGATACATTATGTGCGAGTGTTGGAAAAACAGATTCCCCTGCCATTGCAAGAACATGGGTTCATCACGATACGATTGTGCTAGGTATCCAAGACACAAAGCTTCCGTTTTTAAAAGATGGAGTAGAATTCCTGAAAAGCAGTGGCTACCACGTAATTGTTCGTAATTCAGGAGGACTTGCTGTTGTTTTAGATAAGAATGTTTTAAATCTATCACTTATCT
Source organism: Metabacillus litoralis (assembly GCF_020524045.1). GTDB lineage: Bacteria > Bacillota > Bacilli > Bacillales > Bacillaceae > Metabacillus > Metabacillus litoralis_C. The sequence goes on from NZ_JAIVKL010000006.1 coordinate 246,940, forward strand.
TTCCAGATAGCGAAAAGGGTATTGATATTAATCGAGGATATGATGCGATGCTAGATTTAATTAAATATATGCTTAAAAGTCATGGAGCAAGAATTGAAGCACGCGAGATTCACGGCTCATATTGTCCTGGTAGCTATGATTTGAGTATAGATGGAAGGAAATTTGCAGGCATATCTCAAAGAAGACTTCGAGGAGGTATCGCTGTTCAAATTTACCTATGTGTCACTGGAAGCGGAGAAGAAAGAGCAGATTTAATCAGACAATTTTATGAGTTATCGTTAAAAGATGCTACAACAAAGTTCACTTTTCCGTTAATAAAACCTAATACAATGTCATCTCTAGGAGATTTACTTCAACTAGAGTTAACGGTTGAAAAGCTTTTGCTAGATCTTTTACTAACATTAAAGGATCACAGTGAAACAATCATTTCATCCTCATTAACTCCAGAAGAACAGTTGCTTTTCCAACAAAACCTAATAAGAATGAATGACCGGAATGATAAAGTTTTCTCAAAGTTTGAGTAAAGAGTCAGTGATGTCTATTGTGACAATTGACTCTTTTTTAGGTTTTCTTTTCTGAAAGATTGTTACTAATTTACACAATCTATTTTAAAGGCTCTGTTAAACCTTGTTGTTGATTTCCGTTACAGGCATTCGCTTTCCCGGGAAAAAAGTACCTTTTTTCCTAGGTCCGGGAGCCTCCTCGGCGCAAGCGCCTGTGGGGTCTCCCTTTGACACGCTTCTCTAAGCAGGAGTCTCATGCCTTTCACTCCAATCAACAAAGTGTTAAAAATTAAAATTATGCTTTAACAAAGCCAATTAAAAAACAAAATTATTATCGTATAAAAAGTATTTTCCTAGGAGAAAAAGATGCTACTAGACATTATATCAGCGTTGTTCATTCAGTTTCTAAATACAACAAAGCTTACGAAAATAGCCTTTGTTCGTATCCTAGAAGAGTAGGCTGATGCAGCTATTAGCTCTCAACTAGCTCCAGTTTTTCTAGTATTCTTCTTTTTCGATAAAGCATAATTCCTGCTTCTGATATATCAGAAATCATTGAGCGATTTGTCATTGCCCCAAATAGAATTCCTGCGATTGGGACCATTTGGAGGAGTTTTTTCCAACCAAATTGATCACGATACGTATACACAACTTCACGCCAGCCTTGAAGCTGTGAAATCACTTCATTTTTTGAATTTTGATCTCGACCATAATAGGATGATAGTTCATTTAAGATGGCTTGTTTTCCGACAATGTCAGCTGAAACGAACTGTAAGCATTTTAAAATGAAGATTCTTTCTTCACGCTCTTTCGGATCATATCCGTAGGCAATTGCTATTTCTTGAAGTGTTTTTAGTGATAAACCAAGTAGAACAGGGATATCAATAGCTAAGGTGAAAATTCCACCAACTCCAGTTGTAGCTCCTTGAATTGTAGCAAGATGACTTCTATTTGTTTTTAAATCTTGGCCAACAGTATCCATCGTCACTAATGGAAGTGTAGCGATGTCAGAAATAGCCGTGATTTCGTTATCAGAGTGCTTATTTATTTTCGTTAGTATCACTTTTTCTTGTGTTAAATATTGTCCCCCATTTTGTACAAATTGCCCAAGTTCATCAAGCAATACACTAATCTTTTTTTGAATAAAAGCGGGGGTTAATTTATCTAATAGCTTAAAAGGAAGTCTGCCTATCTTTTCCCAAAACCAAATACCATTTTGGTCTTTCTCCCATTTCTCAATCACTTGTAACTCACTATTCAACCAATCTTTCGTTTCCATGTTATCCCAACCTTTATGATTCAATCGTATTTATATGTTTTACGTTTTTAAAGGGTAATAAGTTTCATTGGTACAAAGAGAAAAAAGACGTGAAGCTACCACGTCTTTTTTCTCTATTAATATACCCGGAATTCAATTATTCAGCCATTTTTTCTAAATTACCATTGCGATCCATTTTAAAGGTTGTTGATACTGAACGATCTTCTTCATCAAATAATACTAGTTTTCTTGCACGGTTCATGATTTTCATCAGTGTTTCATAGTCTTCTTGAACAGTGACTGTATCTTGTTCTAATCTTGCAACTTTTTTACTTAAATCTTCATTTTGAGCATAAAGCTCTTGGTTTTCACGCTTTAATCGTCTATTTTCACTTATAAGTGCCTCAGATTGGTCATTACTTGATTGGTAGGACTGTAAAAAAGAGATCACCTGTTTCATTGTTAAACGACCAGTAGTAGAAGCAAATTGGTTCATGTTTGTATTTTTATTCATTGTCATCGTTGGTTGTGGAGCAACTTTAGGTGTAGCTGATGGTAAATTCGTTTTTACATCCTCATCATCTGGCATAACCTCTGCCATATGATTCTCTAAAGCTGACATCATAATAAGTTCTTCTTGTTCATCAATATCAACTTCTGAGTTCATTGAAGCTCCTTGGGGCATATCTGGTGTGTAAAGTAATTGCTTTTTAACAGGCTGACCTTTCCCTAGTGCTCTCATACGTTGTTTGCGTTGTTTTTTTGCTAGTTGAAGAGCTTTTTCATAATCATGTCTTACAACTGCGTTCCAACGGAATCCACATGCAGCAGATGTGCGATTTAGTTTGTCGCCAACTTCCTCAAACGCATTTAATTGTGTACTTCCTTCACGAACATGTCGTAATACTGTTTCTGCTAGTAATAAATCATTCTCTTCAGACCATGCATCTTGTCTTTGTTTCATTTTTTCCAACTCCCTATATAAATAGATGTTATTTAAAGGCTCTTTTCTGAAAGATTGTTGCTAATTGACCTAATTCTTTTTAGAAAAAGTGTTTTCATCACATAAAAGGTACTAATCTAGAAGAAAAGATGCCACTTGACTTTATATAGTGCTGTTTCCATCAAGTATTAAAAAGCAACAAAGTTTAATAAAAACAGCCTATTTAAAAATTTGTATTCAACTGTCATTAGCATGGACACATTTCAAATAATTTATACAACATCTTAAGAGGATAGTAGATTTTTTTTGTATACGTTCTAAAATCTAAGGTTTCTTGCATTTTTTTAATCTACTATAAGGTAGATATGAAGGGAAAAGTAACCGAATTTGGAAGCATAATTTATAACTGCTTTACTTGCATAGACATTTAATTAAAGGTAAAATACCATTTAGTGCAAATGGATAGTATCCACGGATTTAGGCTTTATTTATATCCTCATTTCTAGTATTTGGGATATAGACAAAGTCCATGAAGAAGAGAAAGGATCGATAATTGATGGCAAATGAATTTCGTATTTGTGATGATTGCCAAGCAACGAATATAAAAACGCTAGTTCCTCGTTTGAATAAAATAGATTCAGAAGCTAAGATAGATATTGCTTGTCAATCTTATTGTGGCCCTGGAAGAAAGAAATCTTTTGCGTTTGTAAATAATCGCCCAGTGTCTGCCCCAACTGAAGATGAACTTATAGAGAAAATCGAAAAAAAACTAGTGAAATAAAATCACCCTTGTGACTTTAACAAAGGTGATTTTTTTATTGAATATAAGAAACAAATTGGAACGAAAATTTCAATAATTTAATCAAAATTTAATAACATAACATTTGCAAAATATGGGTGTTCATGTCGAGTAGAAGTCGATATAATAGAGGCAGTCAATTTATTGAAATGATAGGTAAATAATTTCCATGTAAAGAAGTGTTCCTTTTACTATCCAATGTGAAAGGTCCATTTTTAAAGGTAACTATACTAAATAAAGTTAGAACGGAAGAGGGAAGACAATGATAAATGAAAAGTTGTCTGAGGAAAAGGTTTTTAAAGATCCCGTTCACCGCTATATTCATGTACGTGACAAGCTTATTTGGGATCTAATTGGAACAAAGGAATTCCAACGCTTGCGCAGGATCCGCCAGTTAGGTACAACTTACTTAACCTTCCATGGTGCTGAGCATAGTCGATTTAACCATTCCCTTGGTGTATATGAAATTGTTCGACGAATCGTCGATGACGTTTTTAATGGTCGTCCTGAGTGGGATGATGAAGAAAGATTATTATGTCTTTGTGCAGCACTTTTGCATGATTTGGGACATGGTCCTTTTTCACATTCATTTGAAAAAGTATTTCACCTTGATCATGAAGATTTTACGCAAAAAATTATTTTGGGTGAAACTGAGGTACATGCTGTTCTTAGTCAAGTTGATGATAGCTTTCCTAAGAAAGTAGCTGAAGTGATTGCAAAAACATATGAAAAGAAACAGGTTGTTAGTTTAATATCTAGCCAGATTGATGCAGATCGTATGGATTATCTGCAAAGAGACGCTTACTATACTGGTGTAAGTTATGGTCACTTTGATATGGAACGAATTCTTCGTGTGATGCGCCCAAGAGAAGATCAAGTGGTGATTAAAAGTAGTGGCATGCATGCTGTTGAGGATTATATTATGAGTCGTTATCAGATGTATTGGCAAGTCTACTTCCATCCTGTAACAAGAAGTGCAGAAGTGATTTTAACGAAAATTCTCCACAGAGCAAAACAGCTACATCATGAATTTTATACATTCAAGCATAACCCAATTCACTTTTATTCCATATTTGAAGATGAACTAACATTAGAAGACTATTTAAAGTTAGATGAATCGATTATTCTCTATTATTTTCAAGCATGGCTTGAGGAGGATGATCCAATTTTAAGTGATTTATGTAGACGTTTTATGAATCGTCAATTATTTAAGTTTGTTGAATTTAACCCTAATGTACAAATGATGACATTGATGGAGTTAACAACTTTATTTAAAAAAGCAGGAATTGATCCTGAATATTATTTAGTGGTGGATTCATCTTCAGATCTTCCTTATGATTTCTATCGCCCTGGAGAGGAAGAAGAGAGATTGCCCATCCATTTATTAATGTCGAACGGTGATTTAAGAGAATTATCAAGACAATCCGAAATTGTTGATGCAATATCAGGCAAAAGAAGAACAGATCATAAATTATATTTTCCACTAGACTTGATTGAAGATTTTTCCACAAAACGAACGGCTAAAAAGAAAATCCTTGAATTGTTAAATATGACAAAATAAACGAAAAATGACAGTAGCAGTAGTTATAAAGATTAGTTAGGAGATGACGGGGCTTTGATGAAAGAACACGCTAAACTGATGGAAGTCATTTCATCAGCTGGGGAAATCATTGGTCGGAAAAAATTACAAAAAATGATTTATATCGCAAAAAAGATAGAGCTTCCTTTCTATGAAAAATATAATTTTCACTTTTATGGTCCTTACTCAGAGGAACTCACTCTTCGCATTGAAGAGCTGTGTAATTTAGGGTTTCTAAATGAAATACATGAAAAAAAAGGCGGCTATTTTCAGTATCGTTACTCTTTAACAGACGCTGGAAGTGACTTTTTAGGACATTATGATCTAGATTTGCCACCATTAAAAGATTGTATGCTAAATCTAAATGAACAAAGCTCACGTTTTCTAGAGCTTGTTTCAACTGTTCTATATTTTGAAGGACATTCTGAAGAAGAAGTAAAAGAGAAGATCTTCACATTAAAAAGCAAGCAACGCTATACAGAAGAGGAAATAAAAGAAGCTTATCAATATATAGAAAAAGTAAAAAATATCGTTAAAAATGAAGTCGCCCAACATTGAGTTGGCGACTTTTTTTAATAATTATTTGTTCCCTGTACATACTATCTTTGAAAAAACGCATAAAGGAGTGATCATATGGAGTCACATGATAATCAAGGGTTTTCACATGATGAATTTAAGTTAGATAAAACAGGTTTTGATCCACAAATGCCAGGACATAATTCAAATCATCAAGACAAAATGATTTTACGCCAGGAACCAAGGATGGCAAGAAAAGAAGGTAGTGGAATTAGTTTACCTTATGAAACTCGTCAGGAAATGGGTTTACAGCTTGATGAGCATAATTGTGCACTAAATATTGCGCTAAACCAATATACAAAACATCATTGGTTAACAGAAGGAGCAGAATCGTTTGGTAGCTTGCATCATATTTTAGATGAACATATTGATGTAACAAAAAAGCATATTGATATGATTGGTGAACGAGTGGCGCGCTTAGGGATGGTACCAACAGCTCATCCTGTTACTCAGCATGAACTTTCATACATTAAGCATGAGGTAGAAGGTCGCTACACAATGAGAGACTTTTTACGAAATGATTTAGAACATGAAATTAAAATTCAAGGTATGATGAGAAAAACAATTAGTCGTGCTCATGAATTAAACGATTTTGGGACAGTACAGGTATTAGAAGAAGTGCTATTAAAACGTGAAGATTTTGGGTATCATATTTGGAGTCTGCTTGAGGATGACACTCTTGTACGCGGTATGAAACATCTTCTTGATGGTGAAAATGATATTGCATCTAATCGTAAATTAAATGACAATCTAAAGCATTGAGTAAGTTAAAGGGAGACTGGAACATAATTATAAAAGTCATATAAAAAGACGAATAAAGCTAAATTCAGTTAAGTTGAAAGAAATAAGTTCGTTCCATTGCGCTGCAGACACTCCATTCGCCGGGGAGGAAGCTGAGCCTCCTCGACGCAAGCGCCTGCGGGGTCTCAGCCTTTCCTCTATTTCCCGTAGGAGTCGAGTGTCTTCCGCTCCATTCCACTATTTCTTAAAAATATGTTACAAAATCAAAAAAACTATTGAAGATGGCAAATAAAAACCCGAACTATTAGGCAAATGTTTAAGTGACATATCACCTAATAATTCGGGTTTATCATTAGCTTAAATTTTCCAAACTCTTTTAATTACGGAGTTCTTATATTCTATATCTTGCCTATTCGTCACTTAAACGTTTACCGCCTAGTGCGTAATTGTTTTTGCTCATTTCTTCAATGAAGATAGCAATCTTTTCTTCTGGAGCACCTGTTGTTTCTGATACAGCTGCTGTAACCTTTTCAACTAAAGCTCTCTTTTGTTCCTCTGTTCGACCTTCTAGCATCTTAACTGTTACATATGGCATTGTACTCTCTCCTTTTACTTTCCCTTTTTACAAAGTTTTGTGAATTGTGTCGATGAAAAAATATGTATAAACCAACGATCAAAAGCATTTGTACAAGAAATTGAACCTTAAATATAGTATACTTTATTCGAAAATAGATTGCATTACATGTTAAGGTAGAAGGATATAGCAATGTATATAGAGATAAATCTTGACCTAAGTTGTTCATTTATCACCCTATATAAATAGTTAGTGATAGTTGATCTTCTCTACAGGTTGCTCGCTTTCCGCGGGGCGGGCGGTGAGCTTCCTCGGCGCTCAGCGCCTGTGGGATCTCACCTGTCCCGCTGCACCCGCAGGAGTCTCGCACCTTCCGATCCGATCAACTTACTTAGTTTTTGTTTTTAAATAAAGTATAAAGTTACAAGATCTATTTAAGAACCTTTTAAAAATAATACGGTGAAACATTATTTTTAAAGCCTCTTTTCTGAAAGATTGTTGCTAATTGACCTAATTATGCAATGGAAAGATTGTTGTTATAGCAAAATAGGTACTATCCTATGAAGAAAAGATGCCACTATGCTTTATATAGTGCAGTAAATTTGGAGTTGTTAAAGCAACAAAGTTTACGAAACAGCCTTTTTAAAAGATAAAAGGTCCTTATCTATGGAGATAAGATGCTCCATGCTTTATACAGAATTTCATATTTAGATTTATTACAACACGTCAATGTCAGCTCAAATTTTACATATAACAAAAGGAGAAATAAATGAACGATTTCAGCTTTTTAGCATTTCCTTTAGATTACATTCCATATGTTGTAATCACCTTAATTGTTGCCTTTACTCTTCATGAATTTGCCCATGCGTTTGTTGCCTATAAATTTGGTGACCCAACTGCACAAAGACAAGGAAGGCTAACACTGTCACCACTTGCACATTTAGATCCATTCGGTACAATATTAATTTTTATCGCTGGATTTGGATGGGCGAAACCAGTACCTGTTAATCGCTTCTTTTTTAAAAGACCTCGTCTTGCTGGTGTACTTGTTTCAGTTGCAGGTCCATTAAGTAATTTATTACTAGCCTTTTTAGGTATGGTTATTGTAAATATTCTTGTCGCAACGGGCATAATGTCTGTATTACCAGTTAACTATGCAGATCAGTTAGATTTATTTTTTGGAATATTTATCTCTTTAAATGTGATGCTATTTTTATTTAATTTACTACCTTTCCCACCTTTAGATGGATACAGAATCATTGAAGATCTTTCACCACCTACTATAAGATCAAAAATGACTCAATATGAAACCTATGGAATTGTTATATTTCTTATTTTAGTGATAACACCATTAGATTCATATACGATCCATCCATTTTTACAAACTGGTCAAACGATTGTGATGAGTATCTTTCATCTATTACTTAGCCCACTATTTTAATTTTAATAAGGGTATGTTAAAGCTTAATGTTGATTTTTAGCACTTTGTTGATTGGAGTGGAAGGCATGAGACTCCTGCGGGAGGAGCGTGTCAAAGGGAGACCCCACAGGCGCTTGCGCCGAGGAGGCTCCCGGACCGCCCGCGGAAAGCGAATGCCTGTAACGGAAATCAACAACAAAGTTTAACAGAGCCTTTCATAAGGAGGACTTTATATGGAACAAGATAAAAAGAAAAAAAGCATTGGCTTTAATATTATAAAAAATGACCCAACAGACGGTCATGGAGGATTTGGGATTGGTGCCCTAAGTCTTGATAATGTATCACCTGTTTTTATTGATATAGAAGAAGGAGAAGCTTTTGTTGATATAGGTGCGATGCATGCAAGAAGTGTTGTGGAAAAAGGGATAAAGTTTCTTAAAACAAAAGAGGAAGTTCCGAATGGTAAACCATATTGGCTCGTTTGGGTTACGATTGACCGAAAATCAGAGGGGCCATATTATGCTGGAGTAACAGCATGTGAGCTTACAGTTGACCGCGAAATAAGACGAGGCTACAAATCACTTCCAGAGCATGTGAATCGGATGGATAAATCAATGAAGCGTCATATTATCGTTGATCATATGGATAACCGTTCAAAGGACATACTTTCACAATACCTACATAATCATAATGAAACGATGTGGAATTTGTCAGAACAAAAATTAAAGGACGATTTAAGTACAACGTAATATGTGGCAAAGTAGTGACAATTTAGTGAACAACAAGGTAATTTCTTGTGGTTCTACAGTAAAATTAGTAGACTAAGATTACAGTTTTATAAAACTAGGACATAAAAAATCCCGAGCATTTTGTGCTCGGGGTTTTTTATTTAAATGGTAAAATTTAGTCCCACCATTTAAATAGCTTATCAAACCATCGATCTTCTTCTTTCTCATTTTTATGGGAATCATCTTCTTCTATTTCATTGATATGATCTTCACAATATTCGGTTGGTTCCGTTCCTGATAAATAGTAGGTGTATCTTTGTACAGGACATCCTTTTGTAGCAAGTTTGCCATTTTCGGGATTAATATAGACCCCTACAACACCGTCTGGTGGTCTAAATGCCTTTACGGATTGATCTTCCAACGCTTTTTCCATAAAATTAGACCAAATTGCTTTAGCGTAGCTGCGTTCTTGAACGAGATTGATTGTTTTTCCTTTATCATATCCTGTCCATACTCCAGTAACTAATTGCGGTGACATACCTACCATCCAGCTATCTGTCGAAGTTGTTCCTGATTTACCTGCGTAATCTCTTGTTAAAGAATTTGCGATACTATGACCTGTTACTGATGTGTAGCTATTTAAGTTTGTGTCAAACATCCCTGTCATCATATGTGTTGTGACAAAAGCTGCTTGTTCATTTAATACCTGGTCTTTACTTTTAGCAGCTTTGTAAATCACTTCACCTTCTGCATTTTCAATTTTCGTAACAAACGTTGGTGTGATCTTATTTCCACCATTTCCAAGCATTCCATAAGCATTCACAAGCTCAATAAGCCTTACAGGGGACGTGCCAAGGGCTGTTGATGGAATTTGTTTAATCTTAGAGGTTAGCCCGAATAGTTCTCCTGTTTTCGCGAGCTCCTCCATGCCAATGAACATATGTGTTTTTACAGCAAAGATATTATCTGACAAAGCGATTGCTTGCAGCATTGTAATAAAATCATCTGCATAATAATCGTTATAATTACTTGGTCTATAATTTGCCTTACCATTATCATATGTGAAGGATGTTGGCTCACTCTTCATTTCAGTTGAAGGAGTAAATCCCTTTGTAATGGCTGCATAATAAAGTAAAGGCTTGATAGAAGAGCCAGGCTGCCTTTTAGCCTGTGTTGCCCGGTTAAAAGGGCTGTGCTCATAATCACGACCACCTATTAAAGCTTTGACATAACCTGTTTTTGGATCGATTGAAACAAGTCCTGCTTGAATATCAGATTTTTCGTCAATCGATTTCGCAACAAGTTCTTCAGCAATTTCTTGCATATCGAGATCCAATGTTGTATAAATTTTTAATCCTTGTGTTTGAATCATTTGTTCATCAATTTGTAATTCAGTTTCTAAAGAACTGATCATCGCATCTTGAAAATAAGGAGCAATACCCTTTTGAATTTTATCTGCTTTTGTTTTATAAACAAGACGTTGATTTCGTGCACTTTCATATTGCTGCTCTGTAATATAACCTTCTTTTTTCATCATCTCTAGAATGATCGCTTGTCGTTTCTCCGCCTTATCTTGATTAATATATGGTGAATAAAGATTTGGTCCTTTTGGGATACCTACAAGAAGTGCTGCTTCAGCCAAAGTTAATGATTTAGAGCTTTTTCCGAAATAATAATTAGCTGCAGCTTCTATCCCATATACACCATGACCATAATAAATGGTATTTAAATAACCTTCTAAAATTTGATCCTTACTATAATTTTGCTCTAATCTAATGGTATATAAAGCTTCATTGAATTTGCGCTTCCAGGTTTTTTCATGCGCTAAATATAAGTTACGAGCGTACTGCTGTGTTATTGTACTCGCACCTTGTACCTTTGCCATTGCTTTTAGATCAGCGAGGGCAGCTCCTGCAATTCTTTTATAATCAAATCCATTATGTTCATAAAAATTTTGATCCTCAATGGCTATCGTAGCTTGCAGCACATGTTTTGAAACAGAATCAAGAGTGACCCAATAGCGTTTTTGTCCATTATGCAACTCACCTATTGTTGATCCATCATTTGCATAAATAATGGTTGATTGTGGCACTGCTAAAGAAGGAGCTCCTTGCCACTTTGCATATAAAACAACACTTAATACAATTGTTGATAAAAAAATAAAGAATAATATACTAATGAATGTAAGAGCGCGAATCGTTTTTAATGTGATTTTCATACGTTTAGGTGTAATAACATCCAATTTGCTCACCTCCTTATTTTTAATGACGGACGTGTATACTATTAGCCATTATGAGTTTTTTACAAGCTTTTTAAACATTTTGATAAAAAGTCATAGATTTTTCCTTGAATTTCTGCTAGATTCAACTATAGCTTTAAAGAATTAACAGTTCGTTTTATTGAGAAAGAAAAGCTTTTCCTGTCTAGTTAAAAACGAGATAAAAACCAATAGAAAATTACCGGATGCTATTTCGAACAACCGGTTAAAATAATATAAGACAAGCTATATACGAGGGCACTTTTCACTTTGAGTTTTAAATTTAAAGAGTAAGGATAAACGTATAGTAAAAGCTAGTTGAAAGGATGGTAAGAAGATGAGCGAATTATGGTACACAGAAAAACAGACGAAGAATTTTGGAATTACGTTAAAAGTTAAACAAACGTTACATACAGAACAATCAGATTTTCAATATTTAGAAATGGTTGAAACAGAAGAATTTGGTAACATGCTTTTCCTAGATGGAATGGTGATGACTTCTCAAAAAGACGAATTTGTTTATCACGAAATGGTAGCTCATGTACCATTATTTACACACCCAAATCCTGAAAATGTCCTTGTTGTTGGTGGTGGAGACGGAGGAGTTATCCGCGAAGTTCTTAAACACCCTCAAGTAAAAAAAGCAACACTTGTTGATATTGATGGTAAGGTTATTGAGTATTCGAAGAAATTCCTACCTGAAATTGCAGGGAAACTAGATGATCCACGTGTTGATGTAAAAGTGGGTGATGGCTTCATGCATATTGCAGAAAGCGAAAATGAATATGATGTGATTATGGTTGATTCAACAGAGCCAATGGGACCTGCAGTGAACTTATTCACAAAAGGATTTTATGCTGGTATCTCAAAAGCATTAAAAGAAGATGGCGTATTTGTTGCACAAACAGACAACCCATGGTTCACACCTGAACTTATTACAAATGTTCAACGTGATGTGAAGGAAATCTTCCCAATCACACGTCTTTATACAGCAAACATCCCAACATACCCAAGTGGATTATGGACATTCACAATCGGATCAAAAAAATACGATCCACTAGAAGTAAGCGAAGATCGTTTCCACGAAATCGAAACAAAATACTACACAAAAGAACTTCACAAAGCATGCTTTGTATTACCGAAGTTTGTAAGTGACTTGATTAAATAGAAAAGCGTAATCGCCTTGATTAGGCCCGACAAGCTTAAGGGGCTCAAGAATTGAAGGTGCACTTTACCTTCAACTCCCTGAGACACTTAAGACCTCGAGGGGCTAGGCGATGTAGCTAGCCAAATAGAAAAGCGTAATCGCCTGTACAGCCTCGGGCAAGCTTAAGAGGCGAGGCAAGTAAAGTGAGGGTTCATTCTCTCACTTTTTTTAAAGAACGGAGGAATTTTCATGAAATTTGATGAAGCATATTCAGGTAATGTATTTATAAAAAGTCATCCGAATTATGAGGAAAGTGAAGCAGTCATTTATGGTATGCCAATGGACTGGACGGTTAGTTATCGACCAGGCTCTCGTTTTGGTCCATCAAGAATACGAGAAGTGTCAATTGGACTTGAAGAATATAGTCCATATTTAGATAAAGAACTAGATGAAGTGAAATATTTTGATGCTGGAGATATTCCTCTTCCATTTGGTAATCCACAAAAAAGTATTGAATTGATTGAAGAATATATCGATTCTTTATTAAGAGATGACAAGTATCCGTTAGGAATGGGTGGGGAGCACTTAGTTTCTTGGCCTGTTATGAAGGCAATGTATAAAAAATACCCTGATTTAGCGATCATTCATATGGATGCACATACAGATCTACGTGATGATTATGAAGGTGAACCTTTATCACACTCAACACCAATTAAAAAGATTGCAAATTTAATTGGTCCTACTAATGTGTACTCTTTTGGCATACGTTCAGGAATGAAAGAAGAGTTTAAGTGGGCAAAAGAAGTAGGTATGCATATTTCTAAATTTGAAGTACTTGAGCCATTGAAAGAAATATTACCAAAGCTTGCTGGACGACCTGTGTACGTAACCATCGATATCGATGTGTTAGATCCTGCACACGCACCTGGTACAGGAACAGTTGATGCAGGTGGGATTACATCAAAAGAGCTACTAGCTTCAATTCATGCAATAGCAGCATCTGATGTGCGTGTTGTTGGCTCTGATTTAGTTGAAGTAGCACCAATCTATGATCCATCAGAACAAACAGCTAATACAGCTAGCAAGATCTTAAGAGAAATGATACTTGGTTGGGTACAGAAAAAAGGATAATAGTGTGGGGTCAGACTCTCGGGGTCTGACCCCATTTTTATTACGAATATGTGTAACATCTGTCATCTTAAGGTTATATTTTGTCATATTTTATAGTGAGTGAAAACTTGTCAACAATCATATATAACTAAAAAATTGGATACTGTTCCATTTTTTCCTGAAATATAGTTACTATTACATAGATTGAAATTTTTTAATGTTTTATATTTTTCCTAATAGAAAATAGGTATTTATATGTCAATTTTCCTATTAAGTAATCTGTTTTTTTATAGTTTGTTAAAATCTCCCTCAATTATGACAAAAAACCACATGTTACGATATGTGCGAAAGGCAGAGAAGAATTGGGGAGGATAAATGAAATGAAAAAGAAACTATTAGTATCAATCGTTGCTAGTGCAGCAATATTGATGGCAAATCCAATAGCTAATCAGGCGGATGCTGCCTCAAATACGACGTATACAAAGGTATATACTTATAAATCTAGTAATCTGAGTGCAGAACAAATAAATGCTTTATTTGAGAAGTATTTTAAAAATATTCACGTTCAACAGCAACCGGTAGAGCAACAACAGGTGACAACACCCGTTACACAACCTACTCAACAGCCTGTTCAGCAACAACCTGCTCAAAAAGAAGACACATCAAATGAACAAGCAGGTTACCAGCTTAATCAATTCGAACAGCAAGTGGTAGATTTGACTAATCAGGAGCGTGCTAAAAATGGTTTGTCAGCTTTAAAGGTTGATACTGCTCTTAGTAAAGTAGCACGTGAGAAATCACTAGATATGCAAAGAAACAATTATTTTTCACATACAAGTCCAACGTACGGTTCACCTTTTGACATGATGAAGAAATTTGCTATCACCTATCGTGCAGCTGGTGAAAATATCGCGAAAGGCCAGCGTACACCAGAAGAAGTTGTAAATGCATGGATGAATAGCGCCGGACATCGTAAAAACATTTTAAGTGCAAACTTTACACATATTGGTGTGGGATATGTTTCGAGCGGTAATTATTGGACACAGCAGTTTATCGGGAAATAACATGAAGGAAGCGGCTAGCATATGACTAGTCGCTTTTTTTGAGGTAGGGATTAGATTATTGTCGAATTATGTCGAAAATCTAATATATTGACTATTTCGGCAAATAAAATCAAAGAAACAGCAAATAAAAAGAACAAATCAGCAAATAAAATGCCCACTATAGCAAATAAACTCCCTCAAACAGCAAATAACATCATAAACGACGTTCCAATGACATGGAACACTCCCAAATATAAGTAGAATTCCCCCGTAATATCAACAATCTTCACCTTGCTAAGTTGCAAATCGTTCTTTATAATATTAAAGTTAAGGATATGAATGAAAAGGGAGTGTCTACATGACAGAAAGCACACCTGTTTCAATTAAAGTTGTTTCAGAAATTCATAATGAGAAAGATCACGACATCGAAAAGATTGAAGTGGATACAACAGGAGAGTATATCGAAAAGGGTCATTCCATTTACCTTCGATACAATGAAGAGCATGAGCTTGGATCTGTAAGGACAACTGTGAAGATTGGTGAAGATGAGGTTGTTGTGATGCGATCTGGTGCTGTGACGATGAAGCAACGCTTTATTCAAGCGATACCAACAGTGACAGACTATGGCACTCCTTTTGGGAAGCTACAGCTTCAAACATTTACACATAATCTACAATTTGAAAAAACAGAGCTTGAAGATAGGCTCGTTATTTTATATGATTTGCAAATAGATGAAAATGAAAAGCATGTACATAAACTAAGTATTTCGTATAAGGAGGATAAAAAATGAACATAGTTGAGCAAGTAAAAGAACGGTTAAAAGATGAAGTGAAAGCAGCAGTTTTAAAGGCTGGTTTAGCAGAAGAAGCGCAGATTCCAGATGTTTTATTAGAGCTACCGAAAGAAAAAGCACATGGTGATTATTCAACAAACATGGCGATGCAGTTAGCGCGAGTGGCAAAGAAGGCACCTCGTATGATTGCCGAGGAAATTGTTGCTAATTTTGATAAAGAAAAAGGCTCTATTGATAAAATTGAAATTGCAGGACCTGGGTTTATTAATTTTTATATGAATAATAGCTATTTAACAGACTTAATTCCATCTATCTTAAAAGCAGGAACAAGCTATGGAGAGACAAATGTAGGTAATAATGAAAAACTACAAGTTGAGTTTGTTTCAGCTAATCCTACTGGGGATCTGCATTTAGGACATGCGCGTGGAGCAGCTGTTGGCGATTCTTTATGTAATGTTTTAGCAAAAGCAGGCTATGATGTGTCACGTGAATACTATATCAATGATGCGGGAAATCAAATTAATAATTTAGCTCGTTCAGTTGAAGCTCGTTATCTACAAGCATTAGGTAAGGATGCGGAGATGCCTGAAGATGGTTATCATGGTCAAGATATCGTTGGGATCGGGAAAAAGCTTGCTGAAGAATTTGGAGATCAATATGCTAACCAATCTAGTGAAGAGCGTTTAAGCTTTTTTAGAGAATATGGCTTGAAATATGAAATGGGTAAACTGAAAGCTGACTTAGAGGAGTTCCGTGTGCCATTTGATGTATGGTATTCTGAAACATCTTTATATCATAATGGGAAAATTGATACTGCTTTAGCGGCATTAAAGGAAAAAGGTCATATTTATGAAGAAGAGGGAGCAACATGGTTCCGCTCAACAACATTTGGTGATGACAAAGATCGTGTATTGATTAAGAATGATGGATCTTATACGTACTTAACACCTGATATTGCTTATCATAAGGACAAGCTTGATCGTGGGTTTACAAAGCTTATTAACGTATGGGGTGCTGACCATCATGGTTATATTCCACGTATGAAAGCAGCAATTGAAGCGTTAGGATATGGCAAGGATACGTTAGAGGTTGAAATCATTCAGCTTGTTCATCTTTATAAAGATGGTGAGAAAATGAAGATGAGTAAACGTACTGGTAAAGCTGTAACAATGAGAGATTTGATTGAAGAAGTAGGTCTTGATGCAGTTCGTTACTTCTTTGCAATGAGAAGTGCTGATACACATATGGATTTTGATCTTGATTTAGCTGTTTCAAAATCAAATGAAAACCCAGTTTATTATGCTCAATATGCACATGCGCGTATTTGCAGCATGCTTCGCCAAGGTGAGGAACAAGGACTTACTTTTGAGGATAATTTAAAGCTTGATGAAATTTCATCAGAAAAGGAATTTGACCTACTGAAGAAATTAGGCGAATTCCCACAAGCTGTTACAGAAGCTGCACAAAAACGAATTCCACACCGAATCACAAATTATATTTTTGATTTGGCATCAACTTTACACAGCTTTTATAATGCTGAAAAAGTGCTGGATCCTGAAAATAAAGAAAAAAGTCGTGCAAGACTTGCGTTAATGAAATCAACACAAGTGACACTACAAAATGCACTAACATTAATTGGTGTTTCTGCTCCTGAAAAAATGTAACAGGAAAAAGATTGGGACATAATTAAAGATGTCATACAAAAAGACGAATAAATCTAAATTCAGTTAAGCTGAAAGAAACAAGTTCGTTCCATTGCGCTGCAGACACTCCATTCGCCGGGGAGGAAGCTGAGCCTCCTCGACGCAAGCGCCTTCGGGGTCTCAGCCTTTCCTCAATTCCCGTAGGTGCCCTAGTGTCTTCCGCTCCATTCCACTAATTCTTAAAAAAGGTTTCTAAAATCAAAAAATCTATTGTAGACGACAAATAAAAACCCGAACTATTAGGCGAATGATTAATTGACATATCACCTAATAATTCGGGTTTTTCATTAGCTTTAATACTTATTTCCCAGCCTCTTTTGTTCAAAAAATTAAAAGGATAAAGTTTTTACTTAGTTTTAGTGTCTAGCTCTATGATTTATCGGCTCGAGCCATAAGTCAAATAGGAATGTAAGACAAAGAGCAACTTCTATTTCCTATTTACATTATGCTTTACGCTGATAGGCGGGCACCTTGCGCTTTTTAAATTACCACTGAACTGTGTAACTACTATTCGATGATGGAGTATTCCAAACATTATTGCTTCCAGGCTCCCATGATTTCACTACATTATTTGAGCCTGCAACAACTGCTTTAAATTCATAATAACGATTTGCAGCTATATAAGCAGAGCCTCTCCAGTCTTGGTATGTGCTGTTCCATGTTAGCTTAATTTTTTTACCATCGGCATTATTCCACATGCCCATTTCCCAACGGTTTCCTGTTACATAAACGGTATCACCAGAAGAGGTAGGAGCATTTTTAACAATGAAATCAACTTTGATTGGTTGAAGAACTAAAATATCTCTAAAACGATCCATCTCAGCTGTTTTTGTTCCATTTGAATTGACTACATTTGCTAAGCGAAGTAGTGTAAATCCACTAAAGCCTTCGTTAAATAAATGTTGAGCAGTGTTGCGGTAGCGTGATTCACTATAGCTTGCATCAGAGCTTGAAATGGCTAATGCATTTTCACCATTCAAAACGATTCCTCTTTGAGTTGCAAGGTTAGCAATTTGTGTAACAAGTGATTTAGGAGCTGAATAGTATGGGCTTGTATAAGCCTGGCTATTGTCCATTTCCAAGCAAGTAAATGTTAGGTGTAGATTACTCGCTTTAAATTGATCTAAAATTTTCGCATAATCATAATATCCCGCAGAATATTCAGTTGCATGTGGCATGTATGGATCATTCATTTTCCAATGAAGTCCAGCAATCTTGGCACCAATTGGTACACCAAATGTAGAGTCGAAGTTTTGATGTGCTTTACTGCTAATTAAAGAAAGGTGTTTTGTTAAAACACTTTGGTACCAATTCATAAAGTCCTTACCATATTGACTATTGTAAGCAGCACCTGAAGTGAAGAAATTATCGCCATCGGATGGTGGATTCACTTGACTAAATGAAGATAAATTAGTGTTCCAAGCAGCGTTCAAGCTACTGATTGTTCCATATTTTGCTTGCATATTATTTCTGAAATCTGTTTTAGCTGTTTCTGTATAAGCTTGTAATTTTCCTCTTGATGGATAGCTCCACCCATCACCAGTAACATAGGATGGAAAACGTAGTTCACCAGCTGGTCCACCACTTAAATAGATTTTAACAATGATATCTTTATAATCTGAGAAGTTTTGAGCGAAAGATGCATAAAGCTCGTTATATTGAGTTGAGATCACATTTGTTGCCCATGGTGAGACGGTTTCTTTATTCACATAACCTGTTTCTGACTCGTGTGTTAACACATCTTCGCTAGCAAGATTCCAGACCCAGTTAGGAACAGGAATATTACAATCATCCCCAACATTTCCTCCACATTGGTGTGTTGAAATAATTGGCACCCATTTTAATCCTGAATCTCTGACAACCTGAGCATACTTACGATAATAAGACCAATCAAACTGATTATTGCCATTCTTTTCAACATCGCCCCACCAAACATCAGTTGTTAAGGCATAAACTCCATTGCTTTTTAAAGTAGCAAGCTGTTTTGCGAAATCAGTCCAATTTGTGATTTTTGTTAATGGGGCCATCACATACGCTTTGTAATCTGACTTAATATCAGCAGAAGCTGACGGATTAAAAAGTGTTGTTGTGGCTAAGAGAATAATAATAAAACTGATGCTAACTTGTTTGAGAAATCTTTTCACAAAAATACCCCCGATTGTTAGTAGTTTAATCGATCATGATCACGTGATCAGAAATTAAAACGCTTTCATTTTTAATGAAAAATAAAAGGCTTTAAAGTGCAAGCGCTTGCACAATTTTCTGAAAATTCTTGCTGTATCTATAGGTTATATAATTGAGGATGTATTAAGCAAGTGATATATGACCTAATTTTCGACAAAGGAAGTAGGTATTAATACCTATAAATCAAGTATAGGAATAGAAAGAAAGACTAACCTTTAAGTTAGTCTCACCACTGTATTGTTGCGCCACCAATTCGCTTTACACCTCTAATTTTAGAAATATCCTCACAAAGCTTTATTGCTGCAAGGTCTTTTTTCTTAGCTTCAATCATTAAGTCAACGTTTGCATTGTGGTTTTTTAAAAATAATAATAATGGCATAAGAAATTCAGCATCCACATAATCTGCGTGGCTTCTAAATTCCTTTTCTGTTTTAGGTGATGACACGTGAATTTTTGGATGAAGACCAACAGATGACCAGGTGTTAAAAATTTCTGGCAATAGATCTTCGAAATTTTCATCTTCTTCTTTATTGGCAATGTAATGATGATAATCAAATAACATCGGGACCTTTTCTTTTTGACAAATCTTTAATGTTTCAGTTGTTGTATATGTTTTGTCATCATTTTCAAGTGTCATTCTTTTTTTGATTTTATCTGGCAACTTTTTTATATTTTCATGAAAGCGTTCGGTAGCTTTTTCCTTATTTCCATAAGCTCCACCTACATGAATGTTAATTATTGCTTCATCGGCAAGACCCATTGCATCTAACAAATCATAATGATATTGCATATCACCAACAGCATTATCTGTAATATGAGGTTTGTCACTTGTGAATAATGTAAATTGATTAGGGTGAAAACTAGTTCTCATTTTATTTTTCTTCACTACCTGACCGATCTCTGTGAGTAAATCTTTAAAAGGCGTTCGGTAATCCCAAAGTACCTCTGGATGTGTAGCGAGCGGCACAATTGATGAAGATAGACGGTAAACATGAATTTCTTGAGCAATATTGTAATGAATCATACGTAAAGTATGCTCTAAATTTTTTCTTGTTACATATAAAAGTTGTTCTTTCCTCTCATTCTCGTCTAGCTGCTTCCATCGTGTAAATGTTAATGACTTTGCAGGAGAGCAATCCCATAAAGCGAGAGCGTGTGAAACATAACCAAAACGAATAATCATTTAACTTTCTCCTCATAGAAAATGTGAAATTATTGTTGCGAATACCTCTTTTATCTTTTTAGTAAGAGGTCTTTTTTGATAGGCGCTATACGTTAATAGCTCAGAGTGCTTCATATCTTCGTTGATTAATGAACGGACTTTTTCAATGAAAGCAGGATCGTATATTAAACAGTTCATTTCATCATTTAGAAACATACTGCGTTTATCGAAATTGGCTGTTCCAATATCGCAAAATTTATCATCAATGATAATCATTTTTGCATGAAAGAATCCATAGAAATATTGATATATTTCACACCCAGCTAAAATAAGTGGCCCAAAATAGGGAAGTGATGCTTCCTTTACAAATGGGTGGTCTTTACCCATAGGTACAACTACTTTCACCTTTACACCTCTTGATAAGGCTTCTAGTAGCTCATTTAAAACCCTTTTTCCAGGAATGAAATATGGTGTACAAATAATAATTTCTTGTTTGGCATTTTGGATAAAATCGATAAAATGATCTTCTAATTTTTCACCATAGGTTGAAATAAACATATGGCTGCTTTCCCCTTTAGGAGTTAGGGTAGGGAAGTGAACTTCATTAAGTTCATTTTCGCCTGTTGAATCAAACCAGTCTTTAAAAAATTGCTGTTGTAGATCAAGAGTTCCTTCACCTTGAATTTTTAGGTGATAGTCCCTCCAATAGCCAAACTTAGGATCTTGTCCAAGATATTCTTTTCCAATATTAAATCCGCCTAAATAGGACGTTTTTCCGTCAATAACGGTTATTTTCCGGTGATTCCGTGCTTGGGAAGTATAAAGCAAAAAAGGTAATTTAGGTTTGTGTGAAAAAGCGAATCGGACTCCCTGGTTTTTTAATATTTGAATTTTTTTCTTACCTAGTTTAGAGCCACCAACATAATCAAGTAATAAACGTACATCTAAGCCCTCTTCTGCTTTTTTACCCAAAATAGATAAAAATTCATGACTGATTTTATCATTTTTCATAATAAAAAATATCACATGAACATATGTAGTACTATTTTTAATGTTCTCGAAGTAATCTTTATAAAAATCATTTCCATCAATGAAGAGTGAAATGTTACTTTTTCTTAGAGGATACTGGGTGTATTTAGAAGTTAAAAGATGGTTTTTCCGACCGGCTTTATAGTCAAAGATCAACCAGCCAATTAGAATCGCCACAACGATAGAGCAGATGATTAACGTAGTCAAAGGCAATACCTCCTCCAAGTAGTAGCAGCAAATAAGAATGGGACCGTGATGAAAACAATTGATACAATGCGAAAATTTAAAGCTGACAAATTTATTTTTATTATCTTTAACGGTAACGAAGCTTTTTATGTACATGGCATCTAGATGTATTCGACATAATTCGGGGAGTGACAGGCACCAAAAAAACTATTGACTGAATGCTCATTCATTTATTATCATAGAGGTATAGTTAAAAAGGGAAGAGTTTTAGGGGTAGTGACCAAGAAGTATTGTTACAACTGGGAGATTGGGGGAAATTGAGATGGATGCACTTTTATGGGTGAATTTTATTGCATTCTTAATTGTAACCGCTTACGCTGTACATTTATTTGTTTACTTAATTCGTACAAGGATGGCTTACATTAAGCTTGGTAAAAAAGTTGAATTTGATGGTAAGGTAAAAGAAAGATTCGAAAAGATTTTGGTTAATGTCTTTGGACAGAAGAAGTTATTGAAAGACAAGAAAAGTGGAATTATCCATGTGATGTTTTTTTATGGCTTTATTCTTGTTCAGTTTGGCGCACTTGATTTTATTATTAAAGGACTGATACCTGGTGCACATTTGCCACTAGGGCCACTGTATCCTGCGTTTACATTTTTTCAAGAGATTGTCACATTCATGATTTTAGTTGCAGTTGTTTGGGCTTTTCATCGCAGATACGTTGAAAAACTTGTTCGACTTAAGCGAGGCTTTAAATCAGGTTTAGTGCTGATCTTCATTGGCGGACTTATGTTATCTGTATTACTAGGTAATGGGATGGGGCTTGTCTGGCATGGTCATGATTTAACATGGTCAGAACCAATTGCATCTTCATTTGCATTTTTACTTAGCTTTGTTGGAGAAACAGGCTCTATCGTTATATTTTATATTGCTTGGTGGATTCATCTACTATTCTTACTAACATTTTTAGTATATGTGCCACAATCAAAGCACGCACATTTAATTGCTGGACCGGCTAATGTTTACTTTAATCGAGTTTCAAATCCAGGAAAGCTTGAAAAAATTGACTTTGAAGATGAATCACAAGAATCATTTGGTGTTGGTAAAATTGAAGATTTTACTCAGCCACAGCTTATTGATTTATATGCTTGTGTAGAGTGTGGCCGTTGTACAAATATGTGTCCGGCAACTGGTACAGGTAAAATTCTCTCTCCGATGGATTTGATCCTAAAATTAAGAGATCATTTAACCTTTACAGGGGCAGCAGTTACTCAGAAGCAGCCTTGGGTACCTGCGGTTGCCTTTAGTGGAACAAAAGGAAATCAAATCGCTATGATGGCTTCAGGTGCTGGTGCAAATGAATCTGCAGCAACAGCTGTTGACTACAGTCCATCATTAATTGGTGATGTAATTACAGAAGAAGAAATTTGGGCATGTACTACTTGTCGTAACTGTGAAGATCAATGTCCGGTTATGAATGAACATGTTGATAAAATTATTGATATGCGTCGCTATTTAGTATTAACAGAAGGAAAAATGGATGCTGATGCACAACGTGCGATGACAAATATCGAACGCCAAGGAAACCCATGGGGACTTAACCGAAAAGAGCGTGAAACATGGCGTGAGGCTAGAGAAGATGTTGTTGTACCTACTGTTAAGGAAATGAGCAAAGCTGGAGAAGAGTTTGAGTACTTATTCTGGGTTGGTTCTATGGGATCTTACGATAATCGTAGCCAAAAGATTGCTCTTTCTTTTGCAAAACTACTTAACGAAGCTGGTGTGAAATTTGCAATTCTCGGTAATAAAGAGAAAAATTCAGGTGATACACCACGTCGTCTAGGAAATGAATTTTTATTCCAAGAGCTTGCAACAAAGAACATTGATGAGTTTGTGAAAAATGACATCAAAAAGATCGTTACAATTGATCCACATGCGTACAATATTTTTAAAAATGAATATCCTGACTTTGGATTAGAAGCAGAGGTTTTCCATCATACAGAATTACTTGCTGAGCTAGTGAAATCAGGTAAGCTAAAACCAAAGCTTGCTGTTGAAGAAACAATTACCTTCCATGATTCTTGTTATTTAGGAAGATACAATGAGGTATATGATGCACCACGAGATATTTTAAAAGCGATTCCAGGTGTTAAGCTTGTTGAAATGGAGCGTAACCGCGATAAAGGTATGTGCTGTGGAGCTGGTGGTGGACTGATGTGGATGGAAGAAGATACAGGCAGCAGAATTAATGTAGCGAGAACAGAGCAAGCATTAGCTGTTAAGCCATCTGTTATTAGTGCAGGCTGTCCATATTGCTTAACAATGCTAAGTGATGGAACAAAAGCAAAAGAAGTAGAAGAAACAGTTAGCACATATGATGTAGCTGAACTACTAGAAAAATCAATTTTTGGCGAAATAAAAGAATTAGTTTCTTAAGTTATTTAGAAAGAGAAACGATCATAAAATGAAGAGGGGGTAAGAACCCCTCTTCGCTAATGCTTGTTAATTGAGCGAGCGTTCAGTCAATTTTGAAAGCGTTTGCTAAAAATAGATTTTTTACAAAGGGGAGTGTTGGATATGGCAAAAACAGTGATTTTAAGTGGGGTAAGAACACCGGTTGGAAAGTTCGGAGGTACACTGGCTTCATTAACAGCTGCAGATCTCGGAGGAATTGCGATTAAAGAAGCTTTAAAAAGAGCAAATGTTGATGGTGAGAAAGTCGATGAAGTGATCTTTGGAAATGTGCTACAGAGTGGGCAAGGGCAAATTCCTTCTCGTCAGGCTGCCCGTGCTGCTGATTTGCCGTGGAATGTTAAAACAGAAACAATTAATAAAGTGTGTGCATCAGGATTACGAAGTGTGACAGTAGCTGATCAAGTAATTAGAGCTGGTGATGAAGAAGTGATTGTTGCTGGTGGAATGGAATCGATGAGCAATGCACCTTATTTATTACCAAAAGCACGTTGGGGTTTAAAAATGGGAGATAGTGCAGTAAAGGATTCTATGATTCATGATGGGTTAACATGTAGCTTTACAGGTGTACATATGGGCACATACGGAAATAGTACCTCAAAAGATTTAGAGCTAACTCGACAAGAGCAGGATGAATGGGCATTAAGAAGCCATCAGCGGGCAGTAAAGGCACAGGAAGCTGGACTTTTAGCTGAAGAAATTATAGCTGTACCTGTTCCACAACGAAAAGGTGATCCAATAATCGTTGATCAAGACGAAGCACCACGCAAAGACACGTCCATTGAGAGATTATCAAAGCTAGCACCAGTCTTCGATCATGATGGAACAATTACAGCTGGAAATGCCCCGGGAATTAATGATGGAGCAGCTGCACTTGTATTAATGAGTGATGAGCGTGCACAAAAGGAAGGCTTACAGCCACTAGCAACAATTTTAGCTCATACGGCAATCGCTGTTGAAGCAAAGGATTTCCCAAAAACACCGGGTCTTGTGATTAATGAACTTTTAAACAAAACAGGCAAAAATATTGAAGACATTGATTTGTTTGAAATTAATGAAGCTTTTGCAACAGTTGCACTAGCTGCAAATCAATTAGCTAACTTAGATCCCGAAAAAGTAAATGTAAATGGTGGAGCTGTTGCACTTGGGCATCCAATCGGAGCAAGTGGAGCTAGAATTATCATCACACTCATACATGAATTAAAACGCAGAGGCGGAGGCATTGGTATTGCAGCGATTTGTAGTGGCGGTGGGCAAGGTGATGCGATCATGATTCAAGTTTAAGATGAAAAGTTTGATCATTATTTAAGGAGGGATAAGATGAGTATTCAGAAAATAATGGTTGTTGGAGCTGGGCAGATGGGATCAGGCATTGCCCAGGTTTGTGCGATGTCAGGAATAGATGTTGTACTACATGACATATCAGAGGAAAATGTTGAAAAAGGGATAAATTCTATTGAAAAACAGCTTACTAGATTGGTAGAAAAAGGGAAAATGACCGAAATTCAGAAGAATGAAACACAACAAAGATTAACAACCTCAGTGGACCTCGGAAATGCAAGTTCCGTCGATTTAGTGATAGAAGCGATTGTTGAAAAAATGGAAATTAAAACAAAGCTCTTCAAGGAACTAGATAAACTAACACCAGATCATACGATTCTAGCAACAAATACATCATCACTGCCAATTACTGAAATAGCTGCTGCGACAAATAGACCAGAAAAGGTTATTGGAATGCATTTTATGAATCCTGTACCTGTTATGAAGTTAGTCGAAATTATTCGTGGTCTAGCAACAGCTGATGAAGTTTTTGACCAAATTAAGAATTTAACAGAGAAGATAAACAAAGTTCCTGTTGAAGTAAATGATTTTCCAGGCTTTGTTTCCAATCGTATTTTAATGCCGATGATTAATGAAGCAATATATACCGTTTATGAAGGGGTTGCTGAGGAAGAAGCGATTGATGAGGTGATGAAGCTTGGAATGAACCATCCAATGGGACCTTTAACTTTAGCTGATTTCATCGGCCTTGATACATGTTTATATATTATGGAAACTCTTCATGAAGGGTTTGGAGATGATAAATATCGTCCATGTCCATTGTTACGAAAGTATGTAAGTGCTGGCTGGTTAGGGAGAAAATCAGGTAGAGGCTTTTATACGTATTAAATTGCGATACTAGTAGATTTTTAAGATCAAAGGGGTTTTTTCAAAACGTGCAAAGTAACGCAAAGGGGTGGATTCACGTGAATCTACATTTCACAGAAGAACAAATGATGCTGCAAAAAATGGTGCGAGAATTTGCTAAATCAGAAATTGAGCCATTTGTTGAGAAAATGGAAAAGGGGATTTTTCCGAGGGAATTGTTAAATAATATGGCAGCACTAGGTTTAATGGGTATTCCTGTTCCTGAAAAATATGGTGGAGCGGGAATGGATTTTACAGCATATACAATCGCTATTCATGAAATTTCAAAGGCTAGTGCAACACTTTCTGTCATCTTATCTGTTCATACTTCAGTCGGTACGTATCCAATACTTGCTTTTGGTAATGAAAAGCAAAAAGAAAACTATGTAAAAAAACTCGCAACGGGTCAGTACTTAGGCGCATTTTGTTTAACAGAACCAAGCTCTGGCTCTGATGCAGCAAGCATGAAAACACGTGCTGTCAAAAAGGGAGATCATTATCTATTAAATGGATCAAAGATGTTTATCACAAATGGTGGTGAAGCAGATACGTACATCGTTTTTGCAAGGACAGGTGAAGGCAAAGGCAGTGAAGGAATATCAGCTTTTATCGTCGAAAGCGGCACTCCCGGATTTGTTATAGGTAAAGATGAACATAAGATGGGGTTAAATGGATCACGAACAGTTTCATTAATGTTTGAAGACGCAAAGGTGCCAGCAGATAATCTTCTAGGTCAAGAAGGAGAAGGCTTTAAAATTGCGATGGCTAATCTTGATGGCGGAAGAATCGGTATTGCAGCCCAAGCACTAGGCATTGCTGAAGCAGCACTAGAAAAGTCAATTTCATATGCAAAAGAAAGACAGCAGTTTGGAAAACCAATTTCCACGCAACAAGGAATTGCCTTTAAGCTAGCTGATATGGCAACAAAAGTTGAAGCAGCAAAACTACTAGTCTATCAAGCAGCATGGCTTAAAGAAAATAATCTACCTTGTGGAAAACAAGCAGCAATGGCAAAGCTCCTAGCTTCTAAAACAGCTATGGAGGTGTCAACTGAAGCCATTCAAGTGTATGGCGGCTATGGCTATACAAAGGATTATCCAGTTGAAAGATATTTCCGCGATGCAAAAGTATGTGAAATCTACGAAGGTACAAGTGAAATTCAAAAAATAGTGATTAGTAAGCATTTATTAAAATAAGGCTATATTTTGAAACTTGTTGCTTTTAAAAATCTGAAGAAAACACTTCATAAAATAAAATTTACCTGATTGTAATAGTCCGTTCCATTTCGCTCCAGAAACTTGCTTTCCGCGGGGAGGAAGCTGAGCCTCCTCGGCGCAAGCGCCTGTGGGGTCTCACCCTTTCCTCTGCGCCCGCAGGAGTCAAGTTTCTTCCGCTACATTGCACTATAATTACTGTAAATATTGTTGCTTAATTAACATCTTTAGAAAAATTGTTTTACCGGATAAAAATAAGATAATTTCCAACAAAAGGGGAGATACACTATGTTTTTTAAACTATCAGAAGAACATGAAATGCTAAGAAAAACTGTACGAGATTTTGCTAAAAAGGAAGTTGAGCCAACAGCAGCAGAACGAGATGAACAAGAGCGCTTTGATATGGATCTGTTCAAGAAAATGGCTGATTTAGGATTAACAGGTATTCCATGGGATGAAGAGTATGGTGGAATTGGAAGCGATTACTTATCCTATGTAATTGCGGTCGAAGAGCTTTCAAGAGTTTGCGCAAGCACCGGGGTTACATTATCTGCACATACATCATTAGCAGGCTGGCCTTTATATAAATTTGGATCTGAGGAGCAAAAGCAAAAATACTTAAAACCTATGGCACTAGGGGAAAAAATTGGTGCATATGGCCTAACAGAACCAGGCTCTGGCTCTGACGCTGGTGGAATGAGAACAAATGCCAAACAAGATGGAAATGACTATATTTTAAATGGATCAAAAATCTTCATTACAAATGGAGGAATTGCCGACATCTACATCGTATTTGCTATAACAGATCCTTCTAGTAAAAATAAAGGAACAACAGCCTTTATTGTCGAAAAAGATTTTCCGGGATTTTCAGTAGGAAAAAAAGAAAGTAAATTAGGTATTCGTTCTTCACCTACGACTGAAATCATTTTTGAAGATTGTAGAGTGCCAAAGGAAAATATGCTTGGTCAACTAGGTGATGGTTTTAAAATAGCGATGATGACATTAGATGGTGGCAGAAATGGAATTGCTGCACAAGCTGTTGGGATTGCTCAAGGTGCTCTAGATGCTGCAATTGCATATGCAAAAGAACGTGAGCAATTTGGTAAGCCAATCGCTGCACAGCAAGGAATTAGCTTTAAGTTAGCAGATATGGCAACAAACATTGAAGCAGCACGTCTATTAACCTATCAAGCAGCATGGTTAGAATCAGAGGGACTTCCTTATGGAAAAGAATCGGCTATGTCAAAATTATTTGCTGGTGACACGGCAATGCAAGTAACAACAGAAGCTGTACAGGTATTTGGCGGTTATGGCTATACAAAGGATTATCCTGTAGAACGCTTTATGAGAGATGCAAAAATTACTCAAATATACGAAGGAACACAGGAAATTCAACGTCTAGTTATTTCGAGAATGATTACAAAATAAATGATGCAACGTAAATCAACAGAACAAATTTCAAAGGCTAATGAATAGATAAGAAAAGAGGTGGGGAGGTAGATGGAAAAACGAGAAGTTTTAGCATCTGTAAAAGATGAGAAATTAATAGAGAAGCGACGAAATCAAATGATTAAAGGAGCGGTCACTCTTTTTAAGGAAAAGGGATTTCATCGCACAACAACAAGAGAAATTGCCAAAGCAGCAGGATTTAGTATTGGCACTTTATATGAATATATCAGACAAAAAGAAGATGTCCTATATTTAGTCTGTGACACAATTTATGACCAAGTTCATATGCGCCTTGAGGAAAATATTGATACAAAACTAGGGACGATAGAAAGCCTACAGCTGGCGATAAATAATTATTTTAAAGTGGTAGATGTGATGCAGGATGAGGTGCTAGTCATGTATCAAGAAGCGAAATCTTTATCAAAAGATGCGCTTCCTTATGTTTTAAAGAAGGAAAATGAAATGGCAGCTATGTTTAAGAAAATTATTGTAAGATGTGTGGAAAATCGAGAGTTAACACTTACAGAAGAGCAGTGTGATATGGTGGCTCACAATATTATTGTTCAGGGGCAGATGTGGGCGTTTAGAAGATGGACACTTCAAAAAAATTACACACTTGAAAAATACATTGAACTACAAACAAAGCTAATTCTACAAGGGGTTGTGGAGAAATAGTCTGCGGACACTTTTGGCTTATGCTTTAGGTGTTACGTAAAACATAGGGGTGGATGTTTATGACAATAACAGAAGTGTATAAGCCAAAGCATGCTGTTCGATTTGTAACAGCATCAAGCTTATTTGATGGACATGATGCTTCAATTAACATTATGCGTCGGATTTTACAAGCAAGCGGTGCTGAAGTGATTCATTTAGGACATAATCGTTCGGTCGAAGAAATTGTTGCAGCAGCGATTCAAGAGGATGCACAAGGAATTGCGATTTCCTCTTATCAAGGTGGTCATGTTGAATTTTTTAAATATATGCATGATCTTCTGCAAGAAAAGGGTGCAGGACATATTCGACTGTTTGGTGGAGGCGGTGGAGTGATTATCCCTCGTGAAATAAGAGAATTACATGAATACGGAATCGCTAAAATCTTTTCTCCTGAAGATGGTAGAGAGCTTGGTTTACAAGGCATGATTAATCATATGATTAAAGAATGTGATTTTTCAACAGTTGAAAATGAAGCATTTGACCTTGAGCAACTAAAAGAAGGGCAGCAAAAGGCGGTTGCGAAACTGATTTCGTATGCAGAATCAAAGGTTTCTCAAGGTGAGATTTCATCCAATATTGAGCATCTATTTCAAGAACTTCAACATGTTGATTCACCTGCACCAGTTATCGGAATTACAGGGACTGGTGGAGCAGGGAAAAGCTCATTAACAGATGAATTAATTCGAAGATTTCTAAATGAAGTGCCGAATTTAAAAATTGCTGTGTTATCGATTGATCCTACGAAACAAAAAACGGGTGGAGCATTATTAGGCGACCGAATTCGAATGAATGCGATCTTTTCTCCGCGAGTGTTTATGAGAAGCTTAGCAACACGTCAATCGAAATCTGAGCTTTCACTCGCTATTCATGATGCGATTTCTGTAGTGAAGGGTGCAGGCTTTGGATTAATAATCGTCGAAACAAGTGGAATTGGTCAAGGTGATGCTGAAATTGCGGAAATCTGTGATCTTTCTATGTATATTATGACAAGTGAATTTGGAGCTCCATCACAGCTTGAAAAAATCGATATGCTCGATTATGCGGATCTGGTTGTGATCAATAAATATGAACGAAAAGGTTCAGAAGATGCAAAGCGCCAAGTACAAAAGCAATATCAGCGTAGTCGTCTTTTATTTGATGAGCCATTAGATAACATGCCTGTGTACGGAACAATTGCAAGTCAATTTAATGATTTAGGGACAAACACATTATTTTCAAAGCTATTAGAATTAATCAATGAAAAAACAAATCAACAATGGACATCATCATTGCCGATCGTTAAGGATGTTGAGAAACAAAATGTCATTATTCCACCTGAACGTCGTTACTATTTAAGAGAAATTAGTGAAACGGTAAGAAGTTATCATAAATTTTCAGAAGAACAAGCAGAAATTGCTACGAAGTTATTTCAAGTAAATGGAACGATACAGGCAATCTCTGACCAAGATGAAAACGAAGATGTTATGAAAACTTTAGTCGCTTTAAAAGAGAAATTAGAAGGAAAGTTAACTGCCGATTCAAAAGCATTGCTTAATCATTGGAATGACCTAAAGGAAAAGTATAACGCAGATGCATTTACAACAGTTATTCGAAATAAAGAAATAGTGACTAAGCTAAAAACTATCTCCTTATCAGGTCTGATGATTCCTAAGGTAGCATTACCAAAGTATAAAAATGAAGGCGATATTTTGGCGTGGTTATACAGAGAAAATGTTCCTGGGGTATTCCCATATACTGCTGGTGTGTTTCCTTTCAAACGCGAAGGTGAAGATCCTAAGCGACAATTTGCTGGAGAAGGAACGCCTGAAAGAACAAATCGACGTTTTCATTATTTATCAAAAGATGATGATGCGAAACGATTGAGTACTGCATTTGATTCTGTCACGTTGTATGGTGAAGATCCTGCATATCGTCCAGATATTTATGGGAAAATCGGTGAAAGTGGTGTGAGTATTTGTACACTTGAAGATATGAAAAAGCTATATGCTGGCTTTGATCTTTGTGCTCCATCTACCTCTGTTTCTATGACGATTAATGGACCGGCACCAATTATTTTAGCAATGTTTATGAATGCAGCCATTTCTCAGCAGGTGAGCAAAAAAGAAGAAGAGCTAGGAAGACAGCTCACTCATGAAGAGTGTGAAGAAATAAAAGCTTTTACTCTTCAAACAGTAAGAGGAACAGTGCAAGCTGATATTTTAAAAGAAGATCAAGGTCAAAACACATGTATTTTTTCAACAGAATTTGCTTTAAGGCTAATGGGGGATATTCAGCAATATTTTATCGATTATAAAGTAAGAAATTATTATTCTGTATCAATTTCAGGCTACCATATTGCTGAAGCAGGAGCGAACCCAATTTCTCAGTTAGCTTTTACGCTTTCAAATGGCTTCACATATGTTGAGTACTATTTAAGTAGAGGAATGGATATTGATTACTTTGCACCAAATCTCTCATTCTTCTTTAGCAATGGACTTGATCCAGAATACACAGTGATTGGACGTGTGGCGAGAAGAATATGGGCTACTGTTATGAGAGACAAATATGGTGCAAATGAAAGAAGTCAAAAGCTTAAGTATCATGTCCAAACCTCAGGGAGATCTTTACACGCACAAGAAATTGACTTTAATGATATTCGAACGACATTACAAGCATTAATGGCTCTTCATGATAACTGTAATTCGCTTCATACAAACGCATATGATGAAGCGATCACAACACCAACAGAAGAATCTGTTCGCCGTGCGATGGCGATTCAAATGATTATTACAAAAGAACATGGCTTAACAAAAAATGAAAACCCACTTCAAGGCTCCTTTATTATAGAAGAATTAACAGATTTAGTAGAAGAAGCTGTATTAACAGAGTTTGATCGAATCAATGAACGTGGCGGTGTACTTGGTGCGATGGAAACTCAATATCAGCGTGGCAAAATCCAGGATGAATCGATGCATTATGAAATGAAAAAACATACTGGAGAGCTGCCAATCATAGGAGTGAATACGTACTTAAACCCAAATCCACCATCACAAGAAATGATGGATAACATGGAATTAGCAAGAGCAACAAAAGAAGAAAAGGAAACACAAATTCAAAATCTACAAAAGTTCCAAAAAGCAAACGAAGATAAAATCGAAGAAGCATTAAATAGATTAAAAAGAACATCAATAGAAAACGGCAATATTTTTGCAGAACTAATGGAAACAGTAAAAGTAGCAAGTTTAGGTCAAATTACAACAGCATTGTATGAAGTTGGGGGACAGTATCGTAGGAATATGTAAGGTTAACTAATTGAATCTCTACACTCGAACTTTTCTGCTTTATAACAAGTATTGTGAGTGGTTGATTTGCGCTACAAGGATCTTGAAACGTAGATTTCAAGATTGTTGCTCGTTTTCCGCGGGAGGAATATTGAGAAAACCAACTGCTTTTTTTCAAAAAGTGACTTTTTCTAGGGTGGGCGGTGAGCTTTCGGCATAACCACTGCACCCTCGGGAGTTGCGTACATCTTTTGCACCAATCAATCTCTCAAAAGATACTTTTTCATAAACTATGTTGATTTTTAGTCACTTGAAAGAAACTTACCATAGAAAGGTGAAATGAATGAAAGAGCATACTGTATTAGCAAACTAGTTAAAAACGCTAATTAAAACAAAATGTATCTGGAAAAAGTAACGGACATTTGTTATTTAATTTTGGTCAGAATAAAAAAGTTTATTTACCCACGATAAAAGATGGATCAATGAAGGAAATTTTAGCCTATATTTGTATTTAATCATATTATTTTTGATATTTTCGTAGACACGCTTTTAAAGTTATGAATAAAAATTTTGATCTAACATTATAAAGTGATAAATAATCAACATTTGAAGACGTCGACAAATTCATAAAAAAAAGATTGAAATTTTAAAAATTGTCGTTTAAAATAAATCTTGAAAGCGGTTTCCGTAATTTCAATAAAACTACTTTACTGCTTTAGCAAAAGATTTTATATAAAAGACATTAGTTTTTTTTACCCATCTACTAACGCGTGTTAGTATTAGCTGGAGGAGCTAGTTACTTTTATAAAATAACGAAGATTCCGTAATTGTTACAACGAGGTATAAATACCATTATTTTTAAAAAAACATATGATAAAAACCGGTTTCTTTGAGGAGGTGGTGATTACCAATAGCCCTGTAAAACTATACATTTTATTAAACGGAGGAAGATTATGAATATTAGAAAAATATTTTTTGTATTACTAGCAGTTATTCTTATTAGTTCCAGCTTTACCTTTAAAGGTAGCGTTTCTGCTGCAGAAAACACAGCAACGGATTCTACTCAAGTGACAGACGATTGGGAATTGGTTTGGTCTGACGAATTTAATGGCAACGATATAAACATGGAAAACTGGAGTTATGATGTTCCGACAAATGGCAGATATAACGGTGAAATACAATCGTATACAGAAAATAATGCCTTTGTGAAAGATGGCTCTCTTATTCTAGAGGCGAGAGAAGAAGATA
Organism: Metabacillus litoralis; assembly: GCF_020524045.1. Taxonomy (GTDB): domain Bacteria; phylum Bacillota; class Bacilli; order Bacillales; family Bacillaceae; genus Metabacillus; species Metabacillus litoralis_C. The sequence continues at coordinate 281,220 of NZ_JAIVKL010000006.1, forward strand.
TTACAGAGGCAGATGGCCAAACGTATAACTACTCTTCTGCTAAACTAATTTCTAAAGGTAAGCAGAAATGGACGTATGGCAAAGTGGAAGTAAAAGCAAAAATGCCTTCAGGACAAGGGATTTGGCCTGCAATATGGATGATGCCTGAGGATGAACCTTTTTATGGCACATGGCCAGTTAGTGGAGAAATTGACATTATGGAGCTATTAGGACATGAACCTGATACAGTTCATGGAACGATCCACTTCGGTAAACCACATCAACAAAGACAAGGACATTATTATTTACCTGATGGTCAATCATTTGCTGATGATTATCATGTTTACAGTATAGAATGGGAACCAGGCGAAATTAGATGGTATATTGATGGTGAGTTATATCACACGGCAAATGACTGGTTCACTAAAAGTGACTCTAACGCAGATGACTATACGTACCCAGCACCATTTGATCAAGATTTCTTCTTAATTATGAACATTTCAGTAGGTGGGGGATGGCCTGGTAATCCTGATGAAACAACAGTATTCCCTCAACAAATGGCAGTTGATTATGTGAAAGTATTCCAAAAAGATGAGTACCCTGTACGTGAAAAACCTGTTAGTGAAGAGGAAGACCAAGGTAGAGCACCTTTAGAAGATGGTAACTATGTATACAATGGTGGCTTTAACATGGATGACCCTGAGGTAGACGGTGTAGAAGGTGTTCAGAATTCTGATTATTGGACATTTTCAAAAGATGGTGGTGCAGTTGCTAATCTTGTACCAAATAATGGTGCAATGGATGTGCAAATTGAATCAGGAGGTAATGTTGAGCACGGAGTTCAATTACTTCAAGCACCAATACATCTTATAAAAGGAGCAAAGTATAGAGCTTCCTTTAAAGCAAAAGCAGAAACTGAAAGACCGCTAAAAGTGAAGATAGGTGCAGATGGAGATCGAAGTTGGAAGGATTATGCTGGTCAAGATCCTTTTACTTTAACAACATCTTGGGAAGATTATTCTTTTGAATTCACGATGAATGATGAAACTGATGTTAAAGCTCGATATGAATTCAATATGGGTCTTAATAACGGTGATATTTCATTTGACGATGTGAAATTAGAAAAAATTGCAGATGCAGATCCTATTGATCCTTCAAAAATAGTAAGAGATCCACTTCCAACTGGAAATTATATCTATAATGGTACGTTTGACCAAGGTACAGAGAGAATGGGCTATTGGGAATTCAGAACAGACGGATCCGCAGATGCAACTAGATATATCGGAAGTGCTGTAAATGAAAGAAGATTTGAAGCACGAATCAGTAATGGTGGTAACAATGCAAATTCAGTACAATTAGCTCAAAAAGGTTTCAATCTAGAAAATGGAAAACCATATCAATTAACGTTTGATGCGAGTTCTGAAGCAGAAAGAGATATTCAAGTAGCTATAACAAACTCAAAGTCTGAAGTAGTTCATGAAGAAACGATAAGTTTATCCACAACTACAGAAGAATATACATTAGATTTAACTATGAATGCTGCATCTGATAATAATTCAGAGCTTCAATTTAATATTGGTGGTAATGACAGCGATGTTCACATTGACAATGTATTTTTGAAAAGACTACCTTTGGAGCAAGTAGAGGGAAATCTTGTGAAAAATGGAATCTTTGATGGTCTAGCTAATTGGAGAGCGGAAGCATATAATCCTGGTAAAGCAACTTTTGCTATCAATGAAGAGGGACAAGCTAAAGCATCTATTACAGATATAGGTTCTGCTGATTGGAATATTCAAGTATTCCAACAGGGAATTAATTTTGAGCAAGATGCTACTTATGAGGTTTCATTTGATGCAAAATCAACTGTTGATCGACCATTACGTGTACAAATTCAACATAATGGGGAAGAAGATAACAATTGGACAGGATACTTTGATCAAACAGCATCATTAACAAACACACTGAAAAACTATACTTACACATTTAAAATGACAGAACCATCAGATCCTGCCGCTAAATTTGGTTTTGCATTAGGGAAAGATGCTGATGGATTAACACCAGCAGAAGGACATGATGTTGTTATTGACAATGTTATAATTAAAAAGGTAGAAGAAGATAGTACGCCAGAAACGCCAGAAACGCCAGAAACACCAGAAACGCCAGAAACACCAGAAACGCCAGAAACGCCAGAAACGCCAGAAACGCCAGAAACACCAGAAACACCAGAAACACCAGTACCAAATCCAGGAGATGGAGAAGGTGAAACTCCAGGAGATGAAACTCCAGGAGATGAAACACCAGGGGTTGAAGAGACAGAAAAAGATCCTGTTAAAGAAGCTGGAAACATGAAAGATTCTAGCGACAAAGACGGTGAAAAATTACCAGATACATTCACATCTCTATATAACTATTTACTTATTGGCCTTTTAGCTCTTGCTTCTGGAATGGTTGTTTACTTTAGAACAAGAAAAAAGATACTAGAGTAGTAGAGAAATAGAAATACGTGGATTGCATGATTGATACATTGTGTCTAAGAGTGGAACAGAAAACTAATTGGGTTTTTGGTTAAATATGAATAAATAGAAAATGATAAAATAAGAACACCAACTAATTTCTAATTTAAAAGCTGTCTAAAAGGTTATTTTACTTTTTGAGACAGCTTCTTTTTATTAGCATTAGAAATGTGACATCAATAATGAGAAAAGCTCCATAGTTAAAATCTTACTTGTATTTGATATAATAGGAAATATTATTAGGAATTAGGTGAAGACATTATGCGTAGTGAAGATCTCGCAAAGCTTGTTGGAGTTTCTAGAAGTACAATAACAAGAGTCATCAATAATTATCCGGATATCCCTCAGGCGACAAGAGATAAAGTTTTGGAGGCGATTAAAGAGCACAATTATGCTCCGAATGCGTCGGCTAGAAAATTGGCAGGAGCAACGAATAAAATGATTGCTATTGTTTTGTTGGATGTAAAGGATGATGGTGTGACCCATCATGTCAAAATGACAGATGATACATTAATATCAAACAACTCATACTTTTCTCCAGTTATTAATTTCGTAACTGATCAAGCGAATAAAATGGATTATTATGTTATCATCTCTATTGCCTATTCGAAGGATGACTTAAAGAAAGTGAAACGTATTTTTGATCAAAAAATGATCGATGGCGCGATTTTTATTGGTACACAGGAACCAGAGAATGAGATGATTTTCGATCTTATTAAGCAAGGCCACAACATAGCACTGATTGATACTAATGAAGTACATAGCAAAAGTCATGATGCTATTTATATTAATTTAAATAACTATGAAGGCAGTGTTAAAGCAGTAAATTATCTAATTGAGCTAGGACATAAAAGCATTGGTATTATTACTGGGAACTTAAAGAAATTATCAGCGCAGGAGAGGCTAGATGGATTAAAAGAGACGTTACAGCATAATGGGTTGGAGCTTAGTAGTCACCATCTTTTTCAGGGAGATTTCACGGAAGACAGCGGGTATGAGGGAGTAAAGCATATTCTTGATACTCCTAATAAGCCCACAGCCATTTTTGTAAGTAACGACACGATGGCAATCGGTGCTTATAAAGCTATTGCAGAGCTAGGATTGAACATTCCAGAGGATATTTCCATTATAGGCTTTGATAATTCGTTTATATCGTCGTATCTTACTCCGCCACTAACAACCATTGATATTTCGTTTGCAGATATAGCTAAGAGAGCAACAACACTTCTAATCGAATCGATTGAACAGAAAAAGCAGTTTAATATTGTTGAAAAAAGCAAAGCTACGCTTATAAAAAGAGAATCATGTAAGGATATCCGAAAAGATTGAAATGAGCCTATGGGGCATAACCTACAGTTTTTTACTACTTTCAAATCGTATCGAGTAAATAAACAGAGAAACTTAAATGATTATCATTCACTAAGGCTGTTTTAGTAAACTTTGAGCTTTTTAATACTTGATGGAAAAAGCACTATATAAAGTCTAGTGGCATCTTTTCTTCTAGAATAGTACCTTTAATGTGAAGAAAACACTGTCTCTAACAGAGAATTAGTTCAATTAGCAACAGTTCTTCAGAAAAGAGCCTTCACTAAAAACTCCCATTTGAATAAAGCCTACCATTTGGTATTCATTCTGACACAAAGGTGCAGAAGCATTTTTGTGTATTTTTTACGTTATAAAGGTGGCATAAACTGCTAGAATTTGTTTATAATGAATGGTATGGTTTGTTGACTTTACAATTTGTACATAATGGTAACGAATAATACTAATGTTCTTATTTCTTAATTTATAGATTGATGACCTAGAAAGGGAGTGCCGTATTTGAGTCTAAAACAATTAACAGATGAGCAAATAAAAGAAATGGCAATGGTTGAGGTTGCATATGAGCTTTTTATAGAAGGTAAAAAGCCTTATGTATTCAGTGAATTAGTAGAGGAAGTAGCAACTTTACTAGGACTTACTAAAAAACAAGTAGAAGATAAAATTGCACAATTTTATACAGATATAAATATTGATGGACGCTTCATTTGTGTAGGAGAAAATATGTGGGGACTTCGTACTTGGTATCCATATGAACAAATTGAAGAGGAAATTGTACCTGTTACAAAACCTAAAAAGAAAAAATCTAAAGCAGCTGATGATGATGATTTAGAAGAAGTGTTTGATGAACTAGAGGATGATCTAGATTATGATGATTTAGATGATTTCGATGATAGTGATGATGACGAAGAAGATGATGATGATTTTGATGATATCGATGACGCGGATATCGACGAAGATGATGATGATCTTATTGATGATGATGACGAAGATTTAGATGATGATGAAGAAGATGAAGAAGAAGACGAAAAATAACGCTAAATCGTCTTGACTTTCTTTTTGCTAGTAGGTAGAATCTATTTTGGGCTCTTAAAAAGCTATCGTTTGTAATTTACCATTTACAGCTCCCTTTCAACTTGTTTGGAAGGGAGCTTTCTTATTTTATAAGGAAAAAAATTAACTTAAGCTCCGATCTTCTTCATAGAAAATCGATTCTTCATTTTAAGTTAGTGTAGAGACAAGCATTAAAAGCTGTTTTTTAAATGGATTGATTTAAAGCTGGCTATTGATTTTGTCGGAAATACAGGGACCTTTCGCTTTTCTACTAAGTTTTTCAAATTTATTTATTCATTTTTGTGCAATATAAAAACATATAGCTTCTTTAGGGGGAAGATCATGACAAAGTATATTTTTGTAACTGGTGGCGTTGTTTCATCTCTAGGAAAAGGAATCACAGCTGCTTCATTAGGTAGACTATTAAAAAACCGTGGCATGAGTGTAACGATTCAAAAATTCGATCCTTACATAAATGTGGATCCAGGAACAATGAGTCCATATCAGCATGGTGAAGTATTTGTAACGAATGATGGCGCTGAGACTGATTTGGATTTAGGTCACTATGAGCGTTTTATTGATGTGAACTTAACGAAGTTCAATAACGTGACAACTGGTAGAATTTATTCAACCGTTTTAAAGAAAGAACGCCGTGGAGATTATCTAGGTGGAACAGTCCAGGTTATCCCACATATAACAAATGAAATAAAAGAAAGAGTTTTCCGTGCTGGTAAAGAAACAGGTGCAGATGTTGTCATTACTGAGATTGGTGGAACGGTTGGTGATATCGAATCACTACCTTTCTTAGAAGCGATTCGCCAAATTAAGAGTGATATCGGCCGTGATAATGTAATGTACATCCACTGTACACTTATTCCTTATATTAAAGCCGCTGGTGAATTAAAAACAAAACCAACACAGCACAGTGTGAAAGAGCTTCGCAGCTTAGGTATTCAACCAAATGTCATTGTTGTTCGTACAGAAATGCCAATTTCTCAAGATATGAAAGATAAAATTGCTCTATTCTGTGATATTGACACAAACGCAGTTATTGAGTGTCGTGATGCTGAAACTCTTTATTCAATTCCGTTAGCTCTACAAGATCAGAATTTAGATTCTATCGTTTGTAATCACTTAAAGCTTCAGTGTAATGAAGCAGACATGACAGAGTGGACTGAGTTAGTAAAACGAGTAACGAATCTTTCTAAAACAACGAAAATTGGTTTAGTAGGAAAATATGTAGAATTACAAGATGCTTATATCTCTGTAGTAGAAGCACTTCGTCATGCAGGATATGAATATGATTCTGATATTGAGATTAAGTGGGTTAATGCAGAAACATTAACTGAAGACACAGTGAAAAGTCAGCTTGAAGATGTTGATGGAATTTTAGTTCCTGGTGGCTTCGGAGATCGTGGTGTTGAAGGTAAGATCTTAGCTACAACTTATGCTCGTGTAAATAAAGTCCCATTCTTAGGGATTTGTCTTGGAATGCAGGTTGCTTCCATTGAATTTGCGCGCAATGTAGTAGGCTTAAAAGGAGCAAATTCTTCTGAAATTGATCCAAGCACACAATACCCGGTTATTGATCTACTTCCTGAGCAAAAGGATATTGAGGACCTTGGTGGAACTCTACGTCTAGGTTTATCACCAAGTAAGCTACAAGAAGGAACTCAGGCTTATGAAGCATATCAAGATGAAGTGATTTATGAGCGTCATCGTCATCGCTATGAGTTTAACAATGAATATCGTCAAGTAATGGAAGAAGCAGGATTTGTATTCTCAGGAACAACACCTGATGGACGTCTAGTTGAAATTATTGAACTAAAAGATCATCCTTGGTTTGTTGCGTCACAATTCCACCCGGAATTCACATCAAGACCGACTAAGCCACAACCACTATTCCGTGACTTTGTGCGTGCATCTTTAACAGCAGCTGAAAAGATTTAAAAACATAGAACTTCGTTAGATCATGTAGGTTCTCATAAAATGAAGCTATCTATCCTTCTTTCTTTAAGAAATGGGAATAGATAGCTTTTTTAAGACTCTTTTCTGAACGATTGTGGCTATGTAACCAGAATTTGGTTTAAAAACAGTGTTTTTTCACTATAAGGGTACTATTTTATGAAGAAAAGATGTCACTAGCCTTAATACTGTACCGTTTGCTTCGGATATTGAAAAGCAACAAAGTTTGCGAAAAGAACCTGTTTTAATAACGTCTTAGAAATTGTACGCAGTATTGTCGTATAGTTCTATTGCATAATTTTTTTTATAATATGAAGTTCTATCTTTAACTATAAAACATAAATTATTATACTAAGAAAGAGATAATACTTCCTTATATCATGTAATCTTTTTCTTTCTAGGAAACCGGTTTTTATAATTTTTCAAAAAAATCAAAAAAACAGTTGAATATAATGCCAATACATTATATAATTCTACTTGAAAGCGGTTTCTGATACTAAATAATGTAATTTGGTTTCTGTTTTAAGAAATCGGTTTCTCTATTTAGTTGTTATGACCGATTCACAATAAAGAATATTTAAGGGGGAAATACAGATGAAAAGCATGAAGAAATGGTTAGCTTTAGGTTTAACGTTAGTTCTTGCCTTCACATTAGCTGCTTGTAATGGTGGTGGAAATGAAGGGGCTTCAAATGATGGTGGCGGAAAAGATAAAGATGAAAAAGTAGAATTAACGTTCTGGGCTTTTGGAGCTACTGGATATGAAGAGTTAGTTAAAGCATACCAGGAAGAAAATCCAAATGTTACAATAAAATTTAAATCTTCTGAAACTGAAGAACATCATAATGCATTATTTACTTCATTATCAGCAGGTAGTGGTGCTCCTGATATCGCAATGCTTGAGGTTGATCAATTTGATCGTTTCAAAGCAGCGCAAGATCGTTTTGCAAACTTATATGATCTAGGTGCAAAAGACGTTCAAGATCAATACCTAGAGTGGAAATGGAATGCTGGAGAAAATGCTGATGGCGATTTCTTATTCGGTCTTCCAACTGATATTGGTCCAAAAGCTTTATACTATCGTACAGATGTATTTGAAGCAGCTGGTTTACCAACTGAGCCTGCTGAAGTAGAAGCATTAATCAATTCTCCAGAAGCTTTTAAAGAAGCTGGATTGCAAGTGAAAGAGAAAACTGGTAAACCATTCGTAGACAGTATTGAAATGGCTTACAGAGCACTTCTTGATCCTGCAGTTGAGCAATACTTAAATCCTGAAGGCGAATTAATCCTCGACAAAGAGGGTAGTGCAGTTAAAAAAGCTTATGATTATGCAGTAGAATTAAATGAAGCTGGAATTGTAGGGAAATTTGATATGTGGACACCAGAATGGTCTAATGCTGTAAATAATGGTGAATTCGCAGCTGAATTAGGTGCTGGTTGGTTAAAAGGTTGGATGGAAGGAAATGCTCCAGATGCTTCAGGTAAATTTAAAGTTGCTACATTACCATCTGAATTTGCTGCAAACTGGGGAGGATCTTATATCGCGATCCCAAGTGAAACAGACAATGCTCAAGCAGCTTATGATTTCGTAGAATGGTTAGTATCACCAGAAAACCAATTAAAATCTTTCCAAAGTAATGGATTGTTCCCATCTGCACCAGCTGTATATGAGATGGAAGAGTTTACTGCGAACCAAGATGAATTCTTTGGTGGTCAAGTAACTTCTGAAGTTTTTGCTACGGCTGCACAAGATATTGAAGGAGCAGTTTTCAAAGGTGAAAAATACTTCCCAGTTCATCAAGAAGTACTGAATGCTCTTAAGAACGTTCAAGATGGTGGAGATCCTGAGGAAGAGTGGGAAGCAGCTGTTAAACGTGCTCAAGATTTAATAAGTCGCTAATCTGACTATTCAATTATTTTGACTATGGTGCTCAAAGGGGCACCATAGTCAATTTATAAAGGAAACGGGGAGTGAAAATGGTTTCTGCAAATGAAAAAAAAGTCAAAAACAAACGATTTTTGTCTGAAGAAAAGAAAGATATGATATCTGGATATTTATACGTTTCACCATTCTTTATCATTTTTGCGGTTGTGGGTCTTTATCCAGCACTATTTAGTATCTATTTAGCTTTCCAAAAATGGAATGGATTAAGTCCAATGGAATTTGTAGGGTTGAATAATTTCAAAGTTGTTTTAGTAGATCCGCTTTTTTGGAAATCCGTTTATAACACAGTGATTATAGGATTAATGGGAACTGCACCACAATTAATTATAGGGATCATTCTTGCATTTTTACTAAACTTATCGTTTCTCCGCTTTAGAAATTTCTTCAGAGTTACGATCTTCATGCCGTATATTACGTCAATGGTTGCAGTAGCCCTCATATTTAGTGTTTTATTTAGTAACCATGAATCTTCCCTCGCCAACTATGTATTAGGAGTATTTGGTTTTGATCCTGTAAGTTGGGGAACGTCTGAATGGGGAACAAAAATAGCTATTTCGATCATGGTGTTCTGGAGATGGGTTGGATACAACACAATTATTTATTTGGCTGGACTCCAAAGTATTTCTAATGATTTATATGAAGCAGCGACAATTGATGGAGCTAATAAGTTCCAACAACTTATGTACATTACAATGCCGTTATTAAAACCTTTTATCACTCTAACTGTTTTCTTTTCAACTGTTGGAGCATTACAATTATTCGCAGAACCAACAGTATTCCTTGGAGCAGCTGCTTTTACAAGAGATGAAGCAATGACTGTCGTGATGTACTTATATCGTGATGCGTTTAAGCTACAATCCTTTGGTACAGCTTCAGCAACAGCGGTTATCTTATTAATTATTATTATCGTATTCTCAGCGATTAATACATTACTAACTTCAGGTTATGGTAAGAAGAGGAAGGAGGCAAAATAATGGGTGAAGTAGCTGGAGCAAAAAAGTTTTCGTTAGGAAGAATTGCAATCTATGTTTTTATGAGTTTAGCATCCTTGCTTTCTCTTTTTCCATTTTATTGGATGTTTGTTATGGCAACAAGTCCAAGTTCTGCCTATAACTCAATCCCGCCAACAATTACGCCGGGTAAACTATTAGTTGAGAACTTTCAAAAAGTATTAGGATCAATCGATTTCTTCCAAGCAATGTGGAATACGATCATTCTATGTACGTCAGTAACAATTATCGTATTGATTATTAGTTCTTTAGCTGGTTTTGCATTTTCTAAATTCAAATTTCCAGGAAAGAATGCATTGTTTGTAGGTATTCTTTTAACAATGGTTATCCCTCCTCAGTTAGGGTTAATTCCACAATTCTACTTAATATCAAAAGCGGGATTATTGGATACTTTACATGGGGTAGCACTATTATTCTTCTTGAATCCTTTAGGGATCTTCTTGATGAGACAATATGTGACAGGTTCAGTGCCAGATGAACTTATTGAAGCAGCAAAGCTTGATGGTTGTTCTAATTTCAGAATCTACAGAAGCATTGTTTTGCCAATTATTTTACCGGCATTTGCCACACTAGGAATCATTGTATTTACCGCTGTATGGGGAGAATTCCTATGGCAATTTACGATTTTAAGAGATCCAGAGATGTACACAATTCAAGTTGCGTTAGCGAATTTGAGTAATACATTCAATATCGATTTCGGTATGATCTTATCAGGTGTTTTCTGGGCGACCGTCCCATTAATTATCATCTTCTTATTGTTCAACCGATTATTTATTTCGAGTATTACAGATGGAGCAGTGAAATAACTCTCCTTTCCATAAAGTTCATTGTTAGAATGACATTTATAAAATTGAATTTTCGTGAAAATAATAGTAATCTAACAGTATTAACTTATTATGAAGGCGAAAGGCAATCGAGGAACCCACTATGAATTTAACTATTAAAGATATCGCGAAAATGGCTGGAGTATCTCCAGGAACTGTATCTAAAATTATTAATAATTATAGTGGCATTAGTGAAAAAACGAAGAAGAAAGTTATGGATATTATAACTGAAACAGGTTATCAACCTACTTTTTCTGCAAAGGCACTAGCCACTAAAAAATCTAATTTAATAGGGTTAATATATGCCGGAAAAGTAAATGTTGATTTTACCCATCCATATTTCAATGAAGTTGTTACTTCGTTTAAAAAGGCGATTGGACTGTTAGGTTACGATATTATTATGTTTTCAAATGAACAATTTTATAAAGATAACGGTAGTTACTTAGCAAGATGTAGACACTTTCATGTTGATGGATGTCTTATTATCTCGGGTGAGGAAGTAGAAGATGCCATTTATGAGTTAGTAAGAGAAGAAATTCCCTGTATGGGTATTGACATACAGTTAAATGGCCCAAAGTCGAGCTTTGTCATGAGTGATAATGTTAATTTATCAAGAAAAGTGATACAACACTTCTATTTACACGGTATACGTGATATTGGGTTTATAGGAGGGAATAGTGATTCTGCTATTACATCTTTTCGAGAAAAAGGCTTTAGAGACACAATGTATCAGCTTGGGCTCAAAATTAATTCGAATTGGGTTCAATATGGAGACTTCCACGAAGAAAGTGGATATCAAGCAATGAAAAGGATTTTAGAAATAAAGCCATATCCTAGAGCAATCTTTGCAGTCTCTGATATGATGGCGCTTGGTGCAATAGAGGCTATCAAAGAAAAAGGATTAAAGGTTCCACAAGATATCTCTGTTATTGGTTGTGATGACATTGATGCTTGTCGTCATAGCAGTCCAAAACTAACTACTGTAAGACAGGATAAAGACAGATTAGGCAAATTGGCTGCATATATGTTAGACGATTTAATAAATGGTAAATCACAACTAAAACCTATTTTTATTGATTCTGAACTTATTATTAGAGAATCTTGTGGAAATTTGTAGAATAGATTTAGTGGAGGGCAAACAAAATGGCTATCATAGAATTTCCAAAAGATATAAGATGGGGAGCTGCTACAGCTGCTTATCAAATCGAAGGTGCTGCAACAAAGGATGGAAGAGGACTTTCGATTTGGGATACATTTTCAAAAACACCAGGAAAAGTTTTAAATGGAGATAATGGGGATACAGCTTGTGATAGCTATCATCGTTATGAAGAAGATATTGCACTTATGAAAGAGTTAGGAATTGATATTTATCGATTCTCCGTTTCATGGCCACGTATCTTTCCAACAGGAACTGGTGAGGTTAATCAAAAAGGACTTCAATACTATCATGATTTTGTTGATGCGCTTTTAGCAAATGGCATTGAACCAATGTGTACTCTTTACCATTGGGATCTTCCGCAGGCTCTTCAGGATAAGGGTGGCTGGGAAAACCGCGAAACAGTTGATGCCTTTGCGGAGTATGCTGATTTAATGTTTAAAGAATTTGATGGAAAGATTAAAAAATGGATCACGATAAATGAACCATGGTGTGTTTCATTTTTGTCTAACTTCATCGGACTTCATGCACCAGGATATCGTAATCTCCAGTTAGCAACAACGATTTCACATCATCTTCTATTAGCACATGGTAAGGCTGTAACGAAATTCAGAGAATCAGGTGTTACAGGTGAAATTGGTTATGCTCCAAACTTAGAATGGAACGAACCATATAGTAATAAACAAGAAGATATTGATGCATGTAACAGAGGAATGGGCTGGTTTATCGAATGGTTCTTTGATCCAGTATATAAAGGCAGCTATCCACAATTTATGGTTGAATGGTTCGAGAAAAAAGGAGTAACACTTTCAATTCAAGAAGGTGATATGGCATTTATTCATCAGCCAATTGATTTTGTTGGGATCAACTATTACACAGGCAGTGTTGCGAGATACAAAGAAAACCATGATTTATTTGATGTAGAAAAAGTAGATATTGGTTATGAGAAAACAGATTTTGATTGGAATATCTACCCTGAAGGTTTTTATAAAGCATTATCGAAGTTGAAAGATCAATATGGTCAGATTCCTATTTATATTACAGAAAATGGAGCTTGCTATAATGATGGTGTTGAAAATGGTCGTGTGAAGGATCAAAGAAGAATAGATTACCTGAAACAACATTTAACATCATTAAGTAGAGCGATAGATTCTGGTGTAAACATTAAAGGCTATCTAACATGGTCACTACTTGATAACTTTGAATGGGCTGAAGGCTATGATAAGCGTTTTGGTATTATTCATGTTGACTTCAATACGTTAGAGCGAACAAAGAAAGACAGCTACTATTGGTATAAGCAAACAATCAAAAATGGCTGGTTTGATATGTTTTATTAAGGCTCTTTTCTGAAAGATTGTTGCTAATTGACTTAATTATCTGTTGAAAACAGTCTTTTTAACGCATAAATGGTACTTTTCTAGCAGAAAAGATGCCACAAGACTTTATATAGTGCTGTTTCCTTCAAGATTGTCAAATCAACAAAGCTTAAGAAAACAATCTTTATTAATGAATAGACCCCTTTTAGAAATCGGTTTCTGATTGGGGTCTTTTCTTACTATTTTTAATAGGGTGAGTGAAAGATAGGTTGGCTTTTCATTTGTAGTGCAAGCACATCGGGGGAGGGATTGTTGTGAGAGAGCGTTGGGGTAAATTAAAACAAATCATACAGAATAAGAGAGAAAAGTATGAGGGAAATACTTATAGATTTACTGTTGGAAGAAAAATATTTATTGTATTTGCTATTATTTTTATTTTAATTGCAGGATTTAGCTTTTCAGCTTTAAATGGAATGAATTCAATTAATAAGAAATCAACTGAAGTGGAAGAAACGTGGCTTCCTACAGTTGAGAGGTTAGGAGAAATGCGCTATCTTGTTGAACAAGTAGTGGCATTTCAATTATTTTACGCATCAGCAGAAACAATCGGTGAGTTGAATGATTTTGATAGTAGGTTTGAAGAGATTTTCACTCGATTAGATGAATTATTTGCAGAATATGAAAAGGTGTTAACTTCAGCTGAAGAAAAACAAGTGTATAATGATTTTAAAGCTGAATGGAGTAACTATCTTGAAGTACATGATGAAGTACTTACCTTATCTAGAGCAAATGATGATGATGCAGCAAGCACAATGATAAAAGCTTCTCGTCAACAAATAGAAGTAGTTGAAAGTCATATAAGTAAACTAGTTGAAATGAATCAAAAAAATGCAAGTGAAGCAACGGATCAAGGGAAAGAAATATTTGTAAACTCTATGACAATAACGATTGCTCTTATTGTTTTTGTATTAACTGCTGCAATTATTATGGGTATACTATTAGCAAGAAGTATTTCAAAACCAATTTCGGAAGTGTCGGCGAGTGTTAATCAGGTCGCACAAGGGAATTTAACATTAAAACCTATTGTTGTGAAGAACAAGGATGAAATTGGAACGTTAGCAAGTGATTTTAACAAAATGACAAATAATTTAAAGACGTTAATACTACAGGTAATGGAAAATTCAGAACAAGTTGCTTCAACTTCTGAACAACTTTCATTAAGTGCTGATCAGACGAAAAAAGCGACAGAGCAAATTGAATTTGTGATTAAAGAAGTTGCTAGTGGTGCAGAAACACAAGTGAATCGTGCATCTGAAGCGAATCTTGCTGTATCGGAAATTTCAAAAGGCATGGAGCAGGCAGCATCATCTATTTTAGCTGTTTCAGATTTGACAGTTTCTACAAATAATAATGCACAAATGGGACAAGAAGTCGTTTCACAAACCATTAAACAAATGAATGAATTGGAAACCAAAGTCCACAATGCTTCGTCAGTTATTAATAATGTCGGGGAATTGTCTAAAGAAATTGGTCAAATCGTATCTTTAATTACTGGTGTAGCAGACCAAACAAACCTTTTAGCATTAAACGCAGCAATTGAAGCAGCAAGAGCAGGAGAACACGGTCGTGGATTTGCAGTCGTTGCCGATGAAGTAAGAAAGCTTTCTGAACAAACAGGTCAATCGGCAGAGAAAATTAAACATCTTATTCAAGACATGCAAGTAGAGGTAGAGAAAGCAGTAGAATCAATGACTGGTGGTATGAATGCAGTAGATCAAGGCATGATCATGGTTCGAAAAACGGGCAACTCTTTTGAAGAAATTGTGCACATGATTTCTGATGTATCTTCTCAATCACAAGAAGTTTCTGCCATTGTTGAGGAAGTAAATGCGAGTACTCAAAGTATGGTTGCATTAATCGAGGGAATTGCCAATATTTCTGTACAATCTGCTGGAAATTCCGATTCTGCGATAGTATCTGTTGTCCAACAAAATGCTACAATGAATGGGATCACCGTGTCATCTGAAGAATTAAGCAGCAAAGCTTCTGAATTGCAGGAACTTGTAAAAAAATTCAAGGTTTAACTGTTACAACGAATGTTTAATAAGAAAGAGCTGTTTTCTAAAGGCTATATTTGTAAAATTTGTTTGCTATTAGGAATCTAAAGGAAACAGCAAGTCTAAACAGAAGAAATAACGATTAAAGAAGAAAGAAGAAGGTTATTATGCGAGATAAAATTCAAAGAATACTAGAAATTTTAACAGCATTCTTTTTTCTAAACATGCTATGGATTCTTTTTTGTTTACCAATTCTAACGATCTTCCCTTCCACAATGACCATGTTTAGTATTGTGAGAAAGTGGAAGTTAAATGAAATTGATTATGAAGTAGGGAAATTGTTTGTATCAGAATTCAAAGAAAATGTTAGGCAATACTTTTTATTAGGTCTTGTTTGGTTAGCTTTTGGAATATTGCTTATAGTAGATTATTTTTTTATTATTACCATCCAGTTTGAAGCAAGAAATCTCCTTTTTGGTATTCTTTTTTTAGGCACATTTATTTATGTAGGTATGTCGTTATTTATCTTTGGAATTGCTGTGAATTTTAATCTTCCTAAAAAGACAATGATCAAGAATGCCTTTTTATATACAATTGGAAAATTAGGAACAACAGTATTAACGGTTATGATCTTGGTAAGTATGGTGATTATTTGTTATATTGTTCCTTATTTATTATGGATAATCGGCAGTATCACAGCATTTTTTATTTATACGACAATGAGTAATAGGAATCGAGCTTCTTGGGAAAAAGGTAGTAGTCAAAAGTAAGTGTCTTTTTCATGGATAGTAGCTTTCAAAATTCTTCAAAAAAGAGACTAGATGTAAGATTTAAGCTAATGATAACCCAAATTAACAGGTGATATTTCTATCAATCTTTCACCTGATAGTTTGGGTTTTTTTTGGTCTTTAATAGATTTTTTTGAATGTGCCTATTATTTAGTGGAATGGAGCGGAAGACAATCAACTGCTACCATTAAGATTTATTTGTCTTAATGGATGAAAAATTTATTGATATCCCAACCCCATTTTCATTTTGAGAAAGGGGTTTCCTATTAGGAAAAATACTTATCAGAAAATTTCAGTTTATTAAATAATATGCCTTTTATTTTATTTGAAAAACTAGTATAATTAAAAATGTTAGCGTTTACAATCTATTAGTAGCTTTCAAATACTATAAAAAGAGAGTAATTGCTTAAAATTACATAAGGGGGAGAAGGGGAACGGAGCTTTTTACTATCTATTAACGAAACCGTTTTCGTTAATTATAATCTTTTAGGAAATCGGTTTCCTAACAAACAAGGGGGAGTTAATTTGAAAAGAAAGATGCTGAAAAAGTTTACAGTTTTTATGATGATTTTTGGACTAATAGCTTCCATGCTTCCGTCTTTGGCAGCTGCTGAAGAATCTGATTATGGTAGTTTACTAGTTAATCCAGGTAAAAAACCATCACAAGCTGGGGCGTTAAAGCTTGCTGAAATAGATGGACAAAAAACACTTACTGATAGTAGTGGTGCACCAATTCAATTGCGTGGAATGAGTACTCATGGATTGCAATGGTTCCCAGAGATTATTAATGATAATGCATTTACAGCACTATCAGAGGATTGGGGTTCAAATTTAATTCGTCTGGCAATGTATGTTGGAGAAAATGGATATGCAACAAATCCAGATGTTAAGCAAAAGTTAATCGAAGGTATTGAACTTGCAATAAAGCATGATATGTATGTCATTGTTGACTGGCATGTTCATGCACCTGGAGATCCTAACGCTGAAGTTTATAGTGGAGCGTTGGACTTCTTTGATGAAATTTCAACTAAATATAAAGATGTTCCAAATATTATTTATGAAGTAGCTAATGAACCAAGTAGTAATAGCAATGGTGGTAATGGAGTAACGAATGATGAAGCCGGATGGCAAGCGGTAAAATCGTATGCTGAGCCTATTATTAAAAAAATCCGTGAAAATGGCGCAGAAAACATTGTTATTGTTGGAAGTCCAAACTGGAGTCAACGCCCTGACCTAGCGGCAGATAATCCAATTGATGATAACAACACAATGTATACAGTTCATTTCTATACAGGCTCACATCCGTCAGCAACTGATAGCAGTGATCGTGAAAATGTAATGAGTAATGCAAGATATGCTCTTGAAAATGGAGTAGCTGTTTTTTCAACAGAATGGGGAACAAGTGAGGCTAATGGGAACAATGGTCCTTATTTGGACGAAGCTGATGAATGGATTAATTTCTTAAATGAAAATAATATTAGTTGGTCAAATTGGTCTTTAACAAATAAAAATGAAACATCGGCAGCGTTCACACCATTTCAACTAGGAAAATCAGTTGCAACTGATCTTGATCCAGGTGCTGACAAAGTGTGGGCACCAGAAGAGTTGAGTATTTCTGGTGAGTATGTACGAGCTCGAATTAAAGGTGTTTCATATGAACCAATCGATCGTACTAAGTTCTCAGAAGTATTATGGGATTTTAATGATGGAACATCACAAGGATTTGGAGTTAATGGTGATAGCCCTGTAAAGGATATTACTACTACTAATCAAGGTGATGCACTTGAAATTTCAGGTTTATCTGCTAGTAAGGATATTTCTGAAGGTAATTATTGGGCCAATGTACGACTCTCAGCAGATGCTTGGGGTAAATCTGTTGATATATTAGGAGCAGAAACGCTAACTATGGATGTCATTGTTGATCAACCAACAACTGTTTCTATTGCTGCAATAACACAAGGCCCATCAGCACCATGGGTAAACCC
Source organism: Metabacillus litoralis (assembly GCF_020524045.1). Classification (GTDB taxonomy): domain Bacteria; phylum Bacillota; class Bacilli; order Bacillales; family Bacillaceae; genus Metabacillus; species Metabacillus litoralis_C. The sequence goes on from NZ_JAIVKL010000006.1 coordinate 299,130, forward strand.
TGCACGTGCAATTCAAGTGAATAGTGAGGATTTTGTGGCATATGGTGACAGATATAAAGCGGTATTAACGATAACAAAAGAAGATGCCCCTGCACTTGCGGCTATTGGAGAAAGTGCTGACAATAGCACAATGAACAATCTTATTCTTTTTGTAGGTGCTGAAAATACGGATAGTATTTCTCTAGATAATATAACAGTAACAGGCACAATCACTGAAGTTGAGGTAATAAATGATCCTGAAGGCTTAGCAACACTTCCTTCTACATTTGAAGATGATACACGTCAAGGTTGGAAATGGAGTGGAGATTCAGGTGTTAAGACAGCATTAACGATTCAAGAAGCAAATGGATCAAAAGCTCTTTCATGGGATTTTGCTTATCCAGATGTTAAACCTTCAGATAATTGGGCATCTGCTCCACGTTTAGATTTCTGGATGGATCCATTAGCACGCGGTGATAATGATTATGTTGCATTTGATCTTTATATGGATCCAATACGTGCATCAGAAGGTGCCATCGAGGTTAACTTAGTTTTCCAACCAGAAGCTCTTGGTTATTGGGCGCAAGCACCAAGCACATTTGAGATCAATTTAGAAGAACTAGACTCTGCAAAGAAAACATCTGATGGCTTATATCATTTTGAAGCTAAAATAGATGTGAGTTCTATCGAAAACTTACAAGATGATACATTGCTTCGCAATATGCTACTGATTTTCGCTGATGTTGAAAGCGACTTTGGTGGAACAATGTATGTTGATAATGTGAGATTTGAAAAAGCTGATCCAGACACAGGTGGGGAAACACCAGTACCAAATCCAGGAGATGGAGAAACTCCAGCAGATCCAGATAAAGTAATTGAAGAAATGTTTGATGTTGATGGTCTTGTGTATTCTGTGAAGAATTCTGCAAAAACAACAACAATCTCTCAAGAGGTTTTAGATCAATTACCTTTAGATTCGAAGATTGAATTAACCTATGAATCAACAAAAGTTCAAGTACCTGTTGAAATCTTAAAGGTAGGAAAAGGCATCACATTTGATTTTGGTGAAGTATCAGCATCAATTGAAAAGAAATCTGGAGCGATTAGTAAATTGTATGACTTTACAATCGTTGATGAAGATGGAACGAAAATTAGTAACTTCGGTAAAAATAAGGTGACGTTAATCTATACACTTGAACCAAGTGATGTGAAAAATTGGGACAACCTTAAGGTATTCCTTTTAGATCATGATGGTAATATACAAGGTAATGAAGATATTGAAACGAAATTTAATAAAGAAACGAACGAAGTAACAGCTTCTGTTCCTCACTTTAGTATCTATGGTGTGTTTGAATTAGCTGCAACAACTCCACCTGTTGAGCCAGGAGAGCCAGAAACACCGGCACCAGGTTCAGATGAAGAAGTTGACACACCTTCTTCAGATCCAGAAAAAGAAGAGGAAGTACCTACAGTCGAAAAAGTTAGTTCTGGTAAAGAACTACCTAATACGGCTACAAGCTCGTACACGAACCTATTAATCGGTAGCTTATTGTTACTTGCTGGAATAGTGGGATACTTGGTGATGAAAAGAAGAGTAAGTGTAGAAAAATAGAAACAAGTAACATTTTAAAGTAAAGAGGCTGGGACAAAACTTAGTTATTAACAAAAATTTCGAACAAGGTAGTAGCTTAGCGGATGAAATATACGTAGACTCCTGCTTCCCGCGGAAAGCGAAGTATATTTCAGGAGCGACGTAACTACACCTACCACCATTGTTCGGTTCCTAATTTGTTAAAATACTTTTGTCTCAGTTTTCTTATTGTTTTAAAACATGTGTAAAGCTTTTGGATTTATGATACTAAGAATTTCATTGTTGGCCAATTTTAAGAGGCTTTTGCTTTTCACACAGGTTTGCGAAAATGAAAAGCTCAATAATCATCATCTTCATTTTCATTTTCATTCAAAATTTCCTTCATTGTAAAGCTTAGTGCATAATAAACATAAAGTGCTGTCATCATTGCAGGGTAACCATATCTTTCTCCATCATCACCAGGGATTAGTGGTTGACGCAGCTTTGAATCAATATGTAGATCTGTATATTGATTTAAACTTGATTCTGCATTTTTTATTAAAGCAGAAACGCCGACTGTTTGGATTCCCTTTTCAGAAAGTTGCTTTGCGCATGAAATGGCTTCTTCATCAGTGGAACGGTATGAAAAGAGTAGGACCCGATCTTCTGGAGTAATGTCTCTTATTACACCTTTATCATCCAATAGTGATTTTGTTCTTGTTAAAGCTTCAGAACCGTTTAACGCCTCTAAAACAACTCCGTGTAGCTCTTTATGTCCGTAGATATAAATCTTTCCGTCTCCTACTAAAGCTTGAGCTAGAAGTCTAGCGCTATCTTCTATATTCATTTCTTCTTGTTCTAGTATTCGATTAAAATGCCCTGTAAGTTGTGTTGTGAAAATCTTCATCATCGTAAGCGAAATCTCCTTTCATTTCAACTGCTATTCGTATTATAACGAAATGAAACAAAATCTAAAAGAATCAACGTCATCGAAAGGCTTTTACCGCGGAATTACGTTAGCTAATGTGGTATTCTAAAGAAGCATTTGAGGATAAAATCCGACATTTCGAGCAGAAATTGTCGACAAAAGAATAAGGAAGAATGCAGGAAATAAAATGTAAAAGCAGAATTATTAGAAAGACGAAATACCTTTTATTATTTCTATAAAGTAATAAAGTGGAGATTCATTGATAATAATGGACGTCATTCGTTCGATTTTCTTTGAAATGGAAAAATGAATTTGTCTGCTTTACTCACTTATTTTATATAAGTATTCATTTTTATTAAGTGAACTTTTCTAATCATTATCATTATAGAGAAGGTATCTCATTTTTTGAGAAGTTACCAAGTTACTCTGTTCCTAGACTCTAGCTCAAACTACAAAAAAATAAGAGGTGTAATGAAAAATGTTAAAAGAAAAAATATTAATTGTAGATGATCAATACGGTATTCGTATTTTATTAAATGAAGTTTTCCAAAAAGAAGGATATCAAACATTTCAAGCTGCAAACGGCTTTCAAGCTTTAGAAATCGTTGAAAAACACTCCCCTGATTTAGTTTTATTAGATATGAAAATTCCTGGAATGGATGGAATTGAAATATTAAAAAGAATGAGAGTCGTTGATCAGGATATCCGTGTGATTATTATGACTGCATATGGTGAATTAGATATGATACAAGAAGCGAAAGATTTAGGGGCGCTTACTCATTTTGCTAAACCATTTGACATTGATGAAATTCGTGGAGCTGTAAAGAAATATTTGCCAATTAGAACAAACTAGTAACATTATATTACCCAAATATCTGCTGAATTGTTGCCGTTTTCCGGGATTATTGGTATGCTAGTACATATGAAAAGTGATCATGCGGAATCTACATAGTCGTGATAAATTCTGGTCAAGCTAGGTATGATACTTTTCTGTATTAGAAAAATAAGGTTTCTTAGGAGGATTTTTCGACATGCCTTTAGTTTCAATGACAGAAATGCTGAACACAGCAAAAGACAAGGGATATGCAGTAGGACAATTTAACTTAAACAATCTTGAGTTTACTCAAGCAATCCTACAAGCAGCTGAAGAAGAAAAATCACCAGTAATTCTTGGTGTATCTGAAGGTGCTGCTCGTTACATGGGTGGTTTCACAACAGTTGTTAAAATGGTAGAAGGTTTAATGGAAGATTACAAAACAACAGTACCTGTTGCTATCCACTTAGACCATGGTTCAAGCTATGACAAATGTAAAGAAGCAATTGATGCTGGATTTACATCTGTTATGATTGATGCTTCTCATCACCCATTTGAAGAGAATATCGAAACAACGAAGCAAGTTGTTGAATATGCTCATTCTAAAGGTGTTTCTGTAGAAGCTGAGTTAGGAACAGTTGGTGGACAAGAAGATGACGTTATTGCAGAAGGCGTAATCTACGCTGATCCTCAAGAATGTGCTGAACTTGTTAAACGTACTGGTATCGATTGCCTAGCACCTGCACTTGGATCTGTTCACGGACCATACAAAGGTGAGCCTAACTTAGGATTCAAAGAAATGGAAGAAATTGCTAACCTTACTGGTATGCCATTAGTACTTCACGGTGGTACTGGAATTCCAACAAAAGATATCCAAAAATCAGTATCTTTTGGTACAGCTAAAATCAACGTTAACACTGAAAACCAAATTGCATCTGCTAAAGCAGTTCGCGAAGTGTTAGCTGAAAAGCCAAACGAATATGATCCTCGTAAATATATGGGACCAGCTCGTGACGCAATTAAAGCTACAGTTATCGGTAAAATGCGTGAATTTGGTTCTTCAAACCAAGCTTAATTGATTAACATTGCCGCCTTTGTCGAAAAAGGCGGTAATATTCAGAATATAAAGAAAGCGCTATCAAAATATGTCGAAACACCTCGAACCTTGTTATACACTAGCTGACCACGTTTAATAGAATAATAGAAAACGGACTAGCCTATGCTTGTCCGTTTTGAAATTTCAGCTTAGTAATTGAAATATGCCTTTCATGTGAAGAGGGAGTATGACATACTCTTATACTTACCACTATAAATGATCTAGTCTCCTATAAATCAAAAAAATCCAATTGGTATGATAAAACTTATCGTAAAACGTTGTTGTCCTGCTTAATAGATGGTTTAATAATAAGAGAGGCTTTTTGATTACAATGTGATATCATTAACGAAATTATATGATCCAAATGAATAGTCCTCCGTTTAATTAGCTCTTAAGGTTAAGATATTTTAAAATGGTACAAATTTAGTTTTCGTACATTCGCATTTTCTTTTATAAACTTTATGACAAAGATATGTATTGACGATGCTTTAAAAGGAAATAAAAGAGATAAACAGCTTGTTTGATTTTTGTATCACTAGTAGTTGAACCTAGTTGATTTAAGAAGTGAAAATACTTGGTGTCTAGTTTTAGCCGCCGTAGGCTAGAAAATAGGTGTTTATCCGTTAAGGAAAGAAGCGCCTTCTGTTCCTATTAGCCTTATGCATGTCATCTGTTGCTTATCTTGATATAACGATACAAGCAGAACGGTATTTCTAATTTTATTTTAAATAAAAATTTGTTGACAAGTGATGTTTTATTCGGAAAACATGATGGTTTAAAAAGTAGAAGCATGTTTCGTGTCATTCCATTACATAAAGATGTGAAAAATTAACGAAATAGCTCACCCTCAATGTTCCTTCCGCAAAGTCAACTTCATTAGAAGGGAGACTATTATGGAAAAATTAAAAATAGCTGGTGGAGATTTACTTAAAGGTACAGTAAATATTAGTGGAGCAAAAAATAGTGCAGTAGCATTAATTCCTGCAACGATATTAGCAGAATCTCCTGTAATAATAGAAGGTCTACCGAATATTTCTGATGTAAATATCCTTGGTGATTTGTTAGAGGAGATTGGAGGTAAGGTAAAGTTAACCAACAATGAAATGATGGTTGATCCTTCCAATATGATCTCAATGCCTCTTCCAAACGGCAAAGTTAAAAAGCTTAGAGCATCTTATTACTTAATGGGTGCCATGTTAGGTCGATTTAAAAAGGCAGTCATTGGTTTACCTGGTGGTTGTCATCTAGGGCCACGTCCAATAGACCAGCATATAAAAGGGTTTGAAGCTCTAGGGGCGAAAGTAACGAATGAGCAAGGGGCAATCTATTTACGTGCAGATGAACTTAAGGGAGCACGAATTTATCTAGATGTTGTCAGTGTTGGAGCAACAATTAATATCATGCTTGCTGCTGTTTTAGCAAAAGGTAGAACAATTATTGAAAATGCAGCTAAAGAGCCTGAAATCATTGATGTTGCGACATTACTAACAAGCATGGGTGCAAAGATCAAAGGTGCTGGAACGGATGAAATCAGAATTGATGGTGTGGAGAAACTTAATGGTTGTCGCCACTCAATCATTCCTGATCGAATTGAAGCTGGTACTTACATGATTATAGGTGCTGCAATGGGCAAAGAAGTTATGATTGATAACGTGATTCCACTTCACTTAGAGTCTTTAATAGCAAAACTAAGAGAAACGGGTCTTCATATTGAAACAAGTAATGATCAAATATTAATTGTAGGTGGTCAAAAAGAGTTGAAATCAGTGGATATTAAAACTCTCGTTTATCCAGGTTTTCCTACTGATTTACAACAGCCTTTTACTTCTTTCTTAACAAAAACAACTGGTACAAGTGTTGTTACAGACACAATTTATTCTGCTCGATTTAAGCATATTGATGAATTGAGAAGAATGGGTGCTTCGATTAAAGTTGAAGGAAGATCTGCTATTGTTTCTGGTCCAACGATGTTGCAAGGAGCTAGGGTGAAAGCAAGTGATTTACGTGCTGGAGCGGCATTAGTTTGTGCAGGATTGATGGCAGATGGAGTAACTGAAATTACAGGACTAGAACATATTGATAGAGGGTATAGTCAGTTAGAGGAGAAACTAACAGGGCTCGGAGCAACAATCTGGCGTGAGAAATTAACTGAAAAAGAAATTGAACAATTACAAAATTCTTAAAAAAACTAAGTGAAATGCAGCCACTTGGGGGTATTTCCTCAAGTGGTTGATGATGAACTTATTTGTAGTGAGATAAGATTATAGAAAAATAACTTTGACTTAATCTCAATTTCTTCAAAAGAAAGCCTCAAACTTCTAATGTATTTTCCAAAAATGATTGATTAAAAGAGCAAAATAGGGTAAAAATAAAGAGTGCTGCATTGAACGAATAGCTGCAAAATCTACTTCAAGCTCACCTTCATTCCTTCTCTATCCTTATGTACTGGTTTTTATCTTCATTTGATTACAACATGTGAAACTTCAAATAAGCTGCTAACTAGACAAATTCTCATAGTTGAAATTGAGTTTGAAATTGATAATAGAAAATTTTATTAAAATTGAAAATGAAAAAGAGTGGTGTTTTTATGAATCAGGTTTCAATTTCTTCATTAGAACATTTGAAATTGAAAGAATTGTACGAACTTGCGCGTCAATATAAGGTATCATATTACAGCAAGTTAACGAAAAAAGAGTTAATATTTGCTATTTTGAAGGCAAATGCAGAACAAGAAGATCTTTTATTTATGGAAGGTGTTCTTGAAATTATTCAGTCTGAAGGCTTTGGTTTTCTAAGACCAATCAACTATTCTCCTAGCTCTGAGGATATTTATATTTCAGCTTCACAAATTCGACGTTTTGACTTAAGAAATGGTGACAAAGTTTCTGGTAAGGTTAGACCGCCAAAAGAAAATGAACGTTACTATGGCTTACTGCATGTGGAAGCTGTTAATGGTGAAGATCCTGAAACAGCAAAGGAACGAGTTCACTTCCCAGCACTAACTCCTCTATATCCAGATAGACAAATTTTTCTAGAAACAAAATCAAATAATTTATCTACAAGAATCATGGATCTTATTGCGCCAGTTGGATTTGGACAACGTGGTCTAATCGTTGCACCTCCTAAAGCAGGAAAAACAATGCTATTAAAAGAGATTGCAAATAGTGTGACAACAAATAATCCTGATGCAGAACTTATCGTATTATTAATCGATGAAAGACCAGAGGAAGTAACAGATATTGAGCGCTCTGTAGCTGGAGACGTTGTTAGCTCAACATTTGATGAAGTTCCTGAAAACCATATTAAAGTGGCAGAGCTAGTACTTGAGCGTGCAATGCGCCTTGTTGAACATAAGAAAGATGTTATTATCTTAATGGACAGTATTACTCGTTTAGCACGTGCTTATAACTTGGTTATCCCACCAAGTGGACGTACTTTATCTGGTGGTATTGATCCTGCAGCATTCCATCGTCCAAAGCGATTCTTCGGGGCAGCTCGTAATATTGAAGAGGGTGGAAGTTTAACCATTCTAGCTACTGCATTAATTGATACTGGATCACGTATGGACGATGTTATTTATGAAGAATTCAAAGGTACAGGTAATATGGAACTGCATCTTGATCGCTCTCTTGCTGAAAAACGTATTTTCCCTGCAATTGATATTCGTCGTTCTGGAACAAGAAAAGAAGAGCTTCTTATTCCTAAAGACCATTTAGAAAAACTATGGGCTATTCGTAAATCAATGACAGATTCTCCTGATTTTGTTGAAAAGTTCTTCAGAAAACTTCGTCAAACAAAATCAAATGAAGAATTCTTTAGTAACTTAGATGCTGAGATGAAGACTGCAAGAAATCGCTAGAATTGGTAGTGAAGGTTAGGGCTTCCTCAGCCATCTTGCCTTATGCTTGTCGGAGCTGAACAGGCGCTTTCGCTTTTCTATTGTCCAGCTACAGCGCCTAGCCCCTCGAGGTCAAAAGTCAATCTGCCGAGAAGGTTAAAGAACAACCTTCTAGCCAACTTGCCTTATGCTTGTCGGGGCTGAACAGGCGCTTTCGCTTTTCTATTGTCCAGCTACAGCGCCTAGCCCCTCGAGGTCATAAGTCAATCTGTCCAGAAGGTTAAAGAACAACCTTCTAGCCATCTTGCCTTATGCTTGTCGGAGCTGAACAGGCGCTTTCGCTTTTCTAGTAATATTTAACTTCAGCTTGCATTTGGTCTTGGCACTTGTTATAATTTGTTCATGTGCTTTTCTAGATTTGATTTGTCATTTGGACGAGTCAGCTAGATATCTAACTCTGTTTCAGATGATTCAGGGCGGAAGGAGATGAAAAGAATGAAAACAGCAATTCACCCAAACTTTAATAAGGTTATGGTTAAATGTGCATGTGGTAACGAATTCGAAACTGGTTCTACTAACAAAGAGATCCGTGTTGAGGTTTGTTCTGAGTGCCACCCATTCTACACAGGACGTCAGAAATTTGCGGATGCAGGTGGACGTGTAGATAAATTCAACAAAAAATACGGCATTAAGTCACAACAACAATAATGCTTCTTTCAAACAGGCAAGACGAAACTGCTCTTGCCTGTTTTTTCACGCCTATTTTACCAATTTAAGCATATCCTACATAGTATCGTAGGCTATTTTTGACAAACATTATCATGTGTTCCATGTTCATATAAAACAAAAAAAGATATAAGTGATTGTACCTTTGTAAGTGGTACGATCAAATGACTCCGTGAAGTGAAGAAAACGACGAAGGGAGAGCCGTTTCATGTATATAATGAAGCAAAGTGGTTGGCTTGAAGTCATCTGTGGTAGTATGTTTTCGGGTAAATCAGAGGAACTCATTCGTAGAGTTCGACGTGCTCAGTTTGCAAAACAAGAGGTTAAGGTTTTTAAACCAGTGATTGATAATCGCTATAGTGAAGAAGAGGTAGTTTCACATAATGGAACGGCTATTATATGTAAGCCTGTTGCTTCATCTATAGAAATTTTAGAATATATTTCTGATAAAACTGATGTGATTGCTGTTGATGAAGTTCAGTTTTTTGATGAAAATATTGTGGATGTACTAACATTGCTAGCAAATCAAGGGTATCGTGTGATTGCTGCTGGGCTAGATCAAGATTTTAGAGGAGAGCCTTTTAGTGTTGTTCCAGGGTTAATGGCTATTGCTGAATCAGTGACGAAGCTACAGGCGGTTTGTTCAGTGTGTGGATCTCCGGCTAGTCGTACGCAAAGGTTAATCAATGAAAAGCCGGCGTCATATCATGATCCGATTATTTTGGTTGGTGCGTCTGAATCGTATGAGCCGAGATGTAGACATCATCATGAGGTGCCAGGTTCTCCTGTAAAGGATTTTAAAAAAGAGGATAGTACTATAACGAAAAATAGTATTTAACATGAATGAGGTAGACTTATTGTTGGTCCTTTTAAAGGTGGAGAAGAGGACAAGCATATAAGTAACTAGAGTCGTTTATGTGCAGTGCAAACAATAACTATATTAAAAAGCTGTTGATTCGAGTTCAACAGCTTTTTTTATTTAGGCTTTCAAACCTTTATGTTTTACAACTAGTGTTGTGAAGGTTGATTTGCGCTACAGGTTGCTCGCTTTCCGCGGGGCGGGCGGTGAGCTTCCTCGGCGCATAGCGCCTGTGGGATCTCACCTGTCCCGCTGCACCCGCAGGAGTCTCGCACCTTCCGCTCCAATCAACCTTAAATAGTTTTGTTGTTTAAAACCTATTAAAAAATTGGGTTTAGTTTACTTGGAGCTCTCATCAAAAAGTTTAGAAGAGAAGTAATTAAAACACCTCATTGAATTTAACGCAGGATTATTCATATTGAACTGGACATATTTAAGATTGCGATCATACTCATCCCTATTTCTTTTCCTCTTTTTATATCAGTCATCCAGTTTCTGTTATAACATTCTATACAGTTTAACCATTCTTCTTCACAGCCTACATAGACAGAAACTTTAAAATAATACGATCAGTACATTAAAATAATCACTAATATGTGTTTATATTCAATCACTTTTTCGTTTCAATTTGTGAATTCAATATATATGAACCAATTAACTAATCCATTTCCCTCGTATCGTAATTTATATTTCCAGCTAGTTAAATTCTTTTATACTTCACATCTGTTTTTCAAATAGTTTCTCAAAAATTGTTACGACTTGTAAGTTGCTGTCTCTTCAATATAACATCCTCGACCTCATAAACTTTACAATCCCTTAACAATGTATAGAAAAATTTATAAATATTTACATCCTGTTTAAATTCAGTTTACATCGTTGAATTAGAATTAACGTGAACTAGATTACTAGATTTTAAGGAGGATGTCATGAGCGGAAGAGCGGTACGTAGAAAGTGTAAAAAATTGTTTATTTTTGTAAGTTTAGTTATGATTGTTTTTTCTAATTTTATATCAGTACTTCCAATGAAGAAAGTTTCTGCGGTGGAGAGTCTAAATCAATCTAATATACTGAGCATTGAGGAAACAAAAGATAATGATAAAGTAGATGAAGATATAGAAAGCATATCTGAAGATTCTGCAGATCAAGTAGAACCTGAAGAAAGTGTGGATGCTAACGTTTCTGAAGAGGAAATGAAAGAAGATCCTCAAGAAGAAGCTAAGATAATAGAAACAGAGAAAGCTGAGCAACAGACAGAGAACCCACAAGACACATCAAAGACTCCGACAACTGAAACTGAAACATTACCTACTCCACAAGAAGAAAGCACAAAAGAAACAACTCCTATTCAAGCTGAAGATCCTACTAATAATGTAGAAGAAGATTTTAATCGTTTTTCACCTATTTTAATTACTGAAATAACTCCTAACTCAAAGGGAACAGATAATTATGAGTACTTTGAGCTATATAATAATACAAATCAAAAATTATCTTTAACAAATTATTCTTTTGTTTATCACTACACAGATGGTAGTAAAGAGGATAAAGTATTTCAACTTCCAGCTACAGTGATGGAACCTCAAGAAACTCTTATATTTTGGTATAATCCTAAAAATCTATCATTAACAGATTTTAACAATCAATTTGGAACTAATTTAAAAAGTAATCAAGTGATCGAATTTACTGATGTTTTCCCAGGCTTTGCAAACGGTGGGAATCGCGCACTTATTATAAAGGATAAAAATAATTCTGAATTAGTATCAGCTAGCTATCTTGGGAATGAAGCTGATAATGCTACTGGCAGTGGAATTGATTATAAATACCCTGCTACTGGAACAATGATGGACAAGCTTCAGGTATTAGCATCACCAACACCTGGTGAAATTGATGCTGCTCAAGTTCCTGAAAAACCAGTAGAACAAGAGGAAGCTCCAGCAGAAGATACAGAAGCACCAGTTATTGACCATACACCTGTTAATGAAAGTAAAGCGTTCTCTGAATTGAACATTTCCGCTAAAGTCACAGATAATATGGCGGTCAATCCAGTTTCTATCCTTTATTATAAAAATCAAGAAGAAGCTGATTTTACAGCCATTCCAATGGTAGGTAATGGGGAAGATGCATCCATCGTATCGGCTACAATCCCTGGTAGTCATGTTAATTCTACGATTACATATTATCTTGAAGCATCTGACGGTATAAATGTGGCTAAAACAGATGAATACTCAATTTCAGTTGAATTACCTGAAGAGACGTTTAGTGAACAGCCATTATTAATTACTGAAATTTCACCTAACTCTGCAGGTGGTGGAACAGATTATTATGAGTTTTTTGAACTTTATAATAATACAACTCAACCATTAGCTCTAACGAATTATTCATTCATCTATAAGTATACAGATAGTGGAAAAGAAGTTGTTTTTCAAGTACCTCCTACGACAATTGAACCACAAGAGACGCTAGTATTTTGGTTCAACAATGGTACTCGGACAGTAGAGGATTTTAGTACAAATTTTGGTTCAGCATTAACAGCTGATCAAGTGATCGAATTTACAGATGTTTTCCCGGGCTTTGCAAATGGAGGAAATCGTGCCATTGTGATAAAAGATAGCATGAATTCAGAGGTCGTTTTTGCAAGCTATTTAGGAAATGAAAATGATAATACAGGTGCGGATATTCATTATATGTTCAAAGCTACAGGAACTGAAATGGAAAAATATCAAGTACTTGCAGCACCTAATCCAGGGTTCATTTTACCTGTTCAAGTACCAACAAAACCAATTGAACTTGAAGAAACTCCTAAGGATACAGAAGCGCCAGTTATCAATCATACGCCTGTGACTGAAAGTGATGCCTTTTCTACAATTACAATTGAAGCAGATATTACAGACAATATGGCTGTACCATTTTCTACGCTTTATTATAAAAAAGCTGGTGAGGAGAACTTTACTTCTTTATCAATGAATATGAGTGCTGATTCAGCTAAGTATTCTGCTACGATTCCTGGTTTGGATGTAGAAGAAAACATGATCTATTATATTGAGGCTGGAGATGGGACAAATACATCAACTACTGATGAATTTGTTATCACCGTTACTAAAGATGAAGTAGATTATGAAAAAATTCCGCAATTTTTAGTCACTGAAATCGTTCCTGATTCAACAAATGTTGGTTCAGCCGACGGATATGAATTTATTGAAGTCTATAATAATACAGATCAAGATATGAATTTTAAAGAATATAAGCTTCAATATCGTTATGGAAATGACCCAGCTAGTGATGTTGTATGGGCTTCTGTACCGGATGATGTTGTGATTCCATCTAAAGAAACACTTGTATTTTGGATTATTAATTCACAAAATGGTGAGAAAACAGTTGCTGATTTTAATGCAAACTATGGTTCAAATTTAGTGGAAAATCAGGATATTGTGAGAATTTATAGTGATGGAATGGCCAATGGTTCACCTAGAGGCCTTGTCGTTGCTACTAACACAAAAGAAGAAATCACAGTTTCTTACTACAACGATGTCGTGAATGTAGACGATACGGTTGCAGATAAAGGAATCGTTTACAAATATCCTGAAAACGGCTCAAAACAATCGGTGAAAATAAGTGCTGGTCTGCTTGACGCTACCCCAGGAGCTGTTGATGCAAACCAAGTACCAAAGAAACCTGTGCATGTTATTAGGGATAATGTACCTCCAACATTCGAAAATAAAACGAATATCACTGAAATACTGCAAACGGAAGATATAAAAATTTCCGCAGCAGCTTCAGATGATGTAGAAGTGAAATCAGTAAGATTGTTCTATCGTACAAATGATCAAGATGTTTATAATGAAGCGCTGTTAACGTTAGACTCTGAAACGCATTTATATGAAAATATGATTTATGCATCAGAGCTTATAGGCAAAGAATATGTTGAATATTTCTTTACTGTTTCTGATGGAACAAATGAAGTAAAAAGTGAAATCAATAAGATTATCATTAAAAGTATGAATGATACTTCAGATATTCGCTTAAACGTAAAGAACAAACAAGTTCTTTCAAAAACAAAAGTTTTAAAAGCTACTTCTAAAGAAGAAGAAGCAAAAGATGTAAAGCTATTTGTTGATAACGCTGAGTTAACAGAGAAAACGTACCATTCCTTAGAAACAGAAGCATATTTAGCACTTGAAGTGAATGGACTGAATACTTATTTCCAAAACGCAGTGACAATGGGTGATGATATCTTGTTCTTAATGGACAAAGACTGGTTATCACATTGGAAAACATTCACGATACCTGTTGAAGCAGATCGTTTACAGCTTGGTGAGAACATCCTTACTGTTCGAGCTGGTAATAAAGCTTCACCTTTTCAACTAGAAGAAGATGAAGAAAATCGAGATGACTATAATTTACGTAATGTGCGCTTAATATTAGCTGATGGCACGGTTTTAAGAGATCAAGATAAAAGTGATCCTACAAAGGTTTATGATATGGGTGATGATGGGACATTCCGTCCATTTGAAGACTTTACCTTTACGATTACAAAAGAGCATACAACTTCTCAAACGTATGCATGGAACACAACAACTGTGGAAGATGGAGAGCATATTGTAAAGGCTCAAGATTCAGATCAGGAGATTTCAAAAACGGTATTGGTTGATAATACAGCACCATCTGTTGAAACAACGATCATTGAAGGAAAAGAATATAAAGGAAGCTTTACAATTGATGCCGCTGTAACAGACGAGATAGCAGGTGTGAACACAGTTAAAGCGTTACTAGATGGTGAACAAATACAGCTACCGTTCAACACTGCATCATCTCAGCTAGAAGCTGGTGAACATCATCTTTCCATTTTAGCGACAGATCTAGCTGGAAATGAAGCGGAAAAGGTTGTCCAATTCTCTGTCACGAATGAGAATCCTTTTAAACCAGAGCTTATTTCTCCGACTGATGGTAGCTCTACACCTGTTACTGGTGATCCTAGATTAAAAGTAAAGGTTACAGATCCCTCAGGAGATGATTTAGATGTTAAATATTATCAAGGGTTTAAATATGATACAAGTAACACCAACAATGTAAAGGCATTTAAAAATTCGACCGACTTTGAACCACCACAAACGATGGTGCCAGAAGGAGAAGAAGCTTTTACAAATGAAGATAGATCAGCTGTATCAGAAAAAGATGGAACATATATGATCACTGACTCAAGTGAGAAGTTTCCTTATCACCGATTTGATGTTCAAGTGGATTCATCCATTGATGAAAATGATGAAATTGAGTTAACATGGAGCGGGAATTCTTTAGAGGGAAGAAAAGTATCCATGTACGCATGGAATCATAGTGAAGCGAAGTGGCAATTGATTACGTATAAAGTTGCAGGAGCAGAAGATTTTGAATTAAAAGGGTATGTTGAAGTTAGTAATTTTGTTAAAAATTCAAACATCAATGTATTGATTCAAGATGAAATCCCAAGTACTCCTAATGAATATGATTATACATTTGTGTGGATGTCTGATACTCAATATTATTCAGAAAGCTATCCTTACATTTTTGAAAGACAAACAAATTGGATTGCTGAAAAACAAGAAGAATTAAAGATTAAGTATGTTTTCCATACAGGAGATTTAGTTGATAACTTTGATCAGCAGCAAGAATGGAAATATGCTGATGAATATATGAAAGTTTTAGATGATAACAATGTTCCTTATGGTGTTTTAGCAGGAAATCATGATGTTAATCAACTATCAAATGACTACACTGAATATTATAAAAGGTTTGGTGCTGACAGATTTGAAGATAAACCATACTACGGAGAAACATATAAAAACAACCGTGGACATTATGACCTTATCTCAGAAAATGGAAATGATTTTATCATGGTATATATGGGCTGGGGAATTCAAGATGAAGATTTAGAATGGATCGATGATGTGTTAAAACAATATCCTGATCGCAAAGCGATTTTAAGTTTTCATGAATATTTACTCGTATCAGGAAATCGAAGTCCATTAGGAAATAAAATTTATGAAAAAGTCGTTGAACCAAATGAAAATGTAATTGCTGTTCTAAGCGGTCATTATCATGATTCTGAAACATTAATAAGTGAAATTGATGATGATAATGATGGTGTAACAGATCGTAAAGTCTATCAAATGCTAGGTGACTATCAAGGTGGTCCTGAAGGTGGCCAAGGCTATATGAAGCTTTTACATTTTGATCAAGATAATAATAGAATAATCGTCAATACCTATTCACCATATCTAGATGATTATAACTACTATGATCCTAGTGAGTATCCAGGGAAAGACGAAATGATCATTGATTTAGATCTTAGTGTAGATGAAAAAAGAGTAGCTACTGATTATTTTGCTGTAAATGTTAAAACAGATTCAGAAATCGGGAAAAAAGAAAATGTGCCAAGTGGTAGTGAAGCAGAGGTAACATGGACAGGCCTTACAGAGAATGGAACATATTCTTGGTATGCTGTTGCGGAAGATCAGTACACTGGAAAATCTTCATCTGATATCTGGACATTCACAAAAGGAAAAGATGAAACAACGAATCCAACAGATCCAGGAGAAAATCCAGAGCAACCAGGAGATGGAGATAACCCAGGCGAAAATCCAGAACAACCAGGAGATGGAGATAACCCAGGCGAAAATCCAGAACAACCAGGAGATGGAGATAATTCAGGAGAAAATCCAGAGCAACCAGGCAAAGGAGATAATCCAACAGAAGATCCTGAGCTTCCTGGCAAAGGGACGAACAAACCTGTTAAAGATGTATCTACCGAAAGTGAAAAAATAGCTGTTTTACTTCAAGCGGGAACAGCAACCATTTCAACTGGAGATTTAAAGCAACTATCAAACAATACAAAGGTTATTTTAGATCTTAAAAAGGAATATAACTTTAAAGTTCAATTAACAAAGCAACAAATTCAATTGCTAAAACAGAAACAACTAGTGCTTTCGATTCAAAACCAAGATATGAATGTATTCATTCCAGCTAAGAACTTACCTAATGGTGATGTTATTATTAGTGTTGAGCGAATGAAGGATATTCATGGATCCGTAAGTGCTGTGTATGATTTTAGTATTACTTCAGGTGATAAAGTTTATCATGAATTTCCACAAAATATGATCCTTGAATTTAAGGTGAAAGAAGACGTGGAAAATTCTGATAAGGTGAAAGTTTATTATTACAATGAAGAATTGAAAAAATGGGAGCTTGTTGGTGGACATTATAAAAATGGCGTAGTCACTGCATCAACGGATCATTTTAGTACATTTGCTGCTTTTGAAATGACAACAGATAATGACGCGGATAAAATGGATAGTCCAGAAAGTGGCTATCATTTACCAACCACAGGGACTAACATGTTTACTATTCTTCTTGGTGGGATGATTCTCTTTGTGATAGGAGCTGGATTTTCTCTTAACCAACGGAGAAAAGTAATATAGAAAATGTTTAAGCTATATATTGTTTTTTGCACGGTGCTTATGAGATTGAAAACTGAAAAAAGACATTAACTATATAAAAATCAAACTGATCGAAATTATATTGATCTCAGTCTGATAAAAAAACCTAAGGGCAGATAGATACGAAAAGGTATAAAGTTGTCGGTGGGCGACATACAAAAGTTGGAGACCAAATCACACGTGATTTGGTCTCTTCGCATTTTTCTAACTCTGTGTAAATTTGTAGATTTAATACGTGAATTAGCATACGAATTTTCAGCAAAAATAACACGCAAACATAGAGTGACATCATCTACAGCGTACTATTTTATGATGAAAAGCTGAAGCTAGACATTTATCCAGTACATGTTTCAATGAGGTAATAAAATGTTTAAAAGTTTGCAAACATTACCTTTGATTGATGAATTTTATAGTCTTCAGTGTAATTTAATTGTTAAAATAAGGTTTTAGTGTTAAAATGACTATAGTCAATATGTGACCAAGGTCACTATTAAGGAGGTGAAGAATTCATGTTAAGAGAAGAAAGAAAAAAGGAATTAAAAAAACAAATTTTTCTTAAATCAATTAAATTGTTTAAGGAGTATGGATATGACAATGTTACTGTTGAGAAAATCGCAACATCCTGTGGCATTGCAAAGGGGACATTTTTTAATTATTTCCCGAAGAAGGAACACCTATTACTGTACTTAGGCAATTCACAAAATGATTTTCTTCGTGAAATCATACAAAAATATCAGAATGTGAAAATTAAACAAAAGCTCCTACTCATCTTCAAGGATCTCTTATCTGTTTATCTAGAAAATTCAGACCTCTTAAAAATCACTTTATCTGAGACGATTCGTTCAGCATTAAAAGATGAATCAAGAAACATAAACTTATTTACAGAAACCCTAATTGCTCTGATGGAGGAAGCAAAAACAAATAAAGAAATAAATACTCGTTTCGAGTCAAGAGTGATCGCTTCTGTTCTAGTAGGAATCTATTTTAACACCTTAATAAATTGGTCTGTTAGTCAAGACATAAGTGATAATATTTTCCCTATTTTTCGAGAACAGTTTGAAATGATTTGGGAAGGCGTAGAACAGGATTAAAATAAGAGTGGAGGTATGTATATGCATCTATTTTTGGTTTATTCATCAGTTATAATCTTAGGTCTGGTAAGCGTGTTACATTTTTATTGGGTATTCGGTGGAACAAAGGGAATTCAAGCTGTTTTACCAGAAAAGAAAGAGGGGGAAGTTGCATTTACTCCAAAATGGATTGAAACGGTAATTGTTGCAGTTGGCATGATTGGTGTGGCCTTTATATTATTAGTACAGAACAACTTAATTTCCTTTTTTACACCAAATTCCTTTACGAAATGGTCAAGTATCATCCTTACCTTCATTTTTTTACTTAGATCTATTGGTGATTTCAAATACTTTGGTTTCTCCAAGAAAGTAAAAAACACTACTTTCTCTAAGTACGATACGCAACTATACACCCCTCTTTGCTTATTTTTAGGAATTATATTAATGACTTCTTGGTTATAAGTTTGGCTCTGTTAATGTATGGTAGTCGATTTCTGTTATAGGCATTCATTTCCCTAATGGCAAAATAAATTCTTTTTTCCTAGATCCAGGAGCCTCTTCTTAAGCTAAGCACCTGTGGAATTTTTTTGCAAGCTTCTCTGGATGGGCAGGAGTGAGTGTTATTAACCATATCTCTTTAAAACAACAAAGTATTTTAACCTCTTAATGCTCATGAAACAAATTTTATCCGGGCAACATAAAGCATAGGAGGTGTGGCAAAGTGAAGTGGTTACTTTTATCGATTTTCTCTTTATGTTTAACAGGCTGTCAACTGCAAGCGCGAGAAGGTTATGAGCCTCAAAAGGAAGATATTAATGGAACACGTTTGATGAAGGATGGCCATGCTACTTATGAAAATCAGGAATTAGATGATGAACAATATGTGCCAAATCAGAATCCGAATTTTATTGATTTAACAGAGTCTCGACCTGATCTAGGAACAGATCAAAACAAGCTAGAAGAGGCAATTATGGATGATGAGGAATTATCATTAGGATCTGTCATGATGTTTGGTAACAAAATTCATGTAAAGGTATATACAACAGAAGAACTTTCAAAGAAAGAAAAGAAACAAAAAGTAAAAGAGATTCATGAAAAAATGATCACAGCATTACCTAGATATCGAATTGATGTTGAATTAGATAAAAAATAAAGGGGCGCACAAGCCCCTTGTTAAAATCCAAGGATGGAGCTAATTAGGCTTTTTCTTCTTGATTTCTTTGGCGAAGGTATTTGATCGTAAACTAGTAATGGATCTTTAGTAATCGCTTTCTGATGTTGTCCGTTTTCTAGCTCTTCGATTCTTTTTTCAAGCTTTTGAATGGTTGCGGTAAACTCTTCCATTTCTCTTCGGTGCTGAAGAAGTTGATAAGAAACCACTTCATCTGCTTTGTTTCTGACTTTTCGCTCGATTTCATCGACTCGACTGTTTATTTCATCATATTTACTCTTATCCATTGCTGTTGTCATTATTTTTAGTGACCCCTTCCGAATGTTGTCTACAGTTTCAGGTTGATGAGGTGTTTGAAGTAGGGTTTGTTGTTGAATTTGCTTTAGTAAGGTAATATCTTCTTCAGAAAATTGATAATGTCCTAGCTCATTTTTTCCTAGCTCTATGTTATATTGACTTACCCATCTCATCAGTGTTCTCCTCGAAACCCCAAGTAACTTAGTAACAGTTGTTGTACTTTTCATTTTCTTTCCTCCTTAATAGTATAAGTACAGAATCAAACTGCTTATGCTATACATCATCCAAAGACAAACCAACAAACATCTTGAACTTCTATTTGTAGGTTTTCGACTCTTAATGCTAGTTACCTTCACGTTAGACAAAACAAGTATGTATTCGGCAAAGAAAGTGGATGTTTTACATATTATGAACCGTTATTGTCGAACTGTTTTTTACACTTCATATAATTCAAGTGGCAAACCATCTGGATCAGGGAAAAAGGTAAATCTTTTATTTGTGATAGGATCAATACGAATGTCTTCAACATTGACACCTTTTAGTGTTAGCTCGTCCACAGCTTGTTGAATGTTTTCTACTTGAAATGCCAAATGTCGTAAACCTACTGCTTCGGGATTTGTTGGTCGCTTTGGTGGATCAGGAAATGAAAATAACTCAATTTGATATGTGTCATTTACTTTTAGGTCTAACTTATAAGATTGGCGTTCCTCACGATATACTTCCGCGATAATGTCAAAATCGAGAATATTCGTATAAAAGTGTTTAGATACCTCATAATTAGAACAAATAATTGCTACATGATGAATTCTAGTAATGTTCATAATAATAACCTCATTTCTTTTGTGATATTTTTCAATAACAAGATAAATCTTAACTCATACTAATATAATATAAGCTAAATAACATGAATTTGCTTTTGACGCTTTATGTGACCTATACTATAATTATAATGTTATGCATGAAAATTGAGGTGACATGTATGTTAGATCGTTTAGAATCGGTAGAATATCGTTATGAAAAACTAAATCAGCTTTTAATGGATCCTGATATTATTAGTGATTCAAAAAAGCTGCGTGAATATTCAAAAGAACAATCCGATTTACAGGAAACAGTAGAAGTGTATCGTGAATATAAAGAAGTTCGTGAGCAAATTGCTGATACAAAATCAATGCTTGATGAAAAGCTTGATGCGGACATGCGTGAGATGGCTAAAGAAGAGCTATCAGAGTTAGAAGATCGAGAAGAAGAGTTAACAGCACGTCTTAAGATTCTTCTTGTACCAAAGGACCCTAATGACGACAAAAACGTTATTGTGGAAATCCGTGGTGCAGCTGGTGGAGATGAAGCTGCGTTATTTGCTTCAGATTTATATCGCATGTACAGCCGTTTTGCAGAAATGCAAGGCTGGAGAACAGAAGTAATGGAAGCAAATGCAACAGGTACTGGTGGTTATAAAGAAATTATCTTTATGATTAATGGTAAAGGTGCATATTCTAAGCTGAAGTTTGAAAACGGTGCCCACCGTGTTCAACGTGTTCCTGAAACAGAATCAGGTGGACGTATTCACACATCTACAGCAACAGTTGCTGTTCTTCCAGAAACAGAAGAAGTTGAAGTAGAGATTCACGAGAAAGATATTCGTACAGATACGTTTGCGTCAAGTGGACCAGGTGGACAAAGTGTTAATACAACAATGTCTGCCGTTCGTTTAACACATCTTCCTACAAATACAGTTGTATCTTGTCAGGATGAAAAATCACAAATTAAAAACAAAGAAAAAGCAATGAAGGTACTTCGTGCTCGTGTGTATGATAAATTTCAACGTGAAGCACAAGCAGAAATTGACCAAAACCGTAAGCTAGCAGTTGGTACAGGTGACCGTTCTGAGCGAATTAGAACATATAACTTCCCGCAAAACCGTGTGACAGACCACAGAATTGGTTTAACAATTCAAAAGCTTGATCAAATTCTAGAAGGAAAGCTTGATGAAGTTGTGGAAACGTTAATCGTTGAAGATCAATCAAGCCGACTTCAAGATGCGGAAGAGTAAAATAAGATGAAATTTGTATACGAAGCCCTGAATTGGGCTTCTTCTTTTTTAAAGGAAGCGGGAAGAGATGAAAATGCTGGAGAGCTATTGCTGCGACACCATTTAAATATGGAACGTGCAACATTGCTTTCAAATTTGAGATTGGTCCTCTCAGAAGAACAAAAAGAAATCTTTATACATGATGTAGAAAAACATGGTGAAGGTGTACCTGTTCAATATTTAATAGGCTATGAAGAATTTTATGGTCGACGCTTTAAAGTGAACAAAGAGGTGCTTATCCCTAGACCTGAAACAGAAGAGCTTGTTGAAGGAATTCTCACGAGAGCAAAAAGAATGTTTGCGGATCAAAAAGAAATCAATGTTGTTGATATAGGGACTGGAAGTGGGGCAATCGCCATCACATTAGCTTTAGAAAAAGCGGAATTTAAAGTGAGTGCCGTTGATATTGCAGAAGAATCTTTACAAATTGCCAAGGAAAATGCACGAGCCTTGCAAGCCAATGTAGAATTTTTACACGGTGATCTACTTGAACCCATTGCCAATAAAGCTGAAGAGGGAAAAATCGATATCCTCGTTTCTAATCCTCCATATATACCTGATTGGGAAATTGAAACTCTTTCACCAGTTGTGAAGGATTATGAACCAATGCGAGCATTAGCAGGTGGTAGTGATGGACTAGACTTTTATAGAAGATTAATTTCAGATATGCAAGAACTCCTAAATACTCCAGCTTTAATCGCATTTGAAATTGGTGCTGGTCAAGGGGAAGATGTGCAGAATCTTCTAAAGCAGGCTCTTCCATATGCGAAAGTTGAAGTTGTTTATGATATTAATGGGAAAGATCGCATGGTGTTTGCTGAAACGAAGGAAGATTAACGGGTTCTGTTGACTATCGCAAAATATACATTTCATATATTAGTGCTTTTTTATATAAAATCAGACTGGGACAAAAGAATTTTAACGAAATAGAAACCGAACAATGGTTATAGGTTATAGGTGTAGTTAACGTCGCTACTGAAATATACTCCGCTAAGCGATAACTTTGTTCGGAATTTTTGTTAATCACTAAGTTATGTCCCAGCCTCATCTTTTATCATTTTCAATCGATTACTCAAATAAAGCGAACGGTATTATCCTCAAACGTCCATGAATCAATAAAAAAGGTACTCTCGTTTAACCCAGTGGTTCTTCTCCAAATCTTTCCCATAGAATAGGAAATAAATGTTCTAGATCATCTTCTTCCCAATCAAATTCGATGTCATTTACAGGTTGTAATCCCTTTTTATCAAGAGCTTCTAATAATTCGTCGTGTATATTGTCATCCCATTCAATATCACCTGTCTTTATCAGGGTATAGGCATCCAGTCCAACCGAAAGTAACTCTTCATTTTGAGGGTACCCTTCGTCATCAAGGTTATCTTCATTTATATATTCTGCTAAAAATTCAGGGTCTTTCATTACCTTGTTAAATACTACTTCTCCTTGTCCAATCAGCCATCCTCGAAAATAATCAAAAGCGTCATCAGAACAGCCACCCATTAAAACAAATGCTGCTCCCCATAAACGGGAATGATAACTAGCATTCATTAACTCTTGAAATAAAAATTCAAAATCTACAACTTCCTCTACTTCTTTTTCAGCTAGTAACTCAGTTAACCATTCTGCTTGATCATCAAATTCTTTGGACTTTTCGATTAAACTCCACAATTCTTTCTGTTCCATGATAAAGACCTCCATTTTACCTTCGCTAATTGGCAAATTTGACACTTAATAATAGAATTCATTTAAATTAACCTACCTGTTATAGTAAGTATAGTATTTTTAAACTAATACATATTTTAACATATTTAAGATCATACCCATATTTTTTCAATAAATCAGAAAGCACAGAACACATCCTTACTATTGGTAACTAACTATTATTCTATCTATTAATCTATTTTGGAATTTTTTTAAAAAACATAGTTTAAGAATCTTTTACGCTGACCATACTGTCTACCAAGGGAGGCGTTAAAAGATGAAAAAACAACAATTAGCACTTTTATATATAATCTTATTATTTGCAGGGGCAATCGCAAATGTTTATAAAGAACCAGTAACAGCAACAAGCACAGAGGAACCAGTGGTGATACCAGATGAGGCCATTCGTTTACGAATTCTAGCTAATAGTAACTCTGATGAAGATCAGGAATTAAAAAGAAAGATTCGTGATGAAGTGAATAAAGAAATTACAGAATGGGTTGAGGAACTAACTTCTGTAGAAGCTGCTAGGGAATTAATTCAATCAAGATTACCAGAAATAGAATCAATTGTGGAAGATGTTCTAGAAAAAGAAAACATGCAGCAATCATATTCAGTAGATTTTGATAATGTTAGCTTTCCAACTAAGCTATATGGTAACTTTATTTACCCAGCAGGTGATTACGAAGCGATTCTTATTAGCTTAGGTGAAGCAGAGGGGGCTAACTGGTGGTGTGTGCTCTTCCCGCCATTATGTTTCTTAGACTTTTCAAACGGTGAAGCTGTCGCAAATGCAGAAGAAACAGAAGAGAAAAAAGTAGCTGGAAACGACCAAGATAAAACAACTGATAAACTATCGTCTCTTGTGAAAGATGAAGAGGAAGAGAAAGAAGAAGTAGAAGTGAAATTTTTCTTAGTAGAGTGGTTTGAGGGACTATTTTCATAAAGTAGAAAAAAGCTGGGATCAGACCTCAGCTTTTTTGGAATAAAACTAGATTTCATCTCATAGAGTTGTAGTAGAGAAAAATCAAAATGGGGTGAGATCATGTTTTATCAGTTGAAAATAGCAGAAGAAAAAGATCTAGAAAGAGTAACAGATTTTGTCGAAAAAGCAGATGTGAGTTCTGATGGTATTTCAGAAATTATTGAGTATTTTATGCTAATGGAAAATGGAGAAAATGAGATTGTTGCCTGTATTGGTGTTCAACCACTAAATGAAAATGGATTATTAAGATCTCTAGTTGTGTCAGACAAGCTCAAACAAGCACATATATTAACACTTTTCCAAAGTATTCAAACACTAGCTGAAAATAAAGGTATGAATCATTTATTTTTGGTTACTAATAAAGAAGCATCAGTACAATTTTTATCACTAATGGGCTTTGAAGAGATTGAACCTACAGCAATTCCAGAAGAGCTTTTAACTTTAGAGCACATGAATGGATCTTTAAAAGAAGATAATGCAAAGATTATGAGAAGATCTGCCTAATATCCACACTGTTATCCACAATACCGCAAGTCTTATCCACAAATTGTGGATAAGACTTGTTTTATTATAGGACTTCTTTTATACTTTCAAGAGTCAAGAATCTACAAAACCGCGAAATTTGTAGATAAATCGAACGGTTGCAAAAGGAGTTATTATAGATGAAAACAAAACTTTGGACTGTGGATGATCTTAGTAACTTATCCACTAGTTATCCACAAATCGCACAGGCAGCAGATTTTATCCAAAAAAATGAGGTTGTCGCTTTTCCAACTGAAACTGTATACGGGCTAGGAGCGAATGCATGCTCAGATGATGCGGTTAAAAAAATTTTTGAAGCAAAAGGCAGACCAAGTGATAATCCACTAATTGTCCACATTGCTACAGTTGAGAAGCTAGAAGAAATCGTTGAAGACGTTTCTTACGATGCCTATCAATTAATTGAAGCCTTTTGGCCAGGTCCGTTAACACTTGTATTAAGGAAAAAGGAAAATCAGTTATCCACATTAGTAACAGCTGGTTTAGATACAGTTGCAGTGAGAATGCCGAATCATCCAGTTGCTTTAGATATCATTGCTAAATCAGGTGTCCCTGTCGCTGCACCAAGTGCAAATCGATCCGGAAAGCCAAGTCCAACTCAAGCCCATCATGTTTATCACGATCTAAATGGAAAAATAAGCGGAATCATTGATGGAGGTCCAACAGGTGTGGGTGTCGAATCAACAGTCCTTGATTGTACATCAACTATTCCAACAATCCTTCGACCAGGTGGAGTCACAAAAGAACAATTAGAAAAGATCATCGGGAAAGTTAATATCGATCAAGCACTAATAGAAGAAGGTCATGCACCAAAATCACCTGGAATGAAATACACCCACTACGCACCAAATGCACCTGTAGTGATCATTGATGGCAGTCATAAATATATGCAAACCATGATTAATCAATATGAAGAGCAAGGAAAGAATGTGGGTGTACTCACAACAGAAGAAGGATTAAATCACCTTCAAGCACAAAAAGTAATTGCTTGCGGAACACGCAAAGATCTAAGTACAGTGGCAACCCAGCTATATGACGTACTACGCCAATTTGACAAAGAAGAAATTGACGTCATTCTCAGTGAAAGCTTCCCACTAGACGGAGTTGGTGAAGCGATTATGAACAGATTATTAAAAGCAGCAGGGAACCATGTGATAGTGGAAGAGTGAATTAGATTTGGATTTGAAATTTGATTTACTGTGTTTGTGTAACTAGTATTGAGGTGGTTGATTTCCGCTACAGGTTGCTCGCTTTCCGCGGGGTGGGCGGTGAGCTTCCTCGGCGCAAGCGCCTGTGGGATCTCACCTGTCCCACTGGTCCCGCAGGAGTCTCGCACCTTTCGCTACAATCAACCTAATTAGTTTTTTCTTTTCTATATAAAATATTCGTTATAACAACCCTTCAATACCTCTGGTTGGGAAATCAACAGTATTTATGTACATAAATACTTATTGGTTAGTAAAAAGCTTTGTAATCCAACTTTTAATTTCTATGTTAAAAGTGCCATATGATTTTTTTACACTTTGTTGATTGGAGTGGAAGGCATGAGACTCCTGCGGGAGAAGCGTGTCAAAGGGAGACCCCACAGGCGCTCGCGCCGAGGAGGCTCCCGGAACTAGGAAAAAAGGTACTTTTTTCCCGGGAAAGCGAATGCCTGTAACGGAAATCAACAACCGAGTTTAGATGTGTATTCCACAAAGGAAGATATAATCTTATAATAACCTTTCAAAACATCGTAAATGTTCTATTCCAAATCGGACGTGCATATTGTTAAAAATAGGCGTGTCCGAGGAGGGAGAACATGGATATACAATCAATCGTTGGCGAATTAATCACACTATTAATAATGGCTTTAGCACTAGGAATGGACGCATTTTCCGTAGGCCTTGGAATGGGCTTAATTAAGTTGAGATTACGTCAAATATTTTACATTGGTGTAACAATCGGTGTTTTTCATATATGGATGCCGCTCGTTGGTATGTTAATTGGACGACTATTAACTGACACCTTTGGAACAATTGCAACTTTATTAGGCGGAGGTCTATTAATTTTACTAGGAGCCCAAATGATTTTTGCATCATTTAAAAAAGGGGAAGAACCACTTATTACTCCTGTAGGCTTTGGATTAATCGTATTTGCGCTAAGTGTCAGCTTAGATAGCTTTTCAGTTGGCTTAAGTTTGGGAATTTATGGAGCCAAAACATTCCTCACTGTAGCCATTTTCGGTGTCGTAAGTATGGTGTTAACATGGATCGGTCTACTAGTTGGGAAAAGAGTGCAAAATTGGTTAGGTTCATATAGTGAAGCATTAGGTGGTGCGATTTTATTAGCATTTGGAATTAAGCTGCTGTTGCCTTTTTAAAGGAATAGTAGGTAGTGACACACAAGGAGAATTGAAATGATTGAATCGTTGAAAGTACATATGAATCGATTAAACCAGGAAAGAAACATCAGAATATATCTTCCAAAGAAATACAATGAAGAAGACAAACGATACGAAGTGCTATATATGCATGATGGACAAAATGTTTTTCAAAGCACTGATGCAATTGGTGGTGTTTCTTTAGAAGTAGAAAACTATTTAGATGAAAATGAAATAGAGTTAATCGTTGTGGCAATTGATCAAAACAGGCAAGAAAGAGTAAATGAATACTGTCCATGGGTGAACGGTGAATACAGTCGTGAAATCTTTGGTTTAACGGAATCAACCGGGGGCTCTGGGAAAGAATATGTTGATTTTGTTGTTAACGATCTAAAGCCTCTTATTGATAAAAAGTACCGAACAAAAAAGGATAGTACTTCAATTGCCGGCATTTCATTAGGTGGATTAATCTCCACTTATGCTGCATGCTGTTATCCACAAGTGTTTAAAAAAGTCGCTGTATTATCTTCTGCTTTTTATAGAAACCAGGAGCAGATCGAAAAACTACTAGAAGAAACGGACTTATCATGCGTAAAAGGATTTTACATCGATTGTGGGACAGCAGAAGCAAAGAAAGAGATCAAAATTAGTGAAGCTTTTATAAATTCAAATGAAAGAATTTATCACATTTTAAATAAGAAACATCAAAATGTTATTTTTGAAACGTGTCAAGATGCAGAACATAACTATACAGAGTTTAAAAAGAGAGTCCCAAAGTTAATCTCTTTCATCATTGATTAGAGGTTGGGACATAAGTATTTAAGCTAACGATTAACCCGAAATATTAGGTGATATGTCAATTAAACATTCGCCTAATAATTCGGGATTTTGCTTGTCGTCTTCCATTTTTTGATTTTGCATACTACTTTTAAGAACTAGTGGAATGAAGCGGAAGACACTCGACTCCTACGGGAAATAGAGGAAAGGCTGAGACCCCGCAGGCGCTTGCGTCGAGGAGGCTCAGCTTCAATGTCATCAAGCTAAGAAACCAATAATTTACATCTACATCATACCTATGGTAGTTTACAAGTGTTTTTAACGCTTGTTTTAGATCTAGTCTCTAAAAAAGG
>NZ_JAIVKL010000007.1 GCF_020524045.1 Metabacillus litoralis
ATGACATTTGCATTTCAATTAAACTTAGCTTGATTCAAACAGAAAATCGTCCAAAAAAACCTTACATAATTTGTAAGGTTAGCTTGATGACATTGGGCTCAGCTTCCTCCCCGGCGAATGGAGTGTCTGCAGCGCAATGGAACGAACTTGTTTCTTTCAGCTTAACTGAATTTAGATTTATTCGTCTTTTTTGTTTAATTATGTCCCAGCCTCATCCAATATTATTTAACTTTTCAATGTCTCACTTTTCACAGGCTGTTTTGCTGAAATGGCAGCAATGGCAGCTGCAACAGGTAAAATTAATGTGGCTAAAAGAATTTCCTCATATCCTTGGAACATATCAAATGCTACTCCGAAAGGTAATGGGCCAAAAGCTGATCCAATAACCATCATCGTCATAGCAACACCTTTTATACTACCAATATGTTTTCTTCCAAAATAAGACGGCCACACAATCGCTAGTGTTATGCGTTCTAGTCCTCCTGTGATTCCCCAAACTACACCAAATAATATTGCCATAGTGATGCTATCTGTAAAAAAGATAATGATGATCATGAAAATCTCACCAATAAACACAATAGCTAATAATATATTTACTTTAACTCTTTCTAAAATAAATCCTGAAATAAAGGTAATTGGGAATCCGATGATTGCCATTAAGCTCAATATTAGTGCCGCAACAGCAGGTTTTATCCCACCTTCACCAAGAATAGATACTAAATGAAAGGTTAATCCTGTGTTCACTAAAGCAGGAATAGCCACGATAAAAAGAAGTAGCCAAAATGCAACTGTTTTTCTCGCTTCTTTTAGTGTCCAGTTTTCTTCAAATATCGTTTCATCTTTCTGACCTTCCTGACCAGTTCTTTTTAACACAGTCGCATCATCAGGAAGTAGTCCGATATCTTCTGGTTTATTACGTGTAAATACATAAGCGATTGGGACAAAAATAACGAATAGTAGAGTTCCCCAAACAGTCCAAGTTGTTTGCCAATCATAAGTTTTAATTAACCATGCGTTTATAATGGGGAATGCTGCAGAACTAATAAAGCCCCCTATCGCCATAAAGCTGAAGGCGCGACCGCGATATTTAATAAACCATTGTGGAACTAATGTATTTGGTAACAATGTCATGGAGCCTTGCCCAAATAATCGAATAAGGAAAAATCCTATAAACAACATAACCATATTCGAAACAAAACTATTCCAAAAGCAAGCAAATGCTAGCATGCTGCCAATAATAACAACCATTTTTCGTTGGCCATATTTATCAATTAAACGACCAATAAGAAACAATAAAATCCCTGCTAATAATGTCGCAGCAGAATAGATAGACGAAACAGTTGACCTGCTCCAACCAAATTCTTTTATATATTCGTCAATGAATAGTGAAATCGTATAGGTTTGACCAGGTCCGGAAAAAAATACCCCCATTGCTGACAAAGCAACGATGATCCAACCATAAAAAAATTTTGTTTTTATCGGAGCCATATTGTGCTGTACTACTTGCTGAAAATAAGACATAATTCCTCCCCCTTAGATGCACGTTTAAAATTATACCATTATTATAGTTTTGGATAATAGAAGTTCACTATTTTTTAGTAGCTTATATACTACAATACCTGATAAGATTGAGAAAAAGCGTTTTATAGGAGGCAATCCCTAAATGAATGAAAACTATATTGAAGCTCTAGATATTGCTTATATATCTTCCTTTTCAACAAAAATCAAAACGAGTTGGGGCTATCTGTTTTTAAATGAAAATCAACCGAATTATTATGACGCCAATCATGCTCATATCTCTAGATATTTAGGCAACTATGATCAGATTATTGATGAAGTTGTATCCTTTTATCAATCCAAGAATATTATTCCAAGATTTTATCTTTCACAATATGAAAATAATCAAGATTTCATTACATTACTGAAACAAAGAGGCTTTGGCTTTGAAGAGTTTTCGAGTCCAGTCCAACTTTGGAAAACAAAAGTGGAAATTGAGAAGAGCGAACATATTACAATTGAAGAAGTCACACTAGAAAATAAACGAGAGGCAATTGATATCGAGTGTCAAATTCAAGAATTTGGTGGGTCGATTAGAGAAAAGTCATTTGAGGAAGAATTTATCAATCCAAATTATACACATTATTTATTAAGATACGATGGAGTAGCTTGTTCAACGGCATGTGTTTTTTATCATAACAAAGATGCACGGTTAGAAAGTGTCGCTACGATTGAAAGCTATCGTGGTAAAGGACTAGTTGGACAGCTTATTCACTTTATTCAGGGAGAAGTAGAGAAAAAGCAAGTGGAGAGGTTTTGGGTTTTGCCAATAAATGAAAGAGTGGAAAAGGTTTATAAAAAATCTGGCTTTGAAACGATCTTAACCTTTAAAACAGGACATGCGTTTCTAGGTGGAAAAAGTGTTGAAGAAATCAGAAATGGGCTTTAATTTTTAAAAGCTATATTGACAATTGAAAATAATATCTGTTATCTTAAAAGTAACAAATTTTAGGAGATGTGTTTTGTGAGGGTTTCTGTTCTTAACTAAACGAAGTAAATACTTCAACTACATCATTCAACTTTAAAAACTTTTTGTTAGAAAAGGTTTATTTGAGTTTGTCTTATGTAGAAGGTTGAGAACAAAACGGTTATCATACACAATTGTGATCTCTCACATAGTGCTCGTATGAAAATTCGTACTTTTGTTTAAGTGCGTTTTTTTATGTATTAAAACGCATACATGAAGTACGTTTTTATACTAATAAATTGGAGCAGTATGTTAATAAGAGATTTTAAAGGTGATGAACAACTTATGTTCATCACCTTTTTGCGTTGAAGTAAATGTATTTATTCTTGTTATACAATATATTTTTTAAAAAAACGGAGGATTAAAACATTGAATAATAAAGCAATTGAAAGTGTAGAATTTAACAAAGTTTTAGGGCTGCTAAGTGATTATGCAATGAGTAAAGAAGCTAAACAAAGAGCACTGAATGTAACACCTTTAACAGATGAAATGAAAATAAAAAGAAAGTTAAATGAAACAACAGAAGCATGTAACATTATTGAAAAGTCAGCAAGTATACCTGTTCATTCCTTACAAGGTGTGGAGCAAATGATTACTTTAGTTGATAAAGGATATCTCCCATCTCCTGAACAATTTGAATTTTTAAGTGCATTTTTAGATAGTGTGAAAAAAATTAAACGGTTCATGTTAAAACAGGAATATAATGCCCCAACCATCAGTTCTTACGCTTATTCCTTATATGAGTTAGAAGAATTAACAGAAGAAATTACCCGTTGTATTCGAAACAATTCAATAGATGATTATGCAAGTAGATTTTTAACGAAAACGAGAAACAAGATCAAAACAATTGAAGAAAAAGTCAAAATGAAGCTAACACAAGTGATAAAAACTTCATCAAGCTATTTACAAGATCAAGTGATTACAGTCAGAAATGGAAGATACGCAGTATCGGTAAAAAGTGAATTTAAACGAAAATTCCCTGGAATGATTGTAGATCAATCTTCAAGCGGCCAAACAGTATATATGGAGCCAAATGATCTTAACAAACTTCAGGATGAATTAGCGTATTTAAAGATTGAGGAAGAACTTGAAATGCAAAAAATTCTCGGACACTTAACAGATTTAACCGCAACATATAAAAATGAACTACTGATTAATGTTGAAGGGATGGTTTCGTATGATTTTATCTTTGCAAAAGCAAAGCTGAGTAAATTCATGAAAGCAAATGAAGTGAATGTACAGGGAAATGGTGGGTTTGATATAAGAAATGCTAAACATCCTTTGTTAGGATCCAGTGCAGTTCCATTATCTATGACATTAGGAATTGATTATCGTGCACTTGTGATAACAGGTCCTAATACAGGTGGAAAAACAGTTACAATCAAAACGGTAGGATTATTAGCGATGATGGTTCAATCAGGCTTACACATTCCTGCAAGTAAGGACAGTGTTTTTACTATCGTACATGATATTTTTGTTGATATAGGTGATCACCAAAGTATTGAGCATTCATTAAGTACATTTTCTTCACATATTCAAAATGTGGTAACCATTCTGAAACAATCAAGAAATAAGACACTTGTGATTCTTGATGAAATTGGTTCAGGAACAGATCCAAACGAGGGAATGGGTTTGGCCATTGCTATATTAGAGGCTTTATACAATTCCGGTGCATTGTTAATCGCAACAACTCATTATAGTGAGATAAAAGATTTTGCAGAAAGTGCTCCTGGATTTCAAAATGGTTCAATGGATTTTGATCTTGAAACTTTACAGCCTCTTTATAAGCTTCTTATTGGAAAAGGTGGAGAAAGTCAGGCCTTCTCAATTGCTGAAAAGCTAGGAATACCGGAACAAATTATAAAACGAGCTAAACGAATTTCATATGGTAATCCACAGTCTAAACAAGGAATTGATATTATCCCTGAAATTACCTTAAAGGAAAGAACTCATCAGATAAAGAAAGAACAGAAAGACTC
Source organism: Metabacillus litoralis (assembly GCF_020524045.1). Taxonomy (GTDB): domain Bacteria; phylum Bacillota; class Bacilli; order Bacillales; family Bacillaceae; genus Metabacillus; species Metabacillus litoralis_C. The sequence continues at coordinate 4,504 of NZ_JAIVKL010000007.1, forward strand.
TAAATCTGTAACCCCATTTAAAATAGGTGATGCCGTATGGATACCACATTTGCGAGCAAAAGGTATTGTCAAAGCTTGTGCGAATGATCTAGGAGATTTCCAGATACTTGTGAAAGGAGAAAAAATCAAATTAAATCATAAAAGACTAAAACCCTTTATTGATCGTGAAGAGTTGTATCCAGAAGAATATGATCTAGATCAGGTGTTTGATTCAAAGGATGTACGTAGGAAAAAGAAAAAGATGAACAAAAAGCATGTTGATGGGCTAACGATTGAATATGGAAAGGAAGAATAGGATGGTGGATGAGGTGTCGTATTTTGTCGAAAATCTAATATATCCTGAATTTGTCCAAATAAATTAATCAAAACAGCAAATATATTTGCTAGATGTTAGGTGTAATCTTCATCAAAAGTGGATTACACCTTGTCAAAATACTTATTTGTGAAAAAATTCACAAATAAGTATTGAAATGATCAAAGAGGTGGAATATAATAAAGTCATCAAGTAAATGTGAAACACTTCACAATATTATGTGAAAAGTTTCACAAACAAAACAAATAAAATGACGATATAATTCTAGGAGGAAAAAATAATGAAAATTGCTGTTATTGGATGTACACATGCTGGGACTGCTGCGATCTCTAATATGGTGAAGCAATACCCAGATGCCCATATAAATGTTTATGAAAAGAATGATAATATTTCATTTTTATCTTGCGGAATTGCCTTACATGTAGGTGGTGTTGTGAAAGATCCTAATGGTTTATTTTATTGTACTCCTGAGGAATTAACGAATCTTGGCGTAAATATGTTTATGAAGCATGAAGTAGTTGATGTAAATATAGAGGAAAAAACAATTGTAGCTAAAAACTTGGAAACAGAAAAACTAGTGGAGGATACATTTGATAAACTAGTTATTACAACAGGATCTTGGCCAGTGATTCCAAATATAGAGGGAATTACTATGGAAAATGTTCTATTGTGTAAAAATTTCCACCACGCTAATACAATTATTGAAAAAGCAAAAACTGCACAAAATATTGTTGTTGTCGGAGCAGGATATATCGGAATTGAATTAGTTGAAGCATTTGAAATGAGTGGTAAAAATGTTACGCTGATTGATGGAGAAGAAAGAATATTAAGCAAATATTTGGATGAGGATTTTACGAATGTAGTAGAAGATGATTTCCTAAATCGTGACGTTCAATTAGCTTTAGGTCAATCAGTAACAAAATTCGTTGGTGAAAATAATAAAGTAACAGCAGTTGAAACATCTCATGGGACTTATCAAGCTGATCTTGTTATCTTATGTATTGGATTTAAACCTAATACTGATTTATTTAAAGGTCAAATTGATATGCTTGAAAATGGTGCGATTAAAGTAGATGATTATATGGTAACTAGTCATAAAGATGTTCTTGCAGCTGGAGATAGCTGTGCGATTCATTATAACCCAACAGGTGAGCATGCCTATATTCCGCTTGCAACAAATGCAGTTAGAATGGGAACGTTAGTTGCGAAGAACCTATTAAAACCAACGATCCGTTATATGGGTACACAAGGAACATCTGGTATTAAGATCTATGATCAAAATATTGCTACAACTGGTTTAACTGAAACGATGGCACTTCGCATGGAAATGAATGTGAAAAGTATCACAATCTTAGAGCATGATCGTCCGGAATTTATGCCATCTTATGAGGATATAAGATTAAAGGTGGTTTACGAAGAAACAACAAAGCGCATTGTTGGAGCACAGGTTATGTCTAAGCTGGATGTGACTCAATCTATAAATACATTATCTGTATGTATTCAAAATAAAATGACAACAGATGAATTAGGCTTTGTGGATTTCTTTTTCCAACCGCACTATAACAAACCTTGGAATTTCTTAAATCAAGCTGGCTTACAAGTGATGTAAAGAACAAGAAATAGTGAAATTTGGGATACATTCTATAATATCTAAACAAAAACCGCATGATAAATGCGGTTTTTGTTATGGTTTTAAGGTAAGCGCTATCATAATATGTTATATTATAGTTAAAATTGTAGATATTAAGAAGCGGAATTAGGTGATTGAGATGAATCAGTTAAATGAATTGCTAAGTTCAATAGACCGTACATATTTTCTTTTGAGCAGTATTTTAATGGTGTTAGCAATTATTTATATATTTAGAATATGTAGAAGTATTAAAACGGGTGTGAAAAATGCTAGATTAATAGATGCTAGTGTTATTAGTTTGTTTGTTTGGATGTCTCAATTATGTATGCTTTTATCTCTTCATTTGTCTATAGATGATGAGCTATTTCGACTAATTATATCACTATTAATCTCCACTATTGCTATTTATTGGGTACTAAAAGAGGCAAAACATGGTGAACAAGTGACGATTAAAAAATTCTTTTTCCTCGTCATATCATTTACATTGTTATTGTTGTTTGGTGAAGGTATTCTTTATATGCTCATTTTTAAAGGATCCTTAGGATTTAGCCCTACATTGATGATTATTACTTTTTTTCTAACTTTAGGTATTGTATCTGCCGCTTTAAGAATGTTTTATCAAATCAATACAGAGGTCTCTGATTCACGTGCGACTTTTCTATCGATATTAGGTGGCGTTTTTACTGGTTTATCGGTTGCAGGTATTCCGTATATAATTTTGATTTCAATTGCTAATATAGGGATTTCTACTAATTATCAAGTCATACAAAAGGATACTATTCTTATTCCGTTTGCTTTGGAGTTAGTGTATTTGTTTATTCTTGGTATTATTCCTAGTATCTTTGGTGAAATGAAGCTTAGTGAAGAAAAGGAAAAGTTGTCTGTAAGTAAACAACAGTATGAGTCATTGTTTAAGTTAAATCCAAGTGGTGTGATTGAAGTGAATAAAATGGGTTACATAAAGAGCGCCAATCACACAGCACTTAAGTTGTTAGATTTTACATATGAAGAGTTGATTGATCAGAAGTTTGATTTGATTACAGATAGTAATCAACATATCTTATATAACAATATACTAGAAGGTGTCTATAGCAACAAATATAAGCGGTTAGAAACCTCTTTATATACAAAAAATAATAAAGAAATCATTGTGGATTTAACGATTATTCCGATTACAGTGAAAGATGATGTTGTTGGTGTTTATGGAATGTTCAAAGATATTACGTTAGAAAAAACAAACAAAGAACTTGTAAGACATTTAGCTTATCATGATGATTTAACAAATTTACCTAATAGACGATTTTTAATAGAAGAAGTAAGTGAGTTAGTAAATGCTAAAACTAGCTTTACCATCTTTTCCTTGGATTTTGATCAATTTAAAATAGTGAATGATATATATGGACATGATATTGGGGATTTAATTATTTGCGAAATTGCTGATAGATTTATCGCAAATCTGCCTAGTAATTGTCTTATTGCTAGGATGGGTGGAGACGAGATTTCAGTCTTACTTCGGGAAATAACAGAGAAAGAGTACATCAAAAATTTGGCTCAACAGATTTTACTTTTATTTAATAAACCTATTCATGTCTCAAATATAGAATGGAATTTAACAACAAGTATTGGGATAGCAACTTATCCTAAAGATGGAGAAACAACAGATGTTGTTATAAAGAGTGCTGATATTGCCCTTTATCGATCTAAAGTAAACGGACCAAATGGCTATGAGTTTTATAGTGAAGAACTCAATCAAGAACTGATTGAATTTACTTTCTTAGAGCAAGAATTAAAGAAAGCCATTGATAATGACAGCATTCAAATTTATTTTCAGCCGAAATACAATGCTCAAAGAGAGAGCTTTATAGGAGTAGAGTCATTAGCAAGATGGACATTAGAGGATAGGGGAAACGTATCTCCTGCTACCTTTATTCCTGTAGCTGAAAAAAGTGGGCTTATTGTGCAGCTTGATCAGTATGTATTGAAAAAGGCATGTGTGCAATTTAAGAGATTACTAGATGAAGGATATGACATCCATACTCTTTCAGTGAACTTTTCACAGCTATTATTTTATCATGATCATATTGTTGATTTTGTTCTTAACACTTTGAGAGATGCAGGTCTGAATCCAAACCAGCTGGAAATTGAGATTACTGAAACAATTGCTATGTATAATACGGCATATACGCTCAATATATTGAATGATCTAAAATCACATGGGATTCGAATCAGCTTAGATGATTTTGGAACAGGCTATAGCTCAATAAGTTATTTAAAAGTATTGCCGATCGACTGCCTTAAGATTGATAAATCATTTATAAACGATTTGATTATTGATAAACAAAGTGATGCTTTAGTTGTAACTTTAATTTCAATGGCTAAAAATCTTGGTATTGATGTTATTGCTGAAGGGGTAGAAACAAAGGAGCAAGCACAATTTTTATTTGATCATCATTGTTATGATATTCAAGGGTATTTATATAGTCGGCCTTTACCGCCAGATGAATTGAAAAAAGTATTACAACATAAAATTGAAAAAAACACGATTGAATATGACTTAATAAAAGAAGTCGAGTGAAATCATGAGTAGTTATCTTAAGATGGAGAAAAAGACGGAAAAATCCTTTATGAAGCAGACAGAATCTGATGTTACCCCAGAAGTGAGATTTCACGTTCATTTTTGGGATGCAGTACAGATTACGTCTGCTTTTTTATCATGTTAGAAGATGTCTCACTTTAATAAATCCATAAAAACCCATACAATAGAAAAGAAAGTTAAATTTTTCGGAGGTGTGTGTCATTTGGATATTCGCGTAGAAAAAGATACGATGGGAGAAATTCAAGTACCAGCTGATAAGTATTGGGGAGCACAAACACAACGAAGCAAACAAAATTTTGAAATTGGTACAGAAAAAATGCCGTATGAAGTCATTACTGGGTTTGCGATCTTAAAAAGAAGTGCAGCTATTGTAAATGAATCGCTTGGCAAATTACATAAAGATAAGGCAGAAGCTATTGTAACTGCTTGTGAAGAAATTATAGAAGGAAAACTTACAAACCATTTTCCCCTTGTTGTATGGCAAACAGGAAGTGGCACACAAAGTAATATGAATGTAAATGAAGTTGTTGCTAGAAGAGGTAATGAAATATTGCAGGAAAAAGGGAAAGAAATGACGATTCATCCAAATGATGATGTGAATATGAGTCAAAGCTCAAATGATACATTTCCAACAGCAATGCACATTGCTGGAGTAATAGCTGTTTATAATAAGTTAATGCCTGCTATTGAAAAGCTTTCAGGAACATTAGATCAAAAAGTAAAGCAGTTTTCAGATGTTGTAAAAATTGGTCGGACCCATCTTCAGGATGCTACACCAATTACACTAGGGCAGGAAATTAGTGGTTGGGCTCATATGTTACACCAAACAAAGGAAATGATTGGTCAGGCAGCATCATATATGAAGAATCTAGCGATTGGTGGCACAGCGGTAGGAACAGGAATAAATGCTCATCCTGAGTTTGGAGAACGTGTAGCAAGAGAAATAAGTCATTACACAAAGCAAGATTTCTTATCTTCTGTGAACAAATTTCATTCATTAACAAGCCATGATGAAACGGTTTACGCACATGGTGCGTTAAAAGCATTGGCTGGGAATTTAATGAAGATTGCGAATGATGTAAGATGGCTTGCTAGTGGACCAAGATGTGGTATTGGCGAAATAACCATTCCAGAAAACGAACCAGGAAGCTCTATTATGCCTGGAAAAGTAAATCCTACTCAAAGTGAAGCAATAACAATGGTAGCTGTTCAAGTAATGGGAAATGATGCAGCCATTGGTTTTGCCGCAAGTCAGGGAAACTTTGAGTTAAATGTGTTTAAGCCAGTGATCATTTATAATTTTCTGCAATCTGTACAGCTCCTTTCAGATAGCATCACATCTTTCCATGATCATTGTGTCATAGGAATTGAAGCGAATTTACCAGTGATTGAGGGTTATTTGAATGATTCCTTAATGCTCGTTACTGCCCTAAATCCACATATAGGCTACGAAAATGCAGCGAAAATTGCAAAGCTAGCTCATAAAGAAGGATTAACATTAAAAGAAGCAGCTGTACAATTAGATTTATTAACAGAAGAACAGTTTGATCAATATGTAAACCCAGAGGAAATGACCTATCCTAAGGGATAAAAGTCAGACTGAAACATAACTATTTAAGCTAATAAGAAGCCCGAATGATTAGGCGATGGTTCAATCAATGACTCTTTAGCCTAATCGTTCGGGTATTTTTTTACATACTATCTTTTAGAATCAGTGAAATGAAGCGGAAGATACAAAGACTGCTAAGAAAGTAGAGAAAGAGCTAACACCTAAACAGGCAGGTATAGCCGAGCGAGGATGAGGCTCAGCTTCCTTCTCTGTGAATTTTGTGTGTGCTGCACAATAGATTTGTATTTGCAGCTTAACTGATTCATGTATTAACTTTTATGGATGATTCCTGCACTATCTCTAAAGCTGCTTTGGTATTTCTGTATAAAAAGCAGCACCATTATTTTCGTTTACTGCCCACACTTTTGCATCATGTAAATCGGCTATACGTTTCACAATGCTGAGACCTATCCCAAATTCACCTTTATGTCCCTTTTGAAAAGGTTCAAAAAGTTGATCCAAAATAATCTCATCAATTTCAGGGCCATCATTCCATAATCTTACGACAAGGGAATGTTCACCACTTGATAAAGTTATGTTGATTGTTTGATGTGCATAGCGTAACGAATTTTCTAACAGATTTTCAATAAGCTTTTCCCATTGATCAGGGTCACCTAATGTATTGGCTTTCTGTAGATTTAATTGCCATTGTAGATTAGGTTTAGCCCACTTAATTCTTTCGACTTCGTCATTAATCAGCTGATCTAGGCGAAATTCTGTTTTAATAGGTTTTCGTGTTGATAAGAAATCGAGTTTTGTAAGATAAAGTAAATCTTTAATTTTTTTCTCCAGCTTTTCTGATTCTTCTTCAATCACATCCATGGTACTCGTTAAATTACCTTTAGGAAAAATCCCATCGTTTACTGACTTCGCATACCCTCGTATAACCATCACTGGTGTTTTTAAATCATGAGATATGTTTTGCAATAAAGTTTGCTGTGCTTCATCTTTACGTACAAGATGTTGTCGCATCTTTTCAATGCTATGACCTAGCTTTCCAATTTCATCATTACGATCCACTTCAACAGGTTCATGCCAATCTAGCTCAGAAATGCTTGTGACATGTTTTTCAAGCTTTACTAATGGTTTTGTTAAATACCTCGCAAGCCAAATGGAAGGAATCCAGCTTAGTAGAAATACGATAAACATAATGATCAAAAGTTGGCGAAATAAAGTGTAAACAAGATCATTTCGATAAGAATCCCAGGAGTAGGAGAGTAAGTAACTGTCCTCACCGTTTACTATGATTTTGCGTATTACATAAAAGAGCGTTTGGTTTTTTAAATTCTTTTCATATCGTTCAACTGAACTTTGTTGGTTTGCTGCTAAAAGTTGAGTTTGTTTAATAAAATCGAGTGGCAGCTCCTCAGAATATAGGAAATAACGACTTTGGATAGGCAGAATGAGATGATCAACAGAGCGATCCTTCTGTTTTTTATCACCAAATTCTGCAGCGTTATTAGCAGGATTACCGTATTCCGTTAATACAAGCTGCTCATTTTCAATTGTTTTATAGATTTCTTTTGTGAAAAAACTACGTAAAGTTGTCGGAAATAGAATAATTAATAATAATGAGATCACTAGAAGGATGCCTGAAAAAACCAGCCATATTTGAAATGCTAATGGTTTATTTTTCATCCTTTTAACATCCTATATCCAAATCCGTAAATTGTTTCTACTTTCAGTTCAGGCATTTTTTTACGCAATCTTCTTACTAGATCATCAACAACACGATCTGTTCCAAAATAATCATCTCCCCATAAACTTGTTAAAATTTGCTCACGGGAAAAAGCTTGGCCTTGATTGTGTATAAAAAGCTGAAGCAAATCAAACTCTTTTGATGTAAGTGTGAGTTCCTGTTCATTTAAGTAGACAAGCCTAACTTGTTCGTCAATTTTATAAGGAGGTAAACTTGTAAGTGAATTCGTTTCTTTCTCAGAATATGTTCGTGAAAGTAATTTTTGAACTCGAATCACGAGCTCTCTCGGTAAAAATGGTTTTGAAATGTAATCATCACTACCAAGCTCTAATCCTAGTACCCGATCAATATCGGCATCTCTTGCAGAAATGAAGATCACAGGAATATCTGGTGTTTCATTCTTAATTTCTCTTATTAATTGGTAACCATCTATGTCAGGTAACATAATATCCAAAATCCATATATGTGGTGGCTGACTTATCAGCTTTCTTGCTTCTTGTCCTGTTAAACAAGAAGAAACTGTCCAACCTTCATTTTTTAAGTACATCGTAAGGAGCTCGTTTAAGTTTGTTTCATCTTCAACTAAATAAACGGTGTAACTCATTATTTCACTTCCTCTCAAAGCTATTATACATCGTCATTTTTCATTTGAGTTTTTTTTCACAATTTCCCATAATTCTTTCATCATTCTCCCAAACTCTTTTTGTATTCTTACATTAAGCAAAAAGAAGTGATAGAAAAGGGAGACGTTAGAAAATGAGAGCAGTGATTTTTACTGGAGTTTCTTTATTACTTATTTTAATCGTTATTGGTGGATTTGTAAGTTCACAAGCATAAAGCCAGTTTTTTTAGCAATCTATGCTTGGTAATTTCAACAAAAAGCATAGTGCTTTTAGAAGTCATAAGACTTAATAAATGCTAGTGAATATCGTTCAAATGCCTATTTAATAGTTAATAAATACTGTATTTATAAAAATTGGAGGAATTCATGATGGGTTATTATGATGAAACAGATATAACAAGAAATAAAACAAAATCACGCAAAAGCGTAAAACCAGTTTTTTCATCAATATTAAGTGGAGTAGTTGGAGGTGCACTTGTTTTTGGTGTAACAACTTATACAGATCAACATGACAATCAACCATTATCAAATAACAGTTCATCAGTGATCGAAACATCTCTTCAAGAAAAAAGCACTAACTCTTCTGTTGCAACAGAAGAACTATCTACTAGTAAAGGCTCAATAGCTGATATCGTTGATCATTTAGGTCCTGCTATTGTTGGTATTACTAATATGAAAGAAAGCGGAAATGTCTTTGGTAATGAACAAAGTCAAAGTGTAGAAAGTGGGACAGGATCAGGATTTATCTTCAAAAAAGAAGGCGATGTTGGTTATGTGTTAACAAATAATCATGTAATAGAAGGGGCACAATCGATCGAAGTAACTTTATATGATGGTGAAAAAGTTTCTGCTCAATTAGTAGGAACTGACGCATTAACTGATATTGCTGTGTTAAAAATTGATGCAAAACACGTGACAACAGTTGCAGAACTTGGAGATTCACAAGAATTACGAACGGGTGAAAATGTTATCGCAATAGGAAATCCACTAGGTGAAGAGTTTTCTAGAACAGTCACACAAGGAATTATTAGTGGAATTGATCGTACAATTGATGTGAAAACATCTGAAGGTGATTGGGCATTAAATGTTTTACAAACGGATGCAGCGATTAACCCAGGTAACAGTGGGGGACCACTGATTAATATGAATGGTCAAGTGATCGGAATTAATAGCTTGAAAATAAGTCAAAATGGGATAGAAGGTCTTGGTTTTGCGATTCCGAGTAATGATGTTCTTCCTATTGCTGAAGAATTAATGAATAATGGTAATGTTCAAAGACCATTTATTGGTGTAGGGCTCGTAGAAATGAGTGAGGTTCCTGCGTCTTATTTACAAGAAAATATGAAGCTTCCAAACGATGTGAAAGACGGAGTCATTGTTGGAAATGTTTCGCCAGGTTCACCGGCAGCAGAAGCAGGACTTCAACAGAAGGATATTATTGTATCAATGGCTGGGCAAGAAATCACAAGTGGCAATGACTTGAGAAGAATTTTATATACGGAAACAGAAATTGGCGAAGAAGTAGACGTTACCTTATATAGAGCAGGAGAAAAAATGTCTGTAAAAATTAAGCTTTCTAATCGCGACGCTACAAATGCATAACTAATTTAAACATATTGTCACTTTTAATATAAATGAAGAAAGTCAGCATATTAATAAATTATATCTTTTCAGCAGATGTAATTAATTGATAGCTGACTTTTTTGCTTTATTAGTAAGATACATAAATAAAGAAAGCAATGATGTCGAATAGTAGGATGTTTTTTTGAAAAAATAATGAAAAAACGCTTTGAATAGTTACAGCATAGATAGGGAGCTATTTAACTTGATAGGGAGTGTTCAAGTTGAAAAAAAATCAAAATCAAGTGTCAGATAATAAAATTGCACCTGGTATGGATGATGATTCTGAATTAAATCAAAATGCAACAGAAGAAGAAATAGAACATGATGAATGATGAATCAACAAAAGTTGTCACACTTTCTTATGATGAAGTAGATCCGTCGTGAATGTAAGAAGAGGGTTTGAATGCTATGAAAAGCGTTCAACCTTTTTTTTGGTTAGTGACTAGCTTTTATAGAAAAAAAATTATATTGAAGCTGAAATGAAGTGAATAACCTATCAAAACACCTTCTTTCGATTCTAAAGGATTTACTAGATTTATTGAAATGATAGAGGTGTTACTTTTACTATGATGGATACATTTGTAATTAGCGATATCCCTTTTAACAAATATTTCTTATGGTTCTTAATTTATAGAAGTGAACTTACCCCTCTCTTAAATGAATCACATGATAGAAGCACCCTTAATAAAAAAAGAGAATGCAAATTTACATTATGAGACATTTAACTTAAGATAAAGAGACAAATATCTATGTGATGAATGATCCATGGAAGGGGAACATCATGAACATTACTAGAACGACAAGTAAACAGAAAGAAAAACTTGAAGTTTTTATCGAAAGAAGTGGATTCTTCAAACAGCCATTATTTGAGGAACATCCGGAAGGCTATTATGCACTGGATCTTGATGGCAGATATGTTAAAGTAAACAAAGTTTGTGAAGAGTATACAGAATATACAAAAGAAGAATTGTATCAATTAACATTTGAAGATCTACTGTTGGACGGAAAAGAAAAGATTACTTCTGCCTTTAAAAAAATTGTACAAGGAGATATACAAAAATACGAATGTACAATTAAGACAAAAAATCATCAAATACTAGAATTAGAGGTTACGAACTTGCCTATTATTGTTGATGATGAGGTGATAGGTGTTTACGGAACTGCCAAGGATGTGACACAGTTCAATCAACAGCAAGCTCTTCGTGAGGAAAATGAAAAGTTACATCATAGTCTTGTAGAGCATTCCCCTGACGGAATCATCATCACACAAAGTGATGTATTAGTTTATGCTAATAAAGAAGCTAGTATCTTATTAGGAGCAACTAGTAAGGAAGCAGTCATTGGAAATCATATTTATGAACTTTTTCCTAAAGAACGAGGAGAAATGTTGGTAAAGTATTTAGAAAATGCAGAAAAAGGCTTACCATCATCACTTCATGAAGAGAAGTTGATTCAGATGGATGGTACAAAAATCGATGTAGAAATGAAAATAATCCCTACAATTTTTAAAGGTGAAAAAGCGAGTTACTTTATTATTAGAGACATTACAGAAAAAAAACTTGCTCATGAAGTGATGATTAATTCAGAAAAATTATCTGTTGCAGGACAATTAGCAGCAGGAATCGCTCATGAAATCCGGAATCCAATTACCGCAATAAAAGGATTTTTACAACTAATGGAAGGTGGAAATCTTTATAAACAAGAATACTTTCCAGTTATATCAGCAGAAATCAATCGCATAGAACTAATTTTGAGTGAACTACTTGCACTAGCTAAGCCTCAACTAAATAATTTTAAGCATAAAAATATTATTAGCATTTTACAACATATAGTAGCTCTTACACAATCTCAAGCAATTTTACATAATATCAGAATTAGTACTGAATTTCATATAAAACAAGGTATTGTATTTTGTGATGAAAATAAATTGAAACAAGTGTTTATTAATTTTATCAAAAATGCCATTGAAGCAATGAAAGATGGAGGCACAATTACTGTTAAAGCAAAACAAGTTGAAGAGCATATTGTTGTAGAAGTCATAGATGAAGGGAAAGGGATTCCAAAAGAAGTATTAGATAAAATCGGAACTCCGTTTTTTACCACAAAAGAAAATGGGACAGGCCTAGGTGTGATGGTTAGTTATGAAATTATTAAACATCATAAAGGAGAAGTGAAGATTGATAGTGATTCAAGAGGTACATCAATTACTATAAAACTTCCAACTTCAAAAAGATAGAGATAAATTGATATGGTATATCTTTTAATAAAAGGCTCTTTTCTGAACGAGTGTTGCTATGTAACCAAAATTTGGAGTAAAAACAGTGTTTTCCCAATATAAGGGTACTATTTTATGAGAAAAGATGCCACTAGACTTAATACAATGCTGATTGCTTAGGCTATTTAATAGCAACAAAGTTTGCGAAAACAGCTTAATAAAAAGAGGTGAGGTAATGGAAATACTGACAACAAGATTAAAAGTAATACCTTGTAATGAAGAATTATTAGAGAACGATGAAGAAATAAGTGGACATATCTCACATTATTTAGATGCTCTTTCAAATGACCCAACGATGGAAGGATGGGGAGTTTGGTTTGTCATTAGTCAGCAAGATAATTCTTTAATAGGTGATATTGGCTTCAAAGGAAAACCTCAACATGGTGTGGTGGAAATTGGCTATGGCATCCATAAAGAAGCACAAAATCATGGATACGCAACAGAAGCAGTGGAAGCTCTTATTCATTGGGCATTTCATTCTGGACTAGTTACTAAAATAGTAGCTGAATGCTTAAAGAGTAATGAAGCATCAATAAAAGTATTAAAAAAGCTTTCGATGAATAAGACAGGTGAAGATGATTCCATGATTTATTGGGAGAAAACGTTAGAACATTAAGTGAAAAACGATGAATAGCTAGATTCCTTCTCAATGCAAAGGTGTCGAGAATGTGTACATAGGATTTGTGTCAAGTCCAAGGGCTATAGTTATAAGTCAAATTGTTCTGCTATTTGCCTTATGCTTGTCACTGATCGAGGCTAGAGGTGGATTTTGTCGGAAATTGTCTAATCGAAGATAAATTCGAAAAATCGAAGATAAATTTAGAGAATCGAAGATAAAACCAAGAAATCGAAGATAATTTTTAAAAATCGAAGATAAATTTATACTCCACTTTCTTATAGACGGAAACCCCTAGAGTGATAACGCTTTCATTTTTTTCTCGAGGATCAAACTGAAAAAAGACTAGCAAAACTAGTCTTTTTATAGCAACAGATAAAGAAATTTTAGTTTCTAGCTCAGGTATCATCGGCTTGAGAAGGAAAAAAGCTATCTTAATAGAAGATGAAGATTTAAAAAGAACATCTTCTAATTCTAGTAGCCTTATGCTTGTCACATAAGACTATGCTCCATACGCTTATCTTAACAATCAGAAGGTGGGGTATCATGATACACTGGTGGCGCTGGACGTGGAACTGGTTTTGGCGCATGTGGTTGAGGATATTGAACATATTCAAAAACACCTTTGCCGTCCATACTAGGACCACTTGCCCATCTACCTTGAGCACTTTCTTCTCCTCTAGAGAGATTCATAAATTTATAAGAAAATTGTTGTGCTTCTAAATTCATTGGGAATGTACTTGGTACCGTTTTACCTTCTTTCGCTTCTAGCTCTGCAATCGCTGCTAACCATTGATTTTGATGCATCCGATCTCTCGCTATTAAAAAAGAAAGCATGTCTTTTACACCACGGTCATCTGTAGCTTCGTACAAGCGAACAGCTTGGAGACGGCCTTGTGATTCAGCATTTAAATTCGCTCTGAAGTCTGCTAGCAAGTTCCCACTCGCAATAATATAATTTCCCATCCAAGGAACACCAACACTATTAACTGGTAGGGCACCAAGTCCGGAAACAATCGCATGTTGAGGATTCATTCCACCAAGAACAGCTTCAATAACAGGATTCTTAGCTGCTTCTTCTTGTTCTTTTAGTGGTGCATTATCTAATAATCGACCAATCATTGTTGCTAACATTTCAATATGTGCAAGCTCTTCTGTACCAATATCTAAAATCATATCTTTATATTTTCCAGGACATCTTGTTCCCCAACCTTGAAATAAGTATTGCATGGCAACTGAGATTTCGCCAAATTGTCCGCCTAAAATTTCTTGAAGCTTTTTTGCATATACGGGATCTGGACGATCGGGTTTCGCGTTGTATTGAAGTTCCTTGATGTGAAAAAACATGAAGAAACCCTCCTCATTATTTTTATCGTCGAACATGGATATTTATATTCAAGCAATTTATATTTATGACGATCGTCTCTTATTTTTTTACTCTAAGACAGCCTGTGCTTGCATATTGTTTAGAGAATAAAGCTCTGGGAGGTAATGATGAAAACATTTGAAGAGGCAGCAGCATTTGAACATCAATTTTGGCTCCAAATTCTTGGAGATCATGCGCGTTTTATTTTAGATTCATTAGCAGTGGAAGAAAAAGACGCGATAGAGGAAGCGATGAGGTTTAAGCAAGTGTTTGATACATTATTGAAAAAATCTAGAGAACAAGATAACTTACACACTTTAACTTTAGAAGCTGAGCAATACACAACAGAGTTTCGTCAATTTAAGCTTTCTCTTATTGAACGGCACTTAATAGGTAAAATAACAATACACCTTTCTCCATCATTTCTAAATCATATGGTCAATGAACTGGAAGAGTATTTATTAGTACTTAGCTATTTGAAAAAGAAAGAACAGCCACCAATTTTTCATGAATTACATCATCACCTTCTGTGGTTACTAGATGCTGCAGGTCATGCAGGAGCTATATCAGATACACTTGATCGTGCTGAAAAACAATTAAAACAAAAAAGTGATGTTTTTACGAAAGATTTTGAGGATTTTTATTTGAAGGCAGTTGAGATGTCAGGATACTTAAGAGCAAATGTTGATTCATTTCCAGCACTTACAAAAATGAATCATGATGTTGAGCTTGAGATTGAATTGTTTAGAGGTTTTTTAGCTGAGGTCGAAGAAATGGAGCTTTCAAATAAAATGCTTAGCACGTTTTCTGCTTTAATGGCAGACCATATGATGAGAGAAGAATGCTACTACTTAATGAAGGTTGCTGAGGCAGCCAATAAAAAGTTGCCAAATTGTGATCCGACTAAACCAAGATTATAATCAAATCTTAAAGAGGGTGGGACATAATTAAAGAAGTCATAGAAAAAGACATATTTCTAAATTCAGTTAAGCTGAAAGAAACAAGCTCGTTCCATTGCGCTGCAGACACTCGCTTTCCACTAGTTCTTAAAAATAGCATGCAAAATCACTATTGAACACGGCAAATAAAACCCGAACTATTAGGAGAATGTTTAATGGACATATCAACTAATAATTCGGGTTTATCATTAACTTAAATACTTATGTCCCAACACTTTATTAGGAGGATATTTTAAAAAGAATTGTCGTTTTTTTATTAAACTGATTAAGGTTGATATAGGAGCGAGTTTTAAAGAGCAAAAACAACCTATAAACAAAGTGCTAATAATCAACATTAGCTTTAGCACTTTTCATTAGTGATAGTAACTCGATCTTTTGCTATAAAAAAAATAAAACAGGAAAAAAGACCTTGAAAGCTTAAATTACCAATCAATAGTTAAAAAAAATATACGAAAGAACTAATTTTAATATCTTTCGTTTTATAAATTAGAAACTTTAATGTGGGATAAATTTCAGGCCAATTGTTGAGCAAATGATCATTGAGATGAACAATAAACGTTTCCAATCTGTTGATTCTCCTAAAAAGAAAATCCCAATTAGCGCACTGCCTACTGTACCAATACCTGTCCATACAGCATAAGCTGTTCCCATAGAGATGGTTTCCATTGCAAAAGATAGAAATGAAAAGCTTAATAAAAATCCAACAATCATCATAAAACCATTCATTAAGCTCTTTCTTTTATTAAATTTAGATATGGCTGCAACACCTGCAACCTCACAGAATCCTGCTAATATGAGAGAAAGCCAATCCATGTTAAATTCCTTCCTCCTTGTGATCACTTGTCACCATTTTTAATCCAATTACTCCAGATATGAGAATAGCGCACAAACCAATTTTTATCACGTTTAATTCGGTACCAAAAAATAGAATTTCTGCTATGACTGTTCCAGCTGCACCTAAGCCTGTGAATACGGCATATGCAGTTGTTATTGGTAATAAACTTGTTGCTTTTATTAAAAGATAAAAGCTGATCATAATCGCTAGAATTGTTGCAATCCAAGCAGTAAAAGTAGTCGAGTATTTTAATCCAGAAACCCAGCATACTTCAAAAATGGCCGCAATATAAATAAGCACCCAGTTTTTATTCATTTATCTATACCTCCTGTTATGTCTCACTATGGCTGTTTTTACAAGCCTTGTTGCTTTTAACAACTTCAAGTAAACAACGCTTTACCCAGCAGGGTGGCATCTTTTCTTATTAGAATAGTACTTATTATGCAATAAGAACAATGCTTGAACGGCAATATTAGGGCAATTAGCAACAATCTTTCAGAAAAGAGCTCTCATTAATGAACAACATTGCTACTATCATTTCTCATAAAATCAAACAAATGTATATATTTATTATGTTAAAGCTTATTGTTGATTGTAGTGAAGATTATGAGACCCTGCTTTAGAAAAGTGTGTCACCGGGAGCCCCACAAGCGCGCAGCTTAGGAGACTCACGGAATAGTTAGGCTGTTTCTTTCTTTTCTCCCTAAAGGGTCCTATTTTTTCCACTGAAAGGGAATGCCTGTACCTAAAAAAAGTGACTTATTATTAAGCAGATAATGCAGTTAATTATTGATATCGAATGAAGATTAATAGATAAGTAGTATAAATGTCCTTTTCTTTATGTAGCAAGTATAAATAGTATTTTGACGTAAATATAGTTATTTACGCCTATTGTGAAAAAACATAGTATTGTTTTTAGCTAATAGCCTTGATATGCTAATCAAGATGAGTGAAAAAGAACCATTTTAGAGGTGTAATCTGATGAAGAAAAATATAGTTAGAAATGTATGTTGTATCATCTTATGTTTAGCATTATTTCCAAATACTAGTCAAGCTACGAACGAAAGCTTAGAACTGAGTGTTGATAGTCACGCGGCTATTTTACTAGATTCACAATCAGGGCAAATTCTATATGAGAAAAATAGTCAAGAAAAACTACCACCTGCAAGTATAACGAAAATAGCCACCGCCATTTATGCAATTGAAAAAGGTCGTTTAGATGATAGTGTAACAGTTAGCGAAAATGCAAGAAATGTAGATGGAACACGTGTTTATTTAGAAATCGGTGAAGAAGTACCTTTGAAAAAATTAATCCAAGGGCTTTTACTTAATTCAGGGAATGATGCGGGTGTTGCTATTGCAGAGCATCTTAGTGGCTCAGTTTCTAGTTTTGCAAAGGAGTTAAATTCTTACTTAAAAGAAGAAATTGGAGTAAAGAACACAAATTTTATGAATCCACATGGCTTATATCACCCCAATCATCTAACAACTGCAGAAGACATGGCGCAAATAACAAGCTATGCCATGCAAAATGAAGTTTTTAGAGAGATTTTTAATACAATTGAACTAAAATGGACGGGTGAAGGTTGGGATACAACAATTATTAATCATCATGTTATGGTAAGAGATCAATCATATGAGGGAATTTCTGGTGGGAAAAATGGGTTTGTTGATGAATCAGGATTTACTCTTGTCACTGCCGCAAATCGAGAAAAATTAAGTTTAGTAGCAGTAACATTAAATACAGATACTAGTAGTCAAGCATATAAAGATGCTACAACATTATTCGATTATGGATTCAATAACTTTGAAAATGAGACTTTACCTAGCAATGAGAAGTTTACAACTGAAGATGATAAAGTTTTTGTCACTACGGAGGAACTTTCTTATGTGAAACATATAGGTGAAACAGTAACGAAAGAAATTCTACCAACAGGTGAACTTGTTGTAAAAGGTGAAGATAACCGTATTATAACAAGTTATCTATTAGAAGAAGTGAAAAACAAAGAAAAAGAAAAGCAATTGAAAAATGAAATGGTTTCACCAAAAATAGAGAATGAAGCTGCTGATGTGGGAAAAAGTCATTTAGGCTATATTGTACCCATTTCATTACTGATGTCATTTGTTGTTTCTATCTTTTTTTACATTCAAGTTAGAAAAGTTTAAGTTTAAATTCCTTTTTTTGCTTTTAATAAACTATTCATATATAATTTATTAAGGCTTCTAGTATTCTATTTCGATAAGGAAGAAGTGTTAAATATGAACCTAGGATTCAGTGAAATTCTGCTTATTTTGTTTGTTGCTTTGTTATTATTTGGACCAAGTAAATTGCCTGCATTAGGTAAGGCAGCAGGTAATACACTGAGAGAATTTAAACATGCTACAAAGGGTCTTATCGATGATGATCATGATGATACCCCAGCTTCTAAGAAATAGAATGAAACAATATAATGAGGCAGGGCAGGCAAATCGCCAATGTCTCTTTTTTTATGGAAAAAAGTATATGTTAAAAATATTTATTATGTCTATTTATGCTAAATTGATTAAAAAAAGTTCATTATCTTTAACATGATTGAGAGCCTTAATATTGGCTGTTTTCTTATACTTTGTTGCTGTTAACAACTCCAAGTAAACAGCACTTTATCAAGCATGGTGGCATCTTTTGTTAATGTAATAGTATTTATTATGCAATAAGAACAATATTTAAACTACAAAATTAAGGTAATAAGCAACAATCTTTCAGAAAAGAGCCTTAATATTTTAGTTCAATAAATTAAATGAAGGAAAGGAACGAAAAATGATGAATTTACCTACTTTCAACACAACATGGGATTTAGAATCTCTCTTTAAAGGGGGAAGCCAGTCAAATGATTTCATCAGTTACTTGCATGACACACAATTAAAGGTCGAGCAACTAAATCAAATGACGCTCAAATGGCCACTTTCATTTAAGGTGGAAGATGTATCATTACTAATAGAAATTATCAATAGTATGTCTACCATTATCATTAAATTAGAGCAAGCAAATTCCTTTGTAGGATGTTTACAAGCACAAAATACAGCTGATAAAGAGGCGAACTTACTAAGATCAAGGGTTACATCTTTGAATACTGAATTTTCAAAAGTAGTTGTAAAAATTGATCAGCTACTAGGTGATATTGATGAAGATACTTGGAAGCAAGTGTTAAAGAAATCTGAAATAAAAGAACTTACATACATAGTGAATGAAATGCGAAACCAGTCTAAAGAAAAATTATCTGTAGAAAAAGAGCAGTTAATTCAAGAATTATCTGTAGATGGTTATATTGGTTGGGAGCAGCTTTATGATCTCCTTGTTTCAAACGTGCAAATTCCTTATAACGATAACGGTGTTGAGAAAGTCTTATCAGTTGGTCAAGCATCTAACAAATTTTCTGATTCAAATCGTGAATTGCGAAAAGAAATGTATGACAAGTGGGAAATAGCATGGGGAAATCAAAGTGATGTGTTTGCAGAAACATTAAATAGATTATCAGGTTTTCGATTGTCTGTTTATAAAGAACGAGGATGGAACAATACCTTAAAGGAACCACTTGCTATTAATCGAATGAACAAGGAAACACTTGACACAATGTGGCAGGTGATAGCAGAAAACAAACAACCCCTTGTTGATTATTTGAATCGAAAAGCAAAGCTCTTAGGACTAGAGAAACTGAGTTGGTACGATTTAGAAGCACCCCTTGCAAAAGCAGATTCTGTGATGACCTATCAAGAAGGTGCGGAATTTATTTTAAAACAGTTTAGCCAGTTTGGTCCTCAATTGACTGCGTTTACAAAAGAGGCCTTTGAAAAGCAGTGGATTGAAGCAGAAGATCGACCGAATAAGGCACCGGGTGGATTTTGTACAGGATTACCTGAAACAAATGAATCGAGAATTTTTATGACATATTCCGGTACACCTTCAAATTTATCAACTCTTGCACATGAATTAGGTCATGCCTTCCATTCATACGCAATGAAGGATGTACATCCTTTAAATAGTGATTATGCAATGAATGTTGCTGAAACGGCATCCACTTTTGCTGAAATGATTGTAGCAGATGCTGCATTAAAGCAAGCCACTAATCATGATGAGAGACTAGCATTACTAGACGATAAATTACAAAGAAGTGTAGCCATGCTCATGAATATTCATTCACGCTTCCTTTTTGAAACAGCTTTTTATGAAGAAAGAAAACATGGATATGTATCAAGTGAGAAATTATCAACACTTATGCTCAATGCACAAAAAGAGGGATATTCTGATTCATTAGAAGATTATCATCCACTTTTTTGGGCATCAAAGCTTCATTTCTTTATAACAGATGTACCTTTTTATAATTTCCCTTATACATTTGGCTATTTATTTTCACTTGGAATTTATGCAAATGCTCTTGAGGAAGGCAAAGAATTCGAACAGAAGTACATTGACTTATTAAAGGATACAGGTTCAATGACTGTTGAAGATTTAGCAATGAAACATTTATCAGTTGATTTAACGAAAAAAGAATTCTGGGAAAAAGCTGTTAACATGGCTACAAGTGATGTGGAAGAATTTATTAAGCTAACAAATAAATAAGGACTCTTTTCTGAAAGATTGTTGCTACTTGAACTAATTCTCTGTTAGAAACAGTGTTTATTATCGTATAAAGGTATTGTTCCAGAAGAAAAGATGCCACTAGACTTTATATAGTGCTGTTTCCATCAAGTATTAAAAAGCAACAAAATTTACAAAAGCAGCCTAAATAATTTAATGGAAAAGGTTTCTAAATGAATAAAAAAAGGAAAAGAATAGAAAATTAAAAAAGAGGTGGTTTTCTTGAGGTTAGCAACAAAAATAATAATCGGGTTAGTATTAGGTGCAATCGTTGGGTTAGTTCTGAATATTGTATCTCCTGATTTATTTACTACATTAAATACATTTTTATTTACTCCACTTGGTCAAATCTTTTTGAATTTGATTAAAATGCTTGTTGTTCCAATTGTATTTTTCTCTATTACTCTTGGTGTAGCAGGATTAGGAGATCCTAAAAAGCTTGGAAGAATGGGCTTAAAAACTATTAGTTTCTTTCTAATAACCACAGCAATTGCTATTATCATTGGTCTATCACTTTCAAGCATCATTCAACCAGGAAACATAGGAAGCTTTAATACAGAAGGTGTTGAATTTGAAGCACAAGAAGCTCCATCTACGGTTGAGACATTACTGAATATCATTCCTGCAAATCCAATTCAAGCTTTTGCAGAAGGAAATATGTTGCAAATTATCGCCTTTTCTATTTTCGTTGGTCTGGGAATTACAATGTTAGGTGAAAAAGCTAGCGCATTACTTAAGTTTGTTGAACAAGGAAACAACTTAATGATGTATTTAGTGAACTTGATTATGAAATTTGCCCCATATGGTACATTTGGTTTAATTGCAACAGCTGTTGGTAGTCAAGGGTACTCAGCTATTAAAGCGATGGGCTTATATATGTTCGTTGTTATATTGGCTTTAGTTATTCACGCAATTGTTACCTACGGTTCGGCTGTATATTTCCTTGCTAAGTATAATCCATTAACTTTTTTCAAAAAGTTTGCACCAGCTATGACTGTTGCTTTTAGTACGTCAAGTAGTAATGCAACACTACCTATTTCAATGGAAACTGCTCAAAAAGAATTAAAGGTTCCAGAACCCATAAGTAGTTTTGTTCAACCTCTAGGCGCAACAATCAATATGGATGGAACAGCCATTATGCAAGGTGTTGCAACTGTGTTTATCGCTCAGGTATATGGCGAAGCACTTACGACAATGGAGCTAGTTACAGTTGTTTTAACTGCTGTGTTAGCTAGTATCGGTACTGCTGGTGTTCCTGGTGTAGGGCTAATTTTATTAGCAATGGTTCTAAGCTCAGTAGGTTTACCTGTAGCAGGTATTGGCTTAATTATTGGTATTGATCGCTTACTAGATATGGCACGTACAGCAGTGAATATTACTGGTGATGCTGCATGTGCATTAATTGTTTCTGAAACTGAAAAGAAACACACAAACCTCGCAGAATCTAAATGATAGACGATGAATGTTAGCCCTGATAACGGGCTAACATTTTTTAGTGAGGCGGTATTCTAAAAGTTTTTAATGTGGTGTCGAATTTTTGATTTTTTGTCTAATCGAAGATAAATTAGAAAAATCGAAGATAAATTCTTATAATCGAAGATAAATTCCGATAATCGATGACATTCTCAGGAAATCGAAGATAAACCATCATGACTTCTCATGACAGAATTGCAAAATAATAAACAACGTTGAATTAATACAAACTTGAGTAACGAAATATATAGATTAGTTGAGAAAACACATTATGTAAGCGTATAATTGAATGAAATTGGTCATTTTTAGAACTTTAAAAGGAAATTTAGTCCTTTACTACATAAATCATAGAGGAGTAAGATACATTCATAATCATCATTATTTCTAAAAATAGAATAGATTGTTCAAAATCGCTTAATCCTATAAATAGGAGCGGGGGACCCATTATTGAATCTGAATTTTTAGATTCTGGGGTGAATCAAACCTTTGTGTTTGAAGGGCTACTCTCAATTGCCCTAATCCGACAGCTAACTTCGTAAGCGTTAGAGGGAATGGACTTGTGATAAATATAGTCACAGGAGTACATTAGGCCTCTGTGTCTTTTTTTATGCTTCAAAATCAATAAAAAGGATGATCGTACGAGGAAAACGTTCATTTTATGAATAGAAAGAAGGAAATTTGTGTGAAAAAGCAATTTGCTGTATTTGGATTAGGTCGTTTTGGTGGTAGTTTAGTAAAAGAGTTTTATGAGCTAGGAATAGAGGTATTGGCGATCGATATAAGTGAAGAGAAAATCCAGCAATATGCCTCATATGCTACACATGCGGTTAAAGCAAATGCTCTTGATGAAACGATCTTAAAACAACTAGGAGTTAGAAATGTAGATCATGCGTTTGTTTCATTTGGTGATAATATTGAAGCAAGTATTTTGACGTCTTTATTATTAATAGAATTAGGAGTACCACAAGTTTGGGCAAAGGCACAAAATGATTATCATCAAAAGGTATTAGAGAAAATTGGTGTGAACCGAGTCATTCATCCTGAAAGAGATATGGCAAAAAGAATTGCCCATCATATTATTTCAGAGAAAATGATAGATTATATCGAGTTATCAAAAGAATATAGTATGGTTGAGGTTATAGCTACGAAGAAATTAAACAATAAATCATTATTTGATTTAGATATCAGGTCAAGATATGGCTGTAATATCGTAGGAATACAAAGAGGAGAAGAGATAAGTGTTTCTCCTGGTGCAGATGAAAAGATAGGCATAGGAGATGTTTTGTTGATCATTGGAAAAAATAAAGATATTATCCGGTTCGAAGAAAATGGAATGTAAGGGATGAAAGCAAAAAGATTTATTAAGCTAAATCCTTCACAGTTACTAGTTTTGGTGTTCGTTGTTTCCATTACTATTGGAACGATTTTACTAAAGTTACCCTTTGCTACAAATGTTTCAATTAAATGGGTTGATGCTTTGTTTATTGCGACCTCAGCAATGACTGTCACAGGTTTAGCAACAGTAGACCCTGGTTCAACATTTACTGTTTATGGACAATTCATTATTGCGATATTAATTCAAGTCGGTGGCTTAGGAATTATGTCATTTGCGGTATTAATTTTTATGGTTTTAGGCAAAAAAATAGGATTGAAAGAAAGAATATTAATTCAGCACGCATTAAATCAAACATCTCTAGGTGGAGTGATTAAGCTTGTAAAGTACTTATTTATTTTTTCGATTACGATTGAAATGATTGCAATGATTTTTCTTGCCATACGTTGGGTACCTGAATATGGATGGTCACAAGGGTTATTTTATAGTTTTTTTCATTCTATATCCGCTTTTAATAATGCAGGTATCGCCCTTTGGCCAGATAATTTGATTCAATATGTTGGAGATCCTATTATTAATATTGTGATGTCTTCATTATTTATCATTGGAGGAATAGGCTTTACTGTTCTTGTTGATATCTGGCATAAAAAGAGTTTTAAAAAATTATCTTTGCATACGAAAATGATGATTGTTGGGACATTAATCATCAATGTTGTAGCGATGCTTTTCATCTTTTGTGTGGAATATAGTAACCCAAAAACATTAGGAGAGCTAACACTGGGTAACAAGCTATGGGCATCTTATTTTCAAGCTGTTTCACCAAGAACAGCCGGTTTTAATACAATTGACATAGGTGGTCTAGATGAAACGAGTATCTTCTTTATGGTTATTTTAATGTTTATAGGTGCTGGTAGCGGTTCAACAGGTGGTGGAATTAAGTTAACCACAGCAATTGTTATTGGACTAGCAACACTTACATTTCTAAAAGGGAAAAGTGAGGTGGTTGTATCTCGTCGAACAATTCATTACTCAACGATTGTTAAAGCACTTGCGATCTCGATGGTTAGTATTGTATTTGTGATCTGCTCCATTCTCTTATTGAATATCACAGAAAAACACGCATCATTTCTAGACATTATGTTTGAAGTAGTTTCCGCTTTCGGTACGGTAGGACTATCAACCGGAATAACGGGAGATTTAACATCAATTGGAAAACAATTGATCATTTTTATCATGTTTGTAGGAAAATTAGGTCCTTTAACATTGATGTTTTCTCTAGCAAAGCCATCAAAAGAAAAGATACGATATCCACAGGAGGACGTTTTAACCGGATGAGGGTGTAATGGAGTTTGCAAAAATGTAAGCCGACTAAAGGATCTACCTTTTGTCGGCTCTTTTTGTACTTGATGTTACCTATAAGTGTGATAAAAACAAAGAGCTTAATAAACCTAAAGAAGCAATCAGTCCAACGATGGCTCCTCCTTCTTCAAATGCTTCTGGCATCATTGTTGAAGCAACCATTGCAATAATCCCTCCTGCTGCAAAGGCAGATATAAAGGAAATAACAGAAACAGATGTATGTTGTAGAAAAGTAAAGCCGAGTAAGGAGCTTAAGGAAGCGAGTAGAACAACAATTAACCACATCACTAGAATTACTTTTTTACTATATCCATCTTTTTTTAAGCCAACTGTACTTGATAAGCCTTCAGGAAAATTACTAATGAATACGGCAATAACCATTAAATAGCTTACAGACCCTTTTCCAAGAAGACTAACACCAATGATGATAGATTCTGGAATCGCATCAAGGACTGTGCCAATAAAAATAGAGAGTCCTGAAGAATGTTCATTACTTTTTTTAGATCTTTTGCGATCTTTTCCACCTTTATTAGAAATGAATAGTTCCGAAAAAGTGAAAACTAATGATCCTGATAAGAAACCTATTGAGGTAGCCATAAGTCCCCCTTGAGCTACTGCCTCAGATAGTAATTCAAAGGATGCGGCACCGAGTAGAACGCCAGTACCAAAGGACATAATAAGTCCAGTGACTTTTTTTGGTAAGTTAGTATAGATGCCTAACAGAGCTCCTATTAAAATAGAGGAACCTGCAAATGCTCCCCAAAGTGCTGCCTGTAGCAAAAGAACTCATCTCCTATATAAAATTCTATTTATGTCTTTACTTTTCCCTTAAAGAATAAGAAATAACAATATATAAAAGTTTTATAGCGAAGATTGAAGATTGGTGCTTTTTTGAAATATGGTTGTGAAAAGGCAAGAAAAAAACCGACTGAATATTATCAGTCGGCCTTTCCAGTGTTATTCAGATATCTTTTGCTCAATATCATCTAAAAGTAAATTAGCTGCAAGAACACCACCAGCTGTGTTCCAAATAGAGTCATCAACTTTGTAAGCTTTTTCTGCTTTTACAACTTCAAGGTTTTTCCAAAGAGGATCGGTTGTCCACTCTTCTTCTGTTTTGTTTGCTTCTTGATCTTCTGGAGTTGTATAAGTGAAGTAAAATAAGATGTCTCCATCCATTTTTGGAATAACTTCTTTACCAACTTCACGAGCAAATAAATCTTCAGGATTATCAGAGAAAACGTCTTCTAACACGCTCGGACGACTGAACCCTAATTTTTCAAGAATAACTCCTGAGAAAGAATCTTTATAGTAGATTCTAGTTTTACCTGCCATAAAACGAACAACTGAAACATCTTGGTTAATTTTGTCACCAGCAGATTCTTTTATTTCAGTAATACGGTTTTCAAAATCCTCAATCACTTTATTTCCTTCGTCTTCTTTATTTAATGCTTTTGCATAAACTTTAAAATTCTCTTGCCATTCACCTTTTAATGTTTCTGTGAAAACAGTAGGTGCAATTTTATTTAGTTGCTCATAGACTTTTTCTTGTCTTAACTTGTTACCGATAATGAGATCTGGTTGAAGTTTAGCAATAGCCTCAATATTTACATCACTTTCTGTCCCAACAACTTGAACATCTTTCATGTCATCTTTTATATGCTCATACCAAGGGTCTCCAGACCAAGATTGTACAGCACCAACAGGTGTAACCCCCATTGATAATAGGGCTTCTGTTCCTTCATTTGTTAAAATAACAACTTTTTCAGGAGTTCCAGTAATTTCTGTAGAACCCATAGCATGATCAATTGTATATGTTTCTTCAGCTGGAGCATCACTAGTTCCTTCAGTTGTTTCATCTTTACCTTCGTCAGCAGTGTTTCCACAAGCTGCAAGTATTAGCATGGTAATACTTAATAATAATAATGTTAACCATGACTTTTTATATGTAGTCATCATGTTCTTACCCCCAAAATAGTATGATAATCGTTTTCATTTCCAAGGTAAATGATAATTGTTATCAAATGAGTTGTCAATCTTTAATTGAAAATGATTTTCAAAGTCATTGTTTTTTGATAGAATAAACTTTAGAAAATAAGATGATCCGTGAATATAAGGAGTTCCTATATGTTATTTCATACAGTTTATCGTAGAACACTCGGTCTAATTACAGGTGTAATATTACTTTTACTTTTAATGTGCGGAAGTCTTGTGTTTGGTTATGCAGAAACAAATATGACTACTGTTTATCATGCATTTGCTAACTTTAATGGATCTAATGAACATATTATTGTTTACAATGTTAGGTTACCAAGGGCGCTGATCGCTGCTGTAGTAGGAGCGAGTCTTGCCATTGCTGGTGCGATCATGCAAGCATTAACAAAAAATCCACTCGCATCACCAAGTGTATTTGGAATAAATGCAGGAGCCGGATTTTTCGTGGTTGTAGCTGTGTCACTTTTTTATGTTAATTCATATCAAACATACACATGGCTTGCTTTTGCAGGAGCCGCTTTTACAGCATTTTTAGTCTATTTTGTTGGATCTTTTGGTAGGGAAGGGCTAACTCCAATGAAACTTACATTAGCAGGAGCCGCTATGGCAGCGCTTTTTTCTTCATTAACACAAGGCTTACTTGTTGTGAATGAAGCTGCTTTAGATCAAGTTTTATTTTGGTTAGCAGGATCTATTCAAGGAAGAAAGATGGAAAGTCTGTATACAGTTTTACCGTATATTTTACCTGCGATCATTTTAAGTATGGTTCTTTCTCAGAAAATAAATGTCCTTACAATGGGAGAAGATGTAGCTAAGGGTTTAGGGCAACGTACTGGAGTTTTAAAATTAACAGGTGCTTTTATCGTGATTATTTTAGGTGGTGGGGCAGTGGCTGTTGCTGGTCCTATTGCATTTATCGGTATTGTCATTCCTCATTTTGCTCGATTTTTAGTCGGAAATGATTATCGATGGATTCTTCCATATTGTATTGTTTTAGGAGGTTCACTTCTTGTATTTGCTGATATTTTAGCAAGGCTTGTTGTTATGCCAGAAGAAGTGCCAGTAGGGGTTATGACAGCATTTATAGGAACACCCTTTTTCGTTTATATAGCTAGAAGGGGGTTCGGAAAATAATGAAAAAATATTATAAATTGAGAATTGGAAACGACAAATTATCTTTTTTAATTGATAAAAGAGCACTTATTATTTCATTTATTTTGTTATCAATCGTATTAGCGATATTTATTATTAGTACGGGGATCGGAGAAGTGATTATAAGTCCATTCAACGTATTTAAGACGCTCTTTGGTTATGGAACAGACATGGAAAATCTATTTATTTTTTCCTTCCGCTTACCAAGGATCATTATCGCCTTATTAGTAGGTGTTAGCATTGCTGTAGCTGGTGCAATACTTCAGGGGTTGATTCGAAATCCATTAGCTTCACCTGATATTATTGGTATCACTGGCGGAGCATCTGTTGCGGTTGTTATGTTTCTCATGCTTTTTAGCGATAGAAATAATTCACTAATCATAAGCATAAAGTGGATGCCGGTCGCAGCATTTATAGGAGCAACAATTATCGGGTTACTTGTTTATTTCCTTTCGTGGAAAAATAATGGATCTTCTTCTATTAGATTAGTGTTAATAGGAATAGGCTTAGCGATGTTAACACAGTCTTTAACAACCTTATTTATGGTGAAAGGTCCCATTTACCAGGCTGCACAGGCAAATGTGTGGATAACAGGTACAGTGTACGGAGCTACATGGGAACAGGTTCGTATATTACTACCGGTTGTGGTGATCTTGTTTATTATAAGTATTGTGTCGGTTCGTAATGTGAATATTCAAGAGCTTGGTGATGAGCTTGCAACAGGTGTTGGTAGTGCCGTTCAAAAAAATCGATTTCTGCTTTTACTACTAAGTACGGCATTAACAGGTAGTGCTGTTGCTTTTGCTGGTGTGATAGGTTTTGTCGGTTTAATGGCACCACATATCGGTAGAAGATTAGTTGGGTCATCTTTCGGTTCATTGTTACCTGTATCAGCACTAATTGGTGCAATTCTTGTGATGGTAGCTGATTTACTAGGAAGAACGTTATTCTCTCCATTAGAAGTACCAGCAGGTGTTTTTACTGCAGCAATAGGAGCACCATATTTTATTTATCTGCTATATAAAACAAGAAATACTTGATATTTTTCAAATAGGCTATGTTAAAGCTTAATGATGATTTTTAGCACTTTGTAAACATTCCTATAAATAAAGTCTATTAATTAAAGGAGCGATCATGATGATGGAAGCAATCGAAACAAATGCGCTCACACTTTCATATGGAGATACAATTATAATTAATGAGTTAGATGTGAAAATACCTAAAGGTGAAATTACTGTTTTTATTGGAAGTAATGGCTGTGGCAAATCTACATTATTACGCTCAATCGCAAGACTATTAAAGCCAAAGGTAGGTCATATTTTATTAGAAGGTCATTCCATTGCAAAGCTACCAACAAAAGAAGTAGCAAAACAGCTTGCGATTTTACCACAGGGGCCAGTTGCACCAGAAGGTTTAACCGTTCTTCAATTAGTAAAGCAAGGAAGATATCCTTATCAAAATTGGCTAAAGCAATGGTCTAAGGAAGATGAAGAAGCTGTTCAACATGCATTAGAAGCAACAAGTATTGCAGAATTAGCTGAGCGACCAGTTGATTCCCTGTCTGGTGGTCAAAGGCAGCGAGCATGGATTGCGATGACATTGGCTCAAAAAACAGATATCATTTTATTAGATGAACCAACAACTTATTTAGATATGACACATCAAATTGAAATTTTAGATCTTTTATTTGAATTAAATGAACGTGAAAATCGAACGATTGTTATGGTCCTTCATGATTTAAATCTTGCTTGTCGTTATGCACATAACTTGATTGCATTAAAAGATAAAAAGATCTTTGCACAGGGAAGACCTGAAGAAGTGATTAGTTGTAGTTTCGTTCAAAATGTGTTTCAAATGAGTTGTGAGGTAACAGTGGATCCATTATTTGGTACACCACTATGCATTCCACATGGAAGAGGAAGATGTATTGTAAAAGAGGCAGTGACTCATGGCTAAGCTTTCTAAGCAAGAGATTGAATCGTTAAAGAAATATCGTTTAAGTTGTGAAAAGGCACCACAATTATTAAGGATTTCAGGGCAAGATTTTTTGACGTCTGATCGTTTTCAAGAACTCATATCAAGTAAAGAAATTCAATTGAAATTGAACACAACGAAACATCCTGTGATTGGCTCGATGATCATGAAAAGATATGCTTTTTTAGCTGCGCTTGTTCTGTATGCTATGAGTGTGTTTAATAAAGGGATAAATAGTTCAATTTCAAACATTTCCTTGCAAACAGATGAAGAAGATCCGATATGGCTTCCTAGTTTTTATTTTGATGATTTGGAGGTAACGATTCCTGAAGAAGATCGAGATTCCTGGAGATCAAGTGTTGTCGAAACACTTTTTAAATACAACATAGCAAATGTAGTTTCTTCGATTGCTAAAGAAGCGAAAATCTCTAAAACAATATTGTGGGAAAATACAGCGATCTATATATTCTGGATGTATGAAACACTACTACAAGAAGCAGAATTGGAAGAAGAGACATTAAAAAGAATTCAAGATGATTTTGATTTTGTTGTGCAAAAAGCTCCTGCTGAATTGTTTGGAGTTAAAGGTAATCATCCAATCTTGCCATATTATCATCAAAAACAAGAGGAAACTCGTAAGCGTTCAACTTGTTGTTTGTTTTACTTTACGTCAAAAAACGGTGATCGCTGTAAAACGTGTCCTATTGAATGTAAGCAACCAACAATCAAGTAGGGGGGCAGTATATTGGATACTAAATTAGTGGAACAGTTTGAAGGACTGATTGATAAATACACCGAATTATTATTAGGTGAAGCAACAGATGAATTAAAGGAAAAGGTGAAAATGTGGGCTCTTTATTTACATATCTCAAAATCAATGCCACCACTAGCGAAGCATTGGAACGCGACCTATCCTAAAAGCAAAAATGAATTAAAAGAAATAATCAATGAAATAAAAAAATTAAATGAAAGGTATCGTGAAGAAAATAAAAAGGAAAACTTAGACTGATCCTTAGAGTTGCGATACAGAATGCAAAATAAAATACGATAAGATTTTAGCGTGACATTTACAAGCGATCACGCTTTTTACTTTGGAAAAAAATCAAACGTTTTTTATATAATTTCTTATACGAAAAACCGCTGTTGAATAAAAAAACAACAGCGGTTTTTATGTGGTGACCATGCCAAGTTTTTTTGTTGATTTTATAAACTTTATAAGGGAGGCTTGGAAATAACTTAGTAATTAACAAAAAAGCCGAACAAAGTAATAGCTTAGCGTAATATATTTCAGAGCAAAGTAACAACACCTAAAACCATTGTTCGGTATCTATTTAGTTAAAATATTTTTGTAGCAATTCCTATATTTACTGTTGTACAGTTCCATATGGAGATTGTTGTTGGATCGTAGTTGAGTGCTGTTGATATGCTTGCTGAAGCTTTTGAGTGTCAGCTGCTTCTAGTGAATACCAACCGTTTTTAAACATTAAATTATATAAGTCTCTTTGGCTTTGCTGTGATTCATTAAAGATCGTTAAAAGATCTTGATAAAGTGCTTGATGACTTGCCTCATTTAGTGCAGTTGAATATGAAGCTGTCATATATTTTTCAGTAGATAAAATATCATTCACAAAGTCTCGATCATTCATTTTAGGTCCTTGTTGAACTTGTGTTTCTGCATTGCTAATTTTTTGTTGAGTTGAATCATTATTCATCCTTGTCACTCTCCTATTGAAGTTGAGATCCTATTGAAGATTGTTGAGTTGTCTGAGATTGAAGGTGGTTCAAGATTTTTTGATAATGCTGGTTATGCATCTGTCCTACTTTTTCTAATTGCTGTTTTATCTCTTGATTTTGGCATTGACCTGCAAAAAAATGGGCTTTTTTCATTGCTAATAAATTCCAAGATAACATATCTGTTAAGTAAAGTTGATCCTTTGATGTAATAACATTAGGTGGTTGCTGCATCATTGATTGCTGCTGTGTATTCTGCTGTTGCATAAAAACTCCTCCTTACATCGTTCTGTTCTGATTTTTCCTGATTAATAGTTAATTTTAGATTTCAATTTATCGTTCCACTCTGAGAAATGTTCTATGCACAAATTGTTCTTAACCCTCTTATGCTTTACAACATATAGTGGTGGTATAAAGAATAAAGATGTAATAAAGAAGAAAGAAACAATGAATGCGGTTACTTTTTGTCGAATGGAGAGAAGAAGGGAATATAATAACATTCAACTAATCAATATAACTTGATCATCTTAGCTATACATTCCCATTCATATTTAAACGTAGCCAACGGAATAAAAACGGTTTGGGAGGGTTTTTATTATGGAAAAATTACTACGAAACTCTTTTATGTTTTTATCCAGAAATAAAATGTTGACTAGATTAGCAAAAAAATACGGTTTGCAGTTCGGAGCTTCAAGGTTTGTAGCGGGTGATACAATTGGGCTAGCAATAAAAGTAATAAAAGAACTAAATCAAAAAGGATTAGTCGTTACACTCGATCATTTAGGTGAATTTATTGAAGATGAAGAAGAAGCAAGAAAAATGGCTGATCATTGTATAAAAACAATTCAATCAATTGGTAAATGTGAGCTACAATCACAGTTATCATTAAAGTTAACATCAATGGGGCTAGATATTTCAGATAACGTTGTGATTGAGAATATGAGCAGAATTCTAGAGGAAGCACAAAAGCATAATGTGTTTGTCACTATAGATATGGAAGACCATTCAAGATGTGAAAAAACACTAAAAATCTTCAAGCAACTTAAGAAGGAATATGATCATATAGGTACAGTTGTTCAAGCTTATCTATACAGAACTGTTTATGATATCGATGAGTTAAATGAATATAAGGCAAATTTAAGACTTGTTAAGGGAGCTTATAAAGAATCACCGAAAGTAGCATTTCCTGAGAAAGCAGCTGTTGATGAAAATTTTAAACATATTATTAAAATGCATCTATTGAACGGTCATTTTACTGCTGTTGCTACACATGATGATAAGATCATCGATTATACAAAAAACTTAGTTAAAGAATATAACATCCCAAAGCAACAATATGAATTTCAAATGCTTTATGGAATTAGAACGGAAAAGCAGCTTGAGCTTGTGAAGGAAGGATATCAAGTACGTGTGTATGTTCCATATGGAGACGACTGGTATGGTTATTTTATGAGAAGAATGGCTGAAAGACCAGCTAATGTGGCTTTTGTTGCTAAGGGAATTTTCCGAAAATAACCGTGCTGATTTATCCAATTTCTGCAGGTACTAATTGAAGGTGCTTTATGTTGGAAATGAAGGAATCCAGCTTTTTAACTATCCAAAAAGGCTGGGACATAATTAAAGAAGTCATACAAAAAGACCAATCAGTTAAGCTGAAAGAAACAAGTTCGTTTCATTGCGCTGCAGACAATCGCGTTCCACGGGGAGGAAGCTAAGCCTCCTCAGCTACGCCTGCGGGGTCTCAGCCTTTCCTCTATTCCCGTAGGAGTCGATTGTCTTCCGCTCCATTCCACTTGTTCTTAAAAGAAGTATATAAAATCAAAAAATCTATTGAAAAAGGAAAATAAAAACCCAAATTATTAGGCGAATGATTAATTGAACTATCACCTAATAATTCGGGTTTATCATTTAGCTTTAAAACTTATGTCCCAGTTTCTTTGTGTTCATGTTATAGTTTAAATATTGTCATTTCCCATATTATGTTGTTTGTATTGCTGATTTTGGCTAGTGCGTTTGCCTCCACCAGATTTTTCAACTGTTGGGCCTGCATTTCCTTTCACACTTGCAGCACTTACACCTGCTTTTGATGGGGATTTTTTTAGACGTGCCATGACAAATCACCTCCTAGAAATATAGCTTTTCCAAAGGTGATTGCGATTATTTAGTAAAAAATATAATAAAGTTATTGAGAAAATCTTCAAAATATTTTATATTAGTAATAGAGGAACTCATTCGCAGTGTTCATTTTTTTTGGGAGAAAAATGAATGAGTATTCATTCAAATTAAGGGGGAAGAAGTATGATCCAGCGGATTAAGAGAGCTGCTGTACTAGGTTCCGGGGTTATGGGTTCTGGAATTGCAGCACATTTAGCAAACATCGGTATTCCGGTATTACTTTTAGATATTGTGCCACGTGAGTTGAATGAAGAGGAAGTAAAAAAA
Organism: Metabacillus litoralis; assembly: GCF_020524045.1. Lineage (GTDB taxonomy): Bacteria > Bacillota > Bacilli > Bacillales > Bacillaceae > Metabacillus > Metabacillus litoralis_C. The sequence goes on from NZ_JAIVKL010000007.1 coordinate 38,721, forward strand.
GGGTTAACACTTGAAGATAAAGCTGTAAGAAATAGAATTGCGGCTACGTCAGCTCAAAAATTATTAAAACAAAAACCTGCTCCTTTAACGGATAAAAATCATATAGAACGAATTGAAGTTGGAAATTTCGAAGATGATATGCATCGTCTCTCAGACGTTGATTGGGTGATAGAAGTTGTCGTTGAGAATTTAGCTATCAAACAAAAGGTGTTTACAGAGGTTGATAAACATAGAAAAGTAGGAAGTATCATTAGTTCAAATACATCGGGAATTTCTGTTGAAGCAATGGCTGAAGGTAGATCAGAAGATTTCAGGAAACATTTTCTTGGAACACATTTTTTTAATCCTCCAAGATACTTGAAGCTATTAGAAGTCATTCCTACGAAAGACACGGATGAAAACGTCTTAGCATTTGTAAAAAAATATGGTGAGGATGTTCTTGGTAAAGGTGTTGTAGAAGCGAAGGACACACCCAATTTTATTGCGAATCGAATTGGAACATACGGTTTATTAGTAACTGTCCAAGAAATGCTTAAAGGTGGATATAGTGTTGGTGAAGTTGACTCAATAACTGGACCACTTATTGGCAGACCTAAAAGTGCAACGTTTAGAACGCTTGATGTTGTAGGCTTAGATACTTTTGCTCATGTAGCTAAGAATGTATATGACCAAGTGGATGGGAAAGAAAGAGAAGTATTTGAAATACCAGCACTACTGCAAAAAATGCTTGATAATGGTTGGATAGGTAGTAAAAGTGGTCAAGGATTTTATAAAAAAGAAGGTAAAACAATTTTAGAATTAAATCCTGAAACTTTTGAATATGAAGAGAAAAAGAAACTTAAAGCTGGATCTATTGAACTTGCTAAACAATCAAAAGGTTTACAGAATAAATTGAAAGCGCTTATATATTCTGAAGATCGTGCGGGAGAGTTATTAAGAGGAATTACAGTTCCTACACTTGTTTATTCTGCTGAATTGCTCGGACAAATTGCTGATGATATCGTAGCGATTGATCAGGCTATGAAGTGGGGCTTTGGTTGGGAAATTGGTCCATTTGAATTATGGGATGCAATTGGAGTGGCAAAATCCGTTGAACTTATGGAACAAAGCGGTATTGAGGTACCAGCATGGGTTATAGAAATGCTAGAAAAAGGGAATGACACGTTCTACCGTGAGGAAAATGGTGTCTTATTCTTTTATAACAATGGAGAGTATCGACAAGTCATTCAAAACCCGAAAGTAATCAATCTTAAAACACATAAAGAAGTGAATGGAGTGATTAAGAAAAATAGTGGAGCGAGTTTCATTGATTTAGGTGATGATGTAGCACTATTAGAATTCCATTCCCAAAGCAATGCTATTGGATTAGATATTATCCAAATGATTAACTTTGCAGTGAATGAAGTGGAGAAAAACTACAAAGGTCTTGTCATTGGTAATCAAGGCAAAAACTTCTGTGTAGGAGCAAACCTTGGAATGATATTGATGGAAGCACAAGATGACAATATCTATGAAATTGATATGGTTGTTCATCATTTCCAACAAGCAATGATGAAGATAAAGTATAGCGAAAAGCCAGTTGTGGCAGCACCATTTGGAATGACTCTTGGTGGAGGAGCTGAAATTTGTTTGCCAGCAAGCAGTATTCAAGCATCTAGCGAAACGTATATGGGCTTAGTAGAAGTTGGTGTAGGGCTTATTCCTGGCGGAGGAGGCAACAAAGAACTTTACATCAAACAGCTTAACAATATGCCAAAAGGAGCAGACTTTGATCTTCAATCTGTAGCAAATAAAGTTTTTGAAACAATTGCTACAGCGAAAGTGTCAACTTCAGCAGCTGAAGCGAGAAAAAATCAATTCTTAAATAGTCATGATCATATTAGTGTGAATGGTGACCATTTACTATATGATGCGAAGCAACGTGTCATATCTCTTCACGACAATGGCTATCAACCACCTGTTAGGAAGAAGGTTCCAGTAGTTGGTGAAACAGGATATGCCACACTACTTCTTGGTGCACAATCAATGTATTTGTCAGGATATATCTCTGAGCATGATTTGAAAATTGCTAAAAAATTAGCCTTTGTTATAGCAGGTGGAAAAGTTCCATTTGGTACAGAGGTTGATGAGCAATACTTATTAGATTTAGAAAAACAAGCATTCTTAAGTCTTGTTGCAGAAGGAAAATCACAGCAACGCATGCAACATATGCTTGTTAAGGGAAAACCGTTAAGAAACTAATCATAAAATAGATCAAACCATAAAAGGTAAGTGCAGATTGCAAGAACAACTGCATTTACCTATATCAAGAAACTAGCGAATATGCCAAATAGTAGTGAATTGAAAGGGAGGTTTGGTGAATGCGTGAAGCAGTCATTGTTACAGGTGCCAGAACACCTGTAGGTAGAGCGAAAAAGGGTACATTAGCAAATGTTCGTCCTGATGATCTCGGTGCATTAGTAGTAAAAGAAACGTTGAAAAGAGCAGGGAATTATGAGGGGAATATTGATGATCTCATTATTGGATGTGCGATGCCAGAAGCTGAACAAGGTCTGAATATGGCTAGAAATATTGGTGCATTAGCAGGACTTCCACATACAGTTCCAGCGATTACGATTAATCGTTATTGCTCTTCTGGTTTACAAAGTATAGCTTATGGAGCAGAAAAAATCATGCTAGGTAACACTGATACGGCCATAGCTGGTGGTGCAGAATCAATGAGTCTTGTGCCAATGATGGGTCACGTTGTTAGACCGAATGCAAAATTAGCTGAAGAAGCACCAGAATATTACATGGGTATGGGACATACTGCTGAAGAAGTTGCTCGCAAGTATGGAATATCACGTGAAGAACAAGATGCATTTGCAGTAAGAAGCCACCAGAGAGCAGCTAATGCGATTAAAGAAGGAAAGTTCAGCGAAGAAATTATTTCTGTTGATGTTCCTATGAGAACAGTTGGTGAGGACCATAAGCTTCAAGAAAAGATGATTCAATTTAGTCAAGATGAAGGAGTTCGTCCAAATACAACAACAGAAGTTCTTGCAAAGTTAAAACCAGCGTTCTCAATTAAAGGCTCTGTTACAGCAGGGAACTCATCACAAACAAGTGATGGTGCAGCAGCGGTTATGCTTATGGATCGAGAAAAAGCTCAGTCACTTGGATATCATCCGATGGTGAAATTTCGTTCATTCGCTGTTGCTGGTGTACCACCTGAAATCATGGGAATTGGACCTGTTGCAGCCGTTCCTTTAGCACTAAAATATGCAGGGCTTCAGTTATCAGATATCGGATTATTTGAGCTAAATGAAGCATTTGCTTCACAATCCATTCAAGTTATTCGTGAGCTAGGTTTAGATGAAGATAAAGTAAATGTAAACGGTGGGGCAATTGCTCTAGGACATCCACTTGGCTGCTCTGGTGCAAAATTAACACTATCACTTATTCATGAAATGAAGCGACGTAACGAACAATTTGGGGTTGTCACAATGTGTATTGGTGGCGGAATGGGTGCTGCTGGAGTATTTGAATTACTATAATTGTAGTTTGAAAGTTTAGAAGCTTTAAAAATATACCGAATATACACTTATAATGAAAATGGGGGAATTATCATGGCAAAAACAACTGATTCAGTTATTAAAGGTGGTAGCTTTTTAATAGAAGATGTTTCATATGATCGAATTTTCACACCAGAGGATTTCACAGACGAGCATAAAATGATTGCAAAAACAACAGAGGATTTTGTTGTAAATGAAGTACTTCCACATCTTGAAGATATTGAAAATCATCAATTTGATAAATCAGTTAAGCTTTTAAAGCAAGCTGGGGAATTAGGTTTATTAGGAGCAGATGTACCAGAAGAATATGGTGGATTTGGACTTGATAAAATTAGTTCAGCATTAATTACTGAAAAAATCTCACGTGGCGGAAGTTTTTCATTATCATTTGGAGCACATGTTGGTATTGGTTCACTTCCTATCGTGTTATTTGGTAATGAAGAGCAAAAACAAAAATATCTTCCTGGTTTAGCTTCTGGTGAATTGCTTGCAGCTTACGCCTTAACAGAACCAAACTCAGGTTCTGATGCATTAGGAGCAAGAGCGACTGCAAAATTAAATGCAGAGGGAACACACTATGTGTTAAATGGAGAAAAGCAGTGGATTACAAACTCAGGGTTTGCTGATGTATTTGTTGTTTATGCAAAGGTAGATGGTGAGCATTTCTCAGCATTTATTGTTGAAAAAGAATATTCAGGTGTATCAACAGGACCTGAGGAAAAGAAAATGGGGATTAAAGGATCTTCAACAAGAACACTTATTTTAGAAGATGCTCTTGTTCCAAAAGAAAATCTATTAGGTGAGCTTGGAAAAGGCCATGTTATCGCATTTAATATCTTAAACATTGGTCGTTACAAATTAGCTGTTGGCACAATTGGTGGATCTAAACGCATCATTGATGTTTCAGTTCAATATGCAAATCAACGTCAACAATTTAAAACACCAATCTCAAGCTTTTCTTTAATTCAAGAAAAACTAGCAAATATGGCAGCTCAAACTTATGCAATGGAAAGCTCTGTATATCGCACAGTTGGTTTATTTGAAGATCGAATGAGCCGTTTAACAGATGAAGAAATAAAAGATGGAAAAGAAGTAGCAAATTCGATCGCTGAGTATGCTATTGAATGTTCTCTAAATAAAGTGTTTGGATCTGAGACTTTAGATTATGTTGTAGATGAAGGTGTTCAAATTCATGGTGGCTATGGATTTATGGCTGAATATGAAGTAGAACGTGTTTACAGAGATTCACGTATTAATCGTATTTTCGAAGGAACAAATGAAATTAACCGCTTATTAGTTCCAGGAACATATTTACGTAAAGCGATGAAAGGTGAACTACCATTATTCCAAAAAGCACAAAGCTTACAAGAAGAATTAATGATGCTTATGCCTGAAGAGGTAGGAGATGGAACTCTAGAGCAAGAAAAATATTTATTGAAAAACGCAAAGAAAATCGGAGTGTTAATTGCTGGTTTAGCTGCACAAAAATATGGAAAAGAACTACAAAAAGAACAAGAAATTTTAGTGAATATCGCTGACATTGTTAGCAATATTTATGCTATGGAATCTGCCATTCTCCGTACAGAAAAGGCTATTAACAAATCAGGAGAAGCAAAAAATCAACAAAAATTACTATATACACAAGTATATTGCCAAGAAGCATTCAATGAAATTGAAGCACATGCAAAAGAATCATTAATTGCAATCGAATCTGGAGATTCATTACGTATGATGATGTCAGCATTAAGAAAATTCACTAGACATACACCAATTAATGTGATTGGAAAGAAAAGAGAAATCGCAACAGCGCTTATTGAGAAGAATGCCTATTTAGCATAAACAAAAGAAATATTGATGAAAAGGCTGATGAAAGTCAGCCTTTTTGTTTTGGTAAGGTAAAAATGATAACTTTTGTGCGTATTTTTGGTGTGTTCACTTCAGCAACCAGATTCTAAAGGTCCTACCTAGGTGATAATGCGCGCCCCTTTTAGAGACTGAAGGGAGAAGTGTGACCACAATCTGAAATTATCAGATGAGTTTGCTTAATATTAGTATGAAGATGAGCATTTCTAATTAGGATTATATAATTGATTATGATAAGATTAAATGTAAAGTATTTTAAAGAATAGGTGGTGAAATGGGGATGTCTTTAGAATTTTACTGGTACCCAAAATGTGGTACATGTCGAAAAGCTAAAAAGTGGTTAGAAGATCAAAATATTGAAGTAAATGAAGTACATATTGTTGAGAATCCACCTAGTAAGGAAGAATTAAGTTCAATTTACAAAAAAAGTGGATTGGAAATAAAAAAGTTTTTTAATACAAGTGGACAAAAATATCGCCAACTTGGTCTCAAAGATAAACTCGCTACAATGACTGAAGAAGAAATGCTTGAACTTTTATCTTCAGATGGCATGCTTATTAAACGACCAATTACTGTTGGAGAAAATCGTGTTACTGTTGGTTTTAAAGAAGAGCAGTTTGAAGAAGCTTGGACAAAATAATAAGTTCTTCTAAAGATTGTTGTTTGAATGAAATCAATCATTTGCATACATGATCTAAACAACAAAATTTATTGTAACTCCCAAATCATAAGATAATTCTTGCATAGTTTGTTATAAACTGGTACAACAATAGTGATTATCTCAAAAAGATCAGTTATTGGTACTAGTCTTTATACATTGATGATTAACATTAAATTTTAAAAATTTCTTTTCAAACTAGGAGGTAATAGTATGAACACACCAAAAGAACTTCGTTATTCAGAAGAACATGAGTGGGTAAAAGTAGAAGGAGAAAAGGTACGTATCGGTATTACAGATTTTGCACAATCTGAATTAGGTGATATCGTCTTTGTTGAATTGCCAGAGGTTGGAGATGAAATTCAAGCGGACGAGCCATTTGGAAGTGTTGAATCTGTTAAAACAGTTTCTGAACTTTATGCACCGATTAGTGGTAAAGTTGTTGAAATCAATGAGGATCTTGATGATAGTCCAGAATTTGTTAACGAATCTCCTTATGAAAAGGCTTGGATGATTGTTATTGAACCAACAAATGCATCAGATGTTGATAGCTTAATGACTGCTGAACAATATGTTGAAATGACAAAAGAAGACTAAATTAGCATGATGTAATGTAATTATGGACACCCTACTAGTAGGTAAAGGAGGGTGTCCATATGTCTATAGAAAAAAAACACTTAGATATTACTGACAGAGTTGTAGGTAAGTTTGGTGAAGGACAATTAAATCTTTATCTTGAAAAAGAGAAAATTGGCCAAATGGTAGCTGAAAATGACTATGACTTAAAGCAAGGCTATGTTTTTGATAACAGTCGTTTTTATCAAATTGCAGATGTTCTTACAGGGAAAGATAAAAAATACGTTGATTGTGATTACGATAACGGTTGGTGTTAGGCAGTGGGGATTATTTTCCACTGCTCTTTTTGCACTATTTTGATTAAACACCAAACGATATTTGGTTCTTTTTATAGTATTTACAAGCCATTATAATAAAAATGTGGTCGTTTCTAGATGTTTTTATCAATTTACTTATAAAAACATTTAAATAAAGGGAAACAACCTCGACAAATCGAATAGAGTATAGAAAGATTCTTTACTAAAAAACAGGTGATGCACATGTCGTTAGTTGAGGTTGAAAAAGTTTTAATTGTTGAAGGGAAATCTGATAAAAAGAAAGTATTAAACGTACTAAATGAACCCATTGAGATCATTTGTACTAATGGAACAATAAGTTTATCAAAAATGGATGAATTAATTGATGAATTACTGTTAAAGGATGTTTATATTTTAGTTGACGCAGATGATGCAGGAGATCGACTTCGCAAACAATTTAAAAGAGAATTCCCAGAAGCATCACATATCTATATTGATAGAACTTATCGAGAGGTTGCGACAGCACCGGATCATCATGTTGCTTCTGTATTGCTTAGTGCTAATATCGATGTTGATGCAAAATTTCTTTAGAAAGGTGAATAACATTTACCGCAATGATTGAATGGAATGAAAAACAACTTATTATTAATAAAAATGGAATCATGATTATGTATTTGTACACACCAATGTGTGGAACATGCCAAGTAGCTAGAAAAATGTTGACTGTTGTAGAAGAACTTGTTCAATTCAACATTTATTCAGTAAATCTTAATTTTTTTCCTAATGAAGCAAAGGAATTGGGGATTGAAAGTGTACCATGTTTGCTTGTGTATAAAGAAGGAATTCTCAAGGAAAAGGTATATGCTTTTCAATCTGTCGGATATTTACATGACTTGTTAAAGCAATATCAGAGTTAAACTGACATATTTCCCCGGGAATATTTATACTATGGGCAGAAACTGTCGACTTATTTATAAAGGGTTTCTTCAATATTAAATGAAGTTATAATATATAGCTTTATTATTATTGGGGGGATCCTTTTTGAATATCAATACGTTTATTGAAAATATAAATAGAAAAAAGTATGTGTTATCAACATTACTGAAACAAGCTTTTACTATGGAAATAAAATCTACACAAAACAATTTAACTCATTATATTGAATTCACAAGTAATGGAGCGAAGGTAGTAAAAACTATACCTATAAACGTTGATTTTTATATTGAAGGATCAGAATCATACATAGATGACGTTTTAATGAATAAAACAAGTTTAAAGCAGATGATATCATTTGGAGAAATTAAAATAAAAGGATCTTACCGAAGTTTTTTAAAGGTTGATGCAATGTTGAAACTTAGCTGAATAATAAGGCTATTTTAAAGCTTAAGGTTGATTATTAACTCTTTGTTGATTGGACTTAAATATATAAAGACCCCTGCTCAGAGATAATTGTCGAATAGATAAACCACAGGCGCTAGCGCCGAGGATGCTTCAGGACTTAGGAAGAATTGTCCTTATTCTTTCCTATGCCCTTCATCGGCTCAATGACGACCATTTCCTCATGATCTCTCCTTACTTATGTCCTTACTTAGTCCTTCATCAGTCCGATGACGGACTTTTCACAGGAGCTTTCCCATGCTTATGTCCCTCATCAGTCCGATGACGATCTTTTTCTCGGACTTTGGTAATCATCAATAAAGGTTAAAATAGCCTAAAATAAAGAACTTTAATAAATGGGTATCTATTAAAAGGAATTTGACATTGCTACATTCTCAAGAATATAGATCAAGAATTTCAAACAAACATTAACGCCTATAAATAGCATAAAAAGTAAAACTTAGTTTGGACATAAAGAAGGAAATCATATAATATTAAAGTAGTCTGAATAGACAGAATCTTACATACTTTTAATCTCTACAACATAACAGACAGATATCATTTTCTTTACTATCTATATGGGAGGAATTCATATGTCAGAAAAGCAGTATCGCCCTGAAACCGTTACAATTCATGGTGGGTTAAAGAAAGATTCCATGACAGGAGCAAGATCTGTACCTATTTATCAATCTAACGCTTATTTGTTTGACAATACAGAACACGCAGCGAATTTATTTGGATTAAAAGAGCCTGGATACATATACACAAGAATTCATAATCCAACATCAACTGTTTTTGAGGAACGAATTGCTCAACTTGAGGGTGGAGTTGGAAGCTTAGCAGTAGCAAGTGGAATGGCAGCGATTACACTTTCGATATTAAATATCGCAGGTGCAGGAGATGAAATTGTTTCTGCATCAACATTATATGGAGGAACATATAATTTATTTGCTAACACTTTACCTAAGTATGGAATACGCACGAATTTTGTAGATCCAAAAAACCCTGAAAATTTTAGGTCTGCGATCACTCCAAATACTAAAGCCATTTTTGCCGAAACAATCGGAAATCCTAGTTTAGATGTTTTAGATATTGAGGCAGTTGCTGCTATTGCACATGAAGCAGGTATACCTTTAATTGTTGATAATACGTTTGCAACACCATATCTTTGCAGACCAATTGAACATGGCGCTGACATCGTCGTGCATTCTGCTACTAAATGGTTACTAGGAAATGGGACAACTCTTGGTGGAATAATTGTAGACGGAGGAAAATTCGACTGGAATAGTCCGAAGTTTCCTGGGTTTACAACTCCAGATCCAAGTTATCATGATTTAGTGTATGCTGATGCTTTAGGTGAACAAGCATATATTGTTAAAGCAAGAGTTCAATTATTAAGAGATTTAGGACCTGCTATTAGTCCATATAATTCGTTTCAATTTACTCTTGGCCTAGAAACACTGCATGTGAGAATGAAGGAACATGTTTCAAACGCGAGAAAAATGGTGGAATATTTAGAGCAACACCCGGCCGTTGAATGGGTGCTATACCCAGAAAATGAAAACCATCCTGCTAAGGATTTAGCTACAAAATATCTTCCTAAAGGCGCAGGTTCAGTCATCGTATTTGGTATTAAAGGTGGAAGAGAATCAGGTGCTTCCGTAATTAACAATATTGAACTATGGTCACACGTAGCAAATGTTGGTGATGCAAAAAGTTTAATTATCCATCCTGCGAGTACAACACATCAGCAATTAAGTGAAGAAGATCTGAAAAAATCAGGCGTTACTGAAGACTTAATTCGATTGTCAGTTGGAATTGAACATATTCAGGATTTAATTGAAGACTTAGATCAAGCTATTTTTAAAGCAACAGGTGTAAAGGGGTTAGAACAGGTACATTCATAATACTACTGTAGAAACATAAGAAATAATTTATCAAAAAAGCAGACCAATTCTTAAAAGGATTTGGTCTGCTTTTTTCCGTTTATAAATATTAGAATTCCTAATCGCTGTTTGGTCTTATATCTTCTATTGTAATATGGATATATTCCTTCTTAAAACCCGAAAAAATTGGGTTGCTTTTAACCTCTTGAGAATCAGCTTTATCATTAAGCTATATTAGTAAATTAATTAGTGAGAATAATTAGTTAATTTGAGATGTGATTATATTGATTGACAGTATTGAAAATAGCGTGATACAATCACACTCGTATTTAAATAACACTTACATTTTATTTCAATATTAATTATATATGTATGATCTCTTATCAAGAGAGGTGGAGGGAAGTGCCCTATGAAACCCGGCAACCATCAACTATTGTTGAAATGGTGCCAATTCACACAAAGCATTGCTTTGTAAGATGAGAGAAAGGTCTTTTATTTTGCCTTTCTGCTCACTTGCAGAAAGGTTTTTTTGTTTTTTGAGAGTGAGTAAATAGATACAGTTGTTTATAAACACACGCAAAATAGATAATAGACTGCTTAAAAATTTTGTGAAACTTAGAAAGAAGGTGACATGATGATTTCATTGAAAAAGCTAAATAAAGTCTATGAAACAAAGTCTGGTCAAGTTACAGCAGTTAATAACGTGAATTTAGAAATTAATAAAGGCGAGATTTTTGGAATCATTGGCTATAGTGGTGCTGGAAAAAGTTCTTTAATTAGATTATTAAACGGTTTGGAAAAGCCTACAAGTGGATCAGTTCATGTAGCAGGAAGCCACATAGATTCAATAAAAGGTGCTAAGTTAAGAAAAGCGCGCCAAGAAATTAGCATGATCTTTCAACATTTTAATCTACTATGGTCAAGAACTGTTAGGGAAAATATTGCTTTTCCATTAGAAATTGCAGGTGTGAAAGCTTCTGCTCGAAAGAAACGTGTAGATGAATTAATTAAGTTAGTTGGTCTTGAAGGACGAGAAGAGGCCTACCCTGCCCAACTAAGTGGTGGTCAAAAGCAACGTGTCGGAATTGCTAGAGCATTAGCTAATAATCCAAAAGTTTTATTATGTGATGAAGCAACGTCTGCACTTGATCCACAGACAACGGATTCGATTCTGGATTTACTTGTAGATATTAATGAACGATTGGGATTAACAATTGTACTAATTACACATGAGATGCACGTTATCCGTAAAATCTGCCATCGTGTAGCAGTTATGGAAAATGGTGAGGTTGTTGAACAAGGAAATGTTCTCGACGTGTTTAGAAATCCTCAGAAGCCAATTACCAAAAGATTTGTAAAACAAGTAACAGAACCTGATGAAACAAATGAAGTTGTCGCTCATTTACTCGAGTTATATCCGAAAGGAAAAGTAATTCAGTTAACTTTTGTTGGTGAATCAGCAGAGCAGCCAATCATTACAAATTTAATTAGAAATTACTCCATTGAAGTGAATATTCTACAGGGGAAAATATCCCAAACACAAAGTGGTTCTTATGGAAATTTATTTATTCATTTAGATGGAAATGAAGCAGAGATTAATAAGGCATTAGCATTTATTTATGAACAAAATGTAGAAGTGGAGGTGATTGCAAATGCTTGAACAGCTCCTACCAGAAGTTAAATGGGAAAAAGTGTGGGAGTCAACATATGAAACAATTTATATGACAACCATTTCAGTCGTGGCAACTTTTCTTATTGGTATCATTTTAGGATTATTATTATTTTTAACGGCTAAGGGAAACATATGGGAAAACAAGTTTGTAAATGGATTAGTTGCAGCTATTGTGAATGTTTTTAGATCTATTCCATTTATTATCTTAATTATCCTACTATTGCCATTCACAAAAATATTAGTTGGTACCATGCTAGGGGCAAATGCAGCTTTACCGGCGTTAATTATTGGTGCAGCTCCATTTTATGGACGTATGGTTGAAATTGCACTGAGAGAAATAGATAAAGGTGTAATTGAGGCAGCAAAATCTATGGGAGCGAAAACAACAACAATTATTTGGAAAGTACTTTTACCAGAATCGATGCCTGGATTAGTGTCGGGAATCACTGTTACTGCGATTGCGTTAGTTGGTTATACAGCTATGGCAGGAGCAATTGGTGCTGGTGGATTAGGAAACCTAGCCTTTATGGAAGGTTTTAATAGAGGTAATAACCAAGTTACTTTTGTTGCAACAATCATTATTCTTATTTTTGTATTTATCATCCAATTTATTGGAGATAAGATAACTAAAACTTTAGATAAACGATAGGGAGGAAACAAAATGATGAAGAAAACTTTATTGGCTATTTTATTAGCTGTTTTCACAACTGCACTAGTAGCATGTGGAGGAGCTGAACAAGGAGAAGGTACAGAAGGTGCTGAATCAGGTACAAAAACGTTAAAAGTTGGAGCTTCACCTGTACCACATGTTGAAATTTTAGAAGAAGCTAAGCCACTACTAGAGGAAAAAGGCATTGAATTAGATATTGTTGAGTTTACAGATTATATTTTACCTAATAAAACGTTAGCAGAGGATGAGTTAGATGCTAACTACTTCCAACATGAGCCTTACTTAGAGTCTCAAATTGCTGATAACGATTATAAGTTTGTTAATGCAGGTGGAGTTCATATTGAACCAATTGGAGTGTATTCTAAACGACATAAATCATTAGAAGATTTACCAGAAGGTGCAAAAATTATTATGAGTAACTCTGTTGCTGATCATGGACGTATGTTATCAATGTTAGAAGAAAAAGGATTAATCAAGCTTAAAGAAGGCGTTGAAAAAACAGAAGCAACACTAGAAGATATAGCTGAAAATCCTAAAAATATTGAATTCCAAGCTGATATTGAAGCTCCATTATTAACAAAAGCTTATGAAAATGATGAAGCAGATGCATTTTTAATCAATGGTAACTATGCTCTACAAGAAGGCTTAAATCCTGCAGAGGATTCAATTGCACTTGAATCTCCTGATAACAACCCTTATGTGAATTTAGTTGTTGTTCGTGAAGGTGATGAAAGTCGTGAAGAAATTAAAGCTTTAGTGGAAGTATTGCAATCAAAAGAAATCCAAGAATTTATTAAAACAAAATATGAAGGATCTGTTCTTTCTGCACAAGGGGAATAATCGATTAAAGCTAACCTTTTTGGTTAGCTTTTTCTTTTTTGGGGGTTAAAAAAGTCAAGCACAGGGTGAGTATAAAAATCCATTTATAAAGCATAATAACTTTGAAAAAAGGTAGAATGGAGTTGTTGAAGTATGGAACACTTTGAACCAAGAAATTCAACAGAAGCTGCTTTACACGAATATAAAAGTGGATTAGGTTTATTTACGCAAAAAATGCCGGAGATTGCTAGCCATTATAATGCTTTTACAGAAGCTTGTTTTATGGAAGGAACATTGTCAAAAAAGGAAAAACACTTGATTGCTCTTGGAATTGCGATTAATGCTCAAGACGAATATTGTATGATTTATCATACAAAAGGCTGCTTGGACAATGGAGCGAACGAAGAAGAAATTCTAGAAACAATTGGTGTAACTGCAGCATTTGGTGGTGGTGCAGCAATGAGTCAGGCTGTAACACTTGTACAAGAATGTATTGTAGAACTAAATCAATTAAAACAATAAAAAAATAATAATTAAGAGAAAACGTGAGGAATTTCGAGGAATTTTGCATATCTTTTATTTGAGTGTGTTAAACTGATAGAATATAGCCTTGTATCGTTTGTCACTTAATCTAACGCACTTTGAGTTGTTAGAATATTCTTGATAAGCTTATTATCGTACAAATAATAAGTTGAAAGGATTGGTTCACTATTTTAACGAATCAAGATATTCTGGATCTTAATTACACATCTGAAATGGAAAAGGCAATGCATCAGTCCCATGGTGTAGGATATGCTGAATATGCAAGAAAACCCGATAAAAGAATGGCTATTGAGAGAAGCCGTGAAGAAGATTATCGTAAAAGTCAGTTGATTTATGCTGATATTGAAAGAAAAATGCAAAGATAAAGAATATATATTTTAAAAAACCAGTCATTAAGTTGGCTGGTTTTTTCTCATATAGCATTTTCTAATTAAGAATTTATGTAAATTGTTACTAAATAATTAGTTAGCATGTTTTTCTATTGTATGCAAAAAATAAACTAGGTTAGAAAAGTAGAATCGTTAAGGAATATGTTATATAGTAGAAAAAGCTAATTTCTCTATTTACATATGTGAAAAACTTTTTATATAGAAAGAACATAATATAAAAGAGTGCTTGTTGAGGTATGCCTTGGAGTTAAGGGTCGTACATGAGATTTTTTGTAACTAGACATTAATCGACATCATTCCATAAAGGTTGTGTTCACTTTTCATTTGTTATAATATTAGAATGAGAATAAAATGAGAATTAGTAAACTTTATATATTATGGAGGTATCGTCATGGCAGGTTCTACATTAATCATTAAGGATTTACACGTTGAAATTGATGGCAAAGAAATTTTAAAAGGTGTAAATCTTGAAATAAACGGCGGAGAGTTCCATGCAATTATGGGGCCAAACGGAACAGGTAAATCAACTTTATCATCAGCAATCATGGGTCACCCTAAGTATGAAGTAACAAAGGGTAGTATCACACTTGATGGTGAAGATGTACTAGAAATGGAAGTAGACGAGCGTGGACGCGCAGGTCTTTTCTTAGCAATGCAATACCCAAGTGAAATTAGTGGTGTAACAAATGCTGATTTCTTACGTTCTTCAATTAATGCACGTCGCGAAGAAGGCGAAGAGATTTCATTAATGAAATTTATTCGTAAAATGGATGCGAATATGGAAGAGCTAGAAATGGATCCAGATATGGCACAACGTTATTTAAATGAAGGATTTTCAGGTGGAGAGAAAAAGCGTAATGAAATTCTTCAATTAATGATGATTGAACCAAAAATCGCTATTTTAGATGAAATTGATTCAGGTCTTGATATTGATGCGTTAAAAGTAGTTGCAAAAGGGATCAATAAAATGAGAAACGATGAATTTGGTTGCTTAATGATCACTCACTATCAACGTTTACTAAATTACATTACTCCTGATAAAGTACACGTTATGATGCAAGGTCGTGTAGTAAAATCAGGTGGTCCTGAATTAGCACAACGTTTAGAAGCAGAAGGTTATGATTGGATTAAACAAGAATTAGGTATAGATGACGAAACTGTTGGGCAAGAAGCTTAAGCGTAAGGGGAGGTAAGACGTATGGAAACGAAAACTTTCAATCAGGATTATGTCACAAGCTATTCAAAACAGCTTGGTGAACCGGATTGGCTTACAGATCTTCGCTTACAAGCTCTGGCTAAACTCGAGGATCTTCCAATGCCAAAACCAGATAAAACAAAAATTGATAAATGGAATTTCACTCAATTTAACGAGCATGTGGTTACTAGTGAAAAACTAAACTCTCTAGATGAATTACATGATGATGTTAAAGCATTAATTGATGTTGATTCCAAAGACAAAAATTTGTATGTGCAAGTGAATAATACGCCAGCATATACAGCACTTTCTAAAGATCTTAAAGATAAAGGTGTTATCTTATCTGATATTCATACAGCTGCTACTGAGCATTCTGAATTAGTAAAGAAATACTTTATGACCGATGGTGTTAAAGTTGATGAACATCGCTTAACAGCTTTACATGCAGCACTATTGAATGGTGGTGTGTTCGTATATGTTCCTAAGAACGTTGAGGTAGCAGAGCCAATTCAAACAGTGTTTGTACATGATAATCCTAATACAACATTATTCAACCATGTCATTGTCGTTGCAGAAGATAATAGTTCATTAACATATGTTGAAAACTATATTTCTACTGTTACTAATGTTGAAGGTGTGTTCAACATTATCTCTGAGGTTTTTGCTAATACAAATGCTCGTGTAACATACGGAGCAGTTGACACATTAGATAAAGGAATCACAACTTATGTAAACCGTCGTGGTGTTGCTGGTCGTGATGCTAGAATTGAATGGGCACTAGGTTTAATGAATGATGGCGACACGATTTCTGAAAATGTGACGAATCTTATGGGTGATGGTTCGTACGGTGATACTAAATCTGTTGTTGTTGGTCGTGGAGAGCAAAAACAAAATTTCACAACTAAGGTTGTTCATTTTGGTAAGAACTCAGAGGGCTATATTTTAAAGCACGGTGTTATGAAAGATAGTGCTTCATCTATCTTTAACGGTATTGGAAAAATAGAGCATGGTGCTTCTAAATCCAATGCAGTTCAAGAATCACGTGTGTTAATGTTAAGCGAGAAAGCTCGCGGAGATGCAAATCCAATACTATTAATTGATGAAGATGATGTAACAGCAGGACATGCTGCATCTGTTGGTCGTGTTGATCCACTACAACTTTATTATTTAATGAGTCGTGGAATTACTCGAGTAGAAGCAGAGCGTCTTGTTATTCACGGTTTCTTAGCTCCTGTAGTAAATGTTCTACCAATTGAAGGTGTGAAAAAGCAATTAGTAGAGGTTATTGAAAGGAAAGTCCAATAATGGATATCATTGATATTCGCAAACACTTTCCAATTCTTGATCAGCAAGTTAACGGTAGAGACCTTGTCTACTTAGATAGTGCAGCTACCTCTCAAAAACCAATAGCTGTTATTGATGCATTATCTACTTATTATCGTGAATATAATTCTAATGTTCATAGAGGTGTGCATACATTAGGTACAAAAGCTACAGACGGTTATGAAGGTGCTCGTGAAAAAGTAAGGAAATTTATTGGAGCAAAGTCTATCCAAGAGATTATCTTTACCCGAGGAGCAACAACTGCATTAAATATAGTTGCCCAAAGTTATGGATTAACAAACGTGAAACAAGGTGATGAAATAGTGATCACCTATATGGAACATCATGCAAATGTTATTCCTTGGCAACAAGTTGCAAAAATAACTGGGGCTACATTAAAATATATTCCTCTACAAGAAGACGGAACAATAGATTTAAAAGATGTTGAAGAAACAGTTACATCCAACACGAAAATTGTGTCAGTAATGCAGGTTTCAAATGTTCTTGGTACAATCAATCCAATAAAAGAAATTGCAAAAATTGCCCATAATCATGGAGCGATTATGGTGGTTGATGGAGCTCAAAGTACACCACATATGAAAATTGATGTAAAAGATTTAGATTGTGATTTCTTTGCGTTTTCCGGTCATAAAATGGGTGGTCCTACAGGAATAGGTGCTTTATACGGTAAGAAGCAACTTCTTGAAAAAATGGAACCAGTAGAATTTGGTGGAGAAATGATTGATTTTGTAGGTTTGCAAGAATCAACATGGAAAGAGCTTCCTTGGAAATTTGAAGCGGGAACACCAATTATTGCTGGAGCCATCGGACTTGGTGCAGCAATTGATTTTCTTGAACAAGTAGGACTAGAGAATATAGAAGCCCATGAGCAAAAGCTAGCACAATATGCGATGGATAAAATGAGTCAAGTAGAGGGCTTAACCATATATGGGCCAAAGGATCATCGTGCAGGTTTAGTAACCTTTAACATTGAGGATGTACACCCTCATGATGTTGCAACAGTTTTAGATGCAGATGGAATTGCTGTTCGCGCAGGTCATCACTGTGCACAGCCTTTAATGAAATGGCTAAAGGTGTCTGCTACAGCTAGAGCTAGTTTTTACCTCTATAATACAGAGGAAGAAATTGATAAACTTGTAGCTGGTATCATTAAAACAAAGGAGTACTTCAGTAATGTCTAATCATGTTAATCTTGACACATTGTATCGTCAAGTCATAATGGATCATTACAAGAACCCTAGAAATAAGGGGATTCTTGATGATAGTCTTACAATTGATATGAACAATCCAACCTGTGGTGATCGAATTCGCCTTACACTTGATATTGAAGATGATGTGGTAAAGGATGCGAAGTTTGAAGGGGAAGGTTGCTCAATATCGATGTCATCTGCTTCAATGATGACTCAAGCCATAAAAGGGAAGTCACTTGAAGAAGCTTTAAAGCTTTCAGATATTTTCTCTAATATGATGCTTGGTCAAGAGTATGATGAGGATATTGATTTAGGTGATATTGAAGCACTACAAGGTGTGACAAAGTTTCCAGCTCGAATTAAATGTGCCACATTAGCTTGGAAAGCAATGGAAAAGGGCGTAAATAATAGTAATGAATAAGGAGAATTCCTTAAATCTAAATGAATAGGAGTGAATGTAGATGGCTAAAAAGGCACCTGAAATCGGCGATTATAAATATGGGTTTGCTGACAAAGATGTTTCCATCTTCCGTTCAGAGCGAGGATTAACGAAAGAAATCGTTGAGGAAATTTCTCGCATGAAAAAGGAACCACAATGGATGCTAGATTTTCGATTAAAATCTTTAGAACATTTCTATAATATGCCAATGCCTCAATGGGGCGGAGATATGGCAGAACTAAATTTTGATGAGATTACGTATTATGTTAAACCATCAGAAAAGTCTGAACGTTCATGGGATGAAGTACCAGAGGAAATCAAAAATACATTTGATAAGCTTGGTATTCCAGAAGCAGAACAAAAATACTTGGCAGGTGTATCAGCTCAATACGAATCAGAGGTTGTTTACCACAATATGAAAGAAGATCTTGAGGATTTAGGTATTGTCTTCAAGGATACGGATACAGCTTTAAAAGAAAATGAGGATATATTCCGTGAGCATTTTGGTAAAGTTATCCCACCTACTGATAACAAGTTCTCTGCGCTTAATTCAGCAGTATGGTCAGGTGGTTCATTCATCTATGTACCTAAAGGTATTAAGGTTGATACGCCTTTACAAGCTTATTTCCGTATTAACTCTGAAAACATGGGGCAGTTTGAGCGTACACTTATTATTGTTGATGAAGGCGCACATGTACATTATGTTGAAGGATGTACAGCACCAGTTTATACAACAAACTCTTTACACAGTGCGGTTGTTGAAATCATCGTTAAGGATGGCGGTTATTGCCGTTATACAACAATCCAAAACTGGGCAAACAACGTGTTTAATTTAGTAACAAAACGTGCTGTTTGTGAAGCTAATGCAACAATGGAATGGATTGATGGAAACATCGGATCTAAACTAACAATGAAATACCCTGCTGTTATCCTTAAGGGTGAGGGTGCACGTGGTATGACATTATCTATTGCAATTGCAGGTAAAGGTCAGCACCAAGATGCAGGTGCAAAAATGATTCACTTAGCACCAAATACGTCATCGACTATTGTATCTAAATCGATCTCTAAACATGGTGGTAAAGTAACTTATCGTGGAATTGTTCATTTTGGTCGTAAGGCAGAAGGTGCAAGATCAAATATTGAATGTGATACACTCATTATGGATAACCAATCGACATCAGATACAATTCCTTATAATGAGATTTTAAACGATAATATCTCTCTTGAGCATGAAGCGAAGGTTTCTAAAGTTTCAGAAGAACAATTATTCTATCTAATGAGCCGTGGTATCTCAGAAGAAGAAGCAACTGAAATGATCGTAATGGGCTTTATCGAGCCATTTACAAAAGAGCTTCCAATGGAATATGCTGTTGAGATGAACCGTCTAATCAAGTTCGAAATGGAAGGTTCTATTGGATAAAAAAGAAATAACCTTTTTATATCAAGGGTTTGAGAGGTTTTTATAAAGTGTGAAATTATCATCGTGCCGATTTCATGCCGATTTGATTTTATCTTTTAGTGTAGGAGGCGAACTTTTTAAGTTCGTCTTCTTCTATTTTTTCGGTGATATCAAGATAAGTATCTGCTGTTGTTTTAATGCTTTTATGCCCAAGTCGATTTGAAACATATTTTAAACTTACACCTGATTCAAGCATCAGAACAGCATGTGTATGTCTAAAACCGTGGGTGCCTTTATAATCAACAACTGCTTTTTTACAATAATCTTGCATTGTTTCACGGATAATTGAAGGTGTTAAATAATTCCCGTTATAATTTTGAAAGATTATGCCCTCATTATTTTTATAAAACCTCGGATTTCCTAAAATCAATTCATTTTGCTTCATCTTAAACTTCTTCAATTCACGTAATACTTCATCTTCAATTTTTATTGTGCGATATGATGAAGAGTTTTTTAATGTTGTCAATTTCACTTTGTTATTATCGTCACGACTTGTTTGTTTATCTATTGTTATTTTATCACCATCAATATCCGACCATCTTAAGGCTAATGCTTCACTTATTCTTAATCCCGTTTTGCTTAAGAAAAACATAAGCATGTAATATAGTTGATAATCAGGAAAGCGCTGATGCTTATAGATTTTCATGAAATCCAATAATTGATTTAATTCCTGAAGGCTAAAATATTTCACCTTTTCCTTTTTTATAGCAACAGCATCTTGAACAGGAACTTTTAATTTATCGGCAGGGTTTTTTTCAAGCACTTCAAGTTCATGTACAGCATGATGCAAAATACTTTTCATAACTGAAAGATATTTCAATCTCGAACCAAATGAATATTTCTCATTCCCGTCTTTATCTATTTCTCCGAATGTTGTAATCCATCTTTTTATTTCAGTTCTTTTGATCGTCATAATTTTTTTATCTCCGAAAGTGGGCATGATGTGATTTCTAATAATCACTTCAAGTTGTACAAATGTTGATTCCTTAACACTTGCTTTTTTATGCTCAAGCCAATCTTTCACAGCATCTTCAAACAACATATTTCTGTCATTTAAAGTTTGACCGTAATAGATTCGCTCTTCAACTTTTGCCGCTTCAATTTCAGCTTCCTTTTTCGTACGGAATGTTCCGATACTTCTTTCCTTACCATCCTTAGATACACGCGCCTGCCATTTTCCACTGGGTAACTTTCTGAATGTAGCCATTTTTCCTTATCTCCTTTCATTCCTGTAACATTATCTTGATAACGCTTTTTATCTTTTTGATTTCTTCACTAGTTAATTGCCTGTCCTCAAGAAAAATCTTATGATTGGGGTCAAAAATATAACTAAGTTCAAATTGCTTTTCCCCTTCTTCTACTGCCTCTGGTGGCATTGGAGAACGAGGTTCAATATCCTCTCCTTGTATGTGTCCTTGCAATTCCTCTATAACTTCCTCCGCAGGAATATATCCTGCTGCCATCATTAAATCCTCATATGATTCATTTAAACCTTCTGCCAATTTTTCTAATATTTTTGGAGAAGGGGTTATTCGCCTTCCTCTTTCAATTTGTGAAATGTACATAGCAGAAACACCAGATAATTCTCCAAGTTTATTCATCGAAAGATTTTTTTCTTCTCTTTTTGATTTGAGATAATTTTTAAAATCCAATTTATATCACTCCTATCAACAATAAATATTACACTATAAACTATAGTTTATACAAACGGTTATCTATGTTAAATTTTGTTAAATGTTATTCGATGACAGTATTATGACAGAAAAGGTACCAGAAAAATTACAGAAAGAGTACATTATTTTGAATGTTTTTCATGTCAATAATAAGTATTGTAATGCATTACAAAATATTTTTATAAGCAAATGTTTACGTTTGAAATGAGTAAAAATATTGAAATTAACAAAGGAGGATTAACCAAATGCTTAATATTACTTTAGATGAAAGAGAAATAAAAAAATTATATTTAGATGAAGTTCGTAAACGTGTAGAAGAAATTGAGGAACAAGCGTTGCTTATAGATACAAAGGAACTTTGCAGAATGCTATCTTTAAGCAGACCAACAGTAGAAAAATTATTTATATACAATCAGAATTTTCCCTCTATGCGAGTGGGCAAGAAGTGGTTATTCAATCGTAAAGAAGTAGAGAAATATATCAATCGTTGGTCAATAGATGTTAAGAAAAAAGGCGGTAATGTTGAGTGTGATTATTAAATCTGAAAAAAGAATAGGAGAACTTTTATAACCACAGCAACTTGTCGATAAGCTATTCGGTTGTCGAAACTTAAAGGAATTCATTTCTTGACAGCTTGAAGGGGGGTGAATCTTATGGAAAAACCTTCACTATTTATAAGAATCGTTTGTTTCTATAATGATAGACTTTTCATGTTTAACAAAAAGAGGATAGACAAGCAAAGACAAAGACAGAAAAGAAAGTCAAGATAAATTACAAAATAGTAAGTTCAGGCAGCAAGGGGCAAAGGAGGAAAACCATTGTACACTTTTAAATGTAATTTTTGCAATGATGAATATTCACTTAACCTTGACGACTACGAATATTATTCGATTGAGGAATTAATTGATATGGTATTACGAGTATCAGCAATGGAACTGGAGAAAGCATGGATTCAAAAGAATGGATTACTTTACTGTGGTTCCTGCAAGCATAAAAGTGCTAAAATTTATCAATTTAAGCTACCTACTCAACATGAACCCAGACTAAGACAAAAAGAAAAACCCACAGATTTCCAACTGTGAGTTTTTTCGATAGCAGTTTCCGAGACTGCTGTCTAACTCCCTTTTTGTCACCCAACTAACATATCGCAAAGGTATTATATAAATCCAATAAAGGAGATCGTATACAATTCTGTCTTTAGTATATCAAAAATAGGCATGATGTACACACTCCTTTACTTGTAATTCTTTTCCGAAGGGAAGAAGAATTTATTTAGACAAAGGAGCTTTTTTATTTTGGAACCAATCGAACAAGAAAATACATTGATAGAAACAATAGTATCTCTTAATGAAATTATTCCGAATGCTCAAGTCTTAAAATTAAAGGGTTTTTCAAGAAAGAATTACAGAAAAGATTTAGAAACATCAAATCTTCAACACTATGCAGCTATTCATCAAGAAAAGCATTATGTTCAGCCAGATGGCACAAAAATGGCTATTATTACAAATGCTATAAAACGTATCGGCCATGCAAGTTGGTATAGCCCTCAAGAAATATTAGAAGCTTTATCCGATGGACATTGTGTCTTGCTCTCTAATTTTGAGGTAAACGACCAAAATAGTATACGTTTTATCTCTGCAAGTGCGTTTACGGTCGATATTGACGATAATGACGAAGTAACGGAACCGATAAAGGTTTTAAATGACCTCAAAGATATTTGTATGGGGTTATTTTACACCTTCAGCCATGGTAAGAAAGGTAATCGTTACCGATTAGTTTTTCAGTTGGATCAGTCGATTACAGATTTGGACGATTACAAAGTATTAGTTGAAGACGTAATGGATTATTTGAAAAATAAAGGGCTGCCAATAGATGAATCAGCAAAGTCACCAACTCAAGTTATTAGACCAGGCATGATGGGATACGAGGTAAACGATTTTTCTACTACGTTACCAGTAAATGAATGGTTGCCAAAAGCAAGATTAAAAGCAGAAATAAAAAAACTAAACAGAGAAACAGAGCAAAAAGCCAGAGCAAAAAGGTTTAAAGATAGTATGTTACAATTGGTAACTTTTGATGAACTGAAAGAAATGTGCAAAACAATTGGGTACATTCCGAGTGATGGAAAAGATGGAACTCGAACGAAGTGGCTTCAGATTGTTTATGCCCTGAAAAATGAAGTGGTTATAGGGAATTTGAACGAAAAGCAAGGGTATGAACTCTATTGCATAATCAGTGGTAGCGAATCAAGTGAACAGTATTGGGACAGTATTAAACCCCGAGGAGAAGTAGGGATTGGAAGTATTATCAAACATGCAAAAGATGGCGGGTACAAACGAAAATATAAATACAATTATGCTTGGCAAGAGACCTCTGAATCCATTCCTACTGAATCTATAAAGGTTAAGGAACATTTAACTATTGAGGTTGCAAATGACCTCATACAACGGAAACAGCGGCTTCTAGTTGATAGTCCGACAGGTAGCCGAAAGACGAGTAGTTTTATAGGTGCATCTAAGGAATTAGCGAGTAAAGATTGGCATTATTACATTTTCACTGCTCCTACTATTCCATTAACAGAGCAGATTGCAAAAGATCATAATATTCCTTGTGCTCTAGGAGGAATGAAGAACCTAGGAAACGAGGTAACAACAAAAGCCATAAACGGTGAACGTGTTTTTGTTAGTACTTATGATAAGGCAGAGGAGATTATAAGACACTTGACTTCTGGGATTGATTACGGTTATGAAAATATAACACCTCAATTTACGGTAATCATCGATGAGATTCACAAATTTACGGATGCTTACAATTATCGTTTTGCGGCAATAGATCAAATAAAGGGTTTGGCGGAAATTGCAGTATCCTTTATTGGGTTGTCAGGAACATCAGAAGATGTATTGAAAGACCATTTTGACAAACTAATTAAAATTGATACAGGGAATAGTTCTTCACCTTGTTTGGATTACCGAGTATTCACATACGAAAAGAGAAATGATGCAGACATCATGCTTATTCCAGTAATCCGAGGATTGTTACAACAAACTAAAGTTATGTTGTTTATTAACAGTAAGCAACGGATAAAAAGGATTAAAGATATTTTGCGTATGGAAGGAATAAAAACACAGGTTGTAACGAGTGATAGCAAACAAAGTTCAACCTATTTGAACATTGTTGAGAATGGTACCATTTCAGATGATGTACAAGTTGTAATCAGTACATCGGTTTTAGCGGACGGGGTAAGTATCAATAATGATTTGAGTTGGAGCTGCCTTGTTGTTTCCGATATGTCTTCACCGTTTTTTAACCCTTCAACGGTGAAGCAAATATCAAACCGTTTTAGAGGTCAGTATCAATATTTTGGATTATATATGCAACAGCCGAATCCAAAGTTCATGGAAACCAATCGATTCTACATTGAAACCGATTACCAGTATAGAAAAAAGATTGTAAGAGGCTATGTTGAATATTTGAATCAAGAATTTAATGATTGTAAAAAGAAATTTCTCCCTTCTCTTGTCGAGAAGGAAAACGGTATTTTCTACAGAAGCCAAGATGAAAATGCAATCATAGAATTTAATCCTCTTTTTGTACGACACCAGTCGATGAAGAGGAAAGAACGTTATTATACACTGTTCAGAAATGCGTTTATTGAAGAGGTTGGTAATCAATTAGGTGTTAAATGCAGTGGGGTTTTCAATGTAAATGAGGAAGTCGAAAAGAATGGATTTGACCTTAGTAGATTATTGGAAAACATGAAATTTCAACAGAAGCAAGAAAAAAAGGAAAATGCCGAGCTAAGAGAAGCGTTCAGTATGTACTTTGATGAGTCAATGTATCAGTGCTTCCTGAAAGATGATGAAGAATCGTTAAAAGTTTTCAAAAAGCAAGTACATCCTGATCAGTTCGCAGCCACCAAAAGAAATGTCACCATTGCAGACTATAAAACATGTAAAACAGTTGGAAAGAACATCAAGAGAAAAGCAGATATCAACAAATATTTTAATCATATAAAAGGATTGGCAGATATTGCGGCTTTTGATTTTATAAAGAAAATTACTGTTACGAAAAAGGTGTTTAAGGAATTGTTGAAAATGACGAATGAAAGATATTCGTCTAATGAATTTAAGGATATTATTCAAAACAAACTACGTAAAACGTTGAATGTACAAGCCAGTGATGTTAAAGCAGGGTTAGAATTGTTTCACGAATCTCATAGTAGGTCTGCAAAAGAACGATTTACACAAATAAAACCATTAACCGTAAAAATTGTTGCTAGTGCAAATGGTCTTAGTGAAAGTTCTGTAAAAAATAGTGTACTTAAATATGTATGGCAACGAAACGGGCATCAACAAAAAATTTTACTACAAGCAATTCTCGAAAAATGGGGTATTGAAAAGTATCAAAGTTGAGTTAAAAAATGACGTTTATTGAAGCATTTTGTATTAAGGTCTTTATATACATATCATTTCAATAAACGTCATTCTAAATCCAGTAATACGAAGGGTTTAAGCCATGTAGAGTTAGACCCTTTTTGCAAATTTTTTGCTAACCGCAAACTTTCGCAAGGGGGTCTTTTTTAATGTATACAAAAGTACATAGTATGCATAAAAACCACACAAATTATGCAAAATAAAATAAAAGAAAATTGACAAGAAATGTGGTGAATATGTGAAAAATGATACCGAGATTCAAGCATTAATTGATGAAGGACGGAAAGCATATTATCGCCAATATCGGCAGAAGCCAGAAAACAAGAAAAAGGCTAGACAACATAGTGATAACTTTTTTCTTAAGGTAGGTATGGAGCAATTAGATACCAAAGGTGATAATGCGAATAACAAGTTATTGGGTGAGAAAAGTCCATGAGTGAGTATATTTATAAAATTATAGGTGCGCCATCGAAGAAAATTACAGCATTGAAAACAAAATATAATTTCAAAGAAATGAAAAGGGTAAGGTGGAAACGTGAAAATCAATAATTTGAATGTACTTGAAAAAGTTCAAGGATTTATTAGACCGCCAGAAGAAAACCTGCTCGGAATTTCTCTAAGTTATCAAGATGTTCTGGCGTTAAATAGCTTGATCAGACGTTTGAACATAAATGGGAAAACTGATCCTTATGGTGAAACCATACGAAAAGCGATTGATGAACGACATGTACTTAAAGAGGTAACACTGTCAAAGACAGGGCGGCATATTAACCAAGGCACGGTCTGGCTTGAAAAGGATGTGCGGAAAGCTTTATTAAAAGAAGCAAATAAATTAGGATTGGAACCAACTGAGTATATCCGTGGAATTATTTATAGTCTTAATCAAAAGTTAGCACAAGAAGAAATAGAAGAACGTGAAGTCCAAAATCAACTCAGACATGATAACAGGAAGATACCAATTCAAATAATACTGGATAAAGAACTAAGAGATAAATTATATAAGCGGTTCGATAAAGAGTTGAAGGACAAGGAGTTACTGGAAAGAGTAAAGAGAAGACCGTCACCTAGAAACGGAACTACTTTGGAAGATAGAATGCTTGCAGAATTGTTGAACAATCATTTACTGGAGTATTTGAGCAAATGATTGCCCTTTTTGAAAGCCCCCCCTATGTAATGTTCTCTAGTACATGATGGGATTAACGGCGGCAAGGGAACCTTTTCCGACCAATCAGAAAATCCTCTAATTTTTTTTATAAAAAAGTTAGGTATCTTATCAAGTTTATCGTTAGGTAGCTTTTCTATCTATTTATTAGAATTAAAACCCTTCAATCTTTAAGCAGCTATATATTTAGCTGCTCTTTTTTTTATATGACTGAATGCATTACTGTGGTAAATAAAGATATTTCTTTGACTAGCCTGCCTTAGTGCAAGTAGAAAATTGAATCTTATGGTAAAATTAGGACATTAAATTCATATGCAAAAGAAGGTAATACCTTAATGGAGTTCTTAACTGAAAAATTATTATTTATAGCTTTGTTTATTTTTATCATCCATTCGATAGAAACACTTGCCTATGCTGTGAGGTTATCGGGTGCAAGAGTTAAAATGATTGCATCAGCTTTATCTCTTTTTAACATTATGGTCATTGTTTCTAGACTAGCTAATATGATGCAACAACCTTTTACTGGTAGCCTAATTGATACTGCTCCAAAGGAAAATGCTCTGGAGTTTGTAGAAACTCAATTTCGAATTCTTATTGGTGCATCAACAGTTGGAACATTATTTGGAATAATTCTGCTTCCTACTTTTATCGCATTATTTTCAAGAGCAATCATTCATTTATCAGAGGAAAAAGGTTCTGTACCTTCATTAATGAAAAGAATTTTTTCTTTACAGTACATAAAGCGCGGCATAACACATTTTAGTTTACCTAAGTTTTCATACTTACAGGATACTAGAGTAAAGGATATACCAATAAAACTATTTTGTGTAAATATGATAATAACTGCCATCTATACCATTGGTGTATTATCAGCATTATATGCAGCCTTAATAGCTCCTGAAAGAGCTTCTACGGCTATTATGGCATCAGGTTTAATTAATGGTATAGCAACAATACTTTTAGTTATTTTTATAGACCCGAAAATTTCTGTGATAGCTGACGATGTTGTTAATCAAAGAGGAAGTTACAATAAGCTAAAAAATATGTCACTAATGATGGTAACATCAAGGTTATTAGGTACAGTGCTTGCTCAATTGTTATTCATTTGGGGAGCAGAATATATAGCTTGGTTCACAAAGTTTATTGTGTAGAGCAGGATTTTATAATGGGATTTGACTTAATGTGTTATTCATCTAATAGATTGAAAAAAGAATTTCAAATCCTTCTATTATATATCGGAAGTGGAGAAGAGAATTATGGAGCATAATCTAGCTGAACTAGTTGAAGGAATTTATCATCAAAAAACAAAAGAATATTTTGAAGAGGTTCTTAGCTCATATGAACACCAGAATTATAGATCAGCGGTAGTGATGTTATATACTGTAGTTATTTGTGATTTAATTTTTAAATTGAACGATTTAAAGGATATTCACAATGACTTAAAAGCTAAGAAGATTTTAGAGGACTTAGAAGCAGATAAAGAAGATAATCCAGTATCACCTGATTGGGAGAACAATCTTATTGAAAAAGCATTTAAGGAAGCTAAGTTGTTAGAGAATGATGTATATACTCATATTACTACGTTAAAAAGGTACCGAAACCTTTCTGGACACCCTGTTCTAAATTCAATAGAAATTCTACACAGACCTAATAAGGAATTGGTACAGTCTCTTATGATTAATATGCTAGAAGGCTTACTGACAAAGCACCCATTGTTTACCAAAAATGTATTTGCACCATTTATGGTGGAAATTGAAAGAATTAAAAATGACTTTTCTACTGAAGAACGCTTAGAGATCTATTTAGAATCCAAATTCCTTGTTCATTTTAATAAAGAGGTTGTTGAATATATCTTTAAACATTTATGGAAAATTGTCTTTAAAAGCGACGGAGAAAGAGAAAACAAAAATAGAAATGTTAATTACAAGGTGCTTTTAATAATTTATAAAAGATACGAAGAAACTCTTTTCGAGTTTATAAAGAAAGAAATCGCTCATTTTAGCGATTTTATGGATGAAAATAGCAACATATTAGGTAAATTTGTAGACTTTATATCTAAGTACCCTAATGTTTACCCATTGTTAAAAGAACATACTAGACAAATATTAACCAATCGTATTAAAAACAAAAAACAATTGATTGTTAAAAGTTACTTTTTATCAGATTCAATATCAACCCACTTAAGAAAATTAGATACAGAATTTCATACAACAGGTGATTTTTACAATCAGCCTTACGCACATTATCATATTTTTGAGAAAATTGATATTGAGTTTCTATTCAATATTAGTCGAAGAAATGAGGCATTACCTGAATTTTATGATTTAATGGTTAGTCATTATTATCACAGTGGACAATATAATACGGCTGATTATACTTTTGATCATTGTATTAGCCCATATTTCAAAGAATTTAGTAAGGAGCAGTTAGAAGTACTTCTCCATGAAGCGGATTCCAATCCGCAATGTTATGAAGGTCGGTTTGCAAAAAGTAATCATAAACAGTTACTAGAAACCGCTAAGAGTTTGTTAGGCGATGATGTTGAAGAAAAATATAAAAATCTATTTTGAGTACTTTCCATGTAAGTCTTTGTAATACTAGCTTCCTTTAAAGGAAGCTATTTTTTTATTTTTTGGAAAATTCACCTTGTTTTTACCAATATTAGACTTTAATATCATATTAAAAGATATTATTTCGCATTTGAGTATTTTTAAATAAGATTGTAGGAGCTATATAAATGAATACCAGTGAAAAATATATTGCTAGGATTATGTTTCAAATAAAAGTTCATACGAGTGACGGACAACTTTATGAAAATCTCTTTTCAAAAATAATGACTAAACATAATTCAAATTTTCGAATGATTAAACCATACGGAAATATTGGAGATAGAAAAAATGATGGGTTTGATAAAACAAAAGGTGTATACTACCAGGTTTTTGCTCCAGAGAATGTTGAAAAGACCAAAACTATTACTGATGCAGTAAGTAAATTGAGGGAAGATTTTAAAGGTCTAAAAAAACATTGGGATGCCTTATGTAAAATAAAAGAGTTTTATTATGTAGTTAACGATAAATATAAAGGTCTACCACCCCAAGTAGAGCAAGAAATTCTTCTTCTCAGTTCTGAAAATAGCGATGTGATTTGTGATTCCTTTTGTTCACACAATTTAGAGTCTATTTTTATGGAACTTTCAAAAACCGATATTAACGATATCATCGGTTTCATACCTAATGAGGAAATTAGCTTTTTAGATTTTGATGTACTAAATCAAGCTGTCCAATATTTAATGAACTCTGAAGTAGAAGCATCTTCTGATACATATGTAGATGATCCTGATTTTGAATATAAGATAGTATTTAATAAGCTAAGCCCAAAAGTTGCGAATTTATTAAACGTTGCCAGTTATCAAATTGGCGATTTAGAAACATATTTTGCAGCAACAGGGGAATATGTTAAGAATGAACTAAAGACACGTTTTTCAAAATTGTATGATGAATCCAAAGAGGTTATTAGTGATAATGAAGTAAATTATCCTGACCAAAGGTTTTTTTATATACTTAATAATGCTTCTCCAAATGGTAAAAAAGCAGTAAAAGATGCTGTTTTAGTTCTCATGTCTTTTTACTTTGAAGCATGTGATATCTTTGAAAAACCGAAAAAACTTACTGAGGTATAATAAAATGATATTACCACAAAAACATATTCGGTTATCCGAATCAATTTTTGGTCTTAGTTCTGTAATATTGAGCCTTATTCATAAACCAATCAGCTTTGATGAGCTATGGAGCACCTTCCAAAAAATAAACAATACTGGTGAGCTACCAGTACATCACGATCTAGATAATTTTATCTTAGGTCTAACTTTTTTATTCACAATTGGTGCAATTGAAGAGGGAGCAAGGGGGAAAATACAGTTATGCGGTTGATACGTTTAAGCTCGAATATGAATTCTTTTCATACCATTGAGTTTAAAGATGGTTTAAATTTGATTATTGGGAAACAGGCAAATCCTGATGATAAGAGCTTAGATAAAACATACAACGGTGTAGGAAAATCATTATTAATCTACATTCTGCATTTTTGCTTAGGTTCAAATAAAATTGCTCCTTTTGAAGAAAAAATACCTGGCTGGGAATTTACTTTAGAATTCTCAATAGATGGCGAATTGTATACTTCAGTACGAAATACAACTAATCAGAGCAAAATTTTCTTAAATGGAGAAAAGTTAACTTTAGCAAAATTTAGATCAATAATGTTAGAAAAAGTCTTTGGTGTAACAGAAAAGATAAACAATCTAACTTTTAATACTTTATTCCCTAGGTTTATCAGAAGAGATAGGGAAAGCTATGTAACATATGATGCATTTATTAAAAATGAACAAGAATACAGTAAAGTACTAAATAACTCCTTTTTATTAGGTCTTGAAACTGAATTTGTTACTGAAAAACAAAGATTACGTACATTGTTTAGGCAGACTAAAGAATTAAAGACAAATATTGAAGAGGATCCAATCATTAGGGAACATTTTAATAACAATGAAGACACAGAAATTGAAATCCTTGACTTAGAGGATAATATCGAAAGATTGAAAAATGAATTAACTGAATTCAAAATAGCTGCTAATTATAAAGATATTGAAAAAGAGGCAGACGAAAAACATTACCAATTAAAAGAGTTAGAAAATAAAAGAACTCTTATTAATAACTCCATCAAACATATAAATAAGTCTCTGGAAATAAAACCAGATTTGTCTGAGAAGAAGGTAATAAATTTATATAATCAAGCTCAAATAGAAGTGCCTGAAATGGTAGTAAAGAAAATGGAAGAAGCTATTAATTTTCAAAAGAACCTTCTTAAAAATCGAAATAAAAGACTGGCAAGCGAAAAAATTAAAAACCATGACAAACTTAAAGAAACCGAAGAATTAATCGAAGTGGTTGGAAAAGAACTTGATAAAGCTCTCCGTTATCTAAATACACATGGGGCACTTGAGGATTATAATGCCTTAAATAAAAAATTAAATGATATGCAAACAAAACTTGAACGTTTAAATGAGTACCAAGAAATCTTACGAACTTATAAAAAGAAACTAAAGGATGTACAATCTGACTTTAACACTCAGAACAATGAAACGGATAATTATATAGAGAACATTCAAGACTTACTTGAAGATATTATGACTACTTTTAGAGACCTTTCCAAAACTTTTTATGAAAAAAAACCAGGTGGTATAAAAGTAATTAATAATGATGGTGATAATACTATAAGGTTTGACATTATCGCTAAAATTCAAGATGATTCTTCTGATGGAGTAAATGAAGTTAAAATATTCTGTTTTGATATGACAATTTTATTATTAAAGCAGAATCATAAATTTGAGTTTCTTTTTCATGATAGTCGCTTATTTGGTAATATGGATCCGAGACAACGTTATAGTTTGCTTAAGTTGGCATATGAAAAAGTGAATAGTGAGGGTTTACAGTACATAGCAACAATCAATGAAGATATAATACTTTCCTTTAAGGATTTAATGACTGAAGAGGAATACAAAAATATTATAGAAGATAGTACCAGACTTGTACTTACAGACGAATCTGATAAAAGTAAATTACTGGGTATTCAAGTTGATATGGATTATAATAAATAACAGGAAGCACCATATACCAGTGGGGTTGTGGTGTTTATTTTTACTCATTTTTAGTAACGATGTTAGTCCAATTACAATGTTAGAACGGTTTATTTATACATATTTGTGGTGAAACTGTACTTCATTTAGGTTAACAGGCATGATAGTTAAATAATGAGATAGGTTTTACCCTATATAGAGACATGTTTAATCCGCAGAGTATAGAAGTTATGCTCTGCTTTTTTATTGAAATTAATTGTAACCTTTTTTTCACCTCAAACGAATAATAGGTGAATACATAATGAGGGGGGAAAAGTTTGATTGATCTAAAGAACTTAGAGTCCAGTATTGTTATCATTTATAATGAGCATTATTTAGACGTGTATAGATTTCTTGTTTGTTTTTCAGGAAATCAAAACGATGCAGAGGACATGACACAAGAAGTATTTATACGTGTATTAAAAAACTTACCCAATTTTAATAGCGGAAACAATTTAAAAACATGGATCTTTTCCATAGCAAAACATGTAGCTGTTGATCATTATAGGAAAAAGAAATTTGCATCTGTTTTTAAAGACGGATTTTTTAAACAGTTGGAATCTGATGACAATAAGCCAGATGAAGAGTTTGAAATTAATGAAATCAAACAAATTGTACATGAGGCAATTTCGAAATTAAAACCAAAACATAGAGCAGTAGTTATACTTCGTGGAATAAATGAATTTTCCATAAAAGAGACTTCTGAAATTCTACAATGCAGTGAATCAAAAGTTAAAGTAGATTATCACAGAGCCTTAAAAGACCTCAAAAGAAAACTGAATATTGATGCCGAGGAGGTTTTGACAAATGCAAAATGAAAAAGAGATATTTGATATGATTAAAAACACCTACCCTCAAAATCCAAGTAAAGATTTTATCGTTTCAACTGAAAATAAACTTAGACAAAAGGCACGGAGTATGAAAAGGAAATCGATGGTGAAAAGATTGTCCGCCATTTCAAGTGGGGTTTTACTTTTTGTCTTTGCTTTTTCATGGATATTCTTTTTTAGTGGGAAAGATATAATTACAAAAGTTCTAAATAACGTTGGAGATCAATCATTATCATCTGCTGTTGAAGAACAAGATCCATTAGTGTTTATTTATCATTCACATAATAATGAGTCATTTATTCCAGAGCTTAACGTAACCGACCCTAATAAAGCATTTAATGATACTAAGAATATCACATTGGTTGGGAAGGAGTTAGGTAAAGCGCTAAAAGAAAATAATATTAACACTATCATCGATGATACCGATATAACAGGAATTTTAAAAGAACGCAATTTATCGTTTGCCGACTCCTATTTGGTTTCAAGAGAAAAATTACAAAAAACATTAAATGAACATAAGAGTATAAAAATGGTCTTTGACATTCACAGGGATTCACAAAAAAAATCAGTTACAACCATAAATATTGATGGAAAAGACTATGCAAGAGTTGTATTTGTTGTTTCTAAAACAAGTGATAATTATGAGGAGAACAGGGACTTTGCCATACTCCTTCACGAAAAGTTGGAAGAATTATATCCCGAGTTATCCAGAGGAGTTTTTGAAAAAGGTGAAAACCCTCAAAACACATATAATCAAGATCTCCAAGAAAATTCAGTACTATTAGAAATTGGCGGTGTTGAGAATACATTGAAGGAATCCTATAGAACGGCTGATGCTATTGCCGAAGCTATTAAGGAAGTTATTGAAAATAAGGAAGAATAACGAGGGATAGACTGATAAATGAATTATATTAACATTAGGACTGCTTGGTTAGGCAAATGAAAAGAACTCACAGCAAACTGTGAGTTCTGAGTTTTTAATACTTCACATATGGTTGGTTTAGGGTAATATTCCGTGCCGATTTTATGCCGAAATGAATTTAGTTTGCACTTTATTCTGTTTTAAAAAAACTGTTCAAACCTTGATATAAAGCCACTTCTTTATTAGTTATTTCAAGTTATTTGACCCACAACTAATCAAGTTCGAGATGGAAGGTTCAATCGGATAATATATATAATGAAAAAGGACTAACAAAAAAATGTTAGTCCTTTTTTCTATTATAAACACGAAAAATCCTGAAATGTGTGCTATCCTTTTCAGTCATGTTATAGTAGATTTATTAATGTTATTTGTGATGAGTTTTCATGAAAGAATGGATCTAATTCACCTAAAAATGCTGTGGGAACAGCATTTTCATTACATAAAGTGTATGATTTTATTAAGAAAACTTACTTGACTTTGTCGATGCTACTTACTTCGAGGCATTAACAAAGTTTGCGAAAACAACCTTTATTTTCACGACGATTGTTTCATACTAGTTTAGAGGATGGTTTATTTGACAACAATTCAAATCGGATTAACTGGCTGGGGTGACCATGATTCTCTCTACTCAGCTACAACAAATACATCAAAAAAACTACAAGAATATGCTGCACATTTTCCTACTGTTGAAATAGATGCAAGCTTTTATGCAATTCAGCCAGAACGAAATATTAGAAAATGGTTAAAAGAAACTCCAGAACAATTTCAATTCATTCCAAAGGCATATCAGGGAATGACAGGACATCTTCATGGTGAGCTTCCTTTTACTAGTAAAGAGGAGATGTTCAATGCTTTTATAAAATCTGTAGAACCTTTAAAAGCTGAAAATAAACTTGCTATGGTTCTTTTTCAGTTTCCACCATGGTTTGATTGTACAAAGGAGAATGTTGCATATTTAAAATGGTGTAGAGAACAAATGGGAGACTTTGAAGTAGCTCTTGAATTTCGAAACCGATCATGGTTTTCACCTGTTTATTACGAAAAGACTCTACAGTTCATGGAATCAGAGAAATGGATCCATAGTATTGTTGATGAACCACAGGCAGGCGAAAGGTCAATACCAACCGTTTTACATCCGACTGATCCTAATAAAAGCCTCATCCGTCTTCATGGGAGAAATGTACATGGCTGGAACAAACCAGCTTCTGGAGAAGACTGGAGAGATGTTAGATATTTGTATCGATATAATCAAGAAGAACTAGAGCAATGGAAAGAGAATTTAGCTTTTCTTCAAAAAAATTCAAAGATGACGTACATGTTGTTTAATAATAATTCGGGTGGCGATTCTGCCGCTAATGCGAAAATGATGATAAATATCCTTGATATAAAATATTCAGGTTTGGCAGAAAAACAATTAAGCTTTTTTCCAGATGAGGAGAGGTAAATACTTTGGAGTGGATTATTTTATTATTAGTTGGAATAGCTGCTGGTACACTCGGCAGTTTAGTTGGTTTAGGTGGGGGAATTATCGTTGTTCCGATGTTGCTCTCATTAGGAACTTATTTTGCGGGTTTTGCAGATGTGTCACCACAGGTAGCAGTAGGTACATCTTTATTAGTTGTTATCTTTACAGGGCTCTCATCAACATTAACTTATATGAAGTATAAAAAAGTTGATTATAAAAGTGGCTTAATTTTCTTTATCGGAAGCGGTCCTGGTGGGATTTTAGGTGCATATGCTAATAAACTTTTTAACACAACCACATTTTCAATTTGGTTTGGATTGTTTATGATCTTTATATCAATCATGTTAATGGTAAAAGATAAATTACCTAAAATGAAGCAAAAGCCAGGTAAGAAAATCAGCCGTCCATATATAAATGATGAAGGACAAGAACAATTTTATTCCTTTAAGCCTGTTCCAGGGATAATAATAGCTTTTGTAGTGGGCTTTATATCAGGTTTATTTGGAATAGGTGGAGGGGCTCTTATGGTTCCTGCCATGATCTTATTATTTATGTTCCCACCACATATCGCTGTTGCAACTTCTATGTTCATTATCTTTTTATCTGCTATGATTAGCTCAATCACACATATTACTTTAGGTAATATCAATTGGTTATATGCAGCAATACTCATTCCAGGTGCTTGGTTCGGTGGAAGATTTGGAGCGATTATTAATACAAAATTAAAAGGGAAAACAGTTGTAAATTTATTAAGAGCTGTTCTAATTATTGCCGGCTTAAAATTAATATACGAAGGTTTCTTTGGCTGATTCAATAATTAAAATTAAATATTGGGGAAGATAGTTTAAGTCTAAGGAGAGAGGAACATGATAGAAACCATTCACCTTTATCATACAAATGATTTACATAGTCATTTTGAAAATTGGCCGAAAATCGTTGGTTTTTTGAAAGATAAAAGAAAGCTACACGAATTACATAATGAGGAAATGTTACTTGTGGATATTGGTGATCATGCGGATCGGTTTCATCCAATTACAGAGGCAACAAAAGGTAAAGCAAATGTGATGTTATTAAACCAACTTCATTATGATGCAGCGACAATTGGAAATAATGAAGGAATTACTTTTGCACATGATGATTTAAATGATCTTTACCATGAAGCTGAATTTCCAGTGATTATTTCAAATTTCTATACAGAACAAGATGAACGTCCTGAATGGGTTGTGCCTTATGAAATTAAGACACTCAAGAATGGTTTTAAGGTAGCGTTTTTAGGCGTAACCGTTTTTTACGAAAAATTCTATGAACTTCTAGGTTGGAAGGTGAAAGACCCGTTTCAAAGTCTTAATGAAGTGATTCAGCAAGTAAAAGGACAGGCAGATATGATTGTGTTACTCTCACATTTAGGAATAACTGATGATGAAATGATAGCTAATGATTTTCCAGATATTGATATTATTATCGGTGGACATACTCATCACGTACTAAAGCAGGGGAAACGAATCAACTCAACACTTGTAGCTGGTGCAGGAAAATATGGTCAATACATAGGGTATATATCTATTGAAATTAAAACAAATGAAAAACAATTAATAGAAAATAACGCAGCACTTTATTCTACAAGTGAATTACATCATTTCTGCCAAGAAACAACTGAATACTTAAATAGACTGTATAAAGATAGTGATGAAATTCTCTCTGAGGAGATTGGAGTCATAGATCATCAGCTGACAGTAGATTGGTTTCATGATTCACCTTTTCCACAATTACTAGCAAGTGCTCTTAGAGAGTGGTGTGATGGAGAAGTGGCCATGGTGAATTCAGGTATTTTACTAGAATCCTTACCAAAGGGACGAGTAACTAGAAAAGATCTACATCGCATTTGTCCTCATCCAATTAATCCTTGTAAAATTTACTTAAAGGGAGACGTACTAAAAGAAGTTATTCTTCAATCAAGAGACGAAAAAATGGAGCATTTACAGTTAAAAGGACTAGGGTTCAGAGGTAAAGTGATGGGAAGAATGGTGTTTGATGGGATTTCAGTAAAAACGGATATATTATCCGATGGAAAACAACATGTTACAGAAATATTAGTTAACCATCAACCAATAAATCCAGATCGCTTATATAAAGTTGCTACATTAGATATGTTTACTTTGGGGCCACTATATCCAGAGATTAGCCATGCTGAAAAAAAGATATTTTATATGCCTGAATTATTACGTGATGTTTTAGCATGGAAGTTAGGTAAGAGCTGATAAAAATTAGACGAATAACTACACGTTTTCTTTCATATTTCATAAAGATATACCATGAAAGGAGTGTAGTTATTAAATGGTTACGATGACACCTATAATCATTGAAGGAAATCAATTTACTGCGATTACAGTTGCATTACCTAAAACAAATTTTATGGCAATTACAAATGATAAAGGATATATCATGTGTGGAGCTTTAGATGTGGCACTTTTAAATGAAAAGTTAAAAGACCGAGCAATTATCGCTGGCCGTGCGGTTGGTGTGAGAACGATTGATCAGCTTTTGGAAGCACCACTTGAATCTGTCACATATGAAGCTGAAAACTTAGGGATTTCAGTTGGCACAAAGGGGAAAGATGCTTTACTTAAGATGTTGTAAAGAGCATGATGCAGTTATAGGTAGGTTGCTTACATTGTTCAACAATAAAATTTAATAATCTTTAGAAAATGATGCGTACATCCCTCCTTACATGCATAAACATAGCTTGTAAAGGAGGGATTAACTTTGGCTAAATATTTCGGTCGTCGCCGCCCTCGTAGAGGACCTTTGCCGTTTCGATATGTTTTATTGCTAACATTGGTTATTTTTATTATTTTAACTGCAGGTAGTTTTTGGGTTGTGAATAAAGAAATCAAGCCAACCTTGCTTAGAATCGCTAATCTTGAGGCATCTTCTGTTGCAACAACGATTATTCAAGAAGCCGTAAAGGAAGAAGTAATCGATACAGAACAAGCAAAGACTTTAGTTACAACAGATAAGGATAATAACGGAGATATCAATATGATTACCCTTAATTCTAGTACTGTGAGAAATGTTCTAAGAAAAGTGACAGATAATATCACTACAAAGCTTGAAGAAATAGAAAAGGAAAATTTCCACAGTACAGAAAAAGGAAGTCAAGAAATGGAATTAGATCATGGAATCGTTTATTCTATTCCATTAGGTCAAATAACTGATAATGCTATTTTAAGTACGTTAGGTCCTGATATTCCGATTCGATTTTATTTAATTGGTGATGTACATTCTGATATTGTACAAACAACAAAGGAATATGGAATTAACAGTGCCAATCATCAGGTATCGATATTTGCTGAAGTAACAGTTCAGGTTGTCATTCCTTTTGCAACAGATAAAATTACGATCGACAATACAATTCCAGTTATTAATATTTTTGAGCCAGGTGATGTTCCAGATTATTATAATAATAGTGGGAAAGATACCCCTGCTATTGAATTACCAAAAGTTGATTAGTTGTCATGATCCTTCTTATTTGATAGACTATGTAATGTTGAAAATCTAATATGACCAAACCACCTTATCTCAAGATGAGGTAGAGGAGCAATAAACATTAGTACAATATGTGAGAATGACAACGATGACCATATTGGAAAGGGTTTATTGCCGAAGTGAATGAGTACTAGTCAGGTATCATTTATTGGTATTACTTTAAATAAGGGTAATACTGTCATTATAGTTATTCTATAATGGAGGGCTACTGATCGGGATGGAGGATAACATGACATTATTCAAAAAGAGTAATGATAGTTATTTTCTATCGTTACTCTTTTTGTTGTTCATTTTTTCGTAGTACTGTTTTCTGAAAGATTGGTTGTTGCTTGTTATACAATTATTATGGATATGGAGTAAATGTTCAAATTAGTTACTTGTCTAACAATTTATTCTGTAAAACTTTGTTGTTGATTTCCGTTACAGGCATTCGCTTTCCGCGGGCGGTTCGGGAGCCTCCTCGGCGCAAGCGCCTGTGGGGTCTCCCTTTAACACGCTTCTCCCGCAGGAGTCTCATGCCTTTCACTCCAATCAACAAAGTGCACAAAACTAAACATTAGGCTTTATAAATAAAACAACAATTATCTGAAAACAAGCTTATCGAAATAAAATATCTCCAAAGAGGACATTTATATATATTTAATATATAAACTAAAACTTTACCATAGCATCAGGATGGCCCTTCTATCATTTTTAGGGAGGCTTCATACATCATGTCAGGAACTATTTTATCTATTGTCCCACCTTTAATTGCTATTATTATGGTCATTTTAACAAGAAGAGTATTACTCTCTTTAGGTGTGGGAATTGTATCAGCAGCGTTAATTTTAAAGGAATTTTCTATTGTCAAGTCTGGAAAGGCAATACTTGACGCGATTAAAGCTATCTTTGTTTCAGATGGTGGGTTAAATACATGGAATGTTTATATTATTCTATTTTTACTTATTTTAGGAATAATTACAGCACTTATTTCGATCTCTGGAGGAAGCCGAGCATTTGGTGAATGGGCACAAAAGCGTGTGAAAACTCGTGTAGGTGCACAATTTACAGCAGCGTTACTTGGAATTCTGATTTTTATTGATGATTATTTTAATGCACTTGCAGTAGGACAAGTTAGTCGTCCAATTACTGATCGTCAAAAGGTATCTCGTGCGAAGCTTGCTTATATTATTGATTCAACTTCTGCACCAGTTTGTGTTGTTTCACCTATTTCTAGCTGGGGTGCTTACATCATTGCGATGATTGCGACAATCTTGACAACACATGGTGTAACGGAATATTCACCACTAGGTGCGTTCATGACGATGGTTCCGATGAACTATTATGTATTTGCAGCACTTGTACTTGTTTTTGCAGTAGCATATTTCAATATTAATCTTGGTAGTATGAAGGTTCATGAAGAGCGTGCAATGAAAACTGGACAAGTTGTGGATCCAGAAAAAGAAGTATTAGGAGAAATGAAAGAGGATTTACCTTCTAGTGATAAAGGAACGATTAGTAATCTTGTATGGCCTATTTTAGCGCTCATTATCGGAACTGTTTCATCGATGTTATATACAGGATATTCAGCGATAGAAGATAAAGCAGAAGTAAATATTCTTGCTATCTTTGAAAATACTGATGTGTCTACATCACTTTTATACGGTGGTTTATTTGGTCTTGCTATTACTATTCTTTTATTCTTTTCTAAAGGAATTAAGGGAAGTTATTTTCCTTTAGCTATTAAAGAAGGAATAAAGTCGATGTTACCGGCCATTTATATACTAATGTTTGCATGGGTGATTGTTGATTTAATCGGTCAATTAGAGACTGGTAAATTTTTAGCAACTATTGTTGAAAAATCCGATTTAAACCTTGCCTATCTACCAGTGGTTATGTTTGTATTAGGAGCATTTATGGCTTTTGCTACAGGAACTTCTTGGGGTACTTTTGGGATCATGCTACCTATTGCTGGTGAAATAACGGCTGCAACAGATGTCAACATGTTATTGCCTGCAATGGCAGCGGTTCTTGCTGGTTCTGTTTTAGGTGACCATTGTTCACCAATTTCAGATACGACAATCTTGTCATCAACAGGAGCAGGAAGTCATCATATTGATCATGTACTAACACAGCTTCCATATGCGTTAATAGGTGGAGCTGTTGCTGCAGTTGGATATTTAGCTCTAGGTATTACAGGAAGTAGTTTAGTAGGTTTTATTGTTGTTTGCTGTTTATTATTCGGTTTTATTTTTATCTTTGCAAAAAAAGATAAAATAGCATAAAAAAACAGGAGTTGGGTTTACTCAACTCCTGTTTTTTATTAAGCTGTTTTTCCAAAGTTTTGTTGCTTTTAGGCATATTAAGAAATAGCTCTAGATAAAGTCTAGTGGCATCATTGCTTCTTAGAATAGTATCTCTTATATATGATAAAAACATTGATACTCACAGGAAATGAGTTTAATTAGCAACAATTCTTCAGAAAAGAGCCTTTTATTATTACTAAAATAATAGTTTGACGAAAAACTCATGGAAAAATCCACCTTAAATTTCACCTAGTTAATGGATAAAAGTGGTATAGTATCAAAGGAAAGAATGTTGTAGATATAAGATCCTTTACAACTAAAAGGGAAAATAGAACACATTTAAATATATTTATTTCCTATTAATAGGAATATTCTGAAATATCATACTAAAATAGTATTTTTTCAAAATTTTATATAGACATAGGCATAATGTCCATATATACTATGTATAGATTATAAAAAATAATCAGAATATTAGATTATTTCTAACTGTTCTATCATTTAAAATGAAGAGGTTAAAGGAGGAAAAAACATGGAAAATCGTCCACAGTGGGGAACTAGGGCAGGCTTTATTTTAGCAGCCGTTGGATCTGCAGTTGGTTTAGGTAATATTTGGAGATTCCCAGCAACAGCTTATGAAAATGGAGGAGGAGCATTTTTCATTCCGTATTTATTTGCTTTATTAACAGCTGGTATTCCATTACTAGTTATGGAGTTTACAATCGGTCATAAGTACCGTGGATCAGCTCCGATGTCATTAGGAAGATTAAGTAAAGGTTCAGAATGGATTGGTTGGTGGCAGGTAGCCGTATCATTTGTTATTTCTACTTACTATGCTGTTATTATAGCGTGGGCAATGTCCTACTCAGTATTCTCATTTAACCTAAGTTGGGGAGAAGATACTGGTGGATTCTTAATGGGAGATTATTTAAAGCGTATTGACCTTGATGGTGGTGCGATTGGTGATTTCGGAAGTTTAGTTCCAGGGGTATTAATACCATTAGTACTTGTATGGGTAGTAACTTTAGGTGTTCTTTTTGCAGGTGTTAAAAAAGGTATTGAAGTTGCAAATAAAATTTTCATTCCAGCATTAGTTATTTTATTTACGATTATCGTTATTAGAGCATTAACTTTAGATGGCGCAGCAGCAGGTTTGGATGCATTCTTTAAACCTGATTGGAGCAAGATCACTGATGGAAAGGTTTGGGTAGCGGCATACGGTCAGATTTTCTTTAGTTTATCTATTGCTTTTGCTATTATGATTACTTATTCAAGTTACCTACCAAAAAAATCAGATATTACAAACAATGCATTTATAACAGGATTCAGTAACTCTGCATTTGAACTATTAGCAGGTATTGGAGTATTTAGTGCATTAGGATTTATGGCAGCTCAACAAGGTGTTCCTGTAAGTGAAGTTGTTTCTGCTGGAGTAGGGTTAGCATTCGTTGTTTTCCCACAAATTATTAATGAATTCCCGGCATTTAATGAGCTGTTTGGTTTCTTATTCTTCGGATCATTAGTACTTGCTGGTTTATCATCTCTAATTTCTATTGTTGAAACATTTGTTGCAGGTGTACAAGAGAAGTTCGGAATTTCTCGTGTGAAATCGGTTATAATCGGTGGAGGCGCATCTGCGTTACTTTCATTAGTTTTTGCAACACAAGGCGGACTATTCTTCCTTGATGCCGCAGATTACTTTATCAATCAATTTGGTGTAGCTTTAGCTGGATTATTTGAGGTAATTGCGATTGCTTGGTTTGCTAGAGAACTTAAAAACCTTCAATCACATGCTAATTCAATGTCAGATATGCAACTTGGTACTTGGTGGAGAATTTGTTTAGGATTAATTACACCAGTTGTATTAGGATACATGATGTTTGATAACTTACGTACAAACTTAACAACTGAGTATGAAGGATATCCACGTGAGTTCTTATTCAACTGGGGTTGGACAGTTGCGATTGGCGCAATTTTAGTCGGAGTATTATTTACAATCAAGAAAAGATCTAATTCAAATGCAACATCAACAACTAAGGGGGTATCACAGTAATGAGTGGAAGCGCGATTGCAATGATGGTTATCGGTATCGTTATCATCTGGGGTGGAATGGCAGCAAGTATTACGAATGCTGTGATTAAAGCGAAACAAAAATAATTTTTAGGAAGAGGCGGAGAACATCTGCCTCTTCTTTTTAAATTTTGGCTCTTTTTTAAAAGGAATTGTTGTTTTTTATAGTTCGTCTACGCACTAAACTATTTAGGGTTGATAGGAGTGAAAGGTGCGAGACTCCAGCGGGAGCAGCGGGACAGGTGAGATCCCACAGGCGCTGTGCGCCGAGGAAGCTCACCGCCCGCCTCGCGGAAAGCGAGCATCCTGTAGCGGAAATCAACCTAACCTATAACTCTTTATATAGTTTATTAATACAGGCTAAATGTTTAATTTGCTTATTTCTTTTTTTGCCTTTCAGCTCGTTCCCATGATTTTAAATGTGGAAAGGGATCAAATGACCATTCTGTTCTTCCATTGTCTTTATAAAGTCCATAATGCAAATGTGGAGGAAACTTACCTGAAGTACCAGGAGGACCATATCCAGAGCTTCCTACAGATCCGATAAGCTGCCCTGGTTCAACGATTTGTCCTGTTTGCAATCCATCAGCAAATCCGTTCAGATGAGCAAAGTAGTGGTACGTATTATCAATGTCACGAATTCCTACTCGCCAACCCCCAAATCGGTTCCATCCTTTCATTTCAATCACTCCATAGCAGGTAGATCTGACAGGTACTCCATAATTTGCAAAAATATCTGTTCCTTCATGAATTCTGCGTCCACCCCAGC
This sequence comes from Metabacillus litoralis, assembly GCF_020524045.1. Lineage (GTDB taxonomy): Bacteria > Bacillota > Bacilli > Bacillales > Bacillaceae > Metabacillus > Metabacillus litoralis_C. The sequence goes on from NZ_JAIVKL010000007.1 coordinate 83,474, forward strand.
CTCTTGCGTCACCCCACGTATTTTTGTAGCTATAATTATGATTTAACGGAACAGGGAAAGAATGCTTCGCTAAGTTTAAATGACCATATTTTTTATATAGCTTCATATGTCCTAAAATTATTCCTACAGTTTTATCTCTTTGATAGTAATCCCATAAACCAATCTTCAAATTTTCTATATCAGTTCCATAAGATCGTAGGTAATTTGCAAAAGAATATAGCACATCTTGATCATTCGTAAGTTCTGCAAGATCATCTCCATCACCGTCTTCACCAATACCACCAAATAATCCAATGCTTCTTGGGTTTTTATCTTCTATATTTGGATTTAACGGACCAGCCCATATCTCAGGTTTAATGAAAATCTCTACTAATCCCTCAGCTTTAGGGATATCCTTACGTGAGTGACGCACATTTCTTTCATATTGATCTACAGCTGCTAAAATATACCAAGGAATATTTGTGACAGCTTCAACCTTTTTATATAAGCTCATTAGCTTTTCTTCGTCTTCTTTTTGATTTGTTTCAGCACCATAGGTTATATTTTGTGCTGATAAACTAATCACCATAAAGATGATGATACAGGATAATGCTTTATGCACAGTAATGAGCTCCTTTCAACAAAACTTTAAAAGATAGTAGTGCTTATAGAAATGACTTAGAAAACCCTCTTAAATGTTTCTTCTTCTTTTTATAGTTTGGTTTTAGTTTGGAAAATCATTAATAGAAAATGTTAGAAATTACAAAGAACCCTTTTTCTTGTCCCTCTCGAGTGCTTATGTTAAAGTGATAACGTATATGGAAAATATTCTGATTATCTCTTTTAGAATGGCTCTTTTCTGAAAGTTTGTTGCTAATTGACCTAATAATTTGCCGAAAACAGTGTTTTTATTGTATAAAAGGTATAATTCTAAATAGAAAGATGCCACTAGACTTGATACAGGGCTGGCTGTTTCCCTTAGTCCTAATAGCAACAAAGATTACGAAAACGCCTTAGGGATAAATCTTAGATAACGTAATGGAGTTGAATCAGATGGCGAAAAAAGAAGAATATTTGCGTAAGCCAGAATGGTTGAAGATAAAACTAAACACAAACGAAAACTATACAGACTTGAAAAAGTTGATGAGGGAAAAAAACCTTAATACAGTTTGTGAAGAAGCAAAGTGTCCTAATATTCATGAATGCTGGGCTGTTCGTCGTACAGCTACATTTATGATCTTAGGTGCTGTTTGTACACGTGCTTGTCGTTTTTGTGCAGTTAAAACTGGATTACCAACAGAGCTTGACTTAGCAGAACCAGAACGCGTTGCTGATTCTGTAGCACTTATGAACTTAAAACATGCGGTTGTTACAGCGGTAGCGCGTGATGATTTGAAGGATGGTGGAGCAGAGGTATTTGCTGAAACTGTTCGAGCAATCCGTCGTAAAAGCCCTTTTACAACGATAGAGGTCTTGCCTTCTGACATGGGTGGAGACTATGATAACCTTAAAATGCTTATGGATGCAAAACCTGATATTTTAAATCACAACATCGAAACAGTACGTGAACTTACACCAAGAGTGCGTGCACGAGCTAAGTATGAGAGATCATTAGAGGTACTAAAACGTGCAAAAGAAATGCAACCACAAATTCCAACGAAATCAAGCCTTATGATTGGATTAGGAGAAACAAAAGAGCAAATTATTGAAACAATGGATGATTTAAGAGCGAATGATGTTGATATTATGACGATTGGTCAATATTTACAACCAACAAAAAAACATTTAAAAGTTCAAAAATATTACCATCCAGATGAATTTGCTGAATTACGCGAAATCGCATTAAGCAAAGGATTTAGTCATTGTGAAGCAGGACCGCTAGTACGTTCATCATACCATGCTGATGAGCAGGTAAATGCAGCAGCAAAACAAAGACAAGCACAAGCTTAATATAGAAAGTTAACAAAAAGGAAGAGGATATCTTCCTTTTTGTTTTTTACTCTTTTGTTTTTATTGCATTTGTTCTTTTTTGTAGCGTGATTTTTCATATTGATCTTTCATATCATCGTCGATATCCTCGTTCATTTCTCCATAGCCCTCACCGTTTGCATTTTCTCCTGTATTTAGTGCTCGACCTTGTGGAGATTCAAGCATTTTATTGATTGTCTTAGTTAAAATCTCATCAACATCACGACTTGTTGAATCAAGTGGGCTATATGCCTCAATTTGTTGAATCATATTAGGATTATCTGAAACGTAAACGTGATAATATCTTGGAATAGCCGATAAGGCAGTCTTTTTAACTTGGTCAGCTGTTTCAAATCGATTTTCTGAGTCTGTATTATAAGCAACTAATACTTCCTCGTCTGTAACTAATGTTGCCACATCTTCTACATTTGGAAGTTGAACAGCTAAGCTACTAATTGTATTTGCAACTTGTTCACGATCTAAACCAGGTGTTTTAGTATAGTTGACATTTTGAGGAACGCCGCTCTTTTGATGACGTACATATCCGAAATTAGCATCATTATCGTTTGCATTTGGCATACCTTCTTCATTGTAAAGTTCAGGGCGATCATGTACATTTAGAGTATTACCACTTGGATGGAAAAGAGAATTATCCTCTTCAGCACCATATTGACAAGCAGTTAACAATGATAACCCAATCACACCTACTGCTAATTTTGTTTTTATCAATATTAGCACCTCCTCAACTTTATCATTACCAAAGATAAGATAAATTTTCTTAGTAATTGATGGTTGTGAATGATTAGATTATGATAAAGGTAATAGAATAAGGAATATGGACGAGGTGAACAGAACCATGATAGTTGTTCAAAACCAAAGTTTTGAATTAATAAAGGAAGAAAAAGACGGATTTAATGAAGATGCTTTTAAAGAAAGGTATAGTGATATCTTAAATAAGTATGATTTTATTGTTGGCGATTGGGGATATAGTCAATTAAGGCTTAGAGGTTTTTTTGATGATCAAAATCAAAAAGCAACTTATGATACGAAAATTAGCACGTTAGACGAATATATTTATGAATACTGTAATTTTGGTTGTGCTTATTTTGTATTGAAGAAGATTAAAAAATAAAGGTGAAATATTTCTTTGAAAACGATTAAAAGACGTGAATTTTGTCGAATTTTGTAGAATCGAAGATAAATCTGGAAAATCGATGATAAATTTGAGAAATCGTTGATAAATGTCCAAAATCGATGATAAATTCCAAAAATCGTAGATAAATTTAGATTGGAAGTTACTGATTATTTTTGTAAGCGTAAATAAGGTGTCTAAACACGAAAAAGCCTCGTGTTTAGACAAAGAATCAAAGTTAACCACCATAAACTTCTATTTAGAAGTATATGGTGGTTCTTCATTTTTATTAGGATCATCATGTGTCGGATGCGCAGGTGCATCGTGTCTTTCTAAATTTTGATGAAGAGATTTATTTTCGTAATTAAACGCACTATAATAACGCTGACCTTCTTCCCAAGGTGTGCTTTTATTAGAAACTGGCTCATTTTTACCTCTAGGTGAACCATAAGGACCCTCTGGGAGTTGTTCAGGTACTAAAAAATTCCTCATCGTTTCTACATTTGAAAAATCTGTATAAGTTTCTTTTTCTTTATCATCCATTACATCCACCTACCTTAAGAATAGGTTTTACAGGAAGTGTAATTGAAATACATGTTAAACAATTTGATACAAAAAATCACGAAGTTCTTCAGCATCTTCTTCATTTAGTTTATATGCATATTCTAAATAGCCAGGCTCTTTTAAATCATCTTCACCAATAATGGCAAAACGATTTCCTTGAATATCAAGAACAATTTGCTTACCGTAATATCGATCACTTTGAATGATAGCTAAGTCAAAGCGCTGATTTTCTCCCATAAAGCTAACAAACCTAGTTTTTGTTTCAACAGTGTCATCGTATAAAAAAAATCTTTCAGACATGGATATCTCTCCTAATTTAAACGAATTTCTATTTTTGTTATTTCATTTTATCATAATGTATAATAATAATTCTCTTTTGAATTTAGTTAGTGATTGCTACTAAGGGGTAATTATTCTTCAAGTTCATTTTAAGACAAATTTTTTAAAGAAAATAAAATTTACCAAGAAATAAGTCGAATAATAAAAAATGTGATAAAATGTGAGTACGTAAAGGTGAATGCCAGAAGGGTTGAGTACTCATGAATAGTGGATTTTGGAAAAAGCATTATAGGAGAGTTAAAAAGTGGAGTAAACTATTTTACCCCCAACATAAGTTAAGATATTATCCTCCTAAATTTGTACTTAGAGACCCTGTGTTTGAAGGAGTTTATCATGCAATGAATAGTGGCCAACCGGTTGCTGTTATTGTGATATCTATTTCTAACATCCGTGAATTTTCACAACAATTTGAACCGAAACAACTAGATGAATATAAAGATGAAATTAAACTAGGATTTCAACAGATTTTTGAAGAATCAACATATAAAGAAGATCTACTTGTTGTCCATGATTATTATAATGAGGGATTAACAGTTTTTTTAAGAATTCATGATGATAAACAAAGTGTTGTACATATTGAGAACATGCTTCGTATTCTTACACCGAAGTTAGAAAGATGGATGTATACGAAGTATCCTTATTTTAAGCAAACATTTGAAATTGGATACATGTTTGTTGAAAAGAATGATGGAACCACACAGGATGCACTTTATACTGCTCAACAACAAGCTGTTGCTATGGCAGAAAAGCGTATACAATCACGTTATATAGAAACATTATTAGAGATGAGAGATATTATTCAAAAACGTGAAATTACATTACTAGCTCAACCTATTATTGATTTAGCAAGTAAACAAATTAAAGCGTGGGAGTTTCTAACAAGAGGCCCAAAAAACACGTCACTTGAAAATCCTTTACAGCTATTTTCGCTTGCTAGACAATCAAACCTAATTTACGATCTTGAATTATTAGTGTTAGAAAAAGCTTTTCAAATGATTGGAAGAGTAGGTTGTCGTGATGATGTCTTTTTAAACTTTACACCTATCACATTAGGAAACAAACGATTTATACCAGCACTTGAGAAACTATTAAAGCGTTATGATGATATTTTGCCAAATAAAATGATCTTTGAGGTAACAGAGAGAGATTCTATTGATGGCTTAACATTTTTTCATGACAATATAAAGGAATTACGTAAGATGGGCTTTAGAATCGCTGTCGATGATACTGGAGCAGGTTATTCTAGTCTGCATACAATTAGTGAAATCCTTCCTGATATTATTAAAATTGATCGTTCGGTTATACAAGACATTGATACGAATACAGTGAAAGAATCAATGTTAAAAGGACTTATTTTAATTGCTAAAGAAACAGGTTCACTTGTGGTTGCTGAAGGAATTGAAAAGAAAGAAGAAGCTGATGTGCTTATGAGGAATCAAGTTGATTTAGCACAGGGATATTTTTATGCAAAGCCTGGAACATTAGAAAAGGGACGAGTAGCTTTATAATATAGGATGGTGATTGAATTTGTATTTTGTTGATCGAGAACATATTAATGCAAAATTAATTTACTTAGAAAATCAGTTAAAACTATTTAAAAGTCAACCTTCGTGGAAAAGCTTAATGGAAAAAGCTGCGTTAGAAAGAATTTGTCATATGACAATTGAAACGATAATAGATGTTGGAAATTCGATGATTGATGGATTTATTATGAGAGATCCAGGCAGCTATGAAGATATCATTGACATCTTATTGGATGAAAAAGTAGTAGATGATACTGAAGCAGTAGGTCTAAAAAAATTAATATCACTTAGAAAAGTACTAGTTCAGGATTATCTTCAAATAAATTACGATGATCTTCTCAAAGTATACTCAGAACAAGAAGGTTACTTAATTGAGTTTCCTAAAAAAATTCGTACATACATCGAAAATGAACTAGGACCTGTTTCAGCATTCAAACCAATAAATCAATAATTCATTCGGGATGGCACTGATAAAGTCATCCTTTTTGGATTTTAATAGGTAAGAAAGATGTAGAATTTGTCCCCAAAGCCCTGAACAAAGCGATTTACATGGTAAGTAACACGTCAAATTTGTGTAACCTAAAGTGAAAGTCAGCAATAATTCTTTAAAATATTCTACCAAGAGTTCTGCTGTTTGAAACAAATGATGAGGTGCAAAGCTAAGTTCATTTACTTTATGAATCCAGTTTTTACATATCAGATTTTAAGCAAAAAGGAGTGGCAAGTATGAAAACATATAAGGGTTATTTAATTGATTTGGATGGCACAATGTATAGAGGCACTGAGCAGATTGATGCAGCTAGTGATTTTGTTGCTTATCTCGTAGAAAATAATTTACCGTATCTTTTTGTAACAAACAATTCCTCACAAACACCTCAGCAGGTAGCAGATAAATTGAATAAATTTCAAATTCAAGCGACAAAGGAAAGTGTTTTTACAACTAGTCAGGCAACAGCAAATTACATAAGTGAAAAAAAGCAGAATGCAGCAGTATATGCAATAGGAGAAGAAGGATTAAAACAAGCACTGATGAACAATGGACATCAATTAGTGGAAGAAAATCCTGAATATGTTGTTGTAGGAATAGATCGTGAAATTAACTATGAAAAGCTTTCGAAAGCATGTGTTGCAGTTAGAAACGGAGCAACATTCATTTCAACTAATGGAGATATTGCCATTCCAACAGAAAAAGGATTATTACCTGGAAATGGTGCCTTAACATCTGTTATTTCAGTATCAACAAATACTTCACCTATTTTCATAGGTAAGCCTGAACGTATTATAGTCGAACAAGCTTTACAAGAACTAGGGATTGATCGTAAGGACACTTTAATGGTAGGCGACAATTACGCAACTGATATTATGGCGGGTATGAATTGTGGGTTAGATACTTTACTTGTACATACGGGTGTAACTACGAGAGAACATCTTTTACATCTTCCAGAGAAGCCAACTTACACGGTTGATTCTTTATCAGAATATCTTACTGAATTTCTTATTAAATGATAAAGTGAAAGAGGTTGGGACATAATTAAAGAAGTCATACAATAAGACGAATAAATCTAAATTCAGATAAGCTGAAAGAAACTAGTTCGTTCCATTGCGCTGCAGACACTCCATTCTCCGGGGAGGAAGCTGAGCCTCCTCGGCAGGCCTGCTGGGTCTCAGCCTTTCCTCAATTCCCGTAGGTGCCCTAGTGTCTTCCGCTCCATTCCACTAGTTCATATAAATAGTTTGCAAAATCAAAAAAACTACTGAAGAAGGCAAATAAAAACCCGAACTATTAGGCGAATGTTTATTTGACATATCACCTAATAATTCGGGTTTATCATTAACTTAAATACTTATGTCCCAGCCTCTTTAGAATTTTTAAAAAGGTTAAAAGCATAAGAGTTTGTACTTAGTTTTAGTATCGAATACCCGAAACCATGGGCTAGGAGAAGAATAAAACACTTTTCCTAAAGGATAACTAAGCGTCCGGCCCTTTCTTGTTTTAAATATTTATTCAACATCTCTGGCTCTATGTGCAAGCCTACTAGAAGCAGCAGCAGCGATAGCACCAACAATATCATCTAGAAATGTATGACATTTTCCACCAGATTTATCATTAAGATATTGGAGAATACCTGGTTTTAATTTGTCAATATACCCGTAATTTGTGAAGCCGATGGAACCGTATATATTTACGATTGAAAAAGCAAGAATTTCGTCTACACCGTATAAGCTTTCATCTGTAGCAATAATAGATTGAAGCGGTTCTTCAAGTTGTCCTTTTTCAGCTAAAATATCGAATTGAATTCCAGTTAGAACAGCATTTTGTACCTCTCTTTTTGTAAGAACACGATCTACATTCTCAAGACAATCTTCAAGTTTTAAATCGGGATGATATTTTTCTTGTAAGAAATAAACAAGATCAGCTATATCTTCCAGTTTTACTCCGCGCTTTACCATCCAGTCTCGTGCTGTTTTTTCGACAATGTCCATTTTCTCTTCACTTTTCATTGTAACATCACCTATCTCTCTTTTCTGCGTATTTATTCATTGTATGACAACTTTTCCTTTACTATTCAATTCATCACAAATTAGGTACTTAAATGAGGTATATTACTGTCGGGAATGCTTACTGTTACCCTAATAACTCAGCAAAATTGAAACACTCGAGATCTATAACTAATTTTATACAAAAAGACAAATATGTAATCATCCCAAAAATAAATCTCTACCTACATATACCCTATTTACTACTTCTATAAAACTGTCAAACTCCCTGCTATAAATCATCATAAATATGTGATCATTCGATTACGATAGAATATGAACGATTTCTCTGGAGGGGAAAAATGATGAAGAAAACCATTCATGATGTTTACGGAATAAAGGTGAAAGAACTTATACAAGAAGGTCAATATGAAACATTTCAATTACACCAATCACAATTTCTAGTTGTACCAGCTTCACATATCGATGAAGATGAGCTATATGAGTTATATCAGTTAAGTCAATTCATGATCGAAAAGAGAGAGCCGTATGTCGCAAGTATAGTGTTAACAAAAGAAAATCATTTGTATTTTGAAAAAGAGAAGATGAGATATGTTATTTTAAAATGTTCACCTTATAATCAAACAAGATTAACTCAACTAGGTCGTGATTTAGCCCGATTTCATTTAAAAGGAAGAACATATCCTTATCGAGTTTCTAAAACACAACGAATAGGACAATGGAAATTACTTTGGGAAAAAAGGTTAGATCAATTAGAGAATTTTTGGAGAAGTAAAATTCAGACTCAGCCTTTAAATTCATTTGAAAAAATGTTTGTAGAATCTTTTCCTTATTACTTAGGGTTAGCAGAAAATGCGATTCAATATTTAGTTGATACAGAGCTAGATGAGGAGCCTCAGCCAATCGATTCGGCAACGATTTGTCATCATCGTTTTCATTCGATCACATGGAATGATGTTATGTGTATAAAATCACCAATTGATTGGGTTTTTGATCATAGTAGTAGAGATATTGCAGAATATATGAGGTATCTTTATTTTGAAAAGCAAGAAGAGTTTAAATTAAGTGGGTATAAATTTTTAGATGATTACGACCGCACCTCTCCACTATCACCGTTTTCGTGGAGGCTTATATACAGTAGATTACTTTTTCCTATTCATTACTTTGAATGTGTGGAAAGTTATTATTTAGCAGGTGAAACGATGAAACCGATATTAGAGGACAGGATGGAGGAAATCCTTCGTCAATCTGAACATTACGAATCTTTTTTACGCAGCTACTCAAGTATGCTATCAATGAAAACAAGGAGAATACAACTACCTAGTGTGGACTGGTTAGCAGTTTCAAAGAATTAATTCAGTGAGTAAGAGAGGCTGGACATAACTTAAGTAATTAACAAAAATTCCGATCAAATTAATAGCTTAGCGAAGTATATTTCAGGAGCGGCGTACCTACATTTACAACCATTGTTCGGTTTCTATTTTGTTAAAATACTTTTGTCACAGCCTCATTTGCTTACTTTATGTTTTTGGTTTCTATCTCAAGAGACTTTGCGCTTTTCAAAGGGATAACTTGTTTACAAAGCTTATGATAAAATAGATGATAAGTTTTGTATTAATATTAAGCTTTTTTCGTTACCTTTGTTGTTTTTAGAATCCTGATGGATATAAGTCTATATAAAATCTAGTAGCATCTTTCTTCTACAGATTGCACCTTTTATCCGATAATAAATGGGTTTCAACAGATAAAAACATCAATTAACAAAAATCTTTCAGAAAAGTGTATTTTATTAAGGGGTGTTTGAGATGAAAAAGCCTTATATTTTTGTAACACGAAAATGTTCAGAATATCAACTTAAGCCGTTGTATGATATCGCAGATGTTGACATGTGGCCAGAAGAAGAGGTCCCCTGTCCTAGAGAATTACTAATAGAAAAAGCTAAAAAAGCAGATGCTCTTTTAACGATGCTTTCTGACTCGATTGATCAGGAAATATTAGATTTAGCGACAAACTTAAAGGTTGTAGCAAATTTAGCCGTTGGTTTTGACAATATTGACATTAAATATGCAAATGAAAAAGAAATTGTCGTATGTAATACACCAGATATTTTAACTGATACAACAGCGGACTTAACGTTTGGACTAGTCCTATCAGTTGCGAGAAGATTAATGGAAGCTGCAGATTATGTGAAAAATAATCAGTGGAAAAGCTGGGGACCTTTACTTCTTGCAGGTCATGATGTCCATCATAAAACAATTGGAATAGTAGGCATGGGTAAGATAGGACAAGCAGTTGCAAAGCGTGCAATAGGATTTGAAATGAATATCCTCTATCATAATCGTACAAGAAATCATGAAGCAGAGGAAATGGTCGGTGCTTCCTATTGCTCGTTAGATCAATTACTTAAAGAATCTGATTTTGTCGTATGCTTAACACCTTTAACAAATGAGACAAAGCAGTTATTTAATATGAAATCATTTAAAATAATGAAGAAAACAGCCATTTTTATTAATGCGAGTCGTGGCGCAGTTGTGAATGAAGATGATTTATATCAGGCATTGATTAATAAAGAGATTGCTGGAGCAGGATTAGACGTGTTTACGCAAGAACCAATTCAAGCTGACCATCCTCTTGTTGGTCTTCATAATGTTGTAGCTTTGCCACATATAGGAAGTGCTAGTATGGAAACAAGATTTTCAATGATGCATTTATGTGCTTCTAATATTACTGCTGTTTTAACAGGTAATAAACCTTTAACTAAAGTTGAATTGAAATAACCTATTGTAACAAGGGATGATAAAGCTTCAAGAATGCTTGAGAAAAGGCTATGTTAAAACTTACCATTGATATTTAGCACTCTGTTGATTGGAGTGAAAGGCATGAGACTTCCGCTAAGAGAAGCGTGTCAAAGAGAGACCTCACAGGCTCTCAGCTTACGAAGAGGCTCCCTAGGAAAAAAAGGTACTTCTTTCCTAGGGAAGCGAATGCCTGTAACGGAAATCAACAACAAAGTTAACAAAGCCTAAGAAAAAGAAGAATACTTAATACATTGTAAAGATAATTACTTTTTTTGATTAGCAAGCTAAAAAAGATTTTTTAAAAATAAACCTTTATGTATCAATGGTGTAATCGTTTTCTTATAAAAAACTGAAAATTCACCCTTGTAAAACAGTTATAAGCATTTTATAATGACAAGTATATCATTCGTGTCTTTTAAGAGAGTACAGTTGTACTTTATAGATGAACAATAAGGAGTGGGAAGTGTGAAAGCAATTCATGTAGGACTTTTAGGACTTGGAACGGTTGGAAGTGGTGTTGTTAAAATTATCGAAGATCACCAAGATAAATTAATGCACCAAGTTGGTTGTCCTGTAAAGGTAAAAAAGGTGCTTGTTAAAAACATCGAAAAAGATCGTCAAGTTCATATTAGTAAAGAAATGTTAACAACGAACGTTGAGGATGTTATTAACAATCCTGATATAGATGTTGTAATAGAAGTAATGGGTGGGGTTGAGGAAACTCGAGATCACTTAATTAGTGCTCTTAAAGCGAAAAAACATGTTGTAACAGCAAACAAAGATTTAATGGCAGTGTACGGAACAGAACTACTTTCCATTGCGACAGAAAATGGTTGTGATTTATTTTATGAAGCAAGTGTAGCAGGAGGAATCCCGATTTTACGTAGTTTAGTAGATGGTCTAGCATCTGATCGAATTACTAAAATGATGGGTATTGTGAACGGAACAACGAATTTTATATTAACAAAGATGTCTAAGCTTGGAAGTGCTTATGATGAAGTATTAAAGGAAGCACAAGACCTTGGATATGCAGAATCTGATCCAACATCTGATGTAGAAGGACTGGATGCAGCAAGAAAAATGGCCATTCTTGCAAGACTTGGTTTTTCAATGCATGTTGACTTAGAGGATGTTAGTGTGAAGGGGATTTCTAGTGTAACAGATGATGATATTAGTTATAGTAAGCGTCTTGGATATACGATGAAACTAATTGGCATTGCTCAACGAGAGAATGGAAAAATAGAAGTAGCTGTTGAGCCAACACTTCTTCCTGAAACTCATCCATTAGCTGCTGTAAATGATGAGTTTAATGCAGTTTATGTGTATGGAGAAGCTGTTGGTGAAACGATGTTTTACGGACCGGGAGCTGGAAGCCTTCCTACTGCGACAGCCGTTGTGTCTGATTTAGTTGGAGTTATGAAAAATATGAGATTAGGTGTTAACGGTAGAAGTGCAGTTGCACCTCAATTTGCAAAAGAATTAAAGAGTCCTGAACATATTTATGCTCAGCATTTCTTGCGCATAACTGCGAAGGATCAAGTTGGAGCATTTTCAAATATTACTTCACTTTTCTCTGAACGAGGAGTAAGTTTTGAAAAGATTCTTCAGTTACCAATAAAAAATAGTAATCTAGCTGAAATCGTTATTGTGACACATAAAGCTTCACATAGTGATTTTGAAGAAATCTTACAACGTTTAAATGATTTACAGGTTGTAGAAGAAGTGAAAAGTACGTATCGAGTAGAAGGGAACGGATCAATATGATGTGGAAGGGTCTTATTCAAGAGTTCGAAGAATTTTTACCTGTAACAGAAAATACGCCAAAATTAACACTACAAGAGGGAAATACACCTCTTATTCATTTACCTAAGCTTTCTGAAAAGCTAGGAATAGAATTGTATGTAAAAACAGAAGGGACGAATCCTACAGGGTCTTTTAAAGATCGTGGCATGGTTATGGCGGTTGCTAAAGCAAAAGAAGCTGGTAGTGATACAGTGATCTGTGCCTCAACTGGAAATACTTCTGCAGCAGCAGCAGCTTATGCAGCAAGAGCAAATATGAAGTGTATCGTTTTAATTCCAGATGGCAAAATTGCTTTTGGTAAATTAGCGCAAGCAGTTATGTATGGTGCAGAAATTTATGCGATCCAAGGAAATTTTGACCATGCTTTAACTATGGTTCGAAATATTAGTGAAAAACTACCGATTACTCTTGTAAACTCTGTGAATCCTTATCGAATTGAAGGGCAAAAAACAGCAGCGTTTGAAGTGTGTGAACAGCTTGGAAGTGCACCAGATTACCTTGCTATACCAGTAGGGAATGCGGGGAACATCACTGCATACTGGAAAGGATTCAAAGAATATAATGAAAAGAAACAAACAGGTCTTCCGATCATCCATGGTTTCCAAGCAGAAGGAGCAGCAGCAATTGTTCGCGGTGAACCGATTGAAAATCCTGAAACAATTGCGACAGCAATTCGAATTGGTAACCCAGCTAGCTGGGAAACAGCAGTTAAGGCAAAAGAAGAGTCAAACGGTAAAATTGATTCAGTAACAGACGAAGAAATCTTAGAAGCTTATCAGTTAATTGCTCGTGAAGAAGGAGTATTCGCAGAACCAGGTTCATGTGCTTCAATTGCTGGTTTAATTAAACATCGTAAATTAGGTTTGATTAAAGAAGGAAGCAAAGTTGTAGCTGTATTAACTGGTAACGGCCTAAAAGATCCTAACACAGCAATTGACGTTTCTGAAATCAAGCCGGTTGTTTTACCTAATGATGAAGAAGTTTTCTTGCAACAATTGACTGGAGTCGCAGTTCAATGAAAGAAGGAGACATGTTAAAGATTACAGTTCCAGGTAGTACGGCTAATCTCGGACCAGGTTTTGATTCCATTGGCCTAGCACTTGGTAAATATTTAACTCTTGAAGTAAAGGTTGCTGCACAACTCCATTTCATTCCAATGACAGAAGATGTTAAGGATATCCCAACTAATGGAGATAACCTCATTGCTAAAGTTGCTTTGAAAGTAGCATCCATGTATAACAAGCCTTTACCACCTTGTGAGGTAAAGGTTTGGAGTGATATACCAATGGCAAGAGGGATTGGAAGTAGTGCAGCAGCTATCATTGCAGGAATTGAATTAGCTAATCAGCTTTGTCAGCTTCAATTAACGCATGAAGATAAACTAAGAATCGCAAGCCTTGAAGAAGGACATCCAGATAATGTTGGAGCGTCACTTTATGGTGGATTAGTTATTGGTCTTCATGAAGAAGATCAAACAGAAATAATATGTGTGAAGAATATAGAGGTTGATGCAGTAGTTGTTGTGCCAAAATATGAGGTGTTTACTAGTGATGCTAGAAATGTTTTACCTCAAAGCTTGGATTACAAAACAGCTGTTGAAGCTAGTGCCATAAGTAATATGTTGGTTGCAGGTCTTATGACAAATAATTGGTCATTGGTTGGTAAAATGATGAATAAAGATCTATTTCATCAACCTTATCGATCAACACTTATACCTGAAATCAAGTTAGTTCAAGAGAAAATGAATGAATTAGGTGCTTATGGTTCAGCATTAAGTGGAGCTGGACCAACTGTGATTTGTTTTATTGAAAAAGGTAAAGGTCACACTTTAGCTGAAAAATTAGCAGCTGATTTCTCAAATTGTGATGTTGAACATCTAATCATTGATTTAGAAGGTTGCCGAGTGGAACTAAACCAAGAAGTGAAAAGTAGATAACATAAAGCTCTAGTTCTAATTTAACCAAACAAAAAGGACTGACAATTGTCAGTCCTTTTTAATATTAAAATACTTGTTCTACTTCAATAATTCCTGGTACTTCTTCTAATAGTGCACGCTCTATACCAGCTTTTAATGTGATTGTCGAACTTGGGCAGCTTCCACAAGCACCTAAAAGGCGTAGCTTTACAATTCCATCTTCTACATCAACTAATTCACAATCTCCTCCATCGCGAAGTAAGAAGGGACGTAGTTTATCTAATACTTCTTGAACCTGATCATTAATAGTAGCTTCCATTCAAATCAAACTCCTTTCCTTAATCATATTATATTTGAAATGACGCAAAAAATCTAATCGAAAGATTAAAACTCCTTGCCACTTTTTTACTTTTGGATCAACTATGACTAAATTTGAATAAATACGCAATAAATTCTTACTAAGACTATTTTAACACATATATCACTTGAGAAAAATGGTATTTGTAACTAGAGGATGGAAACAAATTCAGTAATAGCATACAATGGAGAAAAAGAAGTGTAGGTGATTATTGTGAAATCTGTAGAAATTTGTGTATATGGAGCAGAGATTCTTTGTCCAAGTTGTGTGAATTTACCTTCTGCTAAGGAAACGTATGAATGGTTAGAAGCAGCGCTTAAAAGGAAGTATGAAGATCAACTATTCACCATTACCTATGTTGATATACATGAGCCTCCAAATGATCCGGAAAAATTGGACTTTGTTGAAAAAATTCTTGATGATGAATACTTTTATCCTCTAGTTGTCATAAATGGTCGTGTCGTTGGAGAGGGAAATCCTAGGTTAAAAAAAATCTATCAAGAAATGGAACAGCATGGATATGTGAGTACCCCTTCTTAATAATTAAGATAAGTTGGTTAACAAATCAACAAAATCTAATCAAAGAGAGGATGCTATTAAGGAGATATGACCATCAGTAAAAAATGGCCAATCTACTCATAGTCATCCTCTTGTGTGGATTATCCGTTATGATACTTGTACATCCATAGTACACCCGATTTGAGTAATCTAGGGACACGACCCATTAAAGGTCTATCGTTAACAAGCCCAAATCCTTGTTTTTTACCTAAAGATCCAAGTACCCCTTTTAGTTTAAATGGTGGAAATGATTCTGGTAGTGGTTGACCACTCCATTTTTTTATTAATACTTGAACAATTTGTTCTGCTTGTGCTTCTGCTAATTGAGCACTTGGTGCGTGAGGAAGACTAGCGCAATCACCTAGGACAAATGTATCTTCGTAATTAGGAATAAAGTGTTGTGTTGTTAAGATGACTCGGCCTTGATTATCCTTTTCGACTGGAAGATCACGGACAACCTGATTAGGCTGAATTCCTGCTGTCCACACAACAACATCACAATCAAACGGATGATCATGATTATAGACGACATTCGGTTCCACTTTTGTAATGTTTGCTCCACTGATAATCTCAACACCATGTTCTGTGAACCATTTTTCAACATAGCTGCTTAGTCGTTCAGGGAAACTTGAGAGGATATGCTTGCTGCGATCAAATAATTTAATATTTAAATCTTTACGACTCTCTCTTAGCTCACTTGCAAGTTCAACACCACTTAAACCAGCACCTACAATTGCTACTGTAGCATCTGCTGATAAGTTATTTAACTTTTGATATGTGCTACGAGATTGGTCAATTGTTTGAATGCTGTAAGTGAATTCCTCTGCACCAGGAACATTATGATATTTATCTTCGCAACCTAAACCGATAATTAAGTCGTCATAAGCAACAGAATCTCCGCCCTCTAATAACACTTCTTTCTTATCAAGATCAACAGATGTAACATTTCCGAATTTCGAATGAAGACGAGGATGCTCTGGAAAAGACACTCGAATATGATGATCAGAAATGGTTCCTGCAGCTAATGCATAGTATTCAGTTTTTAGACAATGATAAGGATTTCTATCAATAAGTGTTATTTGAACATCATCTGGTAATTGGTTTGGTAAAAGTCTTAAAAGAACACGCATTCCACCGTACCCACCACCAAGGATCACTAGGTTTTTCATAGTTAATACCCCTTTTTCCCCACGTTTTTAAAAAGTATGATTTTAGTTATATAATAATTTTATTATAACGAAAAAATGTGGACATGTATCCTATATAATTAGATATATGTTAGTCATTTGTAAATAGTTAAAATAGGAAAAAGAGAAAGTGATTGAACAAAGTCTATCGAATTTTTCATGACTCTCTCTTATACAAAATGCCATAAAAAGTATATCGAATTTCCTATAAAATCACAACACATTCTTTGAAAAAACGTTTTCTTTTATAATAAAATTTAACATACATTAAATAAGTACAACACATTAATTAGTGGCAATAATTTATTCAATAGTATTATTATTTGATAAGAAAATGTTATATATGTAGTGATAATAAAGTTTGACGTAATTGGAGTTACCTATTACGATAGAAAACATATAGAGAGGTGTGAAGAATGAAGCCGATAATTGAATTTTGTATTAGTAATTTGGCGAACGGAGCTCAAGAAGCTTTAGAAAAACTTGAGAAAGACCCAAATTTAGATATTATTGAATATGGCTGCTTAGGATATTGTGGGAAATGCTACAATTCATTATATGCTCTAGTTAATGGTGAAATTGTTACAGGGGACAATCCTGATGGGTTAGTCGAGAATATCTATACGTATTTAGAAGAAAATCCTATGTTTTAAGTAATGGTTTTTTAATAGAGATTTTTATTAAGGCTCTTTTTCTGAAAGATTATTCCTAATTGACCTAATTATGCATGGAGTCATTGTTGTTATAGCAAAATAGGTACTATCTTATGAAGAAAAGATGCCACTATGCTTTATTTAGTGCTGTTTACTTGGAGTTGTTAAAGCAACAAAGTTTACGAAAACAGCCTTTATTAATGAATGAACTGGCATTTATATAGATGGTGAGTCTTCGAACAATATAAAAAGCTGACATTGCAATGAGAAATATTCACCATTGCAGTATCAGCTTTTTATTATATTTATTAGCCTAATTTTTGTTCGCGCATTTCAGACCAACGATCCTTGGCCATTTGTACAATTCCTTTTTCGATCGTATCTCTTTGTTTCTCAATAACTCTTGAGAAATACCTTGTTGCCTGTGCTTGGTTGTCAATGCGACGGCTAAGCTCTCCAATTAGATATAATAATTTAACTTCTGATAAATGAGTTTCTGAATAATCATTGTTCATATAAGATTTAATGTATTCATCTAATGCAAGACGTAAGAAGCGATGTTCTTCTTCAAAATTAATTTCTTCTGTACGATATAACCATGATAATCGTAAGTAAAGTCCTGCAAGAGCAATATGTTTTTCCTTTTTAATTGTGGCACAGTAGATTGCAAGTTTGTATGAATTAATTGCAGTTTCTAAAGAACGTTCTTCACAATAAAATGTCGCCTTCCAATTATCGGAAATTTTTTCTTTGATTGAATCTATAGTCCCAGGAGGGAAGTAATTATTAAATTCTTCTGAAGAAGAAAACCCACATGTAGGACAGACTTGGACATAATATAAAAGTGGATTGATCTTTGTTGATATATAAAAAGAACAAAAATCAGTATCATGTTTATGAGCGCGAATGTACCTAGAAAGGACCTTTTTTGTTGTATAGGATGTTTTACAAATATAACAATCAACCTTCCTATCATATAAATAATCAAGGTTTTTTTCCATTCGGATCACTTCCTTTTACCTATAAAATTCATTACTATTTTACTGATATGTAAAGTATACCAAATTAATGAGCAAAAAGAACTAGTTTTATGGAATAATTTTATATGAAAGCAAAAAATAAAAGCCCTCTGTTACAAACAGTGAGCTTTTACTTATATAAAACGGGGGATATTTATATTGTGTTCATATTTCCAACATTTTATACTAATAAAAACAAAGAATTTTGGAGGCAGCGATGAACTCATTTCAATTTACGAAAATGCACGGATTAGGAAACAATTATATTTATGTTAATACTTTTGAAGAACATCTAGTGGAAGAAACACTTCCTGAAATAGCACGAGAGGTGTCAAATATTAATACTGGTATTGGATCTGATGGTTTAATACTTATATGTCCGTCAGATAAAGCAGATGTAAAAATGAGAATATTTAATAATGATGGATCTGAAGGTAAAAACTGTGGAAATGGGTTACGCTGTGTAGCAAAGTATGCCTATGAACATAAATTAGTGACAAAGACGAACTTTAAAATTGAAACGTTATCTGGATTAGTTGAAGCTCGATTAGAAATTAAGGACGGTTTAGTTAAATTAATTACAGTAGATATGGGTGAACCGAGGTTGTTAATGTCACAAATCCCAATGCTTGGTGATGGAGAAAAGGCGATTAATGAGGAAATGATTTTTGGTGATCATGTGTTAAGAGGAACAACAGTATCTATGGGGAACCCACATGTTATCTTCTATGTTGATGATATTAATCAAGCTCCTGTTACGACATTGGGTCCAATCATTGAAAAGGATAATCGCTTTCCAGAAGGCATTAATGTTGAGTTTGTTGAAGTGGTATCAAAAAATGAGCTGCATTTTAGAGTATGGGAAAGAGGATCAGGTGTTACTCAAGCTTGCGGAACAGGTGCATGTGCAGCAGTTGTATCTTCAGTATTGAATAATCATACTGTCCAAGGTGAGTTAACAACAGTTCATTTAGCAGGAGGAGACCTTCATATTAATTGGACTTCAGATGGAAATGTACTTATGACTGGCCCAGCAGAAATTATCTGTACAGGTACCTTTTATCTATCGTAACTACTAGAATGTAGTAGCCTGATCAGTTCAAATATTTGAGTGTTTGCATACCTTAGATGTATAATGAATAGATAAACCTTTCACAAAAAGCAAGGAGGTTAAATAATGACTGAGATTGTTAATATAAGTGAAGCAGCTGCTTTTCAAATAAAAGATATGATGAAAGAAAGTGAAGAAGAACAAGCGTATCTTCGAGTTGGAGTAAAAGGTGGAGGCTGTAGTGGTCTTTCTTATGGCATGGGTTTTGAACATGAAATAACTGAGGAAGATGAAGTGTTAAAACAGCATGGCTTAACGATTCTTATCAAAAAAGAGGACACACCTATCCTCAATGGTACACAAATAGATTATAAGCAATCGATGATGGGTGGAGGATTTACAATAGAAAATCCTAACGCAATCGCAAACTGTGGTTGTGGTTCATCATTTAGAACAGCAGCTAATACAGGAACACCAGAGGAATGCTAATTATAAAAAACGACTGACTATAGTCTATAGTCAGTCGTTTTTTCATGAAATTAAGGTGAGTTCACTACTTTAGTTAAATAAGCTCGTGCTGTGTAGTGGTTGTACTTTAGCTTTTGGATCCATGTATGCTTTTGCATTATTTACAGCGGTTGGTGCTTCGCCAAAACCACTTGCTATTAAGTTTACCTTGCCATCATATGTACAAATATCTCCTGCAGCATAGATACCTTCAATATTTGTTTCCATCTTAGAGTTAACAACAATTGAATTCTTCTCGATTTCTAATCCCCAATTTTTAATTGGACCTAGTGAAGAAACAAATCCGTAGTTGATAATGAGATCATCGATATCAAGGACTTTTTTACGATCTCCTTTAACTTCTTCTAATACAAGCTGCTGAATCGATTGTTCTCCAACTAACTCTGTTGGAACAAATGGTGTGACAACATCCACTTTTGAATTCATTAATAATTCAACACTATGTTCATGAGCTCGAAATTTATCTCGTCTATGAATGAGAGAAACACTTTCTGCTATCGGTTCAAGCATTAGTGCCCAATCTACTGCAGAATCTCCTCCACCACAAAGAGCAACCTTTTTTCCAGCGAATTTATTTAAATCATCAACAAAATAATGTAAGTTTTCTTTTTCATACTTAGTGGCATCTTCAATTTCAAGCTTTCGAGGTTTAAATGCCCCGTTTCCTGCAGTAATGATGATTGTTTTTGTATAGTGTATTTCACTATTTGTTGTTAATTTAAATATACCGTCCGCTTGTTTTTCAACTTCTTCAACAGCTTGTTCTAAAGATATAGTTGGTGTGAACTGGTTCATTTGTTCTTTTAGATTATCTACAAGCTCCTGTGCTCTTACTTTAGGAAAGCCTGCTACATCATATATATATTTTTCAGGATATAATGCAGAAAGTTGACCACCTAATTGAGGGAGACTTTCAATAATTTTCACACTTGCCTGTCGCATTCCACCATAAAAAGCTGTAAATAGTCCAACAGGGCCACCACCAATGATGGTTATATCATAAATCTTAGTATCTTCTTTCACATGTCATCCTCCTTTTGATTTTTACAAATTCCTTTGCTGAAATTCTACCATAATAACCTTCAACATTACATTTACTTTCCCTTTTCATGGTACTAATATGACAGATATTATTTACAAATAAACACAGAAAAAGCAAACAATTTTTATTATATTTGTTACTTTGTACGATCTAGGCTCTAAGTGATCATCATTAGAACAAAATTTGCTGTTTGTTACCACCATGCTTGTTAAAAGTACATATTTTTTGATTTATTATCACTCTACATTGGATGCGTATTTCCTTACATTATTATAGTTTTCTCATAGAATTATTAGTGTTTGGTACAATTTTTCCATAAAAGTGGTAAGTATTATACATCTATTTAACGAAAAAACAAACCATGTTGTTAGAAAAAATTACTTGAAAAAATATGAGTAAATAGATAAGATGGTTTATAGGTGTAATTATATATTTATACGTTTAAAAATAGAAATTTATATTCGTATGTTTTGTTAAGTGAATGATTTCACAAAGTTTTATTGTTGAAATCAAAATAAAAAGTTGTATTTCAGTGGATTATAGTAAATAGACATAATTCGAGTTTTACAACAACTTTAGAGTAAAGGTGGATGTTTTCGTTGAGAAAGCCAAGAATTGTCGTATTAGGTGCAGGTTATGGTGGATTAATTACAGTCACACGATTACAAAAACAAATCGGTGTAGACGAAGCAGAAATTACATTAGTAAATAAAAATGATTATCACTATGAAACAACATGGTTACATGAAGCTTCAGCAGGTACTTTGCACCATGATAAAGCTCGTTATCAAATTAAAGATATCATTGATAACAGTCGTGTGAACTTTGTTCAAGATACAGTTGTTTCGATCGATAAAGAAGCAAAAAAAGTGGTTTTGGAAAATGGCCAAGTAGAATATGACTATTTAGTTATTTCTTTAGGTGCTCATCCAGAAACATTTGGTATCCAAGGATTAAAAGAGTTTGCATTTGGTATCACTAGCATTGATTCTGCTCGTCAATTACGAGAGCATATTGAATATCAATTCGCTACATATAACATGGAAGCGGAGAAAAAAGATGAGCGCCTAACTATTGTTGTAGGTGGAGCAGGCTTCACAGGCATTGAATTCCTTGGTGAATTAGGAAATAGAATCCCAGAGCTATGCAAAGAGTACGACGTAGACTTTAATAAAGTACGTATTATCTGTGTTGAGGCAGCACCAACAGCTTTACCTGGATTTGATCCTGAATTAGTCGATTACGCAGTTAATCACCTACAGAAAAAAGGCGTAGAATTTATGATCGGTACAGCAATTAAAGAGTGTATTGAAGAAGGTATCATCGTAGCTAAAGGTGAAGAGCTTGAAACTATTAAAGCTGGCACTGTTGTATGGGCTGCTGGTGTACGTGGTAATAGTGTTGTTGAAGAAGCAGGTTTTGAAAACATGCGTGGTCGTGTAAAAGTTGATGGTTTCTTACGTGCTCCAGGTCATGATGATGTATTTATCATTGGTGATTGTGCATTAATTATTAACGAAGAAATCAATCGTCCATATCCTCCTACAGCTCAAATTGCTATGCAGCAAGGTGAGGTATGTGCTAAAAACTTATCTGTAGCGATTCGTGAGCGCGGTGAAATGGCTACATTTACTCCGGATATTAAAGGATCTGTTGCATCATTAGGAGAACATGATGCAGTTGGTGTAGTATTTGGGAAAAAATTAGTTGGTACAAAAGCTTCATTTATGAAAAAGATGATCGATAACCGCGCATTATTTATGGTTGGTGGACCATCATTAGTTGTGAAAAAAGGAAAATTTAATATTCTATAATATCCATTCGCTCTATTATAGTTTACGTTAATAATAAGAGATCTCTTCTTCTCTTCTGGATATTAACATTAGATTATAACTGATCAGAATAAAGGTTTGAATTAATAAGAAGAACAAGAGTGAATGCTCTTGTTCTTCTTTCTATTTTGGCTATTTCATTACTTTTCATTGGTTCTTTACCTTTTTTTATTGCTGGAAGGCGTAAGTCCCGAGGAAAGCAAGCGACTGGAGTGATAATGAAGCCTTGGTTAAGAAAACCATAAATTTAAAAAAGGTAGAACCTTTCATTATCGATTCATTATTGAACAACACTTCTTTTATTAGATTTTTCCATTGATGTTGCATAGAACCTTAAAAATTTCTAAATTTTCTAAAAAATACGATAGTAAGTGTAAGTTAGAGAAAAAAGTTGATGTATTCGCTTACATGATCTTTTTTGTCAGAATATCTCCCTTTATAATTATCAGAATAATTGATATATTATCAAGAAACAATTCATTTCCTAAAGGGGAGACGTACAATGAATACAACGACGGTAGAAACCAAGGAATGTCCTTATTGCTCAGGAAAAGGGTATTTTCAATTAATGCTTGGTGGATCTGAAACATGTGGAAGTTGTGATGGAACAGGAAAGAAGTCATAAAACGTTCACTGACTTTTAATTGACTGTCCATCAATCGTCCATTACACTAATAATGGTGTAATGGAGGTGATGGCGATGTTAAGCTTACCTGTTTTATTAATATCTATGCTTTTATTTTTAGTTTTGTTTTTCGGTATTGGATTTTTATTAAATATGCTATTACGTATGTCATGGATCATGGCAATTATATATCCTATTGTTTGTATCTTTATTATAGATAATGTAAGATTTATAGAATATTTCCAAAATCCTAGTGATTCTTTTACTGCGTTAGGTAACAAAATCACTTCACTAGCTCTTGCAGATTTATTAATTTTATCTTCAGGATTAGTTGGTGCGTTTCTTGCTGGTATTACGATAAAAATGCTTCGTAAACGAGGCTATCAAATGTTTTAAACATATACTTAGAATAAACCTCACACCTTTAATGGTGTGAGGTTTATTTGTGCTTATTATACATATGTCTTATTTATAAAATAGAAAAGCTCTTTTCTGAAAGATTGTTGCTGATGGACCTATTATGCAGTGGAAAAATTGTTGTTATAGCAAAAGGTACTATCCTATGAAGAAAAGATGCCACTATGCTTTATATCATGCTGTAAACTTGGATTTGTTAAAGTAACATAGTTTAGGAAAAAGGCCTTAAGATAAAAGGGCTAAAACTATACTAATGTACACACTTATCTTTTGTGAGAATTGCTAAATATTACACACACAATATGGAAATCCAGCTGAAAATAAAAATGTAAAAATATTCCTGTTAAACTGCTAAAATATTTTTTTTCATGATTTATGCATACTTTCTTGCAAATTAGGGAACGAATAGATTTGTGAGAGGAGTGGACAGGAATTATATGATAAGTATAAAGAGAGTAAGTAAAAGAATTATTATGACGTTACTATTTTTAGGTGCACTAACCACTACATTTGAAGCCATATCAGGTGTTAAAGCGAAGGATATTGCAAATTGGTATGGTTATGATTATTTAAGTACAGGAAATACCGATAGTGTTGATCAATCAAGTGATAAAGATACATTTAGGTTTTTGGGACTTACATTTAAATCCCTTAGAAGTGAACCAACTGTGACGAAAGAGATATCATCAAGTGTAGAAGCTGTAAATCAAGATGTTTCATTGGAGGAAGATTTTGATTGGTCTAAGTATCCTGCTAAAAAAGTAATTGCAACGGGATACACAGCGGGTGTGGAATCAACAGGTAAAAGCCCAGATCATCCAAGCTATGGGATTACATATTCAGGTGTTAAGGTAAAACGTGATTTATACTCGACTGTTGCTGCAGATTTAGATGTTTTTCCACTTGGAACAATTTTATTCATTCCAGGTTACGGCTTTGGTGTTGTAGCAGACAAAGGTGGAGCCATTAAGGGAGACAAATTGGATCTCTATTATGAAACAGTTAGTGAAGTATATAATGATTGGGGTAAAAAACATTTAGATGTCTATATTGTCGAAATGGGTGACGGAAAAATCACAGAGCAACAATTAGAAAAATTAAATAATGAAGAATCCATGCAAGTTTTTAGACAAAAATTTATTAAAGATAAAACAAAAAGCTAATGGGTCTAGCCCATTAGCTTTTCTCAAGAATAATATTGAAATTCACACACTCCTAAAGCATTGAATCATTATTCTTTAGGAGTAGGGTATAAATTAGGATGCAATAAATGAGCAAGCTTTTGTAAACCTGACAGTAGTCTTGGAGATGGGCGACAGAATAAAGACTCTTCTAACAGATGAATATGTCCATTTTTTATAGCTTGTAAGTCGTGAGCGTTCTTTCTTTTTAAAACATGTGAAGGCTTCATCTTCGATTGTTTCACACCTACCCACGATAAACAGATATGTTCAGGGTTTCTGCTAAAAACATCTTCCCAATTTGTTTGCACACTTGCTAATTCAATATCATCAAAAATATTTTTTGCTCCTGCTAATTCACTAAGCTCGGTTAACCAATTGATTTTACCCGGAGTGAAAATAGGGTTTGGCCACCATTCAAAATAAACTGTTGTTGGTTGTTGAATGTTAGCTGAGATCGAACGATATGTATTAAGAGTATGATTATATTTCTTTAAAACCTCTCTTGTTTCCACTTCTTTTCCAGTGGCTTTTCCTAATGTTTCAAGATTATTTGCGATATCTTGAAATGATTGTGGGTTAAAAACAATGTGAGGAATTTTACGAGCTTCCAGCTCTACTACATTTTTTTCCATTCCTGGTACACTTAAAGAAGCTAACACTAAATCCGGTTGATATGATTCAAGCAAATCCATATTAATTGAAAGATCTGGACCAAGCCTTGGAAGATGATTT
Source organism: Metabacillus litoralis (assembly GCF_020524045.1). Lineage (GTDB taxonomy): Bacteria > Bacillota > Bacilli > Bacillales > Bacillaceae > Metabacillus > Metabacillus litoralis_C. The sequence goes on from NZ_JAIVKL010000007.1 coordinate 109,180, forward strand.
AAATCTAATGGCCAGTCAGAAAAATCATCTAGTGCAACAAGATCATCCTTTAACCCTAAATAGACCGCAAGCTCTGTATTACTTGGACAAATAGAAATAAGTCTCAAACTATCCCTCCTTTTAAAGTGTAAAAATGAAATGTAGTAAAAGTGCTAAGGTAATGCCGGTTAATCCACCAAAAAACACTTCGATTGGCTGATGACCTAAAAGCTCCTTCAACTTCTTTTGTTTATCTTTCACTTCTTTATTTGGCCATACTTTCGCTTCTTCAACAAAGGTATTAAAATCAAGCACTAATTGGTTCAAAACAGTTGCTTGCTCACCTGCATGTCTTCTTACTCCAGTAGCATCAAACATTGTAATAATAGCAAAAACAGCTGCTATCGCAAAAATAGAAGAATCTAATCCATGATCAAGTGCTACACCTGTAGCGAGAGCAGTAACAGCTGCTGAATGGGAGCTAGGCATACCACCAGTACTTGTGACAAGAGACCAGTCCCACTTTCTTGTCGCAATAAACAAAATAGGTACCTTAACAAATTGTGCAAAGAAAATAGCTGATAATGCTGCAATTAAAGGGAAATTTAGAAATAGTTCCAAGATGAGTGCTCCTTTCATGTGAAAAACATTGACTTGAGTTGCTTACAATTTTAAATAAAACAATCAGTTTGATACAATAAAATAGAAATACTTGTAGAAAACAAAATATTTATTTATGTATGTCATTTCAAAGCTAGTAAACAATAAAAATGATTTTTCTCATTATAGCATATCTTCTAATTCTATCCTTATAATGAGAATAAAGTTATAGACTCTAGCTCTGTTAAATGAGGGTGTTGTTTTCCGTTACTGATTCCGAGCTTTCAGAAAATGTTATGGAATTTTCGTGTAAACTGTGCGCCTGTGAGATCACCCTTAGACTTAATATACTCTAATTTTCTACACCTTGTATTTTTTGGGTTATTTGTTTTTAAAATTTCTATGGAGGTGTTGTTAGTGTTTCAAGTACATAATCAGCTTAATTTAGAAAATCAGCACGAAACTCTTGTGATTGGTTTATTTCAACAAAACAATAAATTATCAGGTATCTTAGCAGATTTGGATCAACATTTAGAAGGTCAACTTTCAGTTTTAATAAAAGATGGTGACTTATCTGCAAAAAGAAAAACCATTACTAAAATACATACCCTTGGAAAGCTTCCTGTAAAACGTATTTATATAGTGGGATTAGGTAAAGAAAAATTGTTGGATTTCCAATCGGTTAAAGAAGTGTTCGGTAAAGTATTCCAAACAGTTCAAGAGATAAAAGTTCAAGAACTCACAGTTGCATTAGAAACATTTGTTGCAGCGAATCTTGACCAAAATGAAGCAGCTCACGCATTAGCTGAAGCATTTGCTTTATCAACATATAAGATACAAGATTACAAACAAAAAACAAATGAGCCAGAAACTAAGATCGAAACCATTCATATTGCCGTTGATACAGAGGAGACTGGTGAAATTAAATCTAGTCTAGAGATTGGATATGCGTTTGGTCAAGGCACAAATAGTGCAAGAACATTAACAAATATGCCACCAAATCTTTTAACCGCAACAGAACTTGCATCATATTCGATTGAATTGGCAAAGAAATATCAATTTGATTATGAAATTCTTGAAAAGGATGAAATGGAACGACTTGGAATGGGAGCGTTATTAGCTGTAAATAAAGGTTCAGAAGAGCCCCCAAAAATGATTGTTTTAAAATACCAAGGTAAAGAAGAGTGGACAGATGTTATTGGTTTGGTAGGAAAAGGGATTACCTACGATACAGGAGGCTATTCAATAAAACCAAAAGATGGAATTGTTGGGATGAAAACAGATATGGGTGGAGCTGCATCTGTGCTTGGAGCCATGGAGATTATTGGTGAAATCAAGCCAGAACAAAATGTTGTTGCTGTCATCCCATCTACCGATAATATGATCAGTGGCGGTGCCTTTAAGCCTGATGATGTTATTGTTTCGCTAAGTGGAAAAACGATTGAGGTATTAAACACAGATGCTGAAGGACGACTTGCTCTTGCTGATGGAGTGACATATGCAAAACATCATGGCGCAAATTATTTAGTAGATGTTGCAACACTAACTGGAGGAGTAATCATTGCCTTAGGTACTGATACGACAGGCGCAATGACGAACAATGAACCATTATTTGAACAAATTCTTCAAGCATCACATGAATGTGAAGAACCGGTTTGGCGCTTACCAATATTCGAAAAAGATAAAAAGCGCGTTCGTAATAGTAAAATGGCAGACCTAAACAACTCACCAGGTCGTGAAGGTCATGCGATAATGGCTGGAGCCTTTATCGGAGAATTTGCTGAAGAAACACCATGGGTTCACCTCGACATAGCAGGAACAGCTACAACATCAAAAGAAACTGACCTAGGTCCATCAGGTGCAACAGGTGTGATGGCTAGGACATTAGCTACATTTGTTGAACGTTTTGAGGTTAATGAATAAATTGTTTTGTAGAAAGAACTTCCTTATTTGTAAGTAATTTATGGTCGCTAGGAAGTCACAAACTATAGAAATAACAATTAAAAAAACATACCAAAAAAGCTTGAGGAGTTTATTTTAACCTCAAGCTTTTTTTCCGTTAATAGGCACGGTGTTTACTTCGCAATTAAAATGCCATATTTTAGATATCTGTGCTGGTTAGTTATTATGTTTCTGAATTACTATCTTTTAGAGAAGGGATTAATTTAAAATGTTAGGTAGTACCGTATTCGTTACATTTCGCTTCAGACACTTGCTTTCCGCAGGGAGGAAGCTGAGCCTCCTCGGCTTCGCCTGTGGGGTCTCAGCCTTTCCTCTACACCTGCAGGAGTCAAGTGTCTTCCGCTCCATTACACTAAGGTTATAGAAATAGTTTAATAGAACAATCTTAATAAAAAAAAGAACCTACAAATAAAATAAGTTAAAGTGTATTTCTTCAATTTACTTAAACCAAGATAGTTTACAAAGGAGTTCTTAATTTTGAATATAGTTCAGACAATTTAAAAAGGTTATCTAAGTATCTCATTTTTGTTATTTAACACTATTGACATAGTTTTTCAAAGTCTTCAAAATCTTGATCTTTACATGAAGAAGCAATAGATCAGTTTATCACAATAATAAAATCCTATTGACATAATAAAAAAAGCTATGTTAAATTATACTCTGTTATTTTATTTCTCTACCATATTAGCAAACTAAAGGATTTTTGGAGGTCTACATCATGAACGCTGTTATCATCGCAGTTTTAGTTATGCTTATTTTAAGCTTAGTAAGAATAAATGTTGTCTTTGCCCTTGTAATTGGTGCACTTATTGGCGGGCTCACCGGAGGTTTAGATATAGCTACAACAATCCAAACCTTTACAAATGGTCTTGGAGGTAACGCTACAGTTGCGTTAAGTTATGCATTGCTAGGTGCATTTGCGGTTGCATTATCAAAAACAGGGTTACCTGATGCCATTGTAGAAGGTGCGATTAAATTAGTTGGTCGTGAAGGGGAAGCAAGACGAAAAACTCTTTCTAAAGTTTTGCTCGTTTTAATGATTCTTACCATATCGATTTTTTCACAAAATGTCATACCTGTTCATATTGCGTTTATCCCAGTTCTTATTCCACCATTATTGAAAGTTCTAAACGAGCTACAAGTGGACCGTCGCTTAATTGCAACTGTCATCACATTTGGTTTAGTTACACCTTACATGTTTTTACCAGTAGGTTTTGGTGCGATCTTTCATGAAATTATGCAAACAAACATGGAACAAAATGGTCTTGTTGTCTCTTTAGCTGATATTCCAGCAGCCATGTCTATTCCAGCGATTGGAATGGTTTTAGGATTATTAACAGCAATATTTATATCTTATCGTAAGAAAAGAACATATGAAACTCGTGAAGTAGCCCGGCAGGAAGCGAGTCATACTTATACAGCTAAAAGTCTTGTAATCGCTATTGTAGCCATTATCGTGTCACTTTCCGTTCAGCTTTATCTTTCACAGCAGCTGGGTGTTGAAGGGATGATATTTGGGGCATTAGCTGGTGTAGTAGTGATTTATCTAGGAGGGTCACTTAAACGATCGGAAGCAGATGTAATAATGACAAATGGGATGAAAATGATGGCATTTATCGGTTTTGTTATGATTACAGCATCTGGTTTTGCAAGTGTCTTAAAAGAAACAGGACATGTTGAATTGTTAGTGGAAGATGCTGCTAGCTTAATAGGTGGTAATCAAGCAATAGGTGCTTTATTAATGTTGCTTGTTGGGTTATTAGTTACAATGGGAATTGGATCTTCCTTCTCCACAATACCTATTATCACAACAATTTTTGTTCCATTAAGTTTAGAATTAGGGTTAAGTCCCATGGCGACAATTGCGATCGTGGGTACTGCTGCAGCATTAGGTGACGCTGGTTCACCTGCATCTGATAGTACTTTAGGTCCTACATCTGGTCTAGCAGCGGATGGTAATCATAATCATATTTGGGATACATGTGTACCAACTTTTATTCATTATAATATTCCACTCATTTTATTTGGATGGATTGCAGCAATTATTTTATAAATAAAGAAGAGGCTGGGACATAAGTATTTAAACTAATGATAAATCCGAATTATAAGGTGATATTTCAATTAATCATTCGCCTAATAGTTCGGATTTTTATTTGACGTTTTCAATAGATTTTTTTGGTTTTGTAAACTTATTTTTACGAACTAGTGGAATGGAGCGGAAGATACTCGGGCACCTACGGGAATAGAGGAAAGGCTGAGACCCCGTAGGCATGCCGAGGAGGCTTAGCTTCCTCCCCGTGGAAAGCGAGTGTCTGCAGCGCAATGGAACGAACTTGTTTCTTCAGCTTAACTGAATTTAGATTTATTCTCTTTTTGTATAACTTCTTTAATTATGTCCAAGCCCATTTTCGTCTATTTCATTCTCTCCAGTAACTCCTCATCATCCCACTCTAGTATTTGGTCTACTAATTCGGGATTTTTTTCTATCAATTCTTTCTCTAATTCTTCTCTATCTTTTATATCTAAGAAATATCTTTTTAATAATAAAGCTTTCATCTCGACTCACCCTCTTTGTTTACTATACTATCTTTATTGACAAAACTAGAATATATTATACATTGAAATTTGAAAAATAGTAAAAGTGATAGGGAAGATTTTTCGACAAAGCTTTCTCTTGTATCGTAGTTTTAGGCATTGTATCATTAAATTAGCCTATTATTGGGAGGTCTTTTAACTGATTTGGATCAAAGAACACAAATTATTAGTTTCTAGTATTATTATTATATCCATCTTTTTAGGAGTGTTTGGAGTTATATTAGTAGATATGATTGATAATCAACCTGCTTCTTCATCACAAACAGTTGAGAAGAATGATGTTGATAATAAAGAAGGTAAGGATTCTACTAATGAAACGATTGTAACTGGAAATCCCTTTGGAAAAGGTAAATCTACTTTGTCAGAGGAAGATATTCTTAATTATATGCATGGAATGTCACATCAAAAAGTTATAGCAGAGGAAAAGTGGCTTCACTATGAAATGACAAGTGAGAGGATTCAGTACTTGATTGGTGTAATTGAAAGCGGGGACTATAAAAACAAAGACAAATATCTGACTATCCTCAATAAATGGAAAGATGGTAATTTTTCTGAAGCTGATAAAGATCATAATGTTATTTGGAGCTTACAAGGTGGAACGGTAGGGGAAGCGACAGGAGTTATGAGTGCTGAACAGGAAGAGAGCTATTTGGAAACGTATGAGGGTAAGATTCAGTAGATAAAATAAAAAGACAGCGTTTTTGCTGTCTTTTTGTTTACGCAGCTATTCTTTTACTTGTCGCCTTTGTTACGGCAAAATATATACGTGGTGCTATAGCAGCGCCAAGAATAGTGAAAGCAATATCTTTGACCATAAACCATAACATCACAATCCATGCCGCACCATATGACATATGGGCATTAATCCAGACATTTAGAGCTAGCCACATGTACGTCGTCCCCACTACGTAAATCGTAGCAATTCCAACAAAAGAGGCAGTATAGAAAGCAGATGGTTTCTTCTCTTTACTTAACTCCAACACTTTACCCACTAAAAATGCAGTAACAATATAAGATAGTATAAATCCGCCAGTACTTCCAAAAATAACACCAATACCACCGCTGAATTGTGCGAACACAGGCGCTCCAGCTATTCCTACCAATGCATAAATCGTCATAGAAAGTGCACCAAGGCGACTACCTAGTAGTAAACCTGCTAAAATACAGAAAAATGGTTGCATTGATAATGGTACACCTGCTACTTCAAGAAAAGGTGCCCAAGAAGTAATGTTTGCGCCAACTGCCATTAACGCGGCAAACATACCAACTAATGAAATATCATATGTACTTAATTTTTTCATCTTAACTCCCCCTTAGATATAATGATTATGATTAATATCTATAGTTAGAATAATCGAGAAAAAAAATTATGTCAACTTAATTCTAAATATAGTTAACAAATGAGAAAGGAGAGTTTTCTTTATATGTATTTTGGAAAAAAGAAAAACAGAGATAATCAGTCAGAAAGAGTTCCACCAAATCAAAATGTGACCACAACATTTCCTGTTTTACATTCAGGAAATGTGCCTTATTATACAGATCTGTCAAAATGGAATCTACAAGTATATGGGCTTGTTGATAATCCAAAGTTATTTACAATAGAGGATATCATGACTTTTCCTCAAACGGATTTATTAAATGATATTCATTGTGTAACAGGTTGGTCAAAGCTTGATGCAAACTGGCAAGGAGTTAAAACTCAAGATTTAGTAGTAGATGTGAAAATCAAATCTACCGCAAAGTTTGTTATTCTACACGCAGAAGAAGGCTGGACAACAAATCTTTCTATCAGTGATTTCTTAAAAGAAACAAGCCTTATTGCTCATTCATTTGATCATAAAAAATTAACACCTGAACATGGCTATCCACTTAGAGGTGTTTTTCCTCACTTGTATTTTTGGAAAAGCGCAAAATGGTTAAGAGGTATACAATTTACCGAGCATAACCATCCTGGATTTTGGGAGAGAAATGGTTATCATATGGAGGGAGATCCTTTTAAAGAACAAAGATTTAGTTATGACTGATTAAGCTTGGTTTTTTGAAGAAGATTATTTTGAGTGGTTAAAAGCAACAAGGTTTACGAAATTGGCCTTTATTAAAGATGAGTGAGCAAGACATAGATGTGTTATGGAGAATAAGCTGCATATGTTGTTTTGACTAGTCTTGCCCAATAAGGTTAATGGTGGTCAAAATTGTTTAATATTATAACAAAATAATGTGAGAAGATTTAGTGTTATTTCGACAACCTGTAAAATTTTTGTAGTATTTTAACACGAAGAAGCTGTAGAAACTGCAAAACTGACTCATGATTATGAGTCAGTTTTAAGTGATTAAGCCTTAAAATCAACTGATTTTCCAAGGCTAGGGTGAGGTGCTTCTAACATCTTGAGCATCTGCTCACTTGTTTGTTGAGATGCGTCCATTGTTTTCTTTGCTAAAGCAATGCTAATACTTTGACCTAATGAAGCTTGTTTCATTCCAATAGATAAAGCAGCTATATCCATAGAATTCACCTCCATTATAAATATCGGTAAGTTCTTGGATTTATGTAATAGCAAAGTCGATTTTCACTAAGTTTGTTCTTATGGGAAATAATTAGAACCAAGTAAGCCTTTTAAAATACCAATGTCTACAAAAAAAGCTTAGTAAATAATGTCCATAAAGAAAAACAAGAGCAATCCATTGGAAAGCTCTTGTAGGGTTTTATTAAACTTCTTCTAAAATATTTACTGTCTGACTACATTGATTCAGTGCTGCCTCTACAGTTTGTAATGAACTTTGGATCTTTTCTCGATTAGAATCTTTTTCTACTGTTTGAAGAGCATTCTGTAGAGACGTTTTCGCAGTTTCTAAGGCTGAGTATGAATCTTGAACATAACCTCTTGCATTTTTTTGCATATAGAATCCTCCTTTTGTAGATAAAAAAGTGAAAAAATCTTGTTTTGCTTTTCTAGCTTTAGGCACCATCAAATCAAAGTTATATGACTATTTGTAACCAGAAAGTTAAACAACTATTTTTTTGACCAAATGTTTTTAATTGTCGCCTAAAACTATCTTAGCTTGCAGATTTTCTTATCAAAGTTAGTTTGTGAAAAAATAGCAAAAATATGTTCCTTCTTTTAAAAAAGGCTGTTTTCGTAAACTTTGTTGCTTTAACAACTCCAAGTAAACAGCACTATTTAAAGCATGGTGGCATTTTTCTTCATAGGATAGTACCTATTTTGCTATAACAACAATGTTTCCCCTGCATAATTAGGTCAATTAGCAACAATCTTTCAGAAAAGAGCCTTTAAAAAAGGGAGGAGTGATATTACAAGGAACGTTTTAGTGAATGTAAGTCATCATCTGTTTGGGTATTACGATTATGTATTAATTTGATCGAGTCTTGAACACCTGCATTATAAAAATATGGACCAAGCTTTTCTATGCAGAATTCAAGAAACGCTTCACTTGCAATATCACCTATTTGCTCGTTTCTTTCTTCAGAAAAAAAATACTTTATTTCTTCAATGATCACATCTTTATCTTCTTTGCCAATTTTAATAAACATATTTAAACCTCCTATCAATTTCCCTTAGAATAGCATAAAAAAAGAGGATGATAATAGATATCATGCCTCTTTCATATGGATAATTAAAATATTTCAGTTTGTAATTTCACATCAATATTACCGTTTGTTGCTTTAGAGTATGGGCAAACACCATGTGCCATTTTCACTAATTCCTCAGCTTCTGCTAATTCTACTCCATGAATTGCAACTAACAAAGTTGCTTCAAGTTTAAAACCACCATCAGTATCTTTCCCGATTGACACTTCAGCTGTTACTTTTGATTCGATTTTCTTTCTTGCTTGTCGTGCGACTAATCCAAGAGCACTATCAAAACAGGCTGCATAGCCTGCTGCAAATAGTTGTTCGGGATTTGTAGCGCCTTCATCACCTTTGCCACCTAAAGCTTTTGGCATAGATAAAGCTAAATCTAAAACACCATCACTACTTTGAACTTTACCTATACGACCACCCTCTGCAGACGCTTTTGCTGTGTATAATAATTCCATACTTATCCCACCTCTTCTAATGATATATTGCTTAAAATTATATTGTGTACAACTTAATATTAAAACGTTCCATGATAATTGTCAACAATTAGATTGTGAACAATATAAAATAGATATGGTATGATATTGCTATGTTTATTGTTTTAGTAGAAAGGAATTAGCGAGATATGAAAAATGACATTTTATCTTTAGAAAATCAACTATGTTTTAAACTATATACAGCTGAAAAAGAGATCATGAAAATCTATCGTACTTTATTAGAGGATCTTGGTGTAACGTATCCACAATATTTAGCATTGCTGGTTCTTTGGGAGGAACAGGATATTTCAGTGAAAAAATTAGGTGAAAAGTTATTTTTAGACTCGGGAACTTTAACACCAATGCTAAAAAGAATGGAAGCAAACGGCTTGATTACTCGGAAAAGATCTTTAGAGGATGAACGAGTAGTTTTAATTACTCTTACAGAAAAAGGTGAGAATTTAAAGCAAGAAGCTAATTGTATTCCAAAGCAACTTGTAGAAAAGTTAATGTTAAATGAAAGTGACTTAATTCAATTAAATAATATCTTATCATCACTAATTGGCAAGCTTCATTAAAAGGAAAATAAAGAATACTTAGCTTTATATGTGAATTTACACACAAATAAAAAAGCAATCCGAAAACGAGTCGGATTGCTTTGAATTTATTAATTTAATGAATATTCTTTTTCAATGACATCTCTAACTTCTTTATAAGAATAACCTAGATCTTTAGCAACAGCTTCGTATGTGATTTCTCCTGCTATTACGTTTACACCTGCTTGTAGTGCTGGGTTATCACTAATTGCTCTGTATGCGCCTTTATTTGCAATTTGCAGGGCATAAGGAACCGTAACATTTGTTAAGGCAATTGTAGATGTGCGAGGAACAGCTCCTGGCATGTTAGCAACAGCGTAGTGCAATACACCGTGCTTTTCATATGTTGGGTTATCATGTGTTGTAATATGATCAACTGTTTCAACAATTCCACCTTGGTCAATCGCAACATCGACAATAACAGATCCAGGGTTCATGGCTTGCACCATTTCCTCTGATACAAGTGTCGGAGCTTTTGCACCAGGAATTAGTACCGCACAAATTAGTAAATCTGCTTCAGCCACTGCATTAGCAATATTCATTGGGTTAGACATAAGAGTTTTAATTTGTGTGCCAAAGATATCATCTAATTGACGCAAGCGCTCTGCACTTAAATCAATAATGGTCACATCAGCACCTAATCCGATTGCCATTTTAGCTGCATTTGTTCCAACTACACCACCGCCAATAATCGTTACTTTACCACGGTTAACGCCTGGAACACCTGCAAGTAAAATCCCTTTTCCACCTTTAGGTTTTTCAAGGAATTGTGCACCGATTTGTGCTGCCATACGACCTGCAACTTCACTCATTGGAGTAAGAAGTGGGAGTGTGCGGTTAGCCGTTACTGTTTCATAGGCAATTGCAGTGACACCGCTATCTTTTAATGCTTTTGCTAGATTAGGCTCAGCTGCTAAATGGAGATATGTGAATAATACAAGGCCTTTTCTAAAATACTGATACTCAGAAGGTAGAGGTTCCTTTACTTTCATGACCATTTCAGCATCTGCCCACACTTTTGCAGCATCTTCAATAATTTCTGCGCCAGCAAATACGTAATCTTCATTTTCAAACCCACTGCCTAAGCCAGCATTACGTTCTACTAATACGCGATGACCAGAAGCTACTAATTGAGTCACTCCACCTGGAGTTAACGCAACACGATTTTCATTATTTTTAATTTCTGTAGGAACACCAATAATCATAAAAAACCTTCCCCCTAAAAATCCAAGATTTAAAAATCATCTATTTATTATCGCAAGTATAAATAAAATGAATTGAAAAATCTTTGTTTAAAATAGAGAAAGGTTTTTTAGTTGTTTGTGAAAAATCACAAAGACAAGCGATCAAGCTTTAGATCAAGGTAAATTGTTAGCTTTTGATTCATATTCTTCAAGTTAATTTCAGCAATTTCAGATATTCTCTTGAGCCTGTAATTAAGTGTGTTTACATGGATATTTAACGCCTTTGAAGCATCATGTACATGGCTATCTAGATTTAAGAACACTTCAAGAGTTTCCACGAGATTTGAACTATGTTGTTTATCATATTGTTTTAGCTTTTGTAAGGAATAATTAACATAATCAGATTGTTTTCTTAGATCGTAAAGGATATCAAGATACTGATAGATACCAAGCTCTGAAAAACTAGTTAACTCATTCGTTTCCAATGGAAACTTCTTTTTTACTGTTAAAACAGCTTCAGCTTCTTTATAGCTATTCTCGATAAAAGTCGGATTGGTAAAAATGCCACCAATACTTGCCATCACATTTTTGAATGAGTACCGTTCATGTAACTGGTGAAGCATATGTGTTGTAAATTGTTTGATATCAGTAAGTGGTGAAGCACCCTTCGAAGATAGAAGAATGACTAACTCATCAAAATCAATTGTATGAAAAATAATATTTACCTGCTGTGTTGTCTGTAACATATACGATAATTTTTTTTCAGCTGTATCATTTAATTCATGAGGAAATTTGAATACAACAATGGTAAAAGGGACAGGCAAGCTTAAATTTAATTCTTGAAACCCAGTTGTAATTTCAGTTTCAGAAGATATATGACCAGTAAGAAGCTTCCAGAAGAATTCTTGATTTCTTTCCTCTTTTTTTGTTTTTCTTACTTGTAAATTTAACATTTTGTTTTTTACAGCTTGTGCCGCTTTCTTAAGTAGAAGCAATTCGTTTTCTTCAAGATGTTTTTCGATTTCCAGTGCCCATATAAAACCTAACACCTCATTATTTTTCCAAATGGAGATGGCGATTCGATTTCCTAGGCCCACTTCATCAATTTGACCAACTCTTACAGGCTCGTCCGTTTTTAATAGCTGTGGAATCGTTCCATCTTTCCATAAACTATTAATGACTTTTTCAGGAACACGTCTTCCAATAATAGTTGAGATTCTTGCTTGATCTGTGCAATCATCATGGGTGCTATAAGCTAATAACCGATGATTTACATCTTCAATGGTAATTGGACATTGAAGTACCTCACTAATCTTATCCGCGACATCTTCTAATCTTTCAAAATGATATTTAAATGGATCATAAGAAAATCCGTTCATCTTATCCCTACTAACTTAAGCAATTTTTCTATGTTTATTCTGATTTTAGATTAGTATGAAGCAAGAGGTTTGTCAAAGGTACAAATAGTCAATGCATCACTATAACTCAAGTGTGTAGATAAAATACACTTGCTAGTAAAATAAATTGAATAAAGACGGCTTTCTTAGGTTAAATCCTTGTGTAGAGAGGAGTTTCAGGAAAGGTAATGAAGCACCACACCAAGATCAAAAAAATTAAAAGCAGCATCGGTAAGTTAGGATGTAGTTGAGAGGTTAGGGCAATGGTATTTTATAAGTAGAAACCGAAAAATGGTTGTAGGTGTAGTTACGTCGCTCCTGAAATATACTCGGCTAAGCTAATGCGCTGTTCGGAATCTTTGTTCATGACTACGTTTTGTTCCAGATCCATAATAAAACGAGGTCTATTTCTTGTGAATGATTAGACGACGAAGCGTTTTTTTAAAAGTCTTAGTCATTGTATATGACTTGTTTTAGCGATGCTCCTATGTTAAAAATGAAGATAGATAGGGATTAATTGGAAAAAGGAGAACTCAGAAAAATGGACTATTATATTATAACAGGGGCTTCACGAGGATTAGGTGAAGCAATAGTAGAGCAATTAATAGGAAAGGAAACGATTATTTATTATCTATCAAGAACAAAAAATCAAGCATTACATAAGTTAGCTTCATCTAAAAAAGTGAAGCTTTTCTTTGAAGAATGTGATTTATCAAATATAGATCAAGCCCAAGCTGTATTTAAAAAGGTGTTAACTCACGTAGATAATCAAAATGCTAAAAAAATCACTTTAATAAATAATGCTGGTATGGTGAACCCAATAAAAAACGTAGGTACGGCACAAGCAGAAGATATGATCTCAAATGTCCATCTTAATTTGCTTACACCTATGCTTCTTTCAGATATGTTCATCAAGCATACGAAAGAGTTTAATACGAAAGCAGTTATTGCTAACATTACATCAGGTGCAGCCAATCGTCCAATTAGTGGGTGGAGCGTATATTGTAGTACGAAAGCAGGGTTAAATATGTTCACAAATACGATAGGAGTCGAACAGAATGAAGGACAAAATCAAGTGATGACAATAGGGTTCTCACCTGGTGTTATGGATACTGAGATGCAACAAACAATACGTAAAGCTGATAAAGAAGATTTTTCTGCGATAGATCAATTTAAAGAATTTCATGAAAAAGGTATGTTACGATCTCCAAGCTTTGTGGCTCAAGTTTTCGTCCAATTACTTTCTATGACATTAGAAAATGGAAGAATATATGATGTGAAAGAATTTGTGTGAATAATCCATAGATTTCAATAAAATCAAATAATAAGTGGAAGAATTGCTAATTTTTTATAGATAAATCAAAAAAAAGATCGCAAATTTTGTCAAGTGATGCAATAATAAATTTATATAGAGAAAAGGTGAGCTAATAGTACAAATAGCTTACAACACAGTAAAATATTCATTTTGAATTTCTGTAAAAAAGAGAGTGTTGAGGTGGCTGAATATTAAACAATTAAAACAGAAAAAGTTTGCAGTCATCATCTCCGTAACAATGTTAATGATTACGGTTCTGACATCACTCAATTTATACACCACCTATACAAGCACCAAGAAAACAATTGAATTAACTATTGCAAGCCAAGCGATGTCCACAGCTTATGCTGTGTCAAATAATTTCAATGTAAATATGTATGAAGAATATTTAAATGATCAAGATTCAAGAGACAAACGACTCAAATTAGAAGAAGAACTTCATCGAGCGAAAAATCAAACAGGTGCTATATATGTTTATATTCTAGTAAAAGGTCCTCTTGAACACCCTATACTCATTGCTGATGGATTTCCTAAGCTTGACTTGACCACATTAGATGATTGCTGCAAATTTTATAAAAAACCAATTAAGGGATTTTTAGATAATGATCCATTCACATCTAGAATACGTGATGGAGAAAATGGAACATACATAATGTCTGGTGTACCAATTACTAGCACAAAGGGAAAAGTAATTGGATCTCTTGTTGTAGAAACAGGAGTAGCAAAAGTAAGTGAAATGACGAATGAAGTGATAAACCACAGTTTAACTTTTTTCATATATAGTGGCTTAATTATCCTATTTTCTTTTATTATATTTATGGCTACTCAATTCTGGTATAGAAAAGAAGTAACATCGCAAGTTGGTGAAGCAGAAGAAACATACCAAGGTGAATTTCAGTCTATGTTGCAAACAATGCGTTCCATTCGTCATGATTTTATCAATCATATACAAGTTATTCAGGGACTTTTGAAGATTGGTAGAGAAGATCGAGCGTTTGAGTATGTTAATTCTCTTTCAAAAGAAGTAGAAACGATGGAATTACCTTTAAAAATAAAACATCCAGCTCTTTATATTTTATTACAAACAAAATGGGCCAGAGCTCAAAATGATAAAGTTGATATGCATTTGTTAATCGATGACCATCAATTTCCTAAAATTAATTCAATAGATTTAATAAAGATTTTTTCTAATTTAATAGATAATGCGTTTGATGCAACCTTCACATTACCAGAACTAGATAGATTTATAAGTGTTGAGGCAACAGTAACACCAACATCTTATCTATTTAAAGTGGAGAATATTGGTCCAACAATTGCGGAAGATCAATTAACAAAAATTTTTCAAGTGGGCTTTTCAACAAAAATTGAAAGAAATGGCATTCCTAGAGGCGATGGCCTAAGCATTGTGAAGCAGGTTGTAAATAAGTATTCTGGGAAGATATCTGTTCAATCTCAAAAAAATACGACTTGTTTTATTGTTGAAATACCAGTTAAATCTTAGGGAGGATAACTTAAAAGGGAAAACCCTTTATAGATAAGTTATCCTCTTTTTGTTGTTTTAAAGAATAATCTTATGAAAAAATCGAAAAAATGTTCCAAAATTAATTTTTCTTCATATATATGAAAAAAGGTCTTTATTAGCATGTAAGAAAAACTGCCATTTCAGTTGAACAGATAAAATAATTGTGTTAGATTATTCTGAATATCATTAAAAGGAGGATGATCATGCGACGAGTAAAATTGGTGGATGTTTTCACACATCCTATCTCACAAAAATATTTGAATCGTTCTGGTGTTGCCCATGCGATAAGAGTTGCCCAATATGCCGTACAACTCGCCGTAAAGCATGAGGTTAATCCTGATATTGCGGCAAAGGCGGCACTTCTTCATGATATTGGTCATTATGAATGGTATACAGATGGAGAATGGGACTTTGAAGAATACAAAAAAAATGATATACATGCGATTAAAGGTGCGGAGCGTGCTCATAGATTACTGATCAGACTTGGAGAAGATCGTCAACACGCAAAGGAAATTGCTTTAGCGGTATTACTCCATACAGATTCATACTTGCCGGATCAATCAATACAGAAAACTTCCCTTCAACAAATCATAAGCTTAGCTGATGAAATGGATGAGGAGCCATTTGGCAAACATCATTATCGTAGAATTCAACTTGAAGAAGCTTTAAACCATGTTATGCAGCTAGATAAAGAAATTGATCGTCATTTAATAAGCGAGTATAAAAAATCTGTGTAATGAAAATGAAATTATCGTGTCATTCACCTACCTCCCTTCATATAGTGTAAAAGATTCAAGAAGGGAGATTAAAAACATGAATTATTCAAATCAAATGCATGCTGGTCCAGAAATGATTACGTTTGTTGAGCCATATGTTTATCAGACATTACAAACATTAATAGGGAAATTTGCAGTGATTCAAACTGTTAGAGATAGTTTAAGAGGCAAAGTGATGGATGTTAAGCCAGACCATATTGTGGTACAGGTGGGAGATTCAACATTTTTTGTTCGTTGTCAGCAAATCGTATCAGTTATGCCAGATTGACTTTAGAATAAGATTTTAAAACAGGCCAACTAGTGCCTGTTTTTTGTATACATAAATAGTATTAATAAGCCTCTTTTCTGAATGATTGTTGCTTAGTAACCGAAATTTATAGTGTAAACAGTGTTCCATCAGGGGATTATTTTATGAAGAAAAGATGCCTCTAGACTTGATACAGTGCTGATTGCTTCAGGTATTTAAAAGCAACAAAGTTTGCGGAAAAATAGTAATATCTTAATTTTAGAAACATATTGTATTCGTTATAAGAAAAATGTAAAAGTGTAACGTTTGACTGTACGGTTTGGAACGTTTAAAATAATCCTATCAATATTACGAGGTGATAAGATGGGGTTTTGTTGTTTAAAATAGGGGAATTAGCTCAAAAGGCAAATGTGTCTAAACGAACAATCGATTATTATACTCAACTAGGTTTGTTACATGTGGAGACGACCTCTGCCTCTAATTATCGTTTATATTCTGAAAAAGCATTAGATGATATCCGTTTTATAGAATCTTGTAAAAAGTTACATTTGAATTTACAAGAAATCAAAGAACGTCTTGAATTAAAAAGGTTAGATAAGAAATCTTATGAAAAGCACGAAACATGTTTAAGGCTGGCTGAGTTATTAGAAACACATATGAAACAGTTAGAACATGAGATTAATGAATTAAAACCGATATTTGAACAGCTAAGCGAAGATTCACAAAAAAAGATTTCAAACCATATAAATCCACAAAGTAAGGCACTCATGCAGTCTATTGTCTTGTTATTACAATAAACAAAGAGATTAAAATATATAAAGATTATAATAGTAAGAGGAGGAATGGAAAGTGTTTTTCCATCCAATGGATTTTTTAGTATTCGCAGCATTTGGACTGTCAATTTGGGCTCAATTTAAGGTAAAGGGTAATTTTAAGAAGTGGTCCGAGGTAGGGGTATCCTCTCAAAAGACAGGTGCTGAGGTGGCACGTCGCATTCTTGATCAAAACGGATTATACCAAGTAAAAGTAGAGGCAGTAAGGGGAACATTAACAGATCATTATGATCCACTTTCACGAGTGGTTCGACTTTCTGAGCCAGTATACTATGGACACTCTATTGCGTCAGTTTCTGTTGCAGCTCATGAGGTAGGCCATGCAATACAACATCAACAATCATATGGCGCTTTAGTGCTAAGACATAAATTTTTTCCAATTGTTAATTTAACATCAGGTATTGCTCCATTCCTCTTAATTGGAGGTTTATTGTTAGATCAGCTGAATTTAATTGGGCTAGGAATTATCCTTTTTTCTTTTGCGGTAGCATTTCAGTTAATTACATTGCCGGTTGAGTTTAATGCAAGCTCACGTGCAAAAAAATTAATGGTGGCAGAAGGGATTATTCGCAACGATGAAGAACATGGTGTAAATAAGGTTTTAGGTGCAGCTGCATTAACATATGTTGCAGGGGCTTTAATGGCTTTATTTGAGTTGATTAAGTTTATTATGATTTTCTTCCAAGGTAACGAAGAATAAAAAGAGGTTGTTCAAAAAGTCCGGGAAAAAGAACAGTCGAATTTCGGCGTCAGCTTGCTACTCCGCTCCTCACGTATAAATAACATACGCTGTGGTGCTCATAGCTGCACTTCCTTGAACTTCTCGGTTCTTTTTGTCCTCCTTTTTGAACTTGAATGAAGAGGTTGTTCAAAAAGTCCGGGAAAAAGAACAGTCGAATTTTGCATTAGAAGGATATTCCATATTAGTAGGAGGTGACAGGGATTGGTCAGTAAACAGTGTCTTTAATAGTCGTGTAGTAGAGTTACACTGTTGGCCGTCCCTAATTTTGGATATAGTTAATTTGATTATTGTTGCGAGTTTAATTGCACTAACTGCATTTTTCGTTGCATCGGAATTTGCGATTGTTAAATTGAGGAGTTCACGAATTGATCAGTTAATAGCAGAAGGAAACACTGCTGCATTAGCTGCTAAAAAAGTAACTTCTAACCTTGATGGATATTTATCAGCATGTCAGCTGGGAATAACGATCACGGCTTTAGGACTAGGTTGGTTAGGAGAACAAACTCTAGAAAGCCTTTTGCATCCGATTTTTGAATCATTAAACATAAATGAATCTCTAGTAAATGTGTTAACACTTGCTATAGCGTTTATCTTGATTACGTATTTACATGTAGTGATAGGTGAACTGGCTCCTAAAACTGTTGCCATTCAGAAGGCTGAATTTATAACGCTAATCTTTGCGAGACCGTTGATCTTCTTTTATCGTGTGATGTATCCATTTATATGGATTTTAAATGGATCTGCGAATTTACTTGTTCGACTTTTTGGCATGAAACCTGTATCAGAGCATGAATTGGCACATACAGAGGAAGAATTAAGAATTATCCTTTCTGAAAGTTATAAAAGTGGTGAAATTAACCAATCTGAGTTTAAATATGTTAATAGAATCTTTGAATTTGACGATCGTATTGCAAAAGAAATAATGGTGCCTCGGACAGAAATCGTAACAACTTCAGTAGAAAAATCTTTCCAAGAAAACTTGGATATCATGAGAAGTGAAAAGTTCACAAGATACCCAGTGGTTAACGGAGATAAAGATCATATTCTTGGTATGGTTAATATTAAAGAAATTTTCACTGATTTATATTATTTAACTGCAGAACAACGCAAAAATACATCCATTCAAAAATATATTCGTCCTGTGATTCAAGTAATAGAATCGATCCCGATTCATGATCTTTTAATAAAGATGCAAAAAGATAGAGTTCATATGGCGATCTTAATGGATGAATATGGTGGAACGGCTGGGTTAGTAACGGTTGAAGACATTATTGAAGAAATAGTTGGTGATATTCGAGATGAATTTGACCAAGATGAAGTACCATATATCCAAAAACGTGGAGATATGCATTTTATTGTTGATGGAAAAGTCCTAATATATGAAATTAATAATATGTTAAATTTGGATATTGATGATGAAGATATTGATACACTTGGAGGATGGGTCCTTACACAAAATATTGAGAGTAAGCAGGGTGATAAATTAACCTATAAAGGCTTTGAATTTCATATTATTGATATGGAAGGCCATCTTATTCGTTCTGTTGAGATTAGTAGAATCGCTGAACAGGAAAACGAGTCTATTCAATTAGTAGAGGTAGAGGAATAAATATCACGTTTAAAGAAGTCAGCTAAACAATGTCTGGCTTCTTTTTTATAAGCTCTTCTAATTGATTTTTCTCAATTATGACAGACAGAAGGATTAGATAATGATATCAAGCTGTTGCAAAACTATTTTAACAAAAAAGAAACTGAACAATAGTTGTAGGTTTAGTTACGTCGCTCCGGAATTATATTCAGCTAAGCTATAACTTTACTTTGTTTAGCCTTTTTCTAATCACTAATTTATGTCCTAGCCTCATGCCACTACACTTTATATCGTCTTGTTTTCTTCATATGTCTAAAAGCAACAAAGTTTCCGAAAACAGCATTATTAAAAAAGTAACAGAACATATTGGTAAAAACAGGCTAAATATTGTACATTTGTATTAGAATGTAAAAATGTGAAACCTTTAATAGAGTTTATACGTATTTTAGGAAACATACATAGAAGTATATTAAAAACAGTTTTATTTTATAGTGAAGTACATAGTTGTAGTGCCTAGCTCCAGCATCTAGTCTCGAGGAGAAAAGGAGAAACACACCTTCCTTTTTTTCTGGGTCATAAGTCAATGAGAAATTGACGTTTAAGTGACATCTTCTATTCCTCACTATCCTTTGCCCTAGACTAATCAAGGTCTTGCGCTTTTTTAAGATAAAATCATTGAAACAAGGAACATGAGAAATTATTTCAGGAGGAACTTTTGTGTTTAAATCAAAAACTCATTTTTGGACATTACAAATATTATTGCTATTATTAATCGTTTATGTTGGAACAAGGGTTTCTTTTTTATTTGAACCAATAATTGTTTTTGTGACAACGTTGTTCTTTCCAATACTTATTGCCGGGATTTTATTTTTTATCTTCAATCCTTTAGTAAGATTATTGGAAAGAAGTAAAGTCCCGAGAACACTTGCAATATTGATTCCATATATTGTTTTTATTGGTGTAGTATCAGGGCTAGTTGCGTTTATAGGACCTATTGTTTCACAACAGATTTCCGATTTAATAAAAAATTTCCCAAGGTATGTAGAGGAATTTACAGATTTTATTATTGGTATGTCTGAGAAGGAATGGTTCACATGGGTGATGGAACAGCAGTATGTTTCATTAACACAAATGGAAGACACATTAACAGGATATGCAACAAGTTTGCCAGAAAACATTACAGCAAGCTTTTCAAAAGTACTTGGTGTTGTTACGAATATTACCTTAACTATTATTACAGTACCTTTTATTCTTTTTTATATGTTAAAGGATGGTCATAGGCTTCCTCCAACGGCTGTAAAAGTATTACCAACAGCTTATAGACGTGAAGGGTTAAAGATTCTTCAAGATTTATATGAGACTTTAGCAGCATATATACAAGGTCAATTAATTGTCTCACTTGCTGTAGGTTTAGGGTGTTTTATTGGATATACAATCATCGGATTGGATTATGCATTAGTTCTTGGTATTGTTGTTGCAGTGGCTAATATTATTCCATATCTTGGCCCATTTATCGGTGCTGCACCGGCTGTTGTGATTGCTTTGCTTGATTCACCTACAAAGGCTTTATTGGCAGCATTAGTTGTAACGATTGTTCAACAAATTGACGGGAATTTTCTTTCACCACTTATTATTGGAAAGCGACTTAATACACACCCGTTAACAATTATTTTATTGTTAATTGGAGCAGGTAGTTTTGGTGGGATTATTGGAATGATATTGGCTGTCCCTACTTATGCTGTATTGAAGGCTGTCACATTACATATTATTCGCCTTGTTAAATTAAGATCAAAATATAAAGAAGAAATGAAGTCAGAAAAAATAGATATCTAGGCAGAACATCTCTTTCTTAATTCCATATAATAATTTTATCTTACGGAAACAGGAGGAGAAAGGATGCCGGCATTTGTTGGTCCAATTCAATTAAACACAATTGGTAGAAGCGCAATATTTACTGTAGGTGATTCATTTGCTTTATCGCCAAAAAGTCAAAGTCAGTCATCAATAGGTTCTGGTAGTGCAAATACAGGTGATTTTATTGAAAACCAAAATTTCTTTAGCATCTCTAATTTTTATGATGCTGACATAATTGATCAAGTTGACGTGACGAATATGTAAGAGGAAGAAAAAAGGACTTTCATAGAAGTGTCCTTTTTCTTCGGTCTTTTTTAAATGTTATACATACTAAAAATGATTTGTGA
Organism: Metabacillus litoralis; assembly: GCF_020524045.1. Taxonomy (GTDB): domain Bacteria; phylum Bacillota; class Bacilli; order Bacillales; family Bacillaceae; genus Metabacillus; species Metabacillus litoralis_C. Next base: position 130,791 of record NZ_JAIVKL010000007.1, read on the forward strand.
AAATGAAAGGATGAAAAAAATGAAGATCAGAAAAGCAAATGTCCATAATGAAAATGAACTAATAACAAATGTTTATATTTATGAGAATAAACAGCAAGAGTATAGTTTGATTGCTATTCCAGAGATAGAATGGTCTACTATCATACCTTATGAAGAAGAAAGGGTTGTTTTAAAAGAAAGATTATCAGATACCCTATCGAAAAGAGTACAACAATCAGCTGCAGAAGAGCTAACAAACAAAATAGCACATTGGGTTGGAGAAATGTAATTGTCATTTAGGTTGTGTCATTTGTTGATTTTTAAATGTGAAGTAAAAAGAACTGTTTCTTCTGTGATTGATAAGAACGCTACACTAAATATATAAAACATTAAGGCTCTGTTAAACTTCGTGGTTGATTTCCGTTACAGGCATTCGCTTTCCCGGGAAAAAATGCAGTTCGTTTTTTCCTAGGTCAGGAAGCCTCCTCGTAAGCTGCGCGCCTGTGGGGTCTCCCTTCGACACGCTTCTCCCGCAGGAGTCTCATATATTCACCTCCAATCAACCAAGTGCTAAAAAACAACCTTAAGCTTTAACATAGCCAACATTAAAAAGAAAGAGGTTAAACTAAATGGAATCCTCTTTCTTTATATTTAAAAAGTCGTTTACTATATCAATGTATTCATCACGAGGGTAGCCTTTATATAATGTTGATGCTAACCTGACCGGATCACCAAAGAAGTAACGTTCATACTGCGTTTGCCTCGTTCCAAAGCTACTCATCGTTAAATCCCATATCAATCTTAAAATCTTAGTTTTTGTTTCAGCATCACAAGCTGTACCTTGATAATAAAGTTCAAGATCATTAAATAAGCAAGATTGAAAATCCTCTTCAGATGGAATCGAAACCAAGCCTCCTGCACCAATCAATTGCAAAATTTCTATCATTCTAGGATACAATTTTGGAAACATATTAACTGCTACATATAAAGAGTGGGTATGTGGAACCATAGTACCCCATTCATCTTCCTTAGCTAAAAGTTCAGCTCGATCTAACAGCGCCTTCAATGATTCTAATCCAATAATCATTTCACTGATTTTTTCTTGTATATGATGGTACTCTGAGAGATTTAACAGTTTTACCATAGATTGCGCAAGCCCTAGAATAAATTCAGATTTAGTTATTTGACGTATTACTACTTGATGCAATGTATGCGCTGTGAAACTACTACGAGAAAACAGCTTCATTGCGATATCTTGACGATGATAAAAAAATACACGCTCCCATGGTACAAACACATTGTCAAAGATAATCATTGTATCAATTTCATGGAATCTTGAAGAAAGTGGATAGTTGAAAGTAGATTCTCCAAGATAATAGGATTCACGGCATATGAATTTTACCCCTTCTGCGTTACTTGGGATACTAACACAAAATGATTGCTCTTGATCATGAATCTTGCCACCAGAAGGAAACAAGATGATTTCATCGGTCATTCCACCTTGTGTAGCTAAAAGTCTTGCTCCTTTAATGAACACACCATCATGGTTTTTCTTTACAATTCTTGCTGCTATAGGTGGTTGAGTAGTTGATTCTTCATAAGAAATGGAGCGATTTATTTGAGGGTTAATAAAGCTATGTGTGAAAGACAGATCTTTTTCACGAGCAGTTTCATAAAGATTAATTAAGTTTTGAGTAAACTGTTCATCTTGATCAGATAAAATACTTGCTGATGCAGTTAAAGTCATGATGACTGTGTTTAAGTAATCCGGGGTTCTTCCCATCATACCTGCTGTTTCCAATGCCCAAGTTTTCATCATATGTCTTCTCGCCTCTAAGTCTTCCTTTGTTCGAGGTTGTAAAAATGAAAGACCAACCCGATTATTTGTAATGGGTGAAATATAGGTCATTTTTTTTATTAAATCTGGCTTAAGTTGTAAGTCATATAATGATGCCTTTGTGATTAACGCACCTTTATATACAGGATGTTCACAAATATTATCTGTGATTTTTTGCCCTTTAATCCAAACATTCGCTTTTAGATCTTTCATTCTAGCTAAGTACTGATCACCATTAATTGCAGGCAAATTCAACAACTCCTTACCTATTGAATACGTACTTACTATATGAATTATGTTCAAAGTAGGTGCAGGATGACTTGATAAAAAAATCTTGTAAGAAATTGCTGAACGAAAGAAAGAGGAATTTCGATATATGGAAATGAATAATTAATTAATATCATAAAAATATTATTGGAAGCGCTTTCTATATGTTTAATTTTGTGCACCAAGGCAAGAATATTGAAATGTTCATATTCGAAAGGTGTGATAAATAATGGTTGAAGAGAATTTCTTTAAAGGTATGTTATGGGCGTCACTATTAAGTATTCCATTATGGTTATCTTTTTTTGGATGGCTCAAACTAACAATAACTTTTTTTAGTTATTTATAAAGCAAACGATCTAAGTTCAACATTTCGTGTATAGGACTTTGTACCCTAGATAATGAATATATTTCTAATAATAGTAAATTATTGTGAAAAATATAGTAGAATAGATGAAGGATGAAAATATGATTCGTATTTTTGGGGGTCAAATATATGGAAGTGTTTGTTGCAAGACAACCTATTTTAAATAGCAATGAAGAAGTTATAGCATATGAGCTTTTATATAGAGGCAGTAAAGAAAACGTTTTTCCAAATATTGATGGTGATCGAGCTACCACAGAAGTTATTATTAATAGTTTTTTAAATATAGGAATGCAAGATTTATCTGAAGGAAAAAAGTGTTTTATTAACTTTACAGATGCCTTATTAAAATCAAAACTTCCTACTTTTTTTAATCCAAGTTCGATAGTGGTAGAAATTTTAGAAAATGTAGAAATCAATCAAGAACTAATTTCAACATGTAAAGAATTAAAACAATTGGGCTATACAATTGCTTTAGATGACTTCAAAGTACAAGAATCTTCAAAATTACTACCTGCACTTTTAAACTATATTGATATTATTAAAGTTGATTTTATGCAATCTTCTCCACAAGAGATTCTGTCTCTTGTTAATAAATATAAAGCGTTAAATATAGAACTTCTCGCTGAAAAGCTAGAAACGAGAGAAGAATTTATTTATGCCAGGAAAATTGGCTATACGTTGTTTCAAGGGTACTTTTTTAGTAAACCGATCATCATTTCAAGTCATGATGTACCAATGTATTTAAAAACTTATTATCATATTTTAGGTGAAATTTCAAAAACAGATCCTAATATTGATGTGATTTCTTCAAATATAGAACATGATATTTCATTATCTTACAAGTTGCTAAAGCTAATTAACTCGCCAGCATTTCGTCCTATCAATAAAATTAAATCTATTAAACAAGCAATTGTATTACTAGGATTAAATGAATTGAAAAAATGGATATATGTTCTTTCATTGAAAAATATAAAAAATGTGAACGACTCTACAATGGAAGAAGTAATTAAAATGTCGTTAGTACGTGCAAAATTATGTGAGCATTTTGCCAATCACATCGGTATCAAACCAACTGCTCCTTATATGTTAACAGGATTATTTTCTTTAATAGATACACTACTTCATAAAGATCTACAGGATGTGTTAAATGAACTACCGTTGTCAGAAGAAATTCAGGATGCTCTTTTAGGAAAAGATAATGACCTTAACAAGATACTGTCATGGTCATTGCAAGTTGAACAATCCGATTGGGAGCTAGATGGAATAAACTTATCTAAAGAAGAGATTAATAGTTATTACGTTAGTGCCATTGATTGGGCTGTACAATTAATGAAATTTGATGATAATCAATAAATAAAAACTAATGTGGACAATGAAATGTTTTTGAAATACTTTATTTTTAGCTATTTGAATTGGTAATTGATCAAGTGATTTAATAAAATACAATTTTTACAAAAGAGATATCAAAATAAAAAGGATATGATTAACTTTTGTAGAATGGTATAAACATAATCACACTTCATTGTATTAACTTCGATTTGAACTAAAGGAGGTTTTTACTCAATGGTAGGGCAACCAACTTTTTTTGTATTAGATGATAAAATGGTTGCAGTATTTTCGGTGTTGCAAAATAATTGCGAAGTGAAAATGGAATGTTTGTTTTCTAAAACAGGAATTGAGGATTACACCTTAGAGTATAAAGGACCTTTAGAAAGAAAATCAGAGTTAATTAATTTAGCAAAAGTAAAAGCACAAAGTATTTTTAAAGAAAATGTTTTTTCAGTTTAATTTCTTGAGGAGAGACTAACACAATTGATGTTTAGTCTCTTTTTTTTAGGGAAATACAAACAAAATGTTTTTTTTAGTTATTTCCTAAACTGCCCTCAAAAAATTGAGCATGTATTCGTATCCTTTTAAAGTCTTAGTGTTTTCCAATTATTACATAATAGATGTTTGAAATGTAGTGGTTACCTATACACAAAATATATATTTTGGACTATTGCGTTTCGCTTGCGGTATCACGCATTGAGTATTACGAATTATTTTCGGTGAAAATCGACCTGATATAGCGTAGTATTTAACTATAGAGAACTAACATGTGAAAGTTGGCCATGCATTCGCGCTTACCAACAGTTAAGGAGGGTGAAATAGTGGATCAGCAAAAAATTGAAGAAATGACAAAGCTGCTACTTCAGATCGAGAAAGAACTAAAAGAAACGAAAGAGTCTCTTCTATCTATTAACGAAAGTATTGATAAATACGATAAATATGGATTTTTAAATGTATCATAAAGAACTTAGCGATTAGCTAAGTTTTTTTTAGAATTAACATTGACATATATTGGTGTTTTAGGTGAAAATATAATAGATTAGTTGTATCATGTATACTTTTGCTACTAAACTAATTAGTAATATAGTAATATATATATAGCAAAAGGGGTGGGTGGTATAGAGAAAATTGAGTCCGGTAGGATTAAGGAAAGTATGTTTAATTTAATTACTACTCAGATAAAACATGATGGACTTAAAAGCTTATTCATATCTTTCTTACAAAATAAAAAAGAATTGAATTTTGCTAAACTCACAATGATACATCACCAAATCTATGATCGGAAGAATCCAGAAATACTCAAACTGGCTGCTGCAGTTGAACTCTTAATATTATCTTTTGATATACTAGACGATCTAGAAGATTTAGATAATATGGAAGAGCCGTGGATGAAGATGGACCATTCAATCGCCTTAAATGCTGCAACAACATTGTATACGTTAAGTCAACAATCAGTGTTAGCACTGTCTTCTCCATATAAACATCAAATTCTTGCTTCGCTGCTAAAGTACTCTTTGCAAGCTATGGAGGGACAGCATGATGATTTGGAGAATAGGATTTCTACTGAGGAAGAATGCCTACAGGTGATGAAAATGAAATCTGGATCGTTAATTGCGTTAGCATCAGTATGTGGTATGCAACTAGCGGGAGAAGAAGAGTCATTAGTTGAAGAGTACGCATACCAAATTGGTATTGCTGCACAAACAGATAATGACTTTAGAGACTTATTCAATCCATTAAAAAATGACATCAAAATTCAAAAGCAATCATTAGCATTTCTTTATTTACAAAGAAAATATAATGAAGACGCCATTGATTTGTTGGATTTTTATCAAAGTGGAAAAGAAATACTAGATGAGTTTGGAAGTATTGAAAATTATAAACAAAAGCTTTTAGATTCTGGAGTTATGCAATACTTAAATGTAGTTAAGCAAATAGCTCTAAACAGAGCTTCAAGAATGATAGATAATTTAAATATAAAAAATGAATATAAAGATTTTGTTAAATCGAATTTAATTACAAATAAAACGAAATAATAGGGAGAGATCGTGTATGCAGGAAATCGTAAACTTTTTAATTGAAAATCCAGAGGTTTTAGAAAAAGTAGTTAATGGACAAGCTAGCTTACTTGGTGTGGATATTGAGGATGTTTTAGGATTAGTTGAAGGAATCGTTGGCTCAGGAAAGTTATTTAGTACTTATTGGATCTAAATATTGAAAGGTGTATGTAATGCGAGGTAATAATAAAAGAATTTACCAAGTAATTGTATTCATTAGTATTATTCTAACAATTTATATTACTTTTATTAATATTAAATATCCTTATGTTGGAGTAAACTTGAATATAAATAAGGAAAATGAAGTAATAGTTACCAACTTAGAGCCAAAATCATGGGCTGAAAAAAAAGGTATTAAGGTTGGAGACGTCCTTGTAAAGGTAAATGGGGGAGATCCATTTGAGCACAAACCAATTATCAAATATGAGGTCTTAGAACAGGTTAATAATTTCACTCTTATTAGAGATGGAGTTGAAAAGGACTATAAGGTGTATACAGCTATACTTAGTACACAAAGTCTTTTTATAATTATAATTCCATTCACTGTGCTTAGTTTATGTATATTCTGTAGTTATTATATTTATAGGTCTAATAAAAATGTTAATTTAAAATCAGCCAACTTGTTGAACTTGTTTTTATTAATTATTGCTTTGGCATATATAAGTGCTACAGGCTCATCAAGAGGCGATGAACTTAGTAGATTTATTAATCTATTTTTATTTGTTCTAGTTCCTGTGAGTTACTTACATTTCCTTTATCAATATTTCATTGAATTAGGGAAAAAAATTTTTAGTTCAAATTATATTATATTTGGATATGTACTTGTAACTATAAATGTACTTGTTGAAATTTTTCAAAAGTTTATTGATTTTAGTTTTCAAATTAATAAATCAATAAATCTAGTCTCATTTTTCGTAATGCTTATAATGACTTTTATCTTAAAATTATCTGCATTGAAGAAAATTAAATATTCTGAACAGTCATATATAATAAAAGTATTAATAGTAACAAATATTTTAGCTTTTACTCCATTTCTAATATTTTATGTTCTACCTTATTTGATTTTCCAAAGGTATATTTTTCCACCAACTTTTCTAGCTGCTTTTCTATTATTAATACCTTTTTCTTTAGTTTATCAATTTTTGGCTACAAAAATTTATGATATTGAATTCATGTTGGGGAGAATTAGATATTATTCCTTATTAGCAATTATCCCAACTTTTATTCTTGTAGGTTCTATGCTTAATTTGAAAGAGAATAATCCTGACTTTTATCAGATAAAACTCTCAATAATAATATATTTAATCTTAATTTTAATTTTCTACATCAAAGAAATCTTTGACTATCGCTTCAGACTGAAGAGATTTTCTGAGAAATATAATTACCAGGATAGTATATTTAAATATACACAAAGTATTCGCAAGGCAAGTACTTTGGAGCAGGTTGTTTCGGAGCTTAAGCAGGTAATTACAGATGTGCTGATTGTTAGTAAAGCTTACTTTATTGAGGTGGATAAGGAAAAAAATATTTCAGCTGTTGATCCACATGCAAAGAATTCAGATTATGGCCAGTATGTTAATGAAATTAAGGATGTTTCGAATGAAATAGGGAAAATTATTGAGGTTGATAAAGGATTTATAATTAACATCGGTGAAACAGATGATAAAAGCTATGTTCTGTTGTGCTTATCAATATTAAATACACCTATTTTAACAAGAGATGAAATTTCTTGGCTAAAGACATTGTCCTTTTATACAAATGTATCCTTGGAGAACTTTCTGAAGATCGATGAACTGATCCAGCATCTGCAGAAGGTTGAAACAGAAGGTCAGAATCCTGGTTGGTTAACAAAATTGTTATTCTCAATCGAAGAAAAACAAAGATCGAATTTAGCGAAAGACCTTCATGATTCAGTTTTGCAGGATTTGGTATCGCTAAAGAGACAGTGTGAAATGGCTTTGGTTGAAGTTGATATGGATTCCGATAAATTGAAAACACAATTGCAAGAAATGAATAGTAATATGACCAAAATTATTAAAACAACAAGGGAAACTTGCCAAGAATTACGCCCGCAGTTGCTTTATGATTTAGGTTTAGTGAAAGCTCTAAATAAACTAGTGATGCAGTATCAAGATATCGTAGATTTCGATATTCGTTTAAATACAGGAAATTTTACGATGAATTTGGATATTGATACACAATTAAATATTTATCGAATTATTCAAGAGCTTTTAACTAATGCACAAAAGCATTCAAAAGCTTCTAGTGTATTAATTATTTTAGTTTGTATTAAAGATAAAATTGTTTTACATTATGAAGATAACGGGATTGGCTTTGAGTATAAAGATATGTATGATCAATCTGAAAGCATGGGTCTCTCAGGTATTAGTGAGCGAGTAAAGGCGCTTAAGGGAACAATTAATATTGAAACTTCAATAGACGATGGATTAAAAATAGATGTAGAAATATAGACTTGGCATATGCCAGGTCTCTTTTTTACAAAGGTAAGAAATTTTGCATATGATTACTTTGTCAAAATTCATCTGTTATTGGCTCTAGGTCACATTCAAAAAAGAATAAAAGGTAATGAGCACCATCTATTCTTAAAGCCTTATGTTTGTCAACTAAGCCTTTAAGCCTTGCGCTTTTTAACAAGAAATGAATAAAGGGTGAAAAAATGATACATATATTAGTGGTAGATGATCATCCAGCGGTACGAGAAGGAACAAAAGCCATTCTAGAGGCTGAGGCTGGAGTACAGGTGGAATGTTTAAATCCACCATATACAGTTGAAGAAATGAAAAACGTAAACTTTACGCCCTTTGATGTGATCCTAATGGATTTGAACTTAGGAGAAATCAATGGAATGGAGATATCTGCAGCAATCTTAAGTCATAATCCTTCTTGTAAGATCATTCTATATACAGGTTATGATGTAGAGGATTATTTTGAGGAAGCACTGAGAATTGGTATTTTAGGAGCTGTGAGCAAAACGGAGTCAAAGGAGAAGCTTCTAGATCATATAAGACATGCTATTGATGGTGAAATCGTTGTTCCATATCAATACTTTAAAAGATTACTTCTTGAACAACGAACAAATACTGTAGAAGCCGATTTAAATAATCAATTATTTAATGAAAGAGAAAAAGCCATTTTACAAGAAGTAGAGAAAGGGCTGACTAATCAGGAAATAGCAGATTATCTTCATCTTAGTAAAAGAAGTATTGAATATAGTTTAACATCTATCTTTACAAAATTAGATGTTAGCAGTCGAACTGAAGCGGTTCTTATAGCAAAAGCAAAAGGGATTATTGATTAAGTAAATTAAGCTGCACTATATTAATTTACAAAATTTATACAATTTCTCAATACTGCCATGATGTTCATCGTATATGATGTCTTTTATATCCTTTTTTTTCTGGAAGGAATTCCAAAAAAGATTAGGGGGTTATAATGGATATTATGGCAGTGCTACCCATTTTACTTCTATTAATGATTTATTTTATATTTGTTGTATATGTGCTAAGAAAATAGAAAATATTTTATTTATCCATTTCATGATCGAGATAAAATTCGTAATTAACGGAATATGGGGGAATATTTCTAGATGGATTATAATGTAAAAAATACCTTAATGGAATCATTAGGAATAGAGGTAATATCAGTTTCAGCTGAAGGTGTTGTAGCGACAATGCCAGTTGATCATCGAACACATCAGCCCTTTGGTTTATTGCATGGGGGAGCTTCTGTTGCACTTGCAGAAACAGCAGCTAGTATTGGTGCATATTACTTGATTGATCAAGAAAATGAAATTTGTGTTGGACTAGAGATTAATGCAAATCATATCCGTGGGAAGAAATCTGGGGTTGTAACTGCTTATGCAACACCAGCCCATCGTGGAAAAACAACAATGGTGTGGGAAATTAAAATAGTTGATGAAGAAGATGACTTGGTTTGTTTATCACGGTGTACCATGGCTGTTTTGAAAAAAAAATAAGAAAAAACAACTTGAACTAGTTTTTTTAAAGACTAGTTTTTTGTTTGTTATTGGGGATCCAACCTTTAGCTTATATTCAACCGATAAAAATCATTCCTATTTGCTACTATCTTGTTTAGAAGCACCTCTTATTGCTTTATTCTTGGCTACCTATGCAAATAATAACGTAGAAGGATTGGCTTTCAAAGCTAACTAGTGTCTTTTTTAGTGTACCTGTTGTAGCTTCTTTTTCAGAATCACCTTTACGAAACAGCATTACTAAAAGAAGCCGCAAATTTCCTTTTGGAATTAGCGACTTCTTTTGGTATCTCAGTTCATAAATTGGTAAGTATCAATTCAATTTTTATTTTTAACTTTTAGGCGAGATTTTTTTAAATCGTCTTGTACACTACCTTTCCATAGTGGAACACCGATGTTATATGCCGCTCTACTAATGAGATGACCTGCAACTGGAGCGGTTAAGAAGACGAAAACAATTCCTAACAAAACCCTAGAATTTGCTTCATGGTCAACTACTAAGTAATAGATGAATAAACCTAGTAGAATACTAATGACTCCTAATGTAGCGCTCTTTGATGCCGCATGATTGCGTGTATATACATCAGGTAGTCGAACAACACCAATTGCAGCCACTAAACTTAGTAAAGCACCTTGAAGAATGAGGTAGCCAACAATAAATTTACCGATTTCTATCATTTTCGATTATTTCCCCCTTCTCTAAGTATTTAGAGAAAGCAACTGTCCCGATGAAGGCGAGTATACCTAATAATAAGATAACTTCAACAAAAGCACTCGTATTAAGTACAATTGATATAATAGCCGTTATTGCAATGAAATTAATTCCAATTGCATCTAATGCGATGACTCTATCAGGTGTAGTTGGACCTTTTACTAGCCGATAAACAAATAGTAGGGTTGAGATTGCGACAATCACAAGAGATAGGGTCATAATAATTTTAAACATTAACGACTCACCTCCATGATTGCTTTTTCAAATGTGTTTTTGATATCTAGCTTTGCTTGCTCAACATCATCGATATCCATTGCGTGAATATATAGTGTTTTGTTGTCATCTGAAACTTCAATAACAAGTGTACCAGGTGTGAGTGTGATGAGATTAGCCAAAATGGTAATCTCCCAGTCTTTTTTTAACTCTGTTTCTAAAGAAAATATGCCTGGTTTCATATTTAATTTTGGTGTTAAAATGACCTTGAAAACAGCTATATTAGATTTTATTAACTCACTTAAAAAAATGAAGACCAGCTTAATTACCGCAATGATATTAAAGAAATAAAGTCGATGTTCAAAAAATCTTCTAAGTGCGAAAATAATTAATCCTCCAAAGAAAAAGCCTTTAAAAAATGCTAAAGAGGAATAATCATTTGAAAGAAACATCCATAGAAATGCTAAGAAAAAGTTTAATAATATTTGAAATGCCATATGCACTACTCCTTCAATACAGCTTGTATATAAATTGTTGGATCAAGCAGCGTATCGGTCGCCTGTGTAATATAAGGTGAAATTGATTCTACACCGAAACCATATGCAATCGATAAAATAAGTAGTATGGCTATAGGTAAAATTAAACCTTTAACTGACTTGTCCTTATATACATCTTCGTTTGTTGGTTCTCCCCAAAAGCCATTTATAAAGATTTTCATAACTGAATATAGAACGAGTAGGCTAGATAATAAAACAACAAAGGCAATTGTGTATTCTTCAGCTTCAAATCCACCTTGAATGATTTTAAGCTTGCCTATAAAACCACTAAGAGGTGGAATCCCAGCAAGAGATAATGTGGAAATAAAGAACATCCATCCTAGCAACGGATGACTTGAAATTAATCCACTAAACTTTCGTAAATTACTCGTTCCCGTAATTGCAATGATAGCACCTACTATGAAAAATAGTGCGCCTTTTATGATCATATCATGAACTAAATAATAAATAGAACCTTCAACACCATTTGGAGTGTTTGCTGCAATTCCAAATAAGATCACACCAACAGCTGTGATGATATTATAAATAATAATCTTTTTGATATCCCAATAGGCAATTGCGCCGATTGCGCCGAAGATAATCGTTAATGCAGCTAGCCACGCTAAAATTTGGTGTGTATACGATGGTTCATGGTAAAAAATCAATGTGTAGACTCTTGTAATGGAATAAATCCCAACCTTAGTTAATAGTGCACCAAACAGTGCAGTGATAACTGCTGGAGGTGCTTGATAAGAACCAGGTAACCAAAAGTATAAAGGGAAAATGGCCCCTTTTAAACCGAATATGACTAAAAATAAGATAGCGATAACGGTTAGTAAACCTGTTTGACCCATATCGGCAATTTTAACACTTAAATCAGCCATATTAAGTGTTCCGGTCACAGCATATAGATAGGCAACGGCAATGACAAATAAAGCAGATGAGATAATATTAACTAGAATATACTTGATTGATTCACGAAGCTGAATTTTTGAGCTTCCTAATACGATTAACATATAAGAAGACATAAGCATAACCTCAAAGAAAACAAACAAGTTAAAAATATCACCTGTTAAAAACGCGCCGGTCACACCTAAAAGTAAAAATTGAACAACAGGATAGAAATAAAACTTTTCCCTGTCTGGTGTTATGGAAGAGAAGGCAAACAGTAATGCTGTCAATCCAATAATACTTGTTGTTAATACAAGTAAACTTGCGTACATATCAGCGACGAGCACGATCCCGTAAGGAGCCTCCCAATTCCCTATGGCTAATGATTGAATACCATTAACATGAACTGTGTGAACAATCATTACAGAAACCACAATTGCGAGAAGAGAAGCAAACGCACTTATTAGCTTCTGTGCTTTTATATTTTTATTAAAAAAAATTAAGATAATCCCAGCTAAGAAAGGGATGACGATTGGTAAGATAATTAAATTATTCATATTGATCAGTTCCCCTTAGTTGATCCATATCATCTGTACCCAATTCTTGGTATGAACGATAAGCAAGAACAAGGAAAAATGATGTCACTCCAAAACTTATAACGATAGCTGTTAAGATCAAAGCCTGTGGAAGTGGATCAACATATACTTTGGCATGTTCTCCTAGTAATGGAGCAGCACCAGTTTTAAGACCACCCATTGTTAAAATGAGTAAATGTGCTCCATGACTTAATAAACCAGTTCCGATAATAATTCTGAGTAAGCTTTTAGATAACATTAAATAAACAGCAGCACTAAACAAAATACCAACAACAATAGACATTAATACTTCCATTATTCCGTCTCTCCAATCGTTTGAATAATGGTCATTGTGACACCGATAACAACAAGGTAAACCCCTAAGTCAAATAAAACTGCGGTAGCCAATGCCGTCTTCCCAAGTAATGGGAGTTCTACATAACTAAATGTTTGTGTGAGAAAAGGGACATTATAGAAAAATGAACCTAACCCAGTTAGAACTGCAATAAGTAATCCAGTTGCAGTCATTTTAATATAGTCAACATTTAATGTCTTTTCGACAGTTTTGACATCATAAGCTAGTAATAACAGTACAAAAGCGGCAGCGGTCATTAATCCACCAATAAACCCTCCACCAGGTGTGTAATGTCCAGAAAAGAAGAGGTGTAACGAGTAAATAATAATGATAAACGCTACAACCTTTGTGACTGTTTGAAAAATAACGTCATTTGTTTTTACATGCGTTTTTTTCACCCTTCTTCCCCCTTTCTAACCTTTAAGCGAATCATGCTATAAATTCCTAAACCGGCAATACCTAAAACGGCGATTTCAAACAAGGTATCAAACCCTCTAAAGTCTACTAGAATAACGTTAACCATATTTTTACCGCCAGCAAGCTTATAACTATTTTCAATAAAATAAGTAGAAATTGTTTCTGACACACGTTGACTGTTTGCTGATAAAGCAATTAATGTCACAATCGTTCCAACACCTAATGAAATAAGAAGATTTGTCAGTTTAAAATTAAGTTTTTTCTCTTTTTTCTTAAATTCAGGTAAATGGTAAAAACACAGTAAAAAGAGAGCAACGGAAACGGTCTCAACAAGTAATTGTGTCAAAGCTAAATCAGGTGCTCTAAATAGAACGAAAAAGAGTGACAATGAATATCCTACTGAACCAAGCGCGATAATTGCTGTTAATCTAGATTTTGAAAAGAGCACAGTAACCGTTCCGATCACCATAACAACAGCAAGAACGGCTTCATAAATACCAATTGGTGCTGTACCTTTTAAAGTAAAGGAAAATCCGTCAGTCAAAATTAGCGTTGTACCTAAAATCAGAATAAAGAACGTAAAAATAATCGCTAAATAATCGCGGATAAATCCTGTCATATAAAATCTTGTAATTTTAAATGTAGATTTATCTAGAGTATATAATGCGGCATCATACCCTTTATTTAAAGCTAGTTTCTCAGGAACTAGCTTATAAATACCACGCCATTTTCTTAGGAAGAAATAGCCTAGAACACCTAATGCAATAACTCCTAATGTCATAAATAACTCTATGGAAAAACCATGCCATGCATATATATGTACATGAAAATGATTTTCATCACCTAGTAATCCTGGAATGATTGACGCCATTGCTGGTTCAATAATTGTATAAGCAAGAATGTTAGGGAAGAAGAAGAAAATAATCACAAGTGATGCCAAAATAATCGGTGAAATTAGCATTCCGATTGGGGCCTCATGTGGTTTTTTCTCTAGCTTTTCAGGCTGATATTTTCCGGTAAATGTTTTGAAAACAAGTACCATGCTATAAATAAATGTAAATATACTACCTACCCAAGCGACGATTGGGAACAGTAGTCCAAGTGTTTCTAAATTAAAAACATCCATTTCAAGTATGCGTATCATACTAGTAAAGAACATTTCTTTACTTAGGAATCCGTTAAATGGAGGCAAACCTGCCATTGAGAAAGCACCGATAATAGAAATGGTAAATGTAATTGGCATAAAACTCATTAAACCACCAAGCTTACGAATATCTCGGGTTCCTGTTTCATGATCAACAATACCAACTACCATAAATAAACTTCCTTTAAAGGTAGCGTGATTAATTAAATGAAAAACTGCTGCAAGTGTAGCGACAGTGTATACACTATTATCAATCGAATCAATTGCTAGTGCTGCTGAACCTACACCAAGCATTGACATAATCATTCCTAATTGGCTGACCGTTGAAAATGCAAGAATGCTTTTCAAATCTGTCTGCTTTACTGCATTAAATGAGCCCCAGAACATCGTGAAGATCCCAAAAGCAGAAACGATCCAAAACCACTCTGGAGTACCTGCAAATACTGGACTAAAGCGAGCAACAATATAGATACCTGCTTTAACCATTGTAGCGGAGTGTAAATAAGCACTAACAGGTGTAGGTGCTTCCATTGCATCAGGAAGCCATATGTAAAATGGAAATTGTGCAGACTTTGTAAATGCACCAAATAAAATAAGAATTAATGCAGGTATAAATAATTCATGCTGCATAATCTCAGGAGCAACCTCAATAATTTCTCTAATGCTGAAGGTATTTGTCATGATGTATAGCATAATAAATCCACCGAGCATTAGTAATCCACCAAAAATCGTTATTAGCATAGATTTTTGCGCACCATAACGAGATTTCTCACGTTTATACCAATAACCAATTAGCAGGAATGAAGATAATGATGTAAATTCCCAAAACGTATAAAGGACAATTAAGTTATCTGATAAAACAACACCTAGCATTGCACCCATGAACATTAATAAATACACATAAAATGTATTAAGTTGCTCTTTTTCCTTTGATAAATAATAAATTGAGTAAAGGATCACAAGTGCACCAATTCCAGTGATCAGCAAGGCGAACAGTAAGCCAAGTCCATCTATGTATGCAGTAAAGTTAATACCTAATGATGGAATCCAACTAGCTGTTTGTTTTATTGTTTCACCATGCATGTTCGAACTTATGAATTGGGTAAAGTAAATGAAAAGTAAAATGGGTAAAATTAAAACGAACCATCCTGTATGAATGTTGCGAAAATATTTATACAGAAATGGAACAAGTATGGCAAATAAA
The DNA here is from genome assembly GCF_020524045.1 of Metabacillus litoralis. GTDB lineage: Bacteria > Bacillota > Bacilli > Bacillales > Bacillaceae > Metabacillus > Metabacillus litoralis_C. The sequence goes on from NZ_JAIVKL010000007.1 coordinate 146,686, forward strand.
AATGGTGATAAAATTGCCACATGAAGTAATGACATCTTTGAACCTCCTTACAGTTTTGGCAAGTGAAATTTCTATAAGAGCTATTTAATCTGGTTTATGATAATAAGACAGTGTAATCTTCTTCTACTTAGTTATTATGTTCCAGATTATGTATTACTATGAAATAATATCAAATTAATGATCATTTCAAGTTCATATGAACATAAAAATGATAACAAATTTCTGCTTACTTGTATATTATTTATCACCACAGAGCATGATAATTCTTGAGGTGATATTGTGCATAAAATGAAGATATTTATCACAGGTTGTATATTTTCGTCCCTTTTTACTGGTGCATGGTTTGTAAATGAAAAGTTAAGAAGAGAATATGTTGAACAAATTGTTTTTGAAGAATCGATCATTGAATTAACAAATACTGAAACACCTATTGAAGAGATCAATGTTTTTGAAAAGTTTGGACCTCGTGAATATGTTCGTGTAGTACTTAAATAACCATAATTAGAGGAAATGAAACGCGAGTGGGAGCTTCTTCAAACAGAAAAAAACCGGGAGACCCGGTTCAATTTATCCTGATATAGAATGATTATTTGTTGCGTAGATATGTGACTTAGCTTTAGCTTTGTTATGGAATATCATGATGAGCAAAGGAAAAATAAATAACATGGATAGCATAACAAGAGAAAGTATGAGAGAAGGAACTTGAATTTCTTTATGTAACCCCTCTGATTGCTCTGTAAAAAACTTTTCTGCGGCTTCATTTTGAACGATATTAGATAAAATTAGAAATTCATTTTTACTGTTGTCATAATAATATAAATCGTATTTATCAAAATAAAATAGCGAATCTCTTTTTTGTTCATATTTTACAAATGCCATGGTGAAATTAGAATTATATTCTTCTGTTTTTTCTTCATTCTCCTCTGTTTCTGGATCGTCTGCAGAGATTAATTTAAATATTTTCCCATCCATTGTTAGTGCCTTTTCAAATTGAACCGAGCCTTTATTGTAATAATTCACTTCATTTTGTAGCTTTTCTTCAAGTTTACTTTTAAATTCTTTTGAAACGCTTTCATTTTCTGCATGAGTAATATGTAGTGGGGTTAATAAGATAAAACAAATGGTTAAAAAAAGTGCACTTAGTTTTTTCATGCATTTTCCTCCCTAGAAAATATAGTTATCTTAAAATGTATATTTATGATAACTTAGTTAAATTATACCATTATTTATATCCTTGGTTAGAATAGGTAGTAAAGCTTCGGAAAATTGTCATATATTTCTTGTCAAATAAGAGACTCTACTTCATAATGATGTTGAAATTCATTAAATGTATAGTTAGGATCGATAATCATGAAAAATACATACTTCACTAGTTATTTTCCACTTATTACTATTTTATTGTTTAGCACATCTTTATCAATTGCCACAGTGATGCTTGCAATTGATTATTTACAACTACTAGGTATTTATGATGGTATGCTTGAGTTTTTTTCGAATAACGGAATAAAGCTTGCTCTATTTATTATTTTTGCTCTTATTTATTTTATGATCTTCTCTGCATTAAAATTGATTGCAAATACAGTAACAGAGCTTTCGTTATTGTTTTTCTCTAAAGATATAGCGGGAGAAAATCTAACAAAGATAAGAGGAGGTTCCGTCATTTATGTTATTGGGGGAGCCTTATCATTATTATCTATTCAAATTCCAATGCTCATTATTGGCTTGTTTCTCATTTCGACACTCGGATATTTTGTTTATGTCGTGTATAAAATAAGTCATTCACTTACTTCATTTTCTTTGATCGGTTTAGTGCTTTTTCATGTGTTCTTTTGGTTCATATTTATTTTAGGCACTTTATATGTATGTTTTAGACTGTACAACAGCGTGATGGCAAGTTTACCAGTGTGATTTTTAAAGGACGTTTCGAGGGGCTTTTTCTCTAGGTGAAAAATATCTTGTACTTAGGCTAAACACTTTTCGATTAACAAGTCATAAGTTATGCTGATAATAAAATCTAGGATAAAAATCGCTTTTTCATTTCAGGAGTAGGAATCATACATTGATCAGCTTTTCCAAACCATTTATAGCGATTTTTTGCAACAAAATGGTAGACCGCATCACGAAGGGGTTTGGGTATAAGAATGAATGGATATAGAATGACCCAAAATCCGCCAAGCCTTTTGCATACTTTTAATGCTGCGGTAGACTTAGTGAAAACATGATTTTTTTCTATCATAACAATGCTATCAAAATGACTTGTTGGCATGTGCATCATTTCAAGAAGGTTTTGTCCCGTTGTGGATTGAAGTGAAGCAAATTTAAATGCTTCCTTCTTATCACAGCGAATCACAAACTGAACAGTTTGATTACAAAGATTACAAACACCATCAAATAAAAGTATTGGTCCTTCTACATCCTCAATCATTGGATAAACCATCCTCCTTCATTAGCATTTATAATCATTAATTCATTATTTCTCTCCATATAAGTACTTGTGGATTGCTAGAGTAGATATGACTTACATTTCCACCTGAATCTCTACCTACCCAAACAGCAGCAGTATATCTGTCTGTTAATCCAACAAACCATAAGTCTTTATAATCGTTGGTTGTACCAGTTTTACCCCCGACATAGCTTTTAGAAATAGCTGCCTTTTGCCCTGTTCCACTTTTTACTACAGAAGAGAGTAGTTCCTTCATTTCTTTATTTGTCGATTCCTTCCAAGCTCTTACTGGTTCCTCTTGCCATTGATATATAGTTTTTCCATTTAGATCAGTTACTTTTGTAATGGCATGATTTTCGTAATATAAGCCATCATTTCCAAAGGTAGTATAAGCACTTGTAAGCTCAAGTGGTGATACACCATACTCAAAGCCTCCTATTGCTGATGCGAGTTTATAATCACTTTTAGAGATCTTATCAAATTTAAAGGGAGTTAAATAAGAAAATCCTTTTTCAATGCCGATTTTGTCAAGCATTCGAACAGCAGCAGTATTGTAAGAATACTTTAGTGCTGTTTCTAACGTCACCATTCCATAATTTCGTTCATTATAATTTTTAGGGCAATACCCATCTTTACAAAATTCCCTTGCGTCTATTTTAGAACTTGTAGTCGCTCCAGTAATGTCAATATATGGTGCATAATCTAGTATAGGCTTAATAGCAGATCCAGGTTGTCTATACGCTTGATAAGCTCGATTAAAGGCGAATTTTTCATAATTCTTACCCCCGAATAATGCAACAATATGATGTGATTGATGATCAATTACAGCTGCAGCTCCTTGAACTTGATCATAAGGAAGATTCTTAGATATGGACTGAGTAAGTTTCTGTTGAAGATTAGTGTCTAAAGCGGTGTGGATAATTAATCCACTGCTAACTATTTGATTGATCTTATCTTCAATTTGTTTCTCAATCACTTCTTGATTTTCTCCAGTTGCAAGTTTCTGAGCAAAACCTTCTTTTTCAATAATCATTTGTTTTAGTTCATGGTGAACATAAGTGACATAATCTGCTTGTGTGTCGATGCGTTCCTTTAGAGATAACTCAATTGGAAATTGAATAGAACGTTCTAGCTCATCCTTTGAAAGATACCCATTATTGTGAAGGAGTTTTAGTAATCTTTCTTGTCTTTCCTTAGTTGCAGTAAAATTTTTAATAGGATCATACATTGTTGGATTGTTAGGTATTGCACTTATAAATACAAGCTGAGCTGTATTCAACTCTTGAATTTGTTTATTAAAATAATAAGTTGAAGCTGTTCCAATCCCATATGTGCCATTAGCAAAATAAATAGCATTTAGATAGCTTTCAAGAATTTGTTCTTTAGTGAAGTTTTTTTCTAATTGGTATGAATAGAGAAGTTCGCTTAATTTTCGATTGTAAGATTGTTCATGTGATAAAAATACATTTCTTGCAAGCTGCTGAGTAATTGTGCTTCCACCTTGCTCAACAGATTGTGATTTAGCATTTATCATAACAGCTCTTAGCATTCCTTCCGCATCAAAACCGATATGGTTAAAAAAACGTTGGTCTTCAGATAGAATATAAATGTTTTTTACAGTATCAGGAATATTTTCATACTTTGTGAACACTCGATTTTGTTGTTGTGATGTAACCTCAGAGATAAGACGTCCATCGCGGTCAAATATAAAACTATTTTGTGGCAAATTTAAAGAATCAATGGGTATTTTTTCATCTAATACAGTACCTAATCCTTTTATAGCTTCTGATTCTTTACCTGCAGCTAATCCGCATAATAGGAAAACAGGTACCATAAACAGAACACAAAACCATCCAAATAAACTTCTCATGTTCTTCACATTCTTTCTAAAATAATGATTTTTCCTAGTCTTATTGTACCTAATTATACAATAATGCTGGAGTGAATTTCATATAGGTTATTAGTTATATATTGAGTATACCATTTTTCAGGGAAATTCTAAGCGAGCTAAGAATGAGAAAATCTTTGAAATTAATGCCTAACTTAAGAGGTCATTGAATATATTTCTTAGAAATAAATCTGTTTAGCAGTAAAAATAGTCAAGGGGTATTTCATTATTTTTTGAATATTTAAGTTCTTTCTCTGCTTACGATGATATAATAATAGAAACAAATTTTTCATCTTAATTAGAAGGGAGGGAAGGATAAAGTTGGCAGAATTAGAGCATTTATTGTTTATTGATTTTGAATTTACGATGCCAGAAGGAAAGTCTAATCCGAAAGGTTTTTTTCCAGAAATAATTGAAGTAGGAATTGTTTCGGTTGTTAATCAAACAATTCAAGACCAATTCTCCTCATTCGTAAGGCCGAACCACTTCCCGAAATTAACAGAACGTTGTAAAACATTTCTGCAAATCTCCCAAGATAAAATTGATAGTGGAATGACCTTTAATGAATTGATAAAGGTATTAGAAAATTATAATTTATTCCAACCAGTTACAGTTATCACTTGGGGAAATATGGATATGAAGGTTCTCCGTCAAAACTGTCACAGCAGTAATGTAGATTTTCCTTTCACTGGGAAATTTAGGGACTTATCAATGGAATATAAAAAATTCTTTGGCGATCGAAATCAAACAGGCTTATGGAAGGCAGTGGAGGATTATGGTAAAAAAGCGACGGGGAAACATCATTGTGCATTAGATGATGCGATGACTACTTATAATCTGTTTAAGTTGGTTGAAGAAGATAAAAGGTACTTACAAAAACCAAATCCTCCAACAATCGGTGATCGAATTGATTTTTCAAAGGTACTAAAGAAATATGCAACATAAGAATAGGACAAATATAACTCACATATTACTAATATTTATCACCTTACTCAATAACAAGAGTTATCGACAAACGTTTAATTTCTTGATTCTTAACCTTAACTTGTGCTGAATCAACCATTTCACACTTCAGCTTAGTAATTATTCTGAAATTGTTATTGAGTAAGATGTTGTTATTTTATCATTTTCGAAAGTAATCCTTTTCTAAACCCCTTATTTTATTTAACGATTCTTCAGCCCAAGGTGAATCATTCTCAATAAGTTCCTCTTTCATGGTAGTGATCGCTTTTTTTAATGATTCCATATAATCAGGAATCTCATTTCCAAAAGGTTTAACCATTTGTTTAGGTATATTTGTTTGTTCATTATATGCTAATGCTCTACGCTCATGAAAAAGTTGCACATCAACTTGCTTTGGATTGTGTAAATCACCTTGTTGGGGATGCTTTAAAACAGCCTTAATTTTGACTAAATAATGGCTAGGTCGAATATCTGTGATTTCACCAATATACTTCCCGGTTTTGTAGATTCCTGTGACAATGTGACCAATTTGTTTATCTTCCATTTTATTCATCCCTCTCAAGTAACTTTTTACCAACACATATCCATTTAACATTACCATGATTGAACTTAAAAAGTAAGGTATGTATGAACGTTTCATGACATTTAAGAATGGACCATAAATAAACTAGTGATTCTGTTTAAAACTTGCTATAGTATGTACAAAGAAAGGTCGTGAAATGATATGCAACTATTTATTCCAATTATAGGTTTGTTTTTATATTTCCCAGAAGATAAAACAGAATATATCCCAGCTGCCATTACAATGGTCGTCTTTACTATTGCCGCTATTTTTGCATTTCGTTATATTGTTAAATTATCAAAAAAAGAACAAGGTAAAGTAGATGAGCTTGTTAATTCTATAAACAATAAGGAAGATCAAAAATAATTATTTACCCAGTTCCGTATAAAAAGAAATAAAAAAACAAACAATACCCTTTAGCCAACGTATTAAAATGGAGGGTATTATGAAACGTAAAGTCTACTTGTTATTTGTTTTGTTCTTTATCTTGTCAGGATGTATGGAAAAAGAAATAACAAAAATGGAAGTTGAAATGTTTAACGCTACTGGTGATTCGTTAGGGACGATAAAGGTGGATGAACAATCTGAAGGTGTGCAATTAACCGTTTTACTGGAAGGTCTTCCACCAGGCGAGCATGGATTGCATATACATGAAAAAGGAACATGCAAAGCACCGGATTTTAAGAGTGCTGGCAATCATTTTAATCCTGAAGACTCTATGCACGGACTATTACATCCTGAAGGTGCACATGCTGGTGATTTACCAAATATTATCGTTGAAGATGGTAAAGTTGATGCTCAATTAATGGCACCACAATTAACGTTAAAGAGTGGGAAAAAGAATTCTTTATTACGAGTGAAAGGTACAAGCATCATTATTACAGAAGGTAAGGATGATGGAATGACTCAACCTTCAGGTGATTCGGGAGCTCGGATAGCATGTGGAGAAATCACTGATAAAGAAGCAAAAAGAGAAGATAAAAAAGAAGTAAAACCTCCTGAAGAGGAATGAGTGGTACCCGTTTTGTTTGATGATATGCCTAAAAAGGTTATTCATTAGAACGTATGAAAATTTGATTATGAACTCAATCTGCTGTCACTCAGAGCTAGCTGAAAATAGCAGAGAGTGTCGTTCATTAGGGATATTTATAGGAGTCCGAACATGTAGTAGATTTAATGAGGCTCCAATGACTGCCTTTAGGAAGGTTACTGAATAAAAGTATAATTTGGACTTTTTAATAACCTTCCCAGGGGAACTGGATACTGTTTTAAGTACTACAACAGAAATCATACTTAGGTAGATACAAGAAAACAGCACCTCAATAATCAACCCGTTTCTGTTTTCTCTATTGGTGATTCGATTGTTAAGTGACTGTTGTTGTTACTCGTGTCTATGTAAAAAGGTAAAGTTATGGTTGCACGAGTTCCTTTATTAATTTCACTAGTATAACGTATGGAACCACCATGATTTTTTAATATCGAATAGGTAACAGTCAAACCAAGTCCTGTTCCTGTATTTTTCAATGTGAAGTATGGTTCACCAAGTCTAGCAATTTGATCTTCCGACATTCCCATACCATTATCAGATATTTTCACAATAACCGTTTCATCCCTCAAAAATGCTTCGACTGATACTAATCCGCCAGATTCAGGAACAGCTTCTATTGAGTTTTTCATAATGTTGATGAATACCTGTTTTAGCTTTGCTTCATCTCCGAACACATAAATATTTTTTTCAATATTATAATCAAATGTAACTGCCTTAAAATTTGCATATGAAGTTAAAAGAGCTGTTAAATCATTAAGCGTATTTGATAAATTGACTTTTTTCATTGTTATGTAGTCTTTACCAGCGAGACTTAGATAATCAGTTATGATGGATTGAGCACGATCAAGCTCTGAAATGACTAGGTTCATATACTCTTTTTTCTGAACAAGGTTTGTGTCTGGTGAATTTCCGATTAATTGAATGAAGCCTCTTACTACCGTTAATGGATTGCGTACTTCATGAGCCACACTTGCGGCAAGTTCACTAACAATTGAGAGTTTTTCGGCCTTCGCAAGTTCACTTCTTAATAATGCATTTTCTCTCATATATTCAATCAGGTAGACAGCAATTATTAGAATAATGATAAAAATCAAAACTGAAATACTATGAGAGATTATGTTATTCGCTGATAAGTGACGAATATGTAAAGCGCTTACAATAATAAAATTCACCATGGATAATAGCAAGATATAAAGACCATATAAAAGTGATGTTGTTAATTTTTGCTTTAAGGTTTTCTTATGCCAATTTTTCTTCATGAGACTGGAGAAAATAGCAAATGCTAAAATGAAAATTAAAATATAAAACCATTGAGCATGTGAAGAATGAAGAAAATAAGCAAATGTTGTTAAAGTTGTTAAAAAGCCAGCCAGATTTCCTGCATAGACAAAACTAATAAAAAGCGGAATTCCTTGGAGGTTAAAAAAAATACCATCCACAATTTCAATAGGCCATATAACACAAAATAAAGATGAAGAAACGGTACTGCAAATGATGATTACTTTATTAGGCTTAAGAACATGAGTGTGATCTTTACTTAACCAAAATAAATGGTAACTAAAGATGGGAAATAAAATAAATGCTACTTGCAAAATAATATCTTTAATAAGCGCCATTCAAAAGTCACCTTTTAGTAGTTATTTCCTTAATTATATCACCAGTTTATGGCAAAATCCTCAAATTTTCAATAAAATTTTACAATAGCTCTATAGAAGTGATAAATAAATATTTTAAGATAATATCAAGTAATTGCTATTACTTGGTTTTATTAAATTTGATCTAGGAAATGTCCCTATTTAATTTTCTTGAAAAATTTTAAGAAGTAGTTATTTATGGCTCTTTTCTGAAAGATTGTTGCTCATTAACCTAATTTCCTGTGAGTAACAATGTTTTTATTATAAATAAGTACTATTCTAAGAAGGAAAGATGCCACTAGACTTTATATAATGCTGTTTTCTTCATGACTAAAAGCAACAAAGTTTACGAAAATAGCCTTATTTATTGATCTGTACGGGCATAATGAGGTGTTTTTTTTGTTTTTAGAAGAATTCAATCCTAAATTCGAGTTCAATCAGCTAGGGATAAGTCAAATAGGTGAAGAACAACTTTTTCCTATTTGACTTATACTTGTCGCTAAAAAGGTTATTCATAGTATGATTGTTTTCAAATGTGAACTCTTGAAAACAAACAATCTATATTACTTTTTTAAAGCTATTTTTAGTCTTTCTAACCCATCCTGTAATGTTTTCTTTGAACAAGCTATATTCATTCTAAGGAAACCTGCACCATTATCTCCAAATTTAGATCCTGGTTCCAAAGCTAGTTTCCCTTTCTTTAGAAGGAGGTCTTTAATTTCATCATCAGACTTATTTAATGCTCGTGCATCTAACCAAATGAGGTAAGTTGATTCAGGTCTCATTACTTTTATATCGGGTAAATGCTTGTGTATATATTTTTCAATTAATAAGACATTTTCCTCTAAATAAATGAGAAGTTCATTAAGCCAATTTTCTCCATGTGAGTAGGCAGCTTCCATTGCTTCCTGACCGAGTGTGTTAATTGTTATTAAACCAAATTTTTGTTGTGTTTCGTTATATTTTCTTTTTAACGAATCATTAGAAATAAGAACAGCTGAAGCTTGAAGACCAGCCAAATTAAACGTTTTACTAGGAGCTATACAAGTTATTGTGATATTCTCTATTTGTTCATTTACAGAGGCTAAAGGGGTATAGCTATTATTAAATAATAATAAATCCGAGTGAATATCATCAGATAAAATGAGAACATTGTGTTTGACACAAAGATTCCCGATTTTTGTTAATTCATCTTTACTCCATATCCGCCCACTAGGGTTATGAGGATTACATAAAATAAATAGCTTTGTCTTGGGGTTGGAAAGTTTTTCCTCAAGATCTAGAAAATCAATTTCGTAGCGAAAATCATTATTTAGAAGTAGCTCATTGTAAAGTACTTTTCTTTTGTGCTTTTTAGTAATTTCAAAAAATGGATAATAAACAGGTGATTGTACAACAACATGATCTTCTTCAGAAGTAAATGCTTCAATGGCTAAGCTAAGAGCAGTGACTATACCAGGGCTATATGTAACGATTTTCCCATCAATATCCCAGTTGTGGCGTCTTTTTAGCCATTTTTGAATAGCTTTTTCCATACTAGTGCCGGGCATTGTATATCCAAAAATTCCATGATCAACCCGAGAATGAAGAGCATCAATAACATCTTCTGGAGCAGGGAAATCCATATCTGCAACCCACATTGGAAGAACATCATCTACTCCAAAGATATTTTTAGAATAATCCCATTTAACAGAGTTTGTGTTTTTACGACTTATTACTTGATCAAAACGACTCACTGCCACCACTCCTGTATGATTTATTATTTTATTATTCGAAAATTAGAAGTCTCCAATATGGTTACAATTTTCAAGATAACTCCCATAGTTAAAACCTACTTATTACTATCATAATTGTGATACAATGACAGTGCAAAAAATAAGATTAAAAAAGGTGAAAATGATGGAAGCACAGCACACAAACATAAAATTGATGGAACTGTTATTACAGTGGGATCCATTAGGTTATGGTGAAGGAAGTTATGAAACAGAAGTGGTTGATGTGTTACAGGCAGTCCATGTTTATGATGAAGTCAAGACTCTTGCTAGGAAAATTCAAGCTATATATGAGTTTTCATTTGAAGAGATCATTCCTTTACAATCATGTGAAGAACTATCAACCAAGCTAATAATGATAAAAAATAACTTTAGTTGTGAAATATAATATGGCTATAGGCAAAATGTAACCTCTGTTTCCTTTTGCTTACATTTTGCCATTGACTATTGAGCTTGAAATAAAAAGTTACCAATCTTTTCTGAAACGTGCTCTGGTTTTTCCTCTGGTACAAGATGACCAGTATGCTTAAAGGAAACAAATGTTGAATTTGGTAAATCTTTACGCAGTCTCTCACCTATGTGAATAGGTACAACTCTGTCTTCGTTTCCCCAAATTAGAAGACTAGGTTGTTCGATTAAGTTTAAATCCTCAGTTGATAAATCACCTTCATGATCACGAATCATTCTGTTTAATGCCATAAAAATACGATCATCTGTAAAAGGCTCCATATAACCATCCATCATTTCTTGATCAATAAGGCTACGATCATGAACGACATTATGCAAATTTTTAAGAATTCCTTGACTAGCTAACCAATGCTTAATGCCTAAATAAAAATAAGGAAAATACGAACCAAACTTGAGTGTTGGACTTACTCCCTTCATGTAACCTGAGCTACATAAGAGAACAACTTTGTGAAAGAGGTCTGGCCTTTGTTTAGCAGCATTAAGTGATACTTGTCCACCCATAGAGTGGCCTACAATAAAAGCATTTTTGATTTGTAGGGCTTGAATTAGTTCAATAACGATTTTAGCCATATTTGTATAAGAGTGAACAAATTTTGTTGATTTTTCAGTTTTTCCAAATGGCGGAAGATCAATAGCGACAATTGTGAAATCCTTCTGTAATATTGGAATAATTTTACGGAAGCTAAAGCTAGAGGATAAGAAACCATGTATCAAGACAATTACTGGATTAAGGCGATTTTTTTCATACATTTCATAATGAACTTTCACACCAAGAATGTTCATAGTATTGCAATGAAAATTGCTTTTTTCCATAAGCATTCACTCCATTTTAGTATATATATAAATTTGCTCTTATGATAAAATGTTTATTTATTACTTAAATATAGAAATCTTCGACAAATACAACGAATGTTACGGTTGATCTAAAAATAGCGTTAAAAAATGAACGTTGATAGTAAAGAGACATCTCATTAAAAGTTTATTATATTTTGACCGAAATTACGTGAATTACACATGTAAAATCTACCCGTAATTCTTCAATTGAAACATATGAAAAACAAGTTAGTAGATGTTATAATTATCTGAAGATTTGAAAAGTAGGAGTGGTGACAATGAAGTTTACCGAAAAGGAAGTTGAAATATTAGAGATATTGGAGGACGATTGTCGCTTATCTGTGGAACAAATCGCCAAAATGATTGATACACCAGAGTCAGAGACAAAAGAAATGATTCGCAACCTCGAAGATCAACGAATTATTGTTGACTATACAGCACAAGTCAATTGGCGCAAAGTAGATGGTCATGAAGGTGTTAAAGCGATGATTGATGTGAAGGTCCAACCAAAACGTGGCGTGGGCTTTGATGATATTGCTAGTCGAATTTATCGATTTAAAGAAGTGAAATCTGTTTACCTAATGTCAGGAGCTTATGATCTTTCTGTTATTATTGAAGGTAAGTCAATGTCAGATATTGCTCATTTTGTTTCTGAAAGACTGTCTACCCTTGACTCTGTTTTATCAACAACAACTCATTTTATCTTAAAGAAATATAAACATGATGGCACTATATTCGAACAAGATGATGAGGACAAGAGAATTGTGGTGTCTCCATGATTGAGCCGTCTCATTACATCGCAAGAACTGTCAGAGAATTAAAGCCATCTGGAATTAGAAAGTTTTTTGATTTAGCTGCAAGTATGGAAGGCGTCATTTCACTTGGTGTGGGAGAGCCTGACTTTGTGACTCCTTGGTCTGTTAGGGAAGCTTCGATTCTTTCCCTTGAACAAGGTTTTACTTCTTATACAGCAAATGCTGGATTATTGGAGCTTAGAGAAGAGATTGGTTATTATCTGCAGGGGAAAACGAAAGTCTCCTATAATCCAAAGGAAGAGATATTAGTGACAGTAGGTGCAAGCCAGGCGCTGGATATTGCTTTAAGAGCAATTGTAAATCCTGGTGACGAAGTAATTGTCATAGAACCAAGTTTTGTTTCTTATTCTTCTTTAATATCATTAGCTGGTGGTGTTCCAGTTTCTGTACAAACAAGTGGAGAAATGGAATTTAAACTACAGCCTGCTGAATTAGAAAAAGCGATTACTGAAAAGACAAAAGCAATCATTTTATGTTCACCAAGCAATCCAACTGGGACTGTTCTAGAACATGAAGAACTGGAAAAAATAGCTGAAATCATTGAAAAGCATGATTTACTTGTTATATCAGACGAAATTTACGCAGAGCTGACGTATGATCATGAATATACAAGCTTTGTGTCAATAAATGGAATGGCTGAACGAACAATACTCGTATCAGGCTTTTCAAAAGGCTTTGCTATGACAGGGTGGAGATTAGGTTATATTGCTGCGCACAAGGAATTTTTGAGTGAGATGTTAAAGATTCATCAATACTCAATGATGTGTGCTCCAACTATGGCACAATATGCTGCAATTGAAGCAATGAAAAATGGTAGAGAAGATGTACTTTATATGAAAAAAAAATACAAACAACGTCGAAATCTAGTTGTTAGTGCTTTAAACGAAATGAACTTGGATTGTCATTTACCTGGAGGCGCATTTTATGTTTTTCCGTCAATTCAAAAAACAAATCTATCTTCAGAAGAATTTGCAGAAAAGCTATTGATGGAGGAGAAGGTTGCTGTTGTACCAGGTAATGTTTTCGGTGAAAGCGGTGAGGGGTTCATTAGATGTTCTTATGCTTCATCTTTAGAACAATTACAAGAGGCATTAAAGAGAATGCAGAGATTCGTTGAAAAGCAAATATAATTAGTAACATCTACCGAACAAATCGAAATCCATGTTACTCAAAAAAAAAGCTGACCAATTAGTGGTCAGCAAATATAGAGAAACAAAAAGGGGGGGATACTAGAAAGCCTTATGCTTTTATCTTTCCCCTTTTTTGTGTTTATAAACATAACTTCAAAAAAAATCTTCACTTCGCCCCCTTCTTACAAACAGGAAACTTGTTTGATTTTAAGATACTTGCTTTCCAAGGAAGGATTGTGAAAATACGATCTTTCTAAATTCATTCTATACATACCCCTATCGTCATTTTGAGAGCTCATTCTCATGAGAGTTATGTAAGAGTTTCAACAGACAAGCTCCTTCCTTATGAATCTTTTAACTACATTTAATTTAGGCTATGTTAAGGCTTAATGCTAATTTTCGGCACTTTGTTGATTGGAGTGGAGGAAAAAAGGTGCATTTTTCCCGGGAAAGCGAATGCCTGTAAAGGAAATCAACAACAAAGTTTAACAGATCCGTAATTTGAATAGCACTTATTTTATTTAATATCACTAAGTGGTGAAACAAACCACAGTAATTGTCCGTTATATTAGATGAAAGAGGAGGGTAGCTAACATGAGTGAAGAAGACATAATAAAAAAAGCCAAGCAGGGAAATATAAATGCCTTTCAACAATTAGTAGAACTTCATTATCCAATTGTTGAAAAATTTGCTTATCAGCTAGGAAATAGACAGGAAGAAATTGAGGATATTACGCAAGAAGTGTTTATTCGTGTGTATCGATTTCTTGATCAATTTACGAAAGCAAAATTTTCAACATGGTTATATAAAATAACACTTAATGTCACAAGAGACTTTGCTAGAAAAAGACAATCAAACATTCGTAAGGTGTTTAAAATACAACAGGATTTTCGCAATGAAGATTATCCTGAAATAGAGTCAAAGATCATCAGAAATGAAGAAGATCGAGTATTACACATATCCATACAAAGATTGGATGAAAAATATCGCATACCAATTGTTCTGTACTATTTTCATGATAAAAAATATGAAGAAATCTCTGAAATTATGTCAATTAACATATCGACTGTAAAAACGAGAATAATGCGTGGTAAAACATTACTGAAAAAAATGATGGAAGAGGTTATCAAGAAGGAAGGTGATACACATGGATGAGAAATTATTTGAAGAACGAATGGATCGGTTAAAGAATTCATATGAAAAAATACAGCCTGTTTCTTCTGTTGAACATATTATAAATAATGTAAAACTGACTGAGGTACCAAAAAAACGGAGAAAATTACGTCCTCTAACATATGTAGCCTCTTTTATAGGTGTTCTCTTAATAGCTGGAATCTTAGGTACACAGTTAGTTTCTCAATCAACTAAGAACAGTGGTGAAAAGTCACCTACAATTGATAATCAAACCGTTACAGAAACGGACATAGAAGATTCGATAAATGAAATAAGAGGTTTTTATGAAAGAAATCTTGATGAATTAAAAGAGATGTTACAATTTGAAGATGTTGAACAATATAAATTCGTACAAGAAGCTAAGAACACAGTGGAGAACTTTGAGGAAAGAAGGGAATATTCCTCACAAGAAGAACTTCAAAATTATATGAAGAATGTAAAAAATATTATTTCCTTGAGAGTATCAATGCCAAATGAAGAATTAATCATTTTAAAAGAAAAAGCTGAAAATGAAAATAAAATAGATGAAACACAACTAATTAGCTATTTAATAAAAATGGAGCTGCTCAAGGAACATTTTAATGAAAAATGGGTTAATGTAAGGCAATTTCCGACTGAAGGTAACTTAGTAACATATGTGGATAAGCTAAATAAACAAGAAGTTGAGAATGGTTCTGATGAATATCTAAATTTAATTGATACTTTAAGATCAAATGGATATCGTTTTATTTTTGTTCCTGAAGGTGAAGGTCAAATTGATATAACAATTGATCCGCAAATCATTCTAGAAACATTCGAAGATATGCTTAGTGATCAACTTATTGCTTACCTACGTTATAAAAGGGATGTTATTGAACAAGGATCTGTGTTAGGTGTAACTCAAGAACAATTAACAACTCGTGTCATGAAATTGGAGGAGACGATCGTTGCATATCCACATTTCGAGAAAATTGCTGACTTGAAAATGGAGTATCAAAAACACCTCATTCATTTTATACAATATAGTGATGAAAAGAGTCTGAATGAATTTGTAAGGAATTATCCACATTCCTTATCTGCAAAACAAGTAGGTGAATTTTTAAATGCAGATGAAATTCAAGAGTTTGTTCCTGGTCAAGAAATGAGAGAAAGGATTAGTTCTAAAATATCACCAGAGTTAAAAACAATTCCAGGAAATTATGTGCAATTATTTCCATTGACTGATTCTTTACTGGCAGTTTATCAGGAGTATAAAAATACACGTAATGATGAAATTCTTCAAGGGCCTTTTTTAGGTACAAAAAGCTCAATAGAAGTCTCAATTGCACGGATGTATATGTATGCCTTAGAAAATAAAGATTATGAAACAGCCTTTTATTTAACTTACGATGGCGAGGATTCCAAAAGACCAGGTTTAGAACGATTTAAAAGCGAGATGGACCAATCCGCTGTAGATTATCAAGAGCTGTCAAATAAAGTAATCAAAGTCAATACAACATATAAGGAAAATGGCAGATTAGTACAGCACATATTTACGACAGAAGATGGAGAATCAATAATCTTCAATATGAAACGTAATAGTGAATTTGAAAAGCTTAGGATTGATTATCTTCCATTTCCATAAAGCAACGACTTTGATCGTTGCTTTTTTGGTTATACTACATGTGAAAAGATATTTTTGAAAAAAATGAAAAGTTGTGATATAATTTTATATTGCGTATAAATAGACATTTAATATAAGAAAATTAGGAGTGTTATTATGACAACAAATTACGAAATAGGCAGTGTTCATACAGGAAAAGTAACAGGAATTCAACCATACGGAGCGTTCGTTGCACTTGATGAAGAAACACAAGGATTAGTTCATATTTCAGAAATTACTCATGGTTTCGTTAAAGATGTTAACGAGCACCTAAATGTAAATGATGAAGTACAAGTAAAAGTACTTTCTATTGATGAAAAATCAGGGAAAATCAGCTTATCAATTCGTGCAACTCAAGAAGCACCTGTAGAAGAAAAGAAAGAAGCACCAAGAAAGCCTAAAAAGCGCCAAGCTACAGTAAAAGCTGAAACTGAAACTCCACAAGGTTTTAACACATTAAAAGATAAGTTAGAAGAGTGGATTGAGCAATCTAAGCGTGAAGAAGTAAAAAAATAATTAAATGTAGAAATAAAAAAAGGTGATCGCATAGTGCGTCACCTTTTTTTATTTCTACTCTTCGTGCTAAGCGGTAGCTTAAGCTTTTAAGCCAATACGTCCAGAAGGTTAAAGAACAACCTTCCAGCCGTCTTGTCTTATGCTTGTCGCCTATAAACGGGCAGCTTCCGCTTTTCTTATTGGCTAGCTGCAGCTGCCATAGGCTCGAGTCATAAGCCAATACGTCCAGAAGGTTAAAGAACAACCTTCCAGCCGTCTTGTCTTATGCTTGTCGCCTATAAACGGGCAGCTTCCGCTTTTCTTATTGGCTAGCTGCAGCTGCCATAGGCTCGAGTCATAAGCCAATACGTCCAGAAGGTTAAAGAACAACCTTCCAGCCGTCTTGTCTTATGCTTGTCGCCTATAAACGGGCAGCTTCCGCTTTTCTAATTGTCCAGCTCCAGCGCCTAACCCTCGAGTCATAAGTCTAATAGGAATTGAAGGTAAAGAGCACCTTCTATTCCTATTCGCCTTATGCTTTTCGGGTCTGAACAAGGCGCTTCCGCTTTTCTTATTACCTTGCTTCTGGGCGTGGTTCTCTTGCTACTTCTTCGGATGGTTTGAATAGTAAGCCAAGGTTGATTAGACCTGCTATTCCAACTAGGCCATAGATGATTCGGGATAGTGCTGATTCTTGGCCGCCGAAGATAGCTGCGACTAAGTCGAATTGGAAGAATCCGATTAGTCCCCAGTTAATCGCCCCTATTATTGTAAGTACAAGTGCTATACGTTGAATTGCGCTCAATTTTACAACCTCCTTAGTTAATAACTACATTTTTATGATGTGAAGAATATCAAAAACTATTCATTAAAAATTTTTAAAGAAAAGCACTTTTCTTTACAATTATTATTGAAATCTACATAATCTATAAATGGAGGCGATATTTAATGGAAAACTTTACATACTTTAATCCAACAAAATTAATTTTCGGAAAAGACCAAGTGGAACAATTGCAAAATGAGGTGCCTAAGTTTGGTGACAAAGTTCTGATTGTTTATGGTGGGGGCAGTATTAAAAGAAATGGTCTCTATGATCAAGTTTTGAACATTTTAAAAGATAAAAATCTTCAACTTTTTGAATTAGCTGGTGTTGAGCCAAATCCAAGATTATCAACTGTTCATCGTGGCGTTCAATTATGTAAAGAAGAGAAAATAGATTTTATATTGGCGGTTGGTGGCGGAAGTGTCATTGATTGCACAAAGGCTATTGCAGCTGGCGCTAAATATGAAGGTGATGCTTGGGACATTGTGACAAGAAAACATATTCCAACAGAAGCCTTACCTTTTGGGACAGTTTTAACTCTTGCTGCTACGGGTTCTGAAATGAACTCTGGATCTGTTATTACTAATTGGGAAACAAAAGAAAAATATGGTTGGGGTAGCCCACTGACATTTCCAAAATTCTCAATATTAGATCCTGTTAATACTTTTACAGTTCCTAAAGATCAGACTGTTTATGGTATGGTTGATATGATGACACATGTTTTCGAGCAATATTTTCATCATACAAAAAATACTCCATTGCAAGATCGCTTTTGTGAGTCCTTATTAAGAACGGTGATAGAAACTGCTCCACAGCTATTAGAAGACTTAGAAAATTATGAGTTACGTGAAACCATCTTATATTGTGGTACGATCGCTTTAAATGGCCAATTACAAATGGGTTATCGTGGTGATTGGGCGAGTCATAATATTGAGCATGCCGTTTCAGCTGTTTATGATATTCCTCACGCAGGTGGATTAGCTATCATCTTCCCAAATTGGATGAAGCATAATTTAAATGAGAATATCTCACGTTTTGTTCAATTGGCTGTAAACGTATTTCATGTTGATCCAACTGGAAAAGACGATAAAACAGTTGCTTTAGAAGGAATCGAAAAACTACGCGAATTTTGGAGTAGTATTGGAGCTCCAAGTCGATTAAAAGATTATAATATAAATGATGAAAATATAGATGTAATGGCAGACAAGGCTATGGTGAATGGTCCATTTGGAAACTTTAAAGCTCTTCAAAAAGAAGATGTTGTAGCAATCTTAACAGCGTCACTTTAAATAATAAGAAGCTGGGACATAATTAAGTGATTTACAAAAATTCGAACAAAGTAATACTTAGAGGTTGAATTGACGTAGACTCCTGCGGAAAAGTGGTGTGATTTTAGGAGCGTCATAACAACATTTTCAACCATTGTTCGTTTTCTATTTTGTTAAATTTCTTTTGTTCCAGCTTCTTCTTTTTTTTTATCACTCTTGAAAAGGGTCATAATATTATTTAATAATGCCTATTACAAATTAATATAGCGTTTAACGCGCTTACATTATGAACTTTGCTTGATTTAAAGGACTAGTTTAGATAAAGTGATAATAGCGATAAATTCAAGATGAAAATGGAGGGAATATTAATGACACATGTACGTTTTGATTATTCAAATGCATTATCATTTTTCAATGAGCATGAAATTACATACTTACGTGACTTTGTAAAAGTTGCACACCATTCAATTCATGAACAAACAGGTGCAGGAAGTGACTTCCTAGGTTGGGTAGATCTTCCGAAAGATTATGATAAGGAAGAATTCTCACGCATTCAAAAAAGTGCTGAGAAAATTAAATCTGATTCAGATGTTCTTCTTGTTGTAGGTATTGGTGGATCATATTTAGGGGCACGAGCTGCAATTGAAATGTTAAACCATTCTTTTTATAATTCCTTATCAAAAGAACAAAGACAAGCTCCACAGGTTATTTTTGTTGGAAACAACATTAGCTCTACATATATGAGAGATCTTCAAGATTTATTAGAAGGAAAAGATTTTTCGATCAATGTTATTTCTAAATCTGGTACGACAACAGAACCTGCATTAGCGTTCCGTATTTTCCGTAAAATTCTTGAAGGAAAATATGGGAAATCAGAAGCGAAACAACGTATATATGCTACAACAGATAAAGCACGTGGAGCACTAAAAACGTTAGCTACAGAAGAAGGCTATGAATCATTCATCATTCCTGATGATGTTGGCGGACGCTATTCTGTATTAACAGCAGTAGGATTGTTACCAATCGCTGTTACAGGTGTAGACATTCAAGCGATGATGAACGGTGCTGCAGCAGCTAGTGATGACTTCGGTAAATCTGAATTAGAAGAAAATCCTGCGTATCAATATGCTGCAGTTCGAAATGTTCTTTACAATAAAGGGAAAACAATTGAAATGCTTATCAACTACGAGCCAGGTCTTCAATACTTCTCTGAGTGGTGGAAGCAACTATTTGGCGAAAGTGAAGGGAAAGACCAAAAAGGTATCTATCCATCATCTGCAAACTTCTCAACAGATCTACATTCATTAGGTCAATATGTACAAGAAGGTCGTCGTGATCTTTTTGAAACAGTTATAAATGTTGAAAATTCTAGACATGAATTGATTGTTGAAGAAGAAGAGAATGATTTAGACGGATTAAATTACTTAACTGGAAAGTCAGTTGATTTTGTTAATAAAAAGGCATTTCAAGGAACAATGTTAGCACATACAGATGGCGGTGTGCCTAACTTAGTTGTAACAATTCCTGCTATGGATGCTTACACATTTGGTTATTTAGCTTACTTCTTCGAAAAAGCATGTGCAATGAGTGGATACTTATTAGGTGTAAATCCATTTGATCAACCAGGTGTAGAAGCGTACAAAGTAAACATGTTTGCTTTACTTGGTAAACCTGGATTTGAAGAGAAAAAAGCGGAGCTAGAAAAACGTTTAGAAAAATAATATTATAGGAAGTCAACATTAACAAAGTTGGCTCCCTTTCTGTTTGATTTAGTTAATAGCGGGTCAAAGAAGAATCCTTTTGAATGCATTTTCTCATGATAGGAAAAGCTATAAAAAAGGGGGTATTTTAAGTGATTGAAATTCCGTCAAAGATAGAAAATCAAAGCTTTCAGTTATATTTCTTAGAACAAAAACTTAAACCATTAGGGTATGATATTGGTGGAAATTGGGATTATGACCATGGATCATTTGATTATAAGATTGATTCTGAGGTGGGTTATCAATTTCTAAGAGTTCCTTTTGATGCTGTAGATGGACAGCTTGATTCACATAACACAACAGTCAAAATCGGTAGACCATTTCTATTATCCCATAAATATCAAATAGGACTTGATGATCATGTACACATTGGGAATTTTAGTGCTTCATTTGATCAATTCCAGGAGCCGCAGGATAAGGATGCCACCTTCCCAGAAGAATATATTGATCTAGGGAAGGCGCTTGTGAAGGAACTTGAAGCTGAATTAGTTGATTAATGAGTAAAAACAATAAATGCATCATTATTTTCAATAACGTAGGAGAGGGGCGGATTAACTTTCGTTTCCTCTCCTCTTTTTATCCCAATTAATATCGATTCATCTTCTAGTAGTTGATGACTAGCTTCTTTGAATGTTTTACCAATAAATGCGTTTGTTACTGGTAGAACTTGAAATAAATTTCCACTCGCAGGATTTAACTCTGAATAAAATTGCGATAATCCATTTTTTGCAAGATAGCTACTCATAATAAAATGGCTAGTTAATTTATAGGTTTTTATGATTTCATCTGCACCTGCTCTTGATGCATTATTAAACTGTTGCTCAGTTAGAAGCTCTATTACACAATATAATTTAGGATTTACTCCTTTTAAAGATAAAAGAATAAGAATTGAATGCATATCAGCATCATGTTCATTTTTATGTTGATCAGCGGTAATAATAGCTGCATCTGCTTTAAGGATATTAGCTTTATGAAGAGTTTGGTCATTTGCTGGGTTACCTCGAATAAAATGAACATTTTCAATTAATGGTGACTCAGTTAAAGAATCATCGATTAATACAATTTGCTTATAAGGTTTAACAATTCTAAGAGAATCAATCATTTCATTAGCTTTTTCATTCCATCCAATTAAGACAACATGATCCGTACCTTTAAATGTGACACGTCCTTCTAAATAGTTATGTTGTTTTTTAATAGCAGCTGCAGATATACTGGCGAAGTATGCAGTAACAAAGCTTGCTCCGGCTAATATCATAATCATCGCTACTCCTCTACCTATGTAGGTTTCAGGAACATAATCACCAAATCCAACAGTTGAAACTGTAACAAGAGCCCACCAAATACCATCAAAAGTTGTTGGAAATTCATTAGGTTCGACTAATGCAATAATCTCACCTGAAGTTAGTATGATTAAAAGAACAACAAGGGTAATTCGATAATGAATAGGCCAACGCAACCATTGGGTAATTATTTTATTTGTTTTTGCCACTGGAATCATCCTTCTTGGTTGGTAAAAATGATAATACTTCTTTTACGATCGTATTAATTTTAGATGTTACTTCTTCTTTTCCATAAACCTCGATTGCTTTTTCAATACTTTTTATTGTTTCTTCTGAAAACTCAATGATTGCTTTATCTTCTTCAGAATCATTATAAAATTCTATAAAAGAATCTAGACCCTCATTCATTTTGTCAATTGCTTCGCTTAGTAACTTTTTTTCATCGTCGTTTACCTTCAATGTACCACCACTCTCAAAGGGTAATAATTTATTCTTACTATAGTATGTACAGTTCTTGGTATTCCTTGCAGAAAACCACTAAATGGAGGTAGAAAAAAGTTTTCTTTGCTAGAAATTCTGATATTGACCAAACTATAACTAAGAGTAGAAATCAAAAGGAGTGTGATACAGTGTTTTTTCATCCGTTGGATTTTTTGATCTTTATTGCATTTGGATTATCAATTTGGGCTCAATTTAAAGTGAAAGGAAACTTTCAAAAATTCGCGAAAGTAAAAGCTTCCTCAGAAATGACAGGAGCTGAAATCGCTAGAAAATTACTAGACCGAAATGGATTGATGGATGTAACAGTCGAGAATGTCAGAGGAACGTTGACAGACCATTATGACCCAATTAAGAAAGCAGTTAGATTATCTGATTCTGTTTATCCAAGTCATTCAATTGCGGCTATTTCTGTAGCAGCTCATGAAGTAGGACACGCCATTCAGCATAGCGAAGCATACGGAGCACTTGTGTTAAGGCACAAAATGTTTCCTATTGTAAATTTCACTTCAGGAATTGCTCCGTTTTTATTAATAGGTGGTTTTTTGTTAGGTAGTTTAAATTTATTAGGATTAGGAATTATTTTTTTCTCTGCTGTAGTCGTATTTCAGCTTATAACACTTCCTGTGGAATTTAATGCAAGTAGTAGAGCTAGGTATTTAATGGTATCAGAAGGAATGATCATGAATGAAGAAGAAAATGGAGTGAAAAAAGTCCTGAATGCAGCTGCTTTAACTTATGTGGCAGCAGCATTATTATCACTGCTTCAGCTATTAAAATTTATAGCCATCTTTTCGCAAGGAAATCGAGAGTAAGTAAATGTAGCTGGGACAAAAGTATATTAACAAAATAAAACCGAACAATGGTTTTAGGTGCAGTTGCGACAATCTTGAAATATACTCCACTTTACCCGCCTTAAAGAATAGAGCCATTATTAATATAAACACATTGTAGAAGGAAAATATGTCGTAATTTGTCTTTAAATATGCTAATAATAGTGATAAAGAATTAGAATGTACGAATGGTAAAAAAAAGAGAAATATGAAATACGTTTATGGTAGGAGAGACCAATGAATAAATACTTACAAACATTAGTTAAAAATGTACGAAAGCAACTTGAATCTTGGTTAAATGAGCAGCAAGTTATTGAACATAAAGAGTTATTCCGCTTTTTACACTCTATTTCAGGTACAGCTTCTACTATTGGTTTTACAGTAGCAGGAGAAATGGCACAAAAATTGATGAATCAAATAAAAGAAAATGAAGAAAAAGTGTGGACGAAAGAAGAATTACAAGCATTTTTATTTCCCTTAATCTCAATTTTTTATTATGAAGAATTTTCAAATGTAGATGAAATAATAGAAAAACAAAAAAATATCGAAGATCAAAAGCTAATTTTAGTTATTGATGATGATACAGCTTTATTAATGTATATAAAAGATCAATTAGAAATGAACGGTTGGGTTGTTATTGCAGTGGCAGACTCAGAAAGAGCTATTAATTCCTATTATGATCTAAATCCAGATTGTGTCATTATAGATCTTCATATGAAAGATAAAAATGGCTTGGAAGTTTTATTGCATTTAAAAGACCAAATGAACCAACAATTTATTCCAACAATTATGATTAGTGTTGATAAATCAAAGGCCATGAGAGTAAGAAGCTATCAGTTAGGGGCAGATGATTATATAGAAAAACCACTAGAAATGGATGAATTTATTGTTCGTATTAATCGACAGCTAGAAAGAAAGCAAGCGATAGATGATTTAATGTTAATAGATGAATTAACAAGGGTATATAACAGAAAATATTTGTCCCAAACTTATGAACGATTGATTAGCCATTTAAAAAGGCAATATGAAACATTTAGTATGGCTATGTTAGATTTAGATCATTTTAAACAGATAAATGATTCTTATGGACATGTTGTAGGTGATAAGGTTTTAGCGACGTTCGCTGAAATCATAAGAAATGGCTTACGACTTAATGATATTATCATCCGCTATGGTGGCGAAGAATTTATCGTCTTGCTTCCTGATACAAAAGCAAAAGAAGCACAGATTGTGTTGGATAGAGTTTTGAAAGAATTTTCTAATCACTCTTTTACATCAAATCAGGGTGAAGAATTTACTTGTACATTTTCCGGAGGAATTCATGAAATTCAGCTAGATCAGCAAGATATGAAGAAAAATATTGAAATGGCCGATAGTGCTTTATATGAAGCGAAAGTTGCTGGTAGAGCACAGTTAAAGCTGGTGCCTGTTAATAATGTACACTATCATAAAAAGCCTATACACATCGGCATTATAGATGATGATCCGATTATCCGTACAATGTTAGAAGATTTAATCAATAAAAGTAAATATACCGAGGGATTCACTTTGGACATACAGTGTTTCAAAGATGGAATGGAGTTTTTCGAATCAAACTGGCATGAACAAAAAAATGAGCCTTATTTAATCATATTAGATGGTATGATGCCAAGAATGGACGGATTAGAGGTATTACAAAAGCTTAGAGAATCTCGTTATCAGGAGCGTATAACAGTCATGATGCTCACTTCCCGAAAAAGTGAACAAGATATTTCAAGAGCATTGCAACTTGGAGCTGATGACTATATTACAAAGCCTTTCAAATTAATGGAACTTGAAACAAGGCTAGGCCATTTAATAAAAAGGATGAAGTGAAAATGATTGAAGTGGGCATTGTATTTTTATTTCTTTTACTATTAGTGTTATTTTTCATTTTACTAAGTTTGTTTATTTATTTAATGATTGAGAAATATATAAATAATCAGTCTAGGAAAAAAATTAATGAGTTGAAGGAAACATATCGACTAGATATGTTTCATTTTTTACAAACTGGAAAAGACGATGAACTTAGTCCGGTAGGAAGCTCCGAGAAGTTTATTGCTTTCTTAGAGCTTCTTAGTGAATATGCAAATGTGTTAGATAGTATGGATGTAAAACAAAAAATAAGTGAATATGCTAAAAAATATTTCACAAATCATATAAAAAAGGAACTGAAAAAAAGGCGTTGGAGCTTAAGAATGAATGCTTTATATATGATAGAGGATTTCCATATGGATCACCTTAATAGTTCCTTACATGAATTGTATAACAAGAAAAATCTTACTATTGCTGAAAAAGCTCAAATTTTAAGGATGTTTGCAAAATTTAATGACAATAGATTGACTAGTTATCTGCAAAAATCGGATCCGGGATTATCAGATTTTTCTATTTTAACCATTTTATCCATTATGAATGAAGATAACTTTGAGATACTTGTTGAAGATTTTGTCAATCTAGATAAAAGAACTCAATTTATGATTATTGATACGATTGGAAAAGAACAATTGATACAATATCATCCTTTATTGGCTAAACTTCTTGAAAGTAATGAGGAAGAAATGAGAATTAGAGCGCTAAAAGCATATTCAAATATGGGGGCTCCTATCGATAAAACTCAATTAGCAGAATTTTTCTCTTTTGAAAGCTGGCAAGTTAGGATGATGGCAGCAAAAGTTGCAGGTACGCAGAAATTAACAAACTATAAAGGTAAATTAATAGAGTTACTATCTGATCAAGAATATGTTGTGCGTGCTGAAGCGGCAAAAGCTATTATTCAATTCAAGGATGGATTTGATATTCTCAAACAAGTGATTGACGAAACAGAAGATGACTTTGCTAGAGATATGGCTTTAGAATGGCATGAAAAGAAAAGAGTTGATTATTATTAACTGGGCTGGAATGATCGTTTTTGTTAACTGGTTTGTTTTCATTTACATGTTTATCATCATCATTGTTTATGGATTTATGTTATTCATATCTTTATTACAAATTAGAAGAAGATATGAGCTAGATAATTTTGAACCTTATGAAGAGCTTTTGCAATCAGAATACACGAAGCCAGTATCCATCTTAGTTCCAGCATACAATGAATCTGTTGGAATTTACGGAACAATTCGTTCACTAATAAGCATCGAATACCCAGAATATGAAATTATCATTATTAACGATGGATCAACAGATGATACTCTTGAAAAGCTAATATCAAAATTCAACTTAGTAAAAGTAAACCGTGTGATACGTAAACAGCTAGAAACAAAAGAAATTAAAGCTGTTTATAAATCAGAAATCTATCCTAATTTAATCGTGTTAGATAAAGAAAATGGTGGAAAAGCCGATGCGCTTAATGCGGGAATTAATTTGTCAAGATATCCTTATTTTTGTTCACTAGATGGTGATTCAATTATTGAACGAAATGCTTTTTTAAAAGTTTTAAAACCAATTATTGAGTCAGATGATGAGGTCATTGCCTCTGGGGGTAGTGTTAGAATTGCAAATGGCTGTGATATTCAAAATGGTGATTTAATAAGTGTAGGTTTATCGAATAAACCTATTGTCGTTATGCAAGTAATCGAATACTTACGTGCATTTTTAACCGGGAGAATTGGATTAAGTAAAAATAATTTGCTCCTTATTGTATCGGGGGCATTTGGTGTTTTTTCTAAGAAATGGGTAGTTGAAGCTGGAGGTTATGCCCATACTGTCGGAGAAGATATGGAACTTGTTGTTAGACTTCACAGACTGAATAAAGAAAAAAAGCAAAATAAAAAAATTGTCTATGTACCTGATCCTGTTTGTTGGACAGAAGCTCCAGAGTCTTTAAAGTTCCTTCGCAGACAGAGAAAAAGATGGCATAAAGGACTATTTGATAGTCTCTGGAAGCACAAAAAATTAATGTTTAATCCTAAGTATGGTTCAATAGGATTGTTTTCAATGCCATATTTCTTTTTTATTGAATTTCTCGGACCACTTATAGAGTTAATTGGTTATATTTCTTTAGTTATTTCTATTTTCGCAGGAAAGATTTATTTTGAATATGCTATTATATTCCTCCTTCTTTCTTTAATTTATGGATCAATCTACTCCATGGCAGCAGTGTTACTTGAAGAATGGAGTATGGAAAGATATCCAAAGGTCAAACATTTTACCATTTTGTTTTTGGTTTCATTAACAGAAACCTTCTGGTATCGTCCATTAACTGTTATATGGAGAGTAGAAGGGATTATTGAAATGATATTTGGTAAAAAAGGCTGGGGAGAAATGGTTAGGAAAGGTGTGTCAAATGACTAA
Organism: Metabacillus litoralis; assembly: GCF_020524045.1. GTDB lineage: Bacteria > Bacillota > Bacilli > Bacillales > Bacillaceae > Metabacillus > Metabacillus litoralis_C. Next base: position 174,299 of record NZ_JAIVKL010000007.1, read on the forward strand.
GAAAAAGATTCTATTGGCAGTTAGTATTCTCGGACTTCTTATTTTATTTACTTCTCCATTATGGACATGGCAAATAAAAAAGACTGAAAATATGAATGTTTTGATTATTGATAAAACAGTACCTGATCAATCATACCGTGAACATAATGGGTTAATTTGGTTATTAAATCATTTGAAAATTAAGAAAGATAATAATCAAAAATATAATGTGAAAGAAGATTATGTAGGCTTCGTCCCAACTGATCAGCCACCTAAATTTAACGTTAGAGAATTCCCGGATGATTTATCGAAATACGATGTCCTTTATGTCGCAGACGGGTATGGTGTGTATAAGGATGAATATTTAGATGGAGGCGAAGAAGGTGATCGTTCTGAGCTTTTATACGGTGGTATTAAGCAAGAAGAAGTAAATGCGATAAATGCATCTTTAATTGAAAATAATCAAACATTAATAGCAGAATTTAATACATTTGGTTCTCCTACAGAACCTAGGGTTAGAGAGAATTTCTATCATTTATTGAATTTAGACTGGACAGGCTGGATGGGTCGTATTTTTAATGATCTTAGCAATAAGGAAGTACCAGTTTGGGTAAAAGATAATTATGAGAAGCAATATGGAGAGAAATATAGCTTTACAGGAACAGGGTTAATTTTTGTCAGTGAAGAGGATGAGGTGATTGTTTTTACTGACAAAGAGTTAAAGAGTGAGTTTGTGACATTTAATTTTACTGAAAATGGTCAAAAACAATTTAATATGAACGAGCAAATACAGTATAATTACTGGTTTGATATTGTAGAAGCAAGAAATGAAGAAGAAGTGCAAGCGACTTTTGAGCTTTCTTTATCTGACAAAGCGAAAGCAGAGTTAACTAAATATGATATACCGCTAAAGTTTCCTGCAGTTATTCATCATCAAGATCGATTATATGATACGTATTACTTTGCAGGTGATTTCGTTGATCATGATAAAATTCCTAGTATTTATCAAATTTCAGGCTTAACATGGTGGCAAAAAATGTTTTCTTTTGAACAAAAGGGTAGAACGGATACGTTTTTTTGGAAAGCATATGTACCAATGATGAAAAAAATATTAGCTGAAACACAAGATAACACTTCTGAGTCTGAGCTAGCACATGTGGAACCTGAGGTATTGGTTAAAGATGGAATGAAATTAATAGGATCAACAAATGACAAGTATCTACAGGTATATAAAGACGGTGCTTGGGAGGACATCCTCATTAAAGGTGTAAATATGGGGATTGCTAAACCAGGAACATTTCCTGGTGAAACAGGTATTACAAAGGAAGAGTATGCACGATGGTTTGATCAAATTAGTGCAATGAATGCAAATGGTTTAAGGGTTTATACGATTCATCCTCCTGCTTTTTATCAAGCATTGTATGAACATAACTTAAATAGGGAGGATCCACTCTATTTATTTCACGGTGTGTGGGTAAATGAAGAAACATTTCTTGAAAAGAAAAATGCATTTGACCCCGCTGTGATAACTGACTTTAAAGAAGAAATACAGAGAACAATTGATATTATCCATGGAAATGCAACAATCGAACCCAGATTGGGTCATGCTAGTGGCAAATATGAACATGACTTATCTCCATATTTATTAGGGTGGGTGATAGGAGTAGAGTGGGATCCTGAAGGAGTAGTCGGTACAAACGAAAGTAATCCAACCATTTCAAGTTATGATGGTAAATATATTACAACTTCAGGCGCTTCACCATTTGAAGCATGGCTTGCAGAAATGATGGATTTCACTGCGACTTATGAAGCAGAGACTTATGACTGGCAACATCCTATGAGTTTTACTAACTGGGTAACCACTGACTTACTGGAGCATCCTGCAGAACCAAGTGAAAAAGAGGATATGGTATCAGTTGATCCAAATCTGATTAAAGCAACTTCCTCCTTTTATCCAGGATTATTTGCGTCGTATCATATTTATCCATACTACCCAGACTTCTTAAATTATGAAGAAGAATATGTTCAATATGTAGATCACCGTGGAGAAAAAAATAATTATGCTGGTTATCTTCATGATATGAAAGAAAATCATGATATACCATTGCTGGTAGCTGAATTTGGAATTCCAGCATCCAGAGGAATGACACATGAGAATGTATATGGTCTTGATCAGGGAAATCACTCGGAAAAGGAACAAGGAGAGTATATAGTGAGATTGTTTGAAGATATTGTTGAAGAAGATATGGCTGGTGGAATGATATTCACATGGCAAGATGAGTGGTTTAAACGAACATGGAATACGATGGATTATGATAATCCTGATCAAAGACCTTTTTGGGATAATATACAAACAAATGAGCAGCATTTTGGTTTACTTAGTTTTGATCCTGATAAAAAGGATACTCAGCTACAAATAGATGGAGATCATTCCGATTGGATGGCTAGAAATGCTGAACCGATTTATAAAGCAGAAAATAATCCTATAGAAAATGTTTATCTATCAAGTGATAGTAGAGGTTTATTTGTGCGGATTGATTATAATGAGAAGCTTTGGAATACTGAAGATTACAACACATACCTTCTACTCGACACAATAGGCAATCAAGGACAAACGAGCATTCCGGAAGTTGAAGGAATAGAAGAACAAGGAATTGACTTTCTTGTAGAGTTAAAGGGTGAAAATAATTCGAGAGTATTAATTGATAGCTACTATGATACGTATTATTATCACTATGGTCACATACTGGAAATGATCGATAAAAAAACATATGCAAATCAGAAAAATAACGGAAATTATCATCAAATTCACTTAACTTTAAACAAAGAACTGACGATAAATAAAGAAGAAGGTCAAGTTACGATTCCATTCTCTGATTATGAAACAGGTGAATTACAATATGGAATTGGAAACCCAGAAAAAGAAAATTCTAATACCCTTTCTGACTACTATATTAAGGACGGAACATTAGAAATCCGATTACCTTGGTTATTATTAAATGTTAAAGATCCTAGTCAGAAAGAAATTATGGGTGATATTTGGTCAGAAGAAGGTCTGGATAGTAAGCAACTCATTGATTTATTAAAATTGAAAGTAGTTTTAACGAACAAGAAACAAGAAGTACTACAAACAGCACCCGAACAAACAGGTAACTGGTTAAATTATAAATGGGAAAATTGGGATATACCAGTTACTCATGAGCGATTAAAAAAATCCTACTATGAATTGCAGGAAGCCTACGAAGGTGCCACAGTAAAAAAAGATTAACCAAAACGATACGCTCAGACTAAATGTTTTATATTGAGGTCTGAGCGTTTTTTAACAAGGCTGTTTTCACAAACTTTGTTGCTTTTAACAACTCCAAGTAAACAGCACTTTATCAAGCATGATGGCATCTTTACTTATTAAAATGGCTCTGTTAAACTTTGTTGTTGATTTCCGTTACAGGCATTCGCTTTCCGCGGGCGGTCAGGGAGCCTCCTCGGCGCAAGCGCCTGTGGGGTCTCCCATTGACACGCTTTTCCCGCAGGAGTCTCATGCCTTTCACTCCAATCAACAAAGTGCTAAAAATCAACATTAAGCTTTAACATAGCCATTAAAATAGTAATTATTATGCTATAAGAACAATGGGCAGACAGCAATATAAGGGCAATTAGCAACAATCATTCAGAAAAGAGCCTTTAACAATTAAGGGAGAGGAGTTTAGTAATGGCTAAAATATTACTTGCAGAAGATGAAGAAGTTCTGCGTATGCTTGTTGTTGATACATTAGAAGATGAGGGATATTCAATAGATGAAGCATCTGATGGAGAAGAGGCATATAGCCTAATTAAACAGAACCAATATGATTTAATTTTATTAGACTATATGATGCCGGTATACACAGGACTTGAACTGATTGAAATGATTCGCAAAGATCAAAATTCAACAAAAATTATGATGTTAAGTGCGAAAAGTCAAACAGCAGATCAACAAAAAGTGTTGGATGCCGGAGCGAATTATTTTATGTCAAAACCATTTAGTCCGATTCAGCTAGTAGAAAGAATAGAGGAGATTTTAGGTGAATCTGAATAAATATCTAAAAACTAGTTTAGCAAAGCAATTTAGTTTATTAACAGCTACGATTATTATTGCATTTAGTTGTTTAATTATTTCTTTATTAATACATCAAAACAAATTAACTCTTGATTTTCATGAGCAAAATGAGCAATTAGAAACGAAACTTGATTTATCTTCAGACTTAGATTATGCCTTTAATTTAGCTATTTCAGAAATGAGAGCACATTTTGCGTATGAAGCCGATTCTTACTATGAAAATGTCAAAAAACAAGAAGAAAAAATTGAAGATAAAATGGTGCTTTTACAAAAATACTCAGATAATGAGGAGGATATTTTATTTTTACAAGAAGTTCAAAGGTTTTATAGCTACTATTTTGAAGATGTTATGCCTCGATCTAAGCAACTTTTTGATGATGGCAAAAAGGCTGAAGTAATAGCTATTGCAACCGAAAATGCTTCTGACAGAATTAGAGCGTATCAATCAAGTTTAAAACAATACACAGACAGTCTTCAACAAGCAATAGAAGATAACTACCAACAGCTTGAAAGAAATATCCTTTATAGCCAAATAGCTTTTGCAGCAGCACTATTTCTCTTAATCATTGCAATGGTTATTTACACTAGAATGATGTTAGTTAGAATTGGGAAACCATTAAAAAATCTTACACTTGCTGCGGGACAAATTGCTGAGGGAGAAACAGTCATTTTTTCTGAAACAACAAATCGTCAAGATGAATTAGGTCTCTTATCTATTGCTTTTGAGAAAATGTCAAAAAGTATACAAGATAAAGAACAGGATTTAAGTGCACAAAATGAGGAATTACTTGCTCAGCAAGATGAACTTCAAGCACAGCAATCAGAGCTTGAAGAAGCACTAGAGCTAACACAAAAGCGTGAATTGGATCTGAAGCTTCGAAATGATTTGGTTAAGGGTATCTCCAATTCCTTAAATAAGAAAGAAGTGCTTTCAAGTATTGTTGAGACAATGTGCCAAGTCATGAAAGCTGATAAAGGAATCATTGTTACTCTTGATAAAGGACATGATCATGCAAGCTTTGGTTTATCAAAGCAGGGAGAAGAACAGTTTATTAGGCAGCTTGAATCTGGATTAATTACTAGGTTGGTTCAAACGAGAAAACCGTACACAATAAAAAGAGATTGTTATGTAGAAGAAATGGCCTATCACACTTCTAGCTCTTATTGCTATGATATGTACATGCCTATTCCTTCATCATCAGGTAATGTCGAAGCAATTATGATGTATTCGCGATTTTCTGATCAGTTTGATGAAAGAGAAATAGTCGAATATGAAGCATTAAGTAAACAAATAGCGATCTCATTGGATAAGATAAAGATTTATGAACAGTCAGAACAAGAACGTTTATTAGTTCAAGATATTTTAGATAATATTAAAGAGGGAATACAGCTTGTAGATACGACAGGAACTGTGATCCAAATGAATGAAAAGCTATCTGATATGTTTCAAATTCAAAGTGATTCAGACTCATTTATTCAAAGCACGTACGAAAAATGGGTGAAAATATTATCAATGTCAGTTGAAAATAAACATGAACTCAAGAAGTTTCTTGACAAGGTCATAATTGAAGGTAAATTTGCGGAATCATCTTTTATTTATCATCAACAAAGTCCTGTGAAACGAGTAGTCCAAATTTATTGTGAGCCTTTAACAAGAAAAGGAGAAACGTTCGGTACTGTTATCGTACACAGAGATATCACAAAAGAATACGAAGTGGATTTAATGAAATCAGAGTTTGTGAGTACTGTTAGTCATGAATTAAGAACACCACTTGCAAGTGTGCTTGGTTTTACAGAACTAATGCTTAATAAAGAATTAAAACCAGAAAGACAGAAGAAATATTTAACAACTATTTATCAAGAAGCTAAGAGACTAACAGCTCTTATTAACGATTTCTTAGATGTACAACGAATGGAAGCTGGCAAGCAAACCTATGATAAAAAATATGATGATATCTTGCCTCTTCTAACATCTATCGTTGAAACGAATCAAATAAATAGTCCAAATCACACCATACATGTTACAACAGAAACAAACAATACTATGGTATTAGGTGATAAGGATAAAATAAGCCAAGTTTTTAATAACTTACTAAATAACGCTATTAAATATTCACCTGATGGTGGAAATGTATATGTAGATGTATACGAAGATGGTCCCAACTTGAAAATAGCAGTTAAGGATGAAGGACTTGGAATTCCTGCAGAAGCTATAGAAAAGTTGTTTACTAAGTTTTATCGAGTCGATAACACAGATCGACGAAGAATTGGTGGAACTGGATTAGGCTTGGCTATTGTAAAAGAAATTATGAAAGCACATGATGGAGAGATCTCTGTGCAATCAGAACTTAAGGAAGGTAGCACATTTACTGTAAGTTTTCCACTTGTTATTGGTATACAGAATCCTTTCCAAGACTCTAGCCAAGTTAATGATAATAATAAAGTAAATGTAATTATTGTTGAGGATGATAGTAGTCTCGCACAATTGTTACAAGCAGAGCTAGAAGAAAGTCATTTTCATGTAAAAGTATATAATGATGGAGATACAGCATTAAAAGCAATAAAAACGGAACAACCCGATGCAATCGTTCTTGATATCATGCTTGAGGAAAAAGGAATCAATGGCTGGGATATAATCAAGGAATTAAAGGAAATTGATCAATTACAATCAATCCCAATTTTTATTTCTTCAGCTTTAGATGAAAAAGAAAAAGGTCTTGCATTAGGTGCTAATGAGTATTTAGTTAAACCATATCAACCTAGCAAGTTATCGAAGCTTATTCTTCAGACCTTGCTAAAAAAAGATTGGAGCGGTCAAATCCTTGTTCCAAGTGAAAGTAATGATGAAAACTCTTATTAAAGAATGAAAGTTAGTGAAAAAAGAGGTTGGGACGTACTTAAATAAGTCATTCAAAAGACGAACTAACCTAAATTCAGTTAAGTTGAAAGAAACAAGTTTGTTCCATTGCGCTGCAGACATAAGATTCGCCGGGGAGGAAGCTAAGCCTCCTCGGCGCAAGCACCTGTGGGGTCTCAGCCTTTCCTCTGCACCCGCAGGAGTCAAATGTCTTCCGCTCCATTCCACTAGTTCTTAAAAATAGTGTGCAAAATCAAAAAAACTATTGAAGACTGTAAACCCGAACTATTAGGCGAATGTTTAATTGACATATCACCTAATGATTCGGGTTTTTCCTTAGCTTAAATACTTATTTTAGTATGTTGTTTTTACAAGTTTTCGTAAATCTGTGTTGCTGATTTCCGTTACATGAATTCACTATTTTGTCTAGAAAAATTTAACCTCTTTTGCTTCTGTTGAAAACTCCCTAATAGAAGCATTTTAAGTAGGGAGTAAGTAACTTGTGAAAAGATCAACGATTCGGTAAGGTTGAATAAATATTACTGGAAATGATTATATACCTCTTATAAGTTTACAAGCTGTGTAATAACGGTAATATATAGGTAGGTAATCAGGAAGGGTGGCGTTAGATATGGTAAAAAAACATTCGATCAAAACAAATATGCGAGATGAAATGATTGATATTACAAATATTGTTCAAGAATTTGTTTATGAAGAAAATATTCAAGAAGGTGCAATTATTGTTTATTGCCCACATACTACTGCAGGTATCACAATTAATGAAAATGCAGATCCAGACGTGAAGAGCGATATGTTAAGAAGATTTGATGAAATCTATCCGTGGAATGTTGTAAAAGATATGCATGCTGAAGGAAATACTGCTTCACATATGAAAGCGAGTACTGTAGGAGCTTCACAAACGATCATTGTTACAAAAAGGGGATTGCTGTTAGGTACATGGCAAGGAATTTATTTTTGTGAATTTGACGGACCTAGACAGAGGGATTTTTACCTTAAAACTTTAAATTAATGGATGTATTTAATTCTTACTTTAGTTACTTTCTTTATGGTAAAATGAGTAAAATAAATGAGAACTTGTTCGTTTGAGGTGATGTATGGAATTTTTACTAATTCTTATTATCTTTCCAGCTTTGATTCTGCTTTTATCAACATTTGGATATATGATTACAAAAAAAAGTTATGTAACACCAGCACTCATTTTTGTTGTATTTTCTTTTATAATGTTGATTTTCTTTAATGAGACTTTTTTTATATGGGTGATTGCTTATACTGTGTTGTCAATTATCATGACATCTTTACTAATCTTATTTAAAAAGTTTTATTCCAAAAAATAAGTGATCTGATACGTTTAGGTAAAAACTTAAAGTTTTTACTGACAACGCCGTTTGTTGGACTACATCAATAATGGTCTTCGATTTCTATGAAGATAAAAGCTAGCACATAAGTATTTCGATAATAATAAATCCGAATTATTAGGTGGTATTTCAGTTGATCTTTTCCTAATAGTTCGGATTTTTATTTTTAAAAATATTTTTTTGATTTTGCCTGCTATTTTTAATAACTGACGAAATGGAGCGGAAGTGCTGAGACCTAGAGGTGTAGCCGAGAAGAGGTTTAAGTCTCCCCGGCTATTTTTGAGTCTGCAGCGCAATGGAACGAATTTGTTTGTTCCGCCTTATCTGATCAAGACCATTATGAATGATTTCTTTAATTATGTCTCAGCCACTAAAAATGTGATAGTAGCAGTTATTTGTACTTAGAGAGAAATTAGTAATTAAAGTATAAGCTTAGGTAAAAAGGATGTTTTGTTATAGTGATACGATATTACGTCCAACTCTCACTACAATAGAGTTTGTTGCGATGAAAGTTGTTTCGTTATTTCGTGAATAAACTCGAGAAAATTGATATAAATAGTTATCATCAATTCGTGTGACTTGTGATAATAAATGGGCCGATTCGGTAGCCTGTGCACTTCTTCTTTTATTTAACGCTTCAATTATACCTTCAGCTGTTTTAATGCCTATACCATGACCAAAATATAAATCATTTCCTAAATCAATGGCATTTTCTCCTTGCCACTGAGGAGTATTTGGATTGAATTGTGGATTATTAAAATATAAACAATCTCCGGGTAGATAATCATTTCCCCGATTTGTATATATGGGTAAATCTTCATCTGATTGCCAGTCACGTAAATATAAGCCTTGGTACAGTCGATCAAATTGTCTTGAATCTATTGAGGATAATACACCTGTATAAAAGATAATAACCATAGCTGTTGCACATTCAAAACCATATAATAGGCCATTTTCATAAATATCTTTTATTGCCACAGACGGTTTTACGCCGGATTTAAGTTTAAAGCCACCTTGTGCTGTTAACTGCCAATAGTTTTCATTACAATGTGCTCTTTCAAATGTAGTGAATTTAGCTTTACTAGCATATAGATTACGTGCCGAGTTAATGATTTCTAATCGAAGATGGAGGACAAATTTTAAATGTTCATGATTTAAAAAAGAATACTTATTATTGTAGCGACTCATCTTTGCAATTATTTCATTTTGCTCTGTAGAATAGGAAGATGAGGTTAGTTGGTTTTCACTTTGAGGTTGATTTCTAATGATAATCATAATTACCCTCCGATATATAAGTCATAATAAAGTATATGGTTAAGAATCATTGTGTAGAAATAGGAATTAAGATGAAGAACTAAAAAAAGGATAAGATCCTAATGAAGAGAATCAAACCCTTTTTTATGAATTATTTTTGATTTTCAGGAATTTCTTTTTCGTCAAAGGTTTCTGCTAATTTTCTTAGGTCAGTTGTTAGTTCATCATCTGCCATCGGAAGGCCATGTCCACTAATTGCGACAGTAGGTTTTAATGCTTCGAGTTTCTTAACAGACTCTGATGCTGCTTTCCAATCGGTGGTGAAGTAAGCAGGTGGTCCGTGCATTTCTTGTTTTTGTGTCATAACATCATATAGAGATTCCTGTTCCACAGTTGTAAAAGCATCTCCAACTACTAGTGCCGAATCACGATCTCTAAAAAGAGAGATATGTCCTGGTGTGTGCCCAGGAGTATGAATAAAACGCCAATCTTTTAGTGGAGGCACAATTCCGTCATCTTGAAGCAATTGTAAATGGGTGCTGATATCTATACTATGTCTAGGGAACATAGGAGACATTTTCGCCACCAAACCCTCGACTTCAGGATTTGGTGGTGGATAATCGGATTTTCCTGTTAAAAAGGGAGCTTCTAAAGAATGAGCATATACTGGTACATCCCATTCTTTTATTAAGTCATGAATTGCTCCAACATGATCAAAATGTCCGTGTGTTAATACAATGTTAGTCGCTTTGGCATTTTCACCAAATCTCTTTTTTGCTTCATTTATGATCAGGTCAGCTGACCCAGGCATTCCCGCATCAATTAAGACAAATTCGTTTGTCTCTTTCGGATTACCTATAAAGCAAATGTTGACAATTTGTACAGATAAACAAAATACATCAGGTAGAACCTCAATTCCCATCCCACTTGTTATTGAAGTCATAGGCATTTTTTCCATAATCACCCTCCATATATCAATTTCTATGATAGTATCTCTAATTCCCTGAAGTAGTATGAGTGTTTTTAACTTCGCATGTGGATAAAAGGTTTTAACGATAATTTAGTTGCTTTATAATAAGAGAATGAAAGAAATAATAACAATTTATGTAGGGAGAGTTTTTTCATGTATATCGTACATTCAACCTTCCATGTTCCAGTGGACAAGGTAGAAGAAGTCATTACAATATATCGGACTCGATCAAAGCTTGTTGATCAATATGATGGGTTTAAATACTTTCAGTTATTGCAAAATGAAGTGAAAAAAGGCGAACTCACTGTACAAATCGCTTGGAAGTCAAAAGAGGATTATGTGAATTGGGTAACAAGCGATGCTTATAAAAAAGTCCATGAATTAGAAAAGAATTATCCAGATCAAGAGCTTGCTTCTATAAAGCCTATTGTTCAACGATTTGAAGTGGTAGCAGAATGAAACAGGAGTTTGTAGCTAAAGTAATTGAAGAAGTTGTAGAAGGAATTTATAAAGCCTATCCTATGTTAGAAGAGAAATATGGCAGTGTGGGCCGAGAAAAATGTGTAGAAGATAACTATCATCATTTTAAGCACCTCGACACAGCATATGCTTTGAATGAAACAAAGATATTTACTGACTACGCTCTATGGTTAAACAATATTTTGACTTCACGTGGAATGAAGGAAGATCATCTTATTGACAATTTCGAACGAATACATCTTTCATTACAAGCTTATGATGATGAAGAAATTAGCAGTTACAGTGGGTATTTAACCTCTGCAATAGCAACATTACAAAAGGAAAAGCAAAAAAAGGGGAAATGAGCTCTTTTTTTGCTTTTCTTTTTCTGTTTTTAGGTGGATTAAATTCAACAAATTTCACATGAGAGAATTAGGACTTTAAAGACACAAAAAGGCATCTCGAAAATTTCGAAAGAAAAAGTATCAAACATCGGATCAGGTCAATTTTGTCTTAGTAATCCTTATATATAGGGATTGAAAGGTTATATAATTCGCCTAAGTATTATTTATTGACAGAATTCCGATAACGTTTTATAGTTAAACACGTTAATAGTTAAAGTGTTGAAGTAGATTAAAGTGGGTGGCATAAAAAATGAATGATAAACATATAGAAGAATTGATTAATCGATATCTAGTTGTATCTTTTTCTGTGACCAAAAAGGGTGAAAACCTTGTGAAAGATAGTATTGGGGAATTTATTACAAATGACCAACATTATACATTAAGGTATATACATAAAGTGGGTGTATGCACTTCAACAGAGCTGGCAGAAGAATTTGATGTAAAGCGAAGTGCTATTACAGCGATCATCAATCGTTTAACAGAAAAGGAACTAATAAAACGAACACGAGATGAAAATGACCGACGAGTTATATACTTGACATTAACTGAAAAAGGTACTGAGTTATATGTGAACACAGAGGAGAAAATCCGTAAATTAGTAGAGTCAATTATTACAAGTTTTGATGAAAGTGAAATTACCTCTTTTGTAGAAACATATGAAAAATTAAATACTTTATTAGACAATTTAAAAGAATGTAAAATGGAGGAATAGAATTTGAACACAATAATTAAAGGAAAATGGTTTGTCATTATTGGCTGGATTGCTGTTGTCGTAGGTTTATTTTTTATTGCTCCTAACATGGCAGATTTAGTTCGAGACAAGGGTCAAATTAGTGTACCTGATGGTTATTCATCATCATTAGCAGATGAAATATTAGCCGAAGTTCAGGCGGATGAAAGTGTTGGTGACATAACACAGGCTGCACTTGTTTTTCATAATGAAGATAAATTAACGAATGATGAAATAAAAGAAGCAGAAAAAGCTGTTTCGTTACTTGAAAAAAATAAAGAGCTTGATGTAACAGAGATATTAACTCATTTTAATGAGGAAAGCCTAAAAGATCAGCTTGTTTCAGAAGATGGTAAAACCATTCTTGCTTCAGTTTCTATTAATAGAAATGATCGAGAAGCCAAAGAGTTATCCGCACTATTATATGATGTTATTGAAGAAATCAATGTTGAACACTACTACACGAGTGGATGGATGATTGATCAAGATGTTATGACAAGCTCGCAAGAAGGATTGAAGAAAACAGAAGGTATTACCGTTGTCTTTATATTAGCGGTCTTACTACTTGTTTTTAGATCATTAATTGCACCAATCATACCGTTAATTACAGTAGGGATCACTTATTTGGCATCACAGTCAATTGTGTCAATACTAGTTGATCAATTGAATTTCCCCATTTCTAATTTCACGCAAATATTTTTAGTTGCCGTATTGTTTGGGATTGGAACAGATTATTGTATATTACTTTTAAGTCGTTTTAAAGAAGAACTAGCACATCGTGAAAGTGTAACAGAAGCCATTGTGGAAACATATCGCAATGCTGGTAGAACTGTATTTTTCAGTGGATTAGCAGTATTAATAGGTTTTGCCGCTATTGGTTTCTCACAATTTAAACTGTACCAATCAGCATCAGCTGTAGCAGTAGGAGTCGCAGTTTTATTGATTGCGTTATTTACGGTTGTACCTTTCTTTATGGCAGTATTAGGGAACAAAATATTCTGGCCATCAAAAGGTAAACTTGAGCATAAAGATAGTAAGTTATGGGAGACTGTTGGTCGTTTTTCATTAGTGCGTCCAGTTATTGCTTTACTTATAGTGGCAGCTGTCTCAACTCCATTTCTACTTTTATATGATGGTAAGCTATCTTATAATTCTTTAGAAGAAATCGGTGGAGATGTTAATTCAATCAAAGCATTTAATGCCATTTCAGATAGCTTTGGACCAGGTGAGTCTATGCCAACTGAAATTGTTATTAAAAATGATGAGGAAATGGACTCAACAGAATATATTGCATTAGCAGAAGAAATTAGTAAAGAGCTAGAAAAAGTTGATTTAGTAGATTCTGTTCGATCTGTTACAAGGCCAACCGGAGAAACTATTGAGGACTTTTATGTGGCAAAGCAAGCTGAAAGTCTTGAAGAAGGACTAGGAGAAGGAAATGATGGGCTCGTTCAAATCAGTGATGGTCTTGCTGAGGCAGAATCAGAATTATCAAAATCAACTCCTCAGATGAAAGAAGCAACAAATGGGATTAATGAATTAATAAACGGTACAAGTGATATTAATTCAGGAATGACTGAAATCCAAACAAATTTGGCGAAAATTGAACAAGGCATCCGTCAAGGCTCTGCAGGTTCAAACGAAATAAAAAATGGTTTAGCAGAAGCGAAAGCTGGTGCGGAAGAAATTCTAGCAGGAAGTAACCAATTACTTGCTGGTTATGAAGAAGCAGTGCGTAATTTAGGAACTCTTAATGGTAAGTACGAAGAGGTTAAAACAGGTTTACTGGGGCTTTCAAATGCTCTTAAAAATTTAAATAGCCATTTTACAGCACTTGAAGAAGCATATGATGGAATTGAAGAAGAAAATGACGACTATAAAATGATAAAAGGTACTGTACTTAATGTAGCTACTAAGCAGCTCCCAAGTGTAGCTGGTGGATTAGATGCACTAAACAGTAATCTTGCTAAAATTACCGAGGGTGTTGGTTTAGCTAATACTCAATTCACAGAATTAATTAAAGGTCAAAAAGAATTTTCTCAAGGTTTAGCACAACTAATAGCTGGCATCGAACAGCAGCAAGCAGGCTTAGATCAGTTAGCAAATGGTCAAGGTCAAATTGTTGGAAGCATACCTAAATTACAAAATGGATTGTCAGGTGTAACTGAAGGTCAAAAACAACTGTTAGATGGCTTTGGTGATCTTGATGGTCAAATGTCACAATTAACAAATGGTTTAGCTGAAAGTGTTGATGGTTTAAATCAAGTATCAGATGGATTAGGATCGGCACAGGATTATTTAGCAGATTTATCAAAAACATCAACTTCTTCTGGCTTTTACTTACCTGAGGAGGTTTTAGAAAGTAAGGATTTTGAACAGGCATTGAACACTTACTTATCTGATGATCGAAAAGTAATGACACTTAATGTTGTATTTGAGGCAAATCCATACTCTAATGAAGCAATTAATCAAATAGATAAAATTAATGATGCAGTCGAGCGTGCAACAAAAGATACAAAGCTTGAAAATGCAAAGGTTGCAATAGGTGGAATTACGAGTGTAAATGCTGACTTAAATACAATGTCCAACAATGATTATTCACGTACAGTTGTACTAATGCTTGTTGGAATATCTATTATACTAATATTCTTATTCCGTTCAATTATTATGCCATTGTATTTAATTGGTTCATTAATTTTAACTTACTATACTGCACTAGGAATTAACGAGGTAATCTTTGTTAACATTTTAGGATATACAGGCATAAGTTGGGCTGTACCGTTTTTCGCCTTTGTCATTTTAATTGCACTTGGTGTAGATTATAGTATTTTCCTAATGGATCGATTTAATGAGTATAAAGATATGTCTGTAGGTGAAGCAATGCTGTTAGCAATGAAGAAAATGGGAACAGTTATTATCTCTGCGGCAGTTATTTTAGGTGGAACATTTGCTGCAATGATTCCTTCTGGGATGTTATCACTTATTCAAATCGCATCAATTATATTAACAGGATTGATTCTTTATGCGTTAATTGTATTACCTTTGTTTGTACCAGTTATGGTAAAAACATTTGGCTCAGCAAATTGGTGGCCATTTAAAAGAGTTTAATAAACATCTAAAAAACAGTTGATTTCATTAAGAAATCAACTGTTTTTTGCTTTGTTAGTACTGCTTTGTTGAATTCGATACAGGTAACTTTTACAAGATCCAAGGTATTTCTTTTAAAATGAGCTTTTAACTCTAAATCATTATATGCTTATCTTTGCTGAACAAGGCACCTGGGCTTCTGTAATTTATTAGGTTAACATTTTAACGTGCAAAGTAATTGAAAAAGAGATAGAATAAATCAGTAAGTTATCATTTTCGACAATTATTGTAAATTTAATGATTACATAAGGAGAAAGTTCTATGTCTCGCATCAATTTACGTACTTTTTTTGCCATTTCTTTTCTACTCTTTATTGTTTTATTAACCGCTTTTTTAACCACTGTTATCTCTATAAAGTCAAGTGAAGAAATTAAAGCTGAAATTGGAGATTCTATTTCAAGTATTGCTTATCAAATGTCAGACAAACTAGATTTTTTTATGTGGTCTCGTTATAGTGAAATTGAGATGATCAGTCAATTAAATCTATATAAAGAAGATGATCTTAATGATGATAAAAGAATATTAATTAATCAATTAAAAGAGAGTATACCTTCATTTTCTTGGGTGGGCTTAACAGATGCCAAGGGGAATATCATTGCTTCAACAGATGATATTTTAAAAGGAACAAATATTGCAGAAAGACCTGTTTTTCAACAGGCACAAAAGCAGCCATTTATCGGAGATGTACATGAAGCTGTTTTACTAGCAGAATTATTACCAAATCCGACTGGTGAACCTCTTGAATTTGTCGATATCAGCTTTCCGATTATAAATCAAAATGGTGAATTTAAAGGTGTTTTAGCATCACATCTTAGTTGGGAGTGGTCAAAGGAGATTGAACGCTCAATTATTAAGCCTTATCAAAAAGACTTAGAGAACTCAAAGCAGATGGAAGTTTTTATTGTAAGAACAAGTGATCACTCGATCTTGTTGGGTCCTAAGGGTATGGTAGGGGAAACATTACCTTCTAATGTTTTAAAAAAAGAATATGGAGTAAACAATAGCTGGAAAGTTAAAACATGGGCAGATGGAAAGGAATATGTAACAGGTTATTCGGCTACAGAAGGATACTTGAGTTATCCAGGGTTAGACTGGACTGTTCTAGTCAGAGTACCGATAGAACAGGCATTTACATCTGTTAAACATTTGCAAAATTATACGATTTTAATTGGAGTTATTGCAGCATTTATATTTGCTGTTTTAGGTTGGATTATTGCTAGCAAAATTTCTACACCACTTCACCAGATATCTAAAGCGGCTAATCAGCTAACAGAAGGAAAAAAGGTAGATATTCCGCAATTTAAGAGAATAAAAGATTTGCATGTTTTATCTCTTTCGTTAAGTGAGATGGTCACAACAATTACCGAAACGAAATCAGAGTTAGGACAAATGAAAAGGCTAGCACATAATGATTCACTTACAGGACTACCAAATCGAATTGCATTATACTCATTTATTGATAAAAAACTTGAAAATGAAAAAACAGGTGAAAAATATCTTTTTCTCTTTTTAGATTTAGACGGATTTAAAGATGTGAATGACACTTTTGGTCACCAAGCAGGAGATCAATTACTTAAAGTGGTTGCTGCTCGTTTGAAGCAGTTTGCTGATAAAGATGATTTTGTTGGCAGACTCGGTGGAGATGAATTTATTGTCATCTCTCGTTTAAAAACATCTTCTCCAGTTAAAGAAGGGGAGAAATTAGGAGAACAAATTATTGAGTCTATAAACAAGTCTATTTCTTTAGATGATGAAGAAAAAGTGGTTATAAAATGTAGTATTGGTGGAGCATTATGGCCGGATTATTCAATAGAACCTGATGATATTATACAGTTAGCAGATGAAGCATTGTATCAGTCAAAACGAAATGGTAAGAATAAATTTACTTTTTACAAAAAGTAGTTTTGTTTGGATGCTTTTCGGTGAACTCTTTACTTAATGTTGTGGCGGTCCGGGAGAGATGAGCTCCTGTGGTCTCACTTTGACTGATAGCACTCTCTAACCAGGAGTCTCATATATTTTTATTTCGCTTTAACATCGTTTTTCAATAAAACGTTCATAAATAATCTAAGACTAATTCCATATAAACAAAGCCCGAAAAATGAATACGTATGAGTCCACCATTTTAGTTTAATATACATACCCAAATCGCTAAAAGCCACTTCAATGACATAAGCTAAGAACAGGGATAGGATCACATAACGCCATAAATAGGAAAACAAATTATGTGAGTATTGATAGATAATCATTGAACATATAGGAATAACCACAAGATCAGCAGGTAAAAGTGGTGGGAGAACGGGTATTAATTTGTCAGGATATCCCCAAAGTCCTAAAGTTGTACCAATTAAATCAAAAAATGAAGCACTTATTGCACTGAAGAGACCCAATGCAGAGATTTCTATTAGACGATTTTTATCGACTATTCTCCACCATATAAAATAAGGGAGAACTGTTGCAGATAATAATAGCCACCAATTGAAAGCAAATAGATCGTCTTGAAACCAGTGTAAATAGCCTTGGTGATTTAATTCATCACTTAAACGTTGTATATCGTCAAAGGATGGGGGAATCATGATACCCTCCTTAAATGAATGTATTATTATGATATATTTTGCTTAAACCATAAAAATTATGTATGCTAAAATCATGAAAACATTTTCAAGTATTCTTATTTATGAATCTTGATTTCAGTAAATGATAGTGTTACAATTGACTTAATTATTTTTGTTCGGATAAGGCTGAAAGTAGGAATTTGCTTTTCTAAAGCACCTCTTCAAAGATCGTTGTCTAGCAAGAATAGTAATACAATGTGGATGATTATTTTCCACGTAGGAGGAAAAACAATGTTACAAGGTAAAGTTAAATGGTTTAACTCAGAAAAAGGTTTCGGTTTCATCGAAGTTGAAGGACAAGACGATGTATTCGTACATTTCTCTGCTATCCAAGGTGATGGTTTCAAAACTTTAGAAGAAGGCCAAACGGTTACTTTTGAAGTTGAGCAAGGAGCTCGTGGACCACAAGCTGCTAACGTTCAAAAATAAGTATAATGCTGCTTAAGCAGCTACTATAAAGATCCCTTTTTGGGGTCTTTTTTGCTATCAATATATATTTCTCTCAAGCTAGTCATACTCTTTTTGTCCTCAAAGTACCGTAATTCACTTTAAAATACGTTACACTTCCTACGTGTTTCTCAAGATCATATACTTTATAAAAAAATAGTAAGCTACTATTAAATTAGGAAATAGATGTAAGTGTATTATGTTTATCAAATCAACGAATAAAAATAAATCTATGTTAAAGCTTATGGTTGATTTTTAGCACTTGGTTGATTGGAGGTGAATATATGAGACTCCTGCTTAGAGAAGCGTGTCGAAGGGAGACCCCACAGGCGCTTGCGCCGAGGAGGCTTCCGGACCGCCCGCGGAAAGCGAATGCCTGTAACGGAAATCAACCACAAAGTTTAACAGAGCCAAAAATAATTAAAAACAGATGTTGGACGTTAATTCCTTAAATTGTACAAGTTAGCTGAAAAAGTTAGAATGAATTCATACAATATTACATAATAACGGTGGGTGCAAAATGAAAGTTCTTGTCATTGAAGATAATTTAAGTGTGTGCTCGATGATCGAGATGTTCTTTTCGAAGGAAGGCATAAGTGGCGAATTTATCCATGATGGTTATCAAGGTTATGAAGTATTGAAGAATGGTCAATGGGATGTATTAATTATTGATTGGATGCTTCCGGGGTTAGATGGAATTTCATTATGTAGAAAAATTAGAGAAGACAACCATACAATTCCAATTATTATGCTTACTGCTAAAGACAGTGAATCAGATCAAGTATTAGGATTAGAAATGGGTGCTGATGATTATGTCACAAAGCCTTTTAGTCCACTTGCATTAATGGCAAGAATTAAAGCTGTGACGAGAAGGTATCATGTTTCAGAGCAAGAGAAAAAAACATTGTCTTCAGACGTATTGAAGTCTGAGAATTTTGCGATAAGCAAATCAACAAGAGAAGTGTTGCTGCAAGGTAAGAAAATTACGAATCTTACTCCGAAGGAATTTGATCTTTTGTATTACTTCTTACAAAATCCAAGGCAAGTTTTTTCTAGAGAGCAGTTATTAGAACAAGTGTGGGGCTATCAATTTTATGGTGATGAACGAACGGTCGATGTACATATTAAACGATTAAGAAAAAAAGTTGAAACACCTCAAAACCCATTCTTTCATACAGTTTGGGGAGTTGGTTATAAGTTTGATGAAGAATTGATAAAGAATCATGAAAATTAAATACATTTATCAACAATTTCTAAGTCATATTAGTGTTCTTATCGTTGCATTTTTAATTTTAAGCTTACTTTTTACACATTTTGTTGAAAACGTCGTTTATCAAAATAAAGTAAAAGAATTAACAAATTATGGTGAATCAATTTTAACTGATTTTGAGCAAGCTGGGCAAAATCATGTATTGCTACAATATAAACGAGTGTTAGATGGACAAAATATTTACTTCAGTATCTTTGATCAACATGGTCGAATTGTTTTTCCAATATCAAATAGTTCACCTCAGACTACGATTACAGAGGAAGACTGGAATAAGCTTTCCAATGGTGAGAAGGTTGTAACAAAGCATAATATCAAATGGGCAGACCAAGAGGTTTCGTTAGTTGCGATTCCCTATATCGCGAGAAGTGGCTTAACAGGGGGGATATTACTTATCTCACCCATAAGTGGATCAAGAGAAATGATTAGTGAAGCAAATCAATATCTCCTCTTTACAGTTTTAATTGCACTATCAATTTCCTTTTTACTAAGCTGGATTCTTTCTAAGATTCATGTTAATCGTATTAAAAAGATAAGACGTGCGACCTCAAAAATATCGAAAGGTGACTATAATGCATATATAGCTACTTCAAACTTTGATGAAATTGATGAAATGGCTAATGATTTTAATAAAATGGTTGATCAATTAAAGCTATCAAATGAAGAAATAGAAAGCTTGGAAATGCGGAGAAGAAGATTTATGGCCGATGTTTCGCACGAGCTTCGCACACCTTTAACAACGATTAGTGGTGTTATAGAAGGTCTAAAACATCACATGATTGAAGAAGCTGAAAGAGAAAAAGGAATAAATCTCGTAAGTGATGAAACAAAAAGACTTATTCGTCTTGTTAATGAAAATCTTGATTATGAAAGAATTCGTTCTAATCAAATTAAATTAGTCAAAGAGAAAATAGATCTTAAGGAAATATTAGAAATAATTAAGGATCATTTGTATTATCAAGCAGAAGAAAAACAAATAAAACTAGTCATTGAAGCTCAGAAAGAAATGATCATTCATGCTGATTATGATCGTCTTTTTCAAATATTGATGAACATCACAAAAAATAGTATTCAATTTACAGACAGTGGCCAAATTTTGTTAAGAGGATGGCAAAGTCATCACCATTCATTTATACAAATAGAGGATACTGGAATTGGAATGGATCAAGAAGAAATCGAATCAATTTGGAAGAGGTTTTATAAAGCTGATATATCAAGATCTAGTAATCAATTTGGGGAGTTTGGGTTAGGTCTTTCCATCATAAAGCGATTAGTTGAGTTACACAATGGCGAAATTACAGTTGAAAGTAAACCAAATAAAGGTACAAAATTTACAATAATGTTGCCAAACTAATTTAGTAGAGAAGTTAGTTTGGTTTTTTCAGTATAAAGAGTGAAGATTTCTAGAATATTTAATCCTTTGTTCATAGTTTATTCATAATATTAAGATATGCTTTACTAAACAGCAAAAGAAAAATGATAACGAATGAAGGAGCTTTTTAAATGATAGAGAAAATTTTTTCAAGTAAAAAAACAGTAGCAATTCTAGCGATTCTTTTAATATTAGTAGTAGCTTTATTTGTATATATGACAACAAGAAGTGAATTGGTTGCAAAAATTGGGGATAACTCCGTAACAAAGGATGACTTATATACATTTTTTGTTGAGCAAAATGGAGAAGCAGCTGTAGATTCAATGATCACGAAAAATTTAATTGAACAAGAAGTGGAAAAAGAGAATATTACAGTTACACAAAAAGAAGTAGATACTGAGGTTAATGAGATCATAGCTTCTTATGGTGGAGAAGAAACCTTTAATCAAACATTAGCAACAAGTGGTTTAACGATAGAAGATGTTAAAGGAGATATAAAAACAAATCTTCAAATTGAAAAATTACTCAAATCTCGTATAGAGATCACAGATGAAGAAATAAAGACATACTTCGATGAAAATAAACAATCCTTTGCAAAAACTAAGCAAGTGAAAGCAAGTCATATATTAGTAGAAGATGAAGAAACAGCGAAAGAAATCAAAGGCAAGCTTGATAATGGAGAAGATTTTGCAGAATTAGCTAAAGAATATTCAACAGATACTAGCTCAGCTGAAGCTGGTGGAGATTTGGGCTTCTTTGGTGAAGGTAGTATGGTTCCAGAATTTGAAGAAGCTGCTTTCTCAATGAAGGTTGATGAACTTAGTGATCCTGTTAAATCTGAATATGGTTACCACCTAATAAAAGTGACAGACGTACAGAAAGCGGAAGAAGCAACGATAGAAAATAGTAAAGAAGAAATACAATCCATTCTTTTTGATGAAAAACTGACAACTGAATATCCAACATGGCTAGAAGAAAAGAAAAAAGAATATAATGTAAAAAACTATCTCGTAACAGAATAAGAGGTAAGAATTCTCTCAGCATTTAAATTGATGCTTACCTATTATCCTATGAAAATAATTGAAGTGTTTTTCTGTCATAGAAAGAGACTTATATTGAATACAGGTCCTGAATTAACAGTTGAGAACTCCTTTATAGGGGTTCTTTTTTTATGTGTTCTTGATTAGTTTCAGCTCTTAAACGTCATTAGAAAGATTATAAATGTTAATTAACTTTAGCTTCTAGATTCATGCGCTTGATCTTTCTTTATTATATTTAAATACAAATTTGTTAGAAAGGATGATCGTTAAATGGTATAATTTATTTATTCAGAATTTTTAGGTTTCATGTAAAGGGGAGAATATATAGATGACGAATGAAACAGTAGAAAAAGGTTATTTTGGAGACTTTGGTGGTAGTTTTGTTCCACCAGATTTAAAGAATGTACTAGGAGTTTTAGATGAGAATTTTGAAAAATATAAAAATGATCCTGAATTCATAGAAGAATTTAATTATTATATGAAAGAATATATTGGACGTGAAAACCCCCTAACATTTGCTGAGAATTTATCTAAGCAAGTTGGTGGTGCGAAAATCTATTTAAAGCGAGAAGATTTAAACCATACCGGTGCACATAAAATTAATAATGCAATTGGTCAAATATTATTAGCTAAACGAATGGGTGCCACACGTATCATTGCAGAAACCGGTGCAGGTCAGCACGGAGTGGCAACTGCAACTGCATGCTCTATTATTGGTGGAATGGATTGCATCATTTATATGGGGAAAGTAGATACAGAAAGACAAGCTTTGAATGTATTTCGTATGGAGCTGTTAGGTGCAAAGGTCGTTGCTGTAGATAAAGGGCAAGGAAGATTAAAGGATGCTGTAGATGCTGCTTTAAATGATTTAGTTGAAAACTACGAAAGTACATTTTATCTTCTAGGCTCAGCTGTTGGACCACATCCGTTTCCGACAATGGTTAAACACTTTCAATCAATTATAAGTGAGGAATCCAAAAGACAAATACTAGAAAAAGAAGGTAAGCTACCAAAAGCGGTTGTTGCATGTGCTGGAGGTGGTAGCAACGCGATCGGAGCCTTTGCACATTATATTGAAGAAGAGTCAGTAAGATTAATAGGGGTCGAGCCAGCAGAAGCACCTTCTTTGACAGAAGGTGTTCCAGCTATCATTCACGGATTTAAATGTTTAACCCTTTTAGATGAAAATGGTGAACCTAAACCAACATACTCCATTGCAGCAGGTTTAGATTACCCAGGTGTTGGACCTGAACATAGCTACTTAAAAACAACAAAACGTGCAGAGTATGTAACAGTAACAGGGCAAGAAGCACTTGAAGCATTTCAGCTTTTATCAAAAATAGAAGGAATCATTCCAGCTTTAGAAAGCTCACATGCGATTGCGTATGCTATAAAATTAGCAGGTGAATTAAATCAAGAAGATTCAATCATTGTTAATCTATCTGGTAGAGGAGACAAAGACGTAGAACAAGTTTTTAACATGCTTCAAACGGAATAACGCAAAAAATATAATGTATAAAAGAAGGTCAATATCGGCCTTTTTTTATACATTTTTTTTGACTCAATATTGATTGTAAGTAACGAATGGCTTTCAATAGCCAATAATTTTTATTGAATTTGTTATATTTTTCTCATTGTGAGGTTTATCACATCATAATTAGCTTTTCCCTATTAATCTATAGATAAGAAAACTTTGTTTCACTGAAAATATGACTTAGGGGGAAGTAAAATGAAAGCAGCTGTTGTGAAAGAGTTTAAAAAATCATTAGTTGTTCAAGAAATAGAAAAGCCACAAATAGGATACGGAGAAGTTCTTGTCAAAATGAAAGCTTGTGGGGTATGTCATACAGACTTACATGCAGCACACGGAGATTGGCCAGTAAAACCGAAGCTTCCATTAGTTCCAGGTCATGAAGGAGTAGGAATTGTAACAGAAGTAGGAGAAGGTATTACACATGTAAAAATTGGTGATCGTGTTGGTGTGCCTTGGTTGTATTCAGCTTGTGGTCAATGTGAATATTGTTTAAGTGGTAAAGAAACCCTGTGTGAATCACAGCAAAACTCAGGCTACTCTGTTGACGGGGGGTATGCTGAATACTGTAAAGCAGATGCAAATTACATTGTGAAAATTCCTGATCAATTAACATATGAAGAAGCAGCACCCATTTTTTGTGCTGGTGTAACAACATATAAAGCGTTAAAGGTTTCTGGTGTTAAACCTGGGGAATGGGTTGCAATCTATGGAGTTGGTGGTCTTGGGCATGTTGCTGTTCAATATGCAAAAGCAATGGGAATGAATGTAGTAGCTGTTGATTTAGGAGAGGTGAAACTTCAATTAGCTAAGGAATTAGGTGCAGATTTAATTGTTAATCCTAATGAAGAAGATCCAGACCAATTTATTAAATCACATATTCAGGGTGTGCACGGGGCAGTTGTAACAGCTGTATCTAAGCCTGCATTTCAAGCAGCATTTCAATCTGTTCGAAGAGGAGGTACTTGTGTACTTGTCGGATTACCTCCAGAGGAAATGCCGATTCCAATTTTTGATACTGTATTAGGTGGTATTAGTATTATTGGTTCAATTGTTGGTACTAGAAAGGATCTTCAAGAAGCACTTGAGTTCGCTGCAACAGGAAAAGTTAAAACAATCATTGAAGTCCAGCCTCTAGAGAAGATTAATGAAGTTTTTGATCGTATGATAAACGGAGATATTAACGGTCGTATTGTTTTGAGTTTAGAAGATTAAGAATAAATTAACATTTGATAACTTACCATTGAATTTCATTTAGTGGTAAGTTAGCTATTTTTAGTAATAACTATTCAATACCTTTTGAACATGTTTTTAAAATAGTAAAATAGCGTATTTTCTTCAGCTGTCCTATCACAAAATGACTCCAATACTTTTTTCCAATGGGCTCTGTTAAACTTTGTTGTTGATTTCCGTTACAGGCATTCGCTTTCCGCGGGCGGTCCGGGAGCCTCCTCGGCGCAAGCGCCTGTGGGGTCTCCCTTTGACACGCTCCTCCCGCAGGAGTCTCATGCCTTTCACTCCAATCAACAAAGTGCTAAAAATCAACATTAAGCTTTAACATTGCCTTCCAATGAATAATCAACAAAGGTGGATCACATGAATAGCCAAATCAAACAAGAACAAGTAATAACCCATATTATTGAAGAGTATGAAAATGAGTTGAAAGAAATTTCAATGTATCTCCATGAAGAAATTGCTCAAAATTTATATGCGGTTTTTAATCATTTGCAATTTCTACAACAGCATATGGATAAGGTAGATAGAATGACAATAAATAACATGATAAAATTAACAAAGAAAACAATCGAAGATACGAGGCAACTATCAACGCAAATTCATCCATTCTTTCATAAAGGACTTGATGGTGCATTAGCCACATTTATTGCTGATACTAGAAAAAATGAACGAATTGAAATAAAGTATGTAAATGATAACGAATCAAAAAGGATACCGTTATTTACAGAATTAATGATCTATCGAATCGTAAAGGACATCATTACAACTTATAATGATCATTGTAGAGTTCAAAAGATACTTGTTGAAACAATATGGGGGAAAGAACTCCACATAAAAATAGATATAGAAGAAATTGAAAAAACAACAATAAATAAAGATGGATTTTCTTTGTTATATCAAGGGGTTGAGCAAAGAATCATGCTATTAGATGGAAGAGTTGATATGATAAATTTAAGTGAAACGCAAACAGTCATAAATCTTATTATTCCGAATGTGAGGTGAAAGAGTTGATAACATCAATATTACTAGTTGATGATCATGCAGTTGTTCGAACTGGGTTAAAAATGTTATTAAATGATTTAAACGATATGGAAGTAGTCGGTGAAGCCTCTGAAGGAGAAGAAGCAATAAAGAAGGTAGAAGAGCTTCAGCCGAAAGTTGTATTAATGGACCTTAGCATGCCACATGGAAAAGACGGACTATCAGCGACAGTTGAAATAAAAAAACGATGGCCAGAGGTTCAAATTTTAATTTTAACCATGCATGATGATGAGGAATATCTATTTCGTGTTATTCAAGCGGGAGCATCAGGCTGCATTTTAAAAAGTGCTCTTCATCATGAACTCATTCATGCGATTTCGGTTGTTGCAGAAGGCTCAGCTTATTTGTATCCTACTGCAACAAAGAAATTAATGGAAGACTATTTAGAGCGTATGAAAAGTGGAAAAGATGCTGACACATATTCTTTACTATCAGATCGTGAAAAAGAAGTATTAACTTTAATAGCTAAAGGTTTTTCAAATAAAGAAATAGGCGAGAAACTTGTTATCAGTGTGAAAACAGTTGAAAATCATAAATCAAATATTATGGAAAAATTAAAATTAAAAACAAGGCCAGAGCTTGTTGAGTATGCGTTAAAAAAGGGATTATTAGGTTATGGAATATAGCAAGCCGATCAATACGTCTATAGAAAGGGAACATAACTTACAGATGGTGAAAAAAGAGAATAATCCACTGATTATTGTTAATGAAAATGGAAAGATTGAATCATTAAACAAAGCTGCTGAAAAGCTACTTGGATATCAATCAATTGAAATTAAAAACAAAGAAGTATCCTCTATTTTTACTCATATAAATAGTAAAGAATTAATGAATTCAATAGAAAAAGTGATTGAAACAAATGTAAGCCTAGAAAATAAAAAACAAAGATCTGTGAAAATCTACACCGAGTTAGTTGAAATAATTGGTCAATCACTTTTCTTTATTTCCATAGAAGAAAAAATTGATCATGAGCAATATTTTCAAAAAATAGAAAGTGAGCTACAAGAATCTTTATCTGAACTGATTGATTTGAAATTCGCCTTAGACGAATCATCGATTGTCGCTATTACAAATTCAAAGGGTATTATTACATATGTTAATGAAACGTTTTGTACGATTTCTAAATATACAAATGAGGAATTAATCGGCAATAGTCACAAAATTATCAATTCTGGTTACCATTCTAAGGAGTTTTTCAGAGATATATGGAAAACAATATCATCTGGTAAGGTATGGAAGGGTGAAATAAGAAATAAAGCGAAAGATGATACTTATTACTGGGTAGATACAACGATTGTTCCGTTTTTAGATAAGAAGGGTAAACCATATCAATATTTAGCTATTCGAAATGAGGTTACCGCTCGTAAACGAGCAGAAGAAGAATTGCAAAGAATGATGTCAAAGTTAATCGGTATCCAGGAAGAAGAAAGAAAGAATATTTCTAGAGAACTGCATGATGGGATTGGTCAAAACCTATACAGTCTTCTTATCATGATCAATCGCTTAAGAACAAATTCATCTCCTGAAATAATTGAACAGTTAGAAATGGAGATTTCTACAATTATAGAAGAAATTAGACAAATTTCTTGGCAGTTAAGACCGTCTATTCTCGATGATCTAGGGTTAGTTCCTGCCATACGTTCATTTGTAAACAAGTTTTCTGAGCATTATGGTTTTAAGACAAATTTCACCTATAAATTACAAAAACGACTTCCAACTGAAGTTGAAACTAGTATATACAGAATTATTCAAGAAGCTATGACAAACATAAGGAAGTACGCAGAAACCAAAGAGATTTTCCTATCATTATCTGAAGAAGAAGACTATTTACTTGTACAAATTGTAGATGATGGAATCGGCTTTGATCCAACTATCAAAAGAAACGGTGTAGGGCTATTTAGTATGGAAGAAAGAGCCCGTTCAATAAGGGCGAAAATCGATATTCAATCAAAAATAAATGAGGGAACAACAATAGTAGTAAAAGTTCCTTTTCATAAGGCTCTTTTCTGAACGATTGTTGCTTTGTAACCAAAATTTGAGGGAAAATAGTGTTTTTCACTATAAGTGTACTATATTATGAAGAAAAGATATCATAGACTTAATACAGTGATGATTGGTTCGGGTATTTAAAAGCAACAAAGTTTGAGAAAACAGCTTTTCATAATTATGAAGAAGAGCATCAGATCTAAAATCTGGTTGCTCTTTTTTATATGCAAAGTAATTTCGAGTACTAACATAACAAGTAAAACGACTAGGATGAAATGCCACAATTTCATGCTTTTATACATAATAGGGGATATTCCCTAAAGAAATAAGGGAATTCCCTGATAACAATTTTTGTATTTATTTTCTACAATGAAGATAAGATAAAAATTTATGATTTTGGGATGTGGATGAAAATGCCAACAACTATAAACCGAAAAACAAATCAAAAGGTAGCAAATACTAATATTTTTTCAATAGATAGCATGAACTCTTTAAGAAATAAAATGAAAAAAATTACTGTAAAGAACGAGGATCATTTATATTATGAGGGAGATAAGGTTGATAAGCTTTATTATTTAATTGAGGGAACCATTACTTTATATAAAAGTACAGAAGATGGAAAAGTATTAACATTAAATTATTATGAAGCTGATGATCTGTTTGGTGAGTATCATGCAAACGAGCGTGGAGCTATGGAGAATGCCAAAGCACAGGGTGATTCAGTGATCGGTATCATAGATAAAGAGGATATTGAGATGCTGATTTGGCAAAATCGTCAATTTTCTTTAGAATTTACAAAATGGATTAGCTTCACACAACAGCTTACACAAACAAAGCTTCGTGATTTAATGTTTTTTGGAAAGAATGGAGCACTTGCATCAGTAATTATTCGAATGACTAATACGTATGGTGTTCAAAAGGGTGATGTGTGGGAAATTTCAAAGAAATTCACACATGATGAAATTGCTTGTTTAATAGGTACACCAAGAGAAACGGTCACACGTATGCTGAATCAATTAAAAAAAGACGGACTTATTGATAATCAAAAAGGTTTTATAACGGTTTATGATCTTCAGGGTCTTCGTCAAATCTGTCGTTGTGAATCTTGTCCATTACAGGTTTGTCGACTTTAAAGAATAGACATAAAGATTGATTCTATAATAGAAGGACTTAGATTTGTGTGTAAACTTTGTTGCTTTATAACAAATATTGTGATGGTTGATTTTCGCTACAGGTTGCTCGCTTTCCGCGGGGCGTGCGGTGAGCTTCCTCGGCGCAAGCGCCTGTGGGATCTCACCTGTCCCGCTGCTCCCGCAGGAGTCTCGCACCTTCCGCTAAAATCAACTATAAATAGTTTTGCTCATTAAGTATATTCATCCTAGGAAATGTCATGCACTTAAAAGCGCTGTTGAATTCATAATCAACAGCGCTTTTTTAAGTGTATTCCTTTATGTTTTTTAAAGAGAACTACATGTAATATAGGTTATATGCAGTTTAACAATATTTAGTGTAAAGTCTAAATAAATAAATTTTTGATTAATCTTCATTCGTGGTAAAATCAACAACCATTGCCGTTAAAACAGTTGTGACAAGCAGTAAAACACAAACTACTGAAAACATATCAATCATCTCCCTACCATGTTTTAAATCCAGAAGAACCAGGAGGTGCATGTTCAATCATTTGAATCAATGGAATCGTATAGGCAATAGCAATTAAAGCAATAGCAATACCTATCCAAATCCACCAATTTTCCAAGAATTTAGGTGTACCAGTACTATCACTTTCTGCCATAGGGAATTCAACTTGTTCTTCTATTGAATTTGCTTTAGGTGCTGCAAATAATGTATAAAACACAATATAAATTAAAATCATGGCAGATAAGAAGAGAATTGTTCCTCCAATGGCCATTGTTACATGATTGGAAAGAATTCCTTGAAACCACTCTAAAGCATTAGGATCATCCATATAACCTGCATAAGCTGTTCGTCTCGGTGCACCAAGTAATCCTAAGATATGTTGAGATGTACTCATGAGTAGCATCCCTATCGACCAAGTGATTACTTGAATAAAAGCAAGCTTTTGAATCGCTTTTGTTAATTTTCTTCCCGTTAAATAAGGAATCAGCCAAAATGTTAGTCCCATAAATGTCATGGCAACGGGAGTACCAACAGTTATATGAAAATGTCCAACGACCCATAATGTATTATGAATCACTTCATTTAATTGAAAACTAGCGTTTATAATTCCTCCAGCCCCACCTGGAATAAAGAAGAACATCGCAATAAATAAAGAAGTAAATCGAATATCCTTCCAAGGTAATTTAAAGAACCATCCAAATAATCCTGTAGCTCCTTTATCTCTACCTGTTTTTTCAAATGTTCCAAACATAGAGAATGCAGTCATTAAAGAAGGGATAATAACCATAAAAGTTAAAATGGTTTGTAGGAATTTCCAAAAGCTTGATATTCCAGGCTCTGTTAACTGATGGTGAAATCCTACAGGAATTGAAAATAAAATAAACAACACAAACGATAATCGAGCTAAGGAATCACTAAATACTTTTCCACCAATGATTTTTGGTACAATCACATACCATGCAATATACGCCGGTAATAGCCAGAAATAAACAAGTGGATGACCAAAATACCAGAACAAAGAGCGACTTAGCTCAACATTAATTGTATCAACCCAACCAAATGCCCACGGAATAAACTGGAATAATACAGTAGCAACTACTCCTAAACAAGCAATAATCCAAAGAATAAGTGTTGCGATTGTCATAAAAGCAAATAGTGGACTTAATTGTCCTTTATTTTGCTTTTTCCATTTTACATAATGACCGATTAAAGCAAAGCTATATATCCATGTACCTACGACAAAAAGAGCTAACCCAACATAATACCATCCACTTGCTTGAAGTGGAGCATAAAATGTATAAAGAACTGATGCTCTACCTGCAATGATTTCAACAATGGCGAGTAATGTTCCCGCAGTTGTAACAATAAAACCGATCCACGAAAATAAATGAACTTTAGGTCCAAATGAACCAAGTGAATAACTCATACCAGTAATGAGAAAACCAAATATAAAATAAGTAGTAAAAATAAGTGCCAGTAATACACCGTGTGCTGTTAGAATTTGATAGTAATCAAGCCATGGTGGTAATGTTAGTGCATCATTACGTATAAAAACTTGAAGTAAACCACAAAACGTACCAATCAAAAATGCAATATAAGCAAAAATAATATTTGTTAACGCTAATCTTTTGTCTGCCAAACTAATTTGTTTCATTACTCAACCACCTCTATCGTTGTCTTCATAAAATGATGACCAGATCCACAATATTCGTTACAGATTACTAAATACTCTCCAGGTTTATCGAAGGTATGCTCTTTTGTATTGATTTGACCAGGCACAACCATCATATTTACATTTGTGTTAATGATTGAAAAACTGTGAGTCACATCTGTACTAGTAACCTTAAAGATTATTTTCTTTCCCGCAGGTACCTTTATTTCAGGTGGTTCATAGCCAAAAGCTTTTGCAACAATAATCACTTCATACGTATCATCATTGATTTTATGAACTCCAGGATTATCAAATGGTGCAGTTTGCTCAACTTTCTCAGGATCGATAGTCTCCAAGCCTCCAGATGGCTGATGATTAAATGCAAAAGCAGTTACACCAATAATGCTTAAAAATAATATTAATGATAAAATTCCAAAACCTAACCAAATTTTTTCAAACTTATGA
Source organism: Metabacillus litoralis (assembly GCF_020524045.1). Taxonomy (GTDB): domain Bacteria; phylum Bacillota; class Bacilli; order Bacillales; family Bacillaceae; genus Metabacillus; species Metabacillus litoralis_C. The sequence goes on from NZ_JAIVKL010000007.1 coordinate 205,860, forward strand.
AAATGCATCTTAAAATGCCCCCCTTAATTAACGTGTAATATAAAAGAAATAAACACTAAACCACATGACCAAGATTAATAATCCGATAGAAAACACACTAATCAATGTACCTTTAAGCTCGTTATTGTCTTCACCTTTAAATTTTTTGCTCACTGAGATCCCCCCACGTTTTACTTTCGTTAATGTAAGGGTAAAGGAATTTTATAAAAATAGATGTGATAAATCTCACGAATTGATATGGAAAGATAAGAGGAGGAAAAAAACATGTCTGTAGAAAGTAAATCGTTGTTCCTTAAAAAAGGAGAAAAAATTCCAAATAACGAAAAATTGCCAGTTGTTATTTATCAACAAGTTAATAGTAAGGATATCGAAAAGTTATTTCATAAACATAATTGGTTGAACAGTTGGACAAATGGAGTTTACAGCTATCATCATTTTCATAGTAATACTCATGAGGTACTATGTGTGGTAGCGGGTGAAGCAGTCATTTTACTTGGAGGAGAAACAGGGGAGAGCATTGATGTTTCTTCTGGAGACGTACTTGTCTTACCTGCAGGAACGGGTCATAAAAAGGTGTCATCTTCAAGTGATTTTAAAGTTGTAGGAGCCTATCCGTCTGGGATGGAACCAGACTTAAAGAAAGAGGATGTACAATGTGAAAAGTATAGGGTAGATATTAATTCGGTACCATTACCGAACCAAGATCCTATATTTGGGTCTCATGGTCCTTTGATAGAATACTGGAATATAAAATGAGGATGGGACAAAAGTATTTTAACAAAATAGAAACAAAACAAGGATTGTAGGTGTAGTTACGTCACTCCTGAGATATACTTCGCTTTCCGCGGGAAGCTGGCAAGCCTCTTCGTGTTAAACACTGTGGAGACTTGCCCTTGCTTTTTATTCCGCATTAGGTGATCATGTCCTTTAGCGGCTCTATGACGACCATTTACTAAAGCTTTCCTGACTTGCACTTGCTTTTGGGCATCATCCGGTCGATGACGGACATTTCACATGGGTTCACACTTGCTGTTGGGCTTCATCCGGTCGATGACGGACATTTCACATGGTTTTGCACTTGCTTAAGTCCATCATTCAGTCGATGACGGACATTTCACAAGGGCTTGCAGTTGCTTAAGTCCGTCATCCGGTCGATGACGGACATTTCACATGGTTTTGCACTTGTTTAAGTTCTTCATCCGGTCGATGACGGACATTTCACAAGGGTTTGCACTTGTTTAAGTCCTTCATCCGGTCGATGACGGACATTTCACATGGTTTTGCACTTGTTTAAGTCCTTCATCCGGTCGATGACGGACATTTCACATGGGCTAGCACTGGATTATGTCCTTCATCCGGTCGATGACGGACATTTCACAAGGGTTTGCACTTGCTTATGTCCTTCATTGGTCTTCTGTCAAGAAAGTGGACATTTCACATGGGCTTGCATTCTCAAAGCTTCGTGCCTCTTAACTTGTAAAAATACTTTGTCTATAAAAATATGAACTTCATTTATGAAGTTCACTTTTTTATAAATCACATTTACCCCCATTGCGATCCCCATTTTTTCATTTCTTTTAACATCATATGAAGTGAATGGCCTTTTTCTGTTAATGTATATTCAACAGTAACAGGTACTGTCGCAAAGGACTGCCTAGTTAGTACGTCATTGCTTTCCAAATGACGAAGTGTATCAGTTAATGCTTTAGGACTAATCTTTGGGATCGCTTTTTGTAATTCACCGAATCTTCTTGTTCCGTCAAAAAGCTGTTTGATCACAAGAAAAGACCATTTTCCACCTATGATATTTAGGGCTTTTTCAATAGAACATTCAATATGTACCTCATTTATTTTCTCCATAGTATCCTCCTTATAGTTACTATAAAATATATAGTAGATTACTTAATTTTTATTATATCAATAATATTTCAGTACTTGTATAGACAAATTTAAATATCTATAATTTATAAATGTAAACGATATCATTAATGAAGGTATTTAGAGTCATCGTAAGGAATTTTTTAAAATAAGGAAATATGCGATTAGTTTTCAAGCGAGATGAAAATTACTTACTATCAGGTATTCCGTAACAAAATTTTATAAAATGGAGATGTTAAGGATGAAATATAGACGTTTAGGAAGATCAGGATTAAAAGTGAGTGAAGTGAGTTTAGGAAGCTGGCTTACATATGGGGCTTCGACAGAAAAGGAAAAAGCAATTAAAACAATTGAAACAGCTTATGATTTAGGAATTAACTCATTTGATACAGCAAACGTTTATGCAACTGGAGAGTCAGAAAAAGTAGTTGGAGAAGCACTTGCGAAGTATAGTCGCGATTCTTATGTGTTAGCAACTAAGGTTTATTGGCCAATGGGGGAAGGACCAAATGACAAAGGCCTTTCAAGAAAGCATGTATTTGAGCAGCTTCATAGTAGTTTAAAACGTTTAAATACTGATTATGTCGACATCTACTATTGCCACCGTTATGATACGGAAACACCAGTAGAAGAAACATTAAGGACAATTGACGATCTTATTCGACAAGGGAAAATTTTGTATGCTGGTGTTAGTGAATGGACAGCACAACAAATCCAAGAAGCAGTTGGAACAGCGGATAAATATTTATTGAATCGAATTGTTGTGAATCAACCAAACTATAATATGTTTCACCGTTATATTGAAGAAGAAGTTGTTCCAGTCAGTGAGCAGCATGGTATTGGTCAAATAGTGTTTTCTCCTTTAGCACAAGGTGTTTTAACTGGAAAATATAGTTTGAGCAATCGAGCTCCAGAGGGAAGCCGTGCGACGGATCCTAATTCCAACATGTATATGAATCAATTTTTAACTGACGAAACTCTTGCAAAAGTGGAGAAATTAGGAGGAATAGCAAAAGAATTAGATATTAGCTTATCTCAATTAGCGATTGCCTGGATTCTACGTCTCCCGAATATTGCAAGTACATTAGTGGGAGCGACTAGACCAGAGCAAATTATTGAAAATGCTAAAGGCTCTGATGTTATTTTAACAAACGATATCATTACACAAATTGAAGAAATTTTAAAATAAGGTGTGAAAATTATGAAAAAAGTCGTTGTAACTGGTGGAAGTGGCCTTCTTGGTCACTCTGTGATAAAGGAATTTCAGGATAGCGGATATGAAGTATTAAATGCAGATATCAAACATCCAGAGGATCCAATTTGTAAAACGGTCATTACAGATTTACAAAACTTAGGTGAAGTGTATGGAGTATTAGCTGGTGCTGATGCAGTTGTTCATCTTGCAGCCATCCCTGTAGCTTATTCACATCCTAATGAGGTAACTTTCCAAAATAATGTCATATCTACATATAATATATTAGAAGCAGCTGGAACTCTTGGGATCAAAAAAGCGGTTATATCATCTAGTGAGTCATCTTATGGTTTGGTCTTTGCTCTTAAAGAGCTATTGCCTCACTATGCTCCACTTGATGAAGATCACCCACAATTACCAGAGGACAGTTACGGCTTATCGAAAATTGTGAACGAACAAACAGCTGATATGATTCATCGTCGAACAGGGATGCAAGTTGTTTCCATGAGATTAGGTAATATCATTGCTCCTCATATGTATGATAACTTCCCTCAATTCATTAATGATCCAGAGCAGAGAAAGGTTATTATGTGGAGTTATATCGATGCAAGAGATGCAGCAGTTGCCTATCGCTTAGCTGTTGAAACAGATGGACTAGGTTCGATTGCATTAAATATTGCAGCTGATGAAACAAGCATGAATATTAAAAGTAAAAGCTTGATGGAAACAGTTTATCCTGCTGTAGAAATTCGTAAACCACTAGAAGGATATGAAACACTGTTTTCTAATGAAAAAGCAAAGAAAGTATTAAATTGGCAGCCACAACATAGATGGAGAGATTATGTGAAGGTTGAGAAATAATTATTGATCATGAGGACCTAGTGAATCACTGGGTCCTTTTAGTACGTGGGTAAGCTTAATTTTCTTGAACAAAACTGTGTGAAAAACCAACAACTAGTTATAATAGAACAAAAACAATTTGCTATCTCAATTCATTTCATATTAAACTGTGAAAGGGTAATAGAGGCTGTGCTTTTTACATAGAGCTATTTTCATTAAACTTTTTAACGTTGTAAACAAAGTATATAAAATCTAGTGGTATCTCAACGCATAATTGATTTATGCAAAAAAAGAGCACTACATAAAGAGAGGGAATTACCATGTTACATGAATTTTTAATAAATGTACCATTTAAAGAGATTGAGGAAGTGACTGATCTCCTGAATGCAGCAGGCATTTATAATTTATATTATGAGTCACCTATCGAAATCATTAAGGTTCAAAATGGTTATGGTTATGAAGAAAGGCAAGATCAGCAAGTTGAATTTAAAATATATGCTAGTGATTTAGAAGTTGAAAATCTTCCTGATGCGTATTTTCCTCTTTTAGAATCAACTTTGTCGATATCAAGAGACAGTATTACACATACAGCACATGAAGAAACAGATTGGGAGCAAACCTATGATTTTCAAGATATTGACTTAGGAAATAATTGGGTTATTCAGTATCCTTCTTCTAGTGAGATATATGAGAATAAGAATGTGTTAAAATTTGATCCATTAGCAGCCTTTGGAACAGGTCTTCATGAGACAACTCAAGGGTGTTTACGAATGATTGTAGATAAAGATTTTAAAGGTCAAACTGTACTTGATTTAGGGACAGGATCTGGCATGTTAGCAATTGCTGCTTCATTAAAAGGTGCCAATAAGGTTGTAGCAGTTGATTATGAAGATGTAGCAAGAGAACTTTATCATAATGCGAAATTAAACGAGTTAGAAAATGACTTGCAAGTAGTACAAGCTGATTTAATTACTGGAGATTATACCATTAGTGAAAAATACGATTATATCTTTATAAATATCGGTGCAAATGAAACGATGAGCATTCTAAAAAAGCATACATTATTAAACAATAGCAATGAATTTATTATTTCAGGTCTTGTTGAATGGCATATTGATCAGTTAATAGAAATGTTTCAAATAGATGGTTTCTCAATTAAAGAGAAACAGCAAACAAATGAATGGGTAACAATTCATTTTACAAAAGCATAATGATCAGATAGTGATCGTCTAAATGCTCTGTTAAACAATGTGGTTAAAATAGTATGGAAGTATACTAATTACAACTACTTTTAACAGAGCGTTTTTTCAGATAATCAAATAGAGGAACTAGTATACATGCCTTTTCATATTTAACATAATCGTTTAAAATGTAGTTGGTGAATATTGGATAAGTTGAGGTGCATTGTGAAAGAGAAATTAGAGGAATTTATTGTTGAAAGTTTAGGATTTTTACCAGCTGAAATCATTGTTATTATCGTCTCTGCATTACCAATTTTAGAGCTTAGAGGTGGTCTGCCTTTAGCATATCTCCATTATGATTTTTCTCTATTAAAATCTTCAATATTAAGTATTCTTGGGAATATATTACCGATTATTCCTATATTAATCTTGTTTCAGCCTCTTAGTAAATGGCTTCGAAGATTTAACTGGTATAGGAAAATGTATGATTGGCTTTATAATCGCACAATGAAAAAGAGCGGTAGTGTAGAAAAATTTGGTGCAATCGGATTAATGCTTTTCACTGCATTACCATTACCAACAACAGGGGCTTATAGTGCCTGTGTTGCTGCAATTATTTTTGGTATTCGTTTTCGATATGCATTTCTATCAATTACAGCAGGAGTATTGATTGCTGCCTTAATTGTAAGTCTAGGTCTTGCTTCGTTTTCCTTATTTTAAGTTGGTTTTTTCGGTATTTTCTTAATTTATAAATTAAAATTATGATATGATAGACTATATTTCATTTATAAAGGAGATAGTTATGGAAAAAGTACTTGTTTTTGGTCATAAAAATCCTGATACAGATACAATCTGTTCTGCGATTGCCTATGCTGAATTAAAAAATAAAATTGGTCAGAATGCTGAACCTATTCGTTTAGGTGAGGTAAGCGGTGAGACTCAGTTCGCACTTGATTACTTTAAGAAAGATGCACCACGTCTTGTGGAAAAAGTAGCGAGTGAAGCTAGCAGTGTAATTTTGGTAGATCATAATGAACGCCAACAAAGTGCTGACGATATTGCTGAAGTACGTGTACTTGAAGTAATTGATCATCATCGAATTGCAAATTTTGAAACAAGTGATCCTTTATATTATCGAGCTGAACCAGTTGGTTGTACTGCAACAATCTTAAACAAAATGTATAAAGAAAATGGAGTGCAAATTGAAAAAGAAACAGCTGGTTTAATGCTATCAGCGATCATTTCTGATTCACTATTATTCAAATCTCCAACATGTACTCAAGAAGATATTGATGCAGCTAAAGAATTGGCTGAAATTGCTGGTGTTGATGCACAGGTTTATGGTTTAGATATGCTTAAAGCTGGAGCTGACCTAAGCGATAAATCAGTAGAACAATTAATTTCACTTGATGCAAAAGAATTCCAAATGGGATCTAGTAAAGTAGAAATTGCACAAGTAAATGCAGTTGACACAAATGATGTGCTTAAACATAAAGCTGAAATTGAAGCAACATTATCTAAAGTTGTAGAAGATAAACAATTAGATTTATTTTTATTTGTAATTACAGATATCTTAACAAACGATTCTGTTGCTGTAGCGATTGGTGATGCAACAGCTAAAGTTGAACAAGCGTTCAATGTATCACTTGATAACAATGAAGCTGTACTTAAAGGTGTCGTATCACGTAAAAAACAAATTGTTCCTGTATTAACAGAAGCATTTGCAAAATAATAACTTAATTCAAGAGCCACAATCCTTTCTTTTTAAGGGCTGTGGCTCTTTCCTTTTTCAAACTATGTAACTTCTTCGTTGATATTTTTTCCAAAATGTGGGCTTTTCAAAAATGAAGTTTATTGACAACATCTTAAAAGCGTTTTATATTGTTGTTGAGGTTATCGGTAACTTAATATAAATAGACCGAAATGATAGCGTTGTCAAAATTCAATGAAGAATGAGAAGGTCTAATTTAGAGGGACTGGTCAATTGACTAATGAATTTCAACATTGTTTCTTGAAATTTCGAATGGACTTAATGTGGTGAACCAACAAAACGGATGATTAGACTTTATACAGTACTGTGGCCTTTGTGTTTTACTAGCAAAAAGAAGGTTTTTTTTAATGGTACTGTCAATTATTCAGAAGGAGTGAAGAAGTTGCGATTAGCAGGACCTGTATTTATTGAAGAAATGAATCCAGAAAGTTGGATTGAAGCGGTTAAGAAAGAAGGTTATCGTGCAGCAGTGTGTCCAATAGATCACACAGCATCTCATGATGAAATTGAACGCTACAGAATGATTGCTGATAAAAATGACATCATGATTGCGGAGGTAGGGGCATGGAGTAACCCAATTAGTTCGAATAAAGAAGAACGAAAAGCAGCGCTGGATTATTGTAAAAAGCAACTAGATCTTGCTGAGAAAATTGGTGCAAAATGCTGTGTGAATATTGCTGGTTCAAGGGGACTTCAATGGGATGGACCACATCATGATAATTTTTCTGATGAGACGTTTTCTATGATCGTGGATTCTGTCCGTGAAATTATTGATGAGGTAAATCCTACTCGTACACATTTTACACTCGAAACTTTACCATGGATTTTTCCTGATTCAGCAGATTCATATTTGTCTCTTATTAAGGCAATTGATCGAAAAGGTCTTGCTGTGCATTTAGATCCGGTGAATATGATCAGCAATCCAAGGTTATTTTTTCATAACGGAGAAATGATAAGAGATGCATTTAAAAAACTGGGACCTTTTATTAAATGCTGTCACGCAAAGGATATAACGATGTCAAATGAATTTATGGTTCATTTAGACGAAGTACGTCCAGGAAAAGGATCCTTAAATTATCAAGTATTATTAACTGAATTAAACAGACTTGATATAGACACTCCTATTATTTTAGAACATTTACCTTCTCAGGAAGAGTATCGATTAGCTGCAGCATACGTAAGAGAGAAGGCAGCTGAATTGAACATATCACTATAAATTTTAAAGAGGCTGGGGCACCACTTAGTAATTAACAAAAATACCGAACAAAGTAATAGCTCAGTGGAGTATAAGGAGCGAAGTAACTGCATCTACAACCATTGTTCGGTTTCTATTTTGTTAAAAAATTTTTGTCCCAACCTCTCTTTTCTTTTCATTATAAATCAGATATTCTATTGAAAAAGGTGAAACTAGGAGAATCAATATGACTAATTTACTATTCTTAAAAGGCTATCAAAACGACCAAAAATTTCGAGACAGTTTTAATGAATTAGCACAATCGACTTTTGGGATTAACTTTGAAAGATGGTATGTAGAAGGTTTTTGGACAAATCGATATGTTCCTTATTCTTTTTTTTATCATGGCAAAGTAATAGCAAATGCGTCAATAAATAAAATTGATTTAGTTATGAATGGTGAGTTGAAAAAGGCTATCCAAATTGGCACTGTAATGACACACCCTGATTATCGAAATCAAGGGTTGTCCAGAGATTTACTGAATAAAATTTTAGAAGAATACAAATCAGATGTTGATTTGTTTTATTTATACGCAAATGAAAGTGTGTTAAACTTTTACCCTAAATTTGGGTTTGAAAAGGTAGAAGAACAGTTGTTTTCAATTAAGTTTCAAGCAAATATTACTTCAAGGAAAACAAGTATAAAAAAATTAGATGGTAATAATACAACAGACATTTTATTTATCTATGAATTTGCTAAAAAGAAGAAACTACATTCTTTACGATTTTCAACAGTAAACACAGAAGAACTGATCATGTTCTATGCAATGTATGTTTTTCCAAACAACATCATTTATTTAGATCATGTTAAAAGTATTGTGTTTTATGAAATGGAAGGAAGTATATTGCATCTCTATGATGTGATTAGTCTTCAAAACGTAAATATAGCAGACATACTAGAAATAATAGGAAATGAAAAGACATTGGAAGTGATTTTTTACTTTACTCCAAATGAAATAACGAGTGATTATAACAGTCGAACGTTTATTGGAAATGAGACGTTGTTTATGAAAAAACAGAAAAATATTCAAATACCCGACAAGTTTAAACATCCTATCTTGTCCCAAGCATAGAAGAATTAACGTTTAAATTAGCATATTGTAACTAGAAAATTATCTCCATCTTAGCTCTTTATATGGTAACATTTAACTAGGAAGTTTTAACAATAGGTTATTCGTGCTTCGAAAATAACTTATATTTGCTCTTTTTTCCTCAGTGTAGTCCTATTACTCTCTAAAATAAGACAAAACATAAAATACCAAAACCACTTAGAAAGAGCCAAACAAATAACAATGGAGTTCGTGATTATGCCTTCAGATATCTTTATTTATATTGTATTAATGTCTGTTGCTGGTGTATTAAATATTTTTATAGGTATTTATGCATATGTTAAACGCACAAGCTTTTTAGGTAGCAAGACATTTATTTTCATATCGTTATTTTCTGCTATATATACATTTGGACATGCATTTGAATTATCGAGTCAATCGTTAGAAATGATTGTTCTTTGGACATATTTTCAATATGTAGGTCTGCCTTATATCGCCCCATTAAGTTTGATTTTAGTTATACAATATATTGGAAAAGATAGATATTTAACAACGAGAAATCGTATGATGATTTTTTTCATACCTTTTATCACAACCATGCTGGTCTTAACAAATCATCTTCACCATCAATTTTATCAAACCGTTTATTTAAGAGATGATGTTACTCCGATGATTGATTTTGTTATAGGACCTTGGTATATCGTGCATGGTAGTTATACATTTGCTTCGTTGTTAGCAGGTGGAATTCTTTTGTTACATTATTGGAAACAAACAAAAGCAGCATACTGGAAGCAAATTTTTGTCTTACTTCTTGGTTTGTACCTACCTATGATTTCATCATTTCTTTACCTTTTAGGATACACTCCATATGGTATGGATCCAGTTCCTATTGTCATGAGTGTGACATCATTTTTGTATATATGGGCATTTTTGTCGACGAATATTCTTGAGTTAGCACCAATTGCTAGAGGACTTATTTTTGATAGTATGAGAGACGGTGTATTAGTTTTAGATCCTAATCTACGAATTGTTGACTTTAATGATGCAGCAAAAAGAATCATAGGAAATAAATTAAATGATCAAGCAATAGGAAAAAACATTCATTCTTTATGGAAAGAAAATGAACTAAATGATTTCTTATTTCCTTCAATTGAACATTTAAATAATAAAGAAGAATTTGAGCTTGAGTGGACAGGTTTACATTCGTATTATCAAATTCGTTCTACACCAGTTAAGAAAAAAAAGGGATTTATTGTTGGAAGTACGATTGTTATTGCTGATATTACAGAGCAAAAACTTCTTTATCAAAAGTTAGAGCTGCTTGCTTACACAGATGGATTAACAGGTATTTTGAACCGTAAAACGTTTATTGAAAGAAGTGAAAGCATTATTAAGCAAATGTATGAAAAAGGGCATTCAACTTCAATCATTATCTTTGATATCGATCATTTTAAAGCAATTAATGATCAACATGGTCATCGAATGGGTGATGAAGCAATCTGTCATGTTGTATCAATATGTAAGACATTTTTGCAACCTAATGATCTTTTTGGACGTTATGGTGGTGAAGAATTTGTATTGTGCTTACCTTCAACAACACTAAATGAAGCTAGTGAATATGCTGAAGCGATAAGAAGAAGTATAGAAAACACACCATTTGAAGTAGAAAATAAAAAAATATCAATTACAGCTAGCTTTGGTGTTACACAGGCTAGTGAAGCGATCATGATGGAAGAAATATTAAGTTATGCAGACAAAGCATTATACAAATCAAAGCATAATGGGCGAAACACAGTTCATCTTGCTGAAGCTAACAGAATATTTCATGTGACAGATGAATTGTCTACAACTTTATCATAAAGGCTGTTTTCGCAAACTTTGTTGCTTTTAAATAACCGAAGCAATCAGCACTGTATTAAGTCTAGTGGCATCTTTTCTTCCTAAATTAGTACCCTTATAGTGAAAGAACACTGTTTTCACTCCGAATCTTGGTTACATAGCAACAATCGTTCAGAAAAGAGCCATCATAAAAGAAGAGCCGAGCCATTCATTAAGGAGAGAACTTAATTGGGTGGCTATTTTTTTCGGATGATTGTTGTTATATCAAATATAAAAACAACAAATATTAAGGAAACAACATAGTGAAAAAGCACATTAAGATTTGACGTAAGAAAAAATCAGTTCTATATTTACATTAATAAAGAATAAATTGCTTAGAAGAGGAGGATTGAATTGACAAGAGGAGAAGATCAAAAAGCGAAAATTATAGATGCTGCACAGCAAATCTTCGGTAAAAAAGGCTATTATGATACAAAGATGCTTGAAATTGCTGAACTTGCTGGAGTATCGAAAGGAACAATTTATTTATATTTCTCTTCTAAAGATGAACTATATATTGAAACCCATGATCGAGGATTTCGTCAATATCTTGTGATGCTTGAAAATGAAGTTAATAAATTTACCACCTTTAAAGAAAAGTTAATATGTATCGCTGAAAAACAATTAGCTGTTTTTTATAACGACAGACATACGCCTAATAAGTACTTACAAGCTTATAATAATGATCCGAAAATGATTCAATGTCTTCATAACTTTCTAGATAACTACCACAAATATGTTGTTTCTGTTATGAAAGAAGAAAACATCGAAAATCCATCAGAACATGCAAAGGCATTTGTAGGTATATTAGAAAATTATAAACGTGATATTTTTTTTAATAAAGATTATGATTATTCTATGTTACTACAAACGGTTTTATTTGTTGTTGATTTATTTATACATGGTTGTAAAAAAGAATAGTTGAGGGTATTCCTCATGCTTTAATAGTACCCGTTGGTCATTCTGTTGTTGAAGTAACTTTACGTATAAAAGGTTTTTATGTGGTGATATAGTACCCGTTGGTCAGTTTGGTGTGGTATGGTCAATGAAGTGAGGAATGTGTCGTAAATTGTCTAATCGCTGATAAATTCGGAAAATCGCTGATAAATCTCTATAATCGCCGATAAATCTGGAAAATCGCTGATAAATCCAGAAAATCGAAGATAAATCTCCGTTGCATCCTGTGGAAACAATTTAGTAAGTCCAAGAACACTAGTAGAGATAGGTAATAAGAAGATTTATTTAACCTTTAGTGATACATTATGTAAAAATATAGCCTTTTTTATACTGAATTTCACAAAAAAAAGCAATTTCTGCAGCATTCAAAAGTCAGAATGTAGGCAAAAGAAATGGAGGGAATAATAGATGTTTGATTTGTTTATAAAAAAACCGAAAGTTACATTAACGTTCTTGGTGTTATTGATCATTGTTGGTGGATTAACAGCATTCCAACTATCTAAACGAGAAATCCCTGAAATCTCTGTAAATGTGGGAACAGTTACGACAATTTATCCAGGAGCAGTTCCTGAAGTAGTTGAAAGGTCGATTACAAATCCTTTAGAAGAAGAACTTGAATCTATTAAAGGAATTGAGAAATTAACTTCTGTGTCTGGAGCTGGTATTTCAAATATTGTTCTTGAAATCGCTGATAATCAAGATAGAGAAAAAGTATTTTCCGAAGTACGACAAGTTGTCTCAGATACAAGCAAAACATTCCCCGAGAATGCACTGAATGCAACAGTGAATTCAGATATTCAAACAGGTGCATTATCTTCATATCATTTGTTAAGTGATAATAGAGAATTATTGCAAAATCAAAGAGATCTTATGATGTCTTGGAAAAAAGAAATAGAAAACATTGATGGAGTACGTAAGGTAGCATTTAAGGGAATTAGTGAAGATGAATATCTTCTCACGCTTGAACAAGAAAAGATGAAAGAGTATGGAATTATTTTTCCAGACGTTATCAATGCAATAAATAACGAAGTTGAGATTACACCTCTTGGTAGTCAAGAAATCGATCGTGAAAAGAAGCAGCTTTCTCTAGAACATATAGAAAACATTGAACAAATTGAGGATGTTTTTGTTAAACGGGTGACTAACGGTGATGAAGTCTTTATTGGTGATATTGCAGAATTACAATTGGTACCAAAAGAAAAACCAAGCATTGTTAATTACAACGATACACCAGCTATTTCAGTGACAATTTTGCAGGAAAAAGGAGTAGATATTCCTTCACTTCATAATAAAGTTGATGAGAAAATTAAAGAGTTAGGGAAAGATTTACCGAATGACATTACCTTGGATATGTATTATACACAAGATACAATTGTAGGAAAGATTTTTAAAGATTTAGGAACATCTTTTTTAATTTCTATTTTAGTTGTTGTTCTTGTTACATTATTGGGATTAAATTTAAATTCAGCTTTATTAGTGGCAATTGCTATACCATCTTCAATTGCATTAGGACTTATTCCTCTACCATATATGGGAGTGGATTTAAATCAAATTTCGATCATTGGTATGATCATTGCACTTGGTATCCTTGTTGATGATGCGATTGTTATTAATGATAACATCCGTAGAAGATATGTTTTAGGTGATAGTCCTTTACAAGGCGCATTACAAGGAGCAAAGGAAGTTAGGGTATCTATTATTACATCAACTTTAGCTATTGTTTTTACATTTCTTCCATTGACATTTATAGGTGGTTCTAGTGGTGCGTTTATCAGAGCATTACCGTCTGTCTTGATTACTACTATTATTGGATCAACAATTATTGCACTAACAATTGTTCCTATATTCTTAGTTTGGAGACAGAAAGCCTTTGAAAAGAAATCAAAAGGAATAGGACAACAAAAAGATGGTCTCTTAGGAAAGCCTTTAGAGTCATTAGCTAAATGGTATAGTCATAAAATATTGAAGAAAATTGTGAAATTTCCAATGAGAACTGGTTTGATTGTCTTACTATTTTGTACGCTAGTTTATGGATTGGTTCCATTTATTCCAGTTGTCTTTTTCCCAAGTGCTGATCGCGAAGAAGTCACAGTAACTGTGACTTTGCCACCAGAAGAAACAATGGAAAAGACAGAAGAATATTTAGAAGACATGCGTTCTTATTTAGAAGAAAATGACCAGAATATTTATGAAGTAACAATGTTTGCTGGTACAAGTGAACCTGGTTTATTTGGAAGTGTTGTCTCAAATCCAGGTGAAAATATAGGGCAATTGGTACTTAGGGTGGACCGAGAATCTCAAACAGCATCAGAAACGATTGATAAGTGGCAGGATAAATTAAGAGATACCTATTCTGAAGCGGTCATATCAATGTCAACGATTGAAGCAGGTCCTCCTGTTGGAGCACCGATTGCTATAACCGTTACAGGAGATAAATTAGACGAATTGATGGGTGTTGTAAATAAGATAAAAGGAGATATCGGTAATCTAGAAGGCAGTGGTGCAGTTCTTGATGATGTCGGGAAACCACGCCCAACGATTATGTATAATCCAATCAGAGAAGAACTTCAAAAACATGCAATTACTGCAAGTGAAATAAGTCAGCAAATCCGATTGATAACCGATGGTGTTCCAATGGGATCTTATGACAATGGTGTAACAAGTCGTGATTTTACAATTAAGTTAGATGGTGTGGAAGAAGGCGAGAGCATTGATTTAGAAGAAATACAGCTACCTTCTAAAACAGCTACCCAGCAAGGGCCACCATTGCTTGTTCCATTATCAGATCTTGTTAGTGTGGATGAAGGAGAAGAAATTCAATCTATTCCACATATTAATGGAGAAAGAACAGTGACAATACGCACATATCCTAAAGATGAGCAAAAAACTCAAGTGGAATCTGAGATTGAAAAAATTGCAGATACCTATGAATCTGATTCAATTTCGGTTTCTGTTGGGGGAGAATCATCTGCACGTTCAGATTTCTTTGTTGAAGTCGGAAAACTATTTATTATTGTGGTTTTCTTAATCTATATTTTAATGGTTGTTCAGTTTAACTCACTAAGAATTCCGCTATTAATTATGAGTTCAGTTTATTTAGCCATTTCAGGTGCCTTAATTGGACTGTTTATCACTCAAACTGGTTTAGGATTTATGGCGATGATGGGCATTGTATCATTAGCAGGAATTGTTGTTCGGAATGCTACAGTATTTATTGAATTTATGGAGCAACGAGTTCAAGAAGGTGCTAGTTTAGTAGAAGCTGTTGTAGAATCTGGGCAAGCGAGATTACGACCAGTTATTTTAACAGCTGTCACATCTATGGGAGCATTACTTCCTATCGCACTTAGCGGTGACGTGTTATTTACGCCTCTAGCTATCTCGATTATTTCTGGTATCTTTTTCTCAACAATATTCACATTACTATTTGTACCAGCTTTCTATATTATTATAAAAAGAAAAAAAGTGAATAGTCATGAAAAAGCACAAGTACTAAAATAGACAAAGCTATGGTATTGATAATAAATAGTAGAGCTAAATAAAAAGAGGTTGGGACATAAGTATTTAAGCTAATGATAAACCCGAATTATTAGGTGATCTGTCAATTAAACATCACCCTAATAGTTCGGGTTTTTATTTGCTGTCTTCAATATTTTTTTGATTTTCCATACTTTTTTTAAAAACAAGTGGAATAAAGCGGAAGACACTCGACTCCTACGGGTGCTGAGGAAAGGCTGAGACCCCACAGGCGCTTGCGCCGAGGAGGCTTAGCTTCCTCACCGTGGAAAGCGAGTGTCTGCAGCGCAATGGAACAAACTAGTTTCATACAGCTTAACTGAATTTCGATTTATTCGTCTTTTCCAATGACTTCTTTAAATATTTCCCAGCCTCTCTTTTTTTATTTTCACTGATGAAATGTTGTTAATAGTAAGTGCAGTGCACATCAAAAACGGTTGAATATAATCCAAGCGTTTTATCGTGAATTCTATTATTTATTTTACTTACTACCTTGCTTTTACAATCATTTATCCAATCACCCAATCTTACTTGTAAAGTCCATGCTTTTCTTTTAGAGAATCTGGAGCCAACTTAATCATTCTTTCTAGAATAAAGGTGGCTATGACAATATCATCGACAATTCCGAGCATTGCTAAGAAGTCAGGAATCAGGTCAAATGGAAAGAACGCGTATGTGCTGATCAATAAGACACCAAGTACTTTTTTATAAGTCTGAACTTCTGATGTGGTAAAGAAATCCTTCAAAAAGGGGATAAACTTCCAAAACTTAAAAATGAACTTTATTCGTTTAAAATACCTAAACATGTAATCACCCCTACTTGTTTTGAATGAATAGCTTACAATAATTGTTCCAATACTTGTTTGAATTCTAGGGGAGGGTCAGATCTAGTGGTAAAGATGGCTACCTTTTCTTTTAGCTTTACACAATTAAGATCTATTTACCTTTATATTCTTGAGATGCTACTTGGAAAAGTAAATACTCATTTGTACGTATCTTCATTTATAATCAATAAAGTTAGACAACTTTGATAATATCTTGATCTCTACTTTCTACACCTTCATTAAAGGTTAGTCTTGTTTTGAAACGATAAGAAACATTATCACAAGATACTGGAATATCCTCGGGAAGTTTAAATGTAAAAGAAACTTTATTATCTTCTTCAGCATTAATTAATTTTGAAGAGAGAATGGTTGTCGTATCTATGACTCTCTCAGTATTTGTAGATTTATCTATTAACACAAGATCACTATCAATTCGTTTTAATCGCTGCTCAATGGTTCCACCTTTAATATAAAAATGCCCGTTTATCAGTTCACCTTTATTATAGTTTTCTTTAGGTAAAATGAGGTCAATGATCGCAGAACCTATACCTAAAAGTGACATGTATTTTCTTAATAACATCATCGATATCCCCCTAATTATTTGTTTTGAGAACTGTATTTTTCATCAATTCGTTTTTCGATTTTTTCTAGTTGTAATTTATCTTTAAGAAGTTCTTCTTTGTTCTTTTTAATTAACTCTACCATTGCCATCTTTTTAGAAAACATTTATTTTCTCCTTTTTTATCGTTCTCCTAAAAGTAAAAGGTTTAATAACAAAGAAAAAACCTTTACCAATGAGGTAAAGGTTTTTTTAAAAAAATAAAGACCTTTACCAAATAGTAAAGGTCTTGCTAACAACTTACGTTGCCAACAAAGCCGAGAGTGATAAACTCTGTATTGACGACTTTGTTGTAAAAGCTACTCCCCTTTAGGAGACCGATTCAATTAATTAAAGTAATCATAAAGTATTTTTCAATAAACGTCAACATTTTTTTAGAAAATATGTTTTTATCTTAGTTTCATTGTTTGAAGAATATCGATCATTTGTGGTGTAATTTCTTCTGTTTCTTCTTTGTTCAAATAGTGAATGGTAAAACGAATAAGAACATGATCTATCTTTTTTACAACAATATTTGTTTGTGTTTTACTATTTGAGCCGTGGAGGAAAAATTCAACATTTTGATAAAATATATGAGATTTATTATTTATAGGATACTCAGTGATTTTATTTCCTTTAAGATATGCTATTGAATTCTCCTTAATGTCGGATATGTTTGTTTGTGAATCTAATATTTCAACTCTTGAAAAATATGAACCTTCTTTCGTGTATTGAAGAATAAATCTTCTAGGTTCTTCTGCGTCAAAAGTAAAGCCTGGTTTTGTTTTTACATAAACATCTAAATTTGATGGATCATAACTTAATGGTTGCTCAACTCGATTTTTATTACTGGATACATTCAGCAATTGGCCAGCCTTAATTGTGTGGGATGTTAAATAGTTAATTGATTGTAATTCTTTAACGGTTAATCCATAATTTCTTGCAATACTGTATAGAGTGTCACCTTTTTTAACAGTTACATTAGTTGGAATAATGAGGTTTTCCCCTGTATAGATTGTATTAGAAGAAATAGTGTTGATATGTTTTAATTGCGAAACAGTACTGTTGTATTTTTTTGCTAAGCTATATAAGGTGTCTCCTTTCTTAATGGTGATTGTAGTGGGAATATTCAAGTAACTGCCAGTATAGATCGTCGAAGAAGCAAGATTATTAAGTTGTTTTAGTTCTGTAACAGTGATATCACTTTCTTTAGCAAGATTGTATAAAGTATCACCTTCTTTGATTTTATATAGAGTCGATGCATCTGCTACATTTGATGCAAAAAGCCCTGTTAAACCTAAAGTAAGAGCAACCGTTTTAATTAATTGATTTTTCCGCTTCATAGTGTACCTCCATTTTGATTGATTAGAGCTAGTTACGGATGGAGAGATCATGATTTAGGTTTTATTGAATTCATTAGATTGTTCCGTATTACTGTATTTGACGTATGAAAAATTAGAGAGGTTTCACAGAGATAAGCCTATTTTTAACTATTTGTCATAACAGGTGAAATATGGAGAAATTTGCAGATTTTTTTTGTGGGAATTTAAAGTGTTTAAATGAGACTTTTTTGTTCTATCGGGTTATAATTTTGAATATAATAATTTTCACGAATGAACTGTGTGAAATAGCTATTACAGTTTGTTTCACGTATATAGCAATAATTAAAAGCCTTATATTTTGGTAGAAGGGTGTGTGTAATAACATGGAAGCTAAAATTAATAACAATATTACAGTTAATTCAACAATCTCTTTAAAAGGTATTGTGAAAGCTATTTTTCAAGATACTGTACATGTACAAATTGGTGGGAAAATTATTACCATGCCAATTACTGATTATAATATTTTAACAGGTGATCAGACAAAGAATGATTAAATGAAAAAATCGCGACGTGTGTAACTACGTTGCGATTTTTACGTTTAGGATTTTATAATTATTCCAAGATACACAATATATGTGACGTCAAATTATTTAAACCAACCTTTTTCTTTTGATTGAGTAATAGCTTCAATTCTATTTTTAACATCTAATTTTTCTAATATCGTGGAAATATAGTTTCGAACAGTTCCTGTTTTAAGACTAAGTTGATCAGCAATTTCCTTCGTATTTAAGCCATCTGCTACTAGTTCTAATACCTCTTTTTCTCGATCTGTTAATGGATTTTCCTCACTGTATACATCATCCATTAATTCTGGAGCATAAATTCTTCTACCGGCAATAATGTCTCGAATAGAGCTTGCTAGCTCGTCGCTAGGGCTATCTTTTAAAAGATAGCCCTTTACACCTGCTTTTAAAGCTCTTTGAAAATAACCAGATCGAGAAAATGTTGTAAGTATTATGACTTTACAATCAAAGTCCTTAAGATTTTCAGCTGCCTCAAGACCAGTCATACCTGGCATTTCGATATCCATTATACAAATATCAGGTTGATGTTGTTTAACGAGAGTTAGTGCTTCTTTGCCGTTACTAGCCTTACCGACTACTTCCATATCATCTTCTAAATTAAGTAAAGACCCTAAGGCACCTAAAAGCATTTGTTGATCTTCCGCAATAACAATCCTAATCATAATAGTCCCTCCTAATCCATCTGTTTTACGACATTAGGTACTTTTATGACTAGCGTTGTACCATTTTCCGTAATGATTTCCAAATTACCATTAACAAATTCAAGGCGCTCTCTCATACCAGAAAGTCCATTTCCTTTGATGAAATCGTCCGTTTCACAACCAATTCCATCATCTTTCACAATCATTTTTATTTCATTTTCTGTTTGCTCTAATGAAATATAACAAGTAGAAGCTTTACTATGTCGAACAACATTTGTGACCGCCTCTTTTAAACACATGCTTAAAATATTTTCACTTAATAAGGGGACATTGGATAATGAAGTTTTCTCGTCCATAACAAAACGGATTTGTCCGGCACTTAGAATTTGTTTCACATGGATTAATTCATCCTTTAATCGAATTCCTCTCATCTGTGAAACAATCTTTCTCACCTCATTCAGAGCGGTTCTAGCAGTTTGCTGGACATCCTTCATCTCATTTTTCGCTTGTTCAGGATCTTTATAAATGATTTTCCTTGCTAAATCACTTTTAAGACCAATCATTGATAGCTTTTGTCCTAATGTATCATGAAGATCACGAGCTATTCGCTGTCTTTCTTCTAATATTACTAATTCAGAGATTCTTTTATTTGCATCCTCAAGCTTTTCTTGAAGTTGATCGCGTTCTTTGCGATTATGAACACTAAACGGTAATAATACGACACTAAGAGAGCTTATTAAAACGAAGGGTAGCTGTTTTAATAGGAGTGCCTCATGTAGTACAATACTAAAATTAATCGCAATCGCTGTTATTACCAAATGGACGATATATAAGGTTAGAAAAGGAACGCGATCCTTTATATTTCCAATATAATAAGCAATATAAAAGGAAAAATAAAAATAGTTAAAAAGATATGTGGATGTAAAGGAAATCCCAATGAGAATGCAGGCTAATACATAAATTCTCCAGCTCTTAGCAATAAAGGCATAGCGAAAAGTAATGAAAAATACAATCGTTAATAAGATTCCGACAATAATTTCCGCTGTAGAAGAGGACTGGAAAATAAAATAAAAAGGTAAAATGCTTAAAAATGCCCATATATAGGGGGATACTCCGCTGCTTTTCTGGAGAATCGTAAATTTCTTCTTCATAATTCAGCCTTCTTTAATGAAATGACATAAGATATTTTTAGTGATATTTTACCATAATTCTCTATTTTTTGCTTGAAATACTGCCAACAATAAAAACTTACCAAAGGAAATTTAATTCCCTCTTATATAATTTTAATACCGTTCCTTAACAAATAGACGTATTTTGAATAATTTCATTTAGTTTGAATTTTTTGTCTAACATTCTCCTATTTCCAAGAGACAAGATTGAACTTAAATATGTTATTTATATGTTCTGTATTATTGACTATGTTAAAGGTTAATGTAGTTTTTTTCTCATTGTTTATTGCAACGTAAATACCAAAGTAAACAATATCTGCAATGGCAATAACAAAACATATACGGTACCTTCCACTAAAAAAAGAGTTGCAATTCTCTTAATCTAGGAATTTATACTTTTTAGAAATAATAGACATATAGTAGATGTTAAAGTATAATGAAGAACATCATTAACAATCCAAAAAACTTCCAACGTAAAGGGGAGTAGCGTCAGGTGTATCCTGAAACAAAGTCGTCATCACATGAACAGTTGTTCATCGGCTTTGTTGGCATATTTTGTGCTTAGCGAGACCTTTGCCTATATGGCAAAGGTCTCTTCTTTTTTGGGTTTTTTTAAATAATTAAAACTATTGTTTTAGGGGGAACACCATTGGAAATGGAATTTCTTAGTGCACTTTTAGCTATTGTTGTCATTGATTTAGTTCTTGCAGGAGATAACGCAATCTTAATTGGACTTGCTGCAAGAAACCTACCAAAGCACCAACAAAAGAAAGTTATTTTATGGGGATCACTTGGGGCTATCATTATTCGTATTATTGCGACTTTAGCAGTCGTGTGGCTTTTAGAAATACCAGGTCTTCATTTAGTAGGTGGTTTACTACTAGTTGTTATTGCTTATAAATTACTTGTTGATGATTCTGATCATGGGGATGTAAAAGCTGGAGACAACTTTTGGGCAGCGATTCGTACAGTAATTATCGCGGATGCTTTAATGGGACTTGATAATGTACTAGCAGTAGCAGGTGCATCACATGGTAATATGACTTTAGTTATCATTGGTTTATTGATATCAGTACCGGTAGTTATGTGGGGAAGTACACTTATTCTTAAGTGGATTGATCGTTACCCAATCATCGTTACTATAGGATCAGCTGTACTTGCATGGACGGCATCTAAGATGATTGTAGGAGAACACTTCTTAAGCGGTCTATTTGGAAACAACTTTGTGAAGTATGGTTTTGAATTATTAGTTGTTGCTGGGGTTATTTTAACTGCAAGATATGTTAAAGCAAAAGCAGTAGCAAATAAAGAGGAAACAGTGCTCTTAAAAACTGGATCTTCTAACTAAGTAAATAATAAAAAAGGATCAAATCATGTTCAATGATT
Source organism: Metabacillus litoralis (assembly GCF_020524045.1). Classification (GTDB taxonomy): domain Bacteria; phylum Bacillota; class Bacilli; order Bacillales; family Bacillaceae; genus Metabacillus; species Metabacillus litoralis_C. The sequence continues at coordinate 227,879 of NZ_JAIVKL010000007.1, forward strand.
TGATCCTTTTTTGGACTTTCAGAAGTGGATTATAGTAAATGGTAAGGTGAACATATTCTTTTAGTAATCTCATTTAAAGGCTCTTTTCTGAAAGATTGTTGCTAATTGACTTAATTATGCAGTGTAAACATTGTTGTTAAAGCAAAATAGGTACTATCCTATGAAGAAAAGATGCCATTATGCTTTATATAGTGCTGTTTACTTGGAGTTGTTAAAGCAACAAAGTTTACGAAAACAGCCTATTTAAAAAGTCCCAAACTTATAAGTGAAGCAATATTTTTAGCTGTTTTTGTTGTGTAAGTATCTGCTTGTTTTAAAGCCTGCGATAAAGGAATTGCACCTGGAACGATACTAAATAAAGCATCAATTCCATGGTTTTTAACGATTTCACTATCATTTGATATTTCTCCAGCAATCGCAATAACAGGAATGTTGAATTTTTTAGCAGCTCTTGCCACTCCAATTGGTGTTTTTCCATGAATCGTTTGAGAATCAATTCTTCCTTCTCCAGTAATGACAAGTGATGCATTTTTAACATGGTGATCAAAATTGACTTTCTCCAAAACAATATCAACACCTTTTTTAAATTGAGCTAATGATAAAGCAGCCATTGCACCAAACCCAAGGCCACCAGCTGCTCCAGCTCCAGGATTATTCCTCAAGTCTACATGTAAGTATGATTCAATCATTGAAGCGAAATGAGCTAAGTTATTATCGAGTATTTCTATCATTTTAGGTGAAGCACCTTTTTGTGGCCCAAAGACCGATGATGCTCCATTTGGACCTAATAAAGGATGATTAACATCACAAGCTACTTCAATTTTTGTCGTGTGTAATCGTTTATCAATGGTCGTTAGATCTACTGATGACAACTCAATTAAATTTGATCCACCAAACCTAATTTGTTTTCCTTTACTATTTAGTAATTGTCCTCCAAGAGCTTGAATCATACCAGCACCACCATCATTTGTGGCGCTTCCACCAATTCCGAGAATAATGTGCTTTACTCCGTAATCTAAGGCAGCAGATATTAGCTCTCCTGTTCCATAGCTAGTTGTAATGAGTGGATTTCTCTTTTCTTGTGGAACAAGTTGTAATCCAGATGCTGCAGCCATCTCAACTATAGCTGTTTCACCATTTCCCGATAAACCAAAATATGCATGTATAGGTATTCCTAATGGACCGATCACTTGTTTTTCAAGAATTCTTCCTTGTGTTGCATCAACGATTGATTGAACTGTTCCTTCACCACCATCTGCCATTGGGATTTTTACATACTCAGCATCTGGCAATATTTCTTTGAAGCCTGTCTCTATAAAATTAGCAACCTCAATTGCTGTTAAGCTTTCTTTAAACGAATCAGGGGCAATAACGATTTTCATTTTGATACACTCCTATCTAATCTTAAAGGGTGTTTTGTGAACTTTGTATGATATGGTGTAGCATAGTATGATTATAAAGTTTTTCTGGAAAAATTTTTATAAAAAATTGTAACTCTTCTGAATTAGATTCGACTAATCTATGTAAAGCTTATTTTAAAAGGGAATGTTAGTATATTCTGAAAAAATCGTTTATTCTAACAGTTTATTATCCAAATAAATAGAGGTTCTTCTCAACTTAATGTATGGTAACTCCTTTATTTGAAATCACTACATTGACAACTAATAACCTATTAAATTTTCCTGAAATAATAGTTGAAATTACTTAGAGTAAAATCTATAATACTATAGGTGAAGTGACATTTCTATTATTTACAATATATGTTTTAAATTGTAATTAGTAAAATGTCTTCATACATACATATCAGAAAAAAGAATAATGGAGGGTTTTAACATGAAAAAACTTTGGTTTTTATTTTCCGCTTTAGCATTATCATTTGCATTAACAGCATGTTCGGATGATAGCAGTGAGGCAGCTGATGACAAAGCAACTGGTGAAGAAGCGACAAAAGAAACAGAAGATACTGCAAAAGAATCAAAAAGTGCTATGATGCAATTTTACATGACAGTTTCAAAAGCAATCAATGCACAAGATGGAGATTTAAATACATATGAAGCATCTGAAGAAGAACCAACAGCAGAAATGAAAACAAATGCTGAAGCATCAGCAACAGCTGTTGTAGCTGAATTAGAAAAAGTTGAAATTCCTGAACAACTATCTGATCAGAAAGCTGATCTTGAAGCAGCTTTAAGTGATCTTAAGAATTCTTATCAAGCAAAGGCAGATGAACTGAAGAAAGATGCTCCATCATTAGATGCTGCTAATGAAACATTTACAAAAGCTGAAGGTGCTATTAGCAAAGCTTTTGAAGATGTTGGATTAAACGCTTCAAGCCTAGGAACAGAGGTTAATGGATAATTTTTAAAAAAACCAGTCTTAAACTTTAAGACTGGTTTTTTTTACTTCTGTTAGGATTAAGAGTTGTATTTTTAATACATAAGTGGAGAGAGATAGACAAATTAAACAGTATTTTAACAGGATTAAGAATAACAGGACTAGAAATACTATAATGATGTAGAATTAGGAAATAAATAGGGTGTCATTATGGAGGAATTGTATGGAAGGGATATTTTTACCACAAGGAAATAATGAATTTACTTTATTTTCTGTGGAGCATATTCTTACATTATTCATATTTATTTTGTTAGGTGTCAGCATATTCATCTTTCGTCATGTACTCAGAAAAGAGCGTTATAACTTTGTTGTACGTCTATCATTTTTTATAACAATGATCATTTCTGAGTTAAGTCTTCACATTTGGTTGTACTGGTATGATTCATGGACATATCAACATTCGCTTCCATTACATTTAAGCAGTATTACACTGTTGCTTTCAGCAATCATGTTATTAACAAAAAGATATTCTTTATTTGAATTCACTTATTTTGCCGGTATTGGGAGTGCATTACAAGCCATGATTACCCCAGACATAAGTCACTACACATTTCCCCATTACCGTTATGTTCACTTTTTTATCGCTCATGGAATCACGATCCTGGCTAATCTTTTTATGGTCATTGTTAATGGATTTTATCCTAAGTTTATTTCAATCTGGAAAGCTTTTTTATGGTTAAATGCTTATGCGATACTAATCTTTCTTATTAACCTATTGGTTGATGGTAATTATATGTATGTTTCTTATAAACCAATCAACCCAACGATGATTGACTATTTTGGTCCATGGCCATGGTACATCATTCCTTTAGAGTTTGTTGCAATCGGAACCTTTCTGCTTTTATATCTTCCTTTTGTTTTCATTAAATTGAAGCGAAAAAAGTCCTTGTCATAACCCTTTTAAGGGAGACAAGGACTTTTTTTAGGTCACTATAGGCTCGGGAGGTAGAAATAACAATCCCTTCATATCAGATTCTCATCAAGAACGCTGAATTGTACTAGAAGAAAAACCTTTCACTAATTTCTGTAAGTTACGATGACCTTCTCTTAGCTTTATTGTTTCTTCGATTATCTTTTGGAAGCCTTCTAAATCTTTATCAGATGCATTCAAAACTGATTTTGGTATACCTTCTGCAATTTGTTGTAATGTTAAGTCTTCTCTCATTATGAACACCCTTCCTATCGTATCATTCCTCTACCTATAGTTTTTTAGAAAGAGGGGGCAATATCCTGCTAATTTACAGATAATATTTATCTACATTTATCGGCATTTTCTTAAAAATATATAAGAAATTCACCACCATCATATAAAATTTGACGTAAACTGCTAGAACCTATCAATTTTCTGCTTTTTATCATGTATACTAAAAATCTGAAAAGATATAAATATAGAAATAGGTGAAAAAATGAAAGGAACAACACATGCTATTTTAGGTGGCACAGGAGGCTTAATTGTTAGTCAAACAATTGCAGCAGATCCATCTATATCACTTTTATTAATAGGAATCGGTTGTGTAGCAGGTCTTGTGCCAGATATGGATATTGATGGTAAATTAAGTAACAAAATAACGTTTTCTCATAGAATTGTTAAGACAATTGTCCAGCTTATCGGAGGTTTTCTTGCCTTTCAAGGCCTGTTTCATGACGATAAAGGTGGACAACTCATTAGTATAGTTATTGGAGTATGTTTAATCTTGTTATCAACCTTCATTAGACAAAGGCATATGCTTACTTTTACTGGAATAGGAGTTTTTCTAGCAGGGGTTTCATTAAATGAAGTGTGGTTAATTCTGCTTGGGATATACATAGTGATAGCATCTTTTGTATCACATCGAACGTATACTCATTCAATTCTTGGAACTATATATTTTGCCTTTGTGGCCTATTATTTGGACGCAACGTATCAAATAGAGGGAATTTTTCTTACCTGTCTTGTTGGATATAGTAGTCATATAATAGCTGATATGAAGTTTTTACCTTCTAATAAAAGAGGAGTTAAGCTATTCTTACCGTTCTCGAAAAAGGAATTTTAAATCTGTCACACCTGTGCAGAAAATGACAGGGATTTCTTTTCCTAGATTGATATTGTTATATACGAGAGGAAGGTGCTTATGGAAGGATTACAAAGGATGAATGATTCTCTTCACTATATTGAAGGGAATTTAGATTCAACACTTCAAATTGAGGAAATTGCAAAAATAGCTTGTATGTCAAAATTTCACTTTCAACGAATGTTTCAAATGGTTACAGGTTTTACAGTAGCAGAATATATTCGGAAGAGAAAATTGACACTAGCAGCTCAAGAACTGATTCATGCTAATGTCCGTGTAATAGATGTTGCTTTAAAATACGGCTATGAAAGCCCAGAATCATTTTCAAAAGCATTTCGAAAGGCGCATGGAATCAGCCCTATTGAAGTGAGAAAAACAGGAAGTAATATAAAAGCCTTTCCTAAGCTTTCCTTTCAAATTCAATTAAAAGGAGAACAAGAAATGAATTATAAAATTGTTCATAAAGACGAATTCATCGTTAGTGGAAAAGGTACTAAAGTAACTATGGGAGAGAATAACAAAGAAATACCTTTGTTTTGGAATACGATAAATAGAAGTGGATTGACTAAAACATTAGCGACTCACGCTGATGAAATGGGATTAATGGGTATTTGTTTAAATCATAACCTTGAACAAGAAGAAATGACATATTTTATTGGTGTGGAGAAGATAAGTGAAAAGGTCATCCAAGAGTGTGAGGAAAGAACGATACCAGCTTCTACATGGGCAGTATTTGAAGTAGTCGGCCCGATGCCACATTCTATTCAAAATGTATGGAAAAGAATCTTTTCTGAGTGGTTTCCCTCAACAGGGTACGAACATGGCAATGGACCTGAAATAGAAGTATATCCAGATGGTGATGCATTTGCTGAAGATTATCGATCAGAAGTCTGGGTACCTATCATGAAGAAATAAAATCTTAAACTTTAGATAAGGTATTTTATTAAATGGTTACTGTATTCAGCATAGTTTGGTTTGAAGTTCTTATAAGTGTAAGAATGGTAGAGAAAATGTGTTCTTAGTAGAGATGATACAAAAAGACGAACAAATCTAAATTCAGTTAAGTTGAAAAAACAAGTTCGTTCCATTGCGCTGCAGACATAAGATTCGCCGGGGAGGAAGCTAAGCCTCCTCGTAAGCTGCGCGCCTGTGGGGTCTCAGCCTTTCCTCTGCACCCGCAGGAGTCAAATGTCTTCCGCTCCATTCCACTAGTTCTTAAAAATAGTATACAAAATCAAAAAATCTATTGATGACAGCAAATAAAAACCCGAACTATTAGGCGAATGTTTAATTGACATATCACCTAATAATTCGGGTTTATCATTTGCTTAAATACTTATGTCCCAGACTCTTTGAGTATTGTTATTCTTAAAATGTCTTTTGCTTATCTATCTTGGATAATAATTTACATTCGCTTCTTAATTCAATACTTTTATCTTCACTTGTTTTCTTCCCCAATTTAACGCATCAGATCTTGAAGGGATGAATAAATCGATTTTATTTCCTTTGATAGCTCCGCCAGTATCGCCAGCGATTGCTTCACCATAGCCCTCTACAAAAACTTTTGAGCCCAGTGGGATAACAGTTGGATCAACAGCAATAACTTTCATAGTTGGGTTTTTATGTAGGTTTATACCCGTTGCAGTTGTTCCAGAGCAGCCTTTACAGTTAGCTGTGTAAGCTGTTGCAGTGACTGTTAATTCTTTAGTGTTAACTTTTTTGGAAGTTGCTTCTTTCTTTACTTGTTTATCTTTGATTTGTGTATTTGAAGGTTCAATAACACCTTGATTTTCGATAGAATGAACGATTAATTCATCACCAGGCTGAATGATCGTTGATTTTAGTTCATTCCATTTTTCTAGCTCATCTATAGTTACTTTATATTTGTTAGCAATATCCCAAAGTGATTCACCAGCATTTACTTCATGAGTATGGTGTAGAATTAATTTATCATTTGGGCGAATGATATCACCTGATAAATTATTCCATTCAATTAAAGAATCAACAGTTACATTTTCTTCTTCGGCAATATTCCAAAGAGTATCTCCTTCTTTTACCTCAACTTCATTTGCTGAAGCATTAGATGAGAAACCTACACTAAATGCTGCTGCAGCGACAAAAACTAAAATGTTTCTTTTCATAAAAATGACCTCCTTGTTAGCTGGTTGCTAATCAATGCACCAATCTTAACACGAAAAGTCAACTTTAAAAGAACAAGCAGTTAACAGTTTGTTTACGTTATTACGATCATGTAATAGAAACATTACAATCCGTACCATATATTTGAAGTTTAATGATATAATGGTGTTTCTTACATAAAAAGGAATAAAGATAGAAGAACTTATTCAAAGTTATTGACAGTTACTTTTGTATATGATATTAAAAATATAGTGTTAGCACTTGATAGAGTTGAGTGCTAAAATTATAGTATACCTATTTTTAAAAAAGCAGTTTTATTACTGAAAGGAGATAATAATCATGGCAAAGCAACAATTTAAAGCAGAATCAAAAAGACTATTAGAAATGATGATTAACTCTATCTATTCTCAAAGAGAAGTATTTTTAAGAGAGCTCATCTCAAATGCAAGTGATGCAATTGATAAGATTTATTACAAAGCATTAACAGATGAATCATTAACTTTTGATCAAGAAAACTATTACATAAAAGTAACTCCTAATAAGGAAAACAGAACATTAACAATTACAGACACTGGAATTGGTATGACAAAAGAAGAGCTAGAGAATAATCTTGGAGTAATTGCTAAGAGTGGTTCTTTAGCTTTTAAAACAGAAAATGAACTGAAAGATGGACATGATATTATTGGTCAATTTGGAGTAGGTTTTTATGCAGCATTTATGGTAGCTGATGTTGTTACTGTTATAAGTAGAGCATTAGGCAGTGATGAAGCATATAAGTGGCAATCAGAGGGAGCAGAAGGCTACACAATTGAACCGCATGAAAAGGATACTGTTGGCACAGAAATTATTTTACAAATTAAAGAAAATGCTGAAGAAGAAAATTATGATGAATTTTTAGAAGAATACTCACTAAAAACAATCATCAAAAAGTACTCTGATTTTATTCGCTATCCAATTAAGATGGATGTTTCTGGACAAAGACCTAAAGAAGATAGTGAAGATGAGCTAGAATCATATGTAGAGGAACAAACGATTAACAGTATGGTTCCAATTTGGCGTAAAAATAAAAGTGAATTAACAGATGAAGATTATGAAAAGTTTTATCAAGAAAAACATTATGGATTTGATAAGCCATTAAAGCATATTCATATTAGCGTAGATGGAACGATAAGATATCAATCGATTTTATATATCCCAGAAAATATGCCATTTGATTATTACTCAAAAGAATATGAAAAAGGTCTAGAGCTTTACTCAAATGGTGTGTTAATCATGAATAAATCTGCAGATCTTCTTCCTGACTATTTTAGCTTTGTCAAAGGAATGGTAGACTCTGAGGATTTATCATTAAACATTTCTCGTGAAATGCTACAGCATGATCGCCAGTTAAAATTAATTGCAAAAAATATTAATAAGAAAATTAAAAATGAGCTACAAAGCTTACTGAAAAATGATCGTGAAAAATACGAAACATTCTATAAAGCCTTTGGTAGACAGTTGAAATATGGAGTTTATAGTGATTTTGGTAGCAATAAAGAAGTGTTACAAGATTTACTATTATTCCACTCATCTAAAGAAAACAAACTTGTATCATTAGATGAGTATGTTTCAAGAATGCCTGAAGATCAAAAATATATTTATTATGCTTCTGGTGAGTCAATTGATCGAATTGAAAAATTACCACAAACAGAGTTAGTATCTGAAAAAGGCTATGAAATTTTATACTTTACTGAAGATATTGATGAATTTGCGATCAAAATGCTTATGAATTATAAAGAGAAGGAATTTAAGTCTGTTTCAAGTGGTGATCTTGGCATAGAATCAGATGAGAATGAAGCTCAAACAGAAACAGAGAAAGCTGAGAATAAAGATCTTTTTGACTTTATGAAAAATGTTCTTTCTAGCAAAGTTAAGGACGTAAGAATTTCAAAACGTTTAAAATCGCATCCTGTATGTTTAACAACTGAAGGTGATGTGACAATTGAAATGGAGAAGATATTGAGTGCAATGCCAGATAATCAAAATGTGAAGGCAGATAAGGTACTTGAAATCAATAGTAACCATGAAGTATTCCAGTCTTTGAAAAATGCATTTGAAAGTGATAAAGACAAAGTGACTCTTTATACAAATCTTTTATATAACCAAGCTCTGTTAATTGAAGGATTACCAATTCAAGATCCTGTTGAGTTTACTAATGATATGTGTAAAGTGATGGTTTAAAAATATAATCAATCAAAGAGGCTGAGACATATTCATTCAAAACCTAAATTCAGTTAAGTTGAAAGAAACAAGTTCGTTCCATTGCGCTGCAGACATTTGCTTTCCGCGGGGAGGAAGCTAAGCCTCCTCGGCGCAAGCGCCTGTGGGGTCTCAGCCTTTCCTCTGCACCCGCAGGAGTCAAATGTCTTCCGCTCCATTACACTAGTTCTTAAAAATAGTATGCAAAATCAACAAACATTGAAGACTGCAAATAAAAACCCGAACTATTAGGCGAATGTTTAATTGACATATCACCTAATAATTCGGGTTTTTCATTAGCTTAAAAATTTATGTCGCATCCTTTTTTTAATTTAAAATGCAACGAGCTGAAGTTTATCATTACCTGCCAAATCATTAATCATCTTAATCCAAGACTGTGGTTTGTTTGGCAAAACTGTGTAATATCGTTCTAAAAATTTCTTAACTAATTCTGCTTTAATTTCTGTTTTTCCGTTCATAGGTAAAAAGCATAGATCTAAACCTGTTACCTCTTCACCATCATTATTCCAAGAAGGGTGAACATATGTGAAATCAATGCGCTTGTAGCCTAGGTGAGAAAGCACCTCACGACGAACAAAGGGATCCATTGGTTTAACCCCACCAAATTTATGACTTTCTACTTTATATGGATCATAAATTTCTGCAAACATTCCAGAGAGTTCTGTACCATTTTTTTTAGATAATTCGTTTAGATCTTGTTGTCTTTTATTAGCTAGAAATGAACCAATTCCCATCCCAGCTTGGCCAATGATCGTAAAGTCTGTCATGGCAACGTTAAAATCTTCGTAATAGCGATATTCTGTCGCTCCAACAACTTTCCCATCTTTTACTGACACAAAAACGCGAATGTCTGGATCCTCTAGAGGCTCTTTCCATAAATCAAACTCTAGAACTTCCTCAGGAGGAAATATATCTTGCATTAATTGGTGCATTTGAGTAAATAGTGGATCTTTAATGTTGGTTATTCTAGTATAGTTCATTTTTAAAATCTCCTTTTTGTATTGAGCTTCTTTAAGACCAATCAGGATATAAATCTGTACGTCTATCACGCCATGTTGTAACAGAGCCATTTTGACGGACTTTATAAAGAGGTTCTAAATCAAGATCAGCAGTAACAACCATATCTTGATTTATTTCTCCTTCAACAAGTATTCCACGCGGAGGAAATGGAATATCATTTGGTGTAATAATAGCAGCCTGTCCAAAATTAGAACGCATAAAATCAACAGTTTGAAGAGATCCAACTGTACTTGAAGATACTACGTATAGTTGATTTTCTATTGCTCGTGCATGACTCGTATAACGGACACGATAATAGCCATGGCGATCATCAGTACATGTTGGACAGAAAATAATATCGGCCCCTTTTGCTTTTGCAATACGCACGATTTCCGGAAATTCAATATCGTAGCAAGTTAACATAGCTACTGTTCCCTTTTCTGTTTCAAAAACTTGAAGATTTTCCCCTGGAGTCATATTCCATTCGTCAATTTCGGTAGGAGTTAAATGTAATTTAGCTTGTTCCACTACACGACCATCAGGATAAAACATATGAGCCACATTATATAGCTTTCCATGTTTTTCAATAACATGTGTACCACCAATAATATGCATCTTTGTTTTCATAGCCAAATGAGTAAACAAAGAACGATATTGCTCAGTAAAGTTAGGAAGATCCTGTATAGATAAAGCTTTACCTTCCGAGTCACCGATAGACATTAATTGTGTTGTAAAAAATTCTGGAAATAAAACAAATTCAGCATTAAATTCTTCAGCCGTTTTTATATAATGTTCCACTTGATCTGCAAATTCATCAAAGGATTGGATGGTATGGAGGTGATATTGTATAGCAGAAACTCTTAGTTTCATCCAAAAAACCTTCTTTCTTATGTAAGTTTAGTGAATCTAATTTAAGGAAAAGAAATTTAATGCTCCTTTTCTCAATAATGACATTATTGGTTAGTATGAGAGATTTAACAAGTAGATACTTTTAAGTTACTAGGTGTGTAAAAGTATACTGTAATCTTTGAAAAGTATGATTTTATAAACTTTTTATTTACTATTCAATTATATTGAGCTTTAATAATGCCATAATTTCTAAAAATAACAGAGGTTGGGACATAATTAAAGATGTCATACAAAAAGACGAATAAATCTAAATTCAGTTAAGTTGAAAGAATCAAGTTCGTTCCATTGCGCTTCAGACATTTGCTTTCCGCGGGGAGGAAGCTAAGCCTCCTCGGCGCAAGCGCCTGTGGGGTCTCAGCCTTTCCTCTGCACCCGCAGGAGTCAAATGTCTTCCACTCCATTTCACTAGTTTTAAAAATAGTATGCAAAATCAAAAAATCTATTGAAGACAACAAATAAAAACCCGAAATAAATATTAGGCGAATAATCAATTGAAATATCTCCTAATATTTCGGGTTTATCATTAGCTTAAATACTTGTGTCCCGCCTCTGAAAAATAAATCTTATTGAAAAGCATCTAGAATTACCAAGTATATTTATTGATTAGATGATTTATTTTCATCTATATTTGGTATAACATTTTCCATATAATTTTTTCCCCATTCATACATTGAATCGAGAATAGGCATCAAGCTTTCTCCTTCTACTGTTAAAGAATATTCCACTTTTGGAGGTACAACAGGATATACCTTTCTTTTGACAATAGAATCTTCTTCTAATTCTCGCAATTGGTTAACGAGCATTCTTTGTGTGATACCAGGGATAAGTGATTTTAACTCACTAAAACGTTTTGTACCTTCTTTCCCTAAGTGCCATAGTATGATCATTTTCCATTTTCCACCAATCACTGAAAGAGTCAGCTCTTTTTCACAATTAAATGTTTTCTCGTCAAAACGTGACATATTTAAAACCTCACTTTCTATGTTCTACACTTTCACTTAGTATACTTTTAGACACTATGTAATAAAAAAGTGCGTACTTTTTATAAATGATTATACAAAGTATACTACACATAACACATGATTTGGGTATGTTTGTGTTGTGATTCAAATATTTGCTTTGAATATTTGGACTCTAAAAAAGGAGGGACTATCGATGGAATTACAGTTAGCGCTAGACTTAGTAAATATTCCAGAAGCAATTGAGTTAGTTAAAGAGGTTGAAGAGCATATTGATATAGTTGAAATAGGAACACCAGTTGTCATAAATGAAGGACTTCGAGCTGTAAAAGAAGTGAAGGAAGCATTTCCTCATTTAAAAGTATTAGCAGATCTTAAAATAATGGATGCAGCGGGATATGAAGTAATGAAAGCTTCTGAAGCAGGTGCAGATATTGTAACAATCCTAGGAGCAGCAGAAGATATGTCTATTAAAGGTGCGGTAGAAGAGGCACGCAAGCAAGGTAAAAAAGTTCTTGTTGATATGATTGCTGTGAAGGACTTAGCAGGCCGAGCGAAAGAGTTAGATGCATTAGGAGTGGATTATATTTGTGTTCACACGGGGTATGATCTTCAAGCTGTTGGTAAAAACTCATTCGAAGACTTACAAACAATTAAAAGTGTTGTCACAAATGCAAAAACGGCTATCGCAGGTGGCATTAAATTAGAGACTTTAGCAGAGGTTATCAAGGTCCAACCAGATCTTGTTATTGTAGGTGGAGGAATTACCGGTCAAGATGATAAAAAATCAGCAGCTGCTAAGATGCAACAAATGGTAAAGCAAGGTTAATGTAATATGAAAACTACTCAATTATTAGCTGAAATTCTCAAAGAGTTGGAGAATAGCTGCCAATTAATTTCTGATGACGAAGCGGAAAAATTAGTAGAAGCAATTCTTGAATCCAAGAAGGTATTTGTAGCTGGAGCAGGTCGTTCTGGTTTCATGGGAAAGTCGTTTGCGATGCGTATGATGCATATGGGTATTGATGCTTATGTAATTGGTGAAACTGTGACACCTAACTTTGAAAAAGGTGATATTCTTATCATTGGTTCAGGCTCTGGGGAAACAAAGAGCTTAGTTACGATTGCTGAAAAAGCTAAGAACATATCTGGTAAAATTGCAGCAATAACGATATTCCCAGATTCTACAATAGGTCAGTTAGCAGATTTTACGATTAAATCACCTGGAGCACCAAAAGATAAGAAAGAAAATGATGATAAAACGATTCAGCCGATGGGATCATTATTTGAACAAACACTTTTACTCCTATATGATGCAATGATCTTAAGAATCATGGAAAAAAGAGGTCTTAATTCAACGACAATGTATGGAAAACACGCGAATCTTGAGTAATGTATGCGAATAGATAGAAAAAAGAATTTCAGAAACTTACATATCTGGAATGAAATAGTTTAATTAATTGAATAGTAATAGTCAATTAGTTTCACATTATATAAGTACAAAAGGGTTCGGAATAAAATCATTCCGAACCCTTTTTATGTGTTGTTTAAGTATATGAGGCTTTGGGACCTTCGAACCAAATAATCTGTGACAATCGAATATGTAAAGAACGATCCTCTGTATTTAGTTGGACATGATCAACAGCAACTCCAGCTACTTCACCTTCCACTCTTCCGACAGTTGTGACAAGTGCAATTTTTTGTCCTTGGTGTCTACTTAGGTGTTGAACGAAAACTGGATCTAGATTAGTCGAATAATTAGTAGGTTGAGGAATACCAGCGAATGAATAAATAAGAGAATGAGTTGCAGGTTGGTTATTTACGACGCCCGGCTGTTCTACTGGGTTTTGGATATATGGGACTTTTTTTTGGTGATTAATATTAAACACTCCTTTGTAAGCATATTTGTCCGTAATAAATATGCAATGCACACTCAAACTATGTCGACCATCGTTGTTAAAATTAATAGGTCAGTTTATGATAAAGCTTAAACAAAGATGAAGACATTTCTTATTGTAAAGTCAAAAACACCCATAAAGATTTTTATTTATCTCTAAATAGGATTGATAAAACTATTTTTTAACCGATATATAAAGAAGAATACTTTTTTAAAAGGAGCCTCAAGATGAGCATCATTGAATTGATCGTGAACATAAATAAAAAAGTTGATGAACTTGATTTAGTAACTGCAAGAAAATTAATAGAAGAGAATATTGAACCACTAAAAGAACACCGTTCAAAATTAAAGAAAAACGCAAGAGAGCTATTTGAATTTATTACTCAAGCGATGGATTCTGGTTATAAGTCTCCAACAAAGCAAGAACTATTTATTATAAGTGCGATTAATTCGCAAGCAACAAAATTTGACTTAAGAGGACTCAAGCAAACTTTAAAAGGTAACGAACATCTTTTATTAAACAAGGTTGCAAGAGAATTCCTAAATTCTGATGCAAAAGTTTTATTAGAAGGCATGGGTGCGATTAGTAAGGAGTAAAAGAGAAAAAATAAGAAGATCTAAATTTAAGTGGTTCCATATTGTGGAGAAAATCTAAAATAACAGGCTTAATAGATAACGCGAAACGCACTATATTTAGCATTATAAATAACAGTACAAATAGCAATAAAAACGCTTGGGTATTTTTATTACCCAAGCGTTCTATTTTCTATTTCCTTGTTGAACTAAAGCACCCGTTTGTTAAATATGAACATTTATAACTGCAAACATAAGCTATTTGCTTGTTAATATTAACTTTCGTGTTTTAGCATCATATATTTTATAACTAACTCCAAACTTATGGTCTTTTGTAACTGTCACCTTACAATAATAAGGAATTGACTTTCCATAAGCATCAAGTGCAGGAATATCTCTGAAACTAAACACTTCATCCGTATTAAGCATTTTAAAGTCCGCTTCAGAAGTACGACCTGATGAATCTATTTCGATAACACATTTCCCACTGACGACATCATATTCCTTTAGCACAACATATTTAAGGCTTGGGAGAGTAATTACTAAACATAAAACACCAAGTGATAAGGCTACAAGGATTTTACCTACATTTAATACTGTGTAATCTTTACCTCTATACATGGAAATAAATCTAAATACTGCCACTATTACTAACAAAATTCCAATAATTAGTATCGCATAATACATTAACATTTTTTTCACTTCCTTTAACAATTAAATGGAAGATTAAATTACCCCTTCTTCCACTAAACTGCACGGTAGTTGAACAAAAAAAATTTGAAAACTTATATCAATATTTCAACATAATATTACAATTACCTGCTTGGTTTATAAGAATCAACATTGCAACAACACACCATTTAGCATAGTAAATATCGCCTTGACAACAGTTATGGTCAATATGTTATTTCGGTCGCGAATTTGTATGCTAATTCAATTAATATTCAGTAGTTGGCGACACATAAGGAAAAAGGAAGACCAGATCATATACGATTTGGTCTGATAATTAGTATGCTATTCCGTATGTTTCTCTACCGAAACGGAACTACTTAATCTAAATTTGATCTTCTTTTTATTTTGACAAGATGAATCCTTTTATTGGAATACTGGACTTATCTGGTTAAGTAACTTCTGAGACAAGAGAATGGTTCTAGACGGAAATGTTACTACTGCTTTGATTTTTAAATTGTCGAGTTGTCATTCCAGTTACTTTTTTAAACGTTCGGCAAAAGTAGTGTGAATCCGAATATCCAACTAGATTTGCAATCTCATATGTTTTACTATTCGTCGTTTTTAATAGCTCTTTTGCACAATTAATACGTGTGGTTGTTAAATATTCGATTAATGTATGACCTGTTTCTTGACTAAATAAATGACTTAAATAAGAAGCATTTACATTTACCTCTTCTGCTGCATGTTGAAGGGAAAGCTGTTGATTATGATAGTTTTCATGAATATATTCCTTTACCTTCTGAATGATTGAGCCGTTTTTGCCTATTACACTCTCTCTAGAGGCTAAAGTTATTTCTAACATATCTTCCATATAGGTAAGAACATCTTGGTATTTTCTAATCCAACTTGCTTTCATTTCTAATGTATTGATTTTTTGCATAACTTCTAGTTTAGCCATTTCAAATTCTTTTAAATAATGTGTAATGGTAATTGTGAAATCCATTAAAAAATAATAAGTGATAAATGGAGAGCGATTATTTGCGTCTTCAAGGTATGCAGAATAAGAACGTGCAAATTGATTAATATCACACAGTTGTCCTGTTTTGAGAAAGTGAATTAAGTCTTTTCGCTTAAATTGGTATAATGCTTTTTTTGATTCAATGTCTCGATCTGTTTCTTTTGAATTATATTTATGAATAATACTTGAGTAGTTTTTCTCTTCATCAGCTTCTGCAAATGATAAAGCGATTCCTCGAATACGACTCTCAACGCCACCAATTCCGAAAATGAGAGAGTTTTCCAAATGATCTTCTTCATAAGAAATTAAGCGTTTCCTAATTAATTCAGATTCCTGTTCAAGTAACTCCTTTGTTTCTCCCATCATAATAAAAATAGATTCTTTTAGTTTTCTACTAAATCGAACACAATTGAATTCATTTTCAATCCAGTCCATCGAATAGGATTCAGATGTTGCTTCAACAATCACTATATAGTAATAGCTTGAGATCATACTAAGGTTCAAGTTAGATGCCTTTTTAATTGCTTCTGAGGAAGTGTATGTTCCTTCACAAAGATCATATAAGTATTTATCTCTTGATTCAGATTTATTCTGTAATGCTTGACTCTCTAAATCATAAAGTCTTTTGTTCTTTATTTCCTCGAGGTTAATTTGTGAAACAACTCTAGATAAAATTTCTTGTAAATCTTGAGAGCTAACAGGTTTTAAGCAATATTCAGTAATTTGAATTCGCATAGCTTCTCTTGCATAATCAAATTCATCATGGCCACTAAGGATAATAATTTTTATTGAAGGAAATCTACTTCTGAGAATACGACTAAGCTCAAGTCCATCCATAAACGGCATTTTAATATCAGTAATAACAATATCAGGTTGATGTTTTTCAATTAATGGAAGAGCTACTTCACCATCTGAAGCACTTCCGCAAAAAAATAAGCCATTATTCTCCCAATCTAGACTATTCTTTATGCCTTCTCGAATATTCACTTCATCATCTACTAAAAAAACTTTTTTCATTTTTATCACCTTTCAGATGGAATAATTAAGCTAACACGAGTACCAGAGCCATACCAACTATTAATTTTTAACCCAAAAGGCTCTCCATAATGAAGGGATATCCGTTGATGAACATTGACCATCCCAAAGCCCCCGTTGTCTTTCTCAAAGGGAATCCCTTTGGCTAATTGAGCTCGTATGTGTTCTAGTTTCTCTTCCTCAATTCCTATGCCATTATCAATCACATCAATACAAATATATCCTTCAGGAGTAAAATCAGCTTTGATTCGGACAAATCCTTTACCTCTTTTGTTTTTGACACCATGATAGATCGCATTTTCAACAAGAGGTTGAAGTGTTAGCTTAACAATTGAGTAGCTCAATATATCGTTATTTAAGTGAAAAGTGACATCTAATATATCTTGATACCTCATTTTTTGAATCATTAGGTAGTTACGGATATGATCTATTTCATCTTCCAAACTAATAACATCTTTCCCCTTACTTAGAGAAATTCTAAAAAAATGAGATAATGATTTGGTCATGTCGATAACCTGTGGTGTTTTCTTTGCTTCTGCCATCCAAATGATGGTTTCAAGTGTATTGTATAAAAAATGAGGATTAATTTGAGCCTGCATTGTACGTAGCTCTGCCATTTTTAGTTGCTTTTGCTCGTTAACACTTTTGTAAACAAGTGATTTAATTTTAGTAATCATCATATTAAAACTGTTACCTAATTCGGCAATTTCATCTGTTCCTTCTTGACTGATTTTCGTATCAAGATCCCCAAGGGAAGCCTCCTTCATTTTTTCAGACAGGTTATGTAGAGGACGGATCAACTTTGAGGTGATAAAGTAGTACAGTCCAATTGTGAAAATAATACTTGATGCTACACTTAGGAAGATTAAACTTTTGATTTCGTTTGCTTCTTTTGTCATGATTGTTAATGGAACAGATCTTATCACTTTCCATCCAGTAATATCAGATGTTTTGAACACATGAAAAGTAGAAGAGTCTGTAAAAAAACCAGAGCTTTTATCTTTCATGTCTTCATTTGAAGATACAGTAGTAGATAAGTTTGCATCTTCTGGATAAGAAAATAACACTTCACTATGTTCATTTTCAATATGAAAGGTTCCTGATGATCTTTTCGCAGCATCTTGAAGAATTTCTTCGAAAATTTTTGCTCGAATAATTATATTTATAAATCCTATGACTTCTTTTGATGAATCAGAAACAATTGTACTTGTCATTGAAAGAGCAGGGTTGCTATTTTTGTAAACGGGTTCAATAAATGTTTTGCTTGGATCAGTTAGCAACTTGAAGGAAACGTGACTATTGGATTGATTATTTAGTTGATGTACACCTCGATCTTCACTGACGACTTTTCCATCACGATCAATGATTCTTATATTCATGATGCTATCGCTATACTGGTAGCTTTCTCTATAAAGTTTGATCATGCCTAAAATATTTTTAGCTTCCTCTGCTGTATTCACATGATCAATTAAAAATTGAACGGTACTTTCCTGTTTGCCTATTTCGTTAAACCTTTTAATATCTTGAATAATAGAGTCAAACTCTCTTCCTAATTGATCAACTTGGATTTGAACTAATGTATAGGATTTTTCAGAAACAATATTATACGATTTAACATAAGAGACAATTCCGACAAATATGAGCGGAAGAACTGTTAAAATAATGAACATAACGAGTAGTTTGATTCTTAAACTTGAATTCATCCATTTCTTAAACTTCATATTTAACCCAACCATTCAATAGTGTTTATTTAGTGCATGAAAAAGAAATGATTAGATAGATAGTAAATTAGATAGTAAATTGTCTGATATTATCTTTCATTTCCTGAATTCGTTCCACAAGCTTAAATGATGCGTCTGAAACTTCTTCAAGTGTTGTTAGTTGCTCTTCTCCCATTGCAGCAATTCCAATCACCTCAGTTTTACTCACCTTCGAGCTATATTCAATTTCAGAAATAGTGGAGCGAACAGATTCCATTTGTTCAAAGGCATCTTGCATATTTGATGTGATATTCTGGAATTCAACTTGCTCGTTTTTACTAACTTTCTGGACTTTATTAAAAGCATCTTTGATTTGTTCCGTTATATTTATGCTGTTATTTATGTCCTCTAAATGATGTTGGATCTGATTTTTGATGGAGGAAAGACTTTGATGAATGTGATGCATCTCTTTCTCTGATAGTTGAGATACTTTACATAATTCATTAGAGAGATCGACTATTCTGCCGATTGTTTTTTGCCTTTTATGATCTGATTGTTCTTCTTCATTAAGATATTGTTGATGAGATATTACATTGGCTTCACGAGCAATGAGTGTGATCAGCCGGGATCTTTCATCCATTTGCTTTGTATGGTTCTGAATTTTGTTTATTTCAGTACTTAAGTGCTGTGCTTTTATATTTAATTGGTTAAATTTTTGTTGGAAAATATTCATGTGTTGTTTGATCTTTTCTAGTGTTAGTTGGGTTTCATTAGAATACAGATTCATATTATTTGATTTTGATAAGATATCGTTAAACTTGAGAAAAACAAGATCAAAAGTAGTGGCTGATTTATTAATAAGTTCATCCTGTCTGTGAAGATTAATTGAGATCGTTTGAGTTGCTTCTGCAACCTCTTCGCCAGCTAATCTGTTTTCTAATATACTTTGGTGAATATCTTTTGAAGTTAAAACAACGAGATCATTCGTTTTTCTGACATTCATAATGATATCTTTTAAATTATAGAACATACGGTTATACGATCGGCATAAGTCGCCAATCTCATTTTTTGATGGAATCGCAATTGCACCCACCGTTAAATTGCCTTCTGCAATTTCATTTGTTTTTTTACCTAACGTTCTAATTGGTTTGACGAAGCTTCCAGAAATAAACCACGCGAATAAAAATGATAAGATAATAACAGTGATAAATGAAAAAATATAAATCGTAATATCTCTTTTTAAACTAGTGACAATCGTAAGTTGAGATTGTTCACTTGCTTTAAGTGTTGATTGAAGGAGGGTTTGTACTTGCTCATCAATTAAGTCTGTTATGATTGTTATGTATTCATAAGTAGTGTTTCTTTCGTCTGCTGGAACATTACGCTGAATTTGTTCTCCAAGCTTATCAATATAGTCATTTGCAGACATTAAAGTTTCTCTAACATTGCTAATTTCTTCTGTAAATCTCCCCTTTTTATCATCATTCTCAATTGTATTTAAGTTTTGCTTCATATTACCAAGAAGCTCGTATTGGCTTCCTTCTCCAAAAGGAACTCTACCGTAAGCTATATCTCTAATTTCATTATCCAATTGTTGCTTTAATTCTCCATTAATAGAATTTGTTAATGTAATAGTTTCCATCATCGCGTTATATTGCCGTACATACCCAACAAATAAGTAGATTTGAACACAATTAATTGCTGCAAGCCAGAGAAGAATAACCAAAAAAACAAGAATGAGTCTTGTCCGTAATGAGAGATCAGACAATTTAATTTTCGATTTCACTATATCTCCCCCTAAATATATTTATATTTTATCTAAAAAATTTTAACTATCTTGATCTTGTTACAGCAAATTAATATATCTCTAGGATTATATTATCCTTTCTACATATTTATATATGAAAGTAAATTAATATTATCAGAAAATGATTAGAAAATATTGAATAGTAAAAATATTATAATTTTACATAAAAATAATGCAATAAAATAAATTGAACATTTTTATTGCTAAATTATTTGTATTTTGTTCAAAAGTTTATCCATTTCAATCACTTGTGGAAGCGCTTTATAATTAGGATATACCAATTCTGGTAAAAATGCGAATTAAACCAAAGAATTGGAAGAAAAGGGGAGGAATTACTTATGGGGAAATTGTTCAAAGGAAAAGCGGTTCTTTTTTTAATCATGTCAGTGATGCTTTTGCTAGCTGCATGTAGTTCATCTGGTACTGGAGGAAATACAGACAACTCAGATACTAGTTCAGGAGATTCATCATCTAGTGACAAACTGGTTATTGGTTTTTCACAAGTAGGTGCTGAAAGTGAATGGAGAACAGCTAATACAAAATCAATGCAGGATGCCATAAAAGCGGCAGGACATGAATTAAAGTTCTCTGATGCGCAACAAAAACAAGAAAATCAAATAAAAGCAATACGCTCATTTATTGCTCAAAAAGTAGATGCAATTGTCTTTTCACCAGTTGTTGAAACTGGGTTTGAAACCGTTTTACAAGAAGCTAAAGATGCAGGAATCCCAGTATTCCTATCAGATCGAGCTGTTGACATCGAGGATGACTCTTTATGGGTGACATTCTTAGGATCTGACTTTGTTGAAGAAGGTAGAAAAGCTGCTAACTGGTTAGTGGAAGAAACAGCTGATGTTGATGGTGACGTAAATATCGTTGAATTACAAGGAACTGTAGGTTCGGCACCAGCGATAGATCGTAAAGAAGGATTTGAAGAAGTAATCGCAGATCATCCTAATCTGAAAATCACTAAATCTCAAACAGGCGACTTTACACGTGCAAAAGGAAAAGAAGTTATGGAAGCATTCTTAAAATCAGATGGAGAGAACATCGATGTTCTTTATGCTCATAACGATGACATGGCAATTGGTGCAATTCAGGCAATTGAAGAATATGGTCTAAAGCCAGGTGAAGATATTAAGATTATCGGAGTAGATGCAGTAAAAGGTGCTTTCGAGGCTATGGCTGCTGGAAAAATGAATGTAACTGTAGAATGTAATCCATTATTTGGACCGCAAATGGTTGATTTAATTGAGGCACATCTTGCAGGCGAAACAATTGAAAAACGTGTAGCTGTTGAAGAAAGCATGTACACAATGGATCAAGCTGAGGAGCTACTTCCAACACGTGAATATTAAAAGGCTCTGAAAGATTGTGCTAATTGAGAGATACGATAACCTCTTAAAACAGTGTTTGATTTCAGATTGGTTTATTTATAAGGAAAGATGCCACTGAGTTTACCAGAACAACGACATGAAATAATACTGAAATAGAGCCACTAAGTCATAGCAAAGTCATCTTTAAAGAGACTTAAAGCTAATTCTTATGTGGCTTTATATAATCAGAAGATCTCTGTTAGGAGGAAATTTTATGCAGCAGAAGCAAACTCCGATGCTAGTTATGGACGGGATAACAAAGGAGTTTCCAGGAGTAAAAGCTTTGTCAAATGTACATTTGAATTTATATCCGGGCGAAGTTCATGCCTTGATGGGGGAAAATGGCGCTGGTAAGTCAACATTAATCAAAGTGCTAACAGGTGTATATACAATTGAAGAAGGTACGGTAACTCTTGAAGGTAAAAACATTAAAGTATCAAATCCCTTAGATGCTCAGGATTTAGGTATCAGTACAGTTTATCAAGAGGTTAATCTCTGTACAAACTTATCTGTCGTAGAAAACATATTTATCGGCCGCGAAATCATGAAAAGAGGTCGAATCAATTGGAAAGAAATGAACCGACAAGCAAAAGATCTATTAAAAACGAGGCTTAACTTAGATATTGATGTGACAAAATTGTTATCTTCCTATTCAGTAGCTATACAGCAAATGATTGCAATAGCACGAGCACTTAATGTCTCAGCAAAAGTATTAATTTTAGATGAACCAACCTCAAGTCTTGATAAAAATGAAGTCAATCATCTATTTAATGTGATTCGAAAGCTAAAAAGTGAAGGCTTGGCGATTGTTTTTGTCAGTCACTTTCTTGATCAAATCTATGAGATCACGGATCGCTTAACTGTTTTACGAAATGGTCAGTGGATTGGTGAATATATGACAAAAGAGATTACGAGATTTGATCTAGTCACAAAGATGATAGGCAAGGAATTAACAGAGCTTGGTCAAAAAGCGAAAAGTATTGGTGAGGTGAAAGAAAAGGATAGCAATCTTTTTTTACAAGGGAAAAATGTATCAAAACAAGGGAATATAGATGCCTTTGACATTACGATACACGAGGGTGAAATTGTAGGTCTTGCAGGTCTTCTTGGTTCAGGAAGAACAGAATTAGCAAGATTATTATTTGGTGCAGATAAAGCTGACACAGGTGAGATTTTTATACAAGGTAAAAAGACAAAGTTGAATTCTCCTAAACAAGCCATTTCAAATGGAATTGCTTTTTGCTCTGAAAATAGAAAAACCGAGGGTATTATACCAGACTTAACGATTCGAGAAAATATGATCCTCGCCATTCAAGGGATACAAGGCTGGTTTAACTATATTCCAAAGAAAAAGCAAATTGAAATTGCTGATGAATATGTGAAGCTGCTAAATATTAATCCACCAAATCCAGAGCAATTAATCAAAAATTTAAGTGGAGGAAATCAACAAAAGGTCATGTTAGCAAGATGGTTAATCACGAATCCTAAACTTCTAATTCTTGATGAACCAACAAGAGGAATTGATATTGGGGCAAAAGCTGAAATCCAAAAACTTATGCTTTCTTTAAGTGAAGATGGAATGTCTATTTTATTTGTTTCTTCAGAATTAGAAGAAGTCATTAGAACGTGTAGAAAAATTGCCGTTTTAAGAGATCACAAAAAGGTTTCGGAAATTGAAAATAATCAACATGTTACCCAAAAAGACATAATGAAAGCAATGGCTGGAGGAATGGTATGACATGATGAAATCTAAATTATTTTGGCCAATCATTGTATTGGTATTAATCCTTTTAATCAATCTGTTTTTTGATAAAAGCTTCTTTTCTATTGAAGTGAGAAACGGACATTTAGCAGGTAGTTTAATAGATATTTTAAATAGAGGTGCACCTCTTATTCTCATTTCTATCGGCATGACATTAGTTATTGCTACAAAAGGAATTGATCTTGGTGTTGGTTCAGTCATTGCCATGGCTGGTGCAGTTGGAGCGATGACAGTAAGTGGAGCAAGTGGAGACAGCTTAGTGCCTTTATTTATGGCAATTGCTTTTGTGATTGGAATTTCTTTATTAACAGGTGTCTGGAATGGTGTTCTCGTTTCACATATAGGAGTACAACCAATTGTGGCAACTCTTATATTAATGGTTGCTGGTAGAGGTGTCGCACAGCTTATTACAGACGGACAAATCATGACTGTTTATTATGATCCTTACACGTTTATCGGTGGAGGCTATCTTTTCATGATTCCTTTTTCCATTTTTATTGTAGCGGCAGTTCTAGCCATCGCTTCTTTTTTAACGAGAAAAACAGCGATTGGTTTATTTATTGAATCTGTTGGTGCTAATCCAGAAGCAAGTCGTTTATCTGGTATAAACTCTAAAAACATTCTTTTAATGGTTTATATGTTTTCTGGTCTTTGTGCTGGTATTGCAGGATTAATTTTAAGTTCAAATGTTGCAAGTGCTGATGGAAATAATGCTGGTCTTTGGTATGAGCTTGATGCCATTTTAGCTGTAGTAATCGGTGGTACTTCGTTAAATGGCGGAAGATTTTATTTAATGGGAACCGTCATTGGCGCTCTTATTATTCAAAGCTTAACAACAACAATTTATTCAATTGGTATTGCACCTGAGATCAATCTTGTTGTAAAAGCGATTGTTGTATTAATTGTTTGCTTATTACAATCACCAGAGTTTAGAAAGAAATTAACAAATTATTTTCCAGCAAGAAAAACAGCGAAGAAAAATGAGGGGGTTGCTTTATGATGAACAAGCTACATTTAGATTCAAAACAGTTACCCTTAATTGCGACAATTTCGCTGTTTATTTTGATGTATATATTTGGATCTTTAAGGTATACAGGATTCTTTTCAACTCAAGTATTTTTAAATCTTTTCATTGATAATGCATTTTTAATTGTTGTTGCAGTGGGAATGACATTTGTCATTTTATCTGGTGGAATCGACCTTTCTGTAGGCTCAGTTATTGCATTAACTAGTATGGTAGCTGCTAGTTTAACAATGAATGCTCAGTTATCACCATGGCTAGTTGTTCCTATTAGTTTACTAGTTGGGACAATACTTGGGTTTGGTATGGGATGTCTTATTCATTTCTTTAATCTACAGCCATTTATTGTCACACTAGCGGGGATGTTTCTAGCAAGAGGCTTAAGCTACTTAATAAGTGTAGAAACAATTTCGATAGATAGTGAGTTTTTTAGTTTCATGGCGAGTACAAGAATACCGATCGGGGGAGGGAATTTTATCTCGATCAGTGTAATCATTGCTTTAATCGTCGTGTTAGCAGCGATCTATATTGCTCATTTCTCAAAATATGGACGTAATATCTATGCTATAGGTGGAAATGAACAATCTGCACTATTAATGGGATTACCTGTTGGACGAACAAAAATCATGATTTATACAGTGAGTGGGTTTTGTGCTTCTCTTGCTGGGTTAATCTTTACCTTTTATATGCTATCTGGTTATGGGTTGCATGCAAATGGACTTGAATTAGATACGATTGCTGCTGTTGTTATTGGAGGAACATTGCTTACTGGTGGTGCTGGTTATGTAGCTGGAAGTGTTGTAGGTGTCCTCATTTTAGGTATTATTCAGACGGTTATTGTGTTTGAAGGAACATTAAGTTCATGGTGGACTAAGATCGCCATTGGTGTATTACTTCTATTGTTTATTGTACTGCAGCGAGTGATCGTCATTAGAAGCAAAACGAATAAGTCCGCAGTATCTTCGCATTAGGTAGGTTAAATTGAGAAATGAAAATCAAATTCCTATTGGAGAGTGAATGATGAGAACGAGTAAAAAGAAATATATTTCTGTTTTCGTACTAACTGTCATGTTATTTAGCACCCTTTTAGGATCGTTTCAACCAGTTGCTTCTGCAGAAGAAGGAAAAAATTTGATTTTACATTATGATATGAAAACAATTGCTAAGGATTCAAATGGCGTAATTAAAGTAAAAGACCTTTCAGGTAAAGGATTGGATGGAACTTTCAAAAATCCTGAAAATGGTCAAATAGTCAACAATTCGAAAGCAGGTTATATCTCTTTTAATGGAGGAAATGCCAATTCGAAAAGTGGCTATATTGAAATTCCAAAATCTAATGATGGAGCAGATCTATTAACAGGAGTGGAGGATGTCACAATATCCTCTCTTGTTAACTGGAGTAATGATGGACAAAACCGTTGGATCTTTGGTTTAGGGAAAGTGTCAAGTGATATTGAAAACGGAAACAGCTATTTTTTTGCTACGCCTAGACATGGGATAAACAATAGCAATGTTGCTGCAACTGGAATTTCTCAGGCTGGCTGGCGAAATGAAGCACTTATCCGCGCAACAGAGGGATTAAAGGCAAATTCATGGGAAGTTGTAACCGTTGTCTTTTCAGGCTCTACAGATACATTATCACTATTTGTAAACGGTGTGAAGGTAGCATCAGGATCGGCTAAAGGGAAAAAATTAGCTGACATTATTGATTCAACTGCAAGCTTTTCTGGATTTATTGGTAAATCAATATTCCAAAATGATCCCTATTATAAAGGGATGATTGGAGATTTCCAAGTACACAGTAAAGCTTTTACAGATGAAGAAGTGAAAGTGTTAGCTACTGAAACTGCTAGTAAAATCAACGAAATTGATCAGCTTGTTATTGAAGATGCGAAGAATTCTTTGGATGTAACAAATTATTTAACAAATGGAGATCGTGATAAAGATCAAATAAAGCATAATATTAATCTTCCTAAAAAAGGAAAACATGACGTTGGCCTAACTTGGAAATCAAATAAAGCAGAAGTAATTACAAATGAAGGGGTAGTTACAAGACCATCTGCTGAGAATCCTGATGCTATGGTTGAGCTTACAGCAACACTTTCATATAAAGGACTAACGGTAGAAAAGACATTTAGTGTAACAGTGATTAGTGATTTTTCCAATCAACAACGAGCTGAGTTAGATGCTCAAGAGTTAAGGATTGTTAATCAAAATAATGTAAAAGGAAATTTGAGTTTACCAATAACAGGAGAAAATGGTTCCACAATTACTTGGGAATCCTCTCATCCTACAATCATTAAAGGATCTGAACAAGCTTCGGTAAACCAAAAACAACTTGGATGGGTAACACGACAGAATAATGATACGGTCGTTACATTAACAGCGACTGTTACGAATGGTACATCAGAAATAAAAAAGAACTTTGAGGTTACAGTTAAAAAGAATCCAGGAAAAAAAGAATATGATGCTTATTTCTTTTCATACTTCACAGGTGAGTATGAAGGTGGAGAGGAAATCTCCTTTGCAACAGCGGAGGACCCTTTAAAGTGGAGAGCTTTAAATAATGGACAATCGGTTATTCAATCAACAATGGGTGAAAAAGGTTTAAGAGATCCATTTATTATGAGATCACCAGAGGGTGATAAATTCTACATGATTGCAACAGATTTGAAGATGGGAGAAAGTACAAATTTTGACCAAGCTCAAATAACTGGAAGTCATGCAATTATGATCTGGGAATCTGAGGATCTTGTCAATTGGAGCGAACAACGAATGGTAGAGGTTGCTCCAAAAACAGGAGGAAACACGTGGGCACCTGAGGCTTATTATGATGAAAAAGCAGGCGAATATGTTGTATTTTGGGCATCATCAATGAAAAACGAAGAAACATATGGGAATTTTCCTAACGGAAGACCTGCTGGTCAGTATAATGTGATGTACTATGCAACAACAAGAGATTTCCATTCATTTTCAGAGCCAAAGGTGTTTATAGACGAGGGGTTCCCTACTATTGATACAAGCTTTATTGAAAACGAAGGTTCATTATATCGTTTTACGAAATCTGAAGTTGGCTATAAAGTTTATTACGAAAAAGCAACTGATATTTTTTATGATAAAGATGGAATTAAGGAAAATGGTTATCAGTTTGATCCGATTGCTGGAACGAAAAATGGCAATCGTGGATTAATTGGTCATGGAGGTAACAATGAAGGTCAAACTGTATTCAAAGACATTCATGAAGACAAATGGTATTTGTTTTTAGATTCGTGGCCTTATCATGTACGTTGGACAAACGATTTAGATGATGGAGAGCAATTAGTGAATAATGTGTTAGAAGAGTCAGAGTATGCACTACCACCAGGACCAAGACATGGCACAGTTATTCCAATCACAAGGGATGAATACAATGCGCTACAAGAGAAGTATGGAATGGAAAATCAAGAGCCTTCTAAAGAGCCAGTTGTTCATTATTCATTTGATTCAATAGATGGTGCAACTGTAAAGGATGATTCAGGAAATGGTCATGACGCTCAATTAGTAGGCGGTGCAGAAGTAGATTCAGAAGATACAGTAGGGCAATCTTCAGGTTCGATAAATCTTGATGGAACAACAGGATATGTTGAATTACCAGAAAACATTATTAAGAATTTGAACTTAAAAGGAATGACAATGTCTAGCTGGGTGAAAGTGAAGGGTAATCAAGCAAATCAGCGAATCTTTGATTTTTCCTCTGATACAGGAAGAACAGCAAACAGAAACACGATGTATTTAAGTACACAAGGTGATTCAGGGAATTTAGAGTTTGCTACAGTAACACCTTTCACTGAAAAATTCAGTAGTGCTTCAGCTACATTAGCAGACAATTATAAATATGCCATCACAGCACCAAAATTATCGACAACAGAATGGCATCATGTGGCTGTTACAATTGAGGACTTTGATGCCGTCATTTATGTTGATGGTAAAGAGGTGGCAAGAAACTCTACTTTTAATGTAGAGCCTAGAATGCTTTTAGAAACATCAATGAACTATTTAGGAAAGTCTAGTAAAGCTGGTCATCCTTTGTTTAATGGTAAATTTGATGAATTTAAAATTTTTAATCATGCACTTTCTGGTGAGGAAATCTCAGAGCTAGCACAAGATGACGTTACTGAACCACCAGATGAAGAGCCATCAACTCCAGAGTTAATCCTTGATTATGATATGAAAGATATTGAAGGTGTCACAGTGAAGGATCGTACTGGAAAATATAATGGTACATTCGTTAATCCTGAAGAAGCTGAATTAATCTCAATTGGTGATGAGGGAGTTGTTAAGTTTAAGGGTGGTACAACAGATTCGTATATCGAGCTACCAGAGGGTGTATTAGAAACCCTTGAAAGTGTAACCGTTTCCTCTTTAATTAATTGGAACGGAAATGCATCAGCTGAATGGCTTTATTCACTTGGGCAGAACAATAGCAAATATTTATATTTTACGCCTAAATATAATGCTGATAGCAGCATGCGTTTCGGAATAGCAACAGATGGATGGAGAAATGAAGTATCTGCAAAAGCATCAACTTTACCGGCAAATGAATGGAAATTAGTTACAACAGTCTTTAACGGTCAAGAAGATTCTCTGAAAGTGTATATTGATGGTGAATTAATTGCCTCTGGTCAAAATAATGGAATTTCATTAGAAGATATAAAAAATACAGCTGGAAAAAGTGGTTATATAGGTAAGTCAATGTATAACAATGATCCTTATTTCGGTGGAATGATAGCCGACTTTGAAATTTATAATGGGGCATTATCAGAAGCTGATATAAGTAATCTTACAGATGCGGCTGAGGAAGAAATAAAAGAAATGGAGTCGTATTTATTGGAAGACGCAGCAGCTAAGTTAAATTACTCACATTTCCTTGGTAAAAATGAAAGTGAAAAAGAAATAAAAACAGATTTATCGTTCCCGAATAAAGGTGAAAACGGAACAACCATCACATGGCAATCAAAAAGTGAGAATATCATTACAAACAATGGAAAAGTGAATAGACCTGCTTATGATGATGGAAGTAAAGATGTTGTTCTTGTTGCCACTTTATCAGATGGAACAAATTCACTAACAAAGGAATTTACAGTAACTGTTATCAGAAAACCGATAGATCTTGAAACAGTTATCGAAGCAGCAGAAGCATTAAAGGTTTACAATATCCAAGATGTTCGAGGGAATTTAACTTTACCAACAAAAGGATTAGATAACACAACGATCTCATGGAATTCACAGGATCCTAAGATCATCACAGAAACTGGTGAAGTTAACCGACCGGTCCATGGTGATGGAGATAAGCTTGTTAAGTTAACTGCAACAATTTCTCTAAATAACCAAAAAATTACGAAGTCATTTATGGCGAATGTAAAAGAGCTACCTGAACAAAAAGATTATAAAGGATATGTGTTCAGTTATTTTACAGGTGAAGGTTATGAAAATGGTGAACAAATTTATTTTGGACTAAGTGAAGGTAATGATCCGCTTCATTGGCAGGAACTGAATAATGGAGATCCAGTGTTCACTTCAGAATTAGGAGAAAAGGGACTACGAGATCCGTTTATTATTCGTTCCCCTGAAGGAGATAAATTTTATCTAATCGCGACTGACTTAAAGATTCATGGGAATGGAGATTGGGGTGCAGCCCAGACAACTGGAAGTAGATCAATCATGGTATGGGAATCAACAGACTTAGTTAATTGGTCTAAGCAAAGAATGGCTGAAGTTGCTCCTCCAGAAGCGGGTAATACGTGGGCTCCAGAAATTTTTTATGATGATTCAATTGGTGAGTATGTAATTTTCTGGGCATCAAAGCTATATGAAAATGAAAGCGATCGAAATAGTGGTAATAGCTACCAAAGAATGATGTACACAACAACCAGAGATTTTCATACTTTCAGTGAACCTAAAGTGTATATGGATTACGGTTATTCAATTATTGATACAACAATGATCGAGCATGAAGGGAAAATCTATCGTTTTACAAAAGATGAAAGAGGAACATCGTCCTCAACACCTAATGGCAAATTCATTTTCCAAGAGGTAGGGAATTCTGTTCTAGATCCTAACTTTCAATCGATTAAAGAAGGAATTGGAAAAGGAGCAATAAGTCGTGGAGAAGGACCAGCTATATTTAAATCAAATACTGAAGAAAAATGGTATTTATTTATTGATGAGTTTGGTGGAAGAGGTTACGTTCCGTTTGAAACAACTGATTTAGCTTCAGGAGAATGGACGGTTCCAGAAGATTATGATTTACCTTCAAGACCTCGACATGGCACAGTTTTACCTGTTACTCAGGAAGAGTATGATGCGTTATTAGAAAATGTGCCAGTAGAGATAGAAGAACCGAGTAGCGATAAAAAAGTAACAGGTGTAACGATCCAACAGGAAACGATGAAACTAGTTGTTGGTGATGAAACAAAACTAGTAGCAACAATTACTCCGGAGGATGCTACAAATAAGGATGTTGTCTGGTCTAGTAATGATGAAAACATCGTTGCTGTTGACGAGAATGGCACCCTTACAGCGAAGCAACCAGGCACAGTATTTATAAGTGTAACAACCATTGATGGTGGTTATATGGATGTCATTGAGGTTGCTGTTGAAGAGAAACCACCGGGAGATGGAGAAGAGCCTCCAGGAGATGGAGAGGAACCGCCAGGAGATGGAGAAGATCCACCGAGTGATGGAGAGGAACCACCAGGAAATGGAGAAGAGCCTCCAGGAGATGGAGAGGAACCGCCAGGAAATGGAGAAGAGCCTCCAGGTGATGGAGAGAACCCACCAGGTAATGAAGGTAAGACACCGAGTGAAGGTAAACAAATAGGAAACAAGGAAAAAAATACTCAAGATAATGAGTTACCAAGTACGGCTACTAATCTATATAACTATGTGATACTAGGTATGTTCTTACTAATTGTAGGTGGATCCCTACTTGCTGTTAAAAAAAGAAAAATGAAGCATTAAAGAAGAACTGGCCTTCAAAGCTAGTGATAGCTTTGAAGGTCAGAATTTTGGATTACTGAAAATAAACTAATCAAATAAATATAGAGGAGAAAACGATGAAAAAACCAAGAAAAAACAAATTTCTACCATTGATCACAAGCTTAGTTATGGTATGTGCTGTATTACCAGGAACGACCACTATATCAAAGGTAAATGCAGCATCAAATGCTGAAAAAATTCTTGACTATGATATGAGTAACATCAACGGAACAACTGTTGTTGATAGTGCGGGTCAATTCGACGGCACTCTGGTGAATCCTGAAGGTGTTGATTTAATTACAAATGAAGGAACAAAAGTCGTTAATTTTGAAGGTGGAGACACAGCATCATATATTGAAATTCCTAATGGTGTTTTAGATGGGTTAGAAAGTGTCACTGTATCTTCTTTAGTGAATTGGGAAGGCTCTGGTGGTGCTCAATGGTTATATGGTTTAGGTCAAGATGATACACATTATGTGTACTATACACCATCTTATATTGGTGGAGCGACAGATCGCCTTGGAATCGCAACAGACGCTTGGAGAAATGAAACATTTGCAGCATCTCCTAAATTATCTGCAACAGAATGGAAATTAGTAACAACTGTTATAAATGGTGCAGAGGAAAAATTAGAAACCTATGTAGATGGACAGCTTGTTGCAACAGGCTCAACAAATGGTTTTACATTAGAAGATATTAAAAATACAGACGGAATTAGTGGTTATATTGCAAAGTCATTTTATGCACCTGATCCATATTTTGGTGGAATGGTTGCAGATTTTGAAATCTTTGGAGGAGCTTTAACTGCACAGGATGTAAGCGTTTTATACACTGAAGCGGAAAAGAAAATTGATGAGATAGGCGGCTTAGATGGGTATTTTGTAAACTATGCGGCAAATCAGCTTGATGCAAGTTCTTTCCTAAAGTACAACGTAAATGAAAATGAAATTATGACAGATTTACAATTACCTGAAAAAGGGGCTTATAAAACAACGATTACTTGGCAATCAAATAATCAAGACATCATAAGCAATGAGGGAAAAGTACAAAGACCTTTGTATAGTGAAGGAGATCAAACGGTTGTGTTAACAGCAACTGTAACGGATGGAAAAACAACTCAAACAAAAGAGTTTACTTTAAAAGTGTTAAAAGGTCTTGAAGAATCAGTGGCATTACAAGAGGATGCTGATGCTCTAGAACTCCACCATGCAAGCGATGTTCGAGGAAACCTACCTTTACCTACTAAAGGTGAAAATGGCTCAACCATTTCATGGGAAACAAGTGATTCTACTATTGTCACAACAACAGGAGAAGTGAATAGACCTGAGCATGGTAAAGGTGATGTAACAGTGGATCTAAAAGCAACACTTAGTCTTAATGGAAAATCAGTTGTAAAGGACTTTACCCTTTCTGTTAAAGAAATGCCAGAGAAGGATGAAGAATATGCAGCCTATTTAATGACTTATTTTAATGGAGAAGCATATGCAGATGGAGAGCAGGTTCGCTTTGCATTGAGTGATGGTAATGATGTAACAGAATGGAATGAAATAAATAATGGTGATCCTGTTCTAACTAGTAATTTAGGTGAGAAAGGTTTAAGAGATCCTTCGATTATCAGATCACCTGAAGGAGACAAGTTCTATTTACTTGCAACAGATTTAAAAGTTTATGGAACAAATGGAAATTGGGGGAGAACAGTGAGAGAAGGTAGTAATTCTCTCATGATTTGGGAATCTACAGATCTAGTTAATTGGTCTGAACAAAGAATGGTTGAAATTACTTCACCAGAAACAGGAAATACATGGGCACCAGAGGTTTATTATGACGATTCTACAGGAGAGTATATCGTTTACTGGTCTTCATTTGTTTATGATAGTGTAGCTGATCGCTATGGAAATGGAGCAAGTCACAACCGAATCATGTACGCAAAAACACGAGACTTTTACACATTTACTGAACCAGAAACATTATTAGATTTAGGTCACGATATTTTAGACACGGTTGCTATTGATTATAAAGACAAAGTTTATCGTATTACGAAAGGAACGTACTATACAGAAAAAGAGTTAGGAGGAGAAGAAATTAGAGAACATGTTTTCCAGGAAGTTGGTGATTCTTTCTTTGGAGATTTTGAATTAACAAAAGAAGGAATTGGTATGGATGTTCTTGATCATGGTGAAGGAGCGGAAATTTTCCAATCAAACACTGATGAAGATAAGTTCTATCTGTTAATTGACGAATATGGAAATGGGAGAGGCTATACACTTTTTGAAACAAATGATATCGCTT
This sequence comes from Metabacillus litoralis, assembly GCF_020524045.1. Lineage (GTDB taxonomy): Bacteria > Bacillota > Bacilli > Bacillales > Bacillaceae > Metabacillus > Metabacillus litoralis_C. The sequence continues at coordinate 261,756 of NZ_JAIVKL010000007.1, forward strand.
CAGCAGATTGGAAGCTTTCAGAGGATATTAATTTGCCAGATCGACCTAGACATGGTGATGTTCTTTCACTAACTAAAAAGGAATTTGAGAGATTGAAAATTAATATTCCAGGTGTTGGTGTTGAAGTGATTGAGCCAGGAGATGGAGAAGAACCGCCAACAGATGGAGAGGAACCACCGACTGATGGGGAAGAACCGCCAACAGATGGAGAGGAACCACCGACTGATGGGGAAGAGCCACCAACAGATGGAGAGGAACCACCGACTGATGGGGAAGAGCCACCAACAGATGGAGAGGAGCCACCGACAGACGGTGAAGAGCCACCAATAGATGGGGAAGAACCACCGACAGATGGAGAGGAACCACCGACAAATGGTGAAGAACCGCCAACAGATGGACAGGAGCCACCAACAGACGGTGAAGAACTGCCAACAGATGGAGAGGAATCACCGATAGACGGTGAAGAACCACGTACAGATGGAGAAGAATCACCAAATAAGGAAGACCAAAAACAAGCAGGAAATATATTACCAGCAACAGCAACATCACTATATAACTATTTAGTTATCGGACTAGTGTTATTAGTAATTGGTGGTCTTACTGCCATAAGAGCAAGAAGAAAGCTAGATTTGTAAATTAGTAAGGGGGCTGATTCAGTAGAATCACCCCCTGTTATATAGCCAAGAATCTTTCATTCCAAAAAATAAGAGTTAAGATATTAAATGTGGGAGGAAAACCATGAAAAAAACAATCATAATGCTTCTCATGGTGTTATTAATGATCGGATCGTTCGTTCCAATTTCTAAAGCGGACAATCCCGTTATTAAGGATAATTTTAGTGCTGATCCAGCAGCAATTGTACATGATGGGAAAGCTTATCTGTATACAGGTCATGATGAAGCGGCTACTAATGGAGATTTCTTTGTGTTGAAAAAATGGAGTATCTATTCTTCTAGTGATCTTGTCAATTGGAAGCTAGAAGGATACATGCCACGTACAGAATTTGAGTGGGCAACAGGTGATTCTGCTTGGGCTTCACAAGCAATTGAAAGAGACGGTAAATTTTATTGGTATGTAACAGTTGATAATAGTGACCAAAATGCACCAGGTTTTGCACTCGGAGTGGCTGTATCTGATAACCCAGCAGGTGGATTTAAAGATGCGATAGGTGGTCCACTTGTTATTAGTACGGATACGGAAAACCCAGAAAATATGGGATCAGATTCTTGGGATGATATTGATCCAACAGTGTATATCGATGATGATGGTCAAGCCTATTTATATTGGGGTAATACTCATCTTTATTATGCAAAATTAAAAGAAAATATGATTGAGCTTGATGGTGAAATCCACAAGGTAGATATCAAAAATATGCCTGGTACGTTTACTGAAGCACCTTTTCTCCATAAATATGATGGAAAGTATTATTTAACATATGCAATGAATTATCCAGAAGAGTTAGTTTATGCAATGAGTGATAGCCCAACAGGTCCATGGGAGTATAAAGGAAAGCTTATGGATACGCTTGATAGCAGTGGAACAAGTCATCAAGCTGTTTTAGAGTTCGAAGATGAATGGTATTTCATTTACCATACAGCAGCTCTTCCTACTGGTGGTAATTACAGAAGATCAGTAGCTATAGAGAAATTGAACTACAATCTTGATGGCACAATTCAAAAAATCACTCCTACGGCATCTGGAATAAGTGATGCTAGCTTTTCTTTAAAGTCATATCATGATCAAAGCAGATATGTTCGTCATCTAAATGGAGACCTTAGAGTTGATCCTATTGACACTAACAGCTTAGATTCTAGATGGCATACTGTTGATGGACTAGCAAATAATGGAGAGGATTTTATTTCCTTTCAAGCAGAGAATAAACCGGGCTTTTATTTAGTAAGAAATGGTTCAGATATAGAACTGAAAAAACATGATGGAACAGATAGCTTTAAAGAAGCGGCAACGTTTAAGAAGGTTCCAGGATTAGCAGATAGTAACTGGGCATCTTTCCACACTCTCAATGATGAAGAATTATATTTATATCAACGAGATAATTTTACATTTGGTGTTAATGCAGTAGATTCTGCTGAACAAAATGGTCGTGCTACATTTGAATTAGCGGAAGCAGATGTTACAGAAGTAGTATTAGATAAGACCTCACTAACATTAGAAGAAGGAACATCAACAACTCTACATGCAAAAGTAACACCGAACACAGCTCTTAATAAAAAAGTTTCCTTTTATTCTAGTAATTCAGATGTTGCGACAATCTCTGAATCTACGTATGACGCTAAAACGGGTCAAACGTCAATCACTCTAAAGGGAAAAACTGCTGGATCAACAGAGATTATTGCTGTAACAGAGGATGGTAACTACTCTGCAAAAACAACTGTTGAGGTCAAAAGGCATGAAGAAAATCCGATTGAGATTAAAGATGTCGTAATATCTAGCCATTCAAAATCAAAAGAAATCAGTATTGAAGGAATTCTGAAAAATCAGTCTGGAAGAGACATTACCGTGAAAGTAGAAGATCCAAACGGGAATTTCGCTTATCTAGATCAAACAACTACGAATGATCATGGCAGCTTTGCTTTTGATTTTATACTAAAAGATGAGGTAAATGGAGTATTTCAAGTGAGTATCGGTGCTGCTGATTTGGAAAAAGTGTATAAATCTAGCTTTACCTATACAATAGATGCTCCAGATTCAGGAGATAAAGATGGTCCTGGTAAGGGTGATTCTCCTAATAAGGATAAAGAAAATCCAGGTGATAAAGCTGAGTCAGCAACTGATAAAAATGATGATTCAAAGAACAAAGATGGAAAAGGTCTCCCTAGTACTGCTACTAGCATGTTTAACTATCTAGTTACTGGTGCTCTTTTAATAGTAGGTGGAGTAGTTACGATTTTTATGAGAAAGAGAAAAATACAAGAATAATAGAATTGAGAAGTAGAAAGTGAGGGAGGATTTAGTATGAGAAAGATGGTTTCAGTTTTATCTGTTTTAGCCATTTTGTTTAGTATGTTTCCAGCAAGTGTGGTACCAACCATTTCTGCAGCAACAAATGACTTGGAAGATAATCTTATTCTTTGGTACAACTTTGAACAATCACCAGATTCTAAAACAGTGAAAGATCAATCAGGTCATAATCATGATGGTGTACTAAATAATAATGCTACACTTGTAACTGCTGAAAAGGGTGGAGCAGTTCAACTAGATGGTGACCAGGACTTTGTGACAATGCCTTCAGGAATACTCGACGAAACAAAAAATGTAACAATCAGTACATGGGTAAATGTGGAGTCGGCAAAAGATTGGGCAACATTGTATAGCATTGGTGATTTTACTGCAAATGCGGATTATGCGATTAATTATGCATTAAAATCTGCTGGTGAAAATGGAATGCTAGAATTATTTGGACCTTCGCCATTTCCATCAATTGAAACAGCAGGTATTTCAGTAAATGAATGGGTTCATGTAGCAACTGTTATTTCAGAGCAAACGATGCATCATTATATTAATGGTGTACTTCAAGGATCAGAGCCGATTGGAATTGATTCAGGTGATATCGTTTCAGCAACCAATTATATTGGATATCATGCGATGGCACATGAGCAAGTTGAAAATAAAGGATTACATGGCAAAGTTTCTGATTTCAGAATTTATAACAAAGCACTTAGTCTTAATGACATCAGAGAATTAGCTGATTTTTCATTTGATATTAAAGAAGTGGAAGAAGTGAATATAACAACTGTTGTTGGTACTGAACCAAAGCTACCAGCAGAAGTGGATGTAACTTATTCTAATAACACTACTGAAAAGCGCCCAGTAGTATGGGATGAGATTTCTTCAGACCAATATGCATCAGCAGGTTCTTTTGTTGTAGAAGGATCAATTGAAGGTTCAACAATTAAAGCAAAAGCAAATATAACCGTTACTACGGATAAAGAAATTACTTCAGTTGAAGCAATATCTGTGTCAACAACTGAAGGAACTTTACCGAAGCTCCCAGCTTCTATTAAAGTATTTTATGCTGACAATTCAAGTGATGAGGTAAATGTGACGTGGGATCCAATAAATGAAGATCAATACCGTACAGCAGGAACGAGCTTTACCGTTAATGGAACAGTAGAAGGAATGAATGAAAAGGTAGAGGCTTTTGTTTATGTGACAACAAATGTTTCTGGAGATTTAGTAGCATGGTACAAATTTGATCGATTACAAGGAAATCTTGTTCCAGATTTATCAGGTTCTGGGATGCATGGTACATCTGTAAATGGTGGGACCTTACAAACAGTTGAATCTAAGCAATCAATTAACTTAGATCACAATAATAAGCAGCATGTTACTCTTCCATCAGGAATTGTAAACAATGTTGATGATTTTACTTTATCAACATGGGTGTACTTGGACTCAAAAACAGGGGATTGGGCAAGAATTTTCGATTTTGGAAATGGAGCAAATCAGTCAACTGTTTTCCTAACACCTAATCTTCGCTTAGATATGAGAGGGTCCATTACAACGGCAACATCAGGCGCACCTAAGGTTGGAGAATGGACACATCTTGCTATTTCAAAAGTTGGTGATCAATATACGATTTATAGTAATGGATTACCAGTAAGCAAGTTAACAGATGATCGAGCTCCAGGTCTTACAACTCGTAATTTTATTGGAAGATCAAATTATGCTGCAGATCCTTATCTTGACGGGAAAATTAGTGATTTTAGAATATACAATGAAGGGTTAAATGAAGAAGAAATCAGTCAAGTGATAGCAGAATCATTTTCAGACGAAGATGCTGTTAATAAAGCGAAAGAAACTCTTAGCTTAGGAGATACATCAGCTATTGTAAGTAACATGAAATTACCAAGTGCAGCAGGTAATGGTGTCACAGTTTCGTGGACATCAAATAATCAGGATGTTATTTCAAATGACGGAAATGTTAACAGACCTTCACTAAAAGAAGAAAATGCAACAATTACATTAACAGCTACACTTAGCCGAAATGGTTATAGTGACACAAAGGACTATAGTGTAACAGTTCTTGCTGATAACATTGTTTCTGTAGAAGAGCTAAATGTGATGACACCAAAAAATTTCCCACCAAAGCTGCCTGAAAAAGTCGTTGTAACCTATTATGATGACTCTCAAGGAGAGATGAGTGTGGAATGGGAAGATTACTCTTTAGATAAGCTGTCAAAATCAAATTCATTTACAGTAAACGGCACAGTTTATGGAACAGATATTAAAGCAGTCGCAAATATACATGTAGCAGATCTAGTAAGTGTTGACGATGTGCATGTAACAACTGCTCAAAATGTTGAACCAAATTTACCAGATACGGTAACAGCACATTATAGTAATGGTATGACAGATCAGTTAGCTGTTGATTGGAATGAAGTAAATAAAAATCAATACGCAAAAACAGGTAGCTTTACAGTAGAGGGAGCTGCTGCAAAATATAATTACACAAACCCTCTTATTGAGCAAAGAGCTGATCCAAATATTTATAAGCATACTGATGGCTACTACTATTTCACAGCATCAGTACCAGAATACAATCGAATTGTAATGAGAAGAGCGAAAACAATTCAAGGTCTAGCAAATGCAGAAGAAGTAACAATATGGGAAGCACACGAAACAGGGGAAATGGCTGCTCACATCTGGGCTCCAGAAATTCACTTTGTTGATGGAAAATGGTATATCCACTTTGCGGCTGGCCATTCTGATGATATTTGGAAAATTAGACCTTATGTTCTTGAATCAGGTGATGAAAATCCGTTAACAGGTACTTGGGTTGAAAAGGGCATGGTTCAAAAAGCAGAAGATGATACCTTCTCATTTACTGACTTCTCTTTAGATGCAACAATCTTTGAGCATAACGGAAAAAGATATTTCATTTGGGCACAAAAAGAAGAAGGCATATCAAATCTATACATGGCAGAAATGGAAAATGCATGGACAATCAAAGGAAAACCAATGCTTCTTGCAACTCCTGATTACGAATGGGAAAGACGCGGATTCTGGGTAAATGAAGGACCAGATGTGATCAAAAGAAATGGAAAAATATTTGTTTCATTTAGTGCAAGTGCTACAGACTCTAACTATGCTATTGGATTACTAACAGCCTCTGAGACAAGTGATTTAATGGATCCAAAATCATGGTATAAATCACCAAAACCTTTTATGGAAAGCAATGATGAAACTGGTCAATATGGTCCAGGACATAGCACATTTACTGTAGCAGAAGATGGTGTAACAGATATCCTTGTTTACCATTCTCGTTCGTATAAAGAAATCGACGGTGATCCTTTATATGATCCTAACCGCCACACTAGAGTAAAGAAATTAATTTGGAACGATGATGGCACACCAAACTTTGGTATACCGAATGCAGATGGTCAAGTTGTTGGACCAACAATCGAAGTAAAAGCACATGTTACAGTTATCGAAAATACTGGATATCAAACAAAAAATAAATTTAGCTTAGATAAACTAGAAGCTAACAAACAATTAGATGTAACGACATCTGTAACAAATAATTCAGATGCCAAAGAGTCAATTATGGTTGTTATGGCATTATATGATGCTGAAAACAAAATGGTAGATATGAAATCCACGTCGAAACAAATCTCAAAAGGAAAGGAAGAAACCTATAAATTAGGGTTAAAGCTTCCTAAAAATGTGGAGGGACATAAGGTAAAAGTGTTAGTTTGGAAAGGTGAAAGTTTAGAAGAGACGAGTATGATGCCTGTTTCTAAAGGATTTGTTTTAGAGTAAGTAAATAGCATGCAAAAAGGCATCCTCCCAAACTAGTTGGAGGATGCCATGAAAAATAAACACCTGACATACAAGGTGTTTATTTTTTATAAGGAAGATGAAATGATTGATTTTTCACACTATTCCTGTCGAAATAAAGATATATATCAAATATATCTTTCAAGTTAATTAGAAACGGAGGGATTATTTTTGGATTTTAAGGATGTCGTCAATAAGCGTAGAGAGATAACAAGCTTTTTAGATCGTGAAATAAGCTCTGAAGTAATGGAGGAAATAGTAAATCAAGCAATCTTATCACCAACAGGAAACAATTTACCTTCTAGGGAATTTATTGTTGTGAAAAAACGTGAAACATTAGATCAATTATCAAACACGACACCTTATGTGAAATGGCTACAAGAAGCTCAAAGTGCAATTATTATTACAGGTAACCCTAATGTAAGTAAATATTGGCTACAGGATGCCTCAATTGCAAGTAGTTTTATATGGCTAGCAGCAGTAAATGAAGGAGTTGGCTGTGCCTTTGGTGCGATTTTTAATATAACAGATGAGATCGAATCAGAACAAAGAGAACAATTTGTCAGAACCGTATTGAACATCCCTCAAGATCGAAAAGTAGTAGCCATTTTAGGATTAGGATACCAAAAAGAAGAACCGAATAAGAAAGAAATTCATCCAAAAGAGACAATTGTACACTATGATACGTTTTAACATATAGGAGGAGCTTATGGTTGAAAAAGTAGGTGTATGCATAAAGTGTAAAAAAACGGTGTATTGTATTGATGGGTTTTTAAACGGTGTTGTTAATGATGGGATGGTTAATTGTTTTGAGTGTTTGGATGATGAGGATAGATAGTATTAAGCGGTTTTGGGCTAGTAATAAACCAATGTTACTTGTGATAGTTTTATATACTAAAAGAGCCACTTCAATTTAATGAAGGGCTTTTTATTTAGGGTGATGGAGCATAACGGGATCGAACCGATGACCTCTACGCTGCCAGAGGGGACTGGACATATTAGATTAGATAAACGTAATAAAATAAGAAAAATCAGTGCTGTTTTATTGAATGATATCACTGATTTTTAATGAATGAGTTAGATAAATTAAATGAAAAAATTAGCTCTGTGCATATTAATGTTGGAGAAAATGATAAGTGTCATTATATTTTAGTTTGCACGACCAAGATCAATACACCAAGATAAATAGAGATGAAATATCATATCTTAAAACGCTAGCTTATTATACGAATGTAACACTTGAAACATTTTTAAAAATAGAAAATCTCCTGAAGTATTTGGATGATTTAGAAGATTCACACGAAAAAGACAATCCTATTTGGCTTAATCGAGTATTATATAAATTGGAGGAAAAGCTAAGATCAGAAGTTGCCAAAGACTTACATGATTCAGTCCTCCAAGATTTGATATCATTTCAAAAAAGATTTGAAAGAGCAAATGATCAATTTATAACAAATCCAGTCATGAAAAATGAAGCTGATAAAATGATGGATGATATGTCAAAAATTATTTCGACTACCCGAGAAACATGTTATGAATTAAGGCCAAATGTTCTGTACGACTTAGGATTAAAAAAAGGGATAGAAAAATTAGTTTACCAGCATGAAAACAATACAAATATGAAAGTTCATTTAAATGTTAACAATCTACGTAACCCTGACGACTTGGATATTCAATTGAATATTTACCGTATTACTCAAGAATTGCTTAATAATGGAGAAAAACACTCTAATGCTTCTCTTATAACATTAATTCTCGTAAATATTAAAGAAAAAATGGTTATACATTATGAGGATGATGGAAAAGGATCAGAAAAAGAAGGGGTTTTTTCCAGAAATAACGGCATGTTTATCCGGTATCAGAGAAAGAGTTGCCTTATTAAAAGGTAAGATAAACATAGAAACTGAGATTGATCAAGGCTTTAAAGTTACTATTGAAATTTGATATACATTACTTCTCTTCTCTATTTGTTCGTTAACGTGGAGAAACCTATTAAATAATAGCATCAGAAATTACTAGACCGAATCATTTAGTTGATTTGGTCTTTTGCTTTTTCTTTTATACTTAAGATTAGTAATGTAACTATAATTAAATTCTGAAGAAGTTTATATTGAATAATTAATGGTTAATATAACTATTTCAAATAAAATAGACTTTAGACCCATATCCACATTATGTAATTTAATATATATTATATCCATTAATACAAATATATTACATATGATGAAGAGGGAGTAGAATGAGAAAGGTTTTAGTCTTCAAAATTACTAGTATATTAATTTTAACTCTATTAGTTTCTGGATTTTCAGAGATTACGAGAGCATCTGCAAGTGAAATACCTGGATTAGAAAATCAAGAACAAGAAGAGATGTTTCAACTTCTTGAGGATATATCTGTTGATTTAGAAGAAGAATACCCTTCTGAAGAAGCTTTAACGGTAGAAGAAAAAATAGAATTAGCAAAAATAATCACTGAAGAAGTAAAGGAAATTGAAGAACAAACTGAGCAAGAAATTGAAGATATAATGACAGAAGCTGAGCAAATTAAAGATTTTAAATTTTCATTAAAACCAGCTTTACAGCCTTCTTATGCAGTAAGCGCTGCATCCACTAATTACAACAATAGTTACACTGTTGCTAAGTTATATCAAACGAATTTAAATAAAGCGAATTCTATCAAGGCAAATTACAATAATTTAGTTAAATCAAATGGAGTAGTATTTGCTAATGCATATAGATTAGCAACATTTTATACCTTAGTAAAAACTAATGGTGCTTGGGATTTAAAACAGACATTAGGAAAAACGACCAAATATCTATTTAAAGGTACTAATAAAACAGGAGAGTATATTGGTAATCATCACTATGGTTATATGGGAAAAGCAATAGGCTTTGCTAATACTGTTCTTAAAAGTGCAGCTGGAATGTACCAAATAAAGTCTGAGACATCTGATTGGAAATTTATTTCTTCTTATTTTGATGATCCAGCAGATCAAGCAGCTATTACTACGGGCTATACAGACTACAATAACGGATTACGTTTTTCCTATTTAATTGCTTAATTTACCGAAAGATGTTTTCATTGTTAAGTAGTAAAAGTTGATCATTAAGGAGTTAGCAGATGAAATTCCGTAAAATCTTCTTATGGGTTATATTATCTATAGTTCTTTGTTTGGGCATTTTATTTCTCATCTTAGACTCTTATATTAGAGTGGAACTAGATGAACTTAATGGAAAAGGAGAGCATCAAGCAACCTTTTTCTCTCCATCCGAAGGATATAAAGCAGATGTATACCAAATCAATGAGGGGGGAGCAACTCAAGGATATCAAGACAGAGTTTCCATTACTTCTATGAAGGATAATCATAAGGAATTCAATGATGAAACCGTATATTGGTTATATCCTTCAGAGGAAGATGTAAGTGTAGAGTGGAAAGATGATAATGAAATTACTATTAATGGACAAACGATAGCTATTAAAGATAAAAAGACATATTATAATTGGAAAAAAGATAAATAATTAGCTATATATTATATATGTAAAAAAGCCAATCCAAAATTTAAAGTGTACCCTTTGTAAAGGACATTTTAAAAAAAGACTAGGCTGTCTTGATAAGATGATCTCTGTATTGAACAGGGGTCATCTTATTTAAATTCCATTGGTATCTATAGTGATTGTAATAGATCATATATTGCTTAATTTCTTTTCTTAGTTCAT
>NZ_JAIVKL010000008.1 GCF_020524045.1 Metabacillus litoralis
CCTGTGTATGCGGAGTCCATCATCAAAGAGATATTAACGCAGGACAAAATCTTAAAAATGAAGCGATAAGACTTCTAACCGCAGGGACTGCGGGTGTAGCCTAACCATAACTGGCGGGTGCGCTGGTGTTCTTAGGAATCCCCCACTTCAAACAGCTCGAAAGAGCAGTTAAGTGGCGGGTAGTTCAATACTGGCTGGCACGAAAGGAAAGCGCTATGCTCTGCCAAACAGTGAGATAATGATTCATCAGCCGTTAGGTGGTGCGAAAGGGCAGGCAACAGATATTGAAATATCCGCCAAACGCATCCTCAGCCTCCGAAAACACATTAATCAAATGATTGCTGACCGAACAGGCCAACCAATTGAAAAGGTTGCCCAAGATACGGACCGTGATTATTTTATGAGTGCCGAAGCGGCAAAAGAGTACGGCATCATTGATGAAATCATTTAGTATCTTGCATGAAAAACCACTGAAGAAGGTAAAAGACCTTTTTCAGTGGTTTTTAATTTAAATTTAGTGTAGTTGGATAAGCTCTCTTAAGAGTATATCTTTAGGTACGTGATGCATAGAATGAGGTAAAAAAGAGGATGGATGACAATGCCTATCACGTTACCAGTTACTATTAAAACATTAAAGATTAGTAGTGGACCTAAAATCACCGTTTTTTATCCAAAAGTGCTTAATATTGCAAATCAGCAGTTGCAAAAGATAATCAATACTACAATTGTCTATGAAACTCAAAAACTTATTAACGAGCAAGTAGGTAATATGCCCACCACAGTCGAAGAAATGCTAGGCTATTATGAAATCAAAAATAATCAACGAAAAGTTTTAAGTTTAACACTTTCTAATTATACCTACCACTACCATGCTGCACATGGAATGACCTATTTACAATCATTAACCTTTGATTTAGAAAAAGAGAAACAGTGCCAGTTACGTGACTTATTCAAGCCCGGTGTAGATTATGTCAAGAAACTGTCAGAGATCATCAAGAAGCAAATGAAACAACGAGATATCCCATTGCTTAACGAATTCAGTACAATCAAACCTAATCAAGATTTTTATATTGCTGATAAAACTCTAGTCATTTATTTTCAACTGTATGAAATCACTCCATATGTTTTTGGTTTCCCCATGTTCCCGATTTCTGTTTATGATATTCAGGATATCATTGATGAAGATGGTCCCCTTGGTCGCATGGCTGTGAATAATTAGCACAGGTTAGATGTTTATAGATTTCCTTGGGAAAGTAATATTTTAGACCATCTATTATAACAAAAAAAGGGTTAGACTCCTTGTATACTTAATTTTAAAATAATATATATTTTCAATATACCAAACTAGTATATTACAAAATAAAGCAACGGCGGAATTATTTTGAGTTGTCTCTGGTGATAGTAAACAAGAAAATAATCCAATATTTCATAATATCAAAGCCTCAGATTCAAATGTATCATTAGAGTAACCTTATTTAATTAAAGAATCTATTTCTTCAGAAATCATGTTAGAAATAAGTTCTAATCCTTTATAGGAAAAATCAACTTTATATATAAAGAAAAAGATTCAGAATATGCTTTAATAATTTTAAAAAATGATAAGCAAGTTAATCTGAATAAACCATTTATTAATGTAGAAAATATAGGGAAAGTTGAAATTCCTATTAATTTCAAACTAGAAGATAATTCAAATAATATAATCACTTGTTTAATACCAAAACCATTTAATGAACCTAATACTAGTGAAGATCAATTAAAAAAATTTGGCTCTGTTAAACTTTGTGGTTGATTTCCGTTACAGGCATTCGCTTTCCGCGGGCGGTCCGGAAGCCTCCTCGGCGCAAGCGCCTGTGGGGTCTCCCTTCGACACGCTTCTCCCGCAGGAGTCTCATGCCTTTCACTCCAATCAACCAAGTGCTAATAATCAACCTTAAGCTTTAACATAGCCAAAAATTTAAACCTTACTCAACTAATAAAATTACTATGATTAAAAAATAAAGAAAAGACCTTAAATAGTCTTTACTCTATTTTATTTCTATTGGAAAACCTCCACTTTTTTCATAGCCGAATAAAGGATCACTTTTATTTGTTTTAATCTTCATTTCATATTCGTAATAAACTTCATATTTACCTGAATCTAACTTTATTGATTTGTTCGAAGAATACATCTCTTTTACCCTTATTTCCCGTTTATTATTTTGATTTATACCGTTAAAATCTGAATAAATAACTTTACCATTTTCTAAATTAGTTATCCTAATATAAGGAGAAGTACTTCCTTTTAAATTTTCAATATCTTTAAGTAATGAGACATTAGAGTCAAATTCTAAAACCTTTCCCTTTTTTTCTCTAACTGTAAGATTAATTTTAACAGGAACATCTCTACCGGCTTGATCTTTAGTATCAATTATTTTCGGTAGCTTAGTAAATCCGTCATAAGTAGTCACATTATCATTAATACCTCCTGATAATAAAAAACAAAAAACGATACCTAAGATTAAAGCTTTCATATTTTCACTTCTTTCAAATATTTTCTCAGTAATATATTTTCCTTAAAATAGAATTAAATGCACATTACCAATTTTTTTAAGAGAGGGTCTAGAATGGCACGTCATTTACATTCCTAGCATTTTTCATCATGGCTTTATTATCATTTGTCGTTGATTTATGTTACTGGATATAACTTTTCTAGGAGGCTTTTTGAACCCTTTTTCTGCATTTTTGTCAAATTAAGATAAAAAGCATTTACTAGAGAGTATATGATTTATTTTTTAAAATTTATTGAAGGGGATCTAATTAAAATCTGGCAACTTAAAGTATAATTGGGTTATCTATATTCAAGGTATAGGTACTGTTTTAAAAAATTAATAGAGCAGAGATATTTAACTAGAGGAAATTTTGGTTGTAGTAAGGAGGAAGCTAATGAAACAAGGAACGAGTATTTTTATGATGGTATTTATCCTGTTAATGGCTGGTTGTAATAGTGATGATACTATAAAAATAGAAGAACAACAGAAACAATTGAAAGAATTAGAAGCTAAAATTGTCGACTTAGAAGAAATCAACAAAGAACAACGAAAGATTATCGAAGAACAGAATAAAGAGTTTTCTTATATAAAGGATTTTACAAAAGAGGAGTTAGAAGCCTACGAACAATTTGTTCAAGATAAAGATGCACAACATCTATTAGGTTTATCACCTGAAAAGATTCTGTTGATTTATTACCACTTAATCGTTATTGATGATGTAGAAGCAATTTATTCATTAACATATGATGATGGTACTTTACCTGACTTATCAACTTTTAGAGAGAATTATTATAAAAATGGTCTTCATCTAAAATGGCAAGATAGCACAATCTATTACAGGTACTACAATTCTATTAAAGTTAAAGAAGATCATAAAAATGAAAATGAAGTCGTGGTCGAAATGACCGTAAACTTAGGATCTAATGTATCAACAATCGTTTATGGATTAAAAAAGGAAAAGGGAATTTGGAAAATGGATACCTTGCACTTAATGGAAAACGATAAAGATGGAAATAAATAATTATCATTAATTCTACACGTATCTCCAATTTTAGAAAAAAAGCAGCAGACGTCAGGGGAAATTTTATGAAAAGTTTAAAAACTATGGATATTGTGATTCTTTTCGCAATTACATTGTTATTTATTTATGACTATTTTCCAAATAATGCTTGGACAAACCTCATTCCAAAAATAGTTGTCATAGTATTAATTATTGGATTATTTTTATTTAGTCTGCTTTTTAAAAGATATAGAAATGTGGAAAGTAAAGAAATACTGCAATGGCAAATCATTTCTACTGCTTATTTCGTTTTCATAATAGGGTTGTTTACTGCATTAGGAGGGAAATCTTCTTCAGGCGTTTCATTGAATAATGGCTTCTTATGGATAGCTTTGTTCATCTCTGTAGTTGAAATGACTTTCCAATGGAAAAAAATCAAGCAGTCAAAAGCATAGAATGTGAAGTTGTTTAATTAAATTAACGAACACTTGCTTGTTTTAAGTGAGAGGTGTTGTAATCGAAACTACTTTTGTTATTGACTAACGATGCAGAATTTCTGAATAAATCTTTTGAACACTAACTGTGCAAAAGTAAATAATGTGATAGTGAATTACCTTATAGTGAGTGTTCTTAATAAGAACAGTCGCTTTTTCATTTAACGTAGTAAAATTGTAAAAGATAGGTATAATGTGAAACTTCCTTCATAATTGTTTCGTAGATAAGTAAAAGGAAGTGAGAAGATTTGAAGAAATATATTGTTTTATAGTAAGTTTTGTTTTGATGTATATGGTATTTCAAATATTATCAGGTTTGCTTTTAACAGCTCTATATACTCCAGATTTAACGTCAATTAACAATAATATAAGTAAAGAGGTAGTGTTAGGACAGACTTCATTTAAACCATTTTTAGCTACTTTATTAATCGCAGTTTTTGCTTATTTAATGTCTCAAAAATTATTTATAAGCGGTAAAAAATAAATACACAGTAGATTGCTTGAATTAAATTAAATTCTGACTAACTGAGTAGTTTCGTTTAAGTTTAACAAGTGATGATATAAGGGTGTGAAGATATTCGTGAATAATAGGGATTTGGTTCAAGAATTAATAAGTATGAAATAGATAATATTGGGGCTGATTCTGCAAGTTACAATCAAGAAGAGGTTGAATCTCTTCTGAATTGTTGTTATTATGCCGCAGTTTAATTGAGGAGATGATTCTTTGATTAGTTTATTAGAAAATGTATTTCAAATAACGGCAATCATACTACTGCTATGTTCATTCTTTTATTACAATCACTTTAAAAAAATGAAGAGGGAAAGAAAACTAACTTTACTTGAGCGTACAGTCTATATATCAACCCAAGTTGCAATTTATCTTTGTGCAGGTAGTTATTTACTCTTGTTTTTAGATAGGAATTTTGGTTAGAAATTTTATCTTTTTTATGAGTATTTAATTTAATCTGGATGGGAAAATACCTATAACAATTCTATTCAGAGGTGTTAATAATTCATGAAAAAAACAGTCATATTAGTTATGGTGTTAGTTGTTTTACTTTTGGTAGGGTGGAACCGAGGAGTGTCCAAAAATGAATTGCTCGAAGAAACTTTATATGAAAGGTATCATTCTTATCTCAATAAAAACTATTCAGAGTTTATTATGTGTCCCAAAATAGATAAAATCGAAAGAATAGAAGGCGATATACGTAGACATATCGCTCACATAAGTGCATTAAATTATGATGGACATCATGGCGATGTTCCTTATGATAGAATTTATATCATTTTGACTGATACTCCAGAAAAAGGTGTTAAAATCAATAAAGTTAGAGTTGAAAAAGGCATTTCTGAAAAAGAAAGTCTTATACAATGTAGAAAGAAAAACTAATAACTAATAACTCTTATTTGGCTAACGAGGGGAGGTTATAACTTAGCTAATATCGTTTATCAAAACCTCGCTAGTGCATAAACAACTGTTCTTATTGAAGACTTACACCTATTAATTTTTTCATTTTTTATTAAGGTAACTATCCCAACACTAAACACTAAGATACCAATTAACATCAATGAATGTATAAAACTATTTAAAATTGGTATATATTTTTCAGTTGAATTCTAGTGAATAAAAAGTGAAAAATAAATAAAGGTTTATGGTAAAATATTCATATTTACATCAACAGAGGAGATATAGAATGAATTTCACTATCCTATTAGTTTCACTTATTATATTTATATTAATTTTTAATGGAGTGAAAAAAGGATCTATAACTTTCACTTTTAAAAAAATCGCTCTTGGATTAGTTTTAACTCTAGTAATTATTAATGTAGTCATGTTTTTAATTATGTAAATATGAAAGGGTATGCAGTTAATATCATGGTCTTAATTTTTACGTGGTTTATATGAAAGAATGCCGATGCTTTAGATTCTTAAGAATGAAAGTATTCAACTTAAAGTTGAAGTATTGTCGATATTCTTGAAGGGGATTCATATGGGGAAAGATAATAGGAATACACCAACTAAATTAATTCTATTTTGTGTTCTTTTTACTTTTATTCTGATAAGTGAGAGTTTTTTAGTTATAACCTCACCCTTGTTAATTGTTAGAGTAATAAATCTTGTAGCAGTAATTGGTATTTCACTAATTATAGGTGCATTTATTAGAGAAATATTTATTTTAAAGAATGGAGAGAAATCAAAATCAAAGTAACCTTTTATTCAATTATCGTGTACATTCATTGAAAAAGGGGTGCTTTTTTTCTATGGTGTAAAAGGAAGTTAATGTTAAACGCAAGAGCGGGAGTATTCATCAGATCTTAAAAAATAGGTTCATATTTTCTATTTATATGGGAGATGACAATTTGTTACTAGTTTTGAGAATAGTGATTGCTGCTCTTGCACTAAGTATATCATTTTGGGCTTTAGTTACAGGAATCAATGATTTTTCACCATATATGTTATTATTTTTAGCAGCAATGTTCCTTGCGATTGCTGTTTTTGAAATGAAAGCAAAACGAAAGAAAAATGCTGTTATATCGTACCTTGCATCTGCATTTATATTTTTTATTTCGTTTTATACTTTTTTAAGATAGCAATTTTACCCTTAAACAGGCGGTTCATGGCGAATAGGAATTTAATCGTAAAGTAAATGGGAGCTTTGTTCAAAGAAATTAGAAATGAATGATAAAATTAAAATCTAAATACATTTATTAGGGGGATTTGATGAGACTTTTCATTAGTATTCTAATAATGCTATTGCTTTTTTCAGGGTGTGTAAGTAAACCTTCAATAGAGTTAGTTAGCTCATCAGTTGATTTTAGTAATGAGGAAGAAAGACTTGGAGGAATTGGTATTACTTCAGGAGAAAAGAATGGTGAAATCATAGTACCTACTGCATTAAGTTATAATTTTATTTTTAAGAATATTGGTAAAAAAAGACTCGGAAGTGCTGAAAACCTAAATAAACAGACATTTGATTATGACGATGGAATAAAAGTACATATTGAACCAAATGAAAAATTGAAAGCCGTTTCTGAAGAAATAATGGGAGTAAATATTTTCAATTTTGATGAAGAAGGAAGGCATAATTCAGAGCTAGGTACAGGGGTTACGGGTGTACCAATTATTGAACCAAATCAAGAAGGAACATATACTTTAGATTTTATTTTGGGTGCGAATAAAGATCATCCTGAAATAAGAGTTTTACCTTCAGCAGAACAATTAGAAATATTGAAGGGAAATGCTATGGAAGCGAGTTTAATTGTTTCTATTGAAGGTGAAGAAGTCGCACATTTTGATCTTAGTAATTTAAATTAGCTGGATAAAACATTTTTGTATTGTTCATAAGTTAAAACTTACTCTTTTACTAACAGATGCGATTTTTCAATTAGAAAAGCCACTTTTTACTAACTGACCAAGATTGTTGAAGAAGCCTAATTCATTTTAAAGTTTAATTGAAGATGTTGTCATACATTCAGAATTTCAAAAATAGCTTTTAGTTCGATCATGGTGTAATCTTTGTTAGATGAACGATCTTATATTGATGTGATTAGCATGATGTGTGTAAATGAACTAATTCCTTATTATGTGAAAAATAATTTTCGATATAGGAAATCTTATTTTGTATTTCTCAGAAAATCAAAGATAAGTGATTCAGCTAAAAGCAAGCTTTTGTTCAAGTAAATCTTTCCAAACCCCTAGAAAAAGGATCGTCAATCGACGTTCCTTTTTAGGTTAAATAACCATTTATATTGAATCTTAATTCAACTTAAAAAGGAATTTACTTAAGGGTAGATTATCCATTTAATATTTAATTCTAATATTCGGTTTAATGATTTTAATCTTAAAAGTAAAAATGTGATATAAATTAAAGTTTTAAATTGAAAAATCTTTTTACTTAATTATTAAAAACTGTAACTTTTTTGATCCTCATTCGATTAATCATTGAACACTTAATTAAGGGGGGGGTATTGTTGTCAAACACAAATATAGTAGACACGTGGATTGCAGAAGTTTATGAACTTTACTACTTAGATGTATATAAGTTTTTAATTTGTTTTACTGGTAATAAAGATGATGCAGAAGATCTTACACAAGAAGTTTTTATTAGAGTAATAAAATCCTACTCAAATTTTAATAACGAAAGTAAATATAAAACCTGGATAATATCCATTGCTAAACATGCTGCCATAGACCAAATGAGAAGAAGAAAGTTTTCCTCCATATTTAAAGACACCTTCTTTAAGCAAATACCGTCAAAGAAAAAATCACCTTATGAAGAAATTCAAGTAAACGAAGATAGAAAAGAATTGTATGATGCTATTTCCTTATTAAAACCAAGTTATAGATCTGTAATAATCCTAAGAGGAATCAATGAGTTTTCCATAAAGGAAACAGCTGAAATCCTTGAGTGCACTGAATCAAAGGTAAAGGTGGATTATTATAGAGCATTACGTGTATTAAAAAATAAATTACATATCAATTCTGAGGAGGTATTTAATAATGCGAACTGAAGAAGAAATCTTTGATCGTATCAAAAATTCTCCAGAGCTAGAACCTCGTAAAGAATTTGTACATCAGACAAAGTTAAATTTAATGAAAGAAGCAAAAAAATATAATAAAAGACAAAAAAAGATAAAGTTTTCTTATTACTTTTCAGGAGTTATCGCGTCAATCTTATTAGTAACTTGGATAACTCTTTTTGGTGGAACTGAATATATTGCCGAATCAATAAATCAAGTAAAAGCTTCATTTACTTCTAATGATAAACAAATTTCAACACCTGATCATAATAAAAATAATACCCCTATTTCAAATGGAAATGCAGAAGTATTTATATATCATACACATAACACTGAATCCTTTACACCATTATTGAACATTGAAGACCCAAGGATGGCTGCTGATAATGAAAGAAATGTAACTTTGGTGGGCCAAAAATTAGCTAATTCCTTGAAAAAGAGAGATATAATTGCCCTTCATGATAAAACGAATATTCAACAAATACTTAAAGACAAAGGATTAAGTTATTCATATTCATATGAAGTAGCAAAAGACATTATAATAAAGGCTCTTGATGAGAATTCTAAGATGAAACTTCTGATAGATATTCATAGAGATGGACAACCGAAAGAGTACACGACAACTAAAATTAACGGAAAAAAAGTCGCGAAAATTGAATTTGTCGTTTCCGAACGTAGTAGTAAATTTAAAGGAAACTTAGAAATAGCTGAAAAAATTCAACTTGAACTAGAAAGCAAATATCCAGGGATTACGAGTGGTGTTTGGATTAAGGGAGCAAAAGAAACAGAACAAGATTATAATCAAGACTTATTTACAAACTCACTTCTTGTTAACATAGGTGGCGCTGAAAATTCTTTAGAAGAGATATACAGTAGTGTTGATATTTTTTCAGAGGTTATCTATGATGTTTGGGCTGAAATAGAATAAATCTTTTCCATTGAACCCTTAAAAACTGCGTTGGGGTTTTTAGATCTTCATTAATCTATACTCGCGATTGTTCAATAAAAACAGTCGCTTTTACACTAAACCAGTTTGTACATTTAGAATACATAGTAAGGTAACACTAAAAATAAAAAGAGGTGTTGCCTATGAAACCATACTTCACTTTAATAATAGGTTTAGCTCTTTTATTTACTACTACTTATGTAAGAGCTGAGATTAAAGGATATGAAATTGTGAGTCAGAACAATAAAGAGAATGTAACCCTTTATGGTAAGGAAATAGACGGTTTATACAGAGGATTTAAAATTGATTTCAAAGGCGTAATTTATCCAAAACCTTATTGGAACAGCACAACAAGTCTAGCGTACGCTCCACAAATTTTTTATCTAGACATGAATAAAGATAAAAAGAAAGAGTTAATTATCACGCTGACAACTGGGAATGGTTCAGGTGTGAAGTTGGAAGAAGTTCATCTTTTTAAAATGCAGGATGATCAACTTGTCGAACTCATTGTTGATCATCCTTTAGCAATCATTAATAACAATGTAAAAACCGAGTTATCAAATAAAGAAGCGAAAATATGTATAGGCGATAAGGATGACGAAGTGGATATAACACCTTTTCAAATTAAACCTGAGAACCTATTCAATGATATAGGATTTGGGAGCATTATTGATTATGAAATTATTGATAATCAACTTATGGTAAGAGTAAGTGGACAAATATCACCTGCTTCGTTTGTTGGGGATATTGTGATCAGTTATGAATACCGTGACAACATGTATCAAGCTGAAACAATTTTTTTTATAAAGGACATTAATAAAAATCCTTTTTATGGTCCAGTGACAGTAGGAGATCCAAAAGGTATGGTTCTTTTAAAGAAAGGAGCAGAAAAATGAACAAAGTGATAAGCTAAAATCAGGCGTGATCTCTTTCTGAGATTACGCCTAAATTATAGAATTTAGAAAATATTCTTATACAAATACTTAAATGAAAATAAATAAAATTAACTTTTTGTTGAATAAAGTTAAATTATACTTTAATATTATTTATATAGAAAGGAGGTTTGAAATGAATAGAGAAGATGTTCCTGAGTGGATTCTTTCGTTAGATGTGGAGTCACTTGAATTCATTAGGAAATTTATACTGAATTCTGGTTCACTTAAAGAAGTTGCTAAAATTTATGGAGTTTCTTATCCAACAGTTAGAGCAAAGCTTGATAAGTTGATTAAGAAAGTCGAATTAAACAGCAAGAAGGAAGATGTTGAGTTCATTAATATGATTAAAAATCTAGTCATTGATGAAAGGGTAAGTCTTGATGTCGCAAAAGTTATTATTGAAAAGTATAAATCTGAAAAGGATGATAAATAAATGGAACAAGTTTATGGGTGGTCAATTGCCATCGTTGTTTTAGTTATTCAATTTTTACTTTCAAGAAGAGAGAAAGCTATATGGGGTGCAATAATTCCTTTTCTATATCTGATTTTTATGGTCTATTGGATACCTAATAATTATGAGGATTTTAGTATATTTAAACTTATAATAGTGGCTATTGGAGGCCTTGCAGTTCTATTCAGTATTTGGATTAATGGTAGAGAGTATTTAAAAAAGAAACGAAAAAAAGAATTAGTACAGATTGACTTGAAGAATCTTTAATGATTAAAAAATAAATTATCAGAGTTAAGTATCTAAAGAATTACAAGCATCATATATTTAATTATCTATTGAACGATGAGGAAGAGGATCGTTTTTCAGAAAGTATCAAGAAGGTATGAAAAGTAGAGGATTATAATAATCGAAAATTTATAAGAAAAACAAATGTAGTGAAAAGATTTCATATATGTAGATAAAAAAGCTTATAACGGGTGTTATTAGCTTTTTTTGCTTTGCTAAAGTTATCAGAAAAAGGAAAAAATAGAAAGATTTTAAGTATTAGTGTGAGAAATATCCAAAATTCTCTAGGCGTAATTTGTCAAATGAAGTAGAATCTATTGTTAGGGAATCATTTTTAATTTTTTGGGGGGAAAGGCAAATGGATTCAATTTGGATTGAATATGGTTGGGCGTTGTTGATTTTAATTGGTTTAGAAGGATTATTATCAGCAGACAACGCTCTTGTACTAGCAGTTATAGCGAAAGATTTACCTGAGGAGCAAAAAAAGAGAGCTATCAATTATGGAATTATTATGGCCTTTGTCTTTCGATTTGGTGCACTGTTTGCGATTTCTTTTATTGCAAATGTGTGGCAAATACAAGCAATAGGTGCTGCTTATCTTCTGTATCTTGGACTGAAGCATGTGATTAAAGCTAAGTTCGGAAAAGAAAATGAAAATATCCGCGAAGACTTAAAGGAAGAAGCTAAAGGAAAAGGATTTTGGCCAACTGTTGGTAAGATCGCTTTAGCAGATTTGGCCTTTGCGATTGATTCTATTTTAGCTGCGGTTGCTCTTGCTTTAGGTTTACCGGATTCACCATTAGATGATTTCGGCGGTATGGACGGTGGTAAGTTTCTTGTTGTCGTTTTAGGTGGTATTGCAGGATTAATCTTGATCAAATTCGCTGCAACTTGGTTTGTGGCTCTATTGGCCAAGCGTCCAGCGTTGGAAACAACAGCTTATGCGATCGTAGCGTGGGTTGGTGTCAAACTAGCCGTTATTACATTAGCTCATGAGGATATTGGTGTTCTAGATCATCATTTCCCACACAGCACAGGTTGGAGTCTTGTTTTTTATGGTGTATTGATCGCAATTGCCCTTTTGGGTTGGTTCGCACCTACTAAGAAGTCTTCAGATATAAAAATGCCTGAATAATATACAAAAATGAGACCGACTTATTTAGTCGGTCTTTTCTTTCCTATGCAAGTTTAGCTGAGTATAGATTTTACCTTCCTATATAAACAACACGAACCATACTCCTCAATGTCATTCACTAAATCTTCACTATAAACATGGTAAATTTATACAATTGTTTATTTAAAAAGTTCAAGTGAAATCAATCCTTAAAATGCACAAATCCAACTTACAATAGCATCCACAATGTTTTCAAGTGCTTTAACACCTACTCCAACACTTCGACATCCATTCAAGAGAGTTGAAGTAAAATTCTCAAATGGGTAATTTATTGAGATTATTGAATACAAAAAAAAGGAAATTAATGTTAAAATTTAAAGAGGAATCAGTGATGAAGCAGTTTAGTTATTATAGAAATGCTCATTTATTTATCAGGATAGATTGGTTTAAAAAGTTAGGCATAAATAAAATAGGTTTTACATATCCAAAACAATTTACTGTGATTTGGTGGATTAAATATTTAGAAAAGGTGTGACAACCTTGTTTTAGACAGTAAGATATATCATAAAGAATCTCTATATAAAAATCCGGCATTCCATTTCAACACTGACGATATACATAAGGCTTATCACTCTCTCAAACAACATAATGTTGATTTTGTTACCGATATCGAGGACGACATTGGTTTAATTTTAAAGATCCTGATGGGAATTTGTTAATGGTTTGCAAATGTTAGAATATACCTTTTTAGTGTGAAAATTGGATTAATGATTAAAAGATTAATTTAACTTCAATTTCTTTTACTTTAGGTTCGGTGTTTGAAATGGTTATTCCCAGTTAAAATAGTTAAACAACGATTAATTAGGAGTAAGAAGATGAATAATAAAAAAAGAAATAGAGAAGGTTTTTTTAAAGATACCCTAATTGAATTTATATTTGAAGTGGTTTGGAATATCTTAATGTTTATACCAAGAATGATCATTCGCTTAATAGGGAACATGTGGTGAAGTAGTTTAGTCAAAATAAAGCTAACGGTGGCGAGTGTTATAAGAACACTGGCTTTTTTATTATGGATTAGGTTAGTTTATAATAAGGGTAGTAAGAAACTTTTCTTATCCATTAATCGTCTATCAATAAAAAGGGGGTTAACAATGAGATGAGAAAATTCTCTTACATATTTTTATTTACCAGTTTCTTTTTATCAATAATGATAATTAACATTTCAGTTTCAGCAACAAGTTGGGTTGAATTAAAACCAGAAGAAGTTGTTGATAGAGCTGAAGTTATTGTTACTGGTAAATATGACTTTTCAAGCAAGCCGAAACCAAGTGATTTTGTTTTTCAAGGTTTATCATTCAACGTTATAGATGTTTATAAAGGAGATATTTCTAAACAATTAAGAACAGGTATTGATTTTAATGATGTAGGATGGGCAGAGGAATTTCAAAATGAAGGTGGTGAATTCCTCTTATTTTTAGAAAAAAGTAAAGATGCAGATTTCCTAATTCCAGTAGGAGGTTCGTACGGTATGATTCAAGTTTACAATGGGAGGGTTAAGGACCCAAATGATGAAAGAAGCATTTTTTTCGAAGATTTTATAAAATCACAAACAAATCAAACGAGTGAAACACATCTTAAAACAGTTGATAATGGTCAGAATGATAATTCTTACATACTCGTTAGTACAGTTGTTTTAGTTGGTATAGCAATATTTTACTTACTATATCGAAATATCAGGAAAAAATAGTTTTTCATGATTAAAAGCTGCGTATCTTCAAGAAAGAGATCGTACTTTTTATTGAGTAAAGTAGTAGTTTACTTCTAGAGTGATTGGCTATTTATGGTAAGATAAATACGTAGATATTAACTGTATTTAGTTAAAGATTATAGATAGACAACGTTAAAGGGGATACTTATGAAGCTTTTTAAGTTTAAACCAGAATTCATTCCAAATTTTATTGGATTTTTATTAGGAGGCGTGCTTCTTTTAGGAATAATAAGTAAAATGTTTTCGATTAAGGAAATAGTTACTTTTTCTCTCGTAATATCTTTACTTTTTGTTTTTAGTTCGGATATTAAAAAAAGGACTTTTAAGAAGGAGAAAAACAAATTACCTGTCAAATATGGTGTTTACATTGGACTATTTTGTTTATTAATCTTTATATAATTTGTATACTAATGCTTACAATTTTTTCTTTATGGTCATCAAGAATTCCTAAATATCTCTATTTAAGACAGCTACTTACTATCAACCCCGTTTGATATAGAACTGTGTCCTATTTTGTAATTTAATGATAATGCCCTAATAACGAGTAGCTTGCGAATATATGTACTTCAAGTAACAGGTGTGAGTGTTCATGAAGAATAGTCACTTTTGATTAACGGACAGTAAAGTTCAAAAAAATTAAATAATAAGGTCGATACATATGTTTAAAGAATTTAAAGACAAGCGTTATTGGATATTACTTCTACCATTCCTATTTATTGGAATTATACTACTCATTTATTTACCTCAAAATCTTAAACCATTTACAATACTTTTAGGGTTAGTTTTTTGGGTAGTTTTTTATAGTTGGAATTACTTTAGTGAAATTAGAAAGGTTAAAGGAAGAAAAAATAATTAAACGTTTTAATTTTACGGATGAGTGCATTCCTTCAACAAGGGGTGCTTTTTTTATGTCTTCACGAAGGAAAATTAAATTAAACTAGAGAAGCTTACTGGAATAACCTGGGTTGAATTATGGTATTATTTAGGTGGGATAATGAAGTGGTAATTTGCCATCTATAATTACTCACTATGACTTTTGTTATTATTGTTTTTTTGCCATGGCTAAAATAATAAATTTAAAGATGCTCTGTGGAGGTGTGATTGATATGTAAATGGTTCATTAAATTGTAGCGGGCAATGTTATAAGCAATAAAAGACTTACTCTTATGGAATTACAAACGCTTTGATTTTGTTGCAGATAGACGATTGATGGAGATTGAAGATGAGCATCTTACCTATGTTGAAATACCAAAAGATTTAATTTTTCATCATAATGATAAATGTATATTAGCTATGTGTTCCCACGAAAAAAATTACTAAATGGAAGAAACGATTTAACAATTTGTAATAATTTTTTATTGAACTGACGTGGTGCGAGATTTCATAAAGAACAGTTTTTTTTTCAATAGGTACATTCCAGTTTAAAAGTATAGATTTTGGTTATGTAAGATTAAAAATCAAAGGAGGAGCAGAATTGCAGTTTATCTTTATAAGGCATGGACAAGGAGAGCATACATTGAATTTGCCAAACAGCTTAAATCATCCTGATCCTTCATTAACTCAAAATGGCATGGAACAAGCTAAAATGCTTAGAAATCAATTCCCCTTATCAGTAGACGATGTATTAATGGTTAGTCCAATAAGAAGGACAATACAGACTGCAATAATATGGAGCGAGGGTGTAAGGTGTCGAAAAATAGTAACCCCATTGGTATCCCCAAGAATCTTTCCTCAAAAAAAAGAGAGATCTTCAACCCTACCTTGTAATGTGATTTTAACAAGGGATAAGATACAACTCGAATTTGCAGATTTCCATTTGGTTGAAGATTTGTCCTTGGAATTATGGAATAAGGGTATTAATACGATTCCAGAAAAAAAGTTTAATTCCATTGCTGAAATGTTTTTGAAAAGGTGCAGAAAACTAGGTAAGGAGAAGATCTATATTGTATCTCACGATGGAACAATAACTTCATATAGGCAGTTTATCACTGGCGATAAACTTTCAAGAGAAGATTTCCCAAAAGAGACGGGCTGGTTTACAATTGACTGTTAATTCGTTGTGGTATTGTTTCCGTTTGATTTTTAATGATAATATCTTTTTCTTATTCAACTAACGGAGCAGGTTAGTTGAACAAGAAATGCTAATATAAAGTTAAATAAACTTGTTGGAGGTCTTCATAATGAAGAAACCAGTTGGAGTTCAAATAGAGGGTTCTATTTATGCAAGTGACGGTGAAGATATAGGACATAATCAGTTTTTGGATGAATTTATTGAGTTTATCGAAAGTAAGGGCTGGAGTTTCGGTGGAGGTAGTTTCCAGATAGATGAAGAAGGGATAAAAATAGATGATATTGATTAGTTTGTTAAGCTAACGGGTGCGATTGCTCAATAAAGGGTTATCGCTTCTTCTTGTAGAAGTAACGGGGCAGGTTAATTGGAGAAGACTTTTGTCACAGGGGGACAGTACTTTTATATTACTAATTGGGGGGATTTATAAATGAACAGTAATGAGAAAAAACAACAACCACCATATTATGCAGTCATATTTACTTCACAGCGAACTGATGGTGACAATGGATATGGAAAAATGGCACAAGCAATGGAAGAATTGGCTTCAAAACAAAAAGGATTTTTAGGTGTTGAGAGTGCAAGAGATAGTGAGTTAGGCATTACTGTTTCATATTGGGAGACTTTAGATGACATTAAAAAGTGGAAAGAAAATTCAGCACATAAGGTAGCACAAGAAAAGGGTAAAGAAGAATGGTATAAAAATTATAATGTTCGAGTCTGCAAAGTTGAAAGGGATTATTGATTTGATATGTAGTATTGTTGTGCTAAAGGTTGCGTTCCTTTAACAAGGAGACACATTCTTGCAAATGAAAAGGAAGTCAATATTAAATGATGATGAAGTTTTATAGAATAAGTACTCTGGGTCTAATTCCATTATATGTTATTATGTAAAGGGAAGAGTGTAGAAATAGAGGTGTTTTTTTGGGATTTATAATCTTGATACAAGACTATACAAAAAATAGTAAAATGAATTATTTTGAAGTTTCTTTAATTCAAGATGGAAACAAGATTACTTCAGCAAAACCTTTAAATCTTATTGAAGTTATTTCTAGAATTAATTTCTTGACTGCACATTATAAGTTGAACAATCGCGATAAGATTATCTATACATACTATGATGAACAATCAAAAGAAACGTTATCAGCAGAGAAAACAATAGCTAAATTTAAAGATGTTTTTTAGAAGGAAGTGAACTAATTCACCTTCTTTTATTATTCTACTTCGATCACTGAACAATAGCAGCAGGTTTGTTTAAGAAGAAATGGAACTTGTAATGAAAGGGTTTAGTATGTGAAATATAAAAGATCGAGTTCAAGAAGAGAAATCTATATATATAGGCTGAATATGGAGGTGAACAAAATAATATCAAGAAAAATTATTTCTGCATCTGTCTCTGGTTCAATGTTTGCTATTTTGTTAGGTCTAATCGTGCCAAATCCATTTGGTGGAACGATTTCATCAATACCAAATTATTTATTTGAGGTTGTATTAACCACTCCTCTTTATTTGATGTATAGTTTCCCAGCGATACTAATTTATGGAGTGTTAACCTCTGTCATTAGTGATAGAGTCAGTCAATTTATTTCAACAAAAGTGAAAAATGGAAAATCAGAAATAATTTTCTCAGGTATTTTGCACGCTCTTTTTGGTCTTATATTACTATTTTATAGTTTAGGTGCTTCTATATTGTTCTTTATTACCGATAGAGTCCTACAAAGGATAAATATAGATTATAAACCGTTACAAGCCATTAAGAGTTTAGCAATTCCATTAACAGTCTGGCTAATTTTTATGGGGATTGTATATTTAGAGCATATATTAACAGGTGCTTAAATAGGTACTGGGAAACTTTATCAAGGGTTGCTCGAATTTTATATCATACTTCAACCATAAAGTTTAACAGTGTCTTATATTTATATCTTTATAAAAAAGCACACTGAATATGAACCTATTTCGATGTCTAAGTAACTAACCGTTTTATATTTAAATCCTCAAATCCTCTAGATTTTAAAACGACATTTCAGACTTTGGAGAATTGTAAACGAAAAAAATAAAAACACTCATTCCTATTTATTTTCTATTTAAACCATACATATGGGAGACGAATCTTCTGCTTGGGATTTACTACAATATAGCTTATTTCGTGTTGATAAATTTTCTTCTGCTATGACACATAAATTTCTCCAAAATCCTTCTTATTTTATAAGTAGTGAAGAAAAAGAGAAAATGGACTCCGTTATTACAGTTAATAGAACCATTGATGAAGAAAAAGACAATGAATTAGTCGACTTATATGTACCTATTTTCCGAAAAATATGACTCACTATATTTATAATGCTGCACTCTTATACGATAGGTAAATATAAAGAATTTACCAAATATGTTATTCATTTATAATTGATTTATTTATAATTGTATAATAAAGGAAATGGATTGAAATTTTTGAAATTATTTACTAATAAATTCAATATATAAGGAGTGGTATTTTGGAAGGATATACTTTTTTAGTTGGTGTGACGTTTCTAATAATTGCAGGAATTATTAGTGGTGTAGGTTCAAGTTTTGAACAGCAACGAATGAATTTTGAAACTGAAACAAATGCAGAAAGAACTAAGAAACATAAATATTCTTTCTGGTTTTTTATTTTGGGTATAATTTTTATCATTGCATCAGTTTTTTTATTCATGGTCAGATAAAAAAACGGATACATTCTTTATGTATATTTCAAGAATATCGCAAATGTTAATGGAGAGGAATTACATAGGGTGCGAAAGTTACTAGAAGAACTTTTATTACAGAAGACATAATAAACAAGATGGTTGAAAGTATTTAATAAGAGAGTACCAATTCTTAAACATACACTACAAAACCTATTAATCTTATTGTCTTGTATTGGGAGGTTGCAATGTTTGTTCTTAAGATGCTATGTGCAATGGCAGGAATGACAATATTGATTTGTTTCCTCGTATTCTATATCTACAAATTGTTACGAAATCAAAAAAACTTTTACTTTTGGTTCATTACCCTGATAGTAACTATTTCCTTTTTAGGAGTTGCTATTTGGGAAAGTTTAAATTTCTTTAACATAAGGCCATAATGCTCTATTAATGTAACTGGGGGCTAGCTACCTATACTGTGAAATATTACACTTAAACAACGGGTGATTATCTTGAAGAAGGATAAGTCCCTTTTTGTTGAAGTTATTAAGCTAACGGTGCAGGATAGTTCAACAGTAACAACAAAAAAACATTGGGACATATAACCCAATGTTTTTAGTTGTTACTGTTGCTTTTCTAAGGCTAATTTTAAACCAAATCCAATTAAAACCAGTCCTGTTGTTTTGTCCATGTTTCTCTGAACCTTAGCAGACATTAGCCATTCTCGTAAATAGTTGATGAAAAAAACATAAATAAAGAACCATGTTATTGAAAGTACGGTATAAATAACGCCCATAGTGATGAGTTGGACAGTAACATTGTTTCCATTAATCACAAACTGTGGAAGAAACGTAATGAAGAACATAGCAACTTTTGGATTTAATACATTAGATATTAAACCTTGTTTAAAGGCTGATTTACTTCTACTTACTTCATTAAATTGTTCATTATTATAGGGTTGTTTGTTATTTCTCGTAATAAACGAAGAAACACCAAGATAGATTAAATAAATGGCTCCAACATATTTTACAATTTCAAATGCAATAGCAGACTGCATTAGAATAGCAGAGAGTCCGAAGGCAACTGCCAATGTATGGACTAACGAACCTGCTGTAATCCCTAATGCCATTTTAAATCCATCTTTTCTTCCATCTGAAATTGTCCTTTTTGTTATAAGTGCGGTATCAATACCAGGACTCATGACAACAAATAGTGATAACAACAAAAATGTAAATATGTCATTCATGTTAGACACCCTCCTAAGCATTGTAATAGAACATTAAATAAAATATAATTTAATATATGTTAAATACAGATTAACACAACCACTTGTGTTTGTTAAATTATTTTTAATAAAGTTAAATTATATTTAATGAGGGAGAGTGTAAATATGGAGAATATTGATATTGGTAAAAAGGTTGAAAAATATAGAAAAGACAAGAATTTAAGTAGTAGAGAATTAGCCAAATTAGCTGAAATTACCCCTTCCATGTTAAGTCAGATTGAACGAGGGTTAGCTAACCCTTCCATACAAACACTTAAAGTATTAGCTAAAGCACTTGATGTGCCAACCTTTAGCTTTTTACTCGAAGATACGCAAACAGCAGATTTAGTTGTGAGAGCGAATCAAAGGAAGAACATGATTGTTGAGGATATGTCATATGAACTTGTTACACCTAATTTTACAGGAACCTTGGCAACTGCAATTATGAAAGTTCCACCACAAACCTCTTCGTCAGAAAAACTTTTAGAGCATAAGGGCGAAGAAGTTGCTTTTGTATTAGAGGGGAAAATTAAAATGTACTTAGATAACGAGGAGTATATTTTAGAGACAGGAGATAGTGTTAAAATTCCTTCATATATGAAACACAAATGGGAAAATAGCTTTGAAAAAACAGCATCCATTTTATTTTCCGTTACTCCACCGTCTTTTTAAGAGACCTAACTATTCTTCTTCAATTAACGGGTGCGTTTCTGGAACAAGTAGAAACGCTTATTTCACTATTGGGCAGGATAGTTCAACAAGCCAATTTTAAAATAGCGTCTTTTGTTATGAAAAACGAAATTAATAAATTAAACCGTGAAGCTTGGTTACTTTCGAACCAGGCTTCTTTATATTATTTATCTATGATAAAATTTGAAGCATTTCTCAACAAAAAATATTTGGAAAAACTGAAATATTTTGATCAGTGGATTCGACTAAATATTAAGTGAAAATAACGGAGGAGAAATGGATGTTAAATACCACAATTTCAGAATGGTTTTTTAAATACAACAAAGATATATACCATTTCTTAATGTACTATGTCGGATCAGGAGATATAGAGGATCTGGTTCAAGAAGTTTTTATCCGTGCAATCAAAGGGTTTGATTCCTATCAAGCAAAATCAAGTCCGAAGACTTGGCTGTTTTCTATTGCACGAAACGTAGGAATAGATGAGATCAGGAAAAGAAAAAGGAATAGAGTAAAAAGTATGTTAACCTTTGGAGAAAATGAACCAAAAGAGGAAAAGACACCTGAAAAGATGCTTAGATTAAATGAAGACAAACGAATTTTATATCAATTAATTCAGTCTTTAAAATCGAACTATCGGGATGTAATAATTCTCCGATCCATTAAGGAGTTATCTGTTACTGAAACTGCAGACATTTTAAATTGGAATGAAAATAAAGTCCGTATTACTTATCACAGAGCCCTAAAAACTTTGGAGATGAAAAAGGAGGAATTTCTATATGAAAGAGAATGATCGGTTTAAAGAATTAATCGATGAAATACATTCACTTCCTGAACCAGATTATGAAAAGGATTTTGATATAAATAAACAAAGTAATATATATGAAAACCTTATAATATTCTCAAGAAGTTTTGAACAAAAGCAGAAAAGAGGCGATTTAATAAAACGATTATCTACTGGGGTAGTAGGTCTAGCTTTACTAATATTATTTTCTGTTGTTTTAATTACAAACTTTGATGATTCAACTAATGTTACTACCCCAGAAATAAAAACATTTGAAGAGTTTTTCCATCAAGAAATGGAGATAAAACACGAGGCAGAAGATGATTTTTCATACAACCTTGTTCACACAGAGTTAAATACATTACACCAAAACGATGCTATCGCTGTATTTAGAGAGTATAATCCTCAAGGAGAACAAATTTTCATAGCTTATTTTGAAAAGCAAAATAGCAAATGGGAATGGAAACAAACAAGAGGAGCTGAATGGGATTCACCTGTCAAATGGTCTTCTATGCATCAATCACCGTACATTTATTCAGGTGCAATTAGTGATAATTCAATAAAGGAAGTTTATGCAGGTGAGAAACGAGCAAAAGTAATTACAGTTGAAGGAAATAAAAGGTTTTGGTATGTCATTAGCCCAGAAAAAAATGTTAAAGTTATGTTCGTAAAAAAAAATGGAAGTAAAGAAATTGTTGAAGAAGTGGACCAGCAAAACGTAAAAGAGAAAAACAGTGATGAAACACTGGTATTAGACGTTAGGGAGGATATTTGGAATCAACTTACAGAAAATCATAAAAAACATATACAGGGGACTTGGAAAGATGCAAGTTACCAAAAAATAATCCTTAGAGAAACAATGGGAAATATAACGGATAAAACGTTTATTGGAAAAGAAGTTTTCATTTTGGATTTTCCATCAAAAGATAACCCCACATTGGGAGGGGTTACAGTTTATGCGGATTTAAAAACACACAAATTGATTGGATATGGATATAGAGAGTAAAGATTGTGAAGTTACTCACTCAAACTAACGGGTGCGTTTCTGCAATAAAATACAGTTACGCTTTTTAATTTGTCTAGCACCAAAAAGGTAATAACTGCGTGGTTAGTTGACAAGAGAAAATTACAATTTTAACCAATTCGTGCTAAAGTTAAATAGTATTGTGAGGGGAGAGATATTATGCAAAAACTTGGTATTGTTGGCGGTATGGGTCCAGAATCAACGGTAGACTATTACCAAACAATAATTTCTAAATATCAAAAGATGATAGGTAGTAAAGAAGAATTACCAGAGTTTTTTATCAATAGCATTAATATGTATAAAATGTTTAACCTTCTTACGATTGGACAAACTCAAGAGTTAATAAATTACTTAGTTGATGCTGTAGAAAAATTAGAAAGTGTTGGGGCTGATTTTGTCATAATGGCTGCAAATACACCACACATTGTTTTTGATGAAGTACAGAAAATTGTTAGAGTACCAATGATTAGTATTGTCGAAGAAACATTCTTAAAGACACAGGAGTTAGGTTTAGACAAGATTGGATTAATAGGTACTAAGTTTACAATGGAAAATAATTTTTTCAAAAAACCTTTTACTTCTAATAAAAAGGAAATTATAGTACCAAGCCTATCAGAACAGGATTACATACATAGGAAAATTGTTGAGGAATTAGAAAATGGAATTGTAAATTATGAAACTAAAAAAGCTTTCTTAAATATCATCAACGGCATGATAAATCGTGACAATATAGAAGGCGTCATATTAGGATGTACAGAACTTCCAATCTTGATTAATAGTGATGATTTAACAATTCATCAATTAAATACAACTGAAATTCACATAAATAAAATTATTACTACAATTTTACAAAAAAAACCTTTAAGAGTTGAGTAAGGAGTTGTTAAGAGCAACTCCTTTCGTTTTATTTCAACAAAAGGGTTCGAATAGAAGAGCAATTACTAATTAATAGCAGGATTAGTTGTTGTTCTTGAGTCAATAATGCTTAGGAAGAAAACTTGAAACACGGGGGAGAAAGAGTATAGATTAAATTAGAAAGGAAGAAAGATCTAATGAAGTATATAGTGGACAGAGATTATGCAATCGAACTTATTGAATGGGCATATCAACAAAATCCTGGACCTTGGTATAAACATTCTCTAAATGTCGCAAGAGCTACTGAAAATATCTTGATTGAATTAAATAAACAAGGCTTTGAACTTGATGTTGATTTAGGTTATAATGCAGCCCTTTTGCATGACATAGGTAGGTATAAAGGATTTACAAAATCTGTTATTCATTCATATGACGGGTATATTTATTTTAAGGAACTAGGTTACTTAGGTAATGCAATTGTTTGTGTTACCCACTCATTTCCCTGCAAAAATGAACATATAGAAATAGCAGCCGACTGGAGCCTTGTTCCTAAACATATGAAGATAAAGTTAGTAGAAATTCTAGAAGAGAACAGTACAAATGATATTTATAATAAAGTAATCACTTTATGTGATGCTCTTGCTGATTCCGAGGGCTTTACCACACTTGAAAAAAGATTGGTATCAGTTGGTTTACGACATGGAACAACTTCACACACTTCTTTGCACTGGAAGGGATTTTATAAAATTAAAAAGGAGCTTGAAGAATTGCTTGATCAAAGTATATACAAGCTACTGCCAGGTATAGAAGATTCAATATATACAAACGTAGATTTCTAGTTTTATAGAGTTTTTTTATGGTAGGTACATTAATTTGATAAAGGGGTGTGTAGTTATTATAGCGATTATTTTTGATTTTGATGGTACTCTTGCTGATACGTTGCCAGTTTGTTTTTATGCGTTTCAAGTAGTATTTAGGGAATTTGATAAAAAAGAGGTTACACCAGATCAAATAAAGGCTATGTTTGGCCCATCTGAGACTGGAATCATCAGAGAAAATTTAATGGATTCTAATCATGATAAAGCTATTGAATTGTATTATGAGAAATATAGTGAAAAACATCGAGAACTTGTTCTTGAGAATGAGGAGATTAACGACCTTCTGCTATTTTTAAAAAGAGAAGGGTATAAATTAGGGATTGTTACAGGAAAAGCTAGCAGAAGTCTACTTATCTCTTTAGATTGTCTTAATATGGACGACTTATTTGATGTAATCATCACTGGTGATGATGTTTCTATTCCAAAACCTCATCCAGAAGGATTGAACAAGGCATTGGCACATCTTAACATAAAAAACACTGATGCTATTTTTTTAGGTGATAGTGACGCTGACATTTTGGCTGGTAAACAAGCTAACGTACATACAATAGGAGTACAGTGGTTGCCAAATTATCAGACATTAGAGTTTGGTTTTCAACCAGACCAAATGTTAAGTAACATAAATGATTTCATAGAATCACTTAAAAATTACAGGTAAGAACAACAGTAAAAAGGCTTTATTGAAGTTAACGGATGGGTATGTTTTTCAAAATAGTAAGAACATTTTTAAATCCAGCCGCAGTAGGTACAAATAAATAGAGGTGAAGAAGATGTCTGAACTCTATAAAGCTACCTTTTTAGTAAGAGTATTGGCAGGTATATAGGATTCAGTAATTCTATTTACTCCCATAGCACTTATCCTTTTATTTATAACAGGAGACCTTTCGTTAGAATGGACACAAGGATTAATCTTTAATATCCTTTATTTAATTTATCTAACTTTTTTGCCAATAATTTGGCGAGGGAAAGTTATTGGAAAGCGAATTTTAAACATACGGATTGAGAAATTAAATGGTGAGAGTTTAAGTATATCTGATATGATAATGCGTGAAATTATTGGAAAATTTATATTAAGCTATGTAACTTTTGGCTTAACGATTATTGTAAGTGCCCTAATGGTTCTACTAAGGAAAGATAAAAGAGCAATTCACGATTTATTGTCTGGGACACAGGTTTCTTCTGAATAAAGGATTAGTGAAAGATAACCTTCATAATTAGGTGTATAGTTAAGTTTTTGTATTGCTGTACTATGTATTTTTAATAAGAAAAGGTGCTATTTTACTAGCGAAGAAAGAAATTAAGAAGGAAATGGTAGCAATTTGACGAATGGGTATGTTGTAAATATTTTTCTATAAAAGAAGGGATTTGATGATTTAGATGGGAATGTTAAAAATCTAGTTCTTGAAACAGAAAGATTGATATTGAGACCTTATGAAAAACAAGATGCTGAATCTGTGTTTAAGGTAGTAAGGTTAAAAGAAATTGCAGAGACTACGATTTCAATACCTCATCCATATCCAAGGGAAACCGCTGACTGGTGGATTAACTTTGTAAGAGAGAATATGAAAAAATGTAGTGCATACGAATTTGGCTTATTTAGTAAGAATAGTCCAAATGAATATGTTGGTAATTGTGGTTTTGTCAGTATTTCAAGTCAACATAATAATGGTGAATTAGGTTATTTTATAAACCCTTACTACTGGAATCAAGGATACAGTACAGAAGCGTGCTCTAAACTCGTTGAATTCGGCTTTAGTACACTTGGACTCGAAAGAATCTATGGTAGATGTATGGAAAAAAACATAGCTTCCAAGCTTGTAATGGAAAAGTGTGGATTAAAAGTTGAAGGAATTGCAAAACATGAAGTTCTAAAATGGGATAAATATGAAGATGTTATTCATTTGGGTTTGGTAAGATCTGAATGGAATAACCTTTGATAATGAAAGCAATTTTGGTAACGACAGAATTGCTTTTTTAACTATCGGAGCGCAATTGTTAATAGATAGACAGTCGCTATTCATTAACGATGCAGGTTATTTATATGTATGTTAACTTAAATAGTATAATTGAATAATTCTCCTTAATTTTACAAATAGTAAAATAGTTAAATTTGAGGAGTGATATTATGAAAAAGGCTTTTATTTTAACAAGCACATTAATAATAGCATTAACCTATAATCCTTTATATTCATTTGCCGAATTGAAACCTAATTTGTCTTCTAAATGTCTAGAGGAGATTAAGTATAGAAATGATACTCGTAATAAGCTTATAATGAATGATATTATTTCAACTTTCAATTTAGACATTGACCAGTCTGGTTATAGTGAACTTTCATCAAGGGATTTGGATGCAGCCAATCTTATTTATGGAGGACGAATAGACGACACATTCTATAACTCATTAAATAAGCATTTTGAAACAGTACCAAGTACACAAGGGAATCCAAGACTGTATGTTAGGCCATTAACTGCTTATTTACTTTACAAGGAATCAGACACCACAAATGTAATGGTGTCCCTTAAATTAAAGGGTAATAAATGGAAAGTAGTTGAAGAGAAAAAGGCAAAAGGAAAAGAAGTAAAGTACAATAGAGTTAAGTGTGAAAAAGAATATCTAAAAAAGAGAAATGAATATGAAAAAAATAACTGAAACTAGATACTAATGCTTTCTTTTAAGGCTTTGTTAAATTTTAAAGTTGTTTTTTATGTATATTAGGGAAGCCCATTCTTTAAAGAGGTTCCCCAATTCTTGTTAAGCTAACATTTTGGTTAGTTCAATTTACGCGACAACTATGCCACATACTTTTAAAATATTCGGACAATACACCTTCTCCTTGAAATCTATCTTCAAGAACAGCGTGTACCTGATAAAATTCATCTTTAAGTTTTCCCTCAGTATTAAGAAAAGTACCTAAGTACGAATATCTATACACTGGTTCATCTGGGCATAGTTCATAAGCAAGTTTTAACATCGAAATACCTTTTTCTTCCCAATATTCGTATTCACCAAAGTAATATGGGAACAGTGAAATCATATAACCAAAACACCAAAGAAAATCCTCATTTGTCATGTAATTAGCCATTCCAAAATGCGTAACTTCATTCAACACATTCTCTAACTCATCAAAATCTACATCTTTAATCCCCAAAGGTCCCTCTTCGACTAAAACATACCAGCAAAAGAAACCTAGTCGAATAATAACTTTTAAGTCATTAGGTTTTTGCCGCCAATTCTTTATTAGGAGCGATTTAGCTTCATTCCATCTTTCCCGGCTTTCTAATGTATCAACTTCCTTCCATCTCCAATCCATCAAAGTGATTCACCGCCTATCTTGCATTATATTTTCACAAAAGCAACTCAAACTTAATAAGTATCGGTCATTTCAATGAAGATTGATTTCGTTACTACGATTATCCATCAAGCAAGATAGTTGTCAAGATTATTGGTTGCCAAACCTTTAAAACGATCTAACCATTGTTTCATACGAGAGTGGAGACTATTGACGTTCTGAACGTGGTATGAGTCTTTAATAACGTATTTACCATCGATTATATCAATGAAATGAATAGCATTTGACGATGAGTTAATTTACTAAGTTTTATTGTTTTTACTAATATATGTTGATTTAGCAGTAAATAATAATGTAATAAGCTTTACTATAGTAAAATAAGGTATATTATATTTATTGAATATATTTTCTTTAGAGACATGAAAAGTAGGTGAACAAAATGGGGAAATATCAATTGGATACCAAAGGTCAGGTAGCTGTAACAAAATTTCATGAAAAACAGAAGCCTGCCAAATTCGATAAAAAGCAGCAACTTGAAAAGTTACGTGAGGAGTATTTAAAAAAGAAGCAAAAACAAACAGATAAATAATATGAATGAAAACATAGGAAGAATAAAAATCCCCTATGTTTTTCTTATTCAAAGCTCCTTTTTCAATTGATGATAGAGTCTATTATTCCAAAAAATTTCAGATTCAGTGACAAAAAATTCGTTCTCAGATAGCTATTTCTTTCTGAAAATCAGTCGCAGAATCAATAAATAAACCGTTTCTTAGGATACAACAGAAATCTCCAGCAGACATGATCAATAAATAAAATGTTGGAGGTTGCAAGGTTAAAGAAATAATTTATAGAACGAACTTTGAGCATTCCTTCAACAAAGGGTGCCTTTTTCTATATCAACAAAATAGGTGATTGATGTTGCAGGATACTTAAATAACAAAAAATCCCAAAACTAATGTATAATCAATAATATCATTTATTATAGGTGTAGCGATCGTGGGATCTTGAACAATTAATCTTTATCTATTTATGGATGTTAAAGGAGGGGTTTGATGAAACTTAGTCATAATTTAGATTTGTATATTATATTGATGCTTACAATTGGCATTCCAATAGTGACGATTATTCCAGGGTTTAATTTTCCTTTTTATATAGTTTACCCAGCTCAAGTTACAGGTTTAGTTCTTATTTTTCTTGGTTTATCTGCATCAATTGTACGACTTCAATCATATAAACCAAACAAGTAGATTTTGCGGTCAATTTCTTTTGGATTTAAGAAAGATTATTGTGAAAAGTAACGGGGGATTTCGTTCAATAGCCATCTTCAACATACGAAGCGGTATTGTTAAATTAGTATACAATTTTTAATAGTTTATATCTTTAGGTTAAGGTGATGATTTTTTGATTGATTTATTTGAAGGGATGAAAACAGGTAATAGAAAACAACAAGATGCATATTCAGTAATCATGGAACTAAATATTTTTCATGAGTTGAGAACCTACAATCCCGTTCTATGTGGAACTCTACCCATTGGGATAGATGTCGAGGGATCTGACCTAGATATTATTATGGAAGTACAGGAGTTAGAGCATTTTACAGAACAGCTGCAAACTTTGTACAATAATAAAGACAACTTTACGTTAAAACGAACAATTATAAGAGGAAGAGAAGTCGTTAAAGCAACATTTTTCTTTAATAATTTTGAATTTGAATTGTTTGGTCAAACTCAACTTGTACATAAGCAAAATGCCTATCTCCATATGATTATTGAACACAAACTGTTGCAAAAAGTTCCTAATCTTAAAGAGAAAGTAATAAATCTTAAAATACAAGGGTACAAGACAGAGGAAGCATTTTGTAAACTTTTAGACATTACTGGAGACCCTTATGAAGGTCTCATCAGACTTGGTGTTGAAGAAGGAATTGTAAAAGACCTAATTTGAAACAGCTTTTTCAACAATAAAGCGTTAATCTTCTAGAATGAGGAAATGTATTGAACATAAACTGGATAATTATGTTCAATTATTAAAATTTATAGTAATAATGTATAAAATTCCACTTTGGGGGGATTGACGATTTGTATATTTCTAGATCTATTTATCTGTGTTAAAAAAAAATTATATGTTACTTGTTATTGCGTCATTATTATCATTTTTAACTTTCTTTATTTGGGCGGGTTTACCTGTCTTTATAATAGGAACTGCTGTAGCAGAATTAACTACTAATTTGGGAGTTATTCATTTTTTTATTTGTCTTTCAGGAGGATTTCTATTCTCATTAATGTTTATACCAATCAATCTTCAAGTAGCTAAAAAAATTGCTGAGCTTAAGAATCGAAGTATGGTGAGTTCTTTTTTACGTATTGAAACGGCATGGATATTAATTTGCTCTGTAATTTTTGAGACCATTTTTGTTATTCTAATTGTTCTTCAACTATAGGGCAGTTTAGTTGAACAATTTAAGTAGTTAATATGGTTGTGGCATTAAAAGAATGGAGTGGAAATTTGAAAAAATGGTTTTATCTATTGTCATTCATCTTCTTATCAACAATAGTTATTTCTGTAATATATTTATATTTTCATTACAAATCAGAAGTAGAGAATAATCATAAGTACATCGAAGTTTCTCAAGAATTTGGTGAAATAGAAGTAGAGAATGATAAAGTAAATGTGGCTTATCGAGTAAGAAATATAACGGATGAAGAGCTGAATTTAAGGTTTGATGATAATGAACGTCAAATAGATGTGGCTATAGAAAGTGAAGTATCTGTAAAAAATGTAACTACTTCAACATCACATAGAGATAATATTTTTAGCCCTCATGAAACATGGGAGTATAAGATTGAAATAGAAACTAATGGGCAAATAAAAGGAGAAAATTTCATTGAAGTCCGATTCATCCCATACGGTGTTAAGACCCTTAGTTCAATTAGCACCGTGTGGGGTGAGTAATTGTTAAAAGTGTTATTGAATTAGTGCAGCTCCATAGTTTATTGACTAGTTGTTATATTATTAGGGGTTTGTTTGGAGTACCTAGTATATTATTACGGTAGTAAAATATTTAAAAAAACATTGAAAACATAATAAAAGGATCTTCCAGTCATGGAATCTTTTTAGAAACTATAATAATATTTCAACGTAATGAAATCACTTTTTTTGTGCTTCCCATTTAAGAAAAACCTGAGTGAAAAAAAATGCCAGAAATGCTGCAATAGCAGAAATAAACAAGTTAATCATGCTGTCTAGAGATGCGAGAATGACGATGTGATTATGATGAGATTTAGAATGGTGATTAATGATAAATATAATAATCATTGCTAATTTCTGACACACAGGAAAGAATAAACCAAATAACATCATGAAAAAGAGATATTTTTTCATACCAGTTTCCTTTCACAGTACTTTTTATCAAGATATTATAACTAGTCCAATTTTATGTATTTAAAAAATGTGAAAAGATGTTAGAAGTTCGTTGAAAATGTGCAGAAATAGAAGGTAATTGGTCACTATCAGGTCTTAGGAGTTCAATAATAATTGATATAAGTATTCCTCTAGCGAACCAAGTTTGTTTAATCGAAAATTATAATAGATATTGTAAAATCAGAGCATTAATGCTTTTAGTATAAAAGGTGTAATAAAGATTAGTAGGGTGAGAATGAATGGGGAATATTTTGAATGAGATTCGTAGACCAATAGAAATACCACTTTCAAGGAAATTATTAAATTCGACTTTACTATTTATGTTAGGAATAATTTTAGGAATAATTTCCAAGTTACTTGATACAACTTTAAGTAATTCATTACCCTATTATCTTGAAATATTAGATTTGAAAAATTTCTTTTCTCGCATGGGAGTTTGGATTTTCCTAGCAGTAGTAATATCTTTGTATAGCAAATCACCTATTAGGTCTGCCATTAATGTCTTTTTGTTTTTTGTAGGCATGGTAGGTGGATATTATCTCTACACAATTCTAATTGCTGGATTTTTCCCAAAATCATATATGACGATTTGGATTGGTATTACTGTTATTTCACCATTGTTAGCTTTTGTTTGTTGGTATGCTAAAGGAAAAGGCATTATTTCTATATCAACTGCATCTATAATTTTTATATTTATTTCAAGACAGTCTTTTACATTTGGATTTTGGTATTTCGATATTAGTTATATTATTAATTGTTACTTTGGATAGTCACGATTTTTATTTTATATCAGTCACCTAAACAAATAATCAAGGTGGCTACTATAGGATTATTTCTCTACTTCTTAACGGCTCAAATCAATTTATTTTGGGGAATGTTGTAGCTTTTATCTTCACTTTATTCTTATATGGACTGTTTATTATTTCAATTAAATTA
Organism: Metabacillus litoralis; assembly: GCF_020524045.1. Taxonomy (GTDB): domain Bacteria; phylum Bacillota; class Bacilli; order Bacillales; family Bacillaceae; genus Metabacillus; species Metabacillus litoralis_C. The sequence goes on from NZ_JAIVKL010000008.1 coordinate 31,912, forward strand.
ACGGGTGAAATTGTTTATTAAGAACAGTTGAATCTTTTTGCAAACTAATAATGTTTAACAATAAGTAAAGAATTAGGATTGATATTCATGAATGACAAAGGCTCAAAAAAAAATAATAATGTAAATGCAATACTTTCTTTAATTATAGGGATAATATCGATTTTTGGACTTATTTTTATTAAAGAAGGAACGCTTCTTAGTATTGCTGGACTAATATTGGGTGTAATGAGTTTGAAAGAAACAAATGTTAAACTATTAGGTGAAAAATTGAGTTTAGTAGGTATTGTTTTTAATTTGATAGGCTTTACTGGATTGATTATTTTATCAGTGTAAGTATTATCAAATAACCAGATAACTTTTACAAGCCAGTGTTCAATAAGAACAGTTGCTTTTTCCAAAAAGGCGATTTTCATTTTCATGTATGAAATGAAGCAAAAGGTGTTATTTTTCGTTCAGTAAAATATTACCCTCGAAATCAAGGGGATAAGCCTTTATTCCCATCGCTAATTATCGATGCGATAAAGAGTTAGTTATTTAGCTAACGGCTAGCTTTAGTGAAAATTTCATCAATACAAGAATGTGTATGTTTAAGAATTAGAAGAAGTAAGTGGAACATGGATTGTTGAATCTAACTATGGCTGAACGATCCAAATTATTAGAAAAGGTGAGCCCCTAATTTGAAAATAGAAAATAGAGTAGCGATGATTGTAATGTGTCTGCTGATAATTGCAGCATTAATAAAATTTTTCGATGAGGAAGATATCTGGGATGTTAATGAAAAACGGTTAAAAGAAGAAATCCTTTCGATAGATGAATCTGTAGATAAGGTGAATTTATTAGATGTCACACCGTTTGAGTGGGATGTTGCCTATTCGTTTAATCCTTATACAAGTATTGAAGATGTATATGAAACGGTTGGGTACAAGTGGGATGACATGACAGAAACCGTCAATGAGGGAATGAACCAGATCGTTTTTATGAATAATGGACAGGTGATTTGTTATGTATATGGGTATCCCGAGAATAATAAATACGGAATTGATTTTCATACGCAAATGCTTACACCTGATGTGCAATTGACATTTAAGGTAGACAGGAGTAATGGAATAAACTATCTTTTTCGTGATTAGTAAAAGGATGGAACTTACCTGTATTATTTAGCATCTAGAAATACTTGTCATGCGATTTAATACATTACTATTTGGAAGGAAGTGTAGGATGAAACAACTTTATATAAAACAAAAGGTATTCAGTCTAAGTGGCAAGTTTACGGTTAAGGATCAGCAGGAGAAGGATGTGTTTTATGTAGAGGGCAGCTTTCTGAAAATCCCAAAAACATTCTCCATTATGAATACAGCAAAAGATGAAATTGCCCTTATTACGAAAAAAGTGTTTAGCTTTTTACCGAAGTTTTTTGTTGAGGTAAATGGTAGTGAAATCTTTACGATAAAGAAAGAGTTTTCTTTCTTCAAAGCACGTTATACGATTGATATGGAAGATATTGAAGTACAAGGTAACTGGTGGGATATGGAATTTAAGGTCTTGCAACGAGGTGAAGTAATCGGTCAAGTGAGCAAGGAGTGGTTCACTTGGGGCGACAGTTACAAAGTCCAAATAATGAAAGAGGAGATGGAAACCATCATTATCGCATTAGTTGTAGCGATTGATTGTGTAAAGGCTGATGAAGCAGCTGCCACATCATCATCTAATGTTTAAAATAGGGGACAAAAATAGTTGATGGTGTTGGATGAAAAATGATCTAGCAGTCATAAAGTATTTTATATGATTTTGCTGCGGTTTTCAGTTTGATTATTTGGAGTTTAGTATTAAAGACCTTTAATCTTAATTAAAGTAATTGGTAACGAATGCTTTATATAAAGTAAATTCGTACCTTTGGTTATAGGAGAGAAAGAAGTTGATAGGAGAGTAAGACATTGAAATATTATTTGTATGATTTGCACGTAGCCCTAAACATGGACAACATCAGTGAAAAAGAAAATGATTTCAATGATAAACAGTTGCAACAGAATATTGCTCGATATCAAGAGATATACAAAACACTATCTGACCGGTTACCATCTGATGTTTATCAACACTTTCACTCTTGGGGGTTTCATGATTACCATTTAACAAAAATGGAGTTAGAACATAAAAGTTTAGTAGATTTAAGTGTTCATTTCACACTTTCAAGTGATGTAGAAAATAAAGATCAAGAGAAAAAATGGTTATTAAGTTTTAATAAAGTCTCTTTTTATCATTTTCAACACCATAATTATGATAATGAACAAAGCATCTTTCATAAAGAGATAGACAATTGGTTATATCAAGAATTCTTACCGATTGACAACGCAACATTATCATTTGAAGTATTATTTGAATCAGGAGCAAACATTTTATTACATTTTCCAAGCAACTTTGTTGCGATTAAAAGAATAAAATAGAGACTGTATTTATTGCAAAAATGAGGCAAGAGTTGAAGAATAAATTAGGTTGCTGAGGCAGCCTTTTTTAAAATTTTTTTCAACTAAAGGTGTAGGTTAACAGATTAAGAGTCAAGAAAGGAGGTATAAAATTGAAAAAGAAAAAAAGAATTTTAATGTTCGGCTTGTTGGCATTATTAGTGATACTGATATTCCCCCCTGTATTTGCCCCCTTAATACATGATAATGATTCACCAAGGTCGGCAATAAGAGAAGCAATTTTGAAAAACGGACATCCATATCAAAGTATCTTCGCTTTAATAATCAAAGATACTTATAAAGATAAAGATTACGGACAGCGATACAATGTATATTGGTTTAATTACGATAGCGCTACTGGTGACACGGCAACAATATGTTATACAAAAGAGGAAGAAATTGAAAAGTATGAAGTCTCATGTGGAACAGGTCCTTGATTTGATTAAGATCTTCAAATATTGACCGTTAGTTCTTTGTTCAACTATAGAAGCAGGTTAGTTGAGATTTGTACTAAAATAAGGGGGAAACATAATGATAGCTCTTGGATACATATTACCAACTATAATAGCAGTGTTTTTCGTTGGAGTTTTCGCACCGTTGGTTGGAATTGTGGTTGGTTTTTTTATCAATATTATTGTATTACAAATAAGAATTTCAAAAAAATTAGACAAACTTATGGAAAAAGATGTGAAAATGTAAGTGTGAAAGTTTTCACTTAAAGGTACGAATACGAGAGTTGAAGAAGAAAATTCTGTCAGAAAGTGCTCGTCTTTTTGCTAGATAAGGCGCAGAATAGTTCAAGAAAACATTATATTTTAAAGAGGGAATTATTATTATCCCATTGAATATAATTCACTTGAATATAGGGATGTGTAGAATATGACTTTATTAAATCAGTTAATAGAACAAGCTAAGAATCCTAATGGAATCATAGGATCGCTGATGTTGAGGATCATGAATACCTCTCATACTAATATGAACAAATGGGCTTTAGAGAAGATACAAATGAAAGAAGAGTCGATTGTGTTGGATGTAGGGTGCGGTGGAGGGAAAACAATACTATTATTATCTAAAATTAACACACACAATAAAATATTCGGTATAGATTACTCCGACCAAGCAGTTAAAGATTCTTTAAGAACCAATAAAAACGATGTAGCGAAAGGTAAAGTACATATTAAGAAAGCAAGTGTTACAGACATCTCATTTCCAGAAAATACATTTGATATTATTACTGCATTTCAGACACATTATTTTTGGCCTGATTTAGAGAAGAGTGTTAGTGAAGTTTGTAGAGTATTAAAATCAGGAGGGTGTTTTTTAATTACAGCCGAGTTATACAAAATAAATTATCATATGAAGTCTTATAAAACAAAAATTGAAATGGAGCAATTATTTAAGAAGACAGGGTTTGCTGCGGTTAGTTTTTATGAGCATACAAATAAAAAATGGATTTGTATTAAAGGAATAAAAGAATAAAAGAATAAAAGACTGTAAATCTACTAACTCAGAGTGACTTTTTTTAACAGTTGATTTTTAAAACCTATAACGTGAAATATTACACTTAAACAAACGGGTGCTAATCTTCAAGAAGAAGATTGGCTCTTTCTTATTGAAGTAATGAAGCAGTAATGTTGTACAAAGAGTGGTGTTGTGTCAGATGTACGATAAGTTAAAAATTTATATTAAGTCAGTTTTAAATAGGTGAATTAAATACGAAAAATTCTTATGAAATGTTGTTTGAAGGTTATGTTAATGAACTGGAATAAAGCCGTTTCTTTTGAAGAATTCATTACCGGTATATTAAATAGGTGGTGGATTATAGAATTTATGGAGTTTCGTAATAAATATATTAAATATATTGTTGGCTTTTTAGTATATGGGGTAGGGGGATTGTTAATTTTCGGATTAATATTCTTATTCTGTAGTAATTTCTCATTGTTAGAAACATTTAAAGTATTAATATTTGGTGCATTAGCAGCTTTGTTATTTTCCCACATATTCATTATATGGAGGAAAGCATTCGGTTTTTTTAGGTGAACATTAGTATTCTTTTTTCCTATAGAATGTTTGTTAAATAGGGAGTTGTTGATAGACGGCAGCTCCTATTTATGTTGATATCAATAGCACGAAGATTAGTTCTTAAAATAAAAGGAGATTTTAATATGGAAACACCAACAGTTACATAGTGGCTAAAGATGATCAAACTTACTGAAAATGAAATTGACTTTCTGCTTACCTTTATACCAACAAAAACATATTTGTAAAAAAGTCCAGATAAAAAAAGAGACATTTAAAATGTTGAAAAAACAATTTCCAACCTTTATCGTTGAACCAGAGTTAAATTATTATGAATATGAATTATTAGATTCAGCTATCTGAAGAAATGGTTCGAATAAAATATCTACTGAAAAATTTTTAGAACGTATGTCAGATCAAGATCTGTGTAAATTATTTTGCGATAATTTACTTAAAATTAAAGGAGGAGTTTGCTTGGAATATAGTTTTATAGAAATATTGATATTATTTATTGGGGTTTATTTACTCTTTACAGTCATTAAACTGGTTGGTCGTGTTAAGAGCTTGAAATATACTTTAGACCAAATGTCTAAAGCAATGAATGTCACTGAAATGCCAATAAATCAGGAGCTGCGACAACTACTCGATGAGGGTAATGATGTTAAAGCGGTGAAAAGAGTAAGAGAAACACTAGGGTTTTCATTAGTAGAAGCTAAACAGTACATTGATGCCTTGAAATTGGAAGATAAATAAGAGTAATTATGCTAATAACTGGTGAATCCTTTATGGAGCAGGGTTTATTCTATTCTTAATGAAGTGTAAGAACAGGTTATTAAAAGAAAGATCTAAAAAAATCATATAGCGAGTGGTATAATTTGGTTAGTAGAGTAGTAGACTTCTAATTTTTTTGTTTTATCTTAGGAGGATTTTGTTTGTATAAAGGTTTTGTTATTTTTATTGTTACTTTAATCTTTATTATTGTAGCATTATGGTTTGGATTACTTGTCTCTTTTTTAGGCAATTCTAAAAGACAAGGGTTGCTTTTAGGGCTATTGGCTATATTACCAGTACTCTTCTTCTTTTTTGCTAAGAATAAAAAAAGAGTTAATAAAAACAAAATAAATTATATACCTGTTTCTAATCCTTCTTCTGAACTTCCAATAAGTTCTATTGAGAAAGATGGATATGATTTTGATACGTTAAAGAAGATGTTTAAGGAAAACTTTGAGGGAAATATGCGTGCCCCTTATAATTTGCACCCCTCACAAGCAGCTGGAATGTTCCTAGATGATTTTAATTTACTGTGCAAAAAATATATAGGGTTTGAGCAAACGATGTATGTGCTCTTAGCTGATATAATGTGTGAACATTCGACGTACAGTCCATACATCCATTTAAAAGCACTAAAAATAATCACAACAGGTGAACTGAAAGGGATTTGGGAAAGTATTAATGTGGAAAAGTATGAAATAAAAAGTAGGCTTGAGTATGTTTCAGAAATAAAGAAAAGAATAATATGTTTAATCGAGAATGAAGAGATTAAATGACTAGCTCCTCTAATTAGAACGGAGCGAATATATTTGTACTTCAAATAGAGATGCTTAGGTGATTGGGCAGGATTCTACTTAAAGTAACGGGTGCGAGGGTTCAATTAGAATACTCGCTTTTTCGCTAACGAAGCATGTTAGTAAATAATATACAAGGAGAATTCTTATGGTGCGCTATAAGTATTATTTAACTATGTGGGGAGTTTTCGCTTTATTGTATACTCTTGCCGCAGTGGGTATGGAATTTTTTGAAGGTAATAAAATAACTACTACCTTATACTATGGACTTAGAAATATTGGCTTTGGTTTTATTTTGTTTAACTTAGTGCATAGCATCATCGTTTATCCAATATCCTTTTTACCTTTAACTTTTCTTCTCAACAAGTTCACGAAATCTTTTTCTCTAAGAATTATTATTTATTCATTTGTAGGGGGAATAAGCGGAATTTGGGTATTTAGACATTTATATGGATTTGAAAATTTAATCAGTAGTTATGAGCTTAATAGAAGTAGTGCAATTATAATGTTCGGTATATCTGGTTTTGTTTATGCTTTAGTAGATTATTATAATACTAAAAAAAAGTAAACCATCACCACAATAATTGCACATTTTCATATGATAACTTTCGTACTTGTTCGACTAACTGCCCGAGTGTTCAATAAGAACAGTCGTTTTTCACTAATGGTTTCATGTTATACTGCAGAGTTTATTACTAATTCCTACTATAGATTAATATTTCTTGCCCCTTTACATCCCTACTTCTAAATAAAATTTCAAACTAAAAAAATAATAAAACAAGCCCTGAAATCACTAATCATAAAGGTAATTCAGGGCTGTTAATAATATATTAGTGTGGGTGTATGTAATAAATTATTAATTGGACACCCACTCTGATAATACAAATTTAATCTACGAAACTATCTAGAAATTTACTGGCATCACTATTGAATTTCCACATTACACCAAATTTATCGACTACCATTCCAAAACTTGCTGACCATGGTGTAGAAGATATCGGCATAATCACAGTACCACCTTCCGAAAGCTTTTCGAAACATTGTTTATTCAACTTTGGATTAGCATCAATAATACTGATTAAGACATTATTCCCTGTTGTGATTTCTCCTGCCGCAGCCTGCATAAATGGCGGAACATCAGAGATCATTAAACTATTACCTGAAAACTCAATACGAGATTCCATAATCATGTTTTGTTCTTTTAAAGTTAATGGAGAATTTGGATCTTGACCAAAATCACCAAATCTCACCATTTTTACATTTGTTGCTTGTAATGCCTCTTCATAAAATGCTAACGCTTCTTCTGCTTTTCCACTAAATTGTAGATAAGATATTGTTCTCATAACTTAATTCCTCCTTTTCTTACTTGAAGTATAATAGGACATAGGCGACAACATAATGTCGTATATGGGAGGGGAATATGAAAAAAATTGAACGACTTATCTCGATAGTGATGATCTTGTTACAAAAAGAAGTTGTCTCCGCATCAGAATTTAGTCGACTTTTTAATGTAACGAAACGAACGATTCAACGTGATATGGAAGCATTAAATTATGCAAACATACCTATTTATGCCGAATATGGTGCTGAAGGGGGATATGCGCTAATAGAAGGGTATAAATTTGACAAAAGATTACTAAATCACAATGATATTGAAAATATACTCATAGCTTTAGGTGGTTTTGAGGGACTAATTACGAATCAAGAGGTTAAAACCACTATTAAAAAAATCAAAGGAATGACAAGCAAAGATATCTTTCCGAAACTTGATTTATCTTTTTATGATTGGGTTGGAAGAAGTGAAATTAAGGAAGTAATTTTATTGATCAAGAAGGCAATTGAGAATAATTGGATATTAAAGTTTGAGTATGTAGACCAATCAGGAAACATAACTTATAGAGTCGTAGAACCCTATAAATTACATTTAAGTGAGATGCGGTGGTATCTTATTTGTTATTGTGTAGAACGGGAAGATTATCGAATGTTTAAATTGACGAGGATAATAAATATCCAAAAAGACGGTTTTTTTGTCCCAAGGTCTGAAAAGGAATGTAAGGATGAAAAAAAACACATTGAACAACAAAATGTGGTGAGTGTCCAACTATTGATAGATGTTGCCGTAAGAGATCAATTTATCGAGAGATACGGAAAAAATGCGGTTACAAAAGTAAATACAAGAAGTTACCTCGCGATAATTGAATTGCCAGAGAATCAATTTGCCTACCAATTTATAGCCGGATTCGGTAATAAAGTTAAAATTATGAAGCCAAAAGGTTTTGTTTCTGAATATTTGAACTTTCTAGAGGAAGCAATGAAGCTTTACAAATAAAATGTTTATAGGTCAGTTTATAAGATTCACGATGGATATCAAAAGCTCTAAATTCAATTCCCATTTCCTTTCTTGAACAAAAGATTAAGTGTCCACTATCATTCCATTGACCAAACATTTTACTTTATCTTGTATATTGACTAATGACATGTCACAGATCAATCTATTGAAACTGATATTAAATCAACTGAAAAAGTAAATATTCCGATTGGTTTTTATTTTCTTCTTCAACTATCGATGCAATTTAATTCAAAATCAAGTTTTTCTGAAACGGAATTAAAAAAACATCGTCTATATAGTGAAGGAGGGGATAATTTGAATTTTAAATCTTTTAGTATTCTGTTTATACTTTCGGTGTTGCTTTTTGGTTGCAATAGTGGAATAGATCCAAAGGAACATTTAGGAGAAATATATAGTATTGCATTGGACTCGATAATGGAAAAGGATGAAGCATTAAGTAGTGATATGGAATTTATAGCTATTGATATGAGTAATTTTGGTGAAGTAGATGAAAGTGATAAAAAAGAAATATTAAGCTACTTCAAGGAAAAATATAAAGTTAAAGTAATGGATGCTACTATTGAACAACTGCAAAAAAAGGGATTATATAATCCAGATAAGATGTATTTGGACGGCGTACTTCTTAGAATAGAAAAAGTGGAGTTTAAATTCAACAATAAAGTTTTTTTTGAGGGCTCTAAGTATCGCTCAGGTTTAGGGGCAGTTGGAGTAGAAGTTACAGTACAAAATATAGATAATCAATGGCAATTAAAAGAAGCGAAAATGACTTGGATTAGTTAATTATTTTGTGCTAACAGTTGCTAGTGTAATCTATGAACACTCGATTTTACACTAACGAAGAAGGCTACTTTAATGAACTTTTAGTCATTAACGAAAAACTGAACTATAAAAAAGAAAAGGTGGTTAATATTGAAAATTAAGCATGTATCCATGTTATTTTTGCTTATTTTCGTAATGGTAGGATGCCAAACTAATAGCCTAAATCTAGATGAAGATGTTACCAAAGTTGAAGTGTATAATTGGCAGAATGAAGAATTAATAAAAACCTTTGAGGATACTTCCTTCATTGAATCATTGATCAATAATTTAAATAATGCAAATGTGGAAAAAATGTCCGATACTTTTGATATTGAGGTTCCACCATACCAAATAACATTTAAAAACAAAGAAGAAATAGTGATGGAGCTAGGTTTATACCAAACTGAGATTAAAGCACATTTTATGGATATTGATAAAGAAATTATGTACATCGTTGATACACCTATTCCAATAGAATAAAACAGTATGAATTGTTCCACTATAATCGAGCTTTTTTACAATTATTGAATGAATAATACACTTCTTTTAACTAGAGCGGTAAAAAGCGAAAAATAGCCAAACCCATACTAGCAAGGGTTTGGCTATTTTTCTAGTTTCTTATAATTTATATTATGTTTACTAGATTTGTATAAGTATAAAGTATACATATGATTCAAAGTGCAGAAAAGTTAAATGGGAAATGGTAATATTAGTATATACTAATAGCCTTGGGAACGACTAGCAAATGTTCATTAAACTAATACCTTTCATTACTTTAATTATACTGGCAGGAATTGAAGGGTGATCGAGATTTACAAGGAGTGCATAAGGCAAATCCTTTTTTGATAGAACGATAAGGCATTAGAGTTAAAAAACGTTCTGTAAAAATTTTTAATTAATTTTAGCATTGAAATAGATTGGAGGGGTAAGAAATGAATCGAGTAGATGTGGCATATGCTTTTATTTATAAAGAGGATGCTAATAAAGTCCTTATGGTTAATAACAAGGGTGGAGGTTGGTCTCTTCCTGGTGGAGCAGTGGAACCAGGGGAAACTTTAGAACAAGCAGTTATTAGAGAAGTTAAGGAAGAAACTAGTTTAACAATTGAAGCGGGTGATATTATAGCTGTCAATGAAGCATTTTTTATAGAAAAGGGACATCACGCTTTATTTATAACATTTAAAGCAACAGTAATTGAAGGGGAAATTTCAATTATAGATAGTGACGAAATTTCAGAAATAGAGTGGGTAGACATACAAAGGGCTAATGAATTAATGCCTTATCATCCTCATGGTGTTGAAAGCTTACTCAAAGCTTCTGCTCCTTATACATTTCAAGGCTAAAAAACCTATCATTCATTTGTTGATAGTGATTGTTGAATAAGAACAGTCTTTTTTCACAAACGCAGCAGAAAAGGTGGAGAATTTTCTGTTATCAGATGTATCCAAGCAAGGAGGAAATCATTTGTTTTTATATCACATGGTCATTCATAATGATTTTGAGGTAAATATAAGTCCACAAAGAGTTTTGCAGGAAGGACTAAGTCATAAGACAGCTACGAGATGGTATTCGAAAATAAATGATTTATTTCCTGAATTAATAGAAATTTACAGACCAGAAAATTTGCCAAAATGGGTTGATTTTAAAAATGCCTTTAAAGCAGATTTGGAGGAGTATGAAAAACCATTCTATAGATTTCCTAGGTTGACTGATAAAATTTTAGTTTTTAACGGAGAGATAACAAGTGATTTGTTTGCTTATATAGAAGATATATATGATGGTGGAAGAGGATATTTAGTTGAAGGTTTACCGTCAAAGGAAGATTTAATAAAACAGTATTGGGATAGTATGAATACTCTTGATGAGTATTTGAAAAACGTCCCTTATAATAACCCTGATATATATATATTTGATCAAGTTCCAGCAAAGTTAATTGATTATATAGAGTAAGTCTTATGCAACTAAACGGAGCGAGTGTTCGATAAAAGTGAGGCATATCAAGTTTGCTGGTAACAATATAAGGAGTGACTTATTTTGGACAAACTTATGAAATTAATTGTAGGAATCCTTATGATTGCTGTACTGACAGGGTGCTTTGGTGAGGATTATGATGTTGGTGTTCCAACGGCACATTTACATTTAGAAATTGGTTTGCAAAATCAACAAACACAATTAACAGAAGCAAATATTAGTTGGAGTTCATCAAGTGGAGATGTAGAAGAAAAAATAGATAATATCGAAGAATTTGGATTATCGCAAAAGGAAATTAGAGTTTCACCAAACCAAGAGGCTTCTTTGGAATTTAAAGAGAATGAAGAAAATGGTGGAGATATTTGGACAGACCCAACGATAACAGCTACTTTATGGAAAAACGGAGAACAAATAGACATCGAGTTTAATGAATATAGAGAATTTCAATTTCCAGTAAACGAAGGGAATTATGTATTAGAAGTTAAATTCATTGATTCAGAAGACAGTGCTCAATATGTAGGGAATATTGTGATCGAAAAAACAAACGAGCAAACAAAATTAATTGATGGCAAACTTCCAGAGTTCACACTTATGGAAATGCCTACAATACAAAATGTTCATACAGTTGGGGCAGAGGGTGTAATATTTGATAATAGCTATTTAGAAGTATGTTGGAATGATTGTGAAGATAATAATACATCTCATTACCCCGATATTCACTCTGGTGATGTTGAGATAGGCGATACAATACAGATTGATTGGCATAAAATGAAACCACAGCCCACTGATATAAACCTACTTCAAATAAATACGGAGAATTATGAAGTTATAGATAAGAAGAGCGAAAAAATTTCTAATACTCCTTTAGAAATTGAAGTGAATGAAGAGAATATTGGCTCACAATATGCTTTAGAGTTTTTATGGAAAGAAGGAAATGATATAAAAGGAAAAAGTATATTGAATTTTAGATTAAAATAAATAGTTTAATACGATCATGTAGATGAGATTATTCAAAAGAAAAAAATCTACAATCATAGGGTGCAATACAAGAAAATGGAGTTGTCGAATGCGATAGCTCTTTATTTTTTAAAAGAGGCAGATTAATTAAATTAAAATGCAATAATTTTTATTCAAACGTATTAAGAAGTGAGGAACTCGGAGTTAAAACAACAGGTATAAAATATGTTGAAAACTATAATAATCATTTGGTATTTTCCGTTTTTAACGATAAATTATTCCCTTTTCACTCAAGAAAAGGGTAAAATTAACATATGTATTAGTTAGAAGGAGGACTCTTAATGGTGGTCGGCTTAGTAATATTAGGAATTGTTTTATTAATTTTAGGAATTTTAACACCTATTGCTTCAGGAACTACTATTTTAATTTCTGTCATTTTATTTGTCATTGCAATGGTGCTTTTTTATAAAAAAAGAAGAGTATCCAAATCGTAGTGCATTATAATAATCAAAGCTATCTATCTTTTTCGACTATTGCTCGACTGTTCAAAAAACTAGTATGTAGCCTGGGAGGGTTATGAAGTGGTGAATCGTGCTATGAACATTATTGTTAAGGATTATGATAAAAATTGGATTGAACTTTATAAAAAGGAAGCAAAAAAAATAAGAGAGATATTCATTGGTGAACTTGTTGAAATGAATCATATAGGTAGTACAGCTGTACCTGGTTTAAAAGCAAAGCCAATCATCGATATCATGCCAGTCGTTAAAAATATTGAAAAAGTTGATATTTTTAATGAAAAAATGATAGAAATAGATTATGAACCACTTGGAGAGTTAGGGATTACAGGAAGAAGATACTTTCGAAAAGGTGGAGAAAACAGGACACATCAAATTCATTTTTTTCAATATGATAATGATTATGAAATAGTACGTCATCTTGCTCTTCGTGATTACCTAATTTCCCATAAAGAAGTTATGTTAGAGTATGGAAAGTTAAAAGAAAAACTTGCCGAACAATTTCCTAAAGATATTGAAGGATATAGTGAAGGGAAAAATGATTTTGTAAAAAACATGGAACGAAAAGCAATCGAATGGTACCGAAAAAACAAAAAGTAAAAAACTCCAAGTGTCTTCTCAATCTCATATTCTTGAATACTTTCATCATATTTACGGCAATTTCTATTGTGCGAAATGCAACGATCTTGGAAATAATTGCACACTAAATGCAATATATATATTGAATTATGTAACATATATGTTACACTTATTTTAAGGAGGGATACAACCATTTGGAGAACAAAGTGAAGATAGCTCGAATTCAAGTAAGTTTAACGCAACAACAATTGGCAGAAAAGATTGGTGTCACTCGCCAAACAATTAGTTTAATTGAGAAGGGTAAATATAATCCAACATTAAAGTTGTGTCTTGATATTTGTTATGTGGTTAACAAAACATTAGATGAAGTATTTTGGATAGAAAAGGAGTGATGAATGATGAAAAAAATCACAGATGAACGATTAAAATTACAAAATTTAAAAAACATCCGCATTGCCTTTATCATACAAACGAATGGTATACTAGGGATTTTAGGATATGACTTAGTTACAAAAGGATTAGACGGAATGAGAGAAAATCCTCTATGGTTCGTATTCATGATAACTACAGTTATTTCCGCCTATCTATCAATGAGTATTAGTACAGATCATGAAAATAGTAAAATTAACCCGCAAAGAAGTCTAAGTATTTCACTGATTGTGCTTGTTTTCATTTCAACTGTTGTTGGTTTTTTTGTTACACGTACTGATGGTTTTAATATACTGGATGGAGTCATATTGGGTGGAATATTATTTGTTTGTGGATTTGTACCAATAATCTATATTTATCATTTGCGTAAAAAAAGACAAGATGAACATATCGAAGAATGAAGTGGTCATTCCCTATACATTTACAACCGAAACAGTTTAGTTGAAGAAAAGGTGATCCTTTTATGCTAGAATCAAAACAGAAAACAAATTTTTAGATACTTTAAAAAGTGAGGATATACGATGATTGCAAAAACAGAAGAAGATTTTAATGGTTTGAAGGAAATTGGCAAAATTGTTGCCTCAATTAGAGATATCTTGGTACAAAGAACAATTCCAGGTATCACGACAAAAGAACTTGATGATCTAGCTGGAGAGCTTTTTGAGCAAGAGGGTGCCGTATCAGCACCTAAAAGTGAATATGATTTTCCAGGCTATACTTGCATAAGTGTTAATGAAGAAGTGGCACATGGTATTCCAGGTGCACGGGTTATACAAGAAGGAGATTTAGTTAATATCGATGTTTCAGGCTCTAAAAATGGATATTTCGCAGATACAGGAATCTCGTTTGTTGTAGGTGACGGGGAAGAAATTTTAACAAAAATATGTAACGTTGCTAAAAAAGCATTTGATGCTGGGCTTAAAAAAGCAAAGCCAGGTTCCAGAATAAGTGGAATTGGAAAAGTCGTATTCCAAACAGCGAATGAAAACGGATTAACTGTGATCAAAAATCTAACAGGACATGGTGTTGGACGAAACATCCACGAAGCACCTGACCACATTTATAATTATAATGATAAATGGGATAATGCATTATTAAAAGAAGGAATGGTGATCGCATTTGAACCATTTATCTCTACATTAGAAGAACAAGTATTTAAAAAAGATGACGGCTGGACATATGTTACTGAAAAAAGCTTTGTCGCTCAAATAGAACATACGATTATTATTACGAAAAATGGACCAATCATTGTTACACTTTAATTTAAGTGTTTGATAATGGAAACTAGAGCTAACAGCAAAAATACTTTCTCAAATGAATTGGCTAGTTGAATTAACAGAAGAGAAACAATGGAACGGCACTCTGTATCAGATGCAAAGCACCGTCCGTTTGTTTTAAATCAAGGGATTATTTCAAATACAGTCCCTTGGTTTAAGTCTGATACTTTCATCGAGTGATATACCCCTAAATAAAGATTGGTTTGAACAAGGTTTGTTCCTAACCCTACATAATAAGCTGGTTGAGATCCAAAGTCATAACTAGGTTCAATCACACCATAATCATTAAGTTTCCCATCAAACCTTACTTTGGTATAAGCTAACCCTCCTCTAACTGGAGATTCTGATTGCTTATTCCGGGCCATATCGGTAAACACTATACTTCCCGTTAAATCTGGTATTTCGTTGCTCATATATGGTTGGACTCCCGTAAGTGCAGTGCCTTCAAATTTATCAGGTCGAGAATCTTGATGAAAATAACACGTTAAAGGAGGAAGACGATTCACAGAATCTTTTACGGCTTCTATGTAATAGGCAATCGACTGTTTATCCATAGAATTTTCTGAGCAGTTCTCTAAAATCGAAGTCGGAAAAGCTCCTTCCCATCCTCTCCAACCGAAGTTGATTAAACCCTTAGGTTCCTTTTTTGTCGAATAAAACTGAATTAGCTGCTTAACAGGGATTCGCTGATCGTACACAAATGAAAAGATCGATTCTACTAAATCTTGTCCAACATTTCCGACATACTTAATAGACTGATTACCATACCTTTGATAAGAAATGCCTGGGTTATTACGAACTCCTTTGGCGACTACTGCTAACGCTTCCTGAATAGAATTTGGGAGTTCATCAAAACGAGTGACTGCTGGTAGATCAGTGGGAAATGTTTTAGACACATCAATTTCAATAATTTTACCGGCTATTTCCAGGTTATCTTGGCTTAGATTAAAAGGATCATAGCCTGATCCGCCATCTCCAGTACTTAAAACAAGGTTCCCTGTTTCAGGTGAGAAGTTTAAGCTATTGAAACCATTATGATTAAAAAATGGCCTTTTAAGATTAAGTAAAGTTCTGCGTTTTTTCGGTTGTCCGTTTGTTTGGAGGATCCACTCTTCCACAGTATCAATATGATCATATTGATTATTTCTATCTTCCCATTTCAAGTTTAATGTACTTGGGTCACACGAATCAGGAGTAAAAGAATTAGAAAGAGCACCTGGACCTTGACTACCAGCGACTGAAAAATGTAGATAAAACACCCCGTTATAATAAAATTGAGGGTGAAACGCTAAACCTAATAAACCTCGTTCATCATATCCACCAGAAGCACCCAATTCGATAATTCGTGAACGAATATCTATAAACGTTTGAACTTCACCATTTCTTAAGAAAAAGACCTCTCCTACCTGAGTAGCAATAAACAATCGTTCCACAATGTCTCCTGGTAGAAACGCTGTTTTCATAACAGTAGGTAAATTAATGTTAGTCACAAGCGGCCGTAAACCCACATTCACATTCTTCAACTTCTCACACTCCTTTAATTGGTTTCTTTTAAGTAAGATATGATAGGTCTTATTTCATTTAGTACTGAGAAAGGAGAAACACTAGTTAGATCGGAATAAAATAAATTCACCTAAACTAAATGGTGCGGTCCTGCAGTGTTTTCTTTACGTCAAAAGAAGGAAATAAATGTTAAATTAACTATTTAATAGAATTTTTCAAGAATAATTGAAACCTTAAAAACAGCTAATCGTATTGATTAATAAGAATAATAGAATATAAGGGGAACTTTAAAATGGGTATCGGAATTATTCTAACAATTATTGGTGTGACAATGATTGTGAAACCATCTATTTTTTGGGTATTAACAGAGAGTTGGAAATCAAACGATCGTACTGAACCATCAAACTTGTACAAATGGTCAACTCGTTTTGGAGGGATAATGATGACTATCGCAGGTATTGGAGGAATTATTGTTTATTTTCTATAGAGATGGTGCGGAAGTATAATTTTTAAAAAAATGGAACTATCTTATTCGAAATGCGTGATCCAAAACGAAAGGGCTGTACTGAAAATAAGGCATATCTAAGAATTGAAGGTACATTTATTTTGTGAGGATTTTTTAAATAGTAAATCTAAAAATAAACCTTTTTAAGTTAAGGGCGCGAGTGTTCAATAAGATTACTCGCTATTTCATTAACGGTGCGGAATAGATAGACAAACCTCGGAATAATTCCATACGATATTTGAAACGAACAAAGGATTTTATTCGTCTAAATTAAAAAGTAGTTAAGGGAGGTTAAATCTATTAGAAATATTAGTTGGGTCTTATTATTATTTCTACTATCGATTAGTTTATTTGGCTGCCAGCAGAATAGTGAAAGTTTAGAAAAGATAACAATTGAACCAATGGAGAGCAATAATTCCGAAACATTAGTTATAGAGGATAGAAAAACAATCGAAATGATTGAAGAAGCAGTAAGTAATTCAGAAAAACAACCAGGTATTGTCAATATGGCAGACCCTGAATTTAAAATTGAAATAGGAGAGGAAACATATTTCCTTTGGGTTGATGCAAAATCTGGAACAATAATGAATACAAAAGATACACACACAATTTATTCTTTATCTGTTCGTTCAAGTAAACAAATCAACGATATCATCTCATATAATTATTCGAAGATTAGAGAAATAGCGTGGAACTTCTTAGAAGAAAAAGGTTGGAGTGATCGTGCCAAGGAAGAATGGAAAAGTGCAAAAGTCTCTAAAATCATAGTTACTAAAGATTATGAGTTGTTAGATAAAGATTATAAAGGCAAAGAAGTATTCTCTGTTTCATTTGAAGATAAAGAAAACATTATAGCAAGTACCCCGATTATACTGGTTGATGCTGATACAAACAAAGTTATTGGCTATATGCCAGGGGAATAACATCTCTTTATTAACTAGCATTATATTTTACTTGATTTCGTCTGTTTATTTAACGAGGGGGTATCAAATGAAATTTAAGAAATTTATATTTTCTATAAGTATTTTGCTTATTTTCTTAGTCGGATGCAATAGCGGTTATATTGACAATCCAGTTAAAGGTAATCCAACTCCAAAGGAATTTCTAAAAAATGAAAGTGCAGATATATTTCTTCTTAATGGGATCGTTTATTCTAATGCACAAGATGTTGAATGGGTTTCAAATTTGGAATATAAATTAGGTGAACAAATTGGAGAAATAACGAAACAAACAGATAAGGCACGTAGGTTTAAAGATGGTACTGCAAATAAATTACCTGTTGGCACTAAGCTACATGAAACAGATGGACCAGTATATATTGCAATTATAGATGAGAAAGAAATACCATATTTAAAAATGCTTGAAGGTTAATTGTTATTCAACAAATGGTTAACGATTGTTACATGGAAAAGTGAAGGTTTTCTTTTCGTAAGTTATAGTATCCTTTTAAAATATATTAACGGAGGGATATGTGTGATGACAAAGATATTTAAAGTATTAGCAATCATTGTTTTTTTCACCATTGTTGGGTGCTCTAATTCAACAGATCGAACTGAAGAAAATAACAATAAAATCAAAACGGAAAATTCCAGTTTTATAGGAACAATCAAGGAAATTAACGGTAGCAGTTCAATTGTTTCTGCTAAAGTATTTGAGGGTAATCCTGAAGGTGATGTGTTTGTTGACCTTACCGTGAATAGTGATGAGACATTCCAAGTTGGAGACAAGGTGAAAGTAGGATTTGATGGCACCGTTAAAGAATCTTATCCAGCTCAAATTAATACACTTTCTGTAGAATTGGTTGATTAATACCGTGTTCATTAACGGGTGATAATGTGTAACGTAGTTGTTTCAACATCTCCTTTAATTATTAAACTAACGGAGCAGGTTAGTGCAAGAAGAAATTTAGGATAGAGTAATTCCAACTATATATAAAAAGGGGGGTATTACATTGGTTGAAAAGTTATTTTATGTCCTGATTGCATTAGCTTTAATTATTACTAATGGATGTTCAAATGAAGGGGAAGCAACCACAGTAACAATCGATAGTATTGATGCCGAGGAAGTTTTAACATTGGATTCTGATGCTAATATTTTTCAGTATGAAGGAGTGATCTACAAAACTAATATTGATTGGGTTGAAGAATTGTCTTTAACAAAAGATGTTCAAATCGGTGAAATAAAAACAAAAAACGAAGCAAATACAGATTTTAAAGACGAGATGTCTAATAGATTGCCTGTTGGTGCAAAGATTTTTTCCACCAAAGAAAGAGGAGATATTTTAATTGTTGAATCTGAAGGAGAAATCAAAAAATATCTTGCAATCGTTGAAGGGTAGACAAAACGCCTGGTTCAACATAAATAAGCGATAGTCTTATGTTAAAGTTATTTGACTAACGAAGTAGTTGAACAACAGCAGTCGCTTCTTTCGTTAGGGCAGTTTAGTGGAAGAAGGGATTTAACAGTGTTTCTAAGAATGTATAAGTAAATAAGAAATTTACTAAGGGTTGTTAGGGGGAAATGATGAAACAGATTTTGGTTTTTACTGCGATATTACTATTCATTCTTTCTGGTTGCCAATCAAATGAGATAAATCAAGGGGATGAATCACCTTTTACTACAAAACAAAACAACATTCCTGAATATGTTCAATCACCAGAAGACGTAGTAAATATGCACGGAGACATTACAAGCATAGATAAGTTTTTTGCATTTATAGAAAATGTAAACCTAGGTTTTGAAGATAAGACTAGAGTTGTAACGTACACTGAAGAAGGAGACCCAATGCTGCATGACCTTAAATATGACGGTGAAGTAATTCAATCAACCACAGATACAAGAAGAGATACATTTGGTTCTGGTAACATAAACACAGCAATTTGCAGATCAATAGATATTAAAGAGAACGAAGAAGAACTGATTATGATTTAGCAGGTTGTGACAAAACAAATAGAGATAATAGTATTTTAGTAATCTGGAAATGAAACATGGAATAAGTTATTGTTCTTCTTATTCAACTATAGGGGCATTTCTTCAAAAAACAATGCTCTTTTCTATATCTACAGAAAAGGAAATAAATGTTAAACTCAAGGGGAGTAGAGTTTAACAAGAACTCCGATTTTTATAGAAAACTTTAGGCAATAAAGAAAAGTGGTTGAATTGAATGTATTGGAATTTAAGAGTTCCCTTAATGTTGGGAATTATAGGAGTTGTGTCAGGATTCTTTCAGAAATTTCTAAATCTATTTCTTGTGGATACATCTTATTTCATTAGAAGTGCTGTTTTTATTGGGTTAATTGGAATTGCTTATACTATTTTTGAAAAAACAGGAGTGTACGAAAAAAAGGTTCATTTTATAATTGGTCTTGGGATAATCCTCTTTGGTATTACCTTTGACTATATGATGGCATAAGTTATTTTTGAGCTAACGGGTGCGAGTGTTCAATAAGAACAGTCGCTTTTTCACAAACGTAACATGTTAGTGGAATAAGTGAGATGAAAGTCTATCACTCTATTAGTTTGCAATTGAAAAAATAGGGTGTAGTTAATTATTGGTCAAGTTTACTTTCTATTTGTTTTAACTTGTTGAAAATTTTTGTTAACAAAATTAGCATATGTATTGGAAAACCTATTGCAAAACCAACTAATGGAGAATAAGGTCAAGCAAAAGTTACACTAAAAGGAGTGTGTTTATGTTAAAAAGGACTAAGAATTTTGGGATGGATGAAAATGAATTCTGGAAGTTAATAGATATGTTTGAGTGGAAACACTCAGGCGATGATGAAAAAGTATTAAAGAAAGCAATTAAATACTTATCAAAGAAGTCTGATGAAGAAATATATGTGTTTGCCGATATTTTATCAAAGTTGTTATATGATTTAGATGGGAAAGTATATGCAGAAAATATTGGTGAAGGTGCGTATACAACCGACGAAGATACATATTTTTCAGTTGATGAATTTCTTTATTCAAGATGTGTTGTAGTGGCAAATGGAAAAGAATTTTACTACGAAGTTCTTAATAATCCTACTTCTATGCCAGAGGACATGGAATTTGAAGGCCTTCTTTATTTACCGAGTGATGCGTTTGAACTTAAACACGATGAGGAGTATGATTACGTTCCAAAATTTGATTATGAAACGTTCAGCAACAAAAGTAAGTGGAAGGAATAATTCATTTTTTATTGAGTTATTTGTTAAGTGAATTATAAGGCGATGTGCGAGTGAAATTTTATTATTCATTCAAAAAGAAGCTCTACCTTGGTTAGAAAAATGGAGGAGCAAAGAACATTTGTATAATGAGCAAAATTCTCCTTTAAAAAATGATTTTATTTCAAATTATGAGAAAGTCATTAATGGCTGTGAAGAGAACTTTTCAGGTTTAATTAAGAAAAGTAGGATACTATTAGGTATCAAAAATTAGTTGTTTCTTCTTTCACTATAGACGAGCTTATTTTGCACAAGGTAAGGTGATGTGTTCGTGAATGAACCTAATATGAAAGAAGTCATTGAAAAGCTAGAAAAGGTGCTTTCAGGTGACTTAAATAGAGAAGACGTATCAGATTGGGCTGAATTTTATGTTATGACTGATGAACCAAAAGTTAATGATGAAAATGTTTGGGAAATGTTGAAGACAATTAGTGGTATTGATATTTTAGACTCACCCACAACCTATTATCATAACCAAGAAGACATTAAAGAATGGATTGAAAAAGCAAAAGGTTTGTTGTGAAGCTAACGTTGAGCTTTAACATAATTTTCCCTTTTAAGAATTGAGGTTGATTTCATGCTGGGTATTAAAGAGTACGAACCAATTTTCTATACCGATATAAATGAGTTTATTAATTTTCATGGTGACAGTTTGAGGCAATTAATTGGCTCAACAATTGAGGGAATTTGGACAGTGTATGAATTTTCTGATGGTGAATTTTGGGCTGATTGTCCTGTTATATTAGTTGTAGGAGGAAGACAATTAGAGTTTTGTTCCTTTAATGATAGAGAAATTGCAGTTACTTGGGATCGAATTGATTTAGAGGAAAAGTTAGATTGGTACGGTAATGGTGAATTAAATCTTGAATGGAGAAGGAATGCGTTTGGAAACTCTTCTTTAATTATTGGAAAGCAAATTGAGGAAATTGAAGTAATTGAAATGACTCAAGAGGCAATAGACTCAAAAGGTAATGTACTTAATTCTGAACTGTTGTTAAATGGGGTAGGTTTTGGTATTGGTTCAAGATATTTTTCGATTTTTAACGCTTTTGACGAAACAGGCTTTTCATATTTGAGGCAGGATAATCTTATATATACTAAGCTTTAAATAATTCTAACCCTTCTTCAAATAACAGGGGCTAATCTTCAAGAAGGAGATTGGCTTTTTCTTGTTGAAGTAAAGAAGCAGTTTTGCTAACCAAAAAAATAGGAAAATGGTATAATTATACATATTTTAATCAACTATTTTTAGGGGGATTTTATGATTAAATCTATAAAAGGGCAATTAATTTTGTTTATATTAGTTACTATTGGTTTTATTTACCATACCCTGTCTGATATTACGTTTACTGGTGACGAGAGGTTTCTGTCCATTCGGGTATTATATTTCTTCATTATGATTTTTTCGGTGTTTAATGTTGGATTATTAACGCAAAAATACATTCAAACCAAAGAAAAGCAATAATTATATTAAACTAAAGGGGTGCGATTCTGCAATTCTAGCAGGATGTTATTTTACTAACGAGCAAGTTAATTGAACAATCACTCATATTAATGGGAGTATATGGTAGAATGATAGGCGGGGGGATGAAATTTGGGTAAAAAAGCTCACATATTTAATGTTATTGCAGGTATTATAATAATTGGTTCGGCGATAGATGCCCTTTTAAATGGGAGTAATAACCTTCCGTATTTTTTTATATTTTTGTTTGTTGTATTTTACCTTTTGCAATTTTTACACAATAAAAGTTTTAGATTTTTTGGCTTAAGCCTTACCGCTTTGCTTTTATTTGTATCAATTATGACTTCGCTACCACGTATTTTCCCATTTGCTCCATAATCAAACATTGTTTGTTGGTGTTTCAGCAAAGGGTGGTTATGTAAAAACAAAGCAAAGTGCTTTTCAACATATATTGTAAATAAATGTCCTTAAGCTAAAGGGTGCTTTAGTTTAAGAAGACTGTTAATACAAAGCAAAAGGATCAGATTTAAATCTGATCCTTTTGCTTTGTATTTTTTTGTATTCCTGATTTGATTACTAACACCAGTGTTAATTACCATGTAAAATTACGTTTTTTTAAAACATTAATGGAGCATAAAAAACTGCACCTTTTTTAGAGAAGTTGTGAATATACAAGATGTGAAGTTTATTGAACTAAAGATATTAATGCCAATGGGATAAGATAAATAAATTCAAAACTTTGAAGGGGTGGGCTCTTAGAAGTCTTTTTCTTACTCCTGGTTCCCCTGGTTTACTGTTCATTCGTTTACTCACTATTTTTTGGGGAAAAAGCGAATATAGGATGAATTATTGGAGGGAGATTGGTTGTGTGGGTTTTACGGTTTGTAGGTGTACTATTCATTTTAATAAGTTGATTTTTTGATAGAGACAGGCTTTTGTCCAGGCAGCTGTTCCATCTATCTTTTTATCGTTTTAAATATGATTCATCTGGAAAGAAATTGATAGCTCTGTTATTGAAAAAGGCAAAGGAGGGGGAAGTCAGGCTTCTGATTGACTTAGTTGGTAGCATTTGGTTGCCTAGGAAAATCAAAAATTAAAGATTTAAAAAAGAATAGAAATAGTGAGAGGCTTGAAATGCTTTAAGTGAAAATAATTAAACATTAGAAAGGAGCATCATATGGAAACGAATAAACAAAAAGCAAAGAAAGCCGGATTTCCATTTCTAATCATGATTTCAGGGGTTGGATTTTCGGTTCTTTTTATCATTTTATTTGCAAAACTTTCAGAAGAATTGCTAGAAAAAGAGGTAGAAATATTTGATGCCACAATTATTAATTGGTTTAAATACATAGAAAATGGCACGCTCGACCAAATCATGATATTTGGTACGGAGCTAGGTTCAGTTTGGTTTTTATCAGTATGTACAGTTGGTGCCATCATCGGGTTATGGGTTACATCCAAGGATAAATGGGGAATTCTATTCCTCGTGATTGGGATCGGTGGAGGTGGTCTGCTGACTACCTTATTGAAACATCTATATGCACGCGGTCGTCCATCTATCAATCCTGAAATCGATGCGATTGGCTATAGCTTTCCAAGTGGCCATTCAATGGGTTCTTTGATTTTTTATGGATTTATCGCATATTTCATCGTTCGCTCAAGCAGAAAGAAAGTTTTAAAGTGGTTTGTGATATTCACTGCAGGATTGGTGGTAATCTGGATCGGATCGACACGGATATATCTTGGTGCTCATTACCCAAGTGATGTTCTTGCGGGGCACCTAGCTGGAGTTATTTGGCTAATCCTCACCATTCTTGCATTGGAATGGGTAGAGTGGCGAAGTGCAAACTCTATCCGGCCAACTCATGTCTTTAAGAGATTCATAGGAAAATATATTCATTTTTAAATTGGAAGGAGAGGGTGAAAATTTTAAAAAAAAATAAATTTGCAAAAATAGTGGGATTGATTCTAGTGAGCATCTTAATTTGGGGATTAGTAGAACCATATTTTTTAGATATTGAAAAGGAAAAAGCAGCCATTCCGAACTTGCCATCGAAATGGGAGGGCAAAAAGGTTGCGGTGATTGGAGATTTCCAAGTAGGGATGTGGATGGATAACACAGAAACTGTAGAGAATGCTGCTGAAAAAATCGCAGGAATGAAGCCGGATGCAGTGCTGATTCTCGGAGATTTTATCTATCATTCGCTTGAGGATCCAAATGCAGAGATGCAAAAGGTTGAAAAGCTGATCAACCCTCTGGTAAAAACAGATATTCCCATATTCGCCGTTTTGGGGAATCATGACTATAACATGGGTAACAAAAATGACGAACCCAAAATAGCATCAGCGAAGCATGTGAAAACATCTCTAAAGGAGATGGGAATAACATTGTTGCACAATCGTTCTGTTGCTTTAAAACTGACAAAGGATAATGAAGTCGTAATCGGAAAGCCTCAGGATAGTTGTTTTTATTTAGCTGGATTGGGAGCTAATTGGCCTGAAAATGCGGAGCCAGCCAAAGCGCTCAATGGTATTCCCGAAGCAGCTCCGAGAATGATCATGATGCACAATCCAGAATCATTCGCAAAGCTACCAGAAAATTCAGCACCACTTGCAGTAGCCGGTCATACACACGGAGGACAATTTAGAGTTCCATTTGCGCCAGAGTGGTCATATAAAAGCCTAGTTGCAAAAGACAAAGCAACGGTAGATGGGTGGATTGAAAACTTAGGAGCAAAGGGGAACCATTTGTATGTAAATAGAGGGATTGGTTTCAGTGATCTTCCACTTAGAATCAATACACCTCCGGAAATTACCGTTTTTATATTAACAAAAGTCTAGAATGATAGAAGACGTTTATAGCATTCTGTGTCGGGTAATAGTTTTATAAGCTAAAGGAATAGTTTTCAAGACAAATGACAAGGAGTGAAATCATCTATGAAAAACTATTAACATTACCTATAGGAGCTGAATTGGTTTTGGAAGATTGTCCAGAAGGTGCAAAAGAGGATACAGGGGAACCTGATACTGAAAAGTGAATAGGAAGAAGTAAACACAATAAAGTAGAATCAGAATCTAATGAAACTGAAACGAATGAAAAAGAGGAGCCCAGATCTTGATGCAGAACTTTCTGAAAAAGTAAACGGAAAATAATAATCTAGTAATTTTCTTTAAAAATAATCCAGAGCTAATTGAATCAAAGTCGCTGTTATTTTTAAAAGTGAATAAATAACCTTTCATGATTTAATGAAAATAGAAACCAAAGGAGGCTAAACATGAAAAAGAAAGTAATACCATTTGCAGTTGTATCAACATTAGTTTTTGCCCCACTATCTGCGGGTGCAGTGGAATATAAAGAGGTAAAAGAGCAATACCCGGCGGTGACATCCTGGACAGAGGTGGACTGGAATAACTATCTAGAAGAAAATTACGGATCTCAGTTAGATGATTATGATAACATGAATGAACTGAAAGCAGACATCGGAGAACCAATAGATATTAATCAGCTGGCTGACGGAAATCTTGATCAAAATATATTGGACATCATTGAAAGATACAATATGGATACAAATCAGCTGGTAGCTTTCTTAGAAGAATATGACAACAGGGATAATATACACTTTGTAGGCGATTTGGTGAAATCATTGGATGAAGAATGGACCGTTAACGAAAATGATTCAACCAATAATGATGGAGATGTTGCTTCGGAAAACAATAACGAAGACAATGCTTCCGATAACTCTAATGCCAATGGAGCAAACGAACCCGCTGAAACAGAAACACTGGACGAGGCGCTGTTAGAGGAAACGTACTTAGTACCACTTGGTTGGACGGTTGATGAATTCAACCAGTATTTAGTTGATAATTATGACACAGACTTGAATGATTACACTTTATTTGAAGACCTGGTATCTCAGGTAGGTCCGCTAATTACCGACGAAAATGAACGTGAGTTAATAGAAAAATACGGCTTGACTCCTGTAGAGTACGAAGTATTACTGGCAGAATACGGAGAACGTCCAGATGATTATTACTTCCTATATGACTTGAGAGAATCGCTTGATTACTATAATAGTGATCAGCCGGAAGAAGCAGCAACCGAAAAGGGCGGTGACATGCCAGATACGGCTACAAATTCACTTACCAATGCATTACTAGGAGTAGGACTATTCATGCTTGGAGGCATTACCTTAAGAGCCCGTAAATACTTTGGTGATCGGTAATGGATAAAGGGAAAAATAATGGTAAGCGGGAATGGATTATTCCCGCTATTGCCTTTTTCCTCATCATTTCTGGCGTATATTTGGCAAGCACCCACGCATATAGCTGGGCAAAAGGAGTCATGGCTGTCGAGAATGGTAATGACGGTGTTAGTATCAGGAAAATGGAACAAGAAATGGATAAAAATGAAAAAAGCACAAATACCGATAAACCAGATAAAGGAGAAAAGATCGGGGAAATATCCATCCCAAAGGTCGACATATCTGTTCCGATATACGAAGGTACAAGTGAAGAAGAGCTTGAAAAAGGTGCTGGACATTATTCCAACAGCGTTATGCCTGGTGAAGACAATAACACAGTAATTTCAGGGCATAGGGACACTGTATTCAGAAAGCTTAAAGAAGTCGGAGAACATAATGTGATTAAGGTTGAAACTGCAAAAGGAGTATACACCTACCGAATAGAAAAGGTCAGGATTGTTGACGCAGAAGATAAAACCGTCATTGTCCCAAAGCCTGAGGCTACATTAACTTTGACGACCTGTTACCCATTTACTTACATTGGCGATGCACCAGAACGTTATGTTTTGGTTGGAAATTTGATAAATTCATCTGAAAAATAAGATGCTTTTAAGGGACCACATTTTAAAAACTTTCTAATCGCAATTACGCTTGGACGATCTTTGGTCCTTGGAAGGTGTTCTAAAAGGGCAGGACAAATGAGTGCATAAAGAAGAACCAACAGAAGACACGTCAGTTGACGGACAGATTCAGAATTTAATAACGATGAATATAAGCTTGAGGAAGAAGAGACTGCAAGTATTGAAGAGGAAAAGTTTTAGTCAGAAAATGAACTTGATCAAGACAACAAATAAAAACAGTTGCCCTTATTAGACGGCAACTGTTTTTATCATGTATTTTTATTTGGGCCGTAGCTATGTTTCCATACTATTCTTGCTTCCCTAACTGTTCCTTAAGCTTTTGATGTTTGCTATTTCTTGATTGATTGTCCTGATTAAAAAGACCTGATGCAATTTTCCCTTCAATTAGTGGCTTTGTTAGTTGGACTACATAATCGGAACTTAAAAAGAAAGTGAGCACTAGCCAGATAATAGGCACAATAATAAAATGAATTGGCTGGATAGTACTTGAAAGGTCTAAAGTATACATGATTTTTATGAACAAAATATGTAAAATATAAATATAAGCAGTTCGTCTACTCAGGTGGGTAAAAAAGGTCTTCCTCTTAGAAACCCAGGGAAAAAATGAAAAGATTCCTAGCAACATTACAAAATAGAAAACTATTCTAAACAAGGCCCCCTCAACATAAGAATCGGCAATTTCAATATATGGAGATCTACCTAGTAGATAGGAACGTGCTTGTGGTAAAGCAAAAAATGAAAGTATGAGACAGCTAAATCCAATGCTCGTTATTGAGATGATCTTTGCATACCCTCTTTTAAGCCAATTGAATGATTCCGCCCCTATATAGTGACCAATTAGGAAGAAAGGGAAGAACACGAATGTTCTTGAAATGCTTAAATAATGTCCAGCATGGTCAAGCGCCCCTATGCCAATACCTATTAGAAAGGAAATAAGGATGGGGTGTTTTAACTTTGTGAAGACTAGAAGGAGAATGTTCCAGGAAAACAAACTTAGCATGAACCACATGGCCAAGCTAGGATAAAATAGGGAAACATTCAAAGTCTCGTGTCCATATATTACATCATTCAATAGAGAATAAAAGCTTTGGAAAATTAAATAAGGAATGAATATACTTAATGTGATTTTTTGAAAGAACCCATCTTTATAGAAACGTTTTGAGAAATATCCTGTGATTAAAATGAGTGCGGGCATTCTAAATGAAGCCAAAAAATTATTTGCAAAGTAAATAGTATCACTGTTTGCTCTAGCTGGACTGACCAAATGTCCAAGTACCACCAGAGCAACGAGGATAAATCGGGCATTATCGAAAAATGGGTCCCTTTTATTTGTTTGTTCAGGAACTTGTTCCAGACATAACACCTCTATTATAGAAATCTATTGCTCTCTATGTTCACTACTTAAAAGCTAGTTACTATAACTAGTGGACATAACTATACATTAGCCTTACCAATGAGTCATTAAACATAGAATTCAAGTACTAATCTATATTACGTTAGTTAGCGCTTCTTCTATAGAAACTGGGATATTTTCCGGATAATTCTCAGTCTTTTTTATAATAGATAACATGTTGATTAAACAATAAGACTCTTCTTATTCAAGTAACGGGTAATTTTTTTCAACAAGTAGCAAGGCATTTTTCTTATTTGAATAACTGGAGCAGTATAGTGGAACAAATGCTGTTTTTATTTGCACAATAGTTCAAAACAATTAAGAAGAGGGATGGTTTTGACATTGTATCAAATAAAGAAATTAAATCTTGAAGATTATTATAAGTGCAGTAATATATGGGAAATGGAAAAGAAATTGAAAATGGCTAAAATGATATATGAGGAATTAGTAAGTGGTACTAGAATTACTTTTATTTATTGAGAGAACAACGAGTTTATAGGTGAAGGATCATTAGTTTTTCAAAACAATGATCCAGATTATACTATTCCAGATAAACGAATTTATCTATCTCGTATGATTGTTAAAGAAGAATATCGTAATCGTGGAATAGGTGGCGTTATTGTTGATTATTTAATTGATTATGCTAAACAACTCGGATAATAGGAAATAACGCTTGGTGTAGATATAGATAACATAAACGCAAGACACCTATATGAAAAAAAGGGGTTTACAACCGTATTATATCTTGGTGAAGATGATTATGGCGAATATATAAAACTTTTAAAAATATTAAGATAGATTTAATGAGTATTATGATGAATGTGTGAGAATTTATTTTTACAAACAGGGCATTTCTTCAAGAAGAATAAGCACCTTATTTACCAAAAATAAAGGAACAAGTTTGTTCAATAAGAAACACAAAAGGAAGAGCATTTACTGTAAAATAAGATTTGACATATAAGTGTCTAATACAAAAGTAATGTAAAAAATTGAGATGAAGCACATTCGTATTATTAGTGACAAAATAAAAAAATATGGAGGTTAGTAATGTTATTTTTGATATTTGGGGTTATTGCAATAGTAGCAACATGTATAAATCTATATATGTATAAAACAGGAAAGGATTATAAGCTTGCTATGGCAATAGGACTATCATTTACAGCATTAACACTTTGTGCAGAATACAGTCTTATATACAGGTGGATAGAAGTGGAAGATTGGTCAGCTTTAATGGATGTAGTACCTGGTATGGAAAAGGCATTATGGTTTTTGACAATTGTTTCGATCATACTAAATATAGCACCTATACTTTTAGAATTAAAACGAAAGAAATAATAATCACTTATTGTCTCATTATTTATATAATATGCAATTAATGTGTAAGTCTTTATGTATGATACTATCTAATTTATTACTCAAATAATAGATTAGTGGATTAGAAGGATAAGAAGCATTGTGATGATAAAAATGAAAGGTGAAAAAAATGGATAAAATTAGAGAAATGATAGAAGAAAAAGACGAAAAAATTGCACAGCTAGAAAGACAATTAAGAGAATTAAATGAAGCACAACAACAAAGTGCTGCGACTATTTCGGTAGGTCAAAACTCAAGATATTTATCTTCACCGCAAGGAATATCTAAATCTTTCTTGAATTTTGGTAGATTGAAGAATTTTTTAATTATTGCCATCGTTATTTTTTTAGCTCTAGTCATCGCTTTAGGAGGAACCCGGTTATTTGCGGACAGTACCTCCAAACAAGAGTCTGTCACGTTTGTTGAACGTGTACAAGAGCTAGCCACTTTGGCAACTGCTGAGGCTCATATGAAAGAGGTTCTACACCAAGAGGATAATAAGAAGTTCTTGAATATCAATTTACCAGGAACAAAGCGAGAAGTTTTATTAGTTGTACCTGCAACGGTTATTGCAGGTGTTGATTTGAAAGGGATTACTTCTAATGACATGGTTATTAATGAAGAAACAAAAGAAATAGATATTACTCTTCCTCATGCAGAGATTATCCAGGAACCATCAGTACAGATGGATAAAATACAAGCCTTGGACAAAAATGGGCTTTTCCGTGATGATGTGAAAATGGATGAGGGATTTGAGTTGGCCGCAGAAGCACAAGAGAAAATTCGTCAAGGAGCCATCTCTAGTGGTTTACTAGATTCTGCAGAGAAAAATGCAGAAAAAGTGTTAAAGGAATTTTTTAAGAATGATGGTTATACGGTAAATGTCACGTTTAACTAATAGGACAGGCCTTGCCTTTACTAGGGGCTATAGAGGTTTATCAAATTTCAGTTATTTTTGGACTCTTTGCTATTGTGTGGTTGCACTAGATTTCAACTAAAGGAAATACCCACCCATTCTTAGATTTTCATAGTGGTCAACAAGCTAAGAAGGTTTTTTTCCTAGCTTAACGGGCTATAGCTTCATCTCTAATCTATCATTCTAGCCAAGAGGACTCCTTCCTCAAAAATTCGTTAAAATTTTAGGTGGGAGGTGAATTGGCGGTTTTGAGTTTTCCTACTGGGATGGTTATAACAATTATGGTAATATACCCTTATGCGAACTAGCGTTTGGGTTTGAGAATCAAATGGTAAACTACAAAACAATGCACATTTGGGTCCAAAAAGGTCATCGCATGCATGGATATTTTCAAGAAATCTGTCTAAACGCAAAGAACATGCACAACACGACCAACTTTTATATCCGGCAGATTTTTACCGGTTTAACTCAAGAGTATTTAGGACATAGATCAACAGAAACGACACTTAGATATGCAAAGATTACTCATGAGCGAAAGCGAGAGCAGCATAAAAAAAGTATTTGATTAGATACTGATAACCAGAAATTCCTAATATCTTTTGATTCATATTGTTTAATAAAGAATCTCTAATTAAGACATATCATAATCATTATTGAAAATACGTCTTATCACAGACATTGTAAATCTAACTAATAAAAATGAAAATGAGAGAGAATAAAATGTAGTTTTCCAATTCCATCCATTTTTATATTTAACAAGTCGTGTATTTTTTTCTAACCATAACTCAGTAATAGTCATCGGTATGCTGAAGTACAGAACTTTTAAAAGGCATTGAATGATGCGAGAATCCTTAGTTAATTGATTATAAAAGACACATATAATTGGAAATAGTATGTAATCAAATAACAAGCTTGTCTTAACTTGTTTTAGTAATCGAGTGGGGTATTGAACAAACCCTCTTTTTACAACAAGTTGATCGACCAATGATGCATAATAACTTTTAATAAAGAAAACAAGGAGCCAGTCCTTTGCAAGTGGTTTTTTAATAATGTACACAAAAGAACTAATACCAAAGAAATATAGTGATTTGATAAGGTTTTTTTCAAATTTTTTACCCAATGTTTTGCACCTCCATAAAGATAGGTTATCTCTGATGCAGTAGTTTATACTAAGGACAATTCAAAATTAAATAACTAAACAGTGAATAAACAAGGCTCAATTTTGATATAAAGACTTGTTGCACCTACGTTTTTAAATATAAAGCTTCATTAGATTACTCCACTTATTGCTTTTTAAAGATGGATACTATAAGAATTACGATTTTATCAAGAATAATACAATTAAGAGAGGGTCCAAAGAATAACATTTTTGTAAGTACTTACAGCTTGACAAAGAAAAAATTGGAATTCGCATAAACGATAGAAAGACGGAAAATACCATATTTTTTACTGCACAGTACTAGGATACTGTGCAGTAAAACGATGTCTGTTTGTACTGACTTTGTGAAAAAAATGTACCTAAAAGTAACGAAAGCCAGTGTTCTACAGGAACAGTCGCTTTTTCACTATCGAAGTAGACTTTATATTTTTTGCCAATAGCTAATAATGAATCTCCCAAACACTATTTCATTCTTTTCAATTATTAAACTCTGATACTATAATGGAAAGAGACTGAAAAAAACCAATAATAAGGTGCTATAGATGAAAATATTACTTGTCGAAGATGATAAGACGATTGCAATGGGACTTGACTATTCATTAAAGCAGGAAGAGTATGAAACGATTGTTTGCTACAATGTGGAAGAAGCAAAGAAGGTTATCAACCTGCAATTAAATGAATTAGATTTATGTTTGTTCGATTTGTCTTTACCAGATGGAAGTGGCTATGAACTATGTGAGTTGGTGAAGAAAACTTCAGATAAACCTGTTATTTTTTTAACGGCTTTGGATGATGAAGTGAATGTGGTGATGGGGCTTGATATGGGAGCGGATGATTATATTACGAAGCCGTTTCGTGTTCGTGAGCTACTTTCGAGAATCAAGTCTGTGCTACGCCGTTATCATAAACAACCAACTACACAAGTGAAAAATATCATTGAAATCCAAAATATTCGTATCAATACATTAGAAGGTAAAGTGTACAAAAATGGCGAGGAAATGCTACTCACTGCGTTAGAGTATCGGCTTTTATTGATTTTTGCTAATCATGTAGGACAAATCCTTACAAGAACACAATTGTTAGATCGAATATGGGATGTAGCAGGTGATTTTGTGAATGATAATACATTGACAGTTTACATAAAAAGATTACGTGAAAAGCTAGAGGACGATCCTCAAAGTCCATCATTAATTAAAACTGTACGTGGCATGGGCTATAAGGTTGGTGAGTAGATTGTTTCGAAACAAAGAAATCCAGGTTTTTCTTCTGAGTTTACTAGTCATTACATTTTTAGCAGCAATGTCTTCTTTTTTCTTTCTTTCAAGGGAAGCCACGGTTGTTGTTTTATTAACATCATTTATACTCATTTGTAGTTTTCTCATTTTCACAAAATGGAGATACCAAGAAATCGAGAAGTTGTCGAGCTATTTACGTCGAATTTCAAACGGTGATTATAGCTTAGATCTCAGGGATAATTATGAAGGTGAACTTAGTATTTTAAAAAGTGATATCTACAAGGTGACATTAATGCTATCAGAGCATCACTCTTTATTACAAGAAGATAAAGTAAAGCTAACGAATGCCATTTCAGATATTTCTCATCAATTGAAAACACCATTAACTTCGATGATGGTGATGGCTGATCTTTTAGGCGACGTGCAGCTTGATGAAATGAAACGACAGGAATTTACGAACAATATTCGAGTACAGTTAGAACGAATTGATTGGCTCGTCACTTCTTTATTAAAGCTCTCAAAAATTGACGCTGGAACGGTCGCTTTTAAAAAAGATCATGTTTATGTTTGCGAATTAATAGAGCGTGCGATTCAACCTGTGTTAGTTCCTATGGATATTAAGCAGCAGGTTCTTAAAGTGAGTGGGAAAAATGAAGTATCTTTTATTGGTGATTTTAACTGGACAGCTGAAGCGATTATAAATATATTGAAAAACTGTGTAGAGCATACAAAAGATGGTGGCACGATCTCTATTTCGTTTTCAGAAAATGCGTTATTTACCGAATTGATCGTTTCAGATAATGGCGAAGGAATATCAAAGGAAGATCTACCTTATATATTTAAACGGTTCTACAAAGGAAAAAATGCAGGTGAAGATAGTGTCGGAATTGGACTAGCAATGGCTTATGGTATGATCAAAAGTCAGCAAGGTGATATTGAAGTGAAGAGTATACATGGAGAAGGAACTGAGTTTATCATTAAGTTTTATAAACAAGTAATTTAGTAGGAGGACGATCTGCTTCCATACTATCTATCTTAATGTGACTAAAATGTCACTTAGCTAGTCACTTTAATGTCATTTTAGGCAGATATACTAACTGTAGAATGAAAAACATGGAGGAATATATCGATGAATATTTTACAAATTGAAAATCTGTCTAAAGTTTATGGCAAAGGTGAAACAGCAGTCAAAGCACTTGATGATGTATCTTTTTCTGTGAAAAAAGGAGAATTTGTGGCGATTATTGGTCCATCAGGTTCTGGGAAATCAACTCTACTTCATCTTCTTGGAGGTGTAGATCGACCATCAAGTGGTAAGGTATTAATCAATAATACAGATATTTACAAGCTAAATGAAACACAACTAGCAATTTTCAGAAGAAGACAAATCGGTCTGATTTATCAGTTCTACAATTTAATTCCGATTTTAACAGTGGAAGAGAATATTACCCTGCCCATGCTGCTTGATGAGCACAAGGTAGATCCTGAGCAATTGAAAAACATTATAAACACGCTAGGTTTAGAAAAACGGTTAAATCATTTACCAAATCAGCTTTCAGGTGGTCAGCAACAGCGGGTTTCAATCGGACGTGCTTTAATCAGTAATCCTGCTATTATGTTAGCAGATGAACCAACTGGAAATTTAGATAGTAAAAACAGTGAAGAAATACTTGAACTTCTAAAAATGTTTAATAAAACATTTAACCACACATTAATTGTGATTACTCATGATGAACGGATTGCCCTTCAAGCTGATCGCGTGATTTCGATTGAAGACGGAAGGATTGCCATGGATGAGGTGATTCGTTCATGAACATAATCAACAAATTAACAATACGGCATCTTAAGGAAAATAAACGACGAACACTTGTCACCATTATTGGTGTTATTATATCTGTTGCGATGATCACAGCCGTTGCAACTCTTGGTGTATCTTTTTTAAACTTAATGATTCGCGAAGATATCGCACAAAATGGTGAATGGCATGTTAAATATAAAAACGTGAATGCTGAGCAAATCGAAGCAATTGAAAGTAATAAAGAAACCGAAAAATTCATGTTAAGTAGAGACTTGGGTTATGCAAATTTACCGAATTCTAAAAATTTAAGAAAGCCTTATTTATTTGTAAAAGAATATAACACAACAGCATTTGAACAATTTCACATTGAGGTATCAGAAGGACGTTTACCGAAAGCTGAAAACGAAGTTGTCATTTCTGATGAAATTGAAAATAATGCAGGTGTAAAGTATAAAATTGGTGATCAACTTACACTTGATATAGGGAACCGTATTGGTAACGGCGGAGAATCGAGACTTGATCAAACGGATGGGTTGATTAAGAATGAGGATGGAGTAGCGGAAGAACTTAAAATAACATCAACAAAAACCTTTACAATTGTTGGTACAATAAAACGTCCAACATGGGAGAATTCGTGGGCACCTGGCTACACAATTATAAGTTATATTGATAAAAGCTTAGTAAGCAATACTGAAAAAGCAAATGCAATTGTTATGTTAAAGAAAGTGAAGGGTTCAATTTTTGAATCGACAAAAGAATTTGCTGAAAAACAAAACATAGAATCAATTGGGTATAATACCGAATTACTTCGTTACTATGGAGTAACGAAAAACGATAATTTACGAGTGACATTATTCTCACTTTTAGGAATTATTATGATTGTTATAATTGTAGGCTCAGTTGCGTTAATTTATAATGCCTTTGCGATTAGTGTGTCAGAACGTTCAAGACATTTAGGGATGCTTGCGAGTGTTGGTGCTACTAAAAAACAAAAGCGAAATTCTGTGTTTTTTGAAGGTGTAATTATTGGTGCTATAAGTATACCTATTGGTTTGGTTTCAGGGATTGGTGGGATAGCTGTTACCTTTTCCTTTATTAACTCTTATCTACAGGGAGCACTAAATATAGATGAAAAATTACAGGTAATTGTCACACCTGGTTCGATTATGGTTGCATGTGTTGTTTCCGTGATCACTATTTTTATCTCAACTTTTTATCCAGCAAAAAAGGCTTCAAAGGTGTCAGCCATTGATGCTCTTCGTCAAACACAGGATATAAAATTAACAGGTAAAGCAGTGAAAACGTCAAGATTTGTA
Source organism: Metabacillus litoralis (assembly GCF_020524045.1). Taxonomy (GTDB): domain Bacteria; phylum Bacillota; class Bacilli; order Bacillales; family Bacillaceae; genus Metabacillus; species Metabacillus litoralis_C. The sequence goes on from NZ_JAIVKL010000008.1 coordinate 68,564, forward strand.
CGCAAATTATTCGGTATCGAAGCGGAAATAGGTCTAAAAAACTTAAAAAGAAACAAGCGAAGATATCAAGCAACCGTTTTTTCTTTGGTTATTAGCATTGTCCTCTTTTTGGCTGTATCATTTTTCACAGAAAATATTAAGAAATCACTGGAGCTTTCTCAAGGCGATAGTACCTCTGATATCCAAGTCTATGGATCTGAAAAAGGTTTAAAGGAGCTAGAACCTCTTACAAAAGTTGATTATGTAACAAAATCGGTCATGGTTAATGAAGTACTTGTCAATGCATTGATTGATTTAGATATGGCTTCAAACGAAATCCTTGAACTAGTGAAAGAGGATGATTCAGCTCTTATTGATGGGAAATATCCTTATTTTACAACAATATATGGAATGGATAAAGATAGTTTTCGAGAATACGCAACTAGTATTGGCGCAGATAGTGAGAGATTAGAACAATCTAAACAAAACAGTGCAATTATTATTGAAAAAATAAAATATGAAGACGCTGAATCTGGTAAATTTATTGAAACAAAAACAATTAATGCAGATATCGGTCAAAAACTAGATTTATATGCGATAAATTATGAAGACACGGAAGATCGTGAGTTCTTATATAGTATTGAGATTGCTGCATTAACGAATCATGCTCCAATGGGAGTGCAGTCAGCTAGTTTAGGTGGAATGATTATCATTGTCCCACAAGAAACTTTAGATAGACTTGTTGGTTCAAATACACAAACACAAAGTCTAATGCAACCCATTTTGTTTATGAATTCCTCTGATCCGTTGGGAACTCAAAAAATATTGGATGAAATGAATTTATCTAATGTGAATGTGTTTAATATACATGAAAGAAGACAAGAACAAGAACAAATGGTCCTTTTGTTATCAGTCTTCACATACGGATTTATTACGTTGATATCGTTAATTTCAATAGCCAATATCTTCAATACCATTTCAACAAGCATTTCGCTACGTAAACGTGAGTTTGCAATGCTTCGTTCAGTAGGTATGACACCAAAAGGCTTTAATAAAATGATTAATTACGAAAGCATCTTTTATGGAATAAAGTCATTAACCTATGGACTTCCAATTAGCTTTATGATCATGTATTTCATGTATTTAGGATTAAAACAAACCTTTGCATACGGCTTTGTTGTGCCATGGCTGAGTGTAGCTTTCTCAATCGTGATCATATTCATTATCGTTGGAACCGCGATGTTTTACTCTATTCAAAAAATTAAGAAAGAAAATATTATTGATGGATTGAAGCAAGAGAGTGTTTGATCGTTAACAGGAATATAGACAGAGTACCTATCTCCAAAATTTTTTGGGGTAGGTACTTTTTTGGACAATTTAAAGAAAATCATTCATCTTCAACTTGTTATAATACTCGTTCGCAAATTGTAATTGATTAATTAAAAGAGGTAAAGCCTCTTTTTCCCAAAACAATGTGCTAATCACACCACTTGACATCCCTCCATGGGAATATTTTTCTACCGACAAAGTTTCAATTTTCGTGCTAAATTCATGATTTGTCACTTCTTGAAAATGTTTTTTTAAAAGTTGTATAAATTGTGATGTTGAGCAGGGTAATGGAATCCTAGCAAAAGTGGTTTGAAGTTCGTTCCATAAATATGGATCACCTCTAAGTCCCCACTTATTAGGCTTTCGCTCAAAAATTATTGATACTGATGTATTCATCATTTAACTCCTAACTTTTACAACAATTAAATCCTCTTTTTAGAATTCCTCAATAGCTCATAGTAATAGAGTTTTATGATATTCGCCATAGCCATATCCAAACAGTTTCGTATTAGAAGCAACATAGCAAAACAATTAACAGTCTTATGTAATTTTTTTCGTATAAAGGATTTAATCATATACTAGTTGTATGGTTAAATATTGTATTATAAAAACACTGGATATTTATGTTAAAATTGAAGAGAAATGCTATTTATTTTAATTCAATCTTAATAATAAGATCAATCCATTAATTTAAAATAGTATATATATATGAATGTTTATCGTTTCTTCAACTAAGGGGTGAAGATAATGTTGTTTAAGTTGTTTTTTCTCGTATTTCTTGTTGGAATCATATATTTGTTGATAAGAGATTATAGGGTCATAAAAAATGAATTTAAAAATGATCCTAAATCCATGTTACTGGAACTTTTATTCATATCAGGTCTATTTATCTTTATTGCAGGTTTGTTCATTAATGACTATATAATTTCTAATGTAGCTGCAATTTTTTTACTTTTACTCTCTTTAAAGAATTTGGTGAATCTTTGGAAAACGAACAAACTTAAAGTGATTTATTGTATGGTCATGTTCACTTTATTTTTTTCTGTACAAATCCTTTTAGATTAACAGGTTGCAATTAATGTAATAAGTGTTAATAAATTTTTCACTTGAACAGACGTGTGAGAACGTACAATAAGAAGATTTGCTTTTTCACTGACTGTTTAGGCTAGTATAATTAGCCATTTAATTTCAAGAGGGGAGAAGACAAATTGGGTATGAATCAATTATATATGTCTTTAAATAAAGCTGGTTTCATGTATAAGGAAGAAAGTAATCAGGAAACTATAGATTTCATTCTTCTTGAAACTTACGAAAATGGAACAACACATTCGGTGGATGTGAATACATTTGAAAAGCTTTTTGAAGATATAGTAGAGAATCCAAGCTATAAAGCCTTATCTGGACTTCATACGTTTAAGCTGGAAGATGTGGAATACACTATGACCTCAGAGGAAATGGGTTATCAAAAGTATTTCGACAAATGGAGAGAGCTAGGATTGTTAAATTAACAGAAGTGTTGATCAACAATAGTAAAGAGTTTTTTGACTAATGATAATTGTTAGACGAAATAAGTAAAAAAATTTGCTGAATAACAATTATAGATGTCAAATTAAAAGGAGTTGTACGACATTAGAACTAAAGTTAATAATCCATTTATCTATTTCTTTATGGAACCTAATGTAGTTCTCGTTTATAAAATGGAAACGCAGGAATACTTAACCGTATCTGATATGACTGAAAGTGAAGCGTGGCAAACATATGAATTAAATGATCTGGATGAATTTGATATGTTTAACCATGATGAAAACCAACCACTTGAAGGGAAAGGATATTTTATTAACCAAGAATATCTGATCAAGATCGTTAGAGAAATTAATGAATATATACAAAAAAACCGCAAATTACTTACAAATGCTTCATCTTCAAATGAGACAGATTACATTTCAAGTGCTATACATATCGTTTCTTCAGATTCAGCAGCAGGTTCTTTACGAGTAGGAATTGAAAGACCTAAGATTGTGATTGGTTTACCAGACTCACTTTCAATAGGCCCATTGTGGAAGTTGGATGAAGAATTAGGACAAACATATCGTAATCAATGGTTATATGAACATATCAATGATGAACAAGATGAATTTGAGTATGAGAATAAATTTATCAATACATTACGTGAAATAACAGATCTTCCTCATCAAATTCCTATCTACATATGGTATGGCGAGAATATAGATGAACAAATTGGAATGCGGTTTCTACTCTATCTATTACGTAACAAAACAAATGATATTTTTCTGATGAACACCACTGCACTTTATGAAAAGTATGTAATCTCTAACGTTAATTGTCATGAGATAACTCATACAAGCCAAATCGAACCGGATGATATAAGACGCCTATTTGAAAAACACCAAGACAAGCACCCTTTATCTGAACAAGAACGAATTCGGTATAAAAACGAATGGAAATCCTTATCACATACAAAGGATGTCTTACATATATGGATGAACCAAGAAATAATTGGAGTCAATAAAAATTACTATGATCCACTTATTATTCAAACTATTGCAAAGCTGCATAATAAAGAGGGGGAAAAAGACTTTATCAAGGTAGGTATGGTGATTGGGGAGGTCTTATCAAACAGTAACAGTTTGATAAATCCTTACTATTTAGAGTATAGAATACGTCATTTAATATATAATGGGATGCTTGAGTTAAAGGGAATTCCTAAATCAATGAGACATTATCGTGTTAAATTACGCGAAAAGTATTAATTTAATAAAAAAATGATTTTAAAATTTATCAACCTATTGTAATTAAGCCAAATGTATGACTTCCTAGGTTCTAGAAAAAATGAATACAAGAGATCTAGTAACAGTATTAAGAACATAAGGAATTTTTTGAAAGTAACCTAACTTAAAGATTCAGAAGCTTGTTTCATTATAAAGCAAGCTTCTTTTTTATTTTACTCCGTTATACAAATTCACGCTTAACCCTATTTGCAAGTTTAAAATTTTTTTATGAATAGTTAAGCCAAATCACAATTTAATTTGTCTAATAGATATACGAAATAAAAGGAAAGAGGCTAAAATGTGATGATAAAGTTAGTTCACAAGGCCCAAAAGGGTAATGATAAAGCATTTTTAAAGCTTTTTCAGCAGTATGAAGAAGATATTTATCGAATGGCCTATGTTTATGTAAAGAATGAAAGCGATGCATTGGATGTTGTTCAGGAAGTGGCCTACAGATCGTTTAAAAAAATCAACACCTTAAAAAATCCAGAGTATGTTAAAACATGGTTAATTAGAATTGCGATCACTTGTTCATTGGACCTCATTCGAAAGAATAAAAAAGTCGTTCATTTAAAACAAGAGTATCGAGACATGTTTGGATCAGAAGAAGAAGATATCCCTCTATCGATTACATTAAAAGACTTACTAGATCAGTTGAATGAGCATGAAAGAAGTATTGTTATGCTTAAGTACTATCAAGGATATTCATTTTCCGAAATAGCAGAGCTTGTTGACATGCCACTAGGTTCGGTGAAATCGGTGCTATATCGTGCGCTTGCTAAACTTCGAAATGAATTCAAGGAGGCTGACTTTTATGAGTAATATCAAGAGTGAGATAGAGAAAATCAACATTCCGAGAGAGTTACATGAACGATCAAGGCTCGGTGTAAAAAAAGCAAAGCAAGAGAAAATAAGTAATAAAACCAGCATCATAAAACGATCACTAACTGCAGCAGCTTGCATCATAGCAATAGTAGGACTTTCTTTTTCCCCTGTAGGAGCGGCTGTAAAAGAGGCGTATGATAAAATTTTTGAAAGTGAAAAAATCGATGATCCTGGTTTAAAAGCTGTTCTAAAAGATGGACATGGTCAAGCTCTTTCTCAAACATACTTTGATGAAAAAAATGATATTACTGTTCATTTTGAAAATGTTATAACAGATAGCTCAGAAACAAAGCTTTTAGTTACCTTTGAAAGTGAAACAACAAATTTAAAAAACTACGCGATTGACCTTTTCGAAGGTGACAGTAAAATGTATGTCGTTACAGCAAATGGTGAAAGAAAAGAACTAGATAATATCGGATGGGGAAGCAGACACTATGATAAAAAAGAAAACAAAGTGAGTACAGCGTTATCGGTTGATTCGATAAAGGAATACGAAAACCAAGAGATTTCTTTAGAAATTGAAAACATCACCATTTGGAGTGATACCGGAAAAGATAAGTTAGAAACCGTTTGGCCAGTGTCTTTTACACTTGATAAATCTTATATTTCAAATATGGAAACAGTAGTGTTAAATAAAGAATTTTCGTACGATAACGAAACATACAAAATTGAGCAGGTCGAGTATTCAGAACTAGAAACAAGATTAGTTATTTCTGGTAGTGACATGATCTATATTGATGAATTTGGTGAAAAGTTTCAAACGAAGAGTAAACTCGAACTTCAATTTTTAAATGCAAGAAAAATTAATCCAGGCTCTGGGTATACGGTTGCGGAAGGAAAATCAGGAGTGTTCTTACGTGAATCAAGTAAAAAAATCGATCCAAACTTTAGTAAGGGAGAAGTAGACAGCGAGCTTGGAAAATTTCTCATGATCTTTGCACCAGTGAAGGATCGTTCAAATGTGGTGCTTGAAATTGGAGAAGAGTTGAAAATTCCATTAACGAAATAGGAGAAAAATAACCTATTATATCTCTATACAAGCGCTGGTCCTAGGACTAGCGCTTGTTTCTGTTCGTTAAAGGAAAGTCTGCTTTGCTACCGATTTTTTAATTGTCGGTCTATTTAAGAAAGATATATTAGATTTAAATCGTCCATTGGTAGGTTCATCCAATCAGCGATATCATTTTTTAACATCTGTTTATAAACATTTGGAAGACAAACCAATCACTATACAAAACAAACTTGAAGTTCGAATTTCAAAAGATGGAGTAGTTTCCTTCATAATGTTTTTTCTTAGCATCGAAAATTGCATAGAGAAACTTAATAGAACAAGAGTTCTATTTTAGTGATATAATAGAATGGCACTAGTTAGGTAAACTCAAGGGTGGTCAGCGTTACCCCGTAAGGAAGGGGGTGATGCTTATGTTGACAATTTTTCAAACACTAATGCTTATGATCGCATTTGCAAGTTTGGTGTTGTCAATTATATCTTTTAGAGACAAAAAATAACCCACCCTTGAGCCTACCAGCGAAATAGGGTGAGTTATTTACCAACAGCGCTGATCCCCTTGATGGGAACCTAGCTATTGTATGACTGTTTGGTGTTCGAGCACCGAACAGTCTTTTTTTAGTTTATGTTTTCTATACTTTATTATAACCAAAGTTTCAATGGCTGAAAAGCATTGAAACTTCAAAGTTTAAAGATCTCTAACTATTATAAAATAAACATGATAAAAGTAAGCGAGTAGAAAAGATAGATACTAGATAGAAATACTTGCTTAGGACAGCAAAATTTAGATGAATCACTTAAAGAGTGTATGATTTAGTAAAGCCTTAATCGGAAGAGAATTGGTGCAAAATGAATATATAAGCTGCGAAAAAAATGATATAGGTCATTCTACTGTTTATACTTGGATTTGTTTATTCTTCCATAATTGAATGAGCGTTATTGTAGTTGAATAAATAACGAAGAAAAAACATCCTTTTTACATAGGATGCCTGCATATATTTATTTCGGTTGGCTTTAACCTTTTGCTTATAAAATCAATTGGATACCACTCTAATGTCTTTTCATTACTAAAAGTAATAGTAACTAAATCATATGGGGGATTATGAGCACCTTCAAAAGTCCTTGCCTGGACGGTGACATTAAATAGGTAATTGCCTTGTCTCAGCTTATTAATTTGAATTATTTTAGCACAATCTATTTGTTTGATGTCGCCATATTGCTTTTTCAATTCCTGTTGAATTGAGGGATAAAGCAAAGTGAAAATAAGGTCATCACGTAACTGTATTTCATTTTTGGTTTCGGTTTCGGCTTTAACGGGTGAGTAAGAGAAAAGGGTTAAGCAGGCAATCAATATTAAAAGACTTTTTCTCATAATAATCCTCCATTTCGGGTTTGTCTTATAATTAACAAATAAAGAAATTTTTATTAAGCTTAGGTTGCGATTCTTCAATAAAAGTAGTGCTTCAGGCTAACGAAGCAATTTTGTGGAAAAAGAAAATAATGTCGTAACTCAAAAAAAGGTTCTTTTTTAACTGTAAATGCACTGGTTGATTTTAATGAGTATTTTGTAAATTAATTCCATAAGCATGTTATAATAATAATGTATAAAAACCTTATTGAAGGAGGTATTATTATGATTTGGTTATATTTTTTACTTCCTGTTGTTATTATTGGTGGTATTGCTGTTTATTTTGAAAAGAAATCTGGAATGACCCAACCTGATGAGAATAAACAAGCTGATAATTTAGGAGAAGTTTTAAAACAGAATCAAATTAACATTAATGGAACTACTGGAACAGATTAAAATGAATTAGATGGTAAAAATTCGATTCAACAGTTGAAATAGACTTTTATTATTTAATACGTTGGTGGAACTTCTGATTAGGATTTGAGGACAGAACAAATGATTGTGTTAAATTATTCAATACGTATAAGACCATGGATTTGATTTATTTAAATCGGTCATCTTCAATTCATCATCTTAATCATCATTCTTTCTCTAGTAAAAAGGATACACCCCTAATACTTAATAACTATATCCACCATAGTAAATTACTCCTCTCTTTATAGAAAACCAAATTTCACGTTGGAACAGACTGGAAATATATGATAATAATGGAGTGTTAAAGGAAATCGAAAGGGGTCACACGAATGCGTTCATGGTTAATTTATGCCCTTGTATGTACTCTGATCTTTACAGGAGGATGTAGTATGAAAAAAGAAGTGGATCGGGAGGAATTACCAAATACAGCCGCGTTTCAGGATGAGTTTACTCGTAGTTTGTTAGATTCACCTGAGGAAGTGGAAGATGGATATTATTTATATAAATCAGAAACAGGTGGATATTCTATGCTTTGGCCTAAAAATGCGGTAACAGATGGCCCGCCATTTTATCAAAAAACAAAAGATAGTTTTGAAAAGATTATTTTCTATGACAGAAAAGAAGAGGAGAATTATAGATACTCTTTTAGTACAACATATTCAACTTACGGTGAAAGTATAATTGATTCCAGTCTTGGCATCTTGAGTGAATCAGTTGGTTATGATGGAGAATATGAAAAAATAGAAACAGAAAAAACTCGTATATACTATGCGAAGTCTGAAGAACCATTAGAACATTCAACCGCCTATCTTTATTTTGGTTATATTCTATCGAAAGAAAGTCAGAAAGGTTTAGAATATGTATATTCAGCCCAATGTATTGATAAGTCAAAGACTAATTGTGATATTAATATTAAAAAAGAAGAGGAAAAAGCATTACATTATATGAAAACAGTAAAATTCAATAAAGATGAATAGAGGTAAAATAATGAGCAACTACGGAATACTTCAAATTTAAATGAAGAATAATATTATCCTTCTTGTAAAAAGGACACACCTCTAATACTTAATAACTATATCCAACATTGTAAATAACTCCCCTCTTTATAGAAAACTAAATTTCACGTTGTAATCAACTGAATATATAAGAATAATGGAGTGTTAAAGGAAATTGAAAGGGGTCACACGAATGCGTTTATGGTTAATTTATGCCCTTATATGTACTCTGATCTTTACAGGAGGATGTAGTATGAAAAAAGAAGTGGATCAGAAGGAATTACCAATCACAGCTGCGTTTCAGGATGACTTTACTAAGAGCTTATTAGATTCGTCTCAGGAAGTGGAAGAAGGCTATTATTTATTCAACTCAAAAACAGGTGGATATTCTATGCTTTGGCCTAAAAATGCGGTAACAGATGGCCCACCGTTTTATCAAAAAACAAAAGATAGTTTTGAAAAAATTATTTTTTATGAAAGAAATGAAGATGAGAATTATAGATACTCTTTTAGTACAACATATTCTACTTATGGTGAAAGTGTAATTGATTCCAGTCTTGGAAATTTAAGTGATTCGGTTGGTTACGATGGAGAATATGAAAAAATAGAAACAGAAAAAACTCGTATATACTATGCGAAATCTGAAGATTCTTTTGAAGGTTCAACAACTCATTTCTTCTTTGGTTATATTACTTCGAAAGAAACTCAGAAAGGATTAGAATATGTATTTTCGGCAGAATGTATAGATAGCTCTTCGTCTAATTGTAATATTGATATTAATAAAGAAGAAAAGAAGGCTTTACATTATATGAAAACAGTAAAATTCAATAAAGATGAATAGAGGTAAAATAATGAGCAACTACGGAATACTTCAATTCTTAAAGCAAGAATAATATTATCCTTCTAGTAAAAAGGACACACCTCTAATACTTAATAACTATATCCACCATAGTAAATAACTCCTCTCTTTATAAAAAACCAAATATCAAGTTGTAATCGAATGGAAATATATGATAATAATGGAGTGTTAAAGGAAATCGAAAGGGGTCACACGAATGCGTTCATGGTTTATTTATGCCCTTATATGTACTCTGATCTTTACAGGAGGATGTAGTATGAAAAAAGAAGTGGATTCAAAAGAATTACCAAATACAGCTGCGTTTCAGGATGATTTTACTCGTAGTTTGTTAGATTCACCTGAGGAAGTGGAAGAAGGCTATTATGTATTTAAATCAAAAACAGGTGGATATTCTATGCTTTGGCCTAAAAATGCTGTAACAGATGGCCCACCGTTTTATCAAAAAACAAAAGATAGTTTTGAAAAAATTCAATTTTATGATAGAAGTGAAAAAGAAAATTATGATTTCTCATTTAGCACAACTTATTCAACATATGGAGAAAGTAGTATCGAATCTAGTCTAAATATATTAAGTAGTGGAGTAGGTTACTTTGGGGAATACAAAGAAATAGAAACAGAAAAAACTCGTATTTTTTATGCGAAAAAAGAATTGCCTTTAAAACTCTCAACTGCTTACTTCTATTTTGGTTATATTGTATCGAAAGGAAATCAGAAAGGATTAGAATATATCTATATTGCCCAATGTATAGATGAATCTAATTGTGAAATAGAAGTTGAAAAGGAAGAAAAGAAGGCTTTACATTATATGAAATCAGTAACATTCAATAAAGATGAATAGAGGTACCAAAATGTGTAATAAAGAACTACTAAATACTGATGTTCTCAGAGCAAGAATTATGGATCTTGAGTATGAAAATCTTTCAGAAAGGGAAATTGAAGGTGAAATAAGACGTATTTATTTTGAGGAATCTGGAAAGAAGTTACCTACTGATATTTCTGTATATCGTTCTGATGACATCCTCGAAGAACGAAGGGAAACTAAAATAGATAGTGGTTTCGATGGAACAGTTATTCATTTCCAAAGTGAAGACCAAAAAATCAATCAGGCAATTACAATAACTAGGGGAAGTGAGTTAGGAGAAAAGGACACTTGGAGACCAATTGATTGGACTTATAATTTAATTGGAATATATGTTGGTGGAACGGATAATCAATACCAAGATGCAAAAAGGTTCGATGATGAAGTAAGTAGTATGATTCAAGAAAAAAATGATAAATTGCCTTTAGTTAAATATGGATATGGTCATTCTCTAGGTGGCAATAATATAACAATTTTGCAAATGATGCCAGACTATGAAGGTAATTTAAGATTTAAAAATGTTTACGCTATAAATGATGCAGCTCCTACGGCATATCAACTTGCAGTAATTGATAGTGAGTTTAAAGTATTGGTTAAGAGTGAGTTCCAATTAAAGACAGACCAAGACATCTACAAAATCCCACCAGACGAACTCAAAACCTTCACCGAAGAATACTACAAAAATAAAATCGATGAAACAACAATACACCATCTTACTTCTGAAGAAGATATGCTGTACGGAGCTAGTAGTGTCAGAGGGTTCCTTGAAATAGGTGGCCGTGATGGCTTTCTTGACACAGATCCTCGTTATGCAGGCATTCGCGAGTTAGTGGATAAAATCCCTGATCAAGATTTGCGTACAATACAAATGTTTCTTTCGAATTTTTCTACAGCCTATAATGAAGATGGATTTGATGGTTTTATGAAAAATTTTACTGGTTTTAATCCGGCTGTTCTTGATTCGGCTCTTTCAAAATGGGATGAGTTTTCTGAAACCGTTAAAAGTATTGAAGAATCGGTTGATGGCTTTGAGAAACCATTTGCAGAATTGAAGGATGCTGATTCAATTTGGTCTTTTGCAAAGGAAACAATATCACTTCCATTTGATTTATTTGGCGCGAACTTGAATTTTCAAAAAGAGCTGGTGACAGGTTATTCTCAGACTATCGCAAACTTAACAGTACTAATAGTTGAAGCAGTTCCAACAATTATAGCAATGGCTAATAAAATACCGGAGCTTATTAAAGCTGTGAAAGTTTTATATAAAAACCTTGATCCGATACTCCAAGCTTTAGTTGATGTTGATTTTATAAGTCAGGTTGAAAAAGATAAGATCATTTCTAATATAAAAGAAATTGAAACAAGTTTAGTAGAAATCCAAACAACTATTGATAAATTAGTAGATCCATCACTAAATCTATCTCTTTCACTAACTTTAAATACAATGAATCCAGAAGAACAAATTAAGGGAATTGCCGAGTTCATAGCTGCCTTTCAAACAATCAAGAATGAGGTAAGTGATATAAAAGAAGCATATGAAGGGTTAAAGGCTATAGATACTAGTTTTATTGAAAATTTCAGTGTAAGTGCGCATGCACATGGACTTGATGCTGTGATCAACGCACTTGCAAAGGATAAAAATATTAGCTATGTTCACAATGATATGTACATGTCACCTGTTGGCAAGGGAGAAATAAAAGTAAATATATCCTCATCAGTTCGTATTTATCAAAAAGGTCTAGCAATTTCTCAGGAAAAAGAAAGCAATGTGAATAGATTGAAAGCTTTGTTTGACAGTGACTATGTTGATGATTACCAGGACAGAAAGAATAAAATCATGTCAAAGATTCATACTATGGAATCGAATCCAACTCAATATTCTTATCTTTTATCACAATCACTATGGTATCCAGTTGGTGGGTATTATAAACTGACGAATATCAATGTGAATGAACACCTTCCACCATTGCCAGCATCATACCACCAATCGTTCTCACAAATGATTCAGACCATACAAAGTGAAATTGAAAAAGAGAAATGGCTTGTGAAAAAAATTAGAGATTCAATTGAAGATTTATTTTCAGAAGAGGAAAAAATTTCAAATATGTTTGATTATCACTATGGGAGGTGACTAATTATGGGTTCTTTTACAATAAAACATCATTTTGCAGATTCAAAGGAATTAAGCTACAAAGCCACTCCACTAAAAAACGCATTACAAGAAATACGAGACCTAGGGACTGATTTTACCACTTTCATGAAAAAAGAAATGGAAAACGAAAACGGAGAACTGGTAGAAGCCATCAATCAAGAAATCATCGATCAACACCGCAATCATAACCTCATTTTAGATTACTGTGAAGACTCAATAACGAGTATGACTAACACCTACACCGATTATGTGAATGATATGAGAAAACAGGATGTCACACTTTATTATAAGTTTGTGTCTTATGTGGAAAGTTCGTAATATGATGGAATTTATGTGGACTTACTAGAGTAGGTCCTTTTTATGTAAGTGCAGATTGGGCATATTAATTTAAAAAGGAGAGAATGATGTTGATAAATGAAAGTCAGTTTTCGTATAAAAAACTTAGAACATCACTCACCATTCTTAATACTGTGCTGATTTCTTCGGGTGTGTTAAAGCAACAAAGTATGCAAAAACAGCCTTTTTTAATTGCAAAAACGTGATCATCAATCCAGTAAATCCTGCCGTAAAACTATGAATAATACTCCATAAAAGATAACCCCATTGACCGGTTAACAATGATATCAATAAGAAAAGAACAGGAAAACTCTAGGGTGGTCAGCATTACCCTGAAGGAAGGGGGTGATGCTTATGATGACAGTATTTCAAACGTTAATGCTTATGATCGCATTCTCAAGTTTGGTGTTGTCAATCATATCTTATAGGTACAAAAAATAACCCACCCTTGAGCCCGACAGCGAAATAGGGTGAGTTATTGCCAAAACGATGATCCCCTTGAAGGGAACCTAGCTATTGTATAACTGTTTGGTGTTAGAGCACCGAACAGTCTTTTTTATTGTATGTCTTCTCTATCATTATTATAACCAAAGAATGCATGTTTGAAAAGGATTGATGCAAAGCAAAAGTACAGTATGAATCGTTTTTTAAAAAATTTCATAATAATCATACTAAGATAATCGCTCATGTTGTTGAAGATTAAAAGAGGGATATTGGTTTTCTTTTACAAAATTCCTCATATTTAGTTAAAAAACTAGATTTTATGTATTAAGATAGTAATAGGGATAAATACTCAAAACTCGGGAAGTGAAAAACATGATCCAAGCCAACAATTTAGTTGATATTATGAATATAGATGATACAACAGTTAGAAACCAACAAATCCTTGATGAAGTACAGCCTTTACTAAGAAGAATCATGGATACTTTTATCGGAAAATACAGTGAGCGTGATTCTTATTTACTTCAGTTAAAAATACATACACATGAACGAGCAATTAAGACAACGATAACAGATTCTAAAAATCCTAAATATGCAGAAAAAAAACAGCATTATGGCAACAAAGGATTTGTGGAATTGATTGATGAAAAATTATATCAAAGTCCATTATTTATTCTAAAACTAGAGTTTCATTTAGCTTCACGTGAAATCCGTATGACGATGAGCTCTGATTTTTATCCATTTTGGGTTTTATCAAAACGAACTCAGATCCACGAACTTGATAGAATGGTTGAAGAATTAAGTGATGATCTTAAGATTTATACAATTGAAGAGAAAAAGAGTTTTATTGATAAACATGAATTTACCGATAAAGTATGGCAGTATATCAAAAACAAACGTAAGCCTACCATCCATTTTGGCAAAATCTTACCTCTAGAGGGATTAATAGAAGAAGACGACATTATTGGCCAGCTTTGGGATACTTATCAAAAATTAACTCCAGTACGAAGCGTTCTGGAGAAAGAAGCATTAGAACATAGTCATGCGATGTTATTAATGAAGGCAATCCAAGAAGCAACAGATCCTTTTGATATAGAACTTTTCTCGAAATCTTATCGAGTAATTCTTAATGAAGAAGTAAAAAAGGTGAAAACAAATGATTATAAGCAAATGTTTTACATATATGATCAAGATCAATTAATCACAGAAGGTCATATTGGTTACTTCACTCGTGATCCACATGAATCAATCGGGATATTTATTGGTAATTACGGTCAAATTTTTCATCGAATCCGGAAACTGGCGAATCAAAAGGATTATGATTGGTATATTAAAAAATCTTTCTATCATCGAGGAAAATATAATCAAAACAACGAAAACCAAATGTATCAGGAAGTGTCATTGCAGGAATTAAAAAATAATGGCTTTGTATTAAGTGCTAGTAATTCCTTTTATGTTGGAACATACAAAGGTGTTGATGAAGGATTTACAGAGCCTATGTACAAAATAAAAGAACGTCTGATCACTGCTGCAGCCATTTTTGCTGATACTACAGAATTTCTAACTTTTCCAAAAGGAGGACAAACACCTAAAACTTCTGAAGAAGAAGAGGAAGAATTTGATCCAGAGTTGGAGAGTTCTTTTGACTTTTCCAATATACTAGATTTAGTTGAACAAAGTGGTTTCACGTTTTCACTTGATATTATTAGAGATTTTTACTTGAACTTAACAAGTCTTGATGACAAGCATTTTGTGATTTTAAGTGGTATATCTGGTACAGGTAAAACTCAATTATGTCGAGTGTTTGCTAATGCGGTATATGGACTTGATTATAGTGAGGAAAATCCATATCTGAAAATCATTCCTGTCCGACCAGATTGGATGGATGCGACATCACTATTTGGATATTACAGTTCTTTTGAAAAAAAATACATGAGAACCGAGTTTTTAGATATGTTACTTCAAGCTGATCAAGAAAAGGACAAACCTCATTTTATTGTTTTAGATGAAATGAACCTAGCCAGAGTGGAATATTATTTAAGCGATTATTTAAGTGCAGTTGAATCAAGAAAACCGATTACATTACACAATATTGATGATCTTGAGGACGTGCCGAATACAATTGAAATTCCACATAATTTCTATGTGATCGGGACGATTAATGTGGATGAAACAACTCATAGTATTTCTGATAAAGTACTTGATCGGGCCTTTGTGATGACGTTATCAGATGTTGATTTTTCAAGCTTCTGGGACCGTTTAGATGACAAGTTTAAAAAAACCGTTCAAACAGAATGGGATCTATTAGTAGCGATTCATGAACACCTTGCAACATATGACCTTCACTTTGGTTATCGAACGATGAATGAAATGATCCGAAAATTATATAAAAATAGCTTGTTAGCTGAAGAACTAAGAATGGAGCCCCTAGTTGCACTTGATCGTGTTGTCGCTGAAAAGGTTATCCCAAAAATAAGAGGTGATGAACGAATTACAGATTTATTAGAAACTCTAGCAAACTTATTTTATCAGCAATTTGGCGAAACATCTCAAGGTTATAAACATATAGAACGAATGAGAGAGGAATTAGAGCGATATGGCTCCACTCAATTCTGGCGTTAATATTACAGTATGGGATGATCATCAAAAAACCTGGGTAGCTATAAATAAAGTCTATTTAGAAGAAGCAAAAATCTATAAATGGAGAACACACTCTAAAGCAACATTTCAATTTAGAATGCAGAATATTCCCCTACCAATGAACAAAACAAATGAAGGCTGGGAAGGAGTATTTGAAACTCCTTTTCAAAGTGGAATCGTTTCATTTAAGATCAGTACGAAAGAAGGTATAGATACCTTTGAAAATTATGTGTATACTGATTCTCGTAAATTAACCCAGCAGCAATACCAATTTCTTTTAGATGATTTATTAAAAGAAGCAAGTATTTGTTTTCAACAATCTGGTTTAGAAACGAACATTTCTTCAAGTGGATTCACAAGAGAGTGCTCCATGTTGCAGTGGATGTACATTGAATCAACCATTTACAAACTAAGAAATACCTTTCAAAAAATCTCAGCTCACCCGTTAAGAAACCTTCGTAAAGAAGAAGTTTTCATGAGAAGAGAACGTGTGAAAACAGTGACACCAAGAAGCATTGCATGGATGGAACGGTATGGTGAAAGCTACGGAGGCTCACCAACAAAGCTACCAAGTCACATTCAATCAACAAAAGAAGAAGAAACCTTCAATGTATATGAAAATCGAGTGCTGCTTTTTCAGCTTAATGAATTGCAACTCTTGCTAAAAACATACCGAACGATAAATGACCGTGATATTGGGAGAAAAGCAACGCAATATCTGGACTGGATCACACTATGGAAAAAGGCAGAATTCCTTCAAGGACTAAGACCCTATTCAGGACCTGTAAAAATCACTCAAGTATTTCGTAAGCACCCAGTCTACAGACTTTGGTATCAGTGGTTTTCTTCACTTTATCAGTTCAAAACGCTTACCTTTGATATTGAACAAAAGCTAAGCTTAAAAGACACGTATTTGCTGTATGAAATGTGGTGCTTCATGCAAATCATTCGAACTCTACGTGAACTAGGACAACTAGATGATACAGCAGAGTTATTCACCAAGAAGGATGGCTATTATTTCTTAAGATTGTCTGAAAACAAAGAAAGTGTGATACACCTTAAAAATGGTGGACAATTAATTTATCAAAAAATCATTCAAATTAATACAAATCCATACTACTCATATACGCAAAGAATGATTCCTGATATTGTGATAGATTACCAAAATCAACTGTATGTGATGGATCCTAAGTACCGCATTCCTGCCAACCTACCAATGGCGCTTGGGGAGATGCATAAATATAGAGATGGGATTTTAGCAAGAGAAGATGATATGAGGGTTGTAAAAGACGTGTTTATATTAACACCAACTGAATGTTATATGCCGAGTGATAAGGATTTTTATGATGTAGAGTTTCATGAGATATATCACATGGGGGCGTTTTGTTTTTCGCCAGGAGAACATTATGATGTTTTTAAGGAATGGTTAGGGAAAATTCTTTAAGGTAAAGTTAAATATTTTCTTTTTTCTATGACAGTATTTCAAACGTTAATGCTGATGAATGCATTTTCAAATTTGGTGTTGTCAATCATTTCTTTTAGAGACAAAAAATAACCCACCCTTGAGCATACCAGCGTAATAGGGTGAGTTATTTTCAAACTTCGCTGATTCCCTTGATGGGAACCTAGCTATTGTAAGACTGTTTGGTGTTCGAGCACCGAACAGTCTTTTTTAGTTTATGTTTTTTCTACTTTTATTATAACCCAATATGCTAACCTTTAAAAGAGATGAAATACTTAGTAAAGAGTGATTTACTACTTAATTAATAATAAAGGCTGTTTTCGCAAACTTTGTTGCTTTAAAATAGCCGAAGCAATCAGCACTGTATTAAGTCTAGTGGCATCTTTTCTTCTTAAAATAGTACCCTTATAGTGAAAAAACACTGTTTTCACTATAAATTTTGGTTACATAGCAACTATCGTTCAGAAAAGAGCCATAATAAAAGTTCTTTATATACAGGGTAAGAACATACATTCTATTTTGTGCTATAATAGTTTTGCAATAGTTAGGAACTCAAGAGTGGTCAGCATTACCCCGAAGGAAGGGGGTGATGCTCATGATGACAGTATTTCGAACGTTAATGCTCATGATTGCATTTAATAGTTTGGTGTTGTCAATCATATCTTATAGAGACAAAAAATAACCCACCCTTGAGCCTAGCGGCGTAATAGGGTGAAGTTATTATTTACCAAAATTGCTGATCCCCTTGATGGGAACCTAGCTATTGTATGACTGTTTGGTGTTACAGCACCAAACAGTCTTTTTTAGTATATGTTTTTTCTATTTTTATTATAACCAAAGATGAATTGATTGAAAAGTGATGAAAAGAAAAGTAAGAACTGACACCATTTAATAGAAATAAGTGAGCTATACAGCAGTAACACTTGTTTAATAGATAATAAACGAAAAAAATTAAGATATCATTGGAAATTAATTGTGAAATATTCATAGGCTGTAACCCAATAGATGATAGTGAAAAGGGTCAATATTGATAACGTTTGTATTGTATAATAAGAAGTAGGTATGGTTAAGAAATATTCAAAGTTTCTCCTTTTAAAATAATACCGAATAAGGGGTGTTACTATGTACGAAGTTACTTGGTTGGCTTATGAAATATTTGAGGAGCTTGGAAGGTATGAGCAAATACATAAATCACTACAATTTAATTCACTTAGGGAAGCTAAAGAGTTCTATATCAATAAGAAGGAAGATATTGACGTGGAACATATTAAATTATCAATCCTGCTAGAAGAGTTTAGTAGAGCCACTGAAGTTGTATTGTGATAGGAAGATAAGTTAACAAGTTTTTTTATATACCAGTATGAAATACATTAGCATGAAGTAGTTTACTATAATACAAAATACATATAAACGTAGAGTTCCTCCAAGTATTAAGTTCTTTTTCAGGATCATTAAAAATTACTCAAGTATTTCTCTAGCTTACGTTTTAAGTAGTATTTTTACAAATGATTTTTCCTAAACTAATTTAATAGTATTAAAAGTTTCTTACTTACATAAAAAGAACATACATTCTATTTTGTGCTATAATAGTTTTGCAATAGTTAGGAACTCAAGGGCGGTCAGTGTTACCCCAAGGAAAGGGGGTGATGCTTATGATGACAGTATTTCAAACGTTAATGCTGATGATTGCATTTGCTAGTTTGGTGTTGTCAATCATATCATATAGAGACAAAAAATAACCCACCCTTGAGCTCTCCAGGCGATAGGTGAGTTATTTTCAAACTTCACTGATTCCCTTAATGGGAACCTAGCTATTGTTTTGACTGTTTGGTGTTATAGCACCAAACAGTCTTTTTTATTTTATTCTTTTTCTCCTTTTATTATAACCAAAGATCTGTTAATTGAAAAGTGATGAAAAGAACAGTAAGAAATTGAACTCATTTTTTTGAGACTTGATCTATGCATTAGTAACTGTTTAATTTTCATTTAAGAAAGCAATAGTGGAATTTAGCTAAATAAATGATTATAAGAAAAAGAAAAATGTCGTTTCTAATCATGTAACTGAAAAATCTTTATTATGAAGGTAGATAAAAAGGAGAGTGCCAGATTGGAATTGCAATTAAGGGAAGTAAACGAAAAGAACTTTGGGGAAATTACACAACTGAAATCAGATCGAAGTCAAAAGGAGTATTCATGGAACGGTTTACAATTGTTATTCAAAAACAAAATTACGAACTAATTGTAGGAGATTGTTACAGTATTCATTTTTTTGATGTTGATATTAGTTTTCATGGTTTAACAGTAAAAATTGAAGATACTTATTGGAAAAATGAAGATGGAGAAAATATGTTCTATATTTGGGTTCCTGATCATAAAGAAGATTATTTGGTTTCTGACAGAGAAATAAGATATATTAAAAAGGTTAATGGTAGGTAAGATAAACTATATACTAATTTTTGTATGATATAAAGGTACAATGAAATATAGTTTACGAGAAATATATTATGTAAACTTAAAACTTTAATTGAAAATTAATTGGGGGAAATAACTGTTGAAATCACTAAAACGTATGCTCTACGAACTAACAATGGACAAAGACTTTGTCGCGTTGAAATTTCTGATTGATCGACCGAATGTTTTTCATGTTGTTGGTGCTACTCATTTAGAAACATGGCATTCAAGGTTTTTATCATGGGTATTGGATCCTACAGAAAGACATATGCTCGGGTATTATCCTTTTCAGCGATTTTTAATGGCTGTTGCTGAATCTGCGGAAGAAAATATTGATGATATTACCGATATAGCCATGTTGAATGTAAATACATTCAGAAATTCTGAGGTTATAGCAGAAAAGGACATTAACAAGCTGGATATAACAGAACAACAATTCAGCGAAGAAACCGAAAGAAACGATGATAAAGGCAGACTAGATGTCTTTTTTAAAGTAAATGTTGTGAATGAAAAAAATCCTCAAGAGGAAAAAAGATTGATCCTTGCTGTTGAGCAAAAGGTTTATGCAAGAGTTGACGTGAATCAGTGTCATAAATACTTAAAAAAGTTCGAAGAAACATTCAAAAACGAGACGTTTCTTTTAGTTGCTTTAGTTCCCAAAAGTCAAATGAAAGAGTCCAATGAAGCAACGTTTGGAAGTTCAAAATGGATTGGGGTCGATTATCAGCAATTAGTAGATATTGTTTTAATGCCTTGTCTTGAGAACCCTGATTTAAGTATCTACGCGAAACCTATCATTCAGCAGTATATTGATGCGTTAAGAATGCCTTATAAAGTAAAACGTGAAAAATTGGCTACTATAGAAGAGGAACGTATACTCGTTCGCTCTCTGTATGATCGCTTTGAAGATGTGTTTAAAGCAATCACGAAAATATCAAATGAAGTTGACAGTGAAGAAAGAAACTATGTTAACACAGTTGTGACTGAAATTTATGGTGAAGTCTTTAGAACGATAAAATGGATTCTTAATGAAGAAGATGATGTAGAAGAAATATGGAATTTTTCAACAGCATTTCAAAGAAACGTTTATAAAAAATGGGACGAGATCTATCTAATTATTAAACATCAAGGAAATGAAATCGTTGTTAACGGAAACTCGGTACCAGAGCTTTGGAAAAAGGTTTTACTATGGATTGAAGAACAAAATCTTCCTCTTCGTCAGCTTGTAGAAGAAGGATTTATTCTTGGTGGTGGTAATAGAGGAAACCGATATGCAATCGCACTCCAACCGGTGCATAAAAATAGAAAAAAATTCGCTTCAATCCATACATATGAATCGATCATAACGGGTGAGACTTACTACATTGAAACGAAAATTAATCCTCAAAGTGCAATGAAAACGATTGTTAAATTGTTAAATGCTTTAGGTGTTGTGGGTCAAGCACCTTTGTTAGAGCAGGGTGAGGAAGGCTCTACTCTAGAATAGTTGAAGATATTCTTGGTTTATTATACGGAAAATAAATTTACTAGTTAATATGGGGCAGTGCACTGTCCTTTTTTTGTACAATAAATTTTCGGTACTAAGAATACCTACAAAGATCGTTTCCCATTCTTTTCAGGATTAAAGAAAAAAATGAAAAATACGGCTATTACTCACAAATTTTTTATACACAGATGAAACTTTCACCCTTTTTTAATCTTTCTATATTGGGATGGTGAAGTACCCATAATTTTTTTGAAGATTCTCGAAAAGTAATAAGGATCATCTATGCCTAATGAAACGGCAATTTCTTTAATAGAGTTTTCTGTAAGATCAAGTGTTTGTGCCGCTCTTTGCATTTTCATTCTTATAAAGTAATCAATAGGTGGGTAACTGGTTTCAGATTTAAAAAGATGTGTAAGATGTTGTTTTGATAAACCCGAGTATTTTGCAACATCATCGAGTTTAATTGATTTGTTCATGTTTTCGTTCATAAAATGAATAGCTTTATCAAGATAATCTTCTTTTTTTCTATCTTGGTTTGTGAGCTCGCTTGTTACACTAACAATGCTCAAAAGATATTTTATAGATTGAGATACATGGATATGGTGGAGGTGAGAGTATATTCTATTTGACAGAAAATCGAAACAATTATTAAAAATCTCTAGAAATTTTACAAATTCTATAAATTTTAGTTGTGATCGATTACTTTTTAGTCCTAAACCTTCTATAAATTGATCTACATCGGTGCCACCTAGATGGAACCAATAAATGCTCCAAGGTGTTTGCTCAGATGCACCATATCGATGAGGAGTTTCCTTAGGAATAATGATTAGCATAGTAGGTTTAATAGTTAATTTTGCACCATTTATTTCTATCCATCCTTCTCCCTCAGCACAATAAATGACAATATGATTATCACAACCATTATTTCGTTCACGATAATGATATTTAGCTCTCGGGAAATAGCCAATATCAGTTACATAGAAAGGAGCTATTAACGGATGCTTCTCAATATCTCTTATTACATAATCAGGTAAAACAAGCAGTCGTTCCAATTCAAATCCATCACTTTTTTTAATATTCCCCAAATCAACACTCCTAAAAAAATAAGAAAATAATCAAATTCCTTCTCTTTATATACTAGTACCTTTAGCAATATATTAATAATAATTCAGAATATAGTCCATTATAAACCGAATTTTGTTAATTGTAAGAAAAAACATATCAACGTATCGTAGTAGTATAAAGAGGAGGGAGTTTAATGAAAATTGAACAAAGAGTTCAAGTTTGGGAAGAAGAACGCCATATCCCAACTTATGAGGTAGGAGAGCCAAATAAAAATCCTATGTTCCTTGAAAAGAGAGTGTATCAAGGTAGCTCTGGAAAAGTATATCCCTATCCGGTAATCGATAAGATACACGATCATAAAAAAATGAAACCGTATAACCTTGTTATAGTAGAAAACGAATACATCCGTATTGAAATCATGCCAGAATTGGGTGGTCGTATCTATCGAGCATTAGATAAAACGAATAATTACGATTTTGTTTATTACAATCGAGTGATTAAACCAGCACTTGTTGGATTGGCGGGTCCTTGGATTTCAGGTGGGATAGAGTTCAACTGGCCACAGCATCATCGTCCAAACACATTTGGACCAGTTGAATACAAAGTAACAGAAAATGATGATGGAAGTGCTACTGTATGGGTAAGTGAAATCGATCGGATGAACGGTACAAAAGTGACGGCAGGTTTTATCCTACATCCTGATAAAGCATATTTAGAAATCAAGGCACAGTTATATAATCGTACATCTTTGCCTCAAACCTTTCTTTGGTGGGCAAATCCAGCCGTAGCGGTTAATGATTACACACAATCTGTTTTCCCCCCAGATGTTCATGCCGTTTTTGATCATGGGAAGAGAGATGTATCACGCTTTCCAATCGCCACTGGCACTTATTATAAGATGGATTATTCTGAAGGTGTAGACATATCGCGTTATAAAAATATTCCTGTTCCCACTTCTTATATGGCTTACAAATCTGATTACGATTTTGTCGGGGGTTATGATCATAAATTGCAAGCGGGCTTACTTCATGTAGCAGATCACCATATCTCTCCTGGAAAAAAACAATGGACATGGGGTAATGGAGATTTTGGAAAAGCGTGGGACCGACAATTAACAGATGAAGATGGTCCATATATAGAGTTGATGACAGGGGTATTTACTGATAATCAACCGGATTTTACATGGTTACAGCCTTACGAGGAAAAAACATTTACACAATATTTTATGCCTTATAAACATATTGGAATGGTGAAAAATGCCACAAAACATGCTGCTGTGAATCTAAAAGTAGATTCTCTATTAAATGAAGCTTGTATTAGCGTATATGCTACATCAAATTATACTGATGCAATTGTCGAGTTAAAGGGTAAAAAGCACTACTACTTAAATGAAAAAATAAACTTGTCTCCAAACCACACATATAAGATAAATATTAAACTTGATGAAAGTGAACTAGAACACAATTTATTATTATCTGTGAAGGATGAACACGAGCAAATATTAGTTTCCTATCAACCACCAAAAAAGCAAATAGAAGAAATACCGACACCCGCAAAACCTTTACCATCTCCAGATGAATTAAAAACAACAGAGGAATTATATCTCGCCGGATTGCACTTAGAACAATACAGACATGCAACACTGGATCCTGATGAATATTACTTAGAAGGATTGAAAAGAGAACCAAATAATATCAGAATAAACGTGGCATATGGAACATTACTATTGCGTAGAGGGTTGTTTCAGAAAAGTGAAGAATACTTCAGAAACGCAATTAAGTTGTTAACTTGGAGAAATCCTAATCCATACGACAGTGAAGCTTACTATCAGCTTGGCCTATCACTCAAGTTACAAGGGAAATTAGATGAAGCATATCGTGCATTTTATAAGTCTGTATGGTCATCACATTGGCAAGAAAGTGGGTATTTTTCCTTAGCGCAAATTGCTTCAACAAATGGATTGTATGATCAAGCATTAGAATTTATAGAAAAAGCCTTAGTTAAAAATAGTAGAAATTATAAAGGGCGTCACCTAAAAACAATCATTCTAAGTAAAATCGGTCGATTAAAAGAAGCAAAACAATTTGCCGAAGAAACAATAACAATGGATATTGCTGATTTTGGAGCATATTATGAACTTTATTTAATTACTTTAGAATTGGGAGATACATTAACTGCTCATTCTATCGTGTCTGAATTAGAAGCTTTCATGAGATATGATCCTCAAAATTATTTACATCTTGCTGCTGATTATGAAGAATGTGGAAGATATGAAGAAGGTATACAAATTTTAAGTCGATTAATAGGAGAAAACAAAAATAAAGAATATCCAATTATTAACTATACGATAGGTTATTTGTATTCCAAATTAAAGCAGCATGATCAAGCTCGGTATTATAGACGCACAGGTAACCAGGCTACTTCAGATTATTGTTTCCCAAATAGTTTATTTGAGTTAATTGTACTAGAAGATGCGATTGCAGCGAACCCAGAGGATAGCAAGGCCTGTTATTATTTAGGCAATTTACTTTATGATAAAAAAAGATATACAGAAGCAATTAAATTATGGGAAACCTCAAGAAAAATAGATCCTAGTTTTGCAACAGTTCATCGAAATCTAGCTCTTGCTTATTATAACCATTTACAAGATGAACATGGTGCACTAATTTCTTTACAAACAGCATTTGATTGTGATCAATCTGATGCAAGGGTATTGTATGAATATGATCAGTTACACAAGAAATTGGGATATTCACCAGATAAAAGATTCCATTTTTTAAATAACAAATTACCTTTAGTACAATCAAGAGATGATTTGTATATTGAATATATAACACTTCAAAACTGCTTAGGTTATTATGAAAAAACAATTCAGTCACTGAAAACTCGAATTTTTCATCCATGGGAAGGAGGAGAAGGAAAGGTCACAGAGCAATATGTGTATTCCTATATCGAACTTGGAAAGCACGATCTTCATAAAAAGTCATATGTAAACGCTTTAAATACCTTTAAAAAGGCACTTACCTATCCTGATAATCTAGGTGAGGGGAAACTTAAAGGTGCACAAGATAATAATGTGTACTATTACCTTGGTTGTGCTTATGAAGGGTTAAAAGATGAAAACCATGCTGCTGAGTGTTTTAAGATTGCGTCCGAAGGATTTGATGAACCCGCAAGTGCACTTTATTACAATGATCAACCACCGGAAATGATTTTTTACCAAGGATTAGCACTGCAGAAATTGAAAAGGTTTAAAGAGTCAAAGAAACGATTTAATAAGTTAATAGATTATGGAGAAAAACACATTTTTGATAGTCCGAAAATTGATTATTTTGCGGTTTCTCTTCCAGATTTTCTAGTATTTGATGATGATCTAAAAAAACGCAACGAAATTCACTGTCGCTATATGAGAGCACTTGGGTTAATTGGATTAAACAAACATCAACAAGCAATCGAAGAGTTAAATATAGTGTTGAGTTTAGATTCAAATCATCAAGGAGCAATAACTCATAAAAAGGTAAATATGATAACGACCTAAAGATTATTCTAGTTGTGAAGCAATAAAATGGCTGCTTCACAACTATTTCTTATTACATATAGTCAGGAGATGATGAGTGCATGAAGAAATATACTATTAATGTCAAAAATCCTCAGAAGAATATTTATCCCGCCAAAACCAAACTTGGAGGAATAAACCTAAGCGGAGACAGAATTAGTTTCACAAACTATTATATGGAGAAAAATAACCAGCCTTTTCAAGGAATTTGTGGTGAATTTCACTTTAGTCGGTATCATCATACAAGATGGGAAGATGAACTGATTAAAATGAAAATGGGCGGTGTAAATATAATCGCAACCTACATCTTCTGGAATCATCATGAAGAAGATCAGGGTGTTTTTCTGTGGACAGAAAATAGAAACGTAAGAAAATTTGTTGAAATTTGTGCGAAGCATGAACTTTATGTGATCTTAAGAATTGGACCATTTGCTCACGGTGAAGTAAGAAACGGTGGTTTACCAGACTGGCTTTTCGGACGACCATTTGATCTGCGCTCAAATGATATAGAGTACTTGGAATTTGTAAAAAATTTTTATCAAGAAATTGGAAAACAAGTAAAGGGTTTATTATTTAAAGACAATGGACCAATTATAGGTACCCAGCTTGAAAACGAATATGAACATGCAGGTGCACCATGGGAAATAACAGCTGGAACAAGTAATGAATGGCTTCCTGCTGGCAGGGATGGAGATTCACATATATTAACATTAAAAAAACTAGCCATCGAGGCTAATATTGAGACTCCACTTTATACTTGTACTGGATGGGGAGGGGCAGCTGCACCTTCTGATGAAGTACTTCCTCTATGGGGAGGATATGCTTTTTGGCCATGGATATTTTATGGAGATGTGAAAGAACATCCAGCTACACCAGAGTTTATTTATAGAGATTTTCATCATAATGAAAAAGAAAATTATGGGTTTACCCCAACCTACCGTGCTGAAGATCTACCTTATGCTTGCTGTGAAATGGGAGCAGGTATGACTAACTTCTATCAGTATCGGTTTACATTACCATATGAAAGTGTTGATGCCATGGCGAATGTAAAGCTTGCGGGAGGGTGCAATTTCATTGGCTATTATGTCTTTCATGGTGGTTCAAATCCAATAGGAAAATACTTCTTAAATGAAAATGCGACACCTAAAATTTCCTATGACTATCAAGCTCCCATAGGAGAATTCGGACAGATTAGAGAATCATATAAAAGACTGAAGCGGTTGCATTATTTTTTAACAACCTTTGAAAAAGAGTTTAGTAAATCACAAACCATCCTACCTGATATGAGTGATCATATCGATCCTACTGATATTGAATCTTTGCGTTATGCAGTTCGAGCTCATAAAGATGCAGGTTTTCTATTTATAAATAACTATCAAGATCATGTTGAAATGAAGGACAAACATGATATTTCTATTTCTATTCAACTTAATTATGAAACCATCAATCTACCTAACAGTGAAGCACTATCAATCGCAAAAAATACAAGTTGTGTTCTCCCATTTAATTTTAAAATGGATGGAACAACTTTGAAGTACTCCACAACTCAATTAATCACGAAAATGAAGCATAATGGTGAAAGTTACTACTTTTTCTTTACTCCAAAAGGCATGAAAGCGGAATATTGCTTCAGTCGAGAAGCTATACAGAATATTGAAAGAAATGATGGTGATGTTATTTGGGGTGAAGAAGTAGTAATTAAGCTAGATTCTGTAGTAGATACTCATGTTAGTGATATAACGCTGAATTCAGGAACCAACATTCATATTGTCACTTTATCTGATAATCAAAGTCTGAATTTTTGGAGATATACACTAGATAATCAACATCAAATTGTGATAACAGATAGCACTGTTTTATTAAATGATAACAAATTAAAGTTGGAGTATAGTAATGAACAAGAAAAAATAGAATTAATGCTTTTTCCACCTTTAAAGAAGAAATTACTATACCAGGGAAGAGAAATAACAAAGCAAGAAAATGATGGGTTCTTTGATGAGTACTATATTTCTACAAATACAAATAAACTAGAAATAGATAGTAAGAAGGTTGGTCATTCAAAAGCGAAAATTGACTTTTCACCAGATTTCTTTAACTCAGTTAAAGAGCCGCTACTTAACATAGATTATATTGGAGATATTGGATATGCGTTTATTGATGGGAAATTAATTCATGATAACTTTTCCAATAATGATGTTTGGCAAATAGGACTGAAGCAATATCAGCAAGAACTAATCGAAAAGGGAATGTACCTGTATGTATCACCGTTAAAAGAGGGAAGTTACGTTAAATCAGATTCACCAATGGCAGCTAGGACAGAAATTAATGATAATACCTCTGAGATTAAATCAATAAAAGCAACCGCAATATGTGAGATACAGCTTGAAATAGAATAAACAACGAGAAACTTTCTCCTGAAGCTAATGTTTATATTAAACAATTAGCTTTTTTTCAATACCTAATTTCATAACTTCATATAAAAGGGGGTACAACATGATAAAAGTAATGATTGTTGATGATGAGATATTGGCGATTGAGCATCTAAAAATGCTTTTAAAGTGGGAAGAACTAGGCTTTGAAATTATAGGAGAAGCTCTTTCAGCAAAAAAAGCGATGGAAGTTGTTCGATCAACTTATCCTCAAGTGATCTTTATGGATATAAGAATGCCTGTTGTTGATGGTCTTAGTCTTAGTGAAAAGATACTGGCGCTAAATCCGAACATAAAAATTGTCTTGCTTACCTCTCACAGAGATTTTGAATATGCAAAAAAAGCAATAAATATAGGTATTTCTCATTTCCTGCTCAAACATGAGATGAATAAATCAAATCTAGCTAAGGAACTTAGAAAGATACACGAAGAATTGGTAGGAGAGGACGAAATAGCTAGATCAGTAAAAAGTCAGAGTATTAGAGATTTATTGTTTTTTGGTCATCAAATTGGTATCAACAAATTTTACCCAAGAGGAAATAAAGGAAATTATTGTATGTTTTATCTTAAGGTAGATCGCCCTTACCCAATTTTTGATGAAAGAATAGAGAGGAATAGTACATTCCAACGTCTGAATCTTGAATGTATAAAGGAAAACTCAGACGTGGTAGAGTTTGTTGAAGTCATTCCAATTGATAAAGACAAAGCAGTATTACTATGCAGTTCTAAAAAAAGATCAACAGAGCGAGAAAACTGGCAAATCTTCCATCATACAGCCTTAAAACTACAAAGAGAATTTGTGGATATGGTCGTTTCTATGTCAATCATAATTTCTCCACTATTTAAGAACATAGAACAATTGACAGAAATCTATGCTCAATGTGAAGAGAAATCATCAGCACTTGTGTTGTTTGATAAAGGGTCAATATTAAATTTACAGAATTTATCTGTTTCAGCTACTGATATACAAGAAAGCTGTAGAGAAATTGCAAGATACTTAAATGAACATAACGATGATTTTATTCGAATGGTACAAGACGCATTTGAGTTAGTGAAATTGAACTTCCACCCCGTTACACTAAGATTTCTATGTAAGGAATTAATAAGCATGTTAGAGAATTTAAGAAGTCAACACCATTTACCAAGCTATTTGGATACTGATGTAAGAAATGAACTACATGCTGATGAACTATTTAATTTAAAAGATATTATGCAATGGATGCTTGATGAATATAGAAAAATAACATCTACTAAAGACGAAATCAATTACTCTACTAAAGTTGAATTAACGTTAAGGTTTATACATGAAAACTATCAAAGAGATTTTACAATGAATGAGATCGGTGAAAAACTTTCAATAAGCGGTGATCACCTTCGCCATATCTTTAAAAAAGAAACGGGAAATACAATTTTAGATTATTTAACTTGGTATCGCATTGAGCAATCGAAGAAACTTTTACAAAAAGAAGATTATAAAATTTATGAAATTGGTGAAATGATTGGTTATAAAACAAGTCAATATTTTAGTTTAGTTTTTAAAAAAATGACTGGTGCAACTCCAAAGGAATATAAAGAAAGTCTGAATAAAAAACGATGAAGATAAAAACGAAGATTTTATTTGTCATTGCTATTATCATTTCATCTTCATTATTATTATGTGGAATTTTCACTTATTCCTATTTCAATAAAATATTTACTGAACAGGTGAAGAAAGACGAAAGTGCAAAATTAGAAGAAAAAGCTGAAAGTATACAATCGTTCCAAAACGATATTAAGCAATTTTCTCAATATATATTGGTTGATAATGAAATTCAAGACAAAATCAATAGACTTTATTCTGCTAAAAGTATGTATGAAAAAATTCAAAATGAAGATTGGTTATCTAATGAACTAAAAAGCTATTTACTTCTTAAAGATTATCTTGACAGTATTATTTTGGTCGGTAAAGATGGAAACGTTATTTCTTCAAGATCAATCCAAAATGATTATTATATAAATACGCTAAAGGAAAAGTGGTTCACAGCTTTTTTGAATAGGGAAGTGAATGGTGGTTTTTCAGAAGAACATTTGCTTACAAACAACCAGCAACAAAACAAAGTGATCAGCTACATTGTGAAATTTAACCCTATTTTAAATCCAGATAGTAAACTAAAGTATCTTATTGTGAATATTGATACTAGTCATCTTTCAAAACTTCTGATAGATGAAACGAGTGATAATATTTTCTATCTTTTTGACTCACAAAATTCATTATCGTTATATAAAAATAAGGATTATGATAAAAAAATAGACTCTATTATTAGAGAAAAAGATAAAAAAATAAATGTTGTTGAAAATGAAGAGAAAATATTCATTATCAATCCTAATATGGAAGATGGTTGGAAAATTGTTTCAGTTAATCAAAAAGAAGAAATTTTAAAGAAAGTAAATTTCGTTTATTACTTTATTGCAGGTGTAACTATTCTCAATATTATGTTGATTATGATTGTGTTAACTCCAATGATTATAAATTTATCAAAGCCAATTTCCTTGTTAACTACAGCGATGAAAGAAGTATCAAAAGGTAAGCTGGAGACTTCTGTAAATATTAAAAGTGGTGATGAGTTTGAGGTTTTAGGAGAAGGTTTTAACTATATGGTGAAAGAGCTTCAAAAGTATATTGATCGTTCAATTGAAGATGAGAAAATAAAACAGAAATTACACATGGATTTACTAATATCACAAATAAATCCTCATTTTATTTATAATACGTTAAATACAGTCATCTATCTTGCTCAAAAACAAGAAAATGAAGATATTGTAAAAATAACAAAATCTTTCATTAGTCTTTTACAGGATACAGTAAAGTATGGCGAAGGTGGATATTTTATCACCGTTGAAGAGGAAATAAATCATTTGAAAAACTATCTTGTTATTCAAAATTAACGATATCCAAAACGGTTTGGAATAAAATGGCAAGTTGATAAAAAAATATTGGGGTTGAATGTACCAAGAACAATTCTTCAGCCATTAGTTGAGAACGCCTTATTTCATGGTATCATTCCCAATGAAGAATTCGGAACAGTATGTATTGAGATCTTTTTGATTGATCATTTTTTACACTTATACGTAAGTGATGATGGAGTGGGCATGTCTTCAAAACGGTTAGAAGAAGTAAAATTAGGTCAAACGTCAATCCAATCTTTTTCAAATATGAGAAGCATAGGGTTATCTAATGTTAAGGCTCGTGTATTAAGTTTATATGACAATAAATCAGCATTTTACATTGATAGCGTCGAAGGTATAGGCACGAAAATCACGATAAAAATTCCGTTGAAATCTCCAGATTTTATACAATAAAACCGAATTGTTATGTTTTGAAAGCGTATACAAATTGTTATTATCGGTTTGTAAGATAAAAGGGGGAGAGAGTATGC
Organism: Metabacillus litoralis; assembly: GCF_020524045.1. Lineage (GTDB taxonomy): Bacteria > Bacillota > Bacilli > Bacillales > Bacillaceae > Metabacillus > Metabacillus litoralis_C. The sequence continues at coordinate 100,524 of NZ_JAIVKL010000008.1, forward strand.
AAAAGAAAATGAGGAGAAATTGGTTTGTCTTTACAACATTTGTACTATTAATAAGTTTAATAGTAGGGTGTAATGGATCAAATGAAACAAACAGTCAGTCACAAAGTGAAACAGATGGTGATGAGCTAAAAGGTACGATTACCATGTGGGGATGGGATACAAACTACATTGAAGTGGTTAGTAAAGAATTTAACAAGGTTTATCCAGACATTAAGATTGAATTAACGAATGTTGCTGCTGAGGATTATCTTCAAAAAGTTCAAACAACCTTAGCATCAGGAGGGGAATTACCTGATATCTTATGGGGTGAACGAAACTATCGAGGGAAAATTTTCGAACTTGATATTTGGGAAAATCTTGAGGCAGAGCCTTACAATTTTGATAAATCACTAGTTTTCGATTATTTAGATGAATTAACAACAAGTCCAAAAGGTGAAGTGATAGCACTTGAACAATCTTTAACACCTGGTGGTTTAGCTTATAGAAGAGATTTAGCGAAAGAATATTTTGGTACAGATGATCCAAAAGAGTTAGAAGCCGTGTTTCAATCTATTGATGATTTTATAGAAAAAGGGAAAGAAGTACAAGATAAAAGTGGTGGAGAAGTTTACATGTTTTCAAGTTTAGGAGAACTAAATGAAATCTTCACAGCTCAAAGTCAAAAACCACTTATGGATGGAGAAGTAGTTGATGTATCAGGAAAAATGCGAGACGTAATAGATCATGTTGTAAAAGTAAGAGATGCTGGAATCGTTGACAAGTTAGAGTTGTGGTCACCTCAATGGAACGCTAGCTTTGCAGATGGAAAACATATCTTCTTCCCTGCGGCAAACTGGGCTCCACAATATGTCATTAAGCCTAATGATAAAGATGGAGAAGGAAGATGGGGATTAATGAAACCTCCTGGAAATGCTTATTCTTGGGGAGGTACAGTATTTGGAATTTCAAAGGATAGTAAAGAAAAAGATCTATCTTGGACATTTATGAATTGGTTGTTATTAACAAAAGAAGGGGCAGAAGCTAGTAAGCTAGTGAATTTTTATATCCCTTTGAAATCAGTTTATGATGATCCTGAATTCGTTTCATCAGAAGATCCTTTCTTCAACAATCAAGATGTTGGTAAGTTTTGGATGGAGGAAATTGTTCCTGAATTAGAAGTACCAAAAATATCTGCTAGTGATTCCGTTGTGAAGGATGCGACAAACTTAATTCTTAATCTCTTAAATTCGGATCCGGATGTTGGGACTGATGAAGCAATAAGTAAGTTAAAAGATGAAGTTGAAGCAAAACTTCCTGATAAGGAAATAAAGTAAGGCTCTTTTCTGAAAGATTGGTGCTATGTAACTAAAATATTCGTTAGAAACAGTGATTTTTTGCAATTAAGGATACCTTTTTATGAAGAAAAGATGCCACTAGACTTAATACTGTGCTGATTTCTTCGGATATGTAAAAGCAACAAAGTTTTCGAAAACAGCCTAAAGTAAAAATCATAAAGGATCTAGTTCAAGCTTAACTAGGTCCTTTTCATTTGAGATAAGGAGGTTTATAAAGTGGAGAACAAACCCATTTTCCAATCAAAAAGAACCATTTCTCCAAAAGTTTCAAGATCGAGAAGATTTACAATTAGTATAAAAGCCTGGCCTTACTTGTTCTTAATCCCTTTTTTACTCTTTTATTTAGCTTTTAATATCTTTCCGATTATTTATTCATTTTATATTAGCTTTACGAGTTGGGATGGTTTTAGTGAAAAAACGTTTGTAGGCTTTGATAATTATGTACGTGTTTTTACACAAGATCCATCTTTTTGGAAATCTGTTTGGAATACATTATTAATCATGTTAATGTCAACTCCCTTTGTTATCATTTTTGGTTTATTGTTGGCTGTGTTTTTATTCAATATTACAAAGTGGAGGTCATTCTTTCAAACGATAAATTTCATCCCATATATTACAACACCCGTTGCCATCGGTTTGATCTTTGCCTTTTTATTTGATTGGTCTTCAGGGACTGTTAATCATCTATTGATGAGTAAAGGCTTGATCAAAGAAGGGATAAACTGGTTAGGCGAACCGATGTATGCAAGAATTGTGGTGGCTCTTATGATTATATGGAAATATACAGGCTATCACATGGCCATTTATTTAACAGGGTTAAGCACGATTCCTCAAGAACTTTATGAAGCAGCTAAGATGGACGGATCTTCCGCTGTAAATACTTTCTTTAAGATAACCATTCCGCTGCTAGCTCCAATTACAATGTTTTTAGTGTTAACAGATATTATTGGTGGATTACAAATGTTTGATGAACCGAAATTGCTTTTTACTGATACAGCTGTTGGTGGGCCTGAACGCTCTGTGTTAACAGCTATCTGGCATTTTTATGATACCACCTTTGCTACATCTCGTTTTGGTTATGGTGCAGCAGTATCCTTCTCATTATTTTTAATCATTATCATCTTTACATTAATAAGCTATAAATTTTTAAATAAGAAGGAGTCTTACAAATGAAAAAAGTTATAACAGCCCTTGGACTTGTTGTTGTTTCATTTATAAGCATTATGCCTTTTTATGTACTCATTATGATGAGTACACAGGTGACAGAAGATATTTTTAAAGGAAAAATGTTTTTGCCAGGAAAATATGCCATTGAAAACTTAACAACAGTTTTAAATAGTAGCTTTTTAAATAGCTTCTTAAATAGTATATTTGTCTCAGTAACTTCAACCATTCTATGTGTTCTGATATGTACGATGACAGGTTATTCACTAGCAAAATATAATTATAAATTTAAGAAACTATTTTATGCTTTTATTATTGGTACGATGATGGTTCCAACTCAAATTGGTTTAATTGGTTATATCATGGAAATGAGATTTTTTCAGCTAAATAACACGTTAATTCCATTAATCCTTATCTGGATCGCAAATCCCTTTGGTGTTTTTTGGATGGTACAATATATCAAATCAGCGGTTCCACAAGATATCATTGAAAGTGCCAGAATCGATGGTTGTAATGAATTACGGATATTTATCCAAATCATTTTACCAATTGTTAAACCGGCAATGGTCACATTATCTTTAGTCATTTTCTTATGGTCATGGAATAATTACCTGCTGCCTCTAGTCATGATCAACAAAGAAGAACTTTTTACAATTCCACTTAGTATTCAGTCATTAGGAAGCTATTATCGAACAGATTATGGAGCACGAATGATGGGATTACTTATAGCGATTATTCCATTAATTATTTTGTTTATCTTTGGATCAAAAAACTTTATTCGAGGGTTAACTGCAGGAGCGGTAAAAGAATAGAAATCATGTTTAATAAGTGATGATTTAAGGAGTTATGGGGTTCGATTTAAGATGCAAATAGTTGAAAAAGGAGTTCATTTCGCTATTCTAGAGGGATGATTATTTACGATAAAAATATCATAAGTTAACGCTATTGGTTATATTATCGGGTCCTGTTTTCGTGTACAGAATACGAAAAAACATACCAAGTAACAGAACAAACGCATAGGGTTTGGTCTGTTCTTATTCCTTGTTATATCAATGTATCGTTTTTAATCACTTGATTGAATTTTCAAACGAAATCACAAACCAAATAGCATAATGACATTAATTGTCATTATGCTATTTCCTATGTGAATTATTTGCGATACTGATTTTTTATCCAATCAGTAAATTGTTATTTTATGTTAAAATAAATGTAGGTATTTTGAAGAGATGTACTTAATTAAACGGGGTAGGATTGATGAATAAGTTTTATATAAAAAATGACCACTAAATGTGTAAAAATAAACCAATATCATTAAAATGAGATAAAAAAATGGTTATCGGAGGTAAATCATGAAAAATGACAAATGCGACTTAATAAACGCGAACGGTGTCAAGGAAAAGAAACTTGAAGTGATTGATGGATACACGATAAAGTACCATGCAAACGGAAAAACTATATGGTCAAAGGGGAAAATAATTGAAGATAAGCCAGAGGGCTATTGGGAGTGGTATCGTTCCGATGGCACAATAAAACGTTCAGGATATTTTAAAATGGGTGAGCCTGTAGGTGAATGGGTGACTTATGATAGCAAAGGTGAAAAATACAAAATCACAAATCGTAACAAATAATAAATAATAGGTTATCTTTTGTGGAAATAGCATCTTAATAATTTTTAGCTTATTACAGAAAAATGCATTGCAACTAAATATGTAGTTAAATTTGACGGACACTTATTTTTCAATGAATGAATTGCCTTTTCTTCTTGAAGTAACTGGAGCGACGCTTTGATAAGGCATCGTTTTTCTTATTGAACTAAAGAAGCAGGTATCTTTAATAAGGGGGTTAAGAAATTATGAAAAAACCATATAATATTATTTTTATTCTAATTTTATTGGCAAATGTAATTATGGGTATTAAGTTGTTTCAACAAAGCGCCCAATTGACTGAATTTGAACACATCCTCTCCAATCTTGAAGTCAGAATGGAGGATTTAGATGACGCACACGAAACAGATATTGTCCCTCGTTTAGATGAGATTTTAAACGAAAACTAAGTTAAGCTAACGGGTGCGAGTGTTCAATAAGAACAGTCGCTTTTTCACTAACTAACGATTAGTTTTTTTAGGAAGGATATATAGAATTTACTGATGGACTAAATGTAATAATATTCAATGAAATAGAAGATCTGCAGGAATATTCTGATTTGGATAATGTCGGAGCGTTTTATTATGGCAAATATAATTTAATATCCATAGTTAAACCTGACTCACTTGAAAGAGAGGCAGATTTATGGTTTTTCAAAAGAGATCTTAGTCATGAATATACACATTACTATTTAGATAAATACTTACATGAAAATAGTACTACTTCAATTCCTAAATGGTTTGATGAAGGATTAGCTGAGTATGTTTCTGTAACATTAGATAATGTGGAAGTATCAGATAGTATCGAGGATGTTATTAATTTCGAGAACCTTAATACAAGAAAAGACTGGGCCAATTATAGAAAAGAATCAAACCAGTTATATTTACAATCACATTATGGGGTTAAATATATTATTGATAATAATGGTATTGAGGTAATAAAAAAAATAATTGATCAAAGTAAAAGTATTGGATTTTTAAAATCTTTTAAAGATAATACAGGCTTAGATGTAAGTGAATTACATATGTATATAGAGTAATTTCAAGACGTGATTATAAAATTATTGTTGAATTGAAAAAATATTATAGGAAAGTACAATTTTTGATAAATTGATAGATGAGATGAGAGAGTTTACGAAATTGAAATAAATAAAATTAAAGTGTACTGCCGCTTCATAAAAAGGTTGGATTTTTTGTGTACAAAAGAATTCATAACTTTATTAAACTAAAGAAGCAGGTCAGTTTAAGAAGGATTTTCATACATAAAATCGAATATGATTTAAATCCAAAATTTAGGGGGGAGATGAAATGTGGAAGGAATTTGTAAATTCTATTTCGAAGGAATATCACTTTAAAGAGCCAGCACAAAAGTTTGAGATTGCTCAAATTCAAAAAGAATTAAATGTTAATTTACCAAAAGAATTAACTGACTTATATAACGAAACAAATGGTGTTTTCGACAACTGGAATTGTCCATTGGTGTGGTCAACTTCCCAAATCATTAAGGACAATCAATTTTATAGGAATTTTGATGATTATAGAGATATTTATATGCCATTTGATAATCTTTTCTTTTTTTCAGATGCAGGTAATGGCGATTTATTTTTTTATGCAATATTAAAAAACGGCACCATTGAAAAGAACGATATATATGTTTGGAATCACGAGGATGATAGCCGAAACTGGGTTGCGGCATCATTAAAACATTTTATTGAAGGTTGGATTACTGGTGAGATTGGAGTTTAGTCAGTTTGAATAAAAAGAGTTTGTGAAACATTGCACTTAAACTATATGGTGCTTATGTTAAAGTTAACACATCTAAGTTCTCAAATTATAATATGAAAATCTCTTAATGTAAGGAGAAATTTTAAGATGACAACTTCCAACAAAGATTTGAAAATTTGTAACAAAGGGCATAAATATTATAAAAGTACCGATTGTCCAACCTGTCCGATTTGTGAGCAAGAACGCAAACCTGAAAATGGATTTCTTGCATTGCTATCAGCACCAGCAAGACGAGCCTTAGAAAACAATGGTATAACTTCTTTACAGCAGTTATCAAAATATAGTGAAAAAGACATTTTAACATTTCACGGTATGGGTCCAGCTTCTTTACCGAAACTTAGGTCTGCTTTGAAGGAAGAAGGGTTATCTTTTAGAGACTAATGAGAGTTTCAAATTCTGATAAATTCAAAAAAATTTAACAGGTGCATCTTTAATCAATATAAAAATAATGTGATTTACCCTTTTGTATTCGGAGTTGGAATCTGTTATCTAGATAGTTAATCTTTCTTTTATAATGGGTTTAGAAACTAGAGACATTATTGAAAAAGTAAAAAAGCAAAAGAGAAATAATTAAATTCTCTTTTGCTTTTTTGAATTTCACCATGTACCTTGAAGCTTGAATAATCCAAGACATTCTCCTACTGTAAGATGTGCTAAAGGTGTAAATTTATCACTCATCAAATAATGGATGTTGTGATGTAGCAGTGATTCAACTTCTGGACGTTTTAAGTTTTGCAAAATAGTAAAGCTTGTGACAAACAAACTTCCTTCACCAATTTTTGCTTCAAAGCAGTAACTGAGATGTTTCCCACGGTTATGATTATCAATGACTTCAACAATAGGTTTTATTTGGGGAACGGTTTCTAAATTTATTGCCGTTGCTCCATCAACCAGATGATACCAGTTCCAATTCGATGTTCCATCATGGAGATATCCATCGAGTGAAGGGTGGTCATGAATGATCATGCCCATCGTTGTTCCAACTTGTGAAGGAAACCAAATGTAATTCCAGAAAATCGGTAAAAAGCGTGTTTTTACTTCATCATATTGATTTCCTTCTTCAGCCATTAACCAAGCTTTTCCACCATCTAGTATATATTGAAGTAATTCAGTTGACATATGATCTGAAATGGCTAACTCTATACCTTTTACTTTTTTATAGCTAAAATCCTGAAATCCAATTTTACCGTTATGCTTCATTCCGTAAATAGAAGATGTTAATGCAGAAACATCAGACCATATTTGGTTTGCTTGACTATGGAGAGTGGGTCTTACATATGTCCAGAACTCCCATTCATTTTTAATGACTTTGTTTAAAGTTTCAACATATACACTTAACAGTAACTCTTGACTTTTATTAGGCTGTGTAGTTGCTTCAATTACTCCAATTGTTGTTACTTCCCCAGGTGTAGCACTAGAAATAGTGATCGTACCTGTTTGTTGAATATCACCATGACGATCTTTTAACTCCCATATTAATTGATTATCTTCAAAGAAATACTTACTGAAGTTAGATAGATCAATGACGATACTTATTTTCTCGCCTGCAACATGGGTACGCGACTTGCATCTCATTAATAAAACACATTCATCATTAAATGTGCGGAACTCGTCTGGAGTAATCGTGCCTTTATTGTCCCAAAAGACGTCCAGTACGCCGGTGGTTGCATGACCTTGACCAGGGAAGTCTCTAATATCTAACAATTGGATCCCAGACAGACCAGAAGTTCGTCTTGCTCTTTCAATGCTTTCTTTATAGGCTCTTGTTTGAAGTACACCTGATGCTTGGATAAATTCATCAACACGACCTAGAAGACGCTTCTTTTCTAATGTTTCCATTGTTGTTTTTAACCAATGTGGATGTAAAATTCCTTGATATTTGTCTTTCTCTTGAGGTCGTATATACATAGTAAATTGTCCATGTTCATGTGCAAGCATTGGCTTTGCTTCTAATTGTGTGACCATACTGTAATCTTCAAAGGTGTTAGGTGTTCCTGCATAATGATTCGTAACAGGCGGATGAGCGTTCAAAGTTGGGATATAAAAGTCACCTTCACGGTCATGTGCTGGAAGATGGCCAAATCCCGTATTATCTGTGTAAAGTCGAGTAGAATCTAAAGAACGGCATTTATTTACCATTTCATTTAAAGCTTCATGGCCTTCAGCGCTAATTAATTCGTTACCTAATGACAGTAAAACGAATGATGGATGTTCGTTTAATGAAGATATCACTCTTTCAATTTCTTGAGATAAAAATTCATGAACTTCTTTAATAGGTAATGTATCTCTTTTTGTATATAAATTTGACCAGTGAGGTAATTCTGTTTGAACAAAGATACCAGCTTCATCTGCAGCTTCCCAAAATGGCTTTGGTGGTGTCCAACCATGAAGTCTTACATGATTAAATCCATACTCCTTTACCGTTTTAAATTGTTTGAGATAATGGTTTTTATCCCAAGAGGGGTAACCTGTTTGAGGAAAAATACAACAATCTACATAGCCTCTTAAAAATCTGGGAGTTTGATTAACAACAATATTCTTATCCACTGTTTTTATAGATCGTAAACCTAAGGACTGCACTTTATGATCAATAATCGTTTCTTGATGGATAATAGAAGCAGAGATTTGGTACAAGTATGGCTGATCTTCATCCCACAGTATTGCTTCATCCCACAGATCCAATGTGACAATTACTTTATGGGAGTTTGATAGTAGAGATTTTTCAGTATGTGTTACCCTGTTTCCATTCTTTGTGTAAACAGCGATAGATAAATAATCATTCTGTTTTAATAGAGTAGCATTTGTTAACTCTACATGAACATCAATCTTATTTTGATCAAGATCAGGATAATAGGAAAGTGTTTGAATACTTACCAGAGGTGTTGCTTCTATATGTATTCCACCAGTGATACCACCCCAATTTGTCGCTGTATGGTATGAATGAATATGACTATCATGAAGAGGGAGGATCATGGTGTTGTTTACATAAATCGTAATTCTGTTTGTACAACCAACATTTATGTAGTCAGTTACGTTATAAACATGAGAGCTTACAAGACTATTACATTCATCAATACAATGGTTATTGATATACACTTTGGTTTTCCACCGTGCCCCTGAAATGACCAAGTTCAGAGATTTGTTCTTCATATCATCTGAAATAAAAATATCTTTAAAATACCATGCAGTTCCTTCATACTCTCTTGATTTTTTCCATGTACCAATAGGGTGATGCTTTGAAGGCTGTCCAAATCCTTGTTCCTCCCACGATCCAGGAACAGTAATCTTGTCACACAGTTTTTCTGGATCAAGGTTAGACGGTACATATTTTTCCTCTGGATCTAATAAAAAAGACCATTCACCATTTAACGATAGCTTTTTTCTATCATTCATTTTTAGAGAATCTAACAAAGACGACTCCTCCTGACATGATTATTTTCCTTATAACATAGACGAATAACGAAAGAAAAAGATAAAATAGAATTACTTTTATAATAAAATTTTTCATTTTAGAAGGGAATGTAGGATTTGGCTATTAATCTGAACAATTATGTCATAAATACTCCTTCACCACCTCCTGGAATTCTTGTTTCTGATACCTACAAAAATGATGACAAGTACCATATTTATCGCTCAAAAGGGACGAAAGATTGGTTAATGATTTATACAGCTTCAGGTGAAGGTGCCGTTAGAGTAGGGGGGAAACAGTTCTTTCATACAGCTGGAACACTTACAATTCTACCACCTGGGGTAACACATGATTATTACACAATTGAAGGTCATATATGGGAGATGCAATGGTGTCATTTTATTCCTAGACCATCATGGATTGAATGGCTGCCAAAAATATCTAAAAATACAATGATTTTTCATACAGAAATAAAGCTGAAAAGTGAGAGGATAGCCATTTATGAATCATTTCGAAAAGTAATTCAATATAATTTACATTCAGAAAATCTCTTTCATTATGAATTAGCCATAAATGCATTGGAAGAAACGATATTACTTCTAGCCAATTATCTTCACCAGCAAAACAGCTCAACGGTATTATTAGATTCACGAATAAAAGAAGCAGTTGATTATGTAACAGAAAACTACAATCAGCAAATTCAAGTAAAAGAGCTTGCCAAACATGTTTCCCTTTCTCCATCAAGACTTTCGCATTTATATAAAGAACAAGTAGGGGAATCAATTATTGAAACGGTTAAAAAAATACGATTAAAGCAAGCTGAACGCTTATTACTACATACAACAAGAACAATTAATGAAATATCACATGAAGTTGGGTATCAGACCCCAGATTATTTTACGAGAATATTCACCGACTACTTTGGAGAAAGTCCTTCAGCTTATCGGAAGAAAAGGCGGGTGGGTTAGGCAAGTCTAAAAAAGACTACTATAAATAAGAACATACATTCTACTCTTGTGCTATACTAGTGATGCAATAGTTAGGAAACTCAAGGGTGGTCAGTGTTACCCCGTTTCGAATAGGGTGATGCTTATAATGACAGTATTTCAAACGTTAATGCTTATGATCGCATTTGCAAGTTTGGTGTTGTCAATCATATCTTTTAGAGACAAAAAATAACCCACCCTTGAGCTTTGACCGCGATGGGTGAGTTATGTTACAAATATCGCTGATCCCCTTGACGGGAACCTAGCTATTGTGTGACTGTTTGGTGTTCCAGCACCGAACAGTCTTTTTTAGTTTATGCTTTGTCTATTTTAATTATAACTTAAGATGCAATGGTTGAAAAGCGATGAACATCAATGTGAACACGATATAATTTTAAGAAAAAGTTTTAGGATCAGAATATATAGTAAAATCCTTTTGTGAAAAAATCCATTTAATATTGGGGTTTTATAGTAAAATATGCTTATTATGATGTTTTAAACAATCAATAATCCAGGTGGCTGGTTATATAGATATAAAGATTTAATAGAAAGTAAACAACATGTTTATACGATTAGTCAGATGAAATAAATGATAAAGTTTGATAGTCATGATAGGTATTGAAAATATATAATGATCATTAACAATGAAAGCTCTTTAATGTGTAATGATTGTTATAAAAGAAAAAGAATGAAGTTTAAAGTTTACTAGACGGGTAAAGAATATACATAATAACTAATGAGCTAAGCTAAATACATATAATGAGCAACTAGTTAGGAGTTAAACATGGATACAGATAAGAAATTAATCACGAATTCCGCTAACGGTAATTTATTGATAGAGCTGACTAAATCTATTAAAGAGTGCGAGCGATTCTATTTTAGTGTAGCTTTTATCAATTATAGTGGCTTACAGCTATTGCTAGATTCCTTAAAAGAAGCAGGCGAAAAAGGAGTAAAAGGGAAAATCCTTACTTCCACGTATTTAAATTTTACTGATGCAAAGGCATTGGAAAAAATTAAAGAGTTTTCGCATATCAATTTAAAGGTGTTTGTAACAGATAAAGAAATTGGTTTTCACACTAAGGTATATATTTTTGAATACCATGATAGCTACAAAGTAATCATTGGGTCATCGAATATTACCCAAAGTGCTTTGAAAAGCAATATAGAGTGGAATTTGGAGATCATTTCTAAAGAACAAGGTGGTTTTATCCAAAACATCTTAAAAGAGTACAAACATCTTTGGGATAGTAGTGAAATAGCTGATTATGACTTTATTACTCGCTATAGAGAATTTCTACTTACTATTAAAAGTCAGCAAACAAGGCAGCAATTAATCTATGAAAATGCACCATATATTGTTCCAAATCGAATGCAAAGAAGTGCGATGGAGAATTTAGAGAGATTACGCAACTATGGTGAAAGTAAAGCACTTGTTGTCTCGGCAACTGGAACAGGTAAAACATTTATGTCAGCATTTGATGTGAAAAGCTTTGAACCCAAAAGACTATTATTTATTGTACATAGAGAAGAAATCCTTAAAAAAGCAAAAGAAACGTTTGAAACACTTATTACAAATCGCGGTATTTCATTTGGTTTACTTACTGGCAATCACAAAGAAGCAGATGCAGATTATGTTTTTTCCACAATCCAAACGATGTCTCGCTTATATGAAGAATTTGATCGTAAAGAATTTGATTATATTATTTTCGATGAAGCTCATCATGCTACAAGTCCTACCTATCAGAATGTTATGGAATATTTCCAGCCGAAATTCACGTTAGGAATGACGGCCACACCTGAACGAAGTGATTCTTACAATGTGTTCGATTTGTTTGACAATAATGTTGCATTAGAAGTGCGACTTCATGATGCGTTAGAAGATGATCTCGTCATACCTTTTCATTATTTTGGCATAACAGATGTTGAAGGAATCGATTTAAGTGATGTATCAATTGATGATGTTGCTGAAGTAACAAAAAGGTTAAAAGTAAATGAACGTGTTGACTTTATTATTGAAAAAATGAATTTTTATAGTCATGACGGTGAAAAGAGAAAATGCTTAGGGTTTTGTGCTAGTATCAATCACGCACAATATATGGCTGATGAATTTAACAAAAGAGGATATAAAAGCATTTGTCTTCATGGAGGAAATTCAGTTGAAGAGCGTAGCAAATATATCGATCGTTTAGAAGATGATTACGATGAGCTAGAATGTATTTTTACAGTGGATATTTTCAATGAAGGTGTAGATATTCCTTCTGTAAATTCCGTTCTCATGCTTCGACCAACAAATTCACCGATTATATTTATCCAGCAGCTAGGAAGAGGCTTGCGAAAGCATGATAGTAAAAGCTTCTTAACCGTTTTAGACTTTATTGGAAATCATAGCAAAGTGTTTCTTATTGCAATTGCACTAAATGGAAGTCGTTACTATGATAAAGAAAGCCTTAAAGTGGCGATTGCGACTGATTTTGCCAATATACCTGGTGCAACACATATTCAAATGGACAAAATAGCCCAGGAGCGAATATTAGAGCAAATTGATCAAGAAAACTTTAATTCAATGAAATATTTAAAAGAAGAATATTTTGAATTTAAAAAGCTCAATCAAGGTCGTATTCCACTATATTTATTAGATTATTTAAAATTTGACGGTGCACCGGATCCGATTAAGTTTATTGAAAAAGAGAAATCTTATCTTTCATTCGTCGCAAAGGTAGAAAAAGACAATCATCTCAAGTCAATATTAATGGATGAAATCTTTGAAAATATTTTAAAGCAGTTATCAAGCCATCTACCATTAAAAAGAGTGTACGATTTTATTATTATTAAATACTTACTAGAACATGAAGAATTAACGATTGCTGCTGCAAAAACTGAAATTCTGAAATTAATCAAAGATGTTGATGATGACAGTATTCATCACTCTTTTGAATATTTAGATCAGCAATACTATGACACAACACAACTAAAAATAAAAGAGAAGCTAGTAAATTATCGTGATGAAAAATTAATCAAATCAGCAGCTTTTATTACAGTGTTAGAAAATACAGAGTTCAAAAAGTATATTGAAGATGTACTTAATTATGGAATTTACCGTTATGAAAAAGAATATAAACACGAATATTACGGTGTTCCACACTTCAAGCTTTATGAACAATACCAAATGATTGATGCGGCAATATTATCAAATTACCGCAAAACTCATACATCATTCAGAGGATCTGGAATTGTCGCAAATGATAACGATTATTTCCTATTTATAGATCTTCATAAAGAAGAAGACATCAAAGAAAGCATAAATTATCAAGATAAATTCCTAGATCAAAACTACTTTCAGTGGCAAACACAAAACAACACAAGCCAAACATCTGAAAGAGGAAAAAACATAATCTTTAACAAAGAACGCGGAGTACATTTACATCTATTTGTAAGGAAATACAAAGAAATTGATGGCAAAACAGAACCTTATATTTATATTGGAAAAGGTGATTCAGTTGAATATGAAGGAGAAAGACCAATTACAGTAAAATTGCGTCTAGAACATGAAATACCAGGTAATCTTTATACTGAATTCACGAAAAAAGTATAGAAAAAGAAAAAGTCCCCAAAGTGATAATGGGGACTTCTTCATTATTCACATATAAGCTGCTCAACAGCTGGAATGTCAGCTGGAGCCCATTTTAGAGAGTCTAGATTTTCTCTTTTTAACCAAATTAATGTGGAATGCTCACTAGGAGTTGGATTACCTTGGGCAACTTTACACTTGATCGCGATTAAATTAATGATAAAAGAATCGTACTCATGTGTATGATCATTAAATAGATCCATTGTTTCAATTGTACAATCTAGCTCTTCCTTGATTTCTCTAACCAGCGCAGAATAAATATCTTCATTCTTCTCTACTTTACCACCAGGAAACTCCCACATATTAGGTATAGCCATTTCCGGTGATCGTAAAGCACAAAGAATCTCATTTTGTTCATTTTCAATAATAGCTGCAACCACTTTTACTGTTTTTTTCATAATATCCCCCGAAATAAAATTGATCTTTAAATATCATATCATTTTTTATTTTTATTAAAAAGGAATTATGGTAGTGATTATTTATCTGTAAGTAAATGGAGGGAAATAACAGTTATTGTCGAAATAGTCATAGATAAATATTTATTCCACAGATAGGAATGGATATTATACCATTATACAATAAGCTTGTTTTAGTTGAAATCCAGGAAATTATAGGGAATAAAGTTGAAAGTTATAGAACTAGAATACTAGCAGATGAAGAGATACTCGAATTTTCAAAAAAAAGCATACGATTAGATTGGTTATACTTTAGTATTTGAAGAATCAGTGGATGTACAATAAATAATTAAATGAAGAATTAATATTTCTCCATCATATAAAGAGGTTTGTATTCCTTGATAGATAGAAAGTCAATGAAGGTATTTATGTCCTAACAGGAAAAGATACTGTTCGACTTGATATTTTTTATTAAAAAACATAAGAAAATGAAGTGTCAAATAAACACTGAAATGATAAAAGTGAGATGAGGGTTTAAGGTGGTTACAATGAATGAAAATTCTATTAAAATCCCAAAACAATTAAGAGGACGAGATTTACATACAAATATAATTCCTACAGTGTGTAACCTAAAAAACATGTTGAATAAACTCAAAATAGTTAACGGTGATTATAAAAAATTAAAACAATGGGAAAAAAGAAGTTATCAAGCATATTTAATTGATGAAATAAATGAGCAAATTCTAAATTCAGCAATAGAAGAAAATATTGAAATTATTAGAAATCACATCTTGAAAAACAACCCTTACAAGTTAGGTGCTAGTTGTATTGATATTTACTTAGTTGCTTATGTAGCTGAAACATATGGAACAGGAAAAGACACCTTTTTTAAATATATATTTGAAAGTGGAATTTCGGATAAAAAAAACTCAGCTCAAGCAATTTGGCAAGTTGGAAAAGGCGATGGAATTTTTCTAAGGATATTGAATGAAGATGGGTCTGTACGTGATTGGAATTTCTTTATTAACTGGATAAAGGGAGAAGCTACAAGTATTCAACAACTTCAGGATAACATCGATAAAGAAGAATCTTGTCCATTTTGTACAATCACCGATCCTATTCTCCAAAATGAATTAGCCATCGGTTTTTTTGACAAATACCCAGTTAATAAAGGTCACCTGCTAATCATTCCTAGGAGACATGTAGATCAATACTTTGATTTAAAAATAGAAGAAAGACAAGCGATAGATGACTTACTTTTTCAAGGAAAATCATTAGTAGATGAAGAATACTCTCCAGCTGGATACAACATCGGAATAAATAATGGTGAAGTAGCAGGACAAACAATTTTTCATGTTCATGTGCACCTTATTCCAAGATATAAAGGAGATATGGAAGAGCCTCGAGGTGGTGTACGAGGAGTTATTCCTGAAAAAAGAATGTATTAACTAAAAGGAGAAAAATAATGCCAGTATACAACAAGCTTGTACGAGATAAAATTCCATTTATCATTGAAAAGACTGGGAAATCATATAAAACTACTATATTAGGAAATGATGAATACATAAAGAAACTGCAAGAGAAAGGATTTGAAGAGTTACAGGAATATGTAGATGCAACGAATACTGCTAACTCTCTAGAGGAATTAGCTGATGTATTAGAGATCATACATGCATTAGCAGAATATCACGGTTCTTCTATAGAAGAAATTGAGAAAATCAGAGCTGAAAAAGCAGATGTACGAGGTGGATTTAAAGAGAAAATATATTTAATTGAGGTTGACGATGAGTAAGGTCCAACTAATTACTGATCATTTAATATCACATCTACTTGAGAAAATAGAGCAAGCCTCAACAATATGCATACTAACGTCATTTGTTATGAAATCAGGTGTTGAACTGCTTCGAAACCCTCTGAAAACTGCTGCTGAAAGAGGGGTAGATATTAAGGTGTGTACTGGAGATTACTTATATATAACTCAGCCAGAAGCGCTAAGGACTTTAATCGATATTCATCCTGAGATAGAAGTAAGAATATGGAATAGTAACGGAATTTCTTTTCATCCAAAAGCCTATCTTTTTCATCTTCAAGAGGATGGTCATCTAGTTATCGGTTCTTCTAATTTATCACGGTCTGCTTTAACAAGCGGAGTTGAATGGAACTTATCGATAGAAAGGGAGCCAGTCATTTTTAAAGAAGCACTCGATCAATTTACAAAGTTAATGTACCATAAGCAAACAATCTCAGTAAATGTAGAAACAATTAAAGGATATCAAGAAAACTATGAGAAGTATCACAAGAAGCATCCTAATCTTGTGAAAAAATGGACTGAACAAGAAGAAATAGAGATAATGCTCCCAGGTATAGAAAATCAACAACCAATTATTGTAATAGAAGATACACCTGATTATTGTGAAATACAACCTCGGTTTGCCCAAATAGAAGCACTAGATGAATTAGAAAAAACCTATTCGGAAGGATACAAATCTGCTCTAGTTGTAATGGCGACAGGGCTAGGTAAAACTTACCTTGCTGGTTTCTTTGCAAAAAAATTCAAAAAAGTTCTATTTATTGCTCATCGTGAAGAAATACTAACTCAAGCCAAGAAATCTTTTTCTAGCATTATGAAAAATAGTTCATTTGGAATCTACAATGGGATACACAAAGAAGCAAATGTTGATTATGTGTTCGCATCCATATTTACGTTAAGTATGAAACAGCATCTGGAGAAATTTAAGGCAGATGATTTTGATCTTATCATTTTAGATGAATTCCACCATGCAGCGGCAGCTTCTTACCAAAGAGTTTTAGATTATTTTCAACCAGATTTTTTATTAGGAATCACAGCGACACCAGATAGAAATGATAATAAAGATGTTTACTCTATTTGCGATGGTAATGTGGCGTATCGAATTGACTTTTTAGAAGCTATACAACGACAGTGGCTAGCTCCGTTTCAATATTATGGTGTATACGATGATACGGATTATAATAAAATCACTTGGTTAGGTAATCGATACGATGAAGAACAGCTCTTACAAGCTCAGTTAAAAGACGATATGGCTAAAAATATACTTGATGCTTGGAAAAAACATAAAAAAACTAGAACGATTGTATTTTGTTCATCAATAAGGCAAGCGGAATTTCTATCAACTTTTTTTAACCAGCATAATTATCACACATTATGCTTACATTCAAAGCAAAAGGAAGTACGTAGGGTAGATGCAATCAAATTATTAGAGCAAGGAAAAATAGATGCTATCTTCACTGTTGATCTTTTCAATGAAGGAGTTGATATCCCCAGTGTTGATACACTTTTATTTGTCAGGCCAACAGAATCGCTGACAGTGTTTACTCAACAAGTAGGACGCGGACTCCGCTTACATAATCATAAGGATCACTGTGTCATTATTGATTTGATTGGGAATTATCGAAATGCTGATATTAAGCTAAGTTTGTTTGATATTGGAGAGAAGATAGAGAAGAAATCATCAACAATTCCAACAGTTCCGCAGAGTTGTGTCATTGATTTAGAGCTGGACGTTATAAATCTACTAAAAGAAATGACAAAAAAGAAACAACCAAGGAAAGAGAAATTATTTAAAAATTACTATGCCCTTAAACATGATATTGGAAGAAGACCTTCATATCTCGAATTACATTTAAAAGGAAAGTCAGAGTCTATTCAATATAAACAAGAATTCAACTCTTATGTTGGCTTTTTAAATTGGGCTGAAGAACTATCTGAGAACGAGAAATTAGTTTATAACAAATATGAGAATTGGCTTATAGAAGTTGAGAAAACCGGAATGGCTAAAAGCTATAAAATGGTTGTTTTATTAGCAATGTTACAAAGAGGACGATCAGAATGGTATAAGTCAATAACACCCTCAGAAGTGGCACCTTTCTTTCATCAGTTTCTTACAGAAACGCAATACAGAAAACGAATTGATTTTTCTGATAAAGAAACTAGATCATTATGGAATTATAAAGAAGATAAAGTTAGTAGGTTGATTGTTAAAATGCCAATGACTAAGTGGAGTGGAAGTTCAAAAGGGCTTGTTACATATGAAGATAATATGTTTTCTTTTAACTTTCAAATAGATAGACAGCACGAAGAAGTATTATTTCGTTGGACAAAAGAAATTTGTGAATATAGATTACATTATCATTTTGAAAGGAAGGCTGAAAATTAGTGGAGCTAGGAAAAACTATTCAAATATATATGCCAGATGGATCGCCAACTAGTGTTAAAATTGCTGAAATCACAACTCGCATTGTTCAAGTTATATTAATTCCTAGAAGTAAATTAAATGAGATGAACGTACGAGAAGAACCCAAAAGTGTTGGTATTTACTTCTTATTTGGCAAATCTGACATAGATGGTAAGCCAAATGTCTATATTGGTGAGGCTGAAAATTGTTATGATCGCTTAAAACAACACAATCGTGATACCACTAAAGATTTTTGGAATGTAGCCGTTATTGTTGTTTCAAAAACAGCAAGCTTTACTAAATCACATGTGAAATTTTTAGAATCCTATTGTTATAAAAAAACTTTAGAAATTGGTCGTTATAAATTGGAAAATGGGAACATTCCAACACAATCATCCTTACCTGAACCAATGATAGCTGATTTAATGGATAACTTTGATACGATGAAAACTCTATTATCAGCTCTGGGATTTCCTATTTTCGAGAAGCTTAGCAGTAATGAAGCACAGGAAATTTTCTATTGTAAAGGAAAAGATGCACTTGCAAAAGGAGAATTTACAAATGAAGGATTTGTTGTTTTCAAAGATTCAATCTGTAATCTTGTAGAATCTGCAACTGCAGGAAATTGGATAGAAAATATGAGAAAAGATTTAAAAGAGAACGGTATTCTTATCCAAGAAGATAGTGTTCTAAAGTTTGTAGAAGATCATATCTTTAGTTCTCCGAGCGCTGCTGCAGGAACAGTGTTAGCTAGGAGGGCAAACGGATGGACTGAATGGAAGGATGTCAGTGGTAATACGCTTGATCAGATTAAAAGGCAGGGGTAGATGAATGACGCCTGTTTAGAAAAGATTGGTGACAGTTCGCCCCCGACCACCGGTATCTAAATAAAAGGTAATGATTATTTCTTTTATATTTTAAACAATCTAGATTCAATCATTTTAAAGGTTAATCCCAATCAACAAACATAAGGATAAGTAGTCTTCTAACCTACTTATCCTTAACTTTAAACACGCACAAATTACAACCCCTATATTTTCATCTTCCCTTCACACCTTGGATAATGATTACATCCATAAAACTCTCCATATCTCCCTTTTCTTCTAACCATATACCCATCACAAAGTGGACATGTAATTGGTTGATTCAATAGCTCTACATTTTTGATGGTATAGTCGCAGCCAGGGAAATTTGTGCAACCAAGAAAGTGATTTCGATTTCCTGCATTTTCTCTTATAGTTAGTTGCCCTGATTTACATTTAGGGCAGGGTGGGTTATCTAGAATTGATTTCTCGTTTGTTTCATAAGTGATGTTGTAGTTGCTTCTCAGTTCCTTGACGAATGATGATTGTTTTTGTTCTGGTGCTAGCACATAGGTTGTGTTTTGCGTTCTTGTTAGTGCAACATAAAATAGTCTTCTTTCTTCAGCGAACCAATAGCTTTCTTGCTCATTTAAAACCCAGGAAAGGATAGGATCATCTGATATTTTATTTGGAAAACCAACAGAGCTATTTTGTCCATTGATGATAATGACATTTTCAGCTTCAAGTCCTTTTGAACGATGTGCTGTTAAAAACGTTATCTTAAGTTTAGGATATTTTTGATAGACGATTTGTTTCGTTCCTTCTGATCGATTGTCTTTAATATGAAAGGAAGATCCACCTATAAGACGTTGAATATCAAAATTATTTCTTCCGAGTAACATCACTGACGAGTTTTCACCGAAAGCTTTGACAACCTCTTCTAGCGCTTGTTTGAGAGAGTCCAGAAGATCTCGTTTATAGCCTAGTACTCTAATGGGTTGTTCCTTAAGTTTATTTGATGTTAAGTTTTTCTTAAATTGTATTGGGTTTTTCATAACGAAATCTCCAGCAATATTGATTAGTTCCTGAGAATTTCGGTACGTTTTTTCCATTTTGAGAAGTTCATAGTGACCAAAATAGTCACCAAAGTTGGTGAATAGCTGAATATCACTTCCAGCAAAACGATAGATAGATTGCCAGTCATCTCCAACACACATGATTTTCGCATTTGTTTTCTCTCGAATTGCTTTTATTAAGTGATAGCGGCTTTTTGAGATATCTTGATATTCATCAATCATAATGTATTTATAGGGAAAGGTTATATCTTGTTGTATTACGATATCTGTTGCGATATTGATCATATCATTAAAATCTATCTGCTTATGCTTCTTTAAGTAGTTTTCATAATAAGTGAAAATTGGCTTTACAAGCTCGAAAAACAAATTCGATCTTTTTTGTGAAAAAGGATGTTGAATGCTTTGCTGATGTTGCTTGAATTCATCAAATTTCGTTGCTTCGTATCCATTTGATTTAAATAAGTTTAAGAATGTTGAAATGAGTTTTTTAAACTCAGTAAAATATGGATCGTTTGTTGAATCATAAATCGAAGAAAACAGCTCATAATAATCAATTTTCTTAAATTCTACGTGATGATTCTTTAAGTTTTGCTCTAATTTTTCAAGTAGGACGCCTTGCTTATTATAGTAGGAGTAGGACTCTATTAATGTTGTACCATGTTCTTTATGTTTACTTCTTTTCCAAACGATTCCATCAATATATTTTGCTTCTTCTATTTTCGATAGCCAAGGTGCTGTATTGTTTTCAGTTATCCCAAAGTGTTCGATGTAAAGATCATAATCTGGTAAATAAAAATCAGGTTTATAGTGTCGGTACGTTTGATTTTCTTCATGAAAAGGGTAGGGATGTTCATATTTATATGAAATACCATTTAAAAATAAGAAGTTAGCAATAATAAATTCTTCAATACTTTTCACCGTTTCACCACTATACGTCATATATTGATTTTTTAATTTATTCGTTTGTTCGGAAAGATAGCGATCCATTTTATCTTTTTTTCCTTTTAACGTTTCAAAATCAACATTACGATAATGCTCGTGATATTCACCTAAGTCTTCAAATTCATCGATATCTTTAGGAATATTTAAGAAATAACCAAAGAAAGTCATCAATTTTTGAATTAACTCTTTATCTTTATAAATTTCTTTATGGAAATAGTCGTCTAGTAAACTTGTCATATTTTGAAAAACATCAGGCTTATTATTTGTATTTTTAGAGATAATATCTAACCCTAATTTATGGAATGTATTTACCGTCACTTTGAGACCAAGACGATTTGAAATTCTCTCATTCATTTCTTCAGCTGCTTTTTTTGTAAAGGAGATGAGAAGAATTTCTTCTGGCTTGACCTGTTTCTTTTCGACTAAATACTTTACCTTTCCTGATATAGTTAAGGTTTTTCCACTACCAGCTCCAGCAAGAATCAAATTGCTATCCTCATCAGTGACAATAGCGGTGCGTTGCTGTAAATCAAGAGATTTCCCATCAATATCGTTGAAAAATGCCTCGTAAGTAGCTAATTCCTTTTGTATAAATTCTTTGTTCCATTTTTCAACAGAATCATCTAAGTTTTCATAAAAATGAAGAAATCCTTTTATCTCTTTATCTACTACGTGATCTTGATTTGAAACGCTGAAGAAATCGTAAGTTTCCTTAAAAGATGTTCTAATATCTTCACGTTGGGAAGAGGTAAAATAAACTTGACGGTTTCCCACGATTTTCTTTTTAAAGGAATTAATATCATCCTTGTATGTTTTGATAGTAGTATTTACAGTTCTCTGAATATCCGGTAATTCGTTATGTATAGAATGGGTTTTAGTTTGTATCATTGAAACCATTTCTTCAAGCTGTTGCAACTTTTTTTCATGTACTTTTATATTGATTATCTGCTGTGAAAGAGAGGAGAACTTCAGATTCTTTATTTCATTTATGTACTTGTTCTTTAAAAAAGTAATTTGATCATCAGTTATTAGTGTTCGTTGATGTGAAAGAGCTTCAACTTGTTTTTCGAATTTTTTAAAGAACATATGAAGATCAGCAACTGTTTGCTTTATTTCTTTCAGCTGTTTCTTTGTTTTTGTTTGTTGAAAATAATTTACGATGTAGTTAATCATTATTCTTAAATCCTATCTATTTCTATTTTGGTAAA
The DNA here is from genome assembly GCF_020524045.1 of Metabacillus litoralis. Classification (GTDB taxonomy): domain Bacteria; phylum Bacillota; class Bacilli; order Bacillales; family Bacillaceae; genus Metabacillus; species Metabacillus litoralis_C. Next base: position 123,113 of record NZ_JAIVKL010000008.1, read on the forward strand.
ATTGTCCCAATTGATATTGTAACATAGTGGAAATATGATGTTACTAATGATGTGCGAATCATCTTAAAACAAATAAGTCCCCAGCTTCTTGATGAAACAAAAAGGAGGGGACAAAGTAAAAATATTAATAAACCTTCTTACAAACAGCGATAATGTCTTGCCCAAACTCTTCGGCCTTTTTAGGTCCAATTCCCTCTATCTCTAGAAGTTCTTTCATTGTACGAGGCTTTTTTTCTAAAATCTTATCTAGAGTATTATTTGTAAAAATGTAATATGGTTTCGTATTTAGTTTTTTAGAAAGCTGAGTTCTAAGCTCTTGTAAAGATGATCGTAATTGATCTGAAGGAACTTGTATAGTTTCATTAGATTTTGTAGTTATGTCTTTAGTACTTTCGTTATTACAATTTTGAATAATATTCAGTATATCTTGTCCAAAATCATCAGCTTTCTTTTGACCAATTCCTTCTATATGAAGCAGTTGATCTAAAGTTTGTGGTTTATTTTGTAAAAGGTTTGCTAAGGTTTTGTTGGTGAAAATATGATATGGTTTTATGTCTAGTTCCTTAGAACGTTTTAATCGGAATTCAGTTAATGCCTGCTGCATATTTTGGATATTAACAGGTGAAGAAGTATCATCTTTGCTACTAGTTTCACTTTCTTTGACTACTGGAATTGAAGTGTGAGTAGTCGTCAACATATAGTCTTCAATTTTTATCGTTTTATTTCTATGTAGATTCATGATAGCATCTGATATTTGGTAAAGCTCTTTATCTAACATATTGACCGGAGACTTTAATTCTAGTTCACTTTTAATAAAGTTTTTAATTTGATCATGACGAATAAGTCTTGTTTTGATATCGTCAGGAGCATTTGAAGATACTTCTAACATCGTTTTATCATTTGCAAAAGTAACTGCATATTTAATTGGACACTTGTTAATATACCCTCTAGATTTCAAGAACTTTTCAAGAATTGCTACTTGTCTCTCGACTTGATTTATTGGACTATACATACCTTCTTTATGAATCACTTTATTATTCTTAGTCATTACTCTGAAAAATTCACCTTTTTCAGAAACTTGCACATTTCCATATAATTTCTTAACTTCTAACACCAATATGAATTTATGTGTAATAACAACAAAGTCTAATTGAGCAGCATGATTCTCAAATACTAGGTTGACATCATGCAAAATCAATAGGGGAAGCATCGAATTCTTCAGTTCATAACAAACTTTTTTCTCTCCAACTTGGCCAATAGAGAACATTTTCAAATGCTTCTGAACTTTCTCTATATCTATATCTTGTCGATTGCTTTCTGATAGTTCTGTTAAAGCCTTAATCAACTCAGATTCCTCAGGAAAGTCTTTAATCATTTTTGGTTCTTTTAATTCTCTAGGATCTGTTAATCCTTTAAACATATTTTTTAAGAAAGACATAATTAACCTCACTGTTTTATTTGTTGGATATCTTGATGGTAGTATTTAATACTATATTAGTACTATTATAACAAATATTTTTACTAATTTTACATTAATTAGGCAAATTAGGTGTTTTGAATTTGGTTCTTTCGGTCTAGTAAACGAGTAAGGGATTGAATGAAGAAATATTAATCTATATTAATGGTTGGAATTTATTTCTCTATCTAACTTTTAAAGGTTTTCTAAAAATCCTTGCACTCAATTTTCATTATTTCTTCCTATAGACAACAACCATTCATAAGTATAAAGTTCCTTTCTTTAACAATTACCTGTTAAATTGTGTATTTAATTGGGTGTATATGGTATTTATAATAAGTGGATATTATTGGATATTAAAAATACCTAACCTAGAGTTGATACATAACAACGTATAGAAATTGAAAGAAAGGTAGTCGATGTCTTTGAAAGTTTATGAGGCAAGAAGCTTAATAGAGTCAATGGAAGATCGCGCCAAGGAGTATTCTAGCCTGAGGGAAAAGCTGGTTCTTCTACGGAAACGTTTTTTGGATATTGTGCAGCTTGATGATGCTCTTCAAGGAAAAGGGGCAAATTCGATCAAGGGTTTTTATCAAGCTCAAATAGATGTTGTTGATGCATGGATGCGACTTGTTGATCGGCAAATCGCCTTTTTTAATGGAGTATCAGGTGATGCAGGAGATAATGATTTATCAGGGAACACCGTTGTTTATCAAAGCTTTCTAGAATCAGAATTATCACATCATGAGAAAAATTACATGATGATGGTTGATAGTCAGCAGGATGAACTAAAACGAATATTTAATCGAGTGGATGATTTAGTTCCTTTAAATGTATTTTCAACAGATCGGTTCATGGATGCGGTCGCAGAGGCAAAAAAAGGTCGAAATGAAACACTTCAAGCTGTTGAAAATTTTGATGAAAAGTTAAAATCAGAATATACATTATCTGAGGATGATGAGCATTATGTTGTGGCACTATTTCAACAACTTCTAGAGGCAACTCGTCAAGGAAATGAGATTCTTCCGATCCATTTTAATGCGGAACAATACCAAACTAGTGATGTTTATCTACTAAAAGAACAAGCAGAAAATCAAGCTAACGACTATCTGAATTTTAAAGAAGAACAAGAAAAAGCCAGAGAACAAATGAAACGCCTTGAAGAGCAAAAACAACGTCCATGGTATGAAAAAACATGGGATGGCGTAAAGAACTTCACAGGTGAGTTAACTGGATATTACGATTACATACGTGCCTCTGAAGGTGTTGATCCCGTCACTGGTGCTGAACTTACAACAGCTCAACGTGTGACAGCTGGAGCAATGGCAGCAGCAGGTTTTATCCCAGTTGTAGGATGGGCCGGAAGAATCGTTAAAGGTGGAGGAGCCATCTATAAAACCGCCAAAGGTGTGCATGCAGCGGATCAGGCTTTGGATGTTTACTTAAATGCGAAGACATTCTCAAATCTCGAAAAAGCAGAACTAGGAATCTATGGTCTTGTATCAGTTAATGGCTTTAACGAATATATACTTGGCAAAGATATGTTCGGTAACGAGTTAACTGATCTTCAGCGTCAACAAAGCTTGTATTATAGTATTCTAGGTCCTGCGCTAATGGCTACGCCGTTTATCCCAAGTTTAGTGAAGAATGGTAAAGTTGTTACAGAAGAAACCATCGGGAAGTTGCATCAGTTAACACAGAAAACAAAAACTGGGGCTGTTTCTTTTGGTAGAGAATTACAAGGTGGTATGAATGTCCTTCTTCAAAATCCTAAAAGTAATTTGGCGATTAGTTCAATTGGGAATTCACCAATAAATGTTATGAATCCTATGCGGATATTGAAGGATATTGACCAGGGAATGTCGAAGTTTTCTTTTGGAGATATGAAGGATAGTACGAAAACTGTTAATCCTCTTAATGTATTAAACGATGTTAGAACTAAGAGTACGGGTAAAGTATATCCAACAAGACAAATAGATTCAGTAGAAGAAGCACAAATAATTGATAGAGTGAAAGAGTTAAGAGGGGTTTTACCGAGCAAATATAAAAAATCCGGTAATTTTGCCTTTGCTGAGGTAGATGTTAATGGCATTAATAAAAAGGAGTTTTATGCTTCAAGTAAAATAGATGAATTTAAAGGGGTTTTAGAAGAAAAGATTCCTGAAATTTCATTAAAACCAAATGAGCCCATTTTCAAGGCATCTTTAGCGCCTGGTAAAGATGGAAAACCCTTCATGCGAGATTCTGACACGGAGTATAAGATTTTAAATGAAATTGCATTAAAACTGGGTGATGACGTTAATGCTACTGGAAAAATTAAGTTATTTACTGAATTAGACACTTGTGATAGTTGTAGTAAAGTAATAGCTGAATTTGCAAATAAATATAAAAATATAGAATTGGAAATTATTCATAATAACGATGAAAGAATTAGACCATAAAAGAGGAGTGAGAGCGTGGAAGATTGGGAATATAATGAAATTTTTGAAGCTATTAACGAAGATTATAATGATTATTTGAAATTAAATAGGGGTCATGAATATGCTATAGCAAGAACTGTTAATGAGTATATAAACCTAGGGAAGGTAGAAGACTTTATTGTTGATACTGCCATAGGTGAAATATTGTTATCCAAAGATAAGGTCTTTATTGGATATGTTGAAGGTATAATAAACAGATTAAGTATGTTTAAAGATTTAAATGTTACAGACGAACTGACACAAGAGGAAATAGCAGATTTGACTAATAGAATAGAAAAAGTATTAGAGGGTCTTAGTAAAGTTGGGAAAGATTATAACCCATATTCCGAGTAAGTTATATGAGAGTTCCAACAAACAGATAACTTAAAAGCACTTGATTGTCTTTAAGGCAACAAGTGCTTTTTTGTAAGAAATGTTACTTGGGACAACATAAAAATGCCTACGTGAAATTCATAACTCATGATGTTTGTACCATCAAGGCATTATGTTTTAATACTTATTTTGTAAAAATAATAAGATAAATATGCGAGATGACATTTTACATGCCAAGATGACTTATGTAACCGTAAACCCACAAACTAAGGACAATGATAAAGGTCGTGGCAATAAACAGTGGGTAAAGTAAAAGGTCTACTTACTTTTATGGCTAATAAGATTTTTGTTTGTTTTTTATAAGAAAAGGTCATATAATACTCGATATTTGTAAAAAACGTTAGATAAATTTTAATTTACGGTACGATAAGTTTAATAGACTCTGATTTTATTTACTAAGGGTATAGATAATGTTAAGCAAGGAGATAAAAGTTCTCTAGCCCCAGGTGGTGGATTAGCTGCTCATGAGTTAAAAGGTGGGCATTTAATAGATAGGCATGTCGGAAAAACGGATGAACAATTATTGGAAAGGTTGAAAAATAACCCTAAAATTACTGGTTCTTCTACTTTTAAATATAGAATGACAGCTGAAAAAGTTGCTGATACAGTTCTTAGCGACACTAAGAATATACAGAAAATCCAAAAGTGGCTATCTGACCCAAATAGAGACCTACTTTACCTTTAAAATTCAAAGGTAACGGGGAAATAATTGGTAGAAGTACTACTAGGAATTCAGAAGGAATTGAGAATGTTACAAACGCAAAAATAATACTTAAAAAGGATAATAATGATAGTTTTATTTTAACAGGATATCCTGTTAAATAGAAAGAAGGGATAGTTTATGGATGAAACTTATGATTACTTAGAAGAGCTGGAAGATTTTTTAGGAGGAACATTTCATCAAGACATCAGTTCTCCAGAACAAGCATTAGTTGAGTTTGTAAACGAAGCTAGCAAAGAATGTCTGCTGTCTACAATAAAGGATTGTGAGAAGTTTTTGAATAGTAATTTAACAAAACAGGAGAAAGAAAATATTATTCAAAATAATGCTGAAGTTTATTTTCCAGCTATTGAATTAAATCCTCTACAGTGGCTAAATAATGTAGTAGAGAAAATGAAAGTAGGAGTGAAAATAAAATAGAAATAAATTAAAGATAACCTTGAGTAGCTAATGCCTTTCAAGGTTTCTTTTTTTATGGGGGCGACCTAGTGTCGAATGAACCGACAGTTATTTATAGAATATAGATAAACCTTGTAGCCCCATATGATATTAAAGCAAATTCTTTAGTACGATAACCCTATTAAAGCGTATGACCTATTTAATGTATTCTACCTCTTAAAGTGCCAAAAGGACAAATCTTAAATATAGGTAGAGTAGAAAAGCAATATACAAAAACAGGAGCGCTACTAGAAGGTGATGGAGATCAAACATTATTAACTCAAGACTGGCCGTCAGAATGGGTAAAGGAGATAAGAGAGTTTCCTAATAGATAGGAGGATATAATGGATAAGAAAAAGCAGTTAGTCGAACAGATAAAAGTTGTGATATATAATCTAGAAAAAGATTACTATGAAGAACTAAATAGTGGTATTTTAAAACTTATTTATACGAGATATAAGAATGCATTAGATATATTAGAAAATAATAAAGATATTAAAGGTATCAATTTCATTGGTGGTATAAGAGCCTATATGGATAGTTATAATGACTTTCAAAATCCACTGTTAGGAGAAATGCATAAAGCAGAAAAATTAAATGAAGAATTATTATAAAAATAGATGTTTAGAAATATAATATAGAACTTCATGAAAAAACCTTGATGGACTAATGCTAATCAAGTTTTTTGTTATTATAGTTATTAAAAATAAGATGAAAGTCCAATAACAAAATACTAGAGACGTTTCTTTATTTGTCCCTATAAACACAAATACCTCGAAAAATTTTATTCGTAATGAAGGGTAGAAAACTTTAATAGACCATCATTACCTAACTTCCAATTTAGATAAAGTATAAACCAAACAAAAACAGCATTTTTATAAGCTACAATTGCTGTTTATTTATAGCATCATTCAATTATTAAAATATATTTCTTACATATAATCGTAAAGAGAATCTTCGAATTAGAACTTCATCATTTAATTAAAAGAGAACCTGGTTCACTGGTTGAGCTCCCGAGTAGTATGCATAAAGAATATGATAGAATATTGCATGGTCTAGTGGAGAATGGAGGAAGTTTTAGAATGACCTTGTTTTGAAAAAACAATATGAAAACTTTAGATCGAAATATTAGATATGGAGAGCTAAACAAATAGATAAAGGCAAATTGTAAAAGGAGAAATTCTGAATGAACAAAGATGAATTAATCAATTTTATTAAGAGGAATATGGTTTTGGATGATGTTACTGGAGGAGTAAATAGCAAACAGGTTAATTATGTTCAAGACACGCTTAAGTTAAAATTGACAGAAAGTTATAAGTGGTTCTTAAATAATTACGGTTCTGGCGGTTTATTTGGTGTAAATATTTTAGGAGTAGCTAAGTCCGATATTGCTACTGTTATTATTGAAACGGAGAATTATAGAGATTTAGGAATGAGTGAGTATTTAGTAGTTATTGAGGATATAGATGAATATGCTTATTGTTTAGATACAAGTAAGTTGGAGAATAATGAATGTCCGGTAATTGCGTGGAATAGGCAAAGGCAAGGAGGACTTGATGACTACAATACAGCAGAAACTTTTTATGAGTTTTTATCGCAAAGGTTAATGGATGCAAAAGAAGCTTGGGAAGAAATTTTCTAAGATAAATAGAAAAAATTTTAAAAAATATTAATGAAAATCAAAAAATAATGAAATTGTCCCATCAAAGTTTTTATAATAATATTTTGTTTTTAACTTGTCTCCTATAATTATAATAGATTACATTTTATCTAATGAAGTATTCTCAAAGGGAAATTAAGAGATTTAACAGGAACGTTGCTTTAAAGTCGTAAAAGTAAAGAAGTATTTTATATTGCACTTGATTACCTATTAGATGTTTTTCGTTTTTTATTTGAAATTTTTGCTTTGGATTAAGATGAATGTTGTATTACTGATTTCATAGCTTATGAAGGTGGTACCATCATGGAGTATTATTTTATTTGAGATTTTGTGTGTGTTATACATATTATATACAAGTGAGATGAAGCTATATATAGCTAGAGTAGGTAAAAACGGGGATAGGTAACAAACTCACGAGGATGACACAGATGGTGGCGAAAAATTATGGTGGAGTTGCACAAATCGTAACTCATCTAAATACACAAACATTGGAAACGCTTGGAGTTATACCGACATATTAGAAGGAGGGTAGAAATGACAAAACAAGAGTTCTTAAAGAGATTAGAATCTGAAAAGTTAATTATTGGTGAATATATTATAAAACTCGATAAGCTATCTGATGCTCCACTTGTATTAGGGTGCGCATTTGATCAAGGGGTATGGAAAGTATATGAAACAAGAGAACGTGGTGGTCATTTCATAATTAAAAAGATAGATAATGAAGATGAGGCGTTTGATTATTTTTATAAAATAGTGTTAAGTCAACAAAACAGACTTAACACTTAAAATACTTTAAAATTTGATGTTTAAATAGCTGAATCGTTAGAGTATTTTTTGAAAGAATTTTGCAATTATACTGAATATTATATAGTTGGTATTTAAAATTAGCCTTATTTGGTAGAAGAAGTAAAAATTAGTTGACCTTGATTGGCTTAGAACTACCTTTCAAGTTTTTTACTTTTTATTCAACCACTGTTTAGTAGACAAAATAAGAAAATGATTAAATGGAAAATCTAAAACTCATGATGTTTGTAACATGAAGGAGTATCGTTTTAAGTAAGATTGTAGAAGGAAATTAAATAGGAGGATTAACCATGAATATAAAAGAGGCAATAAGAATTATACATGAGGAGAAATTACAAGATTATAATATGAATGAAGTTAGAGATAATAAAGAAAATGAAGTTGTGTTAAGGCATGAGAATGATAAATGTATTGTTTATGTAACAGATGAAAGAGCTAGCAAGATTACAAAATCAGAAGATACCTATGCGGATGAGGAAGAAGCTTTAGATGATTTTATTGCTAGATTAAGAGCTGGAAAAATATTAAGGGAGCTATAAAGCTTTTACGATTCAATGAAACTTACAAACTTAAACTCAAACATGGAAGCTTAGAAATACATGAATTTAAAGCACTCGATTGTCTATTACGCAATAAGTGCTTTTTTCAATAAATGTATACTTAGTCCACATAAAAAATGACTGTATGAAAACCAAACTAAAATAGCGTTTGTATATGATACAAATGCTGTTTATTTATATAATTATTCAATTATTATCATATTAGATATAAAACCAATAATGAAGTATCTGAAATATCAATCCCATATGTAACAAGCATGGGTGGTTCAATTGAAGATGCTGCTCTATTCACAGGTAAATGGTTTTACTAGATCCAGAAATGGTGAAATAGTTCCAGAATGGCAATTTGATAGTAGATATTTTCCTGATAATGGAGCTGAATTATATAGAGTTACAGACGGTATTGAAAAACTAGTAGCCATATTTTATTTGATAGTGACTTAAAAGTATTTATTCCAGTTAAATAGAAAGGAGTGGAAATGTATGGAAAGAGGAACTTTTGCAAAATATACAAACAAAACCTTTAGAGTTAGTAATAATGATGGTGATAGTTTAAGATTAGTCAGTGACGATCAAGCTGATTTGAAGAATGGTTTTAAAGAGAAAATTTATCCTAGCAACTTTAAAGATAGTGCTAACTTACCTAGGCTGTATATTAAGGAAGTAAATAAATCAGATATTGATGAAATTTATGAAGTTGATTACAAAGCAAAGTACAAAGGGAATATATTTAATTTGAGTTTTAATAAAACAGGTTCACAATTAAGACTTGGAACTATTAATGCAGACCTTGCAAAGCAGTATGGATTCGAACGAACAGATAAATACTACTATGAAAAGATAGTAAATCAAGATGAAATTGAGGTTTTAGAATTTATAAAAAAACTTTAATTCTTAAGAAATCTGTTAAAGATAAATAAATTGGTACATTTTTTAATTGGGTAAATAACGTGAACTTTAGTTGTTTCACCAAATAATTATTTAGTGTAGCTATATTACAAAAAAGCTTTTAAGAGTAATGATCTCTAAAGAGCTTTTTTTGTTTTACAGGGACATTAAAAATACTTGATGACAACAAATACACTTAATGTCTCTTAATAAAATCTTATAAACTAACTGAAATATATTAATTTTTTAAAATATTTCGTTTGATAATAGCGTATTTCGTAGTACAATTAACCTATTACTTTTAGATTATTAGATAAAGGCAAACCTATCGAAAGGTAGGGACGCAAAACTACGGGCCTAAAGCAAATGCTATGGTAGCCGAGTCGCCTATTAAGATGGATGTTCTTACAAATGATGATCCACCTATTTAGGTGGGTCTTTTTCTAGTTAATCAACTATTGAGGAGGATTACAGTTATGGGATTTTTAAGAGATATGGGTAAATTTGCTGGTAAAGCAACAGGAACTGTTATTGGTGGGGCAATCAATGTTGTTGGAGATGTAACAGGTAGTAAGTTTATTAACGAAGTTGGAGATGGTGTTAAAAAAGCATCCGAATTTGCTGGTGACACTGTAGGGCAAATTGCCGATGGTGCTTGGAATACTGCTTCAGGATTGATCCAAGATGATAAGCATAAAATGGATCAAGGATTGAACGATATGGGAGATTCAGTAGGTAGAACAGCAAAGGGAGTCTATCATACTGCAAAAAATACATATGGTAGTGGCAAAACTGCATATGAGGGATTTAGAGATGGAGACGACATAAAAGTCAAACAAGGATTACGAGATATTGGTAAAACAGTAGCAATAAGTACACTTGCTGTTGGAATGGTAGATTTAGTTGATGGAGCAGATGGTGGTGACCCAGCTTCACCTACTCAAAATATGGCCGATGCAGGAACAGAAGGAGTATCAAATGTGCAATATGCAGAAACTCATGTGGCTCAAACAGAGGTTGCATCTACGACAGAAACACCAGAACAACCTGGAACACACCATGTACAACCTCATTGGGTAGAAGGACATTGGCGGGATGGTGTATGGATTGAAGGTTATTGGAGAGACGGAGATGGGAATACTGCCGTCAATTTGAGTGAAGAAGAAGGTGGAGGGTATTTACGAACTGATGCCGATGGAAATCCTACTAATAATTTAAATTCATAGGATCCATGCTAGTCTAATAGTTTAGTATTGTTTTAATAGAGTTCCTTATTAATGGTAATTAACGTTTACTTTTTTTATCAAAAATTTTAGACTCAGTAATATGAAAAGTTTTAGAACTGCTTAAACATACTTACTTCAATGGTTATTGAGTTCAAGTAAAAAGGTTAACTTGAAGAATTTTTCAAGTTAGCCTCTTTTGCGTTTTATCAAATTTAACTCACTTGTTTAAAAAACTATTAATGCATGATGATATCATTCTTCTTATTTTAACCTCGATTCATAAGTCATTTCGCCTAATCAAGATAAGTTATTTTGTTATTTTCTTCCTACAGACAACAACTATTCATAGGCACAAAGTTCCTTTTTCTAACAATTGCCTGTTAAATTGTATATTTGATTGGATTTATATGGTATTTATAATAAGTGGATTTAATTGGATATTACAAATACCTCGCCTAGAGTTAATACATACAAACAGAAATTGAAAGAAAGGTAGTCGATGTCTTTGAAAGTATATGAGGCAAGAAGCTTAATAGAGTCAATGGAAGATCGCGCGAAGGAATATTCAAGCCTGAGGGAAAAGCTGGTTCTTCTTCGGAAACGTTTTTTAGATATTGTGCAACTGGATGATGCTTTAAAAGGAAAAGGGGCAAATGCCATCAAGGGTTTTTATCAGGCACAAATAGATGTTGTTGATGCATGGCTACGACTTATTGATCGGCAAATCGCCTTCTTTAAAGGAATATCAGGTGATGCTGGAGATAATGACTTATCAGGGAACACTGTTGTTTATCAAAGCTTTCTAGAATCAGAATTATCACATCATGAGAAAAATTACATGATGATGGTTGATAGTCAGCAGGATGAACTAAAACGAATATTTAATCGAGTGGATGATTTAGTTCCTTTAAATGTATTTTCAACAGATCGGTTCATGGATGCGGTCGCAGAGGCAAAAAAAGGTCGAAATGAAACACTTCAAGCTGTTGAAAATTTTGATGAAAAGTTAAAATCAGAATATACACTATCAGAGGATGATGAGCATTATGTTGTGGCACTATTTCAAAAACTCCTAGAGGCAACTCGTCAAGGAAATGAAATTCTACCGATCCACTTTAATGCCGAACAATTCCAATCTAGTGATGTATACCTATTAAAAGAACAAGCAGAAAATCAAGCAAACGACTATCTAAACTTTAAAGAAGAACAAGAAAAAGCAAGAGAACAAATGAAACGTCTTGAAGAACAAAAACAACGTCCATGGTATGAAAAAACATGGGATGGTGTAAAGAACTTCACAGGTGAGTTAACTGGATATTACGATTATATTCGTGCCTCAGAAGGTGTTGATCCCATCACTGGTGCTGAACTTACAACAGCTCAACGTGTGACAGCTGGAGCAATGGCAGCAGCAGGTTTTATCCCTGTTGTTGGATGGGCAGGAAGAATCGTCAAAGGTGGAGGAGCCATCTATAAAACCGCCAAAGGTATGCATGCAGCGGATCAGGCACTGGATGTTTACTTGAACGCGAAAACTTTCTCAAACCTTGAAAAAGCAGAACTAGGAATCTATGGTCTTGTTTCAGTCAATGGTTTTAATGAATATATACTTGGCAAAGACATGTTCGGAAACGAATTAACAGACCTTCAGCGTCAACAAAGCTTATATTATAGTATTCTAGGTCCAGCATTAATGGCTACGCCGTTTATCCCAAGTTTAGTGAAGAATGGTAAAGTTGTTACAGAAGAAACAATTGGAAAATTGCATCAACTAACACTGAAAACAAAAACTGGGGCTATTTCTTTTGGTAGAGAATTACAGGGTGGTATGAATGTTCTTCTTCAAAATCCTAGAACAAATTTAGCGTTTAGTTCAATTGGGAATTCACCAATGAATGTTATGAATCCTATGCAAATATTGAAGGATATTGACCAAGGAATGTCGAAGTTTTCTTTTGGAGATATAAGGAGCAGTGCGAAATCTGCTGGAAGTACAAATAAGTATACTCAAGTTGAAAATGTAGCAGTTAAACAAACATTCACAGACGAAGAAATCGAAGCACTGAAGCAATTTATGAAGAGCAACCCAGAATCCAATATTAAAGACTATCTGAAAATTACACCTCCTGAATACACATCAAGCTTTGATGATATTCGAAGAGTTCTTGGTGGTCAATCCGAATTAGCTGGGGATATGCATCAAGCAGGACATTTGAACAAAGCTGCGCTTGATTTCTTACTAGAAGATGTCATGACGGTTGTAAGTAAAGATTCTAGTTTGTCTGAACGGGCTTTGGCGGGTTTCTTTTTGATTAATAAACCTGGTAAAGTAGTTGATAAAGTCTATGATGGGATTGGCAAGAAGATAGATGGTGTTGGTGATGGTACTAAGGGTACAGGAAATCGTTTGGCTGGAGCAAGTGATGTTAAAACATTAGTGGGAAGAGGAGAACAGTATACAAACGGAAGGAAAAATCGATTAAAATCTAATATTAGGTATAAAACTGGAGAGTATAACTACTTCTATGAAACAGATATTGCAGGTAGGATTGTAAAATTTGAAACAGAAAATTTACATTTAACAACGAGAACAGATAGATTGTCACACAGTAAAAATACACCAGGTAAAGTAAAAGGTCAGGACCACGCTGGACATTTGGCAGGTGATAGGTTTGGAGGCTCACCTAAAATTGATAATTTGGTTTCGCAATTGTCTGATGTTAATTTGAAGCAATATAAGAAAATTGAAGATGAATGGGCTGCAGCTTTAAAGGAAACCCCTCCAAAAGAAGTAACAATTAATCTAGAAGTAATATACTCTGGGAAAAACGTGAGGCCGGAAAAATTCCTAGTAAAATACACAATTGATGGTGACTCGTTCTCCGAAGTCCTTTTAAACTAATCTAAGGAGTGAAAACTAGATGAATACTTTTGAAGATAGATTTAGTGAATTGCAAGCTGATATGATATCCATATGTATGGAGTATATTAAAGAGAGAGCGGATAAAGTATATGTTTACGCTTCATGTGAGGAAACTGTTATTTCGAGCAAGTTTTTTTATTTAATTAATAATCAGTATGTGAAGCCTCATAAAGTGAATGATGCATTGGCGAATGGGGATGAAAGTTACGATGTATCTTCGGAACGCCAGTTTATGGTATTAGATATCTTAAATGAAGATATTGAAAAAATTAAAGAATTATGTTTTGAATATGAAAAAGACATGCCTACTGAAATGAAGTTAATATATGATGTTAAGAGTGGCAAATTCAAAGCTGAATACAAGTATGATTTAGTTTATACTAATCATGAAACTAAAACGGCTCGTCAGATTGCTGATGAGTGGTTTGATGAGATACAAAATAATAAACTTTAAGGTTTGATTATCAAGCCGTTTTATTATTGAAACTATAAAGCACTTGATTGCTTGCCGATTAGGAAACAAGTGCTTTTTGTTTTTTATGAGACAATTATGCTTTAGATATCATGAAAGATGCTTTACTGAAATTCATAGCTCATGATGGTACTACCTTCATGGAGTATTGATTTTATATTTGGTTTAATGAGAAGTACGATAAACAGGCGAGATGACATTTTACGTGGTAGGAGGACTTATGACAGGGCATTGACAATAAACATACGAAAGAAGCAAGGGGACGGATCTCTTGCTTCTTTTGTTTCGCTAAGCTAAGGACGCAAAAGAAACGTCCCTATGGTTTTCGCTTGATTTCTTATTAGAAGATGTGATGACGGTTGTAAGTAAAGATTCAAGTTTGTCTGAACGGGCTTTGGCGGGTTTCTTTTTGATTAATAAACCTGGTAAAGTAGTTGATAAAGTCTATGATGGGATTGGCAAGAAGATAGATGATGTTGGTGATGGTACTAAGGGTACGGGTAAAGGTAAACCGATTTATACAAAAGGTTTTGAAATAGAGCCTAAGTATAGTTCTTATGAGCAAAGGGTAAAAACAACACCAGTTAACAAAGGAGAATGGATTAGCGAACGTGCAGAGTCGTTATTTATCTCAGATAAGACTGGTGAAATAAAAAAGTATCTTGATGAAGCTGGTATTGACGGCGTTGAGTACAAAAACGGTATGCCAGACTTTTCTCCATTTTCTAAAGGTGAGGTCAAGCTAGAAAATATGACTAATGATCGAAAATCTAATTTTTCAACTGCGGATGAAAACTTAGCCAAAAAATGGAGTACTCCAGAACAAAAGTGGACAGCAGACGATATTGCTTATTGAAGAGAAGATAATAAATATACTTAGTATGAACTTAACGATTTGGAAACAATTCACTTAGTACCAAATAAGATTAATAGCGTCTTTAAACATTAGGGTGGAGTTGGCGAATACAACAAAAGTTAAGTTAGGAGAGTATATAAAATGACATTGATTAATGATGAATTGTTTGGAAAACTTGAGTATAAAAATAATTTCTGGCGAGGCGAAATGACTATTAAAATGTTTAATCTCGAAAAAAAAATATTATTGAGTGTTGATGCACATGAAGATGCAGACTTTTCAACTACACAAAGAGATGCATTTATTAATTTTATTCAAGATATGAACCATATTATGAGCGAGGCGGAAAAGGAAGTCTATGAGTACTATAGTGAGAATGTCGATGAATACAGAGAAATGTTAGAAAATGAATCACTAGAAAATAAAATTGCTCCTAAGATAGATTCTTTATCTAGCTTAGCAGAATTAGTGAAACCTACTGAATTAATTGTTAGAAGAGTAAGGAAGAATGGTAAGAGAAGATTGGGGTTATTGTGCGATGTTTCTTGGGACATTGAGGATGGATTGGGTATAAAAATTGAAGATGAAGTTGTAGAAGAAGTAGGGTATCAAGATATAGTTTTATAATATTTCTACTTACAATTTGAGCTAATGAAAAGCACTTGAATCAGAATTTGAGCATCAAGTGCTTTTTTGCATTTATTTAGAATACTTGAACACAGTAAAGAAAACACTGACATACTAAGGAGATTTATTTATTTTAAGATAAACGTAAGGTTCCTAGCGAAATAATAGTGAAATATAAAAATCTTGTTCCAAAAGAAATAATAGACTTGTGGTAGGAATATGGATTTGGAACATTTATGCAGAAATATTTTAAAAGTGTTAATCCAGAAGAGTACATTGATATTTTACAAGGGTGTAGTCCAAGGTATACGGATTCTGTAGTGTTATTTGCTACTGTTATGGGAGATTTAGTATTATGGGCTGGTTATGTAAGATTGCTTAATTTTAGATACGGAGAGGTATTAATAATGCGCTATGAACTAATTAAGACAAACGAAGAAAATAGTTTTTATCCAGTTACTGAAAATAATATAAAAGAGGTTGAGCAGAAACTCGGGTTGAATTTTCCTAAGGAGTTAGTTAATTTTTATATAGAAGTTGGCTACGGGTTTATTAAAGGTTCAGGGTTTAATATTAATTGTATTATGGATCCTTATTCCGTAAGAGATTATCGGTTAAGAATTAATGATTTTGAGTTCTATCCCGACATAGAAATCTATGATGAATTTGAAAGTGACAAACTAATATTTTTTGAAGGTAGTGAATCAGCTTTAATGTCAATCGAATTGAATGAAAAGAATAGCAGCCCAGTATACTATTATGATATTCAAATTGCGACTTCTCTTGAAGAATTTTTAAGAAAATTAGAAGAAAATGATAAATATTACTTGGAGTTACTAGTTGATTAAAAACAAAAGTTTAAAGATTTTGGGTATATACAATTCTGTCTCATGACTTAGCATATTTGGATATTGTTCTCCTGACTTAGGTAGGTACCAAATTTCGATTTAAAGAACTAGATCAACTACAAAGGTCATATAAAATCAATAAAATTGTAGGAAAATATCACATACTTTATTATAATAACCACTAGATAGTAAACTACTATATTCAAACAATAAATTATAAAAAGACTTCAGATGTTCGGTTTATGTCAGGTATCATTTTGACTTCTAAACAGTCTTTATTTGAATGGAATGATTTTATATGAAAATTAATATCGATGTGTTTATAAGTTATAGTTCTAGTGAGTTTAATAATGTATATTCGATAAAAAATATATTAGAAAAAAACAATATTCATTGTTGGATGGCACCTCATAGTATTCCAGGGGGTTCCAGTTATGCCAACGAAATTCCTGTAGCGATAAAGAATAGCGGGATGTTTTTATTAATGTTGTCGGCTAAATCCCAAAAATCTCAGTGGGTCCAAAAAGAAGTGAGTCTAGCTCTTAGTTACGGAAAAACCGTATTACCTTTTATGCTGGAAAAATGTGAGTTGTCTGAAAGTTTTAACTTCTTTTTAACAGATGTACAACGTTATAATGCTTATGAATCCCAATCAGAAATACTTAAGCAGTTAATAGCAGAAATTCTGAGTCAATCCACTAAACGAGAATCTGCCGAGAATAGTTCTACAGTTACAGGAAATCATCATTCACCTATTAAAACTGATGCAATTTTGATGGATAATGAAAATCGAGATATAAAGGAACTGGGAGTATGGTTGTCAACAAAAGAAACTTCCACTGTTGATCGAACTTTAGCAAGCATTCTTACTAAAATTAAACGTGCATATAAAAACAATCCGAATGCTCAATTTATCAAAAGCTTGTTGGAGCAGAGTTACATGGACACATTTAAGCTTGAAACCTTCTTAGACACGTTACCAATGATAGGTATATATTCTAACATTGCTGCTGAAATTGATATTCAAGTAGCTGTCATGTATATTCACTCAGGAGAGCGAGTATTCACAAAGCAGGCAAGAAAGTACATAGAACGTGCTGTTACTATTTTAACTAAATCTTCGTCATATGATGAATCAAAGTTTAAGAGAATAGTACATGCAAAATGGCTTTTAGCTGTTACATATAAACAAGAGAGAAACTATGGTTATGCAATAGATATCTGCGAAGAACTTATTAACTTCATTAAGGATGAGAATGAAATATTTGACGTTCCCTTTGCGGATGCTTTACTTTTACCACAGCGTGAAATTGCAGTTATCAACAAAGATAGGGGTTTGAGTGACTATCTAATGGTTCAGACGGATGAAATTCGTTATAATGTTAAAGAATTATTTTTCACTCAACGACGAATTTTTGAATTATATATTAGCAATAAAGACTTCGACAAAGCCAAAACGCTTCTTCCAAATCTACTTGATTCATTTTCAAAATGTAAAAATCATATTGACGATATCTATCAGATTGCTTTATATCAGAACCTTTTTGAATACTACATTAGTATTGGCGAAAAAGTAAAATCTCAGCTTTATTATAAATTGGCTTATAACAGTGCAGAAAGGAACTACTGGAAAGGCAAACAACAAAAATTGGTCGATATTAAGAATCTATATAATTAGTCACGAAATTGATTTATAGAATAAATAAGGAGGAAGTTCCGTATGTATGATTTTAACGCTGATGCAAAACTGTTGTGGGATTACCATCACTTAAATAATAAGCTTAGTAAAAAAGATTGCATTATAGCATTTGGCAGCCACGATACCAATGTTGCAGAAAGAGCAGCTGAGTTATATAATCAAGGCTATGCCAAATTTGTCATTTTTACAGGTGGTTTTGGTAGAATAACTAAAAATAAGTGGGAAAAAACCGAAGCAGAGATGTTTTCAGACATTGCTATTGCTCGCGGTGTTCCAAGTGATAAGATATATATTGAGACTGAATCAACAAACACAGGACAAAATATTGACTTCACAAAAAAATTAATAGAGAAAGAAAAGCTTACGTTTTCAGATTATATTGTCGTGGATAAACCATTTAAAGAAAGAAGAATATATGCAACGTTAAAAAAGCAGTGGCCTACTCTTCATTTCATCGTCACCTCACCTCAAAATTCTTATGAATCGTATTGCACATACTATAATGAATCGGTAGAGTTTGATCTTTCAGATTTCATAAATATTATGGTAGGGGACCTCCAACGAATTGATCTGTATGGAAAAAACGGCTTTCAAATTCCACAAGATATACCTGAAAATATTATGGAAGCTTATATGCGATTAGTTTCTAATGGATTTGATACACAACTTATTAAGGCATGATTTACTTATTGTATTGATATCAAATTAGCTTAAATTTGGCTGTGTGATATCTTCGCTAAAGAGACCTAAGCGAATCTCATATGCAGGGATTTTATTATTATAAACGGTAAAAAATAAGATGAAATGCTGGATTTTAACTCCAAAAAGCTATAGGCCTTTCTTTAGTAATCCTATATACACACCAATTTCAAAGTTCCATCTTGGAACCATGGGTAAATAAGAATGAAAGACAATCTAAAATTAGTAAAGTAAATATGACGAAAACAAAAACAGCATTTGTAGTAGCTACAAATGCTGTTTATTTATATATTCATTCAATTATTAACGAATTTCACACCTTACATATAATCGTATACAGAATCTTCAAAATAGAGCCAGTGAAAGTATTCAATCTGTGGATCTGTCATATCTGAAATTTGTTTCTCGCTGAATTTTTGCTTATTTAATAAGTCTTTCACTTTAGAATCTCTTGCTGTTTGGCTCATTTTAAATCCTCCCTTATGTACTTGTAAACATTTCCTTTGTTCTTCTTGATCTCATTATATATCTCAATTTGATATTAAACCAATATCATTTTGAGATGATTTAGTTAAAACTAATATAGAAATTGTAAGTTAGTCTTCAAAAGGTATCATACTAGGTCATTTATGTATTTTAGGTAACGATAATAGTTAGAAAAGAATAAAAAAATGGCTGATATTAGTGAAATACATCCGATAATTTCAAAGGGATTTGCTCAAGATAATGTTTATCTCTTTATTTGAATAAAAGGGGAGGATGAGAAAAAGGATATAATGAAAAAGATGTTGACAATGTAGAAGCCTGTAAGAAAGAGCAAGGGGACAGTAAAGAAGCAGTTACTTCAATACTGCCTTTTTTTGTATAAGGTTGCTTATAAAAAATTTTTAAAACAAGTCGAGCTTAAATTGATTTATACAATACAAAATAGAATACCTAGAAGTTGAATTCTTAAGTGAAGGCGCTACTTCAAATGCTTGGTGTGATTCAACAAAACATGCAATTGTTTTAAGAACGGCATAGTACTCATGTGTTATTTTAATATAATGTAATGAACGAATTATTCACCTAGTATCATTACCTCATATTGAGATAAAGTAACAAAATGCTGAACAGTTTCACTATTTATTAAATTTGTCAAAGGAGCATCATGTGGTAACGGCACTGTTAACTCTTCGTTTGAGTTATTCATTAAAAACCATATTGTTTGAGTTTGATGGCTTTTCGTATAAATAAGTAGATTAGTAGCTGGATTGGCCTCAACAATATCAAACTTTCCTAAATGACCCATTGCAGGTATTGTTTTTCTAAGTGTTATAAGTTTTTTAACATAATTTAAAAGCTCTTGATCTTGTTTTTCCTCGTTCCATTCCATACAAGCTCGACAACCAGGATCTTGATCTCCTAACATACCGATTTCATCACCGTAATAAATGCAAGGAGTTCCTATATATGAAAGGAGGAACGTGAATAACATTTTTACTTTGGATGTGTTGTTTTTACACATTGTTAAAACACGAGGTGTATCGTGACTTCCTAATAGATTGAACGCTACTTCATTTATATTTTGTGGGTACATATGATAGACGTTTTGGATTTTGTTCGCAAATTCTTCTACATGAATGCTATCTTTTGCAAAAAAACTTAACGCAGCGTCTGTAAAAGGGTAATTCATCACTGCATCAAATTGATCACCTTGCAGCCATGTTATGGAGTCATGCCATATTTCGCCCAAAATATAAATATCAGGTTTACACTTTTTCACTTCTTGTCGAAATTCTCGCCAAAATTGATGATCCACTTCATTTGCTACGTCTAATCTCCAGCCGTCAATATCAAATTCTTCTACCCAGTAACGACCGATTTTTAATAAATACTCTTTCACTTCAGCATTTTCTGTATTTAGCTTTGGCATATTTCCAACAAAACCAAAGGTCTCATAATTAGGAATTGGTTCTAGGATTAAGGGGAATTCATGGATGTGAAACCAGTTAACAAAGCTAGAATTAGCTCCATGTTTTACTACATCTTGAAACTTATCGAAAAAGTATCCACTATGGTTAAAAACAGCATCAAGCATGACTTTTATTCCGTGTTCATGGCACGTTTCTATTAATCTTTTAAATGTATGCTTATCTCCAAATTGTGGGTCAATTTCCATATAGTCGATTGTGTCATATTTATAATTTGAATGTGCCTTAAATATCGGAGTGAAATAAATTCCTGTAATTCCTAAGTCAGAAAGGTAATCGACTTTATACATAATGCCTTGAAAATCTCCACCAAAGAAGTTGTCACGATTTGGATCTTCACTTGCCCATGGACGAGTATGTGGAGGATTTATCGAAACATCTCCATTTGCAAATCGATCCGGAAATATTTGATACCAAACGGTGTTCTTTACCCATTCAGGAGGAGAGAATACATCGATTTTATTTAAGAAAGGAAAACAAAAATAGTACGCAACATCATCAGTAGGAGGTTGATCAAAAAAGCCTTTTTCTGTATAAACAAATGTTTCACAATTATTAAATGAAGTAAACTCAAAAGCATATCTTAACCTTCGGAAGTGTGGATTTACAGCTATTTTCCAATAATCAAACATCGCATCTGTCCCAGTTTTCACCATATCTGCTTTTGAAAAATCCCATTTTGAATCAATAAAAGCGTAGGGATCTCCATATAAAAGAGAAACATGTTTTGCTTCATTTTTTTTACACCTTACCATCATATGCAAGGTGTTTTCATCATAAGCATAAGCATAATTGTTACATGATCTGTGGTAAATGGCTTCCCTTAACATAGAAAACCTCCTTTTTTTGTAAGCAATCGCTTGTATAATTTTAGGATAAAAAGAAATGTTTTTAAAGTCAATAAGCGAATAATCTAATAAATTAAAAAATTCTGAAAAGTGGGTTGTCAAATTAATCCAATGAAACTATAATGAAAATGTACTTGAGCAAGCGCTTTCACAAATTGGTTAGCGGAAATATTCGTTTTATATTTTTTGTCGATTTGTGCAAACGTTTGTGCAAAAAATAGAAATAGGGGGATGACAATGAAAAAGTACTTAACAATTTTTATGGTTTTCATTCTTGCGTTAAGTGTTCTTGCAGCATGTGGACCGAAAGATGTAGAAGAGACTTCTAGTGAAAATGACGGGAATGAAAAAGCAACGGAAGAAACAACAAAACCTGAAAAGTTAGTTGTGTGGGAGGATAAAGATAAATCTCCATGGTTAAAGGAAGTAGCCCAGAAATTTACCGAAGAACATGGAATTGAAGTAGAAATTACTGAAGTATTAATGGCAAGTGATATGCGTGAGCAATTGCGCTTAGATGGTCCTGCTGGAACAGGTCCAGACGTTTTAACTTTACCTCATGATCAAATCGGAGAATTAGCAGTTCAAGGACATCTTGCAGAATTAACTGTTGATCAAGCAGTTGTTGATCGTTTCTCTGAATCTTCTATCAGTGCTCAAACTTATGATGGGAAACTTTACGGTCTTCCAAAATCATCTGAAACACCAGTCTTCATCTATAATAAAGAGTTAATGGATGCTCCTCCAGCAACAATGGATGAAGTATATGACTTCTCAAAAGACTTCACTGGAGATAAAAAATATGGATTTTTAGCTGTATGGGATGACTTTTACATGGCTCACGGCGTAATTGCTGGTAACGGTGGATACGTATTCGGTGAGGAAAACGGTATTCCAAATCCTAAAGATCTTGGTTTAAATAATGATGGCGCTGTTGAAGGTGCTACATATATTAAAAAATGGTATGACGAAGGATTATTCCCTAAAGGATTAATTGGTGAAAATGGTGGATCAACTCGTGATGGATTATTCGGCGAAGGAAAAGTCGCATCTGTTATGAATGGACCATGGCAGTTCCAACCTTACAAAGATGCTGGTATTGATATCGGTATTGCTCCAATGCCTAAGCTTCCAAACGGTGAAGCTATGAAAACATTTATGGGTGTAAAAGGTTATCATGTATCAGGTCACTCTAAAAACCAAGAGTGGGCTACAAAGTTTGTTGATTTTATCACAACTGATGAAAATTCATTAATTCGTTTTGAACAAACACAAGAAGTTCCAACAAACCTTGCATTAGCTGAAGATCCTAAAATCACAGAAAATGAAGGAGCAGAAGCTGTTGCTGTTCAATCACAAGATGCTATTCCAATGCCTAACATTCCTGAAATGGGAACTGTTTGGGAGCCGATGGCAAATAACTTACAAACAATTGTTACTGGAAAATCTGAACCTAAGAAAGCGTTAGATACTGCTGTTGAACAAATTAGCAAAAATATTGAAGCTAGTCACTAAGAAAAGCGCAAGCGCCTTGGTCAACGCCGTACAAACTGGAGGAGCATCGACTGAGATAAAGGAAACACGAAGAGCGTTAGCGATTCGATGTTGAATTATCGTAGGAAGATGATCTGAAGTTTGATAGGCGATAGGTGCTGGAGCTAGACAACAAAACTAAGTAAAAAATTTTATACTTTCTGATACTGTAAATAAAAATAGCGGTATCTCCAATAAAGAGGTACTGCTATCACTTTAACAAGATAGCTTACTAAAAGGTAATCAGAGGCATTATGAATAAGTTGCTTTCTATTCATAATGCCTCTGCTGATGAATGGTTGTTTGAAAGGAGAGTGTAAGTTGAGTAAAGAAAAGCAAAATCAAACCAACCATAAAAAAACAGCGAGTATCCTTTCGATTATTCCTGGACTGGGACAACTCTATAATAAGCAATTTGTCAAAGGCGGTTTATTTTTAATTTTAACAATCGCGTTTTTTGGTGTATTTAGAGATTTATTAAATATGGGGCTATGGGGAATCGTCACATTAGGTGAAAAAGTTCCTAGAGATAACTCGATTTTCTTATTAGCTGAAGGAATATTAGCCATCATTATTTTGACATTTTTTCTTCTCTTTTTTATTTTCAATATGTTTGATGCTTATAAAAATGGTCAGAAGCGAGATAAAGGGGAACCCCTCGCTACTTTATGGGAACAATACAAAAACTTAATTGACTCTGGTTTTCCCTATTTAATTATGACTCCAGGCTTCATGTTATTAGTGTTCGTTGTTGTATTTCCAATCATTTTTGTTATTTTACTTGCTTTTACGAACTACGATCTATACCATTCACCACCGGCAAAGTTAGTTGATTGGGTATTTTTTAAAACATTCATCGACATATTTGAAACAGATGTATGGCGTGAAACGTTCTTTGGTGTTTTATCTTGGACACTCGTTTGGACGTTTGTGGCAACAACCTTACAAGTATCACTCGGTATTGTACTAGCTGTCATTGTTAATCAAAAAGATTTAAAAGGGAAAGCCATCATTCGTACGGTGTTAATTTTACCATGGGCGATACCGGGCTTTGTTTCGATTTTAATTTTTGCTGGAATGTTTAACGAATCGTTCGGTTCGATTAATCAAGATATCTTAGCTTTATTTGGCATAGAAGGATTGCCGTGGATGACAGAGGTTTTTTATACGAGAATCGCTTTAATTTCCATTCAAACATGGCTTGGTTTTCCATTTGTATTTGCCATGACAACTGGTGTCTTACAATCGATTCCAAATGAATTGTATGAAGCGGCAACTGTTGATGGTGCAAATAACTTTCAAAAATTCAGAAAAATTACGTTACCACTCGTTCTTTTTGCCACAGCACCAGTGTTAATTACACAATATACGTTTAATTTTAATAACTTTAATGTCATTTACCTTTTTAATGGTGGAGGACCTGCATTACCAGGACAAAATGCTGGGGGAACAGATATTTTAATTTCCTGGATTTATAGCTTAACGATGACATCTGCTGAATACTCAAAAGCTGCAGCTATTACTTTATTATTATCAATCATTGTGATAACCGTTGCGATCTGGCAATTTAGAAAAACGAAATCTTTCCAAGAAGAGGATATGATGTAATATGAATATAAAAACACAGAAGATCATCAGACTCGGACTATCGTATTTAGTCATTGGGATTATGTTTGCGATTATTCTCTATCCAGTGGCTTGGATTATCGGTTCCTCTTTTAATCCAGGTCAAAGCTTATCCGGAACAACGATCATACCTGAAAATGCTTCTTTAAAACACTATAAGCATTTGTTTAACCCAGAAGAAACTCCTTATTTAAAATGGTATCTCAATTCAATCATTGTAAGCTTATCAACTATGTTGTTTACCGTCATCTCCGTTAGTTTAATTGCGTACGCGTTCTCAAGATATCGATTTTTCGGGCGGAAATATGGTTTAATGACATTCTTAATTCTTCAAATGATCCCAAACTTTGCGGCGTTAATAGCCATTTATGTATTAGCATATCGCTTTAATTTATTAGATACGTTAAGAGGTTTAATCCTTATTTATGTAGGAGGACAGATTCCTCTTAATACATGGCTAATGAAGGGGTATTTAGATACAATTCCAAAAGAGCTTGATGAATCTGCAAAAATTGATGGTGCAGGTCATTTCCGAATTTTCTTCCAAATTGTTCTGCCATTGGCCAAACCAATCATTGCTGTGGTCGCATTATTTTCATTTATCGCACCATTTGCAGACTTTATTATTGCAAGTATTTTACTCCGAACGGAAGATAGATACACATTACCAGTGGGATTATTTAACTTGATTGACGATCAATTTGGGGCAGAATTTACAACATTTGCTGCTGGCTCTGTATTAATTGCTATACCAATTGCGTTACTTTTCTTGATTTTCCAAAAATATTTCGTCTCAGGCTTAACAGCTGGTGGGACAAAAGGGTAGAAGGAAACAGGTTGCTTAGGGCAGCCTTTTTTTCTTTCAAAATACTTATCTTAATTTCATATTTTTAGTTTTAAACCAAGATATAGTAGTGTTGTAATGTGTTTTTAATGGATAGAGATAACAAATGGGTTAATTTGTAAAAAATACATTGTGTTTGTTCTAGAGAAGCGTTTATGATGATAAAGTAATCTTTTCTTTAAAGGAGAGTTTTATGTTGAAGACAATAAAAAAAGCTGTTTTAAACATATCACACGAATTTTCTAAGCTGAATGAGGTAGAAGCTGTTGTACTCTCAGGTTCTCTTGGTGCAAATACAGAAGATGAATACTCTGATATTGACTTATATATATACAGTGATGTAGATATTCCGATCAATAAGCGTAAAGAGATCTTTGAGCCGTTAACTAATGTCATGGAATATCATAATCAATTTTGGGAAACGGAAGATGATGGAATATTGATACATCCTCCTATAGGAATTGAAGTCATTTACCGTAATATAAATTCGATGAAAAAAGAATTAGAAAATACGTTAACTAACTTTCAAGCAAACGTTGGTTATTCTACATGTTTTTGGAGTAATGTACTCAACTCAGAAATTTTGTATGATAAGTTTGGGAGATTAGAAGAATTGCAGAAAAAGTGCAAGATCCCATATCCTCCTAAATTGAAGAGGAATATTATCGAAAAAAACTATCCGTTACTTCGTGATAGTGTAGCATCATATTATCATCAAATTGATAAAGCACTTAAAAGAAATGATCATATAAGTGTTAATCATAGAATTACCGCATTTTTAGCGAGTTACTTTGATATTATATTTGCAGTCAATGAGTTGCCTCATCCTGGTGAAAAAAAATTAGCTACACTCGTTAAGAGTCAATGTAAGCATATCCCAGAAAACATGGAAAAAAGTATAAACAAAATTCTACATAACAAAACGGAAACTTTGCTTGAGGATGTAAGTGAACTTATTGATAACTTAGATAAATTACTAGTAAAACAAAATCTTAAAAACAAATAAAAGGAATGTTACTTTTGAAAAAATTCATCTATCTCTTGTTTGGAAAACCTCACGATGAAAATAAGTATTATTCACTTATCTACAAGTTCGCTGTTGGTTTTTATTTATTGTCTATGACTTTATTTCTGATACAGAGTATCTTATATGGTGGTATGGTCTGGTTTTCCTTCTTTTTCTCAGCTATTGTATTTCCAGTTTTATTTAGAGTAGTTTATAAAGTGAATATTAGCTTCCGTCAACATTTCACTAAATCAGGTTCACTTAAAAAGAAGTTGAAATGGCCTTTGATTATTGGAAGTGTATTCGTTTTATTTACAACCTTGGTCATCACTTTGTTTTTATTTGGTAATCAAGTAGCAGTAAACGTGAATAAAACAACAGTTAACGGTGATATCGAATTATCTATTGGTTCTTTAAAAGGGGACTACCAAATTGAGACGTTTGAGTTATCTGAGCCACAAGAGGAAACGATCGTCATCCCTTTTCAATTAAATGTTGAAGAAGGCGAGGTGACACTTTATATTAAGCATCAAAATGAAACGGTTTGGGAAAAGACGTATGTTTCATCAGAAGAAGAGACGATTGAGTTCATAGGTGTTAAAGGCGTGTATGAAGTCGGATTTACAACAGAATCAGCAAGTAATATCCAATTAAACCTCTCACTATACTAAATTCGAAATAATCATACGAAAACATACTATAATAAAACTTACTCAGAAATAAATGGAGATAAAAACCTGATTTATGTGATGTTTAGAAAACTTTGATATTTATGTGTAAAGAGTGTTTTTATACAATAGTCAATTCCAAAATTCCAACTTGTTTGTTAAAGGGGAATTTTTACAAAGGCTTAGTATCTGACTGGATATAATATTTATTAAAATTAGGAAATATTAGTAAAATATAATAGCGATATAATTTTTAAGGAAATAGAGAAAGAGGCCCCTACCTATTATTCTAATAAATATACTTCATGTAAAAAGATCTATTCCACAACTAAACTAAAGTCATTAAAAAAACGTTTAAATACCCTTCATAGTTAGGGATTTAGACGTTTTTTTAAATCTCTAATTAATGCAAAGTGTTATTAATACATCTTTTGTGACGGATTTTAGAGGCATTATACCCAGATTACCCTTGTTATAAAACGTAAATGATAAGTATCTAGAACTACTTATTTTTACACGAAAAAAATTATGATAGTAAAATATAATCATTATTCAAAAGTATTAAACTATTACAAAATAATTCTGCTATATTTAGCTTTAGAGATTTTATCTCATAAAAAAATTAAAGGATGGATGGATCGAATGAAGTTGCAAAGCAAGCTTAAAGGTAAGAAGATTTTGACTAGTACACTGGCAATTTGTTTGTTATCAACCCCGTTTATGACAAGCGTTGTAAATGCAGCAAAGCCTACTACTTCTAAGGTTCAATCACAAGTAGAGCTTCGAATTATGGAAACAACAGACATTCATACGAACCTATTAAACTTCGATTATTACAAAAATGCTGAAGCTCCTAAGCTGGGACTAGCAAAAACAGCAACACTTGTGAAACAAGCAAGAAAAGAAGCAGAAAATTCGGTTCTTGTAGACAATGGTGACCTCATTCAGGGTACTCCTCTTGGCACTTATAAAGCTAAGATCGATCCATTAGAGGACGGCGAGGTACATCCAGCGATTGAAGCAATGAATATCATGGACTATGACATGGCTACACTTGGTAACCATGAATTCAACTATGGTCTAGACTACTTAGATGAAGTGTATGATGATGCTGAATTTCCTTATGTAAATGCAAATGTATATATCGATGACCATGATAATAATCCTTCAAATGATGTTAATAAATATAGCCCTTATAAAATCGTTAATAAAAAAGTAAAAGATGAAGATGGCAAAACAAAGGTTATAAAAATAGGATATATTGGTTTTGTTCCTCCACAAATTAATGAATGGGACAAAGCTAACCTTGATGGCAAGGTGATAACAAAAAACATTATTGAAAGCGCTGAAAAATTTGTTCCTCAAATGAAGGAAAAAGGGGCAGATGTTGTTATCGCATTAGCTCATTCTGGTTTTAGTGGTAATGAAGATAACACAGAAGATACTGTTTATGGTTTAAGTAAAGTCGATGATATTGATGCGATCACATTCTCACATACTCATAAAACATTCCCTGCTAAAGATGAATCTAGCCTTGATTCACTTTTTAAAGGCTCTGATGGAAAACCGTTACCTGGAGTAGATAATAAAGAAGGTACTATTAATGGTGTGGCTGCTGTTCAAGCAGGATATGGCGGTGGATCACTTGGAATCATTGATCTTACTCTTCAAAAGATAAAAGGAAAATGGGAAGTTGCTGAATCTCAATCTTCTACTAGAGATGCTTCAGTAGTTGAAGCAGACCAAGAAATTGTCAAATCTGTAAAAGGTGTACATGAAGATACGATAAAGTATGTGAATACACCAATTGGTACAACAACAGATGATATTTACAGCTATTTTGCTCTAGTCCAAGATGATCCTTCGATCCAGGTTGTAACAAATGCACAAAAATGGTATGTAGAAAAATACATTTCATTAAATAAGCCTGAATTAAAAGACCTACCAATTTTATCAGTTGGTGCACCATTTAAAGCAGGGCGTAATGGTGTTGAGGAATATACAGAGATCAAAAAAGGTGATTTAACCATCCGTAGTGCTGGTGATTTATATCTTTATGACAACACATTAAAAGCTGTCAAAGTAAAGGGTTCTGTTGTGAAGGAATGGATCGAAATGTCAGCTGGCAAGTTTAATACAATTGATGAAACTAAAACAGAAGAACAAGAATTATTAAATTCTTCTTTCCCAGTGTATAACTTTGACGTGATTGATGGAGTTGAGTACAAAATTGATGTAACTAAGCCGGCTAAATATGATTCAAAAGGGAGTATTGCTAATCCTGACTCAAGCCGCGTTGTTAACTTAGAATACAATGGTGAACCAATCGATCCAGAACAAGAATTTGTTGTGGTAACGAACAACTATCGTGCTGGTGGTGGAGGGAATTTCCCTGGTTTAAAAGGTAGTGAATTAGTAGTAGATTCAGCTGATGAAAACCGCCAAATTTTAATGGATTATATTTCTGAAGAAAAAGAAATTACTCCAACTGCTGATAAAAACTGGTCAATTGCACCAATCTCAAGTGATGTGAATGTTACTTTTAAAACGTCACCTAATGCAAATCAATACATTTCAGAGGGAAGCCCATTTTCTTATACTGGACAAAAGGATGATAAAGGATTTGGTATTTTTCATATTGATTTAAACCGTGGAATAAAAGTTCAACTTTTAGGGTTAAATGATTTACATGGTCAATTAGATACCGCTACAAAAGTAGGTGAAGCATACGCTGGGAAAATTGAATATACAGCAGCTGCTCTTAAAGCGGAAGAAGCAACAAATCCAAATACACTTATCGTTCATGCTGGTGACATGATTGGTGGTAGTCCTTTAGTTTCAGCTCTTTTCCAAGATGAGCCAACAATTGAAGTTTTAGAAGAGATTGGCTTTGATGCTGGAACATTAGGAAATCATGAGTTCGATGAAGGAATCGATGAGCTAAAGCGTATGATAAATGGTGGAGTTCACCCAAATGGTAGCATTGGGTATGACGGAATGAACTTTCCGCTTGTAGCAGCTAATGCCTATGATATGCGAGACGGACAGCTAATCACTGAACCTTATACAATATTAGAAACTGGTGGTCAAAAGATTGGTATTATTGGAGTTGTAACACAAGAAACTCCCTCTATGATTGTGACAAAAGGAAACGAATTTCTAAAAATTACAGATGAAGTAGCTGCAATTAATAAATATACGGCAGAATTAAAAGCACAGGATGTAGAATCAATTGTTGTTCTAGCTCATAACCCTGCTAGTCAAAATGGTTATACTGATTCCTTTGACGCAAGCAGAATTGCTGAACAAATCAATGATGAAGTTGATGTGATCTTTGCCGCTCATAACCATGTAAGAGTTAATAGAGTGGTAGATAATAAATTGATTGTCCAAGCCTATTCTTATGGCACGGCTTTCTCCGATGTTGATCTTGAAATTGATCCGTTTACAGGAGATATTTATAAAAAAGAAGCAGAAATCAAAACCGTTTATCATGACAAGTATTCACCAGATCCAGCAGTGTTTACCATTATGAAGAAATATATAGAAAAAGTTGAACCAATCAAAGCACAGGTAGTTGGTCAGTCTGTATCTACCCTTGAAAAAGGCTATCCAACGATTGCAACAGAGTATGGCGACCTTGGTCTTGGTAACCTGATCGCTGATGGCATGAAAAAAGCAATGGACGCTGACTTTGCTCTGATGAATGGTGGTGGAGTTCGTGCACCTCTAGAAGCTGGTGAAATCACATTCGGTGACTTATTCGCGGTACAACCATTTGGTAATGTATTAAATAAAGCTACCCTTAGTGGTGATGATTTAAGAATGATTCTTGATGAACAAATTTCCGCAAGAGGTCTTGATTATCATATTTCTGGCTTCAACTACACATACACATTTGATGATCAAACTAAAACAGGTAAAGTCGTTGATATCTTTTTACCTGATGGCACTCCAATTGATCCAACAAAAGAATACACAGTGGTGGTAAATAACTATATGTACGGTAATCTTAACACTAGTTTTGGAAAACTTTCTTCAAGCATGGAAGTGGGTCCAGTAGATCTTGATGCTACAGTTGATTACGTGAAGAGTTTACCTTCTTCACTTGACTACAAACCTGAAGGAAGAATTAAAAGAGTAAACTAAATGAAAAGAGGCTGACATATTTTTGTCAGCCTCTTTTGTTATTTGTAGGTGCTACATTGTTGTTTATTTTCGTTACAGACTTCTTATCGTTGAAGTAAAAGGTGGAACAATGGTAACGTTAGCTATTTCATTAATATATTCTCTATTTGCTGTTATAATCGCCATGATTATATGTTTTAAAAATAGAAAGTGAATAAAATAACTAGGAGTAACTTTAGTTGTAATTCCTTGTATTTCAATTTAAATTACTGTAAGTCAATCGTTTGAATTAAGTTCAACATTAAATGATGTCGAGTACTATTACCGAATGTTAACTATAAGGAATATCCAAGTTAAAAATTCTAACTTCTCTACAAATCAAGATAGAGAAATTGAGCTCTTCAATTACTTCATTTATTTATTGAATTCATTAACTTGAAGAAGCATTCAGGTTTATGAGTCTTATTTAGGTTATAACGTGAATGTAATGTATCTACAGCACAAATCGTGCGATAAATTCAGGATTTATAATATCTGTGACTCCAATGTCATTATTTTTCATAGTTAAATATTATATTGATGATATAATTAAGTATATGGAATATCTTGAGCGGAGATAAATACTGTGGAGGATATATTAAAACAGATTTTAAGTGAGCTGAAAGACATAAAAACAGATGTTGGTGTTTTAAAGACAGATGTTAGAGATCTGAATGCAGATGTTGGTGCTCTAAAAACAGACGTTGTAGATCTAAAACAGGACAAGAAAGGTTAGAAATTGGGCAACAAAAATGACAGAAAAACTTAATTGAAAATCTAGGTACCTCCACAGAAAAAATGACTAAACATGTTGATGACAAAACGGAAGTACTAAACAAAAGAGTGTACAATGTAGAATTTGAAATAGAGGGATTTAAAAGGCAGTAGAGAAGATATCACTTCACCACTGTCTTTTTCTTTTGAATTATCTGATACTGATAATAACATCATTCCAGAAAAGATCAGTAAAAACGAATATAAATAAGGAATTGGAACGGCTTCACAGTACCCTAAAAAAGTGAGGAATAAAATGAGAACTTACATCTTGATTTTACTAGTACCTTTGTTATTCATACTAACTGCTTGTTCTGGAAATGAAGAAGAAAAACAGGACTATTCAGGCATTATTGGTGAGGAAAATGTTTTGGGTTATGAATATATCGTAATAAAAGAAAAAGATACATATACATGGGAGATCAAATATAAAGAAGAGAGATATATAATTAAAGAAGATACACATAACAAAGATACCTTAGAGAATTTTAGAATGGCAGTTAATGAAAGTGAATTAACATTAGTCACGTTAAGTATTACATTAGGATACTTTCTAATTGTTGCTTTCACCTTATTCATTTTAATGAAGAAAAATAGAAAGTTGTTAAAACAACCGGGACCAATAATCGCTTTAGCAGCTTTTATTTCACTCTATATTTCGTCAGATGCATATTTTGAATTAACTACAACCTTTCAAGATGTAAAATACTATTACAGAATGCTCACAAGTTAAGTAAAAAAACTGAAAATAACCTATTGACCTTCAGGCAACGTAAATGTGTAAAGTAAAGTTATCAAGGAGGTTTAGAAGATGGAATATACAATCCAAAAGCTAGCAGAAATCGCGGGAGTTAGTACGAGAACATTACGGTATTATGATGAGCTTGGTATTCTTAAGCCGGCGAGAATCAACTCATCAGGATACCGAATTTATGGACAATATGAAGTCAATCTTATGCAACAAATTCTCTTTTACCGTGAGCTAGGATTACAGCTAAATCAAATAAAAGACATCATAACTGATCCTTCCTTTGACTTTTCTAGAGCGTTAAAGGAGCATAAGGAACGTCTCCTTGATAAACGTAGCCAATTAGATCTACTAATTGAAAACGTGGAAAAAACCATCGCACAAAGTGAAGGGAGAATAACCATGACTGATAGTGAAAAATTTGAAGGTTTTAAGAGAAGAGCTCTAAACGAAAATGAAGATCAATTCGGAAAAGAAATCCGTGAAAAATATGGGGAAGAAACCATTAATAAATACAATGAAAATTTCATGAATATGCCCAAAGAAAAGTATGAGGAATCGGTGAAGATTGAAAATGAATTGATGGAAACATTAACTGAGGCTATGAAAACCGGTGATCCTGCAGGAGAATTAGCACAAAAAGCGGCCCAATTGCATAAACAGTGGCTAACATTTTATTGGCCAACTTATAGTAAAGAAGCACATGCAGGTGTTGCACAAATGTATGTAGATGATGAAAGGTTTACTGCTTATTATGATAAAAATCAGCCTGGTACAGCCCAGTTTTTAAGAGATGCTGTTGCTATTTACACAGGTATAAAAGAGTAAGAATAATATTGTTTTGAAAAAAACTTCTAAAACAGTTCAGTACATAAAATGTGCTGAACTGTTTTTTTCTACTTGAAACTTTTTCACTCTTGTTTCGTAAATAACTGTAGAAGGTTTTCATTTGGAGGTTATTACTATGAAGCAACATGTTGAAAAGATAAAAGCAACAATAAATGAGTTAAAAAGAATTGATAACAAAAAGATAAATACAAAGCTTGATTTAAATAAATCTGAAAGAGTTCTCGATAAGTTAGGCACGTTAGCAAGTGATTGCCAAGAATGTGAGCAGCAATTAGTAGAATTTGAAAATCATTATAACCAAATTCTTGATAAGAACAAGCATCTCCAAGAATCTGATTATAAGCAACATAAAAAGCTCATTCGTGAAGCTTACTCACATCTTCAAAAAAATCATAAGCTTTTACCAGAAGGATATTATCTTAGTGTGTTTATTTCAGTGGGAATAAGTATCGGTGTTATGTTTGGATTAACGATATTTGATAATATTGCTTTAGGTTTACCAATTGGCATGTGTATTGGAATAGCCATTGGATCAGGCTTGGATGCAGACGCGAAGAAAAATGGAAAAACAATATAATTTTTTCACATATAGATCTTAGAGATAAAATTATTGTTTATGTTAAACAGTAGCAGGAATAATTGTTTCTACTATAGAAAGGTAACCGTACTTAATTATTTTAGGAGGTTACAGTTATGGTGTTACAACGTGTAAGTTTGTTAACAATTGGGGCTTATAATTTGCCTTTGCTTCGTTCTTTTTACCAAAAATTAGGTTGGGAAGAAACAGAATTTAGTTCAGATAACTATGCAGCATTTAAAACTGCAGGCGTGATGTTTTCGATTTTTCCTATTGAAGAGCTAGCGAAGGATGCTGGAGTAGAAATCGCTCATCATCCAGAGCAATTCCGTGGAGTTACGTTTGCTATCAATGTTGATTCTTCAGAAGAAGTTGATGCGACGATTGAAGAAGTTCGCTCTGTTGGTGGGAAAATTCTAAGACAACCAAGTGAAGCCTTTTGGGGAGGTAGAACAGCGTATTTTGCCGATCCTGAAAATAATCTTTGGGAAGTTGCGTGGAATCCATCAGCTGTTTTTGATGAAAGAGGTGCGATGGTTTCATACTAATTTAGCTGTTATTATACTTATATGCTTTCGATAACAATATTGAGTTAAGGAGGGGTGAATGTTGAGTATTAATTTTGAAGTAAAAAAAACAACTGATGTATCTATACAAAAAGCTTACAAAGGTTTGCTTGAACTTGATGCTGCTAAGAACTGGATGCAAGGATTAGTGGAAATTACTCGCTTAGATGATGGTCCTGTGCAAGTGAAAAGCGAGTGGAAGGAAACAAGGAAAATGTATGGCAAAGAAGCTTCTGAATATTTTGAAGTAGTTGAACTTCATGAACCTAATAAAATTGTGCTTCGCTGTGATGGAACAAAAGGTACAACAGGCAAAGGCGAATATTTGTATACATATTTACTTACTTCGATAGAAGATAAAACAGAGATTACATTAAAAGGTGAGATCCACGGCCTTACTGGTATAACTAAATTGTTCGGTAAAATGATGGCAGGAATGTTTAAGAAGGCCTGTGCAAAAGATTTGGATGCACTAGTTGATTATTTAGAGAAATAAGTTGATTACACCTAATCAGGATAAAATACCTTAACATAAAACTCACCAAAAAAATATTGCCTTTCTCTCTTCCTGCAAGAAAAAGAGAAAGGCTTCAAAGAATATATGGTGAAATATTTATTTAAGAAATTAACTACATATTAATAGTAAATAACCCTAAATCAAATTACTCCTTGCTCAATCATGGCATCTGCTACTTTAACAAATCCAGCAATATTCGCTCCAACGACAAAATTACCTGGAGCTCCATATTCGCTAGCTGCTTTTTTACTATTTTGATAGATATTTTTCATAATGGTTTGTAATTTGCTATCAACTTCCTCAAATGTCCAAGATAGTCTTGAGCTATTTTGAGACATTTCTAATGCTGAAACAGAAACTCCGCCAGCATTTGCCGCTTTAGCTGGGGCAAATAAAACGTTATTTTCTAAGAAAATTTCTACAGCTTCTAATGTTGAAGGCATATTTGCTCCTTCGCCAACAGCTTTTACACCATTTGAAACTAACATCTTTGCAGAAGCTGAATCAATTTCATTTTGTGTTGCGCAAGGTAAGGCAATGTCACAAGGTACGCTCCAAATGCCAAGACAATTTTCTGTATAGATCGCTTCTGGGTGATCTGTTACATAAGCACTTATTCGTTTCTTTTCCACTTCTTTAATGCGCTTAACAGTTTCTAAATTGATTCCATTTTTGTCATAAATATAGCCATTGGAGTCACTGCATGCTACAACTTTAGCTCCTAGCTGAGCCGCTTTTTCCATAGCATAAATTGATACATTTCCTGAGCCTGAAACAACAACTGTTCTTCCTTTAAAGCTTAAATTTTGGTCTTTTAACATTTCTTCTACAAAATATACAGTTCCATATCCTGTTGCTTCTTTACGAGCTAAGCTTCCTCCATAACCAATGCCTTTTCCAGTTAAAACGCCAGCTTCATAGCCGCCACGCATTTTTTTATATTGACCAAACAAATAGCCAATTTCTCTAGCGCCAACACCAATATCACCTGCTGGAACATCTGTATTAGGTCCGATATATTTACTAAGCTCTGTCATAAAGCTTTGACAAAAACGCATAATTTCTCGATCTGATTTTCCTTTAGGATCAAAATCAGCACCACCTTTACCTCCGCCAATTGGTTGACCAGTTAATGAGTTTTTAAAAATTTGTTCAAAGCCTAAAAACTTAATAATACTGGCATTTACAGAGGGGTGAAATCTTAATCCTCCTTTATAAGGTCCTATTGCACTGTTATATTGAACACGAAATCCACGGTTCACCTTTACATTACCTTCATCATCAACCCAAGGAACACGAAATGAGATCACTCTTTCAGGTTCAACGATTGTTTCAAGGATACCTTGCTTAATATAGTAAGGATTCTTAACAAGAACAGGTATCAAAGAATCAAATACTTCTTTAACTGCTTGATGGAACTCGTTTTCATTCGGATTGCGTTTTTTTACTGTTTCAAATACACGATTAACATAATGGTGGACACTTTCTGTATATAATTCTTGCTTGTTTTCAATTGTTTTCATATTTTACTCTCCTCATTTTTATTTTTATATTTACAGAATTGTTATTATGGAATATTTTATAATTAAACAAACGATCGAATCAATATAAAGAAACGATAATATTAATGCGTTTTTTGCATTAATTAAATTGGAGGATAAGACATTGGATTTTAGACAAATTCGTTATTTTATGGAAGTTGCCATTCGTGAACATGTAACAGAAGCAGCAGATGCTTTACATGTTGCACAATCTTCTGTAAGCAGACAAATTGTTAATTTAGAAAGTGAACTTGGAGTCGATTTGTTCATAAGAGAAGGAAGAAGGGTTCATTTAACACCTATAGGTAAAATATTTTATGAGCGGATGAAACACGCGATGAATGTGATGGATGATGCAAGACGTGAAGTTGAAGAATATTTAGATCCGGAAAAAGGGACAATCCGTATTGCGTTTCCAATTAGTTTAGCAGCTTATACATTACCTACTGTGATTTATGCATTTAGATTGCGTTATCCTGAAGCCAAATTTCAGCTAAAACAAGCACTTTATCGTGACTTAATTGAAGGTGTTATTAAAGGAGATTTTAATCTTGCCTTGATGGGACCACTGCCTCTTGAAGAAAAGAAATTAAATCGTAAAGCACTATTTACTGAAAATATCGTAGCTCTATTGCCAATTAATCATAAACTGGCAAAAAAATCTTCAATAAAACTATTAGAGCTAATAGATGAACCTTTCGTTTTATTGCCACAAGGCTTTGTATTTCGAGATATTGTTGTAAAAGCATGTCAAAACCTTGGTTTCACCCCACATGTTGCTTTTGAGGGTGATGATATTGATGCGTTAAAGGGTCTTGTTTCAGCAGGCTTAGGTGTTACCCTCATGCCTGAAGTGACATTAGTCGATAGCTTGCCAAGATCAACAGTGAAGATACCAGTAGAAGAACCAAATGTTACTAGAACAGTTGGGGTTATTACTCCTAAAGATCGAGTATTATTACCAACAGAAAAGATGTTTTATCAGTTTCTACTCGAATTTTTTGCGAGATTGGATCATTTTAAGTATTGAGTATTATATATAAAACCTAGTGAAATTAAATAATAGAAGCTAATTTTTACTTAAAATGTTAGGAGTTCGATTCTCTAGGAATTTTTCAAAAAGAGAAGCAGAGAAGCTCCAATTCCTTGGTAATTAAGGGATTGAAGCTTTTATTCTTTTTGATTCTACATTATTCAACAAATAAAACTAATTAAATACTTTATATGTCTAAAGTTGTTAACGCTTACATTATTGCAATTTCAAGTTGCAAAAAGATACACTAAACTATTAGAAAATTCCGACTTATAATGAAATTAAGAAAGGAGTTACTTAGATGAAAGAACGGACTCAACGAGTATTAACCAGATTTTTATCAGTAAATACCTTCTTGACTTGTAAGGATTTAAGTAAAGAATTCAATATTAGTGAGCGTACTTTTCGAAATGAATTGACACTCATTAATAACTATCTAGTTGAAAATAAATATCCAATCATTGCATCGACTAGAGGAAGAGGTTTGAAGTTAGCACTGTCTGATAAAGATAGGGAAGAACTCATCTCTAGAATTGGTGATAGCAAAGAATCAAATTATTATAGTCCGAATGAACGCTTTCTAGCTTTACTTTTGGAAATATCAGATAACACGAAAACAACATTACTTTATGAAATGGAAGAAATTCTTCAGGTATCGAAAAGTACAATGGATGAAGATATGAGGAAACTGCGTCACTATTTAAAGAAATATGGAATTTTTGTAGTCAGTTTAACTAAGCAAGGGATCGTATTAAAAGGTGATGAACGATCAATACGTTCAATGCTATATGACGTGATTAATAGTATGACAGATATCGATTATCTAATGGGATACCGAGAGAAAGATGGAGTAAGTAAGTTTGTAGATCAATTTGTCTTGGAATATTTGGATAGTCGTGTATTGAGGATAATTGGGAAGCAGTATGACAATATCATGAAAAAGTCCGTAATAGAGATTAATCATGTATATCGAAATCAAAGCATTCTATTTTTAGCTATTTGGATACGAAGGCTGCAAGAAGGAAATACACTTAGTGAATTGGGTAAAGTTCGGACGGCTATAAAAGAAGGTTCTGTCAGAAATTTAATAGATTCGATCTGTATAGAGCTCGGCTTATTTCCATCAGTAAATGAAATTAAATATGTGAACTTTACAATCGAATCATTTAATCCAAAAGATATGAATAATTCGTTCGATTGGGTTACCGCACAATTATTAGCTATTCAATTAATCGAACATGTTGAAAAAAAGACGAACATTCCATTTTCTAAGAGAGAAGAAGATTTATATGAAGGGTTATATAAGCATATCATAGGCCTATTAAGCAGGTCGAAGAACGATTTGCAAGTGTTTAATCCGTTGAAAGAAACAATTAAAGAATCTTATGCTGAGATTTATCAGGCAGTTAATAGCTTTAGAAAGCAAATAGAAAGTTACATTAAAATACCATTATCCGATGATGAAATTGGGTTCTTGACCGTTTATTTTTCAACTTCTGCAATCCAAATTAAACAGAAAGAACACCATGTCTATCAAGCTGTTGTACTTTGTAATCATGGAATTTCAACAGGGAAACTTTTGGCTGCTAATCTGAAAGAGCAATTCAATATTGAAATTGTCGCCGTATTAAGTACCTATGAGCTAGGCTTTATTGATAAGCTCGATGTTGATTTGGTTTTTACGACAATTACCATTAATTATCCAAGAAAACCAGTATTAGTTCTTAATCCTATATTAAGAGATAGTGATAAAAAAGAAATTAAAGATTTTCTACACAAAAATATAAATATGAGAAGAACTGTATCTAATATAGTAGATGCTACACAGCTGATGCAGGATATTTTAAACGTAATTGTAGAAAGTGGTGGCAGAGTAACAAAGGATAGCTATCAAAAAGTAGAAAAGACTTTCAAAGAACATCATTTAAAAATTAATACAAGGGAGATACAGCCGATGTTACAGGATATTTTAAAGGATTCCAACATTTTATTAAATCAAGAATGTAACGATTGGAAAGAAGCGATAACAAAATCGGCTCAACCGTTATTCTCAGATGAGGTTATTGAAGAACGATATATAAACGCAATGATTAAATCTGTGGAAGATTTTGGTCCTTATATTGTGGTAGGTAAGCACTTAGCTCTAGCACACGCAAGACCTGAGGATGGTGTAAATAAATTAGGTGTTAGTGTTATGACATTAAAGGAACCGGTGATTTTCGGAAATCCAGAGAATGATCCAGTGAAAATTGTTTTTTGTCTAGCTGCAGTGGATTCATATTCACATTTAAATGTTATGAAAAATCTACTTGAGCTAATTAATGATGAACAGAAATTAAACAATTTAATTTTAGCAAACGATCTAAACAGTTTTAATGAGGTGTTA
Organism: Metabacillus litoralis; assembly: GCF_020524045.1. Classification (GTDB taxonomy): domain Bacteria; phylum Bacillota; class Bacilli; order Bacillales; family Bacillaceae; genus Metabacillus; species Metabacillus litoralis_C. The sequence goes on from NZ_JAIVKL010000008.1 coordinate 163,498, forward strand.
TATGGAAATGAAGAGATCGAGAGTGATGAACTAAAGTTTTAATAGAACCTATAAATTTTGAAAAGAGGAGAGAGTGAAATGAAAAAAGTAAATATATTATTTGTATGTGGTGCAGGTTTAGGTAGTAGTTTTGCCTGTCAAATGGCTGCGGAGGATGTTTTAAACAAGTTAGGGATCAACGCAATGTTAGATCATAGTGATATTTCTTCTGCTGTTTCAATGAAACCAGATATTATTATTACGGCACAAAATTTCAAATCGCAATTTGAAAAATTTTCAGTAGATCCTAAACAAACGACAATTGTTTATTTGAAAAATATTGTATCAAAAAAGGAAATTGAAGAAAAGGTCACACCTGTTTTGAAGGATAAAGGTATATTAGCATAAAGATTTTTAGAGATTCTATCTAGAGAAGGGGGCTAAAAAATGAGTGTTGTAAACTTTATTATCGATAATATTTTAACACAGGCTTCTGTCACGATTGCTTTGATTGCTATGTTGGGGTTAATTTTACAAAAGAAATCAGCAGGTCAAGTTACTTCTGGATCGTTAAAGACGATGTTAGGCTTTATGGTATTATCAGCAGGTTCTAGCATTATTGTTGGTAGTTTAATCTATTTCGGTAAGATTTTTACAGAAGGCTTCGATATGCAAGGAATTATTCCTTCCATTGAAGCAATTAATGGTCAAGCGATGAATGACTTGGGTTTGGGCCGTGATATCGCACTAACTTTTTTAGCAATCTTTGTTTTTAATATTCTTATTGCACGGTTTACGAAATGGAAATATATCTTTTTAACTGGTCAGGCTATTCTTTGGATGGCTACAATGACAACAGTCTTTGGATACTTTGCAGGCTTACGTGGTACTGCATTGATTTTAGTAGGTGGTTTCATCGGTGGTATCTTTGCGGTTGCTATGCCTGCAATTGCACAACCATTTGTACGAAAAATAACTGGCATGGATGATATTGCTTTAGGACATTTTTGTACAATTGGATATGTTTTTGAAGCAGGTGTGGCAAAGATCTTTGGAGGTAAGGGAGAAAAGAAAAGATCTGTTGAGGATTTAAAATTACCAGCACAATTTGAATTCTTACAAGACACTTATCTATCTTTAATGGTAGTAATGACGCCGCTTTTTATTATTACAGCAGCATTTGCAGGATCTGAGTTCGCTTCCACATTATCAGGAGATACGCATTATTTAATGTTTGCTTTCTTACAATCTATTCAATTCGTCGTTGGAGTGTATGTATTATTAGCCGGTGTTCGCTTATTACTAGGAGAAATTGTACCGGCATTTAGAGGAATTGCGATGCGTTTGGTTCCGAATGCAAAGCCAGCATTAGATTGCCCGGTATTATTTCCTTTTAGTCCTAATGCCGTTATTGTAGGTTTTATTACAACGACGATAGGTTCGATTATTGCGATGTTTGTTCTACCTGTATTTGGATTAGCCATGATCTTACCAGGAATGCTTACAGCCTTCTTCGCAGGAGGTACTGCCGGTATATTTGGAAATTTAACAGGTGGCCTTCGCGGAGCAGTTATAGGTGGTATTGTACATGGATTCTTCATTACATTATTACCAGCACTTTTAGTCACGACTTTCAATACTATGGGATTTGTAAATGCAACAGCTACAGATGTTGATACTGTAACAGCTGCTTTATTATATGCATGGCTCATTGGTCCACTTATCAAAGCTTTCTAAGATTTGTTTAGAGATAAGGAGGTTTTAAGGAATGTTTGGATTCGGTAAGAAGAAAATGAAGGAATTTCCAAGTGAAACAAAGGAAGAGGTACTGTTGACACAAGAAAGAAAAGAAGAGTTATTACGTACCATTTCTATTAAAAAAGATCAGGTGAATCAAAAAAATTCAGAAGAACAAGCGAAAATATATGAAGAGATTGGCTTAGCTTTTAATGAACTGGGTGAAGAAGATGATGCTATTGAAATGTTAGAGAATAGTATTGAGTCTAAAAAGTCATTAGGTGATGGGTACAAAACTTTATTAAAACTATATAACAAGAAGAGAGCAGAAGCAGCAAAAATGCAGGATGAAGAGTTATTACAAATCTATTTAAAGAAAATGGATCAAATGATGCAAGTTTCAAAAGAAGTAACACGTGGTGTTCGGTAAAGGGAAAATAAATCATTCATATAAAGGGAGAGTAATAGATTATGTTTATAACATTAAAAGAAGTAACACGTAGAGCTGAAGAATTGAATTATACAGTTGGTTCATTTAATGCACATAATTTAGAGATGTTACCAGATATGATACGTGCAGCAAAAGAGCTTGGAGCACCAATTATTATTCAAACAAGTATTGATACTGCAAAATATATAGGCCATGAAAACTTTGTTGCTGTTTGTAAATCAATGGCTTCTAATGAAATGGTAGATGTGGTATTACACCTAGATCATGCAAGAGACTTTGATGATATTAAAGAGGCGATCAAAAAAGGGTATACGTCAGTGATGTTTGATGGATCTCATTTACCCTTCAAAGAAAACATCATGAAAACAAGAGCAGTAGTAGAATATGCACATCACTACGGTGTTTCAGTAGAAGGGGAATTAGGAACGATTGGTGGAACGGAAGAAGGAATTCACGTAGCTGAGAATGATAAGGTTTACACTGACCCTAAAGATGCCGCAGAGTTTGTCAAAGCAACAGGGGTTGACGCACTTGCTGTTGCAATTGGTACAAATCATGGACAATATAAATCTAAAACAGAAGTTAACATACCACTACTAAAAGAAATAAATGATGTAGTAGATGTACCTCTAGTTATTCATGGAGGGACAGGTGTAAATGAAATGGATATACATGAATTAATTAATAACGGTATTCGTAAATTTAATGTTGGAACCGAATTGTTGGTAGCATGGACAAAAACGGCAAAAGAAACATTCAGAGAAACAAAAGAAACAAAATCTTTACGACATAATATTATTCCATGTAATCAGGCAGTCAAAGAAATCGTAAAACATAAAATTGACATTTTCATGAATAAGGAAGACCGTACTATTTTATTAAAGTAAAACAAAAATAATTTTGAAATAAGTCTTTTGTTGGGTTGAAAAAGAAAGAGTACGGGGGAATTCCTAGTACTCTTTCTTTATTCGTTAAAACATGAGGTGATCGAATGGATAAAGTCTTAATCTTATTAGCTGGTTTACCAGGAACTGGTAAAACCTATTTAAGTAATGTTATAAAGAATAAGCTAGGGTCATTTTTTGAACTGTCTCAGGATGACTTGAAAGAATATTTTAGTGATATATACGGTTTTCATAACTTAGAAGAAAAGCAAGAGATTGAAAAAATAGCATGGACGAAATATTACGAGATAATGGAACAGAAAATGCAAGAAAGTACAAATATGATTTCAGATTATCCCTTTAGTCAAAAACAAAAACCTTATATTCAGAATTTTGCAGAAAGATATAACTATAAAGTTATAACCATTAGATTGGTTGCAGATCTAAATGTATTGTTTGAAAGACAAAAGAAACGAGATATGGAGTCTACAAGGCATTTGAGTCATATTGTAACAAAATACAAAAAAGGGGACCAATTATCTGATAGAAGCAATGCAGATCATTTGTTAACTTATGAAGAGTTTATAACAAGATGTAAAACAAGAGGATATCACTTGTTCGAATTAGGAGAATTATATGAAGTAGATGTAACAGATTATACAAAAGTAAATTATTCTACATTGTTAGAAAAAATAAGTTTAAGTTATACCTTTAGGATAAATTTTTAAACTAGAAAGTAAGTGAATTAAGATGATTTTCTATTATTAAGGCTTTTTTCTGAAAGAATGTTACTATTTAACCAAAAAATATGTACTAGAAAACAGTGTATTTTCGTAGAAAGGCTCCTATTTTATGAAGAAAATATGCCACTAGACTTCATAAAATGCTGATTTCTTAAGTATTTATAAGCAACAATGTATTCTAAAACAGCCTTTATTCATTAAAAACTAATAAACGGAGGAATAAAATGATTGAAAAATTATAAACAGTGACAAATGATTCTGGAATTCATGCAGGACCAGCAACATTATTAGTTCAAGTAGTTCCACCATTTTCTTCAGAAGTAATCCTTGAGTGCAAAGGAAAACAAGTAGATTTGAAATCAATTTTGGGAGTGTTGTCCCTAGGAATTCCTAAAGGAGAAACCATTAAAATAATTGCTCAGGGTGAAGATGAAGAACAAGTTCTATCTAGAGTCAATGAAATAATGGAAACAGAAGAACTCTGTGTATAAATATGCGTTAGTATTACTTGGGATGTGTTTTTGATGTACTATTGTCGTCATCTGAAAGAAAAAAGAATTAAAAAGAAAAATGTTCAGAATCCTCAACCAAGTAAAAGAATAAAATCTCTAAAAAAAGGGTGTGCTAAGGGGTATACCCTTTTTAAACTAACTTATTAAAGAGAATTATATTCCACGATAATATCAATCTTCTTATATTTAACTTCTCAATGCATAAGTCATTTCACCTATTTCGCACAATATAATTTGTTATTTTCTTACTATAGACAAAGACCACTTCTAAGTAAAAAGTTTCTTTATTTAACAATCATCTTTTAAATTGTATATTTAACTGGATGTTTATGGTATTTATAATATGTAGATTTTATTGGATATTATAAATCACCTAGCCAGGTAATTGAGGATTAGACTTAATTTACTTTCTATGAAGATACGATGTAAATATAAATATTTTATAGATTATTGTTAGGGGGAAAGAAATGGCTGAACAAATTGGGTCTGTCATAGGAACGATCATAGGAGGATTTGTTATAGGTTTTATAGGATTTAAGGTTATTCAGATTATTTATTTAGCTATTAGAGGGATTTTTAGGTTTATTAGATTTCAAACAATGACTCCTGAACAAAAAAAAGAAGCAATCTATAAGCGGAAAAAATATAAGAGAGCAGCCTCAAGATCAGATACCGGTGGTGGTAATTGGTTCTGGTCATCTTCGGATTCAGGCTATGATGGTGGTGGAGATTCCGGCGGAGGAGATGGTGGTGGTGGTGATTAATCACCCCATTTAATAACTACTATCAAAATTTAAGACTGTTATTAAAATAAATAATTTAAACTTTCAAGCATTAAAGATTGTTAATAAACAATGTTAAGTGAGGAATGTAGGAAAGACAATAATGAGATCAACAGGTGTTTTTAGATAAGCCGATTAATTTATAAGTAGATATAAAACGAGGCTGTTCATAAGTACAAATAAATGTACTTATGTAGAACGGCCTCATTTTTAATAGTTAACCAACTCTAAAAATCAGGACTATGGCTAGCCCTGATTTTATTAAATCGTTTATCTCTATAAAATAGGCAACTTATCAGGATTCATCGTTATATAGATTTCGTTAATTTTGTTATCACAAATATAAAAACTAAGGATGCTCTGAAGTGTTCCATTCATATAAATGATGATTGCAGGTTGACCATTGACATTTTTAATTTCAAAATAAGAGTCTTCTGGAGCCTTTTTTAGGATACCGAATAATAATGCCAAGACGTTAGGAAGGGAAACAATTGGACGAACAGCAGCATTAACTTTTCCTCCGCCATCGGAATATAGTGTGACATTTTCTGATATAAGTTCTAATAAAGCATCCATATTTTGCATTTGAAACGCTTCTATAAAACGATTAATCAATGACTTATTCTTCTCATAGTTTAAGCTTTCACCTTCAACAAGGGAGATCTTTTGCTTAGCTCTGCTAAAAATCTTTCTACAGTTTTCATCTTTCTTTTCTATGATGTTAGCAATCTCTGAGTATGGGAAATCAAATACCTCTCTTAACAGGAGGACTGCTCGTTCATCTGGTGTCAAATGCTCCATCATCCGTAAATATGCAATACTTAATCCTTCATTTTGTATCATTTTTTCAGATGGATCAAAGGTATGCAATTTCTCTAGTAATAGTGGCTCAGGATTCCAAGGACCTACATATTGTTCTCGTTTGTATCGAGCTGACTTTAGTACATCAAGACAGCGGTTGGTCATCATTTTGCAAAGATACGCTTTTTTATTATCTATGTTTTGTTCATTTATTTCGAACGCTTTTAAAAAAGTTTCTTGCATAATATCTTCTGTTTCTATGACTGAACCCAACAGCCTGTAACCTAATGAAAACAACAATGGTTTATATTGTTTATACTCCTCATTACTAATTTGCACTATTTTTCCTCTTTTCGTTTAAAATTAGATCTTCTGCTGCATCTTTTGCGCTGCTAACTGCGCCGTCTGCCAAAATGGAGTCTGGAGAAGCCCAATCTCCTGCAATATATAATCCTGGAATTTTTGTTTTAAGACGGTTCAACATATTCTCATCACCTATTTGAGGTAAACGTTGATTAACCGTAATGTTAGGCAGAAAACGTTTTGTGATGACATATTGCTGCCAACCTGGCTGCAGGTTATCTAAAAAGTGTTCAAGCTCAGTTTGAACAATTGCTCCATCTATATGCTCATCATGATGATGATATTTAAATACATAAAGAACAGCACTTTTTGCATCATCAGAGAGGCGGGCATAATGTGAATGCACAGAATAATAGAGGGGATCAGAAATACCCATAGCGAACAATACCTTTGGGTTTGGTAGCTGTGTTAAAGCAATATCCAATGTTGCGCCTTTTACAGGTGTTAGTTGGTTATATACGCTGTTTTGTTCATAATTACCTTCTTCAATTAACATTTCACTTAGTTCATGAGGACCAGTTGTACAAATGACATACTTCCCGAGAATTTCTTCGTTAGTAGAGAGAATCAATTTAAATTCATCTTGTTCTATAGGTTTTATTTTTTTTACAAGAGCTTGTGATTGAACCTGAACACCTGAAACGATTGCTTTATTGTGAAGTTGGTCAACAATCATTTGCCAGCCACCATCTAAATAAAGTACGCCTCCCATAGCAATTTGCAGATTCGATACCACTACTTTTGCACTTACCAATTCATGAGCATGACAATAGGTAGCAAGTCTTCCAAGTGTATATAGTATTGATTCAACTTTTTTAGATTGTGTTACGTCTTTAGCCCATTGTTGGAACGTTTGATCTGCCAATTTTTCAGGGTTTATCTTCATCATTTTCAGTAAAACTGACATCCATTCGATACGTTCTTTCCAATTCAAAAGCTTAGTCGTAAAAAGACCTAAAGGTGAAAATGGAGCAACATATTCGATATTGTCTTCAATTAAAACACCATCTAATTTGGGGGATTTTCCATTAAGAGTAACTCCTAATTCTTCGAGAAAAGACTTTGCTATTCCTTTTTTATTAAGGGCGTGAGGACCTAAATTAAAAAATTGTTGTTTCATCTTGTTTGTTCTAGCTCTTCCACCAACACTTTTGCCTTTCTCTAATAATAATATAGATAAGTTTGTTCTACTTAAAAGATTAGCTGCGACATAACCTGCCAATCCACCACCAACAATGACAACATCCCATTTTTGAGTCATGAGATAACCTCCTTTTATTATTTCATAACTCAAGACGACTAAGGGTGGTTAGATGTGACATCGTTTTAAAAATTTATTAGAGATTAAATGAAAGTGAGAATAAGAACCATTTTATTCATAATTGTACGTTATAACTTTTATCATAGCTTTTGCTTTTTCAGTCATATCCTTCTATTTGTAATGAGATATAAATGCATTCATAAACTATTTCTATTTAAAATCATTTGATGCTGGATATATTTACAACAACCAAGCCAAGAAGAAAGGGGTTGCACATAAAAAAATCATGTAGTATAATCAACTCAAAGTTAATATAGTACGGATTGTTACTGTTAAATCAGGCAAAACCGAGTCCTTGTTACACAGGGAGGGTTTTGTCTTTTTTTGACTCTTCGGGGGTGATTAAATGAAGATTGCAAAGATACTAAATAACAATGTCGTAATCTCAGAAAAAGACAAACAAGAAGTGATTGTCATGGGCCGTGGTATTGCTTTTAATAAACGTGCCGGTGATGATGTAAACGAAGAACAAGTAGAAAAAGTCTTTATTTTGGAAGGTGAGGACCTAACAAGTAAATTCAAAACATTAATTTCATATATACCTATTGAATATATGGAAACCTCTGAAAAAATAATCCAGTATGCTAAATTACAGCTTGGTAAGAAGCTTAACGATAGTATTTATATCTCTTTAACAGATCATATCCATTTTGCTATAGAGCGTCACAAAGATAACTTACCGATTAAAAATGCATTACTATGGGAAACAAAACATCTTTATAAAGAAGAGTTCGAAATCGGGCTAGAAGCATTGAATATGATTTGTGATCAATTTAATGTGATTTTACCCGAGGATGAAGCTGCATTTATTGCGCTCCATATTGTGAATGCTCAACTAAATGAAGACATGTCGAACATCATGGATATGACAAAGGTGATGCAAGACATTTTATCCATTGTTAAATATCATCTTAAAATGGAATTTGATGAAAATTCCTTAAACTATTATCGCTTTATCACTCATCTGAAATTCTTTGCACATCGATTAGTAAAAGGCACTCATTATAAAAATAACAATGAAGATGACTTGTTAAATGTGATTAAAGACAAGTATCCAAAAGCCTATCAATGTACAGAGAAAATCAAACGCTTTGTTGAAAAACAATATCGCTATGAATTAACAGAAGAAGAAATGCTCTACCTAACGATTCACATCCAAAGAGTTATAAAATAATTCAATAATTTATTAGGATTGTTACTTTTATTAGGCAAAACCTAAACTAATCTTTTCAAAACTAGAAGAGATCAGTTTAGGTTTTTATTTTTGCCAAAATATAGTAAGTAACTATTGTTAATTGAATCTATTATCTCTTGGTTTTGTTAGTATTTAACGTTAATTTAAACCACTTTGTTGATTGTAGTGAAAGGTATGAGACTCCTGCGGGAGAAGTGTGTCAATGGGAGACCCCACAGGCGCTAGCGCCGAGGAGGCTTCCGGAACACCCGCGGAAAGCGAATACCTGTAACGGAAATCAACAACTAAGTTAATAGAACCATCATATTAGAACCATTGTATTTTAAATTTAAATTTACATTATCTGTAATTAAACAGAAAACACAACCTAGAGGAGGAAAAAACAATGAAGTACGAAAAATTAGCAAAAGATATCGTGCAAAACGTTGGTGGAGAAGAAAATATTTCAAGCCTTGTCCACTGTGCAACTCGCTTAAGATTTACACTAAAAGACATAAAAAAAGCTAATAAAAATGAACTAGAAAATAATGAAGGTGTACTTAGCGTCGTTCAAGGTGGCGGTCAATTCCAAGTTGTTATTGGTTCACATGTGTCAGAAGTTTTTAAAGAAATCTTGAAGAATACCAATATTAATAATGGAAACTCCTCAGAAGAATCAAAGGGATCCATTCCTTCACAAATTTTTGATGTAATTTCACGAAGCTTTTCACCATTAATAGGAGCACTTGCTGGGGCAGGTATGCTAAAAGCGTTATTAACCGTTTTAGTAATGGTAGGATGGTTATCAGCTGAAAGCAGCACGTATTTCATCTTGTCTGCTGCTGGAAACGCTGTATTCTTCTTTCTACCAATATTTCTAGGAATTACACTTTCTATCAGATTAGGAGCTAATCCATATGTTGGTGGGACGATTGGGGCAGCTTTACTAGAGCCTAATTTAACTGGTTTAATTGGAAATCCAGCTTCTTTCCTAGGAATTCCAGCGATCGTTGTTGATTACTCTTCAACAGTATTTCCGGTGTTTATTGCCGTTTGTATTTATGCTGCATTAGAAAAAGCACTAAAGAAAATGATTCACAAAGATATTCAAATGTTCTTAGTTCCGATGATTTCATTAGTTGTCATTGTACCGTTAACTGTTTTACTGTTTGGTCCATTTGGTACGTATGTTGGTAATGGAATTGGTGTAGGTATCGAATTTTTATCTGAACGAAGTGGTTTATTAACTGGTGCTGTTATGGGTGCTGGTTGGACATTCTTGACATTATTAGGATTACATTGGGGTCTTGTTCCAATTATCCTACAAAACCTTGGTGCTGGTGGAGATCCACTTGCTCCTATGTTAGCTGCAGCACCTTTTGCACAAATTGGTATAGCATTTGCAATATTTATGAAAGCCAAAGACAAACAACTCAAAGCATTAGCAGGATCAACAATGCTTCCTGGAGCATTAGCTGGTGTAACAGAGCCAATACTATATGGTATTATCCTTCGTTATAGAAAGACACTTGTTTATGTTATTATTGCCGGTGCAATTGGTGGCGCAATAAATGGTTTACTTGGTTCAAAAGCTATGGTATTTGCTTTCCCAAGCTTCCTTGCTATCCCAGCATATTCACCAATGAGTTTATTTATCGTAGGTGCGTTTACTGCTTTCATTTTAGGAGCTCTATTAACAATATTCTTAGGCTTTGAAAATAAAAAGAAAGAGAATAGCGATCATGAAATTATTACTCCAAATGATGAACAGTCTGATGCTTTAACAAAAAGAGAAATACTTGTAAGCCCATTAACAGGAGAAGTAAAAGAGTTATCTGAAGTTAGTGATGCTGCATTTTCTTCTGAAGCAATGGGTAAAGGAATTGCGATTATTCCTTCAAAGGGCGAAGTTGTATCACCAGTAAATGGAACCGTAACAGCAGTTTTTCCTACAGGTCATGCGATCGGAATTACTTCTAATGATGGAGCAGAAATCTTAATTCACATTGGAATTGATACTGTTCAACTAAATGGAGAGCATTTCACACCACTAGTACAATCAGGAGATACTATCACTCAAGGTCAACTTCTAGTAAAGTTTGATAAAGAAAAAATTCAAGAAGCAGGCTTTGATATTATCACTCCTATCATTATTACAAATACAGATCGTTATATTGAGATTTTAAATGTAAATAAAAACAAAAGAACTATTGAAACTAACGAAGATTTATTAACACTTATTGTTTAAATAGAAGGGGATACTTTTCCTTTCTTACTACATACATTTTAGGAGGAAAATCACATGACAAATTCAACTAATCAATTTCCAGAAGGCTTTTTATGGGGGGGAGCAACAGCAGCAAACCAAATTGAAGGTGGCTATCACGAAGGAAACAAAGGCTTAAATATTGCAGACGTTCTTCCAGGTGGAAAAGAAAGATTAGGTATATTAGCTAATCCAGGATTTGATTTTGAGATTGATCATGATAAATATAGCTACCCAAATCATGAAGCGATTGACTTTTATCACCGTTATAAAGAAGATATCGCGTTGTTTGCAGAAATGGGATTCAAAGCATATCGTATGTCGATTGCTTGGTCACGAATTTTCCCTAATGGAGATGAACTAGAACCAAATGAAGAGGGCCTTGATTTCTATGATCGTGTATTTGATGAATTACACAAGCGCGGAATTGAGCCAGTTGTCACGATTTCACACTATGAAATGCCTTTAACATTAGTAAAGCAATATGGTGGATGGAGAAGTCGTGAAGTGGTACCTTTCTTTGAACGATATGTGAAAGCTATTTTTGCTCGTTATAAAGATAAAGTAAAATACTGGATGACATTTAACGAAATAAACAGTGCTCTACATTTCCCGATTATGAGCATGGGCTTTTCGATTGAAAAGGAAGAAGACAAATATCAATCGATTTTCCAAGCGTTTCATCATCAATTTGTCGCAAGCAGTATTGCTGTAAAAGCATGCCATGAAATGATTCCAGATGCTACGATTGGTTGTATGCTGTTATCTGCTCCTGTTTATTCTTATGATAGTAATCCTGAAAATGTTATGTATGCATTACAAGAAGAACGTATTTTTAATTATTTCTGTGGTGATGTTCAAGTTCGTGGTGAATATCCAGCATTTGCGAAACGTTTCTTTAAAGAACATAATGTCAACTTAGATATTCGTGAAGGTGATTTAGAATTAATTAAAGAACATACAGTTGATTATATTGCATTAAGTTATTATATGTCTCTTACACAAGTAAAAGATAAATCTGGATTTGAAGTAACGCCTGGTAATTTGCTTGAAGGAGTGAAAAACCCATTCTTAAAAGCGAGTGATTGGGGTTGGGAGATTGATCCAGAAGGATTACGTATTACATTAAATAAATTGTATGATCGCTACCAGCTTCCTTTATTCGTCGTTGAAAATGGCTTAGGAGCTTATGATAAAGTAGAAGAAGATGGATCAATTAATGATGACTACCGAATTGATTATTTACGTAGCCACATTAAAGCAATGGGTGAAGCAATTGAAGATGGAGTAAATCTGATGGGATACACAAGCTGGGGATGTATTGATCTAGTAAGTGCATCAACAGGTGAATTCTCTAAACGTTACGGATTTATCTATGTTGATAAACAGGATGATGGTAGTGGATCATTAGATCGTAAAAAGAAAAAATCCTTCGATTGGTACAAAGAAGTGATCACAAGCAATGGAGAGAAATTATAATCACTAATAAAATAAATACACATGAAAATTAAGCTGAAAAATCTGTGCGAACGAATTAGTTGCACAGGTTTTTTCTTTTTTCTTCTTAAACATTTAAAAATTTTACGACCAAAATAATGAAAACGTTAAGAGTTTGTCGCTTTTTGTCGATATATAAGGAAAGGGCAAAAAACAAAGGAGAATAAACACCATGAAAAACAGGTTAAAGCTTACATTTTTCCAAAATATGAACATTATGAAAAGATTAATTATCATGATCGTAATATCAGCATTAGGATTAGGACTTGTTGGGTTTGGAGGTATATCAGCACTCAATAAGATAGCGACTGGGGAAAAGATCATTTATGAAGAACAATTAATTCCAAATCAAATATTTGGAGAATTGAGAAGTATCAATGCTGATTTAGATATTTATTCATTGCAAATACTTGCTAGTCCAGATGTTCAAGAAAAAGAAGAACTACTAAATGAATTAATTGCTACTGCAGAAGAGGTAAATAAGCTCCAAAAAAAAATAGAAACATTAAAATTAATACCTAATATCCAAGAGAAATTCGATCAGTACAAAGAATTAAACATACAGGTCAGTGGGAATGCTGAAAAAATGGTCGGACTTGCTTTGCAAAATAATAGTCAAGAAGCATATGCGAGCTATTTAGAAGATGTGAAACCTCTAAGAGATCAAGTAAATCAGTCTCTAACTGACATCCAAACATTAAACGCAGAAAATGCAAAGAAAATTTACGAAGCTGATGTAAGCATTGCAACAATAACGAATACTTTCTTAATTTCTATCATTATTGTTTCTTTACTCGTGTCACTTTTAGCTGGTATTTTAATAGCTAGATCAATTGTGAATCCCATTAAACAACTACAATCTTTCCTATTTAAAGCCGAAAATGGGGACTTTACTGTTGAAGGCACATACAAATCTAAAGATGAAGTTGGAAAACTAACAGATTCATTTAATAATATGATTCGTTCCGTTAATTCTATCATCAAAACGATGAGCGAAACGTCTGAGCAATTAGCAGCTTCTTCTGAAGAATTAAGTGTAAGTGCAGAGGAAAGCACAAAAGCTAGTGAACATATTTCCTATACAATACAAGAACTTTCAGAGGGTGCGAACCATCAATCACAAACTGTTGATACGAGTAGACTGGTAATTGAAGAAATGTCGAATTCTACTGAAAGTATCTCAACACGAACGGACAATGTCTTAACTAATGCTCAAAAAACTTCTCAAATGTCTAAAGAAGGTAATCAGTCAATAAACAAGGTAAGCGAACAAATGAATTCTATCAATCAAACTGTCATATCTTTGGCAGAAGCCTTTAAAGGATTACAAGAACGCTCAAATGAAATTGGGAATATTACAGGCGTTATCACAGGGATAGCAGAGCAAACAAATCTTTTGGCATTAAATGCTGCAATAGAAGCTGCACGTGCAGGAGAGCAAGGAAAAGGATTTGCCGTTGTTGCTGGTGAAGTGAGAAAATTGGCGGAGCAATCAGCTCATTCTGCCGATCAAATTTCTAAACTGATTAAAATCATTCAAATTGATACTCAACAAACAATGAATACTGTTAAAACGGCAACAACAGAAGTAAATGAAGGATTAGTCGTCGTACAAGAAGCTGGAAATATCTTTAATAGTATAGAGGGTTCCATAAGTGAGGTAGTTTCTAAAATTGGTGAAGTCGCTAACTTAGTTAATTCGTTAGTTTCTGGTATGGATCAAGTAACTGATTCAATTAGTGGTGTAAAAGAAATCGCAGATGAAACAGCAACTAGTTCACATTCTATATCAGCTAGTACCGAGGAACAATTAGCTTCAATGGAAGAAATAACTTCTTCAGCACAAGTCCTAGCTAAAAATGCAGAATCATTACAAATGTTAATCCAAAACTTTAAGGTTAAGTAGATAAAAAAATACGATATATATAAATAGACTTAAAAAATTCAAAGAGAGATATACGCGGTAGTAACTTTCTACTTATCAAAAGCACTTGATTGTCTTAATGACAAAGGGTGCTTTTATTTTTTTATCTCCTCTGAAATTTTATAAAAACATCCTTCACAAACACTATTTGCTAAAATTTTTCATGAAATTTAAAATTATAAACTTTACTATTGGGAAATAAGTAGTTTACTATTATAATAGTTATAAGTACAAGTTGTAATTAAAAAGACATATTACAATAACTTGTAAGTACATGGTTAAACGCTTCCAAATTTCCATAAACATTAAACTTACTTTTTATTTGTACTTACATATCTAATCAGCAAAGGAGACTATTCATGACACAAGACAAAACAACCATCTCATTTAATGACCGCATCCTTGCTCATTATCATTTTGATGATCCTGCTTCTGTTGGAAAAGATCGTTCAGGTCATGCTAATGATGCAATTGCAGAAGGTACAATAAAACCACTTGTAGAAACAGTAGGAGGAAGAAAAGCTGTTACGCTTGTAGGCGGAAATAACGGTACTTCTTATTTAAAGCTTCCTTCAGGATTTCTTGAAAGTATAAATGACTCTACTGGTATTACTGTTAGTACATGGGTTTATTTAAGAAAAGGAACAAATGTTTGGGAAAGAATTTTCGACTTTGGTAAAAGTGCGGCAGGGCCATACCTTTTCTTATCACGAAATTTACGTGGAGTTTGTTTTTCAGATTCAGATATTGTTGCTGATGCTGGCAAAACATATTCAGCTGGTGAATGGCTACATATTGCAATGTCTGTTAAAGGAACAGAGGGCGGAACATTAAGTAGTGCCGGGCCTATCATTTATGTAAATGGTGAAGTTGTCGGAGATGGATCGATTAGCCAAACGTCAAGTGGTACGTATAAGAAGCTACGTAGTTGGTTTGAAACATTCAGTGACAAGCAAGGTTATAGCAATAACTATATTGGACGATCACAGCATGATGTAGATACAGATTTTAACGGATCACTATCTGATTTTCGTGTGTATAAAGCAGGTTTAACACAGGATGAAGTAATAGAAGTCATGTGTGAATCTCTGACAGATGCTGAAATTGTTCAGCTTGCGAAGGATAAATATCTATCATTTCCAATAAAAGTTGTCACAAAAAATGTCTCTCTACCTTCTTCTTTAATGGGTGGAAAAGTGACAGTTTCTTGGAAATCAAGTGATGAAAACGTGTTAAATCATGATGGTGTAGTTGAAGAAATCAACGAACCAAAAGGCGTAACATTAACGGCTGTATTAACAAAAGGAAATCAAACGACTGAAAAAGAATTTAATGTGTCCGTTCTTCCTAGTGGAGTTCCTTCTCATTTATTAACAATAGATGGTAATACAGAAGTACTAGATATTAGTGAAACATTGTATGGTCTTTTTTATGAAGATATTAATAATGCAGCAGATGGCGGTATTTATGCAGAGCTTGTACAAAACCGTTCATTCGAGTCATTTGTATTTGATACGTATTCTCATGCTTCAGGGGAATGTGGCTGTTCGACAGGACGAAATCATCAACCACTTCATGCTTGGTTTGGGGATATTGAAAAAGTAACCGTAAATAATACGGGTGGTTTGAACCAATATTTTGGAGTAACTGATAAAGAAGTTAACTCTCATTACATTACTGCATCTAATGGCAGCACGATCGTAAACAAAGGATTTACAGATTCTAATCATCAATGTGCGATGTCTATAAAACAAGGTGATAAATATGACTTTACCATTTGGGCAAAAGCAGAATCTGCAGCAAGTATCACATTACAGCTTCAAGATCAGAACGGTGAGTCAATCAGTGATTCTGTAACGATTCAAATTGAAGGCGCTAACACGTGGAAGAAATATGGCGTTGACTCGAAGATTGTGTTAACGGGTACGAAAAATGTCCTTGGACAGTTAGCATTAACGTTTAATGGTGATATTTCAATCGACATGGTTTCTTTAATGCCAGAAGATGTATGGGGTGCTAGTGAAGAAGAAAGATCCCAAACTGCTCATACAAATTATAAAGGCAACTCGAATTATCGTTTAAGAAAAGATTTAGTCAACGCACTTGTTGACTTGCACCCAACATTCCTTCGTTTCCCAGGAGGCTGTATTTCAGAAGGCTCGTATATTTGGGATAATGTGTACGAATGGACGGATTCTGTTGGCGATGTTGAGCTACGTAAAGAAAACTTTAATGTATGGGGTTATATGATGACAATGGGGTTAGGTTATATGGAATATTTCCAATTAGCTGAAGACCTTAATGCAACTCCACTACCAGTTATGGCTTGTGGTGTACTTTGTCAGGCGCGATCTGATTATGTCCATCCCGCAGGTGGAGATTTGAGAGATTATTTTGTTAAAACATTTACAGATTTAATTGATTTTGCGATCAGCACAGATTTTGATGGTAACGAGTGGGCAAAACTACGTAAAAAGATGGGCCACGAAGCACCATTTGATCTACGTTATTTAGGTGTAGGTAATGAAAACTGGGGTACAGAGTTTTTCGCTAATTTTGAATACTTTAAAGCTGCGATTGATAATTATATGGAAGAACATTATCCAGATCATGAACTGCATATCCTTTCAACAGTTGGTGCTCAAGCAGATGATGACGCGTATCAAGAAGGCTGGAAGTTCTTAAGTGGTAATTTAAAGGGGTCTGCAACAGTAAACTTTACGGATGGTAATAATGTAACAGAAGAAACCGTCACTTGGTATGAAAAACAACCAAACTATATGGATACAATTGCTGATGAGCATTATTACCGCTCAAATGAGTATTTATTAAACAATGTTGATCGATATAACTATTATTACAGAGCATATGAGCAAGATGGTCGCTTGAATGAAGCAGCAAGCTCAAAGGTGTTTGTTGGTGAATTTGCTTCAACTGATAAAAATACGTTAGCAGGTGCTGTTGCTGAAGCAGCGATTATGACAGGATATGAAAAAAATTCTGATGTTGTTAAGTTAGCTGCTTATGCACCGCTATTTAACAAAGTATTAACAGACGGCACTTACCGATGGACACCAGATTTAATTTGGTTTGATGATGAAACAGTTTGGTACACTCCGAACTACTATGTTCAACACCTTTTTGCTAAATATCTTGGTACTACATTGTTAGGTACATCATTCTCAGCTTACCAAAATGGAAAAATGACAGAGCTTGCTTCACATGGAGGAATTGAAATCGCAGCAGGCAATGCTGAAGTACATGTGAAACGGGTAAAAGTTATTGATAATAAAACTGGTGAAACACTGCTTGACCAAGATTTCACGAAGAATTTGAATGCTGAATGGAAAGAGATTCCTGGTTCTGTTGGATACACAATTGATTCAGAAAAAGGTCTTATTCTAAAAGCTCAAAATGGTGGATTAAACGGTTTATATTTAATGAATGACAATTGGACGGACTACAAAGTGGAAGTAACTGCTTCAAAAGAAGGCGGAAACGACGGTTTTTATGTAGGAGTGGGCTTAACGAATATTTCACCTGAGAAAAAGAATGTTCATGAATATGCTGTAGGATATAACGGGAATAGCACGGCTGTAAAGGTGTACAAAGATGGCATCGAAGGATATACACTAGGCGATTATTCATCAAGTACGGCTGCTGGTAACCTGCGCTCTAGCTGTTATGAAGAGCTTGCAGATCATACTGCATACACGATCACCGTTAATTATGGAGCTGGTACAGGAAACCGCCTTATCTGCTCGTACACAGATGGAACGTTTACTAGTAAGGTGTTGGATTACAATTTAGAAGCTTATAACCGTGACATTTTCAACTCTGTTACAAAAGATGATCAACACGTTTATGTGAAGCTTGTGAATGCAGATCCATTTGAGAAAATAACAAAAATCTCATTAAAAGACCTTGCTGTTGAAGAAAAGGGAAGATTGATAACAGTAACAGGAGATGAAAGCCTCGTTCACATACCGAATGTGAACAAAAAGAACGCTGAACAAATTGTACCTATAGAATCAGAAATCAACTTAGATGATAACTGTACCGTTGTTACTTTAGCTGCAAATTCAGTTAATATTATTGTACTTAATAAAAACTAAAATTTATAAGAACATGTTTGTAATAACAAGCATGTTCTTTTTTAAATTATGGCTCTGTTAAAGGGAAACGTTGATATTTGAACCCTTCTCAAAATATTTGTATAATTAAGAAAATAATAGCTGTTAGTAAGGTTAAGCAAAGCGGTTAGTAATCTATTAAAACATATCGACGAATTATCACGTACAGAAAAAGAGTGAGTGTTTCAATTGGTAAACCGCTAAGTTGTAACTGCTTCATCAGTCGGCGGTAGTATCTAATCACAACAATACCTTTAAATTGTTCCATATCCATTTGATTAAGGGCATCAAACGGTTTTTAAACTTTCATTTTCACAACACGCCTCGTATGTTAAATAAGGAGTTTTCTACTATGAATACACCCGAACAAAACGAAAAAAATTTATTTGAAATGAAAAAAATGATTACAGAAATTGTATTAGTCTTGTCTATTACATGGATAGTGTGTTGGTTTATTGTAGACAATACATTCTTTTGGTTTTCAGTATTGAGTTCTGTACTTATTTTCTTTCGAGATTTTTAAAGGTTTCTTTAAAATCCCTTTATGTAGGATGTTCCATTACTTTGTCTATTGCAATTTTTGTTACAATTTTTATTTAATAAAATTACTTTCATTTGTAATCTTGATGGGGAGGGCGAATAAGTATCGCTTCCCTTAATTTTTATTATAAAAACACATGATCATTTAACAAAGTCAAATTTAACAAACTTAATGAAACGCAATTTCCTCATAAACCTTATCTACAGTAACATCATCTGTCACATCAAATTCCATTCTTAAGTTATAGCGAATGATCTCTTTATTTACTGAGCCTTCAGTAACTTCAACAACATTTCCTTTAAGCCAATTCGCCATCTTATTAATTTCGTTAACATCAATAGATCTATCCAAGTTAACATCTCCTTACCTTACGATCATTTCTTATAGAATCCTCGATTAGGACTATTTATATTCGTATTAAAGAGTTTGTTTAAAAGCATTAAGGAATTAATCGTAAAAATGCATGAATCAGGGATAGGTAGGTAAAACCTAATAAGTAAGATTTTAACGATAGAGGTGTTTTTTTCATGAAGTTTGATCGCTATGAAGTAAAATTAGATCAGCAAAATAACTATACTCTTTTTATCTATCTTGACTCTTATTTAACAGAGTTTTCAGATGAACTTCATACTATCCAAGTAGAGACACAAGAATTGCAAAAAAGCATTCGTCAATTAATTAAAACAAAATTCCCCCATATCCCTATTAAAACAGCAAAGGTAGTGGCGGGTACGATTATTGTAACGACTCTATATTTATACGGAGCACCAGGCTTCCAAAGCCATAAAAGTGTTAGTGCACAAACACTTCAAGGAGTTCAATACGATACCTATACGGTTGCTTCAGGTGATAGTTTATCGTTAATAGGTAAAAAATTGAACGTGTCTGTTGCTACCATCAAAACATTAAATAACTTAACTTCTGACACGATTTTTATCGGACAAACATTAAAATTACCTTATTACACGTATACGGTTGTATCTGGAGACAGTCTTTCAGTTATTGCCAAACGATACAATACAACAACTGAACAAATTGCTTCCTTCAACGAATTAACAACTTTTACAATTAACATAGGTCAAAAGATTAAAATACCGCTTAACCTATCAACACCTGTGCAGGAACCAGTTTCAACACCTACTGAACCTATAACAAATAGTGATACATACACAGTTGTATCAGGTGATACTCTTTCATTAATCGCTAAAAAATTGAATACAACTGTTGAAAACTTAAGATCACTAAACAACTTAACAACAGATATGATTTTCGTTGGCCAGGTTTTAAATGTTACGAAATCACAGCAAGAGACGATTATACAAAAACCAATTACGACGACTCAACCAATGCCAACCGAAAATGAATCAACTTACACGGTGGTAGCAGGTGATTCGTTATCTCTAATTGCAAAAAGATTTTCTACAACAGTTGCTTCAATTCAGGAAACGAATCAGTTAGCTTCAACAGTGATTCGTGTAGGCCAGGTATTGAACATTCCTATTAACAAAGCTAGTGTTGTTACACCTGAAATAGTGAAAGAAGATCCAGCTTTAACGATAACAACTTATACTGTCGTTTCTGGAGATTCATTATCTCTCATTGCTAAGAAATTCAATACAACCGTTACTGCCATAAAAGAAAATAACAACTTAACAAAAGATGTAATCTACATTGGTCAAGTGTTAACCATCTCACCATTAACAAAGCAGGCACAAGTAGATGTAATTGCACCAACCTCACCAGTGATAGAAATTGTAGATGTTATAAACAATCAAAACCAATCAAATGTATCAATAAGTGGAAAAGCAGAAGAAAATGCAACGATAGTAGTGGTGATCACTGATACACAGCAAAAAACTGTAAGCTTTGAAATGAAAGCAGACAACAATGGTCAATATGTACAAAATGTAGATATTTCCAAGCTTAGCGACGGTGCCTTAACAGTATCAGCTATCGCGGTTGATTTAGCTGGTAATAAAAGTGCAGAAAAGCTGGTTACATTGAAGAAGGATACTGCATCAACAGCACCATCGATCACAACATCTAATATGAACGAAAACAATAGTTCCTCGTATTTTATCTCTGGTATAGCAGATGCCGGCTCGGTTGTAGCAATCATCATGACAGATGATACAAAAACGATAAGTGCTGAAACGATTGCTAATGAACGCGGAGAATACCAAGTTTTTATCAATGGTTCAACATTACAAGATGGAGATATTAGGATTACAGCTAAAGCAATTGACCCTTTAAAAAATGAAAGTGAATCTACAACAAGAATTGTGACAAAAGATACAACAATTACAGCACCTACATTGATGCCAATTTCTTTCATTAATGAACATTCGTCAAAAAATGTTGTTGT
The DNA here is from genome assembly GCF_020524045.1 of Metabacillus litoralis. Classification (GTDB taxonomy): domain Bacteria; phylum Bacillota; class Bacilli; order Bacillales; family Bacillaceae; genus Metabacillus; species Metabacillus litoralis_C. Next base: position 184,971 of record NZ_JAIVKL010000008.1, read on the forward strand.
AAAAGGAAATAGTGAGGAAAACACATCAATAGTACTAACTGCAACAGATGATTTAACACAAGTTCAAACAGAAATTATAGCAGATGAAACGGGTTATTTTCAACAAACCTTGGATTTGTCCAAGCTAAAAGACGGAAATATTACAATTTCATCTACTTCAACTGATGCTTTCGGAAATAAAAGTGAAGCAGCAACAATGATAGTTAAAAAAGATACTCAAAGTACTCAACCGATAGTAGAAATAAAAGAAAATGTTACACCACAAAATGCACACGAATTTCAAATAAGTGGTATCACCGAAGAATATGCAGTAGTGAATGTTTCAATAAGTGATGAGCAAAATCAAACAACTGAAAAGAAATTGAAAGCTGACGAAAATGGAAGGTTTCAAGAAAGCTTCGATCTTCGTACACTTCATGATGGTAAATTAACTTTAACTGCTTACTCAGTTGATGAATTAGAAAATAAAAGTATTACAACTGAAACAATAATGGTGAAGGATACGGTTGTTAATCCACCAAAAATAAAATTGCCTGCATTTATTAATAATGATAATGAAACGAATGTTTCCATCACTGGCTTTGCTCTTCCAAGGTCAACAATTTTGATCACTTTTACAGACAAAAGTAATGCAGTGAAAATTCTTGAAGCAACAGCAAATATAGATGGAGAGTATGAAGCAATAGCAGATCTAAGTGATTTGCAAGATGAAGAAATTATTGTAAGTGCTATTCAAACGAGTTTGGCGGGAATTAAAAGTGACGTTACTGAAAGTAAATTAATCAAAGATGTCGAAATCCCACTTACTCCAATTTTCCATAACTCTACCTATATTAATCGTGAAAATCAGCATGATTACCTGTTATCAGGAACTGCAGAAGCTTCCGCGATTATCAGCATATCGATTGATCAACTTAACGGGCAATCAATCAATTTAGAAACAACAGCGGATGAATCAGGAAAATTCACATTGCCTGTTGATCTGTCTTCGTTTAATGAGGGAGATATTAACTTTTCACTATCTCAAGTCGATTCAGCAGGAAATAAGAGTGAGTTTATTTCAAAAACGTTAATCAAAGACACAATATCTTCGAATAAGTTAGAACTGAATGTCTTAAAAACCATTTTTAGTGGTAATGTTTACAATTATCAATTAAACGGTTTTGCAGATCCACATACATCACTTGCTTTCCTATTTTCTGATGGTGAAAAAATACTAAAACAAACAGTTGAATCAGATGAAAATGGACTCTTTAAAGTAATCAATGATATGAGCACACTAAATGATGGTGAAATAAAAGTCACTGTTCAAACAAAAGATTCTGCTGGAAACATAGGAGAGATTCAACCAGAAATCATCACAAAAGATACTACTTCACCAGCAGAAGCGGTTGTGACAGTAGCTCCTTATATTAATCAACACAATAGCACCAAATATAAAGTAAGTGGATCAAGTGTCGAAGAAGGAGCAACTATATCGATCACAGCAACAGATGGAGTTACATCAATAAAAGAAACAGCTTTAGTGGTCAATGGGAGTTTTTCTAAAGATCTTAATCTTTCTACTCTAAAAGATAGCGTGATTACTTTTACGATCACACAAACAGACAGAGCAGGTAACACAAGCATTGTACAAGCAGCAACCATTGAAAAAGATACAGAGATAAAAGAACCGATTGTTTCTAAAAATGGATTTCGCTATGAAAATCTCCAGTCAATTTACACATTAATTGGCACATCTGAGCCAAATGCTACAATTGACGTGATAGTTAGGAATCAAAATGGAGAAAGCCTTTTAACCACTTCGTCAGAAGCAGACAATCATGGTTTTTACACAATTTCCATGTATCTAGATGTTTTAGAAGCAAGAGGAGATGTGACAGTCTCTATTTCACAAACAGATTTAGCAGGAAATATAAGTGAAATCAAAACAATTCCTCTTCAAGCTCATACAGTAGGTGAAGGAGAAACACTAGAGGATATTGCCAAAAGGTATAACACATCTGTTGTAGCACTAACATCTCTTAATCAGCTTTCAAGTAGTATTGTTTCAGCAAACCAACAGCTGCTATTGCCTATTAGTGCAAGTGAAGTAATCAATTTAGGGTATATGTATTTTGGAAATACAAAGGATTATATCAATATGGTTAATTCCACTTCTCATTCAGTGAATGTTGTGGCACCAAGTTACTTTGATATTCATCATGATGGATCTTTAAAACTTACGTATCAAGTAGATGTTTCTTTTATTTCGATGATGCATATGCAAGGAAAACGAGTTGTTCCTTTCTTGAGTAATCATTGGGACCGTGAACTTGGACGTGCGATGTTAGCAAACAGAGAAGAGGCAGCACAGCAAATAGCCGATGCTATCGAACGATACAATTTAGACGGTGTGAATGTTGATATTGAAAATGTCACAGCTGAAGATCGACAGGATTATACAGAGTTTGTTCGTCTTTTACGTGAGAAAATTCCAAGCTCTAAGGAAGTTTCTGTAGCGGTTGCAGCAAATCCGAATGGATGGACAACTGGTTGGCATGGTTCGTATGATTATACTGAATTAGCCAAATACGCTGATTATCTTATGATTATGAGTTATGATGAAAGCTATCCTGGCGGTGCAGCAGGCTCAGTTGCAAGCTATAATTGGGTTGAAAGATCTGTTCAATATGCGTTAAATCAACATGTTTCCAGCGATAAAATTGTATTAGGAGCGGCTCACTTCGGAAGGTATTGGATGGAAGGTGCTTTATTCGGAGGACACGGTATCTCAAACTCTCAAGTGCAAATGTTAATTGATAGATACAATGGTCAAGTGAATTTCGATGAATTAAGCAAAACACCTAAAGCAACAATTATAATTCGAGAAGGTGATCCAGTAACTGTTATTGGTGGAAACACTCTTGCACCAGGATCATACGAAATATGGTTTGAAAATGAAGAATCTATTTCACATAAGCTATCTTTACTTAGTCAATATAATCTCAAAGGAGTAGGAAATTGGAGTATTGGCCAGGAAAATACAGAAGTGTGGAAAACGTATGCCACATCATTACCACAAGCACAGGCAGTGTCAACATCAAGTGCAGCTGTTACAGCACCTACTTATTTGGAATACAGAGTAGTAGCAGGTGATACACTGTGGGGGATTGCTCAAAGAAACAATACAACCATTCAAACAATTAAAGAAATCAATGGGTTGTCTTCAGATTCTTTAACAATTGGTCAGATTTTAAAGCTACCGCAAAAACATCAAGAACCAGTTAATGAGGTTACGACTTCTTATAAAGTTGTAAGCGGTGATTCTCTATCGTTGATTGCTAAAAAGTTTAATACGACGGTTACAGCGATTAAAGAGGAAAATCAATTAACATCAGACATGATTTATGTTGGACAAACACTAGTGATTCCAAGTACGTCATGAATATAACTGAAAATAAAGAGCGCAGATTGAATTGCGCTCTATTTAGTAGCTTTTAATATAACCAAGTTAAAAGCTTGTGGTCATTGTTTATGCACTCATTTTAGTTGCTTTATCTCAGTAATCATTTCCTCAAAATGACTTTGCTGAAAGCCATAGCTATTAACAACCTCACCCTGTTGATTGATCAAATAAAAGCTAGTAGAATGAATAACTTGATCAGAAGAAGAGGGCTTTTGAATAAGTGTTTGAAATTCCTCTCTTGCAAATGCTTCGATTTCAGCTTGTTTATAACCAGTCAGCATATGCCAATTGGATGAATTCGTTGTGAATTTGTCCATGTATTTTTTCAATACTTCAGGTGTATCAATCATTGGATCAACACTAAAGGAAACAAGCTCAACATCAAGGTTTTGGTTGGTTAGTTCTTTTTGAAGAGCTGCCATACTTGCTGTCATTGGTGGACAAACCGTATCACAATTGGTGAAAATAAAATCTGCAATCCACACCTTACCTTTAAGATTTTCAGAACCAAACGCTTGTCCATTTTGATCAGTATACGAAAATGGCTCCATTTGAAAAACTAATTCTTTGTTACCGTCACAAGCAGACAATAGGAAAAAACAAAAAATGAGTAATAGTAAAGTTTTTTTCATAATATCCTCCGATACGATTTGCTAATCATAGGAAATAAGGGGTACTTTAATTGTCACAACTGTTCCTTCGTGGCTTTCACTTGTGATCGAAAAGGTGCCATTGTGTAAAGTGATAATTTGTTTAACAATGGATAATCCTAAGCCTGTACCACCAGTAGATCGACTTCTAGCTTTATCTGTTCGGAAAAAACGTTCTCCAATTCTATCAATATCTTCCTTGTTAATACCTTGGCCTTTGTTAGTAACAGTGAGAACCATACTGTTATGTTCTTCTTTTAATTCAATGAACACTTCACCATTTTGTGCTGAGTATTTAATCGCATTATCGATGATGTTATACATAACCTGCTGCATTCGTTTAACATCTCCGACAATGATGATATCTTCTTGAATAGAAGTACTGCACAATAGGTTATTTTCAGATAATCGTATTTTAAAAAGATCAATTGTATCTAAAAGAACCTGAGCTATTGCAATTGGCTCTTTTTCTACTACATATAAATTTTCCTCTAAATGATTGAGCTCGATTAAATCGTGAAGAATTTGATTGAGTCGATTCGTTTCTTTTTCAATTGTTGTTAAATAGCTTTCTGCTTCTTCCTTTGATTCATATAGCTGCTGCTTAAGTGCATGAGTATAGCCATTAATATAAGTAAGAGGCGTTCTAAGTTCATGAACAATATTGGAAAGAAACTCTTTTTTCCGTGATTCTTGGTCTTCCAGTGAAGAACTCATTGAATTAAATGCTTCGGCAAGTTTACCCACTTCATCTGAACTTGTTGATTTGATACGATTTGAGTAATTACCTTTTGCGATCTCCCCAGATAAATTCTGCATCGATGTTAATGGTTTAAATAGTGAAAGTCTAATTTTATTGACGATCAATAACAAGATAATGAAAAAGATGCTTCCTGCTAAAATAAGAATAGGAAGGCTTTCTTCAAATACATCATGTAATTCGGCTAATGGAACATAAATAAACACAATTCCAATTAGATCTGATTGACTTTGAATGGGAAACATCGCTCCAACGATATTTCGATCAAACTCAGAAACATAACCTTCTTTTAATATGTAATTACCTTTTGCTAATGTTGCTTGATCTTCAGGATTTATTAATGTGCTATTTGCGATTTGATAGGGAAAAAGATCCTTTAGTTCATCAACCGAATTGACTACAATTACCTCATATTCAGAGACAATATTAAACCAATGAATTTTTTCAATAATATCTTCATTTAATGATCCATAATGAAAATGGGATGCTGTATTTTCACCTTGATATATAACAGATTCACGAATGCTTTTTAGGTATAAGTCTTTATATAAAAAATGCAAAAAGAAAAATGAAAACAATATGGTGGAGCTAATACTAAGAAATATAAGAAAAAATACTTTTTTACTTAATGAGAAATTCCTCACTTTTTACACCTCAAATTTATACCCTTTTCCCCAAACAGTTTGAATAAGTGATCCATGTTGCTTTAGTTTTAAACGCAGAGTTTTTATATGTGTATCAACAGTTCTTTCGCTACCTGTGTAATAATCTCCCCATATGGCTTGTAAAAGCTGTTCTCTTGAAAATAGCTTTCCTTTATTTTTTGCTAAAAGGAATAATAATTCATATTCTTTTAAGGTAAATGGAAGTAGTTGATCCTCTAATTTAACAGAATGTGAAGCAGTATCGATCACAAGTGGTCCTAAAATTAGTCTTGAAGAAGGAAGTGATGAAACTTTTGCTCTTCGAAGGACAGATTCTATTCTGGCCAACAATTCACCTGGGTGAAATGGCTTCACAATATAATCATCACCACCTAATTTCAATCCATGAATTTTATCCCATTCTTCTCCTTTAGCTGTTAAAAAGATAAGCGGAATATCGTGAATTTTTTTTACTTCATTAGCAAATGTAAAACCATCCATATAAGGCATCATCACATCTACTAAAAGTAAATCAGGTATTTTTGTCTTTATTTTTGCAGTAGCATCCATTCCATTTGTTGCTTGTATAACTGTATAACCTTCCTTTAAAAGAAAAGTTTGCACGAGATTTCTCATTTGTTCTTCATCATCAACAATCATTATGGTTACACCCATCTTATGAACCTCACTCATTTACAATATGATTACTTATCATACACCTAATTATAAAGACAAATTGTGAAGTTTTTGTGGAATTGGTATCTTTCATTCTGAGAATTTGCTGCTGCATTAAAATTAACAACAAAGTAATTCAATTTCTTCACTTTTTCAACACATTATTTTTTTATGATGATATCAAAGGAAACTAATTGAAGAGGAGTTATGAAGTAATGACGAAAGAGAATATAAAAAATGAAAAAACAGCACGTTCATCATTATATAAAACAGTATGGAGATGGCACTTTTACGCAGCACTTATTTTTGCTCCGTTTCTGATTATTCTTGCTTTTACAGGCTCGATTTATTTGTACAAGCCTCAAATTGAGAATATGATTTACAAAGATCTTTACGAGGTAACACCTCGGGAAGAACGAGTCTTAGCTTCAGAACAGATCGAAGAAGTGAAAAAAAAATATCCAAATGCACTTGTGACGAAGTATCGACCTGGTGAAAGTGATGATCGATCTAGTGAAGTAAGTATTATTTCTAACGAGAAATCACTAACCGTTTTTAGTGATCCTTATACAGGTAAAATAATCGGAGAATTAAATAACGAAGACAAAATCATGGATAAAGTAGAAGAATTCCATGGAGAATTAATGGCTGGAACACTTGGTGATCGAATTGTTGAATTGGCAGCGTGTTGGGGAATCATTCTTGTTATCACTGGATTTTATTTATGGATGCCGAAAAAGAAATTAGCCATTTCAGGAGTCATTATTCCACGATTTAATAAAGGAAAGAAGATACTAGTTAGAGACATGCATGCTGTTCCTGCGTTTTGGATTGCTGGAGGAATGGTGTTTTTAATTATGACAGGACTTCCATGGTCTGGATTTTGGGGAACTCAATTTCAAAACATCGCAACACAATCTGGTGTAGGATATCCACCTTCAATTTGGAGTGGTGAAGCTCCAACATCTACAATTAAAACAAAAGATATTGCAGATGTGCCTTGGGCAGCTGAAAATTTAGACATTCCTTCCTCAGATGTTGAAGGGTTTACTCCGATATCAATCGATGACGTTGTCACAATAGCAAACAGAGAAGGAATTGATCGTAGTTATTCAATTTATTTGCCAAGTGAGCCGAGTGGAGTATATACGTTATCAGCTTATCCAGCTAAAGCACAAGATGAACTGACAATGCATGTTGATCAATACACAGGAGCCATTTTGACTGACTATCATTTTGATAACTATGGAATTGTAGGAAAAATTGTTGCCTTGGGAATTACTTTACACAAAGGAACACAATTTGGTTGGTTCAACCAACTTATCAGTCTTTTCATCTGCTGGGGAATTATTTTTGTCGCATTAAGCGGGTATTATTTATGGCTTATTCGCAAAAAGAAACATGACATTAGCGCACCTAAAGCACCAAGTGTATTCAAAATGAAATCATTTTTCATTCTTTTAATTGTACTAGGGATTATTTTCCCATTAGTTGGATTGTCTCTCATTATTGTGTGGTTAATAGATTTGTTGATCATCCAAAGAAGTTCAAATTTGAAGAAGACTTTCAATGCTTAATAAAGGAGGGTACAAAAGTGAAAAGTAAATTTTTCTATCTATTACCTATGTTATTACTATTATTAGTAAGTGCATGTTCAAATCAAAAAGATGTTGTTAAGCTATACCCTCAGGAATCACCGATTAACATTGATATTCTTCTTCCTGAGACAATTACTGTTAATGAAAATACAAACTTCAAAGTACAATTAAATCAAGCTGGAAAAGCATTAGAAAATCCAGACTTTGTTCATTTTGAAATTTGGAATCAAGAAGGAACTGTTTATCATTCAATGGAAGAAGCCGTTGAAGAAGGAAACGGTATTTATAGTTTAAGCAAAGAGCTTGAGCAGGAAGGTCTTTATTTTATTAAAGTACATGCGAGCAGCAATGGATCAATTATCATTCCTCAAAAGCAATTTGTTGTTGGAAGATTAACAGAGAAGAATGAGGAATTTTTATTAAAAGGTTCAAAACCGGATGTAGAGGGACATGATTCCCATCATTAGAATTCGTTAAAGTCTGTATTTGATATTGCAGGCAGATGATAAGAAAAAATACATGACGTGCAAAGGGTGTTTGATGGTCGGTAACTTGGTGAGTGGCGTGTAAAGAACGGAGAATGGTCGATAAAAAAGCATATATGACGTGTAAAGATGAAAAGATGACGTGCAAAGTCCGTTTTGTGGTCGGCAACATGACGAGTGGCGTGAAAAGTACGGAGAATGGTCGATAAAAAAGCGTATATGACGTGTAAAGTGGGTTTGATGGTCGGAAATATGGTGAGTGGCGTGCAAGTTCGAAGAATGGTCGATAAAAAAGCGTGCATGACGCGTAAAGATGAGAAGATGGCGTTCAAAGTGAGTTTAATGGTCAGTAGAAGATGGGGAGCATATCGTTCAAGTTAATTCGTTAAATGCTTAGTTGTCTTGCCGAAGTAGGAAACACCTACCAATTTAAAAATGGGCTTCATTTTAGGCGCTTTCATGAATACTTTCTCCATCTAGACGGGCTCCAAATTTCGATAAACGTATATACTATAGCGAGTTAGTACTTTACACAATCGAAAGGAAGATGTTTACATGTACGGTTACGAAAACATGCCACATATGGCTGGTGCAAATGCACCACATATGGCTGGTGCAAATGCACCACATTTGGCTGCAGCAAATGCTCCTCACCAACCAATGATGATGCCTTACACTTATGAAGCTCCTGCTTATGGATATTGCGCTCCTACTTATAGACCTAACAATACATTCGCGCTGATCGTTGTGTTATTTATTTTATTAATTATCATTGGTGCAACGATTTACGGTCCTAATTGTTAATCACGTATCAACTGTGAACTAACAAAAAATTTTAAAAAGACCATCAAAATCTTCAAGGTTTTGATGGTCTTCTTTTTTTGATATTAAGAAGAGTATTACCACAATTTTACGTCATTTTCATATACAATTATTCATTTAAAGGGTAAAGTAACTATATATGTTAAAATTTGTATTAGGCTGTGACATTACCGAAAAGCAGATGAGGAATAATATCATAGTTAATTTATTTGATAGATGCAACAGATAAAGATTTATAAAATGAATTGTAGAAAATAAAAAAGACTTTTTTCATTGAAAGTGGGGATTTCATTGTTAAAATTTTTGCAAATTATACTATCTATAACTGTTATTTCCCTTGCAGGATATGGATTGATTACTGAGGACTTTAAATTTCAACCTTATATGATGCTGTTATTAGGTTTAACGATGTTTGTGATGGGATTAAGAGAATTTCAAAAGGGGAAAAAAGCTTATGGCTGGCTAATTATCGTTGTTTTTCTATTTATTTTATCTGTAACCATCAAAAGTTTTTTATTGAACTAACGGATAGAGTAAAAGTTTTGTCTAAATTCCGTTTGGGACCCTGCTATTTTATAAATCAATTGGGTGTAAGGAGAAGGTACATTTATTAGTTGTGATTGGAGGTTATTTTTATGAATGATAATCATCGTCCTTGGCCAATTCCAAGAAAACCTTGGGTTATGAAGCAGACATGGGAACATTTACTTTTTGCACATTGGAAGATTGATTTAGATTTAATTAAACCCTATATACCAGATTCTTTAGAAATCGATACATTTAATGGGGAGGCTTGGATTGCTGTCGTCCCGTTTGACATGAGAAATATCCGTCTAAGATACCTCCCAGAAATACCATTTACTTCACGTTTTCCTGAAATTAATGTTCGAACTTACGTGACCAAAAATGGAAAACCAGGAGTATATTTTTTCAGTCTAGATGCTGCTAATTTTTTAGCCGTACAAGTAGCCAATACTTTCTTCTATTTACCTTATTATTACGCACATATTTCATGCAGCAAAGATAAAGAAACAATAAATTATTATTCAAATAGACTTAAACAAAAAAGAAATTATGAGTTTTCTGCTTCATATAAGCCAATATCAGAAACGTTCTTTGCACAAAAGGGTACCTTAGAACACTGGTTAACAGAAAGATACTGTTTATACACAACAAACAACAACAAATTATTCATTTCGGAAATTGCTCATGATCCATGGCCATTACAACATGCAGAAGCAACAATAAATTGTAATACAATGATACCCATAAGTGGTTTTCAGTCCGAACAAAATAAACCATTACTTCATTATTCTAAAGGTGTCGACGTCATATTATGGGGGATAGAAAAGATCTAATAAAATCTATATGCAATTATAAAGATTATTTTTATGAATCAAATTTTAATATTGCTTTTACAAAAAGAACTTATCAGTAATAAACAAACTAGAAGGAAACAAGGTGAAAATGATTTATCATTATTAACACGAATGTTATCAGCATTTTCCTATCCTTCTTTATAAATTCGATTTTTCAAATAAAAATTTACTACATAACATTGAAAGGTGTCCATTTTGAACAAAAAATTACTAATTCTAATAATCTTAATTATCATACTTGCAGGTATATCCATCAAATTTTCCGGGGTATATCATCTAAAAGAAACTATCAGAAATAATGAGTTTTTATCTCAAATAAAAGATATATGGTTTACATATAAAGAGAATCAGTTGTTAAAGAATCGAATAGATGGTTATGAACAAGCAAAGATCGAAAAAGAGATAATTATTGCTGACACTGAAATATTAAACGAGATAAAAACTCTTGTGAATAAATACAAAAGCCATAACCCTGTTATTGGAACGGTGATTAAAAGAGAAATAGATCCCAATAATCCTCAGGTATGGTATAACTCTCTCATAATTGATAAGGGTAAGAATGATTCGATTAAGAAAAACATGGCAGTATTAGGCCCAGATGGTTTAGTCGGTATCATTCATAAAGTGAATGACACAACCTCTGAGGTTCAATTATTAACTAATACTGGGAGAAAGGGATTAATTCCTGCAACACTTAAAAAAGACAAATCTGTCTTTGGTATGATTGAAAAATACAATCTAGAAAAAAATCAGCTGCATTTCACTAGAATAGACACAGAGATAGAACTTGAAATTGGTAGTATAGTTATGACTTCTGAATTAAGTATAACTTTACCAAGAGAATTGGAAATCGGAAAAATTATCGAAGTGAAAAATGATAACTTCGGTCTAACTAAGACTGCTGTAGTTGAACCTTCCTCTGATTTTACTGATATTAAATATGTAGTTATACTGCAATAGAAAACTAGATAACCCTCTAATTAATCACTCTTTCGAAAAGGTAGAATCTAAGAAAAGTAGTAGGTAGTGAAGAAGATTAATAAACAGTAATTCTATAAACCAAAAACATTTTTCATATACTATAAAAATAGTGAAGTGAGCTTATGCAATGAAAGCTCAATGATTGTACATAAAATAAAGCTGTTGATTTGAAAATGTGATGTTTAACAAGCATCACATTTTTTATATTTTCGTAAACTTTTTTTAAAAAAATCCACAAATTGTGAGAAATACAAAATTTTTAAGAAAGTCAAAAACTTTGTTTGTTTTAGAATCGTCTAATGTATGGAAGGGAGCAGATTACATTGGAAGAAAGTATGACTCAAGACCTTATAACAAATGATCGAGAAATATTACTAGATGATTTAATGGATAAATACGGAAACTCCATCTTGCAGCTTGCCTACTTCTACGTAGGTAACAAAGAGGTTGCGGAGGATCTTACACAAGAGATTTTTGTGAAATGTTATCAAAAGTTGGATCAATATCAGAAAAAGTCTTCTATAAAAACGTGGCTTTGGAAAATTGCGATAAATCATTGTAAAGATTATCTAAGAAGTTGGCATTATAAACATATTGTTGTTTCAAATGAGCAGGATTTACATACTTCAAGTCAAGAAAATGAAGTGGAGCACCAAGTGATTCAAAAATATGAAGATGAGCAATTAGTGAAAACAGTATTTCGTTTACCAGATACATATAAAGAAGTCATCTTTTTATTTTATTTCGAGGAACGATCGATAAAAGAAATATCCAATCTGATTAACGTGAATCAAAATACAATTAAGACTAGGCTAAAGAGGGCAAAAGAAATGTTGAAAGAATGTTTGGAGGTAGAAACATGGAGGATCAGTTGAAACAATTTCAACAGGCAATGAAAAAAACAGTATTACAAGAGCTGAATTTTACAGAAGAACATAAAAAAAGCATTAGACAGAAAATTAAACAATCGCAAACAACGACAGAAGAAGATGTATTATTATCGTTATTTCAGCTATTAAAGCAAAAACGATCAGGTTTTGAATTAAGTAGATTAATGCGAGCAAGAGGGATAGAAAGATTTGAAAATGAAGAGGGTCTTCTATACATGTCACTACATAAATTCGAACAAAAGGGTTACTTGAATACATACTGGGAAGAACATGATGTAAAGCTTTATGAGCTTAATAATAATGGGTTGAAATTATTAAAAAAGCTTGAAAACAAAAGCAATGTTACAGTCTACTTTCTAAAAGAAATATTTGAGAGGTAATGATCATGGCTAAACTAAAAGAACAATTTCTAGCTGATGTACTGCAGTCCATTAAATCAAAAGAAGCTAAGTCAATTATATACAAGGAGTTAAATTACCATATAAACATGTCAAAGTCAGAGCTAATTTCAAAGGGAATTAGTGATAGTGAAGCTGAAGAACAAGCAATAAAGAAGATGGGTAGTCCATTAGAGCTTGGAATACACTTTAATAAACTGTATCGACCTTTATTTGATTGGAAACTTTTCGGTCTTTTCTTAATCATTATCTTAATGGGGCTTCTTCCGCACATCCATTCAAACGTTTACTCTGAAAATTTATTGATCAAACAAATCATTTATATTGTATTAGGGATTTTAGTAACAATAACAGTAATGTTTATTGATTATAGAAAGGTGAAAAGATTTGGCTGGTTTTTTCTAATCTCGGCGTTAGGTATATTGTTTGTTCTTAACTTTTTTCCTAATGCGATCATTAATGGAGTGGGCTATTTATACTTTCCTGGCTTTTTTGTTAGTGGAAATTCGCTTTATTTTATGTTTCTCGTGTTTTGGGCCTTCTATTTTTCTAAGGAAAAACCAAATTTGTACATAATAGGTGGTATCTACTTAATTTCTGTATTCTTGTTTATGAGTTTACCAAGTTTACCAGATGTATTTATCTACTCTATTTTTGTTTTTACGTTATTTTTTTGTAGCTCCATAAATAAAAAAGCTATTTATACCACAATTGGAGTCGTATTTAGTCTAGTCATTTCGCTCGTAAGTGTCTTTTGGTTTTCTATGGAAGAATATCATAAAGATCGGTTACTTGGTTTTTTACATCCTCATGATTACTCACAAGGTGCAGGTTATATGTATATTATGTTAAAAAATTTATTATCAAAAGGTGGATGGTTTGGAAATTCAGGTCAAGAGAATTTTGATTATGATTTAATAACAGATTTCGCTTTCGCTAATATTACCTATTATTTTGGATGGATCTTATCTGGCTTTCTTCTTGTAGCAATTTTATTACTTATATATCGATTGATCATTGTCTCAGCAGATATAAAAGATACTTTTGGGAAACAGTTAATTTTAGGAGTGTGCTCATTGCTCTCAATCCAAATTGTGTACAACATTGGGATGATTTTTGGACTTTTTCCAATTATATCAATGTCACTTCCGTTCATTAGCTACGGACTAAACTCAACTGTTTTAAATTCTATTCTTATTGGAATCGTACTAAGCGTGTATCGAAGAAAACATTTGGTTGTTCATGTATGATGAGTTTTAAAAAATTGCGAAAAATTCTATGACTTATTTAAAATCATATAATAAGAAAACGCTGTTGAATTTGAATAAACAGCGTTTTGAAATTCAAATCCTAATTTCTCTTAATAAATAAGATAAACAAATTACTCATGAATCTTTTCCCATGTAATATTGAATGCCCATTTCCATAAAATCCTCAAGAAAACAAGAGAAAGAACTACATATAGATAGATTCCATAAGGAAACAAAGTACTGATAAAGTGTAGACCAGCAAATAACGCAGCTATCACCATTAAACCGAATATAATGGCACCGTTACTATTTTGATTATATTCATCAAAAGACTCTGAAAAGGGAAGAGATTTTTTAAGAATCGCAAAGCATATAACAGAATATAAACAGGTATTAATAAAAACAACGATAAGATCTGGCAGAATTCTTATACCAAATAATGCGATAAATAGGACAAAAAGAATCAAGTAAACTGGTAAATATAAATTGATTAGAAACGCCTTTATTGTTCCAGTGAACAGCGGTTTTAAAGAATGAATAGGAGCTACCCTAAAAATCCACGCACCCTTATATTTACCTGAAAATTTTAGAAGTATCAAAATGGTAGGAACGATGATTAAACTAAAGTAAATAGATAAATAGGCTTTGCTTGTAGCAAGAGCATTAAAATCTGTAGAAAATCCATTCAAGATAAAAATAAAAGGAATAACAATGGAAAAACCTAAAGATGGATATACTTTTAGTTTGAAATCTCGTTCATTTTTCATCATTAAACTAGCAAAACGAAAAAAAGTTTTCTCCTCATGAGATCGACAAATAACATTAAGAAGATATTGTCCCAGCTTATTACGTGTTTTTTCTTTTGCTTTTCCATGATACGTAAGCTTTTGGAGGTTTTGCTCAAAAGCAGGATTGCATTTTATATAAATCAAGATCGATAAAAGAGGAAATAAGATTCCTAAGGCTGTAAATAACAGATAAAAAGGCTGAAAAACACCATTCATGATCAATTCCATATTTGCTCCAAACCACATTGGGAAAATAAAGACTTGCCACCACTGTGGTTCAAGTGAAACGGTTAAGTCAATTATTTCAAATGAACGAACAAGTAATTGATAACCAACCATGATTGCAAGCGACAACATGATTTGAACATAGTTAATAATATCTTTTAATTTTTCACCATCAAAGAAACGTAAAATAGACAAATAGATGAGTGCTGTTAGCCCGACAACAAAAAGATCAAGTAGAATAATGTTTAAAATTGACACAAGGAAAAACAGAAATCCATTCACAAAAAGTCCAACAATTAAGGGGATTCCAACAAGCGCAATCGTTAGGAAAGATAGGTAAATAATGACATGGACCATTTTCGCCGTACTAATTGTTCTTCTATCAACAGGCTTTGGAAACAGGATATTTCGATCACGGATGTCTAACAAAACAGAAGAAAAATCGGATATCATGGATGTCATAATAAAAAAGGTGAATACACCATAAAAAATGCTCATTTGAAAAAGGTAATTTTCTCCCATGAGTAAAAAAGGAATCATAAACAATCCAAATAACACATAAATCCATAATGATTTAATATACTGATTGCTCGTTTCTTTTTTCTTAGCATTTTGCGAGAAAATCGTAGGAACTCTTCGTCCATCCATTGTTAACTTCACTTGTAAAATTCTTCTCATGGTTTTGTAATCGATATTAAAACGATTAAAAACTCTCTCAAATCGATCCAATAGTTTCAGTGTTCGATAGTCTTTCATCATTACATCTCCCTTACAACAGAAACAAATCGTGAAGCAAGGTCTTTATGTTCACTAAATCCAGTAAGTTGGTTAAAGATCTGTTCAAGTGAACCTTCCGTACGATCTTGTTTTAGCTCCTCAAAGGTGCCATCTGCTGCAATTCTACCATCATGTAGAAGAATAATACGGCTGCTTATTTTTTCAACCACGTCCATAATATGGGAAGAGTAGAAAATCGTTTTTCCTTGAGCAGCAAGTTGTGTCATAATTTCTTTGAAAATCATCACACTATTTGCATCCAAACCATTGATTGGTTCATCAAAAAACAAAAGATCAGGATCATGCAGCAAGCTTGAGATAATTAAAAGCTTTTGTCGCATACCTTTTGAGTAAGAAGCAATGCGAGAATGATAGACTTCACCAATTCCGAAAAGCTCCATTAATTGTTTAGCCTTAGAGTTAGCGAGATCAAAATCGAGACCATACAATTCACCAATGAAAGTTAAATATTCACTACCAGTTAAATTATCATATAATTCGGCTATTTCAGGAACATAGCCAATTTTTCTTTTATAATCTATCTTCCCATCAGAAATATCATGATTGAAGATGTTAATTTCACCAGAATAGTCATCTTCAATTCCTAACATAAGTTTAACAGTGGTACTTTTTCCAGCCCCGTTTGGCCCAATATATCCAATGATTTCTCCTCTTTTTACCTGAAAAGACACATCATTTAGTACAGACTTACCACCATAACTTTTTTTTAAGTTATTGATCGATAATATTATTTCTTCCATTTCTTTAATCCCCCATGTCTAAATATTTCCATTTTCTAGTGTAACATTAATCCATTTAAATACTAAAGGGGGAAAATCAAATTTAATGATACCCTTCTGCTAATTTAAACATAATTAGCAATCCATAATTTATGAACGATTAAAAATTTATTGTGGAAAAAAAATAGAAGAAAGGTAACTTATGTTAAAATATATATAATAAAAAATAATTAATTAGATGTTATATAAGTTAAATCTAGGTCTATAAGATTATAGGTTACTATAAATGAAAGTAGGAGAGATGGGTGTGAAATATCTTTTGGATTTTATTTTAGCTGTATCATTGAATGGTTTTTCATATTATATCGCCAGCGTCATTCTTAGAAATGAATTAGCTCTTTGGCAAGCAAAATTATAATAGGTTTTACTGTTGTTTCGCTAGGAGCGTTAACTGAAGCCTTGAAAAGTCCAATTTGGTTAATTATTGTCGTTCCATTTCCAGTAGGAATGTTCTTATTGTACTTATTTCTTAACGGAACTGTTTGTCAATGGTTTCTTACGTATATCATTACTTTTTCTCTTTACACAGCTATACATATACCTATGAGTTATTTTTTTATTTCCATTCTTTAATTCCAGCATGGAAACTTTCTCGTTCTTGATCATAGTTGATTTAGTGGAGTGATTAATTGAAGTTTCACACAATAAAAGCGCATAGCAACAAATCAAAATTATTTGTGTGTTATATTCTTGGTAAATTTCTAAATTTGAATGGTGTTTTTATCCAATAAATAGAAATGTGAGGATCGAAAAAGAGAATTAGTTCATTAATAGTTTACTAAAGAATGGATGATTTTTATGCGCAAATGGTACCTATTATTTATTTTTTTGATCATTTTTGCAGGTTGTGAAGCAAACAAAGTGGATAAAGACAATAACTCCATTAAATTACCTAATAACATACCTAGCTATGTGAAGAAAGAAGATATAAGAGAAATCGATTGGAGTCAAAAGGCGGTAGAATTTGATAGTGATACCGGAAGTGAAATGTTTGGCGTGAAAGATAAGGTAGGAATTATAGGGCCCATGCTAAAACCAAACCAAGTTGAAAAATGGATGTGGCATTTTTGGGGAGTTAACGAAGGGGAAATGACAGTGGTGGGCATAAACAGATCCACAACGAAGATTTATCCTATTTTAATTAACGGCCAGTCTAAGGATGATCGATTTTGGTCGAAGGAGCTTGCTGGTGAAATTAATGGTGCTGATTACCATACACCATCAAATGTAATGATTAGTGAAGCAGGAGAATGGGCTTTTATGGTTTATATAAACGGTGAGTTATTTGAAACGTTTGTTATGGAGGTTAGGAATTAAATGAAAAATTAAAAGGGAATGTAGTAGAAGAGATTTTTTTATTCCTTCCAATTATTAAAATAAGGGTGTGTATCTAATCTTGAAATTTAATTCTTTTAAATTAAATGTTTTTATCATTATATTGATTCTTGGTTTTTCAATGCATCATTTTCACAACCCTTTACACGGTAAAGATAAGGAGTCTATTGTTAAAGTAATTCATTCAATCGAAGGATATGCTGATAAACCAACAGAGATTTTAGATATTAAAGATTTTGATGATGTAAGAGTTGTAGGATTTCTTTATAATAACAATCCAGCTTATATGACATTATACAAAAATGTGTGGGGAAATTATAAATGGAAAAGCATTGAAGTTAGAAATGATGAAACACTAAGTGCTTTTCTGCCTAGCCTTCCACAAAACATACCACCTAAAATGATGTATGTATCTACCTTTGATAATAAACTAACAACATCAGAAGTAGATGTGAATGGACAGTTAGTAAAACAACAATTTCCTACAAATAGAGCATTTGCACCTTGGGTGGATATCCCAACACATGATTAAAGGTGATGAAACAATTTTACATGAACATCCATGTGTAAATTCACCTTAAACATAAATGCCAAGAGACCTTCAAACGTTATAAATTGAAGGTCTCTATTTTATGAAAAATTCACTTTCGCTTCATCTATTTTTTTCAACGGGCATTTAACATCTCTAACTTGTTCAGGCCTTTGATTCTTGTGCAGACGATCTCATCATTGATTTGTCTCTTTCTATCGTTTTTCTTGTTATTGAAAACACTGCACAAAGTAAGGCGATAATGACAATAACTCCTCCAAACCAAGCAGTTTTAGCGACAGTTCCTGTTTGACTTAAAACAATACCACCAAAAGCTGAGCCAAGTGCAATACCTACTTGTAATGCGGAGTTATTAAAGCTTTGCTGAATATCTGATGTTGCAGGATCTGCTTGAATCAAGTAGCTTTGCTGTGGAGGTGCCAAACTCCAACTTAATGCTGCCCAAACCATCATGAACGGTATGAATAGAATAAGTGAGAAAGTAGTTAATGGCAATAAAAATAATACAAAGGCAAATGCACTAATGACAAAAATAATGCTTTTATGAGCTCCGATTGAATCGGAAAGAATTCCTCCGAAAGCTCCTCCACTTACAGCGGCAATTCCAAATAATAAATAACAAATACTAATCCAATAGGAACTTAAATGTAGTTGCGTTTCTAAAAATGGAGTGAAGTAAGCATAAATCGTATAATGTCCTGCTAACATAAATACAGTTGCAAGATGTGCACTACCTAATTTAGCGCTACTCACTGCTTTTAATTGCTGTGAAAGTGGAATCGTACTCTCACCAGGAATTCGCTCTAGAAAGATAGCAATAAGGACAAAAGATCCAAGAGATAAAATCGCAATTCCAAGAAAAATAACACGCCAACCAAATGTATCGGAAATAAGAATACCTAGAGGCACACCCATAACAAGTGATGAACTAATCCCCATATAGATAAGTCCTAAAGCTTTTGCTCGATGAGTTGGAGCAACTATTTTAGCAGCAATGATTAACGACAGAACAACAATTAAAGCTGTACTCATTGCCGTTATAACTCTAGCAAACATCATAAAGGAAAAACTTGTGCTAAAGTACGTCATAATATTGCCGATAAAGAAAACAAACAGTGAAGAAAGATATAACTTTTTTCTTTCTATTTTATTAGTTAATACAAGTAAAACAGGACCAGCAACTGCATATATAAGTGCAAAAACAGTGATTAGTTGTCCAGCAGAGCTTAATGAAATATTAAAATCGTTAGCAATCGTTGGCAATATTCCACCAACAATTAATTCAACTAGTCCTACTGCGACAGTTGATAAAGCGAGAATAAAAACTTTTACATTCATAATCTATTTTTCATCCTTCCTCATACATCAATGAAATACTTTGAATTAATTATCAGAAAAAAACAAAAAATCCTGATTACAAAAAACGAATAATATTCATTTTCTGTAATCAGGATTTTATGGTTCCTGGTAGAGACCCTCAAGCCATATTCTAGAGGTTATACAGGTAGTACATATTTAGTTGTAGGTAAGCACTTTGAAAAGATTACTATATTTTATCGTATTTATCAAGTCTTTTTTAAAATTGTGAAAGAAAATGCTTATTAATTTTTTATTAGAAAAATATCTAACATAAATCCACCTACTAGTAAAGAAATTATGATCGTAAGTGACTGATTTTCTAAAAGCATTCTCTTAAACTTCCAAGCTTTATGGCAATACAGATATTATTAGTTCCTGACTATACTTTGAATATCAGAAGATTCCCATGTAAATCGTTGGATATATATGTTAAAATGAGATTAGTTTTTATAAAGTGTACTTAAGTTTAAATAACAAGAAACCGATAAACCTTAATATTCTATATATACTGGATTAAAGTTGCTTATCACATTGAAGGGTACGAGTGTTCAATCAGAACAGTCACATTTCCATAAAAGAGCAGGTTAATTGAAGCAGCTATTATTAGTTTAATGGAGTGGTTAAAAGTAAATGAGAAAAATTAATTTTCGTAAAAAAATATGTTTTTACTTATCCTTAACTCTTTTTCTTTTTGGTGTTATTTCTTGGGTGCCTTATCTTGTACTTAACATCCAAGAGCCTTATGGAATGTTAACATTTATCCTTAATCCAATAGGTTTTTATTTAGGATACTTAGCAAAAAACAGACTTTTAGCATTAAGTAATTTAGCTATGTTATTTAGTATTGTCCCAGTAGCTATTTATGTTTACATAACAAAAGGATATATTCCTATGTAAGTTAATGAAAAATGGAATGTCATAAAAATCATTCTTATTAAAGGAAAATGTAAGATTATAAAATATGAATAGAGGCTTTTCACTAACGATATAAATCTGAAGTAGATTGAAAGAAAAGTTGAAGAGATATAAGGGGACTTATTCTTATTACTCTGGATATTTATTGACATCTTGATAAGATGATATATCGTTCCGTTTTCAATGAAAAATAAATATGGAAAGTAAGCTCGCTTTTATAAGCTCAAATATAGAAGGTGAGGAAAGTTCAAGAAAAACTAAATTCATAGTTTGGTGGATAGTGAGTACCTTAGCTTGGGGAATTTTGAGTTTCATTCTTATTGTATGGTGGGTTTTATAATCACTTTGGATAACAGTTGACTTAAAATGGACTTAAACGAACGGGTAGTCTTAAACTAAAAAAAGGAGAGTAGATTATTTGGGTATTGATCGTTCCTCAAGATTAGCAAGATGGAGAGAGAAGTATGGATCGGTAGCAATTGCGTTATGTTGTTTATGTAGTGCAATCATAACATGGGGAAATAACTGGGTTTTAACAGGAATTTTAGTGTTAGGTGTTTTGGTTTGCGGAGCAATAGGGGTCTTTGGAATGAAACAAGCTTTAAAGAAAAAGAATTAATATCTTCCTTCTAAACAGAAGAATTTTAACATTTAAACTCAACGTAAAGGAAGCGAGTGTTCATTAAGAACAGTCGCTTTTTCATTATCAGATGAATGAGTTCAAGTACGAAATATGAATTATATTAATGAATTAATAAGGAAACTAGCGATGATAAAATTGCATCCTTATTTACAATAACTTTTTAATAATCAAAGGAGGTGATTTGTGTTTTCAACAAAAAATACTTGATGAATTTTTAATTTGTTTATGTTTTTTGCTAGTTTTTCAATACCTTGATCTATTTGTGTTATGTCTACTTGAGAAATACACAATCTAATTAAAGAATTCTTCTGAAACTCTGGTAAATACATTCTTTTTGCATCAACTACTAATACGTTATCCTGTTGTAGCATTGTCATCAAACGATTTGCCTGAATCATTTTTGGCAAGTAGATAGATAAATAAAACCCTGATTTAGGTTTCGTAAAAAGAACATCTGGTGATAAGTGTTTTTCACATGATTGTATAACCATTTTCATTTTTGTACTATACAAATCTCTAATTCTTTCAATATGTGCATTGAACATACCACTTTTTAAATAGAGTTCTAATGCTCCTTGAGATATGGTTGTACTAAACAAATCAGAACTAAATTTATAACGTGAAAAAGTATTTATTAATAATTCAGGCAGTATGGCTAGGCCTATTCTTAAACCAGGAAGCATGATTTTCGAAAAACTTTTTAAATAAATCACTCTTCCCGTTGGGTCATAGGTAAACATAGGGTCTGATTTGGTATTTAAATCCAGATCACCAAATATGTCATCTTCTACAATATAAACATCATATTTAGTTGCAAGTTCTACAATTTTCTTTTTTACTTTGTTAGAGTAACTATGGCCTAGAGGATTATGAAATCTAGGAATGATATAAAAAAACTTAATGTTGTTATGTTTAAACAAATACTCTAATCGCTCTAAATCTATTCCTTCCATATCTACTTCAATACCAAACGTCTTAACATGATGAACTTTCACAGATTCAATCATGCCAGAATATGTGGGCTGTTCAACTAGTATATTTGTTTTTCCATTAGGAAAAGGCATATGTACGAGCAAATGAAGAGCCTGTTGTGATCCAGATGTAATTAAGATTCTTTGGAGATCTGTAAATACTTGCCGATCTTGCAAGTGTTTCGTCAATTCCTTTCGCAATGAAGGTAAGCCCTGCTGGTGAGAATACGTAAAAAGTTCTTCTTTATATAAATTAATCGCTTGATTAAAACAATGTTGAAAATCTTCATATGGCATTGCTTTTTTATCAGGACCTGCGGAAAGAAAATCAATTATGACCTTATTCGACTTGTCATTCATATGATTTTCATGGTTTACAACATAATATCCACTTTTTGGTATGGAATAAATTAAATGTTGATTTTCTAATTCATTATAAGCTTTAATTATTGTATTTTTACTACAGCTATACTGCTCAGATAACATTCGAATCGAAGGGATTTTTGTTCCAGACTTAAGGGAACCATCGGTAATTTTCTTTTTTAAATCATCCATAATAAGACTATATT
This sequence comes from Metabacillus litoralis, assembly GCF_020524045.1. Classification (GTDB taxonomy): domain Bacteria; phylum Bacillota; class Bacilli; order Bacillales; family Bacillaceae; genus Metabacillus; species Metabacillus litoralis_C. The sequence continues at coordinate 207,883 of NZ_JAIVKL010000008.1, forward strand.
TTGTATTCATGAGTGAATGACCTCCAAATCTGTACCTATACAGTTAATGAAAAATAGGATGTTCATTAGTAGATAAAACCTCTATGTTATTAGTATATCATTGTTTTAATAGGGGGCATGTTTAATGGAGTGGTACAAAGATGGTTATACAGTTGATGATACGAAAACTAGAATGGATACAGATGCTATTTACAATATGCTTTCAAACAGCTATTGGGCATCAGCGCGAACCAAGGAAGTGATTATTAATAGCATGAAAAACTCCATTTGTTTTGGTGTATTTGAAGGTGAAAAACAAATAGGTTTTGCAAGAGTAATTACAGATTATTATGTTTTTGCGTGGATTTGTGATGTAATTATCCATGATAATTACCGAGGAAAAGGATTAGGTAAAATGTTGCTCACGTGCATTATGGAACATCCCGACATTCAAGTGAAATCTTTTGGACTTTATACAAAAGATGCTCATACACTTTATAAGAAATTTGGTTTTACTAATGTGGAGACAATGCAATGTAAAATTTCACACCAGGAGGGCTAGTACGTAAATAAACCTTTTTCTAATTTTAATTCATATACTTGCGATATAATACATTTAACCATATAGAAATGAAATAAAAGCACAAAAGAAGGTATATGCATATGAAACAGATACAAGGAAAAACCGTGGAGGAATGGGTAAAAATTCATCCAATTATTAATCAGGTGATCAATACGGAAGAAACACTGTGGATCAATTCCAACCATAAAAATTTTGAAGAGGCGATCGAAAAAATCACGTTAACAATGGATGAAGTGGTAGATGCTGAGGAAAGATTGAGAAGATTTGCTCCTTACTTAATGGCTGTTTTTCCCGAAACAAAACCGAATGGTGGCATAATTGAGTCAGGTCTTGTTGAAATACCAAGCATGAAAATCGCCATGGAAAATCACTTTAACAAAAAACTAACTGGTCATTTGCTTCTTAAATGTGATCATACTTTACCAATTTCAGGTTCAATCAAAGCTAGAGGTGGCATTTATGAGGTGTTGAAGCATGCCGAAGAGATTGCACTTAAAAGTAGGATGTTAACAGTTGATGATGATTACAGCATGTTAGCTCAACCTCACTTTAAAGAGCTTTTTTCTCAGCATTCAATTTCAGTTGGGTCAACAGGAAATTTGGGATTAAGTATTGGAATAATAAGTGCAAAATTAGGGTTTAAGGTGTTTGTTCATATGTCAGCAGATGCAAAGCTATGGAAAAAGGATTTATTAAGAAAAAGCGGTGTTACAGTCATTGAGTATGATTCAGATTATAGTGTGGCCGTTGCTGAAGGTAGGAAACAGGCAGAAGAAGATGAAAGAATGCATTTTGTTGATGATGAAAACTCGAAAGATCTCTTTTTAGGTTATGCTGTAGCTGCATTGCGACTAAAACAGCAACTTGAAGAACGTAAAATCTATGTTAATGAGGAGCAGCCATTAATCGTTCATTTGCCTTGTGGCGTTGGAGGTGGACCTGGCGGGGTAGCTTTTGGGTTGAAATTAGTTTTTAAGGATAACGTCCACTGTTATTTTGCAGAACCAACACATTCTCCAGCCATGTTATTAGGTTTAGTCACAGGATTACATGATAAGATATCTGTTCATGATTTTGATATAGATAACATAACTGAAGCAGATGGATTGGCTGTTGGAAGACCATCTGGATTTGTAGGGAAAATGTTAGAAGAATTAATTAGTGGTGTTTATACTGTTGAAGATCAACATCTTTATCAATTGCTTTATATGTTAATTAAAACAGAGAATATATGGTTAGAACCTTCTGCAGTCGCTGGTTTTCCAGGAGTCATGAAGCTAAATGCTATTAAAGATGGTAACCATTTAGTTTGGGCAACTGGAGGAGATATGCTTCCGGATATTATTCATAAAGACAACTATTTGAGAGGAAAGAAGTATTGGATAAATCGACTGCAGTAAGAGTAAATCACTTCAAAGAAATAGTATTATAATAGACGATTTTTAAAACATCAGTAACCTAAAACTAATCAAAGGTTACTGATGTTTTAATTGGTTAATTAGTTTTTCTAGACGATTTAAATGAAAGGAATAATCAATAATAGATGATAAGACAATCAGCAAGCGAACATTTTGATCGGAATTTTGTAGATATAATTTCAGTTTGAGTTCAAAGCTTTTCTTAAAATCTTCTTTTTCAAAGCTTGTATGATTTTCCTTTATTTTTCCTTGGTACTTTAATAGTAGAAATTCATGATATTTAATTAAGTGTTCAAGTTGATCATCAAAAAATTGGGTGTCTTCATCAATTTTTTTACTTTGGAAAAAGTGTTCCTCGATATTCTCTAAAAGCTGTTCTCCTTCTTGCAGTGTTTTAAACAACTGCCGAAAAACTAGGATTTCTCTTCCGTGAAGTTGGTTTGATTTTTTCCCAAGTTTTGCTCTCTCTTCATCAAATAACAAATATTGCTCTTCTAATTTCTTAATATCACTTTTAAATTTCTTACTGTGCTCCTGATACGTTGCCTCAGTTAACTCATTGGAAATGGCTGTTCTAATGAGTAAGGACATATTGTGAAACGTGGTTTCAACAAGCTGTACAAACGTTTTTTTGTATTTTGGTGGAAATATGAGTAAGTTGATTAAAATAGCAGTGCATGTCCCAATTAAAATCACATAAAATCTTTCTAATGCAAAGTAAATATCCTCACTTCCAGCAGCACTCATAACAGCTAGGACCGTAACAAGTGTTAATGGAATCGTACTTTGTAAATTCATTTTTATACTTATCGCAATAACAAGGATAATGACAAAACCAATAATTACAGGATTTTCGCCAAAGAAATAGATGAAAAATAGTGAAATCGTTGCTCCGATTGTATTAGCCATAATTTGATCGACCATTTGCTTCCATGTACGATAAATAGAAGGCTGAATAGCTAGAATGGCCGCAACCCCTGCAAAAACAGAAAGCTCAAAATGAAATAATGAACATATGTATATCGATAAGGACACTGCTAATCCTGTTTTTAAGATGCGTGGACCAAAAGTAATGCTGAACCCTCCAAACTAAAATCATAAATTAAGTGTGTATCATAAAATCATTTTACCTTACTTTTTCCGTATCATAAAGCAATGATGAGTTTCATCTTTTAATAATGGATTTGTGTACAATAAATAATACAAATAACCGAGTATTTGTCATTGATGACGAATAGAGACGATAAGATCATCAATAATACTTACATTCTAGCAATCTTCTAATGTAATGGAAATCTATAAATGGAAATAAGGAAATTTACTGATTTACTTATCAATTGGATATTTATGTTAAACTATAAGTGTGAAAATGAAAATGACTAGTTATAAATAAAACTATTTATTTTAAAGACTGTTGAATAATAATACTTAAACTTATATGAGAACTTCAAGGGTTCATCATACTGGGAGGTTATTGGAACAGCCTTGGTGAAATTACTATTTGTAAAGCAAAAGTATATCTTTGTACATTCAATGAACAACAGTTAAATGAAGAATTCGTAATAAATTCTAATAAAGTTCAACTATTTAGGAGGAAGATTATTGCCTACAAAGAAACAATGGAGCGTTGGTATTTTACTTTTTAACGAGGTTGAGGTTCTTGATTTTGCAGGACCATTTGAAGTTTTTTCTGTCACTACATATGAAGATTTTGAAACAAAAGCATTTTTAGTAAGCACCATTTCAGAAACAGGTGAAATTATTTCTGCTAGAAACGGATTGAAAGTTCAACCAGACTACAATTTTGAGAATGCTCCTTTATATGATATCATCGTGATTCCTGGTGGACCAGGAGTTCAAGAAACCGAGATTCATAATAAACGAGTTTTAAAATGGATAGCATCTCATTCGCAAAATGTAAAAATAATGACCTCCGTTTGTACGGGTGCTTTCTTGCTAGCGAAAGCAAAATTACTTGATGGCAAACAAGCGACAACACATTGGTTAAGTTATCATCGACTTCAAAAAGACTTTCCAAGAATAGAAGTGCTAAGAGATGTGAAATTCGTTGATCAAGGTAATATTATTACTTCAGCAGGGGTTTCAGCTGGGATAGATATGTCTTTTCATATAGTAAATCGACTTCTAGGTAGTAAAATAGCAGAAAATACAGCTAAAGGTATGGAATACAATATTAAATTAGGTAAGATAAATTAGTTAGGATACTCATCTTATATTAAAGATAACGTATTTTTTCTTAACATGGTTATATTGTTGATGATCTCTTATATAAAAAAACCTCATAGAGTATGATCTCAAGTTAAATTTAGATTACTGCAATAGAATTATGCAGTATTATAATAAATGATTGAGAAAGGATTAATATGGACACTTTAATTTTAATATTATTTTTCATCGTTTTAATATCTCTTAATATTGCGTTTTTTTTATTGTTTAAAAGGGGAAAATTGAATCTTATTTTATCAGGCATCTTTATGATGATTCTTGCACCAATTCTTGGTTTTTTATGCGGTGCATTATTTCATCACTTTTATGATTGGGGTTCAGGAGGAACAGGTGAAGGTGCTGGATATGGTGGAGCAATTTTAGGAATAATCACTTTAATGAATGGTGTTCTTATTTTGGTGATTGGAATCATCAAATGGTTTATACTTGTCGTAAAAAAGTAAAAAGTTTCATTAGAAGAAGTGCTAGTTCCTTTTTGAAATAAGTGGGCAAAAATGGTTTTATATAAATACTGCACAATTAGAGAATAAGGAAATCATTAAAGCAAGAAATGAAAAGGCGATCAAAAATGTTCCTTTAGAGCAATTATATTGTACTCATTGTGGATTTGCTTCTACTCATCATGGAAACATTTTACCTAAAGAAGAGTAATGGGCAAAATTAAAATAAGTTGTTGATATTTCTAATGAAATTTTTGGGTTAAAGACGAGCCAAGAAAAATAGCGATCAACACACAAAAACAGCTTTGTACATGGTACAAAGCTGTTTATTATATCATTGGAATTTTAAATTACATATAATCGTAAACAGAGTCTTCTAAGTAGAGCCAGTGATAGTATTCAATTTGTGGATCTGTCATTTCAGACATTTCTTTTTCATTGAATTTTTGTTTTGCTAACAATTCCTTCACTTTTGAGTCTCTGGCTTGTTTACTCATTTTTAAATCCTCCTATAATATGAGAAGTAACGTTGATGCTACATTCATGTAAGCGATTTCTTTTATTACTTACTTTTATTATATATCTCAAACTGAGATTAAACCAATATCAATTATAGATGATTTTTTCAAGAACTGATATAGAAATGTTATTTATCAAGAAAGGATCTAATTTGCTTTCAGTAAAAATAGCCAAAGAGACGTTTTATCATTTTTTTAAGTAAAGATAAATGGTTAAGACAAGGTTAAAATATGTATATGTAGTTAGTAGTTATGAATTTTCGGGTATTCGTGAATTATCAGATTTACGAACCGCGGCAATAAACATACGAGATAGAAGAAATGTTAATGTTAATGTAAAAAAGCTAAAATAAATATTCCAACCTTTTTTAAATTTAATAAGTTTTGTATGTTGTTCTAATAAGTATTCAACTAAAGTCATCGGAATACTAAAATAGAGCGTTTTAACTACAATCATCACTTTATTTGAAACCTTAGTTGCTTGATTATAATAAATACATGCTACTGGAAAAAGTAGATAATCAAAAATAAAGCTTATATCGAACCATTTAAACAAGCTTACAGGATAAACTAATCTATCTTTAGTGACGGCAATTTTATCAAGAATCGATGAAATGTATCCTTTAAACAGGAAAATTAATAGCCAATCTTTAGTTGGGGGTTTTCTAATTAAGTTTATAAATGTTAACACACCAAAAATAAGTAAAAATCGAAGGAAATTTTTTTCAAAAGTAAGCTTCATAATTATACCTCTACTTTAACGTGCGAAGAATTGTATTTACTTTTATATTGCATTTAGGTTAGGTAATTTATACATTAAACATGATGATCTAAAAGAATAAAAATAGATGAAACCTAACATTTCTTGAAAACCTACATTCTAAAGTGTTACAAAAACAGCTTCTATCACATAATTTACGTATAAAGATGTATGCTAAAAAATTGATTTACTAAGGCTATTTTCGTAAACTTTGTTGCTTTAACAACTCCAAATTCACAGCACTATATAAAGCATAGTGGCATCTCTTCTTCATAGGATAGTACCTATTTTACTATAACAACAATCTTCCCACTGAATCTTCCCACTGCATAATTAGGTCTTTTAGCAACAATCTTTCAGAAAAGAGCCTTTACTAAAGAATGATACGGTAGACATTTGATTACTGTTGTTTCTAGGAAATGTTTAGGATTAAAGGTTAAGAGGAAATAATTCTCCTGAGAAAAATTGTTTCGAGAGTTATATCACATGAAAGTAGAAATAAAAAAAAAGCATGAAAATAGCGATGATCAAGAACATTTCACTAATTTTTAGTACTTTACGCTATTCTATTATCCGTGCTAGAATAAAAAAACTGCATTAAAATTTATATTTAATTTTTTCTTTCATAACACTATTTTACGATAAATAGATAGGTGTGGTTAGATGCAAAGACGGAGAGTACTTGTCATAATAGCTAGTTTAATAATAATTTGCTTTAGCCTATACTTCATTCTTTACCATACAAATTCAACAAAACAGCTTAATGTTGAAACAGAGATTATGAATGAAGCAATAGATTCTGCTGCTGAGAATATTGATGAAGTGATAACCGAGAAAGAAAGTGATTCTTTAGATAAAGAAGTTAATAAAGAGGAGCAGGCTGTTGATGTTTCTATTAATATTGTTGATGAAGAACTGCCAGCAGCTGAAGAGGTTGCAAGCAATGAAAAAAATACACTTACAGAAGGTATAAATGAAAAGGTTAAGCAGGTAGTAGAAGGTGTTTTCAAATTATTCAAAAAAGACTTAAAGGTTGTGGCAATCGGGGATTCACTCACACAAGGTGTAGGAGATGAAACAGAGAATGGCGGATATGTTGGTATTCTAAATCACACATTTGAAAATAATAACATTAATGTGAGTATTGAAAATTATGGGAAAAAAGGGAACCGTTCCGATGAATTGCTAAAACGTCTAGAAAAGAAAAAGATTAAAGCATCCATTCAACAAGCTGATATTGTTTTCGTCACAATAGGTGCAAACGACATTATGACTATCGTCAAAAACAATATTACAAATCTTCATATAGAGCTATTTAATGAAGAAAGAGAAGAATACATCAAGAGATTAGAAGCTATAATCAAAAGAATAACTGAAATCAACCCAAACACAAAGATTTATATAGTTGGTTTTTATAATCCATTTGATCGATATTTTCCAGAAGTTCAAGAATTACAAATGATTATTAATGATTGGAATGAAGCTAGTAAAACTGTTACAGAAGAATTTGATCATGTAAGATATATTCCTATTTTGGATTTATTTAGTAATTCCGACATCGAATTATTATCAAAAGATCATTTCCATCCAAACACTAATGGATATAAACTTATGGCAAAGCGAATACTAGAAAACATGGAAGAAATAAGCGTTGAACAAAAGGGTAGTAAGCAAGAAAAAGAATAACGTTATGCTATTATCAGCATCTTATAGGTACTAACCAGATAAAATATCTCTAAAAAGTACCTAATCTAAAAAAGCTATGTATGTAGGTAAAGTGTTTCTACCTATTTACATAGCCTTTTTAAATGGGTTAGTTTGGCGGATTGTGTCGAAAAACTAATATGTTAACTATTTTGGCAAATAAAAAAAGCTTTTTAGCAAATAAATTACTCTTTTCAGCAAATAAAATGGCCAAAACAGCCAATAAAATTTTCTATTTCTCAACTATGTCTAATCATCATAAGCAACATTTACATGAATTAATCGCTAATATAGACAAATTAGCGGTTTGATTCATTCTTTTAAGGATATTTGTTAGAACATTCTCTTGCTTGAAATAACTTTTTTAGTAGTATAAAATGAATAACGTATTTTAATATATTTCCGGCAACTACATTGTATATACAGAAACTAGCTTTTCTCTAAAAATTTAGGATTTGAGGTTCTATCCATTTCACTTTTGAGAATACAAAATTCATAAACTTTAACTAGAGTGTTTTTTAAAAAGCTGTATTCAATATATATAGCAACTTAATTATGAGGTAGAACTTAGATTATTACTACGTGTTCTGCGAATATATTGAAGGAGAAATTTAGTAAAAGCATGAAGAGATATATGCTGAATAATGACTTTAAAGGGATAAAAAAGGGAACAGAATTTTTTTTGATAGCAGAATCAGAATTTATAGGTGTGAAAGAATTTGTTTTACGTACGAAAGATTTGTTTATAAGAATATCAATTAATGAAAGAGAATTACTTAACAATTTTACTTTGCTTCAATTTTGAAAGTTTTTGTTTTTGTATAGATAAGTCATTTCTTTCTGGTAAAAATGAAAAAGCCTAATCCTTATGAAGGGTTAGGCTTTTTCATTATATGTTTTTATAGATATAAGCTATTTATTTTAAATGAACTACTTACATATAATCGTAAACAGAGTCTTCTAAATAGAGCCAGTGATAGTATTCAATTTGTGGATCTGTCATTTCAGACATTTCTTTTTCATTGAATTTTTGTTTTGCTAACAATTCCTTCACTTTTGAATCTCTGGCTTGTTTACTCATTTTAAATCCTCCTATTATATGTTAGTAACTATGATGCTACATTGATGTAAACGTTTTCTTTTATTTCTTATTCTTATTATATATCTCAAAATGAGATTAAACCAATATCAATTATAGATGATTTTTAGCAAACTTATATTGAAATGTTATTTAAGGTAAAACAAAGAGGGAAGGGTGGATTCTGCATTTAGACTACAATAACCTGATTATCGTTTTTGTATAAATAATTATGAATTAACATTAGATTTGTTCTTAATATTTTAATTTGTGCAATAAAAAAACGGATCCTCTCCCATATATGGCAGAGGATCCGTTTACACACACAGATTTCAACTATTTTTTGTTATTAAGAAGCTTGTTGTTCAACTTTGACTCTTTTAATAAATAAACTAATGATAAAGCCAACGATAGAAACGACTATCGCAAAGATAAAGGCATCTTGAACTCCTGATGTAAAGGCTAACAGCTGATTGACTGGATTAGCTACATCCGTGACACTTTGTAGATACTTATCAGTCCCAGAAGATAGTATAGAAATCGCTACTGCTGTTCCAATGGCACCCGCTACTTGCTGTAAAGTGTTCATAATCGCCGTACCATCTGGATAAAGTTCAGGTGGCAATTGATTTAATCCATTTGTTTGAGCAGGCATCATAATCATCGATACACCGATCATGATGATGATGTGCATGGAAACAATAAAGGCAGAAGTTGTTTCTAGATCAATGGTTGAAAATCCAAATAATGCTGCTGTGACAAGCACAAGTCCAGGAATAACTAACCATTTTGGTCCGAATTTATCGAATAATCCTCCCATAACAGGAGAGAGTAGACCATTTATAATTCCACCAGGAAGGAGGAGAAGTCCTGCAGCAAATGTACTTAGTGCTAAAGATGATTGTAAGTATAATGGTAGCAAAATCATTGAAGATAAGATGATCATCATACTTACTAAAATTAACAATAACCCAACAACAAACATTGGATATTTAAAGGCACGAAGATTTAACATAGGTTGTTTCATTTTTGTTTGACGGATGCAAAAAACAACCAAAGATAGAAAACCGATAGCTATAGAAAAGATCACAATTGGTTTTCCCCAACCTCCACCTTCACCAGCACTACTAAATCCATACACAACTCCACCAAAACCAATAGTTGATAGTATGATCGAATAAATATCAATTTTAGGTTTTGTTGGTGTTGATACATTTTGCATAAAAAATGATCCGAAAATTAATGCAACAATTAAAAATGGTAGTGAAATCCAAAAGATCCAATGCCATGTAAGTGACTCAAGAATAAGTCCTGATAATGTTGGTCCAACTGCAGGAGCAAACATGATCACAAGACCCAATAACCCCATAATTTTTCCACGCTTATAAGGAGGAATAATTAATAAAATGGTATTAAACATTAATGGGAGCATAAGAGCTGTTCCCATGGCTTGAACAACACGTGCTACCATTAAAAACCCGAATGTTGGTGCAAGGGCAGCTATAAGTGTACCAATAATCGATAACACAATTGATACGATAAATAATTGTCTTGTAGTAAACCACTGTAAAATAAGTCCAGAAACAGGTACGAGAATTCCTAAAGTCAAAAGGTAACCTGTAGTTAACCATTGTGCAGTTGTTTCATGTATTCCAAAATCAGTGATTAAATTGCCTAATGCCATATTTAAAGCTGTTTCACTGAACAAACCAATAAATCCGGCAATTAGGAAAGAAACGAGAATTGGAACAACTTTAAATTCACTCGTTTCCCTTTCAATTGAGTTGGTGCTTTGACTATCTAAATTCATTCTATTTTCCTCCATTATTCTTGTTCTCAAGCAAAGTAGGTATTATATTAGCAATAACTCGCAATGTATCACCACTTTTACGAGTTAAAGAAATTGTTGTTGCCCCCTCTAATAAAGCATTGATTGTAACAGCTAATTCTTGTGCGAAATTTTTCTCATAGCCATGCTCTTTTAATATATCAGCATAAAGTTTTTGACCTTCTGTAAAGGCTGTTTCGCATGAAAGACGTAGAGTTTCATGTGATGATGCAGTCTCTGATGCCAATAATCCTATTTTTAACCACTCTGTCACATCTTCCGTGTCGTAAAAATCGGCAATATTGTTTATATGCTGTTGAAAGGCTGATGTCACATCATTTGCTGATAATAAATCAATTTTCGTTTGTTCGAGGATCTTTTCTTTTACGAGCTGAATTGCTTCGATAGCAATCTCTTCTTTTCCATTTGGAAAGTGATAATACAAAGATCCTTTTGGTGTTCCACTCTCCTCAATGATTTGATTGATTCCTGTGCCGTTATACCCTTGACGTTGAAATAAACGGCTTGCAGTTTCTAATATCATATCTCGTGTATTATTTTTGCTTTTCACCTAAAACTCACCTTTTCAATGGATTATAGAGATCGGTCTACATAAATATAATCAATGATTTAGGTAAAGTCAATTAAAATGGCGCTAAATGAATGAAAGACTTTTTACGTTCACTTTCTGAATATAAAGATAAGTATTTAATAAACTTCTGATTAAATGTTCGGGGAAGTTGTTCGGTTTAATAAGGATTTCTTAATTGTGAGGACAATGCGTATAGACGCAAAACACTATGATAATAAATGTAAATTAATTTCTCTGTTTATTTAAAAAACGAAAATCAATTCGTGTATATGAATTTATCTAAATGAAAGAGGATTGTCTTAGCATAGTAGTTTTTGAAAACTATTTATGAAGAATTAGTTGTTTATTTATAAGAGAAGTTTTCCTTCTTCATAAAAATTGGATTGTTAAAATCATTTATTTTTTCTATATTCAACATCATGTAATATCCCTATAATAATTAGATAAAGTAAATAAATTCCTAAATATGCTCCAGTGCATAAGAAATAAGGATTTAAAAATACCCCATGAATATTGGTCATAAAGACTTTATCATCTTTAATAATGTTATGTATGGCAATGGAAGCAATATTACCAAAAATTAGAACTGATAGAAATGCGAGTATGTGAAAATAAATCTGGAACTTATATGATATTTTATAAAGTACAACCATTAAAATAGGAGTAGCAATACTACCCAAAATAAAAACGATATTCATCATGATCACCTCACATATCATTTTGATCAAAAAAAAAATGAATTAAACAGAATAAATAAAAAGTAGCTTAAAAATCAAGAAGATTGAATCCTAAACATACATAGGAAGATTTGAAGAAATGAACCTAGTTTCTGATGGAACTAAATTGGGTGATTATGGTAAAATATAAAAGTCGAGGAAAGGATATCTTTAAAGTTTTTTTAAAATTATCCTTGGTTGATTCGTCACTTGACAAATCAGTGAAAGAGAAGTGAAAAGTTTCCCATTAAAGTTTGAGTAAATCGTATTATATAAGAAATAGATTTAACTTAGATACAGGAGGCATTTATGATCCGTTTTATCATTCAATTTGGCATTTTTTCTATTTTATTTTTATTTTCAACAGCTGCTTCTTGGTATGAAGGCAGTGCAATTCTGAATAATCCATGGGAGTGGAAGTACTCTACACCTTTTACAACGTTTTTTTATGGAGGAGTAAACAATCAGAGTGACATTTCACAATTAGATTATTTTATCTATGCTTTTAAATTTCTACCTACTTATCCTGTTATCATGGTTTTAAGCAGTATGTATTTGCTCATTCTTATTGGCAACTATACTTTAAAGAAGCGAAAATGGTTTATTTATTATCTTTTCTTTTTAAGTGGAGGATGTTTTCTCGTTAGTTACTTAACAATTAATTCTATAACAGTTGGTGGTCGGATCCTGTTTTTCTTATTTATAATTTGTGGTATATGTTTAACAACGATATCAACTATTAATTTTCAATTGGAAACGAAATTAAGGAAAGTGATAAGTTAAATCGATCTGAAGTTCCTTAGTTTTTCATAATAAAAGCCTAAACCCAGTTTAATAGAGGGTTTAGGCTTTTCAATGTTAAAATGACATTATATTTATTGAGGTATTTAATTACATATAATCATAAACAGAATCTTCAAAATAAAGCCAGTGATAATATTCAATCTGTGGATCAGTCATTTCAGACATTTCTTTTTCATTGAATTTTTGTTTTGCTAATAGTTCCTTCACTTTTGAATCTCTGGCTACTTTACTCATTTTAAATCCTCCTAATGTATGGGAAGTAACAAAGCTGTTACATTTCGTGTAAACGATTTCTTTGATTTCTTATTTTTATTATATATCTCAATTTGAGATTAAACCAATATCAATATCAGATGATTTTTCGGAAAATGATATGGAAATGTTATTTATTGAATTTACATAGGAGAATTTACTAATTTAAGCAAGTGGGGATAGTGTTTAGTAAGTGTTAATTGGAATAGAGGTACTGTTACTGTACCCCTATTAATCCATTCTTGATCATGCTGTTTATCAACTCCGCCATTTCTTTTGGAGATTTGTCCATTCCATTGTTTAACCAGCTTTTTGTCACATAGATACTTCCACTGATGACAAAGATACTCAAGTATTCAGATAGTTCTTCATCAATGTGATTATTTGCTTGCCAGTTATTCATAAAGAAATGTTGGGCGACGACCATCACCTTCTTTTGAAAGGTAGTGTCAACTTTTTCACTAAGAAGTGTTTTACAGATTTCAGCTTTGGAAGCAAAATATTCTAATAATCTTTCAATCATCTGTATATCATCATCTTCGTAAGTGTATTGACTCAAATATCCTTTCATATCTTCAATAAGTTCTTCTTCAATTTTGTCGAGAAGGTCAAATTGATCATGATAATGTGTATAAAATGTCGAGCGATTAATGTCAGCTTTACCACAAATCTCTTTAACTGTAATGGAAGAAATCTGCTTTTCCTTTAATAAATGGATAAGACTATCCTTTAAAACCATTCGGGTATATTTTTTTCTTCGATCTAATTTAGAAGTACTCATATAAATCTCCTTTAAATTTATGAGTTATCCGACATAATTAATAAATATGTTGGAAAAGTCACAAATGAAGAATAACTGTTTGTTGAATAGACAACACCGTGTCCATATAATAATAGAGTGTATACGAAAAAGTAGCAAGAGAGGGTGAATAGCAATTAACATAGCAGCACGAATTATTAAACATAAAAAAGCCGTTGCGATTACATTTATGGTTTTGACAGTACTCTGTGCCATAGCAACCTTAAAAGTATCAGTGAACTACGATATGACAGACTACTTACCAGATGATGCAGGTTCGACCGTAGCAATGGATATCATGCAAGAAGAATTTGAGGGAAGTGTTCCTACAAATCGAATCATGATTGAAGATGTGACCATTCAGGAAGCACTTGATTTTAAAAATAAACTGGAGAAAATAGACGGTGTTTCTAATGTAACATGGTTAGATGATGCAATTGATCTAAAATCACCGCTTGAAATGGCTGATCAAGTTGTTGTTGAAACGTATTATAAAGATAATAAAGCATTATTTTCATTTAGCATTCGTGAGGGTGAGGAAGTTGTCATAACAGATAACATTTATGAACTCATTGGAGAAGATAATGCAATGTCTGGAGAATCACTGAATACGGCAACACAACAAAAAATGGCTGGAACTGAATCAATGTATGCAGCTGCCTTATTAGTGCCGATTATCATATTAATTTTAGTTTTATCCACTAATTCTTGGATAGAACCATTGTTTTTCTTAACAGCAATAGGTGTTTCTGTGTTAATTAATATGGGAACAAATATTTTTCTTGGTGAAGTCTCATTTGTAACTCAGTCTGTTGCACCAATTCTACAACTAGCTGTTTCACTAGATTACGCCATTTTCCTACTTCATAGTTTTGCAGATTATCGAAAAAAAGTAGAAGATCCTCATCATGCGATGGAGCTCGCTATGAAAAAATCATTTTCTGCGATTACAGCTAGTGCATCAACAACTTTCTTTGGTTTTATTGCCTTAACATTTATGAATTTTGAAATCGGGGCAGATTTAGGAATCAATTTAGTAAAAGGAATTTTATTAAGCTTTATTAGTGTCATGATCTTTTTACCAGCATTAACATTATTGTTTTATAAATGGATTGATAAAACAAAACATAAGCCTTTGCTACCGAGCATCAAAAACAAAGGAAATGCTGTAGTGAAAATGAAAATACCGAGTATATTACTTGTACTGCTTGTGATTGTACCTGCATTCTTAGCACAAAGTCAGACAAATTTTATCTATGGAATCGGAGATCAACCAGAGAATACAAGAGCTGGTAGTGATATTGTAAAAATTAAAGAACATTTCGGTGAAAGTACACCAATTGTTTTACTTGTTCCAAAAGGAGATGTCGCAAAAGAAGAGGAATTAGTGCAGGATTTAGAAAAAATCGAACATGTATCTAGTGTTCTAGCTTTTGTTAACACAGTTAGTGCAGCAATCCCACCTGAGTATTTAGATTCGTCCATTACAGATCAATTTTATTCAGAAAATTATGCACGAATCATCCTCCAAACTGAAACAAAAAATGAGGGAGAAGAAGCCTTTCATTTAATTGAGCGAGTTCAAGATAAAGCAAAATCCTATTATGATCAAGATGTGTTTATGGTAGGTGAAAGTGTAACGTTATACGATATAAAAAATATTGTTCAAAAAGATAATCAATTAGTTAATCTTCTAACAGTTTTAACAGTGGCTTTCGTCTTATTCGTAACCTTCAAATCAATATCGATTCCTTTTATTTTATTGCTTACTATTCAGACAGCCGTCTGGATCAATTTATCTGTTCCTTATTTTACAGACTCTCCATTAGTATATGTGGGATATTTGCTTATCAGCATTATCCAACTAGCTGCAACAGTGGATTATGCGATCCTACTGACAGATGCATATAAGGAATATCGACAGGAAATGCCTGCACTAGCAGCTATTAAAAGAACATTAGATGAGAAAATATTTGCAATAGGAATTTCAGCTTCCATATTATCAAGCGTTGGCTTTATATTATGGATTACCTCCTCAAACCCAATTGTTACATCAATCGGTTTATTACTTGGAAGAGGAGCGTTACTAGCGTTTATTATGGTTGTGTTTTTCCTACCAGCATGTTTATTGGTCTTTGATAAATTGATTACAAAAACAACATGGAAAGCAAACTTTTTTAAGGAGGACCGATAATGAAAAAAATCCTAATATTATTCGTAATAAGTATAATAATGATGCCATCTTTTTTAGTAAAAGCTGAATCAGATAACAAAACAGCAGAAGAAGTTTCTAGTGAAAAAGGGGAATTTTCTTCAAAAGACGAGGTTGTTTATGCGAACTTAAGTGCAACTGGTGAAAAACAAGAAATTTATGTTGTAAACATATTAGACATAGAAAAAGCGGGAAAGATCATTGATTATGGACCGTATTCTAGTCTGAAAAATTTAACAAATTTATCTTCATTAAATCAAGATAATCATTCTGTGGAGTTCTCAGCTCCAGAAGGGAAGTTTTATTATCAAGGTAATATGAATGAAAAAAATCCATTGCCATGGGATATCACCATTTCATATTTAATGGATGGAAAAGAAATAACACCAAAAGAGATTCTTGGAAAAGAGGGGCATATTCAAATTAAGATTGCTACTTCTGCCAATAATGAAGTAGATCCAATCTTTTTTGAAAACTATTTATTACAAATTTCTCTTTCCCTAAACACTGACCAATACAGTAACATTAAAGCTCCTGACGGAATGCTAGCAAATGCAGGGAAAAACAAGCAAGTAACATTCACAGTGATGCCTGGAAAGGAAGAGGAATTAGTACTTGAAGCAGACGTTATTAATTTTGAGCTAGAAGGTATTAACATATCTGCAATTCCTTCTTCCATGTCAATTGATGCACCAGATATTGATGATATGACAGGTGATATGCAAACTCTTACAGATGCGATAAAAGAAGTGAATGATGGTGTTGCAAAATTAGAAACAGGAGTTTCAGAATTAAATAATGGTGTAAAAAGTCTACAAAGTGGTTCAAAGGAATATAGTGATGGGATGAATGCACTCAATGATTCTTCCTCTGAGCTAATTAACGGTTCGAAAAACATTCAGCAAGCACTTGAAGCGATGAATGGTTCATTAGCAAATAATTCAGAGCAAATTGATCTAGCTGATTTCAAAAAACTAGAAGATGGACTCAAGCAAATGTCAGCTGTTTTAAAAGAAACATCAAAGAGCTTAATGACGTTAAAAGAAAATTATGAAGCAGCACTTTCTTCACTCGACAAAGCCATAAATTCTATTCCTGACTACGTCATTACAGAAGAACAAACTCAAAACTTATATAATAGTGGAGCAGATCCGAAAGTACTTGATCAATTACTAGAAACCTATTCAGCTTCAATAACTGCAAAAGAAACTTACGCAGCATCAAAAAAAGCATTTACTTCTGTAAATGCTACACTTCCGCAAGTTAGCGGAACTCTTACAGCAATGGCAAGTAATTTAGACAATATGACAAAAGAGCTTTCCACATCTCTTGAACAAATGAACATAGATGATTCACTCGCTAAATTACAGGAAGGTATAAATGGTTTAGCTTCCAATTATAAGAACTTTCATAAAGGATTAGTAAATTATACAGAAGGGGCAAGTCAATTAACTAGCTCGTATAATAGTCTGCATAATGGAATCAACGAATTATCTCAAGGTACAAGTGACCTAGAAAACGGTGTTAGTCAACTACACGACGGAACTACAGAACTCTATGAATCTACAAGTGACTTACCTGCTACAATGAACAAAGAAGTGGATAAAATGATGTCAGAGTTCGATAAATCTGACTTCGATGCTGTATCCTTTACTTCACCTAAAAATGAAAAAATTAACTCAGTTCAATTTGTCTTCAAAACAGAAAGTATAAAGCAAGAGGAAGAAGAACCAAAAGTCACGGAAAAACCTGAAGAAGAAAAAGGATTCTGGACTCGCTTTATGGAGTTGTTTTCTTAGTAATATGGAGAAAGGTACTATCCAAACGGGTAGTACCTTTTTTGATGTAATTGTACATAAATTAGAAATGTATATGTATGAGGAATAGATACTGTCCCCCGACTAGAGGAACTTTTTGTTACAAATAAACCAATTTACAGGTCACAAGAAAGATGTGTCCTGATATCAAAGAAATGTCGACCATTAAAGATAAAATGTAGATCATAAATGAGAAATTACACATCATAAGCTTGGATTTGCGCGCATTCGAAGAAATATAAACCATTAGAAAGAAAATACAGGTCATAAAAGAGATATTACACATCATTAACTTGGATTTGCGCGCCATTCAAAGAAATACAAACCATTAAAAAGAAAATACAGGTCATGAGCACAGCTTTTTACTCCACATGATGAAATGAAAATTATAAACTAAAGATCGCATGTGATAGTTAGTGATCTCACATTTCTAAGGTGATTTAACTTTTTAGAAAATTCAGTATCTGATATACTAGTTTATAAGATAATAAAAGACCCTGAAATTAATTAAGATACAGTTTATATAATACAAATAGTAGTATTTTAATCTATATTTCGTAGTGTAAAATAGAGGGTAGTTGTGAAGGGGGATACATAATTTTGAACACTAAGTACTTAGATTTATTAGCCCAGAAATATGATTGTGAAGAAAAAGTAGTGACAGAAATTATTAATCTTGAAGCAATTCTTAATCTACCAAAAGGCACAGAGCATTTTGTTAGTGATTTACATGGTGAATATCAAGCTTTTCAGCATGTTTTAAGAAATGGCTCTGGAAAGGTAAAAGAAAAAATAGAAGATATTTATAAAAAAGTATTAACCGAAAAAGAAATCAAAGAATTTGCCACATTAGTTTACTATCCAGAAGAAAAAATTCAACTCATTAAGAATGATTTTGATAATGAAAAAGAATTACATCAGTGGTACTCCGTTATCATTGAGCGTATGATTAAACTCATTTCTTATGCCTCCTCAAAATATACACGCTCGAAATTACGTAAAGCACTGCCTGATCAGTTCGTATATATCATAGAAGAACTACTATATAAAACGGATGAATTTACAAACTTCAAAGAACCTTACTATGCTAAAATTGTCCAACAAATTATTACCCTTAATCAAGCTGATAAGCTTATAACAGGTCTTGCTTATACAACTCAGAAATTAGTTGTAGATCATCTACATGTTGTCGGTGATATTTATGATCGAGGACCTGAGCCTGATCAAATTATGGAAGCACTCATTAATTATCATTCAGTTGATATTCAATGGGGAAATCATGATGTTTTATGGATAGGTGCTTTTGCTGGTTCAAAGGTTTGTTTAGCAAATATCATACGAATTTGTGCTAGATACAATAATCTAGATATTATTGAAGATGTGTATGGTATCAATCTTAGACCATTGCTTAATTTAGCTGAAAAGTACTATCAAGATAATCCTGCTTTTAGACCGAAGATTCATTCAGATGAAACTATTTTTGAAGAAGAGCAATTACAAATCACAAAAATTCATCAAGCGATCGCAATGATTCAGTTCAAGCTTGAAAGTCCAATTATCAAGAGACGGCCAACGTTTAATATGTCAGAACGACTTTTACTTGAGAAAATAGATTATGACACAAACGAAATTACGATTTCAGGAAAAAAATACCCACTAGACCATACATGCTTTACAACGATTAATCCATTACAACCTGATCAGTTGTTAGAAGAAGAAGAACAGGTGATGGACAAGCTGTTATTTTCTGTTCAACATTCAGAAAAACTGGCAAGACATATGAATTTTCTCATGAAAAAAGGGAGTCTTTATTTAAGATATAACGGAAATTTATTAATTCATGGCTGCATTCCTTTAGATGAACAAGGAAATATGGAAAAAATGATCATCGAAAATAGAGAGTATGCTGGTCGTGAGCTACTAGATATTTTTGAACATTATTTACGACATTCTTTTGCACATCCAGAAGAAACGGATGATCTTGCAACAGACATGGTTTGGTATTTATGGACGGGTGAATACTCTTCACTGTTTGGTAAAAGAGCGATGACAACCTTTGAAAGATATTTTATTAAAGACAAATCAACACATAAAGAGAAAAAGAATCCATATTATCATTTACGAGAAAATGAAGAAACGTGTGAAAAAATTCTAGCTGAATTTGAACTAGATCCTAATCAAGGTCATATCATTAATGGACACACACCAGTGAAAGAAATTAACGGAGAAGATCCAATAAAAGCAAATGGGAAAATGATCGTTATTGACGGAGGATTTTCTAAAGCTTATCAATCAACAACCGGGATTGCTGGTTACACATTATTGTATAATTCATTTGGAATGCAGCTAGTGGCTCATCAACATTTTAATTCAAAAGAAGATGTTCTATTAAACGGGACAGATGTGTTATCAGTTAAAAGAATTGTTGATAAAGAACTAGAGAGAAAAAAGGTGCTAGAAACGAATGTAGGAGAAGAACTACTACAAGAAGTTTCTATATTGAATAGTTTGATGGAATATCGATATATGAAGTAAAGGAAGAATGAAGGACTATTTAACTTTAATATTCCTAAACCCTGGGTAAAAATGTAGTGGGAAAAAGATTTCTATTTTAGAAGAAATAAGAGATAATCTTTCCAGTATTACTGGTCAGATTATCTTTTTTATTTTCACTAATAATTAATGATGAAATGGATGAGATATTATTTTTTCTTGCAATTAACTCTTTGACGTATCTAGATTACACGTATTAAAATAAATTGTTACATGCTTCTCTACCATTTTACATTTAAAAGGGGAATATCGATGAAAGAAGTAAAATTACGTAAAATCATGTCGCAAGTCAAAAGTTCAGATCCTGCTAAGCGGTATGAAGGATTAGATGAACTTGCCTATTTAAAAGGTGATGAAAGCTTAGAAGTACAAGTTGATGTTTTAGTAGATATGGTGAAGCTTGCGTCACGTGATTTTCCCGAGCCAGTAGATAAGTGGGACATCCCTTCTTATTATTTAATTGATTTTGCATGTGACTTTTTAATGCAGGAAGTTATTGATAGCGTTTTAAAGTACTTTGATGGGTTCCATCTATTTGCAAAAGAACGCGCAATAAGTTTTTTGTTACTAACAGAAGACGATAAAGTTCTATATGAACTAGAAAATAAACTTCAAGTGGTAGTGAAAACGGAAGAACTGATTTTACCTGTAGAAGAACTATCACAATATCCTTTTTTAGTTAAAAATATACTAGAAAAAAATATGAACCTATTTAGTTCTGAGCACTATAAATATTCTTTTTTTCAACTTCTTTTATCTCTTAATGAATCTGGAGATCAAGGATTTAAAAAAACTGAGATGTTTCCGATATTGGTTGAAGAGTATAAAAGCAAAAGAGATGACTATTTGGCATACGATAGTGAATATAAAACTGAGTTTGTTTATAAAGCGTGGAAAGTACGTTATCTTACTGTTCGTAATGAGATGAGGTTTCTTTTAAGTTTAATGAGCTATTATTATAATGAACAAACAGAAAATTTCCTAAAAGAAGCAACACAGTTTCAAGATCCACTGATTAAATCTGAAGCCATTTTAGTATGTATCGAAAAAAATATACCAATAGAAGAAAAAATGTTATTAGAAATTGCTCAACATATTGAAAGCGCTGAGATGATTTATTTTGAATTAAAGGATGCAAATAAAGAACATCTTTACCCAATAAAAGAAAACAAACAACCTTTGTTAGCTAAAACGAAGATGTTTTATCATATTCTAAATATTGAGGACGAAGATTCTGAAATAAGCAAATATACTGACGAAATAACAGTTATTGACAAAGTTGATACAGAAAATTCCTATGGTCAGCCTGTTAGGTATTATTTAATGAAATTTATAGAGTCCGGAATGTCTTACATTGGATGGGTAGGAGCATATAGTCTTGAAGATGACGATGATACAGCATACTCTTGGGAAGGAACGTACACAGAATTTGTTGAATTCGATTCTCTGTCCATCGAGGAACATAAACAAGCATTTTTTACGAATAGAAATGATGATCAAAAAGAGCTTGAACAATCACTATTTTATGTAAGTCATAGAAAAATTAGTAAAGGACTTTGGTTCTTTTATGGAATTGTTGGTTTGCGCTGGATTCAAGTGTTATTTGAAGGAATCTCCGAGGAAAATTTATATCTTCCACTACTTGCAACTCTCATTGCGGTTATTGGAACAATCATTGAGAAACATTTGAATAAAAATAGATGGGTTGCCATTGGTGGATTTGATTTACTATTTAAAAAAGGTAAAAAAGAAACGACTTTACCATTTGTAGATATTAAAAAAGTAGAAAAATCAAATCGATTTATTTTTGTTTACAATAAATCAGATAAATTGGAAATGAAAATTCCAGTTTCTTGGGTACGATATGAACATTTTAGTCACTATTTAAGAGAACAAACCCATCACTTGAAAGATGCTCCATTTATTGAGGAGTAAATAAGACAGTAAGAGTAATCCACATCACTAGTGATGGATTACTCACTTTATATTTCTTTTATTTAAGCTGATTTCGTAACCTTTGTTGTTTTTAGATTCTTATTGGAAACAACTTTGTATAAAGTCTAGTGATATCTTTATTTCGACAGATAAACCTTTTTATCATATAAAGAAATAATTAGTAACAACCTTTTAGAAAAGATTATTAATTGATAAGAAGCACAAATCCTTGTTTTTTTACTAGTAATTAAGTAAACTACGATTAATTGAATGATCCGGGTGCTAGTGGAAATTGGCTGAGATTGTAACTATACCGTTACTGACCGTGTAACCTGTTGGATAATGCCAGCGTAGGGAATGTGATTAGGTAAACTATGAGCACTTTGCGCTATGCAATGTGCTTTTTTATGTGTAAAAAGCTAAAAAATGTCATCTGAACATAAGCCATTTTTCAAGAAGGTCAATCAATTATTTTTTTCCATTTTATCAGAAGATTAATAAAGTGAAATCCAATAAAGAAAGGACGAAATCTCTATGAAAACAGAGCAAATTGAACAAACGTTAAAAAAAGTCAAAGAATTTAATCCTCTTGTTCATAACATTACGAATGTTGTTGTGACAAATTTTACAGCAAATGGTCTTTTGGCATTAGGAGCATCACCTGTTATGGCGTATGCAAAAGAAGAAGTAGCAGATATGGCCAAAATTGCAGGTGCACTTGTATTAAATATTGGAACTTTATCTCATGAAGAAATCGAAGCCATGTTGATTGCAGGTAAATCAGCGAATAAACATGGTGTACCGATTATTTTTGATCCAGTAGGGGCAGGTGCAACACCTTATCGAACAGAAACATCTCGTCGAATTGTTAATGAGTTAACCATTTCTATTTTAAGAGGAAATGCTGCTGAAGTTGCCAATGTAATTGGAACAGAATGGACAATTAAAGGTGTAGATGCTGGAGAAGGAAGTGGCAATGTGATTGAATTAGCGCAAATCGCCGCAAAAAAACTTCAAACAACAGTTATTATTACAGGAAAAGATGATGTAATTTCTGATGGAGAAACAACTTATGTTGTTCACAATGGTCACCCAATCCTTACTAAGGTTACTGGTGCTGGATGTTTATTAAGCTCAGTTGTTGGCGCATTTTCAGCTGTTGAAAAGAATTTGCTGCTTGCATCAGTTTCAGCAATTACTACATATGGAGTGTCTGCAGAGCTTGCTGCAAAACAAACAGCAGGAAAAGGACCAGGTAGTTTTCAGATTGAGTTGTTAAATGCATTAGCTACTATTACGTCAGAAGAAATTCGTCACCATGCTAATGTAGAAAAACTTTGAAAACTTGGCTAACAATATCAGGTGTTAAAAACTAGCTCAGCTTCGGTGAACATGTAACCGAAAATTAGGAGGAAAATAGATTGTCACGAATATGTAATGATAATATGCGAAGATTGTTGAATGTTTATTTTATTATGGGAAGTAACAATTGCCAAAACAAACCTACTTTTGTTCTTGAACAAGCAATAAAAGGTGGGTTGACTCTTTTTCAATTTCGTGAAAAAGGATCTGGAGCTTTAACTGGAGATGAAAAATATCAATTAGCCAAACAACTCCAAACCATTTGCAAAGAAAATCAGATTCCTTTTATTGTGAACGATGATGTTGAATTAGCTGTTGCACTTGATGCGGACGGAATACATATTGGGCAGGATGATGAAACAGCAGAAGAAGTTAGAAAAAAGATCGGCGATAAAATACTAGGAGTGTCCACTCATTCTCTCGAAGAAGTAGAAAAAGCAATTGCCGAAGGAGCAGATTACGTAGGGATAGGACCAATCTACTCAACAACTACGAAAGAAGATGCCAAAACAGCACAAGGAACAGATTTAATAAAAGAAGTGCGAAATAAAGGTATAAATATCCCTATTGTAGGTATCGGTGGAATAAAAGCAGAAAATGCGTCTCCTGTTATCGAACATGGTGGAAATGGTGTAGCCGTCATATCTGTAATAAGCTTAGCTGAAGATCCATTGGAAAGTGCTAGGAAGCTAAATAGTGTGGTTAAGTCATATTTGAAGTAGAATCTAGGAAAGTTTCTATTTTATCAAATAATCTAAATTTCCTGTCTTCCTTTTGTAAATTCAATTTTAACAATCTACTATTATTAAATTAACATTTTATCTTTAAAGTAAATGATATCCTTATTTTAAGGGGTTATTGGTAGAATGTATAATCTAAAAATTTTTATTATCCTTTGTTTGACATTTGTTGTTACTCTTCAAGCTGCTGTACCTATTATTAAAGCCATAAATCAGTCGAAATCACCAATACCTGATGAGAAAATATTGAATGTTGCCCACCGCGGGGCATCAGCTTATGCACCAGAACACACACTTGTTTCTTATCAAATGGGAAAGAAAATGAAGGGGAGTTATATCGAAATAGACCTTCAGATGACAAGTGATGGACATCTTATTGCAATGCATGATGAAAGAGTAGATCGCACAACAAATGGAACTGGATTAGTCAAAAACAAGACTCTTAACGAAATCAAGGAATTAGATGCAGGATCATGGTATAATGAAAAGTATCCACAATATGCAAAAAAGGAATACGAAGGAATCAAAGTACCAACTTTAGAAGAAGTGTTCAAAACATTTGGACGAGGTTCGAACTATTACATAGAAACAAAATCACCAACTGTTTATCCTGGTATGGAAGAAAAGTTACTGAAGTTACTAGAAGAATATAACTTAACAGGTGGTAATGGCCGATCAAGTCACGTGATACTCCAGTCCTTCAGTTCAGAAAGCCTTAAAAAAATCCATCATCTAAACGAAAATATTCCATTAGTTCAGCTGATATCCTATTCAAACACAGGAATATTAACTGAATGGCAACTAGCATCAATAAAAGAATATGCAATAGGAATAGGTCCAAGCTTTAAGAAAATTGATCAAGAATATGTTAAAAAAGTAAGGCAAAGTGACCTGCACATTCATCCTTATACCATAAATTCAAAAGAAGATATGGAAAAAGCAATAAAATGGGGTGTAACTGGTATATTTACAAACCATCCTGACGTTTTTCAACAAGTTTTGAAAGAATTGGCTTGTGAATCTAAATAAAATGACCAACTAGCAGACTAGAAATCTGCTAGTTGGTCATTTATCTTCGATTTTTTGAAAATATCTTCGATTTTGCTTATTTATCTTCGATTCTTGAAATTTATCATCGATTTTCCGGATTTATCTTCGATTAGACAAAATACGACAAATATGTAAGCGGGAAAAACATTTCCTTTGATTAAAAGCCCTTACTCTTTATTAATTTATTAAAAGATTTCTAAATAAATTTATTTACTTGTAAAGGGATGCTACAAACAAAAAGTACTCAAAATAAAAAGCCTGGATTTCTCTTCAAAATCCAAGCCTATTTGCATTCTCAATATAAATGCACTTATTTTCATTGGTATATAACTTGTTGATTTGGAACAGGGATAATTAAGCCTAGTTAATTATTATTAAACAAGAAGCCAACGATGTTGACGATTTCTCGTTTTCTTTTCACCCTTATGTTCAATTGTGATGGTGTATGGTTTTAGCTCAGGTAATTTGTCACCAGCTTTTACTTCAATACGCTGTGCTTTCTTCACTTTTCCTCCACCATGTCCTACTTCTACATAAACACCTGTTTGAGTTGCGGTTTCCCCTGATTTTAATGTAGCAGCCATTAAAACAACTCCTCCTTTGAAAAATATTTTTCTACGTAAGTATAAGATAATAAACACCCTAAATATATGGTAAAATAGTTACTTTTTTCCAAATGATAAAAAAGACTATTAGACTATGAACCTGTTTGAAATGAAAACAGTTTAGAAATAATTTAATCAGTATTCCGAAAAGAGTACGTACCTAAGTTTTAGTTTAGTCAACCATAATTTATAAAGCAGTAAAAAATGAATTATTTTATTCTAGCTAATCTCTTTATCTAGAAAATAACTACGAATTCATCCAATTTTTACACTACACAGAAAATGAAAGACACCACATACCATAGTCAGTTCTTAAACACATGCTGGCCAATCACAACCGTTGTTTCTCTTGAATCTAACCAACGACTTGTTGCGATGTCGGGATTATAGAAGAATAATGAACCTTTTGCAATATGTCTCATATCTGACAGTGCTGCTTGCGCGGCTTTGATGGATTCTTGATCTGCTGGTTTGTTAACTTGTCCATTTGCAACAGGTTGGAATTGTCCACGTTGGTAAATAACTTCTTTAATCGTGTTTGGGAATTTTGGGCTTTCTACTCGATTTAAGACAACGCTAGCAACTGCTACTTTTCCTTCAAAGGGTTCTGATTGTGCTTCAGCTCGTACGATTCTAGCCAATAAATCAAAGTCTGATTGAGAGATTCCCGATATTTTATGTTCGTTTCTTTTTCCTCTACTTGGCTTTTGGGGTGGGGTGTTTGATTTATTTATATGAATTTCTTGACCGATATAAATTAGATCAAGATTCTTTACTTGTGGATTTGCTTTTGCTAATTCAGTTAAAGATAATCCATTTTGTTTGGCAATTTCAGACATTGTATCACCTTTTTGAACAGTATAAGCGAAAGATGGCACAGCCATAAACAGAGTTGTCAGGAATGTTAGTAAAAATATTAGTTTCTTCACAATATAGTCCTCCTAGTAGATCACGTTTTTTGAACTCTTGTCTTATTTCTATGTAAGAAAAAAAATGAATAGTGTTACAATTAGATTACATAGAAAATACAAGAACATAGAAAACGATGATATTAGGGGCTTTTAGGTCATTTTCATCGGAGAAAAATAGTTCTTTTATCATAAAATCTTTATCTATTACCTAACATTTTTTTCCACATTATTGACTATATAACGTTTTCTGTCTCCATACATTTTTCCTTTCACCTTATTTGCGAGCAATAATACTCAGCAATATTTATGGTAATATATAGTTATAAAAGTCGAATAAATAGTCTATTTAATGTACTACATGCTAGTGGTTTGAAAAGAACATCCTACTCAGTTACTTCTCAATAATTCACCATTTATATAATTTAGAAAGGAGGTTTCAGTATATGAAACGAAAGATTACTTCTTTTCAGTATGACATACTAAAAAAAGAGTTTTACTATCTTGAAGAAATCGGTAAATTATCTAAAAATCAAGCAAATGATCTCCTTGAACAGTATGAAATTATTGATCCTGTTTCCCCACCAAGCAAGACGCCAGTATCGAATAAAAAGTTTACACTGAATTCCATTCAAATTATTTCAATTATCGGTGCAGTTCTAATTGGACTTGGAGTACTCAGTTTTGTTGCGAGTAATTGGTCTGCAATGACAAATATTGAAAAATTTGTTTTATTACTGTGTACACTTGTTTTATCTTATGTACTAGCTTGGTTAGCTGAAGAAAAAAGACCACATACATCCAAAGCGTTATACTATCTTGGAGCTTTTATCTATGGAGCTGAAATTTTTTATATTGGACAAATGTTTCATTTGGGTGGAGAAGTAGGCTCAGCACTAATCGCATGGGCAGTAGGGATACTATCCTTAGCGATTTATCTTAGATATAACATTCTTTACGGAGTAGGTTTTGGTTTATTTTATTTAGCGATTGAATTAACCTTTATGATTCCAAGTAATGGAGAACCTTCTTTGTGGTTGTTTGTTATTTTGCCGTTACTTTTTATCGGAGTTCGATTAATAAACATATTTCAGCGGTACCTATTGATTGCGAATTTTGTTCTACTTTATCAATTTATTGAATTACAATTTATGCTAAATAGTGAACTTCGGTGGGGTTGGATTATTCTAATTTTAATTGGGCTTTTTGCTTTAAGTAAATATGTATACCCTAAAGAGAAGTACTTAATTTTAGTTAATTTCATTCTACTTTATCAATTTGTCGAGTTTACATTGTTTGTAAAAGCCATTGATTATCTCGCTTATTTATTGATTTTTGGTTTATTCGCTGTGTTACTGTTTGTTGTTGGTCATATGTTCATGAATAAATCAAATGTGCTTTTTATCTTTAATAGTATTATTGGTATTCAGTTTTTATCTCTCTTGTTATATCACATGGGTATAGATATATTATTCTTTTATTTCATTGTCATTTTTGTGATTGGAATGATTTATACTCATTACTGTTTAAAAGAGTATGAAGATGTGATGAAGTGGATGGGACTCGTTTTTCAACTAATTACGGGAATTTTATTAACATTTCCATTCTCATATGAAGGACTTGGATTTACCCAACTATGGATTTTCTTTGGATTAGCTTATATTGTATATGGTATGTATTTGGTTTACCAAAATAAAGTGTTCGGAGTTTTTCTTGTCAGTTTATTAATTTTTCGTTTTTATGTTGATCTTTCCTTAGTGTTTATGAATAAGTCGATTGCATTTCTGCTCGGAGGCTTATTGTTGTTAGGATTAGGCTATTGGTTTGAAAAAACAAGAAGAGGAGAGGGTAAAGGTGAGTCTAAAAAGAAAACCAAGTAAAATGTTTTGGATTTCCTTACTTATCCCACTTCTAGTACTAATTAGTATGCTAATTAAACCAGTAAGTACAATGGTAAAAGGTGAGGAAATAACTCTTGCAACTATTCCTGTTGATCCGAGAGATCTATTTTATGGAGATTATGTAACACTTGATTTAGAAATTGAAGAAATCGATGTGTCTCTTATTGAACCTTCAATAAAAAGAAAATTAGATCAATACGAGTACCAGCGAAAACAAACTGTATTCGTTTCTCTTCGTGAAGGAGAAGAGGGCATCTTTGAGGCTGTATCTGTAGGTGAAGAAAAGCCAAATGGATTGTATATTAAAGGGAAAATGAGTCCTTTTATCCAAGATAATAGCTGGAATGAGGAAGCTGAAACAAAAAAATCGGTCTTTATTGATTATGGAATTGAACGGTATTATGTTGAAGAAGGCACAGGACTTGAGTTAGAAAACCAAGCAAATCAAGGCCAAGTACTCGTTTCAGTAAAAATTTATAATGGATACCCACTTCTCACTGATTTAAAGAGTGTAAAGTGAATTAAGATATTTTAGTAAGAAATTTTAAGATCTAATACTATTACGTAGATAGGTGGAGTTAAAAATGGCAAATATTAAATTTGAGATTATTGAAAATATAGCAATTCTGTCAGAAGGACAAAAAGGTTGGAAGAGAGAGCTTAACTTAATTAGTTGGAATGATCGTGAGCCAAAGTATGATATTCGTGATTGGGATTCAAGTCATGAGAAAATGGGCAAAGGACTAACTCTTTCAAAAGATGAATTAGTGCAATTAAAAGGAATTTTGAATAACATGGATTTATAGTAAAGCAACATTTATCTTAGTTGCTTATCGCTTTAAAAAGTGTATTTGATAAGTAAAGTATATTGAGTTTTTTTAATAGAAGAAACTGATCAAAAAGCTAAGGAAATTCTTAGCTTTTTTTCGTAAAGATATGCTGATTTATAAAGAAATTCTTATTATTTAACAATTTGTTATATTGATGAAATTCTCAATTTGCGAAAACAGCTTTTAAAATTTACTTTACCTTTTTCTTTTCTATTATAAGGATGCCAATTCCTATTATTACAATGAAAAAAACCAAGAAAATGAAAAACCTAAAAAAGTTATACATTTCTTTTCCATAAGTATACTCTTCTTTTCTAACAGCTTTTTTAAACCTTCCATTATCCAACTGAATAGCGATAGCTTCCTCAGTACCTATTCCTTGAATAGAATAATATTTTGTACCTATTTCATATGAGTTAGAAAAGTTACCAGCATATTGCTCCATATCAGAAAATCTCGTGACACGACCAATTTCACTTCCAATGTCTGTAACATACTCATCATTCACTACATAAATATACCCATCCCAAACAACAAAAGGATAAGGCCATGACGTTGCAAATGATTTGTATGGAATTAAAAGATAAGTAAATAAGATCATTATAAAGATAGGAAAAGAACATTGCTTTAATTTCATCAAATACCTCCTTTATTAAAGTAGACGTTCACAGCTTTCTTTAAGTTTCATTATTCTTTCGTTTTTATGTAAGAATAGTTCTTCCAATATTAGCCGATACTTTAATTGATATTTCCTAGATAGTGAGAAAATGAGTTGTGTAAAAGGAGCAAAACAAGATAAAGAATGTAAACAACAATATTCTAGAATAGAGCCTTATTAAAAGAATACATGCCATGGCTCCAATATCAATTCGTTATAAAGAAAGCGTTTAAAAATATTAATTCATGGTCTAAAACGAAACAAAATAGCATTTTTTAAATTGAGGTGGTGAAGCAATGGAGTGGTTAAAAAGCTTGTTAGACGATCGAGATGAAATTAAATCAATGAAAAGAAATATATATACTGGAACAACAAAATTAATTTTAGGTGCGGTATTAGCCTCTCTAGCCTGTATTTTTCAGTCAGCAGGTATATTTGTTGGTGTTGGCTTTGTATTGAGTACCTTAACAACATTGCCGATTGTTATTGCTTCAGTTTTATCGCTGAAGATTGGATTTTTGACTTATGTTTCTACAATCTTTTTGTTAGCCATCACTCAACCAAGTGAGTTGCTTATTTTTCCGTTTACAACTGGATTACTTGGACTTGCTTTAGGAATTGGTTTCAAAATTCTCCGTAATTCTGTGTTAATTACTGTGTTTTCTAGTTTTTGTTTGACTGTCGGTATGACGTGCTTGCTTTATGTTTTACAATTTCCTATTCTCGGACCAACTATTACGACAAATTTTGATAGTAAAATATTTCTTTATATTTTCGCTTTTTCCATTTTGTATAGCTGGATATGGCTTAAATTAAGTTTATTAACCTTGAAGGCTGTTAATCGTTTTGTGTTTAGGAAAGTAGCGATTCTTTATAGTGAAAAAGGGTAATTTAAACACTTGTCATATCAGTTAACCCTGATAAATTTCTTGTTTTTTGTAACTAAGTTTAAAACAAAACCGTCTAATTCAAACGAGGTGAGGTATATGACTAAGTTTGCTATTTTACCAGTATTAATACTATTGAACATTATGTTAGCTGGGTGTATGGAATATGAATCAACATCATCTTTATCAATTGAGATGATTGCATTTCATAGCCTGACAAAGGAAGAACAAGACTTCATTCCAGTTAGCCCAAAGGATTCGATAGTTGAAAAGGTCAATGTTACTGAAAAGAATAAATTATTATTTCACAAAAATTATGACAAAGAAAAGGTGTACTCAGTTACATTTAATAATTCCGAAGAAGAGGATGAACTCATAGTTTTTATTGATCTAGACAAAAAAACTGTGATTGGAAAAGGCTTTATCAATAAATAAGCTCAAAAATAAGGAAACCGTAAAGTTTAGCTTCCTTATAATGAAGATATCAATAGCCTTTTTCAAAATTAAGTAAGTTAACAGATGGCGTTTTCCCTTTAAGATAATCTTTAAGGTTTGGAATAAAAATATTTTCTATTACACGTTGGTTGTAGTGTTCTGTACTTCCGGAAGTATGTGGAGTAATGATGACGTTTTCCATTTTCCATAATGGATTGTCCTTTGGAAGAGGTTCTATTTCAAACACGTCTAAACCGGCTCCAGCTATTTGTTGTGTTTCAAGAGCTTCAATTAGTTCCGTTTCTTTTACAATTGCACCACGTCCAATATTGATAAAGATAGACGAATTCTTCATAAATTCAAACTCCACTTTCCCAAATAAACCTTTCGTTTTTGCAGTTAAAGGCAAGGTGACTATGACAAAATCACACTGTGGTAGTACTTTATGTAAATCAGAAGAAGTGTACATTTCATCAACATTTTCTTCCTGACCACCTGAGTTTCTAATTCCTAACACTTTCATTCCAAATGCTTTAGCGATTTTTGCCGTTTCTCTTCCGATATGACCAACACCAATGATTCCAACTGTTTTTTCATGAAGCTCTTGATTCATATTCGCGTGATGCCAAGTTTGCTTTGTTTGCTGACGAACGTATGTATGAATTTTTCTTGTGAATGACAACATCAATGCGAAAATCGTTTCGGAAATAGGATACCCATGAACACCGTTCGCAGAGGTAACGTGGATTTTTTTTTCTTGAAAATAATCTAATGGAACCTTATTTACACCAGCACTCCAGGTTTGAAGCCATTTCAAGTTGATATCAGTTTGTAAAATGGTATCCTCCATTTGCTTTTTCCAGCCTGCGATGATCTCAGCATCGTTAAGATGTGGTTCCCAAATCGAAGGATCACTACCTGTTATAATTGTCCAGTCGGGAAGAATTTCAATGACTTTAGTTAACAAAAATTCGTCAAGATTTTGAGTAATAACAAGCTTTCTTGTCATCATGTTGCCTCCGTTCAAGTTTTATTTTTTTTCGCACATTTAAACATAATGGTATATTTTACTTTTTTAGATATCCCTAATTTATAGCTGCTAAACCTAAACTATCAAGTGCCTCATCAACTGAATATATATTATTTATATTTCTCTCTAGACAAAGTTGAATAACAGTTCAAAAGACTCTAATTCATCGGTCAAAAATTTATCTATTTGGTAAGAGCTTTCAGAATGAGAAACAAACAATTGTACTTCCAAATGATCTTCAATATACTCTTTGAGATCATATATCATATTTTCGGTAATCATTTCATCATCCAAAATAAGGCCTAAAAATCGAGCAAATGATCAGTAAATACTTCTATAATTATAGCATGAACACATTTGAAAGGATGAATAATGATGAATGAAAATGGAACAGGAAATTATATTTCTTTTAGATCTCAGTAGCTCAATGCTTGAAAGTGATACAATAGGCGGATTTAATTCTTTTTTAACAAAGCAAAAACAAGTAGCAGGTGAAGTAAGGGTTATAACCGCGCTTTTTATCTTCTTAGAAGCAAATATTGATGCAGTTCAAGAAGTAAAAGATATAGGAATCGAAAGAAAAGCATCAAATAAAGACGTAGAGATGATGTATAATCAAATAAATGATAAGGTTATGTAAAAACGAACTGATTCATAAGTTTATTAATCATTAAATGATTTTCTAAAAAAGTAAGGAAATATTACTCGAAGCAAAAACGAACGGTATTTCTAGAACTGAATTTGGACATTCTAAAAATCGAGGTGATGGTATGGACGTTGCAAAAATCGGCGATGTAATTTCCTTTAAACGGGAAGATGTTTCTCATGAAGGTGTTGTGACAGGCATAAGAGAAAATTCTGTTATGGTTCAATATGGAAGGTCAAAAGATAAAGATGAACCTTTAAAAACAATTGTGAATCATAAAAATTACAAAATTAAAAAAAAATAACACTAGTGTCAAGCTAAAGGTGGCAGAAAAGATTCCTGCCACTAATTTTTTTATTTTCAATATTATAACCTAAGTTACGTAAAAGATTTTTTAATACTCATGCAAAATCCTCAGTACTATTCTGTCATTTCATTTTCAGCGATTATTTATTTCCTCTTATACCTAATTTATTAAACCACTTTAATGTCTAAAGTTAAAGACAAGATCTAAAGGTCTTTCATGAAAAAAAACAATAAAATCTATTTTGATAGTGACTGTTTTCATTTAATAATAATTGATATTATTGTTGTAATTAGAATTTTTCTAATTGAGAAGATGAAGAGTTATAGTGAAAGGAGTTGAGGTGATTAACATGCACATTCAACTTAAAGATATTGTCTCGAAAAGTATATTAACTCCTGCTAAAGGAGCGATAGATAATTTTACTCATTCTTTAAATCCTTATATGGGGTGTGTTTTCGGTTGTACATACTGTTATGTAAGGCAGCTTCCTCTATCGTTATTTCGTGAACAGGAATGGGGTTCTTGGATTGATATCAAAAGTAATGCGGCTGAGCTTTTAAAAAAAGATATGATCAAAGCTAAGAAAAAAGGTCCTGTAACCATTTTTATGTCTTCTTCTACTGATCCGTATCAACCAATTGAAGTGAAAACAGAGTTAACTAGAAGTTTATTAGAAGTCATGTTAGAAGAACAGCCAGATTTTTTACATATACAAACAAGATCACCCTTAGTAAAAAGAGATATCGATTTATTTAAGAAATTTGGAAATAAAATAAGGATTTCCATGACAATTGAAACAGATAAAGAAGAAGTAAGGAAGGCTTTCTCACCCACTGCTCTTCCTATTGCCGCAAGACTTGCAGCTTTAAAAGAGATAACTGATACAGGAATTATGACACAAGCAACAATAGCTTCATTGCTACCTTGTTCAAGAGACTTTCCTAAAAAACTAAAACACATCGCAAAACGAATAACCATTGATGATTTTTGGATGGGTGATGGTAGTGGAGGAAAACGGACAGGAAAACTTGGCGTTGAAAAAATTTATCAACAAATGGGATTAGAGAAGTGGTACAACCCAACCGCCTATAAAGTCGTTCTAAGAATGATACAAGAAGAACTTCAGGATTCAGAAGTTGAATTGATGGTTTCCAAAAGTGGATTTAGTCCATACCAAAAATAAATGCAACATAGTTAGGAGGACTTATATGTTAAAAAGAGAGAAACTATTTCTTACAATAATCGGTATTCTGCTCATATGTAATATATTAAGCTATAGCAAAATTAGTTCATTAGAAGAACGGATGGGGTTATTTGATTCTATGCAGAATGAAATATCGAATGTGAATTATTCTGTACAAGATCTTTCTTCTCAAATTGATATGAAGCTAAACGAATTTATGCAAAATCAGCTATGGATTCAAAAGAAAGAATATCAGATTACTAATGTGAATATTGCAGCAAATAAAATTGATGTTGTAATGGAGTGGAGCTTAAAAGAATTAAATGAAGGTGAGAACATTTCATTATTATACAGAGAAAAAACAGAAGGGAAATGGTCTGAGCTTGAAGTTACTAAAGATAATGGATTGAACTATGTCGTTCAGCACTCTTTTCCACTGAATGGAAATTATGAAACTCAGGTTGTTGCTACATCTAATGAAGGAGAAAGATCTGAGAGTTTAGTAGATTTGTTTTTTAAAGAACAGCTGGATCAACGAATCCAAACAAACGCATTTGTCCATCAAAGTGGTGACGGTCAACTTAATGTTACTATCGATATTAATAATACCTTCAAAAATGAATTGCTTAGTGGAGTGGATATTCATGATTTAAAAATGAAAAGTGCGAAAGCTCAGTTAATTTTCGATGAAAAACTCATGAAAGAATGGGATTTATTAATAAATCATGAAGGTCTTCATTATGGGTCAGACTCCTACTCGGAAAGCATTAATTTTACTGAATTATTAGATGTTACAGAAGAAGTAGGAAACAAAATGGGAAATGTAAAACTTCTTGTAAAAGTGAAGGATGGATTAGGATTCACTTTTGATACAGAAGGCTCTTCAGAAGGAACATTTAGTTGGTAGAAAGGGATTGTGGTTTTCACTCTATTTTGAACTGTACAAATTATTTGGTGAATTGTCATTAAAAAACTAGGATTTCTATAGATTTACGGATTTCATATATAAAAGAAGCAAGTAGGTATTGGCTAATTGCACGCTGAAGTCAAGATGTTCCAAGACTTTGCCCAAGTTATTTATCGTTGTTATTTACTATAAGTATATACTGTCAGTGGATATATATGGTAATATATTATTGGTTATTTGCTCAAGAAACATGAGCATCTTTGATTAAAAAAGGAAGTGTCAATTATGTCTGATACATTTCAAGTGATAGCCGATAATCAAAATCATCTTAAAGCAGATTGTGAAAAATGCTTTGGTTTATGTTGTGTTGCTCTACCATATGCGAAATCATCGGATTTTGCACATGATAAGGATAGCGGTACACCGTGTAGTCATTTGCAATCTGATTTTCGCTGTGGTATTCATCGTAAACTTAGAAATAAAGGCTATAAAGGGTGTACAGTTTATGAATGTTTTGGTGCTGGGCAAAAGGTTTCGCAAATTTTGTACAAAGGAAAGGATTGGCGTGAAAATCCAACTTCCCAAAATGAAATGTTTTCTGTATTTCCGATTATGCAGCAATTACATGAAATGATTTGCTATTTAAATGAAGCAATACATAGGAAAGAAACGATAACAATATATCATGAATTACATCGTGTTTTAGAAAAAACAGAAGCATTAACCTTTTTAAGCACAGATGAAATTTTAGCTCTAGATATTCCATCACATAGGGCAATGGTTAATAATCTTCTTCTCAAAACAAGTGAACTAGTGCGATCCAAGGTAAAGTTTGATACCAATCACATTAAACAGAAAAACATCCGTAAGGGGAATGATTTTGTTGGTGCAAATTTACGTGGAGCTAACTTTAGGGGAAGCAATTTAAGAGGGGCATTACTAATTGCTTCTGATTTACGTGAAGCTGATCTAAGAATGACAGATCTTATTGGTGCAGATTTACGTGATGCAAATTTAAGTGGTGCCAATCTTCGGGGGAGTATTTTTCTAACACAAGCTCAGATAAACTCCGCTAATGGAGATAAATCAACTAAATTGCCTGATTCATTAAGTATGCCAAATCATTGGATCATGTAAATTAGTAGAAATAATGAATATATCTCTTATAAAACCTCTTTTATTCATTTTGTAAACAAAGGAGTGCTTGAATGAGTTCTTTTATGAAAATCATTTTAACCGCTGTGTTAATTTTGATGATTTTTTTGGTTGGTTTTTTTACTGGTAAATTCACTTCTAATGAAACAACAAGAGAGATTATGATTGGATACGAACACAAAGAACATCTTGGTCAAATCGATTTCAAACAAAGGATAAAAGATAGTGAAGATCAAGCAATCGTTGATAATTTCATGATGATTTTTATGAACAAAAACAAGATTAATATACAAGAAGATTTAGAGAATCCAGATGTTTATCTATTTATAAAAAGTCCAAAACAATCAACATTATTAATTGAATCCAAGGTTTGGTTTACAAATAAAGGAGCGAAGATCGGAATACGTTCAGGTGAAACTTGGGATCAAGTAAAATATTACAATATAAACGAAAGTGATGCTAAATATATTCGTGAACACATTGATTTTAATTGAAAAACACAAATGTAATAGAAACTAATTTTTAAATTAATACATAGAAACTCTTATATTTTCTGTTTTTACATTCATATACATCTTAACAATAACATTTAATTGAGAGGAATTCATACATATGTTAGAACTCGTTTTTCTATTATTTATTATTTATCTCATTTCAAGAGTTGCTCATTACTTTTACAACTGTAAGAAAAAGTTAGATGATATAGATGAAAAATTAGGTGATATTAGAGACCAGTTATCGAAGAGAAATTGAAGAGTAAAACATTTGTCTTTTTCATTAGATTATAGAGAATTATAGGATCTTCATTGTATTAATTTTAGTATGTTAAAGCTTAATGTCAGTTTTTTTAGCACTTTGTTGATTGAAGAGAATCCAGCTTAGATAAGCGTGTTAAAGGGATACCCCACAGGAGCAAAGCTTACGAGAGAGATTTTCAGACCTACTCTTATATTATATTACTTTGTTTTCGAGAATCATATCTATCGCTCATATGTTAGAGGATCAATTACACAACATGTGAGCGATATTTTTTTATCGTATTTATTAAACAAATATTCTTAATCTCAATTATTTCGATTAGGTTATTATCAGTCATTTAATATGTTTAATGGCTGTTAAACTTAATTTTTGTTGCATTATCCAAAAATAATCGAAAAGATTACGATTTAATATTGACGAATGTTTCCTTTTTTTATATAGTAATCTAGTATAAATCAAAACCATTACGTTTTATTGATTTTCTTGCCAATTAATATCACTTGATTTAAAAGGGTGTGTATCTTTACTAGCCATTTTAAATTCCTTAATTCATAGGATTGTTTTTTAATTTGATGTAAGGTTTTATCTAATGGTGAGATATATAAACTGTCTTTATTTTTTATTGATGGAATACTCATTATCGGAGCCTCATTTGTTTCGAAAAAGCTATAACATTTTTCTATTGAAAACAGCTAATAGAAAATTCTAAAGATAATCGAGTGATAAAAATACGTTAAAATTTAAGGAGTGGAAATATTCATAATGAAAAGACATGTTACTTTATCCATACTATTGGTTTTATTCCTAGCGATTGCTACTGCTTGTACAAATTCAGATCAACAAGTTAGTAAAAGTGGTACTAAGCCAAATGATTCTAAATCTCTAACACTACTTTTTAGCTTTTCTTCTAAATCCATTGATCCTCATCAAGATTGGATGGGTGTTCGCGCAGGTATTGCAGAGACATTAGTAAAAATTGATGATAATTTAGAGATTCAACCATGGATAGCAGAGTCTTGGGTGCAAGACGATGAGAAAACATGGACATTTAAAATTAGAGATGGCATCACGTTCCATGATGGCACAAAAGTTGATGGTGAGGCAGTTAAAGCTTCTTTTGAGAGATTACTAGAAGTTAATGAAGCGATTGGATCAAGCTTAAAAATAGACTCAATTGAAGCAAATGCACAGGAAGTTACATTTGTTACAACAGAAGTATATCCTGCTTTTTTATCCGAACTTGTTCATACAAATGCCTCAATTGTCAAGGTAGATGAAGAAAATATTGACAGTAAGCCAATTGCGACAGGACCTTTTCTAGTAGCAGATTTTACAGCTGAAGCAGAAATTAAACTTGAACGATATGAGGGGTATTGGGATGGAGCTGCAAAATTAGAAAATGTCACAGTTAAATTTAATTCTGATGGAAATGTTCGTGCTCTTGCACTACAATCGGGTGAAGCAGATATTGCTTATCATCTTCCTCCAGAGACATTAGATCCGATTGAAACCAGTGATCAACTTAGTGTTGAATCTGTTCCAAGCTTACGGGTACACTTTATGTTATATAATCATACAAAGCCTGCTTTACAAGATGAAAATGTAAGAAAAGCATTAGATTTATTGATTAATCGCGAAGTTGCAGTGAATGAAATCATGAATGGATATGCAACAGCAGCAAATGGACCTTTTAATCAAGAATTTGCTTTTGCTAGTAAGATACAACCTGTAGCATATGATCAGGCAAAAGCGGAAGATCTATTAAAAGAAGCAGGTTATCAAATGAATGCAGATGACTTGTTAGAAAAAGACGGTAAAGTTCTTGAATTAACGTTAGCAACTTATCAAGGAAGACCAGAGTTACCATTAATCGCACAGTATTACCAAGCAGAAGCAGCAAAAGTTGGAATAAAGATAAATATCGTGACAATAGAAAATATTGATAGTTATCTATGGGAGCAACAAAATGAGTGGGATTTAGTCACATATTCTAATTTATCAGCACCAAGAGGAGATGGTGGGTATTTCTTCAATGTTGCTTATTTACCAGATGGTGCACTAAATCCTGGTAAAATCAATATTCAAGAATTAAATGATGTAACAAAACAACTAAATGGTACAATTGACCTTAATGAACGAATTGAATTGCAAAAGAAAGCAGTATCTATTGTTCAAGAACAAGTGCCACAATCCTTTATACTTCATCCACATATTATTGTAGGAGTAAATAAACGTGTGAAAAATTGGAAACCAGGATCTGAAGAATATTATCTTATTACTAATAAAATGGATGTAGAATAACTAATAAGTGAAAGAGAAAGTGTCATTATGATACTTTTCCTTTCACTTTTGTAGTTTTTTAAATTTTTACTAGATAGTCTTTGCTATGAGTTTTACCGAAAGAATGACGTATTAATTAGATTAAATAAAATAGCATGACAGGAGAGATTTAGTACCAAACACTTGAGCTAGGTCAGATTAAATGTTTGGCACAAAAGAGAATAACCATTGAATTATTTATTTCTCGTGAACATTATTACATTACTTAATACATAGAAACAAAGACTGAGAAAACACCCTATAAAAATGAATGTTGGTAGGTGAAAATAATGCAAAGAGTATTGTCAATTATTGGATCTAGATTGATTCAATTAATCATTATGATTCTAGTGTTGTCTATTTTCACATTTTTATTGATGAAGATAACACCAGGAGATCCAATTCGATCGATTTTGAAAGTAGATGATGTTGCTACAACAAAAGTAGATGAGGAGAAATTAAGGAAAGAATATGGCTTTGATGAACCAATTTTCAAGCAATATAGTCAATGGCTTATCGATGTTGCACAATTAGATCTTGGGAAATCTGTTATTTCAAAAAAACCTGTTATAGAGATGATTATGGATCGTCTGCCAGCCACGATATCATTAGCTATAGGCGGTTTGATTGTCTTATTTTTCCTTTCCATACCGCTTGGAGTAATTGGTGCAGTTTATGAAGGTCGGTGGCCCGATTATATCAGCCGATTAATTGCATTGGTCGGTGCTTCGATCCCAAGCTTTTGGCTTGGCTTATTATTAATCTATTTTTTCTCTCTACAATTAAATCTTCTACCAGTCATGGGGAAAGGATCGATCGCACACTATATATTACCTTCAGTTACATTAGGCATAGCGATGGCTCCTATATACATACGTCTATTGCGAGAGCGACTTATCTCAACATTGCAAAGTCCATATATTGAAGCTGCAAAAGCAAGGGGATTATCAAAAGAAAGAGTGCTCCTTTTTCATGCATTAAGAGGAAGTCTTATTCCGTTAGTCACTATGTTTGGTTTAAGTATCGGCAGTCTTCTTGGTGGAATTATGGTGATTGAAACCCTTTTTTCATGGCCTGGGATGGGTGATTTAATTGTTCAAGCCGTTCTCCAACGAGATTATCCAGTTATACAAGGATATATTCTGATCATCGGTATTCTTGTGGTGATAACAAATTTACTTGTTGATTTACTTTATTTGCTTATAAATCCACAAATTAAGCAAGGAAAGGAGGTAGCATAATGGAAGCAGTTCTAAGTAAGAAAACATCTCGTTTATTTCGTCATCCTACGATGGTTATTGGACTATTTCTTTGTAGTATTATACTCATGACAATTTTTGTCGGGGGAATTATATCAACGCATGGTCCGTTTGAAATTGATATGGGAAATAGACTACAAAAATCATCATCTACTCATTGGTTCGGTACTGATCAATTAGGTAGAGATATTTTTGCTAGAATTGTGTATGGAGCAAAAATAACGGTTGGATTAGGGGGATTAGCTATTCTTTTATCCGTGTTCATTGGTGTTCCTATAGGCCTTTTATCAGGATTTATTGGTGGGAAAATTGATAGCATATTTATGAGAATTATTGATGGGATTCTTTCGTTTCCAGATGTGATTTTAGCTATTGCAATTGCGGGAATATTAGGACCTAACTTAACAAATATCATTATAGCAATTGTTTTGGTTAGATGGATTGTGTATGCACGTGTAGTCAGAGGCTTAGTTTTAGCTGAAAAAGAGAAAGAATATGTTCTAGTTTCTAAGGTATCATACTCTAGTGTATTTAAAACAATTCGAATGCATTTATTACCGCAGGTGATGCCTGATATTATTGTGATGGCTGCGATTGATATTGGTAAAGTAATACTGCTTATCTCAGCTTTATCTTATATTGGCCTTGGTGCACAACCACCTATACCGGAGTGGGGAGCTATGCTTAATGAGGGAAGAGCATATTTTCAAGTGATTCCTTCTCTTATGATCTACCCTGGACTTGCGATTATGTTAACCGTTTTAACCTTTAATCTATTAGGCGATGGGTTAAAAAATCATTTTGATATCCGGAAAGGGAGGGAATATTTGTGAGCGAGCATTTA
Source organism: Metabacillus litoralis (assembly GCF_020524045.1). GTDB lineage: Bacteria > Bacillota > Bacilli > Bacillales > Bacillaceae > Metabacillus > Metabacillus litoralis_C. Next base: position 249,903 of record NZ_JAIVKL010000008.1, read on the forward strand.
CTTTCGATACCGAATCTAACAATTATGGTAAAAGAACGTCAACAATCGACAACTTTACTTGAGTCTGTGAATTTACATATAAATAGTGGGGAAATTGTGGGACTTATCGGTGAGAGTGGAAGTGGTAAAAGTTTAACAGCAAAAGCAATTATGAATCTTCTACCGGGTAATATGCAATTGCAGCATAGTGAAATTTTGTTTAAAAATAAAGATCTTCTAACCCTGACACCCAAAAATCATCGGAAATTACTAGGAAAAAATATCGGTATGATCTTTCAAGATTATCGAAGTAGTTTTACACCATTTATTCGAATTGGTAAGCAAATGGTTGAAACGATTTGTGCTCATCTCCCTATCAAGAAAAAAGAAGCAAAGGTCATTGCAATGGAAGTTTTAGAAGAAATGGGGTTAGAGGCGGACCGTGCTTATCATAGCTATCCCTTTCAATTAAGTGGGGGACAGATACAAAGATGTGCAATTGCAATGGCTCTTGCACTAAAGCCAGATTTGCTCATTTGTGATGAAGTCACAACTGCACTTGATGTGATGAGTGGTGAAAAGGTTTTAGATTATCTAGATTTTGTTCGAAAGGAAACAGGTTGTGCGGTTATAATGATCACACACGACTTAGCTCAAGCGTATAAAAGAACAGATCGCATGTATGTGATGCATCAAGGAATTATCGTTGAAGAAGGTCTTCCAGAACAAATTCGCTGTCATCATAAACACCCTTACACCAAAAAGCTATGTTCTTGTTTACTATCACTTCCGCATGAGAATGAGTTAGTAGAACAAAGAGAAAGAGTTGTTATACTATGAGTTTATTAATTATTGATGAAGTATCCAAAAACTATGCCAATCGAGTAAAAGCACTAGAAAGAATATCCTTTCATGTAACAGAAGGTCAGTGTGTTGGAATTGTTGGTGAAAGTGGAAGTGGCAAAAGCACATTGGCTCAATTAATTTTAGGACTTGAACAATATAAAAACGGCAAAATTCTTCTTAATGGAGAACAAATTCCTCCAAAAAAAAGATCGCAAGTTCGTCAGTATCGTAAAAGTGTGCAAATGATTTTCCAGGATTCAACTAGTACATTAAATCCCAAATTACCAATATGGAAAAGTTTGATTGAGCCACTTGATAATTTTAAAGAAATTACTCCTTCTTATCTATCCGGTGATTTATCACGAAAAGAAATAGCTATGCTGCTTTTAGAGATGGTCGGACTAGAAAAGCAAATGGCGGATCGTTACCCTAGCGAATTAAGTGGAGGACAAAAGCAACGTGTTAGTATAGCAAGAGCGATAAGCATTGAACCATCACTACTTATATGTGATGAACCAACCGCAAGCCTTGATGTGACTGTACAAGTTCAAATTCTAGAGTTATTGAAGGAGCTTCAAAGAAAAACCAATATGTCAATTCTCTTTATCTCTCATGATATAAGAGCTGTAACATTTTTATGTGATAAAATGATCGTATTAAAAGGCGGATCAATTGTTGATGAATTTAGTCTTGAAGAACTTTATTCAAAAAAGCGTGATTCCTATACAAAAGCTCTTATTAAAGCTGCAGCAATTGATTAAGTAAGTAGAAAGAGAGGCTATTTCATCTATGGAAATTCAAACTGTGAAAAAAGTAGAAATCCATCAAGTTGGAGATTTTTTAGAAAAAACTATGAAGTCAGTTTTTCCTTATCCACTAAGTGAAGCTTCAAAAAAAGATATAACTGAAATGGACACATTATTTTTAGAAAAAGAAAAAGCAACGTTTTTAGCTGCCTTTAAAGACGGCAAAGTTGTTGGCACAATTGCTGTACGACCTTACGATGATCGATTTGCCACATTAAAAAATCGATATGAAATTCAAACAACTTGTGAGATAGTGAAATGCTATGTTGATCAAGACCTACGCAGAGAAGGTATCGGTTCAGCGCTTTTTTCACATATTGAACAATATTGTAAAGAAGCGGGTTATAAAACGATGTATTTACATACCCAAAAATTTTTTCCAGGTGGATTATCTTTTTGGCAGAAAAAAGAGTTTACAATAATCCTAGATGAACTCGATGCAATGGAAACAGTTCATTTAGAAAAAGTGATTTTATAATTAGAAGGAGATATAAATGAAGGGAGCAACCTCATCTTTAAACATCAGTAACAAACCTTCTTTACACCAAAAAGAATACCTGCATTTAGCAATACCACTTATTATATCTGGAATTTCTACTCCGATCCTTGGCGCTGTTGATACAGCAGTAGTTGGGAGAATACCAGATCCAGCTTCAATTGGTGGAGTGGCAATTGGAGCGCTTATTTTTAATACAATGTATTGGCTACTAGGATTTCTTCGTGTAAGTACTAGCGGTTTTACTTCACAAGCTCAAGGATCAAATAACGATAAAGAAACCATATTATCCTTATTAAGACCAATGATTATTGCGATCATTGTTGGCATGATTTTTATTATTTTACAATACCCTATTCTACAGATTTCATTAAAGGTTATAGGTGCTAGTGAATCAGTAACAAGCTATGCAGCAACCTATTTCAAGGTTCGGATATGGGGAGCACCGTTTATTCTTCTTAGTTATGTGATGATTGGTTGGCTAATGGGCTTAGGTAAAGTTAAGCTTTCTTTAGCCATGCAAATTGTCATGAATTTACTCAATATTATCTTAGATCTTGTGTTTGTTTTAGGTTTTAATATGGGGGTTTCAGGTGTTGCTTATGCTACACTTATTGCAGAAATAAGTGCGATTATGTTCGGAGCATACCTTATTTTTAAGGTAAATAAAGTTCGATTATCTCAAATAAAGCTTAGCATGTTACTTGAATCAGAACCACTTTTAAAAATGTTACATGTAAATCGAGATTTATTTCTACGAACAGTTTGTTTATTAACAATGACAGGAATTTTCACTTCAAAAGGTGCAAGCATGGGAGAAGTCACTTTAGCAGCAAATGCAATTATTCTTCAAATTCATTATATTATGGCTTATCTTTTTGGTGGATTTGCAAATGCGTCAAGTATCCTTGTTGGTCGATCCATTGGTGGAAATAATCAATTCCTCTATAAAAGGGCTTTTTTCTTATCAGGTCAATGGGGATTTATTGCCGCAATCGGATTATCTCTAGTCATCATTTTCTTTGGTGACATCGTTATCTCTCTTTTCACTATTATTCCAGATGTAAGAGAAACGGCAAGTGAACTACTTGTTTGGATGATCATCTTTCCATTTGTTGGATTTTGGGGATTGCAATTGGAAGGAATATTTTCCGGTGCAACAGAAGCAAAATCAATAAGAAATTCCATTGTTTTTGCATTACTTGTGTTCCTGATCGCAATTTGGCTACTAGCACCATATCAAAATACAGGGCTTTGGCTAGCTTTTGTAATATTTAGTGCTTCAAGATCATTCTTTTTATCTCTTTTCATTCCTAATCTGACAAGAAGTAGATTTAGATGATGATATCATGAACCATCTAAAAACATGTTTAATTTTCTTCTAGGAAACCGAAAAAACATTTTAAACCATTTTCACTCTTTTATATACTATAATATTAGTATGTAAATTGTTGTATATTAAGAGAATCGATTGAATAGGAAGATAGGTGAGTTTAGTTGACGATAGAATTAGTTATTGATAGTAAATCTACTTTAGGTGAAGGTCCTAGTTGGGATGAAAAAGAAAAAGTTTTATATTGGGTAGATATTTTACAAAAGAAATTTTATCAGTACAATCCGATCTCTAAAGAAAACAAAGAAGTAGTTGTTGAACAATTAGTTGGGGCAATAGCACCAAAAAAAGACGGTGGAATTATTTTGGCCTTACAAAATGGGTTATATAGCTATGACTTTCAACAAAACATGTTAAAAGAAATACATAACCCTGAAGCACATTTACCGGATAATCGTTTTAATGATGGAAAGTGTGATCCTGCAGGACGTTTTTGGGTTGGAACGATGGATATTGATGCAAAAAAGGGTGCGGGATCTTTATATCTTTTAGATCAGAAATATAGAATATCAAAAAAATTAGAAAATTTAACGATTTCAAATGGAATCACTTGGTCTCCAGATAATAGGTTCATGTACTTTATTGATACACCAACTAGACAAGTAGTTAGATATGATTATGATCTTCTTTCTGGTGAAATTAAAGATCCAAAAGTGGTCATCACCCTAAAAGAGGGAACAGGTGATCCGGACGGTATGACAATTGATCAAGATGGAATGCTTTGGGTTGCTCAATGGGGTGGTTATGGTATATCAAGATGGGATCCTAATCAAGGAAAACAAATTGATTTTATTAATGTTCCAGCTGCAAATGTAACATCTTGTTCATTTGGTGGAGAAAAGCTTAATGATCTTTACATCACAACAGCGAGAATTGGTACAAGTGAGGAAGATCTTGAAAAATATCCACATGCTGGTGGTTTATTTAAATTAAAAACCAATATTAATGGCGGAGCAACATATCAATTTAATGGTGAAGAATGATTGATTACTACATAGAAGAATCATGAAACATTCCAACTCCTGGATATTTCAACAATTATAAAAGAGGATAGAACAATAGTATGTAAGCTTAGGATAGACCCGACTTATTAGATGATGTTTTCATTAAACATTTTCCTAATTATTCGGGTCTTTATTTGTTGTCTTCAATCGATTTAAAATCAATAAAATCTGGATAAGGCTGGAACATAACTTAGTGAGAAACAAAAATTCCGATAAAACTTATAGCTTAGCGGAATATATTTCAGGAGCGTTGTAACTACACCTATAACAATTGTTCGATAGCTATTTTGTGAAAATACTTTTGTCACACCCTGTTCTTGTGTTACATTTTTAATAACTTATTAAAGTGATTTAATAAGTTGAGAAAGTGGTGAATCATATGAAAGAAAACCGAAATTTTCCAAAAAATAATATTAATCGTGAAATTCGTTCATCTCTTATAGATTTAGGTAGTGCAACAAAGGTTGAACTTAGTGAACGATTAGAAATTAGTTTCCCTACAATAAATAAGTTTCTAAAGAAAATGGAAAGCAATGGTGAAATAATGCTAGTAGGTCTTGATGATTCTAGTGGTGGAAGAAGAGCGAATAGATATGCATATCGAGCTGATTATATGTTAGGTCTCGCTATTTTTTTAGAAAGTAATGAAACAAATTATGTTGTGTTTAACTGTTTTGGAGAAGTAAAGGATCAAGGGAAAATTCAAAGTGTATTAAAAGATAAAGATGTATTACGTTTATTACTAGAGATTATTGAAGATAAAGTAGCGAAGTATCCTAATTTACGATCTATTGCCATTGGAGTTCCAGGTGCAGTGGAAAACGGCCGAATCTTTTATATACCAGGTTATGAACATCTTCAGAATTTTGATTTAAAGAAACACCTTGAAGAACATTTTGAGATTACAGTTGTGATTGAGAATGATATGAATGCTGCTGTTCTTGGATACCACTATAAAATGAATATCAAAAACAATCAATCTCTTATTTATTTATATTCTGGACAAAACGGACCAGGTGCTGGAATCATGGTGAATGGAGATGTTGTAAGAGGAAGTACCTTTTTTTCAGGAGAAGTTTCGTTCATTCCACAATATAATGATCAAAATTTCTTAACTGCTTTAGGTAATGATTTTAAGAAAAAGAGTTTCAATGAACATAATGAAATCGACGCTGTCAGCAGGTTGGTTGCTGCTTTTGTCGCGATCATTAATCCTCATACTTTTATTTTTTGTCATGATGAAGCAACTCTTGATATTATCGAACGTATTGCTAAAAAAAGTTCGACGTATATCCCAGCAGAGCACCTTCCACAACTTACTGTAAGTGATTGGAAACAAGATTACTTATATGGTTTGCAACATCTTTGTTTAGAACAAATGATCTCAACGACAGAATAAATATAACATAAACATAAAGGGGAAAAGTAGTGGCTACTTTATTATTAATTATCATCTATATAGCTTTTATAAGTTTGGGGTTACCTGATTCATTGTTAGGCGTAGCATGGCCTGTTATGCAACCAGAGTTTAACGCACCGTTAGAAACAGCTGGTTACCTTTTTATGACGATTGCATCTGGTACCATAATTTCTAGTTTAGCTAGTGGAGCTTTACTTAAAAAATTTGGAACGGGAATTGTAACATCCATCAGTTGTTTAATGACTGCTGTGGCTTTATTAGGTTTTAATTTTGCTCCATCAGTTATATGGCTTATAATCTGTGCAATTCCACTTGGATTAGGAGCAGGTGCTATAGATACTGGATTAAACAATTATGTTGCTCTCCATTATAAGGCACATCATATGAGTTGGTTACATTGTTTTTGGGGAGTTGGAGCAACTCTTGGTCCTATAATTATGTCTCGTTATATTTCTGGAGGAAACTCTTGGGGAAACGGATATGTTACGATTGCTGCCATTCAGTTTATTTTAGTGATTGTCCTTTTCCTTGCTATGCCATTATGGAATAAAGTTGAAAAAAACAATAGCAAAATGACTTTGGAACATCAAGAATCTAATCATTCTTTGGATGAAACAAATACTACTAAACAGAAACCATTAAAAATCAAAGGAGTTAAACTAGCTCTTCTATCATTCATGTTTTACTGTGGTGCAGAAGCAGGAATTGGTCTTTGGGGAAGCACCTTTTTAGTAAATAGTAAGGACGTACAAATTGATGTAGCAGCACAATGGGTTTCACTTTATTATGCAGGAATAACAGTTGGACGTTTGATAACAGGATTTATTACATTAAAAATCAGCAGTCGAATGCTAATTCGAATCGGTCAAATAATTGCTTTATCTGGTAGTGTACTTTTAGTTCTTCCTTTTCCAGTCAGTTTTTCCCTTTTAGGTTTTATTATGATTGGCTTGGGATTAGCACCGATTTTTCCGTGTATGATCCATGAAACACCTATAAGGTTTGGTAAAGAAAATTCACAAACGATTATTGGATATCAAATGGCATTTGCATATGTTGGTAGTACGTTTTTACCACCTCTTCTTGGATTTATGGCAGCCCACCTAACAATAGGAATCTTCCCGTTTGTTATCGTTGGATTTATCGCAACAATGCTTGTGAGTTCAGAAAACTTAAATAAACTTTTGAAGGGTAACAACTTAGTCCAATCAAAAAATGAAACATCTAGTTAAAAATGCGTTTTCCATTAAAAATAGTTAACTAATCATCACGTTATAAATGAAAAAGCTGTGAGTTTACAGCTTTTTCATACCTCATTAAATCTATAATTACTTATGTCCCAACCTCTTCTTTTCTTTTTGTAAAATAAAGGTAATTTAAATAGATACATAATCAACCTGATTTATTTCTCTAATTATTTGGTTTAAATATATTTTTTGATACTTGATTTAGCTTAATTAAAAATCGATTAAAACCAAAACCAACAAAAAATGCTAAGCTAATTTGGCCAAAAGGAGCCTGCTTAAAATCAGAAAATTCTATAAGAAAAAGCCCACTTTGAATTAACGTAACTGCAACGACTGCGGTACCAGTAGCAAAGATAGGGTAAAAAATGTACATCATCCATTCTCGATAATCATGTAGTTCATTCTTCATATAATGTGAGCAAAACATATAAAGGTGACGAAGAGATCCACCAATTGCTCCTGCAAAAAAATAATACAAAAACATTTCTAATTTATAAATGAAGGGGAAAGTAGATTCAAATGCTCTTACCCATAATGCACCTACAGCTACAAAACTACCAAAGAATAACAATGATAAATATGTTAAAATCAATCCTTTTAACCATCGATTCAAAGGATCACCTCATTATAATTTCAAGTTAAATTATCTTATGAGAAAAATATTTCTATCGTGAAGAGTAAAAAATATTAATAATGAAAAACTGTTTAATCTTTTATAATTCCTTATAGAGAAAGGGTGCAAGATAAAAATGACTTGAGGTATTTTATAGGTATTGATAAGACCGCTCAAGCTGGGATAGAAGGAGATTAAGAACCTCTACAGAAATTTTTATGTTCTAAGTAAACTGGAATAAAGAATAAAAACACTGTAAAAATAGATAGTTTTAAAATTATTTTCAATATAAGTTTGCAATTTCCAAATTTATCTGTTATTCTAAGGAAGAATTATTTTTGTTCGGTATGTGAGGAAAGAATAAGTTTTTAAGCTTTTCGCCTTTGATATCTAATTGAGCAACTATAGTAATATAACGTGGTTAATAGCCACAATTAGGAGGAAACAAACATGCAAGAAGGTACAGTAAAATGGTTTAACGCAGAAAAAGGTTTCGGTTTCATCGAAATCGAAGGTGGAGAAGATGTATTCGTACATTTCTCAGCTATCCAAGGCGAAGGATTTAAATCTTTAGACGAAGGTCAAAAAGTAACGTTTGACACTGAGCAAGGTCAACGTGGACTTCAAGCTACTAACGTTAACAAAGCATAATTATTAAAGGACTCTATATTAGAGTCCTTTTTTTGCGTTTAAAATACAAAAGTATTAGTTTACATAATATTATTATGAATAACTATAATAATAGAGGAAAAAGGAATGGTTGGAGGGAGATTCATGTTGAAAAACTTTATGGAAGGCTCTTTTCTAAATGATTGTTGCTATGTAACCAAAATTCTGAGAAAAAAACAGAGTTTTTCCTCTATAAGGGTACTATTTTATGAAGAAAAGATACCACTAGACTTAATACATCTTAAAAAATCCTAAGAGAATATTCTCCGTTTATGGCTAAGGTTGTATTAAAAGGTTGTATTAAAAGGTAATAAACCTAGAAATAAAATAGAGACCGATCAATAAATGTCTGTTCTTTTGGTAAAGTTCAGACAATTTAATTTGATCAGTCTCGGAGATAACATGATACAAGTGTTAAAATGGTTACATAAAGCATACCACACTATTGTTAAAACTCCTAAACAAAATTTAAAATAAACTATTTTTGTAAAATTTTGTTTCGAAATTCATTCATAGAATGCTATTAAATGCATTTTTCCTTACAGATTCTTCATTTAGCAATTGCTTTTCTAGTTTATTATCGATATTGTTTTTAAATAGGAACAAATTGACGTAAAAGGAATGGTTGTAAATTGAACAATAATAGCCCGAAGCCAGAATTTATATACACTTATGCATATAGTAAAGATGAGCACTCTTTATGTTATATGGAGATGAGATCAATTTTTGGAGTAGAGTCTGAGTGCAATATTATAAAAAGCTCAACAAAAATTGACCCAAGTAGAAGTCCTTTTATTAAAGAGAGGATTGAAGTGATATATGAAGGTGACGGCATTGCAGATATAATAGATCAAGTTAGACAATTAGACTTAAAAAATTCAACTTTTAAGATTATTTTATCGAAAATTAATGATTTAAAGAATTCAAAGAAAATCGGACATGAAGAAAGACGGAAAATTGCACGAGATATTGGTCTAGTGGTTGAAGCGGATGCTAATTTTCAAAATCCAGATTATACGTTCGGAGTGATTACCCTGGGTGGGCGTTGGTATTTTGGAAAATATAAAAAAAGTGAGGCGATATGGCTCCGTCACTTGAATAAACCTCGAGAATATTCAACTGCACTTAGCACTCGAGTGGCAAGGTCAATTGTTAATATAGCCGTTCCAAACCCTGAAGGTGTAAAAGTAATCGATCCATGCTGTGGTATTGGTACGGTCTTAGTCGAGGCACGATCAATGGGAGTTAATATTGTTGGACGAGATATTAATCCTTCTGTTGTTTATGGAGCAATTGAAAATATCGCTTACTTTGACTTAGACGGAGAGGTAACTACAGGTCCTATATCAGAGATAACAGATAGCTATGATGTTGCGATTATTGATATGCCTTATAACCTTTTTACTCATAGTACACCAGAAGATCAATTATCGATTTTAAAGGATGCTCGTCGCATTGCAAAAAAAGTCGTTGTTATTTCTATTGATACCATCGATCATATGATTAAAGAAGCTGAGTTAATGATCCTAGATCGCTGTGTAGCAAAAAAAGGAATGTTTATAAGAGAAGTTCTAGTTTGTGAATAATGCTTACTAATTCTTATGTTTTCTTCTAAGAGATTTTTGCTGAAAATTCTATTTTTAAGTCTTTTTAATACGAGATTTAAAATACTACAGAGTGAAGATATTATGCAACTAATTCTAGTAAAAGGACTTTATTCATAATAATAGTTTACCATTTAGACCTGTTTGGGTCTTTTTTTTATTTCTTTTTCATTTCATTCAAAAGAACGATATGACTCTGTTAAACTTTGTTGTTCATTGTAGTTGTGTATGCCAGTTTTCACAAAGTCTATCAGGAAGAACAGTGCGTCTTTTATTAAAATGTACATTACTTCAAGAGCTACGAGTTTATTTCTTAAGAATCAGGGGTATCTACCTATTATTACAATCTATTAATAGAATACTCAAGGAGGAATTTAAATGCTTTGGACAATTATTTTAGTTTTATTAGCACTATGGTTAATAGGAGCTATAGTGGGCTTCTTAGGAAACATTATACATATCCTTTTAGCGGTCGCTTTAATATTAGTGATCATACGACTTGTTCAAGGAAAGAAAGTTCTTTAGTGAACGTAGTGAAAGAAAGTGAAAAAGCACCGAGAACAAAGGTGCTTTTTCTTTAAATGTTATTAAAGAATTGAGGAATGAAAGATGAAGAACACTCGTCAAATTATCTTATTGATTATACTTACCATCACATTTTACATTGCTGTTTTTTCAGGTTTTTCAGGTTATATAAAGAGTTTATCAATTTTCATTTATTTGATAACCCTTGTTTCAATTATCTATGTGATGATGTTAGAAAATCGCTCTCCACATAAATCTCTTCTATGGATCTATGCACTCGTTTTTTTTCCGATCATCGGTTATATTTACTTTATTTTCTCTGGACAGTTAGAAGTAAAAGGTCATCTTTTTCGAAACAAACGCAAACATGATAAAGAATTGTTAGAAAACAAAACAACTTTTAAACAATCAACGAATTTTGAAAAACTTTCAGACACACAACAGAGTCTTACTAAGTTGATTGAAAGATATAGTGATAATCAAGTGAGTTTTCATACAAAAACATCGATTCTAAAAAATGGTGATGAAACATTCTCCTCAATAAAACAATCGATTAAAGAGGCAGAACATTATATTCACTTAGAATATTACACATTTAGATCTGATGTAATCGGTCAAGAAATGATTGAATTGTTAAGTGAAAAATCTAAAAGTGGTATTGAGGTTCGGTTCATATTTGATGCTGTTGGGAGCATGTCTCTTTCAAAAAAGGCAATCAAACAAATGAGGGAAGCAGGCATTGAAGTTCATTGCTTTTTACCTGTTAAACAGGGATTTTATAATCAAAAAATAAACTTTAGAAATCATCGGAAAATTATCGTTGTTGATGGGAAAGTAGGATTTGTGGGTGGATTAAATATTGGTGATGAATATTTAGGTAAAGATGCTAGATATGGTTTTTGGAGAGATACTCACCTTAAAATAGAAGGAGAAGCCATTATCACACTACAAGAAATCTTTCTATTGGATTGGGCTTACCTCACAGGTGAAAAACTGTTGAATGAGAAGTATTTTAATGTTGACTTGGTTGAAAGTGATGGAGGCGGTACACAAATTATCTCCAGTGGACCAGATTCATCTGTTCAAGGAATAATGAGTGATATTTATTACGAATTATTGGCATCAGCAAAAAAATCAATTTATATCGCGACACCTTATTTTGTACCAAATAAAGCAATTCGTACTGTGTTATCGATGGCTGCTAAAAAAGGAGTTGAAATAAAAATTATTGTTCCGGAGAAAAATGATGGTTTTCTTACTCAATATGCAACAAGATCATACTTTCCAGAAATGCTTGCGGATGATATAGATGTATATATGTATCAAAAGGGATTTCTACATGAAAAAGTAATCATCATCGATAATAAATTTGCATCTGTTGGAACAGCAAATGTTGACTTAAGAAGTCTTCATTTAAATTTTGAAGTAAACGCTCTTCTATTTGAAACCGAAAGCATAAAAGACCTTGTAAAACACTATCAACAAGACATAAAAGATAGCATAAAAATCAACAACTCAACCTATAAAAACCGGGGACTGATACTAAGAACAAAAGAATCCTTTGCAAGACTCTTTTCCCCAGTATTGTAAATGGTGACTGTCACGCCCCGGGTTTTGTCGAATTATATTGGTTAAGTATATTAAAGTGATAGGTTACCACTTGTGACATTATTTTCTTGTTCTTTTACCTTCATATCTATGATAAAGTATATTTATACGAGAGACGTACTATCTTCGTTTCTATCATTTAAATAAGAAATGAACATTATACATACCGTGCTAGACGGGGAGATGGCGGTGCCCTGTAACCTGCAATCCGCCTTAGCGGGGTTGAATTCCTTTCTAGCGGTACGGTTTATGTAAGGTTAGACTTATGCAAGCGGTGATGACCATCAGGGTCTTCGCAACAGAACTCTATGAACTTGGTCAGGCCTGGAAGGGAGCAGCCATAAGTAGAATCTTCTGTGTGCCGAGGGTAGCCCTGATTGAGCTGGCTATATGAGTAGCACTTATGTAATCGTATCAAAGAAAGGTGCACGGTTTATTATTTTAATATGATATTTAATAAACTCTCTTATAAATAAGAGGGTTTTATTTTTGTTTAATACTTCATGGAAAAACATATAAATAAATACAAAAACTAGTAGGTTACTATATGATAAAATGGTAAAATAATGTAGAGATTAGATTTTTAAAGGAGGAAATTTAGTGCACAATACACTTCAAGACGATATATTCGAAGCTATTAAATCAGAAATCAGTCCTAAAGCATTTAAAACTTGGTTTAGTGGAGCAAACATAGCCTTAAACGAAGAAAAATCAATAATAGTTACTGCTGAAAATGAATTTGCATCAGATTGGATTAAGCAGCATTATTCATCTTTAATAAAAACTACAGCTGAAAAGATACTAAACAAAGAAGTTGAAGTGAAGATTATTTCTAAAAATGATGAAGAAGTCTCTAATACAATAAGCTCTTTGTTATAAGTATCTAAAACGAAGTTTCTATTTGAAACTTTGTTTTTTTCTCCTAAGAGGACTTCAACCAGTTTCTCTCACACCTCCTAATTTAATATATCCTAATACAAAAGTATTAAATTCCAACTCATCTTTAATTATTACTCGATCTATTTACCTAATGTAAAACTAGTTATAAAGAATCAATTATACCCAGTCTCTGTTTTTTAAACATTAACCTCTGTTTTCTGTATATGAAAGCCATAGACAAATAGAATAGTATAAAAATGTAAGCGTTTACTACTACTGTTTATGGAGGTGCTTTTAAGAAAGTTTCTTTAACCGTTTTAAAAACCAAATCAAGAAAGGGAGTAAACTTATTGAAAACAAAGGGGAAGAAAAACTGGAGAAAGTTCTTTGCAACTTCACTTAGTCTAGTTGTTCTACTAGCTTCAGCACCAGTTAGTCCAAATCAAGCTTCAGCAGCCGAAGAGTTGGTTGTGAAGAAATTTGATTTTGGTACAAATGATAGTGCAGTAATGGATGGCTTTACAAAGGTAACAAATGATAGCGAATATTCAGCTGAACAGACATTTGGTTTTGCAGATGTTACGAAGGTTACAGCAACTGATCGTAGTACAGCTGATGCATTAAAATCTGATTTTACAACGACAACTGAAACTTCTTTTAACGTGGATCTTCCTAATGGAGATTATTCGGTAACAGTTGTTGCTGGAGATGAAACAGAAGGTACAGCGATAGGGGTAAAAGCTGAAACAATTCAAAAAGTACAAGATACAACGATGAATAAGGGAGAATTTATTGAACGATCTTTTGATATAGCTCTTATTGATGGACAACTTACACTGGAATTTACGGGTACATCACCAAAAATTAATGGACTAATTATCGAACAGCTTCCTGAAAGAACAGCAGGAGAAAAACCAACAGTCTTTATTGCAGGAGATTCTACTGTACAAACTTATGATGAATATTGGAAGCCTGAAGCTGGTTGGGGACAAATGATTCCTAGATTTTTCACTTCTGATATACTATTTGATAACCAATCAATAGGTGGTAGAAGCTCTAAATCATTTATCTTTGAAGGTAGACTTGATAATATTTTACGAGAAATTAAGCCAGATGACTTTTTTCTTATTCAATTTGGACATAATGACGCTACGATCAGTCGTCCAGAGCGTTATGCATCTGTTCCGGATTATAAAAACTATTTAAAAACATATATTAATGGTGCTCGTCAGCGTGGAGCAGAACCAATTTTAGTAACTCCTGTAGGCCGAAGAGATTTTAATGCAGATACCGGAAAATTTAATGTCAGCTTTCCTGAATATGTAAAGGGCATGAAAGAGGTTGCTGAAGAACTCGAAGTTCCTTTAGTAGATCTAAGTTCCTTAAGTGTCGCTTATTATGACACGATTGGACCAGAGGGAACACTTTCTGTCTTTTTACACACTGAACCTGGCATTTACACAGCGTTTCCTAATGGATCAAAAGATGATACACATTTCCAAGAATATGGAGCGATTCAAATTGCTCGATTATTATCTGGAGGAATAAAAGAATTAAATAAGGATTTATCTACTTATGTAGCTGACATTAAACCACCAGCTAATGTTCCTGCAAAACCAACTAGTGTTGTAGCAAGCAGTGTTAGTAATGCTGGAGCTACATTAACCTGGAATGAAGTTGAAGCAACTGATATTTACAAAGTGTATCGCAAGCTTTCAACTGAAACCGAATATGCTTTAATTGGTACATCAACGATACCTAGATTAAGCATAACAGGAATGGAAGAAGGCACTTCATATGATGTTGTTGTAACAGCTATTAATGGTAAAGGTGAATCAGAACAATCTGATGCAGTAAAAGTTGTAACAAAAAAAGCAACAACAAAATTTGATTTCGGCTTAGCTGGCAATCCTGTTGCTGAAGGATATACAGAAGTTAATTTATCAACAGTGTATTCTGCTGAAAGAGGCTATGGAATTGTCGACCCAACAGGAATGATTGGACGAGATCGCGGAACAGGTGGAGATCTTCTACGTGATTGGTTAGGATACTTTAATGTTGGTTGGAAATTTAATGCAGACGTCCCGAATGGACTATATGCTGTAAAAGTTTATGTTGGCGATTTCTTAGGAAGTGCACGTTCAACAGTGGCGATTGAAAACATCGACTATGGACAAATCTCTGCTCCAAGAAGCAATTATACATCAAAAGTAATACCACAAGTTTCTGTAAAAGATGGTCAAATGAACTTTGAATTTGGAGGCTCAACAGGAATAATAAATGGAGTAGAATTAACACCAATATTATTAGCTCCTTCTGAACTTAAAGTGGAGGAAAAAGTGATAAATGCAACAAACCCATCTTTAACTTTATCATGGAAAGCTGTAGATGATGCGGTAAAATATAATGTTTATCGTAAAATAGCTGGAGCAAATTCTAGTGAATTAATCGGAAGTTCAACAACAAATTCATTTACTGATAGTTCAGTTGATGTAGGAATGGATTATGAATATACAGCAACAACAATTGATTCGGTAAACGTAGAAACTGTACCTTCATTGCCTCTTGAAGTTACAATGATTGATGATTCAAAACCAATTCCAAATGCTCCTAAAAATCTTCAAGTCGGAAAAGTAAATAAAAACGATTTGACGATCAGCTGGGATAAGGTGGAGGATGCAATCACATACAATGTTTATCGCGCAAAAAAGAAAGATGGAGAATTTGAATTTATTGGTAAATCAAAAAAAACAAGTTATAAAGATGAAACAGTTTTAACGACAATTCCTTATTTTTATAAAGTAGCTGCTGTTAGTGCTGGCGGTGTATCAGAACTATCTTCAAGTGTTGAAACACCTGCGGTAACAGTGCTAAAAAAACAAATGGAAGATTTAGATCGTTCACCAGTATCAGTTAAAACAGAAGAAGGTATATTCGTAAGTTGGAGAATGCTAGGAACCGATCCTGAAAACATTAGTTTTAATGTGTATCGTGATGGAGTAAAAATTAATTCTAAACCAATTACAACGAGTACTAATTTTGTTGATAAAGATGGAACAGAGAACTCTGTTTATGAAATTCGTACAATTTTAGATGGAAAAGAACAAAAAAACCACGAAGATACAACCGTTTTAAGTGAAAACTATTTTGATATTCCTCTTCAAAAACCTGAAGATGGCAAAACACCCCTCGGAGATCCGTATTCGTATCGTGCAAATGATGCAAGTGTTGGAGATCTTGATGGTGATGGAGAATATGAGCTTGTTTTAAAATGGGATCCTACAAACTCAAAGGATAATTCCCAAGCAGGTTATACAGGAAATGTGTATATTGATGCTTATGAGCTTGACGGAACATTGAAATGGCGTATTGACTTAGGCAAGAACATACGTGCTGGAGCCCATTATACACAGTTTTTAGTGTATGATTTTGACGGTAACGGAGCAGCGGAAATCGCAATGAAAACAGCTGACGGTACGAAAGATGGACAAGGAAATGTTATTGGACGTGCTGATGCTGATCATCGAAATAGTTCAGGCTATGTATTACAAGGTGATGAATTTTTAACAATTTTCGAAGGAAAAACAGGAAAAGCTCTTGAAACAACAAGCTATGATCCTCCACGTGGTGATGTAGGTTCATGGGGAGATACTTACGGAAACCGTGTTGATCGTTTCCTAGCAGGTGTCGCTTATCTTGATGGTGAAAAACCTAGTATTATCATGGCTCGTGGTTATTACACTAGAACTGTGGTGGCTGCTTATAACTGGAGAGATGGGAAGCTTACGAAAGAGTGGACATTTGATTCTAGTAATGAAGGATATCGAGATTATGCAGGTCAAGGATATCACTCATTAAGTGTTGCAGATGTTGATAAAGATGGAAAAGACGAAGTTGTTTATGGTGCAATGACAATAGACGATGATGGAACAGGTTTGTATAATACAAAATTAGGTCATGGTGATGCTCTTCATGTAAGTGATTTAGTACCTGATCGACCTGGACTTGAAGTGTTTGCTGTACAAGAAAATAAAAATGCAGAATTTGGTTATGATCTTCGTGATGCTGAAACTGGTGAAGTATTATGGGGTCAAAAAACTGGCGAAGACACAGGTCGTGGTTTAGCAGCAGATATTGACCCTAGACATAATGGTGCTGAAGCTTGGGCAATCTCTGGTGGTTGGAACAGTAGAGTTGGCGGTTTACACACAGCAAAAGGAGAAAAAATCTCAGAATCAATTCCATCTTCAAATTTTGCTATCTGGTGGGATGGAGATCTTCTTCGTGAACTAGCAGACCATAATTTTGATCAAGAAAAAGGTGCTGGTGTTGGCACAATTGACAAATGGGACTATGAAAATGGCAAGCTTGTAAACATATTAACTGCTGAAGGTACTCTATCAAATAACTCAACAAAAGGTACGCCAGTACTACAAGCAGATCTTTTCGGAGATTGGCGTGAAGAAATTATTTGGAGAACAGAGGATAGCAGTGCATTAAGAGTATACATCCCAACAGCAGAAACTGATCATCGAATCTTTACTTTAATGCATGATCCACAATACAGAGTAGCGATCGCATGGCAAAATGTTGGTTATAATCAACCACCACATCCAAGCTTCTTTATTGGTGAAGGTATGGAAAATCCACCAACACCTAATATTGATATCGTGAAAATTAAAAGACCTGATAAAACAGCACCAGTCACAAAACATGAAATCGAAGCTACAACAAATAATGGCTGGTATCGTGAACAAGTCACAGTGAAATTTTCTTCAGAAGATGATGATTCTGGAGTTGAAACAACACACTTTATTTTAGATGAAGAAAAAGAACAACAAGGCAATTCGGTAAGTATTATAGAAGATGGAAAACATATTTTATCTTATTGGAGTGTTGATAAAGCTGGAAATAAAGAAGAGAAAAAATCAGTAGAGATTAATATTGATCAAACAGCTCCTACGATTACGTTTTCAGTAGAAGATCAAACTGAATTTGCAGTAGATCAAGAAATAAATGTCACATGTATAGCTAAAGATGCACTATCAGGTATTGACAGCTCAACATGTAAAGATGTGAAATCTCCAGCGTATCAATTAGGAGTAGGACCACAAACTATTGAAGCAAATGCTACAGATTTAGCAGGAAATCAAACAAATTCATCAATTACGATTGTCATCAAAGTAGATTATGATAGTTTAGGCCGCTTAACAGAGCAATTTTTAGCAGAAAGTGACAATAAGAACAAAAATTCGAAACCATATCTTAGCAAACTTCAAGCAGCAGAAAAATCTCATGCTAAAGGAAATATGAAAGCAAGAGATGGACAAATCGGTGCTTACATGAACCAAGTTAAAGCTAAAGCTGGTAAGGATTTTACAACAGAGCAATCCGAAATATTGATTAATCTTGCTTCAATTTTAAAGAAGTAAAAAAAGACTAGTTCAAGCATCAGCATGATATCTTCATGCTGATGCTTATTTGTTGGATTCAACAAAATTTAAAATAAAGGAAAAAGGATGGAAGTAATCGAAATAATATATTATACAAAAGGCTCTTTTCTGAAAGATTAGTGTTATTTGACGTCATGATCTGTAGTAATCACTATTTTTTTGCATAAAAGTTATGATTTATAGAAGAAAAGATACCACTAAACGTTATAGAAGTTTGTAACCATTAAGATTCTAAAAACGACAAAGTTTACGTTAACATCCATACGGAAGAATGAAAATTGTAGATGAGAGGAAGATTATTTTGAATGTATTACATAATCGATTACACGCTTTACTAAAAAGCTTTGTAGAAAAAGGTCCAGTTGGCTGTTCTATGCAAGTTATGCATAATAATGAAACTGTTTTCAAAGATTTTATAGGTTTTTCTGATAAAGAAACAAAAACGTTGATGAATGAAGATACGATTTTTCGTATTTATTCTATGACAAAAGTTGTTACTTGTGTGGCTGCACTAATGTTATATGAACGCGGATTATTTCTTCTAAATGATCAACTTAGTGACTATTTACCAGAATTTAAAAACTCAAAAGTTTACGAAAAAGATGAAGATGGCGAGATAAAGATTGTCAAAGCTTCTCGTGCTATTTTAGTAAAAGATTTATTTAGTATGACCTCTGGAATTACTTATGGCGGTAATGAAAATGAAACACAAATTCAGGTTGTTAAAGAATTCGAGAAATTAGTGAAAAATCGTGAATCATTAACAAACCAACGTTTATCACAAATTCTTGCTAGTATTCCGCTTGCCTTCCACCCTGGAGATCAGTGGAATTATGGTTTAAGTCATGATGTTTTAGGAGCATTAATTGAAGTGATATCTGGGAAAAAACTAGGTGAGTTTTTTCAAGAAGAAATTTTCAAGCCTCTTTGTATGACAGACACATTTTTTAGAATTCCGGATGAAAAACTTCATAGATTAGCTTCTTTATACAACCGAGAAGAAGATGGTAAGTTAATTAAAAATGAGAGCGAAGAAATGGATATGCAATTTCACATTTTTCCTGAGTACGAATCAGGGGGGGCAGGTCTTTTATCAACACTAGGGGATTACAGTATTTTTGCCCATATGCTTGCTAATGGTGGCGAATATAACGGCAAAAGAATCATTGGTAAAAATACAATAAAACTGATGACTTCAAATCATCTAACAAAACAACAAAGTACATATTATAACTGGGATTATCTTAAAGGATATGGCTATGGATTAGGTGTTCGAACACTAACAGATCAAGCAGAGGGTGGAATCAATAGTTCAATTGGTGAATTTGGTTGGTCAGGTTTAGCAGGAACATGGGTGTTAATTGATCCAAAGGAAAATATATCTGCCGTATATATGCAGCAAATGCTACCTAATTTTGAAGCATTTCATCAGCCGCGGTTACGTTCAGTTATTTACGGGGCGTTAAAGTGAATTCGTTTTGTTAAAAGTGAATAGATATATATTTTTATGGTTTTAAATGTAGGCTATTGCTAGAACAAACAGAAATCTTCAGCTTAAATGAGGAGGGAAGAAGTGAAACACTTTTTATTATTTCTTATGTGTGTTTTAATGACATTTTCTTTATTTGGATGTAGTTCACAAAGAAATCATTCCTTCTCAACCGCTACTTTAGAAGAGAAATCTTGGGCATATGAGTTCGTGATCGTGAATAACACTACATACGAAGTGACAAATAAAAAAGTTGATGAAGCTTCAAAGGGAGATAAAATTGGGGAAGTTAAAAGAAATATTGTTGATTATGATGTAAACGAAAATTTAACAGAAATGGATTTTGATAGTAATTCATTAAATATAGGTACTCAACTTTATTACTTTATAGAAGATGAGGCCAGGATCTTATTTGAAAAAGAAGGAGAGTTTTTTGTAGCGGTGAAAAGGTATCACAATTAGGTTTAATTATCCCAATGACTCATTCAAATACCTTTTCAAGTACAAACTTATGAAACTTGGTATTGAGGCTCACACTTTCATTTAGAAGGTATGAGCCCTTGTTTTGTAAAAGCTAATTTCGTAAACTTTGTGTTTTTATAATCCTTATGAAAACTTATCAGTATACATTTCATCGGTATGAAGAACTTAAGGGGTAATCTTTTGATCTGTTAAGGGAGGCATTTTTTATATTTCATTTTTTTCAATAACAATAAGGTCTTTTCAAAAAGATCGATGCTAATGAATACCTATTAACAAAAAAAGAATATAAAAGTAAACACCTTCATACAACTCCAAATTCTATCTTTCTAACAATATTTGAAACTATTTCCAAAGAACAACGTATATATTATAGATTAGAATGATAAATAGGTAGTGTCAAAAGTTCTATGAAAACTACCTAGAAGTTTAAGCTCTCTGCCAGTTATTAGGTGGAAAGGCTGCGCAATCGCTCTTGACAAACACACCAATGGTTTATTGGTAAGTTAAC
>NZ_JAIVKL010000009.1 GCF_020524045.1 Metabacillus litoralis
GTGTGTGTGTGGTAACCTCACTTTTAACCTAAAATTCAGGGGGTGGCAAGTTTTTTGCATTTAAAGCCCTATAAATCAAGGAATTATTAACTTTTTAATATAAAAGTTTTGACAATACGAATTTTTATGCGGGGATGTGAGTGTGTGATCATCTCGTAATTGGAAATTTTTATATGCAACAAACGATATAACTGCTACGATTAGTCTGCATACATTAATAGACCAGACGTTACATATTTTACAGGTGCATTTGAATTAATTGGCTTTGGTATGACTTTTAACCCGTTATCTCTGTACTCTGTTGGTACGATCTTATCGTTAATGAGGATTGCGCTAAATTTATAGAGATTTCTTTTACATAAACATGTTAAGCAGTTTCATAGGTTAATTATGTGGTAGTAAATGTTAAAATAGGTGAGAGTATTGTAATTTTCTACTAGTGAAAAGGGAGGAAAAATAATGGGTGAAACCCTTATTGTAATTGCAGTTTTTATCATCTTTATGATTTTTATAACACAAGTCATGGTGAAACCAAAGGGTGGCAGGAAAAGAAATTTAAGAAATGATCCTATTCCAGAGCAATTGGGCGTGCAAATAGACGGTGGTGTTCCTATTGTCCAGGATCTAAATAAAGCTTTATCAAAATCATATGAAGAAAATGTGAAAAACCGTGTGTTGTTAGAGCATTCTAAATGGCCAGAGCATGAGGTTGATTGGGTATTTTTTGAGTTGAAACGATATTTCTTTATGAATAGTTTATTAAAATCAGTACCAATGTTTAGTGAACGAGTTGATGTTATATGGCACGAAATGCTTATGTTCACAAGAGAATATGAAACATTTTCAAAGGGGTTTTATAAAGAAACACTTCATCATATGCCAAATATGGAAAGTACACCAATACCAGGTGAAAGGGCATTTTTTGATTGGGTTTATTTAAGCTTATTTGAATTAACACCAAACAGTAAAGCAATCTGGGGAAGGTTTCTTCAGCATCCAATTAAGCGAGAAATTCTCGATGACTTTAAGAGGTTGTCCGAAGATGAACTACTTATGAGGTATTTTCGAAAAGATGACAGCTGGATTGATGTTAAACGTCAGTTGATTATTAAAATGAAGAACGAAATAACTCAAGCTGATTCAATGAAGCTTGGTCAAGATAAACCAACGATCTCTAGCACAGCTTCTGATTCGCAAATTTTCAATATGGCACTTGGTGCTGCTGTGTTTTATTCGATTTATGAAGAAGATCATTATCAGGAACATATAAGTGAGGTTCTACCAACAGAATATAATAAGGAACACCACTTTGGCGGTGGTGCTTCATGCTCCGGCTATTCCTGTAGCAGTTCATCTGACTCAGGAGGAGACTCCGGTGGATCAAGCTGCTCTAGCTGTGGTGGCGGCTGTAGTAGTTAGGATATTGATAGTAATTTACGAATCAATTGGGGGGCAGGGTCAAAAGTATTTTAGCAAAATAGAAACAGAACAAAGGTTGTAGGTGTAATTACGTCGCTCCTGAAATATACTCCGATTTCTGAGGGAAGCTAGCAAGCCGTTGCTTTGCATCCCGCAGGAGTCTAGGTAATATTTCATTCGCTAAGCTTTTACGTTGTTCAGAACTTTTATTACTTACTACGTTATGTCCTAGCCTCTTCTTTGTTGAGGTCTTTTTCTGTTGCTTGGGTATTGACCAAAACACTGACCTTGCGTTAGTTCCTACATACGTACATTTCTCAGCGTTAGTTTCGTTTCTTCTTGTGTTTTCTTAAGGATAGATAAGCTACCATCTGATTCAAGAACCACTGCCTCGACATCTTTCATTGATAAAACACCTTGAGAACGGGTAGCTTGAAGAATTTCATTTTCTGTTATTCGTTCTTTTTTCATTGATTGTATGAGGTATTCACCTTTAAAGTATAATAGCTGTGGCTGTGATTTAACAAATTTGCTGAATGTTTTTGATCTAGTAGAAAGCCAGGCAACAATAAATTGTAAAAAGGATAAGGTAGCAAAGGCTGTGATGCCATCAAATAATGGAACTTTCTTATTTAATAGAATGGTAGCCAAGATTGACCCAAGTGCAACTGTAACCACAAGATCAAAAGCATTCATCTTTGACAATGTTCTCTTACCGGCAATTCGCAAAACAAGAATAAGAGAAAGATATGCAAAAAAACCAACAACTATGATCCTCCAAAGATCAGCAAAACTGCTAAAAAACATCTTACTTCCCCTTTCATAAAACCTATACTTTCATCATTCCTTTTTTGAATAGAAATTAAACAGTGTTTGTGGTGTTAATCTTTCAGTGCTTTATCGTATTTCTAGAGTGAGTAACTAACTCTGATACAACCGACTTTAATTCAGCTAAATATATCCAAAGTGACAGGACCTTTTGTTACTAGTAAAATAGTTATAGAGATTTTGTGATAAATAGGGTTAAAGGGGTTAGTTAACATATGAAAAAGAGAAAAAAACTTATTTGGGTGTTGATTACCGTTTTTTTACTGATTTCGGTTTTACTTGTTGGAGCAGGTAATTATTTTTATAATGTCGCAATTAATCGTTCTCATGAATCTGTTAAACTACATGGCGGCAGTGAGGATCGTGCAGAAACTGCAAGTACAACTGTTGAAGAAGAACAGCAACAGCAGGAGAGATTGGCAGAAATCATGGAATGGACAGAAAAGCAAACCTTTGAAACAATCGAAATGAAATCAGGTGATGGACTAAATCTTAAAGCTGATTATTTAGCAAATGAGAATCCTAATGGAAAAGCCGTTATTCTTGCTCATGGATATAAAGGAAATAGTGAGCAAATGCCTGGAGTGACCATGTTTTATTATGAACAGGGATTTGATGTATTAAAGCCTAATGCAAGAGGACATGGTGAAAGTGAAGGAAATTACATTGGCTATGGATGGCATGATCGTAAGGATTATGAGCAATGGATAAAGCTTTTAATAGATGAAAAAGGTAAGAATCAAATTCTTCTTCACGGATTTTCAATGGGAGCAGCAACGGTTCTTATGACAAGTGGTGAAGATCTTCCGCCGGAAGTAAAGGGAGTCATTGCCGACAGTGGTTACACATCTGTTAAAGAAGAGTTAACTCATCAATTAAAGTATTTGTATAATTTACCAGCATTTCCTCTTATGGAGATCACAAGTGCTGTGACAAAGGTTCGAGCTGGTTACACGTTTACCGAAGCCTCTGCAATAGAACAAGTAAAGAAAAATGACTTGCCGCTATTCATTATTCATGGTGATCAAGATGATCTTGTTCCAACAGCAATGGCAAACGAACTTTACGCAGCTGCAAAAAGTGAAAAAGATCTCTGGATTGTTCCAGGTGCAGGTCATACAGAAGCATACACAGTAGATGAAATGAAGTATCAACAAAAGCTGAAGGCATTTTTAAAGACTACTGGTATTGAGTGAAATTCTACATAAAATGGGCAACTACCTTTAAGGGAAGTTGCCTATTTTATATTGAATAAACTTATCTAGGGCTTTTTCATGGAATTGTTCATTTCTTCTGCTATACATTTGAAAACTTCTTTTGTCCAAACCTTTGAATGAATGGTCACGTAGGTTTCTTCATATTTTTCATTAATATCGATGTTCAGTTTCAACATAGTTCCTCCTTTCTTGTCATCACTATAGCAACAGAGGTGTATTATTGGAGTGAAAATGACATAACATGTTTAAAGTAATGAATAACCGGTTCATTTATATGTATGAAATAATTGTCAAACCCTATCTTAAAGTTGTTGATGTAAAGTTAATTTATCATGAAATGGCAGAGGATTTTCACAAAAAATAGAAAAAATTTGCTTTATCCGGCTTTATCTGATATTCTTAAAAAGAATTATTTTTGTTCGGTCTGTAGGGAAAGAGTATTTAAACTTTTCGCCTTTGATATCTAATTGAGCAATTATAGTAATATTTTGTAGAGAATCTACATGTTTTTGTAGGTTATATCTACACCAGGAGGTAACACACATGCAAGAAGGTACAGTAAAATGGTTTAACGCAGAAAAAGGTTTCGGTTTCATCGAAACTGCAGGTGGAGAAGATGTATTCGTACATTTCTCAGCTATCCAAGGCGAAGGATTTAAATCTCTTGACGAAGGCCAAAAAGTGACTTTTGACACTGAGCAAGGTCAACGTGGACTTCAAGCTACTAACGTTAACAAAGCGTAATTAGCTTATAAAAAAGGACTCTTTTTAGAGTCCTTTTTTTATTGTGAGGAAAAATAATCAACAGAAGACACTGTCTAAATAAGAATGGATCCAGTTTTGCCAAAAGGTCACTTTAGTCAGTCTCATATAACAAGCTACAATGCAGAAAACTACTCAGGTTTTTTTGTTAATCGATAGTGGATAAGATAAAATGGTTAACAATGGAAACCTTGAAATGATAAATGAAATCCATCTCACTAATGTTAGGAGATTTTCGGTAATGAAATATTTAAAGTCGCAAATGAGACAATTAATAAAAGATAATCAAGAGCTGCAGACAAAATTAAACAAGTTAAGAGACGAACATAATCTTGAGAAGAATTTCGCCCTTAAAGCACTTTATCATGCAGAGGTTGCTGAAGGTGGAAAATATCAACTAGCATATCAAGCTCTTGATAAGCCTAAAGACTAATCGAAGTAGTTATAGATGAATAAAAGGAGAACATGATCATGCCAGGAACAAAACGAGACCATATTAAAATTGGTATAAAAGTAAAAGTCGTACAAAAACAAGATCAACGAACAGGTAAATTAACAGAAGGAATTGTCTCCAAAATCCTGACAAACTCGCCTACTCATCCCCACGGTATTAAAGTAATGCTTGAAACTGGAACTGTAGGAAGAGTAAAGGAAATTATCAGTTAAATTTTTATAAAGCAGAGTCCATTAAGGGCTCTTTTTTTAGGTTGTTTCTATAAATTTTTATAATGTGCGTAGGATCATAAAAAGAAGCCTCAATTCCTCCATAGTATGTCAACTCATCACAGTCTTTTTCCATTTCTAGAGATTTACATTTAAAATAGATGTAAGAAAAAACATATTTACTGTAACATTCTTTCTTTTCATACGTGTTATTACTAACAATGGCTCTTTTCTGAACGATTGTTGCTAATTGACTTAATTCTACGTTGGAAACAGTGTTTTCATCGCATAAAAGGTACTATTCTAGAAGAAAAGATGCTACTACGCTTTATATATTGTTGTTTCCGTCAAGGATGAAAAAAAGCAACAAAATTTACGAATACAGTCCTAACTAAAAAATTAAAATAGGGGAAAAAGGATGGATTTTGGTCGAAAAAATGAATTAGATCAGTTGTATAGAGAATACGCAAAGCCCCTTTATTATTTCCTCCTTAAAATGTCAGGATCTAGTCATTTAGCAGAAGATTTGACACAGGAGACATTTGTTCGAGCAACGGTTTCATTATCGTTTTATGATCAGGGTGATGTTCGGGGATGGCTTTTTAAGGTTGCTAGAAATGCATATTTAGATGAATGGCGACGACGTCAAAGAAGAAGGTGGATTCCTTTCGTTTCTACGCTACTTCAAGGAGACGACATGATCAGTCCATATGGAATGCCGGAAGAAGAGCTAATTCAAGAGGAGGAAAATAAGGATTTAGTAAGATTACTAAGTTATTTACCTGAGCAATATCGAAGTATTTTATATTTAAGAGAATATGAAAGTTTTAGTTATGTCGAAATACAAGAAGCGTTAGATTTAACGGAAAATCAAGTGAAGGTCAATCTTCATCGTGCAAGAAAAAAATTGGCTGAATTAGCAAGTAGAAAAGGGTGGGGTGAAAAAGATGACAGAATGGAATAAGGATAAAGAAAAGAAAATTTTAGTGAAATATCGCTTTACATTAACTGTTAGAATAATCAGGGTAATATTGGCGTGCTTATTTTTGTTTTGGATATATATGATGGTAGTTAATATAAGTTATTCATATTTTCAGTCAGATCGAAAACACACGTATTATAGTAAATTAGCAACAGACTGGACCGTGCCAAATTTATATGAAGACTTTGGTGGAATTGTTGATTCTGAAATTACCCCCTTTTTAACACAGAAAATATCTTATCCTGTTTCACGTATGGTAGGAAAGGAAAATAAGATCGTCGGAGAAATTCACATAAATAAAACGCTCTTTTCTCTTTTCTCAACAAAATCGATTGCTTTTGATCAAAATCAACAAGAAGAGGGGTATCGATTCTTCTTACCAGAACACCCTGAAACAGGTAAGAAACTGACAGCAGAAGGTGCAAACGGTGTATGGACTAATTTGGAGAAAATTCATGAAGGTACAGTTGCTGAGATCTCTTTTTCAACATCAGAGTTTATGACAGCCGAGGAATTGCTTTACCTTCTTAAACCGTATGATCTTGATATCCTTTGGGCCCCTTTATACACTGGAGAGTTTAAAGCGTTCGAACCCTCAAGCTATGGTGGTGGGGGAGAATCTATATCGGTCCTCGATACCTATGGTTTAACAGGTGGAAGAGAAACAGAAAATGATTATATGTCAGAAAGTAAAATCCAGCTTCTTGATGAACAATATCTTGAAGAAAACAAAGAAATGATGCTTTCGAATATGGAGCGTTTATTAAAAAATGAATCAACAAGTTATTATGAAAATTTCCTAGGATTATATTTCTTGCAAGAACGTTATGACTATTTAAAACAAAATGGATTTCAAGTGTACGGAGCAGTTGTCACTGGACCTGTAAAGGAGCTTTTGAAGCTGAAAGATGTAAAAGAAATAAGGGGAGTAAGTCTTGGGGAATTGGATTACTGGAATTGGGAATAGGTTTGAAATGGAATGTAGGATAATCAAACTAAAAAAGACAGGATTACGTAAATGAATATATCACTTGAAAAATTACATCTAAAAGATGCACAAAATTTATTCGCATTTGAACGTAAAAATAGGACGTTTTTTGAAGAACTGGTACCGACTAGAGGAGATGAGTATTATCATTTTGATGTATTTCAGAAAAGGCATGAAGACTTATTAGTGGAACAAGACAAAGGTCAATCTTATTTCTACTTAATAAAAACTTCGAAGGGTCAAATTTGTGGGCGAATAAATATTGTCGATCTTGATAAAACAAAAAAATCAGGTTACTTAGGATATCGTATTGGTAAGGAGTATACGGGAAGAGGTATTGCAAGTCATGCGTTGATGCTGTTATTGAAAGTTGCGAGTGAGCTAGGTATAAATGAACTAAGAGCAAAGACTACGACTAATAATATTGGCTCTCAAAAGGTTTTGGAGAAGAATGGTTTTATATCTGTAGAAATTAGTGATGAGCCGTTCATTATGAATGGAGAATATGTATGGTTTGTTAGTTATAGATGGACTCAATCTAGTGATAAGAGATAATGAAACAAAAAGGTAAAAGAACAAGAAGCATGGGTCTAATTGACTCTTGCTTCTTTTTAAGATGGATCATTATAAATGATTATACTTAATTTTTTGTAACTCATATTACCCAAGCGTCTAAATCTGGTAGTTCTTATAGTTTAATTCTCACTCATATAACCCACCCGCATATATGCTCACTAAGTTATGGATAATATCATCCATAGAATAGTTGGTTTCATTATGAACAAGTTCCCACATAAACATTTCATTGGAATAGAACCAGCCTCTAGCAACAAGAGAAGGATCTAAGTTTGGTTTTGCGAGGGAATTTTCTTGTGCATATTTAATATCGATGGAAATTCGAGTAATAAACCGTTCTCTAATTTTATACCATGCTTGGTCAATTTCAGGTGAAATGCCAATTGCTTCTTTAACAATAATCATCATGTTTTTTTCTTCAACAGCTAATGTTAGAAAAAGGTGTACCTGTTTTTGAATAAGGTCGAATGCTTCCTTCTTTGTACGAGGTGTAAACGGCATTTCAGCCACTTCATAAAATCTGTTCATAAGATCTTCCATAAGAATCATGAACAACTCGTCTTTATTTTTAAAATAAACATAAGCTGTCCCATAACCGGTATTCGCTTTTTTTATGATTTGAGCGATGGTTGCTTTTTGGAAGCCGTTTTCTAAAAATGCTTCTTTACCTGCTTCTAGGAGCCTTTTCCTCGTTTGCAAGGCTTGCTGCTTCCTAGGAGATAGCTTGTCAATTGAATTTGTCATGATTTCATTCCTTTCAAAATGACAACGAACTTTTTTATAGGTTCTTTTAGTTTACAAGGTAATAAATGTTCTGACAACTTTGAGAGCAATATGAATCATGTGATAAATTTTATCATGTATTTTGTTGATACAATGTCATTGACTTAATGTCATCGATGGATATATACTAATTATAATAGAAAAATAGGGTGAAAGGTTGGTTGTCATGGTTGATTTTGAAAGCACAAATGAATATGCCAAAAAGCTTGATAAACAGGATTCTTTGGCAAAGTATCGTGAAGAATTTTATATCCAAGAAGATGGGATCTACCTTGATGGAAATTCACTAGGACTTCTTTCAAAAAGAGCAGAAAAATCGTTATTAGATTTACTAGATTCATGGAAGAAATATGGAATTGATGGTTGGACAAGTGGAGATCATCCGTGGTTTTATTTGTCTGAGAAATTAGGGGAACAGATGGCACCTATTGTAGGGGCAAATGCTAACGAAGTTATTGTAAGCGGTTCCACAACAGTGAATCTTCATCAGTTAGTATCAACCTTTTATAAGCCGGAGAATCATAAAACAAAGATATTAGCAGATGAATTAAATTTTCCAAGTGATATTTACGCACTAAAAAGTCAACTAAAATTAAAAGGGTATGATCCTAACGAGCATCTCGTTGAGGTGAGAAGTGATGATGGTCATACACTCAATGAAGCTGATATTATTGCTGCAATGACAGATGATATTGCACTAATCGTCTTACCAGGCGTGTTATATCGCAGCGGGCAAGTGTTAGATATGAAAAGGTTAACAAAAGAAGCTCATAAACGAAATATATTGATAGGATTTGATCTTTGTCACTCCATCGGATCGATTACTCATGAGTTAAGTGCATGGGATGTTGATTTTGCTTTTTGGTGTAATTATAAGCATCTGAATGGTGGTCCAGGAGGAACAGGGGGTTTGTATGTAAATCAACGACATTTTGGAACAGAGCCAGGTCTTGCGGGATGGTTTAGTTCTAGAAAAGATAAACAATTTGATATGAATCATGAATTAGCAGCAGCTGATGATTCGGGTGCTTATCAAATAGGCACACCTAATATTTTCAGTATGGCGCCAATTATCGGAGCACTAGAGATGTTCAATGAAGTTGGTATGGATAACATTCGTGAAAAATCTCTTAAGCTCACAAACTATTTTATGGAATTAATCAAAGCTGAATTAGATGGTTTTGGTTTGAACATTCGTAATCCTATTGAGGATCATAAAAGAGGTGGGCATATCTATTTGGAGCATCCTGAAGCAGCTAGAATTTGCAAAGCACTTAAAGCTGATGGAGTGATTCCAGACTTTCGTACACCGAACGGCATTCGTTTAGCACCAGTTGCTTTATATAACACCTACGAAGATGTATGGCAAGCTGTTCAAATTCTGAAGAGTATTATGAAGGAAGAAAAATATAAGAAATTTGAAAATAAACGAGGAGTTGTTGCATAGCACATGTCAACAAATAAATGGATTGATATATCACAGCCTTTAACAAATGATATTGCCCATTGGCCTGGAGATACAGCATTTACCTATGATACGGCATTTTCAAAGAAGCAGACAGGATCTGTGAACATTGGAAAAATAACAACAAGCTTGCACACGGGAACTCATATTGATGCCCCATTTCATTTTCATAATGAAGGTGAAAAGGTGCTTGATCTTGATATAAATTTATATGTTGGTCACGCTAAATTAATTGATGTATCTTCATTTAACAAAATTGATTGCAACGTATTAAGTCGTTTTGATCTAGAGGGAGTATCTAGATTACTATTAAAAACTGTGAAACATAGTGATTCAACTGTTTTTCCAGCTGAAATTCCTTATCTTTCAGAAGATATTGCCCCATTCTTAAAAGAAAAAGGAGTTTTCTTATTAGGTGTTGATGTGCCTTCTGTTGATCCGTTAGATAGCAAGGATATGAAAACACATCATGCGTTATACCAGCATCACATTCATATTTTAGAAAATATTGTTGTTGATCACGTTGAAGAGGGAGACTATGAATTAATTGCTTTACCACTTCCAATTAAAGAAGGTGACGGAAGTCCTGTTCGTGCAGTGATTCGACAAATGTAAACAAATAGATTGATTTTACTAGAGTTTTAGAGGAGGATAAAAAAGATGAATCAAAAACACCAAGACGTGAACGCTACTAGCTCAGAAAAACATATTCATACAGACTTTACAAACAATATGACATATGGTGAGTATTTAAATTTAGATAAAATATTATCTGCTCAAAATAGATTATCAGGTCATCATGATGAAATGCTGTTTATCGTGATTCACCAAGTCAGTGAACTATGGATGAAGCTGATTCTTCATGAAACACAGGCGGCTATTAAGTCGATTGAAAGTGATGAGTTGTCAACTGCACAAAAACGTTTGGCAAGAGTGTCTAAAACACAATCTCAAATTATTCAAGCTTGGGATGTTCTTTCAACAATGACACCATCAGAATATATGGAATTCCGTGATTCTTTAGGGCAAGCATCAGGATTTCAATCATATCAATATCGAATGATTGAATTTGCACTTGGCTATAAAACAGATCATGTCTTAAAAATCTATCAAAAAGATCCTGAATTACATAAAACACTAACACAAGCCTTTGAAGCAAAAAGTTTATATGATGTTGCCATTGCTGCTTTACATCGAGCAGGATTACATATTGATGAAGAAATCTTAAATCGAGATGTAACAAAAACGTATCAAGATCATGAATCTGTACGTTTAGCTTGGATGGAAGTTTATCGGAACACAGATAAGTACTGGGAGCTATACGAATTAGCAGAAAAGTTAATAGATCTTGAGGATTGGCTACAGCAATGGCGCTTTCGACACATGAAAACAGTAGAAAGAGTCATTGGCTTCAAAATGGGCACTGGTGGTTCTTCAGGAGTGGGATATTTGAAAAAAGTGCTTGATCAACGATTTTTCCCTGAGTTATGGGCAATTCGAACAGAATTATAAAGAATAAGAGAGAGTAGATTACATTCGTTTTGATAAGAGATGTGTGTTTGTATCATGTTTCAAAAGCATCTACAAAACCAAAACGATAGGTAAGAAGGGGATGGATCGAGTGAGTAAAAATAGAGAGCAATGGTCATCTAAATTTGGATTCATAATGGCTTCAGCAGGCGCTGCGATTGGCCTCGGGGCAATATGGAAATTTCCATATGTAACAGGTATGAGTGGTGGAGGAGCGTTTTTACTAATGTTCATCGCTTTTACGATTCTTATCGGTCTTCCAATGTTAATTTCTGAGTTTATCATTGGACGTAGTGCACAAAAGGAAGCTGTTTCAGCTTATCGCAAGTTAGCGCCAAATAGCTTTTGGACAATAACAGGACCATTAGGGGTAATCGGTTGTTTTCTGTTGTTATCATTTTATGCCGTTGTTGGAGGCTGGGTTTTAATTTATAGCATGATGGCGATAAGTGGAAATGTCATCGGAGCTGATGTTAGCTATCCTGATTTATTTGGTAAAATCACGGCAACACCAACGACAACATTACTTGGTTTAGCAGCATTTTTATTGATTAATATTCTCGTTATTTCAATTGGTATTAAAAATGGAATTGAAAAAGCAAGCAAATATATGATGCCGCTTCTATTTGTCTTCTTTGTGATTCTTGTTGTGAGAGCATTAACTTTAGAAGGTGCAATGGAAGGTATTGAGTTTTTCTTAAAACCGGATTTCTCAAGTATCACTGGTGAATCCATCCTGTATGCACTTGGGCAATCTTTCTTTGCTTTAGCTGTTGGATTTTCTTGTATGGTCACATATAGCTCTTATTTAGATAAAAAAGTTAGTATTCCATCATCAGCAGGTTCTGTTGTTATCATGAATATCTTTGTTTCAATTCTTGCAGGGCTTGCGATTTTTCCGGTTGTGTTTGCTTTTGATTTTGAGCCAGAACAAGGACCAGGCTTATTATTTATGGTGTTACCTGCAGTGTTTTCACAAATTCCAGCTGGAGAATTCTTTTTAGGTGTATTCTTGTTATTATTTCTGTTTGCAACATTAACGTCTTCCTTTAGCTTATTAGAAATTATCGTATCTGCATTTACCGAAAGTGGAAAACGTTCAAGGAAAAAAGCAGCATGGATATCTGGTATCGTTGTATTCTTCGCAGGCATTCCAGCTGCATTATCTTTCAGCACACTACAGAAGTTTGAAATTTTCGGGAAAACTGTTTTTAATGCAACAGACTTTCTCGTCAGTAATATCATGCTACCACTAGGCTGTTTGCTAATCGCGGTATTCATTTCATTCAAAATGAATAAACAGCTTGTGAAAGATGAATTTACGTTAAGCAACAAATTATCACCTGCGATGTTCACACTTTGGAGCTTTTTGATGAAGTGGGTTGTGCCAGTTACAATTATTGTTGTGTTTTTAAGTACACTTGGGATTATTAAAGGGTAATATGTTGGGCACTTTCTCTACTATGGGGAAGTGCTTTTTTTGTTGTGTTGTGTGCCTGGGAGGTGAATTTGGTTTGAGGGTTTGCGGTTTTTGTCGAAAATAGTCTAATCGACGATAAATCCGCAGAATCGCTGATAAATCCGCAGAATCGCTGATAAATCTGGAAAATCGCTGATAAATCCGCAGAATCGCTAATAAATTCGAAAAATCGCCGATAAAATTGATTTCGATGTAGAGACCTACGAAAGTGTGCTGGGGAGGTGAGTGTGTTTGGTGGATTTGCGGTTTTTGTCGAAAATAGTCTAATCGCTGATAAATTCGCAGAATCGAAGATAAATCCGAAAAATCGAAGATAAATCCGCAGAATCGTCGATAAATTCGAAAAATCGCCGATATATTTGAATTCGATGTGCAAACCTACGAAAAATACTTACTCTGAAGCTACTTATAATGCAATTCTGTCATCTTTTTAGCTTATGTATATCAAACAAAAGCTAAACTACATTTTTAAAATATGATTTATTTCTAAATTCATTAAATAAGGATGTTTTCGCAAACATTGTTGCTTTTAAATACCAAGAAATCTGCTTTGTATGAAATCCAGTGCATCTTTTCTTCATATGTAAGGAATCTTTATGCATAAATACACTGTTTTTAAAGCATATTTTGGTTACATAGCAACATTCTTTCAGAAAAGAGCCTTAAATAAAAATGATGTTCGGAATTAAAAACCTGTTTAAAGTCATAAATGAATAGGGAATTTACTAATAAGTCACTCTGCAGTAGGTTTGTTGCTTGTTGAAGGAAAGATGATTTGCAAACATTGTTTTTTAACCATTTATGAAAAAAGTAAAAACCTTCACACTATTTCACTAGTAATCACACATATTTTCCGAAAAGATCCAATAATAAAGGATATAAGCAGACAGTATATAATTACATAAGGGTAGATCCGTTTCTGAATAGTTAAGCAGGGTTATACTGTGTATTATTGTATTTACATAAGAATTTTAAGTATTTGAAAAAAAAGGGGGAATAAAAATTGTCTTATCTTTTATTAATTGTCGGTCTTGCCTTACTTATCAAGGGAGCAGATTATTTTGTAGAAGGGGCATCAAGTATTGCACGTTCATTAAATGTGTCTCCTTTGTTGATTGGTTTGACGATTGTTGCTTTTGGAACAAGTTCACCTGAAGCAACGGTTAGTATTATTGCTGCTCTAGAGGGGAATGCTGGAGTAGCGCTAGGGAATGTTGTAGGTAGTAATATTTTTAATATCACGTTAGTTGTTGGGATCACGGCTTTATTAAATCCGCTGAAAGTAGAAAGTGAAACCATTCGCAAGGAAATTCCTTATACGTTATTGGCGAGCACTGTTTTATTTGTATTAATAAGTGATATGACATTGCAATCATTAAATGAAAATTTCATTACAAGAAGTGATGGATTCATTTTATTACTATTTTTTGCAATCTTTTTATATTACATACTTGAAGTGGCAAGACATAGTCGAGATCAAGTGAAGCAAGAAACCGCAGATTCTTCTCCGGTATCTTCACGTACGAAGAATATTCTTTTTACAATTGGAGGACTCGCTGCGATCATCTTTGGTGGCGACATTGTTGTTGATCATGCAACAAAGATTGCTTTTTCCTTTGGCATGAGTGAAACCTTGGTAGGATTAACAATCGTTGCAATAGGAACATCACTTCCAGAGTTAATCACGTCAATAACAGCTGCAATTAAAAAAGAAAGTGAAATTGCTCTTGGTAATATAGTCGGAAGTAATATATTTAATATTTTGTTTGTGTTAGGATCAGCTTCTGTTGTATCACCACTAGCTGTTGATGGCAAAATTTTTATAGATGTTTTCCTGATGATCATAATAACGGTTATTCTGCTAGTTTTCTCAAGAACTGGCTTTAGAATAGGTAAACGTGAAGGTGTATTTCTCATTATTGCGTATATCGTTTATATGGCATATATCATTATGAGAAATTAAAGAATTCTTTAACTGTTATATTAAATTACGTTTTTAGCGAGGAACTTTCAGGTTGATTTGAAAAAAAAAAGGGAAGAAATATTGAAAGAGCCTTACTCGTGTCTTTTTTAAGATACATTCTCTATAGGACAGTAAGTAAATCACTGTAGTGGAATGAAGCATGCACACATTGTTTAACAAAGCTCTTCATAAAAAAATGAGGTGAAATCATGAAATATAGAAGATTAGGTAAAACAGATTTAAGGGTTTCTGTTGTTGGTATTGGGACATGGCAATTTGGTGGCGAATGGGGAAAGGTTTTTACGCAATCAGAGGTAGATGCGATTTTTTCACATGCTAAAGATCTGGGAATTAATTTAATTGATACGGCCGAATGTTATGGTCCACATCATATGTCAGAAAAATTTATTGGTGATTATTTATCACGACATAATAGAGATGATTGGGTAGTCGCTTCTAAATTCGGGCATAAGTGGCATGACCAAAGAGAGGCGTCATGGAATGTGGATGATATTCTTGTACAGTTAGATGAATCGTTAAAAGCATTAAAAACAGATTATATCGATCTTTACCAATTTCATTCTGGATCTGATGAAGTTTTTAAGTCTGATGATTTATGGACAATGCTTGATAAGCAAATACAGGCAGGGAAAATTCGCAACTTAGGAATCTCAATTGGAGCAAACGATAATATCTATCAAACATCCAAAGCTAGTGAAGTGAATGCCAAAGCAATTCAAGTTGTTTATAACCGTCTTGATCAAGTTCCTGAGGAAGAGGTTTTTCCTTCTTGTATTCAACAAGATTTAGGAGTATTAGCTCGAGTGCCATTAGCTAGTGGGTTTTTGAGTGGCAAATATCATCCAGGTGCTTCTTTTCAAGATGTTGTTCGTAAAAAACATCAGCAAGAGGTTATCGATGAAAAGCTACGTTTAGTCGAGAAAATCAAGCAAGAAGAAGTACCAGAAGGAGTTAATATGGCCACTTGGGCTTTAGCTTGGTGCTTACAACATCCTGCAGTCACGTCAGTTATTCCAGGGTGTAAAAATCCCGAACAGGTTGAAGCGAATGCAAGAGCTGCAGATTTGAGCTTGGTGAGTGATCAACATCCAAGTGCGATGAAATAATACAAAGAGGTTGGGATATCCCAACCTTTTTTGTATTATTTAAAGGCTATGTTAAAGATAAAGGTTGATTTTTAGCACTTTGTTGATTGGAGTGAAAGGCATGAGACTCCTGCGGGAGAAGCTTGTCGAAGGAAGACCCCACAGGCGCTTGCGCCGAGGAGGCTTCCGGACTGCCCGCGGAAAGCGAATGCCTGTAACGGAAATCAACCTCAAAGTTTAACAGAGCTTATTTAAATTAAACGAGAAGGTTAAATCGAACGTAATGCTTCATCTAAGTCTTTAAATCCACTAACATCCTCATGGTTTGGATCATCTGTTTCAATCGTCCACTCTTGGTTTCCAGGTTCTAAGTGACCATCTTCTTTTTTGATGTATGGAGTATGTACCATAAATGATTTGCCATCTTTTCTAATTGTGTATCCGATATGATAAAGATCTTTTTGGCCTTCTTCTTCAAAAACACCAATATCTTCGATTCCATATTTATTCATAAGAGGCGAAAAGGAATGTTGTAACTCATGAATAACTGATTCTCTATTGTTTATTTCCATCAATGAACAAATCCTTTCTTCCAAAATGTATCTATCCTTAATATGCCAGAAAACCAGCGAATTAACCGTTCCTTTGTCAAAAGTTTTAATCGCACGAGTAGTGAAAAATCGACTGTTCTTATTGAACACCCGCCCCGTTAGTTGAATTTTTCCTTTTTGGCTTTTACCAAGCTCCATGATAATACCCAAGTAATCCCAATGAAAAATAATTCTAATATGTAAGATTCAGAGTCATTCATATGAATAGCAAAAAATTGTGATGAATCAGATGAATAAAAATAAACACACACCCAAATATAAAAAAGTATGGATAATATCACATGTATTATAGGTCCTATTATCACTTTTCCTGTAATCCACGCCAATAAAGTCCCGAGAATGATAGCGATTGGAACTTCAAGCACTTCCAAAACATATGGGTCAAACCAAGTAGAAGCACTTATCATTTAGTGTCACCTCATTTCTCATTAGATAATTTCATGCTATTTCTTCCACAAATTGGCCTCTTTAGTTTAACATTAATTTCCTTTTTATGGGCATGAAAAAGCATCCCCTATTTAGGAATGCACCCGCTTATTGAATAAGACAACTTAAGTTTATCTCACCTTTTTCACGATTGGTTATCATCAACAAACCGCAACATTTCTTTTGATACAGAAATAACGTCTTCTTGGTTGAAAATCATACAAGCTGTACCCCCACCATATTTCTCGTGTTCAAATTCACCAAGGACTGTAACATATCCCTTTTGAAAAAAATAAATGAGTTCTCCGTCGTGTTCGTCAACAGCACTTAATTCGTTAAATAAATATGCTTAGAGCGGTCTTTCATAAAACTGCATTGCACTGCCTCCTGATTTGCTTCGTAGCATACTCTTTTATATACAACACCATTATCCAAATTGTAACAGATCTTATTCTACTTAACTGCCCGTTTGTTGGACAAAGTTCTTTAACACATTTTACTAAAAGTAAGTCAATAAACCTTTAATTTCCACATGTAGAAGTGCAATTTAAGTACAATTTGCTCAACAAAATAGCCTATAATTTCATATAAAAAAAGTATTCAATTAAGGGTACAAATGATACTTTTGAATTCCAAATTGTACTACTTCATTTTTTACATAGTTTTTTACTTAATTTCTTTTCAACCAATCTTTCACAAGAGATGTAAGTTTTTGATTTCGCTCTAGAAACTGCTTTTTTCGGTGACCATTTGCTCCAGATGGATGAGGAAATCCATGTAAATAAGTATGGTGTATATGTTTACCTTCAGAAAGTAGTTCTTTGATTATATGTTCAACCGTTTTGCCAAGAGGAATGATCAGAGCAGGGGACTGAATTTGCTCTAGTTCTTTTGAAAATTCATGAAAAGCATACGAAGATAATAATGGAGAGCTTTTGATACTAGGCTTATGCCCGGTATAATTTTTATTTTGATAAAAAACAGGGTACTTAATGATTGATGTTGTATGTAATAAATGGCGTTTTTCATGGAATAGTGAAATTGTACTTTTCGTCTGACTAACCTCATTTACTGAGCATTGATCAAGCATGTCTATTAAATTTTTTCTCATAGTTCCAGAAAAACTGGCAGCTTCTTTTGCTTCTTTTAATGCTTGCTTCATTGTGTGTTGTAGATTTATGCTTTTTAATAATTGTGTGAATGCTTCTTTCATTTGCACCCAGCCTGGGGTAATGCCTATGATGAAAACTTTAGCAGATGTGTTTACATATTCATTGTGAGGCGAATAATACATTCTTAATTGGCCTTCTTTTTCAATTAGAAATTCTTCTGTTAGTAGATCTGTTTTTGTTAGTGGCTTTGTTGGATCTAAAGTTAAGATAGGTGATAAAAATGATTGTATTTTAGTTTCTTGCACATTCATTCTCCTCATACATTCGATAAGGTAAAACACAACTAGTGTTAGGGGATTTTCCATCTCGTATACAAAAAAGTCTCAAATATATAGTCGGAATAAGAATAAAGCCAATCGAAATATGATTGGCTTCTTCTCAATTACTCGTTTATTAATCCTTTTTCTGTAAGGAAATCTCTTGCAACAACTTCAGCTTGTTCTCCATCTATATCAACTCTTGCATTCATTTTTTGCATTTCTTCTTCTGAAATCTTTCCTGCTAGACCATTAAGTGTTTCCTCTAGTTCAGGATAGTTTTCTAACACTTCCTGTCTAATGACAATAGCTGCATCGTATCGTGGAAAGAAACCAAGATCATCTGTTGTTGTTTGGATGTTATCACGTTCAATTCTTCCATCTGTTGTGAAAGCTGGAATCACATCAACATCTCCGCGTTTTAATGCTTGATACATAACATTCGGATCAAAGCTATCCGTTTTCGAGAATTCTAAACCATATGCTTCTGAAAAAGCATCGTATCCATCGCCTTCACGTTCATAAAAAGCGTGAGGTGCACCAAAAGAAAGATCTTTTGAGATTTTTGCGATTTCAGAGTAGGTTTCTGCTTCAAAATCAGCACCTTCTGAATAAGCTAGTGTGTAGTTATTTTCAAACCCTAGTGGCTCTAACCATGTTGCATTATACTTTTCCTCATAACCATTTCTTACTCGCTTCAATATACTTTCACTGGATTCTCCAGGTTCTGCTTGTTCTTTCAAAACAGCCTCTAGCCCTGTGCCTGTGTATTCCACATACATATCAATTTCTTCATTTTCAAGTGCTGGTGTTAAAATGGCTACCTCACCAAGGCCATCCTGTAGATCAACTTCATAGTCAGTCGTTTCTTCAATATAAACTGCTAATACTTCTGAAAGGATATATTGCTCTGTCCAATTTTTCCCGGAAACAACGAGAGGTTCTTTTGATGCTGCTCCGCTTTCACTTGAATCTTCTCCACACGCAGTAAGTAGTAGCATAAATGCTGTGAAGATTGCTAATATGTTCAGTTTTTTCTTCAATTTAAAACGCTCCTTTACTTGGATGTAATTCCTTTAGGTGTTACTTTCTTTTCAACTAGTTTTAAAATAAAATCGAAAAATAGTGCAAGCAATGCAACAGGAATTGCGCCTGCTAATACAAGGCTGTTGTCCCAAGATTGAAGTCCTCTCCAAATCACATCACCTAATCCACCGGCTCCAACAAAGGTTGCAAGTGTAGCAACCCCAACGGTTAAAACTGTAGCCGTTCTAATGCCTGCCATCATAAAGGGAAGAGAAAGTGGTAATTGGATTTTCCAAAGAATTTGTCTTGATGTCATCCCCATACCTTCTCCAGCTTCAACAATTCCTTCATCTACTCCAGTAATGCCTGTATATGTATTTCGGAGAATCGGTAGTAAAGCATAAACAATGAGTGCAACAAGAGCTGTCGGTGTTCCAATTCCTAAAAGTGGAACAAGAAACCCGAAAAGAGCAAGACTTGGAATGGTTTGTAAAACAGCTGTTATTCCTATATAAAGCTCAGCTACTTTTCTTTTCCTAGAAATATAAATTCCAAGAGGTAAAGAGATGACAACAGCAATAAAAATGGCCAAAAAGGATATGTATAAATGTTCTATGGCACTTTCTAAAATTAAATCTTGTCTAGTGACGATTGTATCGATAAATGTAGAAATAGCATCCATCATTTCACACCCCCTCTGGAATACCGGCAAGCTCATGGAGTAATTGATTTTTTTCAATTATTCCTTTCGGTTGCCCCGTTTGATCACAAAGGATGGCACCATCTGATTTGTTAAGCAGAATAACACGCGCGACCTCTTGTAAAGATGAATCTTGTGATAGTACCGGAAAATCTTTAGGTACATTACCTTGAATTAGAGATTTCATAATAGATGAAGCTAAACGTTCTTCTTTATTTCTCGAAGCTCGATTAACTCGTTCCTCACCGATAAAAGATCGAACAAAATCATTCGCAGGATGTTGAATTAAGCTTTGAGGTGAAGCGATTTGTTGGATGCCTCCATCCTTCATAACAACGATTTCGTCAGCAACCTTTAACGCTTCATCCATGTCATGAGTAACAAAGACGATGGTTTTTTGAATGCTTTTCTGAAGCGACTTTAATTCATCCTGAAGCTGTTCACGACTAATTGGATCAAGGGCGCTGAACGGTTCGTCCATCAAAATAATTGGTGGTTCACCTGCTAATGCTCTTATGACACCAACACGTTGCTGCTGTCCACCACTTAGCTCTAATGGATATCTTTTTTTGTACAAATTTGGCTCGAGTCCTACTAAATCTAGTAGTTCGTCTACTCTTTTTTCATAGGTTTCTTTTTTCCAACCTTTCAATCTAGGAACTAATGATACATTTTCCTCGATTGTCATATGTGGAAGTAGCCCGATGCGTTGAATAACATAGCCAATATTTCTCCTTAGCTCAACATCATTCTCCTCGGAAATATCTTTACCGTCGATTGTGATCGTACCTGATGTGATTGGAATCAACTTGTTGATCATCTTCATTGTTGTTGTTTTACCACAGCCACTTGGACCGATTAACGTAACTAATTTACCCTTTTCGATTGTCAATGAAACATCATTCACAGCAATCATATTTTCTGCAAAAGTTTTTGTTACAGAATTAAACGTAATCATTATGTACACCTTTCTTCACTAACTGAAAGCTTACTAGATACATGATCTTAGTAGCGATAGTAATTATATTTTAGGTTTTGTCGAGGTTTCTATAAAAAACACTCTCTTTTTTCGAGGGTATTTAGGGAGTATCCATGGTCGTTTATCTACAAGAGTTCACCGCTAACAAACTTCCTTAAGAAATTTTCATATGTATTCATATCAATGACCAAAGTAAAGTTCAAAATAGAGACTTTAATAAAGTATTTTTTCTTAAAAGTTTTAGATTGAAAGATAAGTGGAATAGAACATCTATACACAATATTCCTGTTTTTTTAGGAACGTAAACCTATAAACATGAATAATACGCTTACAAAGAGAGAGGAGAATTTAAATGAAAGCACTATATCTGAATACATCATTAAAAAAAGGAACAGAAGAATCGAACACGAGCGCACTTATAGACGAATCAAGAAAATGGTTGAAAAAAGAAGGGGTAGAGTCAGAAGAATTAAGGATGGCTGATTACAATATTGCTTTTGGAATGGATACTGACATGGGTGATGGAGATGAGTGGCCTGCTATTTTTGAAAAAGTGAAAGAAGCGAATATCGTTGTGATTGGAACACCAATCTGGCTAGGAGAAAAAAGTAGTATTGCTACGTTGATTATGGAACGACTGTATGCATCAAGCTCTGAAGAAAATGAAAAAGGACAATCCATCTTTTATAACAAGGTAGGCGGAGCAATCGTCACAGGTAATGAAGATGGAGCAAAAGATTCTGCTAAATCTATTTTATATGGATTGCAGCATATTGGCTTTACTGTCCCTCCAAATGTAGATGCTTACTGGGTAGGAGAAGCTGGACCAGGTCCTTCATATATTGAAGAAGGAAAAGATAGTGATTTCACAAAGAAAAACACGAAAACAATGTCTTATAATTTGATCCATTTTGCTAGACTTCTAGATGAACATCCAATACCTGTAGAAGGTAATAAGCTATAGAAA
This sequence comes from Metabacillus litoralis, assembly GCF_020524045.1. Taxonomy (GTDB): domain Bacteria; phylum Bacillota; class Bacilli; order Bacillales; family Bacillaceae; genus Metabacillus; species Metabacillus litoralis_C. The sequence continues at coordinate 21,901 of NZ_JAIVKL010000009.1, forward strand.
TAGAAAGAAGAGGCATGCCAATAGTAGGCATGCCTCTAAAAGTATTAATTTAATTTCTTTTTACGTTGAGTGATAAAGACATATCCACCAGCTACAAGAGCAGATAATCCCGCTAATAGGATATTAAAGCTATTTGTTGCTGTGTTTGGTAATGTTTTACCATCTTTAGCTTTATCATTTTTATCATTTGATTTGTTATCTTTATCGGAGTTGTTATCTCCAGGTGTAGCACCGTTGTCACCATCGTTATCTTTACCATCATCTGGGTTATCAGAATCAGGATCAGTACCACCATTATCAGGGTCAGTACCAGGATCTTGAACATTTTCCATCACAGTATACACACTAAAATGGTTGACTAAAGCATAAACTTCTCCAAACTCACTATCATATTCACTTTCTTGCTCTTCCCACTCATTTAATTCTTCATTTAAATAGTAAATGCTTGGGTCTTTTGCGACTTTTGGATCAACGCCAAATCCAATGGTTACTTCATTGCCTTCTTCAAACGTAGTAATAAGCTCTCCGTTTTGTTGGATTGTAAAGTCATAAAGGTCTGTTAATGTATCTTCATCAGAACCAAGATTATCGATTGTGATTGTTGCATCACCTTCACCAAAATTTGCGATAGGAATGTTTAAATAAACATCATCACGGATCAATTCAATTGACAAAACATTAAGAGCTTTTAATTCGGCAATTTGTTCAGCTGTTAAAAACACTTCAACTGTTTCAGAATCCTGAGTTTCAGTCAAGTCAATTGGGAATACACCATTAACAGGTGCCTTTTTCACATCTTCTAAAGTAACAGTTACAGTAGTTGTGTTTCCTTCAGTGTTTAACGTTGGTTTGACAGGATCAATCACTTCCATAATTCGTCCTTCAATCTCAGCGTCAACTGTGCCCACTTTTTCTAAATGACTAGTGAAAACATCGTAATCTACTAAGAATAATTCTTTCATTCGACCTTCATTCTTTGCCTTTTTCATAGACTCATAGCCATCTCCGCCATCAGCCATATAAGCATTTGTAGCAACTGTGTAGGTTTTCTTTAGCTCAATGTTTTCATATCCATCTTCTGTTTCAACCATGACATCAAGAATGCGTTCACCTGCAGGTAAATTGCGGTTAAACGAATAATGTAAGCCAGAAACTTGAGGGAAACGTCCTGCACCTTCTTCTATTTTACTTACACCATTTTCTAATGATTCAACGATTTCAGCACCTGTTAAATCAAGTGTAACAAGTGTATTACCAAATGGCATTGTTGTTAAAACATCACCTAATGAGATATCGCCTTTTTCGATTGAAGCGCGAATTCCGCCACCATTTTGTATGGCAATTGATGTTGTTTTAATAAACTCTTTTGCTTTTGAAAGCATACCATCTGTCATTAAATTTCCTAAGTTTGTTTCACTATCACGAACACTGTTACGATCTCCATCAAGATATACAGCAGATTTTCCTACTTTAACTTGTTTTAACTCTTCAATAGGACCTGATAGACTATCAAGAAGTGTTTTAGCTTCTTCATCATCAGCAATAACGTATTGATCATTACTGTCTTTTGCATTTAAATCAATTAATTCGTCATTCCATGCTTCAAGTACACCTTCATCATTAAATGAAAGATCAAGACGACCTAAGTAATTGCTATATTCTTGAGCTTGAACGACTAAAGTTGGTTCACTATCTTTGTTGTATACAGTCGCTTCATCTAAAAGAGTATGAGAATGGCCACCAACAATAACATCAATACCATCTACAGATTCAGCAAGAACTTTATCATATGTGTATCCTAAATGAGTAAGAGCGACAATTTTGTTTACTCCAGCTTCTTTAAGAGCTAAAACAGATTCTTCGGCTTTTTTAAGATAGTTTTCAAAAACAATCTTTTTACCAGGGTTAGCTAAGATAGCTGTTTCTTCTGTTGTTAATCCAAATACCCCAACTTCTTCACCATCAACTTCTAAAATTGTTGCAGGGTAGATGTTACCACCTTGACCTGGTTGTCCAATTTCATCTTTAAAGAGAGTATTGATTTTTTCGTCTTTACTGTAATCGATATTAGAGCTAACGATTGGGAATTCAGCTTTCTTAACAAAGTTTGCTAAAGTTTCTGTACCTTTGTCAAACTCATGATTTCCAGGTACCATCGCATCATAGCCCATCATGTTCATGAATTGTACATCAGCTAGTCCATTATATTGATTAAAGAAAAGCGTTCCAGAGAAAACATCACCAGCATCAAGAAGAATTGAATTTTCTACCTGTGAGCGAACATCTTTCACTGCAGTTACACGACGAGAGACATTCTCTAAATGGGCATGAGTATCATTTGTATGCATTAATGTTAAGTCAAAATCAGTTTCTGGTGCAGGTTCAGTTGATGCAAGATCAATTGAGAACTTGGCAAAGCCAGATTCACTATTTTCTAGATATTTAATATTGTTTGTGTTTTTTGTATATTTTTCTCCGCCTGGTGCTGATTTAAAAACAATATTAACATCGCTATTAATAGGAGAGAATGACCAATTATTATCAGCAGCTGGATTTATTGTATGATTGCTACGGATATACTCCACTAACACTTGACGATTTTCATCAGGTGATTCAATAACAATGTTATCTCCACCAGGGTTAGCTACAGGAGAAGATGTTGCTCTGTAGTTATTCGTTGCAATAATAAATTCTTGATTAAGATCAATTGGCTTGCCATTATATTTCAGGTTTACAATTCGTTCTGAGTCAGGATTTATTTTTTGATCACCTTTACCGTTATAACGCGCAGGCTTTGTTACATCAATTTCATATGTAACACCATCGATAATATCAAAATTATAGCCAGGGAATTCGGTATGTGGTTTTACTAGTAATTGTTCTTCTGTTTTAGTTGGGTCAATTTGATTAAATTGTCCGGCAGACCATTCTAGCCATTCCTTTACTTCAGCACCTGTTAATTTTAATGCCATAACAGTATTAGAATATTTGTAGAGAGAGGTTGTATCTTTAATTGCGATATCTCCAGCAGGGATTTCAGTAAAGTCTGTTGCTCCATCACGGCCAGATTTAAATGGTGCAGCCGCAGATAACACAGGAAGTCCGTCATACTCTGTTCCCTGAATGGCTTTTTCGATATATACCTTTTGTGCATCAGAAACAATTTGAACAGATGGATCATCTTTCACTTGTGAGAAGTAGCTGTAAATATCAGAAGAAGTTTCTCCAACAGGGCCACTTACGTAGTCAATTGTATGATCATGATCATCTTTCACAGCATTAAGTACTTCCTGATCCGCATCAACTAAAGAGACTTTTTTATCTTTATCAAAGATTGCACGATTTGTTGAAATGGAATCAACAACTTTCCATTTACCGTAGGCATCTTTTTCTAAAGATAAATCGATCATACCTAAATGACTTCCCCAGAATCCTGGTTGAACTGCAGCCACACCGTTTATTGTCCCTTTTTTAGTATCAACATTTGGTATGCCATCATAAGATGCACTTGGGAAGGTAGAGTGTGTATGTCCAAAGAGAATGGCATCAATGCCTTCAACTGTACTTAATTGGTAGGTTTGATTTTCTTCAAGTTCCTTATATTCTGTTGGTCCAATACCAGAGTGTGCGATGGCAACAATAACATCTGCACCTTCTTTTTTCATTTGTGGGATGAATTTCTCAGCCGTCTTTTTAATATCATGAGTGACAACTTTACCTGTTAAATTGGCCTTATCCCATTGAGTGATTTGTGGTGGAACAAACCCGATGACTCCAACTTTGATTATCTGTTCATTTCCGTTTTCATCTTTTACTACCTTTTCAATAATTTCATAAGGATCAAAGTAGTTTTCATCATTTGAAGGATCATTATCTCCATCGTCTTTATAGATGTTGGAATTAATATAGTCAAAATTAGCTGTGTTTACGCTTTTTTCTAGAAATTCTAAGCCATAATTGAACTCATGATTACCAAAGTTACCTAGATCATAATTTAATAGATTCATTGCATCATAAATTGGGTGTGTATCATTAGCGCCCCATTGTTTTACTTTTGCAACATAATCGCCAAGTGGATTTCCTTGAAGTAAATCTCCATTATCAAATAATAAACTATTATCTACTTCTGTTCTTGCTTGTTTTATAAGGGTAGCTGTTTTTGCAAAACCTACTGAATTATCTTCTTTAAGAGAATAATAATCATAATTCACCATGTTTGCATGAAGATCAGTTGTTTCCATGATACGAAGCTTAACAGGTGCTGCTGCATTTGTTGTTTCATTTACTTTTGCTTCAGTTCCAGTTCCAGAAGTTGTCGTTCCATGTGCTAATGAAGGTGCCATAATACTTAAGCTTAAACTTACTGCTAAAGTACCATTGAGCATTCGCCTCTTCATATTTCTTCTAATCTTTCTTTTCACATTACTACCGCCTTTCGACATCGAAAATTAGGATACTACTTAATCATAATGGATAAGGCGCTTTACAAAGTGTAAAATCATATTAAGATTTGGTAAAAAAAGAGAGACTTTTGTAAATGTTTGTTAAGAAGAGTAAGGAAATGATAAGAAAAGGTAGTAGAGTTTATCTTGAGGAATTCGAATAGTTCAATCGTTACTACACGATCAAACTATTCAAAATGAAAAACTATAAAATAGACTTAGTAACTAAATTTCTTTTCAATAAGCTAGTCATTGTTTCTGATGAAAGAGGAGCACAAAATAAATAACCTTGTCCTCTTTCACATCCGTGTTTCTTTAAGAATTTTAACTGTTTTTCTGTCTCAATACCTTCTGCAACTAATTGGAAGTGTAGATTCTTCGCCATTGACATGATAGACTGTACGATCACTTCGCCATGCTCATCTAAGTGATCTATAAAGGATTTATCTATTTTTAATGTATCAATAGGTAGAAATTTTAAATAACTTAAAGAGGAATAACCTGTACCAAAATCATCAATTGATATGCTTATATTTAAATGATTAAGTTTATATAATATATCTAATGAATTGTTAATATCGTATAAGACATTTTCGGTTATTTCTAAATTAAGATATTTAGGATTTAGTTGTGTTTCTAACAATATATCCTGTAGATCATTGATAAAGTTTTCATCATTAAATTGAAGTGGGGAAATATTGATCGCAACCTTTGATAAATCAATATGCTGTTTATGCCATAACTTTACTTGTTCACATACGGTTCTAAGAATCCATTTCCCGACCTTATTTATTAAACCTGTTTCCTCAAGAATGGGGATGAATTCATAAGGAGATACACATCCGTATTTAGAGTTTTCCCATCTTAATAGTGCTTCCAATCCATGAATCTTTCTAGTGTTTAAATCAACAATTGGTTGATAATGAATGGAAAATTCATTTTTTTCTAAAGCATGCTGTAGTTCATTTTCTAGATTGAAATTCCTTTTTATTTCTGCATTTATACTAGGAGTATTAAATTGAGAACGATTTCCTCCTTGTTGTTTTGCATAATACATGGCAATATCTGCTTGCTGGATAAGCTTTTCAATAAAATTTGTTGTTTTTTCGTGATTCCTAATATCATCTGGTGTAGCAAAGCTAATTCCGATACTAGCTGTGACAATAATGTTATGTTTGTTGTCGATATGAAAAGGTTTTAACATTGAGATTAGAATTTCATTAGCTAACTTGATAACTCCTTTTTGTTGTATTTGATCAACCAGCAGAATAAATTCATCTCCACCTAGCCTCGAAATTAATGCTTTACCTTCTAATGTATGTTGTAGCCTTTCTGCTACTTTTTCTAATAAACGATCACCTACCGAATGCCCAAAGGTATCATTGATCTTTTTAAATCGATCTAAATCTATGAACATTAATGCTAGAGGTTTGTTTCTCTCTTTATAAGATAATATTTTTTGGAAATGTTTCTCCATTAAGTTACGATTAGGTAATTTTGTGAGTGAATCATAATATGCTAGATATTTAATTTCTTCTTCAAATTCTTTCCGAGTAGTAATATCATTTCGAATGGAAATATATTGATAAGGTTTTCCATCATCATTTAAAAATGGAACAATTGTTGTGTCTACCCAATAATAACTCCCATCTTTTGCTTTATTTTTAATTTCACCATGCCAAGTTTGACCATTTAAAATGGTTTTCCACATCTTCTTGAAAAAATCTTTCGAATGGTAGCCTGAATTGATTATTCGATGATTTTGACCTAGAAGTTCAGTTTTACTATATTGGGAGATTTCACAAAATTTTTCGTTTGCGTAATTGATTATTCCATTATTATCGGTAATTGCAACAATTGAAGCTTCATTTACCGCATACTCTATGTCTTTTAAGTTTTTTAAAGCTAGTTTGAGTTGTCCTGCTAGATATGATTGTGTCATTTGTGTCATATTGCACCTACAAGCCTTTTTGTTAATAAGTTAATGGAATGAGCTGAGAATGACAGTGATTTTTATCACTGTCATACTGAAGTAATGTTGTTATAAATAAGGTACTAATGTGAAAGTTAACTCAACTAGATGGTTCAGGTCACTGCAACCCAGACTTAAAGGAGAATATTGATGAAGCAATTATTAGTACCAGCAATTAAATTAATGAACCGTTTACCATTTTCTAAAAAGTTTTTGATCTTATTTTTAGTTATTTTTCTTACAGTAGGAATCCTGGTAGGAAATGTCATTTTGAAAATTAATAGTGATTTAGCATTTGTAAAGAAAGAACAGAATGGAACAGAATTACTAACGGAGTTGTATCCGCTAATTCAATTAACTCAGAAACATCGTGGATTAACAGTTAACGTCATATCTGGTGATCAAAGTGCGGAATCTGATTTACAAGAAGTAAGGAAATTAATAAAGCTTCAACTGAAAAGCGTTCAGAAACAGCTAGATAAAAAGGAAAACGTAGCACTTGTTCATGTAAATGAAGGCTATAAAGACGTGATTTCTGAATGGAATACAACTGAGGAAAAAACCATTACTATGTCTGTAAAGGATTCTGTAACACAGCATAATCATTTAATCGCAATGATGTTTAGTATGTTATTAGACATTGCAGATGAAACGAATTTAACACTAGATTCTGAGTTAGTTAATAATCATATAAATAATCTACTTGTGAATACATTGCCGCAAATTACTGAATTTATGGGGAAATCAAGAGCTGTAGGTGTAGGTGTTGCGACGAAACAGAGTATGACAGAGGATGAACGTATAGAGCTGATCTATTTAATGAAAATGATGGATGAATATATCATAACAGCCGAAAGAACATATGAAACAGCTTTTGAATTAGAACCAACATTAAAAGATGAAGTTGGTCCTTATGTGAGTAAATCTATTAGTGAAGCGAAAAATATTGTGGAGATCATTAATCAAGATTTATTAGGAGTAACAAATATAACGATTCAACCTAAAGATTATTTTGAAAAAACAACAAACACAATTAATAGTATCTATGATTTACTTGCATATCAAACAGAAACTTTAGACAAACTTTTAGACAAAAAGGTTAGCTCGTTAAGTAATGAGAGAGTTATTCTTATTAGCATTGTGGTCTTTATTTTGTTTCTTTTAATGTATCTTTTAATGGGATTTTATTTTGGTGTTCAAGATCAAGTGAGTAAGATTCGAGAAGCTACAGAGCGAGTTGCTCAGAAGGATTTAACAAAAAAATTGGCTGTATCTTCAAAAGATGAGTTTGGTCAAATTTCTCAATCACTTAATAGTATGATTTTTTCTGTTCGAGAAGTTATTAATAGTAGTCAACAGGTATCCCAAGAAGTGGCTTCTTCAAGTCAGGAGCTACTAGCCATTACGGAGGAATCAGCTCAAGCTACAAATCAGATTACGTCAGCAGTTGAAGAAGTAGCGACGATTGTCGAGCAACAAAATCAGCAATCAAAAGAAAATGTTCAGTTAGCAGAGCTATTAACACAACAGTTATCATCAATATCTGCGATAACAGCTGAAGTTTCATCAAATTCTACTTTATCAGCACAAGAAGCAGATTCAGGAAACCAGAATGTAAATGAAACTGTAGTACAAATGAAAGTGATACAAGACGCTGTAAAGAGAACATCTGTTGTTATTCAAAGATTAGGAGAAAGATCAAATGAAATTGGTTCGATCCTAGATGCCATTACATCTATTGCTCAGCAAACAAATCTACTAAGTTTAAATGCTGCAATAGAAGCTGCTCGTGCTGGAGAACATGGAAAAGGATTTGCCGTTGTAGCCGGTGAAGTGAAAAAGCTTGCAGAGGAATCATCTTTATCTGCTAACAAAATACGTGAAATTATTGAGGAAATCCAAACAGACACGAAACATTCGATTGGATCAATGGATCTTGTTTCTTCTGAAACAAATGAAGGCATGAATTTAGTTGAAAAAACAGGAGCTTCATTCTCACGTATTTTTACTAGCACACAAAAAGTAGCAGACGAAGTTCATGAAGTAGCTAGCTCTGCAAAATTAATGCTTTCACAAATAGATCAATTATCAAAATCTATTATGGAAGCTGCGAGACAATCAGAAGTAACGGAAGATAGTACACAATCTGTTGCTGCTTCTACTGAAGAACAACTAGCATCTATGGAGGAAATTACTTCTTCAGCTAATGAATTAAGTTCAAGAGCACAACAGCTGCATGATATTGTCGAAGGATTTAAGTTGTAACTGGAAAATAACTAGTGAAAAATATCGGTAATGAATTTGGATGTTTTTCTTTTTCTGTAATAGGTAAAACGGAAATTAAATAGTATCTACAAAGGAACCTGTTGACTAATCACAGGTTTTTTTCTGTTTAATATATCGTTTATAATGGAGTCAAGGAGGAGATTTGTTGGAGCTTTTAAAAAATGCAAACTGGTTTAAAAATTTTAATTACAATGATTTATTTATTATTGTTGCTGTAATCACTGGTATTTTACTTGTTCGTGTGCTTTTTTTGTGGAGTGCGAAGAAGTTGCCAAAGTATTATGATGCAACAAGAAGCATCGTTAATTGGTTTACTTTTTATGGTTCCATTTTGTTTGTGCTTATTTACTTCTCAAAAGCTGACTGGATGTTTGCAAGTTTTTTTACAGTTGGAAAAGTAAAAGTCACACTGTTTTTAATCATTGTTGCAATCTTAATCGTTTCTCTTGCAAGTCGAGTTTCAAAGATTTCGACAAGTGTTCTCCTACCTACCATTTATAGTCGGTATAACTTAGATAGGGGAATGAGATTTACTTTTGATCGGATTATTCATTACGCGATCATGATTATTGCTATTATTATTAGTTTAACAACAGTTGGAATTGATTTAAGTGCTTTGACAGTGTTTGCTGGTATTATCAGTGTCGGAATTGGTTTTGGACTTCAAAACATCGCTTCTAACTTTATATCTGGAATTATCTTATTGTTTGAAAGGCCGATAAAAGTAGGAGATCGTGTTATTGTTGATGATATTATTGGGGATGTAGAGAAAATCAACATGAGAGCAACCATTATCAAAACACTTAATAACGAACACATTATTGTGCCTAATTCGTATTTTTTAGAAGAAAAAGTGGTGAATCGATCATTCGCTGATCCTCGATTACGCTTAGTTATTCCAATTGGCGTTGCCTATGGAACAGATGTTGAAAAGGTACGTGAGTATTTACTACAAGTTGCCGCGCAGGAAAGCGAGGTTTCACCAGTTGTTTTAAAAACACCAGATCCATTTGTTAATTTTGTAGGCTTTGGTGAATCATCATTAGATTTTGAACTTTTTGTTTGGATTGCCGATCCTAATCAATTTATTGTTATAAAAAGCAATTTGAATTTTAGAATTAATAGCATTCTATCTGAAAATAACATTGAAATTCCATTTCCGCAGAGAGATTTACATTTGAAAAGTTTTCATCGAGATGTACGTGAAAAATTTGATGGTTTTAACTAAATTTTGAACAATATGATCTAGCCCTGCTCTATATTTAAATAAGAGTAGGGTTTTTTTACTCAAATAATAGCGAAATTTGTCGAATGAACGAATATTAGTGAAAGTTGAACGATTATCATCAAAAGTTGAACGATTATTAAGTATAGTTGAATGATTATCATTAAAAGTTGAATGATTCCATAAAAATATATTTATATTTCATCATATTTAAGGTGAAAACATGATGAAAATACTCTCTTTAGAGGAGAATAGTTCGTTTTAGGAGCATTATCTGTTGTAAATGTACCATTTTATCTGAGTTGTTTTATCAATATGCTCCTTTTCCAAGTAGTTAAGCTGAATATGCCAATTCAGAAGGTTTAGATTACACATTTAAGGTAGGGTCATTTACAATAAAGAGAAACAGGTTAGAAAATGTTGGAGTGATTTAATGATTAATGTCGTTTGGTTTAAACGAGATTTACGCATTCATGACCATCGTCCATTATTTGAGGGAAGTAGATTAGGAGAAGTTCTTCCTATTTATATAGTGGAACCATCTCTTTGGCAAGAACATGATTTGTCACTACGTCATTATCAGTTTGTTCAAGAAAGCTTAGTAGAGCTTTCACAGCAGTTAAGTGAGGTAGGAGGTAAGCTTTTTGTTGCAATTGCTGAAATGGAGGATGTTTTAGAATCGATATATGAAACATTAGGAGCGTTTCGACTGCATGCTCATGAAGAATATGGAACATCTGTTACTTTTTCAAGAGATAAACGTGTTCGTCAGTGGATGAAGAGTCGCGACTTATCTTTTCTAGAATACCAGGGCTTTGGTGTTGTTCGTGGATCTAAAACAAAGAGCAGTTTTCAAAAAAACTGGGAGTCATTTATGGCAGAAGAATTTGTTCCTTCTCCAAGACAAATGATGATACCAGAAAATATACCAGAAATCTTGTCAAATTCAGTTGAGAAACTAGCAAAATTTCATATACAAGGTGACCCCATTCGTTTTGGGCAACAGGGTGGAGAATCTAAGGCGATTGAAACATTAGAGAGTTTTCTAGAAAATCGTCATAAAAATTATAATAGCAATCTTTCAAAGCCATTGCAGTCAACAGCTTCTTGTAGTCGTTTATCACCTTATCTGGCTTGGGGCAATATTTCAATTCGGTATGTAGTCACAAAAACAAGAGAAGCAATGGTCAACAATAAAGATAGTAAAAAGCAACTAGAAGCTTTTTTGTCAGGATTAAAATTGCATTGTCAACTTGTTCAAAAAATAGAAAATGATCCTGAAATGATGACAAAGGCCATTAGCGGCGATTATGAACATATGCGACAAAAATGGGATGAAGAAGCTTTTCAGCGTTGGTATGAGGGCAATACTGGAATTCCTTTAGTTGATGCAGCAATGAGGTGTTTACATAAAACGGGATGGATCAATTACAGATCAAGAGCAATGGTTGTCTCATTTGCGTGTAACACGCTTTTGCTTGACTGGAGACGTCCAGCTATTGCTTTAGCTCAGTTGTTTCTAGATTATGAACCGGGAATTCATTATAATCAAATTCAAATGCAGGTGGGAACAACTGGCTCACAATCGATAAAGATTTATAATCCAGTTAAAATGGGCAAGGACGAAGATCCAGAGGGTGCTTTTGTGCGAAGGTATGTAACTGAATTAGCGAATATTCCAGAAAAATATATTCATGAGCCATGGTTATATCCTGGGTTTTATTCATTGAACTATGCAACACCAATTGTGGATATCCAAAAAGCTAATAAAATAGCTCGTGATTTATTGCATTCAATAAAGCAAGAAATTGAAACAAAAAAACGTATAGAAAATCAGAATGAACCATCTCATCATCAACACGAGCATGCAACAAATGAGCCGAAGTCTAATGATCGTGATTTTGAACAATTAAGCTTTGATCTATAGTATTCAGGAGGATAAATTGAAAATAATTGGAATTGATCTGTCAGGACCAGCAAATCATAAAGATACTGTATTAACAGTTTTTAAACAAAATCAATCAGACCTCATACTTGAACTAATGATCGAGAATGCAAGTGATCATGAGATGATTTCAGCTATTTATGAAGCCTCATTAAAAGATGAAGTTGTTATTGGCATTGATGCACCACTTTCCTATCAAGATGGTGGCGGAGATCGGCCACAGGATAAAAGTATTCGTCAATTTATCAAAAGCTATGGACTGTCTGGTAGCTCAATTATGCCGCCTACTTTAACGAAAATGGTTTATTTAACACTTCGTGGTGTTTCACTCACGCGGAGAGTTCAATCAATGCAATCGGAGAATAGTATCCGAATTGTTGAAGTGCATCCTGGTGCAGCGATCGGAACACGTATTGAATCTAAGAGTATACAACATGCTCTTTTTTATAAAAAAGAAATTGAATCTAGAAAAGTCATACTTGAATGGCTACGAACAAAAGAGTTTATGAACCTACCAGATCAGTTGGTTGAAACTTCACATGCGATTGATGCTTGTGCTGCGGCTTTAGCAGCATGGCACTGGATAGATGACACAAAACAACCAACATGGTGTTGGAGGGAAACATCACTAGAACATCCTTATGAATTTTGTTGCTAATTGAATTAATGCTCTGTTGAAACCATTCTTTTTATCGCAGAAAAGGTACTATTCTATAAGAAAAGATTCCACTAGACTTTATATAGCGCTGTTTCCTTCAAGTTTAAAAAAGCAACAAAGTTTACGAAAAGAGCATAATGGAAAAAGGTAGTTTAAACTCTATATGTCAGGAGAATGTTCATGAGTAGAGTAAAAGATGTCACAACATCAAGAATGCAAAATTATCTTGATTTTAGGAATGATCCTCTCGCTTTTTTTATGAAAATGCGAAATGGTGGTGAAGTTGTTTCATTACGTACCGGTTTGCAGCCATCTTTTATCGTGAACTCACCCGATTTTGTAAGAGAAATTCTTGTCACAAGAGATGCTTCTTTTAAAAAGGGTCGAACAGATAAAGTGTTAAGAAGAACAATACATAATGGACTTCTTACAGCAGAAAAACAAGATCATAAAAGACAGAAAAGTTATTATCAACCGATTTTTTATAAAGAAAGACTGAATAGCTATGCAAAAACAATTGTTGAAGAAACAAAGAGTCTTGTTACCTCATTGCAGGATGTTGAATACTGCAAATTAAATGATGAAATGATGCAGTTAACTTTAGCGATTATTGCGAAGGTCATGTTTGCAACAAATGTAGAGGAAAACAAAAAACAGCTTGCAGATGCTGTTAGTGACACAATTGAGCAAACAGCCCAAACATTATTTACCCCAATCATTTTACCATTAGCGGTTCCGACAAAAGGAAATAAAATTCATAAGAAGGCAATAAGCAAGCTGGAGGATATGATTTATAGCGTGTTACATGATGCAAAGCAGCATCCAGAGAAATACAAAATGACAATGGTAGGAATGCTTTTAGACACACAAGATGACGCAGGATCTGCTATTGATGATGAAGAAATTCGTGACCAGATGATGACAATGTTACTTGCAGGACATGAAACGTCAGCAAATTTATTAACGTGGATTTTTTATGCATTGAATCAAAATTCAGAAGTAGAACAAAAACTTCATGAAGAAATTGAGATGATTGATCTAGAACAATCACCATTTGAATTATATAGTAAGCTAAAATATACACAGCTTGTTATTAAAGAAGCGCTGCGAATGTATCCACCTGCATGGCTGATTTATCGAGAATCTGAAGAAGAAGTGGAACTATTAGGTGAGACGTTTAAAGCTGGTAGTACTTTTATGATTTGTTCGTATGCTATTCATCGCAATGAAGAAGTTTTTCCAGAGCCTGAAAAATTCAAACCAGAAAGGTTTTCAGATCAAAAAGGAGAAGATGTTCCTAAATTTGCATATTTTCCTTTTGGTGGTGGCTCTAGAAGCTGTATTGGCTATAAATTTGCGATAATGGAAACAACACTTATTTTAGCGATATTAGTCAAAAAATATAAATTTAAAGTTGAACAAGAAACGGTAACTCCTGATCCATTAGTGAGTCTTAGGATAAAAGAGGGATTAAAGGTGAAGGTGGAAAAACGTTAGTAAAGTGAGTGGCTTTGTTTAAGTCACTCTCCCTTATCAAGAGAAATCTCAATAACTGAATGGTTGGTGTTGATAGTGAAAAAGCCAGTTGTAGTAATCGGAGCTGGAATATCAGGTGTTATGGCAGCTTCAATTGTAAGAGAAAATGGATTTGATCATATCGTTGTTTTAGATAAGGGTAGAAGTGTTGGCGGAAGAATGGCCACTCGTCGAATTGATGAGGGAAAAGTAGATCATGGTGCACAGTTTATGACAGTAAGAACGGAGATTTTTCAGTCTTATGTTGAAAAGTGGGAAAATCAAGATTTAGTTAGTGAGTGGTTTGGTGATCCCTATCCTAGATATAAAGGTAATGAAGGTATGAATAGTATTGTGAAAAAATTAGCAGAACAGCTACCTGTAAAGCTGAATACTAAAGTAGTGAGTGTTCAGCAGGAGAAAGCTGATTATTTAATACAAACAGATAACGGAGAGAGAATGGAAGCTCGTGGCATTATTTTGACTGCACCTGCTCCACAATCACTTGATATGATTCAGCACTTAGAAATTGGAGAATATGAAAAACAGCAGTTAGAAGCTATTACTTTTAATCCATGCTTTGTTTTACTTATCACATTAAATCAATCATCACAGCTACCAGAATCAGGATATAGAATTGATGATCTTCCAGATGGAATTGAACGCATTGTTGATCATCAGAAAAAAGGGATTTCTTCGATACCAACAGTTTGTGTCTACTCAACAGGAGAATGGGCTAAAACGCATGATGAATTAACGGAAGAAGAAATTCGTCATATATTACTTGAAAAAATAAAAGGGATTATTAGTGCAGAGCATATTATAGACATTCAGCATAAAAGATGGAGATACTCAGAGGCCATCTCAACAGTTTCTGAGCCTTTTTTAGACTTGAAGCTAGAAAAGCCATTTTTAATTGCTGGTGATGCTTTTTTAACAAAAAATGATATCTCAGGTCGAACAAGAATTGAAAGTGCTTTTCTCTCAGGGCTAGCAGCAGGCCAGGAAATGGTCAATAGATTGAAAGAATGATAGGGGAAAGCGGAAAGGAAGCAGGATATAATTAGCTTTCTTTCCGCAATTTTATGCTTGTTGAATTTCTTTTAGCTTAATCACAAGCTGTTTAAAGAGTTCCTCATCTCGGTCATCTAAAGCTTTATTGATTCGACTTTTTAATAAAGCAATTTCAACGACTTTATCTGTTTCTTTGGCATCTTTTTCAGATTGTTCATATTGTTTAATCGATTGAATTCTTGTTGGTTCAATTAGCTGTGTATAGCGAAAATCGGATTGTTTTCCAAAATAGTTAAGAACAAGATATATCTTTTCTGTTGGAGAACTCATTAGTGAACCAAAAGCTCTAGATACATCTTCAGTTTTCATATTGTTATAATAAAAAAGAAATCCAGCTTCATCAGAGTTGACGCTAGAAATCATGATGCTACGTTCATGGCGCTGAATCGTGTCTGTGAAGGAAAGATTCGTGAGGATATGATTGTTTTTAAGAATAAATTGAAGCAGCCTGCGAGCTTCTGGATTTTTTAGCTGATGATGTTGTAAAAACCAATTGATAAAATCACTTTTCTTAGACGTTGATACCCAGTTCATAATCACCCCACCTCTCAAGTTCATCATATTTATTATCATAACATGTTCATTGTAAGTAGTAATGTGTTTCGTCTGAGATTACAAGATTATGATATTCTAAAGGAAGATAATAACTAGTTTGATGTGTACTTTATGTACATAAGCTAGAGGTATTAAAATGTTCATTCATACAGGAGTATATAGATGATAGGAAAAGATTATGATAATTTATTAAGCATTAAAACAGAAGAAGACTACAAAGGGTTTGTACAATCCTTTCACTATCACCGTTATGAACCAACACCATATGAGGGGTTAACATACTTATTCCAATTTTATGAGCTGAAAAGTAGTGATTATGTAGTAGATTTCGGCTCTGGAAAAGGGCGATTAGCATTTTTAATTCATTATTTATTTGGAGCCACTGTCGTTGGGATAGAAATGAACGAAGGGCTATATTATGATGCGATTGAAAATCTTGTTTCTTATTCAAAGAAGATGAATAAACCAACTGATACTATTGATTTTAAAAACTGTTTAGCAGAAAAATATGAAATTAGCTCTCTTGATAACCGTTTTTATTTCTTCAATCCATTCTCAATCCAAATTTTTATAAAGGTTTTTAACAATATAGTTAAATCTTTAGAAAAATATGACCGGGAAATAGAATTGGTCCTATACTATGTGTCAGATGATTATATTTATTATTTAGAAAATCACCCTTTAATAGAGCTGAAACAAGAAGTCACTATTCCACATCTTTATGAAAAAAATTCAAATGAACGTTTTCTCATATACCGCATTCTCCGTGTTGAAGACTATTAGAAAGGCTCAAACAGCTATTAGAAAAAAAGCATCTGCGAAATTCGCAGATGTTTTTTTGTGACAAAATTCGGGGCGTGACAGGCACCGCCCGAAATAAAATTGCATGTTCTTGTACATACTATTCCATATACTGGTTTTACAGTGAAAAATATGTTTTTAGGGATGGAAGTTGATTATGAGAACAATCATGTTTTTAGTCGTCTTTTTATTTCTGACGCTGTTAATTGCCCAAGTGGATGCAATTTTATATAAGAGTTACCTGTTTGTTGAACTTAAACGAATAACAAGGCTTGAACCGGGAACAAATCTTTGGTTTGTGTATCTGTTTCTCTGTATTGGATTTTTATTCAGTATATGGATTGGCATAAAAGAAAAGCTAGATCGAATTAGGAAACGATCTTAAATGAAGAAACTTGTTGAGCAAATCTCGCTTTGGCAGTTATATATTATTATTATTTGTTTTCAAATTGGTAGTGCTGCTTTGGTTGGCATTGGAAATGATGCAAAGCAGGATGCTTGGATTGCAGTAATTATCGCAGCATTATTAGGTATCGGTATCATCCTTTTCTTTATCTACTTTTTATCTAAACTACCTGAAAAAAACCTCTTTGAGATATTTGTATTTTGTTTCGGGAAATGGGCTGGGAAATTTATAACATTCCTATATGTCATTTACTTTTTTTACATTGCAGCAAGAATTTTACGAGATTTTTGTGAGTTACTTGTTTCTTCTATTTTTGAATATACACCTATTGAAGCTATAGCTATAACAATGATGTTTATTGTGATCTATATGCTACAACATGGTTTAGAAGTATTGGGAAGGACGAGTGAGATTTTCTTTCCGTATGTTATTACTTTTATTGTGACTATAGGAATTGCTATCTTTTTATCTGGTGGAATTGAATTTAAAAATCTCCAACCTGTTTTAGCAGAAGGTTTAGGTCCGATCTTTAAGGCGGTTTTCCCTGAGTTACTTACCTTCCCATTCGGTGAGGTGATTGCTTTTACTTTAATTATTCCTTATGTCGGTAAAGTGAAAAAAGTTGGAAAGGTAGGTGCAGCAGCAGTTGCTACAAGTGGTTTTTTATTAACATATGGCTCACTGGTTCAAATAGCTACTTTAGGAGCAACTTTAAAGGAAAGGGCAAACTTCCCTTTACTTAGTGCCTCACGTGAAATATCTTTGCTTAATTTTATAGAAAGAGTAGATTTAGTTATCGTCTTTTTTGTTATGTTTGGAATTATCGTAAAGGTTACCGTTTTCTTTTATGGCGGACTGAAAGGACTTGAATTAATTACAAATAAACCTTACCGGACGATGACGTTTTCAATGGGGACAATTATTGCTTTTTTAGCTGTTATTATTAGTGATAATTTTGTAGAGCATATTGAGGAAGGTCTTATTTTTGTTCCCTTCTATTTACATTTGCCATTTCAATTTATCATTCCTCTTCTTGTGTTACCTATTCTCTTATGGAAAACAAGGAAAAAGCAGCAGAAAAAGGAGACATCCCTTTGAGTATACTTACTGATTTATTTTATCGAAGAAAAAATAAAAGCACTGGAAAGAAAACAGATAAAGAGCTTTTTGATCGTGCTGGTGTACCTAAAAAATATTTTCAAAGCTTAGAAAAGAATACTGAAAGTTTAGAAGAACTATTCAATAAAAGTTCAGATTTCGAGAAAATTGAAGTGAAAATAGGGAATAAAAGCGCTTCTGTGTTTTACCTGGGAACAATGCTTAATAAAAATGACTTAAATCTTCAAGTACTAAATTCTTTAAGACAGGCTTTTAAAGAGAAAGATTTTAAAGAGATAGAAGAAATTAGAGAAGCTTATTTTCCTGTGATTTCTTATAAATATACGACAACACTTCATGACATTGTTTGGCTTATTTTAAATGGTTATGCAGTTTTATTGGTAGATGGACATGATAAAGCAATTGCTTTAGAAGTCGGTGGAGCAGAAAAACGTTCGATAGAAGAGCCTAGTACACAAACGATCATCCGCGGGCCAAAAGATGGGTTTGTGGAGAGTATTGATACAAATATTGGATTAGTTCGCAGTCGAATAAAAAACCCAAAGCTTGTATTTGAAGATTATTATATTGGGCGTGATTCTAATACGAAATTGTCGATAGGGTATTTAAAAAATGTTGTGAACGAAGATATTTTGGATGAACTGAAGAAGCGGATAAAGAAGATTGACACGTCAGCTGTATTAGATACCGGGAATGTTGAGGAGTTTATAACTGATCAAAATTTCACGCCTTTTCCACTCATATATAACACGGAAAGACCTGATAGTGTTAGTGCCAATATATTAGAAGGGAAAATAGGGATTTTTCTAGATGGTACACCTTTTGTATTAATTGCACCGACAGTTTTCACTGACTTTTTCCAGTCTGCTGAAGACTATTATCAACCTTATTTTATGACTAGTTTTGTAAGAATAATTAGGTATATTTCTTTTATGATCACACTTATCTTGCCATCACTATACGTAGCTCTCACCACATATCATCATGAATTATTACCCACTCAGCTTTTAATAAGTGTACAGGCACAAAGAGAAGGGGTACCATTTCCAGCGGTTATTGAGATTTTGGTGATGGAATTAACCTTTGAGGTATTACGAGAAGCAGGGGTAAGGATGCCCCGAGTTGTAGGGCAAACATTATCAATAGTAGGCGCACTTGTTATTGGACAAGCTGCTGTTGAAGCGGGTCTAGTCTCAAATGTACTTGTGATTATTGTCGCCTTTTCAGCGATTGCGAGCTTCGTATCACCTATTTATAATTTTGCCATTGCGGCACGATTAATCAGATTTTTATTAGTAATAATTGCTGCTGTGTTCGGTTTATATGGAGTGCTTTGGGTATTAATTATGATGGTCATCCACTTGGTAAGTTTACGTTCGTTTGGAGTACCGTATTTAACACCTGTTGCTCCATTTAAATTAGGTGATCAGACAGATGTTTTTGTTCGATTTCCTATTTGGGCTGATAATAAAAGGCCTTCTTATTTAATGACTAAATCACCTGTTAAAAATGAAGAAAGTAAGCCACCATCACCTCCAAAAAAAGACACTGGGGAGGAGAGTTAAGTGAAAATTAGATGTCTCATTTTTTCAGTATTTTCTTTGTTTTTATTAGCAGGATGTTGGGATAAAGCAGAGTTAAATGATGTATCAATAGCTACTGGAATTGCAATTGATCCAGGAGAAGAGAAAAAGTACAAGCTAACAGTTGAGGTTGTTAATTCTTCTGAATTTTCAAAGCAAGGTGCTGAAGGGAATGCTCCAGTTGTGACTTTTTCCCAAGAAGGAAATTCATTATCAGAGCTTGCCAATAAAATGAATGTTGGATTTATTCGAGAGGTAATTTATTCTCATACAAGGGTTTTATATATAAATGAGGAGGTTGCCAAAGAAGGGATATTAGGTTTTTTAGATTATTTAGAAAGAAGTGGTCATTTTAGAAATGATTTTAATATCCTTATAACGGATGGACCTGCTTCAGATTATACAAAGATTACCTACCCTGTTTTAAAAAGTCCGTCCTTAAAGATGCATCAACAAATTAAAACATTTCTTCAGGAATGGGGTGGCGACCCTCATATTCAGTTAACTGACTTTATTGAAGCGATTGTATCTAAAGGAAGAAGTCCTGTTGCATCCACTATCATCATTTCAGGAGATCCTGAGAAAGGAGCTTCTACTGAAAATAATAAGCAAATAGATGTTAAAACAAGGGTTGAGATGAGTGGAATAGCATTGTTTGACAATGAAAAAATGGTAGGTAAATTACCGCTTGAAGATGCTAGAAATTATTTATGGACTCAAGAGCTTGAAAAAACAAGCTTAACAATACCTTGTGAAAAAGATGAAACAAAGAAAAATATAGATGTGAGAATTATTCATTCTCATAGTAAATTAAGATCAAGTTATAAAGATGGTAAGCCAACCTTTCATGTAGATATTAATGGAGAAGGAAGATTGCAAGGTACTGAGTGTAAAAAAGATGTAACAAACCTAGAAGTGTTTCTTGAATACGAAAAAAATGTAAATGAACATATAAAAAAGGAAGTAACAAGCACAATACAAAAAGTACAAGAAAAGTATGGTGTAGATATATTTGGCTTTGGTGATGCATTAAATCGGTCACAATATAAGAAATTTAAAGAAGTAGAGAAAAAATGGAATGAAGAATTTGCTAAGGGAAATGTTGAAGTACATGTTAATATGCATCTACTTCGATATGGGATCAAAAACAAAAGCTTCTTAACTGATACTCCTGTAAGTGAAAATGAATAACAATGAATTCCTTGTCAAACTAACCCCAATCACATGTCGTTACGCCACCACTAAAAGGTGTTACGCCGAGGTGATTGGGTGTTGATTTTGATACCCTTTGATGGATATTGAAATTCAAGTTCAAAGGTAGGATGAACACAAGAGACGAATTTGAGTGGTATCCCTTTATTTGACTAAGTTGTACCAGCCCTCAGTATGTTTTGTACATGAAAAAATGCAATATTAATTTACCAACTGAGTTCACTCCTCCGTTTGGTTTGGTAAGGCAATCACTATCAACATTGATTCATTATTTTTTGACTTTCTTCTAGTAATAAGAAAGTCAGAATACGATGTTTTTTAATAATAAAGCTCATTACTTTTGAATTTTCCATTATAATAGATAGTATTAATAAAAACTATGTAGGTGAAAGAATGTATTTAACAATAAATGAGACAGCTGAATATTTATCCATTTCTGAAGAACAAGTAAAAGCGCTGATATTAGAAAAGAAAATAAGAGCCCTGTATGATGGTGAAGATTATTTAATAAATAAAGATCAATTTAAAACACATTTTGAGCAATTAGAGAAATATAAAGAATTGATTGATGAATATATGAAAGAACCAATTCCAGAGGATCCAGATGTAAAAGATGAAGATTGATTTTTATTCAATCTTCAAATGAATCATTTTTTTCTATAGAAATGTTGCTTAATCACCTGGTTTTAACTTATAAAGGTGGTCTTTATAGTGCTTTTGCTAAGATCTTAAAATTTGAAAACTCAATTCTGGTTACTGATGAAAATCTTTATAAAATTATAGAAAAATAGATAGACTTTTTTTGTATTAATGTTATCATTATCAATAATGGTTACAATGAAAAGGAGCGGTTACAAATGTTATCGATAAAAGAGGAGTTATTTTCTGTTGAGAAAGACATTACCTTACGAGGAACTTTAGCGATACCACAAAGTGATCAAGAACGATTCCCTGCAATTATTTTAATTAATGGATCAGGCAGTGCAGACAGAGATGGAAATATGAAAAAACCAAAGTTAATCACAAATTTATACAAGGAACTAGCACATTTTTTAACAAATCTAGGTTTTTTAACTCTTCGTTATGATAAAAGGTCAGTTGGAGAAAGTGAAGGAGATCCATTTTCGTCAGGAATGGAGGATTTAGTCACAGATGTTAAAAGTATGGTTACTTTTTTGAAGCAACACCCTAAAGTGAAAGAAAAAGATATTATTCTCCTTGGTCATAGTGAAGGATGCATATTAGCCACAAAGGTAAGCGAGGAGGTTGAGGAAATAGCTGGCTTAATTTTATTAGGTGGTGCAGGAACAAACTTAGCTGAACCAATGAACTACCAAAATCAACTTATACTAGAAGAAATTCAACGAATGAAGGGGTTAAAAGGTAAACTATTAAGACGGTTAGTCACAAAAGAGAAAATAAACAAGCAAATAGAGCAATTAAATAAAAAATTAGAACAATCATCAGGTGATTTTATTAGAATGAGTTTTAAAAAAATGCCAGCTAAATGGTTTAGAGAGCATTTTGCTTATAAAAGTGAACAAATAGTAAAAGCGTTAGAGAGAGCGAATTGCCCAATATTAGCTATAACTGGTGATAAAGATGTTCAAATGGATGTTGTGGAGCTAAGTCGAATGCAACAGCTTGATAAAAACGATGTGACAGTAGTGGCTATAAAAAATATGGATCATATGTTAAAAGAATATAAGGGTGAGAAATCAGTTTTAAATATTATGAAACAATATAAAAAACAAGCAACAGATCCAATTCATTCACAACTAAAAGGTGAATTAAGTACATGGTTACAAGATAACTACTTACATGTAAATGAGTAAGTAGTTTTTTTGTTGGGAAAAAAGTCTTGTGCTGCTGAATGTTCGTGTTACCATATTCCACATACAGTTTCATTTACTGTTCTTAAAAAAGAACAGTAAATGATTACACTAGTATAATAGTGTCTTTCGACATATTTCTGGTGTTGGAAATATTTCCTTTGGTAATATAAGAGTTAATTATAGAATTAATGCTAATTCCTAAGAATCAATCAACTGCAATATATGTCGAAAAATGTAGATATTCATAGAAAATTATAGCTTAGTAGATAAATGTTCGCTATAATGATATAAGAATATAGAACTAATTTTAAGGGGAGAAAATTGATGCAACAATCTAGTCAACTGAAGGTGATTAGTATAATAACAGGGATTGTTGTTATTGTTATTTTGGGAGCCATTATCTTTCAATCTAGGGGTATAATTTTGCAAGCTACATCTAATGTTTTTAGTGGGAAAACAAAGGCGACTATTATGACATCAGATGTTGTCGTTGATCAAAGCTGGGGAAGTCTTGCCTATAAAGGGATGCTGAAAATAGAAGAGCAATACCCAGTAAATGTATCATTTTATAGTGAAATAGATACTGAAAAGAAAATGAAAGAAACCATTTCAAAAGCAATTAACGAGGGCTCAAAACTAATTATCGGCCATGGTCGGGAATTTTCTGATAGTTTTACTGCTGCAGCTAAAAAACATAAAGACGTTTATTTTATTACAATTCACGGAACATCTAAATATAGTAATCAATCTGTTTATACGTTTGATCAAGGGGAGCTAGAATATTTTGCGGCGTTATCGACTACCTTTGTCACAAAAACAAATAAAGTAGCATTAATTGACGCAACTTACGCACGAGAGAAAAACCCTGAATTTGAAGAAGCTCTTACCTACTATAATCCAGAGATAGAATTCTATTATGAATCTGTCGGAAGCAGAGATGATGGTGTTACTGCTACAAAAATTTTAAAGAAATTGATCGAGCAAGGTGTGGATGTTGTTTATAGTAAGGGTAATTCCTTCAATCGTGATATTATAGATCTAGCTAAAAAAGAGGGAATATATGTTATTGGTTATTTGGATGATCAATCATATATGGCAAAAAATCTTGTTTTGACAAGTGTAACAAATGATGTGTCACAAGCTTATGTTTCAATCATGGAAGATTATTTTAGTTCAGAAGGTATACCTCACGGGAAAGTGATGTTAACTGAAGAAGATGGAGTATACAGCTTAGCTCCTTTTGGTCCGATGTTATCTAAAGAAAATATTGAATTTATAGAAAATGAGATGAAACGTTATAAACAAGGTGAGTTGATCTTTCCATAATTTTTTTTTGTAAACTTTGTGGCTTTAACAACCCACTTTATAAAGTCTAGTGGCATCTTTTCTGATAGATAAATACCATTTATGCGATAAAAAGACTGTTTTCAAAAGATAATTTAGGCGCTTAGGAACAATCTTTCAGAAAAGAGACTTTCATAAAAAAACAGTAGTTAGGAGGATTGTGATGAAAAAGCTAGTTAAAATAATGTCATTTCGATCAAAAATTCTCACAACCCTTCTACTATTAACTCTTCTTTTAAGTGGATTTTCTTTAATACTCGTTCAATCAATCGAAGAGATTACGAAAGTGAGTAATAAAATTAAGCGGACAAATATACCAGAGCTATACTTATTAAACCATTGGGAAAAAGAACTTGGAGTAAAAGAATATATTGTTAATGATTATTTAGCAAATGACTTATGCTGTAACCTTATTGAAGAATATCAAGCTTATACTTTAGATAAAGAAGAAAAGCTAGAAAGCTCAGATTCCATACCAGATTCATTGAATAATATAAAAAAAAGGCTAGAATTATTAGATTTCATGATCATCAACAATATTCAAGGTCTTATTGATTATGGAGATAAGCCGGCTACAAGAGAGTATTTTCAGTCAACTTTTTTACCGCAATTTAATGAGTTGAAACAAGATATTAGTACAGCTAAACAAGAAGCAATTTCACAGTTTGATGGTCATTCTAACCAATTTTCCACAATTATAAAAAGCTCATTATGGCTACTTATCTTGGTTACAGCGGGAGCTATTTTACTATCCATATTCGTTTCTTATCGGATTAGCTCAAGCTTAACAAAACCAATCGAGACTGTCGTAAATAAAGTAGATAAAATTGCTAATGGGGAATACGGGCTGACTATTCATTCAACAGAACAAACGGAGTTTAAACAACTAACAAACTCGATCAATCAAATGTCTGTAAAACTAAGAGAATCGTTTAACACGATTGTGAATGATAAAGTTTACCGTGATCAAATACTAAACTCGTTGCCTGTTGGGATTATAAGAATCACAGATGATCCATTAGAAATGACGAGTAATTCTACAGCTGCAAATATTCTTAACATGGATAATGAAGAAATAGATAATAAATGCTTAGTACACATCGAAGAATTAAATGCAGATTTCTGGAAAATTCTATCTACAAAGGCATTAACATCTCATACAAAAGTGATTTTTATAACAGAGCAAGGAGAAAAACACTTACTAGTTTCTCAGGCAGAGCTTAAAAATCAACAGCAACAAGTGATAGGTAGAATCGTTAATTTTGTAGATATAACTGAAACAGAAGTAATGGAAAAACGAATGCATAAATCCGAGAAGTTAGCTGTTGTTGGTGAAATAGCTGCAGGTGCAGCTCATGAAATTCGTAATCCGCTAGCTGTGATTCATGGCTTTCTATCATTGATGGAACAATCCATCTCAAATAAAAATAAAGAACAATATCATATCCCACTTCTTATGAAAGAAGTAGAACGAATCAATACGATCATTGAAGAGATGCTTCTTTTATCTAAACCAGGAGCTCCAAATAAAAAGGAAGTCTTCTTGGAAGATGTTCTTAAAGATTTTTTACCTCTTATTATTGAGGCATCTGAGAATATCGACTTTTCAGTTAACCTGAGCAGGATACCGCTTCATATTGATGCGAAACAAATAAAGCAGGTTTTTCACAATTTAATACGTAATAGTATTGAAGCAATGGACGGAAAAGGTCATTTATCGATTTTTTCAGTCGTGCAAAATAACTTGTATCATATCTTTATTAAGGATACAGGCCAAGGAATTCCTAAACACATTATTGATCATTTATATGAACCATTTACAACCAACAAGGAAAATGGAACCGGTTTAGGATTAATGGTTGTGAAAAGAGTTATTGAAAATCACGATGGACATATAGAGTTACATGATACATCTAAAGAAGGAACAACCTTCTTAATAAGCTTGCCTTTGAAATAGGTGGCTGATTTTAAAAGTTGGAAGACAAAGATATAGATGTGATGTGGCGTGAATTCATATTTGAATTCACGTTTTTTCTGTTTAATTTCATCTTGTTGGTGAATGAGGCCTATAAGTGAGAGGAGAAATCAAGAACAAAAGGCCGCCATATAAGCCGATAAAGCCCATAAGCGAGAGGCACCCCCGAGCAAAAGGCCATCATAAGCACCAATAAGCTCTCTAATAAACAATAAAACACAAAAAAGGATGACAAAACCAATTGTCATCCTTTTCTACACTTTATTTTAATTTAAAAGAGCTTTTCAATGAAACAATGCGATTGAAAACTACCTTTTCCTTTGTTGTATGCTTAGGATCTACATTAAAGTAGCCGTGACGGAAAAATTG
This sequence comes from Metabacillus litoralis, assembly GCF_020524045.1. GTDB lineage: Bacteria > Bacillota > Bacilli > Bacillales > Bacillaceae > Metabacillus > Metabacillus litoralis_C. The sequence continues at coordinate 48,217 of NZ_JAIVKL010000009.1, forward strand.
GTATTTGTCGTGTGCTTGCACGTTTTCCATATTAGGTTCAACAAAGCCTTGGGAAATTTCTAATGAATTTGGATTTACATAATCAAGGAATGTTTTTTCCTCTGATTGATCTGCTTCCTCATCCTGTTCTTCTTTATCAAGAATAAGTGGTTCATATAAACGGAATTCAGCTGGAAGCGAGTGTTTAGCGTCAACCCAGTGTAGAGTTCCTTTTACTTTACGACCTGTAAAACCAGTGCCGCTCTTTGTTTCAGGATCGTACGTACAATGAATTTCTACAACATTTCCAGCGTCGTCTTTAATTACATCTTCACATTTAATGAAATATGCATGCTTTAGGCGAACTTCATTACCTGGGAATAGTCGGAAATATTTTTTTGGAGGATCCTCCATAAAGTCTTCTTGTTCGATATAAATCTCACGAGAAAATGGTATTTGTCTTGATCCCATATCTGGATTTTCTGGATTGATTTCTGCATCAAGCATTTCAACTTGATCTTCAGGATAGTTTGTAATAACCACCTTAAGTGGCTTTAAAATCCCCATTGTTCGTGGAGATTTTAGCTTTAGATCTTCACGAACGAAGTGCTCAAGCATTGCTTCATCTACTAAACCAGATCCTTTTGAAACACCCGTTTCTTTAACAAATTCACGAATAGATTCTGGAGTATATCCTTTTCTTCTTAATCCAGAGATCGTTGGCATCCTAGGATCATCCCAGCCATCTACATATTTTTCATCAACAAGCTGTTTTAATTTCCGCTTGCTCATTACTGTGTTTGTAATATTTAAGCGACCAAATTCAATTTGTTGAGGCTTATTATCCATTTCACATTCTTCAACAATCCAGTTATATAACGGGCGTTGATCTTCGAATTCTGTTGTACATAAAGAATGTGTGATTCCTTCAATTGCATCCTCAAGAGGGTGAGCAAAAGCATACATTGGATAAATACACCAAGCATCGCCAGTATTATGGTGTGATGCATGTGCAACACGGTAGATAACAGGGTCTCGTAGGTTGATATTTGGAGAAGACATATCAATTTTAGCACGAAGCACCTTCTCACCGTTTGCAAACTCACCTTTACGCATACGATCAAACAAATCAAGATTTTCATCCACCGTACGATTGCGGTGGGGACTTTCTTTACCAGGCTCTTTTAAAGTACCACGATATTCTCTGATTTCATCAGCAGTTAAATCATCCACATATGCTTTCCCTTTTTTAATAAGAAGGATTGCACGGTTGTACATTTCTTCAAAATAGTCAGAAGCGAAGAACATACCATCCCATTCATACCCGAGCCATGCTACATCTTCTTTAATCGCTTCAACATATTCTGTATCTTCTTTTAAAGGATTTGTGTCATCAAATCGTAAGTTTGTTTTCCCTTTAAAATCATCTGCTAATCCAAAATTAATGACGATCGATTTTGCGTGGCCAATATGTAAATAGCCATTCGGTTCAGGTGGAAATCGAGTATAGACATTGTCACGTTTTCCGTTCTCTAGGTCCTCTTTAATAATACTTCTAATAAAGTTTGAGGAATTGTGTTCCAAGTTAAATCAAACCTTTCTTTTATATGTAAAATAAGTCCTGCTTACCATTATACCAATAGATAAGCAAAAGGTTAATTTTGCGAAGGTATTTTTCTAGGTAAGATAAAAAAATTCATTAATTTAGATCTGGATAGTTCTTTTTACAAGGCTCTTTTCTGAAAGATTGTTGCTAATTAACTTAATTTCCTGTTAGTAACAATGTTTTTATTATATATAAGTACTATTCTAAGAAGAAAAGATGCCACTAGACTTTATACAGTGCTGTTTTCTTCATATGACTAAAAGCAACAAAGTTTACGAAAATAGCCTTTTACAATTATTTAGGAAATGCATGCTAAGAACGAATCATATCTTACTGATAATATATATAATTGCAGAAACTCGTGATCAGTATACTAACGATAATAAAAAAAGAATGTTTTCACAAGCTTGGTTGCTTTACAACTACATTTCTATAGATAAAAAAAGAGGAATTAATTGGAAGTTGTTGAATTATTATATATCGTGCGTTAGATAAAATGTTTCTTAAAAGCTAACACAGTTTCTACCTGAATATTGTAGTACAAAGCAATATTTTTTCAGAAAAAAGCCTTAGTTAATGAACATGTGGAGGAAAAAAGATGAACAAACAATCAAGTTTTAAAGAGTTTATGAGTAATAGGTTTGTGCGTGCTATATTACTTTCTGGTTTGTTTCTACAGCTTGGCATTTGGGTAAGAAATTTTTCAGTGCTTTTGTTTGTTATGGAGCAAACGAATGAAGATCCGTTTGCTGTCTCAATGATATCAGTTGCAGAGTTTGCACCGATTTTTATCTTTTCAATTATTGGAGGAACGTTTGCTGATCGTTGGAGACCAAAGAAAACGATGGTTTGGTGTGATGTATTAAGTGCCATTTCAGTTTTTGCTGTGTTATTCACGTTAATGTTTGCCACTTGGAAAATTGTCTTTTTTGCCATGCTGATTTCATCTATCCTTTCACAATTTTCACAGCCTTCAGGTATGAAATTATTTAAGTTGCATGTTCCAGAAGAGCAACTTCAAATGGGAATGTCCATTTATCAAACAATGATTGCGCTATTTATGATTTTAGGACCTGTCATTGGAGCTTTTGTTTTTCAACAATATGGAATTGAACTCTCAATTGCAATCACTGGAGTCATGTTTATTTTCTCAGCCTTAGCACTAACATTCCTACCTAGAGATCGAGAGGTGGAAAAGAAGGAAATTCCAACGACTGTGAAAGAAGAATTTATTCAAGGCTTCAACTATGTGGTGAACAATAAATTTTTAAGACTGTTAGGAGCAAACTTTTTTGTTGCTGGTTTAGCTATAGGTTTAATCCAGCCTTTAGGGATTTTCATCGTGACTGAGCAGTTACAGATGGATAAAGAATTTGTGCAGTGGTTTATGGCGATCAATGGTATTGCCATGATTATAGGTGGAGGAATCGCTTTAGCTCTATCTAAAAAAATAACACCAATTCGAATGCTAGCAGCAGGAATGGTAGTAAATGCAATCATGATTTCTGTTATAGGGTTTTCAGAGATTCTCTGGCTAACATTAGTTGCACAGTTTTTTACAGGCTTAATGATGCCAGCGATACAAATTAGTATTAATACAATGATTTTACAAAATGCAGAGGAAGCATTTATAGGACGTGTCAATGGGATAATGACGCCACTATTTATGGGAGCGATGGTCATCATGATGAGTCTCGCTGGTTTATTAAAAACATATCTCGGTTTAGTTCTTTCTTATCAAATTTCAGGAGTATGCATGCTTATTGGAGTCGTTCTTGTTCTTCCACTTGTCCTAAAGCGGCGGTCTGTGGATACTCAAGTGAACATGAAAACAACTGTGAAGGTTGTTAAATAGAAATAGATTTTCAAGCATAAGACACGGGGTCTACAGAGAACCCAAGCTCTTATGCTTTTTTGAATAATTGAGAGGTAATAGTAGAAAATAACCAAGTCAATGAGGAGGTGGAAATATGCCAAACTTAAACGATAACAAATTCAGAAAAATCCAGTCAGAAAGCCAAAAGCAAGGGAAGTCTCAAGAAGAATATGCAGCAGAACTTGAAATGAACAAATTGAAGAGTCAAAAACGAAAATAATATGTACTGAGGTTGGGACACAAGTATTGAACAAAAATAGAAACTGAACAATGGTTGTAGGTGTAGTTATTTAAGTTGCGACTGAAATATACTCTGCTTTCCGCGGGAAGCTGGCAAGCCTCCTGGTGCTAGGCGCTGTGAGGCCTAGCAAAAGCGTTGCATCTCGCTATGGTCTACGTATTTTTCATCAGCTAAGCATTTACTTTTGTTCAGAATTTTTGTTAATTACTTGGTTTATGTCCCAGCCCCTTCTTGTTTTATAAGCTGATTTCGTTATCTTTGTTGTTTTTGACTATAAGAATACTGTTTCCAACACTTAAATAGTTTAATTAGTGACCAGTATTTACGTTAATCGTTCAATTTTTCATGATAATCGTTCAACTTTCGAAGGTAATCGTTCAACTTTTCATGATAATCGTTCAACTTTTTTAATTAATCCATCATTCGACAAAATCCGCCGTCCCACGCTGCATCACCCTACTTACCATCACCGTTTTGCAGCTGAAAATAAAAATTAATAAGTTAGAAAATTTGAAATAATGGTTGACATTAATGCGATACCCTATTAAAGTATACATATTGTTAATTTACTTAAATTCATAAACTAATCTCTTATCAAGAGTGGCAGAGGGACTGGCCCGATGACGCCCGGCAACCGTTCTATACAAATTAGAATTGGTGCTAAATCCTGCAGAACCGTTTGGTTTTGGAAGATAAGAGAGGCGATCCCTATATATTTGTGGTGAAACCTCTCTATCTCAGAGAGGTTTTTTGATGTTTTTATAAGTAAACAAAAATTTAGAAGAGAGAAAAGGGGAGTTAACTAACATGAAAAACAAAATTTACAATTCAGCATTTATTTTCATTTTAGCATTTACATTACTACTTACAGGTTGTTCTTCAAGTGGAGATTCTGCTAAATCCACAGCTGGTAAAGGGAATCCAGATGTTTCTTTAGAAAATGTTCCAGAACGCTTTGCAGAGGGTGAAGGCGCGAAAATTAAAGTTATTCGTAAAATTGGTGGAGACGATCATACTGCACAATTTTTAGCTGGTGCGAAAGAAGAAGGAGAAGCACTTGGTTTCACAGTTGATGTATTTACGGCAAACGGTGACACAGCGAAGTTCCATGATGCGATCGCACAAGGCTTAACAGAAGATTATGATGGTTTTATTATTTCACATGGTGATGATGATGCAACAGTTGAGGCTGTGCAAAAGCTAGTTGATGCTGGTAAAAGTGTTGTTACATTTGATTCTAATGACAAGTTATCAACAATTGATGGTGTAACATTAACTTCACAGGATGATGAGGCACTTGCAAAACTAGCGTTAGATCAGTTGGTGAAGGATTTTAATGGTGAGGCAAAAATTGCTTATCTTTGGGTAGATGGATTTCCTCCAATGGTGAGAAGAAATAAAGTGTATCAAGAAACGTTGGATAATAACCCAGGTATTAAAGAGATTGAGAGATTTGGTGTGGCAGCTGAGGATACATCAGTACAAACACAAAATGCAGTTGCGTCAATGCTGAACAAACATCCTAAAGGTGAAATCGATGCGATTTTTGCTACATGGGATGCATTCGCAATTGGTGCAGCACGTGCGATTAAAGAAGCTGGTCGTGATGAAATTAAAATCTACGGTATCGATGTTTCCAATGCAGATCTTCAAGAAATCCAAACAGAAGAAAGTTCTTGGAAATATACAGCGGCAGTTGATCCAAAGTTAATTGGAGCTGTTGATATGAGATTATTAGCAAAGAAATTAGCTGGTGAAGAAACACCTGCAACATATAATTTAGAAGCATCATTAATTTCTCAAGAAACATTATTGCAATCTAGTGAACCAATTAACATGGTAAACCTAGCAGATACAATTGAAGGCTGGGGAAAATCAACTGCATTTGAAGAAGAGTGGATGAAAACGTTAAAAGAATATTATAAAAAATAAAACACGGAGCAATGTTTTGAAGTAGAAAACGAAGGTAGCACTCTCTATTTCTTAGAGAGTGTTATCTTTTTCCCTCAAATGTAATCGAACCCCTCATGAACCAATTCCAAAGTGAAAGAAAAGCTATACTATACTTAAAAAATACAGCTCTTTAAATAGAGAGGAGGAACAATAACATGCAATCGGTTTTAAAAATGACTAATATCTCAATTGAATTTCCTGGTGTAAAAGCGTTAGACGGTGTTGATTTTACGATGAAAAGTGGAACAACACATGCCTTAATTGGAGCCAATGGAGCAGGGAAATCAACGTTAATGAAAGTATTATCAGGTGCTTATGATCATTATACTGGTGATATTTTGCTAGATCGTAAGAAAGCGAATATACGTTCACCAAAAGATGCACTAGTAAATGGTATTCAAATTGTTCATCAAGAAGTAGATACGGCGTTAATTCCCTATTTAACTGTTGGTGAAAATATCATGCTTCCAAGTACAGTCAATGAGATGGGAAAAAAGCAATTTATTAATTGGAAAGTAATGCATAAGCAAGCAACAGAGATATTAAAAAACCTACATATAAATGTTTCTTCTAAAAAACTAGTAAGTGAGTTAACTCTAGCCCAGAAGCAAATGGTACTCATTGCAAGAACAGTTTCAACAGATTGTAAGTTCTTAATTTTAGACGAACCAACAGCACCTCTTAGCCATGTGGAAACGACAGAGCTTTTTAGAATTGTAAAAGAATTAAAAGACAAAAATGTAGGCATTATTTTTATTTCACATCGACTTCCTGAGATATTTGAGGTTTGTGAGGAAATTACAATTATGAGAAATGGTCAGCTTGTGACACATGAGCTAATTAAAAATACCACACAAAGCAAAGTTGTTGAACACATGCTAGGAAGAGAGCTAGAAGAACAATTTCCTGAAAAAGCATCTGATTGTGGTGAAGTCATTTATGAAGTGAGCAATCTTGATGATGCTGATAAGCTATCAAACGTATCAATGACAGTTCGTCAAGGTGAAATCGTAGGAATTGCTGGATTAGTTGGAGCTGGGAAAACAGAATTATGCAAAGCTCTATTTGGTGAAACGAAGATCACATCAGGTGAAGTGAAGCTTAGAGGAAAGAAGTTAACACTAACATCACCCTATCATGCTGTGAAACAAGGGGTCGCATTAGTGCCAGAGGAAAGAAGAAAAGAAGGAATTCTTGTTCACGAATCTGTTGTGACAAATTTAACGGCAGCAAATCTGGGTGCATTTACAAGACCATTTAGCTTTTTGAACCGCAAAGCAGAAAAACAACGAGCGTTGCAGGTAATTGAAAGCCTTGGTGTGAAAACTCCTTCAGAGGAAGCGATCGTTAAAAATTTATCAGGTGGTAATCAGCAAAAAATCGCGATTGGCAAATGGCTAATAGCAGATGCAGAGATTTATATCTTTGATGAACCAACAAAAGGTGTCGATGTTGGAGCGAAAAAAGATATATTTGAATTGATTTGTGAGCTTGCTAGTAGAGGAAAAGCAATTATTTATGCATCATCAGAGCTAGCTGAAATAATCGGAATAACAAATCGTGTGTATGTATTATACGATGGCCACGTTGTAAAAGAGCTTAAGACTAGTGATACAAAAGAAGCAGATTTACTATATTATTCAACAGGAGGCAACTAAGGATGAGTGAACTAAATCCTGTACAAGCGAAGAAATCATCTAAAAATACGTTTGATCTTTTTCAATTTTTATATAAATATGGAACAATTTTAACAATTGTTGTACTTGTTGCTGTTTTTGCATTATCAAATCCTGCATTTATTCAAGGAAATAATGTTATTAATATTCTTCGTTCAATATCTATCGTGACAATCATTGCTATTGGAATAACGATTTCACTGTCAGTTAATGGATTTGATTTATCAGTGGGATCTGTTGCATCACTTTCAAATGCAATTGTCATTTCTATGTTTGTATGGTTTTCACAAAATACCTTTATCGCTATTTTCTCAGCGATTGTTGCATCATTATTAGTAGGTGCATTAAATTCATTTTTCATTATCAAACTTAAAGTTCCTGATATGCTGATTACATTAGCAACCATGTTTATTGTTCAAGGAATTGCTCTTACATATACAAAAGGAGCAACAGTTTCACAAAATATGGTTATGCCTGATGGTTCGTTTGCAACAGGATTAATTAGTCCGTTATTTCAAAAGCTAGGTCAAGTTCCTTGGATTATTATTATTATGGTTGTGATTGTCGTTGTTGTTCATATTTTCCTTACTTACACAAAGCATGGTCGTTATATGTATGTGATTGGTGGAAATATTGAAGCAGCGAGATTATCTGGGATTGCTGTTAATAAATATAAAGTTGCTGCTTATTTACTTTCAGCGCTTTTTGCAGCAATTGGAGGAATTATTTTAGCTTCTAGAGTCATGACAGCGGAAATTAATGCAGGAGGACCATACTTAATGGATTCAGTTGCAGCAGCATTTATTGGTTTTTCCGTTTTAGGAGCTGGTAAACCGAATGCTTTTGGAACATTTGTTGGTGCTGTATTAATCGGAATTTTACAAAATGGACTTGTTATGATGTCAGTACCTTATTTTGCAATGGATATTGTGAAAGGAGCAGTCCTTGCATTTGCGCTAGCACTTACGTATTATAAGCTGAAATAATATTTTGAAAAGGTTCTCGGACATAAGTATTTAAACTAAGGCTCTGTTAAACTTTGTTGTTGATTTCCGTTACAGGCATTCGCTTTCTCGGGAAAAAAGTACCTTTTTTCCTAGGTCCGGGAGCCTCCTCGGCGCAAGCGCCTGTGGGGTCTCCCTTTGACACACTTCTCCCGCAGGAGTCTCATGCCTTTCACTCCAATCAACAAAGTGCTAATAATCAACATTAAGCTTTAACAAAGCCTAAACTAAAGATAAACCCGAATTATAAGGTGATATTACAATTAATCAATCACCTAATAGTTCGGGTTTTTATTTGTTGTGTTTAATAGGTTTTTGGAACTTGTATGCTACTTTTAAGAACTAGTGAAATGGAGCGGAAGACACTCGACTCCTACGGGAATAGAGGAAAGGCTTAGACCCCACAGGCGCTTGCGTCGAGGAGGCTTAGCTTCCTCCCCGTGGAAAGCGAGTGTCTGCAGCGAAATGGAACGAACTTGTTATTTCAACCTAAATTAATTTAGATTTATTCGTCTTTTTGTATGATTTCTTTAATTATATCCTAGGCTCTTTTTTGTTGTTAAACGAAGTTGACGGCTTATGTGGTAAAGCTCAGTATCTAAGATATTGCTATTTTTATAGATGTAGCTTCACAAGCTATAATAGTGTTGGTTTATTTTAAAACCCTTTAAAAATAAAAGGAATATCCAAAGAATAGATGAATAAATATAAGTAATTTTATAAGTGCAATAAACGAAACATTATAATTTATTAATGTGAGATTATATACCAATACGATTGAAATTAATTCCATTATCCTGGATTATATTAGATATATAGATAATATTAATCTATTGGTAGAAAATTAATTCTATTCTAATAAAAGTTTTTTATACATTATATTGTATTATAATTCATATTTTGATATACTTCATACATAGTTTTCAAGTGAATTAGTAGACCTATAAGAAATGAGGAACTACTTAAAATACAAAAATAAATATCAGAATTTTTGCATTATAATTGTTTTAAAGGGGGATTTACAAAATGAAAAAATTAGTAATGATGTTGATGGTGTTAACATTTACCTTTGCTTTAGCGGCTTGTGGAACAAGTCAGAGTTCTAGTAGCGGTGAAGGAGATGGAGCTGCAGATACTGAGAAAAAGGAAAAATTACGAGTTGTGACAGATGCTGCTTATGCACCTTTTGAGTACATGGACAAGGGTGAAATTGTTGGGTTTGATGTTGATTTCGTTGAAGCTGTTGCAAAAGAAGCTGGCTATGAAGTTGAGATTGTCAATGTTGGTTGGGATCCAATTTTCGTAGAAATTAAAGATGAAATTGCTGACTTTGCTGTGTCAGCTATAACAATCAATGACGATCGTAAGCAAACGTACGATTTTACTTCTCCATATTTCTTATCTACGAATAAGATTCTTGTACCAGAGGGTAGTGATATTAAAACGGCAGAGGATTTAAAAGATAAAGTTGTTGCCGTTCAAGCTGGTACAACAGGTCAAGAAGCAGTTGATGCATTATTAGGTAAAAACAGCTCAAATATTAAAAAGTTTGAGAATAATAATTTAGCAATTATGGAGCTTACTAGTGGTGGAGCAGATGCAGTAGTAGCTGATAACACAGTTGTTGAAGAATATGTAAAAAATAATCCAGATCAAAAATTAGTGGTTATTGAAGACGCGGACAGCTTTGATGCTGAATATTATGGTTTGATGTTTCCTAAAGGCAGCGAACTGAAAGCTGATTTTGATGAAGCAATTAATACAGTATTAGATAATGGTAAATATGCTGATATATATAATGAATGGTTTGGTTCAGATCCAGATGTTGAGAATTTAAAAGCACAACAATAAAAGAAAACTTTGCGTACCACTAAATAAATAGTGATACGCAATTTTTCCTTTTTAGAGAAATTGTTTGATAAAATCACTTAGTAAAAGCAGTCGTATTAAGCAAATGATGCTACCCTAGGTTGTATACGCTTTTGTTTAGGAGGAAAAATAAATGGATTTTAGGTTTGATATTATTGTTGAATACGCGCCGTTTTTATTGAAAGGAACTCTACTAACAATTGGTCTATCCTTCGCTGGTATTCTTTTAGGTACAATTTTGGGCCTGGGAATTGGTCTGGGAAAAATGCTCAATAACAAATTGCTAGCGCTTCCTTTTAGGATGTACATTACATTCTTTAGAGGGACACCTTTGTTTGTGCAAATCCTTTTAATCCATTTTGGCATTGTTCCACTTTTTACTGGTGAAACGAATGGAATTGCTGCAGCTATTATTGCGCTTTCGTTAAATGCTGCTGCGTATATTGCTGAAATCTTTAGAGGTGGTATTCAATCCATTGATCGTGGACAAATGGAAGCTGCTAGGTCTTTAGGAATGAATCATGTGCAAGCAATGACACATGTGATTTTGCCGCAGGCCTTTAAACGAATGATTCCTCCATTTGGAAATGAGTTTATTGTGTTAATAAAAGAATCTTCTTTAGCAGCTGTAGTAGCAGCACCTGAAATCATGTATTGGGGAAGAGCCATGTCCACTCAATATTATCGTGTGTGGGAGCCATACTTAACTGTTGCTGTCATTTATTTAATCTTAACTGTATCGCTAAGCTTCCTACTTAATAAACTAGAAAGAAGGCTGACGACAGAATGATTACCGTAAAACAATTAAAGAAATCGTTTGGAGACAATCAAGTTCTTAAGGATATTAATGTAACAATACAGCCTCAGGAAGTTGTCGTTGTTATCGGACCATCAGGATCTGGAAAATCAACGTTTTTACGCTGTTTAAACTTACTTGAATCAACTTCTGGTGGACAAGTTTTGATTGATGGTGTTGATTTAACAGCGAAGAAAACAGATCTTAATAAAATTCGTGAAGATGTTGGAATGGTTTTTCAACAATTTAACTTATTTCCACATAAAACAGTACTTGAAAATATTACTCTAGCTCCAATGAAAGTGAAAAAGCTAAGTGAAGAACAAGCTAAAGATCGAGGAATGAAGTTGCTTCAAAAAGTTGGCTTAGCGGAAAAGGCTCAAGCTTATCCTAGTTCATTGTCTGGTGGACAAAAGCAAAGGGTAGCCATTGCTCGAGCACTTGCTATGGAACCGAAAATTATGCTTTTTGATGAACCCACATCAGCTCTTGATCCAGAAATGGTCGGAGAAGTTCTTGAAGTAATGAAGCAGCTAGCAAAAGAGGGAATGACAATGGTTGTTGTTACTCATGAAATGGGCTTTGCAAAAGAAGTAGGTGATCGAGTTCTTTTCATGGATGGTGGATATATAGTAGAAGAAAACGTCCCAAGCGAGTTATTTGATCACCCTCAGCAAGAACGAACAAAGGCCTTTTTAAGTAAAGTTCTTTAAAACAAGACTCTTTTGAGAAAAATCCCTAATTTTTTACAGTTGATCATTGTTTTTTTGCATACTAATCTTTGAAGTAAACTTGAGAAAGTGTTGTTTACTTGGAATGGCAAAAACAACAAAGTATACGAAATCAGTCTTAAACAAACGCTTGATTCAACTATTGAGTGGAAATTTGGAATAGTTGAACTGAAAACGTAAAAAATACCTATAGCAATAGAAAAAAGAGACAATATCCTGTCTCTTTTTTACGTAAGGCTTTTTTCATAAACTCTGTTGCTTTTGGTCATATGAAAAATTATGCACTGTATAAAGTATAGTGGCATCTTTTCTTCTTAGATTTGTACATTTTTTTTATTAAAACAATGTTTTTAATGAATAGATAGGTTATTTAGCAACAATCTTTCAGAAAAGAGCCTTACGTAAGGTTTTTTTCGTAAGCTCTGTTGCTTTTCGTCATATCAAAAATTCTGCTCTGTATAATATATAGTCGCATTTTTTCTTCTTAGATTTGTACATTTTTTGTTGTCAAAACAATGTTTTTAATGAATAGATAGGTTATTCAGCAACAATCTTTCAGAAAAGAGCCTTACGTGAAAATGTTTTATTGTCCTTACAAAAAACACAAATGTTCTTTCCGGGAAGAAAACTCTTGATTATTCATGAAAAAAAGGTGATAATAAGGATTAAAATTTGACAGAAAATTTTAAATAATAGGAGTTGTAGAAATGAAGGTTGTAAAGTTCGGAGGATCCTCCTTAGCATCAGGTGAACAATTAAAAAAGGTTTTACAAATTGTTGTCGCAGATTCATCTCGAAAAGTGGTTGTTGTGTCTGCTCCTGGGAAACGTTATTCAGATGATATCAAGGTGACAGACATGCTTATTGAATGTGCTGAAAAGCATCTAGAAAATGAAGATGCTGAAGCTACTTTTCAAGCGATTATTGGGCGGTATGAAAGCATTGTAAAGGAATTAGAAATTTCCTCCGATATCATAAAAACAATTACAAAGGATTTAAGAGAATTATTAGCAAGTGATAAAAGTAAACCAGAAAGCTACTTAGATGCTGTAAAAGCAAGTGGAGAAGATAATAATGCAAAACTGATTGCTGCTTATTTTCAACATAGTGGTGTTGATGCACAATATGTTAACCCTAAGGATGCGGGATTATTAGTTTCAGATGAACCAGGTAATGCACAAGTTCTTCCTGAGTCATATGAAAATTTATATAAACTTCGTGAACGTAAAGGTATCATCATTTTTCCAGGTTTTTTTGGTTATAGCAAAAGTGGAGAAGTTCTTACCTTTTCTAGAAGTGGCTCTGATATCACTGGCTCTATTCTTGCAAATGGTATTAAAGCTGATTTATATGAAAACTTTACAGATGTTGATGCTGTATACTCTGTTAATCCAACAATTGTTCAAAATCCAAAAGAAATTATTGAGTTAACGTATCGAGAAATGCGTGAACTTTCATATGCTGGTTTTTCGGTTTTCCATGATGAAGCACTAATTCCAGCTTTTCGTGCAGGAATTCCTGTTAATGTAAAGAACACAAATAACCCATCAGCTCCAGGAACAAAAATTGTTAATGAGCGTGCGAATTCAAATGGTCCTGTTATTGGAATTGCCAGTGACAAAGGCTTTTGTAGCATCTACATTAGCAAATACTTAATGAATAGAGAAATTGGATTTGGACGAAAGCTTCTACAAATTTTAGAGGATTATGGTCTAACATATGAACATGTCCCATCTGGGATTGATGATGTAACAGTTATTTTAAGACAAAAGCAAATGAGTATAGAGGTAGAAAAGCAAATTACAGAACGGATTATGACAGAGCTACAAGCTGACGAAGTCATCATTGAGCATGACCTTGTGTTAATTATGGTTGTTGGTGAAGGAATGCGTCACAATGTAGGTACGACAGCTCGTGCGTCTAAAGCTTTAGCAGATGCCGGTGTGAATATTGAGATGATCAACCAAGGGTCATCAGAGGTAAGTATGATGTTCGGAGTAAAAGAACCACAAGAAAAACGAGCAGTTCAGGCACTTTATAACGAATTTTTCGTTGCGGTTCCTGTATAAATAGAAAGTCATGGTGTATAGAAGTGGGTGCGATCCTAATTTTGGATCGCACTCCCTCTTTTTTGAGGGAAATGTTTTTTATTTGTAACTTCTACACAATTATATATTATGAAAAATAACAGCACCTCGTTTGTTTTGAAATATAATCTAAACAATTGGAGGTGCTATTTATAGGCTAATTCTTATAACGGAGCTTTAAATAAATCTCCAGCAAAAAAGGGATTATTTAAGTGAGAAAAGAAGATAAGATTACCTATTCTAGTTCCTCAGAAATCACCTGTTGCATCTGTTGAATATAATCTCCTGTGTAAGTGCCACCGCCACCGTTACGAAACGTATGCTCAAGATCAACAGCTTTTTGTTTATCATTATAAGCTTGATACTGGAACATGTAGTAATGACTAGAAGGTAATAGTCCTGATTGGGCAGGGTTTAAATCAGAGGATCCAATAATTTCCTTCCATTTAGAAGGTAGCTCAACATAGCCATAGCTTTCTTTTCCTAACGTAATCGTATGTTTCACTTGAATTTTTGGAAAATATACCTCCAACCGGTTTTCACTGTTGGCTTCAGTTACAGAGTAATTTCTCTCAGATGTTAAATAGATTTGCCACTCATGAACTTTATCATGAGGATGGACGTTCCAATAAACATAGGAGTTTCCGTTATTTGATAGGATACTAGGACCAGAAGCAGAATCTGTACCAACACATTCCCATTTTCCAGTATTCCATACCCAAATACTTGATCCATAAGAGTCATCAGCTGATAAGAAAGGAACAAAATAGGTTTCTTCATCAATTTGTATGATATCTTGAATTTCTTTCTTTGGTGTCATAAGTGGAATTTTCTCTAAAAGCTCTTCCTCTGTATAAAAGTCTTTTGGAATACTAATTATGTACATTGCATATGCACCTACAGCCAAAAGACTCGCAATAAATAGTAGAAGCAGTAACTTCTTTTTACTCATTTGCACTCCCCCTTTCTTTCAAGAAGGTAGCATTGTTAGAGCGAAAATAGTATTGGTTGTCTTTTGTGGTAACAAGTAATCCTTTTCCGTCATATTCCACATAAACTCGAACCTTTTTTCCTGCTTTTGCTTTCACATCAGTTAACAGATAGGGAAACTTCTCTTGTACGTTTTTCTGTTCCTTGTCTTCTTCATTCGACCACATTTGCTCTCTAATTTCTTCGTACCACTGAGTAACATTCGACTGTTCCCATGTAAAAGAAGATAAGGATTCTTCTAGTTTCATCACGTTAAGGTGAACTTCTTTTCCTGAAGGATGGATAGAAAGTAGCTCTGCTTTAGAAACATCATCAAGATATGTTTCCACTTCATGCTTAGGATAAATAACTCCTGATACTCCGATTGCCAAGAGAGCAGCTCCTAAAAAGAAGTAATTCCAAAGAAAGCCCAACCAAGCATATTTTCGATAAGAATCCCACCTATTTTTCCCCTTTAGCATGGCATATAAAATCCAAACTCCAAGTGGAAGAATAGCTATAGAAAAAACACCTTCAAATAATGGAAGATTAATAGAAAAAGAAAAGAGTCCAATCAACACAGCGATTATTAATTTCCAAAGCACTGGTCGTTCTGCGATATTCTGGGTTTGATAGATACGCCAAACCCCATAAGCAAGGAAACCCCAAGCAAGTAACATGAACATCACCTGAATAAGATTCCATTCAAAATACCAATTAAATACCAAACGCTACACCCCAATTTCTAGATAGATTTTCGCCTGATTTCTTTCACTACGATATTTTACCTATTCTAAATAAATTTAAATGACCTACATATAGTAAGTTAATTCTAGAAATGCACGTAGTTACCTCAAAATAACAAATAATGTATATAATTAATCATACAAACAAACTTGTAATAATTATACAACAGTCTATATTTTATCAGTACAAAAACTACCATCACTCTTAAGCGTAAGTTTAAAAGTTGGAGGTGTTTGTGATTATCAACTGAACTATTTAATCAGCTGAACCTTCACTCAAAAACTTATTATCTAGCAACAAAGTTTACAAAATTAAGGTACAGAACGACGACCCTTAAAAATTAATTAAATCAAATTGTTTTTTAGATAAAATTGAACATACACAAACAAACTCAATAATCCTTATTTTAATTACCCCAACCATTTGGTGTATACTATAAAGCAAAGTACATGAATGTGGAGTTGTATGAATATGACAATTGGTGAAATTGCCAAGCTTGCAGGAGTTGCGAAAAGTACTGTTTCTAGATTTCTTAATGGGGGGTCTGTTGGGAAAGAAACACGTTTGAAAATAGAACGAGTGATAAGTGAAACTGGCTATGTTCCTAATACGTTTGCCCGAAGTTTAAAGGCAAAGAAGACAAATATCATTGGGACGATTGTGCCAAGGTTAAATTCGTATGCGACAGCAGAAACGTTAATTGGAATAGATGAAAGACTTCGAGAAGAAAACTATCAATTACTTATATCAAATACAAGTCAGGATTTAGAACGAGAAATTGAGAGCATTTATAATCTAGCGAATCAAAAGATAGCTGGTATTATTTTGCTTGCAACACAAATAACGGATCAGCATCTAGAAGCCTTTGCAAAAGTGGATGTGCCTGTGTTACTCGTTGGACAGGAAAGTGAGCATTGCTATAGCTTAATTCATAATGATGAAGAAGCAGGTATTTTACTTGGTAAATATATTTTAGCTAAAGGTCACAAAAAGATAGCCTATTTAGGTGTAACAGAGAAGGATATAGCGGTTGGTGTGAAACGAAAACGAGGGTTTCAGCAGGCGATAAAGGAAGAGAGCAATAGTGATGTGATGTATTATGAAACAAGCTTTAGTGTAAAAGATGCAACAGAGAAATTTTCTGAAATTATGGATCACCATGCACCAACAATTATTGTATGTGCGACAGATAATATTGCGCTTGGTATTTTAAAAGCAGCTCAAATTCGAGGGTTATCTATACCATTTGATTTGTCGATTACAGGCTTCGGTGGTTATGAAGTAACGGAGATTATTCATCCTAGTATCACAACTGTTAAGTTCTTTTATAAAGATGCTGGAGAGCTTGCTGCAGAAAAAATGATTCGTCTAATTAACGGAGAATCTGTAGAAAAATTAACTGTTTCTCATGTTAAAATGATTGAACGAGAAAGTGTTGACAATCGTATGTAAGCGATATATAATTTATTCGAAACCGGTTCCATTACATCGGTTTTTATTTTAATTATAAGTGGAACCGGTACCAAGTATATTTTTTTATTCGTTTAAGGAACCGGTTCCACACAACATACTAAAACTAGTAAAGGGTGAGTATACATGAACTATCCACAAATAGCACAAGAAATTTTAGCTGCAATAGGCGGAAAAGAAAATGTTTCTGCTGCAGCACACTGTGCAACAAGATTACGACTTGTTTTGCATGATGAAGAAAAAGTAGATCAAAAAAAGCTAGATGAAATGGATATTGTTAAAGGAACATTTTCAACAGGAGGACAATATCAAATTATCATAGGATCAGGTACTGTGAACAATGTTTATAATGAGCTTTCAAAGCTTACTGGAATGGAAGAAATGTCAACAAAGGAAGTTAGCAGTGCAGGCTCAAAGAAAATGAATCCATTACAGCGTTTTGTTAAGATGCTATCTGATATATTTGTCCCAATTATCCCAGCAATTGTTGCCGGTGGTTTGTTAATGGGACTTAACAATTTATTAACGGCTTCTGATTTATTTGTTGATGACATGTCACTTGTAGAAGCTAATCCAGGAATCGCAGATTTAGCAGCACTTATTAATACATTTGCAAATGCGGCTTTTGTCTTTTTACCAATTTTGATTGGATTTTCAGCTACAAAGCGTTTTGGAGGTAATCCATACTTAGGTGCAACACTTGGTATGTTAATGGTTCATCCAGATTTATTAAATGGATATAATTACGGCGCAGCTTTAACAAGTGGAGAAATTCCATATTGGAATATACTAGGTTACGAAATTGCCAAGATCGGCTATCAAGGAACCGTTTTACCAGTGCTAGTAGCATCATTTATTTTAGCTAAAATTGAAACGAATTTACGTAAAATTACACCATCTTCATTAGACAATTTATTAACACCGTTATTATCAATTTTTATTACAGGATTATTAACTTTTACAATAGTAGGTCCACTGACAAGAACAGCAGGAAATCTTTTATCAGATGGATTGATTTGGTTATACGATACAACTGGCTTTATCGGAACAGCTCTATTTGGTTTAGCATATGCACCGGTTGTTATTACAGGAATGCATCATAGCTTTATTGCTGTTGAAACCCAGTTACTTGCTGATATTGCCAAAACAGGTGGTTCATTTATTTTCCCTGTTGCAGCGATGTCAAATGTTGCCCAAGGTGCAGCAACTTTAGCTGTTTTATTACTCACTCGTGATGCGAAAATTAAAGGTATTGCATCAGCAGCTGGTATTTCTTCGTTACTGGGAATTACTGAGCCAGCAATGTTTGGGGTTAACTTAAAGCTTCGTTATCCATTTATTGGTGCAATCGTTGGTGCGGCTGTCGCGTCAGGATTTATCGGGCTTTTCAAAGTAAAAGCCATTGCATTAGGAGCAGCAGGACTTCCTGGGATTATCTCTATTAAAACAGGTTCGATTACATTTTACGTAATTGGTATGGTAATCTCATGTGCGGTAGCCTTTACTGTAACGTTTATCTTAGGAAAAAGAGCAGCAAAAAAAGAACAGAATTAATCAAATAGTTTAGGAGAATCCATCATATAGACGATTCTCCTATGTTAATTTTTAGAGACTTAAATAAATTATTCATGATATTTTCAATTTGAGGGGAACGAGCTTTATGGAATGGACAAAAGAGATGAGATATCGTCGACTTGAAGAGATAAATATAAATGAAATGGATGAATTGAAAAAGAAAGTGGAGAATAGTGAGTGGAGACAGAGCTTTCATATTCAACCTGAGACAGGATTATTAAATGACCCGAATGGATTTTGTTTTTTTAATGGTGAATATCATTTGTTTTATCAATGGTTTCCATTAGGTCCAGTTCATGGATTGAAATATTGGTATCATACAAAGTCTAGTGATCTTGTTACTTGGGAAAATGTAGGTGTTGGAATAAAGCCGGAACAATATTATGACAGTCATGGTGCCTATTCAGGTAGTGCTATTGAGCATAATGATACGTTATACTTAATGTATACAGGAAATACTCGTGATGAAAACTGGGAACGACATCCTTATCAAGTTGTTGCGTTAATGAACAAACAAGGTAGAATGACAAAACCACAGCAAGCGAATATTACTGAAATACCTTCTGGATATACTGACCATTTTAGAGATCCTAAAGTATGGAAATCAGGGGATTTATTTTATGCAATTATTGGAGCACAAAGAGAAAATCTAACAGGCTGTGCAGTATTATATAAATCGGACAATCTTCTTGACTGGACATTTTTAGGGGAAATGAAAACGGGTTTACAGGGATTTGGATATATGTGGGAATGCCCTGACTATTTTGAAGATCATGATCATGGGGTATTCATTTTTTCTCCTCAAGGAATTGAGAAATCGGGTGATGAGTTTCAAAATATCTATCAATCAGGATATTTGGTTGGACAGAAGTTGGATTTAGAAACGAAGGAGTTTGCTCATGGGCGATTTCATGAGCTTGATCGCGGCTTTGATTTTTATGCACCACAAACAACATTAGCTCACGATGGTCGTCGAATTTTAGTTGGTTGGATGGGTTTACCAGAAATTGAGTATCCTACAGATCAGGATGGTTGGGCACACTGTTTAACATTGCCAAGAGAGTTAACGATTAAAAATGAGAAATTGATTCAAAAACCTGTAGTAGAATTACAAAAGCTTCGAAAATCAAAACAAGTTGTTGAAGCAACACTGACAAATGAAACAAGAAAGTTCTTTAATGGAGTATCTTTCGAGTTAATTTGTGAATTAAAAGAATGTGATAGTACTCAATTCGGAATTGAAATACGGGCTAGTGATGATGAACATACAAGCATTATGTATGATAGCATAGAAAAAAAGATCATATTAGATCGTAGTCAATCTGGACAACCTGTAGCAAAGAAGTATGGTGAACAAAGAAAATGTACAATTACAGATGATCAAATTAAGTTTCATTTATTTGTTGATGTTTCATCTGTTGAAGTATTTATAAATGATGGTGAAGAGGTATTTACTAGTAGAATTTTTCCTAAAAAAGAAAGTGATGAAATTCGTCTTTTTGCTAGGGGTGGATCTACTACATTTTATGCTGAGAAATGGGATATTTAATAAGGAGTGATGAATTCATGGGTCGTTTGTTTTCGATTGGTGAAGTGTTAATAGATTTTATTCCAGCCCAAAAAGGGAAGGCACTAAAAGATGTGATTTCATTTGAAAGAGCACCAGGTGGCGCGCCTGCAAATGTAGCAGCTGCCGTTGCTAAGTCAGGAGCAAAGGCATCAATGATTACTAAGCTAGGCGAGGATGCATTTGGTGATTTCCTTATTGAAACATTAACACAAGTTGGTGTGAACACAGACCATGTATTTAGAACAAATGAAGCTAATACAGCTTTAGCTTTTGTTTCTTTAAAAGAAGATGGTGAACGAGATTTTTCTTTTTATCGAAATCCTTCTGCCGATTTGCTATTAACAGAGGATGAAATTGAGGCAAGTTGGTTTAAAGAGGGAGATATTCTTCACTTTTGCTCGGTTGATTTAGTTGAAAGCCCGATGAAACGAGCACATCAAAGAGCGATAGAATATGCGAAAGAAAAGGGTGGAATAATTAGCTTTGATCCTAATGTGCGATTGCCTTTGTGGAAGACTCCTGAAGATTGTCGTGAAACAATTTTATCTTTTATACCAAAAGCTCATATCCTAAAGATATCAGATGAAGAGCTTGAATTTATTACAGGGATATCTAATGAGGACGAAGCAATATCTTCATTATTTACCGGAGATGTTAAGGCTGTTATTTATACTCGTGGTGCAAAAGGTGCTGAACTATATGTTCAAGAACAATGCTATCAGTCGAGTGGTTATAAAGTTGAAGTACAAGATACAACAGGAGCTGGCGATGCCTTTATCGGCGGATTTTTATATAAGCTTTTAGAGAAGAAAGTATCGCTTTCTGAATTAGAATCAATCTTACATTCAGATCATCGTGATATATTATCTTATGCTAATGCAAGTGGTGCTTTAACAACAACAGGTAAAGGTGCAATTTCTGCTTTACCAACAAAAGCAGAAATTCATGAGTTTATTTCAAAGCATGAATAATAGAATGGTGATTACACGATATAGAGATGTAAACCCTCTAAGAATAATAATCATATCAGAGAAAGTTGTTGAATTTGAATTCAACAGCTTTTTTTAGTTTCGCGCAATGTTATTCTTTACGAACCCTTATTAATAATGTAGTTAATTAATCGTTCTATATTGTTGATCAGATTTATTGAACGGACACCATAAGATTTAATACCCAAGTTTTTAGGCACCGTATTTATAAAAATAGTATAATCATAGTATGGAAGAATATGAGAGACTAGGAAGAAAGGGCTAAACTATGATTTGGAACAATAAATCAAAGCTACTACATCAAACGAATAGAATAGCTGTATTCATGATCATCATGTTGTTTGTGATTATTATTGCAATAAAGGGATCTTCATCTTTTGAAGTAAGCCGTATCATACTTGGGCCTCACTACGATGTATTTCATGATTCATCTAATAAAGTGACGGTGGAAGACTTAATTGATGGGATGTATGATCAATACTTTACACCAAGCACTCAAAAATATCCTTTTTTTTGGCATACAACTGATAAGATCTGGCTTCGTCTATCTCTGGATGACTTGATACAAGGAAACACGAGTGGCTACGTGATAGAAGGCATAGACAAACAAGATCACGTCGATATGTATTTTGTCCAACAAGATGGATCTTACACCGTTCAAAAGGGTGGCATTGCAGAAAACGATAGTCAATCTCTCCGATACTTTTCTAACTTATTTACAGTTGAAGAACCAGATGTAACAGAAGTGTATATTGCTCTTTACGGGGAATTGCCACTTATGTTCAGTTCTTTTTTATATACAGATAACGGTTTTCTTGAAAACGTGATAACTTATAAATTTTCAACTGGTTTATTTTATGGCTTTCTTCTGGGGCTTATGCTATATAACCTGTTCTTGTTTTTTTCACTTAAAGAAAAAGCGTATATTTTCTATGTTTTATATATGTTTAGCTTTATAGCTTATCAGGCCACGATGAATGCATTTGACCTTGAACTTGTTGGTCATGCTTTGCCTGATTGGTTACTGTTTCGAACATTACCAATAAGTTGCACATTACTAGTTTGTTTTATGATTTTATTTGGCAAAGAATTTCTAGAACTTAAAACACATTTACCAAAACATAACCGGGTGCTTAAAATCTTTTTATTTCTGACTATGTTGTCGTTGTTATCAGTCTTTACAGTGCCAAACCTTGAAGCCGTAAATAATGTGATAACCCTTCTTACGGTGATTGTCTTAGCATTTCTTTGGGTCTCTGGTTTAACGATGCTACTGAAAGGTTTTAAAATGGCTCGTTTCTACATGGTCGGCTGGACAGTTTTACTTGGATCGATGCTTATTCAAGGCTTCGGCTTTTTAAAATGGATCCCGTTTCATCCTGGTCTCTATGAAATTGTACCTGCAACCGCCGCTTGCTTTGAAGCTATTTTCCTCTCATTAGCACTTGGCGATAAGATTAACTTAATGAAAAAAGAAATGAACGACAAACTAGAAGAAAAAGTACAAGAGCGTACAAAGCAACTCGAAGAAGCAAAACAAAAGCTTGAACAGCTCGCCAATACAGACCGCCTCACTATGATAGCTAACCGAATGCGGCTGGATGCTGAGTTAGATAAACAGCTTCAGACAGTTAAAACAAACGGCACTTCGTTATCACTTATTATGCTAGATGTTGATCATTTCAAAGCCGTCAATGACAAATATGGTCATCAAGTCGGCGATAACATACTTAGGGAAACAGCACACCTTTTAAAAGAAAAAGTTCGTAAAACCGATCTGGCTGGACGCTGGGGTGGTGAGGAATTCTTAGTAATTTCCCCTAATACAGGAACTGTTAAAGCATTGGAACTTGCGGAGGAGCTGAGGCAGCATCTAGAGAATCATTCATTTAAAGAAGTTGGCAAAACAACTGCTAGCTTTGGCGTAGCCACATACTTGGAAGGGGATACCCCTAGTTCCTTATTGTCCCGCTGTGATAATGCATTGTATGTTGCAAAAGAAGAGGGACGAAATCAGGTTGCTTTCCAGGGGGCCGTATAGGCTCACAAGTTGTTAGACGATACACTTCGAATAAACGAGAAAACTTTTAAAGTCAACATAATAAAGCACCCAACATTGTTGTTAAAGCAAAATAGGTACTATCCTATGAAGAAAAGATGCCATTATGCTTTATATAGTGCTGTTTACTTGGAGTTGTTAAAGCAACAAAGTTTACGAAAACAGCCTTCAGAAAAAAGCTTACTTGTTTTTCAATGACACACTGAAAAATTTGTTTGTAAATTGGTATGAGAATTTTTTTCAAAAAATCAAATGTTGAATGCTCAGCAACAATAAAAGCGTGGATTCAGTTTAGTTGTGAATTCACGCTTTTATTGTGATTGAATTTTTGCAACTCTATACAGAGGCCCGATAGTTTTAAGTTAGCTTTTTAATCTTTTTGTTGGGAGCGTTGTTTAGAAGATCTACTTTTAAAAGAGCTTTCTTTATTTAATCTTCCATTAAGAGCACGGAGGTTTTTAACTGGTAGATTATTGTTGGGTGCTGCTTGTTCATTCCAATCTGACATTTTATTTTCACACCTCGTTTATTCTTCGACTTTTTTTCCGCGCATGAGTTTTTCGAATTCAACCATTGAAGGGTCAGTGACGATCGGATGATGAAACGGATTGCTTTCTTGTTGAAATTCATTCTCCTTATCCATTATAATTCCCATCGAAGTGCCGGCAGTTGATAATGAGTCATTTATAATTGATTCTCTTTTCCCATCTGGATGTGGTGTCACTTCAGAATTTTGGTTTCGTCTATCCACTATTTCATCTCCTTTTACAGGGTTCATCTTAAGATGAGTTAGTTTGAAGAAAAATATTCTCTATAAAAGTATTAGTGTATTAATTAGCCAAGGTTGTTCACGAAATTTTGTTGCTTTGACATTCTTGAAAAATACAGCACTGTATAAGTCTAGTGGCATCTTTTCTTCTGCTAGAAAAGTACCTTTTATGCGATAAAAAAGAATGTTTTAACAGATAATTAATTCAATTAGCACCAATCTTTCAGAAATAATATTAGCCAAAGAAGGAATATTGTAAAGGAGTATTAATTATGCTATTATATTTATTGACTAATTTCTAGCTGTTATTAGTTATTTAGAGAATTAACGCATGTTATGAAATGTAAATATATGATGAACTTATGATAATACGGTAAATGGAAGAAACTATTTTTATAGCTCGTCTATCCATGGCCTAACTTCTATATAGGGAGTTAGGCCTTTTTGTTTTTCCATAATTAGGTTTATCTTTTAAAAAAGAAAGGAAAATAGATATTACTTAGTATGTTCTTTCTGAATACCAAAATTACTACAAAATAGAATGATATATGAAAGGGGGAATTGTGTTTGAAAAAAATTGATAGCTACTACCAAGAAGACCTCCTCCTACTTAGTAGTTCGTTTAGTAAAATGCTCAAAAAAAAATTTGGTAAAGGCCCTGAAGCTTGCTTTATTACCTATCACTCAAATAAATTGCTTGTGCATATTCGAAATTTCGTTACTCCTGCTGAGGATGTTCTCGTAAAAAGTGATCAATTAAAATTAGCTTATTCATTTCGTACATCTGTAATGGAAATCGTTTTTAAAGAATTTCTGGAAGAAGCTTCAGAATTGTTAGGAATATCATTTGATTCATATTATGAAGATTGGAATTATGAAGATAATAGCGGACTGATTTTATTTGAGAACACTAGCTCATTGATGTGGGAAGAAACAAAGCTCAATCCGATTTGGAAGGATGAGATTTTTGATCAAGTGATACAAATCTGCTCTGAAATTCATAAAGTTCCAAATACACTTGAAATTGTTAAGATCAAACCTACGCTATATGTGATTGAATGTCAGCGGATTTTGTTAAAGGTTGAGAAAATTCTCTTTCAGAAAGGTCAGTTAAATATTATCCATGAACGATCTTTTGAAATTAGAAAATGTTATATGGAACAGAGAGAAACATTACAACATATATTTGGCTCGAAAATTGATCATTTGTATTTAATGTGGGATTATAAAAAAGATCGAAGTCTTTTATTTGTTCATCTTGCGTAGTTATAGCTAACTCACAATCTCTCTTTCATTTGTAAATTCCAATTTTATAGTAAAGGTAAAAGGAGTAAACCTTTATAAAAACCTCATTTACATTATTTCTATTTTTTACTATTATTAGATAAAGTAATATAATAGACAAGTAACTACTAATGTTTCTATGTAAATAAGTTTTTGAAAAAGTCATGATCCTTGAAACCTATCCTTATGCCAAAATAGCAGGAGTATCGTATTCATCTTGCTGTTTTGGCTTTTTATATAGTAATTATAGGAATGAAAATGAATAAAGGGTGTTCAAATGAAAAGGTCTGAGGAAAATTACATGAATCTAGCATATGAGTACTCATATTCATTAAAGATATTAAACAGTATAACATCACAAATAATGGAAGATATCAATATAACTTTGGGTAGTATTAGTGAATTGATACATGTAAAAGAGAATGAATTAAATATAGACCAAATAGAGACTTCATATCAAGATCTATTAACATTAAAACAACAAAGTATGGAGATCATTTGTAGCGAACATGTTGATAGGCAATTAATTATTAATATGATAGCAAGTATAGTATTGATTATATGTGAAATGATAAATAATTTAGAACAAGTGAAATCAGTCTTAAAAAGGATGAACATGACAAAAAGCGATAAGGTAATAATAAGTTATGAATTGGAATATTTGGATTTTTTATTAACAGAATTAATAAAGTAAGTAAATAACTGGGCAAATAATTAGGTATATTTCTACTGAAATATGCTTTTTTTGTGTTTTTAGTGGAATGATAGAACATACTAAGTTATCAATAGAAAATGACAGAGCATTAAATCATGACGAATCTACAGTATCATGTTAGAATAATTCAATATTTTTTACTTTGTGAGTATCAATTCAACAATTGCTTTTTTAAAAAAAGTTTGATTTTGTAAACTTTGTTAATTGTAGAATACTGTTGGAAACAACTCTGTATAAGTGTAGTGGCATCTCAAATCGTAGCTTTTAGGAGGTAAAACACTGGTTCCAACAAAAATAAAAACATCAATTCCAACAAACTTTCAGAAAAGAGTCTTATAAAAACACAGATAGTATAAAATATCCAAATTTCAGGAAAGATGTGCTTTTATTACAATCAATCAAGAATTTATGTTAAAGGTGGATTCATCATGGACCAGGATAAATTAAACTCAATTAGCAGCTTAACAAGTAAATTGCTAAGAAAAAATTTCGGTAAGGGTCCCAAGTCTTGTCAATCAACTATATGTAAACAGCACTTAGTTATTTATGTACAAGGGTTTATTTCACCAATGGAAGAAGTTTTGATACAGCAAGGACAACAAAAGCAGGTAGAAAAGGCGCGAGCTGTTATTATCGAACATGTGTTAGAGGAATTAAAGGGTATTATAAAAGTATCACTGGATCGTGAAGTGGAAGAGAGTTATCATGATTGGAACTTTCCTAATAATTCTGGCTTAATCTTTTTTGTTTTAAATGAAGAAATAGATCAATCATGTGATGATAACGGGATTTATTTAAAGAAACTAGAAAATGAAATAGCGAGAATTAGTGAGTTGGTTCAAAAAGTACCTAATTCAATAAGAGTTTTCCCTTTATCACAATCAATTTATTTAGTCGAACGGGAGGGGATTTTAATTCCGATTGAAAAAGCACTCATTGCAAAAGGGTTTGCTGAGGAGTTAAGGATAACAAAAGATGAATTAGAAAAAAGCTATTTCCATCGCTATGGAAACTTTGATGAAATTTTTAAGAACAGTATTAAGGATATCTTTATTGACTGGAACTTCAAAAAAGATAAATCATTAATGGCGTTTGTTTTTAATACGTAGTAGGTTTGATTATATATAAATTCTGTTTTCTTAAAATCTGTTACTTTTAACAACTCAAAATCCAGCACTTTACCAAGCATGGTGGCTTCTTTTCTTAAGATAATAGTACTTATTATGCAATAAGAACAATGTTTAAACTGCAATATGAGGGGAATTAACAACAATCTTTCAGAAAAGAGTCTAAATAAAAAAGGATAGATACAATCGTAGGCACGATTGTATCTATCCTTCCTCATGAGTTTTTAGTCTAAAATCACAATCTTAACTGTTTTACGTCCCCACTGAATAGCGCGAGCGCTTGAAGGCATTAAAACATCAATTTTGTGACCGATAATGGCTCCACCAGTATCACCAGCAATGGCTTCACCATAGCCTTCAACCCATACCTTTGATCCTAGTGGGATAACTCCTGGATCAACAGCAAT
Organism: Metabacillus litoralis; assembly: GCF_020524045.1. GTDB lineage: Bacteria > Bacillota > Bacilli > Bacillales > Bacillaceae > Metabacillus > Metabacillus litoralis_C. The sequence continues at coordinate 75,716 of NZ_JAIVKL010000009.1, forward strand.
TAGCTTCATATTAGGGTTCTTTTTAATATTATAACCTAAGTAGGTAACATCATTTTTAGTATCTTCATGGCTATAAGCAGTTGCTGTGACATACATTTCTTTCCCAGCTGTTTTGCCTGAAGTTGTTTTACTAGGTGTAGAAGGTTTTGGGGCAACCGCATGTTGAACAGTTGCTTCTGCTGCTTTTTTTGCTTTTGCTAGTTCAACGGCTCTTGCTTTAGCTGCAGCTTCTTCTTTTTTAATTTCAGCTGTAATCGAGTTTATTTGAGTTTGTATCTTTGATTTTTCTTGTTCTGCATTCGTTATTTCAGCTGCAATTTTTGTGTATTTATCCTGCATGGCAACAAGTGCTTGATTTCTTTTGAGGCGATTTTCCTCAAGGTTTGCTTTCTTTACTTCAAGATCAGCTTGTTGACTAATTAGCAGTTGTTCTTGTTTATCGATTTCTTTTTTATCTTCTTCAATTTGCTTTAAATCTGCTTCTTGTTCATCAAGAATTTTTTTATCGGCATTTAGTAGAGTACTAACGGCACCTATACGTTCGAAGAAGTTACCTACACTTTCTGAATTGATTAGTGTCTCAATAACTAGTGTTGTTTGATCACTATGTTGTAGAGCAACTAAACGTTTTTCCATGATCCCTTCACGAGCATAAACCTTGTCCTGTAGTAGAACAATTTCTTCTTTTTTCTGTTCAATCATTTGTTGAATATCAGTTATTTTAATTTCAACTTGAGCTAGACTTTCCTGGTTTTTTGTAATTTCAGCATCCATTGCTTGTATATTTTTTTGGATGTTATCAACTTCTAGATGAATGGACTGCTGTTCTTTTTCCTTTTGAAGAATGGTTTGTTGTTTTTGCTCTAGCTGTTCATTGGCACTATTTAAAGTGTTTTTAGTAGATTCAGCATTTGCCACGTGAGAAATAGAAATAGATAATAGTAGAACACTAAGTGTTGTGGCAAATATTCTCTTAAAAGCTCGCATAAAGCAACCCCTTTCTATACTTAAATAGTTATAACATAGAAAAGGGGTCTCTTAGGTTACAATTAGATTAAAGTTTTCGGTAATTTTTTCCTCTAAAGTTATTATCTATTATATTGCCATTCTCTTAAAGTATGATCAGTTGGTAATAAAAATGCTAGAAAACCGAGAAGTGGTAAAAATGCGACACTAATCATTGTAGGTGTTAACCCTACAATATCAATCAATCCTCCTAGTGCAACTGATCCAATTGCACCCATCCCAAAGGCAAGCCCAACGGTTAAACCAGACATTGTGCCAATTTTTCCTGGAACAAGCTCTTGCGCATAAACGACGGTAACAGAAAAGCTTGACATAAGAATGATCCCAATAAAAGCCAATACAACTAAAGAAACAGTAGGACCTGTAAAAGGTAGTAATAATGTGAGTGGAGCAGTTGCCAGTAAAGAAGTGATAATCACATTGCGTTTCCCAAAACGATCAGCTAAAGGACCACCAATAAATGTACCAACTGCACCCATTACTAAAAAGACGAAAATATACATCTGTGACTCTGCGATGGTTAAATTGAATTTTTCAATTGCGTAAAATGTGTAAAAGTTAGAGATAGCACTTCCGTACCAAGTACGAGCAAAAATAAGGAATATGATGATAAGAATGGCATTGCGAACACCTTTAGAAATAGCTGGTTGTTGTTGTTTCGTATTTGTTGGTTTTGTCACTATTGTGATTGGTGTTGTTGCTTGAATTTTTCTAGAATACCACCCAGCAATATAAAAAAGGAAAACAACTGCTACACCAGCTACAGCAGTAAACCAAATTGCGCCAAATTGACCTAAAGGAACAAGAATTAATGCAGTTATAATAGGTGCAAGTGCCTGACCGCTATTTCCTCCAACCTGATAAATTGATTGTGCAAGTCCCCGACGATTTCCAGCAGCTAAATAGGCAACACGTGAGCCTTCTGGATGAAAAATTGCTGAACCTAATCCAATAAAGATAACGGAAAGTAAAATTGTGATAAATGATGGGGCAAACGCTAAACCAAGTACACCAAGCATAGAGCTTGTTAATCCAATAGGTAATGCATATGGAATAGGTCGTTTGTCTGTATAAAGGCCAACAACAGGTTGCATAACAGATGAAACCATATTAAGTGAAAATCCAATCAGACCAAGCTGTGTAAAAGTTAACCCCATCGATTTTTCTAAAATTGGAAACATCGCTGGAATAACTGACTGAATACTGTCATTTAAAAGGTGACAAAAACCAATAATAAATAAAATATTATAAGCTGTTTTTGTTTGTTGTTCAGATGGTATGGATTGTTTTGAAATAGAAGCAGTTGACATGATTATTTCTCCCTATGATGTAATTGTTACTCGAATAGTAAAGACTCCAATATTTATATTATTGTCAGTCACCTGGATAAATTCAAGTTATATATCAATTGAATTTACGGTAAGCGATCAGATCAAATTAAAAGAATATCTTAATAAGTATAGGTAAATCTAAAGATAGAAAGGAGTTGTAAAGGTGTCAACGAAAAATCAATGGTTACTTAATATAGGTGTGGTACTTGTGTCATTTTTAACATTACCCGCATTAGGATTACGAAACTTAAAGAGATTTCTTCCAGCATCAATCCTTATTTTGCTGATTGAAATGCTTCATCAACGGTACGGAAAAAAACAAAGATGGTGGGTTTTTTATAATAAACCCAATTCATCTTTATTTGGGGAATTCCCTTTTCAACTTGGTCCTTTTTTAATGGTAGCATTGTGGACACTTAAACTGGCATACGGAAATTTTAATCGGTTTATTTTACTCAATTCATTAGCACATGCCTTTATTGCATTTCCATTCTCATTTTTGGCAAAGAAATTAAAGTACTATTCTTTAGTTCGTATGAACAATCTCCAATTTTTTCTTTATTTCTTATCTAAGGCACCTATATTATATGTGTTTCAAACCTTATTTTTGAAAATAAGAAGGAATTAATATTCGGTATGAGAACCTGGGCTTGCTAACCAACAATTGAGTCACTTAACTCATGACAACATTAGTAAAAGCTCCTTCTTGATTGGAGTCAGAGGCATAATAGGATGCTCCTTTAAAACATGTTCATGTGCCACTTTTCGAGCTAAATCATGCCTCTGAACGCTCTATGTGAAGATGTTATCGGAAGACGATTGGTATTATAAAATGTACTGATTTCTAAAATGAAGGCTATGTTAAAGTTTAAAGGTGATTTTTAGCGCTTTGTGATAGGAGTGGAAGACATGAAACTCCTGTGGGAGGACGTTTTTGATTGGGAGACCCACAGGCGCTTGTAATGGAAATCAACAACAAGTCTAACAGAGCCTAAAGATTAGTAACATGTGTTAAAGAAATCGTACTTTGCATTTTCAATTAGTGTGACTACCTCTAACTTTTACCCCAATTTACTATGTTCATAAAGTTCTTAACATTCCCATATGATTACATTAATTCTAACTCTATTCAAACAAGAAAGAATATATTGATTATTTAGACATTTAGAAGTAACCTTATAATATCATTCTTGAATAATGTTTAGTGAAGGGAGATTAGAATGATGAAATTACGTAGTGATATGATTAAAAAAGGCTTTGACCGTGCACCTCATCGTAGCTTACTTCGTGCTGCAGGTGTAAAAGAAGAGGATTTTGGTAAACCGTTTATTGCGGTTTGTAATTCATATATTGATATTGTACCTGGTCACGTACATTTACAAGAGTTTGGTAAAATCGTAAAAGATGCTATTCGTGAAGCTGGCGGAGTTCCGTTTGAGTTTAATACAATCGGTGTAGACGATGGGATTGCAATGGGCCATATTGGGATGCGCTATTCATTACCAAGTCGTGAAATCATTGCTGATTCAGTTGAAACAGTTGTATCTGCACACTGGTTTGATGGAATGGTGTGTATTCCTAACTGTGACAAAATCACTCCAGGTATGATGATGGCTGCATTACGTATTAACATTCCAACATTGTTTGTAAGTGGAGGCCCAATGAAGGCCGGTGTAACAAGTGATGGAAAGAAAATCTCGTTATCTTCTGTTTTTGAAGGAGTAGGTGCCTTTCAATCTGGTAATCTTGATGAAAAAGGTTTAACAGAGCTTGAGCAATTTGGTTGTCCAACTTGTGGATCATGCTCAGGTATGTTTACAGCAAACTCGATGAACTGTTTAGCAGAAGCACTTGGTTTAGCAATGCCTGGTAACGGAACAATTTTGGCTGTAGATCCAAAACGTAAAGAATTCGTTAGAGATTCTGCGAAACAATTAATGAATTTAATCAAAGATGACATTAAGCCAAGAGATATCGTTACAGAAAAAGCGATTGATAATGCATTTGCTCTTGATATGGCTCTAGGTGGCTCTACTAATACAGTTTTACACACATTAGCTTTAGCACATGAAGCTGAAATTGAGTACCCAATTCAACGGATAAATGAAGTAGCAGCTCGTGTGCCTCATTTATCAAAGCTAGCACCAGCATCAGATCATCATATTGAGGATTTACATGAAGCGGGTGGAGTATCAGCTGCACTGTATGAATTATCAAAAAAAGAAGGAGCTCTTCATCTTGATACATTAACAGTTACAGGCAAAACATTAGGTGAAAACATTGCCGGCTGTGAGATACAAGATTATGAAGTTATCCGACCTATTGATAATCCTCATACTGAAAAAGGTGGACTAGCTGTTTTATTCGGTAATCTTGCTCCTGATGGTGCGATTATTAAAACAGGTGGAGTGCAAAACGGAATTACGAGCCATGAAGGTCCAGCGATTGTATTTGAATCACAAGAAGAAGCGATCAGCGGTATTGCAAATGGAAAAGTAAAAGAAGGACATGTTGTGATTATCCGTTATGAAGGACCAAAAGGTGGTCCAGGTATGCCGGAAATGCTTTCTCCAACTTCAATGATTGTTGGTATGGGATTAGGACCAAAAGTAGCACTTGTGACTGACGGTCGTTTTTCAGGTGCATCTCGTGGTTTATCAATTGGACATGCTTCACCTGAAGCTGCTGAAGGAGGTCCACTTGCATTCGTTGAAAATGGAGATCACGTTGTTATCGATATCGAAAATCGCACAATGGATGTACAGGTAGCCCAGGAAGATTGGGAAAAACGTAAAGCAAGCTGGAAAGGCTTTGAGCCAAAAGTGAAAAAAGGATATTTAGCTCGTTATTCTAAGCTTGTTACATCAGCAAGTACAGGCGGAGTAATGAAGATCTAAGGTTTACTTATAGAAATATACCCATTCGAAACACATTTGATGGTTTCAGAGGCTAACTCGATAAAGTCGTGAAACAACGACTTTTTGAGTTAGCCTTTTTGCTTAGATAAGCGCTTGGACATTTCACTTCAGTGCCTCGTTGAGATCAAGGCAAACATCCATGACCGTTTGATTTTAATAGAGAACTAAGGCAGAAAGCAATCTAAATTAGGTTGCTTTTTTTTACTACAAAAAAATTTTGATTTTTAAAAATATTTATATTTACAAGTACAAGATCTTTACCTTATAATCCTCATAAGAATACTAGGGATTGAGGTATGTGGAAATGAATAAATTAATTATCTTTTCGATTATTGGATTTTTGGCACAGCTTGTTGATGGTTCATTAGGTATGGGATTTGGTGCAACGTCCGCTTCATTGTTATTAATGTTTGGTATTGCTCCTGCAGTTGCTTCAGCATCAATTCATATGGCGGAAATTGTTACTTCGGCAGCTTCAGGTGCATCACATTTGTGGTATAGAAATGTTGATAAAAATATATTGATTAAATTAACTATACCTGGAGCAATAAGTGCCTTTGTAGGAGCAGCATTTCTTAGCAACATTCCAGGTGATATAATCAAACCATTTATATCCATTTTCTTAATTATTTTAGGGTTTTATATCATCATCCGTTTCCTTTTCTTTAATCATGTGTCATCATCAATAAAGCAATCGCCAACCCTTTCGAAAAGATTTTTAACTCCACTTGGTATGATAGGTGGATTTTTCGATGCAGTAGGAGGTGGAGGGTGGGGACCTATTACGACTCCAATATTGATTGCTCGAAAAGGAATTTCACCTAAAAAGGTGATAGGGACAGTTAGCACAAGTGAATTCGCAGTTGCTGTTTCTGCTACACTAGGTTTTATATTATTTCTTGGTTTGGAACAATTAAATTGGCAATGGGTAATAGCTTTTATGATAGGTGGGGTAGTTGCAGCACCAATAGCAGCTTGGCTTGTACGTATCGTTCCTACTTACTTATTAGGAGTTTTAGTTGGTGGATTAATTATCCTTACCAATTCAATGACGATTATTAAATCACTCTCATTGTCAGTTTCATTGTCATTGTTCACCTATGCTTTAATTATTGTTCTATGGATGGTTTCAATCTGGTATCAAATAAAAAACAGAAAACGGTTTATTGCTGTTGAAGAATAAACTACACAACTGTTAAAACGACATCTTACTTATAAATTTAATAACATTTCTTCATAGAAAGATAGAACAAGCAAGAAAATGACATCTCCCATTGGATATTTATGTTAAAATATTATAAGGTTTTTATAAGAGAAACAATTAAAAAACAAATTAAAACTAAGATAAGTCATTTAATGATCATACTTAAAGGGGGTGCTTACATTATGGAGAATCACATAAGATTGTCTGGTACTTCTTCCACTCATGCAAAGCCTATTATTAGAAAGGCGATCCTTTGCATGGGGCGAATGATTTAATATGTATCGCTGAACGAACTTTTCTAATATTTTGGCTTTGCACCTTATTTTTCAAAATATAAATAAGGAGCGAGCAAAAGTGAAATATATGAATGCGAATAAAGTTTTACCAGGAAAGCTACTCATGGAAATTCAAAAATATGTCCAAGGTGAAACCATTTACATCCCCAAAACAGAAACACAGTATCAAAAGTGGGGAACTTCAAGTGGTGGACGACAGTTGCTTGATTTGCGTAATGCTACGATCCGAAATTCTTTTATAAGTGGCAGTAGTATTCAACAACTTGCTGAGGAATATCACCTTTCAACTGAAACAATTAAGAAAATTGTTTATACATCAAAAAAGTAAAAAACACTGGTGGAATTTTTCCATCAGTGTTTTTTTTGTAAAGGCTTATGTTATGTAAAAAACGTTTCTAACTCATTCTTTCCCTTTTAGAAACGAGTGATATTTCTTAAAATATGGATAAAGAAATATCATCAAAGTAATAGGAGAGACATGGGATGGTTGAAAAATTTATTAAAAATGAAGAATTGAATTTTATAAAAAAGCAAATTTTTTTAATTAAAGACAGCTCGAAAAAGAATGTACCCCAAAATGTCATGCATTCTGTAATAGACTTGGCTAATGCTAATATTTTGGCTCTCTTTCCAAAGGCTTCTGTTAATCAACAAGAGTTATTGGACCTATCAAGGCTTAAAACAGATGACGAATATGATCAATATCTCGAGCATCTTTCAAATTTTGTCCAGCCATTTCCAACAATCACTGAGCAGCAACTTAAAAAAATGTTTCCAAAAAATAAAAAGCTAAAGCTGCCAGATTTATCGAAAGTAGATCACACTCTGTTAACTTATTTAAGTTGGACTGATATAAGGTCAAATAAAAAATTCATTGTATATGAGTTGGAAGGAAAAATGGTTGGCATTGAATGTACATTTTCACCGAATAGCAAAAAAAATATATGTTCCTTCTGCAATAGTTTTGGTGAGGTTTCCTTCTTTTCTGTTGTAACAAAAGCGAAAAATTCGAAGAATCCTGACTATTATAAGTCAATTGGAAACCTTATTTGTAAAGATAGCAGTGAATGCAATAAAAAAATAACCAATGTTGATTATTTAAGAACAGTTATAAAAGATTCACTAGGAAGATAAAGTCATTTTAAAGGAGATTTTTAAGATTCAATGAAGAGTTGAAAGAGGAAGAGGAGTACATCTAACTTAACGTGAGTGATTGTTAATGTAATTATTAGTTCGTTCCATTGCGCTACAGACACTCGCTTTCCTCTACCTCCCGTAGGTGCCCTAGTGTCTTCCGCTCCATTCCACTAGCTCTTAAAATAGTTTACAAAATCAATAATCTATTGAAGACAGCAAATAAAAACCCGAATTATTAGGCAAATGATTAATTGAAATAATCACCTAATAATTCGGGTTTAACATTAGCTTAACTACTTATGTCCCAGCCTCTTCAATAAATAAATTCGGAAATTGATTTTTACAAAACGTATTACGACTTCCCAAGAACCCATTTGCTTTTCATAAACATTGCATAAGCAACAACGAAAGTAATAATGATGAATACAATTGAGCTTCCTACTACGAGGAGAATACTAGTCACATCATAAATGCCATAAATCAATTGCTTAATAAGCGCATAAATGTTTAAGAAAGGAATCATGAAGTGTGTTGAATTTAGTTCTGTTACTGATACGCCAATTAGTACAAAGTAAGGAACCATCGCTAAAGTAGTAATTGGTGAAATATAATTTTGTGCTTCTTTTAAGTTGTTTGCTAAAAGGCTAATGATCATCTGGATGCTTGAGATGAGTAGTGCAAAGAAAATAATTCCGACTAATAAACTTACTGTGAAAAAGCCAATATTTTTATCTAATTGTAGAGCGTCAGCAAGACGTTCTGTAAATAAATTAACGCCAACAATAAATGTGATACAAGAGAAGATCCCGCTTATCATACTTAATGTGGAAATCGTCATCCATTTACCTACAATGATATGAAAGCGATTGACTGGTGTCATTAACAAAGCTTCCATTGTTTTTCGTTCCTTTTCACCAGCAAATAAATCATTTGCTGCAGGTAAACCTCCCATTAATACTGCCAAAACAATAATTAATTGTGCGAATATAGAGATCATATAAAGGGACATATCGTCGCCTTCGCTAATACTTTCTATGTTGATTTGAAATGGTTCAATTGTTAATGGATCAATATTGTTATCAGCTAAACGCTGAGCTATATAGTCTTGCTTTTTAATTGTTAATACATTCGAAATCAAGTCTTGAGTTGTTCCTCCTTTTGTACTTGTCGGATCTGCTAAAACACGAATGCTTGGCATTTGGTTGTTTTCTAACTTGTTAATAAAATCAGCATCTGCGATAAAGGCAACAAGAGCTTCTCCATCTTTAACTACTTTAACAGGATCTTCAACAAGCTCAACCTCAAGCTCCTTCAATTCCTGTAACCAGCTAATGACTACTGGATCTGAGTTACTATCAACTGCAACCGTTACTTGCTCCACTTGATCATTCATCATTACGTTTTCTAAGAAAAACAATAAACCAACATTGAATAAAATCGGTAATAATACACTTAGAAAAATGGTTTTACGATCACGTACAGAATCTTTTAGCTCTTTAATGAATACCTGCCATGTCATGATAAATTCCCCCTAACAATACGAGACATAAAGATATAATTTAAATCATCACTTTCTTCTTGACGATATAATTCTTCAGTTGAGCCATTATAGATCATTTCTCCTTTATGGATCATAATGATCGACTCACAAAGCTGTTTCACTTCCTCCATAATGTGACTGGAGAAAATGATTGTTTTTCCTTCTTTACGAAGCTGATGAATGAGTTCACGAAACATATTTGCTGACGTAATATCTAACCCTGTTGTTGGTTCATCTAATAAGATAATCTCTGGATTGTGAATAAGGGTTCTAGCAATGGTGACCTTTTGGCGCATTCCTTTTGAAAAGCCTCCGACTCTACGGTCCAAGTAATCTTTCATTCCAAAACGAACAGCTAAATAGTCAATTCTCGTTTTTGTTTCATGTTTGCTTATTCCATGAAGCTTAGCAAAATAACTAAGGTTTTCACGAGCAGTCAATCTGTCATAAAGACCTGTTTCACTTCCAAATAACACACCAATTCTTCCTTTTATTTTCATAGGCTCTTGATGAATATTAATTCCATCTATGAAAATATTACCTGCTGAAGGCTCTAATATAGTTGATATCATTCTTAACAATGTTGTTTTCCCAGCGCCATTTTCTCCTAAAAGACCAACAACCTCACCTTTTTTGATTTGAAACGAAACATCTTTCACTGCTTCAATTGTCTTCTTTTTATCTTGAAAGGATCTTGAAACATGTTGAATATCAATCATCCTAATTCCTCCTTTTAGTTTGCTTCTGAATTAATCATAAGTAATTTTTGGTATGAAAACACCGAAGTTGTCGTGAAACATCCTTTTTTTGTCGCGAAAATGCCAAATAGGATCATGAACATGATAGAATATTGGTAAATTATTCAATGGAATGAGTGCGAAGGTATGATAAAGATCGGGATTGTAGATGATCAGAAATATGATTTAGAAAAGCTTCACATTTCGCTCGAAAAGGAACCTCATATTCATATTGTTTTTTCGACGAACAGTTCTGAGGAAGCATATAAATTAATAAAAGAACAAAACATTGATCTGCTTATTACAGATATTGAGATGCCAAATTTATCTGGATATGAATTAGCAGATTTCATTCACAGCTATGCGATGGCCATTAAAGTTATTTTTGTTACAGGACATAGTGGGTACGCAGTTCATGCATTTGAACTTGATGTGCTCGACTACATAATGAAGCCCTACTCAAAAGAGCGTTTATTAAAGGGAATAAATCGTCTTCAAAAAAATACAGAGGTGCTTGATAAAACAAAGCTCGTCTTAAAAAACAAATCTGAAATTTTTTTCATAGATAAAAAGAAAATTATATATATAGAAAGAACAGGCAGATCTACAACGATTTATACAGATGAAGGTGAGTATTCAACATATCAAACGTTAAATGAGTTGGAGGTTGAATTATTAGGCTCACATTTTGTTCGTTCACATAGAGGGTTTATTATTAATATTCACTTTGTGAAGAATTTTTCTTTATATACAAAAAATTCATATACTGTGCATTTTCAAGGGACGAAAAACACAGCTATTATTACAAAAGCTCATCTTGATAAACTTCAAGATCAGTTTTATAACTAGGGGAATGGAAAAGTGAAGCATAATCTTTCATTTGTTTTTATCATACTGAGTCATTTACTTGCTATAAGTAAAGTTATATACGATCAATCATTACTAATGACATCATTATTTTTAATTACCTATTTTGCTTTGTTCATTTTTCTTCGCAAAGATATAAAGTTACTTGCTGATTCTTTTTCATCATTATATGTGAAGAAGAAATTAAGTTTTTCTTTTCTCACACAATTGATTTTTTTGGTGATTATTATGACAACAACGCAAATCACTTCGCAAATTTTAGCGTTAGTAGGAATAATCGTATGTGAAGTTACGCGAATGAAACAACTACCAGTAAAAATAAGTGAAAAAAATGCAAATAAACATTTAATTGCCAAGATTGAAGAAATGGACCAGCATTTTCTAAAGATCAGAGCACAACGACACGACTTTCTAAAGCATGTTCATGTGTTAGATCATTTACTTCAGAAAGATACAAATGCCAAAGCACAACAGTATTTTAATGAGCTATTAAGTGAGTATGAGGAAGTGAATAGTACGATAAAAGGGGAAGAACTGCATGTTTCCTCGCTTCTGATGAGACAAAAAATAATAGCAGAACGCAATGGGGTAAACATTGCATATCGTTTAGATACACCTATTTCATTCATCCCAATGAGTATGACAGCACAAGTACAATTGATAACGAATTTGCTAGAAAATGCGATAGAAGCAGCAATGAGCTATCAATCTCGTTTCGGTCAGTCAACGGTTATTCTTGAAACAGAAACACATGGCGGAATTTATTTATTAAAGCTTACAAATAGTGCATTTTTTGATGATAAAAAACAGTTAGATACACTTTTTGAACAATTTGGTCACACAACGAAAAAAGGAAATCATCAAGGTATTGGAACATATATTATTAAAAATTTAGTTGAAAATCATCGTGGAAGGCTTAATTTTCACTATGATAAAGATAAACTGACAATTAAGATTAAATTACCTATAGTAAAGAGCGCTGCGAACTAGGGTTTCGGTGTATATTCCACTCTGTGACAGTTTAGGTGATTTTTATTAAGGCTGTTTTCACAAACTTTGTTGCTTATAAATACCCGAAGAAATCAGCATTATATTAAGTCAAGTTGCATTTTTTCTTCATAAAACAGTAGCCTTTATGCGATAATACACTGTTTCTCCTACATATTTTTGTAACATATGAGCTTTAACTAAAACCACAAAAAACAACAAATTGAAATCTTAATACCCTGTTGTTTTTTGTGTTTTTAGTAGCTTGTCTACGCAAAATTTGATACAAACAGCTAATAAAATATAAATGGGGAAAGAATAAAAATGAGACCAATGAATTGGTAAATAGATATCTAAATAAGTAGCGATGGGTTCCATTACAAATGAAAAAACAGCGGATAAACAAAAAGTAGCTAAAATATAGATCTTCCAAGTATGAAAAAATTGATAAAGAAGCATCAAAAAAATCGTTATCATCAAATCAATCGTAACAATTCTTGGTCCCCAAGGTAAAATCATTTTTGGGTATTCCCAAAGCTGCATCTCTCCCCCTAATGTGTCTAAAATTGACACGATACTAAACGTGATAAATCCAAATAAAAAGATGCTTACCAATCTTGTTTTATCAAGAATTACTAACCACACTAAAAATAAAATGATAAAAGATATAAGAAGAAACCACCATTGTGGTGTAAAGACAACCTCGGTTTCCCAATATTCCCAACGCATGATTGACAGTTCTTTCTGTTTTTCCATGATTTCTGTTATTTTTAAGTTCATTCGTTTACCTCAATGGAAATTTTTATTTTTTATTATGTGGAATTGTGAGGAATTTATGATTGAAGGAAATAAAAAAAGACGGGTATACTAACCCGCCCTACAAATAAGAAATTAACCAACCACCAATTGCACCAGTTAAAACAATAATCCATGGTGGAAGCTTCCAAAATACTAGCATACTAAAAAGAATCGCTGCAAAGGCAAAGTCGATAGCATCTAAGATAGAGCTGGTCCAAATAGGATGATAAAAAGCAGCAATTAAAATTCCTACAACTGCAGCATTCACACCCATAAGTGCTCCTTTAACTTTCGCGTTGCTTCTAAGTTGATGCCAAAAAGGTAATGTCCCTAATATGAGTAAAAATGCTGGGAGGAAAATTGCCAAAGTCGCGAGCAGTCCTCCTTGCCAGCCGTTAATGACAGCCCCTATATAAGCAGCAAATGTAAACAAAGGACCCGGAACTGCTTGTGCTGCACCATAACCTGTTAGAAATTGCTCTTCTGTTAACAAGCCAGTTGGAACAAATTCTCGCTCTAATAAAGGTAATACAACATGACCTCCACCAAATACAAGTGAGCCAGATCGATAAAAACTATCAAAAAGCGCAATCCAACTAATAGATGTAGCTTGGTTAATTATAGGTAACACAATAAGTAAACCAAAGAAAAGTGTTAAACAAATAACGGCAAATCTACGTGAGATTGGAAAGGATAAAGAAGACGGATTATCCTCTTTTTGTTGTTTGAACATTAGAAAACCTAAAAAACCAGAAAGGAGAATAATAGCTATTTGTGTGTAAGCTGTTTGCCAAAGTAGTGTTCCAACTAAAGCTAGTAAAGCAATCGCTTTTCTTTTTAAATCGGGTGTTAATTTTTGAGCCATTCCTAAAATAGCGTGAGCAACTACTGCAACTGCAACAATTTTTAGACCGTGTAACCAACCGGCATCTGCAACATCAAGTCCTTGTAAAATGATTGCAAATACTATAAGCGCTATGACAGATGGAAGGGTAAATCCAATAAAAGAAGTAATCCCACCTAATACTCCAGCTCTCATCACACCTATACCGATTCCAACCTGGCTACTAGCTGGGCCAGGAAGGAACTGACATAGCGCCACCAAATCAGCATAGCTTTTCTCATCCATCCATTTTCTTCTTCTAACATATTCTTCATGGAAATAACCTAAATGAGCAACAGGTCCACCAAATGAAGTGAAGCCGAGCCTTGTTGAAACAATGAGTATTTCTAGTAAAGTCTTGAACACTGAGTTGTTTTTGTTCATTTTCGGTCTCCTTTATTCATTGATTTCTTTAAATAGTTCATATGCTTTTTTTCTAGCTTCCCCTAAAATGGAAATTCCTTTTTCTGTTATGGAATAGTACTTTCTAATTTTTCCCTCAACATTTTTGTCTTCTCTCATTAAAAGACCATCTGCTTCCATTGTGTGAAGAATAGGGTATAGAGTACCCGCGCTTAAGTTATAGCCATGTTCCTTAAGTTCATCAAGCATCCACACTCCAAAAATTGGTTGTTCCTTTGCATGATGAAGGATATGAATGTGAATAAATCCAAGAAAAAGCTTTCGTAAAACTTTATCTTCCAATATATATCCCTCCTAAATACCTTTATCGAAAATCAATAACGAATTTCGATATCATAGGTACAAAATTATCACAGAATGATTAGTGGAAGCAAGGTGTTTGAGTGTTTTTACAAAATTGTAATAAAGTTTTTATTTTAAATATCTTTTAGGTGTAAAAATGCTAATTAGTATTAGAACAAGCAATCGTGGGTAATCGTGTATAACTTTAGAAAAATAAGGTGAACCTAAATATATGAAATCAAATCAAAAATTACTTTATAAAGCACGTACACAAGGAATCATAAAGTTTATGTTAGGGATTTATCTTCTTACATTTTCAGTAGGAACCATTACCTTTTATTTAAGAGAAGAGTTAACACAACAAAATTTCCGTTTTTTCACAAAAACAAGTCTGCTCTATCTTATTTTTTGTTTTCTTTTGTACTTGGCAATTAAAAGTCAAAGATTAATACTAAAAGAAGATCATTTGATTCTTACCATTTTTGGATGGACCCGTTATAAAATATCGGTTTATGACATCGAGAAGTGCGAGTTTGGAAAATTAAATGGAGAAATTGTTATACATATCACGTTAAACAAAAAAATAAAATGTGCTTTTCCATATTATCCGTTTCAAAAAGCATGGGAAGAAATAAGCGATTTATTAAAAGAAAAAAACAAAAGCATCCAGATTTACTTTTAAACAAAGTCTTAGAAGGGCTTTGTTTTTTTCGTTCTTTCACAAGGATTTGCGATCTTGATATGCAGACTAACGTGAATTTTAATTGAAACTTTAGGTTGTATTTTTCAAAATATGTGAGTTCCTTCTTGATTTGATGTATGTACTACGAAAATCTCTTATTTATTGGTCATGTATAAGTAACCAAGCCTGATTGATTAAACTACTAGTTAACTAGCATTGATTTTTTGACAATTGAAGCAGAAATATTGGGGCAATTAATCTTATTTTCCACTCACGCATTGATGAAGCCCAAAAGTGTGAGAATTTGTTGTGAAAAGGTCGTCATCCCCGTTATAAAGGACTTAAGTGAGGGAATGAGTGATTGAAAAGTCCGTCATCGCCGTTATGAAGGACAAAAGCAAGTACAAGTCCGATTGAAAAGTCCGTCATCTACCAGATGAAGGACAAAAGCAAGCGCAAGTCCGATTAAAAAGTCCGTCATCGCCCAGATGAAGGACAAAAGCAAGTGCAAGCCAGATTGAAAAGTCCGTCATCGCCGTTATGAAGGACAAAAGCAAGCGCAAGTCCGATTAAAAAGTCCGTCATCGCCGTTATGAAGGACAAAAGCAAGCGCAAGCCCGGTTAAAAAGTCCGTCATCACCGCTATGAAGGACAAAAGCAAGCGCAAGCCCGGTTAAAAAGTCCGTCATCGCCGTTATGAAGGACAAAAGCAAGCGCAAGCCCGGTTAAAAAGTCCGTCATCATCGCTATGAAGGACAAAAGCAAGTGCAAGCCGATTGAAAAGTCCGTCATCACCACTGAAGGACAAAAGCGTGAGAATGAGTAAGTATAAAGGTCGTCATCGCTGTTATGAAGCCCAAAAGTTAGAAATGAGAATATGCAAAGGTGTCATAATGCATTTCGAATGCCCTTAAACGATAATTTGTGCAGAGTAATGTTCATAAATATAAGTATTAACAAAACCGAAATGAAAACCAAGCATTATTTCACATGATCATTATTCAAAGCAACATTTCATCACCACATTTGTAAGAAGTTCATCTCACTAGATAAGTCATTAAAACATCTGTATAGTAAAATTTAGGAATCAATAAATAGGAGCTGATACATTTTGTATACATATAAGGAGTATAAAGAAGGCGAGTTAACGGTTGTTGAGTTGAGTAATCATAATAGCTGGTTAAAGGTAGTACCAGAGCGTGGTGGTATTATTACTAGTCTTGGTTTTGCAGAAGAAGAACTTTTATTTTTAAATGAGGAAACACTGCATGATAAGGAAAAAAATATTCGTGGTGGCATTCCTATTTTGTTCCCGATTTCGGGTCAGCTTACTAATGGCGAATATGAATGGGAAGGGCAAATATATCAAATGGAAAATCATGGCTTTGCCCGAGATTTGCCGTGGGAGGTTGTGACAACAGATGTAGCGGAGAATGAGGCTTCGATTACATTAAAACTAGAAAGTAATAAAGAAACATTAAGCAGCTATCCGTTTGAATTCTCTGTTTTATATACATATAAATTACGCCCCAACGAATTAATAATTGAACAATTCTATGAAAATCATTCAACATCAGATATGCCGATATATCCTGGCTTTCATCCGTATTTTAAGACAAAATCCAAACAGTTGAAAATTACTGCAGATAGTGATGAATATCTTGATTATAATGATTTATTGGTCAAGAAATATGAAAATGTTATTAATGTTGACCAAAAAGAAGCATATGTATTGAAGAGTAAAGCTGGTCATGTCGAATTTTTACTTGAAGAGTTAAATAAACAAGTGAAGCTTCAGTATGATGATGAGTTTTCATATATTGTTTTATGGTCTGAGGAGGGTCAAGAATTTGTTTGTGTTGAGCCTTGGATGGCGAAAACAGATGAATTGAATCGTAAAGAGGAATTAACAATGATCAATCCTGGAAAAACACTACATACAAAGGTTAGCATTTCAATATAATTGTTTATTGTTGTTTTTTGCAAGGGGGACACATATATGCTTAAGTTTCGTTCTTATCTTACTCCATACCGAGTGTCTGTTTCAATTGCACTAATTTTAATGTTAACAGAATTAGCTGTTGAGCTTGCACTTCCATTGTTAATGGCAAAGATAATTGATGAGGGAATACTACAAGAAGATCTTTCTCTTGTTATGAAATGGGGAGGGATCATGGTTGGGTTGTCTTTCCTTGCCTTTGCTTCTGGTATGATCAACTCATTTTATGCCGCACATGTTAGCCAAAGCTTTGGCTTTGATATAAGGAAGGACATATTTGTGAAGGTACAAAGTTTTTCATTTGAAAGCTTAGCGAAATTTCCAGCTGCCTCTCTTGTGACGAGAATGACAAATGATATTACGCAGCTGCAGAACACGCTTTTTATGGGACTTAGAATTATGTTAAGAGCACCTCTTTTAGTTTTAGGGTCCGTAGTTATGTCGTTCTTTGTTAATCCTGTGTTAGCAAGTATATTTGCTATTGTTATTCCGCTGGTTATTGTTTTTCTTATTATGATCATGAAGCGAGGAAGTAAACTATTTCAAATTGTTCAAGCTAAGCTGGATACAGTCAATGATGTGCTTAGGGAAAATTTGATTGGTATGAAATTAATTAAAGCTTATGTAAGAAGAAATCATGAAATAAACCGTTTTTCAGAATCAACGAATTCGTTGAAAAATGCAACAGTTACTGGTTTGCGGATGATCGAAGCATCTATGCCAATTTTGTTATTTGTAATGAATATTGCAATATTATTTATTTTATGGAATGGGCAAACACAGGTAATGAACGGAAATGCCCAAGTAGGGGAAGTTGTTGCCATCGTTAATTATGGATTAAGAACAACAGCAGCTTTATCAATGTTTTCGTTTATTGTTATGTTCCTATCGCGGTCTCGTGCTTCTTCTCTAAGAATATCAGAGGTTTTAGATACGAAGGAGAAAGTTGAAATAGAAGGAACACAGAATGGCTTTCAACGTGGAGAAATAGTATTTGAGGATGTTTCTTTTTCCTATCCTGATGTTGATGAGCTAGTGTTAAAGAATGTATCATTTACTATTACTGCAGGAGAAACGGTTGCTGTAATGGGTGGGACGGGTTCAGGTAAATCTTCTTTATTTCAATTGATTCCAAGACTTTATGAAGTGGACTCTGGAAAAATATATATCGATCATCATGATATAACGTCTATTGATTTAGCTGTTTTACGAAATCAAATTGGATATGTACCACAAGAAGCTGTTTTATTTTCCGGTACGGTAAAGGAAAATATTGAATGGGGAAAATCGGATGCGTCAATGGGTGAAATTGAAAGAGCTGCAAAAGCTGCACAAATTGAGGAAACAATCCAGAAGCTTCCTGACAAATATGAAACGAGAATAGGGCAAAAAGGTGTGAATTTATCAGGTGGACAAAAGCAGCGTCTTTCTATAGCTAGAGCTTTAGTTCGAAAACCTAAACTTTTACTATTGGATGATAGTACGAGTGCCTTGGACGTCAAAACGGAAAAGAGTCTATTAAAGGCATTAGAAGGATATTCTTCAACAACCTTAGTTATTACACAGAAAATATCTACTGCACAGCAGGTAGATCGAATTTTCCTATTAGATGATGGAGAACTGATTGCAGAAGGAAGTCATGAAGAATTGCGGAAGATATCTCCTCTATATGAAAAAATCTTTCAATCTCAAATGGAGGAGGAAGCAAATGTTCAAAGAGCTAATTAGTCCTTTTAAATATGAAAGAATAGGAAATAAAGATAAAAGTTCTCCTTCAAAAAAGAAGCAAAAGATAAGTTTTAAAGAGGCTTTTATAACATTAAAGAAATTGTGGAACTATTTATCGAATAAGCGTCTTTTATTCACAATGGTTTTGATTATGGTTGTGGTAAGTTCGGTTTTAGGCTTATTAGGTCCATATTTAATTGGAACAACGATCGATGAATATTTCGTCACAAAAGACGAACAAGGCTTACTTTTTGTGTTAGGAGTATTAGTTCTTGTTTTCGTTTTTTATTCGTTATCACTTTTTTTGCAAAATTATTGGATGATAGGTATTGCTCAATATACAGTTAACAAAATGCGTGAGGATTTATTTCAGCATTTACATCAGCTGCCTATTTCCTTTTTTGATAAAAGACAGCATGGAGAATTAATGAGCCGTGTAACGAACGATATTGAAAATGTTAGTTCTACATTAAATAGCTCAGTGATTCAAGTTGTTTCAAGTGTACTGACATTAGTTGGGACCATTACTGTGATGCTTCTGCTAAGTCCGCTTTTAACTGCGATCACCTTAATCATTGTGCCATTAATGGTGTTGGGATTGAAATGGATCACAAGTAGAACTGGGATATTATTTAAACAACAGCAGCAGCATATTGGTGAATTAAATGGTTATATTGAAGAAATCGTTTCTGGGCAAAAATTAATTAAAGCATACTCTCAGGAAGACCGAGTGATTGACACGTTTACTGAGAAAAGTAATAAGCTTAAATTATCAGGATTCTGGGCACAAACCATTACGGGCTTTATTCCTAAAGTGATGAATATGTTAAACAACCTTAGCTTTGCTGTTATAGCTGGTGTGGGTGGTATTCTTGCTTTAAATGGATTAGTAACAATTGGGATGATTGTGATTTTTGCTGAATATGCGAGACAATTCACGCGTCCATTGAATGATTTGGCCAATCAATTTAATACGTTATTATCAGCCATAGCTGGTGCTGAACGAGTATTTGATATTCTCGATGAACAAGAAGAGGAAAAATCATACTCGAAAAATGATCTATCCTCTATAGATGGTAAAGTTGTTTTTTTAGATGTTTCTTTTTCATATGAAGAAGGAGAAGAAAAACAGACAATTGAACATGTGAGCTTTACGGCTCAAGCGGGTGAGACGATCGCTTTAGTCGGACCTACTGGCGCAGGGAAAACAACATTAATTAATCTTATCTCAAGGTTTTATGAAACAAATCAAGGTTTCATTTCTATTGATGGAATAGACATTAAAGAAGTTAGCCGTGATAGTTTACGAAAACAAATGGCTTTTGTTTTACAGGATACCTTCTTATTTCATGGAACGATTATGGAAAATATCAGATATGGTAGATTAGATGCTTCTGATGAGGATGTGGAGAAAGCAGCTAGTTTTGCAAATGCCGATTACTTTATCCGAAAGCTACCCAATCAATATCAAACAGAAATCAATCATGATGGAAATGGCATTAGCCATGGACAAAAACAGTTACTCGCAATCGCAAGAGCTATGCTTGCTAATCCGAGAATCCTCATTCTAGATGAAGCAACTAGTAGTATTGATACGATAACAGAGCTAAAAATTCAAGAAGCATTAGCGCGATTGATGGAAGGGCGAACAACCTTTGTCATCGCCCATCGCCTAAACACGATCCGAAACGCAGATCAAATTCTAGTACTAAAAGACGGCAAAATCCTTGAAAAAGGAACACACGAAGAACTCGTGGATATAAAAGGATACTACGCGGGAATGGTAGGCTAGGTGCCTGTCACGCCCCGGGTTTTGTAGAAATATGTCAGAGAATAGGGTCAGATCCTGAAAGGGGGTCTGACCCCTTTTTTAAAAAAGATAAGAAAGGATAAAATTCTGCACGTAGTTTTGGTGTCTAGCTCCAGCGCCTAGCCCCTCGAGGTCATAAGCCAATTAGGAATTGAAGGTAAAGAGCACCTTCTATTCCTAATCGTCTTATGCTTGTCGGGGCTGACCAAGGCGCTTACGCTTTTCTTATTTACAAGAAGTAAACGCTAGATTTACAAATTAATACAATTTCTTCATATTAGCTTAAAGTTTTGATAGTAAGATGATAGTAATGAAGGACAAGTGAATAAATAGTAGGTTGTGAAAATGAGAAACCATAAAAAGAAATAGGCGTATTACGAAAACGTAGCTCCTGTGTTTTTTTATGGTTTTTTGTTTTGGTTATTATGACTAATCACAGCTTAAGCTTTTACTAGAATTAGTAAGGAAGTGAATAAGTGTGGATATTCAGGATGTTCAAAAGGAATTTACAAAACGATTAAGTGAAGATCGCTTAATCTCCTCTATTAAAGACCCAAAAAGCTTAGATCAATTTTTAGAATCTAGCATACAATCTGCTTTTCTTTTAACAGGAAATATTAGTGTGATCAAACGTTATGTTGATTTGCTAAAAAAACATAATCGGTTCGTCTTTTTACATATTGAAAAAATCCCTGGCATTAGTTATGACCGTGAAGGACTCAAGTTTATTGCAAAATACGTAAAGCCAACTGGCATTGTTACGACTAAAAGCACACTGATCCAGCTTGCTAAAAAAGAAGGGTTGTTAACAATTCAACGATTATTTTTAGTTGATACAGATGCGGTGAAAAATGGCCTTCAGACAGTTAATGATATTCAGCCACATGCACTTGAAATTATGCCAGCACTAATTCCTGAAATGATTGGAAAGCTTAAAAAAGAAACAAATCTCCCAATTATTACAGGAGGTTTAATAAGAAATCAGCAGCACATAGATTGTGCACTTGATAGTGGTGCAATTGCTGTTTCAACCGGAAAACCATGGCTTTGGAAAGTGCAAGTGTGTGAAAGTAGCACAAAATCCTAAGTAAGTTTCTAAGCGTTATACGAAAAAAGGGAGTGCAATGATGAAAAAAGTTGAATTGAAAAATGTTTCAAAATCCTATGATGGACAAACAAACGTAATAAAAGGTATTGATGTTTCAATTGAGCCGGGTGAATTTTTTGTTTTAGTAGGTCCTTCTGGTTGTGGAAAAAGTACAATGCTTCGAATGATCGCAGGTCTAGAGGAAATTAGCAGTGGTGACCTTTATATTGGAGACTTACTTTCAACGAAAAGACCTCCTAGTCAGCGTGATTTATCAATGGTTTTTCAAAACTATGCCTTATATCCGCATCTGAATGTCGAACAAAATATCACATTTGGGCTTCATACGAAAAAAGTAACAAAAGCTGAACAAAAGAAACGATGTCTAGAGACTGCTAGTATGCTGGGTTTATCTGAACTATTAAGTCGTAAACCAAGGCAGCTATCTGGTGGACAAAGACAAAGGGTAGCACTTGCTAGAGCCATTGTGACACAATCTCCTATTTGCTTAATGGATGAGCCACTATCAAATTTAGATGCTAAGCTACGTGCGAAAATGAGATCTGAGATTAGGCAAATTCAACGAAAATTAGGAATCACCATGATTTATGTTACTCATGACCAAACAGAAGCAATGACGATGGCTGATCGAATGATGATTTTACATAACGGAGATGTTCAACAAATCGGTCATCCTCTAGATATCTACAACAATCCAGCAAATACATTTGTTGCATCCTTTATTGGCGCACCTCCAATGAATCTATTAAATGGGCAAATCGGAGATCATGCACTCATTTTAGGAGATAATCGCTCCATTTCAATTAGTAAAGAGATGATGGGTGAATTACCTATGAATGCCTCTAATCTAACGATCGGCATTAGACCTGAAAGTGTTCAGTTAGCAAAGGAAGGAAAAATGAGCTTTTTTGCAGATGCAATCAATGTGGAGGTACTAGGAACTGAAACATTGGTAACCTTTGAAGTTGGTTCGAAGCAATGGATCGCGAAATGGAACGGACAATGGAATATCGACATTGGAGAAAGAATGCCGCTTTATATAAAAGAAGATGATTTGCTACTTTTTGATGCTGATAGTGGTGAATGTATATGGCATAAAGAAAAGGTTGAGGATAAGCGGACGCTTAAGGAGGCTATGTTATGAGTAGTACTCCATCTCTATCCACTGAACAAATTAACGTTAACCAAACGGAATTTAAAGGGAAAAGAGAGCTTCCAAACTTTGTAGTAGGCTTACTGTATTTATTACCATCAATCCTTTTATTTAGCATCTTTCTATTTTATCCAATGTTACGCACATTGTATTTAAGCTTTTTTTTAACAGATGGACAAGGTGTGCCAATTACGTTTGTAGGATTTGAGAATTTCACTTATCTTTTACAATCAACAAGCTTTCAAAAAAGTATAAAAGCAACCATTTTATTTGTGATTTATACAGTGCCCGTTGGTGTAATATTGGCCTTATTTTTAGCTGTCATTTCAAATGAAAAGGTAAAAGGAATTGGATTTTTTCGAACAATGTTTTCTTCAACAATGGGAATGAGTGTTGCAGCATCATCAGTGATTTGGATGTTCATGTATAACCCAGCAATCGGTATTTTTAATAAAATCCTAGTTGCAATAGGTGGATCTGAAACTCAATGGCTGTTAGATCCAAAGTATGCTCTACTATCAGTTGCTGTCTCTACAGTATGGATGAACACTGGTTTTGCTTTTCTTATCCTTTTAGGAGGATTGCAAAATATTGATGAGCATTTATATGAAAATGCAGATATAGCAGGAGTTAGTTATTGGTATAAGTTAAGGAAGATAACGATTCCGATGCTATCACCCACATTGTTCTTTATTATTACGGTTTCATTAATCAATTCATTTCAGACGTTTGGGCAAATTGACATCTTAACAAAGGGTGGGCCTGTGGAATCTACAAATGTCATTGTTTATTCCATCTATAAAGAAGCATTTATTAACTACAATGTTGGATCAGCTAGCGCTCAAGCGACAATATTATTTTTCTGTATTTTACTTGTCACGATTCTTCAATTCAAAATTGGGGAACGGAAGGTGCATTATCAATGAATATAACAAAGAAAATTGTCATTTATAGTTTATTAATACTATCATTTTTAATCATGATGTTTCCGATTTTTTATGCATTAATGATTAGCTTTATGCAGGGTGGAGAGGTTTTAAGAGGAAATATTATCCCTGAAACATTAACACTAGAAAACTATCAATCTGCTTTTGAAAAGGTTCCACTTATTCAATATTTATGGAATAGCTTGTATGTGTCATCAGTTGTCATGCTTGGTCAAATCATTGTCTCAAGTTTAGCTGCATTTGCTTTTGTGTTTGTTAGCTTTAAAGGAAGAGACTTCATATTCTTTCTTTTTATCTCAACCATGATGATTCCGTGGGAAGCAACAATGGTGCCTAACTTCTTAACCATTCAGAAGCTAGGTTGGCTAAATTCTTATTCAAGCTTAACCATTCCATTTTTCGCTTTAGCTTTTGGAACCTTTCTATTAAGACAGCAATTTAAAACAATTCCAAAAGAATTATATGAAGCATCTCAAGTTGCTGGAATTAGTCGTTTTCGTTTTTTCTGGAATGTTGTTTTACCAGTTTCTAAAACTAGCTTGATTACTTTAGGAATTTATAGTTTTTTAACAACTTGGAATATGTATCTGTGGCCACTGCTTGTAACAAACAATGAAAGCGTTCGTACTGTACAAATTGGTTTGAAACAGCTGCAATCTCAAGAAATTTCAACAGAATGGGGGGTGGTGATGGCAGCAGTAGTTGTAGTGATACTTCCGACGCTCATTCTTTTGTTCTTAGGTCAAAAACGCTTGCAAAAAGGATTAACACAAGGTGCTCTGAAATAATCTTTCACAATACATAAGCTGAAGACAGATTAATGAAAAACAAGGAGGAATTACAAATGAAGAATAAATTTCTAATTATTTTATCTGCGCTTTTATTATTAGTATTAGGTGCATGCTCTAGCTCCCAATCAAATTCAAAAGGATCTGAAGAAGGAGAAGGAACAGAAGGTGCAAAAACAGAAGAAGCTGCTGGCAAACAAGAGGTAGTCTTTTGGCATGCCATGAGTGGAGATCTTGAAACAGTTTTAAAGGATATTGTTGCAGATTTTAACGCATCACAAGAAGATATCGAAGTTACCCCTGTTTTCCAAGGTACTTATGAAGAAGCACTAACAAAATTCAACACAGTTGCTGGAACAAAGGATGCACCGACGATTATGCAAACATTTGAAGTTGGTACGAAATATATGATCGACAGTGGACATGTGCAACCCGTTCAAAAATTTATTGATGAAGATAATTATGATACATCACAATGGGAATCGAACATTTCTAATTACTACACAGTTGATGGTGAACAATATTCAATGCCTTTCAACTCTTCAACACCAGTATTAATTTATAATAAAGACGCATTTAAAGAAGCTGGTTTAGATCCTGAAAAAGCACCAATGACTTATAGTGAACTAAAAGAAGCTTCTAAAAAGTTAACAAAAGCTGATGGTGGAGAAACAAGTCAATATGGATTTTCTATTTTGAATTATGGTTGGTTCTTTGAAGAGATGTTAGCTGGACAAGGTGGTCATTATGTTGATAATGAAAATGGACGTAATGGTAATGCGACAAAAGCTACGTTTAATGATGAGCTTGGTTTAAATGTATTTAATTTAATTAGTGACATGTACAATGAAGGAACTTTCTATAATGTAGGTCAAAACTGGGATGATATGCGCGCTGCATTCCAATCAGGGAAAATGGCGATGTATTTAGATTCATCAGCAGGTGTTAAAACAATTGTAGATAATGCAGAATTTGAAGTAGGTGTTTCATATTTACCAATTCCTGATGAAGCAGACAGACAAGGTGTTATCATCGGTGGTGCATCCGTATGGATGTCAAGTGGAATTGAAGAAGAAAAGCAAAAAGCTGCATGGGAATTTATGAAGTATTTAACAACTCCTGAGGTTCAAGCAGATTGGCACGTGAAAACAGGATATTTTGCGATTAATCCTGCAGCATATGATCAGGATATCGTGAAAGAAGAATGGGAAAAGTATCCTCAATTAAAGGTAACAGTTGATCAACTTAGTGAAACAAAACCAGGAACTGCTACTCAAGGAGCATTGATCTCTGTTTTCCCTGAATCACGTCAAAAAGTTGTAACTGCTATGGAAAATTTATATCAAGGAATGGATCCTCAAGAAGCACTTGATCAAGCAGCTGAGGAAACAAATCGTGCCTTAGAGGTTGCTAATAAAAAGCAAGGAAAGTAAAAGACTCAGATCATAACAAACAAAGCAAGGAATAACCTATTTACTAGCATGAAGATAGAAGATTGATAGATAGTCTCTACTTAATTAAAATCTAATTTCACAGTGACCCTTGAAGGAGTTTGCTTCTAGGGTCTTTTTCATAAGGTGAATTTCATTTCGGTATCCTCCAAGCGCCGAGTTGCTCAACAAGGGGATAAAAATGTCACCACTTTTTAAAAAATGAAATAGCTCAAGTGCTAGTCTATCGCTACAATTTTTGTAGAACATAAGCAACACAGGAATTGAATTCAAATAGTATTCAATTCCTGTGCGTCTTATATATGACTGGAGCTGATCCAGGTGTTAGAGTTTTCTTATTCATATAATAATGATTTATGATTTATAACAAACGAGGAAATGAGGGATGTGTAATGGAAGGAACTACACAATTTTTCGCTCATCGAGGTGTTAGTGGTGAGTATCCTGAAAATACGATGATTAGCTTTCGAGCAGCTGCATTAAGCACAGCTCATGGTATTGAGTTAGATGTACAAATGACAAAAGATGGTGAAGTTGTTGTTATTCATGATGAAACGATCGATCGAACCACAAATGGCATTGGATATGTAAAGGATTTTGTTTGGAAGCAGTTAAAAAAATATGATGCAGGAAGCTGGTTTGATTCTAAATTCGCTGGAGAATCCATCCCATTACTTGAAGAGGTTTTGCAATGGGTAAAAACATTAGATTATCCATTGTTAATTAATATTGAGCTCAAAAATGATGTCATTGAGTATCTAGGTTTGGAAGAAAAGGTGCTAGAACTCATTAATAAATATAATATGAGAAATCAATGCATTATCTCTTCCTTTAATAAAAACAGTTTAAAAAAGATCTATGATTTAGATTCTCTAATAGAAACAGCATATCTAATCGAGGGAGTTCCAGTAGACGTTTTAAAAGAGGTAGAAAACCTACATGTTAATGCCGTTCATTGTGAAGCTATTTTTGCACAATCTATTATTGGAAAAAAGGTCAATGAGCGTGGAATTCCATTGAGAGTTTTTACGATCAACTCAATAAAAGAGTATAAACAGTTAAGCGATTCCAGTATTAATGCTATAATAACTGACTATCCACATCGGTTTATAGAAAAATAACAAAAGGATTAATATGTTAAAAATACAAGTTAAATATTTTACTAGAATAAAAATAAAATGTGAGAATATCTCACATTTTTGTTGTTTTATCCAAGTAGATTGATTATAATTTTCCTAGAATGAAAATTCTGTCTTTTCAAAAAAGGGGGTAGTGTTTTGGAGAATTTTGTGAATGCATTAAATGGGGTGCTTTGGAGTACACCTGTGATCTACATCTGTTTAGGGGTAGGTTTACTATTTTCAATTCTTACACGTTTTTTACAGGTAAGGCATATTAAAGAAATGGTTAAATTAATGTTTGAAGGAAAGAGTTCGAAAGCTGGAGTATCTTCCTTTCAGGCCCTTGCTATTGCTTTATCAGGTCGTGTAGGAACAGGTAATATTGCTGGTACAGCAACTGCTATTGCTTTTGGTGGACCAGGTGCAGTGTTTTGGATGTGGATGATCGCATTTATTGGGGCATCAAGTGCATTCATAGAATCAACTCTTGCTCAAATTTATAAAGTAAAACAGGATGGCGAATATCGTGGTGGACCTGCTTACTATATTGAAAAGGGAATTGGTTGGAAGTGGTTTGCGGTTACGTTTGCCATTGCTGCAATCTTAGCGATGAGCTTACTAATGCCGGGAATTCAATCAAATTCAATTGCTGTAGGATTAGAAAACGCATTTAATATGAATACAACGGTTACTGGAATTATACTTATTGCTTTAATTGGTGTGATTATTTTTGGTGGAGTAAAGCGTATTGCATCTGTTGCTCAATATGTGGTACCTTTCATGGCTATCGGATATATTCTTGTATCATTAATTATTGTATTTGCAAATATTGGTGAATTACCAGGGGTTCTTAGTCTTATTTTTAGAAGTGCATTTGCACTAGATTCTGCATTTGGTGGAATTGTCGGTGCTGCGATTGCTTGGGGAGTAAAACGTGGTATCTACTCAAATGAAGCAGGACAAGGAACAGGTCCTCATGCTGCTGCAGCTGCTGAAGTATCACATCCTGCTAAGCAAGGGTTAGTTCAATCTTTTTCTGTATATATCGATACTTTATTTGTTTGTTCAGCAACAGCATTTATGATTTTATTTACAGGTATGTATAATACAGAAGCGCCTGATGGTACGATGATTGCGAATAACTTACAAGGTGTAGAGCCAGGTCCTGGATATACACAAGCTGCAATTGAGTCAGTACTTCCTGGATTTGGAGCTGGATTTGTGGCAGTTTCATTATTCTTCTTTGCTTTCACAACAATTATGGCTTATTACTATATTGCTGAAACAAATGTTGCATATTTAACTCGTGTCACGAATAGTAAATGGGCAATGTTTGCTTTAAAGATTATTCTGTTAGGAGCAACTTTCTATGGTGCAACAAACGAAGCTAAATTAGCTTGGGCACTTGGTGACGTTGGTTTGGGGCTAATGGTATGGTTGAATTTAATTGCCATTCTTCTATTAGCGAAGCCAGCTCTAACAGCATTAAAAGATTACGAGCAACAAAGGAAGCAAGGCGTTGATCCTGTATTCGATCCTAAAGCTCTTGGCATTAAAAATGCGGATTATTGGGAAACGGAATATAAAAAGGATAAAGATCAAGCTTCTTAATCATAAAGAAACGAAAAGACCGACTAAACAGTCTTCCTGTTTAGTCGGTTTTTTCATACATTCACGAAAATCGCTACACTTTATCTCGTTTAGAAATGACGAAAATATTCATTCAATTCCCATGACTCGACCGTTTTGTAAGCGGTTTGTGGCTCATAACCTTTACCCATTAAATAAGCGATCGCAGCAACTTCTCTTAATGTGTGTTGATATGATGTAGCTTGAGCTTCCTTTAAACCATACTGAACTAGAGGTTCTACTTGTTGTAATGTATAGTGTTTTAATTGAGCGTTCATTGGCTGACTATATTGTTGATGTGCAGCTTGTTCAGAGTATGGAAATTGTGGATATTGATAGTGTTGATACATTGAGCATCCGTCCTTTCGAAATTTTCTTTTTCATCGTATGTCGATTTAATAAATAGGGAATTTGTCCAGAATTTCTTTCTGTTTTTTGGGGGAATTCACATATTTTTTTAGGATAAAAAGTGATTTTTTGTGCATAGTATGAAAAGCACTAAAGAAGGAGGAATGGAATATGTCGAAGCAAGGAATGCAAAATAAAGAACAAACTGGAAAACAAATTAGCAAGCAACAAGGAGAAAATGAAGTAGAATTAGGTAGCGATTTTCAAATAGGTAATAGCCAGCATCAAAGCCAAAAGAAAAGTGGCAAGCAAGCGAACAAAAAATAAGATGGGGTCAGACCCCATCTTACTAAAGTTCATTTTTTATTTCTTCTGGAAGGTGTGTTTCTTCAATGAATCCATACCAATTCTGCCCGTTCTTTAATGTGAGTTTAAGATAATAAGATTGAACATTTGTGTAGTCAACAAAGTTGTTTATGATACTAGGGAAAAGTTCTTTATTTGATATGGTTAAGACATTTTCACTAATCGTTCCCTCTGTATGAAAAATTTCTTCAGGACTATCTTTTTCAAATTTGTTAGAGTTATCTGTTGGTATGGGTTGTCTCATTAATTCAATTTTAGTAATATCTTCTTCACTAATTGTTAAATCCTCTAAATACTCATGATCTTCTAACCATTTCGATATTGCAGCATACGATTTCTTCCATTCAATATTAACAGTATCCATATATTGATGTTCCATATTAGTAGTATTTTCAACATTTTGACCGTAGGAGAGCTCGATATATCCCAAAGAACTTGTTGAATAAAACAATGAATCAACTGTTTGTGAAGAAATGTCTTTCTCTATCGCTGCTTTAAAACTTTCAATATCCTCTTTGCTTGAAATGGTAACAGCATTCAAGCCAGGAGCATTTGGGAAAATTCGTATATTAATAGGATCTTCTTTGCTTTGTAATTGTAGAAACTCTGGTCGTGTTATTTGATAATCCTTAGCTTCCAATATAGGTGTTAAAACCTTGTTCATCATGTCAATTGGAATTTGGTATTCTCTTTTGATCGTCCTTCCATTCTTTAATTTGTAAATGAGAATGCCTTGCATATAGTTTATGTCATCACTAACAATATCCTCTATTACTTCTTTTTCATCAAGAATGTACTCATGAAGATTTCGAACATCTTGAATATAAAGCTTAGAGTCTGAAAACTGCAGTTCATTGTTAGTTCCTGCATCTTCCACCGCATATTTATCACCAAAGTAGACTTCATCAATTTGATCCATTTTTGGAAGCTTGCTTTCATACTGAAATAAATCAGCACTTATGCTAAGAAGAATAACAAAGAAAATAACACTATATACAGCAAAGCCGATAAAAGCTTTCATTTGAAAGATTCGCCATGTTTTTTGTAAAATCATCTCAGCAGCTGTGTAGCCTATTAATGCCCCAACGATGTACCCAAAAACAATCCAATTCCAATTAAGAGTAGCTGTTGCAGAAAAATAGGAGCCGCCAAGAGTCATACTACAAAACGTCACACCATACTTGAAAATTGGCGTGATAAAAGGAAAGGTAATCACTTCTGTTGCTTTTTCAAGTTGTCTTGCTTTATATAAACCAAGTCCAATTAAGATCAATAGAATCGTTAATATTGTGTAAGCAATGATTTCAAAACCAGTATACGGATTAAATTGGCCATAGGTACCGATGAATCGAAAAAATGGTGATAAGTTTCCAGTTGTTTCCTCTGTGATTGAAGACGAGTAGCCAAACAATAAAAACGATAGGTTATAGTTAACCAATGTGACCACACCTAGAGGTAAAAAGAGAAAGATATAGGTTAAAATAGCTTGTGCTGTTGACATACCTGTAATCATACCTACAGTAGTAGTGATGACAAAAAGAAAGCAGGTTAACAACATAAAAAGTAATGTCCATGACACCAAGTCAGTGATTGTCAGGATTCCGGTAAGTTCTTCAACACTTCTTGTGACGAAAAACGTAATAAATGAAGTTAGCAATAATGGGATAAGAAGTAAAAGTAAACCACTTATCAAATGACTATAATATAAGGTTGCTCTTCGAATAGGCAAACTGTGAGTCATATCTACAGCAGCTTCTGTTTGTAAGTATCTAAAAAGTAACACACCTGCAGCTATAGGTAGTGAAAATAGTATTAACACCTGCATAGAAGGATTTAACAAAAAATAGTTTCTATAATCTGAAAAAATAACATATTCTCTATCTGCAAGTTGCAGAATTTCTAATGGTATGGCAAATAGTAGTAGGAGGAAATAAACAATACCGATCCATCCATGCTGCCTTATATCTTGTTTGATAACAACACTCTTAAAGAAGGATTTTTTCGATTTCATATCCGATATCCTCCATTTCATAAATAAAAATTTCTTCGAGAGTTAATGGTAATAAATCATATAGGATAATCTCTGTTGAATGGATAATCTTATTAATTTCCTCTTCATCTCCTCTGACGATAAGTAAAGAAACACTCCCTCTTTTTTCATAATGGAGAATCGTTAATTTACTTAATAGATGTTCTTCATGAGTAGGATCTGCTAGTGCCAGTTGAATTTTATGTGTGTCACATTTTAAATCATCAATTTCTTTCTCAATAATGATTTTGCCGTTATGCATAATTCCAACATGATCACATAGATCTTCTATTTCTCGAAGATTGTGTGATGAAATAATGATTGTCATTTCTCGCTCTGCAACATCTTGGAATAGTAGATTTTTTACCTTTTGTCTCATAACAGGGTCAAGACCATCAATTGGTTCATCTAAAATTAATACATCTGGCATAGCTGATAATGCAAGCCAAAAGGCAACTTGTCGCTTCATTCCTTTTGAAAGGCGATGAACCTTTTTATTTAAGTCAATTTTAAAAGCACTTTTTAACTGATCAAATCGTTGTTGATTCCAATTTGGATAATATTCTCGATATTGTGCAGCCATGTTCGCGATTGTTGCTTGCGGAAAAAAATATAAAACATCAGGAATAAATACAACACGTTCTTTTACGGCAACATTTTCATATGCAGGTAACTCATCTATGAATATATTGCCTTTGTCAGGTTTATTGATTCCAGCAATTATTTTAAGAAGAGATGTTTTTCCAGCTCCGTTTGATCCTAAGAGACCATAAATTGAGCCTTTTTTAACAGAGAGGGATAGCTCGTTTACTGCCTTGTGGTTATTATATTTTTTACTAATGGAATGAACTGTTATCATGAATGTTTATCCCCTTTTGTTTGTTGATGTGCTTCATCAAAAAGCACGTATAAATCTGCTTTTGTTAAGCCAAGATAGATTGCTTCAGCAATTAGTTTTTGAATATCTGTTTTTAATTCAGCTAATTTATTATCAGTCGGCATTTGCTCAATTGCAGCAACAAAATTTCCTTTTCCTTTAACTGAATAAAGATATCCCTGACTTTCAAGCTCACGATAGGCTCGTTGAATCGTATTAGGATTAACGGTTAATTGGCTAGACAGCACTCGTACTGAAGGTAATTGTTCATCAGGCTTAAGAATTCTGTTAATGATTAATTCTTTAATTTTATCTACCAGTTGCTCGTATATGGGTTTCCTGCTTCTAACATCAAGCTGAAACATAAGTAACCCCCTTCTTGTGTTAACTGTATTAATATTGTTAGTACAGTTATTGTATAATTTTGTTAAAGTAAATACAATACGTTTTTGTGAATTTATTTTATTTAGGGTTGGTTTCGTAAACTTTGTTGTTTTTAAATACCCCGAAGTAATCAGCACTGTATTTTGTTTTAGTACCATTTTTTCTTCATAAATTATTACCCTTAGAGTGAAATAAACTGTTTTTACTCTATATTCGGTTACATAGAAACAATTGTTCAGAAAAGAGCTTAATTAAATAGTAATAGTTCTTTATGTTCATAAGGAAAAGGCTCATAATATAGAAGAGTGATAGTAGCGATCAGAAGTTTCATTACTGCTAATGAAAAGATAATGCATAAAATGAGCTTTGAAATTGGCTTTCCTTATTAATAGAATAAGATATTTGGCGAATTGTGTACCTTTATGTATACAATAGTAGTACAAATGTTATACAATGTGATTAGTGATAACTGGGAGGATGGGAAATATGCTAGGATTTGGGAAAAAGGACCGTGTAGCTATAGAGGAATTTATACCTAAAGTAGAATTTCCAGAAGCGAATAATCTTGCTGTTGTTGATGATCGAAATATAGCAGCTCGGTTAGAATATATGGGTGTAACAAAGGAGCATCTTGCATTATTACAAGAAGCTCAACCATTTTTACTTGAAATTATTGATGATATTTTACAAAAAGTATTAAATCAGTTGTACAAGCAACCGATTTTAAAAGGAATCGCAACGGAACACTCATCAAGAGAACGTTTATATCGTGTTTTTGTTATGTATTTCCAAAGTTTGTTAAGTGGACAACTTGATGATAATTTTTTTGAAATGAGAAAAAGAATAGGTGGCACACATAATGGTGCGAATTTACCAGCAGCTTGGTTTATTGCTACTTACTCAGCTATTAATACATTGTTAATACCTCAACTTGTGAAGAAATTTGAGAAAGAACCAGAAAAATTATCAAAAATCTTATTGGCAGTCACTCATATTACAAATTTAGATTCACAATTAGTTGTTGAAAATTACATCCAAGCAAGAATGAACGAGCTTGAGGAATTAAATGCTTCTAAAGAATTACTTCAAAAAGAATTAACGGCTATTAGCCAAGAGGTAGCAGCATCCGTTGAGGAAACAGAAGCAACAGTCTATGAAACTAGTACAAAAGCAGACCAAATTCGTCAAGAAACAGAAACTACACAAAAAAGCAGTAAAAACCTTGTGAATTTGACGAACGAAAATGAAACGCAAATGGCTTCGATGATTTCAACATTTGGAGATGTCATCGAAAAGGTCAATACATCGATTAGTGGAATTTTCGAATTAAAAGATAACTCAGAGAAAATCTTTGAAATGACAAAAAGCATCGAGGATATTGCAGATCAAACAAATTTACTTGCACTAAATGCATCAATAGAAGCAGCTAGAGCGGGTGAAGAAGGACGTGGATTTGCAGTTGTTGCCTCAGAGGTGCGTAATCTTGCTGAAAACTCTAAAATGATGAGTAATAAAATTAAATCACTAGTTGAGAAAAATAACAACTCTACGAATGATCTGGTAGAAAACATGAAAACGATGAATGAATCAACACAGCAATCACAGACAAAAATTGAACAAGTAAAAGGTGGACTTGCAACAGTTAAGATGGAAATGGAAAACTATTTAACGATGTTCGATCGTAATAAAGAAGATCTTGATTCAATAGTGTTATCAATCAAAGAAATTAACAATACAACAAGCAATCTTTCAGTTTTAGCAAATTCTCTTTTGGAAAAAGCTGAGGATGCACAATAATAGATGAAAAAGCTACTTCTGATGAGGTAGCTTTTTTTATGTTGTTTCACGGTGTGTGGGTGAGCTTGAAATTATATATGTGCGGATGCGAGTGGTGTCGAAAGTTGTCGGATGATGGATTGTGTGGCAAAGTTGACGGATTAACACAAGAAGTTGATGGAATCACACAAGAAGTTGACGAATTAACTAGTTAAAACATGGACTCAAAGTAGAGTTGAACGAATAATTGCTAAAGTTGAATGATTAACTAGCAAAGTTGAACGATTAATGTGAAAAGTTGAATGATTATAGGCCAAAGTTGAACGATTCAACATGTTACTGTTCAAATTTAAAGAAAAAAGAGCAAATCTATAGCTTAGATTTGCTCTTTTTGATAGTTACTTATATTTATCTTCACTAGCAGACTCATCTTTTGTTTTATGCTTCTGTTTTTCCTCGCGTTTTTCTTTTTTTAGGTCTTCCATTGGGATTGGATCTACATGTTGTTCACTTTCAAAGCGGTCAAATAGTGTTTCTTTATCTGTTTCGTATTGTTCTGGATGATCTCGTTTTTTTCTTTGGTTATTTTCCTCTGAATTCACAATACTCACCACTTTCTACTGTTTGTACTACTCATTACCACAAAGTGACAGAAGGAAAACCTTTTCAAGTTTGCTTTTCTTCGCATTGAGTGCCTATTATGCTGTACAATAGAGGCATACTGTTTAGAAGGATTGGATAATTATGAGCATATTACAAGCTGAAAATTTATATAAAACATATGGAGAAAAGGTCTTATTTGACCATATTTCTTTTAGCATTGCAGCAAAACAAAGAATCGGTTTAATCGGTGTGAATGGAACAGGAAAGTCTACCTTATTAAAGGTGATTTCAGGTATGGAAACAGCTGATTCTGGTGAGATTACCCATTCTAATTCATTGAGAATTGAATATTTACCACAACAGCCAGAGCTTGTGGAGGGTTTAACAATACTTGAACAGATTTATTATGGTGATGCTCCGATTATGCAGGTAATGAGAGAGTATGAACTTGCGTTAAGCGAGCTAGAAATAGATCCAGAAAATGAAACAAAGCTTAAGCATCTTATGAATATGCAGCAAAAAATGGATCAGCATGATGCGTGGGAAGCGAATACTGTTGCGAAAACAGTGTTAACAAAGCTAGGAATTACAGATTTTCAAAAGCAAGTAACGTATTTATCAGGTGGGCAGAAAAAACGAGTGGCTATTGCTAAAGCACTTATTCAGCCTGCTGATATTTTAATATTAGATGAACCAACAAACCATTTAGACAATGAAACAATAGAGTGGCTTGAAGGATTTTTAGCGGGTTATAGTGGATCGATTGTTTTGATTACACATGATCGTTATTTCTTGAATCGCGTTTCAAATCAGATCTTTGAGCTTGATCAAGGACAGCTTTATACCTACTCAGGAAATTATGAAGTGTTTTTAGAAAAAAAGGCTGAAAGAGAAATCAATGCCGAGCATGCCGAAGAAAAAAGGCAAAATCTATTAAGACGTGAGCTAGCATGGCTTAGACGTGGTGCAAAGGCGAGAACAACTAAGCAAAAAGCACGTATTGGTCGCGTGGAGGATCTACAAGATCAACAAGGTCCTGCTGCTAAAAAGGATTTGGACTTTGCAATTGGATCGACTAGATTAGGAAAAAAAGTACTAGAGCTTGAAAATATCTCAAAGTCATATGATGGTAAACAGCTGATTAAAGATTTTAACTATTTAATTACTCCAGGTGAAAGACTTGGAATTATTGGTCCGAACGGTACTGGAAAATCAACCCTTTTAAACATTATGGCTGGCAGAATACAAGCTGACCAAGGGGTAATTGAGGTTGGTACAACAGTTAAAATTGGTTTTTATACACAAGAGCAGGAAGAGATGGACGAAAATCTTCGTGTTGTCGAGTATATTAAAGAAACAGCTGAAGTTGTCTATACAATAGATAATCAAGTGATTACGGCTGAACAAATGCTTGAGAGATTTTTATTCCCACGATCTGCTCAGTGGACATATATCCGAAAGTTATCAGGTGGAGAAAGACGCCGACTTTACTTATTGAAGGTTTTGATGGAGGAGCCTAATGTTCTCTTTTTAGATGAGCCGACAAATGATCTTGATACACAAACATTAGGTGTATTAGAAGATTATTTAGATCAATTTCCAGGTGTTGTTTTAACTGTATCACATGATCGTTACTTTTTAGATCGTGTTGTTGATCATCTTGTTGTTTTTGAAAGTAATGGAAATATTTCGCGCTTTCAAGGAAGCTATTCTGATTATATGGAAGAAAAAAAGCTTCAGGAAATGATTCAAGAAAAAGAGCCAGCATCAGAGAAAGCTGGTTATAAAAAAGAAAAGAAAAAGCGTCTTTCCTATAAAGAACAGCAAGAGTGGGAAGGAATTGAAGATAAGATTGCAAATCTTGAAGAACGAAAAGAACAACTTGAACAAGAAATTGCCGCAGCTGGCAGTGATTTAGGCAAGGTACAAGAGTTATACAAAGAACAAGAAAAGATCGATAAACAGCTTGATGAAACAATGGAAAGATGGGAAGAATTATCTTTACTTGTTGAAGAAATAGAAAATAGTTGATTATGTAAAAAAGTAACAATCTTTCATTAATAAAATGAACTTGAGCTTAAAGTGTTTTGATTACTTTAAGTTCTTTTTAATAGGGTTTATTTGAACTTGGTTGGATTCTGTTAGCATTCGGAAAAATGAAATTCTTGCTTCGAGCTTAACAAAACATTTTCACCAGTATTTAACACATAATAGAAAGACGGAGAAAAATGATGAAAACAAAAGACGAGATAAGGCAAAAGGTTTGGAAGCAGCTAACAGAAGAAAAAAATGGTCGATTTCCATTTCCTTTAATTAATCGAATTCCGAATTTTAGAGGTGCTGAAAAAGCTGCGGCCCAAATTACAACATTACCTGAATACAAGGCAGCAAAAGTGATAAAAGTAAATCCTGATTCACCACAGCTACCTCTTCGAAAGCAGATTTTACTTGATGGTAAAACATTATTAGTTCCTACTCCACGCTTAAAAGCTGGCTTTATTATTGTTAAGCCTGAATGGGTTCCAGCGGGTGAGGAAAGACGTGCTGCAAGCTTAAGTCATATCAAATCATATGGAAAAGAAATCCCTTTAACTGAAATTCCGCAAATTGATTTAATGGTTGTTGGTTCTGTGGCAATTCATCAAGATGGAAGAAGAATTGGCAAAGGTGAAGGATATGCTGACCGAGAATATGCGCTTTTAATGGAGCTTGGTAATCCGCCAGTTACCATTGTGACATCCATTCATAGCACACAATTAGTACATGATGATATCCCACGAGATACATATGATTTAACTGTAGATTGGATCGCAACTGAAGAGGGGTTAGTGAAGACAAACTCTCCATATGAAAAGCCAGCTGGTATTGAGTGGAATCATGTTTCCGAAGAAGAAATGGAAGAAATGCCAGTATTGCAGCAGCTTTGGGAATTAAAATATAAACAAACCTAAATCTTAGATTGTTATAATTGGACGACCTGGGCATGTAGGAGTAAGATAGATACCGAAACAAGTATAACTACAAGAGGTGACCAAATTGGTTGCAAGCACACAACTGTTAAAAGAAGCAGAACAGTTTATTCGCACTGCCTATAACGAACTTGGCAAATCAGAGGTTGAAATAGAAAGCAGATTAAGTGAGATCAAATTAGAGATAGAGAGTAAAGGTATATATGAGCATACAAATGAAGAATTAACATATGGGGCAAAAATGGCTTGGAGAAATAGTAATAAGTGTATTGGACGCTTATTTTGGAATACGTTAACTGTGTTTGATGAGCGAAAAGCTGATACAGAGCCTGCTGTTTTTGAGGCATTAGAAAACCACATTGCTTTTGCTACAAATGGTGGAAAAATTAGGCCAGCTATCACGATTTTCAAACCTGACAATGGTGAGGGAAATCGAATTCGCATATGGAATCATCAGCTTATTCGGTATGCAGGATATGAAACAGAGTACGGGTATTTAGGTGATCCAGCATCAATTGAGTTTACAAAGCAATGTGAACAATTAGGCTGGAACGGAGAAGGAACGAACTTTGATATTCTACCACTCGTTATCCAAAAAAATAACAATAATCCCCAGTGTTTTTCATTAAAAGAAAAACAAGTGTTAGAAGTTGAAATCACTCACCCTGACATTGAAGGTATAGCAGATTTACATATGAAATGGTATGGAGTTCCAATCATCTCTGATATGAAATTAGACATTGGAGGAATTGTCTATTCTGCTGCACCATTTAATGGATGGTATATGGAGACAGAAATAGGCGCGAGAAATTTAGCGGATTCCTTTCGATATAATCTTTTACCTAAGGTCGCTTCGATCATGAATTTGGATACGAAAACTCATGCGAATTTGTGGAAAGATCGAGCTTTGCTTGAACTAAATGTGGCTGTGCTACACTCTTTTAAAAAAGCTGGAGTAAGTATTGTTGACCACCATACAGCTGCACAGCAATTTAAACGGTTTGAGCAAAATGAAACAGATAGCTCTAGACAAATAATGGGGAATTGGACTTGGTTAATCCCACCTGTATCACCAGCAACAACTCATGTTTTTCATAATAGCTATGAAAATAAGATATTGAAACCAAACTACTTTTACCAAGAGCCACCTTATGGACAAGAGTAGCACATTAACCTAAGGACAGACCCCATAATTTTATAGGGGTCTGACTCCATATTATTACCTACTATGTTTATCGAGTAAGTTAGCTAGAAAATGTTTTTTGTAGCTTTCGAGTTTTTTCTCTTCATGACGGCGAACACCCATCTTTTTTAATTCGTTTACGTACCAACCTTTGCTTCCGTTATGCATCAAAAACACCCTTTCAAATTTAATTCTTAGAAACTCCGTCAAAAAGACGGGACAAAAATAGCCACTAATCCTTTAGGAATAGGGGCCTCTTTTGATTTGTGGTGTCATTGTAACATCTATAAAAAGATGTGAAAAGGGGTGTTTTTTATCGAATTTTCACTGAAAACTGTCATGAAGGGATTTTACAGAAAAAAATTTTTTTATCTGTTCTTTTAGTAAATGAAGCTATGAATCATTAAAAGATTCAGCTATATCAAAATAACTAAAAATTTTTAATTCTATCGACAAAATATGATACGTATCGTCTATTTTCTATGGTATATATGATAATAGTAGGAAGTCTATCTTACGATATAGAGGGGGTACATGTATGAATGTGATGGAGAAAATGATCATTACGGATATAACAAAAAAGAATACATTAATGTTTGTTTCGTTTTCGATATCAGCATTATTAGCTGTTGTAAAAATCTTGGTTGTTCAAGATATCACCAAAGTAATCTATTATGGAACAGAACTGGTCTCGTTTATATTAGTATATTTGATTTTTCAAAAACTATTAAAAAAGCCAATATGGTTTCCATATATAAGTATCATTCTTATTTATGCATTTGTTATTAGTTCTCTATTTGTCTTCGAACCAAATTCAGAGATTATTATGATCACAATATTTCTAACATTGATTTCTTCTATTCATATGAAAAGAGACATATTTGCGTTAGGATATTGCTTAGGATTAGTGACGATGATTTTATCGTTTATTTTGAAGCAACCGAATAATTTAGCGTTAGAAACGATTTATCCAGCATCATGCATTATATATGGACTGATGGGTGTAGTTCTTGGTGTTGTTATCTATTTGAATGCTCAACAATTTAAACAACTGCAAAACTTTATTGCTGTTGCAGAAAAAGAGACAAAAGAGAAAGAAGAACAAAAACATCATTTAGAAGAAAATGTATCAGGAATTGTAGAAGCGATTGCACAAGCGAATAAGCAAATTCAAGGGAGTATGGAAGCTCAAAAAGAAATGCAGTTAGCGATTCAAGAAGTAGCGGCAGGAAGTCAGAATCAATCGCAGCAGATTAATGATATTTCACAGAATGCACAAGAAACAATGGGCTCTATGCAACAATTGCATTCTGTGTCTAATGAACTTAGAGTGGAGTCCAGTCGTGCAAGTGACACAATTGGTGAAAGTCAGCAGTATGCATCAGAATTAACTACGGATATGAGTGAATTGAAAACAATGATATCTCAATTAGATCAAACATTTTTATTGCTTTCAAACACAATTACTGAAATGAATACTTTAACAAATTCGATTAAAGATATTACAGATCAAACAGGATTATTAGCTTTAAATGCATCGATTGAGGCTGCAAGAGCAGGTGAATCTGGTAAAGGCTTTTCAGTTGTTGCTACTGAAATAAGAAAGTTAGCTGATGTGACGAGAGCAACAACTGAAAAGATCAATGGAAACCTACAAACCCTTAATGATAGCAATGCAGCAGCGGTTACAAAGCTTGAAGAAAGTCATTTCGTTATAAATAAAGGAGTTATTTCAACAGAAAAAGTAACAAATTCTATTACTGGGGTAAAAGCAACATTGGATCATTTATCAGATGAGCTTGAGCAGTTTACTATATTTGCAGAAAGTGTTAAAGGGCAATCTGCAAATGTTGAATTTTTAACAAATGATTTAGCTGCAATAATTGAACAATCTTCAGCTAGCATGCAGGAAATGAGTGCGACGATTGACAATTTAACTCATGATAACTTAGCAATAGAAGATTTGATGGAGCGCACATCATGTAGTGCGGAAAATATTAGGAAAGCAAGTTTATCTGGTGCTTCTTAAAAATTGAAACTAAATTACATGTATATTTACTACATATAAAAAGAGCAGGAACAAAGATTAATTTCACATCTTTGTTTCTGCTCTTTTTTTGTACTTAACTTGCTTCCACATTCTGAAGCGCATTTTTCTCAGCTTTTTGGAACATCAAGTAATATAAAAATGAACTAAAGATCGCTAAACCACCAAGAATGGCAAATGTAATTGGATATCCAAACCAAAGTGACATAGGTATAGCAATTGGTGCGATTGTTCTGCCTACAGTAAATTTTAGACTTGATGCAGCAAAGTATTGTCCACGCATATTTTCAGGTGCTAATTTTGAAACAAATGTTTGTTGAATACCTGCTGTCATAAGCTCTGCTAAAGTGAAAAGAGCCATTGCAAAAATAAAGATCCATATAGAACCCGTTTGACCAAATATGAAAATAGCCATTCCGTAGATGATAGAGGAAATCATAAAGACATTTCGTTCCTTGAATTTAGTCATCCATTTTGTAATCACTATTGTAAATAAAGCAACAAGCAGACCGTTTTCGGATAAGATAACACCAAATGCTTGTTCTCCATTAAGTGTGAGTGACCAGTCACCAATTCTAAGCATTTCTTGTTGTTGTTGG
This sequence comes from Metabacillus litoralis, assembly GCF_020524045.1. Classification (GTDB taxonomy): domain Bacteria; phylum Bacillota; class Bacilli; order Bacillales; family Bacillaceae; genus Metabacillus; species Metabacillus litoralis_C. Next base: position 117,742 of record NZ_JAIVKL010000009.1, read on the forward strand.
ATCATATCTGTAATATAAACAGGTATGATCAAATCTAGCTGCATAAATGTCATGGCAACAAGAGTTCCTGCAACAATATATAACAAAAATGTTTGATCTTTAAAAATGATATGATAATCTTTCACTTGTTTTATTATTGGATGATACCATTTTTGCTTATTCATATCAGTTTCACCCTGAAACACTGGAGCAGTTTCTCGGGTTTGTTTTGCTAGTAAGAGTGAGAGGAACATACACATGATTCCAGCACCTAGTAAAACCTCAAAAGGATATCGAACATAGAAAATGGCACCCAAAATAGGCCCAATAACAACAGCAATATTAATCGAAGTATAAAAAACAGCAAATACACTGCTTCGGTCTTTCTCAGCTACTACATCTGCGACCATTGCCTGTGATGCAGGCCAGTAAAACGAGCCGAAAACCCCAGCAAAAGCAAAACAGATAAATCCTAAAATAGGTAGTTGCAGCCAAGGGGAATTTGAAAGAGCAAATATCATAAAGGATAAGCCTTGACCGAAGGCACCAACAACCATCATTGTTTTCCTTCCGAATCGATCTGCGAAATATCCACCCATTAAATTAGCTAAAACAGAAAAAACCTGTGAAATGATTAGAAGAAATCCTGCTTTGCCTTTTCCAAATGCATCAGCAAAGAAGATTGTTAAAAACGGAAAAAACATCCAAAATGTAATATTCATTAAACCTTCGCCAATTAGACGTATTTTAAGGTTATAATCCCAATCTTTTATTCTCATAGAAGTGTCCCCAATTCATGTAATCTACCGTACTCATCATACTCTTTCGGGTCTCGAAATACAATAGTCGAATTTCAATTTTTACCATAAATTAATATTGTAATAGAATGATGAAGCTGGAAAATATACATAGGGTATTTCTAATTATATTTATGAAAAATGCTCTACTAAGAAAAAATTAGATGATCGAAGTTAGGTGACAAAACCAATAAGATTGTTCATATCTTTCTTTCTAATTGGGTGTTTAAAGGATTTATTGCCAACACAATTAACCTTTTTACTCAAATTTATAAGGTAAGAAATATTATTTAAAAAAACACTATAATACCTGATTTTGGATATAGAAAATAATAAGATTGAACTAGAGATTTTCCAGTATATACTAGTTTGTAGAGAGTCTAAAAAGAAATGAGGAAATTAAGTGGAAGTAAAAGAACCTTTAAAGTTTATAAGAGAACTACGAACAGGATCTTCTTTACCAATTGTTATACAAGACGGGCATAATAAGGAATTTTTTGTGAAGCTATCTGGCTCAGGTGAAGGTACAGATTCTCTTGTGATGGAATGGGTCGCAAACAAACTTGCTCTTAAAATGAGTCTTCCTGTATTGGAACCATTTTTGTTGAATATTCGAAATCTGTGGGAATATGAAATTGCTGATATAGAAACAAGAGAACTCATAGAAAAAAGCTCAGGATTTAATCTTGCGTTTCCATATATAAAGAGTGAGAAACTAGTTGATTCAGATTTTATCGATAAAGACAATCAGCTTTTGTTTCTCTTTTTTTGGGATTGCTTTTTAATCAATATCGATCGTACTCCACATAATTTGAATTTATTGAAAGGTGGAAATAAAATGATCGCAATAGATTATGGCTTTTCTTTTTTGTTGAAGAAAATACTATCACATTCAACAGTGAACATTAGTGAGCAATTTTTACAGCAATTAAAACAACATCCATTTATTCCTCAAGAAACGTATGATTTGAAATTGAAGGAGTTTGTTTTACATCTTCAAAGTATATCTTTAGAAGATATCTCTCACATCATTCAAGAGTTACCAGAGAAATGGTTAAATATCGATGAAAAACTCTACGTAGCAAAACAACTATGGGAGAAAATTCAGCATCCTGCACACATGTATGACATTTTGAGACAGCTACCTAACGTGAAAGTTGTAACAAATCAAGAGGCAAAATTACAACGATTAGTAAACCGAGATCAGTTTGTGGAAAAAATTAAAAATAAATATACAAAGTAATAAGGAAGAACAATTTTTTACAATGTTCTTCCATTTTTTGTTTCGACAACATCTAAATAGGGAAATCGCTAAACAACAAACTTAAAAGGAGAAAAGCGATGAACCAAATTTTAGATGTAGTAAATAGTGTATCAAGTTGGTTATGGGGATTACCACTAATCACTTTACTAGCAGTTACAGGTGTATATTTAACGGTAAGATTAGGATTTTTCCAATTTCGTTATCCAATTTATATGTTTAAACAAACGTTTGGAAGTGTGTTTAAGAAACCAAAAGGTGAAGGAACAGTTACACCTCTTCAAGCATTAACCTCCGCATTATCTGCAACAGTAGGGGCTGCAAACATTGTTGGTGTACCTGCAGCAATTATGTTCGGTGGACCTGGAGCGATTTTTTGGATGTGGGTAATCGCAATTATAGGGATGTCGATTAAATTTTCTGAAAGTGTACTTGCTGTAAGATTTCGTGAAAAGAAGGAAAATGGCGAATATGTTGGTGGGCCTATGTATTACATGACAAAAGGCTTAAAAATGAAATGGCTTGGAATTTGGTTTGCATTTGCCCTGATGATTGAGCTAATTCCTAGTATTATGGTTCAAGGAAATGCTGTTTCAGCAGCTGTAAATGAAACATTTCAACTATCCCCATTAGTTACAGGAATTATTATCGCCTTAATTGTTTCTCTGATCGTATTTGGTGGGATTAAAAGAATCGGTAAAGTAACAGAGGTAATTGTGCCAATCATGGCCTTCTTTTATGTTGGAGCAGCCGTCCTTATTCTACTAATGAACCTTGATCAAGTTCCATATGTTCTTAATCTAATATTTTCAAATGCGTTCTCATCGATGGCTCCTTTAGGTGGTTTTGCAGGAGCAGCAATTGGAGAAATTATTCGTTGGGGATTTGCACGTGGCCTTTATTCTAATGAAGCAGGTTTAGGTACCGCACCAATCGCACATGCGGCAGCACAAACAGATCACCCTATTAGACAAGGGTTTTGGGCAGTTATGGGTATTGTGATAGATACGTTAATTATCTGTACGGCAACTGCATTTGTTGTGCTTTCTTCTGATGTTTGGACAAGAGAGGGAGCTATCGATAACTCCGCTTCACTAACAACTGAAGCATTCAGTTATTATTTCGGAACGATTGGCAGCTATCTTGTAAGTATCTCACTTATATTCTTTGTGATCTCAACAGTTGTAGTGATTATATTTTATGGTGTGAAACAGGCTGAATTTTTATTTGGCCATAAAACAGGTGAAATGATGAAGTTTGTTTATTTAGGTTCAATCATTATCGGAAGTATAGGTGGCGCCAAGGTGATTTGGCAATTCCTTGATTTAGCTTTAGCTGCTATTTTGATACCAAATATTATCGCAGTATTACTGTTAAGTAATGAAGTGAAGCGTCTGAAGGATGAGTTTTTCACCTCAGATCAATATTATTTAAAGGACATTAGAAAATCAGGATCTGAATAAGATTTCCTGACTAACTAACACAAATGAGCATATTTCTTTAAAATGTAACAAATAGTAAAAGAAATAGGTGGATAGTAAATAATGGACTAAATCTATTTAGTTTAAAAGGAGGAGCATTTAATGAAAATGAATGGATGTTTATCTCTATTATTAGCTGCTTTTCTAGTTACGGGATGTCAAAGTGGTGCTGAAGATCAGGAGATGACGACTGAAAATAATTCAGAACAAGAAAACACAACGGAAAATGAGAATACTAAAGAAAAAAATAATGAAGATGTAGAAGATACTGCTGAATCGGTTGAAAATAATGAGGAAACTCAAAAAACAGATGAAGAAATGATTAAAGAAAAAGCTGATGAAATTCTAACTTTGTTAAAAAATAAAGACATTGAAAAGCTTACGGAATATGTTCACCCAGAAAAAGGTTTGTTATTTTCGCCGTATGTATATGTTGAAGAAAATGCAGTTACCTTTAAGAAAGATCAAGTTGAGAATTTCATGAATGATGAAGAAGAATATATGTGGGGTAATGAAGATGGAAGTGGACACCCGATTGAATTAACACCAGCTGCTTATTATGATAAATATATTTATGATGCTTCTTTTGATGAAGAAGATGAAATAGTGTTTAATCCAAAAAAAGCACGAGGCAATATGATACGTAATGTTAAAGAGATTTTTCCTGGTGCACATGTTGTTGAGTATTATGTAAAAGGAACGGAAGAATACGACAATATGGACTGGAAGGCATTAAATTTAGCTTTTGAGCAGGATGAAAGCGGAGAGTGGAAGTTAGTTGCGATTGTGCATGATCAGTGGACTATTTAAAAGGCTGATTTTGTAGTAATGGTTTCTTGTATACAATCTAAAATTATCTTTATGAAAATACAAAAAATTAGTATGGTAATCAAATATGAAAAAGCAGTTGATTTTGAGGTTAAGTAGTTCAGGTTTCATGGAAAAACATTCAAAACAGCAAACTAAGTAACAGACCAAATCGCATATGATTTGGTCTGTTGCTTTTTCCTTAATATATATATTTTATTGGAAATTAACAATTGAATGATCATACGAAATGGTACCTTAAATAACAAGTAGTAACAATAGCTGTTGTCAAGGTGCTAAATACTATGTTATTAGGTATGCAGATTGCTATGTTGATTACTTAGTAACTAAGTAGAGAATTGTAATTTTATGTTAAAATAATTGTAAGGTTTGTGAAGGAAAGTTCTTAAACTACGGAGCAGTATAATTAAATATTAGGTTATATTCTTTAATGTGAAGAGAGGGTTATTTTATGAAAGATGTTCCTGGAATTCAAATATATTTAGTTTTCTTTTTTGTTATCATTGCTTTCCTTCAAGCTTTTTCGGGATTAAGGGCGATTATTATTTAAAAATGAAGAATGGACTCTAACATCTTTCATGACATTAATAAAATAGAATTTGTAGGAGGTATAATGAAATAGTTAACACTGTGAAGGCTTTATTTAAAATAATAATTTCAATTTTTTTACCTGGATTATTTCAACTTTACCGAGGAGAGCATTTAAAAGGGTTTATACTTATAACTCTATATGTTTTTATATTTACAATACCATTGATATTAATATTGGGATTATTACCCTTCGCTCTTTGGATATACTCAATAGTTGATAGTTTAAAAAGAGGAGATTATGTTTATTCGAACAGAAATTTATTGATAGGTGTATTTTTTTATATTATTGTCTATATCTACATATTAAATAATTGGGGAACAAATTATAATATCATTCATAGTTAGATCAGATCTAAGTTTAATATTTTACATAGGTTATTAGTCAGACTTAATTGAACTCTTTAGCAATCAAATGGTGAATATGGAAAAAGAACAGCTACTAATCTAAGCAGATTAGTAGCTGTTCTGGTTGAGTAAAGGTGCAGTTTAAATGAACAAGGGTTCTGATAATCAGAGTTACATCAGGTAACCATATTAAAGGGGCTTATTGTGAAAAAAATTATATAATTTACCATAATGGTATCAGTCATGTTAAATATTTCACCAATTTTAATTTACGCTAATTCTTTACGTTCTCCTTACCTTTTCACACCCTGAATTGGGGTCGTTACACTCATGTAATACCTATTTTCAAGACCTTTTATCTTGTGCTTTAATCGAACGATAAACATGATATCCACTGATCGAAACACTAATTGTTCCCGCACCTGGGAATACACTGTCACCACAGGTCCAAAGGTTTTTAATGCCAGTTCTATGAGATAAACTGTTGAATAGGGCATTTTCTTTTGTTTGAGCAAAGCCACCGACCATTCCTAGTTGTCGACCTGTAAATCGTTCCCAGGCACGTGGGGCTCCTTCTATAAAGTGAATCATTCCTTCTTCAATAGTAGGAAAAGCCTTTTTTACACCTTCCATCATTTTTCTGCTTAATGTATTTTTGTATTGATCATAATTTTCTTTTGTACGCCATAATTCAAGATTTGTATGTGTGCTAACGGTTAGTGTTCTTGTTCCAGCAGGTGCGCGCTTTGTGTCACCATATTTTGAAAGAGAAAGAAACAGATGATTTCCCTCTGACATTTCATGATGTTCTCCTTGAAGAATTTGCTGAAATAATGGTGTATTAGGAGGGATCACTTCTTCTTTCATAGCTAGGTAAAGAGTCATTGTTCCCCAATGAGAAGCATCCGTTTTTCTTTGATAACTGTTAGAAAGATTTTTTATAAAACTCGGCTCAAGTAATTGAACTAAATTAGGAATCGGCAGGTTGCAAACAACATGATCTGCAGACCAAGATCTGTTCCGTTGATCAACAACTTCATATATCTCATTTCGCTTAGTGATGTTTGTTATTTTGGCTCGTTTAATAAGAGTCCCACCATGATCTTCAATTACCTTTGTTAAAGAGTGAGCAATTTCAAATAATCCACCTTCAAGATAAAATGCTCCTTCATGGTAAATAGTAAGAGCAAAAGCACCAATAATAGCTGAGCAATCGTAGGATGTTGTTTGCATAGAATCAATCAACTGAGAATCAAGTAGGGCAACAAATTCCTTTTCCTCTGTAAGTTTGTGCTTTTTTAGCAGTGAAGAAAACGTTGAATGAAGATAAGGAAGCAGTTGAACAGATTGTAGTCGGATAGATTTCATTAGTAGCAGCCATTCTGCTGTTGTTTTTGCAGGAAGAACAGGTAGCTTAACCATTAAATTTTTTACTTCTGCTCCTATTTTCCATATTTCTTCATAAAAAGGTTGTAGCTTTTCATCTAAATGTGGAAAATGCTTCTTTAATTCTTCTAAAAATAATAAACGGTCTTTATAATAGTGAACTGTTTTAGATGGAAAATGAATATCCATAACAGTAGGAAGTATTTCGTGAGAAGGAGCTTCTATTCCTAATTTCTTAAATAATATGGAATGAACACCATCTTCTTCAAAACCCATTCCTAATGTAGCTCCAACAGGAAACAAATAGTGTCCACGAGCAAATTTACCAGCACAGCCTCCCCATTCATTTGATGCTTCTAACACTTTCACGTTAAACCCATCTTTAGCTAAAAAGGCAGCGGCTGTTAATCCACCGATTCCTCCTCCAACGACAATAATATCGTTTGGCATATCATGCACCACCGATCATAAAGAACTTTTATAGTTATTTTATCCATTTTAAACACGATTTACGATGATGAATGTGTTTTGCTTTCACATCTTTTCTCACTTCTTAATAGTATATAAAAAAGCCTAGAAGGGATGAGATGCTGTATGTGGCAGTGGTTTATGATGTCTTTAGCTACCGTTGTGTTAGTTAGCTCATTGTTTTTATATGTTGTTAGTCGTCTCCTTCTATCTCCGAGAAAAGTTGCTTATGATAAAACTTATAAGCTTGGGATACAAAAAGGTGAAATAGATGATCAAGTTTTTCAAACGATAAATAAGGAAGAAGTATATATTCGTTCTTATCATGGATACAAGCTACATGGCATGCTTTTTCCTGTAGAGAATAGTAAAAAAGTGATTATTATTGCACACGGGATAAAATGGTCGTTGTTTGGCAGCTTTAAGTATGTAGAAATGTTTCAAAAAAGAGGATTTCATGTTCTTTTATGTGACCATCGTTTTCATGGTTTGAGTGGAGGGTCATACACATCATTTGGGTATTATGAAAAAGATGACTTAAAGGCATGGATTGATTATGCAACAACGAGGTTTGGGAAGAAAGCGTATATAGGTCTTTTAGGAGAATCACTTGGTGCTGCTTCAGCACTTGAAGTAAGTAAGCGAGATCACAGAGTGCGATTTTGTATAGCCGATTGTGCATTTAGTGATTTTAGATCATTATTGAAATTAAGATTAAAATTGGACTTGAAAATACGATTTTATCCTTTAATAGATGCTATTAGTTATTTGGTCAAGCTTCGTCATGGGTGGAGCTTTCCAGAAATTTCGCCAATAAAAGGTCTAGAAAAGATAAAAACCCCCATACTCTTTATTCATGGAAAAAGAGATTCATTTATACCGTTACAAATGACAATCGAAATGTTTAAGCGAAAAAAAGGGAAGAAAACACTCTATATTGTACCTGAAGCAGGACATGCAGAAGCTTATAATACGGATCCGAAAGGCTATGAAAGAAAGGTTATTGAGTTCATTAAAGAAATTGAACAAGCTTGTCCAGGAAGCTTGCTCAAAGAAAAACAGCGTGTTTAGTAAGTGTGCTCTGTTCAGAAGGCTCTTTTCTGAACGATTATTGCTAATTGATTTAAGTATAAGGATGCCATTAGACTCTATACAGTGAGTTTTCCAATAAATTACTAAAAGCAACAAACGAAAAACATCAATAATAAATTAAAAACTCAATTTCATATCCCAAGAAGTTCCATTAATACCTACCTTTTTAAATCCAATTCTCTCATATAATGTTAAAGCTTTGTTAGCAGGATCTACGCTAAGTGAAATAGCTTTATATCCATTAGTAGAAGCAAGGAAACAGATCTCTTTTAATAGCTTTGATCCGATGCCTTTTCCGCGGAATTCGGGTAATATTGCCATACTCAAAATAGGTGTTGTATGATCAACATAACCATAGGTTTTATTTGTATCATCAAATAAACGTATCCATACAGCTCCTAAGTTTTGATTATTTTCATCCTTAGCAATTATTGCAAGATCTCCACCTCTGCCCCAATTTTCAACGTATTTTGCTAATTCAGGATTGTTAAGGATGCTTCTTGGTGGCTTTTCTTCATTTTCATTTACGTATATAGCTTCGTAAAGCATATCCCAAAGAAAAGGGATATCCTCCGTGTTGGCCTGTTTAAACGTTATATTCAAAACAAATTCCCCCTAATTCATCTTGTCTATTTTAATTCTTTATTTAGTAGACAAACTCCTTTTTTTAAAAAAAATGTCGAAAAAGGGAGTATTTTGAATAAGAATGTTATATAATTTCCTTCAATAGGCGAATAGCGTAGGTAATTAGTACTTTTTCGTATCATTATTAGTTGATGTTAATGGATGAGTTAATAAATTTAACTATAAAACTAACGTCCACTTTATTTTATATAAAAAAGGCTCAGTTAATTACTAAATTGTTAGCTTAATCATTTGAGATGTATGTCTCAACACACATATACCTGTAATAAAATAAGTGATTTTTCCAACAGGGGTAAAAAAATAGGGGATTAAGGGGTAAGGACAATGAAAAAGAAGAAAGTATTGCAATTGAAAAGCCTAAAATTAAAACTACTGCTAGGTTTTCTTGTTGTGATTTTATTAACTGTTTTTATGTCATTATTTAATAACAGTGCAATCTCTTTGATTAATAAAAACACTCAATCAATGGTAGATAAGGAATTACCATTATTAATAGCTGATGAAAAGTTGGCGTTTAATATTTCTCAAAGAATTGCGTTGGTTAGAGGATATGTTCTATATGGTGATGTGAGCTACAAAGAAAGCTTTGAGCAGTATACGGAAGATAGTAAAACTATTCAAGAAACAGCACTAAGTCTTAGCGATTCGGAAGAGCTAAAGAAGCTTGTTGATCAAAGTGTACAGTGGCGAAAACTAGTTCAGAATAGAGTTTTTTCTGCTTATGACAGTGGAAATGAAGAAGAAGCAAAACGAATTCTTGTGGATGAGGTTCAACCTTTAGCACGCGAGATTATGGCTGGCTTTGAAGAGCTTGCTACAAATAGAGAAAGCGGCATTATGACAACCGGTGAATCAATTTTAAGTCAAGGTGAATGGATAAAGAGTGCAGGTGTATTTTTGTCAGCATTGGTTATTGTCATAGGAATCATAGTTGCTTTATTAATTGCCAATGCAATTGTAAAACCTATTAAAAAAGTAGTAGTAAGTATGAATGAGATTGCTTCAGGAGATCTGAGCGGTGATGCTGTTGTAACAAAATCACAAGATGAAATTGGACAGTTAGTAGATGCATTAAATGTTATGAAAAAAGATCTTAAAGAGTTAATTAAAGAGGTGGCAACTTCATCTGAGACAGTAAGTAGTCAGAGTGAAGAACTTACACAATCGTCTAATGAGGTAAGAGAGGGAACGGAACAAGTAGCTGCAACAATGCAACAATTATCTGCAGGGGCGGAATCTCAAGCAAATCACACACAGGAAATGTCACATGCGATGGTGAGTTTTATCGAGCAAATTGTTGATGCTGATAACAGTGCTATTAGTGCCTCAGAGTCTTCAAAGGATGTCTTGGCAGCAACAAAGCAAGGAAATGAATTAATGAATAAATCTGTTACACAGATGAATGAGATCAATAAAATCGTCAAAGAATCTGTTGAAAAAGTCAAAGGCCTGGACAATCAGACAAAAGAGATATCGAAGTTGGTTTCTGTTATAGAAGGGATTGCAAATCAAACAAACCTTTTAGCCTTAAATGCGGCAATTGAAGCAGCAAGAGCAGGTGAAAATGGTAAAGGCTTTGCAGTTGTTGCAGATGAAGTTAGAAAATTAGCTGAGCAGGTAACAAATTCAATTAGTGATATAACAACCATTGTTCAAAATGTTCAAACAGAATCGAACAGTGTTGCTACTTCTTTGCAAAATGGATATGTACAAGTAGAAGAAGGTACAAATCAAATAAAGATAACTGGAGATACTTTTATTTCAATTGATCAATTAGTAACGAATATGGCAACAAAAATTGAAGTGATTTCAGATAATCTATCAAGTATATCTGAGAAAGCACAAGATATGAATGTGAATATTGCAAGTGTTGTGTCGGTAACAGAAGAATCAGCAGCAGGTATTGAACAAACGACTGCTTCGGTTCAACAAACCAATAGTTCTATGACTGAGATTTCACATAATGCTAATTCATTATCAGAAATTGCAGAGAGCTTAAATACTTTAATAAACCGTTTTAAATTATCAAAATAACAATGGTAAAGCTTGGGTTTCGTATGATGCTCAAGCTTTTTTTGTAAGGTTAGAAAGTATTGGGAAATTGTTGGTTTTTAGGTGCTACCTCCAGTTGCCAACAGCTCTCAGGTCAATGACATGTTTAACATAAACAAGCCCGGGTATTTAAATAATGTAATAAAAAATGGGAGGTTATGAACAGCATGTCTAAGAAAATTGCGGTTTTGTTAACAGATTCATTTGAAGATGTAGAATATACAGCACCAGCTAAAGAGTTTAAAGAAGCTGGCCATAGCTTAACAGTTATTGAAGAAGTTAAATGTAAAACAGTTTCAGGTAAGCAAGGAGAAGCAAGAGTAGAAATTGATGCAGGTATTGATGATGTGAAACCTGAGGAATTTGATGCATTATTTATTCCGGGTGGATTTTCTCCAGATATTTTAAGAGCGGATCAAAGGTATGTTGAGTTTGCGAACTCGTTTATGGATGACAAGAAACCTGTATTTGCGATTTGCCATGGTCCACAGCTTTTGATCACAGCAGAAGCATTACAGGGACGTGATGCAACAGGGTTTAAGTCGATACATGTTGACTTGAAGAATGCAGGTGCAAATTTGCAGGATAAAGAAGTTGTTGTTTGTGGTAATCAACTCGTAACTAGTAGAAATCCAGATGATATTCCCGTCTTTACTAGAGAAGCTTTAAAGCTTATAAGTTAATTTAAACATGGATGAAGGTAAAAGAGAAAAGGCCCCTCTAACAAACATGAAATCGTATGTTTATTTAGAGGGGCCTTTTCTATAGGAAGAAAATGATAAAACCAAAATTCATTTCTGTAATATAAGAAACTTTGGACTGAATATTAAGAACAATCCCTAAGTGCCTTATATATTTTGCAGAATGTTAAATAATATGCGCAATTTTATCACTTTTTAATTTCCTGGTCATTATCAGTTGGGATTGGATCTACACGGTATGAATCTTCAGAGTTTACCGCCCCTTTTAGTGCAAATAGGACAAGCCCAATCGAAACGACGAGGAATCCGCCTAATGAGATTGTGACCAACCATAAATTCAACATAAAAAAATCTCCCCCTTAGTTCATCATATGATGACGTGGGGAAGGTAAGAATGTTTTATTGACCTTTACGAAGATTTCCTAACTCTTCAGCGATCGCTTGCATTTCATTTGGACTGAATGAATTTTTTTTCATCACAAGCTCATAAATATCTTTTAGCTCTTCGTACATGTTTTCATCAAAGTGTGAAGGTTTTATTGCTCCGAAATTAAGTACTCTTAACTTTTCTTTTATTTGCTCAATCATGTATTCAACGTTTTCAGCAGATTTTTCTGTAAGGTTCATATCTTTCATTCCTTTCATCATAACGACTAGATTTAATGTTATTGTATCATGAAAACGTGACAAGCATTCAAAAACTTCCCACTTCATCTAGTTCTTTCCTTGATGTTTTTTCATGGAGAAAGATAGTATCATTATTATGTAGTGAGTGTTTGTTTTTATAAGTAAGAATATGGGTAAAAAAGAATAGGAGGAAAACATGGTTAACATATTATTTGTGTGTTTAGGAAATATATGTCGTTCACCTATGGCAGAGGCCATTATGAGACAATTAATTAATAAAGAAGGTCTAGAAAAAGACATAAATGTAGACTCTGCAGGAACAGGTGACTGGCATGTTGGTAAACAACCACATGAAGGAACAAGGAATATTTTAGATCTGCATAACATATCGTACAAAGGTCAGAGAGCACGACAATTAGCAAAAGCGGATCTGACTTCTTATGATTATATCATTGGGATGGATACTGAAAATGTAGGGAATATTAGACGATTAGCAGGTTTTCAGCCGTCAGGAAGAATCCAACGCATATTAGACTACATAGAAGATTATCCTATTGCAGATGTCCCAGATCCATATTATACAGGAAACTTTGAAGAAGTTTATGAGATGGTTTACAAAAGTTGTCAAAGTTTATTAAAGGAAATAAAAGAAGAACATAAGTTATAGGCCTTGTTTAAGCTCTAGGTGCAAACTTGGCGACTTAGAAGAACATTTTTTTCAAAAAACAGGCAGTTATAAAGAGCAAAATAACAAGAAGAAAGGGTGAATCAATTTATGGGGAAAGAAAATAAATTATTAACAGGAATGTTAATTGGAGCACTAGTCGGGGCAGCTGTATCGTTAATGGACAAACATACACGAGAAGAAGTGATTAATTCTGGAAAGAATGTCACGGAAAGGCTTAATAAATATGTAAAGGATCCAACGTCTTTTACAAACGATGTGAAGCTAAAGATTGATGATATGAAGGACGCAGTTCAAGAAGTATCAGAAGATGTATCCTTTCTTAATGAAAAAGTAAAAGAATTGAAAGAAACGACGCCACAGGTGTTAAATATGCTTCAAGAAACAAAGGACAGATTTCTTCCAAAACGACAATAATCGTGAGGTGAATATATGTTAAAGGAAGGCTCATTTTTAAAGGAATTATTTGATCGATTTACAAATGATGAAGTACCAGGGTTGTCTGCGCAGCTATCTTACTTTTTCCTTTTATCATTGTTTCCGTTTTTAATTTTCCTAATAACGTTATTAGGATACTTACCAATATCACAAGAAGATGTACTAAATACCATACAGGAGTTTGCTCCAGGTGAATCTATGCAGCTTATCAACGAGACACTGGATCAAATTTTAAATAACAAAAATGGTGGACTTTTATCTTTTGGTATTATCGCAACACTTTGGTCTGCATCAAATGGAATTAACGCGATTGTAAGAGCATTTAATCGTGCATATGATGTGAAGGAAAGTAGATCATTTATCGTTGCTAGAGGAATGGCGATTGTATTAACAATAGGAATGGTGTTTGTTATCGTTGTTGCCTTACTGTTACCTGTATTTGGAAAGGAAATTGGGTTATTTATTGCCTCAAATTTCGGATTTTCAGACTTATTTCTAACCATTTGGAATACATTACGTTGGCTTGTTAGTGGGATCATTCTCTTTATTGTTTTCTCTGCTCTGTACTTTATCGCACCAAACAAGAAATTGCATATTAAGGATGGATTGCCAGGAGCAATCGCTGCTACCATTGGCTGGATTGTCGCCTCATTGGCATTTTCTTATTATGTAGGGAATTTCGCCAACTATAGTGCAACATATGGAAGCATCGGAGGGATCATTGTATTAATGATTTGGCTTTATCTGTCTGGGATGATCATTATCTTAGGCGGTGAACTAAATGCTATTCTTTATAAAAGAAAACGTGCTGTTTAAAGTAATTTCCAATTATTTTAGCTAATAGCATTAATCAGCCTGTGGAATAGTATTGATGAAGACAGTTAGTCTTTATTTTATAGAATAGCGGGGGATTAATGATGGCAAAGCAAAAAAAAGATGGTCACCATACGAAGCAAAATTCTAATCAAAAACCAAAGCATAAAACAAGTGGAAGTGCAAACGGCCAAAACGGCTATCATTAATGTAAAAAGGCTAACGGGATAAATCATCCTAGTTAGCCTTTTTTAATTAATAATTTGAACTTAGTTTTGGTCTGTAGCTTCTGCCGTTTTCCTAGTAAAAATGAAAACAGCTCTTTATTCAGCTAATTCAATATAGCTGTTATACACTGTACTATAAATATGCTCAATGTCAGCATCTGTCATGTATAACATGGAATCTTTATCAATTTTTCTCATTCTTTCAATAAATTCAATCATATTTCTTCGCTCTTGTCTGCTCATCATTTCAACATCTCCCTTTATTGTTATGATACAGTTTATATTTGTTAATACTATTATATAACAGAAGAAGCGAAATGTTCAAACATTTTTTTGATTTTTTTAAGACTCTTTTCTGAACGATTGTTGCTACGTAACCAAAATTCGGAGTGAAAACAATGTTTTTTCACTATAAGGGCACTAATTTATGAGTAAAAGATGCCACTAGACTTAAGACAGTGCTGATTGCTTTGGGTATTTAAAAGAAACAACGTTTGCGAAAACAGCCTTTATAAAAAAGTACTATCTTCCATACCTTGAACATTCAATGTAAAATAACAATGCCTAATAAACATTGCTTCGATCAACTGAACGGGGGAAAGATTTTGAAGATAAATAGCAATAGATATACGATTAATGATTTAAGCTATATGATACGATCAGCAAAGGAAATGGACGCGAAGAAACTATCACAATTAAGATTGCAAATAGATGGAGAAACAGAATATTTAGATCGAGAAAGAGGAGAACATTACATCGATGAATCAGGCTTTAAAATGATCATAAAAGATGATACGGATAGTGAAAATAACTTATTTTTAGTTTCCGAAGTGGATGGAGCTATTGTCGGTTTTTCTAGATGTGTGGGAAATACACTAAAAAGAACGTCTCATAAAGTAGAATTCGGAGTTTGTGTGTTAAAAGAATATTGGGGTTATGCAATAGGGAAAAACTTACTAAAAGAATCTCTGAATTGGGCTGATCAAAACGGTATAGAAAAAGTTAACTTAAGTGTACTTGAAACGAATGATAAAGCGATTAAGCTTTATAAAAAACATGGTTTTGAAGTTGAAGGGATCCTAAAAAAAGACAAGCTTTTATCTGACGGCAATTATTATCATACGATTATTATGGGGAGATTTAATGTGCAAAGGGATCGTGTGAAGTTGACTTAATTATTCATAAGATTTTTAAGCGAAGAGAAAAAGGCTGGTACATAAGTATTTTCACAAAATAGAAACCGAACAAAGGATGTAGGTGTAGTTACGTCGCTCCTGAAATATACTCCGCTTTCCGCGGGAAGCTGGCAAGCCTCCTCGTGCTAAGCACTGTGGGGTCTAGCCGCCTGTTTGCATCCCGCAGGAGTCTACGTATATTTCATCCGCTAAAACATTACTTTGTTCGAAATTTTTGTTAATTACTACGTTATGACCCAGCCTCTATAAATTAATGAAATGATGCATCATTATTTATGCTATTTGTTGAAATAGCTCGTGGCTTAGAAACAGCAATTGATATAAAAATGATCAGCAACATAGAGCTAATGATGAGAAAATAACTAATATTGTTTGCGTATTTTATAAACATACCACCTAGGTAGGGACCAGTTAAGCTTCCAATACTAAATGCTACTCCGCATAATAAATTGCCTGTTGGTAACAAATTTTGAGGCATAAGATCTGTCATGTAACTAATTCCAAGAGAGAAGGTTGACCCAACGACCATCCCCGCAATAAATAGACAAACAATCAATCCCGTAACAGAGCTTTCTAAAAAGCTTGCTGAAGTAAAACTGATAAATCCTAGTAATAGAATCGAGAGCAAAATTGTTCTACGACCGTATTTATCACTAAGTATTCCTAATGGAAGTTGGAAGGTTATTGCTCCAATTGCAAAAGAAAAAAGCAAGATAGATATGTTTGTGACATCCAAGCCAATTCGTAGGCCATAGACAGGAAAACTACCATTTAATGAGGCTTCTAAAAATCCATAACCAAATGGAGGTAGAAATGCGACCCACCCATAGTTCCATGCGTTTCTAAAACGTTTCATTGTTTCTTTGAATGAATTAACTCCTAATGTTTGCTCCGGAAAATCATTTTTTAAAATAAACAATAAAAACCAGCCAATAAAACAAAGTGCAGAAGAGATAATGAAGGGCAATGCTTCATTTATTTTCACTAATGGTGTTAATAATGGACCAACTGCGAAGCCAACACCAAAAAACAACCCATATAAAGATATGTTTCTTCCTCGATTTTTTTCAGAAGAAAATGTTGTAATCCAAGTTTGTGTTCCAAAATGCAAGGCGTGATCACCAATGCCAATGACAAGCCGCAGTGCAAACCAAAACCAAAATGATTTCCAAAGAGGAAATAAACCTAATGCAAGTGCCACTAGGAAGCCGCCCAAAATGATAATGGGTTTATAACCATATTTTCTTAATGGTGCTTCCATAAAAGGTGAAACAAGTAGTATACCAATATACATAGCGGTTGCGTTCAAGCCATTTAAATCTGATGAAAGCCCACTGTTCTCAAAGATGACTGCAATAAGGGGGAGAAGCATGCCTTGGCTAAAACCAGAAATGCCGACGATTGATACTAAAATCCAAAAACGCAATTGTTGCTTTTTCATAGTATTACCTCTATTTTTTATATTTTCTTGATCTACGTATAGAGATTCATTTTCCCTATGATAATTCCGGGGAATTCTTCGTCGGTTTGGTCTGTGGAGTGAATTCTCTATGGATTAGTTTCTATACTTTTAAAGTCAATTAACCTAGTATTATATCAACATAGAAAGAACGTCAAAGTAATTCTCTAATAGTTATGCTTGATCGACAATCTGAATGCCTAAAACCATTTTGCCCATATAATACTTTATAATGAATTATCCAAATAAACAAGGTGTATGGAAAGTGTTCGCTTTCTTAAAGTTGAATTTTCATATACAATATCGATAAAAAACATGAGGTGTTAGAAATGCAATTTAATATGAAAAAAGATGTAGGATTTACAACAACGACAGATTATGGTGAATTGCATGTTGCAGGTGATGAAGCATATGGTTATAGACCGTTTCAATTAATGGTAGCTTCAATTGCTGTTTGTAGTGGTGGAGTTTTACGAAAAATTTTAACGAAGAAAAGAATTGAAATAGAAGATATGACGATTGATACTAAGGTTAAAAGAAATGAAGCAGAAGCAAATAAGATTGAAATAATACATATTCACTACATAATAAAGGGAGAAAATCTTAACGAAAAGAAAATCCAACAGTCGATTGAATTAGCAAGTAAAAACTGCCCAATGGCACAATCCGTTAAAGGTAGTATTGAAATAGAGGAAACATTTGAACTAATATAAAGGCTCTTTTCTGAAATATTGTTGCCAATAGACGTCATTATTTGTTGTAATCAGTGTGTTATCGTATAAAAGGTGCGATTTTCAGAAGAAAAGAAGCCACTAGACTTGATACAGAGTTGTTTACATCTTAATTCCAAAAACAACAAAGTTTACGAAAACAGCCAATATAAAAGAGTCAGTCCCTCATCATGTTAATGTGTTGAGGGACTGACTCTTAATTTTATACTGTATACACTTCTGCTTTGCTTGATGATTGATCGAAATAGCGGTATGAACTTGGTGTGATTTTTAATAAAAGATAGTTTGGGTCGTCTGCAGTAGGAATCCAGCTTTTAAGATGATCATTCCAGAATTTTTCCTTCAGTTCTTTGGATTCCTCTACAGATACTGTACCTTCTACTTCAACATAGGGGTCGTCCCACCCTTTGCAGTCATTGCCTAACAATGCATGAACATTGGGATTTGCTTTAATATCCTCTACTTTATGAGTTTCTTTATTAGTAGCTGTGTATAACACTAACTCTCCATCTTCATGAAAAAACATCATAAAACGAGAAAAAGGTTTATTTTGTCGAATCGTTGATAATGTACCAACCTTGTGATTTTTGATAACTTCAAGTAATTTTTCTTTTAATTGATCGCTCATAATCTAAAAAACCCCTTTCATATAAATTGTACGCCTAAGCGTATGTATATAAATTACGTACCCTTATTAATGTGCAATAAAAACCTAAATTCATTCATTTATTTACTATTTGTTTTCTTGGAAAGCAAATGTTTGTAACGGAAAATAACAATAAATTTATCAGAGCCACTAAATAAAAAAGGATATTATTTCCTATTATCCTTAAAAGGATTATAATACAAAATAGAGTCATACTATCATTTTTAGGGTATTAACATCATTGTGATTCGATACAGTCATAATAAAATGAATAGGGTTAGGTGATGGTTGTTGGTTAATCGAATTTTTGCCATTTTGGTTTTTATTGGAGTTCCTTTATCTGTTATTGGGAGTATTCTTCACTGGTCATCAATTTTGATGTTCGTGATCTATTGTTTAACAATTATTGCATTGGCAGGATTTATGGGAAGAGCGACTGAAAGTTTAGCAATTGTAGCAGGTCCTAGAATAGGTGGATTATTAAATGCAACCTTTGGGAATGCCGTTGAACTGATTATTTCAATATTTGCATTAAAAGCAGGTTTAGTTGGTGTTGTTTTAGCATCACTTACTGGTTCAGTTATTGGGAATTTATTACTTGTAGCAGGTTTAAGCTTTTTTATTGGAGGATTGAAATATAAGCGACAGGAATTTAATATTTACGATGCACGTCACAATTCAGGATTGTTAATGTTTTCGGTGATTGTTGCTTTCGTGATTCCTGAAGTATTTTCCATGGATATGAATGAACCAAAAACACTTTCTTTAAGTGTTGGAATATCTGTGATTTTAATCATTTTATATTTGGCTGCATTATTCTTTAAGCTGGTCACTCATAGAGGTGTATATCAACAAAAAACAGATGTTGTAGAAATACATGAGGAACCAGAGTGGTCAAAGAGAAAAGCATTACTCATTTTACTTCTGTCAACGGTAGCGGTAGCATATGTATCAGAGAAGTTAGTACATACTTTTGAAACTGTTGGTGAACAATTTGGCTGGTCTGAGTTATTTATTGGTGTTATTATTGTTGCAATTGTAGGTAATGCTGCTGAACACGCTTCAGCAATTATTATGGCTTATAAAAACAAAATGAATATTGCAGTAGAAATTGCGGTTGGCTCTACATTACAAGTGGCGATGTTTGTAGCACCACTATTAGTACTTATTTCTCTCTTTTTCACCGAGAAAATGCCACTTGTATTTACATTACCTGAATTAATTTCAATGGCAACAGCCGTATTGTTAACAATATCTATTACAAATGATGGAGATACGAACTGGTTTGAAGGAGCAACTTTATTAGCCGCATATATAATTATGGGAATTGGGTTTTATTTATTGTAAAATAAGAAGCAGAAACATTAAGTATAATTTTGTTTATGAAGTGTTGTTCTCGTAAATTTGTTGCTAACAACAAATTAGGTTAATTATCAACAAATACTTCAGAAAAAAACCTTATAAAAAGAGACTCTGTGCGACAAGGCACAGAGTCTTACGTTTGTGTAGGACGAAACAGTAAACTAGAGATATTGGTAACGCTTGCAAAAGAGTTAAACCAAAATCCAGAAATACTCTTTTGTATGAGTTTATTATACGCTATTATCAGTTAACTGTAAATATTCAAAATTGAATTTAACTAGTGAAAGGGATAAATTTATGAAAATTAGAATTGCTTTTTATTTAATCGGGTTATTTTTAATGGGATTTGGAGTTTCTTTAACCATTAAAGCAGATCTTGGCGCAGGTGCTTGGGATGCATTAAATGTTGGACTTTCTAATGCAATGGGCTTAACAGTAGGTAGCTGGGTAATTATTATTGGAATATTACTAATTTTTGTTAACGCAGTAATAGTAAAGGGAAAGCCAAAACTTTTTGCATTAATAACAATTCTGTTAATAGGATTTAGTGTAGATTTTTGGTTAATGTTTGTCATGAATAGTGTTGAAATAGGGTCATTGGTTTCGCGAATTCTTGCACTTATTAGTGGAATCATTTTCATTGCAGTTGGGGTAGCTATGTACTTACAAACAAAATTTGCAGCAAATCCTATCGATCAATTGATGCTTTCTCTTCATGAGAGATTCAAAATGAACTTTATGGTTGCCAAAACATTAGGAGAAGTTAGTGCGTTAGTTTTAGCATTTATGTTACAAGGGCCAATTGGTGTTGGTACAATTATTATTACATTTTTAATTGGGCCTTTTATTCAGTATTTAAATGGACCAGTATCAAGAAGATATGAAATCTTAAGTAAACGATAAAAAATTGGATAATCCATTACACACTTGAAAACACTATGAATAAGCATTATGAAAGGAGTTGTCACGATGAAGAAAACTTTTCTCGCTTCACTAGTTTTGCTTTTATCTCTTAGTTTTTCAAGTGCTGTTTTAGCAGAGGGTAAAACAGAAAAGCCGAAAATACCTAGCTCTGTAATGGATATCTCGAAAGAAAACACATATCCAAATCCAACTCAGGATTTGCCGTTTTTACAGCCAAGTGAACTTACTCAACAATTGATTGACACATCAGATGTTGCCATTGAAAATCCTGACTTGATTCGTATCTTAAATGAATCAACAATTTCTGATGCACCTTTGGCATTCGGCTATAGAGCAACAATTTATTTAGGACAATGGGCTTTAAATTACGAATCAACAGAAACAGCAACAAACTGGGAGTATCAAAAAATCAATACAAACTACCAAGATAATCGTGGTGGAAAATCTCCAATTCAAATCCATTATAAGCAAGAAGCCCAAAAGACAATTAAGGGTGGATTAACTGCGAAGGTGCCGGAAGCAGATGATGTAAAGAAGCTAATGTTATTGAAGGCCATGCAAAAAACAAAATTGCCACTTTCATTTGAAACAATAGTCGGTGCTGGCACGAAGAAAGATCAAGTATATAATATACCATCGAAAAAGCTCGGGTATTTATACGCATATGCACCTGCAGTAAATGAAAAAGGAAAAGTCACATATGGTGAAGTATATTTAGTATTAAAAGGGAACAAAAAAAGTATTGTTGTGAAAAACATAACATCCCAAGGAATCGGAGCTTGGATTCCATTACAAGACCATACATCATTTGGCTTTGTCACATCAGATCAGCCGAGATAATTGTTGGTGCCTGTCACTTCCCGGTTTTTGTCGAATTGGATGGAGAAGGGATAGAAACATTTTTCTTGAATAATCCCAATAAAAGCTCATTTGAGTCTAATCTCAGATGAGCTTTTTTGGTGCCTGTCACTTCCCAGGTTTTGTCGAATGTGAACTCAAAATTTATTAAGAAAAAAACTTAAACTGCTTTCAAAATAAACCGATAATAAAAAGAAAAAACTTTTTTGGGGGCACTTAGGATGTTATTGAAACGCTTTAAAGATCTTAAACTCGGTGTGAAATATAATCTGGCACTGAGCATATCGATTATTCTTTTTATTATTTCAGGATTTTTTATATACCATGAAATGCAAGAAATTCAAGAACAATTATCTGCACTTGAAAGAAGAGCAGACAGAGCTGTGAAAACCGCTGATATGGCGGGTATTTTTAGAGATAAAGATGCTCGAATTGCAGACTATATAAATTCACCAGAAGATAAATATTTCACTAATTTCGAGGAAAAAAGAACGCTATTCAATAAACTTCAAGAAGAACTTAAGAAGTCAATTAATACAAAAGAAGAAGAAGAACTTTTTACTTATATTCAAAATAGTGATAACGAGATGAATAGAGTATTTTTAGAAGAAATTGCTCCTGAAGTAAATAACGGGAATTCAGATAATCTTGATGCTAAAAGAAGATTAACACAAGCATTAAGCAACGAGGTAGTCGGTCATTTAGAAAAGTTAAAGGAAATAATCAACGAAGACCGCGATAAAGCAATAGTAGCTACAGAGGACAGTATTAAAGAGACAAACTTAGTGATCATTTTTTCTATAGTAACCAACATCATACTCGGTGTGATCATTGCGTTTTTCGTCAACCGAATGATAAAAAAAGCTCTTAATAATGTGATTCACATGGCAACAGAGATCTCAAATGGTAATCTTTTAGTTGAAGAAAGTGAGTATGTTAGTAAAGATGAAATTGGTCAACTTAGTGTGGCGATCAATTCCATGTTATATAACTTAAGAGACATGATTAAATCGATTACCCATGTTTCTGGTACTGTATCTGGACAAAGTGGAGAGCTTACTCAATCTTCTAACGAAGTAAAAGAAGGAAGTAATCAAGTGGCTGTCACCATGCAGGAATTATCGGCTGGTGCAGAGTCACAAGCTCATGAAGCAGCAGAGTTAGCAGATACGATGAGTGGATTTGTTGATAAAATTAAAGAATCTAACTCATTTGGAGAAACCATTGTGTTTTCTGCGGTTTCAGCCCAAGGACTTACAGAAGAAGGTCGCCGACTTATGGAATCATCGATTAGTCAAATGGATAAAATCAATTCGATTGTTAAAGTATCTGTTGATAAAGTAAAACATCTTGATACACAATCAAAGGAGATTTCAAACTTAGTCGGTGTTATCCAATCAATCGCGGAACAAACAAACCTGCTTGCATTAAATGCAGCGATAGAGGCAGCAAGGGCAGGAGAGCATGGTAAGGGATTCGCTGTTGTAGCTAGTGAAGTTCGTAAGCTTGCTGAGCAAGTTACTTTATCTGTGTCTGATATAACTGGCATTGTAGCTAATATTCAAACAGAATCTAATAATGTTGTGTTGTCTCTAGAAGAAGGCTACAGTGAAGTGGAAAAAGGAACTAGTGATATCCAAACAACCGGTAAAACATTTGATGAAATTCACCAGGCTATTACTGAAGTCGTGGATAAAATTCAAGGTGTAGCAATGAGATTGAGTGACATCGATAATGAATGTGGAAGAATGAACAACTCCATTTCAAACATAGCTTCCATTTCAGAGGAATCAGCAGCTGGGATTGAACAAACTTCTGCTTCGATTCAGCAAACAAGTACATCTATGGAAGAAATTGCTGTAAGTGCAGAGAGACTTGCTAAATTGTCGGAAAATCTTAATGGATTGGTTAAGAAGTTTGAGGCTTAATTGACGGAATGAGGGCATCAAAAAGTGCCCATGTTCTATACTATATATTAGTAGGCTTTCTTAAACTTTGTTGTTGATTTCCGTTATATTACAAGAAAGGGGTGTCCAATTATTGGACACCCCTTTCGACAAATTCCGGGAAGTGACAGGCACCTTATTCTGCGGCACCTTATTCTGATTCAACCAATAATCTTTCTTCGGCTAGTGTTATCTTTTCTGCAAAAAGTGTTTTAGCTAAAATTCGTCTGGTTTCTTTTGAGGCGGTCCAATAGTACTGATCGTCTACAAGGCCAATAATTGTGTATTCATATCCACGGAAGTTTGCGTTAAGTGATGTTAAGCCAAAGAGTTGGAAAGGCTCAACAATAGAATGTGTATGATCTTTTTTTAGGAAGTCATTAAATTCTTCATTAATGTTTTCGCAGGCTTTTTCTAGCACTGACCACACATGGTCTGGGTCTTCTCTGTAGCTCACAACTACCCGTTCAATCACTCTCATACGATCAATATTATAATTCTGGATTTGTTTAATTTCACCATTGCTTATCGTCAGGAGCTTACCACTCCACTCACGGATCTTTAACGAGCGAAGCCCGATTTCTTCAACTGTACCGTTGAATGTATTATTAATGGTGATAAAATCTCCTTGATGTAGCTGTTTTTCATAAATTAAAAACATCCCCGCTAAAATATCTCTTATTAGGCTTTGAGCACCAAAGCCAATAATAATACCTGCCACCCCAGCACCAGCTAAGACAGAACCGAAATTCTCTACAAACTGAGAGACGATATATAAAATAAATCCAATTGTAGCTGTATATTTTGTTAACGATCGGATCATACTCTCAATTGTCTTTTCCTTGCGCTCTTCAATAAAACTCGAATGCAGGAAGAATTTTTTTACAAGTTTATTAATGACCAATACGCTAATGGTTAAAATAACAGCAACAAGAATAATACGAGCAACTCTAGACTCTTCCAAAAATTGAGTGATATATTCCATATTCATATTCTCACCTTATATATTTGATTTTCTTTTTGTGAAATCTACGTCTTTATAATAGCCATTCTTTACTAGAATGTTTGGTCCTAGACATTTTACTGCAGGGCAATGACAGCTAAGCGTTTTTGCTAGAGAGGAATTTGTCCATTTATCATAAGCGGACTGCAATGTGTTGTGTTGAATATTACCTAATCCAGGAGCATCACCAAAGTCTGTTACGATAATATCACCATTAAAAATATTCACATTCAATCGAGAGCGTCCATCAGGATCATTTCTCACTGTCACATTTTTAGCATCTTGTAGACGCTTAATGAGAGCTAAATCTTCAGAATCAGAACTGCATGCAAAAAAAGGTAAAGTACCAAATAACATCCATACATTTTCATCTCGAACATCTAATAAATGAGTAATCGCTTTACGCATATCTGTTAGTGATAACGTTTCTAGAGCACTTGCAAAATCACTATTATACATTGGGTGAATTTCATGGCGCTGACAATGCATTTCCTCAACAATTTGTTTGTGAATTTTCTCAATATAAGGAAGTGTTCGCTTATTTAGCATTGTTTCCGCTGATACAATTACTCCAGCTTTCACAAGAGCTTTGCTGTTTTCAATCATTCTTTCAAATAATGCTGCTCTCTGCTGATAAGTTGGTTTTCGATCCATAACGGCAAATCCTACTTCCACGAACTCATCTATTGTTCCCCAGTTATGAGAAATATGTAAAACATCTAAGTAAGGTATAATTTTTTCATAACGCTTTAAATCAAGAGTTAAATTTGAATTTATTTGTGTACGCACACCACGTTCATGGGCATACTTTAATAAAGGCACAACATATTGATCAACTGATTTCAGTGATAACATAGGCTCTCCACCGGTAATACTTAAAGAACGGAGAGTAGGGACTTCATCAAGTCTTTTCAAAAGTAAATCTATTGGTAGTGCATGTGGATCTTTTGGCTGGAGCGTGTAACCAACAGCACAGTGCTCACAACGCATATTGCAAAGGGTAGTTGTTGTAAATTCTATATTTGTTAACATCATTTTTCCATATTGCTCAACATCTAAATAAGCTTCCCATGGATCATATGAAGTTGTAATAGGGAGGAAAGGTTTTGTTGCATTCATAGTAGTACTCGTACTCCTTTAAATGTAAAAGTATGATCATTGTATTTGTTAAAGGTATAACACCTTTCTTCTAACATTGCTTATTTTAACATGAACCTTTGTTTATTAAGGCTTTTTTCTAAAAGAATATTGTTTACTTTGATACTATAAGTGGGAATCTGATTGTAATATCAGTTAAAAATAATGAAAAAGATCAATTATAAGACAAAAAGGAATAAGGATTAAACAGGTTGTCAAAATGATATCTTTCGTCTACGATTAATTTATCTGAAGGGAGAGTAATATATGGGTAATGCAGTACATGATAAAGATTCACAATTATCTTATTTGAAAAATCGATTAAATATGTTCTTAGAAGTACTTGATTCAATGGATCCAGAATCTACAGATGTAGATGATATAGATCGCTTAATTCAAATGTTAGATGATTTAGAAGTGAAACAAAATCAATTTAAAAAAGATTGGAAAGAAGAAGAACAGGCCTGACATTTGTTGTTGGGCTTTTTTTGTTGCTTAAAAACACCCACATGCTAAAGGCACTGTTCAATTTCTGACTGAAAGCACTTCCAATATTACTTTTCAATGACCCTCTTCAAGGAGTATAATAAAAATTGAGAGAATTGACTGTATTTTTTATGTAATAGACCAATAGAAGCTAGTAATAGGGAGTAAAAGGGGGAGATTTTGAGATGAAAAATTTTTATGAAAGTATGTATCAATTAATTGTAGAAACATCGACCAATTTACCAAAAGATGTAAGAAGGGCTATTGCTGCTGCAAAGCTTAAAGAAAGTGCTGGAACACGTTCAGCGATGTCGCTTTCAACAATTGCGAATAATATTAAAATGGCTGATGATAACGTATCACCAATATGTCAGGATACTGGCTTACCAACATTTAAACTAAAGGTACCAGTCGGTGCAAACCAGATAGAAATGAAAAAAGAAATTAAAAGAGCGATTGAGCAAGCGACAAAGGATGGCAAGCTGCGACCAAATTCAGTTGACTCTATATCTGGAGATAATAGCGGGGATAATCTAGGTGAAGGCACTCCAGTTATTAAATTTGAGCAATGGGAAAAGGATTATATTGATGCTCGTCTAATTTTAAAAGGCGGCGGTTGTGAAAATAAAAATATCCAATATAGTTTGCCATGTGAGCTTGAAGGATTAGGTAAAGCTGGGCGTGATCTTGATGGTATTCGCAAGTGTATTATGCATTCAGTGTACCAAGCTCAAGGACAAGGCTGTAGTGCTGGTTTTATCGGAGTGGGAATTGGTGGAGACCGTACAAGTGGCTATGAGTTAGCGAAAGAACAGCTATTTAGACGAGTAGATGATGTGAATCAACGTGAAGACTTACAGAAGCTTGAAGATTATGTAGTAAAGCATGCAAATGAATTAGGAATTGGTACAATGGGCTTTGGCGGAGAAACGACTTTACTTGGTTGTAAAATTGGCGTAATTAACCGTATACCTGCTAGTTTCTTTGTATCAGTTGCTTATAATTGCTGGGCTTATCGTCGTTTGGGAGTTATTGTTAATCCGGAAAATGGATCAATCAATGAGTGGATGTACCAGGATGGAGAAAGTGTGGAATTTTCTCAGGATGAAGTTGCTGCTTCAAATGAAGAAATCCAACAATCAAAAGAGGTTGTTCTAGAAGCTCCAATTACAGAGGAGAAAATTAGAGAGTTAAAGGTTGGAGATGTTGTTCGTATTAATGGAATGATGTATACCGGACGTGATGCCATCCATAAATATCTTTCTGAAAATGATTCACCTGTTGATTTGAATGGTCAAGTTATTTATCATTGTGGACCTGTCATGATGAAGGATGAAGATGGCAACTATCATGTTAAAGCTGCTGGCCCAACAACAAGTATTCGTGAAGAGCCGTATCAAGGTGATATTATGAAACGATTTGGAATACGTGCTGTTATTGGTAAAGGTGGAATGGGACCAAAAACACTTAAAGCACTTGGTGAGCATGGTGGAGTTTACTTAAATGCAATTGGTGGAGCTGCTCAATATTATGCAGATTGTATTAAATCTGTTGAGGGTGTCGATCTTATGCAATTTGGTATTCCAGAAGCGATGTGGCACTTGAAAGTGGAAGGATTTACAGCCGTTGTTACAATGGATTCACACGGAAATAGCTTACATGCAGATGTTGATAAAAGCTCATTAGAAAAGCTTGCACAATTTAAAGAACCAGTTTTTAAATAAGAACTTTATAACTAAAACTGGAAGATATATAGATTAGTTGCGGTAATTTGAATGTACTAGAATAATCCACGGATTAAGCGACTGAAATCCTAAATAAACGTTTGTTTGAATAAAACCCAGGGGAATCCCTGGGTTTTTTATTGTTATGTTATAGGAATTTATTAAAATTATAACAACCAATAGTAGACAGAAAATTAAAATTAATTACCTTTTAAAATAAATTGTTAAAAATATGTAAAATAGGGAGATTTTCCTCCTCTACTAAGCTATAATCATATCTTGGGTGTCAAAAGACATACTTTTGACCAAAAATCAAAGATTTTGCTTAAAAGCGTCTGGGGGGATAGCTTTGTTACATTTTATTGTGAAACGAAAGATTTTAGTTAGTTTAGTGACAGTTTTAGTTCTAATTGTTGGTGGTTACTCTTTATTGAAGCTAGATAAGGAGCTTATGCCAGCAATAGAATTTGATGGTGCTTATGTTGATGTTAGCGCTGGAGAATTGTCTGCTATTGAGGTGGAACGAACAATTACAAATCCACTCGAGCAAAGAATTCAGGGAATTGATGGTGTAGAGGATACAAGTTCTACAACGTCTGTTGGCAGAAGTAGTATAAATATTACGATTGAAACAGGCAGAGGAGACGAAGTTGCAAAAGAAATTGAAACTGTCGCCCAATCAACAACAGCGGATGTTTCGGCTGTAACAGATGTTGTAACAGATCAATACGGAACAAGCCAAGCATATGAATTTTACATGGATGTTTCTAATGGTGATATGGACGAGATTACAGCATTTGCTGAGGATGTTTTAGAGCCAAGATTAGAAGAACTTCCAGAAGTTAGTGATGTATCATTATCAGGTATTCAAGAATATGAAATGGTTATCGAGTTTGATCGAGATAAGGTATTAGAAAAGGGAATTGATGTTTCACAAGTAAGTGGTGTGATTCAACAAGGGAACAGTGAAGCAACTCTTGGAGAATTTAGTGAAGACAAAGATGCTCCTACTTTGCGATGGAATACAAAATTAGAATCAGTAGAAGATATTGAAAATGTACAAATTGCCACAACTACTGGCTTTATTAAGTTGAAAGAAATTGCATCTGTTTCAATGGAACCTTTAGAAAGCTCTTCATTTGTTTGGAAAAATGGAACAAAGGATTTTATCTTTGTCCGAATAGGTCGAGTAGCTGATGTGACCCAAATTGATATGGCAGCAGCTGTTCGTGAGGAAATAAAAAACATTGAAGATGAAGGTTTAATCAAAGATTTTGAATTAAATGAAATGGTTGCACAAGCAGATTATGTTCAAGAGTCAATAGATGGAGTATCAAGTAATATCTTAATAGGTGGAGTTATTGCTGTTCTGATTTTATTGCTATTTTTACGAAATATACGTGCGACTATTATCGTTGGAATCTCAATACCTACATCAATTCTTCTTACATTTCTATCAATGTGGGTGTTAGATTATAGCTTTAACATGCTAACACTTATTGGGTTAGGGTTAGGAATTGGGATGATGGTTGATTCTTCAATTGTTATTTTAGAATCAATTTATCGAAAAAAAGAGCAGGGTCTTCGTGCATTAGAAGCTGTTGTTGAAGGAACAAAAGAAGTTGCCACAGCCGTTTTTGCTTCCATGCTTACAACAATCGTTGTTTTTTTACCAATAGGATTATTGGGTGGAGAAATGGGTCAGTTTATGATTCTGTTATCTGCTGTTGTGGCAATTACATTAATTAGTTCTGTCGTTGTATCGTTCACATTAATACCAACTTTATCGGAAAAATTCTTAAAGCTTAGCAAAAAGTCTAAAGCTAAAGAAGGTCGATTCATAAAGGGATATGGTGGATTCGTATCATGGGTTATTAAGAAGAAACGCAACAGTTTTATTATGGTTTTCATTTTCTTCTTAATGTTTGCAGGCTCACTTCTTTTGGTGCCAAAAATTCCTATGACAATCATGCCTGATGTGTTTAATCGTTATTCTGAGTTAATGGTAGATCTCGAAACAGGCTTATCAGTTCAAGACAAGGAAGCAATTGTAGAAAAAATAAATGAAAAGCTTTCTGCTATCGAGGATGTAGAACAAAACTATGTTATGGATGAAGGAACAATGTTCTACACGATCATTAACATGACAAAAGGTGACGATATCGTTAAGGAGCAAAAGGAAGTTAATGAAGAAATCATGAGTGCTTTACGTGATCTTGAAGAAAGCACACCAATTGATAGTATTCAAAGTGCAACTTCTGCTGGTGGTGGATTTCCAGTTCAGCTAGAAATTAAAGGTGAGGATTTTAATGAGCTTCAAAATATTTCTAGTGATTTTGTTAAAGAGTTAGAAAAGATCGATGGAATTGTTGCTGTAAACAATTCAATAGAACGGACATCAATCGAGCAGGTTGTTGAGCTTAAGGAAAGTGCGATAGAAGACGCTGGTCTTACACCTTTACAGGTAAGACAGTTTATTGAGCAAGCATTTCTTAACATGCCAATTGGAGAAATGACAGTTGATGAAGTAAATGTTCCACTTATTATGAAGTGGGATATTAGTACAGATAATCAAGCTGATTTACTAAAGTTAAAAATTTCAACAATTGACGGTGAGAAAGAATTATCAAGTTTTGTTGAGTTAAAAAGTATGAATACTCCAAATGAAATTTCTCATAGTGATGGAGAACGCTTTGTCACTATTTCAGCAGATATTAAAGATAAAGATTTAGGTGCGATTAACCGTGATGTTCAATCATTAATTGATGATTTTGACACACCTACTGGTTATACTGTATCTGTTGCAGGGGACTTAGAAGCACAGCAAGAGCTAATGCAAGATATGCTGCTCATATTAGGGATTGCAATTTTCTTAGTTTACCTAGTGATGGCCGTACAATTTAATAACTTGGCACATCCTATCGTTGTTATGTCAATTATTCCAATGACAGTTGTTGGTGTTATTGGAGGATTATTTATCACTCAACGAGAATTAAGTGTAATGTCTGGGATGGGAATCGTCATGTTAATTGGTATCGTCCTAAACAATGCGATCTTGCTCATCGATCGTACAAATCAATTACGTAGAGAAGGACATGGAGTTAATGAGTCACTAGTTGAGGCAGGGAAAAATCGTATTCGCCCTATCTTTATGACAACATTAACTACTGTAGGAGGTATGTTACCACTTGCCTTAGCATCTGGAACATCAGGTAATTATCAAGCACCAATGGCCACAGCAATCATTTCTGGCTTACTTTTTGCAACCATTATTACACTCGTTTTAATTCCAGCTGTGTATCGAATCTTTAATAGCATTGCTAATGGATTTAACCGAATGTTTAAGAAAAAGGAAAAAGAAGTAGAGATTAAAGAAATAGCTAGTTAAATAACATGGCAAAAAAGGATTGAAATCATTATGATTTCAATCCTTTTGTTGTATTTAGAAACAAATGAACTTATTATATCTAGACAGTATTTGATGAGGAATTCCACAACAAGTTTTTATAAGATCAGGTTCTGTTTTTACAGGTAATTAATATAATTTCCTGTTAGTAACAAGGTTTTTTATTATATAAGTACTATTCTAAGAAGAGAAGATGCCACTAGACTTTATACATTTTTCATATGACTAACCGCAATAAGTTTACGAAAAAACTTATTCTAAATTCGATACTGTGTTAGTTTCTAAATTAACATCGTGATCATCTTCTGCTTCATTATCATTGGCAACCATTCCAAAAAGTCTGCAATTACCACAAGTATGACATTCAAACATATATCTTACCTGTTCCTCGTATTGCCCAACAATATCCTTTGTTTCAATCTCAGTTTTTACCGTGTTTTTGTACCATTTGTCACCAGAACATATATCACAAATAAGGTCTTTACCCCATACTTTTACAGTAAATAACTCAAACATTACTCTCGCTCCTTATTTAACATTCCTGCTACGTACGTTTAAGCGTATTTATTAAAATTTACATTTATTTTAACATACAATAACAAAATCCTGATTAAGGAAAAAGGGAGCGGACCAAATCTTATGGTATTGGGTTTGCTTTTCGTGTTTTTTACTCAAGAATCCGTTACAAAAAGGTTAGAAGCTCATATGAAATAACGCAAAATGAAGAGAAGAAGCAAAATGAGGTTAATGAAAACGTTAACACTTTAGTGCTGAATCCTATTTTAAAGATTTATCAGCGATTTTTGGAAAATATCAGCGATTTTCTGGATTTATCGGCGATTCTGCGGATTTATCAGCGATTTTTCAATTTTATCAGCGATTAGACAATTTTCGACAAATCCCCCCTCCATTCTATATATTAAAAAAACAAGTAAACGAAACCCAAACCCACACCATTTAATCCAAATTTCTGAGTTTTATTTGAGTGCATAAGGGTAATTTTTAAAGAGATAGTATGTAATAGGAAAGTTCTGTCATCAATTTGAATAATTTTGCAAGAAAGGAGCTTTATATGGATAAATTTTATAGTATTTCTTCAGAAGACGTGTTGAAAAAGCTTGATGTTACACAAGATGGCTTAACAGATACTGAAGTGGAAAAAAGACGGGAACAGTATGGTTTTAATGAATTGGGAGAAGAACAACGAAAAAGTACGTTTAAAGTGTTCGTGGAACAATTTAGAGATTTTCTTGTTATCATTCTAATAGTCGCAGCGTTATTATCTGCATTTTTAGGAAAGTTCGAAAGTACAATTGTTATTCTTGTTGTTGTCATGATTAATGCCATACTTGGGACAGTTCAGCATATAAAAGCGGAAAAATCTTTAAATAGCTTGAAAAATCTATCATCACCTACGGCAAAAGTTTTGAGAAATGGAAATAGGGTTGAAATTCCCTCAAAGGAGATTGTTGTTGGGGATATTCTCTATTTAGATGCTGGTGATTACATAAGTGCTGATGGAAGAATTATCGAAAGTCATAGCCTACAGGTTAATGAAAGCTCTTTAACTGGTGAATCCATAAGTGTACAAAAAACAATAGAGCCAATTAAGGAAGAAGACGTATCCATCGGTGACAAGAAGAATATGGCGTTTTCCGGAAGTTTTGTTACATACGGAAGAGGCGTTCTTGTTGTAACAGAAATTGGCCAAAAAACGGAAATTGGTAAAATTGCAAACTTGATGGAAAGTGCCAAAGAAAAGAAAACACCACTTCAAACAAATCTCGATAACTTTGGTAAAAAACTAGCGATTGCAATTATCATCATTGCATTGATTATTTTTGTTATCGATATCATTAGAGGTCGCACACTCATTGACTCATTTATGTTTGCGGTTGCTTTAGCCGTCGCAGCGATTCCTGAAGCATTAAGCTCGATTGTAACGATTGTATTAGCTTTTGGTACACAAAAGATGGCCAAGGAAAATGCCATCATTCGAAAACTACATGCTGTTGAAAGTCTTGGAAGTATATCTGTTATTTGTTCTGATAAAACAGGAACACTTACACAAAATAAGATGACTGTACAGCAAGTTTTTTTAGACAATAAGATTACAGAACAAGATCAATTAAAACTAGACAATTCCTTTCATAAATATTTTATTGAGCTCCAGCTACTTTGTAATGATGCAGAAACAACGAAAGAGAAGGAAATTGGAGATCCTACAGAAATTGCCTTGGTCCATTATGCAGAAGATAGCTATCAGATAGATGAAGCAGAGATAAGAAAAAAATATCCACGATTAAAAGAAGTACCGTTTGATTCAGATCGAAAATTGATGAGTACTGTTCATAAGATGGACAACAAAACACGGCTTCTTACTAAAGGTGCATTAGATGTTTTATTAGATCGAGTTGTTAAAATTGAGACCTCAGAAGGTATTTCAGATTTCTCTAAAGAACATCGAAAACAAATTGAAGAAGTTAATCACTCATTTTCAGAAAATGGATTACGTGTGCTTGCTTTTGCTTATAAAGAAGTAGATGAAAATGCTGAAATCACGACAAAAGATGAGCATGATTTAATTTTTGTTGGATTAACAGCCATGATGGATCCGCCACGTGATGAATCTAAAGATGCTGTAGAACGTTGTATTGCAGCAGGTATTAAACCAGTAATGATTACGGGTGATCATAAGATAACTGCTTCTGCAATTGCCAAACAAATAGGGATTTTTCAAGAAGGAGACAGAGCTGTAGAAGGACATGAACTAGAAAAGATTAGTGATGAAAAGCTTAAGGATATGGTTGAGGATATTTCTGTTTATGCCAGAGTGTCTCCAGAGCATAAAATTCGAATTGTTCGTGCATGGCAGGAAAAGGGAAATATAGTTGCCATGACGGGAGATGGTGTGAATGATGGTCCAGCGTTAAAACAAGCTGATATTGGTATTGCAATGGGGATAACAGGAACAGAGGTGGCTAAAGACGCATCTTCAATGGTTTTAACAGATGATAACTTTTCAACAATTGTTAAATCTGTTGCAAATGGCCGAAGTATTTATGCAAACATAAAAAATGCGATTCGGTTCTTATTAGCAGGAAATACTGCGGGAATTCTTTCGGTCCTTTACGCAACCATTGGTGCATTGCCTGTCCCATTTGCTCCTGTTCATTTGTTATTTATCAATTTATTAACTGATAGCTTGCCTGCAATTGCGATTGGTTTAGAGCCACATAATAAACAAGTGATGAAAGAAAAGCCACGTGATGTAAATACACCACTTTTAAATAAAGTATTTGCCACACGATTAGTAACAGAGGGTACACTAATAGCCATTGCCACAATGATCGCATTTCATATAGGCTTAACAGATGGTGCATTAACTGCTAGTACAATGGCCTTCGCTACTTTATGTCTAGCACGGCTATTTCATGGGTTTAATGCAAGATCAAGGCAGTCTATTTTTAAGGTAGGTTTGTTTTCTAATCTCTATTTAATAGCTGCTGTCATGATCGGTGTTGCTTTATTACAGATCGTATTATTAGTGGATCCATTAAAAGCAGTTTTTGAAGTAGCCACACTTACATCCACACAGTTTGCTTATATATATGGATTAGCTTTAATGCCACTAGTTATTATTCAACTTTATAAGTTGATTTTTGTGAAAAGTAAATAAAAAACTTACCCTGTTTTCTAGATTAAAGGAGAAAACAGGGTTTTAAGATTGATGGAAGTTTTTTTCAGTATGGAATATCTCTCTTAAACAACAATATAAACAATACTGAAAAATAGGGAGAGAATGAAAATGAGAAAAGTGTCCATTATTGTAGTAAGCATATTTTGCCTATTTTTTCTTTCAATGAATACTGCACACGCTGAGTCAAATAAACCGATTCATTGGGGTTTTAAGAAAAGCCAAAATCATCAGCCTGCATCGGCTGGTAAGGAGTTAGATGAACTGCTAGGAAAATATGGTTCATTCTACTTGGGAGATCCTACTAAGAAGGATATTTACTTGACCTTTGATAATGGATATGAAAATGGCTACACAAGCAAAGTGTTAGATGTATTGAAGAAACGAAATGTTCCAGCTACATTTTTCATCACAGGTCACTACTTAGATACAGAAGCTGATTTGGTCAAACGTATGGTAGATGAAGGACATATTGTAGGAAATCATTCATGGTACCATCCTGATTTAACGAAACAGAATGATGAAGAGTTAAAGAAAGAACTTGAATCTGTTAGGTTAAAGGTTGAAGAAATAACAAATCAAAAAGGAATGAGTTATCTACGCCCACCAAGAGGTATTTTTAGTGAAAGAGTTTTAGCTCAAGCAAAAGATCTTGGTTATACTTCTGTATTTTGGTCGTTAGCTTTTGTTGATTGGAAAATAGATGCACAAAAGGGTTGGAAATATTCGTATGATAATATTATGAAACAAATTCATCCTGGTTCCATCCTATTGCTTCACACAGTTTCTAAGGACAATGCTGAAGCGCTTGATCATGCAATTATCGAATTAGAAAAACAAGGCTATCGTTTTAAAAGCTTAGATGATTTGATGATGAATAAGATGCTTGATCATCCATACTTATTAACCCTTTGATATGTTCAAAGGGTTTTTCCTGATCGTGCTTGCGGTATTTTTTAGATAAGGTTTCCGCTTCAAGTTAAGTTGCTATCATATCCAATTGAGCGTTCAGGGTCCTGAGTGTTCATTTTAAGAAACATAAAATGTATTTCTCTAGAAGAAGCCCCTTATGGCTGTAACTTAGAGGGAGGAGATCACCTTACCGCCTAAGCTTTTGATCTTGGGAAATGCTATAATAGTTTTAAAAGCGCCAAAGGAAGATTACTTATGTGGCTTGAAAACGTATCAATTGACGGACCTTATCATTTTGAACAGGTTATTGATCGATTATCGATGGATCCAGTTATTTCAATAGATAAATTAGAGAGATCTGTAAAAGTGCCTTTGGTCATCAATAACCATCACTATGTGATTAAAATAAAAGCAACAGGGACTATAGAAAAGCCATTGTTTGAAATTAGTGGACAAGATGAAAAAATGAAGACCAGTGTTTTACAGAAATTAAGAAGAATATTTCAGTGGGATTTTTCATTAAAAGAAATAGGATTGCATTTTCAAGATACAAATCTTTCTCAAATATTTACTGAGCATGCTGGAACACCACTTGTGTTAGAATTTGATCTTTATTCTTGCTTAATGAAAAGTATCATACATCAGCAGTTGAATTTGGCTTTTGCACATACATTAACGAAGCGATTTGTGACCAACTTCGGTTATCAAGTTGATGATGTTTGGTTTTATCCTTTACCTGAAGAAATTGCAGAACTAGATTATAAAGAATTAACAAATCTGCAATTTAGTCAAAGAAAGGCAGAGTATGTTATTGATACATCGCGATTAATTGCGAACGGGACGTTGAATCTAGCAACAATGGACATGCTTTCTGATGAAGATGTGATAAAAAAATTAACAACGGTGCGTGGCATCGGTCCTTGGACAGCACAAAGTTTATTACTTGCTGGTCTTGGTCGACCTAACCTTTTTCCAAAAGCAGATATAGGTATTCAAAAAGCTATACAAAAGCATTTCAAGCTTGATAAAAAACCAACGAGTGAGGAAATGGACATATACAGTGAACAGTGGACTCCTTATTTGAGTTATGCCACTTTGTATTTATGGAGAAGCATTGAGTAGAAACGGAGCGGTAGTAGATGAAAGAAAAAAAGCAAGAAACGGGAATTAAGTTATCACCAGGTCAAACCTTTCCCCTGACAATTAAACGCTTAGGTATTAACGGGGAAGGTGTAGGTTATTTCAAAAGACAGGTTGTATTCGTTCCTGGAGCTTTACCAGGAGAAGAGGTATTAGTAGAGGCTACAAAAATCCAAACGAAATTTGCTGAAGGTAAAGTGAAGAAAATCCGTAAATCTTCTCCATTTCGAGTAAAACCACCTTGTCCCATTTATGAAGAATGTGGAGGCTGTCAATTACAGCATCTATCGTATGATCAGCAGTTAAAAGAAAAGCGTGACATTGTTGTTCAAAGCTTGGAGAGACACACAAAACTGAAGCTAAGCTCACTGGATATTCGTCAAACAATCGGAATGGAAGATCCATGGAATTATCGAAACAAAAGTCAATTTCAGGTTGGTCAGCAAAAAGGAAAGGTGATTGCTGGTTTATATGGCTTGGATTCACACCGACTTGTACCCATCCAAAATTGTATGGTGCAGCATCCACTAACAAATAAAGTATCAGACGGAATTAAGCAAATTCTTGAGGATTTTCAAGTGCCTATTTATGATGAACGTAAACGAAAAGGAATTGTTCGAACGATTGTCACTCGTGCAGGTTTTACAACAGGTGAAGTTCAAGTTGTGTTAATTACAACGCAAAAAGAAGTTCCTAGGAAGAAGCTGATCATGGCTGAAATCCAAAAAAGATTTCCTGAAGTAAAGTCACTTGTTCAAAACATAAATGGAAA
This sequence comes from Metabacillus litoralis, assembly GCF_020524045.1. Lineage (GTDB taxonomy): Bacteria > Bacillota > Bacilli > Bacillales > Bacillaceae > Metabacillus > Metabacillus litoralis_C. Next base: position 155,557 of record NZ_JAIVKL010000009.1, read on the forward strand.
CAAAACATCATTAATATTTGGAGAGAAAACGATTCATCTTAGTGGGGAAGAAGTGATTCAAGAAACACTAGGTGACTTAAGCTTTGAATTATCTGCTCGAGCCTTTTTTCAACTAAATCCTGTACAAACTGTCCAGCTTTATGATGAAGTGAAAAAGGCAGCAAATTTGTCTGGAGAAGAAAAAATCGCTGATGCTTATTGTGGTGTTGGAACGATCGGAATGTGGCTTGCGAAGGATGCTAGCGAAGTGCGTGGCATGGATACCATTGAAGAGGCAATCATCGATGCTCAGGAAAACGCTGCACGACATGGTATTGAGAATGCTACGTATGTAACAGGAACGGCCGAGCACTGGTTACCAAAATGGGTAAACGAAGGCTGGCGCCCTGATGTTGTTGTCGTCGATCCACCGCGTACAGGCTGTGATCGAAAATTACTTGATGCGATTAAACAAGTAAAGCCTAAGAAGTTTGTCTACGTCTCATGTAATCCATCAACACTTGCAAAGGATATTGATTATTTAAGTAATGATTATAAAGTTGAATATATTCAGCCTGTTGACATGTTTCCACATACTGCACATGTTGAAAATGTTGCATTGCTTGTGAAAAAATAAAGAAATAATTTCAGTTCGAGAGGTAGTGAAAGCTTCTCGAACTTTAGGTTGCTCTGTTTTAAGTAGGCTCTTTTCTTAAACTTTGTTGTTTTGACATTCTTGAAGGAAATAGCATTGAATAAAGTCTAGTGGCATTTTTTCTGCTAGAATAGTACCTTTTCTGCGATAAAAAGAAGTCCTTCAGAAAAGAGCCTGTAAGTAAAAGTGAAATAGCATAAATAATGGAGGTTTCTTGTGGATAATAACGATATATTAATTAGATTAAGATATGCATTAGATATTAAAAATAATGATATGGTAGAGATGTTTAAACTTGGCGGTGTGGATGTAACGAAAGAAGAGGTTCTAAAGATCCTAACAAAGTCAAAGGAAAATGATAATGATGATGAATATGATGAAGAAGATCTAGCTGAAAATGAGGACCATATTCGATGTGATAACGTGATGCTAGAGTCATTTTTAAACGGATTTATTACTTTTAATAGAGGACAACAAGATCCAAAGCCAGGACAACCACAAAGACCTGAAATGTCTATTAAAAGTCACGGAAGCGTGAATAATGTTGTTTTGAAAAAGTTAAAAATAGCATTAGCATTAACAAGTGAGGAAATCCAAGATATTCTAGAAGAAGCGGGAGTGACTATCACAAAAAGTGAACTAGGTGCTTTACTTCGAAAAGAGGGACATAAGAATTATAAAGAATGTGGAGATAAATACGCGAGAAATTTCTTGAAAGGCTTAGCAATTAGATATAGAAGCTGAACGATGTCTGTCCCTCAATCCCTTAACGTGTTAACGGATTGAGGGACTTTTTTTAATGGAGGCTTACAGAAGAGATAAGTCTTTGTTTCGACAAAAACCGGGGCGTGACAGGCACCAATTACATTTCTTCCCTGTATCGACCAGGTGTTAGACCCGTCCATTTTTTAAATGCGTGATGGAAGACGCTTGGTTCTGAGTAATGGAGCAAATAAGCAATTTCTGCTACTGAGTATTCTTTTTTTCTTAGTAGGTTGATTGCTAATTCTTTGCGAACCTTTGTCGAAAGATCGTTAAAGGATGTTTCCTCTGCCTTTAATTTATTTTGTAGAGTTCGGATGCTAACTCCGAAGGCTTTAGCTGTTTCTTCTAAGTTTGGAAAATATGACGGGATGCAATTTTTCATCCATTGGGTAACTTCATTAGTAAACAAATGGGAATTTGTTAATTCATCTTTATTCTCCTGAGCAATTGTCTCAAATGTTAATAGTAGTTTTGGATCTGAATATAATACATCAAAAGTAAGAACATCACTACTCATACACAAACTATTTTCTTTACAATTAAACATAGGAGTAATTCCGAAAAATGATAAATAGGGATCTGTACTGCCAGGGGATGAGTGAGTAAATTGCACTTCATGTAATGGTATATGTTGGTTGCTTAGTGTACTCAATAATCGATACAACGAACTAGCCATATCCTCTACACAGTGACGAGACATTTTTCTAGAATGCTGTGTAAATAATCGAATAAAGACTTTGTCATCTTGTTCCACCCATTCGAGGTTAAACCCGCTACATAAAATAACATTATATCTTTGATAAGCAAGTAGTGCATCTCCTATTGTTTTCGAGTGTAACATTACATATCCAAGAATCCCCATGTCTGCAAAATCCATGATTTGTCCTTGATGTAAACCAAAATACTCATCTTTCGTGAAAGCTGCAGCGCTGATCATTAATTGTTCAAATTCTTCACCTGGAATTCGGGTTTCAATATCTTGTAGCAATGCTTTATTAAACATAACATGCCTGAAAAATTCATCAGAATCATAGCCTTTGTGAACTAGTGTTTTCATAATTGGGTAAACCATAGAAATGGCAATTCCTAGGTTTTGCAAAACCTTATTCCTCCTTTACGTGATTCATCAAGATAAATGCGTTAATGATCATTTTTAATAAATTAGAAAGAGTTTATGTTTATTATAGATTATTGTTTTAAGGAGGAGTACACAGTGAGTAAAAATATTCTGATTATAATGGGTCATCCATATGATAAGAGCTTTTGTTCAGCTTTATCTGATGCTTATATGGAGGGAGCTTTAGGTATTCAAAACGTAAATGTTGAGAGAATTGAAGTGGGGAAACTTACTTTTGATCCTAACTTAAAGTTTGGTTATCAAAAGAGAGTTGAACTTGAGGAAGATTTGAGAAATGCGCAGAAGTTAATCAATTGGGCTCATCATCTTGTTTTTATATATCCTACATGGTGGGGAACGATGCCTGCTATTTTGAAGGGGTTTATTGATCGCATATTTTTACCAGGATTCGCATTTAAATATCGGGAGAATTCTATCCAATGGGATAAACTATTAAAAGGAAAATCTGCTCATCTCATCGTTACCATGGATACGCCTGCTTGGTACAATAAATGGATTTACAAGCATTCTGGGCATAATGTAATGAAGAAAAATATTCTACAATTCTGTGGTATTAGCCCAATACGCGTAACCGAGATAGGACCTGTCAAAGATTCCTCAGATAACCAACGCACAAAATGGCTTGATAAAATAAAACAATTAGGAGCTTTCACTAAATAAATCAAATTGCCCTTATCTTATTAATCTATTATTGAGTTAAAGGTCACCTGATTGATAAAGTGCATTTTGACGGTCGACAAAAACCGGGGCGTGACAGGCACCTATTCGTGTTTCATCTCACGCCCAACGGTATAAAATGTTCCTTTTGTCATTGATTTTAGTTTCTTTTTTCTGTTTTTTATTTCAATTGTTGTTTCTGGATAGGCTCCTTGGAGGACGGAGATTTCTCCTTCTCCTTTAATGGAGAGCATTTTTTCAAGTGTTTTCTTTTTGTCGTTGAGAATATTGACTTCTTTTAATTTTAAATCATGTGCTAATAGTAGCTTGGTATATTGTTCTTGTTGAGCATCGTTTAAATTCTTAGATAAGTTTTCAAAAACCTCGAGATGATGTTGGATTTCTTTATAACATAAAACAGCTTCTTTATAATTTTCGAATAACTCTTCTAACTCTTCTTTAATTTTCGAACGCTCAAATCCTTCCACTTGAATAATGGTCTTTCGCTCAGCTTTATTACCTATTTCAGTTGCGAAAACCCTTCCTTTAGCGACAATATGACCTCCAATGATTTTGCCTTTGTTTTCCTCAGTAATGACATTCTTTGCTGAAAGATTACTTCCTGTTGAGTAGAATCCTATATGAATGTCCTCTCCTGCTTCAAGACAACATTCATTTGCATGTTTAACATAAATGTTTTTCTGTGCTTTAATGACTCCGTCACCAAACACACCACCTTTTATATACACATCACCATGTAAGGATTCTATTCGGCTAACTTTTCGAACACCTAATTCTGATAAAATAGCGATATCCATCATTGCAACAGCAGAAAAACCTTCATGAACGGTTCCTTTAATTGTAATGGATCCATCAAATTCAATGTTTCCAGTTCTTATCCCCACATCACCTTCAATAAGTAGATGATTAGCAATAGAAATTTTCCCAGAAGATTTTGAGACTACGCCTTTTATTTTTGCTCGTAATACCTGCTTTTCATTTTCATCTATTAATTCGATTGAGGAAGCATCATATATCACTCGCTTATCTTTTCCTTTCTTTGCCTTTAAATCTTCACCTAAAATATTCTTACCGTTTGTGCCATCTGTAGGGGGGATTTTCTCACCTAGCCAAGCACCTATGTCTACTTCATCGATAAAATTCATATTATAAAAATCTGCTTTGCCAGATTCCTCGATCACAGGTTTTCTTTCAGATAGCTGAAAATAGTGTACAATTGCATCATTACCATGAATGGGCTCAATGCCTACGGCTACAATGATTTCCTTTCTAGGGAGAAGTTCACCTTCAATCACATCCATAAGAAATCCATTAGATACTTCATTTTTTTCAAGAATGTGTAATATCGCTTCTGATAAACTTGGCTTGAGTTCCTCAAATTCTTGATTCGTCGCAAGAATCTTTATGCTAGCTTTCATTTTGTCTTTAGAAATAGAGCAAGTGATAAGTGGTAAATAGTCTCCGATGTTACAACTTTCATTTGTAGCTTCATCCATTGCTTTTTTTAGGTTTGCAAAAGAGGTAAGTGACACTCTTGGGAATCCTTCTAGAACTTTATTGAAATTTAAAAGCGTGTATCCTTTTTTGAAAACTGTAATATGAATTGAAGTAGAATTTATTATATCTAATTGAAAGAAATCATTTTTCAATAAGTTCATTAAGGTTCACCTTCCGGGTTGTATGTGGGTAGGAAATTATCACTAATAAAAAATGGAGATTTTGGTACTTTATGTAACCGTTTTCTTTTAATATACCATAATTTATCGGGTGATTTAGTGAAAATTTAGAATTGTATTATAATAGGATGTGTATCCTTCATTTTATTGTTGTAAAGACAGATTAAAAGAGTAAATGCACTTGAATATTTTTACATTATTTACATCTCTTATAAGGTATAATGATGTAGGTTAAATATATATAAAGGGAGAGAGAAAGATGGATTCTTCTTTGCCAGTGTTGGGGAAAGATCGTATTATAACAATTGATATTATTCGGGGGTTTGCGTTATTTGGTATTTTCCTTGTCAATATGCCAGCTTTTCATTCGTCTGAATTTTTAGGAATGATATACAGTGTTGAGCATGCACATACCGAAGCAGATTATTGGATGGATTTCTTTTTTTCATTATTTATTGATATGAAATTCTTTACGATCTTTTCTTTTTTATTTGGTCTTGGTTTTTATATTTTTATGAGTCGAGCGGAAGAAAAGGGCTTGAAAATGAAGAGGCTTTTTGCAAGAAGAATGGTTGCTTTACTTGTTATAGGTTTATTGCACTTGGTTTTATTATGGTTTGGTGATATTTTACATACTTACGCAATAACAGGCTTTTTACTGTTGTTATTCTATAAGCGTAAAATAAAAACCATGATTATTTGGGCAATTAGTTTACTTGTTGTCTACAATTTGATGATGAGTATTTCCCTAATAGTTCCTGACTCTATACTTGATGAAATAAACAAAGAATCAATGTTGGTTTATGAAGAAAAGATAGATGAATATGTAGAAGCTTATGAATCAGCAGGTTATGTTGAGTGGGTGTCTTATCGAATTCAAACAGAAGTAATTCCAGTACTATCTAATTTAATCGTAAATATGATACCTATTTTGGCGATGTTTCTGTTTGGTTTGGCAGCTGGAAAAGCAGGTGTTTTTAAACCAAATACAAGTTATCAAAGCCTTATCCGCAAAGTGTCGCTAATCATGGCATTTGTTAGTATTCCCTTACTGGTATTATTAGCTTTAGCTAAATTAGAAATCCTAGGAAAAGGGTTTAAAAACGTTATTTATGTGGAGTTATTTACTAGTTTAAGTGGAGTAACTTTATGTTTCTTTTACATTTCAACTTTAACTCTATTATTAAGAAAACAACAATGGCAGAAGAGACTTCGTCCATTAGGTTATGCGGGACAGATGGCTCTTACAAACTATTTATCACAGTCTATCATTTGTATGGGCATTTTTGTTTTGGGTGGCTTGTATAATCAGATTAGCTTATTAACAGGAACAGTCATTTGTGTTACGATCTTTGCTCTTCAGATGTTAGTTAGCTACTACTGGCTAAAAACATATCAATTTGGACCAATTGAATGGTTATGGAGATCTTTTACTTATGGAAAGTTGCAGCGTATTAAAAAGAAAAAATTACGTATTGATAATGTCTCGTAAACATGTTGATAACTTCCGATACAGGCAGTTGCTTTCCACAGGGGAGAAATAAGATTTTTCTAACTATGAGGTTCTAAAGTCTCCTAGTTATTGGTCAATAAAGTTCAAAAGTATGATTAAGCTTTTAACAAAGCTATAAATAATTGAATATAGCAAGATATATTATCTGGCTGTTGTTCATATGTTAACAGGGAGTATTTTTCAATTGCTTTACGAAAAGGCATGAGATCATACTCCCTATATTTGTTTGAAGATGAAAAAAGAAGTGATTTACTAGAATCAGGTTGATCGATCTCTTTAGCAGACAATAATCCTCCCACTAATAGTCCGTGAATTGGACTTTTTTTAGTATAAAGGAACCTTTTCCAATGATCATTAGTAAACCGAATACAACACACATATAGTTGATTTTATTTTAGAATGTGTTGATGATAGAAAAAAGGGGAAATAATGGATACATAAACTATTCTTTATTAGGAGGAAATAATTTGAGAAAAAAAGTGACTGTCATTGGTGGGGGATTAGCTGGTATGTCTGTGGCAATCCGTTTAGCTGCAAAGAAATATGATGTAACAATTTTAGAAAAAGGGGAAAGACTTGGGGGGAAACTCAATATTCGTAAAGGAAAAGGATTTACTTTTGATACAGGTCCTTCGATTTTAACGATGCCATGGGTGCTTGAAAAACTCTTTTCTGATGTGGGGAAAAATGTTCATGATTATCTTGATATTGTTCGAGTGGAACCAGGTTGGAGAACGTTTTTTGAAGATGGAACAAAAATTGATTTAACAAGTGATCTGCCAACAATGCTTCAAGAATTAAAAAAGGTATCTGTTGAAGATTCACAATCCTTTCTTTCATATCTTCAATATTGTGAAAAGCAATATGACCTCATGATGAAAAGCTTCTATAAAGAGAATATAAATGGATTGCAGGATTTGCGTAAAAAACATCCTCTTAAGGAATTGTTAATGATGGATCCGATGAAATCTCTTGACCAAGCAACAAGTAAATTCTTCAAAGATAAACATATTCAACAATTGATGAACTTTTTAATTATGTATATAGGATCTTCGCCATATCAAGCACCAGCAATTCTTAGTCAACTCGCACATGTTCAGCTTGGAATTGGTGTTTATTATGTGAAAGGTGGAATGTATAAGATAGCCGAGGCAATGGAACAGCTTTTACAAGAGTTAGGTGTAACTGTACATGTAAATAGTAAGGTAACAGAAATAGAAAAGTCAGGAAATCAGGTTAATAAGGTTATCACTGAAAATGGTGAACAATATTCTTCTGATCTAGTCATTTCAAATTTAGAGGTTATCCCGTTTTATGATTCTATGCTAGAAGATGAAGCTGAAAAAAATCGTGCCAAAATGGACTTGAAAAAATTTGAGCCAACTGTTTCAGGATTAGTGCTGTTATTAGGTGTAAATAAAAAATATGAGCATTTAGCACATCATAATTTCTTCTTTTCAGAAGATCGGAAAAAAGAGTTTGAACAAATATTTAATAAAAAAGAATTAGCTGATGATCCAACTGTATATATTGGAATTTCATCAAAGTCTGATTCATCTCAAGCGCCTGAAAATATGGAGAATTTATTTGTCCTCACCCATGTTCCACCTCTTCAGGAAGGAGAAACATGGGAGCAGCATAAGGAAACGTATCGAGAACTTGTGCTTTCAAAGCTAGAACGCATGGGGATGACGGGTTTGCGTGAATCAATTGAGTTTGAATATAGTTTTACTCCTGATGATATTAAGCAATTGTACGGATCTAATGGCGGATCAATTTATGGAGTTGTGACAGATAAGAAAATGAATGGTGGCTTTAAAATTCCGAGTAGAAGTAAACTTTTTGAAAACGTCTATTTTGTTGGAGGATCAACACATCCGGGCGGAGGCGTACCGATGGTAACATTGTCAGGTCAATTAACAGCAGATCTTATTTTAGAGGATGAAGGTAAGGAAGGGAAGAAGATCGGCTAGAACGTAAATGTGTGGATGAATTAGGACATGTGAATGATGATGATAGTCGTTGTTTAGACGTGTTCTTTCCTTTTGCTTACTAACATAAACTGTAGTTCTACTTGTTTGTTAATTTCTGTTTTAGACGTTTCATGTGTCTGCCAACAGTGTAGGAGCACCTCGGCAATTGCTTAGTACGAGGTGCTTTCTATTACATTGCTTGGTTTTATACTGAGGGAAATGTGATCATTTTCAGCTGTTGAGATTGAGAACGCTGCATATGAAAAAGGTAAGAATTTATCAAGTCATCTCAAAGGAGATAAAAGATGGTCGCTGGGATAATAGCTATTATTTTCTTTCTATTTTTGTGTTATCGTATACCAAAAATTAATTCTAAGTATCTACAACCGGCAGAAGTTCATTTAGCATCTCTATCAATTATTATTCCTGCAAGAAACGAAGAAGCTACACTTGGTACACTTCTGCACTCTATAAAATCTCAAGCTGAACAACCGCTTGAGATTATTGTTGTTGATGATCATTCAACAGATAAAACAAGAGAGATTGCTTTAGATTTTGGTGTGAAAGTTGTAGACAATCCTCCATTACCTCAAGGGTGGCTTGGAAAATCATGGGGATGCTGGAATGGAGCGAAACATGCTAAAGGTAATTATTTAATGTTTGTTGATGCTGATACGTGGTTTGTTTCAAAAGGTATAAAAAGAGCGATCACATTTTTTGTGAATCATCCTTACCAGTTGTTAACCATTCACCCTTATCATAAGATGGAAAGAGCGTATGAGAAATTATCTGGTATTTTTCATAGTATTGTTTTTATTTCAAGTGGTGTAACGACATTATTTAGTAACAAAGCTACCATTAGGGGTGGGTTTGGTCAGTGCTTAATGAGTGAGCGAGATACTTACTTTGAATTAGGTGGACACGAGTCGATCAAAGGAGAAGTAGTGGAAAACCTTGCTTTTATACAACGTGCTGCCTCCTATAATTATAAAGTTCATGCAATTGGTGGAAATGACGTAATCAATATGAGGATGTATCAGGATGGAGTTATTAGTGTATTTAAAGGCTGGAGTAAAAGCTTTGCATCAGGTTCAAAAATGACTCATCCGATTTTAATGGTTTTTATTGTTTTATGGATCTCAGCTTTGTTCTCTTTTATGGCAAACAGTGTTTCTCTGATAACTGAAGCTCCTTACATATTTATTCTATTATATAGTTGTATTGCCTATTTATTTTATAGAATGCTAAAAGACATAGGAAATTTTACATTCTTCGATGCTTTTCTTTTTCCAGTGCACATTCTCTTTTTTATCGTTGTGTTTTGCTTTTCTTTTTTTAGTACGTTTATTTTGAAGAATTCTTCCTGGAAAGGGCGTAGCATTCATATGACAAAGCATAGAGATGATCAAGAGCTATGATCTTTCTGCTAAATGTGACGGCATGGCTATTTATTCATTTTTTAGGGGCATATATTCCTTCTAAGTTTAATTCAGCCTTCATTCAGCGATTTTCTTGGCTGTATCCAGTGCATCAGTGGGAAATCAGCGTTTATGAGACACTCAAAATAAAAAAATGGAAAGAAAAACTACCAGATGGAGGAGACTGGACGAAAGGCGGAATAAAAAAGAAAGATATTAATATTAGAAATAAGGAAGGAATAGAACGCTTTTTACTCGAAACCAAAAGAGCAGAGCTATCACACTTGTTGCAAATCCTACCTGCTCCACTATTCTTCACATTTAATGACCCCATATCTGGAGTCATTATGATCATCTACGCATGTTGCTTTAATACCCCGTTTATTATGATACAGCGGTATAATCGATTTCGACTGATTCGGTGCCTGTCACGCCCCGGATATTGTCGAAATCCTTTCGACAAATCACGGGGCGTGACAGGCACCCAAGCGTATAATAAAGGTAACGAAGAAAAGACTAGGATGTAAAGAATATACTATTTTACAGTTTAAAGGAGATACCATGACTAAGAGTAATGAAAGAAACGAAATAGGTTGGAATATAGATACTAGTTATGCTCGTTTGTCACATTCATTTTTTACAGAGCAAGAGCCAAATCCTGTGGAGTCTCCAAAGATGATTATTCTTAATTCTTCACTTGCGCAATCACTAGGATTAAACATAGGAAGTTTGCATAGTGAAGGTGCTGTTTCAGTGTTTGCAGGTAACGCAAAAATAGAAGAAACTATGCCTCTTGCACAGGCTTATGCGGGTCATCAATTTGGTCATTTTAATATGTTAGGAGACGGACGTGCATTGTTGCTTGGTGAGCAAATTACACCAAAGGGTGAGCGTGTGGATCTACAGCTTAAAGGTTCTGGTAGAACAAAGTATTCCCGTGGTGGTGATGGTCGGGCAGCACTAGGGCCGATGCTTCGTGAATATATTATGAGTGAAGCCATGCATGCTCTTGGTATTCCGACTACGAGGAGCTTAGCGGTAGTGGCAACTGGAGAACATATTATCCGTGAAACTGAGCTTCCAGGTGCAATATTAACTCGTGTTGCTTCTAGTCATTTGCGTGTTGGTACATTTGAATACGCTGCAAATTTCACAACGATAGAGCAATTAAAAGAGTTGGCTGACTATGCGATCAATCGTCATTATCCTGAGATTGAAGCAGATGAAAACAAATATCTGTCTTTACTTAATAAAGTGATATCGCGTCAAGCTGAATTAATCACAAGATGGCAGTTAGTTGGATTTATTCACGGTGTGATGAATACTGATAACGTCACGATCAGTGGTGAAACGATTGATTATGGTCCTTGTGCGTTTATGAATGAATATGATCCTGCTACAGTGTTTAGCTCTATTGATGTTCAAGGTCGCTATGCTTATGGTAACCAGCCGAAAATCGGAGGCTGGAATCTCGCACGCTTTGCTGAAGCTTTAATTCCTCTATTAAATGAGAATGAAGAAAAAGCACTCGAACTAGCTCAGGAAGCTGTGCTTGAATATCCTAAAATGTATCATGCTAACTGGCTTACAGGAATGCGTGCTAAATTAGGACTATTCACTGAAGAAGAACAGGATGAGGTATTAATTAATAACCTGCTAGAAATGATGAAAAATCACCATGCAGATTATACAAATACATTTAGAGCTTTAGCTAACGAAAAACTTGAAGATACTAATATTCATTTATTTAGAACATCTGAATTTACTACTTGGCATAATAAATGGCAAGAGAGGTTAAGCAAGCAAGAGGAATCATTAACATCATCTTATGAATGGATGAAAAAAAGTAATCCTGCAGTCATCCCGAGAAATCACTTAGTAGAAGAAGCTTTAGAAGCAGCAGTAGAAAATGATAATTATCGTGTAATGGAGAATTTACTTGAAGTTCTTTCAAATCCTTACAAAGACTCTGCTGAATCCATTTACTGTTCATTACCACCAGAATCTTTCGGTCCTTATCGTACCTACTGTGGTACCTGATCAAATGAAATAGTCATTTGGAGGGTCTGACTCCATATAACAATAGAGAATCACTTCTTTATAGGAAGGTTTTATCTATTGTTTATATGGGATCAGACCCTTTTTGCATGAGTTTAAGAGGAGGCTTTCCGATCTAATTCTAGAAAAGCGAATGCGCCCAGCAGACATCGATAAACATGGTGATTTAAGCTAATAGATAAAATAAATACGGGAAATAATAACAATCGGAAAGAAAAAAACGCCGAGGAGACAGGCTTTATTCTCCCAATATGACATATGTCATACCCTACATATGACACCTACTACTTACAATGATATTTTATGATCTCTATAATAAGACTTAACATCACATACGAAGGGAATTAACTAAATGTCAAATCTAAAAACTTTGAAAAAAGAAATTGCTCCCTATGAAAAATCAACAACAAAGGAAAGTATATGGCAGATTATTAATACAGTTGGCCCGTTTCTAATTTTGTGGATTCTTGCTTATCAAAGCTTGGCTATATCTTATTGGTTAGCTTTAGTACCAATCATAATTGCAGCAGGATTTTTAACAAGAATATTTATTATATTCCATGATTGCACACACTTCTCTTTCTTTAAAAGTCGCCGTGCCAACCGTATTCTTGGAACAATGATGGGTGTATTAACGTTATTCCCGTTTGATCAATGGGGCCATGACCATGCTGTTCATCATGCGACAAGTGGTAACTTAGATAAGCGTGGTACAGGAGATATTTGGACACTTACTGTTAAAGAATATAAAGAAGCACCACTAAAACTTCGTTTAGCATATCGTTTCTATCGTAATCCTTTTGTTATGTTCGGTCTTGGTCCGATCTATGTTTTCCTTTTGAAAAATAGATTTAACCGTAAAAATGCTAGGAAGAAAGAACGTAACAACACATATTTAACAAACCTAATTATTGCAGCTTTAGTAGCAATCTTATGTGTAACACTAGGATGGCAATCTTTCCTACTTGTGCAAGGATCGATTTTCATGATTTCTGGATCTATCGGTATTTGGTTATTTTATGTACAACACACATTTGAAGATTCTTATTTTGAAGTGAATAGTGAGTGGGAATATGTTTTAGCAGCTGTTGAAGGAAGTTCTTTCTATAAACTGCCTAAATTTATGCAATTCCTAACTGGAAACATTGGTTATCACCATGTTCATCACTTAAGCCCAAGAGTTCCTAACTATAAACTTGAAAAAGCACATAATAATACAGAGCCATTACAAAATGTACCAACAATTTCTCTTGCAACAAGCTTGAAGTCACTTCGCTTCCGTTTGTGGGATGAAGATGCTAAGAATTTTGTAAGCTTTAGAGAAGTGAAGTCATTAGCCCGAAAAGCTATAACTACACGTTCAACTCAACCAAAGCCTGAGCTTTAATTTTAGAAGACCTGACCGATTCTCCTTTCACTAGTAAAGGAGAATCTTTACTTAGTAACACCCATAAGGAGAGAACATAAATGATTACAGTTGTAATAGCAGAGGATCATGAGTTAGTGTTAGGGACCATAGGATCCCTGCTCGATTTAGAGGATGATATGAAAGTGGTTGGGCAAGAAAACAGTGTGGATGGAGTTCTTACACTTGTTAACGAACTTCGACCAGATATTTGTTTGATGGATATTGACATGCTTGAAACTGGGATTGCCGAAAAGCTAAACAAAATGGGTTGTAAAGTATTGGCTTTAACAACATTTGCTAAATCAGGTAGTTTTCAACGAGTGATTTCCGAAGATGTAAGAGGCTATCTATTGAAGGATACTCCTAGTGATGAGCTAACTGCATCCATCCGTTATATTATGAGAGAAATGCGAATATATTCCCCAACCCTAACTGAGGAACATCATAATGAAGCCAACAATAGTGTTGAACCTTTGATAAGTAATCAAGTTAAGACTAACACTTCAAAGCACTATGATAAAACTCTAGGAACTGTTAGAAGCTACTTGACAACTATCAAGGATAAAATAAAGTTACCAACAGGGTAAATAAAATATATAATTCATAGAAGGAGGATGGATGAATGAATCTATTCTCCTTTTTCATGTTTTGGTTATGTTAAAGTTTGATGTTTATTTTGAGTACTTTGTTGAATGGAGTTGAATATGGATCTCCTGTTTAGAGAAGCGAGTCAAAGGGAGACTCCACAGGCGGGTAGCTTATGAGAACTGAGTAGTACAACTAATAATAAGAAAACAGGATGAAAATCGAAAGAAAACCATTACATCAATTTTCATCTATATGAAAAAATAATATTAGGAAACTGACACATTCTACAATTGATTTTGAATAAGGCTGTTTTCGTAAACTTTGTTGCTTTAACAACTCCTAGTAAACAGCACTATTTAAAGCGTAGTGGCATCTTTTCTTCATAAGATAGTACCTATTTTGCTATAACAACAATGTCTCCACTGTATAATTAGGTCAATTAGCAACAATCATTCAAAAAAGAGTCTTAAATAAAGTATTCAACAATAAACGTAGATGAATTATAGTTAAAGGTAAAATGCTAGATAAAGAACAACAAAGGGAGTGCCAAAATTTGAGTAACCAGAAGGAAGTCACACTTTATTTTATTCGGCACGGAGAAACTCAATATAATGTGGAAAAAAGAATGCAGGGATTTTGTGATTCACCACTAACCGAAAAAGGAATTTTACAAGCAAAATCTGTTGGTAAAGGATTATCTTCTATCGAGTTCGAAGCTGCTTATTCTAGTGACAGTCAGAGAGTTCTTGATACAGCGAAATTCGCAATCGGTGATCGCAATATTCCAATATCTGTTGATAAACGTCTAAAGGAAATGAACTTTGGTGTTTTTGAATCTTTGTTACAAGAAGAAATCTCAAGTTTATATGGAGATGCACTAAAAACATTGTTCAGCCTTGATTTACATGCATCTGCTCCAGAAGGTGAGTCTTATTCACAGTTATATGAAAGAACAGAAAATGCTATTGCAGATATTGTGAAAAAGCATTCAGCAAACGGAGGAAACATTCTCATTTTTTCACATGGAGTGACAATCGGGAATTATATTATTCAGCTAACCAATAGTAAAAAATTCACTTTACATGAAAATTGTAGTGTAACGGTAGTTAGTTACAAGAATGGTCAGCCGAAAATCGAGAAAATAGCTGACACATCATTTAGAGAAAATGGTCGGAAGAGTATTTAGTTTAGCTTTAAAGCTTGTAAGAGAAGAATTTTCATGAAGTTTGTTGAGGACATATATATCTTCTTCTTTAGGCATGAAGTCTATATCAATCTTAGAATCTAGAACTTGGTATCTTTCAAGAAAAGTATGTGTGATCAAAAGTCAAAAATGTCTAAATTTCCACACTGCAAAATAAAGTGATTCCTCTAATATTGTGGTAATATTGTCAAAATTACTTCAATATGAATGAGATGTATGCTGTAACCCACAAATATATATGATTTTTAGTTTGTATTACTTTAAAACATGTGGAACAATTGTGAAACAAGAAAAAACGGGGAGTGACAGGCACCCAATAAGTAGAGGTAATGTGTGTATGAATGAGGAGTTAATACAAAATGCTGATGGTTGTTATCAGTTGGCTGAGCAGAGGGCCGCTGATTATTTTCATTTGCTTTATAACCAAGTGATGGAAAAAGCCTATGTTCCTAGCTTATCAGTAGAGTTTCAATTATGGAAAAAGAATCATGTTCGTCATTCATTTTTTTCCTTATTTACACGTAGAAAGAAAAAAGTGGATTCTAACGATTATCACACCTATATACAGTGGTTGAAATATACAGGAAGGCTAGATCATTATCTTGATCGAAGCATTTCATATATTTATATGCGTGATCTCGGAAAGAAACTTGATACTCCTGAGACACAAGCTAGAATTACAAGTGTTGTTCGCGATTTAAAAGAAAAACTAACTGATAAACAAAAGGAAACTGATACCTTTAGTATGAGCCTGTTATACAGAATGGCGGAAAAGAATGGTGTGGAAGAAACATTTATTTGGTTAGTAAATAAATTGAAAATAGTAGCTTCCAATATTCCACAAGGAATGGATGCAGCAAACGCTCAGCGAAAGTTAATTAAAATTATAGCTGGCGTGATTATGCATGTGATTGAAGAAATGGATGAAAACGTAACCCCTGATGAACGTACTAAAAAGCTTGATGTAGCCATAAGGCTTGGCTATTGCTATGGACTAACATATCCTTTTATTGATGATCTTCTTGATGCCAACATTTTATCTGATCATGAAGAAAGACAATATTCTCAGCTCATTCGTACATCACTTTTGACAGGATCTGTTCCAGAAATCGGTGAGTGGCGAGGGAAAAATAAGGAGTTAATTACCTATATTCATAAAGAACTCAAAAGTGCTTTTGAATACATTAAACACAATCAACGAAAAGAGACAATATCCTCTTTTTTTGAGCAATCATTTGTATTTTTTCAATCTCAGGAAATTGATCGTGTGAAAACCTTAAGCAATCCAAGCTATACGAATGAAGAGCTGTATATCCCGATCATATTAAAATCCTCTTCGTCACGTTTAATTATCCGATCTGTTATCAGTGCCCAAGAAGACAAGGGATTTGATGAACGAACCTTCTATTATGGTATATACAATCAGCTTGCAGATGATTTTGCTGATATGTTCAATGATTTGGAGGATGGGGCTGTCACACCATACACATATTATTTAACATATCATAATAAACGATCTGATCTTATCAATCCTTTTGAATTATATTGGACGGTTATTTCCAACCTAATACTTAATGTTTATCAATCAGATACGAAGGCCAGTGAAGTTATTTTAGATCGAGCAATCAATGGATTGAAACGATACAAAGAAAAAATGGGAACAACAAAATACAATGAGGTAATGAACGTTTTTGCATCAGGAAGCACTGAATTTAATAACCTCATTCAAAAGCTTGTAAACAAAGCAGATGATGTAGATTTCTTAGACAAATTGCTTCGTGATCATATGATAACAAATTTGAAAATTGAACAACAAGAACAAGATGATTTTTTAGAAACAATCGAGACAGTACGTAATCAAATTAACACGATCTTACCTATTGAAAAAAACAGTGATCGTACTTTGATGAAAGAACCAATCATTGATGCTGCTAACTATAGTTTAAATGGTGATGGAAAACGACTGAGACCAATCATGACATGGATGATGGGGATTAATGAATATAACCTAGATCAGTCTGCCATTGTTCCCCTTTTGAGATCGCTTGAATATATGCATACGGCTTCTCTCATTTTTGATGATTTACCATCACAAGATAATGCATCGATTCGTAGAGGAAATCGAACTTTACATGAGGTATATAATATTGCGACAGCAGAGTTAACAGGTCTCTTTTTAACACAAAGAGCCATTTGGGAACAAGCATCTCTAGAAAAATTTGATACAGTATCTGTTCTTCGTTTGATTCAATATTCAGCTAAAACAACCGAGGATATGTGTAAAGGCCAGACGATGGATCTTGATTCAAAAGGAAAGCTATTAACAGAGGAACAACTGAATATGATGAGTTATTATAAAACAGGTCTAGCATTTGAAGCTTCTCTTATTATGCCAGCTATCCTTGCAAACGCATCAGAAGTAGAAATGAATGCTTTGAAAAAATATGCCTATCATGCAGGTATTGCATTTCAAATCAAAGATGATCTTCTTGATGTTGAAGGTGATTCGACATTACTAGGAAAAATAGTGGGAAAAGATGCTTCAAACAACAACTCAACATTTGTTTCAATATTAGGGTCTATCGAGGCAAAAAAAATGATGTGGAATCATTATTGTCATGCAATTGAATCACTGCAGCAGGTACCACGTAACACAACATTTCTCAAACATCTAGTAAATTACATCGTGCATCGAGAAAAATAGAAGGAAAGAAAAAACAAATGCCCAAAATAATGGTGAGTATTTGTTTTTTTTGCCTATATTTTCACTTCACTTTGATTTGAGAGAGAGGAAGTATGAAGGCTCCTGCTTACAAAGGTGTTACCTGCTAAACTCCTTGTGCGGTGGGTAGCCCGATTGTGAAAGAACCATGTCTAAAACAGAGGCAACCAACAAAGCCTTGATTAAAATAGTGCTTTAGTCTATAAATCAAGCTATACTTATCCTGTTTTTGGGTAGAATAGAGAGAAAAAATAAAAATGTGGTGTATTTCATGGTGCATAATTTTTTACATGTATACTTAATGAACTCAATTAGCTTTGATCATTTAATAGAAGTTGAAAAGTCATATTTTGAAACATTGAATCAATACTGGAGAGATCAAAATTATTTAACAGCAAGATGGTGGATATTAGTTGTTTTAAGTGTTTTGGCACCAATTACTTGGTGGAAGCTTGTTGATAAGAAAAACTTAATTGAAATAACTGCTTTTGGCTTGTTTTATGGAGTTTCTGCAATTATCCTCGATTCGATTGGAAGCAATGCAATGGTCTGGACTTATTCTGTTCGTCTTACTCCATATTTAATACCACAATTATATCCTTACGATGTGGGTGTCGTTATTGTTCCATTTATGATTGTCTACCAATATTGGGGAAATAAAACGATAAATTTTATCATAGCAGCAGGATTTTTATCAGCATTTTTAGCTTTTATTGCAGAACCAGTTATGGAGTGGCTAGAAATTTATCATGAAATAACTTGGAAAAATATATATTCTTTTCCGATCTATTGGATATTAGGAATTATTTGTTGGTTCATCATCAAAAGATTTAAAAAAATTGAGCGTAATTTTAAATAGTAGGGAAGATCCATACGCTATGTTTAATACATTTCGTTTTATTATACAGTTTTTTCTAAGTATTGCCGTTCTGTAAAGAGACTGGGACATAATTAAAGAAATCATCCAAAAAGATGAATCAATCTAAATTCAGTTAAGCTGATAAACAAGTTCGTTCCAAGCGTTGCAGACACTCCATTGGCCGGGGAGGAAGCTGAGCCCAATGTCATCAAGCTAAGAAACCAATAATTTACATCTACATCATACCTATGGTAGTTTACACGTGTTTTTAACGCTTGTTTTAGATCTAGTCTCTAAAAAAGGCAATAGGATGCCCGGGGCTTGGGTTTTACATTTTTTCAAGCCCCTACATTTTTATATTTACTTCTTTCAATTGAATAA
>NZ_JAIVKL010000010.1 GCF_020524045.1 Metabacillus litoralis
TGGGATTACGTCGGATTGTAGCATTGATAATTCGCCCATCAACTTCACGACTTTTGGCAAACCGAACAAGACCAAGTTTAGGTAACTTGATATGTTTATCTAGAACTGCGATATTTCCACTGGTTTGCTTCGTGATATAGGATTGTACCTTATTCTTTTTACTTTTAAATTTAGGCGCTTTATTTTGTTTCTTATAATATCTTTGGTAAGAATCAGCCAGGTTCTCAACGGACTTTTGGAGGGAGATGCTATCCACTTCTTTTAAAAAAGGATAATGTTTTTTCAACTGTCGAACAGCTTTTACCGAGTTGTATTTATTGAAAAACTCACCTTTCCAGTTGTTAGAAGGTAATTGTCCGTTTTGTTTCATTCCCTCTACGATGTACCAATAAGCGTCCTTTTGCTTTTGTTTAGCAAGGAAGAAATTGAACACGAATCTGGAACACCCAATCGTCTTATTGATTAGCTCAATTTGTTTTTGGTTAGGGAAGATACGAAACTTAAACGCCTTTTTAACTAACATGATTTCACCTCACTCACCAGGAACGTATGTTCTAATTATACCATGACAGTGGGTGTTTTGGCTATCGCTAACCGCCATTCATCTCCCTCTTATCACTGAGCTAAAGCTCTTCACGCGATTGAAGAGGGAGTCTTCTGTCTGAGAATGATAAATAAAATGAAACTCTCTCCCCATACTTAAATCTTTAAGAAATTCCTCATAGCTATATACCATAAATTGAAACCCCTTTTCAAAACAATCCGTTCTGTTTACGACTGCACCCGATTTAATAAATAAACTGCAAAGCTGATAAGCAAAACAAATAAGATCCTAATACTGATACTCGAGCCTTTTCTCAAAATAGCTCAAAATTAAAAAATAAGTGTCAATTTCTTTTTGAAATTGGCACTTATCTAACTTAACAATGACACATTATTTATCGTAATTCATTTTCCATAATGAAATGAAAAGGAAAACGAAACCAAAGCCGAACAAAACAAGGCAATTAACTATCACATCACTGAAACCTAAGCCTCTTACTAAGATATCTTGATATCCAGTTAGTGCCCATGCATGAGGTGTGATTAAGGCAATTTTTTGCATCATGTCAGGCATAATGAATAACGGAACCATCGTTCCACCTAATGCAGCTAAGGTTAAAGCAAGTAATACCGACCATCCAGATATTTGAGAGTCAGTTTTAAAAATTGCAGCAATTAACATTCCTAAGCAAGAACTTGCCCAAACAAGTGTTAGTGTAACGAAAAGCAATCCTGTAAATGAAGAACCTAAAGACATATCAAATACAAAGTGACCAAAAGCAAACAGTACAACAACCTGTATAATACCGATAAAATAGTTAGGAATCATCTTTCCAATAAATAACTGCCAATGATCTACAGGTGCAGATAATACTCTTCTAAAAGTACCATCATTTCTTTCATTTAAAAATGAGCGTCCTGCATACATTATAATAAAAAATGCATACATAACCGTATATCCTGGTACATTTTGTTGAAAGGCATCTGGACGATCAACCACATCACCTTCTGAAGCAGAGTAATTTCCAATCGTAACACTAGGGTTATTTAGAGAGAGCTTTGCAGTGTCTACCAACTCTTCTTTCATTTCAGTGAGATCTGGTTCATTGTCTTCCTCATTTTTCACTTGTGAAGAAACAGGCTGAGATTGATTGTTTGTAACAGTGTTAAGTTGATTACTAAGAATCGTGATTTGCTTCATATATTCATTTTCTACTTTTTGAATTTCCTTATTTACATTTTGTTTTATGTTTGATACTTGATTTTCAACCATTCGACTAACTATATATTCAACCTCAAATCCTTGAGCAACACCTTCTAATGCTCTTCCTATAATTGAGGTCATATTTGCTTGAGCAGGATCTTCAAAGGTGACTAATTCGATTTGATCTCCAGTTTGAATCTTACTTCCAAATTCTTCAGGAATGATTAAAGCTAATGGGTACTTTCCATCTTCCACCATGTTTCTAACCTGTTCTTGAGTGAAATCTTTCTCATCATTTGATGTTTCTAACTTAATTCCTTCTGTATTTTTTAGTAATTTAACAAATTTTAATGATTCTTCTGTTTTATCTTGATCAACGATTGGTATAGCTATTGCTTCATCCCCTCCGCCCTGAAATACAGGCATTAAAGCAAAACTCATAATGGTAATCAGCATTAAAGGTAGCATAAACAACACGACAATTGCCCCAGGGTCCTTCAACATAATTCTTAAATCTTTTTTCGCGATTGCCCACCATTGCATAGTAGAAAAATCTCCTTTATCTATAAAGTTACTAATCTCTCAGTTTTTTACCTGTTTTATATAAAAATAAGGTTTCTAGTGAAGGGTGCATCATGTTTATCACCTTAATTTGGCTATCATTTTCATTTAAGATCTCTAGTAATTCGGCAACATTTTTGTTTATGTCTTCTACCAAGATATCCAGTTTATTTTCAGCTAATCGTATGTTTTTGACAAAGGATTTCTTTTGAAAAAGATCTCTCACTTGAACAACCTCTTCTTCATCTTCCCCTGATAACTCGACAACTCCACCATATACTTGTGAAACTAGTTCATTGACAGTTCCTAATGCAATCATTTTTCCGTTATCTACTATCGCTACCCGATCACATAATGCTGTCGCCTCTTCCATATAATGTGTTGTGTATATGATCGTGATTCCTTGGCTTTTAAGTAGTTTAATTAATTCATATATTTGGTTCCGTGATTGTGGATCAATCCCAACTGTTGGTTCGTCCATAAATACAACTAAAGGTTGATGTAATAAAGCAGCAGCAATATTGATTCTTCTTTTCATTCCACCAGAATAGTTTTTTATCGGCTCCTTGGCTCGATCTGCTAAGCCTACTAAATGAAGCAACTCCTCTACTCGTTCTTTTAACATTTTTCCTTTTATTCCATAAAGCTCTCCGAAAAATTTCAAATTATCAAAAGCATTTAACATTGGATATAGAGCAATATCTTGAGGAACAATTCCAACAATTTTCTTTACTTCTTTTCCGCTCTCTTTTACATCCAAGTCATTAATTTTGATTGTCCCATTAGATGGTACTATTTGTGATGTCATCATCGAAATTGAAGTAGTTTTACCTGCACCATTAGGACCTAATAAGCCAAAAACCTCACCTTTATTTATGATTAAATCCAAATCAATAACAACATGATGATTATCATATTGTTTATTTACTTTTTCACATATAATCATACTCATAAATAACTTTTCCTCCGATTTATAGTTTTTTAATGGAGCTAGATCGATTGTTATGGAATGAACTGTTTTCTTAAACTTGATATCAGAAATAGTTGTGGGTGTGACTTGTATATAGAAGTGTTATCTAGAAGACTATAAGAATTTCTTAGATGTTTTTTAGAGTTGGTGAATGAATTAAATTCAGTATAGTGGTTGAAATTCATAAGTATAATACCTGTGTGTGTGACATCTATGATGAATAAAGAAGGCTTTGTGTTAAAGCTTAAGGTTTATTTCTAGCACTTTGTTGATTGGCGTTGAATATATGAGACTCCTGCCTAAAAGCGTGTCGAAAGGAGCCCAAGACGCGCAGCAAAAAGCCGTAGTTGGACTTTTTCATTATTCTTCCTCAAAAAAGCGAATGTCTTTAACGGAAATCAACAACAAAGTTAAACAAAGCCTAAAAGAAAAACTTTAGATAATTTACATTTTTTCCATTTCCCACCACTTACAAAACTACCACATCCCTTTATATCCGTAAAGAATATTCAGTGAATTTAGATGTTTAACATGATTATTATGACTCCTGTCTTTGTGCGTTGAACAGATTTCAATTCAAACCTCAGATCTGATTTCGCAAACTTTGTAGCTTTTATTAGTCTCCCAAAGCAATCAGCACTGTATTAAGTCTAGCGGAATCTTTTCTTCATAAAATAGAACCCTTATAGTGAAAAAACACTGTTTTCACTCCGAATTTTGGTTACACAGCAACAATCGTTCAGAAAAGTGTCACCCTAAAAGAGCTAGACCCAGAAGCCACGACAAACTATAGAAATTTATATTATTATGCAAAAAGGAGCTGAATATCTCAGCCCCTTTTTGTTAACTCATAATTTTATTTTTCAATAAACCAATTTCCTCAATTTCAATCTCCACTATATCTCCAGGTTTTAAGAACTTTGGAGGATTAAAGCCCTTTCCAACGCCTGAAGGAGTACCTGTTGCAATGATATCTCCAGGCTCTAATGTTGTTCCTTGTGAAATCGTCGAAATAATATGTTCGATCGTAAAGATCATATCCTTTGTGTTTCCGTTTTGTCTTAATTGATCATTAACCTTTGTTTTTATAGAAAGATTATATGGATTTTTAATTGCCGATTTATGAACAAGAAATGGTCCCATTGGACAAGAGGTATCTAAGCTTTTGCCAAGTAGAAATTGCTTGTGCTTTGATTGTAAGTTTCTTGCTGTTACATCATTAATAATTGTATATCCAAATACGTACTCCATTGCTTCTTCTTCGTTTATCTTTTTCCCTTTCTTACCTATTACTATAGCCAGCTCTCCTTCATAATCAAGCTCACTTGTAATATGTAAATGTGGATCAATCTCCTCTTCATGTCCAATCACTGTTGTAGGTGCCTTAGAAAACAACATCACATGTTTTGGGATGTCTTCCACACCCCCCATTTCAATCGCATGTTCTCGATAGTTTTTCCCAACACAGAAGATGTTTTTAGATGGTTTAGCAATAGGTGCATTCAGTTTAATATCTTGCAATGGATAGAGATAACCTTCAGAGCCATCCACATTAATTTTATCAACGATTTGTTGGACGTCCTGGATGAATTTATCTCCTAAAGCAACACACTCAAACAGTGTTGTAGGAAAGGAAATTATTTCAAAAATATCTTTTTCGGCTTTGTGTAAATCAATCACTTTATCTTCATATAACAGCCCAATAAATGGCTCATTATGGATAGTTGCTGATACAAACTTCATCATATCTTCCTCCTTTATTTTTCTATTATTTTCTTCCTTTCTTCTTTTAACACGTTTCCTGCAAAAACTAGCACATCAATTCCAATAAATAGCTGTTCAACATTTCACATCTACCTTTACTTAAGGTTGATTTTGTATAAGATAACTTCTTCTAAAAGAGCTTAATCTTAAAGACTGTATAGATTCTTTGTATTTGTTGTTACATTTTTAGTTAATTCTTTTTCCGGGATTGAAAGTATATTCGATAAGCTAATGACGATTTCCTTTAAAAAAAGAGGAGTCGTTTCCCGTTCCTTAAACTTTTCATTAAACTGCCAAGGAGCATCTGTTTCAATTAATAGCTGGTGGACTGGAACTATTTTAGCTAATTGCTGATCGCGTTCTCGGTAACAAACTTCAGGTGTAACAGAAATATAATATCCACATTTCACTATTTCACTTACCGCCTTCTTTGATGATTTCAACCAATGAAAATGGGCCCTTTTTATCTCATGTTTCTTCAGAGATGCAAGTGCCTTCTCTGATTCTTCATGTACAGCATGAATGGCAATTGGTAAGTTCTCAGCTTTTGCGACCTGTAGGAACTGCTCCAATAATTCCTCGAATACTTCTTCATGATCATGTTTATATAATACATTTTTATTATAAGTTGGTAATCCAATCTCACCTATACCTGATAATAAATCTTTTTCCCTTTTTATTAAGTGAAGTAACTCCTGTAATTCCGTGGATGATGGTGGTGGAAATTCAGGATGATGCCCTATAGCGGCCCGAATAAATGTAGGATATTTTTGTTTCAATTTTAGAGTATGGTAGCTTGAGCTTAGGTTTGTTGCTACAGCTACTACACTCTCTATCCCATTCTCCTGCCAATCATGTATGTATTTTTCTAATAACTCATCTGGATATTGATCAAGGTGAATGTGTGCGTCAATCATCATTTTCTTAACCTCTCAATTATCATATCATTACCATTTCCTTTATAGTTACCTATCATTTTACATTGTTATAGAAAAACTGCACAAAAAAACTGTTTTTCCTCTTAAATGACAGAAGGTAATGCCTACATTTTTTGTAGAAATTTGTTATTAAATCAGTTATTTTAGCGAATGTAAGTTTTTGTTGAAATTACATTGTATAATAAGTTTGTTTACATAAATCATTTCTATCAGCCTACTTTACTAACGTCTAAATCACTAAGACGCGATGAATGCAAAACACCTAAATTAGGTATATGTAAGGAGTTTGATTATTAGAGCTACTCGGAAAGAGAGTTGATACCCCTGACAATATTAAGGGGCATATAATTTAAATAACGAGAGAAGGATGAAGATGATTGTTAATGAAATTGAACTAAAAAGAAAAACATTATTAACAATGGCAAAAAGATATGGTCTTACCTCAGTAGAAACGATTCGATGTAGTCAAGAATTAGATGTTCTTCTTCTTCAACAAATTAAAAAAATCAATACAGAGAAAAAAACGAAACAGCTAGATATAAGGTAAGTAGCCTCTTAGACTTTTATTCATTTTATTAAAGTGTTACTGTTCATTCAGCTATTTCTACATAACTTCAATAAACCACTCCAACTTTTCAGCGTTTAACACACAATTTTCCGTTTGAATCATAAAATATAATAAAAGCATTAAATATATACACAAAAAGGATGTTTTACATGCCAGCTATTGTCGGTGCTTTTAAGGTTAATGCTGTAGGAACAAGCAGCATTGTTCATGTTGGAGATGTTATTACAATTTCTCCTTATAGCGAAGTTAAAACGTTTGCTGGTGCAGGATCTTTTAACACTGGAAATGGTCTTAATATCTACAATCAAAACTCTGTAACAAATACCTATGATAATGATGTTATTGATCAGCCTATGGCAGGTAACTTATAACCTAACTCTTTGTCATTTTTGCCTTGAAGTTTACTTATAAGCCCTTTCTAGAAACAACAAGGGAGTGATTTCAATGAATTTCTATATTAATCAATCCATTTGTATTAATTATTTAAGAGTTGGATCTGTAACTAACTCTTCCGTTTTACAAATTGGGAGTGCCGGGATGATCAAACCTCTTTCAAATTTATATAATTCAGGTGGCTTTGTTCAAGCTGCACCACAAATTGAAACAGAGCAGCCTACTGGTGTAGTTCCTGAAGAGGCAGAGGGTCCTTTGGTACCTCTTTCTACTCCTACAGCATAATGTTACTGGGCATTCACCCATCTGATACGTCTTGCATACAATAAATCAAAGTTATTTTGAGCGAGGAATAAAGGTGGGTGAAGATATGTACTATAATACCGACACAATGCAGTATATCCAGCAGCTTCATCATTATGTTCAACAACAAGATAAAAAAATCCAGCAGTTAACTGATATCATACAGGAACTACGTGCAGATGTTGATCGTATTAAAAGTCAACCCGTCACAAATATTGAACGAATTGAATATAAGTTTGATCAATTAAAGGTGGAGCAGCTAGATGGTACGTTGAATATCGGATTAAATCCAACAGATCCGGAACAAATTGATCATTTTGATGTTCAGCAAAAAGGGTTAAACGTGAATGGTGTTCAACAACAGCTTCGAGATCAGCTTTTGAAGCAGTGTAGCCAAGACGTTAATCAATTTTTAAATAAAGATTGTGTTGGGTATATCCAACAAGCAGAAAAGCAATTTGGTTTAAGTTTAGATGATCCACATCGTAAACATATTATCGAAGACATAAGAAAACAAATAGATAGTCGGATCCAATATTACATTAATAGTCAACCACTAGCAGAACAAGATTCGTTGTTAAAGAAAAAACAAGAAATCCTGTCTAAAGTAAAACAAGATGTAGAAAATTCGATTCAACACTTTCTCCAACACTTTCCTAAAGATACAAAATAAGGATGTTCTATAAGGGTGATATTAAATGAATTTTACTGTTGTAAATAAAGATATCCAGGTAGGAGCAATAGATGTAACGGGTGTTTCTAGTTCATCCGTTTTTTTAATTGGAGATACCAATACAATTTCCCTTTCTTCAGTATTTGATACACCACCAGAATCATTAATCATTGGTCCTTTAGTACCGTTGGCGCCTCAATGATCAGTCGATTCTCACAAGTAACTTCAGCATATGTTAATTCAATAGGTATCTCTTCTGTATTTAATATTGGGGATTCACAGAGAATTACCCCATCTTCACGAGTTTTAGCGATTCAACGAGAAGAAGAACGTTATTCAGGTGATGAAGGAGATTTATCAGAATATCCTATCTATGAAGAGGAAATTCCACAACCACAATTTTATGAAAATGTTACGACTAATTTTTTTCATATAAATCCGAAAATAAGTGTTTCTAATGTAAATATAATTGCTATATCAAGTTCCTCTGTTTTTCAAATTGGTTCAACAAAGGACATTATCTGTGAAACTCGTGTTAAAAACACTCGACAACTGAAAGAGTAATAAAGATGACGGTTTGTCTATTTTCGTTAAAAATACGAACAATCAGAAAATCTTTCGCATAAAGTAAAGTACTAGAGAAATAAAAAGGATGTTTTTTATGCCAGCTATTGTAGGTCCAATTAAAATTAACAGTGTAGGTGGAGGCGTCGTTAATTTTGGGGATACCTTTTATTTATCTCCGAAAAGTCAGTCTAAAAGTGCCTCAGGCTCTGGTGGCGGAAGTACAGGAGATTTCCATATTATTAACAACGGTCTTAGTGCAACAAATATGATTGATCCTGATGTAACAGATCAAAACATGGTTGCCAATAATTAAAACAATAACAAGGGAAGAAGCTACGTGAGCTTCTTCCCTTGTTTTCGTTTTAGTTAGTACAAATCCGATCAATCTTGCTACACCTTAATATCATCGAAGACAACATTTACTACAAAAACATCTTGAAGTTGAATACAAATACCAAAAGATAATTCCTACCGACCTCTTTGTCGTCGTTCATTAGATTTTCTTATTTGGACTAATTTACTTGAGGGTTGTTTGCGAATCCATTTCACAAAGCTTTTAAGTTTCTCATCCCTTTTTAACTCATCAATTGTAGATAGTCGTGCAGCTAGTTCATCATTCATATATAAAGCATGAACTTGTTTATGGCAAGGAATACATAGTTTAGCAGTTGGCAAAAATGCCCCACCCATCTCTTTTGGTGTTAGGTGATGAATGGTTGTTTCAACATTTTCTCTTCCACAAAGCTCACATCTACCGATTTGTTTTTTTGACATTGTGACAATCCTCTAGTTTATAATATAGTACCTTCTAATTGGAGAAACCATTCCATTACAAAGATTCTAAATATACGGATGATCCTTTTCCTGATGGCTCTGCTGGTTCAACAATTAACTTTCTTGGTAATCTTGCTCGTAATTCTTGAACATGACTAATGATTCCTACAGAAAGATTTTGTGCCTGAAGCTTTTCAAGAGCAGTAATGACTGTATCCAACAGTTCAACATCCAATGTTCCAAAGCCTTCATCTAAGAAGAAGAATTGAAGTGGATATTCGCCACGAAGCTGAATTTGTGTTGAAAGTGACAATGCTAACGCAAGAGATGTTAAGAATGTTTCTCCACCTGATAAAGAAGAAACAGGTCTTCTAACACCACCATTTGCATCATCTCTCATAATAAATCCACCTTGTGAATCAACTTCTATTGCATATCTTCCTCTTGTTAATAAACTTAGTCTTTCAGAAGCATCTCTACTCACTTGTTGCAGTTGCTCTTCTGCTACATATTCCACAAAGCTATTTCCTTTAAAAACACTCGTTAATTTTTCTAATTTTTGCAGTAGATCATCTAGTTCTTTTTGGGCTGTTTCAATCGCAGTGAAGCGTTCGTGTTTGTCTAATAACTCTTGTAATGCGTTAGTGGCAGCACCTTTATTTGCAACAGCTTCCTCAACCATTGTTTTAGCTTCAAACTTCACTTGTTGAATTGTATTCCATTGTTCTAATGTTACCTCTTTATTAGACAGCTTTTCTATTATACGGTTTAAGTCTGTGTTAAGCTGCTTCATTTTATCCAGATAGAATTCAATCTCAGCCTTCATCTGTTGCCTTTTATTTTCTGTTAAAAGAGAGGTTAGTGTTTCTTCAATCGTATGAAAAGATGTGTTGTCACAGAACTTTGTCCACTTTTGTTCAGCTTCTAAAGTCTTACTAGTTGCTACTTCAAGTGTTTTTTCATTTGTAGCAAGTTCACTTTGAACAAGATGTAGCATATTTGTTTTCTCCTGCATTTCTTGATAAAGATTATTTTCACGATCTGTTAAGTCTTTAAGGTTTGCTTCTGTAGACTCAATTAGTGAAGATATTGAGAAATCAGCATTATCCGATATAAACTCTTTCAGTTTTTCTTGCTTTTCGTTTATTAACATCTCTCGATTATCAATTGTTGTTTTTAACCCAATTTGCTCTTCTGAAAGTTGTTGTCCTGATTTTTCTTGCGCTTTAACCATTGCTTGTTGTTCTTCAATAAAAGTAAAGCTTTTTTGAATTCGTTCACTTAATTGCTCATATTCTTCATCTTTTTTAGTCATTTCCTTTTGGTATTGTTCAAGATCATCAATTGGAATAGAAGAGAAATGATCTTCATAGTACGTTTTGTATTGTTCATATTTTTGTTTATTTTGTTTTTGTTTAACAGTCCACTCGTTAACATCAACGCTAGCAGTAGATATAAAATTACTGATTCTAAATTCTTCCTCTTTTAGCTCACGTAGCTGTTTTACGACTTTTTCAGCAGCTGCCTTAATTTCAAGAAAGTCTTGAGTCATTGCTTTAAATTCAGACTTGAAAATCTGGTAGATCTGAATAATTGAGAAATCCTGTTCTTTTGACACAAGTTCTTCCACATGAATTTCCTCTTGTTGTTGTATGTTCTCTAAAAAAGAAAAGTCAGATACAAGTTGCTGTGATAGGCTTTCTGCCTTTAGTTGTATTGTTTGTGTTTCTGCATTAATGCTTTGTAGTTGTTCTAGTTGCTGTTTAAGTTCTGCAGCTGTTACTTTTTCAGATTTCTGCGTTTGTTCTTCAATATGGATTGGGCTTGGATGCTCGCATGATCCACATACTGGACATGGTGTACCTTCCTCTAGCTGCTTCACTAGTTCAAAAGCAAGTTTTTTACTTTTTTCAGCTTCTTCTTGTTCTACAGCTTTTTCTTGTTGATTTTTTGCAAAAGCTACATATTGCTTATACTGTTTTTCATATTCTGCTACATGATAGTAAAGATTATTTAATCTAGTGTATTCATCTTGCAGCTGCTTTTGTCTTTTTATTCGTTCAGCCTCAATAAGCTGTTTTTTATGTTTTTCGTTATCTAATGTTTTTATTTTCGTATTTAAAAATTCTGCTGTTTCATTATGTTGTTGCTTGCTTTGAAGTACATTTTGCTTCGCTTCCATTGCAGCACGTAATTGTTCACGTTCTTTTGCTGTGACAAGCTTTGTTTTTTGTTCTTCTTGTAACAACAACTGCTTACTTACTGCTTTTTCAACTAACTGCTGTGCCTTCTTTAATAATGATTCACTCTCTTCACGTTGTTTTTGCAATTTTATATTTTTATTTTGAAGCTCTTCTAGATGCTTTTGATCGTTTTGTAAATCAATTTCCACTTTTTGCAATGAAACAAGTTTCTCACGTTTTGCTACTAATTTTGGCTCTTGTTCAGCTTTTTCTTTCCGTATCTTGTCATAATCTTGGCTTATTTGATCATATTGCTGCTTGATTTCACTATATCTTTTCTTTACTATTTCAAGATTAACTTCAGCTTCTTGTTTTTCTTTTCTAAGGTCTTGTAGTGCTTCAGCATAAGGTCGTAATGTTTCTGCTTCATCTGCCCTTTTTAGTTGTTGTTGTAAATCTTCAATTCTACCTTCTTGTTTTATTAAATTCACTTTTTCCTTCTCAAACTCTACCTTTTGCTGTTGAAGATCCCATAACACTTTTTTATCTTCGAATTCCTTCGTTACACTCTCGAATTCTTTATTGCGTTTTTGTAATAACACTTCGGCATCTTTTAATTGTTGCTTTGCTTCCTTTACTGCTTCAGAAGACGCATTTCCCAGACCCGTTTTCTCTGCTTCAAGCTCATTACGAGAAATTCTTGTTGCTGTTACTCGCTTCTTTAATTTTTTCATCAACTGATCACCGTATTGCTCTAAATGAAATAACCTTTGAAGCATTTGTCTTCTTTCCGCACCTTTTAATGAAAGAAACTCAGCAAATTTACCTTGTGGAAGTACAACAGCACGTGTAAAATCATCAATTGTTAACCCAAGAAGTCCGTACACTTTTTCATTAACGTCAACTGCTTTATCTGCTAAAACAACATGCTCTTCTCCAGCTTCAATTAACCTACATATCGCAGTTTTCACGCGTATATCGTCTGTTCTTTTGAACACACGTTCAACAACATATCTTTTCTTCGCTGAAGCATTTTCGAGTTCAAAAGAAAAGGAAACGGTCAGCTGGTCTTCTGCATGATTTAAAATGCCATGAGTATTATTCATTGCTCGCTCCACTTTTCCATATAAAGCAAGAGTCATCGCATCTAAAATTGATGACTTTCCACTTCCAGTCGGTCCAAATATTCCAAAAATCCCACCATCACAAAGAGAGTCAAAATTGATTGTTTGCTTTTCTCTAAAGCTATGCAAACCAGATACAGTTAACTGGATTGGCTTCATACCTCATCACCTTCCTCTGACTCTTCATCTTGTTGGATAAGCTCTAAAAATAATTTCACTAGCTCATCCTCAGGCTTTGCTCCACCTGTTTGCTTTTCATAAAATTGCGAGAATAATTGATCAATAGGTAAATTAGCTTGTCGTGTAGCAGCTACCTCTAACTCTTTTTGAAAAACAGGTCGAATGTGAATAAACCCTGAATGCCACTTACGTAAGCGATGAATTTCTTCAATTGAAAGTGTTGATGTTAAATGAATTTCTAAGTCAATCCATGCGGAAGAATCTCTTCCTTCATCAAGCCAATGATGAACTTGACTTATTCCTTGTGTCGCTTTCCATTTCACAAGAGGTCTTCCAGATGATAACGGTATCTCTTTCATTTCCACAGGCTTATTTGGCTCCGCATCGATAATTGTCACTGACTTTGCATATCCTATTTCTGAGAAGCTATAAGCAAGAGGTGATCCAGAATATCGTGTTAGTGTTTTCGCACGGTTAATATTTTGTGGTCGATGTAAATGACCTAATGCTACATATTGTGCAGCTTCAGGCATACTTGTTGCTGCAACTGTATATGCCCCACCAACTTCAATAGGTCTCTCTGAATCTGTTGAACTACCACCTGCTACATGAATATGACTCATCGCAATATTTACAGTGTCAGAGTTGAATTGTTTACTCATCATCGCAAAAAGCTCACGGATTTTTTCATCATATTTGTTTCTTAATAAAATTTCATCATGCTCTTCTGATAATACTTGTTCAAGTCTTGCTTCTGAAGGATATGCAAGTGCAGCTACCTTCATTTGCTGTCCTAGTCTTGGGATATCTACCTTTATCGTATCAATTATGGGATAACCAATTAAGTGGATTGAATGATTACCAGCTAGAGGAGATGCTGCTGAAAGGCGATCTGGATTATCATGATTTCCAGCAATCACAACAATAGGTCGTTTTCCATGATCAGATAACCGTGAAAGACCTTCATAAAATAATTGTTCAGCTGCAGCAGGTGGATTCACCGTATCAAACGCATCACCAGCCATTAAGATTGCATCAACTTTTTCTTCTTCTACTATTTTAACAAGTTCATCAATAAATTGAGCTTGCTCTGCCAAACGACTACGGCCCTCTAGAGATCTTCCAAGGTGCCAATCTGCTGTATGCAATATTCGCATGTCATCTACTTCCTTTCAAACTAGGGTCTTGTTTAGTTTTTGCTTTATTATTAGTTGTTTTTCACTCAATGATTTTATTGCTTTCGAAAACTAACATTTATTAATCAAATAAGGGAAGCTCACAAACATAGTGTCTATGTCTTGCTCACTTCCCTTGAATCTTGCTACCTACATTTGCATCAAATGACCACCATCAAAGAAAAATAGATATTTCTCATGTAGTGGTTTTTGAATAATATCTTCTATTGCTTTACTATATAAATCAATTTGAACTCTATAGCGATTTTTCAACGTCATTTCTGCTTCTGCATAGTTAGCAAACTTCCCTTTAATCGTATCCGTTTTATAATCTAGTAACACAATACCTAAGTCATCTTCAAATAAGAGATCAATAACACCTTGTACTAATATTGGCTCTCCATTGACTTTACCATTACTTTGTTCATCATATGCATAACTAAAAGGTACTTCACGATACACATTTTTAGCTTTTAACAATCTTTCTCCAAGAGGTGTAGAGAAAAAATTAATAATTTGCTCCATGTTTATAACGTCTGCTAGTTCTGATGATAAAATTTCTTTTTTAACAAGCTCGTCTATTAAGCTTTTTACACTAGCTTCTGTTATAGAATTTTCTAAATCTATATGCTGCATTACCGTATGCATCGCTGTTCCTCGCTCAGCAGCAGTAACAGACTTACTTTGCATAAAGCTTGGACGGTTGTATAAAAACGATTGTGATAATTGTTGCTTAATTAGCTGTTGATCACTGTATTCATCCTGAATCTCACGTTGACGTTTAAGCTCTGTCACTGATTGTTTTGAACGTTTCTTTGTTTCATCTTTAAATGGATACAACCATGATAGATGCTCTATAACGGAATTTTTTTGTTCACTTTCAATTGAAACAGCTTCACCAGCGTTAATAGATGACAAAAGATCAGAATTTACTTCCTGTTCTTCTTTAAATGGTTCAACAAGTTCTTCACCGTTTACTTTTTCGATGATCCACCTTGATAGATGCTGGGCAATATCTTCTTGTTGAGAGATTTGGCCTTCTGTTAAAACCGCACAATCATGATGTCGTATTAAAGCTGGTCCAACCCAATCTATATAGCTTTTCGCCTTAGCTCGTTCAAAGTCTGGTAAAAGCCAGTCAGTATGTGAAAGATGATTTTTCCAGTCTGTTATCGTTTTTTCCGCATCCTTTAATGTTCCAATGAGATATAACTTTTCTTTTGCTCGTGTTAGAGCTACATATAACACACGCATTTCTTCAGCAAGAAGCTCCATTCTCATTTTTTTCTTTAAAGCAATATAAGCTAATGTTGGATAGCTTACTCGTAAGTTAGGATTGATAAGCTTTGTACCAAATCCTAATTCTTTATCAAGTAAGTATTTTTTATTAAGATCCATCATATTGAACTGTTTAGACAGTCCTGCGACAAAAACAACTGGAAATTCTAATCCTTTACTACTATGAATTGTCATCAATCTGACAACATCCTCTTGCTCTCCTAATGCACGTGCTGCACCTAAATCGTCTCCACGATCCTGCATTCGTTCAATAAAACGGAGAAAACGGAATAATCCTCTAAAAGATGTTGCTTCATATTGACGTGCTCTGTCATATAATGCTCTTAGATTTGCTTGCCTTTGCTTTCCACCTGGCATACCTCCAACAAAGTCAAAAAACTTTGTATCACGATAAAGCTGCCAAATTAAATCTGAAACAGATCCTTGTCTTGCAAGATCACGCCATTGTTGTAAAAGGACCACAAATGGCTGTAGTTTATTATATAACTCCTGATGATGATCATTAGAAGACATCATAAACGCTTTCGCTGCATCGTAGAATGTTCCTTTGCGATCGAACGTACGAATGATAGAAAGTTCATTTTCATTTAATCCAACGATCGGTGATCGAAGCACAGCCGCTAATGGTATATCTTGAAACGGATTATCAATAATCTTCAACAACGACATCATAATCGCTACCTCAGTTGCTTCAAAATATCCATTTGATAAGTTGGCATAAACAGGTATTCCTGCCTGCTTAAATTCCTCCATAATTTGTGGAGCCCATGGCATAGAGCGTAGAAGAATAACCACATCTCGATACGTAATTGGCCTGGTATCATCAATACCTCTGTCATAAATTTGAAACTGCTGATCGATTAATGTTTTTATCTTTTTCGCCATTAATCTAGCTTCTAATTGAACAGTTTCTAACTCCTGTTCATCAAAAACACCTTCACGTTCTTCCTCAATATGTTCAGAGTCTTGGTCTTTTCCACCTCGTTCAACTAATAAAAGCTCTGTTTTCATTAGTTCACTGTTCGGATAAGAAGCTCCTAGCTTTAATTCTGCATCATGATCATACTCAATTTCGCCAACCTTCTCACCCATAATTTGCTTGAACAAATAATTTGTTCCGTCTAAGACTTCAGAGCGACTTCGGAAGTTTTTCGATAAATCAATTCTCATGCCAGTTTGATCTGCTGTTTGGTTAAATCGTTTGTATTTACTAAGAAACAGAAATGGCTCTGCTAGTCGGAATCGATAAATGGATTGCTTTACATCACCAACCATAAACAAATTACCCGTTGCTTCATTATCCTTTGTAACAAGTTTTAAGATCGATTCCTGAACAAGGTTCGTATCCTGGTATTCATCAACAAGTACTTCTACGAACTGTTGCTTATAATAGAAAGCTGCTTCACTTGGTTCTTGATTTTCTGTAGTAAGAATTTGTAAACAATAATGCTCTAAATCCGCAAAATCAACAATTCCCTTTTCCTTTTTCATTCCTTCATATCTTTCAGCAAATTGTTTCACTAAAGAAACAAGCTTTGAAACGACTGGATTTAGATGGGTAAAATCCTCCAAATAATGATCCAATGAACGAGAAAATAACTCATCTCTAAGCTGCTCCACTTGTTTCTTAGCTGAATTACGTAAAGCTGTAACTTGATCAGTTAAAGCTTTATCATACTGGTCGCCTTTAACAACCTTCGCTCTAGTTAGTTTAAATTGTTTAAGTTGCTTTCCCAAGAGATCCCATGAATGCTTACTTGCTATAATTTCTGACATTTGTTTTAAATCGTCATCCAAATTTTCAGCTCTAGGAGCAGGACCCGCAGGAAGCTTTGTTAATTCCATTGCCTGTAAAAGCTGATCTCTAGCACCCATTAGCTGCATTTCGATATCTTGAAGAAGGTAAGAGACAAAAGGCAGTGATTCTATATCTTTTCCTTCATTATTTTGGTAAATCGTTGCTAACTCATCAAGCCACGCTGTGGGAGTTGGATGAGATCTAGAGAAAAAGTAAAGTTCCCTAATCAATGTTTGCAACTCCAAATCACTGCGATCAGATGTATAACGATCAACTAAGTCAAAAAACTCATCATTATTTTCCAGGCTGTACTCCTCTTCAAATAGGTCGTCTAATACTTCATCAATCAATAACTGACCTTCTGTTTGATCAGCTATTCTAAAGCTCGGGTCAATATTAATTAAATAATAATATTTTCTTACAACCTGTAGACAAAAAGAATGTAGTGTTGAAATTGATGCTTTGTTTAGTAATGTAAGCTGTCTACGCAAATGAAGGGAAGAAGGGTTATTCTTTAATGCTTTTTCAAGTGCCTCACCCACTCGATTTCTCATTTCAGCAGCAGATGCATTCGTAAATGTCACAACAAGTAATGAATCAACATCAACTGGGTTTTCTCGAGAAAGGATTTTCCGAATGATTCGCTCAACAAGCACAGCAGTTTTCCCAGAACCTGCAGCAGCCGCTACTAAAATATCTTGTCCACTTGCAACAATAGCTTTCCATTGATCATCAGTCCATTGACTATTTTCTGGCTTAGCGATCATTTCACTCATTACCTATTCCCTCCTCTCTCATTCTTTTTAATACAGCATCATTTTTTTCGCTTTTTAACACACGATAATTATTTTCTTCTAACGAATCATCAAATTGACAAACTGATTTATATTCACAATATGTGCAAGGCTTTTTATCTTTAAGTTTATAAGGACTAATATCTATCACACCGTCTGTTATATTTGTCCCGATATTTTTAAAGGTCGTGCGTACATGGTTTCGTAACAGCTTAAACTCTTCCTCACTTGCAATGGAAGATGTAGAACGGAAGCCACCTTCTTTTTTCAATCCTGCTGCAATAATATTTGATGAACTACCTTCTGTTAAAGAATTGTCCATTAAACGAACGGCTTCTTCATCTCCAAGCAATAATCCCTTCATTTTAAATTTCTTAAAAATCTCATCATCTAATTTATCCTCTGATAACATAGTTGATGCTTGAATCATTGGGTCATGCACATGGAAATACAAAACACCAGCTGGGGTTGCTTGTACACCTAACCACTTCGTCGAATTTGAGATAATTACATCTAGATATGTGAGCATTTGTAAAGCTAAACCATAATATACTTCTGATAGTTGCACATTTTTTTCACTAGATTTGTAGTCAACAATTCTTAACAACACACCATTTTTCCCAGTTGCTTTATCGACACGATCAATTCGACCTGCAACTTCCATCGTGCAGCCATTAGGCAATGTAAAACGTATTGGTGGAAGCTCGCCACCTTTACCAAAACCAAGTTCTAAACCAATTGGTGCAAATCCACTTGCTTTCGCATGTTCACTTAAAATGGAAGAAGCACGTGAAAGAATTTTCTGTAGCTTTCTTTTTATATAATGATAGCGATTCGAGCTGAGTAAGATTTCTTTCTGCAAACGTGGTGCTAATTTTTCTACTGCATCGTTCGAAAGTCGATCACATTGATCTTTTGTTAGCTGCTGCCAATCGATGTTCAATTGTTGTAATCGATCTGAAATTAACTTAAGAGCCGAATGAAACATCTGGCCGATATCTGGCGCCTCTAGCTTAAAGAATTGTCGTTCCTTTAGTTTTAGTCCATGTGAAGCAAAATGAGAAAACGGACAGCTATTAAACTGTTCCATACGTGATACACTTCCTTGGATATGATCACTGTAAAGCTCGCGACTGACTGCGGTATCAAGCTTTTTCGGTTTATTCTCATAAGATAAACTACTTAAAACCCTTTGAGTGATATTTTTTGTTTCAGATAATACGAAATGATTATACGCATCCCACCAAATTGGCTGAATTGGGTAGCCTCTTTTCCATGCTTGAAGTTGTGAAGTAACATATGCCAACGTAACATTCTGATTCACCATAAAACTAAGTTGTTCTTCTATTGATAACTGTTCTGGTTCATTAATCAAGCGCTGCTTATTAATAAGTGGAAACATTTCTTCTATCCGTTTCAAGATGACTGAAGGAAGCAATGCTTTCCCTTCTTCATCAGCCATTGGGTATGATAAATAAAGCTTATCTGATGGACTTGATAACGACATATAAATAATGAAGTTTTCATCTAAAAGCTGCTGTCTTGCTGTTGGTGCTAAATCAATCCCTTGATAATGCAGCGCTTCTCTTTCATCTTCAGTTAGTATTCCTTCTTCTTTCGGTCGTGCTGGAATAACACCGTCATTTACTCCTACGATAAATGAACACTTCACATTAAAAAATCTCGACTTTTCAAAGTCTGCAATTAGCACCTGATCAATTGCTGGAGGTACTAGTGAAAATTTCATTGATTCCAGTCCCGTTTCTAGCATATCTGAAAACAGTTTTAATGAAATTTCCTCATCTGCTAACATCTCTACAAACTCATCTAATAAATTGATAACAGCCTGCCAAACTTGATCATGCTCTCTTGCTTCTAAAAGTTGTCCTCTATCTTCAGCTTCAATTCGAAGCTTTTCTATTTTCTCTGGAATTTGTAGCTCTTCTAAATACAGATATAATGCTTCAGCAAGAGATCTTCCGGTTTTACTTTGCTTAAACCTCTTCTGCAAATTTAAAACAGGTTTTGTTACAAGATCACGAAGATCATTCAACTTGTTCTCCATCTGCTTTTCTTCATCAGTCACAACAAATTCATCATCAAGAGAATAAAATCGACGATATCTCCATCGCTCATCTCTTGTCCATCTTGAGCCTTGAATACCATAAGAAAGAACATAGTTTTCTAGTAAATCCATATCTTCTCTTATTTCATGTTTATCCACATCAAGTGGAAAGAGCATCTCTGTTTTTATGCCTCTAAATACAGCTTCATATCTCCAGTACCCATTAATCATCTCTAATGTTGAACGAATTAATTCCACTAATGGATGATTTAACATTGAGCGTTTTTGATCGATGAAAAAAGGAATATCATAATCTCTAAATACTTGCTGAATCACATCTCGGTATTCATTAGCATTTCTAATAAGCAGTGCCATATCACGATAACGATATTGTGAACTCCTAATAAGTTCCTGAATTTCTCTTGCAATTCCTTCTATTTCTGAGCGACGGTTTGATGCTTGAAATAATGTTATATTTGTATTTTTCTCATACACACTAGTTGGTCGTGCATCATAATTAGCTTCCAAGTGACTTAATGAAGGATTTCTCGTAAAACGGTGCTGTTCATTAAGCAAGAGTGGCTGCTCCACTTCTTTGCCCACCTCACCGGCAAGCTGGAGGATTTTATAATACGTTCTTCCTGTCATTTGATAAAGATGTAGTTCATGAGGAAGATGTTCTTCATATGCCTTATCAGCAGTAAGAGCTATTTTTACATTTTTTGCATGCTTGATTAAAGACGCAACCACTTCATATTCCTGTGGTGTAAAACTATGAAAACCATCAATATAAATATCTGCTGATTTAAGAAAGCTTGATTCCTCGACCTTTTCCGCTAACAATTTTAAGTAATCCTCTGAATCTACATATTTATGACTTAAGTGAATTTCAAGTTGCTTATAAAGGATCGCCATATCATGTAGTTTATCTGTTAATGTTTTTTTATCTTGTTCTGTATGGGCATTTTCTAAATAATTCTCTAGTTCTTGTGGAGACAAACAATAACGTTTAAACTCAGTAAGCATAACTTCCAGCTGTTCAATAAAGCCATTTTTATCGCTAGCTTTAGCAAAAACCTTGAATTCTTGTTTATATTGTTCAACTAACTTTCTTAGCATCATTTGAATTCCAGTACTTGAAAGATGATGACGAGTCATGCCACCTGTTTCCTGTAAAACACGCCATGCTAAACGACTAAAGCTAAACGTTTGAGCTCGAATCATTCCCCCTAAATTTGGAGTGCGAATCAATTCATACTCAGCACCAAATGTCATTTGATCTGGAACAAGATAAATAATAGGCTTGCCAATAGGCTCTTCTTTTAGCTTATCTCTAATTTCATTTAATATCGTCTCAGTTTTCCCGCTACCTGAGCGACCTAGAATAAATTGAATGCTCATGTTATCCCTCACTATCGTTAAGAGTTATTAATCTGTTAAAAGTTACTCAAGTTTTATCTATTTAAATTTAGGTATTTGTTAAAGTTCATTTTTGACAGTTATAAAAAAGCCAGCTAGCAACTGTCAGTACTCCAATTTACCAAGGGAAAAATAAATACCACTCTACAATTAGCGTGGTAATAAAATCATATAATAATATTTATAAAAATTATCTATTCCGAATGAATTTACTCTCTCTCTATTTTACTTTACTTTTCAAGCAAATTCCATTTTTCATCACTACCAACATTTGTCTAAATTGATCTGAGCTTTATACACAGATTACTTGAAGAAATCATAAAAATAGATGAGGGGTGAGAAAAGTGAAGGAGCGTAATATTGCTGTTTTTATGTGGATTACTGCCGTATGTGTTGCAAGTAATATATATTTATTAATTCCGATCTACTCCGCTGTCGCTGATGGATTATCGATTTCATATGACGAAGCCGTATTTTCTAGTACAATCTTTATTTTTTGTTATGCCATAGGACTTTTAAGCTTTGGACCAATCTCTGAGAAATTCAGCAAAAAACATGTTCTCTTTCTCGGAATGATCATCTCTGCCCTTCTAACATTTTCTCTTGGCTTATCTTTCTCACAATCAAGCTTTTATATTTTCCGTGCTCTACAAGGTCTTGCTTTAGGTAGCTTTGCACCTGTCGCTTATGCATATTGCTTTGACAGCTTTACGCCAAAAATACGCACCTTTATTATCGCGATCATTAATACAGGATTTTTAATGGCAGGTATTATTGGACAGCTACTTAGTTCTTCATTTCTATTGATATTTAATTGGAGAGCTGTTTTTTATTTTTTAGGATTGATGTATCTTATTCTTTCATTTTTCACTTTTTATATTCTTCCTAAAACTTCATCTAAAAATTTAGTTTCTGAAAAAGTAAATTCTACTAGTAAGCTAGTGCAGCCATCAATAATAGTTGGCTTATTTCTTACTTTTTTCACATTAATGTCATTCGTTTCCTTTTACGAAGAACTTGCGCAATACTTTATTGGTCAAGAAAAAGTCCTTTTCTATACTCGCTGTATTGGCTTACTTGGAACACCACTCTCACTTTTTAGTGGAAAATGGTTAAAAAAACATCCTCCATTAAAAATCATCTTAGTTTGTTTATCCTTTATGATTGGTGCTTTCGCTTTTATGCTCCTAACAAAACAACTATTTCTCATCACATGTTTATCAATTATTTTTGTATCATCTATTGCCGTTTTAATTCCTAGTTTAATTACGTTTATTGGTGAATCAGCGGCTGACAAACGAGCAACAGCCATTTCCCTTTATTCTTTCACATTGCTAACTGGTGCTAGTGTCGGTCCAATGGTTTCAAGCTTTTTAGACTTTCAACACACCCTTTTTCTATTCATCTCAATATTTTGCATCGGATTTATTTCATTCTTTTTTCTTAGACGCTGTTAAAACATTGTTGGCTTTTTGTTACAGACAGTCGCTATCTGCGGAAAATAATGAGGTTCATTTTTTCCTCCGAAATAAAATAACAAAAGAGGCTAGTACATCCAGCCTCTAATCACAACAGTTTATTCTCTTTCTAAAAATAGAGCGACCCCAATACCACCGCCAACACATAAGGTTGCCAATCCTTTTTTAGCATTTTGTTGCTTCATTTCATGTAAAAGACTAACAACAATTCTTGAACCTGTGCAGCCTATTGGATGTCCTAAGCTTATTCCACTTCCATTTACATTCACCTTATCTCTGTTCAACTCAAGTTGCTTTTCAACGGCTAAATATTGAGCAGCAAACGCTTCGTTAATTTCTACAACATCTATATCATCAATAGACCAACCTAATGCAGCTAACCCCTTTTTCACTGCAGGAACTGGTCCTATCCCCATTACCTTCGGATCTACACCTGCTACTGAATAGTGTGAGATTTTTGCTAAAATAGGGATTCCCCTTTCTTCAGCTTCTTCTCTTGACATTAAAACAAGTGCAGCGGCTCCATCATTTAAAGACGATGCATTACCAGCTGTGACTGATCCTCCTTCTCTAAAAATTGACGCTAAGGACGCTAATTTTTCACTTGTTACCTGCTTAGGTCCCTCATCTTGAGAGATGGTTATATTTCCTTTTCTTGTACTAACATTAATTGGGATAATTTCTTCCTGAAACTTTCCACTTTCAATGGCAGCTAAAGCCCGAGTATGACTTGATAAAGCAAGTTCATCTTGTTCTTCTCTTGAAATTTGATATTCCTCTGCAACATTTTCAGCCGTTTCTCCCATCATAATATGATGAATCGGATCTTCTAATATCTCCCAAACACTATCTGTCACCTGACCATGCTGAAGACGAGATCCCCAGCGATGTTGCTTAAGTATGTAAGGACTTGAACTCATTGCTTCAACTCCACCAGCAATAACGATGTTTGAATGACCTGTTTGAATTTGCATAGCAGCCGATATAATTGCCTGCATTCCTGATGCACATTGTCTTTGGATCGTATAACCAGTTGTTTTATCAGGAAAACCTGCTATTAAAGCAGACGTTCGTGCTGTATTCGGTTCATCAGTTCTTTGAATACAATGACCTAAAATGACTTCTTCAACATCCTTTTTTTCCAACTTACTTCTTTTCACAACCTCATCTAATACTGGCACTGCAAGCTGTGTAGGCAACAAATCCTTGAAAGCGCCTCCAAAAGAACCAATAGGTGTCCTCACTGCAGCTGTGATAACAACTTCACGCATTTCCCATCCCCCTTAGTTAGTAAACTCGTAAAATAGTTATAAATCGGGTATGTACCCATGTTTTTATTATAATATAGATTTATATCATTTTATAAAACTTTCTTGATTTTGTTTGAAGACCTTTAGATTGGGGCTTCGGCTCGATTTTGTCTTTCATAAGCTTGAGACATTTAAGCGAGCGGAAAGACCGAATAAATGTCTGTCATAGAGGTGATGAAGGACTTAAGTGAGAGGAAAGACCAAGTAAATGTCCGTCATAGTGCTGATGAAGGACTTAAGCAAGAGGAAAGACCGAGTAAATGTCCGTCATAGTGCTGATGAAGGACTTAAGCGAGGAGAAAGACATAGTAAATGTCCGTCATAGTGCTGATGAAGGACTTAAGCGAGGGGAAAGACATAGTAAATGTCCGTCATAGTGCTGATGAAGGACTTAAGCGAGAGGAAAGAGATTAAGTAAATGTCCGTCATAGTGCTGATGAAGGACTTAAGCGAGAGGAAAGACCGAGTAAATGTCCGTCATAGTGCTGATGAAGGACTTAAGCAAGGGTAAAGACCAAGTAAATGTCCGTCATAGTGCTGATGAAGGACTTAAGCAAGGGTAAAGCATGAGTAAAAGTTCGTCATATAATTGATGAAAGACATAAGTACAGAGATGCGGTGTTCCTGGAAACTAAATTAGGAAATGTAATATTAGAATGTGTTCTACACAACGCAACAGTCGTGAATATTGTTGGGTTTTCTTTCAGAATTAAAGATCACTTAGAAAAAGAAGATGTTAATTCATTTTTGAACATTCATAAACGATCAAAATTGTACATCGCTAGCTTGACATTTACACATTTAAAGAGTAAAAACAAAAAATGCCAACTCTATAAGGAATATTTTCATCCTGAGAGTTAGCACTAGTCTTTGTTTTTTACAGTTCCGATAACATCAACAATTTTCACAAGTCCAAAATGACGGCTATCACGACTTTGAATTCGATTATCTCCAATAACAAAAATATAACCTTTTGGAATTCTAGTTTTATTTGTAATTTCTTCTAAGGTGAAATTACCTATTTGGTTGTTCACCTTATTTTTCTTTTCATCTAAAAACGGCTCGTTGACTTTTTTTCCATTAATAAAAAGCTGATCATCTTTATAATAAATTTCGTCGCCAGGTAATCCAATAACCCGTTTTACATAAATTTCCTGCGTATCTTCTAACTGAAAAAGAACAACATCAAATCGTTTAAGCGATTGAAAATAAATTCCTAACTTATTTATAGAGAGTAACCGTCCTTCTTCATAAGTAGGTTGCATAGAGACTCCTTCAACCTTGTATTCAACAAATATATAAGCTTTAACAAAAATAGCCAAAAAACAAATACCGACTGCTGAAAAAGCAATTCCTTTTTTCTTCATACGACCCTCCTACTTTAATGGTCTCTATTTTTAACTGTTATCGTTCTATTTAAACGATGCTCCACTTTTTTCCCAATATACCATAACAAAAAGATAACAACTCCTGCTATGATTGATCGAATGGGCTGAGTAATAAGTGCCTGAATATCCTGACCAACAAAGCTAACCATAAAAATCATCACAAACTTACCAGCTAACACAGCTAAGATAAATTGCCAAAAGCTTATGCGTGAAAGCCCTGCAACTACATTTATTGCTGCAGATGGTGTAAATGGAAAGCATAATATAAGAAAGAGTGGACTAAAGCCTCTACGTTCAATCCAGGTCAGTAGTTTTTTAATCCCCTTCCTTTC
Source organism: Metabacillus litoralis (assembly GCF_020524045.1). Classification (GTDB taxonomy): domain Bacteria; phylum Bacillota; class Bacilli; order Bacillales; family Bacillaceae; genus Metabacillus; species Metabacillus litoralis_C. The sequence continues at coordinate 25,804 of NZ_JAIVKL010000010.1, forward strand.
ACGAAGCTTTTTAAAGATCGTAAATTGTCCGAGCTTTCTCATAATAATAAAGACAAGTATAGCTCCTGCAGAGGCACCTATCCATGATAGAAAAAAGCCCATCCATAGCCCGAAGGAGTTGACGTTCGCAACAATAAGTACAACTAGAGGTAAAAAAGGTAAAAAAGCTTCTAATAATGGCAATAATATAGCAAAAAAAGGACCAAATGAACGATATGTTTCAAATAGCTCCATTAATTGATCGATTGTAAATAGTTCCTGTAGTGTCTCCAAATTCATCTTATGCTCCTCAAATTAGTACCTTTACTTATTATCTATTCTACACATTAGTAACAAAACTTTAAAGTTAACAGCCCAATATTTTTCCTTGCATCCTACAGAAAGTTCAATTATAATCAATTAGAACAAGTGTTCTGTTTTGAAAGGAGCATTTATTTTGACCAGAATACCAAGTGATATCAGGGACATCATTGAACAATCAATCTATATACCCATGGCAATTAGTATCTTCAATCGTGACTTATCCACAATAGAGAATAGTCCATTTAAATTACATCGTCCGTATCTTACACTAGTAGAAGAAGCCTTGAAATTGGCTCAAAAAGATTTAGCTGATGTAAAACGGAATTTACATCAACATAAAATTAAAGTACATCAAGTTGAACGAGATGAAGCTTTTACATTGTATTCCTTTATCTTCAATGGATACGAAGAAAAACACAATTACTTTAATCCACGAATTCGTAATAAAGTTTCAGAGCTAATGGAAATGTATCTATTTAAGCCTACAAAATAATTGTATATGTTTTTCCTTCACAACCATGATGTGTAAAGGACACTAACTTCTATGTCCAATCGAACACCTTACCTATAAATCTTATGAAATACCAAAGTATTCTAAAAGGAAGAAAGATCAGTTCTGGAACGTAAAAAGCAATATCTAGCACACCGTCCATGAAAGTATAGCGATCTGAATTGTTCTTTCTTATTTCTTTTTTTCTCTTATATGTTTCTTTTCTTTTTTTCAACCACATAATGAATGCTCCTTATCTCTATTTAGAACTAATTATTTCATACATCTTATTAATCATTTACTACGGATCAGTGACAATAAAGTTTCTCAATAGTCACTAAAGCATTCCAAGTCATTTTAGCATTGTTATTAAGCTAGGGATTGATAAGAATACAAAAAAAGATCATATTAGTGAAAACGTTTGGAAGCTCTCTCTAAAAATGATCTCTTACTTTTATAAATATAGGAGGTGACACACTTAACACCCCCTATATTAAGTTTAATTAAAGTCCATAAGTGATAAGCACATTTTGTTAATCAAAAAGGCTATGTTAAAGCTTAAGGTTGTTTTTTAGCACTTGGTTGATTGGAGTGAAAGGCATGAGACTCCTGCGGGAGAAGCGTGTCGAAGGGAGACCCCACAGGCGCTTGCGCCGAGGAGGCTTCCTGACCTAGGAAAAAACGAACTGCATTTTTTCCCGGGAAAGCGAATGCCTGTAACAAAAATCAACCACAAAGTTTAACAGAGCCATCAAAAAAGCTCTATAATACTCTTCTTAATTAAGCAACTCATTGTTTTGTCAGATGATACATATAGACCGTCTAAGAAAAGCAAACACCTTGAGCAAGCAGATTTCAAAAAATACCTCTTTCATAATTAGGAATAACGATTTAACTCCCTAATAATTTGTTCATAAAATGTATTAACTTCACCCTCGCCTTTTGGCAATAATAGCATGTTCATCTTTCTTTGCTCTTGTTCAATTCTTGAAGACATAATTGTTCGTAGCTGAGCTGTACGGAAAAGCTGATTTTCAAAAGAACCAATTGACATATTAAGGATGACTGTCTTGTTATTTGTAAAAGTCACTTTAGTATTATCATGTTCAGCTTCTGAATATCCTTTTACATAGCTATGTGAAAGCCATGCACATTGTGGTCTTGATGAGGATGTCGTGGGGAAAAAATAGAGAGAATTCGTTGGATCAATGACGATTGGTGGTTTATGTGTTACGCCCATCACATCTTTTGTTCCATCCTTTCTACCCATATAACTACTACCATAGTAAGAGCAGCTTTCACTTATTAGTTCTAATGGACGTTTTTCTACTACAAGATTCTCCTCAACTTCCAGTACTTCCGAGAACATTTTATTTGTGGTATCAGGTAAAATTGCCATAGTAAAACGATTAATTGTATAATCTTCTACTTGGTTTGTATTTTTGCTCACTCAACTACACCTCTCACTTTTATTAGGTAATTACTCCCATAAACAATCTAGCATGTAAATTCTAAAATTTCTATATATTTACAAAAAAACAACAAAAAAGTGACTTCTTTTACAAATATGTAATGAAGTCACTTTTCATTTTGTTGCTGTTCTTCTGGCTCATTTACAAATTCATTCTCCTCATTAATCTCAAATCCTATAAGCGGATTTAAAGCAGTTGGAGATAGTTCCATCTCTCTTTCTTTTGACATTATTATTCACATCCTTAATAATAGCTTTTCCTTCGTTTACTATTTCATACAACTGAAATTTATTCCTGTTAAATTTTTTAAAAATTTTTAATATTTAGTTGATTTTTAAGCTCTTATTCCATACAATATAAAAAAGGCATCAGGGGTGATCTTTCATGAAAAATAAAAAGTCGTCTTACACTGAGATCATGAAGTCCCGTAACACAATGAAAAACGTTCCATCAGAACATCCTGTATTAGACATGTACATTCAAATGGTTGTTGATGAAGCTTTGTTTATCCGAAAGAAAGCATTGCTAGAAGAACGTATTAATGATGCACTTGACACAAAGAACAAAACAGTATTTATGACATTATCAAAAGAATACAGCGTATTGCGTAAGTTAGGATAAGTAGATTTATCTAAAAAGATCCAGCATCCTCGGATGAAGTATGAAGGTCGTTAGCTTTTCGATCTTTATCTTTAAAAGAGGTTACTGGATCTTTTTTGTATTCTAAGTTAAAGAAAAACATACTAATATTTAAATAAATGTACGCTCCATTACGTTACAAACACAAGATTCGCGGTGGTTGAAGCTCAGCCTCCTCCCTCGGCTAAGCCTGCTTATGTGTCAGCACTGCTTCCATAGGAATTGAGTGTCTTCCGCTCTCTATTCCACTCATTCTTAAAAAAGTAATAAGACCCGAACTATCAGGCGAAAGATCAATTGAACGATCACCTAATAATTCGGGTTTATTATTAGCTTAAATACTTATGTCCCAGCCACTTTTCACCTTAATAAGAGCTTCTACCTCTTCTTTAAGCTTTTGTAAATTGCTCTGCTTCAGTTGAGCCTCTCAATGCTGTTGTTGATGATGTTCCACTAGAAATTGTTTGAGCAACTTCATCGAAGTACCCTGTTCCAACCTCCCGCTGGTGTCTAGTAGCTGTATAGCCATGTACCTCACTACCAAACTCTGCTTGTTGTAGCTCAGAATATGCTGCCATCCCACGATCACGGTAGCCTCGTGCAAGCTCAAACATGCTATGATTAAGTGCGTGGAAACCAGCAAGTGTCACGAATTGGAATTTGTAGCCCATTTTCGCAATTTCTTTTTGGAAATTAGCGATCGTCTCATCATCTAGTTTCTTTTTCCAATTAAATGATGGTGAACAATTGTACGCTAATAATTTTCCTGGGAACTTCTCATGAATTGCATCAGCAAATTTTTGTGCTTGCTCTAAATTTGGCTCAGATGTTTCACACCAAATTAAGTCAGCGTATGGTGCATACGAAAGTCCTCTACTAATTGCTTGATCTATACCAGAACGAGTGCGGAAAAATCCTTCAACTGTTCGTTCCCCTGTAATAAATTCGTGATCAACAGGATCAATATCACTTGTGATCAAATCTGCTGCATCTGCATCAGTTCGAGCAATGATAATTGTAGGCGTTCCCATTACATCTGCAGCTAAGCGAGCAGAAATAAGGTTTTTCACAGCAGTTTGGGTTGGTAATAATACTTTTCCTCCAAGATGACCACATTTTTTCTCTGAAGATAATTGATCCTCAAAATGGACGCCTGATGCACCTGATTCGATCATTGATTTCATAAGCTCAAAAACATTTAATTGTCCTCCAAACCCTGCTTCTGCATCTGCCACAATTGGAGCAAACCAATCAATATCACCCTCATCCTCAAGATGCTGAATTTGATCTGCTCGCTGAAGAGCTTGATTTATACGTTTTACTACATTCGGTACACTGTTTGCAGGATACAAGCTTTGATCAGGATACATGTTTCCTGAAAGATTCGCATCTGCCGCTACCTGCCAGCCACTTAAGTAGATTGCCTTTAATCCAGCTTTCACTTGTTGAACAGCTTGATTGCCTGTTAGTGCGCCTAAAGCATGAATATAATCTTCTGTTTGAAGGTAATTCCACAGCTTTTCTGCCCCTCTTCTTGCAAGAGTGTGTTCAATATCAATTGAACCTCTTAAACGAATAACTTCTTCAGCACTGTAAGGACGAGTAATACCTTCCCAGCGTTTATCTAAGTTCCAGCTATTTTGTAGTGACTCAATTCTTTGATTATTCATTTCCCATTCCCCCATTTTGTTGTGTTATATTTGACTATTCTCATAAGAAAAATCAGGTTTATATTTATAGATTTCCTGTATGAAATCTATCATTGCAAACTATAGTTTTTCATAACTCGGGATTGTTAAAAAATCAGTAAAATCATCTAGCTTTACAAGTTCATCAAATACTGAAATTGCTTCTTCAAAATACCCCTTTTTAAATGCAATTTCACCAATTGTTTCTTTAATGCTACTAATCTCTTCATCTCTTAATTGGTCATAAAGTTTGAAAGTTAGTTTTCTTCCATCCTCTAAAATTCCACGTGGGTGACGAATCCATTGCCATACTTGTGCTCTAGAAATTTCAGCTGTTGCAGCATCCTCCATTAAATTGTGTATTGGAGCAGCACCTCTTCCACTAAGCCAAGAAGCAATGTACCTTATTCCTACATCAATATTCGTTCTTACGCCTTCTTCTGTAATCGTCCCATCAGGCACCTCTAGTAGGTCTTTAGCGGTTACTGCTACATCCACTCGTTTAAGATGAATTTGGTTCGGAGTTTTCATATGCTGATCAAAAACTTCTTTTGCCACCGGTACGAGTGCTGGATGTGCTACCCAAGTTCCATCATGACCATCAGTTGCTTCTCTCTCTTTATCAGCACGTACCTTATTAAATGCTTTCTCATTTTCTTCAGGGTTATTTTTTATAGGAATTTGTGCAGCCATTCCGCCCATCGCATGTGCGTTCCGTTTATGACATGTTTTGATGGCCAGTAGAGAATATGATCTCATAAAGTGAACAGTCATTGTTACTTGAGCACGATCTGGAAGAATAACAGATTCACAACTTCTAAGTTTCTTTAAATAGCTAAATATATAATCCCACCTTCCACAGTTTAAGCCAGCTGAATGTTCTTTTAACTCATACAGAATTTCATCCATTTCAAATGCAGCCATTATCGTTTCAATTAGAACTGTTGCCTTTATTGTTCCCCTAGCAATATTTAACTCTTCCTGAGCAAAAATAAATACATCATTCCAAAGTCTTGCCTCAAGATGATTTTCTATTTTTGGTAAGTAGAAATATGGACCGCTTCCTCTTTTAACAAGCTCATGAGCATTATGATAAAAGAATAATCCGAAATCTACTAAACTTGCAGACATTCGCTTACCCTCTAGTTCGATATGCTTTTCCTCAAGATGCCACCCTCTTGGTCTTACCTTCAACGTCGCTATATTATCATTCAGCTGATATACTTTACCGCTTTCATTTTGAAAAGTAATAGATCTACGAACAGCATCCCGAAGATTTATTTGTCCATTCATTGCATTTTCAAAGCTTGGTGATGTTGCATCTTCAAAATCTGCCATGAATACTTTAGCACCTGAATTCAAAGCATTAATAACCATTTTCCGATCAACAGGACCTGTGATTTCAACTCGGCGATCTTGGAGATCTTCTGGGATTGAAGCAACTGTCCAATCTTCGTTCCGAATATGTTCAGTTTCTTTCAAGAAGCCTGGAAGCTTACCATGATCAAGTTCCTTTTGTCTTTCGTTTCTTTTCTTCAACAGCTCTAATCTGTGATTACCAAATTTCCTTTCAAGCTTTTCAAGAAAATGTAATGCTTCTGGTGTTAGTACTTGATGAAATTGTTCTTGCATCTCTCCAACAACTTTACATCCTGTCATTTGTGTAGCCATCGCAGAAAGAACACCTCACTTTTATTGTTATAATACAGTTTTTTGTTACTAAAACTAATATATAACAGATTGATTGAAAATGGAACAATTTTCTTAAAAAAAGTAAAAAAAATCAAAATAGGTTAATTGGGACTGTATTTAGCTCCCTATATATCCATAAAAAATACCTAGTGCGAAATACACTAGGTCTAGAGAATCTGTTATAACACAGATTAAACATTATTGGAAAATGTAAGATAAACTTTTGAAACTAAAAATCAATATCTACTTCTTATGCTTATTATTTCTTCACATTTCCTTTTCCATGTTCCTCAAGGTAGATAATACGTTCAAGCATGGTTGGATGTGTATAACGGAAAATTTTTATTAATGTTGGTGGATTTACCTGACTTAAACCAGCTTTTGATAATTCCTGAAACGAACTAATTGCTGCTTCATGATTATTTGTCATCTCGATTGCATACATATCAGCTGATTTTTCTTGATAACGCGCAACAGTATTTGAGAGTGGATTTGAAGCAAAGGTTAATATTCCTAACAATAATAAAAACAGCGGAAAAGCCGTTAATTCCTTCATTGATTGAATTTTAAGCAATGAGCCAAAACGATTGATACAGAATTTCATGAGCCAATGTATAAACAATAGTCCGAACAAACTTAATAGTAAGTAACCTGCAATTCCAACATAAATATGCTTTTTCACATAATGAGCCATTTCATGAGCCATAATGAATAAAATTTCATCTTCATTAAGTTTATTTAATGTTGTATCCCATAAAACAATTCTTGAATTTGACCCTATTCCTGTTACATAAGCATTAAGTGCATTCGTTTTTTCTGACATATTTACTTCATAAACGTGCTCAGCCGGAATGTCTGATTTATCAGCAAGCTCTAGGATCTTTGTCTCTAACTCTTTCTTTTTTAATGGAGTAAAATCATTGTATAAAGGATCAATTAAAACGGGTTGGACAAACATTATAAACATTGAAAATGGAACAGAAAGTAACCATGCATATAGCCACCATTTTTTCTCAAACCGTCTAATCAACCAAAATACGACAATCACAATAAGGGTCATCAGTAAATAATTAACCCAAAAGTCTAATAGTTGATCTTTCATCCAAGCTGAAAAGGATTGTGTTGTAATATTATAGGACCTTGAAATTTTATACCCGATTAAATTAACTGGAAACGACAGTAATGCGACATATATAGATAACCAAAAGAAATATACCGCAGATTGTAAGATAGAAAATCTTGAAGTAGCTTTTGACCATTCTTGTGTTTTTCTTGATAAACCTGTGATTAAAAAGACAAATAATAAGAACCATTCAAATGGTACAGTAACCAAGTATAGAAAGTTCTTTATCGTTGAGTATTCCTGTGATAAAAGTTGTTCTCTTCCCGACATAAAGGTTGATGGATCAGCTGATGTTCCTAGATAAGGAACTGGAATACCAGTGTCCGAAAAGAAAAACAGATACCAATACACAAGTAATCCATAGATAAAATAGGCAAAAATAGATGCTGTTAGCCATTTCCTCAAGTAGACATTCCCCCTCGAACAAGCTCTTATTATAGTGTAGTAAGTACAGATTTCATTTAGAACTTAAAAGGACATTCTAGAGAACAACTTATGCCACTATCTTAGAAGAACATGCTATACAAAACAAGTGTCCCAATTGACCCCATAACAACAATAATCACATTTGCACCGGTAAACGCAATTAAGATTGCAGCAACTGCACCAATAATTCCAAAGAATAAATCATCACTTATTAGAAAAATACCTGGAACAATTAATGCACCTAATGTAGCATAAGGTACATTCTTTAATACATTTTGGACAAAAATCGGTAATTTTAATTGACTTAATGCCACAAGTGGAATCATTCGAGGAAGATATGTCACAAAGCCCATTCCAATAATCATCATTAAAATCATATTATCCACTATGATTCACCTCTTTATTTTCAACCTTGTGATAAACAAGCTCAACTACAACAGCTGAAACGATTGTTGACAAAACAATTGCCCATCCAGTTGATATTGCTTGAGAGGCATAGCAAAGCGAATTAAGAATTGCAGCAAGAACTGCTAAGTAGAGAACTTTGCGATGCTTTTTCAAAGATGGAATCAGCAGCCCTATAAACATGGCGTAAAGAGCAATCCCCATACTTTCTTGAACAGTTGTTGGAAGACTAGCTCCTATAACATAACCAACGCCTGAATTAATAACCCAGCTTGCATAGGAAATAAGCATTAAACCAAATAAATAACTTGCATTAACAGTTCCCTCTTTTGTAGAAGCAACTGTAAATGTTTCATCGGTTAATCCAAATGAATATAAAGCTTTTTTCCATAATGAGTCTTGTTCTACTTTTTCACTTAAAGAAGCCGACATTAAAAAATGACGAATATTCACAATAAATGTTGTGAATATAATTTCTATTACACCTGTTCCAACAGCAATTAAACTTAAAGCTATGTATTGTGAAGCACCAGCAAAAACGATTAAACTCATCATGACTGTTTCAGAAAGAGACAAACCTGTCGATTTTGCTAAAAGACCAAATGTTAAAGCAACCGGTAAATAACCAATCGCAATACTCAAACCGCCATGAGTACCTTGTAGGAAGCTAGATTGTTTTTTTCCTAAAGATGTGATTGTTGCCATCCTCTATTTCTCCTTTTCAAAAACCAATTATTTTTACATGATTTTCTGTGTTTCATTAAAAGTTGAGTTTTTTCTAGTCATAAATATTGATTAGAAAACTTACGTGAGGCTAACACATGAATTACTTAAAAATCCACACTTAAGCATAATAGATTAATAAATAACAGCTTGTTATTTGATGTGTATGATTAGCATATGTATGAGTTTGACTTGCCTCAAACCTCATTGAATCACCTTTTTTTAACACATAATCAACTTCTTGGATGATCACAGTTGCTTCACCATCACAAACAAGCACATACTCCTCCACACTACCATGATGACGATCTGATGTATGAACACACCCGGGCATAATCTCCATAAAATAGATTTCAAACTTTTTTGAGGAATCGAACGGAAAATAAGGATATACTTGTAATTGTTCATTATTTTCTGTTACCGCCGTTTTTTCTGAAAGCCTCACAACAGAAACTGTTGGCTCTTTTTCTTCAACTAATGATGAAAATGAAACCTGCAATCCATTTGCTATTTTCCATAGTGTATTAACAGTTGGACTTGACTCTCCTTTCTCAATTTGAGATAGCATTCCTTTACTTACACCTGTTATCTGTGCGAGCTGATCATAACTATATCCTCTAAGCTTACGAATATTCTTTAAATTTTCGGCAATTTGTGATTGAATTGAATTCATATTATCTCCCATAATTTGTTATTGTTTAATATATTATACAATTGTATTTTATAATATACAACATCTTTTGAAATACAATCTCCGTGCTTCAGAAGTGTGAAGTCTCTATACAAAATCTCGTATATTTCTTCCAATAATTCTGTCAACATTTTTGACGAGTCATTTAGAGTTACAAATTTGAAGAAAGTTTGGAATTCTTAAGGTGAGGTTATTTCTAACAAATTACTTCGAACAGATAACAAAAATGAAAGTATGTACGAAAAAATGAAGATAAACAACAGATATTGAGGTGATTAACATCATGAACCCTATTCCAAACAAGTTAATAATTAAGAATGGGACAATTTACTCTGAAGAAAAAGAAATAAAGAAGGGTTTTCTTAAGATAGATGGAGAAAAAATTAGTGATATAGGTGTTGTTGATGTTCTTTTAGATCCGCTTGATTACGAAGTCATTCATATCCCTAATAATTACAGTATTATCCCAGGAATGATCGATATTCACATTCATGGAGCAAATGGTGCTGATACAATGGACGCTACTAAAGAGAGTCTTGATATTATGGCTGCAACACTTCCAAAAGAAGGTACAACAAGCTTTCTAGCCACGACAATTACAGAGGATTCAAACGTAATTGATAAAGCTTTATTTAATGCAGGCAACTATATTAATGACACTAAGTCTGAAGGTTACGCGGAGGTATTAGGTATTCATTTAGAAGGTCCGTTTATTCATAAAGATAAAGCAGGTGCACAGCCTGTTCATTATATATTAGCCCCAAGTCTATCAACTTTTAAAGAATGGCAAAAAATCTCGGGTAATCAAATCAAGCTTGTTACACTTGCTACTGAGCAGCCTGGTGCTATTGAGTTGATTGACTATTTATCTCAACAAGGAATAATTGCGTCTATCGCACACTCACAAGCTACTTATGATCAAGTTGGAGAAGCAATACAACATGGTCTAACACATGTTACTCATCTATTTAATCAAATGACTGGCCTTCATCATCGAGAGCCAGGTATTGTTGGTGCTGCATTTTTTAGAGATGAGTTAATGGTTGAGGTTATCGCTGATGGAATTCATGTTCGTCCAGAGATGGTTAAACTTGCTTACAATCAAATCACAGACGAAAGAATGATTATAATAACTGATTCAATGAGAGCGAAATGGCTAGAGAATGGAAAGTATGATTTAGGTGGACAATTAGTAACAGTAACAGATGGAAAAGCGTTATTAGATGAGGATACGTTAGCTGGAAGTGTTTTAAAAATGGTAGATGCCTTTAAAAACATTCAACAATATACTGGTTGCTCCATTAAAAGTGCCATTAAAATGACTTCAGAAAATCCAGCAAAGCACTTAAATGTATTTAATCGTAAGGGAAGTATATCTATAGGTAAAGATGCTGATCTCGTTATTCTCGATGAAAAAATGGACGTATTTATGACAATATGTAAAGGGAGAATTGCTTATACAAAATAAGGAATCAGTGAATATACTATAGATGGATAAGCAGCCTTACCTCTCATAACTCATTTGAAATAGATGAAGGAGATGATAATTAGTGAAAATCATTACAGTAGAAAATTATCAAGAAATGAGTCGCAAAGCTGCTGAATATATCGTAGATAAAGTTATTAGTAAACCTGACCTAAATCTTGGTTTAGCAACAGGTGGCACTCCTAAAGGTGTATATAAAAACATTAAAGAAGATCACAAAAAAAATCATACATCTTACGAACATGTGACAACCTTCAATTTGGACGAATATATTGGTCTTAAGCAAGAAGATCCAAATAGCTATTATCAATACATGTATGAAAATTTATTTAAGCATATTAATATCTCATTAACTCAAACTAATATTCCTTCAGGTTTAAATGAAAACATTCAAGCTGAGTGCACTGAATACGAAAGAAAAATCGTTGATGCAGGCGGAATTGATTTACAGCTTCTAGGTATAGGAAGCAATGGTCATATTGGTTTTAATGAACCAGGAACTCCGTTTACAACAAAAACCCATGTAGTTGATCTAGCTTTATCTACCAAAAAAGCAAATGCGCGATATTTCGATAAAATAAATGAAGTTCCATCTCAAGCAATTACAATGGGAATTCAAACAATTATGAACAGCAAAGAAATTCTCCTCTTAGTCTCTGGAAAAGCAAAACAAGATGCAATGGTTAAATTACTAAGCGGTGTTGTGACAGAAAACTTTCCAGCGTCCATTTTAAATCAGCACCATAATACAACAATCATTGCTGACGAAGAAGCTATGGAACTTGTTAAAAATATGAGTTATGTACGCTAATGAAATGAACTGCAACTGATGTTTCACACTTAAGTTAAAATTCAGGCTGTTTAGTTTTCGTAAATTAGTGTTGCTGTTAATAACTTGAAGGAAACAGCAATGATATAAAGGTTAGTAGCTACCTTTCTTCTTAGACAAGTACCGATTATACCTGAAAACACATTAGGTAATAGGTGCTAGATACTAATGTTATATCAATAATCAAGAAAGCCTTTCTCTATGATCGGAGTTTTAAAATTACTTTTATAGCATTTTAGTGGAATGGAGCGGAAGACACTTGACTCCTGCGGGTGCAGTGGAAAGCAAGTGTCTGCAGCGAAATGCAACGAACTAGTTACAAGTTTAGAACATAACTAAAACACAAATAAAAAAGGTACATGTCCCTCAACCAATGTGGGACATGTACCTTTTTAAATTAGTAATGCTTTATCAGATAATGAGCTATCTGATTTAATTTTTGAGAACTCCTCCAGTAATGAACTTACTGTTAAGCCCTCTTTCTGTTTTCCTTCAGCTTGGAAAACAATGTTACCACTATCCATCATAATCAATCGGTTTCCTAAATCAACAGCTTGTTGCATATTATGTGTAATCATCAAAGTCGTCAGATTACCCTTTTCAACTAGCTTTTTCGTCAAATTAGTAATCAACTCTGCTCTAGATGGATCAAGTGCTGCTGTATGCTCATCCAACAGAAGAATATCAGGCTTTGTAAATGTAGCCATTAACAAAGACAATGCTTGGCGTTCTCCCCCAGATAGTAACCCAACTTTAGCAGACAATCGATTTTCTAATCCCAATCCTAACATCTCTAACTGTTCTTTAAAGAAGGTTCGGCGTTTAGAGGTCACACCAGGCTTTAATGTTCGTTTATGAACACGTGAATAAGCAATAGCTAAATTTTCTTCAATTGTTAACGTTGGAGATGTACCAGCCATTGGATCCTGAAACACTCGGCCAATATAGCGTGAGCGTTTATATTCTTGAACATCAATCATTGATTTCTCTTTAATAAGCACATCACCGTCATCAGGAGTAATTCGCCCAGCTATGACATTTAGTAAAGTCGATTTCCCAGCACCATTACTTCCAATGACAGTAACAAAATCACCTTCATTTAAAGACAAATTTAAGGAATTTAACGCTATTTTTTCATCAACAGATCCTTCATTAAACACTTTATATATTTGATTTAATTGTAGCATCGCCTACACCTCGCTTTCTGCGTAAGCCTTTTTTCCGCTTATCTTTTTGTTTATCAATTATTTGTGGAATAACTAGAGCTCCAATGACGATACATGCTGTAATCAGCTTCATATCACCAGTTTCAAAAAAGTTCACTCTAAGTGCCATAGCAACAATAATACGATATAATATTGCACCGATAATAACAGCAATTGTTGCTTTCACGATCGTTTTTGTCCCAACGATTGCTTCTCCAATAATAACTGACGCTAAGCCAATGATGATCATTCCGATCCCCATACCAACATCACTAAATCCATTGTATTGAGCAATGAATGCACCTGAGAAAGCAACAAGAGCATTTGATAATCCTAAGCCTACAATTTTAAGCATATCAGTGTTAGCAGAGAAGCTTGTAATCATATTTTGATTATCACCAACAGCTCTAATTGCAAGTCCCAGCTCAGTTTTCAAGAAATAATCTAAGATATATTTAATAACAAAGATTAAAATTATCATGATAATAACAACAGACCATGTTTTAGGAACAAATCCTTCAAGTCCAATTGAAATGAACAGCTGTTGGAGGGCTGCGTCAATTCCAAGCTTATTCCATCCCTCCAAAAGCTGTGTGAAAACTGTTTCTTCTTGTAATAGTGGTACATTTGATTTACCCATGATTCTAAGATTAATAGAATACAGGGCAATCATCATCAAAATTCCCGATAGAAGTGGATTGATGTTTCCTTTTGTATGCAGCACCCCAGTGATACAGCCAGCTAAAAAGCCAACGATTAATGCGACTAAAGTGGCAAGAAAAGGATTTACACCATTAACAATTAAAACGGCACTTACCGCTGCACCAGTAACAAAGCTACCGTCAACTGTTAAATCTGGGAAGTCTAATATTCGAAATGATAGGTATACTCCAAGAGCCATTATCGCATAAATTAAGCCTGACTCTACTGATCCAAATAGGGCTGTAAACATCTTTCATCACCTTTATTCTAGAATTTCTGCTTCTTCTTTCCATTCTTCTTTAATTTCAATTCCCATATCTTCTGCTGCTTTTGCATTAATTTGTAATTTAAGCTTTTGTGGATACTGAACAGGAATTTCATTTGCTTTTTTCTCACCATTTAAAATGCTAACAGCCATTTCACCAGCTTCAAAACCGATATCATAGTAATCAAAACCGTATGCAGCAAAGCCACCGCGTTCAACTGAATCTAATTCTCCAACAAATAATGGGATATCAGAATCACTAGCTACACCAATAACACTTTCAAGAGCTGAAACAACTGTGTTATCTGTAATTACGTATAAAGAATCAACTTTTCCTATTAAAGATTCTGTCGCTTGCTTTACTTCTGCAGATGTTGATACAGATGCTTCAACAACCTCTAAGTCTGTTCCTTCCATTGCTTTTTTCACTAATTCGATTTGAGCAACAGAGTTTTGTTCACCAGAATTATAGATCATTCCGACTTTATTGCCATCTATGTTTTCATCTATAAATTTCACAGTATTAGGAATTGCATCTGGATGTGTGTCTGTTGTACCAGTTATATTTGCACCTGGCTCTTCAAAGCTAGTTACCAATCCACCACCGATAGGATCTGTTACAGATGTAAAGATGATCGGAATATCAGTTGTTGCATTTAAAGCACTTTGTGCACTTGGAGTTGAGTTAGCAAATATTAAATCTACTTTATCTCCAACGAAATTATTTGCAATCGTTTGGCTATTATTTTGATCTCCTTGAGCAATTTGCACATCATACTCTACTTCTAAGCCCTTTTCCTCTAAAGCAGCTTTAAATCCTTCTAATGCCGCATCAAGTGATGGATGCTCAACAATTTGGTTAACACCAATTGTGTATGTTTTTGCTCCTTCAGATCCAGAGCCACTTCCTTCTTTCGTTCCTTCAGATGATGATTCACTTGAACCACATCCTGCTAATGCTAAAAAACTAGCTAACATAAGACTCGAACCAATTTTCCAACCTTTATTCATATTAAACTCCCCTTTTTAACGTTTCTATTTTTTGAATAATCCCTTTTACGCTTTTATGCTTTCATTGATTAAATTATACAGAAAAAGAGAAATAGTTCAATATTTTTTGAATATTTTCATAAATTTTCTTTTGTATTCAAACAGTATAGTTAGAATTCCAAAAATAATTTACCTATCTAAAGTTATTGAGAGAAAGCTTTAATAATCAATATCAGAAGCATTTTTGACAAAAAATAAAAAACACAAATACCAGAATGATATTTGTGTTTTTTCGGAAATTTCTCCTATTCTATATAATTCTACTAGTATACTATTTTTGTAAAACCTGATCTTTTAATGCTCTTCTCAAAATTTTACCTGTTGTATTCTTTGGTAATTCCTCTAAAAATTCAATAGAGCTTGGCACTTTATATTTAGCTATATGTTCCTTACAATAGTCAAGAAGCATTGCTTCAGTTACTTGATCATTTTTCACTACTACAAAGCATTTTACTGCTTCACCGAAATTCGGGTCTGGTATACCCAAAACAGCTACTTCAATGACATCTTCATGATTATATAGTACTTCCTCTACTTCACGAGGATATACATTATAACCACCAACAATGATCATATCTTTTTTTCGATCAACAATATAAAAGTATCCATCTTCATCTTTCTTTGCTAGATCTCCTGTATAAAGCCAACCATCTCGAATTGTAGCAGCAGTTTCTTCAGGCATTTTATAGTAGCCCTTCATTACATTAGGTCCTCTAACAATTAATTCACCAACTTGATTAGATGGTAGTTCCTCACCTAGTTCGTTTACGACTTTGTTTTCAACATTAACAATACTCGTTCCGATTGATCCAGCTTTTCTCGGGCGATCAAGGGGATTAAAGCATGTTACAGGTGAAGCTTCTGAAAGACCATATCCTTCTGAAACCATCACATTAAACTTTTGTTCAAATCCAGTTAAAAGGGCAACAGGCATTGATGCTCCACCAGAGATACAAATTCTTAAAGATTTTAAGTCATCTATGTTCGCTTGATCAAACTGAAGTAAGAAGTTATACATTGTTGGAACCCCAGCGAACACAGTTGCTTCATATTTTTTCACTAAGTTAAAAATAATCTCAGGACTAAATCGAGGTACAACAAGCAACGTTGCGCCATTCATAAGTGGAGCATTTAATGAAACTGTTAAACAAAACACATGAAACATAGGTAATGTTGTTACAACAATATCACTATTGGTTATATTTAAATAATTTGCTGTATCAATTGCATTACTATAAAGATTTTTATGTGTGAGCATCGCACCCTTTGGTTTCCCCGTTGTACCTGATGTATATAAGATGACCGCTATATCATCCTCATTTAACTCAGGACCTTGAAAATGAGCATTACCTACAGATAGCATCTTTGTAAACGATTTCATTTTTGTGAAAATAGCAAGACTTGAAACATCCAGATCAGATTTGTTTTCACTTGGCGGTGTTTCACACGTTATAATATGACCTACCTTTGGTAACACTGCATTCATTTTTTCAAACAACGGAATAAGTAAATCCAATGTGATCACAGCTTTCACATCACCATTGTTAATGATATAAGCAATTTCATCTGGAGTATAAATTGGATTAATTGGGATAACCGTTGCCCCTGCGCGAATTGCTCCATAAAGAGAGATAATAAAGTATGGTGAATTCCCTAATACAACGGCAACATGATCTCCTTTTGAAATACCCAATTCATTTAAGCTACTAGCAAATCGGTTAATTGCTCCTTCCAACTCTAAATAGGATGTTTCAGTGCCTTCAAAAATAATTGCTGGTTTGTTACCATATTCCTTTACTGTTTGTGATAACTGTAAAGATAAATTCATTCTCCCACCCCTTAGTAGTAAAAATGAATGAATAACCATTCATTTTTTAGTCATTAAAAAGCATACGGTTTATTACCAGTTTTCTTAGTTGCACTTTTAATAGAATATTGATTTCGATAAAAATAGAACTTAACGAAGCTTTGTGAACAAACTTGCTAATTATACAGAATTCCCCTAAGTCTTGATTTTACTGTCTACTCCGATAAGAACGGAAAAAATATTCTAACTTTATTATATTGAAAGAATTCATATTATTCAATCACCTGGAATTGATTCCATACATAATAGTTCAAAAAAATTCTATGTGTAAAGCTCTTAATTTACTTGTAATGAATTAAATTCAAGAAATAAACAGACCAAAAAGGTCTCAGACTGATGACAAACGTTTGATTTCTTTGTTACTCACCTATGCTGCGATGCTCATTACCAAGCAGGGTAAATACGCTCCTCACAAGGTTTGTGCCTCGAAAGTCAAGCGGTTTAATCAGTCTGATGGTCTTGTACATATACTATGTCTACAAACTGATACCAAAAAGGTCTGTTTAATAGATTAAATTAATAAATTCTGTTTTATCAACATTGCCAAAGTAGTTTTTAATATCGATTTCATTTAGGGCCTTTTCTATAGCCTCTCGATCATAATTTATTCCTGTTAATATACGTTCTACTTCTTCCACATCTCCTACTCCAAAAAAGTCACCGTAAATCTTACAATTCTCGATGATACCCTTTTGAACCTGAAATCTCACATCAATTTGCCCCACCGGAAAGCGATGTGAATGTTGATAATTAAATTTTGGAGATTTCCCATAATTCCAATTCCAATTTTGATAACGATCCTGTGATATTTCGTTGATTTTTTTCCAATCCTCTTCTGTTAAATCATACTTTGGGATTCTTTCTGTATCATTAAAAATTTGGTGTAGTAATAACTCCCTAAACTGCTCGATTGTCATTTTTTCATCAAGATATTCACTAATATTTGCAACCCTACTTCTAATCGATTTAATTCCTTTAGATTCGATCTTGTCTTTTTTTACTTTTAGAGCGGATACAACACTTTCAATTTCAGAATCAAATAACAATGTTCCATGAGAAAACATTCGTCCCTTTGTTGAAAACTGAGCATTACCTGAGATTTTTCTCCCATCACTAGCAATTATATCGTTTCTTCCACTCATTTCTGCTGTTACGCCAATTTTCCCTAATGCTTTCACAACAGGTTCTGTAAACTTTTTGAAATTATGAAAGCTATCACCATCATCTTTAGTGATAAAACTAAAATTCAAATTTCCTTTGTCATGGTAGACTGCACCACCTCCAGAAAGTCTTCTTACCACGTGAATATGCATCTCCTCCACGTAATTTGTACTAATTTCTTCAATTGTGTTTTGATTTTTACCAATAATTATCGATGGTTCATTTATGTAAAATAATAAATAAGATTCATTTGGGTCTAAGTGCTTCACAGCGTATTCTTCTATCGCTAAATTTATTTTCGGATCTGTAATACCTTGATTATCAATAAATAACATTTTTTTGCCTCCTCTAATCTTTACTCCATTGATATCCTGTTGATGCAAGAGAAATTCCCCCTGCATATTCCTTTTTTGCTTCTGTAATCAGATCATGATGATCTCCAAAATGCGGTAAATGTGTTAATAATAGTTGTTTTACATTTGCCTTATTGGCCAAGCGCCCTACTTCAGTACTAGTCATATGACCAGCAGTTGTTCCGTCCTGATTTGCATAAAAGCTACATTCTGCAATAAGCAAATCAGCAGCTTGCGAAAAGGAAATAAATTCATCTTGATAGCTTGAGTCAGCAGTATAAATGATTGTTGAATCACCATCAGATATTTTCATAGCAAAACAAGTTGCTGGATGAATTGTTCGTAAGAAAGAAACTGTAAATGGACCTATTGTTAGTTGTTTCGTGTGATCATACTCGATTCCTTTTGTGGCATCTTTGTAAGATAATTTTTTAAATGCTTCCTGATCAAACGTGTGTGCATAAATTGGTAATGTTTTTTGCTTATTCTGAAGAAGTGAGGTGACATAGCATGCATATTGCAGGGGCCCAATGTCTGCTACATGGTCATGATGATAATGAGATAAAATGACAGCATCAAGCTTATCAATAGAAATACTTTCTTGTAATTTAGATAATACTGCACTTCCACAGTCGATTAATAAGTGGAAACCTTTTGATTCAAGTAAATATCCAGAAGTTGCTTCATTCGCTTCTGGATAACCACCCCAAAAGCCAATTACCTTAAGTTTCATAAAAGATCATCCTCCTGGTTTTTCCTTGTATTATTATCACAATAATTATTATACAAGCTTGTTATCTATTCTTCACGTATTCACTGATTATGAGTCAAGAAGAAAAGAAGATATAGTTATAGACCCATTTTTAGTCCGCTTAACCCTAATATATCAATATTTAACTACTTTGAAAACAAGTTGTTACAAAACAGTTGTTGACACTACCCTAACTGTTATAATACAATGACAGTAACAAAAGACATGGAGGGGTTATACATGATGATTAAATTAACTGAATTTTTCAGAAACTTACCAAAAAAGCAATGCAAGGAATGCGGCAACGAAATCGAAGAACAGCATGAATGTTATGGAAATACATGCAATGAATGCCTACATGTAAGCGATCTCTAAAGTGTAAAATGTGCAGATGTATCTTCAACACCAAAAGCTTCTATTTCTAATGCTACAAGACAAGTGAACACTACCATTTTATCCTCAACTTCTCATTAAAAATGATGAAAAGAAAAAGGATGCTGATTATAACGTAATCAGCATCCTTTTTATGATGTCGCAACTAGATTTCTACGAAACATTGTAGAATCTCGTAATGCTAGCTTTGAAGCAAACTCGTGTTTTTCGAAAGAACGATATTGCTTTTTATGTATTTTTTCATAAATCACATCCATTGCCTTCGAAGCCATTTCCTCTACTGGCAGTATAACGGTAGTAACCCTAGGTTCAAGTAACTCTGTTATCTCCATATTGTCATAACCAACAATAGCAAGATCGTCTGGTAAGCTCCACCCTGCCTTTTTTGCTTCAGCAATAATTCCAGCAGCAACTGCATCACTACCAGCAAAAATGGCTGTGGGACATATTTTCAAGTTCTCTATTTCTCTAAATAATCGTTTTCCATCACCAACAGTGGAAACCCTTTCAAAATAGAGTTTACTTTGAAAATTAGCACCAGCTTCTTCAAGAGCCGCTTTAAATCCCTGCTTTCTAGCTGTCATTCCCTCACTTATATGTCCATTTGAGCAATACGCTATATGTGTATGTCCCCTTTCAAGCAAATGCTTTGCAATCATATAACCACTTTTTGCTTGATTAATATACACCATAGGTATTTCAGCTTGCTCCACAACTTCATTACAAAGAACAATTGGACCATAATTCAAATAAGAATCTATAATCGACCAATCGTTTTCAATAGATGTCATTATCACTCCATCAACCTGCTTCGTTTTAAGGAGGTTTAAATAACTTCTTTCTTTTTGTTTTGAGAATTGTGTTTGACAAATAATTAACTGATAGCCTTTTGCAGAAGCGGCCATTTCTAAAATTTCTATGAGCTGACTAAAAAATGGTGTCGATATTTTTGGAATTAATACAGCAATGATCTCAGACTTCTGATTTCTTAAACTTCTTGCAGCTGAATTCGGAACATACCCCAAATGTTCCATTGCCTGCTGAACAAGCTTTTTCTTTTCATCAGAAACATAAGGATGATCATTCAATACTCTTGATACCGTTGTTCTCGATAAACCCGCTAGCTTCGCGACATCTTCAATGGTAGACAAAATTTCTCCCTCCCCATAGGCTCTATGTTGCCCACCTTGTTTGACCTTTGGAAACGTTTTCATATTTAATTATATGAAAATATCATTTCAATTTCAATCTTTTTTTACATGAATTGTTAATTTAACGTCATTTACAAACAGTTTAAAATAAAGCTATTAGGATTAAAAAGAGTTCTTTCCCTTTAATGACAATAGGATGATGCACTAGGAAAGTCTATGTTTCTTTGCCATTCGAGCCGATGGCGCCTGGAGGTAGACACTAAAGTAAGCAAAAATTTATTTCTTTCTTATCTAGTAAAAAAGATGATCTTAGTGCTACACCTTTAGCACTAAGACCATCTTTTTATGATTCATTTTCTGCTCTGACCTAAACAATGTTTTTGAAAGGCTGTAGATCCTTTTGAAAAGAATAGCCATGTTTTCAGAAAGGGAACTTAATATACTTTATCACCATTAAAAATTGAATTTTTTACAACAACATAATCAACATGTCGAATGGCATCAAGATTTGTTCCACCTGCATAAGAGATAGATGATTGTAGATCTTGTTCCATTTCTGTTAATGTATCTTGCAAAGAACCTTTATGCTCTACAAACATTTTTTTACCCTCTACATTTTTCTTTTCGCCTTTTTGAAATTCTGAAGCTGATCCAAAATATTCTTTAAAAAGCTTGCCATCTTTCTCAGTTGTTTGTCCTGGAGATTCTTCATGACCTGCAAATAATGAACCGATCATAACCATTGAAGCACCAAAACGAATCGATTTTGCAATATCACCATGAGTTCTGATACCACCATCTGCTATGATTGGTTTGCTTGCAGCTTTTGCACACCAACGAAGTGCTGCGAGTTGCCATCCTCCTGTACCAAATCCAGTTTTGATTTTAGTAATACATACCTTTCCAGGTCCTATTCCAACCTTTGTAGCATCTGCACCAGCATGTTCTAGTTCTCTTACAGCTTCAGGTGTTCCTACATTTCCTGCAATAACAAAACTCTTTGGTAAGTGCTTCTTAATATGCTGAATCATTTCAATCACTGCTTTTGAATGACCATGTGCAATATCTATTGTGATAAATTCTGGAATTAGGTTTTCATTAGATAAATTTTCAACAAAACGATATTCCTCTTCTTTAACACCTACACTAATTGATGCGATTAACCCACGAGATTTCATATCTTTAATAAACTTCTCTCTTTTTTCAGGTTCAAAACGGTGCATCACATAGAAATAACCGTTTTCCGCTAAGTAAATCGCAATTTTTTCATCTATAATAGTCTGCATGTTTGCAGGCACAACTGGTAACTTAAATTGATGTCCACCTAGAGTAATACTTGTATCACATTCTGATCGACTATTCACAACACATTTTGCCGGAATTAATTGAATATCTTCGTAATCAAACACATTTTCCATATATAGCACCCCTAAAAACGAATATTAAAATATAATTGTTATATATTGTTCGTACATTAGGTAATTTACATGAATTTTTCTTCCATGTCAAAGTATTTTACGATTTTTTGTAAATTCCTATGTAGCGAGACTATCATTAAGTATTCGTAGATAATAACTATTCATACCTTTTTATAGGCTGTTTCGTAAACTTTGTTGTTTTTGTTTCATTGCGATGTAGAAACTCGGGTTCCACGGGGAGTAAGCTCCGAGACTCCTCAGCAACGCTTGCTCGATTCTCAACACTTTCTCTATTCCCGTAGAAAGTCTTAGTTCTTCCTCTCCATTCCACTCATTTTAAAAATAGGATTCAAAATCAAAAATCTATTTATGATAGATTGCAATAAAAACCCGAACGATTAGGTGGGAAATTAATTCAAATATCACCTAATCATTCGAGTTTATCTTTAGTTTATACTATTGTTCCAGCCTTACGTAAACCTAATATTATCTATGTTTATAACTCAAATATTTTAACAGTTCATCTAAAGTAAAAACTTACTATCTTAACGATTTTAAAGAGATTCAGCTGTTTTAAATTTGATAACCGAGCGATGCAATTTCTCATTTTGCATTTTCATCTTATTTATTTTTTCTACCATTTCAAAGGTTGATTCAAGATTCATTTTCATATTTTGATAAACATGGTTCATTCGAGAAGACATTTCTTTGAAACTATCTTGTTGTTCATATCTTTTTTCTTGAATGGTTGCCGTATCTTTATTTACTCGTTCCAAAGTGACAAGAAATTCTTTCATGAATGCTGTAACTGAAAAAACCTTCTCATCGATTAATCGAAATCGTTTTGGCATCTTTATTAGTTCATTACTTAAAAGCTCAATTTTTGCAGATAATTCAACAACTTCAGAAAACCCTTGTGTTGTTTCATTCGTAGTTGTTGTAATGATTTCTCGTATATCCTCTGTTGCAAGCTTCGATTTCAAAGCAAGCTTTTTAATTTCATTCGCTACGATCGTAAATCCTCTTCCAGCTTCACCAGCTCTTGCCGCTTCAATGCTTGCGTTTAATGAAAGTAAATTGATTTGATCAGAAACTTCTGAAATAATATCAACCATTTGTTTACTTTCATTAGCATCACTCGTGATTTTTTCAATATTTTCATGAAAAGAATTCATTTTATTGTTCACATCTGTATTGATGTCACTAACTTCATGAACAAATGAAGAAATATTGCTAACTTCTTCCTGAATCCAACTTAATTGGTCACCTATTTGTTCAATAGCAGAAAATGCTTGTTGAATTTCTGCAATAACTTGATTTTCAACCTCGATTTCCTTTTCTATCCATTTTTCTGAGTCTTCCACAAATGCATACGTTTCCTCAATTTCCTCCATTTGCAAACTTGCATTCTGCTTTGATTTTTCACTTAATGTTAAAACATGATCTGTTGTGTTAAGTACATAAGATGTTTGTGTTTTCACTTTATGAACAAGCTCATTTAATGTACCTAAAACGGTATTAAACGCTTCGTTTAACTCTGCCATATCTTCGCCTGGCTCATAAACAATTTTCTTCGTTAAATCACCCTTTGCCGCAGCAATTTCATTCATCGCCACAATTGTATCTAAAACAGAAATAGATGCACCATGTTCACTTACATTTAACCCAATCTCTTCTTCTTCTTTACCAACTCTTATTTTCATAGTAAATTTCATTACTCCATAGATTAAAAGCCCCATTCCAAAAGCCCAAACAAAAGCTGTTCCTATTCCAAGAAGCTGTACACCAATTTGTTCTAATCTTGTCGAACGAGCAAGGTTTTCTAAAGGAGCAAATAATGCCAATGCAAGTGTTCCCCATGCGCCACATACACCATGAACAGCAATTGAACCTATTGCATCATCAATCTTAAATACTGAATCGATCGTTCTTATAGAAAATACAACAATGATACCACTAATCGCTCCAATGATTAACGCAAATTCAGGTGTTAAAATATTTGCTCCAGCTGTTACTGATACTAAACCTGCTAAAATACCATTAAGTATATCCTCCACCTGAGGTCTTTTATCTAGTATCCAACTAATGAATAAAGCGGCCAATCCACCACTTACAGCACCAAAGTGTGTATTTAATGAAATAAGTGCAATATTTACATCAGCCACACCTGTTGAGCCAGCATTAAATCCAAACCAACCTAGCCACAAAATAAATACACCTGTCACTGCTAGTACTGCGTTAGACATCGCGAATTTCCTACTTTTACCATCAGTTGTATATTTACCAATTCTAGGTCCAACAATGATCGCTGCTGCTAAAGCTACCCATCCACCAATTGAATGAACAACTGTAGAACCAGCAAAATCTATAAAGCCTAACTTTTCTAACCATCCCTGGCTTTCTCCATTCCACAAACTCCCCCAAGCCCAGTGACCAAATATCGGATAAATGAGTCCACTTATCATGATCGTACCAATTATGTAAGCACTAAATTTAACTCGTTCTGCAATAGCTCCTGAAACAATTGTAGCGGCGGTACCAGCAAAAACAATTTGAAATAAAAGAAATGCCCAATTATAAGGATCTTCCTCTAAGCCTTGTAATAGAAATCCTTCAGCTCCAAACAAGCCTGATACAGAATCACCAAACATTAGCGCAAAACCTACTAATGCAAACACAACTGTTGTTATCAACAAATCAATCACATTCTTTAGAGCTACATTTATCGAATTTTTTGCTCGTACTAGTCCCGCTTCAAGCAAAGTAAATCCTGCCTGCATAAAAAATACCAAAAATGTAGCTATAACGATCCATAAAATATTTACATTCAGTATAATTGTCTCCATAATTCAACAGTTCCCTTCTGATGATAAGTAATATTACCTATAATGTTATATAATATATCATCCAGTGTGAAAATGGGGAATTTTCTGAAAAAATATTTTTTTTAGTTAGAAATTATAACACCAATTTGTAAAAAATGTAATTTTTGTTGATGGATAACAAAAAGGTATTAGATTCATAAAAGGAAAAGAGAATCATTCAAAATTACAAAAAGCTGATACTCAAGATTTATTGAGCATCAGCTTTTATCATTTTTACTTTCCCCTATCGAAGCGAAGCATGGAGTAAACAATAACAATGTTTTTAAAAAACGTTTAACTATATATTTTATACGAAAATGATCTCCGTTTTTTCCTTGTATTTTTGCAATTGAATGGTAGGTTCTCCAGTAGTAATAATTTTTGCTTCTTCAATTCGTGAAAACTTTGAAAAAGAAACTTCTCCAAATTTAGTATGGTCTGCTAATATATAAGATTCTCGTGATAAATGAATAGCTCTTTCCTTGATCTGAGCTTCTTCAGGATCTGGTGTTGTGAATCCAAGGTCATAATGAATAGCATTTGTCCCCATAAAACATTTATCAAAACGGTAATTTTTCAAACTAGTATAAGCATCTCGACCAATCGTTGCTTTGGTCACTTTTTTTACATAACCTCCTATAAAATACGTTGTAAAATCTTTATCTAGTAATGCTTCTAAGTGATCTACTCCATTTGTGACCACAACAATATCCTTTTGTTTTAAATAGCTTATCATCTGATATGTTGTCGTTCCAGCATCTAAATATATACAATCACCTTCATGTACTAATTCTGCTGCAAATTGAGCAATAAGTCCTTTTTCCTCAAAGTTTTTAGTTGTTTTCTCATTTACACTAGGTTCTTCTCGTTTACTTTGTACTAACGAAGCTCCTCCGTGAACCCGTTTTAAATAGTTTTGTTTCTCTAATTGATCAAGATCACGTCTTAACGTTGATTCAGATGTATTTGTTAGATCTACTAACTCCTGAAGCTTGACATTTTTTTTTGCTTTTAAAAGATCTAATATAATTTGATGTCTTTCAGATACAAGCATGCTCTAACCTCCCTAAATACCGCGGTATTACTTATCAATTTATTTTTTATCAGTCAATTTATTTCACCTTAAAAAGGTATCATAATATGTTTAATAAGTCTTTCATTGTGTGCATCATTATCTTCATTCTAATAGTTTATAAGAAAAAATGCATAGTAAATTTTGTAAGTAGTGAGGTCATATCTGAAGGAATACTTTTTATTTTCAACTGTACTACAACTATTATGATAACCTTATCCTCTGGCTTTAAGCCGTTATTTAAACAGCTAAAAAAGAGGCTGTGACATAAGTAATAAAGCTAATGATAAACCCGAATTATTAGGTGATATATCAATTAATCATTCGCCTAATAGTTCGGGTTTTTATTTGCTGTCTTAGATTTATTTTTTAATTTTGGAAACTATTTTTAAGAACTTAGTGGAATGGAGCGGAAGACACTCGACTCCTGCGGGTGCAGAGGAAAGGCTGAGACCCCACAGGCGCGAAGTGCCGAGGAGGCTCAGCTTCCTCCCTGGCGAATGGAGTGTCTGCAGCGCAATGGAACGAACTTATTTTTTTCAGCATAACTGAATTTAAACTTATTCGTCTTATTGCATCACTCATTTATTTATGTCCCATTCTCTTTTTAAAATCTTTTCTTATAATTTAGGAGCTACTCTATACTTCGTTCCTTGCTCATAGGAATAAGCAATCTCAATCAAGGTCGGTTCACTAAAAGCTATACCTGAAAACGTGATACCAACTGGCTCACCTTCATTTGTATAGCCTGCTGGTACAGTTATGGACGGATATCCCGCTACTGCAGGTAGAAGTGCACCTAAGTTATTTGGAAAAACAATGGCATCTAGTTGATGTTCTTCCATAACAGCATCAATACCTTGCTTTCTAGCCAAATAATAATCCTTTTCAAGACTATTAAGGTAAGTAGGATCCGTTAAATTTCCACTTGTTTCGTTTGAATCAAGAAAAAGTTTTTGACCATATTTTAATGCTTTTTCACCAAGTTGTTCATTCTTTTGGATCACATCAGAAAGTGTACGAACTCCTAAAGAAGAATCTACATTTTTTAAATATGCCTCTAAATCTGCTTTAAATTCATATAAAAGAACATTGATATCCCACTCTTCATTTGTTGAAGAAATAACAATTGGATCAATAACCTCTGCTCCAAGCTCTGTCAATTTTTCAATCGCACTATTCATCACTGCAAGCTGTGACTCAGTTAGCTCATCAAAATATGTTTCGCGAGCTATACCGATTTTCTTACCCTTTAATCCGTCTAACTTAAGAAATTCGGTAAAATCGACAGACAGTAGTTCATTACTTAGTGTAATCGGATCTTTCTCATCTGTTCCTTGTAAAACATTAAGAAGAATAGCAGCATCAGCTACTGTTCTTGCCATAGGACCTGCTGTATCTTGAGTATGAGAAATTGGTATAATACCTGTTCTACTGATTAACCCAACAGTAGGCTTAATTCCCACTATAGAGTTCTGACTTGCAGGACTTAGTATTGATCCACATGTTTCTGTTCCTACTGATACAGTTGCTAAATTTGCTGCAATTGCTGCTCCTGATCCTGCACTTGATCCTCCAACAATAAACCTCTCCCCATAAGGATTTAATGTTTGTTCACCTCTTGAGCTATAGCCAGTAGGCATATCCTCAGCAATAAAATTTGCCCACTCTGTTAAGTTTGTTTTCCCTAAAATGACTGCACCAGCTTCACGCAATTTCTTTGCAACAGTCGCATCATCTTGTGCATATGAATTAGCTAATACGAGAGAACCTGCACTTGTATGCATTTTATCTCCTGTATCAATATTATCCTTGATAACAACAGGTATACCATGTAAAGGGCCACGACTACCTTTCGTTTTTCTTTCATAATCAAGAGCTGCTGCTATTTGTAGTGCTTCTGGATTAACTTCTATCATCGAGTTAATCGAAGGACCTGATTGATCTATTTCTGATATTCTAGATAAATAGATAAGAACTAATTCTTTCGATGAAATTTCATTATTTTGTAGTTTTGTTTGAATATCATTAATTGTTGCGTCAATAATCCAATCATTTTTTAATTGTTCTAATTGCTTATTTTTCATCGACATTTTACCCCCTATATAAACTAACTTTTACTTTCATTTAGAATACATTATTTCGGTAATCGAATAAAGTATATAGATAGTTATATCATTGTAGCAGTTATCTATACTACTTAAAAATCTCAATAAAAAAAGCAATGGAGCTCCACTGCTTTTTTCGTTTATATTAGTTACTTTTCTCTAGATGCTTTAATACTACAGTTGAAAGGCAATCGATAAATTCCGGCTTAGCATTTGGCATTTCTGGGCGATAATAGCTAGCACCTAGTTCATCTGTGATAACTTTACATTCATAATCATTATCAAACAGAACTTCTAAATGATCTGCTACAAAGCCAACAGGGATATACACAAACGTTCTATAACCTTCTTCTGTGAATAAATCTCGTGTTAAATCCTGTACATCTGGACCTAACCAAGGTTCTGGTGTATTTCCTGCACTTTGCCAACCTGTTACATAGTTTTTAATACCAGCTTCTTTAGCAATTAAATCAGCTGTTTCTTGTAATTGTTGTGGATAAGGATCACCATTTGCAATAATTTTTTCAGGGAGACTGTGTGCTGATACAACAAGAACAGCAGAATCTCTTTCTTGTTCTGACATTTTTGCATATGTTTCTTTTAAGCGATCTGCCCAATAAGTAATAAACTTCGGCTCAGTATACCAGCTTTCGACTGAAGTAATTGTTAATCCACCAAGTTTTTCTGCTTCTTCTTTAGCTCGTCCATTATATGATTTCACACTAAATGTGGAGAAGTGTGGAGCGAGTACTATACTAATAGCCTCTGTAATCCCATCTTCATGCATCTGTTTAACAGCATCTTCAACAAATGGCTCAATATGTTTTAAACCTAAATACATTTTAAATTCAATATCATCTTGAATTTCATTTAAATGCTTCTCTAAATTTGCAGCTTGATCTAATGTAATTTTTGCTAATGGAGAAATTCCTCCAATTGCTTCATAACGGTCTTTTAAATCTTGTAGCGCTTCTGGTGCCGGCTTTCGACCATGGCGGATATGTGTATAATAACGTTCAATGTCTTCTTCTTTATATGGTGTACCATAAGCCATAACCAATAAGCCCATTTTTTTCTTACTCACGTCATTCACCTCTAATTCAATTCGTCAGCTTATCTTCTCATTATTGATCTAAATCATCCATTTTGGATGTGTTAGAATTAACTATTTTTAACCTTTTTAGAATAATCATGAACAAAAGCAGTCAATTTCTTCAAAGATTCAGGGTTTACTTGCGGAAAAACTCCATGACCTAAATTAAAGATATAACCATCTTGCTTCATTCCTTGATCTAATATAGCCTTTGCTCTTTCTTCGATTACTTCCCATGGTGAAAGTAATATAGCAGGATCAAGATTTCCTTGAAGTGTTTTTGTCAGACCCATCGTTCTTGCTTCTTGGACTTGAAGTCGCCAATCAAGTCCAACTACATCTAGTGGAAGATCATGCCATTCATGAGCTAAATGACTTGCACCAACACCAAACATAATTAAAGGTACATTTTCTTCTCTTAATTCACTAAAAATACGCTCCATCGTTGGCTTAATATAATAGCGATAGTCTGCAACATTAAGAGCTCCGACCCAAGAATCAAACACTTGAATCGCTTTAGCTCCAGCTTTGATTTGTGCTTTTACATACACAATACTCATCTCTGCTAACTTATCCATTAAAGCAAACCAAGCTTTCGGCTCTGAATACATAAATGCTTTTGTTTTATTATAGTTTTTTGATGGTCCACCTTCGATCATATAGCTAGCCAATGTAAAAGGAGCACCTGTAAAACCAATAAGTGGAACATTTAATTGTTCTTGTGTAAGTAACTTAATTGTATCTAATACATATGGAACATCACTTTCAGGATCAATTTCACCTAATTTTTCCACATCACTTAACGAACGAATTGGATCATCAATTACCGGTCCTATTCCTGATTTAATTTCTACATCTACTCCAATCGCAGGGAGTGGTGTCATGATATCTTTATAAAGAATGGCAGCATCCACTCCATATTGTTCAACAGGTAGCCTTGTTACATATGCACATAGCTCTGGTTGATGTGTTATTTCAAATAAGCTATATTTCTCCTTTATTGCACGATATTCAGGCTGTGATCGACCCGCTTGCCTCATATACCAAACAGGTACATGATCCGTTTTTTCTCCTCGACACGCCTTTAAAAACGTATCATTAAATATTCTATCTGCCATTTAAAAAAGGCCACCTTTCTATGTAAAAGGGGTATACCCCTTTATTAAATAATACTTATTATAATATAATACTGATTCTATATTATTCTATCTACCCTTTCAACTATAACGGTTTCATTACTTGTTGTATAGCTTTGATCTACAAATGTCAAAAAATTGACGAATAAAAAAACACGTGAAATTCACCTTAATTACTGGAACTAAAAAGGGTTGGTTTAGTGAATTGTGTAAGCATACCCTCTTTATTTGTTTGGACATTATATGGAGCAACAGAATAAGTGTTATCAGAAAAAACATTGATATAAGGAATTTCATATTGTCCTTCACCTTTAACTGTTCCAACAAGCTTAGAAGTCCCTGATTTGGATTTTTCATAAATACGATACTCAACACGCTCATCTTGCTGTGCCTCCCACTCGAGAGTTAATGTTATTAAGCCTAAGGGTTTAAACGTGTACTTGGCATCAACTCGATTTATTTCCTTTATGCGAATGGGACTTTCAAGATCTTCCACATCATCTGGTTTAGAAAACGCTACATTTTGATCCAAACTTGCATCTGTCAAAATATCTTTAAACAACTTAGTGGGATAAGAACTACCTTTTGTTAAATAATGATCTTTATCTGTTTTATCATATCCCATCCAAACCGCTCCAACAATATTCTCGGTATAACCAACAAACCACGCATCCTTTGTGGCACCATCTACATTCGGATATGAAGTTGTTCCTGTTTTTCCAGCTAATTCTCCTTTAAAACTTCCACTCTTTGCTGTACCTTCACTTACAACATGCTGAAGCATTCTCGTCATATCCCAAGCTGTTTGAGGAGAGTAAATCTGTTCGGATTGCGTATTATGTTCAGCAATTACACTTCCTTCTTTACTTTTGATTTCATTAATAAGGTGCTGCTCACTATAACTTCCACCTTTAGCAAACGTTCGATAAGCATTAGCCATCTGTATAGGCGTCACTCCTTCTGATAGTCCTCCTAAAGCAATAGCTAACCCATCGTCTTTAATACTGATTCCAAGTTTTTGTAAATACTCTTTGCTTTCTTTAATTCCTAATTCTGATAATGTCCAAACTGCTGCGGCATTTTTTGAAGAAACAATGGCATCAAACATGGTGACCTCGCCTGCATATTTTTTATCATAATTTTCAGGAGAATAATTTCCATATGTTTGCTTTTCATCTTTTAACAAGGAATAAGGTTCATATAACCCTCTCTCAAGAGCTGGTCCATAAACTGCAATCGGTTTAAAAGTAGATCCTGGTTGTCTTTGAACAGTAAGTCTATTTAACCCTTTTGGTACATAGTCACGACCACCGACAGCTGCTAATACCCCTCCTGTATTATTATCTAATAATATTAACGCACCTTGTGCAGCATCATCTGTTCCAGGAAAATATTCATTTTTTTGAAAGTAGTCATAAGCTGATTTTTGCAGTTTTGATTGAAGTGGTACAGTTATTGTATAACCACCTCTTAATAACTCTTCATTTGATATGGCATATTTTTTTTCTGCTTCATCGAACACCATATCAATATATGTTGAAAGCCACGGACGATCTTGTTTTTCGCTAACCTGTAATTTCACAGTCTTTCCTTGCGTTCGGACAACCTCATCATACGATATATAATTTTGATCTCCCATTAAACTTAAAATAACATTTCTACGTTCCTTACTTTTTTCAAGGTTATTAATAGGTGAATAATTTGTTGGGGCTTTTGGAATACCAGCAAGCACAGCTCCTTCCTCTAATGTTAGATCTTTGACATCCTTATTAAAATAGAACTTTGCGGCAGATTTAATTCCATATGCCCCGTGTCCAAAATAGACTTGATTTAAATACATCTCTAATAATTTTTTCTTGCTGTATCGTCTTTCAAGATTAACGGCAATGATTACTTCTTTCGTTTTTCTAAGGATTGTTTTATCATTCGTTAAGAAAATATTTTTTGCTAATTGCTGTGTAATCGTACTTCCACCCTCTACCTTACCACCTGCAAGGATATCTTTATAAAGTGCACGTCCAATCGACCTTATATCGATTCCATGATGATCATAAAATCTCTGGTCTTCAACTGCAACGAAAGCCTGCTGAACATACTCAGGCACTTCTGATACCTCAACCAATTCTCTATTTTCTAGATACAGCTTGGTAATTTCATTACCATCTGTATCAACTAATGTTGAAGCAGTATTCATCACTAATTTTTCTTCATCTATGACATAGTTCCCCATAAATATAATGAATAAATAGCCTAGTAAAGCAATAATGAACGTCATCACTATTGATAATCCTATCAAAAGAAATTTCTTTTTCATTCAAAATCACCCCTTTATATATCATAGTATTGTTAAAAATAGGTAGGTATATGTGCAAAACTCTAAAATTGGAAATAATCAATTAGTAGTTGTTATAATGATACTAGTAATAACGACCAAAATCTAACTATTGAGGTGAAGAATAAATGAATCTTTACATAACTTACGGTACTACTGACTATTTGGAAAAGATAAAAAAAGACCATCCAGATCAAAGCTTGCTTCATATGGAAAATATCGATACTTCGGTTCTTTTCCATGAAACTCAACAACAATCAATCTTTAATGAGCCAAAAAAATATGAAGTTCTTGATTCATCTGGTGAATTAGCTAATGGTTCTTACGCAGTGCTTAACAATATTCCTGTTTCAGCTGAAGGTAAACCGCTATTTGAACAACGTTTTAGTGAAAGAGCACGATTAATCGAAAGTGAACCAGGTTTCTCTGCAATTAGAGTATTAAGACCTAAAAGTGGTGACACATATATAATCTTAACATTATGGGAAAATGAGCAATACTTCAAAGCATGGCAGGATTCTAAAGCATATGAAAATGCCCATAAAAAAAGAGGAACAAGTGAGGGAGTCGATAAGCATTCTATTTTCCCACGACCTTCATATGTAACAACATATTCACTTGTAGATAATGAAGAATAAAAAATTCCTCTGCATTAGCAGGGGATTTTTTAAAAGTAGTAAACTCTAAATCAACCCTCTCTTTTCATTTCCTTACATTATCTGCACTTCTGACAATATTTCCTTGGAAATGACAATATCTTTCTACATAACATTACCCTATTTTTCTACAAGGTTTACGTATAATATTTAGGCTATGTTAAAGCTTAAGGTTGTTTTTTAGCATTTGGTTGATTGGAGGTGAATATATGAGACTCCTGCGGGAGAAGCGTGTCGAAGGGAGACCCCACAGGCGCTTGCGCCGAGGAGGCTTCCTGACCTAGGAAAAAACGAACTGCATTTTTTCCCGGGAAAGCGAATGCCTGTAACGAAAATCAATAACCAAGCACTTAACAAAATCTATTAAATATGGAAGATTGGCTATATAAACAAAACACCTATCAGGCATCAGATAGGTGTTTTGTTTAAAATTAGTTTGTTAGAATTTTGTCAATTAAAGATAACTCTTCGTTACTAAACTCTAGATTATTTAAAGTAGCAATATTCTCTTCAATTTGACTTACCTTACTGGCACCAATTAACGCCGAGGTTACTTTTTGATCTCTTAATACCCATGCTAATGCCATTTGTGCTAAAGATTGACCTCTCTCATTAGCAATCATATTCAATTTCTGTACTTTTTGAATAACTTCTTCCGTAACATCATCTTTATTTAAGAAGCTTTTAGATTTTAATGCTCTAGAATCACTTGGAATACCCTCTAGATAGCGATTGGTTAATAAACCTTGTGCAAGTGGTACAAATGCAATACAACCAACACCTTCTTCACTTAATAAAGATGTTAACCCATCTTCAACCCATCGATTAAACATGGAATAAGCAACTTGATTAATAACAAGTGGTGTCCCAAGCTCTCTTAAAATCGAAATCGCTTTTTTTGACTCTTCTGTCCCGTAATTAGAAACGCCAACATAAAGTGCCTTTCCTTGTCTTACAACTTGATCAAGAGCCATCATTGTCTCTTCAAGAGGTGTTTCTGGATCTGGTCTATGATGATAGAAAATATCAACATAATCTAACCCCATTCGATTCAAGCTCTGATCAAGACTAGAGATAAGATATTTTCTAGATCCCCAATCACCATAAGGACCTGGCCACATATCATAGCCTGCTTTAGTGGAAATAATCATTTCATCACGATAGCCCTGAAAGTCCTTTTTCAAGATCTGACCAAATGTTTCTTCAACTGAACCAGGAGGTGGCCCATAATTGTTTGCTAAATCAAAATGAGTAATACCCAAATCAAATGCTCTTTGAATTAATGCTCTAGCATTTTCAAAAGTATCTTCCCCTCCAAAATTATGCCATAAGCCTAAAGATAGAGCTGGTAGTTTAATACCTGATTTTCCACATCGATTATATTGCATTTCATCATATCTTTTTTCACTTGGTTGATAACTCATCTTGTGAAACCTCCGTTTATTTCTTTAATTTAGGCTGTTTACGTTAACTTTGTTGCTTTAACAACTCCAAGTAAACAGCACTATATAAAGCATAGTGACATCTTTTCTTCATAGGATAGTATCTATTTTGCTATAACAACAATGTTTTCACTGCATAATTAGGTCAATTAGCAACATTCTTTCAGAAAAGAACCTAAATTTATGGTCATCTCTATTTTATATGACATCTTTGTTAACGTCTAAATTTCTCCAAAAACCTTGTCGGATACTCACTTGGTAGCTTACTAATTTCCTCTAATTGATTCCAATGTTCATCACTCAATTTCCAACCAACACTTCCCATATTTTCTTCAAATTGCTCTAAACTGCTAGCACCAAAGATTGGTGAGGTGATTTCCTCTTTGTTATGCAGCCAATTTAATGCAACTTGTACAGGTGTTTTATTGATAGATTGAGCAATTTCTTGAACTGCATGAAGGATGTCAAAGTTTCTAGCATTAGCTCTATATTCCCAGCTAGACTCTCCAATTCCTTTTGATAGTCTGCCACTAGATGGAGTTTCACCTTGTTTATACTTTCCAGTTAAAAATCCACCACCGATTGGTGCCCATGGAATCACTCCTACATTTTCTTCTTTACAAAGTGGAAGAACTTCGCGATCCATTTCACGATTTAGCAAACTATATTGTGGTTGTATTGAGATGAAACGGACCATATTATGAAAGTCACTATAAGAAAGGGCCTTCATCATTTGCCAAGCTAAAAAATTTGAACAGCCTATGTATCTAACTTTCCCAGAACTTACAAGATCATCTAATGTTCTGATTGTTTCTTCTATTGGTGTGATATTATCCCATACGTGAAGCTGATATAGATCAATATAATCTGTATTCAAACGTTTTAAGCTTTGATCTACTCCTTCTAAAATTCTTCTTCTAGAGTAACCAAAATCATTTGGATGTGGACCTACCCGCATTCTAACCTTTGTTGCTAAAACAACCTCAGATCTTCGTTCCTTAATTGCCTTACCAACAATACGTTCAGATTCACCACCAACATATACATCAGCTGTATCTATGAAATTACCGCCTTGATCAAGAAATTGGTGAATCATATCTATTGATTGAGATTCATTCACCTCATTGCCGAACGTCATCGCCCCTAAACAAAGCTCTGAAACTAATAAGCCACTTTTACCTAAAGTTTTATATTCCATGTTCTCTCTCCCATCGTTCAGTTTAAAATTTACATCTAATTAAACTATTCGTTAATACTTGATATATTCCTTTAAATAAAGGAGATCCTTACATAGAATTATAACAATTAGAAATCTTTTACATTTGTTAGTTCAAATAGGAAATAGTATAAAGAAGGAGGTGAAAATATGCCAAACCCTTTTGAGGCAGTGTGGAATACATTAAAAATTGCTATTGATAATGGTAATGAACCTAAATCTCCAATACATATTATTGAAGTAGGAGATTTGTGGAAATATCTAACAATGATTGAGGAATTTACTCGGTATGACGAAATGGCATTAAATACTTCAACAGATGATGAAGTGTTAGAAACACTAAATGATGCCATAAAAATATGTGAGTCTCAGGTAAAAAAATTGAGTCAGTTTATGAAGAAGGAAGGAATTCCCTTGCCAGATGTGACTTCTCCTAAACCAAATTCAGATTCTAAAGAAATTCCTTTAGGAGTAAAGCTAACAGATGATGAAATTACCAATGGAATAGCATTCAAATTAGTTGTTAGTATGCAAGCATGTGCCAAAGGACAAGCTGATGCAATTCGAAGTGATGTAGGTTTCATCTGGCTTCAATTTTACACTGACTGGGTTGTTTTCGGCACTACTTTAAAAACATTAATGAGAAAACGTGGATGGATTAAAGTTCCACCATATTATTACCCACCTGGCTCTCCAAACCAATAAATTAAAATAGCCTTTTTCTTTTTAAAATACTGCTTAAAATGTAACAATTAGCGTCAAATTTTGAGCTGATATCAGAAATTAAGCTTTGGAAAATAGTAGTGAAAACAGCTATTTCAAAAAAACCAACTCTTAGCGCTGGAGTTGGTTTTTTCTATTACTTTTATGAAATTAGTTATGTTCGATTTCTCTAATTAACATAAATGAAAGATTCACTCGGATCGATAATTTTAACATCTTTTGGTACTTTCACATAGATAACGCTTTCTCCTCTTGCATCAAGATCATCGTTCATAGTATCAAAGAGACCAGCTTCTCCTGTAAACTGCGTTATCGTAAATTCTTTGGCAAACTTTCCGACTTGAATATCTAATGGTTCAGGATACATAATCGATAATGTATTTTCATTAAGCTCAACGATATATGGTTTTATTTCTTCTGTTACTTCAATATTACCTAAAATTGCTCTTGTATAATATTGAGTAACATTTATTTTCTGATCATCCGTAGACTTTCTTTCAACTAAAACAATATTACTTCCATGTTGCTCTTCAGCAAATATTTCAAGCTCATTATGTTCAAATGGGATATTCAGTTCTTCTCTCGTTAAAACTCCCTTTAGATTTTCTTCGCTTATTTTCTTACCTTCAAGAGCAGCAGTCAATAATGCATCACTCTCGCTTTGCGCATTAAGAATTTCTTTTTTATTATCCACAACATTCTTTGAACCTATATCAAACGGAAAAAGGTAAAATAGACAAACCGATAAAAACAATACAACAGCATATAAACCCAGCAACCATCTCAGATTCAACTTTTCATAAATGCCTGTGTTGCTTATAACTTTATTTAATTGGAAAGCTACAAATATCAAAAATAAAATGATAACAATTGGTAGAAGTGATATAAACATCATTTTCTCACCTCCATTTTATTCGAAAGAATGACTGAAAAGAAAAACAAAATACTTGATGTGAAACTAACTTTTGTTAAAAATAAGAGTAAAGATGATTCTTGGGCAAAAAACTTAACCACTTCCGAAACTAAAAACTCATCTTTCCCTTGATTGGCACTTACAATCGAATTACCAATGAGCAGTGCGGGAATTAAAACGCCGAACCACTTACTTATTTGAGTTACCATTCCGACAAAATATCCAATTGCAGCAAATAGAGTAATATATAAAAAACTAACAAACATACCTAACAGCAATTCTTGAAAACTAATTAATGTACCTAACGTGTAATCATCATGTAAAACAAATAATAAAATCACCTTTAGTAATATTCCAGATAGAATAGAGGTAACACCACCAACAATGCTTGCTATAATAAGAAAAAGGATATTAGAGAGATTGCTACTTAAGCGATTTGATATAAAGATAAAATCATCATTACGACTAGCTTTTGTTGTGATAATAATCGCACTTATTAAAGCCCATATGATCGTAAAGATGATAATAAGATCACCAGTTAAAAAACTGATATTTATGGAACCGCCATTAAAGCCCATACTAGTATTTCCACTTCCATTTGTTGAAAACAGTATTCCTACAACTTGAATAAATAATAGTGAGCTAAAAACACTTAAATAGGCATTTAACTTATATTGTGTTTGCTTTTTTACAATATCCCACAGCTTAACCTCTGTTAAAAACATCATCAATCCCTCCGATCGATTTATTTGTTAAATAAGAACAAACATCATCAGAAGGCACAGCACTTAA
Source organism: Metabacillus litoralis (assembly GCF_020524045.1). GTDB lineage: Bacteria > Bacillota > Bacilli > Bacillales > Bacillaceae > Metabacillus > Metabacillus litoralis_C. The sequence goes on from NZ_JAIVKL010000010.1 coordinate 64,434, forward strand.
TTCAATATTACTAAAAACAGTCTGTTCTTTTTCTCTTAGCGACAAATCATTTCTCACTACAGCGTAAAGTTGGTTTATTCCGATCTTTTTTTCGTAAAGAATCTCTCTATTTGATGTGATTTCTCTTACTTTCTCTTCATCACCGTTAAGAGCAATAGCATATTCCTTCAATTCCTCAAGAGATACATGAAGGCAATTTTCTCCGTCTTTAATAAGTAGAATATCTTCTAGCAGATCTTCAATTTCATTTAATAGATGACTAGATAAAATGATTGTTCTAGGGAAATTTAGATACTCTTTTAATAATGATCGATAAAAATCCTTTCTAACAGATGAATCCATTCCTGTTGTTGGTTCATCAAATATCGTTAAGGGGCATCTTGCAGCCAAGCCAATTATGCTGTTAAATGTACTTTTCATTCCTTTTGATAAATGATGATGTCTCTGCTTCAAGTTGAAAGAATAATAGGTAACAAGGCGCTTTGCTAAATCATTATTCCAATTGTGATAAAAGCTAGCCGCCGTTTTAAGAATGTCCTTTAATGTTAATGAATGAGGAAAAATCATTTGATCATCTATAAATATTCTGTTAGCTGAAACATGTAAATTATTAAATGGTTTTTCACCAAAGACAAAAGTCTCGCCCTCTGTTTCATGAATAAAACCAGCAATAATTTTTAAAATTGTTGTTTTTCCAGCTCCGTTTCTACCAATTAAACCTGTAATCTTATTTTCTTCAATTGAAAATGACAGGTGACTAAGTGCCTGTTTCTGGTGATAAATCTTTGAAACATCTCTACATTCAATTACTTTCATTCAGCATCCCCCTCATCTTTTTTTATAGCGAGTTTAATCATTTTTAGTAGCTCTGTCTCACTAACATGTAAACGCTCGGCTTCGATGACAAGATCATTGACTAGTTTCTTTAATATTTGGTTTTTTCTTTTTGTCAAAATAATTTGTTCAGCTTCTTTAGCTACAAACATCCCTAACCCTCGTTTTTTATACAAAATTTCTTCATCAGCAAGAATATTTAGTCCCTTAGCAGCCGTAGCCGGATTAATATTAAACATATCTGCCAGCTGATATTGAGAATAAATCTTTTCATCTTGCTTATGATTTCCTCTTAAAATTTCAGTCTCCAACCATTCGGCTATTTGAATGTATATTGGTATTGATTGATTTCCATCAAATTTCAAGCACAGACCTCCTTACACACGAACAAATGCGCAAGCGCCTTGGTCAGCCCCGACAAGCATAAGACGATTTAGAATAGAAGGCGTTCTTGGTCTTCAATTCTAAGGAAAAAAGGGGTTTATCTTTTCCCTCGAGGGGCTAGGCGCTCGAGCTGGATGTCGTGCGTTATCCACAGTTAAAGAATTTTATAATTTCCTAAACACTAATATACATAGTGCATCACTGTTGTAATGTACTATATACCTTTTTCCATAATTTATCAATAGGTAGAGGGTATTTTTACATTTAATTTCTAATTGGCTAAATAACTCAGATTACCCAAGTAACAACTATTTTACGAAAACAGCTCGCTAGGATTTTTTTGCACAAAAAAAGAATCAATTCCTTCTCACATTGAGAGGAAACTGATTCAAAGTCTTTATTTCATCATGTTTTCAATTTTCCCATTCTTCTTATCTACGTAATACCAGCCATAGGTAGCTGTATGTGAGTTATTATCTTGTTCAACTACTTCATATACATGTACAACATATTTGTTTGACTCTTGATGATCAACTCTCACTTTCATTCCTTGATCATTCTGTATACCAAGATGATCTCGAACGAACTCTTCCGCATCTGTTTTACTTATTAAATCTGTCTTTCCTTCATTTTTTAATGTAGGCTTTGTATCGCTTTCTACTTTTTTTGTTTGAATACCATCGACAACCCAATTTTGACCATTAAATACTATTCTGTAACTTATATTCACATGACCTAATAATTCATTATTTCGTTCTTGAATCACTTCATATTCATTGTCATTTATTTTTTTAATTTCAAAGCTTTTATTTGGCTCTAACCAAGTTGGTGAATCCATTGCTTTAATATAAACTCCATTACTTTCAACATTGAAATACGTATCAGCATATGTTTTCGCAAGCTTCTGTGACATCGTTTGGTTCAGGTGTGACATTAACTGCTCTTTTGTTTCAATAGATGTTAATTCACCATCGTTCTCAGCTTCTTGGGCCAAGCTTAAAAAGGTTGTTTTATAATCATTCATTATTTTTTCAGCATGAAATTCTGGTTTTTCGTTTGTTTCATTTTCATTGGCCTTTTGTTCATCCTCAGGATCTACTATTAGATTTGGACTTTCTTCTTGTTTAGCATCGTTATTTTCTTGTCGTGTTTGGGGCTGTTCGCTATCTTTTTTATTTTCATCACTAGTAGCATTGGAACAAGCAGCAACTAAAAAGCTAAGAAAAAGTAGTAATATCATTCCATAGAGTTTTCTCATTCTAATTCACTCCTTTCGTTTTGTTTTTCACTACTATTTACTTTGCTAAACATCAGCAAAAGCTCAAGGGCCTTGGTTAGGAAAAGAAAAACATCATTACAAATGTAAGAAAATTTACCTCTTCTTTATTTTGCCTTTGTACTCCAAATGAATGAATGACTCAAATCCTCCTAGAAATCCTAAAATAGAAAAATCACTACTATCGAGACTTCATTAAAAAATTCTTGTAATTTTCAAAATTTTTAACTACAATCGATCTAACCTATCAGGTTCATACAAACAACTACTTAGATTAAATTTCTTTCTATCTTAATACATTTGATATACCAAACATATGCTTTTACACAGACTTTCTTGTCTTAAAGAAAGCTTCACACTATCTTTTCAATTTTTAAGGAGGAACAATATGCTTAATCATTTATGGTCAACTTTAGACCAGCATTTTACTGAAATGATTGAAATTCGTCGATATCTACACATGCATCCAGAGGTATCTTTTCAAGAAGTGAAAACAGCTGCTTTTATTCAAAAATATTATCAAGATCTTGGTGTTGAAATACGAGAAAATGTTGGCGGAAATGGAATTGTTGCAACAATTAATGGAGAATTTTCTGGTCCTACTGTTGCATTGCGTGCTGATTTTGATGCTCTACCAATACAAGATGAAAAAGATGTAGAATATAAATCAACTGTGCCTGGGGTTATGCATGCTTGTGGTCATGACGGACATACCGCGACATTACTTGTTTTAGCTAAAGTACTTTATCAACATCGACATTTATTAAAAGGAAACGTTGTACTTATTCATCAGCATGCTGAAGAATATGCACCAGGTGGGGCTTTACCTATGATTAAAGATGGCTGCTTAGATGGTGTTGATGTTATCTTCGGAACTCATCTTTGGGCAAGTGAGCCAGTAGGGAAAATTCAATATCGTTCAGGTCCAATCATGGCAGCAGCAGATCGATTTGAAATTAGGGTGCATGGTGAAGGTGGACATGGCGCACAGCCTCATAAAACAAAAGATGCTATATTAATCGGCTCTCAAATTGTTACAAATCTACAGCAAATTGTTAGTCGAAAAGTGGATCCTGTTTCGTCTGCGGTGGTATCGGTAGGATCATTTGTTGCAGAAAATGCTTTTAATATAATTGCTAATACAGCTAAACTCATTGGAACTGTTCGCACATTTGATGAAGACATTCGGACTCAAATTGAAAAAGAAATCGAAAATGTTATCAAGGGAACTTGTTTGATGAATAACGCTGAATACGAATATGATTTTGTTAGAGGCTATCCAGCAGTTGTAAATCATTATGATGAAACTGAATTTCTTAGAGAACATGCATCACAGGTTCCTGGTGTGTACGAAGTAGAAGAAATTCCACTTCAAATGGGCGGCGAGGATTTTGCTTATTATTTGCAGCATGTGAAAGGAACCTTCTTTTTTACTGGAGCTAAACCTGCTAATTCAAGTGATGTTTATCCTCATCATCATCCGAAATTTGATATTGATGAAAAAGGCATGTTAATAGCTGCCAAAACATTATGCAAAGCAACGATTCAATATCAGCTTGATTATTGTGAATCAAATGAACTTAATCTAAATAAATAAATAAAAGCAGAGGTTAGGACATAGTATTTAAGCTAATGATAAACCCAAATGATTAGGTGATATGTCAATTAAACATTCGCCTAATAATTCGGGTTTTTATTTGCTTTCTTTAATAGATTTTTTGGTTTTGGTAACTATTTTAAAGAATTTAGTGGAATGGAGCGGAAGACACTAGGGCACCTGCGGGACGCAGAGGAAAGGCTGAGACCCCACAGGCGAAGCGCCGAGGAGGCTCAGCTTCCTCCCCGCGGAAAGCGAGTGTCTGCAGCGCAATGGAACGAACTTGTTTCTTTAAGCTTAACTGAATTTAGATTTATTCGTCTTTTTTTACGACTTCTTTAATTTGCCCCCACCACCCGTTTTTTTCACTATTGCTGTTTAGAAAATAACCTTAAACGATAGCAATTCATTGCACATTCACCTAATTGATTTAGCAGCTGATAATTTGCCACGCCACCGACAACTGCTCCAATACCAGGCAACACTTGCATTAGCTTAACTAAATCAATATAATCCCGATATTCTTGCTGAAATACTCGCCAATCTAAATCCTTTATTTCATGTTTTTTCACTTCCCATTTCTCAACTGTTTCAAGAACTTGTTCTTTATGAGTGTCACTGGAGAAAGCTAATTGAAAAACATATAATAAAAATAACCGTTCTTCATATTCCTTCGTACTGAATCCATAAATACTTGCTACTTCAAATAAAAATTTCATTTTAATTCCGAGTAATAAAGGAAAATCAGCTAGTCCTAGAAAGATTCCACCAGCACCTGTGGAAGCACCTTCTATTGCAGCCGTTTTTTTAAAGGTACCAATTGATTTTACAACTAATTTTTCTCGCTCCTCAAAGGTTAAATTTTCTATTTTCTTTGGAAAAGTGGTCATATTAGATCCTACAAGAGTTGCTTCTACCATTTTTTTAATACTTTCTGTTATCGTCAGATGAACTTTTTCCGGGATAAAAGTATTCATCTTACTTTGTGCTTTTTTTGATGTTCGTTCAAAAAGTGAAGGTCTTCTTAAAAGTTTATGCTTCCATAATCTAGCTTCTTCAGCCATTTGAGATTCATACCCCATCATTACCCAACCTTTTCTTTTTGCTTTATTCGGTTATTCATATACACAAAAACAAAAATGGCTACAAATGCTAATCCAGACAAAAGCGTTATAGCAAATGTTACTATGTCTGCAGTGAATAGTGTTACTAGAGAATACACACTCACTTGAATAAGTAACATTCTAAACATTATTTTTAAAAAGCTCGTAAGTTTTCGAACTTCTGCTTTAGGATATAAATTAGGTAGCTCTAAAAGTTCATAATGCTTGTAAAGACTCATAATTTGAATACCAGTTAAAAAGATAAAAAAGATTGATACAATCGCATTTCCATAAAGCTGGTCATCTATAAACGTTATAATAATACTTCCGATCAAACTGAGTCTCACAAAGATCCCTAAATAATCTCCAGATCTTAAAAAGGCTCTTATAAATAAATACTCATAAACATTATCTTGTTGATATGCTACCTGCTTAACAAACCAATCCAAATATTTTCTTCTTTTTGCCTGTTTTTTGAGCTTTGGTACATCTGTAAACAAGTTTGCAATCTTATAAAAGGATTGCTTTTTACTATCCTCTTTTTGAATTAATTGCTCCCACTTTATTGCCTTTTTAGATATGATTTTAGAAAAATAGAAATCGTATGCAAACATAATAATAAAAACAATGCCTACAAAAATATACTGCTGTGAAAGAAGGAAAAAGATGGAAAGGACATTTATGGCAAACCTTACAATAAGATCATTCCACTTTGAAGATGCCTCTGTAAAGTAGCCCATTTTCCAGCTTATTCGCAAATTCCAAAACTTTATGACTAAAAGAAGCAAAATACTTAGCAAAAGTACTCTTGCATTTGCGTTAGTTGCCTTTAAAAATAATGGTGCAAAAAGTATCATTGTCACAATCACAATAAAGGATTGGGATATCATACTATAAGAAAATGCTTTCTTAAAATAGGAGTCGAGCTTATGCTCCATTGGCAGTAGAAAGACAATATCCGCTTCTTTTAATAATGTTCGTACGCCGGAAGTTATGATAATAAACGCAAATGTAAGCGTCATAATGAATACAGCTGGAAAATCAGGTGGTAATACTTCGAGCCATTTAGAATATGTTAAAGCACCACCTGCACCTAAAAAGATGAAGACAAATAAAAGATGGTCATTTAACATGTATTTTAGATAAGCTCTCGTTTCATTTATATGATGATTTATTCTTGTACTCCAAATTTCCTCAATGCTCTTCATCTTGATCTTCCTTTGTTAATTGAATATATAGATCATCTAAAGTAGCATTATTCATGCCAAACTGTTCCCTTAATTGAAGCAACGTCCCTTTTGCGCGAATTTCTCCATTATGTAAAATAATAAACGAATCACAATAACGTTCAGCTGTTGCTAAAATATGTGTAGACATCAAAATACCTGAACCTTGATTTTTTGCTTTCTCCATCATCTCTAGTAATGAGTTTATTGCAAGTGGATCCAAACCAACGAATGGTTCATCAATAATATAAAGGGAAGGCTCAATTAAAAAGGCACACATGATCATGACCTTTTGCTTCATTCCTTTAGAAAAATGTGCCGGAAACCATTTTAAACGTTTCTCCATGCGAAATTCTTTTAATAATGGCTCAAGACGTTTATTAAAGGTTTCTTTATCAAGTCCATATGCCATTGCCGTTAATTCAAGATGCTCATGTAAAGTGAGTTCTTCATATAAAATTGGCGTTTCTGGGATAAAACTAAACTGTGAACGATAGCTAGATGAATCCTCTGCAAAGGATTTTCCATTAATTAAAATTTTCCCTTTGTGTGCTTCCATTGTTCCAATAATATGTTTTATTGTTGTACTTTTACCAGCCCCATTTAAACCAATTAAGCCAACAATTTGACCTTTATTCACCTCAAAAGATATTTCTTTCAAAACAGGATTTCGAGTATAACCACCCGTTAATTTTTCTATTTTAAGCAATGTCATTTAGCGGATCTCCTTTATCTTTAAATTCAATGTATTGTATCGTTAAAAATTAGAAGGAAATTTGCGGTTTACTCGATCATTCTGACTTTCACAGTATTTCTACTTTGGTCCTGAGTAAATCACTCCTAATTTATTGGCGATCATGTTATAAAAGTCCTTCTTTTAATAGTATCAAAATCACGTTAACATGTCCTAATTAAGAAATATATTTTCTTGTATAATCTTTTTATCTTCGGACATCATAATTAGTGAGGAAGGGTTACTTGTCAAAACGAAAACTTCTAAATGAGGTGTTTGTTCCAGACATTCTATTCTAACTCAAGGGATTTACTTCTTTTCCATTGGATTAACACTTTTCGAAATGAGGTGTCTACGGGCCGTAATTCTGCTGAATTAGAAGCTCGCATTTAACATCATTTTGTAAATGAGGTGTTTGTCAAAGACAGTTCTCTCGTTTGTTAATGATTATATAAACAACTAACAAGGGGATGGTTGTATTGAACAATGGTGATTTCACATTCAGATAGCATTTAAATAAATGTTAAATGAGGTGTTTATCAAAGATAATGATCAATCATTATAAACCATTGGTATGACACAAAATTTCGAAATGAGGTGTCTACGGGCCGTAATTTTCTATAATTATAAGCTCGCATTAACATCATTTTGTAAATGAGGTGTTTGTCAAAATACAGTTCACACTCCGTTAGCTTTTGTTTTATCACTTAACAAGGGGATGGTTGCATTGAACAATGGTGAATATCACATCAAATAACATTTAAATAAAATGTTAAATGAGGTGTTTGTCAAAGATAATATCCCATTTATTGAGTAAAAATACCCTTTCTCGAGGAACAGGATGATCATTCGATCCATCCTGTTCTTTTTGATTTAATTGGTAAACAAGTATATCTAGTTTTCATGTTTTAGCTTCATGTTGTCGTCTTGTCCTCTTCTTTATTATGGTAAAATATTGATCTAGAGCTTGTAGCTAAACATTTTATACCTTAGAATAAGATTTAAAGTAACATACATACATGAAGAAAGCTGTTGAAACTTGTTGACTTAGAATATTTTTTAAAAAGGAAGTGTACGTACAATGAGTGATTGTATTTTTTGTAAAATCGTTAATGGAGAAATTCCTTGTGCAAAAGTTTTTGAAAATGACCATGTCGTTGCCTTTCTTGATATTAGCCAAGTAACGAAGGGTCACACACTTGTTATCCCAAAAGTACATAAAGAAAACATCTATGAATTAACTCCTGAAATCGCAAGCAAAGTTTTTGAAGTTATACCTCAGATCTCTAATGCCATTAAAAAGCAATTAAACCCTGTTGGCTTGAATTTATTGAACAACAATGGTGAACAAGCAGGTCAATCTGTTTTTCATTATCATATGCATATTGTGCCTAGATATGGCAAAGGTGATGGTTTTGGTGCTGTATGGAAATCACATGCTGATCAATATTCACCAGAACAACTACAAGAAATCGCTTCATCTATTAAAAGTGAACTTTCATAATTAAAAACAACAAAGCAACCGAAAATAGACTCCTTAAAAGGCTCTTTTCTGAACGAATGTTGCTAAGTAACCAAAATTTGGAGCGGAAACAGTGTCTTTTCACTATAAGCGTACATTTTAAGAAGAAAAGCTGCCACTAAACATAATATAGTACTGATTGTTTCGGCTATTTAAAAGCAACAAAGTTTTAGAAAACAGCCTATAAAAAAAGACCAAAATTGCAACGATCACGCAATTTTGGTCTTTTTTATTTTGGCTATGTTGGTTACCTACAAGATGAAAAAATAAATAAAACTCAAACATACACTCGTTAAAATTCTAAAAATCACAAATAAAAACGCTTACTTGAGAAAATTTCATAAAGATACAAATATTCAGTCTACATTTCCTTCCCTTTTCATGATAGGATATGAGTATTATTTTACGTACTAACTTAGGAGGGCAATACATTGAGAGCTTATAATTTTAATGCAGGACCAGCGGCTATACCATTACCAGTACTAGAACGTGCACAAAAAGAATTGGTTAACTTCAATAACACAGGTATGTCTGTTATGGAACTTAGTCATCGTAGTAAAGATTATGAAGAAGTACACAACAGAGCTAACTCTTTATTAAGAGAATTACTAGGAATTCCTGAGAATTATGAAGTTTTATTTTTACAAGGTGGAGCTAGTTTACAATTTTCAATGATTCCAATGAATTTTTTACAAGAAAACAAAACAGCACACTTCATTATGTCAGGTGCTTGGTCTGAAAAAGCACTAAAAGAAGCAAAAATGTTTGGAGAAACTCGAATCTTGGCTTCTAGTAAAGAAGAAAATTATACACATATTCCTAAAAACTATTCATTAGCTGATACTGAAGATGGTGCTTATCTTCATATTACATCTAATAACACGATTTACGGTACACAGTGGAATGAGTACCCAACAAGCTCTATTCCATTAATTGCTGATATGTCTAGTGATATTTTATGTAAAGAAATTGATGTTGAGAAGTTTTCACTCATTTATGCTGGAGCACAAAAAAATCTTGGTCCTTCAGGTGTAACTGTTGTTATAGCAAAAAAGGAATTCTTAGAAACAGCGAATGAAAATGTTCCAACCATTTTAAACTATTCTACACATGTCAAAAACAATTCTTTATACAATACACCACCTACGTTTGCTATTTATATGCTTTCTTTAGTTTTGGAATGGGTAAAAGAACAAGGTGGAGTGAAAAACGTTCAGAAAATAAATGAAGAAAAAGCAGGAGCTATTTATTCAGCAATCGACAATAGTGATGGCTTCTATAAAGCTCATGCATCAGATGATAGTCGCTCTTTAATGAATATTACGTTCACACTTCCAAATGAAGAATTAACAAAAAAATTCCTTCAAGAAGCAAAGGAACGTAACTTTATTGGTCTTGCAGGTCATCGTTCTGTTGGTGGTTGTCGTGCTTCTACATACAATGCTGTACCAAAAGAAGCATGTGAGGCACTAGCTTCTTTCATGAATGAGTTTAGAGATAATAATAAGTAAACATTAATTTTAAGCTAAAGATAAACCCGAAATGATTAGGAGATTGTTTCAATTAAACCTTCGCCTAATCGTTCGGGTTGTTATTTGTGTCTTCAGTAGTTGCAATGGAACGAGTTTATTTCTGCAGCTTAACTTGATAAATAAAAATCAGTTTTATATTTTATTATATTTTTAGGACGATTTCATTAATCATGTCTCAGCTTCTCTTAGCTTTTTTTGATCTCATTTTTAAAGAAATGGCTATGTTAAAGCTTAATGTTGATTTTCAGCACTTTGTTGATTGGAGTGAAAGGCAAGGCATGAGACTCCTGCGGGAGGAGCGTGTCAAAGGGAGACCCCACAGGCGCTTGCGCTGAGGAGGCTCCCGGACCTAGGAAAAAAGGTACTTTTTTCCCGGGAAAGCGAATGCCTGTAACGGAAATCAACAACAAAGTTTAACAGAGCCAAAGATATAAAATAACTGTACGTAAAAAACTTTTCTTGCTATAATAATTCTTAACTTCTCTCGCAATAGGAAATGAGTTCACTATTGGGGGGAAACATCTAATAAGAGATTAGAAGAGGAGAGATGAGAAATGAATACTAGAGTATTAGTTACACTATCTTTATTTTCTGCAATTGGGGCTGTATTAAATATGGTGATGCCTCCGTTTTACCAAGGCATGAAACCTGATATGATGTTAATCATGATGTTTATCGGAATAATCTTTTTTCCTAGTGTGAAAAACGTTACTTTGCTTGGAATTGTTACAGGAATTTTATCTGCTTTAACAACAACATTTCCAGGGGGACAAATTCCAAATATCCTTGATAAATTCATCACAGCTTTCGCTTTTTACGGTATGTTCTTACTCGTAAAGAAATTTGCACAAAAGGTAGCAGTAGCAACAGTAATGACTGTTATTGGCACAGTTGTTTCAGGAACAATCTTTTTAACAGCTGCTTTAATGATTGTAGGTTTACCAGGTGGAGCAGCATTTTCTGCTTTATTCATTGGTGTAGTATTACCAGCTACTATCTTTAATGCAGTATCAATGGTTGTTGTGTATCCAATTGTCCAAGCGATATTCAAACGCTCTAATTTAGCACTTGTATAAGTTTTTCATTCTAAAACATGTTAAGAGGTTGACCATATTAGGTCAACCTCTTTTTACGTTATTAGTCTTAAAGAAAGGCTCTTTTCTGAAAGATTCTTGCTTGCTAATTGCCCTCATATTGCAGTATAAACTTTGTTCTTATTGCATAATAAGTACTGTGACATTAAGAAAAAATGCCTCTATTTTTCCAAGAAACAGCTAAATGATGCGAATGCCTGTAACAGAAATCAATCAACAATATTAAACGTCATATCCTTTTAAAAGGCTTAAAACCCCTATTGAAAATACATTAATAAAATCCCTATTAAAAGCATAATCACTCCAGCAGAAGCTAATACAGTTACTTTTTGCTTAACAATTTTTTTAGGTGGATAAGATGCTGATTGCTGCAATAATTTGAAATAATGAAAAGCTCCAATAAAAAGTAATAAACTAATCACAAAAAATAAAAAAATAACACCTGACATACTCATCCTCCCTTCTCTTCCTCTTTACCTATAAGAAATCACTATCAATTGGAATGAGATATTTCTCCTCTCATCCAAAGGAAACGCTCAGGTCTCTTGCTCAATCCCTGTAAAAAAGACGAATCGGAATAGAATGTGACCTTTGACCTTTTTCCTTCAATTCCAAAATGACTGAACACAAGGCATACCTCGAAGGGCTAGGTGTTGAAGCTAGACACCAACACAATGGAAAAACACTTGTACTAACGCACCTTCAAACAATAAACAAACCCTCCTGCAAATCAACCAAATTCCATCTATAAAAATTTCATAAAGGACTTATAAATATTTATGCTAACAAGCCTTTAACTATGTATAATGTTTATTAAAGACACATGTTTGGGTAAGTTGTAAAGAAGAGGATTAATAGCAATCAATCAGTACATTTATCCATCATTTTGGAGGGATGAGTTATGTCAAAAAATAAAGCATTATTATGTGGACTAATCGTAGGTGGAGTAATCGGTGGAATCACAACCTTACTTACTACTCCTTCTTCTGGTAAAGAGCTTCGTAGCCAAATCAATCTTAGTCGTAAACAAATAGAAGATCTTTTACAACAATTAAAGACTGAAAGCAAAGCATTAAAAGAACAAATTGTTAAAACAGCTCAAGAAGGTTCTGAAGTTGTGAAAGAAGTATCTGCAGATTTAAAAAAATCGATAAATCAGTTTCAACAAGAAATTGAGCCACATAAAAAGGATTTGCAAAAGGAAATTGAAGAAATTGAAATGAAAATTAAACAACTTGAGAAAACTTTACAATAATCTGATTTTTCACTCATTACGATTAAATTGTTTTTCTCTTATTCAAAAAAGTGTGTTGGACAAGTATTGTTCACACACTTTTTTTCATTAAAAACCGTTGATATATATAGGTTTCATAAAATTTTTAAAAATTTCGTAAATTTATATCTTTATTAATCTTTATTTTATTGGCATAATAGAGAATAATACATTTGGGAGTCAGGAGTGACCGGTGATGAATCATAATGAAAAGGAATATACAATAAAAGAAGCCTTGTTATTTAGTCAACGAGTTGCGCAGCTGAGTAAGGCATTATGGAAATCTATTGAAAAGGATTGGCAGCAGTGGATTAAGCCGTATGATTTGAATATTAACGAACATCATATTCTATGGATTGCTGATCATTTAAATGGAGCATCTATTTCAGAGATTGCTAAATTCGGAGTAATGCATGTATCTACTGCCTTTAATTTTTCAAAAAAGCTTGAGGAAAGAGGTTACTTAGAGTTCTCTAAGAAGGCTGATGATAAGCGTAACACATATATTAAGCTTACTACTCAAGGTGAAGAGGTTTTATCAAAGCTGTTGGAAGACTTTAGTCCAGAAAGAAACTCTGTTTTAAAAGGAGCACTTCCTCTCCAAAATCTATTCGGGAAATTTCCTGAAATGATGGAAATGATGTGTATTATCCGCAATATTTATGGTGATGATTTCATGGAAATTTTCGAACAATCATTTCATAATATTGAGGATACCTACAATGAAGATGGGACATTAACGAAGAAATCTTCTCCCACTGAGGAACTGATTTCTAGCTAAATTGATCAATATGACGATTTCATTAACTCCAAAAAATCTGCCATTAATAAAGGATATAAATTCTGCTTGTATAGGGCTTGAATTGTTTCTTCTACTTCAAGTCTTGAATTTAAACTTCCTGCAAATCGCGTAAGGAGATCTGTAAAGATCACTAATCCTTGCGTTTTTTGTTCTTCATAAAGAGAATTTAATTCATAACAAAGTTTATCAATTTCTTCAATCTCTGTTTTACACAACCCTTTTTCCATAACTAGCTGATAAAAAGGAAATCGTTTTGTATCTACCATTTGTAATAATAGCGCTTGATAATATTCAAGTTTTTCCAAACGCTTTTCCATAGAATCCATGTAGTACCCTCTTTCTACTCATACATTATTGTTCTTTATTGTATACGATTAGCGATATTTTATAAAGTTTAATCCCTATATTATTACTCCATTAAAAAAGTGTTTAGATATTAATCGTCTTTTCAAAAGAACTTTGAGATGTCTTTTTTCATTAAAGCGTTTCCAATTACTTTTTACATATTGATTTTTTCTGCTCACCGTCGTACAGTATGGTAGTACTTAAGTTATAACATAGTTTGGACGGTGAAACGATGAACTGCTGGAAAACCATAAACCTTTCTAAGGACGTTGGAACACACAGAATATTATTTATTTCAATGCTAACAATGATTTTTGTTTTTATCTTAACCTATCTACCTATTAATTTATTTTTTTCAAAAGTTCATCTAAAGGACGGACATTTTTTAATGTTTGTACTATTATTAGTTAGCATGATTCCAGTTCATAAAATTCTTCATTTATTTCCATTATTACTTAGTGGATGTCCCGTGGAAATGAAGGTTAAACATTATTATTTCATTCCTTTTATACAAATAAAAGCGTGTAAAGAAATAAAAAAACATAATATGCTTTTATCATTAATAACACCTTTTATGTTTTTTACATTCATCTTCTTAATTGGAAGCATCATCTTCCCAGCATATATGCATTATTTTAGCATCGCAACGGCTATTCATATAGGTCTATGCGTACCAGATTTTATTTTCATTAAACACCTTTTACTCGCACCGAGATCTTGCTTTATAGAAGAATTTGATGATGGATACGAAGTACTTGTTCAAAAATAAGAAAGTAGCAGACCAATCTTTATCCTTTGGTCTGTTTTCATTCTATCCTTTCGTTGATCTATTCTGCTTTTAAATCTTCTTATTATCTATATAACATATTCACTATTTTTTAACTGGTTATTAGTTGTCAATGCTATCTTTTTCATAAATAGTTTGGTAATCTAATATGTATATGAAAGAGAAGGGGGATCTCATATGGTCATTTTCTTCATCTTGTTTGCAGTCTTTATCTTGTTTTATATAAACAAGCTTACAAATGCTCTATGTTTAGTACGCGAGATTCCTGAAGACCGCCAAACAAAGGTATTTAGAACAATTAATGTTCTTATCACGATATTGTTAATCTCATCATACATAGAAAATTTGTATACGTAATTCCGTTTAAACGCACTCAAGTCATTTAGACGCGCTTGTCATTTTTGTTTCATTCTATAGGCAGGTCATTTTTAAACATTTAGAGAAAAAATCCAGCCTATAGAGAAGCAGGAATACCGCATAAAAAGCATGATATCTAAGAAGAAATGATGCCACAATATACAGTGCTTTTTCCTTCAAAATCCCAAAAGCAACAACGTTTACGATAACAGCTTTAACGAAAAATAGAGGCTGACTCAATTGAGTCAGCCTCATCTTTATATTATAACCACGCTGCACCAACGATGATTAACAAGATGAATAATACAACGATTAACGCAAAACCACCTGAATATGCTCCGCTCATTATTACACCTCCCTTTCTTGATAAATAACTTTATACATAGCAAACTACTTAAATATTTGCCCATGTAAATAGAGAATATTAATAAAGGTAAGAAGCACCAATGATAATTAACAAAATGAACAGTACGACAATTAACGCAAAGTTATTTGTATATCCATGACTCATAACTAATTACCTCCTTTATCTTTTCACTTTATCTTATGGTCATTTGCTCTATCTTGATTGGACGTTTGCCCAATTTAGAACATTTCGTAATAAGGTATTTTAGTTCATACTAGCCTTCACTCTAAATTTCAACTTATAGATATGAAGCACCAATGATGATTAACAAAATGAACAAAACGACAAGTAATGCAAAGTTGCTTGATAAACCATGACTCATAACTAATTACCTCCTTTATCTTTTCACTTTATCCTATGGTCATTTGTTCTAATATGATTGGGTGTTTGCCCAAAAAATCTAAGTTAAATTATTTTAAATGTTCATTTTCATTCTTATTACCTTTTAAAGATGGCTCTGTTAAACTTTGTTGTTGATTTCCGTTGCAGGCATTCGCTTTCTGCGGGCGGTCCGGGAGCCTCCTCGGCTCAAGCGCCTGTGGGGTCTCCCTTCGACACGCTTCTCCCACAGGAGTCTCATACCTTTCACTCCAATCAACAAAGTGCTAAAAATCAACATTAAGCTTTAACATAGCCTTAAAGATAAGAAGCTCCTATGATAATTAACAATATGAACAGAACGACAAGTAATGCAAAATTGTTGGAAGAACCAAAGCTCATAATGAAATACCTCCTTTATCTTTTCTCTATATCCTATTATTTTTAAAAGACATTGTTTGGATGTTTGCCTATTTTAGAGGAATTTGTTATATTAAACCATTGTAAATTTCAAAAGATCGCTACATAATCCACTAAAAAACTTTTTGAACTTGTCACATTATGGTATAGTATTCCTTGTACTATCAGAAATTGGATCAAACAGTAGCAACAATCACTATTCAACGATAAAACATGACTAAAAAGGTCACGTTTTTTCTAATAAAGAATTTCTAAATAATTAAACTAGGAGTTGTATTAGAAGATGAAAAAGGTAGCAATCGCACTAGCAGCAGCAACAAGTCTATTTGCATTAAGTGCTTGTAACAATGCTGAATCAGAAGTTGTTGTAGAAACAAAAGCTGGGAACATTACAAAAGATGAATTTTACGAAGCAATGAAGGATCGTTTCGGTGGAGACGTTTTAACAGAGCTTGTTCATGAAAAAGTATTAAGTGAAAAATATAAAGTATCTGATAAAGATGTAGAAGCAGAATTTGAAAATTTAAAAACTCAATATGGTGCACAATTTGAAAGTGTTATACAAATGCAAGGTGAAGAAACAGTTAAACAGATGGTTAAAGTTGATTTATTAAGAAAAAAAGCTGCTGAAGCAGAAGTCAAAGTAACTGATGAAGATTTAAAAGCTTACTATGATACATTAGAAGGTCAGGTAAAAGCTAGCCATATACTAGTTGCTGATGAAGCAACTGCTAAAGAAGTGAAGAAAAAGCTTGATGCTGGAGAGAAATTTGAAGATCTTGCAAAAGAATATTCAACAGATCCTGGCTCAGCACAAAATGGTGGAGATCTTGGTTGGTTTGGTGAAGGTGCCATGGTTAAAGAATTCCAAGATGCAGCATTCAAGTTAAAAGAAGGCGAAGTAAGTGCTCCAGTTAAATCTGAATTTGGTTACCATATCATTAAAGTAACTGAAACTGTTAAACCTTTTGAAGAAATGAAAGAAGATTTAAAAGAAGATGTTCGTAAACAAAAGATTCAACAGCCTGATACAATGCAGAGCGCTCTTAACAAAGCCATTGAAGACGCAAAAGTGGATGTTAAAGAAGAAGACTTAAAAGACCTATTTAAAGCTCCTGCAAAAGAATAGTAAAAGAAAACAAGCAATAAAACGAGAAAAAATCGGTGAATATCACCGATTTTTTCTCGTTTTTCTTTGAATTAGCCGACAGACTGTTCTTCTTGAAGCTCTTGTTGTTGTTCTACAAGTGCTTGTTTTTTCTGACGTTCAAGCTCAATTCTCTCTATATACACTTGACCTTCTTTTTCAATAAATTCATCATCAATTTCCTTGTCTTGCTGATGTGTTTTAAAGGCCATATAACCACTAAGAATGATTCCAATAATACAAACATATATCCACCATGGCAAGAGTAACATCCATGCTCCCCCTTTTAAAGCCCTGTCCATTTGAACAAGCTATTTTACTCAAAGCATATGCAAGGCAAGCATGAATTAGAACATTATATTAAGTTAGAATCGGTAATAATTTATTTATGAAAAGTTGGTTTATAAAATGATCGATTATCTAATGCAAATATTCTTTCCGTATACTCACCAGGCTTAACTCGCTCAAGACCACGATCAAGCATATTCATTTTAGCATCAAGATTATCGATATAGTGTAATATTTCTGCTTCTTTGATCATTGGAGGTTTTGGACTTCCCCACTCTGCCTTTCCATGGTGACTAAGAACTAAATGCTGAAGAATAACAACTTCCTCACCTTCAATTTGTAACTGCTCAGCTGCCTTAGCAATTTCATTGACCATGATTGATATGTGACCTAATAAATTCCCTTCAACCGTATAAGTCGTACTAATTGGTCCAGATAACTCAATTACTTTTCCTAAATCATGAAGAATAACACCAGAATATAAAAGATCTGTATCTAGACTTGGATATAGAGTTGAAATCGCCTTGGCTAAATCTAACATAGACACAACATGATATGCTAACCCAGAAACAAACTCATGATGATTCTTCGTTGCAGCTGGATATTCAATAAAAGCAGCACCATGCTTTTTAAGTAAATGTCTAGTAATACGTTGAATGTTTGAATTTTCCATTTCAAATATGTATTGAGTAATCTTATCATTCATAACATCCTTTGAAAGTGGAGCGGTTTCTAATAAATCTGAGATGTTAATTTGTTCATCATCATGCTTAGGACGAATTTTACGGATTTTTAATTGATTGCGTCCTCGATAATGGTGAATATCTCCTAATATTTTCACAATGCTCTGAGGAGAATAAACTCCTTCGTCATCTTGTGATGCATCCCATAGCTTAGCCTCGATTTCTCCAGACATATCTTGCAGGATTAATGTTAAAAATGCCTTACCATTGCTGGCAATCCCTTTTACTGATGATTTTATAAGTAAATGGACGTCAACTTGATCTCCGACATCATAATTTAGAATTCCCTTAGCCATAAATATGCTCCTCCATTATGTAAAGTAATTTATAAGATCTCTTTAAATTTAGTCTTTGTTATCGCTACTTGATGACTATGCAGCTTGAAGTCAAATGAAGACTCGTAGGTTACTTTTGTGTGGAATTTACTCTTGTTCCACACACACATTGCAAATAGCTTGCATGAACATCAAACTTTCTATTTTGTATCGTTAGTATAGCATAGATCCATGAAAATACGCTTTAGAAACCTCCGTTAAATCACATGAACTTTCGAAAGATTAATCATGTTTTTAGTAGAAAAAGTAGTTGCGATGTGCTTGTGACAAGTAAAATATATCACTTGATTTTCTTGTTTAAGCTCATCCATCATTCGTAAAATATTGGATGTTCGTTGTTGATCGAAATGAACAAAGCTATCATCTATGATAATTGGTAAGTGAAGCTGTTCATTTATGTTTTTCACTAATGCTAATCGAATTGATAAGTATAATTGCTCTGCTGTTGCTTGGCTTAATTCTTCAGCAAAAAACTTCACACCATCGTTTCGCTCAACAATAAATGATTGCTTCCCATCTGGTAAATATACATTTTTGTATGAATTTGAAGTTAGCTTAGAAAAATAATAACCAATAGAATGAACAACTGCTGGCAATTTTTCCTCACGATGTCGTTCGATTGTTTTTTTTAATAAGTCATTCGCGAGAACTCCTACGATCCATTGGGATGCCTTTTCTCTAATTGTTGCCTTATCATTTTCAAAAGAATGTCTTTGCCTAGAATACGTTCCATTTTGCTCAATTTCTTTGATTTTTACGACAATCTCTGAATAGCGTTGCTGAGTTTCTTTTTCATTCTTCTCCAATTTATCTAATTCTTTTTCCACTTCAATTAAATCTGCTTCTAATTCGTTACTCGAATTGACCTGTATGAATTCAATCTTCATATCCCGTTCTGTTGCAAGTTGTTTTTCAATCCATAATTTCTGTTTAAGTAACTCTTCTCGCTCTTTATGAATCTTCGCTAATTTTCGAAATTCATCTTCGGTTTCACATGTACTACTTTTTATTAATTCTTCCTTCTGTTTCGTCAAATAGTTAACCTTTTCTCTGAGGATACGTATTGCATCTTCAGTTTCAACTCTTCTTTCATTATGCTTTTCAAGCATTTCCTGTTTCTCTTTTTCGTTTTGACACATTCTAGACATCTCATATAATGCTTGCTCTGAAGATACGTTTGAAATTTCAGCTACTTTCATTAATTCTGATATTTTATGTTCAAATTTGTAAACATCTTGCTGAAGAGAAGTTAATTCTCCTTCATACTGTTTTTTTTCTAATATCAACTGTTGAAGTTGCTGTAATAGTTCAAAAGCTTCTAATAATGTTTCTGGTGTCACTTTTTTATCTATTCGAAAATGATTTAACAGTTTATTGAATGTGACTGAGCTTTGAAATTGATCCTCTTCCCATTCCTCATACTGTTTAACAATCTTCTCATATGTTTTCTCATACTGCTTAGATAAAAGCTGTTCATGATGAATTTCGTGTTTTACAGTATTGTCTTTTTCTAATAACAACATCGTTTCAGATAAAATTGAACTGTTTGAAGAAAAGCTTGATTTTTCACCTTCATCTATGACTTCTTCAAGCTTAGTAAGTTTTGATGTTAAGTGATGGAGAAATGAATCTTTTTTCCCAATGCTAGTTTTTAAGATAAAAAGTGAAAAAAACATACTTACTACAAACATACCAGCTATAAGCCAATTTTTTTCTAACATAAAGAATAGGGAACATGTAAGTAACAAGACTGTTATAAGTGATACAATCGTCGTGCGTTGTTTTTTTTCTTTTTTAAATTCATCTTTTCTAATGTTTATTTCAGAAAGTATTTGTTGTTTTTCATTTTTTAATTGTTTTATATTTAGTTGATCTTCTTTATTTACCTTTTCTTCTAATTTACGTCTCTCTTCATCTAAAAGAAGCTCTTCTTTAAAGTTTCTTATCTTGTTCTCAGATTCTTCAAGATTTGCTTTTGTTTGATCAAATTGCTCATCAAGCATTTTTTTTCTTTGTTGAAGCTGCTGATCTAATCGTGCTGATTTTTTTATCGATTCTTTCATTTGAATGGTCGCGTTAATTTGCAAGATTTCTTCTTCCTTCATTGCTGGAAAAATTCTTTGTTTATAAAGACTAATTTCATGTTGTATCTTGCTTATTTTCTGCTGCAGTTGGATTATTCTCTTTTTCTTTTCTTCATAAACCGGAAGCTGCTCACGCCCATGCTGTACCTTAGGTAGGATACTAATGAGGTTTTCATCTAGAGAAAGAGCTGCTTCCTCGAGCAATATTTTTTCTCTTTTGCTTTTCAATGAGTGAAGTTGTGCCTCCATTGGCTGAAGAGTCATAATAAGCTGATCAAGCTGTTTAAGACCATCTTCTGGATATGCTGCAGAATCCGGTAAAGAAGCTAATTGATCTATACACCATTTTAGATCATTCAGAAGAGGCAGGACGGAAATAATCTTTTCAAGTTCTCTTTGTTTTTTTGAGCTATTTCTTTTCTTATTTACTAATAAGGTTAATTCACCATATAACTCTTCCTTCATTTTCAAAAGCTCTTGATATTCATTGTTTTGTCTCTTAGCTTCTAGCACTTGATTATGACTTTTTTTCAGCTTATCTAATCCTTCATTTAATTCAGGTTTTTTCCCATTCGGCTTATACAGCGAATCTCTTTGTTTAACTAGCTTATCTTCGATTGCAAATAACGTATCTGCTCCATAAATACTTGAAAGAAATAAATATTTCCCAATTTGATCAGAGTTCATTTTTTGAATTTGTTGTAAACCGTGTACATCAAAGGAAAAGATAGATCGATATGTTTCCTTGTCTATACCACTCATTAATGTTTGTAAGTAATCTTCACCTTTACTTGTTCCATCGTCTAATTCAATTGTGACGTTTCCACCATTTTTGCCTGGTAGACGCTCAATTTTGACTAGTCTATTATGATCTTCTACAACAAGATAACCTCCATATGCCGCTCCGTGTTTTGGTTCATATCTATTCTCCGTTTGTTGTTTAGTAGGAAATCCGAATAAAATACTATGAATAAAGGACATGATCGTTGATTTACCAGCTTCATTTTCACCATAAACAACCTGTAGGGTATCTCCTTGAAATTCAATATCCTTGTTTTCAAACTTCCCATATCCATAAATCATAAGCCGTTTGATTTTCATGCTTATCACCTCACTTTGATCCACTATTTTGTAATAGTTCTCTATGTAATAATTGTTCAGCTTCTTTCAATAACTGCTTTTGTTCTTCTAGAGTAAACTTCTCTAAATATTGCCTGAAAGTTGGGTGTTTTGCCAGTGGTTGAATGACCTCATCAAAAGAGGTATAATTTTCAACTGTTTTGTGTAAATCAGTCAAAAATGCATCTAGTTTAGGGTTGTTTTCTCTTGGTTGAATGGTTTTATTAATCAGCTTCACAACCCAAATAAAATGATCCTGAGTGTTTTCCTGTTCATTTAAGATATCTACTATATCTTCTTCCATTCCTTGTGCGTGTACAGTACTCGAAAATCGATCCATTCCAGTTAATACGATGGTTAAACAGGTTGACTTGTTTCTTTCTTTTATTTCAAACATGACTCTCTCACATCTTCTTAATAACTCTGTGATATTGTTTATGCCTTCAATTGAAACCTCTACCTCTTCCCAAATAACCTCCTCTGTAGAAACAAATTCAGTTCTTATATCAAGTCCATTCATTTCTACAATATAAAAACCTTTTTCTCCAGCTTCCTTTCGATGCCTTCCCTGAATATTCCCCGGATAAGCAATAAGTGGATTAGAATGATGTAAAATTTGTCTTTTATGAATATGGCCTAACGCCCAATAATCAAAACCTTTGGAAACAAGCTCACTTATTTTAAATGGACAATAAACATCATGCTCTTTATTTCCTTCTATTGATCCATGTAACATACCGATGTGGTATACAGAGGAATTATCATTTTTTATGTATTGATTTGAGATATTTTCCACTACTGATCTAGTAGGATAGCTATATCCATAGATATAGGCTAGTGGTAAGCCCTTCTTTGTGAATTTCTTCATTTCTACCATCTTACTAGAAAACACATGTACATTTTGAGGCCATTCAACCTCAAGCCATTTTCCAGACATGTGATCATGGTTTCCATGTATAACATATACATCTATTCCCGCTTTATCTAGCTTTTCAAATTCACTTTTTAATTTTAGTTGAGCTTTTAAGCTTCGATCCTCTTCATCATACAAGTCTCCAGATAATAAAATAAAATCCACCTTTTCTTTTATAGCATATGAAACAATCCTAAAAAAAGCTAAAAAGGTACTTTCTCTGATTACTTCAAACAAATCTGTGGGCATATGCTTTAAACCAACAAACGGACTGTCCAAATGAAGATCAGCCGCATGTATAAACTTAATATGTTTCATTTTTTATTCATCCTTTTATGTAGGGTTGTTTTCGTAAACTTTGTTGTTTTTAGAATCCTATTGGAAACGCCTCTTTATAAAGTCTAGTGGCATCTTTTCTTCTATAGATTGTCCCAGAGCCTTATGTAGTGGCGTTTTCAAGGTATACTCCCTTCATTTTACCATCACTAAAATACGAATGCACGTTCTACCCTACAAAAAAATGCTTTTTACCATTTTCATATAAAGCTGTTTTCCATACTTTGTTGTTGTTGTTGAGTTATTCATAATGCTTTCCAATTCATTTGTAGGATGAACGAGCCACCTCAGCAGAGCTTGAAGGCTAAACGTCCTTTTCTAGTAGAATCCAGCATGCGCAAGTGTCTCCCTCCATTCCACTATAAGACACTCTACCTCTTGGATTTTATCTGTCACACAGTTTAAACAAATATCTCACAATTTTTTACACAGCACACTAAAAAAGAGACTGGGACATAATTAAAGAAGTCATACAAAAAGACGAATAAATCTACATTCAGTAAGTTGAAAGAAACAAGTCTTTTCCATTGCGCTGCAGAAACTCGTAAATGTTAAGCTAGCGATGTACAATTTTGATGGTTTATGAATGCTCAAAAATGAATGAACATCTTCTTTTTCTAAGTGATCTTTAATTCTGAAAGAAGACCCAACAATATTCACGACTGTTGCGTTGGGTAGAACAAAATCTAATATTGCATTTCCTAATTTTGTTTCCAGAAACACGGCATCTCTGTACTTATGTCCTTCATCGATTATATGACGAACTTTTACTCATGCTTTTTCCCCGCTTATGTCCTTCATCGGCTCTATGACGGACTTGACTTGCTTTTTCCTCGCTTATGTCCTTCATTGGCTCTATGACGGACTTTTACTCGGGTTTCCTCTTGCTTATGTCCTTCATTGGCTCTATGACGGACTTTTACTCGGGTTTTCCTCTTGCTTATGTCCTTCATCGGCTCTATGACGGACTTTTACTCGGGTTTTCCTCTTGCTTATGTCCTTCATCGGCTCTATGACGGACTTTTACTCGGGTTTTCCTCTTGCTTATGTCCTTCATTGGCTCTATGACGGACTTTTACTCGGGTTTTCCTCTTGCTTATGTCCTTCATCGGCTCTATGACGGACTTTTACTCGGGTTTTCCTCTTGCTTATGTCCTTCATCGGCTCTATGACTTGACAGACACTCGCGTTTCACAAGAAGGAAGCTAGCCTCCCACGGAACGCCTGCTTAGGTCTCAGCCTTTCCTCAATTCTAAGTAGGTGCCCGAGTGTCTTCCGCTCCATTCCACTAAGTTCTTTAAAATAGTTTCCAAACTCAAAAAATCTATTAAAGACATCAAATAAAAACCCGAATTATTAGGCGAATGATTAATTGAAATATCGCCTTATAACTCGGGTTTAACATTAGTTTAAATACTCATGTCCCAGCCTCTGCTAATACTAATCCGATCTTTACTTTTACTTATCCTTTGACATCATAAGCGCTCGTTTCAGATCCTTAAAGGATGATGATTTGCCATAGATTAAGACTCCGCCTTTATATACTCGTGCTCCAAAAATCGCTAGAGCTGTAATTGAGATAAGCAGGATTGCTATGGATAGAGCGATTTCCCAAAATGGAATATTTAACATTCCTACACGTAAAAACATAATCATTGGTGTAAAGAATGGAATATAAGAGCTAATTGTGATAAATGGTGTTTCTGGATTTCCTAGACCAAACATCGCAATCATAAATGCTCCAACAATGATGAAAATCATTGGTGAGATTAATTGCTGTACATCTTCAATTCGACTTACAAGAGATCCTAAAAATGCAGCTAAAGTAGCAAATAAGAAATACCCTAGTAGAAAGTAAATTCCTGCATATATAAACGTAGAAGTGGGAATATCTGAGAACCCTAATAATCCGCCTGTCATTGAATTCAATTCGTCAATTTTAGATTGAATTGATGCATAACCAAACACAAGAATGACAAACATTTGTGTTAAACTAAGTAGTCCGATTCCTATTAATTTAGCAAACATTTGCTTTACTGGCGAAACACTTGAAATAAGGATTTCCATTACCCGTGAAGATTTTTCTGTAGCAACTTCTGTCGCTATCATACTTGCATAAAAAATAACAGAAAAATAGATAACAAATAACAACACATAAACAAGACCTCTTGCTTGATTTAGTTCTTCTTCTGTTTTTGCATTATCCTCTAGTGCCACTTTCGTTAATTCAACAGGAGTAAATAAAACATTTAAATCATTGGAATCAAGACCAAGTTGAACTCGACCAATCTCTTGTTTCATTTGCTGTAAAACCATTTCAATTTGTGAGAATATTCCACTATCCGTCATAGACATTGTTTTAACTGTTGCTGAAGGTAAGTCATTCTCATCCTTTGTTAAGATAATCATTCCATCGAATTCTTCATCTTGTACTTTTTTATCTAACTCAGCTTCGGTTAATGTTGACTTTTCTACTTCAAATGGCTTTCCTAATACATCTACATTTTCTTCAAAAATGTCAAAATAAGTATCCGTTTGATCGATAATAGCAAATGTTTTTGCTTCTTCATCTTTTTCAAAAGCTTGGATGATTGTTGATATATTTGATAAACCGAACAAAATTAATAAAGTTATTAAAGTAGTAATAATAAATGATTTCGTTTTGACTTTATTAAAGTAGGTATGACCGACAATGATCCAAAATTTATTCATAGGAAGCACCTACTTTTTCAATGAAAATATCATTTAATGAAGGCTCTTCAAGTGCAAATTTCCTTACAAATCCTTTATTTTGCAACTCATGAAATATCACCTTTGCTACTTCTTCATTCTCTATTTGAAGTTCTACACCTTCAGTCATTTTTTTGCATTTTATCACACCAGGAACAGAATGTAAGAAATCCATATCAAAATCGCCTTGGACAAATACATTTTTCTTACCAAATGACCTTTTAATATCTCTTAATGAACCATGAACTACTGGTTTTCCTTTATGCATAATACATAAATTCTGACATAATTCCTCTACATGTTCCATTCGATGACTAGCAAATACAATGGACGTACCTGCTTCTTTGAGATCTACTACCGCTTTTTTTAACAATTCAACATTGACAGGATCTAGTCCACTAAATGGCTCATCTAATATAAGTAGTTTGGGTTTATGTATAACAGAAGCAATAAATTGAATTTTTTGTTGATTTCCTTTTGATAACTCTTCTACTTTCTTGTTCTCATATTCTGACACATTAAATCTGTGTAGCCAGCTTTTCAACTCTCTTACTACTTCTTGTTTCGTCATTCCTTTTAATCTACCTAAGTAAATTAACTGTTCCTTTACTTTCAATTTTGGATATAGTCCTCTTTCTTCAGGTAAATATCCAATATGATCACTGACATTATAAGAAATTTTTTTCCCATCCCACAAAATTTCCCCATCCGTTGGGTTCAACAAACCCAATATCATTCTGAACGTTGTTGTTTTTCCAGCTCCATTTGCACCTAAAAAACCAAAAATTTCTCTTTCGGGTATTTGTATTGATAGCTGATCAACTGCAGTCTGCTTTCCAAAACGCTTTGACACATTTTCAATTGTAAGACTCATTCTATCCCTCCTCTCTTCATTCTACGAAATTGGTAATAGAAGGTTTCATTTTTTTGCAGGATAATCCATAGAAAAGTAAGAATTATATAATGATAGTATTTTACTACAACAGGGGGAATAATGATGGAAACGTACTATTTAACTGTATTTGAAAAAAATGGTGAAAAAATTTTAGATGAAAACTTTCAAGCTCAAACAGAAAACGAAGCAAAAGAAATAGCAGAGCAAAAGTTAGCAGAAAAAGAATTCTCAGCTAAAACACATCGTTGTACCACATCATCCGGGAAACTTATTGTTTTTGGTAGATAATAAGAAAAGCGCAAGCGCCTTGGTCAGCCCCGACAAGCATAAGACGATTTGACATGGAAGGCGTTCTTGGCCTTCAATGGCAAATTGGCTTATGACCTCGAGGGGCTAGGCGCTGGAGCTAGACATCCAAACTACGTACAAAACATATAAATTCTGATACTATAAGAAATGTGTAAGCGCCTGATCAGCCCTGACAAGCACAAGGATTATGAATAGATGGTGCTCTTTACCTTCTATTCATCATTGGCTAATGACCAAGGAAAAAGGAAGTTGTTTTTCCTTCGAGGGGCTAGGCGTTGGAGCTAGACACGAACACCTAACTTCTAAAAAAGATGACTATTGTGGTCTGTTATCTCAATAGTCATCTTTTTTCTTTTATTGACCTGTAAATTGCGCAACTCTCTTTTCTAAAAACGCTGCGACACCTTCACGATGATCTTTCGTTTTTCTCATTTGAAGTTGATTTTCTGTTTCTAAGTTAAGTGTATCTACTAATAATGATGTTTCTTGATTGCTAAAAATATTTTTTGTTGCAATCATCGCTTGTAATGGTCGCGCTTCCATTTTCATTTTCCATAATTGCATCTGTTCTTCAGTATCACCCTCATATACTGAATCAATCATCCCAATTTGCAAAGCTTCATCAGAACTTAACGTTTTTCCTTCCCAAATAATGTGTTTTGCGATATGCTCTCCAAGTCTTTTCTTCAAAAAGAAATGTCCGCCACCATCTGGAACTAATCCGATATTAATAAAGTTCATTGCTACTTTTGCCTGTTTTTCAGCTATTAGATAGTCACTAGCTAACGCAAAACTCAAGCCTAATCCTGCAGCAGCTCCATTTAGAAAGCTAACTGTTATAGCAGGTAATGTATATAGTGTAATAATCATTTCTTTAATTGTTTCCATTACAGGCTGGAATTGTGATTCATCATTACTTGATAACATTGTTTTCACATCACCACCAGCAGAGAAAGCACGACCTCTTCCAGTTATAAATAATAACTTAATATCAGAAGAAGCGATCTCTTTTAAACAACTTGTTAATTCCTGAAGCATGTTCACATCCATTGCATTCATTGACTGTACTCTATTTAAGTACAACGTAGCTGTTTTACCTTCTTGAACTAACTCAATCGTTTGATATGTCATCTTCATCCCCCTTATAATATATATCAATATATTAATTCGGATTAACAGGAAAGAAATCCTGCTTTTTAACGATCACTTTTAACGTTTTAGATATAAAAAACAATGAAATAGATAATGTAGATTACCAAATGCAAATAGAGAATGAAGGTTACCTTCATTCCCTATTGACTTTTGACGCAGAAAAAATTTGCCCTTTTAAATAGCTGACTAGTAGGCTATTTCTTTATATCACCCTAGAGAAAGAGACTGGGACATAAGTATTTAAACTAATGATAAACCCGAATTATAAGGCGATATTTCAATTAATCATTTTCTCCTAATAATTCGGGTTTTTATTTGATGTCTAAATTCAGTTAAGTTGAAAGAAACAAGTTCGTTCCATTGCGCTGCAGACGCTAGCGTTCCACGGGGAGGAAGCTGAGCCTCCTCAGCGCTAGCACCTGCAGGGTCTCAGCCTTTCCTCTTATTCCCCTAGGAGTCAAGTGTCTTCTGCTCCATTCCACTAAGTTCTTTAAAATAGTTTCCAAAATCAAAAAATCTAATAAAGATTTATCCGTCTTTTTGTATGACTTCTTTAATTATGTCCCAGCCTCATCATTAAAGTTTAATTTGTTTTTGAGAAAAATAAGTTTTCTAAGATTTTTATTTTTTCTTCTGTGTAATGCTTAAATCCATCATTATATGATTTAGGATCTTTTGGATTGGCAAACTGAGTGATTTTTCTTGATTGAGGATCAACAAACTTACTTGCCGCACCACAACCAATACCTATGATTGTTTGCTGTTCTTCCATGATCATAATATTATAAATACTATCTTGACCCTTTAATGCATAACCAACGTTTTCTAAATTACCTAAAATGTTTTTTTGACGATATAAATAATACGGTGCATAGCCATTTTCTTTTGTCCAAGAAACAGCATGATTCATCATTGTCCCAATTTCTTCACGACTTGCAACCTTATATTTATGTTTATTTTTGGTCATTTCTGATGCTCGTTTGAAAGAAAGTGTATGAACCGTTATTGATTCTGGCATCAGTTTTGCAGATTCTGATAATGTATAATCAAATTCTTCTACTCCTTCACCAGGTAAACCAATAATTAAATCCATATTGATGTTATTCATTCCCATGCTTCTAGCTAAATGGAATTTTTCAATTGTTTCTTCGACTGTATGATGTCGACCAATCGCTTTTAAGGTATCTTGAATATAGGATTGTGGGTTGATGCTTATTCGATCGATGTTATATTTATTTAAAACATCTAACTTTTCCTTCGAAATAGTATCAGGTCTTCCTGCTTCAACTGTTATTTCTCTAATATTTTTAACATCTGGAAAAGAAGTAACCATTTCCTCATAAAGCATATCCATCTCTTCAGCTGTAATACTTGTTGGTGTCCCTCCACCATAATAAACGGTCGTGATTTTGATTCCTTTTTCTTTTAACCAACGCCCAATTTCTCTCATTTCAAAATGAAGTCCACCTAAAAAAGAAGTAACAGATCCTTGTCGCCCGTTGATTGCATACGCCGGAAATGTACAATAAGCACATTTTGTTGGACAAAAAGGAATACCAATATAAATGCTTACTTCATTAGCAAGTTCATCTAAGTCAGGTATAACCTCTAACTGACGTTCAACAATCTCCTTCATTAGTTCAATCTTTTCAGTAGAAAGTAAATATTCATCTTTAAACATTCGATGGATTTCGGTTTCAGATAAACCCTCTTGACGCTTTTTATGATAAAGCTTAGTTGGTCTTATTCCGGTAAGAATCCCCCACTTCTGAACGATTCCTGTATATTCCTGAAGCAGTGTAAGATACACATATGAGAGGGTATTTTTCACTTGTCTTAGTCGATCTTTACCCTCTAACTTTTCGGCAATTTCTTTTTCTTTCATCGCCTCATACTGTGTTCCATCCTCTGTTCGTAGAAACCCTTTAATTAAAACGTTATGTTGGTCTTCATCAATAAAAAACTCTGCTTCAAGGGTAGAATCGCCTTTTGTAAAGCAGAGTTCTGTTTCTTCAAAAAACAAGTTACCGATCAATGTTAATGGTCGGTAAAATCGCTCATCATCAATACCTTTAATATATATTTTCAAGTTTATCACCTTATCTTTTTTCAGAACTTCTTTAAGTTTACAAAAATGCTGCTTTACCAGTCAATGTTAGATACTAGAAGTGTTTATACGTTTGTTAAAGTTAACCCCTTTTTCTCCATTAAATATCTAAGTGCTACCGAAAAACTTCTAAAAGATTCTGCTTTTATTTTTACCCCTGAAGTTACAATCTTTTTTATAAGCTGTGGTGAAAGACCAACATAATATGGTTCAACACCCATAAGAATAATCGCTTCTGTTAATTGATGAATTTCTCTACCTAATTCTTCTATTTCCATTTGTTCAATTTTTTCAAGAGTAATATCTGTTAAATCAATAATAGCAGACTCAATCGGGTTATTTTGTATATACATTAATATCTTTATTCTAATCTTCTCAAACCGTTCTTCTAGTAAGATACCCGTAATCGGTACTAAAATTGTATGAGGAATGATAGAGGGGATAATTGGTGCGGACATATCTAATATAGCTTCTTCATACTCATTGATCTTTTTTTCCAGTTTTTCTATATATTCCTGGCTCATAATTGTTCCTCATTTCTGTAAAATTCTGGGTATTTTTGATATGTAAAAAAATTCGTTTTAACACTTCCTATTACAATAGTAACAATTACCTATAGTTTGTCACAAGTATAGTTTTTTCTTGATCATCTTCTAAACAGAATTTTCATTGGTAACGAAGAAGTGTGGTAAAAGATTTGATTTCATATTTCTTTCAAAAATAATGATAATATTTCTACCTATTAAAATCATACAATGGTTATAACTATATCATTAGGAGGCTTTAAGTTGTGAAAATTCATCTTCCATTTTTCCTTGTAGCTGTTATTTTAGTTATTGGTTATTTAGATTCACCGCTTTTTAGTCAAAAAGAAGATTTTGTCACAAGCCTTCCTTTACCGGTAGAAGAATCAACATCAGCAAATGCACAGGAAAATAAGCAGGTAGAGTCCTTCCTAGAATTGGAGAGTAAGTTTGTTGAACTGAGAGAAGAAGATGGTTATACCGTTGAAGTTTATCAAGAGTTCGAGGTTTATAAAGACAAAGAAGGTAATTTAGTTGAAAGTATTCCAACAACTAATTACCATTACTTACGTTACAAGAAATAAGTTTTCCCCTCTCTAATTGAACTTACGTTGAGAGGGGATATTTGTTGTAAACAAAATTATATTTTTCCGTAATTTTGTTAATCTTTGTTAGGTAATTTAAGTGTCTTCAAATCCAATCGACAACAGTTAGATATCAACATCAATCTTTTGCATAGTCTCTTCGTTTAAAAAAGGAATTACATAAAATCAAAGTAATATCTAATAATATGAAAAAATACTGGTGAAGTATATGTTAAGCTATCAACACGATTAATATAGCTTTCCTTAAGAACATTTAATTTCTCTTGATCACCAATCAACAAATCACGTTTCAATACAGAGATTGTTAAACTACCAAAAAACCCACTTAAACTAATAATAATTCCAGATAATATACCAAATTTCATATCAAGTGGTGTTAAATAAGGGTAAATAAAATAGGAAACAAGTGTTGTAATGATCGCTGCGAAAATAAATCCTTCCCACGTAATAATCGGGTTTGCTGAAGGAACGACTTTTCTTTTACCAAAATATAAAGAAACTAAGTAATGAACAATATCATTTACTTGTGTTAATAAAACAAGAAACAACACAAGATTTGCTCCATATTCTGGTGTAGCAAATTGATAATATGCTAGATGACTTAAGCCAAATACCATCAACATTAATCCCCATTGTGTTGAACTAACTGATCTAAGAAAACCACTCGTTCCTTTTCCTAGCAATCTAGGTAAAGGTAAAAATAAAAACACATAAACAGGAATAAATACAATAAACATTCCATACCATCCGATCATAATCCAATAAAACTGTACCGGTATAGCCAAGTATGACCACAAAAATAAACGTCGATCTGCTTTTCTTGTTTTCATCATTGAGAAATACTCTTTTAGTGCAAAAAAACAAAGCACCATCAAAGATAACAGTGATACAATTGGGTTAAATAACGTTGCCATACAAAAAACGGCAAACATCCCCCACCAAGTTTTTACTCTTACAAATAGTTGTGAAAAGTCTTTCTCTGGTACCTGTTTTCTCATGAATAAAAATACGACATTCACCGTGCATAAACCAATAAAAATAATTGAAAGAGTCCATAATGTTGTACTCACCATTTACACCTACTCAGTAAAAATTAAGTCTGTTTAAGATAAAAACGAAAAGTAATAATTCATAATATATACTATAATAAAGCATAGAATAAATTGGAAAAATGTAAAAGAGGGAAAATATAATGAAACCTAATGCATATGTTTATATTTTGCTAACTGACACGGGAACTTTATTTACAAAATCAATAAAAAAATATACTAGAGCTCCGTATAATCATGCCTCTATCGCATTTAACCATGAATTAACAGAAATGTATAGCTTCGGTAGAAAAAATCCAAGCAATCCTATTAATGGTGGTTTTGTCAAAGAAGATATTTTTACTGGTACATATAGTAAATATCCAAAAACAACATGTGTCATATACAAACTTGAAGTTTCAGAGCGTGAAGTAGAGAAGATGCGAAGAGTTCTGAATGTCTTTATAAAAAACAAAAAGAAATTTCTCTATAATTTAGCTGGAGTTTTAGGTGTTTCACTAAATGAACCTGTTGAATTTAGCAATTCATACTTTTGTTCTCAGTTTGTTGCAGAAGTACTCCATCGAGCCGGCATTAAGTTGTGGGATAAGCTCCCAGCCCTTGTTACTCCTGATGATTTCAGACAACAGAAGCAACTTGAGGTTGTTTACGAAGGAAAACTGTTTGATTATCCTCCTATTAAAAGATAGGAAAGGTTTATAATCACTTATCTTTACTCCAGAGTTTTAGTTGATCAACAATTATTTTAGCAAGTACTGACATTGAAAAAAGAGTTAAAAATGACCAATGGGCATTCCACGATTTTTCTAAATAAATATCAACTAGTTTCATAAGTGGTAATGCAATATAAGATACGAAAATAGAAAAAATACTTATTGAAATTAAAAAGCTTTTCCATTTTAAGAATTTTTGATATAAGAGGCTTAATCCTATAGGGATGATAAATAAATTAGCTGGTAGCATGGTCGGAATGATAGGCTCTAATTGCATTCGGTAATCATACCAATCCATCGTTGTTGCAACATCATCTATGTTTTTATTGATCATGTAGACAATGCCTAGATACGCAACGGTAGCAAGAAAATTTTCTTTTTTAACAAAAATAAAAAATAAAATGACCATCAAAATACAAGTGACAAGCAGAAGCCACCACTGCCATGTGAACAGTGTGTAATTATTCCATAATTCCCACCTCAAATCTGTTAACTGATTTGATACTTTGTCGATTTCCTTTCCTAATTTCTCCAAATTACCACCTCCTCATATTATAATTGACAAGGAATATGAAAATTATTAATAATCTTAGGAGGCATGTATTTGAACAATTATAAAGTGATTTTATTTGATTTAGACGGTACACTATCAGATCCAAAAGTTGGAATAACAAAATCTGTTCAATATGCTTTACAAAGAATGGGCATTGATGAAACTGATCTTGATAAGCTAGAATGTTTTATTGGTCCACCATTACAGGTATCTTTTTCTGATTATTACGAATTTAATGAGGAAGAAACGCAGAAAGCTATTGATTTATATCGTGAAAGATTTAAAGAAAAGGGTATGTTTGAAAATAAGCTATATTCTCATATCACGTCTCTTTTAAAATTGTTAAAAGAGAAAAATTTCACTTTAGTAGTCGCAACATCCAAGCCTACTATTTTTGCTGAGAAGATTGCTGATTACTTTAATATAACGCAATATTTTGATCTTATCGTTGGAAGTCATTTAGATGGAACTAGATCCTCAAAAACTGAAATTATTCAATATATACTAGATAAGTACAAAGATTTTTCACATGAGGAATTTATTATGATCGGTGATAGAAAACACGATATTATTGGTGCAACTTGTACTGGCATCGACTCCATTGGGGTTACTTATGGATATGGCTCTTTTGAAGAATTAAACATATCTAAGCCAACACATCTTGTTGAAAGTGTCGATCAATTAAAAGAGCTTTTGATTCCTTTGAAGTGATTTAAAATTTATGCTTTTAAAAAAACAGGAACTATGAGTCCCTGTTTTTTTAAAATATTTCTATTTATCTATTTTAATTTTCCGGAGAAATTCTTGCCTTTGTTGTTTTCTGAAGTGTTCTTTAACCATATACCCTACACCTTCGTGGTTATTGGACCTTGTTACCCAATCAGCAGTATGCTTCACTTCAAAAGGAGCATTCCACATGGCAACTCCTAAACCTGCTGAGGCTATCATACCTTTATCATCTTCGGCATCACCTATTGCCACTGTTTCTTCTAAAGGTATCTTTAAATGTTTGGCCAACATTCTTAAGCCATATTCTTTTGAAAGACCTTTTTGAACAATTTCTAGTTGCTTATTCTGATTTGACTTTACATCAACACCTTCAAAAGCTTCAATGATCAATTGCTGTGCCTCTTCCTTTTCATCTTCTTTTGAAAAATACACATCGATCTTTGTTGCAGTTACAGGCTCATCACGAAGAGTATCACCTAAAGAATCAACAAATTGAACAGGATAAAACATAGAATCTGATGTATTAAGAATAGATTTACTAAGTAAGTTTGAAGCAATTTTTTTCCTATTTCCAATGGAATACCGTTCATGTGTAAGACGAATATTGCACTTGAAATTTTCAAGTACTTGAACAAGGTTAAATGTCATTTCTTCTGTTAATCTTTTTTCAAATAATGGTTCATCAAGATTATCAGCTATAAATGCCCCACCATGTGTAACAAGGTATGAATCTAGTTTTAATGCCTTTGCAAGCTTTTTCGCAGATTGGAAATGCCTGTTAGTTACTAGTGTTACATAAACACCTTTTCCTTTTACATACTCAATCGCTTCTTTCGTGGACGGCTGGAGGCGACCATTTGAACGAAGCAAGGTACCATCTACATTAAGTGCCAGTAATTTATAATTAGTCACTGCGGATCCTCCTTCTACAGATGTCAAAAACCTATTATGAGGTTATGTCCCTTTAAAAGAAAATAGAACTACTAGCATGTAAGAAAAGAGCAAGATGTCCGCTTATGTTTTTAGGAAAAATTGTCTTTTGAAATAGCTAGTTCTAGGGCTTTTCCTTTAATTTTCTATAGAAAAAAGAAGGGTATTTTAGTTCATTAAGCTGATGGCGCCTAGAGCTAGCCTTCAAAATCAAGTACAAGTTTTTTACCATTTTAAAAAAACAGAATGGAAATTCCATTCTGTTTTTTGTATGTACTTATTATTGCTCCATACTACCGTACAATTCTTCTAATGGCTTCATGATAATTTTGTTTAGTTCTGTTACTACCATGCTTAAACGTTGTTCAGCTGCCATTAGCTGAGAAATGGTTTCATGTTGCTGTACAAGTTGAACTGATTTTTGAGCTTGTTCAATTTCTTCTTCAGAAATTTCTTGTCCAGACATTTGTTTTTGTTGAAGACCTAATTGAATGTTACGGAAGTTCTCAAACATCTTACTTGCTGATTCATCCGCATTCACTTGATCATAAAGCTTACTTAAAGCTTTAAATTCATCACTTTCTCGTAAAGCTCTTTCTAAATTGTTTGCAACATCATATAAGTTTTCAGGCATATGATGAGCCTCCTTTCTAGTTTTGACCCATGTAGGCTCTCCCCTACACTATAACAAACTATTTGATAAATATCATATTATGCACTTAAAAAGGAATTAATTTCGTATATTTATGTTTAAATCTTTTGCTAGCTGACTTTACTTAAAACAGCATGACGAGTAAAGCTTGAAAGCCACCGATAATACCACCTAGTAAAGCACCTAAATACGTAATCATTTTAAATTCCTTTCGGGAAATCGAGAGGATCATATCTTCTAAACGATCTACAGCAAATGTTTCTACTTGTTCTTTAACAACCTCTTCTAATTTTAACTGTTTCATCATTCCATCCAAATGTGCAACAAGATAATTTGTTGCGACTTCAATTGCCTTAGGTAACCATTTGTTAATGATTACTTCCTCATTTGGTTTTAGGTATGTTGAGATCGGCTTTGATAGCAAGTTGTTGATGTTTAAATTATCAACAATACTATCTAATAGCCCTGATCCTTTTTTTATGACTCCCCATTTTTCATCAATTTCTTCAAGAGTCATTTCTTTCATGTTATTCCATTCACGTGCAATTAGCGTTGTTAAGAGATTTTTTGTTTCTTGATTTTTTAAGAACTTAATAACTTCTGGTTGGACCTTGTCAACAAGACTATCATTACCAAGAAACATACCGATCATATTCCCAAGCATCCCTCTAGTGGATAAAAAGTCTTCAATCATCTTTTTGAGCTTTTGCTTTCCTTCAGTACTCTCAAAATAAGTAATTCCTTTTTCAGTTATAAACTGTGCCACCTTTGGAATTGCTACGTATAGTTCATCCTCCACGTGTTGAGGTAATATTTGTTGCAATGATTTATTTTTATTTTCACCTATCAATTCATCATATTTACTAGAAGCAAATTCCTTTAGCTTATTATTTACTAGTTCAGTAGGATTTTCAATAGATATAGCTGCCATTATTTGTTCTGGCGTTTTTTCTGAATGTGTTAGCTTTTTAACTTGAGTTTCTCCCCAAGATATCATCTGATCTTTAAATTGCGATTGAAGAAATTTACGTTTAATTCCTTCAGCTGTTAACAGATGCTCAACAACCATTCGTCCAAGCTGATTTGCTAACTCCTGTCTTCTCTTTGGGATGAGTCCAGGTGTAAAAGGAACTCGTTTGCCAAAAATAAAGATAGGATTGTATGGACGAAATAACATCTTGATTGCCAATGAATTTGTTACACCACCGATTGCTGCACCAATACCAATCATAATTACTACTAAAAATAAATCTTTCATCACCATCTACCTTCCACCACTTCACCGATTTTAATTCCTTTTCATACGATGTTTTATAAACATCAGCCTATACACATTATAGAGCTTGTCTTAACACCGAGCAAATGAGGGATATGCATTATGAACCAAACATTAATTGAAATATCGCCATCGCACACTTCTTCGAGACCTTTTATTTGTGAAATAACAGAAGGTCTCAGAAAACATTTAGGTTTATCTAAATACCTTCAATCCTTGAAAATTAACTGTGGAATGCATACTGTAACATGTCCAGTCGTATTAATAAATGAGGAACATTTAAGTTTGTCTCTCACTACCAATATTCTTGATGAATTATATTTACCAAATCATACCTTTACACTTCAAGCAAAACAGATCGATTCTGCACAAATAAGACTTGGACCAATAATTGGTGTATTAACAGAAATTAGAACTAAGCAAGAATTGAGCTTTGGATCTATTCATGATTTTTGTCAAGAACTTGCACGATATTGTCATAAGAATGGATGCTTACTATATATATTTTCACTAAAAATGTACAACAAAGATCATATGACAGGCTACTGTTTTTCTGACAACAAATGGATAAAAATATCTGTACCATATCCAGATGTTGTTCATAACCGGATACATTCTAGAAAACTTGAACTATCAAAAGCCTTTTTATCTGTAACAACTGATTTTATTGAAAATAAAATCCCCTATTTTAATGATCGTTTTTTAAATAAATGGGAGGTACATCAAATTCTATCAGCAAGTGAGCACCTTATTCCTTATTTACCTGATAGTCAGTTACTTGAATCTAAAGCTACTCTAGAACAAATGCTTCATGAAAAAAAGGATGTTTTTATCAAGCCAATTAACGGCAGTCAAGGAAAGCGGATTTTCAGAGTGATTGAAAAAGACGATCAATCATACCTTTTGGATTTCACAACCTTTTCTGGAGAAATTAACAAACAATATGAAAGTTTTTATCAGCTATTCTCCTCTCTTTATCCGAGATTAAAAAGAGAAGGCTTCTTAGTACAAGAAACAATCAATCTAAAAAAATACGAACATAACACACTTGATTTTAGATTTTTATGTCATAAAAAGGATCAACAAAACTGGAAAGTTTCATCAAGCGTTGCTAGGGTATCTGGAGACAACCAATTTGTTGCAAATCTTGCAAGAGGCGGGAGTATTTTTCAAATCAAGGATTTGTTAAATAAATTGTATGGCGAAAAAGATAGTTTGCAATTACGAAAATTATTAGCGGAATTATCTCTTGAAATTGTTGAAGTCATTTGTATTCAAGCAGGTGGTGAGTTTGGAGAATTCGGTATTGACCTTGCTTTAGATGAAGAAGGTAAGCCTTGGATTATTGAGGTCAACACAAAGCCTTCTAAATCAGAAGATGACCCAAAAAAAGGCAAAGTTCGTCCTTCAGCACGGGCAATCATTAACTATTGTCTATTTTTATATAACCAAAAGTAATCCTAAGTAAGATCGAAGGGAATGACAGAAATGCAGAAGAAAACATTAGGTTTTTTAGTTATTAATAAAAAGCATGAAAATACGTACATTACTGAAATTGCCAAAAGAAGTGAGCCCTACAACATCGAATGTGTACGATTTGAACCTACGTCTATTGATCCTACTTCATTAATGATTACTGGCGAGAAATTTGAACCAAAAGCACAGCAATGGGTGGACACGTCCTTTTCAATTCCCTCCTTTATTTATGATAGATGCTTTTATAACAACCAACAAGCCTCAAAAAAGGGAAAACCTATTGTTGAATGGCTAAAAAAAAATCCGACTACTACTTTTTTAGGATTTGGCTTACCAGATAAATGGAAACTTTACACTTCATTACTTAACGATCAAACAATTGATCCATATCTTCCACCAACTGAACTTTTAAATGATTCAATACAAGTGATCAAGCATTTAAAGCTATCTGGTCCATGTATTTTAAAACCTATTCATGGATCAAGAGGTGTTGGGATCATTGCCGTTAAGCAATCTTCAGATAGCATAACTGTTACTTATCATAAAGGCCATGATAAAAAACATAAAGTTTTTTCATCACTAAAAGATTTGTCAAAATGGTGTGAAAAGCTAATTCTTCAACAACCCTATCTGCTTCAACCTTACCTCCCATTAACAGATGCTAACAATTATCCTTTCGATATCCGTTTATTCATGCAAAAAGATAGAAATGGCGAGTGGCATTTAATTGAAAAAGGTGTTCGTAAAGGGTATCATGGGTCCTTTTTATCAAATTTAAACAGTGGAGGAGATCCTTTACGTTTTCAGGACTGGTCCCAAGACTTAACACATAAGCAAAAATATTTACTCGAAGATGAATTATCTACGATTATCGATTGTTTACCACCATTACTTGAAGAGAAATTCAAGCAGCTTTTTGAGATTGGTGTTGATATTGGTTATGCCAAGGATGGATCAATTTGGATTCTAGATATAAATTCTAAGCCTGGCCGTAAAACGTTCACAAAAACAAATCCACATCTTAA
The DNA here is from genome assembly GCF_020524045.1 of Metabacillus litoralis. Classification (GTDB taxonomy): domain Bacteria; phylum Bacillota; class Bacilli; order Bacillales; family Bacillaceae; genus Metabacillus; species Metabacillus litoralis_C. The sequence continues at coordinate 104,133 of NZ_JAIVKL010000010.1, forward strand.
AGAGCAGCTTTACAAAGCGCCATTAGAATATTGTCAATATCTTAGTAAATATAACAATGTTAAAGGAGTCGAAACAAATGACTGACATTTATTCTATCAACATATCAAACTCTAAAGATAACATCGTTTACCTACCACTAACAACAAGAACAAACAATGAGATAAACACAATTTCTTTTGGCACAATTAATCGATCTTGTGAAGTAAGATATCTTCCAGAACTGAAAGATTATATTGTTATACCTGAACAGCTATGTAAAGATCTTCAACTACCGAGCGATGGAAAAACACATTTGATTTTCCATGATCAGACTCTTCACTTAGGACCTTTAATTGGCATTTTTACAGCTGGCTTTACAGAATCACCACTTCGCCCTATTGGAGAGCGGTCAATATTTTTTGCTAAGTTTTTATCTCTTGATCAATCTATCGGCTTATTTACATTTGTCTTTGGCGCTCATCATATAGATTGGGAAAATGGCACTGTTGAAGGCTTCACACATGGTAAAAATGGTTGGAAAAAAAGCAGATTCCCTTTTCCTAATGTTGTGTATGACCGCTTACCAAATAGGCGGATCGAAAACCATCAAGCTCTTAAATTAGTAAAAAAACGGTTAACTGAAGAATATTCCATTCCATGGTATAACCCAGGATTTTTTAATAAATGGTCCGTTCATCAACTTCTTATTCACGATTCAAAAGTTGCGAAATATTTACCTGATACCATTCAAAAACCTACCATTAGCCAAATGGAAGAAATGCTATCAACTTATCAAAACATTTATTTAAAGCCTGTAAATGGTAGCTTAGGACTTGGAGTGTTTCAGTTAATGTATTCTCGTGAAGAGAATACATATTATTCAAGATATCGAGATGATCATGAGATAAATCGCCTAAGAAAATATCCTTCTCTCGAACATTTTTTAAAAGTAGCTTTTAAAGATCGTCTTCTTTCTAGTTATTTAGCTCAGCAAGGAATCAAATTAATTCGTTTAGAAGGAAAGGCTATTGATTTTAGAATTCATACGAATAAAGATGAACATGGAAACTGGAAGATTACTGCTCTCGCTGCAAAAGTAGCAGGTAAAGGCAGTGTTACAACGCACTTAAACAATGGTGGTGTTGTTAAAACATTAGAGGAAATTTATGAAGATCCACAAAAACGCTTAAAAGCATTTCATGATTTAACTGAAGCAGCCATTTCTTTAAGTGAGAGTATTGATAGCAAAATTACAGGTTTTATTGGTGAAATTGGATTTGACTTTGGCATTGATCAAGAAGGAAGAGTATGGATGTTTGAAGCAAATTCGAAGCCTGGAAGATCCATTTTTTCACATCCAGAACTTAAAGATGCAGATCTTTTATCACGAAAAAGCTCTCTACAATACGGGTACTACTTAACAAAAAAAGCGATTTTTTATCCTGAGGATATCATAAATGAAGAAGCTTAAATTCTTTCCTTTAGTTGGCATCTTGGCTAGCAATGGTAGTAAAAAAGATAGCTTCCGTGGTGATGCTAGCTTATTCAAAGCTATTCAAAAACAGCTGATGAGCAAAGGTGGTCTTTCTTTTGTATTTACAACAGATCATATTCAAAAAGATTGCATAATTGGCTTTATATTTAGTGAACAACAGCAGAAATGGGGAAGAACTACTTTCCCTTTTCCATCAATTATCTATAATAAAATTTCATCTAGATCTGAAGAAAAATCAACTGCTTTTCAAACCATTCAACAATTATACCTTGATGAGAACAAGCCCTTTTTTAATTCTGGCTTTTTTAATAAATGGGAGTGCTACAAAGCTTTAGCACAAGAAAAAGAGCTACAACTACATCTACCGAAAACTTGGCTCCACTCAAGAAGTAATAATATTTTGGATTTACTTGAGACACATGCTATATATGCAAAACCCACAATAGGGCATAAAGGGAAAGGAATCTATAAGCTTGTAAAAGAAGAAAACACATTCTATATCCTATCTAAAGACAAGTGCCAGACCTATAACGAAGAGCAGTTTTTATTAAAGATCGATACGATTTTGACAGAATCATACATACTACAACAGGAAATTAAAACAGATACTGTGGAAGATTGTAAATATGATTTAAGAATTCATTGTCTCTATCATAAAGATAGTTATTATATTACTGGTATAGGTGTTCGGAAGGCTGCGAAAAACTCGATTATTACTCATGTTCCTAATGGAGGCGAAATTATTCCATTTTCTAAGGTAGCCAATAAATGTTCAATTCACGACCTAAATCACCTTGCTCATACAGTTGGAACTTGCCTAAGTAAACAAATAGGATTTGTTGGTGAGTTTTCAATGGATGTGGGAATCACACCAAATGGTACGCCCTACATCTTCGAAGTGAATTCTAAGCCCATGTTATTTGATGAAATTGATATTCAACATAACCGAATAACAAGGCTTGTCGATTTATTTTTTGAGCTCACAAACAAAAACCATTAATTTCCTAAAGGGATTGTTCCCTTTCATGACGTATTAATTCATATACTAAGACAATTCCTATTTGACTTATGACCTAGGAAAAAGGGTTTTATTTCTTCCCTCGAGCCGATGGCACCTGAAGCTAGACACCAAAACTACGTGCAGAATTATATGCTTTCTTATCTTTCAAAAAAGGAGCGAGTGAATTGATTACACATTTTCAATACAAGCCATTATTTAAACAAGCCAATTTACCAGGGTGGAGAATTTCTTTTTATTTTAGAGGCACACAATACGATGGAATTTATCATAAAAACGGACAAATTGAATGGGGAGCTGCTCCACCTCCAAAGGAAGACGAAACAAATCTTCAATCACAAATTCACGAATTAATGCTATTTCATGTATATGAATGATTGAATCTCTTAACGCACAAAATATTGTGTATAAGGAGGTTTTAAAATGACTAACAAACATGATGCTGTTAAACAAGATGTGAATTATGAAGGCAAAGACAAGGCCTACCTAGATATTGATCGTATGATTAATGAAGGTTTATCAGGTGGCTCTGTTCATATGAGAGATGAATCAACGAATATCGAGGAAGCAAGAAACCTGACAAAAGAGGACCCACCACATAAAGTTGATTAAAGCTTAAGCGTCTTAAATAACCCTTACGAGCATAAAATGATTTAGAAATGTGGGCGTTCTTTATCTTCATTTCTATATTAGCTTATGGGCTATGGAAAAAAGGCTTTTAAAAAAAGAAATCACTCCCCCCTTTATTACGTTTTATTCACAAAGTCCAATAAGTGGGGGATGTTTTCTTCCTATACAAACTAAAGCGCCTTTACTTTTCCAATGTAATAAGATACCATCCAGCTTCTTTTACAATCGGGGAATATGATGATATCGATAAGTCCGCATGTTTAGCTATTTTTCCTATCTCTTCTTTTGTAGGCAAAGGGAAAAGATTTTCATAAGCAGAAAAAAAACTATTAAACACACTAGAAAATTGTTGTCCATGCTTTCCATTTTGGATCGGTGTCATAATGGATATAGTTCCTCCTTTTGACAGCCACTTCCCAATATGTGTAAAAAGTTTTTTTCGATCTTCTGTTGACAAATAATGAAGTAAATTATGAACCATGACAAAATCAATTTCTGTTTTAGGATACCATTCAAAGGCATCAACATGTTCAATCGTTATTCTTTTGACATGCTCTGACCTTTTTTTCGCTTCGATTGACACTTCTTCATTTGCTTCTAATCCATACATATTTATTTGCGGATATTTTTCTGCTAATTTTTGCAAATACCCTCCATGTCCACAGCCTACATCAACAAGTGTTTGTACATTATTTTTCTTCACTAATTTAGATATTTTCCTTAATGCAAGCTGCTCTAACATAGAGGAAGTTTGTGCCACTACAGTACCATGCAATTCCTCATTAAAGGTATGTTTTTCTTTCGTTTTCATGACTGATGGGTAACTCAATAGTGTTGGAATATGTAATTCCATCATTTCCTTTAAGATCGCACCACTTGAAGAAGGATTATTTTTTGAAGCTGGTAGCATGATTTTCTTAATTGTACGAAATCTACCTTTTGAGCCTTTTTTCATATAAGAAATGGCTACACCTACGTCCATCCATCTTTGAAGTAGATCTTTTTGCAAACTATATTTTTCTGCCACTTCCTCAATCGTCTTTGGCTTTTTAAATGCTGAATACAAATTTAACTCATATCCTACGTACGCATGCCAAGTATATAGAAAGGGCATATTTCGTTTCATCCAACCTCTAGCCTTGAAAATTCGAATATACTCAGTAATCATTTTTCAACTCCTCCTTGGTATCTCCATGGATAATCATCTTTACTCGTGAATAAAGTATCAGACTGCAACATTTGAACACTTTGAAAAGATCGAGTTGGTAATAAACCAATTTGAATAAGCCGCTCATAAAAGGACTCTTTCCACATACCTAGCCCTGAAATATTTAGCATTTGTTTATAATGCAGCATGTCGTCATGTTCCATTTGTTGAAATCCACGCCCACGAATTCGTGTGAAATACCGAAAAGGTTTTGAATAAGCTAGAGCAGCCAAATGACTAATCGATAATAAGTGCTTGACCCTTGGTTTTCTAACTTGCTCAAACCAATTAAGTTGTTTTATTGAAAAACGATTTTGCTCTTCCATCCAACAAATTAAATCTCCTAAAGCATCTCCATCCTGAATGGCCAAATTCATCCCTTCACCTGCCATAGGATGTACATTATGTGCAGCATCTCCAATAATGACCTTATTTCCTTTACTATAGCTGTTCGCATGAAATTGAAAGGGAATCATCAATTGAATATTTCTCCAAGAGGGGATTTGATTAACATAACGATCAAGCTCTGGACTCAGAGAGATGACCTTTTCAAAAAATGCTTCTATTCCCTGTTCCTTAATTGCCTTATATTCTCCGGAAGGAATTAAATAGACAGATCGCACTTGATTATTAGGTAATGGAAATAATCCTAAAAATGTATCTTTCGTCGAAATCATTTTGCCCTCTGTTAAATCATCTGGTCTTGGAAAGTTGACAGTTAAAAAATGATGATCATAGGTATGCTCTTCCCCATCTATTCCAATATGTTTCCTTACTTTCGATCTCCTTCCCTCTGCACCAACAAACACCTTCGCATTCATTTGTAAGGTTGTACCATTGTAGTCAATTAGAGCGGTATCTTGATCGATAAATTCAGTAAACCTAGCTGGCTGATAATAATGAAACGTCGAGAATTTTTTTGACTTTTTCAACAAAATTTCTTTTAGTTTTTCATGTGGAATCATCAATCCATAGTTATATGGCGTGTTAATCACTCGATAATCCATCTTTGATTTTCTTGTATTTTGATAAATACCTGATTTGTATTTCATTTCTTCTACTGTAATGCTGTGAAGAGGATGACCATTATCTCGAATTTCATCAGCAATGTTTAACCTTTGGAATATTTCTAGGCTCTTAGGCTGTAAAAGCTCTCCTTTATACATATGAGAATTGCCCTTTTGCTGCTCAACAACGGTAACATCGATTCCACACATCGCAAGTCTTAAGGCAACAGTTAATCCACCAACACCTCCACCAATAATCAAAACATCTGTATTCATCCATTCACCCCTTAAATTGAATCTTTTTACGTTTTCCTTCTTTTTCCCCTGCTAAAAATGTCCGAAACATGCAAACTCTCTACTGTTAAAATCTACTCTAGATCAGCAAGCGTAAAGGTTATAACTAGCTAAGAAAGCTTAGTAATGCTAAAAAGTAGAGATGCTCTTTGTCATTAATCCAAATTAGCTACTATAACTCCGAGGACATGATGCTAGACTTAGTTACCCAAAACTAAGTACCAAGTCTTAAAATTTTTAACTTCTAAAAAAAAGACTGACATTTGCCAGTCTTTTACTCATCTTCACAAGATTGTTTTCCTAATTTAAAGCGTTCTAAAAACTCGTTATATCCTTCAATCTTTCCTTGGATTTTTGCTTTTGTGATTTCATCTACATTTTCTTCATCTAGCTTTTGGCAATTTTCTTTTATTGTTGTTTTCAAATAAGATGCTATCGCTGTTTCATTGAATGTTTCTAACATGGAAAGTCCTCCTTCATTCTTGTCTTACCTTTTTCTTACCCTTATATTTCAAAAAATAACTTGTAATACCGATCAATAAGCTTTTAAGCAGTCCATTTCTTTTCTATAATGTAAGTAAGACTTATTGCACGAAAAGAGGAATTTTCATGCTAGATAAATTAATGCAGCATTTTAAACATGCAATGACTACAAGCTATTCTCCTAATGACTCAACATATGAATGGTTTCAAACTGAACTTGGTCAAACTTTTGGTATTCTGAAATCTTCTCTATCAGAAACCGAAAAAAACTTACTTTCGTCTCTCTTTCAACATACACAACCGTTAAGTGAAGAACATTTATCAGTTAATCAACAAAAGTGGGTTGATTTTTTATTCTATGAAAAACAAATTATTCCTTCTCCACTTCCATCTGATCAAAGTGGTGTGCGATTTTATTATTTTTATTTAACTAAACCTATAGATGATAAACAAAGCTTTGAAGAAGCTGTACAGGGAATTCTTAATTCAGATCTAGTTCTTTGGTTGAGTTATTCTCATGGCATCATTATTGAGGAAAAACCAACAACTGTTTTGGAGATAGAATCATTAAAAAACTTAAGTGATACATTAACAAGTGATTTTTTTGTAGAACCATTTCTATACATTGGACAACTTCAAAAAAATGATTCTGACCTTAGAGTAAAATTCAAGTTAGAACATAACTGTTTTCAGGCGCTACATCATGCATCAAACAGAGAAAGAGTTGTCAGCTTTTATGAGGCACTTCCTTTACTGGTACTCAAAACACCATCTAAAATTAATAAAGATTTATTATCAAACCATTTAGTAGAAGCACTTGAGGATAATGAGCTAATTCATACAATTGAAGCTTTTCTTCAATCGAATCTAAATGCTTCTTCAACAGCGAAACGATTATTTATTCATCGTAATAGTCTTCAATACCGATTAGAAAAATTGCTAGAAAAAACCGGATTAGACATACGAATTTTTTCAACTGCTGCCTTTATTTTTCTTGCCATTACGATCGTACGCCTTAAAGATTAAAAACTATTCAATTATATAAATTACAAGTTGCACAAAAATAGCCTATTTTTTTCGTGCAACTTGTACGTTTACTTTACTCTCTGAAATCCCTTACAATGAAAATAAGTTAAAACGCTTTCAGAAATAGGGAGGAATAATAAAATGGCAGAGATTCAATTAAACAATATTTATAAAATTTATGATAATAAAGTAACAGCAGTAGAAGATTTCAACCTTCACATTCAAGATAAAGAATTTATCGTATTCGTTGGTCCATCAGGTTGTGGTAAATCAACTACACTTCGTATGGTTGCTGGATTAGAAGAGATTTCAAAAGGTGATTTCTTCATCGATGGAAAACGTATGAATGATGTAGCACCAAAAGATCGTGACATCGCAATGGTATTCCAAAACTATGCATTATATCCACATATGAATGTTTATGACAACATGGCATTTGGATTAAAGCTTCGTAAATTACCAAAGGATGAGATCGAGCGTCGTGTAACAGAAGCTGCGAAAATTCTTGGTCTTGAGCAATATTTACAACGTAAACCTAAAGCTTTATCTGGTGGACAACGCCAGCGTGTTGCATTAGGTCGTGCAATCGTTCGTGATGCAAAAGTATTCTTAATGGATGAGCCTTTATCTAACCTTGATGCTAAGCTTCGTGTAGCAATGCGTGCTGAAATCACGAAATTACACCAACGCTTACAAACAACGACAATTTACGTAACACATGACCAAACTGAAGCAATGACAATGGCAACTCGTCTTGTTGTACTAAAAGACGGTATCATTCAACAAGTTGGTTCACCTAAAGAGGTTTATGATAAACCAGAAAACTCATTTGTTGGCGGATTCATTGGATCACCTGCAATGAACTTCTTCAAAGGTACACTTGGTGAAGGTAAATTCACAATGGGATCTACTTCAGTAGCTGTTCCAGAAGGTAAAATGAAATATCTTCGTGAGCAAGGCTATGTGAACAAAGAAATCCTTATGGGCGTTCGTCCAGAAGAAATCCATGATGAGCCTGTATTCATCGATTCTTCTCAAGGAACAAAAATCACAGCTAAAATTGAAGTTGCTGAGTTAATGGGTGCTGAAACTATGCTTTACTCAGAAATCGATGGTCAAACGTTCGTAGCACGTGTTGATTCTCGTACTGATGTTAAACCTGGTCAAGAACTTGAATTAGCTTTAGATATGAATAAAGCTCACTTCTTCGATATTGAATCAGATTTAAGAATTCGTCCAGCTGGCGAAAAATAAATAGCAAAACAAAAGCCATGTTCTTAGTAGAACATGGCTTTTGTTTTTACTCACTCACCGAATTTGATTCTTGATGCTGACAAACTGGGCAATAAAAATAATGAATACATTCATGATTTTCTAAAGAATTTGCATATCCATCAAACAATTTCATGATATCTATATCCATATATGCACTATAATCATCAAAATAATCTGTTACTTTCCCTCTATCCTCCATAAGACTTTGGCAATTAGGACATTGGATTGACTTCATCTCAAATCCATTACATAAAGGACATAACCCCATCCTTTCATCTCCTTTAACTCTAACTCTTCATAGCGTTAGATTCTCTCAAGTTGAGATTAATTATGTAATGTTCAGCAGCTAAATCATCTGTTATTATCATTAACATTTCAAAGTAACTCTACAAGTTTAGGGTATTTTCTTTCACTTGTTGTTTTTCAAATCCGAAATATATAACATCGAAAGGATTCTTTTACTTTTACCTAAAATGATGAATATAGTTAAATTTTATTTGAGCAATATTTTAAATAACATTAATTTTTTCTTAAAGTTTTTATAGGAGAAAAAATTACCAAAAAAAAAGTGTATATAAATTTTCAAATCATCCATAATACTTAGTAACAACAAAGCAACAACATATTTTCAACTCACAAAATTAAATCAATGGGTTACGCCGAGTTAGGCGGTGAAGGACAACACTTCATAAGTTTGGTGCAAATCCAACTAACCCAACCATTATAACTATTATGAGGAGATGAATGACAGATGGCACAAAACAGTTCAAACAACAGCAATTCGTCTAACCAACTAGTAGTACCAGGAGCTTCTCAAGCAATTGATCAAATGAAGTATGAGATTGCTTCTGAATTCGGAGTTAATCTTGGTGGAGAAACTACTTCAAGAGCTAACGGTTCTGTAGGTGGAGAAATCACTAAGCGTTTAGTATCAATGGCTCAACAATCTATGAGCGGTTATACTCAACAATAACAATTTCATATATTTGGCTAAGAGGCTGGCACATTGTGTCAGCCTCTTCTTTTTTTGCCGTTTTTTTATAACAATAAGTATCAAACAAGTTCTATAAACCATATAGTATAAAAAACCTCTATACATCTTTTTTAACTAATCCATCGATATTCGTTCAAATAGAAATTTATAAGAAATGTGCAAGGTAAAAAAATGATACTTTCTTACTTTGTAAAAAAGGGGCGAATTGGTATGCTTGACTCTGTCGACTGGAAGCAAGTTGCTTTCGTAGGTTACACTCTATTTCATGAATATGTTGTTTATATAAGATTTCCTCAAGTATATTATTGGGAGGAAGCAAAAAAGAGAATATAATTGAACCAAAAAGAGTCTGGCACAATTTTTCCCTCTGTCGGTCTCTTTTTTGTTATGACTGTTTTTGGAACCGCCTTTATGAAGACTGTAGCTTCTTATAGGATCATTTCTTTTATTTGAAAGCCTATGTTAAAGTTTGTAGCAATGAAGGATTTTCCTACTTTCTATAAGATGCCAATAATACTACATAAAATACAACCATTATTTATTTACTCCCAAATGATGTATGATATGGAGAGTATGTATTCATAATTATTTTTAAAATTGTAAATTGGATCTTGAGGTGAATTTAATGAAAATTGCATTATTAGGTGCGACTGGTCGAGTTGGAAATGAAATTTTATCATTGCTATTGAATGCTGGGCATAGTGCTACAATATTAGTTCGTACACCTGAAAAAATACAGATTTCATCTCCATCATTAACAGTACTCAAGGGAGATGCAACGAAATATAACGACATCGAACAAGTTATAGTTGGATCTGATCTTGTGATTAGTGCCTTAAATACAGATGGCACAAATACTCTCTCAGTCGCTACTCCCTACATTATTTCAGCAATGAATAAATTTGGGCTGAATCGTCTAATCACAATCGGTACAGCTGGCATTTTACAGTCTCGTTTGGAGCCAGAAGAATATCGATTTCAATCAAGTGAATCTCGAAGAAAAACAACGAGAGCCGCTGAACAGCATTTAACCGTTTACCACCAACTGCAGGGAAGTAAATTAAATTGGACAATCGTGTGTCCAACATACCTCCCAGATGGGGAGCTTACTAAAAATTACCGCTATGAAGCTGACTTCTTACCTGAAGATGGTAAGGAAATTTCTGTTCAAGATACAGCTCATTTCGCTTTTCAACAAATAAAAAGTGAGGAATTTATGAAAAAGCGTGTTGGAATTTGTTATTAACATTTTTATGGGCTAGCTGACTAAATAGAACATATCGAACAGACCTCCACTGCTGGTCGCTCGCTAATATGAAGCTAAATAATATGAAGACCTATCCTTGTGCTTCAACTAATATTTGTTAACATCAGGATGGTAACGAGCAAAGCAACTTCACAACATTAGGGATTCAAAAAGTATACTGTTAATTCCACTAAAAAAGAAGGAAGTGGATGTCAAAGGTAATCCACTTCCTCCTTTCTTTCTTCGAAGATCATCCTATTTTCTCTGTCTGATTACAAGTGATCGTAGAAAATCACTCATAAACACCAATGCTTAGTCTTTTATCACTCGCTCTTAAGAGTATCTTTGTTTTATATTTTGCTATTACTCTTCTATGTACACAGCCGTGCCATAAGCGATAATTTCTGATGCGTTTTGCATAACAGCAGATGATTCTAATCTCATACAGACAATGGCATTTGCACCTTTTGTCTTTGCATCTTCTACCATTCTGCCAATGGCCTTTTGTCTAGCTTCTTCCATCATTTCTGTATATTCCTTTAACTCTCCACCAACGATGGTTTTTAATCCTGCCATAAGGTCTTTACCAATATGTTTCGATTGAACAGTACTTCCTCTAACAAACCCCTTATACTCTTTTGTTTCTTTACCAGGAACTGTTTCAGTAGTCACGATAATCACTTTCATCATCCTCCTTTTTTTCATCTAATCTAAGCTTAATAAAAGCAACAAGCAAGACAGCTAATGATATGAAATAAATAAAAAACAAGCCAATTGCAATCGTGATGTTTATAAATAAAAATATAATGCCAATAATCTGGGTGAAGACTGCAGTAATCATACTGATGTATTTTACTTTTTCCATCTTCAACTTCCTTTCATAACGCACTAATTTAACTATACCTTCTTTTTACAATATATTGAATTGTTTTATTAATAAAGAACTTATTTTTTCTAAATCCCTTCACAACAAATAGGACTTTATAATCATTTTATAATGAATGTGTTTTCATTTTTGGAAGTAGAGGTAATTAACGACTAACAAAACACAAATTACATTTTTGGATGGAGGAAACTAAAATGAACAAGCTATTAACTTTAAACTTGCAAGTAGAAAATCAGTTACGCATTGATCAAGTTATTAAAATGAATCAGCTTGCTAAATCATATAACGGTAAAATTTATTTACTAACTAAAAACAAAAGCGTGATCAACACTGGCAGCCTTCCTTCTCTCATTACATATCTTTTAACAGTGAAAAGTGGACAGGTGCTTAAAGTAGTAATTGATGGTCCTTTTCCTGAACTAAAACTAAACGATTTAAAACAGATATGTTCTTCAACTATTATGAGACAAAGTCAACAAGTATTACAACCTGCTATGAAAGTCAAAATATAAATTCGTTTCCTATTAGTGAGTTAAACAAATTTAGATTTATAAGGTGGTGTTTTATATGTTACGAACAATTTTTATGATTGTCGGCGCAATCGTAGTGATCGGATTTCTAATTGGTCTTATCTTTTAAAGGCTATAGAAATCAAAAATATTCTGTAATTCTTGTGTCAATAAAATGATCTATTAATTAAATGATTAGATTTATTTTAGAAGGGAATTAAACATATAACAAGTAAAGAAAGGATGATAAAAGATGAAAAAATTTCAACACTTAGTTGTCGCTTATGATGGAACGGACGATAGCAGAGAAGCACTAGAGCTTGGAATTGACATGAGTAAACAATTACAATCATCTCTTTCAGTTGTAAATATCCAAAAAGGAAGCACTTTTTCAGATGTAACCAGAAGTGACAGATCAGGTATGATTCCACCTTCTCATACCCCTCCAGTAGGAGGACTAAATAATTATCCAGTTGTTCCAGTACCAGTAGACAATCCAGATACTCGAAGTGACGAATATACTGAGAAGGAAGAAGCCTTAAAAAGTGAAGCTCAACGACTTTTAGATCAGAATAATATTGATGGACATGTTGAAGTTGCATACGGTGAACCATCAGATGAAATTGTCAACTATGCCAAAAATCATGATGGAGATTTAATTATCATTGGTAGTAGAGATATCAGTGGATTAAAGCGCTTAATATTTGGAAGTGTAAGTGAAAAGGTTTCACATCGTTCAACCATACCTGTGTTAATTGCTAAATGAAGTAGAGATTAAATTCTCTACTTTTTTTCATTTTCACAATCCTCTAAAACATTATCAATGTTAGCCGATATAACTAGTAAAGACAAATCTTTTAAAATGGCCAAAGGGGATTATTACATGGGAATTCTTTCTTTTAAAAAAGAAAAAAAGGCATCTACTACTTCATTTGCTCAAAACAAAAGTGAACTTTTATCACAAATTTCATTAAATATTAAAGAACAAGAGCTTCGTAAACAATTAGAAATGACTGGATTAACATCAGACGATCTTTATATTGCGCTTACTTTAAAGCCCTATATCCAAGAAAATATTGATTCTATTGTTACAGCCTTTTACTCTTCATTTGAAGCGAACGAGGGTCTTATTGACATAATCAATCAATATAGCTCAGTAGATAAATTAAAAGGTACACTTAAAGAACATATTTTAAAAATGTTTAACGGTCGCTTAGAAGATGACGATGTTGTTCGTATGAGAAGAATTGCTCATATTCATGTGAAAATAGGCCTTGAAGCAAAATGGTATATGGCCGCGTTTCAAAAATTATTTTCTTCCGTAATTGATACTATTGAGTCAAAGCTTTCAACTAAGGAAGACGTCATTTCAGTTGTTCATAGTTTAACTAAATTATTTAACTTTGAGCAGCAAATTGTGTTAGAAGCCTATGATAAAGAATATGCAAAGATTCAAACTGAAATTGATTCACAAAAGGAGCAAATTCGTTCTGAAGTTAATGGACTCGCCATACAACTTGCAGAATCTAGTGAAGAAACAAATGCGTTTATTCAAGAAATTCTTGCTCAATCAAAAGAAATTGCATCTTACTCCATTGATCGCTTTGAAGTTGCAGCTACAGCTGAAGATCAGGCTCATAACGGAAAGAAAGATTTAGAGAAGCAAAATGAATTAATGACATTTATTGAAAAAAGTACCGAAGACATTATCCAACAAATGAAATCACTAGAACAAACATCAGAAAAAATTAATAACGTCGTTGGAATCGTTACTTCTATTGCAGAACAAACAAACTTATTAGCCTTAAACGCTGCAATTGAATCAGCACGTGCTGGTGAATATGGAAAAGGATTTGCTGTTGTTGCAAGTGAAGTTCGAAAGCTAGCAGAAGAAACAAAAAATTCAGTACAAGGTGTTTCAAGCTTAATTACAAATATCCACTCACAAATAGATAGCATGTCTAATTCTATTAACAATGTAGCAGATCTGACAACAAAAGGTACAACACAAATGATCGAAATGAATTCATTTTTTGATTCAATTGTTGAAATTATGAACAATAATAAACAACAAAGTGAACAAGCAAAAACTGATTTAAACAATTTCACTACTATTATCAATGATGTATCAAATTCTATTTCTCAAATAGCTGACACTTCTGATAGTTTAAAGCAAATGGCAAAAAATATATAATAGCTATTTTCCCTGTAAAAGAGATCAACATTTTGTTGATCTCTTTTTTACACCCAATTAATATACCAAGAAACTAATTGATAAAATATATAACCATTAATTTAAGTTGTTATAGAAATGAATTGACATAATTTATTAGCTTGATATAATACTTTTATACAAGAAAGCAAAAAAGCGTTGAAGCTATAAAGGAGTCTTTTGTATGAAACAACATAAGGAAGGATTTATCTTCAAAGAAACTGTTTTTATTTTATTTTTAATATTAGCTATCATTTATACTAGTTTATTTATATGGAAAACTGAGCCACATATTGCATTATTAGCTTGTCTAATTGTAGTGAGTGCATTAAGTGTATTAAAAGGTTATAAGTGGAAAGAGATCGAACTGGGCCTTGTGAAAGGAATTCAGAATGGTGTTCAACCGATTATTGTTCTTGCTTTAATCGGAATATTAATTGGTGCATGGATGATCAGCGGCACGATCCCCACGGTGATGGCTTATGCCTTAACAAGCATCAACCCTAATTACCTACTAATTACATCCCTATTTTCTTGTATGGTTATCTCAAGTCTTGTCGGAAGTTCTTTTACTACTGTAAGTACTGTTGGTGTAGCTTTAATGGGTGCCGGAATGGCTATTGGTTTACCCGTTGAATGGGTAGCAGGTGCGGTTATTTCTGGTGCTTGTTTTGGTGATAAGATGTCTCCAATGTCAGACACTACAAACTTTGCGTCAGGCATTTCATCTGTTAAATTATTTACACATATTCGGCATATGACACATACAACAATTCCAAGTATCATCATAACAACACTAATCTTTTTCATACTCGGAAGACTCGCAACAATTGACACTGCTTCAATAAATGAAACGAAAAATATGGTGAGCATGATTAAAGATCACGTTTCAATTAGTAGTATTACGCTATTATCACCAATTTTGGTTATTATTCTAGCGATAAAAAAAGTTCCAGTTATCCCAGCTTTAGTTGTTGGCATTATAACAGGTGGTATGACAGCAATCGGCTTTCAAGAGGTGAAATTTGGTGAATTTCTTCAAGTTCTCCAAAACGGTACAGCTTTTCCAATTGATGATCGTGTTGTAAGTAATATGTTAAATCGCGGTGGCTTACAATCGATGATGTGGTCTATTTCCCTTATATTGGTCGCTTTTGCATTTGGAGGAATTTTAAATGCCCTCCATATTATTCCTACTCTTATAAAGGGCTTAATTTACCGGATTCATTCAAAAGGACAATTAATCCTATCTACCGCCGCTTCTTCTATTGGAGTAAATTTATTAACAGGTGAACAATACTTATCCATTTTAATTCCTGGTCAATCTTTTAAAGATTTGTATGACAATTTAAAAATTGATCGAAAGTATATGTCTCGTACGCTTGAAGATGCTGGTACTTTAATAAACCCTTTAATTCCATGGGGAGTCAGTGGTGCATTTTTTGCACAAACACTCGGAGTGCCAGTTATAGATTTTCTCCCTTTTGCCTTTTTCTTATATTTATCACTTTTCTTTTCAATTGGATTTGGCTTTATCAAAAGGAGAATATAACGTCTAAACTTAACATAGTTGAATACTAAATAAACTTGGCTGTTTTCACTTGTTGTTTTTGAATTAAATAGTAGGCAATAACGAGTTCATTCCACCCACTTGTTTCTCACTATAATTAATTTATTAGCAACAAGCTTAGAGAAAACAGTTTTTTTGTGATTAATAAACATCTATCAATCTCCTTTCTTCATTTTTCTATCAATCTAGATAATTTTCGACAATCACAAAGTATTTGTTGATAAATTTACCAAGGTGCTATATTATGTATATAGAAGATTAATTTACTATATATTGATAAACACTATTAAAATTTAACTACATATTGTATACAACGAGCTTTAGGCGCCTATGTGGCTGAAATGGGAATCTGGTGAAAATCCAGAGCTGTCCCCGCAACTGTAAATGTGACGAAATGAGAAAACCACTGTACACCATGTATGGGAAGGACTCAAATTAGGATGAGCATAAGTCAGGAGACCTACCTAATTACTTGTGAATGTTTCAATTTCTTCGGGGACTGAGAAGATGAAGCGATAGTAAGTAACTATGGATTTTTTATATCCAACTCTTCCTTCTCTGTCGTTTTATCTTTTCTTCCCTTAAACAGGAATGATTGATTATAACGAATAGATGGAGGAATACTAATGACTACTTTAACAACCCCAACAATCATCGACAAAACAAATGGTGATGAAGCTTTTGAAATGGACAAGCTTACATCATTTATTAGTAATATACAGCAACAATATCCCTCTCTCGAAATAGAAAATTACCTAAATCGAATTCAAACCACAATTTCCCAAAGAGATTCTTATACAACTGATCAGTTAACAAACCTTCTTATATTAGAAGGTTTATCACAAATCAATGAACATGAGCCAGAATGGACGTATTTCTGTGCCCAAATTTATTTATCAAAATTATATAAAGACGCTGCAGCTAATAGAGGCTATAACAAAGAAAAAAAATACGGTAATTTATATAACTTAATTACTACACTAGTTGAAAAAGGTCTTTATCATCCCAAATTACTTAAGGAATATAATAAGGAAGAAATTGAAAAAATAGGTTCTTTCGTTAAACCTGAACGAGATCAATTATTTACATATATAGGATTAAGAACATTAGCTGACCGCTATTTAACAAGAGATTTCTCTAAGCAATTATATGAACTACCACAAGAACGTTTCTTAATTATCGCTATGACACTTATGGCAAACGAAAAGAAAGAAAGACGTTTAGAGCTTATTAATCAAGCTTATTGGGCAATGAGTAATCTTTATATGACTGTTGCTACCCCTACCCTTTCAAATGCAGGTAAGCCTATTGGACAACTTTCTAGTTGTTTTATAGACACAATAGATGATAGCTTACAAGGGATTTTCGATAGCAATACAGATATTGCAAATTTATCAAAATCAGGTGGTGGCATTGGCGCGTATTTTGGCAAAATCCGCTCACGTGGAAGTGATATTAAGGGATTTAAAGGTGTTTCATCAGGTGTGATTCCTTGGATGAAACAGCTAAACAACACAGCTGTTAGTGTGGATCAATTAGGTCAAAGAAAAGGCGCCATTGCTGTTTATTTAGATGTATGGCATAAAGATATTTTCTCATTTTTAGATTCAAAGCTTAATAATGGTGATGAACGTATGAGAACACACGATTTATTTACAGGAGTATGTATTCCAGATTTATTTATGGAACAAGTTGAATCTCGTGGTGATTGGTACTTATTTGATCCACATGAAGTCCGTCAAGTTATGGGCTATAGCATTGAAGATTTTTTCGATGAAGAAAAAGGTAATGGTAGCTTCCGTGAAAAATATTGGGAATGTGTAGAAAATAACCAGCTTTCTAAAGAGAAAATACCTGCTATTGATATCATGAAACGAATTATGATTAGTCAATTAGAAGCCGGAACTCCATATATGTTTTATCGTGATGAGGTGAATAGAAAGAACGCTAACTCACATGAAGGCATGATTTACTGTAGCAATCTTTGTACTGAAATCACACAAAATCAAAGTGCAACAACAGTCGAAGAACAATTTACTGAAGATGGGAAAATCATTACAGTTAAAACTCCTGGTGACTTTGTTGTTTGTAATTTATCTTCTATTAACCTCGCGAATGCGGTGACAAATAATGTTTTAGAAGATTTAATACCTATTCAAGTAAGAATGTTAGACAATGTGATCGATTTAAATACGATACCTGTTCTTCAAGCTAAGCTCACAAACGCTAAATACCGAGCAATTGGATTAGGAACTTTTGGTTGGCATCATCTATTAGCACTTAAAGAATTGAGATGGGAGCATGATGAAGCAGTTCATTATGCTGATGAGCTTTATGAAAAAATATCTTATCTTACAATCAATGCAAGTTTGGAGCTTTCGAAGGAAAAAGGATCTTATTCCGTATTCAAAGGCTCTGATTGGGAGACTGGAAGTTATTTTGACAAAAGAGGTTACTCATCAAGCAATAGTAGTTTAGATTGGGACGCTTTACGACAAGAAGTAAGCGAACATGGCGTTAGAAATGGCTATTTAATGGCTGTTGCTCCTAATGCTTCGACATCAATCATTGCGGGAAGTACAGCTAGTATCGATCCTATTTTTCAGAAAGTATATTCTGAGGAAAAGAAAGATTATAAAATTCCGGTTACCGTTCCTGACTTAAATGCAACAACAACATGGTACTACAAATCTGCTTATTTTATTGATCAGCAATGGAGTATTTTACAAAATGCTGCAAGACAGCGTCATATTGATCAAGCAATTTCCTTTAATCTTTATGTTCAAAATTCAATTAAAGCAAAGGAATTATTGGATCTACACTTAGCAGCTTGGAACAATGGCTTAAAAACAACGTACTATTTACGATCAACTTCAAGTGAAATAGAAGAATGTGACTCATGTGCTAGTTAAGCTAGTTCATGAGTATCTCCTTCATCATTTATAGGTCTACTATAGAACAACAACTTAAAAGGTGTGATGAAATGAAACATACTATTTTAGAAAAACGTAAAATTATTGATGCAGAAGCTCCAAATCGTTCCACAGGGATTATTAATGGTTCAAGCTCAAACATTTTAAACTGGGATGATGTCGCTTTTCCATGGGCCTATCCAAGATACAAAAAAATGCTCGGTAATTTTTGGACTCCATTTGAAATTAATATGGCACAAGATATAAAGCAATATCCTAGTTTAACGGTTGAAGAAAAAGATGCTTTCTTAAAAATAATAGGATTATTAGCACTTCTTGATAGCATTCAAACAGATTATGCTGGGAAAGTTGCAGACTATGTAACAGATTCAAGTATAAACGCCCTAATGATTATTCTGGCTCAGCAAGAGGTTATACACAATCATTCCTATTCTTATGTACTGTCAAGCATTGTACCAAAGCAAACACAAGATGAGGTGTTTGAATATTGGCGTAACGAACCAATACTACGCAAACGAAATGAGTTTGTGACAAATGGTTATAAAGCATTCGCCGAAGAACCTACAATTGAGCATTTATTAAAATCAATTGTTTATGATGTTATTTTAGAAGGTTTATTCTTTTATTCGGGTTTTGCCTTCTTTTACAACCTTGCCCGAAATCAAAAAATGGTTGGGACAAGTACTATGATCAACTATATCAATCGAGATGAACAAATTCATGTGGATTTATTTGTTCAAATATTCAAGGAAGTTCTAAAGCAATATCCAGAATATGATACAAAAGAACTTGCTACATTTGTGAAAGAGACCTTCATTAAAGCGGCTGAACTTGAGATAGAATGGGGAAGATTTATAATCGGAAACAAAATGGATGGTCTAAACATGCAGGATGTTGAGGATTATATTAAATTTTATACTAATGTTCGCTGTAATCAATTAGGGTATGAACGACCATTTGATGGCTACCGTACTAATCCTCTAAAATGGATTAAAGCATATGAAGAAGTAGACTTAGGAAAATCTGATTTCTTCGAACAAAAATCTAGACAATACACAAAAGTAAATCATGCTGATAATGGTTTTGATGATCTCTAAGTTGTGCTTTTTATGAACTAGGAAAATAATTTTTCTCTTGAGATCTCATCCTTTTTTACCTACAAAAAAGGAGAACAATGGTTTTACATCGTTCTCCTTTTTTCTATTTAATTTTCATCTTCTTCATCTAAAAGTTTCGCTTCATATATCTCTTCATCTGTTTCAACCTTAATACTTTCTTCCACTCGGATTCTACCTTTACCCATTAAGATATCCCTCCTTTTGAAAGCTTATCCTTATTGTAATAGATACATCACAACAGTTAAACATAACAAAAGTACTAATCTAGTAAATAATGATAGAATTATCAGAAATATCTAATAAAAAAAATACTATAGTATTTTTTTTCGCAAATATCTACATTTTTTTACACTACGTTGTTTAGAACTTAAATCTTTGTGGTATAGATTAATAGATTATGCTAAGAGCAGGTTTAATCTATATCTATATTTCCAAAAAGAAAAAGGATGGTCTTAAATTGAGATTTTTAAAATTATCAGACAAGACACTGTTACATAGCTTTGAAGAAGCTAGTAGATTACAAATGAATCCTGAGTTTATTAAGTTGCTCGAAAAAGAGATAGATGATAGAGGGTTACATTTGCCAAACACACTTAAACAACAATTAGAAAGAATTAATTGAATTTTTTATAAGGCTGATCTGATATACTAGTCTCTACGATATCAGGTCAGCCTTTTTTGTCATTCATTTACTTAACAATCATTACAGGACATTCTACACGTTTCGCTATTTTATGACTTACACTACCTAGCACCATCTCTTGTAATGCATTGAGTCCTCTACTGCCCACTATTACTAAATCAAAATTTTCACTATTTGCATATTTTACAATTTCTGGACCTGGTTCACCTTTTAGCATTTTTACTTGAAAAGTAACATTTTCTTTCATAAACATTTGCTCTGTTGGTCTTAGCTTTCGAATTCGTTTTTCACTTATTGCTTCTTTATCACCTGCTGATAAAACATCTGATTTTGATGTTGAACCATCTACTACATAGATTACTGTGATAATCGCGTCAGAAGTTAATTTAGCAAGATCCGCTGCTTTTATTGCTGCACGTAATGCATGATCAGATCCATCAGTTGCTAATAATATTTTTTTAAACATCTTTACCCCTCCAATACCTTTTCTATTATTTAACAGGATAAATATAGATTAACATATAACTATATTTTAATTGCTTTTAAACTTCATTTATTACTGTTCTTGGTACTCAGTTGAAAAGATCTAGGTAAGATCTAAAAGCAAATGCTAAAATCACCGATTATTGAACATAGTAAATTACAAGCTATAGAATTTAAAAAACATACTAAGACATAACGTACTAATTAGCAAAAATTCCAAACAAAGTAATAGCTTAGCGGAGTATATTTCAGTAGCGACGTTAACTACACCTATAACCATTGTTCGGTTTCTATTTTGTTAAAATACTAATTTCCCAACCTCTTTGTTAGATTGCTCACTATTTCGTGAACCTCCATCAGATCTTCAATTATGTAATCTGCCTGAACGTGATCAAACTGATGATTTTTTTTCCAAATTGTCTTCATTCCAAGATTGCTAGGTGCAATAATATCATTTTCAGGATGATCTCCAATAAAAATACTTTCATTTGCACAAACATTTAAAGCTGATAATCCTTTTTTGAAGATTCTGGGATCTGGTTTCTTTACTCCTTCAATCTCTGAAATTAAGATTTTATCAAAGTAGCCTTTTATCTTTAATGCTTTTATATTATTCATTTGAAACGTTCCAAACCCATTTGAAATGATACCAAGTTTATATTTCTTTTTTTTGAGAATTTCCAATAACTCATGCAAATGGTTAAAGCCTATACAATGATCTTGAAAATATGTAAGATAATCCTCTAATAGTTCTCCTGCAGTTATACCCTCAATCTTGTATTCTTGAACAAGTTGTTCATATACTTTATCCTTCCAAACATATCCATGATTATCTAACTGAAGAAATCGATTTACATATTCCTCTACATTTATATTACCTAAATGTGAAGATAACCGATTGTATTGTTGAAAAATAAATTGTTTTACAGACTCATCACGATCCAGTAATGTTCCATCTAAATCAAAGAAAACCGCCTTAATCATAACAACTCCCCCACCTTTTTCACTTAATTTTACCATATATATCAAGTGGTAAATTTAAAATCATGAAAGAGGCTGGGACATAAGTATTTAAACTCATGATAAACCCGAATTATAAGGCGATTTTTAATTAATCATTCGTCTAATAATTCGAGTTTTTATTTACTGTCTTTAATTGATTTTATAATTTTGGTTAAAGAACTTAGTGGAATGGAGCGGAAGACACTCGACTCCTGCGGGTGCAGAGGAAAGCCAGTGTCTGCAGCGCAATGAAACGAACTTGTTTCTTTCAACTTAACTGAAATTTAGATTTATTCGTCTTCTTGTATGACATCTTTAATTATGTCCCAGCCTCTCTAAAACATTATTCTACTGACGATGAATCTTCAGAACTGGTTATGTCTTCATTTGAAAGTAAATGAAATGACTGGTTAAGAATGAGTGCTGAATGATTTTCCTCTTTTGGGTGCTGAACAACCTCCGCCTGAGCAAACACTTCATTATTATAAAAGTCTTTTTCTTTATTACTCAATATCTGTCATCCTTTCTTAGTGAAACTAAATTCAGTATCATTTTCCCCATTAGGAGTATCTTTATGTATGGCTCTTTTCTGAAGGATTGTTGCTATTTAACCTAATCACCTGTTAGTAACAATGTTTTTATCATATATAAGTACTATTCTAAGAAGAAAAGATGCCACTAGACTTTATACAGTGCTGTTTTCTTTATATGACTAAAAGCAACAAAGTTTACGAAAATTATGTATAGAAAGAGCTTTTTTTATATCTTCATTTTCATTCTCTTTTGTCTAACTAGACAAAAAATTAAGTAAGAATTTCTACATTTTATTCAAAAAAAAGAGAGCAGATGCTCTCTTTTTTCACACTGGCTGTTTCGTTAATTTTACTTCTTTCTTCGTTTCTTCCTTTGCTGGTACTTGAACAGGATCACTAGAACTTCTTAAAGGTATTTCTTTTAAGAAAAATGTTAAACCAACAGCTACAATCATAACTAATGTTGCTGTCATAAATACTCCTGAAAGAGCAAAACTCAGTGAGTCTTGTAACATGTTAATCATTTTCCCAAAGAAGCTAACCATACTATCAGGAAGGCTTTGTTGAATTTCTGCTAATTTTTCATGATCTAATAATAACTGTGGATTTTGTAGAGCTGTTAATTTTTCTTGCATTTCTGGTGGTACAGCGGCAGCTTGTTCACTAACACCTTCAAATGACTCTGCCATTTTCGTGCTCATTCTTTGATTTAATACAGTTCCCATTATTGCCACACCAACAGTTCCTCCTAAAGAGCGAAATAGCTGTGATGTAGCTGTTGCAACTCCTAAATACCGTTGTTCAACAGCATTTTGGACTGTTAATGTAAAAACTGTCATTCCAATACCAAGACCTAGACCAACTAAAACTAAATATAGAACTAAAAGCCATTGAGATGTTTGAGCATTCATTGTTGTAAATAAGAACATTCCGACAGTTGTAATCATTAATCCAATAATAGCCTGAGTTTTATATTTACCAGTTTTTGTAATAATTTGTCCTCCAATGGCACTTGCGATAACTAAGCCTAGTGTCATTGTCATTGTAATAAAACTCGAATGTGTTGCTGTGTAACCAAGTACACCTTGAACAAAATAAGGAATGTACATCACTCCACCGAACATAGCCACACCTATTGCAAATGCAATAATATTTGAAATGGTAAAAATGCTATTCCCAAATAAATTTAAAGGGATAATTGGACTTTTTGCCTTTTTCTCAGCTACAGCAAACAATATAAGTGACACAATGGCTGCTGAAAATAACCCAATAATTTGTGTAGAGTCCCAATCATATTTAGTTCCAGCCCAAGAAAATGCTAATAAAGCTGGGACGATTGTTGTTGTTAAGAAAATAGAACCTAAATAGTCTACTGTTTCTCCAGCCTTTTTTTCTGCTTTCGGGAAAAGCTTCCATATTAAAATTGCTGCAACAAATCCAAGTGGTAGGAATATCCAAAATACCCATTTCCACTCTAGATTATCAACAATGTATCCTCCTAATGTTGGACCAAATACACTAGAAATTCCAAATACTGCTCCCATTGCTCCTTGCCAACGACCACGTTCACGTGGTGCAAATAAATCTCCTACAGCAGTAAAAGCTGTTGACATAATCATACCTGCACCTAAACCTTGAATGCCTCGATATGTGATTAATTGAATGATATCCTGTGATAGTCCGGATAAAAATGCACCGATCATAAAGATGAAAATACCGATTAAAATAAATGGTCTTCTTCCATAAATATCAGAGAGCTTACCTACCAATATTGTTGTAATCGCAGATGTTAACATAAAGATTGTAAATACCCAGCTATAATAATCAAGTCCACCTAGATCTGCTATTATTTTAGGCAAGGCATTTCCTACGATTGTTTGATTAACTGCTGCGAAAAACATCGCACCAATAATCGCTATCATAATTGTGACTTTTTCTTTTTGACTTAAATGTTCCATTTTCTCCCTCACCACGAAATATATATTAAATTAATAATTAACTTAGTTAACTATATAACCTATTAAAAAGTGGTTAATATCATTCCACATCATTTTCAAGCTATATAGTTTACCACCTTAATAATTTTTATACTTAACATTTAGTTATTATATTCTCTTCTTTTTATAAAAGCAATGAGAAATTTTTCATATGGCTATATTGCTGTTAATTGCCGTTACAGCCATCCTGCTTTCCGAGTGCCTATTCGCAACCCTGTGCAACTTAAGAGCGTCACATTGACCATTCTTCTCTTCTGAGTCCTTCAATCAACAAAGGAAAAAAATAACATACAGAGGGCTTTAACATAACTTTTCACAAAATTATCTCTGTCCCAACCTCTGTGTTTTCCTTTTAACAACCCCAGGCTACTACTCTAGTTTTAATAGTATCATTTCCTTAATTTCATTGGCTCTATTAAACTTTGAGGTTGATTTCCGTTACAGGCATTCGCTTTCCCGGGAAAAAATGCAGTTCGTTTTTTCCTAGGGAAGAATAATGAAAAAGCCCAACTGCCGGCTTTTTCAAAGGGCAATTCTTCCTAGGTCCGGAATGCTCCTCGTAAGCTGCGCGCCTGTGGGGTCTTCCTTTGACACGCTTCTCTAAGCAGGAGTCTCATTTATTCACCTCCAATCAACAAAGTGCTAAAAATCAACCTTTATCTTTAACATAGCCATTTCATTAGTAAAAATGTAAGAATTCTTTAGAAATGAAAAAAAGAGGCTAGGACATAACTTAGTACTTAACAAAAATTCCGAACATAGTAATAGCTTAGCGGATTATATTCTAGGAGCAACGCAATTAAACTACAACTTTTGTTTGGTATCTATTTTGTTAACATACTTTTGTCCAACCTCACTCAAAATTCAGGTGTTTTTCATTTGGAGTTTCTTTGTGAAAAAATAGACGATAATCATTAAGAAAGAAATTGAGATGATGGGGATAATAAATGGCCTAGCTGCTTCTTTTATATACATCCAGTTGCTCCCTAAT
Organism: Metabacillus litoralis; assembly: GCF_020524045.1. Lineage (GTDB taxonomy): Bacteria > Bacillota > Bacilli > Bacillales > Bacillaceae > Metabacillus > Metabacillus litoralis_C. The sequence goes on from NZ_JAIVKL010000010.1 coordinate 129,665, forward strand.
TCCATCCCTAGATACAGAAAAAAAATAGTCCAGGGAATCATAGCTGCCACTGTATACAGTGTGAATTTCCAAATAGACATTTTAGCTATTCCTGCAGGTATACTAATAGCATGTCTAACAACAGGAATAAATCTTGCACCAAAAATCACGCCTGATCCGTATTTTTTAAACCAAGCTTCTGATAAATCGATATGATGTTCTTTTAGTAATAAAAACTTACCATATTTCTTAAGAAAAGGACGACCACCTATACTACCGATCCAATACAAGATTAACTGGGCAACAGTTCCTCCAATAACACCAGCTACAATTGCACCAATTATTCCTATTTTTCCTAACACGATCATATACCCTCCATATCCTAATACAACCTCACTAGGAATGACCTCGAGCATTAGTCCTAACGCTATTCCTATATAACCAAGATTGGTTAGCCATTCCAATACATCTACTATTATTGCCTCCATTGCTTTTCACACCCTTAAGAGAAAAATACAATCTTGTCCATCTCCTATATGACTATGAAATTGCGTTAGAGAATATTAACCAATTTATAAGAAATCCTATTCTAACGATGAAAAAACTCTGTGAATATCTTTCACAGAGTTTAGGAGTATTAATGAATATCTTTTTTCTTAAATCTTCCGCCCCGAACTTCAGCAATGTTTGCTACTGCCAGAAAGGCTGAGGTATCTAAATCTTCTACGATGGATTTTAACTTTGCTTCCTCTAAACGAGTAATCACACAGAAAATGACTTTTTTGTCATCCCCCGTATATGCACCTTCTCCATTTAAATAGGTAACACCTCGTCCCAGTCGTGCAAGAATCGCATCACCAATTTCTTGATATTGATCACTTATAATCCAAGCTGATTTTGATTCATCTAACCCCTCTATCACAATATCAATTGTTTTAAAAGCAACAAAATAAGCGATAAGAGAATACATTGCTCTATTCCACCCAAATACAAATCCAGCACTACCGAGGATAAAAATATTAAAAAACATAATAATTTCACCAACTGAAAAAGGTAGCTTTTTATTGGCTAGTATCGCCAAGATCTCAGTACCATCAAGTGAACCACCATATCTAATGACAATCCCAACTCCAATTCCTAATGTAATCCCACCAAAAACAGTGGCTAATAGTACATCTTCAGTAAAAGCTGGAACTGGATGTAATAATACAGTTGCAACAGATAAGATTGATATTCCAAATAATGTTGATAATGCAAATGTTTTACCAATCTGCTTGTACCCTATAAAGAAAAAGGGGATATTTAGTAGGAAAATAAAAAGACCCAGTTTCCAACCTAGTAAGTGTGAGAGGATAATCGATATACCTACAATTCCACCATCAATAACCTTATTCGGAACTAAGAAGATCTCAAGTCCAACCGCCATTAATACAGCACCAATGAAAATGAAAAGTATCCTTTTTAGAATTTTAGATTTTGACATACCTTGATGTTTTTTCATTTGTTTTTGCATTTCCTTCTGGACTTCTAATGGTACTTCTGTCATAAAACTCCCCCTTGTATCATTTGTTGTTCATTTTATAAAAAATATTTCAATAGCTTGTTGCTTTTTACCTTATTGGCTCTGTTAAACTTTGTTGTTGATCTCCGTTACAGACATTCGCTTTCCAGGGAAAAAAGTACCTTTTTTCCTAGGGGAGAATAATGAAAAAGCCCAACTGCCGGCTTTTTCAAAGGGCAATTCTTCCTAGGGAGCCTCTTCGGCGCAAGCGCCTGTGGGGTCACCCTTTGACACGCTTCTCTAAGCAAGAGTCTTATGTCTTTCACTCCAATCAACAAAGTGCTAAATATCAACATTTAGCTTTAACATCGCCATCTTATTAAGAGCAAATTGTTGACTTATCTTTTTCATAATTAATGTAATTTTCAGCATTATTGTTTCGAAAAGAAACTTTTTAAAAACTAAAAAGTCTGTTTTTACTATTATAACTTACTTTTATTCATTAGTGGATTAATACGAATTCCCCTTCTCAAGACATGCTTTGTTGTAGTATGATAAACACTTCATTTTATATAGAGAATTTCCACAATCAACAAGTATAGGTAAATTTATGATAAAATATAATTGTTCTTTTTCAATTAACAAAGCCTGTAGGATAACAAAGACTGCTTTAATTATAAAGCTAGAGGTGATAACATGGCTTGGAACGTTGAAGAATTTGCTTCTTATCTTCTTATTGGTGATGAAGATATGGCATGGGATATCACGATAAAAGCTATAGAACGTGATGCGGGTAGAACTGAATTATTTGAAGAATTAATCACCAAAGCAATGCAGTACATAGGTTACTTGTGGGAAAACGATCAAATTACTGTTGCAGATGAGCATCTTGCAACTTCAACATGTGAATATATTTTAGCAAGATTTCATAATTATATGAAAAAAGAACAAAAATTACGACTCTTCGCAGAAAAGAAAGCTTTGTTTTTATGTCTAGAAAATGAACAACATACAATCGGTCTGAAAATGGCTTCACAGCTTTTTGAAGAATATGGTTGGAAAACACAACTTTTAGGTGCAAACTTACCATTAGAATATGCATTACAATCAGCTAGCAAATGGAAACCAGATGTGATTGGTCTTTCATTTTCAATTTGGTATCATGCAGAGATTTTAGCTAAATATATTCAAGCACTTGAAGATCTCCCTCATAAACCAGTTGTAATAGTAGGTGGAAGATTGTTATCAAACTATGATTTTTCCTCCTACTGTTCTGATAAAACCTGTTTGTTTCCATCTCTTAATGAACTTAAAGGTTGGCTAATGGAACATTCAAAACAAGGAGTGTAATTCAAATGTCAGCAGTCAAACATATCCCAGTGAATTATTTTCTACTTAATAAAGAACTTACTATTATTGAGTGCTCCGATCTTGCAATTCAAACATTTGGGGATGCCATAGATTTTTTAGAATTAATTGATAGCGAAAGTAAAGAAAAAGCAAAACGCATTCTTTACTCACTTGATAAGAAAACAACTGAGTTAGTCATGAAAACGACTGCTTCACCACTTTCCCTTTTTGAAATGAAAATACATTGGGATGGTCAACTTGGACATGTGGTTTGTTTAGAACAAGATGATCGAATCCAAAGGTTGATCGACGTTGTAGACAAGCACCGCACTCGCTTGGCAAAAACTGATTTTGAACTTTTGGAAAAAAAGGAGCAACTTGAGCATTCTCTTTCTTTAATTAGTGAGTTATCTGCTCCATATATTACAATAGCAAATGGAATTGTTCTAATTCCTCTTTTTGGTCATTTAGATAAGAAATTAATTGTTAACAATAGCCTGCGAATATTAAAGCAAATCAATAATAGTAATATTGAGCGAATTTTATTTGATTTTCATGGCATTGGGAATTTATCAACTGAAGGGATACTAGAATTACGAAATTTAATGACAGAATTATCACTTATGGGTGTCCGTTCATATATTATCGGATTACATCCAGAGCATGCCAAAATTATTCATAAAAGTGGAATTCAAACTGGCTCCCTCTTTTTGAAAAATCTTAATGAAGCAATAAGAACTTTTATTGTTAGTTAGTCATTTTATTTGATCATCAACTGATCATAGATAAGTGTATAAAGATAAGAAGAGGTTGGGACATAAGTATTTAAGTTAATGATAATCCCGAATTATTAGGTGATAGTTCAATTAAGCATTATCCTAATAGTTCGGGGTTTTATTGCCTTCTTCAATAGTTTTTTTGATTTTGTATACGATTTTTAGGAACTAGTGAAATGGAGTGGAAGACACTAGGGCATCTGTATGAATTCTTTAATTATGTCCCAGCCACTTCTTTTTTTGCTGTTCAGGATTTTTAAATACTAGCTGAAAATAAAACAGCGTGAGAAACTGATTTTCGGTGAAAACCTAAAAATTCCCCATCCCCATTTAAACATTATTAAAGTAACTCAGAGCACACCACATTGATTCCCTTCATAATCATCAAATGCAAACCTTTTTCAAATATAATAATTGAATCGTATAAACACATCTTAAAAGTAGTCTACAATATCTTGTTTATGTGACCCTGAAAAGTGTGTTAGCATAAGTGACTATAGCTGCACGTTAACAACAAAAGGGTGAAATCCTCTAGATTTCACCCTTTTGACTAGTTTCTATTTTATTGTTTGAGTCTCATAGATTTATTCCTTTAGTACTGTGTAGACAACTAAGCGTTCTTCATGGGTTCCTTTTTCTCTATTAAATGTTCCTGTGCATGTGATTAGGTTTAGCTGACTTCGATAAGAAAATCCAAACACTTTATCTACCGGAGAGGATTCGATTTTATAGCTTTTTTTGTCGTAAACAACAAAGGTGAGCGACTTTCCATCCTTATCTCTTACTATGATTTCATCACCCTCAACAAGTTCTTCTAAATCATAAAAGATAGCAGGTCCTGTCTTACTATCCACATGTCCTGCTAAAACAGCATTTCCATGTTCACCTGGCATCACACCGTCTTTAAACCAACCTACTTGATTAAAATCCTCTGGTACACCCATTTGTCCATTTTCCAATAAACCTACCTCTTCAATTTGAGCTTCCACGTTAATTGAAGGAATGCTTATTTGAGCTGGAATTATTTTTTCTCTCGTATCTTTAATGATTGGTTCATCATTTTTTGATACTGCTGTCATTTCTGGTTTAGTTATCGAAGAGGAAAGATCCTCCTTCATTTTTGCTTCATGCAAAACGTTAGGATCTTCACTCTCGGTTTCTATAATAGAATCATTTTGCTGACAGCCTGCAATAACGATCAAGAAAACCAACGTATAGATAACTCGCCACATTTACATACACCTCGTTAGTTTTGTTGAAGTTTTTTTCGAACAACTAACCCCATACTAGCAAAAATTGCTAGAATTAAGCCAAAAACAATATAATCTCCCGTCATGCTATTATCTGCTGTACCACCCATACCAGTTTTCGGCATCTCTTCTGGCATCATTGATTTAAATTTATCTGGAAATTGATCAACGAATGCTCCAGATAATCCTTTAGCAGGGTTTAACATATGAGCATATGCTTCTCTAATGGAATCATACGTTTTATCATAATCTCCAGCAACGTAGGAATCAAAAGCAGAAATTAGCTGTTCAACATGCATTTGTAAACCATCTGCTAGAGCATCAGATTTCAAACGACCATCTGTTGCAGTTTCAAGGAATTTAGAAAACTCAGCTCGATACCCATCGAGATTTTCTAATGCTTCTTTTTTCGCATTTTCATCATTAGCTCCTGTTGCTTTTACATAATCAACAAAAAATCCGATATGATTTGACCACATTGTCTTAAACTGTTCTCCTGCTTCTTCTCCATATACAGAAGCAATTGCTGCAGATAAATCTTCAGTATTTGCATTTAAGGCATTTGCTGCAGCTTCAAAATCTTCAGCACCTTCAGCACCTTGCTGCATAGCAACAACTGCTAAACCTGCATGCTCTGTTAAAAGATGATTTAATGTTGCTCTTAAATCAACAGCAGGTGTAACTGCTTTCGTTTGTTCAAATTTATCTGGAAATTGATCTGTAATTGCATTTGATAATCCTTTTGCTACCATATGCATATGGTTAATAGCTTCTCTTTCATATTCATACGCTTTTTCATAATCTTTTGCTAGGTAACTATCAAAAGCACCAACTAATTGGTTCACATGCATTTGCAAACCTTCTGCTAGGCCGCTAGCTTCTAAACGTTCACCTGTTGCAGTCTCTAAAAATTGTGAAAACTTTTCACGGTAAGTATCCAAATTTTTCAGTGCTTCTTCTTTTTTCGCTTCATCGTTTTCAGCAGTAGCAGTTACATAATCAACGAAAAATCCGATATGTTCCTCCCACATCTGTTTGAATTGTTTTCCTGCTTCTTCTCCATATACAGAGGTAATTGCATTTGACAAATCAACTGTATTTTCACTCAATGCTCCAACAGATGCCTCAAAGTCTTTTGCACCTAATGCCCCATTTCTCATCACTTCTACAGCTAAATAGGCATGCTCACTTAGTAAGTGACCTAGTGTAGAACGAAGCTCAGCAGCTGGAGTTGCAACAGCTTCACTTCCACTCATGTTAGAATGATTTCCATGTTCATGTGCAAAAGCTCCTTGAACTGGTACTAGTAAAGATAGACTTAATGGAATCGCTAAGAAAGATTTTTTTAGTTTCATTTTTATTTCCCCTTTCAAGTTTTCTATTAAGCTAACGAACTAGTTTTTCATTTGGATCACTTTTTTCTAAAAAAATTTAAATTTATTTTTTATGCTCTCAAGAAAAACCAAGCTTTTTCTTCGGGATCAGGTAATGAAACACTGGTGCTAGACAATAATTATAAATTTTTATACTTACCCTTTTTTAAAAAAGGCTCTGTTAAACTTTGTTGTTGATTTCCGTTACAGGCATTCGCTTTCCGCGGGCGGTTCGGGAGCCTCCTCGGCGCAAGCGCCTGTGGGGTCTCCCTTTGACACGCTTCTCCCGCAGGAGTCTCATGCCTTTCACTCCAATTAACAAAGTGCTAATAATCATCATTAAGCTTTAACATAGCCAAAAAAAAGCTTGAAATCGTCTCAATCTAGAGACAACTTCAAGCTCTTAAAACTAATTGTTATTTACCTTTTTTCTCATTATGTTTTCTTTCAGCTAAATCATTTCCAAAATCTTTATCGGTATTAATGGAATCACTTGCTTTTTTCATTCGTTGTTGTTGGTTTTTATGACTATCTCTTTGAACCATTTTATTACCTCTTTTCTGTTGAAATCATTCTTCAAGAACTTATTTTGTACAATAAGTAGAATATCATTCCTCATATAGAGGTTTTTTCTATAAGCTATTTTCGCAAACTATGTTGCTTTAATATCCCCGAAGAAATCAGCACAGTATTAAGTCTAGTGGCATCTTTTCTTCATATAATAGTGTCCTTATATGCAAAAACACACTGTTTCTACTGGATATTTTGGTTACATAGCAACAATCTTTCAGAAAAGAGCCTTTCTATAATGCGCCTGCTAAAACAACTTCTCCTTCTGGTAAAGGTAAGTTTTCTTCTTTTTCAACAGTAATCGCAACTGTATCCCATTTTCCTTCTAGCTCTTTTAGTGAATATGATAATGTCCCTTGACCTGATTCATTTGGTTGAAACGCTCCAGCTGGATATGGTTGATCTCCCTCAATGACCCAAACTTGATAAACTTCTTCAGCATTTAGTTTAGGTAAATTTGATGCTTGTAATAGTAACGTTTCTTCGTTTTTGTTAGAAAGAAGGGAAACAATGGCAACAGCTTCATTATTTTCTTCAACAGGTAATAAAGTTACTTGTGAGGAAGGCTCTATTTCAGCTATACCTGATGGCGACTTCTCTTTATTTTCTTGAAAAAGATAGGCATTTGTTATAAGAGAAATGATTAATGCCGCTGCAAGTGAAGGGATCATAAATCTTGGCGTCTTTCTAGCCTTTTGCTTTACACTTGGTTTTTGATCTGTTTCAATGACTGGAGATTTATCCACGATCTCATCTTTAAAAATCTCATCAAAGATTCGTGCCTTCATATCTTTTGGTACATCAACTGGTTCAGAAAGGTATGGTAGGTCTTCTGTGAGGCTCGTCAGCTCTGCTAATTCCTGTTGACATTCTGGGCAACTTTGAAGATGTTGTTCAAATTGCTTCATGTCCTCCTCTGCTAAGGATAAGTTAAAATAGTCAAATAGTTGATAGCATTTTTCGTTATTCATTGATGTCCCTCCTTTCCATATCTAACATTTTCCTTAAATGCTTTAATGCAATTCTTATCCTACCCTTTACTGTACCTAATGGTAATTCACATTGATCAGCAATATGTTGCTGACTTAATCCTTTAAAATAAAAAAGATGAATGATTTGCTGTTGATCATCCTTGAGTTTGGACATCGCTTGCTTTATTTTATTTTTTTGTTCATTCCATTCTACTTTCTCTTCCACTGAATCTTCATCTTGAACAAGTGCATCTTTATCAATCATTTCTTCATGAGTATGTCTCTTACGTTTTCTTATCTCGTCAATTGCTTTATTTCGTGTAACCGTTAATAACCATGAAGAAAATTTACCTTTATTTTCTTCATAGACATTTGTACCATTCCAAAGCTTTAGAAAAACATCCTGTATAACTTCCTCAGTTAAAGAAGGATCATTTGTCAGTCGATAGGCAAAGGAATAAAGCAGCTTTTCATAACGATCATACAATGTTTCAAAAGCCATGCGATCTTTATTCATAGCTTTACTATATAATGAAGCATCATCGTTTTGGATCATATGAATCTCCTTTATTTTAATATTTTATCTAAGAATATCACATTACCAAAACATGATAATAGAATGAACTGTTTTATTATGATGGCTATTTTCTAATAACTCTTTTCTGATCGATTGTTGCTATGTAACAAAATTTGGAGTGAAAACAGTGTTTTCATCACATAAAAGGTACTATTCTAGAAGAAAAGATACCAGTAGACTTATATAGTGCTGTTTCCATCAAACCTTAAAAAGCAACAAAGCTTACTAAAACAGCCATTATTAAGAATACGAATCAATCTTCATTTTAGATCATCTTTAAAGCAAAATATAACTGTATAATTATGGTTACTTTAGTAAATAAATGTACATGTTGAATTATTTTATTGATGCTGTTGATCCATGCATTCTTCTCAATAAACATCGTTCAAAACAGCATTTTGTTTAAACATGCCATTTTTATTAAAGGAGGCAATACATTTGAAGAAGGATTCATCTAATAATGAAGAATTTGGAACATCTATTGAAAGTGTTGGAGATTCTTTGGACAATCGAATGAGCAGCAATGAAAGTGATGACACACTAACAAATAGACAAGGACATCCAGTAACTGATAATCAAAATGTGCGTACTGTTGGAAACCGTGGTCCCACAACATTAGAAAATTATGATTTTCTAGAAAAAATAAGTCATTTCGATCGTGAACGAATTCCTGAACGTGTTGTACATGCTCGTGGTGCTGGTGCACATGGCTATTTTGAAGCATATGGATCTTTTGGTGAAGAAGCTATCGCAAAATACACTCGTGCTAAGCTTTTCCAGGAAAAAGGTAAACAAACTCCTGTATTTGTCCGTTTTTCTTCTGTCATCCATGGCGGACATTCACCTGAAACCTTACGTGATCCACGTGGATTTGCTATTAAATTTTACACAGAAGACGGCAACTGGGATTTAGTTGGTAATAACCTGAAAATTTTCTTTATCCGTGATCCTCTAAAATTCCCTGATCTTGTTCATGCGTTTAAGCCAGATCCTGTAACAAATATACAAGATAGTGAACGAATTTTTGATTTTATAAGTCAAACTCCTGAAGCAATGCATATGATTACATTCTTATTCTCACCTTGGGGTATTCCCGCTAATTATCGACAGATGCAAGGATCTGGTGTTAATACATATAAGTGGGTTAATGAAGATGGAGAAGCTGTACTTGTTAAGTATCACTTTGAACCAAAGCAAGGTATCAAAAACTTACTACAAAAAGAAGCTGATGAAATTCAAGGGAAAAATTTCAATCATGGTACACAGGATTTATACGAAGCAATTGAGCGCGGAGATTATCCAGAGTGGGAGATGTTTGTCCAAATTTTAAGTGATGCTGATCATCCAGAGCTTGATTTTGATCCTTTAGATCCTACTAAAATTTGGCCGAAGGATCAGATACCTTGGGTTCCTGTAGGTAAGATGGTTTTAGATAAAAATCCTACAAACTATTTTGCTGAAGTAGAGCAAGCTGCTTTTGGTACAGGTGTATTAGTGGATGGCTTAGACTTCTCAGATGACAAGCTATTGCAAGGAAGAACCTATTCTTATTCAGATACTCAGCGTTATCGTGTAGGTTCAAATTATCTACAATTGCCGATTAATTCTCCTAAAAAACATGTAGCAACAAATCAACGTGATGGTCAAATGGAATATAAAGTTGATATGGGAAAACAACAAAATCCTCATGTGAACTATGAGCCATCTATTCTTGGTGGGTTAAAAGAAGCAAAACAAGATGGAAAAGATCATCAACCACCTGTCGAAGGAAAGCTAGTTCGTCAAAAAATTGACCGTGAAAATAACTTTAAACAAGCTGGTGAAACATACCGTGAATTCTCTGATTTAGAGCGTGATGAATTGATTATGAACATTGTTGAAAATTTAAAAATGTGCCACCAGGAAATCAAAGATACTATGGTTGACATGTTTTATAAATGTGACGAAGATTATGGTAAAAGAGTACAAGATGGTCTTAAAAACGCAAAAATGAGTGATTCAAAAACAGAATCAGCAGTGAAACAAGCTGAAAATGAAGGGCACTCAACAGATTCTTATTAAGGAAAAAGGGTCAGTCCCTCACCTCTTTAAAGTAGCGAGGGACTGACCCCAATTTTTGTAAATACTAAATTTTATTTATCGGCTGGATAGTGCAATCCTATTTGCTTACGAGTTGTTTCTAGGATGTTTGCTGTAATAAGTGTGTTCTTATGTGAGTTTTGTTTCGATTGTCGTTTTTTAGCTTGAATGAGTTCGATAAATTCTTTTGCTTCATAATACATGCTTTCAGAGTCTTGTTTTCTTGAGATATCTTCCACTGTTCCATCTTTATAGTGAATTTTTACACTTTCAGGAGTATGTATTTTATCGATTATGATACTTCCTTCTTCACCCTGAATTTCAGAAGGCACATAGGAATTTGTAATTTTTGAATACATTATAACTGCATCCATTTCATCATATGTTAGTAGTATGCTACCTTCACCATCAACACCAGATTCAAGCATATAACTCGATGCTTTTATTTCCTTAGGATCTCCAAATAATGTAACTGCTGGGTAAACACAATAAATTCCGATATCCATTAATGATCCGTTTGAAAACTCTGGTTTAAATGCATTCAATATCGTTCCTTGTTTATATTTATCATAGCGAGAAGAATACTGACAATAGCTTGCAAAATAGCGTCTCACTTTACCGATTTTATGAAGATTTTCTTGGATCGCAAGGAAATTAGGTAATAACGTATTTTTAATCGCCTCCATTAAAACAACTGAATTTTCTTCAGCAACCTTAACCATTTCAGTCACTTCTTTTGTATTAGAAGCAATCGGCTTTTCACAAATAACATGCTTACCATTTTTCATACATAAAATAGCCTGTGAAGCATGAAGTGCGTTTGGACTAGCAAGATAAACAGCATCAAATTCAGTACTTTTAGCAAACTCTTCTAAATCTGTATATGTATGTTTCACATCATATTTGCTTGCAAATTCTTCTGCTTTATCACTTGTTCTTGAATAAATGGCAGTAAGTGAAAATCCCTCTACTTTACTTGCCGCACTTAAAAAGCTTTCTGTAATCCAGTTTGTACCAATGACACCAAAACGAACCATTATTCCACACTCCTATAAAAGTCTTTTCTCTTGGCAAGTATATCTTTTTTTCATAAAAATCAAAAGTGATCAAAGAAAGTAACGAAATAATTTAAATCATTTTCTACAATAAATAATTAAAAATATGTCATAATAGATAACTAAGTTCAACAATTCTTTACCTACATAAATTATGAAAAACGAACGATAAAGGAGAAAACTAACTATGAAAAAATTAATTGCCATTGACCTTGATGGAACGTTATTGTCATCTAACATTGAAATTTCACAAGAAAACATTCAAGCCATTCAAGCAGCACAAGAAGCCGGACACATCGTAATGATTTGTTCAGGTCGTGCTCCAGAAGATATTAAAACGGTCATTGATCAAACTCCATTACAATGTCCTGTTGGTGGTAGTAACGGAACAATGGTTATAGCGGATGGAAAGTTATTAAGCCAAATCTCTATTAACAAAGATACCGTTCGAAGTGTTGCAGAAATCTTAAATAACAATAAATACCCTTTTAAAATCTACTCAAGTAAGGGAATATTTGTTGCTTCAACATGGTCGGAACGGATGTTAGTATTTCTTGAACAAAATCCTGATATAGCCTCTGGTTTAACAGAAAAAGAATACAAATTTATGACAGAGCAACCTAAAGAAACGGAAACAATTAAGCATTTCACGACAATCGATGAAGTACTTACAAACGAAGATGTAACCATTCAAAAGTTCTTTGTCCCAACACTATCAGGAAAAGATGAACTAACAGCAACACTAAAGCAAATCGAAAACATAGCTATTACAACTTCTGGTCCATACAATATTGAAATTATGGATACGAATGGACATAAGGGGAATGGAGTAAAAGTAATGGCTGAATACTTCAACATTCCGATTGAACATACTGTTGCGATTGGTGATAACTTTAATGATGTTCCTATGCTTGAAGTTGCAGGCCTTTCAATAGCAATGGGTAATGGTGATCCAACCGTAAAGAAAATGGCTGATGTTGTCACATTAACTAATAATGAGAATGGTGTTGCTCATGCAATTAAAAAATATGTTCTAGAGCAGTAATTTTTGGAATTCAACTCACTATCACTATAGATTAAAAACGAGGCTGGAACATAAGTATTTTAACTAATGATAAACCCGAATTATAAGGCGATATTTCAATTAATTATGCGCCTAATAATTCGGGTTTTTATCTGCTGTCTTTAATAGATTTATGATTTCGGAAACTATGTTAAAGAACTTAGTGGAATAGAGCGGAAGACACTCGACTCCTGCGGGTGCAGAGGAAAGGCTGAGACCCCACAGGCGAGAAGCGCCGAGGAGGCTCAGCTTCCTCCCCGGCGAATGGTGTGTTTGCAGCGCAATGGAACGAACTTGTTTCTTTAAGCTTAACTGAATTTAGAGATTTATTCGTCTTTTTGTATGACTTCATTAATTAAGTCGCAGCCTCGTTTTATCTTCTCTCCAACATAAACTAGCTACTTTGCTAAAGGAGTACCAGATTGATTGATTGGTGCAATAGAGACTTTATTTCTTCCACTTTCCTTTGAAAGATATAATGCTTCATCAGCGTTTTCCACCAATTCCATTCCGTTCTGTGAAATGGTTGGATAATGTGAAATACCAATTGAAATTGTAACAAAGATGACTTTTCCAGATGTAAGCTTAAAAGGGTGTACTTCAACCGCTCTTCGAATTCGTTCAGCAATTTCTTGTGCTTTCGTTAACGTACTGTTTGGAAGGATAATACTGAACTCTTCTCCACCTTTACGATAACAGCGATCATTAGGTCTTACATGACTTACCATGATATTACTTATTTGCTTTAATACCTCGTCCCCTTCGCTATGACCATATGTATCATTCACCCTTTTAAAATAATCTATATCTAAATATAATAGAGAATGTTTTTTGATATGTTCCTCTTCATAAATTGCTTTTAAGTTTTCGTTGAAATAGCGAACATTCCATAACCCTGTTAGGAAATCTTTAGTAGACTGTGCTTTATAATGTTGAAATAGTTTGTGAGTTTTTCTTAAGTGTTCTGCGAAATAATAGCCTATCAATCCACCAATAAACGAAAGTACCCAAAATAATGGTACTAGACTTTTCAGTACATCCCATTCAGGAACTAAAAAAACAATCACAAAAGAAAAGATAACGTTCGCATGAAATAGCATCCATAGAAATTTATACACTCTCTTGATTTTTAGTTTTTTTATGAAATAAAAACCAATTGTTACAATGACAACATAAAGAAGGGCAACAAAAGAAGATAAATTAATTCCGATAAAAAAACGAGCAATGATTATGAGTAATGCACTGACGATTGCTGGAATTGTTCCACTATAAATCATCGAAAGTATAATTGGTATATGTCGAAAATCAACGATTGTCTCAGGTGTTACTTGGATAGAAAACTGCATTAATATGACACCTAAAACACCACTTGCTAGACCTCCTGCTATTTTACGGGAGAAAGGTTTAAGACCTTGAAAAAATGTCCAGTTTAATAGCTGACTATATGCGAAGACAAGTGCTATTAAGATATTGATATTTACAAATAAGTCGCGAACGATATGCATATGATGTCACCCTAAATCTAGTAATATTTTATAGTACTATTTTATCATGAATTTTATCCCAATTTATAGATAAATGTGTATAAATAAGGATATATATGAGTAAAAGCCACAACATATATAAATACCTTATCGTGAATTAGATTAGAGGATGTAAAGGTATAAGTATAAGGAAACAAATTTCCCAAAATAAAAAACGCACTTTTTCAAGATACGTTTTTCATATATTTCCTCATTCTTTGAGAATATGAAAATATTTTTGGAAGGTCTTAATCTGTTCTTTTTCTGTTGCTTTTGGTGTATAGTCCCCGTTGATTTGCTGAATCATTTCATTATATAAACCTTGAAGTTTAACTTGTTGTTTAGCCATTTCAACATGCACATGCTTAGCATTGGTATTTTTCATTCTAAGAGCAGAAGTGAAGTTATCACTGGCCATAGCTTTAGAAGTAGCTCTTGCTTCTAAGGCAACATGCTTTTCCTTTTCCGACATGTTATGATAAACAAATTCTTCTTGTTGAATAGGAATATTTGCAAGATGAACTGTCCCGTTATTTTGTGGATCAATTAAGGCTAACATCACCCGGACATGATCTCTCATAATTGTTATTGAAGTATAAAGAAGCTGTTTTAATGTTGGATTTTGTATGACTAAATAATCTCTTTTAAATTTATTAATTATTCCCTCATGTGCTGCTAGATGCTCTGCCATTAACCCAAGATCAGAAGCAGGTAATCGCACTTCATCACCCTCCTCAACTTCTTATTCTATGGTGCTGTTAAACATTGCTGTTGATTTCCCGTTAACTGGTTAGATCAACAATAAGCTTTAACATAGCCTTTTCTGTAGAAGTATATGAGAAATAATTAGTATTTCAGAACATGATCATGTAAATAGATATTTTTATTACGATAAAAGACTAAGCGTGTTTGCGCTTAGAGGAGCTAAAAGAGCCCTATGCACAATTTACTTAGTCTTCAATAACTATTCAACCTTTAAACTTCTGGTGTTGGTGTAGGCTCCGAATATCCTTCTTTATACAAATCATCAATCTTGGAACGAATTTCTTTAACAGACTTTCCTTCTTGAAAATCAACAATAGATTGGGCAGCAATTTCTAAACAAACTCCACATTTTGTTCCATGATCATCCCAAACGATACTCCCGTTTTCTTTGTTTTCAAACACAAAGCAATCGTAACTACTTTTATGACCTGCACTCTCACCACACCCACAATAACAAGGAATATTTTCCAAAATATCTTTATGCTGAGCTGCGGCTTGATAAACGACTTGAATATTTTCAGATTTTTCATTTAAAAATGTTGGTAACGTATCTATTCCAGCTGTTTCTTCTCTTATATCATTTATCACATGCTCTTGATGCTCACCATGACCGGTATGATCATCTTTTTCATTAGTATCACTATTATTTGAACAACCACTTATTATCGCTGCAGCTGTAAACACAATGATCAATTTTTTCTTGTAGTTCATGTTATTCACCTCACTATAAGTATTCTAAGCTCTACGCAACATTACCACAATACATATACCATAATTGCCATAATAAAACAGGGATATCTCAACTGCCTCAATTGGGGTCAGACCCCAATAAAGACACATTTGTGAGATATCCCTATTCTAGCTATTTAAAAGTTAAATTTTAAAGTACTTATGTTTATTTTAGTTTTTCAGCAATTGATAGTGTACGTTTGGCTTGATGTATTACTGCAGCTTGAACATCTTCAACCATTTCTCCATCTTGGTTTACTGATACACTTGTTCCGTAAGGATTACCTCCTGCAGCAAACGTAACAGGATCAGTGTATCCAGGTGCTGCCACAATTGCTCCCCAGTGATACATTGTTGTATAAAGTGCTAAAAGGGTTGACTCTTGTCCACCGTGTGGATTTTGAGCGGATGTCATAGCACTTACTGTTTTATTAACAAGTTTTCCATTAAACCATAAGCCACCAGTAGTGTCTAAGAAGGCTTTCATTTGTGATGGCATATTACCAAACCTAGTTGGTACACTGAAAATAATTGCATCTGCCCATTCAAGATCATCTAAAGTGACCTCAGGAACATCCTTTGTTGCCTCATAATGGGCTTTCCATGCTGGATTAGATTCAATCGCTTCTTGAGGAGCAGTTTCTGGTACCTTTAACAATTTCACTTCAGCACCAGCTTCTTTTCCCCCAGCCTCAGCCCACTGAGCTAGCTGATAATTAGTACCAGTTGAACTATAATAGATTACGGCTAATTTAAGATTTGTCATGAATTTTCATCTCCTTTTAGTTAAATTTCAACTTAAATTTCTTCATATAATTAACTATACCCATAAAAAATTGAGTTAAATCATATATCTCGTGTTAAATAGTTATCAATCCGAGATATCATGTTGATTTTATCGCTGTTTTTTCGAAGTTTTATTGCAATTGAATCCATAATTGTTTAATGGAGCGAAAATGTAAAATTGACATTTTCTGTCCCATTAAATATAATTCGATCAACAAAGATAAAATGGAGGATCCAAATGAAGGTCTCTATTGATGATTATATAAGTATTTTCATACATAAAACTGATTTGACTTTAACAAGTTATGTGAAAAATAAATTAGCACCTTTTAATCTTGCTCCAGAACAAAATTTAATTATGATGCTTCTTTGGGAAAAAGACGGAATAACTCAAAATGAAATTGCTGATCGTCTTTTTAAGGATAAAACCAATGTAGCTCGTATGGTCTCTAATTTAGAAAATAAGGGATTTATAAAAAGAATCATTAGCCAAAGTGATCGTCGCTCTTTACAGTTACACTTAACTGATAAAGGAAAAGAGCTCGGAGCTACTATAACACCTATTACAGAAGATTTTAATAAATTGGTATGCCAAGGTATCTCTAAAGAGGAAATATGTGAATTAAAAAGAATTCTAACTAAAATGCGTGATAATGTATTATAAATTTTACATTATCAATACTTATTAGTTGCTATAACAACTAATAGATGCTACGATAAACAATGTTCAAATTTCAACTACGCACAAAGGTTGCTATAACAACCTTTTAAAACACATACTATATGGAGGTATTTTTAAATGGCAAATGTTTTATTTATAAAAGCAAACTCTAGACCAATTGAACAGGCTGTTAGTGTTCAACTTTATCAGGCATTTTTAGATAGTTACAAGGAATCTAATCCACATGATCAAATAACTGAACTAGATTTATTTAAAGAAAACTTACCTTATTTTAGCACTGATATGATTAACGGTATGTTCAAACTAGGTAAAGGTCTTGAATTAACATCTGACGAGAAAAAAGCTACAGACATAGTGAACAAATACCTTGAGCAATTTCTTGCAGTAGATAAAGTTGTATTTGCTTTCCCATTATGGAATTTCTCTGTTCCTGCTGTTTTACACACTTACTTAGATTATCTAGGTCAAGCAGGAAAAACTTTCCGTTATACTGCTGAAGGCCCAATTGGTCTTCAAGGTGACAAAAAAGTTGCTTTGTTAAACGCAAGAGGTGGCGTTTATTCTGAAGGTCCTGCACAAGCAGCTGAGATGTCAGTAAACTACGTGAAAACAGTTTTAAATTTCTGGGGTGTGACTGATACAACGGAAGTTATTATAGAAGGTCATAACCAATATCCTGATCGTGCAAAAGATATTATTGAAGAAGGCTTAAGAAAAGCTGCTACAGCGGCAAGCACTTTTTAAGTTAGGAATTATTTCATAAAGGAATTTGCATAAATAAATAATAAAAACGCTGTTGATATTAAAATCAACAGCGTTTTTATTATTTACTTTTTTAATACCTGTTGCCTTATAACAAGGATTGCGATGGCTGATTTCCGCTACAGGTTGCTCGCTTTCCGCAGGGCGGGCGGTGAGCTTCCTCGGCGCACAGCGCCTGCGGGATCTCACCTGTCCTACTGCTCCCGCAGGAGTCTCGCACCTTCCGCTCCAATCAACCTTAAATAGTCTGTCTTTAAAACCTTTTTTAAAAAACCAAACGCTGAAATGCCAAGAAAAAATAAAACTTTTACATATTTTATGAATTCGTGCTAATATATCATTGTGTTTTACTATTTAACACATCTAAACCCTACATACTCACTATTTTATCGTAGTTCTCACTATTTATAAAAAATAACTTTAGTTACTATTTTTCCACTCTATTACTTATCCCATTTTGAAGATAAATCATTTCCTCAACCAATCTATCAATTCGGTTAATTATATCCGTATTTGTAATTTCATTATCTTTACTAAAATCATGGTTATGGACGTAAACATTTCCTACTGGAACAACGCCTTTTAAATAATTTATTATCGGCCTCAATTGATATTCTGTTACAAGAAAATGCTTTTCAGTTCCTCCTGTTGTGACAATTCCTGTTACTTTTGACTTTAAAGCATCAATTGGGAGATGATCGAACAGATTTTTCAGCACACCTGGAATGGAGGCTTGATATATGGGTGTTCCAATCAAAAGAAAATCTGCTGAGAGAATGGTAGTTACAACCTTGATCGTATCATCATTATAATCATTCAATGGTTTACCATTAACAAACTCAACCTTGTAATCTTTTAGATCAATTAACTCTGTTATCATACTTGCATCCTTTACTTTTGCTGTTTGTAACACTTCATGAACAGCTTTTGATGTTTTAGAGCCTATGATTGAACCAGAAATACCAACGAGCTTCATACTTTGTCCCCCCTATTTAAATACACTTGTGCTATGAAGTGGTTGAACTCTTGAAGTTGGATCAATATATTTCTTTATATTATTAATGGCTATAGGTGCTTCGCCTAATCCAACTGCAATGAGTTTTACTTTTCCATCATAAGTAGCAATATCTCCAGCAGCATAAATCCCCTCAATATTGGTTTCCATTTTTGGATTCACAAGAATTGAATTTTTCTCCATTTCCAAGCCCCAGCTTTTAATCGGACCTATTGAAGAGATGTTTCCATAATTAACAATTACAGAATCCACTTCTACTGTTTCTTCATTATTTTCTTTATCAACAATCACAACTTTGCTAATTTTCTCATGATTTCCAATTAGCTCCTTAATAACATAGGGAACCTTTATGTTGATAGTAGATTGATATAATTGCTCGACACTGCTTTCGTGTGCTTTGAATTCTCCTCGTCGATGGCATAAAGTAACTGATTCCGCAATTTCATTTAACATCATTGACCAATCCAAAGCTGAATCTCCACCACCACAAACAAGTACTTTAGCATCCTTAAATTCTTGCAAATCTTTTACAGAATAGTGCAGATTTTTCCCTTCATAATAAGAAGCAGATTCAAGATGTAATTTTCTTGGTTCAAAAGCTCCAATTCCACCAGTGATCAAAATTGCCTTTGTATAATGTTCACCCTTATTTGTTTTTAATGTGAAAACTTCACCATGTTTTTCAAGATCTATTACTGTTTCATTCAAACAAATCTCAGGCGAAGCATAATTAGCTTGGTTGATTAAATTCTCGACAAAGTCTTTTCCTAATACTTTAGGAAAACCACCTATATCATATATATATTTGTCAGGATAAAGCTCTGCCACCTGTCCTCCTAATTGACCTAAGCTATCAATTATTTTTACTGACATCTTTCTCATTCCTGCATAAAAGGCTGAAAATAATCCTGTCGGACCGCCACCTATGATCGTAATATCAACTATTTGCTGATTCATATATATTACCCCTTTGTTAATCTCTACATTTAACGAAGGAATAAGGTACCTAAATGGCACCTTATTCCTTCGTAGGATAGAATTAGATATTTTGCTCGTATTTCTCAGATACAACATTCCAATTGATTATATTAAAAAAGCTTGAGATATATTCTGGTCTTCTATTTTGATAATTTAGGTAATAAGCATGCTCCCAAACATCTAAGCCTAAAATTGCTTGGTTTCCTTCCATAATTGGATGATCTTGATTAGCTGTGCTTGTTACCTGTAGCTTTCCATCTTCATTAATAATCAACCAAGCCCAACCAGAACCAAAACGAGTTATTGCTGCTGTAGTAAATTCTTTTTGAAAGTTTTCAAAGCTCCCAAAAGACTCATGAATAGCTTTTTCTAAGTTTGTAGCGATAGTGTTTTGACCTGAAGCTGGAGCGATTACCTCCCAAAATAAAGAGTGGTTAAGGTGACCTCCACCATTGTTTCTTACAGCTGTTCTTATTGCCTCAGGTACATCATCTAAATTTTTCACTAATTCTTCTAATGATTTTGCTTGTAATTCTTCTTTGCCTTCTAGAACAGCATTCAAATTATTCACATATGTTTGATGATGTTTACCGTAGTGAATCTCCATTGTTTGTTGATCAATATGAGGTTCTAATGCGTTAAATTCATAGTTTAATTCTGGTAAAGTGTAGTTTGTCATTTGATATTCCTCCAAAATTTGTTTTTATACATTTTAGTATAATAAGTATAAATTTATAGTAAATCAAATTTTTAATATGATCAATTTATTTGCTTATGAAAATATGAAGCATCCAATTCGTTTCAACATTTTATACCTTGTGGTATAATAAATTTTAACTATTTTTGAAGCTCAATTCTAAATTTCCACCTTCTCCTAACTGCATCTAAAGGAGGTTTTATAATGACAATTGCACAAAAAAGTACAAAAGATAAAATACTGAATTTGATAAAAAAAGAAGGCTCTTTAACTGTAAATGAATTAACTTCACATCTAAATATTACGCATATGGCAGTAAGAAAGCATTTGACAAGCCTCGAAAAAGATGGCTTTATTTTGTCATCTGAACTGAAGCAGCCGATGGGTAGACCACTCCAAATTTACTCTTTATCACACAAAGCAGCAGAGTATTTCCCAAAAAACTATGAGGGAATGAGTGTTGATTTTCTTAACGATATTAAAGAGTTACATGGAGAAGAAACAATTGATCTTCTATTTAAAAAAAGAGAAGCAAGACTAAGCACAGAATATAAGACTCGAATGCAACATAAACATCATTCAGTTGAAAAGCTTAATGAAATGGTCAACATTCAAAACGAAAAAGGCTATATGGCTGAGCTTTTGAAAATAGATGACAACACATATGAACTAACAGAATATAATTGTCCAATTCTATCTGTAGCAAAAGAGTACAAGGTAGCATGTCGATGTGAAACAGCTATGTTTAAAGAAGTCATTGGCACAGAAAATATTAATAGAACTTGTTGCCAAACTGAGGGAGATCGTCATTGTAAGTTTTTAATAAAGATTTCCTAATAATGAAACATTCTTAGGGAGAGGGGCTGGGACATAAGTATTTAACCTAATGAAACCCGAAATACTAGGAGATATTTAATTTTATTAATCTCCTAGTATTTCGGCTTTTTATTTGTTGTCTTCAATTAGATTTTTTGATATTGCATACAATTTTTAAGAACTAGTGGAATGGAGCGGAAGACATTTGACTCCTGCGGGTGCAGAGGAAAGGCTGAGACCCCACAGGCGCGCAGCTTACGAGGAGGCTTAGCTTCCTCCCCGGCGACGGCGAATCTTATGTCTGCAGCGGAATGGGACAAACTTGTTTCTTTCAGCTTAACTGAATTTAGGTTTATTCGTTTTTTGTTTGATTTCTTTAATTAAGTTCCAGCCACATTCCCTTTAGTTGCTATAGCAACATTTTATCCTATAGATTTTACAATGATGTTTTGTATTTATTATAGCTACTCCATTCAAAAATCAACTCTAATATATAGTTATTGATATTATAACGGCTTATTATGAATGCTAATGTTGTAGCGTACTACATAATTAGAGTTAATTCATTTTTACTTATTCTCTCTTATTCTTCCCCTATCCATGTGGTCACTTCAGAAAATGGCTTTCTTTTTCCTTCTGGTAACGATCTTTTTGGATACCCAAAATAAAGAAAACCTAATACATCTCCTTTGTCGGATAAACCAAAAAACTCTTTCATTAATGGATCATAAGTAGGTTCGCCTGTTCGCCAGAAACCCGCTAACCCTAAACTATGTGCAGCCAACAACATATTTTGAATACTCGAGTATACTGCGCCATACTCTTCTTTGGAAATTGCTTTTGGATTATCACTTGGCTCAACAGCAACGGTTATAATCACAGGAGCCCTAAATGGTTTTTCAGCAATCTTCTCAAGCTTTTTCTGATTTCCTTCACTCAAAGGATCATCCAGTTTCTGTTGGGCAATATTCACAAGAACTTCGCCTAACTTCTTTCTGCCTTCACCTCTTAATACAAAAAATCGCCAAGGCTCAGTTCTGAAATGGCTAGGAGCCCAAGTCCCCGCTTCTAAAATTTGTTCAATGATTTCTTTTGGAATTGCCTCATCAGTCACAAGTCCATTACTTCTGCGTGTTTTAATCACTTCAAAAATATCCAATAGAAACACCCCAACTTATTTTTAGATTTGAGTCTCATATAGATGAAATGTTTACTTTCAGACTGCAGGAGGACCGAACTTTCCATTATGAAAGTCACGATATGCATCCTTAATTTCATCCATAGTATTCATTACAAAAGGACCATAAGGAACGATTTCTTCTTTGATCGGAGTACCTGAATAGATCAATACTTTCGAGCGCCTACTGTTTGCTTTAATTCTAAACTCACTCATCATATCTTTATTACCGCTCTCATCAAAACTTAAAGTAGCAACTCCATGTTTTGTCAGGTTCACTTCATTTTCTCCAAAATCCATATCACCTGATAATACATACAAAAATGCATTATGCGTTTCTGGTAGCTTGTGTGTGTATGTTGCTCCTTCATTTAATGAGATTTCTGATAATGTAAAAGGAACAACAGATTCCATCGGACCTTTAACTCCTGCTATATCGCCAGAAAATACTTTGACAGAGCCACCTGTAAAATCAACTGTTGGTGCATCTTCACTATAAATATTTTGGTAGCTAGTATCTGTTTTCTTTAAATGCTTTGGAAGGTTCAACCAAAGCTGTAAGGTGTGAGCAATATCATCTCCTACACCTTCCTCTCCATGTCTTGCGGCCCAACCAGCGTTCATATATTGAACATCACCAGGCTCAAGAATATCGCGTCCACCTGCATTATCTATATGTTCTAGTCTTCCATCAATAACATATGTTACTGTTTGAAAGCCTCTATGAGGATGGTCCGAAAAAGTGCCTCTTTTAAACCAATCTTCTGCCATTAAAATAAACGGATCAAAATCAGCCCAGCGTTCAACAGGTAATACCCATCCCTTTTGAATAGATGGAAATCCCACTTCCTCATATTTTACATACCAATGATCTTTTACTGATCTTTTTATGTTTTCTTTGTGTTCGTTAGACAAATGAATCACTCCTTAAATATATTATGAGGTAAATTGTTTTATTAAGGTTATTTTTCCTGACCTTTTTGCCTGAAGTACCTAGATAGTCTAATGCATTTTGACCTCAGGTAGAATCCTTTAATCAAGCAACCAAAATTCAGTTTAGTTGTTATACCAACTATTTTACACTATTCACTTTTTATACTAATTCATATAAAAAGTTTCTTCAATAATTACATCATAATGATATTTTGATTGCAAGAAATTTGGCTCTAGTATGAAAAGAGAGATATAAAAACCTTAATTCAATGTTGAACATATCAAGAGGAGATATTGATGTGGTAGAAGTATTGTTTTTAAATTAGTAGTAATCTCATTGTGGTGAGGATTACTACTAATATTTTGATTACTGAAGGTTCAGATACAGATATTTGCTATGTTACAGTGTTTATTTGCTCATTTTTCGTTATATTTGCTCCTTCAATAAATTTATTTGTTATTTTGATCAATATATTTGCTCAAACTCAAGATATATTAGTTTTTCGACAAAATATGACATTACAACATATAAAAGATTCACCACAAAAAAGAAAGCCGAGAGAATTTCTCACGGCATCATTTGACTTATTTATCTAGTGCTAAAACAAACTGCTCCTTACTCTCCAGTTTTAGCAAAACGTTCAATTCTTTCGCCAATTTCGTCACGTACACGTTGGAAGAAAGCCCATTTCTCTTCTTCTGAACCTTCAGCTTTTGCCGGATCATCAAACCCCCAGTGTACTCTTTTAATGTGAGCAGGTGTTACTGGGCAATTGTCTGCTGCGTGGCCACATAAAGTAACAATTAAATCTGCATTGTTAAGAATTTCTTGATCAATTACATCTGAAGTCTGGTTTGAAATATCGATTTCTGTTTCGTTCATCGCTTTTACAGCATTAGGATTTAAACCATGTGCTTCAAGTCCTGCACTTTTCACTTCCCACTCACTTCCTAAATGCTTTTTAGCCCAACCTTCTGCCATTTGGCTTCTGCAAGAGTTTCCTGTACATAGAAAATAAATTGTTTTTTTAGACATGATAATTGCTCCTTTAAGTTGAATTAATGAATAATAAGTAACCAAATATATAAACCAACAAGTGTAATAAACAAAGTCGGAATGGTTAAAACAAGACCTGTTTTAAAATAAGTACCCCAAGAAATTTTTACACCTTTCAATGAAAGGACGTGTAACCATAATAATGTAGCAAGTGATCCGATTGGAGTGATTTTTGGCCCCAAATCTGAACCAATCACATTAGCATAAATCAGCGCTTCTCTTATAACTCCTGATGTATTTGTGTCAGAAATTGCAAGTGCATCGATCATAACTGTTGGCATATTATTCATCACTGATGAAAGAATGGCTGCAATAAATCCCATTCCAATTGTTGCTGCAAATAAGCCTTGATCAGCAGTCGCTTGAATCACATCTGCTAAAACATCTGTTAATCCTACATTTCGCAAGCTATAAACAACTACATACATACCTATTGAGAAAAAGACAATCGCCCAAGGTGCTCCCTTTATGACAGTTTTTGTGTTCACTGCAGAACTTCTTTTTGCCATAAACAAGAAGAAGATTGCCACAATCCCCGCAATAATTGATACAGGAATTCCAATAAACTCACTAGCAAAATAACCGATTAGTAATATGCCCAAAACAATCCACGACAGTTTAAACATCTTTTCATCACGAATTGCTTCTACTGGTTTCTTTAGCTGTGATAAATCATAATTTTTTGGAATACTTTTTCGGAAGAATAGCAGTAAAACTAATATGCTTGCTCCCAATGAGAAAAAGTTAGGAATAATCATTCTTGATGCAAATTCAACAAAACCTATACCAAAAAAGTCAGCAGAAACGATGTTAACAAGGTTACTAACAACTAGTGGCAGTGATGTTGTATCGGCAATAAATCCACTTGCAATAATAAATGGGAAAACCATTTTTTCACTAAAGTTAAGATTTCTTACCATCGCTAATACAATAGGTGTAAGAATCAAAGCAGCTCCATCATTTGCAAAAAATGCCGCAACAACCGCACCTAGAATACTTACATAAATAAACATCTTAATACCATTTCCTTTGGCCGCTCGTGCCATGTGTAAAGCAGACCATTCAAAAAAGCCAATTTCATCTAAAATAAGTGAAATAATTATAATTGCAATAAAAGCTAGTGTTGCGTTCCAAACGATAGATGTTACATCAATCACATCATTAAAATCTACTACACCTACAAGAAGAGCTAATATTGCTCCTCCACAAGCAGACCACCCGATCGATAATCCTTTAGGTTGCCAAATAACTAATGTAAGTGTGAGTAAAAAAATGACAGATGCTAATATTACTTGTGTCATGTTATACCCTCCATTTATTCACACGAAATACGTAAACCTTGATCTTCCAATTCTTTCATTCGATAATCTTGATTAGGTAGATGTTGTAATAAATTTTGCACAAGTGGATAATAGTCAATATTTTTATTGAGTGAGTAGATAATCCATTGTCCTCTTCTTGTTTCTTTAACAATTCCTGCATCTTTTAGTTTCCGGATATGCTGACTAATCGCAGGTTGACTTGCTTTAAAAACCTCAACAAATTCACACACACAACAATCATTAGAATCCAGCATTTTCACCATGGTCAGTCTTGTTTTATCTCCTAAGAGTTTTAAAATTGTTGCAGCATTTTCTATTTCTATTAGTGCTTCTGACATCTTTTAACCCTCCCCATCATTTATTAAGAATAAACATATAATAATATACTTATTTTGACTTCATATGAATTCAGTATCCCTACTTAATACAAAATTCATTCACGATAATAAAGCTGTTCTGGAATATTATATAAGCATTTAATTATATACTAATTCACTTATTTAGTTTATTCAAGGTTTAATT
This sequence comes from Metabacillus litoralis, assembly GCF_020524045.1. Classification (GTDB taxonomy): domain Bacteria; phylum Bacillota; class Bacilli; order Bacillales; family Bacillaceae; genus Metabacillus; species Metabacillus litoralis_C. The sequence goes on from NZ_JAIVKL010000010.1 coordinate 155,973, forward strand.
ATAAAGATTTATCAAATAGCAAAAAAGTATTATTGAAATAGCCTAAAATAAAAAAGGCTGATGACATATTGATCACCAACCTCTTATGGATTTAACTACAGCAAGAATTGTTTTTATTCTCGTTTGTTTCAACTTCCCCATAATCTATTGAATTCAACTTCTTCACTTTTAGTTGTTTTACAACTTTCATTTTGATCAATTATTTTCATCATAAATCCCTCCAAATGTTTATATATCTAATAAGATTTCACTTTTTCTAAAAGGACCAAAAAATTCTAAAAAAATATACAGATTCGGTATAATGAAATAAATTAAGAGATGTTTTATTGACATGCTGTTCCATTGAAATGTATAAGATAGAACAGGCAATGTGATAAACTATACAAAAAACGAAAAAACTTGTTGCAACAATACGGACAACTAATACAATAACTTAGATTTTCATTCGCAGTTTAATATCTAGGAAGATTACATTTAGGTAGCTAATCAAGAGTGAAAATTGAAAGGATATAAAATGCACAATTTTAAGAACGTTCTTAAAGAACAGATACATGTCCATTTATTGTTATATATGATCAAATGGACGATCTTAGCTGGAATAGTTGGAATTTTAGCTGGATCTGCTTCAGCTTTTTTCTTAGTTAGTTTAGAATGGGCAGTCCAAACAAGAGAAGCTTATTCATGGGTTTTATTTTTACTTCCATTTGGTGGAATGCTTGTTAGTTTTCTCTATTGGAAATATGGCTTAAATTCTGCAAAAGGGAATAATTTATTAATCGAACAAGCATATGGTGCTAAGGAAAGTATTCCATTTCGGATGGCTCCATTAGTGTTATTTGGAACAATTATCACCCATTTATTTGGTGGATCTGCTGGTCGAGAGGGTACGGCCGTTCAAATGGGTGGTGCCTTCTCTGAACTAATTGGAAAAATCTTTAGATTAGATGATGTGGACCGAAAAATCATTATTATCTGTGGAATTAGTAGTGGGTTTGGATCTGTCTTTGGAACGCCGTTAGCAGGAACAGTATTTGGATTAGAAGTTTTAGCTCTAGGTCTGATCAAGCATGAAGCAATATTTCCTGCATTTATCGCTGCTGTTGTTGGAGATTTTATCACAACTGCATGGGGAGTTGGTCATCATCATTATTATATTGGTTCAATCCCTACACTATCACTACTACTTTTATTTAAAATTATAGTTGCTGCCATTCTATTTGGATTAACAAGCACATTATTTTCACAACTAACACACTGGTTAAAAAAGCAATACACACAGTTTTTTCCTAATCCTATGATCAAAAGCTTTGTTGGGGGACTTGTCATTATTGCACTAGTTTATATTGTTGGAACTCGAAAATATCTTGGATTGGGTCTACCACTAATTGATGATGCCTTTGCAGGGGATGTCTCACCGCTTACATTTATAACAAAGCTACTATTCACCTCCCTAACACTTGGAGCAGGTTATCAAGGTGGTGAAGTAACACCATTATTTGCTATTGGATCAACGCTTGGTAGTTACCTCGGCGAATTTCTGCATGTTTCAATTCCATTTTTAGCAGCTTTAGGTTTTATTGGTGTTTTTTGTGGAGCCACAAATACTCCGATCGCATGCTTTATCATGGGTATTGAACTATTTGGTTCTGAGGCAAGTCTTTATTTATTCCTTGTTTGTATTGTGAGTTATTTATTTTCAGGACACACAGGGATCTATACTTCTCAACAAATAGGTAGTTCTAAAGGAAAGCTTTTCAATTACTTTGGTAATGAAACACTTAGTACAATCAATAGTAAAAGAAAAAAGAAGGATTAACAAAAACACCCAATTTATTTTAATCTAGGCATTCGCACAGTCAATTTCCCATTTCCTTAATACTCTATTATTAATCCTACAAATGAAAGGAGAATTATTTATGGGTTTCGGATATGGTAACTATGGTGGATATGGTGCTGGATTTGGTGGTTATGGCGCTGGAGGTTACGGCGGATATGGCGCAGGTGGATCAACATTTGCTTTGATCGTTGTTCTATTTATATTACTAATTATTGTTGGAGCTGCATTCCTTTAATGCAAAGCCTCTAGCAAATTTAATATGAAAGGATGACTCAAATTGGTCGATAAAAGACCAATTTGTAGTCATCCTTTTTTATCATTTCAATAAATATAATGGCTGATTTATAAACCATCATTCATATGAAAATAAAACTGCCTTATTCTTCTAATACAATTTTCATATGTACAAATCTACCCCATAACTAATACAAAGAATGAAGAAGCTTTCCTATATAATACACAGAGTCTATTCCTATAAAATGTGCAGATTTTAAGGAGTTTGCTTGAACCACGTTATTTTCTTTAGTTGACGGGTACTATTAATAATATAAAAAATTAAGGAGGTATTATTTATGTTAACTCAACAACAATATAAAGAATGTATTCAAGCATGCTTAGAATGTATGGAGGCTTGTAATTCATGTTATAATGCATGCCTTAACGAAGAAGATGTAACAATGATGTCAGCCTGTATTCGTCTAGATAGAGAATGTGCTGATATTTGTGGATTTGCAGTAAAAGCGATGCAATCAAATAGTCCATTTGCTGAACAAATTTGTAGACTATGTGCTGACATATGTGAGGCATGTGGTAAAGAGTGTGAAAAACATGAACAAGATCATTGTAAAAAATGTGCAGAGTCTTGCTTTAGATGTGCAGAAGCATGTCGCAAAATGGCTTCATAAAAAGGACAAGCTGGATAGCAAAGTTTTCAGATCTTGGAGCAAAGCATATAGCTTTGCTCTGTCATTTGAGTTTTCAACTTCAAAAATAAGTATACTTATACTTACCTAATAATTAGGTAAAACACTATGTAAATAGCTTGAAAGGAGTAGCTATTATGAAACAATACATTAAATTTGCTGGGATGATCATCACTTCAACCATTGTGATGTTTCTTTTTAAATATTTTAGCACATACAGTCTTGATCATATCTTTTTTAGTGAATCAAGGCTTTATATGGCTCTGTTAATGGGAGCTACCATGACTCTCATTATGTTAGGATTTATGTACCGTATGCTAAAAAATCGAAAGGTAAATATTAGCATTGCCGTTGTCAGTGTACTCGTTTTTGCTCTTTCCCTCTTCCTATTTCGAAGTCAAACATTGGTGGATGATACTGACTATATGGAAGCCATGATTCCCCATCATTCTATTGCGATATTAACTAGTGAACGTGCTAAAATATCAGATCCAAGAGTTCGTGAATTGGCAGATGAGATCATAAAAGCTCAACGTAAAGAAATTGATGAAATGAAGAAATTAATTGAGGATCTTGAAGAAGAAGAATAAATACTTAAAAACCTCCAATAGGGGGTTTTTTATCTGATTAAAGGAGTTTACAGCTTTCTGCAATACCTTCTTTCAAGTCTTTAACAGCATCCTGCATTCTTTGCTTTGATCTCTTATGAACTTTACCTATTGCATTTTCTAAATGGACTTTCGCTTGAATTGATTTTCTATTTCACATGCTTCTATTGCCAAAATAATCTCTTTGTTATACACGAAACGATAAATGTTATCACTTGGTTCAAGGTTCGAGATTTAATTCTTTTCTGATACAATTTGGGGGATAGACTTGTCTCGATTTAGTTAGTTTAGATTGGATGTAAACAAGCTATCATGCAAAGTTTTTTTTCAGTGTTATAAAATTTGTATAGAAAGTTGTTATTTAATGTACTTCACTAAATACACGCCAAATCTGCATATTTTCTCAACAATTTCCCATTACAATATTCTTATTAAGGTAAAAAGGTGTAGTCTATGAAAATTTCAATCAAACTTGGTCTTTGGTTTTTTATCTGTATTTTTATAATTGAAGCCTCTTCTATGTTCTTCTTACATCGTAATGTTGTACATTCTCTTGTAAATGAAGAGTTAAAAGCATTAAAATCACGTGGAAATAGTCATAGTGATGTTTTAGAAATTTCTTACGATGAAACGACATTACACCATATTCAAATGATGGAGACAGAAACAGATACAGAAGTAGTCATAACTGATGATACTGGGAAAATGATAACATCATCTAAACCAATAGATGATGGGATGAACAAAATAGTAACAAGAAATGGAGCTGAACTAAAAGCATCTAATGAAGGTCTGATTCTACAATCGGATTGGCAAAACGAACAATATATTTCAACGGTTTCCTCCTTTAAAGATCCTAATGGAGACATTGGTTATGTTTACATGTTCAAAAGTACGGAACAAATACAAAGTTTGATTTCACGTTTAAATGAACATTTCATCTTGGCTTCGGTGCTCATTTTATTATTCATGTTGATAACCATATTCTTTTTATCAAAAGCTTTAACAAAACCTTTAATATCAATGAAGGAAGCGACAAGAAGAATAAGCAAAGGTGATTTTTCAGTTTCTTTACAAAGAACTTCAAATGATGAAATTGGAGAGTTATCAAATTCTATTCAAACCTTAGCAAACGATTTAAACTATTTAAAAAAAGAAAGAAACGAGTTTTTAGCGAGTATTTCTCATGAACTACGTACTCCTCTTACCTACATTAAAGGTTATACAGATATTGCAAGAAAAGACAACTTACCAGAAAAAGATCGACTGAACTACTTAAATATTATTTATGAAGAATCCACCCATGTAAGTGACCTACTAAAAGAACTTTTTGATTTAGCTAAAATGGATCAAAATACTTTTTCTATTTCTAAGGAAAAAGTAAAGCTTGGTTCATTCATGCACTCCATTTTCCTTAAAATGAAGCCGGCCTATAATAGTAAAGGAGTAAAACTTGAATTAGTTCAAAAAATAGACGCTTTTGTAGATATCGATCCTATCCGGTTTGAACAAGTCTTTTTAAATTTATTAGATAATGCTTTAAAATACTCTGATAACAATACAGTGACTACAATTGAAATAACAAACGAAGGGAATTTCATAAGTATATTTGTCAAAGATCAAGGTACAGGAATTCCTACTGAAGATTTGCCATATATCTTTGATCGTTTATTTAGAGTAGATAAATCACGATCAAGGTTAACAGGTGGTTACGGATTAGGATTATCAATAGTAAAACAAATTGTAGATGCTCATGGTGGAAATATTACGGTTACAAGTCAATTAAATATAGGCACATGTTTTAAGATTACTCTAAAAGGGGCTTTTTGATGAAAACAGTTTTGCTAATAGATGATGAGCAGAGAATGCTCGATTTATTATCATTATATATAGAACCTTATGGATATACTTGTTTTAAGAAGACATCTGGTATTGAAGGCTTAGAATTTTTACAGCACAAAAACGTTGATATTGTCATTCTTGATATTATGATGCCAGAAATGGATGGATGGAAAACCTGTGAAAAAATAAGAGCAATTTCTAATGTACCAATCATCATGTTAACAGCAAGAAGTGAAAAAGAAGATATCGTTAAAGGATTAAAAAAAGGTGCTGATGATTACCTTGTTAAACCATTTAATGAAGAAGAATTGTTAGCACGTATAGAAGCCATTATGAGAAGAACCAGCAGAATCTCTAATTTTGAAGACATCATCAATTTTGAAGGTTTAACAATGAATCAATCAACGTATCAGGTTACATTTCAAGAAAAAGAGATCATACTTACACCTAAGGAATATGCCTTGCTTGGGCTGTTTTTGCAGAACAACAATAAAGTATTTTCACGAGAACATTTACTTTCAAAAATTTGGGGAATAAAGGCTGAAACAGAAGATCGAACCATTGATTCACATATACGGAATATGAGAGAAAAGCTACGACAAGCAAACTTCCCTGTTGAAAAATATTTAAAAACTGTTTGGGGAGTAGGCTACAAATGGATTACTAGTAACTAAAAAAAAATAGGAGGTATTATCGTACCAATGATAAAAAAGATATTTTCATTTTTCATAGTAACTATTTTACTAACTGCATGTTCACAAGGGGAAAATGAACAGTTAACGAAAGATGATACTACCACTTACAAAGAAGTAAAAGATGAAAACATTGAACATATACACGGTCTTGGCTATGTAGGAAATAACGATGAACTTTATCTAGCTTCACATGATGGATTATTAAGATTCTCAAATGAAAAGTGGTTTAAAATAACTGATAACAAACATGACTATATGGGGTTTCAAGCAACTGATGAAGGTTTTTATTCAAGTGGGCATCCTGAGCATGGATCAGATTTAAAAAATCCTCTTGGTATTATAAAAAGCATCGATGATGGAGAGACATTAAACAAACTTGCTTTTTATGGCGAGACAGACTTCCACTATTTAGCAACTGGATATAACACTCATATGATCTATGTGATTAATGAATCAGAGAATTCAAGATTAGACCGTGGAATTTATTATTCTGAAGATGAAGGTGAGAACTGGGCACAAAGTAATGCTGAGGGACTTTCATTTAACAATATCGGTAATATAGCTACTCACCCAACCAAGGAAAATATCGTGGGAATATCCACAGATCAAGGTTTATTTATTTCAAATGATAATGGTGATTTATTTTCTTTAGCCTCACAATCTCAGCCAGTTACAAGTGTCGAATTTAGAGAAAAATCCCTACTCTATTTTACTTTAAACGGAGATAAATTATCACTTAATAGACAGGAACTGAGCAATAAAAAGGAAGAAGCTATCTCCTTACCTAACGAAGTGAATAAAGAGAATCCTGTCATGTACATTTCATCTCATCCAGGAAACGAAGAAATTCTAACCGTTGTTACTTACAATAATGATATTTTTCAAACAATAGATAATGGACAATCATGGACTACTTTAGTTCATAAAGGCAATATACAATCATAGCTCTATACTGCAAAAAGAACTTGGAATTTAGCCAAGTTCTTTTCAGTAGTTTAAGCACCCATATGCGATATTAACTTTTCATATTATTTTGGCGATAATTCACTTTCCGTCACCCACTTATGGTTTTTCACTTCCTCACCACCAGTTGTTGGTGTGTAATCAACCATATAGACTGTCATATCTTCCACTGAGTCTACAACCGCTGTTGCACCTTTCATACCTTCCATATGCTCCGTATTTAGAACAACCTCTTCCCCTGACTGAAATGGTTCATTTCCTGCATTTTCAATTTCTTCGTGGATAACCCATTTATGATCTTCAACTCTTTCGCCACCAGTTGTTGGTGTATAAGAAACAACATAAACATTTGTATCATATGCTCCTACAATTGTAGCTTCTGCACCCTTCATGCCTTTCATGTGGTCTGTGTCAAGTATAGCTTGACTTCCAACTTTATAAGTTGAATTTTCTTCTACTTTTAATCCTTCTGGAACGTCACCAGAGTCTGAATGATTCATCTCAGAATGATCAATTTCCATATTATGGTCATAATTAGAATTTTTCTCTTCGGAACTTTTATCATCATTGTTTGCACAAGCTGAAAGGAAAATAGCTAAAATTAATGTCACAATACCGATCCCGAGTTTTTCTCTCATTTTATTTACTCCTCAATTAAATTAGAATTCATCTTTGTAATAATTTAGGGTGCTTATCAAAAAGATAACAAAAGATTTTGCAGAAAATATGCAAAAATGATTTCAACTTTGTAAAAAAAAGAACAGCATGTAGAAATTTCTACATGCTGCTTATTATATCCTTATTGGCCATAAATTAATTTTAAAAACAAACTGGTGTTTTTCTATTATTTGTCTAATGAAATGTGTGTCAGGTTTTGTGGAGAAAAACTCGATATCTATCCCTTGTCCAGAAGCAACATTAAAAGTCATGCTGTAATAGAGACAAAAAACTTAGAACGTGAATTATTCGGAAGAGCTAATTTTGAAGGCTATGTTAAAGCTTATGGTTGATTTTTAGCACTTGGTTGATTGAAGTGAAAGGCATGAGACTCCTGCGGGAGAAGCGTGTCGAAGGGAGACCCCACAGGCCCTTGCGCCGAGGAGGCTTCCGGACCGCCCGCGGAAAGCGAATGCCTGTAACGGAAATCAACCACAAAGTTTAACAGAGCCATTTTGAAAGAGTAAGAATTTCAGGAGGCAAACAAAATGATTCATAGTAAATTTGAGTATACAAAAGCTTAAAGTTCAAGATGTAGCAAAGGCTTATGAAGAATGTTGACTATCTTGTAGGTAAAAGTTAAAGTATAACAAGAAAAATGAATAGAAAAAGTCACTGAAATCTCAGTGACTTTTCAACCTTATAAATACTTTCTAGAAATACTTTTTCCATCATACGTAAATAGCACAGCCTTATCTTCTAAAACACTTTCCATATGAACAGGTCTTCCCCACAGCTGATAAATATAAGGAAGGACTTTCTCTAAATACTTAAGATCAAGCTCGATATCCTCGAACCAATGCTTTAAATAGAGCTCATTATTTTTTAAATAATCTCCATCATTGACAGTTATATAAGGAAATCCACCATTCACCCTCATACTAACAAGCTGATCACGAACATTTTCCCATTCTTTATCAACCACTTTATAATCTCTACCTTGCTTTTGGAATAAATACATATCTTCACGCATCACAAGATCTTTTGTTAAATAATTTCGAATAAATGATATATCTGATTCAACCTCACGGACTTCAAACATTTTCTCTCGACCAGATCCAGGAGTTGCTCCAAACATTTTCATTTCTTCTGTTGGATGATTATATCGTTCCTCGATGTCTTCAAAAATCTTCAAACCCAAGTAATAAGGATTAATGCTTGTTTTTGAAGGCTGTACAACACCAGCATTAAGCTTAGCAAATTCAATGGATTCGTCTGATGTTAGTTCAAGCTCCCGAAGTATTCGTTGATGCCAATACGAAGCCCAGCCTTCGTTCATGATTTTCGTTTCTAGCTGTGGCCAGAAATACAACATTTCATCACGCATCATTGTTAAGATATCACGTTGCCAATCTTCTAATTCACGGCTATATTCTTCAATAAATAGCAAAATATCTTTTTCAGGTGTTGGTGGAAATTTACGTTTCTTCTTTTTTACTGTATGTTTTGGCTTTTGTTTATCATCAAGCTTCCAAAGATCATCATAAGGTGTGATTGTTTTTTCTTCCATTTCTTCGAACTCAATATCATCAATAGTCCAAGAAAGCTTAGGTCTAACTAATGATGGATCAATATGCTCTTGTATAGCAAGAACAGCATCTAAAAATGTTTCTACTTCATGCCTTCCATATTGTATTTCATAATGTTTAATTCGTTCAGCAGTGGCTGACATGCTTTCGACCATCTCCCGCTTTGTATTTCCAAAGCGTGCATTATTTTTAAAGAAATCACAGTGAGCTAAAACGTGGGCAACAATTAATTTATTTTGGATAAGAGAGTTCGTGTCTAGAAGAAATGCGTAGCAAGGATCTGAGTTAATAACAAGTTCATATATTTTGCTCAAACCTAAATCATATTGCAGCTTCATCTTATGAAATTGCTTCCCAAAACTCCAGTGTGAAAATCTTGTTGGCATTCCATAAGCACCAAATGTATAAATAATATCTGCTGGACAGATTTCATATCTCATAGGATAAAAATCAAGTCCAAAGCCAGTAGCAACTTCCGTTATTTCAGCAATTGCATATTCAAGAGCCTTTTGTTCAGATTCTTTCATGCTCTCCCCCCTAAGCTATTGTTATCCTAAATGTATGTGCTTAGGAGAGAAAAGATGAAAGGGTTTGTTTATATTTAAAATTTAGTCTTCAAAAAATTAAGCATTTTGAGTTTCTTTTAAATTGATTGATGGTCCAAAAAATTCATAACGAATCGCATCTTCTTTGACATTTAGAGACTCTAACTGATCAATCATGCTTTTCATGAAAGGCGCTGGTCCGCAAATATAAAAAGAATGATCTTTGTCCGCTATTAAATTTTTAAAATTCCTTAAATTTATTCTTCCCTCAGAAATATGTTCACTTTCATCAATAGCAGTTACGCGATCGTAGTAGAAATATCCTTCTGCATTCATTAGTTTATTCAATGTTTCTTTTACTTCAAGTTTAAACGCATGAACTTCTTCATTTTTTGCAGCATGAATAAATGTAACAGGACGATTTGGTTGGTTCTCAGCGATATCCTTTAACATACTCATCATTGGTGTAATTCCAACACCACCACTAATAAGGAAAACCGGATTTTCCTCACGATCATCTAAAACAAAATCACCAGCCGGAGCCGTTATTGCTATTGTATCTCCTATATCCATATTATTATGAAGATAATTCGAAACCTTACCTTCCTCCTGAAGTTGTTCACCACTTTCTCGCTTTATAGAAATTCTTAAATATTTTTTTCCAGGTGAATCTGATAAGCTATATTGTCGATTTAATAGATATGTTTCGCCTGGTATCTCTAATCGAACTGTTACATATTGGCCCGGTTTAAAATTTGGAATCGTCGTTTCATCTTTTGCTTCTAAATAAAATGATGTAATCATTGAACTTTCTTTTTCTTTCCTAACAATTCGAAAATCCTTGAAGCCTTCCCATGCAACAGCTTTTGTTTGTTCATACATTTCCTGTTCTACATCAATAAACACACTAGCAATGACTCCATAAGCCTCTTCCCATGCTTTTAGAATATCTGGGGTAGCAGCGTCTCCTAATACATCTTTAATTGCTTTAAGTAAGTACTCTCCCACAATTGGGTAATGCTCTTTTTTCACATTCAAACTTCTATGTTTATATGCGATTTGTTTGACAGCTGGAAGCAGCACTTCTAATTGATCAATGTATGTTGCCGCTGCATAAACTGTATTGGCTAATGCCGTTTGTTGTCGTCCTTTTTTCTGGTTAACGAAATTAAAAATATTTAATAGTTCGGGATGAGCTTCAAACATTGTTTTATAAAAATAAGTAGTAATTTCTGTTCCTCGCTCAGCTAAAATTGGTGCTGTTGATTTAACAATTTCAATCGTTTTTTGAGAAAGCACATCATCATCTCCTAAAGATGTATTTAAAATATATCTTTAGGATAATGCACACACCTTTTAAAAGCAATATATTAAATACATCTTTAAAAATTTGTCACATTTACTTACATAAATTAAGATTTTAAAATAATATATGGTAAGATGAATAAAATAAAACATTTAGAAGTCAATGATATGTGAGGTCCTTTATATGCGCTTAACTCTATACACAGATTACTCTCTTAGAGTTTTAGTATTTTTAGCAACAAAACCAAAAGAAGAGCTATCAAATATAAAAGAAATTGCTGAAACTTATAATATATCCAAAAACCATTTAATGAAGGTTACGTATGAGTTAGGAAAAATGGATATTATCGAAACGATTAGAGGACGTAATGGTGGAATAAGGCTTGCTGTACCTCCAGAAGACATTAATATTGGAAAAGTTGTTCGTCAAACAGAAGAAGACTTCCATATTGTTGAGTGTTTTGATGAAGAGCGTAACCAATGTATCATCTCACCGGCTTGTGGATTAAAACATGTTTTGAATAAAGCTTTACAAGCTTACTTAGCCGTTTTAGATGAATATACTTTAGCGGACTTAGTGAAAAATCAGTCAGCTTTATTATCCTATTTCTCGATTAATCAATCGAACTAAAAGTTAAACTTGGACATGGCTCCACAAGACAAAAATAGTAAAAGCTAGCTACCTGTGTGAATGGTGTGCTAGCTTTTTAGCTTAAGGTTTTTTCGTCATTTTTGTTTCCTTTAAAAACTCTACTCGATACTACCTTACTTAAAAATCCCTCTCGTTACCCTCAACCATTTTCACCGTAATGAGCTTTCCTGTTTTCGGGTTAAACACAACATCAATCATAACAACAAAAACTCTTCCCTTTTTATTCGCTTTAACATGAAAAATATCCTTTGCTTCTTGCTCATTAACTTCCTCGCGTTTTACATATTTATAATCAATAAGCTCTGTGTCTGGATATTTTTCTTGTACCGATGAAATAGCAATACGACTCCATTTTTTATATTCTATATCAACATCATTATGCTCTCCATATGCTTTCATTCCAGCTGATAAAATAATAACAAAGGCAATAAATGTGAAGAATATTTTAGATAGTGAGATCGATTTCATATAATCCTCCGCTATTGTTTCTTTTGAATATAACTTGCCCTATTTTACCCGAGCTTATCCTACCTTTTCACATATTTCTCTGCATATTCCGCTAGTATGAGACCTATTGATTTATTTCTGTCCCATTCTTCATGGAAAACAGATAAAGGTGGATTTGTTTCGTCTACTAAGTAGCTTAGCTCAATAGTCATTGCGGGCTTTTGATAATTTTGAATAAACCAATCTGTATACCCTCCCCCTAATGCATCTCCTGGAGGATATGAAATTTTGTATCCAGTAACATCTGAAACCATTGTAGCTAATTTGGAATCACGTTGAAGATTTTCTAAAGAATTAAAATAATACCAAAACACTTCTCGACCTGAAGTATGATAGGCCACAGAAGCTAGTGGTTTTATTTCTTCAGTAAAAGTAAATAATGACTTTGTTTCACTAGCACTAAAGGGTTTTTCTCCCTTATAGTGTGAATAGGAGGCATAAGGTGTATTTCCATTAATTTCTTTCCAGCCTGCTGGATATTGACGATTAAGATCAACACCTTTTCCGTTCGCTTTCCATCTTTTAAAATTGTTTTCTCCCCCATTCATATCAATATAAATTTCTTGTAAGGAGAGTGGCAGATGTTCAACGCCTTTTTGCTGGATTGTTACACCATCTGGATTCACCATCGGGACAAACCAAATGGAAACACGATCTAATATATTCAAGCTATGTCCATATAATGAATACTTCTTATCATAAGCAGCTGTATAATTCTTCAACATTTCCATAATGATATGAGTTGTCAACCATTCTCGTCCATGATGACTTCCTGTTATGAGAACATTCTTTTTTCCTTCCCCTAGCTTAATCGCATAAATTTCACGACCAAACTCTGTATGACCTATCGATTTCATCTCTAAATTATATTTATGTGATAGCAATTTCAAATGATTTTCCATTCGTTCATATGTATACATTTCTGTTGCTGTACTTCTTATCGGATGAACCAATAAGAAAATAATCATAAAACAGTGAAATATTTTTTTCATATGCAAAACCCTTTTTTATTTTTAGGTTTCCATTATGTCTTACTTTTATAAGGGTAAACACTTCCAAGCCTTATAAATCAACAACACCAAGTTTTGCCCAGTAAGATCAAGAACATTTCACACACACTAAGCATATCTCCTTAAGAAGGAGGGATTTTAATGGACAGCAGTGTGGATTATGACAAAGCTTTATATTACACTCATCGTTCTCAGTGGGATAACCTACTCATCTTAATGGTTCGCACAAAGGACGATTTTCTTTCAAAAAAAATCGAACAATTTCTTCATGCATATAACTTTGAGCATGACTATCAGGAGGTAGAAAAACAACTCTACTCTCTTCTGCGATATATAGATCATGCTGTTGAACACCCAGAGTTGGAATATGTTCAACAAATATAAAAGCCATAGCACTCAAAAAAGACTGACAGTTGGTTACTGTTATAACCAATGTCAGTCTTTTTTTTAATTTTTGCTGATTTTTTTAAGTGCTTCAGTATATATTTCTAACTCTTCAACTAACTGATCAACAAGTAATGCAGGATCTTCTTTTATTTCTTTTTTATCATAATCGAAGCAATGAGGATCAAGAATTAATTGCTTTGCAATTGCATTAGCATAAACACCTCGCATAACCGTCCTCATGTTGTTTAGAGCATTTATCCCGCCTTTACCACCTCCAGCTATTGCAATAAGACCAACAGGTTTATGTGAAAAATGCTCGCTACTTAAGAAATCCAATGCATTTTTTAACGCTCCACTCATTGCATTATGATATTCAGGTGATAATAAAATAACAGAATCAGACTCACTAACCATCTTCTTTAGTTCTTTAATATCTTCTAACTCATTTTGCTCTTCTTCTCCATTAAACAAAGGGAGTTCTCTTGTACTTAAATCAAATAACAATCCATTGTGTTTTTTAGCAATAAATGAAGCTGCCATTCTTGTTCGTCCTGTTTTTCTTGGACTACCATTAATAACTAATACATTCATAAATTAATCTACTCCTTCATTTAATTCTCGATATATCCATTCTTCACAGCAAACAATGCTGCTTGAGTCCTGTCTGAAAGTTGCAGTTTAGAAAGGATATTAGATATATGGGTTTTCACTGTTTTTTCTGTAATAAATAGCGCCGATGCAATCTCTTTATTGCTTTTCCCTTTAGCCAGCTCGTTTAAAACTTCTTTTTCACGCTTCGTTAAATCATTAAACTTTGTTGATTCTTGTTTAGATCCTGAAGATAGATGTGTCATCACATGAGAAGTTACTTTTGGATGTAGTTTACTTTCTCCTTTTAATACATCACGAATCGTTTGCACTAATTCATCTGGCTCAATATCTTTTAACTGATAACCAGAAGCTCCTGCACGAATCGCTGGAATGACATGATCTTGATCTGCATAGCTCGTCAAAATGATAATTCTCACCTTATTGTTTGTTTCACGAATTGCTTTTGTTGCCTCAACACCGTCCATTTCAGGCATGGACAAATCCATTAACACAACATCAGGGCTTAATTCTGTCACCAATGTTACTGCTTCACGCCCATTTGTTGCTTCACCAACAATTTCAATGTCTTTTTGAGTTTTTAGGAAAAATAACAATCCTCTGCGAACCACATGATGATCATCAGCAATAAGTACTTTTATTTTATTCATATGAAACTACCCCCCTTTCTGTAACGGAATAAAAATTGTAATGATTGTGCCCTCACCATTACTACTATTTAACTTGAAGTTTCCGTCAATTTTTCTTACACGTTCCTTCATACCTCTTAGACCCATTGTAGGTAGTTGATTTTTTTCATCATAGTGAAACCCAATTCCCTTATCCTCAATAATCATTTGTACTGTATAATTCTTTCGTAAAAGAGAAAGCCAAACTTTATTTGTACCAGAATGTTTTTTGCAATTATTTAATGCTTCCTGTCCTATTCTCCACAGTTCTTCTTCAATATGACAAGGTAGTGTACACACACCTTCAATGTTCGAATCAACATTCAATCCTAAAACAGTAGCATAATTTAATAATGCTGAACCAATACCATTTTCTAAGCCTTGTGGTCTGAGCTGCCAAATGAGTCCTTTCATCTCAGTTAGTGCTTCTTGTGAAAGCTCCTGTATATATGAAAGCATCTCTTTTACTTCATTTTCTTTCGTTATTTCCTTTGTTCCTCTAGCAGTTAACATAATTGAAAATAACAATTGATTGACAGAATCGTGCAAATCTTGAGCAAGTCTGTTTCTTTCCTCTATTAATGCATGTTTCCGGTCTTTTTCAACAAGTTGTATTCTCTTGATTGCTGTTCCAATTTGAAATGCAACTGATTCTAATAAGGCAAGCTCTTCATCAGTGAAATGCGTTTTATTTGGAGATGCCATATTTAGCAAACCAAATTTTTCATTACCAGCCCGCAACGGAACAGTTGCATGATGCGTCATGCCATTTGTTTCTCCCCAATTATTTTCAATGGCATTCTCTATCCTTTTACAATTGATTATATTTGCTGCTTTATTTAAACGACCATCATGATACCGATCAATACACCAACAGTCACCTTCACACATGACCTTTTTCTTATTCCATGTGAGCCCTTTGGGTAAGTTATATTCTGCTGCTAATTCATATTCACCTTGATTATTTATTAAGAAAATCCACCCTGAATGAAGCTCAGTAAGCTTTAGTAATTCACATAAAATATCCTTAAGCATTTCTTTCACATCAGTTGCTTCATTTAATTTCTCTGCAATTATTTTAAGTGTATTTAGTTCTCGAATTCGTTTATCTTTCATCACATTAACTCTCCCAGCTTCAACAATTCCTTAACCATATTATAGCAATTTTTCATTTGATAAAACCTTCTCTATCTGAATGAAATTTTCTACAACCTTTGGAGTAGTTTTCCATTATTTGTTGACACAACTGTGCATACTGTATATATTATATATAAACAGTATGCACAAAGGAGGTGACTAATTGAATATTATTATTACTAACACAATCGATCAGCCAATCTATCTGCAGATTAAAACCCAAATAAAAGAACAAATATTACATGGCTCTCTAAAAGAAAAGGATAGTTTACCTTCGATAAGAAAACTTGCCAAAGATTTGCAAATTAGTGTGATTACTACAAAAAAGGCCTACGAAGAACTAGAAAAAGAAGGGTTTATTGAAACATATCCTGGAAAAGGTTCATATGTTGCTGGTCAAAATAGAGAACTACTAAAAGAACAGCAGTTAAAGTTAATTGAAACACATTTAACAAAAGTAATTGAAGAGAGTAAAGCTTTCGACATTAGTCTTGAAGAATTGAAAAACATTCTAACGCTACTTTATGAGGAGTGAAATATATGGAAAACATCGTTGAACTACGAGAAGTATCAAAAACTCGAAGTAATTTCTCAATCCAAAAGATTAATCTGGACATTAAAAAGGGATTTATTACAGGTTTAATAGGACCAAATGGGGCAGGTAAAACCACACTTATTCGTTGTATCATGAACTTACTTCATTTTGATTCTGGAACGATTGCACTCTTTGGTAAAACTCATGCTGAAGCGACAAAAGAAATTAAACAGCAAATTGGCTTTGTTTATGATGAAAACTATTTTTATGAAGATTTATCACTTGAACAAAATAAACGAATTGTCAGCATGTTTTATAGCAATTGGAATGAATCTATTTTCACTAATTATATAGCTAGATTTCAACTACCAAAGCATAAAAAAGTGAAAGACTTATCCAAGGGGATGAAAATGAAGTTCTCTCTTGCGATTGCTCTTTCACACGAACCATCACTTCTTATCATGGATGAACCAACATCTGGACTTGATCCTATCTTCAGAAGAGAACTACTTGATATTCTTTTAGAAATTATACAAGACGAAAATAAAGCAATATTCTTTTCAACACATATGACAAAGGATTTAGAACAAATAGCAGATTATATTACATTTCTCAATGAAGGAGAAGTTGTATTTAGCGAAGAAAAGGAAGTAGTTTTACAGCGGTATGTTCTTATAAAAGGACCACCAAAGGTTTTAGCAGAAGATGATCATTTCGCCAAAAAAATTATCGGCTTGAAAGAAACAGACGTTGGCTTTGAGGGACTTCTTTTACAAGATCATCTCAATTGTCACAATGATCTTATCATTGAAAAACCATCATTAGAAGATATCATGTATTACACAGTTAGGGGGAATCATTGTGGAAGCACTCATTAAAAAAGATATATTCACACTTCAAAAAAAGGTATTTTTTCTCTTACTACTATGGTTTATTCCTTTAACTAACTTTTTTACGGATGGATCTGCGTTCAAGCATCTTTTATTATTAATTTTCTATGGTTCAACACTTATACTGTATTCTAATTTCAATACATCATCATCAGAAGAGATGCAATCAAGATTAATTAATAGCTTGCCTGTTACAAGAAAACAAATTATTTTAAGTAAATATGTAGCAGGATGTATTTGGTTTGCTTTAGGCAGTGTTTTAGTTACAGCTTACGTAATTCTATTTCATCAATTTGCACCTTTTCCATCTCGATTAATTTATCCTGCGGAATATATCATCTGTTTAGCGATTGTTTATTTATTTTTAGCGATATTTTACCCATTTTTATATGCTGTCGGCTATAAAGCAGCTTCATTTTTGTCGGTTATTGTTTTTGTCAGTATCTTAATGTTTTTTCAAATCTCGATAAACCTTTCTGAAAACCCCAAATACCCAGCAGTAAAAGATTTTATAGACTCATTAACCCAAAATCAATGGATCATAGCGGGATTCCTTTCATTTCTTAGCTTAGTCTTGACGATAATCTCGTATAAGATAGCCGTTAGAGTTTACGAGAAGAAAGATTTTTAGTATGTTACATTTTTCATAGTACTTTTCTAATGTTTGAATTACAATATGTTCCACTCTAATAATAGGAGGTTGGGACATAAATATTAAGCAAGGTTTTATTTGCTGTCATCAATAGATTTTTTGATTTTGCATACTATTTTTAAGAACTAGTGGAATGGAGCGGAAGACAATCGACTCCTACGGGAATTGAGGAAAGGCTGAGACCCCGCAGGCATGCCGAGGAGGCTCAGCTTCAATGTCATCAAGCTAAGAAACCAATAATTTACATCTACATCATACCTATGGTAGTTTACAAGTGTTTTTAACGCTTGTTTTAGATCTAGTCTCTAAAAA
>NZ_JAIVKL010000011.1 GCF_020524045.1 Metabacillus litoralis
ATTATAGTAACCACTTCTTGATACACCTGAGATGTCACATAAATAACTCACCATGTTCTTTAATTGATATTTTTCAATCACTGAATATATTAGGAGATACTTTTGGCAAGGAGGGAGAACTACTTCATCCTCCTTTCTACAAAACGAATCTTTTTTAGGAGTTCGTTTTCTGCCTTTAATAGATTATTTTGAGCTTCTAATCTTGCGTATTTCTCCTCTATACTAAGTTCTCTTTCACAAGGTCTTCCTGAGTTTCCGTCCCTGGCATCCTTTAGCCCAGATACCCCATCTACACGATAATTAGCACGCCATCTCTTTCCCGAAGATCTAACTCGATGCATACCTATAATATCTATATCAAACCCACATTCCTCAAATATTTCCCTTGGTAGCTTACCTTTTTCGTTTTCTGCGATAAAGATATGTTTAAACTCCTCATTATAAGTAATTCCCTTTGAACTTACTGATTTAACGTACTTATTAGCTGATAGTAGTTTTATCTCTTTCTCTGTAAAAATCTTATTACTCATAACCATTCTCCAGTCCCATGTTGTATTTCTCTAGTTGTATTTCTTAATTATACAAAAAAGTACCCTATAGGTAGACTTTTTTTAAGCGTCTACTCTATAGGGTACATTTTAATTTGGTACAGGTTTTTTTATTTAGGCTGTTTTCGTAAACTTTGTTGCTTTAACAACTTCAAGTAAACAGCACTATATAAAGCATAGTGGCATCTTTTCTTCATAAGGTAGTACCTATTTTGCTAATACAACAAAGTTTCCACTGAATAATTAGGTCAATTAGCAACAATCTTTCAGAAAAGAGCCTTTATTTTTGGCTCTGTTAAACTTTGTGGTTGATTTCCGTTACAGGCATTCGCTTTCCGCGGGCGGTCCGGAAGCCTCCTCGGCGCAAGCGCCTGTGGGGTCTCCCTTCGACACGCTTCTCCCGCAGGAGTCTCATGCCTTTCACTCCAATCAACCAAGTGCTAAAAATCAACCATAAGCTTTAACATAGCCTTATTTTTTAACAAAAAGACAGGAGAAATGGACTTTTCATCTTTTCTCCTGTCTTATTTTCTACCTATTTAATCACACGTATTTTATAAGAAAATACTTTTTCTTTCCTCTTCTCACGACAGTAAATTTCTCATCAATTTTCTCATCATTGGATATAACCTTCGTTAAATCTTGAATACGATCTCCATTAATATAAATAGCTCCATTTGTAATATCTTCACGAGCTTGACGTTTCGATGGAGAAATTTTAGCTTGAATTAGTAATTCAATTAAACCAATTTCAGTCTCTGTTACTTCTGTTGTAGGAACATCTTTAAAGCCTTCTAAAATTTCATTACCAGTTAAATTCTTTATGTCTCCACTAAATAACGCAGCTGAAATTTTAATTGCCTGATTTAAGGCTTCCTCACCATGTACTAGTTTTGTCACTTCTTCCGCAAGAGCTTTTTGTGCTAAGCGTTTTTCTGGAGCATTTGCAACTTCACCTTCTAGAGCTTCAATTTCTTGATGTGAAAGGAATGTAAAGAATTTTAAGTATTTTACTACATCTCGATCATCTGTATTAATCCAAAATTGGTAAAATTCATAAGGAGATGTTTTTTCTGCATCTAGCCAGATAGCGCCACCTTCTGTTTTACCAAATTTAGTTCCATCTGCTTTTGTAACAAGTGGAATCGTTAACCCATAAGCTTTAGAATTTTCTTCTGACTTACGTATTAATTCTAAGCCTGCTGTAATATTTCCCCATTGATCACTTCCACCAATCTGAAGTTTACAGCCATTATTTTGATACAACTTTAAGAAATCAAACGATTGAAGAATCATGTAACTAAACTCAGTAAAGGAAATTCCTGATTCAATACGTGATTGAACAGAATCCTTTGCAAGCATATAGTTAATACCAAAGTTCTTTCCAACATCGCGAAGAAACGATATAACATCTAAACTACCAATCCAGTCATAGTTATTTACTATAATTGCAGGATTAGACTTCGCTTCAAAATCAAGAAATTGAGATAATTGTTCTTTAATTCGGTTAGACCAATCTTGAACGATATCAGATGTATTAAGTGTTCGTTCTGCCTTCTTGCCGCTCGGATCACCGATTAAGCCAGTTCCCCCACCTACAAGTGCAATTGGATGATGCCCGTTTAACTGAAAGCGTCTCAAAGTTAATACAGGTAGCATATGTCCAATATGAAGGCTATCTGCAGTAGGATCAAATCCAGAATACAGTTTTAATTCCCCTTCTTCTAAAGCCTTTGCTAGTCCTTCTTCATCTGTAATTTGGTTTACTAAACCTCTAAATTTTAAATCATTTAATAAATCACTCATTATTTTTCCTCCTATATACAATATATTTTAGAATCTACTTTTCAAAAGAATTAGTGAATAAAAAAGCAAATTTTTGAGAAAACAACAAAAAGCCCCTTCATTAACTGAAGGGGCGAAATAATCGCGGTACCACCCTACTTAGAAATAACTTCTGTTATTTCTATCTCGGCTATTTAACGGATAACCCGTCTTTTTCTAATAAGGTGTATATCCTTTTCAAAAAAGATGCTCATGGATGTAATTCATAGAATATCTTTGTACTGATTTGCACCAACCATCAGCTCTCTAAAACAGGGAGATGTCTACTACTTATTCCAATCATAGCTTAAATATTTAGCTGTTAATTACAAGCAATTTTAACCATAAACAGTTTTGAAAGTCAATAGCTAGTTACTATTTTCTCCATTTCTTGTTGACAAAACCATACAAATTCCTCGCTTTATTATGGTATAATAAGTTAGATTTGGGGGGATTGCAAAAATGGAAAACAAGGATAAAAAACATAGGCGCTTCTCACCTTTTAACAAAGATATAACCAAAAGCCTTAGGATATCATATAACGTCATAGGAAATCTTTTATTGCTATTTTCCGTCATAGGACTAATCGGTTTATTCTTTGCAGGAGGTGTTGGTGCTGGCTATTTTGCTTCATTAGTAAAGGACGAGCCCATACGATCTTTCGAAGACATGCAAAAAGATATATACAACTACGAAGAGACCTCACTCGTCTACTTTGATAAAAATGTTTATTTAGGGAAGTTAAATACAGACATCGAGCGTGAAGAAGTAAAACTCAAAGATGTTTCACAACATGTTATCAATGCTGTTGTTGCAACCGAAGATGAGCTTTTTTATGAACATGATGGAGTCGTACCAAAAGCAATTCTGCGTGCGCTTTTTCAAGAATTCACGAACGCATCTGTTCAAACAGGAGGTAGTACTCTTACCCAGCAATTAATTAAAAATCAAATTTTAACTAACGAGGTCTCATTTGATCGAAAAGCGAAAGAAATTCTTTTGGCTCTTCGCTTAGAAAAATTCTTCGAAAAGGACGAAATTCTTGAAGCTTATTTAAATGTGGCTGATTTTGGTCGTAATTCTAATGGTAAAAACATTGCAGGTGTTCAAGCAGCTGCGAAAGGAATATTTGGAGTACCTGCTAAGGATTTAACAATTGCACAAGCAGCCTTTATAGCAGGCTTACCTCAAAGCCCTTTTGGATATACACCTTTTTCAAATAATGGTGGAGAAGTAAAAGAAGAACTTGATCCAGGAATTACTCGAATGAAAACTGTGCTAAGTCGCATGTATTCTGCTGGTTACATTGATCAAGCTCAATATGAAGAAGCTCTTGCATTTGATCTTCGTGCCAATTTAGTTGGAAAAAAACCTTCATCTGTTGATCAATATCCTTATTTAACATATGAAGTTGAAGATCGAGCAAAGGATATCATCAAAGTTCAATTAGCTGAAGAAGATGGATATACGACAGAAGATTTAAAGAAAGACAAAGAATTAGATAAACAATATAGATCACTAGCTGATGTGAATATAAGACAAAACGGTTATCGAATTCACACAACAATAAATAAAGAAATTTATGACAAAATGCAGGATGTTGTCAATAATTACGAGTATTATGGTAATGACAAACCAGAAGATGCAATTGATCCTGATACCGGAAAAGAGATTACAATTAAAGAACCTGTTGAAACAGGTGCTGTGTTAATAGAAAACAAAACCGGGAAAATTATCAGTTTTGTTGGTGGTCGAGACTTTAATCGAGAAAATCTTAATCACGCAACAGATGCTGAAAGAAGAAATGGATCAACAATGAAACCATTACTGGTTTATGCTCCTGCTATGGAATTAGGAAAGGTCCAACCAGGTACAGTAATTGCCGATGTTCCCTATGTTTTATCAGCATATGGAGGTTATTCTCCCAAGAACTATGGTGGAGCATATCATGGTTTAACAAGTGCTAGAAATTCATTAAAACAATCCTACAATGTACCAGCTGTTAAAACATATATGAGCATTATTGATCAAAAACCACTTTCATATCTAGAGAAAATGGGTTTTACAAGTATTCATGAAAGAGACTATGGAGCACCGTCATTAAGTTTAGGTGGAATGACAACTGGTGTGACTGTTGAAGAAAATGTGAATGCTTATTCAACTTTTGCTAACAATGGGAAATTCATCGATGCTTATCTTATTGATAAGATTGAATCTAGTGATGGTCAAGTTATTTATCAGCATGAAAAAGCTGAAACAGAAGTATTTTCTGCTCAAACCGCTTACTTAACAATCGATATGATGAGAGATGTTATTAATAGTGGTACTGCCGCATCTTTAAACGGCTATCTAGCATTTAGTGCAGACTGGGCTGGTAAAACCGGTACAGGACAAGATTATGAGGATGCATGGTTTGTTGCCACTAATCCAAATGTAACTTTCGGTACGTGGATTGGCTATGATACACCTAAACCATTAGAGCAAAACTATAAGGGAATGTCTTATAGTAGAAGAAATATTCTTCTATGGGCAAAGTTAATGAATGTGGCACACGAAGTAGAACCAGATTTATTAGCTCCTAAAAATCGTTTTGAAATGCCAGGTGGTATTGTCAGCCGTTCTTACTGTGCTTTAACAGGTGAATTACCGTCTGATTTATGTCGACAAGCTGGATTAGTAGCATCAGATCTTTTTAATGTTAAATATGTACCTACTAAGGTTGACAACAGCTTAACAAGAGGGAAATATGTTTATGTAAAAGATCGAGCATATACGGTTCCTGCTTCGGCACCATCAGAATTTGTTCAAGAAGGTGTTATGCTCAAAAAGGAAATATTAGAAAAACATAAGATCAATAACTTAAATGATTTGAAGAAATTACTACCAAATACAGTCCGATGGGATAACCTTGTGATAACTGAAGGTAAGGAAATCGCTGATAATGGTTCAAACCCAAGACAAGTTAGTGGGATTTCTGCTAGCGGCACAAAGATTAGTTGGAATGCAAACGGTGATAATGATGTAATCGGATATCGTATTTATGCAGCCCCTAACTATTCGAAAAACTTTAATAAAGTTGCGAGTATTGTTTCTACAGATACACTAGCTGTTTCGGTAGGAAGCTCACCTGCTGCTTACTATATAGTTGCGGTAGACGTTGGTGGAAACGAATCAGCTCCTTCTTCGATTATAAAAGTTGGAGACTACGCTGAAGAAAAACCTAAGCCGGTTGAACCTAAAGAAGATAAAAAACCAAGTAAACCAGATACTTCCAAGAAACCAGATAACAATGAAGATTCTACCCCTTCACCTTCTGATTCAACACCAGAACCTGTGACGGAATAATTAAGATTAGCGCATAACAGTCGCTTTAGGCCACAAGCATAAGACTAATAGCAATTAGAAGTGCAGCCAACATAAAAAAGAGATGTTCAAAATTAGAACATCTCTTTTTTATATGGCATGCTTAGTCTTCCATCGTTGATAAATCACCTGTTGGTAAATCAAGCTCCCAAGCTTTAAGAACGCGACGCATTATCTTACCACTTCTTGTTTTAGGCAGTTTATCTCGGAAATCAATTTCCCTTGGAGCAGCATGTGCAGCTAATCCCTGCTTAACAAACAAACGAATTTCTTCTTTCAATTCATCTGATGGCTCATATCCCTCACGAAGAGCAACAAATGCTTTAATAATTTCACCTCGTACTGGATCAGGTTTTCCTATAACACCTGCTTCAGCAATTGCTGGGTGTTCTACTAATTTACTTTCTACTTCGAATGGACCGACACGCTCTCCAGATGTCATAATCACGTCATCAATTCTTCCTTGGAACCAAAAGTAACCTTCCTCATCCATATAAGCTGAATCACCTGATACATACCAATCACCTGGCATGAAGTATGATTCATATTTCTCTTGATTATTCCAGATTGTATGCATCATTGATGGCCAACCTTTTTTAATAGCAAGATTTCCCATACGATATGGTGGAAGTTCATTACCTTGGTCATCAACTATAGCAGCCTCTACCCCAGGAATTGGTTTTCCCATAGATCCAGGCTTAATCTCCATACAAGGATAGTTACAAATAAGCTGTGCACCTGTTTCAGTCATCCACCATGTATCATGAATACGGTTATTAAATACCTTTACACCCCATCGAACAACTTCAGGATTTAATGGCTCACCAACACTTAAAACATGTCTTAATGAACTTGTATCAAATTGCTTAACAAGTTCATCACCTGCACTCATTAACATTCTGAATGCTGTTGGAGCACTATACCATACAGTTACACCATAATCTTCAATTGTTTTATACCAGGACTCAGGTTTGAATCTTCCTCCAACAATTACATTCGTTGCTCCTGATAACCAAGGTCCGAATATTCCATAAACCGTTCCTGTTACCCAACCAGGATCTGCAGTACACCAGTAAACATCATCTTCCTGCAAATCTAACACCCATTTGCTTGTTTGATAATGTTGAACCATGGCTTGATGAACATGTAAAACACCTTTTGGTTTGCCTGTTGAACCAGAAGTATAATGAAGCAATAATCCATCTGTTTTGTCTACCCATTCAATATAAAAATGTTTGCTTGCTGTCTCCATTTCTAGTAAAAAATCAATATGTGAGTTATCAATAGTTTCCCCTACTACAACAATATGTTTTAATGAAGGCAGTTCATTTACTGGAATTCTATTTAATAGTTCAGGAGTTGTCACAATAACCTTAGCATCACTATCCTCAAGACGGTCCCTAACTGCTCCCTCCATGAACGCTTCAAACAACGGCCCTACAATAGCTCCTAATTTGACTGCTCCTAAAATAACAGAATACAATTCTGGTGTTCTTGGCATAAATACAAAAAGTCGATCTCCCTTTTCAACGTCAGCCTTGTTTTTTAAAACGTTTGCAGCTTTATTTGAGAGTTCTTTCATTTCTTTAAATGTATACTTCTCTTCTCTTTCAGGGTCGCGATAATAAAGAGCAATTTTGTTTTTACGATGTGATTCAGCATGTCTATCAATTGCTTCATAAGCTGCATTAATCCGACCTGTTTCTGACCATGTAAAATTCTCTTCTACCTTAGACCAATCAAAGGATGCATATGTAGCATCATAGTCTGATAAGTTAAATTTTCCCTTTGTCGGTGACAACGCTTCCAATTTCATTATTTACTCCCCCTTATGTAACATTTTACAATTCTATTATATTACAATATTTCACTTTTCACAATTTTGAGATATATATTTACTAATTTATGTTGTAAACGCTTTATTTTATGCTAAATCTAGTATAATAATAGAATAACAGTAAAAATTCACTCTTATACAAACGGAGAGTGCTTAGAATGATTACATCATTTACGTTGATTTATAATGGATAGTGTAGAACTTCTATACGATCTACTCATTACAATACTAAAAGGCGGTGACCTTATTGAAACACCCTAAAACATATAATGCAAAGGAAATAAAAACACCAACTGGGAGTATTTTTATTGAGGGTCCTATTTCACCTGAAAAACTTGCTACATATGATTTCAATGATGGATTAGTTGCTTTTCGTCAGCCTATTCAACAAAAAAAGGCTTTGATTGAAATCGCTGGATTACCCGAAGGAAGAATTATTATTGCTAGACAACATGACCAAATTATTGGGTATGTAACATTTCTATACCCAGATCCTCTTGAACGTTGGTCTGAAGGAAATATGAAAGAGCTTATTGAATTAGGAGCAATTGAAGTAGCACCAGAATTCCGAGGGTTTTCTGTTGGTAAAAATCTCCTTATCGTTTCCATGATGGATGACGCTATGGAAGATTACATTATTATAACAACAGAATACTATTGGCATTGGGATTTAAAAGGCTCAGGTTTAAATGTATGGGAATATAGAAAAGTCATGGAAAAAATGATGAATGCTGGTGGTTTAGAATGGTACGCCACCGACGAACCAGAAATAAGTTCTCACCCAGCCAATTGTCTTATGGCAAAAATAGGGAAAAGAATCCAACCTAGATCCGTTCAGCAATTTGACCAATTGAGATTTAAAAATCGTTTTATGTATTAAATATCTATTAGTGTTGAAAAAATTGCTTTCTTGCTCTGTTAAACTCTTGCCTGTTGATCAACACCGTTCATATATATTATATAGAGTTGAACAAATCAAACTATTAATGAAAGTTTTTATTTCGTTAGGAGGCAACATGATGATCGTTAAGCAAATAATGAATCAAAATGTCATAACCTTAAATTCAAGTGATCCAATTCGATTGGCATTAGAAACAATGAAAATAAATAAAATACGGCACATTCCCATTCTAACTGATGATGCTAAGTTAGTCGGTATTATAACTGAACGAGATGTAAAAGATGCCAGTCCATCTATTTTTCAACTTGAACTAAAGGAAGACTTTTTGAACGAACCGATAAAAACTGTGATGACAAATAATGTTGTGACAGGACATCCACTTGATTTTGTTGAAGAAGCTGCAGCTGTTTTAATGGAACATAAAATCGGGTGTTTACCAATTTTACAAAATGATATGTTAGTGGGGATGTTAACAGAAACAGATTTGCTTCACACTTTTGTAAAATTAACCGGTGGAGACCAACCCGCCTCACACATTGAAATAAAAGTTCCTAATAAAGCAGGAATGCTTGCCGAGGTCTCATCGATCTTTCGTCATAGAAAATTAAATATTTCTAGTGTACTTGTGTATCCTGATTCTGATAATCATTTTAAAATACTTGTTTTTAGAGTACAAACAATAAACGTAACCATGATTATTAATGATCTAAAAGCTGAAGGATATGAAGTTTTATGGCCTACGATCCCGGAGAGTTTAGAATGAAAAGTAAAGATACAGCTTTTATTTATTCTCCTTTATTTCAGCAATATAAATTTAATAATGATCATCCATTTAATCAGTTACGAGTGGAGCTTACGTATGATTTACTAAGAAAAATGAATGCAGTTAATGATCATGATATCGTAGCACCTAGAATGGCTACCATTGACGAACTAGCACTCGTTCATGATAGAAAATATATTCAGGCTGTTGAGCTAGCTGGACATGGAAAGCTTAATGAAGATGAAGCTCTGAACTACGGAATTGGTACAGAAGATACGCCAATTTTCTCAAATATGCATGAAGCAAGCTCACTGTTAGTCGGTGGTACATTAACCGCAGTAGATCTCGTCATGGAAGGGAAAGTTCTACATGCCGCTAACTTTGGCGGTGGTTTGCACCATGGATTTCGAGGAAAGGCATCAGGCTTTTGTATTTATAATGATAGCTCTGTTGCTATCCGTTATATGCAAGAAAAATATCACGCAAGAGTATTATATATTGATACAGACGCTCATCATGGTGATGGTGTGCAGTGGACATTTTATGATGACCCAAATGTATGTACCTTATCAATCCATGAAACAGGAAGGTATTTATTCCCTGGAACAGGTAATATTACAGAACGAGGTGCTGGCAAAGGCTATGGGTATTCTTTTAACATACCTTTAGATGCCTTTACTGAGGATGAATCATGGCTTCATGCGTATAAAACCTCTATAGAAGAGGTAGCAGCGTTTTTTAAACCAGATGTCATTCTTACTCAAAATGGAGCTGATGCCCATTTTTATGATCCATTAACACATTTAGCAAGTACCATGAGCATATATCACGAAATTCCTAAAATCGCTCATGAAATAGCTCATAAGTATTGTAATGGTCGGTGGATTGCTGTTGGTGGCGGTGGATATGATATTTGGCGCGTGGTACCAAGGGCTTGGAGTTTAATTTGGCTTGAAATGAATAACATTCCTGTTCCAAGTAATCTACCAGAAAATTGGATCAATCAATGGCAGAAACAAGCTCCAGTAACATTACCAACAAAATGGCATGATTCTGAAGGGATGTATAAACCCATTCCTAGAAAAGCAGAAATTGAAGAAAAAAACGCTTTAACAGTTGAAAAAGCATTGCACTCTATTCGTCCTTCAAAAGAATAAATATATGATTTTAGAAAAATAAAATTCCGAACAAAGTTATAGTTTAGCTGAGTATATTTCATGATTGAAGCGAAAGCAACCTAAATTTAAAACGCTGTTGAATCCAAAATCAACAGCGTTTTTTCATGTGATTACCCATGTTAAAACATATTGTTAATGTTATCATGTTGACGATTGGAAATGTTAGTCCTTTCATGAATGTTCATTAAGAAAGAGTATGAAAACACTAGCCCAATCACATATAATCCAACTGCTACATATGCAGGCAATAGATGAATAAAGGTTGTGTAGTCAATAACAAAGTGTACAATTATACCAGCTAAAAATGCTGGAAGACCTCCGATAAACATACTCCACCAAACCCATTTATCTCCCTCGCGGAAACCCCACAATGACATCATCAAAACGAGCAGACCCACACTTAATAGCGCACTTCCAAAACCCGCACGATCATGAGCGATAACAGGGATTAAAGCATCATTAAATTGATTAATCATTTCAGGTGGCATACATAAATATTCTAAATCAGTTTTTACAAATACATTTGTCATACCTACATAGGAAATAATGACTCCTCCTATCATAAAGGAAAAACCTAATATGATAAATGCAAGCTGACCAAATAAACTATATTTCCATGCTTTGTGGTTGAACTCATTTTTAGACTTAGGGGTATGTACTACACCCTTAGTTCTACTATAACCTAAGATAAAAAGAGGTAACAATACTAACCAAAATAATCCATGTAACCAATCGAAATAACCATAACCTATAAACATTAGTATGCCTAAAAACCCAGTAATACCGCCAATATTTATTGCTTTTCTACACCAGTGAATTCCATTTCTTACCCCATTTTTAGCAAGTTGCATATATAAAATCCCACCAGATATCATCGTACCTGCTAAAGTCATGCGATCATGGGCCATAAAAAACAAAATAAATTCATTAAAATCAACTATTTCATTTCTTGAAATACCAAGAAATGCTTCGTCATAAGGTAAAATTACTCTTGTTATACTAAATAGCAGTGCTAAAATTCCGCCAATCAAAATACAAAAACCAAATAACCAATACCAAACCCAGCCTGGATACGTTTGATCTGAAGTTTTGCTAAACTTATTATCAATTAGCTCGTTTATTCTTTTCGGCAATCCTGGACCTGATGAGACATAACCACCTGAGAGCATGATCAAGGTTGCTCCCTCATCTAAATAATTTATAGCGTCTTGTGGTTCATTAACCCCACCAGAAACGATTACGGGGAAATCTCTAGATTTCAATGAATATATGATACTTAAAGCTTGATTAATAAAGACGGCATCTACTTCTCTATCATTATCAAGTAAAATACCAGCTATACTCTCTTCCATCACTAGCTCTAAAAAGTGATTTTTAAAACGGTGAAATTGCTTAGGAGATATAGCAAGGAAAAGAGGAGAACAATCAATATTTGTCTTTAATTGCAGTAGTGCTTCTTTATCTAGGGTTTCTGTATACTCTACAGTAAAAGCATCGCCAAACGGACTCAATTTCTTAGTCATTTCTAGTAATTCAGTATAACTACCCTTCAGGCGAATAAATTTACTTATTGAAACATGAGCATATTGCTCTAATTTATTTGCTGTTTTTTGATAGCCTAGTGATTCTTCTACTTCAGGAAACACAATATGACATTTTTCATCACTTTTATAGTAAGGTTTTACATTGGGATTTTGTGGTTTGATTGTAACAGGACCAATTTCTATAAAACTAAACCCTAAATTGGCGAAAGCTTTTGTTCCTGATAAATTTGGATCGACCTTACCACTTAATCCTACTGGAGATGATAATGTCAGACTTCCAATGGTTACCTTGTTATTAAGTGATGGATTCATATGACCTAAAAAACGGATAAGGTGATTTCCACCTGGAATTGTTGAAATAGCGTTCATTCCCTTATGAATAAATTCTCTTCCAATATGACCAGGCAAATTCGATACTATATGCTTAAATACGGTGTGATATGACCAATCAGGCATGTAGAAAAACTCCTTCCTATTACTTAATCCTAAAGTGGCGTTAGGACGCTTGCAATATATCTTAGGGGAGTAATGAATTCGTTTCATTTGTCTGTAACGGAAATTAACAACAAATTTTAATAAAGCTTATAATTAAAATAGCATGAAAAATTGAGAACTTTTGTAAAATTTCAAATAATTATGATAAAAAAAGCGAGCAAAACTGTAGTAAGTTCGCTCACTTCTTTTTATCTGTATAATGACATCGTTTATTGTTTAGTTGATTGTCTGAATTCCATACGATGTGGTAATTCTACAATTTGATTATCTACTTCCTCTTTGTTCATTAACTTTGTAAGTAATCTCATTGAAACAGCACCTATATCATATGTTGGTTGTACTACTGTTG
Organism: Metabacillus litoralis; assembly: GCF_020524045.1. GTDB lineage: Bacteria > Bacillota > Bacilli > Bacillales > Bacillaceae > Metabacillus > Metabacillus litoralis_C. The sequence continues at coordinate 12,803 of NZ_JAIVKL010000011.1, forward strand.
TTAGTTGTGGTCTTACCATCGTTGCAAGTCTAGTGTTATCGAAGCCAACAACTTCAAAATCATTTGGAATTGAATATTGACGATCTTGTGCTGCATGAATAACTCCTAATGCCATTTCATCCGTACCAACGAAGATTGCAGTAGGTTTTTCTGAAAGCTCATCAATTCGCTCAAACGCTTCAATACCAGAATCATACGAATAATCACCTTCAATAATTAAATCGTCATTAAATGCAATGTTCGCATCTTCTAATGCACGTCGATATCCAACTGATTTTTTCAAGCGATTCACTGGCTCTTCTGCTGGTCCTTCAACATATGCAATTCGTTTGTGACCCTTTTCAATAAGCATGGAAATCACATCGTAAGCAGCTTGCTCATAATTGATGTTAACAGATGGTGTTGTATTCGTTAAATCAATTGAAGCAGCCAACACGATTGGAACTGGAGAACGTTTAAATTGTTCAACTAACTCTTCTGTTACATTACCGCTCATGAAAACAATACCATCCACTTGCTTGCCTAGCATTGTATTTAAAAGATGTAGCTCTTTATCTTTGTTTTGATCCGAGTTGCTCAAGATAATGTTATATTTATACATCGTTGCAATGTCTTCAATTCCACGTGCAAGTTCAGAGTAAAAGATACTTGATATATCTGGAATAATTACACCAACAGTTGTTGTCTTCTTACTAGCTAGACCACGTGCTACTGCATTTGGACGATAACCTAATCGGTCTATAGCATCAAGTACTTTTTTTCTAGTTGTTGGTTTTACATTTGGATTTCCATTAACTACACGAGATACTGTAGCCATTGAAACATTAGCCTCACGGGCAACATCATATATAGTTACACTTGACATTTAAAACACTCCTTCTATTACACTCAATACATTTTGTAAAATGTTATTTTCATTCCGTATGTAAAGTTTGTTGACTTATGTCTAAAAATAAAACTTTTTCTCAGTCTATGTAAATAATCATACGATACTCTAAAAACGTCTGCAATCTATTTCAGCTGTTTTTTACGTTGTTATTGCATATTTTGTTTATTTATTCACAATTTCATATTAAATCATTAAAAATCCATTACCATGATACTAGTTTATAGAATCATTTTGCCTAAATGTACCACATATCTATACATAAATAAAATAAGAGGCTAACAATTTGTTAGCCTCTAGAACTTTTTTATCACATCATGATTATGCTTTTACTTTTACTAAATGCTTTAATTCAGTCATGAATGTATCGAATTGATCGAAATCCATTTGTTGAGCCGAATCTGATAAAGCAACAGCTGGATCAGGATGGACCTCTGCCATTACACCATCCGCACCAATTGCAAGTGCAGCTTTTGCTGTTGGTACAAGTAAATCTCTTCTACCTGTTGAATGTGTTACATCAACAAATACTGGTAAATGAGTTTCTTGTTTTAAGATAGGAACAGCAGAAATATCTAATGTATTTCTTGTTGCACGCTCATAAGTACGAATTCCACGCTCACATAAGATAATCTGATCGTTACCTTGTGAAATGATATATTCTGCTGCATTGATAAATTCATCAATTGTAGCAGCAAGACCACGTTTTAATAGTACTGGTTTACGTACAGCACCAGCAGCTTTCAATAATTCAAAGTTTTGCATGTTTCTAGCACCAATTTGAATAATATCTACATAATCTAACGCTGTTTCAATATCAGCTGGGTTGACAATTTCACTTATGATGGCTAAGCCGTATTCATCCCCAACTCTTCTCAGAATTTTCAGACCTTCAAGGCCAAGACCTTGGAAATCATATGGACTTGTACGTGGTTTGTAAGCACCGCCACGAAGAATTTTAATTCCTTGCTTCTTCGCTTGCTCTGCTACTGCTGCAACCTGCTCATAGCTTTCTACTGCACAAGGACCAACGATAAAGGATTGATTGCCATCTCCGATTCTAACACCGTTCACTTCAACGATTGTATCTTCAGGTTTTTTCTTACGTGATACTAATAATGCTTTACTATGATCATCTTCTTGTAATTCTAAGCCAGCTTTAAAAATTTCTTTGAAAATATGTTGTAAAGTTGAGTTTTCGAATGGGCCATCGTTAAATTCTTTAATGCTGTTTAACATTTTTCGCTCGCGAACAGGATCGTAACGATGTACACCTTGTGCCTCTTTCGCTTTACCAATCTCCTGAACAACTCTTCCTCGTTCATTAATTAGCTTTAAAATCTGTAAATTAATCTCATCTGCTCTCTCTCTTAATGCTTCTAATTCTGCATTACTCATCTGTCTCATCCTTTCGCATAAAAAATAGTAGATCTGCCAACCATACACCACTTATAAATGAACTAAGAAGTTATAGATTAATAATCTTTCTTGATGAACTACACTGTAGCTAGACAATGTTTTCTTTATCATTCACTGAAAGTATGGTACATTTTCTATAATTAGTTGTAATTATAAACGATAAAATTGAGATTGTCATTAAAAACTTTAACATTTAAACGCTTTTAAGCAGTAAAGCATCTAGATGTAACATTTTTCTCCAAACTTAACTGCATTCCAAGTAATAATTGGATAGTTTATAGTATTCTGTTAAACCTATTGTTCAGTTTCTTCAATAAGGAGCACCGTTCCTATTAAGGCAACCTATTATGCCTCCTATTGATTAGCTTTTCAACCAACAATTTGCTTTAACATAGACTTAATTATATATGATGTACTTAAATTAATAAACCAACATGACATCTATTGAAGAAAGGTGTAAAAAATGAATAACAAAGACCTTACATTTGCTCTGGATATTGGGACTAGATCTGTCGTGGGTTTAATTCTAAAAGAAGAAGACGGCTTTTATTACATTGTTGATACTGTAATAAAGGAACATGATAAACGAGCAATGCTTGATGGACAAATTCATGATGTATTGGCTGTTGCGAATGTTATCTTGTCAATAAAAAATGACCTTGAACAAGTACACGGACCGCTAAATAAAGTATGTGTTGCAGCTGCAGGCCGTGCGCTAAAGACTGAAAGAGCAAAGGTTAATATAGAAATAATGGGCAAACCAATGATACAAAAGGAAGATATTCTACATCTAGAGTTAATGGCTGTTCAAATAGCTCAAAAGCAATTAGCTGAGAAATATGATAGTGATCGTGCACACAATTATGATTGTGTTGGATACTCTGTTCTTCATTATCATTTAGATAATGAGGAAATCGGAAGTTTAATAGATCAGCAAGGTGAGAAAGCTTCTGTCGAAATAATTGCTACATTTTTACCTAAGGTTGTTGTTGAGTCTTTACTTGCTGCACTAAATAGAGCTGGTCTAGAAATGGAAGCACTTACTCTAGAACCAATTGCTGCCATTAACGTGTTAATTCCAGCATCAATGAGAAGATTAAACGTGGCTCTTGTTGATATTGGTGCAGGTACTTCTGATATTGCGATTACTGACTTAGGTACGATTATTTCCTACGGTATGGTTCCTATTGCAGGAGATGAAATTACAGAAGCTGTTTCAGATGAATTTTTATTAGATTTTCCAAAAGCAGAAGATGCAAAAAGACAGTTAACATCTCAAGAAACCATTACTATAACTGATATATTGGGATTTGAAACTGAAATACCGAGTGAAGAAGCAATAGATAAAATATCTCCTGCTATTGATAAGTTAGCTAATGCTATTAAAGATGAATTATTGCTATTAAATAATGGGACAGCTCCTAAGGCAGTTATGCTTGTTGGAGGAGGCAGTTTAACACCTATGCTTCCACAGAAATTAGCGTCACTACTTCATTTACCAGAAAATCGAGTAGCGATAAGGGGCATTGATGCAATTAATCAATTAAAGCTAGCCGATCATGTTCACAAAGGACCAGAGTTAGTCACACCAATTGGAATTGCTGTTTCTTCCAAACAAAACCCAATACAATATATTAGTGTAAAAGTAAATGATCGTGCAGTAAGGCTTTTTCATATGAAAACATTGACGATAGCTGATAGCCTTTTAGCTTCGGGTATACAATTAAGTAAACTATATGGAAAACCAGGAATGGCAATCATGGTTGAAGTTAATGGACAATCCATTACTATTCCAGGTAATCATGGGACATCACCGATCATTATGCATAACAATAGCATCTGTTCCCTAGATGATGAAATTAAACATGGAGATTCCATTATTGTCAAGAACGGTCAAAATGGAACTGATCCAGTTGTGCCAATCTCACAAATTTTAGATGAAATACCTACTAAATCCATTTCAGTGAATGGAGAAATTTATACGATTCACGCTAAAATTCTTCTTAATAATCAAGAATCACATGCTGAGAAGATATTAGCTGATCGTGATAGAGTTACTTGCTGGATACCAAAAACAATTGAGGAATTTCTTGAACAAGTTAAATTACAGAAAAAGCTTACAGAAATTCAATCATTTTCTATTAGAATAGATGAAGCAATTGTACCTCTAGATACTTTTTCAGGTAAAATTTATAAAAACGGCCTACAAACAACGAAAAAAGCAAATTTAGAAAACGGGGATATACTTGACATTAAACCGACGAAATCACCGACTCTTGAAGAGTTTGTGAAAGAAACAAACATGACGCTTTCTCAATCTTTACCGATTACCTTTAACGAAAAATCGATCACACTTGAAAAATCGATCACAAATTTTTATCGAAATGATACTCTTTTATCATATAAGGATGTTTTACAAAACGGAGATAGATTAACAACAAAAAAGAAAGCAATTGAACCATTTATCTTTCAAGATATATTTACTGCAATTGATATTGATATACCTACCTCGGGTAATAGTAAATTTATATTATTAAAAAATGATCAAGAAGTAAGTTTTCATGAACCTTTATCACCAGGAGATAACCTGTCTATCAAATGGCTATAAAGAAAGAAGCCAGAAACCTGATCTAAAAAAGTGTCTACCCAATAGGATAGACACTTTTTTTATTATTCACTAATTGCTTTATTTAAGGTATCACTTGTAATTTTCCAATGTGATGTGTTCCATGTAACTGTTTTGTCTTTAAATAATAATGCTTGTGGTGATTCATGCTTAATATTAAAATTCTCTGCGATATGATTTGAAAGTGGGCGAGAATCTTGAACATGAAGGTGATATGTAGGGAACTCATCATGTTTATCAGCAAATTGTTGATATTCTTCATAAGCAGCCTGACTAATTGGACATGTTAAGCTATTCTTTAAGAATAAAAATTGATCATGCTTTGTTAGTAGCTCTTCAAATTCTTCTACTGTTTGAATTGTTTTTGTACTCATATTTTTCACCCTTCAATATAAGAAAGTAAGAATGCACTAGTTAACTTCCTTCTTATTTTCTTCTGTAGTGTCATTGTCTTCTTCATTTGCATCGGCTATATCTTCATCTCTTGTAGTTTGTACAGCGGAAAGCACAGTTTTCTCTTGTGTATTATTTTTATCTTCTGTACCTTCTGACAGTTCTTCAAGTGCTTTAGAAACCTCTTGCTCTGCTAATTCTGCTTGGTCCTCTGAATTAGATTTTGATTGACTCGTAATATCTCTTACTTTATCCATAATTTGTGTAGATTGATCTGATACTACCTGTGATAAACTAGCTGTTTTTTCCTTAGCTATAGAAGCAATACCTGAACTTTTCTCTAAAGCATCACTTGTGAATTTCCCTGTGCGTTCTTTCATCACATTTGCTTGTTCTCCGAGATTATCTCGCATTTCTTTTCCAGTTTTAGGAGCTAAAAATAAAGCAGTTGCTGCTCCAATTAGTCCACCAATTACTGATCCTACTAAAAAGTCTTTGTTATTGTTCTTTTTCGCCATTATTTATACCTCCTATTTTCAAATCATAAGTAAGATTTCCTTTAGATTGAGGAATTATTACTATTTACGTGCTGTCTTTTTTCGGTTCTTTGTTTCCATTTACCCCAAATATCCATCGCTGCATTACTCCATTGCACAACCTGATTCACTTTATCTTGATTACTTTCAAGACTATTTGATGCACTCGTTGTTACCTTTTTGACAGTAAGATTCAATTGTTGAATTGTATCTCCTACATCTTTTACAGATTCAACAACTGTATTTAGTTTATCTGACTTATGTTGTATATCCTCTGCTAAAGCATTTGTTTTATGTAAGAGTTGTGTCGTTTCAATCGTAATTCCTTCCATCTGCTTTTCAAGACCTGATAAAGTTCCTGCAACATTTGTTAATGTCCCTTGCAGTGCCTTTAAAGTTTTTGACACATATACAACTAAAATTGCAAAAGCGATTGCAATTAAAGCAACACTTAGATATAAAATAATTATCATGTCTAACACCTCCAATAACATTTACTATTCCATTACCCTTCATAAACTATTATAAACATAAATATTACATAATAACTAATTTCTCCACTTATTTAGACAATCCCTTCAAAAAAGACTACTTTCTTTTATTTTGCTTTGATCTGATTTCCGTGAAAAGGATTTTCATTAAAAGTTCAGATGATTGTGTTATGAGTCAGAGAGCTTATAAGTTACTTTAGATAAATAATTTGAAGTGTTTTCGTAACTTTTTGTTTTTAGAATCCTGATGGAAAGATCTCTGTATCATTCTAGTGTCATCTTTTCTTCTACAAATCGCACCTAGGATAAAGCACTGATTCTAACTGGCAGTGATATGAACTAGCAACATTTTTTTCAGGATAGAGCCATAATTAAAAAAGAATTGCTTATAAATCGGGTACAATAGGATAGCAGGTAAAAATTAATAGGAGGGATCACGTTGAAAGATCCACGTATAGAACAATTAGCTAAAAACCTAATTAATTACTCGATTCAATTAAAAAAGGGTGAAAAAGTACTAATCGAAAATTTTGGTCTTCAAAAAGAATTAGTAACAGCTCTTATAAATGAAGCATACAAAGCTGGAGGATTTCCATTTGTATCACTAAAAGATCATCAAATTGATCGAGCATTACTAATGGGTGGACAAGAAGAGCAATATCATATGATGGCTGATTTTGAAGCAGAAGTTATGAAGAAGATGGACGCATATATTGGTTTACGTGCTGGAAATAATATTAACGAATTTGCTGATGTACCTGATGATAAAATGAGGCTACAAGGGAAAACAGTTGGACAAAAAGTACATCGTGAGATTCGAGTTCCTAAAACACGATGGGTTGTCTTAAGATATCCGACTTCTTCAATGGCTCAGTTAGCTAAAATGAGTACAGATCAATTTGAAGACTTCTATTTTGATGTTTGTAATTTGGATTATAGTAAGATGGATAAAGCAATGGATCCACTAGTTGAGCTGATGAATAAAACAGATAAAGTCAGATTAACAGGTGTTAACACTGACATTACTTTCTCTATTAAAGATATCCCAGCTATAAAATGCTCTGGACAAATGAACATACCAGATGGTGAGGTTTATACAGCACCTGTTCGTGATTCTATAAATGGAAAAATTACATATAATACACCATCTCCATATAATGGTTTTACATTCGAAAATGTTCAATTAACATTTAAAAATGGAAAAATCATCGAAGCAATTGCAAATGATACAGATCGGATTAATAAAATCTTTGATACAGATGAAGGGGCTCGTTATGTTGGTGAATTCGCCATAGGTGTTAATCCTTATATTTTACATCCGATGCAAGATATATTGTTTGATGAAAAAATCGATGGAAGCTTCCATTTTACACCTGGGCAAGCTTATGATGATGCGTACAATGGTAATAAATCAAATATCCATTGGGATATGGTGATGATTCAGCGACCTGAATATGGTGGTGGGGAAATCTACTTTGATGATGTGCTCATTCGAAAAGATGGTCGATTTGTTCTCGCTGAGCTTGAAGACTTAAATCCTGAGAACTTGAAATAAAGTTTAAAGATATTTTTTACATTTTTTAAAAGATCAGAAAGTATAAAAATTCTGCACTTAGTTTTGGTGTCTAGCTCCACGCGCCATCAGCTCGAGGGAAAAAGTAAAACCCTTTTTCCTAGGTCATAAGTCAAATAGGAATTGAAGGTAAAGAGCACCTTCTATTCCTATTCGCCTTATGCTTGTCGCCGATAGGCGGGCGCCTTGCGCTTTTCTTATTTATTCATAGTAAAAAACTGACATCAAGAGGTGGATTAATAGTAAAATCCTCCTTTCCGATGTCAGTTTCTTTATTTTTTATACTAAAACCTTTTCATAGGCTTGTTGATATTTCTGAATATCTCCTGCACCCATGAATACTAAAACTGCACGATCATGCTTCTTGAGTACCGTCGTATCTTCTTCATTAATTAAATGAGAGTTATCAATTTTCTCAAGTAAATGATCAATCGACAATTTACCAACATTTTCTCTAGCCGACCCAAAGATATCACATAAATAAATATGATCTGCCCGTTGTAAGCTTTCAGCAAATTCACCTAGAAATGATTGTGTTCTAGTAAACGTATGTGGCTGAAATACAGCTACAATATCACGATCGGGATACTTTTGTCTTGCAGCATCAATGGTTGCATTGATTTCAGTTGGGTGATGTGCATAATCGTCTATTAAGATTTGATCACCAATTTTTTTCTCATTAAATCGACGTTTAACTCCTTCAAAGGTTTGTAACCTTTGTTGAATAATTTCAACATCGATATCTTCATAATGACATAGTGCAATCACTGATAATGCGTTTAAAACACTATGATCACCATATGAAGTAATCGTGAAATTCGCATAAAATGTGTTTCGAACAAATACATCGAACGTCGTACCTTCAGTAGATTTCACGACATTTCTAGCTTGGAAATCATTATCATCACCAAATCCATAATAGACAACAGGTACCTTTGCTTGAATTTGCTGCAATTGTTCATCATCTCCACAAGCGATGATTCCCTTTTTGACCTTCAGTGCCATGTCTTGAAAAGCACTAAATACATCTTGTATGTTTGTGAAATAATCTGGATGATCAAAATCTATATTTGTCATGATCGCATAATCTGGATTATACGAAAGAAAGTGTCGACGATATTCACACGCCTCAAAAACAAAATATTTGCTGTTAGGAACTCCACTACCTGTTCCATCACCAATTAAAAATGAACTAGGCTCTGCACCTTTAATTACATGTGAAAGTAATCCAGTTGTTGAAGTTTTTCCGTGAACACCTGTTATAGCAACACTCGTATATTTTTGAATAAAGTCTCCAAGAAAACGGTGGTAGCGAACAACAGGTAATCCTATGTTAACTGCCTCAACAATCTCTTCATGCGTATCTGGATATGCGTTTCCTGCAATGATCGTCAAGCCTTCTTTAATATTCTCTTTTGAAAAAGGTAATATTTTAATGTTACGTGCTTCAAGGGCTTTTTCTGTAAACACATGCTTCTCTATATCTGATCCTTGAACTTCGTAATTCATATCATGTAAAATCTGTGCTAGGGCACTCATACCAGTCCCTTTAATACCTACGAAATGATAAACAGTCATAATTAGAACCTCCAACAAACGTCTATCTGATGACAGTATATGACGCTCATCTTGATTTGCAACTCATCTATTTTAAATCCACTAAATTAACTTATGGCTTTCTCCTACAAACATATGTAATCAAGCTTATGAAAATATATTATATCATCAGCGTTACATAAAGACCATGAAAAACAAATAAACTCTATAGCTTTATTTCTTAATTGAAGATGTTGAATCCTTTGCCCAAGTATATTTTATGGAATATTTCTTTAAAAATGTACGCCAATTATCTTCACTTTTATTAATATCATTTAGGAGATTGTTTACAACATCGATATCCTTTTGGACAAAAATTCCGCTAATACATAATAACTTCTCAAAGATAGGGATCGTTCGTAAGAAGATCACCTCTTCTTCCTTAATGCCTTTCCTTTTATTACTTTCCATTATATTAATTTCGCACTTTTCTTTGGTAAGTAATTTCTCTGCATATATATGATTGTTTTCAATTTTTATTACTTTAAATGGTTCCAGTACACTAGCCATAAAAAGGGCATGAATAACTGAATGCAAAGGATGCATTTGATTTTTTGAAAAGCTCGTAACATATGATTGATAAATCGTTAAACCTTTTACAGTTAAATAGTCGTATGTGAACCAATCTTGAAAAAGCAATTCTTCACTGTTCGTAAAATCAATGAATTCTATCTCGTTCTTTTGGCGAAAAATATGCTTTGCTTTTACTTTTTCTCTTATGTTTACTTCTCTTTCAACAAAATATTGAAATTCTTCTATATGTTTAGCTGAAAAAGTTAACAAACGATCTTCCTTTTCCTTGCGTATCATTGTGAAATCAACTATTTTATCCATTGTAATATGAATAACCTCTACTTTTTATCGTATCATATCATTTCTTTTACATTCTGTTAAATCTTATGATGATTTTACGAAGGGCCAGCAATTCTCACTATGTCCTTGTCCTTCATGCTAACCAACTCGCTGTATCTTCACAATAAGTCTTACTCAAAACATTTACATACCTATTCTTTAAATCAACAGCTTATTTCAAGGAAGACTTCTTTTAAGAAGCTCCTCTGAAATAAAACAGTTGATTTTATACCGATTTGGGATAATTATTAGGCTTTCTAATTGGCCTTAATAAGCACTACTTTCTTGGATACCATCTAAATCTTCTTCAGAAATAAGAATATCTCTTGGTTTACTTCCTCGGTTTTCAGAAACAATTCCTTGCTCCTCCATCATATCAATCAATCTAGCCGCACGATTATAGCCGACTCTAAATCTTCTTTGAAGACTTGAAGTGGAAGCACCACCTTGGTTCACAACAAACTCACAAGCTTCAACAAATAACTCATCTTCTTCAGATTGGATTGTTGCTTTTTTTACTAATTCATCTTGATGAAACAAATAATCTGGCTTTGCTTGTAGCTTAACATGCTTAACAACTCTTTCTATTTCTTCATCAGAAACAAAGGTACCTTGAAGTCTTACAGCCTTTGAAGATCCATTTTCTAAAAACAGCATGTCGCCTTTTCCTAATAGCTTTTCAGCTCCACTAACATCAATAATTGTTCTTGAGTCTACTTGTGAAGAAACAGAAAAGGCAATTCTAGTTGGGATATTTGCCTTTATTAAACCAGTGATAACATCTACAGATGGACGCTGTGTTGCAACAATTAAGTGAATACCACACGCACGAGCTTTTTGGGCAATTCGACAAATAGATTCCTCAACATCATTAGGTGCAACCATCATTAAATCAGCTAATTCATCGATAATAATAACTAAGTATGGAAGATGTTCACCTTGCTTATGCTCTTTAACAAGCTGATTATATCTAGTAATTTCTCTAGTTCCTGAATGAGCAAACAATTCGTATCGTCTTTCCATTTCTTCCACTGCCCATTTTAAAGCTGCTGTTGCTGCTTTGACATCGGTAATAACAGGACTAACTAAATGGGGTATATCATTATACGGAGCTAATTCAACCATTTTCGGATCAATAAGCATTAATTTCACATCATGTGGTGCCGCTTTATATAACAAACTGACTAAGATTGTATTAATACATACACTTTTACCTGAGCCGGTTGCTCCAGCAATTAACCCATGAGGCATTTTCTTAAGATCTGTTACGGCTGGTTGTCCTGAAATATCTAAGCCTAAAACAGCATTCATTGGCGATGGATTATTTCGAAACTCTGGACTTCTTAAAATTTCACGAAGGTAAACCATTTTACTAACTTTGTTCGGCACTTCAATTCCAATCGTATTTTTACCGGGAATCGGCGCTTCAATTCTAATATCTTTTGCTGACAAACTTAATTTAATGTCATCACTTAGATTTGTAACTTTACTTACCTTTACACCAGGCTCTGGATGTACCTCAAAACGAGTAACAGCAGGACCTTGAGTAACGTTAACTACACTTGCTCGAACATTAAAGTTTGTTAATGTGAGATCTAATAGTTCTTTTTGTGACTGAAGCCAAGTATTATCTTCTGTTAATTCTTGTGTTGGAACATTAAGGTAAGAAAGTGATGGAAATTGATAACCGCTTTCTTGTTCCTTCCCTTGAATTCGTTGCTTATCTCTCCCCAACATCATTACATTAAAAGGAAGAGTCCCCTTTCTACTATCCTTTTGTTGAGGTGTCGCTTGAACAGCTTCAACTTTTTCTTCTTTTGGTTGTTGAAGATGAACTCCACCTTTGGTTTGAGGATTCATTTCATTTTCATTACTCATTTCTTTAACTAACGTATCGTTAAAATTAGTATTTTCCACTTCTTGAAGGTTTTCCCTATCATCTTCTAGTTTTTCAACTTCAGAAGGTAAATCAGATGAATCAGATTCAGGTAAAAAATGATCATCGAAAGTATGATCTTCTGTTTTTTGAACATCAGTTGAAAGAATTGTCTGAAGAACTTCTTCCTCTATATCTATATCATTCTCCATTTCAACATTTTCTGTAGAATCTATTTCTTCATCGTAGAAGGTTATATCACTTTCTTCAGACAAATGATTTTTATCTACGAAGCTAGTTTCTACACTATTTTCATTTACCTTCCTCTCACTACCTAGTGAAATTTCACTAATATCTCTATCTATTTCTGTAGGACTTTGTTGGATTTCACGTTCTTCTAGTTGATAATCCACTGCATCATTTTGTTTATCCCTTTGCTGTTCATTTGAATCATTTAGCTCTCGGTTATAAGCTTTCTCTGTCACAATTCTTGAAGAATTAGGAAACCGCACATGATCAGTTTGAAATCCATAGATCGGAGATGGAGTGGTTGTTGGATGAAATGGCTGTTTTTTCTTCTCAAAAGCTGGCTTCTTTTCTTCTGATTTGTTGATTTGACGAAATGTTGTATTTTCCTTTTGTTTTTTTGCTGTTGGTTGATTCTCGCTTCGAGATGAACGCTTTGGTCTTTCTTCTCTTTCCCTTTTTATATGCGTATCATCTGGAATAACAGGAAATTTAAAATTACCTTTTGGATATTGATAAGATACTTTAGCTTCAGCATTTTGGGTAGCATTTTTTTGTGTATCTATCATTCGTTCACTTAAAACATTCTTTACTTCAGTTTGTTCCTGATTCCGTATTCCTTCAACCGTTTTATTAAATTCTTTTTCATCTTCACCTAAAAAGAAAGTTACTAGTTTTTTTACCCAATTCATTGTAATCACTCTTTCACATAATTAAAAATCAATGCTTTTATTTTGTTAGACTATGGCGTTAAATCTTTTGACCTAAGTAAGCAATAAAGAGCATATCTTAAAAGCATCGCTTCTTACTTTCCAATCATCAATAGTCTATTTAGACATACATAATCCTATCTTCTATTGTATCAATAAATGTCATGTTTTGTAGATAAGAAAAAAATCACTCACACTAATGAAAGATCACCTAATTAAAATATTGGCTCTAATGATCGATTTTTCGTACCAATCGACCAAGGTGTACGATAACTATTCTCTCAATAATGAAAAGCTTTACATAACATAATTACTAAGTATTACACTATCATTATATTGTTCAAGTATCTTTTTTCAATGTCTTTCATAAAATTTTATTCTTTAAAGTGATTAAACCACGAATCTTCAATATAAATAGAAAAAGAGGATCGCTTATTGAATATTTTCAAAAGCTACCTCTTTTTCATTTAAATACCTGTGAGCATACCATTCGGTTCTGCTACTGTTTTTTAGGGTGCATTATATCATTAGAATTGTTTAAAAAGGTGTTATCGTAAACCTCGTCACTGGATAAAAAATCGTAGGGAAGGTTAATTTGAGCTACAAAATACACGCTTTTCTCAGGGGCAGTGAGTCTCCTAAGTGCACAGCACCTACATAGAATCTCTCATCTTCCGCTCCAATCACCCCTAAATAGTTTAGTAAGAACTAAAAACATCGCAACATTTTGAAAAAGTTGTTTTCGTAAACTTTGTTTCTTTTAAATACCAAAGCAATCAGCACTGTATTAAGTACCTAGCAATAATTGTTCAGAAAAGAGCCTTAAAGAAAGCTTTTTAAAAAACTATTGTATCAAAAGCAAGGCATTTTCAACCAAATTAGCTATTATGTGGTTTATTTTTACCTAAAATGAAAATCGGTTCTAACTTCTTTTCTTCGTACAAAAAAGATAATGCAGTAATTGGTATGGTTCCACTTGCAAAGAAACTCATTGTTAACTGTGCCAATATATCAAAGCCTGTTTCATTTCTTACGTCCACAATTAGAAGTACATCCTGGTGTGGCACTGCTACTGCCATTTGACCTTCAATTTTTTCTTCAAATGATTGCAGTAGACTTTCATTTAAGATCCTACTTGCATCATATCCATCGTTTGCATTAAGAAAGTAAAATACATTTCCAGCAACAACATCTTCCTTAACAGTCGTATTTAATGACCTAACATTAAACAACGCAATTTCCTTTAACTGCTCTTTTGTCCATCCTTCTTTTTCCATCATTTTTTCATCAATCAATCGGTAGGTTTTCCCAAGGTCAAGAGCATAATAAATTCTTGTTTCTGCTGTATGTTCACTGTAGAATAATTTATTTCCCTCATTGCTTTCAGAGGGAAACGAAGTTGAACGAATAACAGGAAAAACAGATTTTTCCTTTCCAGTTATCTCCTGCTCTTCATTCATAACTACAAGTGCTTCTTTTACATAATACACAACTTCATCAATAGCTTTTTCCTTTGTATTCTCCCATTTTGATATAATTCTTGGTAAAGATAGTGTAACACCTTTATTTGAATGGAAATCCTCCACTCGTAAAGTATCTTTCTCACGATCAAAATCAAATTGCCACTCTGGTTTCGCAAGCTTTTCCTTTAATAACTCAACTAACTTCCTAGAAGTCATCTTCAATTTCATTTCCTCCTCTAAGAAAAGCGCAAGCCCCTTGCTCAAATCCGACAAGACATAAGACAGATAAGTATCTGACTTATACAAATTCAGCTGCTAGTGCTAAAGCTGGATGTTGTGCGCTTTTTATAAAACTTACTTTTTAACTTCATCAATAAAGCTTTGAATTTGTTCCTTTGTTTTTCTATCTTTATTTACAAATCGACCGATTTCTTTTCCTTCATGAAATGCAACAAAACTAGGAATTCCATATACATCTAACTCTTGGCATAATTCAATAAATTCATCTCGATCCACATAATAAAAAGTGAATTCAGCGTTTTCTTCCTCTATTTCCGGTAACACAGGTTCTATGATACGACAATCTGGACACCAATCTGCTGAAAACATTAATATAGTTTTTTGTTCCTTAATAATTTGTTTATATTCCTCAAGTGATTCTAATTTTTTCATCAAAAAAACCTCCAAATAGCTAAAATATAAAAGTTGAACGTATGATTAGTTCATTCCAATTCGTTAGTTAATTTATATTTGTGATCTTTTATTAAGGCTGTTTTCGTAAACTTTGTAGCTTTAACAACTCCAAGTAAACAGCACTATATAAAGCATAATGGCATCTTTTCTTCATAGTATAGTACCTATTTTGCTTTAACAACAATGTTTACACTGCATAATTAGGTCAATTAGCAACAATCTTTCAGAAAAGAGCATTTTATTAAACATATATAGTGTATATGATTACAAGTAGCGTTTCCAGTTTACAAGCTTTTAGCGAACTAGAAATAAGTCTGAATTAATCTGTTTCTACTCTTTGTACACTAAATATATCCTCTCTCATTATGCCTACTTAGGTCTCAGCTCTTCCTCTACTTCCAGAAGCCTTATTGTCACCGGCTCCTTTCCACTAGCTCTTTAAAATAGTAGGCAAAACCAAAAAAATATTGCAGTCAGAAAATAAAGACCCGAACAATTAGGCGAAAGATTAATTGAAACATCCTAATAATTCGGGTTATATTATTATCCTAAATAATTATATTTTAGCCACTTTTTCTACTTCATAACTGAATTTACAATGTACATCATATTTTGCACATCTTCTTCAATATTTATTGCATTGGATTCAGTTGTTAATTTAGTACCACCAATTCCTACTGTCACTTCATATTTATTTTTATCGATTTTATCAACAAACAAATATCCAAATTTGCCATTACTTTCGAATGATTTTAATATAAAGGGATTTTTATATTGACTTGATAAAGCTTCATAAGACACTTTACTATTTGTTTTTTCATTTAGATTAACAAATAAAATATAGCTTTGTTTGCCTTTTTCAAGTAACACATTATATTTATTCGTTTCCTTTATTTCAAATTCTTTAGGTACATAATATGAAAAAAGGTCTGTTTTTTTATTTGGTTTCTTAGGTTGTTCTTCAAAAGCTAGCTTAGTCTGGTTTATCGTTGCTTTCGTTAAGTCCTCATCAGATATGTTACAGCCTGCTAAAGTGAAAATGAAACAAAGACTCAAAATAAGCATATGTATTTTCACAAGAATTCCCCCTCAAGAAACTGATAGTAAATCTATTGGTTATTTTTATATCAGTACAATTTAGTATTCACATTGTTATAGGAAAATAGAACCTCTTTTATCATAACCCTTTCCATTTTGCATTAGCAAGATAAAGTAGATGATAAAAACACAGTTTATCATAAAAAATATGATAAGATTGAAGTATACTGATATAGGAGGGGTTTTATGGAATTTATTGTTTACTTAGCTGGTGAAATACATACAAATTGGCGTGAACAGATAAAACAAGAAGCAACAAATCGAAATCTTCCATTTCAATTTGTTGGTCCGATGGAAAATCATGATTTATCTGATTCTATAGGTGAAAACATCCTAGGCAAGCAACCTAACTCTATTATAAAAGATGATATGGCTTCAGGAATTAATAACTTTAGAACTAGTGTCCTCATGAATAAATCAGATATTGTGATAGCCTTATTTGGTGAAAAATATAAGCAGTGGAATACTGCAATGGATGCAAGCTCAGCAATTACCTTAAACAAGCCACTCATCATTGTTCGACCTGAACAACTCCACCATCCTTTAAAAGAACTATCTAACAAAGCGAATGTAACTGTTGAGAATGTTCAACAAGCACTCGAGGTACTATCTTATTTAGTAGAATAAACTCAATACAAACGCCTCGGGCAGTGCATTGGTCCTATAAAGCAAAAAAGGAACTGCTAGGTGATGGTTTACCTAGTGGTTCCTTTTTAAATAATAACCCCAAAAAATAGCATCTTAAGGTCTATCTCAAATTTCTTAGAAGATAATAGGGAATTTTTCCTTTTCATAAAATGTTTTAAACATACAGTATAGTGTCACAAATTGTTCACCTGACATAACCTCATCCATTTCAAAAAAATAAAAAAATGCCTCCATACTTTCTTGATCTATTTTTTCAATCATACCAAATTGAATTAAACATTCTTCAATATTATTAAATACTCTATCATACCCATAATCATTGAATAACTCTTTTAATTGTTTTTTCTGCAAAGTGCAAAATCACTCCCTCTTAAAAATATGAATAACTGTATCATATTCAATTCATATAGAAGTGATTAGTTGTTATCACCAGATCTTAATAAAAGGCTCTTTTCTGAACGATTGTTGCTATGTAACCAAAAATCATGGTGAAAACAGTGTTTTTTCACCATAAAGGTACTGTTTTTAAGAAAAGATGCCACTAGTACTTAATACAGTACTGTTTGCTTCAGGTATTTAAAAGCAACAAGGTTTGCGAAAACAGCCTAATAAAATTAGAAGATTTCCCTATGTAATCTTCTTAATCTTCCTTCTTAACTCTCGATACTTCTAAAAGTAAAGCGATGTTAGCTTATTGTGAGTTATATATATATTTAAGAATGGATTTTGATCCATGAGACTCCTCCTTATAGAATCGTTTCACAGTGTGACTCATGAGGGGGCCTCGATATGCAGAAGAAACAATGACTTTTTTAATTCCTAGGCCTAATCAATACAGTTTTTTAAAAAATCTTTTAAGCTAACCGCATTTTTTAAAAAAGGCAAGGGTGTTCATATCATTTTTGACACTCATTCTATTATTTCTTCCTATACTATAGAAAAAGGCTGCTCGTGTTAAAAAAACTAGCAGTTTATAGCTATTTTATTTGAACAAAAGTGATAATAGGGAGGAATAAATTAAAATGAGTAAAAAAACGACAGATGTTTTTAAATTAGTTAAGCAAATTGGTTTCAAACTAGAACATACGTTAAACAATTCTATTAAAGATCATCTTAATAATGAAGATGTTGCTATGGCAATGAATTCAGGAGGAAAAGTAATTGCACAAATTAGTGAGGCCATTCAAGAATATGTTGAACAGGTGTCTGCACAACTCAATCTTCCTACAAAAAAAGATGTTGGAAGACTTGGTAAGCTAATCGTACAATCTGAGGACAAATTGGATGATATTGAGGATGATATTAAAGAAGCAGTAAATTTATTAAGAGAACTTAAAATGGAAATAGACAAAAAAGCTACGAATGTAACAAATTACATGAAACCAATCTATCATAAAGGAAAAAAGACTTGGAAAAATAAACATGTACATCTAAATAGAAAGGTTTGTAAAAAACTTCATGACATTAAAGATGTTGTCACAGAAACGACAGCAAAGCACTCAATCTGTTATAAGCAAAAAGGGAAGACTGCAAATTCAAATATGGCTAACATAAAAAAAGAGATACTAGATCAACTTTTACAACCAACAACAAATGTTGACTTCAGTGAAGTAAATCATCTTCTTACTAAACTTTTGAAGGAAAAGATTGCTAAAAATAGAGGTTCTTCTAATCATGGATAAATCTGATCTCAGTCCTGATTATAATCTAGAACAGGAAATAAAGAGATGGAAAGGTTTTTTCAAAACAATAGCTAATCCTGATATTGAAGTCGGATTTACACCACGAAGTGCTGTATGGAAAAAAAACAAAGCAACTTTATGGTATTATCCTTCATCAAATAAAAAATACAATATTCCATTAGTTCTCATTTATTCATTAGTTAACAAGCCTTTTATATTGGATTTGGCACCAGGTAATAGCATGATTGAAAGCTTTACGGAAAATGGCTTTGATGTGTATTTGCTTGATTTTGGGATTCCTGGCTATGAGGATAAAGATATAACGGCTAGTGACTATGTTGTGAATTATATTCAAAAAGCAGTAAAAAGAACACTTCGCCATTCTAATGCAGAAGCAGTAACAATTATTGGATATTGTCTTGGTGGAACACTTGCTACGATGTATGCAACAATTGCTGAGGAGCCTATAAAAAACTTAATTTTATCCGTGTCTCCTATAGATTTTCAAACAACTCCTTTCTTTGATAAGTTAGCACAAGCAAACAAAGAAGGAAATTTAGATCCTAATAAGTTATTAGAGACAACTGGGATTATTCCAGCAAGCATGATTAAAGCCGGAATGAGAATGGTTACAAGTCCTTTCTATTTTAGTCCGTACCTCTCCTTATTAAATAAAGCGTATGATGAAGAGTATGTAGCTAAATGGAAACGACTAAATAAGTGGACAAATGGATATATTCCTTTTACAGGTGCGGCAATGAATGAACTTATCAATGAATTAGGAAAAGAAAATAAATTGATTGATGGTGGACTTTACATTCATAATAAAAAAGCAGACTTAAAAAATATCCATGCAAATCTTCTAGTTATTTCGACTGACTTAGATCAACTTGTCGTAAAAGAGCAAAACATTCGAGTCATTGATTTTGTTTCTAGTAAAGATAAAACTTTTTCACTCGTCAATGGAGGCCATACTACACTTGCAACAGACAAAGGATTACCTCCTTTTCTCGCTGAATGGCTCCCCCAACGATCAGAGCCTTTTTAAATTAGGCTTTATTTCGTAAACTTTGATGTTTGTAGAATCCTGATGGAAACAGAGGCTGGGACAAATTTAAAGATGTCATACAAAAAGACGAATAAATCTAAATTCAGCTAAAAAACAAGTTCGTTCCATTGCGCTGCAGACATAAGATTCGCCGGGGAGGAAGCTAAGCCTCCTCGTAAGCTGCGCGCCTGTGGGGTCTTGAGCCTTTCCTCTGCACCCGCAGGAGTCAAATGTCTTCCGCTCCATTCCACTAGATCTTAAAAATAGTATGCAAAATTAAAAAATCTAAATTGAAGACAGCAAAATAAAAACCAGATAAATTAGGTGAATAATTAAATGAAATATCTCCTAATATTTCGGGTTTATCATTTGCTTAAATACCTTATGTCCCAGCCTCCTAGTGGGATCTTTTCTTCTACAGTTTGTTCCTTTTATATGACAAAACACTACCTTCTAACAGAAAAATTATATTTAGCAACAATCTTTCAGAAAAGATCCTTACTTTGTAAGACTTTATAAAATTAAGTAGAATAAAAATAACATTTCATCATAGAGAAGAGGTTGGGACACTACGTAGTAATTAGCAAAAATTCCGAACAATGTAATAGCTAAGCGGATGAAATATACGTAGACTCCTGCGGGAAACAGAGGATCGGCTAAACCCCACAGTGAATAACACGAGGAGGCTTGCCGGCTTTCCGCGGAAAGCGGAGTATATTTCAGGAGCGACGTACACCTTCAACCATTGTTCGGTTTCTATTTTGTTAAATACTTATGTCCCAACCTCTTTTTATTTTATCACTTTAGTTTTATATAAATACTGTCCTATTAACAGGTTTGATAGCTCTGTAAACATTTTTGTGCGATCTACTAGACCATTAGTAAATATACCTATTGCTCCTTCTTTTTGACGGACATTATGTTTTTTCACATACTGATCCATAACATCACCTAACTCAAGACCATTAAAAACAAGATCTCCTATTTCATTAGGAATAATAATTCTTGCTCCACCTGCAACAATAGGTTGCAAGTGTTTATCAACAACGGCACCCCAGTTACATAAAAAATATCCAAAATCAGTTTTCACAAGTCCCCCTTCTAAGCCAACGCCAATATCTGAGTTCTCTGCATCACGTGCATTTTTTGCACGATTAATAGCTCCAGACATTGTTTCATTGTCAGATAAAGGCTGGTCAGACACATTGGATGGAACATCAACTGAAATAAAATCTCCTTTTAGATGTTGAGAAAATGCGGTTGTAACAGCATTAACTTTTGTTGGATTTTTTGTCCCTATTGCAATGATCATTTTACTACTCCTGTCAAAATATTAACTTCCATTCCTGAGTTTATTACATATAGTATTTTTTCTATATCATTAAGAGTGATCTTTAATTGTTTTAACTGTTGATGCATCACAAGATCTAACTAGACGCACTAAAAGCTCTTTCGCTGCAGCATAATCTTCTACGTGCATAATCGAACCAGAAGTATGGATATAACGGGAACAAACACCAATTACAATTGATGGAACACCCTGATTTGAAACATGAACTCTACCAGCATCTGTTCCACCTTGTGACACAAAATATTGGTATGGGATGCTATGAGTTTCAGCCAAATCTAATACAAATTCTCTTAAGCCTCGATGTGTGACCATTGAACGATCTAAGATTCTAAGTACCGCTCCTTTGCCTAAATGTCCAAATTCTTTTTTATCTCCACTCATATCATTAGCAGGTCCTGCATCTAATGCAAAAAAGAGGTCCGGATTAATCATATTTGCAGCAGTTTGTGCTCCTCGTAAACCAACTTCTTCTTGAACAGTTGCTCCAGAATATAATGTATGTGGTAACGTCTCATCCTTTAACTCTTTTAACAATTCAATGGCCAAACCACAACCATAACGATTATCCCAAGCTTTTGCCAAAATCTTCTTTGGGTTAGCCATCGGTGTAAAATCACACATTGGCACAATTTGCTGACCAGGCTTTATCCCAATTTGTTTTGCGTCATCTTTATTATCTGCACCAATATCAATTAACATATTTTTCATTTCCATTGGCTTGGAACGTTGTCCTTCACTTAACAAATGAGGAGGAATTGACCCAATCACACCGATTACTGGACCATTGTCTGTAATGATTTGGACCCTTTGAGCTAATAAAACCTGACTCCACCATCCACCAAGTGGTTGAAAACGAAGCATCCCATTGTCTGTAATTGCTGTTACCATAAATCCAACTTCATCCATATGCCCTGCAACCATAATTGTTGGGTCTTCTAGATTGCCTCGTCTTACTCCAAAAACACTGCCTAGTTTATCTTGAACAATTTCATCTGATACTTGTTCGAGCTCCTGCTTCATAAAATTCCTAACTTGATGTTCGTTACCAGGAGCACCAGGTAATTCTGTTAATGTTTTAAACATGTTTAACGTTTCTTTATTCATTATTAACCCTCATTTCAAATATGTATATTAGGAATGTTATGTTTTAAAATAGGATGCAGCAACATTTTACTTTCTTAACAAATGTGTCATTCAAATGGTTTCTCTTAACATGATATAATGTAATTTGTACTCTAACAAACAGATACACTTTAAAGAATGTTTATGACCAACTATGTTTTATATAACTTAGGCTGTGTTAAAATCGATCAACAAATGTGCTAAAAAGCATGAACTTAACATGACCAAAACTCAAGGGGTGAAATGAATGAAAGGTAAATATTTTATTTTAGGCTTAGGACTTGGTATTGCAAGTACATATTTAGTAAAGAAACAAGTGGAAAGAACAAAAATATCTTCTGAGAAAGCACTAGCAATAGTAAAAAAAGCCTTCAAAGAAAAAGGACCTATTGATGGCTCTTGGATATACACAATCCCTGAATCCTATTCAAATGAACATTTGACATATGAAGTTTACAAAGCTGGAATTTCTCGTACGATAGAAAATCAGCTTGAACAGTATGAAGCATATGTTGATGTCTATACCGGTGTTATTGTGCACGTTGAGAAACTATAATGAGTTGATGTCTATACCGGTGTTATTGTGCACGTTGAGAAACTATAATGAACCGTGGGGATGGTAACTAACTCTATAACATCCCCACTTCACATATTCTATGATCGATCACGTTCAACTTTCTCCAAAATATTTCCCTCTTCATCCCATTTTATTCCTCGATAAAATGCATCATGATAAAATGTAAACCATGCATTTTGAGATACACCAAACTTCAACCACTTTTCTTTGTTTTCAATAGATGTCATTGGGTAGTCATCATACGCAAGTACCCATAAAGGATTTTTATGAGCGTGAGTTGGCATTAAATCCGCCATATGAACAACTATATCTTGCCCATCCTGGACCACTACTACGCTATGTCCATCACTATGTCCCCCAGTATGATGCATCTCAATACCTTCCATAATTGAGATTGACGTTTCAAATGTTTCAACTTGATGTTGAATAGCTTGCCAATTTTCTTTCCAATATGTATTACGTGAGCGGATATTCGGATTTTTCATTTCTTCCCATTCAGTGAGAGACGTGATAATTTTTGCTTTTGGAAACACAGATCGCCACTGATCATTTTCCCTCTTTGTTAACCCACAAGCATGATCAAAATGCATATGGGTCATAAGAACATAGTGTATATCTTCTACTTCAAAGCCTAATGTCATTAGAGAATTCTCTACGCTTGATTCTTCTTTTACACCATAATTTTTTAATTGTTTTTCACTAAACTTTCCAGTTCCAACACCTGTTTCAATTAAAATATTATACCCATCTTTTTGTATAAGCAATGGATCTGTTCTTAGTTCAATTTGGTTTTTATCATTTACCGGATATTTTTTTGACCATAATGGCTTTGGTACAACTCCGAACATTGCTCCCCCATCAAGAAATGTTACTCCACCATTTAACCAAGTAATCTTCGTTTGACCAATATGAAGTGTTTCCATATAAATCCCTCCCCATATATTATTTTATCATAACTATATTCTATGATGGTAAGGAGATAATAGTCATTCTAATGATTTCTCACTTAACCTAGTATCATCCTGTAGCCTTAACTGGATAAAAAACAACAACAAAAAAGGAAAACAGTAAAATCTACTATTTCCCTTCAAAAATTATCTATCTTCATTCATATATTTTGCTTCGACTCGATATATTCTTTGACCTTTTCCAGAGAATTTCTCTTCATATTCAGTCATAATATTTCCTTCAAAATCACTTTGATGAAGATCTAAGCAAATGAATTTCAAGCGTAAACCATATTCTGAAAAACTGATCAATGAATACTCAAATAGGCCTTGGTTATCTGTCTTGAAATGAATTTCTCCACCTTTAATGAGAATTTTCTCGTATAAAGATAAAAATTCCTTGTATGTTAACCTTCTTTTTGTATGGCGAGCTTTTGGCCATGGATCTGAAAAGTTTAAATATACTCTCTGAACTTCATTTTGATCAAAATAATCTGTTAAATCTTTTGCATTAACATTAAGAAGTTTCAAGTTTGAAAGTTGTAAATCAACTGCTTTCTGAATGGCAGCAACTATAATACTATCAAAAAGCTCAATGCCTATATAATTTATATCTGGATGCTGTTGAGACATACCCGCTAAAAATTGACCTTTACCAGTTCCAACTTCAATATGAATGGGGTTATGATTACCGAAAACCTCATGCCATCTTCCTTTATATTGCTCTGGATTTGATATGGCATATTGAGAATGTTCTGTTATAAAATCATTTGCCCAAGGTTTATGACGTAAACGCATGAAGACACCTCTATCGAATTATTATCGTTCTAAAAGATACCATGAAAGTTACTTGTTCGCAAGTATGAAAAAATGTTAAAAATAGCTTAATTTGAAACAAGAAATAAAAAATAGATAGCATCATTTAATTAAATTTTCCTTCTTAAAACGTAAAAAACAACCAACGCATAAACAATAAAAATAGAGGCAGACTCTATAGTCTACCTCTATTTTCTACAACAAGCGATATATCGTATATTTTTACTCAAGTAATGACAAATTATAGTTAAATCGTTTTATGAAAAGGAGTGTTTATTTTGCCAATTCAGTATCATGATCAAGTAAGTTTATTAAAAGATATCTTATCAGAGCATCAAAGCGAATGCTGTGGAACAGTAGCAGAGTGTGAACAACTTGAGAGAGTTATAAAGTCACTTATGGTTAACTCTAACACTACTCCTAATGTAAAGAATATGCTTGAAGAAATTTATACTTATAGTCAATCAGGTAAAAACTCGAAAGAACTGGATCATCATATCCAATCACATCAAGATCAATTATCTCAATGGGTCGAGAATATCAACACTTATTCTTGAGAATCTATTTTTATCTTTTTGATAATGACTGAAATATGCTCGATCCAATTATGCATTTCCTTGTTATTATTTTTGGCATGGTACCATAAAAAGGATGTTAGTGCTTGAAGTAGCACATACCAATATATTCTTGTTTTCAAGTTAAAATTAAGTTCTAATCCATATGATGAAAGCCACTCTTTCCAATCTGCTTCATCAATATACCAATATAATAGTATACCTATGTCAATAGCAGGATCAGCAATCATTGCTCCATCCCAATCAATTAAATATAACTGATTTTCATCAGAGATTAACCAATTATTATGGTTCACATCACAATGACATACAACCTGATCATTACATTGAACATCTGGCAATTGATTAATTAACATGTCAATTGCCTCTGTTATTTCAGGAACGGCTATTTTCTCGAAAACAACCGCTTGCTTTATATCTTCAATAATGGAATTAGGAGTTAGCGGTTGCTTCCCTAATCGTTTTAACATATCCAATAGCTCTTTTGAGCGATGAATTTTCCGAAGAAGTTCAGCAACATGCTGACCATGCATATCTTTCGCTTTTAGTTCTCTCCCAATAAGACGATGCTGAGCGGTAATAACATCTCCATTTTCCATTCGCTTCGTCCAAACTAATTTTGGCACAATTCCTTCAGCAGAGAGCACAGCTAAAAATGGAGAACTGTTTCGCTTAAGAAAAAGCTGCTGTTCATCTTTTGTTGCAAAATATGCATCACCTGTTGCACCACCAGCAGGTGTAATTTTCCACTCGCTACCTAATACTTCTTCCAACCAGTTCACCTTCAATTTCAACCCAACATTTCATATAAGTATTTGAAAAGCACAAGCATCTACATTTGTATCACAATATTTAATGAATACTTTACATTTCACAGTCACACAAAGGCGCTTGAACTAGACTCTAAAACATCAAGTAAAAAAACTTATATATTATATTTTATATTTATGTTCAAGGCTGTTTTACATACTTTGCTGTTTTTTAAATTGTTAGGTAGAACAAAATCGCTCCACTTCACTTCTATAATACCTTTAAAAATCAACAATCTTCTAAGAAAACAGCCATTTTAAAAACCTAATCTATATTATTAAACTTCAATTTCTTTTAAATTTTTCCGATTAAAAATGTAGTCCAAAAAATATAGTAACTTTCATTGATAAAAAGCGCAACAGAATTTACACTTAATAATTATAAGTTGTCTAAAATAAACAAAAATAACTCATCAAAATGTACTTTTTTCTTGAAATAAAAAAGATAGCTAATAGTGATTATAGAATAAACACTATAGCCATCCTATTAAATTTTATCTCCAAATTATAACCTTAGTCAAGTAAAAGTAGAAATCCCACTTTTTTCAAGGTTCTTTTCTTTTTTTAGGTGAAATCCGTTCAAGGAAAAACGACTAAATAGATAAAACCCTCATGAATAACACTTCAATGTGTCACCTAAACCTATATACATGAAGGAACGATTGTTACACATTCTACTGTTTACAAAAAACATACGTCCCTAACTCCTTAATATCTACTTGTTTTTCTACTTTAATAGGATTATTTATTCGTACCTCATGAGGATTTGCGATTTCTTTCCAGCCGTAAGAAACAGGTAGTTCAATCGAATAAGAAGCATCTAAATGGTTATTGTGTACAACATATATATCATTCCAAGGACCATAGCTTTTTACATTTTGTAAGAGATAACAAATTAACTCTGGTTCCTGGTTATCAAAAATTAAATGCTCCTTAATTAAAGAAGAAGATGGTAAACGAAAAGCTCCATGGTGCTTTCTAAGTTGGATTAAACCTTTTATATACTCAACATTGTCTTTATGTGTTGATCGATCAGTCCAATTAATCCAATTAATTTCGTCTGATGAATTATAACTATTTTCAACACCTTGTTTAGATCTGAAAAATTCTTGAGCTGCATGGATAAAAGGAACCCCTTGTGAAAGAAGGACTAAACTAGTTGCCAAACGATGTCTAGCCTTCCTTACCATGATATTTTCATCAGGCGCATATAACTGAAAACGATCCCACATTGTATGGTTATCATGTGATTCAACATAGTTGATTGATTGATGAGGATCTTCAAACATATTTGCCGATCCACTTATTAAATTTTTCATTTGTTCATTTTTTTCCAAGTTAGTGTATACAAAGCCACAATCTTTCACACTAAACGTGCTACCTTTTACCACATCTCGAAATTGATCATTAAAAAAGCTGATTTTGGGTATTGCATTTCCGTTAGCAATTGTTGTTTTTTTATCAGCTGATAATGGTGTATTTAAATCCCAGCCTTCACCAAGTAAAAAAGCATCTTTTTTGATTAAAGAAATGTTGTTTTGTAACTCTTTCATTGTGTCAATATCCATAATCCCCATTAAATCGAACCGAAAACCATCGATGTCATATTCTTCTAACCAATATTTAGTGCAATCAATAATAAACTTTCTTACCATTTTACGTTCTGAAGCAAGATCATTTCCTACACCAGTGCCATTAGAGGCGAACCCATTTTCATCATGTCTAAAATAATAACCTGGTAACAATTTTTCGAAAGAAGAATTTTCCTTTGAATAAACATGGTTGTAAACAACATCTATAATAACTTTAAGACCATTTTCATGAAGTTTTTGAATGAATTTTTTCACTTCAATTATTCGCTTGTAAGGATTCTTCGGATCTTTTGAATAACTTCCTTCTGGCGCAAAAAAATGGAGTGGATTATAACCCCAGTTATACGAATCTAAGGGGGCTTTTTCGTCAACTTCCTCAAAGTCGTTTATAGGTAACAACTCAATATGTGTGACTCCAAGCTCTGTCAAATATGAAAGACCTGTTGAATCACCTAAGCTATTTTTTGTGTCTGATTTCAACCATGCTTCATATTTCCCCTTGTCTACCATTCCACTATCCTCATGTATTGAGAAATCTCTAATATGAGCTTCATAAATGATTGCGTCAGTTTTATTTTGAACGGAAGAGGTATTTATTTTCTTAACCGCTGTTTTTTCTTTATCAATAATAACTCCATGTACCCCATTTATTGATACAGCGATTGCATAAGGATCAACTACTTCGTTCCAAATTAAATTCACACAAGCAAGATACGTATACTGGATATATTCATAATCACCGTTAAGCTCAATGGACCAAGTCCCTTTTTCACCACGTATCATGTCATAAGTTCCATATTCATTATTTTGCTGATCATAAAGCCTAAGTTTTACATAAGTTGCAGTAGGAGCCCATACTTTAAAGAATATTTTATCTATTGAATATAAAACACCTAAATCATTACCTTCATAGTAAAACAATTTGTCAAATTCACTTGATCGAATGACTGCCCCTATTTGTAGATCTGTCTCCAATCCAGCTTCATCAGTAATGTTATACGTTTTTCCAAATTCAATAGTACACGCTGGCTGACATATATATTTTCTATAACCTTCAATAAAAATCTTTTCTTTTATTAATAAGTTTTCACTATAATCTTCTAAATTTAATTGAAACAATTTATGATCACAATCTTGGTCGATTGGTATAAGAATCGTTATTTCATCCATAGTATCTAAAAACGCTTCAAACGGCCTATTTATACTTAACAAATTAACGACCTCCCAGACGAGAGTTTCTTTTCATTTTTTTTATAATTTATTCACCAGTTGAAAAACTTCTATTTTAGCGGCTTCCCTTAAATAATAATTGATGTATGTGATTTTTTTACAGATATCTTAACAGGACATTCACCAACTACATCACCATCAGCATGTATTAGTACATTTGATTCAGCATTAGCTGATATTTCTTTACAGATTAATTCCTTTATTGCATTTCCCTTAAAACTTTTACTAAAGATAGGGAAAAATAGGAGGATGAGAAGTTTCAATCTATTCATTTCACTAACAATCGCTATATCGATATTTCCATCTGTTGAAATAGCATTTGGTGATAAGAGCAAATTCCATTCTGTATTAGGTCGATTGGAAATCGTTACAAACCATACATTTTCATAACTAGCAAGCTCACCATCAACAGTCATATTTATTGTGAAAGGTTGATAATTCCATAGTACCTTTATTGAGCTTGTCATAAACCTAACATGCCTTATAAAAATCGAATTATTTTTATTATCTAATGTTTTTGCTTTTGTATCTACTAATTCCGCATTTAACCCAAGTCCAAGACGATTAATAAAAGATCTGCTAGACCCTTTCTTTTCTATATGAAAGTCTCCAAGATCAATAGTTACTTCGGATTTAGTAAATTGCTTCATTAAATACGTTAATGCCCTAACTGAGTTTGATGGGATCTTTGTTCCTCTAGAAGAATTTTTTCCACTTCCTGCGTAAATAAATCCTATTTGAACTTTATTTAATGGATTTAATCCGTTAACGATCTCATTAATAGTGCCATCTCCACCAATGCCTATAATCGTTTTCAAACGATAATTTTGGATCGTAGCAATCTGTCTAACAAGAACTTCTGCATGTCCAGCGTACTCTGTATAAAATGATCGATAAGAAATTTTTCTTTTTTCAAGTTCTTTTTTTATTTTTTTCCATGTTCTCATCGATTTTCCATGACCAGCTTTGATGTTAATAATAAAAAATAATCCATTCATGTTATGGCTCCATTATCCATATTATTTTATGTATGTTCACCTATTTATGTTCTAGCTTATAAAAAGCCTTATTTTTGTTGTATATTGGGATAAAAAGTTGTAGTAAAAGGGAGTTTTATATAAAGGTGAGACAGTATAATTCTTTTACAATATGATGGTGTCTAGCTCAAGCGCCTAGCCCATCAGTAATGACCAAGACGCTTTCATTCCCCTTACTTCTTACGTTTCATTTAACAAGCAATTATACTTTTATCTATCAACTAGATGGTTCATTCCATTCTGTGCGATAGTAAGAGTTTGTTAAACAATGAGACAACAGGACCTGTGCTGATTTCAACTGAACATGTTTTAATGGTGCAGAAGATTGTCGTATACGCTGAAACCAATTTTCATATGTTCGTTTATCTAAGATGGTAATATCATAGGGTGCAAACGGGTAGTCAATATAACCGTTTCGACTAATAACCAATTTCTTTACAGGTAGGTCGATCTGTTGTGATGCAAGAAGTTTTTCTACAACTGTACCTGTTCTATTTAAGCTAATCAGAGGGTTTAGAAATTTCTTTTCATTTTCTCTATGACGTGCCACCCAAAATTTCTCTTTTGAACCTGTAAAAATAGTTTCATCTACCTGCTCAACAAAAGACAAACAATATATTTCAGTTGTTCCAATTAGAATAATTTCTAATTCAACCGGTGCATTTTTCAATTTAAAAATAGGTCGATAGAGCAATAAATACTGATCAGGAAGTCGTTTCATAAAATAAGGTAACAGCTGATCTCGATAAATTGATTTATCAACAGACGATTTTTCTCTTAAAGTTGAACTAGCCCAACGTATTTGAAAACGAAAAATATAATCTAAAAATAGATGTTTTAAATCATCGACTGTTTTTGGGATTGTTGTAAATTGAAACTGCAATTCTTCATCATTAACTGCGGCATCATTAACGAGCGGTTTGATTTCTTGTTTTTCGATCTCGTCTTTAGAGAATTTACTTTTCATTTTTTGAACAAAAGTTTGTTTCACTTCTTCTTCTTGTTCTTTCGGTACTTCACTTACTTTCATCACTGTGTGAAACATATTATTTTCCCATGCTTTAGAAACCTTATCCCACTGCTGTCTCTTTAAACGAATAAATTGACTCGGATAACGATAAGCATCAATTTCATATCTTGAAATATAATCATAAAGCTTAATTAATTGTGCCAATCGAATTTCAGCTCCTTAATTCTTTAAAGCAAATAAATGAATAGTTGTTACAATCCAACTAAATAGTAAATATCTAGTTAATAAATGATGTGATGATCGGACATAAAATACTAGTAAAAATCGCACTTATTGTTAAAGAAATGGAGCTGACTGCTCCTTCAACACTCCCCATTTCCAAAGCTCTTGCAGTCCCAATTCCATGTGATGCCGTGCCAAATCCAATTCCTCTTGAAATGGAATTCCTTATTTTAATTTTTTTTAACACATAAGGACCCATCATCGCACCTGAAATTCCAGCAACCATTACATAAACGGCAGCTATTGCTGGAGTACCACCAAGTAATTCGCTGATCTCCATTGCTATGGGAGTAGTAACAGATTTAGGTGCAATTGAGTAAAGTAGCTCCTTGTTTACTCCTACTAATAAACTCATTGTTATTCCACTGATAATACCAATGAATGAACCTATAAAGACGCTAATAAAAATACTGACTATGTTTTTCTTTATCAGTACACGATGATCGTATAATGGAATAGCCAATGCTACAACAGCTGGACCTAAAAGTTCATCAATCCACCTTCCACCATTCATATAGCTCGTGTAAGAAATATTCATTATAAGTAAAGTGCAAACTGTTATAAAACTGGAGGTGAAAATAGGAACTAGCATCGGGTGCTTAACGTGATGATACAACTTTTTCATTAAAGCATATAAAGTAATTGTCATTATAATAAAGAAAATAGGTAGAAATATTTTCATAATGTAAAATCCTTACTTTTTGTCATTTCCTCACCTTTATTCAAAAGTAAATCACTAATGAAGGAAGACACGACCATCACGATAAACGTACTAAAAAAAGCAATAACTATTGTTAATAAACCCTTTCCCTTAAATAGCTCTAGATAATCTATTACCCCAACTGTAGCTGGAATAAATAATAATGGTAAATGATTTAATAGAAAAGATCCCCCTAGTGAAAACCATTTTCTCTTTACCACTTTAAAATATAAAGCGATAAATAATAATAACATACCAACAATGCTACCTGGCACAGGAATATGACTTACTGATTGAATGAAGCCACCTAAAAGATAGATCATATATAAAAGGGCAATTTGCAATGTAATTCTTACAATTTCCATTTACTTTTCTCCTTGTAGAGCGTCAGAGTATAAAGGGAAAATATCAATTGCTTCATACTTTGGAATTCGATCAAGATGTGTTTCATAAAAATGAATCTGTTTTATGTTAAATTCATTTTCTACCTCACTAAACACATGTATATAATCGTTTGAATAATGAAATGGTTCCTCTGAATTCCATTTTCGTGCAATCGTAATATGTGGAGCAAATGGCTTAGAATCCAATTTAATACCATTTTCTAAACATGCTTTAAATACCTTTTGTTGTAAATCAACTAACGCTTTAGATTCTTCCAAGGAGACCCATAAAATTCTTGGCGAATCTTTTTTTCCAAATATATCAATTCCTTTGACTTTCAACTGAAAAGATGAATTCATTGCTACAATCTCTCTTACAACCCCCTTAATTTTCTCTAGTTTATTTGTGTCTTCAACATTTCCTAGAAACGCTAGCGTAATATGATAGTCTTCAGGATGTACCCAAGATTTAAATGCTAATTCGTTTTTATTCGTTGAGATCCATTTTTTTATGTTATTACCAATGTGATCTTCTATCGGTACTGCAATAAAAAAATGAGGGTGATGTTTTTTCATACAGTAATAACCCCTTTTTTATCAAGAAATGACAGTTATTTATTATTATATTTTATCCCACAAATCTATGTATTAAAAGTAGAAGAAAAACGCTGGGGACCTTGATCAATTCTGGACCATAAGACAATTTAGATCTAAACACATAATAAAGTGTGTATTTTATATGCAAACAAACTTCTCAATTTTTATACCTAGTATTTTCATAAGAATTTAAGATTTGATATAATAGAAATTTATTGATAGTTTGTACTTTCGCTACAAATACTTTTAGTAAGGCTCTTTTCTGAACGATTGTTGCTATATAACCAAAATTCGAAGTGAAAAACAGTGTTTTCCCGCTATAAGGGTACTATGTTATGAAGAAAAGATGCCACTATACGTAATACAGTGCTGATTGCTTAGGGTATTCAAAAGCAACAAAGTTTGCGAAAACAGCCTTAAGTAAAAAATGTTATTTTAACAAGGTGTTCTGTTAACTTGGTTGTTGATTTATTTACACGTTTTTTCTTAGGGAAGGAATACTATAAAACCATTTCTTCTAACGGTTTCGTGACACCTTCGACGATTGTGAACTGTGGGATCTCTCTATAAACACAACTCTAAGGTAGAGCTCTTAGATTTAACTATGACTATCATTAACAATGATTAAAACCATTAACATAGAGCTTAAACAAGCCTAGTAATGAATTGAAAAAGGGATGTGAAGCAATGAAAGTTGTGAATAATGTTGCTGAATTAATCGGTAATACTCCATTGGTTAAATTGAATCGAATTAATCCAAAAGAAGGTGCTGCGATTTACTTAAAACTAGAATTTTTTAATCCTAGTGGAAGTGTAAAAGATCGTGCTGCATATAATATGATTATTGAAGCTGAAAAGCAAGGGTTATTAAAACCAAATTCAACAATAATTGAACCTACGAGCGGAAATACAGGAATTGGAATCGCAATGAATGCTGCTGCTCGTGGATATAAAGCGATCTTGGTGATGCCGGATACGATGACCTTGGAAAGAATTAATCTCCTAAAGGCATATGGTGCTGAGGTTGTGTTAACACCTGGTGATGAAAAGATGCCAGGCTCTATTAAGAAGGCAGAGCAATTAACAAAGGAAATACCTAATGCATTTATGCCTATGCAATTTGATAACAGTGCAAATCCTGATGCACACCGTTTAACGACAGCTAAAGAAATTGTTGAAGCTATGGATGAGATTGGTAAACCACTTTCAGCTTTTGTTGCAACTGCAGGTACAGGTGGCACAATAACTGGGACAGGAGAAGCACTAAAGGAACATTATAAAGATTTGACTGTTCATGTTGTTGAACCAGCTGGCTCACCAGTTCTATCAGGTGGTAAACCTGGCATGCATAAATTAGTTGGTACAAGTCCAGGATTCATTCCATCGATTTTAAACCAAGATGTTTATGATGAGATCTTTAAGATAGAAGATGAACAAGCATATGATATAACAAGAAAGCTAGCACGTGAGGAAGGTCTGTTAGTCGGCCCATCTTCTGGTGCTGCCTGCTATGCTGCTATAGAAGTAGCTAAACGACTAACTCCGGATGATGTTGTTGTTTGTATCGTATGTGACACAGGTGAACGCTATTTATCAAGTGATGTATTTGCCTTTTAAGAGAGTTAGTTACTTTTAAACCGAAAGGAGAGGACAATGCTTCTCTCCTTTTTATGCTTTTTTTCATAAACTTAAATGCAATCTTGTTATAGTTATTGCTATCCATTTTTAGAAAAGTGAAACCAAATTAATACAGGGATAGCTATCGTTGATAAGCATCCAAAGAATAAATACACATGCATTACTGTATATTCCTCCATAATTAAGCCCCCAACAAAGGTACAGAACCAATTTCCTAATCCATTCCCAATAGCTGAATAAAGCGAAATCGCTGTTGCTCCTACTTTTTTAGGTGCTATATCCCTTACATATTGAATAGCTCCAGGAATAAACAACCCTACGGAAATTCCTTGAGCTATTGTGGAAATATAGATAACAGATAACGGTGGTTCAATGAAATACAAAAACCAACGAAGAGCCGATACAATTGTTGCAAAAATAATTATTTTCATAATTCCCATTTTTGAAATCATTTGACTAGCTAATTTCATAAAAGGTGCTTCACTTCCAGCAGCAAGTAAAAAAGCTATTCCAATACCAGTTAATCCTCCACCAACTTCTGTTATTAAAATGCCAAAATAAATATTATTAGCTAATATGGGACCCAACACTAAAAACGCCACGAAAAGGAATATAAAATACCTTGGCACATTAGAAAGTTCTCTTAAACCATCTTTCAAGCTAACCTTCAGTGATTGGTTTTCTTTTGGTAATTTCCAAGCAAATAAACAAGCGATAAGCAAAGTGATGGAAAAACCATAAAAAATAATCGACAAATTAGTTAAATCGGAAAGCCATCCTACAATCAATACAGATACTGCAAATCCTACGGCTCCCCAAAGTCGGATAGATCCATATTGAGCTTTTGTTTTTTGGACATAATTCATTGCAATACTATCAGATAACGGAATAAGAGCACTTTGTGTAATCGCGAGTAAAATAGCAATGACAATAATCCAAGAATAACTATTAACATAAGAAAAAATCAAACCAAAAAATGCTGTGAAAATTAATGCTATTGTTAATAAATAAGTGGGCTTTTGAGTCAAATCACTCAAAACACCCCAAAGTGGCTGTACTAAAATCATGATAACAGGACTTATAGACATAATCGTTCCAATTTGACTTCCTGATAACCCCATGACATCGTTCAAGTAAACCGATAATAAAGGAAAAAGTGAACCAAAGCCAAAAAAGACAAAAAAGTAATATAAATAAAAATTCGTATGAATAGCTCTAGCTTCGCGCTGTGGTAAAGAATATCCCATCGTTTTGTTCCTTCTTTCTACTTCTTACTTACCTTTTTTCGATTTTCACATAAGGCTGTTTTCGCAAACTTTGTTGCTTTTAAATAACCGAAGCAATCAGCACTGTATTACGTCTAGTGGCATCTTTTCTTCATAAATTAGTACTCTTATAATGAAAAAACACTGTTTTCAATCCGAATTTTGGTTACATAGCAACAATCGTTCAGAAAAGAGCCTTACATAAAAAAGAGAGCTGTTTTAAGCTCTTACTAAAAAAAGGAAGAGATCAAAACGCTCGAATGCCTCTCCAAGCGTTTTGATCTGCAAATTCTATTGTTTAAATGGCTATATCGTCATAATTAGCTTAGCATTTTTCGCTCAGCCTACGGAACATCTTAATGTTAATAATTAACATTTTATACACCATATTTATCCTAACATATATCTTATATGTATCGGTATATTTATTTGGCTAGCTCATATATTGCTTGTGCATAGATCGCCGTTGCTTTTAATAAATCATCAATGATGATATATTCATCCTTTTGGTGAGCAACATCTGGTCTCCCAGGAAACAAAGGCCCAAAGGCAACTCCTGCTTCTAAGGATCTAGCGTATGTTCCCCCACCTATAGCAATAAGATTAGCTTTTTCACCTGTTTGTTCTTCATAAACCTTTTGTAATGTCTGAATAAGGTGATGATCTTCAGCAACGTGATGAGGCTTCGAATCAGAAAATAAATCCAAGTTAAATCCTTTTACATGTGAAAAACCTTGTTTAATCTG
Organism: Metabacillus litoralis; assembly: GCF_020524045.1. Taxonomy (GTDB): domain Bacteria; phylum Bacillota; class Bacilli; order Bacillales; family Bacillaceae; genus Metabacillus; species Metabacillus litoralis_C. The sequence continues at coordinate 49,276 of NZ_JAIVKL010000011.1, forward strand.
TTCTGAATCTCCTGTAACAGGATAGCGTACATTCACTCCAATTGTTCCTACCTTATCTTCTTGATAAGACATAACTCCTACATTAACCGTTAACTCACCACTAATATCATCGGAAAATGCAATGTTTAAATGGTATCCTCGAGTATCTTCTGAAAAATATTCTACAATCGTATGTACATACTGCCTACCTTTAGAATCTAGTTCATACCCTGATAAAAATGCAGCTAATACCACACCTGCATTCACACCATTATTTGGCTCCATCGCATGCGCTGATACACCTTCAATCTCTAGATGTAATAGGTCCCCTTCAACATAACATTTCCCTTTCATATTATTTTTATCTAGGTATGCATGAAAATCAGCTTCCATTAGCTTATGCTGTTTATTCTTAATGACTGCCTTAGCTAAGTCTGGAACCATATTGAATCTTCTTCCTGATTCAAATGATACAAGAGTTATATCATTAGCATCATTGTTAGTAGACGTTACTTGTTTTAGAGTTAAATCAATAATTCCTTTTTCTGCAAAAATAATAGGAAAATCTGCATCAGGTGCAAAGCCAAGTTCAGGCATTTTTTCATGCTTAAAATAATGTTCAACACAACCCCAGTTACTTTCCTCATCCGTTCCAATAATCATTCTTACATTTTTCGTAAGAGGTAGACCAAGTTCCTTAACTATTCTCATTGCATAGAATGCAGCAATCGTTGGCCCTTTATCATCCATTGCTCCTCTTGCGAATATTTTTCCGTCTCTAATTTCTGCACCGTAAGGATCACTTGTCCATCCATCTCCCTCTGGAACAACATCAACATGACAAAGCACACCTACTATTTCTTCTCCAGTACCTTTTAATTCAATATGTCCAGCATATCCTTCAAGGTTTTTTGTTTGAAACCCTGCTGTTTCCCCTAATTGTAATAAATGATTAAATGCCTCTTGAATTCCTTTTCCAAATGGCGCACCATCTGCTTTTGACTCCTCATCTAATACACTTTTTATTTTCAGAAAAGATTGTGTATCCTTTATTAAATCCTCTTTCCTTTTTTCAACTTCTTGAATCCAATTCATTATGTATACCTCCTACTTGTACAAAACTTTCAATCCATTACTACAATACCAGATGCTTACAATCGTTAAAAGTGAGAAACTAATTACTTTTTAAAAATACTATTTAAATTACTATAAAAACCTTTTAAGTGAAGATCCTTAAACACAAAAGTCCAGATTAAGCTATTAGGAGCGATTAATTAGAAACATCGGAAGCAATCAAATAAAACTTGCAATAAAAGTAAATAATAAAGATGAATTCCTAGAAAGAAATCTTATATTATATTTGTATTACTTTATATTGGCTGTTTTCATAAACTTTTTTGCTATGAAAATCTTGAAGGAAACAGCACTGTATAAATCTAGTGTTATCATTTCTGTTAAAAAATATCATTTATGCGTGGAAAAGACTGTTTTCAATAGATAATAAGTCAATTAGCAACAATCTTTTAGAAAAGAGCCTTAATATTTTATTAAATCACTTGCAAAAACGGCTAAAAACGAATATTATTATAAAGGTTTTCAACATCGTTCGTAAAAACACAGGGGGTACATATGTTTAAATTAGCACAAAACAACACAAATGCACGAACTGAAATGATAGCAGGAATTACAACTTTCTTAACAATGGTTTATATCGTTGTTGTGAATCCTATTATCTTAGCAGATGCTGGCGTTCCATTTGATCAAGTATTTACAGCAACAATAATCGCAACAATAGTTGGTACACTATGGATGGCATTATCAGCAAACTATCCAATAGCGATTGCTCCTGGAATGGGTTTAAATGCTTATTTTGCTTATTCCGTTGTAGGTGCAAATGAAAATATCACTTATTCAACAGCTTTTTCAGCTGTTTTCATTGCCGGCATTTTATTTGTTATATTATCTTTAACACCATTTAGAAAGAAATTAATAGAAGCAATTCCAAGCAATTTAAAACATGGAATTACAGCTGGAATAGGTCTTTTTATTGCCTTTATCGGTCTTCGATTAACAGGTATTGTCACATCAGATCCTAACAACTTAGTTGCTTTAGGAGATCTTCATTCACCATCAGTTGTGTTAGCTTTAATTGGTCTAGCAGTTACATTAGTATTGATGAGCTTAAATGTTCACGGTGCTCTCTTTATAGGTATGGTCATTACAGCATTCATTGCTTATTTCACTGGTCAACTTAGTTTTACACAAGGTTTTTTCTCGTTGCCAAGCTTACCTGAAGGTATCATTGTAGCCAATCCCTTCTCAGCTATTGGTGATGTTATATCACATGGTTTGTATACTGTTGTGTTTTCTTTCTTATTAGTTACGATATTTGATACAACAGGAACCATGATTGGAGTAGCTCAACAAGCTGGTTTAATGAAAGGAAATGAACTCCCTAGAGCTCGAACAGCTTTATTAGCAGATTCTGCAGCAACTACTGTTGGAGCCATGTTCGGAACAAGCCCAACTAGTGCATATATTGAATCTTCTGCAGGAGTAGCAGCAGGAGGAAGAACGGGTTTAACTACACTAACAGTTGCCATTCTATTTGGATTCACTTTATTTTTTAGCCCTTTAATTGGTGCAGTTTCAGGAATATCCGCGATTACTGCACCCGCACTTATCATAGTAGGAAGTTTGATGATGGGCGCTATTGCAGAGATTAATTGGAAAGAACTTGACGAAGCATTCCCGGCGTTTTTAGTTGTGCTAAGCATGCCACTTACATCAAGCATCGCAACAGGTATTGCTTTAGGGTTCATTTCATACCCACTGATGAAAATTGCAAAAGGAAAATGGAAAGAAGTTCATCCATTTGTTTATCTTTTCGCTGTTTTATTCTTTATTCAGCTTGCATTTATTGGAGGACATTAACAACTAACTCTTAAAACATAAAGAGTCTGGGACATAAGTATTTAAACTAACTATAAACCCGAATTATTAGGCGATATGTCAATTAAACAATTGCCTAATAGTTCGGGTTTTTATTTGGCATCTTTAATAGATTTTTTTGACTTTGTATACTATTTTAAAGAATTAGTGCCATGGAGCGGAAGACATTAAGGCACCTACTTAGTAGAATTGTGGAAAGGCTGAGGCCCCACCGGCTTGCCAAGGAGGTTCAAATTCCTCCCCGGTAGATGGAGTGTCTTCAGCGCAATGGAACGAACTTGTTTCTTAGTATGTTTTCAATCTATTGTTTTGTTAAAATAAGAGGTCCTTCTTTTGTTATCGCAATTGTATGCTCATATTGTGCTGATAACTTTCCATCAACCGTCCTTGCTGTCCAACCATTATCATCCATCTTTGATTGCCATGCACCTAAATTAACCATTGGCTCTATTGTAATAACCATTCCTTCCTTTAATCGAACACCTTTATTTTGTTCACCGTAATGAAGAATCGTTGGTGCTTCATGAATGGTTCGACCGATTCCATGTCCTGTAAAATCTCTTACAACAGACAATCCTTCTGCCTCAACATATGATTGGATCGCATAGCCAATATCTCCAATTCGATTTCCAACTACTGATTGTGAGATGGCCCGATTCAATGCTTCTTCTGTAATAAGCAAGAGACGAGCAGCCTCAGAAGAAACCTCTCCAACAGCATATGACCATGCAGAATCTGCAAGTGCACCATTTAGATTGACCACCATATCAATTGTCACGATATCTCCATTCTGAAGTGGAGTTTTTCTAGGAAATCCATGGCAAATTTCATCATTTATTGATGCACATGTTGCATATTCATAGCCTTTATATCCTTTTTGTTCAGGAGTAGCACCGTGCTTTGATAAGTACTCATCAACAAACATATCAATTTCAAGAGTTGTAACTCCAGGCTTAATTATTTTTGCTATTTCTTTGTGACAATTCGCCAATAATTGCCCTGCCTTGTGCATTAGATCTATTTCACGTTTGCTTTTTAAGATAATCAAAAATATTTCCCTCCGTTAGCCACCATATCTAATTATATATATGCAAAAGAGTACCATAACATGAAATACTATTCAAAATGAATATGTTCTTTTCTAATGGCTCTTTTCTGAAAGATTATTGCTAATGGATCTCATTATGCAATGGAAACATTGTTGTTATGGCAAAATAGGTACTATCTTAGGCAGAAAAGATGCTACTATGCTTTATATAGTGCTGTTTACTTGGAATTGTTAAAGCAACAAAGTTTACGAAAATAGCCTTTCGAATAACTTTACTAATATAAGTTTGTATTGCTTTTTGTTCCAACCACCTATAACTAAATCAAGATTGTGAGTGCTGTTGAGAGAATAGTAATAAATAAAACGAATAGCACAGCAGGAAGGACAAATAGCTTTTCACATTTCTTTTGTGAGAGAAAAATGTAATCCTTCTTACCATAATCACTCGCTAAATAAGGGTTTTGTTTCATAATCTCTTTAAACAGTAAAATGAGCCATTCTTTAAAGAAAAACCAAAAGCCAATAAAAGAGAGCACCTTTAACCAAATGGGTGTTAATACTATTAACGTACTTGTAATTGAAATAAGCTGTAGATAACTAAATACATTCGACTTATCTCTTAAAAAAGCTTTAATAAAAAGTTCAGTAACCCCATGTACAGGGTCACGTTTTGAGTATATCCTTTTTGATTTCCTCCATAACAGCCACGATCTCTTCTTAGCTTTTTTAACCTTTGGTAAGTAGATCTCTGGATTTACTGCAAACATAAATCGAATGAACTTACCTTTGTTTTTTTGCTCTTTTTCTACATCTGTATAAAAGGTTTTTAATTGACCTTGATAGTTCTTGATTTGCCAGATGGATAAGAAGATATATAAAACAGAAATAACAATTGTTAAATGGCCCTGCTGTGATGAAACAACAAAAAAAGAGACAAAAGCCAAAAGTAAAAAAGCAAAAATATCTACTACTAACTTTTTATATGTACCAAAATGATAGACCGCCTGTTTATAAGTAACAGTAACGATATTGAGACTAAAGAAATAGAAGATAAGCAATAGATAATGACCAAATGACATTTGATGAAAGTGATTTGTTATTGGTAACAATAGCCCAAAAATAAATAACCATTTCAGCCCTATTATACTAATAGAAAATAATGCACTAGTATATCTTAACTCAACTATTTTTAATCGATGTTGCAATAAATAAAGCTGATCAGCTTCATCCATATATGTTCTAATTAGCCCGTTCCAAGCCAGTAAATAACACCCTAGAAAATAGAATAGTAAAGGAACATCATGTAACCATGAAGGAAGTGTATACCACCATGAGTGATAGGCAATGCCTCCAAAAATTAGAGAAGGAATAAGCAGATAGATAATAATTGTCCAATCAAAAACTGAAAGCAAAATGTTAGACTGATAGTGCCAGTCTACTTTTGCCCGTTTAATCCATAATCGTTTTCCACTCATGTTCATGATTTACCTTCAGCTATGATATGAAAACAATCTAGAAGAGATGCTTCTGGTGCTCCACTGGCTATTTGTATCTTATCTAGCGTCCCTTCTGCAACAATTGTTCCCTCTGAAATAAGGATAAAACGATCACATATCTTCTCAGCGGTATCAAGAACATGTGTAGACATCAAAATGCTAGCCCCTCTATTTTTCTCCTGTTCCATTACTTCTAAAAACATTTTAATTGCACTAGGATCTAACCCAATGAATGGTTCATCCACTATATAAACATCAGGCTTCAGCAAGAGTGCTTGAATAATCATCACTTTTTGCTGCATGCCTTTTGAAAATGTTGCAGGCATTTCATGCTTTACTTTTTCCATTTTAAAGACTTCAAGAAAATGACTTCCTCTTTGATTGAGTGTCTGATCGTCAATTTCATTGATAGAAGCTAATAAATCTAAGTGCTCCCATAATGTTAAATGTTCATAGAAAATTGGCTTTTCAGGAATATAAGCGTACAAACTTCCTTTTTGCCAATCAATTTCACCTCTTACATATTCCATTACACCTAAAATTGTTTTTATCGTCGTACTTTTCCCCGCACCATTTGGTCCGATAATACCAATCAATTCTCCGCTATGTAAAGAAAAATTAATATCTTTAATAATAGGCTGATCTTCACCATAACCAGATTCATTTATATTAACAGTTAATATATTCATGCAACTCCCCCTTAAACTTTATACGACTAAATAAATAGAAAAGTTTCATAAAGAAACACAAAGCAGTTTAGCTTTTAGGAGATAAGTATATGAAGTAACGTGTGAATGTGATTTTCTCCTTCAATTCACCTTAGGAAAAAAAGGGTATTCCGCGAACAAGGATCAAGGAGTTGGCGTCAGACACTTTAATTGTAATAGCTCTTTTCTGAACGATTGTTGCTATATAACCAAAATTTGGAGTGAAAACAGTGTTTTTCCACTATAAGGGTACTATTTTATGAAGAAAAGAAACCACTAGACGTAATTCAGTGCTGATTGCTTCGTGTATTTAAATGCAACAAAGTTTACGAAAACAGCTATTGTTAAAAATATCTCTGAAAAGGAAAATTAATTGTCATAGTATTCAGAATAGTAATCATATAAATTTATTATATTAAGTACGCGCGTACTTACATAGTTTATTAGTAAAGAAAAACAATGCTGGTTGCTAATCGCTCTTGAGGATGAATCTACAGATTTTGAATTACTTCTACTTAAAGATATAATATAGCTAATAATCAATTTAATTGTTTTTCATTGACTATTAAAATGTAAATATTTCGTAAATTGAAACATTTCTCTGGATTATTAGTGTCGAAATCGTGTAAAATATTGTTGTAACGTTTTACCACTTAATAACATATGTATGAAGTGACATCTGAAGTTGCAGTCATCGAAAGGTTGTAGTAGGCATAGCCAGTGCGATCAAACGATAAGGAGTGGTTTTTTGAAACCTTCAACAAACCGTATGCTAACCAGAATCAAATCAATCTACATGTTTATTAATGAGCGAGGGACTGTGTCAACACAGCAACTTGTTGACGAATTTGGTATAACTCCTAGAACAATTCAGCGAGATCTAAATGTATTAGCATACAACGATTTGGTTCACAGCCCAACAAGAGGTAAATGGTCAACTACAAATAAAAAGGTTAAAATGTCTTCTTAATATCAATAAAATTTATTTCACTATACATAAAAGGAACCTTCTTGTTAAAGGTTCCTCTTTTTTGCATTATTACTCAGTAGTTATATCGATAGGTTGTGCATTTCTCAAAGCCTCAAGCTCGTCATCTGTTAATTCACGATACTCACCTGTTTTTAATTCATCCTCATCTAAGGAAATCGGCCCCATAGATATTCTTTTTAAGTACGTAACTTTTTTATCCACTGACTCAAACATTCTTTTCACTTGATGATACTTTCCTTCAGTTATCGTCACATGAATAGTTGATTGATTTCCTGATGTCAGAATCTCTAATATAGCTGGTTTCGTCACATAACCATCATCAAGTTCTACTCCTTGTTTGAATGAATTTATATCCTCTTCTGTTACTTCTCCTAAAATCGTAGCAAAGTAAGTTTTTGGCACATGTTTTTTAGGTGAAAGAAGTTGGTGTGTCAATTGACCATCATTTGTTAATAATAATAAACCTTCTGTATCTTTATCAAGACGTCCAACCGGAAATGGTTGACAAACAGCATCTTCCATTTGAAGGAGATCAATGACTGTTTCTTGTACCTCATCCTCAGTAGCAGAAAGATAACCTGCTGGCTTATTCATAAGCAAATAAACAAATTCCTTGTATTCCACTTTATCATCATTTACTGTGATTATTTGTTCATCAGGATTCACCTGCGTTTTTGGATCTTTTATTGCTACACCATCGGCTTTAACTACACCTGTTTTCAACATTTTTTTTACTTCTTTACGAGTTCCAAATCCAGAATTCGCTAATAACTTGTCTATTCTCATATACTTTCCCCCTATCAAAAAACTTAGCAACCTGATTAGACTCGGGCAAGCATGAGAAGCACATAAATAGAAAACACACGTTATTTTCTATTTATGTGTGACTTTGGCTCCAAAGGTCTATCTAGGTGCTTGCACTAAGAACCAAAACTGAGTAAATAATCTTAAGCCCGTGGCACAGTATCTAAATATAGAAAAATTAATTTTATATTTCACATCTTTTTATGACAAAAACTTGCATCCTGCCGAGTTCGCTTTATAAGGTTACTTTTAGTCTATCCGAGTTTAAGATTTTCAATCTATTCTACTGATCTCCTTCTAGGTAGAAATCGATTTAACTTATTACCTAAAAGTTTTTCAAGAAGATGTGAGCGATAAGCTAAAAACAAATAGATTACTGCACCTAATAAAACCGAAATTCCTCCTACAATAACCGATTGAAGTCTTCCATCAGTATAATTGATAAAAATACTTAAAACAGATTGAGAAACAGATACAGCAAGACCCATAAATAACGATAACATAATGATTAACACAGATCGTTTTACTAATAATTTAAATGAAAAACCTGCATGACGCTTAATCATCGCAAAACCATATAACAATGATACAAAATAGCCTGCTGCTGTTGCTATTATTGATCCGACACCTTCAAACATTTGAATAAGCGTTGAGTTTAGAGCAAGCTTTACAATCAGCCCGATGACTAAACTAATAACAGCTAACTTTTGTTTATTTATTCCTTGTAAAATGGCTGCATTAACTGTGAAAAGAGAAAACAGCAAGGCAATCGGTGCATACCACATTAAAATATGTTTACCTATCTCTTCAGATGAACCTGCATAAAAGATATTATAAGCTGGTCCTGCTAATACAGATAATCCGACTACAGCTGGTAAAACTAAGAACATAATGATTTGTAGCGTCTGATTAATTTGTTTATGTAGCAATACTCGATTATTACTAGTAAAGGATTCCGTAATTGTTGGTATAAGGGTTAAACCGAATGCAGTAGCTAATGATACTGGAATCATGACTAGTTTTGGAACATAAAGCAGTAATACTGTATACATATCTAACGTGTACGTTTTATCATTCCCAACACTGAGCATTGCTCGATTGAATGTATTTGTATCTATATAATTATAGATCGGTATGGCCAAGCCCACAAAAACAAACGGACCAGCATATCGAAAGACTTCTTTAAACATTGTTGCAATTGGAATAGGTTCTGATTCTATTTGCTCTGCTTGCATAGCTAAAAGTGTGTTTTTGCGACGTATCCAATACACTAAAAGGACAAGTAAACCACCTATAGCTCCTACAAAAGCAGCAAAAGTCGCATAACCAACTGCCAATACAAGATCCCCATTTAAAACATTAAGTATTAGATAAGTTGATGTTAACAAAAAAACGATTCTTATTAGTTGTTCCACTACCTGTGATACAGCAGTTGGTCCCATGGATTGGTGTCCTTGAAAAAAACCACGAATTAAACTCATTAACGGGACAACGATAAGGGCAATACTGACCATGCGAATAACAAAAATTGCATCATCTACTGTCACACCACTTATTTCCTCATCTGCAAGAGCACTTAAGGCTAACTTAGGTGCAAGTGCATACAAAAGAGCAAAAGCAATAAAGCCCGTAGCTAACATCACCAAAATACCGGATTTAAACATCCTTCGACTTGTTTGATAATCGCCCATTGAATTATATTTAGACACAAATTTTGAAATAGCAGCAGGAAATCCAGCAGTTGCAATACTTAAAAAGATCGTATATTGTGCATAACCTGTTTGAAACAAACCACCACCAGTTGTTCCAACCATTGCAGCAAAAGGAATAAGATAAATCATTCCTAATATTCTTGAAACATATGTACCTAACGTTAGGATAAACGTTCCTCTTAATAGTTTATTCGACATAATTCTGATTCACCATTCTTCTCTATGAAGATTCAACTTTTCTATTTTACCATAATCCTACGCTTATACCATAAGTTTGTATTCGTCTTGCGAAGATTTCAGCTTTCTATTTTTGATGTTTAAATAACAATTTTTTTGGGCTTTTCGATCACTTCAGCTATAATATGAGAAGCAGACTTAAGAAATGAAGGTGTGAATAACTTAATGAAATATGATGTAGTTGTTATAGGTGGGGGACCATCAGGATTAATGGCAGCAATTGCAGCTGGTGAAAATGGTGCAAAAGTTCTTCTTTTAGATAAAGGAAACAAACTTGGGAGAAAGCTTGCCATTTCTGGTGGAGGACGATGTAATGTTACAAATCGTTTACCAATAGATGAAATAATCAAACATATCCCTGGAAACGGACGATTCTTATATAGTGCCTTTTCTGAGTTTAGTAATGAAGACATTATTAAATTCTTTGAAAATCTAGGAATACAACTGAAAGAGGAAGACCATGGACGTATGTTTCCCGTCACTGATAAAGCACAATCAGTTGTTGATGCCTTACTCAATGAATTAAAACGGTTAAATGTGACGATTCGAACAAATGAGCCTGTTAAAGATGTGATCTATACTGAAGAATCAGTTCGTACAATACAGCTTGTTAGTGGGGAGGAATTAACAACCAAATCAGTCGTACTTGCTGTCGGGGGGAAAAGTGTTCCTCATACAGGTAGTACTGGAGATGGATATGCCTGGGCTGAAAAAGCAGGACATTCAATTGTTGAACTATTTCCAACTGAAGTTCCACTAACATCTAACGAAAAATTTATACAAGAAAAAACTTTGCAAGGCCTCTCACTTAGGGATGTTGCTTTAAGTGTAATGAATCCCAAAGGCAAACCTATCATCACACATAAAATGGATATGATTTTTACCCATTTTGGCATCTCAGGCCCAGCAGTATTAAGATGCAGTCAATATGTTGTTAAAGCGATGAAAAAATTTAAAACGAACGCAATTACTGTTAGTATTGATTCGGTTCCTGCCATAAATGAAGAACAGCTGTTTCAAACGATTGTAAAAGATCTAAAACAAGATGCAAAAAAAGCAATTAAAAATGTGTTAAAAGGACTTTTACCTGAGAGGTATTTACTTTATTTGTTAGAAAAAAATCTAATAGATCCACTTGTGACTTATGATAATCTATCAAATGAAAAACTTCGCTCTTTTGTAAGAGATTGTAAGCAATTTCAATTTCATGTAAATGGAACTTTATCACTTGAAAAAGCTTTCGTAACTGGTGGAGGTGTATCTGTAAAAGAAATTCATCCTCGTGAAATGTCATCAAAATTCAAAAAAGGTCTTTACTTCTGTGGAGAAATCCTTGATATACATGGGTATACTGGCGGATATAATATTACTTCAGCGCTAGTAACTGGTCGCCTTGCAGGACTGAACGCTGCGATCCATTCTAAACAAAAGTAATAAAGAATTAAAACTCCTTACTTATTTAATCATATTATGTATCTTGATCAAATATAGTATATTGATACATTTTTTCATTAAAGGATGTGATTAGATGTTAAAGGTTGCTTTATTTGATGAAGAACATGAAAAAGATTTAGAAGAAGGATTAAATGTATTTTTAGCAGATTTAAGTGAAGGACAAGTCCAAGATATCAAATACAGTGTTGCTGTTACAACAGATGATGAAGGAGAACAGCTTTACTGCTTTTCTGCACTCATTATTTATCGTGAAAACTAATACTTTTCACGATAAGGGTACGATTATATGAAGAAAAGATGCCACTAGACATAATACAGTGCTGATTGCTTCAGGTATTTAAAAGCAACAAAGTTTGCGAAAATAGCCTACTTCAAAAAAATTAAAAGACTACCTTGGACGCCCTCATTGGACAGGTAGTCTTTTTTTAGTTATTTTCGCGACCTATGTAGCTAATGTAATAATCGCTTCATTGTTAGATAATAAATAAGCAAAATTCAACAAGGAGCTTTAGCCATCACTTTATTAAATTTAACCAATCTGACTTTTCGGCTTTGTTTCCCCTTTGTAATCAAGCATACCACCAGTCATGTTCACTACATTAAATCCCTTATCTTGCAAATACGCACACACATTTCCGCTGCGACCACCAGAACGACATATAAAAATTGTTTCCTTCTCTTTATCAATTGCATCTAAAGAATCAGGTATATCATTCATACGAATATGTCTTGCTTGTGGAATCATTCCTGCTTCAACTTCTTCATCTTCTCGAACATCTATTAATTCGATTACCTCTCCTTTTTCAAGCTTTTGTTGAATTTCTTCAGGAGAGATTTCTTTTAATTCGTACATTTAGTACACCCTTTCAGTTTTAATAGTAGCATTATAACAAATGTATACGATGTGGAACCAGTAAGCAAGGAGTTCGAATACTCAAAAAGACCTAACAAAAACAGCTCGCAAGATCGTTTCACCTTACGAGCCGCTTATTGAATTCTTAATTTGCAACAATATTAACAAGTTTTCCAGGAACAGCAATCACTTTGCGAATCGTTTTTCCTTCTACTTGTTCTTTTACACGGTCATCTTCAAGAGCAATTTGTTCAAGCTGGTCCTTCGTTACATCTTTTGCAACAAGAAGCTTTGCTCGTACTTTTCCGTTTACTTGTACAACAATTTCCACTTCATTTTCTACTAATTTTGCTTCTTCAAAAGCAGGCCATGCTTCATAAGTAATCGTTGTGCTATGACCAAGTTTGCTCCATAATTCCTCAGCTAAGTGAGGAGCAATTGGCGAAACTAATTTTACAAAACCTTCAACATACTCCTTAGGAAGTGTTGTAGCTTTATAAGCGTCATTAATGAATACCATTAATTGAGAAATAGCCGTGTTAAAACGCAGTCCTTCTAAATCCTCTGTTACTTTTTTCACTGTTTGATGATAAACTCGCTCAAGACCTTCATTTGGTTCATCAACAATCTTTGGACTTATCTGACCGTTGTCTTCAATAAATAAACGCCAAATTCTATCTAAGAATCGTCTAGCTCCGTCAAGTCCAGTTGTAGACCATGCAATTGAAGCTTCTAAAGGTCCCATAAACATTTCATACAAACGAAGTGTATCTGCACCATGTGATTCAACAATTTCATCTGGATTGACGACATTTCCTTTAGATTTACTCATTTTTTCATTATTTTCTCCAAGAATCATACCTTGGTTAAATAATTTTTGGAATGGCTCTTTTGTTGGTACAACACCGATATCATATAAAAACTTATGCCAGAAACGTGCGTAAAGTAAGTGAAGAACAGCATGCTCTGCTCCACCTATATAAATATCTACTGGTAACCATTTCTTTAATTTTGCATCATCAGCAAGTGCTTCACTGTTTTTTGGATCAATATAACGTAAGTAATACCAGCAACTTCCTGCCCATTGTGGCATAGTATTTGTTTCACGACGACCTTTCTTACCTGTTTCTGGATCAACAACATTTACGAAGTCAGAAATGATCGCAAGTGGTGATTCCCCAGTTCCTGAAGGTCTGATTTCAGTTGTTTTCGGTAAAACAAGTGGCAGCTCTTCTTCTGGAACAGCAGACATTGTGCCATCTTCCCAATGGATAATTGGAATTGGCTCACCCCAATAACGTTGACGGCTAAATAACCAATCACGAAGACGGTAAGTGACTTTCTTTTCACCTTTACCATTTTCCTCAAGCCATGATATCGCACTTTCAATGGCTTCTACTTTAGCTAGTCCATTTAAGAAATCAGAGTTTACATGCTCACCATCACCTGTATATGCCTCTTTTGTTACATCGCCACCACTAACAACCTCTTTAATTGGAAGATCAAATTTCACAGCGAATTCATAGTCGCGCTCATCATGTGCTGGAACAGCCATAATTGCACCTGTTCCATACGTTACAAGTACATAATCAGCAATCCATATTGGCATTTTTTCACCATTCACAGGATTGATAGCATAAGCCCCAGTGAATACACCTGATTTCTCTTTCGAAAGCTCAGTACGCTCAAGGTCACTTTTGTGCTTCACTTCATCAATATAAGCTGCTACAGCATCTTTTTGCTCAGGAGTCGTAATTTTATCAATAAAAGAATGCTCTGGTGCTAAAACAGCATAAGTTGCACCAAATAATGTATCAGGACGTGTCGTAAACACGGTAAAATTCTCATCATGCCCCTCAATTTCAAATGTAACATGAGCTCCTTCTGATCGACCAATCCAATTGCGTTGCATATCTTTAATGCTTTCAGGCCAATCCACATCTTCAAGATCTTCCAGTAGACGATCTGCATAAGCAGTAATTCTCAGCATCCATTGTTTCATTGGACGGCGTTCTACAGGATGTCCACCACGCTCACTTTTTCCGTCTATTACTTCTTCATTTGCTAAAACAGTTCCAAGTGCAGGACACCAGTTAACAGGTACTTCATCTACATAAGCTAGACCTTTTTTGTAAAGTTGTAAAAAGATCCACTGTGTCCATTTATAGTACTCAGGATCTGTTGTATTTACTTCACGATCCCAGTCATAAGAAAACCCAAGAGCTTGGATTTGTCTTCTGAAATTATTAATATTTTGCTCTGTAAATTCTGCAGGATCATTACCAGTATCAAGTGCATATTGTTCAGCTGGCAAACCAAATGCATCCCACCCCATTGGATGAAGAACATTAAAGCCTTGCATACGCTTCATACGAGATAAAATATCTGTAGCTGTATAGCCTTCTGGATGTCCTACATGAAGACCTGCACCTGAAGGATATGGAAACATATCAAGTGCATAAAACTTTGGCTTTTCAGCATCCTCAGTCGTTTTAAATGTTTTATTAGATAACCAGTGATCTTGCCATTTTTTCTCAATCTCTTGATGATTGAAGCTCATTTGTTTTCCTCCTTAACGCTATGTATGTTTATGTTTATTTATAAAAAATTTTAATTTGAACGGGACAAAGTGCTTCTAATTTTAAAGAAATTTCCAATTTGAATGATTAATAGTACTAAAAAGAAAAAACCCCACATCCCAAACAAGGGACGAGAGGTTTAAATCCCGTGGTACCACCCAACATTGACATAATGATTATGTCCACTTTGACATCCGTAACGTGGATCGACGACAAACATTACTTCACCATTTTGGCTTTCACATTTGTAACTCAAAGGCGAGTTCATAAGCAAAATTGATTGACTTGCACCACCCGTCAATTCTCTGAAGCAATTTTTGCTAATTACTATTCCTTCTCTCCGTTCATTTCGTATACATGTTAAGGTTATTTTATATAAATTTGTCGGGATATGCAAGTTTATTAGAAAGGCGATATTTTATTAAGACTGGTTCAGTATAGGAAAAAGAAAAAGAGGCATGCAAATAGATCTTGATGTGATCCAACACAACGATAACTGTTGTTAAGATATCACCAATATATGATAGAAAATCTAACGAGCCTGAAGATATGACTCAACATGAAGTAAGTTACAGTATTACACCATAATGTAGAGTCATGGCAACGCAATTTATGACTTCCAAGGCTACTTTGCTCGTCATTTGTTTATCTAAAGTGAGCCATGAGGCAAAGTCTCGAAACGATACAAATTTTATTTATCAAGCATTGGTTTTTAACTATAGAAACTGTTTTAATTGCTATGACCATTAAATTAACTAGTATTTTCATCTGAGACAATATGATCCTTTTCTCTTTCTGAACATTGATTGTCATTATGAAAGTGCTCGTCCTGATCTTCTTTTTGTTCTTTTTGTTCTTCTTTCATTTGATTAAGATCTGTTTTCCACTCCTCAATTAACTCACTTGGTATCAATCCTTTTTCATATGTAGCTCCAATATTTAAATGTCCGCTAAGTTCCTTAATACCGACTTGTCCCAAGTTATTTGTTTGTTCATATTTGTCCATAAAAAGCTTTTCGACTGTAATTTCTTGAAAAATAACAGGTTGTCCTTCACGGGTCCTCATACTATCCTCTTTTGTATCTTCTTGATGCATTAATATTTGCATAAGTTTTTCTAAAGATGCTATATAGCTTTCCAAACTTTTCACACGTTTAGAAAGTACATTTATTTTATCGTATAAAGGATTTGTTTCGTTTTTTATAAGCATATTTATTTTTTTTCTAATTTTTCTTCAAGTTTTTCAAAATTGATATCAGGTTTCTTTGGTAGTATACTTTCTTGTTTTCGGTCGGTGTGTTTCTTGTCTCTATTATTATATGTAGCAAGCTTATACTGTTCTTCAAACCTTAACAATCGATTTATTTGCACTTCAATAGTATTTAATCTTTTAAACTTTTTCTCTAAATTATCGACCTTCTTATGAATATCTTCATCTTTTTGATTTGAGTTGAATAAATCTTTAAAAGACATATATGAAATCACACCTTAATAAAAAGTATCATACAAAATAAAAATTTCTTGGAGGGGTTTATGTGGACGAAAAAACAACAATTAATTTAGGAAATATAAGCGTTAATACAGTAGGTAAGGAATGTGCCATTTCATTAAGTAGTTCACTTCGATATAGAAAGCATGTAGTAAATAAAAAAACACAAGGTTTCGGAGAACAAAATGCCGATAATGTTTTGATACTTAACCCTATAGTATTAGTAGATGACTCCGATCATCATGATTCTCAAACGATAAAAAAGTCATTTATCTAATATTTATTCGTTCTTCTTGACGGTAATTTCTATTATAAGTGACAACAAGTAGGCCATTTTCAAACCTAGCATGTATATCCTTACTATCAACAGGTTCTGGTAGTTCTATCACCCTTTGAAATTCACCATATTTTCGTTCTGCTTGGATTGTCACTCCATTCATAATCATTAGCTTTATCGATCCTCTTATCGTTAATTTGGTTCCAGAAACAGATAAAAGGATTTCCTCTTTGTTAGCACCAGGTATTTCTATTAAGACAATCACTGCTGTATCTGTTAGGTAGATATCCGTATTTGGTGAGTAACCACTCTTTTTTTGATTATTTTTGTTACCTTGATCCCCTTGAAATTGCTTCATCATTTCTTCGGGATTCGTTTGATCAAAGATCGCGTTCCAAAACTCCCCATTTTGATAACCTTTTGATATCTCCATCCACTGTTTAAGTTTTTCAAAATCCAAAGTAATTCCTCCTAACTATCCGTCAATGATTATATATAAACAGTGAGGGGCCTCTATTATATATAAGTATTATGAAGAATTAATTTCATACCACTTTATATAATTGAATAATTAAGTAGTTCACTTCATATACCTCATAAAAAGGAGGCCTTTGCACAATGGGAACATCTATTAATATTAATATCTACCTTTTAAAGATAAACTCATTTGAAAATGCTTCAGCAGTCAATGTTGGTCAAAATTTATTAGCAGAATGGCATAATTCAGATAAAAAAACACAGGGATTTGGTCAAAATTTTGGTGATGAGGGTGCTTTTGTTGGTACGAGAAGTTTTGTAGATGATCGTGATGGAGTAGATTCACCTTCCTCCTATTCATCAAGCCCTGTTCCAATTAAATAATGATTGACAATATACAAATGGAAAGGAATGATATTTTTATGTTTTTTAGTCCTGTAGTTGTTAATTTATTAGGTTTTAAGGTGAATGTCATTGACCGTGGTGGCACAATAAGTTTTGGACCAACACAACAAATTGATTATTTTTTATCGAATAAACAAAACCAAGGATTTGGAGAAGAAAATGGGGATTTAACGTTAAATAATTGTCCTTTAAGTATCGTTAATGATAATGATCTAAATGATTCAAATTCAGGGAAAACAAGTGTCATATAAAAAGAATTAGACGTCTTTAATCAAGCCCTTGAACATCTATTTCTGTATATTGCATATCGATTTTTTTAGGAAGTTGAATTTGTAAATATTGATCTCGATATTCTGCTTTAGAACCCTTACCCTTTACTAGCGCTGGAAGTGTTATAACATGTCGATCTTCTAAAGTAGGATATCCTTCGAGAATAGATTGATTTGAAGTATGATAAATTTTTAAATTTGCTAATTGACTATGTTCTTTAATAAAAATTTTTATATAAACATGATCGTGTGTCTCAAAAGTTTGAATATCAAGGTTTTGAGACTTATTTTCTTTTATTTCCTCAACATCTTCTTGCGTTTGTGACTTTGAATCTTGATTAAACATCTCTTTTTCTTCTTTAACGTTATTTTGTTGAAAAGATGATGGAATGGACTTCGAAATTACATTCTGGATATATTCATTAATGTGGTCTGCATTTTGAAGATTTAACCATTTATCCATTTCATTTTTTATAGGATTCAATAGTTGAAAAGGCAACATAAACATTCCTCCTTTTAAGATGTTTTTTCATTTCACTATAATTTTCTTTCTAGC
This sequence comes from Metabacillus litoralis, assembly GCF_020524045.1. Classification (GTDB taxonomy): domain Bacteria; phylum Bacillota; class Bacilli; order Bacillales; family Bacillaceae; genus Metabacillus; species Metabacillus litoralis_C. The sequence goes on from NZ_JAIVKL010000011.1 coordinate 67,562, forward strand.
AATTTAATCGAATTTACCTTTGTGAACATCGCTATTCACATTCAGGAACTTTTGGTTATTTATATGCGTAACTTGTGTAAAATGTTCAAAGTAACCTAATTTTATAGGTATTGAATTTGTTTAGGTTCATAATTCTTTCCTTCCATTCTATAAATACACAACTGTTGCTAATATTCATTCAACTTCTAGTTGGATTTGTTCAACTTTTGGCGGTATTCATTCAACTTTCATGTATATTCCATCATTCGACAGATTTTGCAACACTGCAGCAAAACAGCACCTCCCCACGTATGCTGAACAAAACAAAAAAGGGTCAGACCCTAATTTCACTTGGTGTTTGATCCCCTTTTACAGCTACATTTAGTTTTTATTACATAAAGGATGGTTGTGAAGATTCCAATTGTTAAGAGACCGATGATGCTGTAGAAAAGTAGATTCATATTGTAATAATCTACAATCAATCCTCCTAGTATTGGTCTGATCATTCTGCCGCCATTTGCAGTACTGTTTACAAAGTCTTAATCATAACCTTGTCTTCCTTTTGGAGCGAAATCATTTGTAGTTGGGACAACTAGCTAAATAAGCATTTCGCCAACTTTTTCATTGACCTCGCTATGCCTGCTTAGGTCTCACACTTTCTTCTATTCCCGTAGGTGCCCTAGTGCCTTCCACTCCATTCCAATAGTTCTTAAAAATTATACAAAATCAAAAATATAGTGAAGAAAGCAATTAAAAATCCGAACTATTAGAGGAAAGATTAATTGAAATATCACTAATAATTCGGATTTATCTTTACATTAAACACCTATGTCCCAGCCTCATACAAATCTATCTTTTATTGAACTGTATATCCACCATCCATAACAATCGCCTGACCTGTTACACCTTTTGCTTTATTGCTTGCTAAAAATAAAGCATAATCAGCTATCTCTTGTGCTGCTAACAATCTTTTTTGTGGAATGAGTGGATATAACACATCTTCAAATACATCTTCTAGTGGTACATTTCTTGTTTTTGCTAAATCTTGAAGCTGATTTCGTACAAGTGGTGTATCAACATACCCCGGACAAAGTGAATTCACAGTGATTCCATGCTCTGCTCCTTCTAACGCAGCTACTTTAGTTAAACCAATAACACCATGTTTTGCACTATTATAAGCTGCTTTACCAGCAAATCCAATTAACCCATTAATGGAAGCTATATTTAAAATCCTCCCAAATTTCTGCTTTTTCATAATCGGGAAAGCATATTTAGTCGTAATAAATGGTGCGACAAGCATCACTTTTGTTAGTAACTCAAACTTTTCTGTTGGAAAATCTTCAATATGTGCAACATGCTGTAAGCCTGCATTGTTTATCAGTGTATCAATTCTTCCATACTCTTCTATCGTTGTGTTAATCACCTGAATGATCTCTTGCTCCTTTGTCACATCACACCTTAATCCTAGAGCTTGATTACCTTCATTTTGAATTTCCATCGCACTTTCTTTTACTTGAGATTCATTTAAATCGGTCAAAATAACTTTAGCACCTTCACTTGCAAATGCTTTTGCTAGTTCAAAGCCAATTCCTCCTGCCGCTCCTGTTACTAATACAACTTGATTTGAAACCATCATTATTAACCTCCGAATCTATAGATTTCTTTATATCCCTAATCCTAAAGAAAATAAAATAATCGCTAATATAACTCCTAAAAGTGGAACAATGACTGTTACAGCACCTACAGGGTTATAGGCATCTTGATGTGATTCTCCACAAATTGCCCGAACAGTTGTTACAACATAACCATTGTGTGGTAGAGAATCTAACGCACCAGAAGATATCGCTACTACACGATGTAATGCTTCAGTATTTACACCCATATCCATGTAATGTGGAGCTAGTAAAGGTAAAGCAATTGCTTGACCTCCAGAAGCTGAGCCAGTCATACCTGCTATAACACTTACTGCAATTGCTCCACCTATAAGTGGACTTCCAGGGATACTTGTCATAGCATTTACTGCAACCTCAAATGCTGGTACTGCCTTTGCTACTCCCCCGAAACCAACAACAGCAGCTGTATTTCCTAAAGCTAATAACGCACCAAGTGTACCTTCAGAAACAGCGTTCCAAAATGATTTGAAATACTTACGATTTAACAAATACGTAGCAATTACTCCTCCAAGTAAGGCAATAATTAAAGCAGATTGCTGTAGGGAGTCATGAAATACAAATGAAATAATAAGAACAACTAATAATGGCACTAATCCTGTTAAAGGGTGTGGTAGTGCTTTATCTTCATTTACAGGATCATTTTCTCTTGCAACAAAGCTTTCTCCACGTGAGATTGCTTTTTTAATCATTTTTCCTAACCACCAATAACCGAATACCATCATAAATACGGCAACAATAAAACTTACTTCCCAGCCTGCATATGGAGATGTTCCTAAATATTCAATCGGAATCCAGTTTTGAATTTCTGGTGATCCAGCTGATGTCATCGTAAAAGTCACTGAACCAAACGCCAATGCTGCTGGAATAAATCTTCTTGGCAAGTTCGCTTCTCTAAATAAACTAACTGCCATCGGGTAAACAGAAAACGCTACAACAAACAAGCTAACTCCACCATAAGTTAAAACAGCACAAGCAATAACGATCGCTAAAACCGCTCTTTTCATTCCTAACTTACTAACAATCCATTTAGAAACACTATCAGCTGCACCGCTATCTTCCATAACTTTTCCAAAGATTGCTCCTAGTAAAAACATTAAGTACCAAGAAGCGATAAACCCTGAAAAGCCAGTCATATAATTTCCTACAAAGTTAGCTTCCCCTTCAGCAACTAATTGAGGAAAAAGTGGTAACCCACTAAACACGGCAACAAACAAAGCACACAACGGTCCTGCTACTAATAAATTCATACCCCTCATCGTTAGAAAAATTAAAAGTGCTAATCCGCCTATTAAACCGATCATACTAAACATGTTAAATCCCCCTTTGTTTCACTAGTTTCTTACGAAGAAGATGAAACCTTAACATTCTCGCAAACTATTAAGTTAGCAGCAGTCGATTTTAAAACATCCTCTATTGTATAACCTGCCAATACTTCGCTTAAGAACATTCCATTATTTCTTATATCAATCACAGCTCGATCAGTGATAATTCTGTCTACAACACCTTTTCCTGTTAGTGGCAGACTACATTGTTTAACGATTTTAGGTTGACCATTTTTTGAAACATGTTCCATAATGACTACAATCTTCTTTGCACCATGAACTAAATCCATGGCACCACCCATCCCCTTGATCATCTTCCCTGGTATCATCCAATTTGCTAAATCACCACTCTCTGAAACTTCCATTCCACCTAATATTGCTAGATCAATATGTCCTCCTCGAATCATTGCAAATGACTCTGCACTATTGAAAAAACTTGAACCAGGTATGGCAGTGACCGTTTCTTTACCTGCATTAATTAAATCTGCATCAACATCTTCTTCTTTAGGATAAGGCCCTATACCAAGCAAACCATTTTCCGATTGTAAAACAACAAATTTATCAGGTTGAATATAATTTGCTACTAATGTAGGCATTCCGATACCTAAATTCACATAGTAACCGCTTTCAATTTCCTGTTCTGCACGTCTTGCAATGATTTCGCGAATAGTACCTTTACTCATAGTAGCTCCTCCTGTCGAACTGTTAGCCTTTCAATTCTTTTTATTTGTTCACCAACAATCAGATGCTGCACATATATACTTGGTGTATGAACATGTTGTGGAGCAATTTCCCCTATTTCCATCATTTCCTCAACTTCAGCAATTGTTATTTTTCCAGCCGCTGCCATCATCGGATTAAAGTTTTGAGCTGTTTTGTTGTATTGGAGATTTCCCAGACGATCTCCTCGCCATGCTCTGACAAAACTAACATCTGCTGTTAGTGCTGTTTCTAATAAATATTCTTTTCCATCAAACGTTCGAACTTCTCTACCTTCAGCAATTTGCGTACCAACACCTGCAGGCGTATAAAATGCTGGTATCCCTGCTCCACCTGCTCGAATTCTTTCTGCTAACGTGCCTTGTGGTATTAACTCCACCTCAATTTCATTTGCTAGTACTTGTCTTTCAAACTCTTTATTTTCACCAACATAGGATGCAATCATTTTTTTTATTTGCTTATTTTTCAAAAGTAAGCCAAGTCCCCAATCATCAACACCACAATTATTGGAAATAACGGTCAAATCCTTTACTCCTGTTTCAACTAAGGCCAAAATTAAGTTTTCCGGAATTCCACAAAGCCCAAATCCCCCTACCATAATTGTTGAACCATTTTCAACATCTTGAACTGCCTCTTGAAATGAATGAAAAAGGTGTTTCATAATCTTCCTCCTTTCTTATACATGAATATAAATGCAAGATATGTGCCAACTTCTATTAAGCTGTTAATCTTTAAAAAAGTCTCTTTTCTGAAAGATTGTTGCTAATTGTCCTAACTATGCTGTAGAAACATTGTTGTTATAGCATTATAGGTACTAATCTATGGAGAAAAGATGCCACTATGCTTTATACAGTGCTGTTTACTTGGAGTTGTTAAAAGGAACAAAGTTTGCGAAAACAGCCATAAGAAAATAGACACATATGAAACAGGTTTTTTCCGAATTCCTGGAATTGGTTCAATAATGATAACTTGTCCATGATCAGTAATGTCTTATACAGCAACACAAAAAAGAACAGTCCAGTTTTCTGGACTGTTTTCCGATTTTCTGGAATGAATTAAGTTATGTGATGCTTTTGAATTTTGTCATAGATGCTAGATTTACTGATTCCAAGAGCTTTTGCAGCTTTTCTTTTATCACCTTCGAATTTCTTTAATGTTGAAAGTAAAATATTCTTTTCCTCCTCAATTAACATTTCTTTTAATGAAGTTGCTCTTGAATGATAAATCGTTTTTTCTTTTATGTAATCTGGAATGGCTTCGAGTGTTATAACATCAGATTTCGCCAGATGAATTGCAGCTTCGATTATATTTTCTAACTCACGAATATTCCCTTGCCAGTGATAATGCAAAAAGGTATTCATCACATCTTCATGAATGAGTGAAATTCGTTTACCTGTTCGTAATGAAACTTTTTTTATAAAATGCCGTACAAGAGTTTCAAGATCTTCCAGCCGTTCCCTTAGTGGTGGTATAAACAAAGGAATCACGCTAATTCTGTAATATAAATCACTACGAAAACTATTGCTTTCCATAAGTACTTCTAAAGGGCGATTAGTTGCTGTAATCACTCTAACATCTAATGGAATGGTTTTGGATGAGCCTACAGGTTCAACCTCTTTTTCTTGAAGAACACGAAGTAATTTCACCTGCATATGTGCACTCATATCACCAATTTCATCAAGAAAAATAGTTCCCCCATTTGCTAGTTGAAACTTCCCCTTTTTGCCGCCTTTCTTAGCTCCTGTGAAGGCACCGTCTTCATATCCAAATAGCTCTGATTCAAGTAGTTGCTCTGGAATTGCTCCACAGTTGACCTTAATAAAAGGCTTATCACTGCGATGACTTAACAAATGAATACTATGTGCAAACAATTCCTTTCCTGTTCCACTTTCACCTCTAATTAACACTGAGCTGTCTGTCGCAGCAATGGATTTCACTCTTTCCTTTAATTCCTTCATGATCGCTGAGTTGGAGTGGATATCATTAAGGGTATATTTGGCTCCAGTAGATTCCTGTTGATCAATAAATGATTGAATCGAAGAAAGATGATGCCGCACATGTGAATTCATCTCATGCCATTCCTTTGTATCTCGAAACATAACAGTGCCAAAAGCTCCAACAACCTTATTTTCTGCAAAAATCGGAATTCGGTTTGCAATCATATAATTCCCACGAATATATTGAAGATCTGCTATTTCCTCTTCTCCAGTTTCAACAACAATATGCATTCTTGTATTTTCAATTACATTGGTTACATGTTGTCCAATCACTTCATCTTTATTTACTTCACAAAAACGGCAATAATTTTCATTCATATAAATAACTTTGCCTTCTGCATCAACAATAACAATCCAGACGTAAGCGTTTTCAATTACAGTTTCAAATATTTCCTTCGCATATGGAAAACGTTGATTTAACATGATACTACCTACCCCTAGCAAACTGTTTTTCTATTATCGTATCATAAAGCAACTTATCAAAATAGCAGGAAATGGTTAAAGCAGCTTGGTTGTTTACGTCTATATGAAGAAAATAAGAGTAAACTTCTCATAAACTGCTGTGAAATTATATAAGAGAACAACATTTAACTTTTCATCTACCATAATTGAGGTTTTTTGATGTATTTTTTCTAAATATTTGCTTGAGTTGTTAAGTCCTTTTCAGTAATCGTTCAACTTTACCTAATAATCGTTCAACTTTGGGCGATAATCATTCAACTTTCATGTATAATCCATCATTCGACAGATTTCGCAATACAGCAACAACCAACCATCTCCGCCCCACACATTTGCTGAACAAAGCAAAAAGCTTGGCTATTATATATAATTCTTTTCTCGAATCGTTCAACTTTGTCTACTAATCGTTCAACTTTTGACGATAATCTTTCAACTTTACCTAATAATCGTTCAACTTTTGAAGTTAATCGTTCAACTTTCATGTATAATCCATCATTCGACAGATTTTGCAATACAGCAACAACCAACCATCTCCGCCCCACACATTTGCTGACCAAAGCAAAAAGCTTGGCTATTATATATAATTCTTTTCTCGAATCGTTCAACTTTGTCTACTAATCGTTCAACTTTTGACGATAATCTTTCAACTTTACCTAATAATCGTTCAACTTTT
>NZ_JAIVKL010000012.1 GCF_020524045.1 Metabacillus litoralis
TGAAGTTAATCGTTCAACTTTCATGTATAATCCATCATTCGACAGATTTTGCAATACAGCAACAACCAACCATCTCCGCCCCACACATTTGCTGAACAAAGCAAAAAGGGGTCAGACCCCAACTTCGCTTGGTGTTTGATCCCCTTTTACAGCTACATTCAGTTTTTTGTCATAAAGGATGGTTGTGAAAATGCCGATTGTTAAGAGACCGATAATAATGTAGAAAAGCAGATTCATATTGTAATAATCTACAACAAAGCCTCCAAGAATTGGTCCGATCATTCTGCCACCAGTTGCAGTACTGTTTACAAAGCCTTGATAAAAACCCTGTCTTCCTTTCGGAGCTAAATCATTGGCAATCGTTGGGACTGCTGGCCAAACAAGCATTTCACCAATTGTTAAGATCACCATTGCAACTAAAAATCCTGAAAATTGTTCTGCATATGATGCGACGATAAAAGATCCGATAAAAATAACAAATCCGATGACCATTTGTTTTTTAATCGTTTTTGCAAAACGTTTAACAAATAAGGAAATAAGTGGCTGACCACATACAATTAATGCACCATTAATTGTCCATAACAAGCTATATTGATGTAGAGGAATATTTAAATTTTGTGTATGAGAAGAAATTGTTGAAGGCCATTGCACATATCCAACCCAGCATAACAAATATCCGATACATAAAATAATTAGAGCTGTAAATTTAGTGCGATTTTTAACAACACCTTTTTGATCTAATATTGACGTTTGGCTACCTTGGGCTCCATCAATATTTCGATACCCGAAGAATGCAATTAAGAAAAAGACAGCATACAGTGCTGCATTTGCTATAAATATATAATTAAATGATACAGAAGCAACAATTCCACCTAAAGAGGCTCCCGCTGCTACACCGACATTTTGTGCAACATATATGGCATTAAATGATTTTCGACCACCTTCTGGCCAAACTGTACCTGCAAGTGCATAAGTGGCAGGAAATACAATCCCAGATCCAAAACCAATTAGTATAAGTAAATACATGTACACAGGCCATTGGTGAAAAAACATAAGGGTGATAACGGACATAAGGGTGATGACAATTCCTAATAATATCGATTTAAAACCACCGATTTTATCAAACAAAATACCGCCAACTAAGTTACCAATCACACTAGCCGCAGCATTTAGCATTAACACAAAGCCAGCAACTGTTAATGATTTCCCGAGATGTTCATGAATATAAATTGTATTAAGTGGCCATAAAAAAGAGGCTCCGGTCACATTAATCATCATTCCAATTATAAGCAACCAAAGGGAACGTGGCATACTTCTCCTCCTCTAGAAAAGATATCGTATAAAAATAACGATTTTGATTAATACCGTACATTTTTATTATCCTTCTGAGAATATTAGCCTCTTTTCTTTTGTTTTGCAATGAAGAAACGTAATGTTGTAATAATGTGAATTTACCGACTTTTCAACGCTGTATTTACTTACTATTCTACTAATTTGTACATAAGCAGATCATCAACAAATTCACCATCAATTAGAAACTCTTTTACTAATCTTCCTTGTTCAATAAAGCCGCATTTTTTATAGAAATCAATCGCTCCCTCATTTGAAGAAAGAACACGTAGAGCTAATTTGTGTATTGATTTTTCCTTCGCTATTTTCATCAATTCATTAAGAAGCATTCTACCGATTCCTTTTCCTTGATAATGTTGATCAACAGCAATATCTATTTCTAGCACATGCTGATTTGTTTTTAATGGTGTAGGATGATGAAACCCTAAATAGCCAACAACTCTTTCTTCTAAAATAGCTACAAGCTGACTTCCCTCAGGGTTTTTCTCACAAAATTCAATAAGAGAGCCCCACTTTATAACTGTAGGTGTTGTTTTCATCGTCCAAACTTTATGGTCTATGTCAATTAATTGTTCAAAGTCGCTTTCTTTAGAAAACCTAATTTTGATTGTCATGTTGATTCCTCTTTTTCATTTTATTATCTAAAAAATAGAGGCCGTTAGCAACGATAATAATCATTAAATTCCTTTACTAATGCAAAATGACAATCAGACCAAATTACTTGTTCGATTTGGTCTAATCGTCATTTTCATATTACGTATGTTTTTCTATCAATTAACAATTTCCTAAACAATGACCAACATACCTTTACATCTCTCTTCTTAAAGCAGATAAAACATTAATATTGGTTGCTTTAGCTGCAGGTCTAAATCCAGAGATCATGGCTACACCAATGCTTATAGCAGATGCTATTAAAACTAAACTCAATGGAATGTATGAGAAAACAAATTCAGTATTATTTTCTCCACCTAGAGCTGTATTTAAAATGATTGGCAATAACATGTTAGCCGCAAAGCTTATCGCATAAGAAATAGCCACACCTATTAATGCTCCCATTATCCCGATATAAGCACTTTCCATTAAGAAGATTCGTCGTATAGTACTTGGTTGAGCACCTAATGCTTTCATAATTCCTATTTCCTGTGTTCGTTCAGTTACTGCCATTGTCATTGTGTTAAAAATACCAATGGAAGCAATAATAATGGCAATTGTTCCGACAAACACTAGACCTGCTTTAAAAACAGTAAAGAATAAATTTACACTATCCAATTCTTCTGTTATTGAAAACACATTGTAGCCTTTATCTTTTAAATCATTTGTTACTTGTTCAACATTTTCTAAGCTTTTCGCATAAACTAATACTTGACTATATGGAATTTCTTCTACCTTTGTTTCTTCTTCACCTACAAAAGTAAATTCTAAAATTTCTTCACGAAGAGAATCATTTATATAAATACTTTGGTCTGTTAACCAATCTCTTGATGGCTCTTTCCCTATCCCTGATATTTTAAAGGTAAACGATTTTTCTTCGCTTTCTTCTTCATTCTTTTCTTCGGTATATTTCGTCACTTTGACAGTTAACTCTTTACCAATCAAATCGCCTTCAAACCCGACAGGCTCTTCAATCATTTCTCCTTCAGTAGCAGCTTCTTGCTTCTTATCATATTCCTCCCTTTCCTTTTCAGTAAGCAATGCTTGTGCAAAATGATACCCAACAATGACTTCATTTTCTTCTTTAGGAATTTCACCCTTTGATAGTGATAAATTAGCCTTTAGTTCTTCTTCCATGTTCGTTATGTAAATTGGCCAAGTACTTCCAGTATGATCATCAACCGCAACTTCTGCTTCAATGTCGATTGTATTTCGACGCACAACAGCTGTCACATTTTCCACATCAGCTAGTTCTTCTAAGTCTTCGCTGTTTAAAAATGCTGACTCGTCTGGTTCTGTTTCAGCTTTACCATAGACAGTTACTTCAGTTATCATTTGTTGTGATTTAATTTCTTCCGTTATACTTTTTTGAATACCAAAACCAACAGATGCTAAGACAATTAAAAAAGCACAAGCCATTGTTGTGGCTAATATTGTCATAAATACCCTTAAGCGATTTTTCTTCATATTTCTAAACATGAATTTAATTTGATCATTTAACTTCAACAAAAGCACCCCCTTTGATTAACACACCATCTTGTAAGTGAAATTGATGATTGCTTATACTAGCCACCTCGTCATCATGTGTAATAATGAAAAACGTAATTCCTTGTTCTTTATTTAATTGTTTTATCAAATCTAAAATTTCTTTTTCGGTTTCAGAATCGAGACTTCCTGTTGGTTCATCCGCAAAAATGATACTCGGCTTAGTAATTAAAGCTCTAGCAATACTTACACGTTGCTGCTGTCCTCCAGATAATTCATTTGGATAGTGTTCTGCATGTTCATGTAAACCTACATTTTCGAGTAATGTCATTACCTGTTTTTTCCGTTCAGCTGAATCAATCCCTTTTAATGTTAAAGGTAATTCAACATTTTCAAAAGTTGTCAAACTTGAGATGAGCTGAAAACTTTGAAAAATAAAGCCAAGGTTATCTAAACGAAACTTCGCCCACTTTTTCTCATTAAAAGCAGTTACATTCGTATCATGAATCAAGATGTCGCCTGCTGTTGGTGAAATATAGCCAGAAAGCAGATTAAGTAAAGTTGATTTACCAGAGCCACTGCGTCCAACGATTGATGCAATTTCTCCTTTGTTAATTTTTAAGGAAACATCCTTAAGAACGGGTATTTCTTTTTCGCTTCCCTTTTTTCCAACTTTAAATGAATGGCTTAAATGTTGAACCTCTATCATCGTTTTCTCCTCCTATTATTTATCTCTATTTTTTCTTTTTAAAAATCAAATAATAACTAACAATAAATCCGATAAGAGCACCAATTCCACCACCGATAAAATATCCTACCATTCCGTCTTCTGTTAGATAGCCAAATGCACTAAAACCAATAATACCTAAAAGTATGACAATCACTTGTACAGGTCTGTCCATTTCTTTCCACGTAAAAAACGCACCATTTCGTTCCATAGGATGTTTCATGAATGCAAAATAACCTACTGTAAAAAATACACCTGATAAAATAAACGAGACATAAATATCATTAAGTGAGAAATATTGATCATTAAGGAACAGATAAGAAATAGGTGAAATAGTGTATAAAGTTGATAAATGCTCAGAATTTGGAGGTAGTTCAACATTAAATACAATTTCTAATTGAACAACACTTAGCAAAATTAATAGAAAAGGAAGGATACTAACTGTCAATGTCACTAACCCTTGAGCAAATGGTGTACCAGTAAACGCTCCTGCTGAAACAGTCATTGTATAAAATAACATTAAAGTTCCTAATTCATAAAAGAAATACCCTGTAAAATAATTAGTTTGAATCTCGTTTATTTCTATGATCAGTCCAGTTAAAGTAAAGGAAACAATCCAGCTTATTAAAATAACACTAAACCCAATAAAGAATTTCGTTAGATAGATTTGGGCCCTTGAATAAGGCATTGAACAAGTCAGTTCTAATGTTCCATTACTACGTTCACTACCAATCTGAATAATGCCTAATGTAATCATGAAAACGACAAAAATAAATATGTTGTTCATATGTTGAAAATCAACAACAAATCTTCCTAACTCTTCTACATTTTCATAGCTTTTAACATTCAGATAATCAGACCAGATCGTTATTGGCGTGAATAAGGAAAGAACTAAAACGCTAATTAACAATTGCAACCAATGTCTTCTTACCTCAATTTTCACTAACTCTATCGCTACCATCTTCGCTTTCCTCCAAACTTAGCAATGAATACTTCCTCTAAAGAAACAGGAAGCTCATTCCAAATTCTTGGTGCAAGAAGGTTTAAAAATTCTTGACTATCTTCATCATCACGTTTAATGATCACCGTATAAAAAACACCTGTTGATTCCAATATTGGAATTCCTCTTTTTCGTATTTGTAAATCAACATCATTGTCATATGCAAGCTGAACTTTCATATAACTTTCCTTTAAATCTTCAACCTCTAATACACCTGACATTTGATTTTGCTCTAAAAAGGCTATTCGGTTACAAATACGCTCAATATCTTCTAATCGATGTGAAGTAATTAAAATAGTTGTACCTTTATTAGCTACTTCATCAATCATTAGTTGAAGTAAATCATGTCTTGTCACTGCATCGATTCCATCAGTTGGTTCATCTAGCATAATAACAGCTGGTCTAATTGAGAATGATAAAATCAATGACAACTGCTTTTTTAAGCCTGTTGATAATTCTCTGTATTTTTTATTTTCTGGTAAATCATATCGATTCACTAATTCATTCGCATAAGTGACATCAAAATCCGGATAAATTGTTCGTAACATTCTCACTAATTGCTTATATGTATAGCGATCAAAAGCTGGATTTTGCACAGGCATATAAATCACTTTACGTTTGATAAGAGGGTGATCTGAGATTGAAACATTCTCGAATAATATCTCACCAGAATCCACTCTTAAAATTTGTTGAATACAACGTAACAGAGTTGTTTTTCCCGATCCATTTCGTCCAAGCAGACCAAAAATTTCACCAGGCTCTAGTTTAAGATTAATTTCATTAAGAATCTTATTATTTTCAATTGTTTTCGTCAGATTTTTTATTTCTAGCATGGGATTCCCTCCCTACTTCTTTCTTGATTTCATCAATCCACATATGAATGTGATTAAAATCAATACCTGCGTAAAATGCATCAATTATCAAAGGTTTTAACTGCTCCTTTATCACTTCCATCTTCCTCTCATCAAGTGATTCTCTTGCATTTTCTGATACAAACGTACCACGTCCACGTAACGTCTCAATAATACCTTGTCTTTCTAATTCTTTATAAGCTTTACTAACAGTATTTGGGTTAGCAATAATCATCGTTGATAATTCCCTAACTGATGGTAGCTTTTCACCAGACTTTAGTAACCCTTTAAAACAAAGTTCCTTCATTTGCTGAATGATTTGTTCATAAATGGGAGTAGAACTTCTCGGATCTATTTGGATCATCGTTTCTCCCTACTTTCTTTAAGATCTATCACATTACTTCTTTTTTGTACTAAGTGTACTACATTACACAGTACACTTAGTACAATATAGATTTCCCATCTTTTTGTCAATGGTTTTTTGAATATGGTTTGCTGTTTTTTTTATGGCTCTGTTTCCTTGGTGTTATTTTAATCTCATAAGCTCTGTTAAACTTTGTTGTTGATTTCCGTTACAGGCATTCGCTTTCCCGGGAAAAAATGCAGTTCGTTTTTTCCTAGGTCCGGGAGCCTCCTCGGCGCAAGCGTCTGTGGGGTCTCCCCTTGACACGCTTCTCCCGCAGGAGTCTCATGCCTTTCACTCCAATCAACAGGGTGCTAAAAATCACATTAAGATTTAACATAGCCATTTCAAAAAAAAGAACCATCCTAAAATGGTCCCTTCACTAATTTTTATTTATTTTCTACTCTTTGCTTAGATTTTATTGGTTGACCTTTTTTTGCATTTTTAGCTTTTGTTTCGATAACAGGATCAAAGTCTTTTCCTAACTCTAGATCATTATTATTGATTCCATTTTTTGTTTTTTGCTCTGGGTTATTTTGCTTTGAACGTTTTTTCATCGTTCTGCATCTCCCTTTAAAATCATTTTATTTTGTATTTGTTGTAATTGAAGTCTCATGCGATAAAGCTGATCTTGTTGTTGATCATTAGAACTTAATGAAAGATGATTAATGTCGTTTACCGCATTTTCTAATTGTTGTAGTGCTTTTGTGTATTCTGTTTCATTATAATGCTCTTGTTGGCTACCTGTTTGGTATTGGTCTTGAGCATATTCAAGTGCTTCTGTACATCGTTGTAAATATTCGTCAACAGATTGTCTTGTTGCCATCTTTATCTCCTCCAAACGATATGAAGTTAATGAAAGCTTCATCATCTTTTATTATTAACAGAAGCAATAGAATCTTGAGGATAAAATAATGGTAATATTGATGTGCTCTATTTTTTTAAAAAACATCATGATAAGATATTTAGATGAAAACCTGAATCGTACAAGGAGGATATTTTAGTTGAATCAAAAGTCTCCATTTACATATGCCACAGATAATAAACGATACCACACATGGAATTATCATTTACGACAGCATTTTGGTCACAAAGTATTTAAAGTCGCTTTAGATGGTGGATTTGATTGTCCAAATCGAGATGGTACTGTTGCTCACGGAGGTTGTACCTTCTGTAGTGCTGCAGGTTCTGGTGATTTTGCTGGAAATCGTGCGGATGATCTTATTACTCAATTTAATGAAGGTAAAGAAAAAATGCACCATAAATGGAAAGATGGAAAGTATATGGTGTACTTTCAAGCTTATACAAATACACACGCTCCAGTAGAGGTCCTAAGACAAAAATTCGAATCTGTTTTAAACCAAGATGGTGTTGTTGGAATTTCCATCGCTACACGACCTGATTGTTTACCAGATGATGTTATTGAATATTTAGCTGAATTAAACGAACGAACTTATTTATGGGTAGAGTTAGGGTTACAAACTGTTCACGAACGTACAGCGCTTTTAATCAATCGAGCACATGACTTTCAATGCTATGTAGAAGGTGTAAATAAATTAAGGAAGCATGGAATTCGTATTTGTTCTCATATTATTAACGGATTACCTTTAGAAAATGAACAAATGATGATGGAAACAGCAAAAGCTGTTTCACAATTGGATGTTCAAGGAATTAAGATTCATTTGTTACATTTATTAAAAGGAACACCAATGGTCAAGCAATATGAAAAAGGGAAGCTAGAGTTTTTATCACAAGAGGAGTATGTAAATCTTGTATGTGATCAATTAGAAATTATTCCACCAGAAATGATTGTTCACCGTATTACAGGTGATGGTCCCATTGATTTAATGATTGGACCGATGTGGAGTGTTAATAAATGGGATGTTCTAAACTCAATTGATGCTGAATTAAAAAGACGTAACAGTTACCAAGGAAAATACTATAAACAACCTGAGGGAAAGATAATATGAAGCTACAGAGAATATTACCGTTTGCCAAACAGCTTTTACAAACCTCCGTTAATAGCGGGGATATTGTTGTAGATGCAACAGTTGGAAATGGACACGATACTGCTTTTTTAGCGAAAATAGTAGGCGAAAATGGACATGTTTATGGATTCGACATACAAAAGCAGGCAATTATTAATACGATTGATCGACTAAAAACGGAGAACCTTGAAGAACGAGTCACTCTTGTACACCAAGGTCACGAAACAGTTTCATCAGTTATACCACATCACCTTGCAGGGGAAGTTGCAGGAGCAATCTTCAACCTAGGATATTTACCAGGTGGTGATCCCTCTATCGTTACATTACCAGATACAACTAAATCAGCTATCGAACAATTATTAAAGCTTATGAAGCGAGAGGGCATCATTGTGATCGTTATTTATCATGGTCATACTGAAGGAAAGCTTGAACGAGATGAACTGATGAATTTCGTTACTTCAATTGATCCACAAGTTGCCCATGTTATTCAATATCAATTTATTAACAAGCAGAATAATCCTCCATATATCGTGGCTATAGAAAAATGTTAATCTTCATATTTCGAAAAACACCCCAAAAATCAACTCTGATTCATTGGGGTGTTTTGATAAAAAACACAAAACAATTTATCTTTTAAGAGCTTTTTTTCCAATTTAACTTTTGGAATGCTCTGTAGGCTCTTCCGTTAAAATAAAAGAAATAAGTTGTCATTCCACCGAGTCTAATTAGCTTTTTAGCAAGCTTGTTGCGATCCTTGTGTGTAGCTACTTTATCGTCTGATAAATAAACACCCAATAATCCTCGATTAATCAACTTGTGGAAATTTTCATGTGGTATACCTTTTAAGTGATCATCAGCGCTTTCTACAAAATGCTCTAGCCTATTCATCATTGATGCTTCAGAGGAATAATAACTACAGAAATTCAAGTCACCACCAATTTCATCCTCATCTTGATCAATTAAATAATCCAGTAAAATATGTAATCCTTGTATATAAGGAAAGTAGCTGTTTCGAATTTGTAATGCCTGCTTTTCCTCAAATTCATCTTGGAAAGCATACGCAACTAAACAGAATATACCTAATGTTGAACCAGTACATGCTGAAAATTCATACCATTCCATATCAGGAAGATTAGATTTATGTTTTTGAAACCAGTTTTCGAGTCGTGGTACACGTTCTTCTTCTTTTACATGTTTATGTACTTGAAGATCACAATAATAGCTTGATAATTCAATAAGATGTTTCGAAATAATAGGGTAATGCTTTAAATCTGCTAAAACATTTTGGCAAGTTTGTACAAGGCTATGTAAATATCCTCCATCATTTTGATCTTCTCTAAATTGATAATAATCTTTACATGATGCTCCACATGATAATGCATCAAGCATAGATTGGTGCAGCATTCTAAAATCTTCTGGATCTAATGATGTACTTCGGTCACACAAATTATCTAAATAATCACTAATTGTTTGATAAGCAACAATAAATTCAATGCACTGTTGCTTATGCGGTCCAGATATGATCGCTAATATTCCTCCACCCTCACAGTGGAATTCTTTTTCATTTATACTATTTAACGCTTGATTCCTTAACTCTTCATTAGGAATATTTTCTGCACGCTCTCGCCATTGACCAAGATAAAAATGGACAATAGGAAAAATCTCACGATACACTTTAGTCATTAATCTTAATGGATGCTGCGGAACTGTCAAAGGGGGTGTCACCTCGTATTAATATTATTTTATCATTATAAATCAGGTAGATTCTAGGTTTGCATCAGTCAAGCAGTGAGCATCAAAAAAGCGTTTTGCTGTTTCAAATACTTGCTCTCGTTCTGGCTCACTAAAAATTTCATGGTATAGACCTTTCCATTCTTTATAGCTTTTCTCTAGAAGATCAACTTTGTTAAACCACTCCTTTACTAGTGATTTATCAACAATTTTATCTTCTCCACCCTGCATAAGAAGTAAAGGTACTTCCTGGAATTTATTGGTTTGCTTTTGTGCTTCTTCCATAGCATGTATTAATTCACGATACCATCTAACCGAAACTTTTGTCACATATAAAGAATCATTTTCATCAGTATCTTGTACAGATTTGTTTCTTGTAGCGATTGCAACATTTAAATTTGATTCAACCTTAAAGGTAGGTGCAATAATATTTAGTCCTTTTGAAGCGAACTCTAATGCTTTATTTGGTTTATATAAGATTCCCAAACAGGGTGAAGATAATATAACAGCTTTCACTTCTTGATGTTTCTCTTGTAGAGATCGTATAACAACTAGTCCACCCATACTATGTCCTATTAAAAATAAGGGAAGACCGAATTTTTTTGCTTCTTTAATCCATTCATTAACCTCTTTAATATATTCGTCAAAGGATTGAATATGTCCTCTTCTTCTCGTTGATGTTCCTTGACCAGGTAAATCCCCCATCACAACATGGTAACCAGATAGTCTCCACATTTCAACGAGCCATTTGTAACGTCCATGATGTTCAGCAGCTCCATGAACAATGACAATAACACCCTTTGGTTCAACCTCAGCTTCCCATTTCCACATGTTTGCTGCCTCTCCTTTCGCCCATTAAAATCGTTTATTTTTCTGATATATTACTGCCCCCATACAAGAAGGAGATTGTTCACTTCTATAGTATGAACAGTGTAGTTTACTTAAGCCTTTGTTATAATAAACATGTTTATAAAAAATATATTATCTCCATAAGAAAGGACTGACAAACATGATCTACCCTTACAAAGATAAAAGCCCACAAATTTCAGATTCAGCTTTTATTGCTGATTATGTCACGATCACAGGAGACGTTATGATTGGTGATGAAACAAGCATTTGGTTTCAATCTGTGATAAGAGGTGATGTATCACCTACAATTATAGGTAACCGAGTGAATATTCAAGACCTATGTTGTCTCCATCAAAGTCCCAATAAACCTCTTATTATTGAAGATGATGTAACTGTTGGTCATAGTGTAATCTTACATAGTTCAATTATTCGCCAAAATGCATTAATTGGGATGGGTTCTATTATTTTAGATGGAGCCGAAATTGGAGAAAGTGCCTTTATAGGGGCTGGTAGTCTCGTTCCTCCGGGTAAAAAAATTCCTCCAAATTCCCTCGCATTAGGCAGACCAGCAAAAGTGGTTAGAACTTTAACAAGTGATGATTTACATGACATGGATCGTATTCGTCAAGAATATGTTGAAAAAGGGCAGTATTATAAATCAATGCAACAATCATCAAACAAATAAATATCATATATTCAGACTGTTGACGAACGCTCGTTTTCTTCGTTACTCACCTTGCTGCGGTGCTTATTACCAACAAAGGTAACTCCGCTCCTCACAAGGCTTCGCGCCTCGAAACTCAAGCGTTTTCAATCAACCTGAAGGGGTTGAAAGTATACTTTAACTACAAACAGATCATATATTATCATCTTAGGCAATTGGATTATCCAGTTGCCTTTCATGTAAAAATTACAATATTCATCGTTCTCAATTATCGTAACATCCTCTGAACTAACATACACGCTATAGTCGATATGTTTATGAAATTGTCATATTTTACTTCTCAGCACTCTATAAATATTCCCTCTTAGTTATTATCGTAGCGCTGTGGAAACTCCCAAACCACCCAAGGAAAAAAAGGGTTATTTTTTTCTTGGGGATGCAGTCCGTCTTTTTCTTAACAACAAGTTTATCTGTATCTATCTCAATACTCCTTGTTACCTATCTTACTTTGTTTAGAAAACATTAATTTTGTGAAAATTATGTGAAGGAATATTTTACAATTTCTTATTATTAACTAAATATTTCTGAACTAAAATAGTATAAAAGGGGCAAAAAAAGGAGCGTTCTAAATAATGAAAACAAAGCTTATTTCTAACATGTATGATTTTGAGTGCAAACTTTTTCGATGTGTGAATCAACTGTATGACAAAAAACTGTTAAACTTTTATTTTCGTCACATTACACATCTTGGAGGAGCAATTGCGACAATCGCAGTGACTTTATGTATCATCATTTTCTCAAAGGGTCTTATTCAAGCAACAAGTATTGCCAGTGCTGCAGCACTTCTTATAAGTCACCTTCCTGTTGCACTTGTCAAAAAACTATATCCACGTAAAAGACCGTATATCTCGCTTATTGAAACAAAAGTTCCAGCTAATCCATTGGAAGATCACTCATTTCCGTCTGGTCATACGACAGCTATTTTTTCAGTTATTATACCATTTATCTTATATATGCCTTCTTTAGCTATGATATTAATTCCGCTTGGTATAAGCATTGGTTTATCTAGAATGTATTTGGGTCTCCATTACCCTTCTGATGTTTTAGCAGGCTGTTTATTAGGAAGTTCTTCAGGCTTCTTAACATACACTATACTAAATGAACTTTTCTATACTTCTCCATTATGAATGAATGGTGGTGCTAGTTAAAAATCAGAGTATCATTTCGTCCTAAAGTCATATTTGCAAGTACGTTTCACTTACAAGTAACTGGGGGGATTCGATGAAAATAGCCATTTTTACAGATACTTATGCACCTGATGTAAATGGAGTTGCACGCACATTAAAACGACTTACTGACCATCTTGAAAAAAACAAGTATGAATTTCGAGTTTTTGCGCCCGAGAGTACGAAAGAATCCATGTTTTCAAGTCATATTCATCGCTTCACTAGTTTACCTTTTTTCTTGTATCCTGAATGTAGGCTCGCGCTCCCAAATATGCTTCACGTGAAAGCAGAACTTCAAAGCTTTAAGCCTGATTTAATTCATGTAGCTACTCCATTCAACATTGGGTTATGTGGTTTGCATTATGCTAAAAAGTTTAACATACCTGTTGTAGGATCTTATCATACAGATTTCGATCAATACCTAGAATATTATGATCTACAATTTTTATCAAAAGTTCTTTGGAAATATATGCACTGGTTTCATAAGCCACATCGTAAAACATTTGTTCCTTCTAAAGAAACATTGGAACAATTAAAAAGAAAAGGTTTTTCAAACTTACGTATATGGGGTAGAGGTGTAGATTGCCAGTTATTTCATCCCCATTATTCACAGCAAGATGTTCGCAGTCAATATCAAATAAAAGAAAAATTCCTTTTATCATATGTAGGAAGATTAGCTCCAGAAAAGGATATCGATACACTCATGAGAATCACAAGTGAACTTCCTGATTGTATTAGAAATGATGTACATTGGTTAATTGTTGGTGATGGACCTTCAAAAGACGAAATGAAAAAAAACGCTCCAAATAACATGACATTTGCAGGTTACTTAAACGGTGTTGATCTTGCAAACGTATATGCAGCATCCGATTTGTTCGTTTTTCCTTCACCAACAGAAACTTTCGGAAATGTTGTGCTCGAAGCTTTAGCATCTGGTACACCTGTTATTGGTGCAAATTCAGGTGGAGTTAAAAACATCATCAAACAAGCGGAAACTGGGTTTCTATGTGAACCTAAAAATGTGAGCGAATTTCAGGAAGCTATTACAACGTTACTTCTTAGTGACACACTACGAGTAAAAATAGGGAATGAAGCAAGACAGTATGCTCTTACCCAAACGTGGGACAGCATTTTCGAGGGATTACTTAGGGAATACGAAGATGCATTAACAGAGAAAAATCAATTTAGATATGCATAAGCTCCTGCTTAGAGGTGCTTGACAAAGGGAGACCCACACTTGTTAATAGTGACGGGGCTCCCTAATCAATCTAAAACAAATGGAGTTTTCAAATAGGCTATTTTCGTATACTTTTTTGCTTTTATAACATGAAGAAAACATCTCTGTATCAATCATTCTGGCACCTTTTATGAGATAAAGCATTGGCTACAACAGATAAAAATGTAAATAAGTAACAATTTTTTTAAAAAAAGACTTAAAAAAATCATGGAAGAAATAAAAATCGCAAGTACCTTGATCAAACTCATTCTTTACAGTGATTAGTTGCTACAACTTGACTCCAAAAATTAGTGAAGAACTTATCTTTCAAACCATTCAAAAAAGAACAATACACTCATGTTTAAGATGCATTGTTCTTTGTTCAAAGATCAGAAAGTATAAAATTCTGTACTTAGTTTTGATGTCTAGCTCCAGGCGCCATCTGCTCGAGGTCATAAGCCAATCCGTCAAGAAGGTTAAAGAACAACCTTCCAGCCGGATCGTCTTATGCTTGTCGCCGATAGGCGGGCGCCTTGCGCTTTTCTTAATATCACAATTCATACTCCCATTCATCCTTTAAGATAAGATAAAGGATAAACAGATTTTTTTCTATTTCTTCCACCGATTTTCCTTCCAGGTCATAACCAATCTTAGGGAAAACTATTTTTCCTATTTTTTCTGTTAATGGCGATTTTTCATGTTCTGGTAATTGAAGAACACGATCACTATAGGTTTTAATTAATTCCCAATCCTTAGCGGTTAACGATTTTAAGGCCCAATCCTCGATCACCAGATCTTCTTTCTTAATGCCTTTTCTTTCTATTTCTTTTTCAATTGGTGAACGTTTCTTACTGTTTTTTGCTTTTCTTTCATGAATTACTATTGTTCCTGCGACTAAATCACCAACTCTTTTATGTTTAGAATGAAAAAAGATCATAATCATTCCTAATAAGTAGTTTGCTGGTAACGTATCTATTATTCTCAACAAATTTCTGATAAAACTTGATAATAGCGTTATGCTATGTCCATTATCTTGAATCACACGAATTCCGATGATTTTTTTCCCAATTGTTTTACCACCATAAAAAAATTCTAGCGCAAAAAAGTATCCCCAATTTAAAACAAACAGAACAATTATCGTAATAGCAATGGGATAGGAGTAGAATTCATACATTAAAAAAAGCTCAAAAGGCATATCATACATCAATAGAAATAGACTGATTAACACTAATACATTAATAATCGTTAAAATAAGGTGATCAATTAATAATGCAGCAGTCCTACTCCCTAACCCAGCAGGTTGAAATTTTAATGATACAAATTCAGGTGTTTTTATATCCACATGCTGTTGATTCAAGTAACTCACTACTTTCTTGGTTATTTTTTCCTAATATGGTTTCTATTTTTCTAGAAAATTACTATAATTAAATGGAAGAAAAGACATTCTTTGTCTCTTGCGAAAAAAGATTACCTAAACAAAAACACACATTTAAATAAGAAAAAGGTGGAACTATGAATATCAAGCAGTTTATTCGACAACATCGAGATGATTGGAAGCAACTTGAACAGCTTATCACTTCCTTAAGTAAAAAAAGACGTTCAATAACAGGTGATGATATCGAGCAATTCAATCGCCTATATCAAAAAGCCGCTCAGAACTTATCGTACAGCCAAACTTATTTTCCTAAAGAAGATGTTACACCTTACTTAAATGGGCTTGTATCGAAAGCGCATAATTTATTGTACAAAGACCAAACATCAAGTATGAAACAATTTCGTTACTTTTTTAGCACTAAATTTATTGGACTTTTTTTAGAGCAGTGGAAGTTTATTGTCATTGCCATGCTATTATTTGCACTCGGAGCTTTAGGTAGCTATTTTTCAGTTTTGAATGACACTTTAAATGTTTATTCAGTATTGCCCTCTGAGATCGCTCAAGGTGTAGATCCAGAAAGCTTAGGTGAACATGAAGGTGAAGTAGATTCACCTTTCATGTCTGCAACAATTATGACAAACAATATTCAGGTTGCCGTTTTAGCCTTTGCTGGAGGGATAACCTTTGGAATTTTAACTGTTTATCTATTAATCTACAATGGAATAATTATTGGTGCATTAGCCGCTTTATTTTGGCAGCATGATAAGGCATATGACTTTTGGGCATATATTGTGCCACATGGTATGATAGAGCTTACTGCCATTTTTATTGCAGGAGGAGCAGGGTTATTAATGGGATATAAACTTTTTGTACCAGGACCTTATACTAGAGCATATCAACTTAAACAACAAGCTAAACGTTCTGTACAATTACTGCTTGGTACGATTCCCTTATTTGTCATCGCAGGAATTATTGAAGGATATATCACACCTGCTCCAATTTCGTTGGAAGCAAAATATATTGTTGCGCTTTCAACTGTTTTTGGACTCATCTTTTATGTTTCCTTAGGTAAAGCCCGACTAAACCGTAGAAAAATGACAAGTCTATAAAATCCCTTGATTCATCATTGAAATATAGTAGGAAACTGCTACAGTAGCAAGTTTATCTTCTCTGGCCTCCACCATTTGGAGGCCTTGTTTTTCCCACTTAATTTTCTCTCGTTTTTTAAACAATTGTTGCTGTTGGGCTATGCTTTTTTTCATTGCTTTTTGTACATCGCTAGGCTCAGCTTTCACTTCATTCAAGAGAAATTCATCCTCAATACCTAACATTAAAAATAAATGACGTTTACGTAGTCTTTTTAAATAGACGAGTGCACTTTCCTCATGGAGAAAAGTGTGAACATCACTAAATAAAAGTAATAAGCTCCTTTTCTTTTGGACCATTTGTAAGTATGTTAAAACATCAGCATAATTTGATTCTGCAGCATCCACCTCAAGGTTATAAATTGCCTTAAGAATCGTTTGCAAGTGTGCCATCCCTTTGGCAGGTGGAACATAAACCTTTACATTTTTAGAAAAAGCTAATACCGATACATAGTCTCCTTTTTGAAGCGCTGCTGCCGTAAGAGTTAATGCTGCTTCTAACACTTTTTCTAATCTGTTGCTTTTAGAAAGCTCAGCACCCATCATTCTGCCGCAATCAATCAACACGGTAATATATTTTCCATGTTCAGGTTCATACTCATTTGTCATGACTTCTTGTAATTTTGCTGTTTGTCGCCAATTTATTTTTCGAGGATCATCACCAACTACAAAGCTTCTAATCTTCGTAAATTCCCCACTACCTGATTTGTGTTTACGAATTTTCATTCCTTCGTGCAATAGAAATTTCTGAGCACTTTCCAAGTAGTTTCTAGTAGAAGTTAAATCTGGTATTACCTTAACTGTATGTTCTTGGATTGTTTTTGCTTGCTTTTCCCATAAACCTAGAAAGCTTTTATATCTAATAAACAGTTCCTTCACTTCATATTTGCCTCTTTCCTTTGCTATGGTCTCGTATGAAGTTATAGTGGAACTTTCACCTTGAACAACCCCTGTAATGGGAAAACTTCTTTGAAAGGTTTGTGGAATTCCATCAATTATTCTGAACTTAGCTTTATATTTAGAATTATTTTTTATTGAAATTTCGATTTTATAAGAAATTCCCCTCTCCATCTCAATAGGTAAAGTTCGCTCAAAAGCAAGCTCGTTTTTCGTTGGAGTTAGAAATACATCAATTAAACTTATCAATAAAAAAAGACAATTGATTAAAATAAGATAAATCCAAGAAATATCCCACAGTGATATGATGAACAATCCTGTAGACATACTCAAGAAAAGAGCAACCAATTTCTTGGTTGGTAGAATTCCTTTATCTCGGAACAGGAGTCGCCCCCACAAGTTCTTCAATGATTTGGTCAACGGTTGCTCCCTCCAATTCTACATGTGGAGATAATTGTATACGATGCCTTAAACTCGGCTTTGCCACGATTTTAATATCATCTGGTGTAACATAATCACGCCCAGATAAGTAAGCCCATGCTCTTCCTGCTCTTCCTATTGAGATCGCAGCTCTGGTACTAGCTCCAAACTGGATTGAATCAGTTTCTCGTGTTCTTCTTACAAGTTGCATAATGTAATCTAGAACACTATCACTTAAAGTGATTTTTTCAATTTCATGTCTGATCTGTAAAAACGTTTCTCTATCAAGTATTTGTTCTAAGCTAGAATTCATTTCATTTTCTAACACTTGCTTTAAAACTTGTTTTTCATCCTCAAATGTTGGGAAATCAATCAATAATTTAAATAAAAATCGATCCTGTTGAGCCTCTGGTAAAGGATATGTGCCTTCAAATTCAATTGGATTTTGTGTAGCTACAACGAAAAACATATCTGATAATGGATATGTTTCACCTTGGATGGTGACTTGTTTTTCTTCCATTGCTTCTAATAAGGCTGCTTGTGTTTTAGCTGGCGTTCGATTAATTTCATCGGCTAAAAGAACATTTGTAAAAATCGGCCCTTTTAATGTTTGAAAAGAACCTTCTTTCATGTTGTAAATTGTACTTCCAGTAATATCACTAGGAAGTAAATCGGGAGTAAATTGAATTCGATTGTACTCACCACCTAAAAGGCTTGCAAGTGTCTTGACCATCTGGGTTTTCCCTGTTCCAGGTACTCCTTCTATTAACACATGACCGCCTGCTAGAATCGAAGATAACAACAGTTTGAGATTAAAACTTTGTCCTACGATTCGTTGTTCATACTTTTCAAATAAGGATGCTAATTTCGAATTCATCCTTCCTCCACCTCTTTCCTTAAATGCTCAAGCTTTTTAGACCAAAATAAATACTCTTGTTTCGTAACCTTTTCTTTAGTTAGTACGTTTGTTAGTCCATCAAGAAAGTTCGCTATTTCATCTTTAGTAAACGAATTTTTCCATTTTTTCTCTAAATCGTTATTTATATCTTCCCATGCTCTACTGTATGGAATACTCCAATTCTCTTGAAGAAGCAACTTAACATAATCTGCTTGAATCATTAGAGAATCACGGAAATTTCTACTTCTTATATACCATGCGGCGATGGCTTTAATACGCTCATCACTAAATCTAACTGTCTCTTCTCTAGCAACAAGTATAGGACCAAATCGCTTTCCACGATACCAGAGATAAAGAATAGTTATGATCATCCCTTGTAAAAGTAAAACTAAAAACCACCTTGGATAAATTGAGAAAAATGATGATGAATTTTGCTGCCCATGAACATATTCATCAAAAAGATAAGAATTACCATCGACCTTATTGAATAATGTCAATAGAAGTGATGTATGATCACCTTTCGTAATTTCTCCGTTCATTAACCATTCAGGGGTATTTGCAACTAGTAGCTCTCCATCTCCATAAGATCGTTTTAAAGCCAATACGCCATCATATTCACTATGTAATAAAATCTCATCTCCACTATATGATTCAAGAGTAATACTAGAATTGACTTCTGCACTGTACTTGTTGCCTTTTTCGTCAAGGATCGTACCATCTGGAAATAATGATTCATCATTCTTCACATTGATGTCAAAAAAACCTTTTGGATTTTTACTAAATAAAATAATTGAATTGCCTCTTTCAATAAAATTCATGTAAGCTTCCATCTCTTCTGTACTAGGTACAAATGTTGGCTCAATCATAATAAGCACTTGATTATGATTATCTGTTTTAGGTAGTAAATTAGGTGGTTGAGACCACCTAGCAACAGATGTCATTTCGTTTTCCAAATACGTATAAAATGCCTTTGTACCATTAGGAGCAGGGGAATTTGACACATAATTAGGATAATACTTTGGCTTTTCTGAAGAAAGGAAATAGCTACTTAAAAAGAAAATGAGCAAAAGAATAGGTATCAAAATCCATTTTTTCAGATCTAAAGATTTACTCGACAAGATTACACCCCTTTTCTCTCACCCTTCTCAATAATACGATCATAAGATTCTTCATACTCAAGCAAATTCATGACAATATTTTTAAAACCAAGATATTCTTTTTCTTCAACGGTTCTTTCTCCATAAGTCACTTCATCAAATAGCTGAGCTAGATCATAAAATTGATGTGCCCATTCTTTATTTACTTTCATGAGTTCATCATAATACTCCCAATTTGTTTTCCAGATTCTCGCTTTCAGCCATTCCTTTTCATGAAAATAAAGCAATAGTGCTAAAAACAAATGACGGGTTGATAAATTGTACTCTCCTTGTAATTCTCGTGTCTGTGCCTCTCCAAGATGCTTTTGGTACGACCATTGCAATTCACCAATTGATTGTAGTGGTTGATATTGCTTTAAAGCACGCTTTCGTTTACCACTTCGAGTGATTGAGAGAATGACAAATACTAAAAGCACTAAAATGACAACAACAATTAATATCATTAATGCTTCTCCAGCAAATCCACTTGATGGTTCTATGGAAGGAAACAAATCCTCTAACCATTCAGCAAACCATGCTTCAACTGAGTCCCACCATTTCTCAATAAAACCAGGAGATTTTTCCTCATATACCTTATATTCTCGTTTTGTTAAGATTTCCTGGAGTTCTTGTTTTGCTTTTTCTTCATTAAGCATCCAACTCCCCCCTAAGGTATTAGACCTACATTGTTACTTAGTAGGCTTTCTATTATTTTTGTTCGTCGTATTCCTCGATCAAATCTTTTAAGTCATCTGCATCATGTCTAATTTTTAGATCAAAATAAATAACAGCAAAACCAACATAGAATAGTAGAGTTGTAAATAAAGAAACTGCATTTACAATCATTCCTAATAAAACACTGTTTCCTAATAAAACAGAGAATGATAACTGAATAGCTCCACTAATTGATGTAGTAATAAGTGTAAAAACGATATAAAGACCAATGACAGACCATGTACGTTTTCTTGTTAACCGCCAGCTTCTTGTAAATCCAGGTGATCCTTCCTTTAATGTGACAGATCCAAAATAAAAGCTCCATCTAGTCAATAAATAAGCAATTCCAACAGCAAACCCTAAAAATAGAATAATCCCTAATAAAATTCCTACTATTGGGTCTATAACCCCTGAAGCAAATCCAGCCATAAAAGTGATAACGAGTGGAATGACCACCATAAAAAACACGATTAAGAAAAATAAAATACTGCTACCGATAAGTGGCCAAAATCTAGAAAAAGCACCTTTAATAACAGAACTTACTGTGTATTCCTCTTCTTTTCGAATATGATTGATTGCTAGTATAATAGCTGCCTGAGCAACAGGTAAAAATATCAAACTAAGTAAACTAACTGCAATTAACCCAATATCAGCACCTAAATTTCCTGCTGTTTCCGTATATTCATATGCACCTTCTTCAAAACTAGAGAGCACTTGTTCAAACCAATTAGATCCAGTGCCTGTTTCTCTAAAAAAACTTGTACCTGTTAATAATTGAACAATAGCTTGAATAACATAAATCGGTCCAACTAGAATAAGTAAAATGAGAAAAAAATCTGAAAAGCGTTGCTTACTCAAGCGAAAAGTATGATCGAGAATTTCACCAAAGCCTTTTGGTTTATTAAAAAATGAGTTCATGTACTGTTTCCTCCTACAGCTAATTAATTTTTTCAATATCACCTATTTTATCATTTTTTGCTATTGATTGAGTAAAGAATTTGTAAACAAGGGTAATTAACCCATTTTTACAATTAAATAGGAATAATTAGATTGTGCTTTTTTTTTGAAAGATTGTTGCTAATTGACGTTTTATATATTAGAACAATTGTACTATTGGATAAAAGGTCCAATCTGTAGAAGACGTTATACAGAGGTGTTTCCATTAGTATTCTATAAACAATAGAGCTTACGAAACAGCCTTTAATTAAAAGGCTCTGATAAACTTTGTTGTTGATTTCCGTTACAGGCATTCGCTTTCCCGGGAAAAAAGTACCTTTTTTCCTAGGGAAGAATAATGAAAAAGCCCAACTACCGGCTTTTTCAAAGTGCAATTCTTCCTAGGTCCGGGAGCCTCCTCGGCGCACGCGCCTGTGGGGTCTCCCTTTGACACGCTTCTCCCGCAGGAGTCTCATGCCTTTCACTCCAATCAACAAAGTGCTAAATATCAATATTAAGCTTTAACATAGCCAATTAAAAAAGAAACACACTTGTCTCTAAATTAGCTTTTGCAGAAAACAAATAAAGACCCGAACGTTTAGGCGAAAGATTAATTGAACGATCACCTACTTATTCGGGTCTATCTTAGCTTAAATACTTATGTCCAAGTCTCTTTTGATTTAAATAGAGTATTTAAGCTTAACTTTTTATTAATCACCATGTTGTCAGAATGACTTAATATCTATTTAACATCTGCAACGATTTCGACATGATCATGGACTTCGGCTTTTTCGACATGAACGATAATATGATATGCTCCAACTTCTTCAAAAGTAAATTTGGAGAGATATGTACCTTTTGACGAAGATTCATTTGCATCAATAAAATGATGATGGTCATTTCCTTCCTTCCAAATCTCAAAGCGAACTTTAGCATCCGTAAATGGAGTATCATTTTTATTAATAATTGTTCTTAATTCTTCTTCACTATTCACAGTAAATTCCCTTAATTCTTCTGTGGTGATATTTACTGTGCTTTGATGATGTTCATCTGCATGATCATGATTTTCATTACTAGTATTTTCATGATGTGTAGATTCCTTTGAAGTACCTTCACCAACTTGTATCGTCTTCGTAGGCATCGTATGATAGCTTTTCACATTTGTATGTGCAGTCACATCATAAAGACCATCTTCTTTAAATTGATAGCTAATTTTATATTGACCATCATCTATAAATTCCGCATCAATTTTTTCAGATTCTTTCGTTTCACTTTTTATTTCAAAGGTAACTTCTGCATCATCAACTAAGTTACCACCATAATAAACTTTTGCAACAATTGATACCTCTTCATTTTTATTAACATGTTCGTCAGCAATGATTTCAACTTTCGGAGCTTTCACTTCTAATTCTTCTGTTTCCGTTTTAGCATCTTCACTTTGTCCATTATTTTCAGCTGATTCTTGACATCCACTTAATAAAACAACTAAAGAGCTAACAATCAAGAGTTTTTTCATATTTGTCATCCTCCATTATTCATGCTTACTATGATAACGCATAAGTGTGAGATTGTTATAGATGAGCTTGTAAACGTCATTAATTATTCACAATGTACCTAATAGATAAACATGTTAATGTCTTGAACAGTTCTAGAGTAAAGGCTATTTTTCGTTATGCTAATTAATTGAGTAGGTATGAGACTAAGGAAGTTCAAGTAGAAAAACGAGAAAAAGGTCTGATGCAACTAATTGCAATCAGACCTTTTATTATCGTTATTATTGTAAAGCTTGTTTGCTTAAGATTTCTGCTTTGTCTGTTCTTTCCCATGGAAGATCTAGATCATTACGACCAAAGTGTCCGTATGCAGCTGTTTGTTTGTAAATTGGACGTCTTAAGTCAAGCATTTTAATGATTCCAGCAGGACGTAGATCAAAGTTTTTGCTAACAACATCTACTAAAACATCTTCAGAAACTTTTCCGGTTCCAAATGTATCAACTGAAATTGAAACTGGCTGTGCTACTCCGATTGCATAAGCTAATTGAACTTCACACTTGTCAGCTAAACCAGAAGCAACGATGTTTTTCGCAACATAACGAGCTGCGTATGCAGCAGAACGGTCAACCTTTGTTGCATCTTTACCAGAGAATGCACCACCACCATGGCGAGCGTATCCACCATACGTGTCAACAATGATTTTACGACCTGTTAATCCTGCATCACCTTGAGGTCCACCAATAACAAAACGACCAGTTGGGTTAATAAAGTATTTTGTGTTTTCATCAATTAATTCTGTTGGAACAACAGGATTAATTACATGTTCTTTCAAATTACGTTGAATTTGTTCAAGTGAGATTTCTGGGTGATGCTGTGTAGAAATAACAATCGTATCAATTCTTACAGGCTTATTATTTTCATCATATTCAACAGTTACTTGTGTTTTACCATCAGGACGTAGGTATGGAAGAATATCCTCTTTACGAACCTCTGTTAAACGGCGAGAAAGCTTGTGTGCTAATGAAATCGGTAAAGGCATTAACTCTTTTGTTTCATTACAAGCGAATCCGAACATAAGACCTTGGTCACCCGCACCAATTGCATCAATTTCTTCGTCAGACATTTGACCTTCACGAGCTTCTAGTGCTTGGTCAACACCCATTGCAATATCTGCTGATTGTTCATCAATTGATGTTAATACAGCACAAGTTTCTGCATCAAACCCATATTTTGCACGTGTATAGCCAATTTCTTTAATGGTTTCACGAACAATTTTTGGAATATCTACATATGTACTAGTTGTGATTTCTCCAGCAACTAATACTAAACCTGTTGTTACAGATGTTTCACACGCAACTCGTGCGTTAGGATCTTTAGAAATAATAGCATCTAGAATAGAATCTGAAATTTGATCACAAATTTTATCTGGATGGCCTTCTGTTACAGACTCTGAAGTAAAAAGACGTTTTTTAGTCATAATTAATGCTTCCTCCTCATAATTCTTTTTCATGTTTTGATCCGGAACTCTTTCCTAAGTATGTTCTCACCAAATAAGTAGGTTGTTCATGGTTGAACACTATCTTTAAAGAATCACGTTGGCATGTTTTGTGAACAGAAGTATTATGTACCTTTACCACATGCTTGTCCTGGTAAAACTCTAATGAAGAAGTACTGTTTCTGTTATCAAAAAAACCTTTCCCACATGAGGAAAGGTTTGTAATCGTTCATCGCCTTTCGCTCTTATCGATCAAGGGTTTTCACCTTGCTTCAGGTTAGCACCTTTGCATCGGAAAATATAATAAGTTGACTGCGCATCTTAATTTGAAGCATTTCTATTAATCGCGCACTCATCGCTTTCCTTTGATAGCAGGTTGCTGGGTTTCATCGGGCCTGTCCCTCCACCAGCTCGGGATAAGAGAATCCGTTCAAGGACATATCATAGCGTACTAACCTACTGGTGTCAACAAAAAACGACAAGCTCTACATACATTAACAAATAAAGAATTGTTCAAACTGTAACTGACTTATATCCTTCCCAATTTTGATATAAATTATAGTAATTAAAAATATAAAAACTCTTTCATAAAACATTCACGATTAGTATGTTTTAATAATATTAATGTGTTATACTATTAAAAACTGAACTATAAACTAATAGCTTTTGATTATTTAGAAAAAGGTAGGTAATGGGGATGAATATTGCAGAGACTATCAATGAGCTTGAGATGCTTATTAAAGGAGAGAATGCAAAGCATGATTTATCAGTATCTCAACTAGTCGAAAAAGTATTAGAGCGAAAAGAAGGTATTCTAACTTCAACTGGGGCAATTCGCGCAACTACTGGTGCCTACACAGGTAGATCTCCTCAAGACAAATTTATAGTGAAAGAACGTTCAGTAGCAAATAAAATTAACTGGGGAGCTACTAATCAACCTATTTCTGAAGAAGATTTTGATCGCTTATATAGCAAGGTAATCAACTATTTAAAAAGTCGCAATGAATTTTTTATTTTTAACGGCTTTGCTGGAGCAGATAAACGTTTTCAGCTTCCACTAAAAGTAATCAATGAGTTTGCATGGCATAATCTATTTGCAGGTCAGTTGTTTATTGATGAAAGCAACCAGACCACTGAAACAACAGAAAAACCATTTACTATCATATCTGCTCCAAATTTTAAAGCAGATCCTGAAGTTGATGGTACACATTCAGAAACGTTTATTATTATTTCCTTTGAAAAAAGAACAATCCTTATTGGTGGTACTGAATATGCGGGAGAAATGAAAAAATCTGTTTTTTCAGTGATGAATTTATTATTACCAGAAAACAATATTCTACCAATGCATTGCTCTGCAAATGTTGGTTTTGAAGGTGATGTAGCTTTATTTTTCGGTTTATCTGGAACAGGAAAAACTACTTTATCTGCTGATCCTAATCGTCGGTTAATTGGTGATGATGAGCATGGTTGGTCCACCTCTGGGATATTCAACATAGAAGGTGGCTGTTATGCTAAATGCATTAATCTAACAGAAGAAAAAGAGCCACAAATTTATAATGCCATTCGTTATGGATCAGTACTTGAAAATGTTGTAGTTGATCAGGATACGAGAGAAGCGGATTATAGTAACTCTCTATACACAGAAAACACACGTGCGGCTTACTCATTATCTGCAATAGATAAAGTCATTATTCCAAGTATTGCTGGTCATCCACAAACGATTATTTTTTTAACAGCTGATGCCTTTGGAGTTATCCCTCCTATAAGTAAATTATCAAGAGAGCAAGCCATGTATCACTTTTTAAGTGGTTATACTAGTAAATTAGCAGGAACAGAACGGGGTGTAACGGCACCAGAAGCAACCTTTTCGACATGCTTTGGTTCTCCTTTTTTACCACTTCCTGCAACAGTGTATGCGAATATGCTAGGACAAAAAATCGATGAACATGAGGTTCAGGTATTTCTTGTTAATACGGGTTGGACCGGTGGTGAATATGGTGTAGGAAAACGAATGAAACTATCATTTACAAGAGCAATGGTTCAAGCGGCTGTAGAAGGTGACCTTGATCATATTGAAACAATAAAAGATGAGGTTTTTGGTCTTAATATTCCAATTCATGTTCCAGGCGTCCCTGACGATGTTCTACAACCACAGCTTACTTGGAACTCTCATCAAGATTATACTAAAAAAGCAAAAGAATTAGCTTTAGAGTTTAAAACGAATTTCAAAAAGTTCAAACACGTTCCGCGATCAATCGAAAAATTAGGTGGACCCAATTAAAATACCTAAGGAGCTAACAAAATGAATGTTAGCTCCTTTTCTATGTCATCTTCTTCTAGGTATTTCACAAGAACAGGAAGTAAAAAACTGTTAATCACTGGATTTGTTTCACGCACTATGTAATACCGTAAAATTTTAAGAGAAGCGTGTAAAGAGAACCAATTTACTCTTACAATTTAAGTCCTACTTTTTAAAAAATTTGAGTGACCCATAATAAAAGCGTGAACTCGTATGTAAATCCACGCGAGAGTCTTATAGTCATTCGAGTCAGACCCTGTAAATCCACTTTATTTTTAAAACTTAGTTTGTAGAATTCAAGTTAATTAATTTATACGTAATCGTTGTCTGATTTTCTGATAACTGAAGCTTTTCCACAATTGCTTCACCAGTCATTTCTCCTGATTTCGTTTTACGAACTTCAATCGGTATATCAATTGGATAAATTCTAAATCCTTCTTTCGTCAATTGAAAAGTATTTTCTGATATTCTTTCTTCTTTTCCTTTTGTTACAATCATCGTATTAAATTCAACAGGCATTCCCATAAAGAAACCTCCCTTTTATAACAAGTTTAGTATATTCTCATCATACCACCCTTGTCTTATTTAAGAAAAGAATGTTTTCGTAACCATTGTAACTATTAGAGGTCTCATTGTATCAGACACTGTTTATCTGAATTACTTCCTTGTAAATGTGAAGCAACTATTTATAAAAAACATTAACCGTAATTTTAGAAAGAGCCTTACAGAAAGACTTTAAAAATATTATTGCTTTTTCATCCACACACATAAATTATGTACTGTGTCACGATTAATATGTGGGGGGAAATAATGGGTAAAATCATTAAAGTACCAACTTTCAACAGGCTTTTTTAGTTCTTTCAATCTTTTTTCAAGTCGATATGCATGTTCAACAGATACATTCTTATCTTTTACTCCATGAATTATTAATACAGGTGAATTTAGTTTTTCTAACTCATATAAAGGTGTTCTCCACACATATCGTTTCGGGAACTTGGTTGGTGGTCCACCTATTACTCTTTTCATCATTCTCCGTAAGTCTTCTCTCTCTACATACGTTAAGAACATATCTGAAACTCCACCCCAGGTGACAATTGATTTCACTTCACTTGAAGCAATTCCCGCTAATAAGGCCATAACTCCTCCTCTCGAAAAACCAAATACATGAATTCGGTGAGGATTGACCATTGGGTGTTTTCGCAGGATTCCAATGGCTCCGATGGCATCATAGCGATCATCACCTGCAAAATCTTCATTTCCTTCTCCCCCCTGATTTCCACGATAAAAAGGGGCCATAACAACAAATCCTTCTGATGCAAATTGAACGATTCGTCCAACCCTTACTTTTCCAACATTTTTGATTCCACCCCGTAGATATAAAAATCCATCATAACTTCCCTCCCCTTTGGGTTCAGCTAATAATCCTTTCACTTTTAACTTATTTGATAGATAGGTTATAACCCACAGCTGGACATTGGGATTTGGAGACGGAAATTTCATCTTAGTTATTATTTCTCCATTCATTACTTCATTCACTCTCTCTTTATTAGCATTTATCATTACTTTACCCATTTCTAGAATTGATACGGGATGAATTCTTTATAGGCATTCACACATTTTTAGCAATGAACATAAATTAACTTAGATCAAATATAATTTTCTTTTCATATTATCAAAGTATTACATGTTTCATTAAATTTTTACAAATAAATTAAGGTGCTATGCATCTAGGAGGTTAAGGTAATGAAAAAATGGTTGTTTATATTATGTGTAACTCTTCTTGTTGTTCTACCCCTTTCAGCTTGCAATCAAAACAAGGTAGAAAAAATTAAACTAGCAGAAGTCACACATTCTATTTTTTACGCCCCTTTATATGTAGCTATGGCGGAGGGTTTTTTTGAAGAAGAAGGACTTGAAGTAGAATTAACAACAACTTGGGGTGGAGATAAGACAATGACTGCTCTTCTATCAGACGGTGCAGATATTGCCCTCGTTGGATCTGAAACATCCATTTATGTTGAAGCTCAAGGTTCTAGTGACCCTATTATTAACTTTGCGCAATTAACACAGACTGATGGCACTTTTCTAGTTAGTCGCGAGAAAATCGATAATTTTGAGTGGGATCAGTTAAAGGGTAGTACATTCTTAGGTCAACGAAAAGGCGGCATGCCTCAAATGGCTGGAGAATTTGTTTTAAAGAAACATAATATTGATCCACAAAGTGATTTAGAGCTTATTCAAAATGTTGACTTCGCTAATATTCCGAGTGCCTTTGCTTCTGGTACTGGTGATTTTGTTCAACTGTTTGAACCAACTGCTAGTATTTTTGAAAAAGAAGGAACAGGACATATTGTCGCTTCTTTCGGAAGTGAATCTGGGAAAATTCCATACACCACATTTATGAGTAAAGATAGCTTTCTAACAGAAAATGAAGAAACGGCAAAAAAATTCACAGCTGCTATTTATAAAGCACAACAATGGGTCGAGGAAAAGGATATCTCAGAAATAGCTAAATCGATTTCTCCTCAGTTTGAAGACACCGACATCGAACTAATTGAAACAGTTGTTGAGCGTTACAAAGAACAAGGCTCTTTTGCAACTGATCCCATTCTAGACGAAGAAGAGTGGAACAATCTACAGAATATAATGGATGAGGCTGGAGAACTACCGAAACGAATTGATTATAACACACTTGTTAATACAACTTTCGCCGAAGATGTGATTGAAAAATAGGGAGGAGCACCTATGTCATTTTTAACAGTTGAAAATATCCATCATATTTATTTAACAAAGGAATCAGCAACTGTAGCATTAGAGGATGTTCATCTTGCAGTAGAGGAAGGAGAGTTTGTTTCCTTTCTCGGCCCTAGTGGTTGTGGAAAAACAACTCTATTGTCAATTATTGCAGGTTTAATTAAACCGATTGAGGGAGTAGTAAAGATAGCTGATAAACAAATTACAAAACCAGATACGATGATTGGTTATATGCTGCAGCAAGATTATTTATTTCCTTGGAAAACAATTGATGAAAATGTCACTTTAGGTTTAAAAATTACCGGTCAAAAAAATCCTGTGACGATTGAGAAAACTTTAAGAATGTTGAAGGATATGGGTTTAGATAATGTAGAAAAACAGTACCCTAGTCAATTATCCGGAGGGATGAGACAAAGAGCTGCTTTAGTTAGGACACTAGCAACAAACCCAAAGATTCTATTACTTGATGAGCCATTTTCTGCATTAGATTATCAAACAAAATTAAAATTAGAGGATTTAGTTGTTCAAACTTTAAAAGAATACAAAAAAACCGCTCTTTTAGTAACACATGATATCGGTGAGGCGATTGCAATGAGTGATCGAATTTTTGTATTCTCCGCGAGCCCAGGAAAAGTAAATAGAACATATCTAGTGCCAACGGAAATAAGGGAGCTCACACCATTTAAAGCAAGACAACACCCTCTATATACAACACTCTTTCAACAAATTTGGAAGGAGGTTGACCAATATGAAACAAACTGAAGCCATTGATCTCCTTCATAAGCAATATAAACGTGGTTTAGACCGTGAAAAATACTGGGTTCGATTTTATCAAATTTTAATCTTCATTAGTTTTTTTGGATTGTGGGAAATTGCAGGACAAAAAGCGTGGATTGATCCATTGCTTTTTAGTTCTCCATCGAAGATATGGAACCTACTAATCACGAAATTAAGTGATGGTACTTTACTTTCGCATATTGGAGTAACATTATTTGAAACTGTATTAGGATTTATTTTAGGTACACTACTCGGGGCAATGCTTGCTGCGATATTGTGGTGGTCATTTAGATTATCAAAAATTTTAGATCCTTATCTTGTTATCTTAAATGCTATGCCCAAAGTAGCTCTTGGACCTATTTTAATTGTAGCGTTAGGACCTGGTTTTGTATCCATTATCGCAATGGGAACCATTATTTCTGTTATCATCACAACCATTGTCGTTTACACTGCCTTTAGAGAGGTGGATTTCAATTACATTAAGGTTCTTCATACATTCGATGCGAAGAAAACTCAAATTTTCAAGGAAGTTGTTCTCCCTGCCTCATATCCAACGATTGTATCAACATTAAAAGTTAATGTTGGGTTATCATGGGTAGGTGTTATCGTCGGAGAATTCCTTGTTTCGGCAAATGGTCTAGGTTACATGATTATATATGGTTTTCAAGTTTTTAATTTTACGTTAGTGCTACTTAGTTTAATCATCATCGCCTTTTTTGCAACAATTATGTATAAAGGGGTAGAATTGTTGGAAAAAAGACTTGTTAAAACAGAAAAAAGAGGTTAACATCACATACCCTCAACTTTTCTTTGAGGGTATAAAGTGATGGCCTCTTTTTATTAAGAGCTCTTTTCTGAAAGATTGTTGCTAATTGCCCTAATATTGCAGTTTAAACATTGTTCTCATTGCATAATAAGTACTATTCTAATAAGAAAAGATGCCACCATGCTTGATAAAGTGCTGTTTACTTGAAGTTGTTTAGTAGCAACAAAGTGTAAAATACAGCTAATTAAATGTTCCACTTTTTATTAATCTCTACTAAACTGCGTTGTAAAACATCGTCCTTCATAATAAAACTATATTTTTTATCAGATTTGATGTTTTGAGGTATTTCTTTAAGTAACACAGGTCCATATGTTTCAAAATATTGTTCTTGTTTTTCAAGAAGCTGAATCGTAGCATAATATATATTTTTCACGATCACCTTTTCTTTCCCTTGAACTCGATATTGACCTATATACGTTAATTCTTTAACAACCCCGCCTGTTTCTTCTTTAACCTCTCTAATTGCAGCTTCATCGGCCGTTTCACCTAATTCAACCTTACCACCAGGAAACTCGTAACCACGGTCAGAATGCTCTGTTAATAACCATTGATCACCATATCGACAAACAACCCAAACATGTTTAGGATCATTTGAAAATGGATAACTCTCAAAAGATAATGTGACTTCATTGTGATAAAAATCAATAAATCGGTACATAATTAATCCCTCAATCTTCTTCCTAATCTAATAAAATCTTATCACAATGTTCAAGCTCTGTATAAGGTTTATTCTTGCTCGTCTATTCTAGAGATTAATCCTTGAGTGCGTATATGGTTTTTTGCCTCTTCATCACCAAGCTCATAGATCATGTTATATATTTTTTTGTTAGTCTCATCTATTGCATCGTTTTCACGATCATAATGGTATTGAACATAAGGGGTATGTGACCGAAGGAAACCTTGTATGTCTGAAGAATATACTTGATCAAAATATTCTCTTAACGTAATAATTTCATCATCAGTTGCTTCTATTTTAAAATGCCATGTTGATGCTGTACTCAGCTGAGATATTTCACCACTTCCAACATTTATATAATAAGTCTTTTTTCCATTCTCCATAAAGACAACTCCTTCACTACATCCTTTTTTTATCGTTTGCTTATAGTATTTGAATTATGCACGAAGTTATAATTGGAATATTTCCTTAAATGATCGCAGAAAATATAGTATCAATACGAAAAAATGTACGTAAATCGGAGGAATGAAGAAGATGGACTACAATTCATTTATTAATGAAGAAATTAGTAGGTTTCGAGCAGATGAAGAAGATGTCTTAGCTTATGTTCAATCAATACTTCGGCAAACTAACAAAAATCAAATTCTAGAATGGATGCAAAGTATGACAAGTTCTGAATTACAAGAAATAGTTGCTCCATATATTTCTGATAAAATATCTGAAGAACTAGGTGAAAGAGAACTCTAGGATTTAAATTTATTTAAATATAGCTTTGTTAACGCTCCATATTGTCGACCATTTCCTCCCTCCACGTTGTATTTAATGTGTGATTAAAAAATTCGTTTCAATATCATGAATTCAAGATCAAAATCGGAATGAAACGCGCTTATAAATATGCATGAATTTATCATTTCCTAACGATAAAAAAGCGGGTGAGAGATTGATCATCTCACCCGCTTCATACAGTATCTTATTTACCTAAGAAAGACTTTAACATCCAATTATGCTTTTCGAGTCCTTGGTGAATAGCCAATAACATATCACCAGTTGTTTCATCTCCTACTTCTGCTGCTAAATCCATACCTTCCTTAAGCTCGTCTGCTAATAAGCTAAAGTCGTCATATACATTTTGCACCATTTCTTCAGCTGTTTCATTACCTTTAGCTTCGTTAACAGATGTCAATTCCAAACACTCTTTCATTGTAGCAACTGGTTTTCCTTCAAGTGCTAGAAGACGTTCAGCTAATTCATCAATGTGAACATTTGCTTCATTATAAAATTCTTCAAATTTTTCATGTAAAGTAAAGAAGTTTTTCCCTTTTACAAACCAATGATAATTATGTAGTTTTACATAAAGTACAGTCCAGTTCGCAACCTGCTTATTTACTGTTGCTATTAATTTTTCTGACATGATAAATTCCTCCTTTATCTTCTATTATTCTTTACCCTATATAGTTTGTTACAAAACACTCTTTTTTATCGCATACTTTTTAAACAGTAATTAATATACTCATGATAAGATAGAAGAATCGAAGGATGTAATGTATAGGTGTGTTTAGATTAAGAATGGAGACCATAATAAGTATAGGAAAAAAGGAGACATAGAGATGAAAGTCGTTTTTATAATATCCATTATCATTGTCATGATTGTTTTAGTACTAAGTGTTCTTACAACCAGTAAAGCTTATCAATACAAACATACAGTGGATCCTGTTAAAAAGCCTGATGAAAAGGCAAATGATCAAGATCATTCGGAAGACAGATCATTTGAACAAAATGAAAGGAATGACTGATCTTGTCATTCCTTTCCTAATTAATAAGACTCATAAACATATGGAGTTTTCGGTTGTTCAACGGTTTCAATGAATGAGACTGTAATCGATGGAAGAGTCCAATCTTGATAAGCGGTCGTTGTTAATGTCCCCCTTAACTTGATCCACTGATCATCACCATATTGCTTCGCATCAGGTAGTGTTGCAAGAGTTCCAAAAACAGAGGCATCTGCTACACAACAAGATAACCCAAATCTCGCGATGACAAATTGATTTTCTTCGAAATCTTCTTCTCTAAAAATAAAACCTGTTAATTCAACAGTTTTCCCCGCAAATTTCTCTGGATCTTGATCAAGGATGGTTGTCATAGCAATATAATTTTCCTCTGTAAACACAATTGTTTCCATTTCAAGCATCTCTGCTTTTAATTGAGCATAAAATTCCTCAGGCTGCTCTTGGATTTCAAATCCTTCTGGATGTTCTAAAGGAACGTCAGGAATATTTGATGATTGTGCCACCTTATCCCCAACACTTTCTTCAAGCTCGCTCATATATGCTTCAGGATCCTTTAAATATTCCTCAGCTTCATTTACTTCTTCTTCATTTCCTTTAGCTTTTTCCTCGTTTACAGCCATTGATTTAAAGCCTCTTTTCGCCACAACTGAGCTATCTAACACAACTTCGGGAAACAGAAAGCCAGTAATAACTGGGAATACAAAAAGAGAATAAATAAGAATTGTTTTTATAGGAGAACTTGAACTTGTATGATCTACACCACAATCACAATATAACTCTGCCCTTTTCTTTGAACCACTTCTCCAAATTTGAATCACACCTAGCAACAAAAATACAATGATTGCAAAATAGATAAACGGCATCATCTTTGGGGCAATAAAATAGAGCATGTTACCTGTGACAACTAATTTGATCATTAATAATGTAAACCCGATTAAAATAATCCCTCTAATATAGATATGAAACCGATAGTGACTATTTTGGTTTTCCACTCTGGTTAACCTCCCTTTACAATAAGAGTTGTTGATAAATAATAATACTTGCATAAACAACAATTGTTACGACGACTATAAAAATCAGCACAAATCTAGCTTTAAAGAAAGCAAAAAGCATAATAGTATTTTTTAAATCAAGCATCGGTCCGTAAACTAAAAATGCTAAAAGTGAACCTGCAGTAAACGAACTCCCAAATGAAGCAGCAACAAAAGCATCTGCTTCTGAGCATAAAGATAAAATATACCCAAATGCCATCATAACAGCTGGTGATAACAAAACACTCGAACCGATCTCTGTTAAAAGTGTTCGATCTAAAAACGTTTGAAACAGGCTAGCAATAAACGCACCAATAATTAGAAATTTTCCCATTTCAAAAAATTCATCACTGGCATGAAAAATAGTTGATTTTATCTTACCTACTTTTTCTTTTTCATCATCAGGTGTTGTGGTTACTAAATCTTCTTTTGTCCACTTTAACTGATCTTGTTGTTTTCTAAAAATAAGATAAATAATAAATCCTATGACGATTGAAAGAACAAAAGCTAGCCCTATTCTTGAATAAGCAATATAATGTTGTGAACCAAACGCATAATAAGTAGATGCAAACACGACGGGATTTAAGATTGGTGCCCCTACTAGAAAAACAACTCCTAAATGTAATGGCATTCCTTTTTTCATTAATCGTCTAACAATTGGTACAATTGCACATTCACAGATTGGAAATAGTGCTCCGAGAAGGGCAGCTGGTAAAATCGCAACAATTGCATTCTTTGGTAAGGTACGTTTAATGAAGTCTTCTGAAACAAAGGTTTGAATGAGAGCTGAAACAAATACTCCCAATATAATAAACGGAATAGCTTCTAGTAAAATACTTAAAAACATTGTATTAACAGTCAAAAATTCAGAAGGGATATTTAACGAAATATCCTCGAAATCAACAAATAAAAACAAATAGAAAAACAACCCTAGTAATCCTAGTCCTATAAACTCTCTTAAAAAGGGTGATATCGATTTATTCATCTATTTTTCTCCTATCTTTTTAATTCATCTTGTACTACATCATACTAGTTTTAGTACTAGATTATGACTATCATATTCAAACTGTTTTTTTTAATACATTTCAATTTTTTAACACAATTTTACCAACATCTACAAATATCAACACATTGGAAAGAGATAATCGTTGAAGTTATCTATCATATTAAAGTATACTCTCAATATCGAGTAAGTGGAGGGAGAACATTATGACAAGAAAGATAAACTTACCACCAAAAAAAGAACGTCATCTTCTATTTGGTTCAGTTGAGCCGGGCGAAAAATTAAAGCCTACAGAAAAAGACCAAATGCCAGATTTACAAAACTCTAAAAAAGATTTTCTTTTTACTATAGATGCTGTTGGAATTAGCAATGTAAAACACCCAATTATTATAGAATCTGATTTAAGTCCAAAACAACAAACAACTATTGCTAGTTTTAAAATGACTAGTAAAATCTCTCATGATTCAAAAGGTACGAATATGAGTAGATTTACAGAGCAGCTTGAACAATATCGCCAAAATGGAGGATTTGTCCTTTCTATTAAAAACCTATATGACTTCACAAAAGAGCTAGCCGCACGATTAAAACAAAAAGACGCTAGTATCGAAGTAACATTCCCTTGGTTTTATGAAAGAAAAGGACCAAGCTCTGAGTTAATTGGTCTAAATCATGCTGAAGCTACGATTTCTGTAACGTATGAAGAATCTGTTGGTTTTACAACAGCTGCTTCATTAACATGTGCAGTTACAACTCTTTGTCCATGTTCTAAAGAAATTAGTGAATATAGTGCCCATAACCAGCGTGGATTTATTACAATGGATATCGAGTTTACAGAAGACTATCATGAAGAAATAGATTGGAAAGCTGCATTATTAGAAGCAGCTGAAACAAATGCTAGTGCAATGATTCACCCAGTTCTTAAACGTCCAGATGAAAAAATGGTTACAGAAACTGCTTATGAAAATCCCCGATTTGTTG
Source organism: Metabacillus litoralis (assembly GCF_020524045.1). Taxonomy (GTDB): domain Bacteria; phylum Bacillota; class Bacilli; order Bacillales; family Bacillaceae; genus Metabacillus; species Metabacillus litoralis_C. Next base: position 36,783 of record NZ_JAIVKL010000012.1, read on the forward strand.
AGGATATGGTAAGACTAGTAGCTGCAGATTTATATGAACTTTCATTCGTCCAAGCCTTTACTGTTAATTGCCGTAACGAAGAATCGATTCATTTACATGATGCAATTGCTAGTTTAAGTTATCGTAAATAAGCTTAATTATTAAAAAGCCACAAATCAAATTATGATTTGTGGCTTTTTATTGGATGAAAACTTAATAATTCTTCTGCGTTAAATTTGTCGAAAGTTGTCAGTTGATGGATTGTTTATGAAAGTTGAATGATTATCTATGAAAGTTGAACGATTATCTGCAAAAGTTGAACGATTATCCGCAAAAGTTGAATGATTATCTACGAAAGTTGAACGATTAACTTTTTGAATTACTTGATTTCAACCAACTTGAGTGAGTAAAACAGCTTCAAATAGCAAAAGAGGCAATTGATTAAAAATCAATTGCCTCTTTTTTAGAAATAACTATTCATTTTATCCAAAAACTTTTGCTAAATCTTCTTTATCTTGTTCAAGCCAAAAGCGCATTAATCTTTTTGCTCCTTCAAGATCATGTAACTTTGCTTGTCCGCATTGTTTTTCATTTGCAGCTGGTATTTCTGTTATTTCAACAGCTGCTTTTAATGTATCTTCTAGTAAATCAATAATTTCTGTTACTTCTGGGTTTCCACTTACAACTAAATAATACCCTGTTTGGCATCCCATTGGTGAAATATCAATAATCTCAAAATGGTCATACTTTTCAGCATGTTCGCGAATATTAAATGCCAACAGATGTTCAAGCGTGTGTATTGTATCTGGTTTCATTGCTTGTTTATTTGGCTGACAAAAGCGAATATCAAATTTGTTAACTTCCCCATCACTACCAACCTTATGAACTCCACAGTGACGAACATAAGGAGCTTTAACTGCGTTATGATCTAAATCAAAACTTTCTACTGAAGGCATTTATTTCACTCCTAATTAATAATTGTTTCTACAATTTCATTATCTAAGGTAAGTCTAAAAATAGCGCATATAGATCTATTTTTAGTATGATAGATAAGAGTAACAATAACGATCGATTTTAGATGCATTAATGTAAATAGCTAATAAAAAGGAATATTGAAAAAATTCAAAATAAAAGAAGGTACTGTAATGAAACATGTCTTTATAGCTCTTATTCGCTTTTATCAGAAATTCATCTCTCCATTAACACCGCCCACCTGCCGCTTTTACCCTACATGCTCACATTATGGATTAGAAGCATTTAGGCGTTTCGGTTTTTGGAAAGGATTTTATCTCACATTTCTACGAATTACTAAATGTCATCCATTTCATCCAGGTGGTTTTGATCCCGTTCCTGAAAAAAAGAATCGAGATCAAGAGTAAAAATAAAAAAACAAATATTATTCGTAACCATTCACTACAACATCTAGCTTACCTGTTGCAGGATCGATCACAAGACCGTGTACTGGAATGTTTTCTGCTAAAAGTGGATGGTTTTTTATTTTATCAACACTGTCTCGAACACTATCTTCAACCTTATCAAAACCTTCTAGCCATTTATGTAAATCTACACCAGAATATTTTAATACATCAATTTTTTCTTGTGAAATTCCTTTTTCCGTCGCTTTTGATAAAAAGGATTCTGCATTAAGTTTACTCATCCCACAATCATGATGACCAACAACACAAATTTCATCAGCATTTAATTCATAAACAGCCACTAATATACTGCGCATGATACTACCAAATGGATGAGCAACAATAGCACCAGCACTTTTAACGATTTTAACATCACCATTCTTAAAGTTCATTGCCTGTGGTAATAGTTCCACTAATCTAGTGTCCATACAGGATAAGATAACAAGCTTCTTCTCCGGAAATTTTGTCGTCTCAAACTTTTCGAACTCTTTATCAGTTACAAATTTTTCATTATGAACTAAAATTTCTTCAACAATTCTCATTTCTGAATCCTCCACTATTTTATTTTCTATGTTAAAACTCAATGTTGATTTTTTATCCTCTGTTCATTTGGTCTGAATAGATAAAGCGCCAACTTAGATACACTCTTTACTTCCTCAACGAAAGTAATACCTATAAGGAAAATCAACAACAAAGTTTAACAAAGCTTATTAAATAAATATATCATAACTCTTGTATTTTAACTATTAATCAGGTATTATATCAATTGTACAAATCGTAATTATTACTATTTAATTCTTCAACACTCATAAAATTTAGAAAACAGTGATACATTGAGAATCACTGTTAGGTCTTGGACCAATCTCAGAGAGCGTTCATTTCTTGCTGAATTTTATAGTACATTTTAAATCAATCAATTTTTTAAAAATTTGGTTCTCAAATCGGAATGATTAAGATATAATAAGTTAGTCTTAATCGTAATCATACTGATTTGTTGAAAGGAGAAAAAATGAAAAATCGAATATTATTTTCAAGCTTTATCTTTCTTATGTCTGTTTTATTAGTTGCATGTAATTCAGATAATCAACAGTCTACGAATAGTAACTCTGAGAAAGAAACTGAATCTAACAAAATCAAAGTCTATACAACGATTTTCCCACTTGAAGACTTCACAAAAAAAATAGGTGGCGATTTAATTGAGGTTGAAAGTGTGTTACCACCAGGAGTTGATGGTCACACATATGAGCCAACAACAAAAACAATGGTTGACATTGCCAAGTCTGATGGTTTTATTTATTCCGGTGTAGGCATTGAAAGCTTCGCTGAAAAAGTACAAAAATCCCTTCAAAAAGAAGATGTAGCATTTATAAATGCCGGTGAAGGTATTGAACTTTCAGATATCGAACACTTGGGGGAAGAAGCTGCACATGAAGATGAGCATGCTGACGAAGAAGACACACACGACGATGAACATGCCGACGAAGAAGCCGCACATGAAGATGAGCATGCTAATGAAGAAGCTGAACATAATCACGGTGACTTAGATCCCCATGTTTGGTTAGATCCAATCCTAGCTATCCAACTAGCTGAAAATATTAAAAATGCTCTAATCGAGATAGATCCATCTGGAAAAGATACATTTGAAGATAATTTCCAAGATTTAAAAACACAACTTGAAGAATTAGATCACTCTTTTGAGGAATTAGTTGCTAATTCTAATAAAAAAGAAATACTTGTGTCACATGCAGCTTATGGTTACTGGGAAACAAGATATGGTATTGAACAAATTAGTGTTTTAGGACTTTCACCAACAGAAGAGCCTTCTCAAAAAGAATTACAGAACATCATAGAAACAGCAAAAGAACATGACATTAAGTATATAATTTTCGAAACAAATGTAAGCAGTAATGTGACTGATATTGTTCAAACAGAAATAGGTGCTGAAGCTCTTACTTTAAATAATCTAGAATCGATTACAGAAGAAGATTCAAAAAACAACGAAGATTATTTCAGTCTAATGTCTAGAAACTTAAAAACTTTAGAGCAAGCATTAAATTAATAGCTAAAAAGATGAGCAGAAACGATGCTCATCTTTTTTTATTACATCAATTATGTGTTACAGGATCACAATGCTGAAATCAGCCGTCTTACTATTCATTACAATCGTGGATATGAAAAAGCCAATGTTTCTAAACACCTCCCTCCTTCATTCACTAAAGAATCACATCTCCCAATCAATCATTTTTTATAAGAATATTATTTAGAAAATAGTGGACACTATGGTTGTTTAAGACAAGGAAGGAAAAGAAAGGCGGATCTTGATGGATGATTTAGTATTGGCACGATCATTGTTTGGAACAACGATGGGATTTCACATTATCTTTGCTACATTGGGTGTTGGTCTTCCATTAATGATACTTTGTGCAGAGCTCCTTTTTCAAAAAACAAAGGATCAGGACTATGCAATTATGGCAAGACGTTGGACTAAGGGTCAGGCAGTACTTCTGGGTGTTGCCATTCCCACAGGAACTATTGCCGGTGTCCAACTTGCTTTATTATGGCCTGGTTTCATGGAGGTAATTGGAAAGGTAATGGCTCTACCATTTCAGATTGAAATTTATGCTTTCTTTATTGAAGCTTTGTTTATGTCTATTTATGTTTACGCTGCTGATCGAATTTCTCCTAAAATGAGAATTATAAGTGTATCACTAGTGCTTCTAGGTGCTAGTGCCTCAGCTGTCTTAATTACAAATGTACATGCCTTTGAAGGAACACCTGCTGGATTTCGGATAGATAACGGTGAAATTACAGATGTTGATCCATGGGCAGCATTTTTTAATCCTAGCTTTTTTATTTCCGCTGCACATGTCGCTGTTTCCGCATATATGACAGGCGCTTTTATGATTAGTACAATTGCTGCATTTAAAATGTTAAAAAGTAGAAAAAACGAACGCGTATATCAATTCCATCGAAAAGCTTTGATTCTTAGCCTTGTCATTGGAGGGATTTTTTCTTTTCTAACGGCTATTAATGGTCATGAATCAGCACAAATGTTACATGAATATCAACCAGAAAAGCTTGCAGCTGCTGAAGGACTTTTCGAAACACAAGATTATGCACCTCTAGCCATCGGAGGTTTTACAGATCGTGAATCACAAGAAATTAAATATGGAATTGAAATTCCGTGGGCTCTTAGTTTCTTAGCAGGAAATAGCTTTGATACTGTTGTTGTTGGCTTAAATGATTTTCCAGAAGAATATTGGCCTCCATTGTTTGTTCACACATTATTTAATGCCATGGTCCTGATTGGAAGCTTTTTAATCTTTTTGTCAATTGCTGGGTTTGCATGGTACAAGTTATTAAAAAAACAACATTTCCCCAAACTTTTTATGTATGCGTTTGTTTTAGCAGGTCCTTTATCGATATTATCAATTGAATTTGGTTGGATATTTGCGTGTACTGGTAGACAACCTTGGGTGATCTATCGAATATTAGCTACAGAGGATGTTGTCACAGGATCTACTCAAATTGGCTTATTATTTATCCTGTTTTCTCTCATTTACCTCATTTTAGGTATAGCTGTTTTAGCTGTCTTAAAATATTACTTTAAAAGACATCCTGTTGAAGACGAACTTGATGGTGGTGTACCAAACAACAATAGCGTAAGTATTTACTAATATGAGAAAAGGGTGAATCATCATGACAGCAGATTCATTACTAGCTATAACAGTTCTATGGGGCTTTGTGTTCATCTATGCCGTTATGGCAACAATGGATTTTGGCGCAGGATTTTGGTCAATGATTTATATTAATAAAGAAAAAACAAATGCAACAAATATTGCGAACCGCTACCTTTCTCCTACATGGGAGGTTACAAATGTATTTATAGTAGCCATTGTTATAGCATTAGTCAGTTTTTTTCCAGGAGCAACTTTCATCCTAGGAACCGTCTTGCTTTTACCTGGAAGTTTTATTTTAATACTTCTTGCATTACGAAGTGGATTTTTAGTATTTTCGCATGTAGCAAAAGATTATGAAAAAGCATTAACATATGTTTCTGGAATTTCAGGATTTATTATTCCCGCTTTGCTTATGCTTGTTCTACCAATCACACATGGTGAATATATCGAAGTTGTTAATGGAGTACATCAACTTCAATTTGGAGCTATGTTTACAAGTCCTAATATCTATGCTTTCATGGCTTTTGCCATAAGCAGTACCCTTTTTCTTTCCTCCTTATTACTTGCTGATTATTCTAATGTGGCTGGTGAACCGGAAGCATATCGCGTCTATCGTCGTGATGCCATCATACTTGGTCCAATTTCTTTGCTCATGGCATTTTTGATCATGTTCACATTAAAAACAGAAGCAAATTGGCTTTACACAAATATGCTTGAATATACACCTTTCTTAATTGGCTCTGTTTCCTTTTTTGTTATTGCTGGAGCAGCTATGTTTCTACCGTCTAAAAAGCATAAGCTTGCAATAGGAAGACCTCGTTTAGCAGTAGTTGCTGTGACGATTCAATATTTATTGGCAAGCTTGGCCTATGGTAGAGCACATCTTCCATATATGATTTACCCTGATGTGACAATCCTGTCTGGGTTTACACATCCTAATACGTTTAGAACGTTAATTATTACTTATCTTGTAGGCTTTTTAATCCTTTTTCCTGGCTTTATTTACTTTTGGAAATTATTTATGAAAGATAAACGCTATTTAAAGCAAAATGAATCTTAACTAGTAATTTCTTGGCTTTGTTAAACTTCATTGTTGATTTTCGTACCATACATTCGATTTCATGAGATTAAAACAACTTCTTCCTAGAACCACTTACCTAAGTCATATATTCACCTCTAGCTAAGTGCTGAAAATGAATATTCAGCTTTATAATATTCAAAGCATAAATATTTTTCACAGTTATAACAAATGCTACTATAGTAAATTTTAAGGGGGAATCATGATGAGAGAAGATTTAATCGAAGCGTTTCGTAATGATGTAAAAAACTCTAGTGCTGATTCATTTCCAATGTTTGTTGATTCATTTACAAACATTTGGGATTATGAATTTGGTTCTTTAGATGATCTTCCACATGATGTAGATCAACTTGTTGCTAATAGAGCCGTTGAATATGGGTTAATGGAATAAACAAAAGAGGCGAACTCATAATTAGAGTTTGCCTCTTTTGTTAAAGCTGTTTTCGTATACTTTGTTGCTTTTTAATACTTGTTGGAAACAGCACGATATAAAGTCTAGCGGCATCTTTTCTTCATAAAATAGTACCCTTATAGTGGAAAAACTCTGTTTTTACTCCAAATTTTGGTTACATAGCAACAATCGTTCAGAAAAGAGCCTTTGTTAAACTACATTGTTGTTGTGGTTGAAGTAGTAGATGTTGTTTTTCTAAGTTTTTTCTGTGCTTGTTTTTTAGCAATGATTCCATGCTTTGGCGAAAACAAGAAGGCTAAAGCAAAAAGTACCCCTGTTGATGACGCCATCGCACCTGCAATAGACACATTTAATAATGTAGCAACATAATACCCTGAAATGGCGGAAAACACACCTATCCCCGCACTTATAAACAACATATTCAGGAGTTTATCTGTTAATAAATAAGCTGTTGAAGCAGGAACAATTAACATCGCAACAACTAAAATCGCTCCAACACTGTCAAAGGAAGCAACAGTAGTAATAGAAAGCATTCCCATCTGTAGGTAATGGATGAATAAAACAGGAATTCCTATTGCTACCGCCATTTCTGGATCAAAAGAGCTAATCTTAAATTCTTTATAAAAAAAGATGATGATCAGTAGGTTTACAAGAAATACAAATGAAAGTAGCCATACTGCTTTAGGACCTAAATCCATCCCAAACATCTCTACAGTATCCCATGGTATAAACGTAATTTCCCCCATTAAGGCGTGATCTACATCTAAGTGGATATTGCCTGCAAAAAGAGATAGCAAAACAACACCAACCGCAAATAAAGAAGTGAACACTATACCAATAGCTGCGTCTGCTTGAACTCCTTTTCCATTTAACACTTGAACTAGCAATGCTGTTAAAAGACCAACGACAACGGCCCCAATCAGTAACGCAGGCCCATCTAAGCTGCGACTTACCAAATAGCCACCGACAATTCCTAACAAAACAGTGTGTGATATAGCGTCAGCAAGCATGGCCATCTTTCTCAACACTAGGAAACATCCTATCATGGCACAAGTAATGCCCACTAACGAACCAGTAACGATTATCCATGCATCATATGACATTACACCATCAGCCTCCTATTACTAATGTTAGCTGATCTTGGTATTAAAAGTGGTGATCTGTTGTGTGTGCGTAATAATTTCAAAAGTTGTTCTTTTGTTTCCTTTGAAATATTTTGGAGATTAAGATCATCACGTGTTTTTAATTCTAAATGTGCAAATTCCATTTCATGCATTAAATACATTTCAAACAATCGTTGTCGTAAGACAAGTTCATATCCTGCTTCAATCCCTTTATCTGTCAGCATCCACGTATTATTTTCTTCTTTTTTAATAAAACCTTTTTTATTTAATTCATTGTTAGAATGTTGAAAAAGACGAAGTGGTACCTTTCTTTTCTGTAGAATTTCTTCATCAGTAATTCCTCGTAAATTTCCACCTTCTGCAATATCATATATACTAAGAAGCACTTGATCTACAGCTGTTTTTTTACGCAAAGATATTTGTTTCACTGCTTTAGCCAGTAATCCTCGATTTGGTGCAAATATTAGAGAAAGTAAAAACATAATTGTTGCAGCAATAATGATAAGAGGTCCTGTAGCCATGCCCTTCATAATTGTGCTTAATAAAGTCCCTGCTACACCTGATAATCCACCAATTAATCCAGATATAATGATCATATAACTCAGTTTATCTGTCCAATAACGTGCACTAATGGCAGGAGTGATTAACATGGCTGCCATCAAAACTACCCCAACTGTTTGTAATCCTATGACCACTGAGCAAACGATGAGCATTAATAGCAATCCATTAAAGAAACTAACAGGAATCCCAAGACCTTTGGCAAACTGAGGATCAAAGGTTAATAATTTAAATTCTTTATAAAAGATCGCAGTGATCACTAATAAAATGAAAGAGATAATCGAGATTAGTTGGACATCTGCTCCTACCATAGAAGCTGCCTGACCAAAGATAAAATCATCTAACCCACTTTGATTTCCTGAACCATTGTGTTGAATATAGGTTAATAACACAATGCCAAAACCAAAGAAGACTGAAATAATAATTCCCAATGCTGAGTCTTCTTTTATCCTTGAATGATTAATAATCATTTGAATAATAAAAGAAGAGATTAATGCTGCTATCGCAGCACCAACTAAAAACCAGATAAGCGACTTTGATCCATATATGAGAAAGGCAATACATACACCTGGCAATGCAGCATGTGCCATCGCATCTCCAATTAAACTTTGCTTTCTTAATAAGGTAAAACTTCCAACAACACCACTAGTTATTCCAAGAAGCATTGTTCCTAGTAAAACCCATTGTGTATTAGGGTTTTGTAGTTGTAATAATATGGATTCAATCATTTTGCTTCACTCCTATTTTTTTTATGAAGCAGATGTGAAGGAACTCCACATCCTTTGAGGATTTTTTTAAAAAAACTTTATAGCCTTAACTATTTTTTTCATCAACTAACAGGGATTTATCTTGTAAAAACGTTAATTTCCCACCATAAGTTTTTTGTAAATTATCTATTGTAAATGTTTCTTTTGTTGTTCCAAAGGCAACTGTTCTCATATTCAACAGCAGCACCCAATCAAAATATTCATCAACAGTTTGTAAATCATGATGAACAACAAGTACTGTTTTTCCTTTTGCTTTTAATTCATTAAGAAGAGCAATAATCGCTTTCTCAGTTGCAGCATCAACACCAACAAAAGGTTCATCCATAAAATACACATCAGCATCTTGAGCTAATGCTCTCGCTAAAAATACTCGCTGCTGTTGACCACCTGATAATTGACTAATTTGTCGATTTTCATATTCAAGCATACCTACTTTATTTAGACAATCTCTTGCAAATTCTACATCCTTTTTGCTAGGTCGTTTAAACCAACCAACATGACCATACCTTCCCATCAGAACTACATCTAGTGCATTTGTTGGGAAATCCCAATCAACTGATCCTCTTTGCGGTACATAACCCACTCGCTTCCGACTTTTTTTGTAGTCATTTCCATAGATCTTTACCTCACCAGAAGCAGAAGGAATCAATCCCAGGATACCTTTAATTAACGTTGATTTACCTGCGCCATTCGGACCAATAATGCCAATTAACTTTCCTTCTGGAACTTCAAAACTTACCTCCTGAAGAACAGGCTTTTGATGATATGCGATTGTTAAATTCTCAACTTGGACAGGAAACATCTATAAACACCAACCTTATTTTCTGTTTAGTGAAGACTCTGTTTCAGTAAAATTATTGCATTAAAATCGAACTTATATTAACGTCACAGAACTTAAATATCCTGATCGCTATGGTATAAATTAAATCAATGCAACAAATTACTTAGAATTGGTCTTTGGATAACATAAAGCTTTAGTAGAAAATGCAATTTCTCTAAAGCTTTATATTTATACATTTGTAAATATATATTTAACTTATTTAAGAGACCCAACAATTGTGTCAACATTATGTTTAAACATCCCAAGATACGTTCCTTCTTCAGTGCCATCTTTACCCATTGCGTCAGAGAAAAGTTCCCCACCAATGACTACATCATGATTTTGTTTTTGAGCACCTTCGACTACAGCACTAATAGAATTTTCTGAAATACTACTTTCTACAAATACAGCTTTTATCTTCCGATCGACCAAGGTATCTACTAAAACTTGAACATCTCTCAAGCCATAGTCAGAATCCGTGCTCAGCCCCTGTAATCCCATAACCTCTAAGCCATAAGCGTGACCAAAGTATTTAAACGCATCATGAGCAGTAACTAACACACGACTTTCATCAGGAATTGTCTGGATTTGTTTCTTTGCATACTCATCCAACTCTTCTAGCTCTTTCTTGTAGTTTGTAGCATTTTCCTTAAAAAGCTCCTTATGATCTGGAGATAGCTTAGAAAGTTCCTGTTCAACAGCATCAACAACAACAATCCATGCTTGAATATCAAACCAAATATGTGGATCATGAGCATCTGAATCATCTGCTCCTAATAACATTTCTTCTGGGACAGAATCACCTACTGCAACAGTTGGTTTATCTTTTGACATCTTTTGAAAGATGGTATCCATTTTCCCTTCTAAATGAAGGCCATTATAAAAGATAATATCTGCTTCATCTAATTTTTTAATATCTCCTTGTGAAGCTTGATAAAGATGAGGATCAACACCAGGTCCCATTAATGACTCCACTTTTACCTTATCTCCGCCTACATTTTTGACAACATCTGCAACTTGACCTGTTGTAGCTGTAACATTGATTTCATCTAAATCTTCAGTTGTTGTATCCTCACTATTACATCCTGCCAAAAGCCCTATTGCAACTATTGCTACAACTACACTCGTTAACCATTTTTTCATCTCTAATTCCTCCACTCATTTTTATTTAGCTTTGTTAGTTTTTTGTTGAATAGTCTACTTACAGGATAGATAACTAGACTTATTTATCCACTTTGGTCATTAACATAGCTATTTTTTAAGGTGTGAACTGTACTAGATAGACAATAAATCTGTCTCTTTTTACAAGGCTAATTGTTAAACTTTTAGTATCGATTTCTGTTTCAATCAAATTCTCTTTCCGCTTGTAGAATAGACCCCCACTTAAAATGTTTAAGTATTCATTGGTTTTCAATCTCTAAACAAGCGTCACATGTCCTAAGCTACGACAAATAAATATCCCTTGTTTTAGAAATTGTTCAGGCTGTTTAGTTAACAGAACCTATAACAAAAGTAGTTTATGATCTATATGTAGGATATGTGCCAATGTTTTAGTTTATATCACTTTTTGTTTATCAAACTAAAAAAGTTTCCTTAGTACAAAAATAATGGATCGATCCATACTTGTCAACTTTATATTTTAATAATTTCATAACATAGTCACTTTTTAAGGTTCTTTCAAAGTTTATGGCTCGAATCATTCAATTGATGGTTCTTTCCTATAAGCAAAAGCTTTCACAAAGTAATCTTTAAAACAAGGTTATGTTAAAGCTCAATAATGTTTTTTAGTCCTTTGTGAAAGGCTCTTTTCTGAATGATTGTTGCTAATTGACGTATTTCTCTGTTAGAAACAGTGTTTTCATTGCATAAATAGTACTATTCTAAAGAAAAGATGCCACTAGACTTTATATAGTGCTTTTTCCAAAGTATTAAAAAGCAACAAAGTATACGAAAACAGCCTTGTGAAATGAAACTCCATCATCACATTGGGAAACTTTCAGCCGCACAGCTAGCAAGAAGTCTCGCCATCCTAGGAATTTTTGAAGAGTTATGCAAAAAAAAGAGTCTAGCTCAAGTACGTGTTTATCCAAACACATACATGAGTTAGACTCAGGAAATAGGAGCAGAAAGAGAAACTTATTTCATTATTTTTGAAAAAGATTCTTCTTCCTACTCATTATAATTCGCTGTAAGGGAAACTTACTAATCGATAAAAACGAGTTTTGGTCAGAAATATATAATATAAAATTCAATTTTGGTTTTAAAGAAAATTCAATTTTATAAGCAATTTTTCAGCCAAAAATCATTTTTCTATATCATCAGGATCAATGATTATCAAAGATTTCCGAAGTTTCTTAATAACTTCCATATTCACCTTAAATCCAATACCTATTTGTTTTGGGACATTTATCATCCCGTTTTCTGCTTTGATTTCTGGTTGAACAAGATCTTCTTCCCAATACCTTGTGGAAGAAGAAATATCCCCAGGAATTGTGAAATTAGCTAATGATGCTAAAGCAATATTATGGGCACGAGATATACCTGTTTCTAACATCCCACCACACCAAACAGGAATACTTCTTTTTTGACATAGATCATGTATTTTCTTGGACTCAGTTAATCCACCTACTCTGCCTGGTTTTATATTAATCACTCTACAACTTCCTAATTCAATTGCCTGTTTTGCATCTTCACTACTCACAATACTTTCATCAAGACAAATTGGCGTTTTTAGTTTTTCTTGAAGCTTAGCATGATCAATAATATCATCTGATCCAAGTGGCTGTTCGATCATCATCAACTGAAATTGATCAAGCTCTTTTAGTCTATCAACATCTTTTAATGTATAAGCAGAATTAGCATCTGCCATTAAAGGTAAGTTAGGAAAATGTTTTTTGATATCCTCAATGATCTTAATATCCTGTTTTGGAGAAATTTTAATTTTAAAACGTTTATATCCTTCCTCAACATAACAACTAATTTGCTCAATCATGTTTGGTGTTGAGGAAATTCCAATAACTACGCCACAATCAATGACTTCTTTTGTGCCGCCCAAAGCCATTGATAGTGATATTTTCTGTTTTTTGGCATAAAGATCCCAAATTGCTGCTTCAATAGATGCTTTAGCCATATTATTACGTTTTATTTTCTTGAAAATATTCTGTAAATCATCTGGGTGATTTATAGTCTGTTTCACAATTAAAGGAATTAATATATCTTTTAAAAGATGGAGGCTAGTAAAAATTGTTTCCTCTGTATACCATGGTGTAGAAAAGGCAACTACCTCACCCCATCCTGTAAATCCTTCTTCGTCAATTACTTCAACAAGTATGCTTTCACGATTTGTGACATGGCCAATACTCGAAGTAAATGGAGTTTTTAAGTTTTGAGTAATCGTATGTAATATGACTTGTTTAATTTTTATCATATCTCATATCCTTTAATGATTCTTTTAGCATTCTACGAAGTAATTTATTTGAAGAATTCCTAGGAAGCTCATTCATCCTTGTGATCTCTTTAGGTATTTTATATGATGCCAAATGTTTAGAGCAATGATTCTGTAATTCTTCCTTGCTAATTTGCTCCTTCAAAACAACAAATGCATGAGGAACCTCTCCCCATTTATTATCGATCATCCCTATTACACCTGCATCAGTGACATAGGGATGTGACAACAAAACAGCTTCAATTTCTGCAGGATACACATTTTCTCCACCAGAAATAATTAAATCGGATCGCCGATCTAGAACAAATAAAAAACCATCTTTATCTTTAAATCCTATATCACCCGTATGAAGCCAGTTGTTTGATAGCGAATCAGCTGTAGCTTCTTGTCTATTCCAATAGCCTTTTGTCACATTTGGTCCTTTAACAAGAATTTCTCCTTCTTCATTTGCCCTACATTCCTTACCATTTTTCTCGATTTTGATTTCACATGAAAATAACGGCTTACCAGCTGATCCTAATTTTTCAAGACTATATTCAGGTGACAATGTTGCAATTTGTGAAGCCGTTTCCGTCATACCATATGTTTGAAAAACTGGTATCTCTCGGTCAATACATTGAGTCAGAATTGATTTAGGAACAGGACCGCCTCCAGCTAACATACACCGAAAGCTTGATGGGTATTTTTTGGAGCCTAGATGTTCTAGCATTTGTTGCAGCATCGTTGTTACAACTGATACAATAGTTACTTTTTCGTTTAATATGGCTTCATTCATACTCTTCGCATCAAAACGTTCATGTAATACAATACTTGTACCATATATCACACTTCGAATGGTGATGGATAGACCACTAATATGAAAAAGAGGTACTGCTAATAACCATCGATCATTCATCTGCAAACCTAGATTTAACGCAGATCCTATTGCACTAGACCAGTGATTACCAAAGGTTTGCAATACCCCCTTTGGATTACCTGTTGTTCCAGAAGTATACATAATTGTTGCGACCTGATTAAATGTATAGTCTTGAACAGCATTTACATTACCTACTGATTTTTCTTTAGTAGATCGTTGCTCACTTATAATAATTGGTAAAGCCCGATCAATTTCTTCAACTTTATGTTTTAAATCTTCATTACATATTAAGTGGGTAGCTTCTGCATCAGTAACTTGCCATGCTAATTCTTGATTAGATAGGCGTGTATTCAATAAAACAGCAGTTGCACCTATTGCAAAAAGCGCATGAATTGTTTCGATCATTTCAATACTATTCTTCATTAATACCGCAACATGTTGTCCTTTTTGAATATGTATAGATAAAAAGTAATTAACTCGTTGTTGAACATTTTCATAAAGTTGTCCGTATGTAATTTCTTTTGTTTTTGTTTTAATTGCTAATCTCTTGGGTGTTAATTCTGCTCGTTGTTTTAACCAATTAGGCATAGATTGATCCATTATTAGCCCTCCAAACATGAATAAAAACAGCCTGATGAGTTTGTATCATCAAGCTGTTTTTTGTTGTCTTTGGTTATGCTTACTCACCTGTTGATTGGTTATCTTTAAAAGCTTTACCAATTGACTAACAGCAAGTTACCACGTGCTTTACCAATGACATATTTTTAAGGAAAACGTGGGAATTGCTTAAAGTCTGGATCACGTTTGTCTTTAAATGCATCGCGTCCCTCTTTAGCTTCATCTGTTGTGTAATAGAGCAATGTAGCATCTCCAGCAAATTGCTGAATACCAGCAAGACCATCTGTATCAGCATTAAATGCTGCTTTTAAGAAGCGAATAGCTGTTGGACTTTTTTCTAGGATTTCTTCACACCATTGAACCGTTTCTTCTTCTAATTTTTCTAATGGTACAACTGTATTAACTAATCCCATGTCCAATGCTTCTTGTGCATTATATTGTCTACATAAGAACCAAATTTCACGCGCTTTTTTATGGCCTACGATACGCGCTAGATATCCTGAACCATAACCAGCATCAAAGCTACCAACCTTTGGACCAGTTTGTCCAAACACTGCATTATCTGCTGCAATTGTTAGATCACAAACAATGTGAAGAACATGACCGCCACCAATAGCATATCCTGCAACCATAGCAATAACAGGCTTTGGAATAACACGAATTAATCTTTGTAAATCTAGAACATTTAATCGTGGAATTTGATCGTCTCCAACATATCCACCATGACCTCTAACCTTTTGATCTCCACCTGAACAAAACGCTTTTCCACCTTCACCTGTTAAAATGATTACGCCTACGTTTTGATCATCTCTAGCATAAGCAAATGCATCAATTAATTCCATTACCGTTTTTGGAGTAAATGCATTATGTACATGAGGACGATTAATTGAGATTTTTGCTATACCATTATATGTTTGATAAAGAATTTCTTCATACTTTCTTTCTGAAACCCATTCAATTGCCATTTCTATTTCCTCCTATTCAAAAAGATCATTTCTACTACTTAGAAACTCATTTACTATTTTACCAAAAAAATGAGGTTGTTCTACATGAATTGCATGACCTGTAGAATTTATTTCTTTAATTATAGAATTTTCTAGTAGATTTTGCATCTTTTTTGCTATTTCACAAAACTTTTTATCTTGCTCTCCACATAGTATGAGTACAGGTATTTTCAAACATGAAAGCTTAGTCCATAAAGACGGTTGAGTGCCTGTTCCCATACCCATTAAGCTATTAGACAAACCTACGGGTGAATTTTTTAATCTTTGCTTTCTTATTCTTTCCCTTTTTTCAGCAGGCAGTCGCTTTTGTGATAAAAACAGGGGAATGTTTTCCCACTTGTTCACAAATTCTACTATACCTTTTCTAGTAATTTCTTCTGCTAGCTTCTGATCTGCATGCTTACGATCTTCTCTTAAGACAGAATCATCGATTCCTGGAGAACTGCTCTCAAGAATCAATCTTTTTACTCGCTTTGGGTAGGCTGTAGCAAATGATAGCGCTAATCTTCCTCCCATTGAATAGCCTAACATATATACGCGATCAAGGTGAAGATTATCCAATATCGTTACTATATCTTCAACCACTTCCTTCATAGTATACCTTGAGGAATCAAGAGGACTCTCAGTTTCCCCATGACCGATAATATCAATTAGTAAAATGTTGTAAGATGGAAATTCTTTCACCACTTCTATCCAGCTTTTTGTTGATCCTGTAAATCCATGAAGAAGAACAAGGGTATCAGCATCCTCGTTGTTTGTTGTCACTTCAACATGATATTCGATACCTCTAATTTTCATCGTTCAACACTTTTCTTATTTCCTGGGAAACATGATCTAACAATTCCCGATGAACTTTGACACGAGTGTTTCGGTTTGTTTGAACTTCGAGAACTTTCAACCCTTTATTAGACCACGTTTGTTCAAAATAAGATTGGAATTCTTCCCAACTGTTAATTTTTTTAAAATCTCCACCGTACATGTCAACAACTTTTGAATAATCTAATTCAGTTGGCGTTCCATATAGTCTTTCAAAATGTTTTTCTTCAGATGATTGCGGTAAAAATGAGAAAATACCTCCTCCATCATTATTCACTAAAATAATGGTAAGATTCAGCTTGTTCATTTTTGCTGCTAACAGTCCATTTAAATCATGATAAAAAGACAAATCTCCTATTAAAAGAAAGGTAGGTTTACTTTGATCTGCACTAATACCCAATGCAGTTGAAATGACCCCATCAATTCCATTAGCACCTCTATTACAGTAAAATTCAATATCCTTTAATGTATTCCTAAAAAAGGTATCAAGATCACGTATTGGCATACTGTTTCCAACAACCAATTTACATTGATTAGGAAGAGCTTTTTGCAGAGCTTGTACAACTTTCCCTTCAAAGAGTTCTGTGATATTTTCTAGACTTTCTTCTATTGTATGATCATGAATTGACTGAGATAAAACCCATTTTTCATAATAGCTTGATGTATTCCGTTTAGGGAGTACTTTAATCAACTCTTTACAAAATAACTCTTCTTCATAGGAAATTAAGTGTGAAGAATTTAAAGTTGGATCTCGATATTCACCACTAGAATCAACAACAATTTGCTTAATATCAGGATTATTTTTCAGCATTTTCATTAAAGGTTTTGACACTGGCATAGCACCAAATCGAATAACAATCGTAGGTTTTAAAGTGTCTACAATAGCTGGATACTTTAACAATGTATCATAGCTATCAATGATTCCATTTTTATTATGTTTCCCTCCGCGCATCTGTGATAGTGGATCCGCTAATATTGGGTAACTTAAACATTTTGAAAGTAGAAGCACTTCTTCTGTATATGATGTTTTTTGATTATCACCACATATGATGATTCCTTTTTGTTCACTTTCAAAGAGTTCAACGATTGATTGAATATCTTCTTCTCTCAATGAAGTTATTCCAGCAGTTGTATGTAAGTAATTCTTTCTATTTTCATGTGTGTCCCATAAGTTTTGCAACTTAAGATTAGGAATTAGTGGTTCTCTAAACGGAAAATTCAAATGAACAACACCTTGAGGATTTGTACTTGATATTCCAACGGCTCTTCCTGCTATTGTCCGAGAATATCTAAGCATGTCATCATTACTCTCTGGTAATGAAAGATCAACAAACCATTTTGAATAGTTTCCATACATATTAATTTGATTTATCGCCTGTGGAGCTCCGACATCTCTTAACTCATGAGGTCGATCTGCAGTTAAGATTAATAATGGAACTCTTGAATAATGTGCTTCAACGATAGCTGGATAATAATTTGCAGCAGCTGTACCTGATGTGCATAGTAAGGCTACAGGCTTTTTCCCTGACTTGGCCAAGCCAAGAGCAAAAAAGCCTGCTGATCTTTCATCTATGTTAATATATGATGTTAAATCTGGATGTTCTAACATTAACATTGCAAGAGGAGTAGACCGAGACCCAGGACTTATCACAATCTGCTTAACTCCTGCTCGTGAAAGTTCATCAACAAAACTGGCTACATAGCGTGTAAATGAATCCTCACTCATTATCTATCCCTCCTAGCGCAGACATCATTGGTTTTAGTTTCATTTTTGTTTCAAGGTATTCAGATTTCGGATTAGATTCTTCGACAATTCCACAGCCAGCAAATAGCGCTACATTATGACCTTCGATTAAACCTGAGCGGATAGCCACAACGAATTCTCCGTTATCTTCATCGTCTAGCCAACCTATAGGGGCAGCATACCAGCCTCTATGCATTGGTTCTAGCTCTCTAATCTTTTCAATTGCTTTTTCTTTTGGAAAACCACCAAGAGCAGGTGTAGGATGAAGCTTTTCCACTATTGAAAGCAATGAATAGCCTTTTTGAACATAGCCCTTAACAGGAGTATAAAGATGTTGAATGTTCTTTGTTTTAAAAAGTGTTGGCAATTTTGGTGAAATCACCTCATAGCAACAATTCGTTAATGCTTTTTTAATCATCTTTACAACAATATCATGTTCAATTAAATTTTTAGCATCACTTAACAGTTGTTCTCCTAGTTCGATATCAAGTTCTTTTGTTTTACCTCTTTTAATTGATCCGGCCAAACATGTAGAAAGCACTTCATTGTCTTGCTTCTTAATTAAACGTTCAGGTGTAGCCCCAACAAAATGCTGCAAGCCATTTTCAAAACCAAAAACAAAACTTGTCGGCTGTTCTTTCTGCAGTCGACTTAACACTTGATAAGGATTTACCTTATCAGTAAATTTCAAGTGAACTTCTCTGGCTAAAACAACTTTATCCATTTCTTTCAAACGAATATCATTTGTAGCCTTTTCAACCGCTTTAAGCCATTGTGATGTTTTATATTCAATTGTTGAAAATTCGTTAACCTTTTCACAATCTATTTGATAATGAGATATGTTTAGAGAATATGACTGCTCAAAGTGTTTTAAACAAGATAATAAATCATCATGTGGTGTGACCAATTTATTCACTGTAAGAAACGTTTTATTATTTACTATTGTCACCATCATTGTTGGTAACATGAATTTTGCCTCAGAAAAAGCGTCCCATAATGGATCTTTTTCTTTTATAGGATCAAATGAAAATCCACCAAAAAGAAGTGGACCTGTTCCATTTTGTCTTTCTTTGTCTTTATCATGTATAACTCTTTTATTAAAACGCTTCCATTCTTTTTCAATTGCCGAAAAGCGTTCAGTTGTAGAATAGTTATTTTCTAAAATAAGTTCATTTCCAACACCTACTAATGTAAAGTCACGTTCAGGTGTTGACCAAATAAACCGTTCTCCCAAAAAAAGTTCTTCACAAGAAGCTAAGAAATGTAGGGGGTCAATTGCATCCACTTCTCTTATGCGACTTACGATGACCGACTGATTCGTTTGCTTTGCCTCTTCCAATGATTGTTGTATTAATTCTTTTATTGTATGATCCAAAGTTGTTATCAAGCTTATCCCCCCGACACCGAAAAATTGCTTTTATAAAGATACACCTAGCAAGAAGGCGTGTCAATAGTATCTATTTTTAAGTCTCTATTTTGAAAAGTTTTTCACTGTTTGACACTAATTATGTGTTAAGAACTATTTATTATCACATAAAAGAGACCATAATATTTAAGAAAGTTATGACTAGACTTTATGCATTACTGTTAACTTCTAATATAAAATGCAGCAAGGTTTAAGAAAACAGTCATTTTAAATAAATAAGACTAAAAATCGTTTTATATCCTTATTATATATCTTGAAGAACAGGATTAAAATGAAAACGTATCGAACAATTACTGATTTTATAGGAACAACTGGTAATAATAAGCTAAAATGACAATATGAAAAAACATTGACACCCTTAGGTTATTTTTCTAAACTATGTTATGGAGTCGTTTCTATGAACTTTTTGTTTTTCGCTAAAAAAAGGAGAGATCGTATGCAACCTCAAACATCGCCGCACCTTTCCTCTGTTAACAAGGAAACAGGCTGGAAAGTTTGGTGGATGCTTCTTCGTCCACATACTTTATCAGCAGCTTTTATTCCTGTTACAATTGGAACTGTGATCGCTTTGCATGAAGGATCCATAAAGCTCTCATTATTCATCGCAATGCTTATTGCTTCTATTTTAATACAAGCAGCGACAAATATGTTTAATGAGTACTTTGATTATAAACGTGGTTTAGATACAGAAGCATCTGTTGGAATTGGTGGTGCGATTGTACGAAATGGAATTAAAGCAAAAACAGTTTTGAAATTAGCTTTTGCCTTTTTTCTTGTCGCAACATTAATTGGAATTTATATATGTTTCATGTCATCTTGGTGGATAGCAGCTGTTGGTGTTATTTGTATGTTAGCCGGTTACTTTTATACAGGTGGACCTATTCCCATTGCTTACACACCATTTGGTGAGATTGTAGCTGGATTTTTCATGGGTAATGTTATTGTATTAATAGCCTACTATATCCAAACTCAAACCATTACAGGGAAAGTTTTCTTGATCTCAATTCCAATCGCCATATTAGTTGGAGCAATCTTAACAGCCAACAATATTCGTGATCTTGATGGTGATAAAGAAAACGGTAGAAAAACGTTAGCAATATTGTTAGGAAAAAGAAACTCAATTATTTTCCTAGCAGGAATGTTTATCACTTCATACCTTATCATTTT
The DNA here is from genome assembly GCF_020524045.1 of Metabacillus litoralis. GTDB lineage: Bacteria > Bacillota > Bacilli > Bacillales > Bacillaceae > Metabacillus > Metabacillus litoralis_C. The sequence goes on from NZ_JAIVKL010000012.1 coordinate 57,692, forward strand.
TGTTTTATTATTTATAGGATTTACAAGTTTTTGGTCATTACTTGTTCTCCTGAGCATACCAAAAGCTTATTCGGCAGTAAAACAATTTATTGGCAAAACTCAACCAATAGAAATGATGCCAGCAATGAAAGCAACTGCTCAAACGAATATTCAATTTGGATTTTTACTTGCACTCGGTTTATTAATAAGTCATTTTATTTAAAAACACGGATATTTCCTCCGTGTTTTTTTGTACATTTTTTAACAATCATGTTTTGCCTTAAACTGCTCATAATAGGTATAGAACGAGAATATAGGAAGGAGCGTGGAATCAATACTATGCTTAATTCACAACAAGTAGAAACCTTCCGTTCACAGCTTTCATCAATGAAACAAGAAATTCATCAACGCTTTGAAATGACAGGACATTTCGGGCTAGAGGAATCACATCCACATGAATCTATTGGTGAGCTTTCTAGCTATGATAATCATCCAGCTGATGATGCTACTGCATTATATGAGCGTGAAAAAGATATTGCACTTAATGAACATACAGAAGAAGAGCTTGCTGATATTGAGAGAGCTCTACAGGCAATTGATAAAGGAACTTATGGAAAATGTGAGGTATGCGGAATTGATATTGCTCTTGAAAGACTTGAAGTGATTCCGACAGCTACTACCTGTAAAGAGCATGCACCAGAGCAGGTTGTTTCACACAACAGACCTGTTGAAGAAGGTGTGTTAATGCCACCTTTTGGAAAATTTAATTATGATGAACAAGACGAAAATGTTGCATTTGATGCAGAAGACGCCTATCAAATTGTCAATAGCTTTGGCTCTTCCGAAACACCATCTGATCTTTCCAATCCACAAGATCACTATAATGATGTTTATATGGAATCAGATGAACCAGACGGATATGTTGAGGATTATGAAAACTTCATTGGTACTGATATAGAAGGGAAGGAAATAACTATTTTTCCTTCACAGCTCCATGAACAGTATGAGGATATGTTAGATGAAGAAGGACTTATGACAACATTTGGTGATTTACCACCTTATGAAAAAGACCCGTATACTGAAGATAAGGCATAACTGGGACATAATTAAAGAAGTTATTCAAAAAGACGAATAAATCTAAATCAGTTAAGTTGAAGAAACAAGTTCGTTTCATTGCGGTGCAGACACTCCATTCTCCGGGGAGGAAGCTAAGCCTCCTCAGCTACGCCTGCTTAGGTCTTAGCCTTTCCTCTATTCCCGTAGTAGTGTCTTTCGCTCCATTCCACTAGTTTTTAAAAATAGTATACAAAATCAAAAAAGTAAATAAAAACCCGAATTATTAGGCGAATGATTAATTGATATCTTACCTAATAATTCGGGTTTATCATTAGTTTTAAAACTTATGTCACAGCCTCTTCCATTTATTCAAATTTGGAATATTATAGGAATTAACATCTTTATCTGATTGAACAAGTGTATCATCGCTTCAAAGAGACAATCTTTAGAAGAAAAAATGCCACTATCTTTAGATAGAGATGTTTCAAATCAAATGAGATTCTTAAAACAATAAAGTTTACGAAAATACCTATTATTTATTAATTAAGAAGGGAAATTGTTTCTTTTAGCGAATTTAATGGTATCTACATATTTGGAGGGATAAAGTTGAACGCACATGAAATTGATTACGTATTGCATGGAGATGATATGCAATGTGTAGAAATTGAATTAGATCCAAATGAAAGTGTTGTTGCTGAAGCTGGTGGAATGATGATGATGGAAGATGGTATTGATATGGAAACCATTTTTGGAGATGGTGACAATAATCAAAAGGGATTTTTAGGAAAGCTTGTAGGTGCAGGAAAACGTGTTATTACAGGGGAAAGCTTGTTTATGACTGTTTTTACAAATAAAACCGGAGCTGGAAAGAAGCGTGTTTCTTTTGCTGCTCCATACCCTGGAAAAATTATTCCTGTAGATTTAAGTGAACAAGGTGGAAAAGTAATCTGTCAAAAGGATTCTTTCCTTTGTGCTGCTAAAGGTGTTTCAATTGGTATTGATTTTCAAAAGAAATTAGGTACTGGCTTTTTTGGTGGTGAAGGTTTTATTATGCAAAAGCTTGAAGGAGATGGCTTAGCATTTTTACACGCTGGTGGAACAATTATTCGCAGAGACTTACAACCAGGTGAGAAACTACGTATCGATACTGGCTGTCTTGTCGCACTTAGTAAAGAAGTAGATTATAATATCGAATATGTTGGAAAAATTAAATCAGCATTTTTCGGTGGAGAAGGACTGTTTTTTGCAACTGTCCAAGGACCTGGTACAGTATGGATTCAAACACTTCCATTTAGCCGCTTAGCGGATCGTGTTATTGCTAGCGCCCCATCTGCTGGGGGAGATTCACGTGGAGAAGGTAGTGTACTTGGAGGGCTTGGTAGGTTATTAGACTAATAATTTTCACCATTTACTAAGCCTAAAATTGTTAACATAGCTCGAGTATAAAATCATCACAGCGATTTTATACTCGATTTTTACTAAGAACTGTTTTCTTATCTTTTTTATGGTTTATATCTTGCAACATGGATTTTAGACTGCAATTCTTCCAAAAGGCGGAAGGTGAAACACCGAAGCGCACAGCGCATGAATGAATTACCTTTCCTACTAAATTTTCTATTAGACTCTAACTGCCATCGGATCAATCTTCCAAATATCCTTAGCATATTGCTGAATCGTTCGATCGCTAGAAAAGAAACCAGAATGTGAAATATTAATTAATGCTTTCTCTAACCATTTATCATGCTGCTGATAAGCAACGCCAACCTTTTCTTGGATATCAATATAAGATGCAAAATCCCTCAGAACAAAATACTGATCATTTTGTACAAGTAATGAATCTTTTATTGATTCAAACTCCCCTTCATCTTCAGAGAAAAATCCATTTGTCAATTGATCGACAACTTGACGAATTCTTAAGTCATGATGATAATATTCCATAGATCGATAACGACCATTTTCTTCATAATTTAGTACCTCTTGAGCTGTTAACCCAAAGGTATAGATATGATCTTTCCCGACTTCTTCCATAATTTCAATATTTGCTCCATCGAGTGTGCCTACTGTTAATGCACCATTCATCATAAACTTCATATTTCCTGTACCTGATGCCTCTTTGCTTGCCGTAGATATTTGCTCACTAACATCTGCAGCAGGAAAGATATCTTCAGCTAATGAAACGCGATAATTTTCCATAAATACAACTTTAATGACCTTTGAAACCCTTGGATCATTATTCACTTTATCAGCTAACGAGTGAATTAACTTGATAATCTTTTTTGCATAATAATAAGTTGGTGAAGCTTTAGCACCAAATATAAACGTACGAGGTTGGATCGTGTAATTTGCATCCTCTTTAAGACGGTTATATAAATAGATAATATGAAGAACATTTAATAGTTGCCTTTTATAGGCATGCATTCTTTTTACCTGTACATCAAAAATAGAATCAATATCTACTAGAATTCCATTTTTATCTGCAATTCTTTTCGCAAGGATTTCTTTTCTTTTTCGTTTCACATTCGCAAACTGTTCTTTTAAAGCAGGATGATAAATATGTCTTTTTAAATCAATCAATTTATCTGGTTGTTGAACAAAGTCATCACCAATCGCTTCTTTAATTAAGTTAGTTAGCTCTGGATTTGCTTTTAATAACCATCGTCGATGAGTGATTCCATTTGTTTTATTATTAAATTTCTTTGGATAAATATCATAAAAGGATTTCATTTCTCGGTGTTTTAAAATATCTGAATGAATTTTTGCAACACCGTTTATACTGTTACTTCCTACGATAGCTAAGTGTGCCATCTTCACTAAATCGTGGGCAATGATCGCCATATGTTCAATTCGTTGCCAATCACCAGGATATTTATCCCAAAGTTCTGCACAGAAACGCTCATTAATTTCTTCGATGATCATAAATATTCTAGGCAACAAAGGTTTAAATAGATAAATAGGCCACTTCTCAAGCGCTTCTGATAAGATTGTATGATTTGTGTAGGAAAGTGTATTCGTTGTTACCTTCCATGCCTCATCCCATGTTAAACCTTCTATATCCATGAGCAAGCGCATTAATTCTGGTACAGCAAGTGCTGGATGAGTGTCATTGATATGAATTGCCACAGAATGATGTAGATGTCTAATATTTGAGTTCTCTTTTTTATATGAAGATACAATACTTTGTAAACTAGAAGAAACTAGGAAGTACTGTTGTTTTAACCTTAAAATCTTCCCTTCATCGTGTGTATCATCAGGATAGAGGAAATCTGTAATGGCTTCTGTATCTCTTTTATATGATAAAATATCTTGATTTGCTGAAAAAGCTGCTGGTTCAGCATTCCATAATCTTAAAGTATTCACTGTATCTACATGATATCCAACAACAGGCATATCATATGGTACAGCTAATACCTTTTCAGCTCCAATATGCTTAAAGGATAAAGCTTGATTATCGTAGCTCGTTTCGATTTTCCCCCAAAATAATATCTCTGTCGCTTCATCTGGTTTTCTAACTTCCCATACATTTCCGTGTCTTAACCATTGTTCAGGTAATTCTACTTGGTAACCATCAACTATTTTTTGATCAAAAAGACCATGTTTATAACGAATCCCATACCCATGACCTGGAAGATTTAGAGTTGCTAGTGAATCTAAAAAGCAAGCAGCAAGTCGACCTAATCCACCATTACCTAATGCAGGGTCAGATTCACAATTTTCGATTTCACCCAAATTTATTCCTAAATCATTTAATCCATCCTCAACAATATCTTTAATACCTAAATTTAATAAATTTTGAACAAGTAATCGTCCTAATAAAAATTCGATCGACAAATAGTAAACTTGTTTCTTATTTTCGGATCTATATAGCTCATTTGTTTCAATCCATTTACTACTAATGTATTCTCTAACCATATTCCCTAACGTTAAATATTGGTCACGCTTTGTTGTTTCTTCAAACCCTTTTCCACACATGCTTTCAAGTCTTTTTAAAAAACTTTCCTTAAACCGATCACTGTTAGAGAACATGAACTTCACTCCTAATCACTAATTGATGATAAAGCTCATGGTACTTTTGTGCAGACTGACTCCAACTATAATCCTGACTCATCGCTTTTAGCACAAGCTGTTGCCAAACTTTTTCTTGATTAAAAAATTCAATAGCATAGTTGATTGTATGAAGCATATCATGTGCATTAAAATTTCTAAAAGTAAATCCATTTCCTTCTTTTGTATCTTCTCTATATGATAAGACAGTATCATTTAATCCACCTGTTTCCCGAACAATTGGGATTGTTCCGTATCGCAAGGCAATCAACTGACCAAGTCCACATGGTTCAAATTTAGAAGGCATGAGAAACATATCAGTTCCAGCGTAAATTTGATGTGCCAGTTTTTCATCAAAACCTATGTATGCTTTAAATTTAGTCGGGTATTTATTTTCCATTTCTCTAAAGAAATCTTCAAACTCTTTCTCTCCAGTACCAAGAACAATCATTTGAATATCCTGACTAAGCAGTGTTTCAAGTACACGGGTCACCAAATCAAGACCTTTTTGTTTTGTTAACCTTGTAACCATTGATATGATTGGGATACGTTCATTAACTGTTAATCCAAAGAATTCTTGAAGAGCTGCTTTATTTATTGCTTTTTTATCAATAGTTTTATCACTGTAGTTTTCAACAATATCCCGATCTGTTTCAGGATTATATACTTCATCATCAATACCATTCAATATTCCAGTTAAACAAGCATTTTTTGCAGTTAAAAGCCCATCTAATCTTTCACCATAATAAGCCGTCTGTATTTCTTCCTTATAGGTGGGGCTTACAGTTGTGATAATATCAGATGTCTCAATGGCACCCTTCATAAAGTTGACGTTTCCATAAAACTCTAGACTAGCACATTTTTCAGGATCTATATTTAAAAGCTCTTGTAAAATACTAAATGGGAAAATCCCTTGAAATTGAAGATTATGAATGGTAAATACAGATTTCATTTTTTGATAGAACTCATCCTGAATGTAATCTTCTTTCAATAAATAACTGATCATCCCAGTATGCCAATCATGCGAATGAATCACATCAGGTTGAAAATCGATCGCTTTGATTGAATCTAACACACCTCTACAGAAAAAGGAAAAACGCTCTGCATCATCATAATGACCGTATAAAGAATCACGATAAAAATAGTACTCATTATCTAAAAAATAATACGTGATTCCTTCATATTCTAATGTCTCAATACCACAAAATTGCTGTCTCCATCCAACTGGAACTGTTATTTCAGAGACCTTCTCCATTTGTCCTCTATATTTCTCAGCGATTAAACTATATTTAGGTAGAATAACTCTTACATCCGCACCCAGTTTTTTCAATTCCTTAGGTAAAGCCCCGGCTACATCTGCAAGACCACCCGATTTAACGAATGGGACACATTCTGCAACAGCAAATAATACGTTCACGAATTCATCATCGCTCCTTGAATTGTTTTCTTTCTCAAAATAAACGGTTTTTCTTCAGTTCCTTTAAGTTGTGATGTGTTCAAAATCTTCACATCTTTATCTGCAATAATATGTTCTAGTAAACAATTCTCTCCAATAGTTGTTTTTTGCATAATCACACTGTTTTTAATAACTGTATCCTTACCGATATGTACCCCACGGAAGATAATACTATTTTCAACCTTGCCTTCGATTTTACAACCGTTAGCAATCAAAGAATTCTTCACAGATGAATGTTTCCCATATTTTGTTGGCGGCTCATCCTTAGCTTTTGTATAGATAGGACGATCTTTAAGGAAAACTTCCTGCCATATATCTGGATTCAATATTTCCAAACTATGTTTATAGTAACTATCCATTGAGTCAATTACTGCAGCATAACCATCAAATTCATAATCACAAATTGTTAAGCTTTTGCGATTCTCTAAAATGACATCTGTCAGTGTTTTACAGCCTGTTTGTGTTTTATCATTGATTAAATCCATTAGTAATTTTGTTGACATAATATACATTTGCAATGACTCACCATTTTTTTGAACTTCGGTAATATCACATCGGTTTTCAATATGACGGTTTAAAACTTGTTTATAATCAATATTACAAACAGTATAGCTATTTGTAATTACTGCATATTCTTGTGTACTTCTTAAAAAGAAATCTTGATGATCTGAAAACTGACGAAAAGACCCAAATTCATCATACTCATTATGTAAATGAGGAGATGGGAAAAAGAAAAGTCCATCCTTCTTTCTATTTAAATCCCATTGTTTCCCTGAACCAATATGATCCATTAAAGATCGATAAGAATATTTCGGAAAAATTGCAACACTCTCTATCTCAGAATTCACCATATTTGATAAAACAAAATCTATCAGACGATAACGTCCAGCAAATGGAATTGCCGCTAAAGAGCGATGTAAAGTTAAATCTTCAATCTCCGGTTTAAAAGCTGTTGCATCTATAATTCCTAACATTCTGTTCATATGATTTAATTCTCCCCTTTTTGTCAAACAGAAAACATGAAATAGTAGTTCCTTTATATCGTGGTGAAGATGTTAAATCTCCCCCATCAAAAACTAGTTAAATCAGAGGCACCCTGTTTTAATATGTGATTTACGATAGTTAATTGGCTGATAAAGTATCTATATCTGAAGAAATTTCATCAATAATTTCCTCAGTGACAAGAATTACTTCATTAGAATCTGAAGGACATATAACGGTTCCATTTGGAATCTCTAAACCAGTTGGTACTATTACATTCTCTAATATGACATTTTCACCAATCACAACATCAGGCATTAATACGGAATTCTTTATCTTTGTATGTTTACCTACATTGACCCCTTGAAATAAAACCGAATGATCAACATTTCCCATAATGACACATCCATCATTTACAAAGGAGTCGGTTACTTCTGCATTTTCCGCTATAAATTGTGGTGGATTGTTTGAGTTCACTGAATAAACCTTCCAATTACGATCAAATAAATCTAGTAGTGATTCATCATTTAATAGGTCCATATTTGCTTCCCAAAGACTTTTGACTGTTCCAACATCTTTCCAATATCCCTTAAATGGATATGCGACAACATTACGCCCTTCATCTAACAATAATGGAATGATATCTTTACCAAAATCATGACTAGAATATGGATTTCGGTCATCCATTTCGAGAAACTCTTTTAATACTGACCACTTAAAAATATAAATCCCCATTGAAGCCAAATTGTTTTTAGGATTTGCTGGCTTTTCGTCAAATTCTACAACCTGCATATCTTCATCAGTATTCATTATTCCAAAACGACTCGCTTCTTCCCATGGAACTTCAACTACTGAGATAGAAGCATCGGCATTTCTTTCAGCATGATAATCTAGCATTTTTGAATAATCCATTTTATAGATATGATCACCCGACAAAATTAGCACATACTCGGGATCATATTGTTTAATAAAATTAATATTTTGGTAGATTGCACTAGCAGTCCCTTTATACCATTTCATCTCAGAAGACTCTGTATATGGAGGTAAGACAGTCACACCGCCATTTTTACGGTCTAGATCCCATACACTTCCAATACCTATATAAGAATTCAAAACTAGTGGTTGATATTGTGTGAGAACACCCACTGTATCGATACTAGAATTGGTACAGTTACTTAAAGTAAAATCAATAATTCGATACTTTCCTCCAAATGGAACAGCCGGTTTCGCTAAATTTTTAGTAAGAGAACTTAATCTGCTTCCCTTACCCCCTGCTAGTAGCATTGCGACGCACTTTTTTCTGACCATGTTTATTATCCCCTCTCTTTTTCACAGCACGTAATATAACAGCACCATATGGTGGAATTGTCATTGACAAGTGATAAGGATTGCCATGATATTCACCATCGATAGCCTTTAAATTTTTTCGATTTAATTGATCTGATCCACCAAACTCACTTGCATCACTGTTTAAAATCTCAACATACTCCGTATCAATCGGTACCCCTACCTTGAAGTTATGGTAAACAACTGGTTTAAAATTGCAAATAACCACAAGGACATCATTTTCTTTTTGACTTTTTCTTAGGAATGAAAAGATACTTTGATCTCGATTGTTCACGTCAATCCATTCAAAGCCTTCCTCTGAGTGATCTAACTCATATAACGGTCTTTGCTTTTGATAAAGTGTTTGTAACTGCTTAAAATATACTCTCATTTTGATATGCATCTCATAATCGTCAAGAAGCCAATCTAATTGTTCTAGATCCTTCCATTCATCAAATTGACCAAATTCTCCACCCATAAATAATAATTTTTTTCCTGGATGTGCAATCATATAAGCATAAAGTAGTCTCAATTGCGCAAACTTCTGCCAATAATCACCGGGCATTTTGTTTAAAAGAGATTTTTTCCCATGAACAACTTCATCATGAGAAAAAGGCAAGATGAAATTTTCAGAAAAAGCATAAATAAGGGAGAAAGTTACTTTATGGTGGAGATCACCTCTATCTTCTGGAGAGGCCTCCATATAAGAAAGAATGTCATTCATCCATCCCATATTCCATTTGTAGTTAAAGCCAAGACCACCAGACGAGGTAGGAGAGGTTACCAATGGCCAATCAGTTGAATCCTCAGCAATCATTAACAAATCAGGATCTTTCGCAAATACAGCTTCATTTAACTTCTTTAAAAAAGTAACCGCATATGGGTTTTGTACTAACTCATTTGAATTTGGCCAATAAAGCATATTGGCAACAGCATCTACACGAAATCCATCAACATGGAAATTTTCTATCCAGAACATAGCATTTGAAATTAAGAAGCTTTGTACCTCCGGTTTACCTAAATCAAAATTTGCTGTACCCCAAATGACATTTTCACGGTCATGTTCGTTCATATATTCAAAAGTAGGTGAACCATCAAACATATATAAACCATGAGCATCTTTACAGAAATGACCAGGAACCCAATCGATTAGAACTCCAATGTTCTCATCATGACACGCATCGATAAATTTCATTAATTCTTTTGGATGGCCAAAACGACTAGTTGCTGAATAATAGCCTGTTCCTTGATATCCCCAAGATCTATCATATGGATGTTCAATTATAGGTAATAGTTCAATATGTGTGAATCCATGTTCTAACACATACGGTATAAGCATCTTTGATAGCTCTTTATAGCTATATAGTTCTCCGTCCTCTTTCTTTCTCCATGTTCCTAAATGAACTTCATAGATAGACATCGGACGATCATAGGGCTGCCTTTGACGCTTTCTTCTTTTCCATTTTTGATCCTGCCACTCATATTGTGATAAATCACAAACAACGGAAGCTGTATTTGGTCTTACCTCTGAAAAAAATGCATAAGGATCTGCTTTTAATAAAACACGACCATCATACGTAACAATTTCATACTTATATATTTCTCCCTCAGTGATAAAAGGTATAAATAAATTCCATATTCCCTCTTCATTGACCTTTACCATCTTGTCTTGCTGACCAGACCAATTGTTAAAGTTACCAACTACATTTACTTCTTTTGCATGTGGTGCCCAAACACAAAAATTAGTACCAAGTTCACCCTCTCTATTTTGTATATGTGCTCCCAAGAACTTATAACTCTCAAAAGACTGCCCTTCATGAAACAAATGAATATCAAAGTCGGTTGGACATATGAGCGTCACACAAGTCACCCTTTCCTTTATTATCTATGCTACTTATTCAAGAGTTACTATCGATTCCCTTTAATGAAAACGTTTCTTTTTTACGACACAAACTTACAAAGAAACTAAAAAAACAGGAAATTATTATCCTTTTAAAATATGATGTTGATCATTTAGCTTAGTCTAAAATGGAATTAAAGGCTTGATAACACTAGACTTATAGGTAAAATTAGTTAATTTAAAAATAATTTTATTTTATGTATTAAAACCAGTAAAACTAGTAAAATATACAATAGATTCAAAAAAACTTTATTATGTTAAAATAATTAAATACTTCGACATTTTGTTGGAATTTGTAGAATGTTTTTTCCGAAAAAAAGTTAAAAATTTTCAAAGATACTTATTAAAGTCAAAGAAAAGAAAAGCTTTCTTAGAAAAAAAATCAATAAACTAAGTTGGGATGATAAACAAACTAAATCACTTTAAACATTATATAAAATATAATAAGTTATCATTCTAGATTTGATTAGTTATTAATAGAAATTATGTAAACGCTTCAGTAAAACCTTTTGTTAAATAATTTGTAGTTAGATTAAAGTTATTTTCTGTCATTTATCATTCTATTTAGCTTCATAATAGATCCTTGAAGGGTTGGAAGGTATAAAAAGATTGTATGAAGTTTGTTTAAAGAAATATAGTATACACTGTAACATACTCGTTTAGATTAAATTAGTAATCATACATGAAAATGTTAATTTGAGAAATGAAATAATGTTTACATAGGATTTAGTTTGACTATATTAAAAGTTGATAGAGGGATAAGTAGAGGAACTTTCATATGACTGTCTCATTTAGTAAACTGGAGAGGATTCCTAGAAGTCTACTGGATAGTAAAGAATTTACACAAATTACATACCTTATTAATAATCGTTTAAATCACACAAAATACTACTAGTGTATAGTAAACTATTATTTTTATGTACAAAAAAAACACTACAAAAATTTGTAGTGTTTTAGAGATGACCCGTACGGGATTCGAACCCGTGTTACCGCCGTGAAAGGGCGGTGTCTTAACCGCTTGACCAACGGGCCACATATTTTATATGGCGGAGAAGGAGGGATTTGAACCCTCGCGCCGCTCGCGCGACCTACACCCTTAGCAGGGGCGCCTCTTCAGCCACTTGAGTACTTCCCCATATGGCTCCGCAGGTAGGACTCGAACCTACGACCGATCGGTTAACAGCCGATAGCTCTACCACTGAGCTACTGCGGAATAAATTCTTATGGTGGGCCTAAATGGACTCGAACCATCGACCTCACGCTTATCAGGCGTGCGCTCTAACCAGCTGAGCTATAGGCCCATTTTGGAGCGGGTGAAGGGAATCGAACCCTCATCATCAGCTTGGAAGGCTGAGGTTTTACCACTAAACTACACCCGCGAAATGGGGCGACTGATGGGAATCGAACCCACGAATGCCTGAACCACAATCAGGTGCGTTAACCACTTCGCCACAACCGCCATACACATTAATTAAATTATAAAGGTGGCTCAGGACGGAATCGAACCGCCGACACATGGATTTTCAGTCCATTGCTCTACCAACTGAGCTACTGAGCCAATATGGTTTACGGCTTCCACTAAACTTCGAATCTTTTCATCAGCTTCATCACTCACATCCTCACGTATTGACATACGCTCCGGTGTTCGCTCAGTCGCTTCTTCGACCTTCTCGTTTATTGAAACCCTTTTACACTATACAAAGTTAGTAGTGTAAATTAATCTTCAAAAATTAATGGCGGTCCGGACGGGACTCGAACCCGCGACCTCCTGCGTGACAGGCAGGCATTCTAACCAACTGAACTACCGGACCAAGTTTTTTTCACGTAGTGAAAATAAACACCCTTGCATTCTTATCTAAAAAATAAGTACAATTTCAAGGGAAAATTGGTTGCGGGGACAGGATTTGAACCTGCGACCTTCGGGTTATGAGCCCGACGAGCTACCAGACTGCTCCACCCCGCGACAATAAGATATAGTGTTTACATTAAAAAGAATATGGAGGAGGAAAGGGGATTCGAACCCCTGCGGGTTTTGACACCCCTGTCGGTTTTCAAGACCGATCCCTTCAGCCGGACTTGGGTATTCCTCCGTATATTCGGATAATGGTGGACCTTGTAGGACTCGAACCTACGACCGGACGGTTATGAGCCGTCTGCTCTAACCAGCTGAGCTAAAGGTCCAAAATGGTAGCGGCGGAGGGAGTCGAACCCACGACCTCACGGGTATGAACCGTACGCTCTAGCCAGCTGAGCTACACCGCCATAATGGAAATCTTTTTTTGAAATTATTGGTGGAGCCTAGCGGGATCGAACCGCTGACCTCCTGCGTGCAAGGCAGGCGCTCTCCCAGCTGAGCTAAGGCCCCGTTATAAATGGGAAAAAGGATGGTCGGGAAGACAGGATTCGAACCTGCGACCCCTTGGTCCCAAACCAAGTGCTCTACCAAGCTGAGCTACTTCCCGGTTTATTTCAAAGTAATGAATGGCGCGCCCGAGAGGAGTCGAACCCCTAACCTTTTGATCCGTAGTCAAACGCTCTATCCAATTGAGCTACGGGCGCATATGAAACTAAAAGCACACATTATAATATCGTACGTTATTTGTGCTAATGCAATTTAAGGAAACTTATTTTCGCTATTGCGAAAAAACTTAGATGCCGAGGACCGGAATCGAACCGGTACGGTAGTCACCTACCGCAGGATTTTAAGTCCTGTGCGTCTGCCAGTTCCGCCACCCCGGCACATCTTGGAGCGGAAGACGGGATTCGAACCCGCGACCCCCACCTTGGCAAGGTGGTGTTCTACCACTGAACTACTTCCGCAATATATTAAGTTAACTTCTCAAAAATATTGTAAGTTATTTTCGCTTTACGAAAAAACTTTGGTGCGGGTGAAGGGACTTGAACCCCCACGTCACAAGGACACTAGATCCTAAGTCTAGCGCGTCTGCCAATTCCGCCACACCCGCATGGTGTGTATAAATGGTGAGCCATGAAGGATTCGAACCTTCGACCCTCTGATTAAAAGTCAGATGCTCTACCAACTGAGCTAATGGCTCATTTTAGAAATGAGTTAAAACAAGTGGTGCCGGCGAGAGGACTTGAACCCCCAACCTACTGATTACAAGTCAGTTGCTCTACCAGTTGAGCTACACCGGCTTAAAAGGTTTAGATTATTAATTAAGGTAAGATATTTTGCTGAAGCAAAAATCTTTGGTGGAGGATGACGGGATCGAACCGCCGACCCTCTGCTTGTAAGGCAGATGCTCTCCCAGCTGAGCTAATCCTCCATTTAAGTTATAGTTTGTAAATTCATGTTGCAGCCTGGCAATGTCCTACTCTCACAGGGGGAAACCCCCAACTACCATCGGCGCTGAAGAGCTTAACTTCCGTGTTCGGCATGGGAACGGGTGTGACCTCTTCGCCATCATCACCAGACAAGTGCGACAAGAATTATTATACTATTTTAAAAGAAATTTTCAAGTCTTTTTTCAAAAACTTTTATATTCCTTCAAAACTAGATAACGATTTACAATTCAATTCACTGGCGTTCGCTTATTTGTCCAGCTCCAGAAGCCAAATCCTACGGTAATTTCACACTCTCCTACGAAGTCTAACGACTTCTTCTCGAGTGCTCCAATTTCCTATGGATTAAAACGGGCTTCTTCCGCTTTTCTATTTAGGTTAAGTCCTCGATCGATTAGTATCTGTCAGCTCCACACGTCACCGCGCTTCCACCTCAGACCTATCAACCTGATCATCTTTCAGGGATCTTACTAGCTTACGCTATGGGAAATC
>NZ_JAIVKL010000013.1 GCF_020524045.1 Metabacillus litoralis
AGTTATACGTGTTTTTCCAAATACACAATCGGCTTTTCGTTTAGTAGGAGCTGTATTAATGCAATATCAAGAATCAGTTTACTCTATTAAAAAATCTCTCACTAAATAACAATTTTTTAGAACTTCCATTATAAATAATTTCATAATCAGTACAGCCAGTCAAAGTAAAAAGAACCTTTGACAGACTATACTGATTATGATGTATAAAACACATGGAAGTTCCGCAAAAAAAATGTTGGTGGGATTTGATAATAATCTTTAAAACAGGTCTGAATGATAGTTGAAAATATTTGTTCAAGAATTTACACAAGATTAAGGACTTGACTACAAAATGATAAAGAAAAGCTCATAAAGTCTATGATTGAGTTCAAAATAAGTTGAGAAAGGATAAAATGTAAGAGCAAGATCCGAAAACTGTATAGAAATGCTCAACATGGAAGTAAATGACCTCAAAATAGCTTTAAATCCTGAAACAAATTCCTAGGCACCCCTAGTCAGAGCACAAAAAGTACGTATAAGCCCAATAATTCCGTTCCAAAGCGCTAATATTTGAGAATACCAACCTTACATCAACAATTAACACAAATGAGTATTGTGATAATTCCTCAATTGTGATACATTAAAAT
Organism: Metabacillus litoralis; assembly: GCF_020524045.1. Taxonomy (GTDB): domain Bacteria; phylum Bacillota; class Bacilli; order Bacillales; family Bacillaceae; genus Metabacillus; species Metabacillus litoralis_C. The sequence goes on from NZ_JAIVKL010000013.1 coordinate 627, forward strand.
TATCTATTTGTGCGCATTTCAGGAGGTGTGTTTTCATGCATACAGTATTAATTATCCTACTTGTTTTAGTTTCAATCGCTCTTATTACAGTTGTATTATTACAATCTGGAAAAAGCGCAGGTTTATCTGGTGCGATTTCTGGTGGCGCCGAGCAACTTTTTGGAAAGCAAAAAGCACGTGGTCTTGATTTAGTTTTACATCGAGCTACTATTATTTTGTCTGTTTTATTCTTTATTCTTACAATTTTAGTATCATATGTTGTTCAATAATGGGTGAAAGCAAAGGGTCTGTACTAACTACAGGCTCTTTTTTGTTTTAGATGGGGCTTTTCTTTTCTGAAAACTTCTCTAAATGATTGGTAGAAATAGTGTTTTGATCTTTAAATAAGACGTTTTTCGTAAACTTTGTTGCTTTTAAATACCTGAAGCAATTAGCACTGTATTAAGTCTAGTGGCATCTTTTCTTCATGAAATAGTACCTTTATAGTGAAAAATCACTGTTTTCACTATAAATTTTGGTTACCTAGCAACAATTGTTCAGAAAAGAGCCTTAAATAATAAAAAACATACATAACTTTAAGTAAACATCTTTGTAAGTAGGAACAGTGTTTGATTTAATGGTAGTAACGGATTTACATAGACATAAGTTTCAACTAGCTAACATAAGTGAAATGTAATACTAAAGAAGCTTGTCGGGCAAACTATATAAAAGATTTATTGAAGGAGTATAACAATGAAAAGAGTTTTACCAAAGCCATTTACATTTGAAGGTGGAAATAAGGCTGTATTATTATTACATGGATTTACTGGAAATACGGCTGATGTGAGAATGCTTGCGCGTTTTTTAAGTGAACGAGGTTACACATGTCATGCACCACAATATAAGGGACATGGTGTACCACCTGAGGAGCTTGTTTCTACTGGACCAGAAGATTGGTGGAAAGATGTAGAAGAAGGCTATCAGCATTTGAAGAATATGGGTTTCGAAGATATTGCTGTAGGCGGATTGTCACTAGGTGGAGTGTTTTCTTTGAAATTAGGTTACACTGTACCTGTAAAGGGTATTATCCCAATGTGTGCACCCATGTATATAAAAAGTGAAGAAGTCATGTATGAAGGTGTTCTCGAATATGCTAGAAATTATAAAAAATTCGAGGGGAAAACTCCTGAAGAAATTGAAGCTGAAATGAGAGAGTTTGAAAAATCTCCTATGAATACATTAAAAGCTTTACAAGAGTTGATTGCTTCTGTTCGAGATAATGTGGATATGATTTACTCTCCAACCTTTGTTGCACAAGGAAGACATGATCATATGATTAATACAGATAGTGCAAATATTATCTACAATGAAGTGGAGAATGATCATAAAAAAATTAAATGGTATGAAGAATCTGGACATGTTTTAACTCTTGATAAAGAACGAGATCAACTTCATGAAGATGTTTATGAATTTTTAGAAAGTCTTGATTGGTAAAAGGAGGATGTTACATGGATCAAGAAATACAAGTACATATCAATAAGCTACTTGGTTTTATGAAAGATGAGGCGTATAAACCACTGACAGTTCAAGAGCTAGAAGAAGCTTTTGGGATAGAGGATTCTGCAGAATTCAAAGAATTTGTGAAAGCCTTAGTTGTGATGGAAGATGAGGGATTAGTTGTTCGAACACGAAGTAACCGCTATGGCCTTCCAGAAAAAATGAATTTATTAAAAGGAAAACTCATTGGACATGCTAAAGGGTTTGCTTTTGTAGATCCTGATGATACAAGCTTAGATGATATTTTCATCCCACCAACTGAGCTAAAAACAGCGATGCATGGTGATGTTGTTCTTGTTCGAGTAAGTCCGAAATCTTCAAGTGGTTCCCGCCAAGAAGGTTCGATTATTCGAATTCTAGAACGAGGTGTAAAAGAAGTTGTTGGAACATATACAGAAAGTAAAAATTTCGGTTTTGTGATCCCAGATGATAAGAAAATTGCAAACGACATTTTTATTCCGAAAAATTCAGCAAAGGGTGCGATTGAAGGTCATAAGGTTGTAGTGAAATTAACGACCTATCCTGAAGGTCGTATGAGTGCTGAAGGCGAGGTTATCGACATACTAGGCCATAAAAATGACCCAGGTGTTGATATTTTATCTGTTATTCATAAACACGGGTTACCAGGTCCGTTCCCTGTAGAAGCTCTAGAACAAGCAAATGATGTTCCAGATGAAATTAAAGAGGAAGATTTAAAGGATCGCCGGGATCTTCGTAACGAAACGATCGTTACAATAGATGGTGCAGATGCAAAGGATTTAGATGATGCAGTTACGGTCACAAAACTTGAAAATGGTCACTATAAGCTTGGTGTTCATATAGCAGATGTTAGTCATTATGTAACAGAGCAATCTCCAATTGATCGTGAAGCAGTTGAACGCGGAACAAGTGTTTATTTAGTTGACCGAGTGATTCCAATGATTCCACATCGACTTTCGAATGGAATTTGTTCATTAAATCCAAAAGTGGATCGATTAACATTGTCTTGTGAAATGGAAATCGATGAGGATGGCCAAGTTGTTAAACATGAGATTTTTCAAAGTGTGATTAAAACAACAGAACGTATGACATATACTGATGTGAATAAAATTCTTGAAGATAAAGACGAAGCTCTTCTGCAAAAATATGAAAGCCTTGTACCTATGTTTGAAGAAATGGGGGACTTGGCACAAATTCTTCGTAAAAAGCGTATGGACCGTGGAGCTATTGACTTTGACTTTAAAGAAGCAAAGGTGTTAGTTGATGGAAAAGGTCATCCAACAGATGTTGTTATACGTGAACGTTCTGTAGCAGAGCGTCTAATCGAAGAATTTATGTTACTTGCAAATGAAACAGTTGCAGAGCATTTCCATTGGATGAATGTCCCGTTCATTTATCGTATCCATGAAGATCCTAATGCTGAAAAACTTCAACGTTTCTTAGAATTTATTACGAACTTCGGTTATTCTGTTAAAGGAACTGCAAACGAAATACATCCAAGAGCATTACAAAATATAATTGAGGAAGTAGCAGGTAAACCAGAAGAAACGGTTATTTCGACTGTAATGCTACGTTCGATGAAGCAAGCAAAATATGATCCAGAAAGCCTTGGACATTTCGGGTTATCAACAGAATTTTACACACATTTCACTTCACCAATTCGTCGTTATCCTGATTTAATTGTTCATCGATTAATTCGTACGTATTTGATTGAAGGTAAAGTTGATGAAGACACACGTTCAAGATGGGCAGAAAGCTTACCTGTTATAGCTGAGCATTCCTCTAATATGGAGAGAAGAGCGGTTGAAGCTGAGCGTGAAACAGATGAACTGAAAAAAGCAGAGTATATGCTTGATAAAATTGGCGAGGAATATGACGGTATGATTAGCTCTGTGACAAACTTCGGTATGTTCGTTGAGCTTCCTAACACAATTGAGGGTCTAATTCATGTTAGCTATTTAACAGATGATTATTATCGCTATGATGAACGTCATTATGCAATGATTGGTGAACGTACAGGTAATGTTTATCGAATTGGTGATGAAATCACTGTTCGTGTTGTAAATGTGAATAAAGATGAACGTTCGATTGATTTTGAAGTTGTGGGAATGAAAGGGACGAGAAAACGCCCTGATAAAGATGCTCCTAAAAAAGTGATTATTGCAGGCAATGGTAGAAAGCCAGATAACTTAAAATATGGTAGGAAAAAAGAAGACGAAAAATCTGGAGACTGGTCAACTCGTCCTCCACGTAAAAAGAAAAAGCATTTCGAAAATCCGCCAAAAGCAAAGCGTAAAAAGAAAAAAAGATAAATGATAAGAGAGGCTGAGATATAAGTTCAGCCTCTTTGTTTTTCCATAACAATGGGGATCATTATTGTTAAGTGTGGCTCATCTGTTAGTGGCTCATAAGTGATTGGATAGATATCAAAGTGGTCTATTGTATTTTGAACGGGTTGATAGGAGTTTTCTTTCATCCAATCATAAAGTGTTTGATAGGCTTGATAAACATGAACACCCTTGTAATCTAGTGCTGCATAGTGATGTGATTGAAATTGGAAAACATCGAAATTGGCTGGTAAAGAGCTTTTTTCAGGAACCTCTGTACAGATATAATACGTAAAGCCGTTAGCGATATTCTGTAACGATAGTCCATATATTGTTTGTGAGCGCTCAAAGAAAGGTGTGTTGAAAAGGTCTTTACGAAATTGATGTAGTACTTTTTTTACATCGCCTTTTTCGGCCTGCTCAAAAGTACCTTGCCATTTTACTCCAAAAGCTTGAAAGGCAGTTTTCTCTTTTATTTCTATTTTCATTTTAACACCTCATATAGATTCGTTAATCATTGTATTCTCTCTAATCAGCGTCAATCCTTTTACTAACGATAAAAGTGCCAAAAGATTGAGTTTGCGTCCATTTTTTGCTAAAATATAAGTTACCGCTATAATGATAGGTACACCCGAGAGGAGGCAACACAATGCCTAAAGGAATGGGAAAAGTAGTTGCTCAAAACAAAAAGGCAAATCACGATTTTTCAATTGAAGAAACGTTTGAAGCTGGCATTGTCCTTCAAGGAACGGAAATCAAATCGATTCGAAACGGTCGTGCAAATTTAAAGGATTCATATGCACGTATTGAACGTGGTGAAGTATTCTTACTTAATATGCATGTTAGTCCATATGAGCAAGGAAATCGCTATAACCATGATCCATTACGTACAAGAAAACTACTTCTTCACAAAAAGGAAATTGTCAAATTAATTGGTGCAACAAAAGAAGATGGGTATGCACTAGTTCCTTTGAAAATGTATTTAAAGAATGGTTATGCTAAGGTTTTAATTGGTCTTGGTAAGGGTAAAAAGAAATACGATAAGCGTGAAGACTTGAAGAAAAAAGAAGCGAAACGTGATATCGAGCGTGCCTTTAGAGAACGCCAAAAGATCTAAAAGGTAGGCTGTTTTCGCAATCTTTATGACGATTAGAAACTTAAATAACAGTTCTGTATCAAGTCTATTGGTATCTTTTCTTCTCGTATTAATACCTTTTATCCGATAAAACATTGTTTTTAACAGATAATTAGGTAACTCGTAAGAATAATTTCAGAAAAGAGTTAATAGGTAAAACCTTACAATTGCATTCTTGTCTCAGTCTGTTATAATAGATTTTGTAAGACAGTCACTTACACACAATTTCATAAGCAATTAAGCTTATTCTACTTTTGTAATACCTCCCGTATTCCCAAGCTGGTATATACGGCTAATCATGGGGACGTTACGGATTCGACAGGGGTAGTTCGAGCTTAGGTTGCGGGCCGAAGGGATCGTCTTCGTTAAAACGTCACGCCAATAATAACTGGCAAATCTAACAATAACTTAGCTTTAGCAGCTTAATAACTGCATAGCTAGTTCCTCCCTCCATCGTCCATGTGGTAGGGTAAGGGACTCACTCTTAGTGGACTACGCCTAATTCCTCCGTCTGGGGATGATGGAAGAGACCAATCAGACTAGCTGCTCTGACGCCTGTCGATAGGCATAGGAGTTAGCGAAACTGCGAATTTATCGACTACGCTCGTAGACGCTTAAGTGCCGATATGTCTGGACGTGGGTTCGATTAGTAATTAGTCGCCTTATGTGGTAACACATAAGTGAAAATTCGGCTTTATCGGTGAAACCTAAGTCACTTAAATGTGATAGGGCAATGCCGAGCGGTATGTAGAGCAATCTAACAGCCGTGTATCGACTTATAGGCTGCCAACTTGGTAGTACTAGGATACGAAAATCTGCCTTTTCTAAAGGTAAAACTACTTTTCGTATAAGACGCCGAAGGACCTAACAAGGTTCAAGATATAGTCAGTGCCATGACGAAAGCATGGAATAGCACGTCCCACCGTCTCCACCAAATACATATTTGGTGGTTTTTGTTTTGTTAAATTTGTGACTTCAACCATATATTTTCCTAAAACGAAAGCTTATGCTTGAAAATACTTAACGAAATTTTATGCTTGAAACTTACTTGGATTTAGTATCTAAAATAACTTAGAACTTAATTATCAAAATGGAGTAATGCACACAAGTTATTGTGTGCATTTTTATTATAGCTTATTTTATATCTTTCTTTAGAGTAATAACCTTAGTACACTAATTATAAAGCACTTTATTTAATATTCGAGTATGAGAAAAATGATTTGGAATTTTTCACTTCTTTCTAACGAATCTATAAATATAAAAATCGTTCATATTACTAAATTATCATTACATTTCATCCTGATATTAAGTTAAAGGTGGATAATGTTGAAGACGAAAAACGAAAGAACAACAGATTATTTGCTGAACAGTAGAAGTAAATTGCGACACAAAGTAGATTATGAGTGTTCAAATATAGTGAAATAAATATTTAGGATTTATTAGGTCCTAATTTTACAAATAGATTTGTGAAAAAATAAGCTAAAGTTGCAGCAATAGAAGAAATAATTAGATTAAACATACTATCTTGACCAGTCATAGGACCTAAAAATACGTACTGGGAACCATAATTGTAATTTTTAACAGTATGTAAGATTTCTAATGAGATTTTTTGACAAATAGGAAATAAAACACCAAATAACATAATAAAAAAGATATATTTTTTCAAAAAAATCTTCCTTTCCATTCTTTTTTATCAATATATTAACCCTTGTCCTAAATTATTATAAAAATGAAAAATCTATGTCGTAGTTCGCATAAATAGATCAGTAGATTTATGATAATTTTAATTTTTGATATTCAATTATAAGTTCATCTAATTCTTGGCTGATAAAAACTGTTACAGGATGATTTAATCCAAGAAGCTTACCTGCCTCAATTAAATCAATGCATTTTAGTCAATTCTTACATGGTCCTGTATTATCTATTTATTGAGAAAATGTATATACTTTGTAAATTTATTTACATGAGATCACTTTAATTCGCAATTCACTTAATACTGATAGATAAAGATGCGGAAAATGAAAAAGGGCAAGTTAAATGCCCCAGTTTTTAAAGTATTCAAAGAATCCCATATGCATTGGGAATACCCATAAATATGCACCAAAAATAGCTTCTCCACCTAGTAAAAAGTTGTCAATTAATTTAAAAATAAACCAATTACTCGAGGAATGGCTTATATCATTCTTAAAGAAGCTGCACAAGAATTATACCTGAAAAGCATAGGTACACATTCGGATACTGGTTTTATAAACCATTTCAAGATGTCGTTACTCTCCAGAAGATATTTAATCATACAGATCCAGGAGTCACATTAAGATATATTGGTATAGAACAAGGTGATATTGATAACAAGAAGAGACGATTTAACCTATACGCAACATATAAGTTATGTATAACTCATATTAACAAACAACTGCAAACCTTGAGACTGTATGGGCAATTTAGGTTTGTTGAGTTATATATAATATAGTTTAAAGATAATTAATACTGATGTAAAACTAGTCTATTCTTTACTATTTTCATATTAGAATAGTTTATTTATTAAAAGGAATAAATAATAATATTAAGATTGATGACCCAGTAAAATTAAAATATGTACTAATCTAAAAGAATACTGATATGGTATACTTAACCATATAAAAGATTATAATGAGGATAATCTAATGCTCAAGAAAGCAGGGTTATAATGAATTTGAAAATCTCCAATTTAGCACAGATTAAGGATGCTCATTTCGAAGAAAGTGATTTGGTAGTAATAGTAGGAGACAATGGGACTGGAAAAACATTGTTACTGGAAACAATCACACTTATAAAGGATTACTTTACACGAAACTTAGATAATATGATTGATACATATCTTGAGGAAAACCCCAATTGTATAAAAGTTGAGTTAGATTGGGAGGACTTGTATAAGTATTACAGGGCAAGTAAGATTGAAAAATTTAATGATGATAAAGATAGCTCATCATCACTTAAAAGATTTAAAGTCGAAGTAGAAATTCAAGATACATTAGAGGTAAATGACTATTTCTCATATAAATTCAAATCAGTTACTGAAAAAATAACAGAATCAATCAAAGAAAAAGTTTTGTTTACTGAAGAATCAAATGTGAAATATGAATTATTAGATATACCAGAAGTAAGAGATTCATATGAGTATAGTTCGTCTTTTATAATGAATGATGGTTTTGGTATATTGATATCAGATATTGATAATAATCATAAAAATGTAGTTAGCAGTATTTTTCATATAGAATCAGGTGAGGACTTTAACCAGGAAGATCAAGAAGATATTGAGCCTGTAGAAAATTATTTGCCTACATTAATTAGTGCGGAGGATTTTAAAAATAAGATTTTTAAAAATTCTCAGAAAAATTTTTTGAAATTAATTTTCAGGAATTATTTTAGTGACGGAAAGTTACTGTTTTTACCATCGGAACGTAACTTATATATGGATAACGCATTAAGGAAAACTCTTGATCAAAATTATAACAAAACTAAGTTAAGATATAGTGAGTTTTTGTTTAACAAAGATTATTTAGAGTTCCAGGACTTATCCAAACGTTTTTATAAACGTATCTTCTCTGAAGAACTTAAGAAACTATTTGGTGGCACTCTTTCATTTACAGATAATGGAGAGGTAGAGAGCTTGACTAAAACAAATGGACATATAATTAGAAGAGAATTGTTTTCTACCAAACAAAATAGACTTTTACCATATCTAATAATAAATAATCCATTTCAAAATTATAAAGAGATAATTATTGAAGAACCGGAAGCCCATATGTCATTAAAAAGTATGAATGAGTTATTAGATTTTATAAAAACACTTATAAAGAAAAAGGATAAAAAAGTATACCTTACTACTCATAGTGATGTTTTCTTTAGTAGAGTAAATAATTTCCTCATTAGTAATAATGGCATTTCTTCAAAAGTTTATGAACTAAAAGAGGATGGAAAAGAGTCCTTTTTAGAAAGTAAAATTAAAACAGAGTATGGATATGAAATTGATTTATTCACTCATGAACTAGAAGACCTCTATCAACAAACAATTGAACTTCAAAATGAAAACATAGATAAGTTGGACGAAGTATGATTACATCACTTGAACTTATTAATGAGGATAGTATCGAACTTAAGGAAGAGCCAATCATTGTGGAAGATTACATACCATCATTTGAACTATTAATGAGGGTGAATATAGAGAACGAGAATGGTACTTTATATCATGTCTTTTGTGAACCTAATGCAAAAAGAAACGAAGAAAGTCGTATAAAATTTATTGCATTAAATAATTTTCCGGACTGTATATTTTTTAAATATAATGAAATGGAAAATATTATAGACTGTTATATATGTGAACTTAAAAAAAAGCCCTCGAACCAATTAACCAAATTAAAAAAACAGTTATTCTCAGGTTTGATGCATTGTAAAGCACTTTTCTCTATTTTAGATTTAGATATCAATCAAATTAATTTTAAATTTCCTGTTTACTTATTAGAGGATAATAATGTCGAGGTCCAATATAACAAATTAGTAGGTAGACCAAAGAAAGTAACTCCTGGTAAGGAAGTTACAGACCCAAGTGATTATGAAAATTGGAAGCAAAATAGATTGATTTTTTCTAAGGGTGACTACTCTTATAATATTGATATAGATAAATATCAATTGAATAAAGAAACCGACAAACTATTTACTTATGTGCATAAAATATAAATCTCTTAAAGTAATAGATAGAGTAATTGTTTCCTAATAATTTTTAATTTTGATTTATAAGTCTGACAGTATCACCTTCTTGTAGAGGAGGTGATTTTTTATGTGTATATTATTTTGATAGTGTTTTCAGGCATTTGTTATAAATACAAGAAATAGCTAAACTAAATAGCATTGTTAAACTAAAGGTAATGAGAGACTCTTCCTAATTGGGTTTGGATAATTTATTACTTATTTTTGTTATCAACATTGGGAATTAAAAGACTGTCATTTACTTTACAGTACAACGATTACTGCACATCAGAAAAAATCTTCAGCAAGCAAAGTGCGAATGTTGAAGAAAGAAGGAATTTCAAATTATAACCTAAACTTAAAATGTATTTTCAGTTGGATATAACAGTGAACAGGCTTAAAGTGAGGGGAGGATACTGCCTCTTATTCTTAAAATACTAACTTCGTATAAAATATCTATTAACACAACTATATAAAAGTATGGTATGTCAACACTAAACTAGACAACTTTTTTAAGGTGTTCAAGTTTGTAATCGATCGGACTTACATAACCAAGTGTTCCATGAATTCGTATGTGATTAAACCAGTGGACATAGTCATGTAATTCCCTTGTTAATTCTTCTAAACTATCAAAATGTTGCCCTTGAACAAACTCTGTTTTGATGATTTTAAATGTCGCTTCAGCTACTGCATTGTCATATGGGCAACCCTTCATGCTTAAAGATCGTTGAATGTTAAACGTCTTTAAAGCATCGTCTATCAGCTTATTTTTAAACTCATTCCCACGATCCGTATGGAAAAGTTGAATTTTACGAAGGTCGACTTTAATGGAGGCGAATGCACGATAGACTAGTAACGCATCTTTCTTTGGACCTGTACTAAAGCCTACGATTTCTCGATTAAAGAGATCGACAAATACACATACGTAATGCCATTTTTTATTGACTCTTACGTACGTCAAATCGCTTACAACCACTGTCATTTCTTCTTCCTGGTTGAACTCGCGGTTTAGTTCATTCTTCTGTTCGGATTCATTACATGATTTTGTATGCGGCTTAAATTGAGCTATGGTATACGTAGATACAAGACCCTGTTCTTGCATAATACGTCCAATTCGTCTTCTAGATACGATGAGACCGCGCTTTATTAATTCTACTTTGATTTTGCGTGTCCCATAATTTTGACGACTCGCATGGAAAATGTCGATCACATCTGAGGTCATGTCATCCTCTGTTGCTCTTTCTTTCGCTTCAAAATAGTAAGTGCTTCTAGGGATTTGTAGGACTTTACACATTGCTGATATCGAGTATTTATGTTGATTATTCTTGATAACATTTACTTTCGTCCTAGTATCAGCGCGGCTTGCTTTAAAATGTCGTTTTCCATTTCGAGTTGCTTATTTCTCTTTCGGAGTTCGATCAGTTCTTTTTGTTCATCTGTTACATTGTCTTTTTCTTTAAAAGAACCAGAGTTCTGACTCTGACCCACCCACTTATCTAAAGAAGAAGGAGTTAGGTCATACTCACGAATAATCTCTTTTCTTGGTTTCCCATTTTGGTACAGCTGCACGATCTGTTGTTTGAACTCTTCAGTAAATGTTCGGCGTTCTCTTTTGGTCATGTAGATTCTCCTCAAATGTATTATCTGTAGTCTACTTGACCTTAAAAATTCTGTCCAACTAAGTGTAGCCTATCCAGTAGTTAAAACGTCTCGAATCCTTGATAGTACTGGGGGTGAGGCGTTTTTTATTAGAGAAAGAACGAAAGATAAGTGTTATTAACACGTCTTGAGGGGAGGGAACACTATTTTCTATCTCTATCTTCGGCAAACCGACTAGATTATAAAGTAACTCATTTATTGCATAGTAGATAATTTCTGTGAAATAAAAGTAAATAAAAAGACCTCAAAATGTAGAGGTCATCAATGATGAAGAATACGGAATCGATTACTTTTACAAAGTAGTCGACTCTTCGCAATTGATATAGTTTCAACAAAATTAGTAATCATCATTTTAAAAATTATAGTACGCTATATAAAAAAAGTTGCTTACTAACCTATAGATAGTCTGTTATAAAATAAGTAGGTGTAATAATATGCTTTATGACTGGTATTCCATTGCTTTGGGTGGGCATTCAAACCAACCATATTTGATTAATAATTCAGTACCATCTTCCCCAAATTTAGAAACCTCTGCTGCTAATCGAGTAAAATCAATACCAATATCATGTCTAATAGAATTTGAGACAGCATTACCATAATTGCTTATTCCTTGGGCATTTAAAAAACTGATAAAAAAGAGCATTAACTTTTCAGAAAAAGGAGATTCAAGTGAATCTGTAATACCCCGATTCCATGTATTGGGGGTTGGTAAGTTTTCCTTGTTCAGTCTTTCTGACATTAGGCGTACATGCTTTTCAGCAATATCTTTTCCCCTTTTAAAATAATCCCGTAGCTCCTTTGTTTTTGTTACTTGAATAAAGCTGTTCATTAATGATAATCCCAATGAGTTTGTGATTAGGTTATAGAATACACTGGCTATTTCTATTCCTGCAATTGGGCGTTCGACACCAAGCCAACCGTTTAAGAAGCTTTCCTTTTTAACAAACGATACATCTTTCGGTAATGGAATATAAGGAGCTCTAATCCATAACCCTTTTGCTAATAACAATTCTCGTGAATCTTTCAGCAATTTTAATGAATTTGATAGAAAGTTTTCATAAAAATTAAAAATATCTTCTCTAGCGATAGTATTAATGGCTAAAGAACCATAGTTCATATTTCCTTTTGCTACAAACCACTGAAAGTAAAGGATAAATGGGTCTGTATATAATCGCTTCGAATCTAACATAACATCTGATTCCTTAAATCCAATAGGTATCGGAAAATTACTATATTTAAAAATCTCTTTAAGTTTTGTAATATTTCCATTTACTGAATTCATGGTTAAAGTGTTTATTTTTTTTATATCGGGGTCTTCAACTATACGGTCAAAATATTTTAATAAACAATATTTTAATGTTTCTGCTTGATATGTAGACCATAAATATCCTATTTCAGCTGCTGTCATATCAATATTAGTTTTCACGAGTAGCTACACCTTCTTATGTTGAATTATATTACTATGTTTTACACATGTTTTTGAAATTATTACTTATTATTTTTTAGCTTCGCCTTTGATACTTGTGAAAAATTTAGATAGAATGTAATTCGAGTAAACAACTCTTAGGAAAACTAGAATAATGCTTGAATATGAAGGTGAATAACTATGTATAAAATTATCGACTTTTTTCTTTTTGGATAAAAAGGTGAATAAAAAAATACCTAATACCAAGGTGGTTTTTTAGATTGACGTTTTAATTTTACACACATACTATGCTGCTTTAGCGTAAAAGTGCTTATTATTTTAAATTTTGATCGGTGATTTTATGTGACCTATAAAAGTCCTTAGCCTTCTTGAAAGTAAAAAGTGACATAGGGCTATGATGCCTCCTGATAAGTCAGATATTAAATCTAAATCAGTGTCTAATAAGCTAGGTTGATTCTTAATTTTAGGTTTAAACACTATATCTTGGATAAATTCAAATATTTCATAGAGAGCACCTAATGATGTTGAAAGAAGAATAAAGAGAATTACAATCAATTTTTTATGGAGGATTTTTGTTTTTGCAAACTGTTGAATAATGAAAAATGACCATAATGTCATTGAATATGTTCCGAATATATGCTGGACTCGATCAAATAAAACAGATGTAACATACAAGTTAAATAATTCACCTAAGAAATCATTCGTTGTCATTGAAATAACAACAACAATTCGAACATAAATAGGGATAATCCATTTTTGTTTATATTCAAGAATAACATATATTAGCCAGAAAATAGGATCAGTGATAGCCGATTTCATATAGTCATAATTGCGTATTAAAAGAAGTCCAAGAATACAAAAAGTTTGAATGATAAAAAAGGTTAAATCAATTTTCACTCTTAAAGGGGTGGTTCTGTTCATTTGGTCACTCCTAATACTTTTAGCATTTCAAATATAAATCAAATTAATTTTTCTTATTATTTCTTAAAGAGATTAAATTTGTTTTTAAAGCAGCATAAGAACCGATAGCAGCGTAGCCATAAAACCAACCCATAAATATACCTGCAATAATATCCTGACGATGACTTATGAAAATAGAAATTAATAACCCTAAAACAAGTGCAATAGTGGGAATATACTTTTTGTTTATTTTTGAGATGATTTTTATTATTTGAGTAAGCAACATTACCAATGGAACAGCTACTATAGCGTCCCAAAAATTAGTTTGAATTGTAGGGAAATCCAATGTGAACACACCTTTTTTTCTTATTATGCACTAAAGTAAAAAAATAAAACTAGACTGTAAAATTTTTAACAGCAGTTTAAAACAGGTGAGGAATTAAACGAACCTTGTAACACGATAAATAAAAATACCCGCTTTTTTAACCTGATATACAATTGTGTTAGGTCGCAATTGCATAAAAGCAGTCAAAGAAGCAACTTTAAAAATCTTTGGAATTCATTTCTCTAACGATTATATGTAAGAGTGCGTCTAGTTCCTGACTGATTTTAATAGTTTTAGTTGATGAGAAGCGATGTACACTTGCTGTCTTAATCATAATGTTCTTAAAGATTCAATTTTATTAGTTAAGGATTGGTAAGTTGTCTTAATTGTTCCTAAAAAGCATAGATAAACAGCAATTGGATGACCTTTAGAATGCGATGTGACTTACATATCTTAATGAAGTAAATAATTACTTAGATGTAATATATCAACCTCAAGGATTATAATCATGGTTGGAATAAATATAAAAATCTGACATTCCTTAATTAGAAAGTCAGATTTTTTTGGAACTTGTCAATGTTATGGAAAAGTACAACTCACTCATCGGCCAATCCTTCTTTATGAAAGACTGTTTTTTAAATTGCTTTTATAGTGCAATTTAACTATAGAGCAGAGCCCTATAATAAATGCTGGAATAAATCCGTTATATAGGATAGTCCTTTTATACTGAATGATTTAAACCAACTTACTTTACCTGGTTTTAAGTTGGGGTCCTCTATATACGATTCATCCCTTGCTACCTTTAAGCTCTTTTTATAGTAATGGCTCATTTCCTTTTCGAGACTTTGGGTAAATTCCACGCTATCAATGACCACCATGGACTCGGTATTTAAAAACACCGACCTGGCATCCATATTAAATGCTCCAATGGCACTCAATCGATCATCAAAGATAAATGTTTTAGCATGTATAGAATCAGGACCCTGATATTCCAATACGTTTACATCCCTTTTTACCATCGCGTTAATATGTTTAATATGTCCCGAATAGGCCATAACATTGGCAGTTGATGCTAACGAGTTCGTTAAAATCGTTGTTTTTTCAGGTGGTACTTGTAAGGTATCCATATAAGGAAGCATAGGTCCCGTTGGAATAACATACGGGCTTTGTATGACTAAGGACTTTTTCGAATTCTTCATGAGATTGGTTAAATCATACCAAGCCCAAGGTTCTTTATTAAATCTCTGTATAGGATTATGAATAAAGGTGATTTTGTTAGTGGGAAGGGAATTTTTACCCAATCATAATAATTATTAAATAATTTTTTATCTGTTTTCCTCGAATTTTCTAGTTTCTGTTTTATTTGTTGATTGGCTTCTTTTGCTTTTTTCTGTCGGCGTGAGGAAAGCTTATCAAAAGGAACCTTTGTAATAGGATGATCCCAGATTTGATTAAAGTACCTGTCCATTTGATTCAAAACACTGCCTTCCTTTTTCTTGAGATCGGTATTAATTACCAGAACATCTCGGTCATACGTAGGGGATTTTTCACCTTCTTGAATAAAATAACGATTTCCGATATTTCTGCCGCCGATAACTGCATATTTATGATCGATAATAAGTAATTTATCATGGAGTCGATTATGCCATGTCCAAGGTAGTATAGGATTTAATGGTTCGTAAAATTTAATTTCGATATTTGGATGATTGATTAAGGCGTATTGAACATCTTTTATACTAAATCTTAGACCATGGAAAATTCCATCTAAAAGGATCCTTACCTTTACGCCACGATCGGCCGCATCCAAAATCGTTCCTAAAAATAAATCAGTAATATACCCTTTATGAATCGCATAATATGCGATATCAATAGACTCTTGTGCATTTTCTAATAAGTTAACACGGGCAGCCGCTGAAAACGTTTTTTCTTCCAGTAGAATTACGCGATCCTGTGATGCCTCACTTCCATAGAATCGTTCCACTTTATGCTGTTCCTTATAGGTGTTACTAACCTGAGGATGTTTTTCTTTAAAAATAACAATGCCGAACATGGTAGCATACAGTAAGTAAAAAATGAGAATAATCATAACCGCTCTTCTAACCTTTTTTATCTAATTTACCTCCTTTCTAACACCATAATAATTGTTAATAGTTTGTTCAACATTTTTTAAAATATGAAATAAAAAGGAATAATATAAAATAAGTTATGTTAGGTATGAAAAAAGAAAAGGCTAACCTCTTTTCAAATCGGATTAATCGTACCTCTTCTATTTTAAATTGCTGTCTTGGTATAAATTCTGCTTGGGTTACTGGAATAATCTTAGGGTTAAAATATGGTATTATTTATGTAAGAGTATGAGGTGATAATTTGGCCTCAGTAATTATATTTTCTATGATTTTTGTTATTATTGTATTTTTAGCAATGGCTAAAACGATAAAAGATAATCAAAAAAAGTAAATAACTTAACAGTAGTTATTGTACAAATGGGTGAGAGTGTTCAATATGAACAGTCGCTTTTTCACTATCGGTGCAGGTTTGTTTATACGGGGAAGAAAACAAGGTGAAAAAACAGTTAATTACGGGGTGAATTTTTCTTTGGATTTTTTTATTATATTAGGGGGTCTAAAAGTTGTGTTCTCACCATTTACCTTTGTTTGATGTATATCTCTTCTTGCTGTTATTGGTTGTTCAGCTGGTGTAAGTGCATTTATCAAAGAACTTTATATTTTAAAAGAAAAAAATTATACTAAATAAAATATATTTTGTTCATCGAGAAGAATTTAATAAAAGCTATTTCTTGTTCGAGTAAAGTGTACGATTATTCTATATAAGCAATCAATTCTTGTGCTTACGAAGCAGAAAAGTGCAACTAAGCATATTAAAATTAGGGTGGGAATGGGCTTGGAAGATAAAATAACAAATTTATTTAAAAAAATTCCAAAAGTTAAACAAGGTCAAAAGGTTGTTCTGGGAATAGATGGATTAAGTCGTTCTGGTAAAACAACAATAGTAAGAAATATTGAACAGCATATTCAAGAAAAAAATATTTTGACTTGTGTTTTGCATATAGACGATTACATTGTAGAGAGAGAAAGACGTTATAACACTAGTAATGAAGAGTGGGATGAGTATTACAATTTGCAATGGGATGTAGAATGGCTAAAAGAAAATTTATTCAAAAAACTTAAAGAATCTAATGAACTAAAATTATTAACTTATAACAATAGTTCTGATTCGTCAAAATTACAAACGGTCAAAATACCTGATACTTGTCTAATTATAATTGAAGGAGTGTTTTTACAAAGAAAAGAGTGGAGAAATTACTTCGACTTTATGATTTTTCTATATTGTGGACGAGAAGAGAGATTCAATCGTGAAAGTGTTGAAACACAAAATAACATTGAAAAGTTTGAAAATAGATACTGGAAAGCAGAAGATTATTATATGGAAACAGTTTTGCCAATTGAAAAAGCTGATTTGGTTATTCAGAATTAAAATCCCTAAAATTTAGAATGAATAATGTTTGTGAAGGCTTACACATAAAATAAAGGATACGTTAGTTTAATAAGGGCTATAATTCATATATGAACTTTGCTGCGCAGTACACGATTCTATGCTACAACTACCTTCGCTTTAGGTAAATTTGTGTAAAATCTTAAAGGAAAATGTAAAAATAGAGAGAACCTATTCTTCAAGTTTCCTCTTTAAGAAAGACTGACCACATACACATATCCCTAATTGCACAGACTTAATTTATTTCATTGATTTTAATTAACTTATTTTACAAGTACAAGCTTTATAAAACTATCTAATTGTCGTTCGTTAATTGATGCCATATCTTTTGCAATACCATCCAACTCACCAATAGTGGTTGAAAACACCTTTAGTAAATGACTTGTTTTTAATTGAAGTTCCCTGAAAAAATTTAATGTTTCTAGCTCTCCATTTTGATATTTTTCAATATCTTTTTTTATTCTCCATTGTTTCATACTACCTATGGATGGCTGTACATCGAGCTTTTATATCAATTACACATTTACACATATCTAATATAGATTCAGACGCCTATTTCTGGGGAAATTGGAAAAGTTTCCTTCAGCATAATGTTTTTAAGCGTGGCATAGTTGAGTGGGGTGGAGTTGCAATAATAGGTGGATTTATTATTGGATTATTAATTAGCTATATTTATCTTCGCCTTGACAATCTAAGAAAGTCCAAAAAGGAAAATAGGAATTTTTAGAATTAAATGGGTAAATTGCATTTCGCTTTATTCAGCTAACGGGTAGCTAATCTTCAAGAAGGAGATTGGCTTTTTCTTGTTGAAGTAATGGTGAAGGATAACTTAATAGTCAGGGAGGCTCTAATGTGAACTTAGGTTGGGTAGGTATTATTTCAGTTTTGCTAATAGTTGTATGTTTTTCATATACCCTTAATTTTATAGAAAACTTACATAATGGTGATAAACGAATCGCTAAACAATCAAAAATAGTAGCTATTATTTGTCTGGGGTTAGCTCTTTTAATTCCTTTTGTTTATAGTTTATTTGTGTAAGATTTATAAATCCACTTTTAAACTAACTGGTAGCGTTTCTGCAATTAGACAGAGACGCTTTTTCTATGCCAACAAAAAGGAAATTAATGTTAAAATATAGGTCAGAAGAGTTGAAGAAAAGTAATGAGAAGAGGGGAATATATTGGACGCTTTAGGAATTGTAATTGTTCTAATTTTATCATTGTGGTCTATTACTAAAACATTGGAAAAAATGACTGATAAGATATTGGATAGTCATAAAAAACAGAATGAACTTTTAGAAGATATTAAGTCGAAACTTGAAGAAAAACAAGATGAGTAATCATAAAGTCTCTTCAACTTACCCACTAACAGAAGGTAAATTCTTATTGCATTAACGGGGTACGTTCCTTTAACAAGGAGACATCAATATTTAACTGATGATGAAGTTTTATAGATAAGTACTCTGGGTCTAAATCCATTTTATGTTTTGTTATTATGTAAAGGAGAATTTGTAGAAATAAAGGTGATTTTTTGGGATTTATAATCTTAATACAAGACTATACACAAAATAGTAAAATGAATTATTTTGAAGTTTCTCTAATTCAAGATGGAAACAAGATTACTTCAGCAAAACCTTTAAATTTTATTGAAGTTATTTCTAGAATTAATTTCTTGACTGCAAATTATAAGTTGAACAATCACTGTAAGATCATCTATACATACTATGATGAACAATCAAAAGAAACACTATCAGCAGAGAAAACAATAGCTAAATATAAAGATGTTTTTTAGAAGTAAGTGAACTAATTCAGTCCTTTTATTATTCTACTTCGATCACTGAACAATAGCGGCAGGTCAATTCAACTATCGGTGAGCTTTAATTGAATAAGAATTTTCCACAATCGGGCCGGAGTGTGGAAGATCTAATTTTTCATTTTAACTAATAAACAAATAAAATGTTTCTCCAGTTGGATATAATAATGAACAGTTTTGAAGGTAGAGAGGAAACTCTCTATTATTCTTAAAGTTTCAACTTCGTGTAAAATATCTATTAATACAACTAAAATTTAGTATTTAAAACACCATAAATCCTTGATATTACTGGAGTTTAGGTGTTTTTTTATTGTGCAATTAACAAAGATAAGTGTTATTAACACATCTAGATGGATGAAACCTAAAATTCTATTACATATCTCTTTCTTCAGCAAACAACCTAGATTGGGGAGTAACTCATAATTACGTAGTATATTATGCAATAGCGATTTACATAAATGTGGAAAATATGAACGATAATCCGTTATCTTCAGGTATATTTTAGTATGAAGATTTGCGACATTGTGAAGTTATTCACTTAAACTAACGTACGTTGATTCATCAAGGATGTATAAACAGTAAAAATAGACGATGTGAAATTTCTTGGAAGCCAAGGGGTTTTGTTGTGGTCAGGTTCTAATAGGAGTGATTATGTTAACTAAAATTGCATAACGTATAAAGCTTAAAAATAGGAAAAGCAATTTTTCTGTTATGTAACAAGACATTTAAGGTAGTCATAATACTTTACGTAACTTGAGTTAGATTAAACTAAACTAACATTCTGGAAACCCTTATAAATTAATATAAAGATTTTTTCTATCTATAAGATGTTTTGTTTTATATGAGTTACCTCCTATATGAACAAGGCAGCTTTCAATTTCTCGCTGAAAGCTGCCTTGTTAATTACGTTTTAATTGTAATTTACTATATAGGGATATATCTACATTAGTCTAACTATTCAAGAAATAAATTATTAAAAAAACTTTTCTATCATAGCTCTTTGCTTGGACTTTTCCGAGACCAAACAACTACAGGAATAAGCACTAGTGACAGAATGGCTCCAGAAAGTGATAATGCTGCAAAACTAGAATGAGCGACTACCATTCCTGATATCCCCCCACTAGCTGCTCCTGACAGTGCAAATAGGACATCGACTGATCCTTGTGTTTTTGCACGCACAGATGGGTGTGTTGAATCTATAATGAGAGCAGTCCCACTTATTAAACCAAAGTTCCAGCCCAAACCTAGTAGTACTAACGCCAGGGTAAGCAGTGGCATTGAACCTACCGGTGCAAATGCTGCCACCAATCCAGAGGCTAGGAGTGTAGCACCAGAAGCAGCAGCCATGGTAATACGGCCAAGCTTATCTACCAGTATACCTGTCAATGGTGAAGGAAGGTACATAGCTGCTATATGGAAACCTATAACTAATCCTACTTCTCCCAAACCATGACCATGATGTCCCATATGAATTGGTGTCATTGTCATAATGGCTGCCATGACAAATTGAGTCAAAATCATAATTACAGCCCCTACAACAACACCCTTTTTGTTTATGGTAGCATTCTTTAAACTTGTCCCTGTCAGTGCGGTATCGTCTTTTTTCTTAGCATTCGCAATAGCTGCAGACACAACCAATGGGTCTGGACGAAGAAAAATTAAGATAAATAATCCGGCAATAATAAAAGCAGCTGCTGACAAGATAAAGGGGCCAGCCAAGGTTGGAACACCAATAGAATCAGCAAATTCTCCCATTCTATTGACCAAGTTGGGACCAACTACAGCACCCAAGGTAGTGGAAACCATTTAATTTAAATTCGTCATCTTCGTGTTTTAATAGAATCTCTATAATAACTAATTTCTATAATATAATTTCTTGCATTTTATGTTGTCTAATTCGTCTTGTGTTAGCACTTCCGTTTGCAAAAATGTTTGCATTCTCAATTTACCTTCACTGATCCGTGACTATTGCTTGATTTAAGTTAAGTGTATATTTCTAACATTTAGTCACGGATCAGCTCACTAAAACTGTTTAGATCTTCATTAATAGCTCTTTACAGCATCTGGTTGGCTAGATTGACCAATTCATTTGTTATTTCCTCTTGGGTAAATGAATTTTCTTGCCCTAAATGATAAAGGAGATTATAAGTTACACCATTTTTTTCCCATTCAATAACAGCCATTTTGTTTTCTTGTGTTATTGAAATTAAACCGTCTATTTCTTCTTTCAACTTTACTTCCTTGGGTTCAGGGAGTGTTGATTCGACTTCAAAGTCTCTAGCTTTTATCTGTATAGATTTACCTTTCTTATCTTCTGAAACAGTCAGTAATTCTATCGAAATATCCTTTCTATCCTCTTGGTCATTCCAATCCATAATATTCATTACTTTAAAAGATTTAGCTTCAAACGGTAGTTCCTTTGGTAATTTAAGATCAAACGGAATCGCATCTAATCCATCTTTAAGCGAAGCTACTTGATATTCCCTAGGAATATCTTCAACATTAGATTCCT
This sequence comes from Metabacillus litoralis, assembly GCF_020524045.1. Taxonomy (GTDB): domain Bacteria; phylum Bacillota; class Bacilli; order Bacillales; family Bacillaceae; genus Metabacillus; species Metabacillus litoralis_C. Next base: position 22,476 of record NZ_JAIVKL010000013.1, read on the forward strand.
CTAATGGCGTCAGTTTTGATGTATCCAATGTTGAAGGGTTACTAGTACATGCAGATAACAGTAATATAAGTGGAACTACTAGAAATTTTTTCAATTTTTTGACCTCCTTTTAAATCAATTTAAATTATAAAAAATTATTTAGCAAGGGTATCAGGTACTAATAGTACTAATAGTCATAATTTAATAGACAACTTTTTATATATAAATAAAATATATTTTTATATAAAAAGGTAGTATTTAGTTAGATAGACTACTAATAAATTGTCAATAATCCGTTTTTTCCCAAATAAACATAGGCACATTTTCCAATATTGTGATAGCATGTAAATATATTAAAGAGGAGGAAAAAATATGCAAAATATGAAAAAAATTAAAGTTGCTCTCTTATCTTTATTGTTAGTCTTTAGTTCTTTTACTGCCACCATATTAACAGTAAATGCCGAAGTCTTATGGAGAACCTGTTCTCTTTATGCTAATAAGGAAGGTGATTGTTCAAATTATTTGTCTAAGAGAGACTTAAAATCAAACTGGTATGTCACTAGTAAAGTCCACAATCTTTATAAAACTAATTCTAGTAATGATATTTATATGAAAGCAATTACCTATACTCATGCATCAGCAGATTACCGAGGTTCAGGAAATCAAACAGTTGAGAATGGACCCTACTATAAAGGTGGATGGGTAATAACTAGTTCTGGAGGCACTACTTATCTTAATTCTAGTTGGCTTTTCCTAGGTAACAACCCTACCTTTAGTCGTACTATTAACAAATGGGATTATGACGGTGATGTTGATTCTACAGTGAGTGTTATGGGCGGAACAGCTTCGTCTTGTTATGCAGGTAGCTGTACTGAATTTAAACAAGCAACAGAATTAACTAGATAAAATTAAGGAGGGGATACTAATGAAATTCAATAAGAAAAATGCAATGTTAGGCGTTAGTTTAGCGCTAGGGATCACGTCTGCAATTATTGTTAATAACATGTTTCTTAATAATACAGCTCAAGCTGATGAGGTAATCAATGAACCAATTATAGTTGAACATATTAGTGTAGAAGAAATGTTAGAAAAGACTCCTTATAAAAACAAAGTTAAAATTTTTGATCAGGTACCCTATGAACATGTAGCAAAAGGGGAAGTCTACCAATTAGGTGATAATGGAGAATATACTATTTTTGATCTAAACTACTTTGGAAAAGACAATGAAATGATGAACCTACAAATCATTAACAATGAGGGAGTAGATTTCTCAAATGGACCAAATGTATCAGAAGAAACTGTTAAACTACCAGGTAATATACAAGCTAAAGCTATAATAGACAACAACACAGTAAATGTATCTTGGAGTGAGTCAGAGTTAACTTACATTTTGACGGCAAATAAAAAAGCACTAGGTAAGATTAACGAAAATAATTTAGATGGCAAAATTAATAAACTTTATAATGAGCTTCGAAAAGCTATCAAAAACTAAAAACTTTAAAAAAGAGTTGGAGAATATCTTCAACTCTTTTTAATTAGTTTTTTATTTAGGAACACCATAAACATTTATGCCTTCAAAGTTTGATTGAATTAAGTTAACAATTTTCCGAGCTTCAATGTGAGTTATACCCTCAACCCTGACTTCAAAATGCCAATCAGAAGGCTTAGGACTAACATCAACATACTTTGGATTTGCAGTTCGATATTTTCTATCGTGACATTTTACCATTCTAAAACCATCTACAACAAGTTCTTCGGTGATTTTAAACCTGTGACCTTTACCTCCAACTCCACTACAAATATCCCATCTAGGAGTTTCATAGAACCATAACCCATCATTCTTAAGAATAATCGAGCGTTATAAGTCTTAATTTATTGAGATCGTTATATACAATGCCTTAATATTAGAACGTGCTTTTACATAAGGTGTATTATTGGTTAAACAATTGTTGCCCGAATGCGGTTATATAGGCGGTTTTTGTATCGTTACTTACGTTAAATACGGTCAAAAACCATACTGTATATATGAAGCAGGATAGTGCAACAAGGATAAGCTATATTTATATTAAATACGGGTAAAGAATGCTTTACTATTATTCAATAAACGGACCAAGATTAGAGAAAAAGAGTTTGAATGGAGGGCTAAATTTGAAAGAAGGTCAAAATAAGAAAATTGGGCTAGGCTCGATTTCATTATTGCTACTTATGTTTGGGATACTGTTCTCTTTTTCATGGAGAAACACCGAGGCTTTTGGAGATACCATATTAAGGTTCTTAGGGTTAAGCCCTTGGTCAAACGGCGATAGGGGATTACATTATACGGTAATTTATTCACTTATCTTCTTTATACCAGCATTAATACTAGGTCATAAGTACAAAAGCAACTTTGGAGCCAAATTGGGGAGGAATATGTCTTTAATTATGATTATACCAGGATTAATATTAGTGTTTTATGCAATAATTTAGGGTGCGTTTCTGCAATTAGACAGAGACGCTTTTTCTATGTCAATAAAAAGGAAATTAATGTTAAACTATAGGTGCAGGATAATTCAACAAGAAGGCCAAAATTAATTTAAAATACAGGTGCTTTACTAAATATTAAAAGGGTAGGAGAAGTTTTATGTACTTTAGATACCACGTAAATTATATTAGCCCAAGAACAAATATGCCTGTTGGTTTATTTGTTGCAGTTTGGCATTTAGTTGATAGGAAAAAATGTTAGATGAAGAGATAGAAACCTATTGGGAACAACGTAGATATTTTGAAGATGCATTACCTGTCCCTTCTTTCTATTCTGATGGAAATTCAATTGGGGCAGTGACATGGTTTAAAGACAATAAAAATACAAGTAAACTAGTTAATGAAATGAAATTTTATTTTGATATGTTGAGAAAATATGATGTTGATTTAGTGAAAACTAAAAGCGATAATCTAGGAAAAATAATTTATGAAGATGATTATCAAATTGGAGTAATTAAAGAATAAATATAAACGTTTTAGTGGTTTTTTCTTCTTCAACAAACGGGGAGCGACTGCTTAACAAGGGGGTCACACTTCTCTCTTGATAAAACTTTGGTAATTAAACAATGTAAGAAGGTGCGATTATTAAAAAGAGAAAGCATTTTATTATTATTTTAATAGCAGTTTCATTAACTTTTATAGGGCTTGTATCTGATGGGATTTATGTTGAGACACAAGTGGAAAGAGCAAAGTTGTGGGAAAACCAAATGAATGGAATGGGTTTAGGCTACCCTGTTGATTTTGTTATTCAGGGCCCTTCTAATCTTGACCCTCCTTTGCCACACAAATTCGGATTTGATGTTAATGATATTCGAGAAATATTATGGGATAACTTTATTCTCAACTTCTTACTTTATTATATTTTGCTATTGGGAATTTCAAAATTCTTCAAAAGAGTGAGATGGAAGTTATGAAGCTAACGGGTGCGATGCTTCAATAACGAAGGATCGTTTTTTCCTTATTGAAGTAACAGTGCAGTAATATTCAAGAAGAAACCTTATTTAATATTTTTTTTGAAACATAATTTATTTCTTTTCCGTCCAATTAAATGGAGGTGTTATATGAAACAGATATTTTTGTTGGTTTTTATCCTGGCACTATTAGTTACTGGTTGTAATGAAAAAGAAAACAATATGCCAGAAGAAATGCCTAGTGATTTTGATTTTTTAATTCAATCCGGTGTCCAAAGTAAGAATGAAATAAATACCTTTGAAAACATTGTTATAAAGGATCTAATTGTAGAAGGGACTGCATCAACAGAGAGTAGTTTTTCCGAAGAAGAAATGAAAAAAATATATCAAAAGATGCGAGAGATAAATATAATGGAACCTAAAGGACTAATGCCAGAAAAAGCAAATTGTATGCAAACGCCTTATGAAGAAGATAAATGGAAAATTAAATTAAATGGTGAAACACAAACAATTTATCTGAATGGTGAATATTACGAAACAACGGATGATGCACAACAATTAATTGAACTATAAAATTACATATTCGATTTAGTAAAAAGTAAAGATGAATACAAAAACCTTCCTGAAGCTGAGGGTGGCTATCTGTAATTAGTTATTGTGCTAACGGGTGCAATAGCTGAACAAGGGGCTGTCAAATTCGGCAGCCCATATGGGTTAGTTGAAAAAAATAAATGGTAAAATAGTGTAAAAGTTTTGATAACTGGTGTGGATTTTTTCACTACTTATTGTTGTTGGTGTGGGAAAAATTGTTGGGTTTCTGAAAGAGCAATCCAATCAAAATAAAAGAATTATTGAACTACTTGAAGTGATAAATCAAAACAAAAAATGATATTCAACAAACGGAGTGCTTTAGTTTAATATCAATCTTCAGCAATCAAAGCGCTTATCTTGAATAAAGATAGGCGCTTATATCACTTGAAGATCATATATTTGCAATAGAGGTTTTAAAAAACATCGTGCTTTTGGCACGAATTAAAAGGGAAACTATACTAGCTATTCAGCAGTAAAAGTAAAAGTTTCTTTTAAAGGTCTGCCTTGTTTATCTTGAGTCCAGATTATCTCCACTTCTAATTCAGTTGCTATTTCAGCCATAAGGAAATTAGCCCCATGATAAGAGTTTCCGTCGTTCATTTGTTTTGCTAGATCTTTTCCTTTTTCAGCTTCACCTATCTGAACTGACCACTGTTTTGAAGATTGTTTAACTGGTAATTCTTCAATGGTTAGGGCTTTTGTTTCTAAGGGCGTTGCCGCAATTAATAAAAGTAATAAAGTACATATTGAAATTGAAAATTTTTTAACCATTATTTCTCTCCTTATATTATATATAGCCTTAAATTTCCCCAAAATTGAATATATTATCGAGAAAACATTTTGTGAAATAATGTAAGTATGATGACTATATGTAGTACCTTAATCTTTGAGATATTAATGATTTTTGACATTGATCTTCAGCAAACAAAGCGCGATTATGGAATAAGAACAGTTGCTATTTCACTAACGAATCAGAAGAGTGGAAGAAGCATAGTGAATTTTATGTTACGAATAAGTATCTAAGGAGGATAAAAATGAATAAACGAATTCATATAATGGGAGCTTCAGGGTCTGGTACTTCAACACTTGGCTCTCAATTATCAAAGGTTTTACCTCATACATACCTTGATACCGATGATTATTTTTGGACAACTAAATTCACTAAACAAAGGGAAATACCTGAAAGAATAAGTATGCTTGAAGAAGATTTATCACTTTATGAAAACTATATTCTTTCTGGTGCAGTGTGTGGTTGGGGTGATAACTTTAAAAGTTATTTTGACCTTGTAATATTCCTATGGATTCCGCAAGATATAAGGCTTGAAAGGTTACAGCAGAGGGAATTTCAGCGTTATGGAAATGAAATATTAGCTGGTGGTAGTAAATATGATCAATCGAAAACATTTTTAGAGTGGGCATCTTTATATGATAATGCGGGATTAGAAGTTAGAAGTAAATCTTTACACGAACATTGGATGGCAGACTTACCTTGTCCAATATTAAAAATTGAAGGCGGTTATTCAGTAAATGAAAGAGTTGATATTGTCTTAGATTATCTAAATGCTAATTGAACTAAGGGTGCTTTAGTTGAAGAAGGCATAAATATAAAATATATTAGTTATCACTCAGTTTATCGAACTGGGTTATTTTTTTGTAAACAAAAAGCGCTGCATTATACAGCGTATTTCATATACATTATCACTTACAATTTAGTACGCAAAATAGAGTTATGCGATAGGCAGTGGAACCCGTTAGTTATACTGTGCTCTTTTTCATAAGGCAAGAAATATGTAATTAATTATGTTAAAATTAGGAAGTAAGAAGACTATAAATAATATAGGTTATGAGGAGGGGGTAGCTCTGAAATTCAGATTATTAACTTCTCGAATTTTAATCATTTTATTTGTAATCACAGGATATTCCTCTAATTAAAATGATGTAATAAAGTACTATATTATTGTTGTAGAATGTGAAAATAATATAAGTGATAAGTTTGGTAAATTCGCCAATAATGAATTTTCTATTTCTTAGGTGGAATATCACACATGTCTAGTAAAAGCCAAAGAAAAGTATTCTAATTATAATATTGAGAAAGCTCCTTTGTTTTTATTTTTGAAACTAGTGAAGGTGCAATGAAAAAAATAAAGCTTAAAACATGGTGTTGAAGAAGCTGTTGACTTTAACTTCAGAAAAGGAACTAAAGATTAAACAACTAAATAAGGAGTTTTGTTAAGTGGTAATGTAAATTGACATAATAAAATTGGGGAAATCGACTTAGAGAGGTGGGGAATATGGTGAATAATAATTTCAAAGAGAATGAAATTAATATACAGAAAGCCGTAAATAATGAAACATTATTAAATAAAAAGGCAGTTATTTCTCTAGTATTAGGATGTATTTCCTTAATTTTATTATTCATAAGCTTGTCAGGGGTAATTATTGCTATAATAGGTTTCATTGTAAGTTATTTTAGTTTAAAGGAAACATATACAACAAGGCAAAAAGGATATAGTTTTGCTATGACGGGTTTGGTTTTGAATACAATCGCCATCATTTTGCCATTGATCATACTCATACTGACTTTTTTGTTTTTCACTCCCACTCAATTTCAACTTGAAATGAACTAATATGAATATATCTAAGGAATGAACTGAGTAACTTTAATGTTTTTTACATCAAAAGCAAAAGATGCACTTTAAATTGAAATGAATATCTAAATGTTTAACAGTAAGTAAATGATTGTTATAAAAATTTGAATGATAAAGACTTTGAAGAAAATATTGTACTTATTAGCTATTAAGACAATTTTATTGGGGGTGATATTTTGGAAGGATATAGTTTTTTAATTGGAGTGACACTTATAATATTAGCAGGAATTATTAGTGGTGTAGGTTCAAGTTTTGAACAACAACGAATGAATTTTGAAACTGAAACATATTTAGAAAGAACTAAGAAACATAATATTTCTTTTTGGTTTTTTATTTTAGGTATGATTTTTGTCGTTGCATCAGTTCTTTTATTCTTGATCAGATAAAAATACCAATAAATTCTTGTGTGGGTTGAATAAATGACTATTAAACATTGATTCTTGTTAAACTACCATGAAAATTAACTTCTGATAGAAGACAATACTAAATAAAACGTAGCTCATTCGTTTTTTAAAAAATGGGAGAACGCCTAAAACATTAATCATATGTAGTTAAGTTGATTGAATTAAGATGCTTCAGGTACTTGTAATGAAACAATGTATCCTAAACTTTCAAGTCTTCGAAGAGAATGTCGAATAATTGATTGCTCTCTTTGTTTATCAAAGTAGTCTTCTCCTAAGTCTACATACACTTCTTTACGTGTTAAAAGATAATAAGCTATTCTCAACATAGCATGAGCAACGACAATTCCAGCTCGTTTCCTACCTTTTCTTGCGGCAGTACGCCTATACAGTGCACCGAGATAGTTTTTAGAACCTCTAACTGAATGAGCGGCTTCGGTTAATGCTGATCTCAAATACTTGTTCCCTTTTTTCGTTTTAGCAGATTTCCTTTTTCCAGCGCTTTCGTTTTGTCCAGGTACTAATCCCGCCCAAGAACACATGTGAGCTGCACTTGGGAATTGTTTCTTAACATCTGTCCCAATTTCAGACAAAATTTGCTCAGCCATTCTCGTAGCTATACCTGGGATAGAGTCTAATCTTTCAACATCTTCTTGATGAGTACTTACTCTTTCTGCAACTTCTTGATCAAGCATATCGATTTGCTCAGTTAAAAAATCAATGTGGTTTAATATTGTTTTAATCATAAGGCGTTGGTGAGAATTGATATAACCTTTAAGGGCGAGTTTTAATTCTTCTTTCTTCTTTTTCATCGTACGTCGAGCGAAGTTTGCTAGCTTTTCAGGATCTTCTTCACCTTCGGCGATAGCGTTTAGCATATCTCTAGCTGAAACACCCATAACATCTGATACAACAGACCCTAATTTTATGTTTGCTCCTTCTAACACTTTTTGAATACGATTATGTTGTCTGGCACGTTCTTCAATGATACTTCGACGATAGCGAACAAGTTCACGCAATTCTCGTTGATTTCGGTCTGGGATGTAGCTAGCTTTGAGTAATCCATGTCGAAGAAGTTTAGCAATCCATTCTGCATCCTTAACATCTGTTTTACGACCTGGAACTGCTTTCATATGTTGGGCATTTACAACTAAAAACTCAATATCCTCAGCTTCTAGCAAATTAACAATAGGTTTCCAGTAAACGCTCGTACTTTCCATGGCTACATGAGTACAGTTATGTTGTTTAATCCAATCAATCAACTGTAATAGAAATACAGTCTTAGTAGAAAATGTTTGAATCTCCTTTCCCTTTGGTGTAATGATACATGCAGTAATGTTGTCTTTATGTACATCCATACCACATGCACGTTCAATGACTACATCCATTGAAAACATCCTTTCTTCGGCTCGACTTATTATTAGAGGCTGGTGCAACAACCAGAATAGGATTAATCTACCATGTGTGCTTCCCGTAAGGGAGCGACAGTCAGTGGTGCACCGTGGTCGAAGGAGTCAGACTAACGGATGGGCTCTAACGCACCATAGTGTATCGACCTTCCTCTCCAGCCATAGAATCAGTATGGACAGTTTTTCACCATTTTCATTCTCTGTGGTGAAGCGCTGATTTTTGCGCTTCATGGATGGCTAACGGGTGCTAATCTACAAGAAGGAGATTGGCTTTTTCTTGTTGAAGTAATTGAGCAGGATACCTTAAGAAGGAAAATGATGCTTCAGTAAGGGAATGAGTTATAAATACGGATTTTTAAAAGAAAGGGAAAGAAATCACATGAAAATAGAAATTTCTATATTAAATGAATTGCGAGAAACGATCAGTGAATATTAAAAACCCTTTAATTTTTTTCCTTACTTTTACAATTACTTTAATAATACTTGTCCCTGTTTTTCAATCCTTATTCGGTAAATCACCATCAGAAATAAAAAATATTTTAGAGAAGAATGAATATAATTTAAGAGGGGATATTAAAATTTTTAACCCCGTAAATGATGAGTTAGATAAAAAAATTATTCATACTTTAAACCAAACAAAAAATAAAATGACAAAAATTTTAGGATATATAGAATTTACTGAGGGACTAAATGTAATAATATTCAATGAAATTGAAGATCTGCAGGAATATTCTGATTTGGATAATGTCGGAGCGTTTTATTATGGCAAATATAATTTAATATCCATAGTTAAACCTGACTCACTTGAAAGAGAGGCAGATTTATGGTTTTTCAAAAGAGATCTTAGTCATGAATATACACATTACTATTTAGATAAATACTTACATGAAAAGAGTACTACTTCAATTCCTAAATGGTTTGATGAAGGATTAGCTGAGTATGTTTCTGTAACATTAGATAATGTGGAAGTATCAGATAGTATCGAGGATGTTATTAATTTCGAGAACCTTAATACAAGAGAAGACTGGGTCAATTATAGAAAAGAATCAAACCAGTTATATTTACAATCACATTATGGGGTTAAATATATTATTGATAATAATGGTATTGAGGTAATAAAAAAAATAATTGATCAAAGTAAAAGTATTGGATTTTTAAAATCTTTTAAAGATAATACAGGCTTAGATGTAAGTGAATTACATATGTATATAGAGTAATTTCAAGACGTGATTATAAAATTATTGTTGAATTGAAAAAATATTATAGGAAAGTACAGTTTTTGATAAATTGATAGATGAGATGAGAGAGTTTACGAAATTGAAATAAATAAAATTAAAGTGTACTGTCGCTTCATAAAAAGGTTGACTTTTTGAGTATAAAAGAACTCATAACCTTATTATACTAAAGGAGCAGTATAGTACAAGAAGGTGATGAATATGGACCAGATAAAAATTAGAATCAATAAAAAGACATTATTTATAAATGATACTAACAATATAGTAGGAGAAATCTACATCGAAAAGAACGGGCACAACTTCTTCCCAGAAGAAAAGTGGACTGATTTTGTTGTTGTAATCCTAACTTGGTGGACGAAAAAACTTCGTTGTTTTGAGTATGCAAAAGTTGGAAAAAAAAACAGAGTTTGACTTCATGGATGGTCCTTTTTTGTTGAGATTAGAAAAAGTAAATGAGTACGAAGTTAATTTAATAGGTATAAAGAGAAATTTAATTAACGATGAAACGTTATTTGAAGCTCAAACTCTTTTTGATGATTTGAAAATGAATGTATTTAAGGTATCTAACTCGGTTATTGGATATGCAAAGTTAAATGGTTGAGAAGATAATGAGTTGGTAAATCTTTATAATGAGATAAAATCCTTCTTGAAGTAACGGGTGCGATAGCTGAACAAGGGGCTGTCGAATTCGTCAGCCCAAATGGGTTAGTTGAAAAATGTAAATGGTAAAATAATGTAAGAGGTTTGATAATGGGGGAGGAATTTATATGTGGATTTTTTCACTACTTATTGTTGTTGGTGTGGGGACAATTATTGGGTTTCTGAAAGAACAATCCAATCAAAATAAAAGAATTATTGAACTACTTGAAGAGATAAAACAAAACAAAAAATGATATTTAACAAACGGGTGCAAGAATTGAAGAAAAATGGGTTGCTGCGGCAGCCCTTTTTCTTTATCTTTCTTCAATTAAAGGGCAGAGTAGTTGAACAAGAGAGATGAAAATCTATCTCTCTATTATGTAGTATTTGAAGAAAATAGTGACATAGTGAGGTGTGAAACTGGAGTTTAAAAAAGTGGTTTTAGGTGAGTTTGTTAAGCATGATGATAATTCTTGTAAAGCGTAGGAAGAATTTCAATCTTTACCTTATAGAGCAAGGTATTACGACATGATGGCAATTGCTAATAAGTACAACACAACACCTCAAGAAATGAAAGAACACAAGCATTGTCATAAGAATAAATACTAGTACACAGTTCACTAAAAAACTGCAAGTGAAATTTTAAAACGAAAATTTTCTAGGTAGTAAAAAACAAAATAAAAAGACCACTATTCAGTAGCAGTCAAAGCTAATGCGTTGCGTAATAATTGAATGTCTAGGTAAATATGGTTGAGGACATTCTGATCGCAACAATTATTAAGATCAATAAGTAATCGATCAAGTTCTCTATGGAAAAGCAAGTATTCTGAATCACTCACCATGTGTGTAATCTCCTTTTAATAGGAACAATGTACCATGCATGTTAATCCTAACACTCGGATGGGAAAATTTCAATGAAGTCATAACATATAGACTTTTGTCGCAATCCAAGGAAAAACAGAAGGAAGAATTAAGACCAATGCAAGAGAAAGAAAGGCTTTCTACAGAAATAAATTGTTACAAGAATGAACTACGATAAAATTAAATTGGCAGAAAAATAGAACCAGTTATGTGAGAACAAACATTTATATGAACATTATTATGATAGACTAGTTACTACTATTAGTTATGTGATGTAGAAAGGTTACGAAATTTATTGAAAGTTAAGAGCAATGGGTTTATGATATAATTTAATTCAAAAAAATAGATAAAGGCAAACTTATCGAAAGGTAAGGACGCAAAGCTACGGGTCTAAGGTTCAAGGAACTATGATAGTCGGGTTGCCAAAAAAGTTTTGTGATGAACAATTGATTGGTTATATATAGTAGCTAATATTAATTTTAATCCACCATCTTTTTGGTGGATTTTTTCATTTTAACTGACCCATTCATCATACATTATCATAGTGTTTTGTATTAAAGTAGTTAGTTTTATTTACGCGTGAAAAAATGTATAAATGATAGAACAGTTACATGAACTTAGGAGGTAATTAGGTAATTAGCAATTGAGTAACACTAGAGATTATAGACATTGGTCTACTGCCGAAGAGAAGAAATTATTTGACCTACGTAAACAGGGATTGAAATTTAGAGAAATAGGTCAAATTCTAGAGAGAACTCCAATAAGTGTAGAAAAAAGATACAGAAAATTAATGAATGTTAGTAGTTAGTAATGTTAGTCATGGTGGTTATGAATATTCAAGATAAAAATCCTCTATATGACGATCGAGGTTGTGACGTTATTGCACTTGAAGAGGATTTACTTTACGAAAATTCTAATGTTGTATATCGGTTAACCGGTTGCATTAATTTAATATCTGATTTCATATAATTTATATGATTATTAGTGAAAATAATAGTGAAACAGCTTTCGAAAAAGGAATATAGAGGGAGGGAACTCTATGTTTCTAATAAATTAACTTCGGTAAAATATCTATTAACACAACTAAATAAAAGTAGTTAAAACGTCTCAAATCCTTGAAATTACTGGGGTTGAGACGTTTTTTATTAGCCAGGGGTAGATATTCTTGTAGTGAAAAGACGTTTCTTCACTGAATCTATAATAAAGCAATTGAAGAATTTGAAAAATACTTGGTTTGTGGAAGAAGGGGAGTTGCATTCATCTGCTATTCAATATTTCATAGGAACAGAGCCAATTCCGAATATCGGGGGAATCATCAACAGCAAGCAATTTGATAAGTATAAAGCCGTACATCCAGATGCAAAACCATTGAAATACGGTCCAGAAATGAAGCGTTAGTGGAGAAAGACATTAGATGAAGTCATTGTACCTTTGGGTGACGAGTTGAGATAATAACGTTTTAAAATAAATAAACAAAATCTATATAGTTATAGGCCAACTGTATCCAATTATAATTGGTCCTATTAGTAACTAATACTAGATTTAAATATATATGTTTTGAGAAAAAAGCAATGTTTTTAAAAGCTACAAACTGGAATTAATTTTCTGTACAATCTTAATTACTAACAGGAGAACAGATTAAATAAATCATGAATCAAATTGTAAAGAAAAACAGATTTCAGAAATTAGAATGCCCTTCTAATTGAATGTAATTTTTGATAAACATATTAAAAGTAAGATGATAATTATACAAAGAAATTCAATGAAATATAATCAATGGTGATTATATCGCAAGAATAGGTCACTTTGCTTATATTATACTGTTACTTCTGTTATTTGTGGAAATATTCCCCATTGATTGTTGAGCCATTATTACTAGCCTCTTAGTGATTTCTCCACCTATTGATCCATTAGCTCTTGATGTAGTTTCTGGACCAAGATTCACACCAAATTCAGTTGCGATTTCATATTTCATTTGATCGATTGCTTGATTTTCACCTGGTACTACCAATCGATTACTACTATTATTGTTGCGAGCCATATAAATCATCTCCTTAAACTTTGTAAGAATTGATTATTGCAAGCCTGCTTATGTGTAGGTTAATTATTATTTAAATTTTTATACAAGAAATATGTGGTAAATTTACATAGTCCAATAATCACAAAAGTGTGCTAGAATTTATATCTCAGATATTAAAGAATTATATAATGGTTGGTGATGTAATTAATGTCAGATGTTATAACTTGCCCCAAATGTAATAGTGATCAACTTCAAGTCGGAGAAAAAGGATATAGTTTAGGAAAGGCAGCAGTTGGAGTTATTACAATCGGTGCAATCGGCGCTTTAGCAGGGTTGCATGGCAAAAATAAAATAAAGTTAAGTTGTTTGAGGTGTGGAAATTCCTGGTTTCCTACATTAAACTATTCATCAAATAATAGGTCATATTCTCAATCAAATTCCTCAACTAATCATAAAGCTAACCCTTATATACAAAGCACTTCTCCTGCTAGATCTAGAAAATCTCAACGTACATATACTCCAGGAGGGACTTCCAAGAAACATTATGATGGGATGGCTAAAGTATTTTGGGGAATAACTCTATTCAACTTGCTAATAACAACAGTTTTAATTTGTACTTATTTTCTTTTTTAGGGTGGTGTAAAATTGAAAGCAGCTGAAAAGAGAGCTGAATTTGCGTTTAGATTTATGGCTTTATCTACAATAGTTAATGTGTTTGTAGGTGGTGCTACAAACCATCCATTTATTGCTCTATTCTATGGTTTAGTTAGCTTAGTTTTAATCAAATATATTTTTTGATTCATTTAGATCTACTAAAATAAAAACTCCTAGCTTTTAATTGTATAAACATTGAAAATGGAGGATATGTAATAAAAGGAAAATATTTAGTATTTTTACTTTCTCTCGTAGTATTTTTGCTCTTATCTGTTTGTGAAGTAGAAAGGAAAGAAGAAGAAGAGAGTGAAAATGCCTGAAAGAAATTTTGAGGAATATGTAACAGAAATAACACAACAGAACCCGATTAATAACTATGTTAAAGATGTTTCCATTGTCTTAGAAGAGAAGAAAGAAATACCTTTACATCATGGCAAGCGTTCTTCTTCTTATTATGAACTGAAATTAATACAAACGATGACTTTGCAACACTAACACCATTAGAAAAATTTGATGTTATCTATTCTATAAAGCAAGAATTAGGGCAAAAAGATGATGATACCTTGTTTATTGGTGAGGAATACGATTCCATTGTTAGAGCCTCATTTCTTTTGAGCGCTTTGGATTAATATACAACATATGTACATGAAATGAATAGTGAGGAGGCATAAGTTTGAACTAATAAGGAGGCAAAATGAATTTAACATTTTTAAGTTACTTCATAATTCTCTATATTATTGCAAGGTTTGTTATATTTTATAAGTAAAGTGAAATGGTTACCTACTGTAAAAACTACAGTTTTTCATGATGCAATGGTAGCAATTATATTTTCTTTAGTTGTGGTAATTTAAAATAAACAAAATATTGTAATCCCAAAGACAGTTTTAAGGATCTTCCACAAACATCTTCAACAATAGAGCGCGAGTGTTGAAGATCTAATTTTACATTATTTCTAATGTAGCTAAGTTAAATGCTATTCAAGTTGGATATAATAACGAAATGTTTTTAACGGCGGACACAATTGTACATACGATTGATATACTTTAATTCCAACCTCATGAAATAATTAGTAATGACATTTGTGTCACTTAAATTGACTCAAAGATTCATACTATCTTGTTAAATGACACAAATGTCCATATGGCCATGTTAAAAATAATTCGGATATTTCCAGCACGTTGTTTTGATAAAAGCTAATAATTCTTATGGAATTTGAATAAAATCAGTAAAGTATAAGATTGTGTCATTTTTGTAGGTAGTTTTGTGTCAACCGTCAAAATGAGAGGGAGGAAACTCCCTATTATCTTAAAGATTTAACTTCGTGTAAAATATCTATTAACACAACTAAATAAAAGTAGTTAAAACGTCTCGAACCCTTGATATTAATGGAGTGGAGCCGTTTTTTTATTTACTCGGGAACTAAAAGATAAGTGTTATTAACACGTCTTGGGAACGAAACCCTAATTTAATCTTTTTCTCCCTCAGCCGTAAAGTACTTATCAAAAATTTCTATTATTTGAAGAGTCTTTATGATTTTTTTTGGGGGTTTATTTATTTGTTAATTCCATTATATTATGAGGATCTTTTTGATCTGAAATTAATTTTATAAGTTTAGTTATAGATTTTAAGAAGCTTCCTAAAAGGGAAGCTTCTTTTTTTGAACAAAATAGCATTAGGGGGAAGAACAGGATGATATATGAATTTAATGATGGATATAAATATTATTATGATAAAAATGTTGGAGATTATGTAGAGGTTTTAGAAGAGATGTATTATGTTGATTTTTGTGAGAGTGATGCATTAAATGAGAGTAAAGAAATTACAGAGAATTTTCTAGAAAATCAGTATGGATGCTATTTTGATAATGAGGACGATTGTTACACCGAAGAGGATTATTCTGAAATTGATTGTATTTCTTTCAATGAGGAGATATACGTTGATAAAGAATTAGATAATTTCACCAGTCATTTCAAAATGGAGTATGTGAGTGTTTATGAAAAACAAGTCTTTAAGAACATGTTATCAGACTCCAGCGAAGAAACGATAGAACACATTATGGAGAATGAGGAATTGGCTAAACTTAAGATTAATTGTGAAGGATCAATTGAAATGAGACAAGCTTTTATTAAAGTAAGAAAGGCAAATCGTACGACAGTGGATTCCTTAAAAGAATACTATAATTTTTGTTGTCAAATATGCGGGGAAAATCATTTTGATAAATATAATGTGAACATTGTTGAAGCACATCATATTGAACCTTTCTCTGAAACACAGAATCATGATCCGAGTAACATTATAATTTTATGTCCTAATCACCATAGAATTGTTCATCGTACAAACGCTGTTTTTGATAGAGAAAGAGAGGTGTTTATATATGAAAATGGTTTCAGGGAAAAATTAAATATTAATAAACATTTATAGAGTATTAGCATTAGAAAATGTGTGAATAGTTAATTTGGACAATTTGGAAAAACCTCTATTTTTTGCTTTTTAAATTATAACAATAAAATCTAAAGACACTATGATTGAAGCGTAATAACTAAAATAAATAGGTTAAGGCGATGGGTATTCCTTAAATTCACAATATTGATTAATATCTAGAATATTTTATAGGTACTAATTATTTTGTCCTAATTCTATTAGACCAAACTTTGAAAAATGTAATATAATTGAACAAACATTTTAAAATTCATAAAGACCTTTCTTGGGTTTGTAGCTTATTTTACAGTCAGAAAACAGAAAAGGACAGAGGTGTTTGTCTTTAAGGAGTTACTATGAAAAATACAAAGCCTTTTATTTCTCAGTTACGACCAGATCTAATAGAAGAATGGCATACTTCGAATAAAGATACCCCTAATAATGTAAGAGCTGGGTCAGGAAAAAATATTGTTTGGTGTTGTAAGGAATGTAAACATGTTTGGAGAACTACCGCTAATCTCCGTGCGCTTAGAAATACTGGGTGCCCAAAATGTAATGAAAGGTATAATGTCGGATTTCCAGAATTGGCAATTTTCTATTACATAAAGCAGGTTTTTAAAGATGGACTATTAAATGCACATATAGATGGAATTGATAAATTTAAGTCTGTAGATATTTTTATTCCTTCCCTTAAGCTCGTTATTGAATACGACGGAGGACATACTCATAGAAATAAGAAAGATATTGATATTGAAAAAAGCAAGCTAATAATTGATAAGGGATATGAATTAATAAGAATAAGAGATAATGGCTTACCCCCTCTTAAAATTGAAGATTTGCAAGAATATCTTTACGAACGTACATCGAATAAAACAATCGGAAAAATGATTGTTCATCTATTATCTATGATTGATAGAAAGTATGAAGGATTTACTACTGAAATAGAAAAAGTAAAAAAAGATATCAATGTTGACGTGGATAATATACCAATTCTTGCTCAAATCCCAGCTATTATTGAAAAAGAAAACCTTTTGGAGAAATGTCCTAAAATAGAGAAGGTTTGGGATTATGGAAAGAATTTCCCTTTAGTTCCTGAAAATTTCAAGCAATATTCTAATTTTAAAGCATGGTTTATCTGTGAGTATGAACACTCGACATTAGCACAAATTGGTAGCAAAGCCCAAGGTCACGGATGTAATGTATGTAGTGGTAAAGTTGCTATGGAAGAATATAACTTTGAATTATTATTCCCCGAGCTCGCAAAAGAGTGGCATTATGAACTAAATAGAAACGTTACACCTGATTTATATTTACCTTATTCAAACGAAAGGGTGTTTTGGAATTGCCCAAAATGTAATTCTTCTTACGATAAAAAAATTAATGATCGTACTGGTGGTGGCGAAGGATGCCCATATTGTGCAGGTAAAAGGGTGAACGAAACAAATTGCCTTGCTACTACGCACCCTCACCTTGCAAAAGAGTGGGACTATAATAAGAATGGGGATTTGACACCTCAACAAGTAACAAAGGGAGCGCATGATAAAGTTTATTGGGTATGTGAAAAAGGTCATAGTTATCCATCTGTTATTTATGCACGCACGGACGGGAAGTGTTGTCCCGATTGCTATGAATTATTTGGACGTTACAAACCTAAAAAAGTAAAGCCAGAGAATTCATTAGCAATAAAAAAACCCGAGATTGCAAAACAATGGCATCCAACCAAAAATGGCGATGTTTGTCCAGACCAAGTAGGCGCATACGCAAGAAAAGAATATTGGTGGTTATGTGATAAGGGGCATTCTTGGGAAATAGCTCCAAATAGTAGAAATAGTCCCAAGTGTAAATTTTGCAAGTAAATTAGATTAAGAGCAATGGTCTAAACCAATGTCAAGAGTAAATGAATAAGAGCTAAGTTTACTACCGGGAGGAAATTTGTATGAGCAAGTATGGTCAAGCTGCTGTAAAAGCTGTTGAATTAATTAATTCTAAAGTTGTAGAATCACCAATTAAAGCATGGGAAAGATCAACTGCTGAATTGTTTGGATCAGGCTCTTGGGGGCAAAAAAAGGTGTGTCCAAAAAATGCTTTTCTTGGTTTATGTGAAGAAGGATTAGTTAAGAATATTCCCCGGGGTATCTATAACTCTAGGGAGACATCTAAGAATAAGGATTATGCTATTAATGCGGTGAATATAGTTCGAGAACACCCCAACCTACTTAATGATATTAATAAGTGAATAGCGGTGATAAAATAACCCACTGAGTTAGCGAATTGTTTTTGATAAAGCTACTTGGTGGTGTTTTTTATTCAAGAGAAGTATCGGAAAATATGGTAAGATAAGACATATATTTTCTAAGATATTATTGTACCCTCTTGTAATTAGTATTCTTAGAGAATGGGTAGTTTAAATTTAATCTTTGAAGAGGGGATCATTATGGTTGATATGATATCAGATGATCAATCTTATTACTTTGTAGATAAAGAAATAGTGATTGTAAATCATAAAAATCTTTTAAATCTAGCAATCGTTAGATACATAGATTCAGTTAAAGAATTTGTCGTAGATATTAATTTCATTGAAACAAAGCCAAGTAAAGAAAAGTATATTTCTATTAATGATATAGCCAGGGAGAGAAACAAATGATTCTTGATTTTTTAGATTCTTCATTAGATGGGGATAGTTGGGAAGTTCTATGTATATCTTGTTATAAAATGAGATATCAAAGGGAGCATTTTATAGAGGTACCAGCACAACACAAGGGTGATGGCGGTATTGAAGGATTTACACGTTCTGGAGTTGTCATTCAATGTTATTGCCCAGAAGATATGAATTATTCGAATGATGATTTATATTCACACCAACGAACTAAGGTTACCAATGATATAGCGAAATTTATAGATAAAAAAAACGCTGAAGTGTTAAAGAGTTTAGGACTACCTCCCATTAAAGAATGGCATTTTGTTATTCCAGAATATAAAGATAAAAGAATTGTTCAACATATCACCACAAAAACTGAACTTGTAAGACAAACCAGGGAAAGTAATCCAGAATTCTATGATTATATTTCTGATGATTTTGTAATAATCATAAAAACAGCAGAGGATTTTAGAATTGAACTTACAAGAATTTTAAGGAGTAATTTAACAGATACAAAACTAAGTTTTGCTATTTTGCAAGATGCATCGGCTGATTGGTCTGGCTGTCCAAGTGAAAAGGTTGAAAATGTTAAAAGAAAACTAATTGCGATAAACCCAGAGTTTAAAACCGATAATGATAATTTGAATTTATTATTGGATATGTATATGTCAGCGTATATATCAGGGATCGAGCTCATGGAACGATTAGGAGAAGGATTTCCTGATATCAGAAAGGATATCCTAGACTTAGCAAGCCAATATAAAAGACATGTTGCTTCAAGAACACTGTTGAATAGAGACAGGTCAATAAATGCTGAATTATTTAATGAAATATCCGATGATTTTGAAAAGAAGCTCACAACAGAGTTTAAACATATAAGTAGTGCTTCCATTATGAATTTAAAAATGGATTTAATTGCAGGATGGCTTGCAGATTGTTCAATGGAATTTAAAGGAGAAATAAAAATTGGGTAATGAAGATTACATCTTAACGGATTATATCGTTTTCGAATCGAAGCCTGATGCAGTCCCCTATCACTATAGGTTGAGCTATAAAATAGCACTTGCTTGTTTAATTTTAGGATTGTCATGTGGTAGAAGTGGCTGTTCACTGTCAAAACTACACCTAATTATAGTGTCAATGTATTCTGAAAAGGAAAAGGACAACTTGTTAAAGTATGTAAATGGGGAAAGTAATCGATATTTAGTACTAAGATATGATCCTACAATTAATAAAACAGTTGATTTCATGTTAGCTGACAAAATAATGTTTCAACAAGGGAATGGATTGTTTCGGTTAACAGTTTCAGGAAAAAGTCTTCTCGAAAAAATATTGGACGATGAAAGCCTATTAGTGAATGAAAAGGAATTTTTAAATAAATTATCAAATAAGCTTACGGAAGATTTAATAGATAAGTTAAAAAGCACATTATTGGGGTGAAATAGTTGATACGTATTGGGAGAGTAAGAGTTGAAATAATTACGAAAAATAATGTTATAGGCTTTGATGATACATTTGATCAACAAATGAATATTATTTGTAGTGAAAAGAACACTTCTGGAAAAAGCTCAATTATTTCAAGTGTATATTATGGCTTAGGTTTAGAGGAAATCATTGGTGGAAAAGGCCATAATGTATTAAGTTCAGCTTTTAAAACCAAAGTTGAATATGAAGGAGAGCTGGATGTTTTAGAGTCAAAAGTATTTCTTGAGATATCAAATGGTAGCGAGGATGTTACTATTTTAAGAGCAGCAAAAATGAAAAACAGGAATTCTAATTTAATGACTATCTTTTATTCAAAGATGGATCGAATTCATGATAAAGTAACTATTAGTGAAGATATGTATGTCCATTCACAAAATTCAGCTACAAGTAATAAAGGTTTCTTTACATTTTTGGAAGCCTTTTTAGGGTTAGATTTACCTAGTGTTCCAAGTACAGATGATAAAGAAAGAAAGTTGTATTTACAACTAATTTTTTCTAGTATGTTAATAGAACAAAAGAGAGGTTGGTCTGATCTTTTTTCTGGGATGCCGCACTTTGGAATTCGGGAACCCAAGAAACGAGTAATTGAATATCTATTAAATATGGATACTCTAAAAAATGAAAAGATAAGGCATAGGTTAAAAATAAAAGAAAGTAGAATTGTTGAAAAGTGGAAGCAAGTTTTTCATGAAACAGATAAAAACATAAGGAATATGGGCCTAATGCTTAAGGGAGTAAATGAGAACGTTGAGATTTTAGAAGATCCTGATCAGCTTATTAAGGTTATTTATCAAGATGATGACCGGACTCTGACACTAGATGAATACATTGAAATGAAAAGAAATGAGCTTCAAAGCCTGATTAAAGTAAAGCCTAAAGAAATTGATAATTTCCATGAATTAAAAAAGGAACTTAGACAAATAGAAGAAGATGTTATAGAGCATGAAGAAAAAATTAAACAATTGAAAATTAACGTAAATAATGAAAGATCAAGTTTAGATAGATTATTAAATAGCCTGAATTTAATTCAAACAGACATTACTAACAACCACGATGCTAAAAAACTGCGGAACCTAGGATCAAAAGAAGGCTTTAATTCTTTTAAAGACATTTGTCCAACTTGTAATCAACCAATATCGGATACATTGCTAGTAAGTCAGAATGTAGCAGATGTAATGAGTATTGATGATAACATTAAACATTTAAAATCTCAGGAAAAATTATTTGAGTTTGCTATAGAGCAGAAGAAAACAAATATAAAAAATATTGAAAGTAACATTAGTATTTTAGAAAATACAGTATCAAAACTGTATCGACTTTCAAGAGTTACTAGAAATGATATCTTTGCCATTGATGGTTCGGTTTCAGAAAGTACTATTTATAAAAAGGTAGAGTTAAATAAAACAATAGAGGAATTAGAAAAAGTAAAAACAGATATAGAGGAGACCAAAGAGGAATTTAAGCAATTGTCAGATGTTTGGAAACAATATCTTGCAGATTTAAATAAATTGCCTGAAAATAAGTTTACTAATTTAGACGAAAGAAAAATTAAATCGCTAAGAGATAACTTTGTTTCAAACCTTAAAGTATTTGGGTATAGGAGTTCTTCTGATATTAATAAAGTAATGATATCGAAGGATACATATATGCCTACAATAGAGAACTTCGATTTAAAATTTGATTCATCGGCTAGTGACCATATTAGAAGGATTTGGGCATTTACTATAGCACTAGTACAGACTTCTAATGAATTGAACGGGAATCATCCGGGAATTCTAATATTTGATGAACCGGGTCAGCATAGTATAGTAGTTGAGGATATGGAAGCTTTCTTAGATAGTTTAAAAATATTGGCAGCTAAGACTCAAGTAATTGTAGGAATAACGATCAAGGAAACTGATACCCGAGAGGTGATATTCAAGAAAATTTCAGAGGGTTGTAAAGGAATTATAATTAAAGATAGAGCATTTAATAAATTGAGCTAACTTTTTCAACATCAATCTCCCGCAGTTGGACACATATTGCGAATAAGAACAAAACAAAGTCATTTGCTACGCAGTACTAATAAACTTTGCAGAAAACTTTCATATGAGGCGGTCACTCTTTTAGGGTGATCGTTTTGTCGTATTAGACTCTTACTATGCAGCAACGATTTCTGCTTTTTGGAAAAAATGAACAAATAACCCATGTTTCTGAACGAGATTATTATTAATTCCAATTCAAGGGATTATTAATTTAGAACATATACTTCCTATTACACCAGCGGAGAATAGTCAGTGGTTGAAAAACTTTACTGATGAAGAACAAAGAAATAAATCAGTTCGTAAGATAGGAAATATAACAGTGTTATTAAATCGTTTAAATTCGAGAATAAAAAATAGTGATTTTTCAAATAAGAAATCGGCATATTTAGAAAGTGCCATCCCACAAAATAAAATTTTAGGAAATCAACCCGAATGGAAAAATATATAATCTTTTCAAACAAGTTTGGGCTAAATAATTCTATAAGCTACAATTTGTTATCTTTCTTTTTTCCAAAAAGTGGTTTCGGTAAATTCGCTGTCTTAATGGCAACGGAGAAAATAATGTTGATTATAGCTCCTTACGATACAATTAGATTAAGAATGAAACCAAATACTTTTAAAACAGAGCGTATAGAAGAAAGTTTTGTGAAAAATGGAAATTATTTTAGGGTTATGGAAGACTTTAATCTTGGCTTATGGGACTTAATGAAGAATGAAAATAACCTAATGGTTCACAAATTCTTCTTCAAAAATTAAGGGGAAGAAAAGATTTAGGATTTATTGATCCTCTGTCATCCTCAAATGACAAATGCAAGTAAGATGTGCACTGATAATAAACTCATTTAGGGATATTTGTGTGATTCAACTTTGAAGCGTGGTCTCCCACGGTTAGGCTTATTTAGAGATAGAGAGATGGGGGGGCTTAGAAATAAGGGTTAATTTCGGAACCAAATGAGGTAATAAAAGGAGAGAAGAATATTTTAATATCTTCTCTCTTACTAATTACCCTTTATCTTCTTTTATTTGCTGTTTTTTTATCTGTTTAATTTTTGGAATAGCATCCTTTAGAGCATTTGACAGTGCTGTTAAGAAAAATACAGCGAATGTAATTGTATCATTTAAGTTAACTTCAACCTTTTCCTTTGAAAGGACATACGGTAAGAAAATTACTGATAGTAATGCAACTCCAAAAGCAATATATCCCATTCTTTCAATTTCTTTATCTGGATTATCCTTTTCGTTAGATTCTTGTATTGTAGAAAAGAAATCAACAAAAAAATATAACCCTGTACCTATTGCAACTGCTGTAACCATACCAGCCTGTCTCTGTACCAACCAAACGAAAAAAGTACAAAGGATTGTTAAAGCAAATAGAAAGTGCCCTGATAAAAATATTGCCCACTTTATATCATCTTTTAAGAATTTTCTTGCCACAAGAAATTCCCCCCTAGTAACACCCCTTTTAATTTGCTAATTACCATTCAAATACCTGATTCGATACTAAACGATAATTACCAACACCTATTTTTTTATCCAAATAGTTTTTGATTTCCGTAATGACCACTGCTTGTGGTTCAGTAGATTGAACCACATTACCATTTACAGTAGTATTATTTTCGTTTAAGATGTTTGACTCAGAAATCACCTTAATAACGACTGGTAATACATTTGTAGTAATATCTGTTACAATGCCATTTGTTGTGCATAATGTACCCACATTAATTGTACTCATTCTTTTACCTCCTCTCTACGAAGTCGATATTTTGAACCCATTGGCTCTCTTTGACCATTCCTGACCTATTTGTATAATAAAACATTAGTTAAAAATGGTCAAACAAAAACACTCCAAAATTTTCCTGAATCCGACTAATTAATAATTCAGCATTTTCGTTAATACTTTCAATCATTTTATTAAGGCTTTTATTATTCACAAAATTGTCGAAAGGTGAAATCATTCTTCCTAAACGATGGTTTTGTTAGGAGGGATGTTTTACGTGAAAATATTAACGGTTCCAAGTGCAAAAAAAGAAATTAGACGACTGCAAAACTTTATTAACCTAGTTCATTCATACGAGGCAAACAGTTTGGAAAAATGGATTATAAAGGAATACGCATACACCAGTAGTATTAGGGAAAGAGTTATAAGTGGAACCAAAAGAAGAATCACTTCAAATGGAATTGAACTAGAGAGTGAATATGTAAAAAATGTTTTTGCTGCTAAACCCAAGGATGTATTACATTCACTAGTACGAACTAACTATAGGGCGAAGATTGAACCTAATTATGGAATAAATAATATCTTGGTGTTTTATGATAGTGATAATGAAAAGATACAAAATAGATTGTATGAAGTATTGCAAAAATTAGATACTCCAGAATAAAACTGAACAAAGAGCACCGTACACAGTGAGCTTTTTATTACACAGTACAAATATACTGTTCAATAGAAAACAATATTTCTCAATTTGGAGCGATTACGTAACGTCTGGAGTCTTCAAAAATTATAAAAGGGTTGTTAGTCATGAACAATAGACTAATGACCTTTTTTGTTTTTACTAATAAATATCATTTTAATTGCTAAAAATATCCTTAAAATCAGAATAGGGGATAAATATAGCAATGTTTACTGAACTATACGCAAATTTTTCACGTAGTAGTTTATACAGTTTGGAACCAATTGGTGTTGGTACACCTTATGTTGAATCATTAAGTGGTTATTTTTCTCGACTGGCCAGCCATCATTCAAACAGTACAGGTGATCTATTAGCAAAAAAACTCGTACCACTTTTAAATAAGTTGTATTTATCAAATCAAGCCTATAAAGGAGGTGAAGGTCTTTATAAATCATCAAATGGTATAAATGGTCTCGGGACACTTGCTGAAGATTTTTCAAATATCCTGCAAAGTCTAACTTTAAGGGATGATTTAAAATCGCTGACATTGTTAAAGTGGTCAAACATAGTTCCAACAAGAGGGTTGTTAAGAGTACATAGGGCTTGGTGTCCAACTTGCTATTTAGAAGATAAGGAAAATCATTTTGAAATATATGAACGTTTAGTTTGGAATTTCCAACTTGTGGAAGTTTGTTCAAAGCATAATCAACATTTATCATTTATATGTCCTTATTGTGATAAAACCAATCCGATTCTATCTAGGAAATCTAGACCAGGATATTGCTCAATCTGCGAAAATTGGTTAGGTGAAAAATTACAGACTGGAAACCAGTTAATTGAAATGCAACAGAAAGATATTTTTATTAGATTGATTAATGACTTGTTATCTAAAAATCATGTTATTGAAGATAAACCAAACAGGTCTCTTATATCAGAATCACTGAATTTTTATTTGAAAGAATGCTTTGAAGATTCAAATTCATTGATGTGTAGAGACTTAAATGTGCCAAAATCAACACTCAAGGGTTGGTGTATTGGGGGAAGTTTACCTCAAATTAAATCACTTTTAGAAATATGTATTTATCTAGGTGTTAACATTTCCGAGTTTTTATTAAGGACAGAGGTGCGCATAAATCAGGAAAGCAATGATGATATAAAAGTAAAAAGTAAAAGCGAAAGGAAAAGATATGATCACAAAAAAATCACGAAATATCTTTCTGACATAATTGATAATGAAGTATCAATTTCAATAAACAAAGTAGCAGAAGCCATAGGTTGTGACAGAAAGCTCCTTTACCGTCTGTATCAAATAGAATGTAAAAAAATCAAGGAAATCAATGATAGATTTTTAATTAATGAGAAAAGTAAAAGAGATAAGAAGAAGTTAAAAGAAGTTGAAGACGCATTTAATCAATTGATAACAAATAACGAATACCCAAGTAGAAGGAAAATGGAAAACATTGTTGGTGAGGGTGTACTTCGAGAAAAGTTACTACAAGAAAAATGGAGAGCTTTAAAGAAAAATTGTTTTATTAATTCTTGTTAATTTAATGTTTACGAACTTCTCTCAGAGAATTAGCTTTATCTATATATTGATTAACAGCCAATAAAAATTATCCATATATTGAAGGTGAATTCGAGTTTGTTGTCGAAATATGCAGTTGACAAACAAATGCATGTTCTTGGAGGAGATGACGAATTGATTAGAAATATAGAATCTTTTTTAAAGTCAAAAGGATTTGAAGAAGAGACAATTACCTATTTGAAAAGAATTCGTGAATCAGAGCCAGCTAGGCGCGTTAAAAGTAACGGTAAAAATGTTTCAGGTACATATCCAAGTAAGAAAATGGGGTTATCAATTCAGTTTGAAAGTCGGACATTAGAATTACCAGCTATTTTTGAAAAAGAACACAATCCAAACGTTTTAGAATATTATGACCAACCGCCTTCATTTAAAATATCATATATGCTAAACGGGAAAAACCAAGCACATCTTTACACCGCAGATTTTTTTGTGATTCGTGAGGATTGGATAGGTTGGGAAGAATGGAAAACAGAAGATGATATATTAAAATTATCTATTAAGTCTCCTGAAAGATATCAACTTGATGAAAATGGATTGTGGAGATGTCCCCCCGCTGAAGAACATGCAGAGAAGTATGGTTTGTCATTTAAAGTTAAAATCTCGAAAGATCTTAATTTGAACTTTGTACGGAATATTAGGTTTTTAGAGGACTATTTATTAAGCAGTAACTTATCTGTTGATGAAAATATCAAAGAAAATATATGTAATAACATTAGTGAGAGACCAGGAATTACAATTAGAGATTTTTTAAATCAAAAAAATGAATTTAAGGCTGATGATTTATACACTTCTTTGATATTAGGAAATATTTATACAGATATTGAAAATGAGACTATACCAGATCTTTCTGCGAAACTTTACATTAGTAAAGAGTATAAACAAGCATTAATGAATATTGTTTCATCATCAACGTTACCCAATACAGAAATGTCTATTTCTTTTAAAGTATGTCATGGTGAAAAAATATTATGGGATGGAATCGTTTGGAAGATATTAAATGTAGGTGAGACATCAGTTAACCTGATAAATGAAGTTAAAGAAACAATTGATGTACCAGTTGCTACATTTGAATATTTGCTAAAAGAGGGGAAAGTAAGTGGCATTTCTAAAACTGAGTCTGATAATAACGAACTAGAAATATTGAAAAACGCAAGTCCATTTCAATTGGAAAATGCCAATTTCAAATATAGTCTTATTCGTGCTTATCGAAATGGAGATACGGAAAAATATAAGGATGAAGTTACAGAAAGAACTATACAAAATTGGTTAAGAAAATACAAAGCAGCAGAGAAAAAGTATGGGAATGGGTTCATCGGATTGATATCCGAAGAAAATAAAAAAGGAAATAGAGTAAAAAGAATTAATGATGATGTGCAAATTATAATGGATACATTTATAAAAGAAAAGTATGAAAATATAAAGCAAACAAGTATGATGAAAGTTTTTCTTCAATTCCAACAAGAATGTAAGCAGCAAGGTTATGAGCCACCTAGTTATTATACTTTTACAAAAAACGTGAAAAAAACTCCCAAATACGATCGAGTTAAAAGTAGAAAAGGTTCTAAAGCTGCTTATGCAAGCGGTGAATTTATTTATGAATTGTGGGAAGAAACTCCAAGACACGGGGATAGGATTTTTGAAATCTGTCATTTAGATCATACTGAATTAGATATAGAGCTAAGATGTTCCATTACAGATAAAAACCTAGGGCGACCTTGGGGGACATTTTTAGTAGATGCCTTTTCAAGGAGGTTATTAGCTATATATATTTCATTCGATCCTCCAAGTTACCGTAGTTGTATGATGGTTTTAAGGGAATGTGTAAAAAGATACTCTAGATTTCCTAGTACAATTGTTGTTGATGGTGGGAAGGAGTTTGAAAGTGTATATTTTGAAACGCTTCTTACTAGAAATCGTTGTTTAAAAGTAAGAAGACCAAGTGCAAAAGCAAGGTTTGGAAATGTTGTCGAGAGATTATTTGGGACAACAAATAAAATGTTTATTAATAACTTAACTGGTAATACACAAATTATGAAAAATGTAAGACAAGTTACCAAAGAAGTTAATCCTAAAAACAATTCGATATGGAAATTAGAAAATTTCGGTGAGTTATTAAATGAATGGGCGTATAAAATTTATGATCAAACTGATCATACAGGCTTAGGGGTTTCACCATATGATATGTATGAACAAAGTATCAAGACTGGTGGAGCTAGAGAAGTAACGAGAGTAGTGTACGACGAAACTTTTAAAATTTGGCTATGTTAAAGATAAAGGTTGATTTTAAGTAAAATGGTTTGGTAACAGCTACCCTACATCTAATAAAATTAAATTAACTTAAACTGGATATTTATGTTAAAATAAATACAATATTGTGAAGGTTTACACTTAAACTAACGGTGCAGAATAGTTCAATAAATGTATGTTAAAGGTAAAGAAATATCTCTTATATTTATTTAAAATAGTGGTATGAGATATTAGGGGGAAAACATAGTGACAATAGAATATGGAAAACTAACATTTTTAGAGATTAGGGAAAAAGCTGAAGCAGGATATATGGCGATTGTTCCAACTGGTTGTACAGAACAACAAGGACCACATACAACTGTCGATTTAGACACTTGGTTAGCAACGGAATTGACAATAGAAGCAGCGACAGTAGCGTATGAAAAGTATGAAGTTAAATCTCTCGTTTTACCTACAATTCCATTTGGACCGACACCAGAGCACCGAAATTACAAATATGGTTTTATTGATATACCTCAAAATGTTTATGAAGATTTAATATATTCTGTTCTCAGTTCTTTAGCAGACCAAGGGTTTAAGCAAATACTGATTTTCCGTGGTTGTGGAGGTCATTATTTAAATAGTGTAACTGATAAATTCAATAAAGATTATGAAGGAAGTGCAAGTGTAACTATTCCTCAACATCCGTATTACGAAGTTTGGTGTAAACACGCAGACCCTGAAATTCCAGCAGGGCATTCAGACAGCTTTACTACATCTTTAGCTATGTATAAACATCCAGAAAGAGTAAGAGAAGATAAAATATTTAACCCTCATAGTAGTGAACCAGATTGGGAAGACCCTAATCTTGATTTCTCTAAATACTCTGAAACGGGAGTAATCGGTGACCCTACTTATGCAAATACTGAACTCGGCAAAAAATTGTGGAATGATACGGTTGATGCTGTTGCTGTTTCTTTAAAAGAAGTTATTTCAATAGGAGTTTAACAAATGTAATATGTCTCATTCTTCAACTAACGGGTAGCGAGTGTTAAATAAGAACATCAGTCGCTTTTTCACTAACGGAGCATTCCTTCTTCAAGGGGTGCTTTTTTCTATGCCAACAAATAGGAAATTAATGTTAAACTAAAGGTCAAGATTGTTTAATAACAAATGATAAGATTATTAAAAAGCGTAAAAAATTTTGGAGGCTAACTATGGAAAAATGGAAATGGCTAAAATCAGAGTATTTGCATAAAAGCCCTTTCGGGAATATTAGAAAAGATAGTTGTCAACTTCCGAATGGTATAGTGATTGATGATTATTATGTCAATGAATATTCTGATTGGGTAAATTCGGTTGTAATAACAAAAGAAAACCAAATTGTACTGGTTGAACAATATCGTTATGCAGGGGAAGATTTTTTCTTAGAAGTCCCTGCTGGAAAAAAGGAAGGAAATGAAACAGACGAAGAAGGGTTAATTAGAGAAGTAAAGGAAGAGACAGGTTACACTTCTTTGAGAAGTCCTATTTTCTTGGGTGAATTTATGATAAATCCAGCAACACAAAACAATAAAGTAAAGACATTTCTAATCCTGGAAGCATTCAAGGCGTATGAGCAAGACTTAGATGATACAGAAGAGATAAATGTTAAGTTATTTGATTTTGATAATTTAGGAAATCAAATAATTACAAATAAAATTAAAACACAGCTATTTACTGCAAATGCTTATTTTATGGCAAAAAATTTTATGGCAGAAAATCTTGTGAAGGAGTAAGAATTCTTATTAAGCTAAAGGAGTGCTTTAGTAAAAATGTACATCAAAATACATTGAGCTTGGAGATGCATTTCCTAGCTCATTTTTATGTGTATTTTTTATTCCAAAAAAACGAATATATAAGCACTTAGAATGCGTAGTCTCTCAGTCTTAAATTATCGGCGGTTTCCCAAGTTCCATGAACACTTGCCAAGATAAGCATTTGTTTTTTCTTGCTCAAATCACTTTCCATTTTTCTATTATCCATGAATTGAAACCACACTAAATAGAGTTGTAAATACTTCGTAGAAACACCATTAAAACGGCTTATCCATTTCTTTAAACGGGAATGGTAATTATTAATATTATTGAGGTGATAGATGCCTTTCTTTACATATTCTTTCTTACTGCTGTTTATGATGACATGCTCCACATCGTTACTAGATGTATAAGATTTGTAAGAATTGTGAGCATCAGAAATAAGCACCGTATCACTCTTAAAATGAGATGTAAGGGTGGTATCAATCTGTTCCATTAGAATTCTACCTGTACCGACTAGCTTTGAAAGTGTAGTTTTGTTTCTGTCTCTAGCTACTAAGACACAGACTTGTTCATTAGATATACCTCTTTTGGTAGCAGAACCTCCGCGTTTTCTTGGTTTGCGATTTGGAATAACCCTTTGTCCTTTATGGCTTTCTAAGAAATATGTTTCATCTACTTCTACTAATCCTTCAAATATACCGATATTTCCTTTTGCGAGAGCAGACAACACTTTATGCCTCCAGTAAAAAGCAGTTACGTGAGTGATACCAATTTTTAAAGCTGTTTCACGAAGTGAGAGACCATTCAACATACACTCAATAAATGGAATCCATTTTTCTGCCTTTTTGGAACGATACATAGGGGAATTGGTCAAATCACTGCTTAATTTATAACAGTCTTTGCACTTATAACGTTGGCGACCATCTCGTTTACCATAACGAATTACTGATGTACTTCCACAATGCCGACAATGAAAACCATGAGAAAACTTTCTCTCTCTCAATTCACCAATTAAAGCTCCTTGTTGAGAAGCAGAAACTGAGAAATGGCGAGTTAAAAAATCAAAAATGGATTCTTTATCCCTATCGTTTAAAGAAGAAATATCAGCTATTATGTTTGCTAAACTCATTCGAATTGCCCCTTTTGTATTTTATAAAGACAGGTTACCACAAAAGATGATGATTTATTCAAAAACAACCAATAACTTTAACATAGCCTAAAATTTTAACATTACCGACAACTAAAAAAGGTGAAGCAAAAGTTTTGCCTGGTTATGGAGTAAAGATAAATAGAATTTATTATTGGTCTCCTGTTTTTAGGAATGGGTTAGTTGAGAACAGTAAAGTTTTTGTTAGATACGATCCATTTAATATGGGAATAGCATATGCCTTCGTGAACAAAAGGTGGGTAGAACTTCAGTCAGAAAAATATAACATTTTAAAGAGCCGTTCAGAAAAAGAAGTTAATATTGCATTTGAAGAATTAAAAAGAAGAGCAAAGCTGAGTGAAAAGAAACAAGATGTAACTATTAAGATGTTAACAGATTTTATAAACTCTATTGAAAGCGAAGAGTTGTTGTTAATACAACGACTTAAGGATAAAGCGCTGAGAAACCTTTATGTTATTGAGGGTGGGAAAACATCACAAGAAAGAATTGAACAGAAATCTACATCAAACGAGTCAATCGATAATGATAACATTAAGTTAGTTGTTAATAATCAGAGTAAGGAGCTTGTAAATAAACAGAAGAAAAAAGTCGATATCTCAGAGCTAGAATTTGAGTCATATGAAGGGTTGTGAATAGATGGATAAGTTCCCCATGGAGTTACTTGATAAGCCGCCAGTTGAACGTATACACTATTTTAATGATTATACTGTTGCTCATCCTTTTTTTCTGGTGGCTTACAAAACCCTATTACAAAGAATCCACAATCCTTCTACTAAAAGCATTTTTTTGGTATACGGACCAAGTGGTGTTGGAAAATCAACATTGATTAAGAAAGTTGCTGAGAAAATAATAAATGATTTAATGGATCAAATCATTAGTAACCCTGGATTTATTCCTGTTACGGGAATAGAAGCTAGAGCACCAGATAAAGGCTACTATGATTGGAGAGATCATTATATTCGGTCTCTGTTAGCATTAAAGGAACCACTAGTTGAACATAAAGTAGATATAAAGAAGAAGCCTGATATAGAGATTAAAGTAAATGATGTAAACAGGAAATTAAGAAGTTCCTTAGAAACAGCATTAAAATATAGAGAGACTTTAGCATTTTTCATTGATGAAGCACAACATATCTCTTTTAATTCATCTTCTAAATCATCAAATAATCAAATGAACATGATAAAGTCACTAGCTTCAACCACAAAGACACCACATATTTTATTTGGTACATATGAAATTTTAGATTTTAGAGACTCGCTAGGACAATTATCAAGGCGGGGGCTAGATATCCATCTTAGAAGATATGATATTCAAAAGAGTAATGAGCAAAAGATGTTTATACAAACTTTGTGGAATATTCAAAGGCAAATCCCCATTCAAATTGAGCCAGAGTTAATTGAGCATTGGGAATATTTTTATCAAGTAAGTTTAGGATGTATAGGGATTCTTAAAGATTTGATATCAACCACTTTAGAATATAAACTACTTGAAAATCCGGATGCTAGTGAGTTGACACTTGGGGATTTTAAAGAGTATGCATTGACTCCAAACCAAGCCTTTAAATTGGCACAAGAGGCGCTTGATGGAGAAGCTAATGTTAAAGTTAATAACAGGAGTAGAGATGATGTGTTAAATTTGCTACTAGGCAATAATAGCAATACTGATGAAGAAGAAGAAATTGCAACTGATGAAGAAAAAGTACAAGAGAACAAAACTAAAAAGAAACGCAAAGTTGGGGAAAGAAATCCAAAAAGGGATGCTGTTGGTGAGTAGGAGGTTAAAGGAATATGTTAATACAACATAAATTATTTGAAAGTCGCAGTACCCTTTATAATTTAAAGCCTATCGGTATAAATACAGATGAGATAGAGAGCTTAACAAGTTACGTAACTAGATTGAGTACAGCACATAATGTTACTCTAGGTGTACTTTTTAATGAGCTAATATATCCAATTTTAAGAAAAGAGAGCCGACCAAGGGATGGGGTTACAGCAAAAAGGTCGGCTGCTTATAATAACTTCCATCAAAGTGCAATTGAACTGACTACAGCATTACATAATTTAACTCATATTAAAAACCTAGAATTGTTAACTGCAATTGGTTTTAACAACTTCTTTTCAAGTAATGAGATTAGAGGTCAGAAATTCTGGTGTCCGATTTGTTATGAAGAGACTAAAGAAGAACGAAGAATTATTTATGATAAGTTAATTTGGAGTTTTAACAATTTAGAAATATGCCCAAAGCATAATTGTAGATTAGTTTCTTATTGTCCAAATTGTAATTCAATACAATATCATTTTCATAGAATAGGAGAGTTAGGTTATTGTTATGATTGTGGTACGTGGCTTGGAATAACTAGCTTTAGAGAGCTAGAAAAATTGTCAGATGATTATATTCTGTGGCAAGATTGGGTTGCCAAAAATATTGGTAAATTAATTCAATTAAATATACAAGAAAGACAAAATTGGAACAATAAAATAAACATATCTGACTACACCTGGGAATATATTTTAAAAATACAGAAACAATCACAAAAAACAAAGATGGAAATTGGTAATATTTCAAATATCCCCTCGTCACTTTTTAATGTTTGGCAAAGGAAAAAACATAAGCCTAGTCTATATTCATTATTGAAACTAGGTTTTATTACTAACAATACATTATTTCAGTTTTTTTCAGAAAGCTGTGACATTAGTACACAATTGAAACCATTACCTAATTTCATTTATAAAAGTGACTTGCGAAAATCCGCCAGAAAATATGATATTGAACAACTTAGAAATAAATTAAATAAAATAATAAATGAAAACAGATCTAATCCACCTTCACTAAATCAAGTTGCAAAAGAACTAGGTTTTAAGAAAACTGAAACGCTGAGAAAAAAACTCCCTAAAGAGACAAAAATTATAGTTGACCAGTACAAAAAGTATTTAGAAGATAATAATGCAGCAATGAGAAACGAAATTAAAGATACTGTTATTAAACTGCATGAACAAGGTGTATATCCCTCGCAGACATTAATAGAAAACCAATTGGGAAAACCATCGTTATTCTGGAAAAAATCTTACCGAAATACTTTAATAGATATATTTATAGAACTTAAAATTGAAAGACAGAAGGGCCCAACCCATTCTTAAAGCTCATTTCTCAAAAAATAGTAAATATTTTCAACTTACATTCCTTAGATACTATCCTTTAAGATTCTATCATCTGAGAAAAATATTTATTAATGTAACATATGATTTTATATGACTCTATACATGTGTGCCAAAATACTTTCTTTAAGTATTCAGCTCTTGTATAGAGTCTTTTTTGTTATAGTATTAAAAAAACAGTGTATTGAAAAAGGTTTTGAATTCAACCATAAGAATTCTTTGGGTATTTTTTAAAGCCATAAACCTTCATAAAGTATCGTTAAATTATCATAAAATATCTATTATAAGGTCTTCTTACTATAGTAGATAGAAAAAGTCAGTTATAAAAAATTAGATAAATATTTTATATAAGGGTTTGGAAAGCTTATGGTTGAATTTATTAAAACATATGGTTGAAGTCACAAAATTAATTATAACAATCTCCTTATTTTAATATAGAGGAGTCATTAAACTATAAAAAACCTTTTATTAGAATCACTTTCTGCATTACTACATTGAACATTGAAAATAAAAGAGACTAAATATTAAAAAAAGCTTCTTCAAAAGCTAACTTTTTATTCATCAATTCTTGATTATACTTCCCACTTCGTAGAGTAACCTTATCATAGTTTTCAATTATCCATAATGCACGTTTTTATGAATATAAGCCCATTCTTTCTTTGGTGGAGGTAAACTCTGGTAATTTATTATTCTAATTTATAAAGGATGTATATTATGGGAAAAAATCATTATTTTGAGAAATCATTTCCTCCTAAAAGAATTAAAGATGTTGATTATATATTAAAACATTATTTAGAAGGAATAGAAATTTCTAAAGAAAATAAACGTATAAAATTTATTTTGGATGATCCATATTCTCCAGAAATGGAGCTGATTAAGGGAGTTTACGTAATCTATAAAAAGCCAGTACTCGAATTGCTTGAGGGAAGAATCCGTTCGATTAATAGCCATGAGTTTTATACCAGTAAAAAGGAAAATAGAACTATTTCAGATGAAGATATTGAGTATGTATTAGAGACGGCGACAATTGTAGCGCTCGCAAGTGATAACAGCCAAATACTTACAACATATTTTATTGCCGGTTCGGGAGAAAAATTAAATAGCATATTAAACTTATGTCGAGGTTACTCAAAAGATTTAGAAAATAATGAGTTTAAAGTTAGTTTGCAAAGCTTCATTGATGATATTGAAATAGTTAAGGAAATGGGATTACTAGATGAAATAATTGTTAAATAAGTAATGTGGAAGAAGAGTTTGTGAAAATTTTATAAGCTTGTATGTAAAAGACCCTCAATCCATTAGTTTGAGGGTCTTTCTTTTTTGAGTTAAAATTACTCATCAGTGATTTCATAAATATCATTTTAGTAGTATTTAATTTTATCTAAAGTAAACTTTTTAAATTGTCATTTATTGTTTACTTTC
Source organism: Metabacillus litoralis (assembly GCF_020524045.1). Taxonomy (GTDB): domain Bacteria; phylum Bacillota; class Bacilli; order Bacillales; family Bacillaceae; genus Metabacillus; species Metabacillus litoralis_C. Next base: position 58,657 of record NZ_JAIVKL010000013.1, read on the forward strand.
TGCAATGATTGTTCTATTTCGACCTTCATTTTTGGCAATATACAATGCTTTATCGATTTGATCTAAGGCTTCCGTTTTATAAGCGTTTGAATACGGAACACCACCAACTCCTAGAGAAATGGTGATGGTTGAATTAACCGGACTTATACTTAGCTGGACTCTTGTCCTTAATTTTTCAGAAATTCGATATGCTTCTTCCACTGAAGTTTCAGGGAGAACGAGTAGAAATTCTTCCCCACCAAAACGAAAGCAATGACCTTTATCCTTTATTTCGTCTAAAACTATGTTTGCAATAAACTTTAGAACTTCATCACCCATCAAATGTCCATAGGTATCATTCACTTTTTTGAAATGATCTATATCAAACAGAACCATTGAATACGTATCAAGATTAGAAGTCATTTTATTAAATGAACGACGATTTAGAAGACCGGTAAGGTGATCGAATTGTACTTCTTTTTCGAAGTTTAGTATTTGCATATTATAGTGGGTAACCAATTTAAAAATTGTCCTTTTTAATTCACTAATCTCCAGAGAATTATTGTTAATAACTGGTGTTGGTGTCTTTTGATTTGTAGCTACATCTTTAGCATATTTTGTTAATTTCCGAAGAGGGGAAAATATTTTCCTTAGTAATAGAAATGAAAGTAAATAAATGATAATAAAAATTGGTACAGTATATTTTATTATATCTTTAACAGAATTCAAGGCAGGGGTCATAATGGATTTCTCCGGAGTTTGGCTTATAATTCCCCATTCACTTGTTTTAACTGGGGCATAACCCGCCAGCATTTTTATTCCTTTTGTGTTGATGACTTTTTCCTTACCAGCATGTCCTTTTGTAACTTTTGCTACGACTTTATTCTCTATTACAGTGTCTCCAATACGTTCACTTTCAGGGTGATAAATGATTTGACCTTTAGAATCCACCACATAAACATAGGATCCATTTGAATGGGATGGATGTAAACTGAGAGTATCTTGTAGGCTGTTTATTTCATTTAGATGGATGGTACCCCCAAGAAACCCAAAGTATTCACCATTTGTTTTATTATATACAGGTACCGAAACTAAAACGACGTTTTTGCCCGTTACCTGGCTCCTATAAGGTTGAGAAATGGTAGTGTATTTTTTAAAAATCGCTTCCTTTACCCCCATTGTTGTCACTTTGGTTCCCTCGAGTATTAATTTTGGAGTTGATTTTACGATATAGCCTTCTTTATCAACTAAATAAATAGCATTAAAAAAGTTGGATGATTTTAAAAGTTGATTTAGTTCAACGACTAGATCAGGATCATCCAAATTTGAATAAATATTTGCAGCACTAACTTCAAGTGTGTTTATCATATTTTGAAATAAGAGATCCGTAGTTCCAGCTAGTTTTTCTGAGTATACCGCATTCTCTGTTAGGATATTTTTTTGATTATTTTCTTTGCTTTCAATCAAAGTTACATAAGTAACTCCAATGAAAGTAGCAAGCATCGCGCAGGATATTAATAGTAAAATGATGGATTGTAAAGATAACTTTTTAGTCATTTTATTCCTTCTAGATAGAAATTTATTAGAGTAGTTAGTACTAGTTGCAAAAGGCAATATTCAATAATAATTATACTTCTTAGTAAGCTGAGATGTAAGAAATTTCTTTAGGATATTTATTCCATTGAAATAGGGCTTCAATCAATTGTGTTAAGTTTTTCATGGGTAGACTTATTCATTTTACGTGTTACTACTATTAATCCATAAAGGTGTTATATTTTAAAGTGAGATTCATTCCCCATGGAGCCTAATCCTAATACCGTTCTTTTTTAAAAAAACTACTATTTTAAGTGTGTTTTATCTGTAAAAAATTATTCATCGATTCTTCTCTTTAACTAGCTATGAAGACTCTTTAGTATGCACTAAATCGTATGAAAAATAACAATAAAAAGGTAGAGAAATCCCTAACTTTGGATTCCTCTACTTTACTAGTTTGATAGGAACTTAATGATTCAACTGGCGGTCCCAATGACGATGGGTAGAAATGGCTTTGATAAAGTGTTGCGAGAATGTATCCATCTTTTCAGTCTCAATGACCACTCCAGGACTTTCTTCAGCGATGTTCTTAGGAAGCCAGTTAATGCCTTCAAATGTTGCTCCAATTGCTTTGAAATGAGAGAATGCTTCCTTGATAAAGTCAGCCGCTTCTTGTTTGAATGTCTGACTTATCTCTTTTCCTCCACCTGCATAAATCGCATCGAATAAGACTGAATCGCAGGTGAGGAATGTATGATCAACTTCAAGCTCTTTATCACCCGATCCTTTTAAGTGACCAAGCTTATCACTGATAATTTCAACTTGTATACCTTCTTCTTTTAAATTGTTACAAACATTCATGACCTCTTCACCGTTAAAATCGTTACCGAGAATCAATCCTACTTTACGAGTATTCGGTACTTTCTTCGTATTTAATTGACTTAATGCTGGAGAGAACTTTGTGACATTCGATCCGCCTGCTTTAGGTGGGTTAGCACCAATTGCTGACGCAAATGCAGATGCTAGATCTACGTTGACATTTGCAAACATATCAACTACCTGCTGTTGTATAGATTTGCTTTTTACCTTTCCAAGCTCAAAACTAAATGCTTTAATGATATGTTCTTTCTCAGGCTCACTCATACTGTTCCAAAACAAAGTAGCTTGAGAGAAATGATCTTTAAAGCTATCACTTCTACTTCGAACCTTATGTCCGTCTACTTTTTCCTGATAATGAACATATCCACCTTCCTCTTCACTTGCAGGTTTAGGTGTATTGTTAGCTAGTGAATTTTTATGATAGCTTACTTTTCCTACGTTAATGGTTTGACGGCCATATCCATCACGTTGATTATTGAAGAATGGGCAAACAGGTCGATTTATTGGTAACTCATGGAAGTTAGGTCCACCAAGGCGAATTAATTGTGTATCTGTATAAGAAAACAGTCGGCCTTGTAGCAATGGATCATTCGTAAAATCAATACCTGGGACAACATGACCAGGATGGAATGCGACTTGCTCTGTCTCTGCAAAAACGTTATCTACATTTCGATTTAATGTCATCTTACCAATGATTTTAACGGGTACTTCTTCTTCAGGCCAAAGTTTTGTTGGATCTAACACATCAAAATCAAAGTTAAATTCATCTTCTTCAGCAATTAATTGCACGCCTAACTCGTACTCTGGAAAATTTCCTGATTCAATGGAATCAAATAAATCACGGCGATGAAAATCTGGGTCCTTACCAGCGATCTTCTGAGCTTCATCCCATACAAGAGAATGAACACCTAATACCGGTTTCCAGTGAAATTTTATAAAATGGGCTTTTCCTTCATCATTGACAAAGCGAAATGTGTGGACGCCAAAGCCTTCCATCATTCGAAAGCTTCGAGGAATACCACGATCTGATAAATGCCACATGATCATATGTGCGGATTCTTGATTATTTGCTACAAAGTCCCAGAATGTATCATGTGCACTAGCTGCCTGGGGAATTTCATTATGAGGTTCAGGTTTAACGGCATGAATTAAATCAGGAAATTTAATAGCATCCTGAATAAAGAAAACAGGAATGTTGTTTCCAACTAAATCGTAATTTCCTTCTTCTGTATAAAACTTTGTCGAAAAACCACGGGCATCTCTGACCGTTTCAGCTGAGCCACGTGAACCCGCTACTGTTGAAAATCTCACAAAAACAGGTGTTTTTACAGCTGGATCTTGTAAAAATTTTGCTTTCGTATACTGTTTCATAGATTCATAAACTTCAAATTCACCATGTGCTGCAAAGCCGCGTGCATGAACGATACGTTCTGGAATTCGTTCATGATCAAAATGAGTCATCTTTTCACGAAAATGAAAATCCTCCATTAACGTTGGACCACGTTCTCCTGCTTTTAAAGAAAATTCATCTTCAGATACCTTTAATCCTTGATTTGTCGTTAAGTTTTCCCCTTCATCCTTAACACGGAATTGTTCCAATTGCTCATTTTTGCTATTTCCATTTATCTTATCCTTGCTATTCATAAAATCGCTCCTTTTTATTAGTCTTATATGTAAAATCAGTCCATTATTACGTACCCATCTAAGCAGGAGAAAAAACACGTATTTTGTAAAAAGATTTAATTAGTAGGTGACTGTCATATAATCTATTGATAAATACACCGGGCCATATAGGATTCTGTGATTTTATGAATGGTTTTTAATAGGTCCAAGTGTTTCAATATGATTTAAAGCAAAATATTTTATTCAACAATCAATCAAATTAGATCACTACTAACTAATGTATAAAAATGGGTAGTATTTCACTTATTTAAACCAATATATCCCATAAAGGTATTGATAATTTCAAAGGTCTAGATTAAAGTAATATTTAAAATAATTGTTTGTAACACTCACTCTTTTTTTCTAAATGAATTTACATAAAAATATTAATAGATTTGTGAGAATGGGAGGGTTAAATGGCGATTCATAAAAATGATCTTTATAAAATTACTAAAGATTCTATACGCTACAAATCATTATCTAAACAATACTGTTTATTAGTTGATTCAATGAAACAACTAAATAATGAGCGAGATTTAAATAGTATTGATAACTTTGTGCTATATTTAACGATTTATACTAAAGTTAGGAAAATAAATAGAATACAAACAAAACATTTCATCTTATTTGCAAGAAATCAAATTCAAAATTGTCATGATCAACCGACTGAGGTGACATTAAAAGAAGTAGTTAAAACATTAACTACATTAAAAGAAATACATAAATTAAATACAGATGTTTCTTTAATGAATTACAAATTCTGGTGTGAGGTATTTAAGTGATATTCCTGTGATATCAATCTTTATTAATCTAGCTATTTATTCAAGAGAAGAGTTATGTATGGGGACTATACTAGAACTAAAGAGTAAACCTTAAACTACAATTAACGATAAACTTTATTCTAGAAGTAGAAGGAATTCACGATAAAATGGAGAAATCTTACATATAATCTTAAAGCAGAATTAGGAGATGTGTATGATGAGTGGACAAACAAACGGAAAACTAGTAGAGCGAATTGACGCAGTATTTCTTCCTGTAAGGAATCTTAACGAGTCACTGATATGGTATCAAGACATTTTTGCATTTGATTTACGTTGGAAAAATGAACGGATGTGTGGACTTGCAATAGCACCTAATTGTGGATTTCACCTCGTCGAAATCTCTGACTTTCAACCTATCACAAAATATACTCCATTTAATTATGTTGTTAAAGATGTTGAAGAAGTTAGAAATATGTTAATTGAAAAGAAGGTAACGGTTTCGGATTTAAGAATTGGAGAACCTAAACGTTTTGATTTGGCAGATATTAATGGAAATATGATTAGTGTTATAGAATTATAATCGAAAATACAAATTTGCTAGAAGTATGAAATAGAGAGCTCCATTTTTGGAGCTAAGTTACTTTTTCTTAATAGTCTCTATAAGTTTAATTAATAGAGTTATTATAATGGACATCATTAACAGTAGAACGAGCCCTATTGACATGGCTCCCGTTTCATCTCCATTGAACAAGTTAAGAAATAAGAAAATTAACAGTAAGCTACCAAAAAATACTAATAAAGTCATTGAAACGAATCTCATGAAATTCCCCCTTATGATACATCTTAAATTTTTGAGGAAGTATATTGAGAGTTTTTTGTTTCACAGTCCGTAAAGATATTGAAGAAGTCATTTTCCTCACGCTAATTCCTTTGATTAGATGATATTTAAATCCTATTTTATGTTCATTCAACTCTTTGTATCTATCATTGATCTATTTCATCATGATGTGAACAGTAACATCGTATTATAATAACTCTTACACTTCAACAAAAAGTGAAATTCAAGACTGAAGTAGTGGAGGTAGCTGAAAAACGCAACTGAATGAAAAAAGATGACACCTGTAAATACAGAATCATCTTCTTCCATGTAATATTTTCTTATTCATCATCATTTAAATCAGCTTTATCATATTCATTTAAGTATGGGTTTTCTGTCGTAGCAAAAGTAACAGACTGAAGAATTTCTTCTGGGTCCATTCCGTAATGTTTTTTTAATTCTGCCTTTGATAACTCATCATTTATAATGGGGGCATCTTTATTTTCCTTCATGGTCCACCTCTTTTCTTGTTCCTATTTTCCGATAGGATCATTACATTTATGCAATTATGCAAAAAACTCTTATGTATAATTTGTTGATAAAGAAGTAAGAGAGATGCCTTAGGTACAAGCATCTCATTTTAATTAATTTATTAGCACCATGCTGCTCCTACAATGATAAGAAGTATGAATAAAACAACGATTAACACAAAAGGATTAACTCCAACTGGTGCAGCAACAGGAGCTGTGTTTCCGTAGCCGCAGAAGCCACCACCAAATCCACCATATCCGTAACCCATAAAAAAAGCACCTCCATTTCACATTAGATCAATACATACTATGGATATATCCTATAATTGTATAGACACTAACACATTTATCATTAAAATAAAGGAGAAATGAAAGGGGTAGGGTGATGGTAAGATTGTGAAGAAAAAATAAAACAATGAAAAAAACACCCCTAAGGATGTTTATTTGGTGTTTTGTTTGTAGATCTCATCCAGTTGAGTTTGCGAAATATCTTTATTTGCGTAACCTACAGCAGCGTCTACAAGTTTATCAAAGCTTTCAGAAGATCTAGTTTTCATCTTTAGATTGTGTTCTAACTTCTCAAGATCTTCCTTTTGTCTTAATAAGTCTTGTTCTCTTCCTGCATAATCAGGTTCATTCATTGTTAGGGAATTTTCCTTAACAACATCAATATAGCGTTGTAATTGATCGTCCATATGGCCAAACTCCTTTGAGCAAATGATTTCAATTTAGTATGTACTAAATTGAAGGACTCATTCAAAAGAAGTACGTTAAAACCTGTTCACATTTCTAAGTCATTTGTCGATATTCATTTTGTTCTTTTCTAATTTCTTAAAGCCCCAATAAATGAAGAACACACAAAGTAGTAGGCCAACAATAGCTGGAATCATGATGGATTTGCCTGATTCACCAGCAGAAAAAATACTCCACATCATTTTACCGAAAGCCATCATAATAATGACAGATAAACCAATCCACAAATTTCTTTTCCAGAATCCTAGGCCTAATAATAAGAAGGAGATGGGTACTAATAAAGTTAATAAGATTTTCGATATACCCCATTCACTTGTTAAATAATCAACTTCATACTCAAGAAATAATGCAACCTGTTCGCTTACAATTTCTGGTTCTGGAAACCAAAACATACTTGTGAAAAGGCTAAAAATTGTGATTGAAATGCCACTCCAACTTTTTTTATAAGCAAAATAGCAAAAAGGTATCAAAAAAATAGGACGAATAAACCAGCTTAATTGATTGTGGTGACGAGCAAAAGCCCATTCTAGAAAATCCCTGTTGCTTATAGCAAAGATAAAGAACAATAAAGTGAGAAATGCAAAAATAGAAGCAATTAATTTATCATATTTCTTAAAAAACATGAGTAACACCTCATTTATTTTATTTTGTTACTATGCCATTCTTTAAGATGAAAAGTAAGCGGTCTAAGGATTGTATTAATTCTTCACTTTCAAAACCTATATCTGGATGCTTTAAAAAATAATCTGCAAAGGTAGCATTGATTGTGTTAATTAAATAGATGAGCATGTCTGAATCAATTTCTTCCGATATTTCTCCAGATTTCTTTCGTTCTTCTATAACGTTAATGAAAAATTGGTGACTTGCTTTTTGGCTATCACCTTCTATTTCACTTTTCAATTCTTGATTTTTTAGTGTAAGAAAATCTGTTGCAATGGCTGCAAGCTTGGGTTCATTTTTATAAAAATCAAGACCGCTAATAAATAGCTCACGAATGAAAGGAATAAAATTCATTTCCCCTATTTTCTCGGTTAAAGAGTTAGAGTAGTGACTTTTTCTGCTCCCAATAATATTGATAATGATGTATTTATAAAGATCATCTTTATCTTCGAAGTATTGATAGAAACTTCCTCGAGGGATTTTAGCACTTACAATTAATTTTGAAATACTCATTTTTTCATAGCCTTTATCAAAAAATTCATCTACAGCAGCTTCAATGATATGAATTTTTTTATCTTCAGGTAAATTAAAAAAGGTTTGAGTTGGCATGTAAGTTATCTTCCTTTCAATTATGACATGTGTGTCATATGACGATAATGTCATAATAAATGATTTTTAGCTAAATGTCTACTCCATTTAGATAAAGATTTGTTGATGAGATAGTGTTGAACGAATGGCTGATCATGGGGGGTAAAGCATGAAGGAAGATTGTTGATAGTAAAAGGAGGTTGGGACATAAGTATTTTAACAAAACAGGAACCGAACAATGATTGTAGGGTAGTTCCGTCGCTCCTGAAATATACTCCGCTTTCCGCGGGAAGCTGGCAAGCCTCCTCGTGCTACGCACTGTGGGGTCTAGCCTTTGCTTTTCATCCCGCAGGAGTCTACGTATATTTCATCCGCTAAGCAATTACTTTGTTCGAAGTTTTTGTTAATTAGTACGTTATGTCCCAGCCTCTCTCTGAGGTCTTATTTAGATTAAACTTTAAATTTGCCAACAATACTTTGAAGATCTTCAGCCATTTTAGAGAGTGAAGAGGAAGAGGCTGTAATCTCCTCCATTGCTGCAAGTTGTTCTTCAGCAGATGCCGAGACACTTTGTGTGCCAGATGCTGTAATGTCAGAGCTCTTAGTAATTTGTTCAATCGATTGGACAATTAATTTAGTGCCAGTAGACATTTCTTTTACAGCAGAAGTTACTTCTAGAATTTGTGAAGATACTTCAGAAATAGATTGCTGAATTTGCTCAAATGATTTTCCAGTTTCGTTGACAGAGGTAATTCCCTCAGCGACTTTGATGGTTGTATCATCCATTGATTTGACGGTATTGTCTGTATCCATTTGTATTGCTGATATTAATTGTGAAATTTCCGACGCTGATGCTGTGGATTGTTCAGCCAATTTACGCACTTCATCAGCCACAACTGCAAACCCACGTCCTTGTTCACCAGCTCTTGCCGCTTCAATGGCTGCATTTAATGCAAGTAAATTTGTTTGTTCAGCTATTTCTGTAATGACTTTGATAATATCGCCAATTTGACTTGAACGTTTTCCTAGTGTTTTCACTTTTGACGAAAGTTCATTAACAGTAAGGTTAATATCATTCATTTGTGAGACAACAGTTGTTACGAATTTATTACCTTCATCAGCCATATCTGCAGCATGAAGAGCGGTTGTTTTGACAACCTCGGAACTGTCAGAAATCTGGTTAACAGATAATGATAATTCACCAATCGTTTTCGATGTATCTTTCACACTAAGGGCTTGTTTTTCTGTTCCAACAGCTACCTCTTGAACTGTCGAGGAAATTAATTCAGTTGCTCGCGTTGTTTCTTCTGAACTTGCTGTTAATTGCTCAGATGCGGCAGCTACTTGTTCAGAATAAAAACTTACTTGTTGAAATAATTCTCTTAATTTTCCAATCATTTGATTGAAAGATTGGGCCATTTCACCGAGTTCATCTTTCGAGTGTAAGTTGATTAATTGGGTAAGATCTCCTTCGCCTTCAGAGATTTCCTTTAATCGACTATTCATCATGCTTATAGGTTTGTTTATAGATCTAATGATAAAAAATGACGCAATTGCTCCTCCGATAATTGATAGCAAAATGGTTGTATACAATGTTATGTTAGCGATTGTTTGTTTTTTATCTAAGAGTATCTTATCTTCTTCTATTTCGTTCGTTAATTTATTAATAAATTGCTCGATACTAGGATCAACCAGTTCTTTACGGATACTTCTCTGTTCATCCATATGAATGGTCATGGCTGCTTCTTTATCACCAGCTAGATAATTTTTGATCATTTTTTTATTTGCTTCGCTGTATGTTAACAAATTGGTTTGAATGGAATCGATAGCTTCTCGATCACTTTTACCGAGGCTTTTTATTTTAGTAAGTTCATTGAAGTAGTTTGCTAGTTGCTTTTCTTTTTCCTCTATACCTGTAATTAAATCCCGATCACCAGTAAGTAAGAAGGCTCTTTCATCATTAGAAATTCCTGTGAATCTGTACTGTAATGACTTTAAGATTAATTGAACTTGTTCATCCTCTTGTATTTCAAGATAGGAGTTTTCTGTTGCTTTTAATTGAAGTGCTGACCACACACCTGTAATGGTTAAGGCAGTAATTAATAATGAAACTAGTAATACTAATTTGATTTTGATTTTCATAATTTCCCCCAGTAATTCCATTGTGTAAATGTCAAAAAACGATAAAATTCGACATTTTTCTATTTAAGAAATAATACCACATTGTGGCTGGATAAACTATATGATGAAGAGTGTTTATCATAGATGGGAAAATTTACTGAATGATAATGAAATTGAAGCGTAAAAAAGAATGACTAGTTTTTAGTTACAGAAAATAGGGAATAGTTAAATTGGTTATGTGTTCATAGAGGAAAAGCAATGAACTCTACTTGATAATTAGCGTGTTATTTGATATATTAATTCCGTTTATGAGTCGTTACATAATAATAAATATTTCGAAGAGTATGTTTTTACTATTACGTGATATATAGCAAACATGTACAAGCTTTTTAATGGCAAATACCTTCGTATAACAATATTTGTATGTTAAATTATATTTAGGAGATTTGAACGATCTTAAGGGAGGAAAAGATGTTAAAAAACTTAATAAGCAAATATCATTTTCTATTTTTAGCGGTTGTCCTCATGTGGATAAAAACCTATATTGTTTATCAAACTAGTTTTGAGATAAAAATAGAAAATATAATGCAGTCTTTTATTCTATTTATTAACCCACTAAGTTTCTTTCTTTTGGTCTTTGGTTTCGGTTTATTTATGAAACAAAAAGCAAGAAATATATATATTATTGCTGTTAGTACAGTGGTTACAATTTTGCTGATCTCTAATATGATTTTTTATAATTTCTATAATGATTTTTTGACCATTCCATTATTGTTTCAGTCTAGTAATATGGGAGATTTAGATAGTAGTGTTCAAGAATTAGTGAAACCGATTTATTATCTATTGTTTATTGATATTTTATTGTTAATCTGGATAGCAATGAAACATAAATTTCAAAAAGTAGATATTGTCCCATCAAGAGAAAGAAGAGCTTACTTTTTACTTGTTACCGTTGTTTTTGTTATTAATTTAGGGCTTGCTGAGATTCAACGTCCTATGTTATTAACTCGTTCATTTGATCGTGAGGTATTAGTGAAAAACATTGGGATTTTTAACTTCCATATCTATGATGCTATTATCCAATCAAGTACATCAGCACAAAGAGTTCTAGCTGATAGTGATGAACTTGTGGAAATCCAAAACTATATCAAAGCGAATAAAACAAAACCAGATGAAGAGATGTTTGGTATTGCTAAGGATCGTAATGTGATTTTTGTTTCTTTGGAATCAACGCAAAGCTTTGTTGTCAACGAAACGTTAAATGGCAAAGAACTTACACCTTATTTAAATGATTTTATTGATGAAAGCTATTACTTTGAAAATTTTTATCACCAAACAGAACAAGGCAAAACATCTGACTCAGAATTTTTAGTGGCAAATTCACTATATCCTCTTGGAAGAGGAGCGGTGTTTTTCACACATAGCGAAAATGAGTACAATTCGATGCAAGAAATCTTAAAAAGTAAAAATTACTATACAGCTACATTTCATGCAAATGATGCAAGCTTTTGGAATAGAGATATCATCTATGATGCATTTGAGGTGGACCATTTTTATGATTTGAAAAGCTATAAAGTAGATCAAGAGAATTCTGTCGGATGGGGATTAAAGGATAAAGAATTCTTCGAACAGTCTGTGGATTTAATCAAAACACTGCCACAACCTTTTTATAGTTACTTTATCACGTTAACAAATCACTTTCCTTTTGAACTAGAAGAGAAAGATAAGTTAATAGAAGAATTTGATTCGACTAGTGATATTTTCAATCGTTATGTAACAACCATTCGATATCAAGATGAAGCGCTGAAAAGATTTATTGAGAAATTAAAGGAATCTGGACTTTATGACAACTCCATAATCGTTTTAATGGGGGATCATTATGGAATTTCTCAAAATCATAATGAGGCAATGGCGAAATTTTTAGGTAAAGATGAAATTACCCCGTATGATAACGTGCAATTACAGCGTGTGCCATTTTTAATTCACATTCCTGGTATAACAGATGAAAATCCAAAATTAATATCAGATGTTTCTGGTCAAATTGATATTAAACCAACACTTTTACATTTACTTGGTATTGATACAACAAAATTGATTCAATTTGGGAATGATTTATTTTCACCTGATCGAAAGTCATTTGCTGTTTTGAGAAATGGTAGTTTTATCACAGAAGAGTACATCTCTATATCTGATGTTTGTTATAATCGTCAAACTCAGGAAGTGATTGAAGCTGACAATGCTTGTGATGTTTATCAAGATAAAGCACATAGTGAGTTAAGTTTCTCTGATAAAATCATTTATGGTGATTTATTACGATTTTATAATGAAGAAAAAGTGAGTACGGGGAATTAACTTCTCCGTACTTTTTGTGATGGACTGTTTTACTGAAAGAATGTTATTTAAGGCTCCTTTCTGAAAAGAATCATCCTCGAGAATATATTGTGGGATTCACATTGATTAATTTAAGTTGAGATACGTTTTTAAAATTAAAAATTAGGTTAGAGGTAAAAGGCTTCAATTAAATTAATTTTATGTTTTGTACTTGCTATTGTTAGAAAAATAAAGAATAAAGAAGCTTTCACTTAATGTTTACGCTTACACTTAACTTCACAAATGAGTCAAAACAATATATAATCTCTTATGTTAATAACGGACCCGACTTTCATGAGAGTTGAAAGTCATAAATATCACAAAAAAATGTTTAGGGAGAGGTGTCTTTTTTGGATTTAAGTACAATTAAATATTCTTGGTTTGGAAATGTCAAAGGTGATGTATTAGCAGGTATCGTAGTTGCTCTTGCATTAATTCCTGAAGCAATTGCGTTCTCAATCATTGCAGGTGTAGATCCAATGATCGGATTATACGCATCTTTTTGTATTGCGGTGACAATTGCTTTTGTTGGAGGACGACCTGGAATGATTTCAGCTGCAACAGGAGCTACAGCACTGTTGATGGTCACATTAGTTGCTGACTATGGATTGCAATATTTACTTGCTGCAACCATTCTTACAGGTATCATTCAGATTATTATGGGTGTTCTAAAATTAGGAAGATTAATGAAATTTGTTCCTCGTTCAGTTATGACAGGTTTCGTTAATGCATTAGCTATTTTGATTTTCACATCACAATTACCACATTTTGCAGGTGAATCATGGCAGATGTTTGCCATGGTAGCTGGAGCATTAGCTATTATTTATATTTTGCCACGTTTTACGAAGGCTGTTCCTTCACCATTAGTAGCGATTGTTGTTATTTCAATCATTGCGGTGATGACAGGAAGTGGTGTAAGAACTGTTGGAGATATGGGTGAATTAACACAAGCATTACCATTATTTTTATTACCTGATATTCCATTAAACTTTGAAACATTGCAAATCATTTTCCCATATTCACTTTCTATTGCGATTGTAGGATTAGTGGAATCTTTATTAACGGCACAAATCGTAGATGATATGACAGATACAGATAGTGACAAAAATAAAGAAGCACGTGGTCAAGGGATGGCAAATATTGTTTCAGGATTTTTTGGCGGGATGGCTGGTTGTGCGATGATTGGTCAATCCGTGATTAATGTTAAATCAGGTGGTAGAGGACGATTATCTACTTTGGTTGCAGGGGTTTTCTTAATGGTGTTAATTTTACTATTAAACGACTTTCTTGTACAAATTCCAATGGCAGCACTTGTGGGTGTAATGATCATGGTTTCTATTGGAACATTTGATTGGACATCATTAAAAACTCTTCACAGAGTACCGTTAACAGATTCGTTAGTAATGGTTGTTACAGTCATTACTGTGATCATCACTCATGACTTATCTAAAGGTGTTCTTGTTGGGATTATTTTAAGTGCGATCTTCTTCGCTGCAAAAATATCAAAAGTAAAAGTAACAAGCTTATCAGCAGAGAGATCTAGTAAGAAGATATACCAAGTATCAGGTCAATTATTCTTTGCCTCTGTTACAGATTTTGTTAAAGAATTTGATTTTAAAGAAAATGTGAAGGAAATAGATTTAGATTTAACACAGGCACACCTTTGGGATGATTCCGCTGTTGGCGCTATCGATAAAGTTGTAATTAAGTACCACCAAAATGGTGTAAAGGTGAATTTAATAGGCGTCAATTCAGAAAGTAATAAATTAATTGAAAAAATCGCTGTTCATAATAAACCAGGTGGACTGAATAAAGTAGCAAATCATTAATAAAGACTGTTGTCATAAACTTTTTTGTTTTAATAACCTGAAAAAATAGCTCTGCATAAGGTCTTGTGGCATCTTTTCTTTCTTGAATAATACCTTATAGTGGTAAACACAGGGTTTTAACAGATAATTAGGTAGTTCAGCAACAATCTTTGAGAAAAGAGCCTTAATGAAATAGTTTAGAAAAAGAACATCAATTGTTTGATGTTCTTTTTTCTGTTGTATTGAAGGGTTCAGATCTACTGCACGAATGTTATCGATCTATGAAATTTTTAATATATTCAGATGTCGTTATTACGGTCGCAAATTCCTTGTGTAGCGTTGCTAGTGAGCTATGATGAATTGTTTCTGCGTCTATGTAGTGATCGTTATGGTCAACTAATCCGAAGGCAGCTGTCGCATCTGATATTAAGAATGTTGTAAACCCTAAGTTACCACTCATTCGTGTTGTTGTAGAAACACAATGTGGAGTCGTTAATCCTGTAATCACTACTTCTGTTATTCCTTTATTTTTGAGAGTGTCTTCAAGTGCAGTATTAATAAAGGCACTGTTTACCTCTTTTGTGATAATCATTTCACCATCAATTGGCTGAACGATTTCCTTGATCTGAAAACTATGGTTTTCCGGATAAAACAGTGAATCTGGATTTTGCGAGATATGCTGAATAAAAATGACGTTCTGTTTACTAGCTCTCCATAAAGATAAAAGGTGGCTGATGTTTGTTTCTGCTTGTAAGTTATTTCGACTTCCCCAGCTATCATCATAAAAAGCGTTTTGTACGTCAATAATGATCAGTGCTCTTTTCATTTAAAATCACCTCAATGTTAGATTATTTCCTCCAGCTCATAGGACACATGTACTTAGCAGGTTTCGGTCGTTTTACCAATTCTCCACTACAATTAGGACAAATATTTGACATATCATTCGTGCAGTTTTCACAAAAGGTGCATTCATGAACACAAATATAAGCTATTAAATCAACGTTCGCCTGGCATTTTTCACAAGCGCCTTTCATCTCTAAACCCATAATATAGCCCCCTTGCTCAGAATGAATTTTATAAACTTTGTAGAAATGAAATACTTAAGGTACAGAAATCTAGTATGATCTTTTCTTCTTTTAATGGCACCTTTACCATAGGATCACTATACCTTTAGCGTACACCTAACAAAGAAGAGTCATATCCATTATCATTATTTTAAATGAAAAGAAATGTAAGATATATGCTATTTATAAGGAGATCAAACTGTTATTCTTAAGAATATAAGGAATTTAGATAAGTAAAAATGAATTATAAAGGTGAGCAATAATGGACAATGTGAATCGCAAAATTTTAACGATACTTCAAGAAAATGGTCGAATATCAATGACAGAGTTAGGAAAGATAGTTGCTTTATCAACTCCAGCCGTTACCGAGAGAGTTCGCAGACTAGAAGAACAAGGTGTCATTGAAGGGTATAAAGCGCAAATAAATCCGGAAAAAATAGATAAATCTGTAAAAGCCTTTGTTTTAGTTGAAACACATCGTTGCAAAGCGTTCAGAGAATTTTGTAAGGAAAACCCAGTCGTGATTGAATGTCATCGGTTAACAGGTCAGTATAGCTATTTGGTGAAGATTGTAACAAATAACAATGAAAATTTAGAGAGATTCATAGATGAGACAATGGAATTTGGTCAGCCTTATACAATGATTAACCTCTCTTCACCTGTACTACATAAAAAAATATAAGTGCGTAGATCAAGCAAATATGTCTCAGTTTTTTGAAAATAATCAAGGCTCATTTGGACATAGATGCGAAACTTAACAACTATTATAATGGTGTGGGATAGTGGATTCTAAATGTTTCATGGTTTAGTTGAAGACAAAAGACTTAAAATACATACATAAGGAGAGACATATTGGAGCATAAAATTATTGTTGCTGGTTGTGGTGGAATGTCAAATACTTGGTTAGATTATCTTGAAAAACGTGATAATGCGAAAATTGTTGCGCTTGTTGATCTTTATGTAGAAACAGCTCAAGCAATGAATGAGAAAAGGAACTGGAATGTGCCGATCTTTTCAGATTTATCTCAGGCTATTAAAGAAACAGATGCAGATCTCGTTTTCGATATTACAATTCCTTCGAGTCATAAACAAATTGTCACAACTGCTTTAGAAGCGGGTTGTCATGTGTTTGGGGAAAAGCCAATGACTGAAAATATGGAAGATGCGAGGGAATTAATTAGAATTTCAGAGAAAACGGGAAAACAATATTCAGTCATGCAAAACAGAAGATACTTAAAACAAATTCGTGGATTTAGTGATTTTGTCAAAGGTGGGTCTATTGGAAAACTAGGTTCTTTATATGCTGATTTTTTTATTGGTGCACATTTCGGAGGTTTTCGTGATGTAATGGATAGTCCGCTTATTCTAGATATGGCGATTCATACATTTGATCAAGCACGACTTATTTCTGGAGCGGATCCAGTGTCCGTTTATTGTCACGAATTTAATCCTGAAGGATCTTGGTATAAAGGAAATGCTTCAGCGATTTGTATCTTTGAAATGTCCAATGGCTCTGTCTTTTCTTATCGAGGATCTTGGTGTTCAGAAGGATTTAACACTTCTTGGGAAAGCAATTGGCGTGCAATTGGTGAGAAAGGGACTATTTTATGGGATGGAGTAACCCCACCAATTTGTGAAGTGATTGATGAGAGTAAGGAAAAAGGATTTATTCACTCCACTAAAAAAATACCTATCCCTTGTGATTGGTCTCATCAAGAAGGACATTGGGGCTGTATAGATGAAATGTTCTCAGCAATTGAAGAAAAGAGATTAGCTGAAACCGATTGTCGTGATAATATCAAAAGTATGGCAATGGTTTTCGGAGCCATTGAGAGTGCAAAAACGGGTCAAAAGGTAATGTTATAAAAAACAAGATGAAGGAGCAAACCCTTTACTAATGGTTTGCTTCTTTTCTTATTTGTTTAAGGTAAGATAGGATAAGATGTGCTCCGAGTGATTATTCTTGTTATGAAGATAATTGAAGAATGATTATAATTTTAAAATATGGTCAAACAAGCAATAGAAAAGATTGCTGTTAAAATGTTTAATTGCATACTTTTACTTATCAAAGTGTATCCAGTGATTCTTGATTTTTTTGGGGGAAGTAAATGCAAACTTTAAATAGAATCCGAAGTAAAGGGTGTAGATGCGAATTCTACACCCTTTACTATACGCGAATTTATCAGTAGTACAATCTGTCAAGCTCTAAAAATATGTAGAATTTTGTCGATATAGTAATTAAGTGTTTTTTTACTATAACATTCAAAAAAGGTCAAGGAAATGGGGGAACTGGCTAAATTTGGAAAAGTAACTTATGATATCCTCCGATTAATCAGTGAGGTAATTCCCAAAATGTCTTTTTGTGTTGCTATGGTGCAACAGTTGAAAAAAGTTGCTGGTAATGCAAAAGATTTAGCAAAAATCGCTCAAAAGCTTCAAGAAGATTAAACTAAGATCGCTTAGAAAAAGAGAGGAGGTAAAGGCATGAGTAGTACAGCCTCAAAAATAATAACGACGATACAAGAAGGTATGATTGACTCAATAAAACAAATTGTTCCTATTCAAACTGATTCTGTTGATTCTACGTTTGTCAGTAAGAATATCTCACTGAATTTTGCTGTTCTTGTCGGACTTACAGGTGATATAAAAGGTAAGATTCTTTACAAAGGAGAGTTATCACTTTTTGGTTCAGTTGGGGAGATTATGTTTGGGATGAAAATAGAGGGAGATATGTTAAAATCTTTCGCTGGAGAGCTTGGTAATATGATTTCTGGTGGACTTTGTACAAATTTATCTTCTAAAGGCATTGTCATTGATATTACATCACCAACGATATTAGAGGGAAGCTCCACAATATCAGGATTTAAAGAAGCTGTTGAAATAGAAGTGTACTTTCAAAATGGAGAGAAATTAAGTATTGTTGTTATGATTGATTAATTTATCTTTGAGTTTTTATTTGCGTATGTTTATTGATTTCGTAAGTGTAGTTGTGATCCTTACTGGGAGCTCTATGATTTAATTGGGTATCTCATTGATTCAGTCAGGTCATTCAACTAGGTACTAGAAATCAACATTGGTTTTTAACGTTTAATAGAAAAAGAGGTTGAGACATAACTTAGTCCCAACCTTTTTTCATAATTTTAAGAATAATCTTGTATGTTAGAGGATATTCCATGTAGATAGATGACAATTCTATGAATGAAACTTAGAAGAAGAAAAAAAGGTAATTGTTTATGTAGGTAACTAAGTGGCTGTTAATAATGAGCCTTTTCAAATCATGATATGATATAGTCTCTTTTCTGAAAAATTGTTGCTAATTGACGTCTTTATCTGTTAGAACTAGTGTATTATTGCTTAAAAGGTACGACCTGTAGAAGGAAAAATGTACTAGACTTTATAAAGTGTTGTTTCCATCAGGTTTCTAAAAACAGCCAATATATAAGAAGGAATCTCTCTTTTCATTAAATAAAACAGGGTGTAAAATAATTGATTCTAAAGAAAAGGGGGGTTCCTTCAACTATTTACTTGCAGGGTGCTACTCTTTAAAATAAATATACATATTACGCTTACGATGAAATTGGTTTATTAGTTGATCTACTTGAACGCTCAATTCGATTGTTTCTTTACTCGTCATTCCAGTACTTGCTGCAGAATCAATCATCTGTGAGCTTGTTTTAAGAATTTTTTTCCCAATCTTAAGTAGTTCTTTCTTCTTCCTTTTTTTAATTCGACTATCCTCAATTAACAGATAAAACCGCTCCTCAATCAATGCAACCACCTCTTAAATAGATTTTAATAAAAACATTAAACCAGATTAACTAATAGAATGGAAGGTATTCGACAAAAATAGAATTTTTATGATAAAAAACTGCATTTTTATAAAGAAAATGAAATCACATAATGAATTTTAATAAAGGCTCTTTTCTGAAAGATTGTTGCTAATTGACCTAATTATCTGTTGAAAACAATGTTTTTTATCGTTTAAAAGGTTCTATTATAAGAAGAAAAGAGCCACTAGACTTGATACAGAACTGTTACCTTCAAGTTGATAATAGCAACAAAGTTTGCGAAAACAGTCTTAATAAATAAATAGGAGGATATGAAGAAATGTCACGAATTGTAACATTACGTAAAAAAACAAAAGAAGACTTACCTATTTTGTGGAACTATAAGTATGGAAAGGATCATCCTGAATGGAAAAAATGGGATGCACCCTATTTTCCCCTAGAGTTCATTAATTATGATGAATATGTTCAGCAATTTCTTGATGAAGATTTGGAGAAAAGTAGAATCATAGAAGTTGATGGAGTTGTTATTGGTTATGTTGGATACTATTGGGAATATGAACAAACAAAATGGCTTGAAGCAGGAATTGTTATTTACGATCCTTCCTATTGGAGTGGAGGTTATGGAACAAAAGCACTCTCTCTTTGGATTGATCATTTGTTTCAAACACTAGATATCCCTCGAGTTGGTATTACGACTTGGTCTGGTAATGAACGCATGATGAAGCTTGCTGAAAAACTCGGGATGAAATTAGAAGGTAGAATGAGAAAATGTCGCTATTATAATGAGGTGTATTATGACTCGATAAGAATGGGGATTTTAAGGGAAGAATGGGATGAAATGAAAGCAACTAATACCAAGTTAAAATAGGTCAACAAAAACCTACTTATCATACTATGCAGTGATGCGATATCAAGAACGAGATAACATACTAGAGTGAAATTTCCTAATAAAAAGTCACCTTGTGTATTCAAAGGGCTTTTTTTCCTTTTATTGTTTTCCTATTAGGGTTATAAATTTAGGGGAATCACGAACCTTCTAATTTTGGATGTATTTGGGGTTTTCCACGAAGATCTTCTTTATTTTGCACTTAACAAAGTACAAAAATCAATAAAAAACTTAGTGAAAAAGGTGTTTAATGATTGTTATAACGTTTCTATTTTTTCGATCATTAGACCTCCAGCACCTTTGCTAAAATAAACCTTAATTTCCATCCCTTCAGAAAGCTCATTTAAAAAAGGCTTTTTTAAATCAGTTGGACGAAAAGAAATAACTGTGTGATCATCACTCAAACCTTCAACCTTCTCATCTACTACTTTTGTAATTTTATATTTTTTAATTTTTAGATAACTTTCTTCATGTGTTGAATTGTCAGCTTCAGTATCAACACTACTTACCTTTTTACTAGTGTTTGTCATGAATTCATCTGTTGAATAACTAGCTATTAGTAAGAAGAGAATAAGTGTTAAGCAGGATAATAAAATAATTTTCTTAAACATTCCATCGATCTCCTTTAAACAAACTTCACACTACTATTCTTCCCAACTAGAAAAACATTAAACATGTATTAAAAGATAAAAACTGTTTGTAAGAGCTTTACTGAAAGACTGTTTTTGGAAACTTTGTTGCTTATAAATACCGAAGAATCAGCATTCTATTAAATCTAGTGATATCTTTTCTGCATTAAATAGGAGCCTTTATGCGAAAAATACACTGTTTCTACTGCATATTTTGGTTGCATAGCATATAGCCTACCGAAAAGAGTAAATGATTTATTTGAAAAATAGTTTCCATATTAGAGAATTAGTAGCTATACTAACATATGTGCTAAAGCATTTTGCCGTTGTTGTAGGCTTTAAGACATTTACTATTAAAGTAGATATTAAAAACAAGATAAGTTGAAATGAACAAATAGATTTGAACATTTAATGTGTGAATGGAGAAAAAATAATGGATATTCTTACACTGTTGAAAGCTGTCATTCTTGGGTTGGTTGAAGGGTTAACTGAGTTTGCTCCTGTTTCATCAACAGGTCATATGATTATAGTTGATGATATGTGGTTGCAATCTGAGGCATTTTTAACAAAATATGTTGCCAATACATTTAAAATTGTTATACAGTTAGGATCAATTTTAGCCGTTGTTGTTATATTTAGAGATCGCTTTATCCAATTACTTGGCTTAGGGCGATTACGTAAGAAAACAAGTAGCACACACCAACCTAGTGAAAATCATTTACGACTTTCACAGGTGATTGTAGGGTTAATTCCTGCTGGTGTTCTTGGTGTACTTTTTGAGGATTATATAGATGAACATTTATTTTCAATTGAAACGGTATTAATTGGCTTAGTCGTCGGAGCGATTTTAATGATTTTAGCTGATCTCTTCGGTGCAAAAGAGCCGAAAATCGTTTCAGTTGATCAGATTACTTATAAGCAGGCGCTTTATGTTGGTCTTATTCAATGCCTCTCGTTATGGCCAGGATTTTCTCGTTCAGGATCAACGATTTCTGGAGGTGTTTTATTAGGGATGAGCCATAGAGCTGCAGCCGATTTTACCTTTATTATGGCTGTTCCAATTATGGCAGGTGCAAGTACATTATCATTACTGAAAAACTGGCAGTATTTCACACTAGATGCCATGCCATTTTTTATCACAGGCTTTATTAGTGCATTTGTTTTTGCGTTAATTTCCATCCGCTTTTTCTTAAAATTAATTAATAAAATTAAACTCGTTCCATTTGCAATCTATCGTATTCTTTTAGTCGTTGTTATCTGGATTGTTTATTTTTAAGCATATTAGCTAAGGTTCACAATGTGTGTATCTTAGCTTTTTTATTTTGGATAGATGGTGTTTAAAGCCTTTTTGATTTGGGCTTTTTTCTGAATAATTTGTTGCGAATGAACCTAATTTCCTTTTCGTAACAATAGTGTTATCAAATAAAAGAGGACATTACATTTTATATCGTGCTGTTTTCTTCAATTAACAAAAAGCAGCAAAGTTTACGAAAGATTGCCTTTAGTAAACACATCACTCCTTGACATGATATTGGTGAGGAGATATATTATGTTTAATATTTTAAACGTTTGGAAATAAGGAGAGAAATGACATGACAGCAGAGGTAGCGATTGAATCGTTCAGAGTTTGTATCCCGCTTTTTCAAGCGCTAGGTGATGTGTACCGCCAAGATATTATTATGCTTCTTGCAGAGAAGGAACGGTTAACAGTAAATGAGATTACGGATCACTCAACATTGTCTAGACCCGCAATTTCTCATCACTTGAAAATATTACGACAAGCGAATTTAGTGTCAATAGAACAAAAAGGTACACAACGGATTTATTCTCTTTCTCTAGAACATTCTGTTGATCAGTTAAAAAAGTTAATACACGTTGTTGAAGAAAATTGCTTTTGATCGATTTTCTCTAAAATATTGAAGTCATATCTACTTTTTAGTATTAATTTTAGTGGGAGGAGTTCTCCATATGGTCGAAATAAAAGAGCATTCGCTAAATTCAGTTGAAAAGCATGTACACATGCAAAAACAATACTTTAAAACTGGAGCTACTAGATCGAAAGAATTTCGAGTGAAAATGTTGGAAACACTCGAGAAGCAAATTAAGAAGAATGAAGAGGAAATTTCTCGTGCTTTAAAGCTTGATTTAAATAAATCGGAGTCAGAAGCGTATGTAACGGAGATCGGTTTTTTATTAGAAGAAATTCGCTTTACGATGAAACATATAAACAGATGGATGAAGCCTAAAAAAGTGAAAACAGCAATCACACATATTGGTTCAAAGAGCTATACAATTGCTGAGCCATATGGTGTATCACTTATTATTGCTCCTTGGAATTATCCGTTTCAACTTCAATTAGCACCTTTAATTGGAGCGATTGCTGCTGGAAACACAGCTATTTTAAAGCCTTCAGAATTAACGCCAAATACATCAAATATCCTTGCTTCTATTATAAGTGAAGTGTTTGACCCAGAGTATATAGCTGTTCTAGAAGGCGGAATTGATACGACAACTTATTTGCTAGAACAACCCTTTGATTATATCTTTTTCACAGGAAGTGTACCTGTTGGGAAGATTGTCATGAAAGCTGCTGCAAAAAGATTGATTCCCATTACATTAGAACTTGGTGGGAAGAGTCCTTGTATTATTGATGAAACAGCCAATGTGGAATTAGCTGTAAAACGGATTGCTTTTGGTAAACTCATCAATGCGGGTCAAACATGCATCGCACCAGATTATTTGTACGTTCATAAAAATGTGAAAGAAAAATTCTATATGGAATTTAAAAAAGTTATCGTTGAATTTTATGGTGAAAATCCAATTGCGAATGAACATTTTGCGAAGATTGTAAATGAGCGACATTTTAACCGTTTAACGACCTATTTATCTCAAGGAGAAATTTTACATGGTGGCAGGATGGATGAAACAAGCCATAAAATTGAGCCTACATTAATTGTTCCTAACAGTATGACGTCTGAAATAATGACTGAAGAAATTTTTGGTCCTATACTCCCCATGATTGAATATGAGGAAATACAAGAAGTGATCGACTTTGTGACTAGTCGTCCAAAGCCTCTTGCTTTGTATCTTTTTACAAAAAGTGAGTCAATTGAAAAGCAAGTAACAGAAACAATCTCGTTTGGTGGCGGATGTATTAATGATACACTCATGCATATTGCCACACCATATTTACCATTTGGTGGAGTAGGTGAAAGTGGAATAGGAACATATCACGGTGAATCGAGCTTTCATGCTTTTTCACATAATAAAAGCATCTTAAAACAAACGAATCTCTTTGATTTTCGTTTTCGTTATCCTCATGCGGAAAATGGATTAGCTAAGTTAAAGAAACTAATGAAATAGTAACATGACCATTATCAAGTGTTTATCATGTGATTTTCTTTTAGATTTATGTCAAGGGACTCCAAAGTGGGCTGATAAAAGAAGGCTCCCGGACTTCCTAAGGTAATGCAATAGGGCTTTTTTTACTTTTTTCCTCTTGGAAGCCTACATAAATAATCTACTAAGAGAAATCAAAGGAATAGAGATAGGATAGGAGTTTTTATGCAAAAAATAGTCCCAGCGTTTTCCTCAATGAAACAATATGAACTTTTTCTAGAAAGTGATTATGAAATTGGTGTTTTTTTAGAAACTCATATTTCCCAGTTGGGGAATATTCATAAATTAGCAGAAAAACATCAAAAGAAAATTATTTATCATGTTGACTTAATTCATGGATTGAAAAATGATGATTATGCAACAGAATATATTTGTCAGCAGTATAATCCTTATGGGTTGATCTCAACCAAGTCAACGGTCATTTTGAAAGCGAAGCAAAAGGGTGTTGTAGCTATTCAGAGGATGTTTTTAATCGATTCACATGCACTTGAACGAAGTTATCGTCTTGTTAATAAAACAAAACCAGATTATATTGAAGTTCTACCTGGAGCCATGCCATGGATGATTGAAGAAGTAAAGGATCGGACAAAAACAAAGATCCTTGCAGGAGGTCTTATCAGATCTGTTGCTGAAGTTGAAGCAGCCCTTGAAGCAGGTGCAGACGGAATCACGACTTCAAATAAAGAGATATGGAATTATTTTAAATAATGGTTTTGTGGAATAAATTAGAATGACCTCTTTGAGTGATGTTATTACAATTAATCTATTCAACAAGGAGTAAAAAGTCTACATTACTTGAAACTTATTGATAGCTAAGTAATTGGTTTTAAAATTCATTATAGTGGAATGGAGCTTCAGACAATTGACTCCCTCCCCGCGGAAAGCAATTGTCTAAAAGCGAAATGAAACGAACTAATGATCACCCTAAAGTAGATATAATTATTTAATCATTGAAATAACTGTCATGAATGTTATAATAAAGGTAAGTTAATAAACGCGGTAGGAGACATGGAGAGACCATTCTACATTATAACAATTGTTATAATGCTAGTTTTGGTCTCTTTTTTTGTACGTTTTTATAGATATTGGTGTAAAACCTACAAATAGTTAAACAATAAAATACATTCGGAGGTTATCACATGGAGAATTTCTCTAGTATGAATAGATCAGAGCAGTTAAAAACAATGAGTGAAACAAAGTATGATTTATTAGTAATTGGCGGGGGAATTACAGGTGCTGGAATTGCATTAGATGCTGCTTTAAGAGGGATGAAGGTGGCTGTCGTTGATATGCAGGATTTCGCTGCAGGAACTTCAAGTCGATCAACAAAGCTCGTTCATGGTGGGTTGCGTTATTTAAAGCAATTTCAGGTAGCGATGGTTGCAGAGGTTGGTAAAGAACGCGAAATTGTTTATGAAAATGGCCCTCATGTGACAACACCAGAATGGATGTTACTTCCAATGCATAAAGGTGGAACATTTGGTAAATTTTCAACATCTATAGGTTTACGTGTTTATGATTTTTTAGCAGGTGTGAAGAAATCAGAACGAAGAAAGATGCTTTCTGTTGAAGAAACATTAAAGAAAGAACCATTAGTAAAGAAACAAGGCTTAGCTGGTGGAGGATATTATGTAGAATATCGAACAGATGATGCAAGATTAACAATAGAAGTGATGAAAGCAGCAGTTGCAAATGGAGCAAATAGTATAAATTATACAAAAGCTGTGGAATTAATTTATGATGATAAACAAGTAGTAGGATCAAAGGTGAAAGATGTTATCACACACAAAGAATACAACATTTCAGCGAACATTGTGATCAATGCTGCTGGTCCATGGGTCGATAAAGTGCGTAATAAAGATTATTCTAAAAATAATAAAATGCTTCGTTTAACAAAAGGAGTACATTTAGTTATTGATCAATCTGTTTTTCCACTTCGACAAGCAATATATTTTGATACACCAGATGGTCGAATGGTTTTTGCTGTTCCAAGAGAAGGAAAAGCTTATGTTGGAACAACGGACACATTTTTTGACACAGATATCGCCAATCCAAAAATGCTCGCTGAAGATCGAGACTATATCCTTGAGGCGATTCGTTATATGTTTCCAGATGTGAATGTAACGGATAAAGATGTTGAATCAAGCTGGGCTGGAGTTCGTCCTCTAATCTATGAAGAAGGAAAAGATCCGTCAGAGATTTCAAGAAAAGATGAAATTTGGGAAGGTGACAGCGGATTAATCACAATTGCTGGTGGAAAATTAACTGGATATCGTAAAATGGCTGAAAGTGTTGTAGATCTCGCATCTAAACGAATCACAGAACAATATCCATCTGTATCATATAAATCATCAATCACAAAGTCTTATCCAATATCAGGTGGTCATGTAGATGGCTCGAAAGGCTTCACAACATTTGTCGCAAAAAAACAACAAGAAGCTGTTCAATATGGTTTTACCAAAGAACAAGGTCGAGATTTAGCTAAAATGTATGGATCTAATGTTGATACATTATTTCAATATGGAAAACAATATGATGAGCTTCAAGTTAATTTATCAAGAGATGTTTATGCAAAGCTTATGTATTCAATTGAACATGAAATGGTCACAATGCCAGTAGATTTCTTTGTAAGACGTACAGGTGCACTTTTCTTTAATATTGCTTGGGTAAACACCTGGAAAGACGAAGTTATTAGCTTTATGGAAAAGAAATTAGCTTGGACATCTGAACAAACAGAGGAATATCGAGTACAATTGGAGAAAGAGCTAAAAGATGCAGTGATACCAACTGATTTACATTCTTAAATCAAGTGATAGTTATCCACTCTGTTGATCAGATAACCTATATAACAACTTGATTTCTATTAATAGCTGCACAGAGTTTAAAGTTTATACGATTGATAAAGCTAAGGAGTTAGGCATATGTCTAACTCCTTTCACAAAGGGGAATAATCATGAAAGCAAATAGTTGGTTAAAGATGTCAGATGGGCAAGAAGTTTTTATTAGTAAATGGTCAGATGAATCCATACAACCAAGAGCCGTTTTACAACTTTCACATGGCATGGCAGAACATATTGGTCGTTATGAGGAATTTGCAAACTTTCTAGTTGAACATAAAGTATTTGTCGTAGGAAATGATCATCGTGGTCATGGAGAAACTGGAAAGAAAATTGGAGACTATGGTTTTTTCGCTGAAGAAAGTGGGTTTGAAAGGGCTGTTGAAGATCTAAAAGAGATAAATACTGAAATTCATAAAAAATATCCAACTACACCTGTTTTTATCATGGGACATAGTATGGGTTCCTTTTTGGTACGACGTTTTTTACAGCGCTTTCATAATGATGTTGATGCTGTCATTTTATCAGGAACTGGTGGAAACCCTGGATTTATGGGAAAAATAGCAAAAGTCATATCGAAATCACAAATCCGTAAACTTGGTCAAAAATCAGAGAGTCAATTAATGAATAAACTGGTTTTTGGTCGTTATAACAAACATATTGCTAATGTGAAAACAAGTTATGATTGGTTAACAAGAGATCCTCAAAAAATTCAATATTACATGGATGATCCTTATTGTGGTTTTATTCCAACAACAAGATTTTTTTATGATTTGATGGATGGACTAGAATTGATTCACAAAACCGAAGAAGTAAGAAAGATAAACAAAGATCTACCTTTCTTGCTTTTCAGTGGTGATCAAGATCCGGTAGGGAACTATACAAAAGGTGTAGTAGGCGTTATTGAGCAGTATAAAAGAAATGGAATCAAAAACATAGAGTACAAGTTTTATAAAGAAGGTCGTCATGAAATGTTAAATGAATTGAATCGCCAAGAGGTATATACAGATATTATTCAGTGGATTGAAACACAATTGAAAATCGTTTAATGTAAAGAAATGACTATTGTGTTAGTAAAGGAGAAAATATGGCCGAAGAATTAAGAAATATATTTAGTGAACAGTTTATTATTTCGCTTTCTTCATATTTGGAAGAAGAGTATCCTGCTTTTAATTCAGCATTGTTTCAGTCACGTATATATCATGATCATTGGAATGACCTTTCGTTGAAAATGCGAGTGCGTCATATTACTAGTTGTTTACATGAAACATTACCAAAGCAGTATGACGAAGCAATTGCTATTTTAAAAGCTGTTGCACCAAGAGTTCGAGAAAGCTTAGCTGGAATTATTTTTCCTGATTATGTAGAAGTATATGGACTAGATGATTGGGAGATCTCGATGGATGCACTTGAATTTTTCACCAAATACTCAACATCTGAATTTGCTGTTCGACCATTTTTTATAAGTAATCCACATAAGATGACCCAGCAATTTCTAAAATGGAGTAAAGACAGTAATGAACATGTGCGTAGGTTAGCAAGTGAAGGATCTCGACCAAGGTTACCATGGGGAATGGCCCTTGTTAGTCTGAAACAAGATCCTTCACCAACCTTACCTATTTTAGAGAATTTAAAGAAAGATACATCATTATATGTAAGGAAAAGTGTAGCTAATCATTTGAATGATATTTCTAAAGATCATCCTGGAATTGTGATTGAATTGGCAGAAAAGTGGATTGGTAAGAGTGAAATAACAAATTGGATAATAAAAAAGGGATTACGAACATTATTGAAAAAAGGAAATGAACAAGCTCTTGAATTAGTTGGGATAAAGAGAAATAGCAATATAGATGTACTTCATTTAACAGTAGTAAACTCTGTTAAAATTGGAGATACTCTTTCATATTCCTTTGAACTTCACTCAAGAGATCAACAAGAACAAAAAATTCGGATTGAATACTCTATCGATTATGTAAAAGCGAACGGAAAGCTGTCTCCAAAGCAATTTAAGATATCAGAGAATACCATCTCACCTAATGAGCTTAAGATTTATCAGCGGAATCATTCTTTTAAAGAGTTATCAACACGAAAGCATTACCCAGGAATGCATGTGATTTCAGTGATCATCAATGGAGAAGTAAAAGCAAGCGCGGAATTTTCAGTAACACATTAGAGGTCAGCGATGGACTATAAATAGAACATCGCTGATTTTTTTCTAAAGGTGAAAAGGGTAGTGTTTATACATAGTTTTGATCATTTTAGCTTAAATTTTACTAATTCTTAATGTTGAGTAATTCTCTACTTCAACTTTTAAATCCCTCGAAATTTTCCTCTTTAAACGAAATGAAATCTTTTGATAGAAAGCTAGCAAAAGCTAACGTTAATACCTCATTTAGGGTATAAAGTTAGCTTTTTTAAGTTAGTGATTATTTTTAAATATGAAATTTATGAAAACGCTTTAAAGTAGATTGACAAAATGTTAACAAGCAAGTAACATGATAATTAAGTTATCGGTAAACTAAAGTTTGGGGGTTTATAGGTTTTGGATAAACTTAATAAAGAGATTAAAAATCACTTAACTGATCATATCTTGCCATTTTGGATAAATCTTAGAGATGACGAAAATGGTGGTTTTTACGGAAAAGTAAATTATGACTTAACAATTGATAAAAAAGCTGAAAAGGGTGGTATAGCAGCTTCTCGGTTTTTATGGTCTTTTTCAGCCGCTTACCGTATGACAAAAAATGAAGAGTATCTTCAATATGCGCACCACCTTTATAAGTTCTTAATTGATAAAGTTTTTGATCATGAACATCAAGGGTTATTTTGGTTAGTTGATTACCAAGGAAATCCAATAGAAGATCAAAAGCATGTTTACACACAATCATTTGGAGTTTATGCATTAAGTGAGTATTATCGTGCAACTAACAATGAAGAAGCACTACAATATGCAACTGAACTTTTTAACTTAATAGAAACCAAAGGATTTGATTCAGTAAATAATGCCTATAAAGAAGAATTTGGTCGTGAGTGGAATGAGCTTCCAAATGAAAAATTAAGTGAAAACGGGATTATTGCGGATGTGACAACAAACACACATCTTCATGTCCTTGAAGCCTATACAAACCTTTATAAAGCATCTCCTACTGATGAAGTGAAGAAGCGTTTAATAAATTTAATTGAGATTTTCTACGAGAAAATCTATGACAAAGAAACGAAATATTTAAATGTGTTTTTCGATAAAAATTGGAATTCGTTGATGCCACTGAAATCATATGGTCATGATATTGAAGCAAGCTGGCTCATTGATGATGCATTAAAAGCTTTAGGGTTAGAAGAAGAAAAATACATTTCAATGGTCATTGATATTGCGTATAACATTGCTGAAACAGCTGTTGTTGAAGATGGTTCATTAGTCAATGAACAGCATGATGATAAGATTGATTTCACACGAGTTTGGTGGGTTCAAGCAGAGGCGATGGTTGGTTTCCAAAACGCGTATGAGAGAACAAAAGATGAAAAGTTCTTAAAATTAATTGATGGTTTATGGGAATACACAAAAAATAACTTAGTTGATCCTCGTGAAGGTGGAGAGTGGTTTTGGTCTATAGAACCAGATGGCAAGCCAACAGAAAGAGCTGTTGGAGAACCGTGGAAAACACCTTACCATAATTCAAGGTTTTGCTTAGAAATGATTGAAAGGAATGAAGGATAATGATACACGAAAAATATTTTGAGTTAGTTGAAAAACAAAATGAGTTATTAAATAAAAAAAATGAGAAAAAGGTAGACTTCTATAATGGAGTTTATGATCGTTATGAAAATCCAGTGATTACTCGTCATCATGTACCTGTTCATTGGCGTTTTGATTTAAATAAAGAAACAAACCCGCATTTCATGGAGAGATTAGGGATTAATGCGGCATTTAATCCGGGAGCAATTTACCTAAATAATAAATATTATCTTGTCGTTCGTACAGAAGGATTAGATCGTAAATCATTTTTTGCCATAGCAGAAAGTGATAATGGAATTGATCAATTTCGCTTTATTGATACACCTTTAACATGGGATGATATAGATGAACACGAAACAAATATCTATGATATGCGTTTAGTTCAACATGAAGATGGTTGGATTTACGGAATTTATTGTTCTGAAAGTAAAGATCCGAATGCACCAGAATTTGATACATCAAGTGCAATTGCACAAGCTGGCTTGGTTCGAACAAAGGATTTGAAGAAATGGGATCGACTTCCTAATATTCAAACACCATCTCCACAGCAACGTAATGTTGTTTTACACCCTGAATTTGTTGATGGAAAATATGCATTTTACACTCGTCCTCAAGATGGATTTATTTCAACAGGTTCTGGCGGTGGAATCGCTTTTGCTCTATGTGATGATATTCTAAATCCTGTAGTAGATGAAGAAAAAGTCATGCATGGTAAACGTTATCACACTGTTTATGAAGTGAAAAATGGTCAAGGTCCAGCGCCAATTAAAACAGAAAAAGGTTGGATTCATATTGCACATGGTGTAAGAAATACAGCAGCTGGGTTACGTTATGTCCTTTACACTCTTGCAACAAGCTTAGAAGATCCAGCAAAAGTCATTGCCCTTCCTGGTGGACATTTTATTGCGCCATATGATGAGGAGCGAATTGGTGATGTATCGAATGTTATTTTTAGCAATGGTGCTATAGTTAATGAAAACAACGAAGTATTCATTTATTATGCTTCAAGTGATACACGTATTCACGTTGCAACAACAACGATTGAAAAACTTGTAGATTATACATTTAATACACCAGAAGATCCGTTTCGTTCATTGGACTGTGCTGCACAACGCAAAGATCTTATTGAACGTAATTTAGAGTTATTAAAAAAATAGGCTCAGTTAAACTTTGTTGTTGATTTCCGTTTCAGGCATTCGCTTTCCGCGGGGCGGGCGGTGAGCCTCCTCGACGCATAGCGTCTGTGGGGTCTCACCTGTCCCGCTACTCCCGCTAGAGTCTCATGCCTTTCCCTTCAATCAACAAAGTGCTAATAATCAACATCAAGCTTTAACATAGCCAAAGAATATAACAAATAAACGACTTTCTTTAAATATGACCAATAGGGAGTTCCTTGCACATGGGGTTGGTTCGGAGGAAAACGAATGAAAAGCAATGTGACGATGAAGGATATAGCAGATAAATTAGGTGTAAGTAGTGTCACTGTTTCCAAAGCTTTGAATGATAAAGAAGGTGTCAGTGATGAGCTGAAAAATAAAATCAAGTATCTAGCTGATGAAATGGGTTATCGCTACAATGCTATGGCAAAGTCGATGAAAGAAGGACTTTCCTATAATATTGGAGTGATTATACCAGAAAGATATGCTGGTCTTGCTCAATCCTTTTATTTAAATGTTTATCAAACTATTACTCGACACTTAGAGAAAAGTGGCTATTATGGAATTCTGCATATTTTAAACAATGAAGACGAAAAAAACCTAACTCTTCCAAGGATCTATTACGAAAAAAAAGTTGATGCATTTATCATATTAGGGCAAACAAGTAAAAATTATATCGAAAAAATACAAAATATCGGGCTTCCAAAAGTCTTTCTTGATTTCTATGATGAACATGCAGATATTGACTCAGTTATAACAGATAACTTTTATGGAGCCTATGAAATAACAAATTACCTTGTCCAAAAAGGCCACTGTGATATTGGTTATGTTGGAAATTTAACATCTACAAGTAGTATTCAAGACCGTTTTCTAGGATATTATAAATCTTTATTAGAGCATAAACTTCACTTAAATTATGATTATATTTTAAATGATCGTGACGAAAATGGAGTTTATATCGATATACAACTACCTGAAAAACTTCCAACAGCCTTTGTATGTAATTGTGACCAAGTGGCACATAACTTAGTACAAAAGCTTACAAAACTAGACTATCAAGTTCCGGAAGATATTTCTGTCGTTGGATTTGATAATGATGTGTATGCGACAATCACTGAACCAGGCTTAACAACTGTTGAAGTAGATATAGAAGAAATGGCACATAATGCGGTAAGCTTTATTTTAGAAAAAGTGAAAGATAGCAACAAGTCATTCGGAAGAGTATTGGTTAAAGGGAAAATTGTCTATCGGAATTCGGTTAGGGAGATTAAACAAGGCTAACCACCTTAATTTAGATAGCCTTTAACATAACCTTTGTCTACAAAAGGCTAGGACATAAGTATTTAAGTTAATGATCAACCCGAAATATTAGGTGGTATTTATTCTTACGCCTAATAGTTCGGGTCTTTATTTACTGTCTTCAATAGATTTTCTGATTTTGTATACTATCTTTAAGAATTAGTTGAATGGAACGAACCTAAGACACTAATTCTCCTATGGGAAGTAGAGGAAGAAATGGGATCTACACAGAGCAGCTGAGGGAGGTATGGTTTCCTCTCCGGTGAATCTTTTCTCTGCAGCGCAATGGAACGAACTTGTTATACCTGTTTATCTGATTAATAGAAACAAGTATGATCTATTGGGTGATTTAGATTTATTCGTCTTGATGGATGATTTCTCTCATTAGCTTCTTATTACCACACTAGTCCATTTATTAAATTCACCTTTCATTGTTATAATAGACTTTAAATTAAGGCTCTTTTCTGAAAGATTATTGCTAATTGATCTAATTATGCATTGGAAACATTGTTTCTATAGCAAAATATGTCCTATCCTATGAAGAAAAGATGGCACTATGCTTTATATAGTGTTGTTTACTTGGAGTTGTTAAAGCATTAAAGTTCACGAAAACAGCCTAAATGAATCATGACTTATGTGCAAAGGAGAAAAAATGAATAGTAAAATCATCATGTTTTTTCAGTATCTTTATAAGTTCTTTCAGGTGAGTATTTATTTTTGGATAAGCTTGTTGAAGGGATTTGTGGTTTATAGTATTGTTCCAAGTTTTTGTGCGTTGTTTTTAACATTACATCATCTCAATAGAGGTGAAGATGATGAAAAAAATATAAGTGTACGGAAATTATTCAAGCAACAGTTTGAATTGCACAAAACACATAAAATCGTGTCGTTCACTTATACCTTTATTTTAATGCTGCTATATGCATTTCTTTATTTTGTAAATAAACAAGGTAATGATTTAACAATCGTTATGTCAGTTGTGTTAATTTACTTACTTGTTTTGACTCTATTAATGTTAACTTTTAGTACTGTCTTTCTTTCTTTTAAAAAACAACCAATTAAGCTTGCAAACATTCATGCCTTTTTAGCGATTATAAAAAACCCTGTTAGCTCTATAGCAATCTTAGCTCTTTTTATACTTATGTATTTAGCGGCAGATTATAATTTTGCTTTTTTTGTCTTTTTTGGACCATTTCTTTACGGGTTTGGTGTGATCTATTCCTTATATAAACATATAGAAATTGATTGAATAATAACTAGAAATACTTTCGCGAATGAAAGTATTTTTTTTGTTTTAGCATTGTTAATATAAGGGTGTTTAAACTCTTTTTATGATAAGTGAAGTTACATAATAAAAAAATTCTGGTCATTTACGTTACATTCCGTTATAATTAGGTTACCGTTAACTTAATAATTTTGTTTGTAGTAAAGTTCACTAAAAGTACAGTCTCCTTATATTTTTTGAAAGAAATAGTAAAAGAAATGAAGAATTCAAAAATATTAACAGGAAAGTTATTGACAAGAAAGCGTTACCAACTTACAATTAATTTGTAACCTATACGGTAACTTTAAAACGAAGTAAAGAGAGGGGTTATTATAATGAATAAAAGTAAATTACTTAGTTTGTTCATGACAATGTTGCTTATTATATTAGTTGGCCTTACTGGCTGTTCTTCTTCTTCAGATGAAGGTGATAAAGGAAATTCAGATCCGGATGTAAGCTGGAAAGATAAAGCTCCAGAAGATATTGAAGGAGAAATTACATTTATTTCTCAGAGAACAGATATTGTTGACACAGTTTTCCCTGAATATGAAAAAGAGTTTCAAAAGAAATATCCGAACGTAGAAGTGAATTTTGAAGCGTTAACTGATTATGGTGGTCAAATTACACCACGTATGAACACAGAAGATTATGGTGATGTTTTATTACTTCCGACTCAAGTACCAATTGAAGATCTTCCAAATTTCTTCGAGCCACTTGGTAAACTTGATGAAATGAGCGAAGAGTACATGGGTGTAGAAGAGAGAGCGGTTGATGGTACTGTTTATGGCATTCCGATTGCTGTTACTTACACAGGTGTTGTTTATAACAAAAAAGTATATGAAGAAGCTGGTGTAACAGAAACACCAAGAACAATGGATGAATTTATTACAGCATTAGAAAAGATTAAAGAAAATACAGATGCAGTTCCACTTTACTCTAACTATGCAGCTGGTTGGCCGTTAACTCAGTGGGAAGGTGCATTTACTACTGTAGCTGGAGATCCTGCGTATTACAACCAAACAATGGTGAATGAGAAAGATCCTTTAGTTGAAGGAAAACCTCAATATGAATTATGGAAGCTTATGTATGATGTAGCGAACAAAGGTTTAATTGAAGCAGATCCATTAACAACAGATTGGGAATCTTCAAAAGCAATGATGGGTAAAGGTGAAATTGCGACAATGGTATTAGGTTCATGGGCGATTGATCAAATCAAAGCAGTTGCTGAAAATCCAGATGAAATTGGTTATATGCCATTCCCAACAAATGCAGATAAAGTGATTTTTCCATTAGGTGCTGACTTCCAAATGGGTGTGAACAAGCACAGTGATAATAAAGATGCGGCTTTAGCTTGGGTTGACTGGTTTATCCATGATTCAGGTTATTCAGTAGAACAAGCTGGTGGTATTAGTGCAGCGAAAAGTGTTCCACTTCCTGAAGAACTAAAAGTATATGAAGAGCAAGGTGTGACATTTGAATTGTTAACTCCTGCTAAAGAAGGTCAAGAAGGATTACTTGATAAAATTGACAAAGAAGCAGAACTAGGTTTATGGCTAGAAGATACACCGAAGCGTATTGTAGAAGCTGCAATTGGAAATCGTGATGAATCATTCGAGGACATTATGAAAGAACTTAATGCCGAATGGAATGAAGCGTATGAAAAGGTAATGGCTGAGTAATAAGCTTAAACAACAAGGAAGGTGCATGTAAAAGCACTTTCCTTGCCTAAAAACTATTGTTGTAAGTGTTTACAAGTTTTTGTTTCGTTGATTCATAGTGAATGAAGATATGAATCTATTAATTGTGTATGAATGAAAGCATGATCAGATCAAGAACATAAGTCAATTAGGAATAGAAGGTAACGGTATACATACACCTTCTATTCCTAATCGCCTTATTTGCTCTTGGGAAGTAAGGTGCTTTTTCTATTCATACTAATACTGCCAGGAGGTGTGGTTCTTGTTTAAATTTTCGAATTTATCATACGATGCGCAAAGACGCTTTATTATTGTTCTTTTCTCGATTGTACCTGTTGCATTATTGATCACGTTTGCTTATGTACCTGTTATGAATATGTTTTATTATAGTTTCACTGATTGGAATGGTTTTAGTGAGAAAGAATTAGTAGGTTTTGAGAATTATGTGACAATCTTTACAGATCCTGAGTATTTTTCAGTATTTAAAGTAAGTTTATATTATTTTGCAGGAACATTCGTGCAAATGGGTTTAGCTTTATATTTTGCAACGATCTTAAGTTTTAATGTTCGTTTTAAGAATTTTTTCAAAGGTGTTATCTTCTTTCCTTATCTATTAAATGGTGTTGCGATCGGATTTATGTTCTTATTTTTCTTTAGACCTGAAGGAACACTTGATACTGTTTTAAATGCATTTGGTTTAGGTGCTATTATTACACATTGGTTAGGAAATCCAGATATTATTAATATTTCTTTAGCTGGTACATCTGTATGGAGATATATGGGCTTTAACTTTATTATTTTCCTAGGTGCTATTTCATCTATATCAAAAGAAGTATATGAAGCTGCTGAAATTGACGGTGCTAATAGATGGCATCAGTTTAGATATATTATTCTTCCAAGTATACGAAGAATTATTGAATTAAATTTAATTTTAGCGATTAGTGGTGCGTTGTCAGCATTTGAAATTCCGTATATTATGACTGGTGGATCAAATGGAAGTAAAACATTTGTTATACAAACAGTGGATATTGCCTTTAAATACGGAAAAGTAGGCTTAGGTTCTGCGATGGCTGTGGTTTTATTAATTATCGTTGTTCTTGTTACTGTTATTCAGAAAAAGCTATTTAAGGAGCGTGACTAAAGATGTATCAACTTAAATATGCATTGGGAAGTACGTTGAAATATGTATCCCTTCTTTTAGGGGCGTTTGTTGCGTTAATTCCTATCGTAGTTGTTTTCTTTGCTTCATTTAAAACAGGTAGTGAGTATACGAGTACAGGTCCACTTACTCCTCCGGAAAATTGGTTGAATTTCGAAAATTACACAAGAGCCTTTACAGAAGGAAATATGTTATTAGGTTTTACAAATACTGCGTTTATCCTAGTGATTTCGATTATCGGAGCGACATTAACGGGCTCGATGATTGCATTTGTTTTGCATCGTTTTACCTTTAGAGGAAGTAAGTTATTAATGGGAGCTTTCTTACTTGCAACGTTAATACCTGCCGTGACAACTCAGGTTGCTACTTTCCAAATTATAAATGAATTAGGTCTTTTTAATACAAGATGGGCTGCGATTATTTTGTACATGAGTACTGATATCATTGCTGTTTATATCTTCTTACAGTTCATGGATTCGATTTCAGTATCACTTGATGAATCTGCGATGTTAGATGGTGCATCTTACATTACTATTTTCAGAAAAATTATCTTACCTTTATTAAAACCGGCAATTGTTACAGTTATTATTGTTAAAGGTGTGAATGTGTATAACGATTTCTATACCGCCTTTCTCTATATGCCGAAAACAGATCTGCATGTTATATCCACTGCACTATTTAAGTTTAAAGGTCCTTATGGTTCACAGTGGGAAGTAATCTGTGCGGGAATTATTATAGCGATTATTCCAACGCTTATCGCTTTTATCACATTACAAAAGCATATATACAACGGAATGGCGGGTTCAGTTAAGTAATCATGTTTCGAAAATTTAATTAAGTGAGAATTGATCAGAAGATGTAAAAGTCGTCTAGTTAATTCTCGTTATTTTCTAGATTAAAGAAACAGTTTCACATAATCCGAGTACAGGGCTGATATGATTTCAGGTCTTAATTTTGGCTCTTTTCTGAAAAATTGTTGCTACGTAACCCGAAATAGCCGTTAGAAACAGTGTGTTTTTGCAATTAAGGATACCTTTTTATGAAGAAAAGATGCTACTAGACTTAATACTGTGCTGATTTCTCCGGATATGTAAAAGTAACAAAGTTTTCGAAAATAGCCTAATTTTTTAAAAGGAGCGGTGAAAATGGAATTCATCAAGGGGTTTACGTATGGTTGGATGAGCCGTAAAGGCGAGTTCGGAAAGAAGGAAGCTAAAGAGTCTATGAGACTTTTAAAAGATAGAACCAATACAGAATATGCCATTATTTCATTGGCAGCTTTGCAAGATGGCGCCCATACAACTGAGGTTGATTATACAGGCGATCATATGGTTTCAGATGATGAGTTAATTGAAATGATTCATTATGCAAAGTCACTCGATATGAAAGTGATTTTGAAACCGACTGTTAATTGTAAAGATGGGACATGGAGAGCTCATATCAATTTCTTTGATATCGATGTTCCTTGTGAACCTAAATGGAAAGATTGGTTTAAGAGTTATACAGAATATCAATTGCATTATGCGAAAATTGCACAACAAACGAATTGTGAAATGCTGATCATTGGTTGTGAAATGGTACAAACTGAGCGTCGTGATCAAGAATGGCGAGCGTTAATCGATGATGTAAGAAATGTATATAAAGGTCCTATCACATACAATACAGATAAATATCAAGAAGGAAATGTACATTGGTGGGATGCATTAGATGTTATTTCTTCAAGTGGTTATTATCCAATAGATGATTGGGATCAACAGTTAGATCGAATAGAGGAAATCATCAAACCTTATAACAAACCATTTTTCTTCGCTGAAGCGGGGTGTCCGAGTCGCTCAAATTCTCCTTTTGTTCCGAATGATTGGAATCTTGAGGGGGAGATCGATATGGAAGCTCAAGCAAACTATTATAAAGTCATGTTTGAGAAAACAAAGAAAAGAGACTGGGTGAAAGGCTTTGGTCTTTGGGATTGGAAGGCTCTTTTACATGATGAAAAAGATGCAGTTCAAAATGATGAATATGCTGTATTTGGCAAGCCTGCAGAAAAAGAGATTAAAGAATATTATGCAACAAAATAAATAGCAATGTTCACTCGTTGAGTGGAAATGGACTAAAGCGTTTTATTAGCTAGATATATACGAATTTTTAGGTAGTTACCTCTTATAGAAGAGGCCTACCTTTTTTAGCTATAAAAACGAATGGATGATAAATAAAATAATAACAATAAATATTTTTGTT
The DNA here is from genome assembly GCF_020524045.1 of Metabacillus litoralis. Lineage (GTDB taxonomy): Bacteria > Bacillota > Bacilli > Bacillales > Bacillaceae > Metabacillus > Metabacillus litoralis_C. The sequence goes on from NZ_JAIVKL010000013.1 coordinate 98,265, forward strand.
AGGTATTTACTAACAGTTAGTTATGATATAAAGTTATTTATATCATAACTAAAAGATAACAAAAATAACAAAAGTGATATTTGGATTTCCAGTTAGTTTATATAGTTTTTTAGATGAAAAACTCAATTGTTTAAACTGCTATTTTAGTTATTTATCAGTATTATTCTGCGAAATAAAATAACAAATATAACAAGTAAAGGATGAGAAGGTAAATGAGGAAGTTGTGTTTAGATTCTACTTGGAAAATGAAAAGAACAGATGATACAGAATGGTTAAATGTTTCAGTTCCTGGTTCAGTGATGACTGATTTATTGAAGAATGGCAAAATTGAAGATCCTTTTTATCGAGATAACGAAGATAAAGCGTATGAAATTGCATCGAAGGATTACGAATTTATAAAAGATTTCCAAGTTGATGATGTTTTAATTGATAACGATCATATCGTTGTAAGGTTTGAAGGAATTGATACACTTAGTGAAATAAAAATAAATGGTTATACAATTGCGAACACAAACAATATGCATCGAACATATGAATTTGATCTTAAACCATTTCTGACTTTAGGTGAGAATACGATTCAACTAACCCTCTTTTCTCCTATAGAATATGTGACAAACAAGCAAAAAGAATTACCGTTATGGGGTGTTCCACATGCCATAGAAGGATATCCACACCTACGAAAAGGACATAGTATGTTTGGCTGGGATTGGGGACCTAGAATTCCTGATTTAGGAATTTGGAGAAGTGTTTCCATTCTTGCGTGGAATACAGGAAGAATTGATGATGTGTATGTTACTCAAAATCATTCAAACAATGAAGTAGATCTTAACGTCCGTGTTAAGGTGAAAAATACGAACGATGAAAAAGTAAATGTAGAAGTAAAACTAACAAGTCCTAACGGTGAATTTCTTACTCGGAAAATTGAAAATGCTAACTCAGAGGAACAAGTACATATTCATGTTGAAGATCCTCATCTATGGTGGCCAAATGGATATGGAGATCAGCCTTTATACAAAGTAGAAGTGAGCACAGATAATGGAGAAGATCCATTAGATCAAAAGGAATTAATGATAGGTCTAAGAACCATTAAATTGAAAAATGAAAAAGATCAATGGGGAAAATCGTTTGAATTTGAAGTGAATGGATACTCGATTTTTGCAATGGGTGCTAACTATATCCCTGAAGATAACTTACTTGCTAGAAATTCAGCTGAAAGAACAGAGAGATTAATAGATGATTGCGTAGAAGCAAATTTTAACATGATTCGTGTGTGGGGTGGAGGAATTTATCCTGAAGATTATTTCTTTGAATTATGTGATCAAAAAGGAATCATTGTTTGGCAAGATTTCATGTTTGCTTGCTCGATGTATGAATTAAATGATGAATTTAAAGAAACGGTTATCCATGAAGTGATTGATAATATGAAACGAATTAGACATCATGCAAGTCTTGGACTATGGTGTGGAAATAATGAAGTTGAAGAAGCGTGGGTGTATTGGGGAGATATGCCTGATGATGATTATAAACATAAATCAGATTATATTAAGCTATTTGAATACATTATTCCTGAACTGGCTAAGGAGCTTGATCCACAAACATTTTACTGGTCATCATCCCCATCTTCAGGTGGAGGGTTTAACGAACCAAGAAACCCCGATGAAGGAGATATGCATTATTGGGAAGTGTGGCATGGTTTAAAGCCATTTACAGAATATCAAGAATTTCATTTCCGTTTTTGCTCAGAATTCGGATTTCAATCCTTTCCATCTATGAAAACAATTGAAACATTTACAGAGCCAGAAGATCGTAATATTTTCTCTTATATCATGGAAAAACATCAGAAGAATGATTCAGCTAATGGAAAAATTCTCTATTATCTATCTGAAAACTTCTTATATCCTAAAGATTTTGATTCGATGTTATACACCTCACAGTTGTTACAGGCAGAGGCGATTAAGTATGGTGTAGAGCATTGGAGAAGAAATCGCGGTCGTTGTATGGGATCACTTTATTGGCAGCTTAATGATTGTTGGCCTGTTGCATCATGGTCAAGTGTTGATTATTACGGACGATGGAAAGCACTGCACTATTTTGCCAAGAATTTTTATTCACCAATCTTATTGTCTCTAAGAGAAGATGGAACAAATGTAGAAGTTCACGTGACAAATGACACATTAAAGGATGTAAACACGCGGATTGAGTGGAAGCTGCGTAAAAATACATCTGAAGTGATTGAAGAAGGAACAGTTTCGTCAACAATTGAACGTTTATCAGCTAATATGTGCGAAAAATTATCGTTAAATGAAATTTTGACAAAAGAAAAGAGTAGAAACACGTATCTAGAGTGCACTCTGTATGTTGAAGGTGAAAAAACAACAGGTACAACACTTTTATTTACAAAACCAAAACACTTTGATTTCTTAAATCCTGAACTTTCATTTGAGGTATCAGAAAATGAACAATACTTCACAATAGATGTTAAATCAAGTGCATTTGCCAAATATGTAGAGCTTGATCTCCGCGCTGCTGATTGTAAATTTAGTGATAATTATTTTGATTTATCAGCTGGGGATGCTGTAATAATACAAGTGCAAAAAGATAGTTTAAGCGAATCCTTAAGTCTAGAGTCATTTAAGGAACAACTATCCATTCGTAGTGTATATGATATTTCATAAAGGCTCTTTTCTGAACGATTGTTGCTATGTAACCAAAATTCGAAGTGAAAACAGTGTTTTTTCACTATAAGAGTACTAATTTATGAAGAAAAGATGCCACTAGACTTAATACAGTGCTGATTGCTTCGGTTATTTAAAAGCAACAAAGTTTGCGAAAACAGCCTTCATAATAAATAAATCAAATTAAGTTTGTGGCTTTGAAGACATTGCATTTGTTTTCGTGGGTTAGGTGAGTCATTTTTAGGTGCATATGCAAAAGAAGCTCACCGCCCATCACTTACGAGCAACAGTTTTGGAAGAGAAACTAAGTAGAAGCCATATTTGTGAGATCTAACCAATGGTTGCTTAATCAATCAATCAATGGTAAACATCGAAATTACACTAACTACAACAAGAACATAGAGTTTTAGAAGCGATGATGGAGTGAGAAGAAAGATGGCGAAAAAAATAACAATGCAGCACATAGCTGATTACTTAGGCGTTTCAAAGTTTGTTGTATCTAAGGCGTTGTCTGGAAAAGAAGGAGTCAGTGCTACAACAAGAGATAAAGTCCTTGATGCTGCTTCTAAGCTTGGTTATTTTACACAAGAAAATGCAAAAGAAGAATCTCTTTCTCTTCAACATCATGAAGTGAAAGCAAATACGAAAAATAACAATGTAGTGTTAGTGCTGATGCCTAATATTCGCTTTCAAAGTAAAACATCAAATTACTGGGGTCGGATATTAGATGGAATCCGTGAAAACTTAGAAAAATATTTTTCAGGAGTTGTTGTGTTAACTGAAAATAATATAGATAGTCTTGAAAATATATTGAATCCAAGAGGATTTGTAGGCGTGATCAGTATTGGTGTGGTATCAACTGCCTTATTGCTAGAAGTAAAGCAGCTAAACATTCCTATTGTGATGGTTGACTATGAAGAGCCGTCTATTCGATGTGATGTTTTATATAACAATAGCTTTGATCATAGTTACCAGTTAACGAACTATTTAATAGGTCTTGGTCATGAAAAATTACAATTTATTGGTGACAAAAACTACTCAAGAAGTTTTCAGGATCGGTGGCTTGGTTTTCGCCATGCAATGGAATTGAATAATCTTGAGGTAGCAAAGAATCAGGTTGTTCATTCTACAGATGATAAACAGTTGATCATAGAAATTCAATCCTGGTTATCAATACAAACAGAGCAATCAATGCCAACAGCCATCGTTTGTTGTAATGACAATATGGCGCTACGCGTGATATCAGAAGTGAAAGCAACAGGTTTAAAGGTTCCAGAAGATGTATCCGTGACAGGCTTTGATAATATGGACTATTCCTACACAACGACACCAACAATTACAACAGTGAATATTGCTAAAAAAGATCTAGGAATACGGGCGGTTGAAATGTTAGTACGAAGACTAAAAGACAAAGAAAAACCATTTGAAAAAGTCCTCCTAAATGGAAGTATTTTGCTACGTGATTCAACAACAAAACCGAAAAAATAATATATGAGGAAGGTTTTTCAAATGTCTGTTAACTCAATTTCTAAAAGATATGACAAGATGATTTACAACAAATTAGGTAAAAGTGGTTTGAAGGTTCCGGCCATTTCACTTGGTCTATACCGAAATTTTGGAGAACAAGATGATTTTTCAACAGCTAAAGAAATGATTAAGAAATCCTTTGATCTAGGAATTACTCATTTTGACTTAGCAAACAACTATGGAGATCCAGCAGGAAGTGCAGAATTGAATTTTGGAACAATTCTAAAAGATGAACTTGCTAGCTATCGTGATGAATTACTCATCTCAACAAAAGCTGGCTATGATATGTGGCAAGGTCCCTATGGTGAGTGGGGATCAAGAAAACATATGTTATCAAGTCTTGAGCAAAGTTTAAAAAGATTGCAGCTAGATTATGTAGATATCTATTATTCGCACCGGTATGATCCTGATACGCCTTTAGAAGAAACTGTTGCAGCTCTTGATACAGCGGTGAAACAAGGAAAAGCTCTATATGTTGGTGTTTCAAACTATCCTCTAAATGTCACAAGTGAAGCAATACAATTATTTAAAAAATATAACACGCCTTTTGTCGTTCACCAGCCGAACTACTCAATGTTTTTACGTGATGCTGAATATAAACTTTTCGATGTTTTGGCTCAAGGTGGAGTTGGAGCAATTGTTTTTCAACCATTGTATCAAGGGTTATTAACAACGAAATATGTACAAGGAATTCCGAAGTATTCTCGTGTTGCAAAGGGAGTAGATTCCATATCTGCTGATTCAGTAACAAAAGAAAGAATAGAAAAGGTACTTGAATTGAAAAAGATCGCAGAAAATCGTGAACAAACGGTTGCTCAACTAGCTTTAGCATGGACTTTGAGAAATGATGTCGTATCTTCAGCACTAATCGGTGCTAGTCGGGTTGAGCAAATTGTTGAAAATGTGAAAGCATTGGATAACCTAAACTTTTCAACAGAAGAGCTTAAAAAGATTGATAGGATTCTTTCTTAATTGTAGGTTGTGTACTAGGATCTGAATATGTTTGGATGTGAAAATTTCATTCACTATGAATGAATTGTTTTAAAGGGGAAAATCAACATGCAAAACCGCATCAAAGTTAATCAACAATTTTACAAAAAAATGTTTGCTCTAGCAATTCCTATAAGCATTCAAACATTATTAATTTCTTCACTAAATATGGTTGATTCTTTAATGATCGGGCAGCTTGGAGTTGATAGTATAGCTGCTGTAGGTGTAGGAAACAAAATTACAACAATTCTTATCTTGATTTTACAAGGATTCGGAACAGGAGCTGCCATTTTTACAGCCCAATATTGGGGAAGAAAAGATCTCACTGGAATTAGAAAAATTCTTTATATTACATTTTTCATTGTGACCGTTTTTTCTTTACTTTTTACAATATTAACATTTCTTTTTCCAATTTTGTTTATTAAGATATTTACCAATGATATCGCAGTAATTGAATTGGGAGCAGGATATTTAAGGATTGTGTCACTTAGTTATTTTGTTACTGCATTAACTGTTCTTTTTTCAACCGTTTTAAAATCAATGGGAGAAGTGAAACGGCCATTATATATTGCGATTATCGCTATTGGCTTAAATACAGGGTTAAACTATTTACTTATTTTTGGAAACTTAGGTTTTGCTGAATTAGGTGTAGATGGAGCGGCGATCGCAACAGTTATTGCGAGAACTATTCAAGCTGTACTACTTCTTATACTCATTAAACAACATCTTGCTTTAACATTATCATCTTTTACTATTAGAGAGAACTTTGATAGAGAGTTATTGAAGAGATACTTAGTGATTACTGTTCCATCCATTTTAAATCATGCTCTTTGGACAGTTGGAGAAACTTCATATTTTTGGGTATATGCTCAAATGGGAACTGCTCAATTAGCTGCTGCAACGTTAATAGATCCCTTATTATTTGTATTTATGGCTCTTTTCATAGGATTAAGTGATGCTTCAACTGTGATGGTAGGAAATAGTATCGGTGCAAACGATGAGGAAAAAGCGGTGAACTACGCCAAGCAATTTTTAGTGATTACATTTGTGTTATCTATAATAGCTGGTCTAGGTGTTGTGCTACTAAGTCCTTTATATATTGCCATTTATAACGTCACAGATTTTGTAGCGAGCCAAGCCCAAAGTATTTTATATGTTTATGGCTTATTGATTACTGGAAAAATGTTGAATATGGTAAATAATATTGGGGTTTTACGTGCGGGAGGAGATACGAAATATGTTTTATACCTAGATGCTTTAGGTGTATGGCTAGTGGGTCTACCTCTTGCATTAGCAGGTGCCTTTTTATGGGATTTACCAATTTTTATCGTATTTGCTCTTGCAAACTCGCATGAAATTGTTCGCGCATTTTTTGGGATTAAACGAACATTTTCTAGAAAGTGGATGAATAACGTCATAGATATTCAATCGAATGATCGAGATTCAGTTACTAGTTTGTGATGTGAGTGTTGCCTAAAGGAAGTCAAGTTAAATCTAGAAAATGCCCAAACAGATAACAATCGATAGATGTTTGAATGAAAGCAATAGTAAAGTTTAACTGTGCTTCGGTTAAACTTCAATAAAAATAAATTATCTATTTATATAGAAGAAACTAGCAATAAGGAGGGAAATGGAATGAAAGAAATTTTTATAAAAGGTATGACCTATGGTTGGGATACAACTCGAGGAGCTTATCGTACACCTGAGGCAGTGCATTCTTTAGAGATGTTAAAGGAAACGGGTAGTGAGTGGATTGCTTTATCTTTCTTTACGTATCAAGAAACCTTTTCTTCTACTGAGATTACGTTCGATTATAATCACACAATGACAGATCGAGATATTGAATTTGCTGTGAAAAAGGCAAAAGAACTGGGTTTAAAGGTATGTCTAAAACCAGTGGTCAATTCTCGGGATGGACTATGGAGAGCCCGAATTACTTTCCCAGAAGATGCAACAGATTATTGGAACAAGTGGTTTGCTTCATATGAAAATTTCTTATTACATTATGCTGAGCTTGCACAAGAGCTAGATTGTGAGATGTTTTGTGTTGGCTGTGAAATGATCGGAACCGAATCTAGAGTAGAACAATGGGAACAAGTGATTTCAAAAGTACGTGAAGTTTATACAGGCCCGTTAATCTATAATGCAAACCATGGTAAAGAAGAAGGTGTGGAATGGTTTGACAAAGTTGATGTAATTGGAACGAGTGCCTATTATCCGGTTGCTGAAAAACCTGGTGATACAGAAGAAAATATGATTAAAAATTGGGAAAAGGTAAAAGGGAAACTCGTGAATCTTCACAAGAAATTTAATAAACCTATCTTATTCATGGAAATAGGTTGTCGAAGTGCTGAAGGTTGTGCAACAATGCCATGGGATTTTACTTCGACTGAACTTCCTTTCAATGAAGAAGAACAAGCGAACTTCTATCGTTCTGTTATGAAGGTATTCTGGGATGAGCCGTGGTTTGCTGGATTTTTCTGGTGGGATTGGAGTACTAAGCTTTATCCGTTAGAAGAAGCAAAGACGAACACCTATTTTGATATATATGGTAAAGAGGCAGAGTCAGTTGTAAAAGAATGGTACAATAAACCAGTTAGTTCAAAGCAATGATGGGGGGCATTTCAATGAATAAGAAAAGAGTTTTGTTCATCGGAGATAGCATTACCGAATGGGGTAGATACGAAGATCAAGAAAACATTGGCACAGGATATGTTAGGCTCATTCATGATTACTTTGTTACTTCATATCCATCAACCCAATTTGAATTTATAAACAGAGGTGTTGGTGGAGATCGAATCTCTGACCTACAAGCAAGATGGCAAGATGATGCAATAGAGATAGATCCAGACTATATTTCAATTTCAATTGGAATTAACGATGTATGGCGTCAAATAGATAACCCTGATTTGGATCAGATATCACCTGAGAGATTTCAAGAAATTTATGAAGAATTGTTATCTCTTGTAAAGTCTAAAACGAAAGCAACCGTTATTCTCATGGAGCCAACAATTATTGAAGAAGATACTCAAGCACCGGGTAATCAAATGTTAATCGAATATTTAAAAGTGATCTATGAAGTGGCAAAGAAATTTGAAGTAATTGTTGTTCCAACTCACAAAGCATTTATCAAGTACCTTGAATCGGGCAATGAATATAAATTAACAATTGACGGAGTTCATATGAATTCAGCGGGCAATATGTTGATGGCGAAAACTTGGATAAATGAAGTTGAAAAAGTGATTAAATAATAAAGCTTTTCTGAAGGCTCTTTTCTGAAAGATTGCTGCTAATTGACTTCTGTTTATCACATACTTTTGATCTTATAAAAGATACTATTCTAGCAGAAAAGATGCTACTAGACTTTATACAGTGCTGTTTTCCTTCAAGATTGTCAAAGCAACAAAGTTTATGGAAACAGCCAATAATAATAAAATCCTTTGAAGGGCTCTTCTGAAAAATCGGAGAGTCTTTTTTTTGTTGCTTTTTTATTTTAATGATTTCCGTTTAATAGGAAAATCCTACATGAAAAATAGAAATTAGCACACTGGAGAAGTGTTATTGATTGAAAAGTCACTTGTATAAATGTTATACAATTAGTACACAAACATTTTACAAAAAATCCGTTTGTGAATATTAAGAGGAGTTGGTTTAAAATGAAAAAAGTATTTGGAACAATCATCGCAACAGTATTGATGGTTGGATTAATGGCAACAGGAGCACTAGCTGCTTCTACTGACGCGATGGTGCGTGTCGTACATGCTTCACCTGATGCACCAGCTGTTGATGTCTACTTGAATGATGAATTGACTATTGAAGGTGCAGAATTTAAAGCGGCAACTGATTATTTGAATGTACCAGAAGGAGAGCATAAGGTAGAAATCTTTGCTGCTGGCACAACTGAAAATGCGGTAATTTCTCAAAATGTAACTGTTAAAGCTGGAAAAGCTTATACTGTTGCAGCTGCAAATGTATTAGAAAATATTGAACTTGTTATTGCTGAAGATTCAATGGAGGTCACAGAAGGGAAAACAAAAGTCCGTGTTGGTCATTTGTCGCCTGATGCACCAACTGTAGATGTGGGTCTTATTGATGGAGATGCTTTATTTAGTGGTGCAGCATTTAAAGCGATTACAGATTACAAAGAATTAGATCCTAATACGTATGATTTAGAGATACGTACTCCAGATGGAACTCAAGTTCTTGATCTCTCTGGAACTAAGTTAGAAGAAAATACTGTGTACAGTGTGTTTGCTGTTAATAATGCTGAAAATTTAGAAGTATTGTTATTAAAAGATTCCATGCTTATGCCATCAGAAATGCCAAAAACGGGATTAGGTGGGGCATCTGAATCATCAACTAGTATTGTACCTGTTGTAGCATCAATCATTGGTTTAGGAATTGTTGGTTTTGTTGTATTCCGTAGGAAAATTGTTCAGTAATGTATCGTCCATTAGCTTTAACAATTTTTATTCTCCTGTTGAGTGGCTGCTCAGCAGGAGCGCAATTGAATGAGGAACAAAATAGTTCTTCAAACACAACTAAATCTACGGAATTACAACTTAGTAATAATACAACAAGTGAAAAATTAGTTCAAGAGTCTCAGAATCAAAAGGGATCAAAGTCCCGAGAGAATGAAACGATTGAGCAGGGAATGTCTGATAGTAGGGGGATTGTTCCCACACAAATTGAGATACCGTCTATAAATGTGCAAGCCTCCATCACAAAACAAGGTTTAAATAATAAAGGACAAATGATCATCCCTGATAATGGCGAAGAAGTTGCTTGGTATGAGCCTGGAGCTCAGCCAGGTGAAGAGGGCAATGCGGTCCTTGCAGGGCATGTAGATGATTATACCGGACCTGCTGTTTTCTTCTATTTAAAAGAGCTAAAACCAGGTGATGATGTCATTGTTTATGATGCTAAAGGTAAAAAGTTGTTATTTAGAGTAGAGAAAATACAATCATATCCTAAAGATGAGGCCCCATTACAAAAAATATTTGGACCTACTACAGAACCAAGATTAAACCTAATCACATGTACAGGGTTATACAATCGTAGTACAAACGAACATGAAGAACGTTTAGTTGTTTATACTAAAATGGTTTCATAGATTTGTTAATCATCTGAACTGTAAGTTTGTATCTCAGATTGTTAACAAACAGTCTGAAGGACATAAAATGTACTTTGTTTAAAAAAAGAGTCTGGGACATAGTTATTTAAGCTAATGATAGACCCGAATGATTAGGTGGGATTTTAGTTAATTCTTTGCCTAATCTTCGGGTTTTTATTTGTTGTCTTCAATAGTACATTCTATTTTTAAGAACTAGTGAAATCGAGCGGAACACACACTAAGGCTCTACGGGAAGTAGAAGAAGAGGTGAGGTCTAAGTAGGGAGAGGAGAGGAGTCACAGCTTCCTTTCTTGACGAATTTTGTGTCCGCAGCACGATGGAACGAACTTGTTTTTCTAGCCTAACTGATTAGTATAAACGAGTAGAATCTATTGAATATTATAGGAATTTTGATTTATTCTCTATATAGTAGTTTTTTAATTATGTTCCAGTCTCTTTTTCCATAGTGTTTTCCCCTTTTCAAAATAACTAATCTATGAAAACGATACTAGAAATCGAATGTAAACTATGATAAAGTTAAAAAAGTGTTATTTTTAGGGTGAATTCTGAGTCTTTTGTTACATATGAAATATAATTGTAATATTAAAAACACAGGTTTGTCATTTTTTGATGATATACTACTAATTGTGGCAGAATGGTTAATTAGTAATATAAATTGATAGTTACATATACATAGATATAAAACATGCATAAGATAGAATGGAAAGTAGGGAAAAGGATGTCGAAAAAGAAACTAGTAATTATGAATCTAGCATTCATGATTGGATTAGGAAGTTCATTTGCTATTCCTTCGGTAAAAGCTGAAACAAGTGAGTCTGAAATTCAGCAGCAACGCTCCGAAATTCAAAATGGTATTGCTAATGCAGATAAAGAGTTACAGCAAGTGAAAGCAGAACTTGCAAAATTAAATGAGCAAATTGCACGTGTAGATCAAGCAGTTGCTGATAACAATAAGAAAATTGAATCAACTAAAAATAATATAAAAATTGCTAACAAAGAAATTTCTTCGATGGAAGCTGAAATTACAGAGTTAGAAAAAGTAATTAATAATAGAACAGAAATTCTAAAAGAGCGTGCCATTTCATTTCAACATAGTGGTGGAAGTGTGGACTATTTCGATGTACTAGTAGGTTCTTCAAGCTTTGGAGATTTTGTTAACCGTGCAATAGCTGTAGGCAAGATTGTAGAGGCAGACAAAAATTTATTGGACGAGCATGTGGCAGACGAAGAGACATTAAATGAAGCGAAAGCTACTAAAGTAAAGAAACTAGCTGACCTTACAAACATGAAAGAGGAATTAGAGGGTATGCAAGCCCTTACATTAGAGCAAAAGGCACAAAACGATGAATTAAAAAAACAACTTAAAAATGAAGAAACAGCAACTCTAGCAGCAAAAAATAGTTTACAACAAAGAGATATGAGTTTAGCAACACAAATTACAACTGATAATCAAAGTTCACAGTCATCATCATCATCATCAGTTGAATTAGCTAGTGGAACTAACTATGCATCAAAAGAATCTAAAAACAAATTTGAAAATACACCAGTTAATCCAAATGGAACTGTGAATGATTTAATTTCAGCTGGTTATAAGTATATTGGAAATTCAGTCTATGTTTTTGGTGGCGGACGAAATTCATATGATGTAGCAAATGGTAGATTCGATTGTTCTGGTTTTGTTCATTGGGCATTCTCAACGATCGGAGTTAGTGTTGGTGCAAGTACAGATTCACTAAAGTATGCAGGTACTCAAATTTCACCTAGCAATATGCAACCTGGAGATCTAGTTTTCTTCAATACGTATAAAACAGATGGTCATGTAGGAATTTATATGGGCGGTGGCAAATTCATTGGCTCACAAAGTTCAACAGGTGTAGCAATTGCAAATATGTCAAGTGGTTACTGGGCTAATACGTTTAGTGGTCGTGTAGTAAGAATTAATCTGTAATAATATAGATGTGATAGGGGCTAGCAAATTTGCTAGCTCTTTTTATTCTTTTTATTGTTATTTTTTAATTTCCCTAATGTATTTTATTCTAAACATCTTTTTAGACACTTTTTTTAAAAAGAAAATACTAAGTTGATTAATTGAGAAGATAAACTCCTGGAGTAATGAAATACAGATGCAGGACACTAGAAACAATTCTTTAAATAGCTTCCTGAATGCAATCAAAAAGCGAGTGCTCAGTTTTGAAATCTTTGTTTCTTATATCAACTCAAGCTATTCTTTTAAAAAGAAGTTAAAAGCAATATGTAGAAGAAAACAGCTTTTTATATACAAAGCTTGCAATAAAAGGAGATTTCATTTATAATTTAAATCGTAATAATTACGTTTTGTCATTGATCAAGCTGCAGGTGGATGGGTGGCAACATATTACCAACAAGAGCAAAAACGGCTATTACTAGAAGAACCGGATTTACTGCAAAAGTGGGATCAGTCATACTGTGATCGTATGACTGATCTTGTGATGATTGGTATCGGTATGAACCGAAGGATAATCGAAGAATCACTAGACCATTGCTTGTTAACAGAGGAAGAAATGGAACAAGGCTGGACAAGATTTACTGATCCATTGCCACTATTTACAGTAGCAGGATAAACTTTTAAAAAATGGAGGAATTATAAATGAGAGTAAACATTACATTAGCATGCACAGAAACTGGGGATCGAAACTATATAACGACAAAAAATAAACGAAATAATCCAGATCGTATTGAATTAAAAAAATACTGTCCTCGTTTAAAAAAGCACACATTGCATAGAGAAACAAAATAGTTAGTGAAATACATTAACAGGTTTAATCTTGTTAATGTATTTTTTAGTTCCGACAAATATTGACACTCATCATAACCTAGACTATGATTAAGTGGTTGAATTGAATAGATAAAAAATAGGTTGATAGATTTATAATTTATCATGAAAAGGGAAGATCGGTGAAAATCCGACGCGGTCCCGCCACTGTATATGGGAGCTTTTTACGTTACAACCACTGTCGAAAGATGGGAAGGAGTGAAAAGTGATGATCATGAGCCAGGAGACCTGCCTATTTTGTCACCAGTTAATTTACGCGGATAAAGATGGTGTTTTGAGTACAGGACTTATTTTTTAGTTTCTATATGTGCGAAAAACATACATCTCTGCGAAGGGATGTTTTTTTATTTATTTAGAGACTAGGGGGACTTATTTTTGAAAAATCGATACTCATTAAAGTTTAATACGGTAATATTTTCTATGGTTTTATTGGTTGTGTTTCATATTTTATCTTTTTTACCACAGCAAGTTAATGCAGATTCATTATCAAAAGGAGTGACAGTTTCTGCATTTGATATGGAAGGAGAAAATGCTCTCCCTTTATCTGCAGTTGAAATTGAGGAAAATCAAACAGCTTTAGATGTTTTAATTAATGCAACAACTAATTTAGATAGGGATTTGGAATATTCAGTTCATGAAGAATATGGAGCTTTCATATCTAAGATTGGAGAGGCAGCGCCACCAACAGATAGTTACGATTATTGGTGGGGATTTTATGTGAACGGAGAATATCAATCAGTAGGTGCTTCTAGCTACAAAGTTAAAAATGGAGATAATATTACTTTTAGAATAATTAACGGAAATTCAGAAGAAGTAAATGTTAGAGTATCCGGGGTTGATAAGAGTGGGGAAGTTATCCTGGATGAAACTGTTCCAGTAGTCACAGGTTCTAGTGCATACGATGCATTGAAAATAGCAGGTAAAACCGCAAAGATTAATATAGAAGCTACTATAGATAGTAAATATTTTGCATATGTTAATAATATTGGAGATGTTGAACTGGGAGAGTATGATTATTGGAGCACATATCTAAATGATGGATATATGCAACAAGGATTATCAGGTGAGATTGTTGAAGCAGGTGACCATTTAGAGCTTGTTGTCGAATCATGGACACCAACTCCTCCTGCAGAAGGTGAAGAAGATGGAGAAGTACCAGATACTGGAGCAGAAAAGCCTGGTGAAGATGAGAATACTATTCCCGATCCGGTGGAGACTCCAAAACAAGAAACTATTAGTAAGCAAAAATTGGATACTACAATAAAATCAACAATGCAATATCAGTTAAATAAGGGCAATTTATCAGGATTTGACTTTGTGGCAATTAAAGCTGCAGGTGGAGAAATCCCAAAACAGTTTGTAGAAAAATTGATCAATCGTATTGTCACTGAAAAGGGAACTTTTAGAAATGTAACAGATTATGAGAGAATCGTACTTAGCTTATCCGCTGCAGGGATAGATTCAACAAATGTTGAAGGGTACAATCTAATTGAAAAAATATATTCGAATGATAGAATGACAGTGCAAGGGAATAATGGAGTGATTTATGCACTACTTGCATTTGATAGTGGAAATTATGAAATACCTTCAGATGCTAAATGGACAAGAGAAAAATTAACAGATTATTTATTAAAACAACAATTAGAAGATGGTGGATGGTCATTATTTGGCACAAATCCAAGTGTAGATATTACTGGAATGGCTCTTGCGGCGCTTGCTCCATATAAAGATCAACCTTCAGTAAATACAGCAATAAATAAAGCAGCAGATTGGATTTCTAGTGTTCAAGATTCTAACGGTGGCTTCAGCAATAATGATAATGGTGGAGATGCTAGTGAAACAACTGCACAAATAATTATTGGTTTATCATCAGTTGGGATAGACCCAACTGAAGAGCGTTTTACAAAACAACAGAAAAGTGAAGTAAAGATAATGAGTGAAGAGTCAACTTCAAGTGAAGTGAATTTAATTCAACATCTTCTTTCATTTAAACAAGAAGATGGGGGATTTGCTCACTTAGTTGGTGGTGAATCGAACGATATTGCTTCAACACAAGCCCTTTTAGCTTTAGTTGCATACGATTATTTTAATGCCAAAGAAAAAGGAACGATCTATCAATTTGCTAAGCCAACTATTGAAATAGATCCATCTCTTCCTTTAACTGAAGAACCGGATAAGTCAGAAGATAGTGATGAAACAGTTGAAAAAGAAGTTGAAGTTCAACCTTCAGAAAACGAAAACAAAGTTGAAGAGCAAACTTCTAACGAGCAGAAAGAGCAAAAAGAAGAACAAGGACACCGCCTTCCAAACACAGCAACACCGTTATTTAACTTACTTGCAGTTGGAGGAGCACTTATGTTAATTGGTGCTGGTGGTACAATTGTTACGAAAAGACGTCAAGTAAATAAAATTTAATGTTAAATGAGGGTGACTCAATCAAGTCCTATTTTAATTACTTCGTATGAAGTGGTTTGTTAGGGAAATGAGTTGCCCTCGTTTTCCTGTATAGAGTATATTGTAGGATAGCTACCTTATTGAAAAAGGTTGATAGGAGGTATGGTTTTGAAAAGACTTAACAAAATGTTTCTAGTCCTTTTTATGATGACAATCTTTTTAATTGCATGTGAAAAAGATGAAGTGGTTCCTATTACAGAATCGGCTAGTATTGAGGAAAATGCTGAGAAGCCTTCAGAAGAAAAAGAAGTAGCTAAAACGGATACAAGTGAAAATCCAGATAAAGTTAGTAAAGAAGAACAACAAGCAACCACAGATGCTGAATTAACGGATAAAAAAGATAATGTGGAATCTGAAAATGAGAAGCAAACATCATCGTCAACAGTTACTACTAAGGAGAAAGAAGTACCTACGAACACGTCTGAGAAGTCAACAACTAATCAAGCGTCCAAATCATCAACCGCAACTCCTGAAGTGAATGAAACGAAAAAGTCATCTACTACAACACAAGCAAAAAAAACTGAACCTGAAGTTAAAACAGCACCGAAAGAAACAGAAACAAAGAAAGAGAAAGTCACTCCTCCACCTGTAGTCAAAAAAGAGGAACCTAAACAAACAGTGACCATTACAATTACTGGTGATCAAAAAAAAGGTACAGTTCTTTCTTCAACAAAGGTAGAAATGATCGAAGGCAATACAGTTCTTGACATTACGTTGAAAATTCTAAAAGAAAAAGGGATACCAGTAAGTTTAACTGGTAGTGGAGGAACTGCGTATGTTCAAGGTATAGCGAATTTATTCGAATTTGATCGTGGACCTTTAAGTGGATGGACAGTAAAAAGAAATGGAGCTACTTTGGATCGGAGTGCTGGTGCCGTTAAGGTCAAAAGCGGTGACAGCATTCAGTGGATTTATACGACAGATTATGAAGAGGATGGAAACTGATGAGAGGTGTCCATGCTTTTCATCCTTTCGTGCTTTTTCTCTATTATATTGGCGCAGCAACACTGGTTATGCTTTATAAGCATCCGGTGTTTTTGTTTGTAGGAATCATTTTATTTATTATTTTTAACCTTCAATTAGATCATGGAAAAGCATTAAGAGGCTGGTTTTTTATGTTATTTTATTTATCGGTCTTCTTCTTAATTATTAATCCATTGGTGAATCAAAGAGGAAATCATATATTATTTTATTTTAATGATAATCCAGTGATGCTAGAGGCGGTTATTCAAGGGATTATAGCTGCTCTATCCATCTTCGCTCTGCTTGTTTTATTTATTTCCTATAATATCGTCATTACTGCTGATCGATTTCTTTATCTGTTTTCAAAATGGTTACCACAGTGGGCTCTTCTCACAATGCTTTCGATGAGATTTATTCCATTGTTAAAAAGAAGGCTAAGGGAGATAGAAACTGTTCAACAAAGCAAAGGGCTATCAGTTAAAGAAGGAAAATTGAAAGATCGTGCTAAAAATGGAATACTGCTCGTACAAATTCTTTTAACTTGGTCATTAGAGGAAGCGATACAAACAGCTGATTCCATGGCAGCACGTGGGTATGGATTAAAAAAAAGAAGCAAATATAGACCTTATAAGATGAAAAGGAAAGATTGGATCGCGATTATTTATATCCTATGTTTCACTATGACTGCTTTATTTGGTTGGTGGTTAGGAGATGCGGTGTTGAGCATTGAACCAGTGTTAGAAACAATAGTTATTGAGGGGCGAGAATGGTTTTATTTATTCATTTTTTGCTTATACATCGGTATGCCAATAATGATTGAAGGGAGGGAGGCGTTAATATGGCGTTTTTGGAGACGAAAAACTTAAATTTCACCTACCCTGACGAGAAAATAAAGGTGCTTACAGATATTTCAATTACTGTAGAACAAGGAGATTTTGTTGTGTTATGTGGACCTTCAGGAAGTGGAAAGTCGACATTTCTTCGGTTATTGAAGCAGGAGATTGCTCCACATGGTGTAAAAGAGGGAGCAATCTTGTTGGAAAATCAATCGATTGCTGATTTACCTCGTGATCAGGTTGTGAGAGACATTGGCATGGTGTTTCAAGATCCGGAAAACCAAATTGTGATGGATCATGTTCTAGAGGAACTAATTTTCGGTATGGAGAATAACGGAGCACCAACTGAAGAAATGCGAAAAAAAGTCGCTGAAATTGTTCATTTCTTTGGTATAGAAGGGTTGTTAAATTGTAAAACCCATGAGCTATCTGGAGGTCAAAAACAATTAGTAAATTTAGCTTCTGTTTTGTTATTGAAGCCGAAATTATTATTGCTTGATGAACCAACTTCCCAATTAGATCCTGTTGCATCTAGAGAATTTATCGGGATGCTAAAAACAATGAATGAGGAATTTGGTATAACGGTGATTGTTGCTGAACATCGACTGGAAGAACTTTTTGCTATCGCTGATAAGGCTCTTGTGTTAGATAGAGGTCAGTTGCTTTCTTATGATACTCCAAGACGTGTTATCCATATCTTAAAAGATGATAAAGATCATGCAATGTATCATTATTTACCGAGCCCTGCTCGATTGCATCTAGAATATACCTCATCAACGGCTAGTGATAACATCCCATTGTCTGTTAAGGAAGGGAAAAATTGGTTAAAAACACTAAATATTCTTCCAAATCAAGATGTTTTTATTAATGAAGACCATAATGTAGCTAAAAAAGAGTTAATGAAATTAAAAGAAGTTGATTTTCGTTATTCAAAAGAATCAAGTAAGATCATTAATGATTTGTCTTTGAGTATATATGAAGGTGAATGGCTTTCTGTTGTTGGGGCGAATGGTACTGGTAAATCGACATTACTTAAAATGATTGCTGGTCTTGAAAAACCACAACGAGGAGCAATCTCTTATAAAGGTAAGAAATTAAAAAAGCAAATGCCAAAAGAAATTGGCTATCTTCCCCAAAATCCTAAGTTGTTTTTTATTCATGATACGATTGGTGCGGAGTTACATCATCTTGAACAATTGCATCAAATCCAGCATGCAGAAACAAGAATTGAAGAACTGTTGACCATTTTTAAATTAAAAGAGCTAGTTCATCGTCATCCATATGATGTTAGTGGAGGAGAGATGCAAAAGGCTGCATTGGCGGGAGTGCTTCTTCCTAATCCAAAGTTGTTATTAATAGACGAGCCTACGAAGGGGCTTGATCCAGAAGCGAAGCTTAGGCTTGGTAAGCTGCTTAAAACATTACAACAAAAAGGTTTAACAATCGTGATGGTAACACATGATATTGAATTTGCTGCACAATATTCCACAAGGTGTGCAATGATGTTTCAAGGATCAATTACAACGAATGGACCAACGAAAAGTTTTTTCCAAGGCAATGCATTTTACACGACAGTCCTTAATCGAATGACTAGAGGAAGTGAAGTTCCAGATGTATTAACGTTAGAGGAGGCTCGCGTAACTTGGCACGTTCAAGAATAATTGTCATACCATTGTTTTTACTCATTGGTATCATCCTTATAACAACACCTTTTTTAGTTGATAATTACTTTATACCGTTAAGTCTACTTATCATGATTTTGAGCTTTCTTCCATTTATTATTCGGTTTGAACGGAGGAATGTTGCTGGAAGAGAGCTTGTTTTATTAGCTGTTTTAGCAGCGATTGCTGCTGTTAGTAGAATTCCATTTGCGTCGCTTCCTAGTGTACAACCAACTTCTTTTGTTATTATCGTTTCTGCATTAGTATTTGGAGCTGAAAGCGGTTTTGTGATTGGCGCTCTTGCAGCATTAGTGTCTAATCTATTTTTAGGGCAAGGGCCTTGGACACCATGGCAAATGTATGCATGGGGAATGATTGGACTAAGTGCAGGTTTACTAAGAAATACTTGGATCATGAAAAACATAGTAGGAAAAGTTATCTTTGGATTTATAACAGGCATTTTATTCGGGTGGCTAATGAATCTGTGGTATTTTGTTAGTTTAGATGGAAGTGTAACGATGGCTGCAATTATTGCTGTGTTCACCACCAGCTTTTATTTTGATTTAGCACATGCATTATCAAATGTGTTTTTCTTACTTGTATTTGGCAACAGCTGGTTAAAAATATTACAACGTTTCAGAAAAAAATATGGTTTGCTAGATGAATAGTGTTAATCCTTTTAAGTGGTTTAGCACTATTTGTGCCTTATTGTAAGAAAAAAAGAGGATAACTGACAAAAAAATGCGAAATAAGAAGGTTTTTCGTACTTTTTGTCTAAAGAATATAGTAGCGACTTATATAATGAAAGTGGTGATATATTTGAACCAAGATTCCTCGATCATTTTCTCATTAGAAGAAAAATTAATTCGTTATCTAGAACAAACTCAAGATGAAATATTACACGTATGGCAAGACAGTATCATTATCCATGAAGATGACATGTTCAAGGATTCTATTAAAGAAAATGGCTTTCATATGTTTCATCTAGTAATAAAATCACTACTGGGTGAAACATGTGAAAGTGAAATGCAGAAACTTGCTTATAAAGTTGCAAATGAACGTGTTATGACTGGTAGCAATATAGGAGAATATGTATATAATGTCAATGTTGGAAGAAGCATTGTTATTAAATATGTAAATAAATCTGGATTCTCTATTGAGGATTTATATCCTATAGTTGATAGAATTAACACATACTTTGACCGCTTTTGCTTCCATGCTGTAACGAGGTATACTGAATTAAAAGATAATGAACTAAAGGAAAAGGTATTATTCATTAACCAATCACATAAAGATCGTTTAACACTTCTAGGTCAAATGTCCTCAAGTTTTGTTCATGAATTTAGAAATCCTCTAACAGCAGTAATTGGTTTTATGAAACTATTAAAAGATGAAAACCCCTCTTTAAAATATATGGAAACGATCGAACATGAGTTAGAGCAATTAAAATTTAGAATTACACAATTTTTGCACGCCGCTAGATTAGAGACTGTTGATAAGCCAAAAGAAAATATCAAGCTAGCAGATTTATTTACTGAAATTACTTCTTTTTTATACCCGAGTATTGTTGATGGAGATGTGGATCTGCAAACCTCAGTTGATACAGATTGTGATAAAATCTACGCGAAAAAAGAGGAAATTAAACAAGTACTTGTTAATATTATTTTAAATTCTATCGATGCGGTGAAAAATAATCATCATACTAATCGTAAATTATTTATTTTATGTAAAAGTAATGTGGAGCATATCACGTTTACGATTTCAAATAATGGTCCACAGATTCCAAAAGATATGCAATGTCATATTTTTGAACCTTTCTATACAACCAAAAGCTTAGGAACAGGTATAGGGTTGTATGTGTGTAAAACAATTATTGAAAAACATAATGGAACAATACGATGTGAATCAGATTCACAACAAACATCATTTATCATTAATTTACCAAAGGAATAGAAAATATGATTTGAATCGCCACAAAATAAAACCGATCAGATACTAGATAACTGACCGGTTTTATTCAGATAAGAAAAGCAAGCAGAATTCCTCGTATATTTAAGTCAATATGACAATCTACTAAAAACATCACCAAGTTTTTACATAGCTTATGTTCAAGTATTTAATTTATTTAAGCCTCTTTTTTATCTTATATATGAATTGATCCTTTATTCCCCTTATTTTTTCAATAGCTTTCCTTTTTTAATTTGACCGGTGCTTAAATGATTACTTTTAGTATGGATGTTAAATTTTATTGTTTATTTACGTTATAGGCATACGCTCTCTGCAGTTACCTTTTTTACTCAAGTGTAAGATTTGCAGCTGTGGGATTTATACCTATGAAATACACATCTTTGCAGTGATCTCATTAACTAAGACCTCTAAATAACGTGCTGAAAATTAACATGTAGCACTAACGTAGCTTTTATAATAAGAAATTTCTAAAAATTTATTGATTATATCTATTTATCTTTCTATCGATTTCATGTTATACTCTTCGTGTAACAAATGTTCATGTAGGACTGAACAAAATTTCTTAAAAGAGGGGTAACGTAAATGAAAATAGGTGTGGTTCATTTTGGTTGTGCTTTAGAAGGTACAGCTCAAATCGTTCGTACCCTTATTGAAGATCTTTCAAGTGAGGAAACAACTGTATATGCTATTGAATGGAATCATACATCAAAAGAGCTACAACTTAGAGAATTGAATAAAAGAAGTCAAAAAACATTAACAACAACCTATAGCTTATGTCATGCTTTTCCTCGAAAAGTATGGGATGAAAAATCCTTTTTATTAACTGATGAATTACAAGAGCTAGATCAGGTTATTTTATTAGGGGTTAGTAACATTCCAGAGAAAGCAACAAAAGTGAATGTTTTACAAGTACCTGTTAGTATTTACAACTCTGTAGACAACTCACAGTTTACTTTAGGTTATGATACTGCATTAAATTCGATTGTTAACAGTATTGAAAGTGTAAGAGATACGGCTAGTTCTTTATCTTATGGTAAGGTTCGTTTATTTAATGTGCAAATACCAGGTAATCAACAATCAAGACTGTTGTATGATGCTGCTTTAGCAGTTGGAGCAGAGGTTGTCACAGGTGATAGCCCCGAGGAGCTTGAACGATTACATAATCACATAAAGCAAAAAGAAGAAAATGAAGATGGTTATACATTTTTTATGATGGATCATTCTACTGATCTTACATCGTTTGAACAACATTTCAGCAACTTTGATTTAGATTGGAAAATTGTTGTCATCGATGATTCTCAATGTGGAGGACCTTATCCAACTGCTCAGGATCGATTATTAGCAAATCAATTGAAAACAGCAGTTGTAAAATGGTGTAAAGATAATCAACCTACTGGTCAATTGCTTATTCAAGATAATAAAGTCGTGTTTAAGTAAGGTTTCTATGATCAAGTAGTAGTAATAGGTTATAATGTAAAGATGAATATATTTTGGAGGGATTAACAAATGAGTGAATTAACAAAAACAGACAAATTATCTATTGAGACAATTCGTACACTTTCTATCGATGCAATTGAAAAGGCTAATTCAGGACATCCTGGTATGCCGATGGGTGCTGCTCCAATGGCATATACGCTTTGGACGAAATATATGAATGTTAACCCATCAAACCCAAGCTGGTTTAACCGTGATCGTTTTGTTCTTTCAGCAGGACATGGATCAATGCTTCTTTATAGCTTACTTCACTTAACAGGCTATGACTTATCTATAGATGATTTAAAAGAGTTCAGACAATGGGGTAGCAAAACTCCTGGACATCCTGAATACGGTCATACTGCAGGTGTTGATGCAACAACAGGTCCACTTGGACAAGGGATTGGAATGGCAGTAGGTATGGCAATGGCAGAGCGCCACTTAGCAGAAACATACAATAAGCCATCATACAATGTTGTTGACCACTTTACATATGCAATCTGTGGTGATGGTGATTTAATGGAAGGTATTTCATCAGAATCTGCATCTTTAGCAGCACACTTAAAATTAGGTCGTTTGGTTGTTCTTTATGATTCAAATGACATTTCATTAGATGGTGATTTAGATCGTTCATTCTCAGAAAATGTTGAGCAACGTTTCATTGCACAAGGCTGGCAAGTTATTCGTGTTGAAGATGGAAATGACTTGAACGAAATTTCAAATGCAATTGAACAAGCGAAATTAGACCTTGAGCGTCCAACACTAATTGAAGTGAAAACAACAATTGGATTTGGTTCACCTAATAAATCTGGTAAATCAGCTTCACATGGTTCTCCACTTGGTGAAGCAGAAATTAAGTTAACAAAAGAAGCATACAATTGGACATTTGAAGAAGATTTCCATGTACCTTCTGAAGTGTATGATCATTTTAATAAAACGGTAAAAGAAGCAGGAGCAAATAAAGAAAAAGAATGGAATGAATTAGTTGAAGCTTATGGAAAAGAATTTCCTGAGTTAGCAACACAATTCAAACATGCAGTAAGTGGAGAGCTTCCAGAGGGTTGGGATAAAGATATTCCAGTTTACGAAGAAGGAAGTAGCCTTGCTTCACGTGCATCGTCTGGTGAAGTATTAAACGGAATTGCGAAAAACCTACCTTCATTCTTTGGTGGTTCAGCTGACTTAGCAGGATCTAACAAAACAACAATTAGTAATGCAGGAGACTTCACTAGTGATAATTATGGTGGACGTAATATTTGGTTCGGCGTACGTGAATTTGCAATGGGTGCTGCATTAAATGGTATGGCATTACATGGTGGATTACATGCATTTGCTGGTACATTCTTTGTATTCTCAGATTACCTACGCCCAGCGATTCGTTTAGCGGCATTAATGAATCTTCCTGTAACATATGTATTCACTCATGATAGTATCGCAGTTGGTGAAGATGGTCCTACACATGAACCAATCGAACAATTACCGTCATTACGTGCAATGCCTAACTTATCAGTTGTTCGTCCAGCAGATGGAAATGAAACAGCTGCAGCTTGGAAATCAGCTATTGAATCAACAGCAACACCAACAGCTCTTGTTTTAACACGTCAAAACTTAAAAACAATTAAAAACACGAAAGATACTGCTTATGAAGGTGTTAAAAAAGGTGCATATGTGATCTCACCAGCATCAAAAGAAACAGCTGATGTTCTTTTATTAGCTTCTGGTTCAGAGGTTGGTTTAGCAGTTGAAGCTCAACAAGCATTATCTCAAGAAGGAATTGACGCAGCTGTTGTAAGTATGCCAGCGTGGAATCGTTTTGAAGCACAAAGTGATGAATACAAGCGTTCTGTATTACCTAAAGAAGTGAAAAAGCGCTTAGCGATTGAAATGGCTTCTCCACTTGGTTGGGATCGTTACACAGGAGACGAAGGAGATATCCTAGCTATCAATACATTCGGTGCTTCTGCTCCAGAACAACGTATTTTAGCTGAATATGGCTTCACAGTTGAAAATGTAGTTGCTCGTGTGAAAAAGCTTATTCAAGGATAAGAAGAAAGAAAAATAATTTTATAATTTTCCTAAATTGAGGCTGACGTGATGTAAAATATGTCAGCCTCTCTCTTTTAATTGAATGCTGTTTAGGACCATAACTAAGGAAAAATACTTAACCTTAATTGTGTATTAATACTAATAAAAATAGGTGCTGCGTAATGGAAAGAGAAAAATTAAATAAAATCATTGAAGCTGCGAAGCTTTATTATCAATTAGATTACAGTCAGCAGGAAATCGCAAAAAAACTAGATGTGTCAAGACCAACTGTTTCAAGATTATTAAAAACTGCGAAGGATTCAGGAATTGTTGAAATTACCATTCATAACCCAGTAGAAGCTGGTGAATTATTAACGGATAGATTGAGGAATAAATTTGATCTAAAAGAAGTAATCGTTACATCTGTTTCAGAGTATGACAACAAATTAATAAAACGTCATCTTGGAGAAGTAGCGGCAAACTATGTTAATAGAATTGTAAAAGATTCCGATGTTATTGCTACTTCATGGGGAACGACTGTCTATGAAATCGCGAAAAGACTTCAACCAAGACCATTGAGTCAAACAACAATAGTGCAGCTTAATGGAGGAGTTAGTCATTCAGAATCAAAAACCTATGCATCTGAAATCATTCACCTTTTTGGTGAAGCATTTAATACCCAAACATTTATGTTGCCATTGCCAGCTATTGTTGATCATATCGTTGTGAAGCAAGCAATTGAAGCAGATCGACATATTCATAAAATACTTGATTTGGGTAAAAGAGCGAATATAGCGATCTTTAGTGTGGGAACTCCTGTTGTTGATTCAGTTTTATTGCAAGCAGAATACCTATCAAGTGAAGATCAACATCATATTCAGTCAAAGGCCGTTGGAGAGATATGCTCGAGGTTTTTTGATAAAAATGGTGAAGTTTGTGTTGAGAGCTTGAATAGTCGTACAATCGGAATAGAGCTTCATGAATTAGCGAAAAAAGAAAAATCAATTTTAGTTGCAGGTGGCCCTAAAAAGTTTGATGCAATCTATGGAGCGTTAAAAGGTAAATATGCAAATGTGTTAATTACAGATCAACATACAGCGAGATTATTAGTTGATATAGAAGACTAATAAGCTACATTAAATAAATGATCGTAGCATCGATGGTAACCGCGATGAATATTGTGACTTACCTAATAGGTATATCATTTGTATTCTAAAGCAAGATTAGATAAGGTGAATTATAAGATAAGGAGGCTGGAAACATGAAACTATCAGGAAAAAAGGTATTAAGCTTTGTTCATGAAGATTTTGAGGATTTAGAGCTTTGGTATCCTATTCACAGATTGCGTGAAGAAGGGGCAACTGTTGATTTAGTAGGAGAAGATGCAGCATTTACATATAAAGGGAAGTATGGAGTACCTGCTACTTCAGATTTTGCTTTTCAAGATGTGAAGGCAAGTGATTATGATGCGTTATTAGTTCCAGGAGGCTGGGCTCCAGATAAACTTCGACGTTTTAAAGAAGTGATTGATATTGTTCAATATATGGAAGAAAACAAGAAGCCAATCGGACAAATATGTCATGCAGGTTGGGTACTGATTTCTGCCAAGATTCTAGAAGGTAAAACAGTGACAAGTACACCAGGTATTAAAGATGATATGGAAAATGCAGGAGCAACATGGTTAGATGAAGCTGTTGTTGTTGATGGACATCTAATATCAAGTAGACGTCCACCAGATCTACCTGATTATATGAGAGAGTTTATACGAGTACTTGAAGAAAATTAATTTCAGTCAGCACGATAGTAAAGATTATAAGTTTATCTTTACTATCGTGGTGGCTTTTTTTATTATTAAAACTATATAGAAAATATTAACAAATTTTCGGATAGGAGAATAAAACTATGATTACATACAAGGTAAATGATGAAATAAGTGCTGTTGAGCTAGCTGAGGTTTTTAAATTATCTGGCATCAAACGACCTGTGGAAGATTTACCAAGATTACAAAAAATGATCGAGCATGCTGATATCATCATTACAGCTAGAGAAGAAGGTAAAGTAGTTGGCGTAGCTAGAGCTATTACTGATTATCACTATTGCTGTTATTTATCTGACTTAGCGATTAGTAGAGAGTACCAAGGTAAAGGGATTGGTAAGAAGCTTGTTTCTTTATTAAGAGAAGAGCTTGGAGAGAAAGTAGCATTAATACTATTGGCATCAGAAGAAGCAATGGAATACTATCCGAAGATCGGCTTTGAATCAATCAATAATGGCTTTAAAATTGGTCGGAAGTCTTAGAGATACTTTGTTTCTAAGTAATTAATCTTTATATGTGTATTGAAAACCTACCCTTCCACTTGTTTAATGGAAGGTTATTGTAAACGTGGATCTTTGAGAACATTTGAGAAGGGACCTCGGACATAACAAATCTAATGATAAACCCGAATTATTAGGTGAGATTTTATCTATCGCCTGATAGTTTGGGTCTTTATTTTCTGACTTTAATAGATTTTTTGCTTGTGAAGACTATTCTTAAGAACTTAGTGGAAATGGATCGGAAGCCACTAGGGCACATCTGGGACGTAGAGGAGAAGCTGAGACCCCCACTGTAAATGTCAAGCTAACGATGCACAATTTTGATCGTTTATGAATGCTCAAAAATTAATTTAACAACTTCTTTTTCTGAGTGATCTAAAATTCTGAAAGAAGACCCAACAATATTAACGATTTTTGAGTTGTATAGAACACAATCTAATATTGCATTTTCTAATTTAGTTTACACTAGAAACACCGCATCTCTGTACTTATGTCCTTCATCAGCTCTATGACGGACATTTACTCAGGCATTTCCCTCGCTTATGTCCTTCATCAGCTCTATGACGGACATTTACTCAGGCATTTCCCTCGCTTATGTCCTTCACCAGCTCTATGACGGACATTTTCTCGGTCTTTTCCCTCACTTAAGTCCTTCATCGTCTCTATGATGGACATTTACTCAGGCATTTCCCTCACTTAAGTCCTTCATCGTCTCTATGACGGACATTTACTCGGGTATTTCTCTCGCTTAAGTCCTTCATCAGCTCTAAGACGGACTTTTACTCATGCTTTCTCGTGCATGTCCTTTATACCCCACACTCGCTTCCTTCCCGGCGAATGGAGTGTCTACAGCGTAATGGAACGAACTTGTATTCCTAATTTAACTGATTAATAGGAATAAGCACTTTAGATTTATCCGTTTTTATTGATGATTCCTTAATTATGTAACAGACTCTGATTTTTTATCCAAATTTCTTATCTTTTCCCCCTCACCTATCTACTGTTTCCAAATAAATAACAACTCCAAACTATCCAAAATCCACCAAATACGTCTTAAGCCTTAGAGAAGTTTACACCTCAAGTCATTTAACGAGTGATCATTTAAGGATTAGAATTATGACTGTAGTAACTAACCAAATATGACAACTTTTTCCTTTGGTAAAGGATAAGTTACGAGAGGTAAGTTCAACAACTAAAACGAGAAGTCGGAAGGAGAAAAGAAGATGTCGTGGATTACAAAATGGTCTTTTAAAAATAAGGCTGCAGTTATTTTAATGTCAATGATTATATTAGTTATGGGGGTTTTGAGCTATTTCAGGCTACCGATGGAGTTTCTTCCATCTGCAGATCAACCGTTTATCTCTGTTGTCACAATGGGAGAGGGAATGGATGCAAAGTCGATGGAGAAGCAAGTAACAACCCCTATTGAAAAAGCAGTTGATTCGGTAGGTGGTATAACAAATGTATTTTCAACAACAGGAGATGGTTACTCATCAGTTGATATTCACTTTGAGTCAAGTGTTGAAAAGAAGGAAGCAAAACGAGAAATTGAAGAAGCGCTAGGAACTGTTCCTCTTCCTACAAATGTGATGAAGCCGAATATTGTACAATTAAATACGTCGATGATTCCTATTTCATATATCGCTCTTACGTTTGATGAAGGAATTACTCCTGATACCATTCAATATGCAGAAGAAGAGATTGTTCCCTATTTTAAGAACATTGACGGAGTTTCTGATATTCAAACAAATGGTGTTATCCCATCTTATGTATCGGTCAAATTAAATGAAGATAAAATGTCAGAAAAGAAAACGTCTGTTGAGCAAATCATGACATTGCTTCAAGGACAAACAAACTCAACGGCTGTTGGAGTAAAAGATATCGATGGGAAAGCCTCAAATATTAAAGTGGTTGGAGATGTTACAACACTTGAGAAATTGAAAGAAACTGAAGTGATTCCAACAGTTGAACTTAATGATGTTGCTGAAATCACTCTTCAAAAACAAGAAAATAATTTAACAAGATTAAATGGAAAAGATGGTCTAATTTTTGTTATTACAAAAGATAGTAGTTCAAATGCTGTGACAATTAGTAAAGATGTCAAAAAAGCTTCAGAAGAAATAAATAAAAAATATGATCAGTTAGAAACAACTGTTATTTTAGCTACAGCAGATATGGTTGAATCATCGGTACACAGTATGATAAAAGAAGTTTTACTTGGTGCCTTATTTGCCACAATTGTCATTATGATTTTTCTACGAAATCTTCGCTCAACATTAATTACGATCATTTCAATACCATTATCATTAGGATTTACTTTATTCCTACTTGCGCAATCAGGAGTTACTTTAAACGTCTTAACGCTCGGTGGAGTCGCCGTTGCCGTTGGACGCCTTGTAGATGATAGTATTGTTGTGATTGAAAATATATTCAGAAGAGCACAAACTGAGAAGTTTTCAATAAAAATGGTTATTGATGCAACAAAAGAAGTGGGTACGGCCATTACATCATCAACTTTAACAACAGTGGCTGTATTTTTGCCAATGGGTCTAATAGAAGGGAGCTTACAAGATTTCCTTCTTCCTTTTGCACTAACTATTTCGTATTCTCTATTAGCATCGTTAGTTGTTGCAATTACAATCGTTCCAATTATGAGTGCGGGATTATTAAAAAACGCAAAGATAAAAGAACACAAACCATCAAAAGGATTCACAAAATTCCTTACTTGGTCATTAAATCATAAATGGGTTGTTTTATTAACAGCGTTCTTCTTGTTTGCTGGATCAATTGGAGCATATGTTGCTCTACCTAAAGGATCTGTTGATAAAACAAAAGCAGATTATGTACTCGTTTCATTAGAATATTCAAATGAAACACCTATTGAAAAGGTGAAAGAAGAGTCATTAAAATTAGAGAATTATATTCTTAAACAAAAAGAGCTTGATCATGTTTATGTCCAGTTAGGAAATACCGAGGATGGAGCTAAATTTGGATCTGTTGAAAGTCCGACAAAAACAATGATTATGGCTATCTTAAAAAAGGATGCTGAAATGGGAGAGTTTGTTGAAAAAATCAACACTCAAAAAGCAGCATATAAAGATGCGACATTAGAAGCGACAGAAGCAACGATGATGAGCGGTGGTGGAACATCAATTACAATAGATGTGATCGGCGATGATATTGATCAATTAATCAATATGTCTGAAACGATTACAGCTGAAATTAAAGAAGTAGAAGGAGTGGAAAAAGTTTCATCAAATCAAGAAGAAACAAAAACAGTTTATTCATTTGTTGTTGATCCAAGTGTGGCTAAAGCAGATCAAATTGCCCAACAAGCTTCAGTTATGCTTAATAAAACACCATTAGGTTTAATAGAGATGAACGATCAACAAACAATGGTGATGCTTGAGCCGATTTATAACCCAGAAACGAAGCAAGAACTTTCTGAAGTTCCGATCATGACAGCAAATGGATTATCAACTATTTCAGATGTGGCAAAATTACAACAAGAAGAGGAACCTACTAGTACATTCCATAAAGATGGAGAGCAATATGTAAGAGTAACAGCTAATGTAGAACCAGAAAATCTATCTTCAATTTCAGCAGAAGTAAACAAAAAAATCTTTGGAGATCAAGAGGAAAAGGGAATAGAGATACCGGACAATATTGATGTATTAGTTGGTGGGGCAAGTGCAGATCAACAAAGTGATTTCAATGATTTGTTTATGACAATGCTTGCATCGATTGGAATCGTGTTTCTAATCATGGTCATCACATTCAAGACAATTCGTGCACCTATTGCAATATTATTCTCTTTACCACTTGCTGCTATTGGCGCTATTTTAGGAATAATGATAAGCGGTATTTCTGTTGATATTACAGCATTGCTTGGTGCTCTTATGTTAATCGGAATTGTTGTCACAAATGCTATTGTTCTTCTCGATCGAGTAAAGCAAAATGAAAAAACAATGATCATTAGAGATGCTGTAGTAGAAGCGGCAACAATAAGAATGCGTCCAATTATAATGACTGCCGTTGCGACCATTTCAGCTATGCTTCCATTATTATTCAAAGAAGCGGAAACTGGTAACTTAGTATCTGCAAGTTTAGCAGTAGTTGTGATTGGTGGATTAAGTGTAGCGACATTGTTAACTTTAGTCGTGATTCCTGTTGTTTATGAATTATTACATTTTAGAACATCTAAAAAACAAAGAAAACAAGCAGAAGATCAGCAAGGAAATATAGCAGTATAATAGTCTGTGTAAACTTGGAAATTGATTTCACCTATCAATTTCCAAGTTTTTTGTTTGTTACCATTAATTAAACCCATGAACACTGAGCTTAACAAAAAATGATCAAACTCCACTGAACTTGAGTTTTTTTTGCAGCCAGGACTATTTGTCTTACAAAACTTATTTTAAAGTAATTTATCTAAAAGAAACTTGTTAATGATAGGAATATATATCTATAAAAAATGAAATCTTCTAAAAAAAATAAGTATATTTAGTCGAAATATAGTATAATGTAAACGAATTCATCATTATTTTTAATACGATATTACTTTATTGTGGAACAAATTTACTACAATTAAGGAAGGATGATAAAGTAAGGTATTATATTATCAGATAATTAAAAAAGTTATCGGTAAATCATACTACACATGTGGGGGAAAAGTCATGAAGAATAAAGGGAAATTTATAAAAAAAATAAAAAGTAAAAGTAAGCCTAAACAATCAAAAGAGAAAAAATCGATTGTAAAGCTGCCTCCTAGCATTAAAGGTATGACATTGAAATCAAGAATGATTATATTTTTGTTAATATTCACAATCATTCCTAGTGTTATTATCGGAAACGTTGTTTACTTCGTTTCTAAAAATACGATTGAAAATAAAGTTTCTTCAATGAATGATGAGATTGGCGCTCAAGTTACTCAAAATGTTAATCATAAATTGGCGGAAATTGATAATTTATCTTTAATTCCTTTTTCAAATATGGACTTAATTAAACAATTGGAAAATGATGAAGGCTTAACTCAATATGAAGTTTTCAACAAACAACGGACCGCTGCAGAATATTTTTCAAGCATCTCTTTTACAAATGAACATACTAAATCTCTATTTTTTGTAAACCGTGAAAATAAAATTTTCGGTGAAAGTAGTTATGTGAAATCACTTGACATAGAGAGCTTTATTACTGATGTCATTGCCCAAAAAGGAGATAAAATAGCCAGATCTGCAGAATGGATAACTGGATATAAGGGGAACAATGAACTTATCTATCTTTATCGAGATATTGATAAAGTTGGTACACTAATTCTTGTTGCTGATACTGCTCTATTTAACCAAGTTTTTAAAAGTGGTAAAGATAATTCTGGTAGAGAAATTTCAATTATCAATCAAGATGGAACAATAATCTCTAGTAATAAAGAAAAATTGATAGGAACAAAATATGAAGAAGGCAAAGATAATCAAGATCATCTCGTGTCTATGAAGGAAAGTGATAATGGTTGGAATGTAGCTGTTTCTACATCTAAATCTTATCTTTTTAAAGAAATTCAAAATGTTATTTATCTCGTTTATATTATTATCTTAGCATTTGTTGTTTTAGCACTTTTCGCTAGTATATTCCTAGCAAAAAGTATGATTAAACCAATATATGAACTCGTAGGCATTATGAAGCATGCAGAGCAAGGGGACTTGACTCACCGAGCTGATTATTTATACAAAAATGAAGTAGGACAGCTAGGGACAAGCTTCAATACAATGCTCGAAAATATTAAAACGATGATCGAAGAAAATAAGAGAGTTTCAGCGTATGCTGTAAATCGAGCGAATGATTTAAAACGCATTGCTTCGGAGTCTGCTTCAGCTTCAGAACAAATTGCTTCAGCTATAGAAGATGTAGCAAAAGGTGCTGTTAGTCAGGTTGATTACTCTGAAAGAACCAACCGAGAAATGAAAGAATTATCAACTGAAATCAACGAAGTCTCTAATAATATGAATAAAGTTTCGGAAATTACTGAAACAACGAAAAAGGTAAGTAGTCAATCGATTGAAACGATTAAAGAGCTTACAGAGAAAAATAAAGAGATGGGTACGAATATAGGTCAAGTTGATACGACAATGGACGCATTAAACAAAGAAATATCACAGATAAAAGAAATTGTAGAAATGATTAAAAATGTAAGTGAAGAAACAAATTTACTTTCACTTAATGCAAGTATTGAAGCGGCTAGAGCTGGAGCAGCAGGGCGAGGGTTTGCTGTAGTTGCAGATGAAATTCGTAAATTAGCTGATCAAACCAAAACGTCTTCAATGAGAATTGAAACCGTTATAGCAAGCATTTTGAATCAAACGAAAAAATCTGTAGAGCTAGCAAAAACAACAATTACCCTTTTTAAAGAACAAACAAATTCAATTCATAATACACAAGAAGCCTTTGAAAATATTCTAGAAGGAACGAACTCAATCATCGAAGAGATTAATTATGTTGAAACATCAATAAGTAAAATTAATCTAAATAAAGATAAAGTTGAGAGTGCAATCAGTGAAATGGTTGATGTTGCAGAAGATTCTTCAGCAACAACGGAAGAAGTAACAGCAACAACAGAAGAACAGTCTGCTGCAGCTGATGAACTAGGAAATTTGGCTTCCACACTTTCAAGTACTGTTTCTGAGTTAGAGCAAACAATAAACAAATTTAAAGTCTAATAATAGAACTAAAAATCATTCACTATGTTAACTTGTTCATAGAAGGATTAGGCAAAAGCCTAGATCACTTTCTAGGTGATTTACATAACGTATAAATGTAGATCATCTTGGAGGTGAAGCATAAATGAGCGATGCAGTTGGTGGTTACACAGGTGGATTTACATTACTTGTCGTTCTATTTATTCTGTTAATCGTCGTTGGAGCTGGTGGATATACGGCTGGAGGATATGGAGTAGGTACACCAGGTTACGGCTATGGATACGGATATTATTAAATAATAAATACTGTGGCATAAGTATTTAATCTAATCATAAACCCGAACTATTAGGAGATATTTCAATCTTTCACCTAATAGTTCGGGTTTTTATCTAGAGATTTTTATAAAATTACATATTATTTTTAAGAAGCAGCGAAATGGAATGAACTTGTATTTCAAGCTTATCCGATTAATAGAAAACAGTAATGTATATTCAATAGCTTAGATTATGTCCAAGCCTCATTATTAGATAAACTACTGGAGACCTGCTGCAATTTTCACCTTTTCTTGATGTGAGGAATCAATTTTCCCATCTTTATGGCGTGTAGAATTTTTAAAATGAATATCAAAATGTCCTGTTATTCCATTATTTCTAATATAATCCACATCATGTGGAGCAAATGACATACTTGCTGCTATTTTTCGTCCATCAACCTCTACGAGTACTGGACGAGTAGACCAACTGAATCCACCCCAAATGCCTTTTGCGATTGTTGTATCGGCTAATGTAGCTGTCTCACAATCTGCATGGTTTGCTCCAATTGTTCGTTTAATCTTGAATTTTTTTCCTGTTTGAAAATCAGTAATCGTTACTGTCTTACCAATAGGAAATACATATTGTGCTTCCGTCCACCAATCTAAATATTCGCCATGACGCTCACTAACTGTTGCCTGAACAGCAATTTGATGAACAGGAATGGTAAGCTTTTGTCCGATTGAAAGTGTGCTGGATGTTGTTAATTTATTTGCTCTTAAAAGCTCAGCTTGTGGAATACCATATTTCACACTTAAATTCCATATATTATCCCCAGAAGCAACAGTATGGGTGCGATAAGAAACTGTATTTTCTAGCTTTTGGATTGTCGTGCCACCAGTGTTTGGTTGTCCTGTTCCTCTTATTAGCAGCTTTTGCCCAACAAAGATTAATTCTGATTTTAATGTGTTCAAAGTCATAATCTCTGACGTTGTTACACCAAAATTTTTAGCAATTTGCGATAGTGTATCACCACTTTTCACTGTGTAAGTTTGTTCAGTCTGTTGCTCTTTAAGTTGCAGCTTTTGACCTAGAAAAATAACATCTGTTTGTAAATGATTTACTTTTTTCAAATGATTTACTGTAAGTCCAAAGCGTTTGGCAATTCCAGAAAGCGTATCGCCAGCTACAACTGTATATGTAGTAGGAGCTTGAACATTATGATCGACCGGTTTTTGCTCATTAGTTGTTGTACTTGATATTTTTAAGGTTTGCCCAACAATAATCGTTGTGTTGGTTAATAAATTTAGGTTCATAAGTTCTTGGACAGTCATGTTGAATTTTTTTGCGATAACAGATAAGCTATCACCACTCACAACTGTATACAAATCAGGTAAGGTGTCGACTGGTTCTGTTACCTTTTGAGACTCTACATTTTGTTGGTGAGGTATGTTAATTTTTTGCCCAATAGTAATAACATCTGTTGTCAAATTATTTTCTGTCTTAATTGCAGCAACAGTTGTATTGAACTGTTTGGCTACTAAAGATAGAGAATCGCCAGCTTTGATTGTATAGGTGTTTGTTGTTTTTGTTTGTGTGTTATTAACGATATCTCCAGATGTGGTTGATATGTTTGTTGGGACAAATAATGTTTGTCCAAGATAGATAACATCTGAAGTCATATTATTTAGAGTTTTAAGTTTATCAACAGAAACAGAAAAAGCTTTTGCAATAACTGAGAGGGAGTCACCAGATTTCACCATATATTTTGTTAATGGTAATTGCAAAACTTGTCCAACTTTAATTGTGTCTGTTGATAATTTATTGAAGTATTTTAATTCACTAGTGGTGATATTATATTTTTTGGCAATGACACTTAGAGAGTCCCCACTTCTCACTGTATATGATAAAGCTGTAGTAACTGTCTGATTTGGCTCAGCTGCTTTTGCTGTTGATTTCGAAGATAATCCGGAGAATGAAAACATACATACGATAATTCCGCCTGCAACGACCTTGATTGTGTTAATTTTTAAATTTGGAAAACGACGTTGTGCGTAATGACTAATTTCTTCTTGTCGAGTATTCGAGACTTCAGTACCTAACTCTGTTGCAAATTCTGTGTCAAAATCAGATACATATAAAATTAATGTTGCTCCGTCGTGATGTTGTTCAACGTTATATTTATGTAAAAATTCCACAACTACACCTCCACCTATAGTATGGAAAAAGATAAGAGAAATTATCCTAAGTGAGGGTGTTGTGAAATTGTCAAACTTAATAGTCATGATCTCTTTAAAAGCTTGTATAATGAAAAGAGAACGCTTTTAAAAATGGAGTTGAAAAGATGTTTCATTCATCAATTGGACTATTAAGATTTACAGGTATTTTAGAAGGAATTTCTTATCTTGTATTATTACTAATTGCGATGCCATTAAAATACTTTTTTGATTTTCCAATGGCTGTAACAATTGTAGGGGGTATGCATGGATTTCTTTTTGTCATCTATGTATTTATGGTTGCTTTTGTTAAGTTTCAGAAACGTTGGTCTATCTTATGGGGAATCTGGGCTGTATTGTTAGCATTTATTCCTTTTGGTACGTTTTATTTGGACAAACAATTAAAAACAAAATAATTCGCTGCAAGTATAGGGTTGGAAATAAGAGGCTTGATAAATGATTTTATCAGGCCTCTTTTTCTGTGAATGAAATCAAGATATATTGTGAGGTATCTTGATTATGGACATATTCAATATCAAGGAGTTTGTTTGTTTCAAATAATTCTAGCTGCTTTTTTTGATTCTCAGAAATTTGAAGAGCTAGTGGTTTATTTTGAACCATCACTTCAATTGAATGATTATCAATCAAACCTATATAAATAGCTTCAGTTGATATTATCTGTTGTTCAGACGAATTAGCTGTTGAATTAGTTGTTGAGTCTTTTACTTGTCCGCATCCAGCAAGTAAAAGAAGTAATAAAACTGCAAAAATTATCCGCTGCATAATAGCCTCCTAATTAAGCTTCTTCTTCTATATATAGACACAAAAGTTGTAATACATGATAAAAAGGAGGAATATTACTTTGAATAGTCCTAGGGGGTATATTAAAATGAAGGAAAGAGTTCATAGGAGGTATCGTAGTGAGTTCAGAAGAAACGAACCAAAGTTGCCATACGAATGAAAATGGTGAACATAGAAGTAGTCATCACTCAGAGAACGTGAAAAAAAATCTTGTGACAAGATTAAACAGAATCGAGGGGCAAATCCGTGGTATTAAGTCATTAATCGAAAAAGATACGTATTGTGATGATGTGATCACACAAATTTCAGCAACTCAAGCTGCATTAAATAGTGTTGGTAAATTATTACTTGAAGGACATCTTCGCTCTTGTGTAGTAGAAAGAATTCAAGATGGCGATGAAGAGATTGTTGATGAGTTACTAGTAACCATTCAAAGATTAATGAAAAAGTAAGGGAGAGAGATAGATGGAAAGTGTAACGATGAAAGTTGATGGAATGTCTTGTAACCATTGTGTCAATGCAGTTGAAGGAAGTGTAAGCAAACTACAAGGTGTATCTCTTGTAAAAGTGAATTTAGAAAATGGATCGGTAGAAATAAATTATGAACAAGCTCATATCACTTTGGAACAAATAAAAGAAGCCATTGAAGACCAAGGATATGATGTTGTTTAACTGAAAGTGAAATAAGATTAGGAAAAACCAGTGTTTTGATCAAATTTGTGCAGGGGCAATACCTGAGGAGGTGCATTGCCTCCTTAGGTATTGCGATTAAATGGTGCGCAATTGACAATTCCATCAAAAGGAACAATATTTGTGGGCTTTGTAATAGCATTTAATAATATATAATAAGAGTTCGTTTCAATAATGATGGATTAATGTTGTTAAGTTCACCTGCTAATTCTATGTGCTAATAGGTTTTACCATATTTATTATTTAACTTTTTGGCTATGTTAAAGCTTAATGTTGATTATTAGCATTTTGTTGATTGTAGTGAAAGGCATGAGACTCCTGCGGGAGAAGCGTGTCAAAGGGAGACCCCACAGGCGCTTGCGCCGAGGAGGCTCTCGGACCGCCCGCGGAAAGCGAATGCCTGTAACGGAAATCAACAACAAAGATTAACAGAGCCTACTTTTTAATTCTGGCAAGGTTTTTATAAGCTACTGTTAGAACTATTTTGACTTTTCTGTTCCGCAATGATTTCATTATCCTCTGCATTATCTCTTGTTACTTTCTGAGTTAAGATTGACCCAACACCAACTAAAATCATAACAGCAATATAATATCCCTTTTCATTTAACTCAAGGCTTGTTTCATTATATAGCCCGACTGAAAAAAGAGCGACACCAGAGAAAAGTGTAAAATAGGCTACCCAAGTAAAGGCTGCTGTATTTCGCTTACGATATTTTTGCATATTCTTCACCTCTTCCATAATTATGTAATTACTAAAATGAATATAACATAGTTCAGAATTTGTGAACATTAAAAAATTCAGATAATATTTAATCTTACTGTTTTTTAATTCTACTGTTATAGTAGGCTTGTGAAAGCAAAAGTTTACGAAAACAGAATTTATTGAGCTTGATTTTTTTCCAAAACAATGTAGAATATGAACCAAAGATATATACCTAATAATTCGAGGTAGGTGAGTTGATGTTTGATCGAGAGCTTATTAAAGGAAGTACGTCACTAATATTACTTCAGTTGTTAAATGAAAAAGATATGTATGGCTATGAGTTAGTGAAAGAAATGGAAAAAAGAAGTGGAAATGCCCTTGAAGTAAAGGAAGGGACATTATATCCAGCACTTCATAAACTAGAAAAAAAGAGTTATGTTGAAACATATTGGCAGGAACAACCAAAAGGTCCTGCACGTAAATATTATAAAATAAAAGAAGAAGGCAAAGTCATTTTATCCGAAAAAACGAAAGAATGGGGTAAATTTGTTAGCATGATGAATGGGATTATTGGGAGAGATCGATATGACTCGATCTAAACAACAATTTTTAGATACTCTCAAAAAGTCGCTACCAGAAACGGTTAATAAAGATGAAGTTGTTTTTGAATATGAATTACATATAAATGAAAAATTGCATGATCGTGTTGATTTAACGATAGACGAAATCATTGAGCAGCTTGGAGATCCATTTGAAATAGCAAAACTCTACGTTGAGGTTGAACCGATCAAACAAAGTTTTGTAAGCAGGAATTTTGTTTTTTGTAATTTTATGTTTTTTTTCATCGGTAGTTTGTTAACACTTTGTTATCATGTATTTGAAGATTCGATTTTTTCCGAAGCTTGGGGATTGCTTGCAAGAATACCATTAACAATTGTTATTGTTTACACATTTTTTTGGATGATTTTAGGCTTTGAAATTGGCAGGGAATATGGTGTTCTTGGGAAAAAAATATTTTCAAAAACTGTGTTTATTAGTATAGTACCAAATGTTTTGCTTATGGTCATGACATTATTGCACTTTATTCCAAATCACTGGTTTCAGCCAATTTTGACATCGGAATTTGTTGTGCTTTGTGTAGTTATGACATTCTTGATTTATCCTATTAGTAAGCTCTTTTACTATATCGGTGTTTATCGATCTGTATAATTTACATAGAAACCTTTAGGTAAAGTGTGAGATGAAGGTTTCTACTTTTATTCATATGTACATAGAAATACTATGTAATAAAGAAGAGAAATGCGTATTTTTTTACTAATATACATAGAAATACTATGTATGAAAAGGAGACAAAAATGATGGAGAAAACATGGAAAAATGGTTTGATATGCTTAATGGGTGGAATATTATTTCATTATTTGTTTTATGGAAAAGCACTTGGGATTTCTTATCCACTTTATATTCTATATATCTACCTAGTGTTTTATTTTCGAGTTCCTTCCAATGGAAATAGAGAAAAAATAGTTGATTTTCTTTTATTAGGTTCAGCGGTAATGTTAAGTTTGACTTTTGTTTTGTTTAATAATGGAATCTTACTTTTTTTGAACTTTCTCATGGTCCCAGCTCTTATTTTTATCCATATGGTTCACGCAAGAAGATGGAACTTTGATCAATGGGGAAATCGTTTATTTATAAAATCGATGGTTTTTACATTCTTTGAAACAATTCTAAAGTTTTTTAACTTATTTCAATTCTTTGCAAATA
Source organism: Metabacillus litoralis (assembly GCF_020524045.1). Classification (GTDB taxonomy): domain Bacteria; phylum Bacillota; class Bacilli; order Bacillales; family Bacillaceae; genus Metabacillus; species Metabacillus litoralis_C. The sequence goes on from NZ_JAIVKL010000013.1 coordinate 138,213, forward strand.
TCAGCAAAAGGAATATGAATGACCAAAGTTTTCAAATGGCTAAAAAAATAATGATAGGAATCTTCATTTCAATTCCATTGCTTTGGACAATTTTATACTTATTGATTTCCTCAGATCAGCATTTTGAGCAGTTACTAGGGCAATTGCCAAACTGGTTTTATGATGCAAACATTGGAAGTCTCGTTTTTCAACTAGTTCTTGTGCTGGTTATCACACTTTGGCTTTTTGCATTTTTTATTACTCTATCAAAACCATTGGTTATTCCTGGGCAAGTAGAGGAGACCCAACCGGTGAAAATGGATATCGTCATTGTAAGTACAGTTTTATTATTGCTAAATTTCGTTTATTTTTTATATTCAGCCGTACAATTCACATACTTTTTTACAGGAGATCCATCTAGTACTTCGTTGAGTTACACATATGCTGAATACGCAAGACGGGGATTTAATGAACTTACTTTAGTATCTATCATCAATTTAGGCATTTTGTTTGTGTTAACTCATATCGGAAAATTTCCGAAACAAGTACTACCTAAAATGATCAAACTATTGTTAAGTATGATTGTCATTTTTACTTTTGTCATGTTAGGCTCTGCTTATTATCGACTTTCCTTATATGAACAAGCATATGGATACACGTATTCACGCTTATATGCACATGCTTTCATGATTTTATTAGTTGTGTTATTAGCTTTAGCGATGTTCAAAGTGTTTAAAGAAAAGTTTAAGCTTTTAAGAGCGATGTTCATTGTGTCACTATTGGCGTATGTACTTGTGAATTACCTTAATATGGATCAATTAATTGTGAAGCAAAATATGGCTCGTTACGCGGAAACAGGTAAGCTTGATGTTTCCTATCTACAATCATTATCATATGACGCTATTCTCACATTAATAAAATCAGATAATGAGCTATTTAAAGAGATTTTAAAGAATAAAAAAGTAGAGTTAATGGATGATAATGAAAATTGGCAGTCATATAATTTTTCAAGATCAAAGGCGAGAAAACTTCTGGAGAAGTGGGAGAAAGTTAATTAGTCAGCATATTTGTTGGAGACATTACGATCATTTTAATAATGCCTGACAAAATGTGTACCTTAATGGCAACGTCGTCTGTTCATCGAGAGTTGTCGGGGTGTGTCGAAAAATGTCTAATCGAAGATAAATCGGCGGAATCGAAGATAAATTTTCATAATCGAAGATAAAGTGGCAGAATCGAAGATAAATTCTTAAAATCGAAGATAAAATTATCTTGTGCTTTTATCAACTGTTAATGTTGAACTAATATGTATCCATTGTAAGTAGAATTGAAGCAAAAATAGTCCAAAAGCTCATGTTTCACATGATAAGAAAGAATTTCCTTCAAGATTTTTCACTTATAGTATAATAAACGAGAGAAAATCGCTTGGAGGAACTGCATATGGTAGAGTTACCGAATTGTCCTAAATGTCATTCACAATATACATATGAAGATGGAAGTCTTCTGATTTGTCCTGAATGTAGTCATGAATGGACATTAGAGGGAGAAACCGAACAAACTGAAGATAACAAAATCATCAAAGATGCAAACGGAAATATGCTAAATGATGGTGATTCTGTTACAGTTGTGAAAGATTTAAAAGTGAAGGGGACATCATTGGTTGTGAAAATTGGCACAAAAGTGAAAAATATCCGTTTAGTAGATGGAGATCATGATATTGATTGCAAAATTGATGGTTTTGGTGAGATGAAGCTTAAATCTGAATTTGTTAAGAAAGCTTAATAACAATAGAAGTTTCTACTATAAGAGAAAAGAGGCTGGGTCGTAAGTATTTAAGCTAATGATAAACTCGAATATTATGTGATATGTCAATTAAACATTCACCTAATAGTTTGGGTTTTTATTTGCCGTCTTCAATAGCTTTTTTATATTTTTAAGAACTAGTAGAATGTAGCGGAAGACACTCGGGCAACTACGGGAATTGAGGAAACGCTGAGACCCCGCAGGCGCTTGCGTCGAGGAGGCTCAGCTTCAATGTCATCAAGCTAAGAAACCAATAATTTACATCTACATCATACCTATGGTAGTTTACAAGTGTTTTTAACGCTTG
>NZ_JAIVKL010000014.1 GCF_020524045.1 Metabacillus litoralis
ATAAGGACTAAGAATAAATTCTCCTTGTTTATCAAGCATGTATACCACACCACCTATAATTAATACATTAATTATATAACAAGAAAAAGGTATTCAATGAGAAATTCATCGAATACCTTCACAAAATTATAATTGGAGACTTTTTCAGTGGCCTCAATAGAGGAAAGGCTGAGACCCCGCAGGCGCTTGCGTCGAGGAGGCTTAGCTTCCTCCCCGTGGAAAGCGAGTGTCTGCAGCGCAATGGAACGAACTTGTTTCTTTTAGCTTAACTGAATTTAAATTTATTCGTCTTTTTGTAGGTAATCTTTAATTAAGCCAGCTTCTTCTTCTTTTTCTTTTAACTATAATTTCGGCTTAGTTCACAAAAGATACTAAAAAAATCTTTTATCACTTTATAACCTATTTCCATCCATCCCAACCTCAATATCCCTTGGACCATGATAAATACGAAACTCCTCCCTCCTTTTTTCTAACGTTTCCCCTTCCATTTCGTCTAATAAAATTCCTGGTTGAAAAAACGGCAAATAATCAAACTCGTCTTCATTTAGGAAAAACAAATGGTAGCTACTCCATAGATAATCATCAGGCCTCATCACGATATTTGCTTCAACAGGATTTAGATGGATATAACGTGCAACCTCCAGCATTCCTTCTCTAGCAAGAATAACGCTATCATAAAACCTTTTCTCAAACACATGTCCTGTAAGGTTATAACGAGTATTATAATAATTTGCATACTGCTTATTGATGAGTGCCATAATTTTTGAGATGGAGTGTTCCTGAGATTTTAATTGAAGATGATAATGATTTGTCATCATACAAAATGAAGCAATTTCAAAGGGGAATCGTTCATAAATTCTTCTGAGAATAAATATGAAGGCTTGAATATCTCTTTCATCCATAAAAAGCGGATCGCGACGGTTTCCACGACAAACGATGTGATAAAAATAAAGAGGTGATAATATACGAGGTTTTCTTCCCATACTATCTTTTACTACAACAATGAACAAAGGTTTTTTTCGTAACATGACTCATAGATGGGAAATAGCTGTTGTCTCTGGGGATGAATAGATTTCCTATCTGTCCTACAATCAAACCCAACCGAAAAATATCCTCTTTTAAAACATACCTAATCTTAACCACCTTACCCTTCCAATATATGTTTTTTCGTTTCAAGGATATTTCATAATGATCGTTTCGTCAAGGTGCTATCATTCGACAAAAACCGGGTAGTGACAGGCACCGCATTTCCAAGTACTATCTAAATAGATAAGTAGATAATAATCGAGCAATTCTTTCGACAAATTCCGGGTGGTGACAGGCACCGCCCGAAAAAAAAAGGCGGTGAAGTAAATTGAATTCCATTTTATATATTGAAGATGATCACGAGATTGGTCAGTGGGTTCAGCGTGAGTTGGTTTCGAGCGGTTATGATGTGACTTGGTTAACGTCTGGTATTGATTTGCCTAGTGATTATAGTAAATTTTCTATTGTAATTCTAGATGTGATGCTTCCTGGATTGGATGGTTTTTCGATTGGAAAGAGGATCAAGAAAAACAGTGAGGATATTCCGATCATTATGTTATCAGCACGATCTTCGATAGAAGATAAACTTGAGGGTTTAGAGTTTGCCGATGATTACCTAACAAAGCCCTTTCATCCACAGGAGCTTACGAAAAGAATCGAAGTGCTATTACGTAGATTTAATAAAGAAACAACACCGAAAAAGCAAATCAAACATCTTGAAATTGATTTAACCAATACTGTGATTACGAATACAAAAACTGGAGATGAAATCATCTTAACAGGTAAGCAACACCATATTTTCACGTTTTTTTTGCGACACCTTAATCAAATTTTAACAAAAGAACAATTATATGAAGGTGTATGGAAAGAGCCCTATATTGAGGGAGACAAAACACTCATGGTCCATATTCGTTTTTTAAGAGAAAAGCTAGAAATCAATTCATCACAGCCAGAGATTATTGAAACCATTCGCGGAATTGGATACAGGGTGAAAGCATGAAATGGATTAAATCATTACAATTTAAATACTTAATGATTATCTTTCTAGCCATGGCGATTCTCCCAATCACCGTCCCATTTATCTCGTTACTCGTCTATATTCCTGCGCTTGTTGTAGAGGACCCGGCAAAAAATTCCTCTTTTTCAGGATCTCTAGATCTAGAAGATATGTGGCATAAAGAAGCAAAATCATTATCTGAAAAAAACGAAGCTGAAATACGTGATCGGTTACAAAGTATACATAAAAAACATCCTGAAGCAGAGCTATTTTGGGTAGATTCTAACGGAGTAACTCGTGACACTTATTCTGTTGAACAAACACTTCCTGAAACATGGTCTTCTTCGTACACCATTCAGTTTATGAAGTCTGCCTATGATGCAGATCCGTTCACAGTTGTTGCTTTTTTTGAAAATAATCCGAACAACGGATTTATGGTGATTCAAGTTGATCGTATTTTACTCGAACCTCCAATTCAACGATTAGGTGATCATTACACATATATCTACATGTTTGTCATTTTACTGATTTTGCTTTTATTCATTTTTCTTTCTTGGTTATTTTTCAAAAGTATTCACAAAAGACTACTTCGGCTGTCAAACGCCATGCAGAATAAAGGAGCTAACGGAATTCCACAAACGGTTATTGTGTCAAAAATGGATGAAATTAGCCAACTCGAAGAAAGCTTTAATAGTATGATCAAAGAGCTTGAACAAAGTAACCAGCGTGAACAAGAGCAAGAACAATTACGGAAAAATCTCATTGCAAATCTTTCACATGATCTACGAACACCACTGACAACCATCCGAGCACAGCTAGAAAATGTGAAAAATGAAGTAAAAACAACAAAAGGAACAGAAGCTCTTTCTTCAATAGATCAAAAAATCGATTATCTGGGTAGTCTTATTGATAATTTGTTATCATACACCCTTTTATCAGCGAAAAAGTATCCTTTTCATCCAGAAAAAACGGAGCTAAATCGATTTATTAGGAAAATCATTGCTCAATGGTATCCCGCTCTTGAGGAGAAAAAATTTGATGTGCAGCTTAACACACATTTCGAGCCAATTTTCTGGACGATTGATCAACAGTGGTTCGAGCGTATTTTAGATAACTTGCTACAAAATGTCATCCGCCATGCAGCTGAAGGAAAATTTATTGAGATTACACTTAGTAGTGATGAAAACCACGATCAGCTTGTATTAACAGACAAAGGTAAAGGCTTTAATGAAAAAAGTGAGAAACAAGGAGCCCGCATTGGTTTAACAATTGTAGATATGATGATAAAGGAAATGGATTTAACATGGACAATTAATACGGGTGAGCTAGGCACAACCATTACAATTTTGCATGAAAAAACACGTAAAGCACCTCCATCATAAGGTGCTTTTTTAGCCTATTTATAAACGCTCGGTTTCTTCGTTACTCACCTTTTCGAGGAGATATGCTTAACTTCCCCCCCAATATGGCTTCGCGCTCTAAATTCAATCGTTTTAATTCATTCGAACGATCTTAAAATAAAATTGTATGTCAGCACCCACATCACAGGGTGCTTTTTCTTATTTTCAGGTTGAATTTATTTTTTAAACAAAATTTAAACAAAACAAATACCAGGTTTTAAAACTAGCCGTTTATGCTGTAAATGAGGTGATCATAGTGAATGAAATTATAAAAACAACAAATCTGACGAAAAAATTCAAAGGAAAAGCAGTGGTTGATTCGGTCAATTTATCGATTAACAAAGGTGAAATTTATGGATTTCTTGGACCAAATGGTGCGGGAAAAACAACAACGATTCGGATGTTACTCGGGTTGATGAAGGCAACAAGTGGAAGGATTGAATTATTTGGTGAAGATGCTAAATCTAATCAAATCCAAGCGCTTAAAAAGATTGGATCTTTAGTAGAATCTCCTTCCTATTATGGCCATTTAACAGCTAGAGAAAATTTAGAAGCACTTCGCAAAATTCTACAGGTGCCGAATAGTAGAATTGATGAAGTTTTATCGATCGTTCGATTAACAAAAGATGCCAACCGAGCTGTCAAAGGATTTTCACTTGGTATGAAGCAGCGTCTCGGAATTGCTTCTGCTTTATTAGGAAATCCTGAGCTCCTTATTTTAGATGAACCAACAAATGGGCTCGACCCTTCAGGTATTCATGAAATTCGCGACTTAATCAAAAAAATGCCAACAGAATTCGGAATTACCATTTTGATTTCTAGCCATCTACTAAGTGAAATCGATCAAATGGCTTCACAAGTAGGTATCATTTCACAAGGGAAAATGATTTTTCAGGATTCAATTGAAAACCTTCGTAGTAAGGCACAAGCTGAAATCACTGTTAAAGTTCAAGACATAAAAAAGGCGAAGGCATTGCTTTTATCAAAAGGAATGTTATCAGAAATCAAGGAAGATCGTTTACTTTCTCAAGATATGTCTGATGAAAAAATTGCAGCAATGATAAACTTACTCGTGACTAATGGTCATTCGATCTACCGTGTAGAGGAGAAACGTAAATCATTGGAAGATATTTTCCTCGATCTCACAAGCGAGGGAGGACAAAAGCATGTTAACAGTCTTTCAAGCTGATTTATTAAAAATTAAACGTAAATGGTTTTGGTTTCTCGTTTTTTTAGGACCATTTGGTGTGATCGCCATGCAAATGGTGAACTATGGTGTTCGTTATGATTATTTAGTAGAAAACAGCACCAATGTTTGGCAGGATTTAATTGCAAACGTCAATATGTTTGTCTGTCCAGCCCTTTTGCTTGGAATGACCATTTTGGCATCACAAATTGCAACAATTGAACACCAACAAAGCTCATGGAAGCAGCTATTAAGCTTACCTATTAAACGCCGAGTTGTTTTTTCTTCGAAATTTTTTGTGACATTAATGATGCTGTTTCTTTCATCATTGCTATTATTTATCGGAACAATTTTGTTAGGACTTGGCCTAGGATTTGATTCTGGTATGCCTTTAGCTGATATTCTAAAAAATAGTTTTTATCCGCTATTGGCAGGACTACCTATTTTAGCACTTCAAGTATGGTTATCTGTTTCGTTAGAAAATCAAGCGATTTCATTAACCGTTGGAATCTTCGGGGCTGTTTTCTCAGTGTTTGCATATTATGCACCTGATTGGGTGATCTGGAAGTGGCCTTTATTATATGGAAGTCACGAGCCAATATGGTATGTAACAGCTGGGACTATTGTTGGAATCATTATCTTATTCGTAGGAATGATCGATTTTGAAAAAAGGGATGTGAAATAAATGTTTAACCATTTACTACAATCAGAAGTATTAAAAATGCGAAAAACCTATGTATGGCTTTTGCTTTTTGTCAGTCCATTTCTTGCAACTGTTGCTGCTTTAGCTGCTAACCCACCTATTGAAGAATCAGCCAACGAATGGTCACTATTGTTACTCATCATGACACCCATGCATACGATATTATTTCTCCCTTTAATAATCGGCGTTTTTACAGGCTTTATCTGTCGGTATGAACATAAAAATGGAGGATGGAAACAGCTTTTAAGTCTTCCTGTTAAACGAACTCATGTATATATGTCAAAGTTCATCCTCGTGATGACACTTATCGCTCTAAATCAACTTGTTTTCATGGGAGGTTGGCTTCTAGTCGGACTTGTAAAAGGTTTTACAGATCCATTACCAATGCAGGTTATAGCTAAAAGTATAGTTGGCGGCTGGATCTCTACACTACCATTAGCTGCTATCATGCTCTTAGTATCAATGGCTTGGTCTAGCTTTGCAGCACCACTAGCTTTTAACGTCATCTTCACCTTACCAAATATCTTAGTCGCAAATTCGGAAACCTATGCACCCTACTATCCATGGGTCCAACCATTCCTAACAATGATCCCAAAAGAAGAAGGCCCCTGGGGAGGATTCTTCGTCTCATTCGAATCCATCCTCTACGCCATCACCCTCGGCTTTATCATCTTCTTTATCAGTGGATTGATGTATATTCGGAGGAAAGCGGTATAATTCGGTGCCTTAGAACGGTGCCTGTTGTAATTCGGTGCCTGTCACCACCCGGAATTTGTCGATTCATTTCTTTCCTACTATGAATTTTCACATTTGGATTCGACATAACTCGGGGCGTGACAGTCACCGATAAAAAAACAGTCATCCACAAAAGGGATGACTGTTTTCATACAATTCATTTAGTTTATCTTCTGAACTGGGTAAAAGTTTTACTGTATCAGAAACCTGACTTATTTCGACATAAGTCGGGTAGTGACAGACACCGTATTCACACACACCACTTACTCCCCAGCTACAAACGTTCTTTTCCCTAATTCACTATCAAGCATAAAGAATGCATTGCTATCTTTATCAATGCGCTTTAATTTTTGAATTAGTGTGTCAAAGCTAGCTTCTTCTTCAACTTGTTCTTCGATAAACCAGTTTAAGAATGTCATTGTTGCATGCTCACGCTCATCCAATGCCATGTCTGCTAAGTCATAAATACGACGAGTTACTTCTTTCTCATGTAATAGTCCCTTCTCAAACACATCTAAAACTGACTCAAAGTCATTATTTGGTGTTGGAAAGCCCTCTAAAGTCGCACGCTCTCCCATATCATTAATAAAATTATAAAATTTCATTGCGTGAAAACGTTCCTCTTCTGCTTGAACAAGAAAGAAATTAGCAAATCCATCTAAACTCTCTGCTGAACAATATGCAGCCATCCCTAAATAGGCATGTGCAGAATAAAACTCATAGTTCATCTGTTTCACTAAACCGTTAACAAGTTTTTCACTAATCATCATACATCCCTCCTACTTAAAACTATACCACAATCTCGTAATTTCAATCGACAAAATTCGGGTGGTGACAGGCACGCAATCCTTTGTGAAACATTGCGTGTAACAAGATTTTTCGGGTCGTGACAGGCACCCCTTAAGGCACCCCTTAATGAAAAAACCTTTCCCCATCAAACTCACTGACTACCACGTATGCGTCTATGTCTTCTGCGATGAATTGGTGTTTGTGCAGTTGCTTGATGTTTTCATTACGTAGATCGTATGTACTTACAAGGCGGCCTGCAATGTCTAGCTTTCTTTCAAGAGTCATTTTCGTTAACTCTACTTTCACTTTTTCATGATTACTAAATGTAATGATTGCACCATTTTTCATAGACATAATATCTACCACATGCTTATATGCTATCCACACACAAGCTTGTTTCTTAAAAGCACTTAAAGGTATCATACATATATTATGTGACTCACTGATTAAAATTGGGATCATTCTTTTTTTCTTTAAGATCGTTAATGCTGAATCAACTCTACCTATTAAACTACTTCCATAAAAGTGACAACTATCTTGGATAATCATCTTAGGACTTTTATAAACCTCGATAATCCGGTACTTTTCATAAACTAAACTGTGTAGCACACCGTTTTCCGTATAAAACGGTAGAACGGCCATTGTGTATTCATGAATAATATATTGATCCTCCTGCACCAAGTTCATCTTTTTCTGCTCCATCTGCTCCACTCCTTTTAGATCTTTCTATTTATTGTGGAGTTCGATATAATACCCTAAGAGTAGGTAAATTACCGAACTCAAAGCTGTTCTTAAGCACTTCCCTAGTCAAATTAGAGTGCTTAAGAATTTTCACCTATCTTCATCACATCCCCACCAATCATCATGTCATTTTCCCTAGTCAAACTTTACAAAATAAGGATATATGATCATTTTTATTATAGTTCAAAATATTCATTAACGGTTGTTATCTCTATGTAAATTTTTGTTAAATTTAATAATATTTTGTAATAGAATGTAATGTTAAATTGACAAAAAATGTGCTAAAATTGAGACCGATGTTACTATATGTAGAAAAATCTTTCTCTTATCCTATTAAAAGGTAGAAGAATTGGTATAATAAAAAGTCCTAAAATAATTTCAACTCAAAATGAAACAAAACAAAATAACACTACGTCAAACGTAATAATAATAGAAAAGAAGGTGAACTTTTCATGTGTGGATTTATTGGTTGTATGCATGAGAAAGGAACGAATCAACAATCATTTAAAAACTTATTTGAAGACATGAATAATATCATTGAACACAGAGGACCAGATGACTCTGGTTATTTTTATGACAATAACATTAGCTTTGGGTTTAGACGATTAAGTATTATAGATCTTGAAAGTGGTCATCAACCCCTTTCTTACGAAAATTCTCGTTACTGGATTATTTTTAACGGGGAAGTTTATAATCATGTTGAACTCAGAAATGAATTGGAGCAGGAAGGCTTTCATTTCGAGACACATTCAGATACTGAAGTAATAATTGCTATGTACAGCAAATATAAAGAAAAAACTCCTGAAAAACTAAGAGGCATGTTTGCGTTCCTTATTTGGGACAAACAAGATGAAGTATTATTTGGAGCTAGAGATCACTTCGGCATAAAGCCTTTTTTCTACAAAAAAGAAAACGATCGAACTTATTTTGCATCAGAAAAGAAAAGCATCCTTTTAGCAATGAAAAATGACATAATTAATAGTGAAGCGCTGCAGCATTACTTAACTTATCAATATGTACCAGAGCCAGCAACAATGTCAGATGGCATTAATAAGCTATTGCCTGGTCATTATTTCACAAAGAAAACAGATGGTGAGATGGAAATCCATAAATATTGGAATGCTTCTTTTTCACCAGTTCCGTCAACAGAAGATAAGCTAGCAAAAGAAATTCGCGATGTGATGTTTGATTCAGTTAATGTTCACATGAGAAGTGATGTACCGGTGGGCTCTTTTCTATCAGGTGGAATCGATTCATCATTGATTGCGTCAATCGCTCAAAAGTACAATCCTGCAATTAAAACCTTTTCTGTGGGCTTTGAACAAAATGGCTTTAGTGAAATCGATGTGGCGAAAGAAACAGCCGATAAGTTAAATATTGAAAACATAAGCTATCTTATTTCACCAGAGGAATACATGAAAGAACTACCAAAGATTGTTTGGCATCTTGATGATCCTTTAGCTGATCCTGCAGCTGTTCCGTTGTATTTCGTTGCACGAGAAGCAAGAAAGCATGTCAAAGTTGTGCTTTCTGGAGAAGGAGCAGACGAATTGTTTGGTGGGTATAATATATACCGTGAGCCTCAAGATTTAGCTATTTTCAACAAAGTTCCAAAAAACATGAAAATGCTACTTAAAAGACTTTCAGATATAGTCCCAGAAGGTGTTACTGGGAAAAGTTTCATAGAACGTGGATGTACTCCGATGGAAAGTCGCTATATTGGAAACGCAAAAATGTTTGATGAAAAAGAAAAAGAAAAACTATATAAGTGGTATAATCCTGATTTACATTATCTTGACATTACAAAACCTTTTTATGATCAAACAAAAACATACGACCCAGTCGATCGTATGCAATATATTGATATTCACACTTGGTTACGAGGAGATATTCTCTTAAAAGCAGATAAAATGACAATGGCTCATTCCCTTGAACTTCGTGTACCATTTTTGGATAAAGAAGTATTTAAGGTTGCTTCAAAAGTTGGAACAGAATTTAAAACAAGCAATAACACGACAAAATACATTCTTCGAAAAGCGGCAGAAGGCGTTGTTCCTGAACATGTATTAACTCGTAAAAAGCTAGGCTTCCCTGTACCAATTCGTCATTGGTTAAAAAACGAAATGCATGATTGGGTTATAAATATTATTAACGAAAGTCAAACAGATCATCTTATCAATAAAAAAGTCATTCTCAACTTGTTAGAAGATCACTGTAAAGGAAAAGCGGATAACAGCCGCAAAATCTGGACTGTCCTTGTGTTCATGATCTGGCATCAAGTATTTATTGAAAATAAATATAAATTTCAAGAAGTGGCGCAACACGAGCTCGTTTAATGCGAAAATGACACTTGAAATTGTTTAATCAAAACAGCCTCTTTATTATTAAAGGGGCTGTTTTTTTATTTAGTTACCCATTCGACAAAAACCGGGTGGTGACAGTCACCGCCCAAAAAAAAATGTTTCCAAAAAAAGTGAAACTTTCTTTTCTTCGCTTCGTAGTATTATTATGGAGTAAAAAAGGACAAAAGGCTGAGGTGGATTCATGAGTTTTTTTGATAAGTTATTTGGTAAGAAACCTTCTTCGCCACAACCGGTTGAGGAACGGAATATGTTTAATTTGCAAATGGATGATATCATCACTTATGATTTAGAGGACTACAAGGTAGTTGGAAAAATTAGTTATGATGATCATGGCTTTAAATGGCATGCTTATCAACTAGAGGGAATCAACAAAACGATTTGGTTAAGTGTTGAAATGGATGATGAGCTTTATCTTGGGATGTATGAGAAGATTAAACTAAAGCTACAGCAACCATTCCCGAAAAAAGTGGAGTATGAAGGTACTCAATTTTATCTTGATGAATCAGGAACAGCAAAGGTTACTGGAATTGGGAGAAGTCAGAACATATCTGGTATGAACTGCCAATATTATGACTATTGTGATGATGACGAAGAAAAATTTCTGTCTATTGAAAAATGGGGCAGCGAAATTGAAGTAAGTGTTGGCTATGAAATAGAACAATTTGAATTAAAAATAATCGCAAGTAAATAGGAGGAATAACACATTATGTTTAAACTATTCAAACGAGTAAAAACGGTTGTCGATTCAGAATTAAATTCTTTATTAGATAAAGCAGAAGATCCTGTAAAAATGCTTGAACAGTTTATGAGAGATATGGAAAATGATATTCGTGACGCTGAATCAGCTGTTGCAAAGCAAATTGCCAATGAAAAAATGCTACAAAAGAAATATGAAGATGCACAAAAAATGGTTGAAAAGCGTGATGAGCAAGCAATCAAAGCGATTGAAGCTGGAAATGATGATCTTGCTCGTCGTGCTCTTGAAGATAAAAAAATCCATAGCCAAACAGCTGATACATTAAAAGAATCGTATGAACGAGCAAAGCTAGATTCTGATTCCGTTCGAAAGAAATTAGATGAAATGAAAGCTGAATACTATGAAATGAAGTTAAAGAAAGACTCTCTAAAAGCTCGTGCAGAATCTGCTAAAACAAGAACTAAAATGAATCGTACACTTTCTGGAATTGGCAGTGATGATTCAAAACGTGGATTTGATCGCATGGAGGAAAAAGTTTTACAATTCGAAGCTGAAGCTGAAACAAGCGAGGATATGCGCTCATCAAATAGAAGTCTTGATGATGAATTTAAATCACTTGAAACAAATGAAGTAGATGATGAATTAGCTGCTTTAAAGAAAAAGCTAGGAAAAGAATAATTCTACAAAGTCTCCTATTTTAACTGAAGTCCTAGCAAAACCCGTTGCTGGGACTTTCAAGTGACGTTTGAAAATAGGATTTCTATTTTGCATGAATTTGATGTCTGTTGTTACATAGAATGTGGTGAAAGAAGGTGAGTACATGAGAAAACCACTTCTTTTTGTTATGCTGTCTTTTATCCTGATTTTGTCAGCTTGTGGAAGTGGTGTCCAAGGTTCGACTGGTGGGACACTTTTTAAAGATGGAATTGCCGAATACATTGAGACAACGTATCTTTTACACGATGTTGTTTCAAGTCAAGAAAATTCCGGAGATATTTCCGAAATCTATATAGCAGAAAATCAATCAATTGATAACGTCGCAAATGATTTGCAAGCCTATGAAAAGCCTAAAGAAATTAGTGAGAAAAAAGATAATAAACAAGTGCTAGTGTATGATAATTTATTTGTCATTTTAACAAACGATGAAGATCATCCTGAAAATACAATGGTTGAAGTCGCAGACTATGAATTTGTTCGCAATCATTATAATCCTAGTTTTTTTGATGGTTTATTGGTTCTTTGGGTATTAGATGAAATTTTAGATGTGGATGACTGGGGCAAAAAACAACGTCAAAAATGTTCTGCTAACAACGATAATTGCTACGGAGGTTATGGTTCATCGGGTGGTTTATTTAAAACACCAGGATCGTCTTCAACCGTTCGAGGGGGAACATCAACTGTCCGTGGTGGCGGACCAGGTACAGGTAAATAAATACGAAGGGATGAATAAAATGGAGCCATTTATTTTAACAGCCGTTTACTTTGCTATCGCTATTGTTATCGTTTTAATCGGCTTAGCTATATTTGAATCACTGACAAAAAAATATAAAGACTGGGATGAGGTTTTAAAAGGAAACCATGCTGTTACCCTTTCAATAGGTGGAAAAATTATCGGAATTTGTATTATCTTATCATTTTCAATTTACCATAGTGCTAGTGTAGTAGACACATTAATTTGGGGAGCATTTGGTGTACTTTTACAAATGATTGCTTACCTTTTATTCGAACTTTTCACAAGAAAATTTTCTGTCGAAGAGCAACTTCATAAAGGAAACATCTCAGTAGGAATCATCAGCATGTGTGTGTCAATCGGCTTAGCCTTTGTTATTGGAGCTTCGATTACGTAAAAAATTGTTACCCTACAAGCTATAGATACATAGAAATTTCTATTGAATTTGGCTTTTATTTAAGCAGGGTGTTGATTTTTAATTTTGATTGAAGAAATCCTTTTTAAAGAAGATTCGCAGGCACGCCTTTTATAAGAAAGCCCTCGGTTTGCTTATTGATTTTCAAAGGCATACAACAACCTTTTATTAAGCCAAGTCACACACACGCATAATACAAAGCAAGGAGATCATTTTGTGATTGATCAAAATAGTAAACAAAGCAATGCCATTTACTGGGCATCAGGAATTGTTTCTGTATGCGGAATTATCTTTGAAGTCTTATTTGGTGCGGTTGGTTCTTATTTACTTGGTGATGGTGTGAAGCAATACACCCTCACCATTTCTCTTTTTCTTACAGGAATGGGAATTGGCGCAACAATCAGTGAAAAAGTAACAAAAAACTTAATTCTTTCATTTGTTTGGATTGAATATTTAATTGGCATCATTGCTGGTTTCTCAACATTTTTACTATTTGGTGTGACTGCCTACCTTTCTTCTGGAATGGATGCCTTTTTCCTCTATTCTGTCACATTGATTGTTGGTGCCCTCACTGGTGTGGAGCTACCTATTTTAATAAGAAAAGCGAATGATATTGGCGTTACACTAAAGAAAAGTACAGCTAGAGTCCTTTTTTCTGATTATGCTGGAGGACTGATCGGTGGTCTTTTATTTGTTTATTTACTACGACCAGAATTCGGGCTTGTGAAAACCGCCTTTTTAGTCGCGATCATCAATGTGGCTATAGCTTTATGGATTCTTGTTTATTTCAGACGTGAATTTAAACGCTTTAAGCTACATTTTTCTGCTGGAATTTTTATTCTACTGCTACTACTTTCTGGTGTTCTTTTTGGTGAAGAAACAGCTTTTACTTTCGAACAAAAGCTTTATCGTGATCCAATTATTTATACAGATCAAACAGATTATCAGCAAATTATCCTCACGAAGGAGCAAGGAGATCTGCGCTTATTCCTTGATGGTCAGCTTCAATTTAGCTCAAGTGATGAATATCGCTACCATGAAACACTTGTACACCCTACAATGGCTTCAGCTCAATCACATCAAAAGGTGTTGATTCTTGGTGGTGGAGATGGACTAGCATTAAGAGAACTGCAAAAATATGAAGACATAAAAAAAATGACCTTAGTAGATTTAGATCCAGCGGTTATTGATTTGGCGAAAACGAATCGTGAACTCACTACATTAAATGAACAAGCCTTTGAAGATGAACGAGTCGAAGTACGAAATGAAGATGCCTTTTTATTTTTACAAAAACAGCAAACAACCTTTTATGATGTCATTTTAGTTGATTTACCCGATCCTAATAATGAATCATTGAATAAACTATATACGTTAGAGTTTTATCAACTGCTACGTAATCATTTGGCACCTGGTGGGTCGATTATGATTCAAGCCACAAGCCCGACATTTGCAACAGAAGTCTATTGGTCCATCGATCAAACAGTAAAAGCTGCACAGCTTCAAACGGAAAATCTTCATGTTGATATCCCAAGCTTTGGTGATTGGGGATTTATTTTAGCAAAAAGAGAAGATGTTAATCTAAATCAAATCGACATCTCTGTAGAAACGAAGTTTTTAACAAATGAGCTGATCGACGGCTTAACTTCCTTCGGTAAAGACATCGATTCTGAGATCATCGATGAAAATGGTGAGAAAGTTGAGCTTGAAACAAACACATTGATGCGTCCAACGATCATTGAGAAATATGAAAAGGCTTGGAGAAGTTATTAAAGGCTCTTTTCTGAAAGATTGTTGCTAATTGACCTAATTATGCAGTGGAAACATTGTTGATATGGCAAAATAGGTACTATCCTATGAAGAAAAGATGCCACTATGCTTTATATAGTGCTGCCAACTTGGAGTTGTTAAAGCAACAAAGTTTACGAAAACAGCCTTATTAAAAAATCACCCTTTCTAAATGAGAGGGTGATTTTTTTATGAAATTTAAGTTTTCTACTTCTGCACAAAGAAGAAACATGTCATAATCTAGTCATTCGACAAAACCCGGGGCGTGACAGGCACCAAATCAATGTTGATCAGGTAAATCCTCATAAAATGGAGCTGAAACCTCTACTGGAGCATGCTGTAAAAATGACACAGTTGAAACAATAAGTACAATTGCAAACAAACCATTAAGTAATGTTTTCTTCATGTAATTCCCTCCCAATTGCTAAACTGTACTTCTATTATATAAAAATAACAATTTCTCTGAATTCAGCTTTAGCACTGGTTTAACCGAAATTCCAAAAGTAAACAACCTGTCTTTTCGCATTCACAGCAATTTATATAACTATTGGAATATTTTCGACATACTGCACCCTAAGAAATATGCTTTCGTATTAGCTTATCATGTAGACTTTCGACAAAAGAAATCATTTCATCTTTACCTTGCAGCTTAAAAACGGTTAAGCATTTTCTAATATTTAACGATCCATTTTCTTCATCACCCATGCGATAATAATTTGAGCCACATTGAAAATATAGCTCACCTAATAAATACATCGTCTCCATTTTCATTGCATGTTTAATACCTTTTTGACAAAAATGCAATGATTTTTGATATTCACCTATATCTGTATATGCCTTACCAATTCCGTAATAGATCCGAAGTTTAATCGAATCGTCTTTCAACACATCAATTGATGTCATACTTTTTAATAGTTTTGTATAAAGCTCTAAACTTTGAGAATATTTCCCCTGTTCCTTGTACAAAATCGCTAAGCTATTGGCTATTTCAATTTCCCGCTCCTTCATCAACGATCGTTCATTTTTATAGGTCATGAACAGCGCTTCTGTTACTTTCTCAACACTACTATGAATATTTCCACTTAAATAAAAATCACATATTCCCTCATGCCATCGTAAAAACTGCTTATGTTCAACAGACTGAAACAAAGGATTGCTTTTTTCCTGCTTCACTATATGTGACACCGATTCATAATCACGCTCTCTGATAAAAAATCTCATCATCTTATACACATCTCGAACATAATCAAGTCGCGGTGTTTCTGCTATTTCAAAAAAGTAATTCATATCAACGCCAAGCTTTCTAGATAACTTATATAGTATCAATGAAGAAGGAATTTCATTCGAATTTTCAATTTTGCTTATCTGGGCTTGTGTACATATTCCTTCTGCTAATTGCTGCTGACTTAAATCCATAGACTTTCTCAAGCTCTTGATTACGTGTCCTATTTTAATCGTTTCATACATGATCAAGCTCCCCTTTTTTAGTAGAATTCAAGTCAACTTCTTTTAAAAAACATAACACGAACTTAACTAGGTATTCTATAGTCCTAACTCTCTAGGTCATAAGACCAGCAAATTATGCGTAAAATTATATAACTTTCTAAACTAGCAAGTTAACTGATCTTTATACCTCTCTACTCGATTAAAAACAACAAACAGCTTACTATATCAGCTTTGTATAAAAACTATTATCTTACTATACTTGCTGTAACACGTGGTTAATAGAATTAGCTAGTTCTAAAATCTAGTAAAAAGGGGATTGAAACATGTCAAAAAAACTAGTAACAATTGTACTCGGTACGTCATTAGCACTTAGCACCATCTTACCTGCCTCAACTTCCTTTGCCTTAACACCCTCTGAGAAACTCATGGAAAGCATGCAACTAGATCAAAAGCTACTAGAAAAAGATAAACAAGTTCCTAAGTTTTTATCTGGCAAACTATCAAAAAACAAAGTAAAAACGGAAAAAGAAGTGAAAGCATTTTTAAAAGCTAATAAAGAATTATTTAAAATTGATAGCACAAAAGAACTTCAACTAATAGATAAACAAACAGATGAATTAGGGATGACACATTATACCTTTTCACAGGTGATAAAGAATGTACCTATAGAAGGAGCAGTTTTCACCGTTCATACGAATAAAAATAATGAAGTCATCACAACAGCTGGTCAGTTATATCCAGAAGCAGCAGCTAAACTAAAAAGTACAAAACAAGTCATTACAGAGCAAAAAGCTATTGATCTTGCATGGAACTTGATTAATCTTTCAGAAAAAGAAACAAATATACACAATGAAGCTGCAAAGGATTTTTCTCCAAAAGCAAACTCAGCATCCGACCATAACCAGGTCAAAAATGACTTAGTAATTCACCAAAAAGATGGCGATTTTACGTTAGCCTATAAAGTGCAATTACAATTCATTGAACCCTACGGAGCAAACTGGCAAATCTTCGTTGATGCCAAAGATGGTTCAATTGTTGATTCCTACAATGCAGTGAATGATGCCTCAACAACCGGATCAGGATACGGTGTTAAAGGTGATCGTAAAACATTAAATACTTATTCATCAGGTGGTACGTATTATTTATATGATGTAACAAAGCCGATGAATGGAGTGATTGAAACCTTTACAGCACAAAATCGTTCAACCTACCCTGGCTCACGTTCAGTTGATAGCAATAATGCGTGGACATCATCATCTCAAGGAGCAGAAGTTGACGCCCATTATTATGCTGGACAAGTTTATGATTATTATAAAAACACTCATAATCGCAACAGCTTTGATAATAATGGTGCAACAATAAGATCAACTGTACACTATGGAAGCAACTATAATAATGCTTTCTGGAATGGTTCGCAAATGGTGTATGGAGATGGTGATGGAAGTGTGTTTGCTCCATTATCAGGTGCTCTTGATATTGTGGCCCACGAGCTAACACATGCTGTAACCGAGCGTTCAGCAGGCCTAGAATACAGAAATCAATCTGGTGCACTAAATGAATCCTTTTCAGATGTTTTCGGATATTTCCTTGATCCGCAAGATTATTTAATGGGTGAAGATGTGTATACACCTAACAAATCTGGTGATGCGCTGCGCAGTCTTTCAAACCCAAGCTTATTCGGACAACCTGAGCATATGAACCAATATAACAACACAACCTCTGATAACGGAGGCGTTCACATTAACAGCGGTATCCCAAACAAAGCAGCTTACTATACAATTAGCAGCATCGGAAAAGCACAAGCTGAAAAAATCTACTATCGTGCATTGACTGTTTATTTAACTCCAACAAGTAATTTTAGCTATGCACGAGCAGCCCTTCTCCAATCTGCTGCAGATTTATACGGCAGTGGAAGTAGCGCCTACAAAGCAGTGAGTTCCGCATGGGATAATGTTGGGGTAAATTAAAAATAGTGAGAGAGCACTCTTTAGGGGTGCTTTTTTTGTGACTAATATATAATATTGAGGAATTTTTTCTATTTTAATATAATGAATTCCAAAGTAAAATCCTTTTGAAAAATAGCTTAAGTAAAAACAAACTAATCATCCTTAACCCAGAAAAAGAAAAACAAGTCATGAATACATAAAATGAATGATATGGTAAAAGAGGAGATAAATTATGTAAGGAGTGAAACATCATCCAAAACATTCGTCTAAAAGCTGCTTTAAATCGTGAGCAAATTCAAGATCGATTATCATACAACCCTGAAATAATCGAACTACACTTAGTTGAAAAAGACCTCTATCAGCCACATCGCATTTCATCATATATCCAATTAATCAAATCAAGAGGAACTCGTGTTTATCTTCATCACCCAATGAAATACAAGAGCAAATACTTAGATATTATCAGTGGAGATCCTAACATGCGAAAATTTTATGATTGGTCATGCGAGGTGCTAGCAGACATTTGCAAAAAAGAGGAAATTAAATGTGTCATTCACTGTCATTATATGCAATCAGAAAGCAGTTCCATCAAGGAGAAAAATAAAAGACTTGAAACAAAACAAAGAATAAAAGAAATTTTAACGATTTGTTCTAAAACATTTCTTTGGGAAGATACAACACAAGGAATATTCTCAGCAAAAAACCCTTACCTATTATCAGAAATTGTCCAGCCTCTACATTTATCACTCAATATCGATATTAGTCATTCATTTATCGCACTAAATGGCGATAATCTCGCTTTAAAAAATCATTTGGAGCAATATCATAGTTATGCCGACTATTTTCACCTTGTTGATTCTTATGGAGTCGAGCATGATTCCTTACCACTTGGTAAGGGGAAGATTGATTGGAGCATGGTGAAGCCATTTATCGGAGACGCTGATTTTATCTTTGAAATTGACTTACAGGCATCAAATTACTTAGATTGTGAATTGATGATAAATAGCGCGAGATATTATAATGAGATTTAAAGTAGCTAGTAATCATAATTAGAAAAAGGAGAAGTGCTATTTGCTAGCACTTCTCCTTTTATCAATACTCTTTTCTGAAGTTTTACGTAAACAGTTCTTATCAAAATTTATTCGACAAAATCCGGGTCGTGTCAGGCACCAATTTTCCAGGCACCAATTTTCCTACTTCTTCTTACTCCATAAACACCAAAGCCAACAAATAATAAGAATGCACCTAAAATCAGTGTATTATAAGCATTTGTAGCCGTGTTTGGTAAATTATTTCCACTCTTAGGAGTAGGAGTTGGAAGATTATTTGTATTTGTATCTGAGTCTTTGTCTGTATCTGTGCGTGTCTCATCTTTATTCGTTTCAGCTTCTACCTCAAACACTCCATATGTGCTAAAGTGCTTTGTTTTAGCCGTTATCTTGCCATCTTTATATGTTCCACCGATTAATTCCCACGTTTTCTTTACTTCGTTATAATAGAAAACCTTCACATTGTCAGGATTTTTCACCTTTTTCGAATCCACATGAAAAACTAACATCATATTTTCTTCAAATTGGTGATACTCTTTACCATCAGCAAAAATAGTAAAGTCGTAAACTGCTAATGATCCTTTTGCTTTCATCGGTGTGATCAAGACCTCAACTTTTTGACCATCTGGTAGATTTCTCACTGGAATCACTAATTGTACATCTACTTTTGAGACTGTTACTGAAATATTTTGCGCTTTTAGCATGTTCACTTGCTCTTTAGTAAGCTGAACCTTAGCCATTCCTTTTGTATTCACTTCAATAGTAAGTGAACCATCTTTTTCAATACTTTCTATCACATCAGTCGAAATACTAAATGTGTTTCCTTTTTTAACTGCTTTTGTTGTTTTTGTTTTGTCTTTTTCATCTGCTGGGTCTTCTCCATTACCTGGATCTTCTCCGTTGCCTGGATCTTCCCCATTACCTGGATCTTCACCGTTACCTGGATCTTCTCCATTGCCCGGATCTTCTCCATTGCCTGGATCTTCTCCATTACCTGGGTCTTCTCCGTTGCCTGGATCTTCTCCGTTACCTGGGTCTTCTCCATTGCCTGGATCTTCTCCATTGCCTGGATCTTCTCCATTGCCTGGATCTTCTCCACCATCAGTCACTTCACTAATACGACCTTCTGCGTTATATGAAATTGGACTTTCCAAGCTACTGATATAATCAATTGTTGCTTGTAGGTCATCTGGACCTTGAACAGGATTTTCCCCAAATTCATTTAAACGATATTGATCACTACTGTGTGGATACATATAATTGTTTACAGTTACAGTAAAGGTTTCATTGTGATCAATTTTTGTTCCATCCAAGTGGAAGAGATCAACAACTTGTCCAAACTCTCCTAGAGAGCTGTTCCAAGTGTATTTAAATCCACCAACACTAACATCAGGACCATATTTACTAAACTGTGCATTTAGAATTTCCTTAAGCTCTGCACCTGTAATTTCTACCTTCACTAATGTATTACCAAATGGTTGCACATTGAATAACTCACTCCATGTGATTTCCCCGGCATCTACTCCTGCACGGATTCCTCCACCATTCATTAGAGCAAAATCACTATCCATTGCTTGAATCATACCATCTGCAATTAGGTTTCCTAGCGCATTGTCACCAATTTCGCCTTTCTTTGCATAACCACCATTTATTTCTGTTGCAGCCACACCAATGACTTCATTTAATTTTGGTCCAACAGCATCAAGATATTTCGTTAAAATGCTATTTACCTCAGGATCTGGTGTTACACCATCTTGCACAACATCGACAATTTGAGCTGATTTTTCAACAATGTCTCCTGTTAAAGGATCAATTTTAAAATCAACATCACCAAATGCTTTACCATAATCCCATGCTTGAATAATTAGTTTGTTATCAACTTCTGCATTCAGTTTCACATGATTATGTGCAGCAAAAATCATATCTACCGCATCATTTGCTTTAGTAGCGATATCCGCAATTTCTCCAGTAATTGTATCTCCTTCTTGATTACCAGGAACATGTGCTAATACAACAATTGCTTCAATTCCTTGTTTTTGTAGCTCTGGAACATACTTATTGATTGCTTCAGATTCATCAGTGAAGCGCACATTTTCATTCCCTTTTGCAATGATCATATTCGGAGTTTCAGTTGTTGCAATACCAATAAATCCAACCTTTGTTCCAGCAATTTCTTTAATTGTATACGGATCTAGAACAAGTTTACCTGAGTCCTTGTATTCAACATTTGCTGCAACCATTGGAAAATTAATTCCATCATAGTTCTCCGTGCCATTAGGATGTTCTCCGCCTTGAATTAAGCGAAGCATTTCTGCCACACCTTCATCAAATTCGTGGTTTCCAACTGTCCCTACATCAAAACCAATTGATTCCATCATCTCCACTGTTGGTTCGTCTTGTAGCAAGCTAGAAACAGGAGAGCTTCCTCCAACCATATCACCTGGGTGAACGATTAGTGTGTTATCTGGATTTTCTGCTTCATGCTGACGAAGATACGTAGCTAAATAATCCATACGACCAATTTTTGTATCTTTCACGCCATTTATTTCAGCTTTAGATGTGACGTCAATTTTACCGTGTAAATCATTTACACTTAAAATTTGTGCATCGATTAGTTCTGCTTTTTTTTCAGCATCTTCTTGGAAAATACGTCCTACATTATATGAAATATGACCTTCAAAATCCTTAACAAAATCAACTGTTGCTTCTAAGTCTTCTGATCCAACAATAGGATTTTTCCCTAATTCACCAATTGGACGATACTTCGCTCCAGTTGCTGTTGCCATAAAATTATTTACAGTAATTGTGTACGTTTCTTCTTCATTAATTACTGTACCATCTGGCATTGTAATTTCAGTTACTTCTAATGGAGACTTTGTCCATTTGTATTTAAAGCCTGAAATACTATAATCTGGACCATAAGAAGCTGAAAGCTGTGCCTTCATGATCTTATATAAATCTGCACCTTTAATTTCAAGCTTTGTTAATACATTGTTGAATGGCTGAATATTGAATAATTCATTCCATGTGATTGGACCTGCGTTCAATCCGTCACGAATTCCGCCACCATTCATTAGTGCAAAATCTGAATCCATTGAATGTCGCATACCATCAGCAATTAAGTTTCCAAGCTCATTATCACCAATTGCACCAAATGCAGAGTATCCACCACTCATTTCAGTTGCTGCTTGTCCAACCACTTCATTTAAAATATCTGATACTCGATTTTCATATTTTGCTAGAATACCAGCTACAACTGGATCTGGCTCAATTTTACTTTGATCAACATAAACCACTTCAGCTGTTTCTTTCACAATATCTCCTGTAGTACGATCAATTTCTACATCAATATCTGCAAAAGCTTTTCCATATTCCCAAGCTTGTACGATTAATTTTGAATCAACATAACCATTGACGATTTTGTGATTATCACCAGCTAAAATAATATCAACTTCATCATCAACACCATTTGCTAAAGTTGCCGCTTCACCCGTAATTGTGTCACCATCTTGTGTTGCTGTTAAGTGACCAAGAACAACGATTGATTTTACACCTTGTTCTTTTAGCTCAGCGACCGCTTTATTTACACCTTCTGTATAATCTGTAAAACGAATATCTTTAATTCCGTCTGGGATAACCTTTCCAGCAGTTGTAGGAGTAATCGCTCCAACAAATCCAACCTTCACTCCATCTACCTCTTTAATAAAATATGAATCTAGTAAAGGCTCACCTGTTTCTTTGTATTCACAGTTTGCACATAGTAGAGGGAAGTTTTGACCATCATAATTTTCTGTACCATTAGGATGATTTCCACCTTCTAAAATACGCTTTAATTCTGTTACACCTTCATCAAATTCATGATTACCAACAACACCTACATCAAAACCGATCTCTTCCATAATTTCTACTGTAGGCTCATCTTGTAAAAGGGCTGATACTGGTGAGCTTCCACCAATAATATCTCCTGCATGAACTTTTAATGTGTTCGGGTTATCGCTTTCACGATCCTTTAAGTACGCTGAAACATAATCCATGCGTCCTAAAGTACCTTCATCTAAGCTGTACGTTTGATCGATTTTGCCATGTAAATCATTAATGCTTAATAATTGCAGCAATAAATGATCCTTTGGCTCTTCAGTAGTAACTGCCGTATACCCATTATCTTCAGCTTCTTTTTCACTACTAAAGAAAACACGTGCTTCAACAGGTACATCTTCAAAGTTCTCTGGAGAAACATATTTCATTGTCTCAGAGTTACCAACATATCTTAATAATCCTTTACCTTGCTCTCTTGCACGGAATTCAAAAGGCAGTTCAGCAAGTGGATTCTCAGGATTCCAAATTCCTTTTTCCTGTTGTTTCGCTTTTTTTACAGCTGCTTGGAACTGTTCATAATCACTTTGATCACCTACAGGCCAAATAAAATAGGTAGAGGCATAGCCTTCTTCGACCATTTTAAGGTTTGTGTTAACACCAGTATCTTTAACAATAATTTGTGCAAGCAATCGACCGTAAGTATCTGTAGCTTCCTCGCCTACCTTCACAATGACTTCATCACCAGCTTTAAGAAGCTGATTTAAATATTCCTTTGCTTTTTCACCATGATATTTCTGACTTTCATCTTCTGCATTTTTCGGAGCATGGTACGTTTCTGGTGTATCAATATTAACGTATCGAACCTTTGTTGTACCTAATACAGGTGTTGAAAGATGAATCGTATCTCCATCAACAACACTCGCAACTGTTGAAGTATATTCACCCGCAACACTAGGAGCTTCAGGCTGCTCTTTAAGTAGTTCGATGTCAGTTGCACGACGTGGTAATACTTGATATGAATCATATTGGCTAACAATTGCAGTAAAGCTGTACCATTTACCTTCTTTTACTGCTTCAATTGCATTTGTACCTTCCATAGTACGTACTGTGGTACTATTAAATTCTTTATCTAAAATACTTACATTATAGCCGCCACCAGCTGGGCTAGTTGGCACACTTTTCACATAACCTTCAACATTAACAAGCTGACCTTCTAATGCCTCAGCTTTTTCATTATTATTTAAGTCTAATAAACTAGTTTTCTTTGGTTGAGGTAATTCGTTTCCTTCAGAAAGAACTTCAATACCATCCGCTGCCGGAACAATTTCAGTAAGTCCTTTATAAGCCTCGATTTTACCTGTTATCTTAATGAGTTGACCTTCTTTTAAAGTCGGAAAACCTGATCCATCATAAGCATAAACATTGATTCCTGCTGTTTCATCTTGAATATATGTAGATAGTTTTCCACCGCCAATGCTAGAGTTATCAGCTGTGACAATTCCTTCTATTGTGACAGTTTGCCCCACTTTTGAGCGAGCATCGGCAATTGTTCCTTCTGCAGGTTGTGGCTCTTGATCGCCATCTGTAGGAGGTGTTGAATTCACAAAAGAGATTGCAGAAACATATTCGATGGATTCTTGATTAGAATACACATCACGTTTCCCAGTTACTTTAATTTTCTTATGCAGCGCTTCAGGGTTATTCACTGGACTAAATTCGTTACGTTGACTTGTTTCTAGTTTAACGACAATAGTTGTGTTCGTTTCTTCAACGCTATCTGCTACCTTCACAGCATATTGTCCATTGGATTCACCGACAATATAGCCTTCCATTGTTACAACCGTACCTTGTGGCTCTGCTAACGCTTCAGCAACCGACAAACTATCAGCTGCTTTCGCTAATGGAGCAAAGCTTGTTAAAAATGACGGTAAAACTAACGATAAAATTAGAACAAAAGCAAAATACTTCCTTATTGCTATTCTCTGCATAACTCTCCTCCTAGATAATGTTTAATAAATTCCATACAAATACAACAATATCTCATGATTGTTAATCAACTATTAAAACTATGTAAACCTTTGTAAAATTTGGTAAATAAATAGCGAATTATTAATTATTCTGAGAGGTAAGGTAGATCAATATTTATATATGTTGATTAATTATAGATTTCAAGATAAGTCTATGAATTAGAAATTCCCATTACTATCTAAGTAGATTCATCAACCATCAAAGGCATAGACAATGAAAAGAACATAAAAAAACAGATAACCGTTGTAATGTTGGTTATCTGTTTATGGTAAAGATTATAAAACTGTCAATATCCGACAAAACCCGGGGCGTGACAGACACCCGTTAAAAAATACCCAAAAACTTCTTACGCTGAATCTCTTGAGGAGGTTGTCGATAAATCGTACTACCTTCAACTACAAGCTCTGCGTTTTCTTGAAACATATAAACGAGATCATTGCCGAATTCTTTGCCAATCACATCATAAGCTTCTCTTAAACGAAATGTTCGTCCAGAAAGGTTATGTGCATCAGATGCTATAAAATGAGCCTGACTTGACTCAATTAATTGTAGTGAAAACTTTTTAATCTTTTTCCCAAAATCTCCTGTGACACTTGAAGCCGTCACCTGTGTTGCTGCACCTTGTTCAACAAATTTAAATAATATATTAGGATTTTCAATAATCTCAGAATTACGCTCAGGATGAACAATAATTGGTGAAAGACCAGCTAATTGAATATCAAATAATAGCTTCTTTGTATATCTTGGCACATGATTTGAAGGTAATTCAATAAATACATATTTTGATTGATTAAGAGTTAATATCTCCCCTTTATCATAATCCTCCAAAAGATCACCATAAATCCGTGGTTCTTGTCCCGGTAGAATTTCAAGTGGAATATTATGTTCACTAATCAGTTGATTCAACTGATTCACTTTATCTTTAATAGTTGCAGCCGTATTTTCATACTTTCCATTTTTATGGTGTGGAGTGGCAATGATTTTTGTAATACCCTCATTTGCCGCATGTTTCACCATATCTAAAGAAGCATTCATATCTTTCGCACCATCATCAATTCCATCAAGAATGTGGCAATGAATATCAATCATATTAAGTAACCCCTACCTTTCTACCAAACATGGTTATTCGCACACAAAACATCAATATTACTATTATTATATATCCCGCACTATAAGTCTACATTCAAATTAACCCATTCGACAAAACCCGGGGCGTGACAGGCACCTGTCGAAACAGGTGCCTGTCAAAAAAATTTCATACATACGCTACTCTATCACTACCTTCTTTGTATATAAAGTGTGAAAGGAGGTGAGGAAGCATGGCAAATCAAGTATTACTAGATTCACAGTTACGATTAGTCTTTGATATGGGTGTTGATGAGAAAGGAAAGATCATTTTAAAAAACAAAAACTACAACAACATCAAAACAGCTGCAACGGCTGATGAATTATTGAGTGTAGCTCAAGCGATCGTTAGCTTACAAACTGAAACATTATCAGCTGTAGAGCGTAACAACTCAAATCAAATTATGGCGTAACGTCTCTTGGATTGACTTATTACTAACAATAGAAAGGAGGTGTCATGGATGGCTAAAACTCTAGAACTTCAATTTTTGAACGCTGAAGGTAAAACAGTGAAAATCAACATCGATTCACCTATCGATCCTGTTGATTCAGCAACACTAACATCTGCAATGGATGCAATTCTTGCTGCTAATGTTTTCATCACAACTGGTGGAGAATTTGTTGCTAAAAAGGGCGCAAGAATGATTGAACGTAATGTATCTGATATCGAACTTGCGTAAAATATGACAAAAAGGACTAACATGTAATTTTTAAACATGTTAGTCCTTTTCATTAGATTAATGTTAATGAAAAGTGAGGTGTAAGAAAATGGAGCAATGGTTATCAGTTATTAGCGAAGTGGGATTTCCTATTGTCGTCACGTTGTTTTTACTTAATAGGATTGAAAGCAAGCTAGATACGTTAAATCATTCGATTCAAATGCTACCTATTCAATTGGAGAAGAAATGAAGTAGATGATGATTAAAAGGACCTTTTGTGAAGGTCCTTTTGATTTGTGAAACATTGTTGTGAAACAAGAAAATTCGGGTGGTGACAGGCACCAGATCTACTCTGCAAATACGATTAATCTTTCATCTTCTTTTTCTGTGCATGTAATTAGTGTAAGTGTTGTTGCGTCATTTTTTTGATTTAGTGGTGATAAGTCTGTATCTTTGACTCGGTACATTTTTCTTATTGTGTAGCTTTTTTCTTTTCCATCGTTATCGGTTAGGATGATATTGTCATTAATGTTGACTTTCTTTAGCTTGCCGAAAAAGGTGCCATTCCGTTTATTATGACCTGCCAATACTAAGTTACCCACCTTGTTTAGTTCAGGTCCTGTGACCTTACTTATTGATAAATCTAGGTTTTCTTCACTAACCTTATTAAGAATTGTATATGATAGATCAACTGAAGGAATCTTGATTACCCCGATCACCATAGCTGCATGAGAATCGTTCGAAATTGCTTTTCCCTCTAACGCATCAGAATAATCATTCATTAATTGTTTTCTAGCTTCTTTTAGCATTCTTTCTTCGTAAAAGCGTTGACCTTTTACACTGACTAATATAATCAATATAATGATCAAAATTAGAGTGAAAACCTTTTTAATTTTCATAAGCTTATTTCCCCTAAAACCGTAACTTTTGTCTATCTTTTGTTTATAAAGACTACTTTCTGCTAATTTACAGCTCTTACTTTTTATTCAGCTCTTCGTTTACGTCTCCAAACAAATACTAAAATGGCCACTACTCCTGCAATGGCAATATTCAAATAAAGATCAATGTAAGAATCATCACCTGTTTTTGGAAGTTTTGTTAGACTTGATTTTTCAACTGGTGACGCCGATTCTTCAATTACTTTCTCATTATTATTTTCGGAATCTTTTACTGGTTGATCAGATTCAACAACTCCCACTTCTTCATTATTAGTAGTTTCTCCTTTTTCACTAACATAAATAGGTGTGAAGGTACTAAATTTATTAATTTGAAATTCATAACCAGTGAAGCCTTTTTCATTAAATGCAGTCTTTTTCCCTTTAATAATCTCTTTCGTACCATCATCATGCTCAATAAAGATATACAGGTTGTCTAATGATTGATCTTCTTCTAATAGCGAATTTATTAAGCTATTTTCAAAAGGTAGAGTAATAGTAACTTGTTTACTCTTCATATTTGTATGAATCTCTAATGGCCTACCAAGAATGGTCATAGATTTATTATCGATTAATGTACTTATTATTTCTTCATTTTCTGCTCTTGATTGAATCTGTTGTTTTTCTTCATTGGATTTCACTGGGACAAATCGGAAATATAAGTCTTCATTTAAATCTTCTAAAGAGCTAGTAGGCACTGTTATTTGAAAGTTTTTCGCGATAATTTCTAAATTAATATTAGAATTAGCTAAAAGTTTCGTTCCTTCAACAGGTATAGAAAAGAATATTTCTGTAACATTGTCGTCATTGTCAGGAACAATAATTTTAGCAGTATCAGAATCCTGCTTTTTAAGATTATCAATTGTTTCTTTCACAGCATCTTCTGAAAAAGTGATGTAATCCTTAATCACACCATTTGAATAAGTTGTCCGTTCGATAGGTGTTTTGGAAACAACCGAATTTCCTTTTGATTCAATATCTACTGTAATAACGTCAGTCTTTGAATCTTCAGGATTTTTAGCTTTATTTCTTGTGACAATACTTTTATATTTTTTTGTAGAGCCATCTTCTGCTGTAATTGATATCTCGAACTCATTTGCTCCAACTGATAAAGGATAAGCAGAAGAAAGTGTTCCATTCTTAACAGTTTTCCCATTAATAGAAACTGTTGCTTTAGCAGACTCTGTTGTTGGAACAAATGAAATATTTTTTACAGTTTGGTCAACTGTTGTTGAATATTTTGTTACGTCACTTGTAAAGGAAGGCTTTAATGATCCATCACTTATTAATAAACTTTTTAACTGTGCATTACTAGATTTATTGATGGTAAGCTTTCCTTGTTCAACATTAACAGTTAACTGTCTATTAGATGAATCAGTAAAGGATAAAGCTTCTTTATTTTCTGTTGGGATAGTTATTGCTTTTTCCCCGAATTCTTTCACTTCTTTTATCTTAAATTGAATCGTAAAAAGCTTTTTATTTTGGTCTAAAGGGTAATCTCCAGCTGATGTATCAGCCCATGCTGTTCTCAAATGCCCTTTATTATTGCTAAAATCAAACCAAAAACACCCTGTATCATTTTTAGAACAATTGTCAGCAAGACTGCCGTATATATCTTTAACTCCAATAACCTCTAAGGATTCCTTGTCATAATTTAATTCCATCCCATATGCCGCAATATCTTTCTTTGACGTATTCAGATGTACTGGAACCTCTACAACTTGTCCAACCTCGCCACTTATATTTCCAATTGAAAGAACTGCATCTGTTTGTTCACTAGCAGCAATAGGTTGAATCGGTAACATATTTAAGATGATAAGAAGGGCAAGAATGCTTTGCCCTATCAACTTTAGCTTTGTTTTCATCTAGTTATCTCCCTTTTTATCATTCAGCTTCTATTTAAAAAACCTAGTTTGTATGTTTACCCATGTATTGATATGTTCCAACAGGATACTGTTGCCACTGATTTTTCACATAACCATATGAACCATGTGTTAGTCCTGGGTTTCTAACAAGTGTTCCTCCATTTGGTAAAATTGGATTTGAACCACTTATCCTCGGATCACCTAATACATCAACAATTCTTCCATTATGTTTTAGGACAAGGGCATTGATAACTGTATTAGGACTGACTAATGTAGCTTCATCATTATAGTACCAAGCACTAGTTACATCCATATATTCATAAAAAGCTCGATCAACAATAATAAACGGTGCATTTGCAAGTCCCATACTAAAAAGCTGCACGTTTAAGATATCCTTTTTTCCAAGATTACTATTCCATTTATGAACCTCTAGCTCATAACCTGTTAAATCTCCATTGACAGGAGGAAAAATTTCAACAGCCGTATTATTTCCAGGTCCTTGTAAATATTCTGAGATAAAACCTGATGGTTGTTCTATTTGAGATCTAATCGTCATCGGATTTGAAGTAACAGATTTTCCTTTTACAGTAGCCGATTCTTTAGCTGTTATTGATAGCTGGTTGAAATCTATATCAAAATCAGTACCATCGTACTCAAATAGTATGCCTCCCATTTCGCCATAAGCATATGCCACTGCAATTCGGAAACCTGGTGGTGCGTTATTTAAGATAAAATCTTGCTCACTCACAGTTTCCTTGAAAGAATCCCCTGACAACATGAGTTCAATGAACCCTCCACCTTCCTCTAAAAGATGCATTTCATCATTAAATGGCATAGGTGTAAAAGCTAATAATTCAGCTTTAGATTCTGTTGTAAATGACCATTCCGTTGGACCATATAATCCAGGAAACTTATTATCTGCTTCATCTACTATTGCATTCTGTTCTACCTCAATATAATAGCTTGTTCCATTATCAAGCTGTGGTTGTTTAATTGTTACATTCACTCCGTTTATTGTAATCTGATTACTATCTGTTGTTTGATAGGACTTAACAATACTATCATCATCAAGTCTTCGGATTATCACGTTTCCTGTAGATGCTTTTACATTTTCACTAAATGTAAGGATCAAATCTCCTGTTGGTGATACATCAACAGCTCCATTTGTTGGAAGACTTTTTTCTATCACTGGAGCTACTCGATCTTTTACTGCTATTTTCTCTGAAGTGCTAACTGAATAAGTTTGATTCGTTTGATTTCCAGTTAAAGCAACAGGAGTCACTTCAAAGAATAAATATTTATCTTCATCATCATCTTGAATAACATATACTAAAGAATTTGCTCCTTGAATTTCTTCCTTATCACTACCATCTTGATTAGAACCTCTGTACCACTTATACAAAGAACTTCCTTCAAGGTCATTTTCTACATCTTCATAGTGATAGCTACCAGTAAGAGTCTCACCAATTTTTTTCTCACCATTTACGGATATAGTTGAGATTAAAGGTACATCATTAACTTCTTGAATCGTTAATTCCACTCTAGCAACCTCTGACTCCGCGTTTCCATCAGTTACTTTATATGTGAAAACGTCTTTTCCTGTCTGGTTTGCAGAAGGTTGATATGAAAAAGCACCCGTTTTAGAATCTGTAATCGTTACGCTTCCCTTTTGACCATTTTCTACAATAATATAAGTTAGCTCGTCTCCATCTAGGTCTTTTGCTGATAGAGTGCCTGTTGCTGGTTCATCTTCAGTTACTTCGAGAGTTCCATCTGCAGAAGTTGGAATATCATTTACAGGTTTTACTTCGATTGTGACTGTTTGTTCCTTGGATTCGAGTTTTCCATCGGTTACTTTATAAGTAAATTGATCGGTTCCATAGAAGTTTGCTTTTGGTGTGTATATGAATGTGCCATCTTCGTTTAGCGTTAATGTGCCATGAGTTGGATCACTTACTTTGATTGCTTTTAATGCATCATTTTCCTGATCTTCATCGTTTACTAGAATACTTTCCGGACCAACTACATTTAAAATTGTATCTTCCTGTACTTCATATTGATCTGCCTTCGCTGTTGGTGCATCGTTTACTGCTTTTATATCAACTTCCACTGTCGCAATTGCTGAATCCACTTTTCCATCATTAACCTTGTATGTAAAGCTGTCTTTGCCTGTTGCGTTTGCATTCGGTTCATATTTGTAAGCACCAGTCTTAGTGTTCGTTATTGTTACTTTTCCTTTTTGGGCGTCAGCTACGATACTGTAAGTTAAGTCATCTCCATCTATATCCTTTGCTGATAGAGTGCCAGTTGCTGGTTCATCTTCAGTTACTTCGAGAGTTCCATCTGAAGAAGTTGGGTTATCATTAACTGCTTTCACTTCAATTGTGACCGTTTGTTCCTTTGATTCTAGGTTTCCATCGGTTACTTTATAAGTAAATTGATCGATTCCATGGAAGTTTGCTTTTGGTGTGTAAGTGAATGTGCCATCTTCGTTTAACGTTAATGTCCCATGAGTTGGATCACTTACTTTGATTGCTTTTAATGCATCATTTTCTAGATCTTCATCGTTTACTAGAATACTTTCCGGACCAACTACATTTAAGACTGTATCTTCTTGTACTTCAAACTGATCTGCCTTCGCTGTTGGTGCATCGTTTACTGCTTTTATATTAACTTCCACTGTCGCTACTTCTGAATCCACTTTTCCATCATTAACCTTGAACGTAAAGCTGTCTTTGCCAGTTGCATTAGGATTTGGCTCATATGTGTAAGCACCAGTTTTAGTGTTTGATATTGTTAATTTTCCTTTTGTGGCATCAGCTACGATACTGTAAGTTAGGTCGTCTCCATCTATATCTTTTGCTGATAGAGTGCCTGTTGCTGGTTCATCTTCAGTTACTTCGAGAGTTCCATCTGCAGAAGTTGGGTTATCATTAACAGGTTTTACGTCAATTGTGACCGTTTGTTCCTTTGATTCTAGGTTTCCATCGGTTACTTTATAAGTAAATTGATCGATTCCATGGAAGTTTGCTTTTGGTGTGTAAGTGAATGTGCCATCTTCGTTTAACGTTAATGTCCCATGAGTTGGATCACTTACTTTGATTGCTTTTAATGCATCATTTTCTAGATCTTCATCGTTTACTAGAATACTTGACGGACCAACTACATTTAAGACTGTATCTTCTTGTACTTCAAACTGATCTGCCTTCGCTGTTGGTGCATCGTTTACTGCTTTTATATTAACTTCCACTGTCGCTACTTCTGAATCCACTTTTCCATCATTAACCTTGAACGTAAAGCTGTCTTTGCCTGTTGCGTTTGCATTCGGTTCATATTTGTAAGCACCAGTCTTAGTGTTTGTTATTGTTACTTTTCCTTTTTTCGCATCAGCTACGATACTGTAAGTTAGCTCGTCTCCATCTAGGTCTTTTGCTGATAGAGTGCCTGCTGCTGATTCATCTTCAGTTACTTCGAGAGTTCCATCTGTAGAGGTTGGCATATCATTTACGGGTTTTACGTCGATTGTGACCGTTTGTTCCTTGGATTCTAGTTTTCCATCGGTTACTTTATAAGTAAACTGATCGATTCCATGGAAGTTTGCTTTTGGTGTGTATATGAATGTGCCATCTTCGTTTAGCGTTAATGTGCCGTGTGTTGGATCACTTACTTTGATTGCTTGTAATGCATCATTTTCTAGATCTTCATCGTTTACTAGAATACTTGCTGGAGCAACTACATTTAAGACTGTATCTTCTTGTACTTCATACTGATCTGCCTTCGCTGTTGGTGCATCGTTTACTGCTTTTATATTAACTTCCACTGTCGCTACTTCTGAATCCACTTTTCCATCATTAACCTTGAACGTAAAGCTGTCTTTGCCTGTTGCATTAGGATTTGGCTCATATGTGTAAGCACCAGTTTTAGTGTTTGATATTGTTAATTTTCCTTTTGTGGCATCAGCTACGATACTGTAAGTTAGGTCGTCTCCATCTATATCTTTTGCTGATAGAGTGCCTGTTGCTGGTTCATCTTCAGTTACTTCGAGAGTTCCAGCATTAGAAACAGGTAGATCATTGACTGGAAGTACATTTATAGTGACAATTTGATCATTTGAATCAACTTTCCCATCATTTGCTTTGTAAGAAAATTGATCTTTTCCGACAAAATCTGCATGAGGTACATATGTAAATGTGCCATCATTATTGAAGGTTAGTTTACCATTTTTAGGTTCGCTTAATTTAACAGCTGTTAAAGAGTCATTTTCTAAGTCTTGATCATTTGTTAGAATACTTGTCGGACCAACTACATTTAAAATTGTATCTTCCTGTACTTCATACTGATCTGCCTTCGCTATTGGTGCATCGTTTACTGCTTTAATATCAACTTCTACTGTGGCTACTCCTGAATCCACTTTCCCATCATTAACCTTGAACGTAAAGCTGTCTTTGCCTGTTGCGTTAGGATTTGGCTCATATTTATAAGCACCAGTCTTAGTGTTTGTTATTGTTACTTTTCCTTTTTTTCCATCAGCTACGATACTGTAAATAAGTTCGTCACCATCTATGTCTTTTGCTGATAGAGTGCCTGTTGCTGGTTCATCTTCAGTTACTTCAAGTGTTCCAGCATTAGAAACAGGTATATCATTGACTGGTAATACATCTATAGTTACAATTTGATCATTTGAATCAACTTTCCCATCATTTGCTTTGTATGAAAATTGATCTTTTCCGACAAAATCTGCATGAGGTACATATGTAAATGTTCCATCATTATTGAAGGTTAATTTTCCATTTTTAGGTTCGCTTACTTGGATGCCTATAAGTGTATTGTCTTCTATATCAAGATCATTTCTAAATACATTTTCGGCACTATCAACAATTAATGGTTGATCTTCCTTAGTAGAATAGCTATCACTTATTGCTATCGGGGCATCGTTAACCTCCGATAATTCTACAAAATAATTAGTACTTGTAGGAGTAGAATCTGTAGGTTTTCCTACGTACTTAGCCATTAGTAAACTCGCATCGGTGTTTGTTACTTTTCCATCACCATTAATGTCTAATTGTTTGAGTTCTTCCGTACTCAATTTTATCTTACCACTAGTAACTTGATAGATGTAAAGAGCATCTGCAGGTGTTATCAAGCCATCTCCATTGATATCGCCAATCTTACTAATAATCAATTCAAATTGATCTGTTATAAGATTACCTTGATCATCCTTAGCAGTTACTTTTATTAGTGAATTTCCAAATCCTTTAACTGTTAAAATAACATTTAGTTCACTAACCGAAACAGATACGACATTCTGATCATTAAGGACTTCTACTTTAATTGTGCTAGGATCTACCGAAGTTGTAAAACGTTGCGTAAAATCTATTGAAATATCATCATTATTAAGAGCTACTTTTGATTTCATCCATTCTAAATCTTCGCTAAACATAACCTTTTGATTATTAATTTCTTCTGCTTTTACAAAACTAACATTAGGTAGTGTTGTAGAAAATATAGCAACAGCACTTACTGTTAATAAAAACCTCTTTTTACTTGAAGATAAAAAGTGGTGACTGTTTTGACTACTCAATGAAAATCCTCCTTAAGAATCACGAAATATATACTATAACTCTGATAATATAGCATAAAAATTAGGGGAAAAGTCACAATTTTCATTGTCAAGAAAAATATATTTCTCAAAGGAAAATTCATGGGAATAATGTCTACAAGATAAGTATTTTTCACCAGGATACTACATGAATTTTTTACAATGATAATAACAATAAAACGGAAGAATTTAACTGTCTAATATAGAATAAGGTACTAAAATTAGATAAACGAAACAATCTATTTAGGAAGTTAATTATTTTGGTAAAAAGACAATAAGATAATATAAGTTCTTTTTAATTGCTAACTTTTCTTACAAGTCAAGCGTCCAAGTCCCATATAACACACCATGCCTACCTTTTACCTTCATTCTTAATCTTAGGTTCAA
This sequence comes from Metabacillus litoralis, assembly GCF_020524045.1. Lineage (GTDB taxonomy): Bacteria > Bacillota > Bacilli > Bacillales > Bacillaceae > Metabacillus > Metabacillus litoralis_C. Next base: position 35,143 of record NZ_JAIVKL010000014.1, read on the forward strand.
ATAACTTAGTGATTCTCCCCCATTCCCAAAAACTAAAGTCGACTCTTTGATCAATTGGAGTAAGACTCCTGTAACAAGACTCATTCTTCTAAACTTATAAAATTCTCAAAAATACAAAAAAGTCAAAAATCAAAAGGACCTTATTTAAAGGTCCTTTTGATTTGTGAAGCATTTATGTGAAACAAGAAAATTCGGGTGGTGACAGGCACCAGATCTACTTCCCTACAAAATATTGACTCAAATACTCCATCCACACCTTGTGACCACTATCATTTGGCAAGCTTTCTGCTGTAAGATAATTTTTAAGTTTTTCATCCTTTGCATCAGGCCACTTCTCCCAATGATTTAAGTATGCAATATTCTGTTCCTCAGCAAATACTCTTAATTCGTCAATTTGCTTTGGATAATACGTTGCACCATAAATCGGGTTTCCTGGTTGCAAAAAGATTGTCACTTCTTCATTTACTGCTTTCCAACTCTCGATCACTTTCCCTATGCTATCAAAACGATTTTTCATCGCAATTTTCTCTGTATTATCACTAATTGTGAACGGTTCAAATAAAACGATATCAGGTTTTAATTCACTAACCTTTTCGTAGGATTTTGTTCTATTAACATCAATTGACGTTTTTTCACCTTCTGATATAACTGTAATGTTAAAAATACCTTCACCATATGTTTCTACTAGTTGCTTTTTGAAAAGCTCTGGCCATGCTCCATTTTCTTCAGGAGAACTTTCTGAGCCATAAATGACAAATTGCAAAGGTTGACCTGTCTTAGATGAAGCGATTATTTTATCTTGTAGCGTTTTCGGTAGATGTTTTATGTATGTGGAAAGATCCTTATGCGACTGTTTATCTGGTTCTGGTTCTGCCGCTTTCTCAATCTCCTCTTTTGGTAAATTACCTTCAGTATGTTTATCTTCTTCCACGTTATCCACCTTAACTGGCTCTCTTAACATTTCAGCTTGAGCTGATAGTTTATTATTCCAATGAATATTTCCTGCAATGATTGAGCCAACACACAGCAATAATACGATCGTATAAATCAATCTCTTCACAAAATCCCCTCCAGCTGTTTACTATCACTATTTGAAATCGATTCCACTATAATTTAACGACTATATCAATATTTCATTCCTATTGATATAAAGTTGGAAGTCTACTAATTAGTATAAAGTGCTTCAAGACCCTTTTCTAACATAATCGTTAGACAAATTACTATAACTAATACTAGCATTCACCATACTTTTACCTAATGTTAATAAGAAGAAGTCGAATGAACTTGAAAGTGGTCATATTTGATGATAATTAATGGAATTGTTTTGGGATTTGTGTGGAACATTGTTGTGAAACAAGAAAATCCGGGTGGTGACAGGCACCAAATCTACTTCGGCTCCCCACCGATCCACTGCCCTGTATAGGTTGAGCCGTCTTGATAGTACATGGTTCCTTGACCATCTGGTTTCCCAGCTTTCAATTCGCCAATATATTTTTCTCCATTTTGCCAAGTGTACTCTCCTGAACCGGTTATATTTCCCTCTAAGAAATCTCCTTTATAGGTTGTGCCATCCGTCCAACGCATGGTTCCTTTACCATGTGGTTTTCCTTTTTTTGTGTCTCCGGTATAAGTAGAACCATCTCTCCAAGCAAGTGTACTTTGATTACTTACTACTTCTTCTAAAGAAGCATTAGTAGTATACTTTGATACATGACCTTGGACACCTTTATATACAAGAAATCCAGTTATAGCAATCACGCTTAGAACCACTAACAAGTCTAAGATTCTTCGACTAGTCTTCTTGTCACTAAGTTGATATTTACTGATTCTTTTCGTATCATATTCTGTGCTAAATAGTACTCGTTCACAGTTTTTACATGTATTACGCAAAGGTTCATTCGGTGTATGACAAAAAGCACAAACATAATAATTTTTGGGATTATTGAATTTTTTTACTTTAGGTGTATGTATTATATTTGTTCGTTTCTTAATTAGTTTTACTTTACTGTTACTTTTCTTGATCTTTTCATAACAGATGCCACATAATATGACCTTTTTAAATGTGTTACCTTTATCCTCTGGATGAAGAATTTGAAAAGCAGTTAATTCACTTTCATCCATAAGTTTATTGTTTTTATCCAAATAAATAGTATGAGCTAAACGATCAGTTTGTTTGCAAGCACTACACTTCATGTTATCTCCTAACCTATTACCATTTTTATCATAAACATAATTTTACATATAATGATAAAAAATAACTACTAGGAAAAGGAAATTATATGTAAAAGTATTTGAATTCGACAAAAACCGGGGCGTGACAGGCACCACAAAGGAGGTTTTTACTTTGAATCTAGCAAAATTCCCTAGACGACGTTATACTTCAGCACCTACACCTATCGAAAAATTAGAACATCTTTCTGAGTATCTTGGTGGACCATCTATTTATGTAAAACGAGATGATTTACTTGGTCTTGCAGCTGGTGGAAATAAAACAAGAAAATTAGAATTTATTGTAGCCGATGCACTCGCAAAAGGTGCAGATACATTAATTACTTGTGGAGGCATTCAATCAAACCATTGTCGCCTAACCCTAGCAGCTGCCATTAAAGAGAAAATGAAGTGCATTCTTGTGTTAGAAGAAAACCTAGTCAAAAATTCTGATAAACCAGAACGTAACGGAAATTATTTTCTCTATCATATATTAGGTGCAGAAAACATTAAGGTTGTGTCAAATGGAACAGATTTAATGAAAGAAATGCAACAAATAGCACAAGAAGTAGAAGCTAATGGTCGCAAACCCTACATCATTCCTGTTGGTGGATCAACAGCTATCGGGGCAACAGGATATGCTGCTTGTGCAAACGAAGTATTAGCACAAACCTTTGAACAAGGAATCAACATTCATTCCGTTGTTTGTGTAAGTGGAAGTGGTGGAATGCACGCAGGCTTGATTACTGGATTCGCTAGCACTCAAAGTAATATTCCTGTTGTAGGAATAAATGTAAGCAGAGGAAAGGCCATGCAGGAAGAAAAAGTCTTTCAATTAGTTAAAGAAACTTCAGCACACATAAGGATTCAACATCCGATACCATCTGATGCCGTTACCTGTTTTGATGAATATGTTGGAGAAGGCTATGCAATCCCTACGCCTGAAATGGTGGAAGCAGTCAAATTGTTTGCAAAAACGGAAGGACTTTTACTTGATCCGGTATACACTGGTAAAGCTGCAGCAGGACTTATTGATCTTATACGTAAAGGATATTTTAAAAAGGAAGAAAACGTTTTGTTTGTCCACTCTGGTGGAGCTCCTGGGTTGTATGCTAATACTGAGATTTTTAGAGATTTTGAAGCTTAGTGTACAAGTAAATTTCTATGTGAATGGTGAGTTATGTTATTTAAAGAGATGTTTTTAAGAAGTACTTAATTAAAGTAATATACCTTTAATTTACTCTACTCTTTAAAAAATAAAGAATTATAGAAAAGGGGTTAAAGCTGTTTATTTGCCTCAACTATCCTTTTCCTATTGGTGGTTCAAGCTGTGGAACATTGTGTGAAACAAGAAAATTCGGGTGGTGACAGGCACCGCCCGAAATAAAATCAAATAAACCGAGAGAGGAAATCTCCCCACTATGACATTCTTAGAAAAAGTACAGCCCTATATCTTAAGTGATGATAAGGTATTACGTTCGTTTGCATTAACAACCATAGATAAAAGTTATTTAGGTACAGAGCATACCTTTTTTCTTGCTTTTGAAGCTATGGATAAACTACCGATAACTCCTATGGTAAACAAAATTATTCCTTATACAAGTAAAATTCCTTTTACAGAAAAAATGTTAAAAGAGGTTCTTCTACGTTTAGAAAAAGAAGATGGAAATAAAATTTGGTACGTAAGTATGTTAGATCGCTGTGATACAGATCTACTGTTTAAATTTAAAGATCAGTTAACACCATACATTAACAAAGGTGCTTTAGATCATTATTTTTCTCTTTTATCCATGAATAGTGAACAGTTATTTATGGAAGCCGGCACTATAATGAACCAACTCGAAGGCGAATTTAACAATCAATTATATCGTTTTGGAAAGAGAGTATTCAAAGAACTGATAAAACATGGTGTGTATGAACCCGAAAACTTTTGGGACATTGCAGCTGGAATTGAAGCAGAAATAGAAAACGACTATTTTTCCTTTAACGGAATTTACAATGTGTTTCTGGCAGGTGAACAAAAAGTAGAATCACTAGTGCCTACCCTATCAACCCTATTAGAAAGAACAGAGGAAGACTTTTTACTAGAAGAAGTTGCAACAGCATTAATTAAAATCGGTAATGAGGAAGTACTAAAAGAAGTAGAAAAGAATCTTCAACAAGTTGATACATCCTATTCTGCAGTAGATATTATAGCAAATATTAAACTACCTCTTGCAGAAGAAATACTATTGCGTCAGTTTCAAATAGTAAAAGATAAGACAATCAAAACAATGATAGCTGATGCTTTGTTAACACAGCTTTCAACAAGAGCCATTCCGATGATTATAGATTTCATCGAAGAAGGTTATAACGACGGATTACTGAATCTCGAAGAGTCATTGTATGCTTGTTGTGTGATAAACGAGGTTGATCATCCAATGTTAAATCAGTGGAAACAAAAATTAGTAAATGCAGAAAAAGACCAGGAACAAAGAGCGAAAGAACTCAATCAAAAAATAGCAAATTCTACGAAAGTTGGACGTAATGACCCATGTCCTTGTGGTAGTGGGAGGAAATTTAAGAAGTGTTGTGGTTAAGACGTTAAGTTTAACCCTATAAACTTCCATTCACACGATAGACAAAGGGAGGTAATGAATACTTATGTTCATTAGCCTCTCTCTTTTTCTGATATTCACTCAAATTTGGACTTATATATATTCTGTGAAACAAGAAAATCCGGGGCGTGACAGGCACCTCACAACGCATATCCCCTACTCCTTAGGTTTTCAACCATAGTAGAATCACTTTCCAGAGACCAATATTGTTCTCTACCTTCCTCAACAGAAAGTCTTGTTAGTAGCTGATCCAATACACCTTTGTAATAGCCAAACAGATTATTAATTTTCTTTCTCTTTGTCGCTTGGTAAGCTAGCTTAATTGCTACAGTGCCTAAGTCAAGAAGCTGTTTTTCACTATAATAATCCTTAATATCTTTTATTTGATAAAGATAAACTCCATAAAGGCGGTTAATTTCTTTTTTCTCTGTAGTAAAGCAAGAACACATATCACGAAAATGTTCGTATGGTATCAGAACGGGACTGTTATACGTTTTTAGATCTTTTAAATTGTTTAAGGAAGAAAAATTGTTTTTTGGTGTGACATTTTTAGGCTGATCTTGTGTGACATATGTAGTTTCTACATCTGCTTCTTCTACAAATGGCTGGATTACAATCGCGTTAGATGTTTGTTGTTGATCACTGTTTCTCTTCATTTCATGTTGCTTAATAATCCCTAAATCTTCAAGTGCAGCACAAACACGTATAATCGTTCGACGAGTTTTGCCGACCATTTCAGCAATTTTATTTTTGGTTAAATATGAAACTCCTAAATATTTTACACTGTATCTTCCTAATAGTTTTAAAATGATGATCATTGTTTTTGTTAGATTGTTTTTATGATGGGTGATGTGGCTGTAAATGGATTGGTTTAAATCTTCAAGGCTTGAGAATGTTGATAGCGTTTTATATGTATCAATTGATGCTATTGTTGTAATGGCTTTTTTCATGTCGAGTACCTCCCTATATTTGTTCATAGGTTATATAGGGAAATATGAGATCAAGGGTAGCGTTGGTTTTGTATTTTTTTATTAATTTTTAAAAATACATTGTAATAGAACAAAAAAAAGCCAGCAAAAGTACACTGACTTTCATTGCACCTATTTAGTTTGTTACTTTTAATCTTCCAATAAGTTCACATATTATTTTAACAACCGTTCCAATGACAACTAAAAATAAACTTAATGCAAGTCCATGACCGAACTTTTCTAAGTCATTTAAGTTTCCTACAAAATAAAAAGCTGAAACAAATGCTACTAAAAAGCACATATTTTGTGTCATTGTTCCCATTGCTAGTATTTTTTCTTTTTTAGATGTTAGCTTTCGAAACAGAATAAAACTAACAAACCAACTTAGTAACACAATCCCTATTCCTATAGGGTTTAATAACCATAGCATCTTTCTTCCTCGTTACCACTTCTTATAATATATCGGTTACGTAGGAAGAGATTTTACTTTTTAATTTGAGAACTGGGACTGTATCCAATCTTAGATTTGTTTTTAGTTTTATTTGTTAAGAATACGAAAATATAAAAGAGAAGTGCGCTTTATACTTCTCCCTGGAACTTACCAATAGGAAAGTAAATTAATTTCTTGAGAAACAACTTTTTGCTTCTAGTCGAGCGGAGTGTTCTTCTTGTTTTTCGACAAAACTCGGGGCGTGACAGGCACCTTAACTAAGTTTGAAATTTATCATCTCCATATCAAAATCCTCATACCCTTGGCTTATCCCCCACTGTTTTATATACCTAAATTCAGGATGGGTTGGATCAGCAATAATCTTAAGGAATTCTTCATATCCAGGTTCCCCACCAACATCTTCTGGTGGTGCATTTCCTTCACCAGCAAGACAAGTTGGATGATTTACATCATAGTTATCAATCATCTGTTCAACAACAATTGAATGCTGCCAAACGTCTCCAAAGTCATATGTGTATTCTATTTCAGCTGGAAGATAATCAACAAGCTTTTCCCCTGTTTCAAATTTCACGGGGACACTACTTTCAAGTTCAAAAGCCTCTTCATGACTCACTATCTTAGTCACTGGCATCAAATTGTCATCATTGTGCTTCATTTTATCAATATCTTTTGGCTTAGCTTTATAAATGGTGAACTCATGAAGATGACAATCTTGCCAACCAAAAACAATTTGCAATGTTTTATGTAGATCTGTAAATGTAATATTTTTCGGAACAACAATTCTACGCCAAATATGTCTATTTTCTAAAATCAATTTCACATGAAGAATAAGTGCTTCTGGTGAAAAAATCCGATTACCTACCAGATTTGAAAGATCAGCATATAGGTCTTCATTTGGACTAGAATAATCATTCTTCCCGTTACCAACAATCAAACGACTTACCCACTTATTAAGAGCAGACTGATTGATTTTGTCTAGATTTAATTCGCTTTCAAAAGCAGCCACAGCTTCACATGCTTTATTTAATCTAGCCACATGTGTTCGATCTTTTGTCGTTGTGAATGCCACTTCTTTAGCCTGAGAAATATATTGCTCAATCACATCGTCCTTTACTCCCTCATCACGAAAAGTTTCTTCAATCGATTGTAAAATAAACTGATCTATTTTTTTTATATGAGCAGCCTTTAGTCCATGAAGAACAATTATATAACGATTGCTATCATTCATAAGCACAAGTGTTTTTCTCCTGTTTATCGTTAAAAAATTGGCATGCCAAGAAAATAGAGCATTTTCTTCTGAAGTTAGTGCTGGTTTGACCTTTAATTCGGTTAAAAGCTTTTTTGTGCATTGTATCAGCATTTATTTTCACTCCTTGGAAACAGAACAACGATCTTTTCCATAATGTTTTTTCACGTTTAATTCTCAAAACATATCATATAGCCATGATCATCATCAACTTTTCACCAACAGGAATTCTATCAAATTGATTGTACTGCATTATAGGCTCACGACGATTTGATAAAGAAAAAGGAGAATTTAAGTCTTATACTTATTCTTATATAATTGTTTGAATGAAATCTGCTCTTACGGAAATCGAGTGAAGCAAGAAAAAGAGGAGCTTTTAGAAGAATTTTCTACTAGAGAGAAAACAAGTAATGATGATTTTTCATCTATCTTATCAGAGTCAGAGTTTCTCCGTAAAAAGTTGGCTGGTGGGATGTTATAACGAAAGTAAGAAAGCATCATGATTGTGCTATAGCTAATCGTTAAAATGGCGAGTGTGGGATTTTAAGACAGCACGAAACATCTTGAAATGTTTTAATTTAGTAGCAATCAATACATTCTTGTTTAGTTACCATAAGAGGAAAAGAGTTATTTGTAGTTGAAAATACATTTCTCTTTTCGATAAACTCCAATTATGACAGTGCTGTATATATAAATTGCTCAAACTTTCATTTATAGCCATTTCCTTAAGCGGTTTAGGGATAGACTTCCCATTACCTTTTCCCTTTGCCAAATGAATATTTTCAGTTATAATTGACATATAATGAAAAAAGAGAAGTGCGACTAACACTTCTCCTTGCAACTTTTACCGTCAGGGTAGTGGTTGTCAGAATCTTACTTAGTATTCCTAGAACCACCCTTTTGCTTCCTACGGCGCGGGGTGGTTTTCTTTTGTTCTAATACATTCTTCCGAAAGAAGTAAGCACCTATTTCACGCACCATCCCTTTTAGAACTTCTCTTAGTAACTCAAGAAATATTTCCATGATTATCACCTCCTTTCCTTGAACGGAAAGAAGACTGACAACCAACCACCCTCACAATATTAAGTTGCAACTCTATCTTATCATTACCTCTCATTCTACCAGCCTAACAATCATCGACAAAAACTGAGCTTTGGCAGTAGCTACTTAAATATTATCAAAAGTTTAATGATGAACCAGGCCCCTAGTTCCTCTAAACTTCCTTCTCAGTTCTTTCATATTTAGCTATTCTCTTCAATTGTTCCAGATCAACCTTACGATCCCATACCTTCCTTGAATTTTCTGTCATATAAGGGTAAATATATTGATCGACCATCATTTGGTATGCAAGGTCATCAATAAGGTTGTATGTACGAATTTTTATCACTCTGTTATCGAAGGTTTCTATAATAATTTCATTAATCAAGTTCAGAGGATTTCTCACTAGATCAATATTACGGATATTTGTAATAAAAACTGTACCTTTTTTTGATTTTATCGTTCCGTTCTTTCCTTGCGATATGGTTAGTAGAATTTTCCCAGGGATTAGGCCGGGTAGAGTCCAAAGTGATACATAAAGAAAAAAGGGCAGACACATAATACCTCCCCCAAGATAAAATAATGAATAGCTTGAATCAAATTTTAAACCATGATAAATCAAAAACAAACAAGAAAACACTCCTGCAAACAAAGCTAGCAGTATCCAACCGTACATGAACTTTGACCCTTTTATATTGATTACATTCTCATTCTCGCTAAAAACATTTAACATAAAGGACCTCCTGATAACGCTATGGTAACCTAGTATCATTACCTAAAATTATGATCTGGAGATGTAGTAATATAATCTAAACATCAAGAATAGAAAAGACATCATTAATGGAGGAAAGCTAAATCCTGTTGTATTATGACAAAACTCAAGAGCAAGAAAAACACATGAACTTTAATTAAGTTTCTGCTCCTGCCGTTCATACTTGACTTCCTTCAACAATAACTCTAAATTCACCTTACGATCCCAAACTTTTCTTGAATTTTCTGTCATATAAGGATAAATATATTGATCAACCATTACCTGATAATCTAGTTCATCAATAAGATTATACGTTCGGATTTTGACCCTTCTATTATCAAAGGTTTCAATGATAATATCGTTAATCAAATTGAACGGGTTTCTCACTAAGTCAATATTACGGATATTCTTAAAATACACTTTGCCTTTCTTCGACTTTATCGTACCCTTCTTGCCTTGATCAATTGTTAACAGGGTTTTTCCGGGGATAAAACCCGGAAGAGACCAAAGAGTTAAATATAAAAAAATAGGAAAGAAAATGATTCCTCCAGAAAGATAAATCAACGAGTAGTTTGATTCGAATGAAAATCCTTCAACTATTAAAAATAAACAGCCTAACAATCCACCTAAATAAAATAAGATCATCCATCCGTACATAAACTTTGAACCTTTTATTTTAATTGTTTCTCCTATTTCTTTTACGTTTAACAAATGACATATCTCCTCCTTATGAAGAAAGAATTTGTTAGTTAGTAATAGTGTATACAGCTTAATTTGTTGCTCATTGTATACTGAGTTTTTTCCTAGAGGATAACCATTGTTAAGACTTCCATTTTCACAGCTAAATCTTCTATCTAGTAAATGGAAGCCTTCTTAAATATAAGCTATATTAGACATTAACCGAGTCGTAATGATAGGCACGCGAATTAACTGTATGACAGATGTCTTCTTTAGTAACACAAATTTACATTTTCTGTTCGGCTCTTTCATATCTAGCTACTTCCTTCAATTTAATCAGATCCACCTTACGATCCCATACCATTCTTGAGTTTTCTGTCATATACGGGTAAATATATTGATCTACCATCATTTGGTATGCAAGGTCATTTATTAGATTGTATGTACGAATTTTTATCACTCTGTTATCGAAGGTTTCGATAACAATATCATTAATTAAATTAAATGGGTTTCTCACTAGAGCTATATTACGTATATTCTTAATGTAAACTGTACCTTTCTTCCATCTAATCATCCCATTCTCACCTCTCATTATTGTTAAGAGGACTTTTCCTGGAATAAAACCTGGTAGTGACCAGAGAGTTATGTAAAGGTAGAAAGGAGTGAAGATTAATCCACCACCTAGGTAAAATAAAGAGTAATAAGAGTCAAACTTCAATCCATTTATAATCAAAATCAAACAACCAATTAAAAAACCTACAGTAGCAAGGAGCATCCACACATACATAAATTTAGAACCTTTTATATTGATAACATCATTTTCTATCTTTGGATTTAACAAATGGTGAACCTCCTTAGATCGATAGAAATATGTTTATAAATTGTTCTTTAGATCATTAAACATTAATTTCTCTAATAAAAATCCACCAAGAAAGTAGCATTTTGCGTTCTAACAACAATATCTTATTAAGCATGCTTAAATTATTAGCACAAAAAGAATGGATACTATTAGTGTCTTACGTACAGATCTCTCTTGAAAAACCATAAGGAAAATCTAGTTTCACCTCAATACTTAGCGAAAGCAAAATGAAGGTCAATTAATCTTCTGCTCCTGCCGTTCATACCTGACTTCCTTTAACAATAACTCTAAATTCACCTTACGATCCCAAACTTCCCTTGTATTTTCAGTCATATAAGGATAAATATATTGGTCTACCATTACCTGATAATCTAAGTCATCTAATATATTATATGTTCGAATTTTGACCCTCCTATTATCAAAGGTTTCAATGATAATATCGTTGATCAAATTCAGTGGATTTCTCACTAAATCGATATTACGGATATTGGTAATAGATACTGTACCTTTTTTTGATTTTATTGAACCATTATCACTCTGTACAATCGTTAACAGTGTCTTACCTGGGATGAGACCTGGAAGTGACCACAGAGTTAGATAGAGATAGAAAGGAGTAAAAATCAAACCTCCAGCTAGATAAAATAAGGAATACTTTGAATCAAATTTCAAACCATTTATGATTAAGGCAGAGCAAGCGATCAAGAAACCAACAGTAGCTAGGAACATCCAAACATACATGAACCTAGATCCTTTTATATGGATAAATTCATTTTCTCTTTTAACTTTTAGCAAATGATATACCTCCTTATGCTGAATGAATACCGCTTTTAAATAATAGAGTTCGAATAGATGACTCATTTACTCTTTTGATATTCAGGTCAAGGTCATTGTTCCTTGTAGCTATCCAGCATTCCTTCTTTCCGGGAATGATAAAATATAGGTCCATTAGGTTAGGTTTATTTTCAGAATCATACTTAAAACTTATCAAGCTATCCATTTTCCCATTTCTGTTAGAAAGGTCATTTAAAAACTCAAATATACTACTAGAATGTCCCTTTTCGGTGATCCATTTTTCAACAATTGATTCTAATAAAGAATCTGTTCTACTTACATCTTCCAGGAGTTCTTCAAATTCTTCACTTTTCAACTGTACAAGTACGTCACTTTCACTTTCTGATATTTGTAAATTCTGAAAGTTATAAAACTTATTTATAACTGATAAGATTTCTTCTTCTGAAATTTTAGAAATCGAATGAACTTGATTTTCAAACAATACTTTATGTAAATAAACCTCTCCACTTTTAAAATGAAATGAGATACTTTCTTCACCACTTAAATCAAAGTGATGTTTAGAAGCCTTCACAGTATATTCAGCATAATTTAATGTATGAATATAGGCAGCGAATTCATCTTTTAGTTTATACTGATTTTCAACTTCCTTAATCATATCTTTCGCTAATAGCGAACGTGAAGCAAATTCAAGCATCAGTTTTAGCTCTGAATCTTGTAGTTCGGGGAAATATGCCTCTTTGATAGATATTCCCTGTTCAAATAGCCCTTCACTATAAAATGAAAAAATTAATTCTTCTATACTAAATTGAATGGTATCCATATGTCCTCCTTAAAAAAATGATAATTTATCTTCAAGATAATTCTTTGCTCCATCGAAAAGAGAATTAGCAGTTTCCTTTGCTTTTGATACTCCTTTACCTAGTTCTTTTATCTTCCCTATTGGATCAGCAATAGTATCCTTAATTTGATTATTTACAAAATCAACTCCTTTATTGACTCCTTCAACAACAGTTCCTACTTTTTCCAAACCACCTCTAATCATTTCAAGTCCATCGTGGATAGGTTCTTTAAAAGCTAAAGCCGCTTTCTCTGCTAAACCTGCTGTAAGTTTTGCCGCTTGTTCTCCAACGAGTCCACCTACAAACGAGCCTGCAGCAGCACCTACAACAGTACCAACTGGACCTACTAAACTGCCTAAAGCACCGCCTACTACTGCACCAGCAATGGATCCTCCAGAAACGGCTATTGTTTTATTTACTGCATTCCCCACAGCTTTTGCATTCTCCCGTTTTAAGACCTCTGGATTATTTCCATATTTAGCATAGTTTTCGGAAATTTTAAGTCCCATTCCACCTACTTCCATTGCCCCAGTCACTAATACAGCACTAACAGCATTTGTTTTTGCAAATTTCGTTCCAGTTTGAACAAATGATTTAAATTTCGCTGAATCTATTGAGTTATTTGTCATTCCTCTAAATAAGCTTCTTGAACTATCAGTAAACTTAACAACATCATCCGGTAAATAATTAGCCACTTTTCTGTTAACCAAATCAGCAAATGGAACATCTCTATACTTTTTCATAAGAAAAGTAGGGTTTAAATAGGCTCGCGATATATTCCTAAATTTGGAATTATCAATTGTGTCTGATAATTGATGAAGAGCGCCCATATGTTTATATGTAAATGCACCGTCTGCATTTTTTGCAAATTGCGTAAAACCCAGTCCATAAAAAGTTAACTGCTTTGTTACTAAAGCACTCATCGATGTTAAAGCTCCATATTTCTCATACAGTTTATAAAGTTTGCCGACTAAGTTATCCGCTTCGGCAAATTTATTTGCTGTCATTCGGAGGTCGATTTCCATTTCACTTAGAAGGTCTGTTAATCTATTACCTGTTCCCCATGGATCACCAACTTGATAAAAACAATGACGATATTCTGCTGGAGCACTGCTGATTAGATTTACCAGTTCCATATGAAGACTTTTGTATTCCTCTTCAATGTTTGTTAAATGAACGACAAACTCATTAGCTAAATCCTCTAACCTGTTTGGATCAACTGAAATTTTATTTCCCATTCTATCACTCTCTTTTTCATTTAATTAAAACGTTATAAATACTTTTATACCTACTAAATACTATTTAGAAAGTAATGACCTAAAATAATGATCTGTAATGGTAGTACAAAAAAATCTACACAACCTGGTGTGATACACCCTTCATTGACAGGCTTTTTGTCGTTCACATTATTGTTATTAGATTTATCACTATTCATTTTTTTCTCCTTTTAAATGAGAGCAAACCTTGACATAAAGGTGCATACCACTTCATTCATTAATCATCCCTCATACAAGCAAGGCGCTCTAATTCTCTTTGTCTTTCAATCTCTTCTCTCACTCTGTCCACTTCATATGCTGCACTTTCTAACTCTTTGCTGATGTTGTACAGATTGTCTGAATGCCTTTGAAATAAAACGGCTGCCTCATCAAGAAGGGAATCAAATTTATTCCGTGCTTCTCCTGTCCATTTCTCCGTGTTTGTATGTGTGCTTTGCTTTAATTTCAATTCATCAAATTTAACTGTTTCAGAAGATTCCTGAAACACTCTGGCCAATGCTCTTACTTGATCTGAATTCATCATTTCACCTCATTTGGGAGTTACTTATCTCTTTATCTTCATTTTCATTTCATTCAAGATGTTGTCGCTAAGATTTAATACAATACCGGCTTACAGCTATGTAAATATTACTATAATTACCATTTCACTTCCATAAGTCTCCAGTAATGAAATGAGAAATGAATATAGGTAAAATGACTCTTTTTTAAAAGGCTCTGCCCTTCACCAGTGTTTTTAAAAAAGCATCATAACATCAACATCTCCATCAATTCATCTCAAATATGATCAATAATTCTTAGAAATATGCCCGTTATAAGGTCTCCATTCCATTCCATCTGCTTCATATCGCAATTTTTATCTATATTCATATGTTGCTATTCTCAACTTACCGCGGAATACACAAGAATGCATTCTTAGAAGGACTCTTACATGTATCAAGATGTGAGATTTGTAGAACTGCATCAACAATTTGAACCAATGATTTACCATATTATTAAGAGATTATCTATTTACAAAAATAAACAGGAATTTTATCAAATTGGATGTATTGCATTATGGGAGGCTTCAGAACGATTTGATGAAGAAAAAGGAGAATTTAAGTCTTATGCTTATTCTTTTATCATAGGCCGGATGAAATCTGCTCTTACTGGTGATCGGATAAAGCAGGAAAAAGAAGAATTGTTAGAGGATTTTTTTACTCAGGGCGAAATAAGCAGTGATGATTTTACAGCTATTCTATCAGAATCTGTGTTTGAAGAGATTTCCTCTACATTAACTTTAAATCAAAGCAAATGGTTAAAGGCGTATTGCCTTTATGGATATACACCTAGTGAAATAGCAAAAGATGAAGGAGTGTCAATTTCGGCTGTAAAAAGTTGGCGTAGAGATGCATTAATCAAGCTAAGAATGCTTGATTTTAGGGAGAATTTAAGAGAGCTTTAAGGTAAAAAAATGAGTAAATTAATTTCTTTATAAATAATGGGACAAGGCGCTTTCCCCTTTCCCCATATACCTTCCTAAGCACCTGTAATCAGATTAAGTGAGAATACACTCGTCATAAGGAATTTATGAAACATTTTGTGTAACAAGAAATTTCGGGTAGTGACAGACACAACAACCGTGCCAAAGGACCTACCCTAAAACCCAAGAGATGCCAAAAGTCTCAATTGTAAAATTTAACTAGAATTAGTAAACTCTGATAGATTATAATAAAAACAGAAAATTGTGATATTTTGTAAATATTTGTTGCATGATGGTTGGAGGAAGATCACATAATGGTTTATGACGGTATTTTATTAGCTTTAGTCATAGGATTTCTTCGTGGTGGTAGTTTGAAAGGTTTTGGAGATATTCAGTTTAAGATGGGCTGGGTTTTTCCGGCACTGCTTTTGTTTCAGTTTTTCATTTTTTCTTTCCAAAATAAGATTGCTTGGATCGGAGAAATTAGTACCTTCTCATTTGTAGCTGTCTATATCATTGGTTTAGTCTTTTTATGGTTAAATCGTCATCACGCACATTTTAGGTTGATTTTTTGGGGCGTCCTTCTTAACTTTATTGTTATCTTATTAAACGGGGGAAGAATGCCTGTTTCACATGAAGCGATTTTGCTTCTTGATCCTTCTTATTTTGATACAGCAAAAGAAGGTTTATATGCAAAACACGCGTTTATGACAGACAACACCATGTTCTCTTTTTTAGGAGATATTATCCCTTTAAGAGCACCTTATCCAATAGAGCAAGTGATTAGTATTGGTGACATCATTATGAATATTGGTGCGTTTTTATCCATTCAATCAATTATGCTACGTAAAGAGGAAAGTATGTATCCGCAAACTGCCACTTTAAGGAGGTGAAAATGTCATGAAGCCTAAAACAAAAAATATCATTTTTAATCTTATCATCCTTGGTTCAGCTATTATCGCTTTAACATCAGGTTGGAAATTTGATTGATCGAATAATTGGGGGGGATTTCTTTCCTCCCCAGAAATACATAGGTTGTGAGTGTGATTATATTGATCAATAGTAAAAATATATATGTGTCATTTATAGCAGGAGTAAGTGCACTACTCTTTGCTCTCCATGTTCCTCTTCAGATAGATGAACTGTCAAATTGGGTACTAATCTATACTGTTATCGGAGCGATTCTTCTCTTAAATCACTTTAAAATTATCCTCCCTCTTACAGGAAATTCATTGTCAATGGATTCAGCTATTTTTTTAGCCTGTATCTTCCTATTCGGTTTGAATGTTTCTTTAATGGTTTTGCTACTTAGCAGCTTAGCCTACTTTTTTATTCGTTATGATCTTGCTTGGTGGAAGCATTTATTTAATACAGCCAACTATTCAATTATGATTATCAGTGCCTATTATGTTTTTCTTTTAACAGGAGGAGAAATAGGAAATATTGATATCACAAAATTATGGGCTTATTTTATCTCTTTAACAGTCTATTTCGTTCTAAATGTTTTGATCATGTGGATTTTTTATTTTTTATCAGCAAAACTTTCTATGAATACTGTCCTAAAAAGCTTGCTTAGTGAAGATGGCCTAAAAGAAGCTTTTACTGGATACTTATGTACCTTGGTCTTATCTCTCGTACTCTTGATTCTTCTGCAAAGTGAACCAATATTCGGTATGTTTTTATTTATTTCATTGTCAATCACCGTTTCCTTTGCTTTTAGTAAACTCATTTCTTTATATAAACATGAAGAAATTAAAGCAAGAAAAGACTTTTTGACCGGTTTATATAATCACGGATATTTTAAGCTGGAGCTAGATGATATCATTAAAAACAATAATGATGATGAACCCTTTTGTGTTGCCCTTCTCGATCTTGACGATTTTAAAAGATTCAATGATAGTAATGGACATATCAAAGGTGATGAACTACTTACATTTTTCGGAGATTTTTTATTACAAAAAGTAAAAGGTCTACCTTATACAGCTGCTAGGTACGGTGGAGAAGAGTTTGGGCTAATCATGCCGAACACCACACAGGCTAAAGCATTGTCGTTTGTTAACAAAATTCGCAAGGAATATAATGATTCACCCTTTAACGGAACTGAATGCCTACCATTAGGATGTCTCTCTTTTTCAGCGGGTATCGTCCAATATGAAGCAGGGACTTATGGTTCTTCTGAGCTCTTAGCAAAGGCAGATCGAGCACTTTATTACGCAAAAGCAGAAGGAAAAAACAATTGCCAAATCTTTAAAGAGGGCCTCGTTGATCAAGAAAGCTTACAATACAAACAAGAAGTAGATTCATTAGAAAAACAGTTAGAAATCTTTCTTTCAAAAGATATTTATACATACCAACATAGTAAACGAGTTTTTCACTATGCTGTAGACATGAGCGAAATTCTACAACTGACTGAGGAAGAAAAGCGTCGGTTAATTTTAGGTGCACTTATTCATGACATTGGAAAACTAGAAATTCCCCGTGACATCATTAACAAAAAAACCAAGCTTGAGACCCATGAATGGGAAATGATGAAAAAACACGTGATCTATGGCAAAGAAATTCTAGCATCCACAAAAAAATATGATGACCTGCTTCCACTAGTTGAACTTCATCATGAACATTACAACGGAAAAGGCTATCCTTATGGATTAAAAGGAGATCACATTCCTAAGCTAGCTCGAATTTTATGCATTATTGACTCTTTTGATGCGATGACAACTGAACGACCTTATCAAAAAACGAAAAATTTCAAAGAAGCTATTCGCGAGTTACGCCAATGCTCTGGTCAGCAGTTTGATTCGAACTATGTTGAGCCTTTTATTAAGATGGTGGAATGTAAATATGGTGATAGGGTTCGGAGTTAGGATGTGGTTATATATAGATAGACTGTTAGTCCTCCTCAATTTGGGATCTTAACAAAAAAATACTCATTGTTAACGAAATAAACAATAAAGGACGGTTAAGAAATATAACGGTCCTTTATTGTTAAATGAATAAACTTTCTTTTCCCTATTATACATAGATATGGAATAAAAGCATGTACTATCTGGTCCTAATAGATTTCTAGATACAACTCCTATAACAAAAGACAACCCTGACGAAATTATAGTTCGTCACGACTCGAAAGATATTTGAAGGACCTGGGAGATTTCTTGATTTTGGATTTAACAAATATCACTACTTCCAATCGGTATTACTAACATCTATTTTATATGCTTCCACTTCAGTGGAGTGCCTCTATTAATGTCTTGACTTGCTATCGAACCATATATATTATTACTATATTTTGGAGCTAATCCATAACCAGGACGGATAGAACGGACATTTTCCTTATTAAAGGCTTCTCCTTCTTTAATATCCTTTGCGACAAATAATGATCGAGAAAACTCTCTGCTCTTCTCTTTTTTTTCTGTCATTTCATAATCTATTTTTCCCAGGGCTTTTTCTGCATCTCTTACTGAATCAACAAGTAATTTAAATTCCTGTTTATCAAGTGAAAAGCTAGCATCTGGACCACCAATGCTTTTATCTAAAATAAAGTGTTTCTCAATTACTTTTGCACCTAGTGCTACAGAAACAACTGGTACTGTTGCACCTAATGTATGATCTGATAAGCCCACTTCCACATTAAAGGTCTCTTTAAGGTTTTGCATTGTTCGTAGGTTTGCATCTTCAATTTTTGCAGGATAGGCAGATGTACATTTTAATAGAATGATCTGATCATTACCTGCATTTCTACAAGCTTGTACAGCATCTTCTATTTCCCCTATAGTTGCGATGCCAGTTGAAATAATGATTGGTTTCTTCTTTGAAGCAACATATTCTATTAAAGGAATATCTGTTATTTCGAAAGATGCTATCTTGTAAGCAGGTACATTTAGAGATTCTAACAAATCAACAGCCGTTTTATCAAAAGGACTTGAAAAGCAAATTAACCCTAGTTCTTTCGCATAATCCATTAACTCCTCATGCCATTCCCATGGAGTATAAGCCTCTTTATATAAATCATATAAGGTTCTTCCATCCCAAATCGTACCTTGCTTAACTTGAAAGTACTCATTATTACAATCAATCGTTATCGTATCTGCTGTATATGTCTGCAATTTAATCGCATCTGCTCCTGCATCTTTTGCAGCTTTTATTGTTTCTTTCGCAATATTTATATCATGCCCATGGTTAGCTGACATTTCTGCAATTATAAATACTTTTTTGGTTATGTCAAAATGATCGATAAGCATTTATTATATTCCACCTCTATTTAAATGAGTAAATATACTTTAGTAACCCTTTATTGTTTTCATGTAATCTAAAGCCTACCTTTTCAAACAGTTTTTTGGAGGCAATATTATCATTTGATACATAGGCTATAATATTTTTCAATTCATTTCTTTCCTTATGAATTAACTCAAGGCTCTCTTTTAATAATTTCTTACTTAATCCTTTTCCTGCTATTGATTTACCCAAGCTAATACTAACGATTCCTGATTCATCCTCTATTTTATATCTCAATTGCCCTAAGAATTTTTCTGAATAATCAGTCACAACATAAAATACATTATTTTGAGAAGTTTTTATACTTTGAAACCAAACCTTATGATCTTCCCAATTAATTTTTTTTTGATTGATTGAGTACTTTCTCACATAATCCTCATTAGATAATTGAAACACATCAAAGATATCTTCATCTTTCACTTTTCTTAAGAAGTATTCTTTTTCCATTACCTCTCCTGATAATAGCATTTCAATAATTCGTTTACTTCCTAACCCATCTATTACTTCTTTATAACTTTCTACCAGCCCTATACGGGTACTATATTTCATTAAGTTCTCAAATTCAAAAATTAACTTTTCGCTTAAGGAAATATCGCTATAATCAAGAGCTCTCTCAATCAAATAAAGTTCTTTTAAAGCACAAATATTATGCTCCTGATTATCAATTACCTTTATTGGAATAAAGGGTGTTTGAGTAGCTAACAATTCATAGATAGTTTGCCCTGCAGCCGTTATAGCAAAATCAGATTTTAACATTATGGCTTTCATTTCTTCAGCCGTGGCATTCTCATAAAGATTAATATTCTTTGAGGAAAAACTCTTTATTTCTTCAATATTTTCAAATGCATTTCCTATTACTACATTTAAGGTAACCTCTGAGTTGTTTAAAGCTACTTGTTTTAAGATGCTCGGAGTTAGATTGTGTATATCGGACCCACCTAATGTTATCAGCACTTCTTTAACTTGCTGATTAATTTCCTTTCTTTTAACTCCCGTAAAGGGTCTTCTCAAAATGATATATTTGGGTCCAAGTAAATAGCAGTTAGCATCATTTATAGGATACTTAACTGCTTCGGTACTAAGGGATGGGTTTACCACTATACTTTTTGGATATTCAATCCTTCCATTATCATCAATAAAAAGAGTCTTCTTTGCAAGAATTGAAAAAACTTGACATAAATCTTCACTAGCCAAGTAAGAGTCTACAATACAATAGTCATCTGGCTTAATATAGTCTGCTAAAAACTCTTTTGATAACCAGTTAACTATCTTGTAATGCTTATTTTGGATTAATTCAAGTTGCGTTGTATTACTATTAATAATGAACTCAACTTCAATTCCCGTGTCCATCAATTCATCATATAAAGAGCTACACCTTGATATATGTCCTAAGCCTATTTGACTACCACCTTCTGTAAAGATCAACGCCCTCATATTTTTCATCCTTATTCTATTTAATTTTTTTTTGTTCAATATGTGCATTGATAGTAGAAAGTTTCGGTTCTTGATTAAATATTTCTAAAATATCTTGAAGATAAAAATCATGTTTCCCGTTATAAAGTCTGTTATATATTTCATTTATTAGCTCAAAGTCCTCTTCTGTATCTAAAGTCCAACGATGATTCGAATAGTCAATATCATTTTTATAATAATATATTTTATTACTATGTTCATAAATGTATGGAGTAACATGTTCTCTATGGTACTTTTCCTGTCCATTATTAAATGCATCTTCTAATTCGTCAAAAGAAAATATTTCAGTATCTAATCCTCGAGGAAATGTTCTTTGACTTAGTTCTGATCCAGCATTTGTTAAAAGTGCATAATTTTCTTGCAAATAATATTTAACCATTTTATCTATTACGTTCGGATCAATTACGGGGCAGTCAGAAGTAATCCTTACAATAATATCAATATTATTTTCTTTTGCAGCTAAATAATAACGACTAAGAACGTCTTCTTCACTACCTCTGAATACCTTCACACCACAAGCAATTGCCTCTTTTTCTATAACATCATCTCTCTCATGTTCTGTGGTTGCAATAATAATTTCTTCTATTAAACTTGATTGTTTAACTCTTTCTATTACATGGGATAGAATTGTACTTCCCTTTATTTCTTTCATTACTTTACCTGAAAGTCTTGTTGAACCCATTCTTGCTTGTATAATAGCTGCAATCTTCATGCAATTACCCTACTTTCGATAATTATTAATTACTTTATTTACAGCTGCTATTACATCCATTATATCTTCTTCTGTCATAGCTGGAAAAAGTGGTAATGTAATCATTTCCTCATATAGCTTTTCCGCGATAGGACAAATACCACGTTGATAGCCTAATTTTGAGTAGTATGGTAGAAGATGAACTGGAATATAATGTACGTTAACCCCTATGTTTTCATTAGCTAAAGCTTCAAACACTTCTTTTCTACTCACTGAAAGCTTATCTAAATCTAAACGTATAATATATAAATGCCAGCTTGATACTCCATTTTGGTCTTGATATGGAGTTTGGATTTCAACTATCTCTTTAAAAGCCTTATTGTATAATGAGACATACTTCTTTCTTAGATCAACAAACGTATCAAGCTTCTTTAATTGGCTAGTACCAAGAGCCGCTTGAATATCAGTCATTCGATAATTAAAACCTAAGAACTGCATTTCATAATACCAAGGACCATGATTTTCAACCAATTTATCAGATTCTCTTGTTATTCCATGGGATCTAAATTGTAATAATTTTTGATAGTATTCTTCATTATTAGTAGTTATAATTCCGCCTTCTCCTGAAGTAATATGCTTAACAGGATGAAAACTAAACATTGTCATATCACTCAATGAGCCTATTTTATTATCTTTATAGGTCGCACCCATAGCATGTGCAGCATCCTCAATGACAACCAAATTATGCTTTTTAGCAAGTTGATGAAGTTCATCTATATCAACAGGTTGTCCAGTGAAATGTACAGGTATGATAGCTTTTGTATTCTCGTTAATTAACGCCTCTACGTTTTTTGGATCTATATTATAAGTTTTTGGATCTATATCGGCAAAAACTGGCTTTCCACCTTGATAAAGTACACAATTAGAACTAGCAGCAAACGTCATTGGTGTTGTAATAACTTCATCTCCTTCACCAATACCCGCTGCAAAGCAAGCACCATGAAGGGCGGCTGTTCCATTCGAAAATGCAACAGCATACTTAGCTCCTACATATGAAGCCACAGCTTTTTCAAACTCTGCTACCGCTGGCCCAGTTGTTAAGTAGTCACCTTTTAATATATTTACCACTGATTGAATATCTTCTTCATCGATCCATTGTCGGCCATATGGTAAATAACTGTCTCTGGTTGTTTTAGTACCCATATTAATCTTCCTTTCCATATATAGAAGAAAAAGCGATTACTCTTTTACTAATTCTCTAAGTTCATCAACAGTTAACCAATGTTCATTCACATCACTTACATAGGTAAATCCTTCAGGTAGTGTTCTACCCCCAGTTGTAAATTCTTCCCTCCACCAAGGAAATTCAGGTTGGATAACATAGTAATTGTCATATTCTAAAGTTTGGCGAGCATCATCTTCATTTATCATTGCTTCATGCAATTTCTCACCAGGGCGAATACCAACTATTTTTATTTCACAATTAGGAGCAATTGCTTTTGCTAAATCCACAACTTTCATACTAGGAATCTTTGGTATGAAGATTTCTCCACCATTCATTCTCTCAAGATTGTCAATTACAAATTGTACACCTTGATCTAGGGTAATCCAAAAACGTGTCATACGTTCATCAGTAATGGGAAGCTGAGTCACCCCTTGCTCCTTTAACTTTTTAAAGAAAGGTACAACACTTCCGCGGCTTCCTACTACATTCCCATAACGAACCACTGAAAATCTTGTTACTTTGTTACCTGCGTAAGAATTCCCAGCAACGAATAATTTATCTGATGCTAATTTGGTTGCTCCATATAAGTTAATCGGGCTTGCAGCTTTATCAGTACTTAAAGCTATTACTTTTTCAACTCCACGGTCAATAGCAGCCTCAATAATATTTTGAGCACCATGAATATTGGTTTTTACCGCCTCAAAAGGATTATATTCACAAGCACCAACGTGTTTTAAAGCAGCCGCATGAATAACAATATCTACTCCATCAAATGCTCTGTATAAACGGTCCTTATCACGAACATCTCCTATAAAGAATCGGATTCGAGGATCAGTGTATTCCTGAGCCATTTCATATTGCTTTAATTCATCTCGACTAAAAACAATTACTTTTTTAACATCCTGTTCCAAAACCTTAGAAATAAACTTTTTACCAAAAGAACCTGTCCCACCTGTTACTAAAACACTTTTCCCTTCGAATCTATACATTTTGACTGCTCCTTTAAGATAGTGTTATATTCCATTTTTGTTTATTTTTACATTTATTCATATGAAATAGAGAGATTCACATATATACCTTTCGAACATTTCATTCTAAAAATAGATTAATACAATAGACAGTTAAAACCTTGCAATAAAGTATAGTTAACCCTTAACCTTTCAGTATTATCGCTTTGTATCACTTATTTAAAATTAATTCATTATTTCGCTAACTATATTGATGATATCATCTACTTTAAGAGCCAACAAAAAAAATATTTGGAAATGAATTTTTTCTTGAATATACAGTATATAAATACTTATTTAGATGCAACATCTACTACTGACATTTCTCAATAACATAAGTGCCTTAAAAATAACTAATAATGTCTTTCTAACTATTAAATCGGCATAAAAAAGCAATTCTTAAGTACAAAGTTTATATTGTTGGTTTTATTATTTGTTTTATTATTCTTTTTATTACATTCTTTCAAAACGTGGCAATGCAATAACCTTATTTTTGAAATGTAAGTACAACTTTACAATACCACTTCATTCTTCTCTACCCGTTATATTTATGTTTGACTCTGGACATTCCTCATTGGAAAAATAAAGATCTGAATATATTTTCTGATTTTTTCGATGAATTGATATTGGGACCTCATGAGAAAAATAGTACCATTCTGTTAGTTCCAACATATATTCTCTTTTAATTTTGTAGAAGAGTTATTAGAACTGAATTGTATACGAATTAGATACCTTGATTGGTGAATCTTAATCACACGCTTCTTCGGAAGGTGGAGGAGCTTATTTGGCGACGACATCATGGTATAGGTTTTCTTGAGATTTAGTATTAAGTAATATAAATCTGTAGAGAATATATCTAGGGTAACAAGCACAAAAGCATGATTTCGAGGGTAAATTACATTAGTAACTGTAGGTGAATTTAGTGTAGGAACTGTACCTCCACCAGGAGTATTCACACGCTTTTCTGTCTTAATGGGAGCATTTTATAAGTTATTCTTCCTTGATAACATTTCCAGCTACAATGGATTACAAATGTTAATTATACATTTTTTCATTCTTCAAACTGGAAATGCTGGCAGAATCGGATTAGGGCCTAACATCAAATATCCCCTTACAAATATCAAGCTATCTCAATAAATCCCACAAAAGCATGGAGAATTTCACATGACACTTGTTATTATGAGCATTACTCCAGCAATCAGCTTTGCCACTGTATAAGCTGAACTTACTGATGATTAATGTCGATAACATCAGAGAAAATTTTTGGGGTGCTTGTTTGGAACGATTAACTCTTTAAGCCAAACAAGACGCGTAAAAAAGAAATCCGACGAATTATAAAGTGATAGGTTAAGATAATAATTGTAAATGAAAACATGATTAATAATACAAACTTTACACCTACAGGCCAATCTAGATCTTTTAGATAGAAACCAAGAAATACAATGATCGGTTGGTGCAGAACATAAAAAGGCATGGCTGCTTCACTACAATATTTTAGTATGTTATTTTGAAATGATAGATATTTATGAGCTAGATAAGATATACATAAAATCAGATTCCAACAACTAATAACAAGTAAAGCTGTAAAGAAAAAATAGGTAAGCGTACCTTTTGAAGGGGCTCCTATGTAAAACCAGATGATATAACTACAAGTAGAAATAAACCACACAAATATTAGCGTGAGAAATAATTTACGCTTTAATCTATCAATGGAATAATTCGTAAAAAAATAATAACCAATTAAATAGAGTAACAGATATACAAGTAGATCCCACCCTCCAAGATTAACGATATTACTAAACGTAGCAACAAGAATAATAGGTATTTGTGTTACTAAAATTGATGAGGTTGTAGGAACTTTTATCGGTTTTGTTTTTAAAAACAAAGGCAACGTTATGATAGAAAAAAGTAATAAAGCAAGAAGATACCAAAGATGTAATCCCACAAAGGCGAAATTCCCACTACCACCTATTCCTAAGTACAAGCCATCAAAATAATGAGGAACAAAAGACAAAAATGATCCTGAAAACTGACCATGTGTTAGTCGCTCAATATAAACTTGCGGAGGAGATAAAATAAAAATACCGAATAATAGCGGAATACCTAAACGAATAAAGCGCTCTTTTAAGTAAACAAGTCCCCCTCTTTTCTGTAAAGAATAAGAAGTGCTTAAACCTGACAAAACAAAAAATAAAGGCATAATCCAAGTGCCAACCACAAGTGAAAATACCAGTATAAAACCTGAATCAATTGTATTGTTTTTTACATGCCAACTAAAAGGGTTAAAAAACATCGAGCAATGATACAAAAACACAAAAAGTGTCACAATTACTTTCATCCAATCTAAGTCATATCTCCTTGAATTCTTTATGCTGTTCATTACATGTTTCTCCTCAATATAAATATAATATGTCTTTTCTAACCAATAGAATTATCTAAACTAGCTTATAGTTAAAACATACTATACGGAGGAAAAACTTGTAAACATAAATATCAACCCACATATTGACGGAGTAACAGGTGGACAGAGAAAAATTCATCTTGCCAAAATCTCTTGTGAAACATTGTGTGTAACGAGATTTTTCGGGTCGTGACAGTCACCTTGAGTGTTTTTAGTTGCATAATTTAACGATATATCATATAAATAGTATATATAGAAAATAATTCATGGATTTTCTATATATTATATTGTGAAAAATATCACATACTTTATATCTATTTGTTAGGTCATTTTTTCAAGAATCCTATTTTTTTATACTTTTATGTGAAATAATTCACATAAAAGTATAAACACAGTCTAAAATTTTTTGATTACGCTTGTGAATTAATTCACAAAACAATATACTTGGAGGTTTTCAAATGAGAAATTTTCTAAAGAATAGTTTGTTTATTGCAGCTACTTTTGTTATAGCTAGAATCTATTTAAGTTATATGTGGTTGTCTAATGCAGAAAATAAGATCGTCTATGATTTTAGTATAGGTTCAATGTTAGAAACTCAAGTTAACAGTGGGGTCCTCCCTTCTTGGTGGGCAGGCTTTATGAAACTATTTGTTTTACCTAATACTAATCTTTTTGAAGCTTTAGTAACTGTTGGCGAATTTTGTGTAGGAATTGCCCTTTTATTAGGAGTATTCACACGCTTCTCTGCCTTAATGGGAGGTTTAATGAACTTCTCCTTCTTGATGACATTTCAAGCTTCATTGGATTTACAAATGTTAATTATACATTTGTTTATCATTCTTCTCGCAGGAAATGCAGGCAGAATCGGATTAGATCCTTATATCAAAAATCACTTTAACAAATATACAAAATACTTCAAAAAAACTCACAAAAGAAAGGAGAATTTTGCATGACACTTGTTATTATGAGTCTTTCACTAGCTATTGGCTTTGCGATTGCCGTATCAGCGGAACTTTCTGAGGAATAGTGTTGATAACGTTCGGGTGGTGACTGTCACCACCCGAATTTTCTGTAGTCACCTTTTTGTCTATCATTAAAGCTAGTTTTCTAAAAAAATATGATAATCATGAAAAGACTAATGATGACACACACTTTTTCAAAATCACCCGCTACTATTTCTCCATTTCTGCCTATATAGTCTAAGAAAAGATTTCAAGTAGAGAAAGGGCAGTGGTGAGAAATGGTAGAATACCAAATGGTTAATGCTAATATTTGGAATACTTCTTTTGATTTACTAGATATGACAGCACAGGAAAAATATTTTTATCTTTATCTTCTTACAAACAGACATGTGAATAGAATTGGTATCTATCGTATATCGAGAAAACTTATGGCTTGTCAATCAGGCTATTCTGTTGAAGATGTTACCTCTTTAATGGAACGATTTATGAATCATCATAAATTGATTTGTTACAATCCAGAAACGTATGAACTTGCTATCAAAAACTTTGGGAAACATATCAAACTAAAGGGCGGAAAACGGAATTTGATTTCTGAATTAGAACAGGTTAAGGATTTGTCGCTTATTTCATATGTTTCGGGATCTATTCATAAAGAGGAAATTCGCAGACTGTATGAATCGTTTTGTAAATAGTGAGAATCGCTTATTGAGGGACATAGGAACAGTTTCCTTGTCCCTATGTCTTTGTGAAACATTATGTGTAACAAGATTATTCGGGGAGTGACAGGCACCGTTATTACTAATTAACTTCATCCTAAAACTATGCTAAAATAATATAGGTGTTTAAACAATTAAACACCAAACTAGATAAGTTACTAGGAGTGGAGTACATATATGAAGGTTATTGAAAGTATCATTGGTAGTACAAATACATTGTTATGGTCATATATTTTAATAGTTATGTTGATCGGTTTGGGGTTATATTTTACTGTACGCACAAAGTTTGTTCAGTTTCGTTTAATTGGAGAGATGATTCGGTTATTAGGTGAAGGAGCAAGAGCGAATAAGAAGGGTGTTTCTTCTTTTCAGGCATTTTGTATTAGTACAGCTTCTCGTGTTGGAACTGGTAATCTAGCAGGTGTGGCGATCGCGATTACGACTGGTGGACCTGGTGCTGTTTTTTGGATGTGGCTTATTGCCTTAATTGGGTCTGCGTCTGCTTTTGTTGAAAGTACGCTTGCGCAAATTTATAAAGTAAAGAATGGCGATACTTTCCGTGGCGGTCCTGCTTATTACATGGAAAAAGCATTAAATGCTAGATGGATGGGTGTTACATTCGCCGTATTGATCACGCTTACGTTCGGTCTAGCTTTTAACTCTGTTCAAGCAAACACAATCACAAGTGCTTTTCATGCATCATTTGGTGTGAATAAAGTTGTGATGGCTACCATTTTATCAGTCATTACAGCGATTATTATTTTCGGAGGCATTAAAAGAATTGCAAAGGTATCAGAAGTTATTGTACCAATCATGGCTGGTGCTTATATTTTAGTTGCTCTGTTTATCATGATTACAAATATTACGGAGATTCCTAGTGTTTTCATGTTAATTTTCGAAAGTGCGTTCGGATTTAAAGAAGCTGCTGGTGGTGCTTTAGGTGCAGCCATGATGAACGGAATCAAACGAGGATTATTTTCAAATGAAGCTGGTATGGGTAGTGCGCCAAATGCTGCTGCTACAGCTGATGTCAGTCATCCTGTTAAGCAAGGCCTGATTCAATCACTTGGTGTTTTTGTTGATACACTTATTATTTGTAGTTCAACTGCCTTTATTATTCTTTTATCAGGTCTATACACGTCAGCAGAGCCAGACGGTATTGTCTTAACGCAAAGTGCACTTGAGACATCTTTAGGTTCATGGGCTGGTATCTTTCTTTCTATCATGGTTCTTATGTTTGCATTCAGTTCAATTGTTGGTAACTATTATTACGGAGAGTCGAATATAGAATTCATTAAAAATAAACGTTTATATGTAAATATTTATCGTGTTGCTGTTGTGTTCATGGTCGCTTTTGGTTCACTAGCTTCTTTAAGCTTTGTATGGAATTTAGCAGACATGTTTATGGGGTTAATGGCTATTATTAATCTTATTGCGATTACTTTATTAGGTAAGATCGCGTTTTCGGCGCTTACTGATTATACGAAGCAGAGAGCAAGTGGGAAAGATCCGGTTTTTTATTCGAATTCTATTGAAGGCTTGAAGAATGTTGAGGCATGGGGTGAGGATTTAGAGAAGGGTCAAGGTAAGTAAGTCATACTTAATTAAGAAACCTTTTTCCTATAGGATTTGAATAGGAAAGAGGTTTTTTATTTTACATTGATGAAGGATAAGGGACAGGTCTGATCTTCATCTTTAACCCCTTAACGCATCCCTTGTCGCAAACCTACCAGTAACCGTAAACTTCCCACCATTCCCACCAGTCACATAAACCGTCCCACATCGAGTCCAAGCATGTGCGATCAGATTACCTGTTTCATCTTTAGCTACACCAAGATATGTTGTTGTTTGAAGCTTTCTTCTTGATAACATAAATGTTGCTGTATATGACTGAGCTAAGCATTTACTCTCCCAGAAGGTATATTTGCTCATGATCTGAATCGCTCTTGATACTTGACGAACCTGTTTTAGATTGATGCCATCATTAGAAACCGCTGTTTCTTGATACTCACTTCCTAGAAGCTTGGATATTCTCTTGAATGGCGTAGTTACAATAAGAAACCTTGAAAAGCCCAGGAAAATATAAGCCTCTACTAATAGTAATTTTGTTTTAAAAGGTAGTTTGATAAATTTAACGATAGATCTCATTCCTGTCGTTCCTTTATTAGCCCATTATTTTCAGCCTGTTTAATGATTTTCTGAAGATTATAGAGGATATGCATTCTCTTCTTAAATTGAAGTTTACCCAAATCGTTGTCTTGCTGCTCTATCAAATTCTGTAAATTTTGCACTTTATCAAAACTAATATAAGGAGCAAAAAGCTCTCTATTTAATTTTTCATTCAAAATCAATTTTTCAGATCCATCATTTTTGACATGATCAATATAATAAGTCAATCGAGCAACATCATCTTTGGGAACATAATAACAAAGCTCCCTAGGCAGGATTTCTTCAAATGCTTTTCTAAAGACATAACGATTAATACCGTTCTTATAAAACATATGCTTTGGAATGGACATGGCAAAATCAATGACCCTGTAGTCTAAAAATGGGAACAAATACTGCACATTATACTCCGCTCCTAACCAAGCAGATAATTCCGTTCTCGTTTGGATATTTCCCGATTCTAGATGCTTGATTGGATTAAGATTAAAATAATGTAAGTTTTTCTTGGAGGACGTTATCATTCGATCATAAAATTCCTCTTTTGTAAGATTTATAGGATCCACTTTAGACGAAACATTATCACTTTTTAACTTGATAAACTTCATTATTGTATTACTCAAAATAATCTTACCTAGCTTTAATGGAGATTTTTCGGATAACAATAAAGACTCTTGAAAGAATAATTTAAAATATCCATGTACAAATAATTCAAATAAATTCGCTCGGTGACTAATCCCTTGGTCTCCACCCCATCCAGACAAGATGAGTCGCACTCCTTCTGATTTCATATAATCCAGCTCTTGATAGAATGGTGCTGTCTCACTGAGTTCAATCGCTCTTATTTTATCAATATCTTTTGAATTATTAACTGCATCATAATAAGAACAGGATAGCTTCTCCTGATTACAAACATCCTCAATAAACTGTCTTTCATCTCTTTGTTGCTTCTCAAAGACCTTAAAAGAAGGGGACCACGAAAACAATGGCAACTTTTTATTTTGCTTTTTCAAGTCTCTATTAGCCATTATCGCAATAACAGATGAATCTAATCCCCCACTCATTTGCGCCCCAATTTTCAAGTCAGAACTTTTTATCCTTCTTGAAATAGCATCGGACACAAGGTCAGTAAGTGCCTTAAAGTACTCATTCTCTGTGTTATACGAAATTTTTTGCCCCGATCCTGGTGACCAGTATTTTTTCTTTGCGATGTCTTTATTGCTGACCGTAAAGACATGTGCCTGTGGTACTCTTTTAATACCATCATAGTAAGTACTCTCTGCTTCCATTTTATTTGAATTTGAAAGCAATTTGAACAATATACTTTCGTCCAACTTCTTAGGAACAAATGGGAGAGACAAAATCGATCGATAATCTGTGGAAAAAACAAAAACTGAATCGTTGTGAAAATAATAAAGGGGACGAACTCCTAAGTGATCTCTAATGAGGGTGAGTTGGTGTTTATCTTTCTCCCAAATGGCCATGGTAAAATCACCGTTAATATATATCGGACAATCTTTTCCCCATTTTAAATACGCAAGCAACAATAATTTTTGATTTGAAAGATTTTGATGATTTGTTAGTTTATGGTCATTTATTAATTCATCTCGATTATAGATATGAGCATCAGCCACAAGTATGATATTTTCATGCTTAATGATTAGATTCTCTTCTTGAGAAGGAATACTTAATTTATGGAGGCAGCTTCCTAAGGCAATACTTTTATCAATCTCCACATCTTGATCATCCTTCCCATAGCTGAGAAGGGACTCTTTCATTCGTTCAATATGAATTTCTCTAATTTCTTTATCATCAAAATGCCATATTCCAAAGATAGCACTCATTTTTTTTCTCCTCTGACTTTACTTTACGATTTCAATTAATTGTTGCTGAAATATTTTATTTAAAAACGGTAGTATATCTGCTTTACATTGACTTCGTTCCACTTCATATTCTTCCGTTAACCGAACAATAAGTGTATCAACCTGTGTTGGTTTTTCTATTAAGCTCCATATTGCTCCACCTATATTGCCTATATTATAGTACTTTCCTGTCTCAATGTTCATCATGACAGTTTCTCCATCCATGTCTGATGCTAGAATATTACTTTTTCTTTTGATTAAACTCTTCTGTTCAATACTCTCCATTTAACTCACCCTTCCTATAATTTAACTATTAAAAATATATAAGCTCATTTAAGATTATGTTTACACCCTATACTTATCATGAGCTTATATAATACTAAATTACCTATTGCTTTATTAGCTTCTTGTTGCAGACACTGTTACTTCCGCCCCAGGCGTAGGCGAACCACCAGCAGTCTGAGTAAAAACCAACTCCTCAACCTTAGGAGCACTCCATTCTTTCTTCTCAGTATTCATTCCCTTCACCTCCTTTCAATATTATCTCTAACAATCCTTCACAAATTTCATTCTCCAAACACTCATCCCTAGGCCTAACCACTCTATATACTTCTACCTTATTCGCCACATTCACACACTGTAAAAAGTGCAATTCTACGTTATTTGTGGCAGCGACCATAAACATTCTATACGTGTTCTTCAAAATAATATTCAACTTCTCCGGTCCAGTAATTTTTTGAACCTCTACTCTTTTAGCATCAGATGGAAGCAACTCTATAACAAATTCAAGTCTAGTAGATTTATCAAAAAATTGCTCCCTACTTTCAACAGAATATTTATCCAAGTCATTCGAAATACGATTTAGTGATTTCTTACGGTCATTTCGACCTAGTCTCTCAATTGCATCTTCCCAAAGCTTTTGACTAGGATAACTTGGATAAACCATCGGACTATTTAATTCATCCATGACAATAGCTGCAACATCATCTGTGATCATTTTATATCCTTTGTTTAGGAATGCTGATGCAATGGTCGATTTCCCTGCTCCTGAGTTTCCTGTTAATAGAATAGCTTGTCCATCAACATGGATACAGCTACCATGTAGTGGGAGAATCTTTCTTTGATGCAGAATAGCACCCATACAAGAGCCTAGTAAAAAGAGCTTCACTTCTTCGAATAGACTATTTTCATAAGGTTCTACTATAATAAGGTCACCATTATTCACATAATATTTTGCAATGCCTACATTATCTAAACGAAATGTATCTACACTGATTTTTTTGTTACCTTGATCAAACACAATACCATCAAAAGTATCAGGAACCTTACCTATTTTTATCGACACATCAGCTTTTTGCGAATGTACCTCAACTAATTCTGACAATAACACATCTGAGAAGATGATAAGTCCAAATGCTTTATATGTTTTCATAACGATAAATTCCTTTATTAATAAACTGGTTGCCCATTATCATCTATATATCCTAATCTCTTCATTGTTTCTTGATGATCGAGAATCAACTTCTCAACTTGAGCATCCGTCAAATGATTTTTCCAGTCCCCGACTTGCCCGTTACGGAAGAACGCTTTTGCCTTATACGGCTTCTCTTTAAAGCCATTTAATTGTTCTTCTGCTTTTAACTTCTCGAAATCTGATTTACCAATCGCGTCTTTTATCTGATCGACGGTATGTGTTAATCCTATAAACTGTATGGCTTTTGTAAATGTCTCTAACGGGTGTAGCTTCATATCTTCATATCGCACTATATGAACATCTATTTCAGTTGCATGTAGGTAGCTGTCTACATGCAGGCTCCATGTAAGTAGCTTTTGTCTTAGTTGATTGGATAAAGAGCCGTTCTTGCTACAGAAAGCATATTCTTCATTTCCCATAATTTCGACTGTCTTATCCATACTTTTTGATAAATGATTAGAAAATGACACAGTGACATCAAATGGATTTCTTACAATATAAATGACTTTAGCATTTACAGTTCCAAGCAGGGGGCTTCCATCCTTCAAATAGGTATAAGCATCGTGAACTTTTATAAACAAGTTCTTTTGCAAATTTTGAGCCAAATAGTTATATACTTTTGGTCTTTGTCTATCAATCTCATCAAACGTTAAATCAGATGATTCGATCCCTACGATACTATCAAAAATAATTCTTGAGCTAAAGATCCCATCTGTTTTAATGCCATTAATCGTAACATCACCGTATGACTCTTTTAATAGATGTGAGATGAACACTCTGAACCATGTGTTTCCAGATTTAGGATATGAAGAGAGCCAAATAATATTATTCATGCTTTTTTAACTCCTTACATACAAAATCAACGAGAGTACTAGGCGGATGTACCCGGTGATTAAACCCTAATTCATACACACGCACTCCATTCGCTAGCGCCGTACAATTCATGAAAGTTATCCCCTTCATCTCCCCATATTCACACATGTCGATGTTATAAAGCTTTTTCATAATGGAATTGTATTTTTCTGCACCTTGTACCGATTTCCACTGAAGGTTATCTTTATTATGATTCGATAAAACAACAATAGTTGAAACGCTAACTTCTCTAAGATGGAAATCCTCTTTAAGGTCAATAGCATATTTTTGAATTCCTTCACGAACGGTTTCATATTGGCTAACATCTTCACAAGCTTTTATTAGTGTATCTTCCCATACGTGTAATTGAGGAATTCCCGGTAGAATGTTTCTCTTATTAGAGTTTATTTTGATTGCACATAGCTCGTCTGCCAGTATCTTGTGTCCGTATTGATTTAGCTGTAAAGCAATCGATGTTTTCCCAGATCCGGACTTTCCTACAAAAATGACACCATCACCCTCTATAATAGATGCAAAACCATGTAATACTAACAAACTTCTTTGAAATAAAAGCTGTGAAAAAACCGTATTATATAAGAATGTGCGAATATCTTTTTCAGAAGCATGCAACTCGGATTCAATCGTAATTGTCTCACCATCTTGAACATAATATTTGGCAACACCATCTACTCTTAATAAAAATTCCCCTTTTGCAATTTCATACCATGGGTTTCCATTTGAAGGTAGAGATAGATGCTGTGGTACTTTACCATACCTAACCCGCACGTCTACTTCTTTATCTAACACAACCGTCAGAAGTTCCGGCAATTTGAGATCCGACTCGATTGTTAACCCATAAGCTGTTACCAAACACTTTACCTTACTCACCATTTACACCTCATAATTTTGTTTAAGCATTTTTTGCAAATATCCATTTTCTTTACTAGCTAACTCATCATAAGAGCCAGCTTCTATCAATCTTCCTTTGTCCAAAACGATTACATGGTCTGCCGTTTTGACAGTTGATAACCGGTGAGCGACCAACACAATTGTCATCTTATCTCTCAACTGTTCAATTGATTGTTTTATTTTCCATTCATTTTCATTGTCTAACGCACTAGTTGCTTCATCTAACACCAACAACAATGGTTTTCTTAGGATGGCTCTAGCTAGGATGAGTCGCTGCCGTTCTCCTCCTGAGAGCTTAATTCCCTTATCACCAATAACCGTATCTAGTCCTTCAGGAAGTTGTTCAATAAATTTTTTTGCTGATGCCAAATGCAAGGCATTCCACATTTCCTCTTCACTTACCTCAGGATTAAACCTATGAAGATTTTCTTTAATGGTTGTGTGCAATAAAAATGTGTCCTGAGGAACATAGCCGACTAGGCTTCTCCATTGTGTTAACCTTTCTTGATCAATTACAATATCATCCACTAGAATATCTCCTGAATGAGGCTTTAATAACCCTAATAGCAAGTCAATAACCGTACTTTTGCCTGCTCCAGATTCACCAACTATTGCGGTTACTTTTTTTGGAGGAATTTTAATATTTAAGTTATTTATATTAAATGAGTTGTTGGATTGATATGAAAAATTAATCTCTTGGAAGGTAATACCTTTTTCTAATGGAAGATTTGGAAGAATCACACTTGCCTGATGTATCTCTTCGGCATGATTCATTTCTTTTTTTAATCTGTTTATATTGTCATACACTGGCAGAACAGAGAATATCAATTGTAAATTGTTCTGAAAAGAAGAAAACATTGGCCACAATCGTGAGAAAATAAACACAATAATAACAATTGACGTTATTTCTTCATGGAAAACGAATAAAGCAATATAAAAAAACAAACTAATAATGATTGCTGCCCCAATTCTGTAGAAAAGATCAGGCTTTGATTGAACCTTAGTAAAATGAACGATATTTTCTTCTACTTTTGTTGCTACTCTTGTAAATTCATGTAGTTGTTTTTTTTCAATCCCATAGCTTTTCCACTCTTTCATTCCATTTAATTGATCATTTATTTCACCTTGTAGCTTTTGGTTAAATTTTTGTAAAGAGCCACCAAGTTGTTTGGATTCCTTTAAGCTTGATCTAAGAACAACGAACAAAACCGATCCACTCAAACATACAAAAAGAGTTAAAGGAACAGAAATGACAAAGGCTATAATTAGTTGAACTACTGCCACAAGTAATTGGGAAAGTATCCTTAAGTAACTTAGTAAAGCTGCACTAATTCGCCCCGTTTCTACTG
Organism: Metabacillus litoralis; assembly: GCF_020524045.1. GTDB lineage: Bacteria > Bacillota > Bacilli > Bacillales > Bacillaceae > Metabacillus > Metabacillus litoralis_C. Next base: position 71,662 of record NZ_JAIVKL010000014.1, read on the forward strand.
TAAATGCATTAATGAGATCTGATTTCCTTTGCTCGATTAGATATTCCCATTCAGCATAGATAATGCCCCTATACAACTGAGTTCTCACATGCCGTGTATATCCTTGCATTAACTCAGTATTTAATATGGCTACTTTTCTATTAATAATTGCTCCCACTGAGATTAAAAGTATATATATGAATAAGATAAACATAATCTGTTCTTCATTTGTTAAATTTGAGATAAATAAATGCGTATATGATGCTTCTTCATTAGGCACTTCAATTATCGTAAGAAGTGGAACAAGCATCATAATTCCCAAACCGTTTGTAAAAGCCATTAATACCGTAAAAAATATGACCTGTATGAATTTTTGATCGAATTGCTTGTACACATCTGAGATAAATTCAAAAAAGATTTTCATTAATTAATCCTTCTAAATCGTCGAACGACCCATAAAAAGGGGCGGAGAGGGTAGTAGAGTGAATAATATTTTTCAGGTAGCTTTAACGTTTCAATGTCATATTGATTAGGGTAGAAATGTTGAAAAATATAGTCGAGCTTTTGTCTAATTCCTACACGTAAAGCATAGTGATACCTTCTTTGAAGAAGATAATGATTAAGAGTTGTAGAATTTGTAAAGTCTATATTTTTCTTTAATATAGTTAGTGCCATTCTCGATATCTTTATACACTTACGCGAACCTGTATAAATACTTAGCTCAGTAGGAATTTTCGTTTTAAAGAAAAAGTTACTTAATGCAACAGCTTGTCCGATCATATGCTCAACTTTTTGCTTTTGAGCTGTTTCCTTAATTGATTCATAATCTAAAGGTTTTTGTAAAAAAAGATGAATGTCATAAAGCCACCGTAACCGAAACCAAGCATGACGAGAGCCATGAGTGATTAAAAATAAAAACAAGTCCATTTCACCAAGAATGTTAACTGTGGTTCCTCCAATATGAATCTGTTCCTTACGACTCCATAATTCTGCAAATAATGGCTCTTTATAAAGATTAGGGTGTAGCCTCCAATGTAATTCAACCAGGACTTTACTCTCTTGATGAACAAAAATTTTGTGATGAAGCTTCTTATAATTAAGATCTTCAAAGTTCTCTATCTCATACTCTTCAATATATCCATTTTCTATTAATAATGTTTCGGCTTCCTTTAACTTATTAAAAGGAACTAGAAGATCTAAGTCTCTAGTTGGACGAAGCATAGGGTCATTATATAGTTTTGAAGAAATAACCGGTCCTTTTAGGCAGATAAGTGGAATATCCTGTTGAGCAAATGTGTTCGAAATCTTTGTTAATTCTCTTGTAAGTTGGAAGAGTTTAAATTTACCATTTTTAGTTGTGCTTAATAATTTATTACCAAATTCTAATGAATGAAGGCTTTTATTTTTTCGGTTGCTCGTTAGACGGTCTGAAAGGATTGGATAAAGTCTGTGGAATTTAGCTAATCTTAATACTTCATCCCAATTGACTTTCTTTGCATGAAATTGTTCCACATCCTCATTATTTATACAATCGAGAAGTAGCTCTATTTCATTGGCAAATCCATTGTTTATATTCATACTCTTCCCCCCAATCTCTATATAATTTACATTTTTGCAGATTTTTCTTTAATATAGTACTAATTATCTATTATTTTCTTTGGAAGTAAAGGAGAAATTTCAGGAGATTTGTATTTTTATGTCGACTATTTTCAAATGTAACCTATAATATTAAATAGAATGCAGATTTAGTGTGTGAAAATTTTTCATTCTCAAAAATCGAAGTTATTTTAGTCAATGTTCTAGTTATTGAAATATATAAAACTTTTTGACTAATTAGCTAATCATGAATATCTACTCAGGAGAAATTGCATGCTATTTAATTCATTTGAATACATCTTCCTTTTTTTACCGATCGTTACTTTTATCTACTTTTATCTAAATAAAAAAAGGTTATTATACGTTTCTAAATTATGGTTACTTTTATCTTCTTTATTTTTCTATTCCTGGTGGAATGTATCTTATTTGCCACTGATAGTTATTTCCATTTTACTTAACTATTTTATTGGCAGAAGCTTGAGTTCAACTAACACGACAAAATATAAGAAAGTTGTATTAATCTTTGGTATTATTTGTAATGTGGGTTTTTTAGGCTACTTTAAATATACGAACTTCTTCATTTCAAGCCTTAACACCTTAGGGGCAAACCTAAAACTATTGGAGATTGGTTTACCTTTGGCCATTAGCTTTTTTACATTTCAACAAATCGCTTTTTTAGTTGATTCTTATCATAAAGAAACAAGAGAATACAACTTTTTAAACTATAGTTTATTTGTCACATTTTTTCCTCAGTTAATTGCAGGACCAATCGTTCATCATAAAGAGATGATGCCACAATTTGCAGAGTATAGGAACAAGCTTTTTAACTATAGGAACCAAGCAATTGGATTGTTCATTTTTTCTATTGGTTTATTTAAGAAGGTCATACTGGCGGATCATTTTGCTATATGGGCAACTGAGGGATTCGATACCTTGGATAAACTATCGATGATTGAGGGATGGATTGTATCTCTGTCTTTTACCTTTCAATTATATTTTGATTTTAGTGGTTATATGGATATGGCTACTGGGGCAGCTTTATTATTCAACATTAAATTACCAATTAATTTCAATTCCCCTTACAAAGCTCTTAATATACAGGATTCTTGGAATAGATGGCACATCACATTAGGTAAATTTTTATATCGTTATATTTTTATGCCATTAAATCGATTTTTACTGAAAAGGGTATTTATCCCCCTAAACATCAAAAAATATGTAAAATTACGGACAAACATAAGTTTACTATTATTGTTTCTTATAAGCGGTTTATGGCATGGTGCAGGCTGGACATTTATCTTTTGGGGATTTTTGCATGGAGCAGCAACTGTATTACACAGGTTATGGAAACATACCGGTAGTAAAATGAACAAAGTTTTGGCTTGGTTTGTTACGTTTAACTTCATTAACTTTTCTATGGTTTTCTTTAGAGCATCCGATTTTAATGACGCCTTTAAAATCTTAGAAGCAATGTTCGGATTTAATGGAATTATTCTCCCTGAAAGGATATTGTCATATATAAACCTTCCATCTTATGATGCTATTACTTATAATCAGCTGGCTCTTACAGATATTGACGGCGCAATTAAGTTTCTTATCATTGGTTTCATTATAACTCTTTGCTTTAAGAACACAAACGAGCTAATAGAAAGATTCAAGCCTACATGGTACACTTTGTTATTCACACTCATTTTATTTATTTATTCTCTGTTACACATTACAAAAGTAAGTGAATTTTTATACTTTAATTTTTGAGGTTATTCTATGAAACGATATGAAAAATGGTATAAAAGCCTAATTGTTATCATCTTTTTCTCTATTATATTAATTAGTAGTATCAATTACTTTGTTGATCCGTATAACATCTACAAAACAAGCACTTATAACAAATTTAACGAACAAAAGATTGAAACTAAGGAATATTTAATGAAAGCCAGAGAGCTAGTATATAAGAATCCTAACACAATTTTTTTAGGATCTTCAAGAACAAAGATGGGGTTAGACCCTTTCTATTTTCAAAAAATTACGGGGGAAAGGGCATACAATGTAGGTTTATCTAACTCTAACATTTTGATTCATAAGAGTTATTTACAATACGCTATCTCAAATAACAGTTCATTAAAAAGAGTTATTCTCGGTATAGATTTTGAAAGTTTTAATATAAAAACAAATGAAAGTAAGCAGTTTAATGACGATAGACTTACAACTAAATATTTTATTAAAGACGATTTAGTCACTACTTTAATTACTGAACGTGCGCTTAAAGATAGCCTAAAAGTAATAATAGATAATTACACTCAATCAGCAAGGTATATTAATGAAAATACCTTAGCAAATGGAAGCCAGAATGAAGAACAAATACTCTCCAAAAACCAAAAGTTGTTGGCAGCAGGGCAAAATAGTTTCTATAAACATCTAAAATCCCAATTTGATTACAACATCTTATCAAATGAATTCCAGTTATCTGACAATAATTTTGATATCTTAAAAGAGATCGTAACTCTTTGCGCAGAAAATAACATTCAACTAGATGTTTTCCTTCAACCTGTCCATGCATTACAACTCGAAGGAATTGTGGCTACAGGAATTTGGAGTGAATTTGAAGAATGGAAGCGCCAAATTGTTGAGATTACCCCGGTTTGGGATTTTACTGGTTATAACTCAATTACTACAAGTCCCCCTGTTAATTTTGATTATTATATTGACCAATCTCATTACAGGAAAAAAATCGGTAATTTAATTATCAATAGAATGATGAATATTGAGCCGTCTAAAGTACCTCATGACTTTGGAGTGTTGTTAACAAAAGATAATATTGAAAAGCATCTGAAGACAATTAGATATAAAAGAGATGTATGGGGAGATAGAAATCCTAAGATTGTTAATCGGGTTAAGGGGTTAGTAGAGTAGAAGCTTGGAAGCACAGGGGCGGTTCTTCAGCTTCCTAATTGAATACTAATTTAATACTAATAACGAACCTAACCTTTTTTACGCCTTAAACATAAGGTTAAGAGAAATACCCAGAATTCCTTACTGCTTGTCTTTGGGAGAGTCCGTCCATTAGATCCTGATCAGATATAAAAGTCTCTCCCTCGATATCTGCAATCGTTCTCGCTAAACGAATGATTTTAATTTGGACTCGATTGCTAATACCCTGCTTACTAGATACTTGCTGCAGGTCATTTTGTTGTTTTTGAGTCAAGGGGCTGCTTTGAATTAACTGTTCAAAAGGAACCGAACCGTTACAAATTTCCTTCCCATACCGGTTGTACTGGATTTTCCTTGCTGAGAATACGCGTTGCTTTATGTCATCGGAAGACTCGATATCTTTAAAATTATGTTCTTTTAGATTTACTGCTTGTAAGGTGAGGAGTATATCAAACCGGTCTAAGATAGGACCAGATACACGATTTTTGTACGTTTTTATCTGCTTTTCTGTACAGATACAATAATGATCACTAGAGCCGAAATAACCACATGGACATGGATTCATGACGGCGATAAAAATGAAGTTTGCAGGGTAGGTTACAGTTGAATGAACACGACTAATGGTTACCGTTTTATTTTCTAAGGGTTGCCGTAGCATATCTAATGTTTTTTTAGAGAATTCTCCTAATTCATTTAGAAAAAGAATGCCACGATGCGCTAAAGAAACTTCTCCAGGTTTTGGAGAGGTTCCACCACCTATAACTGAAACATGTGATGCAGAATGATGAGGGTGACGAAAGGGAGGTTGAGAAGAATCGTGATACGACGCACCCGCAATTTGATAGAGGCTTATTTTTTCCAGTAGGCCCTCTTTTGATAATGGGGGTATTATTGACTGAAAGGTTTCGGCTAATAAACTCTTCCCACATCCGGGTGGACCATCCATTAAAACAAAGTGCTCCTCACTTGCAGCTATTTCCAATGCACGTTTTGCAAAATCAGGAACAATAATTTGATTAAAATTACGTAAAACAGGCTGGATATCCTCTCTCATTTTTTGCGGTCTGGTAAATGGCAGGAGTTGTTGACCACGTAATACATCCATTACATCTTGAAGTGTTTCAATGTATACAAGCTCTAACCCTGGTATCTCGATATTTTGAATCATAGGGTCATAAGGGAGAAAAAGTTTGCACAGTTGTAATTTCTTGGCTGCGAGAATCGCTGCAAGCATACCCTCAACTGGAAGAATTGACCCATCTAAAGACAATGTTCCAATAAAACCTGAATCCTTTGGAATAGTCTCTTTTAGAAAGTTTCCATTTTTTTAAAACTACCACTGCTATCGCAAGATCAAATAATGGACCATTTTTCTTTTGTTCTGTTGGTGATAGATTAATGGTCACTTTCATATCAACTAACGAAAATCCTAAACTATGAAGAGCAGCTGAAACACGTCGGTAACCCCACAATAATCATTATTTCTATCCCATCTTTTCCCTGCACTTCAACTTGAACCCGATATCCTCAAGCCCTTTCAAACCAATACTCGTTACTTTTGAAGACACGACAATTTCCTCCACTATGTAAAAAAAGAACCTACTACTTAGTAAAATGGGTTGTTTCTTCAAATATAATATATCGTTAGTCTGACGAGGTTTCTATGTTTGCTAATGTTGTTTCAGCAATGCAAATTGAATAAAAGGGTATTAATGCTTTGTAACACTAGGACTTTTTGATTCTACTATTTTAAACGCGAAAAAATATGTTGATACGTCGTTATTCATTCTTAGTCATCTGAACTTTTTGAAAAAGTCGAAGTGAAGGCAGGAATGTTTCTAGTTATGTAGTTGTTAAAAAAACTTAAAGCGAATAGATTAGATGCAATAATGGGATTCTTGTGAAAGGTTTAGGACTTTACTAAGATTTATCATATTTTATTCTTTCTTTTTTCACAACAATACAAAAATACATTTTACTCAGGTGAAAACTAGAAAATCTCCCCATGCTTCCACCTGTATATTTAAAGCAAAAGAAGCTAAGTAACAAGTTTCAGAGCTAATAGATGAAAAAGAAAAACTAGAAAACCAGTTGGGTATAATTCAATTTTCATTAATTAAAACTATTAGTCTAGCAGACACAGTGTATGTAGACCCGGCGTAGCTAAGAAAATTTAAGAAGCACGAGATCCGTCCTTGTGCTTCTCTGTCCAATCAAAAAGAAGCGCGAGAACCGTCCCTGTGCTTCTTCCTTTTTGCAATTGAAATGATAGGGAGGAATCATGTATAATGTAGTTAAATAAAACGTATAATAAAAAAGACTGGATGCTGTGAACACCCAGTCAAGTAGCAACATACATGCCGCATGAAGTGCGGCTGACCTAAGATTAAGTATTTTACCTAGAAAAAGTAACTACCCATTATCCTTTGGTCGGGGTTGGGACGGTTACTTTTTTCTTTCTTTGACGAAGATTAGAATCAATGTTATTACACCTATCAATACTAAGTTTGATTGTAGTGCAACAGTTATTGCCTCGTAAGTCGTCAACTTTCCCACCTCCCTTCTATTGGGAGATGGTCAACCGCCCATCCGCTTTATGTAATTGCTACCCCTATATTAACATTTCTCAATAAAATCTACTAGAAGGAAAACGAAACATTTGTTCTGTATGTTAAGTACCGACTTTTGTTTATATTGTAATCATTCAAAAACTAAAGGAATAGCGTTTAACTCCTAGGAATGTAAAATTATAGTGCCGAAAAAGATTTAATAGTTTCATTAAGATTTAGATGAACAGTAGTTTCATCGATATTACAAAGAAGAGTCAATCATCTCTTTTTCTGTGATTGACTCTTCTTTGTAATATACAAATATCTTTAGACAAATTTAGGGGTGTCACTATGACCATACTTTAAGATACACCTCTTTCTTCTCGAGAATCCTATGGAAGATGAATTCATCCTTCCTTGGATGCCCATGACAATCCTTTATACTCATGTTTTATTGGAGGAAGCGCGGGAACCGTCCCCGTGCTTCCTAATAACAGCGCTGCCCCCATAGCCATATCCATATATCCACTAAAGTCAAAGTAGATTTGCATTGTATAGGATAAAGAAACAATCCAACCTTCAATAAAGGTTAATTGATCAGGTTGATCAAATCCTTGAGATGCCCAAACCGCGAAGGAATCTGCGAGAATTACCTTCTTAAATAATCCTATTGTAAAGAGAAACAACCCCATGGCAATGTTTTTGTAATTAATCACTTTCATTCTTATTTGCTTGAATTGAGGCATGATTTCCTTTGGTGCACAATCGGACCAGCAATTAGTTGAGGGAAGAATGTAACAAACAATGCGTATTCCAGCAGACTCGAGCTAGTAACTTCCCTTTTGTAAATATCTACCAAATAAGCAATTTGTTGAAAGGTGAAGAAGCTAATTGCTAAAGGTAATGCCAAATGTAATAGTGGAATATTTGTAGAAAAAACTACATTGACATTAGAAATAAAAAAATCAGCATATTTATAATAGATCAATAAACCAATATTAAATATGATTCCAAGTATCAATATTGGTTTTCTATACGGATTAAGTGCATTTTTATTAAGAAGAACTCCAAGAACATAATTTATCGCGATGGAAATTAATATAAGTGGTAAGTAATAAATATTCCACCAACTGTAGTAAATCAGAGAGGTAAGAACTAACCAAAGTAGAGATAATGTTCCCCACCGTTTCTTCAGGAAATAAAAATAAAAAACAAAAACGATAGGCAAAAAAACAAAAATAAACTCAAATGAATTGAACAGCATTTTATTACTCCTGTTATCAAAATGGGACAAAAAAAGGAAAGGTTATAATTTTTATTGTTTATTGCATGACACTTACACTATTATATCGGATAGAAGTAGTGATATTTTAAGTATGTATTAATTTAATATCTCGTTTAATAAAACACCTTAAATAATCATTTCTTTTACAAATAAACTGTTTAGTTTAGTATGTTTTACTGTATATTTAACTAGATGTCATTAGTTGAGGAGACAACACGTAGATAAATTGATGAAGTAGATAATGAGGTATCAGAAACCGAATGAAAAAGTATTTTAAATTAAAAAGCTTAGCGTAGAACCCCAAAAATATAACAAATCAGGAAAACCTATTATAGATATGTTCCGTCTGATCTTACTCTTTCATATTATTCTAGAAGGTCAGACATGATAGATTCGAGTCAAGGGACTGTAAGTAACCTTTATTCTTAAGAAGAAAAGATAATAAAACACAAGTATGAAGCGCAGGAATCGTCCCCGTGCTTCATAGCCAATTAAATGAGCTTAGCCATTACTTCTTCACCATATTATATTTTCGCATACTTTGACCATTCGGTTTAAAGTCCCTCTGCAACTTCCCTTACTCGATTAATGGGACAACCACAGGGGCAGTTCCCCTGGACAAAAGGAAAATTCACACTTGAAATATAGAAATGAATCGAAGGGAATGTATCCACGCATGCTCTTTCAATTTTAATAGATGTATGCTTAATATAAGGGAGGAAGAAGGAATGAGCTGGCAAGAAGACTATATTAATAGATCTTACGTTTCGCGTGATGTTTCACATTTAACAAATGAACACAATGATAAAATTGAACTAGAAACTGTTCAATATAAAGATTATTACCATGTAGTAGCAACAATCTCTAGAAAGAAACCACCTTTTATAGATTGTCTAGGAGAAGGAAGAGATCAAAATGAAAGAGAAGCTACTAAGAAAGCATTGATAGATCTTTACAGTAGAGCATATAAATAACCAATAATATTCAATGTTTTCAGAGAAGGTTACTACAGCTTTTTAATATCTAGATCGCATCACCTTTCTATCATATCAACTATATAGTAGTAACCTTTATCTTTTTGGCTGTGAGTTCCTTGTATTTTGTTTTAGTGGAACAACAGACTAATGGAAATGTCAAAGGATTTTGTGTAAAGATCTTAAGTTCTTATTGTTTGACAAGGCACCTGCCTCCTGTCCTTAAGATTTATTTAAATTCGTCCCAACGCAAAAGAAGCGTGAGTACCGTCCCCGTGCTTCCTGAGAAACAAAGATAATTGGAGATAAATAATCCTGAAATAGTAAAAGAAATTAAGAGTATTATAGAGAAGTTTAATTAAGTTATAAAGATATTCAACAAATAAGCAAAAAGAGAGGGACGATATGTTAGCTTGCTTAAAAATAAATCGTATTACAATTGGGCAGTTAGCAAGGGTAACGGTTATATATAAAAGTGGGATTCACCATGTTAATTAAAGAATGACTAGAATTCCACTACGTACATAATTACAAAAGATGTTGAATTTTCACAAATCATCTTGGAAGAATATGCATTAGAATTGACAGAGAAACCCGACTCTTTAAATCGTTACATTCTTTCTTTATTGTTTTTATAATCTTTAACTCCAATCGTTTAAAACTAAGTCAATATTTGAAGGACTATGTTCGCTTGAAATCGTCTCTATCCTCCTGAAGAAAGGCTTAACTCTATGTCCTTCTTGTTAAAAAACGGGATTATCAATAGCTTCAGAGGGGTTACCTTGATGTTGTATAAATTGAATACCATAGCCACCCTTTTGTGAGCTATCACCCTGTCATTCTGCAACTTTTCATGTAAATACAAATAATAAGACAAATTCTAAGTTTATGATCACTAGTCGGTATCCATAAGGTAAAAAGCATTGTACCTTCACTCTTACAAGCGATAGCTTGACTTATTTGACATTATACTCTGTCCTTTGACAATCATTTTTCAAAAAAAATAGTATATCTATTTGTTACTTTCATTTTAAAAAATAAATAAAAAAGTGTATAATATACTATTGAGTAATTATTATGTATTATATTATTGCCTTTTTGTAACGAGAAACGAACTTTTCAAACATAATTTCAGAAAAAACTTTGTGTATAACTATTTTCAAACATAATTACAAAACCTAAAACAATTAATTTCCAATCTTTTCATAAAAATCTTACAGGGAGTTCTAGGTATGGAGAAAATAATCATTTTCGGAGCTAGTGGACATGCTGGTGTTGTAATCGACATCATAGAAAAACAAGAAAAGTATGATATCTTAGGAATTTTTGTGGATACCCCTGAAATGCAAGGGATTAAATATATGGGATACCCGATACTTGGTAGAATAGATAATTTCTATGGCTCAAACAAAGGAATCGTTGCAATTGGAGATAATTTTAGCAGACAGTTAATAGTAAATAAGATAAAAGAAATGAAAAAAGATTTTCAATTTGCAACTGCCATTCACCCTGGTGCTATTATTGGTAAAAATGTGAATTTAGGTGAGGGAACTGTTATTGTTGCTGGTTCAGTTATAAATGCAAATTCAATTATTGGTAAACACTGTATTATCAATACTCAGTCATCAGTTGATCACGATGTAACAATAGGTGATTTTTCAACAGTTGCACCTGGTTCACAAATCGGTGGAAAATCAAATATAGGTACTCTATCGACAATATCAATGGGAGCCAATGTTATTCAAAAAATCAATATAGGAAATGGATCCTTAATAGGTGCTGGATCTACAGTTATCCGTAATATTCCAGATGGTGTTTTGGCATTTGGAACTCCTGCAAAAGTGATACGACAAAGAGAACCAAATGAAAAATATATGTAGGGGCAGGGAGAACAACATGTCCCTACATATATTTTAATTATTATGAAATTAATCTTTATGATCTATGTCTACTCTTATGCAAGCTTAACAACGATTGACAGAAACTTCATGGTTGAGAGGGATTTTCCATGATTCAAGAAGATAACTTATAAAAGATTAGAGTTCACAAGAATATTTCCTTGGTGTAAGATACCCTGATGCAAAAGGAAAACTCTCATTCTTAATACCCTACTCGATGACTAAGCTATCGTTAAGATTCTCGAAACCATCATAGAAACCGACAATATGTCCATCTAAATGCTCTCAAGGAGTAGAACAGTCAATTTGATTATCCAACATTCTATAATAGTGCAAGAGATTTATGATGAATATGAAGTGACGAATATACTTTAGGTTATTTTCTAGAAGTCTAAAATATCATTAGGTATAATACATTATTGAAAAACACCGGCTCTGCGGAATGAAGATAGGACTTTAAATATTTGTCAAATACTTTTATTGTATAATATAAGGAGAGGAGAGACTGTTCTGACATTGATCCAAAACCCACTTCTAAAATAAGCTATAATTTTTACCTTTTTCTTGCATTCAACATACCTATTTCCTTCCAAATTTACATCGTATCACTATATTATTGCTGGATAAATGTTTATAGCAGTATTACGATATTCAAATTAATCATAGGTATATTCTCAATTTAAAAAGTTACATAGGATAAACTGTCAGCAAAATCAACTTAATAAACCATAATTTTATCAATTATATTAAATGAATGTGTTTTATTAGCACTTTTAAACCTTAATTACAAAAACAAAAATTTAATTTGCTTTGCAAGATTATATTGGTCATCATATGCAAAATAAGTTACAATTTTCTTTTTTAATAATTTAAATTTAGAAAAAGAAAGTATGACCCAGTCAATACTCCCTTCTTCTATTAAAAACGACCATTATGCAATTATTTGACATAATGTCCCGTCTTTCAGTTCAATCAAATCTTTAAACAATTTTATAGCTACAGCACTTTTATATTATCTAAAATATTGCTTATGAAAATAATTCTGATATTCACCACTAATAATTTGCCCCCACCACTCCTGATTATCTAAGTACCATTGTATAGTTTGAGCAATACCAGTATCAAATGTGTAAGTAGGTTTCCACCCCAGATTAACAAGTTTCGTAGGATCTATTGCATAACGTTTATCGTGTCCTAGACGATCTTCTACAAAATCAATTAATTCTTCAGATTTTCCTAAAGTTTTTATAATTGTCTTTACCACTTCTAGATTTGTTCGTTCATTATGACCACCTACATTATATACTTCTCCATTAACCCCTTCGTGCATTACTAAGTCAATCGCAGTACAGTGATCATTTACATGTAACCAATCTCGAATGTTCTTTCCGTCCCCATAAACAGGCACTTTTTGCCCGTTTAATATACGTGAAATGGTTAAAGGAATCAGTTTCTCTGGAAAATGGTATGGCCCATAATTATTTGAACAACGTGTAATATTTATTGGCAACCCATAAGTTTTATTATACGCATGTACTAACAAATCTGATGCTGCTTTACTTGCACTATACGGGCTACTTGGCTGTAACGGTGTATCTTCACTGAAGTATGTTGTAGGATCAAACTCTAACTCGCCATATACTTCATCTGTCGAAACATGAATAAATTTTGAGATTCCTGCTTGCTTTGCTGCATCTAGTAATACCTGTGTTCCAAGAACATTGGTACGCACGAAAACTTCAGGATCTGTGATTGAACGATCTACATGACTTTCTGCAGCAAAATGTACTACAAAATCAAATTTTTCTTGTGAAAAAAGGATATTTATAGCTTCGGAGTCTGCAATATCAGCCTTAATAAAATGATAATTGCTTTTATTTTGAATAATATGATGTTTAGTTAAATCTCCAGCGTATGTTAGTAGGTCTAAATTATAAATATCATAATTATAATATTTATTTACCATATACTGTACAAAGTTACCACCAATGAAGCCTGCTCCACCTGTAACCAGTATCTTTTTTCTATTCATTTATTCCATCCTTATAATTATATTTTTACTATTTTAAACAGTCGAATATTTTTTATTATGATTTACTAGCTCCATTATATATTTACCATATTCAGTTTTTAAAAGCGGTTGAGCAAGTTCATGTAGTTGCTCTCGAGTAATGTAACCTCTTCTAAAAGCTATTTCTTCAATACAAGATACATATAACCCTTGTCTTTTTTGAATTGCTTCGACAAAATTTGATGCTTCAAGTAATGATTCATGGGTTCCCGTATCTAGCCACGCCAAACCTCGTCCAGTAAGTTGTACTTTTAGTTCTCCTCTTTTGAGATATTCTTCTATTACAGAAGTGATTTCTACCTCACCCCTATTGGAAGGTTTTACACTTTTAGCAATTCCAACTACCTTTTCATCAAAAAAATACAAACCCGGTACAGCATAAGAAGACTTTGGATGATCCGGTTTTTCTTCAATAGATACAGCATTCATATTCCCATCAACTTCTACCACACCATAAGCTCTAGGATCATTAACATAACATCCAAATATGATCCCTCCATTTGTTAATGTAGCAGCCTTTTTCAACCGATTACCGAAATCAGAACCATAAAATATGTTATCTCCTAAAACTAATGCAATTGTTGAATCGCCTATAAATTCTTCGCCAATAATAAAAGCCTCTGCAACACCATTGGGTTTATCTTGAATAGCATATTCAAAACTCATTCCTAATTTACTACCATCACCTAAAAGTTCTTTAAATCCCTCTAAATCTCTGGGTGTAGAAATAATCAAAATTTCTCTTATTCCAGCTAACATCAAAACAGAAAGGGGGTAATAAATCATAGGTTTATCATATACCGGCAACATTTGCTTTGAAACAGCCTTAGTAAGTGGATATAATCTAGTACCTGAACCTCCTGCTAGTATAATGCCTTTCATAAATACATCTCCTTTTATATTATTAATACAATATATTGCATGTTCATTCAAGGAAATTAATTGTCACATTTCCTCTTAATAATATTTCCATCCTATATCCCTAGAACAATATCACATATCCTATCAATATCTTTTAAACATAGATCTGCATACAACGGTAATGTCAGTACCCTTTCTGAAATATATTTTGCAACTGGGGTTATATCGCTTTCATATTTTTCACTATAACATTCAAGACTATTTGTTAATGGGAAAAAATATTTTCTAGCAATAATATTTTCTCTTGCCAAAGCTTCAGACACTTCATCTCGAGTCATTTTATATCCATCAAATACCACTGGAAAATATGAATAGTTACTTTTAACTCCCTCTTGTATTTGAAGTAGCTTAATTCCTTTCACTCCACTAAATCTCTCTTTATATCTCTCTACGGCTATTTTTCGTTTATTTATTTCAGTTTCAACATGACGTAAATTACAAATCCCCATTGCAGCCTGAAATTCATTCATTTTTGCATTTCCACCGACATATTCAATAGACTCTGGACCAGTAATTCCGAAATTCTTAAGGTCATTTAAAGTTTTCCCTATACTAGCATTCCTAAGAGTTATAGCTCCACCCTCAATAGTATTAAAAACCTTTGTAGCATGAAAGCTAAACATGGAAGCATCTCCAAAATTACCTACTCCGACACCATCTACTGTTACTCCAAAAGCATGGGCAGCATCATATATTACCTTAAGATTATATTTACTCGCTATTCTGTCAATCTCTTTTACATTACATACATTACCATAAACATGAACAGGTACTATAGCTGAAGTCTTATCGGTAATTAGATTTTCAAGAATTTCTGTGTCAATAGTATAATCACCAAATTTTATGTCACAAAAAACTGGTTTTAAACCATTTCGAACTATTGCATGTGTTGTAGATGCAAAGGTAAATGGTGTTGTAATCACTTCGCCCGATAAATCATAAACAGCAATTGCATTTTCCAATGCAAGATGGCCATTAGTAAAAAGAGTAACAAAAGGGACATTTAAATAGTGGGATAATCCTTCTTCTAATTGTCTATGTTTCAATCCCATATTGGTTAACCAATGACTATCCCATAAGTCTTTAATTTCCTCTGTATACTCTTCGAAACTTGGCATTGAGGACTGTGTCACTTGGATAGAGGTTTTCATAATTAACCTTCTTTCTGTAAATTTAACTAGTTATCTTACTCTCAGTACTACTTTATTACTTATTTTTCGATAATTATTATTTATTCTCTGCCTCGAAGACTTTATTCCAAATCTGTGCAATATATTTATCTTCAAATAATTTTTTTACCTTTTGAGGATTATCCACAGTAGATATATTCTTGATGAATTCTTCATAACTAAACTGGTCTATTTCTTCGGTTTTAAAGACATCTAAATCTAAACTTTCTGTTAAGTAATCCCAACTAGTAATATCAGACCTAACGAAAACTTTTTTCCTCAAGTACACTAATGCAAAGATATTGCCTAAGCCTTGTTGCCTGTTATGATTAAATATTGCTATATCAATTGAAGACAAGTACTTTGCATACTCATCGGCCTTCAAGAATTTTAATAATGGAACAAAATTTCCTCCAAAAACTTTGTACCCAAATTCAATAACTTCTTTTATATACTCCTCTGATCCTCCATATGAAAGAGGAAGATAAATCTTTATATTTTCTTTTCTAAACTTTTTTAATGATTTTAATACTTCTATATGCTGATTACTAGGATTTCCAGAATTACCAACTTGAATATTTAGTATATCCATATCTGTTTTATTTAAATGAGGCATACTATCAAGGTAGTGAAGATTAATAGGGTTAACATAAACCCCATGATTATATTTAGCGTTAGTTCCATACCATTTCACAGCTAAATTATAATCCCCTTTAACTAATGTAGTTATATTCCTAAGATTTCGAATTATCTTTCTTCGCATCATTTCTATTAATTTATCCTTTATTTTATCTCTCTTATTACTATAGCAATAAAGGTCTCCACCCCAGACGATCCAATTACATTTCTTTAACAACCATGGTTGGAGGAACAGCAAAATAATAATTTTCTTATTAAAAAGCCCATGTAATAATATTCTCTCTGACTTATACATTAGTTTAATCAGAGACAACAAACTAGGAAGCTTTTTATAAATATAATTTATATTTTTATGAACACTGTTAAATTCTTTTTCCTTACTCGGGGTTAGAACAGCAAATGAATGATCCTCTGGTTTAAAGTACTTATTTATAAGATTAATGTATGGTTCTATAAACTTATCCATACTCTGTAAATGCAAAATTTTCACTCTATCAATTCCTTTTTTTCTTAGAGAACATTTGACTTTCAAATCAAATATATTAATTTTCAGAATGATTTCCCTGAAAAATCTTAGTAACTCTAATAGTACTTCAACCTTAACAACTTTTGAATTGTTCAGTGCCAATGTATACCCTTGAAAAATCAATAGGATGCATTTCTATAATACCAGTGCGTCAACTGCTATGGATTTCAACATAAAATCCCCATCCCCACCCATCTTATATAACAATAAAAATATGTGAACTTATATATAAATATAGGGATTTTCTAAAAGAATAAATGCACTTTTTTTCGGTGAAAAACTATTTTACATACTGATTTCCAATCTCATCATTTAAACAGTTCTGCTAAAATAAAATTTTTTAAATTAATATTTCCCGTCACAAAATTTAAAATACAACATTAATAGATTAAGATTATGGTTGATATTAATAGATTATAAAAGTTTTTTTTAGTCTAAATAAAACTTTTATAAATATAGGGAGAGCATTTATGTTATATGCACATACATGATGCATAAATCAAATCTTAAGAATCTAGTGTTCTTACAATCTTAGCAGGTACACCTATAACCACCGAGTTGTCAGGAATGTTATTTAAAACTATTGAACCTGCTCCAATTTGAACATTATCACCTACAACAACCGGACCAAGAATTTTAGCTCCTGTCCCTATTAATGCGTTTTTTCCAACTATAGGATATGTTATTTCTTGATTTTCATAAATACCTTTCTTTCCCATGTTCCCGCCGATTGTCACATTATGTAACACGACTGAATTTTCTCCTATTCTAGTCTTATTATGGATTACAACTCCCAGACCGTTATGTTGAAATGTTACTGTAGAGTGTATATCACAGGTGTAAGGGATATCACATGCAAATACAACTCTATTTATAGTCCATAAGAGTTTTGGAACCAGTGGTATTTTTTTTATATATAACTTCCTAGACAAATTAAAGATTTTCCCGACCATATTTTTCCTCACAGACTTTTACTCCCCTCATACTATGATTTATATCCAAATTATTGAAACATTTATTAGAATTAATCTATTAAAATGTATTAGTTCTTATTTCACTTCTTAAAGGAATTCACATTTTTATTAAACATTTAATTTAATAGGATCTTTCTGTTTTTCACAAAGTACCACAAATCTTTTAAAAATAGTACATTTAATATTAGTAACGGAATTAAGGCTAAGAGTATATTATGCATAAAATTAGTAATTTCAATAGATATGAGTGCATATATTGAAATTATGATTACCATTAAATATATACGAATTAATGGGTACTTTACTTTATAGTATTTTAATGATATCAGTGTTCGCAAAGTAAAAAATACAACGAAAGAAAATGCTGTAACAATGGAAGCACCGATTGCCCCAAAGTGCGGTACAATTAACGAATTCCCTAAAATATTTACTCCACATGCTATTCCAGCTATGAATATATGCCAATTAATTTTCTTATAAAAGTTAATACCTATTACGGTTGTTTCTGAAATAGTATATAGAATTGGCATGAATACTAAGAATGGCACAATTGATGCGGAATCCCGATAGTCGCTTCCTAATAAAATTACTATAATATCTTTAGCCGCAATACTAAAGATCGCTACTAAAAACATAAGGAACGAGACTACAATTGAAATATAACGAAAGAAATCTTTATCATCTGGGCGCTTTTCAAATTTTTCATAAGCAACAGGTGTCCAAAAAGTAGAAAATGTATGTCTAAATACCATAACAAGAATTACCAAGCGCATAGCTGCAGAATATAAACCTAGTTCTTCATAGGTACTCCATTGACGGATAGCTATTTTATCAAATGCTTCAAACAACCATGATAGAAAAATTGTTAAAACAAAAGGTAAACCATATTTTAATATATCCTTTTGTGTATGCTTAGCCCCCTTTATTTTAAAGTTACTTAGTTTCCATAAAGATTTTCCGTAATAAATCGCAATTCCTACTGTTAAAATAAAAGTTGCAACTTTTGAAAAAACAAGAACCTCAAAATTCGGACCTATTAAATAGAAAAATATTAAAATCAGACTTAAGTAAAATAACTTCTGAAAAATCTGTAGTAATGAATATAAATTGCCCTTTTGTTGCATTCTTATTACTAATTCACTAAAACGCAAAAATAATTGAGCCACTATGCCAAATGCTAGTGCTAATGCCAAAATAAAGCTTTCTTTTTCAAAAAGAAACGCAGTAATAGGTTTATAAAATAAAATAATCAATACTATAACAGTAAAAGAAGTTAAGACTGGAATACGTAAAGAATTATATAAAAGTACACCTCTTTTATTAGGTTGTTCTTCATAAAAGAAGCGAAGAAATGCTTGATCTGCACCAACAACTGTAATAATGAAACCTACTTGTATAAATATTTCAAACATTGAGGCCTTTCCAAGAATAGTAGGTGAGAGTAGTCTAGTTATTACCATTGTAGTAAATAAACCTATTATTAAACCAACCCAGTTACCATAAGAAAACTTTAGAAATTTTTGTAATAAATTTTCGTTCATAATTAACCTACTCTATTAGAATTTTCATCATAGAACCTTATTGAATTTTTATACAAAGAAAACTGTATTCGATATTTGCAAATAGTTATTTTAGTGATACCTTCTTACTACTTAGCAATGGCATCCTATCATTTCCATTTAAAAAACTTAACTATATTCTTCCATGAAAATATACTATATCAACCATTCTTTGTTATTAATGAATTTACGACATTATCAGCAAAAAAACACTCTAAAAATTAATATTAAAAGGTTTTATTCTTTTATTATAAAGTTAATCCTGTGGTTTATTATTATTCCCACTATAGATAATTTCTAATTCCTTAACCGTTGTACTTACATCAAATCCTTTATTAATTATATCTAACCGTCTGTTATCTCTTTTATAGTTAAAGCTTTTTATAACTTCATCTGCCCAGTCTTCTATACCTATTTCTAATGGTAAATGTTTTATGAGGTTAGTTATATTAACTGACATAGGTACGCCTGTTGAGACTATAGTTTTTAATCCTGAAGCCTGAGATTCTACTGCTACTGTTCCGAATCCCTCAAACTCAGATGGGAATACAAATATATCCATAGCTTGATAGTAATCCCATACATTTTCCTTCTTACCCAAAAATACAACTTTATCTAACAGACCTTTTTCATTTGCTCTTTCTTTTATATTCATTTTAGTTGGTCCATCTCCTAAAAGAAGCAATCGACAGTTATTATAGCCTCTATTATCAATCTCATAAAGTAAATCTACTAAAAAATCATGATTTTTTGATTGAGTAAACCTACTCACGTTTCCAATAACAAAGGAATCTTTAAGATTTAATTCTTTACGAACCCTCTGTCTCGTTTCAAGATTAAAAATAAAGTTATCGGTTCTTATACCATTATTAATTATTTTAAATGAACTCTTAGCACCAAACATCCATTCCCCTGCTTCTTTAGAACATGAAAAGTACGTATTAGAAAATGAAACAACTCTTTTTTTTAAATACTCTCTGTAAAACAAAAACTTACTCTTAGTATCAAATTTTACAGTTCTAGAATGCATAATTCTTATGGGAATTTTACTTTTCTGTGCTTCTTCAAGGACAAACTTTCCAGTTATTGGTGAATGACAATGCACAGCATCATATTTATGTTCTCTGAAAAATTTTTTTAATTCTAATCTAAACTTCACATAATTTTTTATATTGAATTTCGGTATTGTATAAACATTACCACCAAGTGTCTTAAATTCCATAATTAAACTGTTGTTATCATCCGGTGTAAGTTTAAGTAAATCGAATTGATATTTACTCCTATCTATTTTGTGATACCAATCTATTAATCTTGATTCGATACCCCCATGATCAAAGCCTGGTACAAAGTGAAGAATTCGATATTTCATATGAAATTCCTTTCTATCAAAAATTTTAAAAAAACCAGAGAGATAACCTTCTTTTGTAGCTTAGATTACAGTATGATTTACTATGTCTTTTTAGTAAATCAACAGTGAATTAAATTATAAAAAGTATCCTGTAGTTAAAGAATAAAAGCAATTATTAATAATTGCTTTTACTTTAAGGATAAATATTCTATACTATAAAAACTGAAAGTTAAGTTATTTTAAAAAGTGCTGTCACGGAATAATATCAACCTTTATTGTGGGTTCTCTTCTATATAGCACTCCAATGATTGCTAATATCGTAAAAAACCTAAGATCAAAGAAGCCTGGAGATACACATGAACCTACTAGGGAAAGAGTTATTACCCATAACAAAGAATCCATCTTTTTTGACTTTACGATTTTAAAGATATTATAGACAATAATAATATAGCAAATAGCAATTACTATTCCAGATTGTCCTAATATATTTATTAATGCGAAGTGAGGAACCACACTGCCAACCGCTACCAATTGATCACCAAAATCATAACCATATCCTACTAATGGTGATTTTACAATAGCCTTTAAAGTCAGTATTACTGGCTCAAACCTACCGTTGTTTTCAGATAATATATTGGTAAGTCCACTAATATTTGTTCTGGTTGCACTTAAAATGTTTATTCCTATTGATATACCTACTATTAAAAATAATAAAATATAAATTTTATTTTTAAGGTTTGACGAAAATACTAAATATATAAACATAACAACTGATAATGATATAATACCAGCTCGAGCTGTGCTTAATGTCATAGCTAATATTATTAAGATTGAAAGTGTAAACCTCATTCTCTTTTTCAATAATATAAGAAAAAGTATGGCTGTTGACATGTATACTGTAATTCCGCTCATATCAAAAAATAAAAAACTTAAATATACTCTTCCTCCACCGTAAAATTCCATTCTAAATAATTCTGCTGATAAATGATGAAAAGTAAAATATTGCAATATTATGCCAATTGAAGAAAATATCACTCCAAATATATAAAAATTAACTAATTCATGGTACTCTTGCTTAACTAAATTATTTCTGTGAATAATTGCTCCTAAAACTCCTAACAAAAAAGTTAGATAGGATAAAAATTCTTTAAATCCTTCAATTAAATTCCCCGATACCATTAATGGTATCACGCTTGCTAAAACTAACCAAATAAGTAAAGAACTCCATTGAGGCAAAACTTTTGTTTTATCTTTTAATATTTTTAATAAGCTTCCAATTATAAATATTATAAGAATAATATAGAACCATGGTAATGGTATTTCAGCATAAGAACCACCAAAAACATTTCTAAAGGAAATAGGCATTGATATACATAGTAACGCAACTAAAGAACCAATAATACTCATTCTTCTCTTACATAATTTATATATTTTTATTATTAATAGTGTGCTTAAAAAAAACACAAAAAGTTTAACAACTATTGAACTTACATCATATGCTAAACTTACAGTAATATATAGCATTGAAATATATAAATATACAATTCTAGATACTGTGTTTTTTTGTTTTTTATCAAAATCACTTCTGATCAATGAATTACTTACCATCGTAAACAAACCTTTAAATAGAAATCTTTAACCCATTCTGCAGTGTTCACAATATCGTATCCAGATTTTTCCACCACATCGTATAAATCTAGCCTTTCGTATTCTAAATATTTTAATACTACATCAGCCCATTCACAAGATCTCTTCTTCAGCGATATAAATTCAACTAAATTTGTAATGGATACTTCCTTCGGTACACCTTTAGATACCAGACATTGTAATCCTGCAGTTTGCGCCTCAATTACAACAATGCCAAGTCCCTCATACAAGGATGGAAAGAGAAAAATATCTATTGCTTGTAGTAATTCTGGAATATCAGAACGCACACCTGCAAAAATCACATGATCAGTTAACCCTAGGTCATTAACCTTTTTCTCAATTGATTGACGTAAATCACCCTCACCGATTAACATTAGGACAGAATTACTATGTTTTTCATGAACTGCCTTAAAAATGTCAACTATAAAATCATGATTTTTCGGATTATTGAATCTACCAACATGACCAACGACAAATTTATCTCCGAGTTCAAATTCTTTTCTTCTCTTTTCCCTTAGTTCGGTATTAAAGACAAAATCTTTAGTACTGATGGCATTTTTCAAAATATGAAAATTACTCTTTCTGCAAGTTTTATTGCCAAAAAGCCATTCTCCAGCCTCTTTAGAACAAGCAAGGAAATGATCAGCAACATATCTAATAGGATATTGAAATATATTTTTTATAATTGCAGGTACACCATTCCCAGAAGATGTACTATGGCTATGTGCAACTGTAACTATGCCATACTTCTTCGCTATTTTGAGATAGATATATGCTGTACTCCTAACGTGGCCATGGACTATTTTATATTCTGGATGGTCATCAAAAAAACATTTCCACTTTTTTTTATAAATCATGTGATTTTTACCGTTATAGGCTGGTATCCGAAAAATTCTTCCACCTAGATTTTTTATTTCATCATCAAAGGCACACTTGTCTTCGGTGTGTACTATAAAATCAAACTGAATCAAAGATCTATCTATATTACGGTACAGATTCATTATCATAGTTTCTGCACCACCCCTATTCATTTGAGCAAAAACCTGCAAGATTCTAATAGGCACAGACATTACAAATTCTCCTTATACCACTCAATTGCTTCCACAATCCCCTGTTCAAAACTCCACTCAGGATTATATCCTAACAAATCTTTCGCTTTAGTTATATCAGCATTACTATGTTTAATATCACCTATTCGATCTGGTCCAAAAATCGGTTGAATATCTTTCTCTAATGCATTCATTAACTTCATATAGATATCAATTAAAAACTCTCTTCCACCATAGGCTATATTAAAAGCGTGTCCTGCTGCCTCGTGTGATGCCATACAAGCTTTTAAGTTTGCCTCAATCACATTTTCAATGTAAGTAAAGTCTCTACTCTGCTGACCATCTCCATTAATTGTTGGTACCTCATCATTGAGTAATTGCTTAATTAATTTGGGAATAACTGCTGCATAGGCACCATTTGGATCTTGTCTTCTACCAAATACATTAAAATAACGCATCCCATAAGTATCAAGACCGTACAATTTTTTGTAGAGTTTTCCATATTCCTCATTTACACTTTTGGTAAGAGCATAAGGTGACAATACATTCCCCTCCCTACCTTCCATTTTTGGGAGATTTGGCTCATCACCATATACAGATGAGCTTGATGCATAAACAAATTTCTTTACACCGGTTTGCCTTGCTGCTTCCATCATATTTAAAGTACCTTTTATGTTTACCTCTTCATAAAACAAAGGCATCTCAATACTTCTTGGCACGCTCCCCCACGCAGCTTGATTTAATACATAATCAATTCCCTCACAGGCTTTAAAGCATGTATCAATATCACGAATATCTCCTTCGAGAAAGTCATAATTAGGATTGTTTAAAAACTCTTCTACATTCTCTTTTTTACCAGTTGAAAAATTATCAAGCCCTCTAACCTTATAACCTAATTTAAGGATTGCTTCTACTAAATTAGATCCTATAAAACCTGCTGATCCAGTGACTAAAAATGTACTACCTTCTGGGAATTTCAGATTATCATATCCCATTTTTATAACCTCCAATATACAAATCCTTTATCGTCTGCATCTTTCCTATTAAATATCCCTTTAAGATCCATCAGTACACAATCTTTTCTGGACTTACCTATAACAAAATCAGATGTTGCAGCTACTTCATTCATGTATTCTGAATTTATATATCTATTTGATTCAAACATCATTTTTACATCTTCCAATTGAATAGCTTTAAATTCATCGTGTGGAACTGCAAAAATTACCGCATCCATATCTTTTATATCTTCAATTTCACTAAGTTTTATTCTATATTCATTCCATAAATCTTCTTTATCAGCTGAAGGATCAACTACTTTGACGTCTATTCCGTACTCTTCTAATTCTTTTATTACGTCGACTACTTTTGTGTTACGAACATCCGGACAATTCTCTTTAAACGTAACACCAAATATAGCTACTTTCGCACCATTAATTTGCTTATTTGCTTTAATCATTTTCTTTACTGTACTTTCAGCAACATATTTACCCATATCATCATTTATTTTTCTTCCTGAAAGGATAATTTGAGAATGGTAACCCATTTGCTCTGCTTTATAAGTTAGGTAGTATGGGTCAACTCCTATACAATGACCACCAACCAACCCTGGTGAGAAGTTAAGGAAGTTCCACTTTGTCCCAGCTGCTTCTAGTACAGATTTTGTATCAATTCCCATTTTATTAAAGATGATAGAAAGCTCATTCATAAAAGCTATATTAATATCGCGCTGAGAATTCTCTATGACTTTTGCGGCTTCAGCTACTTTAATACTAGCTGCTTTGTACACACCAGCATCAACAACCAACTCATAAACTTTTGCTGCAGTATCTAATGTTTCTTCATCTTGGCCTGCTACAACTTTTATAATAGTCTCTAGTCTATGAATTTTATCACCAGGATTAATTCGCTCTGGTGAATAACCAACTTTAAAATCCAAGCCGCACTTAAGTCCGGACTCTCTTTCTAATATAGGGACACAGATATCTTCAGTTACACCCGGATACACTGTAGATTCAAAGACAACTATTGAGCCTTTTGTCAAGTTTCTACCCAAGGTGCGGCTCGCAGATTCTATAGGTGTTAAATCAGGTGTATGATCATCTTTTACAGGTGTAGGGACTGCAACAATATGAAACTTTGCTTCTCTAAGTCTAGCTTCATCTGATGAAAAATCAACTGTTGTATTCTTAATTACTTCATTTCCCACTTCTTTTGTAGGATCAATACCATTCTTATAAAGTTCGATTTTGGGTTTACTAACATCAAAGCCAATTACTTCGACTTTTTTTGCAAAGGCAACAGCAATAGGCATACCAACATAGCCTAATCCAACTATGGATATTTTCTCTTCTTTATTAACGATTTTCTCGTATAAGTTCATGATTATTTCTCCTTTTAAATTAGGTTCATTTCTTTCATAATTGACTGGTTTATTTTTTTTACATCATATTTATTAATTGCAATTCTCAAACTTTCTCCACCCATTTTCTTACATAACTCTTGGTTTGTTATCAGGGTTTCCATCTTCTCTATCAAATCCTGGACATCTTTAACTTTTACAAGATAACCATTTATTTCATTTATTACAGTTTCTCTACAACCAGGAGCATCACTCGTAATAATGGGTCTTCCCATCGCCATAGCTTCTAAAACAGTTTTGGGAGTACCTTCATGATAAGATGGTAAAACAAATGTGCTACATTGAGAGATATATGGTCTTACATCCTCTTGTTCTCCAAAATATTCTATTATCCCATTTTCTATATAAGGGTTTAGTTCTTCCGGTTTTAAGGCAGAAGGATTACTATCAAAAGGGCCAACTAGCAAACACCGAACCTCCGGATAATTTGCTTTAACTATTTTACAAGCTTCTAAATATTCCATTATCCCTTTATCCTTGATAAGTCTTCCTATAAATAGAAAGGTTGGATTAATAGGTAATGGAGTTGGTTTGAATTTTTCTAGATTAACTCCGGAACCATTTATAATGACAGCCTTATCTTCCTTTATCAAACCATTTAGTATAAACTCATTTTTATCATCTTGATTTTGAAAGAACACAATTTTGCTTGATTTACAAGCAGCCCGGTATTGGATATTCATTATTGTTTTTACTATATTATTTTTAAATCCTCTTCCTCTGAATATTGATCCAAGTCCCGCTATTAAAGGATAAACTTCAGATATACCATTCATCTTTGCAGCTAAGCATCCATAAACAACCGTCTTGGCTTGGTAAGAAAATATCTTATCAGGCTTTTCCTTCTTCATAAATGATTGAAGAGACATCAAAGTTTTTAAATCTTTTAATGGATTTATTCCATTCCGTTCAACATATAGTTGCCTATAATCAATATTGTGTTCTTCAAATCTTTTCTTCCAATCTGCTTCAGGCTCAGAGCCTAGTGCAATTACGGTATGCCCTGCTTTTATAAAATCTTTCATCATATCCATACGAAACCAAAACAATGATGATGTGTGGCTTGAAAGTACAGCGATTTTCATATTAATACTCCTACTCATATGACTAATTTCTAGTACTCTGTAAATACTCTTTAACTTCTAATTGTATTCCTTTTTCAAAAGTCATAGGATTAAATCCAAAATCATTTTTCGCTTTATCATGGGAATAATTTCTATCTTCTCCCATTCTTTGAACTCTTTCTATATAATCAATCTTACCTAACGTTAGAATTTTAAGAGCCCTTGCCATCAGTACACCTAAACTTATAGGTATGCTGATGTAAGCTGTTTTCCTGTTTAGTTCTTTACTAATTATCTTGAATGCATCAATCATTTTAACTGGCTTTTCACCGGATAGATCGTAATCTTTCCCGTCAGTTTCTTCTGGAGACATTAAAACAGTGAAGAACGCTTTCCCTAAATCTCTGGCGTTTACTGGTTGGATTACACTTTTTCCACCACTGATGACAGGCATTACTCTAAGTTTATCTATCATTTTTATAAACTTACTTATATTTTTATCACATAGATCTCCATAAATCATAGAAGGCCTTAGAATCGTAATACTAGTAGGACAATCAGATTCTTTTTTATATTCTCTAATCTCTTTTTCAATTTTCTTATAACCTTCAGAAGCATACTTAAATTCTGAATAAATGCCTGTAGTGTGTACTAATATGACTCTTTTTACTTTTTTCTTTATAGCAGATTTAACTATCATTGGAGAATGGTGAATATTATAAATATGCATTACAGTTTCTACTCCAGTCATCGCACTCTCAATGAATTCTGGATCGTTTATATCCCCAATAATTTTTTCTATATCCAAAAAACTTTTATCCAATTTTGATGTGTTTGAAGTTCCCCTAACAACACACCGGATAGGACCTTTATATTTATTATTAATAAGTTCTTGTAAAAAATAACTACCTGTATGACCAGTGATTCCTGTGACTAGAAGCATCTTAACACCTCAATTATCTTATTTAACTTCATGAAGAACCAGTTTTTTTTGTACTTGTTACTTCCTTCTTCACACCTGTTCCACCTTCAACAACTCCATCACTCTTTAAAACACTAGTAATTGTACCAAAGAAACACTTAATATCCATCCAAATACTTACCTTTTTAACATACTCACCATCTAATTGTGCCTTAACTTCTATAGGTAGTTCATCTCTTCCATTGATTTGTGCCCAACCTGTTAAACCAGGAAGTACATCATTTGCACCATATTTATCACGTTCTTCAATCAAATCATACTGATTCCAAAGGGCAGGTCGTGGACCGATAATACTCATTTGACCAATAAAAATGTTCCAAATTTGTGGTAGTTCGTCAAGAGAAGTCTTTCTCAAGAACTTACCCATTTTTGTAATGTATTGCTCTGGGTTGTTTAATAAATGAGTTGGTGTGTCTTTAGGTGTGTCTATACTCATCGTACGGAATTTCAAAATATTAAAATGAGTTTTATTAATACCAATACGCTTTTGTTTAAACAGCACAGGTCCTCTTGATTCCAATTTTATTGCAATAATAAGAATTAAAAAGATAGGTGATAAAACGATTAGTCCTATAAAAGAAAGAATAATGTCTATCAACCTTTTAAACTTTATATACAACATTCTACTTAAACCTCAATTCATAACTGTTCTCTTTAATAGTAAATTCCTCACCATAGATCATTCCAGCATTCAACTTTATTAATCGTTCTACATTACTGTTCGCTCTAATAATTGAACCAGTATTAATGTGAGAGTATTCTCCAACAACGCTATCGTGGTCTATTAATGCACCTATACTTATGATACAACCATTTTCTATTCTTACCCTTGTATTAATAACAGATTTAGCGCATATTATGGAGCCATTAGCGATACTAGCGGAAGGACTTACATAAGCTGTTGGATCAATCAAAACTGGGATCTGATATCCAACCTCCGTCAATTTTCCTAACCAATTTTTTCTTAATTCATTTTTTCCGAATGCAACAAATGCATAGTTATAGTCAGCAGTAAGCTTTTTATAATCACTACATTCTCCAATTGCAATATCAGAATTGTCATCTAAAAAATTAATTCTACTAAAAAATTCCATGGAAGTAGCAATTTCCCCAACCACTCTTCCATGTCCGCCAGCTCCAACTATAAGTAGTCTATTATCCAAGTATATCAGCTCCATTTCTACCTTGTTTTATTACATTAGTAGTAAGAAATTATTTTGACTCCAATAAACTTCAAAACTCACTTTTGTATTATCCAGTAGCCCAGCAGCAGAGATAATCGACTTTGTTACCCTATGCATCTCATCATCTCAAATTTAATTAACACTTTTCACTAACAGTTCTTCTTTCTTATTCGCTAAACCCAGCACATACTCTCTTATATAACCATTATCATATGTGTCATGATTTTCAATTAACGTACTCACTTTTCCATATTCAAATTCAACTGTTTTCCCAATAAAAATCTTAGGAAACACTTCTTCACTATGAACCTCATTCTCACCGAGAAGTTCTTCATACATCTTCTCGCCAGGACGAATTCCAGCATATTTAATTCCGATCTCATCCTCTGTATAACCGGATAAACGAATCAGATTTTTCGCTAAATCTACAATCTTAACCGGCTCACCCATATCTAATACAAAGATCTCGCCTCCACGAGCAAGTGCTCCTGCTTGCATCACAAGTCTAGAAGCCTCTGGAATCGTCATAAAGTACCTTGTCATATCAGGGTGTGTAACCGTTATAGGTCCACCGTTTTGGATTTGTTTCTTAAATAGTGGAATTACACTACCACGACTACCTAAAACATTTCCAAATCGAACCGCTACAAATCTCGTTGTACTCGATTTATCTAGCTGCTGAATAACCATTTCCGCAATCCGCTTTGTTGAACCCATTACATTTGTTGGATTTACTGCTTTGTCAGATGAAACAAGAACAAATGTCCCAACACCAAATGTATCTGCTGCTTCTGCAACATTTCTTGTACCAAGTACGTTATTCTTCACTGCTTCTTTTGGGTTATATTCCATTAATGGGACGTGCTTATGTGCTGCAGCATGATACACAACATCAGGTTTATGCTCGTACATCACATCGAAAATTCGATGACGATCTTGAATATCAGCGATAACAGGAATAATTTCTATTTCTTCCTGATATCGATTTCTGATTTCCATATCAATTGCATAAATAGAGTTTTCACCATGACCTAATAATAAAAGTTTTTTAGGTTTAAATTCACAAACCTGTCTGCAAATCTCTGAACCTATTGATCCACCAGCACCTGTTACTAAAATTGTTTTTCCTGTTACTTTTTTAGCAATGCTTTCTAAATCTAATTCAACAGGATCTCGCCCTAACAGATCCTCAACCTGTACATCACGGAATTGGTTAACGGCAACCTTACCTGTTACAATATCCTCGATCATTGGCATAATCTTTGTTTTCGCTTTTGTTTTACTACATTGTTGGTAAATCTTTTGAATTTCTGATTTACTTAACGACGGAATGGCAATGATGATATGGTCAATGTTTTTATTTTCAACTATTTCTGGAATATTTTCAGTTGTTCCATGCACAGTTACTCCATATATTTGAAGCTTTCTTTTAGCTTCATCATCATCAACAAATGCCACTGGTGTTAAGCTACTATCACTATTTTTTAATAATTGGCGAACGAGCATCGTTCCGGCTGAGCCCGCTCCAACGATAAGTGCATTTTTTGTTTCTACTTTTGATTTAATATAACGATCGCGTACAATTCTCCAAGAAAAGCGTGAGCCACCAATAAGGCACATATGTAATAGCCATGTGATAAACAACACACGTACATAAATATGGCCGTTAACCACTAACTGAACAACTGCAGCTAATACAATAGAATAAGAAATTGCTTTAACGATTGCGACTAACTCACCAACACTCGCATACTCCCATGCTTTATGATACAAACGATAAACTGACGCAAACACATGATGACTGATCAACAACGTGATCGAGCTAATCGTAAGCAGTGATATGGTGTAAAAATTAAAATAAGGGTTTAAAATAAAATAACCTATATAAATTGAGAATAGAACAATAAGTGAATCCATTCCTACGAGCAGTGACACTCTCTTTGAGTAACTCATTAAAATCCCTTCTTTTCAATTGAAATTTTTACAAAATAAATATCTAATGAAAAAACACCTTGTTTTAGTGCTCTTTAATTAGATATCTATTTTGTTTCCATTTTACTTTCTTGCAGTCTCTTTTCTATTACATTGTTAAGTATCCTTTGAATTTCTACTAATTTTTCTAGTGGAGCATCTTGATAGAGGTAACGGATCGTTTTTTTGATAGACTTTGGTAGATCTTCGAAACGGTTCATTATTTGTATCTCCTTTCATGTATTTATAGCAAGCGACATTATATACGCTTACTGCAAAACAAATCGGCCACTTCCAGTAACTTTACTTTCCCAATAATTCATGACATATATATGTTCTTCATATTTAACGAGTTATATGAGTTTAGAAATGAAGTAGTTTTACTATGCTATGAGGATACAGTTAATGTTAGTCATTCTCTTTAGATGTCATTATAGAATGTTTAACCTACTGCTCTAATGAAGCGGATTTTTAATTGAAATTACAATGCAGATTATTGAAACGTCCTTCCAGCTTACTAAAACATAACTACAACAAAATACCCACTATCTTCTGGAAAATACCTACTAATACTTAATGCTATTTCCCTATAACAACTTGCGCACTTTAGCGTAACATAGTAGAAATTCAAAGAAAAGGGGGTATTTTGTCGAAAAATGACTATTTTCCCCCGTAGTAGTAATAATACTGACTATCTTGTACCTTCTTGTTATTTAACACAACTCCTAATATCTTAGCCTTTGCACTTTCTAGAAGTTCTTTAGCTTTTTTCGCAGAATCGCTCTCTGTTTTCCCGCTACTCACTACAAGAACAACTCCATCTGCAACATTCGATAATACCTGTGCATCCGTAACAGCGAGTACTGGTGGTGTATCAAGAATGATAACGTCATACTCATCTTTTGCTTGCTCTAACAAAGCTTTCATGCCTTTTGATCCTAGTAACTCAGAAGGATTTGGTGGAATTGGTCCACTTGATAATACCCATAGCTTATCTTGAGATGTTACATGAACAGCTTCTTCTAATGTTGCTTGTCTAGTTAATACATTTGATAATCCAACATGATTTTCTGTACGAAATGTATAGTGAACAGTTGGTTTACGTAAATCTGAATCGATTAGTAGTACTCGTTTACCTTGCTGTGCAAAAACAACCGCTAAATTTGCTGTTGTTGTTGATTTTCCTTCAGCAGGACCTGATGAAGTAACAATGATTGTTTGGAGCTCTTGGTCAATACTTGAAAATTGAATATTCGTACGAATTGTACGGAACTGCTCTGCAATTGGTGATTTTGGGCTTGTCATTGAAATTAAGCTTCTATTTTGTAATTGAAATAATTGTTTACGATCTTTACGAGCCAACAGACTCACCTCGCGTTCTAGGAAGTGTCGTTTTACTGTTTTGTTCTTTCATTTCGCCTTCCATATTAATCGTCGTAATTGCACCTAATACGGGAAGACCAAGTTGATTTTCGATATCTTGTTCGTTCTTAATTGTGTTATCTAAGTATTCTAGTAGAAATGCTAATCCCACTCCTGCCATTAACCCTACTACTAAAGCTATTGCCATGTTTAATGCTGGCTGGGGTTTAATTGGTGATGGATTTTCACCTAATTGAGCTTGCGTTAAGATACTTACGTTATCAACGTTCATAATTGTTGAAATTTCTTCTTTGAATGTTGTCGCAATTGAATTTGCAATAGCTGCAGATTTTTGTGGATCTTCATTTTGAACTGTGATGTTCACTACTTGTGAGTTTTGCTCACTTCCTACTGTAACTAATCCGTTTAAAGCTCCTGCAGATATTTCAAGATTTTCCTTTTCGATAACTTTATCTAGAATTGCCGGACTTTTAATGATGACATTATATGTGTTAATTAATTGTAGGTTTGTTTGTACTTCTCCTACATTATATGCTGCTTGCTGATCACTTTTTGATTGGTTGACTAGGATTTGTGTTGATGACTGGTAAATAGGAGTTAGGACAAAATAACTAACGATTCCGCTTGTGGCCGTTGCGATCGCCGTGATGATGATAATGAGTGAAAGACGTTTCTTTAATGTAAGAAACAGCTCTTTCAAGCTGATTGTTTCTTCCATGATAACCTCCGATATAGTGTAATCTATTATTATAGTAAGACTGTCTTATTATAAAGAAATATAGTGTTGATATCTACATTTTCTTACAAAATAGGTGGTTTTTCACCTTGTTTTTCATTTCCTGTAACTTATTCTAGCATGCATTTGTTAAATCTTTTACATATTTTTAAGGGTAATTTGTACCATTTTTACCATGTAAGCACTTTCATCGTTAGTTTAATAGTAAACTGCTATATCGAAAAACTTTTCGACTTTTTTCGTCATTTACAAACCATTTGCGGCCATTGTTACTAGCACTCCGATAATTATTGCTAGGATTGGAAATGAATAGGTGTATAGCCTTTTCTTCAATTCTTTCTTTCTTGCCAATTCCTCTGGCGTTGTCCAATTTTCCATGTTTCTGTCCCCCCGACGTTCGACAAAATATTCTCTCTTTTTCTCTATTGTTATTATCGGTGATATTTTGTTTATTTTTAGATGGTTTAATGAGGGAAATTTAGGTAGGTGTTAATATACCGGAAAAGAATTTGATGATTTAAGAATGATCGATAGGTAGTTAGCACTGCATTAAATGAATCATACTGTATTGTTTTGTCGTTCTTTGTTGAGAACATTTTCTTTCGTTATATACTCTGAACATTTATAATTATAACTAGAATAGGAATTTAGGGGGATGGATATCTTGCCATTATTACAATTAAAGGAGATTTACACTCCATTGAGAGTAGTAGGAATTAAAGTCTTTAAATCCCAGCAGGATGGAAAATTGTATATCAAGTATTGGAAAAAATCAATTAAAAGAATTTTTGCTTAAGGCACTTTTGGAAGTACTTTTTTTGAGTTTATTTAACGGAAGTTATGACCATCATTACGATGAGGTGATCATTGGATGAGGGTTTGGATTTTTTGTTGTTATCTTGCATTTATATTTATTGCAACGTGCACCGAGAGTTTATCATTGCTTCTATCAAAGAGGATTGTGACGTTTCACTTTAATGGAGATCCTTCTGTCTTGGAGTTTTTTCAAAATGATTTCACCTTACAAGATTCTACATATATTAGTCAGAAAATTGGGCATATCATTATTTTTTTCTTTTTAGGAGTTTTGGTTTATTGGGTTTGGCGAAGTGTGTTTTTGAGTCTAATCATTTCTCTTGCTGTTGCTTTATCAACAGAGGTTGCCCAGTTGTTTTTTTCACGAAGTGGTCGATTGCTTGATGTTGGTTATGATATGAGTGGGGTATTTTTGTTTTTGGTTTTAGTTGGTTGTTATCAGATGGTTGAGTTTGTATTTAATAAGAAGAATGGTAATAGTGTTAACAGACGGTGATGAGCCGTCTGTTTTTTTATGAAAACATTGTGATTTTTTAATAAAAGGTATAAGACCCTTATTGAAAAATTGCTTAATAATAGATGTTGCTAAGGTAAATTATTGAACTCTTTCAGAAGGGCAATCTTAAAACACTAATAGAAAAAGAATATTTTACTTTAAATAGATATGTAAGTCTGTACCGTTAACATGACTTGTCCATACTTTTTTATCGAGTTTTTTCGGTTCTTTGAATATATCGATGTTTATTAAGTCGGCGTGAAGTAGTGCTGTTAGTTGGGCTAGGTTAAGGGTTTGCTTTTGTTTGTGTTCATTATGATGGAAAATGACGTTTATTCTACCAGGTTGTGATGCAGTTGATGTCAATTGTATTCACCTCTTTTTTCATAGGTTTTGTTAAAAGAGGTGATTTTAAACAAGATTTTTAAGTTATATTAATTTTGAACTGTATGTTGTGAAGCAGTAGTTAAATATTAAGCCACTATTTTCAGTGGCTTTTTTTTAGTTAGGCAACAAACCCGCACCAATTAATCCTGCTTTTTGGTCTAACAAAGCTGGTTTGATGTTCAGTGATGCTTTTAAACTTGGATAGAGGTATTTCTTTGTTTTCTCGATTAGTGGTTGAAGGATCAGGCTTTGTGATTTCATTACCCCACCGCCGATAACGATGATTTCAGGATTTACGGTATGAACGATGTTAGCTAGACCAATTGCAAGGTAGTTGATGGCTTCGTCTAGTATTAGTTGTGCAGTTTCATTTCCTTGCTCTGCTAGCTGAAACACACCTTGGGCACCGTTTGTAATGTTCAAGCGTTCTTGGCCAATTCGTCCGATGGCTGTGCCGCTTGCTACTCCCTCTAGTGCCCCTTTGTTAAGGCCTGGGCCTTGGTATGCATCATGACTTGGGTTAACGATCATATTCCCGATTTCTCCACAATTTCCTTGTGCACCTGATACGAGCTGGCCATTTAGAACAAACCCTCCGCCTATGCCAGTACTAACTGTGATAAAAAATACACTACTTGCCCCTTTTCCTGCTCCTAATGTTGCTTCTGCTAGTGCTGCTGCGTTTGCATCATTTTCTAATTTGACAGGTAGAGCTACCTTTTCTTCAAGAAGTTTTACTAATGGGATATTCACCCACCCTGTTAGATTTGGCGGCTCAATGATCACACCTTCGTGTGGGTTCAGTGGTCCTGGTGCTCCGATGCCAATGGCTTTAACTTCATATTTTTCTTTCAATGAAGTAATGGCTTCAGCCATGATGTTGATTGTATAATGAGGTCCTTTTTCTACTTCTGTGGAACAATTTTGTTCTTCGATGATTTCTCCTTGTTCGTTAAACAAACCAATTCTTAAATTTGTACCACCTAGGTCAATTCCGATTGTATACATAAGGTAGTTCCTCCTTTTCTATTTTATAACTTTATCGATAAGTGTTAATGTAATTAGTTTATCAGTTTTGTGGGGATTTTTGAAATCGATTTTTCTATGATTATGATATTGTTATATATTGCTTCAATTTAGAGGGGATACTAATTTTTTTAAAAATTTATGACATAGAACGCTTCTTTCGACTTTTTTCTACATTTAAGTATTCCTCTGATCGGAATTGTCGGACTTTGTAGAAAAGCATTTCTATACAATTTTCACTATATCTTTTACAATAAATGTATGATTTTTAGGTATTTAGGAGGGATAAATAATATGCCATTGTTACAGTTAAAAGAGGTTCACACTCCTCTAGGTTTGTTCGGCATTAAATTCTTTCGATCCGAACAAGAACGTAAATTATATATTAAGATAGGGAAACGAAAGATTAAAAAGATGTGTGCTTAAGAAGTCTATCTTTAACAGGGGTTAAATACATACATATAGATGTTTCGTTGGTTTCGAGGATGTTTCTTTTCAAACATGATGTGAAAGGCAAAATCACTTAAAAGTGATGGCGCAAAGCTATAGGGGCTTCTGTTATTTATACAATGCCAGCCAGATACCGTCTTTTGAAAGGAAAAATGAGATATGAAAAAACCTCCCATTTGTTCTCCATAACACTAGAATTAACACCCATCAACATAGCTACAATCATTTTCTACGTATGCTCAACAAGTTGAATGCCCTTCTCAATGAATACCACTACCATAATAACACCACAATAAAAGTTATTAAGAACCTCCCATTAAATCAAGAAATTCCACAATGCAATTTTACTTATATTCTCCCTATTTTGTTCAGTCCTACTTTGATTTTCGATTATTCGAGACGACAAATCTATTGTACATATTGTCTTACGTCTATTTCTAATCATCTTTAATAGACTTTTTTGTGATATTTGTTACATCTTATTTGAGCATTTTCTTGTAATGTAGGATGGGGCAAGTTACTGGGGCACAAGTAAGGAATATTGCACAGGATAGGTACAGAAAATACCCTAGAAAAAAGTTATGTAGAGATTTTATCACTTTTGCTAAATTAAGAAGACAGAAATTATTAGGTCTTAATACCTATATTTGTTGTTGGATTTAGGAACTAACTCCTATTCATAGCATAAAGGCTTTTTCCGATAATTAATTTATAATGGCAAAATCACTTAAAGGTGACGACGCAAAGCTATAGGGGCCTCTGTCTTTAAAGCGCTTTTCTGAAAGATTGTTGTTAGTGGGCGACATATCTGTTGTTCACTTCGAGTATTTATAACAACGCTAACGAAAACAGCTACTTTTACAGACAAAGCCAGCCAGCTACCATCAGTAGAAAGGGAGTTAAGTTGATGTCAAGTTATGAATGGATTACACCTGAAGAAGTTGCGAGAATAAAGAAACGTAATAAAACAATATTATACGTATCTATGCCAGTTGCGACGGTTGTATTAACGGCACTGGTAACGATGCTTTTGAACTAATAGATGTATGTTTTAGATGATATGCCTTTCCTAGCTGATTGTTAGGGGAGGCATATTTTTTGTTTGTTTTATACTATCTTATCTAATTCACTTCTCGGGCGCACAATAAGAAGTAAATCCTTCTAGTTAATTTAGGATGCATTTCAACTAACAATTACAACATATCAACCACGAAAAGTACATTAATAGGAACTTGTACCATAAGTGTAGTAATAACCATTGGAGTATCAGCATATATATAGCGCCACTTTTATTAGGACTGGGAAACCTATTAAAAACAGTAAATCAAAAGAAAATGCCCAACACGAAGGACATATCGATTCAAATTACATGGCTTTTCACAGTCAAACTTTTCATAGTGGTATTGTTTCCCAATCAGACATATGAGAATGGGCATTGAGGTCAGCGTACGTAGAGACAAATCATTCTTCGAGTTATTTTTGGTGTTTGAGAATAATGTCAGGGTGCTATACAACATATACTAAGGTTGCAGGGGTTAGTGCTATGTTTCTAATGCATTGTTAAGATCATGTTCATTCAACTTCAACACAGAATGAAGCGCAAACCAAAATTACAGAATTCCAGATAAAAAATAAACAGTGATTTTATTCCAGTTTGCAGCGCCTGAATATACAAATTACCTTCATTACTCACCTAGAGGTTGTGTAATCGATGATGCAGATGTTATGTTTGCTGATTGAAAATTATTTAGACGAAAGAAAATATTAGAGGCATTCGGAAAAAACTTATACATTTTTTCCGAATGCCTTTAACTTACACACGTTTGCTTAGTTTAAAATAATATCTAAGAATGATTTAGTAATAAAAAAGACCACACATTATGTGCTTTCTTTTAGTCAGTATAAGTTATTGTTGTTTTGATTGAACCTACCTCATTGGCTTCTGGATCATAACGTTGATAAATGTTTTGTACATTTTCATTAACTTCATGAGATGTTTCAATGACATTTACTTCAGGGTTATTTTCTTTCCAATTTAAAAATTCTTGGATACTATTGAAGGTTTTATGATTCACCAAAAATATCACCCTTTCAATTTCAGTCCTAATCCAAGTATATCCATACTGGGTTATAAATTATGCAGACTTTTGTTGTCAAAATTGCTCTTCTATTGATTTTGTGGTTCGTTGTTGGTGATTATTACGACATACTAATAAGTATAAATAAGTACAAGTGTTTATTGATATTTACTTAGACTTCTCAGACAATTATACCCAGTGAGGTTAAGTTCGATGTCAGTCACAAGAGTAAACATCAAGGTAGTTCCACAAACACTTGATGAGTTTTATCGATTAGCAGCAAGAGGGGAATTAATTTTACTACTTGGTTGCCAGTCAAAATGGATGAATTCATCGAGGAAGAAAAAAAGATTGAAGAATATCGAGAATAAAAAAGGCGCTCATCATTGGGTGCCTTTTTATATTAATTTATAATGGAAAAAATTTATTTTTCAAAAAAGGTTGTCGATATAAAGAAAGACTAATATTTTTGGAGGAACTTATGATTAAAAAAGAAAAAGTAAAAACATTTTTGAAGTATACTGCACCTTTACATTTAGCAACTTGGGAACTTACAGAAAAGGCTATTGATAAGGTGAAAAACGAAAATTACAGTGAATTAGAAGAATACATGAAAAGGGAAGAATTTGTTCACAAGCTAAAGATGCAACAAGCAAAGATTGAACAAGAGTTAGCGATATCAGAAAGAATTAGAACAGCAGAAACAGTAGAAATTGAAGAGGTCTTTGATAGTAAAGGCAATGGATCGGTAGGGTTAGGTGTAACTGAGGGAGAACTAAACCTAGGTTTAAAAGGTAGTGGGCAAAAAATGACTAAAAGAATTATTCGCTTTATTGGATTTCAAGAAATTGAAGAGTTTATAGAAGAGGAGAACTTATAAAAATACAGTGTCGTAATTCTATGCATTAGTGTTAAGAATAACTTACGATTATTTCCAATTTAAATGTATTGTTTGATAACTATAAGAGTGGACTCTCAGTAGATCCCCTAACGCATAATGAGTATGAACGATTAGTAGCAAAGAAGGGAAACAAATTCTCTACTTGGTTGAAGAGATTTTTAAATGATATGCCTTTCTAGAGTCTGAAAAGCCAGTTTTAAGAGCAGATAGTCATATCGAAGCAGAACATAACAAAAGACTTTCTAAAGAGGATTACGATAGAAAGTTAGCTGAACAACAAGCTGCTGATCATACTGCCGCAGTAGAAGAAGCAAAAAAACTTGATAGATATAAAGAAATTGAAGGGAAAATGTCTGCATGTTATTCAATGGGTTACAGCTAGAAAACGGTGGCGGACCAGCTAATCCAGATGGCAATTGCTAAGAAGATGGATTTGGTAGCTACTATAGGGCGGTAGAGTTAGAAAAAGATGAGAATGATCGTTGGGTAGAAGTTGAGGAAGAGGGCATGTAACTATGAGGGATACAGGAGTTAATCGTTTGGAAGGAAGTCTCATGAGAAAATTAGAATACACAGATAAAAGTGCTATTTATTTAAAGTGGTCCGCGATATTTTGTAGTTATTTCCCACTTTGTGTTTTGGGTTTGCTATGTGATAAATGAATAACAATTGATGAGAATGAGTTTTAATTTTGTGAAAAAACTTGTCAATCTCTCAGCACTTACCGAACTGAGGGGCAGACACCACCATCCCCGATGGAAAAATAACATTACTTTTACTTTTACCTTATTAACCACAAACCAGGAGGACAACTAAAATAAAAAAAATTATATTATTTCTACTTACTATTACTGCTAT
Organism: Metabacillus litoralis; assembly: GCF_020524045.1. Lineage (GTDB taxonomy): Bacteria > Bacillota > Bacilli > Bacillales > Bacillaceae > Metabacillus > Metabacillus litoralis_C. The sequence continues at coordinate 111,525 of NZ_JAIVKL010000014.1, forward strand.
CTTTTTTATAACGAAAGGGTTGTTACATATGTTTTGGTATGGTCCTTTGTATGATGTTAAATCTTTTTCTATTTTCTATGGCAATCCTACTGAACAAAAGGTGCAGGAACTTAAGGAATTTGATGCGGTTATTTTGGAGCCCACAGCCTTTTCTAAAGAGGATATTACTAGTTTACAAGAATCAGACGTTAAGGTATTCGGCTATGTAAGTCTCATGCAGCTAGAAAATTGGAATGAGGAGCTGAAGAAGCATATTGCTGATTCTGATTATGCTGAGCTTAATGGTAAACGAATTTATATTGAAGAATGGGATACCTATGTGATGGATTTGCGTGAGTCACATTATCGCGATGCATTGCGGTGGAAGATAGATAACTATGTGATAGCAAATGGACTTGATGGCGTGTTTTTTGATACGGTAGATGATCTTGACTCCTATTTTCATGAAGATCAAGAAACGCAGCAAAACATGAGGTCAGGCTATGTGTCTTTACTAGAGGAGTTAAAGTCAGCATACCCAGAATTATTAATTATCCAAAATCGAGGGTTTGATACACTAAAGGCTGCTTCAAAGCCTTATATTGATAGTGTGTTATGGGAAGGGTTTAAGGCTAGTGATTTGCAGGAAAGTGAGTGGGCAAAAACTTGGCTGAAGTATTTTAAGAAAGAGCAATTGTTAGGGAAAATACGGGTACTTACAGTTGTAACAGATGAAGAAAGCCTTAAGCTGAGCAAGAAGCAACGTTTTCCTGCTTTTATGCGTACAGGTGGAACGTATCAATAATAAAGAAGTGGGGGTGTAATAATCCCCCCCACTTATACCGCATAATCCCCGTTATATTGAACTAATGAAACATCCTGCACACCTTCAAGATCACCTAATTTATTCATAAATGAAGTGTTATCAATTTTCAGGCGGATTTCGGCAGTTATTTCCATCATGTTTTTCCGCACTACCTTTGATTTAAGGGTATAATCTAGCTTTTGCAATTCCCGTTTCACTTCATCATTTGCTTCCTCAGTGTAGTGGATAACAAGTAAATATAATGTATCTGTATGTTTTTTGCGTGATAAAACAACGATAACAGCACCGATGATCACAGCTCCTAGTAGTGTGAGGAGATATAAGCCCGCTCCACTTGAAATACCTGCTGCAATGGCCCAAAACATAAACACAACATCAAGTGGATCTTTTATCGCTGTTCTAAAGCGGACAATACTTAGAGCCCCAACCATCCCGAGTGATAGAACAACATTTGTACTTATTGTCATGATCACAAGTGATGTAATCATTGTCATCACTAGAAGTGTGATATTAAAGCTAGGACTATATAACACTCCTTTATAGGTATATTTGTACACAACATAAATAAAGGCACCCGCCATAAAGGCAGTTAGTAATCCTAGTAAAATATCAAGTGCTGCTAGATTTCCAAACATATAATCATTTAAAAAGCTATTTTTTATCACGTCATTGAATTTTGTTACATCATTTCCCATTTGTTTCCCCTCTTTAATTACCGTGATATTGAATTGACTTCATCCGGCATAACACATATTTTGAAATCGCTGATCGATTGTGAGCACCAAGCTGAAGAACAGCACGAATATATTCTGGTAAAAATTCATCATATTTCACTTCAAGAATCATCTGTGAAGGTGGTAACACTTCTGTTGAGCTATTGTTGGGATTAAACAAGTCTGTTGAATTTGTCACAACACTCAATTCCTTATCAAAGGTAATTCTCACATTACTAATATGGCCGATATATGCTTCACGAATATAATCAACAATCACACGTGGCCGCATATATTCACTATTAAGATAATGATAAAATTCCTTATAAAGTGGCTGCTCTTTATTCCTCAGAAATTCATAATCCCAATCAAGCAGCTTCAGGTATTCCTCTTTTGAAATGGATACAGATGTTTTTAGGATATATTCTCCCTGCCTACTTTTCTTCTCAAGCTTTATGACTTCATCAGAACGGTTATATATCCGAATTCTGAATTTCTTTCTTCGCAGTATTCCATAGTTCTTTTGGAATAAATCATGATCATGAATATTATCAAAATAAAGACTTCTAATTAAATATCCTTGTTGATCAATTGAGTGATTATCCTGTTTTAAGATAACACCTATCTTATTACGCAGAATCAAGTAGTCTTTTTCCGTAATATAATATTTTAATTCATGGCGGAACTTCTTCATGAGCTCGCTCCCTTTGGTACAATAATTTCCTGAACACCCCAGTGAATAATCCTCGCATTGTCTTTATAATAATCGAATGGAATTTGAGTATGACCTTCTTCATCCGTTACTAATACACGCCAATAATATCGACCAGGTTTGAGGATATCTGTTTCGTAGGAAAACTTCTTCACATCTTTTATATCAAGTATCGTTGACTGAAATGTTGGCTCAGTACTGATTTGAAGGTGATAGGTTAAAGTATCTTCCTGTAGATCATGAGAAGTTTCCCATTTGAACACATCTTGATCTTTCTCCCTTTGGTAATGGAGAAATATCGGCATTGGGAATTCCAGCGATTCTTTGTATAAAGATTGATATCTTGTTGCCACTGTTTTTAGCTTGTTGTATGAGGAATCAAATTCAGAAGCTTCAATTCCTAAATATTTGAGATCTGGATTTCTTAAAGTGTAAGGCTTAACAACCGGTCGATATTCTTCAATCTTTTTAGCCATTGATTCTTCATTGATGATTGCTGTTAGTTCATCCATTTTTTTTGATAGCTTTTCTACATTTTGCGGATCTCGTAAATACCTCTTATGAATAACTGTTCCCCAGTATCGTTGAATCCCTAAATGCCAGCTCGGAAAATCATCTGTTCTTTCCGCATCACGACCAAGGGCTTTATCAAAATCCCACGGAATAAAGTACCACTTCTCTGAATTAAGTGGACTGTATAAATAGTAATTCGTAGACATCGTGTCATAATTACCAAACATCACATTAACCGCCAGCCATGTGAGATAATTTTCTTCATTAAAGTATTTTGAAAACACTTCATTAAATGGCTTTGACATGTCATTTACATCATCTAACATCGTAAGTAATTCTTCATGCTGTTCACTACCACTTATTTTCAAAACAGATTCAAATGTTTTTTTATTATAAGCTGGATCATCTGAGAGCTTCAGTTGGTCGTGATAACGATAAAATTCAAAGTTCTCTGCTTTATACAAATGTCCATCAGGGTTAAGACCACGAGCCGCTAGTGCTTTTTCATTAAGCTGCTCTACATGTGTATAAAGACCATAATCAACAAACTCATCACCTGAGTTAGGATTCGTCATATCTTTAACATGTAATTGAACAAAATCCGTTCTCAAGCTGATAAGATCGGGAATTTCTTTAAAAAAGTCAAATGCTAATTTATTACGCACTCTAGTCACATCATCTGCATGCTTATTTAAATTCAGTACAGTTTGTCCATACCATAATCCACCGTTATCACTTAAGCGAATTTTATAGGATTTCTGTGCTTCAAGACGACTAGAGCGACCTCTTAACTCAATACTTGCATTTGGAGACGATTTCCCTAGATCAATAAAGCCATTCTTTTCAGGACCTTCTTTCGTTCCTGTTTCAAATAAAATGTTCAGCTTTGGTCCATCATCTAGATTGCTGTATTCTTTATACGATTCATTTAATTCATAGAAACTAATGTCGTTATCTGGTACACGATTTTGATCAAAAATTGTTATATAAACATGCTTCACTTTATTGCCGTTATGACCTTCGTAAACTCGTTTATCCTCAACAAGTGAATCCTCAGTTTTTTCCACCTGATTAGCTTTACTATTTTGCTTTGTAGTAGCATTTTGTTGATTGGTAGGAGCTGTTGAATAGCTCTTCATCACCAACAGAAGGATAAAAACCGCAATCACGGCTAGTGATGTTTTAAAATATGGTGGTTTTTTCATGCTGATCCTCCTATTCTTCAAGACTACCAAACCTCTTTAACAGCCGCTCAACCCTCGTTATTTTTTCTTTATAAACAATTGGCTGCGAGCAGAATGTTGTGTAATCAATTTCGTTTAATCTTGAGATCAAAATGCGACAGCCCAGATATAAACTAATAATCGCAGCGACAAACATGCCTCCTCCATATTGATTAAACAATCCCATGAAAAGCAGGGTAAGAAGAAAGCTTAATATTGTGTACGAACCGATGAGCCAAAAAGCTGCTTTTTTTTCATCAAAATAAAGCAGGATAAGAAAGAAAGTAATGATTAAGCTAAGAAACCATGTTCCTAACACAACAATCATAAATATATCAATTTGATCTTGCGTCATTCCGAGAAATGGTAGAAAGCGTACACCTAAAAATAGAAAGGCGACAGCTACCAATAGCTGTACCTGTGACATAAACAAAATCTCATGCTTTAACACTCGGTACATTTCATTTTTGGCATTTTCAATATCCTGCAGAGGAAACCCATTTAAAATGCGGCCATAATATTTTTTATACGCTTCATAAAAGGTTGTTTCAACTGTAACCATAAATAAGATGAGTGCAGGCAAAATACTTAAATAGGCATAAAACACAGGCGTATCATAATAAGGTGCCATCACAAACGTTTCTTCCACAATTATTTTGCGATCGCCAAACCAAACAGCTAAATTATGAGCATATAAGCCAACATAATAAAATAGCCCGATTAAAAATAAATAAGGATGTTTTTCAAGATACGTTAAAAAGTGAAAATATTGTTTATTATTCACTTGGAAATATTTTGAGATATCATGCATGAGCTTTATAAGAATGATGAAAAAGCCAGCAATAAGACCAAATAATATCGCATTTGCTGTTAAGTAGCCTAGTAGAGCTGTTAACACCCAAATAATGATGGTTGAAACTAGCACTCCTATAAGATAGCTTTTAACAATTTTCTTATAATCCTTAAGTGCTGATACATACATGGATAAAATCCAAATAATACTTAGCTCTGTGAAAAAGAGGTAGGAAAGCAATTTAAATAATAATGGCAAAGGTGAAGACCAATAAAATAGGATAGTACTAATAAACCCTAAAAACACAATAATTCCGATTGTGCCAAACATAGAGGAAAGGACGTTTTCTTCTTTTTCAATAAATGTTTGGTCTGCCACATATCGTGAAATGATAAAAACAAAGCCACCTGTGATAATTTGCGAAAAGATAAATGCGTATTGAATAGCTGCCATAAAAATAGTGATTTCTCTAGATGGAGCATTCAAGAAAAGTAGCCACTCTCTTGAGAACGTAATAAGTAAAATGGTCAGAAGCATTGGTCCTACAGCAGTTATTGTTGAGTACCCGTATGCACGAAGCTGACCGAAAAAATGAGATTGATCATATAAGGTTTTAAGTTGAAAGCCGATTCCTGCCATACCTTGTTAGTTCCCCCATCTTTCGTAGCATTCATTATAACGACGAACCATTAGTGCTAATGAGTAGTAATCTATCACTCGATTTCTACCATTTTGTCCATATTCAATACGCTTGTTCTTATTTATTAACAAATTGATTAGCTCTTGTGCTAGAAGGTGGAAATGCATGACAGGTACAACGCTTCCTGCCCGTCCATATGGATCATTTGCTCCTAAAAGCAATTCAGAGCAGCTCCCCACATCAGTTGTGACATATGGAATTCCCATTGCCAACCCTTCAAGTATGACAAGTGGCTGTCCTTCACTGATGCTTGATAACACTAATACATCTAGAAATTCTAAATATACTTTTACATCTGTTTCACCAGTGAAGATCACATTCTTTAATTCTAGATTCTCCACAAGATCAAGACATTCCTCATAGTAATCTTGATCTTCATTATGTGGACCAATGATATAAAAATAAGCATTAGGAATCTCCTGTTGAACAATAGCAAAGCTTTGAAGCATTGTTTTTATATCCTTTATTGGCACAACACGAACAATTCCGCCAACATGTAAGCCATCTTTTGACACTCGGTTTTCTATATTAAAGCGTGTTATGTCAATTCCGTTTGAAATAATAGATGTTTTCTCTTCCCGGCACCCTATTTCTACTTGAATTTCACGATTTTTTTCAAATAAAGATGTTACTTCATCGGCATAGTTGTAAGCACAGTTTGATAAATTATAAAAATAATCAATCCATATATCTTTAAAATACCCTTTAATCCATGATGATTTTATGATTTCCTCTTCTCTCTCACGTGTATAAATCCCATGTTCTGTTAGGACATAAGGCTTTTGATATTGATGTTTTGCTAATGCACCAAGTACACCAGCGTACCCAGTAGAAACACTATGATACAAATCAGCTTCTGGTAGTTTTTGATTCATACAAATAAATAGCGGCAATACCATAGAGCGAAGTGCCCAAAACATATCTGTAAAAGGAACAAAAGCAAATCTTTCCTTACAAAGATCATACACAATATCAAAGAAATCTTTACTTGCTAAAAAGTTCAAGATCGAATCAATTCGTTCACTAACAAGTAAATCAAATAGAATGGGCCAATTTATTTCATCTCCCCCTATTAAGGAGCTAAATGCCTGCTTTTCTTCAGGTGTAATACTGTATCGTTTGCCTGATACAATTTCTTCCGATAGAAATGAATCAAGGTGAATATCATACACCTCGACTAAATTTGCAGGAGCTTTATATTTTCGTATCTTCGTATTTTCCTTTTTAGCTGATATCGATAAAATGATAAACTCGTGCTGCGGCAATTGTGTTAATAGGGACTGTGCCCAGCTTGAAACTCCGCCTGTAACATATGGATAAGATCCTTCTGTTATTAAACAAATTCTCATCGTTATCATTCCAATCTAATAGTAAACGTTAATTGATTTGTTTCGATTAAGTAAAGATTTTGACCAACATTTGTTATTTTGCCGTTTTCTACAGAAGAAACTGGCTTTTCAGATGAAAAGAAAAAATAAGCTGGAGCATTTAGTTTGTTAAGATGAAAGGTAATTTCATCATTTGTATGCTCTTCTGTTACGATATTTTCAACATAGTTTTGCACATCATCCAGCGTATCAGATACTTTCACATATCGTAGCCATGGAACATCTTTTTTCAGATTGCTTTGTAGCTCTGAAAATTGCTGTAGGTAATCATCTACATCTTCATCCTGCAATAACAGCTGTGGTGTTACTGCATGTGATAAAAAACCTGTTGTAAAAAGGCCATTATAAGCAAGCCATTTTGAATAAGAGTCAACTTGAAAGCCTTGAAGCTGTCTAGGTAATACAGCTGTATTCTGATCAAATAGTGATGGCTTTTCGACATCAGTCATAATCGTTTGTAAATCAGGATACACGTCTTTTATCACGGTATAATGAGTTAGGTGGTCACTCTGCTTGACAGGTATATATGTTTTTATTTCATATCCCGGTAATGACTGTTCTAATTGATCAGATGTCATCGTCATTTGTTGCTTAACAGCTGATACTTCCAGCCCTTCAATTGGAGCATTAGTATATCCTTGAAGTGCTAACTCACCGCCCATGCGCAGCAGTTCTCTTCCGTAAACAATTGTATTCTCTCTTACTCTATCTAACTCAAAGGCTTGTTTTTCTGCTTTCATTTCATCATTAGCAGCAACAAAGGATGCTGTGTAATTGAGGTCATACTTCGCTTCTAGCCTCTGTAATTCTGACCAAACAACATGACGCATGAAATTTTCATTCGTCATTCCCGAATCTTTGTGTATATTGTTATTTGTTTGGAATGGGAAGCCCTCTAAAGCTGTCACCTTTGCATTTACAACTGGATAAATAAAGGTCGGAACCATAAGCTGAATACCCTTTGTAAAAAGAGCACTTTGCGAAGCATCTGCTAGTATCGTTCCGTTAAAGAACACAAATTTCCCATCACCATATTTTGAACTCCATAAAAGTGGTGTACCATCTGATGATTGCGCAATTAATGAAGCTTGTTTGCCAATTCTGGCTGACAATGAAGAGTTACGAATATCATCAGATGGAAATGATTGACCTTCTGATGAGGTAAAGAAGGGTTCAGTGAGCTCGATCCCACTTGTTTCAATGAAAGCACCCATTTCCACCATTCCGATTTGTTGATAAAGAGATGCTAAGCCTGATCCCGGAGATGGTCTTATCGCAAAAAATATACTTCCACCTGTTTCTACATATGAAAGTAGTGACTGTATATCAGGTAGATCATCGATTTTTTCTGTTGCAATAATAATACCTTCATACTCAGTTGATGTTGTGAAATTTTCATTAATTGGACGGGTTTTTACCTTTTTACCCATTTGTGTGAGATTATTTTCTAATGTCTTGACCAGCTGTGGTTGATCTTCACCCACAAGTAATAAAAAAGCTGGCTGATGATAAGAGGCCTCGTTATTTTCTGAGCTTTGAACGGTTGATACTGGCTGAGCTTCATTAAAATAACGATATTTCAATAGCAAATCAGAACGAATCATCATGAAAAACAGACCGATTATTCCTACAAAAATCATCATAAAATAGACGCTTTTTTCAATTTTAAAGTTGTTGTTCATATTCATCACCTTGAAGCCAAAAACGAAGCTGATTCAGCTTATCAGGAGAAAGCTTAATATCTGACGAGCGCAGCTTGTTCATAACTTGTTTAAATTCACTACTATTTCTCATTGAATAATGAACATTCAAGGCCGAAAAATAAGCTTCCTCTTTATCAGGAAAAACCTCAAGAAACTGTTTCGTTGTTTCCAAGGCAACTCGATGTTCATTCAAAATAATCGCTGATTCTATTTTTTCAATAAAGTTTCTTTCATCACTTGTTGGCGAAATATTAATTAACTGATCAAGCGTCTGATAATAGAGATAGGTATACTTCTTTCTTGTTTGTTTATCTAAGAATTCAATTCGAATATAATGCTTTAAAATATCACGATAAGCCTCAAGAGATTGAACATCTCCATCATCAGATAGAAGCTGTTCCTCAAGCTGACGCATCGTTTTCATTAAGTCACTTTTCACCTGCTGAACCGCAGTTGCCGCATAATGAGATGTTTCTGAATCATCACTTTGAAGAGCAAGCTCAAGTGCATCTACATTTTTCAGAAATTCACCCTTTAGCAAATCGATCAGAATTTTCCGCTTTGTTTTATTATCGTTCAAAATAAGCGCATCGTTAAACGGGATAATATCCGTTTCTTCTTCAATATCAGGTGACTTTAAGACAAAATCATCAAATTGTACACGTCGAAGAAGCCAATCCGGAAGATCATTTTTCGAGTACATTTTCCTCGACATGCTATAAGTGATAAACACACCAAAAAACGGACAGGAAAGAAGTATCATTGCTCGTAGCACAATTCCTTTTCTCTTTAAAACAACCAAAACAATGATATAAATAAAAACTAAAAGATAATAAGCAAAAAGAATTTTACCCAGCATTTATCACTGCCTCCTCCTCTTGGAGAACAACTAATATTCCTTTGCTCTGGAATCGTCGAATCACAAATGTTGCGTCTTCTTTTGTCGCATTGGAAAGAAGAATAAATAATTGATCACTTTCATCAAATCCTAAATGATCATTCATTCTTAGAAGGGAACCAATATTCTGTAAATTTTCAGCTGAGTGATCAATTGTCAAAACCTCTAGTTGTACAAAAGGGATCTGTAATTCTTGAAAAGCCTTTTGCTTATTTTCTAGAATTCGTTGAAAATAATAAGGTCTTAATACATTTGTTCCTTCGATAAATCGCTCACTATTAATTTCATTCACATATTCATAAGCTCTGCCGACTGAAGAAGTGATAAGTCGACTCACGACATCAACTAAGTTACGATATGAAAGTGTTAATCTATTAAATTGAACATCATGGCATGTAATGACTGCAACGGTTGAACCTTTTTGTACAATCGGTGAAATGAAAAGTGGTTCTTGTGCTTCAAGTGCTGTATTGTAATAGATTTTCTGCTCTCTAATCGCTCGATCTAGAAGGGAACCTGGTATCATTTTTATTGAGGCATCAGGCTGGAAGGTACTTTCTACCGATTTAACCGCTAGTCTCAAATATCCACTAGATTGCACAAGATAAATCGCAAATCTACTTGATTTAAGAGATCTTTCCAACACAGAAATCGCTCCAGTAAATAATGCCTCTGGCTCAAGATTATCAAGCTGTTTGACAGATTCGTAAATTTTCCCTACTCCGTCTTCCGTTCGTAAAATTTGCTCTCTCATTTCTTCTTTTACCTGAAGTGTATCTTTGTAAATTGATGATAAAAATGCATATTTAGACTGTGCTGAGGCTAATTCATCTTTCGTAAATTGAAGAACAATTTTCCCTCGCTCAACGCTGTAGCTACAAATAAGTCCAACTAATAAATATATTGTTAGGGTTGCAAGTATTGTATTATCAACAAATAAAGAGGTCCAAATCCTACCTTCTCCTGCCATGGTATAAATTTGAACGCCTATTGCTAAAAAGGCAGCTACCACCATTTGTGTTTTTTCAAATAAAATAGCCGCTAGCAAAATATATATAAGCCAAATATCAACGGTATCTACAATTGGGGTTAACAAAAAAGAAAGACCAAAAAACATGGCAAAAAGAACGATATTTTCATAGAAAGGCAAAAACGGAATTTTCTTCACCTTTTTTTCTTTTTCCGTCTTTACAGGTGCTACAAACTGATTATCTTCGTAATAATCAATTACCTTCGCAAGTCCTTCCTCAAGCAAATACTTTGGTACCCAATCTAGATCTTTTTTGATTTTCTGATTATCCAGATTCGACCTCTTGATATCACCTAGGCGACTTTCGATATTCTGTAAATCTGTAATAGGATAAAGCTTTCCCATCTCTTCAACCAAACGATTAATACTCACTTCCGTACCAGTTGACAAATTATAGATGCCACTCAATTCACTACTAACTCCACGAAAAATTGCTTCAGCAACATCACTCACATATATAAAATCACGTGTTTGTTCACCATCACCATGGATAGTGATTGGTTCTTTCCGAAGTACTACATTGGTGAAATGAGCAATAACACTACTTTCTTCGCTCAAATGCTGCCTAGGACCATACACATTAGAAAAACGATAAATTAGTGAAGAAACACCATACAATTCATCCCATTTTTGACAATACTGCTCGCCAGTTAATTTGTTTAAGCCATAAGGAGAGATTGGATTTCCCTTTTCATCCTCTCGTAATGGTAAATTCTGATTATCTCCATAAACTGCTGCAGAAGAACAAAAAACAAATTTCTTCACACCATGGACTTTTGACAAATTCAACATATTAATTAGTCCGAGAATATTTGTTGACGAATCAGTGACAGGTTCATCGATTGATCGCTTCACATGCGTTTGTGCTGCACAATGAATCACAACATCTATACTGTGAGCCTTAAAGAACTTTTCACACTGCTCATCTTCGATATCAATGATCAGTGATTTATGACGGAAGTTAACATTCTCTTTTCTGCCGGTTGTTAAATTATCAATAATAAAGATTTTGTGATTTTCTTTATAAAATCTTTCTGCCACAAAGGAGCCAATAAATCCATAACCACCTGTGATCAAAACGTTCATATCGCATACCTCAATAGTATATTTTTAAAGAATTGTTGATGATGAAACAACTTATGACAAAATGTGCTAATTTCTTTCAAAATGAGTCATTATTACCATCTAATAGTAATGGATAAGAGTTCTACTGACAATCACAAATACTCCCATGTGAACGTTTATTTATGTGGGTGTTATTCTTAAATAATTTAGTTATGAGAGGGTGCTTTATTCCTGTTAAGGTAAAGGCGAGATTCTAGTAAAGAAAAGAATGGTAGAATAACTTAATTTTTGAGGACTCTACTTGGAATGTAGTTCAAAAGGAGGGTCGGTACAATAGCAATACAAAATTTGTTAAATAATGTAAAAATGGATTTATATGTATTTACTAACATAAAACCTCCATTTCGTATAAGTTTTTTTAACCCTTGCTTTACTCCCTATTTAAACAAGAAAAACAAGAAATTAGTGAGAGAAGAAGTGCTTATTTTTCAATGTTTAAGATGAAGTGATAACATAATGAAAATCTAGTTTATTTCTTTCAATTTCATCATCGTGATGGAAAATGCCGTTTTGTTTGTTATCTGATAGATACCAATAATTTTCAGTTGGTTTTTATTTTAAGTTTTACCTTTATTAAAATTTCAAACATTGTAGGATTTTGGTCTATTTATTATATTGAATATACCTAAGGTAACCTTACTGCTTATTTGCTTGTTTATAACCATATTATATTATGTTTATACAGTAGGAATCATTTGATGAAGGTTATTTTGCCTGTTCCTCTTAGGATGTTATTTGAGGTAAGTTTTTAGGCCATTCTAAAATGATAAAAAGCCACTTTTGAAGGTGGCTCCTTTACTTAGTTTGGTAATAATCCTGCACCAATTAGACCTGCCTTTTGATCTAATAAGGCTGGTTTAATATTGAGTACGGCCTTTAGACTCGGATAAAGATATTGCTTTGTTTTCTTAATCAAGGGATCGAGGATCAAGTCTTGTGACTTCATTACACCACCACCAATGACGATGATTTCTGGATTTACAGTATGAACTATGTTTGCGATTCCTATTGCAAGATAGTTAACCACTTCGTCTAGGATTTCCTGTGCTGTTTCGTTTCCTTGTTCTGCAAGCTGAAACACCCCTTGAGCACCATTAGTAATGTTAAGTCTTTCCTGACCCATTCTTCCGATGGCTGTACCACTCGCATGTCCCTCTAGAGCACCTCTGTTGAGACCTAGTCCTTGGTACGCGTCCAGGTTTGGGTTAACAATCATATTCCCAATTTCCCCACAATTCCCTTGTGCACCTGATACTAGCTGACCATCGAGGACAAATCCCCCACCAATTCCTGTACTAACAGTGATAAAAAATACACTACTCGCACCTTTTCCTGCCCCTTGTTTCGCTTCAGCTAGAGCAGCTGCGTTTGCATCGTTTTCTAATTTAACAGGTAGATAGGTTTTTTCTTCAAGGATTTTCACTAATGGGATATTCACCCATCCTCTAAGATTTGGCGGCTCTATGATTACCCCTTCATGAGGGTTAAGTGGACCTGGTGCTCCAATGCCCACGGCTTTAATTTGATATTTATTCTTAATTGAGTTAATTGCCTTAGCCATGATACCAATTGTATATTCAGGTCCTTTTTCTACTTCTGTTGGACAATTTTGTTCTTCAATTAGTTCTCCATTTTCCTTAAATACACCAATTCTTAAATTTGTTCCACCTAGGTCAATTCCGATTGTGTACATGGGTGGCCCTCCTTTTATTTTTGTAACCTTATCGATTAGCATTATATTAACACTAGTTTAACAGTTCTTCATGATATTTAGAAATCGTTTTTTCTTTATATTGAAATTAACTGGGTAATAGACACTGTCTTTCATTCTATTGTCGGAGAAAGAAACTAATTAACTCCTGTTGTTTTGAAAAATAATGGTAGACGAAAAATGAAGAACGTACCATTTATTCAAGAAAATCATCTGGTCGGCACGGAAAGGCTATCTTTTGTTAGTCTATTTTCACTGAATGGAATCTAAGCGAAAAAAGAAGCACAATCTCGACTCGACTGTACTTCTTCATGAGTGAATTTTCAAGTAATTGTGAATACGGACTTTAGTTGTTTTTTTCTTTATGTAGTATATAGATCATGAAGATAATAATAGTAGCTGTTCGAAGTTATTTCACAAATCAAATTGATGTTTTACTTTCGCAATTTCTCGTTCATTGCGAACAGTCTTTTCCCATGTATGTTCATGGTCTGCTGCAAGTGAATCCAATTTGCTGATGATTTCTTGGTGGCCTTTTTCATTTTCATTCCGCATAAGCGTCATTTCTTCTCGGAATTTTATTTGTTCGTCTTTCATTGATGAAAATTCTTGCCTCATTGTTGTTTGCTCTCGTTTTATTGAAGTTAAATCTTGCTTCATTGTTGATTGCTCTAGCTTTATTGATGTTAAATCTTGTTTCATTGATGATTGTTCTTGCTTTATTGATGTTAAGTCTTGTTTCATCGATGTTTGATCTTGTTTCATTGATGTAAGATCTTGTTTCATTATTGTTTGCTCTTCTCTCATTAACACTTGATCTTCATGGATTTTTCCAACCTTTTGAATCAATGTTGCTAGCATTTCTTCAATACGATTTAATTTTTGTTCCACTGCTTTCACCTCCCTCAACATTATTTTACAAGTTATTTAGAAGTATTCCTAATGAAATTTGATGGAAATGGAAAATTGAATTTTGTGGAAGGTTCATCTTTTCGCGCGGAACTGTCTGTCAGTTGGGTAAGGTATTGATGTAAAGTGAAATACTGGATTTGTCGAATTTTGAAGAATCGAAGACATTTTCGGAAAATCGAAGATAAATTTCTATAATCGATGATATTTTCGAATAATCGAAGACAAAATCAAAAAATCGACGATAAATCGTATGCAGCCTAAATTTTTGATGAAATATGACGTTGTTTGAAGCATATTTCAATAAAAATCAGAGTAGCAAAAGCCCCTATTTTTTAAAAAGATTAAAAATCTGATACAAATAAAATGAAAAGTGGTCAAATCAATGATTGAATTACCTTTTTTCCCAGAAAAGCACAAAAAAGCGTACGTGTCCCCCAACTAAGGTACAGATAACAAAAAAACGAGCACCCTCGGCGCTCGTTTTTTCAAGATGCATATACTTTTTTCAATTGGGATACTAGATCTTCTATAAATTCAATGGTCGTGACGTTGTTTGTTTTTTCACCTTTGTCGTAGGCACTTAATAGAATTTGTAGCAGCTCTTCTTGTTTCAGCTGATTTTCTTTCATATTCCACAAATATCCTTTCTCGTTTACATTTTCAGACAATATGGGACTATTATACTTGTATTCTGACAAGCTTGCAAGATGTTAATAAATGGTACTTGTGAACATTTTCTAACAATAGACTGTTCGAAAGTAACTTTCTTTTTATGTCCCCGATTCAATCTTGGTTGAAACCTTTTTGATCAACGCATTTTGAGTTATAATGAGAGAATTAGGGTTTTTATATCGCATTAATTTTTTTACATATATATTGTCTTGGAGCAAATTGCGCTTTTTAAGACGTTTTTAGCGTGTATGAAAGGGGTCCATTCTATATGCTTGGTCGGGAAATTAGTAAGGAACTTGTGCTAGGTGCCGGTGAACAAATGAAACAACTGCTTTCTCCCCATAATGAAGATGATCGAAATTTAATTAAAAAGGGACTTATTTTATTTCGTCAAGGCAGTATCTATAATGTGAACACAACTACTCATACTGTTTCTGCAAAGGTACAGGATGTCACAAGTGTCCAGGTTGAGCTTGATTTAGATGATGTTGTGATGAGTACGTGCACATGTCCTTCTCAAGGTATTTGTCGACATCGCATCGCTACTTTTCTTTATGTATATGCAAGTGTAGACAGAGTCGGTACATTCGTTGATCTTTGGAAGGAAGAAAAGTCAATCGATGATGTGCTTAAACATGTTCGGAAAGCAAGCTCCTTTTTAAAGCCTGATAAAGATTATGAAGATTCCTCCTTAGCTAGTTGGATTGCTTTTTTCAATCGTGAGTATGATGAATGGGCTGAAAATGTCACATCTCAAAATCACCTGTTTCAAAGCTTGTTTCTTCATTATTACTCTAATCTTAAGAAAAAAGCACCAAAGTCTCCTGAGATGAAGCAATTTTTTATCGTGCAAGCTTCTGTCACTGTGTTTTTAAAAATTCTACAGCTTATTAATGAGACGAAGCCAAGTGACTATATGTTACAGCATATTATTTTTCCTTATATTGATCAGCTGATTGATAATGTTCAAAATGCGATTGCAGAGATGAAGCGCTATGCATTGCCGTTTGCCCTTGATCCACTTTTAGTTGATAGTGTTGAACGCTTTCGAGAGCTATTATTCACAAGTAAAGATTATCAATATGAACGAACGAGTTTATATCAATTATTATGGATTGAGCTTTTGCGCCGAGATAAGTTTATTTCCATTGAACGTGAGTGGCTTGAGGAACGACTAGAGCAAGAGGAAAAAACGAATGATTCTTATTCCATCGAAATGGAGATTGCGTTAATGCATATGGATTTTCTTCAATCTCGTGATGAAGATATTTTTCATTCGCTTGAAAACTTATCGATTACGGCTTTACCTTTAACATTTAAATGGGTTGAAGATATTATGAAAAAGAAAAACTGGAAACGACTTTCAGGTTGGGTTTCTTATTTATTAAATCATGCAACAGAATACATAAATAGCACGATTCCTTTTGAGGAAAAACGATATACGGTGCGTTATATGATGAAGCTGATTCAACAATATGCTTTAGCGACAAAAGAAGATGGGCTGTATGAAAAGGCGTGCCGAAAAATGCTGCCTTTAACATATGCCGAATATCATGATTTATTACTAGAAAAGCAGCAGTATAAAACCTGGGTTGAATTGCAAACTTTAATTGGCTTTACCATTGATGAAATGGATTCTTATCTTTTAAAAGAAATTGAGAAAAGTGAGCCCGGTATTCTTGTTCCGCTTTATGTAAAATCTGTTCAAGAGCAAATTGCGCTGAAAACGCGTGAAAATTATAAAATGGCCGTTCGATATTTAAAACGAATTAAAGCACAATACAAAAAGCTCAAGCGTGAAGAAGTGTGGGAAAACTATATTAACCAACTCGCAATTGAACATAAGCGTTTACGTGCCTTTAAAGAAGAGTTAAAGAAAGGGAAGCTGATTCATGATTAATACAGTCAACATCATTGTTCATGCTGAAAAACTTGAGAACAATCATTTTTATGTCTACTGTACGTCTGCACATGATGAAACACCACTTGGAATTGATGAATTTAAACGCTACCTTTTCACATGGCATGAATCATCTTTTTTCGGTACAAAACTGGAAGATATTAGTTATATTGGTATCCCTGCTGTTCAGCTAACACCTTGGATGATGGTCGAATTGCTTGGCAAAGAAACCTATAACTCACTTGCAACTATTTCTTTTTCTGAGGATACGGAAAAATTGGCGAATGATGCTCACATCATTTATGACACGATTAGCAATGGTGACTATCTTCCTGACTTTGAAGGCTGGAAGCAAGGTGTTACCCGCTTTAAAGATGCTAAAAATGAATTAAGTGGTTTTGCTCTAGAATGGTTTTCCGCTAGTATGAATGATCTGATTGAAAATGATACCATTCTCCATGATGCTTGGCTGGATATCATCGATGAGTACCCTGTTTTAATAAGCTACCTTGGTCATTTTATTGATGAAACGGACTTTCTTGAGAAAATTGGTTGGCATAAAGATGATACGCCATTTACCGTTGGTTTACGCTTAAATGAACCAGAGTTAGATGGCGAGGATTGGCAGCTTGAAATCTTGCTGCGGAGTAAGGACAATGAAGATGAAATCGTCCACTTTCAAGGCACAGAAAATCTTCCGAAAAAATGGCGTCCCTTTACAGATAAAATTGAACGAGAACAAGATCGGTTTGCAAATGTTGTTCCTTGGTTAAGCTTTCAAACGGGCACAACCTTTATCACTGAAGATGAAGCGTGGTTATTTTTAACAGAAGCTAGTGAAACATTAATCAATATGGGGATTGAAATTCTGCTTCCTTCTTGGTGGCAGGTTGTGAAGGAATCTCAGCTCATGCTAAAAGCGAAGGTCTCTTCTTCACCAAGAGGACAGTCCTTTGTTGGTATGAACTCATTGATTGATTTTAACTGGAGATTTGCGACAAATGGTGTGGAAATGAGTGAAGAGGAATTTACCCAGCTCGTTTCACAGCAACGTCGTCTTGTGAACTTTAGAGGACAGTGGATTAAGCTAGATCCAGCTTTCATTAAGCAGGTTCAAGCGATTTTGAAAAAAGCAGATCGTGAAGGCTTGCATTTATCAGATATTTTACATCAAGAGCTTACTGCAAAGGATATTGATGAAGATCAAAACGAAATTCTTGATGCACGAGCGTTCGCGAATATTCAAATTGAGTTAAATCAACAAATGAAAGGTATGCTTCGTAAGCTTTCTGATACAAGTGAGCTGCCGTCACATGATATTCCTAGTGATTTTCTCGGAACACTTCGTCCATATCAGCAAAACGGTGTGGATTGGCTGTTATTTTTACGAAGTGTCTCGTTTGGGGCTTGTTTAGCAGATGATATGGGATTAGGAAAAACGATTCAGATGATTGCTTATTTTTCTTATGTGAAGGAAAAAGAACAATCTGAAGCACCATCACTCATTATTGCCCCAACCTCTGTACTCGGTAACTGGCAAAAAGAATTTGAAAAGTTTGCTCCACATCTTAAAGTGAAACTTCATTATGGTGCAAATCGAGCAAAAGCGGAAAAGTTCGATTCATCGATCTCAGGTTATGATGTTGTACTCACTTCCTACGGTTTATCTCATGCTGATTTTGAAGAAATGTCAGCAATCACGTGGAGTACGGTTTGTCTTGATGAAGCGCAGAATATTAAAAATGCTCATACGAAGCAATCGCGTGCCATTCGTAAGCTTCGTGGTCAGCATCATATTGCCTTAACTGGAACACCGATGGAAAACCGCTTAACAGAACTATGGTCGATTTATGACTTCTTAAATCATGGTTACTTAGGTAGTTTACATAGCTTTCATAAACGCTATGTGCTTCCGATTGAAAAAGAACGAAATACCGAACAAATTGAACAGCTTCAGCGTTATATTAAGCCATTTTTACTGCGAAGAACGAAGCGTGATGAACAGGTTGCTTTAAATTTACCTGAAAAACAGGAGCAAAAAGAATATGTTCCACTATCCATTGAACAAGCGTCACTTTACGAGCAGCTTGTGAAGGATACATTTGATCAAGTAAATTCTCTAGCTGGAATGCAGCGTAAAGCGTTGATTTTAAAAATGCTCGGTAAGCTCAAGCAAATTTGTAATCATCCTGCTCTTTATTTAAAAGAACAACAACCAAAACAGTTATTAACTCGCTCTCATAAAATAGAAAAATTGATTGAACTAACAACATCCATTCGCGAGCAGCAAGAAAGCTGCCTGATTTTCACTCAATACATCGGGATGGGCGACATGATGAAGAATTTATTAGAAAAAGAGCTTGGAGATAAGGTGTTATTCTTAAACGGAAGTTTGATGAAAAACGAACGAGATCGCATGGTCGAAGCTTTCCAAAACAAAGAATACCCAATCTTAATTCTTTCTTTAAAAGCTGGTGGAACAGGCTTAAACTTAACAGCAGCCAATCATGTCATTCACTATGATCGCTGGTGGAATCCAGCCGTTGAAAATCAAGCAACAGACCGCGCCTACAGAATCGGTCAAGAACGATTTGTTCATGTTCATAAACTAATCACAACAGGAACAATCGAAGAAAAAATTGACGAAATGCTCGAAAAAAAGCAATCACTAAACGATGAAATCATCCAAAGTGAAAACTGGATCACAGAGCTATCATCAGATGAGCTTGAAGAACTCTTTTCATTATCGATGAGTTAAACATACCAACAGAGGAGTTATTTTATAATGGCAAAGCAAAAAGCGAAGAAGCCGGAAGAAAAAAAAGCACCACAATGGGAGAAGCTTGTCAAATTAATCGAAAAAAAGGTTCAGAAGTAAAAGCAGCGCGGCAGTCATTTGACTGTCGTTTTTTATATTGGTCGTGCTACTTATACTTCTAGTCTTTTTTCAATATTATTGAGCTTTGTGTCGTGGATACCTGTTTTGCTGCTTAGATAGTCTACGTCCGTTCTTAGTTTGTGTACATCCGCTGCATAAATTGAAAATGCGTCTCTATGTTGCTCTAGTTCTGTTTCTATTTTCACAAAGTGACTGCGGAATTCAGATGATAGGTTTTCAATTGTGGTGATTAGCTGTTGTTGGCTTTTTTCTAGATTTGTAAGTCTTGTGTCAATTGATACAAACCTTTTGTCTATCGACTCAAA
This sequence comes from Metabacillus litoralis, assembly GCF_020524045.1. Classification (GTDB taxonomy): domain Bacteria; phylum Bacillota; class Bacilli; order Bacillales; family Bacillaceae; genus Metabacillus; species Metabacillus litoralis_C. The sequence goes on from NZ_JAIVKL010000014.1 coordinate 131,527, forward strand.
CTTTCTATCGATTGATTCAAACCTTTTGTCTATCGACTCAAACTTTCTATCGATTGATTCAAACCTTTTGTCGATTGACTCGAATTTCTCTTCAATTACAGTAAATTTACTATCAATTGATTTCATAAAAGCTTTTAATAACTCTTCCATTTGGATATCCCTCCTATTGGTATTATTATATCATTTTTATGCTGTGAACTACCCACACTACTTTAATACAATTCTTAATTATATTAATTGGCTTTGTCTCTTATATAATTCTCATAAATTTCATTAGCCCAGAACTCTGAACCCATATGTTGTGCCCACTCAATATCACGATATATCTTTTCTTGAACTTCTCTTGAATAAACAAATTCCATTGCTTCATTAAAACCCAAATGATACTTCAATTGTAAAACACGTGCAATTCGATTTTGAAATTTCGGAAATCTTTTTTCTCTTTGGAATTTCATGCTTTCTTCAAACTGTTTGATTAAAAATTGTTCGTGTTTCATATTTATCATCACCTTATTTCTGTTTTTAATAAAGACTCTTTTCTGAAAGATTGTTGCTAATTGACCTAATTATGCAGTGGAAACATTGTTGTTATAGCAAAATAGGTACTATCTTATGAAGAAAAGATGCCACTATGCTTTATATAGTGCTGTTTACTTGGAAGTGTTAAAGCAACAAAGTTTACGAAAACAGCCTTAATAAATTTAGCTTTTAAGATCACATTAAAAAATTGGCTGATTGCCCATAATAAGCAATCAGCCACATGCAAAGGGGAGGTAAGGGGACACCATTGATTCTTTTTAATACAGACACTTGTGAGGTTACTTCTTACTTATTCTTGTTCAACTAATTCGCGGGGCTTGCTGCTCATAAATCGAACAGAGTCAGCCACAACTTCTGTTACGTACACTCTCGTTTTTTCTGCATTTTCATAGCTTCTTGTTTGGAGTCTACCAGAAACACCTACAACAGATCCTTTTCGGCAATAGTTTGCTGTGTTTTCTGCGGTTCTTCTCCATACTGTGCAATTTACAAAATCAGTTTCAATTTCTCCAGCTGAATTTTTGTAATTCCGACTTACAGCAAGTGTGATGTTTGCAACAGGTGCACCTTCTGCTGTATAACGAATCTCAGGATCTTTTGTTAATCTTCCTACCAAAATAATTTGATTGATCACTGCATTCCTCCTTTCTTTTTGTGTACATTCGTATTGTAATAGATTACACACATTTGGAAAAATGAGTAAAAATTGATTATCACGAGCAAGCTTGCGTTGAAATGCTGATATTTCTTTAAGAATTGATTTTTTTCTAGCAATAAATTCTATTTTGCGACAAAATTACGTTATTTTCATAAATTATTTTCTAAAGTATCTTGTAGTGGTTGTTGAGTATTTAAAACATATGAATGATGTTTTTCTCCAGTGAAGTTTATGTTTTGTAGAATACTCTGAAACGGATAGGAAGAAAGAACAGCGTCATTAAGAGGTGCTATTGTGAAGTGTTTTTTCATATCATCCCATTCAAAATATTGAATCGAGAGCTTGCGTTGCTTTAATTGAAAGATGATACGCAACATATTATTTTTATCAAACGTTTCATATTGAATGTCTACTGTTGCATCCAAAGGGACACGGAAATGATAGTACTCTGTATTTTCTAATGTTTTTTCTGCTAATCTTAATATGGCATCATCGTTATCCCTTTCTCGCACCTTCAAATGTTGATCAGATTTAATAGATTTAAATTTTAAGGCCATCATTTTTACTCACCCTCATTTCCAATTTTATACTGTAAGTATATTCCAAGCTGGTTTTTATCTACATCTTGCCCAAAGGTAAAATTCCGCTATATTTGACAAAATAATAGGAAATACGTCATTCATCTCCCTCACTCGTCAGATTCTTCATGATTTCTCGATATAGGTCGATATATCTAGAAATGTACAGTATTTGAACAATCTATCCATTGATCTCAATTCGTACATTTCGATAGAAACTTCTCCTTTACGATAAAAGTAAGCATGGTGAAGGGATTTGTGATTCGATGAGAGAGTTAGAAAAATTCCAAATGAATCTAAAATATTATCGAGAGAAAAATGGCTGGTCACAGGAGCAATTGGCTGAAGTGATTAATGTGTCACGACCTGTTATTACCCGACTCGAAACAGGTGAACAAGAGCCTGACTTATCCTACTTACTTTCATTAAGTAATGCATTAAATGTCAGCATTGATCATCTTATCGGTCGAGATCAGCAATCAAATGAATTTTTATATGAAGTTTACGGAAAATACAATGCAGATGGACAACTATCTCATATTGTTGATTATTTAATAAAACAACCGAAAATGGTCTCTATTTTCGAGCAATTATTACTAGTCAAAACGAAGGATCGAAAGCTTATTGAAGATATGATCATTACAATTATCGAAAAATCTACGAAAATCTCAGAGTAAATTCTTGAGATTTTTTTGTTGTCATTTTCATATGGTATACTAAAGAAAATGAGCCGATTGAGGGTGATTGTGATGAAAACATTTAAGCTTGTTAATTTGAAGATGGGACAAGAAGGTATGAATGAGGAAGAAGCTAGCCCAAAGGAAATACCTTTAGCAGATGGTCTTATTGTCAACAGAGAAGATGGAGAAAATTCCTGGCTAATTGAAGCATTAATTCCAAACGAATTTCAGTCATATTTTCAAAAATTGATGGAAGCCGAAACAAAAGAAAAAGTGTATGTAACCATTTCCAAAAAAACCAACGCACCCGCTCAAATACTCGCACGGGTTAAAACCATTGTTCCACTCGATGATCATATTTCCATCTTACTAGATGGTCGCCTTTTAACATCAAGACCCATCCATGATCCTGAAGAACTGCTGCAATCCTTAATGGAGCAAGGACTAACAGGGGACGCCTTAATGAAGGAATTCAAGCTAAACATCAATCAACGTAAAGAAACGACAAGATTATAGAGTATTAGATATTGAGGATGGGACATAACTTAGTGATTAAAAAAACCCAAAGTTATAGCTTAGCGGATGAAATATACGTAGACTCCTGCGGGATGAAAAGCATCGGCTAGACCCCACAGTGCGTAGCACGAGGAGGCTTGCCTGCTTCCCGCGGAAAGCGAAGTATATTTCAGGAGCGACATTAACTACACTGGCAACCATTGTTTGATTACAATTTTTTAAAATACTTTTGCCCCATCCTGTTTTGTACTCATAAAAAAGCCCGGAACTCCTCAGCAAGGCTGTTCCGGGCACAAATTTAAAAAACCTTTTTCCGATCACGTTCATCCTTCAATATCTCAACCGCTTCTCTAAAGCGTTGTGAATGAACAATCTCTCGTTCTCTTAAAAACGCTAAACTATCATTTAAATCAGGATCATCTGACATATTAATAATCCACTGATAAGTTGCTCTTGCTTTTTCTTCTGCAGCAATGTCTTCATATAAATCGGCAATTGGATCACCTTTTGCTTGAATGTATGTTGCAGTAAACGGTGCCCCTGCTGCATTGTGATAAAACAATGCCGAATCATGATTCACATAATGTGGTGCAAGTCCTGCAGCTTTAAGCTGTTCTGGTGTCGCATCTTTTGTTAACTTATAAATCATCGTTGCGATCATCTCTAAGTGAGCAAATTCCTCTGTTCCGATATCATTTAATAAACCAACCACTTTATCTGGAATCGTGTAGCGCTGATTTAAATAACGTAACGCTGCCGCTAACTCCCCATCTGCCCCACCATATTGTTCAATTAAATATTTCGCCAGTGTTGGATTACATGTACTTACTTTCACAGGATATTGGAGCTTTTTTTCATATACCCACACTTAAATCCATCTCCCCTCATATGTATGAGGTCGGAAACAGTTCCGACCACTTATTTTTAAACTTGCCAAGGCCACGGTGCTGTACCCCAAGACCAATTCGCATCCGCAAAACTACCGCCAAATTGCTGCAGCATACCAAACTTCGATTCAAAAACCTGTTTAAGTTGTTTGCTATTTACAGCAGCTTGATTAAATTGCTGTAGCGCCTGAATATCGTCCGGGTGTGTATCTAAGTAAAGGGTTAATTCCACTAACACAAAATCAATAGCCTGAATTTCACCTAACAACTGGTAATACTCATCTGGCAGTTGTTTACCACTCAACATTAACTACCCCCTTTTTGCTTCATAAGGATTTTTATAAGGATCATATAACGCAGGCCAAAGTGTACCCCTCTTTAGCGCCGCTTTTGGAGGAAATTGTTGTAGATTACGTGGTTGAAAACCCATATACAAATGAGGTGGAGTAGAATAAAATTTCACACCAATAGGAGGACAAGGATCAAAACGACTATGAAACGGCTGATAGGTTTTCATATACGTAAGCTGCTGCTCATAAGGAGCATTCACATTTTTCACCATTAAACACCTCAATTTTTTAAAATCATCACCTTTTAAACAGGTGCTCTCTTCTATCCTATTCAACAACTAATCTCAAATATGTATGTTTTTTGATGAACAATGTGTTGGGACGAACTTCGGGGGAGAAGATTTTGGATATTTTGGAGATTTCTTCTGGAAAGTGGTGCTGTTTATTAATATTTGACCATCTTTCACATCACGGTCCTTGAAAATTGACTAACTTTCCTCCTATTTGTGCTTTTTACAGCGTTTAATTGGCTCTACAAGATTAAGTCCATATAATTGTGTAAAAACAAAGAGTCATTTTATTCCTTCTTGTCAACAATGTTTTCAACGACGATAAACAAAGAGAAGAGGAATAAAAATGACTCAATTACAGTTTAAC
>NZ_JAIVKL010000015.1 GCF_020524045.1 Metabacillus litoralis
GGACAAAATCTTAAAAATGAAGCGATAAGACTTCTAACCGCAGGGACTGCGGGTGTAGCCTAACCATAACTGGCGGGTGCGCTGGTGTTCTTAGGAATCCCCCACTTCAAACAGCTCGAGAGCAGTTAAGTGGCGGGTAGTTCAACAATTAACAAATGATACAGATGTATTAATTTCTCAATATAAAAAGGATTCTAAAGGAAACTGGGTATCCATTAAAATCGATCCTGTTAAGTGTCTAAACAACTAAGCATGTTATTAAAGAAACTAGAACCTTTACTCTGCGGCATATTAAATGAAAGTTCTTACTTTGATATCAGGTACAAGATAGTTCCTTATACTCCCATTGAAAAGTATCATAATCCATTCTTAATGTAGAAATTTAATTCAATTCAAAAAAATGACACAAGAATATAGGAATTTATGATACTTTCTTTAAGTTTTTCGTAAAATCATGCTAAAATAAAGTGGGTTAAGGAATTGAAGGAGGAAGAAAATGATACATGCACATATTACTACATGGTTACTAGGAATTATACTGTTCTTTGTGGCATTCTCATTCTTTAAGTCTGGGAAAGAAAAACCATTTAAAATTGTACATATGGTTTTACGATTATTCTATATTTTGATTATTATTACGGGGATTGTCATCGTTTCTGGAGTGTATCAATTGAATGGTGAATATATTGCTAAGATTATTCTAGGAATATGGACAATCGGTACGATGGAAATGGTTCTGGTTAGATCAAAAAAAGGCAAACCAACAAGAATTTTTTGGATTCAATTTGTCGTTGTCCTTATTTTAACCATTTTATTAGGAATGAGACTTCCTTTAGGGATTTTCCATTTTTAAGAAATTTCTAGTGTATCAAAAAATGCCTGCTCTATTAGAGTAACGGGTTCCGTTTTAAGGTGCAAACAAGTATAATCCCTTATGTATTTCCACTTTAAAACAAGCAATATTTCACACAATAAATCGCATAAGAAAACGCTGTTGATTAATTCATATTCAACAGCGTTTTTTTATTTCGAGTAATATTCTTTCTTCTTTTTAATGTATTCTTTCTCACACTTAATTTGTTTGTATTCAATTTCGTTACCCTTTTTCTTTTTCTGGTCAATTACTTCCCATTTAGAACCTTTAAGCTCCAAATGAATCATTACGTCTGTGTAATCTGGTTCTTTATACAATAAATATGCTTCCTGTGGTTTAATAAACAACCTAGGTTTTCCACGAGATGCAACATTGAAATGTTGCATTAGCGAATTGTAGTAATCGTCTTTTTCCTTACCGCCATATATCATATTTGCAGCATCCAAATCCCTAGATGTCACCTCAATATAGCTATGTTCATCAATATCTAAATCAAAGCTAGAAATAACATCACTCATAATAAGGCTTGTGAATTGTTCATCTCGCTTTTCCATTTTCTTAATACATTCAGGGGATAGTTTTGGTGGTGCCTCGGCATTGATATGTAAAGAATTTAGAACAAATACAACTAATAGACCACTTACAAGGATGAATGTTTTATTCATCAGTATCACCTCCAAATAATGTTTCATTATATTATTCAGCATCAATGAAATAAATATTCAATTCGCAGGCTATTTCACAACTATTTTCGCACGTACGTTCTCACTGTACAACAAGTATTGTCAATTTAAAGAAACTTTATGCGAAATATAAGGAGTATTTTGTGAAGAAGTTGAATGAGAATTGATTTACCAACAAAATTAAAAGCGTGAATTCATATGTGAATTCACGCTAAAAACATAATGTGATTTATCTTTTTGCACCCCGAATCGGAACCCGTTACTATTAGAGCAGGCATTTTTTGATTGTATGGATGATTACATTAAACAGTGAACTAGAAAAACCTAAGATTTTTCCTAAATCAAAAAAGCCCACTAATTATACTTCTTTTTCCGACGCTTGTTGTTATTTCAAACCGATCGGAAGAATGAACTCCTCGCTTAAAATGATGCTGAATTGCACAAATTTCCTCTTCATTATCAAATTGATAAAAAGAAACACCATTTTTATGAATTTGATTATCTAAAAATAATAGCTGATTGTAAGAATAGATACAGTCAAAAGGTGAAAACCCTTTTGAATTAAGATGTTTTAGTAATTTGATAAATGTCTCATCTTGAAGCTCTTTTAACATTTCGTCTAAAGCTAATGGAAGCTTCTTTCTTATTCTGACGGTGTCTCCACCATTTACTGAAAAGATTCCAGACGAGGTTTTCACCTTCCCTAATCCTAACCATTTACCAGGTTTCCAGCCGATAGGACTAAGTATTTCTAAATGAGGTTCATTATTTTCTTCTAATAAATGAAGCTCATCACTCATATCATCATAAATGACATACTGATTGTTCGTGACTTCAATCAGTCCAGTTACGTACGAACGTTCTTGATTTAGTAATAGATCTGTTCGCTTATACGGACTCATGTTAAACCCTCCAGTTGAAATATGTGTGTGAATTAGATGTCGCTACCATCGTTTTAGACAAAAACTCTTTAAATTATGCATAAATGTTGATATTGGACAATTCACACTTTAGTGAATATGGGCATATGATACCTACATCTGTTAGAGGACATAGGCATAGTGAGTATTGAAGGATAAATTTGTGCTAGGGAGATGATGCTTAAATGTGTGGAATTACAGGTTGGATAAATTTTAAAGGGAATATACGCTCTGAGCAAAAAACAATCAAGAGAATGGCAGAAACTTTAGCAAAAAGAGGTCCGGATGATACAAACATTTGGGGAGAAAACCATGTATTATTCGGACACAAACGACTAGTAGTCGTTGATCCTTCCGGTGGAGTTCAGCCTATGACTCGTTCAAAAGATGGTCATACTTATACAATTTGCTACAATGGTGAGTTATATAATACAGAAGATATCCGTAAGGAGCTACTTTCTCGCGGTTATTCATTTCAAGGACACTCTGATACAGAAGTATTGCTTCAATCATATATTGAATGGGAAGAAGAGTGTGTTCATCACTTAAATGGTATTTTTGCATTTGCTGTTTGGGATTCAACGAAAGAAAAGCTGTTTATTGGAAGAGATCGTTTAGGGGTAAAACCATTATTTTTTAAAGAGGAAAACGGTTCATTAATCTTTGGTTCAGAATTAAAGGCGATATTAGCACATCCTTCTGTTTCAGCTGTAATAGATAAAAACGGACTGTCAGAAATCTTTGGTGTAGGACCTTCTAGAACTCCTGGAGTTGGAGTGTTTAAAGGAATTGATGAACTTCGTCCAGCACATGCTTTAATTTATTCAAAGGATGGATTGAAGAAATGGAGATATTGGGATGTAGAGAGTAAGCCACATGAAGAAAATGTTGATGAAACAGCAGAAAAGGTTCGTTATTTATTTACTGATGCAGTAAAGCGTCAACTAGTATCAGATGTTCCTTTATGTACTTTTCTTTCTGGTGGTGTTGATTCAAGTGCAATAACGGCAATTGCTGCTGAACATTATAAAAACGAAGGTAAGGGAAGGCTTCATACGTATTCAATCGATTATGAAGACAATGAGCAATTTTTTAAAGCGAATGAATTCCAACCAAATTCTGATGGACCATGGATTAAGAAAATGAGTGAAACGTTTAACACTGTACATCATAGTAGTGTCATTAAACAACAGGAACTTGTTGATCATTTAATTGAAGCTACTTCTGTTCGTGATTTACCTGGAATGGCTGATGTGGATTCCTCCTTGCTATGGTTTTGTCGGGAAATAAAAAAAGAATTTGTTGTTGGTTTATCAGGTGAATGTGCAGATGAAATATTCGGTGGTTACCCTTGGTTTCATCGACCTGAAGATCTTGCGAATAAAGCATTTCCATGGATGCGATCTACTGATGAAAGAATTAGCCTCTTAAAACCAGAATGGCAAGAGAAATTAAACCTAGATGAATATGTGCAAGCTAGGTATCAAGACACAGTCAACGAAACACCATTACTTGAAGGAGAATCACAATTAGAAACTCAAAGACGTCAACTTTTCTATTTAAATATGCATTGGTTCATGACGAATTTATTGGATAGGAAAGATAGAATGAGTATGGGAGCTAGCTTGGAAGTTCGCGTACCATTTGCTGATCATCGCCTTGTAGAATATGCTTGGAACATTCCATGGGATATGAAAATGCATGGTGATCGTGAAAAGGGAATTTTAAGAAAAGCGTTGGAAGGTATATTACCAAACGAAGTTTTATACCGCAAAAAGAGTCCGTATCCGAAAACACATAATCCTGAGTATACAAGACTAGTAAAAGAATGGTTGCAATCACTTGTGAATAAGAATGATTCGATTTTACATGTTTTATTAAATGAACAAAAATTAAACAATATTATCCAATCTGAAGGTAAAGCCTTTCAAGTACCATGGTTTGGCCAGTTAATGTCAGGTCCACAGCTTCTTGCTCATCTTGCTCAAATTCATGTATGGTTTGAAAGTTACTCAATTAATTTAGATGAAAGATAATACAAATTCAAAAGAACTGCTCTTTAATAGGAGCAGTTTTTTTGATTGGCTGAACTTTGTATTGTCATCAAACTTGAGATGCAGTTGCATGGGAAAATAATTCTTTTTTTCTAAGTGAATTCCTTCTCAGGAATTGATGAAAAAGAATGTTTTATTTCTTTCAGATCTGACTCTAATTTTTAAAAAAATACATAAAGCCTGTCTTTTTTTCATATAAGGATTTAAGTGAAAAAAAGTTAGCATATTGAATAGGTTATTATTGTTTGAGTTTTATAGGTTTACTGTGTATAATGTTTGTATAATTATTGTACAATTAATGGAGGTGTTCATCATGAAAAAAATGGTTGTGATCGGAGCAGGACCAGGTGGGTTAGCTGCTGCGATGATGTTAGCTAGCAAGGGATACGATGTTGATCTTTATGAAAAACAATCATACATAGGTGGTCGGAATGCCTCGATCGAAGCGGAAGGTTATACTTTTGATATGGGCCCTACATTTTTGAGTATGGTACATATAGCAGAGGAAATTTTTCAGTCCTCAGGTAAAAACTTGCATGATTATGTTGACCTCATTGAAATTGAAGAGATGTACCAACTCATTTTTGATGATGCCACCATCAATATGACAAGAAATGAACGTGATATGATAAACCGTTTAAATGAAATAGTCCCTGGTGAAGGGGATGGCTATAAAAAATTTATGGATGATACGAGAAAAAAAATGAATGCACTAACACCTATTTTACAAAGTAAAATGGATCGATTTTATCATTATTTAAGATGGAGAGTTGTTAAAGCACTTCCGCAATTGACTGTTTCCAAGAGTTTATATGATGTCCTTTCAACCTATTTTAATGATGAACGTATGAAGCTTGCTTTTACATTTCAATCAAAATATTTAGGAATGTCGCCATGGGAATGCCCAGGAGCTTTTTCGATTCTTTCGTATATGGAGCATGAATATGGAATATATCATCCCAAAGGAGGGGTGAATCAGTTATCTAAAGGGATGGCTAAAGCATTTGAAGAACTTGGTGGTAAAATCCATTTAAGTAAAGGTGTGAAAAAGCTATTACTTGAAGGTAAAACGGTTACAGGGGTAGAACTTGAAACAGGAGAGAAAGTTTTAGCTGATGAAGTGATCATTAACGGCGATTTTGCCCATGTTATGACAAACCTTGTAGATGACGGTGTGTTGAAAAAATACTCAAAAAAGAAGCTGAAAAAGAAGAAATATTCATGTTCAACTTTTATGATTTATGTGGGTTTAGATAAAAAACATGATCTTCCACATCACACAATTGTTTTTGCAAATAATTATAAAAGAAATGTCGAAGAAATTACAAAAACATTAACGATGCCTGAAGATCCTTCTATTTATATTCAAAATGCTAGTGTGACAGACCCAACATTAGCACCTGAAGGTCATTCTGCTTTATATATATTAGCTCCTGTTCCTAGTAATTTAAGTCAAATTGATTGGGAAACACAAAAGGAAAAGTTTAGAGAATTAGTTTTCAAAACAATTCAAGAAAAAACAGAGTTTAAAGATATAGAGAAACATATACAAGTAGAAAAAATCATTACACCGAAAAATTGGGAAGAAGATATTCTTGTTTATGAAGGTGCTACCTTTAACCTTGGTCATCAGCTAACACAAATGATGGTCCTTCGACCTCATAATGAATTTGAAGAGTTGAAAAAGTGTTGGCTAGTTGGTGGTGGAACACATCCAGGTAGTGGTCTCCCTACGATTCTTGAATCAGCGCGTATCACGACAAATGCAATTGAAAAGCAAAATAAACATTCGGTTAAGACTGTTAATCTGCCAGTGGATTTGGGGGATGCAAAATGAAGTCAGTTATTGTTGGTGGAGGTATTGGTGGTTTAGTGTCAGCCTTGCTTTTGAATAAGAAGGGTTATGATGTTTCTATTATCGAACAGCGAGATCGATTAGGTGGGAGACTATCTTATGTCGAACAAGATGACTTTAAGATTGATGAAGGTCCAACAATTGTGCTTTTACCACATATGCTTACGAGTATATTAGATGAAGCTGGTGTACCAGCAGAAAATTATGAGCTTATTCAAATTGATCCACTCTATTCAATTCATTTTAAAGATGGATCAACATATCAAAAATATCATGATCACGAAAAACAGCTAAATGAGGTAGAACGACTTTATCCTAATGAGAAAAAAGGTTATATAAAGTTCATGCAAGTTATGGATCATCGATTTGAACAAGGTATGGAATCTTTTATAAAAAGATCTTTTTCAAATAAAAGGGATTTTTGGACTAAGAAAAATCTCAAAACATTAGTAAAGCTTAAGGCATATCGTACAGTCTATCAATCATTAAAAACCTATTTTCAAGAAGAGAATATGAGGTTAGCCTACTCACTTCAATCTCTTTATATAGGTGGAAATCCTTATGAATCACCAGCATTGTATTCTCTTATTTCATATAGTGAGCATAAACATGGAATCTATTATCTTAAAGGTGGTTACGCAAGTTTAGTAGAAGTCTTGGAGAAAGAGTTAGAAAAAAGGGGCATTCCGGTCCATTTGAATTCAAAGGTAACTTCACTCACTTCTGAAGGTGACAAAGCAACAGGACTTTATATTGAGAATGAGTGGGTTAGCGCCGATCACATTATATTAAACGGTGATTTTCCTATTATGTCTAAATTACTCCATTCAACGAAACAATCAGAACGTAAATTTACACCTTCATCTAGTTGTTTATTGCTTTATTTTGGCTTAGATAAAGTCTATGAAAATACTCCTGTTCATCAATTTTTTATGAGTAGTGATTTTTCTAACCATATGAAAGAAGTATTTGAAAACAAAATTGTACCAACAGATCCATCGTTTTACTCATTTCATCCTTCTGTTATCGATTCAAGCCTTGCACCAGAGGGTAAAGGTGTATTATATACACTCGTCCCAGTACCATCGGGTACTCATATTGACTGGTCACAACAAGAAGATTTTATTGAGAAAATTATTGATGAATTAGAAGTGAGAGGTTATCCGAATTTAAGGAATCATATTGTTTGGAAAAAGGTAAGAAATCCAGATATTGCTGAAAAAGAAGGCTTGTTTCAAGGAGGAAGCTTTGGTATTGCACCAATCCTATTTCAATCAGGTGTTTTTCGTCCTCAAGCAAAACCATCATCACTACAAAATGTGTATGCAGTAGGGGCATCAGTTCATCCAGGTGGTGGAATTCCAATTGTGATGCAAGGAGCAAAAAATATGGTCGATGTTTTACAAAATGACAATGAACAGGAGGCAGAAAAATGGTCGATGTAGCAAACGCATATAGGCAATGTGAACAAGTGATTAAATATCACTCCAAGACGTTTTATAAGGCATTTTCTTTATTACCAGAGCATAAAAGAAAAGCAGTTTGGGCTGTTTATGCATTTTGTAGAATTGTTGATGATATTGTTGATGAAGGCTCTGCACCACATGAGGAATTAGCTTTCTTTGAAAAAGAATTTCATTTATTCCTAAATGGGAAAATTCCACAAGGCAACTATCATTTTATGTGGGTTGCATTACATGATTCTTTTACTCACTATGATCTAAATAAAGATGCTTTTTTAGATATGATTATAGGGCAGCGAATGGATCTAGTAAAAACACGGTATAACACGGTTGAAGAAGTGTTAACTTATTCCTATCATGTTGCAAGTTCTGTTGGATTAATGCTTTTACCAATTCTAGCACCAAATAAGGTAGAAGAGCTACGTGAAGGAGCTATTGCCCTAGGGCTTGGTATGCAATTAACAAATATCTTACGAGATATTGGTGATGATTTAGCAAGAGATCGGATATATTTGCCAAGAGATCTTATGGATCGTTATCAATATAGTGAGCAGAATTTACAAAAAGGTCTAATGAATCAAAACTTTATCAATCTATGGGAACATCTTGCAAAAGAAGCAGAGCAACATTATAAAAAAGCGATGGAAACTATGAATGAGTATCCGATCTATTCAAGAACTCCAGTGAAAGCCTCGGCTGTATTGTATGGAGAAATTTTGTCTAAGATTAGGAAAAAACAGTATAAAGTGTTTGATGAGAAGCAATATGTGAGCAATGAAGAAAAGTCGATTATTCTTTCAAGAATATCTGGATAAAAAAGAGGTTGGGACATAATTAAAGAAGTCATACAAAAAGACGAATAAATCTAAATTCAGTTAAGTTGAAAGAAACTAGTTTGTTCCATTGCGCTGAAGACACTCCATTCTCCGGGGAGGAAGCTGAGCCTCCTCGACGCAAGCGCCTGCGGGGTCTCAGCCTTTCCTCCATTCCCGTAGGAGTCGAGTGTCTTCCGCTCCATTCCACTAGTTCTTAATAATAGTATGCAAAATCAAAAAATTGAAGACGGCAAATAAAAACCCGAACTATTAGGCAAATGTTTATTTGAAATATCACCTAATAATTTGGGTTTATCATTAACTTAAATAATTAAGTCCCAGCCTCTGTTTTTGTTGAAACACCCACTCGAAATTTGAAGGAAATCATTGCCTGTCCCTCTTTAAAATAAGTGTTTCCGCATTCTATTTTCGTTTCGACAAGACATTCGCTACATTTAATCCACTAATTACGACCATTGGCGATCCTCCGCCAGGATGTGTACTGCCACCTACAAACGAAAGATTTCTAATATCCTTAGCAAAATTACTTGGTCTTAAAAAAGCATCGAGTTTATTATTGCTAGAAAGACCATACAGAGCACCTTTATATGCACCGAATTTCTCAGAAATATCCTTTGGAGTTACAATTTTTTCATGCATTAAATGATGACGAATTGATAAACCTCTATTTTCTAATAATTGATAGATTTTATTTTTATATTCCACTGGATCTATTCCAAGCTCACCGTTTTCTTGTAGAGGAGGTGCATTGACTAAAATAAACAAGTTATCTCCGTTTGGAGATTGGGTTTTATCTGTATATGAGCTATTACTAATATAAATAGTTGGATTATCACTATATGTTTGATGAGTAAATAAATCTTGAAATTCTTGTTGATAATTGTTAGAGAAATATACATTGTGATGTAGTAACTGTTTATTACGAACAGATAATCCCGCCATGATAACAAATGCAGAGATTGATGATTGGTATCGATCACGTTTTTTGGTAGAAAAGTGTGGCCGATCTTCTTCCTTGACTAATTCAGGATAGGCTTTCAACAAATCTGCATTCATTATGACTTCATCTGGAATAAAATTTTCGCGATGATCAAATTCAATATGTTTTACTTTTTGATTTTTCACATAAATATTTGTCACTTTTGTATTTAAGTGAATGGTTACGTTAAGTTTTTTAGCAAGTTGTTCATATGCTTGAGCAAGCCTAACATTTCCACCTTGTATATAATAAACGCCTTGGACAAGCTCTAAATATGCAATCATTGCAAATGTTGCAGGGCTTACATATGGAGATGAGCCAATATATGTTGCATAACGTGACAGAGCTTCAATGACTTCTTGCTTTTTAAAAAATCGTGAGAAAAAATGATGCAATGATTCATTTGGTCTAACCTGCATAAGGGCCATACCCAGTTTGGGAGATAGATAGTCACCTAGATTTTGAAATGTTTTGTAAAAGAAGTGCTGCTCAGACAAGGAGTAAAGTCTAGTGATCTCCTTAATAAATGAATCAAATTGATCTTTACCAAAAGGATCTAATTGTTCTAGTTGCTTTTTCATATAATTATGATCATTCGTAAAATCGAATCTACTTCCATCAGAAAAGATATTTCTTGTATGAACGGGAAGCTTGATAAATTGTATATAGTCATCAGCATTTTCTCCTGCTAACTCAAATACTTGTTTGAAAATATGTGGCATTGTGATGGTATTAGGACCAAAATCAAATTTGTGTGTTCCAAGTTCATAAGGCATTAACTTTCCACCACAATGACTGTTTTTTTCAAATACGTCTACTTGATAGCCTTTAGATGCTAGTGAGATTGCTGCTGCTAATCCACCAAGTCCTGCACCTATAATCGCAACTTTCTTCATACCTTTTCACAGCCCTTACTTAGAGAATTGCTTGAAATGAATGTGTTTTTTCATTTACAACAGCTTGTTTCAACGAATCAAGTTGGTGAGTGAAAATCTGCTCGAATGCAAGATTTCTCTCTTTACGAGATGTTCCTTGAAGGGATTTATAATAAATTGGATCACCAACATCAATGTAAATTTCCTGTTTTTTATCATGTCCAAAGCTATAATAGAATGTGATCGGAAGGATTGGAATGTTATGGTGTTTTTCAATTATTGCGATAGCACCTGGTAAAAAAGAAAGAGGTCTTTTTTCTAAATGAAATTCATCACCTTGTGGAAAAAGACCAACCGATTTTTCTTCTTTTAAAAGAGTAGTGCTATAGTGTAAAGCTCTGACAATATCCTTTGGAAGAAGTCTGTTTACTGAGTATGCTCCTAGTTTACCGAAGAAAGGATAATCCTTTAATCCTTTTTCATGCATCATGACAAACAAATTATGTTTAAGAACATGTCGATTCAAATGAAATAAAACAAGTGCATCCCACCAGGAACTGTGATTTATTGTAAAAACAGCTTGAGTAGGTAATGGTTCAGCAGTTTGTAAATAAATACCTTTAAAGTGTTTCTTTAAAAGTTGGCGATTGTAAATATTAAAAACAGCTTCAAACCAAGCTTTTTTATTGGCTTCAATCATTAATATTCCTCATTTCAACATCAGAAAGAAAAGTGCTGACGATTTCTTATATAAAAAATGAACGTGATCATGCTAAAAATTCCTGTGATGAAAACTGCGAGCCATTGTGTATGGAAAAGTGATAATAAAAGAAACATCACTAATACAAGAAAATATACGAGCACGATTCGTGAGTGCCAAATGGTCATCATTTTTTTCGATTTTATAGAAAATAAAAAAATCACTGTATGTAGGATAAAAGCTACAATAAACCAGCCAATAAAGTTTGACATCGGAATATTATAGTAAAAGCTTTCTGCGTTCCATACCCAATAATTTTTCACCTCATATGCAACTGGATCAATGACAAGGTCGATTAATACAGTAAGTAGTGAAGCGACTATTGTATAGTAAAGAAAATGCTGTTGTTTTGTTATAACCAATGATATAGCATGTGTCCCAGCAATAATCATGAGCCATGCAAATCCAATAGCTACAGGTACTCCAATAATTTGGGGACCAAAGTCACTTGTATAATAGTAATCTCCGAAAAGTAGCCCATATTCTACACCAATATGTTCAGCGAAGATTGAAAAGCTGACGATGAAAAGACTTAAACTTATACCTCGTGTCGTGCCAAATGTTTTTAAAAAATATATTCCACCGATTAAACCAGCCAGAACTAAAAATACGACATTAGCCCATTCTAAATATGACGGGATAAGATCAAAGGTTAATAGAATGATGCCAACAGTATACCAAATTAGAAATAGTTTAAATGTTAATTCATCAATTTTCATAAAAAAATCCCTCATTTCTATCCAGAATTATAGTAGATTCATCAATGTTTGTACAATCATAGTATGCTTTGTCTCTCATGTTGATTCGGAGGAAATTCAGTTTCAGCTGCATTCTACATAGCAATACAAAAGAGACTGATAATCATCCAGATTATCAGTCTCTTTTGTCTTTAGCTTACGTTAATTTGTAGCAGCTCTTGTAATGACAGATTTTGTTTCCCAAATTCTTGATCTCCATCTATGGAGCATAACAACCCCTCTAAACCATTCATCGGCAATAAAGGCAATCCAGACACCAACAAGACCTAATTCATAATGAATGCCTAGAATATAAGCGATTGGAACACTTAATCCCCACATTGAAATGATCGCCATATAAGTAGGAAAGCGGATATCACCAACGGCTCTTAATGAACTAATGATGACCATATTAAATGCTCTTCCTGGCTCAAGGATAATTGTTAATAATATGAGCACACTACCTGTTTTAAGGATATCTTCATTATTTGTGAAAATCCCAAGTAGTGATTCGGAAAAAATAGAAAAGATAATCGCCATAATAGTTGAAATGGTTACACCAGCATATAAGCTTTGTAAGCAACGTTTATAAGCTCCATCATAATCTTTAGATCCAATTAAATAACCAATTAATATTTGAGTACCTTGACTTACAGCAAGACTAAATAACAAAATTAACATCATTAGATTTTGCGTGTATATCTTGGTTGTTAAAGCTTCTGTTCCAATCATCGTAATAAAAACAGTAATAACCATTTGTGAGGTATTATATGAAAACTGCTCACCGGCTGTCGGTACACCTATGTGTAACAGGTTTTTAATATGATGAACGGGAAGGGAGAAGATTTCTTTGATATTAAGGGTAAAGTGCACACGTTGTTTTAATATATACATAATAACAACTAATCCAATAATTCTTGAAATAACAGTTGATATGGCAACACCCTGAACTCCTAAAACAGGAAAACCAAAAGGACCAAATATGAAAAAATAGTTTCCGATAATATTTAAAATATTCATGCCAATGGTTAAATACATCGTATCTTTTGTATAACCATAGCTTTTAAGAACGGCACCGGCTGTCATAATTAAGGCCTGAACAAATGAAAATCCTCCAACTAACTGTAGATAAAAGGTAGCATCTGCTAAAAGTTCTTCAGGAATATTCATCAAATGTAAAATATCTTCACTTGCGAGATAGATAATTACACTTATTAATAGTCCAATTAATAGATTTGCAGATATTGAGACAGAAGAGATGTCCTTTGCATTTTTATATTGTTTTGCCCCTAAGTATTGAGCAACCAAAATCGTTGTACCTGTTGCGATAAAACCAAACATGACAATTAATAAGAATAGTATTTGGTTTGATACACCAACAGCAGCTACTGACTCATCTGAATATTGACTAAGCATAAGTGTATCTGCATTACCCATTAACATATGGAGTAGTACCTCAATAAATATAGGCCATGTAAGCGCAAATAATGTTATTTTCCGATCTTGTTTTGTTAACGACATGATGATCAACTCCCTTTATTAAACGTCAACAATCCTTATTAAGTTTACAGAGAATGTTGTATAATAGAAAGAGAGGAAATCGATAACTTTTGGAAAAATACGACTACAAGGATTGGTTTTTTATGTCTTATCTTGAATTCAATACACCTCCTTTTCCAACATTAATTACAGAAGGATATGCTGTTTTTGAAAAAGGGACAAAGCACTTTCGCCGTGTTTTTTCTGTGTTTGATTTAATTTACGTGAAAAAAGGGGAGTTATATCTTACAGAAGATGAGAATCGCTTTAAGGTTAGTAAGGGTCAATACATTATTTTAACTCCTGGTTTTGAACACTATGGACATAAAGGAAGTCCTGTGAAAACTGAATATTATTGGTTTCATTTTTCAATTCCAACAGATTATGATCTGGTAGAAAACGGTTTGGATAATTGGGGTGATATTCAACAATTTCAAGGTGATCATGTGACTCCTTCTATTTATAAACTTAGAATTCCATGTTATGGAGAAATTGAACATAATACTTTTGTTGAAAATATTTTTGACAATATTTTAGGAATTGATCACCAAGCACCTGATTATCAATTAAGACAACAACTATACTTCCATGAATTCCTTTTACATTTACAAAAGGAAGCTTGTAAGATACCGACAGCAGCTGAAAAAGTCGTCGAGTTAACTGTGGCGTATATTCAAAAACATTATAAAAAAGAAGTGAAAATGGAGGACCTTTCAAAAAGTCTTCATTTTCACCCAGATTATGTAACACGATGTATGCAAAAGATAACAGGCATTACCCCTAATTTATATTTAAATAAATACCGTATGAATCAAGCGAAAAAAATGCTTGCAACAACAAATGATAAAATTGCAAATATATCACTAGAAGTTGGAATTTCAGATTCTACCTATTTTTCAAAGCTATTTAAAAGATTAGAGGGAATGAGCCCTATAGAGTATCGCAAGGTGATTAATAGACGTCAAGGATAAGATAAATGATTTGATTTTGTTTAGGCTATGTTAAAGCTTAATGTTGATTTTTAGCACTTTGTTGATTGGAGTGAAAGGCATGAGACTCCTGCGGGAGAAGCGTGTTAAAGGGAGACCCCACAGGCGCTTGCCGCCGAGGAGGCTCCCGGACCTAGGAAAAAAGGTACTTTTTTCCCGGGAAAGCGAATGCCTGTAACGGAAATCAACAACAAAGTTTAACAGAGTCTTTATTTAACTAATAATAAAATGGATTCCATTATCTGATTAATAAGAAAGAAAAATCATAAGCCTTAAGTGTGACATTGATCGTGCTAGAATGTGCTGCAAATTCCTTTGATTTCCAGAGATCAAGAATAGTCTTGTCTTTTATATCAATAGGAAGTGGTATTGATTGTACTTTCGAACTATTATTCATCACCACGATAAACAGCTGATCTTCTGTTTCTCTGCTATAACAAAGGTAATTTAGATGACCACTGACAGATAATATCTTGAAGTTACCACTGTTGGCCATGATTGGATATTTTCTTCTAAGCTTTATAAGCTTTTTCATAAACATGAGCATTTCTTGATCTTGTAAGTTTTCATCCCATACCATACACCTTCTACAGCCGGGATCTTTGTCGCCAGTTAAACCAATTTCATCACCATAATAAATAGAAGGTGAGCCTAGAAAACTAAACTGAAAGGCTTTTATTAACATTACCTTTTGTTTATTCTTTTGAGCGATGTTAATAATTCGAGGGGTATCATGGCTACCAACTAAATTAAATAAGAAATTGTATTGTGGTTTAGGATATTGATGTAAATATTTTTGAAGCTCATGACTAAATTGTTCAGCATTAATTTCTTCATAAGCAAAGAAACGGTGAATCATATTTGTTAAAGGATAATTCATAACAGAATCAAATTGCTCACCTTCAAGCCATGGTAAAGCATCATGCCAAATTTCACCAACAAGAAATACATCTTCTTTAATTGATTTAACCGCTCGACGAAACTCTCGCCAAAATTGATGATCAATTTCATTGGCAACATCTAGTCTCCAGCCATCAATATTAAATTCTTTTACCCAATATTGTCCAACCTTAAGTAAATATTCTTTTACTTTTGGATTTGAAGTGTTTAATTTAGGCATTGTTTTATCAAAAGCGAAGGTTTCATAGTGAAACTCATTTGAAGGTAGTTCCGAAATATGAAACCAATCTTTATATGGAGAAGCATCACCATTCTTTATCACATCTTGAAAAGCTGGGAAATTCTTTCCGCAATGGTTAAATACTGCATCAAGCATGACCTTAATCCCATTTTTGTGGCAAGCTTGGACTAAATTCTTGAATGTTGATTGGTCTCCAAATTGGGGATCAATGTCGAAATAATCTATTGTGTCATATTTGTGATTTGAATTTGCTTTAAAGATCGGTGTAAAGTAAATACCTGTAATTCCTAGATCAACTAAGTAATCAAGATTCTTAATTACACCGTCTATATCACCACCAAATATTGTTGAAGCTGTAGGTGCTGTACAATTCCATGGTAATGTATCACTGGGGTCATTTTTAGGTGTACCATTTGCGAAACGATCAGGAAAAATTTGATACCATATTGTATCCTTTACCCAATTTGGTGCATGAAAGCTATCTGTAGGATGATAAAAAGGAAAACAAAAATATGTGGAATAGTCATCGTGTTTCGTTTCACAAAATCCCTTTTCAGTAAAAATAAGGACTGCTCATTTTGTATTAACTCAAAAGCATACCTAAGACGGTTTTGGGGAGGCTGTAGAGAAGCAATCCAATAATCAAATAATTCATCACGTCCACTTATTTTCATTTGAACTGATGAATTTATCCATTTATGTTCGGTAAAATGAAAAGGATCGCCATAATAGATATAAATTGAATCAACATCATTGTGTTTTGTACGAAGCTGTATTTGAATTGTTCCGTCATGGAGTGAATAAGCAAATTGATTTTTAGGACGATGATAAATGGCTTCCTTAAGCATAGGTACTCCTTTTTCAGGTTAATTTTAAAAAAGAATCTTTTTTGAAAGTTTGCTGAATTGGTTTTATATCATATAAGGTGCAATCTGTAGAAGAAAAGATGCCACTAAACTTTGTTGTTTCCATAAGGATTCTAAAACAATAAAGTTTACTAGAATAGCATGATCAAATCATCATAATGATATTCATTGAATAGAAAAAAGTGAAAATGGGACTAAGAAAAGAGAAGTGCGTCTATAAATGTAAAAACTAGACACTGTAGCTAGTTAATAATAAGCGACCCTTGCGAAATCATTAAATATATTTAAGAGGTATTTTCGCTTAGTGAACAACTTTAGTTTAAAAAGTAACAATATTTACAAAAACATTTTAAAAGTTTTTTTAGTAACCATAAAAAAATTGACGTTTAATAGGTGAAAGAGATACTCTTAAAAGCAGAGATAATACAATCGTAAATCATAGGAGGAACATACACATTCATGTATAAGCTAGTATTAACATTATTCATTTCAATTCTACTTTTCTCGTCTATACCAGTAAGTGCAGAGGAAAGTGAAGAAGAAACATGGCAAAATGAAATCGTATATTTTATAGAAGTAGATCGCTTTAATAATGGAGATCCACAAAATGATGGTGCTGAATTTAATCCTGATGATCCTTTAGCATATCATGGTGGAGATTTTGAAGGAATTGTTAGGAAGCTTGAATATATTAAAGAAATGGGTTTTTCAACAATTATCTTATCCTCAATTTTTGAACAAGAAGATAATAATATCGCTGGAAAAATCAACGAACACTTTGGTACAGTTGAGGAACTTCAGAATCTTGTTTACGAATCACATAAGTTAAACATTGATGTTCTTTTATCGCTTGATATAAATACTGGAAAAACTTATAGTATGGAAGATCGTGCTCAGCTAATTGAACAAGGAAGAAAATGGGTAAATGAACTGGACATTAATGGCTATTACATTAATTATCCTGATGTCATTTCAGAGGATTTTTGGGAAGATTTCAATCAACAACTATCAGATAAATATTTAATAGGTGTGATGCAACAATATGATGAATCAAAGGTAGTCAGCTATATGGATTCTGGATTTGACTCTATTTTAAATACACCTTTTCAAGAAACAGCTTCAATGGTATTTGATAATGTTGACAATAACCTATCAACCATATCTAAGGTGATAGAAGAAACTCCAAATCAATTAACAAACTATCTTGATAATAATCATACTGTTCGTTTTACTAGAAATTCAATTGAAAATAATCAACATCCTGGAAACAGATTTAAAATTGCATTTTCATACATGTATACTTTACCTGGAACTCCGTTTGTCTATTATGGATCAGAAATTGCGTTAGATGGTGGAGAACCTCCATTAAATCGACCATTAATTAACTTCCAATCTGATGAAGAGTTAATAGATTATATGGGAAAGCTAGCGAAAATTAGAACCAATTTCCCTTCTCTAACAATGGGGGATTATCAGCTGTTATATGAAAAAGATGGAATGGTCATTTATAAACGCAGTTATCAAGAGGAAAGTGTTATTATAGCGATAAATAATTCTTCTAAGTCACAAAATGTGAGTATTCCGGCAAGTGAAATTGCTGAAGATAAGAAACTTCAAGGGTTATTAACTGGAGATGCATTTCAAGAAGAAAATAATCAATATGAGTTTATATTAGATCGTGAACTAGCAGAAGTATATGAAATTAAAGAAAAAACAGGCTTAAATATCCCGTTTATTAGTGTATTTATTATTGTCCCTTCATTATTTATCGGCTTTTTACTTTTAGCGAAAAGACGTGGAAAGAAAAAGTAATATAGCAATGGGGTAAATTGTGTTAGTATCAAAATGAAGAGATTGGGACATAAGTATTTAAGCTAAAAATAAACCCGAATTATTAGGTGATTTGTCAATTAAACATTCACCTAATAATTCGGGTTTTTATTTGTCGTCTTCAATAGGTTTTTGATTTAGAATACTATTTTGAAGAACTTAGTGGAATGGAGCGGAAGACACTCGACTCCTACGGGAATTGAGGAAAGGCTGAGACCCCGCAGGCTTGCCGAGGAGGCTTAGCTTCCTCCCCGTGGAAAGCGAGTGTCTGCAGCGCAATGGAACGAACTTTTTTCTTTCAGGATAACTGAATTTAGATTTATTCGTCTTTTTGTATGAGTTCTTTAATATGTCCTAGCCTCTTTGTTTTCGTGTATATCCACTATACCAAAATGCAACTTAACTATTTACAATTTTCCCGCCATTCACATGAATCATTTGTCCTGACATGTATGATGAATCATCACTAGCTAAAAAAACATAAGCTGGAGCCAGCTCTTCAGGTTGTCCAGGTCGTTTCATTGGCGTATTTGCGCCAAACGTAGCTACTTGATCAGCTGGGAAAGTAGAAGGAATAAGTGGTGTCCATATTGGTCCAGGTGCCACTCCATTTACACGAATTCCTTTTCCAGCAAGTGAAAGAGCTAATGATCTTGTGAAAGTTGTAATTGCACCTTTTGTAGCTGAGTAGTCTAAAAGCTGCTCATTACCAGCATATGCTGTCACAGATGATGTATTAACAATAGCGCTACCTTGCTTTAGATGTGGTAAAGCAGCTTTTGTTAAATAAAAGAATGAAAAGATATTTGTTCTAAACGTTCTTTCTAATTGCTCACTTGTTATATCTTCAATACCCTTTTGTGGATGCTGTTCAGCAGCATTATTGACTAAAATATCAAGAGAACCAAAGGTATCCATCGTTTGAGATACAATGTTTTGACAAACAGATTCATCACCGATATCACCAGAAATTAATAAACACTGCTGACCTTGTTTTTCAACATGTTTCTTCGTTTCTTCAGCATCTTTATGTTCATCCAAATAAGAAATGACTACATTGGCTCCTTCTTTTGCATAGAATACTGCAACTGCTCGTCCAATTCCACTATCTCCACCCGTAATGATCGCAACTTTATTCTTAAGCTTACCACTACCTGTATATGACGAATCATCAAAAGTAGGTTGGGGATTCATTAAATCTTCATGACCAGGTTGTACATCTTGATGTTGAGCTGGCATTGTTTGTTGTTGGTTTTGCTCTTTACTCAATTTGTTTTCCTCCTCAAATTTTTTATCACTGTAAAGTATTATGTGAAAAAACGTCTGAAAGTATGTTTATAAGATTGGTATTGATATTCCCACTATTGTTTAAACTTAAACAGTTATTGTAGAAGAGGAGGAAAAATAAGGTGAAGTAGTTGTTAACATTGATAAAGGGTTAGATATATCTTAGAAGTTCTACTTATGGTACCTAAGGAAAGATGCATCTAAAGCAATAAAAATAGCCCTGAAAAGATATTCAGGGCTGCTTTTTATTGCTTGGAACTTACATCACATTGAAATATTTTGCATCTGGATGGGCAACAACAATTGCCGTTACAGATGCTTCAGGAGACATCATAAATCCTTCAGTTAATTCAATGCCAATATCTTCAGGTCTTAACAAATTAAATAATTTTTCTTGATCTTCTAGGTCTGGACAAGCTGGGTAACCGAATGAATACCTTTGTCCTTGATATTTTGCAGAAAAACGTTGATCCATTGTGAAATCTGGAGCATCAGGAAAGCCCCAACGATCACGGATAAGCTGATGTGTACGCTCTGCTAAACCTTCAGCAAGCTCTAAAGCTAAAGCTTGAACAGCATGACTCTTTAAATAGTCGCCTTGCTCTTTAAATCCTTGTGCAAGCTCACGAATTTCACTTCCAGCAGTAACAGCAAACATCGCAACATAATCAAAGCCATCAGATTGTTTCGGACGAACATAATCTGAAATACAACGATAAGGTAATTTATCTTGTCTTGGAAAATCAAATGTTTGTAAAATAACATCCGTATTGTTTGGATCTAAGATATGAAGTTTATTTTCTTCACTATAAGATGGGAAAAATTGATACGTAGCAGCAGGCTTGAACCATTTATTTCTTGCTCCATCTTTTAAAAGCTCTTGAATAAGCTCGTATAGTTCCATTGTTTTTGGATCTTTCTTTTTGATAAGCTCTTTAATTTTTCCTTTTAATCCAAGATGATGACCAATTAACATTTGCATATTCACATATGGAATAATCTGCGTCAACTCTATGTTTCTTAGGATGTGGCGCTTTGTATCATTTGGTTGGAAAATTGGTGCTTCTGTTAATTGACCTCGTTTTTCTAATAAATCAGTAACTGCCTTTGATTGTGGTGCTTTTGTTTTTGTTTCTTCTGTAACAGCCGCTTCATCATGAATAGCAAATGACTCAGGAGATGTACGTAACTGATTTGCTAGAGATAAGCCATCCATTGCGTCTTTTGCATACACAACTGGTCCTTTATATTGTGGAGCGATTTTCATTCTTGTAAATTTACGAGAAAGAGCTGCTCCACCAACTAAAATTGGAAGGTCACAATTTGCATCCTGTAAATCTTTCGCTGTTATAACCATCTGCTGTGCCGATTTAACTAATAAGCCAGAAAGCCCAATAAGGTCAGGGTTTTCGTCTCTAACAGCTTGAATCAATGTCTGAGGTGTAACTTTTATCCCTAGATCAACCACTTTAAAGCCATTATTACTTAAAATAATGTCTACAAGGTTTTTCCCAATATCATGTACATCACCTTTTACAGTAGCTAACAGAATTTTCCCTTTACCACTATCATCTTTCTTTTCCATAAATTGCTCAAGGTATGAAACAGATGCTTTCATCACTTCAGCACTTTGGAGAACTTCTGCTACAATCAGCTGATTATCGTTAAATAACACACCAACCTCGGCCATTCCAGTCATAAGTGGTCCGTTGATAATATCTAATGGTGCTTCGAATTTTTTTAGAGCTAATTCTAGATCAGGAAGAAGACCTTCTTTTGTTCCTTCTACAATGTATTGAGCAAGTCTTTCTTCAAGCGGAAGATTTTTAACAGGCTTTTTATCCTCTTTTTTCTTGCCACGATAAAAGTTTGTAAATGTGGCAAGAGATTCATCTGTTGTTTTAAATAACAGTGTCTCTGCCATTTCAATTTCTTCTTTTGGAATTGAAGCAAAGCGTTCTAATTTTTCAGTGTTAACAATCGCATAATCAAGACCCGCTTGTGTACAGTGATAAAGGTAAACAGCGTTTAATACTTCTCGGCCAACAGGGGGGAGACCAAAAGAAACATTACTAACACCTAATATTGTTAAACATTCTGGTAAGTGTTCTTTTATTAATTGAATTCCTCGAACTGTTTCATTTGCTGATCCAATATATTGCTCATCACCTGTACCAACAGGGAATACAAGTGGATCAAAAATAAGGTCGCTAGCTTTTAATCCATGTTTTTTAACAAGAAGATCATGTGAGCGAATGGCTACTTCAAGCTTCTTTTCTGCTGTTAATGCCATACCAATTTCATCAATCGTTCCAACAACTAATGATCCACCATATTTCTTAACAAGTGGGACAATTGCATCAAAACGTTCTTCACCATCTTCAAGATTGATCGAATTGATGATGGCCTTTCCTTGCGAATATTTTAATGCTCTCTCAATAACAAGCTCATCAGTTGAATCAATAACAAGAGGAGCTTTTACTTTTTTTACAACCTCAGGGATAAATGCTTCCATATCCTCTAGTTCATCTCGATCAGGATCTGCTAAACATATATCGATAACATGCGCACCGTTTTTTACTTGTGCTCTAGCAATTTCTGAGGCTTCTTCAAATTTACCTTCAGCAATTAATCTCTTAAATTTACGTGAACCGATAACATTCGTACGCTCACCAACAAACAATGGGCGCATTCCTTCTTCGTAAAGAAGGGCATCAATTCCAGAAACTGTATGACCACTTGATACTTCCTCCATTTTTCGAGGTGATATCGTAGCAACAGCTTCAGTTAATGCTTTTATATGCTCTGGCGTTGTACCACAGCAACCGCCAATTAAATTAAGCCAACCTTGTTCAGCGAAGGCAACTAATTTTTTTGCCAGTGAGTCAGGTGATTCATGATAGTTTCCTTCTTCATCAGGTAAACCAGCATTAGGGTAGCAACTTACCGCTGTATTTGCTAAACCTGATAATGTACGAATATGGTCAGTCATAAATTCTGGACCTGTTGCACAGTTTAGACCAACAGAAAGAGGTTTCATATGTTCTAGTGATACATAAAATGCTTCAATATCCTGACCAGCCAAAGTTGTTCCCATTGGCTCAATTGTACCTGAAACCATAAGAGGTAATTCTTTACCTGTTGTTTCAAATGCTTTTTGAATACCTAGAAATCCAGCTTTTACATTCAACATATCTTGACTTGTTTCAAGAAGTAATAAATCTGCTCCACCAATAATGAGACCTCTAGCTTGTTCTTCATAGTTGTCGATCAAAATATCAAATGTTGTTCCACCAGTAACAGAAAGTGTCTTCGTTGTAGGACCCATTGCACCGGCAACAAATCTTGGTTTCTCTGCTGTTGAATATTTTTCAGCTGCTCTTTTAGCAATTTGTGCAGATTCAATATTTAACTCTAATGCCATAGGTCCGAGATCATATTCATCTAAAACAATACTAGTAGCGCCAAATGTATTAGTAGATATAATGTCAGAGCCTGCTTCTAAGTATGCTTCATGAATAGACTCGATCACATTAGGAGCTGTTCGTGTTAAGTATTCATTGCAGCCTTCATAATCCTCACCATCAAAATCTTCTGCTGTAAGGTCTGCAGCTTGAATCATTGTCCCCATTGCTCCATCGAGTACAAGGATTCTTTTTTCTAGTTCTTTTTTGATGCTACACATGTGTAATCTTCCTCTCAGCTCGCTGTTTTTCCTTTTCATGGATGTAATTTGTTAATTCCACTGTAAGGTCATATTGTAAAAATGGTGTAATTAAATAAATACCGTTAAATAAATCAAATGCTGTGTCAATTAAGTCTTTGGCAATAGCTAAGCCTTCTAGTCGAGCTTGCTCTTTATCTGTTCCAGCTGCAGCCATTGTTTTGCGAATCGAATCAGATAATTTGATTCCAGGTATTTCATTATGAATAAATTCAGCGTTACGGCTAGATGTTAATGGCATAATACCGATATAAATTGGTGCTTTTAAATTTCTTGTTTCTTCATATACATCAATAATTTGTTGATTCGAATAAAGCGGCTGTGAAATAAAATAATCTGCACCATGAGCAATTTTCTTCTCAAGTCTTACCACAGCTTTATCTAAGTGTCGCACATTAGGATTAAAGGCAGCAGCAACAGAGAAATTCGTTTTATCACCTAATGGTTTACCAGAATAAGAGACACCTTCATTAAATTGTTTGATTAAACTAATTAAGTCAAACGATGAAACGTCATACACAGAAGTTGCCCCAGGAAAATCTCCAATTTTCGATGGATCTCCTGTAATCGCTAATACATCTGACATCCCTAGTGAATGTAAGCCCATTAAGTGGGATTGTAAGCCGATCAAGTTACGATCACGACAGGTAATATGAATTAATGTACGTGCACCTGTTTTTTCTTTTGCTAAAATACCAGCTGCAAGGTTACTAATTCGTGGTGATGCAAGAGAGTTATCTGCAAGAGTTAATGCATCAATTCCTGCATCATGAAGTGCTTGTGCACCGTCAAGGAATTTGGTCATTCCTAATTTTTTAGGAGGATCTAATTCAACGATAACGGAGCGCTTTTGCAAAACTATATCTTGTAATGGTGGCAAATCCTCAGAGTGATCGGAAGAAACAGTGACGATATTATTCTTTGGAATGCGCACATGTTTATCTGTAATAGGAGCTAAGTCGGCAACTGCTTCTGCCATTGCTTTTATATGGTTAGGTGTTGTACCACAACAGCCTCCAATTAATCTCACACCTTGCTCTCTAAATTTAAGTGCGCTTTCCTTAAAGTAGCTTTCATCAGATTCATAAACAAGGCGACCCTCATTCATTGCAGGTAAACTACTGTTTGGAAATACGGATAAGTAAGTTTCTTTTGGAATTGGCACTTCTTCTAGTGATTGAATCATATGATAAGGACCTAATCGACAATTTAAGCCAACCACATTTGCCCCCAATTCTTCTAATGTTAAAAAACCATCTCTTAATGAAGTACCATCCTGCAATACACCAGCTTCATGCAGTGAAACATTTGCAATGATCGGTTTATTTGTTTCTTTACGAGCAATCTGAAGTACTGCTTTCATTTCTTCTAAATCATAATAAGTTTCTAGTAAAATACCATCTACATCTTCATTCAACAAAATGAAAAGCTGTTCTCTGAAATTACGTTTAATTTCATCGTTTGAGTGGGCACTTTTTTTGAAAGAGCGAACTCCACCAATTGTTCCGAAAACGTAAGCGGAGTTAGCTGCTGCTTTTTTCGCTATAGAAACAGCTTGTTTATTAATCTGTCTAATCTCATCTTCTAGCCCATAGCGAGAGAGTTTAATATCATTTGCACCGTACGTATTTGTTTGAATAAGATTTGCTCCTGCTTGAATATACGCTTCATGAACATGTTGAACGTCATTAGGTTTTGAGAGGTTCAATTCTTCAAAACATCGATCAACACCATGAGAATAAAGCATTGTTCCCATAGCTCCATCACCAATTAAAATCTTATTCTTTAAATCTTCCAAAAATTTGTTTGCCACAGAAATATCCTCCGTTCTTCTAAGTGAATAGGATAAAGCTTTATTATAAAATAAAAAAAGCCTTCTTAAGAAGAAGACTGAATGATCATAAGCTTCCCCTTATCTTTCAAGCATTTTACATGCTTATCTGGAATTAGCACCTTGGCACTCAGGAGAGAAATCGTAGGTATTATTTGATTATGTTGAGAAGATAACTAAGAGTTATTTACTCAATTTAATCAAGCTAATCTAGGATTTTCACTCGTTTGAACCGGTTGCTGAAGCTTCAATGGGCCAGTCCCTCAGCTTCTCTTGATAAGATATGAAATTACATATTTACTTTAATGCAATAAAAAGTATTACAACTAATTTATCTAATATTTAGAAAAATATCAATAGCAAAATGACAATTTGTATAATGTAAGCGTTTTTTTGTTGGTGAGTAGATAATAAATGGTGAAAAAATGTAAAAATGGGGTCAGACCCCTGTTAAGGAGTCTGACCCCAAAAATTCAATTTAGATCACTTATTAGCGGTAATTGATGAATTGAACATCAATTGGTAGATCTGCTTCTCTTATTGCTGAGATCACAGATTGGAGGTCGTCTCTACTTTTTCCTGTTACACGGATTTGATCATCTTGAATTTGTGTTTTAACTTTCAGACCTTTATCTTTAATGATGCTGTTGATTTTTTTAGCATTGTCTTTATCAATACCTGAAACCAATTCAGCTTTTTGGCGAACAGTACCACCAGATGCATTTTCTAATTTCTTATAAGAAATGTTTTTTATCGGAACATCTCGTTTTATAAGCTTTGAAATTAAAACATCTTTAAGTTGCTCTAACTTATATTCATCATCAGATACTAAAACAAGCTCTTCTTTTTCTAATGAAATCGTACTTTTACTACCTTTAAAGTCATATCGAGTAGCAATTTCTTTCATTGCAATATTAATTGCGTTTGTTACCTCAGGGAATTCAATTTTTGATACAATGTCAAATGAATTATCTTTAGCCATAATTATCCTCCATAACGTATATAATATAGGTTGATTATAGTAAAATAAAACAAGCATCACAACTATTACGTAAAACAACAAGTAAGCTCCTTGTACTTTAGGACGATATAAGGAAGACTATTTAAAGCTAAGTGTTGAAATTACCACTTTGTAGATAGAATGAATATAAGAGGCTCATGCCTTGAAAAGTGGAGTAAAGAAAGACACCTATAGCACTGATTTTTTGAGTGCACTCCCGGACTTTTTAGATTCTTCATGTGGAATGTGAGCAGCAAGTAAGGCTTTTTTATAGTAGGAAAAAGTACAAAAACAATCTTAAACCTTATGGTTGAAGTTTATAGACGAAAGGATATGAAAAATCGAATGATACCAGGTACATTTGAAACATTAACGATAGACGAGAAAGTGGATTATGGCTATTTTTTAACAGATGGACATGAACGTGTGCTGTTACACAATAATGAAGTGACAGAGGAAATCAAAGTAGGAGAAGAAATTGAGGTGTTTTTTGGCGTAGATTCTCAAGACCGTTTATACGCTACGATGAAAAAACCGTTGATTACTGAAGATACATATGGATGGGTAGAAGTTGTTGATGTAGTTGAAGATATGGGTGCATTTGTATACTTTGGCTTAAGTAAAGATGGCTTAGTCGCTCAAGATCATCTTCCGTTTTTAAGAGAGGTTTGGCCAAATGTAGGAGACAGGCTTTACTGTACGTTAAAGGTTTCACATAATGGTAAGTTTTTTGTTCGTCCAGCGACAGAGGAGATTGTTGAACCACTTTTTAAAGATGCAGACAGATCACTATTTAATAAAGAAATAACTGGAACCGTTTATCGAATGATTATTGCAGGTTCATTTATTATAACGGAAGAAGGATATAAGGGCTTTATTCATTCTTCACAAAGACAAGTAGAGCCGCGTTTAGGTGAAAAAGTGACAGGAAGAGTCATTGATGTGAAAGAAGATGGAACAATTAATGTTTCTTTGCTTCCAAGAAAGCATGAGGCGTTAAGTGGGGATGCGGAGAGAATTTATGCATATATGCAAGAACGTGGGGGGGCAATGCCTTTCACAGATAAAAGTGATCCAGATGATATTAAAGAACGTTTTGATCTTAGTAAGGCAGCATTTAAGCGAGCACTCGGTCATTTAATGAAAAATGACCGAGTGTATCAAGAAGAAGGTTGGACTTACTTTAAAGATACAAAAAAATAATGAACAGAATGTAACGGTTTTCACTATTGAAAGATAAGTGAAAGTCGTTTTTTTGTTTTTAACATGATTACGGATAATAAAAGAAATATGATTAAATACGTAAAAAAATGCTGAATATTGTCGATAAAAAGGAGGTGTTTAAAAATGATAGTAAAAAGAGAGGTAGAAAAATGACGACCAAGAATGTAGCAGCAATGCTAATGACAATCATAATTATAATACTTTCTGGGTGTTCTCAAGCAGAAACAACCGGTACTGTTGATAACAAAGTAAAGATAGGGATCATGCTTTCAGATGTAGGGTTAGGAGACCAATCTTTCAGTGATTCAGCATTTTATGGACTTGAAAGAGCGAGAGATGAGTTAGGAATATTATTTGATTATAGAGAGTTAAAGAAATCTAAGACATATGAAAAAGGGTTGACAGAATTAGTTCATGAAAATAATGATATTGTTGTTGGCTTAGGTTTTATGGTTCAAGAAGATCTAGAAAAAGTAGCAAAGAAATTTCCTGAGCAACAATTTATTTTAATTGATGCAGTTTCTGATCTTAAAAATGTAACTTCAATCACCTTCAAAGAAGATCAAGGGAGCTTTTTAGCAGGTGTAGTTGCTGCACTCTCAACAAAAACAGGAAAACTTGGTTTTATAGGTGGAGATGATGTTCCACTAATTAATAAATTTGAAAAAGGCTTCGTCGAAGGGGCTCAAGCAGTGAATCCAGATATCAACGTTGCCGTTCAATATGCAGGTGATTTTGGCAATGATCAACTAGGAGCAAATCTTGCACGTGAAATGATTACTAATGATGTTGATGTCTTATATGCAGCAGCAGGATTTACTGGTGTAGGGATGTTAAAAGAAGCTCAAGCAAAGAAAGTAATGGCAATTGGTGTAGATAGTGATCAATACTTCTATGCCGAAAAAGCTGTTATCACATCAATGTTAAAAAATGTTGATGTCGCGATGTACCAAATGGCTAAACAGCTCGTAGACAATGGTAATGTACCAACTGGTCATGTTGAGCTTGGAATAAAGGAAAATGGAATCGATCTCGCACCTCTTAGAGTGAAGCAATTTACAGATGAAGAGAAAAAACAAATTGAAGATTGGAAGAAGAAGTTATAAACAGATGCTAGGAGGACACCATGACAATCAAAAATAAACTACTAATCAACTCAATAAGTGTATTATCATTAGCGATTCTTATGATTGCATTTATTATTTATAATATGTTATCTATACAATCTTCTAGTCAAAATCAGGTAGCAGATTTATTGAATATAAAACAACTGCAAGGTGAGTTAACTAGTACAAAACAGGGGTTAAACAACTTCTCTGTTACAACAACGGATGCTCAAAAAGAAGAAGTACTAACTAGTATTAAGGAAAGTGAAACTTTATACAGTACTTTGAAACAAAGCGTTTCTGATGAAAAAAGCTCAGGAGCTTTAAATAGTGCGATAGCTAAGTATGAACAATGGAAAATTGAGGCTACAGATGCATTAGATAATAAAAATAGTGCAGAAGCAAAACGTCAGTCAATTCGTCTATCTGGTATTATGAATGATGTTCATTTATTAAATGAATATGCTAATGAAAATTATACTGTTTTACAAAATAATTTAGAAAAGAAAATTTCTTTTATCATTGTTTCAGCACTTATAGGTAGTATTCTATTAATTGTCTTATCAATGTTTTTCGCTATAAGAATGACGAATTCAATCACACGCCCTTTAAAGAAATTATCATACAATGCTGAACAAATTGCTTCAGGAAATTTAGTTGTTGAGGATATTAATTATAAAGGAAAAGATGAGTTAGGTGAGTTAAACACATCATTTACAAGTATGGCAGATCAACTGAAAAAGTTAATTTTTTCAATAGATACAGTTAGTAAAGATGTTGAAGGTTTTGCTAAGGAATTAGAAACTGAGAATAAAGGGCTCACTGATATAACAAATCAAGTTGCCGTTTCAACGAATGAAATGGCTATCGGATCACAAACGATATCAAATGATTTACAAGATGCTGTTACCTTAATAGAAAACATGGAGATGGAGACGAAACGAAATGTGTCAAGTTCTGAGGAATCTGTTACATTTGCGACAGAAGCGGTTTCAGCCATACACTCAGGTCAGGAAGCAATTAAATCACAGCGAGATCTAATTGTTGAAAATCAAAATACAACGAAAACAATAGACAATGCAACAAAAACGTTTGCTAATTATGCAACAGAAATCGAAAACATGGCAAAAACAGTTTCAGGTATTGCTGATCAAACAAATTTATTAGCACTAAATGCGGCCATTGAAGCAGCTCGTGCAGGTGAAGCAGGCAAAGGCTTTGCGGTTGTAGCGGATGAAGTAAGAAAGCTGGCAGAAGAAGCTACACAGTCCACTAAACATATCTTTGAAATGGTTTCTAAAATTAAAGAAGGAATTACAGGTATTTCTGATTCTGTTCAAAAAGGTGTGTTAATAGCGGAAAAACAACAGTTGTCAATGGATCAAACCACAAATGCTTTTGGAGACATAGAAACAAAAGTTGATGAAATGAAAGAGCGTCTTACCTCATTATTAGAGGGTACTCAAAACTCAAAAGATTTTGGTGAAAAAGTATTAAATACAATTGAAAGTATAAGTGCAGTTGTTCAAGAATCAGCTGCTGGGAATGAAGAAATTTCAGCATCAACATCTGAACAATTAATAGCCTTTGAAAAAATCGTTGGGAAAGTAGTAACTTTACGAGAATTAACAGATGATTTAAATTCAACAGTTGGAACATTTAAAATAAAATAAGGAAAAAGGACGTTCAAATTATCGTAATGATAACTTTGAACGTCCTTTTTGTTAACTTCTTAAATACATTTTCATATGAATTTAAACAACGTATCTTTATTAAAGATGATCTGTTTTTTTTGAATATTGACGCTCGCCTCGCTGACGATTTTTCTCACGCATCATGTTTTTCTCATGGAGTTTCGCGTTATTGTCTTTTGCTTTTTTATCATTATCACTAGTATGCGGCATGAAGAAGCTCCTTTCAAAGAAGTATAAGCTTATCATTCCCACGCATTTGGCTAACTATGTGAAATAGAAAATACAGTTTAAAAAATATTAACTGAAGACGTAAGCTATTCATGGATATACTTTGTGAATAAAGATGATATTAACCAAGTGACAAACTTGGTTGACAAACAACAAAATCAATAAACAGCGGTTAGAAAGGCTCTTTTCTGGAAGATTGTTGCTAATTGACCTATTTCTCTGTTAAAAACACTGTTTTCATCGCATAAAAGGTACTATTCTAGAAGAAAAGATGCCACTAGACTTTATATAATGCTGTTTCCATCAAGTATTAAATAGCAACAAAGTTTATGAAAACAGCTTTTCTAAAGAAGTGAATTTAATGGACCTAATTATGCAGTCCAACAAAGTTTACGGAAACATCCTTTAGTTAAAAACCTTAGATTTCATCATTTAAAAAGAAAATAGCTAACGTACCAGGACCTGAATGAGCACCAATAACAGCACCAACAAAGTTTACATAAACTTCTTTAGGAGAAAACTCTTCTTGAATTAATGCTTTCATCTCATTTGCTACTTCAATATCGTCTCCATGACTAATAGCTATTGTTTGATTTTGTAAATTAACTCCACGTTCTTTCATCACTTCAATGATTCGTTTAAGTACTTTTTTACGTCCACGAATTTTTTCTAATGGAATTAACTTACCATCTTCAACATGTAATAGCGGTTTAATATTAAGTAGACCGCCTACAAAGGCAGAAGCTTTGCTTATTCGGCCACCACGAGCTAAATATTCAAGATTATCTACAGTGAAAATATGTTCAATTTTTGGACAGTAGTTTTTTACAGCGGTTTCAATTTGAGCAAAAGTTTGGTTATTATCTGCAAGGCTTACTGCATACATAACGGCAAGACCATATCCTAATGAAGCACATTTTGAATCAATGATTGCCAACTTAAAGTCAGGGAATTCTTCTAAAACTTCATTACGAATCATCATCGCTGTTTGATATGTACCTGAAAGCTCAGATGAGAACGCAACATATATACTAGGTGTACCTTTTTTTGCTAAGTCTGTAAAAACTTCTTTAAATAATAAAGGAGATACTTGAGACGTCTTGACAATGGCTCCGTTTCTCATTGCATCATATATTTTCTTAGGACTTGCCTCTTTTTGATCTGTAAGCTGTTTACCATCTAAATCAACACTTAGTGGTAGAAAGGAAAGTGAATGATTTTCAAAGTATTCTATAGGTAAATCACATGCACTGTCGGCTAATATGTGAACATTCATTTTGAACACCTCTTTTTTCTTATGTATAAAAAATGTATTAATACTTTTAGTTTACCATCCTTCAATTAAAATACAATCTTTGTATTCATTTCTTAAAAAAAGGGGAAAACCAAGTATAGGATAGAAAATAAAATAACAGGGGAGGATTTATATTGCAAATAAGCTCTGAGATAAAAAAGACAATAGTGGTGTTAGTTGGTGCTTTACTTAATGCCATTTCATTAAACTTATTTTTAATTCCTGCAAGTGTTTATGCTAGTGGTTTTACTGGTGTTTCCCAACTACTTTCTAGTGTAATTGAAGAATACACTCCTTTTTATTTTTCCACAGGTATTTTATTGTTATTATTAAATATTCCTGTCACTATATTAGGGTGGAAAAAGGTAGGGAAATCATTTACGCTCTACAGTTTTTTAAGTGTAGCAGCAACAACGTTTTTCTTAGGTATTATTCCATTACACTCCCTGTCAGAAGATATCTTACTAAATGCTGTGTTCGGTGGAGTTATTGTCGCAATTGGTGTTGGGATTACATTAAAATATGGTGCATCAACAGGTGGTCTAGATATTATTGCGATGATTTTGTCTCGAATGAAAGATAAGCCGGTTGGAACTTATTTTTTCTTGTTAAACTCAATTATAATCTTAACGGCTGGATTACTGTATGGCTGGGAAAAGGCCCTTTACACTCTCGTAACACTATATGTCTCAACAAGAGTCATTGATGCGATTCATACTAGACATGAAAAATTAACAGCGATGGTCATAACTAAGAAAGCTGATGATCTGAAAAAAGCAATTCATTCTAAGCTGGTAAGAGGAATAACAACGATACCTGCAAAGGGTGGGTTTACAAATGAACCGAAGGATATGATGATTATTGTTGTTACAAGGTATGAGCTTTATGATTTGGAGAAGGTTATAAAAGAGGTTGATCCTAATGCATTCACGAATATTGTTCAAACAACAGGAATTTATGGATTTTTTAGAAAAGATTAAACGGTGATTACAAGTGGAAGAAAGGCGAACCCAAATTGAGTTCGCCTCTTCATTAGATAGATTGTAGAGTTTGTTGGAATTCACTAAGTTGTGCTCTTTCAGCATCTGTGCAATTCGCATAAGCAGATGATAAAGCGTTTTTCGCTTTCATTACTGCTTCTTGCTTATCACCTTGTTCAATGCCATTTGCAATTGAATTAGCATATGCCACTGCTTCACGAGCTTGTTGAAATAATGGATTTGTCACTTATATCCCTCCAGGTGAGGTATCTTCGTCTTTGTTTGCTTCTTCTACTTGAGATAATGTTGAATGGTAAGGGAACCTCTCATCGTGTTTAGCAACTGTATCTTTGCCTTGCTGAACAAAACGTTTTGATTTGTTACTTTTACCCATTGAAAAAGCCCCCCTTTGAAAGTGTGACGCTAAATAGTGTCACTACTATTGTGTGCGAACAAAGGGATTATATAAATGGTAAAATCTAAGGTTTTCTCTAGAATTTGAAAAACTTAAAGTCCTAAAACATCTTTTAAATAATGAGCTATTCCATCTTCTTCATTTGAGCGTGTTTCTTTATTTGCGACTTCTTTCACTTTATCAATGGCATTGCCCATTGCTACGCCATGTCCAGCGTATTCAAGCATTTCTAAATCATTATCTTCATCACCAAAAGCAATAATTCGCTCCGGTGGAATATTATAATAAGAAGAAATTTTCTCTAGCCCTAGAGCTTTATTCGTTCCTGCCTTAATAATTTCAATAACATGCCATGGAGCAGCCCATCTTCTATGATCAACAACTTCTGCGTGAACATCAGATAAATAACTTCGAATTTTCTCTACTTGGTTTTCTGCAGCATGTATAAGTACACTTGTTACATCATTACCTAAATTTTTACGTAAATCCCCAATGGTTATGTCTGGATTTCCCATGCTAAATACATCAAGAAGCTTTTCATCATGATAATGAAAATAAACATCGTCAATAATTTCAGCCAACATATTATGTATATCATGTTCTTCTGCGACATCTACAATCTGCTTAACAACTTTTAAATCTAATGTAGTATGATATGTGCCCCATTGATCATCCTGTGGATGGTGAACATAGGCACCATTAAAGTTAACGATTGGAGTTGAAAGCTGTAATTCATCATAATAAATAGAACTTGATCGAAATGGCCTTCCAGTAGCAATGCAGACAATATGACCATCTGCTTTTGCTTTTGCGATGATTTCTTTTGAGTAAACCGAAATCGTTTTATCATCTTTTAATAGAGTTCCATCTAAATCTAAAGCAATTAAGAAAGGTTTTTTCTCCATAATATCTCCTTCGCATTCTACATTAGTTTATTAAAACTTTGGTCGATTTCTTTTATATGTATTCACTTATTGCTAGGCTCTGTTAAACTTTGTGGTTGATTTCCGTTACAGGCATTCGCTTTCCCGGGAAAAAATGCAGTTCGTTTTTTCCTAGGTCAGGAAGCCTCCTCGGCGCAAGCGCCTGTGGGGTCTCCCTTCGACACGCTTCCCCCGCAGGAGTCTCATGCCTTTCACTCCAATCAACCAAGTGCTAAAAAACAACCTTAAGCTTTAACATAGCCTATTGCTAAAAAATTCATATACAAAGGAAGCGTGTTGTAATGTTAGGCATTCGATAGTATTTCAAGGTAACATCTTATTTTAAATAACTCATCGAATTTTATATGCCGTATGAAGTATTACACGATCCCTAGCTAGAATTTTTAAAGGTATTCTCCTTTAGTGTATCTTTTTTCCAAGTTTTGTGTCCACATGTTACAATTAATTTGAGGCAAAATAGTTAGGGAGGCGCGTTATTTTTGGTTATTGTTGAAAAAATGCATATAGCAGATATTCCACTATTACATATTGTAAACCAATCTGATAAAGATCATAAAACGC
The DNA here is from genome assembly GCF_020524045.1 of Metabacillus litoralis. Lineage (GTDB taxonomy): Bacteria > Bacillota > Bacilli > Bacillales > Bacillaceae > Metabacillus > Metabacillus litoralis_C. Next base: position 34,690 of record NZ_JAIVKL010000015.1, read on the forward strand.
CAATGGTTTTGTTTATCCACGGATTTACAAGTGCAAAGGAAAATAATTTACATTACGCTTATTATCTTGCAGAAAAAGGGATACGAGTCATTTTACCTGAAGCCCTTTATCATGGAGAAAGAAGTAAACAATACGATACTAATGAATTAGGTATGCAGTTTTGGAAAATTGTATTAAATGAAATCGAAGAACTTCATACGTTAAAGCAATATTTTGAACAAAAACAATTAATCGACTCAAATAGAATTGGGGTCGCTGGTACTTCAATGGGTGGTATTACAACCTTAGGTGCACTGACTAAATATGATTGGATTACAGCAGCAGTAAGCTTAATGGGAAGCCCTTGTTATTCAACCTTATTAAAAGGTCAGTTATCTTCTTTACAGCAAAGTGGAGTTAAGATCCCGCTGACATCAGAACAAATTGAGGAACAACTTAAGTTGTTAGAAAGATATGATTTAAGTTTGCAAAGAGAAAAGCTAAATAATCGCCCATTGTTATTTTGGCATGGTGAAAGAGATGATGTGGTTCCTTTTGCCCCTACTTATCAATTTTATAAAGAAATCGTACCAATGTATGAGAAAGAACCAAACAAGCTAAAGTTTATTGCAGATCCGCTAGCAGATCACAAGGTTTCTCGTGAAGGTGTACTCGCATTAGTAGATTGGTTTGTGAAATACTTATAAGTGTATTAAGCAAAATTCTTTTCATCTTGATTTTTCTTTACTATACTTGTGTTGAAATCATAAGAGCGGAGAAGCAATCAAGAGACAAAAAAGAATGCTTCGGTTATTTATAAAACGAAAGGAGTTTAAATGATGGATGAATTACTAAAGGAAAACATTTTTGGTGCATTAGAAACAGTTGAAGATCCAGAGCTTGGAGTAGATATTGTCAACTTAGGTCTTGTGTATGATGTAGATATGGATGAAAATGGTCAAACAGAGGTAACAATGACATTAACTTCAATGGGTTGTCCACTAGCTGGAACAATCGTTGAAAAAGTAAAAGAAGCACTTTACGATATACCAGAGGTTAAAAGCACTGAGGTGAACATTGTTTGGAGTCCTCCTTGGACAAAAGACAAAATGTCACGACTTGCTAAAATAGCTTTAGGAGTTCAATGATTAAACTATCTTTAAAATATAATCTCCAATTTATTTCAATTCAAGATACTGAAGAGTCAATTGCGGCTCTTCAGTTTTTTATTGTTTTTCTTTATCTTTTGGCATCTCATATATAGTTACTATTCCTTCAATAGAATAGTCCCTTGTTCAATATACATTTTATGAACAGCGAAACTGAAACTAATACCCGTTACTATAGTGAAGAGATACAGTTTCGCTTTTTAAAGAAGGCTGTTTTCGCATAGATTGTTGCTTTCGGAAAAATCCCAGGAGGCGGATACTCCCCCTGGATACAAGGGATTTTATTTCTGAATCGGGAGAGCAGCTCTTTTCTTCCATCCTTACAGGGCTATTTTTTGGCAATCAGGGCGATATATTTTGAAATTAATAAAAAAAGCAACAAAGTTTACGAAAAGAGCTTTAAAGAAAGATAAGTATAAGTTTTTACGTATTTTAGATGTCTAGCTCCAGCGCCTAGCCCCTCGAGGGAAAAATAACTTCCATTTTCCTTGGTCATAAGCCAATTAGGAATTGAGGGTAAAGAGCACCTTCTATTCCTAATCGTCTTATGTTTGTCTGGGCTGACCAAGTCGCTTTCGCTTTTCTTGTTTTATATAGGCGATCACACATTTATAAGGTACAAGTTTATAGACATATGACTAGTGAATAGGATGATATTGATTATATATCAAGGAGTGAAATAAAAATGAATTATAACTATTATGATAATATTTATGCTTTTCGATCAAATGAGAGAATCCGCCCAGGATTTGGTTTTGGTCGCCCGGGATTTGGTTTTGGTCGTCCAGGTTTTGGATTCTTTCCAGGTATAGGATTTGGTCGCCCAGGCTTTGGTCTAGGTGGATTTGGATTCGGATTTCCGTTTTTAACAGGATTAGCAGCAGGAGCATTATTAACTCCAAGACCACTGTATCCTTATCCTTACTATCCACCATATCCATACCCTTATTATTGAAGTTAGTAGAATAGAAGAGCTTTGTCTTTATGGGAAGACAAAGCTCTTTTTCTATGAATTAGTTAGTAAAGTTAAACAGCTCTCTTTTGTTAAAGCTCTATCTTGATAGGATAGGATTGAATAATGAAACTTCTTATTTATAGTGTAAGAATCTAATCTGTTGTGAAAAGGATTCTTCAAATATACAACTTTATGTATATCTATAAAAATTGATTTTATACTTTAAAGTTAATTCTATGATTAAATAAGAATAATTTTATCAGAAAAATTAGTAAAAAATATTATTTATACACTTGATTTTATTTTTATACATATTTATAATTGAGGAATAAATTCAGAAAATGAACTTGTTAAGGAGAAGGTGATTTGGTGAAAGTCGGAATTGTTGGAGCAACTGGTTATGGCGGAGTCGAATTGTATCGGATATTATCCAATCATCCACATGTCGACGAATGTATACTTTATTCATCTTCAGAAATGGATGTACCTTATACACTATCTTTTCCACATTTAAATAACTTAAGTGATCATAGATTGAAAAATATAGATGTTGAAGAAATGAAAAAAAATGTAGATGTTTTATTTCTTGCTACTCCACCAGGTGTATCAAGTAAACTATCACCACAATTTATAGACTCAGATGTGAAAATCATTGATCTATCCGGGGACCTTAGATTAAAACAAAAAAGTGTTTATGAACAATGGTATAAACGTGAATGTGTTGAAGAAGAAATTCTTGAAGGGGCAGTATATGGACTTTCTGAGTTGAATAAACTAGACATTGCAAAGGCTCACCTACTTGCAAATCCAGGATGCTTTCCAACAGCAACAATATTAGGTTTAGCACCAGTTGTTAAACAAAAACTAATAGATGAGAAATCAATTATCGTTGACGCTAAAACAGGTGTATCAGGTGCTGGGCGAAATGCATCTCCAGGAACACATTATTCTGAGGTAAATGAGAATGTGAAAATCTATAAAGTTCATGAACATCAACACATACCTGAGATTGAACAAGCGCTACATAATTTAAACGATTCAATCTCATTTATTTCATTTAATACACACTTAATGCCAATGACTAGAGGTATTATGGCAACGATTTATGCAACTTTAACAGAAACCACAACAACTGAAAAATTACTAGATTTATATAATGAATTTTATTCGAATTCACCGTTTGTTCGAATTCGTAAAGATAATGAGTTTCCCTCAACTAGAGAAGTGTATGGATCAAACTTTTGTGACATAGGATTAAAGGTTGATGAGCGAACAGGAAGAGTAACAATCGTTGCAGTTATTGATAACTTAATGAAAGGTGCAGCAGGTCAAGCGGTACAAAACTTCAATATTATGAACGGCTTTGAAGAAACAACCGGGTTGTTCTTTGCTCCTATTTATCCATAAAGCAATATTTAAAAACAGCCATCATAGAATGGAATCTTACATGAAATCAAAACATTGTGGTATAAAGATCCATTCATAATGACAACTAGGGAGGGAAATGCAGTGTTAGAAACAAAAGAAACATCTGCTATAACAAAAATTAATGATGGATCAATCGTAACACCAAAAGGTTTTTCGGCTGACGGTGTTCACGCAGGTCTTAGATATAATAAAAATGATTTGGGCGTCATATACAGTGAAGTGCCTGCTAATTGTGCTGCTGTTTATACTCAAAGTCATTTTCAAGCAGCGCCTTTAAAAGTAACTCAAGAAAGTATCGGTAAAGAAGGGCTTTTACAAGCAATTATTGTTAATAGTGCGAATGCTAATGCATGTACGGGTGATCAAGGTGTTAAAGATGCTTATGAGATGCGTGAACGATGTGCAAGTTTATTTGACATTCAACCACATTATGTAGCTGTTGCATCAACAGGGGTAATTGGTGAATTTTTAAAAATGGATAAAATTCGTACGGGAATTGAACAGCTACATCCAAAAGCAACAAGTGAATCAGCTAATGCTTTTCAAAATGCAATTCTAACAACAGATCTAGTCATGAAAACATCTTGTTATGAAGTGGAGATTGACGGTAAAACAGTAGTGATTGGTGGAGCGGCTAAAGGGTCAGGCATGATTCATCCAAATATGGCAACAATGCTAGCTTTTGTGACGACTGACGCAAACATCGATTCAGCATCACTTCAAGCATTATTAAGTGAAGTAACCGATAAAACATACAATCAAATTACAGTTGATGGAGATACTTCAACAAATGATATGGTACTTGTGATGGCAAATGGGCAAGCAGGTAATGAGCAGCTTAATGAAACTCACCCACAGTGGAATGATTTCAAGGCAGCTTTTAAAGAAGTAAGTGAAGAGCTTGCAAAGCAAATTGCTAAAGACGGTGAAGGTGCAACAAAGCTTATTGAAGTAGAAGTTACAGGCGCTAAAACAAAACAAGAAGCAAATGTTGTTGCTAAGAAGATTGTAGGATCAAGCTTAGTGAAAACGGCTGTATACGGAGCAGATGCTAACTGGGGAAGAATTATTTGTGCAGTTGGTTATAGTGAAGCATCCGTACAGCCTGAGAAAATAGATATTTATTTAGAAGATATTTGTTTATTTACAGAGAATAGCCCTCAAGCTTTTTCAGAGGAAATTGCTTCAGAATACTTAAAACAAGATTCAGTAAAAATCAAGGTGAATCTTGGTGTTGGTGAAGAAGCAGGTAAAGCATGGGGTTGTGATTTAACTTACGATTATGTGAAAATCAATGCAAGCTATAGAACATAAGGAGAATGTTATGACAAAAACAGTTGTATTAAAATGTGGTGGAAGCACAGTTCATCAGTTGTCAGAGTCATTTTTTCATAGTTTAAAAGCTTTGATTGATCAATATTGGCAGGTACTGATTGTACATGGTGGAGGACCTGATATTACGAAAATGCTTCAAGCATTAAACATAGAAACAGAATTCTTTAATGGACAAAGAAAAACAACAGAAGCTGTTTTAGAGGTTGCTGAAATGATTTTAGCTGGGAAAATAAATAAACAGCTTTCTAATTTGTTACAGCAAAAAGGCTTGAAATCAATTGGTGTTTCAGGCAGTGATGCAGGCTTATTAAAAGCAGATTACCTTGATAAAGAACATCTCGGGTTAGTAGGAAAAATAAATGGTGTTGATACTGAGGCTGTTGGATTATTAATGAAAAATGGATATATACCTGTTGTAGCACCATTAGCTAGAACAATCTCTCATGATACATTAAATGTGAATGCGGATTTAGCAGCTGCGGCTATTGCCAATGCTGTAGGAGCTACCAAGTTCTTATTTGTTACGGATGTTCCGGGTATCTTAGATCAAGATAAACAATTGATTAATGAAATTACACCATCTGAAATTAGGTCGCTAATTAATAGTGAAGTAATAACAGGCGGAATGATTCCAAAGGTTCAATCTGCTGTTGCTACACTTTCAGATATTTGTCAGGAAGTGATCATTGTTAGTGGTCAGGAAGCGTTTCTTGAAGATAACGAATTTAAAGGCACTAAAATTGTGAAAGAAAGGAAGGTATTGTCGACATGAGCTATCAATTTCCAACTTACGCAAAATGGGATATCACTGTGAAAGAAGCAAAAGGTTCATGGATTACAGATGTAAATGGAAAAAAATATTTAGACTTTGTATCTGGAATTGCTGTATGTAACTTAGGACACGCAGATGAAGATGTGCTAGCTTCAATTCAAGAACAGCTTAAGGAATATTGGCATATGTGTAACTTGTTTCATCAGCCAATACAAGAGGATGTTGCTAAGCTACTTGTAGAATCTAGTGATGGAGACGCGGTATTTTTCTGTAATAGTGGAGCAGAGGCAAATGAAGCTGCGATTAAACTAGCACGTAAGCATACAGGGAAAACAAAGATTGTCACTTTTCTTCAATCATTTCATGGCAGAACGTTTGCGACAATGTCAGCAACTGGTCAGGAGAAAATTCAACAAGGATTTGGTCCTCTTCTTGAGACATTTGAATACCTTCCATACAATGATTTAGAGGCCTTAGAAGAGTTAGGAAATGATGTTGGCGCCATTATGTTAGAAGTTATTCAAGGTGAAGGTGGAGTTGTTCCAGCAAGCCAAGAATTCTTAAATAAAGTAAATGAAACTTGCCAACGAATTGGTGCTTTATTAATTATAGATGAAGTACAAACTGGAATTGGTCGTACAGGAAAACCGTTTGCTTATCAGCATTTTGGTTTGTCACCTGATATTGTTACCTCTGCTAAAGGATTAGGAAATGGCATTCCTGTTGGAGCCATGATTGGTAAAGAATCTTTAATAGGATCCTTTCAAGCTGGAAGTCATGGATCAACTTTTGGTGGAAACCCGGTGGCAATGGCTGCAGCTAAGGCAACACTTACAAAAATATTAACAGAGGACTTTTTAAAAGAAGTAGAAAAGAAAAGTGACTATCTGTTGACTAAATTGCAAGAAACAGTAGGCAATCATCCGATTGTTAACGAAATTCGTGGTAAAGGCTTATTAATTGGAATAGATTGTGGAGAGCAAGCAGGGACGATTATTACTGAGCTACGAGAAAATAACTTATTAGTTATCGCTGCAGGTCCTAATGTCATACGAATTATTCCACCACTAACAGTTTCATACGAGGAACTTGACTTGGCAATTGAAAAAATAGATCAATCCTTTGCACAGCTAAAGCAATCAGTGAATACTCTTTAGAGTGAATTTTTTTTACTATTAAATGAATAAAAATACTATATTTATAATAAATATTCACTATTGATCTACTCCAGAGTCATAGACTCAAATTATATAGAAATGACTACAAACGAGGTGTAAACAGATGAAAGGATATCTCCATTTAGAAGATGGGTCGGTATTTAAAGGCAAGCTTGAAAATGGAACAACTGAAGATGTTAACGGAGAAGTTGTTTTTTTTACAGGAATGACAGGATATCAAGAGGTGTTAACAGATCCTTCATATAAAAATCAAATTGTTGTATTTACGTATCCTTTAATTGGAAACTATGGCATTAACATATCTGATGATGAAAGCAAAAAGCCACAGGTTAAAGCCGTTGTTTTATATGAATGTACGTCGAATTATTCTCATTTTGAAGCAAAGTACAGCATGAAGGAGTATTTAGAGAAGTGGAATATTCCTATCATTCATCATATTGATACACGTGCTGTAGTTAAAAAAATTCGTAATCATGGTTCAATGGCAGCAACGATTTCTCCTTTTGAACATAAAGAAGAACAGCCTTGTGAAATCTTTGAAAATGGTGTGTTTGAAGTTGCTTCATCATCAATTGAAACATATGGTGAAGGAGATAAACATATTGCTTTAATTGATTTCGGATTTAAAAAATCAATTTTAACTGCATTATTAAAATTAGGCTGTAAAGTAACAACTGTTCCTTTCAAAATGATGGATCAAGTAAATGAACTGAATCCTGATGGACTATTATTATCAAATGGTCCAGGAGATCCTGAACAATTATCAGCTTATTTTTCACAAATTAAACAATTGGTTGTAAAATATCCGACGTTTGGGATTTGTTTAGGTCATCAATTAATTTCCTTAGCATTTGGTGCAAAAACGAAAAAGCTATTATTCGGACATAGAGGGGCGAATCAGCCTGTTTTTGATAACAAAACGAAGAAGGTTTTTATGACCTCTCAAAACCATAGCTATGTTGTCATTGGAGATAGTCTTAAGGATACAGACTTAAGTGTTCGTTTTTATCATATCAATGATGGATCGATCGAAGGATTATCGCATGCAACATTACCACTATTAACAGCACAATTTCATCCAGAAGCACATCCAGGACCATCAGATAGTGAATGGATGTTTGATGAATTTTTAGAGTTAGTCAAGGCTGCAAAAGGAGATATGCTTTATGTCTAAAAACGAATCTATAAAAAAAATCGTTGTTATTGGTTCTGGTCCTATTGTTATAGGTCAAGCGGCAGAGTTTGATTATGCAGGTACACAAGGGTGTTTAGCATTAAAGGAAGAAGGCTATACAGTTATACTTGTAAACAATAATCCTGCAACAATAATGACGGATGAAGAATATTCAGATGTTCTGTATTTTGAACCATTAACAGTTGAGAGCTTAGAAAAAATCATCGAGAAGGAAAAACCTGATGGTCTGCTTGCATCATTAGGTGGTCAGACAGGACTAAATCTCGCGATGGAGCTTCATGAAGCTGGAGTGTTAGAAAAGTATGGTGTGCAAATTTTAGGAACATCCATTGATTCGATTCGTAAAGGTGAAGATCGGAATGAATTTCGTCAATTAATGTACGATCTAAATGAGCCTATTCCTGAAAGTTCAATTGTTACAACGTTAGAGGAAGCGATTGAATTTTCCAATAAGATTGGTTTTCCAATTATTATCCGTCCAGCTTATACACTTGGTGGTAAAGGTGGAGGAATCGCTAATAATGAAGAAGAGTTTAAGAAATTTGTGAAAAGTGGCTTACAAGCAAGTCCTATCACGCAATGTTTAATTGAAAAAAGTATTGCTGGTTTTAAGGAAATTGAATATGAGATGATTCGTGATCATAAAGGGACATGTATTTCTGTGTGTAATATGGAAAACATTGACCCAGTTGGAGTTCATACAGGTGATTCGATCGTTGTTGCCCCTTCACAAACGCTTTCTGATCAAGAGTATCATATGCTCAGAACAGCAGCTGTTAAAATTGTCTCGGCACTTGGGGTGGTCGGTGGATGTAACATTCAATTAGCTTTAGATCCAAAAAGCAAACAATATTATATTATTGAAGTAAATCCACGGGTCAGTAGATCGTCTGCATTAGCATCAAAAGCAACTGGTTATCCAATTGCGAAAATTGCTGCAAAATTAGCTGTTGGTTATACATTAGAAGAGTTGAAAAATCCATTAACAATGAGCACATATGCAAGCTTTGAGCCAGCTCTTGACTATGTTGTTGTAAAATTTCCAAGATGGCCATTTGATAAGTTTAACAAAGCAGATCGTAAACTAGGTACAAAAATGAAGGCCACTGGTGAGGTTATGGCAATCGAGCGGAACCTAGAGGCAGCTCTGCAAAAAGCTTGTGAATCGTTAGAGTTAGATAACATAGGAACGTACTTACCAGAACTAGAAAAATCTACTTCTGCCGAACTTATAGATTTAATGAAGATAACTGATGACCGTCGCTTTTTTGCTGTAATGGAGCTTATTAGAAGAGGCATGGGTATTGAAGAAATTCATGAAATAACTGAAATGGATTATTACTTCTTATCTTGTTTTAAACATATTATCGATCTCGAGAATCAGTTAAAGCAACAATCAGTTACTTCATTAGATGAAGAATTAATTACAACGGTTAAGGAAAAAGGTTTCTCAGACCGAACGATTGCTTTCTTACTACAAACAGAAGAAGGAAATGTTAGAAAAGCTCGACTTGCGGCTGGGGTTAAAGCGTCTTATAAATATGTTGATACTTGTGCAGCGGAATTTGAAGCTCGTACTAATTATTTTTACTCAACATATTTTGGTGAAAATGAACAACCTTCATTAAACGATAAGAAAAAAATCCTTATTATCGGTTCTGGTCCAATACGAATTGGTCAAGGAATTGAGTTTGATTATAGTGCAGTTCATGGTATTAAAGCATTAAAAGAATTAGGCTATGAAGCAGTCATGATTAATAACAATCCTGAAACAGTTAGTACCGATTTTGAAACAGCAGATCGTTTATATTTTGAACCAATTACACTTGAATATGTGTTAAATGTCGTTGAATCTGAAAATATCGATGCTGTTATTGTTCAATATGGTGGTCAAACAGCAATTAACCTTGCAGAGCAATTAGAAACGGCTGGAGTATCTTTATTAGGAACAGACACAGAAACATTAGATTGGTTAGAGGATCGTGACAAATTTTATCACTTGTTAGATGAGCTTTCAATTCCACATGCGGTTGGTTTAACTGCTAACAATGCAAGTGAAGCAGTTAATGGAGCAAATGAAATTGGCTATCCCGTTTTATTAAGACCATCATATGTTATTGGTGGAAAAGGGATGGTTGTTGTTCATAATCAAGAAACGTTAACGTCATTATTATCAGGTAGTACAAATATGATTTATCCTGTGTTGATTGACCAATTTGTACAAGGGCTTGAAGGTGAAATTGATCTTGTGTCTGATGGTAAAGAAGCGTTTATCCCAACATATATTGAACATGTCGAACCAGCAGGAGTTCACTCTGGAGATAGCTTAGCTATTTTACCGTCACAAAATATAACAGATAAACAGAAGACAATCATTGCAGATTATGCAAATAAATTAGTGAAGAAATTAAATTACCGTGGCATTATGAATATTCAATTCCTCATTAACTCTAATGATATTTTTGTTGTTGAAGTGAATCCACGTGCAAGTAGAACAGCACCAGTGATAAGTAAGGTAACAGGAATTCCTGTTATCAAGCATGCAACATATATGCTTTGTGGTAAACCGCTTAGTGAACTGACTATTAAACCGTTTCCTAACAATGATATGGTTGCTGTTAAATATCCGGTTTTCTCAAGTCATGCTCTTCATGATGTAGATATTACATTAGGACCTGAAATGAAAGCAACAGGTGAAGGTATGTGTGTAGGAACAAATTTACACAGTGTTTACCGCAAGATATTTGCTAAAGATCTTGAAAATGTAACAAGTGTTTTCTTTGATTGTGAAAACGAAGAAGCAAACAAAGCTACAGAAGAAGCAGGTCTTGAAGTTATTGCAGGTGATTTTCAGTCATGGGTTGAAGGAGATAAGGGAATTTTCGTCTCAATAAATGATAGTGATGAAGCAAAACTACAAAGACAACTCGCACTGGAAAAAGGTATGCTTCTATTTACAAATCTTCATACGTATTATGCATGTTTAAATGGAATATCAGCCTCTGATGGTTCAGTTGAGTCGATACAGCAGTTAACGGGGAAGGAAGTGGTCAAGCAATGATAAATGTGAAGCAAAAAAAACCTACAACAGTAGAAAAAAGAGACTTTCTAACACTACTTGATTATAGCAAGGAAGAAATAATTCAACTGATCGATGAAGCTTTTGCTTTAGAAGAAAATCCAATTCAACCTGTATTAAAAGGCAAAACCTTGGCAATGATTTTTGAAAAATCATCGACAAGAACTCGTGTGTCTTTTGAAACTGGAATGCTTCATCTTGGGGGCCATGCTTTATTTTTAAGCAGTCAGGATCTTCAGCTAGGTAGAGGTGAACCTGTATCAGATACGGCAAAGGTATTGTCGGGGTATGTTGATGCAATCATGATTCGTACTTTTGGTCATGATAAAATTGAAGAACTAGCAAAACATGCAAGCATTCCTGTTATAAACGGTTTAACAGACTTATTTCACCCATGCCAAGCATTAGCTGATTTAAAAACGATTTATCGTTTAAAAGAGAAATTCAATGGTGTGAAAACAGCTTACTTAGGTGATGGAAATAATGTAGCTCACTCTCTAATGATTGCTGCAGCGAAGGTGGGTATGGATTTTTCATTAGGTTGTCCAGTAGGATATGAACCAGATCCAAGTATTGTTAAAGAAGCAAAAAAACTTGCTGAAGAAACTGGAGCAAAGATCGTTATTACAAATGATCCGATTGAAGCTGTGCATAACGCCGATATCATATATACTGATGTTTGGGCAAGCATGGGGCAAGAAAGTGAACAACAGCAAAGATTGGTTGCCTTTAAAGATTTCCAAGTAAACGATGCTTTAGTAAGTCATGCAAAAGCAGATTATCATTTTCTACATTGCTTACCAGCACATCGTGAAGAAGAAGTAACAGCATCAATTATAGATGGAGAGCATTCAGCAGTATTCGAGCAAGCCGAGAATCGCTTACATGTTCAGAAGGCTTTACTTAAGAAGTTGTTGGGATAGGGTCTTATCTCAATGATTGTTGTGTTTAAAGAAGAATAAATATTTGTTCGGTGTTTTTTATCGAAAATAGGTACTATTCTATTTATAGTAAAAGATTAAAAAAAGCAGATGCTGGTTTGAAAGTCAGTATCTGCTTTTATACTTTTTAATAAAAAATTTGTTAGGTAACAATAAACGTTTCATTTCGCTCCAGAAACTTGCTTTCCTCTGCACCCGCAGGAGTCAAGTTTCTTCCGCTCCATTGCACTATATTTAACACAATGTAAAAATGTAAAACAACAATCTTTGAGAATAAAGCCAAAGAAAAGAGCAGATAAATAATTACTTTTATTTATTTATTTAAATAAATTGTTATGTAACAATAAACGTTCCATTTCGCTCCAGAAACTTGCTTTCCGCGGGGAGGAAGTCAAGCCTCCTCGGCTCCGCCTGTGGGGTCTTGACCTTTCCTCTACACCCGCAGGAGTCAAGTTTCTTACGCTCCATTCCACTTATTTAACGCAATGTAAAAAATGTGAAAACAACAATTTTGAGAATAGAGCTCAATGAAAAGAGCAGATACTGGTAAAGTCAGTATCTGCTCTTTTTGGTAAGGCTATTTTCGTTAAATTGTTGCAGAATCTTTAATAAACATCTCTGTAAAAATTCAAAGCCGTAGTTAACGAACAATATCTTTTGATCACTCTGTTAAAAGCCAGTGATTCTCGATTATCTAAACAAGGCTAGTTCTAAATGAACATTCTTAAACAAATACCAATACAGCAATACCAACGATAAAGCAATAATATGAGAAGTATTTTAAGTTTCCTTTAGCCATAATATTCATAAACCATTTTAAAGAAAAATAAGAGGTAATGAGCGCTGCGATAAAGGCAACAATATATGGAATAAGAAATGTATCTAAATTAGGATCATCGATTAAGTCTGTTACACTTAAAATCATCCCACCAAAGCTAACAGGAATAAACATAAGAAAAGAAAATTTTAACGCAGTTTCTTGTTTCATTCCAAGAGCCATAGCAGCAACAATCGTTGCACCAGAGCGACTAATTCCTGGAATTAGTGCTACAGCCTGTGCAAGACCAACGATAATCGCATCTTTCATTGATAAATCTCCATCATTTTTACGGCCACGTAAATTTCGGATTGTCCATAATGCAATTCCGGTAATAATAAGGGTGATTGCAGTTACTTGAATATACTTCAAATGTTCTGAAATCGCATCATTAAATAAAACACCAATGACTCCTGCTGGAATGGTAGCAACAATGAGATAAACGATAAAGCGAAAATCACTTTTTGCACTTTCATCTTTTGTTGTTATGTATTTTATTCCATTAACAATCAAGCGAATTAAATCTTCCCGATAAATAATTAATACGGCAATTAATGAAGCAGCATTAACAAGTAATTCAAAGGAAAGTCCTTCAATTTTAAGCCCAAGAAAATGTTGAGCAAAAACTAAGTGCCCACTAGAAGAAATAGGAATAGGTTCTGTAAAGCCTTGAAAAAGTCCTAAAAGTAAATATTTCAATATTAATAAAATATCCAATATACGTATCCTCCGTGTGAAAATTTTACAATCCTTTTCCATTTAACTACAGGATTGGAACTCTGTAAAGAACTTTATAGATACTCATGAAAAAAGCCTGTCTGGAGATAATAAGGTTAAGGTAGAGAGGAGGGAATTCATTGGGTCAACAACATCGTTTTCGAACTGGTCAGAAAGCACCTAATAATGGCATGTATGTAGAAATTGGTGAAACTGGGGATAATGTGAAAAACCCTGCTCAAATTCGGTTGAAAGCTGGAGATCGTTTCCCTGAGACAGCAAACCATAATCGTCAGTGGACATATAAAAGAAAACCTTAATATTAGTTTTTGAAAATGCGCTAATATTGCCGATAGTTGGGTAGTTAGCGAATAAGAGCCAACCAAAAAGAAAAAACCCTTCAAAAGTAGGGTTTTTTCTTTTTTTATCGAATCATTTATTTAGGCAGTTTTCACAACCTGTGTTTCGAAATTAGATAAAAAGCTTAATGATGATCATGTTTAGCTACTGGTTCGTTGGGAATCACTTCAGCAATTAGGAAAATGACAACGATTGCAATGACAGCAACTGTTGAAGCTACCATAAAGTCATAGTGACCGCCTGTCATAGAATTAACAACATAAGAAGCCATATGTATTAATAAAAATCCCCAAAAAAATGTCCATAAAAAACGCAATGTATTCACCTCTATCCAGACGAATTCTTATTATATATATTATCACAAATTCTTTGGATTATAAAAGAACCTTTTAAAAATATTCATAAACTATACAAAACTTGCATTGAATGATAAAAACTAAGAACGATTATTATATTGTAGTTATTTATTGGATGGCGTCTATATTTAATGAAATAGTGACACGCTCCCATTCTTTTTCAATAAGCAGACATACATTATAAAGAAGAAAAGTCTCAGTATAGAAAGGTGGTGGGCAAGTGATGAAAATGATGGAGCGCTTTTTTCAAATTGAAACAGAATGGAATGTTATTCATATACCAGCTAAACCAAACGGCTTTGCTGTCTTCATACTAGGAGACAGATCAGACTTTGTTGATAAATCTTCAAGCTTTTGGCACCAACATTATGGAAGGTATCAGCTTATCTTGGATCTTATGGATAACGGTTACACTTTGATTCATTCAAATTTGTATGGAAATAATTGGGGTAGTTCGCGGGCAGTAACATTAGCAAAACAACTATACCACCTCGTCATGAAGAAAGAAATATTGAATCATAAAATCCACATATTAGTGGATGGTATGGGTGGGTTAACAGCATTACAATTAATGGAAGATATACCAGAAAAGATCCGCTCTGTGGCAATGTTGAATCCTTGCCTTGACCTTACAGCACATCTAGAAAAGGAAAAAGAGCATAAATTCTTCTATAAAAGACTTAGAAAAGAAATTTCAGTTGCATATATGAGTGATCCAAAAAAGGTAGGATCACTTGATTTACCAACATTAAATCATACAAATATAAGTCAACTCCCCGTGAGGATATGGCAAAAAATGAACGGTACCATTTATCATCCAGAAGATCATGGTAAAAAATTTGAAGCGCTGAGAAAGAATACAGAAAATCCGATTCAACTAATTTATCATCTAGGTGAAAATCCTTATAGAATAAATCAATCAGTTATTAAGTTTTATAAAGAATATGAGAAAGTTTTATAACTTTGTGATGTGCATAGTAAAAGGTTAGGTTATATGAAGAAAAGGGGTACTTAGCATACCGCCTTTTCTTTGTTTTAAGCTGTTTTTGAGTATGCTCCTTTACTGCATTACTCATTAGTTAGTGGTGAAGCTGTAGCATTTGTACTTTTGTGATGTATGGTAGGATCTTTTGTTAATGGGGAGAAAATGGTCGCGTATTGTCTTGAGGACTAATCTAGATATAGCTCGCATACTATACAATAACTGCAGTCTAGGAGGTATTTGATGCTAAAGCGAGTCATTATTTTTGGGGCACAATCGTATGTTGGACTTAGTCTTTGTGAACATTTACTGAAAGAAGGCATTGAAGTTAAGGGTGTTTTTTTTGAAACGAGATCTTCTGAAGAGAAAGATTTAGTGGAAGAACGTTTAATGTTTATTGGAAGAAATGCTTTGCTTGAAATAAATGATACACTTTATAGACAATCAGAGGAAGATTGTAGAGCTGATTTGATTATTTATTGTGGAGAAGAAGATTCTGCAGAAGATCATGTTTTGCTTCAAGAGTCCATTGAAGTTGCTAATAATCTTAATCATTCTTTACTCTACATAAACTCTTATAATGGAGAGACTGTAGATGAAATATTTTTTGAAATCTTAGGAAATCATTCAATCCTTCTTCTCCCCCAATTGATCGGACCTTTTCAACCGCAATCTAATAAAACGAATCAATCCATTATTCGGTATTTAAAGAATGAGTCAAAAGAGATACTTATTGAGAATTCTATTTTATATGTTAAAGATGCGATTGAAGCTACATATCATTTGTTAGGAAATATTGAATCAGGAATGATCTATATCTTTGAAAGTGAAATAATTAACATAGAAGAAAGTAACCTTCCTATTAAAATTCGCAAACAAAAGAACGATGGTAAAAAGATACAAAAAGATATATATACGATTAAAGTGGAGTCAACTATTTCAATTGAAGAAGGGCTAAATGAACAAATCTTATACTTAAAGAAGATGACTGAGAATTGAAAATTACTAGTTAGTACTTGTACATTTAAATACTGTAGATATAAAATATAACAATATGATAAAAATGCAAGGGAATGGTTACCCATGAACATAAAGCTTGGTGTTGTCCTTATTTTTCTTTTTTCGCTTTTTGGTTGTGGACAACCTACAGCAGCGGGAAATCTGCAAAATGTAGGCTTACTTGTCCCCGAAACAATTGATGATAAGGTATGGGGCTCGAAAGGGTATAAAGGCCTTTTAAAGATTCAATCAGAGTTTGCAGTAGATGTATTTTTTAAAGAAGGAGTGAATGATGTTAACAAAGTTCGCTCTGCATTAGAAGAATTCCAACAAAATGATGTAAACCTTATATTTGGCCATGGAAGTGAATATGCCAATTATTTTAATGAAATTAGTAAAGAATACCCTGATATCCACTTTGTTCTTTTTAATGGAAAAGCAATAGGTGAGAATGTTACTAGCTTAAACTTTGAAGCGAATGCGATGGGTTTTTTTGGAGGAATGGTCGCTGGAGAGATGACCAAAACAAATAAAGTTGCCGTACTAGCAGCTTTTGAATGGCAGCCTGAGGTAAATGGCTTTTTTGAGGGAGCTTATTTTCAAAATGAAAATGTTCATGTAGACATTAAGTATGTAGAAGACTGGAATGATACAGATACTGCTTTAAATTTATTGGATGTGCTCATTGAGGCAAACAATGATATCGTTTATGTTGCCGGAGATGGGTATAATATACCTGTTATTGAGAAGCTGAAAGAAGAAGGACTTTATGCAATTGGTTTCGTGTCAGATCAATCAGATTTAGGAAAAGGAACGGTCTTAACAAGTACTGTACAACATGTGGATCAATTATATGAAGTTGTTGCAAGATCATATGATGAAGGGAAGCTTCAGAGTGGTGAATTATATTTCGATTTTCAGGATGGTGTAATTTCTTTAGGGAAATTTAGTCCATTAGTTGAAGAATCGTTTCGCCTCGAGATCGAAGGTTATATTGATGATTATATTGAAAATGGACTTCTTCCTAATCAATTGTAATCATTCAACTTTTTATTTATCATGGTGATAAGCTATATATTTTAGAGATTGGAGTGATTGTAATGGACCAACATCCAAAAACAATGGAATTTATGCAGATTGCGATGAAATACTTACCTGAAGCAAAAGAAAAACTTGAGGGATCTGGTATTGAACTCTCAATGGAAACGATCCAACCTATGATGGAACTGTTCACAAAGGTAATGGGTGAAGCATACGAACTTGGAAAGAAAGATTCACAATAAAAAGCTGCCACTGGCAGCTTTTTTTTAATTAGAGCCGAGCTCGCTCCTTACACTCTTTTTATTAGTTAGCTTTTCTTTTTAATATAATCTAATAGTGGTGAAAATTGTTTTAGCATTGGTTTAAGGTTTTCAACAGAAATCATTATGTCATCAATCTGCTCCATTAATGTAAAATAATTCACTTCTTGTTTTTCACTTTCTTGTGCTGGTTGGATTTCTTCAACTTTTGGATGATGATTTTCACTCCTTGATCCGAACATTAATTGTGAAAATCGATCAGCAGGTTTTGGTGTGGATTTTGTTTTTTGTTTTTCCTCAACAAGCTTTTCTTCCGATTCTTTTTCAACACCTTTAGAATTAGCCAGAATCTCCTCTAAATCCATCTGAATACCTCCAAACTAAAAGCCTTTTGATATAGTTTATGTTTTTTATAATGACTAGTTCTAGTCATATTAACTAAAACATTAATATTGAAAATTTTTTTTGTATAAGATAATATTAGTACCAAGTCATAATAATTGATATTAATATAATGTGAGGCATAAATTAGTAAGGCGTAGTTATTAAAATAAATAGATTTAGCTAATGTTCATTTTAATACCAGTTGGATGATTTAAGTGTTGTTTGTGATACTTTTATTGGAGACTCTTACAGGCGTAAGCTCTATGGATGGAGGTTCTATATGTTTCACAGCAAACAAAAGGCTCTGTGTATTAAATTCACCGAACATGTTTAACAGAAGCTAAAAATAAGGGGTTGGACATATGAACGCAGGGTTTATTGGTATTGGACGATACACACCAGATAAGATTGTTACAAATGCAGATTTAGAAAAAGTGATGGATACGTCTGATGAATGGATTAGAACTAGAACAGGAATTGAAGAAAGACGAATTGCAGATGATTCAATTGATACGTCTGACATGGCTTTTTTTGCAGCGGAAAAAGCACTTGAAGATGCTGGGATCTCTGCAGAGCAACTAGACAT
The DNA here is from genome assembly GCF_020524045.1 of Metabacillus litoralis. Classification (GTDB taxonomy): domain Bacteria; phylum Bacillota; class Bacilli; order Bacillales; family Bacillaceae; genus Metabacillus; species Metabacillus litoralis_C. Next base: position 53,223 of record NZ_JAIVKL010000015.1, read on the forward strand.
GATCTTAGTTGCCACAGTTACACCAGATCAACCATTTCCATCTGTTGCATGTATGCTTCAGGAAAGATTAGGAGCTAAAAAGGCTGCAGCGATGGATATAAGTGCAGCTTGTGCTGGATTTATGTATGGAGTTGTAACAGCAAAACAGTTTATTGAAACCGGAGCTTTCACGAATGTGTTAGTCGTTGGAGTTGAAAAGCTATCTAAAGTAACAGATTGGAATGACCGTAACACGGCAGTTCTATTCGGTGATGGAGCGGGTGCAGCTGTTATAGGACCTGTTAGTGAAGGAAAAGGCATCCTTTCTTTCGAACTAGGTGCTGATGGATCAGGCGGAAAACACCTTTATCAAGATGAGTTTATTATCATGAATGGTAGAGAAGTGTTTAAGTTTGCGGTTAGACAAATGGGTGAATCAAGTCTTAATGTACTTGAAAAAGCTGGTTTAAGTAAAGAAGATGTAGATTTTTTAATACCACATCAAGCAAATATTCGAATAATGGAAGCGTCTAGAGAGAGGTTGGAATTACCTGTAGAAAAGATGTCTAAAACTGTTCATAAGTATGGAAACACATCTGCAGCATCCATTCCTATTTCTTTAGTAGAAGAAGTAGAGGCAGGAAAGATTAAAGACGACGATCTAATTGTAATGGTTGGATTTGGCGGTGGCTTAACATGGGGAGCAATTGCTGTACGTTGGGGTCGCTAAATAAAATGACTGTATGATATAGGTTTATTTCAAAAATACAATCATATTTAATTATTTAATTGTGGATAGTAAATATTAATATCTCTAAGGTGAGGTGTCATCGATGGAAAAAAAGCGAGTTGTCGTAACAGGTTTAGGTGCATTAACTCCAATTGGTAATGATGTACAAACAACGTGGGAAAATGCAATAAAAGGTGTATCTGGGATTGGGCCATTAACAAGAGTTGATGCTGAGCAATACCCAGCAAAAGTAGCAGCAGAGCTTAAAGATTTTAATATTGAGCAGTATATGGACAAAAAAGATGCACGAAAAATGGATCGTTTTACTCAATATGCTGTTGTGGCAGCACTTATGGCTGCCAAGGATGCAAATTTAGAAATAACAGAGGAAAATGCTCCACGAGTTGGAGTATGGATCGGTTCAGGAATTGGTGGAATGGAAACATTTGAACAACAATATAAATTATTGTTAGAAAAAGGACCAAGACGAGTGAGTCCGTTCTTTGTTCCTATGCTTATTCCAGATATGGCAACAGGTCAAGTATCAATTGCTTTAGGAGCTAAGGGGTTTAATTCTTGTACTGTAACAGCTTGTGCAACAGGAACAAATTCAATCGGAGATGCTTATCGTGTAATTGAACGTGGTGAAGCGGATGTTATGGTAACAGGTGGATCAGAGGCACCTTTAACAGAAATGTCTTTCGCGGGATTCTCAGCGAATAAGGCATTATCAACAAATCCCGATCCTCAATCTGCAAGTCGTCCTTTTGATTTAAATCGTGATGGATTTGTCATGGGAGAAGGAGCTGGAATTATCGTTTTAGAAGAGCTTGAGCATGCATTAGCACGTGGTGCAAAAATTTATGCTGAAATTGTTGGCTACGGAGCAACAGGTGATGCTCATCACATTACAGCACCTGCACCAAATGGTGAGGGTGGTGCAAGAGCAATGAAGCAAGCAATTGAAGGTAGTGGACTTAAAGCTGATGAAATTGATTATATCAATGCACATGGTACAAGTACTCCATATAATGATAAATTTGAAACATTAGCAATCAAAGAGGTTTTCGGAGATCATGCACAAAAGCTTGCAATCAGTTCAACGAAATCAATGACAGGACATTTATTAGGTGCAGCCGGAGGAGTTGAGGCAATCCTAAGTATTTTAGCGATTCAAGAAGGGATCATCCCACCAACAATTAATTTTGAAACGCCTGATCCAGATTGTGATTTAGATTATGTTCCAAATGAAGCGAGAAAACGTGAAGTCAATACGGCTCTAAGTAATTCGTTAGGTTTTGGCGGACATAATGCAACAATCATATTTAAAAAGTATCAAGCGTAATGATGTGAAAAAGAGCGTGAATTCTATTTAGAATTCATGCTTTTTTTCGGTTGAAGTGTATACATTCATCGAGCCAATGAAACCCATAAGAAGGAGAAATCCATCACCTAAAGGTCATCATCGCACTCATCAAGCTTTCACAACAACTCAAGCAACTTCATACAATATTTGTGGAAGGGGCGCTGATTGTGAGTGTAATTGATACAGTAGAATGGTTAAAAAAAGCAACAACTAATCAAGATATTTATAAGAAATTAGAACGATATTTCACAAACATGAAAGAAGATGAAATTGCTAAATACTTACAAACTTTTGGGATGTATCAACGTTCAACCTATCTTGAAGAATGGGTTGAACGAATTGAGAACGATCAAATATTAAAATATGTAAAAAGGCTGGAGAGTATGTTAAAAGAAGAATGGGGAGGACCTGATGTACCTATTTTCACGTTTCCTTGCGAACAAAATAATCGTAAAATTCAAATTGAATATGATGGTAGATCAGGTTTGGCTTTTCATAATAAATTATTTCTTTTTTTATCACAGGATGTAAAAAAGAATCATATAAAATCTCTTTTTATCCATGAATATCATCATGTTTGTCGTTTAGCTGTGGTATCTAAAAAAGAGAAAAGTTTTACAATCATTGACACCATGATTATGGAGGGATTAGCAGAAAATGCTGTAAGAGAGAAGCTTGGTGAAGATTCTGTAGCATCTTGGACAAAGCGGTACACAGAAATGCAATGTCAAAGATTTTTAGATAGAATCATTCTTCCTAATAAAGAGGTAACGCGAGAAAACCCAAAGTTTTCACAGTTGATGTTTGGTACAGGGCTTTATCCTTCTATGTTGGGTTATTCGGTTGGATATTATCTAGTGAAGAAATATATGGAGAATAGTAGCAAGAAGACAAAACAATTATTAGCAGTTGATGCAGAGGTGTTTTTATAAGGCTGTTTTCGTAAAATTTGTTGCTTTTAAATACTTGATGGAAACAGCACTATATAAAGTCTAGTGGCATCTTTTCTAATAGAATAGTACCTTTTATGCGATGAAAACACTGTTTCTAATAAAGAACTATGTCAATTAGCAACAATCTTTTAGAAAGGCTGTTTTCGTAAACTTTGTTGCTTTAACAACTCCAAGTAAACAGCACTATTTAAAGCATAGTGGTATCTTTTCTTCATAGGATAGTACCTATTTTGCTATAACAACAATGTTTCCACTGCATAATTAGGTCAATTAGCAACAATCTTTCAGAAAAGAGCCTTTAGAAAAGAGCCTTTTATAATATCCATTTGTAGAATGTAGAGTTCGAGGTAATCTATAGGGAAATCCGCTGGGATGAACCTATACCATTGAATATTTCGCTCTTATTTTACATAAAGTTAGATATGGACAAGTTTCAGACAACGAAGCTAAGCGATGTTGAAAGATAAAAAAGCGAAAAAACACTAGATTATCTAATCATATAGGAATAGACTTTCTATTTTTTGCCTATACTGTTTGACAAATGGTACTGAAGTGAGGGATAAAAAAATGTTATTTCTTCATGATGTTTGGGTAAATTGGTTTGAAGGTGAAGAGAATGGGTACAATGTATGTCATTTCCATGAATGGAGAAAGGATGACAGTGTTGAACTCCTTGATCAGGTTCCACTATTAAAGGTTAATTCATTGCTTTTTGACTACATAGAAAATAACTTAGCAGAGTTACCACCTGGTCTAATGAAAGATATTTTTCAGAAGGCTTATATTAGAAAAAACCATGAAAGAATTCAATTAGATTATTGTTTTGTTGTGACAGATGGAATTGGGATTGTTGCTGTTGATACAATTGGTTACACGATTCCTATTCGTAAAAGCAGAATCATACCTCGTCAAGAGCAGCTAGTTTTTGAGATGGTTAAGGATATTGAACCAGAGGAATTTTCTACTGAAATTATGAATGATGAATCAGCAGCAAAGGAATATCATATTTTGTCATTGTCTCCAGAGTATATGAGAGGCTTAACGAGAAAAGAAAGACAATTAAAACAGTTATTATTTATGGCACTTGATCAATTACAAGCGACTAAAAATGCTGCAGAAGTTAAATATTGGTACACAGAGTGGAATCCAACAAAGTATGAGGATATTCAACAAAGAGAGTTCAATGAAGTGTGGAATCAATTGTATGAAGAAACCTTATACGGATGGTCGCCTAAGCATATTCAATTATGTGAACGTCTTATAAAGGGACAACCCTTTTTTGAAAAGCTATGGGATATGGAACACGAATCTAAAGTAAATTAATTAAAGGCTCTTTTCTGAACGATTGTTGCTATGTAACCAAAATTTGGAGTGAAAACAGTGTTTTTTCACAATAAGGGTACTTTTTTATGAAGAAAAGATGCCACTAGACTTAATACAATGCTGATGACTTCGGGCATTGAAAAGCAACAAAGTTTACGAAAACAGCCTAATAAAAAAATGGGTCAGATTCTCCTTAGGAGACTGACCCATTTTTGTTTATTTTAAGATAAGAAAGTATAAGTTTTTACGTAGTTTTGATGTCTAGCTCCAGCGCCTAGCCCCTCGAGGGAAAAATAACTTCCTTTTTCCTTGGTCATAAGCCAATTAGGAATTGAAGGTAAAGAGCACCTCCTATTCCTAATCGACTTATGCTTGTCGGAGCTGACCAAGGCGCTTGCGCTTTTCTTATCGTTTACGTCCAAGCCCCATGGCATTTTCCATTTTTTTGAGCATTTTTTGTGCAACAGCATTTGCTTTTTCTGCACCTTGATCTAATATTTGATCTAATTCGTCTGAAGCCATAAGATGGTGATATTTTTCTTGAATAGGTGAAAGAGTTGCTACAAGTACATCGGCAACATCTTGTTTGAAATCACCATACCCTTTTCCCTCATATCTTGATTCAATTTGTTCAATGGACTCTTCAGTAAGAATGGAGTAAATAGATAACAAGTTTGAAATTCCAGGTTTGTTTACTTTATCATATTTAACAATTCCTTCTGAGTCAGTGACAGCACTTTTAATCTTTTTCTCAATTTGCTTAGGATCATCTAAAAGTGTAATAAATGCTTTTTGATTTGCATCAGATTTACTCATTTTTTTGGTCGGTTCTGCAAGTGACATAATTCTAGCACCAACTTTTGGTATTCTCACCTCAGGAATTGTGAAGATATCATTGTATTTCTTATTAAAACGTTCAGCTAAATCTCTTGTTAATTCTAAATGCTGCTTTTGATCTTCACCGACGGGTACAAGATCTGTGTGATATAGAAGAATGTCTCCAGCCATTAATGGTGGATAAGTAAGTAGCCCTGCTGAAACAGCTTCTTTACCATGTGATTTATCTTTAAATTGTGTCATTCTCTCTAATTCCCCAATATATGCAACACATTGTAACATCCATCCAGCTTGTGCGTGTGCTGGAACCTCTGATTGAATGAAAAGTGTTACTTTATCAGGATCAATTCCAACCGCTAGATACATTGCAGCTAAGCTTCTTATATTTTGACGTAATGCCAAACGATCTTGCGAAACGGTAATTGCGTGTTGATCGACAATACAAAAATAACAATTGTATTCATTTTGTAGATCAACAAATTGTTTTAAAGCTCCTATATAATTTCCTAACGTGACTGATCCACTAGGCTGTATACCTGAAAAAATCGTCTTCATCATCATTTCCTCCAATTAATGTTTTTTATTAATGCTCTTTTCTGAAAGATTGTTGCTAATTGCCCTAATTCTCTGTTAGAAACAGTGTTTTCATCGCATTGCCAATAGACTTTATATATACTGCTGTTTCCAACAAGGATGAAAAAGCAACAAAGTTTACGAAAACAGCCTTATTAAATGTTGATATATTTCCATAAAAAAAAGCCCACTCGCCCCTAAATATAGGGACGATGGACCGCGGTGCCACCCTACTTATTTCTATCATCGTAGAAATCAACTTCATCCTTTAACGCAAGAACACGTCTACACATACTTCCTTCTGTGCAGAAGCTCAAAAGTCCATTCCATATAGGACATTACCTGTTTCCACCAAACACAGGCTCTCTTAAAATGTTCCATCATATGTACTACTCTTTTTCATAGCCGTCTATTTTTTTCTTATTATAAAAAAGAATGAGATGATTTGCAAACTGTTATAGATAATAAATAAGAAGAGCAAGAATCATTGTACCCGTTACCATCAATCCTGAAATTAGAAATGGGGAATGGTCAAAATCTAATAACTCTGACACAGGAATCATTTCATCTACTTCTTCTTTTGATAACTCTCTTCCTTTAGAAACGAACAATCTACGAAATCCGTATGTGATACCATCAAAAAATCCACCTTTTAACGTGATGGTAAAAGCAGCTACAAATAGTAAGGTTATTCCGAAATAAAACGAAATATTAATAAAAGATAACAGAGTTAATTTCTGGTAAATCAAGAAAGAAAGTAAGATTACGGATAAGATAGACACAATATAAAGTGTAAACGATTTTTTATTAGGCAAAAGTTCCATCACTTCTTTCTAAAAGTTCATAAGTCCTATTATATCAGATGGAAGGAGGAGTAAAAAATAGGTAAAAAGTTATTCTAATAGTGTGATTTCATTAAAAGTAATGCTAAATATTTAGAAAAATCTTTTAATTTTAAGTTGTTTTTCAAAAAAAGCTTGTGAGATTATGTAACCCTTTACAAGTCAACGCGTTAAAGCATATAACTAAAAAAATACCAAAAATTATGAGAAAATTCTAACGAAACTAATAGGACTTTAGAACTATTTTTCATGATGATTTCTTTAATATTATTGCATTTGTGTAAATTTTATTAAAAAAATAAATGCACAATTGTTTGAATACTTGTATAATAAGCCTTGTAAGAAAAACAACATGTATAAAAAAAAGGGAGGTCTACTTGTGAAAAAGTCGAAATTATTTCTACTTTTAGCTTTATCATTAGTGCTTAGCATGTTCTTAGCAGCATGTAATGGCGGTGGTGATGAAACTACAACTGATGAAGGTGGCGATACTGCTGCAGAATCAGTACCACAAGAATTAAAAGTATTAGAAACATCTGAAATTCCATCTATGGATAGCGTTATGGCGCAAGATTCAGCAAGTTTTACAGCATTAGCTAACGTAATGGAAGGTTTATACCGTTTAGATCAAAACCAAGAAGCAGTTCCTGGTATGGCTGATGGAGAACCTGAAGTAAGCGAAGATGGATTAGTATATACTGTGAAATTAAAAGATGCTAAATGGTCTAACGGAGACCCTGTTACAGCAGAAGACTTCGTATTTGCATGGCAACGTGCGATTGACCCAGCAACTGCTTCTCCTTATGGTCCTTACATGATGGAAGGGAAAATTAAGGGAGCAAAAGAAATCACAAAATTAGCTGCTGATAAGAAAGAATATGATCTTAACACTTTAGGTGTTGTTGCTAAAGATGAAAAGACTTTAGAAATTACTTTAGAAAAACCAATTCCATATTTTGAATCATTAATGGCATTTGGAACTTTCTACCCTCAAAACAAAAAGTTTGTTGAGGAAAAAGGCGACAAATATGCTTCATCTGCAGATAACTTAGTATACAATGGACCATTTGTTCTTACAGCTTGGGAAGGTAACACTGCAACTGAATGGACAATGGAGAAAAACACTGAGTATTGGGATGCTGAAGCTGTAGCTTTAGAAAACATTCAATTTAACGTACTTAAAGATCCACAAGCATCAGCAAATGCATACGAAACTGGTGAAGCTGATATCACTGGTAAGCTTGCATCTGATATCGTTCCACAATATGAAGGTGACCCTAACATGGTTAAATGGTTAGAGCCTACAATTTTCTGGATTAAAATGAATCAACAAAATGAAGCATTAGCTAACGAAAATATTCGTCGTGCGATTGCGACTGCATTTAATAAACAAGATTTAACTGACAGCATCTTAAATAATGGATCTGTTCCTGCTAACTATTCAGTACCGAAAAACTTCGTAACTGATCCAAGCGGTAAAGATTTCCGTGAAGCTAATGGAGATATGTTAGAGTATAACTTAGAAGAAGCTAAAAAATTCTGGGAAGCTGGACTTAAAGAATTAGGTACAGATTCTGTTGAATTAGTTTACCTTGGTGGTGACACTGAAACTTCTAAGAAAACAGATTCTTACATTAAAAACCAATTAGAAACAAATCTTAAAGGTTTAACAGTTGATGTTCAATCTGTACCATTCAGCGTACGTTTAGATCGTGACGTTAAAATGGATTATGATTTACAATTCGCTGGTTGGGGTCCTGATTACCAAGATCCAATCTCATTCTCTGATCTTTGGATCACAGATGGCGGAAACAACAAAATGGCTTACTCTAATGAGCAATATGACAAATTGTTAGAAGATGCTCAATACACATTTGCTGATGATAACGCTAAGCGTTTCGAAGCATTACAACAAGCAGAAAAAATTCTACTTGAAGAAGATGCTGCTTTAGCACCAGTTTACCAACGTTCATCTAACGTATTGGTTGCTGATAAAGTAGAAGGTTTCACATATCACTTCATTGGTCCTGAGTACAGCTATAAATGGGTAACAATTAAATAATTAATCCCAACATAATCGGACAATTTATCGTTATGATTCATAACGATGAATTGTCCAGTTTATGCAGATTTCCGTTTATCTTCTATTTTTAATAAGGTATTGGATAATCTTTATAGTTTACGGATTGGCCAAAAGTCGGTATAATTTAACCGGTTGAAGAGAGTATAGGAGATATACTCTCTTTTTCCCTTGTAACAGAATTGTCGAACAATGGAGAAAATTTAGTTTTTAGGAGGTGCTTTTCAAATGGTTAAGTATATTTCACAGCGTATCATTTATATGCTACTTACTTTAATATTAATAGCCACGTTTACTTTTTTCCTCATGAAATTAATCCCTGGTACGCCTTTCACAAACATAAGTAAACTGTCACCAGAGCAGGTAACCATCATGAAAGACAAGTATGGTTTGGATGAGCCTGTGCCAATTCAATATCTAACCTATATGGTTAATTTAGCCAAAGGTGACTTAGGGGTATCCTTTCAGTTTAACAACGCAAGTGTAACAGATATACTTATGGATCGTATTGGTCCCTCAGCAGTACTTGGTTTCCAAGCCATGTTCTTTGGAACAATACTTGGAATAATTTTAGGTGTAATTGGAGCACTAAGGCAAAATACTTGGGTGGATTATTCAACCACATTTATTGCTGTAATAGGTAAATCAATTCCATCATTCGTTTTTGCAGGACTTCTTCAATATTATATTGGAGTTAAGTTAGGTTGGTTACCTGTTGCCTTCTGGAGAGGACCAGAATATACGATCCTACCTACTATTGCATTAGCGATGTTCCCGATTTCAATTGCAGCTCGATTTATGAGAACAGAAATGATTGAAGTTTTAGGTTCTGATTATATTACATTAGCAAGAGCAAAAGGTGCTAGTGGATTCGAGGTAGCTTTTAAACATGCATTACGTAATGCATTAATTCCAGTTATCACTGTATTAGGTCCACTAACAGTTAGCTTAATGACAGGATCATTAGTTATTGAAAAAATCTTTGGGATCCCTGGTTTAGGTGAACAGTTTGTAAAATCAATCAATGTTAATGATTACCCAGTTATCATGGGTACAACCATTCTGTTTGCAGCTTTATTTATCTTTGTTGTTTTAGTTGTAGACTTGTTATATGGATTAATTGATCCGAGAATTCGTTTAGCGGGAGGTAAAAAATAATGTCACAGCAAGAAGAGAAAATCTCAAAAGACTTGTTTCAACCCGCTGAAATAGATAATTCAGTAAGTGAAAAAATTTCTAAGCCAAGTTTAAACTACTGGCAAGATGCATGGTTACGTGTGAAGAAAAACAAGGCAGCAATTGTTAGTATTGTTGTATTATTCCTATTAACAATTCTTGCATTAGTTGGACCTTTTCTAAACGATTATGACTATAAGAAGCAAAATGCTAAGCATTCAAATCTACCACCAAGGGTAGAAGCTCTAGAAGATATTTCTTGGCTTCCATTTGATGGAACATTAACGAAGAAGAATGGCGAAGTTTATAATGCTTATGAATTAAAAAATGCAACCGATTCTTATTATTGGTTTGGTACTGATAGTTTAGGTCGTGATATCTTTACTCGTGTTTGGAAAGGTACTCAAGTTTCATTATATATTGCTCTTTTAGCAGCAGTTATAGATATGATTATCGGTGTAGCATATGGCGCGATTTCAGGTTATTATGGTGGTCGTGTAGATACAGTTATGCAACGTGTAATTGAGATCTTAGTTGGTATTCCAAACTTGGTAGTCGTTATCTTAATGATTATCATATTAGAGCCTGGTATTATATCGATTACAATAGCCTTAACAATTACCGGATGGGTCGGTATGGCACGTGTTGTACGTGGTCAAGTACTAAAATATAAAAATCAAGAATTCGTTTTAGCATCAAGAACTCTTGGAGCTAATGATAAAAAAATTATAATAAAACACTTATTACCTAACTTAGTAGGTGTCATCATAATTAATACGATGTTTACTATACCTAGTGCTATTTTCTTCGAAGCGTTTTTAAGCTTTATTGGTTTAGGTTTAAAAGATCCTTTAGCATCTTTAGGTACATTAATTGATGATGGTTTTAAAACATTAAGATTGTATCCTTATCAAATGATTTTCCCAGCAATTATAATCAGTACAATAATGATTTGTTTTAATATGATAGCTGATGGACTTCGTGATGCACTTGATCCGAAAATGCGCGATTAAAAAGGTAGGTGAATAGATCATGGAAAAAATATTAGAAGTGAAGGATTTACACATTTCGTTTCATACTTTTGGGGGAGAAGTACAGGCTATCCGTGGCGTAAACTTCGACTTATATAAAGGGGAAACACTTGCAATTGTAGGTGAGTCTGGATCTGGTAAATCTGTAACAACTAAATCAATTATGCGCCTTTTACCTGAATCTAATTCAGAGATAAAGGCTGGAGAGATTTTATTTGATGATAAGAATCTTGCAAAACTAAATAACAAGGCGATGCAGAAAATTCGAGGAAAAGACATTTCAATGATTTTCCAGGATCCAATGACATCTCTAAACCCGACAATGAAAATTGGTAAGCAAATTATGGAACCAATTATCAAACATCAAAATTTAAGTAAATCGGCAGCAAAAGATCGTGCGATTGACTTATTACGTCTAGTTGGTATACCACAGCCTGAAGCACGTTTTAACCAATATCCTCACCAGTTTTCCGGTGGTATGAGACAAAGGGTTGTTATTGCGATTGCACTTGCATGTAACCCAAAGGTTTTAATTGCAGATGAACCAACAACTGCTTTGGATGTTACGATTCAAGCACAAATACTTGAGTTAATGAAGGATTTACAAAAGAAAATTGATACATCAATTATTTTCATTACTCATGATCTTGGAGTTGTGGCAAACGTAGCAGATCGTGTAGCTGTTATGTATGGTGGGAAAATTGTTGAAATTGGAACTGTTGATGATGTATTTTACAATCCACAACACCCATATACATGGGGCTTAATTAGTTCTATGCCTGATCTAGAATCTGACGATGTAGAATTATATGCAATCCCAGGAACACCACCTGATTTATTGAACCCACCACCTGGTGATGCTTTTGCTGCTCGTAATGAATTTGCTATGAAAATTGATCATGAGAAACAACCACCTATGTATAAAGTATCTGAAACACATTACGCAGCTACTTGGTTACTACATCCTGATGCTCCACATGTAGAACCACCAGAAGCTGTAAAACGTCGTAGACGTCAATTCCCTGGAAACAAGGAGGGAAAATAAAATGTCAAAAGAAAAATTGCTAGAAATTAAAAATTTAAAGCAGCATTTTAATATTGGAAAACCTAATGAAGTAAGAGCAGTTGATAACATTTCATTTGATATTTATAAAGGTGAGACATTAGGACTTGTTGGTGAGTCAGGTTGTGGAAAATCTACTACTGGACGTACAATAATCAGATTATATGATGCAACAGGTGGCGATGTTATTTATGATGGTGTTAATGTACATGGTAAAAAATCTAAATCTGATTTAAAAGCATTTAATCGTAAAATGCAAATGATCTTCCAAGATCCATATGCTTCATTAAATCCACGTATGAAAATCTCTGATGTTATTGCAGAAGGAATTGATATACATGGATTAGCAAAAACGAAAAAAGAACGTTTAGAAAAAGTGTATGAGTTATTAGAAACAGTTGGGCTTAACCGTGAGCATGCAAATCGTTATCCGCATGAATTTAGTGGTGGACAACGTCAACGTATAGGGATTGCACGAGCTCTTGCTGTAGAACCTGAGTTCATTATTGCAGATGAGCCAATCTCTGCTCTTGATGTTTCTATTCAAGCACAAGTTGTTAACTTAATGAAAAAACTTCAAAGTGAAAAAGGGTTAACTTATTTATTTATTGCCCATGATCTTTCGATGGTAAAATATATTAGTGATCGAATAGGTGTTATGTATTTTGGAAAGTTAGTTGAGCTAGCAGATGCTAATGAACTATATAACAACCCAATACATCCATACACACAGTCATTACTATCAGCTATCCCACTTCCTGATCCAGATTATGAGCGTAGTCGTGTGAGAAAAACGTATGATCCAAGTCAGCACAATTATCAACCAAATGATGAAGTTGACTTCAGAGAAGTAAAGCCAGGACATTTTGTTATGTGTTCAGAAGCCGAGTTTAAACAATACCAAAAACAATATTCAAAGTAATTGCCTTATCTGAAGGTAATTGTGAATAAATAAAGCCGACCAAATCGCAAAATGATTTGGTCTTTTTTCTGTTACCCAAGTTTGTACTGAAATTCAACATTAAGCTTTAAACTAGCCAAGAAAAAAAGGTTTTTTTCCCAACGTGCAAATCGCAACTTGATCTAGACCTAACATAAGGATAATTACTTTAACTGGTTTTTTTTCGCAGGAAAGTAAATGACTGTAGGATATAGAAACAACAATGTTTGGCGGTGCTACTCTTAGTTAAGTTAGAAAGACAAGAGTTTGTAGTAAAAAAGGTATCTTTAATTTAATTGGTAGGAATGGGATAGATAAAAAATTCGGGTGGATGTTACTTTGGAGTCTAGCGTATCAAAGTGCCATATAGAGGCTGCATTTACTTTTTTGATGATGTTATATAAATTACATTCTGCAAATATGCTATACATGTCCAATAAATAAAATGTTTTGTCCTAATCTTCAAAGGGAATGTTGCATATACTATATTAAATTGTATAAAGCGAAAAAACTGATTTTTGTCTATTAACACAAGGGTTATTTCTTTATACTTAAGATAGAAATAATAATGGGGGAGATCAAATGAAGAGTAAAAACATCCGAAGCCGAAGTTACATAATAGTTATCATGTTTCTGATTACTTCAATTTTTATTTCTACCAATGTAGAAGCTGACACGAATGGGTCATCCATGAATAGTAAAAATCATGTCATGCATAACGTAGGTTTACAAACAAAAAACATACCGAAATCCATGCCTAGATTTGTTTATGATTCAGGATATTCATTTACATACCCTGATGCGGTAAGAGGAATTTATGTTACTGGTCATTCTGCTGGTGGAGAGAGATTCAAAAAGCTCACAAATATGATTAAAAACACAGAACTAAATGCAATGGTCATTGATGTGAAAGATGATTTTGGGAATTTAACTTATATGCCAGAGAAAACATCACCATATTTTGATATTAGTAAAAACTACATAAAAGATCCAAAAGAAATATTAAAGGAAATGGAAAAGAAAGAAATTTATCCTATAGCAAGAATTGTTGTATTTAAAGATACTGTTTTAGCAAATAAAAAACCAGAATGGTCATTTAAAGAAGGCAATAAAGTATGGAAAAACGGTAGGGGAGAATCATTCGTTAATCCTTTCATGAAAGAAGTATGGGATTATAATGTCAACTTGGCGATAGAAGCAGCAAAACTTGGGTTTGAGGAAATTCAATTTGATTATGTTCGGTTTCCAGAAGGCTTTGAACGTCGAGATGATACTCTTACATATAATAAAGGTAAATACGGAGATGATAAGCAAGACAATGTACAAAAACGTGTAACTGCTGTGACAGATTTTGTTGCATATGCAAAAGATAAGCTAGAGCCATATGGAGTAGAAGTTTCCGTAGATATATTTGGATATACAGCTACATTAAAAGAGGCACCAGGCATAGGGCAAAATTTCTCGAAAATCTCTGAGCATGTTGATGTTATTTCGTCTATGATTTATCCAAGTCATTGGACTTCATACTTTGGCATCGCTAAACCTGATCTAGAGCCATATAAGCTTATTAGTGAATATGCAAAATTAGAAAATCAAAAACTTAAAGAAACTGAAAATAAACCAACATCCAGACCATGGATACAGGATTTTACTGCTTCTTATTTAGGTAAAGGAAATTATCAGGTCTATGGTAAGAAAGAAGTAGAAGAACAAATTAAAGCTTTAAATGAACATGGAATAAATGAGTTCTTATTATGGAATGCCGGAAATACGTATTCCACTGGAGTAGATTACACGCCTGTTAATTAGGTTTAACTATAGACATCTAAAAGTGAAGATATACAGAAAACGTTTGAATACAACTTCAAGCGTTTTTTGTTTTTGGGTTATGTTAGAGCTTAAGGTTAATTTTTAGGACTTTGTGATTTTGGGTTAGAGCAGTTAAAAGCGGGGCAATCCTCCTGAGTAAAGGTCGGCATGTAGGCGATGAAGGACATGAGCGAGAGGAGAGCAAGAGAAAAAGAAAGGTCGTCATAGAGCCGATGACGGACATGAGCGGTAGGAAAGCAAGAGAAAAAGGTCGTCATAGAGCAGATGAAAGACATAAGCGGTAGGAAAGCAAGAGAAAAAGGTCGTCATAGAGCAGATTAAAGTCATAAGCGGTAGGAAAGCAAGAGAAAAAGGTCGTCATAGAGCAGATGACGGACATAAGCGGTAGGAAAGCAAGAGAAAAAGGTCGTCATAGAGCTGATGAAGAACAAAGCGGATGAAAACACGAGTAAAAGTTCCTCACATATTGAATCCCTATAAATGTTAAGAAATTTATTGAACATATAAAAGGTAAAGCTAGAAGACTGGTTATTATCGAGATTAAAGCACTATGGGAAATATTAGATCGTGTTCTACATCACGTAACAATCTTTAATATTGTTCTGCGTTCTTTTGAAATTAATATTATTTAGATAGAGAAGATATTGAGTAATTTTTGTCCATTCATAAACGATCAAAATTGTACATCATCAGAGGCTCCGATAGGGAAAACGAACTACATTTTTCCCGGCAAAGAGAATCTCTGTACCGGAAATCAGTAACAAAGTTTAACAGTGCCTTCTTTCTATAACTTTAATTCTTAAGAATTTTGTCAGTTAAATAAAGAAATAAAAATTTACCAAGTTTAACAGCAAAAAAAGAAGGGTATACATAATTGTGGGAGAACATAGTATAAGAAATCAATAAGAGGGAGCAGATCAATGAATTGGTATGAAAAACTAAGTAAGTATTTTCCCATAGAAGAAATGAAATCAAAAGAGCATATAGAAGCCTTACTAAAAGAAAAAAGCGACATTTACCATAAAGATGAAGGTAAAAATCATGTATTAATGTATGCCGAGCTTGATGACTTTATTTTTATTGATTATATTTTTGTTTCAAAAGATGCAAGAGGAGAAGGTTTAGGAAACAAATTAATTGAAAAGCTTAAGAAAAAGAAAAAACCGATCATTTTAGAAGTAGAACCTTTTAATTATGAAGATACAGACTCAGAGAAAAGATTGAAATTTTACCAAAGAGAAGGATTTAAGCACGCTACATCGATTGGATATGAACGTCGATCACTTGCAACAAATGAAGTGAATAAAATGGAGATTCTTTATTGGGCACCGAGTGACGAATCAGAAGAACAGGTTTATGATGCGATGAAAAAAACATATGAGATCATCCACACATTTAAGGATAAAGAGCTTTATGGAGATTCATATCAATCAGTTGATGAAGTATTAACAATTGATGATAGAGATAACAAAAGTGATCTTTTTAAAGATTTAAGTTAATTGAGAATAGTTGGTTGTAATTGACAATGATAAGACAAGATAATACCTTTTTATTATTGTTTTCGACTAATTCGACTAAAAATTGACTGCATAGTCATTGTTGGAATTTACTTAGATTAATTAGGATTGTAATCGTTTTGTCATACTTTTAACATAAAATCTATATGCATACTTACTTTTTTATAGTATAATCAATTTAGAGATTTCTTATTTAAAGTAATTTCAATTTTATATACTTTTCTTTATGAAAACTCATTCTATAATTAGAGGAGTGAAGGATAATGGTA
This sequence comes from Metabacillus litoralis, assembly GCF_020524045.1. Lineage (GTDB taxonomy): Bacteria > Bacillota > Bacilli > Bacillales > Bacillaceae > Metabacillus > Metabacillus litoralis_C. The sequence continues at coordinate 69,732 of NZ_JAIVKL010000015.1, forward strand.
ACACTATATACGTCACCAAGTTGTACTTCATGTAGAAAAGCTAAAGCTTGGTTAGAAGAACACGACATCCCATATACTGAACGTAATATCTTCTCTGAGCCTTTAACAATTCAAGAGATAAAGGAAATTTTGAGAATGACTGAAGATGGCACTGATGAAATCATCTCAACGCGTTCGAAAATTTTCCAAAAGTTAAATATAAACTTAGAAACATTACCTTTACAAGATTTATATAACTTAATTCAAGAAAACCCTGGTCTACTTCGTCGTCCTATTATTATCGATGAAAAAAGACTTCAAGTAGGTTATAACGAAGATGAAATTCGTCGTTTCCTACCACGTCGTGTTCGTACTTATCAATTAAGAGAAGCTCAACGTTTGGTTAATTAAATAAAATAGAAAAGGCAAATTCTAAAAGAGTCTGCCTTTTTCATATTTAATTTAGTTTTTATTTGTTCGCAGATTAAATAGTTGGTGGTAAAGGATACCAGCTAAGAGAATAAATGTTGTCGTGACAAATGGTAAACTGTAGGCTAATGTTTGATGTGATACAAATAATGATTGAAGTTTATGGTCTTCGACGATCATCTTACCAGCGGTGAATGCAAGTAAACCTCCTCCAACATATATCAAAATTGGATACTTTGTTAATAACACAAGAATCATTTTACTTCCCCAAATAATAATTGGTATTGAGATGAATAAACCTATTGCAACAAGTAGCATATGCCCCTGTGCAGCTCCAGCTACAGCAACAACGTTGTCAAATCCCATTAGTAAATCAGCAATGACGATTGTCTGAACTGCTTTCCATAATGAAGCATGACTTTTTATTTTACTGGAGTCATCATCTTTACCAACAATTAAATGAAAAGCAATATATAGCAGGAATACTCCTCCGATTACCTGTAAAAAAGGAACATTCAATAAATAAACGGCAACTAATGTTATTAGAATCCTAATAACTATTGCAAGCAAAGTACCAAAAATAATGGCTTTGTTTCGCTGAATAACAGGTAGATTACGACATGCCATAGCGATAACGACGGCATTATCTGCTCCAAGTACGAGATCAATTCCGATAATGATTAAAAGTGAAAGTAAAAAATCTTGTTCCATAAAGTTATACCCTCTTTCAGCTTTTTCACTGCTTGTACAATTATATGAGCAGAATTATATATTATGATGGAAAATCATATAGGTAAAACAACTGTTTTTATAATTTCAGAGTTTTTTTATTTCATTTACGTACTTTTTATCATAAAATAGGAGTACAAGATTACTTCATAATTGAAGGTTTTATAGTAAACTCAGCAGATGATCTACTTTTTAGGGATGCTGATACTACCTTTATCCTTGATTAAATCTTTGCAAGTTTGGGTAAAGTGTAGTAAAGTACAACTACCTTTTAGAGGGGGGTTGGCCCTTCAACATCTTATACAGAAGGGAAGGTTGAGAAATGGAAATCGAACGTATTAACGATAATACTGTAAAATTTTATATTTCGTATATGGATATAGAAGAGCGTGGGTTTGATCGTGAAGAGATCTGGTATAACCGAGATCGAAGTGAAGAATTATTCTGGGAAATGATGGACGAAGTTCATGAAGAGGAAGAGTTCATGGTAGAAGGTCCACTTTGGATTCAAGTTCAAGCACTAGATAAAGGTCTTGAAGTCATTGTAACAAAAGCACAGGTCTCAAAGGATGGACAAAAGCTCGAGCTTCCTATTTCAGATGAAAAGTTGAAAGAGCTACCAGTCGATGAAAATATTGAATCATTATTAGACCATCATTTTAATAAATCAAGCGATTCAAAGGACGAACAGATAGAAGATATCGAGCAGCAGCTCCAATTTGTAATTAAATTCAATGATTTTGAGAATGTTATTTCTTTATCTAAGTATTCGTTACTAGCAGGCATGACGAATCACCTATATTCACTTGATCAAAATTACTATGTATATGTAGAGTTTGATGATGAGGTTAGTGATGAGGAAATCGAAAATACGTTAAGTATTATTCTTGAGTATGGACAGGAATCACGAGTAACAATTCATCGTCTTGAGGAATATGGAAACTTAATTGCAAAAGATCATGCTTTAAATACAATTAGAAAGCATTTTTCATAAAGGCTTTTTTCTGAAGGATTGTTGCTAATGAACTAATTTCCTGTTAGTAACAATGTTTTATCATATAAAGGTACGATTCTTAGAAGAAAAGATGCCACTAGATTTTATTATGTGCTGTTTCTTCATATGATTAAAAGCAACAAAGTTTACGAAGCAAATTTCATAAAACAATATTTTTAGTTTCTTAGCCGATTTCAAACATGGATCGGTATTTTTTTTTTGAACATGGGAAATGTTATTTACAATATGATAATCATAATCTCATTGTAACCATGCTTTGATCTCTTAAGTTTTAACTGGAAAAAAAGGGAAGTAAAACTAAAAAAGCTATGCTGAGGTGTGTGGCTATATGAGATGAATGGCCCCCTTGCTTACGCTGTGAAGAAGGGAGAATTCTGTAGCTGCACACTTGGAGATTATTACTGAACCGCTTTTATAAAACGAATGCCTGTAACGGAAATTAAGTTTAACAGAGCTGAAAATAAAGTAAGGTGAAAAGGTATGAGGTATACATTCCGTTTACTATTATTTGTAACTGTAATTGCTTCCATTATTCTTATAACAAAAAACTTATGGGGAGATTGGATTGTTGGTACGTTCAGTGTGCTTTTTACATTGTCTATTATCTTTATTTGTATCGTGATCTTCCTAGAAAACCGACATCCCTCACATACAATAACATGGCTTGTTGTATTAGGTGGTTTTCCATTAGTAGGTTTTTTCTTTTATTTATTTTTTGGAAGAAACATCAAAAAGAGAAGATTATTTGAAAAGAAGGCTTTAACTGATGAAAAGGCTTTTTTAGAAATTGAAGGTAATCATAGTTCATATCAAGATAAAATTAATCATATGGGAAATCACCAACAATTATTATTTAAGCTAGCACATCGTTTAGGACATAGTCCAATTTCTTTCGCTACAAAAACGAAAGCCCTTACTGACGGAAATGAAACGTTTGAACATATATTTCAGGAATTAAAAAAAGCCAAACATCATATTCATCTTGAATATTATATCGTACGAAATGATGAAGTAGGTCAGAAATTAAAACACCTATTGATTGATAAGGCACGTGAAGGCATTGAAATTAGATTTTTATATGATGCTGTCGGCTGTTGGAAACTTTCTAAAGACTATATTAAAGAAATGAAAAAAGCAGGAATAGAAATGGTGTCCTTTTTACCTGTGAAAATACCATTTCTTAATAACAAAATTAATTTTCGTAATCACAGAAAAATAATCGTCATTGATGGTTCTGTTGGCTTTGTTGGTGGATTAAATGTAGGCGATGAATATCTTGGTAAAGATCAATATTTTGGCTACTGGCGAGACACACATTTACTAATTAAAGGTGAAGCAGTAAGAACACTTCAGATGATTTTCTTGCAAGATTGGTATTATATGACCGATAAAAAACTTTTATCAGATACTTACTTATCTTCATCTTCAGGTGTAATAGAAGAAACAGGTGGTGTTCAGCTTATTGCTGGAGGTCCTGATAATAAGTGGGATGTAATAAAAAATCTATTTTTTTCAATGATTGTATCAGCTAAGAAATCTATTTGGATTGCCTCACCTTATTTTGTGCCTGATGAGGATATTTTAACAGCTCTAAAGGTTGCTGCACTAAGTGGGATCGATGTTAGATTATTAGTTCCTAAACGACCTGATAAAAAAATAGTTTATTATGCTTCAAGGTCGTACTTTCCAGAGCTGCTTGATGCAGGGGCAAAGGTATATGAGTATGAAAAGGGTTTTTTGCATAGTAAAATTGTGATTGTAGATTATGAGTTGGCTTCTATTGGTACAGCTAATATGGATATGAGAAGCTTTCACTTGAATTTTGAGGTAAATGCCTTTTTATATAGAACAGGGAGTACTCAAACTTTAGTAAATGAATATATAAAAGATATTGAAGAATCCAAGGAAATTGTCATGGATGAGTTTGTTAAACGTTCGATTGTTAAAAAACTTTTTGAATCAACCGCAAGATTAATGTCGCCTTTACTTTAGTGTGATAAAAATGTTATCAATTAGAGGCAGGGACATAGTTTTAAGTTGAAAGAAACAAGTTCGTTCCATTGCGCTGCAGACATAAGATTCGCCGGGGAGGAAGCTAAGTCTCCTCGTAAGCTGCGCGCCTGTGGGGTCTCAGCTTTTCCTCTGCACCCGCAGGAGTCAAATGTCTTCCGCTACATTCCACTAGTTCTTAAAAATAGTATGCAAAATCAAAAAATCTAATTGAAGACAACAAATAAAAACCCGAACGATTAGGCGAAACGATTAATTGATATATCACCTAATAATTCGGGTTTTATAATTTGCTTTAATACTTATGTACCAGCCTCTTTTTTGTACCAAGGATTATAGAATTGAAACAATTTACATAAAGGAACTCATATATAGGCTAAAATTCAATTTTGACAGGTCATCTTTCATTTTTATAGCTTTGCTTAATACGCTGAAAAAAAGATAATAGAGAGTATAAATGAAGGGAGGATATTAAGTGTTTATTGCATATGATCAACAAGGAAACAAAGTGAATCTTGCTGAGAGAAGATGGTCATCGACTACATTAAAAAAACTTAAAACGAAATCTCAATTTATTTGCACTTCATGTTCCAGTGAACTAGATTTAAAAATTGGGACAGTGATAACACCACATTTTGCTCATAAGAAATTAACGGGATGTTCTGGATTAGAAAGTGGGGCTGAAAGTGAATATCACCGGAAAGGGAAACTAGATCTATATCATTGGTTACAGAAACAAAAGACGATACCTTCAGTTTCACTTGAACCATTTATTAGTAGCATAAAACAAAGACCAGATCTTTTGGTTAATTTTCAAGAAAAGCAAGTAGCGATTGAATTTCAATGTGCAAAAATTGATCATAAGCTTATTAGAAAAAGATCGACAGAATTTCAAAAAGAAGAAATTGAAGATTTATGGATACTAGGAGCAAATTCAATTAAAAGAACTGGTTCTTTGACGTTTCAGTTAACTGGCTTTCAATGGTTACTTATACATACCTATAAGCAAAATAAACCTCCTATTATTATTGCCTATTGTCCAGATCAAAAGATGTTTATTAAATTACAAAACATCATTCCTTTCTCCCAAAGATCAATAATAGCGCAGGCAACACACACTTCACTGCATTCAACAACTTTATCTCAGCTGTTTCGTGAATTCCATCCTACTGAACAACTCATCCAAACTTGGTTAAATAAAATTAAGGGGTACCGTCTTCATTCATCCCAATTTAAAACAAAGCAAACACATGCATTAAATATTTTCTTATATAAAACAAAGCGTTTGCCTCTTTCTTCCTTGCCATCGCTTGCGTTCCTTCCATTGTCGACAAACTATTTAATCGAATCTCCTGTTTTTATTTGGCAAGGGTGGATTTTGTTTTTTATTGATCAACTGAAATTAAGAACAATTTTTAGTTTTCGTGATGTGTATTATTTTATCGAAAATAAAATAAAAGCTGGTCTAATAAGTATCAGACGTTTGCTTCATAAAAACCTCCATTATTCTTATGTTCTCAAAAGTTATTTATTAAAGTTATGTCATCTGTCTGTTATTAAAGAAACTGACAAAAATATGTTTATGAAGGAGAAACAGTTGGATTGGAAAGTGAAAACCGAAGATCTTTTAAAAAGTGATCAAGAATTATTGTCTAAGTATAAGTTGTTATAGACAAATGAATAACAAATCTTTTTTTGAACAAATTAATAGGGAGATATTAACAACAAGAGGTGATCAAATGTTTAATAAGAAGCGCAAACGAAATACACTTCTTTTGACAGCATCCATGTTAGGTGTAGGTGCTACTGCTTACTATTTGACAAAAGAAGCTATGCAGGGTGAAGATAGAGATAGTAGTGAAAAAAATGCGTATCCTTCCATTAATCCATTCGATTTTATCGAGAAAGATCTTTAATGTACATGCGGAGAAAGAGATTAAGGGGGAAGGATATGAAGCTCAAAAAAATTTTACTACTTATCACATTATTTACATTGATACACTCAATGATTTCAAGCTCCGCGTATGCAAATATTCCAAAAGGGGGAAACGTAATGTCAGAGCAAACGGCTGTAAAGAAATTACCTTCTAGAAATGAAATTAAAACCGAGGATACTTGGAGATTAGAAGATATTTTTTCAACAGATGAGGCATGGGAGAAGGAATATGAAGAAGTAAAAGCATCTTTACCTAAACTAGCTGAGTTTAAAGGAAAGCTTGGTGAAAGTTCAAACACACTATTAGAAGCACTTACTTATCAAGATGAAGTAATGGAGCGTTTAGGGAAATTATATACGTACGCACATATGAGATATGATCAAGACACAACAAATTCTACATACCAGGCACTAAATGATCGCGCAAGAAATTTATATACACAAGCTGCGAGCTTAAGTTCTTATATTGTTCCAGAGATCTTAGCAAGTGATGAAACAAAGATTAAAAAATTTGTAGAAGAAAACGATGGATTAAAGCTTTATGAACATGCAATTGATGAAATCAACCGTCAAAGACCACATGTATTATCTGCTGAAAAAGAAGAGCTTCTAGCTGAAGCTTCTGAAGTACTAGGTTCATCAAGTAACACATTTGGTATGTTAAATAATGCAGACTTAACATTCCCGACGATAAAAGACGAAAATGGTGAAGAAGTAGAAATCACACATGGCCGTTATGTTCGCTTTTTAGAAAGTGAAGACCGCAGAGTACGTGAAGAAGCATTTAAAGCTGTATACGACAAATATGGTAGCTTTAAAAACACATTTGCAAGCACGTTAAGTGGAACAGTAAAAAAAGACAATTTCAGTGCAAAGGTCCGTAATTATGACTCTGCAAGACAAGCAGCACTAAGTAGTGATAATATCCCTGAAGCTGTTTATGATAATCTAATTAGTACAGTTCATGATAATCTTGATTTATTACAACGTTATGTGAAATTGCGTAAAGAAGTGTTAAAGCTTGATGAAGTTCATATGTATGATCTGTACACTCCACTAATTAAAGATGTGAAGATGGAAGTAACCTATGATGAAGCAAAAGACTATATCTTAAAAGGTCTCGAACCTTTAGGTGATGACTATATTTCCATTTTAAAAGAAGGCTTTGAAAACCGTTGGGTAGATGTTCATGAGAATAAAGGAAAACGAAGCGGAGCATACTCATCAGGCACTTATGGTACAAATCCTTATATCCTTATGAACTGGCAGGACAATGTGAATAACCTATTTACATTAGCACATGAATTCGGTCATTCTGTGCATAGCTACTATACACGTAAAGAACAACCATATCCGTATGGTAATTATTCAATATTTGTGGCAGAAGTGGCATCAACTTGTAATGAAGCTCTATTGAATCACTATTTGTTAAATACAATTGAAGATGAGAAAAAACGCCTATATCTATTAAATCATTTTCTTGAAGGCTTCAGAGGAACAGTATTCCGCCAAACAATGTTTGCTGAATTTGAGCACATCATTCATCAAAAAGCACAAGATGGTGAACCTCTGACACCTGAGTTATTAACGAAAACGTATTATGACTTAAACAAGAAATATTTTGGTGAAGACATTGTTGTTGATGAAGAAATTGGTTTAGAATGGGCAAGAATTCCTCACTTCTATTACAACTATTATGTCTATCAATATGCAACAGGATATAGTGCAGCAACAGCACTAAGTAATCAAATATTAGAAGAAGGTCAACCAGCTGTTGATCGTTATCTAGAATTCTTAAAAGCAGGAAGCTCTGACTACCCAATCGAAGTGTTAAAGAAGGCTGGAGTTGATATGACATCTTCAACGCCAATCGAAGAAGCTTGTAAAGTCTTTGAAGAAAAGTTAAATGAAATGGAAGAGTTGTTATCTAAAATAAATGCATAATGTTAAAGGGAATGCGGCGTTACCATCGCATTCCCTTTTATGTATCTTCTAGATGATGTGTGCTAAAAGCCCTTAAATGTTTTTCGATGGTTTACTATATAAAGGATAATGAATATCGCAATAAACAATAAAGGCGAAGTAATATACATAGGCACAAGATTCATAAGTCCTAATACATTTAAAAACAACAACCCAACAAATACAATTGCCCCTAAAATTATTCCGAACACCTTCATAATAATCCTCCTATTACAGTGCTTATTTATATTCTATATGAAGCAAATGATGTTATTATCCTTGTTTGAGGTAATTTTTTAGACAAGCAAGGACTTTTATGTATTTAGTGTGGGAAAGAAAAAGTAGTTAAAGGTTGTTCATGTAGTTGATAAGGTCCTCTAGCCTTGGAAAGACGAAGCAAAAGGTCGTCATAAGGTGTATGACGGACAATAGCAGGGAAAAAGAAGAAGCAAAAGGTCGTCATAAGGTGTATGACGGACATTAGCTGGAAAAAGGAAGAAGCAAAAGGTCGTCATAGAGTGGATGACGGACAATAGCAGGGAAAAAGAAGAAGCAAAAGGTCGTCATAAGGTGTATGACGGACATTAGCAGGGAAAAGGAAGAAGCAAAAGGTCGTCATAAGGTGTATGACGGACATTGGCGGGGAAAAAGAAGAAGCAAAAGGTCGTCATAGAGTGTATGACGGACATTAGCAGGGAAAAAGAAGAAGCAAAAGGTCGTCATAAGGTGTATGACGGACATTAGCAGGAAAAAGGAAGAAGCAAAAGGTCGTCATAAGGTGTATGACGGACATTAGCTGGAAAAAAGAAGAAGCAAAAGGTCGTCATAAGGTGTATGACGGACATTAGCTGGGAAAAGGAAGAAGCAAAAGGTCGTCATAAGGTGTATGACGGACATTAGCTGGAAAAAAGAAGAAGCAAAAGGTCGTCATAAGGTTGTAGTCTCTCAATAGCAGAAGTAAATGGTCATAAAGACCATCTCTCCAGGGGAAAACATGACTAAGTGTTCAAAAGAAAATCCCTTAAACAACTCGTTTTAAAGTAAATCAATTACTTCAACTTTTTACTGTTATGTGACATTTTTGTGAAATGATTGTCTCGCACTTGTCATTTGTCGACATATTTTGATATATTATAGATGTGAAATTAATCACAAACAAACATTTACCCCTTTGTTTGACCGTGAAAATTTCTCCCATCCCCTTTGTTGTCGTTAAGACATAAAAAAAGACCCTATACTTTGGTATAGGGTTTTTTATTTGCTCTTTTTACTAGTTCACGAGAGCGAAACTAATGATAGATGGAAAACTACTATTATATGTAAGAACTTCCTTCCTCTATTATCCTATTATTTGTTATCATTTAAATTGTTAACAGAATAATACTGTTTGAATAAGGAAGGGTGGAAATGGCATTGGAATATAAATCAATTCATCCTGGTGTAGCTATTATTATCTTTGATGATAATGGAAGTGTTTTGCTGCAAAAAAGAGCTGATGTTGGATTATGGGGAATTCCTTCAGGTCATGTAGAACCAGGAGAGACTGTTGAACAAGCAGCGAAACGTGAAGTACTAGAAGAAACAGGTTATCATATCAGCATTGAAAAATTAATCGGGGTTTATTCAGATCCTGCTTCACAGGTATTTACCTATCCTGATGGAAGAGTTGTTCATTTTATCACAACGTATTTTCTAGGGAAAATTAATGGTGGAAGTCTTAATATGGATCCTATAGAGTCATTAGATGTGGCATTTTTCCCGGTAAATGCTTTACCAAAGGCTCTTTTCTGAAAGATTGTTGCTATATAACTAAAATTTATAGTGAAAACAGTGTTTTTTCACTATAAGGGTATAATTTTTTGAAGAAAAGATGCCACTAGACTTGATACAGTGCTGATTGCTTCAGGTATTTAAAAGCAACAAAGTTTGCGAAAACAGCCTTACCAAAAGAACTTCTCAACATGCATCCATCATGGCTAGAAGACGCCATTTCTGCTGAAAAGAAAGCGTTTATAAGATGATTTTTTTATAGAATAAGATACATTCAAAAATAAGGATCAGGCCGGCTAGAAGTTATTCTAAACCAGGAGCCTGATCCTTTTTAATTTTTTATAAAGTTATTAGTTCGTGTGAATATATTTCCAAAATGTTCCGTATTTTGCTTGTACTTTTTCCACCTTTTGAGAAAGAACAAGTTTTTTTAATTCTTTCTCTACTTCTACCAATGTCATATCATATACTGCCGCAATTTCTGCTGATGCAACAAACTGATAATATTCTAAAAAGACTTCTAGTGGTGGTTTGTGTGAAGGTTTAATAACCTCACCTATCATCTCTTTGAGAACTTGCACATACATATCATAAGAATAAATTCCAGTAATTTTCAGACCTTCTTCATCAACATCTTCACTAAAGAATGCGAGGGTTGGTATTTCATGTACATCCATTTCTGAAGTGATTTTTAAATCACATTGTAATGCTTTTGCAGTGCTTTGGGAATGTAAATCTTTTTGGAATTCATCTGCATCTAGACCAACATGATCTGCAATTTGAACGAGTATTTTTTCATCAGAAACATTTTTACTTTGGATAAATAATTGCTCACGTAGCTTTCGTAAATAACGAAGCCCTGCTTTACGGCCTTGAAGCTCAGCAGATTTAATGGCTAACGAAGCAATATAAGGACTTGATAATGGATTATCAAGCCAAACATTTCCGTCACATGACATGCCAGTTCGACTCGCTGTTTTCTCCCATGCTTCTGCAAGCTTTTCAGGTCGCATTCTCTTTGAAACATTCAATGTAGCCAATCGTCCACTTATTATATATTTTAAAGTGAATAGGCGTCCGTACTCGATCTGTAGCTTTTTAATAATTGGCTCTAAAGCCCAACATTCTGGACATAAAGGATCTACAAACATATAAATTTCTAAAGGCTTGTCGGGATGCCCGCTACACTGAGAGAAAAAGAGGGAGACATCTTTTTTCTCATGATTGTCCTTCATCTTTACTAACCTCTTTCTGAACAATGCCGTCTTCTTTATCTGCAGTATTTACCATATGATGAGCTGTAAGGTTCAGACGATGCAATAAAAACTCTTTCACATCTTCTTCTAATCCAATCTCATGCATAGCTTTCTCCATACATGAGATCCATGCATTTGCTCGAGATGGTGTTATTTCAAATGGTAGATGTCTAGCTCTTAACATAGGGTGTCCATGTTCTTCAGTATAAATTTGTGGTCCACCTAAATATTGTGTGAGAAATTGCTTTTGCTTTCGAGCTGTTTCAGTTAAGTCATCAGGGAAAATGGGTGCCAATAATGGGTGATTTTGGACATTTCCATAAAAGGAATCAACAAGCTGCGAAAGTGTTTCCTCTCCAATCGCCTCATATGGTGTTAATTGTTGATCTGTCATGTTGATAGCTCCTTTAGCGTGCTATTTGTTTATCATTAAAATTAAAATATAATTAGTTGCTTTGGAACTAATATTGATAATACCTCTTCAAGACGTAGTTATATTTTATCAAGCAAAATTACATATCTCAAACAAATCGCTCGGAGAACATAATTTTTGTCCATGTTAGAGCTGTGATTTAAGATGAATTCCCCTTGATTGGTCTAACAATTTGTATACAAAAAACACCCACCTCAATGCTAATTAGTAGGTGAGTGTATAAGTAATAAAGAGAATTTATTTAAGGCTTCTTTATACTTGATAAGTGGATGTGATTTTTCGAACGTAGTTTTGCGTTTCTTTAAACGGCGGAATTCCACCATATTTATCTACATTTCCAGGTCCTGCGTTATAAGCGGCTAGTGCTAGTGAAACATCGCCATTATATCTTGAGAGCATTTGTTTCAAATATTTTGTTCCGCCTTCTACATTTTGAGATGCATCAAAAGGATTATCAACACCGAGAGAACGAGCAGTAGCAGGCATCAATTGCATAAGTCCCATTGCACCTGCATGGCTTTTTGCAGTTGTTTTGAACCCTGATTCTTGCTGAATAACAGCCCGAATTAACTTTTCATCGACACCAAACTTAGCAGAAGCCTTCGAAATGATCTCATCTATTGTACCCGACCCAGAATTGATAGAAGATGGGATACTTGGGCTTATAGACATTTGAGAAGATGAATTTATCATCATATTTGGTAACGATGCCAAAGACACAGTTGCTCTTTCTGTCACAGGGTTTGATCCTGTTTGTCCAAGAAATGACTTTAATAAATCCTGAAAATTTGTTTCAAAGTTAGGATTAGTCATGTTGTTAGATGGATTATTAAAATTTTGTAATGCTTGAAGCTCCATCATCGTTTTATAATATTTCATTTTGATATCCAAGGTAGTTACCCCATCTCTTTATATTTTTGCTCATAAAATCGACGAATTTTATTTTTAGTGTGTCGAATCGGTATATTGAGTTCATCTAAAAGATTTTTAAATACCACTTTACCTATCGCTTCATCTTGAACCTCATATTCTAGTTCATAATCTTCAGTTGATAAATACTGACTATGATCTAAAACTAGCAAACCATTTTGGTATTCTTTTTCTGCTCTTGTGGTAGACAATGTGCCGAAATAAATAATTGAATTATAATCAACACCAAGGTCAATCAGTCTCTCAGAGATTTGCCCCTCAACTAATTGGCCAGAGTTAATTAACTGATTCGCTACTTTTTCTGGTATGATTTGATGTGTTTCTAATATACCAATTTCAGCAGGTTCTTTTAATGTTAAACAATAGCTATCTTGCTTCTTTCGTATTCGAAGAGCAGAACCTAATTCCTTTAACGAAAATTCTGGTGTATCAAAGTAATGATTTTCTTGGTAGAAGAAGTTATTTTCATTTATATCAAAAAAGTCTTTTAATTTTAAAAACTCTTCTTTAGTTAGTAAATTTTTAAACTCTATTTCAATTTCTTGTGACATACCTAAGACCTCACATCGTTATTATATAGTTACTTCTATTATCTCTCGAATTTTAATAACTCGCAATGTTATCAAGTAACTTTTTAATATGGTAAAATAATCATGGACCGTAATGGAAGGAGATTACTATGAATAAAAGAATTGAACTGACAAAAGCAAACATGAAAAACGAAACATTAGTATTAGAATCCGAAGAAACACCTAGTGAATTTGGTGAATTAAAAGCGAAAGGTCAAATGCTTGTTGATTCTGACCATTTGGCTTTCATTTATATACTCGACACGAGTGACGCATTTGTTTATGCAAGCTTACCACATTCGATATGGCCCGAATTAAGAATGGCAAAGGAAAAGAGTTTTCCTATTATGGCGAAAATAGGAGAAGACGTCATAGAATTAGTAGATTTGATCGACGAATTAACTTATCTTCTTGAAAATATTAAAGGAAATGCGAACTACGGTGAAGAAATGGAAAGTAAGGTTGTTGAGGCATTTTTATTAACATAACTTTCGGTTAAATCATTTTTTTATACTATTAGTAAGATTTATCAAATCTCTAACATTAATAAAGCGTAAGTAGGTAATATACCTAAGCATGTAGCAAGTATAACAGGTGGCCTCTATCAACACTTAAAATACAGCTTGTTTTTCAAAAATTAAAATTAGCTAAATTTTTATTGATACGAAGAGAAATAATTGAAAATTTATTCTTTACTTGCCTCCAGACTTGGTCAATTCGCCTACTTAGCGGTTTTTAAGGGGGATGTAAATGCAAAGCGAACAATGGAAAACATTTTTAGCTCCTTATAATCAAGCTGTTGAGGAATTAAAGGTGAAATTAAGAGGAATACGATCACAATATGAGTTAGAAAACTCACATTCTCCAATTGAGTTTGTTACGGGTCGGGTTAAGCCAATCGCTAGTATCTTAGATAAAGCTAAACGCAAAGATATTAACATGAATCAATTAGCAGAAGAAATGCAGGATATTGCAGGGATTCGAATGATGTGTCAATTTGTTGATGATATTAAAGTAGTTGTTGACATGTTAAGAAGTAGAAATGACTTAGAAGTAATTGAGGAACGTGACTATATTACAAGTAAAAAGGATAGTGGCTACAGATCATACCATATTGTTGTAAATTATCCTGTACAAACAGTTAGAGGTGAACAAAAGCTGCTTGTGGAAATTCAAATTAGAACTTTATCAATGAATTTTTGGGCAACTATTGAACATTCTTTAAATTATAAATATAGTGGTAATATACCAGAAAACATTAAAGTTCGTTTAAAAAGAGCAGCTGAAGCGGCATATTCTTTGGACGAGGAAATGTCCCAAATTAGAGGCGAAATCCAAGAAGCACACGTAATCTTTTCTAGAAAAACAGATAAAAATCGTCCGTGATAAGTATATAATGAAATCATTAATAGGTAATCTATGAAAGAAATCTTTTATAAAGGGGTAGTATTGTATGAAATTTGCTATTTCATCAAAGGGTGATCCGATTTCAAATTCTATAATGCAAAAAATGAAAACCTATTTGTTGGATTTTCAACTAGATTATGATGAGGATTGTCCAGATATTGTCATTTCTGTCGGTGGTGACGGTACCCTTTTATATGCCTTTCATCGATATAGAAGCAGGTTAGATAAAACTGCTTTTATAGGGGTTCATACTGGACATCTAGGTTTTTATGCGGATTGGGTTCCGGATGAAATTGAAAAGCTTGTTATTGCCATTGCGAAAACACCTTATCAAGTTGTCGAATATCCAATTTTAGAGGTGATTATACGACATAATGATGGTGGAAGAGAAGCAAGGTATTTAGCTTTAAATGAATGTACAGTCAAAAGTATTGAAGGTACACTTGTGATGGATGTTGAAATTAAAGGACAAATGTTTGAAACATTCCGTGGAGATGGCTTATGTATGTCAACACCTTCTGGAAGTACTGCGTACAACAAAGCATTAGGTGGTGCAATATTACATCCTTCTTTACGTGCGATTCAATTAGCTGAAATGGCCTCGATTAATAATCGAGTTTTTCGTACCATTGGTTCGCCGCTCATTTTACCTGAACATCATACCTGTATGCTAAAACCAGTAAATGATGTAGATTTCCAAATTACAATTGACCATTTAACACTTTTACATAAAGATGTGAAATCGATTCAGTGTCGAGTAGCAAATGAAAATGTTCGATTTGCGCGCTTTAAGCCTTTCCCATTTTGGAAAAGAGTACGAGACTCCTTTGTTGGAGATATGTAAGCTAGTTAGGAACTTTTCTAGGATTCGACTTTGGGTATCTTATGTTGTTGTTTCCGTTACAGGCATTTTGCTTTAAAAAAAGCCTGTAACGGGAAAAACTGATACAAAAGATCTCTTTTGGTAGCAAATATAAGGAAATAGTAAATGTTAAAACAGGTAGGTATGATAATGACAGCATTTCAGCTAGAATGGACCATTTTAAAAAAGCAAGAAGACATAACTGTTTTAGAATTTTTGAAAGATAAAAAAATCTCCAAAAGAGCTTTAACAGATATTAAATTTAATGGTGGTGACATTTTGGTTAATTCCGAACATGCCACTGTAAGGTATAAGTTAAAGGAAAGTGACAAGCTTACTGTTTTATTTCCTGAGGAAGCAAAGGGAGTCGGATTAGTACCTGATCATCAAGTTTCTTTTACCATTGTTTATGAAGATGAGCACTGTCTTGTTATAGATAAACCTCCATATGTTCCCTCTATTCCTTCTCGTAATCATCCTAAAGGAACGCTGGCAAATGGCTTAATTCACTATTATGAAAAAAACAACATACCTTCAACGATACATATTGTTAATCGATTAGATAAAGATACATCTGGTTTAATGCTTGTTGCAAAGCATCGTTTTGCCCATTCTTTGTTTTCAGATCAACAAAAGAAAAAAGAAATTCAACGCACATATGAATCAATTGTTCATGGTGTAATAACAGAAACAAAGGGGACCATTTCTAATCGAATCGGAAGGAAAAAGGACAGCATTATTGAAAGAGAAGTTTCTGAATTTGGTCAAGAAGCAATCACTCATTATAAACTCATAAAAACATTGAATGATAAGACCTATATTAAGTTAGTTCTTGATACTGGAAGAACTCATCAAATACGAGTCCATTTATCATCGATAGGACATCCATTATGTGGAGATACATTGTATGGTGGAGAAGATAATGAAATAAAGAGACAGGCCCTACATAGTTCTCAACTATCCTTTTGGCATCCTCTTTTAGAAAAAGACTTAACGTTTAAATCAAAGCTGCCTGATGATATGGAGCAGCTTATAAAAAGAGGATGAAATCACACATGACAAGCTGTTTATTAGAGGTAGAAACTATAAAACTGCCCGATTTTTGTTGTATCGTTCGTGGTTATCGCCTCAGGGGGGGAATCTCCACCTTTTTTTCTCGGTTTCTCAGTTATTTTACTCAGAAGGATTAAAGCTAAATCTTTTCAAGAAGCTCTTCTTACATTTGCTTCCCAATTAGCAAGTTCCATGTGGGTTTCATATTTGAAAGAGACTATTTTCTAAACTTTTCATTAACGTATGGTAAAGAGGATTTAACAGAAATAACTTCATCCTCAGGATAGCGATAAGCTGTAAGCAGGTTTCCAAAAACTGCTCCAGTATCGATATTAATCGTTTGATTTGTTCGCTTTGGTTCTATGACTGGGGTGTGACCATAAACGATTAGAGCTTTTCCGTGATATTGCTGTGCCCAATCACGTCTTTCAGGTGTGCCATCAGGATTTTTCTTTCCGGTAATATCTCCATACAGGACAAATGTTTTAACGGAGTTACTGCTTTTTCCGATATATTCTTCACGAATTCCCGCATGTGCAACAATCAATCTTCCCTCATCAAGAATTTGATATAAAGGAGCTTTTTCATAAAGAGAGATGAAATCATGTTTGATTTTTTCTTGTTTTTTATTTGGAAGATCTTTAAACTCAGCAACAGTTGTTTCAAGTCCATGTGTAATCTGAACTTTATTGCCAAGAAAGTAACGATACAGTTTATTACAATGATTACCTGGAGAATAAAATGCTTTTTTCTCTTTTAAAAGAAGACAAACAATTTCAATTACTTTTATAGAAGAAGGTCCACGATCAGTTAAATCACCAACAAAGGAAAGCATGCGGTTATCTGGGTGTAGTGGCATACCAGTTGACCAATCATATCCTAATTGTTTTGTGAGCTTCTCAAATTCTTCAAAACAACCATGAATATCTCCAATCACATCAATGTTCATTTTTCTTCACCTCTTATAAATAAAAACCTAGAACTTGGGATTAAAAAAATTTGGATAAAGGGGTTTCTTGCCTGAAAATTCACAATTGCTTTTAGCTGGATTCTAAAAAAAAGTACCCTATTTAAAATAGGGTACCACGAATTTAGTCAAACATGTATTTTCTTGTACGAGAACGAACATTTAGGACGAAAGCAATTGCAACCATATAAGTGGCCAATGAGCTTCCACCATAGCTTACAAACGGAAGTGGTAGCCCTGTAATTGGTAAAAGTCCAATCGTCATACCAACATTTTGGAATACCTGAAATGTAATCATTCCGATAACACCAGTACATAAATAGCTGCCAAATGGATCATTGCTTTCTAAAGCAATATGAATCATTCTGTATATTAATAGGAAGAAAAGCGAGATAACTACACTTCCACCAATAAAACCGAATTGTTCAGAAATAATCGCAAATATAAAATCAGTATGTGCCTCAGGTAAATATACCTCTAGGTTTTGGTATCCTTTACCGTCTAACTGTCCGGATCCAATGGCCATTAACGATTTGACAAGTTGAAATCCTTGTTCACCAGAATATTCGTAAGGATTAAGCCATCCGTAAAATCGATCAAGTTGATAGGCTTTGATTTTTAGTAATTCTGGATATTTAAAGAACAAAAGTAAAAATGCTGTTATTGCAAATAGTGCAGAGAATACAACTGGTAAGATGATTCTCCATTTTATTCCTGATATTAAAACAAGAGATGCAATTATTGCACATAACACCATTGTCATCCCCATATCAGGCTGCCTTACTAATAAAAGGATAGGTGGTGAAGCGACTGCAACAAGTTTACCTATAAGTAAAAAATCGTCAGCAACTGAATTATTAGGGTATGTTTCTCGGTGATCTGCAATCACTTTACTCAATACAATAATCATAATAATCTTCATTAATTCTGAAGGTTGGAAATTTCCAAGCGGTCCAAGTCTATACCAACTTGTTGCACCTTTAATTGTTTGAACAATTCCTTCTGGTAACACTTCGAGTCCTAACAAGAGTAACAAACCAAAGCCGTATAAATACCAAGCTAACTGTTTGAACCGATCATAGTCAATGAGCATTGTTACGACAATGGCCATTGAACCAATAATGTACCATTGAATTTGCTTCATCGAAAAGTTAATTTCCTTTAACACTTCTGGAAGAGTTGCTTCTGCACTATTGATAGCAAGTGTACTGACAATCGCCAGTAAAAATAAGATAAAAATTAACGTATAATCTATTTGCTGCTGAGGGGATTTTTCGTTTGTCATAGGAGATCCCTTTCTAATCATGAAACTTGAAATTTTGTACTTACTCATTGTATCATTAACCATCTTAATTGATTGTGAACGATTTGCAAAGAATATAGTTGGAATTTATCATCAAACATGTTGGATTTTATTGCTTCATTGTTTAATAATAGAATATTATAGTATTTGTGATAAACAGCACAATATGTTGAAGAAAAAAATGAATGATATTTATATATTTGAACTTTTCAATAAATAATTGGCGCTTGAGAGGAGGAGCTATTATGTCAGAAGAAAGAGAAAAGGTTGAACTTGAAGAAGGGACATTACTTACTGCTATTATCAACAATAATCTAGAACAATTTCGTGAGACCTTTTTGGAACAGCACCCATACGATCAAGCAAAGTTCTTTGTTAGACTAGAAGAAGAGGCTCGTATTAAAGTATATCATTATTTATCTCCAGAAGAAATGGCTGCTGTCTTTGAAAATATTGAAGACGAAGACGATCAATATGAAACATATTTGTCTGAGATGGATCCCAACTTTGCGGCTCAAATGCTTGCTCAGATGTATGCCGATGATGCGGTTGATGTGTTAAATGAACTTGATAAAGATCAAGTTGCTAGTTATTTAACAATTATGGATGATGATGCAGCTGAAGAGATACGAGAGCTGCTTCATTATGAAGAATACACAGCCGGTAGTATCATGACAACGGAATATATTGCGATACATGCCAATCAAACAGTTCATTCTGCAATGCAAATACTAAAAAATGAAGCTCCAAATGCAGAGACCATTTATTATGTTTTTGTGATTGATGAAGATAAAAAACTTGTTGGAGTTATTTCGTTAAGAGATCTAATTATAAACGAACCTGATACGATGATTTCTGAAATAATGAACGAGCGTGTATATTCAGTTAGCGTAGCTGTTGACCAAGAAGAAGTAGCAAGAAAAATGAAAGACTATAATTTTTTAGCACTTCCTGTTGTTGATTTTAGAGATCATTTACTTGGAATTATTACTGTTGATGATATAGTGGATGTAATTGATGAAGAAGCAAGTGAAGATTATTCAAAGCTAGCCGCTGTTTCAGATGTTGATTCACAGGATCGTGGTCCATTTTCTGCAGCAAGGTCAAGATTACCATGGTTGATCATTCTTTTGTTTTTGGGGATGTTTACTGCAAGTTTAATTGGAAGGTTTGAAGAAACTTTAGACAAAGTAGCTATGCTTGCTGTATTCATTCCTTTAATAGCAGGTATGGCTGGAAATACAGGAACTCAAGCTTTAGCTGTTGCTGTTAGAAGGATATCTGTTGGTGATACGCAAGATCAAACTTTAGGAAAATTAATTATTCGTGAAGCTGGCACAGGAGTAATTACTGGAACTATATGTGGAATTGTCGTAACCTTAGTTGTGTTTATATGGCAAGGAGATATTTATTTAGGTACTCTAGTTGGAATTTCAATTCTTGCAACATTAATTGTTGCTACGATAGCTGGTGCCTTTATTCCTTTAATTATGCATCGTTTAAAGGTTGACCCTGCTGTTGCATCTGGACCTTTTATCACAACAATCAATGATATTCTCAGTATTTTAATTTATTTCGGATTGGCAACTTTATTTATGCAATATTTAATTTAATGATTTGCCATTATGGGATATATTATCACTCGTTTCGTAATTTTTACCAAATTCAAAGCATATAAATACAAAATTTCTCTCTTTTTGTATATGCTTAATATAATTAGAAAATAAAAGCCAATATTAATAAGTACTTGAGCTATTGAGCTAAACATACTTATTTTTATGTTAGTTTGTAAATAAAATAAATTACTAATTATTATAGATAAAGGAGGGATCTGATGCACGGAGCATCCGTTACTTCATTAGTTATTGTCATTTTAGCAGCCTTTTTAACACCGATTTTACTACATCGTTTAAAAATGAATTTTATGCCTGTGGTTGTGGCCGAAATAATTGTGGGTCTTATCATTGGTAAAAGTGGTTTTGACGTTGTTCATCAAGATATGTGGCTTGAAACATTATCACTACTCGGATTTATTTTTCTTATGTTTTTAAGTGGATTAGAAATTGATTTTACTGCATTCGCAGGAGGTAAAAAGAAAGAAAAGCTGCCATCAGGGAAAGATGCCCCTAATGCGTTTGTCGTATCTCTCGTAGTATTTAGTGGCATATTTGCATTATCTTTATTGCTTTCATATGGATTTGTTTGGATAGGATTAATGGATAATGCCTTTTTAACAACTCTTATTATTTCAACCATCTCACTTGGTGTTGTTGTTCCAACATTAAAAGACGCTCAGATCATGAAGTCCAATATTGGTCAAATTATCCTACTAGTTGCTGTAGTAGCTGATTTAGCAACGATGGTCCTTCTTGCTGTATTTGCTTCAATCTATGGTGGAGGAGATAATAATACTTGGCTTCTATTAGTTTTGTTTGGAGCAGGTGTAGCACTCTATTTCTTAGGTAAATCCTTTAAAAATCGTTCGTTCATTGAAACAATGTCAAAAGGAACGATTCAAATTGGTACAAGAGCAGTGTTTACTTTAATTATCTTATTAGTAGCTATCTCAGAAACAATAGGAGCTGAAAACATTTTAGGTGCTTTTTTAGCTGGTGTTCTTGTTTCATTATTATCACCTAACAAAGAAATGGTACAAAAGCTAGATTCTTTCGGATATGGCTTTCTTATTCCGATCTTCTTTGTCATGGTGGGGGTAGAGTTAGACATTTGGGCATTGTTTAAAGACCCGAATATTTTCTTACTAATTCCTTTATTATTTATCGCTTTATTAATTTCAAAAGTTATTCCGATTTTATATTTGAGAAGATGGTATGATTTGAAAACCACATTAGCTTCTGGTTTCCTACTAACGTCTACTCTTTCACTTGTGATCGCTGCTGCAACAATTGGTGAACGAATGGATATTATCACCTCCGAGATGTCTGGGGCACTTATTTTAGTTGCTGTTATTACAAGTATAGTTACACCAATTTTCTTTAAAAAGCTTTTCCCTAAAAATGAAGCTCAGCAAACGAAAATAAAAGTATCCTTTATTGGTGCAAATCAAATGTCACTACCAGTTACAAGAGAGTTAAATCCAGAGCTGTATGAAACAACTGTTTATCATGTGCATCAAGATAAAATAGATAAGCAAATATCACAATCGCTTTTTGATATCCGAGAAGTTATAGACTTTAATTTAGATACGTTAAAGGAACAAAATGCATTTGATGTGGATTTAATTGTTGTTGCGACTGGAAATGAAGATAGAAATGCAGAAATTGCATTGTTTGCTAAAGAGCAGGAAGTTGAACGTGTGATTGCAAGTGTAGCTTCTCCAGATTTGGGAGCAAAGCTTAAGGATAAAGGTATCGATATTTTCTCCACACTGCTTTCAACGAAAACAATGCTACGTGCACTAATTGAAGCACCAAGTGTTATGAGAATTTTAACAAATCAAGAAACAACACTTTACCAAATTAATTTAAATAATGCGAAATATGATAATATCCTATTACGTAATTTTCCGTTTACCGGAGATATTATCTTTGTACGAATCTTCAGAGGGAAAGATTCACTTGTACCACATGGAGACACAGACTTGAAGCTTGGAGATCGTTTGATTGTTACTGGTTCAAGAGAGTATGTGAATGAGTTAAGACAAGAGCTAGAGTTCATTTAATTATTTCTATCTTTTGCTTTGTTTGAATGGAATTGATTTTTGAACAAACATGATCGATAATACACGAGTTCTAAAAGATAAAGACGTCAATTATCAAACATCCTGCATCAAAGGCAGGATGTTTTTGTGTTCTCCTAAAAACTTAGTTTATTTACTGTACAAACTAAGTTCTATTTGTTAAAATAAATTTCGAAAACATAAACAATTCTAAAAAGTCATTACATATTTTTTTGATTTACATCATGAGCATTGTTGAATTGCCTTTATATAGATTAAAGGAGGTGATTACTAGTAGAAATAAGAGGGTAGTACTTCTTAGGTTAATGTTAACAGAAACTATCTAACTAGAGAAAATGCGATCATATTTGTTAACGCTTACAAAGGGGCGGTTTTTTTAAGATATTTATACTTACCGAAGCTACCACAAAAAAATATGAAAGTGAGGAGTTGTTCAATAACTAATAAAGTTAAAAATAGTGAAGATTTATGTTTATTTTTAGATCTGTGTTTAAAGTGAAAATATCAGTTTAAGATTTTTAGAAAAATAGATTTAGCCAAGGGGAACAATTATTTTAGTTTAATTTAATGTAAGCGCTCTATTAATATAGTGAATTTTATGGGGGAATATAGCAAATGAGTAGAAATTTAAAAAAATTCTTTTTAGGATTTCTTGTTGTTATGATGGTTGTTCCATCAGCCTTGATCACTCCGGTTGCAAAAGCAGCAACGAACGAAGATATTCCAGTTATTCTGTATCATAGAATTGTTGATAATCCTTCAAACCAATGGACTGATACTAGCGTTGAGAAATTTGAGAAGACGATGCAATATCTTTCAGCGAATGGATATACAACTTTGACTGCAGATCAATATGTGAGCATCATGGAAGGAAATGAAGTGGCTCCTAAAAAAGCGATCTTATTAACCTTTGACGATGCGACTCCAGATTTTATTGAAAATGCTCTTCCAGTGTTGAAACAATATAATATGAACGCAGTTTTATTTGTTGTTAGCGATTGGATAGGCCAAAATTATAGTATGTCTAAAGACCAATTGCAAAGTTTGACAAATGAACAAAATATCAGTTTACAAAATCATTCCAAAACTCATGATGAAACTATTTGGGGAAATGGTGTAGGTAGCAATAGTGACATTTCAAAAGAACATGCTGAAGAACAAATTTCACAAGCAAATGGATATCTTAAAAATATAACAGGTAAAGATCCAATTCTTATGGCGTATCCATATGGTAGTTACAATGATGTAACTAAAGAAGTAAATCAAGAAAATGAAATTAAGTATGCTTTTAAAGTTGGTAATCCTAGTGATGACAATTATTCTATGGGTCGTCATTATGTATTAATGGATACGACACTAGAGGAAATTGCAGGATGGTTGGGAGGACCCACTCCATCTCCGGAAGGAGAATCAGGAGACCAGACAGGCACTGAAAATGTCTATCATGAATCTTTTGCAAACGGTGTAGGTGTTGCAAAGCAAGCTGGTAACGCAAAATTGGAAGGGGTTTCTAATACCGTTTTTGAAGGAAATGAAGACGGAAAAGCACTCTTTGTAAGAGATAGATTGAACAATTGGGATGGAGTTAATATCAATTTCAGCGATGTAGGATTGAAAAATGGAAAGACGTATTCAATTAAAGTCACAGGTTATGTGGCTAGTAATGTGGCTGTACCAGAAGGTGGACAAGCTTTACTTCAAAACATAGATAGTTATAATGGCTTGTATGTAGCAGCAGATTATGTGTCCGGAGAACCTTTTACTTTAACGGGAGAGTACACTGTTAATACGAGTGTAGATTCTGCGCTTCGTATTCAATCGAATGATGTTGGTAAAGAGGTTCCATTCTATATCGGGGATATTTTAATTACTGAAAAAGTAACTCCTGGTGAGGATGATGAGCCTACACCAGATCCAGTGGACTCAAGACCACCCGCTTTAGACTTCACAATGATTGATTTTGAAGATCAAGGAACAGGAGGCTTCGAACGTAGAGGAGAAACAGAAACCTTGACTGTAACAGATGAAGCGAATCATACAGATAACGGTTCATATGCTTTAAAAGTAGAAGGTAGAGAGCAAGCATGGAATGGACCAGCACTACGCGTAGAGAAGTATGTTGACAAAGGGACCGAATATAAAATTTCTGCCTGGGTTAAGTTGATTTCACCGGGAAGCTCACAGCTACAGCTATCCACTCAAGTTGGAGAGGGTGACGGAGCAAGTTATAATAATCTTCAAGGAAAAACAATTACCAAAGAAGATGGATGGGTTTTGTTTGAGGGAACTTATAGATACAGCAGTTTAGGAGACGAATTTTTAGCTATCTATATAGAAAGCTCGAATAATAGTGATGCCACTTTCTATATAGATGATATCAGCTTTGAGTCAACTGATTCGGGACCGGTTGAAGTTGAGGATTTAACACCGATAAAGGAAGTCTATAAAGATGATTTCTTAATTGGTAACGCAATATCTACGAAAGATTTGGAAGGTAATAGACTTAAGCTCCTTAATAAGCATCATAATGTTGTAACAGCTGAAAACGCAATGAAACCAGTGTATGCATATAACGATAATAAGCAATTTGATTTTGCTGCAGAGGATGCGCTAGTTGATCAAACATTAGGAGAAGGACTGAAGATGGTAGGACACGTGCTAGTGTGGCATCAGCAGTCAGAGGAATCACTTCATACTGATATAAATGGTGAGCCTTTAAGCAGAGAAGAAGCTCTAAATAATTTGAGAAATCATGTTAAAACAGTAGTTGAACACTTTGGTGATAAAGTAATATCTTGGGATGTTGTTAATGAGGCAATGAATGATA
Source organism: Metabacillus litoralis (assembly GCF_020524045.1). Taxonomy (GTDB): domain Bacteria; phylum Bacillota; class Bacilli; order Bacillales; family Bacillaceae; genus Metabacillus; species Metabacillus litoralis_C. The sequence goes on from NZ_JAIVKL010000015.1 coordinate 94,869, forward strand.
ATCCTCAAAACCCTTCAGATTGGAGAGCGTCTTTACGTCAATCTGGTTGGTACAAAGCTATTGGACCGGACTATATAGAGGAATCTTTCTTAGCTGCAAAAGAAGCTCTTGGTGGAAAAGATGTTAAGCTTTATTATAATGACTATAACGATGATAATCAGAATAAAGCTGAGGCAATTTATCAAATGGTCAAAGAAATCAATGAGAAGTACTCAGCTGAAAATGATGGTGAACTTCTAATTGATGGTATTGGTATGCAGGCGCATTACAATCTAAGTACAAATCCTGAAAACGTAAAGAGATCGTTGGAGAAATTTAGTTCTGTAACGAATGAAGTAAGTGTGACAGAACTTGATGTTACCGCAGGAAGTGAAAATGAGTTAACTGAGAAACAAGCAAATGAGCAAGCTTATTTATATGCTCAATTATTCAAGATTTATAAAGAACACGCAGAGGACATCGCACGCGTCACATTTTGGGGATTGAATGATACAACAAGTTGGAGATCTGCCCAAAGTCCATTACTATTTGATAAAGACTTGCAAGCAAAACTAGCTTATTATGCAGTAATAGATCCTGATAAATTCTTAGCAGAATATGATCCTGAAGAGAAAGTAGTTAATCAGGGAACTGCATTGTTCGGCACACCTGAAATCGATGGGAATATCGATGATGTTTGGAGTGATGTACCTGCACTACCGGTTAATCGATATTTGATGGCTTGGCAGGGAGCAAACGGTGTAGCAAAAACACTATGGGATAATGAAAACCTATATGTATTGATTCAGGTTAGCGACTCGCAGCTGGACAAATCAAGCCCAAATGCTTATGAGCAGGATTCTGTTGAAATTTTCGTTGACGAAAATAATGCCAAAACACCGTCCTATGAAAATGGAGACGGACAATATAGAGTGAATTTTGATAACGAAACCTCATTCAATCCTACAAGCATTATGAATGGTTTTGAATCGAAAACAAAGGTTTCTGGAACAAACTATACAGTTGAAGTGAAAATACCATTAAACACAATTAATCCAACAAATAACACGAAAATCGGTTTTGATATACAAATCAATGATGGTCAAGATGGTGCTCGTCAAAGCTCTGCTGCATGGAACGATACGACTGGTGTTGGATATCAGGACACATCTGTGTTTGGTGAGTTGACTCTAGTAGAATATAAAACACCAGAAACGCCAGAAACGCCAGAAACACCAGAAACACCAGAAACACCAGAAACACCAGAAACACCAGAAACACCAGAAACACCAGAAACAACGAAACCGAATGATGATAAAAAAGATGTTGTAACGAAACCAGTTGTTAAAGATAACAAGGCTTCAGTAGAAGACAAAGAAGTAAACGCTGTTAAGAAAAATGGTCAGCTTGTGATTGATTTAAGAGATCACAAATCTTCAGTAAACGTTTTAATTACTAAAGATCAAGTGAAAATCCTTAAAGAGAAAAATGCTGAAATAAAAATTAAAGTCAAAGATTTAAACATTACAATTCCTTCTTCAGTGCTAACTAATGGAGACGAAGCTGTTGAAGTTAAAGTAGAAAAAATGGTTGTAGAAGGTGCATTGAGTGGTGTTTATAACTTAACTATTATCCAAGGGGATAAGGAAATTGACAAATTTGATTCTGATTCAAAAGTTACTTTAAGCTTTAAAGTAGATACTAGTAAAGTTAAAAATTCATCAAATGTTAAAATTTTCTATTGGAATCCAGACGATAAAGAATGGGAATTAGTAGGCGGGAAATATAATAATGGCTATGTAACTACTAAAACTAGTCACTTTAGCACATTCACGGTATTTGAAATGACGAAAGATGGAAGTTTAAATACAGATGCACCACAATTAGAAGAAGGAGCAAATACTCTACCTAATACAGCAACCAACACATTAACTTGGTTAGTTATTGGTATAGTTCTACTAGTTATCGGTTCATGTTTCTCTCTATATATTAGAAGAAAAGAAGCATAAACCTCTAAACAAGAAGGAGCTAACATTCATTGTGAATGTGGTTTTGGAAAAAACACAAAAATAACAGATGAAATAGCATGAAAATGATAATCCAATTTTTTTAATTAGGTATCTAAATTTTCAAGAAAATCACCTCAAAATAGCACCCAAATAGTATCTAGACAATAAAAATTGTCGACGTGCTAATTAGGGTGCTATTTTACTATTTTATTTTCATTTGGGGTGAGAATGAATAAAAAGGTAATTTGAGGAAAATCTATAAAGACAGACCAAGTCGGAGGGAGAATAACCTATGCCTCATCAGAAGTTCCAGTCAAGTGCGATTAAAGCAAGATATGCCAAAGGTGCATTATCTGTATTTGGTGCGAACTCCGTTTATCCCCGGATTCCGTGGGTTGCAGCTTGGTGGTCGTTAACTTTCCCGGGGTTTGGACACATATTTTTAGGTAGGTATCTTCCTGGTTTTATTCTGATTATATGGGAGCTTGTGGTAAACACTCAGTCCAATCTAAACTTGGGAATTGCCTTGTCCATGCTTGGTAGGTTTGAGGAGGCAAAGACTGTCATTAATGAGGAGTGGGTTCTTCTTTATATGAGTGCATATATATTTAGTATCTGGGACAGTTACCGCTCTGCTGTTGAAATTAGCAAAAGTCACATTTTATCCGAAGTGGAAGATGCACCTGTCGGACCTTCAGATGTTAGCTCTTTCGACATTGTTATTATTGACAAGAAAAAGCCCTGGTTAGCATCTGTTTGGTCAATTTTATCACCTGGATTAGGACAATTATATAGTGGTCATACTGTTGCAGGTACTTTTATTTTGGCATGGTGGATATTTGTTACCTATAAGGCTAATATGATTGGTTCTTGGTTTTATTCGGTGATTGGAGATTTTAACCTGGCCTCTTCAATGGTGGATTGGCAGTGGTTTCTTTTCTTGCCGTCTATGTTCACTTTTGCAATCTATCAAGCCTATGCAGCGGTAAATGAAACGAATGTAGTATTCGATATTGAGCAAACACGCTACCTTAGAGTGAGGGATGAAAAATTGACACAACAAAGACAAAATACGCTAGAGAATGATATAGTACAAATCATTGCCACTTTTGAACACTCGCCCTTTGTAGAGATGGCTATTCATGATATTGAGACAATAGGAGTGCCACAGAAGAATATTGTTGCATTGCCTTTAGAAAATCTTGACTCCCAAACATTTATCATTGATTCTCTTCATCAGGCTGATGGTAGAAGTGTTTTAGATGGAGCTATGGTGAGCGGAACGATTTTTATGGTTCTGGGTACAATCTATGGATTCGTATGGTACTGGGGACCAGTGATTTGGGGGTTACTTGGCTTGGTTGGAGGTTTCTTCTTGGGATTAATAATTGAATTAGCTTTTCAAAAAAAGAAAATAAAGTTATTTGCAAGTCGTAAGAATGAGGTCTATATGCAGGTAACATGTCATACCTCTATGAAGGAGCATTTGATTAAAATTCTTAAAGCAAGGAAGGCTAATGGTTATTTGATTATGCCTCAGCGAATAACACCTGATACTTAAATATATATGGTAAATTTAATGGATATCTAAATACCTTTAAATATCTTATTTTAACTTAGCTCAGTTATTAGCTTAGTGAGTTTTTTAGCTTGTAATCAAGGTTATCGCAAGTAGTATTTTGCTATTTTGGGATTTATCCAGGATATGTTGTTGAATTTTTTATTGTTAGCTATTTAGAGGGCAATAGTAGCTTGGTCGGTAATTTCAAGGAAGTAATAAAGAATTTGATCTACAATAAATGTGCTGCATTTTTTAGTGTTTTTTTTCATGTAAGGGGTATTGAAGAAAGATCGTACATTATTAATGGGAATTATAGTTAATGTACATGAAACTTTTTATAAAGTTATTCGTAAGAAAGATAGATAGAAGCTTTGAGTTTCTTGGAGGTGATCTTTTTGAAATATAAGTCACGGAAAGATTGGTGGTTATCTGTTATCGTTTGGGGAGCTATGGTTTTTTCCTTAGGAATTGGTAGTTATTCACTAATTGAAAAAACAACTACTGTTATGGAATCTATCATTATATTATCTCTTTCTATTATTTTACCAATTTTTATATTGTGGATGTGGTTAACAACCTATTACGTAATAACCGAAAACAAATTAATCATCAGGTTTGGTCCATTTAAAAAACATATAGAATTAGATACAATAAAGTCAGTAAAAAAAACAATGAATCCACTATCAAGTCCTGCATTATCACTAAGAAGACTTGAAATAGTATACCATCAATACAATTCTATACTTATCTCTCCCTTGGATAGAGAGGAGTTCATAGAAATTCTCTCCAAGAGGTGTCCTCATATTAAAATTATCACTTAATAAAAGGAATTGTATCTGGATTCTTTCCCTATTCTCCGCCGGGATTGAAAGGTTTTTTCATAGAAAAGCGATTGCCAGTAATGGAAATTAACGACAAAGTGTAACATAGATCAGTATAATGAATATAAAAAGGGGAACAATGATGTCAAAAACAAAAAAATTAATGGGCGGCATTTTGTCTGCAGCTGTTGCATTGAGTGCTTGCAGCTCAAAGGAAGAACTAGCGGTTCAAGAAGAATCGAATTTTTCTGATGATAACATACAAACATCAACGTATACCTATGAGGAAGAAGAAGAAGAAGTGGTAGCAGCAGTTGATGAAATTGAATTAGACAATTTACAATCTCAGTATCCGGATATGGACTTAGAAGCTATGGAAGATTATATGGAAGAAAACGATTTGGATTACCAAGAAGATGAGTTGATTACTTTTTTAGATGACATTTATGAAAATGGGGAATCTACTTTAACATCAAACTATTATGCTAATGAAAATTCGTTTCCTTGGTGGATATTCCTATTAGCAGCTACATCAAAAACAAAGCCAACAGGTAAAGTATCATTAACTAAACCTACTACGTCTGCTCCAGAAGTCAAGACAGCACCTAAGGCGAACAAAAATGTAACTACATCATCTTCATCTAGTAGTACAAAAACTAGTTCAGGTTTTGGTTCCAGCAGTACTTCTTCTGGTTCATAAAGGCTCTTTTCTCAACGATTGTTGTTATGTAACCAAAATTCGGAGTGAAAAACAGTGTTTTCCCGCTATAAGGGTACTTTTTTATGAAGAAAAGATGCTACTATACTTAATACAGTGCTGATTGCTTAGGGTATTTAAAGCAACAAAGTTTGCGAAAACAGCCTTCATAAAACAAACGTCCTAAATACACACAGGTGCTTTTATACTTACTCATTTACATGTAAACTATGATTTTAGGATAATATTTGTGTATATTTTATTAGTAAAGAACCAATTTATTAACTACAATGGTGTTTTTTCCTTGAAAGATATAAATCATTTGGTATGATAGAATTAACTATTATAAAGATAACCGCTAGGGGTGCCCTAATTAAAGGGTTGAGATTAAAGTGTTTCTTTAAGACCCTCATAACCTGATCTGGATTATACCAGCGTAGGGAAGTGGATTACGGCATATTCCTTATGTATGTAAACCACTTTCTTACAAAGAAAGTGGTTTTTTGCATTTATTCTTTTTTAATATCTGAAAATAGGTGAGCATCATGGAAATACATGTAATAACAGATGGTAATCAATCCATAGCTGAATTAACAAACCGCCTTCTGCTTCTTCATGAAGAAGTGGATTATATTCATATTCGAGAAAAAACGAAAACCGTTACAGAACAAATGATAATTGTTTCAAATTTAATAAAACAAGGTGTTCCAAAAGAAAAATTAGTAATAAACGATCGACTTGATGTTGCTTTACTAAATAATATTCCCAATGTTCATTTACCAGGCCACAGCTTTTCAATAGACGATGTAAAAAAATTCAATTCTACATTAAAAGTAGGTAGCTCTGTTCACTCCTTAGAGGAGGCCGTAAGTAGTGAGAAATCTGGAGCAGATTATGTGATATTTGGTCATATTTTTGAAACGAATTCAAAAGAAAACCTAGCCCCAAGAGGTATAGAGCAGTTACGTGAAATAACTGAGCATATACAAATACCAGTAGTTGCCATTGGAGGAATTGAACCTTTAACTGTAAAAGAGCTGAAACATATAAAGCTAAAGGGAGTTGCGATTATGTCTTATGTAATGAAAAACAAAGATCCCATTTTAGCAATTACTGAATTGAAAAAATCGTTGGAGAGGGGTGATGATGTTGAATGAAAAATATGATGTTGGAATCATCGGCGGCGGAATTATCGGGCAATCTATTGCCTATCAGTTAGCAAAGGAAAATATCTCAGTTGTTGTGTTAGAAAGTAATAAAGTTGGGGCTGGTGCAACAAGTGCTGCTGCTGGGATGTTAGGGGCGAGTTCTGAGCTTGAAAACAATGATGCTTTTTTTCAATTTGCTAAAGAAAGTCAGCACCAATATAAAACCTTAAATCATGAGCTTACTGACTTATCACAAATGAATATCCAGCATGTTGATAAAGGAATGTATAAGCTTGCTTTTACAGAGATAGAAGCGAAGAAGTTGAAAACAGCTTGTAAAGAACACAATTCACTAGAATGGCATTCAAAACAGCAGGTATTAGCTGTGGAGCCTAATCTTTCTCAGGAAATTGTGGGAGCTCTCTTTATACCAGAAGATGGTCATGTTTCCCCAAAGCATGTATGTGCAGCTTTTTCAAAATCTGCTAGCTTACTAGGAGCTGTTATAGTTGAAAACTCTCCAGTTCATTCTATTAAAAAACTAGGTGTAGAAGACTATATTCTCTCAACTAATCAAAATCAATATAGCTGTAGTCATATCGTCATTGCAAATGGTGTATGGAGTGATTATTTCTTTAAACAACTCGAATTAGATATGAAAATAAAACCTGTTAAAGGTGAGTGTCTCGCAGTATCTAGCGAAAATATAAGTCTAGAAAAAACAATTTTTTACGATCACTGCTATATTGTTCCTAAAGGTGATGGTCGATTAGTGGTTGGCGCTACAATGGTCGATGATGATTGGAGTACAACACCAACACTTGGTGGTATTCAATCGTTAATCGGAAAAATAACACCGATTTTACCTGCGATTAAATCTGCAAAGCTTCTTGAAACATGGGCAGGACTTCGACCGCAAACAGGTGATGGTAAGCCTTATATTGGTCAGCATCCAAGTGGAGAAAATATTTATTTTGCAACTGGACATTATCGAAATGGTATTTTACTAGCACCAAAAACTGGGACGATGGTTAGAGATTTAATCTTAAAAAGAAAACTAAATGAAGATTATGTAAAAGCTTTTTCCATCACACGTAATCTAGCAAAAGCAGCGAGGTGATAACATGAGCATAAAATTAAATGGAGAATTAGTAGAATTAGTAGAATTAAACGATGTAAACACAATTCAACAGCTATTAGCTTATTACAAGCTAGAAGATCGACTTGTTATTGTTGAACATAATCGAGACATTATTTTAAAAGATAAATATAAAGAAACAACCATCAAAAATGGTGATGAAATTGAGCTAGTTCATTTTGTAGGAGGAGGATGAAACATGTTAAAAATCGCAGACAAAACATTCCAATCAAGATTACTATTAGGTACAGGAAAATATCCATCATTTGAAATTCAAAAGGAAGCTGTGGCAAAATCGGAATCTGAGATTCTAACATTTGCTGTAAGAAGAATGAATATATTCGAAGAATCACAACCAAATTTCCTAGAACAATTAGACTTGTCAAAATATACACTTTTACCAAATACGGCTGGTGCTAAAACAGCCGAGGAAGCAGTGAGAATTGCTAAGCTGGCAAAAGCATCTGGGTTATGTGACATGATTAAGGTAGAGGTAATTGGCTGTGACCGGTCACTCTTACCTGATCCAGTGGAAACACTAAAAGCAAGTGAAATGTTATTAGAAGAAGGCTTTATTGTTTTGCCATATACATCTGATGATGTTGTGCTTGCTAGGAAACTAGAAGAATTAGGGGTGCATGCAATTATGCCAGGTGCTTCACCAATTGGTTCAGGACAAGGAATTTTAAATCCCTTAAATTTGTCATTTATTATAGAACAATCAAAGGTACCGGTTATTATTGATGCAGGAATTGGCTCACCATCTGATGCTGCTCTTGCAATGGAGCTTGGTGCAGATGGAGTGTTGTTAAATACAGCAGTTTCAGCTGCAAATGATCCAGTTAAAATGGCAATTGCGATGAAAACAGCGATTGAAGCTGGAAGAATGGGTTATGAAGCTGGTAGAATAGCTAAAAAGGATTATGCAATTGCTAGCAGTCCTACAGAGGGAATGATTACAACTTAATGGAACGCTATTCAAGACAAATGCTTTTTTCACCAATTGGGGAAAATGGGCAAAATAATATAAAAGCTAGACATGTATTAGTTGTTGGTGCTGGGGCGTTAGGAACAGCAAATGCTGAGATGATTGCAAGAGCAGGTATCGGTAAGTTAACACTTGTTGATCGAGATTATGTCGAATGGAGCAATCTACAAAGACAACAATTATATATAGAAGAAGATGCGCAAAATCGAATGCCAAAAGCGATTGCCGCTAAACTTCATTTACAAAAGATTAATTCTGAGGTAGATGTCCAGGCATTTGTTGAAGATGTAACTTCTGCAAACATCGAAGAATTTGTTCATGATGTTGATGTTATTGTCGATGCAACAGATAATTTTGAAACACGATTATTAATCAATGATATTTCAATAAAAAACAAAATTCCTTGGATTTATGGTGGTTGTGTGGGTAGCTATGGTCTTTCCTTCACTGTGATTCCAAATGAAACACCATGTCTACATTGCTTACTAAAGCACATACCATTTGATGGAATGACGTGTGATACAGTTGGCGTTATTTCGCCAATAGTAAGTATGGTAGCCTCACATCAAACAACAGAAGTACTAAAGCTCCTTGTGGGTGATAAAGAAAATAGAAGAAGCAAGCTTGTTTCATTTGATTTATGGAAAAATCAATATTCTTCGATTAATATGACACGTTTGAAAAATGAGGCATGTCCAACTTGTGGAGATGATCCTGTTTATCCTTATTTAACAGCTGAAAAAGGCACAAAAGCAGCTGTATTATGTGGTAGAGATACAGTTCAAATTAGACCAAGTGAGGACAATAATATATCTTTTGAAAAAATTTCTGAAAGAGTTAAACCACTGGCAGATGCATTTTTAGAAAATCCCTTTTTGATGTCGTTTACGTTTGGTGAGCATCGAATTGTGTTATTTAAGGATGGTCGTGCGTTAATTCATGGAACAAAGGATATAGCGGAAGCAAAGAAAATTTATCATCGCTATGTTGGGTAAGGAAAGGGGGGAATGTAGATGACTGTATCTCGTGCGCTAACAATTGCGGGTTCGGATTCAGGTGGGGGAGCCGGTATCCAAGCCGATTTAAAAACATTCCAAGAACTTGGTGTATTTGGTATGACAGCGATTACTGCTGTAACAGCACAAAATACATTGGGAGTTCAAGGGGTGTATCCTGTATCTGTGGAAGGATTAAAAACTCAAATTGAGTCAATTGCAAGTGACCTAAATCCAGATGCTATTAAAACAGGGATGCTTTTTAATGCAGAGATGATTACACTAGTTTCTCAAAAGGTAAGAGATTATAACTGGGAAAACCTTATCGTTGATCCAGTTATGGTTGCTAAAGGTGGTCAGTCTCTGCTACTAGAAGAAGCGGTAGAAGCGTTAATTACCTCATTATTGCCATTAGCTAAGGTGATTACTCCGAATATACCTGAGGCAGAGGTTTTAACAAGTATGGAGATCGTGACATTAGATCAAAGGAAAGCTGCTGCCAAAAAGCTGCATACACTTGGTGCTAAAAATGTCATCATTAAAGGTGGCCATGATTCTTCTAGAGAAACTGTTGTTGATTTACTTTTTGATGGGCAGTATTTTGAAGAATTCACTGGACCTAGAAAAGGGACAAAGCACACACATGGAACAGGTTGTACCTATGCTGCTGCTATTACAGCTGAAATAAGTAAAGGCAAATCAGTATCAGAAGCGGTCACTACAGCAAAGGCATTTATTCAGGCGGCAATTGAAGACGAATTAGGCTTTGGTAGTGGACATGGTCCAACAAATCATTGGGCTTTTAACAAGACGCGTTTCTAACGGTAACCCTATAGGTGGTTAGTGATTAAGCTACTCCTCCAGAAAACTGGAAGGAAATTGAAGCCCTTTTAGATTATAACTTTATCGTTTTAGGCGAGAAGACTCCTTCCTCAAAATGCGTAAGCATTTAGGTGGGAGATGAATCGCCGTCATTTTTTTCTTTTTTCAAAAAAACCAAGTGATTTGAGTAGCCACAGAAACACGTAGTTGGTATAATTACCCTATCGAATATACGTTCTGGGGGTGCATGAAGGTGAAGAAAGCATATTTCTCTAAAAGAGTCTATAAAAAATCTATAAACAAAGAATATGTTGACGCTATAACTCATGCCCTTCACCTATTTAATCGTTCGAAACATTTTGCATTTCAAACGCAAATTCTTGAAAAGCGTTCTGGAAAGTGTAAACGAAATGAATCTCTTCACTTAACAGTGAAGAAACGTTTTGAATTAAATGATTATTATGCAAATTCTGCTGTTCAAGAAGCAAATTCTTTAATTAAATCTCAAAAAGAATTACAGAAACTATATATATCGAACAAAGAAGAACAAATAAAATCTGTTAAGAAGAAGATTAAATCTATTAAAAATAGATTTACAACATTAACTAAAATAAAATCTTCTTTTGTAAAAGGCACACCGACATTCAATAAAACTTCCCGCGAACAACAAAAAGGGAACTTTTTTGTTGTGGAATTCAAAACAAAAACAGATGTCTACTTTCATGCCTATCAATTTGAACATGAATATCTTGATGTCCAAATTACATCATTTAAAAATAGACTTGGACGATTAGAATTTCGTTTAGATAGATTAAATAAACAACTCATATCAATAAAAAAGAACAATAAGAGTGTCGTGTTTGGAAGCAAGAAGCTATTCAAAGCACAAAGCACCATTGCCGATTATAAAAATGACCACAACTTATGGCAAAAAGAATGGAAACAAGGTCGCTATAACAAAATGACCATAAGTGGTCGAAAGGACGCTAAGTCTGGTAATTTTGTTTTCACCTATACTCCAGATTCTAAAAGTTTGCATTTTACCACACCAAATGGTGTGGCTGTTAAAATACCATCATTATCATTTCCTTACGGTCAAGAGAAGGTTGAACATGCATTAGAAACACAATTCAACATGTCAACAAAAATGAAAAAGGAACATGGTAATGCAGTTGCGTGGTCCATTGAAGACCACGGTGAATATTACATAATCAAATGCATTTTGAGTATTCCAGAAAACAATGAGAAAAACCACAGTAAATCTGAAGGTCTAGTAGGAGTGGACTTGAACGTTGACCATATTGCATGGAGCAATATTAACGAAAAAGGTCAACTTATTAAATCTGGTGTTTTCTTGTTTGATATCGAAGATAAAAAATCAGGTCAAATAACTAAAATCATCGAAGCAGAAGCCATTCGTTTGGTTGACTTAGCAGTGCGATTAAATAAACCAATTGCCCTTGAAAAACTAGATACCACTAAATCAAAAGTTTCAAATCCATATGGCAATAAAAAGGCGAATAAGAAAATGTCCATGTTTGCTTATGACAAGCTATTATCAGCTATAATAAATCGAGCTGATAAAATGGGTGTGTCCGTTTTTGAGGTAAATCCTGCATACACATCACAAATAGGTAAAATCAAATACATGAAGCGCTTTGGTATTTCGATACATCAAGCTGCTTCTTATGTCATTGCACGTCGTGCAATGGGCTTTAAAGAAAAACTTCCACCAGTGTTGCATTTACTACTACCGGAGAAGATAGTAGGTCTACATCATTGGGTGCAGTGGAAGTGGATATCGACCTGCCTATCTGAAGTCTTTGTACATAGTTTCTATCAGATAGAACTTTCTTTCACAAGCAAGGATTACTCTATGAGTAATATTTTTCGACCAGGTGCTCTTACAGACTTAGTTGAAAAAGGGTTGTCTAAAAAAGAAAGTAGAAAAACCATTACCTAGTTGAACGGACAATGGTCTATTAAGTATTTTAATATTTACTTTTTAGGAATCCCCTTCCTCAAAATTTCGTTAGAAATTTAGGTGGGGGTAGTTCAATGAACGCGTATAGAGATGTTCAAAAAAAGAGGCTAGGACATAATTAAAGTAGTCATAAAAAAAGACGAATAAATCTAAATTCAGTTAAGCTTGAAGAAAAAAAGTTCGTTCCATTGCGCTGCAGACACTCGCGTTCCACGGGGAGGAAGCTGAGCCTCCTCGACGCAAGCGCCTGCGGGGTCTCAGCCTTTCCTCAATTCTAAGTAGGTGCCCGAGTATCTTCCGCTCCATTCCACTATAGTTCTTAAAAATATCAAAATCAAAAAACTATTGAAGACGGCAAATAAAAACCCGAACTATTAGGTGAATTTTTAATTAACATATCACCTAATAATTCGGGTTTATTATTAGCTTAAATACTAATGTTTAAATTTATTTATACCCTCTATTTAAATCTTTCCGATATAAACTTGGTTGTTGATTCCTCTATAGAGATTTTTAACTTTTAGTGATATAATTATAACCAGGTACTAATAACATGTAATAATTTTAGGAGGATAAACATGAATTTATCACTTGCTGGACGTAATATCGTTGTCATGGGAGTAGCAAATAAACGTAGTATTGCATGGGGAATTGCACGTTCTTTACATAATGCTGGTGCAAAACTAATTTTTACATATGCTGGAGAACGCTTAGAAAAATCTGTTAGAGACTTAGCTGATTCTTTAGAGAGAAATGATTCACTTGTATTACCATGTGATGTAACAAATGATGAAGAAGTGAAAACTTGTTTTACTAAGATCAAAGAAGAAGTAGGTGTAGTACATGGTGTTGCACATTGTATCGCATTTGCTCATAAAGAGGAGCTTCAAGGTGAGTATTTAAATACAACACGCGATGGCTTCTTATTAGCACATAACATTAGCTCATATTCCTTAACTGCTGTTGCTAAAGAAGCAAGATCATTAATGACAGAGGGTGGAAGCATCGTTACTTTAACATACCTTGGTGGAGAGCGTGTTTTACCTAACTACAATGTTATGGGTGTGGCAAAAGCTTCACTAGATGCAAGTGTAAGATATTTAGCAAGTGACCTTGGAAAAGACGGAATCAGAGTTAATTCTATTTCTGCTGGTCCAATTCGTACGCTTTCAGCAAAGGGTATTAGTGATTTCAATTCAATCTTAAAGGAAATTGAAGAGCGCTCACCACTTCGTCGTACAACAACACCAGAGGAAGTTGGAGATACTGCTTTATTCTTATTCAGTGATCTTTCAAGAGGAATGACAGGTGAAAATTTACACGTTGATTCTGGTTACCACATTTTAGCGTAAACTGTTTAAATGGTGAATTTTCGTTTTAAGACTGTTACACGCTTATCTCAGGAGTTTTGCATAACAATCAACTTTAAGTAGTGACTGTTCAATTTGTTTAAATAAATATAAAAAAGACGTTTAAACCACCTGTTCTTGAAAAAAGGTGGCTGAACGTCTTTTTTTGTTTAATTCGTTGAATAGTATTTCAACAATTCCTTGAGGCTAAGAAATGCTTCTATGTGAGTCTTTCACATTAAGCTACAATGAACATCATCATACATACATTAATTTTCTGTTAATTACGCTTTGAAATTGTTGTTTGAAAAGATGATTTGTCTTGATTCAATAACGTTCTTGCTGGTTGTCTACTTATTACTATGCCATTTTGCATAAGAACAATTTCGTCAGAAATATCTACAGCGATTGATTGGTTTTTTTGCCTAAAGTTCACTAATTTCATACATTGTTTTGCAATTTCATTAATCGGTGGTGTTGGATTATTTGGTCGAGCAATAAAAAAGCCCTGTCCAAACTCAATACCTAGTTCCATAACTTTTTTTAATTCAGCCTCTGTTTCTATACCTTCAGCAATAATCTCACTATTCATTTTCTTTGCAAATGATACAAAAGCTTCTAATATATTTGATTTTACTGGACTTTTATCTATTCCACATATTAGAGAACGATCAACTTTAATATAATCTGGCATGAGTTCTGAAATTGATTGTAAAGAGGAATATCCAGCTCCAGCATCATCGATAGCAATTTGAAATCCTTGTTCACGGTAGTGGTGTAGAACGTTTCTAAAGGCAGCAAAGTCGTTTATTGCATTTCTTTCAGTTATTTCAAATACAACATTTTTTGGATCCAATCCATATTGATGAAGCAAAGATATAGTATGACCAGGGTTGAATTTATTGTCATAAACCACTTGTGAGTTTAAATTTATAAACAATTTCTTGTCCTTTAGAATTCCTTTACTTTCCTCAAAAGCACGTTCCCTAGCTAACTTTTCAAGAGAGTATAATAAACCTTCTTTTTCAGCATAAGGAAACAAATTAATAGGACTATGAAAAAAGCTATCTACAGGTCCTCTAGATAAAGCTTCAAAACCGAAAATAGTGTTTTTGCTATGAAACTGAACAATAGGTTGAAAATAAATGGAGAGGTGTCGATCATGAAGAATGCTCAAAAATTCTTTCTTTAGATGAGCCTCCCGATGAATGTGTTCTTTACATACATTGTTCATAAATGTCTCCTTAATAATTCTGCGTAATTCGACAATAACAATTATTTATTAAGTTAGCGTAAATTGAATGTAAAGTTTTGGTTTTTATTAGTTATTTCATTGTTATTTTAAGCTTCTTAAATAAGGATGAGGATCCTGATATACATCTTATTCAAGCGAGTTTCTAGCTTTTTTCCGATACCATGGTTTACATTTGAAACATTTCAAATGAGTTATAAGCTTTTTAAACGTCTAAATAAATCAAGCATAAACGAAAGAATGTTATAAAAATAGGCACATTACCTAGTTCCATTGCATAACATGTTGTGTGCGAACATCTTTGAATTGGAGGTAGAGAAATGACTAAAAATCAGAAGAATAAGCATTATAACATGAAGCCACTTATGTATATAGTCCAACCGGATAATCAAGATATTAATGTGAATATGCAATCTTTTGTTGTTAAAAAAGCTAAACCTAAAGATGTAGTAGTAGAAGATAATCAACTTAAAGGGAATATACAAGTCAAAACATTAGTCAAAGAAGAGGATACAGAAGAAGAAACAAGCAAAGAAACACAAATGGAGGTAAATAATCGCCTTGAGGAGAATGTTTTACAAGATTCTCATTCTTTACAAGCAGATAAAGATGATCATGAGCAAGATTCAAATCAAGAACAAGATCAAGAGCAAACGGTTAAACAATATCGTAAACAAAGAAAACCAATTACCCAAATGAATATCGCTGAAAAAATTGAATTCTTTAAAAATCTCCCTAAGAATATGCCAAGAACTCTTTGCCAAATTGAAACAACCGAAGAAACATATCGAGGAGTTATTATGACAGAAGAAGATAAAATAGTGACAATTCGCTCGTTGACACATGCAAAGCCTATAGATTTACCTCTTGAAAACATTCAGTCAATAAATTTATTAGGTTTTTAAGAATGACCAATTGTATAAAATTACTTACAAAAATACATCATTGATTTTAAAAAGAATCACAAATGTATAAAATTTTTTTGTATCAGTAATCGTCCTTAGGAATTAAATTGAAACATAGCGAGTATAAGAAGTTAGGCACTGTTTATGCCTAACTTTACATAGAAAGTAAAAAAGTACAAGCTTTATATTAGTTTCTGTGTTTAGCTTTAGTAGCACCATGGCCTTAAGAATGTAGAGAGATGTAAGAACTAACGATCTCAAAATACAATTGTTCATAGGTTATAATTCCATTCGAACGAAGGGAAAGAGCACCATCTCTTCCTAATCGTCGAAAGCTTGTCGAGGCTAGACAAGGCGCTTGTGATTTTCTCAATGACCTTTTACTAACGTTGGTGATAAACATTGAATTGCACAGAAGCATGTAAGATCCACTTCAATACAATTATTTGTTTTTACTAATTTTTTCACATCACATATTTTCTCTGCAAGATGACCGTGACAATCTATTGGTAGTAATAAACGCAATGTTGCACAACAATCATGAATGTTCTCAACTCTAAAGAAATTTGTTTTAAAGCAATCGTGTGATCCTACATTTCCAAAAGCGTGAAAAGGATCTCCTTTATCAGTTAACAAGATAAACGGAATTGTGTCTCCTAAAGATTTTACTGGATTAAGAAGGTTACTGTAGCAGCTAGTAGGGCATTTTTCATGAACAGCTTCTTGTTGATCGAGAATATCATCGACTGCACTACAAACACAATTTAAATATCTATCTTTCATAATGCTCCCCTCCTAATGATGTCTTATTAGTAGTATAAGAAATGTCTAATAAAAAGGTGTTAGGTATTTTGCCTATTTTACATAGATGTTGTGTATTATGTATTTTCGTTAAAGTGTTTTGGTTATGTTTTGTATTTCCAGCTTGATCACGATCTTCTAATCATTTCCTATCGTTTGAGTCTTGTTAGGTATCATGTTTCTAGTGTTTTCATACATTGTCTCAGTACCTTTAGGCTCTATGTTCTTGTAGGCGTTCAAATCCTCCTCCTCAATTAATATAAAGTCATTGATTCTCTAACAAAACAAAAAAGAAAAGACTGCTGAAAGCTCAGCAGTCTAATATATTGGTTGGTTTATTAACGGTGGTGATGCTTTTTGTCAGCAATACGGTCAACTAATTCTGGTGATAAACATTGAATAGCACAGAAGCAATCTAGGTCAACTTCGATACAGAAGTCAGTTTTTTCAAGACCGAAGAATCCTTCGTCACAAGGACTACATACGCTTTCTGTATTTCCATCAACATCTACTGGACGTAGAATTGATAGTGTTGCACAGCAATCTTTTACTGCTTCAACACGGAAGAAGATTGATTGGAAGCAAGTCATATCATCTAAGAATCCACCAACATTACCGAATGCTTTGAATAATCCACCTTTTTTGTCAAACAAAATGAAAGGGATTGTATCTTTTGTTCCTGCTACAGGATTCAATAAATTACTGAAGCAGCTAGTCGGACAAGAGATATCTTCTACCGCTTCTTGTTCCGCTAAAATTTGTTCTACAGCTTCACATACACAATTGTTATCGAAGTCTTTTCTATCTTTGCAACCCATTATTAGCCATCTCCTTAATTAATAAATATTTGACTTTAGTCCTTAACAGACTATGTGGAAAATGACTAGTGTGTGTGGGTTATCGTCTAGATTCTTATAGAATCGTTGGGAAAGAATTAGGTAAAGGTAATATAATAGCTTGTTTATAAGCGCTGTTAATCGTTGTTCTTTTTTCCCAGGTAGTCGCTTTCTCGGAAAAGGTCGTTATAGAGCTGATGAAGGACATAAGCGAGGGGAAAGGCTGAGTAAAAGTCTGTCATAGAGCGGATGAAGGACATAAGCGAGGGGAAAGGCTGAGTAAAAGTCCGTCATAGAGCTGATGAAGGACATAAGCGAGGGGAAAGGCTGAGTAAAAGTCCGTCATAGAGCTGATGAAGGACATAAGCGAGGGAAAAGGCCGAGTAAAAGTCCGTCAAAAAGCGGATGAAGGACATAAGCAAGGGGAAAGGCTGAGTAAAAGTCCGTCATAAAGCGAATGAAGGACACGAGTACCCTATTTTATTAAATGTTAATGAACTTAGCTTGAAGTAAAGGCAAAGAAAGTACTATGGAAAGTATAAATTATTAATTAATGATGAAATTGGTTACCTTCCAATTTGCCACCTTGTAAGGCTGTGCACCTGTGTTTTGTTGTTTGGAATTGAATAAGATGAAACTCCTGCTTAGAGAAGAGTATCGAAGAGAGATCCGACTGGCGCAGCTTACGAGGAAGCTCACAAGGTAAAAGGTGCTTTTTTCTCTGGAAAGCGAATGACTGTAAAGGCAATCGATAGCAAAGATTAACAAGAGCCAAATAAAAAAAGCAGGGGATCACCCTGCTTCTTCATGTTAATTAAAAGATGTCGATGTTTACTACTAAAGCAATTAAAATTTGTAGTAAAACTTGTAGAGAAATTGCAACGTCTGTGTCTGTTGTTGTCACGTTTACGTCACGAGAGTTTTCAATTATTAATTTTTGCTTGTTTAATTGAGTTGTGTCAGTTTGCTGTAATAATTGTTGAGTGACTTGCTCAGCTCTGTTGCTGTCAGCGATTGTTAAATTGATAACTAATGCAATAGCAACTTGAAGGGCAACTTGAAGGGAAACAGCTACTTGAGTGTCAGTTGAATTAACATTGATATCACAAGAGTCTCTAACAATAATTGTTTCTGAAGAAATTTGATCAGTTTCACTAATTTGGTCAGCTGATTGACTTACTGTTGCATCATCATTGAAGAAGTTTACGTTGTTATTTCCAACAGCTGCCACCTCATCTTTAGAATAACAATCAGTTGGATGACAAGAGTTACGATCTAAGGCTACCCATTCATATGGTCTTGCTTCCATTGTTTAATTCCTCCTTTCGGTTTACTTTTATTAAATGATCAAATTTCATTTTTGTATAAGCCATCTATCTTGGTGATTTTGACCATTTTTGGTTTATTTGTCTTCTTTTTTCTTTTTAATCATGTCACGTAATGTTGTATTTTTAGGAGCTTCTTTGACAACAGTCTCTTCTGTTTGCTTTTCTTTAGATCCTTTAACAAACTCATCTACTTGTGCTTGAAGATCTGCTACTACTTTACGAAGTTGAGCTTTTTGCTCATCAGACAATTTCTTTTTCGTTTCATCTGTAATATTATTTTTGCTGAAAATATCTTGGACAAAAAGTTGCATCATTGTTGAAGAGATTTCTTGAAGATTTAATTTTTCATTAGACATTTTGTTCACCTCACTTTTCTTTATGAACCGTAAACGTTTAGAAAGTTTCCTAAAAACTTCCCAGTTGCGATAGATATTCTATGCAGCTAGTCATGTGATCGATTATAAAATGTCAATTTGAACAAGTAGTGCTAATAAAATCTGAATTAACACTTGAAGAGAAATCGCTACATCAGTATCTGTCGTCGTTATTTTAACGTCACGGGAGTTTTCGATAATAAGTTTTTGTTTGTTTACTTGTTTAATTACTGAACTCTGTAGAAGCTGTTGAGTAACTTGCTCAGCGCGGTTACTATCTGCAATTGTTAAATTAATAACTAATGCAATAGCAACTTGAACAGCAGCTTGCAATGAAACAGCAACTTGAGTATCAGTTGAAGTAACATCGATATTGCATGAATCTTTAATGAAAATATACTCCTCAGAAGCTTGAACTGTTTCGTTTATTTGAACATCATCTTGTGTTGGATTGTGATCCTTTTTACAATCTTCTAAAGCTGACCATCTTTTTGACATCAACATTCACTCCTTTCATTGATTAGAGATAAAAGGAAAGCACGGTGACAGCAACATTCTCACTTTATTGAAGCGTAAGTGAATAATGTTATGTTTTAAGTTCGTGCTTAGCCTTTACAGTAGTTAATGCAAATCCCCTAACTTTTGTATGAGTCAAACATACAGGATTACACCCATTTTTCGTATAAATGCTGATGGACAAACATGGAAAAGTTTAAATAAAGGAGGTCGTTCGATATTCTTAACTGAATTTCTTTTTCATAATGTATATAGAGTGTTGGTAACAGAAGGGTGGAATAAAATGGTATGGTAACTTGGTTACAATTTATCCTTTTTGGTTTTGCAGCATTTCGTTTAACCAGACTTATTGTATTGGATCAAATAACGGCGTTTATCCGTAAACCTTTTCATAATGAAATTGAAGAAATGAATGAGGAAGGAGAGCTTGAAACGTACTTAGAAATAAAAGGTTCCGGATTAAGAGCTTGGGTTGGTGAACTATTAAGCTGCTATTGGTGTACAGGTGTATGGTGTTCAGCTTTTTTATTTGGACTTTGGATGTTATGGCCATTTGGTGCAGAAATCTTTATTATCATTCTTGCTATTGCAGGATTAGCTGGAGTGATTGAATCAATGACAAGAAAAATAATAGAATAGGCAATTCACTTAGAAACAATTATTCCCTGATACATAAAATGGGATATAGAAGCTGAAAAAAAATGTTACCTGCACATTTAAAGAATACTCATTAAAGGACATGTTCGTCACTTTATTTTTTATGAACTTGAATGAAATATATAAGAATAGGAAGGTGGGATATTAAATGAAAAAGGCACGCTTGAATCCTTCCGTAAAATCGAATGAATCTAATCAATCAATTGCTGTATCAAGACCGAAAAAGGTCAAAAAAAGTGGTTGTGGTTGTGGGAATAAAAAGAGACGCCCTTAATTGTTTTACTGCTTGTCAGCTTCTAGAATTAAAATAGCAATCAAAGGGACTGATGAATAATCATCAGTCCCTTTTTTGAGGTGTGAAAAAGAAAGAGCACAATCTCTTTATTTCATAAGCTACACAGGAATTGAGGACAAAGAACGTCTTCTATTACTGTGCGTCTTACGCCTAAATGAGTCAGAGGTGGCCTTGTGCTTTTTATATGACGACAATCTAAATATAAAGTTTTGGTTTTTCAAGAACTTCTTCAATTTTTTTTCTGTTTCTTATTAAAGACTGACATTCATCAGAAAATGCATAGGGAATTACTTGACGATAATCTGATGGTGGTGTAAGTTGAACATTATTTTTTCTTCTGTAAGGTTTGTCAATTGGTAGATTTCGATCATCTACTTGTTTGCTAACATGATTTGCTACGATCTTTCCTATTTGTCTTCCTAGCTTTAACCCCTCATCATTATCTACTGGAAAATGAACCCCAGCATACAATCTGGATTTTGCATCAGCCTCAGCTATTTGATGAATTTTTCCTTTTGCTCCAGGGAAAAAATAACTTAAAACTTCCTCTGCACAACCTGAGATTGTTGCATGACCCGAAGGATACGTTGGATGTCTAGGTGTACATAAAATGGTTTCTAAATTAGGGTTGTATTGATTTGGTCTTGCAACAAGCCATTTATACTTTAGCGCCCAAGCAACAATAAAAGCATCATTTATTGCTGCTTCTGTAATAGCCAATATTCTCGCTGCATGTGGTGCAGACACCCCATATGAATCAATCAGTCGATCAATGACAGGTGTCCATTGCTTTGTTGCTACGCCTGTTCCATAGTATTTAGCTATGTCTATTTCTTCTTCTGTAATGTTATCAAGAACATCTTCAACTTTTGTTAGTTGTCTTTCCCAATGAATATGATCTGGATGTGTAATATTCAATGTGATCTTTCTTCCATTAGGGTCTAAGAAGGTACCATTTTCATTGTTTTTTAGAAAAAAAGGTACCCAAGAACCAGCGTGTGGTGCCTCTCCGTTTCTCGGTGCAGTACGTTCACCAGAATAAGGATGCTCATTCCATCTTAAATAGTCTATTTCAAAAACCTCCCTTCTAAACGGTTAATACAATCTATGGAAGAAATAGATAACTGGGAAAGGCGGATGCACTATGTTTGTAAATAACATATTTTTACAAATGATGTACATACTACAAATGCAATTAAATTAGTGATACAAGGAGAAAAATATGATGCCTGGTTGGATTGAAGTCATAATAAGATCAATCTCAATTATCTTCGGTTTATTTTTTATTACAAAGATATTAGGAAAAAAGCAATTGTCGAAGTTATCATTTTTTGAATATATAGTAGGTATAACAGTTGGTGATATTGCGGGTACCCTTTCGATGGATCTTGAATTAAATCTTGTCAATGGAATTACTTCTATTCTGGTATGGTTCTCAATTCCAATTTTCATTTCGATTATTGCACTGAAAAGTAAAGGCTTTCGAGACATTGTCGAAGGAAAAGCTAGAACCTTTATTCAAGATGGAAAGATCTTAGAAGAGAATATGAAGGTAGAAAAATATAGTACAGATGAGCTCCTAGAACAGCTTCGAAAAAAGAATATTTTTCAAATATCAGATGTAGAGTTTGCTATATTGGAAACAAATGGAGAATTAAGTGTGTTATTAAAAAAAGAAAAACAACCAGTTAAGTGGGAAGATTTATTTAATAGCAAAGGAAACATAGGTGAAAGACCAATAACAATCATTATGGATGGACAATTTCTAGAGAAAACAATCTATGAAGCTGGTTATAGTTTGGATTGGATAAAAGAAAAGCTTCGATCGAGAAAAAAAGCTGTAAAAGAAATATTTTTGGGGCAAATAGATGTTCGTGGTGATCTATATTTGGACTTTTACCAAGACCATTTAGAATATAAAAAGGAGAGAAACCATGGGGAAAATTGAAGGATTCTTTAATGAATGGATTCAAGCTAAATATCGTCATCATGATGAACTTCAAAATAAGGAGGATGAAAGAATAAAGAGAAAGGAGAATGATTTAGCAAGCTTGGATTCTACAGCAGAGGCTTTTGAAGAAAAAATGGAATTCACTTCTGTAGAAATTGAAAAATGGTTAATAAAAAATCAACTTGATAAATAAATAAGACGTTTTTTAAATAACTTTTTATGGTGTAATCTTTCATTAAATAGTGATTATGTCCAAACAATCCAACCTCTCTTTTCATAAAATACAGTGACGATAGAAAAGAGGAGGTGCTTAGCACATGGGTTACGGTTACGCAGGTGGTAACTATGGTGGTGGCGGTTACTACGGAAATACTTTTGTATTAATCGTTGTATTGTTCATTCTTTTAATCATCGTTGGAGCTTCTTTTTATAACTAATTTTTAAAAGCGAAAAACCGGGCATAAACTTAGCTCGGGTTTTCGTTTGTTCATTTTTAAGACTGATTTTATTTGAATTATCTTGTTGAAAATAATGATATCGTGCGGTTTAGTCTACTTATAGTTTTGGCTCTGTTAAACTTTGTTGTTGATTTCCGTTACAGGCATTCGCTTTCCGCGGGCGGTCCGGGAGCCTCCTCGGCGCAAGCGCCTGTGGGGTCTCCCTTTGACACGCTCCTCCCGCAGGAGTCTCATGCCTTTCACTCCAATCAACAAAGTGCTGAAAAATCAACATTAAGCTTTAACATAGCCATAGTTTTAAAAGTGTAAAGTTTTAATCACATTTATAACGAAAGCTCATAGTATATATCATGAATTAAGGAGGCGGGAAAATGGATAGCAAATTCTTTAAAAACCTTGAAGGCAAAACAGGTGTTAATATGAATGATGTATTATCGTTAGCTAACTCTTTACAAGGAGCAAACTTTAAAGATGAAAAAACAGTACGTGGTGTCATTCAACGAGTTTCTCAAATTGCTAACAAACCAGTTTCGAAAGAAATGGAAGACAAAATCGTTAATTCAATTGTAAATGGCAAAGAAAAACTTGATTTTAATACAATTTCTAAAATGATGAATAAAAAATAAGAGATATTCCTAACATTTTCATAGGTTCATATCAATAATGTAGTAAGAAAGAGGCTGGGCCTTAAGTATTAAAGCTAATGATAAACCCGAATTATTAGGTGATATGTCAATTAAACATTGACCTAATAGTTCGGGTTTTTATTTGCTGTCATTAATAGATTTTTTGATTTTGAATACTAATTCTAAGAACTAGTGGAATGGAGCGGAAGACCATCGACTCCTACGGGAATTGAGGAAAGGCTGAGACCCCGCAGGCATGCCGAGGAGGCTCAGCTTCAATGTCATCAAGCTAACCTTACAAATTATGTAAGGTTTTTTTGGACGATTTTCTGTTTGAATCAAGCTAAGTTTAATTGAAATGCAAATGTCATAAAAGAGTAGATTATTCATCATAAAACCTCTTGACTTTTCAAAATCACCACAATAATCGTTTTGAATACCAGTTTTTTGGTATACCAAAACAGAGTTGGTGGTTTAGATGGGGATGAAAAAGACTT
>NZ_JAIVKL010000016.1 GCF_020524045.1 Metabacillus litoralis
AGGCTCTATGTCAAGTCAATTGAGGTCCAGCATCTTTTCAAAGTGAGGAAAATAGGGACAATTTCCTCTAAATACTTACACTAAAGTGAAAAACTATGGAAATAAAAGAAAACAGAAGTTCGTGTCCGATATAAGGGGGCCTAGCCGAATCGCTGATAAATTTAATCACCGCTGAATTAATAGCGTTTACAAAGGGAGCAGATAGTTAATTTTGTTATTATTACTTATCTTAATGAGCTTGTTTCCTTTTTGGATAGGCACTTTTCAAAAAATTGTATCTACTTTAGCTTAATATAGGTTAAAAATAGGTACTTATCGTATAAAAAGTACACTATTTAAAGAAGTTACTTTCCTCTAGACTTCAAATAGTAATTTTCTTCAAGTTAACAATGTAAAACAAAAAGGAGTCAGCCACCCGATAAAAATCAAGCGATTGACTCCCTATTTAAGCTGCATTCAATATATAAATCATTTGTTACATATTGAAAGCTCTTTAATTCCATTTCATTTCATACGTAGGTAGCATAAATTCAGTGCTATAATAGATATTATTCCTGCTACGATTCAATTAGCAGATGCAGAAATCGAACTAGTCCCAACCATTTCCAGGGAAGTTAGATTAAAAAGAGCACTTGAAACTGTCAAAAATCAAAAATCAAAAATCAATATGATTATATGTAATAGATTGTTCTCCTTCATTAGGTTTACTTACAATTAATACATTAACGGCTTCAGTTGCAGTGTTAACACCTGTTCAGTGCGAGTATTATGCATTAGAAGGATTAAGCCAATTATTAAGTACTGTACGTCTTGTTCAAATACACTTAAATACGGATTTAATGATAGAAGGTGTTTTACTGTTTATGCATAGGTAATATACCTCTTTTTACAGCTAAAACAATTTTCCCTTTACATTTTTTAATCAATACCGAGGATGACAAAAAATATTTTATTATTATTAACCCCTTAACTGCTATATAGCTATAGAGGCACCCTTCTCTTTTAACAACTCTCTCCTTAAGTATGCGAAACGATTAACTTTGCTGTTCCCTTTAATTCATATGCTTTCACTGGAAATGGCAAAATAAAGTGATCACCCATTAGAATTGGATATTTATCGTCTCCTATAATTATCTCCCCTTCTCCACTAATTACGCTAACTTGCAAGAAATCAGCATTTAATTCTTTCTTTACACTTCCGTCTATACTCCAAAGTAACACTGTAAAATACTCTTCTTTTACTAACAGCTTAGATGTAAAACCGGAGTGTTTTATCTCTTCTTGCTCATATGCAATTAATTTATGGGGCACATTTATTACTTCAATAGCTGATTCCAGATGCAATTCTCTAGCAAGACCATCTTCATCAAGACGATCATAATCATATAAACGATATGTAATGTCTGAACTTTGTTGTATTTCTAATATGACAATTCCTTTTCCAATAGCATGAATCGTTCCACTTGGTACATAAATGAAATCCCCTGCCTTTACCCTGACACTTCTCAGAAGAGCATTCCATTCAGCACTGGCTATTTTCTCTTTTAATTCATCTTTTGTCTTTGCATGATGTCCATAAATAATTTCAGCATCTTCTTCAGCACTAAGTACATACCAGCATTCTGTTTTTCCAAATGGCTGGTTTTCTTTATTTTTTGCATACAAATCATCTGGATGAACTTGTACCGATAAATCGTCGTTTGCATCTAAAACTTTAACCAAAAGAGGGAACTCTTCATCATGATCGTGATGTTTATTAAATAACTCTCCGTGTTGTTCCCATATCTCAGCCAATGTTTGCCCTTTTAATATTCCATTTTTAACTTTACTTGAGCCACTAGGATGGGCTGAGATCACCCATGCTTCACCTGTTTTTTCGGATGGGATATTATAGTTAAAGTTAGTACATAGTTTGTTACCTCCCCAAATCCGTTCTTTAAATATTGGTTCAAAGAATAACGGTACGTTATTCATGTATTTTCACCTCACCTAAATTATAAAATAATAAAAAAAAAGGATAACAACTTCTAAAATATCATTCGAAGTCCGATAACAATTAAAATAATGCGTAGCAGAGAAATTATTATTTTGTCGTTTAATTTATTGTTAATAATTGCTCCTAATTTCCCACCAAACCATGCTCCAGGAATTAACATTAATACATATACCCAATTAACATTTCCTAATGTGATATGGGTAATAGAACTCAATATAGCAGATAAAAAAACTATTAACATCGAAGTAGCAACTGCTATTTGCGATGGAAAAGAGAAAAGTAAAATCATTGACGGTACAAGTAAAGAGCCTCCTCCTATACCAAAAAGACCCGAGATAACCCCCACAACAAATGATATAGACAGGGCTAATGTAAGATTGAAACCATAACTAAAAGTTCCCCCATTTGGTGCTGTAACTGTTCGTATAATAGTTGATTGTTTAGAGTGTTCTAGTGGAATAATTTTCTTCCTTATCATTAACAGCAATGATACAAGGATCATAAATATTCCAAAGTAGAGGGAAAATAGATTAGTATATATAAGTTTATTTAGCCAAGCACCTAATATCGCTCCTGGACCACTAGTTACAAAAAATATCATTCCACTTTTTACATCCACTTGTTTATTTTTAAAATAGAAAAGAACAGAAGATAACCCTGTAAAGACAACGGCTATCATAGATGTTCCTACTGCTACTTGAGGGCTTATATTTGGTAAGGAGGATATTGTACCGAGTCCTAATAATAACGGAACGATAATTATTCCACCACCGAGTCCAACAAGGCTTCCAACAGTACCTGCCAATAAACCTCCAAATAATAATAGAAGGTAGTCCATCAATCGCTACCTCCTCCATAATTTCTATTGTTATTAGGTAAATACTAGACCTTTATTACTGAATACCTATCTATTGATCTCTTGCTCCATGACCCAATCAAATAATCTCGGATTTTTATATGCTGGTACCCATGAAGCATGATTATAGTTACATTTAGCCGAGTACTCAGTATAAATTGGTTTTCCACCAGTATCTATTATTGCTTCTATTATATTGCGGGAGAATGTGACTGGTATTATATGATCATCCTCTGCATGAAAATTCCAGAGCGGTTTATTAACAAGAACTTGTGCATCTTTAGGATTTCCTCCACCAGCAATTGGAACCATGGCAGCAAACAAATTAGGATATTTAATATTCAAATTAAAAGTACCGAAAGCCCCTTGGGACATACCTGTAACATATATCCTCTTGTCATCGATATTATAATCATTTTTTACCTTTTGTAATATTTCATACGCCATCTGAAGGTCATTAGAAAATTCAAAAACTCTGCTTAAATCAATGTTATTATTCATATCTCTAGTAATCCCAAAGCCTCCCTCAGGTAAATTCTGGGCCTGAGGAGCCAACACAAACACTTGAGCCTTGGACTGATTTTCAGCTGTAGCCCAAAAAATTGCACCATCATTATTCATTAATTGCTTTAAATTATCATCCCCTCGCTCCCCTCCTCCGTGCAAGAAGAGGACAAGAGGATATGATTTTCTTGGCTTATAACCTTCAGGAACAAATAAGCGGAATGGCATCGTCTTATATTTTAGTTCAAGAAACTTTGAAACAATTTTTTTTCGTTTGTAATTATCATATTGAGAAATTCTGAAAACCTCCTTAGAATATTTCCTTTCTATCTTTTAATCGATAAAAAATATTCTCAGAACTTCTAGTTGAGATATAAGTGTATAGAGTAGCATTAACGCTTAATAACTACTTATTCAGACTTTTAAGCAGCTCCAGATTATCTACAATTAAATCCTTTCTCTGTTTAGCACAATCTAATGAACGGAACGGATCTTCTGGTGTATTAAACGTATAATCTACTAATTTCTCAATTGTCGTTGTCGCCACATGAATACGAGTATCACTAGATGCGTAGTAAATAAATACTTTATTTTGTTCATTCACAACCGCACCGTTACAGAAAACAACATTTGATACATCGCCAACTCTTTCATCATCGTAAGGAGCAATGAAGTGTCCACCTGGTGTTGCAATCACTTTTGTTGGGTCTTCTAAGCTTGTCGCAATTGTATAAAGAACATATCGCAATCCAGCTGCTGTGTTTCTTACACCATGAGCAATATGAATCCATCCTTTGTCTGTCTTAATAGGAGCTGGTCCTTGACCATTTTTCACCTCATAGATTGTGTGATACCGCTTTTCATGCATGACAGTTTCTTCAGTAATAAGGGGATTTAATATATCATCACATAGAGCAAAAGCTATCCCACCGCCAGAACCAGTTGATATAAATCCATCTTGTGGACGAGTATAAAATGCATACTTCCCATCTACAAATTCAGGATGCAAAACAACATTTCGTTGCTGTGGAGAAGGAGTTTGGATGTTAGGAAGACGCTCCCACTTCTTTAAGTCCTTTGTTCTTACTAATCCTGCTTGTGCAATTGCACTTGAAGTATCAAACGCAGGTGCTTCAGGATCTTTACTCTCAGAGCAATAGATACCGTAAATCCACCCATCCTCATGTTGAACTAGGCGCATGTCATAAATATTTGTTTCTTTTTCGTCAATATCATCCCAAACAAGTGGTGTATCAATAAAGCGGAAGTTATCTACTCCGTTGTCACTTTCAGCCAGTGCAAAGATGGATTTACGATCTAACCCTTCTGTACGCACAACAAGATAAAACTTCTCGTTTAAATAAATTGCACCAGGATTAAATGCCGCATTTACCCCTAATCTTTCCATAAAGTGAGGATTTGTTTCTTTATTTAAGTCAAAACGCCAATGCAATGGAATATGATGACGTGTAATAACAGGATTTTCATAACGATCATAAACACCATTATAAAAATCAGCTTTTTTCGTATTCTTTTTACTTAACAATTCATTTTGTTTTTCTTCTAATTCAAAATATTTTTCATGTATCATTACTTATCAATCCTCTCCATCATTTCTAAACAAAATCTTGAATTATGATATGGTGTTTTCCAGGGTTCCCCAACAGCTCTTTCTGTAGGCTTTCCATCAGGTTCAATCGCCCAGAACCACTCTCCACCTTCGCGTTTATCAACAAGGTTATTTTTTGTGTATTCCCATAGTCCATCGACAATTCTCAAAAACTCTTCATCTTTGGTGCGCTCATAAGCATTTTGGAATCCTACCATTGCTTCTGCCTGCACCCACCAAACTCTTGTGTAATCAATAGTGTTTTCATGTTGTTCATTTGCAAGTGATCCATCTTCTAAAATTGCTGCTTTTGCGATATTATAGGCAATATCTATCACCATTTGACTATATTTCTCTTCATCCAATGCTAATGCTTTAAGAGCATCATCAATTAGCCAACTTGCTTCAATATCATGTCCAAACGATTTCAGGTTAAGAAGCGGTGTCCAATGTTTATCAAAGAAAACATGCAAGTATTTTGTTTCCTCGTCGTAAATCTTTTCATAGAAAATATCTACTAAATTAATTAAACGTTCTCTTACTACTGATGTTGGAAATGCTTTATATAGATTTGTATAAGCTTCTAATACATGCAAGTGTGTATTGGTTGTAATAGAAGCAACAACGCCATTCTCACTCAATTTTTCATTGGGAAGCTCGTGCCATTCTCTATTAAACTCTTCTTTATATGCATTAAACTTTTGATCATATCCTAATGTCTCAATTAATTCATAAATTTTATTTGCATATTGTAATGCTTCTTCTTTTTTTGTTGCTCGGTAATATTCACTTAATGCATAAATTCCAAATGACTGTGTGTAAACATGCTTTTGCGTTTCAACAGGACTACCTTGATAGTCTACTAGCCAGTACAATCCCTGATGTTCGTGGTCATAAACTTTCTCAACTAAAAACTTATAAGCATGATTAGCACATTCAAGGTATTCTCTTTTTTGAGTGATACGGTAAGCAGCAGAAAACGACCACAAAAATCTTGATGCTGCTATACCACCCTTATGTGCTTCTTTATTAATTGATAAATCATAATTCACTTGTCCAAAGAAACCACCATGTTTTTTATCCTTAAGTTTCATCCAAAAGGGTAAAATATGATCCCTCAAGTGCATTTCAACTTCATTTTTAAACTTTTTCAATATTTCCACCCCACTTTTACAGCAATTTTCAATAACTATCGAAGTAACTTTGCACCATTATATTCTCTTCTAGAGAATTAACTGTTAGGTTTGGATATTCTTTTTTATTTATAGATACAACTATTTCCTCCCCTACAGGTACATCAAAATAGTTATCTGAAAAAATAACATCTATATCCTTTACTGATAATTCAACATATTTTGCAAATGACTGACTATGAACCTTAATCTGAAAACGTTCTTCAGTTTCGTCAATTTTCAGATCTAACTTCGGATCTTGAAAATTAAAATACTTTGCAGGTTCAAATAAAACTGAACCATTCGAAATAATTTCTCCATTTTTTTCTAATCTAAAATAGAAAAATACATTACGACTGTCTTCAAGATCAAACTCTTTTGTAAACAATTGTGTGGTACTTAGTTTGTTTATATTGACAGAGAAGGTTTCTTTTTGAATTATTTCGCCATTATTTTTCATTAAATACCAAGAAACACTACCTTCCCATTCGTACAATGTTTCGTTTGATAAATGAAGTTCTATATTAGTGCCATCTTCTTTAGCTGATAATAAAATAGGGGCAAAAAACTTCTTTGCTGAATAATGTAAGGCCTTCCAACGACCATGATAATCAATACTCGACCAAGAGCTTGTTGGCCAACAGTCATTTAGCTGCCAGTATAGTGCACCCATACATCTTTCTCTGTTTCTTCTCCAATGCTCTACTCCATACCGCATTGCCTCAGCCTGTAAAATCTGAGATGTATATACTAGAGAAGAAAAATCTTTTGGATTTTGAAAATTATTAGCTAAATATGTGAGTATTTTTGTATTTCCGTCAGGATTTTTCTGATGTTTTTCCATAATATATGAAAATAGGTTTCTATCTTCTACTTCTGTAAAACTCTCTATTGTTTTGATATTGGGTAGAGATTCGAATCCAAATTCCGACATGAACCGAAAATAAGTATCTCTATATGCTGTGAATGGCTTATTTCCATGCCACACATCCCAGTAATGACCATCACCATGATTTTCTCCATTTGTATCGAAAAAGTTCCCCCCTGAGGATGGTGAACCTGGCCAGTAAAATAATTGAGGTGTAATCTCACTTATCATTTGAGGTATTTTCTCTTCAAAGAACCTAACATAATTTTCTTTATTACGATCTGTTTTTGGAATTCTTCCATCTTCAAAGAACATTTCAATCTCATTATTCCCACAAATTAGTCCTAAACAAGCATGATGTCTTATTCTCTTTACATTGTCCTTTATTTCCAACAGTGAATCTTCAACAAAGTCCTGATTTTCCAAATCATAAACTCCGCAAGCAAACATTAAATCCTGCCAGACAATTAAGCCGTGTTTATCACATAAATCATAAAATTGATCACTAGGATAAATGCCTCCGCCCCACACTCTAATCATATTAAAATTAGCTTTTACGCAATTTTCAAGTAGCCGTTCAGTTTTTTTCTTACTTGCCCAGCTCACTACATTATCTTCCGGAATATAATCTGCACCCATTGCAAAAAATTCAATACCATTTACGCAAAATGCGAACTTACTGCCCCACTGATCAGGTTCGGTGTTTACTGTAATTGTTCTTAATCCAATATTCATCGACTTTTCATCTAGAGAAACATTATAGATATCCTTTAATTCATATTCAACAAGATATAATGGTTGTTCTCCAAAACCGTTTGGCCACCATAATTTAGGGTTTTCTATACTAATTTCGAATAATTCTTTTTCTTTTACCTTGCTCTCTATAATTTTAATCTGTCCATCTGGAGAAGTAATTTTCACAGTAGCAGCAACTAATTCTTTAGAAGGGTTGTCGATACTCATATTGATTTTAAGTTTTACCATATCAATATCATGAATTTGCTCAATATTGATATCTGAAAAACGTGTACCTGAGGAAAAAAGTAAAGAGACATCCCTCCATAATCCACAATCGGGTAATTGTGGTCCCCAATCCCAGCCATACATATAATGACCTTTTCGAATATGTGTATACCCAGGTACAGCCATCGATATTCCATAAAGTGGAAGTTGATGTTGCTTATTGTGAATATATTTTAGTGGTGATTTTAGTTTTACAACTATTTCATTTGATCCATGAAACAAATATTTTTCAACACTGTATTCATATGTTCTGTGCATATTAGATGTTTGACCAATATGATGTCCATTCAAAAATATATCAGCTATAGTGTCTATTCCTTCAAAACGAAGCAAAGCACTTAACCCTTTAAAGTCTTGTGCTTTTAAACTAAATTTCTTTCTATACACATAGTCAAAATTAAATAGTTTATAAAGCTTGTCTTCATTGTCTCTATAATATGGGTCATCTATAATATTAAGTCGATATAAATCAGCTAATAATGATCCTGGTACGACACCTTCTTGCCATTTCTCTTCAGCTGAATTTTTGAAGTCCCAATTTCCATTTAGGGAATGAATCTTCATTGTGCATTCCACCTATTCTGTGTAACTTTCTTTATTAAGAGCTAGTTATATGCTTAATTGTTTACATTTAGTTTTTTTATAGATCTTAACTTAAATACTATTAGATTACTTTGAATGTATTTAAACCCGGACTTTGAAACATAGGAGAGGAATGGTATATTTCAGAATAAGGACCCTCTACACCTGAAAGGTTATAAGCCTTTATTCTGTACCACGCATCTTTTAGTTGATCTCGCTCAGAATCAATCCAAATAGAATGATCGTCTGAAACATTCTTTTCACAAACAACTTTCCAAGGTCCACT
Source organism: Metabacillus litoralis (assembly GCF_020524045.1). GTDB lineage: Bacteria > Bacillota > Bacilli > Bacillales > Bacillaceae > Metabacillus > Metabacillus litoralis_C. The sequence goes on from NZ_JAIVKL010000016.1 coordinate 8,897, forward strand.
TTCACCGTTCATAGATTTTTCAATGGTGTAACATGCAGCTCCTACTACGCCTCTCCACTTTATTGCACCGGTGATTTCAGTTATTATAGGTGCCTTTGGAACTGAGTGTTTAGCTATGTCCTTTCCACTCATATCAAAGCCATGTTTTCTTAATGATTGGATACGTGAAAACCTTTCATTATTTGTATAGTCTCCTGGATAATGCAGAGAAAAACTGTCATAATGTTGCACATAACCATAATCATCATTATGCCCAAACAGGGACCAATAAAAGGTTCCAGACACTCCTTTATTCGTTTTAGCTACTTCTAAAAAACTGTCAAGATCACCTTCTGGCCATCCGAACTCCCCTGCAATAAACACTTTATTTTCCCTTTTAGCAATATTTGCATCTCTATTTAATTTATCAGAATCAACAGGATAGTAATGAGCATCTAGAATATCTAAATTTTCAATTGTCATTTTCTCTTCATCTAGACCAAACCTGTTACCGTAGGCAACTAAATGATTAGTATCGATACTCTTAATAAAATTCACTATTTCTTCTACCCATTCCAAGGGCGCGTCTACTAACTCGTTCCCCACTTCCCATGCGAGTACAGTTGGATCATCTTTATATGCAATCCCAGTATAAGTATTGACTCTATTCAAAATATGAGAAATATATTCTTTAAAACTCTCGATAATTTTACGATTATTATAAAAATCATTGATATCAGTTAATCCTAGCCATTTAATGAAAGTTTCTCTCCCACCGTGATAATAATTCCAGTTATCTACTAAAGGTATTAATACTTTCAAATTTCTGTTAGCAATAGATTTTATGACAAAATCTACTTTTTTTAAGGATTCTTCATTAAAGACTCCTAATTCTGGTTCTATTGCTTTAGGGTGACCATGAGAGGCAGCTAAAGTATGTGATCTTATAGCAGTAGCTCCCATTTCAACAGCTGTATCTAGAACATTTTCGATACGGAATTGAGTAGGGTAATCAACACCTCCCACGTTTTCATCTAACCCCAACCAATATATGTTTGGACCCGCAAATCGAAAAACTTTACCATCAAGTATTAATTGTTGACCTTTCCTATGGACAAAATCCAACTTTGGATTTTTGGTGTTCATAAAAACATCCCCCTATAATTTCTTCATAAATATAATATTATATTATTTTTATTATAATAACAATAATAAAATATAATAAATAAAATAAAATAAAAAATACCTTATAAGTAAGGTATTTTTAGAAATCAATGGTATTGTAGTATTACTTCACTTTAAACTTTCCTATCAATTGCTCAAGATCTACTATTGTACTAGCAAGTTTCTCTGCCAATGAATCTAGTTCTTCAGCTGCTGCTGCTTGCTCTTCAGTTGTTGCAGTCACTTCTTCGGTTCGATCACTCACAAGTTTAGCTATTCTCACCATATTTAGCATTGTTTCTAAAATTTCTTCTTTTTTATCATTGATTGTATATATAGAATCTTCAACAAGCGTTATATCAGCAGATATTGTGTTAGTGCCCTTAATTATTTTATTAAAGCTATCTTTTGTATTATTAATTTTCTCTGTTTGATCCGAGAATATCTCATTAGATAGTTCTACAATATCTGCACATCTTGTCGCTTGTGTATATATTTTTTTTAAGGACTTATCTATTTTCGAGGTCGATTCTTTTGTGTGCAATGAAAGATTTCTGACCTCATCCGCCACAACTGCAAATCCCCGACCAGCTTCACCAGCGCGTGCTGCTTCAATACTTGCATTTAATGAAAGTAAATTTGTTTGTTCGCTTATTTTGCTTATTATAGCTATAATTTCTTTTATCTCTTTCATATCAGTATTTAACTTCTTAATTGTATTGTTTAAGAGATTAAAATTACTTCCCATTTCCATATTTTTTGATATTAGTTCTTCCATATTATTTATTGATTCCATACTTAACATGTTCATTTGTCCAGTCGAGCTTGAAACATTCTTTATGTTATTTGTAACATCTAGTATCTCAATTGATAAATCATTGATATCATTGTTGACTTTCTCTACCATACTAAATTGATCTGTTGCTCCTGTAGATACTTCTTCAATTGCAGTAGCTATATGTTCTGACGTGTATATTGATTCTTTGGAAATCCTTTTAAGGTGTTCTGCACTCTCAACAGCATATATTGAGATTACTTTATTTTCTTTTATGATTTCTTTCATGTTCAAAATCATTTTATTAAAACTGTTTCCTAATTTACCTATTTCAGTGTTATTGACGTCAGCTTCTACCACTAAATCCCCTTTTTCGGCATATCGCATAAGTTTAACAATTTTATTTATTGGTTTTGTAACACTAATTGTAATTAATATTCCAATAGTAGTTGATAAAATGACAAATAATCCTACGATTAACCAAATGTAACCAATTACTCCATTTATCTCTTTCATTAAGTAAGAATTTTGTGTGGAGATAATTAATTCCCATCCGTTCTCCATTTTATTTTCATAAGCTAAAGAGTCACCACTACTAAAATTTGAGTCTACAATATTAGATCGTTGTGTACCGACCTTATCTTTACTATTACTAGCAATTACTGTATTAGTATTATTAATAATATCCATGCTTCTATTACTGGAAGAGTGACCAGCATTAAACAATCCGTTAAAAATCTCCTGTTTAACTCTCAAGACTAAAAATCCCATGTGCTTACCAAATTCATTGTTCATCGATTTGACCACATATATATTTTCGAAATCTTCACTTATTCCTGTTAACCACATTACTTCCCCTTTAGTAGCTTTTACTGTTGATTTAATTTCTTTCATTAATATTTCAACATCAGAAGAAGTTCCAGTATTTCCAAATACAATTCCATTGTCTTTCAAAAAATACATATGACTAATATTTTCATTTCTGTATATTATAGATGAAAAATAATCTTTTGCTTCTGACTGTACTTTTAAGATTTCGTCTTTTGATTGATTATCATCCTGGGCAAAGTCTTTGATTAATTCAATATTTGAATATGGTATTAATGTAATCCCTTCAATATCTGTAATTGTCTTCTCTAAGTTCTGAGTTAATAAAGTACCCATTTCATCTGTCATATCGATTACTTTTTTTTCTATTGAATCTTTCGAAACTGAATATACAAAAACCGCTATTAATATGCTTGGAACAACACTGCATAGGATAATTGAAATTAATAATTTTGATTTTAATGTCAGTTTTTCTCCTCTTTTAATGAAGGGTATTTTGTTAAGTACGGATCTTAACCTCTTATCTAAGCCTAAATTTTTACTATCTTTCATTTCTCGAACCCCTCTACTTTTTTAATACCATATTTAACTGATAAAAAAATAGAGTTGGCTTAACAACCAAGCCAACTCTATAAATAGATATTACGATTTTACATTTTTCCTATTGTATATTAATATTCCTCCAATTAGTAACAAAGTAATACCAATCACGAGAACATTAAACTTACTAGAAGCAGTTTGTGGCAATAAATTATTATTATCTTCTGATTTGTCTTGTTTCTTGTCTGTTTCTGAGTCTGTTCCTGGATCTGTTTCTGGGTCTGTTCCTGGGTCTGTTTCTGGGTCTGTTCCTGGATCTGTTCCTGGGTCTGTTCCTGGATCTGTTCCTGGGTCTGTTCCTGGATCTGTTCCTGGATCTGTTCCTGGGTATGTTCCTGGATCTGTTCCTGGATCTGTTCCTGGGTATGTTCCTGGATCTGTTCCTGGGTCTGTTCCTGGATCTGTTCCTGGATCTGTTCCTGGATCTGTTCCTGGATCTGTTCCTGGGTCTGCTTCCTCAATTAATTCTATAGAATCAACAAATATTGTTCCAACAGGTTCATCAACAAGACCTAAATATAGATTAAATTCAATTATCTCACTAGGATCTAACTCTCCTGACCCTCCGTACCATGCTGGATAATCAAACTCATCAAAAGGAATCTCAATTATTTGCGGATCTTCCCCACCTTCTAGAGTTCGTGTAACTTCCATTACCTCATTTGATCCTGTTTTTACTTGTATCGTAAACTTAACAGAAGATTCCGAAACTTTTATCCATAGTTTAAGTTTATCAAAGCTAGTCCAATCGACATTTGGTAAAGTAGTAATTAAACCAGCATAACCAGGTCCAGTAAGATCATAATCAAGCTTTAGAGAATGGTCCCCACTTTCTTTGAATTCTTCACTTAAAGTGCTAGTAATAGATCCTCCACCTGTATTACGATTTCCATACCTATTTAAAAACTCATTTAGATTCTCATAAGAGTCAAAATTATCTATTAGTCGAGTTTGTATAAATCTAATATCATCAACTAATAAACTACCTTTTACAGGTGCTTCACCCTTCTGAACGATAAAACTAAAACTTTTTAATTTATCGACATCAATGGTTTCGTTTTCATTATCATTATGTCGAAAACTATTTAAAGGAAGATTAATAAATGTGCTTTTATTACCCGAGACAGAAACATTTTTTCTCCAAACTTTATTATCTTCAGTTTTTAGTAATAAAGTTAATTCTCGATTGTATCCATCAGGATCTATCCAAAATTGTAAGGTGTCATAAGCACTTCTTTTTACGACTTCCAATTCTTTTTCTAAACCAGCAAATGATTTTGTTCCCAGATCATAATCAATTTTCAATGAATACTCACCACTATTTTTTGATACAGTGTTAAGTTCAATAGTAGCATCTCCACCATTTGGTACTGGAGAATATGAGGTTTTTGCTAATAGACTTTCTCCTCCGTAATGTTCTCCTGCATCAATAATATGTGGGAGTAGTTTACTAGGGAAAGAGATCTCACCTGAACCTACTGCTACTTGTAATTTACTAATCTGATAATTATTATTCTCTTCTGGAAAATAAATCCTCAAGTATTTCACATTTGTTGGTAGATTTTTAACATTGTAATTTGTTTTATACCATTCACCGCCTAAATAGCTAACCTCAGCAGTTACTTCATCGAATTTTTCCCCATCTTCGGAAATGAAAAGTGTAAAGTTCTGTATTTCACTAGGCTTAGACTCACTGAATGTCTCTAGTTTAATAGAATTCATGTCACCTAATGTCCTATATTGTATAAAGGCTTCCTCATTATCTGTACGAACAAGTTTTGATTGATCTTGACCAGTTAATTCTTTATTTTCATTATTAAAATCTAAGTTATTGCTATAATAAAACATATTAGTGAAATCATCCATATTATCAACTAGTACACCTGAACTCATTAAAGGTTTCACAGGTCTTAATACTGTTCCATCTCCAACATATTCAATCGAAACATTTCTTATTTCCCCTGATTCCTTTTTTCCTTCTGGATAAACAATTTTTAATTGATTTGCTTCTTCTACTTCAGCGCTTGATAAATAATATTGTGATTCTGATTTTTCAGGAGTCACTTCCTTAAAATTAATACCATCGCTTGATAGATAAAATTTAAAATCGGCTTCCCCATTAGTAGAAGCATCGATAGTGAAAGATAAAATCGAACTCGGAGTTCTATAAATAATAGATTGATCATCTGAATAGTATTGTTTAGATTGATCATCCATAGAATCTTCTAATGTATATTTTGCTACAATTGGTCCTATTACATTCGAATAAGGGCTTTCTCCACTGTCATTTACACCCTTTACTCTGTAAAAGTATTCTTTGCCAGATATTGCTGTTAAATCTCCGAACATATCTTCTCCAGGAGCAACATCATCAAGAATTCCATCACCGATAATTTCCCAACCTCCTGAAAGATTTAAGCTTCTTTCAACAGTATAAGAACTAGCTCCCGTTGATCCTCTCCATTTAAGGGTAGAAATAGATTCAGATTCAAACATAACTGGTGGTTGCTCTGGCTTAGGCATTTCTGGAGTATTTTCACCTTGAATTTCATATGCTTTTTCCCTAAGCAACTTCATTACATTAGAAGCATCATAATAATCACCAGAAGGCATACCAGGCCAATGATAAGGGCGGTATAGAATTCCATCAACAACCATTTCATCGTGTCGGATAAATCCTCCATTAAAACTATGTGGTCTTAAGCTCCAAAGCATTGCTCCAGATGTTCCTGTTTTTATCACTTCATCCAACATAGTCTCTATTTCTGATGTTGGTTTAAATCCAAATTCACCAACGATAAATGGTTTTCCATTTTGTGAAGCTATTGCTTTATCTTCTATTACTTTGTTCGCATAATTACCGCTATAATAATGACTCTTCACAATATCTATGTTGGGATCTTTTAATGCTTCATCAGATATATTTTTATAGGTATGAGGTAATTCCATCTGATTTCCTGAAATCAACAACTGATTTGAATTTATACTCTTGTAATGAGCTGCAATTTCAGCCATCCATTCTGGTGCAACCATTAACTCGTTACCTGTTTCCCAAGCTAATATTGCCGGATCATCTTTATATTTAACACCTGTATAGCTATTAACTCTGTTTAACACTTTTTCCATAACGATCTTAAAGTCTTCAATTAGTTGTGGATCTGAGTAAAAATCTAACCTTTCTTTACCTCTAAAGTGAGCAAAGTCAGTAATTCCTCCTGGTGGCCAATCCCAATTATCTATGAAAGGTATGATTACTCTAATTTCATACTCATTAGCAATCTGTAGTAATTTATCCATAGATTTAAATGCTTCTTCGTTTATTTCTCCAGGACCGGTAATATGTCGTATTGCATTTTCAGGGTCATTTTTATCCTTTACCGTTAAAGAATACGTTCTAAATACCTTACCTCCAACTTGCTCTATCGTTCTAATTGCATCTTCTTGTTCAAAAGCTGTGGGCATTATCCCTCCTGCTTCATCTTCATTGTATAAAGCTCCAGGATAATTATATGAAATAAAACGGAACTCGTTTTCTCCATCGAAAAGTTTATCACCCTTGGTGGAAATAAAATGATCAAAAAGAGATTCCATTTTATTTCTTGCATTATCAAATTCAATCAATGCATCTTCAATTTTTGTTATTTCATTTTTTATTATGTCCTCTGTCGATTCTGGATCAATAGAAATATCTTTTGCATGTAAAATTGTTTGATCAAACTTATTGTATGACTCTTCAGAATATTCACCATAACCAGAGCCAATTATAGCCTTAGAAATGATTATCTCAGCATTCTCAATTTTAAATTTCAAATCATCTAGTAAGCTAGAATTTTCTATAGGACCAATTGCATCACTCAGTACAGGTTCTCCAGCAATACCAGCAGTATCAACAGGTGTAACCTCTAATTTTATAAATTTACCTATTAATTCATTAGTAGGAATATACTCTTTTCCAATCGCTTTTGAGATTTTAGTATATTCCCCATCTACCCCATCAGATTGTAGCCAACGATATATTGAATATCCTTCACTTATTCCAGTTTCATGAGTATATTCATAATTTCCAACTAATTTTTTAGTTACTTTCGCTTCACCCGTTATAATAACGTTACTTACAACTGGAGCTGTTGGTAAAGGTTCAGCTACTACTGGATCACCTATATAAAAATCATCGTAATAGGCTTTTTCACTAGCGTCAGAAACATAAATTATTACATTATCATTTTCGCCGCTATTAAAACTCACTTCATATTCAAACCATTCATCTTGAGCAGAAGTATAATTCTCTGCAATAGTAGATTCATCAGCTCCTAATACTTTATATGCTGCTCCTCCACCACCTTTTCCATAAAAAGATAGGGTATAGTCAGTGTTAGGGCTGACGTCAACAGTATATTTGATACCATTCCAATCTTGCGGACCATTTACCTCTAATGAATGTTCACCGGAATTTTTATCGTCACTTGATATGACAAATTTAGAATTATCTCCTGTATTCCAGCCTGTAAAATCACCTGTTTCAAAATCACCGTTACTAACTAAATTTTTTAGCTCTTCTGTTAAAGTAAAATCATCATAATAGGCTTTTTGACCTGAATCTGAAATATAAACTATAACACTATTATTTTCTCCGCTATTAAAATTCACTTCATATTCATACCATTCTTCTTGAGCAGAGGTATAATTCTCTGCAATAGTAGATTCATCAGCTGCCAATACTTTATACGCAGCTCCTCCTCCACCTTTTCCATAAAAAGAAAGTACATAATCTGTATTCGGCTTTACTTCAACTATATGTTTAATCCCGTTCCAATCTTGAGGACCACTTACCTCTAGAGAATAATCACCTTTATTGAATTCATCTAATGTTACTTTAAATTTTGGACTTTCACTTGTGTTCCAGCCTGATAAGTCCCCTGTTTCAAAACCACCATTAGTAATTAAATTATTCTCTTCTGCATTAGCAATACCTACCTTATATCCAAAAATACTTCCATAAGGAGATATAATTGTAATTAAAAGAATAAATATTAATGCCAGTGAAATGCTCCTATTTTGTAGCTTTTTTCTTCGCATATTCCCTCTCCCTTTCTACTTTATACCAATCAAAATACTCAAAAAATAATCAACCATAAATCACCTCCTATATATATTATTATTTTTATATTTTTTTCTTATTTTTATTATAAGACATATACTTTAATTTTGTAAACGCTTTATTTACTACAAAATAAAAAATAAGAAATATTTCATGATAAAACTTGTCTTTAGTAAGGTTAAACATTGACAATCCTATAAATTAGTAGCTTTACAATTACCTAAAAATAAATAAATAATAAGAAAATAAAAAAATCCTGTGACTTTATAGCCACAAGATTTTCATTAAGATTTCAGATGTTTATCTAATTTTATTAATTACCTACCATTGGCGGATAAATTGCCATTGTTGATTAAAGTCTTCATTAAAATCAGATTGTACAATTCCAATTCCTTCGCTTAAACTACCACCTGGAACTTCCATAGCTTTGTTACTCCATATATTTCTAATAGAAAAATATCCATTTCGGAGATCTTGAATTATCCACCTTTGATTAATCTGATCCCTGTCTTCATTCTGTACGATATTAGCATTATTATGTCTAAAGTAATTTTCGACTTCTATAGATTTCCAATTACTTACACTTTTCATTTCAAAACCTTCCTCTTCAATTCCAAATGTAAACTGTTGTGCTAAACCACTATTATCAGACCATTGCTGTAATTGTATATTATTTTGTGTTGATGAACCAGGCACATCCAAAACTAATCCACTATTCCGATTTATGAGCTTATATCCACCATTTGTATCTATAGACCAGTTCCCCTCTACTCCAACTAAATTAATACCTTTGATCCGATAATATACCTCTCCCCCTGGATAAGTAGGATCTACCCATGGAGTATCTAAGTCATTTGGTGAGCAATTGCATACATTTGACCATGGACCATAAGGTGAGTTAGAGCGCTGGATAATATATTCAGAAGCAAATGTAGCTCCTCTCCATGTAATCGTTCCATTAGAATTACTAGTTAAAATAGGTGTACTCGGGATTCCATGACTTGGAATCACTCTCCCGTCTATCCAGTATGCGTGTTCACGTAATTTTTGAGCTCTTTCCTTCATGTCCTCATTTGTTCCAGGATAATGTAAAGTAAAACCATCGTTATGTTGCACATAACCATATTGATCATTATGTCCAAATAATGACCAGTAAGAGTCTCCAGATATATTTGAATTACTTCTTATTGTATATAACCACTCTTCAAGATGATCGACAGACCCATTATTCCATGAATACTCTCCAACCACGAACGCTTTACCAGCATTTGTGACATCTAATGCATGTGCATTCAATTCATCTATATTTGGTGGATAGTAATGTGCATCAATAATATCTATCTCATTTACTTTTACTGCTGGCCAATCGACACCAAATCTAGATCCAGCTGATATTAAATGATTACTGTCAATAGATTTAATATGATTTGCAATTGTCTGATACCAATTTTGCTTTTCATGAAACATATCTGTTTCCGTTTCGAGTTCATTACCAATTTGCCAAGCTAATATAGCTGGTTCATCCTTTAATTTGATTCCAGTATATACATTGGTATGGTTTAATAGATCAGAAATATACTGTTTATATCCATTAATAATATTACTATCAGTATAAAATTTATCCCATTCTACTAGATCCTCATTTCCGTATTCATCTTTTCCATCATATCCATACCAACGCACCCAAGTTTTCTTACCTCCATGATAATAATCCCAATTATCTACTAAAGGAATAATAATTCTTAAACCTCGTTCTTTAGCAGCTGTAATAGCATAATCAATTCGACGAAGTGCTTCTTCACTTAAAGGACTGTTCTTATCAGGTTTCAGTGTAAGATTATACCCATTCTTAATACCAACACTTGCCCCCAAGGTATGTGAACGAACAACAGTAGCACCCATCTCTACAGCAGTATCTAAGACATCATTTACACGAAATGCTGTTGGATAACTTTGAGTGTCTCCTGTATTTTCATCCAATCCTAACCAATAGATATTTGGACCTGAATACTTAAATACTTCTCCATTCAGCATAAGATTTTTACCTTCTCTGTATACAAAGTCAGTAATTGGGGATGCTTCTACTTTTTTGATATCAGTACTAGAGAACAAGAGTGTAAATAACATAGAGGTAATTAAGAGTATTTGAGTAGTTTTCCTTTTCATAGTGTATCCTCCTATTGCAGCAGTATTGTTAACGCTTACAATTTGATATAAAAAAACTAATCTGGGAAAAAAATAATAGTGTGATTATCTTAGATAATTATAGTCGGTTTCTACGTTACCAAAACTCCCCATTCGGAAGGAGATAGAATGGAAAGTTTTGATATGTAGAATGGATCTATATACGCAGACTCTACTTTAGAAGTAATTATTATTTAACAGAACCTTGTGTAATACCGTTATAAATATGTTTTTGAAGTATAAGAAAAATAATTAGTGTTGGAATAATTACAATCATTATTCCTGCACAAATTACTTCCCAAGACGAACCCATAGGTCCTTGAAATTTAAAAAGGGCTGTTGATACAACACTCAGATCTTTTTTAGGCATATATAAAAATGGAGTATAAAAATCATTGTAGATATTTACTCCTTTGACAATAACCACTGTAACTATTGCTGGTTTTAAAAGAGGCAAAATAATCTTCCTAAAAACAGTAAAATACGAGGCTCCATCTAACAATGCTGATTCATCTAGTGAAACAGATATATTATTTAAGAACTGCATAAAGATATAAACAGCAATTATATCAGTACCCATATAAAGAATGATCGCTGCCCAACGAGTATTGAATAGACCGAGTTCATTTACAATTTGAAATGTTGCTACTTGCGTTGTTACACCTGGAATTAATACTGCAAGTAAAAATGCACCAAGAAGAATCTTTTTACCTTTAAAATTGAACCTGTTTAACACGTACGCAATCATTGAACCAGTTAATGTTGCCCCTATTAATGATAAAACAAGTATTATGGTTGTATTAAGAAAACCTACAATCATGTTTCCCTCTACAAAAGCTCTAGTGAAATTACTTAAATTCAACCAATTTTCAGGAGGAGTTAGTGGATTAGTTGAGTTATATTCATCGCTTGTCTTAAAAGAAGAAAACAAAATAACAGTTATAGGAAGCAACGCAACGAACACACCTAATAATAAAGTGAAATATTTTATAAATGTAAATATATTTGCTTTGATACCCCTCATTACTCTGTCTCCTTTTTAAATGTAAGTCTTTGAATAATTGTAACAACAACGACTATTCCCAATAATACAATTCCCATTGCAGATGCTAAACCAAATTTATTGAATTTAAATGCTAAGTCTACTGTTTGAATAACAAATGTTTCACTTCCATTTGCCCCTCCGGTCATAATATAAGGAATTTCAAACACACTGATTGCACCACTAATAGCCAAAATTAAATTAAGTTGTATAATCATCATAATACTAGGTAAGATTATATACCTAAATTGGTGCCATTTATTTGCTCCATCAATTTCTGCAGCTTCATACACTTCTTTTGGAATTGATGAAATCGCACCTAAAAAGATAATAAAGTTAAATCCCATGTATCTCCAAACAGAAGTACCTGCTAACGAGATATTAATTATTTCTGGATTCCTTAACCATTGTTGAATTAATCCTTCAAGACCAATAATTGTAAGAAATGTATCTAATGTACCTTCAGGTCTAAAAAAGAATAAAAACATAAAACCAATAGCAACACCATTTAACAAGTATGGGAAAAATAATATGCCCTTAAAGAAGTTTTTAAACCTGACATTAAAGCTTAAGATTGTTGCGAAGTATAAAGCAATTCCCATTTGGACAAACGTCGCAATAAAATAGTATATACTTACTTTAAATACTTGAAAATACTCTGAATCAGTAAATATATCCACGTAATTGTCAAGACCAACAAATTCTTTAGTAGGACTGAACCCGTTCCACTCAGTAAAGCTATAAAAAAACATATTTATTACTGGTAGATAAGAGAAGGTTAATAATAATAGTACCGGTATTAAGGAAAATGAAAATATAACTAATTTCCTTTGTGAGTTATAATTCATTCTGGATTGTTTTAGTTTCAATATACTCTCTCCCTTTTATAAATTTCACAAGGGTACAGTGCCTTTAAATAAAATAAAGTCAGTTCTTTATTTAAAAAGAGGAAGCCATTGAGTCTTCCTCTTTTTTTAAGAATCAACTTATCTTTTATTCAACACCTAATTCTTCTCTTGCTTCTTTCCATTTTTGATTTAATTCATCTGTAATATCCTTATATGTTTCGTCTCTATTGCCAATACCAGCCTCGATAATTCTTTGTTTAAACGCATCTATACCAAAACCTACTTCACTTTCCTGGTCAAGCTTACCAAATAAATCTTCTTCTCCTTCTTTTGCAGGTAGATTTTCGATAAATTGAACATTTTCATTTTCAAAATCTGCTAAAGATTCAGGTAATTCAGCACCTTTAACAGGGGAAATTGCTCCAGCTTCTACTGCAAATCCAGATTCATCAATAAACCAGTCTAACCAAGCTCTAGCAGCTTCTTTATTTTCAGAATATTTATTAATTCCCATCTTGTAGTCTCCAGCCATTGCAGCGTACCTTGAGCCATCTTCATGTGTAAATGGGAAAGGCATGTAAGCAATATCTTCTGGGTTATCAGACAAAGCTTGCACTTGTGAAACAGCCCAAACCCCTAAGAACATGGCTCCGATTTCACCATCTGCTAGCATTTGCTTTGATTGTTCCCAATCAGTTGTAAATGGATCTTCCTCAATTAAATCTTGATTTGCTAAATCATACATTAATTTATATAACGTGTGATGTGGTCTACCTTCAGCTAATGGGTCATCAATGTGAGGCATCTTTTGAGAAACATAGTCTCCTTCACCAGCAATTGCTAATCTTTGATTCTCCCAATCACTTAAAGGCCAACCTGCAGAAAAGTTAGTATAATAAGGAATTGCATCAGTATTCTCTTTAATTTTCTTCATTGCATCTAAAAATTCTTGTGGAGTAGATGGTAATTCTTTCACTCCTGCATCTTCAAATACTTTCTTATTATAAACTGCTCCGTAAGTATTAACTTGGACTGGAATACCATAGGTTGTGCCTTCATATGAATACTCATCAGCAAATAGATATTTTTCTAGTAATTCTTCTTCTTTTCCTAGTGGTTCAAAAAACTGTGGTAACTCATTTCTTGGCATATAGGGTATTAATAATACATCACCATAATCTTGACTATTCAATCTTACTTTTGTTTGTCCTTCATAGTCTGTTAATGCCTCAAAATTCACTTCTACATCTGGATAAGTTTTATTAAATTCTTCTGCATACTCTGGTAGTTTTGTATCAACAAGGTCAGTTCTGTTGGTCAATACTGTAATCTCTCCACCAATTGTGTTCTCAGACTTTCCATTTCCTTCAGAACTTGGTTCAGAAGTATTATTACTAGAACATCCTGCAAAAAGTGAAACGGCTAATAATAATGTAAAAGGCTTATAATACTTTTTTTTATTCAACTTTTCTCCCCCTAGTTATTTATTTTTTCTTTCTTACAATTAAAGTTTACTTTGATAGCGTTTTCCTGTCAATATATTTTATGATAAAAAATAAATAAAAATATAAGATAACTAACAAAATAAAACATTGTTAATCTAAAAATAATAAAATCTAGTGAAATAAATAAGATTTTTACTTTTTGATTAAGGCTCTTCTCTGAAAGATTTTTGCTAATTGACCTAATTATTCAGTAGAAACATTGTGTTATAGCAAAATAGGTACGATCCTATGGAGAAAAGATGCCACTATGCTTTGTATAGTGCTGTTTACTTGGAGTTGTTAAAGCAACAAAGTTTACAAAAACAGCCTTGATTAAATAAAAAAGGCCATTATCTCAATGATAATAGCCTTTCAATATTTTACTCTGTTTCTTTTTTATAAGATAAAACAGATTCCCTTAGTAATAGTTCACTTGAGACAATGATTTTTTCTTTAGGTGCATTTTTTATGTCAATTCTATTAAGTAGAGCTCTAACTGCTCTTTTACCTAGCTCTTCTTTAGGTACATCAATAGTTGTTAAAGTTGGTTTTAACAAATAAGAATCCTCAATATTATCAAATCCTGTAACAGATATATCATCCGGAACCCTAATATCTAACTCCTCTAGAACTTTATAAACGTGCAAAGCAATAGAATCGTTAGCACAGAATAAAGCTGTTGGTAATTTATTACCCTCTGCTTTAAGTTTTAGTAGCCAAGCTTTAATATCAATAAACATTTCAGCGCTGTCATCTTTAATCAATTCATAAAATTCATTACTTATTGGTGTATCATTTTCTTCTAATGCAGTCCTAAAACCCAGCCATCTATCAAAGAAACTCCTAGAATAATTTATATTACCAACAAATTGAATATGACTATGACCTAATCCTATAAGATAATTTGCAAGCAAGTAACTGCTATCAAAGTTATTTGAAAAGACCGTATCTGTTGGGTATAGCTTATCTTCATGATCTATTAACACAACAGGCACTCCATTATTTTGTACTTCTAGTATGATCTGTGTTGCAACCTCTCCTACACCTATTAATCCCATGAAACCTTCAGGATTAAGAGAACGAGGCAAACTTTTAAAATTGTTTTCAGTTAAGATTATCATGCCCAGGTTCAAATTCTCGAGTGTATCTGAAATACCTTTTATTATCGGCCCCCAGTATATGGATTCCTTTAACTGACTTCGTATATTCGGCATTACTATTAATACACTATTATTATCTATACTATCTTCAACATTTTCTTTTTTTATATCTGAATTGTTAATACCTTTTTGTGTGAAATAACCTAATTGTGATGCAACTTGAAATACTTTATCTCTTGTTTCATCTTTTACTCCAGTTTTACCAGATAGAGCCCTAGATACTACAAAATTAGAAATTCCAAGGTAATCTGCAATCTGTTGAATAGTTACCTTCTTTGCCACAGATAATCCCCTTTACATTTTTTATTTTATTATATCATAAAAAAATAAAAAAAATAAAAAACATTGAATTTAGAACAATAGTCTTTTATTTTCAGATCAAGTCGATTGTATATAAGGCTCTTTTCTGAACGATTGTTGCTATGCAACCCAGATTTTGAGTAAAAACAGTGTTTTTTCACTATAAGGATACAGTTTTATGAAGAAAAGATGCCACTAGACTTAATACAGTGCTGATTGTTTTGCTTATTTAAAGGAAAAAAAGTTTCGAAAACATCCTAATTTAAAAAGCATATGAGCCTTAATGTTATTTTCATTGGTTCATTTTCTCATTAGTATAGATTAATCATTGATCATTTCTAAGCTCTTATAAAATACCGATGATAGTTAAATATGGGGAAATTATAAAAAATTGGTGTTATATGAGTCGATTATCAGAACAAAAAGCATCAATTAGTGATTTTCCGTCAAGTGGCATTATTTCTACTTCTACTGAACCTCATTATTCTTCAACATTCGTGCTTCGATGCTGAAGATTTCTTTCTGTTGCGTAGTATTCTTGAATTGAGAATTAAAGTGTACCTTGTGAATTTACAAAGTATTTACATTTTATTAATAAATAGGTAATATAGTACCAATAACTTACCATTTCAAAGGAGAAAATAAATTGAACACTGTTACTTTATTACCTATAAACAAGGAGAATGTACTACTTGTAAGAATTAATCAACAACGCATTGATTTAATTGAAAAAGGTAAACTTCTTGGATTACATCATCCTACAACAGTTTTTATCAGTCAAGATTTAGATGAACTTATCATGGAATATCAAAAATTAAAATTATCATAAATCTAGTGATCTATATTAGATGTGTGCAGCATAACTAATATAAAGTTAATTGTTGATTTCTTTCATATCCTTACTTAATAAATAATCAAGACTAACTGGTTCACCGTTCTCACATTCTTCTATACAACAATACCACCAACCAATTTGTCTACTGACTTCTTTAATTGAAAATTTTCTTGATTGACGCAGCTATTTTAATTTATTTCCGAATACTTTTACATCTGCATAGTAAATTGTTTCAGCTCCAGAAAGTAACAAAGATTCGGTAATGTTCACTCCAAACTGACGCAATCTTTTAGCAAATTGTGAACTCCCTTTTACTGCCTATAACTTATTATATTTTACTATTTTATAAAGCCTCACCTATAAATCGCCCATTAATTGGGTAACATTTACTAGAGGTGATAATTATGGATTTAAAACTCACATCTGCTGAAATAGGTACCCTGTGGGGTGAATATGTTAATGGAACTGCAGTTGATATTATAAACAAACATATGTTTTCGGTAATTGAAGATACACAAATAAAATTACTTTTTGAAGATGCAATTAATACATTTGCAAAACAGAAGAAAAAAATTACTTCTTTTATTGAAAATGAAGGTTTTCCGATTCCAATTGGATTTAATGAGTCAGATCTTAATAAAGGAACTAAAAGACTATTCTCAGACATATTTTGTTTACATTACTTACATATCGTTTCTCTACACGGACTTTTAGGGCATTCTACATCTCTTAGTTCTTCAGTTAGAAAAGATTTACGAGAATTTTATGATTCTTGTAATAATGAAGCAAAAAGAATGTATCACCAAACAACTGATTTATTACTTGAAAAAGGTCATTTCCAAAGAGACCCTACCTTTTATCCTGAATCAAGTCCTGAATTTGTATTAGGACAAAAATTCACAGATGGATTTTTTGGAAGCAAACGTCCTTTAGCTGCAACAGAAATAATTGCACTTTCTCTTAACTTAAAAAAGAAAATATTGGAAAAGTCACTTTCAATAGGATTTAGTCAAGTAACACAAGATACTGAAGTTAGGAAATTTTTAAGAAATACCGAAAAAATATCTAATAACCAGATCCAATCTCTAGGGAAAATTCTAAATGGAGACAATTTACCTGTACCCATGTCATGGGAATCTGAAGTTACTACTTCCCAAGATCCTCCCTTCTCAGATAAATTAATGTTGTATCACATAGGTTTTTTATTACAGGCTGCCCAAAATTATCATGGAGCAGGGTTAGCTTCTGCTATGAGATCAGATCTTGTATTAAATTACGAAAAAATAATTTTAAAGAACCTGATGGTTACAAAAGATTGGTTTGATCTAATGACAAAAAATAAATGGTTAGAACAACCACCACTTGCTCCAAATAGAAAAGAGATTGCACAAGATAAATAAGTTTATACATAACCTCTTGTTAAAAGAGGTTTTACTTATTACTTATGTTGCAATTTACGTCTACTACGCAATAAATGGATTTGGCTAGATGCTAGTTGCCGAAGAAAGATATGATTAGGTTTTTGTTCAAAAAAATCTGTTATTAACAATTTTCGTTAGTTCCCAATGTAATTGAAAAACGTCTAAATACCTAACGTTCGTGAGATTTAGACGTTTTATTGAGAATGATTTAGTTGTGTTAATAAATATTTTAAACGAAGTTACTCATTTGGAATAACATGGTGTTCCCTCCCTCTTTTACAACATGTTTACTAATATTTCAAAAAATATTATGTTACAATGTGTTGTAGTTTTGAAATAAATCTTGATTAAAATATAGCTACAAATGCTGATTGAGCTTTGAAAAGTTTTGGTTATGAAGTGAATAGAAAAGATTTCTTTGATATGTGAATAAATAAATCCTTTAACTAATCAAACATCATGAATTACCCCATTTAAAAGCCCCTCCATTTTATTTATGGAGGGGCTTTTTCGAATTTCTTGAATTAAGTATACTTTGAAGAATACTTACTGACTCTTTTTGACAAAATACTTATTGGCAACTAAAGCAACTTGTTCTCTTTGAACCAGTTGAGGATTAAAACTGTTAGACGACTCACCAATCAAGAATCCTAGGTCATCAGCATAAGCCTCTGAGTCTCTTTTCCACTCTAAAATTCTATCTTGATCAGCAGATGTTAACTTGTCTCCATAACTAGTCGCGTCAGCTCCTAATGCTTGTACTAAAATAGTTGCCATGTCTTTACGAGTTAGATTTGCGTCAATTCCAAAATTACCTTCCCCAGTTCCACTTATCAAGCCAGCTTTTACAGCAGCCTCTACATACGAATAAGAATAGTGGTCAACTGGTACATCTGAAAACGTAGCAGTAACTGACGAATTTGAAGAGTCTAATTCAAGTGATTTTGCTAGGATACTAGCAAAGTCTTGTCTCGTTATGTTACTTGTTGGATTAAAATCTCCATTTGCATCCCCTGTAATAATGCCCTTTTCAACTAATTCCAATATTGCATCTTTAGCATAAGATCCTTCAATATCTGTAGATGCGGAAACAGAGTTAAAAGAAAACAGCAAGATAAATCCAGTTAAAAACAATGACTTCATGAAATAACTTTTCATATAATCCCCCTACTATTTTACTATTTTTATAATAAGAAAATTGTATCACTACATTTTTCTTTTGTATACATATTTTGGCATTACCTATAAGATATTTATAGGTCAACAAGTAGTAGAAGCTACTAATTATCATCCATTTTGGGTTGTAGAAAAAGGCTGGATACTTGCCGAAGATTTACAAGCAGTTGATAAGCTTCAACAGGCAGACGGAAACTTAATAGAAATTACTATTAGATAAAAAGGGAGAGGAAACCAATATGTCCTTAATAATCAGAAGTGTAGAAAAAGATGATATGAACCAATTGACCGATTTAATGTATCAGTATATCGTTGATTTTTATAAAAGACCTAAACCACCTATTGAAAACATACATAATTTAATTGACACTTTACTGGAAAAGAAGAGAGGTATTCAATTCGTTGCTGAACAAGATGGTAAACTTCTCGGCTTTGCAACATTATATTTTAGTTTTAGTACAACGAAAACCGATAAAGTTACAGTAATGAATGATTTATTTGTCGTTGAGAACGCAAGAGGGACTGGGGTAGCCCAAGAACTGTTTAAACAATGCGAAAAATATACAAAAGAAAACGAGTATGCACATATGGGGTGGGTAACTGGAACTGATAATTACCGAGCCCAAAGATTTTATGAAAAGATGGGTGGTTCTCTTGGAAATTGGATGAACTATTCAATATAACCCAAAAAGCCTTTTTGGAAAGACCTCTATCTCTATATCGGGGGTCTATCTTTTTAAACATTTGTCATTTTATAATTTTCATCTCTTCTTATTTCACAACCTGCTCACGACAGCACAAAAAGCTATTACGCCTGTTGAACAATCGCATCTGTTACTTGAAGAAGGAAAAAGGGATACATACCTATTGAACAATCATCCTTGTTTTACAAACTATATCTCTCCAAACGAAAAGACTAACGATAATTAATTTTAATACTAACTCATAATTTTTGAAGCTCATCCACAGTCACAAATTTATACCCATCGTTCGTAAGTTCACTCAATATATCTTCAATTGCTTCCATTGCCTCACCTGTTTGATCGTACATTGGATGAAGTAAGATTATCGATCCTGGTTTTATGTTATCCATTACATAATCTACTTTTTCATCAGCACTGGTGTAATATGTATCCGGTTCTAAAGACCACATAATCGTTTCTCTGTTGTGCTTATTTAAATAATAAGGTAACCCCACTAATTTTTTCCCATAGGGAGGTCGAAAGTCAATTTCGTCCTTATATCCAGATTTTCTAATCAACTCATCGGTTTTTTCAATTTCTTCTTTAATAAAAGCTGGAGATTTTAAAACCATTCTTTTGTGTGAATAGGTGTGATTCCCAATTTGATGCCCCGCTTCCACCACTTTTTTTGCTTCTTCAGGGTATTTTTCAATATCATTTCCGATAAGGAAAAAAGTAGCTTTTGCCTCGTATTTATCCAATAAAGGCAGAATCTGATCCACATTCTTTGTCGGACCGTCGTCAAATGTTAAAGCAAGAACTTTGTTTTCCGTTTGAACTTGGTATGTTAATTCTCCAAATAATTGAAAGGTTGTTAATTTTGTAACTTTAAAAGTTCCAGCGAATAAAAGAGCCGTTAACAAAAATCCAATTCCAAAAGTTATTAATTTCTTTTTCATCTGTGTTCCCTTTCTTTCAGAGGCTATTTTATCATGCTTTTAGCATAGCATTATATAATCAAATGCTTTATTCGTGTAGTCTGCTCCGTTTAATTGAAAAGCTTCACAATATTCCTTATCTTCTAATTAGATCTTGTCAGAAGATAGTAAATTATTGTTCATTTCCCCTACAATTTTGTAAATTCTGGTGTGCAGTATATGAACTACGCAATAAATGGGCAATTCTAAATCATGTTTTTGTTGCTGAAAAATAGATATAGAATCTGGTGCTTCTTCCCCAAGACGTGTTAATAACACTTATCTTATAGTTCATGTCCTAATAAAAAACGTCTCAACTCCAGTACTATCAAGAAATTAAGACGTTTTAACTAATCAAATATAGTTGTGTTAATAGTTAAGACTTTTAGAATAAGTAGGGAGTTTTCTCCCTCTTTACAAAGCTGTTCATTTTTGTATCCAATTAAAAAGGCATTTAACTTAGTTTAGTTAGAAAAATGTTAAATTTGATCTTCAACACTTATGCTTCTTTTTTTGAGAATATCAATGTATTTAGAGACCTCACTAATAAGTAAGTTAGAAAATAAATTTGAGTTACTTTCTCATATCAATGCGTGAACGCCTTTTATCAGAAGCATTTAGTATAAATAAGAACGCAATAAAAAAAATAATTCCTATTACAATCATCTTAACCCAGTTATTAATCTGTAATATAGATGATAACAAGAATAAAAATACTCCACTACCTAATATTAGAGTTAAACCTATAGCAAAAGACACCTTTTTGGGCAATACTTTAATTTTCTCCAACAATTCATCTCACCATCTGAGTTACGTATATGGTAGGTTCTGTTAAACCTTGTTGTTGATTTCCGTTATAGGCATTCGCTTTCTGATATTCGTTGTTGGCAAGCAAGTGAAGAACCTCTCTTCTAGTTGGATCAGCGATAGCTTGAAATACATCATGCTTTGCTGCTGTCACTTATCCTTCAACAACCTTTCGAAGAGCTTCATTAACAATTCCAACCCAACCATTATCCATTTTCTCACGAATAACAGAGCTTTTCTCGTTTGCTTTTGGGAGAACAAAATCTGGAGCTTTCCAGCCACCATGTATAAGTGTAAACTCTGTTTTTTCACCTAAATCTTTTAGAAGAAAAGATACAATCCATCCATCTGTATCCCATGAAAATGAAATTTTGTTTGGTTCATCCACCTCTAAAACTTTACATGGAGATGGACCAAAAGGGGATTGAATATGGAATGCATGTCCTACTTTTGGTTCAAAATCATTTGGCATAAACCATGATTCAATACCTTCAGAAGTTGATACCGTATCCCATACTATTTGTATAGGTGCTTCAAATACAACTGTTTGCTTAATATCTTGTAGTGTTTCCATTTTCATTACTCCTTTTTTCAAAACATAAACAAAGCCATTTGATTTCATTTCATTGCATCTAATGATATAACACCATTTGGTTTTACGTCAAAGTAACTCTATATCTATTTCTTTTGAATTCCTTGTTCATATTATCTTCTATCAGGGTTTCTCTTTTTAACTATCAAAACTTTACAATTTTTTACCTTTTATATTTTTACCTAAATAATACATTGCTCTAATCGAAAAATAAATAAATGGTCAACTAACATCGAACCTATATTCATTTTCCATTGTATTCATAATCAATTCTCATTGAATCATACAAGTACATTATTTTGGTAATAGTATAACTACTATATTTTTATATATTTGTGTTAATTATTATTTAATAAGGGAATTCTACTTTTAAAATTAGATTAATGGAGTGGATAAGATGGAGAACAAAAGGGAGTTTGTAAAACTTACTAGCTCAGAAATAGCATTATTATGGACCACATATACCAATGACAGTATTGTATCTTGTTTATTGACTCACTTTATTGAAACAGCAGAAGATCCAGAGGTTAATCAGATACTTAAACAAGCACTTAATATAGCAGAGGCTCATATGCTTTCCGTTAGAACCTTGTTTGAAAAAGAAGGAATTGCCATTCCACACGCCTTTCCTATTGAACAGCATGTTATACCGCATGCACCTAGGTTATTTTCAGATGTTATGTATGCAGAGTTATTAAAACATATTTGTTCGTTTGGTCTGGCATCCCACACGAGTGGTGTAGCAACCGCACCTAGAGAGGATGTTAGAACTCTGTATGAACAATTTTTTAAAGATACCTCATCACTCAACAATCGTGTTATTGAAACAATGAAAAGCAAGGGAATCCTAATTCGTATGCCTAATATGGAATATCCAAAGCATGTAGAAATGCTACATAAACAGCACTTCCTTGCTGGTTGGGTGGGAAGACAGAGGACTTTAATGGCAATTGAAGTAACACATTTGACAGCATGTTCTCTTCACAATGTAATGGGAAAACATCTGTGTATGGCTTTTGCTCAAGTAACAAATGATGTTGATTTAAGAAAATACTTTCTACGAGGCAAAAAAGTCTCAACGGATATCGTACGTGATATTCATGATGTCTTAGTAGAAAGTGATGTTCCCATCCCTTCAACATGGGATGCAACAATATCGACCTCCACAACTGCACCTTTTTCTAACCAATTGATGATGGTGTTAATTGGAACCATTTCAAACTTAGGAATATCTTCATATGGTGTTGGAATGTCTACATCAATGCGTAGGGACCTAGGGGCTTTATATGCTGATTTCATACGGAAGGCAAGTTTCTATGGAGAAGATGGGATGAACATTATGATAAGTCGGGAATGGATAGAGCAACCCCCGACATTCGTTGATCATGAAGCTCTCTAAAGAACAACTGAATTAGAAAACACACCTACTCTGTAGAATATTTCTAGGGTCAAAAATTAGGGCTGTATTCGCAAACTTTTTTGCTTTTATACCTGTAGCAACCAGCACTGAAAGAGTCTGGAGGCATCTTTTCTTCATAAAATAATACCCTTATAGTGAAGAAACTGAACACTGTTTTCACTATAATTTTTGGTTACATAGCAACAATCGTTCAGAAAAGAGCCAAAAATAAAGATGGGTAAAGCCTATATAGGTGGTTATGAAGTAAGCCTTGACAGAGAGTTATTAATTATCTTTAGTAAAACGACCCAAAATTTAATTGATTCACATAGACCCCTAAAACAGGTACTTTTTAGTGCCCAGTAAAAGCGTATTACGACATATACAAAAGAATAATTTCTCTATGATTAGGTAACCTATTATTAACTTAATAAGTTTATTGAAAGGAAAATTATGCATAAATTCGAAAAAAATACGCTTAGACTTTTATTGATATTTGGTTTGTTATCTTTTTTAAATTTAATGAGAAAACCTCCAGTTAAAGACTGGATGCTAATATTTTTATTTAAAGGATATCTTTCCTCAATTCTAGATAAGTTAGTTACAAAAAAAGGCTATATTTCTTATCCAGTTAAGTTGTTCAAGTTGTTTGATATTAGTTTTATATTCGATTACTTGCTCTATCCCATTGCCTGCGTATATTATAATCAAGTAACAAAGTCATCCAATTTACTTACAATTTTTATGAAGTCACTTTACTTTAGTATACCAATGACTTTAGTGGAACACTTTTTTGAAA
Source organism: Metabacillus litoralis (assembly GCF_020524045.1). Classification (GTDB taxonomy): domain Bacteria; phylum Bacillota; class Bacilli; order Bacillales; family Bacillaceae; genus Metabacillus; species Metabacillus litoralis_C. Next base: position 33,048 of record NZ_JAIVKL010000016.1, read on the forward strand.
CTAGAACAAGTTTAATAAAATTTAAAAAGGGCTGGAGTTCATTTACTAGTTTTTATACGATAACAATTACATTTTTGATATCTAGAACTTTTATAGCTATTATTAGAAAATCCCCGAATACACCAGTTCCTAGAAATAAATAGGAACTTGTTTTATGTCGCCATTTTCTTCGTACTACGAAACTATGTGTGACTCATCTATCTAGGTCTTTGCTGAAGAAAAAGATATGTTTAGATTAGGTTTTATCCCTCAAGATGTGTTAATAAATAACACTTATCTTTCGTTCTTTCTCTAATAAAAAAACCTCTCAACCACAGTGATTTCAAAGATACGAGATGTTTTAACTACCTTTACTTAGTTTTGTTAATAGATATTTTACAAGAAGTTAATACTTTAAGAATAATAGAGAATTTCCTCCCTATCTTCAGAAAAGATATCCAACATGAAATTCATTTAACTTAGTTTAGTTTAGAAAGAAAGTATTATTAGATCTTCAACACTAGCGCTTTTTCTTTTGTAAAACATATCTATTGAATAATATATTTGTGCAGCAAGAGTTTCTTGTTTTTCCGCCAATATAGCACCGTTAAATGAAGGATATTTCATAGTTAAGCACACATAATATGATAGGGGACAAAGTTACCTTCTTTTAATAACTGAATAAATTTCCTGGACAAGTGGATATTACTTATAACAAAACATCTGGAGGATTAAAAATGCGAGAAGAAAGTAATTTAAGGTTAACATCTTCTGAAATATCAGTGGTTTGGAGCACCTACCAAAACAACAGTTTTTCTATTTGTATTTTGAAGTATTTTTTATCCAATGTTGATGATTCTGAAATAAAGTCAATATTACAATTTGCGCTCGACATATCAATCGAAAATTTTAATTTTAGTAAAAAAATACTACATAATGATAACCAACCGATGCCAATTGGATTTACAGATGAAGATGTAAGTCCACATGCTCCACGATTGTATTCAGATTCATTTTATTTATATTACATTAAAAACATGTCTAAGGTTGGTTTATCTATTTATGGTGTAGCATTAGCAACCAGTGCCCACTCCGATGTCCGTGCATTCCTAAGTCAAGCAATACAAACTTCAACTGAGTTATATAATAAAACAGCAGAAACATTATTATCAAAGGGATTATTTGTAAGACCACCTTATGTAACAACCTCCAATCATGTTGATTTTGTTGATGAAAAGAGTTATCTAGGAGGAATACTAAATCTTACTAACAAAAACAGACCATTAAATGTGATTGAAATTACTCATATAGAGGCAAATGTTGAAACGAATTCCTTAGGGAAAGCTCTTATGGCAGGACTTGCACAAGTGGCAAAATCTAAAAAAGTTCGTAACTATTGTTTAAAGGGGAAGGAAATCGCTACAAAACATGTGCAGGTTTTTACAACAATGTTAACAGATGATGATCTTCCCTCACCAATGCCTTGGGACTTAGAAGTAACCGATTCAACAGTACCACCATTTTCTGATAAATTAATTATGTTTCATACTTCTTTAATCATTGCATCTAGTATATCCAATTATGCAACTGCTTCAGCAGCCTCCTTAAGAACAGATATTGCAACCTCTTATGTTCGCTTGACAACAGAAGTAGCTCAATTTGCGAGGAGCGGTGTGGAAATAATGATTAAGAATGCATGGTTAGAACAACCTCCACAAATCCCAGATCATAAAGGATTAGCAAAAGGTTAATCTTTCCTTTCCATAGTTGTGTTAATTACGCTTTTCTTTTAGTTCCAAAGCTAATAGAAAACGTCTCAAATCCATTACTATCAGGAATTCGAGACGTTTTAACTATTTTTATTTCGTTGTGTTAATAACTATTTTATGCAAAGTTAATTTAGTCAGATTTCTGTTTTGATTACTGCTTCACTAGTTTGTCCGAATGATACACATTAAAGCTTAATTTAAATTGCATAATTGAATACTTTTTAAAATTTATGCATTTATACTCCGAAAATATTCTACGTATGTTCAACGTTTTCCTTGATATCAATTAATACTTCTTCTTCCAAATTGCCATCTTTTATCAGAATTTTCCCTGTTGAAGAAAAATCGCTAGGAATTAAACCATTAAGAGGGATGTTAAATGATGCAATTCCTAATGTCTTATATGTTTCACCTATTAACCTACTACATGTATAGTCAATATTTTTGGAGATTATAGATAAATATCTTCCTTCGATTACCTCTTCAATCATTTTCCATTCACTAGGATTTGGAATTCCATGTACTTCCTTAATATAATCAAATAGCTTTTGTTGATCTATTTTGTGATTTAGGTTTAATGAACGAAGTGCATATTGAGGAGTTTCATAAGGAGTGACATCTTGTCCATATGATTTAAGTCGATCTAAAAGTTTCACGACTTTTGGTCCTGTCTTATTATCATGAAACCATTCATCTTGTAAATTAGTTAATGCTGTTGACTCAAAAAAATAAACTTCTCCCTTTGGATCTGGACGTATTACCATTCCAACGTGTGACCACATGCTGTTTTCAAGTTTTTCTACTAACTTACTTATAGAGTATTGACCACTAAAAAGGATTAAATCTCCCGTTTTGAACGTTGGCAATAGATTGTTAAATGACTTTGAATTCATAAGATCCTCCAAATATTATTCGTTTTAATACGAATTGCTCATGATATAATTATACAATAATTCTTGCAATAAGGAGTCCAACCTCATGAAAATGGCTTTTAAGAAGATAATATTAATTATTTTTATTCTCTTTTTCACATTTATTCTTACAGACAGGAACGTTATTTTTGCTTCTTCAAAAAATATGATTATTAATAACGAATTTGAAAAAGTGAATATAAAAGATTCATGGGAGGTATACGTTGATCAAAATAATATCTCAGAAAACGAGATTCTTAAAAAGCAAGACAAATTTCTTCCTATAAGTAAGCTGGATATAGACGGAGACATTGCACACTCTACCTACTGGATAAAAATAAATATCTTAAATACTAGTGATTCTCCAAAAGATATATTACTAGAATTAAAAAAGCCACATTTAAGTTTAGTTTCATTATATTCGGTTACCCATCAAAAGCTTGAATTAAAGGAAACAATTGGCTACAGTAAACCTTTTAATGAGAGAAATATAAGACATCGTAATCTAATTTTCGCTCTTGAACTACAACCTTCAGAAAAAGCAAGTACATATTATCTAAAGATTAAAACCGACAGCTTTTTTCAAGCGCCCATCACTATTTGGGACCCTGTGGCATTTTCAATAGAAAATTCTAATGCACAAATGATGTACGGGCTATTTTATGGCACAATGATTGGATTAATTTTATATAATAGTTTCTTATTCTTTTCACTTAGAGAAAAAACATATTTTTATTACATTCTATTTATTGCTGGATTTACAACGATGCAATCAATATGGGATGGATATGCATTTCAATGGCTATGGGGAGATTATCCTTGGTGGGCATTAAGATCAAATTCATTCTTTATTCTTTGGACTGCAATATTTGCATTACAGTTCACAAAACACTTTTTACAATTAAAAAGGAAAGCACCTATTTTATTTAAATTGGTCAATATTTTTAATACAGTGTGTGCAATAGCTTTGATACTTCCTTTTACACTTAGTATCAGTATCTCAACCATGACTAGTACCCTTATTGCAACGATCTTTGTTCTGTTTATACTATTAATTGCAATAAAAGTAAGGTTAAAAACAAGGGAAGCAAAATTTTTCATTGCTGCATGGGTCTTTCTTTTAATAGGAGTCTTATTAAATATCTTGGCTGCATATAAGCTAGTTCCACTTACTCCTATAACCTTATTTGCCCCCAAAATTGGATCTCTTATCGAAGTATTGGTTTTATCATTGGGGTTAGCTGATAGGATTAAAAGGATTACTTTAGAAAAAGAGCTGGAATCAAAGAAATATTACATGCAAACACTTATACAAAGTTCTTTCAAACAAATGTCAGGTATGAAGGAAATAAAAGAGTTAGCGGTTAGTGGTCTTACTACAATAATGATTCTGACAAAGTTTGAAAATGGGTTTTACCTTTCTAAAAATAAATCAGGTTGGTCTATATTAACTCAAAAAGGTGAAACTTTAGTTAATCACACATTTAATATAGATCAAGAACAATTTAAAAAACTAACTTATGCAACTGATGTAGATCTAAGTATATTAGGTATTCATCAGTCTTCAGGCTCATACCTTTCAATACCAATAGATTGTAAGGGACATGAAGCTCTTCTTATTACTTATAGTCAAGAGAACCTTAAAATAGATACATACGAGGTAGAGAATGTTATCCCATATTTTAGGGAGCAATATATGGTATTAATAGACAACTTAATCAACTATCAATCAATACAAAAATCAGCAATGTATGATCACCTAACAAATGTATTAAACCGAAAATACTTTTTAGATAAAGCAAACAATATGATGAAAGAATCGATTGAATTAAATCAAAATGTAACAATCCTATTAATAGATATTGATCATTTCAAACAGGTTAACGATACTTATGGTCATAACATAGGTGACAAAGCTATAATCTTTGTTGCTGATCGAATAAAAGAGATAATTAAAGATATAGGTTTTGTTGGACGATATGGTGGGGAAGAATTTATAGCACTGCTGAACAATGTTGGCGAAAAAAAGGCGTTGGAAATATCCGAGTTGTTAATTAAGACTCTTCATATACACTCTTTTTCAGTAGAAAATGGAAATAGCCTATTTTTAACTGTTAGTATTGGAGTTTGTAGTAATACTAGCAATAAAAACTTATCAATCAATAACATGATTCAGCTAGCAGATGAGTCCCTATATAAAGCTAAAAATATGGGAAGAGATCAGGTTGTTATCTATAATGATTTTATAGAAATAAAATAACGAGTAGGAAGTTGGCGAAAAAAAATTACCAACTTCCCACTTAATATACGCTTACTTAATAATTATTAAAAGAACAATTTCCTATTAAAGGTGACTTTATTCTAGACGTGTTAATAACACTTATCACTATAAAAAAAGCTCCAATTCCATATACCTACTAGGAAATGAAGCTTCTCACTTCGATGATCCGAGAGAGATTCGAACCCCCGACCCCTACCATGTCAAAATTGGGTGGGGAATTAATAGAGGTTAAAGTAATAAAATAGAGTTAATTAAGTATTGGTAAATCAACGTTTTTGGCTTTTGGTTGTAAAATAAGTTAACAAATCATTGAAATAAATTAAGTCTGTACATTTTTTGTACAATATCCAAGGTTTTGTCGATTAAACAATCATACAATTGCTAATAGGCATCACTCAAAACTTGTTCAGTCACAATCAACTCCGGCTCAGTAGAATCAATAACATCCTGTACACTATAACCTTGTGCCACTTCAATCAATTTCAATCCATCCTCCGTTACATCAATAACCGCACGATCAGTAATAATCCGATTAACAACATTCTGACCAGTTAATGGTAACGAACATTTTTTTAGAATCTTTGGCTGGCCTGTCTTGTTCACATGTTCCATGATGACAATAATCTTTTTGGCCCCGTGAACTAAATCCATTGCCCCTCCCATACCTTTGATCATTTTTCCTGGTATCATCCAGTTGGCTAAATCACCGTTTTCTGTGACCTCCATACCGCCTAAGATCGCTAAATCAATATGACCACCACGTATCATGCCAAATGACTCTGCATTACTAAAGAAGCTGGCACCTTTTATTGCCGTTACTGTTTCTTTTCCCGCATTGATTAAATCTGGATCGACTTTTTCTTCTGTTGGATAAGGACCAATCCCTAATAACCCATTCTCTGATTGTAAAACAACCTGCTTATTTTCCGAAATATAGTTTGCAACTATGGTAGGCATCCCTATTCCTAAGTTTACATAGAAACCATCTTGAATCTCTTTTTCTGCTCTTTTTGCAATTTGTATTCTTACGTTTTTGCTCATCTTTGTCCCTCCTCTTTTTTATGCTTGAACAGTAAGTCTTTCGATTCGCTTTTTATGCTTACCAACAATAAGTCCTTGAACATAAATACCTGGTGTATGTATTTGATCTGAATCTAGTTCTCCTACTTCAACAATTTCCTCTACTTCTGCAATTGTTATTGTCCCTGCTGCTGCCATCATAGGGTTGAAATTTTGAGCTGTTTTCCGATAGATTACATTGCCCATTTTGTCTGCTTTCCACGCTTTAATTAAACTAAAATCAGCTGTAAGGGACTCTTCTAGCAAATACTCCTTCCCATTAAATTCCCTTATTTCTCTACCTTCTGCAATCGGTGTCCCTACTCCAGCTGGGGTGTAAAAGGCTGGAATGCCTGCACCACCTGCACGAATTTTCTCTGCTAAAGAACCTTGTGGGGTTAGTTGTACCTCTAATACACCGCTTAGTACTTGTCTTTCAAACTCTTTATTTTCACCAACATAAGATGAAATCATCTTTTTTATTTGTTTATTTTTAAGTAAAAGCCCAAGTCCCCAATCATCAACTCCACAGTTGTTTGAAATAACGGTCAAATTCTTCACATTCTTCTCACATAGAGCTTTGATGAGGTTCTCTGGTATTCCAACTAATCCAAACCCCCCAACCATAAGCGTTATTCCGTCCTTAATATCTTGAACTGCTTCTTCAAAACTAGTAAATATTTTTTTCATTTTACTGCACCTCTTTTTCATAGTTTTCTATAATGGTTGAAACTCCTTGACCACCACCGATGCATAATGCCGCTAAACCATATTTCCATTTCTTCTTTTTAATTCGTGGATTAATGTCGTCAGAATTCTTGCTCCACTTGCCCCAATCGGATGTCCTAAGGCAATGGCTCCACCATTTACATTTAACTTCTCTTTTAAAAATTGAAGCTCTTTTCCAACCGCAAGTGCTTGTGCTGCAAATGCTTCGTTCGCTTCAATTAAATCTAAATCATTGATTGTAAGATCCGCTTTACTTAATGCTTTTTTCGTGGCTGGCACAGGAGCGATCCCCATAATACTTGGGTCTACAGCAGCACTTGCATTAGCACGAATTGTGACTAAGGGTTCGATCCCAAGTTCTTTTGCTTTGCGAAGACTCATCATGAGAACAGCAGCTGCTCCATCATTAATTCTTGATGCATTCCCCGCGGTTAAACGTCCGTCCTTTTTAAAAGCTGGCTTTAGCTTTTCTAATGTTTCTACTGTTGTTTCCACCTTTACATATTCATCTGTGTCAAACAAAATTGGTTCTCCTTTTCGTTGAGGAATTTCTACTTCTACAATTCCATCCTTAAATTTCCCTTCTTTTATAGCTGTTGCTGCCTTTTCTTGGCTCCATGCAGCAAATGCATCTTGTTCCTGCCGCGTTACTTCATATTGGTCACAAATATTTTCTGCTGTAATTCCCATGTGATAATCATTAAAAGCACACCACAATCCATCATGAATCATACTATCTATGAGTATCTGATCTCCCATTCTATAACCCTCTCTAGCTGCCATAGATAAGTAAGGTGCCTGACTCATATTTTCCATTCCACCAGCAACACGATTTCGGCATCTCCTGTTAAAATAGCTTGAGTCCCTAAATGAACAGTCTTTAATCCTGATCCACACACTTTATTTACCGTGAAAGCAGATACATGTTCAGGAAGGTCTGCATGTATAGCAGATTGTCTTGCTGGGTTCTGACCGAGACCAGCTTGAAGTACATTTCCCATGATGACCTCATCAACTTGATCACCCCAAACTCCTACCTGCTCTAGAACCGCCTTTTTAACATGTGCACCTAATTGAACGGCGCTGAGATTTTTTAAGCTCCCACCAAATTGACCAATAAGTATTATTAAAGCGCTTACAATAACGACCTCATTGTGAACCATATTTCTTTTCTACTTGGCCCGTGGTAGCCATCACAGCCTATAATAAAATCACAGCTAAGTTCATGATCACTATCATCGTACTGAAATCTAATTTTCGGTGATTGTTTGTCTACATCATGCAAACTAACATTATCTGCATTAAAGAGTATCTCTCCACCTGCCTTTAATCGAGCAGCTACAAGGTGTTTTATGACCTCATGTTGAGGAATATACCATAATACTTTTCCCTTCCATAAGCTCATGCATGTTTACTCTCTGTCGGACTTCATTGAATTGAAGCTCAATTCAATGATGGGTATGTCCTTCTCGCATCATTCTTTCGCCTACGCCAGACGCAATTAGAAGATCTACTGTCTCTTGCTCTAAACCCCCTGCACGGATCGTTCCCTCAATATCTTTTCTAGGGCGTTTTTCTAGGATCACTGATTCAATACCTTCAAGGTGCAAGAGATGTGATAACATTAAACCGGCTGGACCTGCTCCGATAATCCCTACTTTCGTTTTCATATCAAAAGCTCCTTTGTTCGTTCAAAATTATTTTTTTAATAGAAACTCTTTGTTCTAAACGAGTTTCCAATTCTACAAAAATAATACTTTAGAACGTTCTGTTAATGTCTTTGTTTTCCAAACATCCCACTTAAGTAACCGATTCCATTTTTTATCATGTTTTATTCATTCTCTGTATATATAGGATAGTATAAAATTGGTCCTTATAAAACACCACTTTACCTATATATGGAACAATATGATGATTTTTTAAAATATTGATTAATTTTTTTTGCTCTGTGAAATATCGAGAATATAAACCTCAAAAAATGATTACATCGTTAAATCTATATCTTTAGACTGCTCTACTTTAATAGGTGCTGTTTCCTTAATGCCAAAAGTACATATAAACGCAATAAAAGCAGCAATTGCAGTAACCCATAATGGTGCTGTTAAACTATATTTATCTGCTAAAACCCCTGCCATCATCGGACCAGCAAATCCCCCAATAATTTCCCCTGTTAAAATAACGAAACTTATCGCAGTAGCAGTAAATCTGCGAGATACAGATTCAGCTGGCACAATATTCATCACAAGTGGTTGATATCCATTACCAATCGAGAGGATAATCATTGAGATAATTAAAACAACAAAGTTTTGGTAATATAATGCGATCATGATTGGAAGGAAAATGGCAATAAATGAAAAGATTTTAAGAATAGGTAGTCTTCCTATACGGTCAGAAAGTGCAGGTGCTCCCATTTGCCCAACAAACATCATGAGCCCCATAGATCCAAGCAGCATGCCAATCTGAGCATCTTTATAGTTTGTTGAGTTCGCTAACAACGTTGGAAGAAAAGCGGTAAGAGTCAGGATGAAGACCATATTACAAGTCCCGATAATTGTGCATAGCCATACGTTTCTTGTTTTAAATACGTTAAAGTAATCTGCTTTCGTTGGTTTTACCCTTTGATGTTTCTCGTCATGTTCTTCAACAACTTTAGGTTCTCTTAAATACTTCCATAAGATAATACCTACGATGATCCCTGGAATGGCAATGATATAAAATGCTGATCTCCAGCCAAAAGCAACTGCTAGAGAAACGGTCAATACAGGTGCCATTGCTCCTCCAATCAAGGAGGAAGCGCTTTGAATAACTCCCATATTAAATCCTCTTCTTTTCTCAGAGGATTCCTCCATAACAATCGATTGAACTAACGGCATAACTGGCCCTTCAGCTAATCCCATGATGATTCTCGTCATAATTAAAGCAATAAATGAACCAACAAGTCCAGTTAGTAAGGTAGCAATTGAAAAAACAAAAACAAAGATAACGAGCATGACCTTCTTTTTCCCTAGAAAATCAGAAAGACTAGCGAAGATTAACGTAGAGATTCCAAAGAATAAACTTGTAATCCCAACTGTTAAACCAAGCTGTGTATTTGATAGATTTAAATCCGGTCCCATGATAGGAAAAACAAACCCTAAACTTAATCGATCTAAAAACACAAGCCCGACAACGAAAAACATAATGATGACAAGGAAATTCTCATAACGTTTGCTTTTGCTTAAACCATTCATTTTTAATGCCTCCTTACCCTTTTTTAACAATCTAAAATGAAAGCGTATACAAATTATGTTACTATGTTAAACATTTAACTCTGTTAAAAAAGGTTCATTCATTTTTCCCAGAGTCATTTTTACAAACTCTCCAACGTTCACTTTTTCTGTCATTTTTCCAGCAGCAGTTAATAATTCCCACTCAACTAATTGGTCGGAATTCTCTACAATCATTTTGCAGCGTTCAAATCGTTTTTCCATAAATGCTTCCATGGTTTCTTGAACAGGAATGTTTTGTTTTAAAATATCAGCTAAAACGACAACATCTTCAATCGCAATTGAAGCACCTTGGCCTAGATGTGGAGCTGTTCCATGTGCGGCATCACCGACTAGTAAAACATTTCCTTTATACCATGGACCTGGTATAAGATGCGTAAATATTGGGCGGTAAACGACTTCAGAAGGATCGACGATTTGCTTAGTGATATCAGCAATAATCCCTCCAAATTCTGTCATTCGATCCTTTAATAAAACATGTAATTGATCGTTAGGGAACCTAGGATTTCCTGGTTCATTTGTTGTTACAAGTAGGTACATTAAGTCGTCAGACATTGGAACTAATCCTGCTTTTGCATCTTTACCATAGTAAAAAAGACCATTCTTAATTTCTTTTGGTCGTGGTAGATTATATCTCCAAACTCCTTGCCCACTATATCGTTGTTCGATTTCACCAAATAGTAATGTTCGAACCTTAGAATTTGCACCATCTGATCCAATCACTAAATCGTAAGTGCTAGTTATTCCATTATTTAATTCGACTTTTACGCCATTTCCTTGATCTTCAATGGTATTTACTGTTGTACCCATATATATTTTCGTTCCAATTGATTGAACGGAATCAAATAAAATATTGTGTAGCTGTCTTCTTGAGATTCCGTTTACACCTGGGTAGCCTTCAATTGTTGGAGATGCTGTGTGAAACAGGAAATGACCTTGACCCGTATAATAATCAAAACCTGGATATGACGTACCTTGTTCCATACAAGCATCTGCTAAGCCTATTTCATTAAGAGCTCTTAGAGCATTAGGTGGCTGAATAATCCCAACACCATACACATTCCACTCTAATTCTTTTTCAGCTATTTCAACTTCAATCCCAATTTTATTTAAAGCAATCGCTGCTGACAATCCGCTTATTCCTCCACCAATAACGAGTACTTTTTTTACATATTGATTTGTCAAGCTAGTACCTCCTCACATTTTTTGAAGTGCTTGCAAAACGCTAATTTTTGATTTAGTTTTTTAATCAATGATTGCCACTGCCCTCGTCCAACCTGCGCTTGCTCCCTTTATCTTCACCGGAAGCACTGATACTTTAAAGCCGTAGGGAGGCAATTGATCTAAGTTTGCTAGTTTTTCAATTTGGCAATATTCCTTTTCTTTTCCAGCGTAATGAGCTGCCCAAAGAACACCTTCACGTGGATTTTGTTTGTAATCAGCAGCTTGGATGGCAAGTGGTGTATCCCAGCCCCAACCGTCAGTTCCCATTACTTTGATTCCTTGATCAACTAACCAAAGGGTAGCTTCAGCTGAGACACCTACATGTATTTCACTATAGTTAGATTCATATCGCTTTTTATCTGCATCACATCGGATCATGACGATATCTAAAGGCTTCAATTTGTAATTAATAATCTCGAGTTTTTCTTTCACATCTTCAACTGTAATTGCATAGCCTGCTGGTTTGTCAGTAAAATCAAGCACAACACCGTCGTTAAAAAACCATTCCAGCGGCATTTCATCAATTGTTCGAGCAGGCTTCCCTTCTGCTGTTGGCCAATAATGCCAAGGTGCATCCACATGAGTTCCTGCATGACTTGTTAAGGTTAAAAACTCACCGGCAAGTCCTTTTCTCTCTGGAAAGTCATCGGGCGTCACTCCGACAAGCTTTGCACCGAATTCCGCTCCTTCTTCATGTGTTTCATAGCGGATAGAAAAAGGAAGAGGATCCTTCAAATCCTCTTCAATTGATACACTAAGGTCGACAATTTTCATCTTTTGTATCTGTCCCTTCTTAGATAATCTTATTTTTTAAAGAACCTAGTCCAGTAATCTTTAATTCCACTTCATCTCCCGGCTCTAACCATGGATGAACATCTGTACCAAGTTCCATAAGGCATCCAAATCCGACTGTTCCTGATCCAATGATATCGCCTGGATACAAGGTGACTTCCTCTGATGCCCTTTCAATCATCTCTCCAAAACTATAGAATACATCTCTAAAATTCCCCTTCGAGAGAACCTCACCATTTACAGATGCCGTCATTTCCAAATCAAAAACATGACCAACTTTATACGAATCTAGTTCATCCTTAGTTAAGATATAAGGTCCAATAGACGTTGCGAAATCCTTTCCTTTTGCTGGTCCTAGAAGCACTTTCATCTCTTTCATTTGAAGATCTCGTGCAGACCAATCATTTAGGATGGTATAGCCAAAAATATAATCTTCAGCCTCGCTAGCTTTAATGTTTTTTCCTTCTTTTCCAATTACACAAGCTAATTCGAGCTCATAATCAAGTCTTGAACACTTTGCTGGTCTCTTTACCTCTTCATCTGGTCCCTTCATAGAATTGTGATTGGAGAAGTAGAAAATCGGCATTTCATACCATTCAGGTGCAACTGTATCACCATTTCGTTTTGTTGCGTTTTTAACATGTGTTTCAAAAGCAACAAAGTCTCGAAAGCTAGTTGGATTTGGTAAAGGTGGAGCAAGACGTACCTCTTCCAATAAATAAGAAGGAACATCTTTCTTGTTAACCAGTGACTGAACCATAGGTAGATATTGATTTTGATTTCCTATAAGTTCCACAATTGAATCAGGTAAATACCCATCAGATGAGAGATTTAAATCTATCACTCTATCATTTATCAGACATCCTGCACGCATGTTTCCTTCTGAATTGTAAAATGTCACAAACTTCATTTACTAAGGGCCCCCTTGTTAGCTCGTTAACTGTTCTTTGAGCCAATCATACATTTCGTACGTTTCTATAACATTATCCACTTGACAATGAGAAGAACCTGGACTGCTTTTCGGAACAATTTTCAACCATCTTGGGCAAGTTAATTCATTATATACGTTATAGGCATTATCCACTGTATTTTGACGATCATCTTCACCGTGAATAATATAAGTAGGCATTTGAATTTTTTCGGCAACACCGCGAAGGTTATAATGCTCCAGTTTCGCTCTTGCAGCCGGCATGTCTTCTACACCAAAAATATGTTGCAGGATCTTAGCTAAAGGATGATTATCAGGTCGTTTTCGCCAAACATCATTATAATCGTAAACAGCACCCCAGATCGCACATGCTTTAAATCTTGGTTCAAACGCTGCACATCTTGCCGCCATATAACCTCCCATTGAAACGGCCATAATTCCGATACACTCAGGATCGACATCTAAATTATCAACGGCCCATTCATATGCAGCTGTTCCTGCTGTATTATAATCATGTCTTGAATGAATTTTGTGAAGTCGCAATGCTCCTCCTTGACCAGGTCCATCAAGAGCTAAAAGGGAAATGCCTCTTTGATTTAAAAATTGTGCAGGGCCATAGTATAATTCTTCTGCTGTTGAGTCTAAACCACCGAACATCACCATTAAAGGTCCTCTTTTTTGACCAGGCGCTTCAAAGAAATATCCTGGAAGAGAGGCATATTCAAATGGAACATTAACAACCTTTGGTGGATTGTCTAGCAATTCTCCGCCTTTTCTAAAGGACTCAACTGATTTTAAATAGGTTGGTAGTTTGCGTTCATCTTCTGGCTGCAGGAAAAATTCAGATGTACGGAAGTAGTTGGCTGCACGTAAGTATGCTGCTCTAGCAGTTTCCTTATAGCCTTTATCCATTGCATCATTTGCTGTTGATAGTGACTTGTTACCGGCGTTCATCCATTCATTATGAAAACTATCAAAATCACCAAGCTTCATTCGACTAGCGGCATCCAAAATCTCATTTACTTCACCGCCTCCAAAATATGACTGACTTATCATTCTTACAATCTGATAAGACCACATGTAGTTTTCAGGGAAAAAGTGCCACATCTATAAAACATCCTTTCTATTGATCTGATTCTGTTAAACAAGTTGTTAGCAGTCATAAGGCCTTGCTTTTTATTGGTGATAGGGAGTCATTTCGGCAAAACTTATTCAACTCCCTAAACACCACGATTAAACTTAGCCTCTAAGGTAAAATTATTTTATAATTTTACCAGATTTATCCCATGGCATTTCTCTACCCCAGGCATCATTTGGATTTTCAGGAAGACTCCATCTGTATGGACCAAAATCAGGTGCAAACACTAAATGTGCTCCTGCATACAATTCAAATCGATTTCCGCCTGGCTCATCAACATAGAAGAAAAAGCCTTCGGCAAGAGCATGACGAGTTGGTCCACCCATTGCTAACTCGTATCCGTTTTCAATAATATGGTCAGCTGCGAGTAGAACCTCTTCTCTACTTTCAACCGCATAGCAAACGTGATTGAAACCGCCTGGCTTTCCATTGTGAGATTTTAAGAAAGCAATATCATGAGATAGATTTGTCACCGAAAGCCATGCACCAATTTCTGGACTTCCTGGTTCATTTGCATCTAAAAAGATTCCTTCATTATATCGGAATCCGATATTTTGGTAGAATTCACGATCTTTTGCCACATCGTTACTATGTAAGGTAATGTGATCAAGACGACGTGGAGAGATCCCGCGCCCTGGATTTTTTTGCGGACGATTTTTCCATTTACTTTGAAGTGCTGCTGGTGCTTCATAAATTTCTACGTCCCAGAAAATTTCCTCTAAATGACCATCAGGTGATTGAAATTGATACGCACGACCATGTCCTAAGTCACCTTCAATCCATCCAATTCCCTGTCCAAGTTTTTCAATTTGTGCTGCTGCTTCTTCCAGGGCAGCAGGACTATCAGCACGCCAGCCAATATGGCCAAGGCCAGGTTCTTCCCCTTCTGTAATCTTTAAACTGTGATGATAGTGTTCACCCCAGGCACGGAAATACACGGAATTCCCTTTTCTATCTGATTCTTCTAATCCGATAATATTTTTAAAAAATTCAACCGATTCTTCTAGCTTTGGGCTAATTAATTCAACATGTGCAAGATGTGAGAAATAATGTGGATTTTTATACATAAAATAACCCTCCAATAATAAGTTTTTTAAATAAACAGCATTGTAAAAACTGTGTGTTAACTTAATTATAAGGAAGGTTCATTTTGAAAACGTTTACTTTTTTACGATAAATCATACTGATTTTTATCTTTTTCTAAATATTTGTATAAGTACCGAATGTCATTTTCCTCTACAAATTCATACCCTTCTACACCCTCTTTTTTCCGACGAGGAGTTGTAAAAGATGTTGATTGCTTCTTTCGATATTGATGTGGTGTTGTATGAAACGTATCTTTAAATAACTTATGGAATGTGTTTAAGTTAGTAAAACCGCACTCCATTGCGATCTGAATGATGGGAAAATCTGTTTCTAATAAATAATAAAGAGCGTGCTCGAGGCGAACTCCATTTAAATATTTCAGAAATGTTTGCCCCATATGCTGTTGAAAATATCTTGATAAGTATGGGGGAGTTAACTGCTCGGTTTCTGCTAGTTCTTCGAGTGAAAGAGGATGCATGTAATGTTTCTCTATGTAATTGGTAATTCTATTCATACGTTCAATATTTTTTTTGCTTTTTTGTTTTAATTCTTGTTGATTTTTCAACTTGAAGTTAGTTACAAGGAGATAGATGGTGTCCAGAAGAAGAGAATGAACCTTTAAATCATAGCTTTCTTTTTTTTCTTTTACTTTTAGACATAACTGAGTGAGCAATGTTCGAATTTCATTAAATTGCTGCTGATTTTCATGGAGAAAAGATTGACATTGAAATCGTTCCTGTTCTATCGTTTTATAGCATTTTTTTATAAATGAAATGGGAATTTGAACAATCAATATCGTATTCTCTACATCTGATTCAACTCCGTGAACTTCATTACTATTAATAAGAAGAAGGTCATTTTCATGTAAGGTATAATCATCTCTTCCGACGTAAACGTGGACTTTTCCTTTTAACACTAATAAGAATTCAATTCGGTCGTGCCAATGCATGGCGACGTATTTGACTGTTGTCATGAGCAAGAATACGGGTACTTCTTCGTTTACGACGACACTTTCGTAAGGGTAGTACATAAAAGTCCACCTCAGCTTTTAATATCTGTGTGTTCAGTATACACTTTTTTATACATTTCATTATCAATTGGATAGAATTTCATTACGAGGATACTGGTTATGTCACTCAACAACGGTAAAAATAAATAAAGACCAATTACTGTCCAGAAGAGTGCGGTTGTTGGTTCAGCACCTGCAGTATAACCTGCAGCTCCATTGCTAACCCGACAATTGTACTTCCAAATGAACTAATCATTTTCTCAACAAAGGTAAAAGTAGCACCAACTGTACCAGGCATAAATTTTCCAGTTTTGTAGGTATGATAATCAATAATATCAGCGATCATGGGATTCACATTTTGATCATTTAAACGCCGAAATAACATATTCAAGGCCATTAACACAATAAACACGATCATTACGAAAGATTCATCTGCAAAAGGTCTAAAGATGATCAAAATAACCGTTACTACAAAATTTCCCCACGCTCCTAAAACAAATGGTTTTTACTCCAAATTTAATAGCTATTCCTCCGGTAATAAATGCTCCAATGAATGCCACTGGAGTGAAAACTCCTTTTACGAAAAGAAGTAAATCTAAATTTTTCACAGCATACATGTAAAAATAAATTGTTGATGCACTATTTACAATAATGGCTAGTTTATCAGTTGATGCAGCAATTAAAAGCATTTGTAAGGCTCTATTTTCTTTAATCACTCCAAAATAATCTTTCAGCTTCATTTTCGTCGATACTTTTATATCCCTATAGAATTGGGGTTTATCCACGCCTACAATAGAAAAAAGACCAAGAATAAATAATAACAAGTGAAGTCCTAAGATAAACAATAGGACTTTCATCCATCCTTCTTGAGAGCTCATTCCACCACTGTTTTGTAAAATCGGAACAATGGCACTAAAAATGATTAATCGAATACCAACCGAAAAAAGCCCCCCTGTAATCCCAGAAATTGGTCTGTGTTTAGGATTCCTTGTTATGATCGAAAGGACAGATTTATTAACTGTTGTCATACATCTATATCCTATCATCCAAATAGCAAACCAACTAATAACCCAAATATAGTGATAATGTTGAGGGATATAAAATGGCACAACTATTATCATAGCCAAGCTAATTGATAGAAGGATAGATCCTACTAGTAAAAATGGTGTAAATTTACCGATTCCTGTTTGTGTTCTATCTATCATTGATCCTACGAAAGGATCTGTTATACCATCCAATAACCTCATCACAGTCATGATAATCCCAACAAATACTGGATTTAAACTTAGTGCCTCTGTTGAAAAGATGAGAAAGAACTCCATAAAGAAATAGAGGTGTACGTTAGAAGCTGCGGAACTTGATGGGAAAAGGACTACACGCCATGTGTCGAATAAGAAGTAAATAAATTTAGTCATAAAATCTTCCCATCCCTAATCTTTTTATTTTCATAAATTAAGACAAAAATGGTGAATCTTTCTGTTTTCTGTTTTCTGTTTGACAGAGTTTTTACTATTATATCAATTCAATCAACATTTAAATCTACAGTTTACAAATCGACTTTTATTTTAATGAAGGATACTTTCAGATTAGAAAAACTTACTTGCCACGTCTAAAGGAAAAACCATCCTTATTTGGGATGGTTTTTCCTTTCCTTCTATTAAAGTGCTTTTCCTTATTTCTATCGAACTACATTCCTTCAATTTTAATATATTACATACCTACTTTTTTCTTTCTTATAATGACAGATACCCCGCTACCAATTAATAGCAAAATTAGTCCAAATATTAAAGAGTTATATTGATTAGTAGCAGTTTTTGGTAACTCATTTCCTTTTTGGTTTTCGTTATCAGTTCCTGGTGTTTCAATAGATCCTGGATCTGTTCCTGGATCTGTTCCTGGGTCTGTTCCTGGATCTGTTCCTGGATCTGTTCCTGGGTCTGTTCCTGGATCTGTTCCTGGATCTGTTCCTGGGTCTGTTCCTAGATCTGTTCCTGGGTCTGTTCCTGGATCTGTTCCTGGGTCTGTTCCTGGATCTGTTCCTGGATCTGTTCCTGGGTCTGTTCCTGGATCTGTTCCTGGATCTGTTCCTGGATCTGTTCCTGGATCTGTTCCTGGGTTCGTTTCACTATAAGAAAGTCCAAAGTTGTAAGCATATGCGTCTCCAGCAGCGTTTACATAAGCGAAATCTTCAATTTCTTCATCAGCAAAACTAGGAACATCGCCAATTTCTCTTTCCACTACATCCTCACTGGCTGGAATACCAAATGGTAGTTTTCCAACAGGATCGAATTTTCCAGTAATAACATCAAATACTGCATCTTGTGAAGTACCAAAAGTAGCGATTAATGCTGCAGCATTTGGTTCAAGTTCATTAATTAGCCACTGATTGGTAAAGTTAATTGCCGTAATGGTTGGAACTTTTTGTTGAATATCAACGATTTTGTCTGTATCGAAAATTGCCGTTTCAGGCCCAACTGTAATACGTGGATTATTATCCCAGTTAGATTGCATTGGTTGTACAAAGACATAAGCATGAGTTGCTTCCTCAACAGTATCTACTAGTATAATGTTAGGGAACTTTTCTTCAAGTGTTACTTTTAAATTTGTCGTAAATGCAGCAGATTGTAATGGAGCTTTCTCTTGAATGTCTGCAGCTGGATCTGCTACGCCTCTTCCTGCAATTGCTCCAACAAACCCTTCTACGTACAATTTAACATTTTCTAATTTTTCTTCTGTTAACGGTAATAGATTTTCACCATCAACTTCATCATTACGCATTAGAACAACAGATTTGCGGTGTGCTAATTCTGCAGAAGCAAATACTTCTGGATTTTTATCACGATCAACCAGATCAAGAGCCACCTGCGGATTTACATATGGGTCTTCAAAAAGTCCTAAATTCATCTTTTCCGTTAACAATAATGTAACTGACTCATCAATCGTTTCTTCTGTTACTAAACCTTCCTCAACCGCTTTAATTAAAGCGTCTGGATTATTGGAACCCGAAACGATATCTGTTCCAGCATTAATTGCTTTTGCAAACTTTTCATGTAGTTCTAAATCTTCAGCACCCCATGCATTATCATTTACAGCACCCGTATCTGAGTTTACATAACCTTTGAAGCCTAGTTGTTCACGCAAAAACCCTAAGATTCCATTGTTTAGCGCAAAACCAACCTCTTCGAATTGCTGCGTTTCGTTGTACCAGTCCAACCCTTGGTCTGCACTTGTGTTGCTTGGGTAAGCATAATAAGGCATAACAGAAGATACATCTGCCTCAATTGCTTTTTCAAACGGGGGAATATGATATTTTAATAGACTTCCAGGTGTAGGGTATGGATTGAATTTTCCATCTTCAAAGTGCGGATCTAAACCATCATCACGTGCTCCACCACCAGGGAAGTGCTTAACTGTAATGGCAACGCTATCTTTTCCGAGCATATCACCTTGAAAACCTTTTATTGCGTTATAAATCATTTCACCGGCAACTTCTGGATTTTCACCAAATGTGTCTTCAATTCTTGCCCAAAGTGGGTCTGTTCCTACATCCGCTGTGTAACCGTAAATTTTACGAATACCAACAGCATCCCATTCTTTTCTGGCAATATCAGCAAATTCACGTACTGCTTCTGCGTCACCAGCTGCAGCAAATCCTAATGGACCAGGCCAAAATGTATGTTGTCCTTCAGCCTCTCCAATATTAGTGTAGTCCGTTGAAGCATGGTTACGTGCGTTTGATATGATCGTAACCGGAATCCCTAAGTCCAGGTCTTCTGCATATCTTTGAACTTGGTTATTAAAATTTGCTAAAGTTCCTAAATTTGGTGTTGATCGGAAAATGACATACCGCATATTTTGTTCAACAAGTTGGTTAATGCCTCCCTCTGTTAATAAATTTCCATCTTCCCCTGGGTTATTATTCATCGAGAAGTTCACATTAATTTGCATTAAACCTGCTTTTTGGTGTAAACTCATGCGCTCGATTAAATCGGCAACACGTTGATCGACTGGTTTTCTCCAGTCCTCATATAATTCTAGGGTACCATTTCTATTTGCATCTCTAAAATACTTACCAGCTTCTTCTATAGCTAGCTCTGGAGAAGCAACTTCAATTTCCGGTTGATTTTCTTTTGCTGCAATCTTATATGTCTCAATTGCCCCAACACCTGTATATGCACTTGGTCCTGAGTTTTCAAACTGTCCTAGGTTACCACTATCTGCAGCTAAAGATTCTTGTACACCCAATACAGGAGCGGCTAATGATAGTGCAAGTGTACTAGCTAAAACTCTTTTTCTTAACTTTGAAAATTTCCTTATTTTCTTAGATACTGAAGCCATATTATTCCTCCTCATATTTTTAAGCGTTTTCATTTAAAGATAAAACTAAAAACTGTAAACTACTAACAAACGCTTGATATATTCATAGGATGTAGAGCTCTAGTTGAGTGTTTAGTGTAACTTGATATATCTTCAAAGAGCTGTTATGCCTATGATTTACTGCTTATTTAGGCATAACAGTCTTCTAATCTAGTTGATTAATATTTTCGGCAAAGTAAGGGTTAGTTGTGGTATGAATGTAATCAGTAATAAGACAATAATCATTGCTCCATAGAATGGGAGCATATTTTTAGCCGATTTTTCGATCGGGATTTTTCCTATTGCACACCCAACAAACATGCAGGTTCCTACAGGAGGAGTAATTAAACCAATAGCTAAACTCAAGATAAGAACTACTCCGAATTGTACAGGATCCATCCCGACACTTGTTGCTACTGGTAGTAAGATTGGTGTTGCGATAAGAATGAGTGGTGCCATATCCATGAACATCCCTAATACTAATAAAATAAGAAGGATTAATAGTAATGTCACAACATCATTTGGAGAAATTGAAATTAATCCCTCTGTCACCATAGCCGGAACTTTTAATAAAGCCAAAAGCCACCCAAATGCTGATGAAGCAGCAATTAAAAACATAACCATTGCTAATGTATTAAACGTTCTTTTCAAAATAATTCCCATTCTCGAAATTGGAATATCTCGATAAACAAAGAATGTGATAATAAATGCATATAGGACCCCAATTGCTGCTGATTCAGTGGCTGTAAAAATACCAGTCACAATTCCTCCAATAATAATGACAGCTGTTAACAAGCCCAATAATCCCTCACGGATAATCTTTGGAACTTCTTCTCGTTTAATCGGTTCTCCTTTTGGATACTTCCTCTTTACAGCAATCATATACGTGATGATCATCAATACCAAACCTAGTAACAAGCCAGGTACTAATCCACCCATAAAAAGTGAGCCAACTGAAACACCACCAGCTGCTGTTGAATAGATAATCATGTTGTGACTAGGCGGTATCATGACCCCTTGCGCTGCACTGGATATCGTTACGTTGACAGCATAATCAGAATCATAACCCTTCTTTTTCATCATTGGTATTAACACTGAGCCTATCGAAGAAACATCTGCAACGGCTGACCCTGAAATTCCTCCAAAAAAAGTACTTGCTAAAACGTTTACCATAGCTAGCCCACCACGTACTTTTCCGATTATGACATTAGATAAGTTGATTAGGCGTCGGGAAATACCACCTTCATTCATGATCTCACCCGCTAAGATAAAGAAAGGGATAGCTAAGAGAGAAAAGGAATTTAATCCACCAACCATTCGTTGAACTAAAGCTGCTAAGTCTATATCTAAATACATTCCGGTTAGAAATGATGATACGACTAAACATAGGGCAACAGGAACCCGTAAAAGTAAGAGTAAAACAAAGCTCCCCATTAAAATAAAAATACCCATTGTTCATCACTCCTCTGTGTTTTCTTCCCATTCTTGATGCATACCTTTTTTAAAGAGCAATTCAACCCCATAAATAACAATTAAAATACCTGATACAGGAATTGCACCATATAAGACACTCTGAGGTAGTCCAGTACCTGACATCGTTGAATTCCCCATCAACATGGTGAATTTAATTCCAAAATAAGTGAATAAAATTCCTACTATTATGACAATGATCTTTGTTATGAAATCAAAAAATGCTTGTGCCTTCTTTGGAAGCATTCCCACAAAGACTCCTACCCCAATATGAAGTTTTTCGCGAAATCCTACAGCTATTCCGATGAAGCTTACCCAAATTAGCAAGAGCAAGGAAACTTCTGCAGACCAACGAGGTGTGTAACTAAAAAAATATCGAGAAAATACAGTCGCTGAGACAATGATTGCCATTATAGCAATAAAGGTCATTGCAATTGTGTCTACCCCTTGGTCAAACCCATTTTTAACTTTTTTGTAAGCTTTCATATGCAAAGGGCCTCCTAACTATTCATGCTCTAACACCTGCAATCCTTTTATAAGACATTCATGAATAGGAGGTTTTTTAAACTTGCTATTCATGAATGCCTTATGTTAAAGAATTATGGGTATGTTGTTTGTAGCATAAGCTTTATTATTTGAAAGTTGATTTTTTTGTAATTCTAATTAGCCTATTTGAAAGGGCCATTTTGCCATGTTCACTAATAGGAGATATACTCCTACTAATGAACATGAACCATTTTTTAAATTTAGTAGATTACTCATTTTCGATTTTTTCGATCCACTCACTATAATCTCCACCGTGCTTATCATAAACAGATTGAACAGCTTCTCTCCATGGAGTTGTATCTTCAATTACAACAACTTCATTACCAGCTTCTTCAATTGCTTTCTTTGATTCCTCTGTTAATTTATCCCACGCTTCACGTTGTGCAGTCTGGGACTCAATTGCCGCTTCTTTAAAAGCTACTTTATCTTCGTCACTTAATTTATCCCATAGTGATTTTGAAGCCATTAATACTTCAGGTACTCCAGAGTGATTATCTAATGTGAAATACTTTGCCACCTCATAATGGTTAGAAGAATAATAACTAGGATAGTTATTCTCAGCTCCATCAATAACACCTGTTTGTAATGCTGAATACACTTCATCATAAGCCATTGGTGTTGCTGATGCCCCTAAAGCCTCGACTAAATCTACAAATAAAGCTGACTGCTGAACACGAATTTTAAGTCCTTTCATATCTTCTGGTGATTCAACAGGTTGTTTTGAATTATAGAAACTTCTGTTACCAGAATCATAATACGTTAAGCCCACAATATTGGCTGATTCTAGTGTTCCTAAAATTTCTTCTCCTACTTCACCATTAAGTACGTTCCATTTGTGGTCTTCATCTTTAAAGATGTATGGCATTTGTAGCACACCAATTTCTTTTGAGAACTCAGCAAGAGGTACAGCATTTGTTCTTGCTAAATCCATTGTTCCAAGTTGCATTTGTTCAATGACACTTTTTTCATCACCAAGTTGACCACCTGAGTAAACCTCTACCTTATAACGACCATCTGTTTTTTCCTCTACTAATTTCGCAAATTCTTTGTCACCAATTGTTGTTGGATAATCATCTGGTTGATTCTCCGCTAGTTTGAGTACGATTGGTTCTTTATTACCTTCTGTTCCTCCTCCTTCTTCATTCGAACTAGATTCAGAATTTCCACATGCAGCTAAGACACTTCCTGCTAATAACAATGACATTGATATCAAAGATAACTTTTTCTTTTTCATCTTAATTTCCCCCTATACCATTTATTAGTTCACTAAACAAACTAATTTGCGAATATTCCATTTCCAAGCCTATAAAGATTAAGTCACAATGTTTCTTAACCTCCTCACTCTAAAATTAATAACGCTTACATTTATAATCTTACAAATTTAAAGATCATTTAGTAATGTTGTAACTTTAGGAGATTATATGTTTTTTTTAGGTTTATTTTTCAGATTGTTTCCTTCTATTTATTTAGGAACAGGAAAAAACCCGCAATTCTAGCGGGTTTTCAGTCAAAAAATAGGACAAGTTTCAATTAGAATTCAAATATCTTTTTTATTACATTTGTTTTATATTGGTTTGGAGTCATCCCGTAGGTTTTCTTAAATATATTATAAAAGTGACTAGAATTTTTATAACCAACTTCAAGTACGATATTTTCAATTGTCATATCTGTATTTTTAAGTAATTCACTTGCTTCTGTCATTCGGAGCTCAATTAGTAACTCTTTTAAATTTTTACCAAATTCTTTTTTTATAAGGCTGCTTAGGTAACTTGGATGAAAATTAAAATACTCTGCCATGTCATTAAGTTTAATATCTTTATATCGATCTCTAATATACTTTAAAATCTTTTCCTTTACCTTATGTTGTTCATTCTTAATATCTTCACCAGTTCTATTTGTAATTTCTCTTGATAATTCTGTAAAAAGTATTAGAAAATAGCCGTTAATAGCAGCTGTAGATCTTTGTTCTGTTGAATAGTATTCTAGCAGGAGGTTCTCTAAAATTTTCTGTATCAAAGTACCTTCTATTACATGGTGTTTTAAGAAATTTTTTGACTTACTCTTAGAATAAAGACTATTGATAACAAAATTCGAAATATAGTTATCATCGGATAATAAATACATAAAAATTCCATCGAAAAATTTTGGAGTCAAGGTAATATTAACAACTACATCAGATTCAGCTAAAGGTAAAGAGCTATGCAAAACATTTCTATCTAAAATACATAAATCCCCTTTGTTCATTTGAATTTGCCTTCCTTGTATCTCCTGAATAAAACTACCTTGTAAAACATAAACGATTTCAATGTATTCATGTTTGTGTTCTAAAATAGGTATATATTTTGTTTTTCTCCTGATTGTAAAATTATTTAATTTATCCACATCATTGGGATAAGATGTAACAATTCCATTCTCGTCTTTTTCCATAATAATTTTTCCATCATTATACTTATTCTTAAGAATTTCAAGTATTTGATTTATATCTTTTGGGAAATGGTCGAGAGTCTGCAATATATTTTCTTCGATGTCAGTTCTTGTATTAATTCTTTCTAACAATTCGTCATGACTTTTGAGTCTCATTAATATATCCTCCAATCTTTGAAGGTAAAATTATAATGGTTTCTTATATATTAACATTTGTTTTAGAGTTTTACAGTGTCTTTAAATTTCTACAAAAAAAGAACAAGCTAATTTTCTTTAGGAAAATCGACTTGTTCTATAGAATGAATGTACACCTTGTACCTTGTAGATCGCTTAAATAATGTTATTCAGTAACTTCCCAAGTAGTAACTGTATCTGTAGCATTCGTTCCATCTTCTTTTTCAGCTGTTGCAATTACTTCATTGCCACTTTCTTTAAGTTCTACACTTTCCCAAATAAATAAACCTGGCTGCTGCACTGTACCCTTACCGTAATCTATACCGTTTACAGTTAATGTCACTTCTTCTAGGTTTGAATAAACTTTTACAGGTGTAATACTATCTTCTCTTTCAGAAAATCTTTTGCTTGTGATGTGGACAAATTGATCTTCTTTATTCCATTGTGACTTATAAAAATAAAATGCATCTTTCTTAGTCTGGCGATCATGTGATACAAGCCCTTTAGTATTAATACCTGGTGTTGAGGCCTCATTTTTCCCGGAAACACCAAAGTCAAACATATTCCATACATGAGTTGCCCATAACCAAGGACGCTCACTAATGATGCTCCATGCACTTTCATGAAGATAATTTTGATATTCTTCTGGTTGGATTGGACCACGAGAAGATAGCTTCTCTTCTTTATTCCAGTTATTAATAAAGTCTTCATCAATCACGTCATGCTGATAAGGGTTTGCTCCTCCACCATACTCGGAAATACCTAGTGGAACATTTGGATTCTCTTCATGTAATGTGTCAAGATATTGAGCTAAATCTCCAGCTTTATTATAATACCAACCAAAATAAGTATTAAAAGAGGCAATATCGACACCTGCATTTTCATTCCAAGCTAAATGTCTATCCAAAATTTCCTTATATTCAGGATCACGAGATGAATTCCCCTGAATAGCGTGAGTAGTCGGTCTGTTAGGGTCTAGTTCTTCTGCCGTAGTAGCCAAACGCTTAATCAATTCAGTTGCCGCAGCATACTGATCTTCACGACTTCCACTATTATCAGGAGTATAATAGCCTCTGCCACCAAATTCGTTCTGAAGACCCCATGTTACAATCGACGGATGATTATAGTTTTGTTTAATCATTTCAGTTAATTGCTTTTCAGTATTGTTTGAAAATTCTTCTGTTAGTGACATAAAGTTTACCAGTGGAATTTCCGCCCAAATGACCAATCCCATTTCATCAGCCTTATCTTAAACATACTGTGAGTGTTGATAGTGAGCGACCCTCAGTGTGTTAGCACCAATTTCTTTAATAAGTTCAAAATCCTCTGCCCTGACTTCATTTGGAACTGCATTGCCATAACCTTTTCTGTCTTGGTGGATGTTAACACCATGTAGTGGGTAACTTTCACCATTTAAGATGAATCCTTTATCAGGATCTACAGAAAAATAACGAAACCCTACTTTTTCATTTACCTGGTCAATTACTTTGCCTTTTCTTGTCACAGTTACTTCAACAGTATATTGGTAAGGATCATTTGTACCATTCCAAAGGTGTGGATTATTCACTTTCATTTCACCTTTAAATTCAGCACTATCTCCTGACACTTCTGCAGATTTTAACTTTTTCCCATCAATCTTTAATTCTGTTCTTGATCTGACTTTACCCTCTGCATCCTTTATTTCAGCTCTAACTTCTATAGAGTTAGATTTACTTTTTGCATCATCACTGCTTACTTTAACTGGCACTGTAAGGTTTACTTTGGCCCTTTTCTCAATGGATTTATCGTTAGGAATGGTAACATATACACCAGTTGTTGAACCATCATCTTCAACATCAATATGGGTTTTATCCGTAACGACTAGATTTACACTTCTGTAAATACCACCAAAAAAGGTAAAGTCTCCTGATAGTGGAGCTGAATCTTTCACTTCATTGTTTACTCTTACGGCAACAATATTTTTTTGTCCATATTTTACATGGTCTGAAATATCAACTGTAAATGCAAGATAGCCACCTATATTAGTGTGCACCGACTTGCCATTAACAAAAACTTCTGCCTCTTTATTTGCAGCTTCAAATTGTAAGAATAATTCTTTATCTTTATAACTATTAGGAATAGTCAATTCTTTTCTGTACCATCCATCTCCTTGATAATACCCTTCGTAATTTTCCCCGCCGTCAATACCGTCCTCTACGTTCCATGTATGAGGAAGGCTAATTTGTTGCCAACTACTATCGTTAAAATTTGATTCACTAAAATTTTCATCTGCACTTTGAGCACCCTTGTAGAATGTCCAATCCTCATTAATATTTTCTACAATTCTACCTGTATTAACTACTCCAACTTTCTGATTGTTCTTTCCACCCTGATCCGCACTCACACTTGGTATAATTAGTGAAACTAATAACAATAAAACAACCATAAAAAATGCCGACTTTTTAAAATTAGTTGATAATATTGACAATTCTCTCTCCCCTTTTCATTCTATTATTATGATATCTACAAATGAACTATACTCTTTCACCTCCTTACACTCCATGTGAAGCGCTTTCATTTATGATTTTACAAGTTTGCTAGTCGTTATGTAATGTTGTTTATTTAGGCAAGTATATGTTTTTTTAGGCTTATATTATAAAGTTTTGATTTTCCTCCTTTAATATTTTATTGGAGAACAGAAAAAAAACCGCCATTGTGGCAGGTTTTGGTCAGACGTCAATATGAAAAGTTGAATGTAATTTCTCATGAACTAATAACAGATGACTCCTTCTGTTCAATCTAAACTAAGTCATATAAAAGCTGGATAAAAGGCAGCAACCTTTTATTAAAATGTCTACTTAATATAGCCAATTTCATTTACACTTTAATTCTCCTTTTTTATATTGGTTTGGAGTCACACCATAGGTTTTCTTGAAGACTTTATAAAAGTGACTATAATTTGTATAACCGACTTCATGAACGATATTTTCAATTGTCATATCTGTATTTTTAAGTAATTTACTTGCTTCTGTCATTCGTACCTCAAGTAATAGATCTTTCAAATTTTTACCAAACTCTTTTTTGATAAGACTGCTTAAGTAACTTGGGTGAAAATGAAAGTAATCTGCCATTTCATTAAGATTAATATCTTTATATCGATCTCTAATGAACTTTAAAATCTTTTCCTTTACCTTATGTTGCTCATCATTAATATGTTCTTTAGTTCTATCAGTTGTTTCTCTTGATAATTCTGTAAATAAAATAAGGAAATAACCGTTAATAGCTGTTGAAGATCTAAGTTCTGTTGAATAGTATTCTAGCAGGAGATTCTCTAAAGTTTTCTGTATCATTGTACCTTCTTTTACATGATGTTTTAAGAAGTTTTGTGACTTACTCTTGGAGTAAAGACTATTGATGACAAAATTCGAAATGTTGTTATCATCGGACAATAAATACATAAAAATTCCATCGAAAAATTCCGGTGTTAAGATAATATTGATAACCACATCTGATTCACCTAAAGGTAAAGAACTATGTACGACATTTCTGTCCAAGATACATAAGTCCCCTTCATTCATTTGAATTTGTCTCCCTTTTATCTCCTGAATAAAACTACCTTGTAAAACATATACGATTTCAATGTATTCATGTTTATGTTCTAAAATAGGTATATATTTTTGTTTTCTCTTTATGACAAACTTATTTTTTCTAACCTCATTATTGGGAAAAGAAGTAACAATTCCATTCTCGTCTTTTTTCATTATAATTTTCTCATTATACTTTTTCTTAAGAATTTCAAGTATTTGATTTTTATCTGTTGGGAAACGATCAAGAGTCTGCAATAAATCTTCTTCGATGTCAGTTCTAGTGTTAATTCTCTCAAACAATTCGTCATAGCTTTTGAGTCTCATTGATATATCCTCCCATCTTTGACCATTTTTATTATAGTTTTATATTGTTTTCCAATTATTATATCTAATTAACATAGTGTTACTACTTAATGAGGAACTTAATTAGGGTTAAATAATTCTTTCTTCTTTTTTCTCTTTTTTTATCTCGTGAATAGTTCCTTGAATTTCCTCCATCTTCTTATCATCTAGAAGGTAAAATTTCATGACAATTAACGAAATAACATAGCCAATGATTGGAAAACCAAACTTTAGCAATAGGACCATAAACAAAAAAGGAGTTGTTAATTCTTCCTCAACATCCGGTAGTGAGTCTCTATATCCAATAGACACTACTGCAAAACCAGTAATTGCTGGTGCAAGTGATGAAATAAGTTTATCAACTAACGAGAAAATGGTCGAAATCATTCCAGGAACATATCGACCCGTTCGATATGTTTCATAATCAGATACATCCGCAATCATTGGTATAACCATGTTTCCTGTTAATTGTTGAAGACCCGTTGAGAAACTATATAAAACCAAGAATAGAGCGGTTACTAAACCAAAGTTTGTTAAAGAAATGGTTGTTGAATCGACCATTAATAAAAAAATAGCAGTTGTAGTAAAAGCGAAGAGACTTAACCATGTCCCAAAAACAAATGCACGTTTCAAACCTATTTTACGCGCTTTACCAATTCCGAAAAATACAATGAGAATCGTTGGTATAAATGTAATTAAACCAATTGTGCCACTCAATGCATAATCTCCTAATAGGATACCAAAGAACATCACCCCTACAGCTGCCTGCCTAGGCATCATCATTGCTAACTTATCTGTGGAAGCAGCTACAATTAACATTTGTAAGGGTCTATTCTCCTTTAAAACCGGCCAATAATCTTTGAATTTCAGATTATCATTCTCATCTGCCAATCCATAATATTCTTTACGGTCTTTCCCTTTAATAGCGAAAACAGCTAAGCAAGTAAGTATAGCACTAATAGCAATAGCGTAAAATTTTAATTCATTAAAAAGAGATAACGTAAAATCACCATGTTTTACTATAAGATAATTAGCTATGAACATTTGCCCGCCAATAAATAATACAGAATTAAAAAAAGCAGTA
The DNA here is from genome assembly GCF_020524045.1 of Metabacillus litoralis. GTDB lineage: Bacteria > Bacillota > Bacilli > Bacillales > Bacillaceae > Metabacillus > Metabacillus litoralis_C. The sequence goes on from NZ_JAIVKL010000016.1 coordinate 63,181, forward strand.
AAAAAGGAAAAGAGAGGACGTTGATTCGGGTCGTTAGTTAAAATTGTTTGAGCTCCTCTTGTACATGCTGTCTGAAATGTATAACCAATAATATTAATAGCATAAACCACTATGAAAAAGGAAAATTGCAGTGAGTCTTGTAACAAATGAGTAAAAGTAAACATAGCGAAAACGGTTATGGCTAAAGTGATATTACCTAATATCATTAATGGAACAAACTTACCAAACCTCCTTTCAGTTTTATCAATAATATAGCCGATAACTGGGTCGATGATTCCATCAAAAACACGCATAGACGATAAGATTGAACTCACCACAACAACTGTTAACCCTACAACACCTGTAGCGTAATAGGACACAAATATCATAATAAACATGTAAAGATTTGTAGCCGTGTCGTTTAATGCGAATAATCCTATTTGCCATTTCTTCGCCGTGTGATATCGCCCCTTTTGATTTACATCTACTGATGCCATTTTCCTCTCCCCTTTTATAACTGCTTTCAATTTTCCTTTTATTTGTGGAACCCCTTAAGTGAATGGAGTTTAATTAGCAGTATAGTGTAGGATTACACTTTAAGATAGTTTAAATTATTTGACTTAGACAATGCACGTTTAGCAACTAAAGCACTGTTCTCCAAAGTTACTGCAATGGTATCAGCACTCGTCCTACTTTATAAAACGCTTACAAAACTATTTTCTTAGCTTTCTCTTTCTATAAAATTTCCTAACAATAAAAAAGCAGCTATTTAAGAAATATAAAAGTATGACTCCTACAACAGAGAGCAATTTAAATAACTATTTATTCATGTATTTATTTAGACATTTCTAAACTATATGTTATTTCTGATAACCATTTAGGCACCACCTTCACTGCCCCACTCTCACAGAGCTATATGAGTAGAATTTCTAATGAGACTCTTTCGGTATAATATTTTCATATAAAGGTATAACCTTCCTCTTTTACCGCTTCTTCACCACATTTCTAAAGCACTATGTCAATTCAAAGTGATTAAACTAATCCATTTACTTACAGGAAAAAAAGCAGCAATACTATCCTTGCTTTAGGAAATAATTTAAGGAAAGAAACAGAGAAATAGAACGAGAATCTATTCTCTGCTTTTTATTTGCATTTTCCCCCAAACTTGTTCATATACCTTCTTCAAGGGAACTTTATATGTATCTGCAATTGCTTTACACTCTTCAAATTCCGGAGCTCTTTGGATAACTTGTCCGTTATACATTCCTTCTTTTACAGTTACAGGTCCCCATTCAGTTTGAACTTGTCTAAATTTCCTTTCAGCCCTATATACAGTTAACGGATAATATCTTATCCCAAGTGTTGTTGTTTCTTTAAGGAGTATGTCCCTTATCTGTTCAAGCTTATCTCTATGGCAGAGTAGCTGAACTAGAATACCAGGTCTATTTTTTTTCATATAAATTGGGGTATAATAGACATCATTTGCACCTGATTCAAAAAGCAAATCCATTACGTAACCAAGCCATTCTCCAGGGATATCATCAAGATTCACTTCTACTTTAAGCATTTGATCATCAATATGTTCCTCGTTTGGAGGAGGTAGAAAAACCATTCATTTTACTCCTCTCAATTACACATTTTTTCGTTATTCTCCAATAACAACTCTAAGTACATTTGGACGGTCTTTAAACGTTTTTGTGCCTGCTCCATATCCAATTGCTGCAACTTTCATCGATGGTAGTGTACAAAACTCTTCAGCTAAAACAGCAACAATGGCTGCTCCTGTAGGGGTCGTTAATTCAAATCTCACATCACTTTGCTCAATAGGAATACCTTTTAGCATTTCTAAAGTTGCAGGTGCGGGTACCGGATAAATCCCATGATCAATATGAATTCTTCCTGTTCCTACTGGAATTGATGAAGATTTCACTTTTGTTATTCCTAGCTGGTGAATTAGAATAGCTGCTCCTACAATATCAATAATAGAATCCACTGCACCAACTTCATGGAAATGAACTTTCTCTAAAGTTAGACCATGTATATGCCCCTCTGCTTCACCTATTTTCCTAAAGATATTTAGTGCTGTTTGTGTTACCTCACTTGAAAAGCCTGCTGTCTCGATTAATTGAACAATATCTTTGTAAGTTCTATGATGATGATCGTGCTCATGGTGATGTCCATGTTCATGTTGGTGGTCGTGATTATGCTGATGACTATGATCATGTTGATGGTCGTGATCATGCTTATGACTATGATCATGTTGGTGGTCGTGATCATGCTTATGACTATGATCATGTTGGTGGTCGTGATCATGCTTATGACTATGATCATGTTGGTGGTCGTGATCATGTTGATGGTCAAGTACATGATCATGATGGTGTACATGTTGATGACCCTGATCATGTTGATGGTCGTGATCGTGTTCTTGATTTTTCAAGATGACATCAAATTTTGTACTCGTAATACCATTTTTAACAACTTTGTTCCATTGAAGTTCGTATTCTTCTTCTATATTAAGTTTCTTCAATTCTTCTTCAAGAACAGTAGGATCTCCCCCAACATCTATGAGAGCACCAATCATCATGTCACCGCTAATTCCAGAAAAACAGTCAAGGTAAAGTGTTTTCATTTTTAACTTTCTCCTTTTTGTGCTAGTTGATGAATTAAAACTGCATTGTATGCAGCACCAAATCCATTATCTATATTTACAACACTAATGCCAGAAGCACATGAATTTAACATCGTTAATAATGCTGACAAACCATTAAAGTTTGCCCCATAGCCTACGCTTGTTGGAACAGCAAGCACCGGGTGATTAACGAGTCCACCAACTACGCTTGGTAGGGCCCCTTCCATTCCTGCAACAACAACAGATACAGTTGCATTTTGAATTTCCTCTATCGAATCAAATAAACGATGTATACCAGCTACACCCACATCATAAAATCTCCGTACATTTGCACCTAATGCTTCTGCTGTAATTGCAGCTTCCTCTGCAACCTTTAAATCTGATGTTCCTGCACATACAATAGCAATATAAATCTCAGTCTTAGCATTCTCTTTACGATCTTTCCAAAAGAGAATCTGTGCAATTTCATTATATGTAAACTCTGGATATTCTTTTAAAATATGAGATGCTTTATCTTCGGTAATCCTAGTAACGAGAACATTATTTCCCTTTGAACGTATTGCTTTAATAATTGAGAGAATTTGTTCCTTCGTTTTTCCTTCACCATAAATGACTTCAGGAAACCCTTGTCTTTTTTTTCGGTGATGATCAACCTTCGCAAAACCCAGATTTTCGTAGGTTGCAAGCTTACCTTTTGCTTCCTCAATACTCAATGATCCTGATTGTACTTGTTTTAAAATGTCCTCAAGCATTGTTCTTTCACTCACCTTAGTATATAAATTTTGACTATTTTCCTAAATATGTTGCTTTTTAGTAGCATACAGAAAACAGCACTTTGTCCTTCATTAAAAATGCTTTGCGATGTCTTTAACTAGTAAAGCATATTTTTTATAAATATTTAAATAGATTTTATGATTATTTTCATTTGGTATAATTGGTGAATTCATTGGTATATTTTCTTTTATCTCTTCGAAAGAAGGCACTTTACCAAGAGCTACTAATCCAGTCCAGGCTGCGCCCCATGCTGCGCTATGGTGACTTTCTGAAACATAAACTTCTTTTCCAAAAACATCAGCAAGCATTTGTAGCCACAAGTCCGATCTAGACAATCCGCCATTCACGTATATTTTATCAGGTGATCCAGTAAGATTTTCTAAACTTTGTCCTATTTGATAAAGATTTAGTGTGATGCCTTCTAAAACCGCACGAACCAAATGTTCTTTTTTATGAGTAATGTTCATTCCGAAAAAGTTACCTCTTGCTTGCTGGTTCCATAACGGTGCTCTTTCACCATTTATATACGGAAGGAAAATTAATCCTTCTGCACCGGGAGCTATTTTTTTCGCTTCTTCTGTAAAATCATCAAAGCTTCCTTGATCATTTAAAAGTTCTTTTAACCATTGTAACGCAATGCCCCCATTATTAGTTGGACCACCTATAATGGAGTAATCCTTTGTAAAGGTATAACAAAATGTTTCATGTTTGTCCGTTATGTTAAATCCATTAGCAAATTGTCTTATTGCTCCACTTGTTCCTGCTGTAATGGCTACTTCTCCAGGCGAGATCGCTCCTATTCCTAGATTAGCTAATTGTCCATCTGCCGCTCCTATGACAAATGGTAAATCAGATGATATTCCCATTTCTTTCGCAACACCATCATTTATGCCTGTTAAAACTTCAGTTGGCGGCACTACTACCGAAAGCTGCTCTTTTTTAATACCTGTTAATTCCAGTAGTTCACCATCCCAGTCTAGTGTGTGGGCATTGAATAAGCCTGTAGCAGCAGCCATTGAGTAATCAACAACACGTTGATCAAACCATTTCAATAGGATATATTCTTTAATAGATAAGAAGTAATATGCATTAAGGTAAGGATCATAATCCTCTTCTTTCATCCATACTAATTTAGATAGTGGTGACATTGGGTGAATCGGTACACCCGTTTTCTTAAAAATATCAATTTCTTTTAGATTTTCTAACTTTTCTGCTTGTTCACTACTTCTTCCATCTGCCCAAATAAGCGCCTGTGATAAAGGTTGATAATCTTCACCTAAACAAATTAGCGAATGCATAGCAGAAGAAAATGCAATAGTTAATAATTCGCTCTTATTAATATTCGCATTTTCTATCGCATTTCTCACTGCTATAACGGCAAAACGTTCGATTTGGATTGGATCTTGTTCTACCCAGCCTTGTTGAGGGTATATGGAAGTAATCATTTCCTCCGAAATAGAGATCACATTTCCTTTCAAATCAAAAACTACTGCTTTTACACTTGTAGTACCAAGATCAAGTCCTATAACAAATTCTCTTGACATATGATCATCTTCCTCTTCAAAAGTATTATTCAAATAGATTTTATTTTATATTCTTTCCATAGAAAAGGCCTTGGACAAATTCCAAAGCCTGTTTGATTATGAAAGAACCTTATTCATACTTCCGCTCTTATATCCAATTAAATCTAAGGTTATATATTTATATCCGTATTGGGTTAGTTCATTCACAATCTTCTCATGATTTTCAAGTATTGTTTGCATATCTTTTGGTTCAACTTCAATACGCGCCATTTCCTGATGAGTTCGAACTCGAACTTGTCTGATATTTAAAGCTTTTAAGTATGCTTCTGCTTTTTCGACTCTTGTTAACTTCTCAATTGTAATTTTATCACCATAAGCAATTCTAGAAGAAAGACATGCAAAAGAAGGTTTATTCCATGTTGCTAAGTCAAATTCTTTAGATAATTCTCTTATTTCGTCTTTAAATAAGTTTGCCTCTTGTAAAGGACCACGTATACCCTTCTCTTTCGCTGCTTTCATCCCTGGACGAAATTCATTTAGATCATCCGCAATGACTCCATACACAATATTTTGAAATCCCTCTTTTTCCATAACAGGAATCAAATGTTCAAATAAGCTGTTTTTACAGAAATAACAGCGATTTCGATCGTTTTCTGTATATCCTGGTATCGCCAATTCTGATGTTTCAATGACTCTGTGTTTAGCTCCTACTTTTAATGCTAATTCTTTTGCCTCTTGAAGTTCGCTTGAAGGATATGTTTCAGAATCTGCAGTTACTGCTAACACATGGTCAGTTCCTAATGTATCAACAGCTACCTTTAATAGGAAGGTACTATCAACACCACCTGAAAACGCAACAACAACTGATTCCATCTCTTGGAGAATTGACTTTAATCTTAGAAGTTTCTCATTCATTTTTGTCTTCTCCTTTCTATTAAACTGTAGATCTCTAATATATTGATAAATGGTTATTAAATCGTCATGCTACCAAAACCACCGTCTACACGGATAAGTGTACCAGTTACAAAACTAGAAGCATTTTCTGAAGCAAGCCAAACTGCTGCACCTTGAAGTTCATCTGGATTTCCAAAACGGTTCATAGGTGTGTGATTCATAATCGATTCAACACGTTCTTCACTTAGAATTTTTCTATTTTGTTCTGCTGGGAAGAAACCAGGGATGATTGCATTAACACGAATACCATGTGGAGCAAATTCTCTTGCTAAGAATTGTGTCATGCTATTGACTCCTGCCTTTGAAACAGAGTAAGTAAACACTTTAGAAAGTGGAGTTGTAGATGAAACAGACGAGATATTGATTATACTTCCTTTTCTTCCTTGATCAATCATTTTCTTCGCGAAGATTTGGCAAGTTACCATCATTCCTTTTAAATTCACATCCATAATATCATCCCATTCTTCATCACTTATTTCAAAGAATGGAGTAGCACTATTTTTACCAGGTGCATTTAAAAGGATATCAAAACCACCAGACCATTGTTCAATTTCCTTAACAACATTTTCTAATGATTCACGGTTACTGACATCAGCTTGAAAGGCTTTAGCTGTTCCACCATCTTCTTCAATTTCAGTAACAACTTGATTTGCCTTTTCAAGGTTACGACCAACAATAGCAATCTTTGCACCTTGTGCTGACAGTCCCTTTGCAATAGATGATCCTAATACGCTATTACCACCAATGGCTACAGCTGTTTTTCCAGTTAAATCAAATAAATTCGTCATAAACAAATTCCCCCCATTTTATTCTTAGAAAAATATAAAAATGTATGAATAATCCTATTGTTTTAAATTTCCTTCATCATTAAATGGAAGCTCAAATGTATCTGATATCTGCTCCATGTCAGGATGCTCAGCAACAAGATTAAGTAAAGCTTCTGATACTTCAATTTCAGCTATATCTAATGTGTTTTTAATTCGTACCATTTTCACTTGTGTGAAATCCAATATATTGCATGTTTTAATAGCAGCTTTTATTGCATCTTTATCATTTGCTAGTGTCGTTGCTATTTTTGTTGGTGCACAAACTGTTGATGTTAGTCCGTTTGCATAAGTTACTTCTCGATCCATTTTGTCAACAAGGCGTTGTGTTGTAAAATCTGCCGTTCCAACTCCGTTTGCATTTCCTTCTGTTTGATGAGTTAAATCAAGAACAACCATTTTGTTTACATCAGGTCCACCCTTAGCATATGGTGTTGGATATCTTCCCGTAATATTCGGATCCATTCCATCTCCACTAATGTTTTTTCCTATTTCATCTATAACAAGAACGTCAATCTGGTCAAAAAACAGCTTTGGTAATAATTGTTTTGCTAGTGCTTGAAGAGCTGGTTCTTTTTCTTCTATCTCTTCCACTGCAAGAACCTCAACTCGTGAAATTCTATCAAATGCATTTTCCAGAGTTGCTACACCGAATAAGATAGGTGTTTTTTCCATCATTAACTTTGCCATCGCAGGAACATTTTCTGCCATATATTTAAAGCCTAATTGATGGGTTGCTTCTGCACCCTTTTGCTTACCTAGGCCAATACTGATCATTTTCATAATGCCACTTTCAACAGGACCTCTAAAAGCTGTATGTGGTTTAATACGATTGATTACAACAATTCCATCAGCTTCAGAAGCATATTTGTCTATATAGACAGGTAATCCATTTGATAATTCTCCTAATTTGATCACTTCCATAGAAGAACGGATTTCCGCTTTTACACTTTCTTCTGTTACACCAAGATGAGCTAATACTTCTTTCTGTCCCTCCGCCGTTGCTCCACCATGACTTCCCATACTAGGTACAATAAACGGCGTAGCACCTAAATCCTTTAAAAATTGAACAGTTTTTGCTGTAACTGCTACAAGTTGATCCATGCCTCGGCTACCAACGGCAATTGCAATTTCCATTCCAGGCTTTACTTTTGACCTGATGGATTCTTGCTGCAACTTTTCGTTTAAAGCTTGTTCTATATTCTCTATTTTGGTGTTGTCGAAGCTTTGTTTTACTTTCACCATTTTTGGAACTGGGATGTCCTTTAATAAATCTTGAAGAATGCCCATATTATATCTGCTCCTTTTATCTATTCAACTCATCGCTCAGAAAAATATTTTTGTGCATTATTATAGCCAATATTCTTAACTATTTGTTTTAAAATCGCTTCATCATTTGGAACTTTTCCTTCTTCAACCCATTCTCCTAATATGTTACATAGAATTCTTCTGAAATACTCGTGACGAACATATGAAAGAAGACTACGAGAATCTGTTGTCATTCCGATGAAGTGGCTAAGTACACCTAAGTTTGCTAAATCTGTCATTTGGTTTAGCATTCCATTATATTGGTCGTTAAACCACCAACCTGATCCGAATTGAACCTTTCCAGCAATTCCTTCTTCAAAGAAGTTTCCAATCATCGTACCAATCACATAATTATCACGTGGATTTAAGTTGTACAACACTGTTCTAGGTAAAGATCTTGCTTGGTCTAAGGTATCTAGGAAGCGTGATAGACCTTCTGCTAACAAATTGTCGCCGATTGAATCAAAGCCTCCATCAGCACCAATTAGTTCTTTCATATACGTGTTATTGTTTCTTAATCCACCCATATGAAGTTGCATAACCCACTGTTTTTCGGCGTACATTTTCCCTAATTCAGAAAGAAGATACGATCGATAACCAATCAATTCATCACTTGTAAGCTCTTCATTGTTTAAGCGTTTTGAAAAAATTTTCTCTACTTCATTTTTCTGTAATTTCTGGAATGCCATTAGTGGGATATCATGATCTGATGCACAACAACCATGCTCAGCAAAGTGATCTACACGGTGCTTTAACGCTTCCACTAATTCATCAAGACCATTAATTTTAACACCAGATGCATTCTCTAGCTTTGTTAGATATTCTTTAAAACTAGGTCTTTCTAGATAAAGAGCCTGATCTGGACGAAATGTTGGTGCAACTGTCACTTGAAAACTAGAGTCTTCTTGTAAAAGTTTATGATATTCAAGATTATCAGCTGGGTCATCTGTTGTACCGACAAATTCTACATTTGATTTTTCAATAAATCGACGTGGTTTAAAATTTTCTGTTTTTAATTTTTCATTACATTCTTCCCAAATCTCTTTTGCAGTATCCCGAGACAAAAGCTTCGTAATTCCAAAATATGTTCTTAGCTCCATGTGTGCCCAGTGGTATAATGGATTTCCAAACAAATGTGGCATTGTTTCTGCCCAAGCCTCAAATTTTTCCCAATCACTCGCATTACCTGTAATGAGTGCCTCTTTTACTCCGTGAATACGCATTGCTCGCCATTTATAATGGTCTCCAGCAAGCCAGATTTGTGTTATATTTTCAAATGAATGATTTTCATAGATTTCTTTTGGACTTAAATGACAATGGTAGTCAAAAATAGGTAGTTCTTTCATTACATTATGGTAAAGTTTTTCTGCAGTAGTATTAGTTAGTAAAAAATCATCACTTAAAAACGTTTTCATTTGTTCTCCTCCAAACCTTTTTTACGCTTTTATTAACATTGAGCTACTATGCCAATTTGCTAGATGCATAAACTATTGCACCATTAGCATACTCACTTCAATCTACCTTAATCATTTCTTAAGCCTTTCCAGACTTTTGTTAAAAACAGAACATTTTTTAAAATTTCTTTTCTTAACAAAATATATGTTATAATTTATTTATCTTATTAATTAGTTTACAAAACAAATTAATGTAATATCTGTAGAATATCACTTCTACTTATACTCGTCAATCATTTCCTTTTATAATAGATCCATATTTCAATACTTATTGTTTTTATGTAATATTACTTAATATATAATGATTTTATTGACCAATGTAAACGTTTTATACCATATACCAGAAGGGTGATTAACATGGCAGCTGGCGATTCTGCTTATATAAAGAAAATAAACAGAAGTTTAATAATAGGGAAAATTTTAAAAGAAGGAATGATCTCGAGAGCAGATTTATCAAAAATTACAAAGTTAACAAGAGCTACAATTTCCGTTCAAGTGGCTGATTTATTACAAGAAGAACTAATTGTTGAATCTCAACAAGAGCATAATACTGTAGGAAGAAAGCCGATCATGCTTTCTTTAAACCGAAAAGCTGGTTATGCACTTGGAATCGATTTGGATTATAAACAAGTCACATTTACCTTATCTGACTTAGGTGGAAATCCTGTAAATACCGTGGTTATCGAATTAATGAACTCTAATTATGATGAAATTCTAAAACTAATAGCGAAAGAGATAAAAAAATTTGATGAAAAATGTTCAGAAAGTCGATTTGGTCTTATAGGTGTCGTTATTGGGGTGCATGGCATCGTATCAAAAAAGGAAATCATCGATTTTATCCCTCAGCATAAGTGGGAAAATAAGAATCTAAAAGAAGATCTAGCAAAAGAATTAAACATGAATATTCGTATTGAAAATAATGCTAACCTATGCTCCTTTGCAGAGCAAGTTTACGAACATCACCAAAGTGAGAATTTAATAAGTATTAGTATGTATTCTGGTATTGGATTGGGTGTCTTAATAAATGGAGAGCTACTTAAAGGGTTTCATGGATATGCTGGTGAAATGGGACATATGATTGTTGTTCCTGACGGAAAACCTTGTAATTGTGGAAATTCAGGTTGTTGGGAATTATATGCCTCAGAAGCGAGTCTTTTTTCAGAACTAGAGGATTTACACCAAGTAAAAAATCTTACGTATCAACAAGTAGAGAAATTCATTAACGATCATGATCAGTTAACACTTAATCTATTAGCACAATATATTAAATATTTAACAGTTGGTTTAAATAATATCATAAATTTATTAAACCCAGAAACACTAGTACTAAATAGTGAATTACTAAAGCTATATCCAGATGCCATTCATGAAATTAAAGCTAATCTTACTTCTTCTGTAAGCCATTATAATGAATTATTTATTTCAGACCTGGGAAAACATGCTGCAGTAATGGGCGCATGTGCTTTTGCCATAAAGGATTTCTTAGAAGTACCAAATATTAGTTTAACTATTGAACATCAAAGCTAATAAATTTAAAGCCTTACTCTTCTATAGAGTAAGGCTTTTTGGTCATTATCCCATCCAATTAGTGTGAAAAACTCCTTCTTTATCAACACGTTGATAAGTATGAGCACCAAAATAGTCACGTTGAGCTTGTAATAAGTTAGCTGGTAATGTTTCGCTACGATAACTATCATAATAAGCAATTGCACTTGAAAAAGCAGGTACAGGAATTCCAGTTTCTACAGCTAATGAAATAACCTTACGCAATGCCGTTTGATATTCCTCTACTACCTCTTTAAAGTATGAATCTAAAAGAAGATTGGCTAAATTAGCATCTCGATCATAGGCTTCTTTAATTTTTTGAAGGAATTGAGCACGAATAATACATCCCCCACGGAAAATCATCGCAATTTCCCCGTAATTAAGATTCCATTGGTACTCCTCAGATGCTGCTCGCATTTGAGCAAAGCCTTGTGCGTATGAAACAATTTTACTTAAATAAAGAGCTTTACGAACAGCCTCAATTAGCTCTTCCTTTTTTCCTTCAAAAGAAGCTTTTTCAGGTCCTTTTAGTAGTTTACTAGCTTTTACACGTTCATCCTTCATTGCAGAAATAAAACGAGAAAATACAGATTCTGTAATGATCGGAAGAGGTACTCCTAAATCAAGAGCATTTTGACTTGTCCATTTTCCTGTTCCTTTTTGTCCAGCTGTATCAAGGATAACATCAACAAGAGGCTTGCCTGTTTCTTGGTCTATTTTTGTAAAAATGTCAGATGTAATCTCGATCAAATAGCTGTTTAACTCACCTTGATTCCATTCAGAAAAAACTTGATGAAGTTCTTCAGCACTTAAACCGAGTACATTTTTAAGAATAAAATATGCTTCACAAATTAATTGCATATCTCCATATTCAATTCCATTGTGAACCATTTTCACATAATGACCAGCTCCGTTAGGTCCGATATATGTCACACATGAATCATTATCAACTTTAGCTGAAATCGCTTCGAAAATAGGTGCAACAAGCTCATAAGCTTCTTTTTGTCCACCTGGCATAATTGAAGGTCCTTTAAGCGCACCTTCCTCACCACCTGAAACACCAGTTCCAATAAAGTGGATACCAGTTGATTCTAATTCCTTATTTCGTCTAATTGTATCTTGGAAGAATGTGTTTCCACCATCTATTAAAATATCACCTTCATCAAGGTATGGTTTTAAAGAATCAATTGTTGCATCTGTAGCAGATCCTGCCTTAACCATAAGTAAAATTTTTCTTGGTTTTTCTAGTGAATTAACGAATTCCTCAATTGTTTCAAGTCCGATGAAGTTTTTACCAACTGCTTCATTCTGTAAAAAGTCTTCTGTTTTCTCAAACGAACGGTTGAAAACAGAAACTGAATAGCCTCTACTTTCAATATTTAGCGCAAGATTTTTCCCCATTACAGCTAATCCAATAACACCTATTTGTTGTTTTGACATAGTCATTTCCTTTCCTAAAAATACTTTGGTTAGATTTTAAAATTCACATAACTTACTTACGACAAGAGTTACAAAACAATCGACCATTTATTAATTTGTTTTGTAAACTAACTAATAAATGAATAATACTACATTATTGATAACTAAACAAGAGCTTATAAGATAGGGCACCACTTTTATTGTGGCACCCCCTTTTCTAATTTATAGGCTCTGTTGAACTTTGTTGTTGATTTCCGTTACAGGCATTCGCTTTCCTAGGAAAAAAGCACCTTTTTTCCTAGGTCCGGGAGCCTCCTCGGCGCAAGCGCCTGTGGGGTCTCCCTTTTACACGCTTCTCCCGCAGGAGTCTCATGCCTTTCACTCCAATCAACAATGTGCTAAAAATCAACATTAAGCTTTAACATAGACAATTTATAAAATGTAGAATTATAACTTTATTGTAAATCTACCATTGCTTTTTAATACTTCTACACCATTTATATAAATTGTTCTTTGATCATTTTCAGGTAAATAAAAACGTAATGTTTGATATGGAAGTTTATATTCTCCTTCGATCTTATAACTAACATTTAATGATTCTGAGTCAGCTTCCATTTGGACTGAAACAATTGTATGATTGTCTTGATAATTAGCTGAAATCCCATCATCCTCGTAAAGATCATATGAAGTACTTCCAGATTCCTTATGTGGAAATAATAAGAAGCCTCTTTCATCCATTTCCTTACCAGCAAATGAACTATCCGCATCGTTTACAGGGATAATACTTCCTGCTTTTATTAATAAAGGATTATATTCTAATGGTGCTGGAATCGAAACTGTTTGACCACCTTCATACCACTGTGATGTATGGTAATCATACCAGCCACCTTCAGATTTAGGTAAATAAACAGATCTTTCTCTTTGTCCTTTTTCCACAACTGAAGCAACAAGCATTGATTCGCCAAGCATGAAATCATCATTTTCTTCAAATGTTTTTACATCACCTTCGAATTCATAAAATGTTGGACGAAGGATTGGTTCGTATTTCTCATGTGCTTTGTACAGCGCTGTATATAGATAAGGAATAATACGATGACGGAACTTTATTAAATCACGGATCTGACTTGTTGTTTCTCCATACATCCAAGGAACATTAACAGATTTGTCATCATTCCATGAATGGATTGTAAAGCGAGGGTGGAATATACCGTTCTGAACCCATCTCACTAATAATTCTGGTTCTGGAGCAGGTCCTGAAAATCCTCCAATATCATGCCCAATATTATAAATACCAGACAAACTTAGCCCAAGTCCCATTTTAATATTGTACTTTAGTGATTTCCAATTCGTATAGTTATCTCCAGACCAAGTTTGTACATAACGCTGCATGCCTGGACTTCCTGACCTAGAAATTAAATAAGGTCTAAGTTCTGGAGCAAATTCCTTTTGTGCTTCATATGAAGCTTTCATCATTAGAAGAGGCTGCAGGGAACGCACATTTTCAAAGTTAGTTACCTCACCGAAGCCATTACACATTGCATTTTTTGACCAAACTTCAAATTCATTATTATCATTCCAGGTGGAATCGATTCCATATTCCAAAAGCTTTTCAGTGACTTGTTGTTTCCACCATTTAACTGATTCTTCATTGGTAAAGTCAACATATGCACCAACTTCATCCCAGAACTGGGCCATTTCAATATCTCCATCATGATTTAAGATAAACATCTTTTGTTCCTTTAATTCATTAAACAAAGGATGATCTTTAAGCAATGCTGGTTTAATATTTGCACAAAGTCTTACACCTTTTTCATGGTAATCTTTAATAAATCCTTTTGCATCTGGAAATTTATCAGTGTTCCAGTGAAATACATACCGCTTATCTTCAATTGATGTGTATCCTGAAGATAACTGGAATGAATCACAAATAATATCATGCTCTTCACAATTGTTAATGAACTTTTTCAATTGTTCCTGTGCATCTGGTGCATCTGTATATGTCATCGTTGAACCAGAGTATCCAAAACTCCATTTTGGAGCAAAGATTGTTTTACCAGTTAACCAAGAATATTTTTTCACAACATCTTTTACTTCTGGCCCTAACATAACATAGTAGTCTAGATCTCCAGCCATTGCTTGGTAATAACGATACCAGCCATGGTAGTTATCCATTTCATTTCCCATATCGAATATGCTTTGCGCCATATTGTCATAGAAAATACCAAAAGAGATGTTAGTATGTTTATTTCTTGTGATATAAAAAGGAATATGCTTATATAAAGGATCTGTATGCTGAGCATCATACCCCATTGGGTCTACACTTAACATACGATAACGTTTACCATAGCGATCCATTTCTCCACTCTTCTCACCAAGGCCAAAATACTGTTCGTCATGTGTACGTTGAAGATAATGGAAAATCCCTTCACCTAATGATCCATCGAAATTATAAGCTTGTGTATAACGATCTGTTGCAATTTGCTCAGTTGTTCCATCACTATTTTTAGCAAACCAAGTTATTTTAAATCCATCTAGATTAATTTGCAACTTTAATCTTGATGTTTCAACAGTGAATGAATGACCTTCATTTTGAGCCTTAAATTCTGGCAGTGTAAATGGACTTAAGTCAAAACGATCTCTACCTTTTAGGGGAACATCATCCATTCCTGGAGCAACTAACCAAGTGTTTTTAACCTCCAACTCATCACCTTTCGTCATGAGTACTCGAATCATATCTTCTTCCAATACGATAATTCTTGCTATAACCTCGGAATTTTCCAATTGGAACTTTACAATATTATTTTTTTTATCCAAAAAACGGAATTGGTAATTCTCTCTTAGAGACATAAACTCACCTTTTCTTTTAGTTATCTGTTTATGAAGTTTTTATCTATATTTATTAAGTGCATATTTAAATTAGATAAGCAGGTTAATTAACCTGCTATATTATATGAATTCTACTTAATACCCGAGTAATCTTGGTAGCAACATACTAATTTCCGGTATATATGTCACAAGTAACAAGACTATGATTATCACTAAGTAAAAAGGTAGTAATGGTTTTATTACGTCCTCTAGATCTAATTTGGCTATACTTGCTCCTACAAACAACGCACTTCCAACTGGAGGAGTGATATTTCCAATACTTAAATTCAACACTAACAATATTCCAAAATGAACTGGATCCATCCCAAAGCTTGTTACAATAGGTAAGAAGATTGGTGTGAAAATAAGAATAGCTGGAGTAATATCCATAAAAGTTCCTATTAGTAATAAGAAAATATTCAAAATAAGTAGAATGATAATTGGGTTGTCTGAAATCCCCATAATGAATTCACTAATTGCGGTCGGAATCCCTGTAAAAGCCATTACCCATGACATGATAGAAGAAGCAGCTACAAGTAGCATAATGACAGCCGTAATCTCAACTGTTTCCATTATAATTCTAGGTATATCTTTAAGCTTAACTGCTTTGTAAGCCAGAGATAATATAAATGTATAAGCTACTGCTACTGCCGCAGCTTCAGTTGCAGTAAAGATTCCACCTAAAATTCCACCTATAACAATAACAATCAACATTAAACTAGGAATGGCTTCTAAGAATGTTTTAACTGCTATTTTAAAAGAAACCCTTTCTGATACAGGGTAATTTCTTCGCTTTGCAATGATAAAAGCAACAATCATACATCCTAAACCCCATAATATCCCAGGTAAATACCCAGCAATAAATAAAGCAGCTACAGATGTTCCACCACTCACTAAAGAATAGATGATTAACGCTCCACTAGGAGGAATAATTAATCCGGTAGGAGCTGACGCAATATTTACTGCAGCTGAAAATTTAGGATCATATCCTTCCTTCTTTTGTAATGGACTCATTACACCCCCGATTGCAGCTGCAGCAGCAACAGAAGATCCTGAAAGAGATCCGAATAACATATTTCCTAGTACGTTTGCATGAGCTAAAGATCCAGGCATTTTTCCTACAAGCACCTTAGCAAAATTAATTAATCGTTCAGCAATTCCTCCATTATTCATTAAAATTCCTGAAAGAATGAAGAAAGGAACGGCTAATAATGTAAAACTATCAAGTCCTGTTACAATTTTTTGTGCTGACGTAAAGATCGCCATATCCATCGGTATAACGGTAAGAATTGCAGCAATCGATGCTATTACAATACTTACAGAAATGGGTACACTTATAGCAAGCATTAGTAAAAATACAATAAGTAAAACCAGCCCCGCTTGTAATGCCACGGTGTTCACTCTCCTTTATAAAGTTGCAATATCAATCCGTTGGTGTCACTTTTTTATGACTCGTCAAGTTTTCTTTTATATGAAGCATTGAATAAAACAGGAACAAAACTCCTGCTACAATAAGACTTAAATATAAATACTGCATAGGCATTCCTAATGCAGATGAAACCTGCCCGATTGCATTTGAGTAAGCTTTTGTTCCTCCAAACAGAAGAATAACAACAATAAAGAGCAAGACAAGTGCATCTACAAGTAATCGCACATAAAGTTGATATTTTCCAGGTACTTTTCTAGCAAGAAAAACGACAGCTAGATGTTTCTTTTTCCCATATGCATAGGCTGAACCAATCATAGTTAACCAAATAAGAGCATATCTTAAAAATTCCTCCGATACAGTACTAGGTGCATTTAAAACGAAACGAGTAAACACTTGCCAACAAGCAACTAAGACCATAACGATCATTAAGGAGCAAGTTAAAAACGCTGTAACCCTATCTACTATTTTTCTCATAGGATCGTCACCTTTTCTTTATATTTTTATGGGCCTCTTTTTCTGGAATGTAACATTCAGAAAATAAGAGGCCCATGCTATTTCTTGTTCTCTATTCTAGATGGCTTTGGAAGTCTTCGAAATATTTAGCATTTGTTTCATTATCTGCTTTAAACGTCTCATGAAGTGGTGCTGCCGCATCAATAAATGCCTGCTTATCAATCGTATAGAAAGTTACACCCATATCTTCAGAAGTTTTAATTGATTCTTCAATTGCTGTTTTCCACACATCTTTATGACTTTCTGAAGAAGCAGCTGCTGCATCTTGGATCGCTTTTTGTTGATCTTCTGATAACTTATCCCACATATTAGTGCTTACAATCAATACATCTGGAACATATTGATGTTCTGTATAGCTATATGCTTTTGCAACTTCACCATGTTTACTATTTGTTAAAGCTGTTTCATTATTCTCTGCACCATCAATTACACCTTGTTGTAAAGAAGTGTAAACCTCACCATAAGACATTGGTGTTGGCGCACCGCCCATTGCTTCAATCATAGAAATAGATGTTGGACTTTCTTGAACACGAATTTTCATACCGCTCATATCAGCAGGAGATTCTACTTTTTTATCAGCTGTATAAATACTACGTTGACCTGCATCATACCAACCAATCGCAACATAACCATCGTCTTTTGTACCTTGGAAAATTTCTTGAACAGCTTCACTATTATCCATTACATGATGATAGTGCTCTTTACTTTGGAATACATATGGTAGTGAGAAGATAGCGTAGTTTGAATCAAACGCTTCCAAAGCACTTGCACTTACCTTCGCCATATCAAGAGTACCTGATTTTACAAGTTCAATAACATCACGCTCTTGTCCTAATTGTCCATTTGGAAAAACCTCAATTTTCGCGTTTCCATCTGAATTTTCTTCAGTAAGTTTTGATAGCTCCATTAATGATGTATGAACAGGATGATCTTCCGGCTGGTTATGTGCTAATCGCAATGAAACAGCTTCTGCACTGCCACCACTTTCCGCACTTTCTCCACCACTATTAGCTCCACATGCAGCTAATAATGATATAGATAAAATACCTGTTGCTGCCATTGAAAATATTTTCTTCATCTTCATTGAAATATTCCCCCAATTTAATAATTAAGTAATAATAACTTGCGTAGTAGTTAAGTGTAATCCCTTTCATTTGTTATTAAAAAATACCATTATTATAGAATGCGATTTTGTTTAGTCAATCACATAACAGAAAACGCTTTCAATCCTCATAAAAAAATAAAGGAGTAAACGGTAGTTAAATAATAACAACGTTGTTATTACAATTACTATCCTACATGTTTAACTATTTCTTTTCAAGTATTTTTTCTAAAAAATTTCATTTTTTCACACTTGAAAGCGTTTGACATTTATATGTATAACTGTGAAAATATCTATATATATTATTTTTAACTTTATTTTTAACAACGTAATTATAAATATAAAAGGATCTTAAAATAAAGATTAGTTGGTGAATTCACATGATCATTACAATAAAAGATATAGCCAAAAAAATTGGCGTTAGTTATTCCACAGTATCAAAAGCTTTAAATGATAGTCCGCTTGTAAAACAAGACACAAAGGATAAGATTATAAAACTAGCAAAAGAAATGGGATATGAACCAAATTATGCAGCACAAAGACTTGTTTCTAAACGGTCTAATGTTATCGGGTTAATATGGCCAACATTAGAACGAGTTGCACCATCTGCCTTGATAACAAAGATTAATGAAGAAATAAGCAAGCACAACTACTCTATGATACTTTCCATAAATTCAATTGAAGAGTCAGTTGAAATGTTTAAGCGTTTCCAAGTAGATGGCGTTATTGTGTTTAATAGAGATAATATTCATATGCCTAAAACATTTCCAATGCCGATCGTTACTTATGGTGTAAATCAAAACAATTCAATCCCTGTTATTGATGTAAATTATAAAGAAGCAATGAATGCAGCTGTTGAGTACTTAAACAAATTAGGACATGAAAACATTGCTTTTCTTGGTGACTTTTCTTTTATTGATGAAAGGCAAGTCGAAAAATATCAAGGATTCCAACAGGCTATGAGAAAATTTGGTCTTAAACTTAATAATTATAACTTGGTTAATACTGGAGGACTTGACTGGTATGATGGATACATGGCAACGAATCGTCTCTTGAGTTCCCCTTTTAAACCCACAGCCATTATTGGAACAAGTTACGATATCAGTGCTGGAATAGTCCGTGCACTAAGACAAGCAAATTATATTATTCCAAAAGATATGTCCGTCATTAGTTACGATAATATCCCTCAAATGGAAAACCTAGAAGTTCCATTAACAAGTTTTGGTGTTCCTGTTGAAGATATTGCCCAACAGATGGTAACAACGTTGTTAAATTATATTGAAGATAGTGATACAGTGCCTTTAAGCCCTATACTAACACCGAAAATTGCGGAACGAACATCTTGTGCTCTTGCTGGAACAAATAATAATTAGTACTTAATAGAGGTTGTCCTAAATATACTTAAGGCACCTCTTTTTCACATATAACGAGATTTTATCTTTCATATCGGCATGTTATGATTTTCCCCTTTACAAGGCTACATCCTGAACCTTGAAGCAAAAAAAATTAAGGTCTTTGACAGTCAAACCTTGCTGAATTTCGAGATATACAAAAAGGAGAATTCACAAAAAACAAGATGCTAATAAGATATTTTTTTAGAATCTCCTAATCTCCATCTTCTAAAGCAAATAATGTTCATAGCTTCTTAACAATATAATCACAACACTAGAAATGTATATTTCTAGTTTCTTAATGCTTCTACCTAAAATAACCAAAATATTAATGAGATCTATAGTTCCACCAGCAAAAGCTATAATCAATAATAACAAACATTAAAAAAACAGCCCTAATTTAATTTCTTCATATTATGCACCGCACCGTTAGTTCAAAAAATAGTCGAGATTCTCAGAAAAAAACATTAAAGACAGTGTATCAAGATTTAACTCTGAAGACTTTTTAGCAATGAACTTCTTATTTTGAAGGATGATGGTTGTTTCTGCTCCCTTTTTTGGGGGAATTTCAATCCATCTCATTCCTTGACCACAACATAATTTAAGGCTATTAAATTCAACTATTTTCGCGAATGTTCATTAAAATTTTACTCAATAATCTCCTTTTTGATTTATAATCTTATTAAAGTGGAGGATATGAACATAATGAAAAAACAAAATACATTAAATAAAATAAAAAACTATGCAAAAAAATTAAAACATAATTTATTTGTAATTTATTTATCATATAAAGATCAAAGAGTCTCTTGGCTTGCAAAAGTAGTCGCTATTTGTGTAGTGGCTTATGCTTTTAGTCCAATTGATTTAATACCCGATTTCATACCTATTCTGGGCTATCTTGACGATTTGATCCTTGTCCCACTCGGAATCTCATTGGTGTTGAAATTAATTCCATCAATAGTTATCGATGAAAATCTAGCCAAAGCAGAAGAAATTAGGGAAAAAGGAAAGCCGAAAAATTGGTTTGTCGGTACTCTATTTATTTTGATTTGGATTATCTTTGCCATTTGGATCGGTAAATTAATATTTAGTTTTTTTCTGTAACTCATCTGGCATTACTTCGTCTCTTTTCATTACTTCGGAATTTACGTCTATTACATAATATAAGAGTTCAGCGGTTGTGAAAGATAGAGAAATCTGATGTTTTCATTCCTCTTGACGTATTAATAACACTTATCTTTACTAACTGATCTAATAAAAAAACGTCTCAACTCCAGTACTATCAAGGAATTAAGACGTTTTAACTACTCAAATTTAGTTGTGTTAATAGATATTTTATACGAAGTTAGTATTTTAAGAGTAAGAGGCAGTTTACTTCCCTCACTTTAAACCTGTTCACTGTTATATCCAATTGAAGATACATTTGAAATTAATTTAGCTTATAATTTGAAATTCGTTCTTTCTTGAACATTCGCAATTTGCTTGCTGAAGATTTTTTCTGGTGTGTAGTATTTTTGTACTGCGCATTATTGAATCTATTATAATTGAACAATACTTTATCTTTTGCAAAATTTATCAGGACTAGAGCTTCCTAAATTTTTTCAATGCTTGTGTGTTTAATAGGTATAACAGAACAGCGTACACAATTAAACCAAGAAGATAACCCCAAATTTCCAAGAAACCATCACCATAAACCATAACACTTTTAATTGCTGCCGCTCCGTAATAGATAGGCATAATATAAGACAGATTTCCAAGATGATAAGGAATCAAGTCTAAGGGAATCAACCCTGAAAAAAACACTTGTGGAATGATGGTAAAAGGGATCATTTGCACCACTTGTAGTTCCGAACTAGCAAAAATTGAAATCATTGCTCCAAATGAAACGGCTGTCACCGCTAATAAAACCATCGCGAGTAAAACCCAACCAATGTTTCCAACGGAACTTAATCGTAGGACATAAATAGAATAAAGAACAATAAGGACGGCTTGAATGACAGCGAAAACACCATATCCAACCGTATATCCAAGAATGACTTCCCCTCGTTTAATTGGCGTCATCAATAACCGTTCCAAGGTCCCACCACTTCTTTCTCTAACAAGTGCCATCCCCGAAATGATAAACACTAAGAAAAATGAGAATAGGGCAAGGAACACATAGCCGAGGGAATCAAAACTTGACTGATCTTGGGTCCCATAAACATAGGACATATTTATTTTTGCTGAAGGATTTAAAGAGACCAGCGCTTTTTGGATCTCACTAGCAGCCTTTGTCCCTTTAGAATTAGGCTCATACATTGTCATATTCATACCCGAACTTTATGAGAGTGTGAATATGGCATCCACATCATTGTGATTTTTCAAGTATTCTTTTGCTTGTTGAGCGTCATTGATGTCTATAACATTCAAATCTTGTTCTTCCAACGCCGTAACAAGTGAATCTGGTATGGCATTTTTATTAATTCCAACTGTCGGCACATAATCTGAATCACCCAACAAAAAATAGACCAAAGTCAAAATCAGTAGTGGAGCAACTAAGATCATCATAACGCTTCGTTTATCATTTATTGTTTGACGGAAAACACGTTTGGCTAAATGAATCATCTTACAGCACCACCCTTCGATTCACTTGAAGCAATAAAAAATAGTTCCTCTACTCGCCCATTTTCAGTTTTTCCAAGTAAATTTGTCACGGTATCATATTCAATTAAGGAACCATTATATATGAGTGCTGCTTTATCACACTCTGTCACTTCATCCATCACATGAGTGGAAACAATAATGGTTGTTCCAGATTTTTTAATTACCTGAAATTGGTCCCAAATTGTTCTACGTAATACAGGATCAATTCCCACTGTCGGTTCATCTAGGAACAATATTTTAGGGGAATGTAAAATGGCAGCCGCAAGTGAAAGTCTTTTTTTCATTCCTCCTGAGAAATTTTTCACCAATTTCCTGCGATGTTCTGTTAAATCAACTATAGCCAGTACTTCATCGATACGCTTTTCCAACTTACGTTTATCCATATGGTAAAGTCCACCAAAAAAATTCAAATTAGCATCAGCAGATAAATCGTCATATAACGCATCATTCTGTGGCATAAACCCTACCTTTTTTAACATGTTCATATTGGGCATAGTAACATCTTCAAATTGAATTGTGCCCTGATCCGCAGTAATTGCCCCAATCATCAGCCGAATTAATGTTGTTTTTCCCGAACCAGAAGGGCCAAGTAAACAACATATTTCTCCTGACGGAATTGAGAACGTTATATCATTTATCACTTGCTTTTTATCAAAGCTTTTTCTGACATCCGATACTTTAATATCCATCGGTATTCCTCCCCTAACTAACATAATCAAGACAACATTAATTTCTCATAGAATTTCTTTTCAATCACTTCTTATTTCAGTTAAAATAATAAACAACGCGTTGTTTTTCTTACTTCACTTAAAATTATAGTCCCTGTTTACCACTTTGCTCAATAATCAAAAATGCAGGATGTGTAGGTTAAACTACACCGTCTAAGAATCTGTTGAAAAAAATTAAAGGGAGGGAATTGGAATGGGTGATACTAATTCTGATTTACGTGTTATTCGTACAAGAGCATCTATAAAGAATGCATTGATAGAATTGATTGAAGAAAAAGGCTTTGAGGCAATTACAGTTAAAGATATAACAACTAGAGCAAACATTAATCGTGGTACCTTTTATAGCCATTATCAGGATAAATATGATTTAATGACTAAATGTGAAGAGGAATTGATAAAAGAAATGGAAAACAAGATTATAAAGAACATTCCAAAAGTCATTTCAGATCTAGATACCATTGCTCCGAATACATCACCTTTTACAATTCTTGTTCCATTTTTTGAGTTCTTAAACCAAAATAGAGGGCTTATGAAAGTCTTGTTGGGTTCAAAAGGTGACTTATCGTTCCAAACAAGATTGAAAGTATTTATGCGTAAAGCCCTATTTGATGATAACAAGAACTCTATATTTAAGCAGGAAAAGCTCCTTGTCCCTCCAGAATACTTAATCTCTTACATTGCTTCAGCACATATAGGGGTTATTCAAGAATGGTTGAATAATGATAGAGGGGAATCACCAAAAGAAATTGCACGAATAATCTCCACGATGACTATAAATGGTCCCTTCTTTGCGGCAGGTATAAAAAAGTAATTCAAAAAAAAAGGGCAGTACATGTCTAGTTGGTACTGTCCCTGTCCCATATTTTATGATCATTACAACTTAACCACTCTTTGTCAAATTCACCTGAAATTCTTGAGCTTTATCTCAATAATCGCCTTCTAACTAAACTAGCAATATCAGTACAGAATAACCCACCAAACCAAGGAAAAAAGCAAAGAAGCTGCTTTTTCTTTCTTCAGGCAACTCTTCCTTTAATACATTTAATATTATCCCCCCAGCCAAAAAGGCTGTGAGGAGAGAGATATAAATTTCTTTTAATTCAGTAAATACACCAACCACCCATCCTAATAATATTGCAAATGTCAGTAACCATCTTCCAAAACGGTCGTATACTTCCTTATGATCTTTCCTTAGACTGTGATCATTGGTAACAAAATGAACAGCCAAAGCTAAGAAGTAGAAGAACATTCCCCAATGACTATTATATTGTTCCCTAACCAAAAGGTAGCTTATTAAAGCGTTATATACAAAAAAAGAGGATATGTGAATCCAGAACACACCTTGTTTCGGTTTTTTCGTACCACTTTTTTTAATTGAATTCTTAACCATTTTTTCAAGTCCATAAAAAATGGTTAATCCAAGTAAGGCTATCAGATAAGCGTGGTTCTCAAATACGCGGAAAATCCCTTTAACTACTGCTTTCTCCAATACTTTCTGATGTTTATTTAACTCTGGCAAAAGATGAATAAAAACATAAGAAACCGCAATTCCACCAGCAATTGAGAGAAATCTACTTCTAGGCGTATCTTTAATAAATTTCATTGATTTAGAAAATAAATGAATCAAGATAAATCCAATTACATAAACAAAACTCAGAATAATTTCCATTTGAACCCCACCAGTTTAGTTATGTTATTTAATTAACCTAAATCATCATAACTAAACCAAACTTAGAGACTCCAACCTATATAGATATATTTCAATCCATAAGACTAACCTTTTTTATTAAAGTAACTTTCTCTCAAGACGTGTTAATAACACTCACCGTTATAGAATGGAAAATATATAATAAAAGCTTTTTAGAAGAGGCACTATCACGTAATCAATTCCAAATTTCAAAGGGTTAGCGCTCAACCAAAATAAAAAAGCCACAATCCCTATATAAGAAATTGAAGCTTCTTTCTGATGATCCGAGAGGGATTCGAACCCCCGACCCCTACCCTGTCAAGGTAGTGTTCTCCCACTGAACTATCGGATCGCTATATAAATTTGTAAACTCTTAAAGATACATATTCTATTATATTCAGAAAAAGAATTGAAGTCAATAAAACTTGCTATATCCCACTGTAATCACCCTGCATTACCCACCTCACTATTCGACTTATTTCCCGGAAAATAACTTGAATCATGTCAAATGAGGCTATATTAGCCTCTATCTGACATGATCCTCGATAGAATTAAGCCTTTAGCGACATTCCTTTATCTCTTCTATTAAAGAATACCTGACTAGCAAACACTCCTAAAAAGATAATTAATCCTACTGTATCTGATATTCCTTCTGGATAGATTAATAGTAATCCACCTATTAGGGAAATAGCTCTTTCAAGTATATTTAATTTTCTCATCCAAAAACCGATTATACTTGCACCGATTGCGATCATTCCTGAAAGGGCAGTAGCAATGACCCATAATAATTCAGTCCATGTTGTATCAATCATTAACAACTGTGGTGACAAAACAAATATATATGGAATAATAAAAGCTGCAATGGCTAGCTTTGCGGAATTGATTCCGGTTCGCAATGGTTCTCCCCCAGCGACACCAGCTGCTGCGAATGCGGCAAGAGCTACAGGTGGTGTAATATCTGCGATGATTCCAAAATAAAAAACAAATAAGTGTGCGGATAAATCTGGAACACCTAATAAAATGATAGCAGGTGCGGCAATAGTAGATGTAATTACATAGTTTGCTGTTGTCGGTGAACCCATTCCTAGCACAATCGCTGCAACCATTGTTAGCATTAATGTAGGAATTAAATAACCACCAGCTAAATCGATTAAACCATTTGCTAATTTTAAGCCTAATCCTGTTTTTGTAACAATTCCTACTATAATACCGGCTGCTGCAGTTGCTGCCGCTACTCCTAGTGCTGATCGCGCTCCATCAACTAAGGCAAGAACAAATTTCTTTGGTCCCATTCTTGTGTCTTTATTAATGAAGCCAACAATGATCGCTAGTAAAATTGCATACAATGCAGCGTGTGTTACGATCACACCAGACATGAGTAAAACGATAACTGCCAAAATTGGTGATAACAAATAAAGCTTTTTGAGAACTTCTTTTTTGTTTGGCATTTCTTCTTTTGTTAAACCTCTTAAGCCAATTCGTTTTGCTTCAAAGTGTGTCATGATCCAAATGCCTGTAAAATAAAGTAATGCTGGTATTGCTGCTGACTTCGCAATATCCCAGTAGGTAATGCCATTTCCAATAAATTCTACCATTAAAAAGGCTGCTGCCCCCATGATTGGGGGCATTAATTGTCCTCCAGTAGATGCTGCTGCTTCTACTGCTCCTGCAAATTCCCGTTTATAGCCTAGTTTTTTCATCATTGGAATGGTAAATGATCCTGAAGTCACCACATTAGCAACAGAGCTGCCGCTAATTGTTCCTTGTAATGCACTTGAGAATATCGCAACTTTTGCTGGTCCCCCTGTGCTTCGCCCTGCGATAGAAACAGCTAAATCATTAAAGTATTGCCCAACACCTGTTTTCACTAAGAATGCACCAAATAATAGGAATAAAAAGATGAATGTGGACGAAACGGCGAGCGGTGTTCCAAGTATCCCTTCTGTTGTAAAGAACATTGTTTGAACAAGTCTTTCTAATGATAAGCCACGATGTGAGAGAAATCCTGGCATATAAGGTCCAAAATAACCGTATAAAAGAAACACAATGGCTATAATTGTAATTGGTAAGCCTACAGCACGTCTTGTTGCTTCTAATACAAGTAAAATAGCAATGAGGCCAACAATGAAGTCCAAAGTTGTTAATCGTCCAACACTCATCACTAGTTTTTCAAAAAAGATTGGCCAATATAATCCAACACCAATACTTAGTAAAGCAAGTAAGCCATCATACCAAGTGACTTGAAGTTTATGGGTTTTCTTACTTTTTCGATTTGCCGGGAATAAGAGAAAGATTAATGTTAGGGCAAACCCTAAGTGAATTGTTCGTTGAATTTGTGCCGTGAAGATGCCAAAAATCGCTGTATAAAGCTGAAATAATGAAAAAGCTAATAAACCGATAAAAACAATTTTGCCAACAATCCCTGTAAGTTTACGAGTTCCTGCTTCTGGATCATATTTTTCAAGAAGCTTCTGCTGTTCTTCTGCTGACAATGTATTAGATTGATTAGTTTCCACTTATTTTCACTCCTTTCAATTGCTGCCAAAATGACAGCTTTTGAATCGACAATCTTACCCACTCACCAGGTTTGATAAAATCTTTTAATTTATATGAATTTGTATCTTGGAGTATCCTATGATTGGCCCTCACTTGTCCTACTCTCAGATCAAAAAAAGGAAATACTCTATTCATATTTGTTATAAAATAAGTACCATCTTTTACTTCGAAGACTTCATCTCCTTCGGCATTTGCAGGCATTCCTACTGCAAAATCTTCGTAGGAAAGCTCTTTCAAGATGATGGTTTTCTCTTTCACACTGTATGTTTCAATCACATCTGATAGATGAATAGAATGTGTGTATTGAATCTTAAATGTTTTAGATTTTGTTATAGGAAGATAAGCTAACATTTCATCATTGTCTTGATAGCTAATTGAAAGAACTTGTTGATAGGGAATAAACAGAATGGAGAATAAAAGCAGGATTCCGCCTACTCCAAGGAGATATATGTGTTTTTTCATAGCCAATCACCTAACAATACAAACATAGGGGTCAGACCCCTATGTTTGCTTTTTTATTGTAGACCTTTTTCTTCATAGTATTTTGCTGCGCCAGGATGAATTTCTAAGTCTCCGATTCCTTCTAACGCTGATTCAGGTGTAATTAGTTCACCTTTAGCGTGTGTAATTTTATCTGTGTTTTCGAACATTGCTTTTGTCATTTCATACACTAAGTCTTCACTTTGATCATCTGTAACAACTAGCATTGCTTTTACAGCAACTGTATTCACGTCTGCTTCAATACCATAAGTTCCAGTTGCAATTGTATCTTTTGCATAATAAGGATATTTTTCAATTAATGCTGAAACCATATCCTCTTCAAGAGAAACAATCACAAGATCTTCTTGAGCTGATAATGCCTCAACTGCTCCTGTTGGTGTACCAGCAGTAATAAATGCCGCATCTATTGTACCTGCTTGGATACCATCTGTTGATTCGTCAAATGATAGATTTTGTGGCTTAATATCTTTATCTGTTAATCCATGCACCTCAAGAACCTGCATCGCATTAATGTAAGCACCTGAACCAGGAGCACCAACTGAGACTGCCTTACCTTTTAAATCTTCAACACTTTCAATACCGCTATCTTTCGTTGTTACCAACTGAATTGTTTCAGGATATAAAGAACCAATTGCTTGAATATTGTCTATTGGGTTACCATCAAACATCTCTTTTCCGTCAATTGCATATGCCGCAATATCTGTTTGTGTAAATGCAAGCTCAGCTTCACCTGCACGAAGTGTTTCCATGTTTTCTGCGGAAGCACCAGAGGTTTGTGGAGTAATATTTGCGTTTGTATTATCTGTCATAACCTTTCCAATTTGCCCACCAAGTGGATAATATGTACCACCAGTTCCACCTGTTAATAAACTAAGGTCTTGAGTTTCCTCGGTGTTTTCTGTTTCATTTGTTCCTTCATTTTCCTCACTTGTACTTCCTGTATCAGATCCACCACCACAAGCTGCAATGACCATAACAAATGCAAGCATCATGATAAACAACATACTATTACGCATTTTTTTCATCTCTATTCCCCCTTGTAAAATTGTGTAAAAACTATAGCTTACTTTTTTATATATGATAGAAACATACTGTACATGCATATAAATATCATTAAAACGCTTACTCACTGAAAAAAGGCCTATTCAGAATCTTTCTGAATAGACCTTTTAAATATTGACTATGTTAAAGCTTAATGTTGATTTTTAGCACTTTGTTGATTGGAGTGAAAGGCATGAGACTCCTGCGGGAGAAGCGTGTCAAAGGGAGACCCCACAGGCGCTTGCGCCGAGGAGGCTTCCTGACCGCCCGCGGAAAGCGAATGCCTGTAACGGAAATCAACAACAAAGTTTAACAGAACCTAAATAATAAGAACTAATTAAGCAAAGCGATAATAAATAAGCAATATCGTACTTAACACAAAGATAAAATTCAACGAAACAAAGATCATTTGATCAAGTCTTGTTTTATGAATTTTTATTGGAGGATTGTAGAATGACAC
The DNA here is from genome assembly GCF_020524045.1 of Metabacillus litoralis. Classification (GTDB taxonomy): domain Bacteria; phylum Bacillota; class Bacilli; order Bacillales; family Bacillaceae; genus Metabacillus; species Metabacillus litoralis_C. The sequence goes on from NZ_JAIVKL010000016.1 coordinate 92,506, forward strand.
TCCTTCAATGATAAAAATCAGTAAAACAAAATGAATCATCGCATGTCCTACAACCTCTGTATATCCAAAAATCGTCGTTGTTAAAATAAACAATACTGTCACAACAACGGATAACACACGATTAAGAATTCCTACTACTAATAAATAACCAACAACAAATTCAATAAACGCAGATAGCAAGACAAAGATATCTGCTGGAAAACCAAACGTTGGAACATGATGCTGTTGAATAATATCTGTTGTCATCACAGGGTAAACCCACTTCTCAACAGCAACCCAACATAAACTTAATCCTGTTCCTAAATATAAAAATGGAAATCCAATCGTTTCAAATTTCGTACGCCCTACTAGCAGCACACCTATAACAGCTAAATAAAAGCCATAATCCAGCATATGAAACCAGCCTGCTTGACCCCACAGAAAGATAAACAATCCTAACATAAAAAGCGCAGCAAGTTTAGTGGAATAATGATGTGGTATTAATAGGAAAATAATGATGATCCACATCACAACAGTTTGCCACAAATCAGTAATCGTAAATTCTGGAGCAAACATTGTCCCATAAGAAACCTGAAGAATAAACGATAAAGCTGTTCCATATTTTAAAAGGTGTCTTGAATATTTTCGAAAACCATCTAATGTGATATCCAATTTCGATGCTAAAGGAATATCCATCAACTTTCCCATCACCTGTGACAACACAGCTAATATCACCGCACAAAGCAAAGTAATCGTAATGAACAACGGAGATAGTATTTTTTCAATACTAACCTTCTCAGGATCAACTGTAGCAAACCACTTTACATGTGCATGAGTAATAGCTGGAAGAATAAGACCTGTAAAAATGAGTAAAAACAAAATACCCTTTTTCAATTTAAAAACTCCTTGAATACAAATGAATTTACATGTAGTGTGTTAGATTCTTGGTGAAATTATGTATTGTACAAGCTTAATATATAGCACTAGGTATTGTCTAACAATTTCGAATTATTTAGTCAATTTCCAAGTGATACACTCGACCTTTGTTTTTTCCTGTGACATTTACCTTTAGAGAAGTGAGAATTTTGTTGGCCATATAAATGGAGGGAATTTTAAGGAAAGTTCTTAATTGGGTATTTGTGATTTCTTTGCTTATTAACAAGGAATAGTCTTCTAGGGCAGAAAGATGAGCATCCTTTGAGATGAAGTAACATTTTTTACATATCCATCGACCTCTATTAATTTCCATAGGCAAACTTGAACAATTGGAACAAATCACCCCCTTTTGTAGCTCCTCATCTGATATATTATACAACTCAAGATAGTCAGTATTTCCTGGTGTATGTTTTTCGATTATAAGTTTACTTAATTTGTTTAATTGATTTTCTGTGAGAAGGTTTTTCTCCTGAGATTCTTCGAAATATTTCATTTTAAAAGGAAGTTTTGCACTGTGAATCACTTTTTGATGGATTTTTTCATTATTAGGAAAAGTCTCAAGTATTGTGCGTGGAGAGCTAATAACAATAAGGCTTTTTATTTGGAGGTTTCTTATTTTGTGAAGTTTCAACCATTTGTTCAGTTGATTACATTGCCGTTCAACTTGTATTAATGGATCAAGAAAAGCTTCTTTTGTATTATTTTGCGTTCTAATTAATTGATTAAATTGATTATCAACAAATAGTGTCCCAGATATATTTTTCACTTCTAATAAATAAATGAACTTCCTTGATAGAATTAATGTATCAATTTGAAAGTAGTGTTTACCATCAAAAAGCCTCACATCATGCATAATATGGAATGTTTTTTCGTCTAGGAAACTCAAATGATAATCCAAACTTTGCTCTCCATTATATCCTACTATTCTTTTCGCTATATTTTCTCTAATAATCTCATGTTTCGGGTGACTTTGTGACAGACGACCTTGAATAGCTTTTAACTTTCTAATGGCGATGGGGTATTTGCGGGGTTTTATGATCATATTATCATTCCTTTTCGTGTTTTATCTCCATTTCGGCACCAACCTATCATATTCCTCTATTTCTAAAAATGAGTTATTTGCTGTTTAGTATGAGATATTTGCTTTTTTCATGGATTTATTTGCTGTTTTCTCCATTTTATTTGCCAAAAACAGAATTATATTAGTTTTTCGACACAAATCGACACCCACACCCTCCTCCCCGCTAGCCCAACTACCCTCCCATAATCAAAAAAGCTGACCCCGAAGAGTCAGCTTTTTACAGTCACAGCAGGCAATTTCGCAAATGCCGCTTCAAAATCTGCAATTAAGTCTTCCGCTTTTTCCAAGCCTACACTTAATCTTAACAATCCATCTGAAATGCCACGTTTTTCTCGTTCTTCTGCAGGCATTGCCGCATGTGACATTTTTGCCGGATAAGAAAGAATCGATTCCACAGCACCTAAACTTACTGCAAACACTGGTAATTTCACATGTTCAACTAACAGCTTTACTGCCTCAAAATCAGCAACTTTAAAGGATAATACAGCTCCAGGACCCTTTGCTTGATAGCGATGTGTGTCATGACCTGGATGATAGCTTAAGCCTGGATAATAAACAGCTTCAACTTTAGGATGATCAGCTAAGTAGGCAGCAATTTTTTCAGCCGATTCTTGTGATTGCTTTAGTCGTACATGCAAAGTTTTCAATCCTCTTAAAACTAACCATGCGTCCTGAGCACCAAGTACAGCACCAAAGGCATTTTGTAGTTTGTATAAACGATTACCCAATTCCTCATCCTTTACAACTGCTAGACCTGCTAATACATCACTATGTCCTGCTAAAAACTTCGTTGCACTGTGAAGGACAACATCAACACCTAATTCGATTGGACGCTGAAGTTCTGGTGTTAAAAATGTATTATCTAAAAATGTAAGACAATTATTAGCTTTAGCCAGATTAACAATGCCTTTAATATCAGTTACCTTCAACAAAGGATTTGATGGTGTTTCCATATAGATGACTTTTGTATTTGGGCGTATTTCTGAAGCTACTTGATGCAAATCTGTCATATCAACAAAAGTATGTTCAATACCGAATCTTGTTAAAACATCTGTGATAATACGGAAAGTTCCACCATACACATCTTCTGTCACAAGCACGTGATCACCTTGTGAAAGCAGCAAGAAGGAAGTTGAAATAGCTGCCATTCCTGAAGAAAAAGCTAATCCTCTTGCTCCACCTTCTAATTCAGCGATTGCCTGTTCTAATGCTTCACGTGTTGGATTTCCTGATCGTGCGTAATCATATTTACCAAATTCTTCAACATCAAATTGATGAAATGTTGAGGAATGATGAAGAGGAACACTTACCGCTCCTGTTCCTTGATCTACCTTTGATTCATTATGCAACAGCTTTGTTTGAAAAGACCAATCATGATTGCTCAACTGCTTCAGCTCCCTTCATTTGTTTAAATGCTTGTGCTAAATCTGATGTTATATCTTCAGCATGTTCAATTCCTACTGAAAAGCGCAACAGCTTATTACAGACACCATTTGCGATTCTAATTTCTTCTGGAATATCCATATGAGTTTGTGTGGCTGGATATGTGATAAAGCTTTCAATACCACCAAGACTTTCAGCAAATGTAACCATTTTTAGATTTTTTAAGAATGGATTGATCCAAGCTTCGTCTTTTAACCTGAAGGAAAGCATTCCACCTTTTCCTGGATATAACACATCTTGAACATCTTCATGATTCTCTAAAAATTCCGCAACTTGCCTAGCATTTTGCTCATGCTGCTTCATGCGTAGAGATAATGTTTTCATACCTCTCATTAACAGCCATGAATCAAATGGAGCCAAAACTGCTCCGATTGCATTTTGATGCATGAAAAACTCTTCACTAAGTTTTTCACCTTTAGTAACAACAAGACCAGCAAGAACATCATTATGTCCTCCCAAGTATTTAGTTGCACTATGGATGACAATGTCAGCACCATCTACTATCGGTGTTTGAATCACTGGAGTATAAAACGTATTATCAACAATCACTAAAATGTTATGTTTTTTTGCGACTGCAACAAGTGCTTTTATGTCCGCTTCTTGCATTAATGGATTTGTTGGTGTTTCGATAAATAATGCTTTCGTATTTTCATTTATTAGCTTTTCTGTTTCAGCTGGTTTTGTAAAATCATCATATTGGAAATTTAGACCGTATTTTCTCCATTCTCTTTCAAAAAGACGGTATGTTCCACCATATAAATCAGAGGATACAATCAATTCATCTCCACTTTGAAATAATGCCATGATTGTTTGAATTGCAGCCATTCCAGAGCTAAAAGCAAACCCTCTATCTCCATGCTCTAAATCTGCGATAGCATTTTCAACTAGCAATCTAGTTGGATTACCTGTTCGGATATAATCAAAACCAGTTGATTCACCAATACCTGCATGTCGATAAGCAGTCGAAAAATAGACAGGTGGATTAACCGTTCCCGTTACATTTTCACTTCTGTTTCCAATTTGCGCTAATTTCGTTTCAATACGTTGATTCATTATCTTCACCATCCTAATTAGAAAAGTATGTAAGTGAGAGGAAGGAATATGCGTTTTGACACAAAACAAAAAGTCTCCCTCGTTAAGAAGAAGACTGTAATTATAAGTGTGCTCCTTCTTATCTCTCAAGCATAAAAATGCTGATGTTGGCTTGCTGGATTTAGCACCTTGGCACTCGTGGAAGTTTTTGTTTGGTTTTAGAGATTGTTGATACTGTGTTTTGTTTCGGAATCATTAAAATAAGTATTGTGTTAGTTTTTTCAGCAAGGAAGCGATCGCTTGCTTTTGCAAGCCTTCGACTGATAATGAAAAATGCTTCGAACAAACAAGAACTCTTTGTTCGCTTCATTTTTCATTATCAGTCGTGCTGTAAAAAACTTACTAAATTTTAAGTTTCCGAACTTAGCAATATCAACGGTACCAAATCTTCACTCGTTTTGAACCGGTTGCTGAGGCTTCATAGGGCCAGTCCCTCTGCCTCTCTTGATAAGAAAATATATGAAGTTGTAAAAGTACTATTTCACTACTTTACCTCATTGTAGTAGAGAATGCAATGAATTATTTCAATAGTTTGATATCTTCGATAATTTTTTCATATGGTACCTCTGATACAGCATCATATTGTTCAAGTATTTTATTACCCTTCATAAGGTAGATTAATGTACTATGAACAAATTGATTTGATCCTTCCAATTTTGCTGCAGGAGCAATATAGCTTTTATTTGTGAAGTATTCGATTTCAGGTTGACTATATCCAGTTAAAAAGCTCCAATTTTTATAATCTGCACCAAATTGATCTCCAAAGGCTTTTAGCACTTCGGGGGAATCATATTCTGGATCAATTGTGAAACTAACAAGTTTTGCATCGAGTTTTTCGTCTTGCAATCTCTTTTGCAATGTGGCAATATGTGCTGTCATTGGTGAACAAACGGTATCACAATTAGTGAAAATAAACGTAGAGAGCCAAACCTGATCTTTGTAATCTTCTATAAGTTCAACAGCTTCACCATCTTGATTGACTGCTTTCAGTGACTCAACTGTCCCATTTAATGAAAAATGCTCTTCTAGATTGATAGACTGTGAACAGCCTATCAATGCTAGAACAGCAATGATCATGATAAGTGATTTTTTTATCATTCTTAAAACCTATTTCGTTAAGAATTGAGTGTCGATAAGATCACTGAATTCTGGTTTTTCTTTAAGGAATTTTAATTCATAAGATGAATTAGCAAATTCTTGAACAACATCAGCATTTACTTCTGTTGTATAGCTTACACGCTCCCATGCACTTTCAACAATTTTCGGATCTAACTCTTGATCTGTAATATCTTTAATCGAGTTGATTGCAATTTCACGAGCTTCTTCTGGATTTTCATTGATGAAAGCTACTGATTTTTCATGAGCTTTCACAATATTAGCTACCAATTCTTTGTTTTCTTTTATTAATTTTCCACTTGTAACTAATACTGTATTCGGTAGAGTTGTTCCATAAGAAATTTCATCTGTATCGACAATAATCTTAGCTCCATCGTTTACAAGCTGTGATGCCCAAGGCTCTGGAACAGCTGCAAGATCAACTTTTCCTGATTCAAACATAGCTCCATACTGTGCTGGATTACCTGTTACATGCTTTAACGTTCCACCAATACGTGCTGAAGTAATCCCTAATTCTTGCAGAAATGTTTCCATTTGAACGTCATGTGTGCAGCCTACACCAGGTGTAATAAATGTTCTTCCTGTTAAATCATCAATAGACTGAATACCACTTTTTTCAGATGCCACGACAACTGTTCCACCTGAAGATGCTCCAGCAAGAATTTTCACATCTGCTCCATTTGCAAAGTTGTTCATCACAGGTCCTGGACCTACAAGACCAGCATGAATATCACCTGTTTTTAATGCTGTCATAAAAGCAGCACCGTCTGGGAATGTTTTATAAGTTACTTTTACGTTTTCTCCTAATACTTCTTCAAAATATCCTTTTTCCTTTGCAATCATTGCAGGAACGTGGTCAATATTTGGGAAGTAGCCGATAATTACTTCTTCTTTACCTCCGTTACCACTAGATCCTGCTGATTCTTTTGTTCCACATGCTGCTAATACTCCTACAAATAATATTGATATAATAGCGAATAATAACCCTTTTTTCATCTGTAATAACCTCCGTTGTTAGGTATCTAAACCCCATTTTTTCATAACATTTTTTTCAATTCGTTGGAAAAATAATAAATCCACAATAACTCCAATAACCATGATCATCATCATAATGGCGATAACTAAACTCATATCTCCAAAGTCAGAAGCAAATTTTAGTTTATATCCAAGTCCTGGTCCAGTACTTAATAGTTCACCGGCCATTAAAGCTCTCCAAGCAAATGCCCAAGCAAGTCTTGTTCCAGTTACGATATAAGGAATTGATGCTGGAAACATTACCTTCCAAAATAAACGTAATCCTTTATAATCCATTGTTTGTGCTGCTTTGATAAAAAGAGGCGGAACATTTTTCATACCTGTTCTTACATTAATCGTCATAACTAATGTAGCACCTAAAACAACAATGAACGTAACTGCTGCTTCGTTTAAGCCAAACCACATAATCGCAAGTGGCAACCACACAATACTTGGAACAGATTGTAGGGCAATGATTAATGATCCTAATGTTTCATCAGCTGTTTTTGATTTTGCTAAAAAGACACCTAAAATAAGTCCTAAAACCAATGCAATTAATAAACCAATTACCAATCGTTTAAAACTGGCAACTAAATCATAAACAAGTGTTAAATCTAGGAAACCTGTGTATAACGATGAAAAAACATCTGTTGGAGCTGGCAGTAAAGATACCGAAACATCAAGTACTGTTACAGCAACCTGCCAAACAGCTAGCAGAATTCCATAAAAAAGTATTCGTTTAACGACGGGTTGCATACTGTTGCTCCTTTTCTATGACTTTATCAATCTCTGTTTTTAATAAAGCTTTAATTCGTTCTTCATATACTAAAAGTTCTTCACGAGCTTGTTCACGTGGTCTTGGAAAATTCAATTCGATAATATCGACAATTCGACCTGGCTGAGTTCCCATCACAACAATTCGATCAGATAACTTCAATGCTTCATGAATACTATGTGTAACAAATAAGATTGTTTTTTTCGTTTCTAAAAAAACATCCTCTAACACTTCATGTAATCTTGAACGTGTTTGTTCATCTAAAGCACCAAATGGCTCGTCCATTAATAACAAAGCAGGATCCATAGCTAGTGCTCGTGCAATAGATACACGCTGCTGCATTCCTCCTGATAATTCATGTGGAGAATGCTTAGCATAAGGACTTAATTGCACAAGAGATAAATATTTACTCGCTCTTTCTCGTGCTGCTTTTTTCGAAAGCTCTTTGCGTAGAGGAAACATGACGTTTTCTTCAACAGTTAACCAAGGAAATAAAGCTGCTTGTTGAAAAACCATTCCACGTTCTTTTCCAGGACCTTTTAGTGTTTTGCCTTGTAAAACAAGTTCTCCTGATGTTTGTGGTGTTAAACCTGCAACAATGGAAAGTAACGTAGATTTTCCACAACCTGATGGTCCTAAGATGGATACAAACTCTCCCTCTTTCACCTGTAAATCTATATTGGTTAAAACCGTTTCTTCTTGGTTATCACGGTTTTTAAATTGTTTGGTTACATTGTTAATTGATAAAAACATTGCTCTCACCCGCTTTTGGTATAATTCATATCTTTTTTATCGGATTAATATGATTATTATATAAAGTATTAGAAAAAAGTCAATGCTTTTGATTATTGTTTGAATATTCATTTACCATTCATCAAGAATTTATTTGATCATAAAAAATAACGCTCAGAATTCTCTGAGCGTCTTTCATAAGAAATGTATCTACTTCATGATTATTTTTCTTTTTCGTCATAATAATTAACTGCAAATGCTGCACCCTCTGAAACCATTTTATTATCTTCAATATCATGTGGGTGAGGATGACCTGCTTTTTCTAGTACTTCTTGGTCTCTGTCTCGGAACATATTTTGCACTTTGTTTCTTACTGCCTTTAATGTTTCAACTAGTTTATCTTTTCTGGATTGATCTTTAAGTACGTATGAAGTAACACCTATCGTTGATAAAGCAACTCCGGATGCAACCACTTTCTTTTTAGTAGTTTGTTTCATTTGTGATTCTCCTCTCACTTTTTAATAGGTTTACTAGACTATTCCCTTTTTCTACTATATTAAAACGTTTAGGATTATGATAATGATTGTATTGTCTTGCAGTGAAAGTTTTTTTAATACATTGTTGTTTTGAAATTACATATTAATACACCTGTCCTAAAAATAAGGAACAAAACTTGGTTTACAGTTTCATCTTTTGAATCTTTTAAAAAAGGTTATGCTATTTAATTCATGATAGTGGAATGGAGCGCAAGAAACTTGACTCCTGCGGGTGCAGAGGAAAGGTCGAGACCCCACAGGCGAAGCCGAGGAGGCTTGACTTCCTCCCCGCGGAAAGCAAGTTTCTGGAGCGAAATGAAACGGACTAATTACTAACTACTTTTCTTTTTTAACATAATTTATTCTACTTCCAAACAAATAGATTCCTTTAAATGAGCTTAACGATAACAGACAAGGTATAAAGGTAATAGATTTAAGATGAACCAAATGTGATTTTAATAACAAATGATTCCTTTTCTAATCAACATAAGTTTAAATGCTTTAATGAATTAACCGCGTATGGTTTTACTGTCTGATCATAATCATATAAAATAGAAAGGGATTTAATTTACTGCATTGGCGCTTACTTCTAAGGAGGTTATCATGAGCAAACAAACAGGTATTGTAAAAGAGCATACTTTTTATTCGAATTCGTTACAGGAAGAGTTAACATTGCTTGTTTACCTTCCAGAAAATTATTCTCCTCTATATAAATATAGTTTGCTTATTGCACAGGATGGGCAGGATTATTTTCGCCTTGGACGTGTTGGCAGACAGGTTGAAGCATTAATGAAGGATGAAGAAATTGAAGATGTAATTGTCATTGGGATTCCATATAATGACGTAAATGATCGCCGTGAAAAATACCATCCAAATGGCAGCAAGTTCGACAACTATGTGAGATTTTTAGCTCATGAGCTTGTCCCTTATCTTGATAAAGAATTTCCTACTTATCAAATTGGATATGGTCGAGCACTAATTGGAGATTCACTTGGTGCTACAGTTTCCCTCGTCACTGGTTTAACGTATCCTAATACATTTGGAAAGCTCATTTTACAATCACCATATGTAAATGAAGATGTTTTACAAATCGTTGAAAGCTTCTCTTCAGCATCGCGGCCAAGTATCTATCATCAAATTGGCAAACAAGAAACAAATGTGAAAACAACTGATGGTGAAGTTTTAGATTTTATTACACCAAATAGAACACTAAATGAAGTACTCTCAAACAAAGGTTTTTCATATACTTATGAAGAATTTGATGGAGATCATACTTGGAAATATTGGCAGCCTGCCTTAACTCCAATTTTCAAAGTGATGTTTGAATAGTTCCACTCAGTAATATTTTGCTGTTAAATTGGCTTTACATATGTTTATTCTATAAAATTTGATATACTAACACTATATGAAATGTCTAGGAGGGAATGGCATGAAATACGGAATTGCCCTTTTTCCATCGAAGAAATTACAAGATTTAGTCAATTCTTATCGTAAAAGATATGATCCACATTATGCATTGGTTTCACCACATGTTACATTGAAGTCAACATTTGATGCTTCAGAGGAAGAAATAAAACAAGTGGCGAAAGAACTCCGTCATACAGCTAAGACGGCAAAACCATTAGATCTTGAAATCAAAAAAGTAAGCTCATTTTCACCAGTTAACAATGTCATATACTTAAAAGTTGAACCTACAGATGAAATGCAAGAGCTGCACGATCGTCTTCATACTGGAGCATTAAGTAGTGAACCAGAATATGCATTTGTCCCACATATTACACTTGGACAAAATCTATCAGATGATGAGCATTCTGACGTGCTTGGTAGTATTAAGATGCTAGACATTCATCACAAGGAAGTCATTGATCGCTTCCATCTTCTTTATCAACTAGACAACGGTTCCTGGACCGTTTATGAGACATTTTTACTAGGAAAGGAAAGCGAATAATTGGAAATAAAACAAGTCACAACAAAAGAACAACTAGAAGATGCATACTTTGTAAGAAAAACAGTTTTTGTAGATGAGCAACAAGTACCACTAGAAGAAGAAATTGATCAACACGAAAATGAAGCAGCACATGTTGTTCTTTATGATGAAGAACAACCAGCTGGAGCAGGCCGTGTGAGAGTAGTAGATGGCTACGGTAAACTCGAAAGAATTTGTGTAATGAAATCCACACGTAAAAAAGGTGCCGGTAAAGTCATCGTAAATAAACTCGAAGAACTTGCTACAAAGCAAGGTGTGAAAAAATTGAAGCTAAATGCGCAAACACACGCAATTCCATTTTACGGGAAATTAGGATATGAAGTTATTTCAGAAGAGTTTATGGATGCTGGTATCCCTCATGTTACAATGCTTAAGGAATTAAATTAATAACCATTAAAGCTAACGATGATGTCATCGTTAGCTTTTTTTATGTTCATCATTGTATACATCCTAAATATTGAGTATAAAACTTGGGTCATTTGAAAAACATAATGCTATGGTATACGTCACGGAGGGTTATATTTATGCATTTTGGTCAAATAACGATTGAATTGATATTCGGTTTCTTTGCTCTCTTTTTAATTACTAAAGTATTAGGAAAAACACAAATTACACAAATTACAACCTTTGATTTTATTTCTGCATTAGTGTTAGGTGAGCTTGTTGGAAATGCAATATTTGACGATAAAGTAGGAATATCACGCATTATCTATGCTGTTATCATATGGGGACTACTCATTTATATATTAGAAATAATTACACAAAAATGGAGTAGATCCAGAGGAGTTCTAGAAGGAAAACCATCTATTATCATTAAAAAAGGTGAGATACTAAGAGAAAGCTTAAAAAAAAGCAAATTAGATATTAACCAACTTCAACATTTGGTAAGATCAAAAGGAGTTTTTTCTATAAGAGAGCTTGAATATGCTGTTCTCGAGACAGATGGAACTGTTAGTGTTTTGAAAAAAGCTAAATATGAAACACCTACAAAAAATGACCTTAACGTTAATTTAGAAGATGTAAATATTCCAATAACGCTTATTACAGATGGAATTGTTCTTAAAGAAAATCTTATAGATGCAGGTTTTAATTTTACATGGCTTGAACAGCAGCTAAAACAGCAAAATATTATGCACAGTAAAGAAGTATTTTTCGCTGAATGGTTAGAAGGTGATGGATTGTATATTCAGACGTTTCAATAAAAAGTAGCTCCAGATAGAATTAGATTTTCATCTTATCCATATGGAGCTACCATTAGTATTTAATCTCAATTTTTTTAAAACATAATTTATTATCATCAATAAATAACTTCACTTTCTCCTCTTTAACAAGGAAAGTGACATATGCTGTGATGGCTGTCCTAAACAACATCCACATTGACACATTGTTTAAGTTTACAGCCCATGTTTTACATACTTGACTAACTAAATCCTCATGTGTTATTCCTGTTTCATTTTGGTTGTTAATCAAGTTCAGAATGGATTCTAGAATGGTATTGTGATACATAATGTTTGTATCTACTGTTTTTTGAAAGGCTGTTTCATAAATACCATGACCAGGCACTGCACCGATACAATCAATATTTTTTAAACCATTTAACGAATTCAGCGTGTCTTTAGCATCGATAATAAAAGGAATTTTATGCTTGTGAAGCTGTTCTTCACTAAAATATGAATCTGCCGCATATAATACTCCATTTATTAACAAACCAAGCTGATTCATACTATGTCCTGGTAATGCAATACATTCAAATTGTGTTTCACCAAAATGGTAGGTACCTTCTTTCACTTCTTCATCGACAACGATCGGCTTACCTTCTAGAAACTTATTTCTCATTTCTGGTAAGGGACTGTTTCCTTGAAATAAATACAACGGTTCTAAGATAGGATTTCTAAGTATTGCTGATTCAAGATATGGAGCATATGTGTAAATATTTTCAGTTTCTTGCAAGTAGGCTGCCCCACCATAATGATCAGCATGAGCATGTGTGACGAATAAGTGAGTCACGAACATCTCATGCTCTTTTAATATTTTTACTATCTTTTTCATTGTACCTTTATCAATGCCAGCATCAATTAACATGCCTTTTTGTCCACTTTTTATATATCCAATATTAACAGCACCATGGAAGTAATAGCAGCAATCAGTTATTTGAATAAAATTCATCATACATCCTCATTTATTAGGTAAGTTTACTTTCATTATACATATTCGTTAAAATAATTACCTTTTCCTGTATAGGGTGCAATGTCTTTTGAATTTTTCATTTTTTGTTGTAAAATTTCCGCAAAATTTGTTCCACTTTCTTTTGTATGTTCTTCTTCATTATTTGTTGTATTCTGGACAGCAGTTGTTGGTAGAATATGAGAATAATGACTTTGTACAGGAAGGGATCGATTCACATATTGAGTGTACGTATAATTTTGAATCGGTAAAATATAGCCCATAGTAATCACCTCTTGTTATTTATATACCCCTTTTATTGGAATATTAATCAACCCAACTTTACCTTTTCGATCATCTTTCATTCTGATAAGATAGAATTTGTCGCTTATTAGTAAGATATGCACATATTGCGTTCTTATCTATACATATACGTTATTTATTTCTATTTTATGGGAGGTGAAGCATATGAATTCTGCTTATTTTCATTCTGAAGTTATTTCTTTGCCACATTTGCCACGTGAAGAATATCAAAGAGTGTATGAAGCTAGTTTAAGAGATGAGATAACATGCTTTGTATGCAAGCAACCAATTAAGATGTATCTAGGAATTAATCAATCACCATTTTTCTTTCATCCTAACAAAGATTTAAATAAAAAATGTATGGAAGAAAATAAGGATATACCTGTTACAACGAGCAATATAGAGGAAGAATCTGTTAGTGAGTATTCTAATCAAAATGGATTCCGAATCCCTAAATCAAGAAACATTCGTACAATCATAAAACCACAGGAAACTGAGTGGCAACAACCGAAAGCAATTAAGGGCCGAACGCCGCTTACTTTAAAAATCAAAACTCCGTCAGAGCTTCTAGGAATTTCGCTTGATATCGAGCAAAAAGAAGCTGTAGAAACGATAAATGGACCATTGCTTATTTTAGCTGGAGCTGGTAGCGGTAAAACGCGTGTGCTCACAACAAGGGCTCTTTATATGATGGAAGAAATGAATATTGATCCAAAATCAATCATGCTTGTGACCTTTACAGCAAAAGCTGCGCGCGAAATGAAAGATCGGTTGATTCATAACTCAAACAAATCACAACAGAGATTAAATCAATTAGTGATCGGTACTTTTCATAGTATTTTTTACAAAATGCTCATCCATCACAACAGCGAAAAATGGAATGGAAAGCATTTATTAAAATGGGATTGGCAAAAAGAAAATTATTTAAAACAATCTTGTCGAGAATTAGGTATTGATGAAAAGGACTTCGCATTTGACCAAGCTATTCAGCAAATTGGTTATTGGAAAAATACGATGAAAACTCCTGCTGATATTAAGCCTGTTGATGATTGGGAAGAGACTGTCTTAACACTGTTTAAGGAATATGAAAATCAAAAAGAACAACAGAATCAATTTGATTTTGATGATATGCTTGTTAAATGCTATGAATTATTAAAAGGTAATAGCACGTTGCTTGATGCTTATCAAAAGAGATTTCAATATTTTTTAATTGATGAATTTCAAGATATTAACCCTGTTCAATACAATTTAATGAAGTTATTGTCTAGCCACACAAATAACCTTTGTGGTGTTGGTGATGATGATCAAACGATTTATAGCTTCCGTGGTAGTGAGCCATCATTTATTTTAAACTTTAAAGATGAGTATCCTTCTGCTAAAGTCATTAACTTATCATCAAACTATCGATCAGATCATCATATTGTTTCAACGGCTAACGAAGTTATTTCTAAAAACAAAAAACGTTTAAGCAAAAAGATGATCGCTCAGTATCAATCAGAAACATCACCTCTTTGTTTTTTTCCTTATGATGAAGAAGAAGAAGCAACCTTGATTATTAATGATATCAAGGAAAAGATTGAAATGGGGGCAAATCCTGATGACTTTGCTGTGCTATACCGGACACACACAGGTGGTCGCGCAGTATTCGAACGCTTTGTACAATCCAGTCTCCCCTTTACAATCGAAAAAGGGCAGAGCTCTTTTTATGAAAGAAAAATGGTGCGTGCTGCCCTCGCTTATTTGCGTTTAAGTGTAAATCAAGATGACACAACAGCAATAACAGATTTTATTAGAGCTCTCTTTTTAAAGCAAAGCACGATCAATGATGTAAAAGCTTTATCGATCTTAAACGATTGCTCTCTTCTTGAGGCTCTTTTACATGTGAAAGGAATTCCAGCATTTCAATTATCAAAAATCAAAAAAATCATTCCTCGAATGAGTTCTCTCAAACATGAAAAACCAGCAGTAGCAATCGCTATTATTGAAAAAGAATTAGGATTTTCTGATTATTTAAAGAAACAAGGTAATGAAGGAAATTCAATGGACAAGGGCTCAGACGATTTAAACGATTTAAAAGTAGTGGCGAAGAAATTCCTTACCGTTCAAGAATTTCTACAACATACAGATCATATGATTTTAACTCAAAAGGCATTAAAAGGTGAAAACTTTCAAACAGGAGTACAGCTGATGACTATCCACCGTTCCAAAGGATTGGAATACAAATATGTCTATATTATCGGAGCTGTTGATGGATCACTTCCCCATGACTTTTCATTAGAATCGGCACGAAAGGGTAATTATGAATTTCTTGAAGAAGAAAGACGCTTACTTTATGTAGCAATGACAAGAGCGAAGGAATATTTATTTATTTCTAGTCCTTCCTATCGTAGAGGAAGAAAAGCAACGACTTCTCGGTTTCTTAGGCCGTTACTTTAAATCCCTATAAAAGAGGCTGTGACTTAATTAAAGAAGTCATAAAAAAAAACAAATAAATCTAAATTCAGTTACCTGAAAGAAACTAGTACGTTCCATTACGCTGCAGACACTCGCTTTCCACGGGGAGGAAGCTGAGCCCAATGTCATCAAGCTAAGAAACCAATAATTTACATCTACATCATACCTATGGTAGTTTACAAGTGTTTTTAACGCTTGTTTTAGATCTAGTCTCTAAAAAAGGCAATAGGATGCCCGGG
>NZ_JAIVKL010000017.1 GCF_020524045.1 Metabacillus litoralis
ATAAGGACTAAGAATAAATTCTCCTTGTTTATCAAGCATGTATACCACACCACCTATAATTAATACATTAATTATATAACAAGAAAAAGGTATTCAATGAGAAATTCATCGAATACCTTTAAAAATTATAATTGGAGACTTTTTCAGTGGCCTCACTCGCATTCCCGCAGGAGTCTCACGCCTTCCACTACAATCAACATAGCGTTAATACAAAGTTTTAAACTTTAAATAATTGAAAACCACCCTATTTTTCACAAATATTAGGTTATAATACTTCATTACAAAAGATTAATAAGACACAAACGTAAAGTGACCCATGCTTAACCAAAATAGAATTACTATTGCTATAGTTAGTAGTTGTATATGGAAACAACTGTACTAAAAATTTCTATAGAAAACACACCAGTAATTATAAATTCTACTTATCATCTTCTTGTTTATTTGTAATAAGTAAATAGAAACATTATTTCTTTAGTTAATGTGTATCCTCTCCAGTGTAATTGTGTGCTTTCAAAAATTAATACAACAATAAGACCAAAAGGATTTCCCAGTTTGTCTTTTTTACATGTTTATTTTTTCTGTATCAAGGGTGAATTGATTAAGTTTTCCAAAGTACTTAACTACAGCATTCCTTATGTTTGGTGATAGTGAAGTAAGAAGTAAGAAATACAACATGAAACATATATTCATCATGCTCCGCTTTGATATTATTCGGTGAAAATATTATTAAGGAAATAACTATAAAAGAAGCAATTTAACAATATTTCATTTATAAACCGTCTTGTGTTGTTTATTTCTAATATAACAATAGCAATAAACTGCTATCTAAATAGCTAATAAATGGGAGTTGTTTTTCAAAGGTTGTATCTTTGTGAATACACTATAGTGGAATGGAGCGGAAGACACTTGACTCCTGCGGGAGCAGAGGAATGGTCGAGACCCCGCAGGCAAAGCCGAGGAGGCTTGACTTCCTCCCCGCGGAAAGCAAGTGTCTGGAGCGAAATGAAACGGATTTGTTTCTATCTTTTGGGTTTATAATACTTTTTCTTCTACTATATTGACCAAACTTAGCAAATTATCCATTTAATACATCTCTATTTAAGTTTTTGTGCCCCCTAGTAATTTGCTATAATAAAGATTGGATGTTTTTGAATGGAGGAGTCCAAAAATGTATGATATTAACGAGTGGAAGCATGTCTTTAAACTCGATCCTGATAAAGAAATTAGTGACGAAGACTTAGAGAAAATATGTGAATCCGGCACAGACGCCATCCTTGTCGGTGGAAGTGACAATATTACCGAAGACAATGTGTTAAACTTGATGGCCAGAATCAGACGCTATTTAATTCCTTGTGTTTTAGAAGTTTCAACAGTAGAATCGATTATTCCAGGCTTTGACCTATATTTCATTCCATCTGTCATGAATAGCAAAACAACAAAATGGCTAATCAATTTACACCAAGAAGCTGTAAAAGAATATGGCGATATTATGAATTGGGATGAAATTATTGTTGAAGGATATTGTATATTAAATCCAGACTGTAAAGCTGCAAAGCTAACAGAAGCATCAACAGGCCTTTCAATAGAAGATGTAAAAGCATACGCACGTGTGGCAGAAAACATGTTCCATTTACCAATCTTCTATTTAGAATATAGTGGAAAATTAGGAGATCTAGCTGTTGTTAAGGAAACAAAAAAGGTATTATCA
Source organism: Metabacillus litoralis (assembly GCF_020524045.1). Taxonomy (GTDB): domain Bacteria; phylum Bacillota; class Bacilli; order Bacillales; family Bacillaceae; genus Metabacillus; species Metabacillus litoralis_C. The sequence continues at coordinate 1,709 of NZ_JAIVKL010000017.1, forward strand.
AATACTAAGCTATTTTATGGTGGTGGAATAGCATCTGCTGAGGAAGCCAAAGAATTTTCAGAGCATGCTGATGTAGTGGTTGTTGGAAATGTGATTTACACAGATTTAAAAGCAGCACTACAAACTGTGGCAGCTGTAAAATAGTATTTTATGGAAAACTATTGAACAAATGTAATAAAAAATGTAAAATCAAATACAGAACATACGTTTGATTAAGGTGGTGGAGAAGTTGCAATTCCTATCAAATCAATTATTATCAGGTTTGAATGACATGCAACAACAAGCAGTAAAAGCAACCGATGGGCCATTACTATTAATGGCGGGGGCCGGAAGTGGTAAAACCCGTGTTTTAACACATCGTATTGCCTATTTAATGACAGAAAAACAAGTAGCTCCTTGGAATATCCTTGCGATTACTTTTACAAATAAAGCGGCAAGAGAAATGAAAGAAAGAATTCAGGCTATCCTTGGACCTGGTGCTGATGATATATGGATTTCAACATTTCACTCGATGTGTGTAAGAATATTGCGTCGAGATAGTGACAGAATGGGTATTAATCGTAACTTTTCCATTCTTGATACGACAGATCAATTGTCTGTCATAAAAACAGTACTCAAAGAGAAAAATCTTGATCCGAAAAAATATGATCCTAGAGGTATGCTAGGTTCTATTAGTAGTGCAAAAAACGAACTAATTACACCAGAAGAATATGATAAATCGGCTAGTAGTCATCATGAGCAAATGGTGAGTGATGTTTATAGAGAATACCAAAAAAAGCTTCGTAAAAATCAATCATTAGATTTCGATGATCTGATTATGAAGACAATTCAATTGTTCCAAACTGTTCCTGAAGTACTTGAATCTTATCAACGAAAGTTTCAGTATATTCATGTTGATGAGTATCAGGATACGAATAGAGCACAATATATGCTTGTCAAACTATTAGCTGCACGTTTTAAAAATCTATGTGTAGTTGGTGACTCTGATCAATCCATATATCGCTGGCGTGGTGCCGATATCGCAAATATTCTTTCGTTTGAGAAGGATTATCCACAGGCTAATGTGATTTTACTTGAACAAAACTATCGATCAACTAAATTAATTTTACAAGCAGCAAATGAAGTAATTAAAAACAACTCAAATCGAAAGCCTAAAAAGCTTTGGACAGAAAATCAGCAAGGTGCAAAAATCACCTATTATCGTGCAGATAGTGAATCAGCTGAAGGTCAATTTGTCGCAGGTAAAATCAAACAGCTTGTTGATTCCGGTGAAAAAAAGCTTTCAGAGATTGCGATTCTTTATCGTACTAATGCACAATCACGTATTATAGAGGAAGTTCTGCTAAAGTCTAATTTGAATTATACAATTGTCGGCGGTATTAAGTTCTATGATCGTAAAGAGATTAAGGACTTGCTTGCTTATTTAAGATTGATATCAAATCCAGATGATGACATTAGTTTAACTAGAGTGATCAATGTGCCAAAACGTGGAGTTGGTTCAACTTCTTTTGATAAAATTGCGAACTACGCTGTTAATAATGATTTATCTCTGTTTGGTGCATTATATGAAATCGAGCAAATTGGTGTAAGTGCCAGAGTGACGAACGCAATCATTGAATTCCGAGAAATGATCAGTAACCTAGTAAATATGCAGGATTATTTATCTGTAACAGAGCTAGCGGAAGAAATTATCGAAAAGTCAGGCTATCGAGAAATGCTAAAGCAGGAAAAAACACTCGAAGCTCAAAGTAGATTAGAAAATATCGATGAGTTCTTATCTGTCACACAATCATTTGAAAAAACAAATGAAGATAAAAGTCTGATCGCCTTTTTAACTGATTTAGCACTTGTGGCAGATATAGATAAGCTAGAGGAAGATGATCAAGAGCAAAAAGACTCATTGGTTTTAATGACTCTTCACTCTGCTAAAGGATTAGAGTTTCCTGTTGTCTTCTTGATAGGACTTGAGGAAGGTGTTTTCCCACATAGTCGTTCATTAATGGAAGAAGACGAAATGGAGGAAGAACGCCGTCTAGCTTATGTTGGAATTACTAGAGCTGAAAAAGAACTGTTTATTACAAATGCCCAAATGCGTACATTATTCGGTCGGACAAGCATGAATCCAGAATCACGCTTTATATCAGAAATTCCTAGTGAATTAATTGAGAACTTAAATGAAAAAGTAAAAGCAGCTGCTAAGCAATCTAGGCAGTCTACTTCTTCTCCTTTTAGTTCATCACGAACGACTGAGAAACGTCCACCTGTATCAAGACCAATTGCTGCTTCAACAGGTGGAGATGAAATTGGTTGGGCAGTTGGTGATAAAGCTGCACACAAAAAGTGGGGTACTGGAACAGTTGTAAGTGTGAAAGGAACTGGTGAAGGTAAAGAATTAGATATTGCCTTTCCAAGTCCTGTAGGAATAAAGCGACTGCTTGCCAAATTTGCTCCAATTACTAAAGTTTAATAGGAAACTTAATTTAACCATCATTCGTATATATGAATGGTGGTTAAATTGAACCTAAGTATAAGCAAAACTAAGCTCAGTAGAAAGGGTTGGACATCTTTAATGGATAAACAATCAGCAACAAAAAGAGCAGAAGAGCTTCATGAGCTCTTAAATACATACAACTATGAATATCATGTACTAGATAAGCCAAGTGTTCCTGATGCTGAATATGATCGTCTTATGCAAGAGCTTATCTCACTTGAATCTGATTTTCCAGAACTAAAAACGATAGATTCTCCAACTCAAAGGGTTGGTGGAGTGATTCTGGATGCATTTTCGAAGGTAGTTCATAAAACACCGATGTTAAGCTTGGGAAATGCATTCAATGAACAAGACTTACGAGATTTTGACAAACGAGTTATCCAAGCTGTAGGTGAAGATGTTCAATATGTTGTTGAATTGAAAATTGATGGACTTGCTGTATCTCTACGTTATGAAAGTGGGTTGTTTGTTCAAGGTGCAACGCGTGGTGATGGATCAACAGGTGAGGATATAACAGAGAACTTAAAAACCGTGCGTTCTATTCCTTTAAGACTAAAAGATGAGCTTTCATTTGAAGTTCGTGGTGAAGTATTTATGCCAAAGAAGTCTTTCGAGAAGTTAAATGAACAACGTGAAAAGCTTGAAGAAGAACCATTTGCTAATCCACGTAATGCTGCAGCAGGTTCAGTTAGACAGCTTGATCCAAAAATTGCAGCAAAACGAAATTTGGATATTTTTGTTTATAGTATAGCTGATCTTGGTGGTACAGGTATTGAACGACATAGTGAAGCACTAGACTTGCTCGAAAAAGAAGGGTTTAAGACGAATCCTGAACGAAAAAAATTTGCTTCTATTGAAGAAGTAATCACTTTTATTGAAGGATTTTTAGAAAAAAGATCCAAGCTGTCATATGATATAGATGGTATAGTAATTAAAGTAGATTCACTAGCACAACAGGAGGAGCTTGGTTTTACAGCGAAAAGTCCTAGATGGGCCATTGCTTATAAGTTTCCTGCTGAAGAAGTGACAACCAAGCTACTCAATATCGAGTTAAGTGTAGGTCGAACAGGGGTTATTACTCCAACGGCAATTTTAGAGCCTGTCCGAGTGGCTGGCACAACAGTTCAGCGTGCTTCACTTCATAATGAAGATTTGATTAGGGAAAAAGACATTAAAATTGGTGATACGGTTGTTGTAAAAAAAGCCGGTGATATTATTCCTGAGGTAGTAAATGTACTTGTTGAGCAACGAACAGGTGATGAAGAAGCCTTTGTAATGCCAACACATTGTCCTGCTTGTGAAAGTGAGCTTGTTCGCATTGAAGGTGAGGTAGCTCTTCGCTGCATCAATCCACAATGTCCAGCACAGATCACAGAAGGTTTGATACACTTTGTTTCAAGAAATGCAATGAACATTGATGGTCTTGGTGAACGTGTTGTGATTCAGTTATTTCAAGAAGGCTTAATTAAGGATGTTGCCGATTTATATCGATTAACAAAAGATCAGCTTTTGCAGCTTGAACGTATGGGTGAGAAATCCACAGATAATTTATTAAAAGCTATTGAGCAATCTAAGGATAATTCACTTGAAAGAATGTTGTTTGGGTTAGGTATTCGTCATGTTGGTGCAAAAGCAGCAAAAACATTAGCACAACATTTTGAAACTATAGAACAGCTTCAACAAGCATCAGTAGAAGATCTTATTGCGATTAATGAAATTGGTGATAAAATGGCAGATAGTGTCCATACATATTTTGTTAATCCAGATGTTCAAGAACTTATTTCTGAGCTTCAGGCACTTGGTGTTAATACAACTTATAAAGGTCCAAAATTAGTGAGAGTAGAAGATAGTGATTCTTATTTTGCAGGTAAAACAGTTGTATTAACAGGCAAACTTGAACAACTTTCTAGAAATGAAGCAAAAGATAGAATAGAAGCTTTTGGTGGAAAAGTGACTGGAAGTGTTAGCAAAAGCACAGATTTAGTTGTTGCAGGGGAAGCTGCTGGAAGTAAGTTAAAAAAAGCAGAAGAGCTAAAAATTGAAGTGTGGGATGAATCTAGGCTTGTTGAGGAACTAAACAGATAAGAGGTGTGTAATCACTTGAAAAAAATATCATTTATGGTGCTCGCTAGTTTTCTTTTATTATCAGCTTGTGCACCTAATTTTGGAGAGCAAGATGAAATCGTGCAGGAAACGGAAGATGAGTCAAAGGAAAAAGCGATCATTCCAAAGTACAATATTTCTGATTCGTACTATAAAATGATTTTGCCTTTTAAGCCAGGGGAAGCAAGAGGACTTGTTTCAAAGCAATTAAATACAAGGTTAGATATTGATGAATTTGAAACAGGCTTAATGAGAGTTGCTCAAGATACATTTTCACCAGACAATTATGTCTACCAAGAAGGTCAATATATTAAGAGTGATGTGATAAGAAGCTGGGTCAGCCGAAAGAAAACGGGTGATGATCTGAAGAGTGCTCAAGAAGAAGCGAAAAAGGCTGGTAAGGAATATAAAGAGCTTGGTTTAAATCCAGCTCTACCGAAACCTTCTGGTGATGCTGGCTTAGAGAAGCTCAATTCTGAAAATCCAATTTATTTAGCTCATATGCTAGAGCATAATTACTTAATTCGAAAAGAAGAAACAGCTGAATTAGGTGGCGTTGTTATTGGATTAGCAATGAATTCTGTTCATTATTTTAAACAGGAAGATGGGTATGCACGCGAATATAACATTAATCGTTCTGAGCTATTAGCAAAAGGAAAAGAAATCGCTCAAGAGGTCATTAATCGCGTGAGAAGCACCAAGGGTTTAGAAAAAGTTCCAATTACTATTGCTATCTTTGAACAAGAAAAAAGATCTTCGATTGTTCCAGGTAATTTTGTAGCAAAAGCTGTAGTAAAAGAAGGAAGTAATGATTTGGGTAAGTGGGTTGATATTGATGAAGAGTATTTCTTCTTTCCTTCACCAGAGGCAACAAAAGCTTATCGAGATGATGCACAAATGTTTAATCGCTTTAAATCGGATATAGAAGAATTTTTCCCTAATTATACAGGTGTAATCGGGAAAGCCTTTTATAAAAATGGTGAGCTAAATCATTTGGATATTGAAATACCAATGCAATTTTACAGCAAAGCAGAAGTGATTGCCTTCACTCAGTTTGTTACAGGAAAGGTCATGGAATACTTTCCAGATTATGTTGATTTAGAAGTGAATATCATGTCAACAGATAATCAAGAAGCGCTTATCTTAAAAGAACCAAATCAAGAAGAGCCGACTGTTCATATTTATAAATAAACTATATGCAAAAGGATGACGTAAAGGTATTTTATACACTTTGAGTCATCCTTTTTTAATACTAGTAGGAAAAAACATCTTTCCTAATACCTCCTTTACAATGATAGATTTCCATTGATTATAAAAGTTAATCATTTCTAAATAACAATATGCATACGAATGAACCAAGAATGATAAATAGCCATACGTATCGCTTTTTGTTAGTTGAAGTTGATTTGTAGGCCTTTTTTGAGTTCTTATTATTTTGCTTCAAGTTCTTTCTTCATAGGATGAGTGTCTGAGAAGGAGTTGGGAAGTTTTTTTCATTATTTACAGGGAGGCGAAGAAAATGGTAGTACCCTACAAACATGAACCGTTTACTGATTTTTCTGTTGAAGAAAATAAACTAGAGTTTGAGAAAGGATTAATGGTTGTCCAATCTTATTTAAATAAAGATTATGATTTAGTGATTGGAGGAGAGCGGATACCAACGAAGGATAAAATTGTATCGGTGAATCCTGCTAATAAACAAGAAGTAGTTGGAACCGTTTCTAAAGCAACACAAGAGCATGCGGAAAAAGCAATGAATATTGCTGATGAAACGTTTGATGTGTGGCGAAAATCAAAGCCTGAATTGAGAGCAGATATTTTATTTCGCGCATCTGCTATTGTTCGTCGACGAAAGCATGAATTTTCGGCACTTTTAGTAAAAGAAGCCGGTAAACCATGGAATGAGGCTGATGCTGATACAGCTGAGGCGATCGACTTTATGGAATATTATGGACGACAAATGTTATCGATGAAAGATGGAGTCAAAATTGAAAGTCGTCCTATTGAATATAATCGGTTCAATTACATACCGTTAGGCGTCGGTATTATTATTTCGCCATGGAATTTTGCGTTTGCGATTATGGCTGGAATGACAGCTGCAGCGGTGGTTTCTGGGAACACAGTTTTATTAAAGCCAGCAAGTACAACACCTGTTGTTGCAGCTAAATTTATTGAGGTTCTTGAAGAAGCTGGGCTTCCTGCAGGTGTGGTGAATTATGTGCCTGGAAGCGGTTCAGAAGTGGGGGATTATTTAGTTGATCATCCAAGAACACGCTTTATCAGCTTTACAGGATCTCGAGATGTTGGAGTTAGAATTTATGAAAGAGCGGCTAAAGTACATGAAGGGCAAATTTGGCTAAAGCGAGTCATCGCTGAAATGGGAGGAAAAGATACGATTGTTGTCGATTCATCGGCTGATTTAGAATTAGCAGCACAATCAATTGTTGCTTCAGCATTTGGCTTTTCAGGTCAAAAATGTTCAGCTTGTTCACGAGCTGTTATTCTTGAGGACGTATATGATCAGGTTTTAAATCGTGCGATCCAACTAACTAATAATTTATCATTGGGGGAAACAAAGGACGCGTCTGTTTATATGGGACCTGTAATCGATCAAGCCGCATTTGACAAAGTGATGAGTTATATTGAGATTGGGAAAAAGGAAGGTGAGTTAGTTGCTGGGGGTCATGGTGACAATTCACAAGGATTTTTTATCGAACCGACCATTTTTGCAGATGTTGATGAAAATGCACGGTTAATGAAGGAAGAGATTTTTGGCCCAGTTGTTGCTTTTTGCAAAGCGAAAGATTTTGATCATGCCATTGATATTGCAAACAATACGGATTATGGGCTAACAGGTGCTGTTTTAACGAACAATCGTGAACATATTGAAAAAGCTCGAGAAGATTTTCATGTCGGAAATTTATATTTTAATCGAGGCTGTACAGGAGCGATCGTTGGATATCAACCATTTGGTGGTTTTAACATGTCTGGAACAGATTCCAAAGCAGGTGGACCGGACTATCTACTGCTTCATATGCAAGCAAAAACAACTTCTGAAATGCTATAAGGTAAATTAAAAATAGAAGCAAAAGATGTTGGAACATAAGTATTTAAGCTAATGATAAACCCGAATTATTAGGTGATATGTCAAGTAAACATTCGCCTAATAGTTCGGGTTTTTATTTGCCGTCTTCAATATGTTTTGATTTTGCATCCTATTTTAAAAACTTGTGGAATGGAGCGGAAGACAATCGACTCCTACGGGAATTGAAGAAAGGCTGAGACCCCGCAGGCATGCCGAGGAGGCTTAGCTTCCTCCCCGTGGAAAGCGAGTGTCTGCAGCGAAATGGAACGAACTTGTTTCTTTTACTTAACTGAATTTTTTTATTCGTCTTTTTGTATGAATTCTTTAATTATGGCCAGCCTCTATTTTGTGGTTCAGCGCCTAACCGGTCATAGGCACTTTTTAAGGTGAGAATAGGAAAGAAAGAAGTGAATGACAGGTCTCACCCATTCCAAAAAATACGCTCGTCCTGTTCTTGTTCAGGTGGTGTTTCTTCAAAAACTGAAGTATTGTTTTGCTGATGATTCATTTGCTTTGTGTGTGTCTCGTCTTTTTCAGGTATTTCTTTTGTGCTGAGCTGCTGTGAAAGTACTTGTATCAGCTGTGAATTAAGATCACTGCGTTTTTGATATTCATTTAAAAAGGCAGCAAAAGCAATGATGATCCCTCCACCAATTAGTAAAGTTAAATATGGACCCATTGAACCAATGGACTGCAGGATCATAAATTGAATGCTTCCACCGTACATTTCTTGTTCTTCTTGTATAGCCTTGAAGGTCATGGAAATATGATTAACAATTCCACCAGCTCCAAGTAAAATTAAAAAACTACCAAATCCGATTAAAAATTTCTTCACATCATCCACTCCTGATTAATATAATCTTGTACAAATTTTATCATGTATTTGTTTTATCTTCTATAAATTCAATAAACTTACATGTGATTTTGGGAATCATTTGAAAAAAATAATAAAGAAATTCAGTTTGTTTTTTATGATGGATAAGACAAGAATCTTCAAAAAATGAATGAAAAATAACGGAATTTGTAAATTTAATTTTATTAATTTTTATGAATAGATATAACCAAATGTAGGATATAATGCCTAATTGATGCGTTTTTATGTATAATTATACATTTTAATAAAATCGGACAAGCGTTTGATTTGTTAGGGTTGTCATATTGTGTTAACATTATTAAGGGTTATGCCAATGTGGTACTACTAATCTATTTTCTTTCATCCATCATTAAATTGCATAAGCTTGCATAGAGATTTGTTGACAGCAATTTTAGGAGGTGAGTATTTAATGGATTACGCACTTACAGGAGCAACTTGGTTTTGGTTATTTGTACCAATGTTAGCCTTAGTTGTATTATCAATCATTACAAACTTTACAGAGAGGAGTGACTAATTAGTGGAAACAGGTGTATTAATTACGTTTATAATTTATTTAGTGGGTATGTTAGGTATCGGTATCGCTGCCTACAAAATGACTAGTAATCTTTCAGACTATGTATTAGGTGGAAGAAGATTAGGTCCAGGTGTTGCCGCACTAAGTGCTGGTGCATCAGATATGAGTAGTTGGTTATTATTAGGTTTACCTGGTGCAGTTTACGCATCTGGTGGTATGAATCAAATTTGGATTGCAGTAGGTTTAGCTGTCGGTGCTTATCTAAACTGGCAATTTGTGGCTAAACGCTTACGTAGTTATACTGAGGTTGCTAATGACTCTATTACAATCCCAGATTTCTTTGAAAATCGATTTAAAGATGGATCAAAGCTTTTACGTGTTATCTCAGCTTTAGTTATTTTACTATTCTTTACGTTCTACACGTCATCAGGTATGGTTGGGGGAGCGAAATTATTTGAAGCTTCATTTGGCCTATCTTACACACAAGCACTTTGGATTGGTGCAATTGTTATTATTTCGTACACATTCCTTGGTGGTTTCTTAGCAGTTAGTTGGACTGACTTTATTCAAGGAATACTAATGTTCTTAGCATTAATTATTGTTCCAATTGTAGCAATTAATAAAATTGGTGGTTGGAGTGAAACAGTTAATCAAGTAGGTGAACTTGACCCAATTTATCTTGATGCATTTTCAGGAATGTCAGCATTAGCGATTATCTCTTTACTTGCATGGGGATTAGGTTACTTTGGTCAACCACATATCTTAACTCGTTTTATGGCATTACGTTCTGTAAAAGATGTACCTAAAGCACGTATGATCGGTACAATCTGGATGGTATTTGCATTATTCGGAGCAATTTTCACTGGATTTGCAGGTATTTCATACTTCGCAGAAAATCCAGTTGCAGATGGAGAGCAAGTATTTATTCTCTTTACACAAGTTTTATTTGATCCTTGGGTATCTGGTATTCTATTAGCTGCCATCTTAGCTGCTATTATGAGTACAATTGATTCTCAGCTATTGGTTTCTTCAAGTGCTGTAGCAGAGGATTTCTATAAAGCTATTTTAAGAAAAGATGCTTCTGAAAAAGAACTAGTATGGGTTGGTCGTATTTCAGTTGCGGCAATCGCATTAATTGCTATTTTACTAGCTTCAAATCCAGATAGCTCAGTATTAGATTTAGTAAGTTATGCGTGGGCAGGATTCGGCGCTGCATTTGGTCCTGTAATCATTCTCTCTCTTTTCTGGAAACGTATGAATCGTTGGGGAGCACTGGCAGGAATGATCGTAGGAGCAGTTACAGTTGTAGTATGGAAGATGTTATCAACACCTGAATTGAACGAAGCAGGCGAGGTTATCACGGAAGCTGTCATTCCATTTAGCCTTTATGAAATCGTACCAGGGTTTATCTTCGCATGGATTGCCGTAATGGTTGTAAGCTTAGTAACAGAAGCTCCATCAAAAGAAATCGAAGAAGAATTCGAGCAAGCCAAAGCATAATAGTAAAGTAAGAGGGGTCAGACACCTAATATGGGGGTCTGACCCCTCTCTTTTTTGAGGCAAAATCCCTCTTTCTTCATATTATATAGGAAGTACTAAGATGAGGAGGATGTGTACGATGTCAGATCCGATGAAAATGATGAATGATTTTTTTCAAAAGCGGCCTAAGCGTACGCTTTTAGATACGATAGATGGTGCTTTTCGAAAGCCTGAGTTTGCTAGTTTTGACGTGGAAGTAGTTGATACAGATCGTCATTTTAAGGTAATCGCTGAATTACCTGGTGTAGCGAAAGAAAGTATTGATGTAGAAATTCGCGGCGAAGAATTAGTTATTAAAGTGAAAGAGCAGGCAGATCATACACGAAAAATTGGTGGTGTACGCAAAGTTCATTTACCAGACTATGTGATTAAGCGGAATATGAAGGCTGTTTACCGACATGGGTTGCTTGAGATTACACTTGATAAGAAGAAACCGACGAAGATTGAGATTGAATAGTTGGTGTGATCAGAGATTTTGCCGCTAGTTTGGTTGATGAGCTAGCGGTTTTTTTGTGAGGGCTGGCGAGTGCGGATGTCAGGTGCCAGTCTGGATGCTCGGTGTCGGATTTTGTCGAAAAACTAATATATTGTGGATTTTAGCAAATATATCGTTAAAAACCGCAAATATAGTAACGAAGATAGCAAATATATATGCCGAAATAGCAAATAAAACAGGCAAATCAGCAAATAAGTCAAAAACCACAATTTACTCTCTAAAGCAGCAACTCATTAAATGTAGGCTTTTTATACGAATTGTTGATTAACTATGCACTATTTTGGTATCATCAGAGTATTGTGATTGTACGATTTTTTGGAGGTGAGAGGAAATGTCTAGAATTTCAACAGATCAAGTAAAACACGTAGCAAATTTGGCTCGTTTAGCGATTACTGATGATGAAGCATCGCTTTTAACACAACAATTAGATGCGATCATTACATTTGCTGAACAGTTAAATGAAGTGGATACAGAAAATGTGAAACCAACATCTCATGTATTAGATATGAAGAACATTATGCGAGAAGATATTCCGAAAAAGGGATTAGATAATGAAGAGGTTGTGAAAAACGCGCCAGATCATGCTGATGGTTATATTCGCGTACCATCAATTTTAGAATAAGGGAGGGACAAGCATGGAGCTTTTTGATCGTAAAATATCTGAATTAAAAGAACTTTTACATAAAAAAGAAATTACAGTTTCTGATTTAGTTGATACTTCTTATAAACGTATTCAAGAGGTAGATGACAAGGTTGGAGCATTTTTAACATTAAATGAAGAAAATGCACGTACATATGCGAAAGAATTAGATGAGGCATTAGATAGTCGTAGTGAATTCGGACTTTTATTTGGAATGCCAATTGGTGTGAAAGATAATATCGTAACAAAAAACCTTCGTACCACTTGTGCGAGTAAAATTCTAGAAAACTTTGATCCTATTTATGATGCTACTGTTGTGAAACATCTGCAAAAAGCAGAAACCGTGACAATCGGTAAATTAAATATGGACGAGTTTGCGATGGGCTCTTCTAATGAAAACTCAGGATTTAAGCCTACGAAAAATCCTTGGAATCTTGAAACAGTTCCTGGTGGATCTAGTGGTGGTTCAGCAGCAGCTGTCGCAGCAGGAGAAGTCCTATTTTCTTTAGGATCTGATACTGGTGGTTCGATTCGTCAGCCTGCATCATTTTGTGGAGTTGTTGGTCTAAAACCTACATATGGTCGTGTATCACGCTTTGGTTTAGTTGCTTTTGCATCTTCTTTAGATCAAATTGGACCAATAACACGTAATGTAGAAGACAATGCCTTTCTTCTTCAAGCTATTTCAGGTGTAGATGAGATGGATTCCACGTCTGCAAATGTTGATGTACCAGACTTTCTTTCTTCATTAACAGGTGATGTGAAGGGCTTGAAAATTGCTGTACCTAAAGAATATTTAGGTGAAGGTGTTCAAGAAGAGGTAAAGCAATCTGTTTTAGATTCGTTAAAAGTGTTAGAAGGACTTGGTGCAACATGGGAAGAGGTATCATTACCACACTCGAAATATGCTCTAGCTACCTACTACTTACTTTCTTCATCAGAAGCTTCAGCAAACCTTTCTCGCTTTGATGGTGTTCGTTATGGACATCGCTCAGATAATGCTGAAAACTTAATAGAGTTGTACAAGCAAAGTCGTGCAGAAGGCTTTGGTAACGAAGTTAAGCGTCGTATTATGCTAGGAACATTTGCATTAAGCTCTGGTTATTATGATGCTTACTATAAAAAAGCACAAAAAGTACGTACATTAATTAAAAAAGATTTCGAAGATGTGTTTGAAAAATATGATGTGATCATCGGACCTACAACACCAACACCTGCATTTAAAATAGGTGAAAATGTAAAGGATCCATTAACAATGTATGCAAACGATATTTTAACCATTCCAGTAAACTTAGCGGGTGTACCAGGAATTTCAGTACCATGTGGTTTATCAAACGGATTACCACTAGGCTTACAAATTATCGGAAAGCATTTTGACGAAAGCACAATTTACCGCGTTGCACATGCATTTGAGCAAGCAACAGATCATCATAAAGCTAAACCTGAACTGTAAAAGGGGTGAAAAACAATGGAATATGAAACGGTCATCGGACTTGAGGTCCATGTTGAGTTAAAAACAGAATCTAAAATATTTTCAAGTGCACCAAACCACTTCGGTGCTGAGCCTAACACAAACACAACAGTTGTTGAGCTAGGTTATCCTGGTGTGTTACCTGTTTTAAATAAAAAGGTTGTTGATTTTGCCATGAAGGCTTGTATGGCTTTGAATTGTGAAGTCGCAACAGAAACAAAGTTTGATCGTAAAAATTACTTTTATCCAGATAATCCGAAAGCATATCAAATTTCTCAGTTTGACAAACCAATCGGAGAAAATGGCTGGATTGATATTGAAGTAAATGGTGAAACAAAGCGTATCGGAATTACCCGCATTCATATGGAAGAAGATGCAGGAAAGCTTGTTCACTCTGGTGATGGTTACTCATTAGTTGACTTAAACCGTCAAGGTACACCACTTGTGGAAATCGTATCTGAGCCAGATATTCGCACACCTGAAGAAGCATATGCTTATTTAGAAAAATTAAAAGCGATCATTCAATACACAGAGGTTTCGGATTGTAAAATGGAAGAAGGCTCACTTCGTTGTGATGCAAATATTTCATTACGTCCAGTAGGACAAGAAGAATTCGGAACAAAAACAGAGCTTAAAAATCTAAACTCATTTGCTTTTGTACAAAAAGGCCTTGAGTATGAAGAAAAGCGTCAAGAAAAAGTACTTCGCTCTGGTGGAGTGATTGATCAAGAAACACGTCGATATGATGAAGCTACGAAAAAGACAATTCTAATGCGTGTAAAAGAAGGATCAGATGATTATCGTTATTTCCCAGAACCAGATCTTCTTGAGTTATACATTGATGACGAGTGGAAGGAACGTATCCGTGCTTCGATTCCTGAGCTGCCAGATGCACGCCGCAAGCGCTATATGAGCGACCTTGGCTTACCAGAATATGATGCACAAGTATTAACAATGACGAAAGAAATGTCTGATTTCTTTGAACAAACGTTAGCAGCAGGTGCTGAAGCAAAGCAAGCATCTAACTGGATCATGGGTGAAGTGTCAGCTTATTTAAATGCTGAAGGCAAAGAGCTTAAAGATGTTGCGTTAACAGCAGAAGGATTAGCAGGCATGATCAAATTAATCGAAAACGGTACAATCTCATCTAAAATCGCGAAACAAGTTTTCAAAGAACTAATCGAAAACGGTGGAGATGCCGAGAAAATCGTCAAAGAAAAAGGCTTAGTCCAAATTTCTGATGATGAAACTCTACGTAAATTTGTAAATGACGCACTAGACGCAAATCCTCAATCTGTTGATGATTTCAAAAATGGTAAACAAAAAGCAATCGGCTTCCTTGTTGGCCAAATTATGAAAGCAACTAAAGGACAAGCAAACCCACCATTAGTGAATAAGCTGTTGATGGAAGAAATTCAAAAAAGATAAGTTGGAGAGGATGAAATCTTAGTGATTTCATCCTTTTTGGTTTGGTGGTGGGCACGTGGAATTGGCGTGGTGGGATGTTGATGTGTGTGCGTGTCGGCTTTTGTCGAAAAACTAATATATTCCGGAAAAGAGCAAATAAATGAGCCAGAATAGCAAATAAAAAGGGAAAAGCAGCAAATAAACGAATCAAATCAGCAAATAAACAGGTGAAAAGAGCAAATAAGTAGAATCAAGACTACAGCTAGGAACAAAAAACACGCCTAAGTATGAGCATAAGGAGGACAAAATGAATCCAAAGGACAAAAAAGATGCTTTAAACATACTAAACTTCCTATGTAAAGGAGCTACAATTGAAGGTGTAAATTTTTACGGCCCGAAATTACTACTTTCAGAAACAAAAACCAACTCAGAGCGAGTACATGGTCAGGTGTATCTGAATATTGAGAGTGAATTTTGCCTTTATCAAACAATGCCGAAATATACCCCCCATCATAATGAGTTACCAAAGCTAGATCTGGTTGAATCAGCAAAACTACTATGTGAATTAAGTTTAAAAGAAATTATCAAGGTTTCCTTACATGATGATTGTCCACATCTTTTTTTAACATTCGACTCTGGTGAAGTCCTGTTTATATGGGGACATCATCAAGAATATGAGAGCTGGCAGGTTGGGAGCACGCATGATGAATTAGATGACGAGACTTGGCTAGTCGTTGCATGTCCGGGGAATGAGCTTGCGGTTTGGGGAGCGGAGGATGTTATTGGGCTTTAAAAAATTAAAAAAGAGCTCGGACTAATCCAAGCTCTTAATAATCAATCTGTATCTTTTTCCTCAACTGACTCAATTTCCTGCTCCTTCTTCTCCTCAAGAAGCTTTTTCAACGACTGCTTACTTTTCTTCGACGTCAGAATATACAGGAAATCACCAGGCTTAATTTTCGTATTACCTGTTGGAGTGATGAGCTGATCATAGCGGATGACCGCATTAACTAGTGCCCCTTCAGGAAACTTAATGTCGAGCAATGTTTGCCCGGCGATGACTGAGTCTTCTTCGATTTCGTATTCGATCATTTCTGTGTTCACTTTTCCTAATGACACAAGTTCGAGTGAATGCATCGGTGTTGTTTTTTTAGGACCTGTTAAGCCTAATTTTTCAGCTAGATTTGTGATTGTTGCACCTTGGATAAGACAGCTTGTTAAAACAACGAAGAACACAACGTTGAAGATTAATTGACTACCCTCAATTCCTGCCAGTAATGGGAATGTGGCAAGTACGATTGGTACCGCACCTTTTAGCCCTGCCCATGATAGGAAAATGAGCTCTTTGTTTGTATAGTTCAAATTGATTGTTGAAGCAAATACCGCGATTGGTCTTGCGACGAATATAAGAATAAATGAAAGTAATAAGCCTTTTAAAATAACATCCCATGTAAATAGATCAGAAGGGAAAACGAGTAATCCTAGTATCACAAACATTGAAATTTGCATCATCCATGCAAAACCTTCGGAAAAACGAAAAATCGAATGTCTGTAGGCAATTTCTGAATTACCAATCACGATCGCTAAAATATATACAGCAAGTAATCCACTACCATTCATAAATGCAGTTACTCCATAAGTGAGTAGAGCAAAGGCAATCGCGAAAATTGGATAAAGTCCACTTGAATCCAGATTGATTCGGTTCAATGCTTTTACGACTAATTTCCCAGCAAGAAAACCAATAATCACACCAAGTCCCATTTGTAAAATAAACGTCCCAATTAACGAAATGATACTAGTATTAGGCATTGTGATGAGCTCGATCATAGCAACGGTTAGAAATACAGCCATCGGGTCATTTGAGCCCGATTCTGCTTCTAATGTTGTACCAATTCGTTCATTAATGTTTTGGTCTTTTAACACCGCAAATACAGCAGCAGCATCTGTTGATCCTACGATCGCACCAAATAGTAAGGATTCGAGCAAGCCTAAATCTAAAATAAACCAAGCAGCACTAGCAACGATTCCTGAGGTTAACAGAACGCCAAATGTTGCTAAAGAAAGTGAAGGTAAAATAACAGGGCGTAATGTTTTCCACTTTGTTTGCAAACCACCTTCGAACAAGATGATCACAAGAGCAAACACACCAATCATTTGTGCAGTGCTCGCATTATCAAAATGAATAAATCCTAACCCATCACTTCCCATGACCATTCCAATTACGATAAAGAGAACAAGTGCTGGAACACCGAGTCTAGCAGAAAATTTAGTTGTTACAACTCCTGCGATTAAGAGGATACTTGTTAATAATACAAATGTGTCTGTGTGAATGATTTCTTCAAACATTTACAACAACTCACTTTTTATAAATTTACATCAAGTCTGATTTCAATAGAAGAATCGTTCATGATCCCAATGTATTGTTTTGTTTCGGAGGGAGATGATTGCTGAAGTCGCTTTTGTATTAATGAAATAGCAATTCCCTTTTTATATGCGTGATAACCAAATGTTTTTCTTAATGTATGTGTACCAATTGCTTCAGTAATGCCCGCTTGTTTAGCAGAATCATTAATAATTCGGTAGGCCTGCTGTCGTGTAATCGGCTCTGATGTTTTCTTTGATTTAAATAAATAGTCTTCCGGACGTAGAGATCCATGTGATATACAAGCAACAACTGAGTCACGTACTCTTTCGTTTAGATAAATAGGAGGGCTTTTGTATATCGAAAAATGTAAAAATTCATTGATTTTATGATCTTCGTTTAGAAATTCACCAACACGTAGGTGTAAGAGATCATAAATTCTTATTCCAGTATTAATACCTAACAAAAGTAAACAATAATCACGATGAGAACGAGTTTTTAAATAAGCTTGCATAGAAGCAAGTTGTTCTTCACTTTTTATGGCTTCAACGTTTTTCATAATGAAAACTCCCTTATGTTACATAATATGATTATACAATAGGGTTATGTTACATAAAAGTAAATTGCTTCAATGAAAAAACTCAGAGTTCATGGCTCTGAGCTTGTGTTTGTTATTTTCTATAATGATCATAGAGCTAATAGAGGGTTATAAAATGCGGGAAGATTCTCCATCAATTAGTTTTATATTGATATAATTCGATGATCCACTTTGGATATGATTGGGAACATCATATAATTCGAGGTATTCTTTCATTTGAAGTGTCTCTTTCTGATTGGCTCCGATCGTAATCATATGTGGCCCATTTACATTCATTAGTGATTCCATTCGCAGATCATCTTCAAAATGATAGGAATCTAAAAATTCCAATTTAAAGGATATCTCTTCATTGCTACGGTTATGTAGCACCAGTTCACATTCTCCATTTAATACGTCATCTTTCAAAGATTCAAAATTGCACGTTCCATTGCCATCATATGAGTCGGCTGAAATACCACTAGCCAACGTTTCTTGATAAATCGATATGAGGAAAATAGGTAAAAGTGAGTAAACAATCATAACAATAACAATTGTGCGGAAATGATATTTTTTCATACCAACAATGAGTAAAATCAAGGCGATTAAAAATAATAGAGACCCAACTATACCAAGGGGTAGGTAGCCGTCTTGATTTCTTATTGGAAAGGACATGAATATTTCACGTGCGTCTATTGTTTGGTTGTTAGGAAACGGGAAGTATAAACACATACATACACTGAAAATCACAGCTGAAACAATGAGGACAGCTTTATTTCTGACCATTTTTGGGTAGCTCCTTAAAAAGTTATCTTATTTGTTTATAAGGTATACTATCGAAAATCTTGTTAATTAGTAGGTAACTTAAAAATAGACCTAGAAATCCTAAGACAAAGTACCAAATGTTTTTTGGCATAAAAATATCAAGGTAATAAAGAAATGCTAGTGCCCATATGAATATTGTTGAGTATTTAAACGTTTTTCTCAGTTCTACCATCCTTTGATGTTAAAAATTGGTTATAATTCATTATTGAATTGAGAACTTTTTTTGTCAATTTATTTTTAAATTCATCAATCTATCTACCATTTCATTTCCTTAGCAAATGATGAAGAATGCGATCTTTGTCATCAAAAAATTGCTTCATAATTGTGTAGTGGTTAGTGTCTTCGAGCTTTGTTTCACGAAGACCTGTTTCTGTTAATTCAATAATTTTTGCAGACGGAAAGGCCATAATAATAGGTGAATGTGTGGCGATAATGAATTGTGATTTTTCCTTCACTAAATCTTGTATTCTTGTTAACATGGATAATTGTCTTAGTGGAGAAAGTGCTGCTTCTGGTTCATCTAAAATATAAATGCCATTTCCACGGAAGCGGTTATTAAAGGTGGCGAAGAAGGCTTCACCATGTGATTGTTCATGAAGAGAGACTCCACCAAATGAATCGATTACACGTGGTCCTCGGCCAGGCTCACTATCCATTGCTTCAATACTTGAGGCAACATTATAAAAGCTCTCCGCACGGAGGAAGAAACCATCTTTCGGTCTAGCGATACCTCTGACGATTTTAAGGTAATTTTCAAGGGTTGAGTGGGAGTCATAGGTAGAAAAGTTAAAGTTGAGAGAACCACCTTCTGGATTAAAGCCAATAGATAATGCGATTGCTTCTAACAAAGTGGATTTTCCCATCCCATTTTCACCAATAATGAATGTTACATCAGGATGTAGAGTTAATTCTGTAAGAGATTTGATGCTTGGTAAATGAAATGGATATGTTTGATATGATGGAACTTCGTCTCTTTTTAAATAAATGCTTCTAATATATTGGGTATTATATTCTCTGTCCATTTTCAATCCTCCGTCCAAAAGTAACTACTTTTATTTTAACAAAAAGTTTAACTATTTGAGTTTAAAGCTTTACATTTATTTGAAAACATGGTGATAATATAGATTGGGAATAATAAGAAATTTCAATTAGACGTGGATATCGATTTGAACAATCAATAACACCAAGTAAAAATAAATGTTTCATTGTTGTTAAAATAGGACAAAGTAAGAGATGAGAATACTTGCGATTTTTTTACATAGAGGTATAATTATTGCTTGTTCAGTGTTAGAAATACATTCTTAGATAATAGGATGATGGGGAATGAAAAGAGCTAGAATCATTTATAATCCAACTTCAGGTCGGGAGCTTTTTAAGAAGAACCTACCAGAGGTTTTACAAAAATTCGAGCAAGCAGGCTACGAAACGTCTTGCCATGCGACAACATGTGAGGGAGATGCAATTGAAGCAGCAAAGCTCGCTGCTGAACGCAACTTTGATTTGATTGTTGCAGCTGGTGGAGATGGAACGATAAATGAAGTGATTAACGGGATCGCTAATTTAGATCATCGACCACAAATTGCCGTTATTCCAGTTGGGACGACAAATGATTTTGCCAGAGCGATTGGCATACCATTAAATAATGTTCTTCAAGCTGTTGAAGTGATTTTAAGTGGAGAAACGAAGAAAATTGATATCGGTAAAGTGAATGATCATTATTTCATTAATATTGCCGGTGGAGGTCGCTTAACAGAATTAACGTATGAAGTACCAAGTAAGCTAAAAACAGTTGTTGGACAACTTGCTTATTATTTAAAAGGTATGGAAATGCTTCCTTCGATTCGTCCTGCCGAGGTAGAGATTGAATATGATGGTAAGCTTTTTCAAGGAGAAATCATGTTATTCCTCGTGTCGCTTACAAACTCAGTTGGTGGCTTTGAAAAGCTTGCACCTGATTCGAAGTTAAATGATGGGATGTTTGATTTGTTAATTTTGAAAAAAGCAAATCTAGCGGAATTCATTCGCGTGGCAAGTCTAGCACTAAGAGGCGAGCATATTAATGATGAGCATGTGATTTATACGAAGGCCAATAGAGTGAAGGTTTCGAATAAGGATAAAATGCAGCTTAATTTAGATGGTGAATATGGCGGGATGCTTCCGGGTGAATTTGTTAATATGTATCAGCATATTGATATTGTTGTGTCATCTGATAAGGCGAGACAAATGGAAGAGTAGGAAACTTGGCTTAGTGATATTGCCAAGTTTTTTTATAGTTATAAATCATTATAGCTTTGGTAAAGGGAAGGGTTGATTGTGCTACAGGTTGCTCGCTTTCCGCGGAAAAATAATAAAAAAGCCCAACTGCCGGCTTTTTTAAAGATCGATTTTTCCTAGGGGCGGGCGGGTGAGCTTCTTCGGCGCACGGCGCCTGTGGGATCTCACCTGTCCCGCTGCGCCCGCAGGAGTCTCGCACCTTCCGCACAATAAACCCTTGGTGTGATATCGAGTCTTATAATACTAAATCCTAAAGTAATTATTTTTAGAGAAATATATCTATCTACGTGACTAATTGATAAGTAGAAGGGTCGACTTAACACTTAAGGATCATAGTTACCAAACAAAAATTATACACAATAGAGCGAATATACCTTATTTGAAGATTTTTTTATAGAGAATGAGTATGTTAATATAGATGAAAGAAGTAAGGTAGAAAAGGAAGAACATGATGCCAAAATTACAAGCACCAGTTATGAAGAATGAATATTATGATGTGACTTTTGAGGACCTAACACATGAAGGTGCTGGAGTTGCTAAAATAGAGGGCTTTCCCATTTTTGTAGAGAATGCATTGCCGGATGAAAAAGCGAAAATAAAAGTGATCGGTATCAAGAAAGGTTTTGCTTTTGGTAAATTGATTGAGCTTTATGAAGAAAGTAAAAATCGTATTGAAGCTCCCTGCCCGATTTACTCACAATGTGGGGGATGTCAATTACAGCATGTGAGCTACGAGGGACAGCTTGATTTTAAACGAAAACAAGTAGAGCAAGTTCTAGCTCGTATCGGAAAGCTAGATTTAACAAAGGTAAAGGTTCATCAAACTCTAGGAATGCAGGACCCGTGGAATTATAGAAATAAAGCACAGGTGCCTGTTGGTGAACGTGAAGGTGGACTTGTTGCAGGCTTCTATCAAAAACGAAGTCATGACATCATAGATATGGAACGTTGTCTGATTCAGCAAGCTGAAAATGACGAAATCGTTCAATACGTCAAAACAATATGTGAAGAATACGAAATACGTGCTTATAACGAAGAAAAGCACAAAGGCTGGCTGCGTCACATTATGGTTCGTTATGGATTAGTGACAAAAGAATTAATGGTCGTTTTCGTGACTAAAACAGCTGACTTTCCACACAAAAATGAAATTCTTGCAAAAATAACAGAGCAATTTCCACAGATTAAATCAGTTGTCCAAAACATTAACAACAAACGAACAAATGTCATTTTCGGTGACGAAACAAAGGTCCTGTGGGGCGAAGAATATATTTACGACAAAATCGGTGACATCAAATTCGCCATTTCAGCACGTTCCTTCTACCAAGTGAACCCTGAGCAAACAAAGGTGCTTTACGACAAAGCGCTAGAATATGCAAAGCTTACAGGCGAAGAATCAGTGATTGACGCCTATTGTGGTATCGGAACGATCTCGCTATTTCTAGCACAAAAAGCGAAAAAGGTATTTGGTGTTGAAATTATTCCAGAAGCAATTGAGGATGCGAAACGAAATACAGAGCTAAATGGAATTGAGAACGCTGAATTTGCTGTTGGTGAAGCAGAGGTAGTTATTCCAGAATGGTACAAGCAAGGCAATAAGGCAGATGTGATTGTTGTTGATCCACCGCGTAAGGGCTGTGATGAGGCACTGCTAAAGACAATTTTGGATATGAAGCCAAGGCGTGTTGTGTATGTTTCATGTAATCCAGGGACATTGGCGAGGGATTTACAGGTGTTGGAGCGGGGTGGATATGAGACGGTTGAGGTTCAGCCTGTTGATATGTTTCCGCATACGACGCATATTGAATGTGTGTCGCAGATAGTTTTGAGAGAAGAATAGTTACTAGCTATTGTTCATTAATGAGAAGTGGTAGGTGATTTTAGGAGTTCCATACTTGTCAACGTCAATTCGTTCAACAAGGTGATGGACCATTTCTTCAGTCACCTCTTCCTTCAGTAGAAAGCGATTTAAGGTAGTTTTTAATAGCTGAACGTCTTCAGCAAGATTCTTAAATTGGAGTGAGGCTTGTAACTCACTCCTCTTAATTTTCAATATCTTAATCTGTTCATCTGAATCGTTAGCTGCATCTCTGTATTCTTTGTGAGTAATTAAATTTTCTGCAAGCATTTCTAGATATCGTTTCTTCTTTGATTCAATATCTGATATCTTTGAATCAAGTTGCTTAATTGTTATTGAAACTTGATGGTTTTTCTTAGCGATACTAGATTCCATTTTTTCTAACAATTGTTCTTGGTTTACTTTTGATGCTGCTTCTTTTATGTCATTAAGAATGTGTTCTTCAATATACTTTTCTTTGACATTCCTTTGAGTACAAGCAGATTTTCCATGTCTTGCATATCTCCCGCAGATATAACCACATCGGTTTTGCCGGTACCACATTCCTGTCCCACAATCTAAGCAAAATAAAACATTCGTAAAAAGATGTCTTTTGACTTTCGTAAAATTTTTTTTTCGTGTGTTCATTAATTTTTGAACAGCATCAAAAACATCATGAGAAATAATTGCAGAATGTGTATTCCTAACAATAATATGTTTTTCGATAGGTTGGTTATGTCGTGATTGGGAAGTAACACTTCTTGTTGTTTCTCTTCCTTGTACCAAATCACCAGTATAATGAGGGTTACTTAAAATTTTTTTAATGGTTGAACCATGCCAAAAACGTCCAGCATTACTTTTTCCAGCTACCTTTGCAGGTGTAGGGTATCCTTTGTCAGAAAGGTGACGTGCGATTGAATCAAAACCTAACCCACTAATATAAAGTTCAAAGATGCTTTTAGTTATATCGGGAGTATTGTCTTCCGCAAGAAATAGTTTCTTATCAACTAGCTTGTATCCATAAGGAGCATTTGAACCCTGGAAATCTCCTCTTTTTGCATTAGTAGTCAAGGCTGCCTTGATACGTTCAGAAGTACGTTGGGATTCTTGTTCATAAACCCAAGCATATAAGCCGAACATATGGATATTGCCCTCTAGGGAGTTTATTGCATTATCAAATGTTATGATGTGAATGTTATGCTTTTCGGCAATATCCTTTATTTCATATGAAAGTTTTCCATTCCTAGCTAATCTAGATAATTCTTTTGAGAGTATTACATCAAACTTTTGCTCCTTAGCATCTTCAATTAACTGGCGAAGGTTTTCTCTCTTCTTATCCTTCGTGCCTGATTCTACATCAATATAGAAGCGAAATAAATCCCACCCCTTATCTGCAATAACATTGTAAAAGAAACGTTGCTGATTCTCTAAAGAAGTCTTCTGTTCCTCCTTATCTGTAGATACACGAATGTATACAGCGCATTTCAAATCATCTCAACTCCTATCATTATTGTTGAGATGTAGTAGTGTTTACCTATAAGTAATATTGACAATTTTCAGATAAAAAATTCTCAGGAATATCGGATAGAAACATATATGATTTAAGAGTTTGACTTTCGAGAATACAACACTTTATACTCAACCTAATTGACAGATTTATTTTGTTTTTTTACTGTTGAGTCTTTTATAAGGTGATTGGGAGTGTTTTTAATGAAGATAGATGAATTAATAAGAACTATTGATGAAGAATATTTTGAAGAGCAAAAACTATCCATACTAGTAAAACTGCAAGTGCCAGAAGAGATAGTAAATGCCCTATATAAAAAAAATAATCAATTAACCTCAATTTGTAAGGAAGTCGTAAATATACTTGAGGATATTGATTTTGCTGAATGGGATGAATTTAAGATAAAGGCAATATCCCACCTCATAACAGAGTATAACGAGGATGATATTGAAGTGAACTTTTCACAATGGGATTTAATTGAATTCCTAGAATCCGTCTTTTTCTTTGATATTCTTACACACAAAGAATACCAGCTTGAGTCAATCTCATATTTTAAACGAGGACTAGCAAAATACTTTAACGAGCATGATATTTCGGGAACACATGAGGAGATTTATGAAGAGCATTATGAAGACTTCATTTCAGCAGTCTACAGTGAAATTGAAAAGGAATACATTGTAGATATATCATTTACACCTAATCCAACAGATGGAGATTATGATGAGCAGATACTTGAATTTATAGATTATTATGACCAGTTGGATTATATGAAGGTATATAAGGATTTTGTAGTTGATTGTAGTGAAATATACTTATGATTGTTTTCACCATCCAATTGAAATATGTTAGATTACCAATAATTAAAATTCCTTTGGAACTAATGTATAAAAGGTGATGGATAGTTGATTTAAGCTTTGTAAACGATAGAAGAATAATGGAGCTTGGAAATGTTTCCAAGCTCAAAAGGTTTACTTAACCCATCTTTCTAAAAATGCTTAAAAATCTGTATTAAACCATTCTTATTTCCATTCTGATAAATATGCGATGTCGTTGGAAGATGGTTGTGGGTTAAATCTGTCTGTTGTAACAAGTGAAGCCATTATTATTGAATCACCAATAATAATGGCTTCTCCTTCTTTTAAAGTTGATAAAGAATCTGTTACGGGTCCTATAAGGTCTGGGAGTAATCTTTTCACATAATTCTGGTCCTCTGGATTAGTTAGTCTCATTGAAATAAAATTACTACACTGTGAAAAAATCATTTCTAATACTAAGTATCTCCTCCGCTAGTTTTTAAAACTCAGATAATTTATTTCTATTTCCACAACCAATATCCTTATAAATAGACTTAAGAGACCATTAATTTTGAGTAAATGGTCTCTTTTGTTGAATAATATATTTGTAGTAAAATTTTTCCTAAGCGTAAAGTGAAACAAGTGGAGAATTTTTCTCTTCTAAATAATCATATGAATATTTTTTACCATATTTAGTTTCATGTGATACAGATTTGATTAATTTTGTCCGATTACTATCCTTATATGCCGAGAGGACAAATTTGTTCCACCAATAACCACCTTGACCTTTGTAGTAGGTTTTAAAAGTGAAATACACATATTTATTACCTGTATCTTTTAACGAAGAAACGATAGCAGTTACTAAAACAGCTATTATTTTTGCTGTCAAAACAGCACCAGCTACTGCGCCTGTGCCAGTAGGAAGGATTAGAATAAGACCTGTTACTACTAATGCAGTTGCAACTGGTACATTGATAGCATTTTTATATGTTTTTACTAGTCTGTAAGGAATGTTTTGGCTCACAGCCATCATTTGAAGTTTTCCATCTAAGTTTGTGGAGTTGTCTTCGACAGTTGAGTTAGCAACACTCTCTTTCATAAGCTCTATATCTTCATCACTAACTAGTTCATCACCAAATTTAAGTTCATCTTTTGAACTATCATAGGAAACAGTTTCTTCTGTTTTTCCATCACTTATAACAGCTTCTTGATAATTACCATCTTTGTGTAAAGTTAAAGTATATGTAACCCCATCAATTTCGAACTCAGCCTGGTCTTCAGAATGATTTGAATCTTTTAATCTACTATTTTCTACTGGTGTTTGTGTAGCTGCAAAAGAAGTTACTGGTCCTGGTACTAATAACAAAAGAACGCTAAATAAAATCACTATTTTTTTCAAAAACCTATACCACCTTTCATCAATTTAATATATAGTATAGATTAATAGAAAAATATGTCAATAGTTACTTAAAAAGGAAGGGTTGTTTTAAAATGGAAGGTAAAAAGAACAGATATAACAGAATAATACATTATTTAACTTTTATTGGGGTTATTCTATTGGTAATCCCTGCTAGTATTAATAGTTTCTATATTCCTATAGTATTGATTTTAATGGGCATTAATTTATTTAATAATTCTTTTACTAATATCAAAGGTGGAAAATTAGTTATTTTAGGGATATTGTCTTTTTTACCTACAGTCATATATTTCATCATAACTTTAAATTTGTAAGGTTAGTTCGTTTGATATTAATACAAGAATTAGGCGAGGATATCAAAAATAAATAGTTAGAAATAAAAACACTGTTGTATTCAATAACAACAGTGTTTTTATTTCCTAGCCTATTCTATCTTTAAGGCTCTTTTCGTAAAGATTGTTGCTTTAATTAAAGAGGAATAATTTACTTTTTATGGAATTATATAGACAGAGGCTTATTCAGCTGACTGGCAGTTTTTTATGGAACAAGGATTCAGTAAAAAACAGGAAAACACTATGTTTAAACAAGGAGGGAAACTTATGAATTCAACGGGTAGATGGATTCTTTGTGTATTTGTCGCGTCAATTTCGATTCTAATGGTTGTTAAAGGTATTGATTTATGGTCATTTGGAACAAAAGTTGATGGTGATGGCGTGGGGATACATTTTCTTGGCTTAGAGATAAATGATAATGTTCCCGAAGCCAGTATCCAGAACTATGCACTTGGATTTTTCATTGCAAGTATTGATTTTAACTGCTTTAGCTCTTGTCAGGAGAACTTTTGCAAAATCAAGTAACTAATAAATGATTGATATGAAAGTAATGAGGGCTTTAACGGTATAACTAATACAGTCGTCCAAACAGGAATGGCTTTTTTTTATACCTCACGCAGGAAATTGACGGTAATGTTATTTGGATTTTGACAAGAACTTAGAAGCATTTGGTTTATCTGCTCTTTTTCAGCCAACTTCTTACTTTGCTGAAGGAAGCTGAACCAGTATAGGTAATTGTCAAGATACTTTTTAGCCACTACTTGGAACCTGTCCATCCAACCCTTTAAACGTTTATGGTAGTTATTCACATTTTGCAGATGGTAGATGCCCTTTTTGACATACCCCTCTTTGCTTAGGTTTATTGGCTCGTGTTTAAGTGCCTTGATTTGGGCAAATTTCTTGTAATTTGTGGCTGTATCTGTGCATAACAAAGAAGACGGGTCAATATAGCTTCCAATCGGAGTATTTGAAAGGTCGTTAAATGACTTTCCGCAGTCACGACAAAGATATCTTTGTCTCTCTCTGTATTTACCATTTCGCTTTACCTTCACACTTCCGCAATGAAAGCAGCCTAAACCCTCTTTAAAACGGGTTTCTCTAATTGTGTGATGCATCTTTCAATCAGCATCTTCATTATCGATAAAGTCTTCTTTTAAAAGGTTTAATAATTGAATTTGCTCGTCCTTAGTTAAGTCTGAGAACGTAGTATAGATGTCTTTAATCATAGAGAAACCGCCTCCTGAAAGATTATTTTATTACCTCTTATAACGATGGTCAAAATATCCACAATCTATGCGAAAAGAGCCATCTTTAATTATATAAGTTGATTTCATTTCATTAACAATGTTTTGAAGTCCTGAAGTGCCCTTTTTAAAAGTAGAATAATAATTTATGTATTTCTGCGCTGCGTTTAGAGCGTTCAGAGAATATTCTAGACCAAAATATTTTCTAATATATTCAAGAAATAACCTATTTGTTTCATTATTAAAGGCTCTTTTATATTCTTCTCCACTCATCATAGCAAGAAAAATAGTAATATAAGCCTGTGCAGAACCTTCGCTCATGCCTGTAGTCCTATTAATTTCAATTTTCCCTTCGCTTCTTGTTATTTTTTCTGAATATATTTTTTTTGCAACTTCATATGCATTTTCAAATTTCCTTGCAATCGCTAATTCTTGAACCACCCTTGATTAGAAGTCAAAAATTCTATTTTTAATCTCTTGTATAGCTGCTTCTTCTCATAATTTGTTGATTTCCCCAGCTTCAACAGCATTATTAATTTTTTAATGGCATTTTTTGCAGACTCTGCAATTCGACTAGATATCCAAATCCAGGAATTGAAAATGAGGCAGCAACCCCAGCAATTTTTGCTGCCTTAGCATAATCATTACTCATTTAACTGTCTCCTTTATATAACCTATAAAATAGATATTCGACACTTCCAACAAGAATCTTTCATAATCCTCAAAACCCGTTACTGATTTCCCATTCAACTAAACGGTTCCGTTAATTTAAATACGTTCTTTCACAAACTCACCTCGCTGTAGGCTGTTCTAGGCAGTTGTTTATTTGGTTCAGTAACTAGATAACATATTGCTAACGAGTTAAAAAAGATTTTACAAGAAACATATTTTGCGAGATGTAAGTCAAGCCTCCAATAAAAGAAAAACAACAATTATAGCAAATTTTAATTAAACTTTGTGGGATTATCGGAGAAACTTTTGCTCAAAGAAACTTTATTTTTTTTTTGAAAAATAATTTCGATTTTTCATCCATTTTAATTTTGAATTTTGTATTATGACAATACCAAGTTTGGAAAACAGATTGACTAGACAAAAAACAACTAGATTGGAGTGAACAACCATGAAAATGCAAATCAAAGGTCCTGTTCGAAGGATTAGAAATAGTAACAACAGAAAAATCAAGTCGTTATTAAAAATGTAATTACAAGGAGAGAAAAATAATGAGTAGCTGCACCAGCTTCTTTAATAATCGAAAGAGTGAAATCGAAAAAGTATGTATAAAACATAATGTATCAACTGATTTATTAAAAAGGTTTTGGGATATTAGTTCCCATTTGGATGGTGATAAACGTCATGAATAATAGATTGGAACAATTAAAGCTTCCTGGAACCAAAACGTATAAGTTGGTCGTACCAAGGAAAGATGTGAGAAATGAAGTTGCCTCTTTCCAAATGGAGTTTGATTTATACCTAGAAGATAGGAAGTAAGTATACAACAACCATTTTCAGTCAATTCTGTGATTATGACTGGAGGTGGTTGTATGAAATACAAAGTAAGGAAAATTGAGATTATTGAAGAGTCAAATGAACTTGGAACCATTTTAATAGAAAGGCTTATCGAAAGAATGCTATTAAAAGAACTAGGTTTTCCTACTACTCTTCAAACCATTATCTTAAGTAAACATTATAGAGAAAAGGATGATAACAATGTTAGCAAATAATGTGACAAATAAGGAAATGAAGCAAAAGGTCTTCTATAGAAGAGGAAGAGAAGAAAGTAATTTGGAAAATCAACTGAAGACTGATTATCAATTTCGAAAATGCTTAATTCAGCACGAATTCATTGAATTAAATGAAGGAGATGTTTCAGTTGTTGAATTTCACGGAAGAAAGTGCAGTCTTCGGTTAATTAATCTAAATGAGCTAGTTAGAGTGGATACTCTTTATGTCTACGATGCAAGTCGCCTGGCTCGAAGTATAGTAGACAATAATGAGCTCCAGTATTTGCACAATAAGTACAATGTTAGACTTGTTTCTACTGGTTCGTCTGCAGAAGATATGTCTAATAGTCTATTTGGTTTCTGGGAGGGCATTAAAATTGGCAAAAAAGTTTGATTCTTTAAAGCAAAAACTAAAGGTCTTTTTAAGACGAGTCAGTACAGAAAACCAAAGCCTTGAGATGCAAGTTGCTGCTGATAAAAAGTATCGGGATGCTCTAGATGAAGATGAGTATATTGAGGTAAATGAGCTTGGTGTGTCCGCAAATAAGATGAAGCTGAAGAACCGGGAGAGAATACTGGAAGTTATGTCGATTATTAGTCAAGGCAAGGTTGATACCCTTTATGTTTATGACCGAAGCCGACTAACAAGAAATTTTTATGAATACCTTGAAATGGTGGATTTGTTCATTTTACATGACATTGAAGTAGTATTTACTTCCACAGATTCAAGTTATCCGACTTTCAATTCCAATTATCTAATCGAAGGCTTTAATGGAATATTAATTGAAGAAGAGGGGAAATCAATTGCTCGTCGAGTTGCAGATGCCCACCGAAAGCTTCCGCCAAGGAAATTTGGTTATGATACGTACAAAGACGACCAAGGCAAGAAATCTTACACTCTTAAAATGGAGCATAAAAATAAAATTTTTCAATTATTTGAGAAGTCTAGGCGAATTGCCAATACTACTGAATTTATTCAGCTAGTATCAACTTTTTCAAGTCTAATGAAAAAACAACCAACTGATATCGTGCGAATATTAACAGACCCGTTCTATGCCGGTTGTGAACAAATTAGCACATATTTAAATTCGCTCCCTTATGTTGAACCCGGTGTTTCTAAGGAGACTTTCCTTGAGATACAAGAAGTAATTGAACCATTCGTCAAAAAATTGCAGCAAAACCTAAGTGGAAGAAGTGAAGAAAATATCCTACCTCCTAAGTGTGGTATTTGTGAAAAGAGTATGATGTACCGAAAAAGCAAAATGGGTGAATCAGGCATTTATACTTGTTCGAATAAACATAAAAAAATAAGTATAAACGTTGAGGATTACAATGATATGTTAATAAATTGCTCCTCAATGGTCTTTGAAAACTTGAATGAGGAAGAAATCGAAAAGAAAGCTATAAAAATGATAAATCACATACTCGATAACTTGGGAAATGAAATAGAGGCTGCAAATAAAAAAATTGAGTATATTGAGGCTCAAATTGCGACAATGTCTTATGAAAGATTTCTTTCCAAACAATATGAAAAAGATGAATTGAAACTTTTAGTAGAAAGTAAGCAAAAAAGAAAAGAATTTCGAGAAAACCAATTGCTTTGTGAAAACTATAAAAACAAAGTGAAATACCTGATAAGCAATGTCAAAATAAGTGACTGCCTAAAAAGAGATGAATTAATAAATTTAGTTGGATTAATTATTAAGGACTGCTATGTTCACGAATCGACATTAGGTCTTAATCTTTTCTTTAACGAGTTCCTAGACAATGAACAATTAGAAAGGAAGTTAGCATGTGAGTAAACAGGATGCACATAACCAAATAACACCTTATGAAAAAAGAGAACTGGCAGTTGCTTCTATACGACGTTCTTCACATAAACAAGAAGGGAATCAGTCGTTTGAAATTCAAATATTAGCAATTAAGGAGTATGCCGAGAAAAAGGGTTACTATTTGCCGGATGAATTTATCTTTTACGATGATGCTCAAAGTGCATACCGGAAATCTGCTAGTCGACGTAAAGGTTTAAATATGATGAAAGAAATTGTCCTATCCCAAGATGTCAGTGCTATCATGTTTTATGATTTTTCCCGCATTGACAGAAAAATTTACTCTTTTGTATCGGAATTTTATACCGACGTTATTGCTAAAAAGCCGCACCTTAAATTCTATACAACTACAAAAGAGGATGAATGGACGCCATCTGATTTAGATGTGAAACTTCAACTAATCATAGCCAACGGTGAATCCAATGATAAATCAAGAAGAACAATTGACTCTCAAAAGACAGATTTAGATTCTGAGAAACGTCCTGGTTCTACTGTTCCGTTTGGTTATAACCAAATTGATAAGAAGTTGGTTCCAAATGAAAATGCTCCGTTTGTTCTTTTTATTTATTACTTAGCATCCTGGGGACATTCAATACAAAAGATAACAGATATCTTAAATGAAGCAGGTATTCCGTCTCCAACAAAGAAGCACTGGCGGACAAGCAGTATAGAAAATATCCTTAAGAATCCAGTATACATGGGGCATCTCAGTTGGACTTTTCGCCATAAACACATCAATCAAAATGACCATTTAATTGAATATAGTCACGATGCGATTGTTCCAGGTATTTTCTATAAACTAATTGATGTAAATCGAGAGCTGAAGAAAAAGTATAACAAATTAGAAACTCCGTTTTTATTTGGTGGTTTGCTAGTTTGTAAAAACTGTGGAAACCATCTAATGCATCGAAACAGCTCTACAAAGAAAAAAGGAACTAAATACAGTTATCTTAAGTATTTTTGCACTACTTGCTTTTATGAAATGGATATAGATGTATTAAATGAAAGACTATTGGGCTATATTCATCAACAGTTATCCATGTCTGTAAAAATAAATTCTGAGACTGTAATTAATGCTCTTAAAGAATATATCGAGTCACTTCAGAAGCAAATGGAATTACTTAAGGCAAAGGAACAACTTGTATTAGCTAATGAAAAGGTAGCTGAAATTCATCAGCAAAATCAGTTAAACAGTGTCTTTAGAAATGTTAAAAGCAAATTGAAAGATGAAATTCTTCAAATTGAACAGTCAATTAAAGAAATCGAAATTCTTCTAATTCCTTCAGAACTAGAAGTGTTTCTGAATAGTTTTCAAAATATTGATATGAGCAAGTTATCAATGGCAGAGCAACGATTAATCTTGTTGAACTTTGTTAACGAAATCGGAATACACTTTAAAAGTGAGAACAAAATTGAATTTGATATTCAATTTAAAGTCAATCCGGTTTCTTTTATAACCAGATGATAGTAGATGGAAAATCGAACTTTTACATAATTCAATGGATTGAAAACCGAACCTACGACCATATTTTAAAAATAGGAAAAAACCTTAATGGGCAAAAGCCGGTACTACTACGGCTTTCTAATTTAACTGGTTCGGTTTTACTTCCGAGATGGTATACCATTCTGGTTACAATATCGAACTTCTAATAACCATTTTGGACAAAAAATCGAAATTACATACATAACAACACAAGAATACGGGGGAAAAACAACATGAATATAAAGAGAAAGTTTAATAACGATGGGAACTCCTTTGAACAGATGTTTAAGGAGCTAATGAATTCAAAGTTAAATGATTTTGCAGCAAGAAAAGAGAATAGAATTGTCATTGGAGAAAGAGGAGGAATTAATCATGTATAGAGTAGGTGCCTATGGTCGAGTTTCTACAGGAAGAAAAGAACAAGATTCCTCATTAGAAAATCAGCAATTGATGTTTAATCAATTTGTTAATAGTAAGGGTTGGGAGTTAGCAGAATTATATATTGACAGAAAAACAGGTACCAAGGGAAAAAGACCAGAACTACTACGATTACTCGAAGATATTAAAAATAAAAGAATCGATGTAGTAATTGTTAAAGATTTATCAAGGTTAGCAAGAAACGGAGAGCTTTCATATAAGATAGCGAATCTATCGAAGGAAAAAGGTGTACATATTATTTCACTTGATGGAATGGTAAACACAATGGAAAATAATGTAGACATGTTAGGGATACTAGCGTGGATGTATGAAAAAGAATCTGAAAACCAAAGTAGAAGAATTAAAAGCTCTAAAAAAGCAAG
This sequence comes from Metabacillus litoralis, assembly GCF_020524045.1. GTDB lineage: Bacteria > Bacillota > Bacilli > Bacillales > Bacillaceae > Metabacillus > Metabacillus litoralis_C. The sequence goes on from NZ_JAIVKL010000017.1 coordinate 35,325, forward strand.
AGCCATAAAGGGAAAGTACCAAGGCTCAGTTCCTCCATATGGATACCGTTTAGAAGATGGAACTTTATATATTAGAGAAGATGAAACACCTAGTATTGTAAGAAGAATCTACAAAGAATATTTAGAAGGTACTGGTGTAGATACAATTGCAAAAAACCTAACCCTCGAAAATGTAGCAACTCCAGCTCAAATAATAAATAAAAGAAATGCCGGCTTAGTGTGGGGAGGGTCTACAATAAAGGTCATATTAGAGAATCCGCATTATGTTGGTAATTTAGTTCAAGGGAGAACTGAAACGATAAGTGTAGTTAGTACAGGTAGAAAAACAAGGAGTAAGGAAGAACTAACTATTGTAAGAAGTACACATGAAGCAATTATTCTAAAAGCTGATTTTGATGCTGTTCAAGCAGAAATGATAAGAAGAAAGAAGAATATTACAGCACCTAAACTCCATTTGTTTACGAATGTTACTTTCTGTGCAGATTGTGGTCGGGGAATGTGGTACCGAGCTGGTAGGAAAGGTTATATTTGTGGAACATATGGAAGATATGGCAAATCAAAATGTTCCTCTCATTCAATCAAGGAAGAGAAATTAACTGCTGCATTAGTTAACGACTTTGAGATGTTCCTAGAAGTGTTGAATATTGATTTGCTTTTCAAAAAGTTCGAGTCAAAGTTTGAAACTGCATTGAATAATAGTATTAAAGAAATAGAAAAGGTTAAAAGTAAAATTGAAGTGCTTAATAATAGAAAAGTAAAATACATTCAAATGTTGGCTGATGGTCAAATGGATGTAGATACATTTACCTTCGTAAAAGGTCAAAATGAAGAGGAAATAATTAAACTAAGTGAGCAGCTAAAAGGGTTTGAAGAAAGTTCTGCTGATAAAAATTACAGCAACATTGAGAAGATTAAAGAAGAATTTCTAGAGTTTTTATTTTCTGAAGAGGCATTTGTAGAAGTTATACATCGTTTTATTTCAAGGATTGAAATTGAAGAGGATGGAACGGCGAAGGTATTTTATAGTTTCCAAGAACCGCAGAAAATGAATATAGCTTAACAAGTGTAACTATAGCAAAAATGCTCAGTACATCCATAGCTGAGCATTTTTTACTCTATTAAATTAAGGTAATCTTCCCTGTAGAATTTGAGATTAATGCCATACTAATTATTGTCCTAGTTCCACAGTAGTTGCTGCTGCTTTGGAAGAGTGCAAAAGCCTTAATTTTGAGAACTTCCTTATACTAATTTGTCCTCTTCTTCCTTGCAATTTTAAAAAGCCAATCTAATCTAAGAGCTGAATTAATTAATATTAATCTAAGTTAGTTGGAAGCCCCTATTTCTTCTTCTTTTGCCTTTTCCTCCTCCATTTCTTTCTGTTGTATTAATCCAATAAATAAATCCTCATAATCCTGTTCATGCTTTATTCTTTGAAAGCCAAACTCCAAAGCTTTTTCTTCATTTCGGTTTATTATTTGTTTAAACAAATTCTGTACAATCATTCTAGGTTTAGCAAATTCATCTGTATCAGAGACTCCGTGTAATATATCATAAATTGTTTGTGTCTTCTTAATATTGGGTATATCTCCGATGCTAATTGCTTGTTCAAAGTTTGAGATTGAGCAGAAAATTCTTATGTTATCATTTTCTTTTAGCTCTAGAATTTTTTTACAATTAGTTAGTTGACCTTTTAATGTAGAAGCACTGTGTTTTATATGGTTATCCACATCGTGTAACACATCATAACTTGAGTTAAACTGATTGAGGATTTTCATTAAGGTACATATAGTAGCTTTACCTCTTGCACGAATTATGTGCAAGTTCTCATTCATTGATTTAGCGAAGTGTTTAAATGCAATATACTCAGTATCACCTTCCACAATTACAACTTTGTCAGCAAAGAAAAACTCATTAACATAAGAATCTATATAGTTTAAAATCTTCATATTTTTAATATCATCTTCATCAAATTGTTCACCAATAGATTTATATAGTTGAATTGCAGCTTTTTCACCGACTCGAAAAACTTGAATCGAGGTGTGTCTTTCAGATAAGTCTATAAGTATTGGTGAGTGAGTAGAAATCATAAGTGGCATTTTTTCACCAATCTTATATAGAGAACGACTTAGTGCTCTAACCGCTTCTGGATGCAAGAAAGCTTCTGGTTCGTCAATCAATAACAATTTATTGTCACTTTCACCCATAAGTTTTTTCTCTATCATATTTTGAATAAGGTATATCAAACTCATACGTTGTAATCCAGTTCCTTGATTTGCTAAAGGCATTTTAGATTGCTTATTACTATCAATATGGACGCTGGAGCTTGTAGACTTTAATATGTCTGATGATGAGAAGCCCTCACTTTCTCCACCTACTACATTTAAAGATAAATGTTCGTTAGAAAATAGATTTTGCAAATTATCCGAAACGTCACCACTTACTTCTTCTAATAGCTTATCCGTATTTAGTTTAAGTTTTCTTAGAAACTCAGGGTAAGCCTTTTTGAGTTGAGCATACTCTTCAGCTAGTTCATTTTCTTCTGAACTACCATCTTCGCTCTCAAGTTTTTCTAAATTATTCTTGAGTATTTCAGTGTATATATTTTGAATTAAACTGTTAATATCATCTGGTAGCATAGATGGGGTTATGTAAAAGGGTTTATTGTTTAAAACTTCATCTAGTTTTTCTTTCAGTTCGTGACTTGCTTTAATTTCAATATCATTTTCATCATAAAAACTAGGTGCTAACTCCTCTTTGTACTTCTTTACAATAGTGATTTTATCGTCAGCAGATTCGAATACTGCTTTTAAAACTATTTTCGTATTTCGTGTAGAGAAGCAATCGGTAGGTATAGTTTTTGCCTTAGTCTCTTTTTGGAAGAAACAGTTAATTGCCTCTAATATAGTTGATTTTCCGGTGTTGTTTCTTCCAGTTAAAATAGCAATCGAATCTTTTGAAAAGTTAATGGAAAAGGTGTCTTTGAAAACTTTGTAGTTCGTCACACTAAACTCTATTAATCTCATAAAATCTTCCTCCCTAATATTTACTAGTTAAATTCTACCATATGCATCATTCTATTAATACGATGTGAAGATGAAAAACAGACATAAGACTAACGGATTCCTTATTCTCAAGGGAAATACATATTTTCCCTTAAAAATAGTAATTATGATACAATTAAGATAAATAATAATCTGAAAACGGTGATGTCGATGAGTAGCAACTTTTCTTTTTTTCAAGGTAAATGGGATGTACTTGCCAACTTAGGAGAATCAGCTGAGAACAACGTTTATCATGACCCACATACTACAATAATGAAGCTTCGTTTGTTTGGTGAGACATTAACGAAGCTTATTCTTGCATCTGAGAATATTAAAGAGACCTATGATACGAAACAAGTGCACCGTATTAATGCGATACGTCGGGAAGGAATATTAGAGCCGGAACTACTTGAACTACTTGAAACACTTCGTCGAAAAGGTAATCGTGCTTCTCACGAAGCGGATTACGGGGATACGGATGACGCAAAGGTGCTATTGCGTTTTTCTTTTCGTCTAGCCACATGGTTTATGGAAGTTTACGGGGATTGGGATTTCGAAGCTCCTATATATACAGAACCAATCGAAATGAGTATGGTTCAAGCTAAAAAACTTGTTCAAGAATATGATGAAAAGCGTAAATTGGAAGAAGAGTTAACAAGAGCTCGTGAAAAGGCGGAAAAGGAAACTGGTAAAGAGAAAAAAGAACGCCGCAAAAAGTCTAAGCAGTTTGTTCAACGAAACAAGTTAACGGAAGCTGAGACAAGAGCAATTATTGATGAAAAGTTACGTTCGGCAGGTTGGGAAGTCGATACTGAAAAACTCAACAACCAAAAATATGGAACTTTACCAGAGAAGAATCGGAACTTGGTAATTGCAGAGTGGAAAGTAAAAGGTGGAAGAGTCGATTATGCCCTTTTCTTAGGTAAGAAGTTAGTGGGACTTATCGAAGCAAAAGCGGAAAGGAAAAACATTCCTGGTGTACTAGAAAGCCAAACTAAGACATACGCAAAGAATGTAATACAGGTTGATGATGAAGAAATCATCCCTTCTACTTCAGATTATAAAGTACCATTTTTATATGCAACGAACGGAAGACCTTATTTGCGACAGCTACAAGAAGAATCAGGAATTTGGTTTTGGGATTCAAGAAAGCCAAAGGAATACGCACGACCACTTGAAGGTTGGCATTCTCCAGAGGACATAAGACTTCTTCTAGAACAGGATGGTTTTGAAGCTGATAAACGATTAGAAGCGGAAGATATAACAAGGTTTGGCTTACGACATTATCAACAAAATGCAGTTCTTGCTGTGGAACAGGCACTTAAAGAAGGTAAGCGAAGAATGCTTGTAGCCAAAGCAACTGGTACGGGTAAAACTAGAACAGCCATTGCTTTAATGTATAGATTAATCGCTACCAAAAAGTGTCGTCGCATCTTGTTTTTAGTAGATAGAAATTCGTTAGGGAGACAAACGGAAGATTCATTAAAGGATACGAAAGTTGAAGGTTTATCTTTTGCTAGTATATTTGATGTAAAGTCGCTAGAGGATGTTTCACCTGAACTCGATACTAAGGTACATATTGCAACAGTCCAAGGAATGGTAAAGAGGCTATTCTACAGTGATAATGAGAAGCTGCCAACAGTTGGACAGTATGACTTTATTATCGTGGACGAAGCGCATAGAGGGTACACGAGTGACCGCGAAATGTCGGAAGAGGAATTGCTATTCAATGACCAAAACGATTACGTTAGCCAGTACCGAAGAGTAATCGATTACTTTGACGCGGCATGTTTAGGGCTAACTGCAACGCCTGCTCTTCATACAACGGAAATTTTCGGCATGCCAATCTTTAAGTATTCTTACAGTGAAGCTGTTTTAGATGGATATTTAGTGGACCACGAACCGCCATACTTATTTAAAACGGAGTTAGCGCAAGCTGGGATAAAGTTTGAAAAAGACGAAGAAGTAGAAGTGTATGATGTTGATAAAAGTCAAATCCAGCTAGAGAAGGTTGAGGACACCATAAGTTTTGATGTCGAGCAATTTAATAAGCGGGTTATCACGGAACCGTTCAATCGTGCTGTATTAAATAAATTAACAGACTATATAGACCCGACTAGTAAAGAAAAAACACTAATCTTTGCAGCGACTGACCAGCATGCTGATATGGTAGTAAGATTATTAAAAGAAGCATTTAAAGAACGTGGCGACGAAGTTGAAGATGATTCAATTGTAAAAATAACCGGTTCGATTTATCAACCATTAGATGCAATTAAGCGATTGAAAAATGAAAGGCTTCCTAACATCGTTGTAACAGTTGACCTTTTAACAACTGGAATTGATGTACCTGCTATTACAAACTTAGTGTTTCTACGCCGAGTACAATCTCGTATATTATATGACCAAATGCTTGGGCGAGCGACACGACTTTGTTCAGAAATCGGGAAAACTCACTTCAATATATATGATGCTGTAGGTATTTATGACAAGTTGAAAAGTTACACCGAAATGAAACCAGTCGTAAAGCAACAAAGCTATAGCATTGGGGAGCTATATGAATCTCTTACTAATGCATCTACTGAAGATGAAGCAAACTTTTACCGTGACCAATTAGTAGCAAAAATTCAAAGGCGTAAGCAACGTTTAGATGATGAAGGAAAGCAAAGGTTTGAAGAACTTTCAAAAGGAAAAACGGTAGATGAATGGGCGAAAGAAGTTCAAACTTACACTCCAAAAAAAGCAAAAGAAAACAACATGCTATTCGAATATATGGGAACATACCGTGTTAAAGGTGAAAAGAGGTATATTTCTAATAAGGAAGATAAAATTCTTCCTGTGGAACGTGGTTATGGAGAAGGTAATAATCGTCCGGAAGATTATTTAGATGGCTTTGTTCGCTTTATAAAGGAAAACATAAATGAAATCCCTGCCTTACATCTTGTGTGTACACGACCAAAAGATTTAACAAGGCAAGATTTAAGAGAACTTATAACGATTTTAGAAACAAAAGGCTATAAGCAATCCCACTTACAAACGGCATGGAAACAAACGAAAAATGAAGACATTGCAGCTGACATTATTAGCTTCATACGCCAAGCAGCTTTAGGGGAAGCGCTTGTAGACCATGAAACTCGTATTAGGCAAGCAATGCAAAAAGTATATGCTTTGCATGATTGGACACCAAGGCAGAAAAAATGGTTAGAACGAATCGAGAAACAACTTCTACAAGTACCGGTTCTCGCCCCTACTCCAGAAGATGCATTTTCTGAAGAACCATTTAAAAGCAATGGTGGATACAATCTGCTAAAACGAGAGTTCGGTGACTTAATAGAAGATGTAGTTACTACTATTAATGATAGTTTATATGTAAGTTAATACCATTTTAAAGGGAGTCTTAATGGCTCTCTTTTTCATAGGATAAATGTAGATTTTACTAAAAGAAAATCCACTACTTTTTAAGTTATAATAAATATTATCTTTATATGAATTTCAGGAGGAACACTATGAATAACCAAGAAATCGTTCAAAAGCTTTGGAACTTATGCAATGTACTCCGTGATGACGGAATTACATATCAGGAATATGTAACAGAATTAACATACTTACTATTTTTAAAGATGATGAAAGAGCAAGAAGCGGAAAAGGAAGTAATTCCAGAAGGATATAGATGGGACAACCTATTAGAAAAAGAAGGGTTGGAATTAAAAGCTTTTTACCAAAGGTTACTATTAGAATTCGGTAGCAGTGACAACGAACGTTTACGTCAAATCTATACAGATGCATCTTCGAGTATTACAGAACCTAAAAACTTAGAAAAAATTATTAAGTCTATTGATGCTCTTGATTGGTATAACGCTAAGGAAGAAGGACTTGGGAACTTATATGAAGGTTTATTAGAAAAAAACGCAAGTGAAACTAAGTCTGGTGCTGGTCAATATTTTACTCCGCGTGTGTTAATTGACTTAATGGTTGAGTTAATTGACCCAGAGCCAGGTGAAAGATGTAATGACCCAGCTGCGGGAACATTTGGTTTTATGATTGCAGCTGACCAATATTTAAAGAATAAGACAGATGATTATTTTGACCTCGACCCTCAAGTAGCGGAGTTTCAAAAGAAAGAAGCATTTACTGGGATGGAACTTGTAAAAGGAACTCATCGTCTAGCATTAATGAATGCACTTCTTCATGACATTGAAGGAAGATTAGAACAAGGTGACTCTTTATCTAGTAATGGGAAATGGATGAAAAACTTCGATGTTATTTTAACAAATCCTCCATTTGGAACGAAAAAAGGTGGAGAACGTGTAACACGAGATGATTTAACTTTTGAAACATCTAACAAACAGCTGAACTTTTTACAGTTAATTTATAATGCTTTAAAAGACGATGGCAATGCTCGTGCTGCCGTCGTATTACCAGACAATGTATTATTCGAAGGTGGTATCGGTGCTCAAATTCGTCGTGACTTAATGGATAAGTGCAATTTACACACCATTTTACGATTGCCAACAGGAATCTTCTATGCTCAAGGTGTTAAAACGAATGTTTTATTCTTTACTAAAGAGAGAACGGATAAAAACAGTACAAAGGAGACATGGGTATATGACCTTCGTACAAACATGCAGACTTTTGGTAAACGTAATACCTTAACAAAAGCTCACTTTGAAAACTTTATTACTGCGTATCAAGTCGAGGACCGTTTAAAAGTGGAAGACGAGCGTTGGAACATGTTCTCACGAGATGAAATTGCGAAAAAGGGAGACAACTTAGATATTGGACTGATTGCAGATGAGTCCTTATCAGCTTATGAAAACTTACCAGACCCGATTGATTCCGCTGAAGAGGCAATTGCTAAACTCCAACAAGCGATGGATTTATTAAATGAAGTTGTTGAAGAGTTGAAAGCAGTGGAAGTAGATGAGGTGGTCAAGAAATGAGTAAGAAAAAGAAATCCGTGGAGGAATTGTTTAATGAAGCAGTAGTTCCTGAAGAAGAACAGCCATATGAAGTACCAAAAAATTGGGTTTGGGCAAAGCTGGGATATGTTTATGAACAAGTTAAAGAGCAAATTCAACCTACAGGTAATGAAAAGTATGTTGGTTTAGAGCATATGAATAAAGGAGGAGGTGTATCAGTAGTTAGGGTTGCAGAAGGAGTAAAAAGTAAAAAGGTAGTTTTTAAGAAAAATGATGTACTTTATGGTAAGTTACGACCATATCTAAATAAGCATGCCTATGTTGAATTTGATGGTGTGGCTTCAACTGATATATTAGTATATCGTAATAAAAATAAAACAACTAATAAAATATTGGACATGTATCTGGGATTACCACATGTTTTAAAATATGCTAATGAAAATAGTAATGGTATAAATTTGCCGAGAGTATCTCCGAAAGCAATGGATAATATGCCTTTTCCACTTCCTCCAGAAAATGAACAGATGCGAATTGCTAAGAAGGTAGAGCGTCTTTTAGGAAAAATTGAAGAAGCAAAGCAGTTGGTTGAGGAAGCGAAGGAGACGTTTGAACTTCGGCGAGCGGCTATTTTAAAAAAGGCTATTAGTGGTGAGTTGACAAGGGATTGGCGGAGGGGTAACCCTGATAACATAAGTGGACAAGAGCTATATAAAATAATTAAGACTTCGCAAATGAGAAAAAGAAAAAAAGTAAAAGACGTTATTGAAAACGAGTGTGAATATTCTATTCCAGAGAATTGGAAATGGGTAAGGCTAGGTGATGTTTTAGACCTAACTTCAGGAGGAACACCCAAAAGAAATGTTCCGGAATTTTATGAAGGACATATTCCTTGGATAAAAACAGGTGAGGTCAAATGGAACAACGTATACAATTCAGCGGAGAATATTTCTGAAGATGCTATTAAGAATAGTTCAGTGAAACTTCTACCAATAAATTCTGTATTAGTTGCTATGTATGGGCAAGGCTTAACTAGAGGAAGAGCTGCCATATTAAAGGTTGAAGCTGCATGTAATCAAGCGGTTTGTGCAATACTCCCTAATGGAAATATTCTACCAGAATTTATTTTCTATTATTTTATGGAAGGTTACAAGAGATTTAGACAAATTGCTAAAGGTGGAAATCAAGAAAATCTTAGCGCGACAGTAATATCAGAGTTTTTATTTCCGCTTCCACCATATGAAGAACAACAACAAATTGTAAAGATTCTAGATAAAATCCTTGATAAAGAACATATAATATCTCAATCAATTGACTTAGAAAATAAAATAGTACAGTTTAAACAAGCTATTCTTAGTAAAGCCTTTAAAGGTGAACTAGCAACAAATCATCCCGAAGAAGATAGTGCAATTGAGCTTTTAAAAGAGGTCCTAAAATGAATTGATTAATACAAGATAAACCTACTCTCGAAATACAATTGGAGTAGGTTTATTATAGTAAATACTACTACATCTTAAAAGTTTCTGCGACCTACTATCAATACAGGTCTAAGCCGTCGCAAAAATTATCTTAAAAGCTTTAACACCAAACTCTTACTAATGTTACAATAAGGGATAAAACTTAATAGAAGACACATTTAACAAGCTAATGACTTATTATTCACTTTCAAATTTATAGCTACCATAGTTATAGAAGAATGCTAATCTAACTAGAGAAATTAAAGATTTCCTCCAAGGGCTACTAGTGGGTTTTTTTGCAAGTCGCTTAGGCGCTACACGACTTGCAACATGAGCTGAATTGCCACCCTTGCAGGAATCAATGATTGTGCAGTTTTTTTGAAGACATTCCCCGTTATATCCAATCTATTCGGACCAGGACGCATTTACATTGTATATATAAACATATTATTTTGGGTTTTAGGATAAGATTGTGTTTTTTTAAATGATTATAGAGTGGTGAAGTAGTTAACTTGAAATCCGGTTCGTATGTCATACTATTAAGCAATAATCTATCATTTTTAAAAAATTGGTAGATAGAGGATAAAGTTAGGAGAATAAGGTAAATCTAGGAACTATATTTATTCCATTCTTTGACTCTATTTGAGAAGGTGAAAAATAGTAGCTTAGCTTTATAGCATATTGAATAATAAGATAATAGATTTTGTTTGGAACTTCCTAAATACATAGTATATTAAATTGAAGGTTATTCTGATATTTAATCAGATAACTTTAAGAATCACCGGCAAATAAGTAATTCTAAAAAGTTGTTGGTAAAGCCAATGACTCTCTATGATTACTGGGGAATCCGGTAACTTTCCGGGGTTACTGGAGAATCCGGTAACTTTCCGGGGTTACTGGAGAATCCGGTAACTTTCCGGGGTTACTGGAGAATCCGGTAACTTTCCGGGGTTACTGGAGAATCCGGTAACTTTCCGAGGTTACTGGAGAATCCGGTAACTTTCCGGGGTTACTGGAAAAACCGTTACCTTGATGGTTGAGCTATTTTACTGGGTAAACTAAGTAAGAAAAAAGTCTGCTTAATCCTTTAAATACATATTAAATCAAATATTGAGTTTTTATAGGATGAACTGGAGGGGAATAATGGACAGATTGCGTGCAACGTGTATAACGGCAGATGTAATAAATTCTAGAAAAAACAAAAAAGAAGAACAATTAGAATTAATTGCAAAGGAGTTAAATGAGAAGTTTAGCAATAGTTTATTAACCGAATTTACTGTAAGAGCTGGAGATGAGCTTTTTGGAGTAGTTAATAATTTTAATGATGGGTATTGGGCATTTAAGGAACTTTTTTATCTATCAAAAAAATTCCAGGTTCCCCTCTATGTTGGGGGAGGATTTGGAGAAGTAGGTAATGAGAAGTTAGATAATCCAGATGGAGTTAATGGTAGGGCTATTTGGAATGCGGCTGACGCTCTAAAGATATTAAAGGATAAAAAGTTTAAAACAAGGGCACTTCAATCTTTAGATGAAAATTTTAAATTTATGTTTATTGTTGGCGATAATAGAATTAATGATACAGCCATTAATTATTTATTATATTTTATATTAGAAAAAATAAAAAAAAGAACAGAATTGCAATCAAAGGCCATAGAACTAATAGAGAAAAATTCCGATTTAACTTATGAGGACATTGGAGAGAAATTAGGATATGAGCGAGACAATTCAAAATCAAACGTAAGTAAATTACTATCAAGAGCAGAACACACTATAGTAAAAGAAGGTGAACAGGAGCTAATTAATTTAATAAATACTATTTATAACTTTAGGGAAGGATTACAATGATTAAATTATTTCTAATTTTTATCCTAGCACATTTTATGTGTGACTTTATAACACAAACAAATTATACAATAAAGAAAAAAGAGTTATATTTCAAAAGAAAATTTTTCAGAAGAATTAATATTGGTCTAACTGAACATGTAGGTCAACATATGGTTGTTACTTTGTTATTAACATTCTTGATAACGGGGGTCGATTTTTACTTAACCTTGCCAGTATTACTAATTGGAGTAATCCACTATTTTGTTGACTTCCTTAAGGTAAAATACTCAGAGAAACTGATTGAGAAAATGGAATCAGTCAAACCGGAGAAAAAAGGTTTTCACAAGTATTTATTGGAAAGAAGCTCTTTTCATTTCATACTTGACCAAGCAATTCATATTCTAACTATTTATCTAGTTTTGTTAATATTCGGTAAAGTATATTCACCCACTATAATGTTTAGTAAGTTCAATGACTTCATATATAATAATTTAATCGTTTCTGACTTAAATAGGATAATAGTTATATTAGCTTTAATAATCCTGTTAACTTATGGAAGTGGTTATTTTATCGGTGAGGTTTTAAAAGATATAAAGAGGTTAAACTCGAAAAAGGTACTTTCAATGGAGGAAGAGGCTGCTGCAACAATTGAAAAAAATGAGTTAGATGGAATATTAGTAGAGATAGAACAAATGAAAAAGAATGTAGTATTAGAAAGAAGTTGGGAAATAAGTGATGAGAAGAACAGTAAGAAAAGTATTAAAATTCAGTTAAATAGCTTTAATGAAATTGATGATAATGCAGTTGGTAAATACATCGGGATTTTAGAGAGGTTCTTAATAGCAGTATTTATTATACTACAAGCCTATCCAGGATTAGTAGTTTTAGGTGCTTTTAAAACGTTGACAAGGTTTAAGCAACTTGAAGATAAATCTTTTGCGGAGAACTATTTAATTGGTACTTTACTAAGTATTGTACTAGGAATACTGTTTGGTGGATTAATATACTTTATGTTGAATGATTCACTATTTATAAAATAATTACATAATAAGATTTTTAATGATAATAAAAGATTAAATATTAGTTTAGTCTTTTATTTAATTTCAATCATTTATCTTGATTTAATTAAATAAAGATTTAGCGAAGCGCTCCATAGCACATTAAAAGGAAAATGTACTTTTGTAATATAACGTAAAATCTTTCTGGTGGCTAGCCATCTGCCCCCTGAGTTAGTATATTCCATTTCGACTCACCAGGGTATCATTTTACCAAGCACCCTACTACAAGTATAGTCAATTTATTTTGACTAGATTTCACTATGAGCAAGGTCAACATCTGGGAAGCGCATTCCCTTTTAATTGGAGATACTACGTATAAATCGTAACCTATTTACAAATGTGCTTACTGCGCTGATTGTGGTAAAGGAACGTGGTACCATTCTGGCAGAAAAGGATACATACGTGGGTCATATGGAAGATATGGTACAGAAATATGTTCATCTCATGCAACAAAGGAAGAAAAACTGACAACTAAAATTATTGATGATTTTGGCGAATTTCTAAGGGCAGTAAATCTAGAAATTTTATCAAAAAGTTAGAGCATTAATATTAAGGAATTAGAAGAGTTACAGGCTCAAAAAAACTGTCTTGAATTTGTTATAGTGAAATCGACCTGAACTATATTAATACTGATTTCTTACAGTATCTTTTTTCACCTGATATCCTAACTGAAATAATTCATAGATTTATTTTTGGATAGAAATTGAAAAGTTTGGAACACCTAGGATTTATTATAATTTTTCATGCACCCAGTAACCAGTATATAGCTTAATAGGAATGTAACAGTTAGTGTACAAAGCTTAGAGATAAATTCTCTAAGCTTTTATCGCGTTATATGTTTATTGGTTAAAACGATACAAATTAATAAATGAGATAAAAGGCTCATTTGTAAAACCCTTTGTTTGAACGAGTATGTATTGTTTATTAACTAACCTAACAAGAATTAACTTTTATTCCCATACATACAATGTGATATATTGACTATATGAAATAATAAAGAGGTGCTTTTAATTGAGTGACAAAGCTAGGCAACTGTTTGAATATTTGTTAGCGGTCAATAACTTACGATTTAAAGTTATCCGTGATTTTAAGGAATATGATAAAAATTGGACTAAATCTGCTCTAGAAGAATATGGTGATGGAGTATATTTAATGGGAACAGGAGAAGATGAGGAAGCAATTATTGAGATTCATAGACAAAAGTTCACTGAAGCAATTCTGACTCCTCCACATCCTGACAAATCCATTAGGGAATGGATTACATATTCGTATAATAAAGAAACTCAACCTCCAAAAATCCCTGCTCCGAAAGTGGTGATACAAGGGACCGATGAGGTAGAAATACGTTTTGATGAAGATTCAAGTAGGTTAAAGTTATTTAATAATTGGAAAGTAGCGTGGAGTGACTGGGCAGCGGAAATTTCTCGGATGAAAAAGGTCCAAACTTTGTATGAACTATTTTTCAGAATTAATCAAGATTTTCAAGTTGAAGGTGAAGGACTTGAATTACTACTAGGAAAAACAATCTTTACGTGGAAGCAAGAAGTTGATTCTATATTACACCCTCTATTTACGACAAAAATGGATATTGAACTTGATACTGATAAAGGTATTATAGTTGTTAAACCAACTAATCAAGGATACAAACTTGAACTGAATATACTTAGTGGCATCCCACTTCCAAATATGGAAGAGATTCAGAATATAGGCAGAATAGCACGATATAGAGATGTATTTGAAGAAGATGTGCATGACTTATCTACCCAATTTATGCAAGTAATTGATGCAAGTGGTCGTGCCGCTATAAAAGGTGAACCTATTCATCCTTCAAAGGATGCTATAGGTCACTTAAATGAATATGTAATTATTCTAAGACGAAAAGACAATCAGGTTTTACAAAAAGATTTAGAACAAATCATTGAGTCTATGCAAGAAGAGGGATATGAGGCACCAGCAACAGTTGAGTCTATTGTTGGAAATGAAGTGCAAATAGATGAAAGTGTGAATAACAATAAATGGGATAAAGTAGCTACAGACTTATATTTCCCTCTTGCTGCTAATGAAGAACAAAAGGAAATTGCCAGAAGGCTGTCAAGTAACTTTGGTTTGACAGTACAAGGACCTCCAGGGACAGGTAAAACTCATACGATTGCCAATATTGTTTCTCATTTACTAGCGCACGGAAAGAAAATTCTTATTACAAGCCAAAAGGAAAATCCTTTAAAAGTTCTTAAAGAAAAAATTCCTGAAGAAATACGTGATTTATGTGTACCCGTCCTAGGTGGAGGAAGAGATTCTCTAAGAGAAATTGAAAAATCTATACGTACAATTTCAGATAAACTTGGAAATACATCTATTGAAAAGTTAGAAGCAGAGATTGCAAGAAATAAAGACGAATTAGATAGTAGTCGAAGAAAAGAGGCGAAATTTAAACATCAGTTATTGGAATATAGCAAAAGTGAAAAAACAGAAATTGAGTACAAAGGTAATTCCATCAACAAAGCAAATACTGCCCAAATGTTGACTGATGAATCACTAGATTATCATTGGATTTTAGATAAAGTGGGATTGAATTCTGAATTCCCTTTATCAGAAGAAGAATTTAAGACTCTTTGGGAACTTAGAGGCTCATTAGAAGAAAAGGACCTTTATTTAAAGGGTACAGTTCTTCCAGATATCCATTTATTAAAAAGCCCGGAAGAAATGAAAAAGTGGCTTTCAAACGGTAAAGATTTAAAACATAAATATGATAAAGCTATTTTTCATACTAATAAAATTCAATTTCCTCATGATAAGGCATATGCTGAAAAGATAAACATAGAGCTTTCAAGAATCTTGGAATACAAGGATTGCTTTAAAGAAGGAACTGCGCTACAGAAAATACTTGATGACTACCTAGCTGGTGATTCTCGAAAAGAACGATGGACCTCTTTCTTTAGTGGAATTAAAGAAAAGAATAAAGAAATGGTATCTATTCACAAAACCATTATTAATCACGACATTACGCTCCCCAACAAACCAGACTTTGAATTAGAATCAGATATTTATATTTATGGGGAACGCCTAAGAGCCAACAAGAAACCAAATGCTATATTTGCCTTAACCAAGGGAAAGAATGCGAAATATTTATGGGAAGCACCAATTATAAATGGTCAGCCAATTAGAACGTATGAAGAAATTGAAATACTGCAACAACATCTTCTTTTAAAAAAGAAAAAAGCGGAAGCAGTTCGCACTTGGAACGCTAATGTTGATGAAATTAGTGGAAGTCCAATCGATATCGAGGATAAACGTCTTTTTAGTACGCTTGACAAAGCAATTGAGTCCTATGAGAAAACAATGCGCTTAGGAGCTTTAGTAGAAGGTTTCATCCAAACCTCAAAACGTCTATTACTGAACAATTCAAACTGGCTAAGTTACAATTTTTATGTAGAGCTTAAATCAACAACTAATTACCTATATGATGTTCTTAACTACCAAGAGTGGGAAAGAGAGTACAATTTATATAGAGACACATTAATGCAACTATTAAAAGAAAAAGAAATACACCCTATTGTACAATCATTTCTTAATATATTAAATGAGAAAGATGAATCTAGATGGGCATCCGTACTTGAAGAATTGACTTATTTAATGAATAAGAAAGAAAAAGTAACAAAATACTTTGATTTGTTAACACAACTTGAGGGAACTGCTCCTAAATCAGCAGCTATGGTGGTTGATTTACTCTCTAAAGAAGTACCGATTCCTCAAGAAGTTCATAAGTCTTGGGAACTAAAATCTTTATATGATTGGATGACAGAAAATCAAGATGTTGAAGCAGAACGAATAGAAAACAACATCAAAGCTGAACAAGATTATCAAAAAAAATTAATTATTTCAATAGTGTCAAATTCTACTTGGTTAAATCAAATTAACCGAATAACTGAATCACAAAAGAGAGCCCTTGTAGCTTGGAAAAACTTTATAAAGCGTTATGGTAAAGGGACAGGTAATAACAAGCGATATTTAGCAGATGCGCGTAAAGAAATGGAAAATGCTCAATCAGCAATTCCTGTTTGGATTATGCCAGTCAATCAAGTGATTGAGAACTTCCCGATTTATAACGATAAGTTTGATGTCATTATTTTTGATGAAAGTAGTCAATGCGATATTATGTCAGTTCCTGTGCTATTACGAGGTGAAAAGATTGTAGTTGTAGGTGATGATGAACAAATAAGTCCTTATGGAATTGGAACAAAAGACTCTGAAATTGAAGAATTGATACAACGTTATCTAGAAGGAGTACCAAACAAGCGGTTGTTTGACCATAAAATATCTCTTTACGAAATCGCAGACCAAATCTTCCCTAAAAGTGGTAGATTAATGTTAAAAGAACATTTTAGATGTGTACCTGAAATCATACAGTTTTCGAATGACCTTAGCTATGGAGGGCAAATGGTTCCTTTAAGACTTCCATTTGAAGATGAAAAAATAGAGCCTCCAGTAGTTGCGATTAAAGTTGAAGATGGTTATGCCACGGAAGGAAGTTCTATTGTAAATGTTCCAGAAGCTGATAAAATCGTTGAAGACATTGAAATGATAATTGCAGACCCATTGTATGAAAAACAATCAATAGGTGTGATAGCATTACAAGGAAATAAACAAGCAGCTCTTATTGAGAATAAAATACGTGAGAGAATATCCGAAAGTGAATTTGTGAAAAGAAAAATAATTTGCGGAAATGCATACAGCCTCCAAGGAGACGAAAGAGATATTATATTCTTATCAATGGTGGTTTCTGGGAACAGAAGATTTGTTGCTATGACAAAGAAAGACCAACAACAATCCTTTAATGTAGCTGCAAGTAGAGCAAAAAATCAAATGAGACTGTATCATTCAGTAGAGTTAGATGAATTGAAGAAAGACTGTTATCGATACCAGTTATTAAGCTATTGTAAAAATCCAGCAAGAGTAAATGAAATAGTTGAAAACTTGGAAGAAAAATGTGACTCTCCATTTGAGATTGAAGTATTACGTATGATTGTAGCAAAAGGATATAAAGTTCAACCTCAAGTTAAAGTAGGAAATTACCGTATTGATTTAGTTATTGAAGGAATCAGAGACCGTCTTGCTGTAGAATGTGATGGTGAGAAGTGGCACGGTCCTGAAAAATGGGAAGAGGATATGCAACGTCAATATGACTTAGAACGGGCAGGTTGGAAGTTCTGGAGAGTTAGAGGCAGAGAGTTTTATTACAACAAAACTAAGTCACTCGAAAGTTTATGGAAAAAGTTAGAGGAAATAGGAATAGAGAAGATTGATAATTAATGAATATTCATTGACTTATAAAAATGGAACTTCCAAATTTGTGGAGATTCCATTTTTGTAATATTTGCTTGTTAAACTAACGCACCCGTTACTTAAATAACAATTAGCTCTAATTAACCTTACAACAATTTAATAACTTTGATATTAACTCTGGTCTTTTTTTATACCTAAAAGCAAAAACATCTTGAATAGTTAGAATTGCATACCAAGAACTTTCAGATTGTCCAGTTAAAATAGGTCTATCATAAATCAAACCAATTTTTAGTCTTTTATCTGCATTGATTGATTTCGATAATTCCTTATAAATCTTATTCATTCTATCTTCATCAAATATACCTTCAATAGCTATCTTTCCATAAATCCCATCCCACCAAGCTAAAAAGGACTTAACACTTTCTAAATATCCGAATACACCTATTTCATTATTCTCAAACAATTTTTGAAATAAAGCTTTATCAAAATCTAATATTCCATTATGGACATACATACCACTAAGATAGTTGTTATTTAATGTTTCTTCCCAAACTTCTCTATATGTCTGTTCAAATTCTCCATTTAAAAGCCCCCACTTTGAACTATCAACATATGGAAATAAAGGGGTTTCTCTATCTTGATTTCTACTGTTCAGAAATATGTTTTGAACATATATTAAATAATTTAATGAGTAAGGTGCGTTTACTTCTATTTCAAATCCACTATTTACTTCTTCTTGATTATCCTCCATAAAAACATTTCTCCCTCAATTATTTTGTTGCACTAAACTGCCACGTTAGCGAAAAAGCGACTGCCTCTTGTTCAGCAATCACTACCCTTTAGTTTAAGTTCATTTCTTCACAATCTCAAGTTATTCCAACTAAATTTTCCCAGTCCTTAAATGACAACTTTTCCGTAATATGTTTTAATTCATTAGGAACTTCAATATAACACATCAATTCTAAACTATTTCCATCTGGGTCATTAAAGTAAACCGAAGCATTTCCTTGATTTGGTCTTACAAAAGGCTCTATCGATGTTCTTCTTCCAAAAGGAACAGGTTCAACTTGGATGGACTCAAGCCATTCTAAGGAATCTTGTAAATCCTCATATGTAACTCGAAAAGCAGTATGCCTCAAAGAAGGGTGGTATGTAGTTTGGTACTCCTTCCCTTCCCACAATCCTAACCAACTTTTTCCTTCCCCTATCCATAAGAATACGGTGTCTTCGTCACGCCAAGCGAATTCTAAACCTAATTTTCGGTAAAATCCAATTGAAATTTCTAAATTTTTCACAGGTAAATGTGATTCATATAAACCCTTTATCATTTCTCCCATCCCTTTTTTGTATAATTTTTTCAATCTCAAATTTTATCTTAAAAAATCTCTTCTCCACTATAATGCTCCTATAGTTTAACATTAATTTCCTTTTTATTAGCATAGAAAGAATGCCCCTGTCTTATTGCAGGAGCGCACCCGATACTTTAAGTACATTAGTTCACAAAGTAAATTTAACAAGAATTATTACATTTTTCCATTCTCAATCCAATACCAGATTCGGATACTTCCTAATACAGACCCTACAAAAAGCAGAAATAAAATAAAAATCCAAAGTGACATCATGCCAATTTCATTAATATCTTTTGCATTAACAGCGACAAAAATCAATGCACCTATAAACATTAGATAAAAGAATACATTAGGTATTATCCAAGCAATCCTTAATTTTTTGTTCTGCAAAATGTCGCCCCTTTCACAAAAACTCCTCACAAATTTGGTTGAGGTTAACATATATTATTCCACAATATGATTCGATTGCGGAATAAAGGCTAATATTAACTGTTCTACAATCCTGCTTCGTTAGCTTAATAACTTCAACAAAAAAGGGACTTATCCTTCTTCAAGATAGGCACCCGTTAGTTGAACAAGGACAGCAATTCCTTATTCAAGGAAAATCCACTTTAGTTCAATTAGCATTTAGATAATCTAAGACAATATCAACTCTTTCATTGACTGTATAATCACCTTCAATTTTTAATATTGGACAAGGTAAGTCTGCCATCCAATGTTCGTGTAAAGATTTACTTCTAACTTCTAATCCCGCACTATCATATAAAGATGCCCACTCTAAAAATGTTTTCGATTGTTCATATTTACTACCACCAGCTAATATTTCATTTCCATAACGTTGAAATTCCCTCTGTTGTAACCTTTCAAGCCTTATATCTTGCGGAATCCATAAGAATATTACAAGGTCAAAATAACTTTTAAAGTTATCACCCCAACCACACACTGCACCAGAAAGAATATAATTCTCATAAAGTGATAAATCTTTTTCAAGCATACTTCTTCGTTCAGGTACTTCACTTTGCTTAGTGAATTTAGTTGTCCAAAAATAATCATCGGTATCAAGGTATATATGAGGTAAAACTATTGATAATGAAGAGCCAAGTGTTGAAGTTCCAGACCCTGAAGCTCCCATTATATGAATTCGTTTTTTCATTGTTCTCCTCCTTAAATACTTATTCATAACTTAAAATTCACTATGCTTCTTCCATTCTGCTGCCAATTACTTCAACAAGAAAAAGCTAATCTCCTTCTTGAAGTTTAGCTCACCGTTAGCTATATGAAGCGAAATGCAATTTATCCACTTTATTCTAAAAATTCCCATTTTCTTTTTTTGACTTTCTTAAATTGTCAAGGCGAAGATAAATATAGCTAATTAATAATCCAATAATAAATCCACCTATTATTGCAACTCCACCCCACTCAACTATGCCACGCTTAAAAACATTATGCTGAAGGAAACTTTTCCAATTTTCCCAGAAATAAGTGTCTGAATCTATATTAGAAATGTGTAAATGTGTAATTGATATAAAAGCTCGGTGTACAGCCATCCATAGGTAGTATGAAACAATGGAGAAAATCCAAGTAATACTACACACAATAGCGGTTTTTATTTTAGACTTAGAATTTTTTACTTCAAATAGGGAAATTGGAATAAGTAGCACTAACCATACTCCATAAGTTAAGTATCTACGAAACCCGCTAAACCCAAGTGCACCTGTTAGATAGCTCTCGAAATAAAAATCAAATATACCAAATAAAATTGCAATAACAATGTAAATCAAATAACGAATATTCATATAATATCCCACTTTTTCCATGTATTTAAAAGCATCATATTAACAATCAATTAAATTTTACATACCTGTTAATTATCCTGTTATTATTATTTCAAATAATAGGATAATTAACAACCGTTGTTCCACTATACTGCCCGTTAGTTCAACAAGTAATTTTTTGTAAATAGAATAGGAAAAGACCTCTAAGGGAATTTTAAAAACTAAAATTGAACTAGTTTCAGGAGGTAAAAATAATGAAAAAGCAATCTTTTTTAGGTATATTAATAACTATTCTATATTGCTTATCTTTCGGACAAGTTATTTTGGCAGCTGAAAAAATCCCAATTGAATATCAAGTAAATACAAACGATGAATTTCCTAATGCTAATGAGTTTTATAAAACCCTGAATTCTAAAGTGTATCAAGAACCTAAAAATGCCACATATGAAATCCGAAAAAAAACGACCTTTAAAAATGTAATTAATGAAGAACATAATTTTTATAAGAATGTTGGGCGAGAAAAAGAAGAAATGTCTCTTTACTCTCCAGCAATTCATCCTGACCGGCAGGTTTATTTCTTAGGGTATGCACATACTAAAGGAAAAAAGCACTACACTAAATTTGTTGTACTGGATGCTAAAACGAAGGATACACTTTACGGTGGAGAAACTATGGAAGTTCCAAAGTTTGAAACATTCCCATTTTAACCAAGAGGCAATGTTCCTCTTGGTTTATTTTTGTAGAAGAAAATCCCTTGTTCAACTAAACTGCTCCAATAGTGAAATAAGCGTTTCTACTTGTTCCAGAAACGCACCCTATAGTTTAAGTGCAATTGTTCACAAATCATAAACTTGCAATATGTTGTGTCAATACATCTTTCAGCTTAATAACTTTAGAAATACAGCTACAAAGGTATTTTTAACGAATTTTAAACTCTTCCAAGAGTAAATTGGGAATTTCATTCATCTTTGAAAAATCCACATCGCTTCCAACTAATGCAGTATCAACATTAGGATTATTTGTTAATATATCAAATGATTTTCTACTTGCATCGATTAATCCATTATGTTTCAATATATCATCATTAACCTCTTTGTTAATAAATACATCTTCGGAATAGTTAAATATAATAAAATTTATTGCAGCTAATTTATCTTTATCAGACAATTTTCTAAATTGCTTATAAAATGCTCTGTATCTCTTGCTATCTCTTGAATCAATAAAAATCATAATAACACTTGAAGACTCTAGTGGAAACACACATATATGAATAGATTTAATTCTATAATCGGGAGAATCATTATATATATTATTAATAATACCCCCTTCAATGTCTGTCAGTAATGCAACATTACTTTGAAAAGCCATTGGAACAACATAATCTAGTTTTTGATGATAAATTAAGTAATACTCATTATTCCACCCTTTTTTATCTATCTTCTTTGCCCTATTAAAATCTTCAATATATTCCTTTAAATCTAAATCATTTATTTTCTGTTTTTCTTTATAAACTTCATATGGGAGCACAAAATTTTCGTACATGTTATCATATAATGCAATTTCAAACTTTCTCTTACTTATGCTTTTTAAATAACTTTTCATAGCAATCTGAGAAATCATTTTTGCTGTCGGTACATCTTTATAATTATCTGAATTCTCATAATCACTAAAGATTTTACTATCACATTCTCGACAAATTAATTGAAAAGTTCCCGACTGGTTTACACCATTATCATCATCTAATAATGGTAAACTCACTAATTTATTATTATTATATACGTCTCCCTCTACAGCAATGTTTCTCAGAAAATAAGCAGGTATAGAATGTGAATTACAAAAGCTACTACATATTTCACCACAATAAAAACACTTCTCTTCTTTCGCTTTCTTTCTACTTTGACTTAGTAATCTTCCTAATTGCTTTCTGTACTCAACTTTATTTTCTTTCATGGCATTCAATACTAATTCTGAATCGGTACCTAAACTTAACATCTGAATAAAATCGTCAACATTATTTAACACAAGTTCCAACCCCATTAGATTAATTTTGGATTTATACATATTGATTAATTAAACAACTTCAACTTACTATGAATATTGAAAGGAATAAATCATATTGAAGGTTATATCCAATTGTGTCGTTCACTTGTACAACCCCCTTTTATTCAAAAATTACGAATACAGTAAAAAAAGTTTCACTAAATATCGTTCCTGCACAAAACTGCACCATTAACACAATAGGAGCTGCCGCATCGACAACTCTCCTTGTTCCACTCTTGCACCCGTTACTTTAAGTACAGTTATTCACAAACTTTATTTGTATGGCTGAAATTTAATTGATTTGGCTTGATACATTTTGTCACAATATTCATAAACAATGACAATTTCTCCAATAGAACTTGCAGGAGATATTTGTCCACTGACTCTGACAATCAGATGGTTATCTTTTACTTCGTAATCAGTAATACTCCCGAAGGCTATATCCTCAAAAATGTTTGCAGGTTTTATTTCTAATGGGGTTATATCAACTATATATTTTTTGTCACCTACGCTGACCTCGGCTTTTTTCGTAGTTAGTTTTGTATTTGCATTTTTATAGATAATTGCTAAAGGGTTATCAACAAGTACATCAGTTAATCCGTTTGTATATCGATAGACATAAACTTCTTCATCTCGTACACCAGAACCATATCCTTTCGTTAAGGTTATGATTAGTTCCTTTTTTCCGTCTTGGTTTATGTCTTCATAAAAGAGTTCAGGAGCATAAGTAGGATTTGTAACATTCATCCAAAATGGTCTTGAATAAACCTCACCCTTAAAATTCATTTTAAAATCGTGGTAAAAACCGTTTGATTTTTTAGCGTATAGGGTGATGTTTTGTTCGCTTAGTTTTGAAACAATTTCATATTGATTACTTTTTGCCACTGCACTGGTAGGAACAAGAAGGCAAATTATCGTTAGTAGTAAGACAATGGAATTTTTCATTGGAAACACCTCATTTTAGTATTCCCTAATGTGTATTCTTATTCCACTAACCTGCACCGTTAGTTTAAGTGTTTCTTCACAAGCCCTTCGATACTTTTAATATCATTTTAACATAAATAACCAAATGACTTTTCAATCACAAGATATCTCATATACTAAATCACACCAGAAATCACATACACTCCAATATTTATTTCTGCCCTGAGAATTATCCTGTGATTTAATATGTGAATTCTGAGTAAAGGGGTAAATAATCATTGATATAAAAGCAAAAAGCGCACGGTGAATTCTATTATGAAATACCGTGCGCTTTGCCTTGATATTTAGTTGTTTGCACCTCTGAAGTAAACCCGTTAATTAATATTTGGCAGTTTTTATACATCAAGTGTATTGAAGTAAATATATGAATATACATTTATTGTGTATATTTGGTATCATAGAACTAGATGGAATGTAATTCCAATTGACTATTATATTGTATTATTGGAACGAATTGTTACCAAGTATTAACACTGCTACTGGTTATAAAACTGCAAAACCTGGTATTAACTAATGGAGTAACGTTATTAAGCCTAAGAAATTTGCTGAAAAGCTATCCAAGGTAAATCAGTCAAATGGTGGTGGTTACATCGATGATTAAACTCTTCAAGAGTATTAACGACCAATTCCCCAAGAAGAACCGCCTTTCTGGTTATCATATTGAATCATTATCAATTGAGGCTTTCAAAATTAATCAAACATTTTCTAAGACAGTTAAAGATACACTCCAGAAATTTTGTCAGCATTCCAGGGCGGTAGTTTTAAGTCTAATTAAGGATAGTACCGGTCAATCTTTACATGTAGATGATTACTTAAGTGGAAAAGATAGTGGTAATAGAAAAAGAATAAGTAATAATTTTCGAATTCTAGCAAAGAAAATTAATAATGCTAGTTCAATTGATGATTGGAAGGATATAATTGGTAAATAAAAAATTTTTGTTTGAATATTTAATGTTCTTCTTTATTATTTTATATGATTTTAATCCTTGAGAGCTTTAAAAACAATTAGTTTTTCACAGCTTTATTGCGTAACTGTAAATTTGTAGTAGGAGGATTGACAATTTTGAGTGAAATTGGAGCACGGTCGAGAAATATACAAGAAACGTTTGGAAATGCTAAATATGGAATTGATTATTATCAAAGGGAATACAGATGGGAAACGAAAAATATCCGTGAATTACTTGAAGATTTATCTAATAAGTTCCTTAATAATTTTGACCCACAACATGAGCCAAGGGAAGTAGAAAATTATGATAATTACTTTTTAGGTTCGATTGTAATGAGTAAAAAGGAAGGAGAAAAATATATAATCGATGGGCAGCAGAGGCTAACATCTATTTCATTGATTCTTATTTTTCTACACAACTTACAGAAGCACTCTACTACTAGAAAGGTAAATGTCAGTGAGTTAATCTTCTCAGAAAAATTTGGAGTAAAATCCTTTAACATCAATGTTGAAGAACGCGTTTCTTGTATGGAAGCTTTGTTCAATGAACAACATTTTGATTTTGAGGATAATCCTTCAGAGTCAGTTCGTACAATTGGAGCTCGTTTTGAAGATATAAAGCTTTACTTCCCAGATGAATTACAAGGGGACGTACTTCCGTTTTTCATTGATTGGTTACTTCATAAGGTCATGTTAGTTCATATTGAAGCTGATAATGATGAGGATGCCTATACTATCTTTGAAACCATGAATGATAGAGGATTAAGTCTTAACCCAACAGATATGCTAAAAGGCTATTTATTGGCTAACATTAAGGATGAACGCGCAAAAGAGAGAGCAAATGCTTTATGGAAAAAACGAATATTAGAACTAATTGAAAAAGGCAAAGATGAAGAAGTAGATTTCTTTAAACATTGGTTCCGGGCAAAGTACGCACAAAGCATTAGAGAAAGAGGTAAAAATAAAGAAAACAAAGACTTTGAGAAGGTTGCGACAGCTTATCATAAGTGGGTAAGGGATAAAAAGGACAAGTTATCATTGAATTCAAGTCAGGAATACGAAGAATTTATTACTAAACAATTTGATTTTTATTCCAAACAATATCTGTATATTTTAAACGCAGCAGTGACATATACTAATGGTTTAGAGTATGTGTATTACAATAACCATAATAACTTTACACATCAATATCACTTACTTCTCTCACCTTTAAAAGTAACTGACAATCAGGATATTGTGAAACGTAAAATTAATCTTGTTGCCTATTTCATTGATTTTTTAATTGTTAATCGTTTTATTGGCTTTTCTACTTTGAGCTATTCTGCACTAGCATACACAATGTATAACTTAACAAAAGATATTCGTGATAAGGATTTGGATGAGCTAAAGACTATACTAAAGGAAAAGGCAAATGAAATAAACAATATAAGTAGTTTAAGCTATTTTTATCTTCATCAGCAAAATAAAAGATATGTGCATTATCTACTCGCCCGCCTTACTAATCATATTGAATTAGAAAGCGGGATAGATACTAAGTTCGAAACCTATGTTACTAAAGATTCAAAAAACCCTTTCCAAGTTGAACATATTTGGGCAAATAAGTATTCACGTTACTCCAATGAATTTAATAGTGAAGCAGATTTTCAAGAGCATCGAAATTATGTTGGGGGGTTACTTTTACTTCCAAGGAGTATTAATCAAAGTTACGGGGACAAGGAATATTCAATAAAAGTCCAGCAATACTTTGGTCAAAACTTATTAGCGAAGTCACTCCATAAGAATTGCTACAATAGTAATCCTGGATTTTCTAGATACATAAATAATAACAACTTACCATTCAAACCATATAATACTTTTGGTAAGGATGATTTAAATGAAAGACAGTATTTGTACGAAGAAATTGCTGAACAAATATGGAATGTAGATAAAATTGATAGTTTCTAATTTTATGAAGAAACTCAAATATGACCCTCCTTGCAATTTGGAGGGTATATAAAAAGTAAACGGAAAAGGACCATTTTTGCTAATTCCCCCATTAACGTCAACGTCACAAGCCTTTAGCATCTGCTAAATACATTGACTTTGTTGCAAATTGAATAGAGGTTCTGCATTAGGTGATATCCATAACCTCTATTTGAAGACCTTTGAATATCCTTATCAATAATTCCACTTGGTTTTAAATTTAACTCCTTAGCGATTAGCTTAATAATTCAACCTTTGGGTTTATCACTATCTTTATGTAACACGCAACATCAGTATAATAACAAGTGGTTATCACTATTTTTTAGTTACATTGTAGTATTTTGCGGCTCCAACCACTTGGTTTATTGCCTCTACACCAACCTTCCTGTCTTCTCCATATCGTTGGCTTGAACCACTGCTTTCTCAAAGGTTTATTTCAATAATTAAAAAATGGTTATATGCCACAAAATCGGTTGGTAAATGATAAAATATAATAACTGTAATGCAAGTACAATATTACTTTCATTTATTTAATG
Source organism: Metabacillus litoralis (assembly GCF_020524045.1). GTDB lineage: Bacteria > Bacillota > Bacilli > Bacillales > Bacillaceae > Metabacillus > Metabacillus litoralis_C. The sequence continues at coordinate 62,493 of NZ_JAIVKL010000017.1, forward strand.
TAAAATAGGTAAACACCACTACATCTGTTTTCGAAAAAGTGTCTGTGACCTACTGTCAAGTCACGTCGAATGCGTAGCACAACTCATTTTAAAATTAAGCAACTAACCCCAACAGGGGGGAGTTGCCTATTCATCTTTCTTGAAGAGGATTAACAAAATTATAGGAAATATAGATGTCACGACTATGTTTACAAATAGCTGTGTTTTTGTGAAATGACTGGTATTGAAGTGTTGATACATATTGGTGATTGTTTATGACTGTTGTTTGAAAAAATTTTAAATTTTCTAAATAAAATCTTTTTACTTTTTATGATTATTTTACTTGTATAGCAATTTGACAAAATAATATAAATAAGAAATCCTGATACGTTAAAAGTTCATATTCATTTAGAAATTTATCAGTGATAAAGTAATTTTTTAGTTTAAAGGTAAATGCTGATGAGTGAAAACTCTTGATTTTTATGGTTGTAAGAGCATGTGAAAAGCGAAATGATGGAGTTCATATAAAGAGATAAATTTATATATATAATGAAAGAAACGAGTGTTTTTTTTTAGTGAAATTTTCTTAATTATTATATAAATTTTAAAGTTATTGGTATATTAAATGACAAATAATGGGTTTGTTGACAAAAGTTAACTAAGGTAATATAATCAAAATCAATCAAAGCTAGTCATAAACAGTCACTAATGATCACATAATGGTTCAGCTATGAGCAGATAGTTTGTGAGAAAATTTTATATTTAAGAAATGATAGCGTTACCAAAAGAGATTAGGAGAAGATTCTTGTTTTCATAGGTATGCCTATCATTAAGGGAGGTGATGAAAGCGTTTAATTAGCAACGTTGACAGATCGATACACCTCATACGTAATCGTTTACCTAGAAGATCATTATGACGTAATCGTTTACGTAAAAAATTCAAATTAAACAAGGGGGATCATTATGAAAATGAATCTAAAGAAAATGATGTTGTTGGTATTAATGTTAGTACTTGCTTTAATGACGGCATGTAGTGGAGCGAGTGAATCGACAAGTGAAGGTAGTTCAAACAGTGGCTCAAGTGATAGCGGTGATTCAAAAGATGAAAAGCTTACGATTGCTTTATCCGTTGGAACATTAGCAAACCCTTTCTTCGTTGCAATGGGTAAAGGTGCAGAAGAAGCTGGAAAAGAGTTAGGAGCAGAAGTACTTGTTGAAAGTGCAGAATATGACTTAGCAAAACAAACATCGCAGATCGAAATCTTTATTACGAAAAAGGTAGATGTTATTTTACTTAATGCTGTTGATACTGAAGGAATTGCTGCAGCAGTTCAGCAGGCAAAAGACGCAGGAATTCCTGTTATTGCAGTCGATGTTAATGCTGAAGGTGGAGTAGATGCAACGGTTACTTCAGATAACTACCAAGCTGGTCAATTAGCTGGAGAGTATGTAATCGAACAATTGGGTGGAAAAGGAAATATTGCCATTATTGATGGACCTCCTGTTTCTGCTGTAGCAGACCGTATTCAAGGATTTGAAGATGCGATTAAAAAATCAGATATTAAGGTCGTAGCGAAACAAAATGGTGAAGGAAGCCGTGAAAAAGCATTAACTGTGATGGAAAGCATTTTACAAGCAAACCCATCTGGTTCAATCGATGCAGTATTTGCAATCAATGACCCAGAAGCAATTGGTGTAGAAATTGCCCAAGAACAAGCGGGACGTAAGGACGAGTTCTTTATTGTAGGAGTAGATGGTGCCCCTGAAGCAACAGAGGCAATGTCTAAAGAAGGAAGTTCCATTCATGCAACTTCAGCACAATCACCTAGTGATATGGTGAAAAAAGCTGTAGAAATTGGATTGAAAGTTAAAGACGGAGAAGAAGTAGAAGAGTTAATCAAAGTTCCAGTTGAATTAGTCACTCAAGAGACTTTAGATTCTTACAAAGGGTGGTAATCTCTAAAATGATTAGGCTGATAAGGATGGTATTTCCTTCATCAGCCTTCTTCAAATAAAGAAGGGATGATAAAAGGTATGGTTGTAAAAGAAGCAGTAAAACAGCACAGTAACTTAAAGCAACCTGTCTTAAATATGCAGGGTATAAGTAAAACCTTCTCAAGTATCACCGTAATAAATAATGTGAAAATTGAGTTGTATCCAGGTGAAGTTCATGCACTAATGGGGGAGAATGGTGCAGGAAAGTCAACCTTAATGAAAATTCTTGCAGGAATTCACCTTCCTGATAATAATGGGGGGGAAATTTATTATAAAGGTCAACCAGTTCTGTGGAAGGACCCTATTGATGCAAGAATTAAAGGAATAAGTGTTATCCACCAGGAGTTGAATCTTTCTCCTAATCTTACAATCAGTGAAAATATTTTAATGGGTACTAAGTTTCCTAGAAATGGGTTAGGAATGATTCAATGGGATAAGGTTCATGAGCTCGCTCAAAAGGTGTTAGATTCAATGGGCTCTAATCTTAACCCACGGCAGCTTGTATCAACTCTTAGTGTTGCTCAGCAACAAATGGTTGAAATTGCCCGTGCTCTTTCCTTTAAGGCAGAGGTTCTTATCATGGATGAACCTACTGCCTCGTTAACAGATAAAGAGATTACGAAGTTATTCGAAATTATCCATGATCTAAAAAAGCAAGGTGTAGCCATCGTATATATATCTCACAGAATGGAAGAAATTTTTAAGATTTCAAATCGATTCACTGTACTACGTGATGGCGAGTGGATTGCGAGCGGTCCTATTGAAGAAACAAATCCAGATCACCTTGTGAAGTTAATGGTAGGACGCGACTTAAAAGATTTATTTAATCGTACGAACTCATCTAATCAGTCGTTTCAAAAGGATGTTTCCCCAGTTTTAGAATTGAGAGATGTATGCGATAAAAAGTTAGTGAAAAATGTATCATTTAAGGTGTATCCAGGTGAAATTGTCGGCTTAGCAGGACTCGTAGGTGCAGGTAGAACAGAATTGGTAAGAGCCATATTTGGTGCTTCTGAATTATCGAGTGGAGAAATCTATGTTGAAGGAAAATCTGTAAAAATCAGTTCACCTATTGATGCTATAGCTAATGGAATCGCGCACGTACCTGAAAGTAGAAAAGAACAAGGATTGTTTTTGTCCATGTCTGTAAAAGAGAACATCTTAATGTCAGAACTTAAAAGTCACTCTAAATCAGGGGTAGTTAATTGGAAAGAAGTAAATGCTACTGCCGATCGTTATATTAAGGAATTAAGTATAAAAATTGCTTCTCCTGACCAGCCTGTCTCAAATCTTAGTGGAGGAAATCAACAAAAAGCTGTAATTGCTAGATGGCTTTCCATTTCACCTAAGGTATTACTACTCGATGAACCAACTAGAGGTGTTGATATTGGGGCAAAAACAGAGATTCATAAAATTGTATCAAAGTTAGCTGATGAAGGTTTAGCAGTACTGATGATTTCTTCAGAGTTGCCAGAAGTATTAGGTATAAGTGATAGAATCCTTGTGATGAGTGAAGGAAGATTAACTGGTGAACTGTCGAGAGAAGAAGCTACACAAGAGAAGATCATGTACTTAGCTACAAGAGGGGAGTAACAATTATGAAGGCAAATGTACAAACTGCTACCAAAACTCAAGGTCTAAACGTCGGAAATATTCTTCATGGATTATGGAATCGTTTAGGAATGATTATGATTTTATTACTATTATGTGTTGTGCTTTCGTTCACGGCTCCGAACTTTTTAGATACTGCAAATCTTTTGAATGTATTAAAACAAGTTTCAATTATTGCAATATTAGCTGCAGGGATGACAATTGTAATTTTAACAGGTGGAATTGATCTATCGGTAGGGTCAACAGTAGCCTTATCAGGTGTTATTTCGGTCATGGTCTCATCATTAGGAGTAAATCCTTTTATTGCCATGTTATCTGGGGCTGCAGTAGGGTGCACAGTAGGATTAATTAACGGTTTTTTTATAGCTAAGACGAAACTACCTGCTTTCATTGTAACACTCGGTAGCTTCACATATGTACGAGGTCTTGCTTATGTTATAAGTGGTGGTTATCCGATCGTGTTAGCAAATGAAACCTTTAAGTTTATTGGAGGCGGAACGATTTTAGGAATCCCAACTCCAATTTATATAATGCTTTTAGTTTATGTTGTGATGTTTTTCGTATTGAAATATACAATGTTTGGTCGTCATATTTATGCGATTGGCGGGAATGAAGAGGCTGCACGTTTAACAGGTATTAAAGTAGAAAGATCTTTAATAAATGTATATTCAATAAGCGGTTTACTAGCTGGATTAGGTGGAGTTGTTTTAGCTGGAAGATTATATTCTGGTCAGCCAACAGCTGGACAAATGTATGAGCTTGATGCCATTGCTGCTGTAATTCTTGGAGGAACAAGCTTAGTAGGTGGTAGAGGAAAGATTCAAGGAACGATTATTGGGGTTTTAATTATGGGAGTTATTAGTAATGGTTTAACTTTAATGGATGTTAATTATTACTGGCAATTAGTTGTAAAAGGTGGAGTAATTGTTGCAGCCGTATTATTAGATCGCTTACGTGGAGATAGTGCTGCGTAATTTTCATCAATGAAAAGCACACCAAGAAGCTTGATGAAAATTTTTATAAGGGTGTGAAGTAATTGTCTCAAAAAAGGAAGATTGGACTTCTAGTTATTTGCTTAACGATGTTATTTTCTCCGTTAAAAAGTGTTTTTGCAGTAGACCCAGGTTATTATGATGAATCTTATCGTAATCAATTTCATTTTTCACCTGAGGCAAATTGGATGAACGACCCTAACGGAATGGTTTATTACAAAGGTGAATATCATTTGTTTTATCAATATCATCCATATGGAACGACATGGGGACCTATGCATTGGGGGCATGCTGTCAGTGAGGATCTGGTTCATTGGGAGCATTTGCCTATAGCCCTTAAGCCTGATGAGAATGGCCAGATCTTTTCAGGAAGTGCAGTCATTGACTGGAACAACACAGCAGGATTTGGGAAAGAAGCGATGGTTGCTATTTTTACACATGCTGGGGAAAAAGGACAAGTTCAAAGTATTGCCTATAGTCTTGATAAAGGAAGAACATGGGAACAATATGAAGGCAACCCAGTCATGCCGAATCCTTCTATACCTGATTGGCGTGATCCTAAAGTATTTTGGCATGATGATTCAAATCGATGGATCATGTCTTTGACTGCAAAAGATAAGGTTATGTTTTACACATCCCCTAATTAAAGACGTGGGAGTTTGCGAGTGAATTTGGTCTAGATGGTGGAATTCAAGCGAATAGTCTTGATCGATTATCTTATGCACTATCACAGCAATCAGCTGGGGACTTTATTTATGAAGCTGATATCACACTAAATGAGAAAAATGGTCGTGAGGGTTCAGGTGGTCTCGTCTTTCGTGCTAATCAGGAAGCAGAGAATGGATATTTAGTAGAGTTAGATGCAAGAAATGATGAAATTATGTTAAGCAAGAATGTAAGTGGAGAAAACCAAGAGATTGCAAGTAAACCTTTTCAGCTAACTACTTCAATTCCTTACCATGTTAAGGTTGAAGCAATAGAAAATACAATAAAAGTATACATGAATCAGGAATTAGTTTTAGAAAAACAGGATGCATCGTATGACTATGGTCAATTTGGGTTAATAGCAGAGAAATCAACGGCTAGTTTTAGAAATGTTGAGTTTAAAAAGACGACGAACTTTCGTTCTAACCTCTATAATTGGGAGGTTGTGAGTGGGAGTTGGAATGATACATTAAATGGAAAAGTAGGGTCAGACGAACAAGATGGATTTATAATGAGCAGTCAGGAAGGCTCTAATTTTCATTACGAAGCAGATATTACTGTATTAGAAGAAACCGCAAGTAAAGGGGCAGGAGCACTTGTCTTTCGTGCTGATGCAGAAGCAAAAAATGGGTACTTTGCTAATATAGATGCTCTGAATGATACGGTGAAGGTAATGAAAATGGAGAATGGACAGATTTCCGTAATAGCCGAAAAAGAAAAAGACCTTCAGCCAAATCAAACCTACCATCTAAAAGTCAGCACTCTCAATGAAAATATTAAAGTTTATCTAGATGGTCAGCTTATACATGATTTCAATGATGGTTCGTATAAAGAAGGTCTTCTAGGATTAAACATTTGGAATTCGGCCACGAATTTCCAAAACGTGCAATACAGTAAAAATATTGTAACAGCTGAAAAAGATATTAAGAATCATGATTTTGAAACTGGGAATTTAGAAGGCTGGAAAATTATTAAGGGTAATGCCTTTACAGATGATCATGTAACCGATACCACTTCCTTCTGGGGCGGAGACTTTGAACATCAAGGAAACTATCACTTATGGGGCTTTTCAGATCTTCATGAAGGTGATAATGCTACTGGTGAACTACATTCTTCATACTTTAAATTAAGTGGATCAGGAGAAATAAACTTTTTATTAGGCGGTGGAAATGACCTAAGCAACCGTTATGTCTCCCTAGTGAGGGCTTCAGATGATCAAGAGCTAATTCGTCAGGCAAATACAAAATTTAGAGATGAAAAATATAACAGATACGTCTGGGATGCGTCAGATTTTATTGATGAAATTGTCTATATGAAAGTAGTTGATCGTGCAACTGGAGGTTGGGGACATATCAATGTTGATGATTTCCAAGTATACAATAAAGGTGCAATTCCAGAAGATGTAGACCAAGTCGCAAAAGATCCACAAAAGCATGATTCTGGAATACTAAATGGAACTCTTACTGACTGGACTGCTATTTCTGGTGATTGGATACCATCTACTCATGGTAGTAATGGTGGAATATGGGAGTGTCCTACTCTGGTGGAATTACCAATTGATGGAGATCCAAATAAGACAAAATGGGTTCTTCAAGTCAGCATAAATGATGGGGCACCAGCCGGTGGTTCTGGTATCCAATATTTTGTTGGTAACTTTGATGGTAAGACGTTTACTAATGAAAATAGCTTCGATCAAATTTTGTGGACTGATTATGGTGCAGACTTCTATGCAGCTGTAGACTGGAGCGGGATCGAAGGAGAACACGGTGAAAAGTACTGGCTAGGTTGGATGAGTAATTGGCAGTATGCGAACAACACTCCAACATCGACTTGGAGAAGTTCAATGACATTACCACGTAAAATGGAGCTTACACAAACAAAAGATGGAGTACGTTTAAAACAAACTCCAGTATCTTTAAATTCGATCAGAAACAATCGAGAAAAGGTAGCTTTTGAAAATAAAACAATTACTGTGGATAATGACTATTTATCAACCTTCTCCGGAGATACGTATGAGATAATTGCAGAATTTGATATTTCAAACTCAACTTCATCAGAATTTGGCTTTGAAGTGAAAAAGGGTTCAGAAGGAGAAACAACAAAAATTGGTTATGATGTAAAAAACCAAGAAATGTTCCTAGATCGAACACATTCGGATGATTTTCATTATGGTAATGAAGTTCTAGATTATCATAACGCCCCATTACGATTGGATGATAAGACAATTAAAATGCATATTTTAGTAGATCGATCATCGGTAGAGGTTTTTGGGAACAACGGGGAAGTCGTTATAACAGATCAAATTTTCCAGGATCCATCAAGTCAAAATCTTAAGGTCTATAGTATGGACGGAAATGTTTTATTGAAGTCCTTAGAAATTTATCCACTGAAAAGTAGCTGGAAAAAGAAAAGTGGATTTAAAACAAATATTCAACAATGGACAACTGTTAGTGGAAGCTGGGTAGATACAATGAATGGGAAACAAGGACAAAGTAACGGAGATGCCTTTATTGTCTCAAATGAAAAAGCAAAGAATTTTACCTATCAAGCGAAAATTAAGGTTTTAGATTCAGATTCCCATCCTAATGATCCAGAAAAAGATACCATCGGAAATCCCATAGGGGCAGGAGCGCTTGTTTTTCGCTCTGATGAAACAGCAAAAAATTCATATGCTGTAAATGTAGATGTGAAAAATAACATAGTGAAGTTAATTAAATTTGTTAATGGAGTTGGTCAGGAACTAGCTACCTATAACAAAGATGGGAATTTAAAATTACAGACAAACACGACGTATGATTTAAAAGTAAATGTTAATGGAGAGAACATAAGAGTACATTTAAATGGAGAGAAAGTTATAGAGCAAAATGATTCTACCTACAAAGAAGGATACTTTGGATTAAATGTTTGGGACTCAACCAGTTTGTTTAATCATGTGAAAGCTAAAGTGAAAAAATAGTTGATCATAGTAAGGCTGTCAATCTGGCAGCCTTACTATATTATTCTAGCTAAAAAGCTGTTTGTTTGGAGGATAACTATGTCTTATTTTCTCGGAATAGATTTAGGGACTTCAAGTGTAAAAACTTGTTTAATTGATCAAAAAGGAAAGGTTCTTTCATCATTTAGCGAACCATATCAAATTAGCACGCCTAATGCAAATTGGGCAGAACAAGATCCTGATGTATGGTGGATTGCCACAAAAAAGACGATTCAAGGATGTTTAGCTCATGCACGAACTAGTATAGAAGTAACTGGCATTGGTTTATCAGGTCAAATGCATGGTTTAGTTATGGTTGATAAAAGTGGAGAAGTCATTCGACCAGCAATTATTTGGTGTGATCAAAGAAGCCAAGATCAAATCAATTTCCTTTACGAAACATTACCACAAGATATTGGATTAGAAACCTTAAACGCTATTTCTCCAGGGTTTCTTTTACCTTCATTAATATGGGTTAAACAACACGAGCCAATTCATTACGAAAGAATAGACAAAGTCATGCTGCCAAAAGATTTTATACGTTATCGATTAACAAATGAGATTGGTACAGATACAACGGACGGGTGTGGAACACTTATCTTTAATCCTTCTGAGAGGAGTTGGGCTAAAGGGATTATACGTGCATTAGACTTAGATATGAGTATCTTTCCAGTTTGTCGGGAACCATATGAAATTGCAGGATATGTCACAAGTCGTGCAGCAAAAGAGACGGGACTAAAAATAAAGACTCCCGTTGTTTTTGGTGGTGGAGATCAACCAATGCAGGCGGTAGGAAATGGCATTATTTCACCTGGAACTGTATCCTGTACAATTGGTACAGGTGGGCAGTTATTCTCACCAATAAGCAAACCAAAATATGACGAAAATTTTAGGACAAATACTTTCTGTCATGTGAGGAATTGGTACCTATTAGGGGCTAATTTAAGTGCAGGTCTATCATTAAAATGGTTAATGGAAAATGTAATAAATGAACCTGATTTTACTAGATTAAATGATGAAGTAAGTAAAATCCCTCCAGGCAGTGAAAAGGTCCTCTACTTACCCTATCTAAATGGCGATCGTACACCTAATATGGATCCTAAAGCAAAAGCTATATTCTTCGGACTACAATTAAAACATAATCGATATCACTTAGCTAGAGCAGTTATGGAAGGTGTTGCTTTCTCGTTGCGTGATTCACTAGAAATTTTTCATACTTTACAGGTTCCTATGTCAAAAATTATTGCTTCGGGTGGTATCTTACGAAGTGAGTTGTGGTTGCAAATTTTAGCAGATGTTTTTCAAAGGAATATTTATAGAAATATCACGAAAGAACCAGCATGCTTAGGAGCGGCTATTATGGCAGCTGTTGGTACAAAAAAAGCAAATTCACTTGAAGAAGCTGTGAATGAAATGGTTAAAATGGATAACAAAAGTATTGAGCCTCAAAATGAAAACAGTCCTATTTACGAAGAACAATACATGGTATATAGGCATCTTTATAAGCAGAATCAAGTACTATTTTAAATAGTTTATAGTATTGTTTCTTTTTACGAAATTAGTATAATTGGAGGTTGCTTTCCACTGAAGGACAGGGTTCACTTGTATAAACTTATCTTTGAGGGGGAAGCGACTCTTACAATCAACTTCGTAAATAAATTTGTTATTCTATCCACACCATTTCTTCATTAGTATCATTAAAGCTATTTGATCACTATATTGACAGGGCTATCGAATTTTAATAAAGTGAAATAAACGATTAAGGTAATCGTTTGCATAACTATTATTTTTGGTGGCCCTTCATCAAGGAGGGTGTAGGGTGTTAGTAAGAAAAGATAACAAGATAATAATTGATGCTTACTATCAAGCCATCAAATTAAATTTAGAACCCAATTTTATTCATATCCTGGAGTACGAATTGTTACGAAGGGGGCTAATAAATCAAATAAAAAAGACTGTATGAGGTAGAGATATGAAAACCGTTAAAAGTGGCGAAAAGTCCACTGCAAGTATTAAAGATGTGGCAGAGAAGGCCGGTGTTTCAACTGCAACTGTATCACATGTTATCAATCAAACACGTTTTGTTGCTGAAGAAACAAAGTTAAAAGTGATGCAAACAATGAAAGAGTTAGATTATCGACCAAACTCGATTGCGCGAAGCTTGAGAAGTGCAAAATCTAAAACAATTGGGTTGCTTATTCCAGTAACGGGATCTGATACATCTAATTTTTTCTTTATGTCAATTGCACAGGGAATTGAGAGTAAATTAAAAGAACATGGTTATAACCTCATTTTAAGTAATTCAAATGAAGATATAGAAAACGAGCAGGAACAAATTAAGTCATTTAATTCTCAACTAATTGATGGATTAATTATTGCACCAACTGGATTAGATTCTTCCTATCTAGAAAAGACTCTAAGTGGCACATACCCGGTTGTTTTTATTGATCGTAAGCCTAGAGGATTTAATGGGGATTTTGTACTAGTTGATAACTTTAGAGGAACTTATGATGCAGTACAATTGCTTGTTAAAAAAGGTCATCGGTACATTGGATATTTAACAGGCACACTTGGTTTATCATCGGTTGATGAAAGGCTACAGGGATATAAAAAAGCTTTAGAAAAAAATAATATCCCTTTAAATGATAAACATATAAGAGAAGGAAAGCCAAGCTTTGACTCAGGCTATCAATTAACAAAAGAAATAATGGAAGAAGAAAAGATAACGGCCTTAATTGTATCAAATAACGTTATGACAATGGGGGCAATGGCATTTCTACAAGAAAAACAAATGAAAATTCCTGATCAATTAGCTGTTATTGGTTATGATGATTATGATTGGGCGAAGATAACAACGCCTCCATTAACAGTCATTAAACAACCAGCTTTTGATTTAGGGGTAACTGCAGGAGAAACGTTGATCGAACGAATTAACAATCCTGAAAAAGTGTACAGCGAGGTTACTTTAGTAACAGATATGATTATCCGTCAATCTGTGTAATATCATTAATATATTAAAACCGGCTGATTAGTTAACTAATGTAATCAGCTTATTATTTAGAATTCTATTTAAACGATTACGTAAACGTTTAAATAGAATTGAAGGGAGATAAAGACATGAAAAATAGTAAAGTATTGACAATAGGAGAGGCATTAGTTGATTTTATACCAAATCAGAAGGGCTGTGCCTTAAAAGACGTACAAGAATTTGAACGCGTTCCGGGTGGGGCACCTGCTAATGTAGCTGCAGCTGTTTCAATTCTCGGTGGTCAATCTCATTTCATCGGAAAAGTTGGTGATGATGCTTTTGGAGAATTATTAATAGATGTATTAAAGTCAAATGGAGTAAGTACTGAATACATGGTAAAGACAAAAGAGGCGAAAACAGCTCTAGCCTTCGTATCATTAAAGGAGGATGGAGACCGTGATTTTTCTTTCTATAGAAATCCTTCGGCTGATATGCTTCTTGACAATACTGAGATTCATTCAACTTGGTTCAATAAGGGAGATATATTACATTATGGATCTATTTCGTTAATTAGTGAGCCTTCTCGTTCTGCTACAAAACAGGCAATTTTGGAAGCCAGCAGAAAAAGCTGTCTATTAAGCTATGACCCTAATTTAAGACTTCCTTTATGGGAAAACGAAGAAACAGCTAGAGAAGTAATGTTAGAATATTTACAATTTGCCCACATTGTAAAAGTAAGTGAAGAAGAGCTTGAGTTTCTTACAAATATAGAGGATGAAAAGGAAGCAGTAGGTAAGCTTTTTACAGATAAAATGATATTGTTTATTGTAACAAAAGGAAAATACGGAGCGACCTACTATACAGAGAATGGTGAAGGTCATGTTAAAAGCATGGTCATTAAGGCGGCAGATACTACTGGGGCTGGGGATGCATTTGTAGGAGGTTTGCTTTACCAGTTAAATAGAATGATTAATTCTGGAGAAGATGTGTTTAGTATACCGAATAACCCTAAAAAAATTGAAGAAATTCTTGCTTTTTCCAATACATGTGGTGCTATTACTTCTATGAAATTGGGTGCCATATCCTCGCTTCCTACGTTAAAAGAAGTTGAGGAATTCTTAGTGAAAAGATAATATGTGTTTACCGTTTATTAAATGGTGAAACCTAGAAAGAGGCTGGGACATCATTTCAGTTAAGCTGAAAGAAACTAGTTCGTTCCATTGCGCTGCAGACACTCGCTTTCCGCGGGGAGGAAGCTGAGCCTCCTCGGCGCAAGCGCCTGTGGGGTCTCAGCCTTTCCCCTGCACCCGCAGGAGTCGAGTGTCTTCCGCTCCATTCCACTAAGTTCTTTAAAATAGTTTTTAAAAAATCTATTATAGACAGCAAATAAAAACCCGACTTATAAGGCAAATGATTAATTGAAATATCGCCTTATAAGTCGGGTTTGTCATGAGTTTAAATAATTATGTCCCACCCTCTTTAGGTTTATATGATTCTTTGTTGTCTTAAAAAGCTAAAGGTTACATTAAATTTTTAATTTGTTTTTTCTATATGTTTCATAGGAAAACATGAAACTCTAAAGGTTTATATACCCCCTAATATAATAAGAATGTGATAAGATAAGAACGAAAATATAAAGATACCAATAATGTGTATTAATTTCATAGAAAAAATCTGTAGGAGGAGCTTGATAAGTGAAGCCCAAAATTGAAGACGTTGCAAAACTTGCTGGTGTTTCACCAACAACTGTTTCAAGAGTGTTGAATAATAGAGGTTATATAAGTGAGAAAACAAGAAAAAAAGTTCACGACTCAATGAAACAGCTTAATTACTATCCTAATGAAATTGCTAGATCACTATTTATAAAAAGAACGTATCTAATTGGTCTTATTTTTCCTAGTACAAGTAACCCGTTTTATGGACAGCTTATTTTTCATTTGGAAAATATTTATGCTCAACTAGGTTACAAAGTTTTACTCTGTAATAGTCAAAATAATGAACAAAAGGAAAAACAATACCTGCAGATGCTTCAACGTAATCAAGTTGATGGAATAATTGCAGGAGCTCATAATAGGGGAATTGAAGAATATGATATTCCTAAACTCCCTGTTGTTGGAATAGATCGTTATCTTTCTGATACTATACCTGTTGTATCGAGTGATAATTATGACGGAGGAAGGCAAGCTACCCAATTATTGATAGAAAAAGGCTGCAAAAAAATTATTCATATAAACGGCCCAAATTTTCTCGAAACACCTGCAAATCTTAGAAGAAAAGCCTATGAGGATGTCATGGTAGCAAGCCAATTAAAGCCAATCACTTATGAATTTCCATTAAAATCAAATGATGAAATTGTAAGCGGTATAATTAAGGATTTATTTAATGAACATCCAAATGTGGAAGGTATTTTTGCAAGTGATGATATGATTGCTGCGAAGGTCATAAGAGAAGCTAAAAAAAGAGGTATTAGCATCCCAGATCATTTAAAGGTTGTGGGATATGATGGCACTGAAACAACTCGTCAATTATTGCCTGAATTAACGACAGTAGAACAACCAGTTGAAGAAATTGCGAGAAAAGCAGTAGAAATCCTGAATTTTCAAATCGATGGAAAACATGAAGATATTCAATTAGAAGCTATACTACCTGTAAAGTTAATCGAAAGCGAAACAACATAAAAATAAGTGGGGAAAGCGTTTCCCACTTATAAAATAATTTTCTGAAAATAAACATGTCATCCGGTTGACACATTAGTACCTATATCGTATAATCATTTTTGTAAGGGATTACATAAAGTGTTTAGTACTTTTTAATAATCTTATTATCAGTCTTACGTAAACGATTACTTCATTTTAGAAACAAACAAATTTCACTAGATTAATAATGAATGTTTTTGAAAGAAAGTGAGGAAAAGATATGAAAGCTGCTTTTAGATCAGTTACGCAAATGGATCAAACGGTAATATTGAATAAGAAATCAAAATATAAGCAAATGCTCAACAATTACCAATTATATTTATTTCTGCTACCAGCACTTGTTTACTTTATTGTTTTTCATTATTTCCCTATGTATGGTGTGTTAATTGCTTTTAAGGATTTTGTTGCTACAAAAGGAATTATGGGTAGTCCATGGGTGGGCTTCAAACACTTTGAGCGATTTTTTGACTCCTTTCAATTTTGGACTTTAATAAAAAATACTCTTGGGCTTAGTGTTTTTCAATTAATCATTGGTTTTCCACTACCAATCATTTTTGCACTAATGATGAATCAGATTAGAAATGAAAAATATAAGCGGTTTGTTCAAACTGTCGTATACGCACCTCACTTTATTTCAGTTGTTGTTTTAGCAGGTATGATTTATGTGTTTTTCTCAAATAATGGACTGATTAATCATTTAATCATGTTATTTGGGGGAGATACAATTCAATTTATGGCTAAGCCAGAATGGTTTCAACCACTTTATATTGGTTCAGGTGTTTGGCAAGAAACTGGTTGGGCAGCCATTATTTATTTAGCAGCACTCGCAGGTGTTAGTCCAGAACTTCATGAGGCAGCAATCATGGATGGTGCAAGTAAGTGGCATAGAATTTTGCACGTGGATATTCCTGCTATTATGCCTACAGCAGTTATCCTTCTCATTTTAAACGTAGGAAATATTATGAACATTGGTTTTGAAAAAGCTTATTTATTACAAACACCTTTAAATCAGCCATCTTCAGAGATTATTCCAACATACGTATATAAGCTAGGTTTACAGCAAGCTCAATATAGTTTCGCAGCAGCAGTTGGTTTGTTTAATTCTGTAATTAACTTAATCTTGTTAGTGGCAGTTAACAAATTTGCGAAAAAACTTTCCGGTCAAGGCTTATGGTAACTAGGAGGTAGATAGATTATGAGTATACTAGCAATCAAAAAAACGACTAGAAGAACAAAAGAAGATAAAGTATTTGATATCGTCAATATTTTCCTAGTAGCAATTACAGTCATCTTAGTTGTTTATCCATTATATTTTATCGTTATTGCATCCATAAGTAACCCTACAATGATTTATGAGGGGAAAGTATGGTTATTGCCAAAAGAAATTACGTTTGAAGGGTATCAGCGGATCTTTAGTGATAGCAAGATTTGGCTAGGTTATAAAAATTCAGTTATCTACACGTTAGTAGGAACAATTGTCAATGTTTCATTTACATTAATGGCAGCCTATGCGTTGTCAAGAAGAGATTTGTATGGAAGAAATGTCATTATGTTTCTATTTCTCTTTACGATGTTTTTTTCAGGTGGATTAATCCCAACATATTTAGTTGTGAAGAACTTAGGATTACTTAATACAGTGTGGGCTTTAATTTTACCTAAAGCAGTAGCAGTATGGAATGTCATTGTGGCAAGAACCTTTTTTCAATCGACTATTCCAAATGAGTTATTAGAAGCAGCAAAAATAGATGGATGTTCAGATGCGAAGTTCTTCTGGAAAATTGTTCTTCCATTATCGAAACCTATTGTAGCAGTCATGGTTTTATTTTATGCAGTAGGACATTGGAATTCATATTTTGACGCATTAATTTATTTAAACAATGAGGACTTATATCCACTTCAATTAATTTTAAGGAATATTTTAATTCAAAATGAGGCTTCCACTCAAATGATTAGTGATATTGATTCTTTAGCAGCTAAACAGAGAGTATCGGAATTAATAAAGTATGGTGTCATCATTGTTGCTTCAATTCCTTTACTTGTCTTGTATCCTTTTGTTCAAAAGTATTTTGTAAAAGGAGTAATGATTGGCGGTATCAAAGGATAATCTAACTAATTTTTTTAAGGGGGTGAGGGATTTTCCACTTTATACTCACTTTAGTAACAAAATAAATCAAATCTTATAGGGGGAATAAGTATGATTAGGTCAATCAAAAGAAAAATGGAGAGAAAAAACAAAAAGAAATTGGTAATGGCTTTGGCATTTGGGTTGAGTACCTCATTAGCCTTAACAGGTTGTACAAGTAGTGAAGCAGGAAAGGAATCTGAGAACGCAGAAGTGATTTCCTTCAATGAAACTGGTTTACCAATTGTGGAGAAAGAGGTCACTTTAAATTTTGTTTCACCAAAACAACCGCTGGCTCCAGACTATTCAGAGATGGTTATTTTTGATCGACTACAAGAAGCAACAAATGTGAGTATTGAGTGGAATAACATCCCATCAGAGGGTTATCAAGAAAAGAAGAACTTGTTACTAGCTAGTGGAGATTTACCAGATGCCTTTTATGCATCAGGTTTTACAGATGTAGATCTTGTACAGCATGGTCAAAACGGTACTATCATACCGTTAGAAGACTTAATTGAAAAGTATATGCCAAACTTAACTAAGTTATTTGAACAAAGACCAGAGCTTAAACAAATGATTTCGGCTCCGGATGGTCATATTTACTCTTTACCTAGAGCTGAAGAAATGGACTTAGTAGGTATGCCGAATATTATGTATATAAATAAAACATGGCTAGATAAGCTTGGTCTTAACATGCCAACAACTTTAGAAGAATACTATGAAGTACTCAAAGCTTTTAAGGAGAAAGATCCAAACGGAAATGGTAAGCAAGATGAAATTGGTTTAACCTTTTGGTTTAACGGCTGGTGTGGAAATGAAGGAGACTTAATTGGTTTATTTGGTCTGCCTGATAGTCCGTTTGAAGCGGATCACCGAGTAGTAAGAGACGGAAAAGTTATCTACGCAGCAACTCAACCAGAATATAAGGATGCACTTGCTTACTATCATGAATGGGTAAAAGAAGGTTTAATCGACCAAGAGGTAGTTACTCAAGATACTACTCAATTATTTGCAAAAGGGAAAACAGAAGATCCGACTTTAGGCTCCTTTATATGGTGGGAAGATACAGAAGTAGTCGGTACAGAACGAGTAGATGATTATGTGGTGTTACCACCTTTAAAAGGGGTGGATGGAAAAATAAGAGTTGGGCGCTCTAATCATTCTGAATATGGAAGAGATGCACTTGTCATTACTTCAGCAAATAAAAATCCAGAGATTACACTGCGTTGGGCTGATCAATTATATGAACCAAAAATGTCTGCTCAAATAAACTGGGGACCAATTGGTGAGATTTATGAAGAAGATGAAAATGGAATGTTGGTCAATAAAGAGTTACCTGAAGGTGTAGCAATGGGGGAATTAAGACAAAAAGTCGCTCCAGGTGGTCCATTTGTTGTATTGAAAGAACATTTTGGAACAGTTGTTGATATGGAACCTAGAGCAAAAGAACGTTTAGAAATTCTTGAAGAATATTACAAACCACATATGGTTGAAGAAAACTATCCACAAATATTCTTTAGTCCAGAAGAGCTTGAAAAAATCAATACAATCGAACCTGAGATAAAAGAATTTGTTAAGCTCAAAGAAGCCCAGTGGTTAATTGAAGGCGGTATAGAAGAAGAGTGGGATGACTATGTCGCACAATTGGAATCAATGGGATTAAATGAGTTAATGGAAATCTATCAAACAGGGTTAGATCGTTTTAACAAAGACCTATAATATCTAACTAAAATGGCCGGATACTCTCACTCTGGCCTTTATTATTGAAACGTCAAAGAAAAACAGGAAAAGGAAGGAAGCTAGCTAACATGAATCAACCGGAAATAAGCTATCAATATTATACAGAAAAATATAGACCACAATACCATTTTACACCAGAAGTAAATTGGATGAATGATCCAAATGGTATGGTATTTTATGAAGGTGAATATCACTTGTTCTATCAGTACCATCCAAATGGGACGACGTGGGGACCGATGCATTGGGGGCATGCTGTTAGTAAGGATCTTGTTCATTGGGAGCATCTGCCCATTGGGTTAGAGCCTGATGAAAATGGGATGATTTTTTCCGGAAGTGCAGTTGTTGATCGGAATGATACCTCTGGATTTTTTAATGGTCAATCTGGTCTAGTCGCTATTTTTACTCATGCTGATACGTATCCAAATTCAGAGCGACCAAGACAAAGGCAAAGTATTGCTTACAGTCATGACCAAGGGCGTTCTTGGAAGAAGTATGAAGGGAATCCAGTATTATCAGATGAGGAAATAACGGATTTTAGAGATCCGAAAGTGTTCTGGCATAAAGAAACAAACCGTTGGATAATGGTTATAGCTGCTGGTCAATCTGTTAGATTTTATACTTCATCTAATTTAATTGATTGGGAGTTTGCTAGTGAATTTGGAGAAGAGCACGGATCACATCAAGGTGTTTGGGAGTGTCCTGACTTATTTGAGCTATCAATAGATGGAGACCATAGAAAGAAAAAATGGGTACTGTTTTTAAGTATTGGTGATGACCCATCCTTTGAAGAGGGATCTCGAACACAATACTTTATAGGTGATTTTGATGGAAAAACATTTACAAACCTTAATTCACCAGATAAAACTCTTTGGGTTGATCGAGGACGAGATAATTATGCAGGAGTTAGTTGGTCTGATCTTCCAGTTGATGATCATAGACGAATTTACCTTGGTTGGATGAGTAATTGGAGATATGCAAACGTAACCCCTACAAAAGAATGGCGAAGTTCAATGACTATTCCTAGAAGTTTATCTCTAGCTTCAACAAATGTAGGTCTTAGGTTACGACAAAGTCCTGTGAAAGAATTGGAAAGTATTCGACAAGAATCTATCATATTGAAGAAAAAAGTAATTAAGGAAAATGAGAACTTATTAAAAGAGTTAAAGAGTAATACATTTGAAATTATAGCAGAATTCGAAGTAGGGAATATAGATGAATTTGGCATAAAGGTTTGCCAATCGGAAAATGAAGAAACAACCATTGGATATAACGTGGAAACAAAGAAAATGTTTATAGATCGTAAAATGTCTGGGGACGTCAATTTTCATAAGTCATTTGCAGGAAAACATGAAGCAGAGTTAGAGCCAAAAGGTAACAAGATAAAATTTCATCTATTTGTTGATTGTTCATCAGTAGAGGTATTTGGTAATGACGGAGAACTAGTGATGACAGATTTAATATTCCCTGATTCCAGTAGTAATAAATTAACCCTTTATTCTATAGGAGGAGAAGTTAACCTTAATTCATTAGAGTTTTATATGTTAAAATCTACATGGGAATATAGCAGATAATATTGTAATAGGGGGATTACACAATGAATAATAAACTCATGAATATATTGAACTCCATTGTAGATTATTTCTTGTTAAATTTATTATGGGTTATTGCATCAATCCCCTTATTCACTTTATTTCCTGCTACCGCAGCTTTGTTTGGGGTAGTAAGGAAGAGACAATTACAAAAAGAAACTGACGGAGTTATAAAAGAATATATAAAATTATTTATTGAAAATTTTAAACAAAGTTTTGGTATCTCCATTCTGTGGGTTTTAGTTGCCTTCTTTTTATACATGGATTACTCACTCATTCATCCGGAGCAATCATTTATTCAGGTGTTTCTTTATATGATTTTATGTGTTGGGACTATTTTATTTGTTTCATTAACAGTATATCTTTTTCCAATAATGGTTCATTTTGAATTAAGTTGGAAGTTTTTAATTAGAAATGCTTTTTTCTTTACGTTAATGTATCCAGTACTAACTATATTATTGTTAATCATTATTATAATAGGAGGATACCTAATTTATATCTTCCCAGTAGCTATATTTTTTATAGGAAGTCCTGTTTCCTATATTATTTACCACTTATGTCAGGGGACATTTAATCAAATAATAGCCAAAAAGGGAATGTAACATAAGACATCTGTAGTCTCTTTAATGACCTGGACAGTCCTTCTTATAGGGAGAGGGGAATTTAGGGAATAAACCATTAATGATTAAAAAAGTGAGGAATGGCTCTGTTAATATTGAAACAGAATGCTGGACAATTGAGGCGTGAGCGCACAAGATTTGTGATATTACCACAACAACTATTAATTGTTTAATTCAAATTGATAAAATAGTAGAGCATCCACATATTCCCGACAATAGTAGACCTACATATATATCTGTAAATAGAATATTGCGCTTAGGTGACAAGAAGAATTATGATGAACAGATCGTGAAAGGAACTGATTCAACTTATAAAGCCTTATCCTTTTGTGGATAAGGCATTTTTAGTTTTCAAGAAATTATACTAGTTGATACAGGCATATAGAATCTTGAACGGAAACACAATAACTGTCCGCATTTCTGTTTCAAGTCAGGTTTCAATTCCTCTTAAAAGGAGAGAATTCCATTGCCTGTTGACTTATTTCACATTGATTTCGCGGAAATAGGTCATATAAATACACCCCAATTAATCATAAACAATGATATGAGTTATGTTTAGAACATTAAATTTTATAAAGAAATGAAGTGTTTTTTCGTATTCTATTTGGGTATTAATGAATAAGTCTTACAAAAAAATCTTTCAATGAATCAGACTTAGAAGCTATACGAGAAACGAGAAAATAATATCAACCTTATAGAAAACAGCTGAGATTTGATTAAACCTTTAATTTATTAGAAAGAATAACATATATATGTATTATTAGAATTGCTTCTCTAAAAATGAGGTGGTAAAATATGACTAAAGATCAATCCGATGATAAAGAATTTTCAAATTCCAAAGGGGATGATGATCTGTTAACAGTATCAAAATCATCTAATCAAGTTAACGTCATTCAAAAAGATAAAAGCAAGGAATTTTTAGAGTTTTTAAAAACTAAAAAATTAGAAAATGAAGATTTTAAAGCTAGATGTAAAAATATTTCTGCTCAAATTAATAATAAATAAGATGAAGTAAAAGGGTTGGAGAGTGTTGGAAAGGTTTTTGGATATCAATGAATTAGAAATAAAGGTAGTACAATATAATGATACTTTCGCAGGTTTATTACAAAGATATCCTTCCCTTAACTCTAATATGGATAACTATGTATTATCTAAATCTACAGAAGATAAACTTGAAGGGAAAGCTTTAACATTCCTATTCGTTAATAAAGAAGAAGATTATTTATATGGCTACTACTCTCTATTTGCTACCTCTATTGTTTATAGTGATGATGACTCAGGTGAGTTTCTAGGAATACCTTCAATTGAATTGAAACTGTTTGCTATTAATGAAGCATTGTCTGGAGAGGAATATGAATCATCATCAGATGGTAATCGTTACAAATATAGTGATATTCTAATAGGTTCAATCATAGGTAAAATATATGAATATGCTGAGGAACACATTGGCATACAAGCAATTGTTTTACGGTCAACTAACAAAGCTGTTAACTTCTATTTACGTAATAAATTCGACTACTTTCAGGATATGCTTATGTTGCCCTATGATGAATTCTCAAAAGATTGTGTTCCAATGATTTTTGTATTATAAATAGAACAATAATACTAATAGGTAAGAATTTCTTCAACTAAATTTAAATTTTAAAAGAGTAGCGCTTACTGTTCGGTAGGATAGTGCTACTCTTTTTAATTTGATGCAGTTTTAGTGCGAGGCTGAGTATCTCATTGATTTAGATAAACACCACTACATCAATAATAGTTCTGCTATCACCACTCAAGCGATGTGAAGTGCGTAGCGCACCTTAAATTAAAAAGAATTCCTTCAAAAACCTTAAAATAGAGAATCTTTTATGCACAACTTTATACAAAATACTCACTATCAAAAAGTAAGTGAGTAGTCCGAAAAGCTTGATAAATCACCGTGTATAAAACCATGCATAAACGAGTAAAAAAGAACAAGAGCCAAACCCTTATATATCATGGGTTTAGCTCTATTGACAACTTCCGAGAGTTGGCTTTATGTTAACTAAAAACCATATATGGTATAAATCTAATAAGTAGTTAATTATTAGATTTATATATTACCAAAATACTAATCTTTACTAATAGCTATAGATAAATAATTCGTTTGCGCAATAACGTCAATTTTTTGATTACCTTTTTCGTAAGTTATCAAAGTTCCCTCTTGCGCAGTTTTTTCCCAACCACGTGCTTTGATATGCATACGATAAATAAATGGGAGTCCATCTTTCTTTGTTTCAGAAAAGGCTGACCCTGAATAAGATTCAAAACCTTCGCGGCTATTTATTACTTCACCATATTTAGGTATTGGGAAACCATAAAATTCTTCTGACTCTTCATAAGAAAAAACTGCCCAAAGCGTAAATGTAAGAACGCATATAGATATAGAAGAGATCCATATAACCTTTTTCTTATTAATAATACCTAACCTCCCTCATTACATCTTCACAATTCGGTAAGTTGCAAATCCTGTTATAGCATTAAAACTTCTGTCCCAATAGTCACTAGTATGACCAGAAAGTATAAGATTTGAAGATTGTTTTTCATAAACCCACATTGAATGAGAATATCGATCCGATCCTGATTTCTTAAATTGTATTACATCTCCAGATTTTGCATTATTAATAATAGAAGATTTACTTGTACTACTATATCCAGTTTGTGTTCTTGTCAGGTGAGAATACAAATCTGGTACAACAGTCCAAGAGGTACTTCTACTAAAAGTACCGTCTGGGCGTTTCATTATAAACCAAGACCTTGTATCATAAACTAATGTTGTAGTAGTAGTCCCTACCTAATCTCCAATTGTATTTTATATCAAATAGTATAATTTTACATAAAATACTAAATTCCTTCTTTTTTGGATAAATTTTCAAAAACTTTAATTTTGATAAAACAAGGAATATATATCAACTTATTTATAAGAAAGTTAACCTCAAGAGGTTGAGGCTAACTTTTTAAAAATAAAAACTTCGGCCCCGGTAACCGTAGGGAGAAATTCTGCCTACGATACCGGGGCCTTTTAAAATATTCCTTTTGAAGTCGACAACTACCATCTTCTTCAAATGTGATTTAGTAAGATTACGCTACAAGCTTTTCAGTTTCATGATCAAATTTTCGGAATTTAAATAGTGAGTACACCAGTACTAGCGACACTCCAATTGCCAAATAAGGAAGGTGGGGTGATTGAATTGTTTGGACAAACAGGTACAACACGACATACATAATGGAACGACCTAGTGTGATTAAAAATTCACGTTTTAAAAGAATGACAATTTGTATCTCTTTTTGCATACCATTTAAATATCTGAAAAAGGTATTGTCCATTGTGTAGCCGTACACATACATAGAAATGACAAGCCCGACCATTGTCACAAGATAAAGTGGTGTAATTTGCGCGAAGCCGGCAAGCAATATGACCCCCATACTAATTAAAGTATAAATCACAAACTGTTTTTCCATTTTTAATTGTTTCCATTTTGATATGAAGATGATGGCGATGGTTAAAACCACAATATTTAATACATTCAGATATGAAACATAAAGCGCATTTTTGGATAGAACCACCATAATGATAACCTGAAGGCTTGCCATACATTCCATAACACCAGCTGTAATAATTCCAAATGGCACCATCTGGTTAGATACTTTAATGGTTTTATAATCGTGGAAGAAGTTCGATTTAAACTTAGCTTCAATGGAAGGCAGCTTGGTAACAGCAACAAAATAAAAAATTGAGATAAAAAGCATAAATACAAATGAAACCGTAAAACTAAAATAATAAATTAAGAAAGAGTTAATTAGTGGTAGTAGAATCATTAAAATGTTTTTCACATATCCAATACGTGAATTGAATATGTTCAGTTCCGGACGAGACGATAGAACACTTAACGCGTAATTGGAAGAGGAGAAAAAGAATCCAAAAACACAGCCAAAGCTTGTTGCTGAAAGAAGTAGAAGAGCCATATGACTTAAGTGAGAACTTAAAAGAAGAACAATAAACAGTACAATTGCTGAGATGGCGCTTAGATAATAACTGTATTTTAATTTATTTTTAAAAAGATAATACGTTCCGATTGTATACGCAAAACACGATAAAAAATAAGCCAAGCCATTAAAGGCAATCAGTGGTCCAAGAGTGGTGCTATTTTCCCAAAAATAATAACTGATAAAAATCGTGCTGTATCCGGTAATGCATAAAAAAACCGATTGAAGAAGAAATAGCTTTTTCAGGTCTGAATTCATTCTAACACCTTTTCTAGTAGTATTTTAATAACAACATTTATATATTTTAAATGGGAAAATCAGACTTGTAAAGGCTTTAAAAAACACGATATTAAAGAATGAATCTGAAACAAAGAAGCTATGGACCCATTATATAAATAGTTTGAAAGAAATAGTTTCAATACCGTTTTTGCCACTTAGATTATCACAAAAACTGTATCATAAGTAAGGTTATTTGAAGAAATGTAATCTTAAGTAATTCATATATTAAAAAACGTGATAGACTTAACATTGATTGCTGAACAGTACAAAAATACTATTCATTATATTGAGGGGAAAATTTAAAAACTAGTGGAAATATAGTGTGGGAATTGAAGAGTTAAATTAGTAACAGTAAAGAGATATTGGGTTGTATTATACATTGTCCTAGACCATATTTTTTGAAGGATATAATTCTAACTTGTCCATATCTACAATAAATTTGTAATTCATTAATATATCCAATCCTAGTAGTCCAGTATGATTTTTTGGAAGAACCCCCACATCAATTTTAATATTTTTTATACTAATTTTATCAATCTGAATTTCATCCATTACCTTTGTATAGAATGGTACCGAACCACCAATTCCATAGGCTTCATAAATATCGTCACCATTTTCATACGTTACCCCTATTTCTTCTAATATATCTGGGCTAATTACAGTGTGAGAGGAACCTGTATCAATAATCATATCATCGACTTTTAACGTTCTTCCTCGGAAAGTAACTATAAGTGATGTTGTAATAAGGTGTCTATCAAATGATATTTTCATTATATTCGTCTCACCCTCATCAACGGGTCTTTACGAATATGAACAATACATTCCTCGTTCGATGTATGGTAAACAATATTTCCAGGTTCTACATTAAAAAATTCTTTATTTACATCATCCTCTGGAATGGACCGAATGGGTGCGACTTCATCAATAATTTTTTTATCCTCCTCCTCATGAAAATTGAGAATTGATACTAATACAAACTGATTTGGGAATAATTCTCTAACTTCCTGCCACTTCATATATCATCTCTCCTTTCCTCTTATTATAAGCTATAGCTAATTTCAAATCACTTTTTAAAGAACAATATTCTTATGGCTAGTAAAGGGATAATGAGGAAACTTTATTAAAAACAGAAGAAACAATATGTTTCTTCGTTAATTCACATTTTGCAAGAGCAGCACGGACTTCAGCCTGAGTCATACTTGGGAACTCGCTCCAAATCTCTTCAATGCAAGTGCTATAGTTGGACTGATTAACTTCTTGCTCGAAGTAGCCGATTTGTTGATACTCACTGCGTTCAACTTTACCCGAAATTAGATCAATTAAGCCGAGAATACTTTTTAAAAATAGTAGTAAAAGTAAATCTTCGTTTGATATAGATCACTAGCTATAATTGTTTTGTTAGGTTTGCGGTTTGGGATAGCAAAGGTATGTGAAATGACAATGGTTTCTTTGGTTAGTTGCTTGTGAAATTGTTTTTCTAAACGAGTCATGGCATCAGGATATAAGTAACAAACGATTAAGTCATAATTTGAAAAATCGGCTTTATAAAAGTTTTTTCGTGAAACAATCAGATTGTTTTGAGGTAATAAAAATTTTCTAATGACCATAAATGTGTATGGTATGAGTGAATTTTCAAAAGCTGTAATCGTTGCACTAGGATATTTTTTTGTAAGGTGAAAAGCTAATGTTCCCCATCCCGCACCAAGCTCAGCGATTTGAGTTACAGAATGAGAAGGGAGATTAACAACCAGAACCTTCTTAACTTTTGGTGATGTCGGCATAGGTGAAATCCCATTTTTTATGGTCGAATATACAATGGAAATAAATGCGAAAAACACTATAGAAATAACAATGATAGAAAGTATAAACATTATAGCCCCTAGTTTTTCTCTCATTGTACCAAATGGTCATGGGAAAGTAATAACATATCAAAAATCCCCCGAAAATTAAGGTGCTTTCGTAGAGGCTAAACCCCATGTTGAAATAAGAGAAAAAGGGTACCCCAGTAAAATTCAACTGTGATACCCCTTAAACTTAATTTAAAATACTTTCGTCGTCCAGTCCTCACAATTCCAAATGTCAGTCGCAATTTCACGATAGAAATCAGGTTCGTGTGATACCATCAAGATACTTCCGCGGTATGCCTTTAATGCACGTTTCAGTTCTTCTTTCGCATCTACATCCAAGTGATTGGTAGGTTCATCTAGAATTAATAAATTCGTTTCTGTGTTTAAAATTTTACATAATCGAACTTTGGCTTTTTCGCCACCAGAAAGGACTTCGATTTTACTTTCAATATGTTTCGTCGTTAATCCACATTTTGCAAGAGCAGCACGGACTTCAGCCTGATTCAAGCTTGGGAACTCGCTCCAGATCTCTTCAATACAAGTGTTGTAGTTGGACTGTTTAACTTCTTGTTCAAAGTACCCGATGTGTTGATACTCACCACGTTCCACTGTACCCGAAATCGGATTAGTCAACCCAAGGATACTTTTTAAAAGGGTAGATTTTCCAATACCGTTTGCCCCAACGAATGCAATTTTTTGTCCACGTTCCATTTTTAAATTCAGTGGACGAGAAAGTGGTTCGTTGTATCCAATAACAAGATCTTCCGTCTCGAAAATCCAACGACTAGCTGCGCGAGCTTCTTTGAAGTTAAACTCTGGTTTTGGCTTCTCTTTACCTAATTCGATAACTTCCATTTTGTCGAGCTTCTTTTGACGAGACATTGCCATATTACGAGTCGCAACACTTGCCTTGTTACGAGCAACGAAATCTTTCAAATCAGCAATTTCTTGTTGTTGACGCTTGTAAGCAGACTCTAGCTGTTGCTTCTTCATTTCATGTATTTTTAAGAAGTTATCATAGTCACCAACATAGCGATTTAACTCTTGGTTTTCCATGTGATAGATCAAGTTCACAACACTGTTTAAGAATGGAATATCATGTGAAATTAAGATAAATGCATTCTCATATTCCTGTAAATATCGCTTCAACCATTCGATATGCTGTTCATCCAAATAGTTTGTAGGCTCGTCTAGTAATAGGATTTCTGGTTTTTCTAGCAAAAGCTTAGCTAGTAAAACTTTCGTACGTTGTCCACCGCTAAGATCATCTATATCTCGATCAAGTCCAACATCGTCTAATCCAAGTCCACGAGCAACTTCTTCAACTTTTGCATTAATTTGATAGAAATTATTACTATCTAACGTTTCTTGCAACTCTCCAACTTCAGTAAGTAATGCATCGATATCAGCACCTTCATCACCCATTTTTGCATAAAGTTCATTGATCTCTGCTTCAGCATTAAATAGATATTGAAAAGCAGAGCTCAAAACGTCACGCATCGTCGTACCTTTCTGCAGTACAGCATGCTGATCTAGATAACCAACACGAACCTTTCGTGACCACTCCACTTTCCCGTCGTCAGGTTGCAACTTACCAGTAATAATATTCATGAAAGTAGACTTACCCTCACCATTTGCCCCGACTAATCCAACGTGTTCGCCTTTTAAAAGTCGAAAAGACACATCATTAAAAATTGCACGATCACCGAATCCATGACTTAAATTTTGTACGTTTAATACGCTCATTTTTTAACCCCTTATCTTCTAATATCATATGTGGATATCTTACTAGATTTAGACTAGGTTTTCTATCTTGAATTTATTTTTTTGCAAAATGACATTAGATTCTCGGGCTCAATTGAGGTCTGCCCCTTCTTTATTATAAGATTAGATTCACTAAGCAACTACATATATTATAGATTTTAGAGGGACTCTTTTGATACTAGAAGATAATTACTGCGCATCCTAAATAATTACTTAAAGTAAAAAATTGGTTTATTATCTTAGTGTTTACTTGAGCTTAGAATGCTAGTTAATTGGAGAGAAGATTGTGTAGTGAAAACAAATGTTCTTGATAGAACCTCCGACTTGGTTAAAATAAACAACCCCAATCCATTTGATAAAAAGCACTCAACCGTGGTATAAGTGTAAAAGAAGTAAATTAAGCAAAGATATTTTGCTGTGTAATTTTGGGACAAGTATTTGGACTGATGTCCCATATTGAGAGGATTTGAATTTAATTATGAAAGAAAATTTTTGGCGTGAATTACCACGACCTTTTTTTATATTGGCACCAATGGAAGAAGTGACAGATGTTGTTTTTCGTCATGTAGTGAGTGAGGCAGCGAGACCTGATGTGTTTTTTACAGAGTTTACAAATACGGAGAGTTATTGTCATCCAGAGGGGCGGAAAAGTGTGCGTGGGCGTTTAACTTTTACAGAGGATGAGCAACCGATTGTAGCTCACATATGGGGAGATAAGCCTGAGTTTTTTCGTGAAATGAGTATAGATATGGCGAAGCTTGGGTTTAAGGGAATTGATATTAATATGGGCTGTCCTGTACCTAATGTGACACAGCATGGAAAGGGAAGTGGACTTATCCTTCGTCCTGAGGTTGCTGCAGAGTTAATACAAGCTGCAAAAGCAGGAGGATTGCCAGTAAGTGTAAAGACAAGGCTTGGATTCTCAGAAGTAGATGAATGGCGCGACTGGCTGACTCACATTCTGAAACAAGATATTGCGAATCTATCTATTCATCTGCGTACTAGAAATGAAATGAGTAAAGTAGATGCTCATTGGGAGCTTATTCCAGAAATTAAGAAGCTTCGTGACGAGGTAGCACCAGATACACTCCTGACAATCAATGGAGATATCGCTGACTATCAAACTGGATTAAAGCTTGCAGAGGAATATGATATTGATGGGGTTATGATTGGGCGCGGTATTTTTCATAATCCATTTGCTTTTGAAAAAGAGGCAAAAGATCATAGTAGCAAGGAATTACTTGATCTGTTAAGGTTGCATATGGATCTTCATGATAAATATTCAGGCTTAGAGCTACGCAAGTTCACTGCTCTTCATCGTTTCTTTAAGATATATGTAAAAGGATTCCGAGGTGCAGGTGAATTAAGAAATCAATTAATGAATACGAAATCAACAGATGAAGTGCGTGCATTGCTTGATCATTTTGAATCTAAGAATTTTGATGTAGTGGCGGAATAGGAGAAGTAGTTTTCTCATTCAAGGTAATAGTAGGCTAGTGAACTAGTTCTAAAAGAATTAGTGTTTATGTGAATTGGTGGGTGTGAAGGACGGTATTGAACCGGACTCATTCCCGCCAATTTTTGCTTTGTTGTGTGAAAATTTAGATCGTAATATTTCAGAATATTATAATTATATGAAGATCACATTACGAAAACCATTAATTCCCATAATTATTATATGATAGATTTGTAATCTAAACTGGCCGGTAGAGCTTACAATTTATTTGGAGAGGGATGGGAGAATGAAGAAACTTGTTTCAGTATTTGTTGTTTTAGGTTTACTATTATCAATGCTAGTCGTGACAGAACCCGCATTTGCAGCAAGCTACGATCATAGTAAAAAGTACAAGCTTGTAAATCGCCATAGTGGGAAAGCGTTAGAGGTTTATGGTTGGTCAGCTGAAAATGGTGGGAATATTGCTCAATATGATGATTGGGGTGGCACGAGCCAACAATGGACAGTCATTGATGTTGGTCAAGGCTATCATAAGTTTGTAAACGTATTCAGTGGGAAGGCAATGGAAGTTAGTAACTGGGATAATGGCAATGGTGCAAATATTGCACAATGGGCGGACTGGAATGGTGAAAGTCAACAATGGAAAATTGTTGATGCGGGAAATGGGTACGTGAAAATTATTAATCGTTTTAGCAACAAAGCACTAGAAGTTTACGAGTGGTCAAAGGAAAATGGTGCAAATGTTGTACAATATGATGATTTAGGTGGAGCGAATCAACAATGGAAGCTTGTTGAAGTAAAGCCAAAGGAAACAATTGTTGTTAACAGCACAATCGTAGTAAAAGCCGGGGAAGTATTTGACGGTGCGGGAAATAGATATGTTGCAAATCCTACAACGGTTGGTGATGGCAGTCAAAAAGAAGGTCAAAAATCGGTCTTCCGATTAGAAGATGGAGCAACATTGAAAAATGTCGTATTAGGTGCACCAGCAGCTGATGGAGTACATACCTATGGTGATGCTACAATAGAAAATGTGGTTTGGGAAGATATTGGTGAGGACGCAATGACGATTAAAGGTGAAGGACATGTTGTTATCCGTGGTGGTTCTGCCCAACATGGTAGTGATAAAATGTTCCAAATCAACGCACCTTCACAATTTGATATTATCAACTTTACAGCGAGAAATGCTGGGAAAATGATTCGCCAATTAGGTGGTTCTACTTTTCATACAGAGGTTTATATTGAAGGCTCCGTCATTACTGATATGAACGAGGCAATTTTCCGGACTGATAGCAGCACTAGTAAAGTTAGAATGGTGAATACACGTTATTCTAATGTAGGTAAGAAATGGTATGGTGTGAATTATGTATCAGAAAGTGGCAATGTAGAATTCAAGTAAGCTTTATATAAAGGACCGCCAATAGGCTGTCCTTTTTTGGGGCTTCTGAAGGAGATAGAAGATAATACTTATTAAACATTAATTTTCATCTAACTTTAACCTAATATGTAAAGTTAAAAACAACAAAATTGGAATGCCAAACTGAAAAGGTAAATGAATATACTCGGGTATCACCTTCAGTCCAATATAAAAATGCAGTGGCAAGCTAGTAGAGTTAAACACAGCCATTAAAAATAAGATACCAGCAAATAGTAAGATTAGTTTCGTCCTATCAAATTTAACTAAAGAGTGTGCGCTATATAAGGCTGCTTTAAAAAAGATAGAAACCTTTACAAAGCCTACAAAAAAGAAGGTGAACACAGACAAAATCTCTAAGTGCTGGATAAAATCCCATATATCGATTTGTTCAATGGCTTTTACTAATGGAAATGTATATAGTGCTGCTACCTTAGCTCCAAGCATAGCAATCGTGACCTCTGTTAATACAAGAATCAGGATGGCTACAATTGGAATCGCAATCCAGGTTCTTTTTACCAAGACCTTTTTGTCATTTATTAATGGAAATATAAGAGTGAAGGCAATTAATTCACCATAGGGAAAAGTAATTCGCTCTGGGAACATGGACTGAAAAATGGCACCCCAGTTGTTTGAAAAGATAGGAAGTAGGTTACTCAAATCAAAGGGATCGGATAAAAGACTAAATGCAATAATCGTGAGAAGCATTAATATGACTAAGAAAAGCAGAATCTCAGAGGTTCTAGCTAATGCTTCAACTCCTAAAGAGGAACCGTAAGCAACAATGCATATAAATGTAATTGAAATCAGCCAAAATTCTACTTGATAGAAGAGGATTTGAGCAATGAAATAGGTGAAATCTTTTACAACTCTACTTGCAATATATAAAAAATAGAAAATGTATAAAAAGACAAAGAATTTCCCTATATATTTTCCAAATCCTTTAATGAGTAATTCAGCCAAATTTAACTCGTACTTTGCAATAAGATAAATATAAAAAAGTAGAATGAGTATGCCTATTGAAGAAGAGAGTAGGGTGACAATCCATGCATTCTCTTCCACCTCTAATCCTAATCCCAGAACAACTGTGCTTCCTAGGAGAAACAAGCAAAGTAGAGCATTTAGTTGGAAAGGGGTAATCATTTGTTTTTTCATCTCAACCCACCTTTTACGGAGATACATTAGACATCGAGTCACCGGTTAACGGAATAATCACATCTACATTTACCTTTACAGTAGAATCTTTATATTTTTGGTCCCAATTCTTTGCTAATTCATTCCATTTTTTTGGTTTCGATAAGTAGATGCTTTTACCAAAGCCAATGAAATCACTATTCAATTCCTTGCTTTTGGTGATAAGCTGCTCTATCTCTTTTTTCATTTCAGCTTCGTAGTGCTTCTGGATTTTTTCTAAATTGGGATAACCAACAGATTTAGAACACTGACTTTCTCTTATTTCTCCTTCTACACTAACGTCCACAGTAAATGATGGTTTTGTTGATTCCTCAAAAGTAATTTTAGAATCTAAATCTGTCACATTTAGACCAACAAATTTATCTTCTTCATTTGGGCATGTAACTGTTAGTAACGTTCTGTTTATTTTCTTTTGGAACATGGAATAAATCATACTTTCTTTATCATCAAGAAAATCAATAAGTTTATCTTCTTTGAAGACTGCCATACCACTCAATTTGAAGATCGTCGAAGGGCTGTATTCCTCAATGTTTTCCTTTTTTAATCCCTTTTCAATATCTCCTTGAATGGTGATATATGGTAATGAAGTTTGTTTAATGTTATTTAATAAATCATTCTGTACATTAGATGGATACATTTTGAATGATGTCCCTGCATTAAGCTCGTTGTTTTCTACTATTTCTTTAATTCGTATTGCGGATACTTTTTGTACAGGTGTAACGGTTCTTAATATGGTATTGGCTGTAACATCCTTGCTTACTAGGATTTCTATATTAGAAGAGACAATTGGGTTTATAATTAGATAGTCTGTAATATCCGTGATTCCCTTCGTTTCTAATAGTTGATCTTGTATAATTAAAATATCAGTATCATCGAAAAATAAGGTTCTCGATATTGATGTATTTAGCTTGCGAAATGCTTCTGTGATTGTTCGCCCTTTTTCTTTATGAACAACCGCACCTAATTCCTCTGATGCCCCTTTTTGATCTGAAGAAGGACTGATCACCTGCACACTCACTACATATTGATCTTCATCCATGTCTACGCCTATCGCGGAGACAATAGCTAGTTTATTTATTAACTGACTTTCGACAGTATGACCGATTACAAAGAAGGCGATTAAGCTGATAAACAATATAATAAATACGATTTTACTATGTTTCATATCACACCACTTATTTGCGTTTTTTTGTTGGTTCTTCTAAGGTGAATTTCTTCGGATTATTCATAATATTGTCTAGGTCCTCCCTCAGGATATTATCCTTTTGATCAGCCATATTGAAAGGAGCGATCGGAGACAAATAGGGAACGCCAAATGAACGTAGAGAAGTCAAATGAAGTAAAAGATATAAAATGCCTAGCATAATTCCATATAGACCAAGAAACCCTGATAAAATAATAAACCTTAAAGTTAGTCGATTAGCTACAGGTCTTAGAGAATACACTGGAATAACACTAGCTAATATATAACTGGCACTCATTACGACCAGTGTCGTAGGTTGAACTAATTTAGCTTCAACAACAGATTGTCCAAGAATAATCGCTCCAAATACAGAAACCGTGAGGACCATAGATTGTGGTAAGCGTAGGGAGCTTTCTGTAATTATCTGTATTAAAATGAAAAAAATTAGAACTTCAAGCACTGTTGGAAAAGGAACAATCTCGCGTTGAGCGACAATACTGATTAGCAGCTTAGATGGGACAAGGCCTGGATGGTGAACCGTAAAGGATATATATAATCCTGGAAGTATGATGGATACCGCATAAAAGATCATGCGATAAACACGTTTAAAGCTGACCCCTTTTGTTAAGGTATAGTAGTCTTCAGGAGATTGAAAAAATTGTGATATTACTGTTGGAAGAGTAATCACAAAAGGACTTCCGTCAACAATGATGGAAGCTTTTCCTTCTAGCAGTTCACTACATACCACATCTGGTCGATCAGAGGAAAGAGTAAGTGGAAAATCTGTAAATACTTCACTTGTCATCATTTCCTCTAAATAACTAGAATCTAACAGTACCTCTACTTCAACTTCCTTCATTTTTTTCTTAATTTCTTGTAATACTTCAGGTTGAATCTTCCCTTCAATATAAAGAAGTGTAACCTGTGTTTTTACTTTGGAAGAACAAACATCTGTCTCTACGCGAAGTTTAGGATTACGTAAGATCCTACGTATAAGACCTAGATTTTGAGAGGTGGATTCATTAAAAGCAACATTTGGTCCTTTTGGAATACGCTGTGCTTGGGGAGTTTCCAAGCTTCTTTCCGGCCATTTTGTCGTATTGGCAATAATACTACTATCAGCACCATCTACTAAAATCACAGTATTTCCAACTATGAGCTCATCAATGATATCTGTAAGCTTTGACGAGATTTTAACAGTTTTTGTCTGAACTAACTCTGACAGTGAGCTTATTTGGTCGCTACTATCTCTATGATCTGTCTTATTGTTTTTTAATGGTTTGATTACTTGTTCTTCAATCGTTTCTGAGTTGCTGATGCCATCTATGAAAATTATTGCGTAGTTTATTTTTGCATCAGTTGTCTGCTGATTTCGTATTTGGATGTCTTGGCTATTTCCCAACTGATCTAATATGGTTGTTACATTTTCAGTTAATGATTGGCTTATCTCAGTGGAACTAGAATTGCTCATATCACACCAACTTTTCTAGAAGGTTATTCATAGTATGCGCTAGTAATAGTTGGATAATGTATGTTGCATAGGAAAATATTTAAAATGATGTAGAGAATTCTTAGTTGGTTATTGTTAAGGAAGATAGAAATGATTCACGAGGTAAAATGGAAATTTCTGTGATTGATTAAGCATCTGTACTATTAAATGGTGGTATAGGTGCTTTTTATATTCAAAAATTAAATTTATATTTAGATGTTATAAATTATAAAATCAATGAATTTAAAGCTATATTGATAAGTTAATTAAAATAGAGGGTATTGCCTAATAGATAGATATAGAAAGAACAGTAAAAGGATAGAAGTGTGTATACAAAATCCTTAAATTTATCCAAAAGGCAGGTTAACCATATATGAGTTCTCATCAAATTATCTTACTTGTTTTTATTGGCTATATTGTATTTGCGATTGATAAGAAAAAAGAATCGTTTCCTGTTCCAGTGGTGTTACTACTATTAGGAATCTTTTTTTCATTTATTCCTTATTTTTCCGACTTACAAATAACGAAGGAGATCATTTTTGATTGGTTTTTACCGGCTTTATTGTTTGTATCAGCTTATCAATTTCCGATATCAGATTTTAAAAAATATTTTAAAGTGATTACAATCCTTGGAACCGTAGGGCTTATAGGGATGTTCTTGTTATTAGGAGTCAGTCTTTATGGAATTAGTGGATTTTTTACCGGTTTTTCATTTCTTGAATGCTTGCTACTTGCGATCATTTTGATGCCGACTGACCCTGTTTCCGTTGTTCCTATCTTGAAAAAATCCTCTAAATCTTCTAAAGTAGCTGATGTTGTAGAGGGCGAATCGATGCTTAATGATGGAACGGGCTTAGTTTTATTTACAGTCATTTTAGGCATGCTTGTAAATGGGGAGTCTTTTTCATTTATGAACTTTATCTCCGAGTTCTTCGTCGTATCGTTAGGTGGAATTGGAATTGGGGTTATATTTGGTTGGTTTATTTTAAAAGGGCTGCATTTAACATCACATTTCCAGTACAAAGTGATGGTAAGCATTACTCTTGCTTACGGAAGCTTTTACATTGCGGAGTATTTTCACTTTTCGGGTGTATTAGCTTCAGTGGCTGCAGGGATTATCTTTTCATGGAAATTAGGACAATCTGAGAAAGAAACAGAGCTAAGGCGTTCATTGGACGGTTTTTGGGAGGTTATTGAACCTACAATTTTATCGATTCTTTTTATTGTCATTGGCATCCAAGCAACGCAACATCTTAGCTTAGCGTATTGGGAGTTCAGTTTAATTATTTTCGTCTTAACACTTCTCGTACGTTTTATTGTATTAACTGTCATTTTCAAGCCATTATCGTATTTCACGTTAAATGAAATTTCCTTAATAACATGGTCAGGACTAAAAGGAACGATGTCCATTGTGTTTATATTAAGCTTAAAAGCAACTAGTGTCGGTATTAATGATTTATTAATATCACTTGCTTTTGGTGTTGTTTTTCTATCTCTCGTTATCCAAAGTGTTTTCATTTATCCGTTATCGAATAAGTTGAAAAGCTGAAAGAATGAAGGCCGGAAGTAACCTTGTTGCTCCGGTCTTTCGTTTGTGCTTCAAAAAAGTACTTTATTGAAATACTAAACGGAAGAAAACTATTTTGCCGCTGAAAGAGAGAGGTATGTAATCGCTTTTACTATTAAGATTATTCTGAATATATTAAATAGTATTGTAATATATTAAAAGACTACATATAATACTATTTATACAAAAGACATTTGTTCGTTTGAGGTGGACTTATAGGTGGTTTGTCCATTCGTCAAATATATCTAGGGGGATATTTTGTGAAAAATATACTAAAGACATGGAGTCAATTGAGTTTGGTTAAACAAATAATAATAGGTTTAGTTATTGGGATTATTTTAGCTATAACAATGCCAAATGTAGCACAACCTGTGACAATTTTAGGTTCTTTATTTGTAGGTGCATTAAAAGGTATTGCACCTATACTAGTATTTTTCTTAGTTATGTCGGCAATTACTCAACATAAGAGAGGGAAACAGACAAATATGAAGTTCATTGTTGTCCTCTATCTTATTGGAACCTTCTTAGCGGGATTAACAGCGGTAGTAGCAAGTTTCATTTTTCCAGTAGGCTTAACGCTTGCTAATAGTCCAGAGGGATTTGCGGCTCCTGGTGGTGTATCAGAGGTTCTTAAAACATTACTTTTAAACATTGTTGATAATCCGGTGAATGCTATTGCTAACGCAAACTATATTGGTATTTTAGCTTGGGCGCTTCTTCTAGGACTGGCTTTAAGGAGTGCTCCTGATACAACAAAAACGCTACTTTCTAACTTTTCGGAAGCAGTATCGAAAATTGTGAAATGGGTCATTAAATTTGCGCCATTAGGTATTTTGGGATTAGTGTTTGAGGCAATATCTACGAACGGAATTGACTCACTACTAAGTTATGGGAAATTACTGGCTGTTTTACTTGGTTGTATGGCTTTTGTTGCTTTGGTTATTAATCCTATCCTTGTATTTTTAGCTATTAAGCAAAATCCTTATCCACTTGTATTTAAGTGTATAAGAGAAAGTGGGATCACAGCGTTCTTTACACGAAGTTCTGCGGCAAATATCCCTGTAAATATGAAATTATGTGAAAATCTAGGCTTAAATAAAGATAGTTATTCGATTTCCATTCCGTTAGGTGCAACAATTAATATGGCTGGTGCAGCGGTGACGATTTCTGTTTTAACGTTAGCAGCAGTTCATACATTAGACATTCAAGTGGACTTTGCTACAGCACTAATTCTTAGTGTCCTTTCAGCAGTATGTGCATGTGGAGCTTCTGGGGTTGCGGGTGGATCGTTATTACTTATTCCTTTAGCATGTAGCTTATTTGGAATTCCAGCAGAAGTTGCGATGCAAGTTGTTGGAGTAGGATTTATCATCGGTGTTTTACAAGATTCGTTTGAAACAGCTCTTAACTCCTCAACAGACGCACTCTTCACAGCAGCAGCTGAATTTAAAGAGTGGCGTAAAGAAGGAAAGAAAATAGATATGAGTAAAATAGCATAAAGAAAGCAGTTGAAAAATGCATCTTTATTGTTAGCGATAGCTATCGATGAGGTGC
This sequence comes from Metabacillus litoralis, assembly GCF_020524045.1. Classification (GTDB taxonomy): domain Bacteria; phylum Bacillota; class Bacilli; order Bacillales; family Bacillaceae; genus Metabacillus; species Metabacillus litoralis_C. The sequence goes on from NZ_JAIVKL010000017.1 coordinate 100,239, forward strand.
ATTTTTTTATACTAACAGAGAGTATACGTTCATAGTAATAACTAAGGATTTCGCTTTATGACTTGGAGAGAAGCCAAGTTTTTCTACTGGATAACGAATGTAAAATAAGATGGAACGTCTTAAACAAACTGTAGCCTTATATTTAAATAGATTGATAGTCTATAGAAGCTTTAATGGTCTTCCGAATATGGTCGACCACTTTTTGTTTATTCTTAACAAACAAACTCTTTATAGTTGTTAAATCTATCATTTATCAACTTCCATTTAAAAGAGAATAAATGGTAAAATAGAATATATTTATAAAAAACGAGTGCGAATTAGAAGGCTACATCTGAAAGAATTAATGCAGAAAATTATTGAGTTTAGAGTTTAGGAATACTTTAGTACAATCCGAGCTTAATGCTTTTTACGGATCCTTAAGATAAGCTGGATAGAGATAAAAACTAAAAACTTGGAGGTGGCTGACATGGAAAAAGAAGAATTAAAAAAACGAGCGTTATCAATAGTCCAAATTCCTGCTGATTTTCAAGCGATCATAGAAGAATATATTGAGGGGGAGAACGGAGAAGGCGAGGCTATGTTTGTATGGATCAACGAAGAAAGCAATGAAAGAATTACGATAAATCTTGATCTGGATGGTCATTTGAATTCTTTTACGATTGATTTAAATGATAAAGATTCAAATGAGGTGCCGCTAAATATAGAAGAACGAAAGAAACGAGCGGAACACTTTTTCCTTAGTCATTATCCAGGTGCTTTAGAAGATTTAACTCTTTATGAGATGAAAAAAATGAATCATATCTATCGTTACTATTATGAAAAAATTGTTATGGATTTACCGCTTAATTCTGCTGGTTGTTATATTGATGTGGACCCATCGGGGAACATTGTTCATTTCTCTTATAAAGCTGTGAAGAGGATACCTGAGATACCTAGAACGCTGATTTCTAAAGAAAAGCTGATTGAACATGTACAAAATAGCCTTGATTTTCAGCCGACGATTAAAAATCTATATACTATTATATATAATGTTGCAGAAGATGGGCTTCGTCTTGTTTACGAACCAGAGGAATCTTTCATGAAGTATAAAGCGGATGTATTGACCCCAACATTGAGCATTATACATGATGAAGATGTTCCAGAGACTTGTGTTCCACTTCCTCCTCCTAATAATAAAGACATAAAGGAAGATTTATCGATTACAGAGGTAGTTGGTGTAACAGAGGAAATGGACATCATTCGAGAAGTCAATATGGGAGAAGAAACGGGCATTGTATGGCGTGATCGAAACTGGGAGATGGACGAAGAAGATTTATCAATTGATGGATATCTTAAGAGGCAAACGAAAGATACAGTTAAAGCTTTTATCTCAAAGGAAACTGGTAAAGTTAGAAGCTTTACGTGGTTTAATGAAAGAAGCGGCAATCTCCAACTTAGTCATGAAGATTGTTATCACAAAGCGATTAACTTTCTTCAAATGATTCTTCCAGATTACCATAAATATTTGCAATTGATTGTTCGAGAGAACGAAGAAGATGAGCAAGACGAAGCTAGAAATAAAGAAGTATTTACTTTCCGTATGTATAACAGTGAAGGTATACCTGTTCAGTTAGAAATAGTAGTAGTGGCAGTTAATAATAAAACAGGACATATTGATCATTATAGCGGACCAAGTTTTGATATGGAAAAAATTAACGAGATTCCAACGAAAACAGCCATTACAAAAAAAGAAGCCAGAGATATATTTTTAACTCATTTGGACTTTGAATTAGCGTGGGAAACAGATTATGACAGTGATATAGAATCCTATATTCTTGTTTATCAAGCATGTGACAGGTATTCAAGAACGCCGATCAGGTACATTGATGCCATGACTGGGGATGTAATTACTGCGAGAGATAAGTAAGGTAAAAGGATTAATCAATTTCAATTTTGAAGACGTGGGGACATTTGCTATGTCTTTTTTTGTGTGAAATTGTGAAGGTACCTCTACTACAGTCACAGCAATTGAAGGAATGATAACATATAAAAATGCCAATCAATATTGTTGTTTTTAGTATTGTAGATTTAAAAAAACTTTTCTAATAACATAAAATTTGACATTAGTAACCAACGGAAATATAGTACATAGTAGATTACAGTATTTTCATCATACTAATCTATAAAACCATCGAGAGGAAGAAAAATACAATGAATAAAGTACTTTATATTACTGCAAATCCTAAAACTACCGATTTGTCTTTCGGCTTGACAGTAGGGCAAGCTTTCTTAGAAGCCTATCGCCAAGAAAGCCCAAATGATGAAATTAGAGAACTAGATTTATTTAATTCTTACATTCCTGAGATAGATGAAGATGTTTTGGGAGCATGGGGAAAGCTAGGACAAGGAATTTCATTTGAAGATTTAACAAAGGAAGAGCAAGGAAAAGTTAGTCGTATTGATGAATTAACTGCTGAATTTAAAGATTTTGATAAATACGTGTTTGTTACTCCAATGTGGAACTTAAGCTACCCTCCAAAAGTGAAGGCGTATATTGATACTTTAATGATTGCTGGTAAAACCTTTAAATATACCGAAAATGGTCCTGTCGGATTATTAGAAGGTAAAAAAGCTGTACATATTCAGGCTCGTGGAGGATTCTACTCAGAAGGTCCAGCAGCCGAAATGGAATTTGGAGATCGCCATCTTAAGGCTGTTTTAAGTTTTATGGGTATTACTGAATTTGAATCAATTCCAGTTGAAGGAATGGCATTTACTCCAGATAAAGCAGAAGAAATAAAGATGACTGCAATAGAGAAGGCTAAAGAAGTGGCAAAGAAATTTGCCAAAGTAGAACAACTTGTTTAAATCGATAAATGACTATCTTAAGCTAGCATAATTATGCTGGCTTTTTATCATGGAGATGGTAATTTAGTTTTTAAAGTTTTACGTTCCTACTAAGTAAACAGATAGGGTGTATAGAGTCTTGTATACTTTTACATTAGAAAAAATGATAAAATAGAATAAATATCCAAACGTGGAATGATATCCAGATGAAATAAGGAAGGATTTAAAATATGGGAAGTAAGATAAATAATTTACTGTTATTAAATGTTCTTTTTTATTTAAATAATTTTATTCTGATTCTTCTTACAATCAACTTTGGACTAAAAGATTTTACAGCATTTTGTTTTTTCTCACCATTTGTTTTTGTCCTATTTACTACTTCTATTCTTGAGAGTACGAAAGGTAAATTGTTAGGTCACCTAAGGAAAATCGCTATAGTAGATTTTTTATTAAGATGTATCGTAGTAGTTACTAATTTTCTAGTAATTAGTGAACTTATTTTTCTTCCTTTGTATTACCTTATTGTCATAGGTATCATTTTTATGTGTGTGAATGTTTATTTAGAGTGGAAGATGTCTAAACATCTCAGTACCTTAAGTGATCAAAATATTAGTATAGATCAAGAGGTACTAACGAAAAGAGAAAAAGATGATTTGTGTGATGACTTCGCTTCTAATCAATCAATCCTAAAATTTAAAACTCCTGATGAAAAAGAAGAAATACGAAATATTTACTTTTCAACCTTTTCTGTTGGTTATTCCTATGTTTTGATAATGTTATTAATAGGCGTGGGAATCTTAGCTTTCGAGCTTTTAGGGGAAAAGTATAGATTGCTCATATTATTTATTGCATTTCTTTTATTAGGAATTTACTTTTATTTAACAAATAAAAAATTTGCTTTGTTTTTTAAAGACCGTCAGCAACGGAAGAAAATAAATCTAAGAGATAACTTAACATTTAGCATTGGTTTATCTATCATTTATATCCTTCAGGGATATGTCCATATAGGAACAGGAACATTTAATTTCTTAGGTATCTTCTTCGCAACGATGTTTCTTATTCCAACTATAAAAACAAATCATTTGATAAGAGAAGAATTTCATAAAATCAACAAGAAATACATTGATAAGTAGCTTTTTATCGCTTTCTTAAGGTTAATGTTAGCGAGGTTGGGACATAATTAAAGAAGTCATACAAAAGACGAATAAATCTAAATTCAGTTAAGCTTAAAGAAACAAGTTCGTTCCATTGCGCTGCAGACACTCGCTTTCCGCGGGGAGGAAGCTGAGCCTCCTCGGCGCTTCGCCTGTGGGG
>NZ_JAIVKL010000018.1 GCF_020524045.1 Metabacillus litoralis
AACACATGGAAGTTCCGCAAAAAAAATGTTGGTGGGATTTGATAATAATCTTTAAAACAGGTCTGAATGATAGTTGAAAATATTTGTTCAAGAATTTACACAAGATTAAGGACTTGACTTAAATCGCGAAAATCGCTGATATTTTCGAATAATCGACGATAAATCTCCATAATCGCTGATATTTCCAAAAAATCGACGATAAACTACTCCGAGAAGATCACCCGTGCAGGATTTCCTTCATAAGGGACCCTGTACAAGTATACTTCTCTTATCATTTAGCTAAAACAAAAAGCAAAACCTCTAAAACATAGTGTTTTAGAGGTACATAAACGGGTATATATAAAATTAAGGTAAGAAATTTAAAGGATTCACAGCATTTGCTTGACCATTCCATGGCCCTTTATGAATTTCAAAGTGTAAATGCTGACCAGTTGAATGACCTGTATTGCCCATAATACCAATTTGTTGGCCTTTTGACACAGATTGTCCTGCACTTACATGTAGAGCTTCCATATGTGCATATAATGTTGTGTAAACTTGTCCATTAATATTATGAGAAATATATGCTACATTACCATAGCTGCTTGAATAATGTGCGCGAATAACAGTACCACTTGCAGATGCAACAACTGGAACATCTGAACGGTTGGCAATATCAATTCCGGCATGTAGTTTACCCCAACGAGGGCCATATCCGGAAGTAAAAGAACCAGATGCTGGCCACATAAATGTGCCTCCAGTTACAGCTGGTTTTTGTGTAGAAGCTGAGCTACTACTGCTAGATCCTGAGCTACTACTTGTTGTACTTGAATTTGAATTAGATTTCGTACTCGCACTTTGTGCAGCTGCTGCTTCTGCTCTTTTTCTTTCTTCTTCAGCTTGGCGTTTCGCTTCTTCTGCTGCTCTTGCCGCTGCTTCACGTTGTCTTTGTTCTTCAAGTTCAATTGCTTTTTGTTGTTCAGCTAAAAATGCTGCTTCATCTTCTAACTCGTGCTTTTCATGAATCGCTTCATCATGCTGCTTTTCCACTTGTTTCATTAAATCTTCTTTTTTCGTTTTTTGAACTTCTAATTGACCTTTTAAGCCTTCTAACTCAGTTAATGCTTGTTTTAACTCGTTTAGTTTATTATTTAGATCTGCTTCTGTTTCCTCTAATAATAGTTTATCAGCTTCATGTGCTTTGATTATTTCTTTATCTGCTTCAACAATGGTTGTGACAGCATTCACACGACCTACGAAGTCTCCAAAACTTTGAGCACCCAGTACCACATCTAAATAGCTAATCACGCCTCCACTTTCTTGAAGTGAACGTGCTCGATCTTCTAACAATTTGTTGCGCTCTGCGATACGTTCTTTTACCGTTTCGATTTCTGCTTTTAGTTCTTCAATTTTCTTTTTAGCTTCTTCAATACTTGCTTCTTTTCCACGGATTTTCCCGTTTATTTCTGCGTATTGAAGATCTATTTTTTTAATTTCTCCATTAAGCTTTTCTTCTTCTTGTTTAAGCTTTGAAATCTCACTATCTTTATTATCAAGACTTGAAGACACGTCTGACTGTTTTTTTTCAATTTCTTGCTTTTTTTCCTGTAACGTTTGTGCGAAGGTTATATTATTACTAGCTGGAAGCAATAACCCGCTTGTCCCAACAACGGCAGCCAAACTGAATGTCATTAGCTTTCTTTTCATTGTGTTTCCTCCCCAAATGTTATGTAAAATTACTGGATGAAAGCTAGTAAACTAGCAACCAAGAGATTGCTAGTTTATGCTTTTAAGAATTTACGAACAGACATTAAACTTCCCCAAACACCGATAAGCGCACCTATGAATAAAAGAATCGCTGATACTTGGAAAACAAAAGGACTGAATGGTAAAACCTCAATAAATGAGCCTTGAAGCTTTGGAAGTGCCCATGTATATAAAGATTTATAGGCAATAACGATTAACGCAATTGGAATAATCGAGCCAAACACACCTAAAAATAAACCTTCTAGGAAAAACGGCCAGCGAATAAATCCATTTGTCGCACCTACAAGTCTCATGATTTCAATTTCACGTTGACGTGCCATAATTGTAATTTTAATTGTATTAGAAATCAGGAACATCGCAGTAAACACAAGACCAATGATCAAACCTATACCGATATTTCGCGCAACTGAGATTGCGTTAAATAGCTTTTCAACTTGATCTTGACCATATCTTACTTTTGACGCATTCTCTAACTTTGTCAGCTTATCTGCTACTTTACTAGTATCCTGAGGGTTCTCTGCTTTAACAATAAATACATCATTTAACGGATTATTTTGTTCAAATAACTCAAAGGACTTTCCTTCATCTCCCAAGCTTTCAACTAAATTTTCTAGTTCTTTTTCTTTCGGAGAGAAAACAACGGACTCTACTTCTGTAATTTTTTCAATTTCGCTTTTTAACTTGGCTTCTGCTTCTTCATTAGCTGTTACATCAACAAGCACACGAATCTCAACATCATTCTCAAGGTTTGAAGCTACATGGTTGAGGTTCATCATAATCACTAAAAATGTACCTACTAAAATCAACGTTACCGTTACTGCACTAACTGACGCAAAGGTCATCCACGCATTTCTTGCTAAGCTTTTTAAACTTTCTCTAAAGTGACGACCAAGAGCATTAATCATATAAACCATACTCCCCTCTTGCTTCATCACGGACAATTTTTCCATCCTCAACTGCGATGACACGTTTTTTTAATGTATTTACAATCTCTTTGTTGTGTGTTGCCATAACAATTGTTGTACCACGATTATTAATTTCCTCGAACAAATGCATTATTTCCCATGATGTATCAGGATCAAGGTTTCCAGTCGGCTCATCGGCAATCATCACCGAAGGGTTATTTACAATAGATCGTGCGATTGACACACGCTGTTGTTCCCCACCTGATAGTTCGTTCGGAAAGAATCTTGCTTTATGTTTTAGTTGAACTAAATCTAGTACATCTAGTACTCTCTTTTTTATCGTTTTTGGTGTTTCACCAATAACTTCTAGAGCAAATGCGACATTTTCAAAGACTGTTAATTTTGGTAATAACTTAAAGTCTTGGAAAACAACACCTATATTACGTCTTAACATCGGAACTTTTGCTTCCTTAAGCTTAGACAGGTCAACACCATTGATTACGATTTTACCGCTTGAAGGTTTTTCTTCTCGATACATCATTTTAATAAAGGTAGATTTACCTGCACCACTAGGTCCAACGACATAAACAAACTCGCCTTGGTTTATCATTATATCAATACCATTTATGGCTAAAACGCCATTTGGATATGTTTTATATACTTCTGACATTTCTATCATATAGAACCACCTAAAGTTGTTTTTTTGAAAATCAGTCGATTACTGTCGATAATTGTCGACCGAATAGACATAGTAACTCCTTGTCTACTAAACTACAAAATTTATTATAACATCAAAATGCAACAAATATAGACTAAATAATGTTACATTTTCATTTCAACCGTTAATAACTGTGTCGAACGCTTGTTGTAGAGGGCATTTCAAGGGGAACGATGGGAGAATGTTACAAATTAACGACTAAATTGTAAGCGCTTTTATATTACCATTTATTTTAGAACTTTCTGACTATTTTTGCAAGAAAAAATAAAAAATTGTTGTATTTTTTACAAAAGGTGTGTCTAAAGAACATGTGATAACTAAAAAAGAACATAAAAAAAGATGACCTTTGTAAGAGCCATCCTTCTACTACCTTATTTCTTTTCAGCTAACCAAGATGCTACTACTTCGGCATCTGCTTCATTTAGCAAGCCTTTTGGCATATTTCCTTGGCCATTTAAAATAATGCTTTCAATTGCCTCTTGATCATATTTACCGCCAACTTCAGTTAAGTTTGGTCCTGAAGCTCCTTCAAGGTTTTGTCCATGACAGCCAATACAGTTTTGTTGAAAAATTTCTTCTGCATCACCGCTAGCTGTTGTTGTGCCTTGAGTGGAATCTGTCGCTTCCTCCGTTGGTTCTTCTGCACCACCACATGCACCTAAAATAACAGACGTACCCAGTAATAATGCAAATAACTTACGTTTCATCATACATACCTCCTAACATGCATTGCTATATCACTCTATTCATCAATTACTATACAATATCATTGATATTATAACCATTCTAAACCCTTTTGAAACCTTCTCCTAACACTTCTGATGCATCTGTCACCGTCACAAATGCGTTTGGATCAATACTTCGAACAAGTTGTTTCAATTTTGTGAATTCCGTTTGATCAACAACACACATTAACACAGGTCTTTCATTATTCGTAAAACCCCCATGTGCAGCAAGCCTTGTGACACCACGATCAATTTCATTTAAAATCGCATGCTGTACTTCTTCTTGCTTGTTTGTAATAATCATCGTCATCTTCGAACGTCCCCAACCAATTTGCACAATATCAATGGTTTTACTTGTTACATAAAGCCCAATTAATGCATAAAGACCACGTTCAATATCAAATACAAATGCTGCTGAGATAACAATTAATCCATCAATTAAAGCAACACATGTACCGAGCGATAACCCTGTATATTTATGAATAATTTGTGCGGCCAAATCTGTTCCACCAGTTGAAGCCTTTCCTCTAAAAACAATCCCAAGACCAAGCCCGATACAAATCCCACCAAAAAGTGAACCTAATAACGGATCCATCGTAGCCGGCTCCCAATTCCTTGTTAAAAAAACAACAAAAGGCAAAAACACCGTACCTATTAATGTTTTAAACCCAAACTGCCTGCCCAACAAAATGACACCTGCAATAAATAAAGGAATATTAAAGGCCCACTGTACATAAGCCGGCTCTAACCCAAGAGTCGCATCAAAAATCGTACTAATTCCGCTAACTCCTCCAGACGCAACCCGATTAGGAAGTAAAAACAAATTAAAACCAATCGCAACCGTCGCTGAACCAATCAAGATATATATGTATTCAATAAATACGTGAAATGTAGGATGATAAGTATGATTTCGTTTCTTCATATTCATCTATTTTATTCGCCCTCCTTCTTCTAAAATTCTAAAACCCTAGATGAGTATAGCACTCGGAAATTTGTCTGTGAATAACAGCAAAATAACGTGTTAACGGAGTAAAGAGTTAGATTTGAGGTGGAGATGTTGTCGGTTAACCTGTGTGAGATGAGATCAGCCCATATATGTGAAAATTTCACCTCGTTTTGGTGTAGTATTTGCTATTTGGTGGGAAAAATTCTGTGAAATGAGGGAGAAACATGTGATTTGGACGGTTAATGAGTCTATTTTGGGCTTTACTTAGGGTCGTACTCTTACTTTGGTGCTCGGTTTGAACATAGGGCGTCAGGTTTATCGGCGATTTTTTTGATTTATCAGCGATTTTCGAGATTTATCAGCGCTTCTGAGAATTTATCAACGATTTTCCGGATTTATCGACGATTAGACTATTTTCGACAAAAACCGCACCACCTACCTAGTTTGACAAATTAACACATAGTAGCTTTCCCTTAGCCCAAGTTGACCTTATACCAAAAACCGACTAACTAAAAAAGCAACTCAACCTAAAGTCGAGTTGCTTCCATTCATTATTGAGATAACTTAGAACGAAGAAACGCGTCAATAAACGGATCTAACTCTCCATCCATCACAGCGTGCACATTTCCAATTTCCGTATTCGTACGATGATCCTTTACCATTGAATATGGGTGGAACACGTATGAACGAATTTGGCTTCCCCAGCCGATGTCTTTTTGCTCACCACGGATTTCAGCAAGCTCTGCTTCTTGTTCTTCAATTCGTTTTTGATATAGCTTAGCTTGAAGCATTTTCATCGCACGCTCACGGTTTTTGATCTGTGAACGCTCTGTTTGACATGTTACAACAATGTTAGTCGGTACGTGGGTAATACGTACTGCAGAGTCTGTTGTATTGATATGCTGACCACCTGCACCACTTGCACGGTAAGTATCAACTTTCAAATCTTCTGTACGAATTTCAATGTCGATTTCTTCATTAAATTCAGGCATGATTTCACAAGATACGAATGAAGTATGACGACGACCTGATGAGTCAAACGGTGAAATACGAACTAAACGATGTACACCTTTTTCTGCTTTTAAATAGCCATATGCGTTATGACCTTTAATGAGAAGAGTGACACTTTTAATTCCCGCTTCATCTCCTGGTAAGTAATCAAGAGTTTCCACTTTAAAGCCTTTTTTCTCCGCCCAACGTGTGTACATACGAAGAAGCATGGAACCCCAGTCTTGTGATTCTGTTCCACCAGCACCTGGGTGAAGCTCTAAAATTGCATTGTTTTTATCATGCTGTTCACTTAATAAAAGCTGAAGTTCGAAGTCATTTAACTGAGAAACTAAGTCTTTAAGTTCTGACTCAAGATCAGCTTGTAAATCAGCATCTTCTTCTTCTTTTACTAGATCATGTGTTAATTGAAGATTTTCATATGATTCGAATAAATTATGAAATTGATCAACCATTTCTTTTAATGCGTTTGTTTCATTAATAACAACTTGTGCAGCGTTTTGGTTATCCCAGAAATCAGGTGCAGTCATTTGCCCTTCAAGCTGAGAGATACGTGCTTCTTTTATATCGAGGTCAAAGAGACCCCCTAAAGTCCGCTAAACGTTTAGCTGTTTTTTCAAGCTCTTGACGAATTTCTACTAATTCCATTCCAGTCACCTCATGATTATTTTAGGCTATATTTCATACTTGTTGTTTTCTTTCTATAAACAAGTTCGTTTCATTTCGCTGCAGACACTGCTTTCCGCGGGGAGGAAGCTGAGCCTCCTCGGCTACGCCTGTGGGGTCTCAGCCTTTCCTCAACACCCGCAGGAGTCAGTGTCTTCCGCTCCATTACACTATAGTGTTCAAAACATAATATTTTGAGAAAACAGCCTTATTGAAAAACCTATTGTATGATATTTTCGCAACAAGAGAGAGGTGATTAGCACCTCTCTCAGTTTAGTCATTTATCTATTATATCCTTGTATGGATCGTAATGCTAATTATTGTCCACAGCAGTTTTTATATTTTTTGCCGCTTCCGCATATACATGCTTCGTTACGGCCTACTTCAACTGCGTTGCGTTTTGGTTTTTTCTTAACCTTTTCATCGCCTTCTTTTGGATGAACAGCTGTTTGACCTTGGGCTACTTCTTGACGTTCAAGGTTGTTACGGATTTGAGCTTTCATGATGTATTTTGCTACATCTTCCTCAATTGACGCAATCATTGTCTCGAACATTGCAAAGCCTTCCATTTGGTATTCACGTAACGGATCGTTTTGTCCGTAAGCACGTAAATGAATTCCTTGACGAAGCTGATCCATAGCATCGATATGATCCATCCATTTTGAATCAACTGCACGAAGTAAGATAACTTTTTCAAATTCACGCATTTGTTCGTCACCGAAATCAGCTTCTTTTTCATCATAATGAGAAAGTGCTTGTTTCGAGATAAGCTCAACCATTTCTTCAGGATCTTTACGACGAAGATCTCCGATTGAAAGCTGACCATCTTGAAGAATGTTTGCATTCATATAATCAATAATACCTTCTAAGTTCCAATCTTCTTCAACCTCTGATTGTGGTGTATAAGAAGCAACAACACGTTCAATTGTTGATGTAAGCATTTTCTCAACAATTTTACGCAGATTGTCAGAATCAAGAACCTCAAATCGTTGTTTATAAATAACTTCACGTTGTTGACGTAAGACATCATCATATTGTAGAAGCTGTTTACGTGCATCAAAGTTATTACCTTCAACACGTTTTTGCGCAGATTCAACCGCACGTGAAACGATTTTACTTTGAATTGGCTGTGTATCATCCATACCTAGACGATCCATCATATTCATCATATTTTCTGAACCAAAACGACGCATTAATTCATCTTCCATTGAAAGGTAGAATTGAGTTGCACCTGGGTCACCTTGACGACCAGAACGTCCACGAAGCTGGTTATCAATACGACGAGATTCATGACGCTCAGTACCGATAACAGCTAAGCCACCAACCTCACGAACACCTTCACCAAGCTTAATATCTGTACCACGACCTGCCATATTCGTTGCGATTGTTACTGAACCACGATGTCCTGCTGTTTCAATAATTTCTGCTTCTTTTTCATGCTGTTTTGCATTCAACACATGATGCGGAACACCTTTTTTCTTTAAAAGCTGAGAAATTAATTCAGATGTTTCAACAGCAACTGTACCAACTAAAACCGGCTGGCCAAGATCATAACGTTGTTTTACATCCTCAACAACTGCACGGAACTTTCCTTCCATCGAACGATAAACAAGATCCGGTTTATCATCACGAGCAATCGGCTTGTTCGTTGGAATCGCAACAACCTGCATATTGTAAATATTACGGAACTCTTCTTCCTCTGTTTTCGCTGTACCAGTCATACCAGACAGCTTTTTGTACATACGGAAGTAGTTCTGGAACGTAATTGTTGCAAGAGTCATGCTTTCGTTTTGAATTTCTAGGCCTTCTTTAGCCTCAATCGCTTGGTGAAGACCTTCACTATAACGACGACCCTTCATTAAACGACCTGTGAATGAATCAACAATGACAACTTGTCCTTCATCAACAACATAATCAACATCATTTTGCATCACGAATTGTGCTTTTAATGCTTGGTTTATGTGGTGAAGAAGAGCTACATGTGTAATATCATAAAGATTTTCAATACCAAAAGCCTTCTCAGCTTTTGTCATACCTTCTTCTGTTAACTGAACAGCCTTTGTTTTTACATCAAAAGTGAAGTCTTCATCTTTTTTCAACTGACGAACAAAGCCATTTGCTTGAATATAAAGCTTTGTTGATTTCGCAGCTTGTCCTGAAATAATCAATGGTGTTCTTGCTTCATCGACTAAGATCGAGTCAACCTCATCAATGACAGCAAAATTAAGTGGACGTTGTACCATTTGTTCACGATATAACACCATGTTGTCTCGTAAATAATCAAAGCCTAGTTCATTATTTGTTGAATATGTAACATCAGCAGCATATGCTTCTCGTTTTTCATCTTTGTTCATTGAATTTAAGTTCAGACCAACTGTTAAGCCAAGAAATTCGTACAATTGACCCATTTCATGTGCATCACGACTAGCTAAGTATTCATTAACCGTCACAACATGAACACCTTCACCTGAAAGTGCATTCAAATAAACAGGCATTGTAGACGTTAATGTTTTACCTTCACCTGTTTTCATTTCTGAAATATTACCTTCGTGTAGAGAAATACCACCCATTAACTGAACCTTATATGGATGTAATCCTAATACACGCTTTGCTGCTTCACGAACAACAGCAAATGCTTCTATTAAAAGATCATCAAGCGATTCACCCTTCGCCACACGACCCTTAAATTCCTCTGTTTTAGCCTTCAGCGCTTCATCAGATAAGCCATTCATTGAACTATCTAACGCCAACACCTGATCAGCCATTTTTTCATAACGATTTAACGCACGTTTGTTAAAATCAAACACCTTATTTAAAATTCCAAGCATTCAAAACGCTCCTCTGTTTTAGAGTGGAAAAACATGACAATGATAATCATTCAAACTATCCTTTATTTTAGCACTATTTGGGATGTGGTACAACAGGGAAGGATGACAGAGGAAACAGTAGTTGATTAAGGTTATTGTCCCACTTCATTTATAGACTAACTTTCTACTAAAAAAGACAAAAAACCCTACTTTTTTAGTATAATGTACCTAGAATAAACATCAGGTGGTGCTATAAATCGTGGAATGGATCTTAAACTTATGGTTTGAAGGTCAATGGTATGAAAAAGTATACCTTGTTTCTTTTGTTGTCTGCATAGTCGCTGGACTTATCTTTTTATGCTTTTTATCACCATATCTCGACATATCAGATAAAATTGAAGCAGAATTCAAAGCTTTAGCGTCAAGTCATTTTTTTATTAGTTTCAGAAAACAAAAGCAAGAAGAATTATTAACTAAAGCCAAATATAAAGTAAGCTCGAGAAATAAACATTACGACTTTTATCAATTCGGAAGTCTTGCTTTATTTTTCTTACAGTTCGGTTTCGGGGTAGCTATTTTGTTTTTAATGGGAAGTACGGTTTATGAAAATTTTATTGTGCCGACAGGAGAGCAGCAAGAAAACAATTACATCGAAGACGACTATTATCCGATAGACGAGTATGAAATAGTTGATGAAACATATGAAGATGAATCAAATACACACCATGTTGATCCACATTGGGTTGATGGGTACACTCGTGATGATGGAACAGAGGTTGAAGGCTATTGGAGAGGTGGCGAGGATGGCTATGAACGGAGCGATCCTGATGGAGATCTTTCGAATAATTTAGATAGTTATGATTCAGCACCAAGCGATGTTGATGATGGTTATGATGGAATTGGTGGGGAGATTGGGGAGTTTATTTTTGGTGAGTAATGTAGTGAAAGGTAAGAAATAATTTAAGTGCTTACCTTTCACTTTACATTATTTATTATGTTGAGCAAGAAACTCTTTCACTTCTAATAAACTAGGCATTCCTGATTGAGCACCTAATTTTGTCACTGAAAGTGCAGCAGCGGCGTTGGCGAATTGACACGCATCGATTATGCTTAAACCTCTTGTTAAGAAAACAGCCAGCGCGCCATTAAAGGTATCTCCTGCTCCAGTAGAATCAACACCTTCAACGTTGAAGGCTGGTATCAGTTTTTCTACTTCATCGTAAATCCTTACACCTTTAGATCCTTGTGTTGTTATACATTTTTTCTTTACTTGTTCAAGTTCCTCTGATGATAAATCACTTGTTGCTAAAAGAGCTGCCTGCTCATGTTCATTTGGTGTTAGGTATGTTGCTTGAAGTAGTAATTCCTTTGGTAGATCTTGAATAGGAGCTGGATTTAGGATCATAGGTACATGGTGTTTCGTAGCAAGAGCAGCTGTTTCCATGACACTTTTCAACGGAATTTCAAGCTGAACGAGAATCATATCACTTTTGGCGATTAAATCTTCATATGATCTGACAAGCTGTGGTGTTAACATAGAATTTGCTCCTGGGACAACGATGATGCTGTTATCTCCTTCTGAAAGGGTGATCGAGGCAATACCTGTTGATTGTTCTTGGATTGTGTTTATATAATCTATGCAAATACCTTGATCTTTTAAATGATTTTTAAGCTCATTTCCTAAATCATCATCACCTATACAGCCTAGTAGAGTCACTTCTGCCCCAAGCTTAGCTGCAGCAACAGCTTGATTTGCTCCTTTTCCTCCAGGTATCGTTTGGAAGGAATCGCCAAGAACTGTTTCTCCAACATTAGGAATGATGTTCGTTTCTGTAACTAAATCCATATTAATGCTACCAATGACGAGGATATTTGGTTTCTCCATCTTTTTCACTCCATGAAAACAGCGCCCATAATAGGCGCTGTTTGTGTTTTATACTTGAGGCTCAATTAAGCCATATTTACCATCTTTACGCTTGTACACAACATTCGTTTTATTAGATTTAGCATCTGTATAAACAAAGAAGTTGTGACCTAACATGTCCATTTGAAGAATAGCTTCTTCACTATCCATCGGCTTTAAGTTAAAGCGCTTTGTACGAACAACTTCATCAGCATCATCTTCTAAATCAGGTACAGCTTCTTCTGATTGAAAATTACTAAATACAAACTTTGGTGTACCTTGCTCACGTAGTTTGCGGTTTACCTTTGTTTTATGCTTACGAATTTGTCGTTCTAATTTATTCACCACAAGATCAATCGCTGCGTACATATCTTGGTTATATTCCTCAGCACGTAGCACAAGATCTGTCATTGGAATCGTTACTTCAATTTTAGATTCTTGATCATTATAATATTTCAGATTGACATTCACATTCGCGTCAACTGACTCTTCAAAATATCTTTCAAGCTTACCAATCTTCTTTTCTGCATACTCTCTTAATGCTGGAGTTATTTCAATGTTTTCCCCTCTGACGTTATATCTCATGATTGAACTCCTCCTTTATGATAAAGCTATGTAGTACTAATTCTATATTTCCCTGCTTGGTTCCTGCTTAAACTAAAAAATAATTTGAAAAATTTTGTGAATTTTGTAGAAGATTGTTTAGTTGGGTTAAATTTGTGTAGGGAACTTTAAGGGTGTGTAAATAATATATGTGTTATTCATTCATTAAATGAAAAAACTCGCCTTAGTAGACGAGTTTTTTCATTTTCTATTTGCTTTTACCAGTAGAGAACAGAATTGTTTATTTCTGTACTCTTACATTCGTTTGTCCAACAACTAGATAGCCATCGAGATATCCTCTGAACACAAGTGTTTTTTCTGAAGGAACCCAAGTAAAGTCTGAACGTTCAAACTTGAATTGTCCATTTTTCGCTTGGTTATAGTAGCCTTTGTTGCTTGTTAGAGCATTTACTCCATTCACTGTAGCTGTATCCAGATCAAAGCCTTTTGTATCAAAACCTTCTGGTAAATCTACTCGAACTGTAAACACTCCCTTATTACCTTTAATGACTTTAGCCGTCACATCAATTGTTGCAGGAATGTACACGACAAATTGTTTTTCAATTATTGTTGTTAAACCTGCTCCATTTGTTGCTATAACTGTTACGTTGTAGACACCTGGTTTATCTAATGAAATAGAAGTACCTTTTCCAATCTCTTTTCCATCAGCATTATCAGGATAAGAAACAATCATTTTCTCAATCACTACATCAGAAATGTTATCTTCTGCGTTGTAGAATAATTCCAAGTCAGTACCTAATTTATATTCAGCACCTAAATCCATGTTTACAACTGGTGCTGTTTTATCAATTTTTACTTCAATTGTCTTTATCGCTTCTATATTCATCGCGTAATCCATTGAGAAGAATTTCACTTCATGGATTCCTTCTTCTGTTAATGTAAAGCTTGTTCCCTTCACATAGTCAGAACCATTAATCGAATAGAAGGTTTCTGTTACTCCACTTAATTCATCAGTTGCTTCAAGGTTTACGGTTACATCATCTGTACGCCATGATTCAGGTGCATCAGAGGTTGTTACTGGTGCCGTTTTATCTAACTTAACTCCTATTGTTCGAGGGTCTTCCTTGTTGCCAGCATTATCAACTGAATAGAAGGAGACTAGGTTAAGACCTTCTTCTATGATCATCAATGATGTTCCCTCAACATATTGGGATCCGTTAACAGAATAGAAGGTTTTTGAAATACCACTTTGTCCATCTTCTGCAGTTAAGTTCACTGTTACATCTTCCTTACTCCAAAAGTTTTGTGCATCTGAAGTTGTCACTGGTGCTGTTTTATCGATTTTCACTTCAATTGATTGGACTTCTTCAGTGTTGTCAACTTTGTCAATTGAGTAGAACGATACTTTGTGTACACCTTCTCCTTTTACTTCAAAAGAGTTACCTTCTGCAAAATCACTACCATCAATGGAATAATAAGTTTTCCCTACTCCTGTTTCATTGTCTGTAGCTGATAGTGTTATGACTTGGTCTTCGTTTATCCAATCAGTTGGTGCGTTAGCTGTGGTAACTGGCGCTTCTTCGTCTAAGATTAGCTTAGCAAGTACTACATTGGATGGTTTTGACTCACCAAATGAATTACTGTATGACGTAACGACATATTCATGATTTGCGTAGCTTAAATTCAAGAGCGCATACATTAAATTATTAACTTTTTCAGCAATTAACACTAATTCTCCATCAATCACTTCATAGATGTTGTAACCATTTGCATAGGTAATAAAATTCCAATTAATTCTTGCACTTGTTTCACTTACAAGTGTCAAGCTTGCAGTTGGCGGCTCCATAATTGGATAAACAATTGTTTCTGTTATACGATTTGAAGCAGTTGATTCACCAAATCGTGTATTGTAAGCTGTTACCTCAAAAGAATGTGTATCTTCTGAAAGGTTATTAGCTTTATAGTTTCGTGCAGTACCTTTATAAATTAATGTCTTCTCATCATTTGTGATTTGATAAACCCGGTATTCATTTGCCCAAGCTGCTGCAGGCCAAGATAAAGTCATATTGTTTATATTCTCTACTTTCCCTGAAATAGCTGGAGCTTCAACAACTGGCCATGTTAATGCGAAGTTGATAGAGCTTCCTTTCGGTGACTCATCAAAGCGATTACTATATGAATGAACGACATATTCGTAATCTCCCTCTGGCATATTATTAAACCTTGCCGTCGTTCCTTTTACACTTGCTTTTAACACAAGTTGATCATCAACAATCTGGTACACTCTATAATCAGTTGCATATGTTGAAGCATTCCATTTCAACACAATATCATTTCCATTTGCAATACTTTGTGTTAGATTTTCTGGTGCTGTCATGATTGGATGAACAAGAGTTAACGAAAGATCACTTCCATTTGCTGATTCACCAAAACGATTGCTTTCAGCACGAACCTCATATGTGTAATCACCCTCTGCCATGTTGACAAATGTGACACTTGTACCTGTTACGGTTTTCTGTAAAACCCGCTCGCTATCTATGATTTGATAGACATTATAGCTTGTTGCATAATCTGAAGCATCCCATTTCAAGCGAATATCATTACCATTTACAATCGTTTCCGATAGATTAGCTGGAGCCTGCATTGTTGGATGAACGAGTGTGAAAGACTGCTTACTTCCTTCTGCTGATTCCCCAAAGCGTGTGCTAAAAGCATGAATCACATACATATATTCAGACTCAGGCATATTATTAAATCTAACTGACGTACTTGTTACTGTTTTTTCTAAAACTAGTTCACCGTCAATGATTTGATACACATTATAAAACGTTGCGTATTCTGTAGCATCCCATTTTAATAAAATATCATTTCCATTAAGAATTGTTTGTGATACATTTCCCGGTGCCTTCATTGTTGGATGAACCATCGTTAAAGAGACTTCACTGCTTGTTGCAGATTCCCCAAAACGGGTGCTTTCAGAATGAACAACATACGTATGATCGCCCTCTGCTACATCAACAATACTAGTAGATAAAGATGACACTGATTTAACTAATTTCTTTTCACCATCAATAATCTTATAAACATTATAGGTGTTAGCATACTCAACTGATTTCCAGCTAAGCGCAACATCATTTCCATTTTTAACCGTATAGGTAAAATCAGTAGGAGCTTCCATTATTGGATGAACTAAAGTAATCTCTACCCCCGCATTTTCCTCAGATTCACCGTATAAATTTGAATAAGAACTAACCTCATATTGATAGTCATCTGCAGGCATGTTCGTAAACTTTACAGAAGTACCTGTTACTGTTTTTTGAAGAACACTTTCGCCATCGATTACTTGATAAATGTTATAGCCATTCGCGTTTTGAACACCTGTCCACTTTAACGTGATATCATTTCCATTTGTAATCGTGTGTGACAAATTCGTTGGTGCTTCCATCGTTAGTCCCGTTAATGTCAATGATACCTTGCTACCACTAGCAGACTGACCAAAGCGAGAAGAGTTCGCATAAACAACATATGTGTAATTTCCTGGTGCTATGTTACTATAAAAAACAGCTGTACCAGTGACCGTGCTTTTTAAAACTTCATTGCCATCAACTACTTGATAGACTTTGTAGTTTGTTGCATTTGGTGCAGAGTCCCAACTAATAGTAAAGCTAGAAGCACTTTTAATTGTTTTCTTCACATTAGCCGGTGGCGCCATCGTAGGATGAACAAGTGTAATCGATTGCTTGCTGCTTTCTTTTGATTCACCAAAACGACTTGAATAAGAGTGGACTTCATAGCTGTAATTACCCTCAGGCAGATTACTATATCTGACAGCTGTTCCACTAGCGGTACTTTTCAGAACCTTTTGACCATCTATCACTTGATAGATTTTATAGCTGTCAGCATTTGTAGCACTATCCCAGCTTAGGACGATATCGTTCCCATTTTGAATTTCGTATTTGAAGTTTTCTGGTGCAGCCATTGTGACAGTCTCTACCTGTAACGAAACCTTGAACCCATCCATTGATTCACCAAACCGGTCGCTATATGAGTAAACCTCATATGTATAGTCTCCACCAGGCATGTTTTTGAATGTGATACTTGTTCCTGTCACTGTATTTTGTAAGACTTTTTCTCCATCAATAATTTGATAGATTTTATAGCTGTTAGCATAAGAAACGCTTCCCCATGTTAACGTAAGATCATTAATATTTTGTAGCTTGTACGTAACGTTTGGTGTTGTCATTGTAATAGAGTCAACTTTTACATTTAATTGACTGCTCTTTTCTGACTCGCCAAAGCGGTTACTGTTTGAGTGAACTTCATACATATATTCCCCAGCAGGAGCATTCGTTAATTTTAAAGAAGTACTTGTTACTGTTTCCTTTAAAATCTTTTCACCATCAATCACTTGGTAAACCATGTAATTATCCGCAAAAGAAACAGAATTCCATTTTAATGTGACGTCATTTCCATTTGTCATAGAATACGTAAAGTTTTCTGGTGCTGCCAATATTGGGTGAACAACCTCAACATCAAGCTTAGCTGATAAAGAAGATTCTCCATATAACGAATTTACTGCAGAAACAGCATATGAATAGTTGCCTTCTGGAGCATTGCTTACTGTGTGAGTTGTGTTTGTAACAGAAGTTAGTATTGACCTTTCACCATCTTCTGAGATTTGAAAAACATTATATTTTTCTGCATACTTTGATGCATCCCAGCTTAACACAATATCACTACCATTTTTTATTGTGTGTGTGAATGTTGCAGGTGCCGTCATCTCTGGGTATTCAATCATAACGGAGACAGGAGCACTTGGACCTGATTCACCTTCTGAGCTTATTGTTGATACAACGTACTCATAATAACCCTCTTCAAGATCATTGGCCGTATAACTGTTCGCCTTTGCTTCCCCTAAAGGAAGAATTTGTCCTTCTTTAATTTCATACACCTTGTAACCTGAAGCTCCATATACAGCGCTCCAAGTTAGCTTCACATCATCAGGTGTTACCTTTTCTACAGCAAGATTACTAGGAGGTAACTTATTGTCTGATGCTGCAAATACGCTTCCAATCGGTACAATTACCTGGTAACTTAGAAGCACCAATGCGATAAGCAATGGTTTTAAACGAAATAAATTTCTCATTTTCCTTTTCCTCTCTTTGTGAAAAAGGCATAAAAAAATAAACCTTTTACAAGGTTCATAGGTTGATAGACTATGATTCC
This sequence comes from Metabacillus litoralis, assembly GCF_020524045.1. Lineage (GTDB taxonomy): Bacteria > Bacillota > Bacilli > Bacillales > Bacillaceae > Metabacillus > Metabacillus litoralis_C. The sequence continues at coordinate 17,215 of NZ_JAIVKL010000018.1, forward strand.
TTGTGGCAACCGGCTGCCATTCATGAATTATTAGTTCATGAGGAAGGCCCTTAGCTTTGCGTCCCAGCGTTTCCGATGGTTTGCCTTTTTCACTTGGTAGTTTAGTAGCATATCAATCATAATACTTTTATACTAAATTATAAATAGTTCTTAATGACTATTATAGAAAAAATTGATTATTTATAGTTTTGTTGGTAAATAACGCTTACCCCTGTCATTTTCGAAATTGCTCAATAAGCGATATTGTTATAAGAAATGAATGATTGATAAGGATAGATCATATTCATTGCCTTCCTCTTAACATCACGATAACAAAGACTCTATCATATTGGCAAAAATAAAGATTATAAATAATTTTTGTATTTGACATTAATTTATATATTTTCTATTTAAGGAAGGTTAAAAAACTCGCCAGTAGACGAGTTTAGTTTGTAATATAATCACTATATTTATTTTGATAACAAATTCTTTAGATATAAAGATATTTTACCATTCAACTATTTCCGTTTATCGTAAAACATCCCGTCCGAAGATGAGACACCTTCATAAGGATTTAAGTATTGCTGATTGGATGATTTCTTCTTTTTTAATTCCAAGATATCTAACTGAATTTCCTTTTTAGTTTCAGAGAATTTATTCGTTATTGTTTCATTCCAATCAACAATCTGTTGAAACAATTGAGAGTCTGTCTCCGAGAAAGGAGGATGAACATTTTGGAGATCTTGTTCTCTCTGATCCAATAAGGTCGTTATCTTCTTCACTTGCTCATCTCTTTCTTCCGTTGGTACTGACTTTAATACCAGTTGGTAAAGTTGTTCAGTCACATCATGGACCTTTTCAATGGCACGCACTATGCTTTTCCACCTTGACCATACTGCTGTTGACGTGTGATTTGAATAACTTGCTTCCATGTATCACGAAACTCTATCACAATGCCTTCAATTTCCTTTAATATTAATGCTTCATTATTAATATTTGCTTCCGTTAATCGATGATTTACGTACTCATACATAATCATCATATTCTTCGAAATTTCTAAATCCATATTTAACGTCACCATAAGCTCTGAAATGATTTTTTGCGCTTTTTGGATATTTGTATTTTTAGCTTCATATTCTTTATGCTCGATATCTTCAATAGCTTGTTTGATGAATTTCAGACATCCATTATATAGCATTAAAGTTACCTCACCTGGTGATGCTGTATTAACAGAGTTTTGTTGATACGCTGCATATGGGTTATTCATTGCCATAATTTAAGCTCCTTTTATTAAGATGAGAATTGTTGCATTAGATAGGACATTTGTGAATTGGACTTTTGAATTGCCTGTTCCATCGCAGAGAACTGAGACCAATAACGGTCTTCAACTTTAATTAATCGATCTTCAAAACGATTAATTTGTTTATTTAAATTTGTTAAATTTCTTCCGATGGTAAATTGTTGATTCGTAGATGTGTTTTTCCCAGCCTTTTTTTCGATACTCTTAATTGTAGTACTGATTGTTTCACGAATACGCTTTGCCAGTCCAACACTTTCAGTAGTTGAACCGCTAGAATTAAACAATTGAAAAATCGCAGTCGGATCTTTAGCAACAGCATCCCTTAATTTTGTTTCATTAATTAAAAGTTTTCCTTTATCTAAGTAATTGCTAGAAGTTGTTATACCAATTTGAGCTAGTTGTTTAAAATCTACATTCGAATTATTTGGATTATATAAGTCAGAACGCATCTTTGTTAATGCACCTGAAAGAATAGAATCATTTTTTATAAGACCACTTTTAGCTCGTTCTTCCCATAACTCTATCTGCTTTTCAGTCATAGTCTCTTTTTCTGTATCTGTTAATGGTTGATAACTCCGGTATTTCTCTTCATTCATTTTACCGTTAACTTTTTCAATAAGTTCATTATATTTATTTACAAATTGCACAACCTTATCTACCATATTATCTGTATCATTAGAAAGTGATACATTAGCTGCAGAATTATCTTTGTGAAGGGTATATGTCACATTATCAACTACAAATGTATTAGTTGTCCGTGAAGTAGTTAGTCCGTTTATTGAAAAGATTGAATCTTTCCCTTGCGTCCCGCTACCTACTGTTAAATTACTACCAACAGCAGCATCAGTAAATCCTAAAGATTTAAATATTTCAGTTGAATCTGTGTTGTTTAGAGTAATTGCTGCTTTCTCGCCCGTTTCTTTCTTTGTAATAACTACTTGACCAGTATGCGTATCCCGGAATACAGAAATACCCAAATCTTTATTGTTAGAAAGTTTTGATATCACATTCTCTAAAGTATCATTTTCTTCAATGACTATCTGTATATTATTAGAGGTTGATCCATCTCCTTTAGTTACTGATAAATCTAACGTACGTTGTACACCACCCGTGAAAGTCGTAGGTCCAGAAGATATCCAATTTGCTGATTTAGCTATCTGTGTGACTTCAATTCTAGTACCTATATTAGCTGCAGATGAATTTGCAACTGCAGTAACCGCACTTGTATCAGAGCTAGTTACTTTCTTCTTAAGAAAATCTTTTTGAAGAGTCATATTTCCATAGATAAATTGATCAAAGTCATTTAATAACTTGTTCATTTCTCGATATTCTTCTCTTTGCCATTCCAATATTTGTTTCTTTTGTGTTAGTTTATTTAATGGAATACGCTCTGCCTTCATCAAATCAGTAACAATTTGATCCGTATCCATTCCACTAGCCAGTCCACCAATACGTATAGCCATTTTTTATCACCCTTAAATCTTTTTATCGATAATAAGTCCTAAAAATTCAGTCATTGAAGCATAAATATCCAACCATTTTTTGGAAGGTATTTCTCTAATTACTTCTTTAGTATAATCATCTACGACTTTTACATAGTATTCATTTAATTCTTCATGTAGTTCGAATTTAATATGCGTATTAGAAGGTTTTAGAAAGGCGTTCATATTATTCATCATAAGTCTAATTTCATCTTTTGTAACTTGTTCATTAGTAGCCCTTTCTATTAATTCTGACTCGTTAACTAAATTCTCTTGTTCCTGAATAATCTTCTGATTGTTTATATCTATGTTGTGAAGTGTGGATTGTATAGCTACTTTATTAACAAGCATATTAACACTCCTCCAATTTTCTATACCTATATATTTTATCGGCATTTTAATTGCATAGTTTAGTACAAAAACTGTTTTTATAAAGGGAGAAATATTGGAATCATGAATTCATATTTAAGAATAGATATAAATTACAGAGATTAAAAAAAATTTATGTGAACATCCTATTTGTCTACATTGTTGGATTCATCTACTATTGCCATCATTTGTGTTATTCTTTTTATAAATGTGTGTTCTTTTTTAATTGTTTCAAACCCTTGTTTTCTAATCATTTCTCGCTTATCTTCATTCTCTAGAAAATATCTAATTATCTCAATTAAGTCTTGAAAATCACGGTAAACAACTAAATCTCTTCCATCTTTAAACAAATTCGTTATATCTGATTTATAATTAGTAACTAGAAATCCTCCAGAACCTAGAACGTCAAATACCCTCATAGGTAGGCCAGAATATACAAATTTCCTAGTTATATTTAGATTTATTTTAGTCACTTTGAAAATTTTAGGCATTTCAAAAAAATGTTCAGCAAACCCTTTATACGTTCCAATCAAACTATCATCACTTATATTCCAACTATTGTCACCATATATATTCAATTGAAATTTTCCCGCAAGTTGTTTAATTATATGAGTCCTCTCTAGATACGACTGATACCTACCTAATAAAAAAGCTAGCTTATCTTCTCTAGAAAGTAATGAATGATTCAAAGTATTTATACTATAGCCAGAATGAAGTTCTATCTCTCTAACCAAATTTCCATCAACTAAATCTCTCAATATATATAGATCTTCTGATAATTGTTTATTTAATATATCATTTACTTCATTTCTTAGATATAAAGGTAGTTTCGGAAGAATACTTTCCTGAAATTCATTTTTTGCTCCACTTGAACCTACAAAAGCTAACTGAGAGGAATAATTTTTATGTTCGTTTGCAGAAACTACTATACTAGAAAGTCTTTTGACATTTGCAGCAACTGGGAGATAATACACATTCTTCAATCCCTGTTGCTTTAGGTCAGAAACCACCTCTTGGTCATATATAAAGTAATACGATAAGTTATCATATAAATTTTTAGAGTTATATAGTGAATATGCGGGTGTGTCAACTGTCCAAGAAATGTATGGGATATTGAGTGTTTTGCTAATACTGGAAATCTTTTCACTGAAGTTAATTGTAAATAAGTAAGATGCGTTAATAGTTGCGATTTTCTTTAACATCAGACTTTCATTTTCCCAATTTAATTTAACGACTGAATAACCAATTTCTTGAAATGCCTCCTTGCAATCATCTAGGATTGTTGGATGATCAAGCATACAAATAAGTTGTGTCTTGGTTTCATTATTTTCTGAATGAAAATAACTAATGACATTATTATAAAACTCTAAATTACACTGGATTAAGTTACTATTAATAATAAATTGAACCTGATTTATATCAAATTCTAATTCTTTATATTCTTCATTAAAAAAAAGAGAAACATTCGACATTTCTTCAATACTTCCAGGAAAGATTTTTTGAATAGTTTCGTAAAAATCTCTATCTTGTTCTATTACATAAATAGGTTTATTTGTTTGATTATATATCTCTCTTAATTCATACCCCAACCCTAATCCTAAAACAACGATAACTTCTATATCCTGTTTTATAATGATCTGATTTGTTAATCTGTCTGGTTCATATTTAGAATACAAATATTTCCATTTACCTTTAATCTGATATTTACATGTATATTTACCTTTTTTAGATTTTTCTAAAAGGAGGTTATATTCCTTCATCTATATTTTCACTCCAATTAAATTGGATTCATTTTAGCAATTCATGAAGCGGCTCATGCTTCCATCCTTGAATATAAGCTCCACCTTCTGTACAATTCCAAAATTGTATATCATTTTTTTCCTGAACATACCTTTCAAACCACTTTAAATAAGTGAATAGGTTAAGAGATGTTAATACTGTTTCATTTTGGAAATAACCTTTTATTTCTATTAGATTTTTTTTGTTTTTAATATTGGTTTGAGAATGTGCGTTTTTTGTGTGCGAGTTATCATCTGTGAAGGCAAGATCTTGCCCAACAAGAATTATTTTTTTTGAACCTAATTTGATTAATAGATCTAAGAGACAGGTCGCAACGGAACCTCCAGTTTTTATAAGTGGAGTCTTTGTTTTATCAGCTAAGTATTCTGCTTTATCAAAACCACTTTGCCAAACTATAAATCTTGGTCCATTATACTGTTTAACTGCTAAATGGTTCGCAGTACTTAAGTAAAATAAAGGAATATCAAGATCTCTTAATCCATCAAATTGTTCATTAATAAGTTCTTTTGGATCTGATATCATTATTAAGTTCGGCTTTATTCCTGCTTTAACTAAAGGTATTAGAGCTGTTCCTACACATGCAATTACGACATTTCCCCTCAAAGAAGCTGATTTCAATAGAGGTAATTGCTTAGCTAAAGATGGACCTGCAGAAACTAGAATAGTTGTATGATTATTATATGTTCCATTAAACTGGTTGAATGATTTATCTTTTAACTGAATATTCAAATTAAAATTTATTGTTAATGAATCTCCTTGTTCATTTATAGTTCTCTTTTTCATGAGGAATGATTCCAAAGTAATTCGTATTTCTTTGTTTGGTATTAATTCTAATGAAGGTTTATAAATGAATAAATTCTCATCTGAATCATTAATTTTCTCTGAAAGTACTCTTAAAAGAACTGAAACATCTTGCATTTGATGAATAATTATATTTTTTTTGTTTTTTAAATTAATGTGTAATTTTTTTTCTATTAACCATTGCATATATAATATATTCAACTCGAAGACATGTATTGTATGGTCGGGATATTTGTCAGCTAGCGTCAACACATGATATCCCAAACCAATACCAATAACAATTATGTCGTCACTTTCTTTATTTATTTGCAAATTACTTACCCAGGACTCAGCCTCTTTTAAAGGGTTGTACTTACTATGCAAATAATAATTTTTATTGCTATCTCTTACTCTCAGTGAGGGAACAGTTTTGGTCTCAATTAATTCCCATCTCATTTAGTTTTTAATGCTCAATTCTTTAACTTTGTTTATCCAATTCTCTATACTGGGAACAAACTCATATTCAAACATATCAGCAACTAATACATAATCATGCACTTCTAATCCTTCTTGAGCTTCTTTTAAGAAATCGTTTAATTCATTAGTGTTAATACCTAAGTTGTAACCTAAAGATATAATTCCATTTATTGCCTGAGTAGACCATTCCATCGCATTAATAAAATCATTAATATTACTTAAGGCTTCACTTTCTTTATCAGCTCTCAAATCCTCTGAAATTAAAATACATACTTCAGCAATCTTTGGTAAAAATTCAGTTAGACTTTGTATTGTTTCTTGCACTAGTTGTTTGTTTTGCATAATTATACCTCGTTCTTTATATAATATGTTTTTCTACTTTTTTAAGTAGTTTTGTGATCCATTCTATCCCTTGAGTTGATGCCTCTTTTATCCCTTTATATAATATTAAGGATTTATTATAAATTCTCTCATTCATTTCTTCTTCGCTTTCATCCTCTATCTCTAAATGACTATGTTGGAGTTTGAACAACACTGGTCTCAATATATAAAAAATAAATTCATTTTCTAATATACGTCTTAACTCTAAATCGAATTCATCTAGTTTACTGATACTATCCTGATCAAATAAATAATTATTGTTCTCGACTATTTTTAAGACTTCTAATGATTCACTAGCTAAATCAACTACTCCATTATATTCATTTTTCAAATCAGATAATCTTTCATAAAAATCGTTCCATTTTACTCTATTTTCTCTATCTGGCAATAATGAAGCAATTTCGTCACTATAATCAATTTTACAATACCTCTCAAAAAACTCTGAAAAGGGTATTTGATTAAAACCTTTGATTCTAAGTCCACCCTCCGTACAATTAAATATATCACGCGAATTACCACTTTCAGTAAATTTATTTATTTGGTATTCAAAGCCACTTTTCATGCCCAAAAATATAAAATCTGTAAGAACATCTTCCCCATAATAACCTTCTTCATAGAACATATTTCTTTGCTTCTCTTTTGTTTCATCTACGATAGAAAACCCTTGGTTTCCTAATGCATGTGTTTGTTTATTTGTATAGGCTAAATCTTGACCAATTAAACAAATTGGTCCACTTGTTATTTGGAGAGCAATATTGAAACAAAAATTTGCAACAGAATGTCCTGTTTGAACAATTCCAAGTTCAGTTGATAATAGTTCATTTGTCAGTTTATTCAATACTGTTACATCACTAATATTAAAAACAACTTGTTTACCATTGTGATTCGATGGTATACCTTTATGAACTATCAAAGGATAAACCAAGGGAATATTATCTATATTGATTTTTTCAAAATGTTTATAGTTTGCGGTTCCACCATCAACTGTAACCACCAAATTAGGATTTATATCTTCTTTTAATAAAGAATTTACAGTTGAACCAGCACAAATTATTAGAGCTTTATTTTTTAGCTTTTTCAGTAATGGGAGTTGTTTAGTTAAAGAAGGACCTCCTGAGGCAATGACAATCGGGCAGGTTAACTTCCCTTTAATTTCTTCAATATTATAAGCAGTAAAAGCTGTGTATAAATTAGAAATATAATTTTCTTGCCATTGTAACGAAAACATTTGTCTTGTATTGTTGTTAATAACTTCCATCATTAATTTTTCTTTAGATATTTTTAATACATCCCTAAAAAATTCAGGATAAATTTTTGGATAATTAGGTGACTGTATAATTGTAAAGCGCCCCATGTACTCTTGAAAATATAAATTAAGCTTATTTCCTAATAAGGAGGTATCAGTTCCTAAAAGTATTTCCACTCTTTTATCATTAATCACTAAGCTATTTCCACTGTTCTCCATTGCAATTTCAAATAATTTTACACTTGGCTCGATAATAAGGAGTCGATCAGTATCACTTATTTTTTCTAACATAGCATTAGCTATATAACCTAATCCGAATCCAAATAATATATGCAAATGATTTTTCTTGTACGAAGAATCTACTATTCTTTTTGCTTCAAGTAAGGGTTTATATTTACTATGCAAGTAATAATTCAAGATTTTAATGGTTTTTACTTTTTCATACTTGCTTTCCTCTAATTCTATACTTAAGTTATTCTCCATATTTTCATTCAACATTTTTATATACCCCTTTTAAAAAAGGCAACCAAATTGTTGGTTGCCTTTATTAAATATTAAAATAATCGTAACCAATTAACGAAGAAGTTGTAAAACACCTTGTGGTTGTTGGTTAGCTTGTGCAAGCATTGCTTGAGCTGCTTGAGAAAGGATTGAATTCTTTGTTTGACCCATCATTTCTTTCGCCATATCTACATCACGAATACGTGATTCTGCAGCTGTTAAATTCTCTGCACCAGTATTAAGGTTGTTGATAGTGTGCTCTAAACGATTTTGAACAGAACCTAATTTAGAACGCATTGTAGATACTGTTTCAATTGCATCATTAATGTTTGTAATAGCAGTATTTGCTGCACCATTACTTGTAACTGTAATTGCACCAGCACTTAATCCTAATGCAGTTGCAGTCATTGTTGTCATAGTAAGTGCAATGACTTGACCTGAATTAGCACCCACTTGGAACTGGTAACTTCCACCAATGCTACTAATTAACTTTTGAGTATTGAATTCAGTTTCGTTTGCAATACGAGTAATCTCACTGTTTAATTGAGTTAGTTCATCAGATATCGCCACTCGGTCAGCAGTTACATTTGTATCATTTGAAGCTTGTACCGCTAATTCACGCATACGTTGAAGGATATCATGTGTTTCATTTAAAGCACCCTCAGCTGTTTGAATGAAAGAGATACCATCTTGAGCGTTACGAGAAGCTTGCTCTAATCCACGAATTTGACCACGCATTTTTTCAGAGATAGAAAGACCTGCAGCATCGTCACCCGCACGATTAATACGAAGTCCAGATGATAATTTCTCCATTGATTTACCTTGAGCACTTGTAGCACTGTTTAATTGACGGTACGTGTTTAAAGCTGCGATATTGTGATTAATTCTCATTTTATTATTTCCTCCTTGAATGTGTGTGATTCACATCCTTGTGAATCATCTAATTAAGGTATCCCTCATGTCGGCCGCCATTTGTTCAACCTCTTACTATATATATCGACAGGATTTCAAATCCGTTTAGCGGTTTTTATAGAAAAATAAAAAAAACCTTAAGTTTTTTCTCTTAAGGTTTTGGAATATTTGTTTTAAGGATTTCTAAAATGTTTGGAAGAATGGTTGCTGCCTCACTGTTAGAATCTTGGATCGATAAATAAATTTCTTTTCGATGCACATCAATTTCTTTTGGAGCTTTAATTCCTAATTTAATTTGATCACCCTGAACAGATAAAATTGTTATTTCAATATTTTCTCCAATTTGAATAGATTCTCCTTGTTTTCTAGTCAAAACTAGCATTCAACCACCTCCTACACATTATTTTTTTCCTGGAATAATCGTTCCCTAGTCTTATAATTCGTATCATTAAGAATAATTTGCTTCGCTTTCCGATTATTTCTATTAATTATGATTGGAGCCTGTAAATTAGCGGTTGATTCTCTGAAAGGCTCTTTTATTGTAAGGATCACCCAAATGACTACATCCTTTTCTGATTCAAGACCTAGATTACTTCTATCTTTTTCTGATATTTCAAATTCATATTTTGTGAAATATTGAAAAGGCTCCACAGTTACAAATCCTAATTGTGGTGTATTTAATGATTGAAATATCCAAAAAGGTGAACCTTCTTCTAATGAAATTAGTACAAAATCTTTTTCATCCTGAAATCCTGGGATGCCATTTTGAAAATGAATGATTTCTTTTTCTAACACTTCAATAACTCCATGGTACTTTGTCTCTAAATTCATCCTTATACCTCCTTCAAGGCAGTTTCAAAGTCAATTTTCAATTCATTTCTTTTCTCTAGTGAAATATCTACGTTACCAGGAGTGTATTCTATATTTGGTTTATTTACTACAACTTCAATAAGTGGTTTATTAGGTTTTACATCTATATTTACTTTAGCTGGCTCGTAGTTAATTTTCACACTACCGGCCGAAGGAATAAATTTAATATTAACTGGTGGATTATATTCACGACTATTATGTTTAGAGATTTCAGCTATTGGATTACCTCCATTTTCAATTTTCATCAATTGTTCGCCTTCTCTTATTCTTCTTGTAATACCTTCTAACCAACTACTCTTTCCAAGCTGAGCAGCTTCCTCTATTCTTCTTCCGATACTTTTTAAATCCATATCAGCTCTAGCTTCAGACTGATCTATTGTTAAACGTGATCGCTTTATTTCTATATTTATATCTGCTTTTGGTTGTTGGATAGAAAGTTCTGCAGGTTCTTGATCAATTTGTACCTTAGCATGATTAGTATGAATGCCAATTTGTGCAAATATACTCTGTAATCGGATTTGCGGGATATTCACATTTAGTCACTCCTATAAAAAAGGCCTGACTCCAAAGTTTGTGTCAGACCTAATAAAAAAAATTTTATTAACGAAGAAAATCAATTAATGTAGGTTGAATAACCTTTGAACCTACCGCTAACGAAGCTCTGTGAATACTTTCTTGAATTGTAAGCTCAGTAATTACTCTTTCAATATCTGCATCCTCATTCTCAGAAAGGATTCGATTCGCAATAATTTCCTGGTCCTGTATTCTTGCATCAATCATTTCTAAACGATTATATCTTGCTCCAATCTCAGAACGTTCAGCCAACATAATATTAAAATGACTGTCTAAATCACTTAACAATTGTCCACCATTTGACATATCTCCATTTTTCAATGATGCCTCAATCGAATCGAGTGTATTAAAGAATTCACTACCAAAAACATTAGTAGCATTTATATTCACTTTTAATTGAACTCCTTTTGAAACTTCTACATTGAAAGGCTCAGTATTCATATCGAACGTTAGAGTACCATCACCATTAACAGTTATAGGGTTTTTATCTGTTTTTGTCCCATTAAAAATGTATCTTCCTGCAACCTGCGTATTTGCCACTCCAGCTAAGTCTTCCTTTAATTGGCCAATTTCAGCTGCAATTGCTTTTAAATCATCTGGACTGTTCGATCCGTTATTCCCCTGAACCAATAACTCCCGAATCCTTTGAGACACCTGTGTTGCATGCTCAATCCCCTGTTCAGAACTCTCCATCCACTGATAAGCCTCATTCAAATTACGTTTATACTGTTCAACCTCAGTCAAGTTAGTTCGATAAAACATCCCTTTAATCGCAACAACAGGGTCATCAGAAGGGCGATTAATTTTCTTACCTGTAGCTAATTGGTCTTGATATTTGCCCATGTTTGAATAACTGTTACTTAAGTTTCGTAGCGAGTTAGATGCTAGCATACTTTGTGTTACGCGCATATTTAGTTGCCTACCTTCCTGATAATCCCATTCCATTTATAATCCGATCTAAAATCTCATCCTGCATCGTAATCATACGTGCTGATGCGTTATATGCATGTTGAAATTGAATCATATTTGTCATTTCTTCATCTAGGGATACCGCACTTACTGATTGCCTACGAGTATCAACAGAATCTCTTAATGTTTGGCTATTAGTTGTTAAACGTTCAGCTTCTTGAGCATCTACTGCCATTCCACCGATAATTCCTTCATAGTAGTTTTGGAATGTAGTTGTGTCATTCCCAATTCTGAAGGTACTATTTTTCACTTCTGCCAGTCGAATAGCATTAGCACTATTCCCAATCGTCACATTACCAGTTGAATCAGGAAATGCTGCTGCAATATGATCAGTCGATTCAATGATATCCTTTGAAACTTGTAGTAATGATGAAGCATCTGTCGGATCTGTTAATGTTGTAGCACCAAAAGAAAAGAAATCAACAGGAGTTTGTGCTCCATTGTTATAATCTTCAATACTCCAACCTTCACGATGTGTTTCATTAAATTGCTTAGCAAATTCAAATGCCATTGTGTCTAGCTTTCCAACCATGTCAGGAAATAGGCCTTTTTCAAACACAGTGTTGTTGCTTTCATACGTATATCCATAAGAATCTATTAAGCTGCTAATTTTCCCAGTGCTGTTAAATTCTAAAATATCCATCTTTTTCGAACCTATTGTAACAGATTCTACTAAACCATTATCAGCATTATATCCAACTTTAAATTCATTCGCTCGTTTAAATTTTGAATCAACAAGTGTACCAAGCGACTTCCCATTATCATCAACAAGTTCAATCGTTACCGAACCTTCTGCGATATCTATTGCATTACCACCTGATGGAGTATTTGTCACTTTGATATTTGCTAAAGAAGAAAGCTGATCAATTAAACGATCACGTTCATCATATAAATCATTTGGTAAATAACCATGCGGTTCAATTTCAGAAATTTGCTTATTTACATTATTAATTTGTGTTGCCAGTGAATTAATTTCCTTTACAGATACATTCAACTCATTTTTCAAATCACCTTGAATCGACTGTAGTGAGGTTGATAAATAGTTAAATGTTTCTGCTAACGCAACCCCACGCTCTCGCACAACCGAACGTGCTCCAGCGTTTGTCGGATCTAAAGCTAAATCCTGCAGTGATTGCCAAAAGCGATCCATCGTAATTGATAATCCTGTATCAGATGGCTCATTCATGATTTCTTCCATTTTTTCTAACGCATTCGCGCGAGAATCCCAGTATCCTAGTTTATTATTTTCGCTTCTATACTGGATGTCTAAAAAGCCCTCTCTCACACGTTGTACTGTTCCAGCTTTTACACCTGTTCCTAATTGACCAGGAATATTCGGACTATTTTTTGATGTTGGTGGATATGGCTCTGTTTGAACAAAATTTACACGTTGACGTGTGTAACCTGGTGTATTAGCATTTGCCACATTGTGCGCTGTTGTACTTAAGGCACTTTGCTGGGTGAACATTCCACGCTTAGCCGTTTCTAATCCATAAAATGTTGATGTCATATTTTTTCCTCCCTCCGTTATGCTTGTGAATCAAATAATGATCGTCTTAATTTATCTGATGGTGCATTACTTGCGTCCGGTCGTTGATAGTTTGTAATATTTTCTTGAGGCATTAGCATGTCTAAAGAAATTGAAACAAATTGAAGAGCTTGATGTGTTAGTTCACGATTTAACTGATTGGCTGCTTTCAGCTTGTCCATCGTTTTCGAAAAATCACTAGCAATTTGCTTAAGTTTTTCTTTATGTTTACCTTCAGCTTTTTCAATACAAGCTGAAAGTGTTAAGTCATGCTCACGATTTAAAAATTCTGCTGATAGCTGAATCCGTTCTGTTTCAATTTGTTTAATGGCTTGAGAAAACATTTGCTCTTTTTTCAGCAGCTCTTTTAACTCTTCTACGTTATTTTGTTTTAGATAGTCTGTTTTTTGAAGGGCTACTTGATAGAGATTTTGATGCAGCTGTAACAGCTTATCTAATGTATTCATTAACTTTTCTGCTAACATTCATAACCCTCCGTATATTTATTTCAACTTTTTATTTTTTATAAAAATTAACTAAACCCTTAGCAATCGCCTTAGGATCAATCGTATAGTTACCGCTCTCTAATGAAGTTTTTATGCTTTGGACTTTTTCCTGTCTAGCTTTTGTCACTTCATTTGTATGTTGAAGATCAATCGCTTTTGAAGAAATCTCTACCTTATCTTCTCTTGTCTTTGACTTAGCAGCAGCTTCAGCATTTTTTTCTGAGTTTCGTTTATATGGATTCACACCCATTGATCCAAGATTATTAATTTTCATGATTGTCCCTCACTTTCATAACCAACGTACGTTTGTGTATATAATATTTATCGGATTATCCGAGAATTTATTTAACGTTTATCTATTTTTAGTACTATTTGAGTAGTATGTTGACTTAGGAGTGTGCTGTTTATTTCGCTCACTAATACTTTCAACCTGTTCCATCTGATGGATTTGCTTGTGAATGTCTTTTTTACAGCTTTCACAAAGTTTTTCTTCTCTAATTGATTTACCACATTTTTCACAAGGATAGCCTAAGTTAGGAAAATTAGACAATTGTATTCTTCCATTTCGGATAAACTTTAGAATCAATTCTTCACGTACTCCAGTTCCTTCAACAACTTCATGTAAAAGTGCTTTACGATTTTCGCGCTTTCTCAAAAAAGCATAAACCGTTTCATAATCTTTTTCTTCCTTTTTAAAGCATCCATCACAAACAGATCTAAATTGAGTTTCTATAAATAAAGTATTACATTTTGGGCAATTAGCTAATTCTCCCATTTTCATTCTCCTATCCGGTTCGGTATCTATTTATTATATCGGCAGGAATTTGTATTTTTTTAGCTTCTAATTAATGTAAGGCAATAAATCTTATCCGCTCCAGAATCAAGAAGGATCTTTGCTGCTTGTCGAAGTGTACTGCCAGTTGTATATATATCATCTATTAATAATAGTTTCTTATTACTTATAATACTTGAATTCTTCAGAGAAAACACGTTTGAAGCTGTTATTCGCTGTTGGCGGGATTTTTTCGATTGTTTTTCATGATGTGTTCGTTGGAGCACATGAAGTTGAGGTAGAGGAAGAAGATCGGCAAGGAGTTTTGCTTGATTAAAGCCACGTTCATATAAGCGCTCATCACTTAATGGGATGGGCACTGTTGCATCTATTTTATAGGTTGTGAAGTACTTTTTATAAGAATTGAGAAAATCGTTTTGAAAAACCTTTACTAATTCAGCATCACCACGAAATTTATAAGAAGCTAAAACATTTTTCATTCCTTCGTTATACTGAAAAACCGAGACATTTCTTTGGATTATATTTTGCCAATTGATATCATCGTTCCATCTTTGGC
Organism: Metabacillus litoralis; assembly: GCF_020524045.1. Taxonomy (GTDB): domain Bacteria; phylum Bacillota; class Bacilli; order Bacillales; family Bacillaceae; genus Metabacillus; species Metabacillus litoralis_C. Next base: position 32,236 of record NZ_JAIVKL010000018.1, read on the forward strand.
AATCATAGCATATTCCATCACTTTCTTGAGGTCTAAAACAAATGCAGCAGGTAGGTCCAGTGATTTTTTGCAGTGACGAATAACAGTCATCACATGTTCGCTGATTTGATGGCAACAGTAAATCTGTCCATGTTACTTGTTCGGAAAAATCTTCATGACATATTAGACAAGGAATGGGCTTCAATCTCCTTTGCTTGTTTTTGACAAGTTGGTCTGTCTGAGACAATTTTTGCGCACTCTGCAAGTTTAACTAAAAGAGTGGTCATATTTTGTTTATCAACAAATTCCGCCTTAACATACATGATTTTATCAGAATTCGTTACATAACGAGGATGAGTTTTATTTAACGTTAACGCTAAAATATCATCTAAGCATTCATCACAAGTACAAGACAATTGTAACCGATTTTTATATTCATCTAGTAAATCCTTCATGATTCGTTCCATTGCGTTAATGACCATATTATTTGATCTCCTTGGTATCGCAAAATGTAAGCAATTATACAACATTATGCCATATTAGAGACAAGTTGAAAAGTCACCTTCAAATATTTGGTAATATAGTCACTATTTCTTAGCTTCTTCATTCATTTTTTCAATATGCTTTTTTGCATCCATCATCGCTGTTGTTTTACCATAATGAAAAAACGTAATCGTACCTGTTGGATATGAAGTACTTCGACCAACTCTTCCTGATATCTGAACTAACGCACTTTCAGTAAAAATTCCATCTTCACTTCCTAAAATAGCAACATCACTATTTGGAATGGTGACTCCTCTTTCTAAAATGGTTGATGTCACAATAATTGGGATCTTTTTGCTTCTAAATAACTTTACTTTTTCTCGACGATGTGGATCTTCTGCATGAACTCCCTCAATTCGTTCATCGGTTTTCTTTAGAATATCCACTACCTTTTGAATCACTGAAACAGAAGGTACAAATAAAAAAGCTTGTTTATCATTTTTCATCCTTTCAACGAGCCAGTTCAGCACATTATTAGGAAGAAGATTTTTAGTAAGTTTTTTCTTCCAATTTCCACACCAAATAAACTCGGGTACAGGAAGAAGATGACCATGATAGCGTAACGGAATTTTCACAGCAAGCCGCTTTTTTTGTTGCACTTCATTTTTCCATTGCTTAGAAGGTGTTGCTGTTAAATAAATAAGAGAGCTTTCATGCTTACGGGATTTTTTCACAGCGAATTGAAGGGATGAATCTGCAGTGTACGGAAAGGCATCAACTTCATCAACAATGGTAAGATCGAAGGATTCCTTAAACCGTAGTAATTGGTGTGTTGTGCTAATATAAAGAGAAGCGTGTTTATCTTTATCTTCACTTCCTCCATACAGTGCTGAGATCTCTGTTGTCGGAAAAACCTTTTTCAAACGAGGAGCTAATTCTAAAACAACATCAGTACGAGGTGTAGCAATACAAACTTTCTTCCCTTGGTTTAGGGCAAATTCAATTCCTTTAAACAATACTTCTGTTTTGCCTGCTCCACAGACTGCCCAGACTAGTAATTCATTATTTTGTTTGATTGTTTCAATCACATAATCAGAAGCTTTGGTCTGGCCCTGTGATAAGCTTCCATCCCATTGTAATGTGGTCTCATTTACGGTATTTATAATAGGTCCACACCATCGATAAAGTGGTGTACACTCACTCACACGTCCCATCATGACGCATTTTCTGCAATAATGACAACGCTGTTCTCCACATTTTGCACAATCAAAATAGGCAAAAAATGCAGCATCTTTATTACCACATCTGTTACATATTTTACCGTTTTTCTCTTCCTTAATACCGTAACTTAATTGAACAAAGCCATGAAGATAGTGAGAAAATAGCACTTCAGAAGGGAAAGGAATTTCTGTAGGTAGCAACTCCTTTCCACAGAGAAATTCTTGTAGTTGTTTAGAGTATGAAAAGTGATGTTGTATTGAAACTTGAGGAATATTTGTATGTTTTGATATTGGCAAACCATCATGATGTGAAAACACGGGGTAGAGGACATTTTCCTTCAATAGAAAACGCATGTTTCACCTCAATTATTTTTTAATATTTTCCGGAATCGTTTTTCCACACTAATCGGGGTACGGCAAAGTTGGTCAGCGATTGTTTTAAACTTCAAACCACTTTCGCGTAGTTGTAATAGTTTTCGATCTTCAAGAGTTGTCCAGTGTCGGTATGTACGTTTAACCTCTTCTTTACTCGATTGTAATGTGTTGTTGGAAGTAGTATTCATTTAGTAAACCTCCTCTAAATCTGTCTATAAAATTAGTATGAAGGAAGTTTTAAAACATGTCCATAATTTTACGGAAATATAGGAAGAAAGCACCATAACATTCGTACTTCCTTCTCATTTTCTCAACCTTTTTATCTAGGAATTATTTCTTATACCAACCTAACCCAATGGCACCTTCTCCAAGATGAGTACCAACAACAGGTCCAAAATAGCTCACCATAAATTCAACATGGGGATATTTTGCTTCTAGATCACGTTTGATGATTTCAATTTCTTCTGGGCGATTTCCATGAATAACAACTGCTCGCATTGGGACAACCTGACTTGCGTCTTCATGAAAAAGCTCATACACTCTGTTTAGTGCTTTTTTCTTTGTACGAATTTTTTCAAAAGGAGTAATTAATTTATCTTCAAAATGCAGAATTGGCTTCACTTGTAACAAGCTTCCAATCAAAGCCTGAGCCCCACTAAGACGTCCACCACGCTGTAAATTTGTTAAATCATCTACCATAAAATAGGCACGCATCGATTGCTTCATTTCATGTAATCGGCTCATGATTTCTTCAGGGGATTTGCCATCATTGGCCATTTCGGATGCTTCGAGTGCATAAAACCCTTGAACCATACAACTAATTTCTGAATCAAAAGGATAAACATTAATGCTATCCACCATATCTGAAGCAGTCACTGCACCATTAAACGTTCCACTAATTCCACTCGATAAGTGAATCGACACAACTGCATCATAATTCTTCGCTAACTCTTCAAACAACTCAACAAACATACCAACAGAAGGTTGTGATGTTGTAGGAAATTCTTGTTTTTCTTTCATTTCAGCAAAAAATTGCTCTGATGTGATTTCAACTTCTTCTTCATAAATTTCTGATCCAAAAATAACACTAAGAGGAATCATATGTATATTAAGTTTTTCACGAATTTCTTTAGGGATATATGCTGTACTATCGGTTACAATAGCCGTTTTCATGTTCAAATTCCTTCCTTGTACAAATTAATATTATTCACTAGCTTGTCCTTATAATATATGTATATTTCCTATTCTATTATGACACAAGTTTGTCATGAAACACCAATCACTTTTAAAATTGTATTTATGAATTTTTCATAAATACAAATAAGACAGACCCAAATCATTGAGTCTGCCCATTTTTGTATTATTTTCTATTTTACTTCAACCCAGCCATTTTTAATCGAATAAACAACAGCTTGAGTACGATCGTTTACATTCATTTTTTGTAAGATGTTACTTACATGGTTTTTCACTGTTTTTTCACTAATAAAAAGTGCCTCACCGATTCCGCGGTTGCTTTTTCCGTCTGCAAGCATTTGGAGAACTTCACATTCGCGGCGAGTAAGAATATGTAATGGACGACGAATTTCAGGCTGTAATGGTTGCGTTGGGGCAGCTTGTCCACTTGAAGTTGCAAGCCTTCTGAATTCATTAACAAGATTATGTGTTACTTTTGGATGTAAATAAGATCCACCATCTGCTACAACTTTTACTGCTTCAATAAGTGTGTCTGCATCCATCTCTTTTAATAGGTAACCTCTTGCGCCTGTTTTTAATGCATGTGTGACATAATTTTCATCATCATGTATTGATAAGATAATTACTTTATTATCTTCATTTGCTTCAATTAGTTGTTTTGTTGCTTCCACACCATTTACTTTTGGCATATTAATATCCATGATCACAACATCTGGTTTATGAGCCTCTACAATCGCTAACGCCTCTTCACCATCATCACCTTCTGCCACAACCTCAAAGCTTGGTTCAAAATCTAAAATGCGTTTTACACCTTCACGAAATAACTGATGATCATCAATAATTACAATTTTCGTTTTCATGTTATGCCTCCCCACAGTCCTATTCTATTCTATTTGCTAGCTAACCCGTCAATATGTCTTTAGTCCAATTATGTCGAAGGGTTTGTTTTATCCAACTTGATTTGGAACTTGAAACATGATAAAAGTCCCTAATCCTTCTTTAGAATCCATTGTCATTTTTCCATCGAGCAAATCTATTCGCTCTTTCATACCAATGAGTCCAAATGATTTCTTATCTTTATTTCCCACTTTTTTCTTGATGTTAAACCCTTTACCATCGTCTTTTATCACAAGTGTGATCGACTCTTTTGTTACTTCAACTTTCACAGTAATTTCTGTTGCTTCTGCATGTTTTAAAGCATTTGTTACAGCTTCTTGTGCTAAACGAAATAAAGCGACTTCAAATCGCGATGGTAATCGGTGGTCATTTCTTTCTCCAACACTTTGAAACGTAATCTTCGTTTTTCCATTATATTCTTCGATTGTGTTCATATATTTTCTGAGGGTTGGAATAAGACCTAAGTCATCTAAAGCCATTGGTCTTAAGTCATAAATAATTCGTCTTACTTCATATAAAGCATTTCGAACATTTGTCCTTAAGTTACGAATTTCTTTAAAACCTTCCTCAGCACCACGTTCACGATAAATTCTTTCAATCAATTCAGAGCGCATCATGACATTCGCTAGCATTTGTGCTGGTCCATCGTGAATTTCTCTAGAAACACGCTTTCTTTCTTCCTCCTGAGCCTCAATGATCCTCAAGCCAAAGTCCTGCTTTTGTTGAGCATCCTCTAAAAGCAGACCCACTTGACGTAAATCACGACTCAAATAATTTAGCACAACCGTAATTTGACTAACAAGTGCCTCAGATCTTTCAATAATCTCCTGTAAGCCAAGCAGACGACGTTCTAAGTCATCACGACGATCTCTGAGCTGCTTTTCATGCTGCTGAAGCATTGAATGCTCTACCTGAAGCTTATGGGCTTTCTCATAGGCCTCACGAATCTCTTCTTCTGAGAACTCCTTAAAATGCTTGCTCACCTGTGACAGACGGTTCCGCGCAAAACGAGCATGAACCTCTAACTTGTCCCCTTCTTCAATAACTTTACCAACCTGCATTTTAATATCTCGAAGTTCTTCGACTAAATCCTCATACTGCTGACGAGATTGTTCACCAATTTGAAAAATTTCATCTTTACTTCCATCAACAGTGTGAATCATTTTATCTAACACTTCATCAAGTAGCTTACTGTCCATCTTTTTGTTGGAGTTCATTTTTTTCCCTCCGGTTTAATATGTATATGATAAAAGTTTTGCTCGAAGCTAAAAGGAAAAACCTGTTTTAACTTCTCGTTACGCTCACTTCTTTTTAGTTTGTCACATTAATAACATTTGAAGTAAAAAAAATGTCGTTTTATAATAAAGAAATATGCTATTCTAAAATTGCTTGCTTGTCAGGAGGTGTACAAGCATGCTTTCACATTATTATACCGTAAAAGGCTATGGAGAGCATGAAATAATTATTCAGAAATCTCGATTTATTTGCTATTCACAAAGGGCAACAACGGAAGAAGAAGCGATCAGCTTTATTCAACAAATAAAAAAGAAGCATCATGATGCAAATCATAATTGCTCTGCATACTTAATTGGCGAACATGATAACATCCAAAAAGCGAATGACGATGGTGAACCAACTGGTACAGCAGGCGTCCCTATGCTTGAGGTGCTTAAAAAGAAAAACTTAAAAGATACGGTAGTTGTTGTTACCCGTTATTTCGGTGGTATTAAACTTGGTGGTGGCGGACTGATTCGTGCTTATGGTAAATCTGTATCAGAAGGCCTACAAGTGGCAGGAATTGTCGAAAGAAAACTCATGCGCGTAATGCATACAAAAATTGACTATACATGGTTGGGGAAAGTGGAAAATGAAATACGTTCTTCCACATATTTATTAAAGGAAATTCATTATTTAAATGATGTTGAAGTGGAAGCCTATGTAGAAGAAGAGAAAAAACAAAGCTTCCTCGAATGGATGACAGAGCTGACGAATGGGAAGAGTGAAATTTCTGAAGGTGATGTTACTTATTTGGAGGAGCGGGTAGAAATTTAATATCTGAGGAGAAATTTTATGAATAGAAAAGATATGAAGAAAGTGAAAAAGAAGAAAAAACATCCGATACTACGACGAATTTTAGGATTATTTCTTCTTTTACTAGTTGGTGTTGGATTGTATTTAGGTTATGTTTTTTACCAAACAATGGACGCTGCTAATGATTCTTACGATGATTTAGGAAGAGATAAATCGAAACTTCGCGATTATGCTGTTAATATTTCAAATGATCCCGTATCTATATTACTACTAGGTGTTGAAGATTATTCAAGTGGTGGTAAAGGTGGTCGTTCTGATACATTAATGGTTGCAACCTTTAATCCTGAAGACCAATCAATGAAGTTATTAAGTATCCCTCGTGATACAAGAGTTGAAATTCCTAATGAAGGGTTAGACAAAATTAATCACTCCTTTTCAAAAGGTGGTAAAGAGCTAACGATAGAAACGGTTGAGGATTTCCTAGAGATACCAATTGATTATTATGCAACTGTAAATTTTGATGGATTTAAGAACATTGTTGATATTGTGGGGGGTATTAACGTAGATGTACCTTTTGACTTCACACAAAACAGCGATGACCGTAAAGCGGAAGTACTTGAATTTTATGAAGGTCCTATGGAACTAGATGGTAGATATGCACTTGCTTACGCAAGAATGCGTCTGCAAGACCCTAATAATGATATTGGACGTAATGAAAGACAGCAGCAAGTTGTTAAAGCAGTCATTAAAGAAGTTGCTTCTGCTGGTACACTGTTTAAAGTAGATCAACTAACTGATGAAGTAGGTAAAAATGTCGAAACAAATATGAAGGTTTCAGAGCTGTTAGGTTTTTATCAAAAGTATTCAAACTTTAACACAAGTAGTATAGAAACAATTAAATTAGAAGGTGTTGGAGAGTATATTGATGGAGTAGCTTATTGGCTTCCTGAAGAAGAAAGCGTGATAGAAACACAAAATATACTTAAATCACATTTAGGAATTCAAACAAGTGGTTTATCATCAGATGACACTGGAACAACAGATGAATTTGATTCAACATCACCAAGTGAGCAATAAAAAAAGCAGGTGAACGATTTTTATCGTTTCACCTGCTTTTTTAATGGCTCTTTTCTGAAATATTGTTGCTAATTGACCTAATTCTCTGTGAGAATTTTCATCGCATTAAAGGCACTATTCTAGAAGAAAAGGTGCCACTAGACTTTATATAGTGCTGTTTCTATCAAGTATTAAAAAGCAACAAAGTATTAAAAAACAACAAAGTTTTACGAAACAGCCTTTTTAATTATCCTTCTGTGGCTTCTTAACAGCTGTTAACCTTCTAAATGTATTTATAAGAGGTTTACGGTTCATGCCAATTAAACCCACTAATTCAGCAATAAACTGAATCGCAAGCAATAAGATCATCATAAGAAGCAATGAAAGCCATAAAGTCGCATTCGAGAAAATAATTGCTGAAAAGCCAAAGCATGCACTAAAGAAATAGATAATCAATACTGATGTTCTATGACTAAAGCCAAGATCTACAAGGCAATAATGCAGGTGCAATTTATCTGGTGCTGCAATACTACGTTTATTCAAAAATCTTCTAATTATCGCAAAAACTGTATCAAAAATCGGAACAGCTAAAACAATAATTGGAATAACAAAGCTGAATAAAGTAAGGTTTTTAAACAACCCTAACATTGAAATAATAGAAATTGAGTACCCTAAAAATAACGCCCCAGTATCACCCATAAATATTTTTGCTGGGTAAAAATTATGAACAAGAAAACCTAATGAACTACCAATTAATATTGTACATAGAGCTATAACCACAATTTGGGAATCTGCAAACGCCATAATAAGAATACTCGTCATAGCAATTGATGATACACCTGCAGCTAAGCCATCTAGGCCATCAATTAAATTAATAGCGTTTGTAATTGCAACAATCCATAAAACAGTTACAGGGTAACTCCAAACACCTAAATGAACAGTTTCGAAAAATGGCACATTGAATTTATCTACTAATAATCCTGATGATGCAACCACGATCGCTGCAATTAATTGACCTAAAAATTTATATCGTGCTGGTAATGTGAAGCGATCATCTAGAATTCCAATCAAAATAATAATGAAAGCCCCAATAATTACTTCAGTCATATATGGTGATTGGGGTTTTAAATATAGAAAGCCAGCAATTACACCAATGAAAATGGCAAGTCCACCCATTCTCGGCATAATTTCCTTATGAATTTTGCGTGTATTTGGTTGATCTGTAGCACCGATTTTAATCGCAATTTTCTTTACCAAAGGTGTAATAAGAACAGTTACAGCAAAGGAAAGAATAAATGCTACAATATAGTCAATATAAGAATGCATCGTTTACCCCCACTTTTGTGAGAAATTTACACTTCTTCAATCATAGCAAATTTTCTCTAACTTTCAATTGTTTTTTTCTCGAAGTCTTAACTTAAACATCAATTTATCTTGTTATCCATAGCATAAACAAAAGGTTTAAAACATATTGAAAGATACTGAGTAAGAAAAATTTACTACTTAAGAAATCTTTTATAAAAAGCTAAAAGTTTCTCTTCTTCAAGATTCCAATTATATTTTGTAGAGAAAGCAGCCTTGCCACTTTGACCTAATTCATTTATCATTTCTGGATTCTCTAATAAAGCGAGAATAGCTTTTGCTATAGATTGTGGACGTTCAGGATTAATCATCACTCCACTATTGGACGTATCTACCACTTTCCTATAATGAGGAAAGTCAGAAGCAATAACAGCAACTCCTGCTGCCATATATTCAAATAATTTATTCGGTAAGCAAACTAAATGATTTGGAACTGGTAAATAGGGAATAATACCAATAGATGCCTTTGCCAAATGTTCTTCAATCTTTTCATACGGAACTTTGCCATTAAACACCACTTTACCTTCTAGTCCATTTTCTAAAACTTTCTTTTTGATTTTCTTTTCAAAAGCAGCAGATTCAAAACTTCCCACAAAAACGAGCTTAGCTTCAGGCTTTAGCTTTACAGCATGAGCAAAACCATCTACTAACTCTTCTATACCTCTAATTGGGGTAATACCCCCTAAATATAAAATATAATCATTCTTTCTGTTGCTAGAATCTATAGGAGGAAACATTGTAGGTAGAGGATAGTTTTCAATTTTACATGAAGTATATCTTTTATACCTCTCACCGACTTCTTCCGTTGTATAAATAACACCAGAGATGATAGGTAATGATATTTTCTCTATCAACTCATAGACTAACCTAACCGGGTGCTTTATCCACTTTTTTAAATATTTCTTACTCATAATCGCATTTGGATAGTGTTCATGTACATCAAATATAACAGGTTTTTTCGTGAATATGCGCAACAACACTCCAACAGGCAATAGCTCCGGATCGTGAAAATGATAGAGATCAGCCTTTGTTTGCTTCGCCAACTTAAACACAGTAAAGGCATGTAAAAATCTTTTCCACTCTTTTTTTGGCTTCTCTATTGGAACCAGCTTAATATCATCGTTTTCTATTATCGTCTCAGGCTTAGGTGCTAATAACGTTACTTCATATCCTGCATTTTTAAATGATTTACATTGTTTATGGTATATCCTTCCATCATAAGCATGATGAACTGTTGTTAAAACACAAATTTTCGTCATAATATCATATCCTTTTACAAATCCAAGTTGTAACTTTTCCATTTATACTTTACACTATAATATTGATAATTCCTAATTTTTTATGGAAAGGGTCTTCTATGAAAATAGTCTATATTACTCAGCATTTCCCACCTGAAATAGGTGCAGCACAGGGACGAGCTTATGATATGAGTTCAAATCTAGCAAACTTAGGTCATGATGTTCATGTGCTAACAACCTTCCCTAATTCAAAGTCGATAAAAAAGGTATTTAAAAAAGAAAAGGTTAACCATATAACTGTTTATCGATCTTTTCGAATAAGAGATACGAAAACAAGCTCCATACGTAGACTTGCTAATTACTTATCATTTATGGTTTCTAGCTGTATATCTGGCTTGTTCATAAAAAAACCTGATGTAATTTATGCTACTTCGCCTCAATTATTTCAGGGAGTAACAGGTTACTTTTTAAGCAAAGTCCATAGAACAAAATTCGTTTTCGAAATACGAGATTTGTGGGTAGACTTTGCCGAACTTTTAGGACAGTTCAAAAACAAAAAACTTTTAAATCTTGCTCGTAAGCTTGAAAAGTTTCTTTATAAAAAGGCTGACCATATTATTGTTGTAACACAAGGGTATAAACAGCGCCTCATGGACCAAGGAATACCAGAAGAAAAGATCACGGTCATACCGAACGGGGTAAATCCTAATACATTAAGTCAAGGCAATGTTGCACAATCTTTATCAGTCAAACAACAATACAACCTAGAAAATAAATTCCTCGCCCTTTATGCTGGAAATATTGGAGCTGCTCAAGGATTAAATACCATTATCTCTGCTGCAGAACAACTAAAAGATGACCCCACTATTGCCTTTATGATTATTGGTGAGGGAGTGGAGAAACAATCATTAATAGATCGTGCTAAATCTCTTCAACTGACAAACATTTTATTTGTCGACAGCAAAAAGAAAGAAGAGTTAATTAGCTACTATGAAGCAGCTGATATTGGAATTGTTTCACTAAAAAAACATCCTTTGTTTGAAATAACAATTCCTTCAAAAGTATTTGATTACATGTCGATGTCAACTCCTGTCTTAATCGGTGTTAATGGCGAAGCAAGAGAAATTGTTGAAAAGCATCATGCCGGTTTTTACTTCGAGCCGGAGAATCCAGGTGATTTTATACAAGCATTGAAATATGCTCAAAATCATCCAGACGAATTAAAAGAAATTAGACGAAATGTTAAACGTGAACTTCTTCAATCGTTCAACCGTGAGACTCAGGCAATTGAATTATCGGATACTCTAAGGGATTTGACGAAATCCACTAGGAAAGAGTTGCAAAAAAAGACGACTAGTTTATAAAAACTAATCGTCTTTTCTTATTACGCTTGAAATCTCTCTGGCTTTTCATCACGTTTGCCAAAATGCTGTAGTATCGCTCTTACAATTCGATTAGATGCATTTCCATCACCGTATGGATTTGATGCTTTTGACATGCTTTCATACGCTTCTTTATTATTTAAAAGCTCATAAGCTAATGAATAGATTGTTTCTTCATCCGTACCGGCAAGCTTTAATGTACCTGCTTCAATACCTTCTGGACGTTCCGTTGTGTCACGTAATACTAATACCGGAACGCCTAATGATGGTGCTTCCTCTTGTACACCACCAGAATCCGTTAAAATTATATACGCACGTGATGCAAAGTTATGAAAATCATATACACCCAGTGGTTCAATTAAATGAATTCTAGTATCTTCACCTAGAATTTCATCTGCAACCTCACGAACAGCTGGATTTAAATGTACAGGATATACAACCTGAACATCATCATGCTCTGTAACAAGACGTTTGATCGCGCGGAACATGTTTCTCATAGGTTCCCCTAAATTTTCACGGCGATGAGCAGTTAGAAGAATCATTCGATCAGATCCAACCTTTTCTAACACTTCATGAGTATAATCATCTTTAACTGTAGTTTTTAAAGCATCGATAGCTGTGTTACCAGTGACATAGATCGTTTCAGCCTTTTTATTTTCTTGAAGTAGATTTTGTTCAGACTTGTCAGTTGGTGAAAAATGTAGATCCGCAATAACACCTGTAATCTGTCTATTTACTTCCTCTGGAAATGGTGAATATTTATTCCATGTTCTTAGACCCGCTTCAACATGACCAACGGCAATTTGATTATATAATGCAGCTAGACTTGCAACAAATGTTGTCGTTGTATCACCATGAACAAGAACAAGATCTGGCTTAACTTCCTTCATTACGTCATCTAAGCCTTCTAGTGCACGTGTCGTAACGCCTGTAAGCGTTTGACGATCCTTCATTATATTTAGGTCATGATTCGGCGTTACATTAAATAGTTCAAGAACTTGATCAAGCATTTGGCGATGTTGTGCAGTAACCGTTACAATTGATTCAATTTCTTCAGGGAATTTTTCTAATTCAAGAACAAGAGGTGCCATTTTTATTGCTTCGGGTCTGGTACCGAAGATAGTCATAACTTTAATTTTTTTATTCATTAAATATTCTCCTTTATTGGCTATGGTCATATAAACTAATATTAAAATACCATAAATTTCTCAATTTCGACAAATTGTAATATAACTGTAAACAATATTAAGTTATAAACCCTTTTTGTACGTAATTATTATAAACTAGAAAACAAATGACTGACACATCTCAAATTGAGAGGTGTTTTCTTCTATTATAATGCATGAATAGCATTATGTAGCATTTATAAAGATATCATAATTTTTATAACTTTTGTCAATAATATTGTTACTACTATGCGAGGTGATAGCTTTGTCCCTTGAAGATAACATTCAAATGACACTTGGCACTTGTGAATTATATCGAATTTGTATATGCTCTGTTTGCGGTAGTGAAAGTTTCTATTACGTTAACAGTGAAACTAATGAGTTAGTTGGAAAATCATGCAATGAATGTAATCAAATTCACCTTTTTGAAAATTAGAATTCGTTAAGAGGTTTTCAATAATCCCCTTTATATTATTCACTTGTATAGTACAAGTAATCAAATTATCCTAATTTAAATTTAAAAAACCGTATCATAAAAAATGATACGGATAAAATTATTTTATTTAATTATACTCACAAAATCTGCAACATAGGCAGTTGTACCATTAAAGTACACTTCGTACCATGTATATCCATCTTTTTCAACAGTGATAAAGTTATATTTCTCGTCCAATTTTGCAGAAACGAGTGTACCATTATCAAGACTTCCTAATTTATTACCAGATGCACTAGCTGTTTCACGGACATTAAGGTTTGTGCCTTCTGTATTCACTTGTAATAAATTATTAATTTCTACATATACTGTAGTTGAGTTACCTTTTGATACCCAACCTTCAGTATTTGTTCCTGGAATTTTGATTCTTAACCAACCATTATCTAAACCAATTACATCAACTCTAGTACCGGCTTTAAGTACTTGTATAATATCATTTGAAGTTGAATTCCCACTTCTTAGATTCAAGTCAATCATAACTTTACCTACAGTATTTACAGGGAAACTAATTGGTTGTGATGGTGCGTCTTCTTCTGGTGGATTGACATTATTATCTTGTAATTGATTTTTGTAATTAGGAACATCAAATCGTAAGAAATAATTATTTAGCTGAGCATACATATTACTAATCTTCTTGGCTTGAATATCAGCCCAAGCAATATGTGTCGCATATTGAGGACCAAAAGTATCCCTTGATTCTACGTGTGCTGGATGCCAGCGCATTTTGTAAAGAGTATTTTGTCCTCTTGAGAAGTAACTATTGTTTACAAATCCTGCTCCACCCTTAATTGCCGCTCCTGGTGTAAACCATTCTTTTGAATAAGCATGTTGAGCACCAGCATTAACAACACAGTCATCATAAGCAGCAATTCCATACATGTTATATACCTTTTTAGGTGAAATATCCATTGTTATGGTTTTTCCATTACTGTCTTTAACTGGAGTGCAAGTTCCAGGTACTAGCTTTGTCCATGTACTAACACCTTTTGATAAAACAGATTCATAACTTGTACCGGCTCCCGTTTCATGCAATGTATGAGCAATTAAATATATCTCGTTGACACCATATTTTTCACCTGCATATGCAAATGCTTCCCCTTGCCCATCCAATGAGCCTTTACCTTCTAGAAAGATATTTAGTTCGTTAGGATCAGCATTTGTAGAAGAATCTAGCAATAAAAATTGAAAGTAGCTTGATGTCCCTCTCTTAAAGTTAGTTGGATTTAAATAATAAGAGACATCTTCACGTTTTGCAGATATTTTACCTGCTCCATCGCTCTTAGGGTTTGCACCCATTTGTACATCTACCATTCTAGTAAAATCTAAATTATAGTTAGATGTCTCTACTAGTATATTAGATGCAGCATTTTTAGAAACAATCCCTCTTCTTCCTGCGATATTAATTCCCCACCAATTTTTTTGCTCAAATACAACACGATATGAGCTTCCTGGTACTAATTTGGCATAAGGAATATATTGACCTGAGGATGTGTCATATACAAGTGCATCTGTAAACATCGTAATTCTTTTAGTCGTTCCCGTATTTGTTTGAGCATTTTTAATAGATCCACCAGTTGAAGGTTCTGTATCAGTTTTCTTAACAAACCCTACCTGATCTCCAAATTCAACTAGATGATAGTATTTTTGTTCATCTACTCTATTAAACTCTTGACCTTTAACTAGCTCCCCTACTTTTACTAAACCATTGCTAGTATTATGGTAAACGTCAGCTTGTCCTGAGGTCACTTTAAAGTATTTATCAGATGGTACAAATTGTGCAGCTGCAGTATACTTCGGAACAAATCCAAGTCTGCCGCCAAAGTTAATACCCCACCAATTTGACTGACTAATGACAATCGGATACTCTGTGCCTGGTGCAACCTTACCAAATGGCGCATATCCAGATTTTGTATCCAAAACCTCCGTCTCTTCAAGAAAGACTAGCTTTCTACCAGTAGTTTTTGTTGTAGTAAGGAGGTTATTAATAGAATGTGAAGAAACTGGTTCTGTTTCTCTCTTTTTCACATAAGCTACTTGATTACCAATCTTAATTAGGTGCCAATTCGTTCGATCTCCTACTCTAGGATAAACCTGTCCTATAGTTAAACTAGCAAATTTCGTCAACCCTTTAGAGGTATTAATATACACGTCTGTTGGACCAGTGACCTTAAAGTATTTGTCCGAAGAATAAAACTTTGCCATAGCGGTTGATTTTGGTATGAAACCTAAGCGCCCAGAAAGGTTAACTCCCCACCAGTTTGCTTGACTAACAACAACTGGGAAGGTCATACCTTGTGAGATGCTACCAAATTGGGTATATCCAGATTTAGAGTCTACTACAATTGCCTCTTGTAAAATTGTAATCTCTAAATCTTTTTGGGTTAGACTCCCAATATGATTTTTTATAGTATTGCCAGTTGATGGTTCTGTATCAGATTTCTTTACAAGCCCAACATTATCTCCAAACTCTATAACATGCCAATATGTTTGATTTGCTTTTCTTTTATATACCTGACCATTAGTTAAACTGCCTACTGCAACAAGTCCTTTTTTAGTATTTTGATAAACTTTCACATTATCATTTACCACTTTAAAGTAGTCATTGAATTCATTTGCAGCCTTTACTTGACCTTCGTTAAGAAAAGTCATTTGAAAAACGAAGACCATCAAGAATAAAAGCAAACATTTTAGTGTTGACTTAAAGATAAATCATCACATCCTCACTAATTTATTCAAGTCGTTATTAGTTACATAATAAATAAAAGGCTTGGGGTCTTAATTCTTGCTTAAGACCCTTTTTACAATCCCTTGTTTAGGCTTACTTTTACCCAATTTAATTAAACTTATATCATAGATGCTAGTTTTAGAAGCACTTCCCCATCTCCAGCTTTCACAATTCTTCAATGAGTCCAGTCTTAACTCTAGTGTTATATTTTTTCGTTTTGGTTTTATATTAAATGTTAATACCTTTTCATTACCATCTTCTGCGATATCTTCCTTATATAGTTTTTTCCCATCAAGTTTTAATTGATATTGGATACGACCTACATTTTTTGGTTTACAGTACGGAGAATGAACGGTAACATTCAATGCGTACTCTGTTCCAGGCTCAACATTTAGTTGAACTCTAGCTGTAGAAAAGTCTCCTTTTTTAGGTGCATCTAAATCAGATAAACGAATTCCAATTTTATTAGACTTATGTGAAAGAATTACCTGCTCATTTAAAGCACGGTCCTGGCATTCTATTATAGCCTTTGAAAGGTCTACTTTTTCGAGATCATCAATTTTCATCATATTCATCGCATTTTGCATAACTTTGAAGTTTGATTGTAACTCTCTATTCTCTAAACGCAACATAGTAAGTTCTTTGAGTAATGCTTGCTCATTCACTTTGTGCAGAGATTCTTCTCTAGGATAGTGTCTATAGATGTCTTTCTCCCTCTTAACACCTTGTTCAAGCAACTGAACAGCAAATTCATAAGACTTAGAAGATTTCTCTTTCTCACGAGCAACATATTTCATTATACTATCTGACATTTGTTCTTTATTTGCTTCTAAATCTTTAAATGTTTTAATAGCATGATCAACATCGAAGTCAAGATCTAATAAATATTGATCCATATGAAGGTTTTGATAATGTGCTAATACTTTATCATCATAGTTAAAACCAATGGATGGTACACCAAAAAGGTTAGCTAGGATCGAACCATGAAGTCTCATCGATATAGATAATCCTGCATTCTTAACAATGCTTAGAAATTCTGTGTAATCACCCTCATGCTCATAAACAAGTGTACGAGATTGATTACTCATAAGCTCCTGAACTTTTCCGTGAATCTTATTATCATCTGATTTCCCTTTTCCAAATTGGTAAGGTAGAAATAAAATAGTATAATTACTGTCCGCTAGAATGGAATCTAAATAACGAGCCATTTTTTCTTCGAAGTTGACTGGATTATCCTTCCAATCCCTCATGGTTAGAAGTATTAAATTCTTAGATTCAATATTGTACTTTTTAAAATAGGCAGCTGCAGCTTCATCACCCGGATCATCAAGCATATAGGTCGCATCTGAAGTCTGATTTACTTCTTTCGTTAAACCAGGAATCGATTCTAGTAAGTTTTTAGAGTACTCGTCTCTTACTGTTACGACACTCATTTGATTTACCATGAATTTAGCAAACTTACGTGCCTCTGGATTAACAAGTGGTCCTACACCTAAAGCAAAATACATACTTGGCACTTCATATATATTAGCCATTGTTGGTATAGTCCCCATTCCTGTCAATCCGTGAGTGAATCTATCAAAGAAATCAGGGACACCTGCAGCTTTATTAAAAGTATAATCATTTAATAATCCACCCCCACCATAGATGAGAAGATCAGCCTCTTTAATATATTTATCCATCCGGTAAACATCTGTTCTTGGTAGACTGTAAAACCCTTGCTTCAATGTAATTGGTCTACGATTAAAGCCTGCTACCATGATAAGAGTATTTGGGTATTTTTTCTTGATATTTGTGCTTATTGCTTCTAGAATCAAGTCATCTCCTGTATTTAGTGCGCCATAGTAACCTTGGATGATAACCTTTGCAGCTTTTTCTTTCGTACCATGTAATTCATTAATTTGCTCATATCTACCTTTAGATAACTTTGTTTGCTTTGAATTAATATCGTTTTGAATTTGTGTGAGCAAATCCTGCCATCTAGTTTCCCACATATGATGCTTAACTAATTTTTCAAATCCTCGTCTGCGTATCATCTCAGCTTCTTCAGGATGGTTAATATAATATTCAAGCTTCTCTTTTAAATCTTCTGCATCTTTATATCCGATAATCTCTTTCCCATATTCAAAAAATAATTCCATTTCTTCAAAGATCTCTGTACAAAGGATCCCACCATTTGCAATGGATTCAAATACACCGATCTTAAGGTTCGTAAATCCTGCTCTTGTACCTGGGAAATTTATATGGAATTTCCCAGCTCTTGCAGCTGAGTAGAAATCTTCACCGCTTACAGGGAATGAATTTGGAATTTCCCAACCTGTTCCATATACCTTTACTTCAAAATGCTCATCCAAATAATTCATCATCGAATTACGATCAGGGCGATTAAAAGCATTTCCAATACATATGACATCTGCTTTCCAATCTGGTCTTTCTACGGCCTCTGCTTCAATAAAGCTTCTATCAATGGCAAATGGCCAATGAATTGTATTATTGATGCCTGCTTCTTTGTACATCTCCAAGGCTTCTACGGCATTTGTTGCATGATAATCGAAGCGATGAGCAAACTTTTTCGTACCAGGGAATACATCAGGATCTGATAATGTAATCCCAACTAAAATATAACCTTGATCCTTTAACCACTTGCTGTCTTCTTCAGAGAATGTATATCCTCCTGCATTACAGACAATGATTTGAGGATCAAATTGTTTCAACAAAGGTTTAATCAAGTCTAGCTTGATTTCAATTGGACCAAACCCACCCGTATGTCGATCTGGATTATGAATTACGACTGGGAAGTCATCCGTATTAAAATCAAACACGGTATGTCCTAGATTTTCTAGTGCTTGTTTCATTCTACTAACGATATCCGTTTTACCAAAAGCATACCGCCCAATGTGTAAAATTCGAAAATATTCCCCTGCTAATATCTTCTTTTCCCTTAAAAGTTCTCGTTGCTGTTCCACTGAAGGTAAATTTTGTCCCATTTCCTACCAGCCCTTCGTTAGTATATTATTTATTATCAATAGGGGAACACCCTATATTTAATTCAGTAATCCTAAATCAGTATAATTTATTAAGTGCAATCAGTCATTGGAAGTTGCTACTAATGTTACCCATTTCTTAATAGTTTCATCTAGGTCAGAAGGCAAATGTTGTTCATATAACTGATATATTTGATATAAGGTTTCTTCTGACTCTTTTCGCTCTTCTTCTTTTACTAATTCCAGCTTTTTCATATACCAATTTTTGAAATAGTACTCAAACCGTAGCTGCATATATGCATGTAAAAGATGATTCTTCTCTAAGAACAAGATTTTTTCATCCTCTAATTCCTTATATTTCATAAAGGTTCTTGCTGAAACATTGTTAACAGCTGATCCTTCTACTCCAGCATAGTAAAGGTGAATAGTCTCATTGATTACAGTGAAGTTTTTAGCATGTAAGAGCACATCATAGAAAAAGATCGTGTCCTCTCCTACTACACCTACTAACATTTTTAAATCCTTCTCTAGTAGTAGCGTTCTTTTAATTAACATCGCTTGAATACTTTGGACTTTAAATGATGTTTCAATGAATAATTCACGGCTATCTCGATTGCCGAAAATATCTTTAGTTGGATATTTCTCTTTCACTGCCTTATAGTAATCAACAAGTCGATCATTCGTATCTACCTTTATAATATTACCAATGACAACATCTACATCACTATGACAAATAGATTGATAAAGCTTAGTATACCCATCATTTATGGCTTCATTATCTGGATCCAGATAGGTAACATACTCTGTTGATGCCATTAACACGCCTTTATTTCTAGGTCTAGAAGCACTACCACTGCCACCATCTTTGTAAAAGTGGGCTTTTACATTTGGATAAAGCCTTGCTAATCGACTTACAATTTTAGGTGTATAATCATCTGTAGATCCATCATCAACTATAATAACCTCCATCTCATTAAACATAGATGATCTTCTAAGACTCATAAAGCACTTACTATATAGATGATCACCATTATTATAGGCAGCAACAATTACACTGAATTTTGGCTTAGAAGGCTCAATCACTTTAATTTCCCTCAATACATTTAACTCAAGACTATCAATACTATAACCAGGTTTTTCAACCTTTAAATTCTTGATATTTAACAGTTCTTCCACACTAAAGTGAGCTAAAGAAAATAGTGTCCTTTTATAATCACTCACTCGATTGACATAATCATTTTCAATTCCAGCTATTCTATTTAATCCACTAAAATAGGAATCCTTTGTTATGAAAGTAGAATTTGTATATTTAAACCCATTTATCATATCTTCCAAATAAAACTCGCCATACTCATATTCATCTGACATAAAGGCAATATAATCAAAATCGCTATATTTTTCATTTAGTTGGTCAAGTGTAAGCAAAGTCTTCATTTTGTATGTTTGTCTATTATACTGCTCAATCATTTGATCAGATAACTCTTCACACACAACCGCGACGCTTTTATCAAAAATAAGGTCTTGTTCAAAACCTATATTTTTTAATAAAGACGCTAAGCGATGATATGTAGTATGACTTCGAAGCACTTTACGAACACCAAACATTTGTAACTGGTACTTTTCTAATTCACTATAATGATTAAGTATAAAATCCACTTCATTACTATTAAATATCATAAAGACATTAGGAAATAGATTATTTACCCCTAAACTATAGTTGGATAAAATGAGATTGCCCATACTTTGAAGCTCATAAACTCTACTTGCAAACATAGTCATACTTTCTTGGATTGAGTTTAAATTGATCGACCAAGTGTAAAGTTTGGATAAAAGCTGAAGCATATCATGTTGTACTGCAGGTGATACATATTTCAAGTATTCTGTAGGAAACAAAAAGCTTTCAGAGTCTCTACTATAATTTCTGTCAATAATTTTTAAATCTTTACCTGCAGTTATGACACCATCAAATATTTTTCTAGTATCCTTTTGACGATTAGGATATTTCCGATACCACGATCCAGCAAATACAACCTTTTGGTCTACATTATGTTTGTGTAATCCAATTGGGTTATTATATGTTGGATTTACACCAAACTCTAATAGGAAGACCTGATCATTTTTACAATCTCTTTTATAGTGAGGGATTTTTTCAACAGCAGTAGTAAAGATATAATCACACTTACTTGCTATCTCTACAAAGAATTCATAATTGGTCGGATCTTCTTTAGAGTAGAAAATGGTCTTCTTATTTTTAGACTGAAAATAACTTATTACTTCAAACATTTTTGAACGGACTTTTTTATTTTTAAGGTTCCCTAACCCCACCCATTCATTCCCTAAACCTTTCCAAGCAGAGGCAACTAATAGTATGGTTACTTCTTTTTCTATCTCCTTGTAGTTTTCAGGAGTAACATAAAAGAAATTGGCAGTATTTTCATAAGAGTGATATAAAAACTCATCCATGACAATCCCAATATTTAATTCAATCTTTGAATAATAGCTAGATCCATTACTTTTTGGGATATCACTAACATATTCCTTTAATTGTTCAACAAATTGCTCATCAGCCACTTTACTACGTA
Source organism: Metabacillus litoralis (assembly GCF_020524045.1). Lineage (GTDB taxonomy): Bacteria > Bacillota > Bacilli > Bacillales > Bacillaceae > Metabacillus > Metabacillus litoralis_C. Next base: position 53,403 of record NZ_JAIVKL010000018.1, read on the forward strand.
TGTTTCGATATGACTCTAAATCTACAGGTTCTGGTTGGTCTTTAAATAAGCTAGAAACATTTAATGATATGCCTTCAGAGACTTTTAAATTTTCAAGGTCAGATGATAATAGTTGGTCTAACTCATTTATTCGATTGTCTAATTTTGACAGCCTTTTTTTTATGTGTTTAGAATCCATCTATTTTCACCTTTTTCCTTTGAGCATTCTCCATAGTTTAAAAGCAACTTTTCCTATGAAGGTCTTCTTAATCCTATCGACTTGATTCTTAAGATGTTTATAGCTCTTAAGTATCTTTTCATGTTCTTTTTTCAATTTATTATAGGCGTTAAGAATTTCTTTTTCTTTTTTATATTGCTCATACAGCTCCTGCTGTGTTTTAACTTTTATAATTTTTTCATCAAGGAACTTTTTATAAACATCTTCATCATCCGAAACTCCCTGTGTCTTTCTCTGTGTTTTCGCTAATGTCATCTGTTCCTTCCGAAGAAAAGCTTGTTCTAACTGTTTTAAAAAAGGTAAATCAAGTGTTTTCTGACTAGAAATAGTCTCCGTTTTTTGAAAAATAACCCCTATCCAAGAACCCTTGTACTCAATTTCAGTTATAGAAATCAGAGGCTGTTGAATTTTAAGAAATTCATGAATATAAAATGTTCTTTTAAATTCAGAAGAATCATTTAAACCAAAGGGTGTTGTCACGATAACCCTTCCTTTTTCATTTAATAGGGAAAAGGCTTTGTGACAGAAAGTATCAAAATCAGCTATTTGTTCAAGTATTCCCCCAAGTAAAATGGTATCAAATTTGTTGTTGAATTCCCGCTTGAAGAAGTTACTCTTTTCAAACATAACATTATTCCTCGTGTCTTCATCTTCATCTTTTAATCTTATTAAAGCTTCGTTAATAGCCAAAGAAGATGTGTCAATACCGAGAACTTTTTTGTACTCTCTTCCCAACTGAATAGAGGTATAACCATTGGAACATCCTACGTCTAATATATGGGTACCTTGAACTTGACTCAGCAACCAATTTTGACTTTCTCTGTAATCATATTCAGATCCGAATGCAATTTCAGTGTAGACATTATTCTTTTTTTCTACCATCAAAACTTCTCCTTTGCTTTAATACCCGAATACCACAAGAGCACCTAATATAACGACTGGAGCTAGCATTAAGAAATTCACAAGTACCTCTCCTTTATGAGAGACCTTATCTTCTAATTCAGCTTCCTTAGTTACTTCAATATATTGTTTCTTAAGGCTGTCATTCTTCACCTTCAATTTTTCAGCAGCAGACAACGCCTTGATGTCTTTTGTAAACAAATTATATTCTTTCACTACTTCCGCTGAAGGCCCCATTGCTTTCATTTCACCATAATGCATCCATACAATCCGATCACAGAAGGCTTTCATTTGACTAGCAGAATGACTAACAAAGAAGATTGTTTTACCTTGAGCCTTGAACTCGTTCATTTTATCTAGACACTTATTTGTGAAAGTTGTATCTCCAACTGAAAGTGCTTCATCAATAATAAGGATATCTGGGTCAGTATGCACTGATATTGCAAACCCAAGTCTAGATCTCATACCACTAGAATAATTCTTAACTGGTTGGTGAATATAATCCGCTAGTTCAGCAAAATCAATGATGTCTTGTCTAATCTCATCAATTTGTTTAGGAGTTAGACCATGCATCATACACTTAAGCGTAATATTTTCCATACCGGATAAATTATTATTTAAGCCTGCAGAAATTGCTATTAAAGATGGAGTACCATTAAGTGTAATCGTTCCTTTGCTTGGTTGGATTACTTGAGAAAGCAAATTCGATAAAGTAGATTTACCCGATCCATTTAGACCTAGTATCCCAATCGTTTCTCCTTCTACAGCTCGGAAGGTAACATCCTTAACAGCAGAAAAGTATTTAGTGTTTTTTTCTTTTTTCTTAAAAGAGAAAAACTTCAAAAGCTTATCAGCCGGCTTAGTTTGAGTGGAATACAATTTATATACATTCTTAACTTCTACTTTATAGTTCATTTTAATATTAATACCTCACATTATCTTTTATAGATAATCCACAAAATTCTCCCTGAAACGCATGTGTAACTTTGCTCCAAAAAATAAAAGGATTAGTGTAAATACCCAAAAGTATAAGGTGTATGTTGGATCTTCAAAAAACCAACCTTCACCAAGAAAAGAATCTCGAAAACCATCTATTAGATAATAAATTGGATTTAACTTTAAGATATTACTTAGAATTTCTGGTACATTTCTACTCTCTGGGTTCCACAATATCGGAGATAAGTATAACAACATACGCATCATGGACGATAGAAAAGTTTGATAATCTCTAATTATTGTAGAGATAGTAGAACTAAACAGCGAGAAAGCAAAGATAAAAATGATCGTACAAATGAAATAATAAAAAATTTGAATCCAATGAATCGTAACAGGAACACCGCTTAGTAGAAGTAATGCGATTAAAATCACCATTAATACTAAGAAATTAATACTATTACTTACAATCTTAATTGTTGGTAGCAAACTTACAGGAAAATTCATTTTGGATACCAACGAGACTTTTTGATGAATACTGTTGGACCCCTGAATCATAGATGGACTAATAAAAAACCATGGAATTAAGCCCATCAAAAGCCATAAAATATAAGGTATTTCACCAACAGGCTGTCCCCCACGGATCCCAATTCCAAATACTATCCAGTAAATCATAATTTGAATTATCGGGTTTAGAAATTGCCATAGAGTACCTAAATAATGATTTTGATAGGCTCCCTTTACTTCAAACCTAGACATTCTATATATTAAGTTTATATGCTTGAATTGCTCTGATAAGATTTCTATAACAGGCTTGAACATAATTAAGCTTCCTTTTTCATGGTTTAGTTGATAAATGAATAAAGATTTCCGAAATTAGCAATTTGTAAATCTTGGTTAGAACTACTTACAATATTTCTTGTATCCAAGACTATTGGTGTATTCATTTTGTTGTATTGTTCACCAGAAAGATCTTTAAATTCATTATGATCTGTCAAAATTAAGATCAGATCTGATCCAGTAAGTGCTTTCTCAAGGTCTGATTCAACAAATTCCATCTTAACATGAGGATCATATGCAACGACTTCACAACGCAGGTTCGCTCTTAACTTTTCAAAGATCTCCATTGCCGGACTTTCTCTTATGTCATCCACATTCCCTTTATAAGTAAGACCAAATACAGTAATTTTCTTTCCATTATTTTTGGAAAGTAACTTTAATGCTGATTCAATAACGTATTCTGGCATAGAGTTATTAATATCTCTAGCAATTTTTATCATTTTAGATGATTCTGGTGCTTTGGCTATAATAAAGTAAGGATCTACTGCTAAGCAATGTCCACCAACACCTGGTCCGGGTGTATGCAGATTCACCCTAGGGTGTTTGTTTGCCATCTCAATTACTTCAAGAGCGTTAATTCCTAATTCATTTGAAACCTTCGCTAATTCATTAGCTAGAGCAATATTTACATCACGAAATGTATTTTCCATTAACTTCGACATTTCAGCTGTTCTTGCGTTTGTTTTAATAATTTCACCCTGTACAAATGTTTCGTAAACTTCTGCACCTTTCTCAGTACAAGCTGGTGTAACACCACCTACAATTCTGTTATTATGAATTAACTCATGCATAATTTTACCAGGCAATACTCTCTCAGGACAGTGAACTAGGAAGATATCCTCTCCAACCGTAAAACCTGCCTCTTCTAACCTCGGCCTTACGCTATCGTCCATCGTTCTAGGACCAATTGTTGATTCTACAATTACAGTATTGCCTTTTTCAAGATATGGTATGATGCTTTCTGTTGCAGCTAGCACATAAGTTAAATCACAAGATCTATGTTCATCATCGTTATTAGGTGTTGGGACAGCAATAATAAATGTATCAGCCTTTTCAGGTGATAACGAAGCTTTAAAGTTACCTCTTTGAATAACTTCTTCCAGAGCTTCTTGTAAACCAGGTTCTTCTATATGAATTTGACCATTATTTAATGAATCAATTACTCGTTGACTAACATCCACACCAACCACGTCAACTCCGTATTTAGCAAACATAATTGACGTTGGTAATCCAATATAACCTAATCCTATTGTACAAATTTTCATTTTTTGCATCCTCTCTTATATAAATACAATTAGAAATTCCGATATACATTTAATAAATTTCCCTGCTCAACTTCCCAATTATACTTTTCTCTAGCCTGAACACAATTCCCACTAAAGAAGTCTCGCTTTGCTGAATTCTGCAATAAATCATTTACTGCCTTAGCAATCTCATCAGGGTCATGTGGATCAATTGCTAAGCCTATCTTATTTTCAATGACGACTTTTTTAATCTCTGGAAAATCACATGCTACAACTGGCACTTCACTCATCATATATTCAAATAATTTATTTGATGATGCTGAATAGTGGTTAAAACATACATTATTTAAAACTTGGAATCCTAGATAAGCATTTCTAGTATATTTCGGTAGATCCTGAAGTGGCACTTTTGAAATGAACTTTATTTTATCTTCTAAGCCCTTTTCTTTTACCATTAGCTGAAGTTCATCCTTAATCCGACCATCACCTATTAATACAAGTGTTCCTTCATTAAATTTAGGAAAAGCCTCAATCAACTTGTCTAAACCTCTACCAGTCTGTATCCCACCTTGATATAGTAGAATCTTTTCATCCTCTGGTAAAGATAGCATCTTATGCAAGTTAACCTTTTCCTTATTGTGTTCTACCTGCTTAAAAGGATAATTATGAAGAACATAAGGGTAAAAACCGTATAATTCTTCATTGTATTTAGCACGTGTGTTATTCTCTACAATCATCGAATCTATTCTTTTAATAAAGAAGTGCTCAAATTTTTTATACCAAGGATTCTCATATCCGGTTCTACTAGTCTGCACTTCATGTGAGTCATAAATTAAGGTTTTTTTCTTAAAACGCCATTTCGCACTTATATATCCTTGTGGTAATGTATTTAAATCATTCGAATGGTAAATATCATAATTCCCACTATACCCCTTAATTATCATCCTTAAGATTAAGGAGCCTCTCACCCATATGACTCTTGCTTTCGTTTTTAGTAGTACTCCAGCAATAACAGTTATTATCAACATAGTAATAGGCAGAAAGTACAACAAAATCGCCCATATTATAGCTAAAGAAATTAACAACCACTTATTCTGTATAATTGATTGCATAAACGTTAAAAGTGTTGGATACCTTTTAAGTCTATAAACTCTAAAGTGTTCATTATATTCTTCATATTGCTTAACATTTGGATCTTTAGGGTCATCTATGCAGATAAGTTCTACATCATAACCGTTCTGGGAAAGAGTTGTACACTCTCTAAGAACTCTTGCATCATTTGTAAAATGATTCCAAACAAACATACCTACACGTTTCATAATTTAATTTCCCTCTTTACCTTCTTTTAATAACCCATAATGAATATTCTTTTTGATCCTTAAACTCACTATTGAGCTACAACTATTATTAAAAAAGAGCTCAAAATATACTAAGTGCCCTTTTTTTCTATATCCTTCGTATTAAATTGATTAAATGTGTCCCTTATTGAAAAAGAGATACTTTAACTTTTAGAATTTGGATAGATTATATTTGGTTAGCATTTAATAGTCCCTTTATTTTAATTACCATTAATATCCAATTCATTTACACATAATCTCAGCTAGTATCATAATCTATTCTACCACAATAGTACATTTTACGATAAAAAATACCATATTTCAAATAAAGATTTCAATGTTTATGACAATATTTGTCTACAATTCACAGGTTATATAAATAATTTAAAGAATGACACCTTTAGCATTATGAAAAATATAAAAAAGCACTTCGAATTGAAGCGCTTTTTATAACCTAAATTTTTTTCATTTTTGTTCTAAACCAATTTCTGAACTTAATCAGAGAATTTAACTACTTCCTTCAAATAAGCTATTACATCTTTTCTTAAATCCTCACGCATCATCGCAAAATCAAGAGTAGCTTTAATAAAACCCAATTTATCTCCTACATCATAACGGTGTCCATCAAAATGATAAGCAAGTACTCTCTGTTTTATAGACAGTTCCTTTAATGCATCTGTTAGCTGTATTTCTCCACCAGAACCAGGCTTAATATTTGCTAAGATATCCATTATCTCAGGCTTTAATATATATCTTCCTAAAATTGCACTATTTGAAGGTGCCGTTTCAATAGTAGGCTTCTCTACCATATCTTCTACTTGATATACATCTCTCGATAATTCTTCTTTACGATACTTAACAATTCCATATTTCGAAACATCATCTTCATTTACTTTTTGTACTCCGACTACTGTACTCTCATATTGATCATATATATCAATCAACTGTTTTAGACACGGAACTGAATCAGATTGAACGATATCATCACCTAACATTACAGCAAATGGTTCATCTCCTATAAATCTGCGTGCACAATAAATAGCATGCCCAAGCCCTTTTGGTTCTTTTTGTCTAATATAATGAATGTTTGCAAGCTGTGAAATTTTCTGGACTTCTTCTAGCACCTTCCACTTACCTTTATTTGCCAATGTCTCTTCTAGTTCATATGATTTATCAAAGTGGTCCTCAATAGCTCGCTTCCCACGACCGCTCACTATCAATATATCTTCAATTCCCGAAGCAACTGCCTCTTCAATAATGTATTGAATCGTTGGTTTGTCAACGATAGGTAACATTTCCTTTGGTTGTGCTTTTGTAGCCGGTAAAAACCTCGTCCCTAAACCTGCTGCAGGTATAATTGCTTTCCTAATTCGCATTCGTATCCCCCTTTATTAATCCTATAATTACCTCTAAGTAATAGTCCATCTAAGAATTTAATAAAACATATACTACATATACTCATTTTAACGTAACTTAGCATAGAAAAATAAATTTCAAACGAAGTTTTTATTAAAAATCACATACAATCCCTTCTACATACCAACAGTTATAAAGAAATAAATAGAAGAACTCTCAAATTGCACAACCAAAGTGCTTTATCACGATGTATAAGCAATTCTAAGAAACAAAAAAGGAGACCGCTCTTCATAATATTTGAAGAACAGTCTCATCTTTCATCTATTCACATTATTGCTAATTCCCGATTCAGGCATCACTTCCGTGAGAAGATTAATGAAAGATGGATAAAAATATTCAAGAACTAAAATAATATAAAAAATTTATACAAAGCCAATAATGTTAAACATTTTCTCTAATTATTGTCTTTCGACCCACAGAAGCATATGTAATATCTAGTTTTTTCATATCTTGAAGACTATAACAATTCCTACCATCCACAACATTAGGAGTTTTCATTAATTCCTTATATTTACTTATTGTAAAAGTCTTGATTTGTGTCCATTCGGTAGCAATAAATACTAATTCTGTATCCTTTATTGTTTCTTCTATTGTCTCATTATAATTAACTAAATCACCAAACACCTTTTCAACATTATGTCTTGCAATTGGATCGAAAACATTGACAATCGCTTTATCCTTGATAAGCTCTTTTATTAATATTAACGATGCTGCTTCCCTGATATCATCAGTATTTGGCTTAAATGCGATACCTAGTACCGCCACTTTTTTATCTTTAAATGATGATCCAACAATTCCCCTAGCCTTTTGTAGAAGTAGGAAAGGTTGTTTATTATTCACTTCAATAACGGATTCCAATAAGTTAAAAGAATGTTGTACGTGTCCTGCTAGTTGAACTAGAGCGTTTGTATCTTTAGGAAAACATGACCCTCCATATCCCAAACCTGCTTGTAAAAAATCCGAACCTATCCTTCGATCCATTCCGACCGCCTTTGAAACATCTTCTATATTTGCTCCAATTTTTTCACATAAGTTCGCAATTTCATTAATAAAACTAATTTTAGTTGCTAAAAAAGCATTTGAAGCATATTTAATCATTTCAGCACTTTCAATATCTGTATGTACAAATGGGAGATTAAAAGGTCTATAAACATCTTCAAGTAATTTAGCGGCAGATTCATTTTCACTGCCAATCACAATCCTATCACCGTTAAATGTATCGTAAATTGCTGTCCCTTCCCTCAAAAATTCAGGGTTTGATACAATATCTACTTTTAAATCTGCGTTAGCATCTTCTTCAATCCACAATTTAATTTTATGGTTTGTACCAATTGAAACTGTACTCTTTGTCACAACTGTAACCTTGTCTTTTTTTAGATATTTGCTGATATCCTTAGCAACTTTTTTTACATATGATAAATCAGCTGAACCATCACTGTTTCCAGGCGTACCAACAGCAATAATAATTATATCCGGGTTTGAATATGCTATATTTGGTTCAAATGAAAAGGTTAATCTTTCATTTGTTTGATTCTTTATTATCATTTCTTCCAATCCAGGTTCATAAATTGGAGATTTGCCTTTCATAAGGGTCATAACTTTTTCTTTATCAATGTCAAAACAAACAACCCTATGGCCTATCTCCGCCAATGATACACCAGTTACTAACCCAACATAACCTGTTCCAGCGACTGTAATATTCATTTAGCCTCTCTCCCCCAAGCTTGAATATAAATTTATAGTCACACTAAATTAAATTAACTGTGACCATTATTTAACTTAGTATTCATTTTAACGCAATATTATATATTACAGTTTAATCCATCGTTAATTTTTCATAAATTTTAAGTGGATTACTTTATATATGAAGTAACTTATTTTATGTACTAAATACCGGAGAGAATTCGAGGTTATTATATTCGATGGAATTTTTATTTATTACTATAAGTGATTTTAGTATATATAATCCTCACCTTTAAGGCAGGATCTAGTATTTAAATTAGACCCTACCTTACCATTACTTACTCTTCTGCAACAACTCAATCTTCTTCTTCAATTTCTCATTCTCAGCCTTCAGCTGGCTATTTTCTAATTTAAGATCCTGAACCTCTTTTTTAAATTCCGTGCTTTCTTCTACATTTTTTGCTTCTTTTTCGTTCGAACAACCTATAGTAAACGTTAGTAATGCTGTTGTAATTAAAGTAATCGATAAAAGCTTCTTCATTATTCATCCTCCAGATTTCAATCTTCTCCACTTAGAAGTGAAGAAGGGCCTGACATCTTAGAGATGCCAGTCCCTTCTATTTTAAGCTCTTCTACGTTTTTGTACAACGAAGATTCCAGTTGCTCCTAAAAGTAAGATCCCAAAACCAAACATTAACATATTAAAGATGTTTGTAGCTGTGTTTGGCAGTTCAGCTTCTTTTTCACCTTCTGGCTTCACTACTGGTTGTTCTTCATTTGTTGGTTTTCCACTGTTTTTCGGTGCTTTATTATTGTTCGGAGCTTCAACACTGTCTTGTGTTTCATCGCCGTCTAGAACTTCACCATTATCTGGTGTTTCACCGTTGTCAGGTTTCCCACCATCGTCTGGTGTACCACTAGCAATTTCAAATACACCGTAGATACTAAAATGAGTCACTTGTGCAGATACTTCATCCGTATCTTTATTGTATGTTGCTCGAATCACTTCCTTCTTTTCGCCATTCTTGTCAATAAAGACAACATGGAGTAAATCCAAATTCTCAACTAAGTTTGGATTTACATCAAAAGTTAACGTAATTGGCGTTGCATCAAATTCACTAATTTTTTCACCATTAGAGATGATTGTGAAATCATAAAGCTCACTTAATGCATCACTATTTTTATTTACTACTGACTTTGAGACTTCCCCAAAGTTAAATGTGACATCTCCATTTGTTAACAGGAGAGCAACTGGTATTGATGCTTTTGCCACTCCATTTGTTAGTTGAATTGAACTATTTTTATCTAGCTGTTCGAGTACTTCTTTATTAATTGTGAATGACTTAGCAGGTTGATTGAATACATAACCATTTTCAGTTACTACTAAATCTTCTTTTTGTGAAATTTCTTTTTCTTCTGCTACAGGTGATTCTCCGTCTGTTGGCGTTTCGCCATCTGTTGGAGTCTCTCCGTCTGTCGGCGTTTCACCATCTGTTGGTGTCTCTCCATCTGTTGGTGCTTCACCATCTATCGGAGCTTCTCCGTCTGTCGGTGTTTCACCGTCTGTTGGTGTCCCTCCATCTGTCGGTGTTTCACCGTCTGTCGGTGTTTCTCCGTCTGTTGGCGTTTCACCATCTGTTGGTGTTTCACCATCTGTTGGCGCTTCTCCGTCTGTTGGTGTTTCACCGTCTGTTGGTGTTTCACCATCTGTTGGTTGTTCAGCAACAACAGTCGTAAATGTTGTTACATAGTCTTCACCGATTGTCTTACCTGCATAATCGGCAATAGATCCATTGATCACAACTTGATAAGTTGCGCCTTGCTCAAGTGGTTGGTTTGGTGTGAATTCAAACCATCTTGATAGACGTTTTGATGTATCCTCAACATAATCAAAGTAACCATCTGCACGTTGTGATTTTTTGTAGCCAGCTAGATTTTCAAATGTAAATTCTCCATCTACTGCTTCACCTGTTGCAGAATGAATTACCTTTATGTTGTTTACAAGGTTTTCTTGATTCATTAAGCGATCAAAGTCAATCTTAATCTTACTATTTACTTCCACATCCAAAGAATCTGCCGCAGGTGTTACACCTGTAACAATTGGATCTTCTGTTCTTACTAATGGTACATTTAATTCTGTTTCTGGCGGTGGTACTGTCACAATACGGCTAGTGTACGTATTATATTTATCTTTGCTAAAGATAACACGCCATTCCCCTTGTGGTACGTCCCAACCATACTTACCATCTTCTTTTGTTAGCTGTGGATTGATTTGACCAAAGTCATGTGCGTTCCAGTTTTTCCATGTGTTGTTTACTTTTTGCTCAACAACAGCTGTTACTCCTGGTAGCTTGTTATCCATGCTTCCTTCAAATACAAAGCCTGATGGATCAATTAACACGATAACCTCCATAAGTGGAAGCTTAATTCCATCAAATTCGATTTCCATTAACTGTTCACCATATGAACTCCAGTCTCCTGGAATATGACCTTGGAATGTTAAACCATCTTCTGAAGTCAATTCATACTCTTCACCAATAAAATGGATTTTCGCATTTTCAACTGATTTATCAAATTTCACTTCAAAGTCTATTTGAGTGAATTCAACGATTGCAAATGTAGCTAATCCAGTATATGGATTTGGTTTAATATCCTTATTCCATCCTGCATTGATTGTTACATCTTCAACCTTTGGAATTGATGGTTCATAAGAAACTTCAATAGGATTCGTTACATTTGATGTTTCTCCATCAATAATTTTTGCATATAGGTTATGTTTGCTTTCTTCACCTTTTGTCACAGGAAGAGAGATATCTGCATACCACCAACGACCTGAAACAGTAGTTGTTGCAAGCTTCACATTTCCATCATAAATCTCAACTTTAACATGATCACCTGATTTTGCTTCACCGTAAACTTTTAACGAAGATGATGCTGTTTTTTCAGGTGCATTGATTGTGACAAAAAGAACATTTGTTGAAGCTGTTTTCACAAATTCCTTATCGTTTACTGATAAAACGGAATTAGCTGAAACAACAGAGTTAACATAATCTGCAGCAACTTCTACTTCAAAGGTAATTTCGCCTGTAGCACCTGCAGAAATGTCTGTAAGATCTACTCCTTTGTTATAGTTGTATGGCTCACCATTAACAAGAACAGATTCTTTAATGATTGAAACACCTGTTGGTAATTCAAACTTTACATTTGCACTAGCAACTGTTTCATCACCATTGTTTTTGTAATCATAACGATATTTAATCGTTTTTCCAGGAACAACCGTACGAGTTGATGAAGCAAAGAAGTTTCCTTCACCTGTAAAGTGACCTTCTTCTTTTTCTTGTAAGTAGAAGTTGTAAGTTGTAACATCTGTATTTACTTCTTCTTCAATGTTTGGAGAATCATAGCTCTCTGTTTTAAGAATATACGTACCTTCTTGAACATTACGGATTTTGAAATATCCTTGTGCATCTGTTCTTGTCCAGCCAGCATATTGTCCTTGCTCGTCGTAAAGAGAAATATAGACGTATGTTGCTGGTGTTACACGATCTTCTTTAAAGAGATTTCCTTCAATATACTTTTCTTTTTGCAGTTCAACTTTTCCTAGGTTAACTAAACCTTCAGCGAAGTCAGATTCATTTACTGAAATAACCTCTGTTTTATAGCCTGTCATGCTAATTTCAACAGTCAGATCTTCTGTTTCAAGACCACCTATTGTATAGCTTCCTGCTGACACCTCGCCATAAGCATAAGAGTTATTTCCATACACATAATAAGAAGCACCAAGACTTGAGTCTGTATCTGCATCTACAACTTCTAGCTCAATTTTTGAACCTTGCTCTAGTGTAATAGTAATCTCGTTATGATCTTTATTGATAGCTATCTCGCTATTATAAGCCTTGTACGTTTCTGCTCCTATGCTTACATAGTAGTCATCTGCATACACAAAGTTTTCAAAGCTATATTCACCATCTACATTTTCAATGCCCCATTCGTAATATGAACCTTCTTCATAGTTGAATGCTTCTGCAATGGTTGAACTGTGAAGTGACAAATACTCTAATTGAGTAATTGGTTGACCATTTTCATCTACAACATTAATTGTTGCAGAACCTGTTTCTTTCTCTGTTTTCTCTAATTTAATAGATATTGGGTTTAATGATTCTTTTGAAACAACAATTTCTTGAATTGTGTCTTGAATAGCTCCACGTCCATGAACAATCACTTCATATGTGCCGTATGGTAAATTAAATTCGTTAACTGATCGATAGCTTTGTCTAAATAAACCATCACTTGTTAAATCACCATAAAAGAATACATCATCATTACTTGCTTCTATACCTTCAATCGTGAACTCTAATCCTGACAGATTATCTTCTTTAGAACCAGTAGTTGCTTCAAATGATACACTAGCAACCTCTTCTGCTGCACGATTTGTTTGAAGGCTAGTATACGCTGTATACATAGTTCCGTTTGTATCTACAACTTCTAGCATAATTTCGTACCAGCTGTTTGCCGCTAAATTTTCAATTGTAAATGTAGAGTATGCTTGTAATGGTAGCTCTTGATACTCTCCATTTACAAATAAACCAACAGATTCTAGCTCTTCACTTTCAAGATCAATACCCCACTCAATCGTTCCTGTTGTATCAGTTACACTATTAACAGAAATGTAACGATCCACAACTTCTATTTCTTGATCAAAGTCTACGAATGTCCCTTGGTTCATTAAACTATTAAGCGTTACTAATGAATCTGAACCTTCACTTAGATCAAGTGGATTACCTGATAGTGAGAGGTAATTTAAGTTTATTAAGCTTTGTAGTGGTGCAATATCTTCAATGCTATTGCTAGATAAATATAAAGTTTCCAAATTCACTAGATTTACTAATGCTTCAACTGAAATAACAGCCGATTCATCTAAATCTAAGTAAGTAAGATTCGTTAAATTAGCAATTGGTGTTAAATCTTCTATTTCATTACCCCAAAGTGTTAAGCTTTCAAGGTATTTCAAATCTTCTAAAGGTTCAATAGAAGATAATGTATTAAATGCAAGATCAAGTTCAGTTAAATTAGATGCGAACTCTAATCCTGATAAATCAGAGATATTAGCATCTCTCGCATATAAATAAGTTAAGTTTGTCATATCTGACGTCATGATGTCACGGTTATAGATATATAATGTATCTCTTACTGCCGCTTCAAGATTGTCATCTACGAAGGTAACAACTTCTCCAGATGCAGGTGGTTCATTTGTCATAATATATGTTTGATAAGTTGATAGTTCAAAGCCTTCTTCATCGACAGCAGCTACTTCAATCTTGTATTCAGTAGATGGTGTTAATCCTTCTATGATATACGATGAATCTTCCACTCTTGCAAACTCTTCACCGTCAACATAGACAACATATTCTAATATTTCCTCAATGCTATCGAAAGACCAGCTAAGCTCCATGCTGTTTTCGGTTACGTTCATTACATCTAAATCAAGATATGTTTCATGAGAATAATGAACAATAACATCGCGGTCCATCAACTCTTTAATAACAGCTCTTGCTTCTGTACCTTTAGATAAATCTAATGTTGAGATACCATAAACATTTGCTTCTCTTAAGTTAGGTAACTTTGTTAAAACATCAATAGTTGCTACTTCTGTTTCATAAAGATAGAATGCAACTAGATTATTTAGCGTCTCTAGTCCATCAATAGATGTAATTGGATTTTGACCAATGAATAGACCTTCTAAATTCGTTAACTCAGCCAAAACTGATACATCTTCAATATTGTTATCATCTAAATACAGATCTTTTAGAGATGCTAGTGAGCGAATTTGTTCTAAATCTGTGATCTCATTTCCGCTCAGATCTAAATACTCTAAGTTTACTGCATATTCTAAACCATTTAAATTCGATATTTGGTTATAAGAAAGATTCAAATATGTTAATGCTTCTAAATCACTACTATACAGATCTCTGTGTGTGATACTAATTTGTTCTTTTATTGCATTTTCAAGATTTCCATCCGTAAATTTAATTAAGTCTCCAGTTGGTTCACCTAATGTCATAAAGTAATCATAGGCGGATGATAAATAGTTTCCATCTTCATCTAATGCATGAATAGCAATTTCATAACTGGATTCAGGTTCTAGTTCTGTTAAATCAAAACTAGTTGTATCTTTGTTGACAATAAATGACTCATCATTATTAATTTCAATAATGTACTCATGTAGGCGATCAACATCAGATTCATAGATCCAACTTAAAGTAGCTGAATTCTCAGTAATATCAATATTTTCAATGTACATAGAGTGATATTCATATTCCACGTCTACCTGCATACCTTGTAAATCAAGTATAATCTGTAAATCCTCTGAACCTGTTGTTAAGTCTAGATCAGTTCGATAAATAGTTAGCCACGCTAGGTTTTGTAGGTCTAATAGAGCAGAAATATCCGATACTTGTGTATCATGTAATTCCAATGTTGATAATTGGCTAATCTTAGCTAACGGCTGAATATCCTTTATTGGATTTCCATTTAACCATAATGCTTCTAGGTCTGTTAATCCTGATAAAGGAGTAATATCTTTGATTTCATTGTTAGCTAAATCAAGATATTGTAGGTTTACTAGTTTTGATAGTGGTTCTACATTTGAAACAGAACCATTATTTACCGTTAATGAGCGTAAATTTTTAGCATATTCAAGACCGGTTAAATCTTCAATTTTCTCACCGTTATAAATCTCTAAATATTCCAGCTTGTTCATGTCACTTTCATAAATATCTCGACCATATATCCCTAATTGATGAACAATTTGTTCTTTTAAGTAATGATCTGGGATTTGAACGAGATTACCTGATGGTTCCTCATCCGTTTTAACGTTTATTGGATGTGTTGCAATTACTTCTCCATCTACATCTAAAGCGTCGACACGAATTTCATAATTGGTATTTGCAGTTAAATCAGTAAATTTATAGACCCAATTTGATGTTTCATCATATTTTTCATCATTTAAATACACTTGGAATTTATCAACTTCTGTTTCACCATAATATCCCCAAGAAATATTAATTACGTTTTCCGACTTTTTATCAATCCAAATTGGAAAATCAGCATAAGGGTCAGTATATTCTACAAAAACATCTCTTCCAATTAGTTCTTGAATGACTTCATACGCTTCTGTTTCTGATGTAATGTCAATTAATATATCGGTCATCCATACATATTCAAGATTACTAAGTTCTAATAAACTATGAATGGAATTTACATTAGATTGACCAATTGATAACCCCGCTAAGTTTCCTAATTGTTCTAAAGGAGTTAGCTCAGATATTGGGTTATTATCGACATACAGGGTTGTTAAGTTGTGTAAACCACTAAGTGGCGATAAGTCTTCAATAATATTTTCACTTAAAAATAGATGAGTTAAGCTTGTTAAACTTTTTAATGGTGATAGATCAGTAAGATCATTGTTTGATCCATATAACTGTTCTAAGTTTTTAGCATACTCAAGGCCCGTTAAATCTGTAACCCCTTGGTTATCAATATCTAAATATTCTAATTTAGCTAAATCACCTTCATAAATCTCTTGTTCGTCTATGCCAAGGTTATTGCGAATAGCTTGCAATAAATTCTCATCAGGAATAGATACAACCTCACCTAATTCAAATTCCGTAACGACATATGTTTCTAGGACATCTATTATGTCTCCATCACTATTTAGTACTTTAATCTGAATAAAGTACTCTGTATCAGAATTCAATCCTTCAAAATTGTAATAATTATTTTCTGTTGCCGCTACTTCTTCTTCATTTAATGAAACAACATAAGAAAGTAGCTCCTCAGAATCAACATTCCAAGATAGTGAAATAGAATTTGTCGTTACTTGACCAAGATCAAAAGCTTGATCGTTTTCGGACTTATAATCTACATTCACACCACGTTCAAATAGATCACTAATGATCATTAATTCCTCAGAACCTGAAGAAAATGAAAAATTATTGTTGTAAAGTGAAACATATTCAAGACTAGCTACGTCTAATAAAACGTCAAGGCTAGTTATATTCGTGTTATGAAGATATAACGTTCGTAACTTTGTAAAGTTAGTTAAAACAGATATATCTATAATTGGATTATTATCAATCCAAAATGTTTGAAGTTCAGTTAAATTTGCTAGCATGCTAATATCTGAAATATTGTTGTATTCAAGATCAAGATAATTTAATTTCGTTAAGCCTGCTAATGGTGTTATATCTTCAATTTCATTATCATATATGCGCAATTCGGTAAGGTTAGTAGCAAATTCTAAACCAGTTAAATCTCGAATATTACTATAAGATAAGTTAAGATATTCTAATAATTTCATATCACTTTCATATATCTCACGATCGTAGATACCTAACTCTTCACTAATACCAACCTTTAGGTTTTCATCGTTAAATGTTACAATTTCACCTTCTGGCTCTGGAGAAATACGAACATTTTTATAAATAGAAGTAATTGTGTTTCCTTGTGCATCCACCACTTCAATCGAGATAGGATAAAATGTTCCTTGTTCTAAATTTTTAAGTGTATACTCTGTTTCTTTTGTATCAAAGAAGTTATTATTTGCATCTACCAAATAATAGTCTGCTTCGATGTCACCTGTGTATGACCAAGATATTTTTATTGTACGATCATCAATTTGCTCAGCTTTAAAATCTAATTTAGCTGGTTCTTCTTCATCATCATAATTAAAATCATTGTCATACCATACATCTATAGATCGATCTAATAGCTGTTGTATAGTCTGATAGCCATCCGAATTTTCACTAACATCTAATGATGGGACATTTATAATAGATAATTCCTGCAAACTATCTAATTCAACAAGATTATTAATAGATGTTAATTCTGTGCCATCTAAAAATAAATAGTTCAAAGATGACATATTAGATAATGCATCTATTGAAGTAAGAGGGTTATTACTTAGAATTAAAGTTTGTAAATCTAGATCTCTAAGCGCTTCTATTGACTGTATATTACTATTTTCCAAATTAAGATGCTTAAGCTTAGTTAATCCACTAATTGGACTAAGATCTGATAGATAATTTCCTTCTAATGTTAGTTTAGTCAAGTTAATTGCGTGCTCAAGCCCTACAAGACTATTAATCTGAGAATCAGCAGCAAATAGATTTGTTAGTTCAGCTAATCTCTCTTTCGTTATCGGTTCGTCATCTGAAAGTGACAAATCCGTTCTAATTTGTCGTTCAAGATAATAATCCTCAATCATGACAACATCTTGCAGTGATTCGTCAACTATTTCCGTCTCAGCAGGTTCTTCCACTACCTCTTCAGATGACGAATCTTGTTGCTCTTCATCACTTTGCTGAGTATCAGATTCAACTGAAGTTACCTCTTCTTCTTCAATTGTAATAGTCTGTTGGTTACTCACCATTTTTTCAGTATGTAAACCAGCCGCTTGGTATGTATATGTTTCACCAGCAACCACCTGCTCATCTGAAAAAGTATAGACAGTTGTTGTTCGATTATTTTCTACAATTGGTTCTAGTGCAATAGGATCAACAGAAATAGTTGCTCCATTTTTCACTAGTTCAAAACGATCTAACTGGGTTGTTTCATCTAGATTTGTCACCCATGTTAGATTTGCAACACCATTTTCCATTTCAACAGGAAGTAATTGAATGGAGTTGTTAACTTCATTTAGTTCTTCAGCAATTGTATGGGATGGTGTAAATGGGCTGATTAAAGAAAAGATAAGCGTAAAGATAGCTAATACGTTCAGCCATTTGTGTTTTTTCAATACAATTCCCTCCTATTTATTTAATATTTTTCCAACATACCTATTATAATCAAAAAGACCTATACAATGGTAGTAGTTCTTTGTAATTAGGCTCCTTTTTTGTGTAATATATCCTAGTAATCCAAAACATAATACAAAAAAACACAGGTTTCCCTGTGTTCACTCAGCAACAAAATATTCAACTAGATACTCTGCCCACAATTTATAACCATCTTCATTCACTTTATTATCATCAAGGTATTCTAACATTCCATCATCATTTAAATCAGGCCAATTTTCCCAATGATTTAAATAGGTATACTCATTTTTCTCCATATAATCCTTTAGTTGGGACACTTCACTAGGATAGAAAGTAGCACCATATAATGGTTGTGATGGTTGAACCATTATAGAAAGTTCTTTATTACTTTCACGCCAAGAATCCGTCATTATTTGGATATTATCAAGAGATTCATCCACCCCAAAACCTACATCTCCATTATCACTAAGCATCGGTGCCTCAAATAACAAAATATCTGGTTTTAGATCATTGATTTGTTGGTATTCTTTAGATGTGACAAGTTCGCGTGTTGTCATATCACTTGAAGTCATGATCGTTATATTAAAAAGACCCTCACCATAGGCATTCTTTATTTCATTACTGAATAGTTCAGACCAAGTGTTTTCTAACTCTGAGGGGCCGTAGATCACGAAGTTTAATGGTTGCTTATTTTCTTGGGCAGCCTTTATTTTATCTTGTACATCTTTCGGTAGATTACTAGAAAGCTTTGATACATCAATTGGTGCTTTTTCTGTTTTTCCGTCTACTTTCACCGGTTTTACTTCTTTTACATCAGTCGTATTCTCACCTTGTGCGGAAATCTTTTGATTCCAATGTAAATTCCCTAACACAATGGCTAGGCCACACACGATAAGTGTGACTAGAACAAAAAGCTTCTTCACTATTAAATCCCCCAATATTCGACATTTGAATATTAAAATTATACATGATTCTAAACAATCTACAAACTATTTCCAAATAAAATACCTCTAATGGTAAGAGTGGATTTGTAAATACTGGATAATTTCCAGTTCTGCTAGATGGTTTTTATTAGTCATTTCCTTCTTAACGTGTGACAAACATTCATCAACTGTTATACACATACCACTTTCAACGAGCTGTAGCATCTTAGTGATGATCGTTGGGGTTATATAATTCTGAGGTATAGGTGATGATGCAAGCTCCTGCAAAATTCTAAAACGAAGTTGATCGAGTTCGAAGATCGGAACTTGATTGTTCTCCTTTTCTTGTTGAACATTTGTTTTTTTCGATGGTGAGTTTTTATCTAGATTCTTCACAAAAAAGATATAAAGACCTATAGATAAAATAATCTGTACAACTGCTATATAGTGAATAAATTTTCGTGCTTCTATTATAAATGCACTAAACATATAAGTTGAAAAGATAATAATAACGATAATCATCAAAACATAAATCATATGTTTTGCTAAAGTAATCTGTTGTTTTTCCACTGGCTTCTCTCTAGACTGATAATCTTGATAACTGACCATTAAGGTAGAGAGTAGTTTTTGCATATGCTGTAAATGTTGTGTTAACTCCTGTCCTACCATGTTCAAACCCCTTTAACCTTAGCATTTATATGGAAGATAAATAATCTTTTCTTATTATAGCAATCTATATTTATTTCGACAAAATCTTCATATATTTAAGTGATTTCGGTAACTTTTTTCAATAAAATCTACAAAAAAAAGAAGAGCGTAAGCCCTCCTTTTCTCGTTACTTATTCATGTTTCATACTTTTGCGTTTACGAATAACTAGCAGTGTGCCTCCTAAACCAAAAACAACAAGTCCAATCATGATAAGATTATAAACATCTGTTGCCGTTTCAGGAAGTTCTTTGTTTTCAACAGGCTTTACCTTTAATTTAACATCCTTTTTCGGCTTCTCTACTTTAATAGGTGAATTTCCTTTGTTATCTCCACCGTTGTTAGCATCTTTGTCTCCCGAATCCTTGCCAGGCTCTTCCTTAGTTGGATTGTCAAATAAAACGAAGGTCAGTTCTACATCTTCTTCATCAGCTGCTATTTCGAACTCAAAGCTTTGTTCTTCTTCATCTGCTGTAATAAACGTGATGCCGTAGTTACCAACAGGAAGGGCAAATAAATCAACAGGCTCATCTAATGTGTAATCCCACAGCTTACCTTCTTCATCAGACCAACCGTAGTGGTAAACATCTTCATTAGACTCATCAATTCCGTAAAGATCAAACATCGCCTCTACTTCAGCAACACCCTCTGTTCTTTCAACATACATGGTTACATCTTTTATAGAACCTTCAACAGGTAAAGTTGTCACTTCAGCAGATAAATAACCATAATACTCTGCTTCATCCTCTTCTACAGAGACTTCAATATAGTAATCTGTATTAGGTGAGAGCTCTGTGAATTGGTAGCTAGTTTCTGTACTATCAAGCTGGAACTCTTCAACTATTTCTTCACCATAATTTTTGTATAATGTTACATCATACTCACCTGTACCTTTTGGTAGCATCGGATCCCATGAGATAGAAATCGAGTTCTCTGTTACTTCATCAACGTATAACTCAGGAGTAAGATCTACGTCAATATTTACTGTAACACCATAATACAATAGTTCATCAATAACACCTTGATTCGTTACATTGTTCTGTAAATCAAGAGACGGAATATTATATAAAGAAACACTTTCCAAGCTATATAACTCAAGTAATGGTGTAAGATCCGCGATTAACGTTTCATCTAAATATAAATCAAATAAATTTTCAAATTGTGACAAGCTAGAAATATCTTTTATTGGATTTCCACTAAGATCTAAGGTATACATTTCATCTTTAGAACTAAGCAAAGGTCCAATATCTGTAATTTGGTTGTTTGCCAAGTTAACAAAAGCTAACTTAGTTAACCCAGATAAAACTGTAATATCACTAATATCGTTATTCATTAACATTACATCCTCAAGCTGTTTCATTCCTGACAAAAAGGAAAGATCTTTAAGGTTATTATTGTCTATTGATAATGAACGAATATTTTTCATGTCTTTAAATATCGCGTAATCTTTTATAGAAGTATTCGTAATATAGACACTGTATAGATTTTTTAAATTTTTGAGAGGTGTCAAGTCTAGCTCTTCCATGTTATCAGATACATTAAAATCAAATAAATTCACGGCATATTCTAAACCAGTTAAGTCAGAAACCTCTGATTCATATAAATAGATAGAATCTAGCTTCTCCATATCACTTACTCTTGGATCACGATCTAAACCAAGCTGCTCTTTTATAAGCTCTTTAAGAGTTTCATCTTTAAATTTAACAACTTCACCACTTGGCTCTGACCAAGTTGTTTCCGTATTTGAGCTAGTAAACTCAAGCTCACCTTTACTATTAAACGCTTTAACATCTATTTTATATTCTGTATCAGGATCTAAATCCGTAATCTTAAATTCATAATCCTCATAAGGTACTGATGATCTTTTTTCACCATCCACGTGAATTTCAATAGTTTCTATTTCTTTTTCACCATAATAATCCCAATGAACAAGTAATGAATTCTCGGTGATAAAACTGATATAAGCTTCAAACCATTCTTCTTCATGATGGAAATCATAGTCAACATACACGCCCCACTCTTCAAGCTGAGTAATTACTTTACGTGCATCAGAACCTTCATCATTTAAATCTAACTTTTCATTATTATACAGTGACACATATTGAAGTGAATCGATTTGTAATAACTCTGAGATATCAACTAAATTTGTGTTACTTAAGCTGATACTGTTTAATTTTAACAATGTGTTAATTCCTGCTAGAGATTCTAAAGGGTTGTCATCAATGGATAATGACTCTAAGTTTGCTAGTTTTTCAATTCCTTCAAGATTCGTTAACATGTTGTTATAAATCGATAGATAAGTAAGGTTAGGTAATGCTGGTAAAGCAGATAAACTCGTGATTTCGTTTTCATCTACATTTAAATCGTTTAACTTATCTAAATTTTTTAGTACAGATAAATCTTTCATTCCTGTAGCTGTTAAACCAAGAGATGTTAAGTTTGAAAGCTCACTTAAAGGCGAAAAATCAGTGATAGGGTTGTTATCAAGGTATACTCCTTGAAGATTTTTCAAGCTTGATAACGGCGTGATATTTTCAATCACGTTTCTTGGAGCATATAAATAAATTAAGTTTGTCGCTTTTTCAAGACCTGTAAGATCTTTGATTCGTTTGCGTTCTATTGTTAATTCAGTTAATTCCAACATATCACTTTCATAAATATCACGTTCTAAACCGAAGTGTTTCTTAATCTCTTTTTCGAGCTGTAAATCTTTGAAAATGACTTGCTTGCTTTCAGCTGTTGGTTTAACTAATGTTTTAATTGTTGTTTCAAAAGTACTAAGTACTTCTTTTGCACTGTTAAACGCTTTAAGCGTCACTTCATATTGAGTATTTTCATTAAGATCATTTACCGTTAAAGTATCTTCAGGTGCATCAACCTTGTATGTCGTGTCGCCTACTGTAACTTCGTAGTAAGCAGCATCACCTTCTCCATCATAAGACCAGTTAAAAATAGCACGGTTTTCATTGACCTTCATTGAGTCAAAGTACAAATAAAATGTATCATCATGAACAATTTCTAAACCAGCGCGTTTAAGCTGATCTACTTCAGCTTTTAAGCTTACATACATATCACCAAAGATAACTAACGTCGTTAAATTAGTTAATTGTTGTAAAGGAGAAATGGATGTAAGTTCTTCTAAATAACTAATATTCAATTCTTTTAAGTTAGATAAAGAGGTTAAAGCAGATAGTTCTGTTACTTGTCCAAAACTGATATCTAATGTTTCTAACAAAGAAAGATTTGAAATTGGTTCAATATTTTTGACGATTGTATCTGATATAATCAATGTTTTTAAGTTTGATAATGTTGTTAAAAATTGAAGTTCTGTGCCTTTGTAATAAGATAAATCGAGATATTCAAGCTTTGTTAACTTTTCTAATTGTTTTGCAGATTCAACTTCATTTCCAGAAAGCTCTAATTTTGTTAAATTTATCGCTGTTTCTAACCCTGTTAAATCTTTTATATTTCTATCTGAAGCATTTAAATTTGTTAATCTTTCCATATCTGTTGTGGATATTTCGTCGCTTGTTAATTTTAAAGCTCCTTTGATTGCTCTTTTTAAGGCTAAATCAGGAATGGTAACTACCCCACCTGATGGTGTAGCTGTTGCTTGTACAGTTTTCTTTTCTACTTCAGGCTCTACGACCACTAGATTTTCTTCCAGTTTTTCTGCAGGAGTTTCTGAAGCTAATGTTGTTACTGTTTTTGCTGCTTCAGATAAAACCTCACCATTTTTGAGAGCTTGAATACTGATTGTGTAGCTTGTATTTGCTGTTACATCTTTTATTTCATATGATTGTTCACCTGTAAATTGACCAAGTGATTTCCCATCTAGTACTAGGTGATAAACTTCCGCGTTTTCAAGAGTAGACCATTCAGCTTTAAAGCCTTGATCTGTTATATTTGTTACTTGTAAATCTATGTTTTCTTGAACAATTTCTTGTTTTTGATACGTGATTTCAATCGGTTCTGTTTGAAGGGTAGTATCACCGATTTTTTTCACAGAATAAGTATAATTTTCACCTTCATTAATCTGGGTATCTAGGAATCTATAAGTATTTGTTACTTCTCTGTTTTCACCAACTGTTGAATTTATTTTTTCAACTGATGTTAACGGAATATCCTTGTTATTTTTTATAAGAGTAAAACTTTCATCTCCTTGTACTGAAGAAGATGTTACCCATTGTAATTGCACGGCTTCTTCGGTATTTACAGCAGGTAAGAGAGTAATACTGTCAGTTGTTGTTGCTGCGATTACCTTTTGAGAAAATGGTGTTAATAGTGTTAAAAGCACAGTGAAAATTAGTGATAATGATACAAGACGCTTATTCAAATTCGTCTTTCCTCCTATTAATTACTATATTTTGTCAAATAAATTATAATTTTTATTTTAGCATATAGATACATATTTCATTAGACAAATTTCTACAAAATGTGAAACTTTTCTTATAGTTGCTTCGTCATATAATTGGAAACAAAATTTTACAAAAAAGCATTGTAGTTTAGGTAAGGTAGCACTATAATCTTTATAGATTCAATATATAAAATTCAAAATAAAAAGGATGACATAGATAATGAGAGAAGCAAGAAAAAAGAAGAAGAAGTGGCTATGGATTACGCTTAGTATTATCGGTCTACTTGTTTTAAGTGTAGGTGGCTATGCGTTTTACCTGTATAAATCTGCTACAGATACGGTTGCTAGTATTCATGAAGAATTAGATCGTGACAAGTCTCCAAAACGACCTGATAAAGTAACATTCACTGAAAAAGATCCTATTTCTATTCTTTTAATGGGTGTAGATGAGCGTGAAGGTGATAGAGGTCGTTCTGACTCTCTAATTCTAATGACAGTAAATCCAAATACTAATTCAACACAAATGCTTAGTATCCCACGTGATACTCGTACAGAAATTGTTGGAAAAGGAAAACAAGATAAAATTAACCATGCTTATGCATTCGGCGGAACTGAAATGGCTGTTGCAACGGTTGAGAACTTTCTAGATGTTCCTGTTGATTATTTTGTGAAAATTAATATGGAAAGCTTTAAAGATACAGTTGATGCTGTTGGTGGCATTGAAGTAAATAATACATTAAATTTCAGTTCTGGTGGCTATGATTTCCCAGAAGGCAAAGTTACGTTAGATGGTGAAAAAGCTTTAGCTTATACAAGAATGAGATACGAAGATCCTCGTGGGGACTTTGGTCGTCAAGAACGTCAGCGCCAAATCATTGAAGGTGTAATGAAAAAAGGTGCAAATGTTTCATCAATCACAAAATTTGGAGATATGTTTGGTGTTGTACGTGATAATGTGACAACAAACTTAACATTTGATGAAATGTGGGAAATTCAAGCGAACTATAAAGCAGCTAGTCAAAATCTAGAACAGTTCCAAATAAAAGGGACAGGAGATAAAATCGACGGTATTTATTACTATATTGTTGCTGAAGAAGAGCGTTTAGCTTTGTCAAATCAGTTGAAAGATCATCTCGAAATATCTTCTGACACAGCAGCTACATCTTCGAATTAACTATCGAAAGCCAGTCTCACAATGTAGACTGGCTTTTTTCTATGTCTGAGTAAAAAATTCCCGTTTTCCCATTTCCAATTTAGATAATATCAATTACTATGTAATAAGATTAGTATTTTATAGAATTTTAATTGTAGATGCATGAAATACGTAAATCTTCCATATCTTTTAAAGAAAATTATATATAGGAGGGACTCATTTTGGAATTTTCATTTGGATTTATACTCTCATTAGCGATTGCGATCTTCCTTGCAATCGATGCACCTAAACACGGAAAAAATCCTTGGCTTTGGGGAATCCTTGGCTTTGTGTTTGGGACACTTGCTCTCGGAATTTATTTCATTAACACAGGACGTAAAGTGGCCGGTTGGATTATTGTCATCATCACGATTATCCTGATTTTACTGCTAATATTATTTTTCGCAGCTTTCTTTTTCTTAATCTTTCAAGGTGTTTAAGTATTAGCTCAAAACACCCCTTCGCTGAATGAAGGGGTGTTTGTTGCGATTTAAGTGAGTGCAAACCCCCTACTACTTAAAATCCCATACAATTTTCCACTCACCCTCTTCTTCAACCGTATAAACATCTTGGAGTACTGTAAATGTCCCAAATTTACTTTTAAAGGTTTGTTCAACTGTAATGGAGTTAGCGATAGGAAAGGCTTCAGATCCTTTAGCCATTTTAAAGCTTTTGACTTCTTTTTCATCACTTATGTTATATGAAAATGTATTCACTCCATAATGCCCCATATAGATATGAGATCGTTCTGTCACGTACGCATTTTTAGTGAATTTTTTTTGCATCACAGGGTGAAATAGCTCCCATGCACTACCAAAGTCCCCTTCTTGCTCATAGTGATAAAAAGCATCAACAACATCTCTGGGTTCTTTTTCCCCTAGACCTGATATAAACTTAAATACTATAATAATGAGTACGATAAGTACGATGGCAATAATTAGGAATGGGAGTTTATTTGATCGTCTTCTCACCGGTGTTCACCTCGTTAGCCTGTCTTCTTACTTTATACAAACTATGCACAGGCATGGACAAATATGAAGGATCAGATCCCGGAAAGGAATTTTATGAAAGATATCATTTTATTTTTCGTTGAAATTGTGAATAATGTTCATGACGTTTTAATTGTGCTGTTAAATGATATGTTAGGACTGCAGCTTACTGATAAAGATATGCATTTTTGGATTATGGGTGTTATCGGAATGATTACTTTTTCCGTTGTTTACTTGATCTCAAAATGGTTAGCTCAATTTAAGATTGGGATCCACTTAATTGCTTTTTTATATACACTTACTTTTATGTTCGTTTTAGTGTTTGCCATCGAAATTCAACAGGCAATTACGAACAGAGGCAATATGGATTTTATTGATGCGATCATTGGACTTTGGGGATATATTGTATTGTTTTTGGTGTATGTAGGAATATTATTATTTATTTTGGCTGTAAAAATTGTTACGAAAACACTTAAAAACAAGAAAAATATTAATATGTAAAAAAAAACATGACGCTAGCCTATCGTCACTCTAAATTTAACTTCTACCTTCATAAAAAGGCCATGATAAGTCAATGAAATTTCATTGAACATAATCATGACCTTTTTCTTTATCTATATCCTAACTTATCTGCACCAATTTCTCAGGCCTTCCAAGCAAATATCCTTGAGCATACTGAACACCTAATTGACGAGCCATCTCAAGGTCATCGACTGTTTCGAGCCCTTCCAAAATTAACTGACATTCATTTCTCACACTATATTCATTAACTAATTGAATGAAAGATTGCTTTTTTGGAAGTTGTGAAAGCTGTTTAGAAAAATATCGATCTACCTTTAAGTAATCTGGCTCCATTTCAATAATTGTTTGGAAATCAGAGTAGCCTTTCCCTACATCATCTATCGCGAACTTTAATCCTAGTATCTTTAATTCTTTCATTCGATCAATCAATTGGGAAAGGTCATGGATATCTTCTAATTCACTAATTTCAAACACCATATGTTGGCAGTGCTGCGGATCATCAGCGATCAATTCTTTTATGAAGATGAGAAAGTTTGGATTGAGTAATGTTGTCGGAAAAACATTTAGAAACAAACATCCGTTTTGCATGCGATATCCTGCTTTTTGATAGGCTTTAGCCGCTTTTTGAATAGACCGCAAGTCTAATTCAACTAGTTGATTTTCTTTTCTAGCTTGAAGAAATATCTGCTCAGGATTGTGATGCAACGATGACCTCATTAACCCCTCGTATCCTAAGATTTTATTACACTCAATATTAACTATCGGTTGATAAAAATGGAAAAAACTATCCTCCATGCTCAAATCTTTTATTAACATTCTTTAGCCCACCCAATGTTGTTTTAGAGATTCTGTGTAAAAGTGATGCTATTCCTACTAAAAAAAGAGATATCTTTACCGAATGGAAAAAGATATCTCTTTTCTATAACCATTCTTCGGTGGCTCGACTACCATAGTATTGTTTACCTTAGGTTCGTAGCTTTGCGTCCTTACTTTTCAGCAAGTTTGCCATTTATCGGAATTAATTTACTATTTTAAATGAAATTTTTTTACTAATTTTAAAGGAATTAATTTACTAATTTAATTTTATTACACACAGGGGTACAAAGTCTAGTTAATTTAGCATATTTTGCCGAAAGATTGATTATCATGTCGAACTTTAGTTCTATACAGCTCAGGACAATTGTAAAAGATGTACTGTCAATTCTATAGTGACGTTTTTATTGGTTTTTTCTCTACAAAATAAACCCATTCACGATATCCAATTTCCTTTAATCTACTTTGTACTTGCTCAAAATCATCACAAATTCGCTCAGGTTTGTGGGCGTCAGAGCCAAATGTCACCTGCACATTATGAAATAACGCTCGTTCTAGAATATCGTCTGAAGGATACCAGCCTCCACAATCTTTTGTACTTCCTGATGTATTTATTTCAATGGCTACCTCTTCTTTCCCTATGATTTTAAGCGTATTATCAATCACATTTGTTTGAATTTCTGAAAAAGAAGGATAAAATCCCTTCATTGCATCAATATGACCTAATATTTGAAATAAACCTGATTTTGCGGATTGCTCAATTAGTGAATAATACTCATCTTTCACCGCTATTTGTTCTGTAGATGTTAATCCTTCCCAACGTCCTTTTTTAAAAATATTCACATCATGAACATAGTGAACAGAGCCAATAATGTAATCAAATGGTTGGTTTATGTATTGATTTCGGTAAAGATCGATATGCTTTGGAAAAAAATCACTTTCCACACCTAGTAAAACGTGGATTTTATCTTTGTACTTATCTTTCAGGCGTTGAACTTCCTCGATGTAAGGAATAAATTCACTTTTTTGCATGGAGATTGTTGGATATAAATGATCTTCATCACTATAAAAATACGGAGAATGATCTGAAATCCCAATATATTGTAAGCCATATTGAATGGCCTGCTTAACATAATCCTCAATTGTACCAATTGCATGTCCACAGCGTTGATGATGAGTGTGTAAATCAAATTTCACCGAATTCTTCAACTTCTTAGCCTCCTGTTAAAGTTATCCAGTTTCTCTTTTATCATATCGTAGAAAAAAATATTTTACCAACTTGATATGGATTTGATTAGAACGTTAAAAATAGGACAAAAATAGTGGGATAAGAGGAGGTCATAAGATTGAATAATAGAAGCCTAATGATGTTCACGTTCCTATTCATCGGTATTTCCTTTATAGGAAGTAAAGTGATCCTTGATGAGCCAGCAAAGCAATCTGGGCAACATGCCACTCAACGAGAAATTGATAGAAATTTAACACTACCAACAAAAACCGTTTTTTCACCTACAAAAATAGATCACTTACAATCTGTGAGTAAAGAAAAGACAGTTGAAGATATAAAAGCCACTTACAAAACGAAGTTCGAAGAATTGCAGAAAAGTACGAATGGAAAAATTGATCAGTTACTTGAGGAAGCAAAAAAAGAATTTCTTTCTTTAGAAAATAATAAAGAAAAAACTTCTGTCGTAGGTTTTTATCAAAAGTATGCTGCAGAGGGTTCGGCCATTGAAGAGGAAACAGAGCAAAAGTTTTTCTCATTATATGAACAGCTAACAAAAGAGCTCCAACAGATTGGGTCTAGTGAAGAAGAGGCAAAAGAATTTAAAGTCATCTACACACAACAAAAAGAAGAACGCAAAAGCGACTTACTCAAAAGAGCTATTGCGATTATAAAAGGGTAAAGGGGTCTGCCCCCCTTTACCCTTTTTACATTCCTGAAAGCTTTTTCTTTAAATCTGTTTCCATTAAAGCAAGATCTTGCTCAGCTTGAAGGCGTTTTGCACGGCCTTCCGCTTGGATACGTAACGTTTCTTCTAGTGTTGATACCAAATGCTCCTGCACCTTTTTCAATGTGTCAACATCAACAAGTCCTCGTTCGTTTTCTCTTGCTGTTTCTAATGTGTTCACCTTAAGCATTTCGGCATTTTTTAATAATAAATCATTCGTCGTTTTTGATACGAGCTTTTGTGCTTCAACGGCGTCTTTTTGACGTAATAATGTCAAAGCAATGGCCACCTGGTTTTTCCAAAGTGGAATTGCTGTTGTGATCGAGGATTGAATTTTTTCTACTAACGCTTGGTTTGCACTTTGTATTAATCGGATTTGTGGAGCACTTTGCATCGTGATTTGTCTGCTTAATACAAGATCATGTGTGCGTTTTTCTAAACGATCAGCAAACTGCATTAAATCATTCACTTCTTGATACGCCATCTGGTCTTGAGTTTGTTCCGCCTTTTTCTTAAGCTCAGGAATTGTTTTCTTTTCTAGTTCTTCTAGCTTTAACTCTCCTGCAGCAATATAGATATTTAACCCATGAAAATATTCTTTGTTTTTCTCATAGAGTTGTTCAAGTATGTTAATATCATTAAGTAGGCTATTTTTCGAATGATCCAGTTTTACACTAATACGATCAATTTGCACACCTGTTTTTTGGTATTTGGTTAATACCTCTTGAATTGAATTTGACACTTTTCCAAACATTTTCGAAATAAGACCACGTTTTTCAGTCTTTAAATCATCTGGACTCACCTGCTCAAGCTTTTTCATGAGATCACCAATGATTTCACCGATTTCACCCGTATCCTTTTTTTGCACATGATCTAGCATCGAATGTGAAAAATTCATAAGCTTGGATTGAGCTTGTGTTCCATACAAAGCAATAGCTTGTTGGTTTGTTGGATCAATTTGCTCGGCAAGCTGTATCGCCTTTTGACGATTTTCTTCTGGTAACACATCGATTAGTTTGACTGGTTTTGGAGAATCATCTGTTTTATTCATAACAAGCTCGTCTTGTCCAAATGGATTTGAAAGAAGATCGTCCAGCTCGTTTTGGTTGTTGTTCATCATGTTTTTGCCTCCTATTTATCATTCTTAATGGATTTATTTAGTGAAAGCTTTGCAACATCTAATTCGAATTGCAGTTGATTGATATCTTTCGAGACAACATCATGTAAATCCTTTTCTAACGATTGTTCTAAGTCAGATATTGTTCTGCGTGTTTCATTTAATGAGATCGCTAAATCATTGTTTTTCTTAGGCTGCGATACTAAAAATGCGTACTTTTCACTTAACTCTACAAGTGAATCTAAAGTAGAATAATAAAACTGCTCGGCAAGATAAAAACGCTTTGGTTCTTTTTTTGTTATCGAATAAATTTTACTGACTACTCGGTAAATCTCTAGATTTTGTTTAATTGATGCAACATTTCTAATTGTGAAAAGCGCTTTACGCAATCGCTTAATTTTATGATTCGCTTCCTTTAAGTTTTGCTTTATATATCGATATTCTCTATTAGTAAGCTGATTTTGCTTGAGGAATCTGTGATGTGTTAGTGCTTTTGCAGATAAAAACACAACCGCTCCCCCACCTATGGCATATGTGCTTGAAAGTAGATAGGGTTGACCTAGCGGAAAAATACTAATCGTCCATATCGTCACTGTTGAAAATAGAGCTGCAGAAGATTGAATAAAGAAATTTATTGTTTGTTTCATCTTATCGTCTCCTATAGAAAACTTACTAGTATATAGTACGTTTTAAATTGTCGAAGGTTTCATTTTTGAAAGGCTTTATAATGTAGAGAAAATGTGTACCAGATTTATAATCAGTGCTATTTTCTAAGTTTAAAAACAGACAATAAAACTTGTTGTCTGTTAGTTGATTTGCGCTCCAGGGTTGCTCGCTTTCCGCAGGGTGGGCGGTGAGCCTCCTCGGCGCTTACGCCTGTGGGGTCTCACCTGTCCCACTGTTCCTGCTGGAGTCTCGCACCCTTCCGCTCCAATCAACTGAATTAGTCTCTTGATAGAAATTAGGTAAAATCAAAGACCTTTTTAAATTAGGTTAAGGCTTGGTATCGATTTTACACTTTGCTAATTGAAGTAAATGCATGGACTATTGCTCTGAGAAGCGTGTCAATGGGAAAAGCATCAGGCAAACAGCTCACGATGAGGCCCCTGGAAAGTGAATGCCTGTAACAAACATGAACAGATTAATATTTATATAAATAAAAACATATGGCGTCACTTGAACAAATGTAAAGTTTCAACTAAAATCACAATTGTTATACATAAACGAAAAATACATATACAGATTAGGTGATAGTAATGGCAATCAAACGAAATGATCCATGTACATGTGGTAGTGGAAAGAAATATAAAAAATGCTGCATGCTGCAAGAAAATATTATTACGTTACACGAAGTAAAAGAAGAACGCTTTTATCAACAAAAGCATGTACTTGTTATCAAAGTAAAAGATTTCATTGAGAAAGCAATTCCAACAAGTCAATTATATCAATTGCATAGTGAATTTAAAAATAGATCTCGTCATTCTATTAAAGATAAAGGTGCAGAAAAGGCGATCTATGATTATTGGTTAATCTTTTTTCATACGTTTGAAAATGGACTCCGAGGTATCGAGTGGTTTCTGCGTGAAAATGAATCACGACTTTCCCAGGCTGAAAAAGAAATGGCAAACACTTGGGTTTCTCTAAAACCGAAGCTTGTTCAAGCTGTTAACAATAGTGAGGACTCTATTCTATTTGAAGATATTATCACAAAAGACCAATACCCAGTATCAACGTTCAAAGAAAATATTCCAAACTTTGCACCATGGTTTGGTACATTAGGTCTCTTAGAACAGTTTGAGCAATTCTACTATTTTAATGGAGTTAGAATTTTTAAAGATCCTGAAAGTATGAAACGTGCTGCAAATAAACTAGAAGAAATCGTATCTGAGAAAAAAATTAGTCATGAACAAGCTTTAGTTGATTTTTTTCCAGAAATGTTGGCAGCTCTCACTACAAATAAAGAAAGACCGCAAAATCCTACTGAAATCACTCAATACAATTTAAAATACAACGTATTGGATGATTCTGCTGTCGCAAGCTTTGTTAACTCTGAGGAAGCGATTGTTATTGACTCTTGGAACTTTGGAAAAAAGTTAGCTAGTTGGGTAACGGATTGGCACGAATATAAAGATAGTGGGCTTAAAAAACCTGTGTTAGTAGGAAATGTTCTTGGTTCGATCTCACAAAATAATCATGAATTAATTTTTAATACGTTTGAAAAGAATCTTGTTGATGAATTTAAACATATGCTAGAAAATGCACTAGATTCAACAGCTATTTCATTTGTTACCGTTGATACTCATACACAAACCATCCCATATCAAGTGGAGCTGAAAAATACAATTGCCTCCTTCCAAGAAGGTACGGCCCCATATTTCGCGTTATACGCACAAAATGACATTCGACAAGAATTAGATATAAAAATCCCATTGCTAGGTGAGCGATCGATTCTAGAGTTAATTGAAGCTGGTGAAACAGAAAGGGTCGAAACGTACCTACAATCACTAGAATATAACATGTATGTTCAAGTGGAAAAAGATAATGGTAGCGTACCTGTTACAGCTGATTTTAACGCCGTTCGTAAAGAGCTAGGTCTTCCACTATCACCATTTGTAACAGGCGGAGAAAATAGAAGAACATTCTACACACCTATCATTTTATCAGATAAGAAGCAAAAACCACTGGTAAATGAAGAAGACATTCCAGTTTATGAGCTATTAGGCTTCACCCCAACCTCTGTTGATAACTTCTACTCTGAAGATCTTGTAACATTCTTTAAAGAAAAAACAGATAGCAAAGCTGAAGCAACACTAAGAAAATACCGAAACTGCTTATTCGATCTACGAGAATTATTAGAGGGACATGAAAAAACAAGCTGGAACGAATGTGACAAAGACTTTTGGCAGCAAGTTCTAACAGTCGACTTCCCTTCTCTGTACGACCCAATTAGCAAAACTGTGATCAAAGACTTCACAAGCACAACAAAAGCATTAGCAAAATGGTTAGATAAAGGTAAAAAGTCAACATCACTCGGAAAAACTGTGGCTGATGTGGTGAAAGAAGAAGAAGAAAAAATGTTAAGTTTGGTTTAATAATGAGTGAAGAAAAGCCACCTTTTGATGAGGTGGCTTTTTTGTGTTGGGGTTTGTTGGAAGTGAGTAATCGGAGGGATTATTATCGGGACAAGTAATATGATGTGTAATGTAGATTTTCTGTAGTATGAGTGTTATTTTTTACTCAATTTATTGGAGTAAGCACCTCTTATTGATTTAATAACCGATGCTTAGTTGTAAAAAGATTCTATTAATGGTTCTTTAATTCATATTAAGAAAATTGTCGGTCATTATTATTGATTTATCGACCATGCTAACACTTTTCCAAGCCATTCAACCTCAGGCAAATGATTAAGTTGATTCAAAATCCGCAAAAAAAGAGCAAGGGAATCAACACCCTCACTCCATCCTCTTAATCAGCAATCACTGAATCAACATTACTACTTGATTTCATCATCTTACTTAATACAAATCCAACTACCATCCCCACGATTGCAGGGACAAGCCAGCCTATTCCTTGTTCATAAAGAGGAACATAACCTAAAACCGAATCCATTGCTCCGGCAAGAAACGTAACATTTACCGTTTCTAACACACTAAATATTCCTGTAAATAAGATGGCATACAGGTACACTTGTTTACTTACGTTTGCTGACATTAATCCAAGTGTGATTAACACGACTGCAATTGGGTATATTGCTCCTAGTATTGGTACAGAAACAGACAATATTTGTGTTAATCCTAAGTTTGCAACAATAAGACTTAAAACAGAAAGAATAACTGCCCATTTTTTATAAGAAAGCTTTGGGAAAATTCCTGTGAAGTATTGACTACAAGCAATAATCAGTCCGATGCACACACATAAACATGCAAGAGTAAATAACATGCCTAGCATAATGATTCCACCTTGACCAAATAATGAATTCATCACAAGTGTTAATACTTGTGCCCCATTTTCTGGCTGACCGATTGCTGCACTTGATGCACCAAGATAAGCCAAAATACCATAGATGGAAGCTAGTAAAATTCCTGCCCCAATACCTGCAATGCTCATATATTTGGAAATTAATTTGGGATTGTTTACACCTTTTGAGCGAATCGTGTTTGCGACAACGATCCCAAATACAAGTGCTGCTAATGCATCCATCGTTAAGTATCCATCTAAAAAGCCTTGAAAAAATGAATGGTTTGTATATTCTCCTGTTGCTTTTCCAAAAGAACCAATCGGAGTAAAAATTGCTTTGACAAAAATAACGACAATCATCACCAACAAAATTGGTGTGAGAAGCTTACCAAATCGATCAACTAGCTTTGATGGCTGTAGACTTAACCAAAGGGTGATGATAAAGAAAATAACTGTGTACATCAACAACATAAATGGTTGATTCATCAGTGATTCTGGCAAAAATGGTTTTAGACCCATTTCAAATGAAATGGAACCAGCACGTGGTATCGCTAATCCAGGTCCTATTGATACATAAATGAATAAGGGAAAAAGAAATGCAAAACCGGGATGAACCCGCATGGCCAAGGTGTGTAAGCTACCGGCCTTTGCAACCGCCATTACTCCTAATATTGGTAGTCCTACAGCTGTTAAGATAAAGCCGGCTAGTGATACCCAAACATCTTCACCAGCTGAGCGACCTAAAAATGCTGGAAAGATAAGATTTCCAGCACCGAAAAACATGGAAAAAAGCATAAAACTAATAAAAATAAGTTCTTTTTTCTTAAACATCATTTGTGTACTCCTTAAGTATAATGAGCTGAATTATACCAACTGAAGAAATTGATTTCTAGTCAAGAACAATATGTTTGATTATTAAAATTATTCTGAATTAAATTCTATATTAGAATAGAAAAAATCTTTCTACATTAAATTCAAAAGTTTTTATAAAATTTATTTTTTTCTACAAATTAATGATCATTCTATGCTACACTGTTTTTTGTGTCAAAAAAAGAGAAAAAAATAATCATTTCTTACTATAGTTAAATTCAGGAGGATATTATGAATAAACAATTATCCGGTAAAGAAATAATTGTTATCGGCTTAATGCTATTTGCCTTGTTTTTAGGGGCTGGTAATATGATTTTTCCACCAGCACTTGGACAACAAGCTGGTGAACAGATTTGGTTAGCAACGATTGGATTTTTAATTACAGGTGTAGGACTTCCCTTTTTAGGAATTGTAGCCATTGCATTGGCTGGTAGTGATATTCGTACAATTGGAAACAAAGTTCACCCGGTATTTGGGTTGATTTTTCCGATTATTTTGTATTTAACGATTGGGCCTTTTTTTGGTATACCAAGAACTGCTACTGTAGCCTATGAAATCGGTATAACACCCTTTCTATCAAGAGAACTTATTGATTCTCAATTTACACTTTTTATCTATTGTTTGATCTTTTTTGTGATTACCTTTTGGCTTGCGTTAAACCCAAGCAAGCTTGTTGATCGAATTGGAAAGCTACTTACCCCTGCTTTGCTTCTTATTCTAGTCCTGTTAACGGTAAAAGCAATTTTCACACCAATGGGAGAGTTTCAGGCACCACAAGGAGATTATGTAGATGGAGCATTTTTCAAAGGCTTCTTAGAGGGCTATTTAACTCTAGATACGTTAAGTGCACTTGTTTTTGGTATTGTGATTGTGTCAGTCATTAAGGAACGTGGAGTAACAAAGCGTGTGGATATTGCGAAGGTTTGCATTAAAGCGGGTATGATCGCAGCAATAGGCTTAATATTTGTGTATGTGTCACTTGCTTTCATCGGTGCTTCTAGTGTGTCTAGTCTTGGATATTTAGATAATGGTGGGGCCATTTTATCTGGAATTGCTAGCTCATTATTCGGAGCTTCAGGAAAAGTGGTTTTAGCGCTCGCTATTACATTTGCTTGTTTAACAACAAGTGTTGGGTTGGTTTCAGCTTGTGGAAATTACCTTTCGAATGTTGTACCAAACCTAAATTATAAAGGCATTATTATCATTCTCTCTGTATTTAGTACATGTGTTGCAAATGTTGGATTATCACAGCTAATCTCAGTTTCGGTTCCACTATTATTTGCAATCTATCCACTAGCCATCGTGCTTATTTTATTATCTTTTGTGGATCATGTTTTTGAAATCAAACCGATTGTCTATCAATGCAGCTTGCTAGCTACAGCTGTCATTAGTGTTGTTGATGGATTAAAAGCAGCGAATATTAATATAGAAATAATCAATCAATTATTCAGCTACATTCCACTATTTAGTATTGGAATTGGGTGGCTTGTGCCAGCAATCATTGGTGCAGTGGTTGGAGCTATTATTCAATTTAAAAGAAAATAAGTAGAAAGAGGCTGGGACATAAGTAAAGAAGTCATACCAAACGACGAATAAATCTTAAGCTGAAAGAAACAAGTGCGTTCCATTGCGCTGCAGACACTCGCTTTCCACGGGGAGGAAGCTGAGCCTCCTCGACGTAAGCGCCTGCGGGGTCTCACCTTTTCCTCAATTCCCGTAGGAGTCGAGTGTCTTCCGCTTCATTCCACTAGTTCTTATAAATAGTATGCAAAATAAAATAAAACTATTGAAGACGGCAATTAAAAACCCGAACTATTAGGCGAATGTTTAATTGACATATCACCTAATAATTCGGGTTTATCATTAGCTTAAATACTTATGTCCCAATCTCTTTTATTGAGTGTTATTCAATCTCTTTTTCCACAATTGACAAAACCTCATCAGCTGACACTGGCTTACTAAAGTAATATCCTTGTCCATATTCACAGAAGTTTTTCATAAGAAACTCTACCTGCTGCACTTCCTCAATACCTTCAGCAACAATCGTGAAGTTCATATTATGTCCCATATCAATAATTGCTTTTGCGATGGATCCATTGTTTGAGGAATGACTTATATCATCAACAAATGATTTATCAATTTTAATTTTGTCTATTGGTAGGTGTTTTAGGTAACTTAGTGACGAATAGCCTTTGCCAAAGTCATCAATGGAAATGGTCACACCGAGATTTTTTAATTCATTCAAAACGATTGTAGAGTTTTCAATGTTTTGCATAATGCTTTCAGTTATTTCCAGCTCTAAATCTAACGGATTAAGCTTGTATTCTTGGATTGTTCTCTTCACATCATCTGCAAAGTCATTTTCCTGTATTTGTCGAACAGAAACGTTAACAGCTACTCTTAATGAAGTAAGTCCAGCTTCTTTCCATTGTTTATGCTGTTCACTTACCTTTTGAAGCACCCATCTACCAATCGGCACAATAAGTCCTGTTTCCTCCGCAATAGGGATGAATTCAACAGGTGAAATCCCCCCATACTTTGGATGATTCCAACGAAGCAATGCTTCAACTGCCACAATTTTTCTTGTACTCAGCTCAATTTGTGGTTGATAACAAATTGTTAATTCATCCTTTTCAATTGCCTTCCTTAGCGCAACTTCTAGCTTCATTTTTCTTGTTGATAATTTATTTAAACTCGGATTATAGTATTGATAATTATTTTTTCCGCGGTCCTTTGCTAAATACATGGCTGTGTCTGCGTTTTTAATTAACATTTCCTGATCTTGTCCGTCCTCTGGAAACAAACTTATACCAATGCTTGGCGTCACAAAAAACTCATCATCTTCGATATAAATTGGCTGTGAAAATGCTGTGATAATTCGTTGTGAAATAGTTTCAACTTTTTCGTTCGTTGTATCATCTAATAAAATTAAAAACTCATCTCCACCTTGACGTGATACTAATCCAGCATTCTGAACAGCTTCTGTTAATTGTTTTGCAACAATTTGAAGAACAAGATCACCTGTTGAATGTCCTTTTGTATCATTAATCACCTTAAAACGATCTAAGTCTAAAAAAAGCACAGCCAGATTTTCACCTGTATTATTAAGCAAACGATTGTTTAGATGTTTTTTAAACATATTTCGATTTGGAAGTCCTGTTAATGCATCATAATAGGCCATCTGATGAATTATTTCATCTGCCTTTTTCCGCTCTGTGATATCTCTACCAACAGCAAGTCTTGCCACTTTCCCTTCATATAGAAGCTTCATAACTGACATTTCTACATCGAGTTTTCGGCCATCAACATGCACTATTTGTAGCTCAAATCGGTTCTTTTCAAGCTCTTTGTCATCCATTTCATGAAGAATATCTCGTATTCTTCGAACATCTGAGGTCGAAACATACCCAAGAATGGACTTACCAACTA
The DNA here is from genome assembly GCF_020524045.1 of Metabacillus litoralis. Classification (GTDB taxonomy): domain Bacteria; phylum Bacillota; class Bacilli; order Bacillales; family Bacillaceae; genus Metabacillus; species Metabacillus litoralis_C. Next base: position 92,615 of record NZ_JAIVKL010000018.1, read on the forward strand.
AATCACTGGGACTTTCAACGCCAATAAGCTTGCTTCCTGCATCATTAATAAAATCAAATTTCCAATCTCTGATCACAGCAATAAAATCTGGAGATAACTCTACAATTCCACGGTAGCGAGCTTCCCCTTCTTTTTGTTCTGTCAAATCAAACAATACACCAGAAAAATCAATTAAATTCCCGCGATCATCATAAGTCGGAATTCCAGTGTCTTGAATCCATCTCACATCACCATCAGGTCTCATAATACGGTAATTACTCGTCACAGGCTGTCCTTGCTTAATTAGCTTTGCTCTTTCTGTTAAAACATCCAGGTCATCTGGATGGATGACTTTTTTCCAAAGGTCATAATCTTGATAAAATTCTTTTAATTGATAACCATATAATTTTTCAATTCCAGGATTAATAAATAAATGGTCTGACTTTAAATCATGTGACCAAAGTGCCACATCTAATGAATTAAAAATATTATTTAGCTTTTGATTACTTTTATTCAGCTCTTTTCTCGTTTTCCGGAGAATAATCAGTAATCCTATAAGCACAAAAACAGTGCAAATATTAATCATTACATATGAAAGTTGTAAAAAGATATGATTCATTTGAAAAATAGTAAGTAAAACTTGGTTAAAAACGATTAAACATATAAGAACACTAATGAGTTTTAGCCATTTCGACCCAGTTGAAAACATGATGGATTCCCCTAATCATAATGAGGTAGTAATTAATTATATTGTACCGATTCGGGCGGTGACTGTCACGCCCCGATTTTTGTCGAAACTTATCGAACTCCATGTTTCCCTTTTTTGCAACATTGGTATCTAATTCTCGAACTTGTCTAGGAAATTAGACCCTAATTTTGTATAATATTATCATAGTCTATTTTTTAAAAAGGTTGTGAGGATCTATGAATAGCAGCATGAAAGTACAGGGGGATTCGGCGCTTTCTGAGAGATTTGAGGTGGCATTTAATAATATACACCATGTGTTAAAGCAATTAAATCCACATGAATATCAAGATGCATTTATGAAGTTATTATCGATTTCCAGTCGAAAACATCATTTTATTCAGTCATTTTATGGTGATTTAAAACAATTTGCGAAGCTAAGAAATGCTCTTGTTCATGAAAAACTCCAAACAGATACATACATTGCCACTCCAAATGAAGAGATTGTGCTTCAAATCGAGAAAATAGCTCGGCAATTATCGGCTCCACCTAAAGTAATGAAGATTGCAACAAAAACAGTTGTCACTCTACAATCCACTCATTCAATAGAATATGTGATTAAAACAATGGCGACTTCTTCATATAATCAATTTCCTATTTATCAGGATCATCAATTTTCATTCTTGTTAACAGAGGGTGCTTTAACAAACTGGTTAGCTCGCCATATAAAAGACGGGCAAATTAATTTAACAAAATCAACTGCAGACGAACTAAAAGGATATGAAGATGAACATAATGTTTCTTTTGTTAGTAAGAACATGAACATTTTAGAGCTGGAAGACTTATTCGAACAATTTTTTCAGCAAAAAAGAAAGTTAGAAGCTGTGATTGTCACTGAAAATGGTTCTTCAAATGAACGTCCTCTAGGAATTATTACTCCTTGGGATTTAATTGAAATCGATCTACTACATCTATAAGGAGTTCTACATGTCTAACTCAAGAATTTTTGCGATATATCGGTTACATTGGAAATATGTTCTACTTTATTTCATACTATTAATCTTATTAGGATTATTCACCTTTTTTATTCCTTTTTTTGATAAAAATTATGCAATCATACCATTCGTCCTTTTACTTGGTTGTCTCGTTTTTCAGCCGAAATTAAAACACTTTTCTCTGCAAATTTTCACCTTATTATTAGCTTTATCATCAGGAATTTATGGATTTTCAATGGAAAGTATCAAGGATTATCCTTTAGCAAATGTGATTTATTCAACAGTTCGCTTATTCGCACTTGATGTTGATCCTGTGTTTTCAAAAAACGGTGATCGATTTATCACTTATCCTCCTTCCATTGAGGTAGCTCGTTGGTCTGCTGTTGCTTATATTATCTCTACGATTTCACAACTGATTTTAGCGTATTTCAGGCAAACCCTTCGATTATGGCTTATGACAAATAAGGGAAATCATTATGTGATTTTAGGATTAAATCAGCAATCTTATACTTTTGCGGCAAATTTATTAAAAAATAAAAACAACGTTCTGATTATACAAGAGCAGTCGTTTTCATTAGAAAATGATCTTAAGCAACAAGGTGCCGTTTTAATACAAGGTGATTTATTAAGTTCAACGTCTCTTCGAAAAGCGGCTATTCACAAAGCGAAATACATTGTCACACTGCATCAAGAAGATACGTATAACTTAAATATTGTGAAAGCTGTTCACCATTATTTTGAACAAGAAAAGCTGCGACTGAAAAAACGTCGTATTACGTTTTATGTTCAGCAAAACCATTCACAAACAGAACGTCTTTTTACTCAATTAGAAAAAAAGGTCCTTACAGAATCAAGCAAAATTACTTTGCACCTTCATCCAATCTCAATTCATGAACTAATTGCACGTCAATTATTTGATCAACATCCGATTTATAAGCATCATGAAGAAAAAGCTCTGCAACTTGATTCATCTCCTTTTCATCTGCTTATTATCGGATTTGGGTTAACCGGACAGCAAATTGCCTTGCAAGCGATCCAAAGGAGTCATTTTTATCATAAACAACCTTTAGCAATGACTATCGTCGACTTCCAAGCAAAAACGATTTCACAATCTTGGAAAGAAAGCTACCCTCGATTAAATGAGATGGCAAACATTCAATTTATTGAACGTGATGTGGAAGCAGAAGATATTGGAAAATTAGTTGAAGATCAACACCTGCCCATATCTTCAATTTATATTTCATTAGATAATGATGAAAAAGATATTCTTCAAGGAATGCGACTGCATCAACGATTTAAGCAGATTCCAATTTATTTGAAGCTTCAGCAAGATCAATATTTTGCGAAGTGGCTTCATGAAGAAGAAGCTTTTCACCATGTTTATCAATTTGGTGCATTAGAAGATGTGCTAACAGAGGAGATTGTGATTCAAGAGCAGCTCGATCGTATGGCTAAATTAGCTCATGCGATGTATGAAGAAAAAACAGCAAATAGCAAAGCATGGGATGAGTTATCACATTTTGAAAAGCAATCGAATCGTGCGTTAATGAACCATTATGAAACAAAACTATTTTTACTCGGCTATGAAGCTCACGAGCAAATCCCTGATAAAGAGTCAGTTCCAAAGGATACTTTCACAACAGATATGCAAACAAAGCTAGAGCAGCTCTCAATTGTTGAACATAAACGATGGAATGCTTTTCACTTTAGTAAGGGCTGGGATGTTTACAATGTAGAATATGTCACAAAAACGAACCATAAAGATCCAGAAAACAAGCTTCATGCTTGTTTAGTCGATTGGGATGAATTAGATACAATCTCTTCGATTAGAGAAATCAATTTTAAACAATATGATCGTGATACCATTTTACAATTATATGAAATCACAGAAAAAATGGACAAAGTATTGTATAAACGAAGGGTTGATCGAGACATTGAATAAGCCTTATAAAATCGGGGTAACCGGTCATCGAGATATTCACCCTAATGCCTATGAAAAAGTAAAACAAGAAACAATGAGATATTTTGACCAGCTCATCACACTTCATTCGGAAATTCTACTTTTTTCACCATTAGCATCTGGAGCAGATCAGCTTTTAGCAGAAATCGCGCTTGAACGAGGAGTATCTGTGCATGCACCTATTCCCTTCCCTATCGAGCGCTATTGTCTCGATTTTTCTGAAGGAGAAGAGCGAAACAATTTTCTGAAATTAGTGGATAAAGCTGATTCTATTTTTGTACCAGAGCTTGTTCAGGACCAGCCTACTGACACATTATGTTATTTTGCAGTCGGTGCTTATGTAGCTCAACAAAGTCAGCTTCTGTTTGGATTGTGGAATGGTGAAAAATATCCTGAGAAAACGGGTGGCACAAATCATATTATTCGTTGCCAGCTCCAGGGATTTCCGGAATCTTTGAGGTTGCAACAGCCCCTTTGTGATCGAAAGACACTGTGGATTATGACACCACGTTCAACAGATAATTTTTTTCATCCGAAGTCAAGCTACTTATCACTTCAACAATACAATTCTATTAAAAAGGAGGACCATGATGAACGGTAAATTAAAGATCTTTTTAAGTCATGCTAGCGTAAATTTTCCGATCATGAAGGAAATGGCTGATATACTTGAAAGCCTAGGTTATATTTGTTGGTATGCCCCGCGAAATATAGCAAAGGGCAATAATTACCTAGTAGATATTGTCGACGCCATTGAGCAAATGGATGTGGTTATTCTTCTTCATTCAAAAGAAGTTCATGATTCGAAATATGTGTACAGAGAAATTGAATATGCTGATCAAATGAATAAACTCATCTTACCTGTGTTGATTGATGATTCACCTATCGCAAAGCAGCTTGTGCTGATTATTCGCAGCATGCAAATGACTTCTTTGCTTGATTTTTCATCCATTTCCGATGCAACAGCTGTGCTTCATGAGCGCTTGGAAGCTTATCAGCTCGAATCACAGCAAAAAAATGTGCCAACAGACTGGGTACAATCCTTAGGTACACCGATCATTAACAAGTTTTCTCCAACAAATTCTGCCACAGCATTTTTGTTGGAAAATGAACGTGTAGAACAGCTAAAACGAGTGTATGTACCTGTAGAAAATTTTTCTGAAGTACAACAATGTGTAAATGAAAATTACGTCGTGATTTTGCAGAATGAAAAACGTACCGGCAAATATTCAACAGGCATCAATTTGTTACAAAATCAACATGTAGAGCGTATCATTGAGATTTTACCAACGGTTACAATGATCGATTTATTAAAAATGCCCTTACAACCTAACACAGGATATATAATTGATAAAGTAAGCTTAGATTTTTATGAGCATCTTATTCCTGTTATGTGGGATGAGCTAGCTAATTCTCTTAAACATGAAAATAGTTATCTTATTTTCACAACAGAAGATACTGAGCTACCAGACTGGATGCAAACTTTCACAATCAACCCTCCTATTGAAAAAAGGACTGTTTTAATGCAGCATGCTGAAAAAGCTGGATTACATAATATTAGCTCTACAATAATAGAGGAAGTTGAACCATTTTTAGAAAAATTGCTTCCATATGAAATTAGCGATATTCCTAAGAAGCTAGCGGAGGTTGTTCAAGGGTCATTAACTGTTCAACAAATGATTGAGCAATTTCAAAGTCATGTTGAAGAGCGCGTGAAGAAATGGTTTGAGGAACATGGACAATCTTTATCACTTGTAGCCAATTATGTCACATTAGCTATTTTAAAAGAAGTTCCTGAAAAAGCATTTATTGAAGCATCTAAATTATTGGAGACTCACTTACAAGAATCTTGGCAATTTGGACAAGCTACTCACTTTTTATCAGATGACGCTCGACTAACCATTTTACAAGCAAAACGTTTTTCTAAAAAAGTAAATTCTGATATGGGTTATGTTTCTGTTGAACATATTAAACTGATTCATCCAGATGAAGCAGAGATTATATTAAAGCAATTTTGGACACATTATCGATTTTCAAGAAATGCAGTGTTATCATGGTTTGATGAGTATTTAGCAAAAGCGAAAAAAGTGGTCATACCTGAAATTGACTCCTCTCTTACCATGTTAGCTAGCTATGATTTAACCTTTGTACGTCAAGAGCTTTTGCAGCAATGGGCCAAGCATGATAATACGTTATATCGCTTAGCAGCTGTTCGTGTGTTAACAAATACCATTAAAACAAGGCAATATGTTCAAGAAGTGATAAACCTTGTAAACAGCTGGAGTTCTCAGCGAAACAATACGGCATTACAGTGGACAGCAGCTTGTGCGCTTGGCTCTGAGATCGGTGTTTTTCTTTATCCAAAAACACTTCAGCTTTTACAAAAAACTTTTTTAACAAATCCAGCATCTTTAAGGCATATCGTCGGACAAAGCTACATAAATCTTTTTAAGCTAGGAAGTAATCAGCATGATTATGTGATCGCTTATGTGCAACACTTCCAAAGCTGGTTAAAGGAAGAACAAGATTCAGTAAAACTACTACACTTTTATTTTTCAATTATAAGAGCCAATAGCTATGAATTAACTAGCATTCTTTCAAAAGAGGAAATAACGGAAAACATTGGATCATTCGTGAACATTTCACTAAAATCCAGCAAAACAAAAAGAGTTGGTGAAATGTTCTTAACGACTGCCGTGTCACATTTCCCACAAAAGCTTGCACCACTTATGATCTCACTTCTCTACAATGAAGATCGTGCAGTAAGTGAACGTGCGAAGGATCTTTTAAAAGCAAACATGATGAAACAACATAATACATCATTCAATGAATTATACGAAGAAATGATGAGTGTGAAAGGAAGGAAATAACGATGAATTTAATTGAAGTGCAACCAGTAAAATTTAGTTTTTTTGAAAAACCACCAGCTTCTTCTCTTAATCAAGCGTTTGTTTATGTAAATGGAGAAAATAACTTTCAGGTTGTTAAAAATGGTGATCGCCTCACTCGAAGTGATTTACGTGCAGGCAAATATACGAAGGTATATATCGTCAACATGGCCACACAAAATTATCAAAGTGAAGAAGAATATCTTTCATTAGACAGAGGACGTAGCTTTCTTATTAATCTATCAATCGATTATAAAGTGGTTGATCCGATTTCCCTTGTGCAGCAAGATGCAGGTGAAATTGTAAACTTTATCAAAAAGAAGCTTCCTTATTGGCTAGAGGAAATTACGACTGATTATTCCATTTCTGATGCAAAGCGGGTGAAAAAGCATATCGAGGATTTACATGAGCACTCTTCAATGGTAGCTGGCTTAAAGCAGGTTGGTATTGTTGTTTCTGATATAAATGTACTTGTGAAACAAAGTCGAAGTGATCAAGAGCATGATAAGAAATATTGGGATATTGATCGTGAAGGTGAGCTTGCTGAGCATGAAAGAGAAGTAAAACAACGCCAAGCACTCGCTCTTGCAGAAAGAATTCAAAAGGAAATTGAAGCAGGCAATCTTTTCAATGCTTTATTATTATCTGAGGAAAACAAAGCGGCACTAGAAATTGTCCAAGGTAGAATTGCGAACCAGGAAAAATTTCGTGCAGAAGTGCAAGATCAAGTACGTAAATTAATCTCAGACCCAACAGTAGACCGAATCGAAGTCGAGCAACAGCTAGAGAAAATCAGAGTATATTTCCCTTCTGAAAACTTTGCAGAAACGAAAAACAATAACAACAGAAACGACTATGCTGAAGACCCTCTTGATGATTTAAGAAGCGTCTACCAATCTACAAAAGGAGAGTAAATTAAGTGGAAACCATTATTAATCAAGTTTTCTGGATTTGGGTACCACTCACATTACTGCCCGTCTGGCTACGAATCGCCATTGTTACTTATGTTCTCATTATTCTTGCTAGACCAATTATCTTCCGACTACTTCCTAAGTTAATCGAATGGGCTAGCATGTTGGTGAAGAAAGGTGTTGAATACCTTTCTTATCCACTCATGGTATTATTTCATAAGTTTTTATCAAAACGACGTAGTAATGGAGATCACCGAATTCCCTACTGGCTCGAAGCAGGTGAGGATTTTTGCGCGGTGTTACTTAAAAGCTTTGGAAGATTAGAAGATTTATCAAAAAGACGAACAAGAAACAAAGCAAGAATAAAGAAAATGGTTCGACTTGTTGCATTTTCCCTAGCGATTTTGCTACCACTAGCGATTATCAATAACCCAACAACGTCTTACTCAAAAACTTGGAACAACTTCGAAGCATGGGTAACAAAAGAAAAAGTTCAAAAAGACCTGGGCTATGATCTCACGAAGCTACAAGCAAATGTCAAAGGAAAATTCGACGAAGTCAGTTCAAAAGTAAACCCAAAAACATTAAAGCTCAAGGAAAAATATAAAGATGGTGGAAACATCCGCGAAACACCGAACCTAAACGGAAACATCGTCGATGACCTCACACAAGGCGAAACCATCACATACCTAGAAGAAGAACAAACCGACAACCAAGGAATCCGCTGGCTCAAAGTCGAAACACCTAACGGGAAAACAGGTTGGATTTCGGCTAAGATTGTGGAGTAAGTGCGGTGCCTGTTAAGTGCGGTGCCTGTCACTACCCGAATCGTGTCGAAAAACACCTATGAAGAATATCACAAAAAGAAGAGGCTGGGACATATGTATTAAAGCTAATGATAAACCCGAATTATTAGGTGATATATCAATTAATCATTCAATATTTCGGGTTTTTATTTGCTATCTTTAACAGTTTTTTGATTTTGGAAACTATTTTAAAGAACTTAGTGGAATGGAGCGGAAGACACTCGACTCCTACGGGAATAGAGGAGAGGGCACTGAAGAACTCAGGTTATTCTTAGATGAAATAATTTCCCAAAAAAAACCATCAATTTTTGTTCGAATTTTGAACAAAAATTGATGGTTTTTATCTGTTTCCCTTCTATTTT
>NZ_JAIVKL010000019.1 GCF_020524045.1 Metabacillus litoralis
CCTGTGTATGCGGAGTCCATCATCAAAGAGATATTAACGCAGGACAAAATCTTAAAAATGAAGCGATAAGACTTCTAACCGCAGGGACTGCGGGTGTAGCCTAACCATAACTGGCGGGTACGCTGGTGTTCTTAGGAATCCCCCACTTCAAACAGCTCGAAAGAGCAGTTAAGTGGCGGGTAGTTCAAAATCATGAAAAAGGTGATCATAATGAATAGACAAACAGTAAAAACGTTAAAGTGGATATCTGGTGGACTTGAAGCTTTCCTTGGTATACCAATTATAGGAGGAAGTGTTGTATTAGGCTTTGGGTGGACGCCATTAATCATAATGTTAGCATCTCATATCCTAGTGGTGGTATTCTCGAAAAAAGTTGGAGTGAGAGCAACAGGTAATATACTCGGAATTATAACGTCAGTTATCGGATGGATTCCTATTGTCGGTATGTTTATGCATATTATATCAGCAATATTTATTCTTTTGGATGCAGCAAGTAAGGATAAAAATCCTGACATTATCGAAATGTCTAAATAAAGAAGAACACTTATTTAAAGGAAGAGCTGTATAAACCGGGAATAAGGCTGATACCCTGAATATGGAACATAGCTTAAAAAAGGAGCTTCAATTTGTCCTTAATTTAACTATAAGGAGTTTAAGCTATTGCTGACAGTATTAGTGACGCAGTGATTCAAGAATAATGGTATTTGGTGGAGTATGGAAAGTATAATTTAAATCCAATTGTATTTTCACCTAGTTAAAGACCTTATCGTTTTAATCGATAAGGTCTTTTTTAAAGGATGTTTGCTGATAGCTTGTAGCTTAATTTACTAAAATCTGTTTGGCATAAAAGCATGTCTTGAATTATTAGATTGGTTCAGCTGCTGTATTAGAGTTTGTTGTTTATTTGTCGATAAATCCTTCAACCAACGTGAATCTATATCGACGGATCAAGACAATTAATCTCAATGGTTCTCGGTGTTAGAGAGATTGGCGGTAGTTTTTCATTTTGTACTTATCAAGTACATAAAAAGTACATGCGATAACGCTTATCTTTTATGATCAAGAAAAAGAACGACCACTTTTTAAAGGATCGTTCATTTGTTACAGTATTATTCAAAATCAAAAACACCTTTTGCTTCTTGCTTCTCTTTAGCAGAAATAACATGTGGAATAAAGTAAATAGTGCCATCATCATTATATTCCTTTATTTCCATTGTGCCATTTCTAAGGAATTTTTTGATCGTTCGGTTACTCCTCCATCTTGAAAGAGGTGGCACATGAAAATCATCTTCTTTTACTATCCCTTTATTTTGAAATGCTCGTTTTAGCACAACACCCTCTAACAAACTGTCATGTTTTCGAGAATTTTTTCTTGTATAATGTGTCACGATCGTTATACTAATAGCTTCCAAAATCAATCCAATGATAAAAAGTGTTACATCAAAGGGTTCACTTGGAGAAAAGAAGCTTTCTATTGACATGGCGAGAGGAATTAGGGCAATAGTCATAGAGAAACTAATAGATAAAAATATGATAAAAAATGATTTGTAGGAGTAAGATTGACCAGCTCCAGCTTTCACAACATGTTGCTGTTGTTGTGCTTTAAAATTCTGATACGCCTTTTGCGGTTTGTTTTTCTTGTTCTGTTGTAATTCCTGTGAAGTCATATATTAATGCACCGCCTTCACTGACTTTTATGGTTACATACCCTTGGAGTGCCCATTTTTCAAGCAATGCTTTTGCTTCATCTAATGTCAGGTCTGTGTCCATTGCCAGTTCGATGGGAGTTAAGCGACCTCCTCTGTTTTCAGCTACTTTTAAAATAGTATTCTCTAATACTTCGTATTTTCTACGTTTATTTTTTCCTGCTTGAATTGCCCACTTGCATAGAAAAAAGCCTCCTAAACCTGGCATGATACATGCAAAAATATATAATAGGATATTGACCCATAAGGCTTCACTGCTTAAATCGACAGTAATCCCAATGAAAGCAAAAAAACTAAACAGACACAGTGCTATGCCTGATACTAATGCAAGCAATCTAACAACTATTTTCATATAAACCACTCCATACCTATGTAATTGTGTATTCTAATTAAGTAAACATGTTCCTCTTTTTTTATTTTATACAAATAAGTTGAAGTATATGTCGTCACGAATGCTTCAAAATACACCCTTTTTGTACTAACAATCATTTGGACAAAAGTATTTACATACTACATTTTCCATAACGTCTTGTTGAAATTATTATAAAACAAGTTGTACAAATTAAGGAAGACTTTATGGTCATTATTTGAGTTAAAGCTTTCTTTCACCTATTGAATTGTTACTATTACCTACGTTTCTTTTCATAGTATGGTTTCTAGTTAATAACTCCTATTTATGGGTTCTAATAAAATGCCACAATTCTTAACATAAAATGTACAAAAATGTTGATAGACTATATCTAATACCTTATATATATTAATTTTATAGGAGTTGATGAAGATATGATTGGCATGAATATACGTGTTTTACGGAAAAGGAATAAAATGAGTCAGGAAGTCGTTGCTGAAAAGTTAAATGTATCACGACAAACTGTAGCAAAATAGGAAAATGATGAGGTGTTGCCTGATATTCATAAATGTAAAGTGTTGGCAGGTATCTTCGAGGTGACATTAGATCAATTATCAGGGAATTTGAGTGAAGCTGAAATAGAGCGGATTGCTCCAAAAGGTAAGCAGTTTTTTGGTGTTGTAAAGGTAGGCGAGCGAGGTCAAATTGTTATTCCAAAACAGGCACGAGAAATGTATCAAATTCAAGCTGGTGATAAGCTAGTTGTTTTGGGGGAAGATGCAACAAAAGGAATGGCCATTTTAAAAAGTGATAGTTTTTTAGAGTTTGCCGATATGATTCGTAGGGCGGAACTGGCAGAAGAGGAATCAGAATGAGTAAAATTGTCTTTTTTTCAATTCCAGCACATGGTCATACAAATCCGACTCTTCCGGTGGTAGCAGAATTAGTAAGGAAAGGCCATGAAGTATGGTATTACTCCTTTAATGAGTTTCAAGAGAAAATAGAAAACATCGGTGCCAAATTTATTTCTTGTGATGAATTTCTACCGCCAATTTCACAAGAGGAATTAAATCGCAAAGTAGGAAAGGACTTTGCGGCATTGATTGAGATGATTGTGGATACAACTATTTCTTTAGATGAAAAGGTATGTAAAGAATTAAAAGAATTTAAGCCTGATTGCATCGTATCTGATTCTTTATGCTTTTGGGGGAAGTTATTTGCTAGTAAGCTAGGAATCCGCTACATTTGTTCAACAACGACTTTTGCATTTAATAAGCATACTGCAAAGCTGATGAAACGTGGGTTAAAAGAAATGGTGAAAATGATCACTGGTATGCCACGCATTAATAAAAAAATGCAGCTACTACGATCACAGGGGTATGAAGTGGATAGTTTTATCTCGATTGTTCAAAATGATAATGATACAGACACGATTGTTTATACATCAAAACAATTTCAACCAATGGCTGATACCTTTTCTGATCGCTATGCTTTTGTTGGTCCATCGATCCGTCAATCTTGTGATGGAGATAAGAAAGAAAATCTTAAAAAGCTTATTTACATTTCGTTAGGAACTGTACTTAATCAAAATCATGATTTTTACAAAAATTGCATAAAGGCTTTCTCGAACAGTGATTATATAATTATCATGTCGGTTGGTGAAAAAACAGTGATTGACAACCTTGGCCTCATACCTGAAAATTTTACAATTAAACACCATGTGGATCAGGTTGAAATATTAAAGAAAGCAGATGTATTTATTACTCATTGCGGGATGAATAGTGTGAATGAAAGCTTGTATTATAAAGTGCCTATGGTTTTATTTCCACAGCATAGTGAGCAAAGGGTAGTAGCTGATCGAGTTGAAGAGCTTGGTGCAGGAATAAAACTAAAAGGAAACAAACCAAAACATTTAGCCAAAGCAGTAGAAAGTATCTTAAGTGATAAAATATATTCTAAAAATGCACAGAAGCTTTCCGAACAATTTAAAAATGCAGGCGGTGCTGTAAAAGCAGTGAATGTTATACTGACAAAAATTTCTGAATAATTAGTGAAGTGAGACCACTGATTATCTTTCTGGTGATATTTAACACATTTCTCAAACGAAATTCTGATGTATAATAAATTATTATTTCTATTTAGTTGCATTACATACAAGAAAAGCTAGATAACAAAAGTTGTTTAAAAACTAGTAAAAATGAACTATACTAATGATAACTAAATAGTTTGGCAAACTATGTGAAAGCATAGGACGCAAAGCCACGGGTCTAAACACAGTATGACAGCCGGGTTACCTATAAATTAGTGAAAACTGCTGTGATAAGCAGTTTTTTTATTATTGTTTGATCATGAATACATAGTTGGAAGGTGAGTTTTTTGAATTTATTATTTTATTGCATCTTGTACCTGATTCCAGCGTGTATCTTTATTTATATGGCGGGGATGGTTTATAGCCGAAATCGTCATAGTGCAAAGCATATTACATGCAGTTTATTGTATGTATTCACATCAATGTGGTTTTTAGGTGTTTTTACTATTTTGATTACATATCCGAAGTATTTTGATTTACTTACAATTTATTGGGTGAACGGAGCGATCTCTATTGCCTCTTTACTCTCGCTACATCTTTGGTTAATGAATGCTAATATGTACGCTAGGAAGAATGGAAAATACCTTAAATTATTATTTGTTCCTGGTGTTGTTATGTTATTAACGTTTCCTATTGATTCATGGATGTTGAGAAGTGATAGAAATCTTTTAGATCCAACCTTCATTCCAGGACCTGGCTTATATTTGTTATGGATCGTTGATTTCGCTTATCTTACGTTTAACCTTATTTTAACTGTAATTGAAATGAAAAAGGGAAATAATGCAGCTAAATTATGGTATAAAGGGATATTATTATATTTTGTTTGGACGTTCTCTATGTTAGTAGCATCTCTAATCTTTCAAAATACTAATTTATATTTCGTTTTTTATTTTATCCCTCATGGATCTCTATTTTGGGCAGTTGCAATATTCCTTAGTATGTCAAGATTCGATTATTTATCATCCTATGAGAAGCGGTATAACATTCTATTTCAACGCTCTCCACTAGGAATACTGATTATGGATATTGAAGCGAAAGTTCTTGAGGCTAGTCCGCAAATCGCTCAATACTTGGGTGTGAAAAAAGAAGAACTTATTAACAAATCTATTATTCCGTTTTTAGGCGGGATAGACAAAGAGATGTTTATCACAAAGCACCAAAAGGTATTTATGGAAGAAACAAAAGTCGAAAACTTAGAGTTAACATTTGTTAATAAATTAATCGAAAGAAAAACTTTATTGGTTGATTATGAATTTATTTTGGTAGAAGGAAAAACACTTCAGTTTGTGATGTTAAAAGATATTACCGAAGCTAAAACAAAAGAAGAGAGAGTCCGGTATTTAGCTTATCACGATATATTAACAGGGTTATCAAATCGTGCTGCATTCGAAAAACAGATTACAGAGCTTTTGAATAAAAAAGAGAAGTTTAATCTGCTATTGATGGATTTAAATAAATTAAAGAGGATTAATGATACATTTGGCCATCAAGCTGGAGATTATGCGATAAAACATATCGCAAATATCTTACAAGAATTTGCGTCAGAGAACGATCATGCAGCACGATTAGGTGGAGATGAATTTGTTATGTTACTTAGTGCTGATGAAACAGAGAACATCATCAAAAAAATTCAGCTGCAGCTTTCGACACCGTTAACGTTATCAGATCAAAATCAACTACATCTATCTGCTAGTATTGGTGTTAGTTCTTACCCTGCCGATGGTGTAACGATGGATCAGCTGTATAGTGTAGCAGACAAACGTATGTATGCAGAGAAGCATAAAGGGAAGAACTCATAATCTCAAAAACACTTAATATCTTATTACTTGGGACTCCATTTAAAGTGTGGTAGTCTTTTTTTGTTTTTATAGAGAATAACTTAGCGCAGTTAAAGAGAGAAAATAACTAAACACGACCTTGATTGTACGTACAAATTGAAGTATTATATAGTTACAACAAGATACGTGCGTACAAATTATAAAGGTAATAGATGAGTAGTTAAATAGTTACGTACAAACGTTTCATAAGGGAGTACATAAAGTTAAGGTTCGTGAGACAGGATGTATTCATGTAATCTATACTTTTAAATCCATTATTATATTTGTAAACGGTTACGATTATTATGTTATCAGGGGGGAAAACCAAATGAGTTATGATGTAAAACATATGATTGAAAATGGTAAAACAGCACTTGGTATTGAACTTGGTTCAACTAGAATAAAAGCAGTTCTTGTTGGTGAAGATAATTCGCCTATCGCATCTGGTAGTCATGATTGGGAAAATAGCTATGAAAACAATGTATGGACATATAGTGTTGAAGATATTTGGAGAGGACTACAAGATAGTTATCAAAAAATGTCTAGTGATGTCAAACAGCAATATGATGTTACATTGAAAACAGTAGGATCAATCGGTTTTAGTGCCATGATGCATGGATATATGGCATTTGATCAAAATGGTGAGCTTCTTGTACCTTTCCGTACTTGGAGAAATAATATCACTGAACAATCTTCAAAAACTTTAACAGAGCTATTTAATTATAATATTCCACAAAGGTGGAGTATTGCTCACTTATATCAAGCAATTTTGAATCAAGAAGAACATGTTGCAAACATCCATTTTCAAACAACATTAGCTGGTTATATACATTGGAAATTAACAGGTGAAAAAGTTCTTGGAGTTGGAGAAGCATCTGGTGTATTTCCGATTGATTTAAAAACGAAGAATTATAATCAAGAAATGATAAACCAATTTAATGAGTTGGTTGAAGCTGATAAGTTACCATGGAAGCTAGAAGATATTCTTCCTCAAGTCTTAGTAGCTGGAGAAAAAGCTGGTGTTCTTACAGAAGAAGGGGCAAAGCTTCTTGATGTGTCAGGACAGCTTCAGGCTGGTATCGCACTATGTCCACCTGAGGGTGATGCAGGAACTGGTATGGTTGCAACAAATAGTGTAGCAAAACGTACTGGAAATGTATCTGCAGGTACTTCTGCATTTGCGATGGTTGTGATGGAGAAAGATTTGTCGAAAGTATATCCAGAAATTGATCTTGTTACAACTCCAACAGGTAATCTTGTTGCAATGGCACATTCTAATAATTGTTCTTCTGACTTAAATGCATGGGTAGGATTATTTGAAGAATTCACTACAGCATTGGGAATAGAAGTAGATAAAAATAAGTTGTTTGAAACGTTATTTAAGAAAGCCCTTGAAGGTGATGCTGATGCTGGCGGTCTGTTATCATATGGCTATCTTTCTGGAGAGCATATGACTCACTTTGAAGAAGGTCGTCCATTGTTTGCTCGTTCTTCAGGAAGTAATTTTAATCTAGCTAACTTCATGCGTACTCATTTATTTACGGCATTTGGTGCAATGAAGATCGGGATGGATATTCTTATTAAAGAAGAAAAAGTAGAACTAGATGAAATTCTAGGTCATGGTGGAATTTTTAAAACGGAAGGTGTAGGACAAAGCATTTTAGCTGCAGCTTTCAATACTCCTGTTTCTGTTATGACAACAGCAGGAGAAGGTGGGGCATGGGGAATTGCACTACTTGCATCGTATATGAATAACAAAGAAGATAATCAAACATTAGAAGAATACTTAAACGAAAAAGTATTCGCAGGTCAAGAAGGAAAGACTATGTCTCCTAATCCTAAGGATGTTGAAGGCTTCGAGAGATTTATGGAACGTTACAAAAAAGGACTTTCGATTGAAAGAGCGGCAGTTGAAAATCTTAACTAATGTATAGAACGCGTAATGAAAATGAGGTTGGGACATAAATATTTAAGCTCAAGATAAACCCGAAGTATTAGGTGATATGTTTATTTTACATTCGCCAAATACTTCGGGTTTTTATTTACAGTCTTCAATAGTTTTTTTGATTTTTGTAACCTATTTTTAAGAACTAGTGGAATGGAGTGGAAGACATTTGACTCCTGCGGGTGCAGAGGAAAGGCTTAGACCCCACAGGCGCTTGCGCCGAGGAGGCTTAGCTTCCTCCCCGCGGAAAGCAAATGTCTGCAGCGCAATGGAACGATCTTGTTACTTTAAACTTAACTGAATTTATTCGTCTTTTTGTATGACTGCTTTAATTATGTCCAGCTTCATTATTGCATGTCTGCATAAAAACCCCCCTGCTATTCATGAAAGCAAGGGTTTCTCTAGTACAGAACTTTGTTATATATTTTTTGCTTCTCCTTTAATAAAACTTTCAACAACAAACGCAGATACACCTAATGCAGTTGAATATTTTCCAAGCTTTGAGAAATGTAGCTGAAGTTCTTTTTGATGATGTGATAATGTATGATTTTTAATCGTTGTGATAACTGGTTGCTCTATCCAGTTTTTTGCTAATGCCAATCTGTTACCAATAATCACTTGGTCAGGATTAAACGTGTTAATGATGTTATTAATTCCGAAGCCTAAGTATTGACCGATTTTTTCAAATAGCTCTTCTGCATTTTTGTTTTGATTTTCTGCTAAATGTATTAACGACTCTAGTGAATCTGACGTATCACCAGACATCTCTAATAAAGCATTTTCTGATGCATAGGCTTCCCAGCATCCTTTACTGCCACAGTTGCAGAGCTTTCCGTTCACATCAATAATCATATGACCCATTTCACCTGAAAAGCCATCTTTGCCTTGGTATAGTTCTTTGTTTAAGATAATTCCAACACCAATTCCGATTCCAGCACTGATGTAAATAATGTTTTCAAAATCTTGACCTGCTCCAAACTGTTGTTCACCAAAGGCCCCGGCATTTGCTTCATTTTCGATGATTACTGGTACTTGAAATAAATCCTCAAGATCGTTTTTCAACAGGATGTTTTTCCAGCCTAAGTTAGGTGCAAGAAGGACTGCACCTTCTTTGTTTACAATTCCAGGAACACCAATTCCGATACCAACAATTCCATACTTGCTACTAGGCATTTCATTAATGAGAGAAGAAATCATGTTCTGAACGATAGTAATAATAGCAGGGTAAGGAGTTTCTTTCACCACTTGATTCTTCTCGATGATGATATTGCCTTTCAAATCTGTTAATACACATAATACATAATTCACTCCGATATCTATACCAACAGAATAGCCACAAGCTTTATTAAAATGGAGAATAACAGGGCGGCGTCCACCACTTGATTCTCCTGGTCCTGATTCGAATATAAGTTCTTCTTCTAATAGTTCATTAACTAAAGATGAAACGGTTGCTTTATTTAAACCAGATACTTGAGCGATGTCAGCTCTTGAAATAGGTTCTTTTTCAATAATTAATTGTAATACAAGTGCTTTATTATTTTTCTTTACAACTTGTTGATTCCAGGTAATAGATGCCACTTATAAAACTCCTCATTTATTAGTAATTATATTTTATCACAAACTTTGTTTAATGGATATACAAACTTAAAGTGTGGTGTTATAATGACAAATAGTTAGGCAGTAAGTTCATATTTCAACAAAGGAGGTAAGAAATTTTCTCCACTTTATATTGGATTGAATTCCATAACAAGGTGCTTAATAATCAAAGGAAATGAAGCCGTTTACATTATAATTATCAAATACTTTATATAGCAATAGTATTTTATATTGCTTTCTATATTAATGATAGGAGAGTAGGTATAATCATGACAAAAAACATGTTTTTCAATGCACATCATTCACCAATCGGATCATTTTCAAGTTTCACACTAGGGTTTTATGGTAATGGAGGTGGCTTGGATTTAGAGCTTGGTCGTTCACCAAGGAAAAATGTTTATGTTGGTGTTGAATCGATCGATCAGGAAGGAATGTACAATGCACTTCCTTTTTTTGAAATAGCAGATGATGAAAGCAAGCGTTATGATATTGAAAATATGGATCCGGATCAAGATAAACCAAAAATAGTTCTACCATATTCTAAGGAAGAAATAGAAAGGAATTTTCAATTAGGAACAGATTCTTGGAAAGCTGGGGATTTAACTTTCACTATTTATTCACAAGCACAATCTGTACCAGATCCAGCGTCTGCTTCAGAAGAAGAATTGAAAAAAGCATTAATACCAGCTGTTTGGGCAGAGCTTACGATTGATAACACACAAGGAACAAAAAGTCGCCGTGCTTTCTTTGGTTATCAAGGAAGTGATGACTATAGTTCGATGCGTCGTTTAGATGATACATGTGATGGAATTGCCGGTGTTGGTCAAGGGCGTTTAACGGCTATTACTTCAAATGATTCTGACGTGAAATCAGCTTTACACTTCAGTTTGGAAAATATCCTTACAACACCTTTCGACGAAAATTGGACATTTGGGCTAGGACCTGTTGGCGCCCTTATTATGGATGTTCCTGCTGGGGAAAAACGAACATATAAATTTTCAGTATGTTTCCATCGATCAGGTTTAGTAACTGCTGGTATGGATACTTCTTATTATTACACAAGATATTTTCCAAATATTGAATCTGTAGCAGCTTATGCTTTAGAGAATTTCAACGAATTTACAAGTCGAGCTGTACAAGCAAATAAATTGATAAGTGATTCAAATTTATCTGATGATCAAAAGTTCATGATGATTCATTCGATTCGCAGTTATTATGGATGTACGCAATTACTTGATGCTGATGGTGAACCTTTCTGGGTTGTTAATGAAGGGGAATACCGCATGATGAATACGTTTGATTTAACAGTTGACCAAATTTTCTTCGAGTTAAAAATGAATCCATGGACAGTTAAAAATGAATTAGATATGTTTGTTCGTCGTTTTAGCTATGAAGATAAAGTTCGCTTTCCAGGAGATGAGACTGAATATCCTGGTGGTATTAGTTTTACACATGATATGGGTGTGGCAAATACGATTTCAAGACCACAATATTCATCATATGAGCTTTATGGTTTAGATGGATGTTTTTCACATATGACTTATGAGCAGTTAGTGAACTGGGTATTATGTGCGTCAGTTTATGTGGAACAAACCGGAGATCAAGATTGGTTGAAAACAAATTTAGATATTTTTGTTCGTTGCTTTGAAAGCATGTTAAACCGAGATCATCCTGAAGCAGATAAACGTGATGGAATTATGGGCCTAGATTCATCTCGTGTCATGGGTGGAGCAGAAATTACAACATATGATAGTTTAGATGTATCTCTTGGGCAGGCAAGAAACAATATTTATCTTGCAGGAAAAACATGGGCATCATATGTAGCTTTAGAAAAGATTTTTAAAGAAAATGATTACGCTGATTTATCAGAGCAAGCTGGTCTTCAAGCGGAAAAATGTGCAGAAACGATTGTTTCAAATGTCACTTCTGATGGATATATACCAGCTGTTATTAAAGAAGGAAATGATTCGAAAATCATCCCAGCGATTGAGGGCTTAATTTTCCCTTATTATACGAATAACCGTGAAGCTTTAGATAACAATGGTCGCTATGGAGCTTATATCCAAGCATTGAGTACACATTTAAAAACTGTATTAACTGAAGGTGTGTGTTTGTTTGAAGATGGTGGCTGGAAGATTTCGTCTACAAGCAATAACTCGTGGTTAAGTAAAATTTATCTTAGTCAGTTTATTGCTCGCGAGATTTTAGATTGGAAATGGGATGAAGAAGGCGCTAAGGCAGATGCCGCACATGTTGCATGGCTAACACATCCAACATTATCTGTATGGAGCTGGAGCGATCAAATTATCTCTGGTGAAATTGCTGGAAGTAAGTATTATCCACGTGGAGTTACGAGTATTCTATGGTTAGAAGAAAGTAAGTAATTGTCTAACTTGGTTACAACTTCACAAAATAGAAAATAGAAGTGGTTATCTATGAAGATGCCTAACCTGTATTAAATCACCTCAATATGCCTAGTAAATTGAGTTAATAGAATAATTGAGTTGTGAGGGGTTAGGTAAACTTTTGTATAGAGTTTAAAGTAAAAATAAATTCACTTAGTTTATTGGATAGACAAACTAAGTGAATGGTGCTATAATTTGATTAAATAATAGTATTGTAAGCATTTACATTATCAATATGAAACTAGTAACTTACTAATAGGAGGAATAACAAATGGCTTATTTCGAAACAGTTAACACAATCAAATATGAAGGTGCATCATCTCAAAATCCTTTTGCATTTAAATATTATAATCCTGAAGAAAAAATAAATGGTAAGACGATGGAAGAGCTTTTACGCTTCTCAGTTGCTTATTGGCATACATTTACTGCAGATGGCTCTGATCCATTTGGTGCTGGTACAGCAATTCGCCCGTGGAATCACTTATCAGGTTTAGATCTAGCAAAAGCTCGCGTTGAAGCAGCATTTGAACTTTTTGAAAAATTAAATGTTCCATTCTTTGCATTTCATGATGTTGATATTGCACCAGAAGGAAGTACTTTAAAGGAAACAAATGAAAATCAAGATGTTATTGTTGGTATGATTAAAGAATACATGAAAACAAGCAAAGTGAAATTACTTTGGAATACAGCGAATATGTTCACAAATCAAAGATATGTACACGGTGCAGCAACATCTTCAAATGCAGACGTGTTTGCTTACTCTGCAGCAAAGGTTAAAAAAGCATTAGAAGTAGCAAAAGATCTTGGTGCTGAAAACTATGTATTCTGGGGTGGACGTGAAGGATATGAAACTTTACTAAACACAGATATGAAGCTTGAACAAGATAACTTAGCACGCTTTTTCCATATGGCAGTAGATTATGCGAAAGAAATTGGCTTAAATGTTCCTTTCTTAATTGAGCCAAAACCAAAAGAGCCAACAAAACACCAATATGACTTTGATGTAGCGACTGGTCTTGCTTTTCTACAAAAATATGATCTTACGGATCACTTCAAGTTCAATATTGAAGCTAACCATGCGACATTAGCTGGACATACATTTGAACATGAATTAAGAACAGCACGTATTAATGGAATGTTGGGCTCAGTTGATGCGAACCAAGGTGATACACTTCTTGGATGGGATACAGATGAATTCCCAACTGATTTATACACAAACACTTTAGCTATGTATGAAATTTTGAAAAATGGTGGCCTAGGTAAAGGTGGTTTGAATTTCGATGCAAAAGTGAGAAGAGGATCATTTGACGCAGAAGATCTTTTCCATGCTCATATTGCTGGTATGGATGCATTTGCTATCGGTTTAAAAGTAGCAAATAAATTAATTGAAGATAAAGTTCTTGATGGCTTTGTTGAAGAACGTTATAGCAGCTACACAAGCGGAATTGGCTTAGATATTGTTGAAGGAAAAACAAATTTCCGTGAGCTAGAAGCATATGCTCTTCAATTAAATGAAATCAAAAATCAATCTGGTAGAACTGAACGTCTTAAAGGATTGGTAAATCAATACTTATTAGAAACTCTTTCAGGTGCAAGAGTTTAATCACGGATCTTTTCTGAATAGTTGTTGCTAATATCCAATTAGGCAGTTGTAACCTTGTTGTTATAGCATAATAAAGTACTAATTTAAGTAGAAAAGATAGCACCATGCTTTATTGCAAGGCTGTTTACTTGGATTTGTTAAAGCAACAAAGTTTACAATAACAACCTAAATCAATTAAATAATAACAAGTATGCTGGATGTATTTTACTCCAGCATATTTTATATAGAAAAGGATGATGATAGATGAAATATGTAATTGGTGTTGATCTTGGAACGAGTGCTGTGAAATTATTACTAGTAAATCAAAATGGTGACGTTTGCAATGAAGTGTCAAAATCGTATCCTTTAATTATTGAAAAATCAGGTTATAGTGAGCAAGATCCAGAAGAATGGGTGGAAAAAACAACTGCTGGATTAGCTGAATTATTGGATGTATTTGATGGGGATGTAAATGATATCGAGGGCATTAGTTTTTCAGGACAAATGCATGGCCTAGTTTTAGTAGATCAAGAAAGTCAGGTTGTTAGAAATGCTATTTTGTGGAATGACACAAGAACAACGGCACAATGCCAGGAGATTTATGATGTTGTTGGTAAACAACGTTTATTAGAGATAACTAAAAATCCCGCGTTAGAAGGGTTTACATTACCAAAAATACTTTGGGTAAAAAAGCACGAGCCAGAATTTTTTGAGCGAGCTAGCATGTTTATGCTACCAAAAGACTATCTACGTTATCGGATAACAGGAAATATTCACATGGAATATTCTGATGCTGCTGGAACTTTGTTGTTAAACGTAGCTAAACGCGAATGGAGTAAAGAGATTCTAGATTTATTTGATCTTTCAGATAGTTTTTGTCCACCACTAGTAGAATCTCATGCATTTGTTGGGACAGTTACGAAGGAAATTTCAGAAAAAACTGGATTAACTGAAGCAACAAAAGTATTTGCAGGTGGAGCAGACAATGCATGTGGTGCCATTGGTTCTGGCATTTTAACTGAAGGAAAAACATTATGTAGCATCGGAACATCTGGTGTTGTTCTTTCCTATGAAGAAAAAAATGACCTTGATTTTGAAGGGAAGGTTCATTACTTTAATCATAGTGAAGAAAATGCTTACTATACAATGGGTGTGACTCTTGCTGCTGGTTATAGCTTAAGTTGGTTTAAAGATACATTTGCAAAGCAAGAAGAGTTTGATCAATTTTTAGCTGGGGTTGATGAAGTAGATCCAGGTAGTAATGGGTTATTATTTACCCCATACATCGTTGGAGAAAGAACACCTCATGCAGATTCAACAATTCGTGGGAGTTTTATTGGTATTGATGCTTCACATGAGCGAAAGCATTTTGCTCGTTCTGTTCTTGAGGGAATCACTTTTTCATTAAATGAATCGATTGAAGTTTTTCGAAGTAGTGGCAAGACGATTGATTCAATTATTTCAATCGGTGGTGGTGCTAAAAATGAAACATGGCTGCAAATGCAGGCAGATATTTTTAACGCAAAAGTTGAAAAGCTTACAAGTGAACAAGGACCTGGAATGGGTGCAGCAATGCTAGCAGCATATGGTAGTGGTTGGTATCCTTCATTGAAAGAATGTGCAAAGGTATTTATCCAAACATCTAAAACGTATCATCCTATTAAAGAAAATGTTGAGACATATGAAAAACTATTTAAGATATACCAACAAGTGTATACACAAACGAAAGAATTAAATGAGCAACTAAAAGAATTTAGAAAGTAAAAATCTTGCTTTGTATGTAGAATTCGGAGGTGTTCCATGGAGAAGCTAGAGAAAACCAATGAAGGTTCATTCTTTTCAGGGAATTATCAAAATCTTTTTAAAGAAATTGGCAAAACAGATGAAGAGATTGCTAGACGAATTGAGTGTAATTGGAATGAATTATTTGGCGTAAACAATAGTAACCGTATTTATCATCAAGTTGGTGATGATGTGGGGTATATGCTTGATACAGGTAATCTTGATGTTCGAACAGAAGGCATGTCCTATGGAATGATGATGGCCGTTCAAATGGATCAAAAGGATATATTTGATCGGTTATGGAACTGGACAATTCAAAACATGTATATGACAGAAGGAGAACATGCTGGTTACTTTGCTTGGTCATGTCAGCCAGATGGAACGAAAAATGCCTATGGCCCTGCACCAGATGGTGAAGAGTATTTCGCTATGGCTTTATTTTTTGCTTCACATCGTTGGGGAGATGGAATTGAGCCATTTAATTATGGAACACAAGCAAGGGAGATTCTTCGTACTTGTATTCATAATGGTGAAAATGGAATCGGTTATCCTATGTGGAATCACGAAAACAAGTTAATAAAGTTTATCCCAGATTGTGAGTTTTCAGATCCATCCTACCATTTACCACATTTTTATGAATTATTTGCTTTATGGGCTTATGAAGAAGATCGACCGTTCTGGCAGGCAGCAAGTGATGCTAGTCGAAACTATATAGAAATTTCCTGCCATCCGGTAACAGGTCTTGCACCAGAGTATGCTTATTATGATGGTACTCCAAATGATGAAAATGGCTTTGGTCACTTTTTTAGTGATTCCTATCGAGTCGCAGCAAATATTGGGCTTGATTATGAATGGTTTAGAAGAGATTCATCAGAAATTGAAGTAGCGAACAAGTTGCAAGCATTTTTTAGTGATAAAGATCCTAGTGATTATCGTCGTTATCGTATTAACGGTGAAGCATTTGATGAAAAGTCTCTTCATCCTGTAGGTTTACTTTCTACAATTGCCATGGCATCGTTAGCGGCAGATGGTCCTGATCGGTTAAAGTGGGTTGAATTATTATGGGATACTCCAGTGCGCACTGGAGAAAGACGATATTATGATAACTGTCTCTACTTTTTTAGTATACTAGCTTTAAGTGGTCATTTTAAAATTTGGATGCCAAAAGAATAATGAATGAATAGGAAGTTTATCAAGTTTTTTAACTTGGTGGCTTCCAATCTTTTATATTTAAGATGCATAGTAGGGAGGAAGAAAGAAATGAAGCTTGAGCAAGGTCAAAAACTATTGTTTATTGGAGATTCCATTACAGATTGTGAACGAGCTAAACCAGAAGGTGAGGGGTTATTTAACGCTCTTGGTAAAGGATATGTTTCATATATCGATGCCCTTTTACAAGCTGTTTATCCAGAGCTTGGTATTAGAGTTGTCAATAAGGGGATTAGTGGACATACTGTTCGAGATTTACAAAATAGATGGCAAGAAGATGTACTAGATCAGCATCCTGACTGGTTATCAATAATGATTGGTATCAATGATGTATGGCGTCAATATGATACTCCTTTCATCAAAGACTGGCATGTATTGATTGATGAATACGAAACGACCTTAAGAAAGCTTATTGATGAGACAAAGCCATTTGTGAAGGAAATTGTTTTGATGACACCATTTTATATAGAAAATAATGTAAATGATTACATGCGTAAAACAATGGATGAATATGGCCAAGTGGTTAAGAAAATAGCGGAAGAAACAAATTGTTTATTCGTTGATACACAAGCTGCTTTTAATGTTGTTTTACAAGACCTTTATTCAGCTACATTGGCATGGGATCGGGTTCACCCTTCAGCTGCGGGACACATGGTTTTAACGAGGGCGTTTTTAAAAGAAATCGACTTCAACTGGAATCGTTAATAAATGAAGCGATCATGAAAAGGAGGTATTCAGTAGTGAAGGAAATCACGATGATTAACGAAATTCCTACTGCAAACAAGTTAGTAGCATTTACCTTTGATGATGGCCCAAATCCCATCTATACAACACAAATATTAGATATTTTTAAGAAGGCAAATGGAAAAGCCACATTCTTTATGATCGGTGAGTCAATCAATAAATATCCTGAAATCGTGAAGAAAGCTATTGATCAAGGACATGAAATAGGAAATCATACAAACACACATCCAAAATTATCTCAGTTAAGTTCTGCAGAGTGTTTGATGGAAATTGAATTAAATGAAAAAAGTATTGAAGAAATTGTTGGTGAAAAACCTGTTGTCTTTCGCCCTCCTTATTTTGATTATAATGAAGAAACGATTTCTATTATAATGCAGAAGGAATACTCAGCTATTATTGGGGCATTAAATATAGAAGCTAAAGACTGGGAGCAACCAGGTGTTGATCATATTCTAGAAAAATCAAGGGAATGTGTGAGAAACGGTAGTATTTTACTCTTTCATGATGGATTTGGAGATCGATCACAAACAGTTGAAGCGGTGAGAATCCTTGTTTCTGAATTAATATCACAGGGCTATCAGCTTGTAACAGTAAGTGAATTATTAAATCAATCGTAGTAACTTTCCATTTGAACGCTTTTGAAACAGATAAACGATTTTTTAACCTCTTCAAGATTACTAAGCTTCAGAGTTTACTACTAATCTCTTTAGAATAATCCACCTTTTGTTTAGGCTCTCTATTGTAAATGTTAGAAACGTGGATGCCATAATAATACCCGCTAAAATGCTCCCACTAAAGAAAAAAATGAATCCTGGAAATACTTTCATCACAATTATAGTAGATAAAATCATAAGTAACATTATAATATTAGAGTTAGGATTAAGATGCTCGAGAAACAAACTCAGGAGGAGATAATCATCAGTTAATGAACATATCTCCTTTATTCTACTAAATAGCAACAACGGAAATTTACTATTGCTATTCGCGTGAATATAATTAAAATTATACAAAACTAATTTGCATCCATACCTATCCTGCAAAAAAAATGGCACCGTTTTCAAAGAAAAACACTTCAAAAGATAGAAGGGCGTTTCATACATGTTCACAAAACTCAAAAAATGGAACACACTAAGAAATCAAATACTTGTTGTTTTTTTAGCTGTAATGCTAGTTGTGTTATTAATCGTCAGTTTGCTAACTTTTAATAAAGTGTCTACATTGCTTAAAAACAACGCAGATAAACAAATCCATCAAACAGCAGTTGAGGCAAACGGAAGATTAGAATCTTTATATACACAAATTAGCACAGCTTCTAAACTCGTTATGACGAATTATAATATCCAAAGAATATTAACAAAGGGATATGAAGGGGAAGATGTGAGTTATGCAGAGCGGCAACAAATAGATGGTATTGTTAACACGATTCAGGCGAATACTGATGGGATATTTTCATTTGAACTATATACGAATGATTTGAGTCGTTTATTACCATTAGATAATACGAGTTTATTTTCAAGAATTGATACTAAGTGGATTCGTGAAGCTAATAGACAAAATGGTGGTTTGGTTTGGATAGGTGATGATCCGCATAACTCAGATAATATATTAGCTCTTAGAAGGGTAAATTTGATGAGTCATGGCTATGCAAATGGTGGTTATCTACTTATTAGTATCTATAGAAGTTATTTTAATTTTGCTGACGAACAAGAAATAAATAATTATAATCAATATTCTATCTTGTTGGATACTAATCAAAAGCCTATTTTATCTAATTATCCAGAATCAATTCAACCCATTATCGATCATGATTCGCCAACAATTTCATTGGATCAACAGGATTACATGATAACAAAACAAACTTCTAATGAAACTGGCTGGACATTTATGATTTTGACTCCTATAAAAGCTCTTACAGAAGGAGTTAGTGTTTTAAAGGCAGGGATTATTCTCTCAGGTGTTATTGGATTTATTATTTTTTTTATTTGTTCTCTATTTTTATCAACATTTATTACAAGTCCAATTATTAAGTTAACGAAAACGATGCAGCGAGCAAGTACAGGATCTTTAACAATGAATCCAAGTGTGACAACGATTAATGAAATAAATGAATTAAATAGTACGTATAATCAACTTGTTAAAGAAACAAATCATTTAATTCAAATGGTTTATCAAAAGGAAATTACGAGAAGTCGAAGTGAACTTAAAGCACTTCAGGCACAAATTAATCCACATTTTCTTTTCAATACATTAGATGCTCTTAAGTGGGCTTTAGATGATAAAGATGAAGAAGAATTAGCCGAGTTTGTTATTAGCATGTCTGATTTATTTCGTTACACGATTACAAAACAAAGAGATGGAGATTGGGTAACAATTAAAGAAGAAATTCACCATATCGAGAATTATATGGAGATCATGAAAATGAGGTTCGGTGATCATTTACAATGGAACCTAACTATGACACCAGAGTTAGAACAAGTCAAAATACCGAAATTATTAATTCAACCAATTGTAGAAAACGCTGTTCTTCACGGTGCAGGTAATAAGGTAAAGCCGTGTATGATTTCTGTTTCCATACAACTAACAGAAGATGAAAAGTATTTGCAAATATTAGTAGAAGATGATGGGCCAGGAATTAGCAAAGAAAAGTTAGAATTCATTAAACATTCCATCCAATTAGGTGGGGGGATTTCTGTAAAAAAAGGCAATGGAATGGCTATTTCCAATGTACACAAACGCCTAGAATTATACTATCAAGATCGTTTAAAAAATGGACTTACCATTATAAGTGAAGTAGGCAAAGGAACAGAGGTTTCTTTTGTGATACCTGTAGATGGGGAGGAAGAAAACGATGGTGAATACAAAGACGATTCTAATTGTTGATGATGAACCTAGAACACGCCAGGGGCTAAAGAAGACGTTAGATTTATGGGCAAATGGTAAATATCAAATATTCACAGCTTCTAATGGAGAAGAAGCGATTGAATTTATGCAACAACACAAAGTTCATATCCTCATCACTGACATCAGGATGCCTGAGATCACTGGTTTACAATTATTAAAAATGGCAAAAGAACAAGAAATCTATCCAGTGATCATTGTGATTTCAGCATACTCTGAATTTGAATATGCACAGGAAGCTCTCAGACTGGGAGTGACTAATTATTTATTAAAACCAATTAGTAAAAAAGTTTTAATTGAAGCAGTAGAGGCTGCAGAACAGTCGGTTGTGAAACTAGAGCAGGCAGGGATGATTGAAAAGGTCGTTGATAAAAAACTTGTTCATTTATACTCTCAAAACCCTTCCAACCCTGAACCAATAAGAGAGGCAATTCAATATATCAATGATCATATAAAGAATGAGCTCACTCAAAAAGAAGTGGCAGAGCATGTCCATTTAAATCCAAGTTATTTAAGTGTCTTA
Organism: Metabacillus litoralis; assembly: GCF_020524045.1. Taxonomy (GTDB): domain Bacteria; phylum Bacillota; class Bacilli; order Bacillales; family Bacillaceae; genus Metabacillus; species Metabacillus litoralis_C. Next base: position 20,646 of record NZ_JAIVKL010000019.1, read on the forward strand.
TTTAAAGAACATGTTAAATTAACCTTTAGTGAATATGTAACAAGACGGAGAATTCAACGGGCGAAGGAATTGTTGATTTCTACGAATCTCCCTATTAATGATATATCAGAAGAATCTGGGTATAAAACGGCTAAATATTTCATTAAAATATTCAAAGAAATGGAGGGAGTAACTCCAAGTGCATACAGAAAAAACAACAATGAAAGGGCTTTCTAAAAATAGTAGTATTTCTCCTAATCGCAGTGACCTATTTTAAGAACGTTCATGATGCTAAACTATAAATGTAGTAAGGAAATAAAAAAAGGTCATAGGGGGTAATTAATTTGTTTAAAAAGAAAGCGGTTGCAGCATTTATGTCTTTACTTATGCTAGTATCTTTGGCACTTGTAGGTTGTTCATCTTCTTCTACAGGTAACTCTGATGAAGGTAGCACAGAGGATGAAAAAGTAATTAAATTCATGCATTTGTGGCCTGAAGGAAGTTCAAATGCTCAGTTCTCTATTGTAAAAGACATCATTGGTGAATATGAGAAAGAAAATGAAGGAATTAAAATTGAGACAGAAATTTTAAGTCCTGATCAGTACAGAGAAAAGCTTAAAATCTTAGCTTCTTCAAATGAACTACCTGATATTGGAATGACTTGGTCAGATGGATTCATTAAGCCATATGTTGAAGGTGATATGTTAGCTCCATTAGACGATATTGTAGATGAAAATCTTAAGGATGCATTTATCCCTGGTGTAAAAGAATCATATGCTGTTGATGGAAAAACATATGGTCTACCACTAGAATTAAACATTTCATACGTTTTCTATAACAAAGAAATTTTTGAAAAATATAATCTTGAAGTACCAAAAACATTCGAGGAATATAAAAATGTAGTGAAAACGTTAGCAGATAATGGTGTTATACCTGCTACTGTTGGTGCAAAAGATGGTTGGCCAGCATCATTCTGGTTTATGTATATGGCAGACCGCATTGGTGGATCTACTATTTTAACAGATGTTATTCAAGGCAAAGCAAAAATGGATGATCCATCTATTGTTAAAGCAGCAGAAGAAATTCAAAACCTTGCAGATATGGGTGGCTTTGTAAAAGGTGCTAGTGCTTTATCAAATGAAGATGCAAAAGGTTATTTTATGAATGAACAAGCTGCAATGTTCCTTACAGCTACATGGGAATTACCAAACTACACAACAAGCCCTGATGTAACTCAGGAATTTAAAGACAAGATCGGTTATTTCAAGTTCCCAACATATGAAGGTGGAAAAGGTACGGAAATTAACAGTTATGTAGGTGGTCCTGGTGTTGGACTATTCGTAGCGAAAGACTCTAAAGTTCAAGAAGAATCAAAAGATTTCGTTGCATTCCTTGTTGAGAAATGGGGAGAAAAATCAGTAACAGATGCTGGAGTTATCCCAGCAACTAAAGTAGATACATCTAGCTTAGATCTTGCTCCAATGTATATTGATATTTTAAAAGATTTGAGTGAAGCATCTAATGTTACAACTTATTTTGATACACAATCAAGCCCTGCTGTATCAGAGCTTCACCATAATTTAATGACTGCTTTATTTGGAAAACAAGTAACTCCAGAAGAATTCGTCAAACAACATGTTGATGAACTGGCAAAAGAGGAATAGTCGTCAAACAGTGAATTAGTTTCACTTACTGGAGAGGTTGAATAATAAGTACCAGACCTCACACATCCTACCCAAATAGGGTTGTGGGGTTTGGTACTTTAATTTTGCAAAAATCTTCATATATTTTGAAGGGAGTATAGAAAATGAAAAGTGTAATGTCAAATAAATTAGTAATCACCCTTTATGTACTTCCTGCTTTAATTCTCATTCTACTATTAATTTATATCCCTATTGTGTTAACAGGTTATTACGGTTTAATGGATTGGAACGGAATTGGTGCGATGAAGTTTATCGGTTTGGACAATTACATTGAACTCGTTCAGGATAAACTATTTTGGAAAAGTACATGGCACTCTATATTACTTGGGATCTTTTCAACTGCTAGCTTAGTAGGATATTTAATTTTATCTCTTATCTTAGCAAGCAAAATAAAAGGAGCTAATTTTTTACGGAAAATATATTTAATTCCAATGTTATTATCATCAGTTGCTATTGGTCAGCTGTGGGCGAAGATTTTTGACCCTACGAATGGAATGCTCAATAGATTATTAGTCATGATAGGTGTTGAGAATCCACCACTATGGTTAGCTGATTCAAACATCGTATTATTCGCAATCTTTTTACCGATTATTTGGCAATATGCAGGATTTTATATCATTATTTTCTATGCTGCATTAAAAAATGTTCCAGAGGAACTAATAGAAGCAGCAAAAATCGATGGTGCTACACCCATTCAAATTGCTTATAAAATAAAGGTACCACTTATCTCAGATGTTATAAAAGTAATGGTCATTTTAGCTATTGTTGGTTCTTTAAAGTATTTTGATTTAATTTTCGTATTAACTGGTGGTGGACCTAACCATTCAAGTGAGGTTATGGCATCTTATATGTATTCTGAAGCATTTAGTAAATATAATTTTGGATATGGTAGTGCGATTGGATTCGGTTTATTGGTTATCTGTCTGGCTATGACTTGGCTTATTCAAAAATTGCTTTCTTCTAAAGAAGAAGTTGGACATTAATAAAGGGGAGTGAATGAGTTGACAAAGGTTGAATATGAAACACAAAAAAATACGACCCTACCACCTTCTCAAAAAACGAGTAAATCACTTAGCACAAGAATTGGATTCGGAATTCTATATTTTATACTAAGTGTTATTGCGATTATTCAGGTTTATCCGTTGGTATGGTTATTTCTATTTTCTTTAAAAACCAATCAAGAAGTTTTCGGTATGTCCCCGTTCTCACTTCCGCAAGATCCTCAATGGGGTAACTATGTGAAAGCATGGACAAAAGGTAATATTGATGTTTACTTCTTTAACAGTGTGTTGTACACAGTTGTCTCTGTTGTACTAACAGTTATCCTTGCAAGCTTTGTAACATTTGCAATTACAAGAATGTATTGGAAGTTAAGTGGAGTTGTTCTTGGATTGTTTATGGCAGGGTATATGATACCACTTCATTCAACATTAATTCCTTTATTCAATTTCTTCAAATCGGTGAATTTAATTGATAATCCGATTTCGATCATTTTATCTTATGTAGCATTTAATTTGCCGATAACCATTATGATTTTAAGCGGATTTTATAGGTCATTACCAAGGGAAGTTGAAGAAGCTGCTGTTATGGATGGATGTTCGATTCATACAATTTTCTTTCGTATAACACTTCCGATGACAGTACCTGTGCTTTCAACAACTGTTATTATCAACATGATTTATAATTGGAATGAATTTGTATTTGTTAATACTTTCATGAGTTCTGATAAGTGGAAAACGATCACTGTTGGTGTTAATAACTTTGTTGGTCAATATCTAACTGATTGGGGAGCTATTGGTGCAACACTTATGATTAGTATTATTCCGGTATTAATTGCTTACTTTCTTCTTAGTGATAAGATCGTTGAAGGAATTGCCGCTGGATCTGTTAAAGGTTAAATATTTGAAAAGAGCTGACGTATGGGGTTAGCTCTTTTTTTGTGTTATTGAATTAATTCGTATACATAATAAGTAAATTGCAGACCCACTTTGATGTTTTCTCCTGTATAATTAGATGCATACTGTAAATTAATATCCTACTTATGAACAGAGATACAATCAGCTAGTTTCATATTATTTTAGGGTAGTATGAAGTTTAGGTGTATCTGTATCTTTTTTCACTTTAGATTCTTTAATTAAGATATGAAATAAAGGAAGGAAGTCAACAGTGAAGAAGAAGATTCTTATCAGTGTATCAGCTATTGTCATAATATTTGTTTCTTTAACAGTCGTGAATTTTTTATCAAATGAAAAAGTAGATCAAGAAGCAATCAATAGATCTTTATCATCAAAAACTGTCAATTCTAATCAAGTTGATGAAAAGGAGCAACGTTTGAAGAAAGAGTTTGAGGAAGATATGAAACAACTTGTTGCAAGTCAGTTTGATTATTTTGATTCTATTATAAATGGTGATTTTTTCTATCAATCTAGAAACAATCAGTCCGTTGACAATTTTTCTGATGCTTGGTTAACAGAAAATGTGAAAGAAGAGCTACATGAACATGCTCTTGAAATACATCAATTACTTCCAGAGGAATTGGATGAAAATGATCCCAATTCACAAAAATTGTTGCAAGTGTTGATTGGGATTAACTTAGCAACAAGTGCTAAAGAAAGTCAAAAAAACATATATTCCATTTATAAGACACTATATGAATTAAATGTACAGCTAAATGATTATGAACTTAATGAGTTTGATTCTAATGGCAGAGAAAGATTTAATCCTGAAGATGATTGGATGACTGTATTTGGTGAACAAGAAGATCAAAGTGTTAAAACAGAAGCAGAATTAAAAGAAAAACTTTCTGATGATCCTGAAGTTTTAGGTGAAAATGAATAGTAGTTATTAAAGTAAAAGGTGGATTATTTAATATAATAGTAATATTTATAGAAAAATGAAAATGCTACAATTTAAAAAGTAGATTAAGTTTTCTAGCTTCGTAAACTTGAAATAACATGTCAAGGAGATATTCTTTTATGAAGGATGAATTAAGATATATAGGAAAGAAGATTGTAGACAATAATTTAGCGCTTGCTAAAAAGGTAGTATTCAATAAGGATTCTTCACTAAATATGCAAATTAACCGTTCTCATATGCCACTTACTGATAGAATAGAATATCGTGCTAAATTGATTGGTTATTTTGGGGAAGCATTGTATGAAGATTTAGATATGATCACAGATAAAGTGACCACTTGGGCAATAAGAGCTGCAGAGATTGCTATAAATGATCATATATCTTTAAGTAGCACGTTAAGAGGTGTTTATACATACCGCACGGTTATTTGGGATGTATTCACAGAGGAAGTAGATAAAAGAGAGTTTGCACCTATTACAATGCTAGATGTAACAAAAATTATTGATCCTTTATTAGATCTTGTTGGAAATATTATAGGTGAAGAATTTGAGAAGCATAACCACAAATTAATGCAGGTTGCTTATACTGCGCTTGAAGAATTATCAGTTCCTGTCGTACCTATCGTTGAAGGAGTATCAGTCGTTCCACTTGTCGGAGGTATAGATACTCATCGTGCTAAGTTAATTATGGATGTCACCCTTCATGAAACAGTTAAATCTCAATTAACAGATCTTATTTTTGATGTTTCAGGAGTACCGATAATTGATACGATGGTTGCAAATCAATTGTTCCAAATCGTGCAAGCTTTAAGACTAACAGGTGTTGATGTTATGGTTACGGGAATAAGACCTGAAATTGCTCAAACAATTGTAAGTCTAGGATTGGATTTTGAGGGAATTAAAACTCAAGCAAATTTGAAACAGGCATTAACAGAATTAGGTGTTCAACATATAAGGTAAATAATTAATTTAGTTGTGACATAAAAAACGTTCCTGATTAGGAGCGTTTTTTTTATGCTTTTCTTATCTTAACACTCATTAATAAATATGATACTGGGGTGAATAAAAAGGAAATTTTATACTCGTGAATAGGATGTGAATGAAAAGGAAATTATACAAGCGACGAAGAAGCTTCCGAGTTAATGCCCTGTAGCAATCAAACTTAAGTAAAAAAATTAAAGGAATTTAGCGGAATCCGACAAGAATGCAAAGATTAGATAATGATAAAGGTATTTTACATTAGAACTTAGAAAGAGGGGTCGTTGAGTACCGAGTAATGTAGTGATCAGCTTGATGTTGGTGCAAATATTTTTATGAAAAGGTCACTATTTTTGACCCTTTCCCAAATTGATAAGGTCACAAAAGTGCACCTTATTAGTCAATTTTGTTGATCGTAATAGCTAAGGTTAAGATCTATAATATGTATTAGAAAGCGTTTACAATATTGTTAGTAAGGCGGTGAGGGACAGTGAGTAAAAATTCAGGTTCAATAGAAGAAACTTCTAATGTGCACACAAAGGCTAAGAAAAGAGCAAAACGAAATAGGTTTTTATCGTATGCAGCTTTCGTTGGTCCAGCACTTTTATTCTTTATCTTAATTCAAATAATCCCTTTCTTTATGGGAGTTTATTATTCCTTTACATCATGGAACGGAGTAAGTTCTGTTGTAGAATGGGTAGGCTTAGATAATTATATTAAGATCTTTACGAATGATGAGAAATTCTTTAACTCATTCATGTTCACAACAAAATTTATGCTTGCAGCAGTGTTGATTAGTAATATTATCGGTTTCGGTCTTGCACTATTACTAAATGCAGCATTAAAAACAAAGAATATCTTACGTACAGTATTCTTTATACCAAATGTAATTGGTGGTTTATTACTAGGATTCATTTGGCAGTTCATTTTCGTAAAAGGATTCGCTTCATTAGGTAATTTAACAGGGATCGGATTTTTTAAACAACCTTGGTTAGGTGATGAAACAACAGCATTTTGGGGAATTGTTATTGTGTTTGCATGGCAAATTAGTGGTTATATGATGGTCATTTATGTAGCAGCACTTCAAGGACTTGATACATCTTTATTAGAAGCAGCTAGAATGGATGGAGCTTCAAGCTTAGATATGTTGTGGAAGATTATTGTTCCATTAATTTTACCAGCATTTACAATTTGTTTCTTCTTAACAATTTCAATGGCATTTAAGATATTTGATCTTAATATTTCACTTACTGGTGGAGGGCCGTTTAATTCAACAGAATCTGTAGCAATAAATATTTATCAAGAAGCATTCATGAATAATAGATATGGTTTAGGAACAGCAAAATCAATATTATTCTTCTTAGTTGTAGCAATATTTACAACATGTCAGGTTATGTTTACGAAGAGTAAGGAGGTCGAAGCATAATGAGAAAAGGATATACATTAAGTACCTTTGTGCTTGAGATCATTGGGATTCTGTTAGGTCTAATTTTCCTTATTCCCTTTTACTTTGTTTTCATAAATTCAGTTAAAGGATTTTCTGAAATACTCATAGATGCAGCAGCTTTACCGAAAGAAATTCTATTTAGCAATTATGCAAAAGTTTGGGAAATCATAAGTTTCCAGGATGCTTTTCTTAACTCATTAATTATTACTGTTTTCAGTATTGCAGGTATTGTTGTGATAAGTTCAATGGCTGCATGGAAAATGGTGAGAACACCTACTAAGCTTAGTAAGTTTCTATTTATCTTCTTTGTATCAGCAATGGTTATCCCATTCCAAACAGTGATGATTCCACTTATGAAGTTGGGCGGAACACTTGGAATAACAAATAGTATTCCAGGTATTATCATTATGTACTTTGGGTTTGGGGTTTCATTATCACTCTTTCTTTTCCATGGTTTTGTTAAAACAATTCCAGCAGAAATTGAGGAATCAGCTAGAGTGGATGGTTGCAGTCAGTTTGGAGTATTTTGGAGAATTGTCTTTCCGTTATTAAAACCCATCACTGTAACCGTTATTATCTTGAATACATTATGGATTTGGAATGATTACTTATTACCACTTCTTGTGTTACAGGATGCAGAGCTAAGAACCATTCCTTTAGCAACAAGTTCATTCTTTGCTCAATATACAAAGCAATGGGATATGGGGCTAGCTGCACTAGTGCTTGGTATTGCTCCAGTAATTATCTTTTTCTTATTCCTGCAAAAGCATATCATTAAAGGAATTGCTGCAGGGTCAATCAAATAGGTTTTATTTTAAAAAATTCGCTATATAATCATTTGCAGCTGAAAAAACTAGTTGCAAATGATTTATATAATAAAAAACAAAGAATCTAGGGGGTAAATTAGCAATGAAAAAATTATTACTATTGTGTGTATCAATGCTATTGGTTCTAGGTATTATTGCTGGCTGTGCAGGCAATAAAGATGAAGGAACAAAGGATGGAGATACAGGTAAAACAGGAGATTCAGATGAAGTAGTAACCTTAAATATGTTCCAATTTAAGGTAGAGATTGCTGATCAGCTTCAAGAAATGATAAAAGAATTCGAAGCTGAACATCCAAATATTAAAGTTAAGTTAGAAACTGTTGGTGGTGGAGCAGATTACGGTGCTGCATTAAAAGCAAAATTTGCATCAGGTGAAGAGCCAGACATTTTTAACAACGGTGGATTCAAAGAACTTGAGCTTTGGAAAGAGCATTTAGCAGATCTTTCAAATGAGCCATGGGCTGAACATGTTCTTCCTATCGGTAAAGTACCAACTACTGATGAAGATGGTAAATTATACGGTATGCCTGTAAACCTTGAGGGATATGGTTTTATCTATAACAAAGATTTATTTGAAAAAGCAGGTATTACAGAGGCACCAAAAACAATGACAGAATTAAAAGCTGCTGCACAAAAACTAAAAGACAATGATATTACTCCGTTCGCAGCTGGTTATGCTGAGTGGTGGGTTATTGGACAGCATTTATTAAATATTCCTTTTGCTCAACAAGATGATCCAGAAGCATTTATTGCAGGATTATATGACGGATCTTCTTCAATCGTAGATAATGAGCAATTCAAGCAATTTAAAGATGTTATTGATACTGAAATAAAGTTTGCTAATGAAAATCCAATCACAACTGATTACAACACACAAGTTACATTATTTGCTTCAGGTGAAACAGCTATGCTTCAACAAGGTAACTGGACTGAAAACATGATTTATGAAATCAATCCTGATATGAACATGGGCTTCTTACCAATTCCATTAAATGATGAAGCTGATGCAGATGTATTACCAGTTGGTGTTCCTAATAACTGGGTACTAAATCAAGGTTCTGAGAATTTAGAAGAAGCAAAAACATTCTTAAACTGGATGGTTTCTTCAGAAACAGGAAAACGTTACATTACAGAAGAATTTGCATTTATCCCAGCATTTGATAACATTGATGCTGCAGGATTAGGTGACTTAGGTCAATCAATTCTTGAGTACTCTAAAGCAGAAAAAACGATTCCTTGGACTTGGTTCAGATGGCCAGATGGAGCAAACAAAGAGTTTGCAGCTTCAATTCAAGCATATTCAGTTGGTAAAATTGACTATGACACAATGTTAAAGCAAATCCAAGCTACTTGGGAAAACATGAAATAAAGAAATAACATTTTAGAAAACAGACCAAATCAACTAATGATTTGGTCTGTTTTTATAACCTCTATAACTATAACATTACATTGAATGGAAATTTTTAAAACGACTACGCACTATATCATATGTGATTTACTTCTTAATTTTTATTTGATAAATTAGGTTGCAAGTACTTACCCTTTCTATTCAAAATAAAAAGTCTAAAAATATTTCAATTAAGAATTTCCCTACCGTTGAAAAAATTCCAGTATACTAAACTTATTAAAGGAGGTTCCATTATGAGGGTGAAGATGAGTATAAGAAATAAGTTAATAGTATTGTTACTACTTATCACAATTGTTCCATTTGGAACTTCCATTGTTGTTACATACTTATACACAAAAGAATCATTAAAAGATCAATTTGTTGAAGAAAATGTAAACCTCTTATATCAAGGAAAAGTGAACATTGAAGAATATATTGATGAATTAAAAAATCTAACATTGCCTTTTTATAATAATATTGATTTTATGAATTTCTTAAGGTATTCATATTTGAATGAAGATTATATGACAAAGGGAACAGTTAATGATGTTATCCAAACCATTTTATATTCAGAAGAGAATATAAAGAAAGTAAACATTGCCTTAGTTGATGGAAATAGAAATATATCCGTATCTAAACGTACAATCGTTTTGTATTCAACAATTCCTGACAACCTTAACAGATATTATTATCAAAAAGCCAGGAATAGTCCTTATAATATTTATATAGAACCGATGTATAGCCAAAATATAAATAACAATATGGTACTAAAAAAGCGTCCAAGAGATGTTTTTACTATTCATCGGACAATCTTAGATATCCCATCAGACCGAGTTTTGGGGTTTATTTCACTAGACTTCACACCTGATAAAATTCAAAACATCAGTAGAAAACTATATGATAATGAACGAGAAGAGTTTTTTATCCTTTCTCCTGAAGGAGAACTCATTTTTCAATCCAAGGAAATGTCCATTGAAGAAGAAGATTGGGTTTCAACTTTATTAAGTACAGAAAATCAAAGAGGAACAATCGAAATCAAATCTTATTCTTTTAATGGATTAATGATCTACGAAAAAGTCGCTGATTCTTCTGGTGGTTGGATATTAGCAAAAAGAATTCCATATATTACTGTATTTGAAAGTGCACTAGGAGTAGCAAAAATTAATATTGTCTTCGGAATTATCGGCTTAATATTGGTGGTTTTAGCAACTCTGTTCGTGTCATTTAAGATCACTTCACCTATAAGAGTTTTATTACAAAATATTAAACAAATAGAAAAAGGAAACATGAATGTTGATTTTGATTCATTAGGAAATGATGAAATAGGTGTATTGGGGGACCGATTTAAAGACATGGTCGGAAAAATTAATCTATTGATTAATAGAGAATATAAGCTGGAGATTGAGAATAAAACAAATCAATTAAAAGTATTACAATCTCAGGTTAATCCACATTTCTTATATAATGCTTTACAATCAATTGGAACATTAGCACTTAAAAATAATGTTCCACAAGTATATACACTTGTTACACATTTATCAAAAATTATGAGATATAGTATGAATATGAATGAAGATATGGTTCCATTAATGAAGGAACTTGACTATACAAAAGCCTTTTTATTGTTACAGAAAGAAAGGTTTGGAGATCAATTTGATTACACATTGAGGTTTGATGAAGACACACTATATATTCCGGTACCTAAAATGATCATACAACCAATTATTGAAAATTATTTTAAGCATGGGTTTGAAAGTGACTATGGGTCAATGGGTCAACTTACGATTATTGGGAAGAAAGAAAATGATCAGCTACTGATAACAATTAAGGATAACGGGAAAGGGATTAGTGAAGAAAGATTAAAAGAAATCAAAGAAACTTTTACATTGAATAAAAATGAAAGTGCACCTGGAGATGCTAATATTGGATTGAAAAATATCTATTTAAGATTAAAGCTCTACTATGGTGAACGTGCTAGTTTCATGTTAGAAAACAATGAAGATAGAGGAATATATGTAACCATTACACTACCATTAACAGGGGGTGAAGAATCTGAAAGCGATCATAATTGATGATGAAAAACATGTCAGAGAAGGAATTATGCTTTTAGCTAAGTGGGAACAATTTGGTATTACAGATATTTTTGAAGCAAAAGATGGGGAAGAAGCGCAATCAATAATTATGGAGCATCGTCCAGAGATTATATTTACAGATATGAACATGCCGAGGATTGATGGAATTGAGCTGTTAAAATGGATCCATCTTTCAGATCTTACGAGCAAAACGATTGTTGTGAGTGGTTATGATGATTTTCAATATATGAGAAATGCGATTGCATATGGAAGCTTTGATTATATATTAAAACCAATTGAACCAGAGATTTTAAATGAAACATTAGCGAGAGCTGTGACAGACTGGAAGAAACAAGCAACAAAAAGAGAATCCTCTATGGAAAATAACAAAACGATGAACGAAGCTAAATCAGTGTATTGGGATCATCTGTTTACAGGATTATTAGATAAGTCATTTATTTCAAATGATGTGAAGGGCAAAATTCATAAGGAATTTAAAGTGGATTTAACATTAAGACAACAATATACGATATCATTGTTTTCTTTGAAATCGATGATGTCAAAATTATTTAAAGGTGATAGAGAGTTAGCTTTCTTTACAGTTCTCAATATTTGTAACGAAATAACCCTCTTGAATCAAACTGGCGTGTGTTTTAGAAATAGTAATAAAGATGATGAAATTGTCATCCTTTTATGGAATGAAAAAGAAGTAGTTGCTATAAATGAAAAAATTAAGAAAGCGCTTCAAAATTTTTCTGAATTAACTATTATGATTGCTGTTGGAAAGACCTCTCAACAAATCGATATAACCTACCATACAGCATTACAAACAATGGTAACATACGATTTAATGAGCAAGAATCAAAATCAGTTAATTCTATACAAAGAAACAACTGCTAGTCCACTTTTTCATCTATTGGATTATATGGAGGATATTATGTGGGCGTTACAAAGTGGTAGTATAGATAAATTAGATGAAATACTTGATGGGATATTTAACAAACTAAAATCTGATTATTGTCTTTCATACGAGCAGATATTTTTATGGGAAGATCACTTTAAGATATTAAGGAAAAATTGGCTAAAGGAATATAATATAAGCAAACAACTATCCTTTTATATCGGCGGAGATTATTGGGAAAATGACGGCATGTTTTCTTTCACTAAGTTTATCAGTGAAAAGAGAAAGGAATTTCATGAATTAATCCAGATTCTCTGTGCTGCAAAATATCAAAAAGAGAAGAGTAGTATTCAAGAAATTGAAAGCTATATTAGAAAAAATTACGACAAAGATATTACTCTCCAGGAAATAGCGGATCGCTTTTATTTAAGTAGAGAATATATTTCAAGGCGCTTTAAGCAAGAGTATCATGAAACAGTCACAAACTATTTAACAGCGATTAGAATAGAGAAAGCGAAAGAATTATTGAAAAATCCACATTTGAAAGTGTATGAAATTTCCTTTAAGGTCGGCTACCAAAATGAAAAATACTTTAGTAAAGTATTTAAAAAAACGGTGGGGCTTACACCAAATGAATACAGAACATTAAGTTCAGGTGTATAAAAAAAGGCAGGGACATAGGTATTTTAACAAAATAGAAACCGAACAATGGTTTTAGGTGTAGGTACGTCGCTTCTGAAATATACTCCACCTAGCTATTACCTTTGTTCGGCATTTTTGTTAATTCACTACGTTATGTTCCAGCCTCTTTGTGTATGCTAAATATCTTTTTTACGCGGTTAGCTTAGTTAACTTAGATTTAAAGAAAGGAGATCAATGACTTACAATTTGAACTTTTTCTCCTTCTTCATCTTCATGATCGTTCGTCGTTCTTAAAGGAATTTCTTTTAAGAACAATGTTACGATGAAGGCAAGAGCAACAATACCAGCACTAACTAAGAAAACAGTTGTTAATGACGTATTTAGTGCTTCTTTAAGAGTTTGAATAAATTGCTCAAACATTGGTGACATCTCAGCTGGAAGATCGGAACGAATGGCTTCAAGCTGTTCAGTATCCATTAATACTTGTGGATTTTGTAGTTTCTCCAATGTACCTGCCATCTCTGCTGGGGGCTCAGGAACATTTGTCCCTTGGCTTTCAGCCAATTCATTCATCATTTTATTTCCCATCACAGATCCAAGTAATGCAACACCGATTGTTCCACCTATTTGTCTAAAGGTTTGCATAGCAGATGTGGCAACACCTAAGTACTTATGACTTACAGCATTTTGTACGGTAATATTAAAGACAGGCATATTCACACCAAGACCAATTCCAACTACAACTAACTGAAGAATCAATCTAGTTAAAGATGATTCCACTTCTAATGTTGAATTTAGGATAAGTCCTACAGCCATAATGATTAAACCTAGCAATGCAAAAATTTTATATTTTCCTGTTTTTGTTATTAAATTTCCGACAATGATACTTGATGTGACCATAGAGATCGTCATAACCATCTCAACTAATCCAGAAACAGTAGCTGATTCTCCTTGAACTCCTTGAACATAGAACGGTACATACATAATTGTCCCAAACATACCCATACCCATGAGCATTCCAGCAATGTTCGAAACAGAGAATACACTGTTTTTAAATAGGAAAAGTGGTAATACTGGACTTTTTACTTTAAGTTCAATAAAGATAAAGCTAATAATTGATAAAACGGTTAGAGAAAACAAGCCAATGACTGGAAAAGAGAGCCAATCGTATTTATCTCCAGCCCAAGTAAATCCTAATAATAGAGAGATGATCGCAATAGTTAATGTGATCGAACCAAGAAAATCAATAGGCTCTTTCTCTTTTGCTTTTTGAGAAGGATATAATCGTAAAATTAAAGCGAAAGCAAAGAATCCTATCGGTAGGAATACCCAGAAAATCCAATGCCAGTCAAAGTTATCAACAATATATCCTCCAAGAGTAGGACCAAATAAACTAGATAATCCAAATACTGCCCCTAGCAAGCCCTGCCATCTACCACGCTCACGTGGAGTAAATAAATCTCCCACCGTCGTGAAGGCACAGGACATGATCATCCCACCTCCAAAGCCTTGAAGACCACGATACAAAATTAACTGGATGATATCATTAGATGTTCCACTTAAAAATGCACCAAGCATAAATACCCCAATACCAATGAGGATAAAGATTTTTCTGCCATATATATCAGATAATTTACCAACTAACATCGCAGTGATTGTAGATGTTAGCATGTAGACGGTGAAGACCCAATCAAAGTATTCCATGCCACCAATTGTAGAAACAATTTTAGGTAATGCTGTTCCGACAATTGTCATGTTAACCGCTGCGAAGAACATCGCAGACATGATCGCGATCATGATCAGGATTTTTTGTTTATGTTCTAAATGGTTCATTTTTTAGCCTCCTAATATAAGTAACCGAAGCTTATCGGTAGTTGATGCTAATTGATCTTCTTTCTTAAAATAATGTAAAAGAGCTTCGATAAGAAATACTCTTCGATGTGGGGACTTTAACTCTTCTTTTAACATGGCCAAAGAGTGGGCTAATTTTTCACGATGTGTTTTATTATCTAATGTGAGTATATATTTTTCTATACTTCTAAGATGATCATGGATCATATCAGGTGAATGTTTGGAACTACCCATATTAAAATCAGATAGTAACATTTCTTTCGTGAATAAGGGTGTAGGTTTTTTAGTTAATAAATCCCCAGTGATGGTGTCTATGCGATCTACCAGATAAGTAGCAATTTCTTCGATATTTTTCACATTCAGATGTTTATATTCACTGGCTTGTGAGATATATTCTTTTACGATCCCTTGAAGGGTGATCGTAATATCCCAGATATAAGGTTTAATTTCTTCTCCATAAGCTTGAATAAGCATATTTGTTTGCCATAACAGAATACGAGTTTTTAATCTTTTCATGATATTTTTTTGCTTGTTCGTTTCTGTTAAGGGAATCTCTTTTAATTGCATCAAAATAAAATCTCTTCGTTCAACGAAGTCTTCTATCTGGATACAAAGTTGTTTAATGAAAAGCTCTTTCGGTGATAACGAAGGATCAAAAGAATATGTAGCAACTTTTTCAAACATTGTGTTTTGATGGTATTCAAATACTTCAATAAATAATTCTTCTTTTGAAGAAAAAAACTTATATAAAGAAGCTTTAGACATGGAGCATTGTTCAGCGATTTCCTGTACAGAAGTTGAATGATAGCCCTTTTCTGCAAAGAAAATAGTGGCTTTTTCAATGATAAGCCTTTTTTTTGTATCCAAAAAGATCGTCACATCCTTACGAGTAAAACTCATTAGTTACGTTGGGAACTGACTAGTAACACAAACGCTATTTTAGTTTATACGATGAGATTAGTCAATAAAGTTGCACCTGAAATTTCATGAAAAAGAGGTTAGGACATAAGGAGGTTTAGCTGAGGGCTAAATCACCATTAGGATGTCAGCTTACAAAGAAACAATCGTTAAATAGATCTAAATATGTAAGGTAAGTGTACTTTTTCATATACAAGTTTAATCACATAGTAAGACTAATGAATAAGATAGAGTATAGACAGATAAAGGGGGCAAATTTTATGAAGGAAAAGGAAATAGTAGAAAGCCTCAAGGACTTAGAGCTTACGGTAAGGGAGTTAGAATATCAGCTTGAAAACTTTGAAGATATTCATGAAAATCATTTAGAAGATAATGATGTGAGAGCACTTGTTGATAAAATTTTAACAGAAAAAGAATATGTAACAAAAAAAGAAATGGATAAAAATATCTACGAATCTCAATTGCAATTAACAAAATGGATTGTTGGAACAGGAATCAGTGTAACAACGCTTGTCGTAGGGATACTGCGGTTTTTCTAATGTAGAGGCAAAGAGCTAATTAAGGAAGTCATACAAAGACGAATAAATCTAAATTCAATTAAGTTGAAAGAAACAAGTTCGTTCCATTGTGCTGCAGACACTCCATTCTCCGGGGAGGAAGCTAAGCCTCCTCGGCAAGCCTGCGGGGTCTCAGCCTTTCCTCAATTCCCGTAGGTGCCCTAGTGTCTTCCGCTCCATTCCACTAGTTCTTAAAATTAGTTACAAAATCAAAAAATCTATTGATGACAACAAATAAAAACCCGAAATATTAGGCGAATAATTATTGAAATATCTCCTAATATTTCGGGTTTGTCACTAGCTTAAATACTTAAGTCATAGCCTCATTTTATCAGTTTTTATCGTTTAATAATATCCACGGTTAAAAGGGCCATCATCTAATGCTGCTCCACCAAGTAATCCTGCACCTAAACCTAATAATCCTGTTGTAAGTGGGCTAACTCCACCAAAGCCATATTCACCATAACCTGGGGAACCGTACCCCGGTCCATATCCGCCACCAAATCCAGTTCCTGGGTAGCCATAACCTCCGCCGTAACCAGCACCTGGATAACCATAGCCACCACCATAACCACTTCCAGGAAAGCCTCCGTATCCGCCGCCATAACCTGCGCCAGGATAACCGTATCCACCACTACCATAACCAGCACCTGGATAACCTCCAAATCCACCGCCAAAACCGTATGGTCTTCTCATTGATCTATCTATCATAGGTATCCATCCTCCCAAATGTTAATGTTACTCTGTACTATATGTGTTTACCTATAAAAATGGGAATGAGTTTTTGGAGAATGGGCTTTTGCCTGTAAAGCAGGGTTTAATTAATATGTATTTTCCTTTCATTTCTGTATTTAGTTTCTACCAATCAAATTTCACTTCAATTAAATGACAGATGTGCGTTTTCTTCAAAAGATATGTAGGATCAACTTGCAGTTTAAATAATAATATTTAGAAAACAACAAATATTCTTATTTATTTTATAATAAAATGTATGAAACCTATTGATTATCCCAAAGAAGAAGAATATACTAAGAAAGTACGTTTTTTGAGGTAAGTCGACAATAAACGACAAAATTCTATTTTTTTTCTTGCTTCTTTGTTAAAGCCTTGTTATAATCAAATACATATCCTAGGCGGGTGTAGTTTAGTGGTAAAACCTCAGCCTTCCAAGCTGATGATGAGGGTTCGATTCCCTTCACCCGCTCCATACATATGGTTACAACGCAGTGTTTCGTTTCTTAGATAAACGAGGCATTGCGTTTTTTAATGTATCTTTTCTTATTTACTGCTTTGTTTAAACTCTATAATTAATTAGATCTGCTAAAAAGCAAATGATAGTCATTGATGATCAAAGCTTTTTTAACTAATTACCTTGTATGTTGCATCTCCTCCATGGATTTGAGTGAACATTTTTGATAAAGTTTGTAATAATTGATTAGCATCATTGTTATGCAGGGAAGGCTGAAAATAAATGAGATGTATCGCATTTACTGTGCTTGAAGTGACGGCTGAACGCTTAGAATCTACAAAAGGACTACCAAAAGGTCCTTGTTGATCTTGCGAAAGGATTTTATTAGTTAAAACGATATCTCGCTCATTAAGTGCCACATATGTGTCACTGCTTGTCCCAATTTTTATTGAAATATTTTCACCTACTAAATGGTCATAATCATAAATCCCTAATGGTATCTGATATTGAAGCGATAAAAAATTATTCATATCTACCGCAGAATTGACATTAGTAAGAAAGTGTTGTTTTTGTACACGACGATATAGTGCTTCATTTGATGGACGATAACGATTAGGATCTGTTCCTACTAACTTAAACAATTTCCTCCATTCATTTATTGCTGGTATTTCAGTTACTTTTTTATCTAGATAGTCAAAATATAGTGATTCTTGGAATAATTGAAGTCTTCCTTTAAGCATTTGCGGTGAGTCAGATACATGAATATTTTCATAAGTGACAACACCTATCTTAAAATCAGGACATAATTCCTTAAGTGTATGATCAATCATAATTTCCATTATTTAAACCTCCACAACTGTAGTGAGGTTATTTTAACATATTAGTAGTGATGTTTCGTAAATATGAGCTTCGGCATTTAAATATGAAAGGAGGTACTAAATTTGAATTTTGAACAATTTAAACAAGAAGTGATTGACTATAGTAAAGAAATTGGAATAGATAAGATTGGATTTACAAGTGCAGGCTTGTTTGAAGAACTAAAGCAACGGCTCATTACACAGCAGCAACTTGGTTATCAATCAGGTTTTGAAGAATCAGATATTGAAAAACGAGTAACTCCTGTAAAACTATTACCAAAAGCGAGTTCCATTATTTCCATTGCACTTGCTTATCCTTCAAAGCTTAAAGACGCACCTAAAAGTACAAAGGAAGATCGCCGTGGAATCTTTTGTCGTGCTTCATGGGGAGAAGATTATCATACGGTTTTGCGAGATCGGCTAACAAAGCTAGAAAATTTTCTCAAACAACGAATCCCTGATATACAGACAAAATCAATGGTTGATACAGGAGAATTATCTGATCGTGCTGTTGCAGAGCGTGCTGGAATTGGATGGAGTGGCAAAAACTGTTCAATTATCACACCAGAGTTTGGTTCTTATGTCTATTTAGGTGAAATGATTACAAACTTTCCCTTTCCACCTGATCAACCTATGGAGGATCAATGTGGTAGCTGTCGCAAATGCTTGGATGTTTGTCCAACAGGAGCTTTAGTGCAACCTGGACAGCTGGATTCCTCTAAATGTATTGCTTTTTTGACCCAAACCAAGGGATTTTTAGCTGATGAATATCGAACAAAAATAGGCAACCGAATTTATGGTTGTGATACCTGTCAAACCGTTTGTCCGGTTAATAAGGGGAAAGATTTCCATTTTCATCCTGAGATGGAACCAGACCCTGAAATTGCTAAGCCAAAGCTAAAACCATTGTTGAATATAAGTAATCGTGAATTCAAAGAAAAGTATGGACATATTTCTGGATCTTGGCGAGGGAAAAAGCCTCTTCAACGAAATGCTATTTTAGCTTTAGCTCATTTTAAAGATAAAACGGCTGTTGATGATTTGATACAATTAGTCCATCAAGATCCAAGACCTGTTATTCGTGGAACAGCGGCATGGGCTCTTGGTAAAATTGGGGTAACTTCAGTAGAAGCAGAGCTACTAGAAGCTTATGAAAAAGAAAAAGATGAACAGGTGAAAGAGGAAATTCAAAAAGGTTTAGAATTACTTCATAATAATTTAACTTAGGTAGCTTTCTTTATAAATAGGAAGCTGCCTTTTTGTATGAATAAACATTTTTATTTTACTTTGTTTTAATTATCTCATTTAAGATGTATTAAAAGGGTCATGAGTGTAATCACTTTTAAGACTATTTTTCTTCTAAAATCATATATCTTGTAGTAATACATGATGGTGGTGAAATGAATGAAGCAAATTCTGTCAGAATTAAATCAAGCAAAACTAGAAATGCTTGTAAATAAGAAGCTCATTAAAAATACACGTCAAAATAAAGAATTACATGCACTTGAAAGAAGATTTCTTTCAAATGAGAAGCGTAAAGCGGAGGTTGTAAAAGGCAGTGCAGAAGTGAAGATTTCTCGAGTGAATGCTAAGTCAGAGGAATTAAAAGAAGCTGTGTATATTTGCCATTATAAATGGTTAAACAAACAAAAAGATTACTTTTATCTAGAGGAAAGAATTGATCATCGAAAGGCGACCTTCTATCGAGATGAGCTTGTAGAAGATGATCTTATTGAAATGTACGATAAAAACGAGGGAACTCAAAATCAGACTTCTATAATAGAAGTGAATGATCAGGATATAAGAAATAAAGGAGATTTTAGTTATGATCGTCTTGCAGCAGTTCAATATGCTGAGAGATGGTGGAATGATGAAAACCCTAAATATAAAAACTTCGAAGTGAATTGTACAAATTTTGTTTCTCAGTGCTTACATGCAGGTAATGCACAAATGCGCGGATATCCAAATCGATCTTCTGGATGGTGGATGCAAAACAACAACTGGAGTTATAGCTGGTCGGTTGCTAATGCGATGACAAGCTTTCTAAAAAATTCAAAAACGGGTTTGCAAGCTGAAAAAGTTGAGCATGCCGAGCAGTTAAAGCCTGGAGATGTAATTTGCTATGATTTTCAAGGTGATGGCAGGTTTGATCACACAACATTTGTCGTTGCGAAAGACCCAGAGAATATGCCTTTAGTTAATGCACAAACTTATAATAGTCGAATGAGATATTGGGCCTACGAGGATTCAACAGCTTATACTCCAAATATAAAGTATGCATTTTTTCGAATCATAGATGGTACTAGTTCAAAATAAGAATGGTATAATGTTTGTTAGAAACGAGGGTTACTAACCCAAAATAAATGGTGGGGTTTTTCACTCCGCTTTTTTACAGAAATAGATGAGGTGACTAATTTGGCATTACATGTAGTTTTATATCAACCAGAAATTCCTGCAAATACTGGGAATATTGCACGTTCTTGTGCAGCAACAAATACAACTCTTCACTTAATACGTCCGTTAGGCTTCTCTACAGATGACAAAATGTTAAAAAGAGCAGGCTTAGATTATTGGGAGCATGTAAATGTTGTTTATCATGATTCATTAGATGAATTATTTGAAACATACTCCTCTGGAGAGTTTTTCTATTTAACAAAATTCGGTCAACAACCACATACTACTTTTGACTACAGTGATGTTGATAAGGATTACTTTTTTGTTTTCGGTCGTGAAACGACAGGTCTTCCAAAGGATTTGATTCAAGAGAATATGGATAAGTGTTTACGTCTACCAATGACAGAGCATGTTCGCTCATTAAATTTATCAAATACCGCAGCCATATTAATTTATGAAGCGTTAAGACAGCAAAATTATCCGGGGTTAACATAAAAAAGGGTCAATCATTGTTTTGATACAATGATTGACCCTTTTTCGCAAGGTTTAGATTACCCTTTGTTTTGGGGCGTAGCTCTAGCACCTTTTTCAAATTTGTTATCGAATTATTTTTTTACACCAGGCTTGCTTTCGTAACCTGCAGTGAAGATTGCTGTTATGAATGCTAAACTCACACCTAAAATTAATAAAAAGTTCATTGCTGTACCTCCTCAAAAATGGATCTATTCAAGTACACGTGGGAGCTATGCTTTAAGACAGTGTACCAAATACCTCTTGCTATGACATCACCTGCGTAAAGTTTTGATAAGCGGGACAATTGATTAAATCACCACTCATCGTATGTATAGCATCCCTTTTCAACTACTTTTATTATACCTTAAACCATATGTGATGTGAATGTGCAACATATTTTTTTGAAGAATATTTTTGTTGTTTATCTGCTTTTTCACATGTAAAACGAATGTTAAAGGACATCCTCGCATAAAGTGTATTAATCTGCAGGTGCAGTTAATAGTTCGACCAATGATGAAGGAGGTCCTTATGGATATCTTAAAAAAGATTGAAAAGTATAGGGAAGATGAACAGCGCTTAAAGTGGGAAGGTACCTTCGTAGAGTATTTGGATATAGTTAAGGAAAAACCTTGGGTTGCTCAATCAGCCCATTCGCGGGTTTACAATATGATTAAAGATGCTGGGATTGAAGAGGTAGATGGTAAAAGACGATATAAGTTTTTTGATCACCAACTTTATGGTTTAGAGGATGCATTAGAAAGGCTAGTAGAAGAGTATTTTCATCCTGCTGCTAAACGATTAGATGTAAGAAAACGTATTTTATTATTGATGGGGCCAGTAAGTGGTGGTAAATCCACTCTTGTTACAATGTTGAAAAGAGGACTTGAGTCTTATTCATTAACAGATCGGGGTGCAGTTTACGCGATTAAAGGTTGCCCGATGCATGAAGATCCACTACATTTAATTCCACACCATCTTAGAAATGATTTTTATGATGAATATGGAATTCGAATTGAAGGAAATCTTTCTCCACTAAATGTAATGAGATTAGAGCAAGAATATGGTGGGCGAATAGAGGATGTTCGAGTCGAAAGAATTTTCCTATCAGAAGATAAACGAGCTGGTATTGGAACATTTAGCCCATCTGATCCTAAGTCACAAGATATTGCCGACCTAACAGGAAGTATAGATTTCTCAACCATTGCAGAATATGGATCAGAGTCAGATCCACGTGCCTATCGCTTTGATGGAGAATTAAATAAAGCAAATCGAGGAATGATGGAGTTCCAAGAAATGCTAAAATGTGATGAGAAATTTCTATGGCACTTACTTTCATTAACACAAGAAGGTAATTTTAAAGCTGGACGATTCGCTTTAATTTCAGCTGATGAGCTAATTGTTGCACATACGAATGAAACAGAGTATCGTTCATTTATTTCTAATAAGAAAAATGAAGCCCTCCATTCTCGAATTATTGTGATGCCTGTGCCTTATAACCTGAAAGTAACAGAAGAAGAACGAATTTATGAAAAAATGATCGGTGAAAGCGATGTTTCAGATGTTCATATTGCTCCACATACACTAAAAGTAGCGGCCATGTTCACGATCTTAACTCGTCTGAAAGAACCAAAACGCGGTGATATTGATCTTGTGAAAAAAATGAGATTATATGATGGTGAAAGTGTTGAAGGCTTTAACTCTGTTGATGTGAATGAACTACAAAAAGAGTATAACGATGAAGGAATGGCAGGTATTGATCCTCGTTATGTGATAAATCGTATTTCATCAACAATTATCCGTAAGGAAATACCTTCAATCAATGCACTAGATGTGTTACGTGCATTAAAAGAAGGATTAGATCAGCATGCTTCGATCTCAAATGAAGACCGTGAAAAATACTTAAACTTCATTTCTGTTGCACGTAAGCTTTATGATGATATGGCAAAGAAAGAAGTTCAAAAAGCATTTGTATACTCCTACGAGGAATCTGCAAAAACACTTATGGATAATTACCTTGATAATGTTGAAGCTTATTGTAATAAAAACAAGCTTCGTGATCCTTTAACAGGTGAAGAAATGAATCCAGATGAAAAATTAATGCGCTCAATTGAAGAACAAATTGGCATTTCTGAAAATGCGAAAAAAGCATTCCGTGAAGAAATCTTAATTCGTATTTCTGCTTATGCACGTAAAGGAAAGCGATTTGATTACAATTCACACGAACGTCTTCGTGAGGCTATCCAGAAAAAACTTTTTGCAGATCTGAAGGATGTTGTGAAAATTACCACATCTTCAAAAACACCAGACGAGCAGCAACTTAAGAAAGTGAATGAAGTTGTCGCACGATTAATTGATGAACATGGTTATAACTCAACATCTGCTAATGACTTATTAAGATATGTGGGTAGCTTGTTAAATAGATAATAGATGTGTAGGGAATGGAGCTGGCGATTGTTTGTCAGCTTTTTTTGTTGTGGTTGGGAAATGAGTGGTGGATGTTCGGATACCGTGGCGAGTGGTGTGAAAAGAGCGGAGAATGGTCGATAAAAGAGCGAGCATGACGCGCAAAGATGAGAAGGTGGAGTGGAAAGTGAGAGTGATGGTCGATCCCGTGGCGAGTGGCGTGAAAATATCAGAGAATGGTCGATAAAAAAGAAAACATGACGCGCAAAGATGAGAAGATGGAACGTAATCGAAGTTAAATGGTAATAAAGCGAAAATGAAACACAAATGTAAAAGAGAGGGAATCATTCCCTCTCGTAATTAAGCATACATCTTATTTTCTTCTTCTTTTCTAAAGAAACTTTTCATTGCATGGAAAACGTCTGATTTTTGCTTGAGGATATAGTGACGGAATTTTTCATCATTGATATTTTTATATGCGGACATTAAGGTTGAGTGCCTATTATACTGGTTAACTTCGCCATATCCAAAGATATTTGAAACCTTCATTAGCTCATCAACCAATTTTACACATCTTGGATTGTCTGAAGTTAAATTATCACCGTCTGAGAAATGAAACGGATAAATATTGAATCGAGATGGATTGTATTTTTCATCGATGACTTCTAAGGCTTTGCGGTAGGCTGAAGAGCAAATTGTTCCGCCGCTTTCTCCTTTTGAGAAAAAGTCTTCTTCAGTGACAATTTTGGCTTCTGTGTGGTGAGCAATGAATTCAATTTCCACTTTTTCGTATTTTGTTCTTAGAAATCTTGTCATCCAAAAGAAAAAGCTCCGTGCCATATATTTTTCCCAAAGACCCATTGAGCCACTAGTATCCATCATTGCGATTACCACTGCTTTAGAATCAGGTTTAACCGTATCATTCCAAGTTTTAAATTTTAAATCCTCAGGATAGATAGGGTGAAATTTCGATTTGCCTGCCATTGCATTTCGTTTATAAGCTGAAAGCATCGTTCTCTTTTTGTCAACATTCCCCATAAGTCCTGTGCGTCTAATATCATTGAATTCAATATGATCAATAACAATATCATCGCGTTCTTTTTGCTTTAAATTAGGTAGTTCTAATTCTTTGAAAAGTGCTGCTTCAAGTTCTAAAATGGAGACTTCTGCTTCATAATAATCTTCACCTGCTTGATCTCCAGCTCCTTGACCTTTGCCTGGACCTTTTGCATCAGCTTGTGAACCATCTCTGGCAACAACATCTCCGACCTGACTTTCCCCATCACCTTGGCCAACATGTTTGTTTTTATCATAGTTATAGCGAATTTTGTATTCGTCAAGTGAACGAATTGGAATTTTCACAACATCTTTTCCATTTGACATAACGATACTTTCCTCTGTTATAAGATCTGGAAGATTGTTGCGAATCGCTTCCTGAACTTTTTCTTGGTGTCTTGTTTGATCATCCTGGCCTTTACGATGGAGGGTCCAATCTTCTTGTGAAATAACAAAATTTGTTTGTTCTTTACCCGTCATATTAAAATTCCCCCTCCAGATTTTAGTTAGTTTCAGAAGCTTTATCATTCAAAACAAAAAAATAATTCCTAAAAGAAAAAAAACTGTCACATTTCATGACTTTCACGCATACATTAACGTGGATGAATAAATTGGGATCAAAGACTGTTTGAAATTCTGTGGATTACTTTATCCTATGCGGCAGTTTTGTTTTATTGACAAATAATTTAGAAAATTATTGTGGAATTGTTAAAAATGAGACAAGTTCCTTGTAGTTTTCTTTGATGGTAAAAAAATGAATTTTCAGCTAAGTATTAGAAAGAGAGAGCAAATCGGAGAATGAGGCCTTTATTTAGGAAAGTAACTTTTATTGTTATATTGCAGAGCAAATCAGGTTATGATTTGCTCTGTTTAAATTTTAGTGCTATTTTGTAATCTATAACTTGAAGTGAATATGCAATGAATAATGTTTAGCTTTTCAACTAATG
The DNA here is from genome assembly GCF_020524045.1 of Metabacillus litoralis. Taxonomy (GTDB): domain Bacteria; phylum Bacillota; class Bacilli; order Bacillales; family Bacillaceae; genus Metabacillus; species Metabacillus litoralis_C. Next base: position 46,122 of record NZ_JAIVKL010000019.1, read on the forward strand.
CAGATAAAAACACATATTAGTTTGTAGTATTTTTATATTGAATTGGATCGGGTTTCTTCCCACTTTGCTTTACTTGTTTATTTGTTTTCATATTGTCCATTTCCTTAGATTGCTTTTTTAAGTCATTCATATTACGTATCATCGTATTTTGCTTTTTACTCATGTGCCCACCTCGTTTTTTATTCACAAACTTTGTTACTTTTAGTAAATTGAAGAAAACTATACTGTGTAAAGTCTAGTGGCTTCTTTTATTCTTAGGCTCTGTTAAACTTTGTGGTTGATTTCCGTTACAGGCATTCGCTTTCCCAGGAAAAAATGCAGTTCGTTTTTTCCTAGGGAAGAATAAGAGCAATTCTTCCTAGGTCCGGAAGCCTCCCTCGGCGCAAGCGCCTGTGGGTCTCCCTTCGACACGCTTCTCTAAGCAGGAGTCTCATATATTCACCTACAATCAACAAAGTTAAAAATCAACCTTAAGCTTTAACATAGCCTATTCTTATAATAGTATGAGAAAACATCATTACTACCAGGCAATTGTGTTCATTAGCAACAAACCTTTCAGAAAAGAGCCTTATGTAATTAATTCCCTCAATCCTATTAGTCAAACACAAAGAAAAATAAATTAACTATACTAGATAATAAATTTAACTGTTTATTTGACAATTGATGTGTATAATGAAATATAATTTTAACAATTGATAGTTTAATCTACACACCTAGGGGGGATTTCTTTGAAAACTGGTGAATTATGTAGAATACTAATAGTGGATGATGAGCAATTAATTAGGCAAGGTATTAAGCATTACCTTCAGTGGGAGCAGGTGGGATTTCAGATAGTTGGTGAAGCATCTAATGGTATAGAAGCTCTCGAGATGGTTGAAAAAACAAAGCCACATATTATTCTTACTGACATTGTTATGCCGATTATGGATGGTGAGGAATTAACAAGGGTTGTAAAAAGTAAATATCCTCACATTGAAATTATAATTTTAAGTAGCTATGGAGAGTTTGATTATGTTAGATCCACTTTTCAAAGTGGTGCTGTTGATTATATATTAAAACCGAAGCTCGATTCAGAAACACTTCTGAAAGTATTAACAACTGCTGCAAATCGAATTCCATCACTAAAATCGGTGGAGAAAGAGGATAGCGTTGCATTAAATATAGGAAATATCATCGATAAATTAATAGCAGGATATGAAATCGAAACAGATTATGATAGTAAAGTTCTTTCACAAGCTTTTCCATATCCTTATTTTTATTTGTTAATAGTAGATACTAGAAATCTCAAGAATACAGAAAATATAACACAAATAAAAAGTAAAGTAGATAAAGAACTGGGATCAAAAGCATTGATTTATCATAGTTTTACAGAGGGAAAAAATGTAAGCGGATACCTTCTGAATATAAAGGAAGATGAACTAAATTTAGGAAAAGAGTTCACCGATGAGTTATTAAAAGGAGAATCCAATCTGGGTATCCTTATAACCAATCCATTTAATGATTTGTCCATTTTAGGTGCAATATTTAATGATGTTATAAAGAAGATGCTACAATATCGTTTTTATTTCCCCGAATTGCAATTATTGACTGAAAAAGAATTGCCTACGAACGTATGTGAACCTATTTCATTCAATCTAGATAAATTTACAAATGACTTTAAACATGAAAGATTTGATTTAGCGTTTAGTTATTTAGAGGATCATGTAAAAGCATTATCCAACAACTATACAACCGATATGTTTGAGTATAAGTCGTTTTTTGGAAATATCATCTTTAATATAACAATTCTTTTAGGAAATATGGACTTCGAAGTGAATGAATTAGAAAATCAAAAGTTTATGTATTTTAACTATATTGATGAAGCAACTTCTGCTAACCAGGTTGTAGAGCAATTGAATATTTTTATACAAGAAGCAAAGAAATGTATCTCAGCAAAGTCCAGTCAAACAGGTCATTCAAATATAACGATGATTTTGGAATATATTGAGGAACATTTTGCCGAACCTCTTAGTCTAACAGGAGTGGCACATCATTTTCATTTTAATCCTACGTATTTATCCAGTTACTTTGCTTCTCATAATAGAGAAGGATTTAATGAATACTTAAATAAGATTCGGATTGAAGAAGCTGCTAAGTTATTAATAAATAAAGCTACACCCATTTCAGAAATAAGTGGCTTTGTGGGATATTCTGATCACAGTTATTTTTGTAAAGTCTTTAAAAAACTCAAAGGTGTGTCACCAAGTCAATACAGAAGAAGTCAAAAATTGAAGTAAGTGATGTGATACAGCATGAAATTTTTGCAAAAACATTTTAGATATAATGGATTGTTTACGATTATGTTTCTTATAAGTGTAATAAGTATTGTTTCTGTATCAGTTATTATTACTTGGACAACCTTTCGTATGTCAGAAGAATTTTTTATTGATAAATTTAGCATTACAAATGGACGAGTCATGACCCAGGTGAAAGATAGTATTGAAACTTATCATTATTCTCTTGTACTAGCATCAAATAATATTCTTCAAAGTGGGACAATCCGAAAAAATCTAACTGAAGAGCAATCTAATCCTCAGCAGATGCGAGCATTTTTTGAGATGAATCAACAAATGAAGCGGGTTAAGTCAAATGTAGATGCATATGAAACAGAAATTGTTATCACCGGGATTAATGGAATGAATTATGCAACGAATCGATCGTATTGGCCAATCCTTGAAGATGAACTAATTCAGCACAGTATTACAAAGAATACGTTAGCTGATCCAAAGAAACTAATGTATCAATTCGATCAACGTAAAAATCAAATTGGTGATAATCATTTTATTGTTGCATCTAAAGCTTTAATGGAGCGGCGGATTTCTGGTGAGATTTATGGAGCAATGTATTTTCCTATTCAAGAAAAGGAATTCCGAAAATTTTATAGCAGCTATACAAGCGAAGGAAATAATGTATATATTCTAGATAATAATGGATTGATTGTTTCTAGCAATCAAACAAAAATGATAGGTCAAAAAGCTGATGAGCTTTTAACATATGCTTTAGAAAATGAAGAAAATCGACGCGATTATCTTGTTGAAAAATTCATGGGTACAGATCAGATTATTTTTGTGGAGTATCTTCCTTCCCTTGATATGTACTTATTTAATCTTATTGATAGAAAAACAGCTATTGGGGATTTGATCAATAAAAAACAAATTGTTCTCATTTCTATGGGAATTGTAGTCATAGCACTTATTATTGTATTTTTCATTTCGAGAAGAATCACTAATTCATTATCACATCTCGTAAAGCAAATAGCTGATGCTTCAAAGTTTGATTTCGATAAATACGTTTCAGTTACGGGTACTTATGAAACAAGGAGAATTGGTGAAGCATTCAATTCTATGTTAGATGAATTACATGATTATCTTGAGAAGCTTGTTTTATATCAAAAGCAAAAACGAAATGCAGAGCTTGCTGCACTTCAACAGCAGATTAATCCACATTTCTTATACAACACATTAACGTCGATTAAATTTATGGTTCAGCAGGGAAGTAAGGATGAAGCGGAAGAAATTATTAATTCCTTGATTGCTCTATTGCAAAATACGATTGGTAATGTGAGTGAAACAATTTCTGTTGAACAAGAAATTAATAACTTGAAAAATTATGTGCTTATTAATCAAAAACGCTATGGAGATAGAATTAAGGTGAATTATTTAATCGGACCAGGGTGTATGGAATATCATGTGCCAAAATTAATTCTACAACCATTTATCGAAAATTCCTTTTTTCATGGTTTTAACCATAAAAATGAAGGATTCATTAATGTTCTTGTATGGCAGGAAAATAATACGTTAATTTGTGAAGTGATGGATAATGGTGATGGTATGGAGATGTCACCTGCTAGTGAGCTTCCTAAAATTAAAAGTAAAAGACAGCATTTTACAGGCATTGGTGTGAAAAATGTTCATGAACGTATTCAGTTAATTTATGGAAATCAGTATGGAGTTACAATTAATAGTAGTAAAGGTGAGGGAACAAGAGTGAAGATCACCCTACCTATTTCTAATAAACAAACATAACTTTTCGAACTATGAAACATACAAATCAACACAAGTAGAAGACCAAATCATTTAAGATTTGGTCTTCTGTTATTGAATTTCGTTCATAATAGTAAAAAAACACTAATTTGTACGATTGAAAACTTAAATAAATCATATTTTCTAAAAAAAGTACAAATTCAAGGAAAAGAAAGCGTATACATCATGCAAAAAAAACACAAGTTTATGAAAATATCGTCATAACAGCACCTGCATTTGAGATGCTATCATAGAACTTGTAAGAGAGATAACGCTTACAAAAAACAAAAAACAAATGGGGGTTTACGTATGAAAAAGCTTTTAGTGTTGTTTTTAGCAAGCATTATGCTGTTGGCTGCATGTTCATCTGGTGCAGATAAGAAAGAAACTGGAGATAACAGCAACAGTTCATCTGATTCAGATTCAATTACAATTTGGGCATGGGATCCAAACTTTAATATTAAAGCAATGAACATGGCAAAGGATTTATATCAAGCTGAAAATCCAGATGCAGAAATTAAAATAGTAGAAAATGCACAAGCTGATATTATTCAAAAATTAAATACAAGTTTAAGCTCTGGTACAACAAAAGGGCTACCAAATATCGTATTAATTGAAGATTATAGAGCACAAAGTTTTCTTCAAGCTTATCCAGATTCTTTTGAAAAATTAACAGGTTCTTTTAACACAGAAGATTTTGCATCATACAAAATTGCTCCAACTAGTTTAGATGGAGAAAACTATGGTTTACCGTTTGATACTGGTGTAACAGGTTTATATGTAAGAACAGATTATTTAGAAGAAGCTGGGTATTCAGTGGAAGATCTAAACAATGCTGATTGGGATAAATATATTGAGATTGGTAAAAAAGTAAAAGAAGTAACTGGTAAACAAATGTTATCACTTGATCCTAACGATCTTGGAATTATTCGTATGATGATTCAATCAAGTGGTTCTTGGTACTTGAAAGAAGATGGTGTAACACCAAATATCGCTGGAAATGAAGCTCTTAAAAAGGCTTTTGAAGTATACAAAGAAATGTTAGAGGCAGATATTATCAAACCAAACTCTGATTGGAGTCAATATTTAGAAGCGTTTAATAGTGGAGATGTAGCAACAGTTCCTACTGGAAACTGGATTACTCCTTCTGTTAAAGCTGAAGCTTCTCAATCTGGTAAATGGGCAGTTGTTTCACAACCAACACTTCCAGGAATCGAGAATTCAGTTAATGCATCAAACTTAGGTGGTAGTTCTTGGTATGTATTAAATGTTCCAGGGAAAGAATTAGCTGTTGATTTCTTAGCAAAAACTTTTGGATCTAACGCTGATTTTTATCAAGATTTAGTAACGGAAATTGGAGCAATTGGTACTTATATTCCTGCTGCTGATGGTGAAGCTTATAAAGCTGCTGATGAATTCTTTGGTGGTCAAACAATCATTTCTGACTTCTCAAAATGGACTGAAGAAATACCTCAAGTAAATTATGGTCTACACACGTACGCAGTTGAAGATATTTTAGTAGTTGAAATGCAGAACTATCTTCAAGGTAAGGAAATTGATCAAGTTCTAGAAGATGCACAAACGCAAGCAGAAGCACAAATTAAATAAGATCTTCCAATTATACTTTTCATAAATTTTCGAAACTCAAAAAAAATTTCATGAGAGCTTATAGAAAATGACGTGAAAAATAAAAGCCTCGGAAACTCTCCTGCTTCTGTTATAAGGATTCTTTATCCGAAGCAAAGGGGAGGTTTTCTGAGGCTCTTACATTATATTGACAAGTTAAGGAGTTGACTTGATTTGATCCAGGAAAAAACAAATGATCATATACCGCTACAAAAGCCAAAAAGAAAGAAAATCAATACAACCGTTATTATTGGTTGGTCATTTATTACAATCGCAACGATCATGATCTGCTTATTCTATTTCTACCCAATGATTCAGGCACTTATCATGTCCTTTCAATCAGGTACTGGAACAAACTTAACATTTACTGGACTTGATAACTACGCTCGCTTATTTAAAGATCCAACATTTCTTACAGCCGTTAAAAATACGGTCATCTATCTGATGATTCAAGTTCCAGTTATGATTCTACTTGCCCTATTTTTATCGGTTTTACTAAATGATAAACGATTAAAATTTAAAGGCTTTTTCCGTACAGCTATCTTTTTACCATGTGTCACATCGTTAGTTGCTTATTCTGTCATATTCAAATATTTATTTGGAACAGATGGAATTGTGAATATGATGTTAATGAAATTCGCATTTATTGCAGAGCCAATTCAATGGTTAACAGATCCATTTTGGGCAAAAATGACGATTGTTATTGCTATTACATGGCGCTGGACTGGTTATAATATGATTTTCTATTTATCTTCTCTTCAAAATATTGATCACTCTATATATGAAGCTGCGAAAATTGATGGGGCATCTGCTTTTCAACAATTCTTTAAAATTACAATTCCAATGTTAAAACCTATCATCCTTTTTACTTCGATTACTTCAACAATTGGAACACTACAGTTATTTGACGAAGTAATGAATATCACCAAAGGTGGTCCAGGTAATTCAACAATGACGATTTCGCAATATATTTATAATCTTTCATTTAAATACACACCAGACTTTGGATATGCTGCAACAGTTTCGTATGCAATCGTCATCATGATTGTTATTTTCTCTATTATTCAGTTTAAAGTGGCAGGTGATAAAAATGCTTAAAATGAAACGAATATTTGCTTATAGTGTATTAATAATTGCTAGTATTATTTCAATCTTTCCGTTTTTATGGATGATTATATCGGCAACGAATAAATCTGTAGATGTAACGAAGGGTCGATTGTTACCAGGAAGTCACTTTTTAGAGAACTTTAATAATCTTTTAGATACTGTTGACATCATACCAGCATTAATCAATTCAGCAAAAATATCTATATCTACAACCGTACTATCATTATTAATTGCATCTTTAGCAGGCTATGGATTTGAAGTGTTTAAAAGTAAAGCAAAAGATGTTGTATTTAATATCTTATTAATTTCAATGATGATTCCTTTTGCAGCACTTATGGTCCCTTTATTCCGTATGTTTGGGAAGATATCAGCAGTAGCTCCTTTTATTGGAATCGATACATTAACGGCAGCGGTTTTACCAACATTAACAACAGCATTTCTTATCTTCTTCTTCCGTCAAAGCACCAAAATGTTTCCAAAGGATATTCTTGAAGCAGGTCGAATTGATGGATTAAGTGAATTAGGAGTATTTTTTAGAATTTATGTACCAACAATGAAAACAACGTATGCAGCAGCAGCTATTATTACATTTATGGCTAGCTGGAACAATTACTTATGGCCTTTAGTTGTGTTACAGTCTCCAGAAAATCAAACGATTCCATTGCTTATTTCAAATCTAGGATCTAGCTATGCACCTGATTTTGGTGTGATCATGACTGCGATTGTCATTGCTACTTTACCAGCGGCTATTATTTTCTTCATTATGCAAAAGCATTTCGTTGCAGGAATGATGGGATCAGTGAAGTAATTAATATAGTAGTCTTAGAAAATAGTAAAACCATTATCTGAGGATCAAGAGCGTGAAAAGGACTGGAACAAAGGTATATTAACAAAATAGAAACCGAATAATGGTTCTAGGTATAGTTACGTCGCTCCTGAAATATACTTCGCTTTCCGCGGGAAGCTGGCAAGCCTCCTCGTGCTTCGCACTGTGGGGTCTAGCCGTTGCTTTTCATCCCGCAGGAGTCTACGTATATTTCATCCGCTCAGCTATTACTTTTTTCATAATTTTTGTTAATCACTATAGTTATGTCCCAGCCTCTAAATACTGTAGGTCCTCGTTTCTTTAATTAAGGTTGATTTCGTAAACTTTGTTGCTTTTAAGATTGGAAGGAAACAGCACTTTATATAGTCTAGTGGCATCTTTTCTTCTTAGATAAAATACATTTTATGCGATAAAACACAGATAGTAGTATCATTTAGCAACAATCTTTCAGAAAAGAGCCTTAATTAATAAGTAAGCATGAAATTGATTTTTAAAATAATTAATCTAGAACAATGAGAGGAAGCGTGATCTTGATGACAACTAACCTTAATCCTACTACTAATTGGCTAACAGATGTGAATGTGTTTGCAGTTAACCGTCTTCCAGCACATTCAGATCACTTTTATTATGAAACATTAGCAGAGGCAAAGTCAGCTTCTTCTATGAAAATGCGATATGACTTGAATGGACAATGGAAATTTCATTATGCGATTAATCCTGTCAATCGACCAGAGTCTTTTTATCAAGAAAGCTTTGATTGTGCTGGTTGGGGTGATATTCGTGTTCCTGGACATATTCAATTACAAGGTCATGGCAAACCACAATATGCGAATACAATGTATCCTTGGGATGGGCATAATGATATTCGTCCACCTGAAATTCCTACTGATCATAATCCTGTTGGGAGTTATGTAAAGTATTTTAATGTTCCTGAAAATATGCAGGAAAAGCCTCTTTTTATATCTTTTCAAGGTGTTGAATCAGCATTTTATGTTTGGCTAAATGGTCAATTTATTGGCTATAGTGAGGATAGCTTTACACCTGCAGAGTTTGAGCTAACTCCTTTTTTAAAGCAAGGAGAAAATAAGTTAGCGGTGGAAGTGTATCAACGAAGCACTGGCAGCTGGCTTGAAGATCAAGATTTCTGGCGTTTTTCTGGAATTTTTAGAGATGTTTACCTATATACTGTTCCAGAGATTCACGTATATGATGCAAATGTAAAAGCAACATTAGATGAAACATTTACGAATGGAACACTTAAAGCTGATCTGAAACTATTGTCTGCAAATAGTGGGTCTAAAGTTGTTGCTGAATTATTTGATCATAGAGGGAATTTGATAGAATCTGCAACAGCTTCAATTGAAGGAGAAGAATCTAGCTTCTCTATGACAGTTAACAAACCAAAGCTTTGGAGTGCAGAAGAGCCTACACTTTATCAATTGTATATCCAATTATTCAATGAATCTGGTGAATTGGTAGAGGTGATTCCACAAAAGGTTGGTTTTAGAAGATTTGAAATGGTAGATAAGATCATGAAATTAAATGGTGAACGTATTGTTTTCAAAGGTGTTAATCGTCATGAATTCAATTGCCGAAGCGGACGTACGATTACTAAAGAAGATATGTTATGGGATATTAAAACATTGAAGCAAAACAATATTAATGCTGTTCGTACTTCTCATTATCCAAATCAAAGCTATTGGTATGAATTATGTGATGAATATGGCATTTATGTGATAGATGAAATGAACCTAGAAACACATGGTTCATGGCAGAAAATGGGTGCAGTTGAGCCTTCTTGGAATATTCCAGGTAATAAGCCAGAGTGGCAGGATATTGTTTTAGATCGTGCTATATCTATGTTTGAAAGAGATAAAAACCATCCATCAATTTTGATTTGGTCTTGTGGAAATGAATCATATGCAGGAGAAGTTATTTTGAATGTGACAAAATACTTTAAATCAGTTGATGATAGTCGTCTTGTGCATTATGAAGGAGTGTTTTATGACCGAAACTATAATGACACAAGTGATATGGAAAGTAGAATGTATGCCAAGCCTGCTGATATAGAAAAGTATTTAAATGATGATCCTGAAAAGCCTTATTTAAGTTGTGAATATATGCATGCAATGGGAAATTCTTTAGGTGGTATGAATTATTACACAGAACTTGAAGATAAGTATCCAATGTATCAAGGTGGATTTATTTGGGATTATATTGATCAATCATTAATAAAAGAAGATCGTTATGGTAAAGAGTTTTTAGCATATGGTGGAGATTTTGAAGATCGACCAACAGATTATGGCTTCTGTACAAATGGAATTGTTTATGCAAATCGAGAGGTTTCGCCAAAAATGCAGGAAGTGAAGTTCTTATATCAAAATGTAAAACTTAATGTAGATCAATCTGGTGTAACGATTACCAATGATAATCTCTTTATTGATACATCAGATTATTACTTAGAGTATAAATTGTTACTTGATGGGAAAGAAATTTATCAAAATAGAAGTAATGTAGTTGTTCAGCCTCAAAGTAAAGAAGTAGTTGAGTTTGTGTTACCAGAAAAGGTATTACAAAACTCTGGTGAATTTTGCTTACATGCTGCACTTAAATTGCAGGAAAATACGCTTTGGGCACAATCAGGACATGAAGTTGCTTTTGGGCAGTATATTATGGAAAAACAAAAAGTAGAAAATCCAATCGCTCCATCTAGTGAACAATTTAGAGTTGTTGAAGGTGATGTGAATATTGGAGTACATGGTAGAGATTTCACGATTATGTTTTCAAAGCAAGTAGGTAGTTTAGTTTCTGTTAACTATTCAGGCAAAGAAATGATCGCCTATCCACCTGCACCACTATTTTGGAGAGCAACAACTGATAATGATCGTGGCTTTGCTCAAACATTTAACTCCGGAAGCTGGTATGCTGCAAGTTTAGCGAGAAAATGTACAAATATTGAGTTAAAGCAAGAAGCTAATCAAGTACAGGTTATATTTACGTATAAATTTTCTGTTTCTGAAAAATTAGAAGTGAAAACGAATTATTCCGTGACCTCTGATGGAAGCATCCATGTTAAATCATCTTATTATGGTGCAGAAGAGTTACCACAATTACCGATCTTTGCGTTATCCTTTAAAGTTCCAGCAAAATATGATCAGCTAGAGTGGTATGCAATGGGGCCTGAAGAAAATTATTCTGATCGTTCGATGGGAGCGCGTCTTGGTATCTTTAAGAATACTGCTACAGATAATCTATCGGGTTACTTGAATCCACAAGAATCAGGAAATCGTACAGGTGTCCGTCAATTAAGTGTGACAAGCAAGTATGGAGATGGAATAAAAGTATCATCTGTTGGAGATCCAGTTGAGTGTAATGTTTCACCTTACACAGCTTTTGAATTAGAAAATGCTACTCATCATTATGAGTTACCGAATGTTCATTACACAGTAATAACTGTTGCAGGAAAGCAAATGGGTGTTGGTGGCGACGATAGCTGGGGTGCTCCAGTACATGACGAGCATTTGCTTAAAGCAAATGAAGATATTGAATTCGAGTTTTTAATCCAGCGAGTAAATTGTTGATTAGTAGAACGATACAGAAGGATTAAAAAAACAATAGAAAAGAGCTTGGTTTGTTCAAGCTCTTTATTTTTTGTTAGTAGAATATAAAAATCACAAAGGAGTTGGATAAAGTGTATTTACATATTAATGAAGAGAAACAACAATTTCATTTAACAAATGGAGAAATCAGTTATCTGTTTCATGTTTTGAAAAATGGCAGCTTAGGTCAGTTATATTATGGTAAGGCAATTAGACATCGAGAGGATTTTTCTCATTTTCAGGTTAATTCTATTCCAACTCCAGCTAGCTGTCATTATTACAAAGAAGATCCGGCATTTTCACTAGAAACAACAAGACAAGAGTTTCCTGTTGCGGGAAAAGGAGATTTTCGAGAAGCGGCAATTGAAGTTGAAACACGTGATGGTCGAATTGGAAATGAATTTACCTACCAAGGGTATGAAGTGACGAGTGGGAAGCCTAAATTGAAGGGACTTCCAGCAACATATGCTAATGAAGAAGAAGCAACAACTCTGACAATAACGTTAGTTGATAAAACGATAATGGCTAAGGTTTGTTTATCATATACAATCTTTCATCATTATCCAGTGATAACTAGAAATGTGAAAATGCAAAATATCGGTGATTACCAAATCTTTATTAAAAAGTTAATGAGTGCCTCGATTGATTTACCTGATGATGATTATTCGATGATTCATTTATCAGGAACTTGGTCAAGAGAACGACATATTAAAGAACGTCAGCTTGTTCAAGGAATTCAATCGATTTCTAGTATTAGAGGAGCAAGTTCACATCATGATAATCCGTTTATTGCATTAAAAGGAAAAGAAACAACAGAGCATGAAAATGAAGTATATGGTTTTAACTTTGTTTATAGTAGCAATTTTTTAGCTCAAGTCCAGGTTGATCATTATCAAACATCAAGAGTAATGATGGGAATACACCCACATCAATTTAAATGGAAGCTATCAGAGCAAGAAAGCTTTCAAGCTCCTGAAGTAGTAATGGTGTATTCAGATAAAGGGTTAAACGGAATGAGTCAGGCATTCCATGATTTATATCGTAATCACTTAATACGTGATCCGTGGAAAACTGAGGAAAGACCTGTTTTAATCAATAACTGGGAAGCAACTTACTTCGATTTTGACGAAGAAAAGCTAGTGAATATAGCGAAAAGTGCTAAAGAATTAGGAATTGAGCTATTTGTATTAGATGATGGCTGGTTTGGAGCTAGAAATGATGATACCTCATCACTTGGTGATTGGTTTGAAAACAAAGCTAAATTACCATATGGACTAGAATCATTATCAGACAAGATTGATAGGTTAAATATGAAATTCGGTTTGTGGTTTGAGCCTGAAATGATCAATCCAATCAGTCAATTATATAATGATCACCCAGACTGGGTTGTAGGTAGACAAGGAGAGCATTTGACTCTTGGTCGAAATCAATTAGTTTTAGATTTTTCTAGACATGAGGTAGTAGAGTTTATATATGAAAAGATGGCTGGCATTATTAAGAAAACAAAGCTCTCTTATATAAAGTGGGATATGAACCGAAACATTACAGATGCTTTTTCACAAGCGCTTAGTCAAGATCAACAAGGAGAGTTTTTCCATCGATATATATTAGGGGTGTATTCTCTATATGAGAAGCTAACTGAGGAATTTCCAGATGTTCTATTTGAATCATGTGCAGGTGGTGGGGGTCGTTTTGATCCAGGTATGTTCTACTATGCACCACAAGCCTGGACTAGTGATGATACAGATGCTGTTGAACGATTAAAAATCCAGTATGGAACATCATTAGTGTATCCAATCTATAGTATGGGTTCACATGTTTCAGCTGTACCAAACCATCAAACATTACGCAACACTCCAATTGAGACAAGAGCAAATACAGCATATTTCGGAACCTTTGGTTATGAATTAAATCCTCTCGAATTAAGTGATGAAGAAAAAAGTGTCATTAAGAAGCAAGTTCAATTTTATAAGAAGCATCGTAAACTGATTAGAGATGGAGATTTTATTAGATTAAAAAATCCGTTTGAAAATAATGAAACAGCTTGGTTGATTACTTCAAAGGATAAAAAAGAGGCATTGGTTGGGTGGTATAAAGTACTTGCAGATGCAAATCCAAAGAAAGAACAAGTGATTCTTTTAAAAGGATTAAATGAAAATTTACTTTATCAAGTTAATGAAGAAAAAGAGGGCTTCTATGGCGATGAATTAATGTATCGTGGGTTGCCTTTACCAACAGAATTTAACGGAGCAAATGGATCATTTGCAAAACGTGGAGGAGATTATCAATCTGAGGTCTTTTATTTAGTAGGTAAGTAATAAGTGAAAAGAGGGTCGGCTCAATTGAGTCGATCCTCTTCTTTATCTTTTTCAAAGTGTAAGAAATTGCAAGGATATAGTACATAAATCAATTTAATTAAACGTTTGTTTAAGTATTTTTAAGCTCACCTTTTCTTAGAATTTAATTTAATGAATAAAATAAGTTGTTTCTCTAAAACTATTGATGTTAATATCTGCATTTTATAACAAGTGTAAAAGCTATAATAAGGACTGTTTAAATTTAGAATTGATATCGTTATTCGTTTTTACGAAGAGGAGTTGAATGAAGTGACATGGACAATTAGTAGAAATGAGTTGTCTCAGCAAGAGCTTTTGAATTTAGAGAGTTTATTTTCATTAGCTAATGGCTATATCGGTGTACGTGGTAATTTTGAAGAAGGTTATGGTAGTGAGATGAATTCTATTCGTGGAACATATTTAAACGCGTTTCATGATATTACTGAAATTAATTATGGAGAGAAGTTATACGCTTTTCCTGAAACACAGCAAAAGTTAGTTAATAATATTGATGCCCAAACGATCGAAATCTACTTTGAAGAAGAACGTTTTTCCCTCTTTGAAGGTGAAGTTATTTCCTTTGAGCGATTTCTTTATTTGGACAAAGGCTATACAGAAAGAGTGATTACTTATAAAACAAAAAAAGGACAGCAAGTTAAATTACGTTTTAGACGTCTTGTATCTTTTTACATAAGAGAGCTATTTGCTATTGAATTAACGATTGAGCCTGTTGATTTTGAAGGTACAGTTAAAATTGTGTCTACAGTAGATGGTGATGTATCAAATTATGTTAGCAGGAACGACCCACGTGTTTCTGCAGGACATGCAAATTTATTGTCTGTTGAAAATGTAGGATATGACGAAAATATGATGTTTGTAGTAGATAAAACAGGAACATCTAATTTAGAAACAGCATGTGCAACAAAACACCAACTATCAATTGGGTCAAATAAGGTTGTTGGGGAAGTTGATGTAAAGGAAAAATCAATTGATGTTACATACTCATTTGAGCTAACAGAATCTATCACTTTAACTAAGTACAATGTATATACAGATACATTAAGACATGAAAATGACTTAATTAAAAAAGGAAAAGCTATTCAAGAAGGCCTAGCAACAATAGATTTTAATACATTAATTGATGAGCAAAAGCAATATCTTGATGAATACTGGCAGGTTGCAGACATAAAAATTGGTGGAGAAGAAAACCTTCAAGAAGGAATTCGATTTAACCTCTATCATTTATTGCAATCGGCAGGAAGAGATAAATACAGTAATATTGCCGCTAAAGGACTTTCTGGAGAAGGCTATGAAGGGCATTTTTTCTGGGATACAGAAATTTACATGATACCTGTCTTTTTATTAACAAAACCTGATCTTGCAAGAAGTTTAATTCTTTATCGTTATTCGATCCTTGATGGTGCCAGAACACGTGCTAAAGAAATGGGGCACAAAAAAGGAGCTCTCTTTCCTTGGCGGACAATTTCAGGCTCAGAATGCTCTGCCTACTTTCCAGCAGGTACCGCACAATATCATATAAGTGCTGATATTGCTTATAGTACAATTCAATATTACCTAGTGACAAAAGATGATGATTTTATGATTCACTATGGCGCTGAGCTATTAATTGAAACCGCAAGACTTTGGATTGATATGGGGCATTATCATCAAGACACATTTCGTATAGATGAAGTAACAGGTCCTGATGAATATACTTGTCTTGTTAATAATAACTACTATACAAATGTCATGGCGAAACATAATTTAAAATGGGCTTCAATCGCGTGGAATTTAGTAATAGGAAAAGATAAAATCGCATCTGAAATTCTTAAAGAGCGATTAGGAATATTGGGTAATGAAGCACAGGAATGGGAGTTAGCATCAGAAAAAATGTATCTTCCTTATGATTCTGAGCTAGACATTAACCCGCAGGATGATACGTTTTTAAAAAAGGATGTATGGGATCTGAAAAACACACCTAAAGAAAAGTTCCCATTATTATTGCATTACCATCCCTTAACTTTGTATCGCTATCAAGTGTGTAAACAAGCAGACACAGTTCTTGCTCATTTCCTATTAGAAGATCACCAATCATATGATACGATCAAAAATTCGTACGATTATTATGAAAAAATAACAACACACGATTCTTCCCTATCTTCTGCTGTTTTTAGTATTATGGCGGCAAAGGTAGGGTATCAAGAGAAGGCTTATGACTACTTTATTGAATCTGCAAGACTTGATTTAGATAACACCCATGGAAATACAAAAGATGGTTTACACATGGCTAATATGGGAGGAACATGGATGTCGATTCTCCATGGATTTGGTGGAGTAAGAGTAAAGGAAACAGGTATAACCATAAGTCCTATTCTCCCAAACCAGTGGACATACTACGAATTTAGAGTAGTCTACGCACAAAGACAGATCTTAGTAAAAGTAAATAAGTCAGGAATTAGCTTGAATCTTGAGAAAGGTGAAGATCTTGAGATGATTGTTTTTGATAAAAAACTAACTCTAACTCAGAGGAAAGAACAAACTGTAGATCTTGCAAAAGTAGGTGAACATAATGGATAAATTACAAGCGTTTATTTTTGATCTAGATGGTGTGATTACAGATACCGCAGAATATCATTACCTAGCTTGGAAGGCACTTGCAGATGAATTAGGAGTATCCTTCTCAAGAGAATTGAATGAAGAATTGAAAGGTATTTCAAGAATGGATTCTCTTGATAAAATACTTGAATTCGGACAAAAGGGAGCAGAGTTTACTACAGAAGAGAAAGAGAAGCTGGCTAAAAAGAAGAATGAGCATTATGTTTTATTAATTAAGAAAATCTCACCATCTGATATATTACCTGGAATTGAAAAGCTTTTAACTGATATAAAGTCTGCTGGTTTAAGCCTAGCTTTAGCATCAGCCAGTAAAAACGCGACAATGGTGTTAGAAGCTCTAAATTTAAAACAATATTTTGATGTGATCGTTGATGTGAATACATTAAAAAAGGGTAAACCAGATCCAGAAATCTTTTTAAGAGCAGCTGAATTATTAAATGTTCAGCCAGAAAACTGTATTGGTGTAGAAGATGCAATTGCAGGTGTAGACTCTATTAAAGATGCGGGTATGTTTGCTGTTGCTATTGGTCCTGAACATCTCTTTCCTAGAGCTGACATCGTATATCAAACAACAAATGATCTATCGTATAATGATTTAATAGGAAAATTCTTAAACAGATGATGGGTTGTGTTAAATGATGATTGAAGAAAAAAGAATTGTTGAAGCTGAACAAGAGTTAAATAAGCTAAAGGAAAAGGTATCTGAGCATCAATGGCGTTTACATTATCATGTAGCACCAATAGCGAATTGGATGAATGATCCCAATGGTTTTTGTTACTTTAAAGGAGAGTATCACTTATTTTATCAACACCATCCTTTTGCACCTAAATGGGATACAATGTACTGGGGGCATGTGAAAAGTAAAGATCTTGTGAATTGGGAGCATCTTCCCCCAGCCTTAGCTCCAGGAGAATCATATGATAAAGATGGTTGTTTTTCTGGAAGTGCAATTGAAAAAGATGGAAAGCTATATTTAATGTATACCGGAAATGTGTGGACCGGCGATAATTATGACGAAGATTTAAAACAAGTTCAAGCACTTGCTGTGAGTGAGGATGCTATTCGTTTTGAAAAACTATCAGTAAACCCTGTTATTGCAGAGGCACCAGAGGGAGATATCCATCCATTTCATTTCCGTGATCCGAAGGTTTGGAAGCATGAGGAAAACTATTATTGTGTTTTAGGGTCTAAAACACTTGATAATATAGGACAGGTTTTATTATATCGTTCAAGAGATTTGATGAGTTGGGAATTTATAAATGTTATTGCTAAAGGTGAAGGTAATTTCGGCTATATGTGGGAATGTCCAGATTTATTCGAATTAGATAATAAAGATATTCTAGTTATGTCACCACAAGGCGTAAAACCTGAAGGCGACCGATATCATAACTTACATCAAGCAGGATATGTTATTGGTGAATTGGACTATGACAAAGGTAGCCTTTCTTATGGTGAATTTCAATTGTTAGATGATGGATTTGATTATTATGCACCTCAAACAATGCTCGATCATCAGGGGAGAAGAATCGTGATAGCATGGATGGATATGTGGGAAAGCGATATGCCTACTCAAGAGCACGGATATACAGGAGCAATGACAATACCTCGAGTATTAGAGCTGAAAAACAACAAATTACAATCAAGTCCTGTAAAAGAATTAGAACAGTTAAGAAGGAAAGAGACAGCATACGAAAATGTTATCTTGAATGATGAGCTTACATTGGCAAATATTGAAGGCAATTGTTTAGAGCTTGATATAACGTTCGAAATGAAACAATTGGCCACATTTGGTATAAGAATGCGAGTGGATGACTCTGTAGGTGAAGAAACGGTCTTAACTTATTACGGACAAAAAGGAATATTTGAGTTTGATCGTAATGAATCGGGAAAAGGACCAGGTGGCATTCGTAAAACAACAATACCATTGATTGATAACAAACTTCATTTAAGGATTTTTATAGATAAGTCTTCTGTAGAAGTGTTTATCCATAACGGAGAATATGTGATGACAGGGAGAATTTATCCTGGGGAAACTAGTAACAAAATTTGTTTTTTCTCTGATGAGGAGATAGAAATCAATACATTAAAGAAATGGGATTTAAAACGAACGATATAAGTTTTCGCCAATAACATCCTATACCAAGGCAGAGACATAAGTAATTAAAGTAATTAACTAATGATAGACCCGAATAACTAGGTGATATTTCAATTAATCTTTCGCCTGTTCGGGTCTTTATTTGCTGTATTTCAATATAAACTTGAAAAACACGTACGTTCCATTACTCATCAGACACTACATTCGCGTGGGGAAAGCCTATAGCTCCCTCGGCTATGCAAGGCTTAAGTTTCACACCTGCCTCTACTTCCCATGGAATCCTGGGAAGACAGTGAGGAGTATTAAACATATTGTAGGTGTAACACTCTGCGAATCGTTTTAATACTACTTATGAAAACCTTATCATGAATGTTGTTTAAACTATGCCAAATATCTTTTATAATAAGATAGGAATAGAAGGAATTGGGAAAATAGAAATACACTTGTACTATACATCTTTTGTACATAACATAAATGATTCTACTACTAACTATATTTTAGGAGAGGTAAGATGAAATGAAGGAATTAACCTTTAAATCATACAATCAATTTCAACAGTTTATTGAACATAAAGCGATGGAAAAAGCTGTAATGAAAGAATTACATAATGAAGAGCTATCACTATTTATCAAAGAGTTCATAGATCGATCAAACAGAATGTGGCAGGAAAATGATTGTGATAAGGCGATAGAAAAGGATGGTTTTGTTGTTATAAGAGTTTGGAAAGATGAGATTGGTAGGCGTAAAGTTGGAAGAGGGCGTCCTAAAAAGCCAGATTCAGAAAAGTATAACCACTCTATTCATGTAAGACTTGACGAACAAACATATTCGACACTAACTCATTTCTGTAAAGAAAATAACTTAGAGGTATCAGAAGCAATTAGAGATATGATAAAAAAGTTATCTTAGGTTGAACGCAATTCTTTATTTCTTCTAAAAGTCAATCGGCAAATTATGACAAAAAATGATTCCTATGTTACAATTTTTCTATATTACTATTAGGAGTAACTATGAATATATATCATGATGCACTTTATTTTCCTAGAATTAAATTTCTCATAAAATTCAGGTGGATTTTCTTTTTCATTGGTGGTCTTTCTATTCTATTTGGAGGTTACCTACATTTTCACCGTAGCTTATTTATTATTTATACTTTAGTCATGCTGTTATTAGGCCTTATTTATAAAAGTAAATTAATATTATTAGTGCAAAGTGTTCTAGTGACCACAGCTAGATTTGTTTTTAGTCCTGAAAGTGTTCCTTTTATTGAAACATTTATTTTGTTATGTCTTACATATTTTATAACAGGGTTAGTAGTATCTGTATTGGTAACAAATAACATTAACCAAAGAAAAATGAACTTGAATTTAACATTAAGCTTTTCCAAGTTGCTAGATTCAAGAGATAAATATACAGCTCTTCACTCCAGAAATGTAGCAAGGTATTCAAGATTGATTGCTGAGGAATTAAAATTATCTAAGCAAACTTGTGATACCATTTATATGGGAGGGCTTTTGCATGACATTGGGAAAGTCTCTATTCCTGAAACAATCTTGAATAAACCAGCTAAATTGACTTATCAGGAATATGAAATTGTAAAACAACATCCTTCAACAGGTTTTTCAATCATAAAAGATATTCCAAGCTTTATGAATACAGGTGTTTTAGATATTGTATTATATCACCATGAGAAATTTGATGGAACAGGATATCCTAAAGGATTAAAGGGATTGGATATTCCTTTATTAGCGCGGATAACTGCAGTAGCTGATGCTTTTGATGCAATGACTTCAAGAAGAGTTTATAGAGATGAAAAAGATATTACGGACGTTTTAGAGGAGATAAAGAAAAACAAGGGAATTCAATTTGATCCGGAAATTGCCGATCTATTCATTAAAATTGTTGAAAGAATGAAAGGTTCATTGATTAAGAGTTGATTATTCAACTCTTTTTTTCATATGGTTTTAACTGATAAAGAGGTCACTTAGCAAAAAATCCTTCAGAATAGAACCTTTTACAAATTGGCTCTGTTAAACTTTGTGGTTGATTTCCGTTACAGGCATTCGCTTTCCCGGGAAAAAATGCAGTTCGTTTTTTCCTAGGTCAGGAAGCCTCCTCGGCGCAAGCGCCTGTGGGGTCTCCCTTCGACACGCTTCTTTAAGCAGGAGTCTCATATATTCACCTCCAATCAACCAAGTGCTAAAAAAACAACCTTAAGCTTTAACATAGCCTACAAATTAGTAAAAATGTGAATATTATGTGAAAATAAGACATTTGGTGAAAGAATCTGAAAATAAACCTTT
This sequence comes from Metabacillus litoralis, assembly GCF_020524045.1. Lineage (GTDB taxonomy): Bacteria > Bacillota > Bacilli > Bacillales > Bacillaceae > Metabacillus > Metabacillus litoralis_C. The sequence goes on from NZ_JAIVKL010000019.1 coordinate 66,692, forward strand.
TCACATTATATTTTATGTGTTACATTAATTATTGTAGTTGATAATCAATCTCATTATCAATTAGAAATAAAACCTATAACCTGTGCATAACAAGTTATTTTTTTTGATCGGTAATGATAATGATTATCAAAATTAGTTACGTAACCTATTTTAAGGGATGTTAGGATAGAAATGGCAAAAATAATTTTAAGCATCGCATTACTCTTTTTATCATGCTGCTCAATTTTTATAGGTGTCATAGACTTAACACCAAAGGATTTATTTCAGTTAACAGATGAAAAAACACAAATTCTTTTGTTAAGTAGATTTCCTAGATTAATTAGTCTTATTATCGCAGGTGTAAGCATGAGTATATGTGGTCTTATTATGCAGCAGCTTACGAGAAATAAGTTTGTTTCACCAACAACAGCAGGAACAATGGATTCGGCTAGATTAGGTATCTTAGTTTCAATGTTAGTATTTACCTCTGCTAGTCCTATCGAAAAAATGATTGTAGCCTTTATATTTGCGCTAGCGGGTACATTTATTTTTATGAAGATTCTAGACAAAATTAAATTCAAGGATACAATTTTCATTCCACTTGTTGGACTTATGTTTGGTAACATAATAGGTTCCATTACAACATTCTTTGCTTACAGATATGACTTGATTCAAAATATTGGATCATGGCTACATGGAGATTTTTCTCTCATTATGAAAGGGAGATATGAACTTTTATACATAACGATTCCATTTGTCATTCTAGCTTATGTATTTGCTAATAAATTCACAGTGGCTGGAATGGGTGAAGATTTCTCGAAGAACTTGGGTCTGCACTATCGAAAAATTGTGAATGTTGGTCTTGTCATTGTTGCTCTAATAACAACAAGTGTTGTTCTAACTGTTGGGGTCATTCCTTTTCTCGGATTAATCATCCCGAATATTGTTAGTATCTATCGAGGTGATCACTTGAGAAAGAGCTTGCCTGAAACAGCCCTGCTAGGAGCAGTATTTGTTCTACTATGTGATATTATCGGTCGAATCATCATATTCCCTTATGAGATTTCGGTTAGTGTCATTGTTGGAGTAATTGGAAGTGTGATTTTTGTGTACTTGTTAATGAGGAGAAGGGCATATGCGTAGGAAATCTCTAATACTACTAGGAATGGTCATGATTGCAGTAGCAAGCTTTATATTTTACGATATCGGACCAAATGTAGATTATGTCCTTCCTAGAAGAATAACAAAGGTTGCAGCAATTATTATTACAGGTGCAGCAATTGCTTTTGCAACTGTTATCTTCCAGACGATAACAAATAATAGAATATTAACTCCAAGTATTATTGGACTTGATGCCTTATATATTCTGCTACAAACAGTAATTATCTTTGTAGCTGGATCGATGTCATTTCTCATATTAAATGATTATGTAAATTTTTTACTTGGCGTCGCGTTAATGGTTATCTTTTCAACATTGCTGTTCGGTTTCTTATTTAAGAGAGAACAAAATATCTATTTTCTATTATTAATTGGTATTATTGTTGGTACTTTATTCGGAAGTTTGTCTACATTCATGCAAATATTAATTGATCCTAATGAATTTTTAATGGTTCAATCAAGAATGTTTGCTAGCTTTAATAATATTCAAACAGATTTATTATTGATGTCGTTACTATTAATAGGTGTTGCACTCATACTTTATTGGCCGAATCATAAATATTTAGATGTTCTGTCATTAGGCAGAGAACATGCAATTAACCTAGGTGTTGATTATGACTTAGTCGTAAAAAAACTATTAATTGTTGTGTCAATCTTAATTGCTGTTTCAACTGCATTAGTTGGACCGATCACTTTTTTAGGCTTGCTTGTCGTAAATGTGACTCATGAATTTTATAAAACGTATAAACATAAGCATTTAATTGTTGGCTCCATCTTAATTAGTATTTTAGCTTTAGTAGGTGGTCAATTCATTGTAGAAAAGATCTTTACGTTTTCAACAACTGTGAGTGTTATTGTGAATTTTGTGGGAGGCGTTTATTTTATCTATCTACTATTAAAGGAGAATCGATCATGGTAGAGGTAAAAAAAATAACGAAGAGATATGGACAAAAAATAGTAGTAAATGATGTCTCACTACACATTAAAAAAGGTAGTATCACTTCATTTATTGGTCCGAATGGTGCTGGGAAAAGTACAGTGTTATCAGGTATCAGTCGCTTAATTTCAATGGATAAAGGAGAAATATATATTGGTGACCAAAATATTCAAAAAACAAAAACAAATGAGCTTGCCAAACAGATATCAATATTAAAGCAAACTAATTCTATTAATCTACGTTTAACAGTAAGAGAGTTAGTGAGCTTTGGCCGATTTCCATATTCACAAGGTCGTTTAAACGAAGAAGATTGGCAAGCAGTCGATGAAGCAATCGCTTATATGGGACTGAAAGACCTTCAAGAAAGGTTTTTAGATCATTTAAGTGGTGGGCAGAGACAAAGAGCTTATATTGCTATGGTCATCGCACAGAATACAGATTATGTCTTATTGGATGAACCACTTAACAATTTAGATATGAAACATTCTGTCCAGATTATGAAAAATTTGCGTAAGCTAGTTGAGGATCTCGGTAAGACAGTCATTATTGTTTTACATGATATCAACTTTGCTTCTTGTTATTCTGACTATATTGTTGGATTGAAGGACGGCAGGGTTGTGCGAGAGGGTACAAAAGATGAAATGATGGAAACCCATGTTTTAAAAGAAATTTATGATATGGATATTCCAGTTCAAACAATTAATGGACAAAAGATTTGTGTGTATTTTACTTAATGGTAATAACGATTTTGTTCTGTAGGGGGGAAACCCCTTTATTTTAAAGATCTCATTGATAATGATTATTATTATTATTGAAACTACAGAAACAAAAATCTATTATAAAAAAACTTTATGGGGTGAATTCGATGAAAAAATTATCTTCATTATTAATGGTAGCATTATTTGTATTTGTTGTAGCAGCTTGTGGTGCTAAAACAACAAGTGAAAAACCAAAGGCTAAAGAGGAACCAGCAACTGAAACAGCTTCAGAAGAAACAACAGAAGGTGCAGAAGCAAAAAGCGAAGAAATCACGATTACACATCAATTAGGTGAAACAACATTCATGACAAATCCTGAAAAAGTTGTTGTGTTTGATTTTGGTATTCTTGATTCTTTAGATAAATTAGGAGTAAATGTAACAGGACTTCCACAAGAAAATATTCCGGATTATTTATCAAAGTATGAAGGTGACGAATACATAAGTGTTGGTAGCTTAAAAGAAATTGATTATGAAAAATTAAGCGAGGTTGCACCTGATTTAATTATTATTTCTGGTAGACAAGGAGATTTCTATAAAGAACTATCAGAAATCGCTCCAACAATTTTCATGGGTGTTGACACAACTAAATATATGGAATCTTTTGAAGAAAATATGAACACACTAGGTAAAATCTTTAATAAGCAAGAAGAAGTGAAAACAGAAATTGCAGCAATTAAAGAAACAATCTCTTCTGTAGGTGAAGCTGCAGCAGATAAAAAAGCTCTTGTTGTTCTTTTAAATGATGGATCTGTTAGCGCATATGGTTCAGGTTCACGTTTTGGTATTATTCATGATGTAATGGGCGTACCTGCAGCTGATGAAAACATTGAAGCTTCAACTCATGGTCAAAAAGTAACATTTGAGTATATTGTTGAAAAAGATCCTGATTACTTATTTGTAGTCGATCGTACAGCTGTCGTTGGTGGAGAAACTTCTGCTGAAGAAGCGTTAGAAAATGAATTAATTCAAGGAACAAAAGCATATAAAAATGATCATATTGTCTACTTAGATCCTGCTATATGGTATCTATCAGGTGGCGGTTTAGTATCTGTAAGTGAGATGGCTAAAGAGATCGAAACTGGATTACAATAACAACTAAGAAGTAAACGGACTAAATTTTAATTTAGTTCGTTTACTTCTTTTTAGTAGATCGAATAATCACTCTATTTATCGTGTTTTTGTGTTACGATAAAGTTGAAAACTATCTGAAATTAGGGTGACCCTAATAAGGAGTGATGATCGATTTTTAACCTGGATAAACTAGCTAAAGAATCTAGCTCTTCTTTTATTGATAGAGAAAAGAAGAGATTAACAGAATTATATAATCTTGATCTTATATATACACCACAAGAAGATTCCTTTGATCGAATAACAAACTTAGCCAGTCGGCTTTTTCAAACACCAATTGCACTTTTCACTCTTATAACAGAAGATAAGCAGTGGTTCAAATCATGCGTCGGGATTTCTGGTAAGTTAAAAGAAGAAAGATCAACAGAAAGAGAGGCTGCTTTTTGTCATTATGTAGTAGCTGATAGAGAACCTATCATTGTAAATGATACTTTTAAAGATGATCGTTTTAAAAATAATCGTCTTGTTAAAGAACTGGGATTTCGCTTTTATGCAGGTGTGCCAATAACAACAAAAAATAATAATGTATTAGGATCATTGTGTATTTTGGATTTTAAACCAAGAAACATAAGTGATGATGAATTAACGAACTTAATTGATTTAAGTAAGTGGGTTGTAACTGAAATTGAACTTCGAACAGATTTAATGGAAAAAACAGTAAGTGAAAAGTCGATTAAAAGTCTTTATGAAATTACGAGTAATAAGGAAAACACCTTTCAAGAAAAATTAAACAAATTACTTACTTTGGGTTGTGAGAGGTTTCAACTTTCACATGGGATGATATCTCATATTACAGATAATCAGTATAAGGTGATGAAGGAGAAATCTAAAGTGGGGAAGGCTAAAGATGTAGGAGACATTCTAGCCTTGAATGAAACATGTGCATTAAAAGTAGTGGAAAAATTAAAGCCAATTCATTTGACACCAGCATATTTTGAAAAAAATAGTGATAATAGATTAAAGGAATATATAGGTGCTCCTATATTTGTTCATAAAGAGCTTTATGGAACATTTTGCTTTTTTACTGAAGAAAAAGGTAGTAGATCAATATCTACATCAGACTTAGAATTTTTGCAGTTGATCACACAATGGATTGGAAATGAACTCGAGAGATTGCAAACTGAAAAAAGTTTACAAGAAAGCCAAGAAAGATTTCAGCAAATTGCTAATAATATTAATGAAGCATTTTGGATTTTTGATTTTGATAAAATGAGCTTATTATATACAAGTAGAGTGATGTCAGAAATCTCAGGAATGCCTTATGATAAATTTAATTCCATCGAGGCATGGATTAATCTCGTTCATCCAGAAGATCGAGACTATGTTTATAACCAAATCGTAAATATAAACAATAGTATAGAGTTTGATTTTAAAATAATGCATAGCACTGGGAAGATATGTTGGATTCGGAGTCGAATTGTGCCTATTTATAATGAAGAAGGGAGAAAATTTCGATTAGTTGGGGTAGCAGAAGATATTACAGAAGCTAAGCTTAATAGTGATCTTTTACGAAAGTCTGATAAACTGGCTGCAGTGGGACAAATTGCTGCAAGTATTGCGCATGAAGTAAGAAACCCTTTAACAAGTATAAAAGGATTTCTGCAATTATTAGAAGAATATCAATTACCATATCAGGAATTGATATTGGCGGAGTTTAATCAAATTGAAGAATTTATAAATGAAATACTCATACTTGCTAACTCCCATTTAGAAACAAAACGAGAAGATCATTACATTCAAACGCTATTAACAGATGTGATAGATTTAATGATTGAACCTGCTGCTCTTCAAAATGTCTTATTTTCATTAAAAGGTGAAGCTCAATTAACAATTAACTGTGATGAGCAACAAATGAAACAGGCTTTTCAGCATATTATGAGTAATGCCATTGAAGCAATGCCAAAAGGTGGAATCGTGAATGTAGAGTTTGGTATTGAGAATGCTCAATTTATTTATATTAATATTGAAGACAATGGAATAGGGATTCCAGAAGATCGAATTGCCAAACTAGGCGAGCCTTATTATTCTAATAAAGAAAAAGGTAGTGGATTAGGCTTAATGATCAGTTATCGTATTATTCAAAATCATAAAGGGCAAATTCAATTTACAAGTCAACTAGATATTGGAACAAGTGTGAAAATTTTATTGCCGATATCTTAATAAATAATTACAATAGGCCAGACCACATAGAGAGGTTGGGCCTTTTTAGTCATTAAAAAATGTTTGTTTTTCTCCAAGTTTTTTTATAAAATTTGACAAATTTTTTTAAAAAACGATTAAGAATTCAGTATCATAGTTTAATAAGGTACAATGGAAAAGGAATATTAATAGATAATGTAGAAATTATAATTGAAATCAACGTATACGACGAATTGTAATCTCTAAATACGTTCTTCTAGAAATTAGGCAAATATAAAATGGTGGACACATATTTTTATTGTAAATATCTTTCTAATATCAATGAGATAGAGAGATTGTTAAAGGAGGATATACTATGTCAAACGTAACAGAAGGGCAAGGAATTATTGAACATCATAAACCTACACAAGATATTCCTTATATAGTTGGAATTGGAGCATCTGCGGGAGGACTAGAACCAATTGAACTGTTTTTTCAATCAATTACATCTGATATTGAAGCAGCATTTGTTATTGTTCAACACTTATCTTCACAATACAAGAGCTTCATGCCAGAACTATTGAAAAAACATACTAATATGAAGGTCATTCAAGCAGAAGAAGGAATGATTTTAAAACCCCGTACAGTCTATTTATGTCCACCAAATCATTACATATATGTTAAAAATGAAGGTATATTAGCTCTAGAAAAATATCATAAGGATAAAGCAATTAATTACCCAATAAATGGGTTCTTTTCTTCATTAGCATACTTTGCAGAGGAACGAGCGATAGGAGTTATTTTCTCTGGAAAAGGATCTGATGGCACAAAAGGTTTAAATGATATTCATGAGAAAAGTGGATTATGCCTCGTTCAAAACAAAACAGCTAAATATTCCGATATGCCTGAAAGTGCCATTAGATCAGGTGTAACAGATTATGTTATTAGTCCATCAGATATGCCGCAGCAGATTATTAGTTATATTGAAACAAAACCAATTAGTTTTAAAGAAACTACTTTAAATCAAGTATTAATGATGATCCAGAAAAAAAGCGGAATAGACTTTTCAATGTATAAAAGAAATACAGTTATTCGTCGCATTGAAAGAAGAATGTCGCTTAATGATCAATCGTTTTCTTCTCTTGAGGATTATAAAAATTACCTATTGGAAAATCCAAGAGAAATCAGGTATTTACAAGAAGATTTATTAATCGGAGTTACTCATTTTTTTAGAGATACTGAGGCATTTCTTTATTTGAAAAATACATTAATACCGACAATGGTTGATGATAATCTAGTTAAAGGCCGTAAAAAAATGAGGATATGGGTTGCGGGCTGTTCGACAGGACAAGAAGCCTATTCGTTAGTGATCTTATTTAATGAAGAAATTGAAAAAAGAAAATTAGACATGGACTTGCAGCTATTTGCAACAGATATTGATCGGGATTCTGTCAAGTTTGCTAGTCAGGGTTGTTATTCAGAACAAATTGTCACAACAATACCACAAGATCTTTTGTTGAAGTATTTTGATAGAGATGGTAATGATTATCAAGTAAAGAGAGAAATTAGACAAAAAATTGTTTTCGCACCTCATAATATGATTAAAGATTCACCTTTTGTTAATATCGACATGATCAGTTGTCGAAATGTCATGATCTATTTCCAATCGGAATTACAACAAAAGGTGTTGTCTTTGTTTCATTTTGCACTTAAGGAAAAGGGGTATTTATTTTTAGGACCAAGTGAAACAATAGGAAAGTTATCAAGCCTTTTTAGTCCTGTGAATAGTAAATGGAAGATATTCTCTAATCAAATATTAGAACAAAATGATCATTTTCCACAAGCTCTGCTTTCAACAAAAAATTCACCTCAAGAATATAGCAAGGATAAATCAACTATGGAAGCATATAGAGATAATAGTCACTATCATTATGCAGATGAACTTTTCTATTCATTAATGGATGAACTTTTACCACCTTCAATTATTATAAATGAACATAATGAAGTAGTTATTTCATCTGGAAATGCTGGTGCATACTTAAATCTACCTAAAGGAAAACTGAACTATAATATATTTAACATGGTTCCTACCAATCTCTCAGTTGCCATTGGGACAGCCATAAAAAGAGCTCGACAAGATCAAAAGGAGATCAAATATGAAAATCTGTTAATCAACAAAAATGAGAGCAAGCAAGTAAAGTTGGGTGTTAAACCTTTGCCTAATGTGAGAAAAGATTATATTGCTCTATTTATTGAAGAACATCGACCGGAATCTTCTATTCAAATCAAAAATGATACCATTCAATTTGATCATGATACAGCTTATAATCAACGCATTTTTGATTTGGAACAAGAGCTTTATTATACAAAACAAGGGTTACAAACGACAATAGAGGAATTAGAAACTTCTAATGAAGAGCTTCAAAGCACGAACGAAGAATTAATCGCTGCTAATGAAGAGCTTCAAAGCACAAATGAAGAAATGCAATCAGTGAATGAGGAGCTAATTACCGTAAACTCTGAATATGAGAAGAAAATTGTCGAGCTCACTAACCTTAATGATGATATGGATAACTTATTAATCAATACAAATATTGCGACGATCTTTTTAGACAGAATGTTTAATATTAAGTTATACACACCAGAAGCTATGAAAATTTTTCATCTAATTGAGCGGGATATTGGACGTCCAATTCATCATATTTCACACCGTTTAGATTATGAGTTTTTCATGCATGATATCAATGATGTATTGGTAACTGCCAAAACGATTAATAAAGAATTAGCTTCAAAAGATGGTGAATGGTTTCATATCAAAATTATGCCGTATCGAACAAATAATAATTTAATAGAAGGTATTGTTATCACATTTGTCGATATTACTGCTATTAGACAAGTAAATCAAGATTTACAACTAAGTATGCAAGCTATAGAGCTTAGTCCTGCAAATACAGTTATTACAGATTTTCAAGGAAAAATAGAGTATGCGAATAGCAGATTTTCTCAACAACTAGGAATGGATTCAAATGAAATTATCGGTAAGAAGTTAAAAGATATTTACACAGAATTTTTCAGGGATAGTGATTTTGAATACCATTGGAAGAAAGTAAGAGCAGGAGAAGAATGGTCTGGTGAACTCTCGTATATCGATAAGAATGGTGAAGAGTCTTGGGAGAATTTAACGTTAATTCCAGTGGAAAATGAAGAAAATGAGGTTGTCCAGATTTTACGTGTTGGTGAAGATATCACGAAACGAAAAAGCTCTGAACAAATGCTAATTAAATCAGAAATGCTATCAGCAATTGGACAACTTGCTGCAGGAATAGCACATGAAATTAGAAACCCTTTAACATCACTTAAAGGATTCTTACAATTAATGACTCAAACAAAGTCATATAGTGAGGAATATGCAGAAGTAATGATGTCTGAATTTTTAAGACTTGAAGAAATTATTAATGAATTTCTTGTCCTTTCAAGATCAAAATCAGTGACATTTCATGAAGTGAACATTAACAAAATTATTAAGGATGTTTCAAAAATATGGGAAACTCAAGCTATTCTTAATAATGTGTCAATAAAAACGAAAATAGATCCGATGCTTTTTACAGTAAAGGGAATTGAAAATGAATTAAAGCAAGTATTTATTAATATTGTTAAAAATGGAATAGAATCAATGGAAGGTTCAACAGGAGTATTATCGATTGAAACGAAGCATCTTGAAAACGATAAAGTTCTCGTTCGCTTCCAAGATCAAGGAAAGGGAATTCCAAGGGAACAATTGGAAAAAATGGGAGAGCCTTTTTATACAACAAAAGACAAAGGGACCGGATTAGGTCTAATGGTTAGTTTGAAAATTATTGAAAGTCATAATGGAGAAATCGTCTTTCAAAGTGAGTTAGACAAAGGGACAACAGTGGAAATAACCTTACCATTATCTAACTCAATTGAAACGGTCTAAAAGAGGCATCAATGTAAGATAAAAATCAATGGAAGAACGAAGATCATTTAGCTCATCAACAATGATTTCATAATGGTCACTTTTTCCACTTTCAATGATATCAGGTCGAATGAGGCTTAATAGATCTTGGATTTTTTCAAGCTTACTAGGAAGTACTTTTAAGTGATCTGATGAGCTTGTTAAATGATACAAATCTGTATCATTTAAGAATGGTTGAAATAATGAGATAATTTCTTTACGTTGATGATACTCTAGTTTATCTTTGTCAGTTACCATAAGTTGCTCACGTAGCATATGAACTTGGTGACTGACTTTTTTTAAGTTATCTTTTAAGGGAATACAAACAACATATAATTTTCTATCACTTGTTTGTTTTAGGTATAATTCGAAAAGCTCAAGCTCATTTTCTGATGTAACTAAATTGGCTTCAAATTTCTCCTTTTCTTTTGATTGAAGAAAAAAAGAAACCTTATTTTTACTATCAACATCAACTAACTCGAGAAAATGATCTTGATAAGTAAACATCGTTCTAGCTTTGATTGATGAGTTTAGAATGAAAAGTTGTGAATTTAATATAAAAACAGGAACTGGTATGTTTTCTAGTGAGACCATTTTGTTTACCACACCTTTTTTAGTGATTGATCGTACATAAAAATTAATTGGCTTTAATCAGGATGTTTTGTTGAGCTATCCAGCTTGTTAATTCCTCTAAATTTGATACTACAATCGTGTCATGGGGAACAATATTTTTAAAATTAAATTTCTCAGTAAGCTTACTTCCCACGATAATTGTCGGTTTATGGTCAAGTGCAGAAAGAGTGGTAGCATAATCTGATAAACTTTTTAATTGATGTGACATCGAAAGTGAAAGGCAAATAACGTCTGGTTTTGATTTAATTGCAAAATAAATGGCATGCTGAAGCGGTAAGTTAGGTCCTAAATATTTTACTTTCCAGTTGTGTTCTTTAAAAACATGAGCAGCCATCTTGACCCCTATATAATGTTCTTCACCTTCAAGGCAAAATAACATAGCCTGTTTTTGATTTTTGCTTTGGGCAGATTGATCTTTTTGTAGTAACTGTAATTGGGTTAAAACAAAATCAGCAGTTCCAGTTGCTAAATGTTCATCTGCAACACTAATCTCATCGATTTCCCATAAATGACCAATATAATACAATGCATCTTTTATTATTTTTTCATAAATATATACTGAAGAATACCCATCTAATAGTAATTTTTCTACTAACTTATAAGAACTAGCAGTATCACCAAGTAAGAGGAAATGAGCAAACCTTTTGATTAAATCAGTCAACTGATTTCATTCCTTTCAATACTTTTATCTACTTCTTATTATACTAAATATCTAGTATTCTTCATCTAATAATAAATCTTTTTTGTCTGTATTTGTTTTAACATATCATGTATTTTCATAAATGGCTATTAAGAATACTCGACTACTGGGTTTTCCGTTTCGGAAGAGTTTTATGATTACTTTAAATCATAAAGTTTACAAAGAAAGCCTCTAGAATAGGGCTCTATATAAAACAATTTCATTTAATTAAACGTTTGTTTAAACGAATAATGCCTTTTTTTTCTATGCATACTAACAAGAACTTAGAGATTTGAATGTTTGAAATTGAATTAATTGTAGGTTCTTTAAGTGAATATATTGTTTATGGAGGAAGTAATGAAAACTCTCATTATTTTGGCGCATCCTAGTGAGGATAGTTTTAATAAAGCAATTAGTGATGAAGTTAAACAACATTTAGAGTTTAAAAAGCATGAAGTGAAAATTCGTGATTTATATAAATTGAATTTCGATCCGATTTTAAGAGAAGATAATTATACATCCTTTTATCAAAACAAACTTCCAAAAGACATTAAGGTAGAACAAGATTATATTACTTGGGCTGAAAATCTAGTGATCATTTTTCCAACCTGGTGGAATGGAATGCCTGCAATATTAAAGGGATATATTGATCGAGTTTTTACAAATGGTTTTGCTTTTAGATTTACCAAAGGAGAATCCGAAGGTCTATTGAAAGAAAAGAAGGCTGTTGTTTTTCAAACAACAGGTCAGAGTGAAAATGTTATCAAGCCAAATCAACTTGTATCATCAATGGAGACGGTGATCGATGTAGGGATTTTAGATTATTGTGGACTAAATGTTATAACACATAAGTTCTATTTTTCTGTACAGCATATCAATAAAGAAGCAAGAGAAGACATGTTAAAGGAAGTAAACGGAATTGTTGATATTTTATAGAGCTTAACAAAGCTTATCTTTAGATCTTAGCGCTTACGTATTTTATTATCCTTTACGAAATATTTACAATTCCTAGGTGGTTTTATCTTAAACAGTAGTCAAATCATCATATCTCCTATGATATAATGGTTGTATTAACCTTGGGGAAAGAGTGGTAGTAGAAAGATGAAGAAACTATCATATTTACTAATTGTTGTTGGTTTATGTATTGTGGGATATGCAGTTTGGGAGATTGTTGATACGAAAATGCAAACATCCAATTCGTTAAACGAAGCAAAAGCTATTGTAGAGGCTCCACCTAGTAAGGATGTTTTTAAACAAGAAGATGGCACGTTTAAACCTCCTATAGGAGAGGCTATTGGGATTTTACAAATCCCTCGTTTAAAGGCAGACTTACCAATCGTAGAGGGGACAGACCCTGATGACCTTGAGAAAGGTGTTGGTCATTATAAAGGCAGTTATTACCCTGAAGAAAACGGGCAAATTGTTCTTTCTGGGCACAGAGATACAGTTTTTAGAAATGCTGGTGAATTAGAAATAGGTGATTCCCTTGAGATGGTTTTACCATATGGTAGTTTTGAATATGAGATTGTAGATACGAAAATTGTAGAAGCTGATGATCTTAGCATAATTACTCTACAAAATGAAAAAGAGGAGTTACTATTGACAACATGTTATCCATTTAGCTATGTTGGAAATGCTCCACAACGTTATATTATTTATGCGAAAAAGAAGGTAGTTTAGTTTCTGGACATATATAAGAGGTGATCTATATAGAGATCACCTCTTTATTTCATTGCCCAAAATATGAATTGTTAACTTTTGATTTTAAAATTAAACTGATATGCCTCTATTGATGAAGAGAAATGATTGAGTACAAAGCTCGGAAAGATAAAGGCGAACTTTTAAAATGAGCTTTTTTAAAAAATCTTGTTCTTAGAATGAACAGTTCTATCTGAATTTCTCCATATTACATAATAGTAGCCATATCCTCAGGCAAAGGTGCTTCAACAGTAATCTGCTCGTGAGATATAGGATGAATAAATGATATCCTAGCAGAATGTAAAGCTTGTCTTTTTATTATCTTCTTTTTTCCTCCATATAACAGATCGCCAGCAAGAGGATGACCAATTGAGCTTAAATGTACTCGTATTTGATGAGTTCTACCTGTTTCTAGCTGAAGTGAAACAGTCGAAAGATTTGTTTTTGTATTGTATTCAACGACACTATAATGAGTAATTGCGTTTTGTCCTTTAGGTGAGACTCTTCTTCTTGTAGCATGATGCCTATCTCGCCCAATCGCTTTATTTATTTTGCCTTGAGGTGGAACAATTTCCCCTTCAATAAGAGCTAGATAAGTTCTCTTGATTTTTCTAGCTTGAAGAGACTGATCTAAAAGGGAATGAGCTAAGTCATGTTTTGCAAAAATAATCGCACCTGATGTATCTTTATCTAGTCGATGAATATGTCGCACTCGGGTATGCTGACCACTCGATTGAAAATGATAAGCAACAATATTAGCAAGTGTACCTTTTTGATTTTCTTGGTTTGGGTGTGTATCAATTCCATAAGGCTTATCCAAGATTAACAGATGTTCATCTTCATATAAAATGGAAAGAGTTCTCTTTTCAGGTATTACACCATAATCTTCAGCTTTAAATAAGTGTAAAGATAATGTATCACCCTCATGGACCTTATGATTTACATCAGCTCTTTCATTATTTTTTATTATCGCTGAAACTTGATTCCATTTCTGTATTGTTGCTTTTGAAACTCCTAAATGAGTTGTTAATGTATGAAAAACAGTTTGGTTCGCCCAATCAGTAGGTATCATTATTTCGAGCCATTCGCCATTTCGCTTCAAAAATATCAATCCTTTACACACATGTTTATTGTATAGAAAGTATACCGAAGTATGATTGGATGTACAATCTAGTTCCGGTAAGACTTACCTCTACCAAGTTTAATAATCGAGTGGTATGCTTAATGAAGTTAAATAATTTAGTCGTTTTAATAGGTGAAAAAAGGGTGATTTATTTGAAGGTTGTTGTTGCCTCTACAGAAGAGCAAGAAAGCCATATTGCAGAGTTAGTTAATCAGATTTTTACTGAAATTTTCCCGAAATTCTTTCCAGATGATAAAATTATGGAGCTGAAAGAACAAAAAGTACTTCAGCCACAAGAAACAGATCAATTTTATAATGGTACATTGAAGGATGCATTTCATATCATATCAAGCTTACAAGCTGTCATTGCTGTGTTAGATTTAATTGATGAATGTCAACATGAGAAAGAATATCAAGAAATGTTCGAACGTAATTGTCAAACATTAAATGAATATGGATATTTCTTCCCGTTTTCTTTTGCGCAATTTAGAGAAGCAGAAAGTCAGATAGGTGAGTTTAGCCAATTTATTAAACCAGCTAACACATGGTTAGTTTAAAGTAGTAAAACAAAAAAACGCGGATTTCCGCGTTTTTTTGTTTTGCTTTACTATTATTGTTTCCATTCCTCTAATAATGTACGATATGCATCCTCTGTACTAGAGCCTTCAACACGATCAACTTCTTTTCCATCTTTATAGTGAACAAGAGTAGGGGTACCAGTAATTTTATACTCATTCCACGCATCTTCAAATTCTAATAAGTTTAATTGATTAATCTCAACACCAACATCTTCAGCTATTGGCATTAATACAGGAGTTGTAGCAACGCAATGTTCACAACGAGGGCTAAAGAAATAAACGATTGTGTCTTCTTTATTTTCAAGCTTTGTTTCTAGCTGATCTGGAAGAATGATGTTTTGGTAATTTGGGTCATCTAATTGAGCAATTGTAGCAGAATCCAGATTAGCTTTTCCATATACATTTCCTTCAGCCTTTTGTTTATTTTGGTAAGTCGTAACGAGCGCAAGACCTCCGAATAAAATTAAAATAACTGCACCAAATATCAAAATTTTCTTCAAGTTATTTACCTGCCTTCTTCAATATTAATAAACTTGTCACAAACACAATAGTAAATCCTATTAATGCTAAGAAAGGTATTGTGATAAATCCAAGCCAATTGATATACTCACCTGAACATGGAACAATTCCACATGAGATCGAATTTTCTTCTACAAAGTCTATCTTTTGTACTCCGTAGTGATAAAGTGAAATACACCCACCAATTCCTGAAAGAATTAACGTATAAAGCGCAATAGAAGCATCTTTTTTGAAAATAGCGATCCCTAAGATGATGACTAGAGGGTACATGAAAATTCTTTGATACCAACATAAATTACATGGCGTAAATTTCAATACCTCAGAAAAATAGAGGCTTCCTAATGTTGCGATAAAAGAAGCAACCCAACCAATAGATAGTAAATTTTCTACTTTTTTATTAAAAGTGACTGACATAGTATACCTCACACTTATATTATTTCCTTAAATTATAAGCCTTCTTGAATAGCCTGTAAAATAGATAGATTGTGACAATACTGTGATGTTTTTTCACTATAGCTTATTCTTGGTTAAAACCTGATTGAAATACGATGACAAGTGATTGGTAATTTTGAAAGATATTTACTAGAAATATTCTATCTATAAAGTTTTATTAACTGTTCATACTATGGGAGGAAAGGAGATGATTATATTGAATTCAATTCAAGAATGTATGACAACGAATGTAGCGACAATATCTTCCGATCAAACGATTAAAGAAGCTGCGACATTAATGGAGCAAACAAATGTAGGGTCAATTCCTGTTGTTGATAATGGTCAACTAAGAGGAATTATTACAGACCGAGACATCACTCTTCGTACGACTGCGAAAGGTTTAGAAAATTCGACGCCAGTTTCACAGGTTATGTCAACAAACCTTGTTTCTGGTCATACGTCAATGTCCGTTGAAGAAGCTGCAAAAATAATGGCACAGCATCAAATTCGTCGTTTACCTATCGTTGACAATAATCAATTAGTTGGAATTGTTGCATTAGGCGACTTAGCTACAAATGAAATGAGCGATCATGCTGCAGGAGTAGCATTAACTAACATTTCTGAACCGAATAAAACTTCTTGAGGAAGTTTTAATTTGTGTCGTTTGTTGTCGAAAATCTAATATATTGCTGATATTAGCAAATAAAGTAATGAAAACAGCAAATATATTATGAGTAACAGCAAATAAACGATGACAAACAGCAAATAAAAATCTAGAAACAGCAAATATCTTATGTGAGGTGTGACATGATGTCATACCTCTTTTTTATATAAAAGGTGTTGGCGTGAAAAAACAGAGGGTGTTTTGTATAATGTAAGAAGAGGAGATGATTTACATTGATTAAGGCAATTATCTTTGATTTTGATGGATTAATTTTAGATACTGAAACACATGAATATGAAGTGTTATCAGAAATTTTTAAAGAGCATGATTGTGAGTTGCCATTAAGTATTTGGGGAAAAGTAATTGGAACAAAGTCTGATTTTAGTCCTTATACATATTTACAAGAACAAGCAAATAAAGTAATTGACGAAAACAGGATTAAGAAACAACAAGAAGAAAGGTTTAGTAAACGAATTCATCTTGAGAAAGCTAGACCAGGTGTAGTAGATTATCTTATCGCAGCTAAGGAGCTTGGATTAAAAATAGGTTTAGCATCTAGCTCTAGCTATAACTGGGTTTCTTCACATCTAAAGCGATTGAATTTATTAGATGAATTTGAGTGCATTCGAACATCAGATCATGTGGACCAAGTGAAACCTGATCCGGCACTTTATTTAGAAGCAGCAAAATGCTTAAATGTTGATCCAAAGGAATGTATAGCATTTGAGGATTCGGCAAATGGGGCATTGGCTGCCAAACGTGCTGGTATGAAATGTGTGATTGTACCGAACTCAGTAACTAAGAATTTAGATTTTTGTGAAGTTGACCATCGATTAGAAACAATGGCTGCTATGAAATTACAGGAATTAGTAATGTTTTTAAATAAATAATAAAGGGTATTATATCTTTTTACCTATTGGCTATGTTAAAGCTCAAGTTGATATTTTGCATATTGTTGATTGAAGCGAATGCCTGTAACGGAAATCAGCAACGACGTTTAACAGACCCGACTATTTATATTAAAGGAGTTATCACAATGTCTGAAAAACTGGACTTATCGAAATTTGAAAAGAAAATGATTATTCGTAACATACAAGAAAAAGATATCGACGAGATTTTAAAGCTACAATTAAAATGCTTTCCTGGTATGACACCATGGAAAAGAGAGCACTTAGAAAGTCATTTAGAACACTTTCCAGAAGGTCAATTTTGCGCAGAATTTGAAGGGAAAATCATCGGTTCATGTTCAAGTCTTTTAGTCAATTTTGATGAATATGATGATCGACATACATGGGATGATATTACAGACAATGGATACATCACAAACCATGATCCAGATGGGTATAACATGTATGGAATTGAGGTAATGGTACACCCAAATTATCGTCGAATGAAAATCGGACATCGCTTATATGAAGCAAGAAAAGACTTTGCACGAAGAATGAATTTGAAGAGTATTATCATTGGAGGTAGAATTCCGAATTATTATAAGTATGCTGATGAATTATCTCCAAGAGAATATGTTCAACAGGTATCATTACATAAAGTGTATGATCCAGTTCTTTCCTTCCAGCTTTTAAATGAGTTTACATTAATGAGAATTAACCCGAATTATTTAGCCGATGATATGGCTTCCTATCAATACGCAACTCTTATGGAATGGAATAATGTTGATTATCAACCAAATACAAAGCGTTTTTACAAAACATCGTATCCGGTTCGTATCTGTGTTGTTCAATACATGATGAAGCAGATTTCTTCTTTTGAAGAGTTCGCGAAACAAGTGGAGTATTATACTGATGTGGCTTCTGATGCAGGCTCTGATTTCGCAGTTTTTCCTGAAATTTTCACAACACAGCTTATGTCTTTTCTTGATGAAAAGGTACCAAGTAAGGCAATTCAGCGCTTAACAGAGTTTACGGAGGATTATATTGAATTATTTACAGAGCTAGCAGTCAGATATAATGTGAACATTATCGGTGGCTCTCATGTTGTTGAAGAAGAAGGGCAAATTTATAATATTGCTTACTTATTCCGAAGAGATGGAACAATTGAAAAGCAATATAAACTTCATATCACACCAAATGAAAGAAAATGGTGGGGAATAAGTCGTGGCGATCAAGTAAAGGTATTTAATACAGATTGTGGAAAGATAGCCATCCAAATTTGTTATGACATAGAATTCCCTGAGCTTGCGCGTATTGCTACAGATAAAGGTGCAAAAATCATCTTCACACCATTCTGCACAGAAGATCGTCAAGGCTATTTACGAGTGCGCTATTGTGCTCAAGCTCGTGCAGTTGAAAATCAAATTTATACTGTCATTGCCGGTACTGTTGGTAATTTACCGCAAACAGAAAATATGGATATTCAATATGCTCAATCAGCTATTTTTGCTCCATCTGATTTTGAATTTGCAAGAGATGGAATTGTTGGGGAATGTAATCCGAACATTGAAATGGTGATCATAGGTGATGTTGATTTAGAAATATTAAGACGTCAACGACAATCAGGTACAGTTAATCAATTGAAAGATCGTAGAAGAGATATCTACTCTATTAGATATAAAAAGGAACAGTAATAAGTGAAAAGCTGACTTTTATCATGAGTCAGCTTTTTCGTCTGTTTTTATCAAGTGTTAATTTCGCTAAAGTCGAATAAAGAAATATATTGAAAAAATAGTAATTTATGATGTGTGCATTATGATAAAAGAGTATGTTTGATAAAGGCTCTTTTCTAAGAGATTGTTGCTAATTGACTAATTATCTGTTGGAAAAAGTTTTTTATCGATTAAATGGTATTTTTCTTGCAGAAAAGATGCCACTAAACTTAATACAGAGCTGGTTCCTTCGAGATTGTCAAAACAAAATGTTTTCGAAAATAGCCTTAATAAATGTTGTTGTAAAATAACATTGTTCAAAAAAATATTGTAGTAAGAGTGATAAATTAGCTGATTTTGTAGAAAATCCTTTCTGTGGAAAAACCTAATTTATGCTAAAATAAGGATGGTATTTATTGAAATATGCTGAAAAATCACTCCTTGGAGGTAAATATGAGCTGGGAAAAAAGTTATCAACGTTGGATAAATAAACAGGATTTAGATCAAGAGTTAAAAGGTTTATTAAACGAAATGGAAGGCAATGAAAAGGTATTAGAAGATTGCTTTTATAAAGAATTAGAGTTCGGTACTGGTGGTATGCGTGGAGAGATTGGACCAGGTACGAACCGAATGAATACATACACAGTTCGTAAAGCTTCAGAAGGACTAGCTTCATACATAGATTCTTTCGGTGAAGAAGCCAAAAAACGTGGGGTTGTTATTGCTTATGATTCACGTTATAAATCACCGGAATTTGCAATGGAAGCGGCAAAAACACTTGCTTCTCATGGAATTCAAACATATGTATTTGAAGAACTGCGCCCAACACCAGAGCTTTCATTTGCCGTTCGTCACTTAAATGGTTTTTCAGGAATAGTTATTACTGCAAGTCATAACCCACCTGAATATAATGGCTATAAAGTTTACGGAGAAGATGGAGGTCAATTGCCACCTGCAGCAGCAGATACTGTCATTTCGTATGTAAGTAAAGTTGAAGATGAACTTTTAATAGAAGTACAAGATGAAGCTACATTGAAAGAACAAGGGCTTATTAAAATGTTAGGTGAAGAAATTGACGAAGCTTATACTGAGAAGTTAAAAACAATTTCAGTGAATCCTAATCTTTCAAGTGAAGTAGATATTAAGGTTGTTTTCACACCACTACATGGAACAGCTAACAAACCTGTTCGTCTTGGCTTAGATGCTCTAGGCTATAAAAATATTACAGTTGTGAAAGAACAAGAACTACCAGATCCGAATTTCTCTTCAGTCAAATCACCAAATCCTGAAGAACATGACGCTTTTACTTTAGCAATACGTGATGGAAAAAAAATCGATGCTGATGTGTTAATTGGAACAGATCCAGATGCGGATCGTCTTGGGGTAGCAGTGAAGAATAATGATGGAGAATATGTTGTGTTAACAGGAAACCAAACAGGTGCACTTCTTCTTCATTACATCCTTTCGGAGAAAAAGGAAAAAGGAACACTTCCAAGCAATGGTGTTGTGTTAAAAACTATCGTAACATCAGAAATTGGGAGAGATATCGCTAGCTCATTTGGGTTAGATACAATTGATACCTTAACAGGATTTAAATTCATTGGTGAAAAAATCAATGAATACGAAAGAAGTGGTCAATATGAATTCCAATTTGGCTATGAGGAAAGTTATGGTTATTTAATTGGTGATTTTGCTCGTGACAAAGATGCTGTACAAGCCGCTCTATTATCTGTAGAAGTAGCAGCTTATTACAAAAAGAAAGGGCTAACTTTGTACCAAGGCTTGCTCGAGATTTTTAAAAAGTATGGTTATTACAAAGAAGGCTTGCAATCTTTAACATTGAAAGGAAAAGAAGGTGCTGAGCAAATCCAAAGTATTCTTCAATCCTTTAGAAGTAATCCACCGACAGACATAGCAGGAAAGAAAATCGTAGCCATTGAAGATTATCAAACAAGTGAACGTCAAGATGTAGTTGCTGGATCCAAAGAAACGATCCATTTACCAGGATCCAACGTTTTGAAATATATTCTTGAAGATCATTCTTGGTTCTGTGTACGACCATCTGGTACAGAGCCAAAAGCTAAATTCTACTTTGGTGTTAACTGTGAAACATTAGAACAAAGTGAAGAACAGCTAGCGGCATTAGAAGCTGGTGTAATGAATAAAGTATATGAACTGATAGCAGCTTTAAGCAAGTAAAGCGGATCCTAAAGTCACTTTTTAATAAATACGGAATAAACCTTTATAAAAAGACGAGCAAATTTTGAATGAATTTGTTCGTCTTTTTTATATGAAGGCTCATTTCTGAACGATTGTTGCTATGTAATAAAAATTTGGGGTGAAAACAGTGTTTTCCCACTACAAAGGTACTATTTTATGAATAAAAGATACCACTAGACTTAATACAGTGCTGATTGCTTAGGGTATTCAAAAACATCAAAGTTCGCGAAAACAGCCTATATGAAAAAGGATAAGAATTTGTACTTAGAGTTATTAATTAGCTCAAGGTGTTCATTGGCTCAAGTGTCTAGTGCACAATTTATATTGTCTCAGGAAAATGATCATTTCAGCTGTATTTCAATACTCATTATGGAAACAATAGATAATGTTTATTATTCCCTTTTAGGAGGATATCTCATGGAATACAGTGAATATTGGAAGGAAATTAATAAGAAGAGTGAAGAGTTAAATTCTTTATTTTCTTCATATTGGGAAAGCTACTCTCATATGGGGACATGGCAATTCTGGACAGTTGTCTCATTATTAATTGCTCCATTACTGTTGGTTTATTTTTTAGTTGATAGAAAAAGAATTTTTGAACTTTTTTTCTTTGGATATACAGTGCATTTGTTATGGACATATATCGATATAGTTCTCGAAAGATTAGGTTTTTTCATCCATACATATTTTCTAACACCTTTATTACCCTTCGCCCTTAACATGACAGCCTCCGCACTTCCAGTAGGCTTTCTGCTTTTGTATCAATATTGTACGAATCATAACAAAAACTTTTACTTGTACACGATCCTGCTTAGTGCTGTATTTGCATTCGGTTTTGCATCTGTAGAAGCATATGTAGGTTTAGTCAAATTAAATAAAGGAATGAATCTTTTTTATGTTTTTCTTATTGATATAGGAATTGCATATATTGCTTATTGGTTGACATATTTAGTTAAATGGATAAAAAAATAATGATAGGAGGTTAAATCTAAATTCAGTTAAGTTGAAAAAAACAAGTTCGTTCCATTGCGCTGCAGACACTCGCGTTCCACGGGGAGGAAGCTGAGCCCAATGTCATCAAGCTAACCTTACAAATTATGTAAGGTTTTTTTGGACGATTTTCTGTTTGAATCAAGCTAAGTTTAATTGAAATGCAAATGTCATAAAAGA
>NZ_JAIVKL010000020.1 GCF_020524045.1 Metabacillus litoralis
GATTTCCCATAGCGTAAGCTAGTAAGATCCCTGAAAGATGATCAGGTTGATAGGTCTGAGGTGGAAGCGCGGTGACGTGTGGAGCTGACAGATACTAATCGATCGAGGACTTAACCTAATATTTAAGCGAACGTCAGTGAATTGAATTGTATAATCGTTATCTAGTTTTGAAGGAATATATTATTCCTGAAAACTCTATATAGAGTAAAAGGGTTTCGAGGAACGAACAGTTCAAGGAATCGACCCTAGGAGACACCGGAGCGTACTTTAGTACGTGAGGATGTTGACGAGCATCGATGACGCAGAAATGTGAAGTTCATCGGAAGCCGTAAACCAATTATTTGGTGATGATGGCGAAGAGGTCACACCCGTTCCCATGCCGAACACGGAAGTTAAGCTCTTCAGCGCCGATGGTAGTTGGGGGTTTCCCCCTGTGAGAGTAGGACGTCGCCAAGTAAAAAGAGGGAAGATCAGTAGAGATACTGGTCTTTTTTTGTGGAGAAAAAGGTAAAAGATATAAAGGCAGATTCTATACATGATATTGGTTATATCGAAGATATGTATAGGAGGTAGAGACTAAAAGGAACTACTAGCCTGAGGCTTGGGAGAAGCAAGAAGTTCAAGGGAGCGCCGAGAGTGAAGACCGGAATGTGCGTAGTTGGCACATGAGGATCTGAATGAACAAGCTGACGCGGAGATTCGCCGCTTATCGCAAGACGAAATCCGGACGCGGAAGTTAAGCTCTAGCGCCGATGGTAGTTGGGGGGGGCCTCCTGTGAGAGTAGGGCGTCGCCAAGTAAAGAGTAGAAAGATCAGTAGAGATACTGGTCTTTTTTTTTGTGCATACATAAAGAACATAAAAGATACCATTGAAAAAACTTAGAACAAGATATGATAAAAAAGTAAAGCCGTCACCTAGTTTAGGAGTCTAGCTTTACCACCTAGCCTCTTGAGTTGGATTAATAAGGACTCAGGAATGACAGGCAAAGATCGTCTTATGCCTGTCAGTTCTGACCAAAGACGACTGATTTTTCCCTTATAAATATTCTCTAGTTTTTAATTCTAATTCCACCTTTTACTTTTTTTATATAACATTTTAATCTATAGAATCACAGTTAAACTCATATAAATGAAACAGAGATATAGAATAAGAAAAAGATTTAATTTAATTTTTATGAAAATTGTGTTTTAACAAATGAATTTGCGTATATATATATATAACCCCCTAATCTATTTATATAGGAGATTAAAATGAATCTACTTGATTTTATTGATCATGATACATATATAATGTTTACTCGAATTCTAATAGCTACTCTATTATGCGGTGTTATTGGGCTAGAAAGGGAGTTTAAGAACCATCCAGCAGGTTTTCGTACTCATTTACTAGTAGGAATTGGATCATGTCTAATGATGATCTTATCTCTATATGGATTTGATGAATATATTAAGGGTAATAGTCGAGTGCAGTTTGATCCCTCAAGGATACCCTCATATGTTATTAGTGGGATAGGATTTTTAGGTGGAGGAACAATTTTAGTTAAGGGAGCTACAGTTAGAGGATTAACAACTGCTGCTTCAATCTGGATTGTTGCTGGTCTGGGGTTGATTATTGGCACTGGAATGTATACATTAGCCATTTTCACTACTACTATAGTATTAATGTCGTTAATTTTTTTAAACAAATTAGAGAAGTTTATGTATGTTAAAAAAGCTAGAAAGAAAATGAAGGTTACTGTTCATTCTAATAAATCTACTATTGATGATGTGATAAAGAAATTAAGAACTTTTGATATCGATACGAATAAGGTTGTCATGACATCTTGTCGAAAAGTAAGGGAGAATTATGTTACTTTTTATTACCAATTAGATATAGATATATCTTCTGTAACACATACTCATTTAGAAAAGGTATTAGTAGAAATAGATGAGGTGGAAAAAATATTTTAAATAGGTTTCACTTTCTTTGAATTTGGCAATATTTAAATGGAACAGAAAAGTTGAAAAATTTTTCTGTTCCATTTATAGTTAGGTTATAGTCAAATATAGTCAAAGTCAGTGAGGGGGAGGTTGAGTGAGGAATATTTCAGACATTATTGAACAGTACCTAAAAAATGTACTAGACAATAGTGGGAGAGAAATTGTAGAGATTAAACGCAGTGAAATAGCAGATAAATTTCAATGTGTTCCTTCACAGATTAACTATGTTATTAATACAAGATTTACAATTGAGAGAGGCTATGCTGTTGAAAGTAAGCGTGGTGGTGGAGGATATATCCGGATTATTAAGGTGCGGGCAAATAATCAAGCACACCTTCTTGATCAGATACTACACTTAATTAGCCAACGCCTTTCCCAAGCTGCTGCAGAAGATATTATTGGCCGCTTAGTGACAGAAGATGTGATATCTTCCCGTGAAGCTAAATTGATGTTAAGTGTAATAGATCGTTCAGTCCTTTATATTGAACTCCCACATAGAGACGAACTAAGGGCAAGAATGTTTAAAGCTATGATAACATCATTGAAATATAAGTAAAGGTAGGGGAGACGAATGATTTGCCAGGAATGTAATGAAAGACCGGCAACGTTTCACTTTACAAAAGTGATAAATGGTGAAAAAACGGAGTTTCATATTTGTGAACATTGTGCAAAAGAGAACAGTGAGCTTTTTATGTTCAACGGCAATGCAGGCTTCTCTTTAAATAACTTATTAACAGGGTTACTTAATATGGAGCAGGGTATAGCAAAAACAGAAGAACATAATGTTTTTAAAGCAGAAGATGTCCCTAAGTGTGATTGTTGTAATATGACACTTCACCAGTTTAAAAAGGTAGGTAGGTTTGGCTGTTCAAATTGTTATTCTACATTTAAAAATTATATTACACCTGTCCTTAGAAGGGTTCATGGCGGCAATACAGTCCATTCAGGAAAGATTCCGACTAGAAGTGGTGGAGATATTCATATACGTAAGAAAATTGATGAATTAAAGACTAGTATTCATAATTTTATTGAACAAGAAGAGTTTGAAGAAGCAGCAAAAGTTAGGGACGAAATAAGGTCACTCGAAAAAGAACTAAGTAATATTCGTGAGGAGGGATCTTAATTATGTCACTCCAGAATTTCATGAGTAAAGCAATGAGTGCATGGATGAGTCAGGAAGGTCCGGATTCGGACATTGTATTAAGTAGTCGAATTCGTTTAGCTCGAAACATGGAGCAATATAAATTTCCAACTGTTTCTTCGGATAAAGATTCACAAAAGGTTCTAGATTTTTTCGAACAAACATATGCAAATAAGACACTTGAAAAAATAGGTCAGTTAGAGTTATTAAAAATGAATGATCTGCAGGCGATACAAAAAAGGGTTTTGGTAGAGAAACATTTAATAAGCCCAAATCTCGCTGATCAATCTGTTTTCGGTGGGTGCTTATTATCGGAAAATGAGGAAGTTAGCATAATGCTTAACGAGGAAGATCATATCCGTATTCAATGTCTTTATCCAGGTCTTCAACTTGAAGAAGCCTTGAACATGGCTAATCAACTAGATGATTGGATTGAAGAAGAGGTTGATTATGCATTTGATGAACAAAGAGGTTACTTAACAAGCTGTCCAACAAATGTAGGAACCGGTTTAAGAGCATCTGTTATGATGCATTTACCTGCGTTAGTACTCACCCAAAAGATTAATCGAATTATTCCTGCCATTAATCAATTAGGTCTTGTTGTTAGAGGAATATATGGTGAAGGAAGCGAAGCTGTAGGTAACTTATTTCAAATCTCAAATCAAATTACACTAGGTAAGTCAGAGAAAGACATAGTGGATGATTTAATCAGTGTTGTTCAGCAGCTCATTACACAAGAAAGAAATACTCGTGAAGCACTGTATAACTCTTCACAGATACAGGTAGAGGACCGAGTTTATCGTTCATTTGGAACCTTAGCTTATAGCCGAATTATTGAATCAAATGAAACGGCAAAATGTTTATCTGATGTTAGGCTTGGCATTGATTTAGGTATTATAAAAGATATTTCTCGAAATATTTTAAATGAGCTGATGGTGTTAACCCAGCCAGGGTTTCTCCAACAATATTTTGGAGGTCCTTTACGTCCTAATGATCGAGATATTCGACGAGCAGCATTGATTAGAGAACGTTTGAACTTAGAGAAGGAAAGCAATAATCGGATGGAGGATGATGAATTATGATGTTTGGAAGATTTACAGAACGCGCTCAAAAGGTACTTGCTTTAGCACAAGAGGAAGCAGTTCGTTTAGGGCATAACAATATAGGTACTGAACATATTCTTCTAGGTCTTGTGAGTGAAGGAGAAGGCATTGCTGCTAAAGCATTAATTGCGTTAGGCTTAGGACCTGAAAAAATCCAAAAAGAAGTTGAAGGGTTAATTGGGAGAGGGCAAGATGCTTCTCAAACAATTCACTACACTCCTAGAGCGAAAAAAGTGATTGAATTATCAATGGATGAAGCTAGAAAGCTTGGGCACTCATATGTTGGAACCGAGCATATTTTATTAGGACTTATTCGTGAAGGTGAAGGAGTTGCAGCTAGGGTATTAAACAACTTAGGAGTCAGTTTAAATAAAGCAAGACAGCAGGTTCTTCAGTTATTAGGAAGTAATGAATCTTCTGCAAACCATCAAGGTGGAAGTATGACAAATGCGAACACGCCTACACTAGATAGTTTAGCTAGAGATTTAACTGTTATTGCAAGAGAAGGCAGCCTGGATCCTGTTATCGGAAGAAGTAAAGAAATTCAGCGTGTAATTGAGGTTCTTAGTCGACGTACTAAAAACAACCCTGTATTAATTGGTGAACCAGGTGTTGGTAAAACAGCTATTGCCGAAGGGTTAGCACAGCAAATCGTACAAAATGAAGTGCCGGAAATTCTACGTGACAAACGAGTAATGACTTTAGATATGGGTACAGTTGTTGCGGGTACAAAATATCGTGGAGAGTTTGAGGATCGTCTAAAGAAAGTTATGGATGAAATTCGTCAAGCAGGTAATATCATTCTGTTCATCGATGAGCTTCACACATTAATAGGTGCCGGTGGTGCAGAGGGTGCAATTGATGCATCAAATATTTTAAAACCATCATTAGCTAGAGGTGAACTACAATGTATCGGTGCTACAACTCTAGATGAATATAGAAAATACATTGAAAAAGATGCTGCGTTAGAAAGAAGATTCCAGCCAATTCAAGTGGATGAGCCAACAGTGGATGAAAGCATCCAAATCTTAAAAGGGCTAAGAGATCGATATGAGGCTCATCATAGAGTGTCAATTACAGATGAATCTATTGATGCTGCTGTTAAGTTGTCAGATCGATATATTTCTGATCGCTTTTTACCAGATAAAGCAATTGATTTAATAGATGAAGCAGGTTCAAAGGTGCGCTTACGCTCATTCACAACACCGCCTAATTTAAAAGAGCTTGAGCAAAAGCTTGAGGAAATACGTAATGAAAAAGATGCTTCAGTACAAAGTCAAGAGTTTGAAAAAGCGGCATCTTTACGAGATACTGAGCAACGTTTACGTGAACAATTAGAAGAAACAAAGAAAACATGGAAAGAAAAACAAGGGCAGGAAAACACTGAAGTAACTGTTGAAGATATCGCATTGGTTGTATCAAGCTGGACTGGTGTTCCTGTTTCAAGACTAGCACAAACTGAAACTGATAAATTGCTGAATATGGAAAGTCTTTTACATTCAAGAGTAGTTGGTCAAGAAGAGGCTGTTGTAGCTGTTGCTAAAGCAGTTCGTCGTGCACGTGCAGGACTTAAGGATCCTAAGCGACCAATTGGATCATTCGTTTTCTTAGGACCTACTGGTGTTGGTAAGACAGAACTAGCAAGAGCTCTTGCAGAGTCAATTTTTGGTGACGAAGATTCTATGATTCGAATTGATATGTCCGAATACATGGAAAAGCATTCAACTTCTCGTCTAGTAGGATCACCTCCAGGATATGTTGGTTATGAAGAAGGTGGCCAATTAACTGAGAAGGTTAGAAGAAAGCCATATTCGGTTGTTCTTTTAGATGAAATTGAAAAAGCTCATCCTGACGTATTTAATATATTATTACAAGTATTAGAAGATGGGCGTTTAACAGATTCTAAAGGTCGAACTGTCGACTTTAGAAATACTATTTTAATTATGACTTCTAATGTTGGAGCAAGTGAATTAAAGAGAAATAAATATGTTGGTTTCAATATTCAAGATGAAACACAAAACCATAAAGATATGAAAGGCAAGGTAATGAACGAGTTGAAAAAGGCGTTCAGACCTGAGTTCATTAACCGTATCGATGAAATTATTGTGTTCCATGCATTAGAAAAGAAACATTTAAAAGAAATTGTTTCACTCATGTCAGATCAATTAACGAAGCGATTAATGGAACAAGATCTATCACTAGAGCTTACTGATCCAGCAAAAGAGAAAATAGCTGAAGAAGGTGTAGATCTAGAATACGGTGCAAGACCTTTACGTCGATCAATTCAAAAGAATGTTGAAGATCGATTATCTGAAGAACTTTTAAAAGGAACAATAAATAAAGGTCAGAAAATCGTTTTAGATGTTGAAGATGGGGAATTTATTGTCAGAACATCTGAAAAAGAAGAAGTAAAACAATAGTAATAAAATTAGATAGAATGAAGAAGGAAGTAGAGGCATACAAGAATTGTGTGCCTCGCTTTCTTTATTTCAAACAGTCGTTTATTTCACAATTTACATAGGGTTTTTCACATTATTTAAATATAATTATAGGATAAGTATCATAAAGAACTTGTCTACTTGGTAATCTAATAAGAGAGGAACTATTTAATGGCTAAAGCAAAGGTGAAGTTTATCTGTCAATCATGTGGTTATGAATCACCAAAATGGATGGGGAAGTGCCCTGGTTGTGGTGAGTGGAATACAATGACAGAGGAGGTTTCAAAACCAGCCTCTTCACGTAGAGCAGTTTTTGCACATTCAAGTCAAACATTACAAAAACCTTCTCCCATTACAAGCATCGAAACAGCCCAAGAACCAAGAATTTTCACGAACTCAGAGGAATTTAATCGAGTGTTAGGTAGCGGTATTGTTAAGGGTTCTTTAGTGTTAATTGGTGGAGATCCGGGTATAGGTAAATCTACACTTTTATTACAGGTGTCTTCTCAACTAGCTGATAATGGGAATGATGTTTTATATATATCAGGTGAAGAATCGGTTAAACAAACAAAGCTTAGAGCGGATCGCCTTGGCGTAAAATCTGATAGGTTATTAGTTTTATCTGAAACAGATTTAAGTTATATATCAAAAGCTATTGAAGAAGTAAATCCCACATTTGTTGTGGTTGATTCGATACAAACAGTTTTTCATAGTGAAATAACCTCAGCACCAGGTAGTGTTTCACAAGTTAGGGAGTCAACAGCTGAACTAATGAGAATTGCTAAAACAAAAGGAATTGCGATTTTCATTGTTGGTCATGTAACAAAAGAGGGATCGATTGCAGGACCAAGGATTTTAGAACATATGGTTGATACTGTTCTTTATTTTGAAGGCGAACGACACCATACTTTTCGGATTTTAAGAGCTGTTAAGAATCGATTTGGCTCAACAAATGAGATGGGAATTTTTGAAATGAAAGAGTCTGGTTTAGAAGAAGTTCAGAATCCATCTGAAATTTTCCTTGAAGAACGTTCAAAGGGTGCTGCTGGATCAACTGTTGTGGCTTCTATGGAAGGTACTAGATCCGTTTTGGTTGAGATTCAAGCGCTGATTTCACCAACTAGTTTTGGTAATCCAAGAAGGATGGCAACAGGAATTGATCATAATCGCGTTCCATTGCTAATGGCTGTATTAGAGAAACGTGTAGGACTCTTATTGCAAAATCAAGATGCGTATTTAAAAGTTGCAGGTGGTGTGAAGCTTGATGAACCTGCCATTGATTTAGCAATTGCAGTAAGCATAGCTTCAAGCTTTAAAGATGCACCACCAAAGCCTACAGATGTAATTATTGGTGAAGTTGGTTTAACAGGAGAGGTGCGAAGAGTTTCAAGAATTGAGCAAAGAGTCATGGAAGCAGCAAAGCTAGGCTTTAAGAGGGCAGTCATACCAGAGGCAAATATAGGAGGATGGAATCCACCAGTTGATATTGAAATTGTAGGAGTTAAAAATGTTGCAGAGGCCCTTCATAAAACATTAGGGGGTTAACAGATCGATGACCAACATAGAAAGTAAAACAGGAGAAAAGTCATTGAATGAGATTCTACAATTTGTGGCACCAGGCACTCCTATTAGAGAAGGTATAGAAAATGTCCTTCGTGCAAAAACAGGTGGGCTAATTGTTGTAGGACATAACGAAGTAGTGAAAGAAGTTATTGATGGTGGTTTTTCTATTCAATGTGCATTTTCATCTGCTCATCTATACGAATTAGCAAAAATGGATGGAGCTATAGTGTTAAGTGATTCGGGTAATAAGATTTTGTTTGCCAATGCCCAACTGGTTCCAGATCCAACGATTTATTCTTCAGAAACAGGTATGAGACATCGGACGGCCGAAAGAGTGGCTAAACAAACTGGAAATTTAGTTATTGCGATATCGCAGCGGAGAAATGTCATTACCTTATATCATGGTGAATTAAGATATGCACTTAGAGATATCGGGGTTATCTTAACCAAGGCTAATCAAGCGATACAAACATTAGAAAAGTATAAGATTGTTCTAGATCAGTCTATTAGAACGCTAGGGGCATTAGAGCTCGAAGAACTTGTTACATTTAAAGAAGTTCTTCAAGTGTTGCATCGGTTTGAAATGGTTCTCAGAATAAAGGATGAAATAAATGATTATGTTAATGAACTTGGAGCAGAAGGACATTTAATAAGACTTCAATTAGCTGAACTTCTAACTGGCTTAGAAGGTGAGGCTGCGCTTTTAATAAAAGATTATGCTAATGACAAAGCTGTAGATCCTTACCCGATTATTAAGCAATTACAAGATTTGTCTAGCTTTGAGCTATTAGAGGATTCTGTTTTATTTAAGTTATTAGGTCACTCATCATTTACGAATATTGATAGCCCTGTTATTCCTAGAGGTTATCGAACATTAAATAAAATACCAAGACTTCCATCAATTATTATTGAAAATTTAGTGACAAAATATAAAAATTTGAAACTTATTTTGCAAGCAACCGTAGAACAGTTAGATGAGGTGGATGGTATTGGGGAGGTTAGAGCAAGAAAAATTAAGGAGGGCCTTAAAAGGCTAAAGGAACAACTCCTGATCGATCGTCACATATAATTAATTTTTAATGAAACTTTTAATAATTTTGTTTTAATTAGGGGAAAATAGGGTATATTAGAATTGTTTTTATTGTGGTTTGAGATTACAGCCTTATGTCAATCTATTTACATTTTTAAATATCTATTTTCTATTTAACAAAATTAGGATAAAGTAGTAATTACCTAAGAAGGAGGTGAAGGTATGTTAATTAAACGCATAATTCAACTTTTATTTCTAAGTGTGGGTGGGATGTTAGGTATTCTATTCATACCAGAATTGCTAGAACTATTAAATATGCAGGACATACCTTTTATTAATACACCTTATACGTTAGCAGTACTAGGTGCAATAATATTTTTTGTCGCAACATTTTGGTTAGTTGATTATGTTGTAAACTGGATAAAGGTTCTAGAAGAAGCTGTAGTAAAAGCGCCTGTTACAGATGTATTATTTGGGAGTTTAGGTTTAATTTTCGGTCTTATAGTAGCTTTTCTTATTGTTATCCCTTTAAAAGATATACAATATCAGGTGTTTAATACAATCATCCCAATTTTCCTAACATTATTACTTGGTTATTTAGGTTTTCAAGTAGGATTTAAGAAAAGAGATGAGCTTGTCAATTTGTTTACTGTACCTAATAAAATTGGTAAGAAAAAGGGTATAGCAGAAGAGGAAAATGAGATAGAGGATAAGAAGCTCAAAATCTTAGATACAAGTGTGATTATAGATGGGAGAATTGCTGATATATGCCAAACAGGCTTTTTAGAAGGAACAATTGTTATTCCACAATTTGTTCTAGAAGAGCTTCAGCATATAGCCGACTCATCAGATGTATTAAAGAGAAATAGGGGACGAAGAGGATTAGATATCCTTAATAGAATCCAAAAAGAGCTTTCAATTAATGTGGAGATCTACGAAGGTGATTTTGAAGAAATTCAAGAAGTAGATAGCAAGCTAGTTAAACTAGCAAAGCTCACATCAGGTGTTGTTGTAACAAATGATTTCAACTTAAATAAAGTGTGTGAACTTCAAAAAGTTCATGTGTTAAATATAAATGACTTAGCTAATGCAGTTAAACCGGTTGTTCTTCCCGGGGAAGAAATGAAAGTTCAA
This sequence comes from Metabacillus litoralis, assembly GCF_020524045.1. Taxonomy (GTDB): domain Bacteria; phylum Bacillota; class Bacilli; order Bacillales; family Bacillaceae; genus Metabacillus; species Metabacillus litoralis_C. Next base: position 10,390 of record NZ_JAIVKL010000020.1, read on the forward strand.
GTCATTAAAGATGGAAAAGAACATAATCAAGGTGTTGCTTATTTAGATGACGGCACAATGATTGTTGTAGAAGATGGTCGTAATTATATTGGGAAGCATATTGAGGTATTAGTAACAAGTGTCCTTCAAACCTCAGCGGGTAGAATGATTTTTGCCAAGCCTAAGTTATTAGAAAAAGCAGCTTTATAGTGAGTTAAGTTTCACTTAGAATAACTGGTGTTACCAAGTGGAATAAGTGAACAGCCCATGAACAACATATACAATGTTCATGGGCTGTTTTACATATGAAGTGTAATCTTTTATTATGTTGTTATACATGTCTTAATTGAAATAATAAAAGGAGTACCTCCAAATGAACTATCAAGTTGTCATACCAGCAGCAGGTCAAGGTAAGCGAATGAAGGCTGGGAAAAATAAACAATTTATAGAAGTTGATGAAATACCACTTATTATACATACGCTAAGGGTTTTTGAGAACCACTCACTTTGTTCAGCGATTATTCTTGTGATAAACGAATTGGAAACGAATGATTTTGAAGAGTTATTGCTTAAGTATAAAATCACAAAAGTGAAAAAAATGGTTTATGGCGGTGCCGAGAGACAAAATAGTGTTTATAACGGATTAAAGAGTTGTCATAATGAGGACTATGTTCTTGTTCATGACGGTGCACGTCCATTTGTTTCTCATAAGAGTATAGAAGAACTAATTCGTAAAGTAGAGATTACGGGTGCAGCAACCTTGGGTGTTCCTTTAAAGGATACTGTTAAGGTGGTTGATCATGGAATTGTTAGTCAAACCCTTGATCGTTCTAATCTTTGGGGTATTCAAACACCTCAAGCATTTCGACTAGGATTAATTTTAAGTGCCCATGAACAAGCAATAGCAGAAGGTTTTCTTGGGACAGATGATGCTAGTCTTTTAGAGAGAGTAGGACAACCTGTGTCGATTGTGATGGGTGATTATACAAATTTAAAAATAACCACTCCTGATGATTTATTAATAGCTGAAGCGATAGTAAAAAGAAAATAAATACCATGTCTTGAAATGTTTATATGGGAAAGCTTGATAAGCCAACTTATATAAGCCAAAGAGTTCATATTACTTATTAAATGAGGCTACCGGGTCATAAGCTAATTAGAAATTTAATGTAAAGAAACACACTTATATTCCTAATTGTCTTATGCTTGTTGGGGCTAATCAAAGCGCTTGTGCTTTTGTACTTGAAAAGATTGAGAAAGAGGGAAACGATGATGATTAGAGTTGGACAAGGATTTGATGTACATCAATTAGTTGAAGGAAGACCACTCATTATAGGTGGAATTGAAATCCCATTTGAAAAGGGTTTACTAGGTCATTCAGATGCAGATGTTTTATTACACACTGTGGCAGATGCTTGTTTAGGTGCAATAGCAGAAGGTGATATCGGAAAACACTTTCCTGATACAGATCACACTTTTAAAGATGCTGATTCTGCAAAGCTATTAACACATGTTTGGAAGCTAGTGAAAGACCGAGGATATGAATTAGGTAATATCGATTGTACAATTATTGCGCAGAAACCTAAGATGGCTCCACATATTGAAAAGATGAGAGAAAAAATAGCGGAGTTATTAGAAGCGGATATATCACAAGTAAATGTAAAGGCTACAACAACTGAACAACTAGGCTTTACGGGCAGACAAGAAGGAATTGCTTCTCAAGCCACAGTATTGATACAAAAACGCTAAATGTATCTTTCTGTGTCTAAGGAGACAAAGAATTGGACGATTGTTTCTGGTTATAATTGTTTTGTGTCTCTTTCATATTGATGGTAAAATTAGGTCTTATTACTTGACTTCAAGTTGACTCGGGGAAACTCTAAAGAGCCCACAGATACTAGCGCCGAGAAGGCCTCCGGGTCGCAATAGGCTTCGTTTTTTTGAAAAAGGCTGTATTCCTATACTTTGTTGCTTTTTAATACTTGATGGAAACAGCACTATATAAAGTCTAGTGGCATCTTTTCTTCTAGAATAGTCTCTTTTATGCGAAGAAAATACTTTTTCTAACAGTGAATTAGGTCAATTAGCAACAATCTTTCAGAAAAGAGCCTTGAAAAAAGTCAGCAGTTGGGATTTTTTAATATTTCCACCTGGAAAGCAAATGCCTGTAACGAAAACCAATAACAATGTTTTACAGCATCTAAAATATAATAACTACTAATTAGTGGAGGTTAACAAATGACAAACGAAGTGAGAGTGCGTTATGCACCAAGTCCAACAGGACATTTACATATTGGAAATGCAAGAACGGCATTATTTAACTATTTATTTGCAAAAAACCAGGGTGGTAAATTCATTATTCGGATTGAAGATACCGATAAGAAGCGAAACATCGAGGGTGGAGAGCAAAGTCAATTAAAGTATTTAAATTGGCTAGGAATAAACTGGGATGAAAGTGTTGATGTTGGGGGAGAATATGGACCTTATCGTCAGTCTGAAAGAACAGATGTTTATAAAAAATATTACGAAGAGTTAGTAGAAAAAGGACTAGCCTACAAATGTTTTTGCACAGAAGAAGAGTTAGAAAAAGAACGTGAGGAACAAATGGAACGTGGTGAAACTCCTCAATATTCTGGAAAGCATGCAAATCTAACTGTGGAAGAACAGCTAGAGCTAGAAGGGAAAGGATTGAAACCTAGTATTCGCTTCAGAGTTCCGGATAAGAAAGAATATCGATTTAATGATATGGTAAAAGGTGATATTTCTTTTGAATCTGAAGGCATGGGTGACTTTGTTATTGTAAAAAAGGACGGAACACCTACATATAATTTTGCGGTAGCTGTTGATGATCACTTAATGAAAATATCGCATGTTCTTCGTGGAGAAGACCATATTTCAAATACACCAAAACAAATGATGATTTATGAAGCATTTGGTTGGGATATACCTGTATTTGGCCACATGACGTTAATTGTTAATGAAAATCGTAAAAAATTAAGCAAGCGTGATGAATCAATTATCCAGTTTATTGAACAATATGAGGAGCTAGGCTATCTTCCAAATGCTCTATTTAACTTTATTTCCCTTCTTGGATGGTCTCCAGGTGGAGAAGAGGAAGTTTATACAAAGGATCAGTTGATTGAGATCTTTGATTCAGCGAGGTTATCTAAATCACCAGCTGTTTTTGATACACAAAAATTAGCATGGATGAATAATCAATATATTAAACAGTTAGAGGTAGAACAGCTTATCCCACTTGCATTACCACATTTAGTGAAGGCAGGTAGAGTGTCAGAAGACATGAATGAAGAAGCAATAGAGCGAATTCATCAATTGATTGCACTGTATCAAGAACAAATGAGTTATGGAGCGGAAATTGTGGAGCTTACAGAATTATTCTTTAAAGAGGATATTTCATATAACAGAGAAGCAGAAACTGTTCTTGAAGGCGAAAGTGTACCAGAGGTTTTGAAGGCCTTCTTAAATGAGGTAGAAAATGTAGAGGACTTCTCTGCTGAGCAAGTTAAATCTTCAATAAAAGCTGTTCAAAAAGCAACTGGTCAGAAGGGTAAAAATCTATTTATGCCAATCCGTGTGGCAATTACAGGTCAGACTCATGGTCCTGATTTACCAAAATCAATTGCAGTATTAGGTAAGAATATTGTAATATCTAGATTAAATAGTGTAATTAGTTAACTTTTTGATAAAAATGTAATATAGTATGGTTAATACATTATTTTAAATAAGTAAAGCGTTGATAAGGAGAGTAAAGTTTAATTTCCTTTTATAGAGAGAACCTCCACTGGCTGAAAGAGGTTTAAGAGAAATTAGGCTTGAAATGCACCTTAGAGTCTTTTGCTAAACGTCTAATATAGATTAGTAAGTAAAAGCGTATTACTCTACGTTACAGAGTCAAAAGTTGAGGTGTCTCGAGGTTATGTTCCTCTCATACCTAAACAGAGTGGAACCGCGCATTTAAGCGTCTCTGTATCATATACAGAGGCGCTTTTTTATATGTAAAAAAAGCAATTTCTTCTTCTTATATAGACTAATAAAGGTGATGATTGGAGGGATATAAGTGTTAAAAATGATGAAAGAAGATGTAGACGTGGTATTTGAACAAGATCCTTCTGCAAGAAGCTATTTTGAGGTCATCTTAACTTACTCTGGTTTACATGCTATTTGGGGATACAGAATAGCCCATGTGTTATATAAAAGAAAGCTCTTTTTCTTAGCTAGAGCTGTTTCCCAGGTGAGTCGCTTTTTTACTGGTGTGGAAATCCATCCGGCTGCAAAGATCGGTCGCCGCTTTTTTATTGATCATGGTATGGGTGTAGTTATTGGTGAAACTTGTGAAATAGGTGATGATGTGACAGTATTCCAAGGAGTTACTCTCGGTGGAACTGGTAAAGAAAAAGGAAAACGACATCCAACCATTAAAGATCATGCATTAATAGCAACTGGAGCAAAGGTTTTAGGATCAATCACTGTTGGTGCGTACTCTAAAATAGGTGCAGGATCAGTTGTTCTGAAAGAGGTTCCCGATCATTCAACTGTTGTTGGTATACCAGGTAGGGTCGTCATTCAGAACGGCAAAAGAGTTGACCAAGACTTAAATCATTGTGATCTACCTGATCCAGTTGCAGATCGATTTAAGGAATTGGAAGCTGAAGTTAAAGGATTAAGAGATGAAGTCCAACAGTTAAGGAAAGGAACGAGTGAATATGACAATAAAGTTGTACAATACGCTAACAAGGCAAAAGGAAACATTTGAACCACTAGAACCAGGTAAGGTGAAAATGTATGTTTGTGGTCCAACGGTTTACAATTATATTCATATAGGAAATGCTAGGCCAGCAATTGTCTATGACACAGTGCGAAGATATTTAGAATACAAAGGCTATGATGTGAATTTTGTCTCTAACTTTACAGATATAGATGACAAATTAATTAAAGCAGCGAATGAACTTGGTGAAGATGTCCCAACAATAGCAAATCGTTTCATAGATGCTTACTTTGATGATGTAACTGCTCTAGGTTGTAAACGTGCGAATATGCATCCACGCGTAACAGAAAACATTGATCTTATCGTTGATTTCATTCAAGCTCTTATTGATAAAGGTTATGCGTATGAAGCTGGTGGGGATGTTTACTATAAGACAAGGGAATTTGAAGGTTATGGGAAGCTTTCTCATCAATCAATTGAGGAACTTAGGCTTGGTAATCGAATTGATGTAGGTGAAAAGAAACAGGATGCATTAGATTTTGTTCTTTGGAAATCAGCGAAAGAGGGCGAAATTTCCTGGGAAAGTCCTTGGGGTGAAGGAAGACCAGGCTGGCATATTGAATGTTCAGCAATGGCAAAGAAATACTTGGGAGATACAATTGATATTCATGCCGGTGGTCAGGATTTAACTTTTCCACATCATGAAAATGAAATTGCTCAATCTGAAGCAGTGACTGGAAAAATCTTTTCGAAATATTGGATGCATAATGGCTATATTAATATCAATAATGAAAAAATGTCTAAGTCACTTGGAAACTTCGTGTTAGTGCACGATATTATTAAAGAGATTAATCCACAAATCGTTCGTTTCTTTATGTTATCTGTTCATTATCGACATCCTATTAACTTTTCACAAGATTTATTAGAAAGTACTAAAAATGCCTTTGAACGTATTACCACTTCATACGTGAATTTACAACACCGAAAGAATAGTAGTACGAATTTAACAGAAAATAATGATGAATGGCTAAATAAAATAAAAGAGTTTCGCGTGCAATTTGAAAAAGAGATGGATGATGATTTTAATACAGCGAATGCCATTTCTGTTTTATTTGATCTTGCAAAACAAGCAAACTACTATATACAGGAACAAAATACATCAGAAGAAGTGATTACAGCATTTCTGGATGAGTTAGATAAGTTAGGGGATGTTTTAGGAATTAAGTTTGCGACGAATCAACTTCTAGATGAGGAGATTGAAGAGATGATTCAACAACGTATACAAGCGAGAAAAGAGCGGAATTTCGCTTTATCAGATGAGATTCGTGACAAATTAAAAGATTTAAACATCATTTTAGAAGATACTCCACAAGGAACAAGGTGGAAACGTAGTTAATTGATTACGTCTATTGAATTGAGGGAATAAAGATAAAAAAGGTTCTAAAGGTGACAAAGCAATAATTGTTTAAAAGCTTTTTATAGCTTTGTCACCTTTTTCTATAGGAAATGAGGAGCAATATGTTTCTAGATTTAAAAACAATTAAAGACACAAAGCTGTTAAATAGCTTAGCGTTAGCGTATGTTGGAGATGCTGTTTTTGAGATATATGTAAGACATCACCTTTTATCAAAAGGGAATATAAGGCCAAATCAGCTTCATAATCAAGCAAAAAGATTTGTTTCTGCTAAAGCCCAAGCAAGTATATTACACCACTTGTTTTCATTAGAGCTTTTCTCTGAAGAAGAGGAGGGTGTAATTAGACGAGGAAGAAACGCAAAATCAGGCACAATACCTAAAAACACGGATGTTCAAACATACCGTTATAGTACTGCTTTTGAAGCATTGCTAGGTTATTTATATTTGGAAAAAAGCCATGATCGTTTAGAAGAATTTATAGAAAAGGCATTTCAATTTATTGATAGGGAAGGAAAGGAGGGAAGACGATGAGTCAAGATTATATTATTGGTCGCAATACAGTTATAGAAGTACTAAAGTCTTCTAGAGATATTAATAAAATATGGGTTGCGGAAAACTCTTTAAAAGGACAAGCCCAAGAAATAACAAGGCTTGCAAAAGAACGAGGAATAACGATCAATTTTGTTCCTAAGAAGAAAATAGATCAAATGGTTGAAGGAAATCACCAAGGTGTTGTTGCTCAAGTAGCGGCCTATGAATATGTTCATATAGATGACATCCTGCAAATTGCCAAGAAACGGAATGAGATGCCATTTCTTTTACTTTTGGATGAAATTGAAGATCCTCATAACTTGGGCTCAATTATGCGAACAGCTGATGCTGTTGGTGCACATGGTATCGTTATCCCTAAAAGAAGAGCAGTTGGTTTAACAGCGACTGTTGCCAAATCATCTACTGGTGCAATTGAACACATCCCTGTAGCTCGTATTACTAATATGGCTCGAACAATTGACGAACTAAAGGAAAAAGGAGTTTGGATTGTTGGAACAGATGCCAAGGGAGCGGATGATTATCGGAACTTAGATGGTAATATGCCGTTGGGGTTAATTATTGGTAGTGAGGGTAAGGGAATCGGTCGATTGATTAAAGAGAAATGTGATTTCTTAATTAAAATGCCAATGGTTGGTCATGTAACATCACTTAATGCGTCAGTTGCCGCAAGTCTTTTAATGTATGAGGTATACCGGAAACGAAATCCTTTAGGGGAATAGAAGGAAATGGATATCCTACTAGTTGATGGATATAACATTATTGGAGCATGGCCAGATTTACAAAGTCTTAAGAAAAATAATCTTTCAGAGGCAAGAAACCTTTTAATTGAGAAAATGGCTGAATATCAAGCATATACCGGTTATAGAGTGATTGTGGTTTTTGATGCACATATGGTTAAAGGAATCGAGAAAAAACAAAAAAACTACCGTGTTGAAGTTATTTTCACAAGAGAAAATGAAACAGCTGATGAACGGATAGAAAAGTTAGCGAAATCAATGGGCAATATAAAGACACAGGTACATGTGGCCACTTCAGATTTTACTGAGCAATGGGCTATTTTTGGTCAAGGAGCTCTTAGGAAGTCAGCAAGAGAGCTCTTAAATGAAATGAACTCCATTGAAAATAGGATCAAACACAGAGTGAAAAAAATCGAAAAAGATCGTCCATCTTCAAAAATATCATTTCCGGATGATGTGATGGAAAAGCTAGAAAAATGGCGCAGAGGAAATTTATAGTTGGTTGACGCTTTCAAAACCAATACTGTATAATATTGTTATCTTGTGTGCGGTCGGGGGGATCGGCTTGAATTCATCATTCAACAAAGACAAGGTCAACAGAGAAGATTTAGTATTAATGGAGGATGAACAAGTAGTTGAACTCGTTCATCGTGGAGAAAGTGAAGCGTTGGATTACCTTATCAATAAATATCGTAATTTTGTTAGAGCGAAAGCAAGGTCATATTTTTTAATTGGTGCAGATCGAGAAGATATCATCCAAGAGGGAATGATTGGATTATACAAAGCGATACGAGATTTTAAAGAGGACAAGCTCACTTCTTTTAAAGCATTTGCTGAATTGTGTATTACAAGGCAAATCATTACCGCTATTAAGACTGCTACTCGTCAAAAGCATATTCCTCTAAATTCCTATGTTTCGTTGGACAAGCCAATTTATGATGAAGAGTCAGATCGAACATTATTGGACGTGATTTCTGGTGCAAAAGCATTGGACCCTGAGGAACTCATTATCAATCAAGAGGAATTTGATGATATTGAAGTGAAAATGGGAGAATTGCTAAGTGACCTAGAACAAAAGGTATTAGTTTTATACCTTGATGGAAGATCTTATCATGAGATCTCTGAAGAGCTAAATAGGCATGTGAAATCGATAGACAACGCATTGCAACGTGTAAAAAGAAAACTTGAACGTTATCTAGAAATTAGAGAGATTAGTTTATGATAATCCGTCAATAAGCGTTGAATTTCATCGTTTATTGACGAAAAAACCTCACTATGATACAGTTTTAAGGAATAATGTAGCGGCAGGTGAGGTTATGCGAAAGAAAGTAACATTGGCTTGTACATCTTGTGGAAGTCGAAATTATACGACAATGAAGAATGTTTCTAGTACAAACGATCGGTTAGAAGTGAAGAAATTCTGTAAAGTTTGTAATTCGCATTTGAACCACCGTGAAACGAAATAATTTTATTTATACTATTTCATTATGAATTTCCCTATTATTCCTGGAGGTAGGCATACATGCAGCGTTTAATTAATTTTTTCCGAGATGTTTCTCGTGAAATGAAGAAGGTTAGTTGGCCTAAAGGTAAAGAACTTACGAAATATACTGTAACAGTTGTATCAACTGTGACGTTTGTAGCTGTGTTCTTTGCAATCACTGACTTAGGGATTTCCTCTTTAATTCGTTTATTTTTTGAATAACAGATGGAAAATCGTGCTATAATAGAAAATATAAATTCTTTGTCTTTGAAACCCGTTAAACGGGTTTTTTCATTGTATAAAAAAAGAGTAAGTTTTTATGTAAATTAATATAGATTTATATAAACCTATCGTGGGGAGGGAAGGACAAGTTGTCCTGACACTATGGAAAAGAATTGGTATGTTGTACACACATATTCAGGTTATGAAAACAAAGTGAAGGCAAATCTTGAAAAACGTGTTGAATCAATGGGCATGGAAGACAAGATTTTTCGTGTAGTTGTACCTGAGGAAGAAGAAACAGATTTTAAGGACGGGAAAAAGAAAGTAGTAAAGAAAAAAGTATTTCCTGGTTATGTGCTAGTGGAGATCGTAATGACTGACGACTCTTGGTATGTTGTTCGTAACACTCCTGGAGTTACTGGGTTTGTTGGATCTGCTGGACATGGTTCGAAACCAACACCTTTATTAGATGAAGAAATCATGTTCATTCTAAAACGTATGGGTATGGACGAACAAAGAGTGGAAATTGATTATGAATTAAAAGAAACCGTTAAGGTTACAGAAGGACCGTTTGCAAACTTTACTGGATCCATCGAAGAGATCGATTCTGACAAAAGCAAGTTAAGAGTTCTTGTTAATATGTTTGGTCGTGAAACACCGGTTGAATTGGATTTTTCTCAAGTAACTAAATTATAATGTAAAAAAACTTGAAATCGATCTAGAAAAGTGGTAATATTTCATAGGTCAGTATGTCTCAAAGACTTGAGGCAGAAATAAGATGTTACGCTGATCAGAAATTGAAGTATTTCTGAATGCATAAGGGTAGGTATGCTCATCATGAGTTGCCCGAATTTTATCCATTTGTATAACAATTGGATTAGATGAGTGGGAGGGTTATTAACCCATTTACCACATCACGGACTTAAGGAGGTGTGTCTCGTGGCTAAAAAAGTAATTAAAATAGTAAAATTGCAAATTCCTGCAGCGAAAGCTAATCCAGCACCACCAGTTGGTCCTGCATTAGGTCAAGCTGGTGTTAATATCATGGGATTCTGTAAAGAGTTTAACGCTCGTACAGCTGAACAAGCTGGTTTAATCATTCCGGTTGAAATCACGGTATTTGAAGACCGTTCATTTACATTTATTACAAAAACTCCTCCTGCTGCTGTTCTTCTTAAAAAAGCAGCTGGTATTGAGTCTGGTTCTGGTGAACCAAATCGTAATAAAGTAGCGACTGTTAAACGTGACAAGGTACGTGAAATCGCTGAAACAAAAATGCCTGATTTAAACGCTGCTAGCGTTGAATCAGCAATGCGTATGGTTGAAGGTACTGCACGTAGTATGGGTATCGTTATCGAAGACTAATCTCTGATTAGTTGGGAATGTTTTTTGGGGTTGCGAGTTTGCTTAAAAACAAGTTCGCAACCTTTATTCGTGGGAGGTTATTCCGCTAAAACCACTAAGGAGGAAATAAAAATGGCTAAAAAAGGTAAGAAGTTTCAAGAAGCTGCGAAACTTGTAGATCGTTCAACGTTCTACCCAGTTAATGACGCAGTAGAACTAGTTAAAAAGACTAGCGTTGCTAAATTTGATGCAACTGTAGAAGTAGCTTTTCGTTTAGGAGTAGATCCTAAGAAAGCTGACCAACAAATTCGTGGAGCAGTAGTACTTCCGAATGGTACTGGTAAAACTCAACGTGTATTAGTATTTGCTAAAGGTGAAAAAGCGAAAGAAGCTGAAGCTGCAGGTGCTGATTATGTTGGAGATGCTGACTATATCAACAAAATCCAACAAGGTTGGTTTGAATTTGATGTAATCGTAGCAACACCTGATATGATGGGTGAAGTTGGTAAATTAGGTCGTGTATTAGGACCAAAAGGTTTAATGCCAAACCCTAAAACAGGAACAGTAACATTTGATGTAACGAAAGCTGTAAACGAAATTAAAGCTGGTAAAGTTGAATATCGTTTAGACAAAGCTGGAATTATCCATGTTCCTATCGGGAAAGTTTCTTTTGATGATAGCAAATTAGTAGAGAACTTCACTACTGTATTTGAAACATTATTAAAAGCTAAGCCAGCTGCAGCAAAAGGTACTTACATGAAGAGTGTTAACGCTACTTCAACAATGGGACCTGGCGTGAAAGTTGACACATCAAGCTTTTCTGTAAAATAATAACTATTGACTTCACTATGAAGTTTAATATATAATTACCAATGTTGTTTAAAACAAATATCGCTATACCGTAGACCGTAGGTGCTCTAGAGCTTAATTTCCTACCGAGGTGTATTTACGAATAAAGCATTTTGCTTATTGTTGTATATACAAACCTCCATGTCTAGTGGAGGTTTTTTTACGGCCATCACCGAACGGTACTAGTGTTACATGAATCTACAGGAGGTGTAACAATGAGCGCAATTATCGAAAAGAAAAAACAGATCGTAGAAGAAATTTCTACTAAGTTCCGTGAAAGTAAATCTACTATCGTTGTAGATTACCGTGGATTAACTGTAGGTGAAGTGACTGAATTACGTAAACAATTACGTGATGCAGGAATTGAATTTAAAGTTTACAAAAACACGATGACTCGTCGTGCGGTAGAACTTGCTGAACTTACTGGTCTTAACGACGCATTAACTGGTCCAAACGCAATTGCTTTTGGTGGTGATGATGTTGTAGCTCCAGCTAAAATTTTAAATGACTTCGCTAAAAAGCATGAAGCACTTGAAATCAAAGCTGGTGTAATCGAAGGAAATATCGCTTCAGTTGAAGAAGTTAAAGCTCTTGCTGAACTTCCATCACGCGAAGGTTTACTTTCTATGTTGCTTAGCGTTCTTCAAGCTCCAATCCGTAATCTTGCACTTGCTACAAAAGCTGTTGCAGATCAAAAAGAAGAACAAGGCGCATAATTTATTAGAACTAACTTTTGTAATGTAAGAAAACTATTAATAGGAAAAACAAGGAGGAAATTATAATGACTCAAGAACAAATCATTGAAGCAGTTAAAAGTATGACTGTTTTAGAATTAAACGACTTAGTTAAAGCAATCGAAGAAGAGTTTGGTGTAACTGCTGCAGCTCCTGTAGCTGCTGCTGCTGCTGGTGGAGAAGCTGCTGCTGAGCAAACTGAATTTGACGTAGTACTTGCAAGTGCTGGCGGACAAAAAATCAAAGTTATCAAAGTAGTACGTGAAGCTACTGGTCTTGGATTAAAAGAAGCTAAAGAAGTTGTAGATAACGCTCCTAAAGCAATCAAAGAAGGCGTATCTAAAGAAGAAGCTGAAGAATTAAAAGCTAAACTTGAAGAAGTTGGAGCTTCTGTAGAAGTTAAGTAATATCACCAACTTATGAAAGCTCGCCGGTTTATGGCGAGCTTTTTATTATTTAGGATCTATTATTTTTTCTGATTATATATCTATGGTTTTTTAGTTTGGAATTAATTGTGTCCGGGCACCATGCGCTAGAGACTTTAATTTTTATAAAATTATTGTATAAAATGACCAAAAAGTGTGAAGCCTAATTCTTTGAAAGAGGAGGAGCAATATGAGTAATCATTATTATTCTGAAAAGCCCACTGTAGAAAGCGATCGTAAGAAATGGTCTTTTACGCTGAAAGGTCACAATTTCACCTTTCAAAGTGATCGAGGAGTATTCTCAAAAAATGAAGTAGACTTTGGATCCCGTCTTTTAATAGATTCATTCTCTTTATCAGAAGTTGAAGGAGACATTTTAGATGTTGGATGTGGATATGGTCCTATAGGTTTATCTATGGCAAAATATTATGATAGACACGTTGATATGATTGATATTAATGAGAGGGCAGTTGAATTAGCGAAGGAAAATGCAGATTTAAATTCAATTCGAAATGTCGATATCTTTCAGAGTAATCTTTTTGAAAAGATAGAAGGAAAATCATATGCTGCTATTTTAACAAATCCACCTATACGTGCTGGAAAAGTTGTGGTTCATAGTATATTTAGAGAAAGCTTCAACCATTTGGTTAACGAAGGTGAATTATGGGTTGTTATTCAGAAAAAGCAGGGAGCACCTTCAACAATTGAGTTGCTACAGGAATTGTTCTCTGAAGTAGAGGTTGTTGTAAAGAAAAAAGGCTATTATATCATTAAAGCTAAAAAATGTTGACTCTAATTTTTCAATGTGTTAACATTATAAAATGCCAATATATAATTTCCATAACTATCTAATTTTTGTGAAAAAAGGTGTATAAAATTAGAATAGATGGAGATAATTATAAAATCAATAGTACGTTTCAAATTGTGGTTTTCTTACTAGAAACCCTTTTTATTTTTTGTTTTTTCCTTGCGTTAGTACTTGATTTTCCTTTGTTTTTATTTCAGATTTTATTGGTAGTATATTAGATATTGATTTTCAAGAGAATGATCATATGTGAGTTCTCTTATTCGTCTGTCTAAAAATTAAAGGTATACATAACAGTACAACGTAAGATCTATTACGCTTGATTTGAGGGGTGAATGAGTTGACAGGTCAACTAGTTCAGTATGGACGACACCGCCAACGCAGAAGTTATGCACGCATTAGTGAAGTGTTAGAATTACCAAATCTTATCGAAATTCAAACCTCTTCCTATCAATGGTTTCTTGATGAGGGCTTGAGAGAAATGTTCCAAGATATTTCTCCTATTGAGGATTTCACTGGTAACCTCTCGCTAGAGTTTATTGATTATAGCTTAGGAGACCCTAAGTATCCTGTAGAGGAATCAAAAGAACGCGATGTTACCTATTCTGCACCATTACGTGTGAAGGTGCGTTTAATTAACAAGGAAACTGGTGAAGTAAAGGATCAGGATGTCTTTATGGGAGATTTTCCTCTCATGACAGAGACAGGTACATTTGTTATCAACGGAGCAGAGCGCGTTATTGTATCGCAATTAGTCCGTTCACCAAGTGTATATTACAGTGGTAAGGTCGACAAAAATGGTAGAAGAGGCTTTACTGCAACTGTTATTCCAAACCGTGGAGCTTGGTTAGAGTACGAAACAGATGCAAAAGATGTTGTTTATGTACGTATAGATCGTACACGTAAATTACCTGTAACGGTTTTATTACGTGCTCTTGGGTTTGGCTCTGATCAAGAAATCATCGATTTATTAGGTGAAAACGAGTACTTACGTAATACACTTGATAAAGATAATACAGAAACTACTGAGAAAGCATTGCTTGAAATCTATGAGAGACTTCGCCCTGGTGAGCCTCCAACAGTAGATAATGCGAAGAGTTTATTAGACTCTAGATTTTTTGATCCAAAACGCTATGATTTAGCAAATGTTGGACGTTACAAGATTAATAAAAAGCTTCACATTAAAAACCGCCTATTTAATCAAAGATTAGCTGAAACTCTAGTTGATCCAGAAACTGGCGAAATTATTGCTGAAAAAGGCACGATGATTGATAGAAGAACATTGGATCGAATTATCCCTAACCTCGAAAGTGGAGTTGGTTTCGTAAAAGAGCAACCTTCTGGTGGAGTTACGGATGATGAAGTAACTATCCAATCTATCAAAATTTTTGCACCTAACGATCCTGAAGGTGAGAAAGTTATCAATGTATTAGGTAACGCTTATGTAGAAGAGAGTGTAAAGAATATTACAGTAGCAGATATTTTATCTTCTATTAGTTATTTCTTTAACTTATTACATGGTGTGGGCGATACAGATGATATTGATCATCTTGGGAATCGTAGACTTCGTTCTGTTGGTGAATTACTACAAAACCAATTTAGAATTGGTTTATCAAGAATGGAACGTGTTGTTCGTGAAAGAATGTCAATCCAGGATACGAATACAATTACTCCACAGCAGTTAATTAATATTCGCCCTGTTATTGCTTCAATCAAAGAATTCTTTGGTAGTTCTCAGTTATCTCAGTTCATGGATCAAACGAATCCTCTGGCTGAGTTAACACATAAACGTCGTTTATCAGCATTAGGGCCTGGTGGATTAACACGTGAACGTGCAGGATTTGAAGTACGTGACGTACATTATTCTCACTATGGTCGTATGTGTCCAATTGAAACTCCTGAGGGACCGAACATTGGATTAATTAACTCATTATCTTCATATGCGAAAGTTAACCGATTTGGATTTATTGAAACTCCTTATCGTAGAGTCGATCCTGAAACAGGTAAAGTAACAGCTCGAATTGACTATTTAACAGCTGATGAAGAAGATAACTATGTTGTAGCACAAGCAAACGCACGACTTGCAGATGATGGATCATTTATTGATACAGATATCGTTGCTCGTTTCCGTGGGGAAAATACTGTTATTAACAGAGACCGCATCGATTACATGGATGTATCTCCTAAACAGGTAGTTTCAGCTGCAACAGCATGTATTCCTTTCTTAGAAAATGATGACTCTAACCGTGCATTGATGGGTGCAAACATGCAACGTCAAGCAGTACCATTAATGAATCCAGAAGCTCCTTTAGTAGGAACTGGTATGGAATATGTATCTGGTAAAGATTCAGGTGCTGCTGTGATCTGTAAACACCCTGGTATCGTAGAGCGTGTAGAAGCTAAGAATGTATATGTTCGCCGCTATGAAGAAGTGAATGGACAAAAAGTTAAAGGTAATTTAGATAAATATAGCATGTTAAAGTTTATCCGTTCTAACCAAGGAACATGCTACAACCAACGCCCGATCGTTAGTGAAGGTGATGAAGTTGTAAAAGGTGAAATCCTTGCAGACGGACCATCAATGGAACAAGGGGAACTAGCATTAGGTAGAAACGTAATGGTAGCATTCATGACTTGGGATGGTTATAACTATGAAGATGCTATTATCATGAGTGAAAGACTTGTTAAAGACGATGTGTATACTTCTATCCACATCGAAGAATATGAGTCTGAATCACGTGATACAAAGTTAGGACCTGAAGAAATCACTCGTGATATCCCTAACGTTGGGGAAGATGCTTTAAGAAACTTAGATGAACGTGGAATCATTCGCGTTGGTGCTGAAGTAAAAGATGGAGATTTATTAGTTGGTAAAGTAACTCCTAAGGGTGTTACAGAATTAACTGCTGAAGAACGTCTGTTACATGCAATATTCGGTGAAAAAGCTCGAGAAGTTCGTGATACTTCATTACGTGTACCTCATGGTGGTGGAGGAATCATCCTTGATGTTAAAGTATTTAACCGTGAGGATGGAGATGAATTACCACCAGGTGTGAATCAGTTAGTTCGCGTTTATATCGTTCAGAAGCGTAAGATTTCTGAAGGTGATAAAATGGCAGGACGACATGGTAACAAAGGTGTAATTTCTCGTATCCTTCCTGAAGAGGATATGCCATATTTACCAGATGGTACACCAGTTGATATCATGTTAAATCCACTTGGAGTTCCTTCACGTATGAATATCGGTCAAGTATTAGAGCTCCACTTAGGTATGGCTGCTCGTACGTTAGGTATTCATGTTGCTTCACCAGTATTTGATGGAGCACGTGAGGAAGATGTTTGGTCAACTTTAGAAGAAGCAGGCATGGCTCGCGATGCGAAAACAGTATTATATGATGGACGCAGTGGAGAACCATTTGATAACCGTGTATCAGTTGGGATCATGTACATGATCAAACTTGCACATATGGTTGATGATAAATTACATGCTCGTTCTACAGGACCATACTCATTAGTTACACAGCAACCACTTGGCGGTAAAGCACAATTTGGTGGTCAGCGATTTGGTGAGATGGAGGTATGGGCACTTGAAGCATATGGTGCTGCATATACTCTTCAAGAAATCTTAACTGTTAAATCTGATGATGTTGTAGGTCGTGTGAAAACTTATGAAGCAATTGTTAAAGGTGAGAATGTACCTGAACCAGGTGTTCCGGAATCATTTAAAGTATTAATTAAAGAGCTTCAAAGTTTAGGTATGGACGTTAAGATGCTTTCAAGTGATGAGCAAGAGATTGAAATGAGAGACCTTGATGATGAAGAAGACTCTCAACAAGCAGAAGGATTATCAGTTAACGAAACGGTTGAACCAGAACCACAGTCAGCTGATTTAGATAAAGATCCAGTAGTAAAAGAATAAGTTTTTAAGCAAAGTTGTCTATAACTCAATGAACGAATGTTCATTGAGTTATAGCACTGAAGCTATAACTTTTTAAAATAGGGTATAACCTGAAGACGAAAAGGGAGGTAGGCCCCTTGTTAGATGTTAATAATTTTGAATATATGAGCATCGGCTTAGCTTCACCTGACAAGATTCGTTCTTGGTCATTTGGAGAGGTTAAGAAACCAGAAACAATTAATTACCGAACGTTAAAGCCAGAAAAAGATGGTTTGTTCTGTGAACGTATCTTTGGTCCAACAAAAGACTGGGAATGTCATTGTGGGAAATATAAAAGAGTACGTTATAAAGGTGTAGTTTGTGATCGTTGTGGAGTTGAAGTTACACGTGCAAAAGTTCGCCGTGAAAGAATGGGTCATATTGAATTAGCTGCTCCTGTATCACATATTTGGTACTTTAAAGGTATTCCAAGTCGTATGGGTTTAGTATTAGATATGTCTCCTCGTGCATTGGAAGAAGTTATTTACTTTGCTTCCTATGTCACTACTGAAACTGGTGATACGCCACTTGAAAAGAAACAACTATTATCTGAAAAAGAATACCGTGCTTATCGTGAAAAATATGGTAATACATTCCAAGCTTCAATGGGTGCAGAAGCGATTAAAAAGCTTCTTGCTGATATTGATGCTGATAAAGAAGTAGAAGGCTTAAAAGAAGAGCTGAAGACTGCACAGGGACAACGTAGAACTCGTGCAATTAAACGTTTAGAAGTTCTTGAAGCATTCCGTAACTCTGGTAACGAACCTTCATGGATGATTTTAGATGTGTTACCTGTTATCCCACCTGAGTTACGTCCAATGGTACAACTTGATGGTGGTCGTTTTGCTACTTCGGATTTAAATGACTTATATAGACGTGTTATTAATCGTAATAATCGTCTAAAGCGTTTATTAGATCTAGGAGCACCAAGTATTATTGTTCAAAATGAAAAGCGTATGCTTCAAGAAGCAGTTGATGCTTTAATTGATAATGGTCGTCGTGGCCGTCCAGTAACTGGTCCAGGTAACCGTCCGTTAAAATCTCTTTCACATATGTTGAAGGGTAAACAAGGTCGTTTCCGTCAAAATCTTCTGGGTAAACGTGTTGACTATTCTGGTCGTTCTGTAATTGTTGTTGGTCCGAACTTAAAAATGTACCAATGTGGATTACCGAAAGAGATGGCACTTGAGCTATTCAAACCATTTGTCATGAAGGAATTAGTTGAAAAAGGTCTTGCTCATAATATTAAGAGTGCAAAACGCAAAATTGAGCGAGTACAACCTGAAGTTTGGGATGTATTAGAATCAGTTATTAAAGAGCATCCAGTACTACTTAACCGTGCACCTACTCTTCATAGACTAGGAATTCAAGCTTTCGAACCTACTTTAGTGGAAGGGCGCGCAATTCGTCTTCACCCTCTAGTATGTACTGCATACAATGCAGATTTCGATGGTGACCAAATGGCTGTTCACGTTCCACTTTCAGCAGAAGCTCAAGCAGAAGCACGTATATTAATGCTTGCTGCTCAAAACATCCTTAACCCTAAAGATGGTAAACCAGTTGTTACTCCTTCGCAGGATATGGTTTTAGGTAACTACTACTTAACATTAGAACGTTCTGGAACAATTGGTGAAGGAATGATCTTCAATGATACTAGTGAAGCATTACTTGCTTATCAAAACGGTTATGTACACTTACATACACGTGTAGCTGTAAACGCTGGTTCATTAAATAAGCAAAGCTTTACTGAAAAACAGAACAAGATGTTACTTGTTACAACTGTTGGAAAGCTGATCTTTAATGAAATTTTACCGGAATCATTCCCTTATATGAATGAACCGACTAAACAAAATATTGAAGAGAAGACTCCTGATAAATATTTCCTTGAGACATCGGCTGATGTGAAAGAGTTTATTGAAGCTCAAGAGGAAATTGCACCATTTAAAAAGGGTATACTTGGAAATGTTATTGCTGAGATTTTCAAGAAGTTCCATATTACTGAAACTTCAAAAATGCTAGATCGCATGAAAAATCTTGGATTTAGATATTCAACTAAAGCAGGTATCACAGTTGGTGTATCTGATATTATCGTTTTACCAGAGAAGAAAGAGATCATTAGTGAAGCACAAACAAAAGTTGACAATGTTCTAAAGCAGTTCAGAAGAGGTTTAATCACTGAAGACGAGCGCTATGAACGTGTTATTTCCATTTGGAGTGCAGCTAAAGATACAATTCAAGGTAAGTTAATGGCGTCACTAGATAAGCGCAATCCAATCTTTATGATGAGTGATTCAGGAGCTCGTGGTAATGCATCTAACTTTACACAGCTTGCTGGTATGCGTGGACTAATGGCCAATCCGGCTGGACGAATCATTGAATTACCAATCAAATCTAGTTTCCGTGAAGGTTTAACAGTATTAGAGTACTTTATCTCTACTCACGGTGCGCGTAAAGGTCTTGCTGATACGGCACTTAAAACGGCTGACTCAGGTTACTTAACACGTCGACTTGTAGATGTTGCTCAAGATGTTATCATTCGTGATGATGATTGTGGTACAGATCGTGGTATTCTTGCCGAATCAATCAGAGAAGGTACTGAGATCATTGAAAAGTTAGATGAGCGTCTAATCGGACGTTACTGTCGTAAGGTGGTTAAACATCCTGAAACAGATGAAATCATCGTTAATGAGAACGAGTTAATTACAGAGGATATTGCTGTTGAAATTATTGAAGCAGGAATTGATAAAGTATGGATCCGTTCTGCATTTACATGTAATACTAGACATGGTGTATGTAAAAGATGTTACGGTCGTAACCTTGCTACAGGAACAGAGGTTGAAGTTGGTGAAGCAGTTGGAATTATTGCAGCTCAATCAATCGGTGAGCCAGGAACACAGTTAACGATGCGTACATTCCATACAGGTGGAGTTGCTGGAGACGATATCACTCAAGGTTTACCACGTATCCAAGAGTTATTTGAAGCTAGAAACCCTAAAGGTCAAGCAATTATCTCAGAAATCATTGGGGTAGTTTCAGAAATAAACGAAGTACGTGATAAACAACAAGAAATTGTTATTCAAGGTGAAGTAGAGTCCCGTTCTTACACAGCGCCATATAATGCAAGACTTAAAGTTACTCAAGGTGATAAAGTTGAGAGTGGTCAAGTCTTAACAGAGGGTTCAATTGATCCTAAAGAGTTACTGAAAGTAAAAGATTTACAAGCAGTACAACAATATCTATTACGTGAAGTTCAAAAAGTATACCGTATGCAAGGGGTAGAAATTGGAGATAAGCACGTAGAGGTTATGGTACGTCAAATGCTTCGAAAAGTAAGAGTAATGGATGCTGGTGACACAGATGTATTACCTGGTACATTACTAGATGTTCATCAATTTACTGATGCTAATAAACAAGTATTGCTAGATGGTAAACGTCCAGCAACAGGTAGACCTGTATTACTTGGTATTACTAAAGCATCACTAGAAACTGATTCATTCCTATCTGCAGCATCATTCCAAGAAACAACTCGTGTTCTTACGGATGCAGCAATTAAAGGAAAACGTGATGAGCTATTAGGACTTAAAGAGAATGTTATCATTGGTAAACTTGTTCCAGCTGGAACGGGTATGCCAAGATACCGACAAGCTGAACCAATTTCTAAAGTGCAACAAACCGAAGAGGTTGTTACAGTCGATTAAGTTTTAAATTGCTCCAAATTGATCTTTACTAAATGAATAGATTGGATTGAGATGGATGGATAAATAATTTTCTGGAGTTATGTTGACATCCATCTCTTCCAATGTTACTATATTCAAGGTGCTCAATCTTAAACCTGTTGCTTTGGAGGATATAGAATTATGTCTTATGAAAAAGTATCACAGGCAACCAAAATAATTGTTGGTACTAAGCAATCAGTCAAAGCTCTATTAAACAATGAAGTTAGAGAGATCATCATTGCTGAAGATGCTGATTATCGAATTGTCCAAAAGATAATTCATACAGCAGATCAACAGCAAGTTCCTTTAACGAAGGTTACTTCTATGAAAGAGCTTGGTAAAGCTTGTGGAATTGAAGTTGGAGCTGCAGCTGTAGCTATAATACAGTAAAAACTGTTTTTGCAATTTATATATGATATGTTGCAGGAACTTTGTTTTTGCCTAAATATGAACCACCTGGATGTGTGGTATTGAAGAAATGAAGGGAGGAAAACCAAAATGCCTACTATTAACCAATTAGTGCGTAAAGGTCGCGTAAGCAAAGTTGAGAAATCTAAATCACCTGCATTAAACAAAGGTTACAACAGCTTCAAAAAAGAGCAAACGAACTTATCATCACCTCAAAAGCGTGGTGTTTGTACTCGTGTAGGTACGATGACGCCGAAGAAACCTAACTCAGCGCTTCGTAAATATGCTCGTGTACGTTTAACTAACGGAATTGAAGTAACAGCTTATATTCCTGGTATTGGTCACAACTTACAAGAACATAGTGTTGTTCTTATCCGTGGCGGTCGTGTAAAAGATTTACCGGGGGTACGTTACCACATCGTTCGTGGAGCGTTAGATACTGCTGGAGTTGATGGCCGTATGCAAGGTCGTTCTAAATACGGTACGAAACGCCCTAAAGTAAAAAAATAATCATCAAATAAATTAAACTGAAATGAAGGGAGGACATAACATGCCACGTAAAGGTCCTGTTACAAAAAGAGATGTATTACCAGATCCACTTTACAATTCAAAGCTTGTTACACGTTTAGTAAACAGAATTATGATCGACGGAAAAAGAGGTAAAGCACAATCTGTACTTTATAATGCTTTCGATTTAATTAAAGAACGTTCAGGTAAAGATGCTATGGAAGTGTTTGAACAAGCACTTAAAAACATCATGCCAGTTCTTGAAGTTAAAGCACGTCGTGTTGGTGGAGCTAACTACCAAGTACCTGTTGAAGTGCGTCCTGATCGTCGTACAACTTTAGGTCTTCGTTGGTTAGTAAACTACGCTCGTCTTCGTGGAGAAAAGACGATGGAAGAGCGTTTAGCTAACGAAATTCTTGATGCTGCTAACAATACTGGTGCAGCAGTTAAGAAACGTGAAGATACACACAAGATGGCTGAAGCAAATAAAGCATTTGCTCACTATCGTTGGTAATCATTAGACAAAACTAAAATAAAACAAAAAAATTCCAATTTGGAAGGAGAAATTACCCAATGGCAAGAGAGTTCTCCTTAGAAAATACTCGTAATATTGGTATCATGGCTCACATTGATGCTGGTAAAACAACTACAACTGAGCGTGTACTTTATTACACTGGTCGAATTCATAAAATCGGCGAAACTCATGAAGGTGCATCTCAGATGGACTGGATGGAGCAAGAACAAGAGCGTGGAATCACGATTACTTCTGCTGCGACAACTGCGCAGTGGAAAGGTCACCGCGTTAACATCATTGATACACCAGGACACGTAGACTTCACTGTTGAAGTTGAACGTTCTTTACGTGTACTTGATGGTGCAGTAGCTGTACTTGATGCACAATCAGGTGTTGAGCCACAAACTGAAACAGTTTGGCGTCAAGCTACAACTTATGGAGTTCCTCGTGTTGTGTTCGTTAATAAAATGGACAAAATCGGTGCAGATTTCTTATATTCTGTAGGAACTATCCATGATCGTCTTCAAGCTAATGCTCACCCAATCCAATTACCGATTGGTGCTGAAGATCAGTTTGAAGGTATCATTGATTTAGTAGAAATGAAAGCAACGTTCTATGGTAATGATTTAGGTACTGATATCGTTGATAAAGAGATACCTGAAGAATACTTAGATCAAGCTAATGAATACCGTGAAAAGTTAGTAGAAGCAGTATCAGAACTTGATGAAGATTTAATGGAAAGATACCTTGGTGGAGAAGAAATCTCTAACGATGAGCTAAAAGCTGCAATTCGTAAAGGTACACTAAACGTTGAGTTTTATCCTGTAATCTGTGGATCTGCTTTCAAAAACAAAGGTGTTCAAAAAATGTTGGATGCAGTACTAGACTACCTTCCATCACCTCTTGATGTACCTGCTATTAAAGGTATTGTTCCTGAGACTGAAGAAGAAGTTACTCGTGAATCTAGCGATACTGCACCATTCTCTGCATTAGCTTTCAAAGTAATGACAGATCCTTACGTTGGTAAACTTACATTCTTCCGTGTATACTCAGGTACGTTAAGTTCTGGATCATACATCCAAAACTCTACTAAAGGTAAACGTGAACGTGTAGGTCGTATCCTTCAAATGCATGCAAATAGCCGTGAGGAAATTTCAGAAGTTCACTCTGGAGATATTGCTGCAGCAGTAGGTTTAAAAGATACAACTACTGGTGACACTCTATGTGATGACAAAAACCTTGTTATCTTAGAGTCTATGCAATTCCCAGAACCAGTAATCCAACTTTCTGTTGAACCAAAATCTAAAGCAGACCAAGATAAAATGACAACTGCTTTAGTGAAACTTCAAGAAGAAGATCCAACATTCCGTGCTCACACAGATGTTGAAACGGGTCAAACAATCATCGCAGGTATGGGTGAACTTCACTTAGATATCTTAGTTGATCGTATGAAACGTGAATTCAAAGTTGAAGCTAATGTTGGTGCTCCTCAGGTTGCTTACCGTGAAACGTTCCGTCAAGGAGCAAAAGTTGAAGGTAAGTTTGCTCGTCAATCTGGTGGACGTGGACAATTTGGTCACGTTTGGATTGAGTTTGCACCTAATGAAGAAGGAAAAGGTTTTGAGTTCGAAAACAAAATCGTTGGTGGTGTAGTTCCTCGTGAATACGTGCCTGCAGTTCAAGCTGGTCTTGAAGATGCAATGGGCAATGGTGTTCTTGCTGGTTACCCATTAGTTGATGTTAAAGCTGCACTTGTTGATGGATCTTACCATGATGTTGACTCAAGTGAAATGGCATTTAAGATCGCTGCTTCTTTAGCTCTTAAAAATGCAGTGTCAAAATGTAGTCCAGTAATTCTTGAGCCTGTTATGAAGGTTGAAGTTGTTATTCCAGAAGAATACATGGGAGATATCATGGGGGGAGTAACATCTCGTCGTGGACGTGTAGAAGGAATGGAAGCTCGTGGTAACGCGCAAGTTGTTCGTGCGATGGTTCCACTTTCTGAAATGTTTGGATATGCTACTTCATTACGTTCTAACACTCAAGGTCGTGGAGTATTTACAATGCACTTTGATCACTATGAAGAAGTACCAAAATCAATTTCTGAAGAAATTATCAAAAAAAATAAAGGTGAGTAATTGATTTTTCTCCCTTTAATGAAGTATAACTACTTATGTGAGAACAGAAAGTGAAGTTATCACTTTCTGTTACATATATTTTAAAACAATAATTAAAACTCTGAGGAGGAATTTAGAATGGGTAAAGAAAAATTCGACCGTTCCAAAACGCATGCTAATATTGGTACAATTGGACACGTTGACCATGGTAAAACAACTTTAACAGCTGCAATCACAACTGTACTTGCTAAGCGCAGTGGTAAAGGTGCAGCGATGGCATATGATATGATCGATGCAGCTCCAGAAGAGCGTGAGCGTGGAATCACAATTTCAACTGCACACGTTGAGTATGAAACTGACACTCGTCACTATGCACACGTAGATTGCCCAGGACATGCTGACTATGTTAAAAACATGATCACTGGTGCAGCACAAATGGATGGTGGTATCTTAGTAGTATCTGCTGCTGATGGCCCAATGCCACAAACGCGTGAGCACATCCTTTTATCTCGTCAAGTAGGTGTTCCTTACCTTGTTGTATTCTTAAACAAATGTGACATGGTTGATGACGAAGAATTATTAGAATTAGTAGAAATGGAAGTTCGTGACTTACTATCTGAGTACGAATTCCCTGGTGATGATGTACCAGTAATCAAAGGTTCTGCTCTTAAAGCTCTTGAGGGTGAAGCTGACTGGGAAGAAAGAATCGTTGAACTTATGAACGCAGTTGACGAATACATCCCAACTCCAGAACGTGACACTGAAAAACCATTCATGATGCCAGTTGAGGATGTATTCTCAATCACTGGTCGTGGAACAGTAGCTACAGGTCGTGTTGAGCGTGGACAAGTTAAAGTTGGTGACACAATCGATATCATCGGTATTACTGAAGAGCCAAAATCAACTACTGTAACAGGTGTTGAAATGTTCCGTAAACTTCTTGATTATGCTGAAGCTGGAGATAACATCGGTGCACTTCTTCGTGGAGTTGCTCGTGACGATATCCAACGTGGACAAGTACTTGCTAAACCAGGTACAATCACTCCACACACAAACTTCAAAGCAGAAATCTATGTATTATCTAAAGAAGAGGGTGGACGTCATACTCCATTCTTCACTAACTACCGTCCTCAGTTCTACTTCCGTACAACTGATGTAACTGGTATCTGTCAACTTCCTGAAGGCGTAGAAATGGTTATGCCTGGGGATAACGTAGAAATGACAGTTGAACTTATTGCTCCAATCGCGATTGAAGAAGGTACTAAATTCTCAATCCGTGAAGGTGGACGTACAGTAGGCGCTGGCGTAGTTGCTTCTATCCAAAAATAATATATCTTCTATATAGAAGAAATAAAAAGCGAGCATATTAACATGCTCGCTTTTTTGTGCTTTAACTTATTGATATGTTCTTTCTAATATTCCTTTTAGTTTATCTCATCTATTGAAGCTTTACTTTGTTCCATATATTTAAAAAAACAAGGGTGGTTAATAAAAACTTATGAATAGGCAAGTTTATCTTTTATTTTTAAAGTTTGATTTTAGAATAATGAAGGTAACAACTCTGTATAAAGTCTAGTCGCATCTTTCTTCTACAGATCGCACCTTTAATTTGAAAATAATTGGTTCTAATAAATAGAAACGTCAATAAGAAAGAATCCTTTAGATAAGAGCCATTATAATATGTACTCCAAACAATTTAATAGTTTTCCTTCTATATATATAGGTCCATTTTGTAATATAAGTCAATAATCTAATATCTAATGATCTTATATATAAAGATAATGATAACAGATTAATGCTTCTTTTTTTTTCTCTTAGAGATTGAAAAAGAATTTAGTCTTTAACAATGTACAACTATTTTAATCTCTAATTCTTAATGTACTAGAAATAAAATCCATATAGGCTTTTGTTGATATTGCTATACAATCTATGTATAATAGTAAAAGTGCTCAAGATTACTAATAAATATAAATTAGCTCTTGCATATAACTTAGGTTTTTTGTATAATAGACAATGTTGGTCTTTGACTGCGATGAAGCAAGAGGTTGCCGATACACACGGCCGCTTTGCCATGGCGTGTGTAGGGAAAATTCTTGCGGAGAAAATGTCTATTTTAAAAATAGGCGAAAAGGAGGGAAAATAATGGCAAAACAAAAGATTCGTATTCGTTTAAAAGCTTATGATCATAGAATTCTTGATCAATCAGCTGAAAAAATCGTAGAAACTGCAAAACGTTCTGGTGCAAATGTATCTGGTCCAATTCCGTTACCAACCGAAAGATCGGTATACACAATCCTACGTGCGGTTCATAAGTACAAAGATTCTCGTGAGCAATTTGAGATGCGTACACATAAACGTTTAATTGATATCATCAGCCCAACACCACAAACTGTTGATGCGCTAATGCGTTTAGACTTACCGTCTGGTGTTGACATTGAAATCAAACTATAATTTTAAAAAATAAATTAATGAATTTTAATAGGAGGTGTGACTCATGACCAAAGGAATCTTAGGAAGAAAAGTAGGTATGACGCAAGTATTTGCTGAAAATGGTGATTTAATTCCGGTAACTGTTATCGAAGCTACTCCAAACGTTGTACTTCAAAAGAAATCTGTTGATACTGATGGATACACAGCAGTTCAATTAGGATTTGAAGACAAACGTGAGAAGTTATCTAACAAACCAGAAAAAGGCCACGTAGCTAAAGCTAATACTGCACCTAAGCGCTTCGTTAAAGAACTTCGTGAAGCTAGCTTAGAGCAATACGAAGTTGGTCAAGAAGTCAAAGTTGATATATTCACTGCTGGTGAAACAGTTGATGTAACAGGAGTATCTAAAGGGAAAGGTTTCCAAGGCTCTATCAAGCGCCACAACCAATCTCGTGGGCCTATGTCTCATGGTTCTCGTTACCATCGTCGTCCAGGTTCAATGGGACCTGTAGCACCAAACCGTGTATTTAAAAACAAACTTTTACCAGGTCGTATGGGTGGAGAACGTATTACTGTTCAAAACTTAGAAATCGTTAAAGTAGATGCTGAACGCAATCTATTATTAATCAAAGGTAATGTACCTGGACCTAGAAAAGCTCTTATTACTGTGAAAAGTGCAGTAAAATCTAAATAATTTCAGTAGGAAAGGAGGAATTGGGTAATGCCTAAAGTAGCATTATTAAACCAAGCTGGATCAAACGTTGGAGAAATCGAACTTAATGATTCTGTATTTGGTATCGAACCTAATCAGCATGTATTATTTGATGCGGTTATCATGCAAAGAGCTTCCTTACGTCAAGGAACTCACAAAGTAAAAGGTCGTTCTGAAGTAGCAGGCGGAGGACGCAAACCTTGGCGTCAAAAAGGAACTGGTCGTGCTCGTCAAGGATCAATCCGTTCGCCACAATGGCGCGGTGGTGGTATCGTATTCGGACCAACTCCACGTTCATATGCATATAAATTACCTAAAAAAGTTCGCCGCTTAGCGATCAAATCAGCTTTATCATCAAAAGTAGTTGACAACAGTATCGTTGTGTTAGAGGATTTAGCGCTTAATGCACCTAAAACGAAAGAAATGTCTTCAGTCCTTAAAGGCCTTTCTGTAGAGAAGAAAGCATTAATCGTAACAGCTGACATTAACGAAAATGTTGCATTATCAGCACGTAATATCCCTGGAGTAACAGTTGTTACTGCTAATGGAGTTAACGTTCTTGATGTGCTTAACCATGATAAACTTATTATGACGAAAGCTGCAGTGCAAAAAGTAGAGGAGGTGCTTGCGTAATGAAAGATCCTCGTGATATTATTAAGCGCCCCGTAATTACTGAACGTTCAACTGATCTTATGACTGAGAAAAAATATACTTTTGAAGTTGATGTTAGAGCTAATAAAACTGAAGTTAAAGATGCGATCGAATCAATCTTTGGCGTTAAAGTTGAAAAAGTTAACATCATGAACTATAAAGGTAAATTTAAACGCGTAGGTCGTTACAGCGGTTTAACTAACCGTCGACGCAAAGCAATCATTAAGCTTGCTGCGGATAGCAAAGAAATCGAATTATTTGAAGTATAAATTTTAATAGAAAAGGAGGGATATCGATATGGCGATTAAAAAATACAAACCAACCTCAAACGGTCGTCGTGGAATGACAGTATCAGATTTTGCTGAAATTACTACGGACCAACCTGAAAAGTCATTACTTGCACCTGTTCATAGAAAAGGTGGACGTAATAACCAAGGTAAAATTACAGTTCGTCACCAAGGGGGCGGACACAAACGCCAATATCGTGTGATCGATTTTAAACGCGACAAAGATGGTATACCAGGACGCGTTGCTACAATCGAGTACGATCCAAATCGTTCTGCAAACATTGCACTTATCAATTATGTTGATGGTGAAAAAAGATACATCCTTGCTCCTAAAAACCTTAAAGTAGGTTTAGAGATTATGTCTGGTCCTGAAGCCGACATTAAAGTAGGAAATGCACTTCCATTAATTAATATCCCTGTTGGTACAGTAGTACACAACATCGAATTAAAACCAGGAAAAGGCGGACAATTAGTTCGTTCTGCAGGAACATCTGCTCAAGTTCTTGGTAAGGAAGGTAAATACGTACTAGTTCGTTTAAATTCTGGTGAAGTTCGTATGATTCTTTCTTCATGCCGCGCGACTGTAGGTCAAGTAGGTAACGAGCAACATGAATTAATCAACATTGGTAAAGCAGGTCGTTCTCGTTGGTTAGGTAAACGTCCAACAGTTCGTGGATCTGTAATGAACCCTAATGACCATCCACACGGTGGTGGTGAAGGACGTTCTCCAATCGGACGTAAATCACCAATGTCTCCATGGGGTAAACCAACTCTTGGTGCTAAAACTCGTAAGAAGAAGAACAAATCAGATAAATTTATCGTACGTCGTCGTAAAAAATAACGTGGTTGAACTACGGTTCATTCGAACCGTAGCACGATCGCGAAGGGAGGTACAATCATGGGCCGTAGCTTGAAAAAAGGACCATTCGTGGATGAACATTTAATAAGCAAAGTTGAAAAATTGAATGAAACTGAAAAGAAGCAAGTAATTAAAACTTGGTCTCGTCGTTCTACAATTTTCCCACAATTCATTGGTCACACAATTGCAGTTTATGATGGACGTAAACATGTTCCTGTATATGTAACTGAGGACATGGTAGGACACAAACTTGGTGAGTTTGCACCTACACGTACTTACAAAGGTCATGCAAATGACGATAAAAAAACAAGACGTTAATGAGAGGAGGCATTTTACATGCAACAATCTAAAGCTGTCGCAAGAACAGTTCGCATTGCTCCTCGTAAAGCTCGTTTAGTTTTAGATCTTATTCGAGGTAAGCAAGTAGGCGAAGCAGTAGCGATTTTAACACATACGCCAAAGGCTGCTTCTCCAATCATAGAGAAAGTTTTAAAATCAGCAGTGGCAAACGCTGAGCATAACTATGAAATGGACATTAATAGCTTAGTTGTAACTGAAGCTTTTGCAAATGAAGGTCCAACTCTTAAACGTTTCCGTCCACGTGCTATGGGTCGTGCAAGTGCTATCAACAAGCGTACAAGTCACATCACAATCATCTTAACAGAAAAGAAGGAGGGATAAACTGTGGGTCAAAAGGTAAATCCAGTCGGTCTTCGTATTGGGGTTATTCGTGATTGGGAGTCAAAATGGTTCGCTGGAAAAGACTACTCAACTCTTTTACATGAAGATATCAAAATTCGTGAATACGTTACTAAGCGTCTTAGTGATGCATCTGTATCTAAAATTGAGATCGAACGTGCAGCTAACCGTGTAAACATTACTATCCACACTGCTAAGCCAGGTATGGTTATCGGTAAAGGTGGTACGGAAGTAGAAGCACTTCGTAAAGCACTAAATCAGTTAACTGGTAAACGTGTGCATATCAATATCTTAGAAATCAAAAAAGCTGATTTAGATGCTAAATTAGTTGCTGAAAATATCGCACGTCAATTAGAGAATCGTATCTCATTCCGTCGTGCTCAAAAACAAACTATTCAACGCGCAATGCGTTCTGGTGCACAAGGTATTAAAACACAAGTATCTGGTCGTTTAGGTGGAGCAGATATCGCACGTGCAGAACATTATAGCGAAGGAACAGTTCCACTTCACACGCTTCGTGCTGATATCGATTACGGAACAGCTGAAGCTGATACAACTTACGGTAAATTAGGCGTTAAAGTATGGATCTATCGTGGAGAGGTTCTTCCTACTAAGAAGAAAACTGAGGAAGGAGGAAAATAATATGTTATTGCCAAAACGCGTAAAATATCGCAGAGAGCACCGTGGAAAAATGCGCGGTCGTGCTAAAGGCGGTACTGAGGTTCATTTCGGTGAATTTGGTATTCAAGCTCTAGAAGCTTCATGGATTACAAACCGTCAAATCGAGGCTGCTCGTATTGCGATGACACGTTACATGAAACGTGGCGGTAAAGTTTGGATTAAAATCTTCCCTTCTAAGCCTTATACAGCAAAACCTCTTGAGGTGCGTATGGGATCTGGTAAAGGTGCTCCAGAAGGTTGGGTAGCAGTAGTAAAGCCAGGTAAAGTTTTATTTGAAATTTCAGGTGTTTCTGAAGAAGTAGCTCGTGAAGCATTACGTTTAGCTTCTCATAAATTACCGATTAAAACGAAATTTGTAAAACGTGAAGAAATTGGTGGTGAATCTAATGAAAGCTAATGAAATTCGTGACCTTACCACTGCTGAAATTGAACAAAAAGTAAAGTCTCTTAAAGAAGAATTATTCAACCTTCGCTTTCAACTAGCGACAGGACAATTAGAAAATACTGCTCGCATTCGTGAAGTTCGTAAATCTATCGCTCGTATGAAAACTGTTATACGTGAAAGAGAACTCGCTGCTAATAATCGTTAATAAGAGAGGAGGTTTACCGAATGAGTGATCGTAACCAACGTAAAGTGTATACTGGTCGTGTTGTTTCTGACAAAATGGATAAAACAATCACAGTTCTTGTAGAAACTTATAAAACACATTCACTATACGGCAAACGTGTAAAATACTCTAAGAAATTCAAAGCACATGATGAAAACAACCAAGCAAAAACTGGTGATATTGTAAGAGTAATGGAAACTCGTCCATTATCAGCTACTAAGCGTTTCCGTCTAGTAGAAATCGTAGAAGAAGCTATTATCATTTAATATTTGTTCGGATAGTTAATTCCGAAGGGAGGTAACATAAGTGATCCAACAAGAGTCTCGTTTAAAAGTTGCTGACAACTCTGGTGCTCGTGAAGTACTTACAATTAAAGTATTAGGTGGTTCTGGTCGTAAGACTGCTAACATCGGTGATGTAATCGTATGTACGGTAAAACAAGCAACACCAGGTGGCGTTGTCAAAAAAGGTGAAGTTGTTAAAGCTGTAATCGTTCGTACTAAGAGTGGTGCACGTCGTTCTGATGGTTCTTACATCAAATTTGACGAAAATGCATGTGTTATTATACGTGACGATAAAGGCCCGCGTGGTACTCGTATTTTCGGACCTGTTGCACGTGAATTACGTGAAAACAATTTCATGAAAATCGTTTCTTTAGCTCCGGAAGTTCTATAATAAATATCATTGCGTTACTAAGGAGGTGCGACAGGATGCATGTCAAAAAAGGTGATAAAGTAATGGTTATCTCTGGTAAGGATAAAGGAAAACAAGGTGTAATACTTGCTTCTTATCCTAAAAAAGATCGTGTGCTTGTAGAAGGTATTAACGTTGTGAAAAAACACGCTAAACCATCTCAAGCTAATCCACAAGGTGGAATCTTAAGCCAAGAGGCACCTATCCATGTATCAAATGTTATGCCACTTGATCCAAAATCAGGTGAGCCGACTCGTGTTGGTTCTAAAGTGGTAGACGGTAAAAAGGTACGTGTAGCTAAAAAATCTGGTGAAACTTTAGATAAATAGTAAATCAGGAAGGGAGGTATTTGTATGAACCGCCTTAAAGAAAAGTATCAAAATGAAATTACGCCTGCATTAGTGAAAAAGTTTTCTTACAAATCAGTAATGCAAGCTCCTAAATTAGAAAAAATCGTAATCAACATGGGTGTTGGTGATGCAGTTTCAAACTCTAAATCATTAGATGTTGCTGTTGAAGAGTTAACTCAAATCACTGGACAAAAACCAGTTGTTACTAAAGCTAAAAAATCAATCGCTGGTTTCCGTCTTCGTGAAGGTATGCCAATCGGTGCAAAAGTTACATTACGCGGTGAGCGTATGTACCAATTCTTAGATAAGTTAATCGCTGTTTCATTACCACGTGTACGTGATTTCCGTGGAGTTTCAAAGAAATCATTTGACGGTCGCGGTAACTACACATTAGGTGTTAAAGAGCAATTAATCTTCCCTGAGATTGATTATGATAAAGTAAACAAAGTTCGTGGTATGGATATCGTTATTGTTACAACTGCGAATACTGATGAAGAAGCACGTGAACTATTAACACAGTTCGGAATGCCGTTTCAAAAATAATCGCTAAGTAAAGGGAGGCGAAATTGTGGCTAAAAAATCAATGATTGCTAAGCAAAAGCGCACGCAAAAACACCCAGTACAAGAGTACACTCGTTGCGAACGTTGCGGACGTCCACACTCTGTACTACGCAAATTTAAACTTTGCCGTATTTGTTTCCGTGAACTTGCTTACAAAGGTCAAATTCCAGGCGTGAAAAAAGCTAGCTGGTAAAACCGTAAAACGGGAAGGAGGTTATTTAGTAATGGTTATGACAGATCCTATTGCAGATATGCTTACTCGCATTCGTAATGCGAATATGGTACGTCACGAGAAACTTGAGTTTCCTGCATCAAAAATCAAGAAAGAAATTGCTGAAATTCTTAAGCGTGAAGGTTTCGTACGTGACGTTGAATATGTAGAAGATAACAAACAAGGTATCATTCGTATTTTCCTTAAATACGGATCAAATAATGAGCGTGTAATTACTGGTCTTAAAAGAATCAGTAAACCAGGTTTACGTGTTTATGCTAAATCTGATGAAGTACCACGTGTACTTAACGGTTTAGGAATCGCGATCGTTTCAACTTCTCAAGGTGTTTTGACTGACAAAGAAGCTCGTGCAAAACAAGCTGGTGGAGAAGTATTAGCATACGTTTGGTAATAAGTTTAAAATGAATGGAGGTGTAATGAATGTCTCGTATTGGTAAAAAACTACTTGAAATCCCTGCTGGTGTTACTATTGATATCGCTGAAGATAACACAGTAACAGTTAAAGGTGCTAAAGGGGAATTAACTCGTACATTCAACCCTGATATGAAAATCTCTATCGAAGAGAATATTTTAACAGTATCTCGTCCTTCAGATGCGAAAGAACACCGTGCTCTTCACGGTACTACTCGTAGCTTATTAGGTAACATGGTAGAAGGCGTTTCTAAAGGATTTGAAAGAGGATTAGAGCTTATCGGTGTCGGTTACCGTGCTTCTAAATCTGGCGATAAATTAATTCTTAACGTTGGTTACTCTCACCCTGTTGAGATCACACCAGAAACTGGTATCGAAATTGAAGTACCAACACAAACAAAAGTGCTTGTTAAAGGTACTGATAAAGAACGCGTAGGTGCTATTGCTGCAAATATCCGTGACGTTCGTCCACCAGAGCCTTACAAAGGTAAAGGTATTCGCTATGAAGGCGAAAAAGTTCGTCGTAAAGAGGGTAAAACTGCGAAGTAATATCGCTTAGATGATAAGAAAGGAGTGACCTAAATGATTATTAAGGCTGATAAAAATGCTGTACGTAAAAAAAGACATGCTCGTGTTCGTTCTAAATTAACTGGTACAACAACACGTCCACGTCTAAACGTATATCGTTCAAACCAACACATTTACGCTCAAGTAATTGATGATACTAATTCAGTTACTCTAGTAAGTGCTTCTACATTAGAAAAAGATTATAATTCTGATTCTAAGAGCAATGTTGAAGCAGCGAAAAATATTGGTGAATTAGTAGCAAAACGTGCTATTGAAAAAGGTGTTAAATCTGTCGTTTTTGATCGCGGTGGATACTTATATCATGGTCGTATTAAGGCTCTAGCTGAAGCTGCTCGCGAGGCTGGACTTGAATTTTAATCGCAAAAGGAGGGACATAAAGAATGCGTCGTATTGATCCAAACAAATTAGAGCTTGAAGAACGCGTAGTTACCGTTAACCGTGTTGCTAAAGTTGTTAAAGGTGGTCGTCGTTTCCGCTTTGCAGCACTTGTTGTTGTAGGTGATAAAAACGGTCATGTAGGCTTTGGTACTGGTAAAGCACAAGAGGTACCTGAAGCAATCCGTAAAGCTATTGAAGATGCTAAAAAGAACTTAATTGAAGTTCCTATGGTTGGTGCAACAATTCCTCACCAAGTTATCGGTCAATTTGGAGCAGGAAATATTCTTTTAAAACCAGCTTCTGAAGGTACTGGGGTTATCGCTGGAGGACCTGTTCGTGCGGTATTAGAATTAGCAGGTGTAGCAGATATCCTATCTAAATCTTTAGGTTCAAATACTCCAATAAATATGATCCGTGCTACTATTTCTGGATTAAGTGAACTTAAAAGTGCAGAAGATGTTGCTAAGTTACGTGGAAAAACGGTCGAAGAACTGTTAGGATAAGGAGGGAACAAGATGGCGAATAAGTTAGAAATTACCCTCACTCGCAGTGTGATTGGTCGTCCTGAAGATCAACGAGTTACTGTTAAAACACTTGGACTTAAAAAGTTACACCAAACTGTTGTTCAAGAAGATAATCCTGCGATTCGCGGTATGATTAATAAAGTTGCTCACTTAGTTACAGTTAAAGAACAATAAAAGAAACATCAATATATAAGGAGGTGTCCCGATGAAACTTCATGAGTTGAAACCTGCAGAAGGATCACGCAAAACACGTAACCGTGTTGGTCGTGGTATTGGATCTGGTAATGGTAAAACAGCTGGTAAAGGTCATAAAGGACAAAACGCTCGTTCTGGTGGTGGAGTTCGTCCTGGATTCGAAGGTGGTCAAACTCCTTTATTCCAACGCTTACCTAAACGTGGTTTTACGAACATTAACCGCAAGGACTTTGCAATTGTTAACCTTGAGACTCTTAATCGTTTTGAAGATGGTACTGAGGTTACTCCAGAACTTTTACTTGAAACAGGTACTGTTAGCAACGTAAAATCTGGTGTGAAAATCCTAGGTAATGGTCAATTAGAGAAAAAACTTACTGTAAAAGCTAACAAATTCTCAGCTTCTGCTAAAGAAGCTATTGAATCTGCTGGCGGTACAGCTGAGGTGATCTAATGTTAAAAACAATCTCCAATTTTATGCGCGTGGGTGATATTAGAAGTAAGATCATATTCACCCTTTTAATGTTAGTAGTATTTCGTATCGGTACTTTCATTCCAGTTCCTAACGTCAATGCTGATGTTTTAAAGGCTCAGGATGAATTAAATGTGTTCGGAATTCTAAATACATTCGGTGGTGGAGCATTATATAACTTCTCAATTCTTGCGATGGGTATAATGCCGTATATTACAGCTTCAATCATTATTCAACTTTTACAGATGGATGTTGTTCCGAAGTTTACTGAATGGTCTAAACAAGGTGATGTTGGGCGTCGTAAGTTAGCTCAATTTACAAGATACTTTACAATAATATTAGGTTTTATCCAAGCGTTAGGTATGTCTTACGGGTTTAACACTCAATCAGGAGGAATGTTAATCAAGAATCCTGGTATAGGAACATACTTGTTAATTGCGATTGTATTAACAGCTGGTACAGCATTTTTAATGTGGTTAGGAGAACAAATCACTTCTAAAGGTGTGGGTAATGGTATTTCCATTATCATTTTTGCAGGGATTGTTGCTAGTATTCCTTCAACTGTTAACCAAATATATGCGCAACAGTTTGAAGATGCTGGTGATCAACTGTTCTTAAGAATTATTACAGTTGTCATCCTTTTATTAGCAATATTAGCTGTTGTAGTTGGCGTTATCTTTATTCAACAAGCACTTCGTAAAATCCCGATTCAGTATGCTAAAGGTTCTGGAGGAAACAACATGGGTGGAGGTCATACGACTCATCTACCATTGAAAGTGAATCCAGCTGGTGTAATTCCTGTAATCTTTGCAGTTTCATTTATTATTACACCACCAACCATTGCAGCATTTTTCGGTCCTAACGATGTGACAGCTTGGATATCGAAAACATTCGATTACACACAACCTATTGGTATGATTATATATGTCGCATTAATTATCGCTTTCACATACTTCTATACTTTTGTTCAGGTTAATCCAGAACAAATGGCAGAAAACTTGAAGAAACAAGGCGGCTATATTCCTGGTATTCGTCCAGGTAAGAGCACTCAAGAATATGTTACAAAGGTATTATATCGTTTAACTTTTGTTGGTTCTCTTTTCTTAGCAGCTATAGCTATTCTTCCTGTTTTCTTTATTAAGTTTGCTGATCTTCCTCAATCCGCTCAGATTGGTGGAACTAGTTTACTAATTGTTGTTGGGGTTGCCCTTGAAACAATGAAACAACTAGAAAGTCAGTTAGTGAAACGTCATTATAAAGGTTTTATAAAATAAGAGGATGTGGGAGTCTCTTCCCATTCCTTCTATATAGAGACTGAGGGGGGGAATACAAATGAATCTAGTATTGATGGGCCTTCCTGGTGCTGGGAAAGGTACTCAGGCTGAACGTATTGTAGAGAAATACAACATCCCTCATATCTCAACAGGAGATATGTTTAGAGCTGCTATGAAAGAAGAAACAGAACTAGGTCTACAAGCTAAGTCATTTATTGATAAAGGTGAACTTGTTCCAGATGAAGTAACCATTGGTATTGTTCGTGAACGATTGGGAAAGAATGATTGTCAAAAAGGTTTTCTTTTAGATGGTTTCCCTAGAACTGTTGCTCAAGCAGATGCGCTTGAAGGAATTCTAGCAGATCTTAACAAACAGATAGATTATGTCATCAATATCGAAGTCAATAAAGACATCCTGATGGAGCGCTTAACTGGTCGTAGAATCTGTAAACAATGTGGAGCAACCTACCATTTAGTATTTAATCCACCTACTGAAGAAGGTAAGTGTGATAAATGTGGTGGAGAGCTATACCAACGTGCAGATGATAACGAAGAAACGGTTGCAAATCGTTTAGAAGTTAATCTTCAACAAACTCAACCTCTATTAGATTTCTATAACGAAAAAGGTTATTTGAAAAATATTGATGGTGAACAGGATATTAAACAGGTATTTGTTGATGTAGACCAGTTACTTGGGGGATTAAATGCATGATCATTTGTAAGACTCAGCGTGAACTTGATATAATGCGAGAAGCTGGTCGGATAGTGGCGTTAACTCATCAAGAGCTGAAAAAGCATATTAAACCAGGTATCACGACGAAGGAATTGGATGCAATTGCAGAAAAGTTTATTCGTTCTCATGATGCAATCCCATCCTTTAAAGGGTATAATGGTTTTCGCGGAAGCATTTGTGCTTCTGTAAATGAAGAACTCGTTCACGGTATACCGGGAGATCGTGTATTAAGTGAAGGAGATATTATCAGCATTGATATTGGTGCTAAATATAATGGGTATCATGGAGACTCAGCTTGGACTTATGCAGTAGGTGAAATTTCAGATGGAGCGAAAAGACTTTTAGAAGTAACGGAAGAGTCTTTATATAAAGGTCTTAATGAAGCTAAACCTGGTGATAGACTTTCAAATATTTCTCATGCAATTCAAACATATGTTGAAGAACATAATTTTTCAGTTGTAAGAGAATATGTGGGTCATGGTGTTGGGCAAGAATTACATGAAGACCCGCAGATTCCTCATTATGGTCCACCTAATAAGGGCCCAAGGCTTAAGCCGGGCATGGTATTAGCGATTGAGCCAATGGTTAATGCAGGAACTCGTTATGTTAAAACACTAGCAGATGATTGGACTGTTGTTACAGTAGATGGTAAAATGTGTGCTCATTTTGAACATACAATTGCTATTACTGAAACAGGATATGAAATCTTAACAAAAGCCTAAATGAAGGTGACATTGCTTAAACGAACCGAATTTCGATTCCAGGTGTGTTACAGCTTGTCTAGCATATTATTGGGTTAGCTAAGAAGTATACGCCAAATTGATAAGGAATTCGTTAATAGCTGATGGAGAAAAGTAAATTAAAGATCTCCAATTAGAAAGATGTTCATCATCAAGAATTCTTTTATAGCGTATCTCCGGAAGTTCAGAACAGTATAATGGAAGCAGGTCGTGTGACAAATAGGAATTTAACTCTTAAGTTTGTCGATGAGCAAGTTACTGATTTGATGAAGGGAGAACAGTTCAATGGCGAAAGACGATGTAATTGAAGTTGAAGGAACTGTTACAGAAACATTGCCAAATGCAATGTTTAAAGTAGAATTAGAGAACGGTCATACGGTTTTAGCACATGTATCTGGGAAGATTCGTATGCATTTTATCCGTATTTTACCTGGAGACAAAGTTACGGTAGAATTATCTCCATATGATTTAACACGTGGCAGAATAACGTACCGTTTTAAATAATTAGCACTCCGTACTACTAAGGAGGTATTAAAATCATGAAGGTCAGACCATCTGTTAAACCGATTTGTGAAAAATGTAAAGTCATTCGCAGAAAAGGCAAAGTCATGGTTATATGTGAGAATCCTAAACATAAGCAAAAACAAGGTTAATCTATAAGGAGGTGCAAGCTTAATGGCTCGTATTGCAGGTGTTGATATTCCTCGTGACAAACGTGTTGTCATTTCATTAACATATATTTTCGGAATCGGACGCCCAACTGCTGAGAAAGTTTTATCAGAAGCTGGTGTTTCTGTAGATACACGTGTTCGTGATCTAACTGAAGATGAGTTAGGAAAAATTCGTGAAGTAATTGATAAGCTTAAAGTTGAAGGTGACCTTCGTCGTGAAGTATCTTTAAATATTAAGCGTCTAATCGAAATTGGCTCATTCCGTGGTATCCGTCACCGTCGTGGCTTACCAGTTCGCGGACAAAATACAAAAAATAATGCACGTACACGTAAAGGTCCACGTCGTACAGTAGCAAACAAGAAAAAATAAGGAAAAAAGGAGGTTAGCCCACAATGGCACGTAAAACGAATACTCGTAAACGTCGTGTGAAAAAGAATATTGAAAGTGGTATCGCACATATTCGTTCAACTTTCAATAACACGATTGTTACTATTACTGATACTCATGGTAATGCAATTTCATGGTCAAGTGCTGGTGCATTAGGTTTTAGAGGTTCTCGTAAATCTACTCCATTCGCTGCACAAATGGCTGCTGAAACAGCTGCTAAAGCATCACAGGAACATGGCTTAAAAACACTAGAAGTTACAGTTAAAGGACCGGGTGCAGGACGTGAAGCAGCAATCCGTTCTCTTCAAGCAGCAGGTCTTGAAGTAACTGCAATCAGAGATGTTACACCAGTTCCGCATAATGGATGCCGTCCACCAAAACGTCGTCGTGTATAAATTTTCTGTATAGATTTTGTATCCCTGTCAATAATGGGTTATGATACAGTATATAAGTTCTAGCAGAATCACTTAGTTGTTGTGCACATTCGGGAACTTTTGAATGGGGAATTTCGGTTAGACTCTTAATCAAACAATATGTCTAGCCGGGGTTTCGACGTTTTGAAGGAGGGTTTATAGATGATAGAAATTGAAAAACCAAAAATCGAAACGGTTGAAATCAGCGATGATACCAAATATGGTAAATTCGTCGTCGAGCCACTTGAGCGTGGATATGGAACAACTTTGGGTAACTCCTTACGTCGTATCCTATTATCCTCACTCCCTGGTGCCGCTGTAACATCAATCCAAATAGATGGCGTACTTCATGAGTTTTCAACAATCGAAGGTGTTGTTGAAGATGTTACTTCGATTATCTTAAACATTAAAAAGCTTGCTCTTAAAATCTATTCAGATGAAGAAAAGACGCTTGAAATTGATGTTCAAGGTGAAGGTAGTGTAACTGCTTCAGATATTACTCATGATAGTGATGTAGAGATTCTTAATCCGAATCTTCAAATTGCTACTCTTGCATCAGACGCTAGCTTTAGAATGAGACTTACAGCTAAGCGCGGTCGTGGATACACTCCAGCTGTTTCCAACAAAAGGGAAGATCAACCTATTGGTGTGATTCCAATTGATTCAATCTTCACTCCAGTTGCACGTGTTTCTTACCAAGTTGAGAAAACTCGTGTAGGTCAAGTTGCTAACTTTGATAAGTTAACACTAGATGTATGGACAGATGGTAGTACAGGACCAAAAGAAGCAATTGCTCTTGGTTCAAAGATTCTGACTGAACACCTAAATATTTTTGTAGGGCTTACTGATGAAGCTCAGAATGCAGAAATAATGGTTGAGAAGGAAGAAGATCAAAAAGAAAAAGTTCTTGAGATGACGATTGAAGAACTAGACCTTTCGGTTCGTTCTTACAACTGTTTAAAACGTGCTGGTATAAACACAGTACAAGAGCTTGCTCACAAAACAGAAGAAGATATGATGAAAGTTCGTAATCTAGGTCGTAAATCTCTTGAAGAAGTTAAGGCAAAATTAGAAGAACTAGGTTTAGGTCTTCGAAAAGACGACTGACGACTAGTTAGACATTAACTAGCGTTTTCGTATGTTTCAATAGATAGATATGTTAAAATAACATTATCTAAAAACATACATTATACAACGAAGGAGGGGACATCTCATGTCATACAGAAAATTAGGTCGTACAAGTGCTCAACGTAAAGCAATGCTTCGTGACTTAACAACTGATTTAATTATCAGTGAGCGCATCGAAACAACAGAAGCTCGTGCAAAAGAACTACGTTCAACTGTTGAAAAGATGATAACTCTAGGTAAGCGCGGAGATCTTCATGCTCGTCGTCAAGCTGCATCTTATGTACGTAATGAAGTTGCTGAAGTTGTAGCTGTCACAACTGCTGAAGGTAAGGAAAAAGAGAAACCGAAATATGCTTTAGAAAAGCTTTTCAGTGATATCGCTCCACGTTACGAAGATCGCCAAGGCGGTTATACTCGTATCATGAAACTTGGACCTCGTCGCGGTGACGGTGCTCCAATGGTAATCATTGAATTAGTTTAATATATACTTTACAAGGGCGTGACAGTTGCAGAACTGGATCAATGCCCTTTTTTTATAGATTTTAATAGATCTATCTTTTTGCGTAACATGTTATTAAATCAATGTGAGGTATTAACTCCTTTATAATAGAACCATTCTATTATTGTATTTAACCTTCTTTTGTAATTGGCTTTTTAAAGCTTTTTTGTTGAATTTTCATTACAGGTCTTTTGTTTTCCTAGGGATATTAATAAACCTACACAAAATATGAGCGCCTTATGGGATCTCCCTTCGACACGCTTCTCTAAGCAGGAGTCTCATGATAATTACTGCATTCAACAAAGTGCTGAAATTCAAGAAAGGTTTTAACATAGCCAACAATTACATTCTCAAACTACAGATTTTTTATGTAACATATAAAGGTTGATGTAATAGTAAACATGCAACAAAACCCTAAATTTTTTCGAATGCGTTATTATGGGTTGAGAGATGAGGAGAGACGAGTTGTGAGTGAAACAATAATTAATGTAGAAAATATAACTTTCCATTATCATCAAG
Organism: Metabacillus litoralis; assembly: GCF_020524045.1. Taxonomy (GTDB): domain Bacteria; phylum Bacillota; class Bacilli; order Bacillales; family Bacillaceae; genus Metabacillus; species Metabacillus litoralis_C. The sequence continues at coordinate 52,554 of NZ_JAIVKL010000020.1, forward strand.
AAGCTGAGCCTGCATTAGATAATGTTTCAATTAAGGTGAATAAAGGGGAATGGCTAGCAGTTGTTGGTCATAATGGATCTGGTAAATCAACATTAGCTCGGATATTAAACGGTCTTTATATTCCTAATAAAGGGACTGTACGTGTATGCGGAATAGAATTGTCAGCAGACTCTATCTGGGATATAAGAAAGCATGTAGGAATGGTATTTCAAAATCCCGATAACCAGTTTGTTGGGGCCACAGTGAGGGACGATGTAGCATTTGGTCTTGAAAATAATGGTGTTGCTAGAGACGAAATGATCAATAGAATTGAATGGGCTACTAAAAAAGTGAAAATGGAAGAATTTCTTGAATATGAGCCACATCATCTTTCAGGTGGTCAAAAGCAGCGTGTGGCTATTGCAGGAGTTATTGCTGTTCAACCTGATGTAATTATATTGGATGAGGCAACATCAATGTTAGATCCTGTTGGAAGAGCAGAGGTTATTCAAACGGTTCGTGAGCTTAATCAACAAGGGATTTTAACAGTCATATCAATTACACATGATCTTGAGGAAGCTTCTAAAGCTGATCGAATGATTGTCATGAATGCTGGTAAGAAATTCGCTGAAGGCACACCAGATGAGGTATTTAAGCTTGATCAACAGCTAGTGGACATTGGTTTGGATTTACCTTTTCCATTTCTCCTAAGTAGAAAGCTAAAAGAAGCTGGTATTTCATTAAATGATCATCATCTTACAGAGGAAGGGTTGGTTAATGAGCTATGGACATTACTCTCAAAAACGTAGAACACCGCTATCAAGCTCGTACACCATTTGAAAGACTTGCTCTTTACGATGTTAATCTGTCTATAAAAACAGGTTCTTATGTATCAATTATTGGACATACAGGTTCAGGGAAATCTACAATCCTACAACATCTGAACGGACTTTTAAAGCCTACTGAAGGCTCAATATCTATTGGTGATCATATTATTGAAGCTGGAAAGAAAAACAAGAACCTTAAGGAAGTCAGAAGGTTAGTAGGTATTGTGTTCCAATTTCCAGAGCATCAATTGTTTGAGGAAACAGTCGAAAGAGATATTGCCTTTGGTCCAATAAATTTTGGGGTTAATGAGCAGGAAGCACTAACGAAGGCAAGAGAATCTTTAAAAATTGTAGGGCTACCAGATTCGATATTGCAAAAGTCACCATTTGACTTAAGTGGTGGACAAATGCGAAGAGTGGCAATTGCGGGTGTTTTAGCAATGGGACCTAAAGTATTGGTATTAGATGAACCTACAGCAGGGCTCGATCCTAGAGGTAGAAAGGAAATGATGGAGCTTTTTTATCGATTACGGAAGGAACAAGATCTTACAATCATTCTTGTTACACATAGTATGGAGGATGCTGCTAAATATTCTGATGAAATTTTTGTCATGCATAAAGGAACTGTTGAAATGAGAGGCACTCCGAGAGAAATATTTAATGAAGTAGAAAAACTTTCTTCATTAGGATTAGATTTACCTGAAACGGTTAAATTTCAAAATAAGTTAGTAGATAAGGGTATGACCTTTTCTAGTATACCACTTACATTGGATGAGACAGTTCAGCAGCTGACGCTTCTTATAAAAGGAGTGGGCTCGCCATGATGGATAGTATGATTATTGGGAAGTATGTTCCAGGGAATTCACTTGTTCATCGAATGGATGCTCGTGCAAAATTATTATTAATCTTTGCTTTTGTTTTTATTGTCTTTTTTGCAAATAATTTATACACATATGTGTTGTTAGGGATATTTACATTTAGCATTGTGACATTGACTAAACTACCTTTGCGATTTTTAATTAGAGGCCTTAAACCAGTGTTATGGATTATTCTTTTTACATTTGTTCTTCATCTCTTTGTAACGAAAGAGGGAGAATTATTGTTTGAGCTCGGCTTTATTTCCATTTATGAAGAGGGACTTACTCAAGGGATATTTATATCCTTACGTTTTCTATATTTAATTTTAATGACAACACTCTTAACTCTAACAACAACACCAATCGAAATTACTGATGGCATGGAAAGACTTCTATCTCCCTTTAAAAAAATAGGGTTACCCGTTCATGAACTAGCATTAATGATGTCAATATCGTTAAGATTTATTCCAACACTAATGGAAGAAACAGATAAAATATTAAAGGCACAAATGGCTAGAGGTGTAGACTTTACTAGCGGCCCGATAAAGGACCGTTTTAAAGCCATTGTTCCATTACTTGTTCCACTCTTTATTAGTGCTTTTAAGCGTGCTGAGGAGCTTGCTACAGCTATGGAGGCACGTGGATATAAAGGTGGAGAAGGACGGACGAAGCTACGACAGCTAAAATGGGCTAGTTTAGATACGATGATGATGGTCATCTTAGTAGCATTGGGAATAGTCTTACTATACTTACGAACATAGGAGCAAGAATATGAAGGTAAAATGTATTGTATCTTATGACGGTTCACAATTTAGTGGATATCAAGTACAACCTAAAAAACGGACTGTTCAAAGTGAGATAGAGGAAGCTTTAACAAAACTTCATAAAGGTAATAGTATAAAGATATTTGCATCAGGTAGAACTGATGCAAATGTACATGCTGTGGGCCAGGTGTTTCATTTTGAGACCAGTTTAACGATCCCTGAAGAAAGATGGCCATATGCATTAAATAGCTTATTACCAGAGGATATTGTCATTACATCAGCTTCTTATGTTGATGAGGAATTTCATGCTCGATTTGATGTTGTAAAAAAAGAATATCGTTATATCATTAATCAGCAAAAAACTCAGGATGTTTTTAAAAGAAAATATTGTTTTCATTATCCTTATGAATTAGATTTACATTCAATACAGAAAGCTTGCTCACTATTATCTGGTACTCATGATTTTACAAGTTTTTGTGCAGCAAAAACAGAGGTAGAGAATAAGGTAAGAACGTTATATTCAATTGATGTAAAAAAAGAGGGAAATGATGTTGTTTTTAGTTTTATTGGAAGTGGATTTTTGTATAATATGGTAAGAATTTTAGTGGGTACTCTACTAGAAATAGGCCTGGGATTAAAATCTTTTGAAGATATTCCAGCTATTCTTGAGGGTCGAGATAGAAGATTAAGTGGAAAGACAGTACCAGGACATGGATTATATTTATGGAAAGTTTATTATGACAACTAAACCAGGTGTAACATGTTCTTGACATTCGCTAATATAAAGTATATCATATCTAATGGTATGTATTTCAACCCCACGAATAAGCCCCGGAAACTTATCGTGTTATGAAATAGAATAGGAACCATCTTATATTATTTATTTAGGAGGAAAAAACATGCGTACAACGTTTATGGCAAACGCTGCAACTATCGAACGTAAATGGTACGTAGTTGATGCTGAAGGCAAGACTTTAGGTCGTCTTTCAAGTGAAATTGCATCAATTCTACGTGGCAAACATAAACCAACTTTCACACCTCATGTTGATACTGGTGATCATGTGATCATTATCAACGCTGAGAAAATCGAATTAACAGGTAAAAAATTAACTGATAAAATTTACTACCGTCACAGCCAATTCCCTGGTGGATTGAAATCTAGAACTGCATTGGAAATGCGTACGAACTACCCTGAAAAAATGCTTGAATTAGCAATTAAAGGGATGCTTCCAAAAGGTTCATTAGGTCGTCAAATCGGTAAGAAATTATATGTATATGCTGGTAGTGAACATCCACACCAAGCTCAACAACCTGAAGTTTACGAACTTCGCGGATAATTAAAAAGGAGGTTATTAATTTGGCACAAGTTCAATATTACGGTACTGGCCGTCGTAAGAGCTCAGTAGCACGTGTACGCTTAGTTCCTGGCGAAGGTCGTATTGTTGTAAATAGTCGTGAAATTAAAGACTATATCCCATCAGCAGCTTTAATCGAAGATATTAAACAACCATTAAACATAACTGAAACTACAGGAAACTATGATGTTCTTGTAAATGTTACAGGTGGTGGATATGCTGGTCAAGCTGGCGCTATCCGTCATGGTATCTCTCGTGCTTTATTAGAAGCAGATCCAGAATACCGTGCTTCACTTAAAAGTGCTGGTATGTTAACTCGTGACGCTCGTATGAAAGAACGTAAAAAATACGGTCTTAAAGGCGCACGTAAAGCACCTCAGTTCTCAAAACGTTAATACAAAAGATTTTCAAGACTCTCAGGCTTTTGGCTTGGGGGTCTTTTATATTCGCAAAGACCTTTTGATTACGGATTTTTTTGAATGCATACAACCTGAAAAAACATAGCTCAATGTACTTCTGAAATATGCCCGCTGTCAGCACTGTTGGGCTTCATATTGTCAATGACAAATTTAACTCATAAAAATGATTGTGTCTGTTACAAGTATATAAATGTTCATGGTCACTTTCGTGTCTGGGTGTCCTTCACGCACGTTTCTCTCTTTCTATAATTCTTGAACCTGCTTCAAAAGTAGGGAAGCAGGTGATATGTCTTCTCCATGAATAATTGTTTGATGATGGTTATGAGTGAGTATAAATCCATAAAGAACCAGTATATCTTGTCTAGTCTCCATGGATTTAAAACAGCAAGCATCAACAGTTCCATTTCACTTTTCTAACGAATAAAAATAAGAATCTGAAGCGTCTAATAACTTTAGCAAACGCTGATATTCATTAATTGAAAAAGACGTAGCCGGTTGCACTTCAAGTGTATCTAAATCAATAAAGGTTCCATCTTCATACGATTTCCCTGGCATATACAAATAGTCTTCATTATAATATGTACCTGTTGGCGTATAATAACGAGTTCCTACAAGATTAGAGGATGAATTGATTAAATCGCTACCAAACAAAGGCATTGACTGCACGTTGACATCGATACCGAGAAGGTTTAACAGAGTTGGCATGATATCAATTTGACCACCTGTATTTTGATAAACACCGGAAGATGATATAGACGGAACATGCAAGATAAATGGCACTTTATACTTATCAATAAGAGAATGATATTCTCGGCCAAGAAGCTCTTTCATTAATTGGATGTCTCGTTTTGTTTTAGGGTTTAACCCGTAATGATCGCCGTACACGGCTATTAGAGTCGAATCATATAACCCTTTCTCTTTCAATTTATTTATTAAATGTCCAAAAGCATAGTCTGTATAACTAGTTGCTTCCAAATACTTACCAACCATCGTTCCATCAAAACGTGCTGGTAGTTTAATGATATGTTTATATTTTTCCCTAGGTAATGTAAATGGGTGGTGGCTCGACATGGTCACAAGATGTGCATAAAATAAATCACCTTTAGCATGAATGTCCGCTAACTCTTCTACTGATTTTTTAAATAGGATTTCATCTGAAGAACCAAATTGAATGAAATCTTCATCTTTAAAAAATGATTTGTCATAATACTGATCAAAGCCTAAAGCAGGATAGAGATCGTCACGGTTCCAAAAAGCAAGATCGTTCGCATGAAAGGTTGTTGTCGTATAATCTAAATCGTTTAGCAGTCTAGGTAAAGATGGAACCTCTTTTTTAGAAACGAGTTCAGAAATAGGTCGATCTCCAACTGGATAAATGGATGTGTTTGCTATGAACTCAGCATCTGACGTATTTCCTTTGCCGATTTGCTGATAGAAGTGATCAAATGAAAGACTTTCTGCTAAAAATTCATTTAAATGAGGTGTCACTTCCTGACCATCAACAGTTAATCCGATTGGAAATTGTTGAAATGCTTCAAGTTGAACCACAATCACATTCATTCCTTTTGCCACACCAAAAAAATCTTTACTTTCCTCTTCTATATCTTCTATACCTAAGTTTTTAAGAACTGCAGGATCAAATGCTGGATAACCCACAACAGATATGTAGTTATCGTAGCAAAAAGTAACCATTTGATATTGAAGAATCCCTAAAGACTTGGCTCGTTCATACTCATTAACAATGGGTTCATTTAAAAAGATATTAAATAAGGAAGAGATAATGCAAAGGGTGAGCGCCCATATTTTAGTTGGTAAAATGTTCTTCTTAATTAATTGTGTAGATGTGTTTTGTCGGGTGAAATAGAAGAACAGAGAAAAGAATAAAATATCAATATAAAAAATCAAGTAAGTCCATGAAAATAACTCATATATAGAATCCGAGACAGCTATTAGCTGATTTATTTGAAGAATTGAAGCAAATGTTAAAATAGATTGATAATAATCATAATACATAATAGTAGCAAGGATAGAAGTAGTTAATATAAAGTTAAGGATCAGATACATACATCGTTTTAGTTTCTTAAAAACAAGAGAGACGATCAATAAAATAACTGTGTACGTACATGCATCATATAGTAGAGTTAACACGTTCCATTCATTAAATAATGAAACATTCATAATGGTGCTTTTTATTAATAAACTTAAGAGCGTTATCATGAAAAAGAAGGATCTAACCATTGCCACACCTCGTCAATTGTACTTAATTACAATGTACCATTAATAAAAATTAAATCCATATGTACATATAAAATAGACTAAAAAGACCTTTCTATAGAGGAGCAGGTAAAACATTTCAATTCTCAAAAGTGTTGATTTTATTTTTTTGGACTCCCACTCTTTAGTTGCGAATCCTTTTTAAAGTTCCAAATATAGTGTAATATAGATAGTCCTAGTGTTTCATAATATAACCTATTCATAGTTTCATCATTTTTCACATAATGAAAAATATACTAAGGTTAATGAATGAGTATAAAGGGTAAATGTATTTGTTAACTTTAGGTTATATTCATGTTCAAATTAGCAAGGAGAGGAGAAAGTTTATGAAGAAAATTTCTAGTGTTTTTTGGATAACTTTAGCGATTGTTTTAGCTTCTGTTATATTTGGTGTGTCAGCACCTAATAGTTTTGAAGAGATTACAGCAAATATCCAATCATTTATTACTTCTACTTTCGGGTGGTATTATCTAACATTAGTAACGATTGTCGTGATATTTTGTATATTTCTTATCTTTAGTCCGGTTGGGACAATTAAATTAGGTAAAGCAGATGAAGAGCCTGAATATTCAAAAGGAACATGGTTTGCCATGCTCTTTAGTGCTGGTATGGGTATTGGTCTTGTGTTTTGGGGAGCAGCTGAGCCGTTATCACATTTTATGAGTCCTCCTTTATCAGAAGGTGGAACCTCGGTAGCCTTTAAAGAATCTATGAGGTATACATTTTTCCACTGGGGTATTCATGCTTGGGGAATATATGCAATTGTAGCCTTAGCCTTAGCATATTATAAGTTTCGTAAAGATGAACCAGGTTTAATATCGGCTACGTTAAAACCTGTACTAGGCAAAAAACGTATGGAAGGGCCACTTGGAACAGTAGTAGATGTATTAGCTGTTTTTGCTACAGTTATTGGTGTTGCAACAACGTTAGGTTTTGGAGCGGCACAAATAAATGGAGGTTTAACTTACTTATTCGGGATACCTAATAATTTCACTGTTCAATTTATTATAATAGCAATCGTAACAGTTTTATTTATGATCTCAGCATGGTCAGGTTTAGGTAAAGGAATAAAATATCTAAGTAACACAAATATGGTATTAGCGATTACATTATTTATTATGATGTTTTTTATAGGACCTACAATTCTTATTCTAAATATATTTACCGATACAGTTGGAAGTTATATTCAAAATCTTGCTCAAATGAGTTTTAGAATTGCTCCTTTAAATGAAGAGCATCGTAACTGGATTAATGGTTGGACAATCTTTTATTGGGCTTGGTGGATTTCATGGTCACCATTTGTTGGGATCTTTATTGCTCGTGTATCAAGAGGACGTACGATTCGAGAGTTTTTAGTAGGAGTACTATTATTTCCAGCTCTTGTTAGTTTTGTGTGGTTCGCCACATTTGGTACATCAGCAATTGAGATTCAAAAGGCAGAAATCATTGATTTAACAAAGTTTGCAACAGAAGAGGTTTTATTTGCAATCTTTAGCCAAATGCCAGCAGCAACTATTTTATCTATTATAGCGATAGCACTTATAAGTACATTCTTTATTACTTCTGCAGACTCTGCAACTTTTGTATTAGGAATGCAAACAACGTACGGCTCGTTAACGCCACCAAATTCAGTTAAATTAACATGGGGTATTGCTCAATCTACAGTTGCGTTAATTTTATTATATAGTGGTGGATTACAGGCTCTACAAAATGCGTTGATTATAGCAGCCTTTCCTTTTTCTTTTATCATTGTATTAATGATGATCTCTCTTTATATATCGTTGAATAAAGAAAAGCGCGAACTAGGTTTATACTTTAAGCCAATTCCAAAAAAGAAGATAGAGAAATAAAGTAAAAGCTCTTAGCCATTAGGTTAAGAGCTTTTATTTGACATATGTATACTTTCTTAAAGTCTATATTATCCGAATAATGCTAGAATCCCTTGATAGGCAAAGTATCCACCAAAACCAAGTAGAGATAACCCTGATATAATCGATATGACTTTAAGGCTGCTATCATTAAGGTATTTTCTGAAGCCTGTCGTTAAAGCCGCTACAAATAAGTCCCATAATGTTAGGCCGACGAAAATCATGCAACTATATACTAACAATTGGCTTGTACCATTCATTTGTGCCGTTTTTGCTAAAACAGAGCCATATATACCTAACCAAAAAAGGATGGATAACGGACTTGTAATAGACATAATGAACCCAGTGAGAAAGCACTTTATTAGTGAATCCTTTTTCCTAGTCACAGTTAACTGAACCTTATTTGAACCTATAATACTTTCAATTCCTGAATAGATTAAGATGAATCCTCCAAATAGCCATAAAAAGATTTGAACAATTGGTACCTCTAAAAAGTGAACCATTCCTAGATAAACAAACAACATAAAAAGTCCATCAGCAATCATCGACCCTGCTCCAACGATCCAAGCATGCCAAAACCCATTTTTAATTCCTTTATCTAAGCGAACAGAATTCACAGGTCCTATTGGGGCAGCTAATGATAGGCCAAGAAAGATATAACTTATTAAAATACTAACACTCAATAAAACCCACGCTCCTAAAAAGTAGCTTTTTATAACTTGTACAATTATATGAATAAAGAAGTTAACTATGACTAAGAAAAGTTATCGTCATCGTTTTTGCATTAGTTATAGGTAGTTGTATGATTTTACATTTGTGTCTTTTGTAACATTTGGAAATTGTCTTACATAATGTGGTTTTGGTTATAAAAAAAGAAAATTAAAGGAATTAGCTATAGTCAGATAAGAAGAAATAGCATTTCTCAGCAGGTTAAGAGTATAACTCTATATTACATTTGGGGGAATTTTATGATAAAGCCATCGATAGTTAATAGTGAATACAAGTCAAATTTAAATGCAATGAATACACAAATTGCAATCAATGAAATAAAGGATTTTTTTGAATCCAAACTATATGAATATTTAGATTTAATAAATGTTTCATCTCCATTAATTGTCCCAAGTGGGAGAGGGATCAATGATAATCTAAATGGTGTAGAAAGAATGCTGTCATTTACTGCTTTAGACATTGAAGAGCCTAGAATTGAAGTTGTTCAATCTCTTGCAAAGTGGAAAAGAATTGCGCTTGATAAATTTGGATTCACCATTGGTGAAGGACTTTATACAAATATGAATGCTATTAGGAGAGATGAGAAGTTAGACAATCTCCATTCTATTTATGTTGATCAATGGGATTGGGAAAAGGTGATAGGGAAAACAGAGCGAAACATTCATACATTAAAAAAAGAGGTAGCTAAAATATATCGTGCGATAAAAGCTACAGAAATCCACATGTCAAAATTTCATCCTGCTTTGAAATCTATATTGCCAGAAGACATATATTTTATTACGACACAAGAGCTTGAAGATCTTTATCCGCATTTCACTTCAAAGCAAAGAGAAGATGCAATCACTGAAGAATATGTTGCGGTGTTTATCATGCAAATAGGTGGAGTTTTACAATCTGGAGAAAAGCATGATGGACGTTCACCTGACTATGATGATTGGAATCTAAATGGGGATATTGTTTTTTGGAATCCAATATTACAAAAATCTCATGAAATTTCTTCGATGGGTATTAGAGTTGATCGAAAATCTTTACTGGACCAACTAAAGATATCTGGTAATGGAGAAAGAGAACGTTTATACTTTCATCAAAAAATTATCAATGATGAGCTCCCTCAAACTATAGGTGGTGGAATTGGTCAATCTAGACTCAGTATGTTTCTATTATCAAGTTAAGTGGATTGTTAACTATGTGAAATCGTAAAAGAGGCTGGGACATAATTAAAGATGTCATACAAAAAACGAATAAATCTAAATTTCAGTTAAGTTGAAAGAAACAAGTTCGTTTCATTGCGCTGCAGACATTTGCTTTCCGCGGGGAGGAAGCTAAGCCTCCTCGGCGCAAGCGCCTGTGGGGTCTCAGCCTTTCCTCTGCACCCGCAGGAGTCAAATGTCTTCCGCTACATTCCACTAGTTTTTAAAAATAGTATGCAAAATCAAAAAATCTAATTGAAGACAGCAAATAAAAACCCGAACTAATAGGCGAATGTTTAATTGACATATTACCTAATAATTCGGGTTGATCATTGTCTTTAATACTTATGTCCCAGCCTCTTCTTATATATGGAAAAAACAACATGCTTTGAGAAGAGAGCCTTATATAATGACGAATGACCATCTTTAATAATACCGAATCTTATGACCAGGTTTGTTCCATTTCTTTTTCATAATCAAACAAATAGCTAAAATAATAACAAGAAATAGAATACTGACAAAAAAGCCAGGTCGAACGGCTTTCTCAAATAATGTCCCTGTGATAGCCGCGACAATCAATAAAAGACCGATGAATGAAAATGCTTTTTTCATAAAAGTTTGTTCCAATAATCGAAGCGCTGAAATAATAATAAAAAACCAATTGTATAATACCAATATTCCAGCAGCAGTAGTAATATATTCGTATATTTTCCCAGGTAATAATAATGCGGTAATAATTGAAGCTAATAAACCAATTGATGCGAGTGCTAGTGATGGTAAAGGAAGTTCCTTGAATTTTAGCTTCTTGGAAAAGAATTTAGGTGCGTCCCCATCTTCAGATAGTGTTACAAGAAGGTTTGTTACTCCATATAATGCAGCAGTCATTGCAGAAAAACCGGCTATAATAATAGCTCCATTAAATACATGTGGAAAAAAAGCCAAGTTATACTCGTTTAATGCCGTGACAAAAGGGCTTTCTTCCGCATGAAAGGCATCTGTTGCTACTAAAGTAACAGCAAGAACTAAAGATAAAATATAAACGAATGTTAGTGCGATTAACATGACTTTTCCTGATTTGGGTGCATCTTCCTTTTTCTTTAATTGCATTGCCATAATACCAATAACCTCAACACCTCCAAATGCATAAAAGGCATAAATAAGAGATGCCCAAAACCCTTTCCATCCACCAGCAAAAATTTCACCAGTAGATGTAGGAAGACCAGTAGGATTACTGTCGCCTTTAATCCAACCAAAGAGAGCAGCACATCCTAAAATAATAAACATAAGAATGGCTGAAAATTTAATAATGGCAAATAAATTTTCAAACTTATCAAAACCATTTGTTCCGCTAATAACAACTAAAATAGAAAGAATGGCGTATCCTGCTGCAAAAACCCATAGAGGTACATCTTTGAACCAAAATTGTGAAAGGATTGCTAGTGCAGTTAATTGACTCCCCATAATTAAGATATTTGAACACCAATAATTCCAACCACAACTGAATTCTGCCCACTTCCCAAATGCCTGACCAGCATAATAACAAAACGAACCATCCTGTGGATCTGCTGCAGTCATCTTTGCTAATACATTGAAAACAATATAGGTCCCTAATGCTGCTAAAAGAAAGGAAAATACAATAGAGGGACCAGTTACACTAATTCCAATGCTAGATCCAAGAAAATAACCAGTTCCTATTGTACAACCAATGCCAATTAATGAAAGTTGCCACCATGCTAAATTACCTGTAGTAGATTGTTTATTTTTATTACCTGATTTTTGATTGTTGGATGTGTTTACCATAATTGCCTCCTATAATATCTAAAGCTATTCTTAGTTAAATGTAAGAAGATTATGTAACGAAAAAAGGATTGATTATGGATTAATCATTTCGCGGGAAATGATTTTGCTTGTCGGGTCTGTTCAAGTCGATGGAACTTTTTCAAGGTGATCAATAAATATGACTTTTACTTATAGTAATTTGTACAAATTCTCTCCTCCTAAATGTTTATTAATCACATACATCCTTTTAATAAGAGGCTAATACTTAGATGATATTGGAAAAGTTTTTACGAATGATAAATTCGGACTGTTAAACAATACATTTAAGGGAGGATTTTAATATGAATGAAATAATTTCTTTAAAGCAAAAAAGACATCAAAAAGAACTTAAATATGAAAAAAGGATGCTACGCGAGTTATCATTAGCGGAAATCAAACAAGAGATTGATTCTTGCTTTGGAAGTTTTTCGCATATCGTAAAAAAAGTAGTGATCGAAGATGGTTGCGTTGATTTTGCTATTGAATCTTTCCTGCTTGGAGCGAAGTACAGTAAGTTCGGATATTTAGGGGAAAGTATGAATCAAGCAAACAAAAGGTGCCAACTGGAAGAAAGACAAATAATTGATGAGATGTTTGACTTTTTCTTGAATTTTGGAAAGATGAATGACAAAGATATCTCTTTTGATGAGGTTTATATTGCGTGCGAATATTATATCCATTCAATGTGGAAGCAAGGTTATGTGAAGGGTGAGAAAAGATATAAACTCAGATTACATTAAGTGAAAAGTAGAAAGACATCTTTATCATATTCCTCCTCTTTGTCCCATATATTCTAAAAGAGGACGAGCAGGAGGGAATGAGATGAAAAAAATAAAGTGGATTAGCTTTATTGGTGGTTTTGTATTATTACTTATATTATTTCAGTGGCAATTTAAAGATAATCATTCTTGGGAATCATGGAATTTACCTCTTAGTGGGAAGGTCATCTATATTGACCCAGGACATGGTGGACCAGATGGAGGAGCAGTAGGGAGTAATACGTTAGAAAAGGATATCTCATTAAGTATTTCTTTAGTATTACGTGATTATCTGCAAGAACAAGGCGCTTTAGTTTTATTAACAAGAGAAGAAGATATCGACTTAGCGGATAAGGATACATCTGGATATAGTAGAAGAAAAGCAGAGGATTTAAAAAAACGGGTAAATATTATTAATGATTCTGATGCTGATTTGTTTTTATCAATCCATTTAAACGCTATTCCCTCTGAGAAATGGAGCGGGGCCCAGACGTTTTATCATGGGAAATATGTAGAAAATGAACATGTTGCAAAATATATACAAGATGAACTAAGAAGTAATTTAGAAAATACAGAACGAGTGGCAAAACCAATTGATGGGATATATCTTTTGAGAAATATTGATAAACCTGGAGCGTTAGTAGAGGTAGGATTTTTATCAAATCATCAAGAAGAGAGATTGCTTTCAACAGAAGATTATCAAGATAAAGTCGCAGCTTCCATCTATAATGGCGTCATGAGATATTTTACAAATGAGAAAAATCCACCTGAGTAAGACGAAACCTAAAGCCAATCCTTTGTCTTTCTTACTATTGTTTATTTTATGTTATACTGATGAAAACGAATGCATAAAGGGTGGTTAACATGCTAAGAGAAGAAAAGTTACGTGAAATTATTGGACAACTTCAAGATCCTTTTTTACATAAATCATTAGAAGAGTTAAGTGCCATTGAAGAAGTGAAAATCAAAGAAGAAAAGGCACATGTTAGCCTGAAAATAGGTATTTCAAAATTAAATACAGCAGAGCAACTTCAGCTTCAACAGCAAATAGTTGCTTTAGTTAAAGAAGCGGGAGCAGAATCCGTTGGACTTCGCTTTCAAGAGTTACCACAAAGTACAATTTCAGCATATCAAGATACAGTAGAACAAAAATCAGACTCGTTATTATCTCCTCAATCAAAGACAACTTTTCTGGCTATTGCGAGTGGCAAAGGTGGAGTAGGTAAATCAACGGTTTCTGTTAATTTAGCTGTTTCATTGGCGCGTTTAGGCAAAAAAGTAGGTCTAATTGATGCAGATATTTATGGTTTCAGTGTACCTGATATGATGGGCGTTACCAAAAGGCCTGTCGTTCGTGGAGAAAAAATTTTCCCAGTAGAACGATTTGGTGTCAAGGTTATTTCAATGGGGTTCTTTGTTGAAGATAATGCACCTGTCATTTGGAGAGGTCCAATGTTAGGGAAGATGTTAAACAACTTCTTTAATGAAGTTGAATGGGGTGACTTAGATTACCTTTTATTAGATTTACCACCGGGTACAGGTGATGTAGCGCTAGATATTCATGCGATGTTGCCAGCTTGTAAAGAAATCATTGTATCAACTCCACATCCAACTGCAGCATTTGTTGCGGCTAGAGCAGGTGCTATGGCTCTTCAAACTGACCATGAAGTAGTTGGAGTTGTAGAAAATATGGCCTATTTTGAAAGTGCTAAAACTGGAGAAAAGGAATATGTGTTTGGTCGTGGAGGGGGAGAAAAGCTAGCAGAGGAACTTAGAGTACCTTTACTAGGGAAAATTCCACTTCAACAGCCTGATTGGAATGATGATGATTTTGCTCCTTCAGTTTATGCAGAAGATCATCCAATTGGTCAAATTTATCAAGAGATTGGAAAACAAGTCTTAGGTATTATTCCTGCTAAAGGTTAAATTAAAAATAAAGAAGCTCTTAGGATAGACTATACATCATACCTAAGAGCTTTTTTTACTTTCTGTAATTTACCTCTTTAACTAAGATTGTTGCTAATTAATGTCTTTATCTGTTAGAACCAGAACCAGTGTACTAGCGGATAACAGGTGTGATCTTAGAAAGAAAAGCCCATAAGTATTATGAAAACAGCCTTTACTTTAATACACTGAAAAGAGATTAACTACCTGCGCCGCCTTCACCGCTCTGCTCTTCACCAGATCCACCTTCGCCTCCACCACTTTCTTCTTCAGCTTTTTGGCCACCGCCACCTTGTTGACCAACTTCCTCAGCGGCTTTTAAAAGAGTTTCCTGGATTTTTGCCTTATAAAGCGGACTAGATAAAGTCTCCATAATAACATCTTGTAGATGCTTTCTAAATTCCTGACTCTTTACAGCTGTTAACATACTCTTTTCCATTTCTGGATCCTGGAATATTTCAATCAACATTTTTTGGTAATCTGGATCTTTCATTAAGTCTTTAATTACTTTTTCATGCTCATCTTTTAAGCTTGTAGCGAAACTTTCGACAAACTTAGGATCTTCAAACACTTTTTGCCAAAATTTTGTACCCTTTTCAGATGTTAAAGTGGTTTGTATTGTTTCTTTCACTATACTTTGATCCATTATTAATACTTGTTTCATTTCTTCATCTTTCATAACCTCTTGTAGTGCTTTCTTTCCATCGTCTGTTTTTAATATATCAACAACCATCTTCTTTGTTTGTTCGTAATCCATTTGGCTGCCGGATTCTTCTCGTGGTGCACAGCCTGACGTAAAGATGCTTAACAAAAATATCATGAAAATCATGAGGAGCGTGTATCTCTTCATGGTCATTCAGGCTCCTTTCAATTTACGTTTTGTAGTTATATTTTTAAGTTAGATAAAAGAAATTATACGAGGAAAATGCTTCTCATATGGCTTTTTTATAAAAGGATTGGTAAAATCATAAGTAGTAATGAGATGGAGGATATTTTAGTGAAAAGTCGAAATTGGGTGCGTTTCTTTTTAAGTACTTTACTTATAGGTGGAGTTTCTTCAGGTATTATCGGGTTTGTTCTTAAATGGGCAGAATATAAAGACTTATTTATAAACTTTGAAATTATTGAGATCTTATCTATTCTATTTTGGTTATTTGGGGTAGGTTTAATATTTAGTGTGATAAGTCAAATGGGGTTCTTTGCATATTTAACAATACATAGATTCGGATTGGGGATTTTTAAATCTGTTAAATTATGGAATATAGCACAAGTTATTCTAATTATGTTTGTTCTTTTTGATTTAGTGTATTTCCGTTATCAGCTTTTTGCGAATGAAGCAGATTCTTTACTTCCATATTTCGGTATTGCCATTTATGTATTTTTAGTCGGGCTTATTCTTGCATTCTTTAAAAGGAAGGATACGAATAAAGAAGCATTTATTCCCGCGCTATTTTTTATGATCGTTGTCACGACGATTGAGTGGTTTCCAGCATTAAGAGTAAATGAAGAGAATTGGTTGTTACTTATGTTAGTGCCTATTCAAATCTGTAATGCTTATCAACTACTTATGCTGCCAAAATTCACAAACTCAAAATAAAGAGAAAAAGCACCCTAAAATGTAAATCATACGTTTTAGGGTGCTTTTTTGGCTTTTTATCTCTATATGGTTATTTCACTTCAGATGACTTTGTTTTAGCATTAGCAATAATATCTTCTACGGTTACATTTTTTAAACCTTTGCTCTTTAATTCATTTATAATTTCAGGAATGGCTTTAACAGTTTGTTTAGCAGAGTCAGAAGCATGCAAAAGGACAATATCTCCACCTTTAATAGAAGCGGTCGTGTTTTTTACTATCACGTCAACACCTGGATTCGTCCAATCTTCTGAATCAATACTATAGTGAACAATAGTATATCCCTGTTGCTGTGCAATTTTTAGTACTTCCTTGTTAAATCTACCACTAGGTGGGCGTAACAATGTGATATCTTTTAAACCTAGTTTTGTAAAAGCCTCTTGAGCCATATTTAAATCTTTTCTAACTTCATTAGGTTCAAGATCTCTATAGTCTTCAAAGTTATAGCCCATACTTCCGATTTTGTGTCCCTCTTCTATTATGCGTTTTACCACATCAGGGTGTCTTTCTGCCCATGAAGCGGAAAGAAAAAATGTTGCATTATTTATCTGTTGTTTTTTAAGTGTATCTAGGATTTCCTCTGCTTTGATGTCTCCCCAACTAATATCAAATGTTAAAGCAATTTCCTTGTTACTAGAATCGCCTCTATAAATGGCTTTTGGACCATCTGAGGTTGAAAAGACTGGATAGTTTAATACGTTCTCTACATATAAAATGCCTGCAGTAAAAAATGCTGCTACCATAATTAAAGCAATTTGCTTAATCTTCTTAATATGGAAAACATGTATTTGATTCATAATGGGCCTCCTCGTTCAACATTCTTCTTTGAGACAAGTCTATGCTTTGTCCCTTTTGAAAATGATTAGAAAGTAAAAATATTAGAAAGAATGTTTAAAAAGTTGGAGGGTTATATGATTTACTATATGTTTAAAGAAAAAGAGCGTTTAGAATTAGAAAGTATATTGTTGGATGAGTTGAAGAGTATAAATGATATATTAGAAAGTGGAAGGATAAAAGAACAGGAAAATAGCTTGAAGGAGAGAGCACTAAAGGAAAGAACGAAAATTTTAATGAGCCTATTAAGTAAACTGAAATAATAAATTGAAAGGGTTGTTGACTTACTAATTTAAAGATGTTATATTATTATTCGTCGCTGACAAAGTGATTCGAAAGTTAATCTACTTTGAAAGAAAAAACTTTTAAAAAAGGTTGACTTAGATATTGCGATGTGTTAAATTAATAA
This sequence comes from Metabacillus litoralis, assembly GCF_020524045.1. Classification (GTDB taxonomy): domain Bacteria; phylum Bacillota; class Bacilli; order Bacillales; family Bacillaceae; genus Metabacillus; species Metabacillus litoralis_C. Next base: position 70,214 of record NZ_JAIVKL010000020.1, read on the forward strand.
AGTCGCTTCTGACGGAAACGACAAAAATGATCTTTGAAAACTAAACAAAACCAAGCGTGCCAACGTTAATTTCGATTAACAAAAAACGTACTATACAGTACAAAAACGAAACAACTATGAGCAAGTCAAACACTACTTTATTGGAGAGTTTGATCCTGGCTCAGGACGAACGCTGGCGGCGTGCCTAATACATGCAAGTCGAGCGAATTGATGGGAGCTTGCTCCCTGATA
>NZ_JAIVKL010000021.1 GCF_020524045.1 Metabacillus litoralis
TGTGTGTGTGGTAACCTCACTTTTAACCTAAAATTCAGGGGGTGGCAAGTTTTTTGCATTTAAAGCCCTATAAATCAAGGAATTATTAACTTTTTAATATAAAAGTTTTGACAATACGATAAAACGAAAGGAGGAGTTAATATGATAAGAAGAGAATTCGACAGGAATGGTAACCAAACTTATTATAAACGTTCTGTGGTCGATTCAAATAAGGTAGAAAATCTAGCAGGTGTTTTTGATGAAAATTTTAAAATCAAAGTCAATGCTTTTATTGAGGGGGAAGTTTTTTGTAATGCAGTACGTCGTTGTTTACTCAATGATCTTATTGCAGGAGCTATGGATGATGATGACAAAAAAAGAAATAAGAAACACTACTAATTTTGAAAAAACGTGAGGCTAGGATGATCCTGGTCTCATTTTTCATGTTGATCAAAAAAGTCAAAAGGATGGTTTCTATCAGAAATTTGAAAACAGTACTTCTCTCAGGAAATTATGGGTTTCGAATATTTATATATATTATTATATCAAGAAAACTTTTTCGGGAAATGCTAAACATTATTTTCGTGAAATTGTATGTTTTTGAAGGTATTATAAATTTGGAAGAAAATATAGTTTATAACAACTTACTCATTCCACGAACTACAGAATTAGACAACTACATTTAATCAATATTTTAGTTTTTATATGCTTATAAAAAGAGTATAATTAACCTATTAAAAGGAAACGATCAGCGAACTAATTCTACGTAATACATACTAAGCTTGGGAAATTCACTTAAAATATTTAGCAGAAAATACATTTCAAGGTGATATACGTTTTTAATATATTGTGGATTATTTCAAAAGATATGAGTGGAGAGATAAATGTAGTGAGAATTAAAACCGTTTTTTTGTTATTTTTATTGATTGGATTCGCTAGTATTATAATTTCTCCCACCATTAGTTTTGCATTGAATGAGAATGAGATGAATGCAAAGAACGGAGTACTTGATTTACGCGAAATTGATTTTGATGAACAAAAATATATAGAGATGAATGGGGAGTGGGGGATTTATTGGGATAAACTAATAGGCCCTGGAACGATGACGGATTCTCCAACAACTTTTGTTTCTTTTCCGCATACCTGGATGGGGTCTGAATTGAATAAGGTTTCATTATCAGGTGAGGGATATGCCACATATAAACTGAAAATAAAAGTAAATGAGGATAGTCTCACAACTCAAAAAGCACTATACATACCGCTCATTTCAACTGCATCGAAGCTATGGATTAATGGAAAATTAGTTAGTCAAATAGGTGAAATTGGTTCAAACTCAAAAAATGAACAACCAGCATACAATCCACATGTCATCACACTTGATCTAGATAAACCTGAAATTGATTTAGTATTACAAGTTTCCAATTACTCTGAAAGAAAAGGAGGAATATGGGGAGAATTTTTGTTTGGTAATGCAGAAGAATTAGTAAGTATGGCTGAGAAACGAATGCTCAAAGAAATGTTTATTATTGGTGGTTTAATCATTTTCGGTTTTTACCATTTTGTTATTTATATTTTACGAAGAACAGAACGTGCTGCTCTTTATTTTGGGATTCTTTGTTTGCTAATTGCTCTACGATCATTAGTAGTAGGGGAAGTGATTTTAACAGAATTACTCCCCGATTTCTCTTGGGAATGGCATAGAAAAATTGAATATTGGACAATATCAATCGCATTTCCTGTATTTATCTTGTTTTTGAATACAATGTTTCTTAATTATCTAAAAAAACCGGTTTTACGAATCTTCTATTTTATTAGTTTATTGTATTCCTTATTTGTACTATTTACACCAGCTAAAGTGTTTTCTTATACAATCAATTTTTATCAATTGACTATGATTTTGACGATGGGTTATGTCATTTATGAATTATCAAAAGCTTGGAAAAAGAATGTTCCGGGGATAAAAATTTTACTAATTTCCAGCCTGATTTTTACATTTACAGCTCTTAACGATGTATTATATTACAATGAATGGATAAATACAGGTGATTTTACGAGTGCTGGATTATATATATTTATCTTTGCTCAGTCTATCGTCCTTGCTATTAAATATACATCAACCTTCGAAAAAGTCGAAACGATGTCAGTTTCTTTAAAAGAACTGAATAATACACTAGAGGAAAAGGTACAAATCAGAACATCTCAGCTTGAAAGATCACAAGTTGAACTGAAACAACTTAATCAAAAGCTTAAAATTCTTTCAAACAATGATACACTAACAAATGTGCCAAATAGGCGGGCACTTAACGAAAATTACGATGAAGTTTGGGAGAAGAATAAGAAGTTATTGAATTCTATCACCGTTTTTATGATTGATATAGATTGCTTTAAGTTATTTAATGATACATATGGTCATCAAAAAGGTGATGAAGTATTGAAATTAGTCGCCCAAGCTTTAAAAAATAGAGTAGAAATGGTCGAAGGATTCTTTGCAAGGTATGGAGGAGAAGAATTCTTTGTATTATTAAATGGGAAAACCGTAGAAGAAGTTGTTGATCTTGCTAAAGAGTTGAATGGTGTTATTCATAAATTAAAAATCCAACATCACACTTCAACTGTAACTGACAGTGTTACAATTAGCATAGGTATTGCCCATTCTACTTCAACGTATTTTATTGAAAAAGATCAACTCATCCAAAAAGCGGATGAAGCTCTCTATCAATCAAAAGAAATGGGAAGGAATTCTATTACATTGTTTTATCAAAATAAGGTGATTCAACAATGATAAATTTATAAATGGGAAAGAAATCCTAGTATATAGGAAAAGAAAATGACTGTGTTGAAAATGGAAATGCACGATATTCAAGTCTAAAATAATTTAGAACAATTGTTTGATTCCAATGATCATGGTATGAAATATACGTAGAGTGTGCAAACTCTCTGCGTTTTTCTTTTTTTAAACCATATTTAAAAATACTTTAAAGATTTATTTCAACAAAAACGAATTTTTTTCAACGCTTTTTTATAATAGTAAAAGAAGAAAGTGCCTAGGCTTTAGTTTTGTTGGATAGTAGGTGTGATCTGGAATAAGGGAGGTAACTTCATTTGAATAACTTAATGAAAAAGAATGTAGTAATTGGTTCATTACTTATCAATATAGTATTAATAGTTGTCTTAGTTTTAACTTTATCTAACAACTATTTTATTAGCAAAGAGTTAAATAACATCACGTCAAAATGCTATGAAATAGGAGGTACTGCAAAATTGGAAATACAGGATATATCAAAGGGCGAATATCATTTTGAATGTATAAAAGAATAATTTATTCGTTCTATTTTTTTAAGACAATTCAGCCAGTATTTAATGAGCAGAAGAGTTTATAGATATGTAATCTAGTGAAGAAATCTAGTTACTAAACATGTAAATCTCTCCCTTGAAATAGAAATCGCTTTCTTTTTTAAATCACAATTTTGTATTTAGATACACTGAAAATATTATCATTTGTATAAAGAGGATGGGACATAATTAAAAAAGTCATACAAAAAGACGAATAAATCTAAATTCAGTTAAGCTGAAAGAAACAAATTCGTTCCATTGCGCTGCAGACACTCGCTTTCCGCGGGGAGGAAGCTGAGCCTCCTCGGCGCTTCGCCTGTGGGGTCTCAGCCTTTCCTCTAAACCCGCAGGAGTCGAGTGTCTTCCGCTCCATTCCACTAAGTTCTTTAAAATAGTTTTCAAAATCAAAAAAATTATAAAAGAAAAGCAAATAAAAACCAAAATATTAGGCGAATGATTAATTGAAATGTCGCCTTAAAATTCGGGTTTATCATTAGTTTAAATACTTATATCTCAGACTCATTTTTTATTTAACATTTTCTCTTATTAGAAAATATTAATAAAAAGAGAGCTTTGTATAATTTCCCAAAGCTAAATTAAAAAACTAATAGACTCCAATAAACCTTGACAAAAAAATAGAATTTTTTCTATAATAATTTAGAAAGCGCTTTCTTAAATACGGTTGTGCTTTCTTTATTATTTTTTTACTTTAAGAAACCGGTTTCCTACTTTAAAACACATCGATGTTTATGGAGGTGATGATTTTAAATACTGACCAGATAGTTAATAAAAATTTAAGGAGGTAATACGAATTGAAACGTAGGTCCAAACACCAAAAATATTTAGCTATGTTATCTATTATTGTCCTATTGTTATCTACTATTCTACCTGTTACTTCAGTTTTTGCTGCAGATGAAGGCTCTGTTTCTGTAGGTGCTGGTAACTACCGAACATCGATTGATGGATTAAATTATGGAAGCCCTCAAAGTTCTATATTTAAAACAATTAACCTTGAAGGAGCTATTCCTACAAATGAATGGTGGAGCTCTGCCATATGGAAGGATTTTTCAAGTGCTATCTATCCTCATCCTTTAGCTGTAAAAGCTTATGATCAGGGTTTAGGAATTGATTACCCTGAAGTAACTGTTGAACCTAACACACGTGAAGACAGTAAGGATTTTGTGAATGCATTATATGAAGATAAAGACAAAGATCTTGTATTAGGTGGGGAAGGTCTTACCTCAGAAGCTGCATTAGTAGATGGATATAGTGATTGGGCTGTTGATTTACTATTTGAAAACGCTAACAAATCTAAAAAATTAAAAACGACCATTTCTCATGGTAGTCCATATATTTATGCAACATACTCTAATACAATCCCGCAAATTCATGTAAATGGACAAGCAAACGTTTGGAGCGGAAATCAAGATAGCTCTGTATTAGGAGTAACAATTAATGGCAACCACTACGGAGTTTTTGCCCCAACAGGAACCACTTGGACTGGATTAGATACAAACACATATACAGCGAAGCTACCATCAGGAACAGACTACATATCGATTGCTGTTTTACCAGATTCAAGCACTGACACTTTAGCTTTTTATGAAAAACATGCTTATTCGTTTATTACTGATTCTAAGGTAGATTATTCTTATGATGAACAAACGAGTCAAGTGACAACTAACCTTTCTGTAACAACAGAATTAAAAGAAGCAGGAAAAGAAAAAAGCACAATTATGGCGCTTTATCCTCATCAATGGAGAAACACTCAGAATGATTTACTAAAATATGAATATCGCTCCCCACGTGGAAAAATGAAAACTATAGCAGGAAACATTGTCACAACTGTTCTTACTTACCATGGTATGCTTCCTTATATGCCCACATTAGGTGCAGATAAAACTAGACTTCAAGAGCTTGTTGATCAAGTGGAAGGAGAACAACAATTGGTTCGTCCAGGACTTGAGGGTGATGGACCATACTGGGTTGGAAAAAACTTAAATCGTCTATCTCAGCTTTTACCAATTGCAAATCAACTAGGTGACAATGAAGCCGCAACAAAATTTAAAGTAGCGATGCAAAATGAGCTAGCTGATTGGTTTACAGCTCCGACTGATCGCGATAATAAATTCTTTTATTATGATAATAACTGGGGTACTTTACTTGGTTACCCAAATGGATTCGGTGCTGAAACAGCAATTAATGACCACCATTTCCACTGGGGCTACTGGGTATATGCTGCAGCATTACTTGAGCAAAATGACAATTGGGCAACTACCAATGATTTCGATGAAATGGTAGAACTTTTAATAAAAGATATGGCCAACTGGGACCGAACAGATATATCAATGTTTCCTTATCTACGAAATTTTGACCCATATGCTGGACATGCTTGGGCATCTGGGAATGGAACAGATCTTTATGGTGGTGATGGCTCTGTCACAGCAGAACCCGGTAACAACCAAGAATCCTCCTCAGAATCAATTAACGCATGGGCAGGAATGATTATGTGGGGTGAAGCAACAGGAAACGATGAAATTCGTGACGCTGGTATTTACATGTACACGACTGAAGTAGATGCCATTAATAATTATTGGTTTGATATTGATAATATGAATCTACCAGAAGAATATAAGTATGATTATGCACCAATGGTATTTTCTTCAGGTAGTGAGTACCGAGTTTGGTGGACAAAAAACAGTGAAGAAGTACATGGAATCAACATGCTTCCAATTACTGCATCATCCTTCTACCTTGGATTTGATCCTGAATATATGAAAGCCAATTACAACACAATGGTAGAAGAAAATGGTGGTGTTGAACAGGAATGGGCAGAGGTTTTTTGGATGTATCAAGCCATGTACGATCCTGCAACAGCACTACAAAAGTTCAACACAACTGATTATGCTGCAGAGTATGGTGAATCAAAAGCACACACATATCAATGGATTACAAACTTTGCTGAATTAGGAAATGTCGACCGTTCTGTTACAGCGGATGCTTCTATGTATGCAGTTTTTGATAAAAATGGTGTAAAAACATACATGGCATTTAACCCTAATCAAGAAGCTAAAACGATAACCTTCACAAGTATTGATTCCTCTAGTCCAGCTGTTGAACTGATCGTTCCTGCAAATTCAGTAGGATCAACAGTAAGAAATACGAACTTAAAGGATACTAGTAAACCAGATTTAGTTGTAACAGATATTATGACAGATCCATCCGTACCTGCAACAGGTGATAACGTTACGTTTAAGGTGAAAGTTCAGAACCAAGGATATGCAGAAGCGAAAAAGTCTGATGATGCTGTAGGCATGATCATAAATGTTAACGATGAGCTGCTAGGCTGGGGTGGTAGCAGTGATCCAATCGCACCAGGTGAAACCGTTGAGTTAGCATTACGAGCTGATTGGTCTTCACCAGCAACAAGCTGGACAGCAACAAAGGGTACTCACACCATTACCGCTCATGTAAATAACCCTGATAATGGTTCAAGAGGCTTTGAAGAAGTTAATGTAGAAAATAATGTGTTAAGTAAAGAGATACTAGTAGAAGATCCGCCTAAAACAAATGAACTATTTTTACGTTCATTAGGCTCACTTCCTGTTCGTACTTTATTAAAAGAACAAGGTGGCACAGAAGTGAACGATACCTTATCAGCTGATCATCATTCTGTTATGTATGAGGTGAAGGATGTTCTTGGTGATTACCAAGGATCAGGATCATCTGTTTATGAATTAGAAGTAGACGCTGCAACAAATACCGATGTAGCTATACAAGTAAAGCTATCTTATGATTTTAACAATGATGGAAGAATTGATCGCACAGAGCTTTTCTTTCCACATGAGTTGGATAATAAAGAAGGCTATGAAACGATTACTAGTGATTCTGCTAGTGCAGAAATTACGGGAGATTATAATAACTTTGCTTATGGTAAAGTTCAGATCGAGCTTATTAACTTAACTCCTGAATCAGCAATTGATGTTAAAGTAAACAGCAAATCTTCTGCGAAAATTCAGCTACCTTACAATGAAATTAACATAACCCGTAAAGCTGAGCTTGTGCTAAAAGACTTTACTTGGGAACCAGCCCAACCAAAAGCAGGAGATACTGTTACCTTCCAGGTTGTAGTGGAAAATCAAGGGAATTTAGCGGCAAAGGATGGAAATGGTGCAGTAGGCTTTGATATGCAAGTAAATGGCGCAGTACTTGGTTGGGGTGGAGTAAGTACACCAATCGGAGCTGGTGAAACTGTAACAATGAGCTTAAGAAGTGATTGGGGATCTCCTGGATCATGGACTGCCAAAGCAGGAACAAATAAAATAAAAGTAAATGTAAATAACCAAAAAAACATTGCAGAATCAAGCTTTGATAATAATATAGTAGAAAAGGATATTGTTATTGAAGGTGAGGAAAATCCTACAGATCCAACGGAAAAAGAATGGGTTGAAATAGGAGAAAACCTTGTGATCGATGGAGAGTTTAAATCCACAACCGAATTTGGAAATGGTGAAAATCCGATTGAAGGCTGGAACATTCATAACCAAGGTGATTTTGAGACAGGTGCTGGACTTGCAGAATTCTCTGTTGTTGATGAAGCATTAAACGCTAAAATCCAACAAGTTGGTTGGGACTGGTGGCAAATTCAGTTGTTCCAAAACGTGAATTTATCAGCAGGTACCTACAAAGTTGCTTTTGATGCAAAATCTGATTTAGAACGTCCTTTATATGTTGAGCTTCAAGGGACAGATCGCCAATCATTTACTATTAATGATACGATGAAATCCTATGAAACAATCCTAGAAGTTAGTAGTGATGGATCAGCTAAGCTATTGCTTGGATTAGGAAGAGCAGAAGCTGACAGTGAGCTACAAGTACCATATGATGTTGTTATTGATAATGTAAGAGTTGTAGAGGTAGAAGAACAAACATCTCAACCAGAGCCAGATCCAGAGAAAGATTGGGTTGAAATTGGTGAAAACCTTGTCATTGATAGTGGATTTGATACTACTACTACCTTTGGTAAAGCTCCTGATGCTCTAGTCGAGGGGTGGAACATTTTCAATATGGGAGAGCATGATCCAAATGGAGGAAAAGCGATATTCGCTGTTAACAATAAAGAACTAAACGTAACTGTTGAACAACCAGGATGGGAGTTCTGGCATATACAATTATTACAAAACCTTGACGTGCCAGCTGGAACTTATAAGTTTGCTTTTGATGCTAAATCAGACTTAGAGCGACCAGTTTATGTTGAGGTTCAAGGAAGCGATATGCAAACTTTAACAGTTAAAGATACAAAACAAACGCATGAAACAATTATTGAAGTCGGGGCAGATGGAGTTAAGCAATTACTAATTGGTTTAGGTAAAACAGCTGATGATCCAACAATAACTACGCCATATAATATCGTGATAGATAATGTCAGATTGGTTGAAGTCGCTGAACATCCAGGCACGGAAGATCCAGGTACGGAAGATCCAGGCACAGAAGATCCGGGTACAGAGGATCCAGGCACAGAAGATCCAGGCACAGAGGATCCGGGAACTGAAGATCCAGGTACAGAGGATCCAGGCACGGAAGATCCAGGCACGGAAGATCCGGGAACTGAAGATCCAGGCACGGAAGATCCGGGGACTGAAGATCCAGGAACTGAAGATCCAGGCACTGAAGATCCAGGCACTGAAGATCCTGTAACAAAGCCAATTGTACAAGTTAAGCCAAAGTTTAATGCAGCTACTAATAAAGCTACTATTACGATAGATGCAATTAAGAGATTAACTTATAAAGGAACCCTTGAAATTAATCTTAATGAAACGAAAGATCATACAAAAGTTATAGTAGAACTTGACTCAAATCAAGTGAAAGCATTAAAAGAAAAAAATGCTGTTATTCATCTGAAGAAAGGTGAAGTTGATTTACTAATCTCAGCGAGTAATTTAACAGGAGAAGGTACTGTACAAATTGCTATGACAAAATATCAGGACATTAAAGATGCTTTAGGTCCTGTTTATGACTTTACTATCACTCAAGGTAAAAAAATTATTGATACATTTGATACTCCAGTAACCCTTAAGTTCAAAGTAGATAAATTTAAAGATGCTAATAAAGTGAAAATTTATTATTATGATGAAAAGAAAAGTGACTGGACATCAATAGGTGGAACAGTAAAAGATGGTTATGTAACGGCAGAAACGGATCACTTTACAATCTTTACTGTTTTTGAAAATTCTGTGGGTAATCAGCCACCTACTGAAGAACCTAAAAATAGTGATAAATCTAGTGATAAAGAACAAAAAACAGAAAAACCTGAACAGAGTAAATCGAAAGACAAAAATGGCAAGACTCTACCTGACACAGCGACGAACACATATAATACTCTCTTACTTGGTGGATTATTCCTTTTAGTTGGTCTTGTGTTTATCATTAGAAAGCGGTTTTTATTTAGTAAATGATTTGAGTAGAAGCCCTTTTGTAGCATTCTACCTAACACATCATAGAAATACGATTACTTATCTAAAGCTGCTTGTACTTCAGAATAAATAAAAACCCTCACAAACATCTATAGATTTGTGAGGGTTTTTTGTCAGATAAAAGATGTCATTACCTTTGAAGAAGGGTATGTTCATAAATATGATATATTTCAGAATCACTTTTTCATACTTTAACTTAAAATGTATAATATTGTTAGAGATCTATTTTATAATTGATATAGACTTCCAAATTTGTTTGAAAGTGATATAGGGATTGTTAATATAGTGAGAAAATGGATGAGAAGTTAATTGAAAGGTTGTAAAGCAATACTTTTTGATTTAGATGATACCTTACTTAATAGGGATGAGGCAGTAGATAAAATGTTTTTCATTATATTAGAAAAGTGTTATGGAGATGTTAAACATTCAGTTAAAACTGAAATGATACAGAGATTCAAAGAATATGATAAAGAAAGCTATGGATATGATGATAAAACAATAGTATTCAAATCATTATTTGATGAATTCCCACCAAAATATAGATTGCCACACAATAACATTCAAGATTTCTGGAACACTAATTTTCCTCAGTGTTTTTTAATTAACCAAAATATTATAAATCTATTAAATACTTTAAAGAGTCAAGTTAAAGTGGCAATTATTACGAATGGCTCAACTCAGAGACAAAAAGCTAAATTAATGAACACTAATTTAAATAGTTTTTTTGATGTAATTCTTATTTCTGAAGAAGAGGAAATTAGTAAACCTGACAAACGTATATTCGAATTAGCATTAGATAAACTTAATGTGCACCATGAAGACGCATTATTCGTTGGAGATGACATAGAAAAGGATATTGGTGGCTGTCAAAATGCAAACATACATGGCATTTGGTTCAATCCACATAATATCAAGAATCATACAGACATAAAGCCATATGCTGAGATCAATTATCTTGATCGTTTGTTAAGTTATATATCATAAAAAGAAATCTAAATCACATCCCAAAAAACATACGATTTGTAGCATAAATAACTAGGTAAATTACAGAACAAAATACGTACAAAAAACTTTAGGGAATTACTAACAACCTCTAATTTTAGAAAGGAAGATCATGTTGTATATTCCAAAATACTTTAAGATTGCAGATGAGGCAGAAGCCTTCGACATTATGAAAGAACATAGTTTTGCAACTCTTTTTTCACAGCATGAAGGAATGCCATTTGCCACTCATTTGCCGCTAATTTTGGACACGGAAAATACATACTTATATGGACACTTTGCTCGTCCAAATCCTCAGTGGAAAGATATTAAAAATCAAACCGTTTTAGCTATTTTCCACGGTCCTCATTGTTATATTTCCCCATCATGGTATGAGACGAATAAAGCAGTACCAACATGGAATTACGTGACAATTCATGTTTATGGAGAAATCGAATTTTTAGAGAACGAATATCAGTTAATTACTTCATTAAATGATATGGTATTAAACTATGAAGCTGATGACAGTTCTTACAGATTACAAGATGTTGATGCTGACTTTTTAGCTAGTATGAACAAAGCAATACAAGGCTTTAAAATAAAAATCACTAAAATTGAAGGAAAAGCTAAGCTAAGTCAAAATCATTCATTAGAAAGACAGCAGCTGGTTATCGATCATCTAGATCAAATTTTAAACTCTAATGAACAACAGATTTCCTCCTTGATGAAGGCAAATAGTAAAAAGTAAATTAAAGTAATGATCTGCACTAATTAAGCGGCTTTCTGAAACAAGAAAAGTCGCCTTTTTTATTTTAAAAATATAGTTGGACGAATCTAGGATTTGAATGACTAAAAGGTTTTTAAAAATATTTACTTTCTTGAATAAAAATTGAGAGATTATGGTAAAATTATTTCTATAGAATAAAAGGTGGTTTTGACATGAATAGAATAGTAGTAATATGGTTTTTTATCACTACCTTTTTAGTTGGTTGCTCGAGTATTAATGGGACAGAACCAATTCCAGTTCATCCTTTATTTTCAACTGATCATAACAAGTATTCTTTATTAGTGGTAAGTGAAACAAATATGTCAGATTATCATAAATGGTTAGAAGAGAACGAAATATATAATGTTGAAAAAATTCATGGACGATCTTCATTAGAGGAAACAAATGATGCATTTAAGTTCTTAGAACTAGAAAAATCTCCAGCATATGTTGTATTCGATACAAAAGATATTGAATATAAAACGTACAGCAAGGAAGAACTGATTAAATTTTTGAAAGAAAACAACCCAACTCAGTTAAAGGAGGACGAAAGCTAATGATTTGGTTGATTTTTTTGATACCATTAAGTATTTTGGTTACTTTTGCGTTATATTTCAGTAAGAAAACAGGTGCAGTTCCACCAGATGTGAAAAAAGGTAATCATAATATAGAGTCCGAAACGATAAGAAACCAGTTTTTTAATAGTAGTAATGGTGGTGGAGACGGCGGTTTTTAGTTCTTCTGCAAAACATACAGTAATCTTTAAAACCATATGTATCAAACTGCAGCTCTAATTTTACGACCGTTTTTTGGTCTGGAATATAATGTTTGCTGCAGTAGTTAACCATTTTACTACTACAATTGATCTAAGCCTCTTTAAATTTTTTTTCTTCATCTTTTCCCTAGTTCTTGATTTATGCTGCATTCTGAAATGAAAATCACAACAATGATTAGCGATGACTACTCATAAAGGCTCAAAATATTTTGCATATTATCTCTCTTTGTGACTCATTTGTTGTTTAGACAAAGTTACAAGCTTAAAAATTTTAATCCAAAAAGAAAATAAAGTGTTGAAGAAGCTCCTACAAAAATAAGAAAAAATAAAAATTTTTGTGATTTTGAACGATTTTTTAACCAGTTCCACCGTTTATTTTCAGTATCAAGCCAAAAGATGTCAACAAGAGACGTGACAATTATTATGACAAGAAAAGCAACTAATTCCATAAGTAAACATCCCCTTTCTTATTATCTTAATTGTACCATAATATGGAATTTAAATGCATTACCATGTAGGTCAGGAAAATAATGACGTTAATCTTCTTAAGTAGAACTGCATGTTGTAACAAGGAAATGTTTTTAAAAGGTAAGTTTGAGGGTGCTAATGATGAAGAATAGGTTAAAACTAGAAGAGGATATTTACTTAATCTACTTATCTGTTAGTTTAACTTGAAAATAATTGGAGGAAGACAATGAAAGCTATATTTAGTTTATTATTGGCATTTGCTTTAGTTGGATGTTCTGGAGAGCAATATGAACTTAAGATAACTGGAGAAATTACAAAAGTAGAAGAAGGAATGATCTATCTAGATGACAGACCTATAAAAATAAAAAATTCCTCTGATTTTAATATTGGTCAAAGAGTTAAAGTAACATTGATTGATAAAACAGGAGAAGATGATTGGAACCCAGATGACTTTAGAGTAAAAGAGTTAAAAATTATAAAATAAGATATTAATTAGGGGGAAAATTGAAACTCTTAATTATGAAGTGTATTGGTAAATATTATTAAATAATATAAAAATTGTGATTAAGAGATGATAATAAAATTCGTTATACAAATCCGTTTGAAATAGACGGAAGATTCATTGAATTTATCATTCAAGAGTGTAATAAGCTTTTTCAAGAAGTAAGTTTTATTTATCTGATGAGTGTTTAAAAAGGTTATCTATGTATCGGAGGTATTGTGATGGAAGGTAGCAAGGAAAGGTTGAAGAAAACAAACGTGACCTTGGTTACTTTAGCAATAATAATTACCATTTTAAATCATATGGTTAATCCAATTTTTTTTAACACGCAACCTGATAGTATAGGTACAGGTCTAGCAATCATTTTTTTGGCTTCTGCTCTCTTAAATCATATTAGATCAAATTAAAATATTTATCTTGTTTTTGCTTTTTAACGAAACAATAAATCATTTTTTAATTTGAATCTTCCTTTGTAAAGGAAGTTCACTATATAAAAGTTGTTTGTAGAAAGAATGAATGTTGGTTTGGTACATATTCAATATTTTAGACCGAATTATTAGCAAGTAGGAATAACAAGTTTTCTAAAAGTTAGATAAGCTTCAAATTAATTTAAGTGATTAAATACAAGAGTGAGTATATGAATTGTCCCGATGTGTATTTGAGGCTCTTTGGAATAAAAAATTCATTTAGAAAAAAAGGAAGAAAACAAAACAAAAAGAGTGGTGCACGTTTTTTAATACCAACACTGTCGTCTGTTATTTGATGATGGTTTTCTTATAAATAGTAGAGGAGGAATTAACAATGGCAATGTTTGAAACAGCCAAAAAAAGAGCGGAATTGACCAATTCTGGAGTTATTGATGCTAGAACATTAGAGAATTCTCATAAAAGATTAAGGGAAATCATAAAACCTGGTACGACAATTTTGGATGTTGGGTGTGGTACAGGAGCCATGACTTATGGTATAGCAAAAGTTGTTGGGACGGAAGGAATGGTTGTTGGCATTGATAATAATCCAGTTTTAATTGATAAAGCTCGTGAAAAGTACAAAGATATACCTGGATTATCTTTTAAGGAAGGTGATGTTTATAATTTACCTTTCTCTAATAAATTTGATGTCGTTACCTCTGCAAGATTACTTCAATGGCTTGCTCAACCAAAAGAAGCTTTAATCAATATGGTCAGAGCTACTAAAGTCGGCGGTAAAGTTATTGTACTTGATTATAATCATGAGAAAATCAAATGGGATCCAGAAGTTCCAGAGTCAATGAAATCCTTTTACGGTGCTTTTTTAAGATGGCGTTTAGAATCAGGTATGGATAATACTATTGCAGATAAGCTCTCAGGTATGTTTAATGAAATTGGTCTTGAAGAAGTGACAATCTCATCACAGCATGAAAAAACAAATAGAGAAGATAAAGATTTCCAAACCCACATGTCAATATGGTCAGGTGTTGCTTTGACAAGGGGGAAACAAATGGTTGATGAGGGATTTATAAAAGAAGAACAACGGAAGATGGCTGAACATGATTACAGAGCCTGGATTGAAGCAGAAGCAAAAAGCCAATTCATGTACTTATTAGCTGTTGAGGGTATAAAGATCTGATTATTTTTTGAGAGATACATAGTTTTAATGAAGAGTAAGCCTTTTTCAATTTCATCATGAAAATAGCTAGCTAAGGAGCAATGATAGAATATGAAAAAAACAGGACATAGTTTAAAAGGGGAAATTTCTTGAAGTTTATTGAAATTGGTATAGGAAACACTTGGTTAGTTAGGACAGAAACAGAGTTAGAAGATGGAACCGAATATGAGGAAAAAGGAATAGTTGGACCTATAAAATGGCACTCTATTTATTTATGAATTTGGGTTGGTAAAACTGTTTTTATATTCGATACGAAAGAAGGATTGAAAAAGATGAAGAAAGAACGCCAGAAAATAAAAATAATTCTCGGTATTTCTAGTAGATGAATGAATTATTTATTTAATTTACGAGGATAATTTTTTATGATTTTACAGGGGGAGTTATTAATAGTAAAGGAGAACTTTTATGAGGGGAAATTCAAAGCACAAATATAGGTGGATGTCTATAAGCACTGGATTATTATTTATTTGTATTGGAATAGTACAAATGATTGTAAGTGATATCTTTAAATTATCAGGAAGTTTGTTTATATTAGCGGGTGCGATATATCTTATTGGGGCTGTTTTTAAACTTAAAAAGAAATATTAAAATAATTTTATTGATGAAATTTAATTAAAATTAAAATGAAATATTGGAAATATACATATATGAATGTGGAGTACTGTGCAGATTAATACTTAAAGTATCAGTTAAGATACACTGATAATGATTTTCAACGATCGAGCGCCTTTCTGGAGACAAGTAAAGGGGCTTTTTACATGTTAAAGAGAGATTGATGCATAATTTGCTGTATTGGAATTGGATATTTATGTTAAAGTATAAAAATAAGCAAGTAAACATTCAAGGAAGATAAATCGCTTTTATATATGGAGGAACAAAAGATGGATTGTGTTTTTTGTAGGATTGTTAACAAAGAAGAACCAGCAGAGATTATATATGAAGATGAAGAAGTAATAGCTTTTTACGGATTGCATTTTAGTGCTCCAGTTCATGCGTTAGTGATTCCTAAAAAGCATATTGAAAATATTATGGACATAAAAGAAGATGATGAAAAAATTATATTTAAAATTCATCAAGGGTTACAAAAAGTTTCGAAAATATTGGGTGTTAGTAACGATGGTTTTAGAGTAATAACTAATACAGGAAAAAATGGTCAACAAGAGGTTTACCATATGCATTATCATATTATTGGAGGCCGTGAGTTAAGATGGGAAATGTAATCATTTTGCTGTACAATTCCACTTTATCTTAAGGTCGTGTTAGGGAAATAACTTCTCTCAACAATTGAGGAAGTACTTTTATGGTAATGGACATTTTTTTAAAAGAAAAGAGTAATAGCTTATCATCAAAAGTCGAGCGGGTGTGTTAAAGAGGATGATTTGTTGGTATAGATGGAGTGGATCAAAGATGAGAATCGTAATGGAGAAAATCATATATTTTGTTTTTACACTCTTTATTTTTATTGTGTTATGGAAAATAACAGCTGTATTATGGGACGCGTTTGTTCCTTGGAATTATAAAACTGACTTATTAGGTATTTTTGTTGTAATACCAGTACTATTTGCAGTTTCATTTGTTTTCGCGAGTTTGTCATTCAAATTTATTAAGGAAAATACATAGACTACTTATTTATTATTCTATTTTTGTATTTTTACAGGGTCTCAATATTTCTAGGGTAACAACTATTCTAATTTAGGGGTGTTAAGATGATCAAACAAAAAAAGATAGTAGCTATTTCTGGAAGCATTCGAGAAGGTTCATCAAATACGAATATATTAAAAGCAGCTGCAGCTTTTATACCTCAAGATATTGAGTATATCATTTATGATGGAATAAAAGATCTACCCCATTTCAATCCAGATGTTGATCGAATGAAGCCAGAAGATGTTGTTACAAATTTTCGAAAGATTATAGATGAATCGGATGCATTAATTATTTGTACGCCTGAGTATGCAAAAGGTGTTCCAGGTGTCTTGAAAAATGCATTAGAGTGGCTTGTTTCATCAGCTGAACTTTATAAAAAACCAGTTGCTGTTATAACTGCATCTCCCTCGATTTTGGGAGGAGACAAAGCTCATGAGTCTTTAATGTACACGTTAGGTATGATGGATGCTACTGTTGTTAAAAATGGATCATTATTATTTCCAACTGTCCGAACCAAATTTAATGATGATGCTACAGTAAAAGACGAATCTACCAAGCAAGAACTTATTGCTTTAATTAATAGTCTAGTGGACGAGATAAATAATTAACTAATCATAAACTACTGGAATGCATTAAATACTCTTTTGTTATGGATCTTCTCTGAACGATTGTTGGTATGTAACCAAACCAAAATTTGGAGGGAAAACAGTATTTTTCCACTATAAGGGTACTATTTTTTTGAAGAAAAGATCCCACTAGACTTAATACAATGCTGATTGTTCGGGAATTTAACAGCAACAAAGTTTGCGGAAACAGCCTTTGTTATAGACCGTATAAAAGATGAATAGATTTGACGTTGGGCAAACCAATCATTCAATATCCATAGATGATCATTATGTGAAAGCTTATCATAGCATAAATCATATGGGTGAAATTAAAGCTAGAGATGAAGGTGTAAAATGATAAAATTTTTATCGCAATTTATGAAAATCCATTTTGAAAATCTTAATCTAAGACCACCGCTATTTTACTCATGGAAATATGGTCTCCGTTTTGAAATTTCTATACCTTGGGTAGAGCATGAGGATAAAGATAACTTGCAGCAAATAGAAGAAAGAACAATGAAAATATTCAATAAGCTATTTAATTCGAGTGATGAGATGTTGCTCATTACAGATATTCATTGTAGGCATAATGATACATTTTTACAAAAGAGACCAACAAACGTTTACCAAAAATATATAAAAAACAAGAACACCGTAAGAAAACTTCAGCATAGTGTTTTACCGAATGTCTTTTTTGAAGATGAAGAGGATGAAGATGATGAAAAGATGGTCACACATAGATTTGTTTTACCATGTAAAAAAATTGACATTCGATATAAACAACTTCTGCAAGCGATTAGTTACGAGGATTTTCCACACCCAGAACAAATTTTAAAAGGATTTTCGCAGAATGGTATTGATATATATTTTGTGAATATTTCAAAGAAAATGATTTACCACTTTTACGATGATCGAGGCTGTGATGTTATTGCTTCTAAGAAAGAAGATTTATATTCACTTTATGAAGAGTGTAATGATTGGATTTTGGATTATGATCGGGTGGAAATTGATAATCTTTTCAAAAAACAAAAGAATTAATTGAACTGAGTTAGCAAAAATGCAAATTTTGAAATCTAGTAAAATTTCTTACAGAAAGACTATTAATTAGGATCTGCTTCAAACATAGTGTATTTCTTTTAGATGTGAGCTTATTCCCATTATATATGGAGTTCTATAATCATAAGAAAATTACATTTTCGAATAAACTAGTTTAAGGGGTTTTCAGTAATGAATGAGGAAGAAATCATTTCAATCGTTACAGAGGATAAATGGATGATGGAAATATTAAAAACAGTAAAATTATTAGATTTACCTGATTGGTGGGTATGCGCTGGATTTGTTCGTTCAAAAATATGGGATACTCTACATAATTTTAATGAAAGGACGACAATTCCAGATATTGATGTTATCTATTTTGAACCAGCTAATATAAATGAAAATGAAGAAAAGAAATTTGAGGAGATACTTAAATTCTCAATGCCTGCTATTCCTTGGTCTGTCAAGAACGAAGCGAGAATGCACTGGAAAAGTAATATGCCTCCATATTCATCTTCTGTTGACGCTATATCAAAATTTCCAGAAACAGCTACAGCCCTTGGCCTGAAATTAGATGAAAGAGACAATTTAAAATTAACAGCTCCATATGGCATCAAAGATGTTGTGAATTTACAAGTCAAGCCTACTCCTTTCTTTTTACAGTCTAAGGAACGATTAGAAATGTATGAAAAACGTTTGGCAAAAAAGAACTGGCATACTATCTGGACTAATTTAGAAGTACATCATATTCAGAATTGTTAAGGTTTTTTTGATCTTAGCAGTAGGATTAAAGAAAAAGAATTTCTTGTGAAACTATTCATTTTCTTCAATTGTAAATTTGTTTAATTTATTGAAAGTAAGTTGTAATACTCTTTTATAATTAATGTTTACATTTTCCTTTGGGAGGTTTCACAATGAAGAAAATTGCCCTTTTTATAACTGTTTTAACTGTTTTTTCAATGACAGGTTGTGGAGGAAATGATGACTTTGAGTTTCAAGGTCATATATTAGAAATTGTAGACTCAACAAGTATTTTTGTTGGATCTGAGGAAACTGACCCTACAGCAATCTACCCAGCTTATAAAATTTTAATAGTAGAAAATACCTTGTTTTCAGGTGAAGTTAAACAGTTTTCAGATTTAAAAATAGGACAAAGCGTAAAAATATCAATCGAAGGTGAAGAAGAATTAGAAAAGATGGAAGGTGATGCGGTAGCAACCGAGATTTTTGTAGATTGATTGATCTATATTTTGTGTGGATTTGAATACAATCTTCTTACTTTAATTTATCGGTATAGCCTTACAATTCTCTTTTTGACATCTAAATTAAGTAACCTAAGTAAAAAATGTAAAATTTAGGAGGACTAGGTGAAGAAGAAAATTGAAAAGAAACTATTTAGTTTAATGTTTGGTGAATTTTTCGCATTAATCATGTTTGCTATTCTATGGATTTTATATATTTATATTTTTGAACAATTTGAACAAGCTTTAACTTCTTGGGATAATATTTATGCTTTTGCTTTGCTCGAATTCATTCTATTACAAGGTAGTATCTATTGGTATCTTAAATGGAAAAAGGTTAAGGATAACAAAGGATACAACTTAACTCTTAGTCAAATACAGATTTTTCAGTGGTTAAAAAGATTCAACGTTATTTTAATCATGATAGGTATTATTATATTATTTACAAATAATATTAACTCACCAAGTAATTTAAATGGTTTTTATTTGTTTTTGTTTTGCTTTGCATTAATAGAATACATAAATTACTATCATATCCGACTTTCCTATCAAACTCCACAAGAAATAAAAGAGTTTTTTAAACAAAAAGGATTGAAATCATCTATTTTAGCAAAAGAATTAAAGAATAAAGATCGATGAGAAATTTTTAAATCAATGGAATTTCTATATATTTCTTATAGCAAGAGGGGAAACGAAATGACGAAAGAACATGAAAACAAAGATGTAAGTAATGAGGAAAAGAAATTTTACAAAAAGATTGTGAAAATAGTTATGATATCAACCTTGATTCTGATTTCATTAGCAGGATATGGAGTTTATTGGGCATTTTTCGATATGAATCGATTGCCAACTGGAGAATTTCTTACTGAGAAAACGTCCCCTGATGGAAAATACACCTTAAAAGCATATGTCACCAACGGAGGTGCAACAACATCATATTCTATTCGTGGTGAATTAGTTTTTAATGATAAAAGAAATCAATCTAAAAATATATATTGGAATTATAAAGAAGAAACAGCAAATATTACTTGGATCGATAATGATACTGTAGAGATTAACAAACATAAATTAGATGTACCTCATGAAAAATTTGATTTTAGAAATCAATGACTATATATTGAATGTGTAAAAAGAGGTTGGAATATAAGTATTTAAGCAATTAATAAACCCAAATGATTAGGTAAATGAATCTTTCGGGTCTTTATTTGCTGTCTTCAATGTGTTTAATTTTGCAAACCTTTTTTTGAAATAGTAGAAGTAGAGGAAGAGCTGAGACCTAAGCGAGCAGGCGATGCACAAATGAGACTCAGCTACCTCCTCATCGAACCTTGTTGTCTGAACCGCAACGAAACGGACTTGATTTTCCAGCTTAACTGATAATAGTTTTATATACTATAAATTGAAGTGATCTCCAGCAAAAAAATCTTCGGTGATTTAGTTACCTTATATCTTTCTTCGCACATTTTTTTCTACATTTATTAGGCTCTGTTAAAGGTAACGGTTGATTATTAGTAAAAGCATCATGAATTTTACCTGCATCTAAAAGTTTGTGGTTTAGTCATCAGAAAAACACACCCTAATAAATATTATTTAGTAATAGAATCCGTTCTGTAAATGGCAAAGTTACTCTTACTTTGTACAAAGACTTAAGATGAGTCTGAGCTGATAGAATTTCTGCCATAGTATGGTCATATATGATGCTACTTCTTCCAACTGGAATGCAACTCCGTTTCTTACGGAGTTTTTCAACATCTGATATTGTTAACGTATTAAATGGCGGTTTCATTATTTATTCCTCCATTCTACAAGAATCTTTTTAATTGTTTTTATTTCCTGACAGTCTTTATCAGTCAGCATCATATCACAAAAAATCTTAACCATCTCAGGCATATCGACATTTTCCTCATCAACTTGTGTTTCACTTATAATAGATAATTTTTCTTCTTTCAATTTTTTAATATAATTCGCTTGTAAAAGTAATACCATATACTGAGACTGAAGAACTTTAAGTCCTGACTTCTTTAAATCCTCAAGCATTTTATCTCTAACATCAATCAATATTTCTTCTGTCTCTTCCCCATACTTTGCTTGAAAATTAGTAAACACGGGTGCCTCTTCGTTTTTTTCTAATCCAGACAATAATTTTTGGATTAAATTCCAATCCTTAACATTCACTGCTACTTTAACAGCTCTTTCAAACACTGCTGACCTAGACATATCTTGAGATGCATCCAATTTCTTAATGAGGTATTCCTGTGTTGAATGTTTCCAGTTACTTTTGATGTTGAATAACTTATCTTTTTCCATATAAGCACATTCCTAACGTTATTTTAATAATACTAATTCAATACCGAAATAATACCATATGTCTTTTAGCTAGTCAAACTTCTCCCAAATATTATTGGTGCTTCAACAAAAAAATCATCAAAATAAAATGAGCTGAGAACATATCCCAACTCATTTTTATATACATTTTAAATCAACCTTTATCTTTAACATAGCCATTTATTATTAGTTGTATTTTGTCTTTTCAATTATTTATCCATCGAATGTAATGAAAAAATAGAATCCTCGAAGGATGCTTGTTGGTAAATAGGTGATACATACCGGTATAATAGATTCATTTTTCATCAATATCTGATTTTTAAACAAAAATATCTGTTTTTTATCTATTAAATTAAGAAGAGAAGAAGATATCATAAATTTGTAAGCGTTTTCTAAAGTTAGTGTGTGGAGGTGAGGCTTTTCTATTATGCGTTCGTTTATTTGTGAAAGGTTGTAAACGAGGTCAATTGCTGCGGGCATTTTTACCACAAATAAGGGCTAGCTAACACATCATAGGGTAAAGTGTTCTAAATTACTACCAAAGATATGAGAAGTTTCATCATTAAGGATCTTTACCTTGATTGATGAGAGAATATCTAGATCTAGTGTAAAAGAGAGTGTTGTGAAGCTATGCACCAAAGTATCAGCATATTTAATTTAATAATTAGGAGCTGATTTATCGTGGTAAAGGATCGTTCTTATCAAAAAATGGCAAAAGTAGTTTTAATAGGTAGCATTGTTTTTTCTTCCGTATTTTTACCAACAATTCCATTCTTAGATACTAACCTCAATCAAGTACAGGCTGCTACATCAAGACAAATGGAATCGTTAAACCGAGGTTTAACAGCGGTAAAAACATCCAATGGTGTATTTGTTAGCTGGCGACTACTAGCCACAGAATCAAGTAGTGTTTCATATAATCTCTATAGAAATGGTCAGAAAATAAATTCCTCACCGATTACATCAAGTACGAATTTTTTAGATACTAATGGGACATCAAGTTCAAGTTATTATGTAAAAGCTGTACTTAATAATACAGAGCAAGCTGCATCTGAAACAGTGAAAGTATGGGGAGAGAATGCTCTAAATGTTCCTATTAAAAAGCCTAATGGTGGTGTAACACCAGATGGAGTCAGTTACTCTTATAGTGCAAATGATGCAAGTGTTGGTGATTTAGATGGTGATGGTGATTATGAAATTGTCGTAAAATGGGATCCGTCAAACTCTAAGGATAACTCAAAGGATGGCTATACAGGGAATGTTTTTGTTGACGCATATGATTTAGATGGAACCCAACTTTGGCGGATAAATCTAGGCAAGAATGTACGAGCAGGTGCACACTATACCCAATTTGTTGTTTATGACTTAGATGGCAATGGAAGAGCAGAGGTCGCGATGAAAACTGCTGATGGTACAATTGATGGTCAAGGTAATGTGATAGGAAATGCAACTGCTGATTATCGCGATTCTAAGGGCAGAATTTTATCTGGATTAGAATATTTAACGATTTTTAGCGGAGGATCTGGTCGGGCATTGGAGAATATCCGCTTTAAACCAGAAAGAGGTAACGTATGTGATTGGGGCGATTGTTACGGCAATCGAGTGGATCGATTTCTTGCCGGTGTTGCGTACCTTGATGGACAAAGACCAAGTTTAATTATGTCACGTGGCTATTATGAGAAAACGATGATCACTGCCTATAATTACAGAAATGGTGATTTTACCGAATTGTGGACATTTGATAGTGATGATTACGGCAATCAAAGCTATGCAGGACAAGGAAACCATAGTCTCGCTGCAGCTGATTTAGATGGTGATGGAAGAGATGAGATTGTTTATGGTGCAATGGCGCTTGATGACAATGGTCGAGGTCTTCATACAACAGGATGGGGGCATGGAGATGCTCACCATGTAGGTGATTTAAATCCAAACTATCCAGGAATTGAGATTTTCCAGGTTCATGAAAATTCTGGCTCTCCTATAGGTATGGGAATTCGTGATGGAGATTCTGGTCAGCTTCTGTGGGGACTTCGAACAGGTCAAGATACTGGTCGAGGTGTAGCTGCTGATATCGATCCACGCTATGCAGGTACTGAACTATGGGCATCAGGTCAGGCGTTATATTCTGTTACTGGATCAAAAATCAGTAGTACAGCACCCTCCTCTATGAATTTTGCTATCTGGTGGGATGGAGATGTCAGTCGCGAGCTTCTTGATCATCATTGGAATGGCTCATCTGGTGTTGGTAAAATCTATAAATGGAATTATCAACAAAACAAGTTGGATACCCTTTTGACGGCAACAGGAACGTATTCAAATAACTGGACAAAAGGAAATCCAAGTCTACAAGCAGATTTGTTTGGTGACTGGAGAGAAGAAGTGATTTGGAGGACAGAAGATAGTAGTGCTTTACGCATTTATACAACGACTAATATAACAAATCAGCGAATTTTCACACTTATGCACGATTCTCTTTATCGTACGAGTATTGCATGGCAAAATGCTGGGTATAACCAACCACCACATACAAGTTTTTATCTGGGGAGTGGCATGAAAACTCCGGCTATGCCGAATATTTATACTCCTTAAATATGAATAATATTAATAGATGAAAACATAAATAGCTTAGTAAGTTAGTAATTTGTTGTAGTTTTTTTGAAAAACTGTGAAAATCAATCCTCCAAATATTTAACGTCTCAATTCTTTCATACTAAGAACTTGAGACGTTTTTTATCTGGGTAAGGATAAATGTGAACTTGTTACAACATATTTGATAAACTCCTAGAATCTTGAATAAAAAATAAGAAGATTATGTTAGAATGAGGAAGAAATTGTAATGTTACTTTCTTGAACGATAAGGTACTGAAATATTGATACTGTTGTTATGTTTTTTTAAAAATATATTATGAACGATATTGCTTAATGGATGGTAGGGTGTATAAATGAATTACATTTCAGGTGGTTATTATATTGTTTCACCTATAAAACGAGATGACTATATGGATAAAACCATATTACCAGAAACAATTTTATCAGCAAGTGAATGTTTGTGTGATTTTTATCCAGAGGTAAATATACTTTGGGGGGGATCAGCAAAAAATAAAAAAAGCTATGCAAAAGAGTTAAAACTATCAAAAGAAAAGTTTGTGCAAATGGAAAAATGGGTTGAGGAGAACTTTGAGCAGAAAAAAAATCAATTTCCTCAACTTTTTACTACAGTTAATTTGGCAAAAGAATTTAGCAAAATGTTTCTTAGCCATATGAATGATATTAGGATCATAGGCATTGGATTACCGGAAAATCTTGTGGAAGAATTTTTAGAAGAAGAAGAGACACTAACTAAGCCTGATAATGAACGATATGGTATTGAAACACTACTATTGAATAAGACAAAACTGGAAACAGAAGTAACATTGATAAAAGGATATGAAGTACTGGGATTTGAATTTGGGAAGTTTCATTCATATATTTGCAATAGTTTAGAAAAAGATTATAAAAAGGAATGTTCATTTTCACTGAACGAAAATGGCTTTATTTCCACACTTGATATGGCGTTAGATTGTTGCATCTATAGCAATGATGAGGAATTAGGAACTGAACCTGTTTTATGGCTCCCATGGGTTATTTGTGAATATGAATTATAAGGTTGACCAAGTGCATAAACACTTTTAAAAACGAGAAATAGTAATATAGGATTTCACTACAAAGAAAGACATATGAGTGTATGTACAAAAATGCACATAAATTTCAATACGATAAGCATAATCTACAAGAATTTCTTGAATTTCAGGAGGGAAATGACATGAAATCAAGTATAAAAGTAATGACATTTGATAAAGAAATAATGTCAACTTTTAATACGTTCAAACAACTACGTCCACATTTAAGGGAAGATGAATTTGTTGAGAAAATTAGAAGATTACAAGATAAATATCAATATAAAGTAGTGACAGTGATTGAAAATGATGAAGTTAAAGCAGTTGCTGGATATAGGGTAATTGAATCTTTAGCATGGGGAAATTATTTGTATGTAGATGATTTGATTACAGATAAATCTAGCCGTCAAAAAGGCTATGCGAACATTCTTTGGAATTGGCTAATAAATGAAGCGAAGAAATATGATTTTGAACAATTACATTTAGATTCAGGTGTTCAAAGACATGATGCACATAGATTCTACCTCAAAGGTGGGTTAGATATAACATGTCATCATTTTCAAATGGAAGTTTAATGAACAGGTCCTTTCTATTGGCAAGATCAAATTAGTTGTGCGAAATGATGTAGGTCAGTAAGAAAGCATCAAATTGAAAAAAAGTAAATTGTCTCTATGAATCTACTACCATATATGTAAACTTGTCCAATAAGTGATAAATCAATTCTAGGAAAGTAAGAAGCAACATGATGACCGTACCAGATGCTAAGCGATTTTGGTATATTAATAGTTTGGTGAAAGATGTAGAAATAATGGGATGAAAGAAGTTGTGAAGAAAGTTAACCGAGAGGAATTGAAAAGTTAAGCTATAGTGAAGGGATGACATTAGATGTTTTTCGATTTACAAGGTGAAGAAAATATGTCGCAAATTGTGGGGATTTTGTATGCTGCTGTAAAAGAAAATAGTCAAAGGCTAAAAACAATTACAAAAGGCATGGAGCAAGAAGAAGTAGATTACAAAGGGCCTAATAACAATGGAAATAGTACTGCACAGTTGATAAGACATATCATCTTTGTGGATTTAAATTGGGTTTATAGAATAAGAGGCGAACAACTTCCCAAATCCTATAATGATAAATTTGGACCTATGTTAGATCAAGACAATAACCTTCCTATGGTCAAAGGCTATAGTCTTGAGACACTTTTGTCTGAATATGATGCGGTATTAATGATGCTGAATGAAACATGTACATTATTAACAGATGATGATTTAGATGAAATTGTCACTTTTGGTCTTGAAAATGAAAAGCAATCAACTATTCGATGGGGTCTCTGGCATATGGCTGATCATAACCGCTATCATCAAGCGCATATCAATCAGCTTAGAAAATGGTATGACTTATCAACAAAAAAGCTTTGCTGAATAGGTGTGAATCCTTTTAATTTCATATTATACAGACAGATGGTTTTTATTTGATAGAGTGGAGATAAAAATGAATATCGAATTAGTAATTAAAGAATTAAAACAAAATAAAATCATACAAACCAAAATCACTAAATATGAGAAGTTAACGGGTGGTACAGTCAGTGAATTGTATCTTCTTCATGACAGTGATGAAAACAAATATGTGGTTAAAGCCAATGAACCATTTTTTCTAAAATTAGAGACAGATTTTCTCACTTGCTACAAGGATTTGAACATGATACCGAACCTTATCTTTGTTGAGCCAAACTATCAATATATTACCTATTCATATTTGTGCGGTACAACAAACAAAGCAGAAGTAAATAAACAAAACATATTACAAACACTTGTTAAAAAAGTGATAAACAACTATAAAAATGTACCAAGTGACATTGTTGGCTTTGGCTATACAGATGAATTAACATCCTCTTGGAAAGCTTTTCTATTGAATGAAATTGTTGAAACGAACAATATTTTAAAATCACACATGCTAAACGAAGAATATGATTTTGTACTTAAAGTCTGTGAAAGTTTAAATAATCACGAATCTGAAAGAAAACGTTTCTTAATACATGGTGATTGTGGAGTTCATAATTTTATTTTTAATGACAATCATTTAGTGGGTGTAATTGATCCTACTCCTATGATCGGTTATCCTCTGTATGATTTAATATATGCTTTTTGTTCCACTCCAGATGATTTAACAAAAGAAACACTAGATGCTGCCGTTAGTACTTTGACGATAAAAAGTGAAAAAACGTATCCCTATTTATACGAAGAACTGATTATTGGTTTATATCTTCGTCTTGGAGCATGTATTAAACATCATCCAAGTGACTTTGACGAATATCAAAAAGCTTGGCACTACTGGAAGAAAGTAATCAATTATTTGTAAGAGTTTGTGTATTTGCTGCTTAATTTTAAGCCATTCAAATGATTGAAATAATTATTGGGTTTAATAATTCGATTCTGATTCATTATGGAAAAACCATTTACAATAGATTCTCGATAAAAAATACGAACACCAAATGGTTATAAAACTCCAATACCAGGTCCAATTCTTGTATCTTATTATAGTAGTATACTTTTCAGCGAATATTTCAAAGCCTGTTATGATAGATGTGTGAAAGCAATAATATAAGAACTTAAAGAGAAAATGTTTGTTTTCTGGAAAATGTTCAAGAAGTAGTAAAAGAATTCCTTTTGCAAATTGTCTATTATGAACTTGTCCGATACCAGGCATGACAAATGAAAGAAGTGCAGCATGAAAATGTCTCTTCAAGTCATAACACCACCAATAGTTTTAGTTATTAGTCTGAGCAATAATGCTGTTTTATTCTTAATATTCATTTCGCTAAGAAACATTTAGTGAGTTCTTTTTAGAGAGATGGGTAACTAGTGTAATGGAATAGATCAAAACAAAAGATTTTTCAAAATAAGAAGAGGGAGAAAGAGCTGACATGAAGTTTATTGCTAAGAATGCAAAAATAATCTATATACTTTCCATTTTCCTCATGATAGTAAAGTCAGTTTCATCGATCAGCCAGGTGACTAATATTTTTTTGAATATTCTTTTCGCAACGTTTGTTATATCTGTACTTGTTATTGAGTTTAATGTAAACAAGAAGAATAAGAAGGATGTCTATTTCGAGCAAACCAATAAACAGTGATCATCTTTTTTTAAGAAATTTAGAATATGATAAATGTATATTTATGGGTTAGAGCATTTACATCGTATGTGGTGGAATGCTTTTTATTTTGAATTATATAAAAGGGATAATTTTAATGAACAATAAAATATAAATAAATTTCAATAATGTTTTATTGTGAAACGATAAATTGTGTGTTAAATTGAAATAGAAAATAAATAAATGAGGTGTATGTTATGAAACCAAGTTCAACACTTTTTTTAAAGGTGGCTGTTATTTTTATTGGTATTCCTGTACTTGCTATATGCTTATTTTTGTTGCCGCAAATAGCGTCTGAAGCAAATGAAGCTGCAAAAAGAGGATCAGATCTGGCTTTTGCGGTATATGCGATTTTAATGGTAATGTATGTTTCTGCTGTTCCATTTTACTTCGCTTTGTATCAAGCATTTATTCTTCTAACTTATATTGACAAGAACCAAGCATTCTCAGATTTATCTGTCAAAGCGTTAAAGAAAATCAAAAATTGTGCGCTGATTATCAGTGGGTTATATGTAGTAGGCATACCATTTATCTATATTTTAGCAGAGGTAGATGATGCCCCAGGACTCATCATAATTGGAATGGTGATGATTTTTGCTCCTTTGGTAGTTGCTGTCTTTGCGGCTGTCCTTCAAAAACTCTTAAAAGAAGCCATCGA
This sequence comes from Metabacillus litoralis, assembly GCF_020524045.1. Taxonomy (GTDB): domain Bacteria; phylum Bacillota; class Bacilli; order Bacillales; family Bacillaceae; genus Metabacillus; species Metabacillus litoralis_C. The sequence goes on from NZ_JAIVKL010000021.1 coordinate 29,235, forward strand.
CATAAAAACAGAGAACGACCTAATAATTTGAGGTGATTAACTTGGCAATTATAATTAATATTGATGTAATGTTGGCTAAAAGAAAAATGAGTGTAACAGAACTATCAGAAAAAGTTGGCATCACAATGGCTAATCTTTCTATTTTAAAAAATGGAAAAGCAAAAGCGGTTCGACTAACCACTTTAGAAGCAATTTGTAAGGCATTAGATTGTCAACCAGGAGATCTTTTGGAATACAGAAGTGACAATGATATTCAGTAATTGTAGATGAAATAGGAACTCAATTTTTATTGAGTTCCTATTTACTAATCCCAATAATTAAAAATGATTTGGCCTAGCGTTCCTGGCTTCCAATAAGCAATTTGTTCCAGCTCAACAGGATTTAATTCTGATTTGTTGATCAAGTTTTGATATAACGAAATGTTAAGTTCACCCGGATCCATTACTTGATAAAAAGTAGAAAATTGTTCATCAAGAACTGTAGTGTTGATAAATGTAATGTTTCCAAATTCAACTTTTTCTGCAAAGGCTAGATAGTGATAATGTTCATTCAGCAGAATAAAAAACGTATGATCCTCCATTTGAACTTGTGCATAATAAAAATTTGTCGGATATTGAGGCTTAATGAAATTTAGTATTTTTCCATTGTGACGAGAAGCAAAGCCATAGCATAGTTGCTTGAATTGCATACCATCAACTTGTGGAAGCTTGTTTTTCTTACTATCATAAAAACCAGTTATTCCATTAGGAAGCTTCATCCTATGTTCACCTTCCATTTCACATGATAGGCTATGAAAATCAATTACTACCGTGTTTTCTCTCCTAAATCTAATATAAGGTCCACGATAATCTTTGTCACAATACTTGTTAAGAGACAAAAAATGATCATTCACTTTTATTTTCTTCAAACTACCCAAGCTTCCTCTGTTTATATATATTAATTGAGATATTTAGTATAAAACAGTTTTTCTCGTAGTGCATTCTTCTAATAGGGTTTCCCGAATCCGTGCTTTACTTAAAGTTGCATCTTTCATTACTATACCTGTTAAAATAGAAAAATAGCGAAGCAAACGGTTTTTTAATGAGAATTATCACGATGAGTACATAAGTGGAAAATAACGTTCTGAAGTTTTATCTTTACTTATAAAGTAAAAGGAGGCTAACTAATGTCTGAAATTACATTTCTAGCATCATCCAAGCCTTTTGTTATTCCTGATGAAATTCAAGAGTACAATAATCGTACTGTTTTTGATCGAATTGAAGATCTAATGTGGTTATGGGTGTACGAAGTGGATTCCGATGGATGGGGAGAATTAGTGGAAGGACTTTTTACTTTGCCTTATATATATGAAGTTTCTGGTGCTGATACTCACTTATTTTTACTGTATCTCGAAAAATATATGGAAGTAGGAGATGTGTTGGAACTTATCCATTTTCCTAATCAACATAACTTTGAGTATTATGAAAGTAGATTACTAGAACATCCAGATTCCATTTTCATTAATGTTGAAAGTTTAACATATCAAGATAAATATGGCACATATCAGTTAAGTTCTAAAAAATGGGTAGAAGAATTAAGTCATAGAAACTTTTTAAACGAATTTGGAGTCACTACAATTGTTAAGTATTAAATTAAGTATCAAATTTTCTACTTTTTGATCGATTCTTGCAACTACTATCATTAATCATTCAAGTTTAGGGGATAATCGTTCAACTTTACCTGTTAATCATTCAACTTTCAGAGATAATCGTTCAACTTTAAGGGAAAATCTTTCAACTTTCATAAAAAAACGACCATTCGACATAACGCGACAAAAACGAGTGCTGCCTGGTGGTCCCCATTCTAATTCCAACCAGGAGAAAGTGGTTTGCTGAAAAATGACATTTATGAACTTATCAATATAAACGAAGAAGCATTTCTATCTCTAAATAAGGAGTTTTCAAAATGAAGCACAGGTTTCGTGTTGGAGAAGTGGCCAAACTGTTTCAAATCTCTTCCTCGACACTTCGATATTATGATGAGATTGGTATTTTCCAACCTAAGTATACTGATCCACAAAGTAGTTATCGTTATTACACAATTGAACAATTTATCAAACTAGACACAATTATTTTCTTAAAGAAAAATGGGTTCTCAATTAAGGATATCCAGCAACAGTTAGAGAAGAGAACTCCAGAGAATACAAAAGAACTTTTGGAACGAAAGCTTAAAGAAGTTGAGAATGAAATGGAGAGGTTGAAGAGCGTTTCTGAAAAAATAGAGAGTAAAATTGCTACGATCGAAGAGGGAATGAATTTGCGCAATAACCCTTCGTTGAAGTATCGTCGATTTCCAAAACGGGCGATTTCTTTTTTATACAATGATGCACCGATCGATTTGATGAAAGAATCAGATGCCTTGTATTTAAAGGATCTTGAGAATTTATCATTAGCAGGTATTGATTATGATGGTTTTTTTACAGGTGATTTTGGAGCTATTGTGGAGATTGATAGTCTTGATCACGAAGGACCTGTGAAATACCGAGGTGTTTTTGAATTACTTCATAATAATAAGAATAAGGAAGGCTTGAAAACATCTTATTTAGATGAAGGGATATACGCTTGCTTTCCACACCGTGGACCTTATAAAACAATTAAAACGAGCTATTTTTCTATGCTTCATTTTCTTCAAAGTGATAATTATCGTGTGACTGGGGCACCGGTTGAAATAGCCATACTTGATGAGTCTGTGATTAAAGACGAAACATCTTTTATTACCTTGATTCAAATTCCAGTGGAAGAAAAGGATTGACCTTCAAGTAACTTGAAGGTTTATACTTTCTTTTGTAGGAAGTTACAGGAGGAATAAAAGATGAGTGGAACACATGGAGATTTGAAACATGGATCAGTTAAAAAGGTATTTTTAAAATATTTTTTCCCCTCGTTATTGGGGATGATGCTAATGTCGATAAACATTCTAATTGATGGAGTGTTTGTCGGAAACGGAGTAGGAGCGGAGGCATTAGCAGGTGTGAACCTTGCCATGCCAGTTTTTTCATTAATTTTCTCGATTTCACTTTGGATCGGTATCGGTGGAGGTACGTTGTATTCGATTTATAGTGGCGAGGAAAAGATGGCTAAAGCGAGGAGTGTATTTTCATTAGGTGTTGCCAGTGCACTTGTTCCTTTATTAATCATTGGAGTGTTTGGTTATTTGAATGTAGAGGCAATTGCGAATGTGCTTGGTGCAAATTCTGATACTCTTTTTCATACTGTTGAATATCTGACGGTTTTGTTTCTGTTTGGTTGGCTAATGGCTCTACAACAACTGCTCAGTATTTTTGTCAGAAATGATGGCAGTCCTACTTTGTCGATGGTCGCTCTTGGTGTGACGGCAATCGTGAATATTGGTCTGAATTATTACATGATTTTTATTTTAAAGTTAGGTGTCTTTGGAGCAGCACTTGCAACTGTGCTTGCAAGTGTAGGTGGGTTACTTGTACTTATGCTTCATTTTTTGAAAAAACATTCAAATTTGAGGCAACTTTCTTTCCAGTGGTCATGGAAAATGCTCGGTGGTATATTTTCGATTGGATTTCCGAGTTTTCTTGCCGAAGCAGGTACCCTTGTTTTCGTTGTTGGATACAACTTGGCAATCGTCGGATTGCATGGCACAGAAGGAGTCGCGGCTTTTTCAGTTGTTAATTATTTACACGGCTTCATGTTCCTTTCGTTCTTTGGTATTGAGGCAGCTCTTCAACCGATGATTAGCTACTATCATGGTGCGAAAAAAAGTGATCGTATCAAAGAAACTGTAAAAATTGGTGAAAAAACATCTTTCATTCTTGGATGTAGTTTACTTCTTATTGGTTTATTTGCTGCACCGTTACTCGTTTCACTTTTTGGATTAGAATCAAATGAGGTGCGAAAATTAGCCGTTGACGGAATTCGTTTATTTTTTATAGGCTATCTATTCTTAGGCTTTAATTTCGTGTATATGACGTATTTTCAATCAATCATGAAAATACGTCCATCAATCACCATCATTTTATTAAGAAGCTTTGTGTTCATCTTGTTGCTTTTATGGTTGCTGCCTAAATTCATGGGTATCGCTGGTGTATGGCTCGCGCTTCCACTTGCGGAAATGATTGTTGCGATCCTACTCGTTAGTTTTTCTAGAAAACATGTGCTAGGACAAAAACAAGTAGTTAGACATACTTGATTATTGCTTGAAGCACAAACGGGTGTGTGATAATTTTCGAATGAAATGTTTTATGTATGGGAGAAGATCATCAAAGAATAAATACATCTGCTGTCTTTTTCTTTGTTAAGAACGGAGGTCATAATCAACAAAATTCTTTTTACAAGGTGATGAGTGATTGTCATTGAACAAGAATTGATGAGTATACTTTGGAGCCAAGGCTATTGAAGCAAGTGCAATAGCTCTTGGCTTTTAAGATTTTAAATAGTCATGTTTTAACGATCACATTTATTCAACACTCTAATTTACTGTATTGTTTCTAATCAACATCATTAGCATGTAAAATGCAGGAGGGGAAAAAAAGTGAAATATTATTCAGTACTTTCTATTATTTGTTTAGGAATATATAGTCTATTATTTTCTTTAATGGTCAATGGAGTATCTTTCGGTTTCTTTGGTAAATTAACCATCATTTCAATGTGTTTATTTCCATTAGTAGGTATTTTCTATGCTTTAAAAAGTAGAAAACGTTTTAGCAAGTGGATACTAATAATACTTAATACGCTTGCATTTTTTACAATAATCTATTTACTTGTGCTTGGCTTTGGAATAGGTGAAAAATAAAATGACTTTGCAAATAAAACCTATTGTTTTATAAAAACCATACTTAATTTGAATCAAGGGAAATTTTACAGAAAAGGCCGGTAAACTTGTTGAAGGAACAACGAATATTGAATCGTTGCGTCTGTTCGTTTATCAAATTCTCTTGAACGGAAACCAAAGTTGACTTTTACTTCCACTTCATATGGAGAAACAATTTGTGCATCAGTATTGATTGTTGTTCTAAAGAACCTTCCTTCATCATCAGAAAATCCATAGTCAAAGCCGCGAATCACACAGCTCGCTTGATACCCTTGATAAGGGTAAGTTTTATATGTTCGAGTAATGGTTCTTCCTTTTTCAAGGGCTTCAGGAAAACGAACAACATCCTCAATAATATTTAACAATAAGATCACCTCATCGAATGTATATTCTAAAGACAATTTACCTAGAAGTATGTATGTTTAAAATAGGGTCATTTTCATATTAAGGAACGATAAATTGAAAAACGAACGATATGGATTTTTATGCTAAAATAGTTCAAGGGAGTGATAAAGTTGAAAATTAACACGTATCTTATTCAATTAGCAATTGTAATCATAATTATTTTTGGTGGAACTTTTACGTTCATTTATTTAAGAAGTAGCGCAATTTTACTCGACCAGCTTATTGGAGCTTCAGTCGGTGTTATTCTTCTGATTGCCTCATTAATTTGGAGAAAAACAAATAAATCTACAGGGTAAATGAAACTGGTAAAGCGGAAATTCCCCATGTAGTTGCTCTTAAGGAATAATTTCAATCGTTTTTTTCTGAAAATTCATTTCATATTGAACTACATGTAAAAATTTATGAAAAGGCTTTTTTATTAAAAGAAAAACCAGTATGATAAAGAAAGAGATGTAATGGATAGGAATGAATAGTCGATATGTGGCAAACTCTTTAATGACTAATAATTAAAATGAATAGATATACATTCCATCTTGTACGGGAGTAGTATGTCTAATTATTTAATAAAAATCATTAAAGGGATGCGTGGTGTGGAATAGTAATGATCCTCAACTAGGCAGATACCATTTGGGTCTGTTTTTTGTTTTGTGAAAATGTCTTACATCTCAATTTTTCCATATGATCGTGTCCCTATTTATGGGGGATTATGATGACTATCATTGAAAATAAAATTGCAATTATTACGGGAACGAGTAGTGAAAGAGACATAGGTACAGCACTTTGTCGGAAGTTAGCTTCACAGGGAATAAATATTTTCTTTACACATTGGAATTCTGAAACTAAATGGGTGAAAGAGTTTCAGGTAGAGATTATGAATATGGAAGTCTTATGCGATCACTTATTAATAAATCTATCAAAAGCCAGTGCTGCATTTGATATACTTGATGCAGTAGAAACTAAAATCGGTTTTCCCTCAATTTTAATAAATAATGCTGCTCATTCAAGAAGTGACGGATATTTAAACTTTGATGCTAAAACATTGGATGAACATTATGCAGTTAATATGAGATCTACATTTCTGCTTAGTACAGAATTTGCTCGTCGCTTTGAACAGTCCGATTTATCTAATGGTCGAATCATTAATTTGACATCAGGCCAAGATTTAGGACCAATGCCTGGGGAGTTAGCTTATGTAGCAACTAAAGGTGCCATTTCAGCCTTTACTAGGTCACTATCACAAGAACTTGCACCACTAGGAATAACAGTTAATGCTGTAAACCCAGGACCTACTGACTCAACTTGGATGACAGATGAAATTAGAGACTATCTACTTCCTAAATTTCCAATGGGTCGTATCGGTTCACCAGAAGATGTTGCACGTACTATCGCATTTCTGGCTAGTGATGAAGCAAAATGGATAACTGGTCAAATCATACATTCAGAAGGTGGATTTATTCGAGGGTAGTAATCGTGTAGTTGTTGCTAATTTGTATCGGAGAAAACAAAATACATCCAACTTTCTTTAGTTGGAGTTCCCATTAATAATAATAAAAAAATATATTAAACCAGTTAAATATTAATTTTCTTCAAAAAAGCTCAAACCTCAGAGATCAAGGTTTGAGCTTTTTTATTTATATCGATTGAAATTTCTTATCACGATGCTTTTAAAAATTATAAGTTTATATAACGGAATGTTTAAAAGTAGAAACTTTCATTCTAGAAAAAAGAATTCAAACCTCAATAAAATGTTAAAATATGACTAAGTGATAGATTGCAATGAAGAATCGTAACAATTGAATTCTAGTTTCCTAATACTAAATGTTAGGGTAGTCGACCAAATTAAAAATGTTAGGAGGGGAAAACATGAGTCCTAGTGAAAATATATATTTTCTTCTAATAGCCATTATCGTATTTGTGGTCATTTTGTTTATTTGGTGGATAGTTAGAAAACGAAAAAAATTGGCGGTTGTATTAACGAGTCTGCTCATCATTGGATTTGCAGGATATTATGCTTACTATCCTACATTAAAAAGTAACACGCATACTGAGCGTTATAATACAGTGATTGAATATTTAGTAGAAAATTATCCTGATAGAAAGTTTCAAGTTTTACCGAAAGAATATGAAGCAGGCTATCGAGTGGGAGAATTTAGAGTTAATGATATTAAAACACCATCATTTGGTGTTTCATTAAGTGTTGATGAAGAAGGCAGTGTAATGCAAACAAGCAATTGGTCAAATCAGGAATATCCTAAACAAAAAGAATTATGGAGAGAACTCGAATTTATATATGGGGAAAACTATACTTTAGACAAAGAAATCGCTGAAATAACCAAACAAGATGAATGGATAGATGGTGAGCTGACAGCATTTGCATTAACCATAGATGATACACCTGCCATTGCATTATTTGAATATTCCAAAGGAGGCTATAGTTTACTTGAACTACAAGAAGCAGCAAATGAAGGATACGTGTACATTGAAGAAGAAGGTTTTGTATTTATCTATATAGATGATCACCATGAAGAAGAAATAGTTACGATTTCTTTGGAAAATGGGGAGGAATTTGTGCTCAATGTTAATCAAAGTAAAGGTAAATTAATTGTTAGGGATTGAGACGTAGGAGAAAAAAGAGAATGTATCGTTCATTTGATTAATAGATAAGTAATATAGTGGCACAATGAAAAATATCTTTGGACAAGTAGATATATTTAATTTGTTAAAGACTCTTTATACAAAATTAATCGTTGTGTATCCTATTTTCATCTAAAGGGTGCTTGCTATACTCCACTAAGTAACTTTAGTATTTGAGAGACGCTTTCCTAGAAAGACGGGAAAAGCGTTTTTTTATTTGAAAAATTATTCATGCAAGTAACAATTTTTTTACTAAACTATAAATATTTGTTTACTTTTCAAATAGTTAAACGTTTTATAAGAAGGAGGTTTGAAATGAATGATTCCATGATGGGGAAAAAACTAAATGAAATACTTAAATTTGTTTATGCTTATTTATTAAAAATGGGTGCTTCTAAAGAAGATGCAGAAGATATTATTCAAGATACTGCCTATAAATTCTTACAATATATGGACTCAGTTAAAATTACTAATATCCAAAGTTGGCTTTTTAGAGTTGCAGTAAATCAATATTATGACATGACTCGAAAAAATACTAGGAGAAGAGACATATTATTGAAATTTAATATACAAGAATTGTTGGAAGAAGAAACACCCGAAAATGTACTATTAAAAAGTGAAATGGAAAAAGATATACATGTACTGCTCAAAAGATTAAAACCTAAATATAGCCAATTTCTTATTCTAAAATATAGTACAGGATTGAAAATAAGTGAAATAGCAGAGCTATATAGCATGAAAGAAGGATCTGTTAAAACCATTCTTCACAGAGCAAGGAATGAATTTGTAGAACAATTTAGGAGGTATGAAAATGAACAGCAATGACAATGAATTTTTACCTAAAGATTTTGAGTTTGAGAATTTGGTGAAAAAGGCAAAAAGACGTTCCCTAGTAAAAATGATGGTCATATCCTTAATCATTAGTTTAATCGTTTTAACTGTTCTTTATTTTATTGGTGATACAGTAATGAAAAAGAAAATGGATAAGGAGACTACTCTAGATTTAACTTGGAATGGAATTATGGGTGCAAATATTGAAGAAGAAGGTATTACTTATAATTATTCTCCTACTTCAGCAATAGCAAAAACGAAACTAATTAAAAAAGTTGGAGAGGTGCCTATACCATGGGGAGAACAGGAGAAAGTCTTCACCATTTTTGGAACGTCAAATTTGATCATTACAAGTGGTCCTTCTGGTTCAGGAAGTATTGATGATGAGAGAATCCCTCTATATTACCAAGGAGAAAGGGTAACTGAATTTTTTCATCCAAAAGTGACCTATAGGGAAGTTTATGATGATAGAGTGTTACTTAATGAAATGGAAGATACTTCAGTTGTAGAAATGGCCTTTTCATTTAATAAAGAATATTCAATAGAAGAAGTGAACAAAGTTTTTAAAGATCAATTAGCTTGGTATTGGGTAGATACCTATAATAAAACCGCTATAAAAGACCATAATGAATTAAATAATGACGAAAATTTTCCGAGAAGTCACACGATAAATGGATTTGATACATATGGATTTCAATATAATAGTAGTCCTAAAGCAGAACCAGCAATGAATTTTATTTCTACGCTTGAAATGCTAAAAAAAGATGGCGGTGATTATCAGCATGAAGCCATTGAAATATATAACACGATAACTAATAAAGGTAAAAGTAAATTAAAACCCAAGAATCTTAAAATCATTGGTGTAATCGTTACAGGAAAACCTAGTGATTTAAAAAAATATGATACTAACTCAATGATTCGTTCAGCTACCTTAGGAGCTACAACAGATCAGTATTAAAATATCACTTGTATTGCGAAACAAAATTAACATTCGTAAAGCATTCGAGGCACTTTTCTTTAAGAAGGAGAAGTGCTTCTTACTATTGAATTAATAAAGTGAAGATTATATTAAGTTGTAAAAAATATCAGGAGCCAATAACATTCTTGGAAATAGAATCAACAAATTGGTTTATGCCAGAAGGTTGGGAAGAAGAAATGGTATTTGTTGAGGTTTTAATGTTTCCAGGAAGAAAAGAAGAAACTAAAGAGAAATTAATAGAAGAATTTGCAGAGGAATTATCAACGGTATTATCTATTAGTAAGAATTCGATTATTACCACTTTGCATGAACCTAGCTTAGATAATTGGGGAATAAGAGGAGGAAAACAAGCAGCTAAAGAGGGAATCAAATTTAAATTAGATGTCTAATGCTTTTGTTTTTTCATCTTCAACATAATAGATCATCGGGTATGATTAAAAATTTTAGATCTTTAAAGAATTGCTGAAAAATGGGAACTAAAAAAATGTATTGGGGGCTTACTTTTGGACTGGGAAAATGAAGACTTTATGGTTAGTGATAATAAAGATCTAATCAATTTAGAAAGTGTAGCCCATATGCTATCGTCAACTTATTGGGCTTCGAATAGAACAAAAGCAACCATTGAAAAAAGTATAAATCATTCTTTAGCTTTTGGCTTGTATCATTTTGACAAACAAATTGGATTTGCTAGGGTAGTTACAGACAAAACTGTATTCTCTTGGGTTTTAGATGTGGTCATTAATGAGAATTATAGAGGCAAAGGACTTGGAGAATGGTTCATGAATTGTATAATTGAACATCCAGAAATCAAATATACGGCATTTGCACTGGCCACATCAGATGCACATGACTTTTATAAAAAATTTAACTTTCGTAACAACAAGTGTATGACGAAACCTTTACTAACAGAATAAAGTGTGATCTTCAACACTAGATTTGCTTATCTAAAATAAGTTTTTTTCAATTCGATAATGGGAGGATTGAACTTATTGATTAACGTAATAAAATCTAGTATTTTATTTTTCGTGTTTGGTGTGGTCATATTAGCTGGTTGTAATGGTAATGATGTTACCTTAAATGATGGTGATAAGTTAATCACTGAGGAGATGGATGAGGTTATTTCTGATTACATTATTCAAAAATATTCCGACTCTTATGGTGATACTGAAGAGCAATTTGAAGTTCATAAAGTATATGGTACGAGCGAATCTGATGAAGTTCTAAGTGTTTATATGTGGTCTTATTATGGTGGATTTAATAAATCAACTGGAGTAAGGCTCCAATCAGGACATTCATTGCCTGTGGTCATTATGTTAAGTAAAAAAGAAGAAACGTATGCTGTTACCGATTACATAGAACCTGAAGATGGTAGCTTTTATCAGTCCTCTCTTAAGAAGATGTTTCCTGAAAAATATGTAAAATTCGCGCAACAAGATAGTGGAAATATAAAGGATTTAGAAAAAGAAATGGATAAAAAAGTAAAGCGTTGGTTGGATAAACAAGAGTAAAGATTTAGAATTATAAATTAGAAAATCTTCAACGAACTTTAGGAAGTTTGAGGTAAGGAGAGAAAATATGTTTCCGACATTAGAAACAGATCGATTAATTTTAAGAGAAATTTCACAGAAAGATGTTAATGCAATATTTTCTTGTTTTTCAAATGAACATGTCACACGATATTATGGCCAAGAAACGTTAGAAACGATAAAACAAGCGGAAGCATTTGTCGAACTATTTGCGATTAGTTACAAAGAAAAAAGAGGGATTCGTTGGGGAATTGAAAGAAAAGGTCATAAAGGAATAATAGGTACGATTGGCTTTAATAGTTGGTCACCAAAACATAAAAGAGCGGAAATAGGTTATGAAATACATCCTGATTACTGGCGAAATGGTTATGCCATAGAAGCAGTTTTAAAAGTAATAGAATTTGGTTTTGATGAACTAGGTCTTACTCGTATAGGTGCAGTTGTTTTTTTGAATAATGTAGCATCAAGTAATCTGCTTACTAAAGTAGGATTTCAAAAAGAAGGTGTTTTAAGAGATTATATGTATCAAAATGGTCAGGCACATGATACGTTTGTTTATTCTATTTTGAAAAGAGATAAATAAATTCCTTTTTTAAGCTAAGGTAGGTTGGATAAATCCTAAATTTAGTTGAATGTTTTTTTGAAACTACTAGAAAGGTAGGTGTTTTATAAATGAAAGATGTAAGAAACTTAATTTCTACAAAGAAATTAGGTGTTGAGGAATCAGATATAAAAATAGTAGAAGAAGAGTTAGGTGCAGTTTTTCCAGAGCAGTATAAGGAGCTTTTCAAATTAGTTAATTCTCCAGAAATCGGTGAATGGATATTGTATCCGATTAAAGATCCTAAAAATCTCAAAAAAACGTGGGATGATATGATAAGACAAAACACGGAAGTCAGAGAAGACCATATGTCGAAAGACTTAATTGCTATAGGTGAAGATGGATCTGGAGATAAATTATGTTTTAAAGTAAAAAATGGAGTAATGGGCGAAGAAATTTATATTTGGTATCACGAAGATCATGAACTTGAAGTATATGCTTCTCATTTGAGAGAATTTATCATATCAACAGCAGAGGAAGAAGATGATGATTTCGATGAGTAGTAAATTGTTATTAAATAGTAGGTTTTTTAGTTTATCCAATTAATTAAGACTACTTCGAAATGAAAATTGGATTTAAATGGTAAGGTCGATTTCATTGAGATGAGATCGACTTTTTTTGTTGAGGCTGTTTTTTTTCGAAAACTTTTTTTGCTTTTAAATATCTTAAGCAATCAGCACTCTATTAAGTCTAGTAGCATCTTTTCATCCTAAAATAGTACCATTATAGTGAAAAAAACTGTTTTCACTACAAACTTTGGCTAAATAGCTCAATTGTTCAGAAAAGAGCCTTTGTTGAACACATTGATTTTTTCTCTTTTTTTAAAATATACTTAGTAGTAATATATCTTAGTTACTAAGAAATTATTTTAAGGAGGAGGTTTTTGGTTATTGAATATCTGTGAAAGTTTATTAACTTCATTAAAGAGAGCAAGTGAAGTGAGTGTTGGGATTATGAAGCCTAGAGATCTTGGAGAGGTTAATCATGGACTAATGCTCTCTCTTTTTTAAATTCATAATAAAGGCGAAATTAAAACAAGTGAAATATCAGAGCACTTTGGAGTGATAAGGTGAACAACAAATTTAACTGTAAGTTTTTTTACCAATTTTTGATATGAAAGGGGTAATGATGATGAAGGTTTTAGTTACTGGATTTACTGGAAAGATTGGTTCACAGGTTGCAAACTACCTCAATGATAAAAATATTCCAATGATATGTGCCGTTCGAAACGTTAAAAAAGCTAAAGCAATGTTTGGAGATATTTATGAGTATGTAAGTCTTGACTTTGCAGATCCAAGTACATTTGACCGAGCACTTGAGCATGTTGATCGAATCTTTTTAATGTACCCACCAGGTGAAAATCTTCAATTTGACCTTTTCTTAAAAAAAGCAAAAAATAAAGGAATACAACACATTGCTTATTTGTCACTAAAAGATGTTCAATTCATGCCTTTTATCCACCATTACAAAATGGAAAAAGAAATAAAAAACTCTAAAATTCCTTATACATTCATACGTGCTGGATATTTTATGCAAAATTTAAATGACTTTTTATGTAAGGAAATTAAAGAGAGACATCGAATTTTTGTTCCAGCTGGTAAAGGGAAAACAAGCTTTGTTGACACAAGAGATCTTGCAGAAATCTCTGGTATATCGTTGATTGACTCGGAAATTCATAAAAATAAAATCTATGTTATTACAGGTAATGAGGCACTCGACTTCTACGATGTAGCAAAAATAATGACGGAAGTACTTGATGTGAAAATAGAATACACAAACCCTTCGGTTAAAGAATTTAAGGAATCAATGAAGAAAGTAGGGGAAGATGAAGGGTTTGTGAACGTTGTAGTAGGTGTTCATATGCCAACAAAGCTTGGGCTTGCAAAAGGAATAAAGCATGATTATGAAAAAATTACAGGCAAAAAACCTACAAATATAAGAAAATATGTTGAAGATTTCAAAGAAAATTGGATATAAGGAAGAAAAGATCATAACATTAACAGGTGATCAGCCATTCTCCGTGTGAAACAAGAAAATTCGGGAAGTGACAGGCACCGTTTAAGAAGGAATTTCCAAATAAATGTAGAATGATTCATTATATTACATTTATTGGAGGTTGGGTATTAATGAAAACAGTTTCTTCTAGGGTTGGTGGGGTTTTTATTCCCGTTAGTAATCTTCTTCGTTCACGTGATTGGTATTGTGACATTTTAGGATTATCGACAGAGGGGGAGATATATTTTGATCATATATATGTTCTTCCGTTAGAAGGCCCTAACATTGTACTCGATAGCAAAATTTATTCACCAGACAATGTGTATAAAGTCCCTGCCTTTCAATTTTATACAGAAGATATTCATGAAGCTTATGAATTTCTCAAACAAAAAAATGTTGAGTTTATGACAAACATAGAAAATGGTCATTGGTTTAATTTTAAAGATCCTGATGGAAATGTGCTTATGATGTGTAAGTAATGAATTAAAAAACAATATATCCAACTGGTTTAGAGCTTTCTTTCCAAACGAAGGCTCTTTTGTACGTATACGATAGATATAATTAAAATAGTTTAAAAAAGGAACGATTATTATTTGCAATTCGTAATGATTACGTTTAATATTAACGTTAAATAAAAATAAGAGGTGATTATTTCATGAAAAAAAATATACATCCTGACTTTCGAAAGGTAGTATTTATGGATACGAATAGCGGGTTTAAATTCCTAACAGGATCAACTAAAATGACGAATGAAACAATTGAGTGGGAAGATGGCAATTCATACCCATTAATAAAAGTGGAGATAAGCTCAGATACTCATCCATTTTATACAGGAGTTCAGAAGTTTACAGATAAGGGCGGAAGAGTCGATCGATTTCTACAAAAGTATAAAATGAAGGAAAATAACTAATAAGGTGAATGGGTTCGATCATTTTTTTATTAATGTAAATTTACAATTTAAATCGTAATAATTACGATTATGTAAAAGGAGAAATCTCAGATGGCAAAGAAATCTAAAGTTGTTAAAGAATTAAAGAGACAAAAGGTTGTTGAGAAATATGCAGAAATTAGGAAAGAGTTAAAAGAAAAGGGTGATTATACAGCATTGAGTAAGCTACCAAGAGATTCTGCACCTTCAAGACTTCATAACAGATGTCAAGTAACAGGCCGACCAAGAGGATATCTAAGAAAATTTGGAATGTCCCGAATTGCTTTTCGTGAGTTAGCACACAAAGGTCAGGTACCAGGTGTAAAGAAATCAAGTTGGTAAGATGCCAATCTAAAACGTGAAGGCTACAATACCCTTCACGTTTCTTCTTTTGAATAAGCTGTTTTCATAAACTTTGTTGCTTTTAAACTAAATAGAATAGTAAATATTATTATGCAATAAGCCCCGTAAGAACTTTGTTTAAACTGAAATTAAGGCAATTTGCAACAACCTTTCAGAAAAGATCCTTGGATATGAGAAAAGTAAAGAAAGGATGGTAGGGAAAAGATGAATGACAAGTTGATGGAGATATTGCAAAAAAGATCATTGCCTCTCTTCCAAGAGAAAAAAAGAAATTATATCAATACATAGAAAATTTGGAAGACAGCTTAGCGCAACAATCTAGTACAAAAGAGCAGTTTTTAACACTTCTTAAAGAGCAATCTCCACATCATCAGGCTGCCAAACACTTTAATATGTCTATTGAAGAAACAGTAAACCTAATGCATAGTATAGAAGATGAAATAAACAATGAACTAGACAAAAAATGGAAAGATACCAATGGATTGATTGTACAAACGAAATTGAAAAAGAGGTACAAGAGAATACAGTTAACAGAATACAGTATATTCTTGTGATAACATGATGAAAAACGGCTAGTTTTAGATGTTTATATTTTCTACTGTTTGTTTTATTCCTCAAATAACTTTCCTATATTAATCATGATCACATGTAATTACATTGAATTTGCGCTTAAACATCATTCAACATATGAAGAAAAAGGGTAACTTTCTGATTTTCTAAGATATTGAAAATACTGTAGTTAGCCTGCCATACTAGATATCAAGACAATCAGAGTTGTTGCTTATATTCTAAGTCAATAAGATCTAAGAAGAGGGAGAACTTGCATGAGAGAGAAAAAAGTTCGTGGAATCAAGCGTAAAGCAAATAAAATGATACAACGTATAGAAGAAAACACAATGGAATTTCCAAGGATAGATGATGATGGATATCGAAATATCCTTTTGCCAGTTTCACAAGGTTTTATCAATTCTGATAAAACCCCAAGTAAAATAAAACGACTTTGTCTCCAAACAATGGTAAATAGAGCTAAACATCTCGTTGAAATGAAACCAACTGATAAAGAAAAGTATCGAGTGGTAGTTTTAATTTCTTTACCTGATTTGTTTAGATCACAACTGATTGTATTTAGAGGGGATTCTTATTATCAGCATTTCTTTGAAAGAAATAATGATGATCAGAAGTGGTCGCCTCTTTCTAAAAAGAGAAATATGGCAAAGGAATGGCAGTTATCAGTACCTGAAACTATGGATATATTAGGATTTAAAGAAGTCATTACATATGAAGAAGGTTATCACGAAGAGGGAGAAATTTGGTTTATTGGAGATGTCAACTAAGTGAAGTGCAAGTCCAGAAATTTTATGTCTTATTAAGTTAGCTGGTTAATCTTTGGGCCTAAAACTTTCATAACAGAACTATCTAGATATATGATTTAGATTTCCTTTCTTCCTTATAATATATAAAAATGCTGCTAAGATTAATAACCTCAAAAAATACTATACGAGTAAAAGAAAGCAGATCGATATTTCTAGCTCTTTTCACTCTTTTTTATTTTGCTTTAAATAAGTCGCATCTAAATATTTTTTTAAAAAGGCTGTTTTCGCAAACTTTGTTGCTTTAACAACTTCAATGTAAACAGCACTATATAAAGCATAGTGGCATCTTTTCTTCATAGGATAGTACCTATTTTGCCATAACAGCAATGTTTCCACTTCATAACTAAGTCAATTAGCAACAATCGTTCAGAAAAGAGCCTTTAAAAAAAGCCTTTAAGATTAATCATCATACTTCTATCTCTAATGGTGAATCCTATAGAAAAGAATGTAAATGTAGGAGGAGTCTTAGTTGAACTTAGATGATGTGTTAGCGGCTAGGGAAAAGTTCAAAGGAATTGTTCATACAACTCCACTTGATTATTCAAACACGTTTAGTAAAATTGCTGGAAATGAAGTACATTTAAAGCTGGAAAATCTTCAAAAGACAGGTTCTTTTAAAGTAAGAGGTTCGTATAATAAGTTAATTTCGTTAAGTAATGAAGATTTAGGTAAAGGTGTTGTCGCAGCTTCTGCAGGAAACCATGCCCAAGGTGTTGCTTATTCAAGCCAAACGTTAGGCATTCCTTGTACAATTGTGATGCCAAAAGGTGCGCCACTTAGCAAGGTACTAGCAACCAAGCAATATGGAGCAGAAGTTATATTAGAAGGCGCAGTTTTTGATGAAGCTTTAGCTTATGCGTTAGAGTATTGTCAACATGTTGGTGGTACGTTTATTCATGCATTCGATGATCATGATGTAATTGTTGGTCAAGGCACAGTTGGTGTTGAAATAGTTGAACAACTTCCAGATGTTGATGCGATTATTTGTCCTGTTGGAGGAGGAGGGCTTATCGCAGGAGTTGCTCTGGCAGTAAAACAAATGAACCCGAATATATCTGTTTATGGTGTTCAAACCCTCGCCTGTCCTAGTATGAAGCAGTCCTTGCTAGAAAAAAAACCCGTGATGATCGAAGCTACTCCAACGATGGCAGATGGCATTGCTGTAAAAAAACCAGGACAAAAAAACTTTGACATCATAAAAGAGTATGTTGATGACATTGTTTGTGTAGATGAAATGGAAATTGCTCGCACGATGTTAATGGTTTTGGAGAGAAGTAAGTTATTAGTAGAAGGATCTGGAGCGAGTTCACTTGCAGCCTTACTTTATAAAAAATTAACATTGAAGGGAAAGAAAGTAACAGCTGTTTTAAGTGGTGGAAATGTAGATGTTCATTTTATTTCAAGAATTATTGAACGTGGTCTCGTTGAAGCTGGAAGATATGCTCATTTTTCGATGACATTAAAAGATAAACCAGGTGAGCTTGAAAAGGTATTGAGCACAATTACTGATTTAAATGCTAATATTCAGGATGTAAATCTCAAGCATGTTGGTAGACACATCTATCCAGGGTTTGCACAAGTTGAAATATCTGTTGAAACAAAAAACAACGAACATATCGAAGAGCTACATAAAGTATTGAAAAGCAAAGGATATAATATACAGTTGGTTGAAAGACTTTATGAACAATAAGTTTATAAAACTAATCTATTAAAGCAGTATTGTAATTAGAAAAACGTCAGTAACTATTAAAAACTTGCTCTGTTTTCGAGTACAAAATACGAAATAACATACCAATTAACATACCAAATCGTATAAGGTTTGGTATGTTTTTATTACTTGTCAAATCAATGATTATCGTTTTTTACCACTTGAGTTATTATACGAAATCGCAAGGATTATTTAATTAGAGACTTCTAAAAAAGGGTTTTCTTTATGGATAAGAGAAATAAATGTTTATAAATGATGTGGAGGAGAGTTATTTGATACGAGCTGCAACATTATTAGACATCTCTGCAATAACACTACTTAAACAAAAAATGTTTAAAGAAGTCGGTATGGTACACCTTCTTAGGAGTGATTTTATTCAAGTTGTTGAAAAAACATATAAAGAATTGTATGAAGCAGAAAAGGCTATCCATTTCGTCATTGAAAAAGAGAATTCAATTGTTGCGTGTGCTGGGGCATTTATTAAAGAAGATGTTCCATATTGTTTTTATAAGGAAGAACAATATGGATTTATTGGTGATGTATATGTAGAGCCTTTGTTTAGAAACCAAGGTTATGCAAAAAAGTTAACAAACGAAGTGTTAGATTGGTTTTCTAAAAAAGAAATCAATACCATTCGTTTACTAGCCAGTGATAATGCAAGAAAACTATACAAATCAATAGGATTTAAAGAAACAGATCAGATGATTTTACATAAATAAATAGATTTGTTGTTCCACAATCTAGGCCAGATTGTGGAGTAACTTTGTTATTACGTAGTAGACTCTTACTGTGCAGTAAATTATTTCTTTTTTCATGGAGAAATTGACCAAATCACAACCATATTCTGGTATGATTTCAATATGTATAATAGTGGAATTGTGAAATGTTGATCTTAAACTAAAGAAGTAGGTTTATGTAGTAAGGATGTTGAACTTTTTTATTATATTATTAGGAGGGATTTTTTTGAAAGAAACTATTGACACTAATGAGTTTGAGAATACGATAGATGCCGTTAACCATCTTACAGAAGATGATGCTAAATCATTGTTAAGATTAATCTATGGATTTGTTAACACTGCTATGACGGGAAATGGTGGAGATACAGCGAAATTAGAGATTTTAGATAAGGTTTCTGATATTTATAAACGTATTCCTGATTTAAACGAGTTAAGAAAAAAATAACAGTACTAAAAAACTGATTATTGTTTAGGTATTGTGAATAAATGTACTTATAGTAACGGGTGCTTATCTTAAATATGGTGTTGTCTTCGTGATACCTCTTATTGTGTCAATGAAAGATTAGTGGAAAAATCAACTGAGGGAGTGGTGGCGATAAAGAACACTTTTTATTACACCTATCCAATATTAGGCTTTTTGAAACAAAAAATAAAAAGAGAGAATGGTAAAATAATATTAACAGTTAAACCGAAGATAAAATTCAATCCTCATTATCACTTTTATAGGGGTTCAGAATTACTTTATAAAGCAACCTTGAGAAAATCTAATGTACTAAGGTTTAAGTTTGAAATTGAAGATTCAAAGGAAACTCATGTAGCAACAATCGATGAAGTTCCTATTTATAAAAGAAGTTCCATTTTTAAGGAATATTCTATTAGAATTAAAAATGAAGGATTTAGTGTTCAATTTATAATTGTAGACAAGTCTTTTGCAGTAAAGGATTCTGAACACAAAGTTGTTATTCAGGGAAAATATTTATCATCATTTATAGGAAGTTTAATGAATTTTAAAAGGTATAAAATCGATGTGCTTGATAGTATAATTCCAGATGAACTTTGGATGGCAATTGTGGCTGGAATCTTTATTCTTGAGTAAGCATTAAAGAGCCTTATTGTGTTAACGGGTGCTTATGTTGAAGAATCTTAACTGAATCACTTGTTGCACAGTACAAATATACTATGCAACAGAATACTGATCTTCAGCAATCGATGCGCCTTTGTTTAATAAATAGGAAGGCGTTTTTGTTGTGGTATCGACGCATACTGTGCAGCAACGATTGAAATAATTTCGTAAAATAAGAACCGTAATCTGTTATTTTTTGGTATGGTTATAATATGAAGATTTCTGATATTATGGAGGTTTTCACTTAAACTAAGCGTGGGGGGATAAAAAGTATGGAAAAATTGGGGACGCTATACTTTTTATGTGGAAAAATGGGCGCAGGAAAATCAACTAAATCAAAACAATTGGCGATGGATAAACATGCGGTACTATTGTCTGAGGACGAATGGCTTTCATCTCTTTATCCCAATCAGATTGCATCATTTGAGGACTATATAAAATTCTCAGCGCAGCTCAAGCCGTTGGTGAAAAAGCATGTCCAAAACATATTAAGTGTTGGTACAGATGTAGTGATGGATTTTCCAGCTAATACTCAAAAACTGCGAAATTGGTTTTTGGATCTTGCGTCAGAGGTCAACGCAAGCCATCAACTAATTTTCCTTAATCTAAGTAACGAGCAATGCTTACGACAAATTGCGCAAAGGCGTAATGAACAACCCGAAAGAGAAAGTTTTGACACGGAAGCGGTGTTTATTCATGTTACTAAATTTTTTGAAGCACCAGAAGCATCCGAGGGTTTAAATATTTTGGAGTTTAGCATAAATGAATAAAAATGAGTTAATAATTCGTGTGTATAGAGTACCTTCTGTTACTGGAAGGTACTCTATATCATATAAAATGAAATGTGAGTATGAAAAGTTTCAAATGTATATATCTTAAAATCGATGTAACTTTGTGAAGTGTACACTTAAACAAATGGTAGCGTATGTTGAAGAAGAAAAGTTGAAAAACAACAAAGCCATTTATATTTATTGCACAGTACAAGGATATTTTGAATTTATGATCTTCCACAATAGAAGCGCGATTGTGGAATAAGAACAGTTGCTATTTCACTAACGTGGCAGAAGAGTGGAAGAAGCATAATGAATTTTAAGTTAAGAATAAGTATCTAAGGAGGATAAAAATGAAAAAACGAATTCATATATTGGGAGCTTCAGGGTCTGGTACTTCAACACTTGGTTCTTCATTATCAAAGGTTTTACCTCATACATATCTTGATACCGATGATTATTTTTGGACAATTAAATTCACTAAACAAAGGGAAGTACCTGAAAGAATAAGTATGCTTGAAGAAGATTTATCACTTTATGAAAACTATATTCTTTCTGGTGCAGTGTGTGGTTGGGGTGATAACGTTAAAAGTTATTTTGACCTTGTAATATTCCTTTGGATTCCACAAGATATAAGGCTTGAAAGGTTACAGCAGAGAGAATTTCAGCGTTATGGAAATGAAATATTAGCTGGTGGTAGTAAATATGTTCAATCGAAAACATTTTTAGAGTGGGCATCTTTATATGATAGTGCGGGATTAGAAGTTAGAAGTAAATCTTTACACGAACATTGGATGGCAGACTTACCTTGTCCAATATTAAAAATTGAAGGTGGTTATTCAGTCAAAGAAAGAGTTGATATTGGATAGATTATCTAAATGCTAATTGAACTGAGGGTGCTATAGTTGAAGTAGGCATAAATATAAATGCAAAATATATTAGTTATCACTGAGTTTATCGAACTGGGTTATTTTTTTGTAAATAAAAAGCGCTGCATTATACAGCGTATTTCATATACATTTTCACTTACAATTTAGTACGCAAAATAGAGTTTTTCGATAGGCAGTGGAACCAGTTAGTTATATTGTGCTCTTTTTCTTAAGGCAAGAAATATGTAATTAATTATGTTAAAATTAGGAAGTAAGAAGACTAAAAATAATTTAGGTTATGAGGTGGAGGTAGCTCTGAAATTCAGATTATTAACTTCTCGAATTTTAATTATTTTATTTGAAGATGGAACAAGACTTAAAGACGAAACCATTCGTTTGGACACTTCCAGTTAGCCGCTCTAGATTTTTCGGATACCAACCAGTCAACAAGTTCATATTGGATAATTTCTTAAATAACTGGCTGCGTATATTAGGTAGAAGGGAGCGGTCCATCATGAGAATCAATAAATTTATTAGTAATAGGGGTTTTTGTTCTAGACGTGAGGCCGCACGAGTTATTGAAGCAAATAGAGTAACGATAAATGGAATTCCCGCTAAGCATATAGATCAAGTAAATGAAGGTGACCTCGTGCTTATAGATGGAGAATCTATTAAAGATAAAGATTTAGTATATATCGCTATGAATAAACCGGTTGGGATAACTTGCACAGCTGCAAAACATGTGGAAAACAACATTATGGAATTTATAAATTATCCTGAGCACATTTTTCCGGTAGGTCGGTTAGATAAAGACTCACAAGGATTAATATTACTAACCAATGATGGAGATATTGTAAATAAGATTTTACGTTCAGAGCATAATCATGAAAAAGAATATATTGTCACGGTAGACAAGCTGATAACAGATTTATTTATACGTCGAATGTCTGAAGGCGTTGAAATTTTAAATACGATTACAAAGCCATGTAAGGTACAACGAATAGGTGATTGTGTGTTTCGAATTGTTTTATCACAAGGGCTCAATCGACAAATCCGAAGAATGTCTAAAGCTCATGGGTATTATGTCGAGCAACTAGAGCGGATTCGAATTATGAACATAGAGTTAAACGATTTACCTATAGGGGAATGGCGTGAGCTAACAGAGCAAGAAAGGGTTGAGCTGTTTAAAGAGCTGGGGTAAGAGTGGACTTGTGGCTAATAGAAGGATTTCTTTTCCTCATGTGACCAACGAAACAGAGACTTCATAAAACGTATCCTACTTGCAAGGTTTGAGGGTTTTAGTTGTTCACTAGATTTAGATAGTTAGCATTTTAATTGTTCGGTCGTATGTTTACAAATCTCTATGTCATTAAAACAACGAATAAGAAGTGTTGCTTGAAGTTGGTAGGCTTTTAATGTATGAGGTGAAAATCCCTCGATCTTTTGATTCTGTTGAAACGGCGGCTGCCTTCCCATACTCTGGTCGAGTAGTTTCTGAGATGAATAACGAAATGCTTAAAGAGAAAGTCTTGTTTTATCGTATTAACAATAACTTAATAGAAGTGGTTCGAATCATTCACAATGCTAGGAATTTTAAAGATATAAACAACAAACATCATGGCTTAGGAGAGATAAAGGCTGTGATGTTATTTTTTTTGTAATTCATGAGAACATGTGAAGGAATTAACTTAAATTAACGGGTGCATTTTTACAACAAGGGATGCCTTTTTCTATGTATATAAAACGTGAATAATGTTAAATGGAAGGAAGAAGGTATATAAAAAGAGAATAATTTGTATATCAGAAATTGGAAGGAGTTTATAAAATGGGTGAGAAATTATTGAGGGTTGGAACGACTTATATTCCAGTAACAAACGTACAGTTTTCATCTGAATGGTATGTAAATAAAATAGGTGCAGAGTTATCTTATAAAGATGAAGACAAAGCGATTTTAAACCTTGCAAATCAAAGTGTTTTTCTTGAGAAGTCAATTGAAAGTCAAAGTTCTAATTTTATTGATTTTTATGGTGGTGAACGTTTTTCTTTAACATTTGAAGTAAATGGTTTAGAGGCATTGGAAGCACTACATAAGGATTTTATAAATAATGAGATAAGAGTTGGAGATATTGAAAACAGAGGACACGCTGGAAGGAATTTTATTTTTTATGATTTAGATGGTAATAAATTTGATGTATGGAGTGAACTTAGTCCTATCTTCAAAGAGAAATATTTAATCTCAAAATAAAATCAAGATTTACTTTATTGTTAAACTAACGGATGCAGTTTTTATAAAAATATCTTAATTAACAAACTAATAAAGGTGTGATTATGAAAAGTGAAACAGCAGAAAACTGAATCTTTTTCATACTTCTTCCCCTGGCTATATTAAATTTTTATAATTGTACATATTGTAATATTTTTCAAAATATTATATCATGTTCTTACTTAATTTAATATATTTGTAAAATAAATACAGGGAGAATTAGTAGGGATGTGTATAAAAATGAAGAAAGAGCTATTTTTAATAATTCCAGTTCTTATCGTTTCATTTGCTACCACAGCTATAGTATTGGGATATGAAAATAAAAGTGATAAAGATGAATTGCTTCAACATTATGAAGGTTATATGAACAAACAACACACTGAAAGTATCGAAATTCATCCAGAAGAAGACTACCTTTACTCAATGTATCAAACACAAGATGACAATAAGATTGGGGTTTTAGAATACTCACTTAATAATACATCATCTAATGAGATCGCGAATAATGAAGATATCGTTTTAATACCTTTGAATGGTGAACAAAATAACTACATGGGGATCAAATTTAATAAATCTGCAAGTGATATCAAACACATTGAGATAACTGTAAATAACGAAGTTCAAGAGTATATAATTAATCAAGAGGAAGATAATTCTTATACTGATACTTTTTTAATTCCAGTAGACTTTGATCCAAATAATATAAGTAAAATTGTTACATTTGATAAAAAAAGCAATCAAGTTACTTCTCTTGATAGATAAACTAATTAATCAGCCTTTTTTATTAAAAACTAAACAATCCGACATGTAATCGATTAAAAAGCAATCCGATGTAGTACAAAGATTAGGTAATATAACGACAAAATAAATCAAGTAGAAGAAACAGATTATGATGACTTATACGAATATTTAATTGATGTTGGACTTAAACAAGGTTAACCTACAACGCTATAATACTAACGGTGAGCATTTCTTCAAGAAGGAGAAGTGCTTTTTATGTGTAAATGATTAAGTTAACGGTGCAGGTTAGAGGCGTAACAGTTAATATAAAGAAAGGAATACAGCTCCCTAAATCGAACTAATTAACAGATTAAAATTGTATAATGATTGGGTGATTAAAAAAATGAAGTATACTTGTCCTTGTTGTGGATATAAAACACTAGATGAAGAACCACCTGGAACCTACGATATTTGTAGTATATGTTTTTGGGAAGATGATGGTGTTCAATTTGGTGATCCAGACTATGAAGGGGGAGCCAATATTCCATCCTTAAGAGCTGCTCAAAAAAACTTCTTAGAATACGGTGCTTGTGAAGAACGGTGTATTGAGTTTGTAAGGAAACCAAATGAGGAAGATGAATATTGTGGTCCTATGGATTTATCTAAAATTATGAGAATGCCAATAAAAGAAACAATACTTATTTTCAAAGCATTCAATATTCCATTGATAAATATCTTGGATTTATATCTTGGT
Source organism: Metabacillus litoralis (assembly GCF_020524045.1). Lineage (GTDB taxonomy): Bacteria > Bacillota > Bacilli > Bacillales > Bacillaceae > Metabacillus > Metabacillus litoralis_C. The sequence goes on from NZ_JAIVKL010000021.1 coordinate 54,635, forward strand.
CTTATAAAAATAGATAATTCAAATTTCGTTTACTCCTCCGAACAACTTGAAGAAATACTGCCAATCGATGAGTGCAATGAATATAGTCATTTGATGTTAAGGAATGTAGAAGGGTACGAACATGCGATTTTTAATGAGATTCGTATTTTAAGTGGTAATGAGTCTCAAAGGAGGATTAGAAAAATCAGAGATAAATTCATGGTTAATTTATATGAGAAATATAAGGGTTTATTATAAAAAAGCTATTATTCTTATTGAAGTAACGGATGCAAGCATTCAATAAGAACAGTCGCTTTTTCAATAACGCGGCAGGTATTTGGAACAAACAGAAAAGCATGTAACAACAAGGTAAAGGTGTGAATAAAGTGTCGTCAGAACATAGAAAGAATATGAATTTGGCAATTAAAGGTATGATTGTACCAGTTTTAAGAGAGCAAGGATTTAAAGGTTCTTTTCCACATTTTAGAAGGAAGAATGAAAAAAATATTGATTTAGTTACTTTTCAATTTAATAGATGGGGCGGTTCGTTTGTAGTTGAATTGGCAATATGTCCATTAGAAGGGGTTACAATGCACTGGGGTGAAGAAATACCACCAAATAAAGTAACTGCACATGATGTTAATAAACGATTGAGATTAGGTGCCGTGTCCGAAGAAGAAGATGGAATATGGTTTACCTATGAAAATTCAAAAACACAAAAGGATTTTGAACAAGTTGCCTCAGATGTTCTTGGTTTATTGAATACATCAGACCGTAATTGGATTTCTATGTTATTAAAGTAACGGGTGCAAGTGTTTCAATAAGAACAATCGCTTGTTGACTAAAGGAGCAGTTTAAAAGAATTAAATTGAAAGAGAGGAGTAAAAAATGACTATAATTTTCACGTCACCATTTTGGTTTTCGTTTCTAATTGTAATGATAATAATGTTTTTAATTAATTTCTTAGTTCAAACATTTGTTACGATGAAAAAAACCAAAATTTTAACTTGGAGTTTCTTTTCGGTCCTTCTTATTCAAAGTTTACTTATCTCTATATTTATTGAATTCATATAGATATCTTTTTACCCTATTAAACTATAGGGTGCGAATCATGAACAAGAATATTCGCAAGTTTTTTTAATTATTGTCAGGTTTATTGAACAATAATTGAAACTATTTATTGATTTAATACATCTATTTTTGATAAAAGGGTTGAGTACAATGAAAAAGACGATTTTTTACCTCTTTGCAACAGTTGCTATTTTAGTAGCTATTTTATTTGTTGATGCTTTTAAGACAACAAATACAACAGAGTCAACACATAAAAAAGCTATATACGTTGCTACTAATGGAAGTGATAAAAATGATGGAACAAAATTAAAACCATTTCGAACATTAAAGAAAGCTGCTTCAAAAGCAAGAGCGGGGACGATTGTCTACATAAAAGAAGGAGTCTATAAAGAAAGGCTAATTGTTAAATATAGTGGAACAAAATTAAAACCAATCACATTTAGAGCCTACAATCAAGACAAGGTCGTTATTACTGGTGAGGACGTAAAGAATGTAGAAGGAGATACGTCCCTTGTTAACATAGACAATAAAAATTATATCACGATTAGTGGGCTCATTATTCAAGATTTAACGACTAACTTAACGAATGAAACTGTAATAGGAATGTATGTAACAGGCTCAAGCAGCCATATTACGTTAGAACATAATGATGTACGAAAGATAGAAACGCATGCAGAAGATGGGAATGCCCATGGAATTGCAATATACGGAACTGACCCAATGAAAGATATTCATATTATAAATAATACAGTAGAGGATTTAAAACTCGGGTGGAGTGAATCACTCGTTCTTAATGGGAATATCGATGGATTTAGGGTTGAAAATAACGTAGTTCGCAGAAACGATAATATTGGGATCGATCTAATTGGTCATGAAGGAATATCAAATGATCAAAAAGCTGACTATGTTCGAAATGGTATCGTTAAAAATAATGAAGTGTATGAAATATCTTCGTACGGTAATCCAGCATATGGAGAAGAATATAATGCCGGTGGGATTTATGTCGATGGTGGGAAAAATATAACGATTGAAAAGAATACCATTTATCATTGTGATATCGGAATTGAGGCAACCTCTGAGCACGCAAAACAATATGCTGATAACATTGAAATAACAGATAACATCGTGTATGACAACTTTTATACAGGAATTTCGATTGGTGGATATGATGAAAATCGTGGAGGAACGATAAACTCGTCCATTACAAAAAACATTATCTATCGAAATGATACAAAAGGGCTAGCAGGGGGACAGCTACTATTACAGCATGATATTAAAAATAATATAATAGAAAGAAATATCTTAACCGCTGGGCCATCTCGTATTTTTATCGCCAACTTTTTTACATCGAATCAAGATAATGAACTAAGAAGAAATGTCTTTCATAAAGAAAAGGGAAAAAAAGGTCTTTGGGTATGGAATGAAGAAGAATTTACTTCTTTTCAAGATTTCAAACTTGCTTCGACTAGTGATTCACAATCCAGTTACTTGGATCCAATGTTTGAAAATGAAACCAACTATGACTTTTCATTAAAAAAGGAATCTTCTGCAATAAATATTATAGAATAATAATATAGAGTCTTGATGATCATTTAATCATCGAGATTTTCTTTATTCATTCATAAAAATAATAGTAAAAATTCAAAATAAACTAGGTAGAATAAATTAACTTAACTTAGCTGTAGGGGCTTAATCTTTAATAGGAAAACAGTTAAAGAGGATACTGTATGATAGATCTAGTTGTTACGCAGTACAACGATACTGTTCAGTAGGAAATAAAAAAGGACGATCCCATCAAATGTGGTGATCGTCCTTCTTTAAATATAGGGAGCTGTAGTTGAAGAAAACATTAAACAAACGCTCAGAGTTTTGGGGCATTTTTTGCTTAATATATTGTGATTTTACTTGTCAAATCAGCTTCTATTACTAGTGCGAATTTAGGCTTCTGATTGCAATTTTGTACTTCAAAACTGAACCCTTTAATCTATTAATTGACGTTTTTTAAGGGTTAAATACTTTTTCTATTTTAAGTATTAGGTGAATTAGTTATCAATTGGTTATATAAGTATTTTGCATCTTCTCCAACTCCTGTAATCAACGCAGATTGTCTATTATGTTGCCAAGGTAATCCTAAAAAGAATAACCCTTTTCTTGAAGTGACACCTCTATTATGGATCGGAAATCCTTGTTTGTTGAATAGTTCATCAATCTCTATCCAATTGTAGTCTGGTTTATATCCAGTCGCCCACACCACATTATCTACTTTTAGTTGAGTTTGATCTTTGAAGATAATCACGTTATTTTCTGATGAAATTGCGCGTGATTTTAATGTGATTCTTCCATTTTTTAATAATCTTTTTAGTTCGAATCCAAAAATAGGATCAGGTTTCCTTCTTACTATTTTTCCTATGATTGAATCATGAGGAGCCTTATATACTCCTAATTTATCAAAATACCAGAAGATGCTTTTATGACCAATATCTTGTGGAAGAAACATCATTTTATGTCCTACAGCTAGAAATACTTTTCGATCTTTAGATAACTCTGTCGCAATTTGGGCACCAGAATTTCCTCCACCGATAACGAGAGTTGTTCCATTTGTTAATTGCTTTGGATTTTTATATTCTGAAGAATGAATTTGTAGGATATCTTCAGACAAAAACGTTGAAAAATCAGGGATATTGGGTTTTTGAAAAGGACCTGTTGCTACGACAACATGATTAGCTCTTAAAGAACCCTGATTGGTTTTGATAACAAATTCATCATTATCTAAAAATAATTTATTAACACTCGTATTCATCTGTATAGGTAGTGAGAATTTTTTAGCATATAGCTTTAAATATTCACTTATATCATTTTTTGTAGGGTAAGAATTTGAATCAAGGCTAAGACCTGGAAGAGAACTAAAGTCATGAGGTGTAAACAACTTTAAAGTATCATAGCGATTTTTCCATACCTCACCAATTTCGGACAACTCATCCAAAATTAAAAAAGAGAAATTACTATTCTTCAAAAAGTAACCCATTGCAAGACCCGCTTGCCCCCCACCAATAACAATGACGTCATATTTCACGTGCTATCACTCCAAAAATACTTTTTTTTATATATTACCATAAAATTCCTTGATGCTTTAAAACGAAAATCTTTGTTTGAAGAGAAATATTAAAATTTTTTTTGGCTCTACATAGCACAGAAAAAACATTTAGACGGAAATCAAAAATTGATTTTGCGACAAATTATTATTGCTGGATAAATTTTGGCAGCAAAAAAAGGTAGTTTTTTTTTATCCCTGGTGGGAAGGTCTTCTATGAGATCAGGAATTTTAATATGTTTGATAGAAATTGATAGCATTTTAATTAGTCATTTATTTAATTGATTTTTAAAAAAATAGATAAACATTTTATTTCTATCATTTCTTTGAACTTTAAACACTGGACTTTTACAAATACAATTATCCTTAATCATTTTTACATTAAACCAACTTTTCAGCATTTTTCTTACAAAATCTTTTTTTAGACGATACGTTCTTAAATTTTCTACGATACGTGGACAAAAAGAAAAAGAAAAAGAAAATAAAAACAACATAAGAGCATGTAGAATTGAGCGAGCTTCTTTGAAAAGGAAAATCGATACAAAGGAAAATAATTGCTGCTCAAAATTATTTTTTTGAGAATTATTTATTTTTTTAAAAAAAATACGCTACCCGATCTTACTTTTTCGCTATATAGAAAATAGAAAGAAACTTACATAAAAAAAAGGTAGTGATAATAGATGGCTTTATATCGAATGATACGTTGTGATTTTTGGGAAGATCTAGAAGTATCAGATGTGATGACGATAGAGGATAGGTACTTTTACCTTTTCCTTCTAACAAATCTTAGAACAACTCAAATTGGAATTTATAAAATATCCAAAAAAAAGATATCAAGTGAAACAGATCTTTCGATAGAGAAGGTTCATTCACTTGTCGATCGTTTCGTTAATCATCATAAGTTAATTCGATACAATCCGGAAACTAAGGAAGTTGCCATTAAAAACTGGGGGAAACATAACCTGAATAAAGGTGGAAAACCTATGATGGATTGTATTAAATCTGAATTAAAGCAGGTAATTGATACGTCTCTTATACGATTTATCTCAGAAGGAATTGAGAAAAAGGAAATGCGCAGTCTTTTTGACGATTATTATCATAAAAACAATGGTAATCAAGATAGCAGCAATCCAATTGAAGAACATACAAATCAGGATTCAAATAGTGAGGATTTAGATGAAAATGAATCTGTCATTATTTCTGCTACAGAACATAATCAACAAGAAAAAGACAATAATACCAAGGCAGAAAATGATAGTAACATAGAAGAACTTCCACAAATACAAACAACAATAGATGTGAATGAAATTGTTGAGTTTTGGGACAATAATGGTTTTGGTTTGTCGAACGTGAATGCTAAAGAGCAGCTGTTATCTTGGCTAGATGATTCAAATTTTTCACAACCAAAAAAAGTGATTGTAAAGGCTTTGACAATAGCTTGTACGAATAATAAGCGAAAATTAAACTATGTGATTGGCATTCTGAAAAACTGGGATCAACAATCATTACGAACGGTTGAAGACATTGATTTATATCAAGAAAAGCAAAATAAAAAGACAAAGCAAAATACATACAGTGAAAAAGTTGGTAGGTCGATACCTGGGGAATTTGTCTTGGATATAACTGCTGGTGAAGATGGATGAGTATCGCAGAAAAAGCGTTTTTAGGAAGCTTGATGAAGGCTGAGTATCTTCTAAAGGATACTCTTATTAAGCCTGATCAATTAGAAAGCACAAAACATAAAGAATTAATGCGAAGTATGGTGGACTATCATCAGTGCGGCAAAACTATTGATTTAATCTCATTAACAACTTTACCAAATCTTGATTCCTTTGGAGGAATGAGTTATCTTTCTGAGCTGTTATCTTATGGTGATGTAGAGAGATTCGAAATAATTGAAAAAATGATTCTCGATCTTTGGAAAGAGAGAGAAAAGAGAAATATATTAACCATCGCTAGTTATAATGATTGGGATATATCTAAGGTGATTACCAGTTTGGATAAAATTAACCAAAGTAGAATCGATGATCACACGTCACTACACCATGCGTTGTCATCAATCTATGAAGCACCATGGGAAGATCAAGAAATCATACATAATGCAACAACTGGAATTAAAAAACTTGATGAAGTAACAGGAGGCTTTCAAAACGGAGAAGTGACGATTTTAGCTGCAAGACCCTCAATGGGAAAAACAGATGTGATGCTTCACTTCGCGAAAATGGCAGGTTGGGACGGGTATTTGCCACTTGTTTTTTCGTTAGAAATGCCTGAAAAATTAATAACGAAACGATTAATTGCTTCAACAGGTAGCTTTAACCGTACGAAAATGAGAGATCCAAAAAATATGTTAACAACTGCTCAAAAGAATAAATGGTCAAATGTTATTCATGAATTGAATGAAACAAATATCCACATATTTGATGGTGCTGGACAAACAGTTGCCGAAATGAGAGCAAAAACGAGAAAAATGATTCATCAATTTCCAAACAAAAAACCAATTATTTTTATCGATTACTTAACACTCATCTCTTCAAGTGAATCTTATGGAGGAAATTCACATTTGCAAGTAACGGAAATATCCAAATCTCTCAAAATGATGGCAAAAGATTTTGATTGTCACGTCATTTGTTTGGCGCAACTCAACAGATCAGTGGAAACAAGAGCTAATAAACGACCGATGATGTCAGATATCCGTGAATCAGGCAGTGTAGAACAAGATGCTGACGTCATTTTGTTTTTATATCGTGACGCTTATTATGACAAGGATACTCAAGATCGGTCTCTAGAAATCATTGTCTCGAAAAACCGAAATGGTCCCGTTGGATTTATTAAAGTAAAATACAACGAGCATACAGGTGGAATTGAGGATCTTAAGGAATAAAGGTTTGTTCCGAAGAGCTGTTTTCCTAAACTATGTTGCTTATAAATATCCGATGAAATCAGCATAAGATGAAGTTTAGTGTCATCTTTTTTTAAAAAATTGTAGCCTAATTGCGAAAATACATTGTTTCTACTACATATTTTAGTTACGTAGCTTCAATCTTTCAGAAAAGAGAATCGAAGTCAAAATTCTTAATAACGAGGTGTTCAAGTCGTGCTTGTAAAAGAACTTTATCTGGAATCTATTAAATTAGAAGAATCTCCATTAGCGCATTACATATACTATTTACTTAAAAAACAGAAAATCTCTTTAAATGACGATGTATCACAATTGAACCTAGACGTGGCAGATCATCAAAAGGTAGCGGAATTAATAGAGAAAAATGTTTTGGGTTTTCACAAAGTAGCTATATACTCATTGAAGATGAAGCAAAATGACTATGTTTTTATCTTTGCGGATAGCAAGCAAAAAGCTATTCAATTCTTCAAAGAAACGTTTGGACACGCTCCAATGAATTGTCATGAGTATTCATTAGATTGTGAACTCACTAGAGGAAATAATGTGATTTCTTTTCGTAAGATGAAGATGGAATATGAGCGTTTTCCAGTTGTAGCGGGATTTTTTAATAGGGTGGGGATGACGGTAGCTAGTGGCGTTTCATTATAATCAGAGGTTAATTGAGAAGCATGTAGTTCACACGGAAGAGGTTTTTAAAGCTCCTTTATCCACAATAGATTATACCTCAACAAGTTTCATATAATAAACTCCTTATAGTGTTTCGTCTTATAATTTTACTTTTATTACCATGAATAAGACAGCTGCAGTATAATGGATATGAAAGTTAATAATTGTTAGTATCGGAGGGATTTGGGTGGATAAACGGTTGATTCTTGAGGAGAAATTTGAAAGTGAACAATTAAATAGCTTGCTAGAGTGGCGTTGTGAACCTAAGAAGTGGTTTGTTGATACAACGAGTTCTCAATTGGTTTTACAAACCGATCAGGAAACAGATTACTGGCAAAAAACACATTACGGCTTTGAAGCAGATAATGGTCATTTTCTTTTTATAAATACAGATAAAAATTTTAGGATGACCACAAAGGTCAAAACGTTTCCAACGTCAAGATACGACCAGGCAGGGTTGATGATTCGCTTTTCAAAGGATGTTTGGGTTAAAACTTCTTTAGAATATATAACAAATACGTTGAGTAAATTGGGTACAGTTGTAACAAATCGAGGATATTCTGACTGGTCGACACAAATTATGGAGTCTAAAGAGATTGACTTATACTTTAGAGTATCTAAGATTGCTCAAAATTGTTATGTTGATTTTTCCTTGGATGGAGAAGAATGGATGCAAATAAGGCTAGCTCACCTGGATATTCCTTGTGACTCAACAATTTCAGCTGGATTATTCGCATGCAGTCCCAAAGGAAAAGATCAAATTGTGAGGTTTAATTTTCTTACGATTGAAGAGCTTTCTAGTGATCCAAATGAAGCTTACCTTTAATAAGTACATAATTAAAGGCGTTATAATTGCACGAAATGGATAAAGATAAAAAAACTTTTATTAGGTATAAGTATGACAATGGGAAAATTCAAACAGGGAGAATTAACTTTTATCAGAAACTGCGATTAATAGGTATCAAATCACTAAGCTATTATCTACTGGAGATTCTATTACTAAGGCTCTTTTCTGAACAATTGTTGCTATGTAACTAAAAATTTGAATGCAAATAGTGTTTTTTCACTATAAGGGTACCATTTTATGAAGAAAAGATGCCACTAGACTTTATACAAAGCTAATTGCTTTAGGTATTTAAAAGCAACAAATTTAGTGTAAACACCCTTTAATAAAAAAATAACCCACCACTGAGCTTTTTCATGCAATGCAATTGGGTGAGTTATTAAATAATTGAACCAAGGGGTTTGTCCATTTTGCCAAACAATTTTCAATATGAGTTGTTTGGTGTATTCGTGTTACCTTCATTTTCTAATCTCATTAAATGAATATCTCTTACAATTTGAATTAGAGAACGGAAAACCATAAGGAAACTACCAGCGATAAAAAAGGAAATAGCATATACTTCGTCAAATTTTGATAAAAAGAGAATACTACCGGTCAAATATAACAAACCTTGAAGAATATTGTTAAGGTAGTAAACCATTTGATAACGATTTTGGATGACCATATTCTTTTTTCCTAAATGAATTCGAATTTGTTCTTGATCAAGAGTTGTTCGATTTTTTAATTTTTTTAACATTTTATTCACCCATTTGCAACTAAAGTATTTTAATGGTATTTACCTTTCAATGAGGTGATTAAAACATAGAATTAACTAGCACGAATTAACAAGGGTTTTACTTCTCTGATACTGTTTATTAGATTGAAAGAATTCATCAAGTAGATTTTGGAAATTTTAAGCTGCTTTTCTACAAAGTTACCGCTTCATTTTAGGTTAATTGATTAAATAGTTGACAGTTGGAACAGCAAGTAAATGCGTAGTATATCTATATTCTTTGTAATGGATAATTTTTTGCTAAATAAACGATAAAGAAATCAATTTTTAAAGTATTTGTATTCTGTTAATTATTCTTACCATGGATACTGAGTTAACAATAATTTAGTGATATGATAAAGATAAGGAGGTCTATAAAAATGAATACAATTATTTTTGATGTTGATGATACATTATATGATCAAGCACAATCTTTTCATAAAACGGTAAAAAAGCTGTTTCAAGAGCCCTTTTCTGACGAAGACATTGATTCTTTATATAAAGCTAGTCGGAAGTATAGTGAGATTTTATTTGACAAAAGTGAAAAAGGTGAAATATCACAATTTGAATGGCAAACAGGTCGCATTATTGCTGCTTGTAAAGACTTTAATATACCTATCGATACGGAAACAGCGGCTGTTTTTCATGAAACATATGTTGCTGAACAAAATAATATTACACTCTTTCCAGAAGTGGAAGACCTATTAAATGTACTTTATAAAGAAGGTATACAGCTTGGCATTCTAACCAATGGTGAGGAAAAACATCAAGCAATGAAAATTAAACAGCTCGGTCTTAGTCGCTGGTTTCCTGCAGAAAGAACCTTTATTTCTGGAAGTATTGGTCATGCAAAGCCAAAAAGAGAAGTGTTTGATTTTATTGAAGAAAAAATAAATCTTGATCAATCAAAAACAATTTATATCGGAGATAATTTTGAAAAAGATATTATCGGAGCAAAACAAGCAGGCTGGCAGGCGATCTGGATGAATCATCGCAAAAAAGATATACCAACCAATGCTACCTTTAAACCAGATAAAGAAGTACATAGTGCAAAAGAGTTATTGAATTATTTTGTGAAAGAGTAGAATAAAAATTACAAACAAATACTGAATTAAATGGATATAATAAATTTAATCATGCTAAGAAAAGACTATGATCATCTTCTTCCAATGGTCTGACATAATTGAACATAAATTCGTACAAAAATATCATATATATTTTTAAAGATTTATTTGCCCTGCCCGTATCTTTTTGTTTTCGTCATCCGTTTATAAACTAGAGACGTGCTGAAGGAGTGATTGTGATAATGATCAACCGTGTTCAAGTTGCAGAGGATGTATTACAGACGAAGTCTTTCAAGAGCTTTATCCGAAGCTAAGACGATATTGTCAAGGGTTAGCAAAGAATCAATGGGATGCTGAGGATTTGGTGCAAAATGCGTTGATGAAACTTTGGCTCCATTATTATGATCAGGCTTCTATTCCAGCTGCTTTAGTGAATAAGATGGCGCACAATGAATGGATTGATACAATACGAAAACGTAATAAAGAGTTCTTAGAAGCCAATCTTGATGAACAGGTTTCTGAAGATACGACAAACAAAATTGCGACTCGATATGATATTGTTCAACGATTGATGAGTCAGTTAACACCAAAGCAAGTTGTGATGTTTGTTTTAAAAGAAGGGTTTCGCTATCAGCTAGCTGAAATTGCGGACGTCTTTTCAACAACTGAGACTTCTGTAAAATCAACCATTCATCGAGCCAAACAACGCTTAACAAAACTGACGGATCAAGAAAGCAGTGCAGTCATTGACCTATATTGGGAGCAAGAAGAACGTGAACTCGTGGAACATCTGCTTCACATCTCATTTAAATCACAAAACCCTACTATTCTAATCCAGTCCATTCCGTTGCTACGCTCTTTAGTAAAAGGTCAACGTCCGACATGCTCTATGCACCGAACACTCGTTCACTCTCATCCTTCACGCACTGTCCTAATGGCGGCGTAATATTGTTTCCGCTAAAAAAAGGAGGAAACGAAATGAATGTGACACCATATGTTATCGAGCAATCCAGTCGTGGGGAAAGATCTTATGATATTTATTCACGGTTATTAAAAGACCGAATTATCATGGTTGGAGATGAAATTAATGACGTGATGGCTAATAGTGTCGTAGCACAGCTATTGTTTTTAGCAGCAGAAGACCCTGATAAGGACATTTCGATGTACATCAATAGTCCTGGTGGATCAGTAACTGCAGGCTTTGCGATATTTGATACAATGCAATACATCAAACCAGATATCAGGACGATTTGTATGGGAATGGCTGCTTCCTTTGGGGCGAATTTATCATTCTCAGACAGAAGACTCCCTCTTCAATCGCGTGAAGAGCTTTAGCTCAGTGATAAGAGGGAGATGAATGGCGGTTGGCGATAGCCAAAACACCCACTGTCATGGTATAATCAGAACATACGTTCCTGGCGAGTGAGGTGAAATCATGTTAGTTAAAAAGGCGTTTAAGTTTCGTATCTTCCCTAACCAAAAACAAATTGAGCTAATCAATAAGACGATTGGGTGTTCCAGATTCGTGTTCAATTTCTT
>NZ_JAIVKL010000022.1 GCF_020524045.1 Metabacillus litoralis
CATGTATACCACACCACCTATAATTAATACATTAATTATATAACAAGAAAAAGGTATTCAATGAGAAATTCATCGAATACCTTCACAAAATTATAATTGGAGACTTTTTCAGTGGCCTCTCCTCTGCACCCGCAGGAGTCGAGTGTCTTCCGCTCCATTCCACTAAGTTCTTTAAAATAGTTTCCAAAATCTAAAAATCTATTAAAGACAGATAATAAAATCCAGAGTTATAAGGCGAATGATTAATTGAAATATCGCCTTATAATTCTGGTTTATCATGAGTTTAAATACTTATTTCCAGCCTCTTTTATTGATTAAGTAATTCAACATTTGGGCTAGAAAAGTAAGCTTTATTTAATATCATTTTCAATATCATCTTTATAAGCAAAAGAGAACAACAATGAAACCATAATAGCTCCACCAATAATATTACCAATACTAGCAGGAATCAGGTTATATAATAGAAATTGATACCAGCTATAGGTGTCATTGGTGAATATCCCAATACTAAAGTACCCCATGTTTGCTGCACTATGTTGAAAATTTCCTGCAACGAATAAAGTGACAGGGAGTAATGTACCGATAATTTTACCTGTGATATCACGGGCAGCGGTTGTAAGAAATGCAGCCATACCTATGAGCCAGTTGGCAAGAATACCTGAAATAACTATCTGGAAAAATCCCCATGTTCCGTCTGCTAAAAAAGACATTTTATTTTGGTTGATATAGGTGTTTAATTCCTGGTAAAACTCCGGGGAAAGTGATTTCGATAGTATAATAAGAGTTCCAACGAATAAAGCTCCTAAGATATTTCCACAGTAAGTGGCTAACCAAAATTTTAGAATTTTCGTGCTCATAATGGAGGGCTTTTGAAATACATAGCTTGGTAGTAAAACGTTGACCTCAGTAAAGAGAATTGCTCCTGATAGAAAAACCATGGCATATCCTGTTGCAAACCCCAAACCTGCCATCAAATGAGAAAGACCCTTTATATCAATCCCCATGGAAAGTAAGACTGAAAAAGCAGCACCAAAGGCCATGAATGCCCCAGCCTGTAGAGATAAAATAAATTGTGAATTCGTTTTACGATTAAGATGGTCCCGACCCTTTTGACTAAAATTATGTACAATTTGAGCTGGGATAAAATATTGTCGAGATGGTTCATGGATTGCTTCATTTTCTAGTTTTTTTGATTTATTTTCATTCATAGTATGACTCCCTTTGTTAGTCTTTTAATCTTCTATACCCTATAGTGCGTTTGTCTTAACTTGATTACTTTATTTGAAATGAAGATAAGACATATAAGACATATAAGACTGTTGAGAGCTCAGATGGGTCGTATTGAAGTACTTAAATATCTATTCATTCAATTATACTAGAATATAAAAACGTCTAAAGCTCTTGATAGTTAGGACTTTAGACGTTTTTATGATATTAGGAATTAACGATTTTTTGTACACCGAGAGTACTTTTGGATAATTCTAAAAATGTGGTAAATACTAGTGAAAGTGGTTCAATTGTAGAAAGTAATTTCCCTGATTTTATGGGATTGGCCATAACTTAAACAATATGGTATGGTCATCCAGTTAATTGGTTTGGGGAATGTTTGGTTGGTTTCAATTGCAACCAGAACCACTTACAATTTATGTATGAATATGCTGATTTTTGAAGCGTCACGCGTACAGACCTTCCACTGATTACGCATACGCTGAAGTAGTAGGGGCATGATAAAAACATATAAAAATATACGATGGAAAGGACATTTTAAAGTGGTAGTCGTGATATTTCTCTTTTTAGCATGGTTCTGTATTATGGTTCAAGTGAGTCTCTCAAAGAAGCTACCATTGTCTGTTAACTTCCTTTTGTTTATGGCCATTGATGCTATCTTAACAAACAAACTGACGATTTCCGCGTTCAACCTTAATCTATTCAAAATTAACACAAATAGTATTCCCCACTTCCTGTCTATGATTCTACACAACGATTTCACTGTTACTTTTGTTTTGCTTACCTTTGCTAACGTCTTTCTAACGACCTCTAAATCCAGTATCCGCTGGGGAATATCAATCTATACGTTTTTGTTCCAAATGTTCATCGGAGTGATGCTTCGATGGAATCACGTACTTACTGATAAGGGTTGGAATTTCTTTATGGAGTCAATGATGATCGTGATTGTTATGACTTATACAATTCTTTTAGGAAGACTTTTTCAACGAATGGCATCTAAGGAAGGATGGATTCGCTGATGGAAAACATCGTTTATGATAATCAATTCAATGGGAATGAGTGGTTCGTTATCGCTGTAGGTGTCATTGGTTTTGCATCGATTTGTTTATTTCCAAAGCGATATTCTCCTTTACAAACAACTTTTAACATACTCATAGGCATTGCATTCGGTCTAGTTTTTGATCATACGTTAAAGATACCTCCACTTGAACTTTACGATTTGGGAGATCAATCAAAATATCAATTGATGGATATTTTTTCTTATATGATGTATGCGCCCTTTGGTTATTGGTTTATTTATGGGTATGAACAGATGCGGATGTTCAGAATAAAGATGATTGGCTATATTCTTATTTGGGCTATAATAGCTGTTGGGTTAGAATGGCTGGGTGCACAGATAGGTGTATACCATTACAAACACGGTTACAAATTGATTTATTCTTTCCCCATTTATCTTTTCTTGATGAGTCTACATTTATTTTTGTATCGTATGGCTTTTGCACAAGATAGAAGGCAGTATAATAGCAGCTGTCCAGTTTGTAACAAAAAATGATTTTTCTAAGACTGTATACCATTATTATTTGATCTAAATGTAAATGATCACCAGAAAACTTCTGTTTTTCTTCAGAATGTTCTTCAACCGGGTTTTGCCAATGTCTAATATCTTTAAGAATAACGCTGATCAATTGACATGAATGAATGAGGTTTCTGTAAATAAACCCCAATACTACTGGCGATTTAGTTAAAGTTACATAATGTCTTTACATTTTTCTATTGTAAGTCAGTGATAATCTACTCATACAAACTTCCTTTCATTTATTTTTAATGGCTGTTTTCGCAAGCTTTGTTGCTTTTCAATACCCGAAGCAATCAGCACTGTATTAAGTCTAGTGGCATCTTTTCTTCATAAAATAGTACCCTTATAGTGAAAAAACACTGTTCTTACTCCAAATTTTTTTTCATAGTAACAATCGTTCAGAAAAGAGCCTTTTTAATTTTTGAAACTTTTTCTAAGGATATCTACCACTAACAGTTGAAGGGAGTTGAAGAAAAGATGGAGTTAAAAAATGATAAGCTCGTTAAAAAAGCAATAAAGGGTAATAAAAAAGCCTTTGAACAGCTGATTAAGCTTCACTATGATCGAATTTATCGAACTGCATATCTTTATGTGCAAAATGAAGAGGATGCCTTGGATGTAGTTCAAGATGCGACATATCAAGCTTATATTAGTATTCGTTCGTTAAAGCAACCGGAATATTTCATGACTTGGTTTACCAGAATCGTCATTCGTTGTGCTGGTCAAATCCTAAAGAAAAGAAAAAATGTTGTGCCACTAACAGAAGAAACGTTATCTAAGTTAACCGTAACAGATCAATCAGATCATGATGATGCGATACATCTTTTAAATGCAATTGGAGACCTGAAAGAAAATTACCGTACCGCCATTATTTTGTTTTATTACTATGACTATTCTATTAAAACGATTAGTGAATTGATGGAGATTCCCGAAGGAACGGTCAAAACTTATTTGAGTAGGGGAAAAGCTAGTTTAAGAAAATCGTATAAAGAAGAGGAGGACAAATGCCATGGATAACAAGGAAATAAAAGGTGCAATTGATCAAATAACAGTGCCGAAAGAGAAGGTATTTAACGCCATTGATAAAGGCTTACAAAAGTCTGAGCAAACTAGAAATACGAAAAAGAAGGTTCTTGTTAGTTCTGTTGCTGTCGCTGCTCTTCTTGGGATAACTGTCGCTTCTGGCTTTTTTAATCCTACCATGAACAAAGTATTAGCAAAAGCTCCTTTAATTGGTGGGATCTTTCAAGAGTTTGATGATTAAATAGGAATGGAACTGGCGAATCAGGATGCAGTGACAAATTTAAATCAGTCTTTAACGAAAAATGGAGTGACTGTAAAACTAACAAGCACTTACTTTGATGGAAATGTTGTTTCAATAACCGGTTTTGTAGATAAAAGCGTTGAAAAAGGAGATAACGAAAAAGGTGAAGTTAGCTTTGATGTAAACTTCGAACATCATAAAGGGGATAACGATCCGTGGCTTAATGGCAAGTCAATAGACGTTAAGAAAGTAGAGCAAGGATATAACTTTCAATGGAAAATGAATTATCCATATAAAACGTTAAAGGAGGATGAATTTACTCTTCCTATAACTATTCATTATATAAACGGTATAAAAGGTGAATGGAAGTTTAATATTCCAATTCAACAGGAAAAAACTAGGACAACATCTATTATGAAGGAGAAAGAATATCTAGAGGATGATGTTCAAATTAGAATAAAAGAAATTGATACCGCAAAAGCGTCATCTTCACTTATTTATGAGACTGTTCAGAAATACAAGAACGATGATATTTACATACAAAAAGCAGTTGATGATCAAGGAAAGGTATATAGGTTTGGAAATGGAACAATGATTGAGGAAATGGTACAAGAAGAAAGATATCGTAGTACTGTGAGAAGTGAGATGACTAAACTAAATAAAAACGTATCTTCACTAACTTTTTATCCAATGCTTTCTGTTGCAGATC
Source organism: Metabacillus litoralis (assembly GCF_020524045.1). Lineage (GTDB taxonomy): Bacteria > Bacillota > Bacilli > Bacillales > Bacillaceae > Metabacillus > Metabacillus litoralis_C. Next base: position 4,777 of record NZ_JAIVKL010000022.1, read on the forward strand.
CAAATGTGCAACAATTATTGAATGAAAAAACATTCACATTAAATAGTGAACGATTCAATTTAGGCTTACAAGTAAATGAGATAAAGAAAAAGGAAAATGAACTTGTCATAGATTATCAATTTACAGGTCTCTCAAAGAAATTGAGTGAACATGAGCTTGATTTGTTTGAAAATAACTTACAATATGAATTGTTGTTAGTAGATAAGAGATATATAGATAAAATTAATCCTGAAAATCCAGTACCACCTAAAAATCATAGCATCAGTCTAAATAAAGTGAAAACGATCGATAAAAAGACAGCTCACTTTCAATCTACATTCAATTTAGATGGAGAAGAAAAAATCATGGACTTTAATCTTGAAAATACAATTCTACAATTCAATTTCTCGAGCTTCTTCCCAGCTAAGGAATTACAACCATTTACTGTTGAACTTCCAGTGGATAATAAATAATCTCAGTAGCTCTTTTGTGAAGATACCCACACTGTGGAAGGGGAGTACATGGTATAAAGTATATAACCCTTAAAAAAGCCTAATCAAAAAAAAGATTAGGCTCTTTGTTTATAAAGAAATGATTTTTTGAACAGAGCTTTTTAGACATCTCAAGAAGATATGTAGTAATGGAGTAATAATTAAATAGTATTTTCTAGTATTGAAACAGCTATATCCCAATCTCCGTATATGTATTAAAGTAGAATAGTAAATATAATCAATCAAGGTTGAAGTAATCTATAATCAATTTAGTTCATTACATCATAAGAAAAGGGAGTCACAGAATTGGATAATTTAACTATTATTTTTATAGGTGTAGGATTTGTTTTATTACTTTTGTCTTTAATTCTATTATTATCAAGGATCGTTAAGAAAAATTTAAAAATTTCTAAGGGTATAGTAACTCTACTGTTAACTGGGTTTATTTTTATCATTGTTGGTATTGGGTTAATGGTACCTCATTTGCAGAATAATATACCAAGTGCAGTGTCTAAGGAAGAGCCAGTAAATACAACGATGGAAAATTCAAACGAAAAAGAAGCAGAAGTAGTTAATGATGAAATTGAGCCACAGAAGATTGCTAGAAACTTGGTCAAACAAGAGATGGCAAAACAAGTTGGATTAAAGAGCTGGGAAATTACTGAGAATAAAGTGACATCTGATCAGATTGTCAATAACATTGCTGATTATGATAAGCCAGTAGGAGATAAGAGAATCGTATGGGTTTCAGGTAATGTAAAAGCTACATCTGAAGATGATATCACAGGAAACGTTGGCTATGAGCTTGAACTCTATCAAATGAAGGACGACGACAAATGGTATATTGGCAAGCATATGGGAGTGTTAATCGACCTCGAAGTCACAGAGAAACCACTAGTAGAGGAAGATGAGAAATATTTTAGTAATAGTGAGGAATTGCCGTTTCCAGAGGAATCTAGTCAACCTGAAGAAGAGAAATCCATTAATGCAGCTAACGAAGAACTTGAATTTGCAGTTACTGATTTACTAGGAGCTTGGCAATGGAATGATGGAGAAGATTTCTACATGATTTTAAGGGACGATTTCACCTATAGTTATATTGAAGAAAAAGCAGGTTTTGTATCTGAAGGAACTTATACTATAGAGAAGGTTAACAACCAATTTAAGGTTACTGTTCAATATACCACTGGTGAAAATGATAGTGTCATGTTTATTGATTTAATTGATAACAATCATCTTGAAGGTAATGAAGATGGATACAGTTGGAAAGCAACGAGGATGAATCCTGCAGAAGCTGAGGGATTCTTAAAGAGGATAAAGTAGCTTACTCTTTTTTATCAAATACTTTTTATGGATAGGTGTTGAATAAGTCATTTAACGGTGAGTTGTTATTCTCCTTAATAAAACCAAAGAAACTCTGACCTGTACTAAGGATTCAGAGTTTTTTTAACGTGAAAAGTTGATCATTTGGTTGGAACTAAAATATTGATTTCTGTCATTCTTTTTACTGAAAATTGGGTTAGATCACTTGATGCGAAAGTCTATACTGATGTGGTGTTGTTCCAATTGTTTTTTTAAATATGTGGATAAAATAAGATACATTTCCAATCCCTACTTGTTCGCCGATTAGTTCAACAGAAGCATTTGTCATTTGTAGTAGGTGACATGCTTGCTTAATTCTACGAACAGTTAAGTATTCTGTTAAGTTACTGCCGGTTTCGCGCTTGAATATCCGAGAAACATAGGCCTTTGATAAATGAAGCTCAGCTGATAGCTTCTCTAGATCAAAGGTTTCCATGTAGTGATTTTCGATCCAGCTCATGATTGTTTCTGAATATCGAAGTGGACGTAATTTAGTATGCTGATGGGAGGGTTCTAGTGCTTGAGTGTTGACACGAATGCAAGAGAGGATTTGCATAAGAAAAAGCTGACCATCCTCCTCCCAGTTATTCGTTGTAATGGATGAATCAAAGGCTTTAAACATCTCAGCAACATACTCAAAACGATCTGATAAATCAAAAGCTTGTTTTTCATCTACACCATTTTGTAATCGATGAAATAAGGTATGGAGCCCTGGAAATGAGTGTAGATTTTTCCCTTGAGAAATTGGATCAAAATGAAGGATGCTACGTTCATATGGAGTTTGATGTGATACTTCAACATGTACTTTATGTAATTGAAAGGGCTGGAAAAAGAAAAGCATCCCTGGTTTGATATCGTAGGTTTGTTGATTAACAATAACACGTCCTTGTCCACGATGAACAAATAAAAATTCACAGCCTTGATGCCAGTGGTAGAATCCTCTAAAGTTGTGATCTGATATTACACGATAAATCCAATGAAATGGCTTGATATCATCAAACAAAATTGCTTCAAATAAACGATTCATCCTACCCCTCCTAAAGAACAACAGAACAACATTATTAGTTATTATACAACAACTTTTCACATATGAGCGAAGTTATACTTATAAATAGAAACGCAAACTAGGAGGGAAATCATGTATAACTTAAATCAACAAGAACTATTAAAAAAGCTTGAAGCAAAAGTTGAGCGTATGGTCGATCAAATCGGAGATAAATCACCACATGTAGCGAGAGCGGACGGAGTGTATGACGATATGCCTCATGCTTGGTGGACATCAGGATTTTGGCCAGGTATGTTGTGGGTTCTTTATGATATGACAGACAATGAAAAATTCAAGAGTGCTGCGATGGATTGGGATGAGAAATTGCAAAAGAGCATTTCTGAGCATAAAATGGATCATGATGTTGGCTTTCAGTTCTTACTAACTGCTGTGTTAAAACATGAGATTCTGAAAAGCGAGAGTGGATTTGGCATTGGATTGGAAGCATCAAACTATTTAGCAGGTCGTTTTAACCCTGTTGGGAAATTTATTCGTGCTTGGAACGGGGATAAAATAGGTTGGGCGATTATTGATTGTATGATGAATCTATCTTTATTATTCTGGGCAAGCCGTGTAACTGGAGATCCACGATATAAACAAATTGCGACTCTTCATGCAGATACAATATTACAGCATGGAATTCGAGAAGATGGATCAGTTTGTCATATTTTATCATTTGATCCTAATTCTGGTGAGTTTATTGAATCTATTGGTGGTCAAGGTTATGCATCTGATTCTGCGTGGAGTAGAGGAAATGCATGGGCGATTTATGGGTTTGCTAATACGTACCGTCATACAGGAGATTCTCGTTATTTACAAGCAGCCAAAAGAGTTGCACATCATTTTATTGCTGGTCTTCCATATGATTATGTTCCATACTGGGATTTCCGGTTAAATTCAATAGAAAATGAACCAAGAGATAGTTCTGCTGCTTCGATCGCTGCTTCAGGGCTGCTAGAAATTGCAGATATGGTACCTAGTAATGAAAAGCAATTATATGCAAATGCTGCAACAAAGATATTAACCTCTTTAACTGAAAATTATGGAACGTGGGATCAACCAGAGCATCAAGGAATCTTGGTTGGAGGTACAGGAAATAAGCCAGTTGATGAGAATATAAATGTGTCGCTCATATATGGCGATTATTACTATGTTGAAGCGATCGCTAAGCTAAATGGTTGGAAACGACGGATTTTTTAATTTTTAGGCTATGTTAAAGCTTAATGTTGATTTTTAGCACTTTGTTGATTGGAGTGAAAGGCATGAGACTCCTGCGGGAGAAGCGTGTCAAAGGGAGACCCCACAGGTGCTTGCGCCGAGGAGGCTCCCGGACCTAGGAAAAAAGGTACTTTTTTCCCGGGAAAGCGAATGCCTGTAACGGAAATCAACAACAAAGTTTAACAGAGCCAATTTTTAAAAAAGAGTTTCATAGAAATCCATATAATAACTTGGGGGGATAAGATGGTTTCGTTACAAACGAACGACCGAAAGTTCTGGCTGGATAATATGTTAAAAATAGCAGATCCAGTTCTTCTTGCCTTGAAAAATAGAACATTAAAACAAGACATGCCAGTAGAAATGAAAGAAGGAACGTCCCGTGAGAAATTTTCACATCTTGAGGCATTTTCTCGTTTATTAGTCGGAATGGCTCCCTGGTTAGAAAGAGAAAGTGAAGATGAAGGTGAAGAAAAGCTACGTTTAAAGTATGTTGAACTTGCTAGAGAAGCGATTGATGCGGGAACAGATCCGAATTCACCGGATTACATGAACTTTGCAGATGATTTTCAACCTATTGTTGATACGGCTTTTCTTGCTCATGCAATCTTAAGAGCGCCAAACGAATTATGGGAAAAGCTTGATGTTAGGGTTCAACAAAACGTGTTACAAGCGATAAAAGCTACACGTACAAGAAAGCCTGTTTTTTCTAATTGGTTATTGTTTTCTGCCATTATCGAAGCGTTTTTTTACAAAGTGGGGGAAAAAAGCTGGGACCAGATGAGAATAGATTATGCAATCAATCAGTTTGATCAATGGTACTTAGGAGACGGAATCTATAGTGATGGACCAGAATATCACCATGATTATTACAACAGCTTTGTGATACACCCTATGTTAGTGGATTTAATTGAAACAGTCGGAGATGAATATCGAGAGTGGGCAGTTCTTAAGGATACGATTATCAAACGATCTCAGAGATATACTGTGATTCAGGAGCGTACGATTTCACCTGAGGGAACTTTTCCACCAGTCGGCAGATCTCTCGCTTATCGATTTGGCGTATTTCAATCTTTGGCTCAACATGCACTTCGAAAGGATTTGCCAAACGAACTTCCTCCTGCCCAAGTGAGAAGTGCTTTAACAGAAGTGATAAAAAGAACTCTCCAGGCGCCCGGCACGTTTACGGAATCCGGTTGGCTCACAATTGGCTTTTGTGGACATCAACCAGGAATAGGTGAAGGGTATATTTCCACAGGGAGTCTTTATTTATGTACAACAGGATTTTTACCATTAGGATTACCTAGTTCAGATCCATTTTGGAGTGATCCACCAATGGAATGGACATCAAAGAGAGCTTGGTCAGGGAAGGAGTTCCCTATAGATTTTGCGTATTAACGGATAAAAGATAGGGGCAGGTACCTTCGCCATTAAGAAAAAAGATCGGAAATAAGACAGTAATCTGTTACGTTATTTCTTTGTTCATTCATAAGTGTCATTTTCTTGAAAATATGGAATTTCCATTTATCATTTTGAATAAGCACTTTGTTTTCTATGAGGCTGGGAGATAACTTAGTGAATAACAAAAATTCCGAACGAAGTAATAGCTTAGCAGCTTAGCGGACGAAATATATGTAGACTCTGCTGGATGTAAAGCACCGACTAGACCCCACAGTGCGTAGCGCGAGGAGGCGCTTTCCAGCTTCCCGCGGAAAGTGGAGTATATTTCAGGAGCGACGTAACTACATCTACAACCATTGTTCGGTTTCTATTTTGTTAATATACTTTTACCAACCTCATAGAAATAACTATTCTAGGAGTGGGGAAATGAATAGAACACCTGAAGTTATATTAGGGTTGATAGGGATTGCTTCATTTATCCTAATAAGCTTATTAGGAGTAGTGGGAACATGGTTGGTATACATAGCAGATGATTTCTTAAGTCCTGTTAAAGAATTTATTGTTATGATATTAAGTATGGATCAAGGCGGTTACACAGATGAAGATGTTACAAACGTATTTTTTCCTATTAACCTTACATTTAAAATGATTTTTCTATCATTAGGGATTATGGCATTTATTCAAGCAGTATTAGGAGTTATTGCTGTTATAGCGTTAAAAGGTAATAATCATCCTGTTTTTGCGGGTGTTTTGTTGTTAATTAGTGCTGTTGTAAGTGGTGTGATTACTTATGGAATATTTCTTATTGCAGGAGTCTTCTATATCATTGCAGGAATAATGTGCTTTTCTAGAAAGCCCAAAGGTATTACAGATTCAAGATTTGTAAAGTCGTAGTGTTCATTATGATGTGTTCGCAAGGCAACCGACCTTTTAGAGTGGGTTGCCTATTTTTGTTGTTATCGATGATTTTTGAATGCGATCAATCAAAAAAGAATTTTACGAGATTTACTTCATAAAGGAGTAAGTCTCTTTTGCTTTTTCTCATAAATCAATAAGAAGGAATAAGGTACAATTAAATACGGAAAAATTCTCAAGTAGTCTGGTGAAAAAAATTGCACCTGAAAATATTAAAAGAAAACCTCAACAAAAAATAAAAAAGATGAGAGAAATTCAGATTATTTTCGTTATATAAGATATACACGTTTTTGAAATGAAGCAAGGGGAGTTGTACATGAAGTCTACTGATCGAAATTTTATTAAACGGCTGCAGCGTCAAAAAGAAGATGCTTTAGAATTTATCGTTGATGCTTATTTACCAGTGATAAAAGGAGTTACATATAAGGTTCTTTCACCGCTTGGAAATGAGGGGCTGATCGACGAGTGTGTAAATGATGTTTTTCTTGCGATATGGAATCATTCGAAAAAGTTTCAAGGAAACTCTAGTGATGATTTTAAGAAATGGATTTGTGCGATTGCAAAATATAAAGCGATTGATTATTACAGAAAAGCTAGTAAAAAGGTAGAGTATACGACCGAATTCTTGGAAGCGAAACTAGAGTATTCTGCAGAAGATGAACTTGTATTGATGGAGGATAAAGAAGAATTAATACAATTAATTAATCTGCTAGAACCTATTGATCGTTCTATTTTTATCATGAAGTATTTTCTCGGCTTAAAAACGGAAGAAATAGCTGCCAAGCTTCAATTAACAAGTTCATCGATTGATAATCGGATTTATCGTGGAAAGAAAAAGCTATATAAAAAGGCCCTAAATCTTAATATAGGGGGGAGTCTTGTATGAAGGATATTTATGAGTTATTAAATGATGTTGAAATAGAAGCAGATGATTTTGCAGAAATGGAAGTAAGTGAATTTGAAAAAGCAAAATTGAAAAATAGATTAAAAAAATCACTACCACAAAAGAAAAAAGCGATGGGTTGGAAAAGAAGTGCTGTAGCCGCTGCCATCATAGGTTTGTCTTTCGTTACTGTTGGTCTAGCATTTCCGGCATATGCTGCTAATATTCCGATAGTAGGAGATATTTTTAGATTTATAGATGGTGGTAAAACAGGGGTTTTTGATGAATATAAAGAAAATGCAACTAATGTAGGTATGTCTAAAGAAGGTCAAGGGATAAAAGTTACTTTAAATGATGCAATCTTTGATGGGAAAACTGTTTCAATTACTTATGAATTTGAAAGTGAACAGAATTTAGGAGATGCTCAAGATTTAGATAAAGAACCGTTTGTTGAGCCGTTTTTGATCATTAAAGGAGAACAAGGATGGACAGGTTCTTCCAAACTATTAAAAGTAGATAAACATCATTATGTTGGTATTACCTCTGCTACGACTAATCAATTTGAAGAAAAAAAAGAAATTAACGTAGAGTTGCTTATGCCTAGTATAAAGATTAAAGATAAAAATGAAGTACTTAATGGTAATTGGAATTTCAATCTTGATTTGAAGGCAACGAAAAACAATGTACAACAGGTTGAGCAAAATTCAAAACAAGATGGAGTGAATGTAGAGGTTAGCAAAATCACAGTTACTCCGATGTCGTTCATCGTCTATTACAACAGCCGAATTATTTTTGATAGTATTAAACAAAAGTATCCGAATGTCGAAGTTGATCTTGAAATAAAAGATAATCTAGGGAATTCTTATTACGGAGAAATTTATGGTGGATGGTCAGATGATGAAAAGAATGTTCAGGGATATAGCAAGACGTTTGAAAAATTAGATGCGAAGGCAACAAAGCTTATCATTACTCCTCACTTAAGATTATCTAAAGATGTGACTAAAGATGGCACGTTTGTTGGTGAAGAAACATTCTTAATGGAAGACATTATTGTTGATATGAAGAAATAACGGGGATAAATATTGAACGAATAAAACTCATTTCTATCGAAACTGAGTTTTATTTTTTATGGAAAATTTCACGAGATACATAATGTCTTGATATAATTTGTATAAAAAAGGGGTATGATGATGGCAACTAGAAAAAATGATGCTGCTTGGGCAGAAGCAAAGAAGCGGTGTCGGTTAAATCAGAATGATATTCAAATGGCAAAGGAACTTGGTATGTCACCTGAAAGCTTGCTCAAAAACATTCCTTCACCTAAACAGCAATGGAAAGCACCTGTTAAGGATTGGGTTCACGATTTATATGAAGAGAAATTTGGGAGTGTTAAAAAGTGAGGAGTTCGAAATAATTGCTCCGAATTAGTAATGTTATGTGAGGTGTTTATTAATGAAAACCAAAGAAAAAGACCGTTTATCTACAGAAGAAATAAAAGCTATTTTAAGAGCAGCTGATGAAATCATAGCTGAAGGAGGACGTACACTTCTTGCTAAAATTTTAAAAGGCTCACGAGAGAAAAAGGTTTTACAGTTGAAATTAGATACAAATCCAAGTTACGGGTATTTCAAATCGGAAACATTAGAAAACATCATGAAGAAAATTGATTGGATGATCGATTATGATTTCTTAGATATTCATTACAGTGGAAAACTACCGATGATCGTTTTTACAGATAGAGGTTGGGAAATCGAGTCTGATCAACGTACAGACGAATTATTAATGGAATGGCGAGAGTGGCTGAAACAAGATAAAACAAGCCCGGATATGAGTTATTTAAAAGATAGAAATAGATCAATGATTCTACTATTTATTGAAAAAGTGAAAGAAACGAGAGATAGAAATTTCATTCCTTATTTAAAGTTGTGGAAAGATATTGAATACAAAAAATTAAAAGTGGCTATCAACCAAACAATCACTTCATTGGAACTGGAAGAATTACTGGATGAGCAAATCATTGAAGAAAGAATGAGATCTATTGATGAAGCTTTAAAAGGTGCTCCGCCTGAAGATCTTTTGTTAAAATGCTGGGAATGTGGAGATCGTTTTACTTTTAGTATAGGAGAGCAACAGTTTTATAAACAAAGAAGGTTTGAGTTACCCAAAAGATGTACTAGTTGCCGAGAACAACGGTATGAAGAATATATCATGTGATTAACTTGGAAAATGTTTGTTTAATATCATGCTTAGTATGGGCTATTGCCTAGTATATGTTATATGAAGTAGGAGCCAGATTCGGTTTCTACTTTTTAAGTTGGAGTAAAATTGGGAGGGGTAATTAAAATCGAAACAACAACCACGTACGAAAATAAAAGCTGCTATAAAGAATAGAGTAAATGTAATATTTAGGAAAAGTTAACAAAAAATTATAAAGATAATGTTAATGTAATGTAATTTCTTTCATTCTATGGAAAATGGTCCTAAAGCGAAGGATCAAGGATAAGGCATCCTATTTTAATTAGGGATTTAGTTGCATTTAAGGTATGTTTACTAGCTAAAAACGAAATCTAGTAAACAGTAAGAGAGGAAGATGGTCCTAAGGATTTTGTTTAGGAACGACAAAATGAACTATATTAATTATTAAGATTTTTTTAAAATTGTGAAGATAATGTGAATAGAGTCAATAAAGAATCAAATATAGGAAAAGTACATTTTCAATGAGAGAAACGGCTTTGTGTATATGATAGAATGCTATTTTGTTTTAATTACTAGTGAGTTACATAAGTTTGAAAACTATTCATTTTTAATAAAAGAAATAAAAGAATGATTGGTAGAATGCAGTGCTAGTAACGCTTACGTCCAGTATATTTTAATAGTATTTACCAAGAAATTAGCTTAAGTAATGCTAGTTTGAAAGTAAATTACAAGTAAATATTGTTTACTTAAAATTAACACAAAATGGATCATCCTAAGTTATTTGAAGAAAATAGAAGGAAATTAGAGAAAACGGTCCTCCTGGATGAATAATTGTCAATTTTTAAGGTTTTCCATGTGATATAGAAATTTCTATAATTCAGTTGTATTGTTCATTATTAGGAACGTTTAATTCTTTCGAAAGAATATTTTATCATCAATAGTTTTCTAGAGAAAGTGAGAAATCACTCACTGTTTCTAGATAAACTAAAGACATACATATGGAATTAATTAGAGCTGATCGAGTCCTTAGAAAAAGTATTCACAAAAAGATTATGAGGAGGAAAAGAAAATGAGTATTAAGAAACAATTAGGTTTAGGAGTAGCAACAGCTGTGTTAGGGATTGGTTTAATTGGTGGAGGAACGTTTGCCTATTTTAGTGATACAGCAGAAGCTAGTAGCACTTTTGCTGCAGGGACGTTAGATCTTGCAGTAAATCCAGAAGTTATTATTGATGTTGACGACTTAAGTCCAGGAAGCTGGATGATTCGTGCTTTTGATTTAGAAAACAATGGATCGTTTGACATCACTAAAGTCCTTTTGTCAACAAGCTATCAAGTAGAGGATGCAATGGGAGACAATACAGATGATTTTGGAAAACATATTCGAGTGAACTTTCTTGAAAACAATGATAAGAGTGAAAGTGAACCTAATGATATCATTTACTCAACAACATTACATGAATTAAAACAGATCACACCAGATGCTGTTGAGAAAAATGTTATTGGATATGAAAATGAGATTAGTGGATTACCAGCAGGTACAAAAGATACTATGTATGTCGAATTTGAATTTGTTGATAACGGAGAAGACCAAAACCAATTTCAAGGTGACAAGTTAAAACTTAATTGGTCGTTTGAAGCTAGATAACTATTTTTCCAATGATGAAGAGAGAAAAGTGCTTCTCTCTTCTAGTATTTTATGGAGGAAATTCTAGAAAACTAGTTTTTCATCATAAGATTAAACTGGTGAAAATCTTATGTATGGAGGAAATAAAATGAGCATGAAGAGAAATCTAGTCATGAGTTTTGCAACAGCGGCATTGGGCTTGAGTTTAATAGCTGGAGGTACAGTCGCGTATTTTAATGATACAGAGTCGGCAACTAATACATTTACAACAGGGGTATTAGAGCTCGGGATTAATAAAGATGTCATTTTGAACATTGAAAACCTAGTGCCAGGTGATACAATGCATGGTAACTTTGTGCTTACTAATGATGGAACAGTTGATATGAAAGAAATTATTCTACATTCTTCATATGAAGTAGTTGATAATGGCGAGTCCAATCATGGTGATGACTTAGGCGATCATATAATTCTGGAGTATATATATAACGTATATGATAGGGAAAGAGTTGTCTTTAAGAAATCGTTATCTGAGTTAAGAGATAACCCTCAACAAATAATGGAGAAGTTCCCAGCAGGAAGTAAAGAGGGGAAATTTGCCGTTGAATTCAAATTTATTGATAATGATGATGATCAAAATCACTTCCAAACCGATGAATTAAAACTTAACTGGAAATTTGAAGCTGTTCAAAGAGATGGAGATCAAGATCTTCAATAATGTTGAAAGCCAATAGTAAAGCATTAAACGAAGGAGATGGTCTTCTCCTTCCAACTCTATTTATCTATTCATAAACACATAAAGGATATTATGAATTTATGAATAGATAAATGTTGAAATGAAGAAAGGGTGGAGATCGTTTTGAAGAATAATCACATGAATAAATATAAATCATCAACTATTTACTTTTTACTCATAAAAAGTTTGTTCATTTGCTATGTGTTGATCATAACTACAGGGTTCTTAACTTCGAATACTGATGCGTATTATAGTGATGACAAGTCAATGAACGGAAGTATGACTATTGGCACTTGGAGTAATGAAGAAAGTGAACGGCAAGGAACAGATAATGAAACGACAGAATTAAATAAAGAAATTGTCAATGATAATGAAGAAATTAAGTCTGAGCAGAAAGTAAAACCTTTACAAGCAAATGAATCCATGAAAGAAACTAGACTATTTGAGGAAAAAGAAACAGAACCAAAAATACAAACAGAGAACACCAATCAAACAATAAATAAATAGGGAGGGGAATGAAGTTGAAAAAACGTAGTCTCTTAAAGTTTTTGAATACAATGGTCACAAGTATACTTGTTGTTTTATTAGTGAGTGTAGCTGGAATCGTCATTTCAACAAAACTTACTAATGGTCAACCAGAGTTGTTTGGTTATCAATTGAAGACAGTTTTATCTGGATCGATGGAACCAGGGATTGCAACAGGTTCGGTTATTGCTGTGAAAACTGTTGATGAGGAAGAACGAGTTAGCCTTAAGCAGGGTGATGTTATTACTTTCAAGGAAGATAATAAATTAGTTACCCACAGAATTTCAGAGGTGAAAAAAACAAGTAGCAGTGTTCTTTATGTAACAAAGGGGGATAATAATGATGCGTTAGATTCAAACCCAGTTTTAGCAGAAAATGTTCAAGCAGTGTATAAAGGATTTACTATCCCAAATCTGGGTTATTTTATTAATTTTACACAATCTCCTAATGGAAGTATTTTCTTTATGATCGTACCTGGGATCTTGATACTAGGATACTCTATACTTTCTATTTGGAAAACGTTAAGACAGTTAGAAGATAAATATAAAAATAATACATTACCTCGCTAATTATGTGAGGTTTTTTCACTGATTTGATGTGTTGGAAATTCTGATAGATAAAAGGTAGAACTCTTTGAAGATGAAGGTAAAGTAAAAAGAGTTCAAAGTGGACTTTTAGGTCAAAACTCTTATAATAAGTATATATAGATAGTTTTCTTGTGATAAAAGAACTATGAATATTCAAAAAAATTCCTAATGATAAATAAATATTCCATATTTGAAAATGGCAAACCTATCGAAAGTTAGGGACGCAAAGCCACAGACCTAATACAGAAATGTTATGGTAGCTGGGTTACCGAATAAGATGGCTTTTTATGATAAGTCCACCTTTTTGGGTGGGCTTTTTTAATGGTGTATTTTTAAATGAGTGAATGTTATTAAAAGAAGGACAGAGACAATGGAGAGTGACAAAAGTGAGGATCGTTGTAAAAAACACCATAGTGATCAGCTTATTAATTACAATATCCATGATCAGTATATCGGCATTCGGATATATGAAGGCAAAGGAAATTCTTTATGACCGATTTCAGGCTCAAGCTTATGATCAGCTTAATTCTGTTAAAGCAAATATCGACATTTGGATACAAGGTAAGCAAGAAACAATGAAGTATATGGCTGAGAGTGATGTATTAAAAGAAAGCAATGGAGAAAAGGCAGATGCTCTTGGTAGTAGAATTGCAAAAGCTATGGATAACCCAGATGCTTTCGCCTTTATGGATGCAGAAGGCTTCTTATATTTGAATGGTGCTAAAATTCCTGTTAACGAGTATGAACACTATAAAGGTGGAATGGAGGGACAAACCGAAACATATAATCCTGTGCCCTCACAATCTCCAAGCTTAGAAGGAGCTCCGATTGTGTTGTCTTCTTCACCAATATATAATGCCAGCGGAGAAATTGTTGGTGTAGCATCAGGTGGTCACCAGATTGAAAGTTTAATTCATATTATCTCTAAAGTAACATTAGGAGAAAGTGGTTTTGTAACTGTTTTTACAAGTGATGGAACGATTGTAGCGGGTAAAAATAAAGAAGATATTAAAAGTATCGCCGACTATAAGAACAGTGATTTAGATAAAATAGTCGAGAATTGTATGGGTGGTAAAACCGGTGTAGTTGAAACAGATTTTAACGGTGATAACAGTTTAATTTATTACAGCAAAGCAGAAGAAATGGATTGGGGAATCATGATCTCTGTTCCTACTAGTGAAGCCTTTTCAGATGCAAATTCATTATTAAGCTACTTTTCTATTATAACAATTATTTTTATTATATTAGGTGCACTTATAAATTATGGTATTAATAAAAGATCGTTAAATCCTATTAAAGAAGTAACAGATAAAATAGAAAAACTAGCAACAAGCGAAGGAGATTTAACGCAAAGATTAACAATTAAAAGTAATGATGAAGTTGGGAAATTATCAAAAAGTTTTAATACACTTTTAGATAGTTTACAAGATTTAATCGGTGGTATTCTTCACAAAGGAGAAGTTGTGACAGAAAACACAGCCGTATTATCAGAGCATGCAGAGGAAATGGTTCAATTATCTGGTGTTGTGACAACAAATGTACACAATGCTGCAGAATTATCGACTGAGCAAGAAAAAGGAAATAATAAGAATTTAGACTCAATAAATGGAATCACTCATGGTGTATCTGAAATTAAAGATCATTCTTTAATGGTATCAGAGAAAACAAAAACAGCGTACAAAGAAGTTGGGTTAGCGAATGAAGAAGTATTATCGCTGTTAGAGCAAATGTCTGAGATACAGCATTCTGTTCGAAATTCAAGCGAGATTGTAAGAAAACTAGGAAGTCGCTCTTCTGAAATTGGCAATATTGTTAATATGATTCGAAGTATTACTGAACAAACCAATTTACTTTCATTAAATGCTTCGATTGAGGCAGCTAGAGCAGGAGAGCATGGAAAAGGATTTGCGGTTGTTGCAAATGAAGTTAGAAAGTTAGCGGAAGAATCTGCACAATCAGCGAAACAAATTTCCGAACTTGTTAAAGAAATCCAAGAAGACACTTCAAGTGCTGTTGTAGAAATTGAATCTGTCACAACTCAATTTGGAACTGGTATGGAAAAGTTAGAGGTTGTTAATGGTAGTTTACAAGGTGTATATCAATCTTCTAAAGAATCCACAGATGAAGTAGATAAGATCTTTATCGAAATAGATCAACTTCTTTCCAAGGTAGAAGATGTAGAAACAGTTATAAGAGATAACTCACAAAAATCAACCGAATCAACAAAGTACATTCGTGAAGTTGCCTCTTCCTCTGAAGAACAATTATCATCAATACAAGACATAACAACTTTAATCGAGAAAACAACAATATTAGCTGGAGAATTGAGTGGGTTGTTGAAACGATTTAGAATATAGAAAACTTAAGGGTGCCTGTCACGCCCTGGGTTTTGTCGAGTCCATCTCGACAAAATTCGGGTGGTGACAGGCACCTTTTTAAAATTTTTAATTCCTAGTTTACAAATGGGGATAATATGTTATATAGTAAATTAACGAAAATTAAGAAAATTTAATGATTTAGATTAAACAAAGTTAAGTTTCCAAGAAATAGGAGGGATAGAAGTGAATAAATTAATTGTTTTTATTTTTATTGGTTTGTTAGCACAGCTTATAGACGGTGCATTGGGAATGGCGTATGGTGTAACATCATCATCTTTATTACTTGGATTTGGAATTGCACCAGCTGTTGCATCAGCATCTGTTCATTTAGCAGAAATCGTCACAACTGCCGCATCTGGAGCATCACACATCAAGTTTGGGAATGTGGATAAGACAACTGTCAAAAGGCTTGTCATTCCGGGTTCTATTGGAGCCTTTTTGGGTGCCACATTCTTAAGTAATATACCAGGAGATCTTGCTAAGCCATATATATCTATCTTTTTATTAGCTCTTGGAGTGTATGTTTTAGCAAGATTCTTATTTATGTTTAAAGTAGGAGAGCAAAAAGAAAGTATTGACCTTACAAAAAGGAAATCCATTCCTCTAGGGTTGGTTGCAGGTTTTGCCGATGCAACTGGTGGTGGAGGATGGGGACCAATTGCCACTCCTGTATTGTTATCTCAAAAAGGGATTAGTGCACGTAAAGTTGTTGGGACAGTGGATACCAGTGAATTTGCCATAGCTGTTTCTGCTACTGTTGGATTTTTAATATCACTTGGCTGGGCGGAAGTGAACTGGCTATGGGTAGGAGCTTTAATGATAGGTGGATTAATTGCTGCCCCAATCGCTGCTTGGCTAGTACAGAAAATTAATGCACAACTAATGGGTGTTCTAGTAGGTGGATTTATTATCTTAGTTAATTCAAGAACACTTGTTAATACATGGGTTGATCAAACAGCAGCTTATCCGTTTATCTATGCCGGAATTTTAGCACTATGGATAGCGGCCATTGCTTTTATAGTCGTTAGAATTAGAAACACCAAAGTAGCAGAAGTTCTGAATTAAAATTGGTGCCTGTCACGCCCCGGGTTTTGTCGAGTTCATCTCGACAAAATTCGGGTGGTGACAGGCACCTTGGCTTCTGCAAATAACGCAGCAGTTCTTCTTGCGGAACATATTTCAGGAAGTGAGGTAGAGTTCACAAATTTAATGAATGAAGAAGCTAAAAGGTTAGGATTATCAGATGATACAGTCTTTCTTAATGCAACAGGATTGCCAAATAAAAATAATCAAGAAACAACAATGACAGCCCTAGATCTGGCTAATTTATCTTCTCAATTATTGGATGGCTATCCTGAGCTATTGGAAATAACGAACCTTCCAAGTTATCAATTAACATACAATAATATCTCTATTAGTAATACAAATGCCATGCTTTATTCTAAAAATCCAGACATGCACTTCAATGGACTTGATGGATTAAAAACCGGATACACAAGTGAAGCAGGTTATTGTTTCGCAGGTACGGCAAAACAAGGGAAGAAGAGACTGATCTCTGTTGTGATGGGAACAGCAACCAAAGACCAACGATTTAAGGAGATTAGAAAATTGTTATCTTACGGGTTTGGTAATACAAGTTACACTTTTGATTATTTAATGGAATCCTCTTTATACAAAGTTGAAAAGGTGATTGAAAGAGGATTAAATTTATAGAAAAGAATGAGGGGTCACATGAAATTAATTATTTGGAGAGTTTTCTTCGTTGCTGTTTTTATGTTTTCCTTTGCGATTATTGATTACTTTTTTGATGGTTGGATGAAATATGTCACGATAGGCTTAATTGGTGGAGCGATCTTTCCTCATAACTATATAAAAAATCGAGACAACAAAAATTAGGTTTTCAAATTTGAGGAGAATATCAAGCGTGATTGAATATGATACATATCTAAAAACTTTGAACAATTCAGAAAAAAA
Source organism: Metabacillus litoralis (assembly GCF_020524045.1). Lineage (GTDB taxonomy): Bacteria > Bacillota > Bacilli > Bacillales > Bacillaceae > Metabacillus > Metabacillus litoralis_C. Next base: position 22,088 of record NZ_JAIVKL010000022.1, read on the forward strand.
GTAAGCTAGTTGTTTATTGTGATATTGTTATACTAATATTATTTTGATGAGGGAGATATATTGGTCAATTTCTTATGAAGTAAGACTGTTACTTATTTCAAATGTCTCAAAAATAATGATTTTGAAAATGGAAAACAAGCTAGGGTTGGTAAATTACGATCATAATATAAACTGGGTAAATATAATTTAATCAATTGACAACGCTTTCAACTGGATGTATAGTGATAATTAAGTTAATAAATTGTGACGAGATTAAGAGACACATTAAATTTCTTCGATTATTTTTAATCAAGGGTATTTAATGTGTCTTTTTTTATTCTCTAAATACCAAGAAGAAGATGGAGGTGAAGCTGTAAATTTTTATTGAATTCAAGTGTGCAACAGTGCTTGTTTCAAGTGATTGTTATTTTGATAAAATTTAATGCACTAAAAGGGGGATATTATGAAGAGATTAAAGAAGCCCGTGGTATTGTTAGTGATTTCGTTATTGTTAATTTTGGTTGGAAGTTTTTCTGCTTCACAATTTAACAGTTCTACTGGAGATGTTGATGTTTCACGTATTTATTTTGATACACCTAGAGGCGAACTTTCGGGACTTTTGTATAAACCGGATGGAGTTGATCAACAGCCAAAGCCAACAATTGTAGCAACACATGGATATCTTAATTCTGGTGAAATGCAGGATGCGCAGGCTATCGAAATGTCAAAAAGGGGATATGTTGTTTTAGCATTAGATCAATATGATCATGGACATTCGACAGGAACTATGGAAAAACCAGTACCGTTTTTCTCGTTTTGGCCACATGCCATCTATGATGCGGTTCAATATATGTATGATCAAGATTATGTGTTAAAAGATGAGAGTGGTAATGGAATGATTGCTGTTACAGGTCACTCGATGGGTGGGTTTTCTTCAACTCATGCGGTGATGTTAGATGAAGTCGACTTTAAGGAAAGTGGCATTCGAAAAATCTATAGTTCCTTAACGATGGGTTCTGATTATCAATGGGTGAAAACACTAGGGTTTAGTGATGAAGAAATTAACAATTCATATGGACCAAGATTTTCAGGGAAGCTTGCTGGTCAGTATGATGAGTTTTTCTTTGATGCAGCCGCAGCAGGGGGTGGAGCATCTGTTGTGAAGAAAAATTATGTTGGTACAGAAGAAGGTCAAGGATTTTTAGGAAATCCAGAAAATCCAACAGCCGGTGAGGTGTATGAAGTTAATGGTGGAAAAAGGGTCATCTATCAGCCGAACGAAACACATCCTTGGAACCATTTTTCAAAAACATCAACAGAGTATGCTATTGATTTTTACGATATGGCATTTGCTGATTACAGTAACCTTGTAACAGTTGGTGAAGATGGTCAAACGTGGATGTTTAAAGAATGGTTTTCATTTGTAGCACTTATCGGATTTTTTATGATGTTTATTCCGCTCATTACGCTGTTATCGAAAGTACCTTTCCTTAACAATATTTATACCAAAAAACCAGAAGCACTTCCTGCACCAAAAACAAATGGTGGAAAACTAGCAGGCTTGTTATTAGTTGTTTTTGGTGGCCTTTATCCTGCATTGTTTTTCTCTGCATTATATAGCGCAGATCTTTATGGAATGAGACTGTTAAAACAAATTAGTATGATCTTCATTGTTTTATCGGCAATTGTTCTGATATATTCATTGGTGAAAAAATCAGAGCGAAGCATTAAATCTTGTTCGGTTATTATGCTTGGTTTAAGTGTAATTCAATATATCTATTTAAAATTCCAAAGTAAACTCATTGCTACAACAGAATTTTTCGGAGCACCAACTGTCAATCCGATTGTTTTCTGGGCAATTAATGTAGCGATTGTAACGTTAATGATTATGGTTTGCTACCACTTTGTTTCTAAAAAGCCTGAAGGTGCTACGATTAAGAGCTATGGCGTAGCAGCAAGCATTAAGACGATTATTGCTTCACTTTTAACAGCTGTAGTAGCCGTTGTTATTGGTTATGCTGTTCTCTATCTTGTAGATGCTCTATTCAAGACTGATTTTCGTCTTTGGACATTTGCAGTAAAAACATTTGAAGGACAGCATGTGTTTGCTTTACTAAAATATGCTCCACTATTCTTAATTTACTACTTTATTGTTGGTCTATCCGTCAATATGAATACGGCTAGTACTAAGTATGATGGAATCAAAGGTTACGTAGTTTCAATATTCCATTTTATAGGTGGTCTAGTTCTTTATCTTGGATACCACTATGGGCTATTGTTTATGACAGGCACAGCAGGTTATCCAGGAGAATCACTTTCTTCTATTATAGTAATTGGTCTAGTACCAGCCCTGTTAATAGCAGCCATATTTAATCGCTACTTCTACAAAAAAACAGGCAATATCTACGTAGCAGCCTTTCTTAACACCTTGTTAATGACAATGATTACCCTAGCAAATACTACGCTATATACAATATTTTAAAGGATTAGGTGCCTGTCACTCCCCGGGTTTTGTCGAGTTCATCTCGACAAAATTCGGGTGGTGACAGGCACTTTTTATACTAAAAAGCACGCAAACTCCCTAACTGGGATTTTGCGTGCTTCATATTTATTCAAACTATCTTTATAGTAAAAACCTTATTTCAGATCAAAACGATCAGCGTTCATTACTTTAACCCATGCATTAACGAAGTCACGTACAAATTTTTCTTTGTTATCGTCTTGTGCGTAAACTTCTGAAATTGCGCGTAGTACTGAGTTTGAACCAAATACTAGGTCAACTCTAGTTGCAGTACGAACGACTTCACCTGTTTTGCGATCACGTCCTTCGTAGACAGCACCGTCTACTGGCTTCCACTCTACATTCATGTCAAGTAATTTAACGAAGAAGTCGTTAGTAAGTGTACCTACACGATCAGTGAATACTCCGTGATCAGTACCGTTATGGTTAGTTCCTAGAACACGCATACCACCAATAAGTGCAGTCATTTCTGGTGCAGTAAGGTTTAGAAGTTGTGCTTTATCTACAAGAAGCTCTTCAGGGCTAACACTGTATTGTTTCTTTTGGTAATTACGGAAACCATCAGCGATAGGCTCCAGGAATTCAAAGTTTTCTACATCTGTTTGTTCTTGTGTTGCATCTCCACGACCTGGAGCGAAAGGAACTGTCACATCAAAGCCAGCATCTTGTGCAGCTTTTTCTACTGCAGCAGTACCACCAAGTACAATCAAGTCGGCTAAGCTTACTTTTTTCTCAAGGTGACTTTGGATTTCTTCTAAAGCAGTAAGCACTTTTTCAAGTTGTTCAGGCTGGTTTGCTTCCCAATCTTTTTGTGGAGCAAGACGGATACGACCACCATTAGCTCCTCCGCGATTATCTGATCCACGGAAAGTACTTGCTGAAGCCCAAGCAGTTGTTACTAGCTCACTAATTGTAAGACCTGAATCTAAAATTAATACTTTAATTTTAGCTACTTCTTCTTCTGTCAATTCATAATCAACAGTTGGAACAGGATCTTGCCAAATTAGTTCTTCAGTTGGAACTTCTGGTCCTAAATATCTTGAAACAGGTCCCATGTCACGGTGAAGAAGTTTGAACCACGCACGAGCAAATGCATCTGCAAATTCTTCAGGATTTTCATAGAAACGACGAGAAATTTTTTCGTATGCTGGATCCATACGTAGAGCCATATCTGCAGTAGTCATCATTGTTGGAACACGAACTGATGAATCTTCTGCATCTGGTGCAAGGTGTTTTTCGTCAGGATTTATTGCAGCCCATTGGTGTGCACCTGCAGGACTTTTTGTAAGCTCCCACTCATATCCAAATAATAAATCAAAGAACCCATTATCCCATTGTGTTGGATTAGCAGTCCAAGCACCTTCAACACCACTAGTAATTGTGTCGCGACCTTTACCACTACCATGTTCGCTTATCCAGCCTAAGCCTTGTGCTTCAATAGGAGCAGCTTCTGGTTCTCTTCCAACAAGAGCAGCATCACCAGCACCGTGTGCTTTACCGAAAGTATGTCCACCTGCGATTAATGCAACTGTTTCTTCGTCATTCATTCCCATACGGCCAAAAGTATCGCGAATATCGCGGCCACTTGCAACTGGATCTGGGTTACCGTTTGGTCCTTCTGGGTTAACGTAGATAAGTCCCATTTGAACGGCAGCTAACGGATTTTCAAGCTCACGATCACCTGTGTAACGGTTATCACCTAGCATTTCAGTTTCAGAACCCCAGTAGATATCTTCTTCTGGATGCCAAATGTCTGCGCGTCCTCCACCAAAACCAAATGTTTTTCCACCCATTGATTCAATGGCAACATTTCCTGTTAAAAGAATTAAATCTGCCCAAGAAATTTTGTTACCGTATTTTTGTTTAATAGGCCATAGAAGACGACGCGCTTTATCGATGTTCGCATTATCAGCCCAGCTGTTTAATGGAGCAAAACGCTGACTTCCAGTACCGCCGCCTCCGCGTCCATCACCTGTACGATACGTTCCAGCTGAGTGCCATGCCATACGGATAAAGAAACCACCATAATGACCATAATCAGCAGGCCACCATTCTTGGCTATCTGTCATTAAAGCATGAAGATCTTTCTTAAGAGCATCGTAATCTAGTTTTTTAAATTCTTCAGCATAATTAAATTCTTCTCCCATAGGATTAGATTTTTTGTCATGCTGATGAAGAATATTTAAGTTTAATTGGTTTGGCCACCAGTCTTTATTAGTTGTACCACTTACTTTAGGGCTAGTTGTGCTGCCGTGGTTAAATGGGCATGTGCCGCCTGTATTCGAAGTGTTAAACGATTCCATATTTATTATCTCCCCTTTTTGTAAATTAAGTATTAGATAATTACGTTTATAAAACGATAATTATTATTATGTAGTTATTATATTAAACTATTAGAGAAATTGAAAGCTTTAATATTCATTTGGTAATATTTTTTTAGTTAAAGAGTCATTTATGAATTCAAACTATTAAATTAGACCTCTAGTATTTGTTGATGAAATCACATTTTAAGAGAGGTTGTAGATTATGAAAATAAAGTGTTTAATAGGAAACGGCTAATTATATATATGCATTTAATTTCATAATAGAAGTTTAATTTTTAGTTATTTTAAATATAGTAAGGTAAGTAAATGAGTATTGGGATTTTGGAGAAAGAGTTTTTACTAGGAAGGTTGTGATAAGTATAAGAGATACTTTTTTGGTGATTTTTCTGTAAGGGTTGAGGTGATAGTTAAACACTCTTTTATCATTTAGAGGCTTTACGATGAGAGAAAAGCTAAAACAAAATTGTTTTATATTTATGGATATTGGATGAGAATTGAATATTTAAAGTGGAAGCAGCGCTATTTCATTAGATTAATTACCTTAAAAAGTTCATTATTCATTTTCTGTAGTTCTGTACGGCTAAGTGAAATGATGATTATAAATGATAGATTTTCACCTTTTAAAGGTTATCACTACCGTAATGTCTCCTTAACAAACATTTAATAAATTCATATGGTACATAATCACTCATAATCATGTAAACTTAAGAATAAAGTACATTTGGGTACAGATTAAATAGTAGGAGGCTACGATGATCAAACAGCAGAATTATCAAAATCATAGAAAGATAGATCCGGTTTTCCATGTTGGTATTGCACTTTTTTCTCTTGTTATCTTAATATTAGCAATCACTTATTTCTTTCAACATGTTTCTAATCAAGGGTTTTTAAGTACGATTGTTTTACTAATGGCTATTATTATCGTTTTGATGAGTGTGAAACTTAGAGGGTATGCTCTTTTGTTACAAGATCGAGTGATTCGTAATGAAGAGAACTTTAGGTATTATCGTTTAACAGGGAAGTTTTTAGATACTCAGCTTTCTTTAAAGCAACTCATTGCGCTTCGATTTGCAGATGATCATGAGTATCCGAATTTAGTTGAGCGAACAATCTCTGAGAATCTAGCTCCAGATGATATTAAAAAGGCCGTTCAAAATTGGCGTGCAGATCACCATCGCGTATAATAAAGTTGAAACCTAACAGCTCTTTATCAGGGCTGTTTCTTTTTTGATCGTTACTTTTTTAGAAAAATTCACCTTAAGGGAGGTATGTTCATGCAAAATGAAACAATGGTCGATGTACAAGGACTTGTGAAAAACTATGGCTCTTTTACTGCAGTTAAGGGTGTTCAATTTCAAGTGAAAAAGGGAGAAATCTTTGGCTTACTTGGACCAAATGGTGCTGGGAAAACGACTACAATTGAAATGCTTGTCGGTCTTAGAAAACCAGATGAAGGAACAGCAATACTTGCAGGTTTTGATGATAAAAAAGAAGTAAATAAAGTGAAGGAAGTTATAGGTGTTCAGCTTCAGTCCACTTCATTGTTTGAATTATTAAAGGTAGAAGAAATTCTCCATTTATATGCAAGCTTTTATCCAAGAAATATTAACATAGATAGATTAATAGAAGATATGCTTTTAACTGAAAAGCGCAAAGATCGAATCAAAGGGCTTTCAGGTGGGCAAAAACAACGATTGGCCATTGCTTTAGCCCTTATCCATGATCCTGAGATTGTTTTTCTTGATGAACCAACAACAGGACTTGATCCTCAAGCTAGAAGAACGTTGTGGGATATTGTGCTTCGATTAAAAGAACAAGGCAAAACTATTTTACTTTCTACTCATTACATGGATGAAGCGCATGTTTTATGTGATCGTATCGGTATTATGGATCAAGGTGAATTGATTGCTCTTGATACTCCAACAAATTTAGTGAAAAAACTACATTCTACAAGTACAATCGAATTTCATTTGAACAACCCTCCTGAACAAGAGTGGTTTATGAAGATGGAGGCTGTAGAAAAAGTATCGATTAAAGACAACTTTGTGCAGCTTTACACAGATAACCTTCAACAAGCATTAACATCACTTATTCATTTATCTACAGAACATCATTTGAAAATTGAAGATCTTCAAACCCGTCTAGCAACACTTGAGGACGTGTTTATCACGATGACAGGAAGGAGTATAAGAGAATCATGAGAGCATATTGGCAGTTAACGTTAGCGCAGTTACGGATATTCGCTCGTAATAAACAAGTGTTATTTTTCACTTTACTTTTTCCAATCATCTTAATGCTTGCGCTTGGTTCATTTATTGGTGGTGGTAATTCAATAGATTTAACAATAGGATTAGTTAATGATGACAAAACCGATGCATCTAAGGATTTAGAGAAGTTATTTTATGAAAATGAAGGAATTGAGATCATTGATTATGAAAAACAAGGTGTTGGTAAAGAAGCGATTGAAAATGGCGATATCCAGCTTTTGATTGAAATTCCTAAAGGTTATGAAGAAAACCTGCAGAAAGCCGATCAACCATTTTCACTTCCTGTTTATTATAATGAAAAAAACCTAACAACCTCAGAGCTTGGTCTTACCGTTGTGAACGGTATTATTGATCAATATAGTAAAGATCTTGTTGATTATCAGCCATTAGTGGCCGTTGAAAAGATTGGAATTGAAGCATTAAACATACGATATGTAGATTTTCTTGTACCTGGTATTGTGGCGATGATGATTATGAGTAACAATATGAACGGAGTGGCAGGACAGATTTCGGCTTGGCGTGAACGAGGGATTTTACGAAGAATGCAGGGAACACGATTAAAAGCCTCAACCTTTATCGCTGCACAAATAACAGCCCGATTATTTCTAAACGGTACACAAGCATTGTTAGTTGTATTAATTGCGAACCTTATTTTTAAAATTGATGTTGTAGGGTCATGGCTTGCTTTAATCTTTTTCATCGTGCTTGGCACACTTGCGTTTATGTCATTAGGATTTATCATAGCCGGAATTGCCAAAAACCCAGAAAGTGCGGGACCGATTGCTGGCTTTGTTACGTTTCCAATGCTATTTCTCGGAGGAGTCTTTTTCCCAATAAGCAACATGCCAGATTTTATCCAGCCTATTGTGAAGGTCTTGCCTATTGCTCATTTAAGCTCGGCACTAAGAGAGACGATGAATATTGGAACACCTTTCTTAGACTTGGGTACAGAAACGCTTATTCTAGGAGCTTGGTTGGTCGGAGGTTTTGCATTGGCTAGTTATGTGTTTAAGTGGGAATAGTTCATTTAAAGAAGGCTTTGCTTTCTAAAAGTAAAGCCTACTTTTAGAATATAAAACAACGGGTGATAACATGAGACATCATTATTTAGGGAACACATTATATTTTGAAATAAAGTACAAAAATCGGACATCGATAGGTATTTATCTTAAAAACGGAATGGTTGAAGTTCAGGCTCCTAGACATACACCAGATGAAAAAGTTATTCATGTTTTAGAAGAAAAGTGGGATGTTATCCAACATAAGCTAGGTGAGCTAAATGAGCAAGTGCAAGGACCAAAGGATAAGGTCTATGAACATGGTGAGAGCTTTCTTTATTTAGGGAAAAGCTATCCTATAAAAATCACTCATGATTCATCAATAGATCAAGACAATGTAGCATTTGACGGTCAGGTTTTACATATTTATGTGAAGCAACTAGAAGATGAAAAAATAAGACAAGCCCTAAAACGATTTTATTATAAACAATGCAAAGCGTTAGTAGAGAAAAGGATTGTCTCTAATCAACATTATTTTAAACAAAAGCCACGTTCTATTCGAATCACTGATAGTAAAACAACATGGGGAACATGTGATTCAAACCAGCAGTTAACCTTTAATTGGCGATTGGCGATGGCACCTATGAAGGTCATTGATTATGTGGTTGTTCATGAAATGTGTCACATGGTCCACCTTAATCATGATCGGTCTTTTTGGCGACTTGTAGGAAAAATCATGCCGAATTATGAAGAACAGGAAAACTGGTTAGCTTACTCGAATTGGAAGATGACGATTTAGTTACGTTTATTTTGCGGAAAGCATCTAAACTATACAATAGGACGAAATTCCTATTATAATATATCTTGGAATCAAAATATTTTAATATAGGGAGTTTTTATGATTACCACGACAAGAAGTAAAAGAAGCACTCAAGTTTTAGATGCAACATCTGTATTATCCTCATTAGAAACAAATCTAGCCATGATTGAATTTAATATTGATAGAAAAGTAATTTGGGTTAATGAGAACTTTGCAAAGACAATGGGATATGAAGTGGATGAAATGATAAATATCCATCATCGAGAATTTTGTACAGTGGAATTAAGAAGCAGTAGAAAGTATGAAGAGTTATGGAGAAACCTTGAAAAGGGTCAGAAGTTTCAAGAAAAGATTCAACGTGTGGGGAAATCTGGAAATTTACTTTGGCTTGAAGCTACATATATTCCTGTACTGGATGATGAAGGTAAGGTTGAGGCAGTCTTAAAAATTGCTACAGACATAACAGAACGTGAAAATAACTCAATTAAAATCATCTCTCAATTAAAGGCAATGCCTGCTGAATTAGTAAAGATTGTTGTAGAAAATTCTAATGAAAAAATTCAAGCAATCGAGTCGCTAAAAAACCAAACTCAGTTAATCGAAGAGGTATCTAAAACGATACGTAATATCTCATCACAAACAAATATGCTCGCTTTAAACGCAGCAATTGAAGCAGCGCGTGTTGGAGAACAAGGACGAGGGTTCAAAGTTGTGGCTGATGAAGTACGAAGATTGGCTAGTAATGTTAATGATGCAATAGAAAATGTGGATACGAATGTAGATAATATTACTAAAGAAGTAGAAAAAGTAAATAGCATCACAAATGACCTACAAAAAGTCGTAGCGGAGACAGAAACAGATTTTAATAGAACGATTGAAGAATTTGAAAATTATACTAAGTAAAATGAGAGCTGTCATTTGCTATTCTATCATTTCATACAATTAAAGGATATTGACATCGAATAAAGTGCGATGAGTTGGCTAGTAAAGAGGTAAGCGAAAATAAGGACATAGATAAAGAATTCCTAAAAATTACTCGGGATAGATTGTTAATTGGATGAGGGAAATCTCATAAAAACAGGAAGTTTGCTATAAACATGATGGCGACCTTCCTGTTTTTGTTATGTTTAATTTGGGTTTTGTGGAACGATTTGTGAAACAAGAAAATTCGGGTGGTGACAGGCACCAAAAATTCACAGTTAATAATCCTCATATTTCACCGATATAAACAAGAGATTTTCAAGTTGCTTTAATGGGTAGAAGCGCTGAAGTTTCGAGTTCAATTATCGGGAGGATTTTTATGTTTAAACAGCTTAGATGGGAAAACACAAAAATAGGTGGGAAGTATTTGTATGTATTTTTAGTTGTGGCAGTTACATTCCTATTGTCGATCGCCATAACGTATTGGTTATTGAATCAAACTAGTGGCACGATGAAAAATACACTAGTAAAAAGTGAAATTGCATTACAAAGCTCTGAATTGGTCTCACTTTATTATGAAAAATACAACCAAATTCCAGAATATATTTTACTTTCGGATGATGAACATCTTAATAAATATTTAGAAGGTAGCTTGAAGTTTGTAGCTATTGCGAAGGAATTAAAACCACAGCTATCTAAAGAACAATTAGAAATTTTTAACCAAATCATTGAAAATAATAATAAGCTTGATGAATACTTTTTTAGCACGATTGTACCTAATGTAAAACAAATTAATACAAATGAATTTGATCAGCTTCAAAAAGAAGCTTATGCATTAAAAATGAACACAAATGAATTAGGAAATGAATTAAAGAGTATGGCAACAGAATCGAATAGAGAGTCCTTAGCTAATGCGCAGAATAACATTGAGAGAACGATTATCTTATTGGTTTGCTCAGGGATTATTTCATTGCTTATCTCTTTTGTGCTACTAATTTTCATAACTAAAAAGATAGAAGTTGGTTTAAAGAAGGTCGTGGATACGAGTGAAGAAATTGCAAAAGGACATTTGGATTTCACACCACTCAACATCTCAGGTAATGACGAAATTGGTCAACTTTCACATTCAATTAATAATATGGGTAATCGTCTACGTGAAATGATTTTAGAAGTATCACATATAGCTTCTGATGTTGATCATCAGAGCACAACTTTTGCTCAAACCTCGATGGAGCTGCAGCAAGGAAGCTCTCAAGTTGCCATCACAATAGAAGAACTTGCAACAGGAGTAGGATCACAGGCAAATGATATTTCGGATATTTCGGAAAATATGCGAGGGTTTAGTGAGCGTTTAGTAGAGGTAAATCAGGATGGACAAACACTTGTGACATTCTCTGAGGATGTTTTACAAGTGTCGGTAAATGGTGATGCACAAATGAAGCAGTCTTTACAGCAAATGAATGTTATTCAATCTGTTGTTGAGAACTCTGTTGAAAAAATTAAGAATCTAGAATTAAAATCACAGTCGATTACAGAGGTTGTTACTGTTATTAAATCTATAGCAGATCAAACCAATCTATTAGCTTTAAATGCCTCAATCGAAGCAGCAAGAGCTGGAGAAAGTGGTAAAGGATTTGCGGTAGTCGCTTCAGAGGTTAAAAAATTAGCAGATGAAGTTTCATTTTCAGTAGAAAACATATCAACTATTGTAACAAGCATCAAACAAGAAACAGCAATCATTTCACAAGATTTAGATACGGGCTTTAAACAGGTATATGAAGGGACAGAACAAATTCAATTAACAGGCCAATATTTTTCAGAAATTAAAGAGAAAGTCACAGACATGACACACAGAGTGAAAAATATTTCTACCATATTTACACAGTTCGAAAAATCAAGTCAAGATATTAATAATTCTGTAGAAAATATCGCATCAATTTCAGAGCAATCTGCTGCTGGATCACAGGAAATATCTGCTGCAGTCCATGAGCAAAGCCAATCGATCGATAACATCAACACTAGCGCAAATACCTTGTCAGAAATGGTTGAGCGTATGAATCAATTGATTAGTAGATTTAAGGTATAAAGGAGAGTGAATCATATGGCTAGAAATACAATCGTTGCTTTACTTTTATTGGTCGTAACAGTATTTGCATCAGCATGCAGCAACACCTCTACAGAAATAGTTGCAAAACAAGATAAAATCAAATTAACCGAAGATGAAAAAATACCGTATATCGGGTTTGTTTTAGATACTTTAGCAGACGAGCGTTGGTATAAAGATAAAGCTTTATTTGAAGAACAAGTGAAATCACTAGGTGGCAAAGTAAAGACACTTGCTGCAAATGGATTAAGTGATGTGCAGTATAAGCAAGCTCAGCTTTTAATTGATGAAGGAGTAGATGTACTAGTAGTTGTGCCTCAAAACGCAGAAGAAGCTAGTAAAATAGTAGAACTAGCACACGAACACAATGTAAAAGTGATATCCTATGACCGTCTTATTACAAAAGCAGATGTAGATTATTATATTTCTTTTGACAATGAGAAAGTCGGGGAGCTACAAGCACAGGAAATAGTCAAAAATGTTTCTAAAGGAAACTTTGCATACATTGGTGGTGCTGAAACAGACAATAATGCAATACTATTTCGAAAAGGAGCTATGTCTGTGCTTCAGCCTTTAATCGATAAAGGTGACATTAAATTGGTTTACGATAAATATACTGATGATTGGAATCCTGATATTGCTCAAAGTAATATGCAGGATGCACTGAAAACTTCTAGTGACAATATAAATGCCATTGTTGCAGCAAATGATGGAACTGCTGGTGGTGTGATATCTGCGCTTACTTCTGCTGGTTTAGCTGGTAAAGTACCTGTATCAGGACAAGATGCAGAACTAAACGGAGTAAAAAGAATTGTAGCAGGCACACAAACGATGACTGTTTACAAATCAATTAACCTTATTGCAAAACAAGCTGCAGAAATGGCCGTTAAAGTTGCAAAAGGTGAAGAAATTGAAACATCAACAACTGTTGATAACAATCAAATCAAGGTACCATCTAATTTGTTAGAGCCTATCCCTGTAACAAAAGAAAATATTGAAGGTACGATTATTAAAGAAGGGTATTTAACAAAAGAGGAAATTTATACTAAGTAGAGTGAGTGGGAGCTTAAAATAAGGATGCTATCCTCTAGTTTCTATTTTCCTCTGAACCGTCAAAATAGAGAAAACTACTTATAAAAATAGTAGAAGGTGTGCCTAGAAACTTGTGGCACACCTTCTCTTTATTGTGCGCCCGGCATGGGTGTAGTCTCTAGGGTGAAAGTCCCGAACTGTGAAGGCAGAAGTAACAGTTAGCTTAACGCAAGGGTGTCCATGGTGACATGGAATCTGAAGGAAGCGAGCGGCAAACTTCCGGTCTGAGGAACACGAACTTCATATGAGGCTAGGTATCATTGGATGAGTTTGCAATACAAAACAAAGTCCTTTCTGCCGAAGGTGATACAGAGTAAATGAAGCAGATAGGTGGAGGGAAAGACTGCACTCTTACCCGGGGAGATCTGATTAACATGCCAAGTACACTTGGTAACCTATCTAGCGATAGATAGCTGAATAATCAGAAGTCAGCCGAGGTCATAGTACTTGATTCACTCGAGAGAATCAAGGAAGGACTGAACCATTTTAGAAGAACAATTACTTGATAAACAGTTCTTTATGTCGAAAGCAGAAAATTCATTATAAGAACCTACCTGAATGGAAGAAATGGTGAATCCATGGGGGACTTCAGGAGGGCTTAGTAAAGAACTTACTTAAAGAGAACGTATTGTTCACGTAGGAAGGAAGATCTTCATGTTAATGGAACGAATGTTGTCACGAGGAAATCTTTTGAACGCGCTAAAGCGAGTTGAAAGAAACAAAGGAAGCCATGGAATAGACAATATGTCCGTAAAAGACCTACGAAAACATATACTCGAAACATGGGGAAACCTGAGAGCTTCTCTAACAGAGGGTACATATCAACCTTCTCCTGTCCGCCGGGTTGAAATCCCAAAACCGAACGGTGGAGTAAGGTTATTAGGTATCCCAACCGTGACAGATCGTTTCATTCAACAGGCGATTACTCAAATATTAACACCGATCTTCGATCCAACCTTCTCAACACAGAGTTATGGCTTTCGTCCAAATAAACGAGGTCACGATGCAGTGAAAGAAGCGAAAGGGTATATCGAAGATGGTTATCGTTGGGTAGTCGATATAGACTTAGAGAAATTCTTTGATAAAGTCAATCATGATCGTTTAATACGTATCCTGTCAAATAGGATTCAAGACCGAACTCTTCTATCATTAATCCGTAAATACCTACAATCTGGCATTATGATTCAAGGTGTTGTGACACAATCTGAAGAAGGAACACCACAAGGTGGACCGTTAAGCCCACTTTTATCAAACATAGTTCTGGATGAACTAGATAAGGAATTGGAAAAGAGGGGACACAAGTTTGTTAGATATGCAGATGACTGTAATATCTACGTAAAGTCTAGGAGAGCTGGACAACGTGTGATGGAGTCAATTACCTGTTTCATTGAATCAACTCTAAAACTCAAAGTAAATAGAGAGAAAACAGATTTAGGTAGACCATGGAAAAGGAAGTTTCTTGGTTTTAGTGTTACTTCTCACAAGAAACCGAAGGTGCGAGTGGCGAAAGAGAGTATTCAACGTATCAAGAAAAGGATACGTGAATTAACATCAAGGTCAAAGCCTATCCCGATGAATACAAGAATTGAACGATTGAATCAATATTTGACTGGATGGTGTGGATATTTTGCGTTAGCAGATACACCAACAATATTCAAAGATTTAGATCAATGGATTAGAAGAAGACTCCGAATGTGCCAGTGGAAAGAATGGAAGAAACCGAAAACTAAAGTGAGAAAACTTGTAGGGTTCGGTATACCAAAAGAAAAGGCATATGAATGGGGGAACTCCAGGAAGAAATATTGGAGAGTAGCCAAGAGTCCGATACTACAAAGAACCCTTTCGAACTCTTACTGGAGTTTGAAAGGGTTGAAAAGTCTATATGAAAGATATTCACAACTGCGTCAGACATAAATGGAACCGCCGTATACCGATCGGTACGTACGGTGGTGTGAGAGGTCGGGGGTTAATCACCCCCTCCTACTCGATTAAGTTCAGACCAGTATACTTGGCTATCAATACTATCATTATTAATGCTTTGCTGATTTAATTGATGTTATAATAAGTGATAAAAAGTACCGTGTGGAACAATTTGTGAAACAAGAAAAACCGGGCGGTGACAGGCACCAAAAAGGAGACTTCAAATTATGTACAGCTTTAAAAACGATTATAGTGAAGGCGCTCATCCAAGAATTCTTCAGGCGCTTATGGAGACAAATTTCATCCAAGAAGAGGGATATGGTGGAGATCAGTTTACTCAAAGGGCAGTTGAGTTAATTAAACAGCATATCGGAAATGGTGATGTGGATGTACATTTATTATCAGGTGGTACACAAACAAATTTAATAGCGATTTCTGCATTTTTGAGACCACATGAAGCGGCGATTGCAGCAAGCACTGGACATATATTTACTCATGAAACAGGTGCCATTGAAGCAACAGGACATAAAATCATTGCGGTAGATACAACGGATGGAAAATTAACACCTGATCACGTAGAGAAGGTGCTAAATGAACATCCTGATGAACATATGGTAAAGCCAAAGCTTGTCTACATATCTAATTCAACGGAGATTGGGACAATTTATCTAAAAAAAGAATTGATGCAATTAAGTGAATGTTGTAAGAAAAACAACCTTCTTTTGTTTATGGACGGAGCGAGACTTGGATCTGCTTTATGTTCAACAGTAAATAACCTAGAGCTAAGTGATATTTCATCATTGGTTGATGCTTTTTACATTGGAGGAACAAAAAACGGAGCACTTCTTGGTGAAGCATTAATAATATGTCTTGAATCATTAAAAGAAGATTTTCGTTATCATATGAAGCAAAAGGGTGCACTACTTGCAAAAGGTAGACTACTAGGCATTCAGTTTCAGGAGCTTTTTAAAGATAATCTTTATTTTGAGTTAGCTTCTCATGCAAATGAAATGGCTGAAAAGCTAAATAACGAGTTAAAAAAAGAAGGCTTTTCATTTTTAACAAATTCTCCATCAAATCAAATTTTTCCTATTCTTTCAAATACATTAATTGAAGAATTGCAAACGAAATTTGCATTTCATGTTTGGGAAAAAGTCGACAAGGAGCATTCTGCAATTCGTCTTGTTACCTCATGGGCAACAAAGGAATCAGAAGTAGTAGCATTTGTTGAAGCAATAAAAAATAGAGCTTCATAACTGATTGTTAGGCTATTTTCGCAAACTTTGTTGCTTATAATTACCTGAGGAAATCAGCATTGTATTAAGTCTAGTGGGGCATCTTCTCTTCATAAAATAGTGGCCTTATATGCGAGAATACACTGTTTATACTGCATATTTTGGTTACATAGCAACAATCTTTCAGAAAAGAGCCTTTTGTTATGAGAAGCAGCACTTTAAATCAACTCAACAAGGGATGGCGAACCTTACTATAATTGATGATTCACCTAAGAGAGTAAAGTAGGAGACAACACCATAAATGTTTTTATGGAAATGCCTCCTACTTTTTTTAGGGGTTAACTTCTTAAGAAATCTGGTTTTTCGTAATTAGGGTTAGGGTATGTATAGAAACCTTCTCCTGTTTCACGACCAAGTTTGCCTTTATCAATATATTCCGTTTTCAACAGTGAAGCTAATTTTGCATATTCTTCACTGCCTGTTGCTTGTGCTCGAGCATTAGAGATATTATAAGCAGTTGTAATTCCGACGATATCAAGGATGGCAAATGGTCCTTTAGGAGATCCTGTAGCAATCATCCACGTTTTATCAATCGTTTCTGGATCAGAAATTTCTTTCACTAATAACTTCTGAGCAGCTTCTAATAAAGGAACTAAGAGAGAATTTAAAATATAGCCTGGCTGTTCTTTATGTAGTGGCAATGCAACCATGCCAATGGCTTTTGCAAATTCAAGTACCTCGTCAAAAATCTTCATATCTGTTCCAGGATGTTTCATAACCTCTGCAGTGTTATTGTTCCAAATTTCATTAGCAAAATGAAGAGCTAAGAATTTTTCTGGTCGACCAGTCGCTTCAGCAAACTGACTTGGTAATAGTGTTGAAGAATTTGTTGCAAAAATCGTTTTTTTAGGAGAAACTTCCCCTAATTTTTTATAAAAATCAATCTTAATTGAAACAACTTCAGGAACTGCCTCAATAACAAGATCTGCATTTTCCACAGCTTTTGTTAAATCAGAGTAGTAGGAAATGCGACTAACTGCAGAATTTAGCTGATCTTCAGTAGCTCGTAGATCTTCTTGATAACGTGGTTTTAACTTCGTGATTCTATCTTTCGCACGTTCAATTGCCTCATCATTAATATCATAAAGAGAGACATTAAATCCAAAAAAAGCTGATTGGAACGCAATTTGACTACCTAACACTCCACCACCAGCAACCGTCACATTTTTATAATTCATTGATCATTCTCCTTTTCCACCATTTTTCTTGCGGCTTATTGTTTATTATCAATACGACCTTTAGTATAGACTCATTTTCTAAAAAGATGAAAGAAAGTGCTTACATTTTCATTCGGAGAGGAATGAAATGAGGATGATCTTGTGGAACAATTGTGAAACAAGAAAAATCGGGTGGTGACAGTCACCACTACTTGATATCCCGAACAATATCTTCAATTGTGACAGCTCCTAGTACTTTTTCCATGGCTAGTTGTGCAGCTGAGAGGATCGGTGTGAGTGTGTTTTGGATGTTTTTTCCTACGTGACATTCAGGGTGAGGGTTTTGATGGATGCTGAATAATTCTTGTTCCTGAACCACATCTACTGCTTTATAGATCTCAAGTAATGTTATATCAGAAGGTTTCTTGGCTAACTTTGCTCCTGCGATACCTGGTTTTACTTCTATTAATCCAGCTTTTTTTAACATACCCATAATTTTTCTAATCAAAGTCGGGTTAGTATTCACACTTCCTGCTAAAAATTCGGAAGAGTTTATCCCGTCTTTATTTGAATCTATTAAGGTTAATATATGAATACCAACTGTAAATCGGCTACTGATTGACATAAAATTCTCCTACCTTATACTGAATTCCTAAAAAAGAGATTTATCCTGTATTTGAATTGATTACAACGTATTATACCTTATATTAGGTGGAAAATGAAAAGGTTATTAGTTGACTTCTTGATAACATGTATCTATTATGAATACATGTGATGGATGTAGATACAAGTTAGTGTTGGAAATTCAGATAAAACAAATTAATTGGAGGTTTAATCAATGAAAATGTTAGTAACAGGAGCAACAGGTAAGCTAGGATCGAAAATTGTAGAAGCTTTATTGAAAACTGTCCCAGCAAATCAGATTGCTGTTAGTGTTCGTGATCCGAAAAAAGCAGAGGAACTACATAACCGCGGAGTAGAAGTTCGACAAGGAGATTTTGATTCTCCAGAAACATTGGATACCGCGTTTACGGGTATCGATCGCTTGTTAATTATTTCAGCTGATGGTGATAATGAAACAAGAATCAAGCAGCATGAAAATGCAGTAGCTGCTGCAAAGCGTGCTGAAGTTAAATTCATTGCTTATACTAGTATTGCAAATGCAATGGAAAGTAAAAATGTTCTAGCACCAACACATAAAGCGACCGAAGAAGCGATTGTAAATACAGGTATTCCTTATTCATTTTTACGAAACAATTGGTATTTAGAAAATGAAAGCTCAAGCATTCAAGGTGTACTAGCAGGAGCTCCTTGGGTAACATCTGCTGGTAATGGAAAAGTAGGCTGGGCATTGCAGCAGGATTACGCAGAAGCCGCAGCAGCAGTGCTTTCTGGTAAAGGTCATGAAAATACAGTTTACGAATTGTCTGGAAAGAACCTTACTCAAGAGGAGCTCGTATCAATTCTGGGGAAGGAAATAGGAAAAGAAGTAGCACTTCAACAAGTGGATGATGTGACTTATGCTAACATTATGAAGGATGCTGGTGTACCTGAATTCCTCATTCCTTTCCTTGTCAACATTCAAGAAGGTATCAGAGAAGGCACACTTGAAGTAGAAAGTAACGATTTTGAGAAATTACTGGGACGTCCTGTAACACCAGTTGAAGAGGGTATTGCTCAAATTGTTAAAGGAATTTAAATATGAAAAATAACACACTAGGCGTAATCGTTCATAAGATTGCGTCTTTTTGTTTGGCTATTTTTGGAGGAGATTTTGTCGAAAATAGTCTAATCGATGATAATATCTAAAAATCGAAGATAAATCCGTAGAATCGAAGATAAATTCCGAAAATCGAAGATAATTTTCTAGAATCGAAGACAAATTTACAAAATTAACATCTGCATTTAATTGTTGACGCTTACAAGTGTTTTGAGTTTGTTAATTTAATTGCTTTTTCACCATCTTACCTGAGTTTGATGAGTTTTTGAAAGGTTTTTATGGAGAATTATCCCAATCAAGCTAGGTAGATGATAAAAAGGGTACTGTTCCAAGAAAAATGGATGCCACTGCCCTCTAAACAGTAAAATTCCCCCTGAGTTCTACAAAAAGACCTTAGTATGAGCGAGAAGAGACCTGATTTTTAATGTAAGTTATCTGATTTTCGAATTAATTATTGTGTGAAAGTTCAATACAATAAGGAGAAGTACATAAATTTTTGTGGATAAAAATGATAGCGCTATCAACTGGTTTTTCAAGGAGGAAAAAAATGAGTGAGATTTCACAAGTAATTATTGATCATACCTGTATAATTTCTAGACCAAAAAATATCTCAAAAGCTGTGCAGCATGCGCTAGATATGGTTGTTAGAGATCATAAAAAAGTATTTGGGAAACAACCTGAGATAAAAGTAGATTCTGAGAACGAAGCAACAATTGTAATAAGAAATGTAGCCAATCGTGATGAATGTCCAACTAGACCAGAAGCCTATGGTTTTCGTTTCGTGAAAAATAACGATAAATGGTCTCTGCACATTATTGGATATGATGATTTGGGGATTATTTATGGATTGCTAGAATATAGCCGACAATTTTTAGGTATAGATCCATTCTGGTATTGGGCTGATTTACCTGTTCAAACAGCAAAAAAAATGCAGATCCATACAGAGAAATTTGATTCTGTTGAGCAAAAGGTAAAATACCGTGGGTGGTTTGTGAATGACGAAGTGTGCTTAATTGGATGGAAAGAAGAATATCCACCAGCAAAAGACGTGTGGTATCCAGTATTTGAAGCTTTATTAAGATGTGGTGGAAATATGGTCATACCTGGTACAGATCTTCCTAAGCACGGAATTCATGCTGATTTAGCATTAGAGATGGGATTGTGGGTCACACATCATCATGCGGAACCTTTGGGTGCGGAAATGTTTTTACGAGCTTATCCTGGTAAAAAACCAAGCTACAAAGAAAATCCTGAGCTATTTGAAGCTCTTTGGGAAGAAGCGATTCAGAAACAAAAAGATGAAAAAATTGTTTGGGTGCTTTCATTTAGAGGACAAGGAGATGCACCATTTTGGCAGTATGATCCAGAATTCGATACCGCTGAAAAAAGGGGTGAAATGATTTCCAAGGTTGTTGCACGGCAATATGAAATGGTTTGGCGCTCCGTTGACCAACCTGTTTGTTGCATGGCTCTTTACGGTGAAATAGCTGAGTTATATGAAGATGGACATATCACAGTGCCAGATGGTGTGCTTAAAATTTGGGCGGATAATGGATATGGCAAAATGGTTTCGCGAAGACAAGGAAATGAAAACTATCGAATTCCTTCACTACCTAAAGAGGGTGATACTGGTGAAAACGGAATTTACTATCATGTTACTTTTCATGATCTTCAAGCATCAAATCATTTGACAATGTTCCCTTCACCTCCTGATCTGATAAAGGAAGAAGTAGAAAAAGCTTTACATGCTAATGCTGCATCATATCTTTTATTAAACAGTGGAAATATCCGACCGCATCTATATCCATTAGATCTTATTAGTTACTTATGGCGTAATGGCAGTATTGATGTTCGTGACCACCAACAAAAATTCATCAGTCGTCTTTATAAAACACATCATGATGAAATAACGAAACTGTACAATAGCTTTTTTGAAAAGTCCATTCAGTATGGACCTAATATTGATGATAAAGCAGGTGAAGAATTTTATCATCATAACGCACGGAAAATTCTTGGACATTGGCTCCAAGGTAAAAGCAATATTCCAAATGAGAAGCTTTTTTGGGCAACAGGTAAAATTCCTTTTATGGATCAAGTGAAATGGTTTTTGGATGTATGTGAAAGCAGTTTACCAGGCTGGGAGGAATTATTGGAAGATTGCCAACAGCTTTCTGCTAAACTATCAAAAGAAGATCAACAAAGGTTTTTAGATCAATTCATTCTACAAGTGACAATCCATGTTTCAGGTTGTAAAGGATTTATTTCATTATGTGAATCTTATTTAACCTTCACCCAAAATGACTCTCCCCGTGCTTTTGTTCAGGCTTCACAATCTATTTGGTCTTACAAGGAAGGCCAGGTTGCATTAAAGAAGTCTGAGCATGGTAAATGGAAAAACTTCTACCGAGCAGATTGGTTAACAAACATTGAAAGCACCATCTATTCGCTGGAAGCTCTAAGAAAATTCCTAAGGATGCAAGGAGATAGCCCCGACTTCTTCCTATGGTACAAAGAATACCTCATGCCAGAAACAGAAAAACACATTTACCTAGAAAACACCCATCGGAATCCTTATTCGGATGATGAATTAGCTAGAATGCTAGCGGAGAAATGGTAGGGGTGCCTGTCACCGCCCGGTTTTTCTTGTTTCACAACTTGTTCCACAGAAACTAAAAAAAGCTTGTTTCTTCTCATGTTAGTGTCGAGATGACAATTCATGAGATGGAACAGGCTTCTTTATTTGAGAAATTAAACTGATGCTTAAACTACAATTATTCCCTCTAAACCAACTTCAAAATCGATTTCATCATCCCAATATGCATTCCTTCATGATAGAAACCAAATCGAATAAATTCGTGTGGAGTACTTAATGTGAAACCAGTGGAAGTTGTATAAGGTTCTTGCACTTTTTCATCTAGATTACTTGAGTCAATCTCTACATAACGTTTTAACTGATTTTCTAATAATTGAACAATTGCTTCTACACTTGGAACAGCAGCATCCCATGTTGTTGGAGCGGTTCCAGGAATGAAATAGGTATCAATATTATCAGGGAAGTGAGGAGAAGTATTCGTGATTCTAGAGTAAAACCTTTCACTGATTACATAAATATGACCCAGATTCCAATGGATATTATGTGGAAATCCTTCGGGTGTTTTTTCAATTTGATTCTGTGATAACTCATTTGCAATTCGAATCGTGACATTACGAATAATTGTTAATTCAGAAAAAAGTGCCTGGCTCATGTTTGGGCTCCCTTCAAATAGAAAAACTGAATTTCAGAATACTAATTACCATTATATAGGAAAATATATTTTATAGAAAGTAAGACTCTCAATTTATGAGTTACTTAGAAAAATATCATGTACCAAGTGACGAATAAGTTATAGAGAAAATATCATATTATACAACAAGTATTATACAAGCTTGTATAAGGGGGATTTTCATGAAAAAGGAAAGTAATTATCGCTTTGAAACAAAGTCAATACATTCTGGCTATGATGCAAAAAATCATAATGACAGTTTAACCCCACCTATTTATCAAACCTCCACATTTACTTTTTCCTCTATTCAACAAGGTGCAAATCGATTTGCAGGTGTAGAAGATGGCTATATTTATTCAAGACTTTCAAATCCAACTGTAACAATTTTAGAAGAAAGAATGGCTCAGCTCGAGGAGGGAGAAGCAGCGCTCGCGTTTGGATCTGGTATGGCTGCTGTATCAGCTGTGTTAATTGGATTAACCAAAGCTAACGATCATATTTTGTGTTCAAAAGGGCTATACGGATGTACATTTGGCTTGCTACAAATGCTTCAAGAAAAATATTCGATACAGCATTCCCTTTCAAATTTATCAACATCTGATGAAATTCTTTCAGGTATTCGAGAAAATACGTCATGTATTTATATCGAAACACCCATTAATCCTACTATGAAAATAATTGATTTAGAACTAGTTACAAAAATTGCGAAAGAAAAGGGCATCAAGGTTGTTGTTGATAATACTTTTTTAACACCATATTTGCAAAAACCTCTAATAATAGGCTGTGACCTTGTCATCCATAGTGCAACAAAATACATCGGAGGTCATGGAGATGTGATCGCAGGAATTGTTGCTGGTGAAGCAGACACGATTCGTTACTTAAAGAAAACTACACAGAAGGATATCGGAGGAGTGATTTCTCCGTTTGATGCATGGTTATTACTTAGAGGGCTGAAAACATTGGGAGTTAGGATGGATCGACATTGCGAAAATGCAGAAAAGATCGTTGAAAAGCTGAGGAATCATGCAAAGGTTAAATCAGTTTACTATCCTGGAGATATAACACATCCTGATTATCAAATAGCGAAAAAGCAAATGAAAAAAGGTGGTGGACTTATTTCCTTTGAAGTGACTGGCTCATATGAAGATGCCGTCAAATTTGCTGATCACCTGGAGTTAATTCAGATCGCCGTTAGTCTCGGAGATGCAGAAACTCTTATCCAGCACCCAGCTTCAATGACACATGCTGTCGTTCCAGAAGAAACGCGCAAACAGATGGGAATAACAAATGAATTACTTCGACTATCTGTTGGTCTAGAAGCATGGGAGGATATTTGGGGAGATCTGGAGCAGGCATTGGATCAATTGTGAAAGAAAAACCGGGTGGTGACAGGCACCGCCCGGTTTTTCTTGTTTCACGAATGTTTCACAGCAAAAATACAAAGGCTAATGCAATGTAATTGCTTTCATTCACTAATAAATATTAATATAGAGTTTAGACAGGAGGAGAAATTTATGCAAAATTTCACATTTGATAATAAAACAAAAATTATTTTTGGTAAGGATAAAGAGCAAGTTGTTGGAGAAGAGTCTGTTGTTTATGGGAAAAAGCTTCTTTTACATTATGGTGGAGGAAGTATTAAGGAAAGCGGATTGTATGATACGGTATTGAATTCGCTAAAAAAGCAAAATGTTGAGGTATATGAGTTAGGTGGAGTAAAGCCAAACCCTAGAGTTAGTTTAGTCAGGGAAGGTGTTACTCTTTGTAAGGAAAATAACATCGACTTCATTTTAGCTGTAGGTGGAGGAAGTGTGATTGATTCGGCGAAAGCGATTGCTGCTGGAGCGAAATATGATGGTGATGTATGGGACTTCTTTACAGGGAAGGCTGGGGTCACAGAATGCTTACCAATCGGTGTTGTATTAACCATTCCTGCTGCTGGAAGTGAATCAAGTGCTGGAACAGTGATCACGAATGAAGATGGGGATTATAAGAGAGCAACTGGTTCTTTACTGATGAGACCACAGTTTGCGATCCTAAATCCAGTCCTTACATATACTTTGCCTTCTTATCAAACTGCTTGTGGTGTAACAGATATGATGGCTCATATTTTAGAGAGATATTTCACAAATGAAAAAAATGTAGAGTTAACAGATCGTTTATGTGAAGCAACGTTAAAGACAATTATCAATAATGCTCACACAGTGATTGAAGAGCCAACGAATTATGATGCAAGAGCAGAAATTATGTGGGCAGGAACGATCGCACACAATGATTTATTGGACACTGGTCGAATTGGTGACTGGGCAAGTCATGATATTGAGCATGAAATAAGTGGCATATATGATATTGCTCATGGAGCAGGATTAGCCATTATTTTCCCAGCTTGGATGAAATATGTGTACAAGCATGATATTAACCGTTTCGTTCAATTTGCTAACCGAGTTTGGGATGTAGAAATTGATCTAAATAACCCTGAAAAAACAGCGTTAGCTGGAATTAAGAAGCTAGAACAATTCTTCAGCTCCATTGGTATGCCAGTATCATTAAAAGAAGTAGACATCAATGACGAACACTTCACAGAAATGGCGAAAAAAGCAACAGAAAGATGGCCATTAGGTAACTTTGTGAAGCTACATGCTGATGATGTGGAGAGGATTTATCAGTTAGCAAGATAATAGGGAAATTTGTATGCAGGAGACTTATCTTAGTGATGGGTCTTCTTTGTTTGGTTATTTCGGGAGGAAAGTATGGGGATATTAAGATATTAGATCGAGGAAGACCATAAGTAGACTGTGTGAGTTATTGAAAGTCTATCATCGACTGAATGAAGGACAAAAGCAAGCGCAAGTGCAAATGAAAAGTCCGTCATCGACTGAATGAAGGACAAAAGCAAGTGCAAGTGCAAATGAAAAGTCCGTCATCGACCGAATGAGGGACAAAAGCAAGAACAAGACCAAGTGAAAAGACCGTCATCGACTGAATGAAGGACAAAAGCAAGCGCAAGTGCAAATGAAAAGTCCGTCATCGACTGAATGAAGGACAAAAGCAAGCGCAAGTGCAAATGAAAAGTCCGTCATCGACCGAATGAGGGACAAAAGCAAGTGCAAGACTAAATGAAAAGTCCGTCATCGACTGAATGAGGGACAAAAGCAAGTGCAAGACAAAGTGAAAAGTTCGTCATCGACCGAATAAAGCCTATAAGCAAGCATAAACCAAGAAAAAAGGTATTCATTCATCATCAATGAATGAATACCAACAAACTATACTCTCCCACAATCTAAATTTCTAAATCTCAAAAAGATTTATTCATAAAAAGTCCACTGTTTTTCTCCTCTAGATTTAAAATAACTCTTTAAAATTCTCGAAATCCTTTTTTTAGATTCAATAACTTGACACCACTCGTGGATTGAATTTGTAGTAATTTTATGATTAGGAAAAAGCAGTTTGAATTCATGTACACTTCGAATGACTGCATCTTTAATAGCTTCATGACTTCCGCATTCAGAACAATGAAATTTATGAATTCTGGCACCGCCAGAGGTTAAAAAGAAATGACACTTGATACATGTGATTCCTTTTTGAAGCTGTGCGAAATCGTAAGAAGGTATGTTTTTAAAAGGAGAATCAACTATGTGAAGTGATCCTATTTTCTCGGCTAGCTTCAGTTGTTTTTGATTTATTTTCATAGAATGTAAGGAATTTAATTTAGTAAGATATTTATTAATCTGAGTTGGGAGGATATAAGAGTCAGTAAGTGGTGCTTGATATAAGGTGAATTTAGGGTTAATAAAAATAACGTGTGCTTTAATAGGGATATGATATCCATAACTTTGGAGTAATTGACGTAATAGTGAATCAGATCTACTTAACTGGGTTAAAGGATTATTAATTTCAGTTTTAGGCTTCTTATATAATCTGTCATGTTCATAATAAAAATCACCTTCAAAATTCTTTACTTCGAATAAGTAGATAGAGTCCGGGGTTATGAGAAGTGAGTCAATTTGAAATGATGTGTTATTTTGTTTAAGTAATAAATCATTTAGAATAAGACAATCCAATTCGAGTTTATCTGTTAAAGAATCAAATGTCATTTCTCCTTCATAACCCTTTTTAAGATTAAGAAAGTATGATTTGTCTTTTTCAGATAAATTCATTCGGTTATTTAAAACCTGTAAGGTAAGTAATTCAGTAGATTCAGAACGAGTTTTATATAACATAATCCACACCTTTTCTTTATTAGTAACTTCCACTATATTCTATTATAGGAAAAAGAATAAGAACAAGCATAATAGAAAAATCGATTTTGGGTGCCTGTCACCACCCGGTTTTTCTTGTTTCACAAAGAAGTTCCACGCACACAAACCATCAATCCCCATCCCCAATAAAGTCATATAGCCAACTAGGCATTGTTCTTTCTTTTTGCTTTTCTTCAGTTAGCATTTTATAAACGACACGATAGAAGTAGCCTTCAAATGTTGAAGTAATCATATTCATTTTTTTCCTAAAGATCGTTTGTTTAAAGGCGTTAATAACAAGTTCCATCACGTCATGTAGCTCGCATTTTAGGTTCACTTTGTTATAGGCAATTAAAACACGGTTCCATAGTTTATAGATCTCGATTGCGTTTAAGTATGGTTGTGTTGCTTGGACGAATTCCTTGTTCACAGAAGCAGGGATAAAGCTTGTATCCATTTTCCAAGCAGTATTAGCTTCGATACTTATATCAAGTTGTAGTGGTTGGGTTGAAGCAGATTTTCTTGTTGTTGAAGAAGTACTATTTTCCGAGTTTCTTACGTTATTAGGTTTATTATTATTTTTCTCACAGAGTGAGCTTTGTTTATTTCTTGCTTTAATAGGTGTGACAGATACAGTGACATCCTGGGGTGACATCTTATTTAATTGATGATCAATTTCTTCAAATGGTTGAAGAACTAGGATATTCACACCTTGTTTACCATTCATTCTTGCAGTGGGAATTTTCTTTATTATTCCAAGGTCCTCTAGTTTTTTAACCGCACGGATAACGGTTCTTCTACTAAGCTGTACTGCCTCTGCAATGGTGTCGTGCTTTGCAAATGAAACACCAACTACTTTCAGAGAATGTTTCCAGATGAATTTTAAAACACTCAGAGTTCCTTCAGAAAGTGCTGCTTTATTTTGATATAAAAACCCACGAACAGCTTGATCCATTTCCTCAATTGTATTAAAAGATTGATAGCTTCGAATACTTTCATAATTAAACTTTTCCACGTTAATTCCCCCATTAAAAAAATGAATAACTCTTAATTTCTATATAGGGAGAATGAGGAGTAAGAGTAGCGTGTGATTTTAAAAAAATTTAAATTTCGGGACTGTTCCCAAGTTCTTTAAAGAGATAAAGCGACATACTAAAATAAGGATGTTTGCATTCTAGGGAAATTATGCTTCAATAGAGAGGGAGCATTTAGATGTTTTGTTCTAAGTTGTGAGAGAAGTGAGGATAATGCAGTTGAAAAAGTTTAAGAAATTTTATGTTGAGATTACGAGTATTTGTAATCTTGCGTGTAGCTTTTGTCCACCGACAGAGCGGGTAAAACAATTTATTTCGATTGAGGATTTTACTAAGAGGTTGGATCAAATAAAACACCATACAGATTTTATTTATTTGCATGTAAAAGGTGAGCCGTTGCTTCATCCTAAAATAGATAAGTTATTAGATATAGCACATGAAAAGGGATTCAAAGTTAACATTACGACAAATGGAACGTTAATAAACAAAAATAAGCATAAGTTATTAAATAAGCCTGCACTTAGACAAATGAATTTTTCATTGCATAGTTTTGATGGACATGCAGGTTCGAAGGATAAGCTAGGGTATGTGACAAGTGTGCTTTCTTTTATAAAAGAAGCAACAAGTCAATCAAATTTAATTGTATCGCTAAGATTATGGAATCTAACTGAAGATAATAGTGAGAATGTTGTCAAAGAGCAAAATCGTGAGGTTCTTGAGATTATTGAGAAAGAATTTGATTTGGATTATAAAATTGAAGAAAAAGTTGTTCCTGGTAGTGGAGTGAAGGTTGCAGAACGTATCTTTATTAACCAAGATATTGAGTTTCAGTGGCCTGCATTACATGAAGAAGAAGATGACGGAAAAGGATTTTGTTATGGTCTTCGAAATCAAGCGGGTATTTTGGCAAATGGAACGGTTATTCCTTGTTGTTTAGATGGAGAAGGAGTCATCAACCTTGGAAATATTAATGATGCTTCTTTTTCAGATATAATTGAGGGAGAGCGTGCGAAGAACCTTGTCGATGGATTTTCTCAAAGGGTAGCAGTAGAAGAGCTTTGTCGTAAATGTGGATATCGAAAAAGGTTTGGAAAATAAAACGAAATGAATAGGACCTGCATGATGTAAGAAGATAAATGTTCTTCTACTAACTTCGTGAGGTCCTATTTTTTTGTGGAAAGAGCTGGTTTCTCTGAGATCGTTGTTTTAGAAAAATTAAGGAAGAGCTCAAAGTAATAAATATTTCTAGACAATTTATACAAAACAATGGTTGAAGTTCTATCTATTGAAACCGGTTTATTTTTTTCTATAAATTTCTAAAATATATCAATTAATGGATTGGTTTTTGATATACTAAACTTGTTCAAGCATATAATCATAAGTATATCTTTATCGTAGATTGCTAAAGAAAGAGGGGATTAAGATGATAAGAGCGTCAGAAAATAACGAGTATTATGAGCTAACTAGTCCTACTAGTATGCCAAAGGCTTCAGGGTTTTTATGGAATGACAAAATGATGATTCATGTGAATTGTCGTGGTTATGCAGTTGCACAGTTTATGCAGCCAGAGCCTGCGAAATATTCGTATGCACCTAATTTGGAAGCGAAAACATTTATGCAGCCTGAACAGCCATATTATGCTCATCATCCAGGGCGTTTTGTTTTTGTAAAGGATGAAGAAACAGGTGAAGTGTTTTCAGCGCCATATGAACCTGTTCGTGTTCTTCCTGATAACTATACTTTTTCTGTAGGGAAACATGATATTGTCTGGAAGGTTGAGCATCAAGGAATAGTCATTGAAATGACATTGAGTTTACCTAAAGATGAAGCAATTGAGCTTTGGAAAGTGAAGGTAAAGAATACTTCGAAAAGAAAGAGAAAACTGAGTATATACCCATATTTTACAGTTGGATACATGTCATGGATGAATCAATCAGGTGAATATAAGAAGGATTTACAAGGGATTGTTTGTTCTGCCATAACACCTTATCAAAAATATCAAGATTATGAAAAAATTAAAAACTTAAAAGATAAAACATTTTTATTAGGCGATCATGAACCATTTTCATGGGAAGTTAATCAAGAAGCTTTTGAAGGTGAAGGTGGAATTACCTTACCATCAGCAATACAACTGGCTGAATTAGAAAAAGGGGATTCTCGTTATGAAATGCCTGTTGCTGTATTCCAATACAAATTGGAAATGAATCAAGATGAAGAGAAGGAATACAGATTTTTATTTGGAGCAGCTAAAACAGAGGAAGAGATTGCGAACATACGAGAACGTTATTTTTTAATTAAAACGGAAACCGGTTTCCTTACTGGATTTGATTTAGCCCTATCAGAATATGCAAAGTATATAGAAGAAGGTAAAGGCTGTATTCAAATTAAAACTCCAGATGCTGATTTCGATAATTTTGTAAATACTTGGCTACCTCGTCAAATGTATTATCATGGTAGTACAAATCGTTTATCAACTGATCCACAAACGCGGAACTACCTTCAAGATAATATGGGCATGAGCTATATTAAACCACAGATTGCTAGAGATGCTTTTCTTTTGGCATTAAGTCAGCAAAAAGCAAGTGGAGAAATGCCGGATGGGATCATTTTACACAAAGATGCAGAGTTAAAGTATATCAATCAAGTACCACATACAGATCATTGTGTTTGGTTGCCTATTTGCTTGAGTACATATTTAGATGAAACAAGTGATTATGCCATCCTTGAAGAAATTGTTCCATTTGCTGATGAAGCAGAAGAAGCGGCAACCGTTTCTGAACATATTAACCGAGCGATGTATTGGTTGATTAATGATAGAGATGAACGAGGTCTAAATTATATCAATCAAGGAGATTGGTGTGATCCTATGAATATGGTTGGCTACAAAGGGAAGGGTGTATCCGGCTGGCTAACAACAGCTTCAGCATATGCTTTTCTAATTTGGGCTGATATTTGTGAAAAAAATGGCCAGATCTCAATGAGTGATGAATTTAGACAGCAAGCAGATATAACAAATGAAGTGATTAATAAGTATCTGTGGGATGGCGAGTGGTAC
The DNA here is from genome assembly GCF_020524045.1 of Metabacillus litoralis. Classification (GTDB taxonomy): domain Bacteria; phylum Bacillota; class Bacilli; order Bacillales; family Bacillaceae; genus Metabacillus; species Metabacillus litoralis_C. Next base: position 52,796 of record NZ_JAIVKL010000022.1, read on the forward strand.
GCACGAGGTATTACAGATGACAATGTAGTATTTGGTATTAGTAAAGATAAAGAAGGACGCATTTTCCTTAACTCTCAAGGGTGGGCACTTTTAAGTGGAGCTGCAGATGAAACAAAAAAACAAAGACTATTAGATAGCGTTGCTGAACAATTAGAGTCACCATATGGAGTTGAAATGCTGGGGCCATCTTATACAGCTATGAGAGAGGATGTTGGACGGGTTACACAAAAACATCCAGGATCTGCAGAAAATGGCTCAGTTTATAATCATGCGGCAGTTTTTTATATCTACTCCCTTTACTCAGTAGGAGAAACAGAAAACGCCTACCGTTTGCTGCGTAAAATGATTCCGGGTCCAGATTTGGATGACATTCTTCAAAGAGGTCAATTGCCTGTGTTTATTCCAAATTATTACCGAGGTGCGTATAAACAAATCCCACGCACAGCTGGACGTTCAAGTCACTTGTTTAATACTGGCACCGTTTCATGGGTTTATCGCTGTTTGGTAGATGGGTTATTTGGTATAAAGGGGCAAAAAGAAGGACTTAAGATTAATCCACAACTACCTTCTGACTGGCAAGAAGCTTCTGTAAAACGAACATTTAGAGGAGCAGAGCTACAAATTGATATGAAACGGGATGAAAATGTTAGGAAAATAGAAGTGTATGTGAATAATGAATTTGTGGAAGATGGTATACTCAAAGATTTGAAACCTTCTGAAGAAGAATACCATGTACGTGTTAAAATTCCATTAAAAGGTTGAGCAAAGTACCTACCAAATCCGATTTAAAACGGATTTGGTAGGTATTTTTTAGTGTAAAGTAAATGGTGTACTAGAGATAAGAGAATTTGTGCCGATATAAGTATTATAAATATTATTACGTTATGAGGTTGTTACTACTATGTCAAACACACAAGATTTAATCCTACTAAGTGGGGAATATTCCTCTTCCATTGTCGTGCTTTCGGTTATCATTGCTTGCTGTGCTTCTTATACGGCACTTTCTCTCAATCAACGAATTCAACAAAATAGTTTTTTTCATAATTATTTTTGGTTAGCCCTTTCCTCGATAGCGATGGGATTAGGCATATGGTCGATGCATTTTGTTGGTATGAGTGCGCTTGCTCTACCAATTTCAATGGAATATGACCCAATATTAACAGCAATATCAGCTTTACCTGCAATACTTGCTTCGTTTTTAGCTTTTTATATTGCCAACCGTGCAAATCGCAATCATTTGCCATATCTCCTAGCTGGAATAACGATGGGGATTGGTATTTCATCTATGCACTATATTGGCATGGCTGCGATGAAGATGGAATCTGAATACATCTACAATCCATGGGTGTTTTTATTATCGATTTTCATCGCTATCGTGGTGTCATATGTAGCGTTGTTTATTTTTTCGAATTCAAAAAAATTCATGGGAAATCAATATATAAAGGTTATTACGTCAATCATCATGGGACTCGGAATTTCAAGTATGCACTATACAGGTATGATGGCTGTTGACTTTTATGTAGAAAAATCTGTTGATATCCATACTCATACCTTTCACCAAATGGACATGACGTTACTCATCACTGTTGTAAGTATCGGAATTTTTATCTTATTGCTCATTTCTGCTTTAACTAGCTTATTAGATCGATATGTAGATTATCGCTTACATCACTTCGATGCTTTAACTTTGTTACCTAATCAAAGGCAATTTGAGGCTAGTATTAATAATAACACCAATAGAAGTGGTAGCTTAGCGATTTTTCAACTTCATAATCTGGAAAATTTAATTAGTGCTCACGGCTATACAGTGGGAGATGAGATTATAAGGGCAATAAGAGATATTATTCATAGTCAAAAACCATCATCTGCAACTTTATATCGTATAGAAGCCAATCGTTTTGCATTACTTACCCTTGAGGAATCTACTAATGAAAAAGTGAAAGAAGCACTGGAAAATATACTATCATTGCTAAAGAAGCCAATTATTGTTGAAGAAAATTCAATCCCGGTCCATGTGGTTTGTTCAGTTGACTATTTAAGTGGAGAAAAAGATGTAAAAGAGTTATTTACTAATACGATGGCCGTTCTTCAACATCCATCAATCGCACGACAGCATAAAGTGATAGAATATGATCCTTCGATTCATACTTATAGTTTTGAAAGACAAATACTTCAAGATATTAATCGAGCGATGACTAATCATGAACTATTTATTGCTTATCAGCCGAAGGTATGTTCAAAGTCAATGAATGTTACTGGCTTAGAGGCATTATTACGTTGGAAACATCCAGAACAAGGAATGATTTCACCGGGAATTTTTATACCAGTGCTTGAGGATAATGGAAAAATCTTTGATGTTACAGACTGGGTTATTCAAGAAGTATTTAAACAGATATCCATATGGAATAAGCAATCAATACCTATGTATCAAGTTTCCATTAATATCCCTGGTGCTTATGTTACATCTCCTAGATTATTACATGTTATTTCCGAAAAGTTATCTGAATACAGTGTTAATAGTCATATGATCGAGTTAGAAATAACAGAGACAAGTGTGATTCATGATATTGAAAATGCCATTTCAGCAGTTGAAAAGTTAAGAGGTATGGGGTTATCTGTTGCTTTGGATGACTTTGGTACAGGTTTATCTTCTTTGTCTTATCTTAAAAGAATTCCAATTTCAACGATTAAAATTGATAAATCTTTTGTCGATGATGTTCCTTTATCTGAAAAAGATTCAGATGTGTTAAGAGCGATCATCACCCTTTGCCACTCTCTACATCTTAAAGTTGTCATAGAAGGAGTAGAAACAAAAGAACAAATGAATTTCATCACATCCGTTTCTGAAGCACTTCATATACAAGGATACTATTTCTCGCGACCCCTAATAGAGAAAGAGCTGATCACTTGGTATCGCGAAAGGTAACTTTTTTTCGAAAAATTTGTTATTTTTCATCCTTTATCACCTTAATCATGGAGTTAAGAAAACGGAACACAGGATGCTTTAATTATGATTTAGGAAAAAATTTTACAGAATAGTTTTATAGTACTAGACTTGGATATTGCTATCCAAGTCTTTTTGAATTTCGTCATGTAGAAAAGCTGAAATCACAATGTTGATTCATCTAAAAAATGTTTAATAACAAATACATGTGGGGAACAAGCAGAATATCAAACAAAAGAAGGAGTGGTAAGAATGAAAAAACAAAATCTATTTGCCGTATTACCATTAGCAGCAGGAATTCTATTAACAGGTTGTGCTGAGGATACTTCTGAGGATGAAACAATCTTAGAGGATGAAGAGATGATGGATGAGGAAGGAAATGCTGGAATGGATGAGGAAGAACCTGATTTAGATGAGGAGCCATCTGAAGAGGAAGGAAATGCTGGAATGGATGAAGAAGGACCTAGTTTAGATGAGGAAGCACCTGAAGAGGAAGGAAATGCTGGAATGGATGAAGAAGAACCAGATCTAGATGAAGAACCTTCTGAACAGTAATAAAAAAATGTTTAGCTAAACTCACATAGGGAAATAACCAAGTGTACACAAATAATAGGAGGGATCTTGATGAAAACGACAATTATTGGTGGAGTATTTAGAAACCAAGATGAAGCGGTTCGTGCAATTGAAGCCCTTCATGATTTGGGATACGAAAAGAATGATATTTCGATTTTTGCTAAAGATCGAGATGATGTGAAAAGTATTCAACATGAAACAAACAATGATGTTTCAGAGACAAGCAGTGGACGAGGCAAGAATGCAGGAAAAGGCTTCGGTATTGGTGCAGGAACAGGTGGTGTTCTTGGCGGTATTGCAGGTCTAATTGCTGAGATTGGCTTGTTAGCTATTCCTGGTATTGGTGTTCTTGCAGCTGCAGGACCATTAGCAACAACATTAAGCGGTATGGCCATTGGTGCTGGTGGTGGTGGTTTAGTTGGTGCCCTAACTGGTGCAGGTATTCCTGAAAAACATGCACAAGAATATGAAGATCATCTAAACAAAGGTCATATTGTTGTATTAGTGGAAGCAGAAGAAGAGCGTGAAGATACTGTATATGATAAATTTACGTATAACAATTCATTAAATACACATACGTATCCTGAAAATGTTCGTAGAAATAAATAATAAGCAGTTGAAATAGTTAATATAAAATCACCTTTGGCAGATACGTTGCTGCCAAGGGTGATTTTTTTATTAAATTTACTTTATATAATATAAAGGATAAACAAAATAAAGTTGTTAAAATGTTATGAACAGAGGAATAACATCTCTCGGTTGTTTTTTTATGAGGTAAGAAAGCATAAAAGTTTTACTTAGTTTTAGTGTCTAGCTCCAACAGTATGACTTTTTACAAAGAAGTCTTATGCTTATAGCTTATCAAACCTCAGATCATCTCCATACGATTAAGAAAAATCGGTTTGTTAGCTTATACCTTGTATCGTTTTCTTTAGTCGATGCTACACCAATTTGTGTGGTGGTGACCAAGTGCTTGCACTTTTTTATATGTATCTCTATTCTTACTGAACGGCATGACGGGATTCAAGAGTGAGTTTTTTCCGATAAACTACTTTTGATAATGTAATACTAATTTCATATAGCAAAACTAACGGTACGATAACCAGAATATCAGATATAAAATCTGGAGGAGTAATTAGTACAGATATCACGATTAAGAAAAAATAAGAGATTTTTCTTGATTTTGCAAGCCTCTGTGGATTAATGATCCCGAGCCTTGTTAAAAACATGATGATCGCAGGCATCTCAAATAAAAAGCCAAAGGGCAATGTAAGATTAATCATGAATCTAAAGTATTTATCCACGGTGAAAAATGTTTCGAATTGATCACCTGCAAGTGTTTGGAGAAAGGATAAAACGATTGGGAATAGCATAAAATAGCCGAATGAAATTCCTGAAAGGAACAAAATGAAAATTCCGGGAATAAAAGCTAATGTCACTTTTTGCTCTTCTTTTCTAAGACCAGGTTTAACAAAAAGCCAAGTTTGTAAGGCAGCAATAGGAATGGTAAATGTAATGGCGCTAATTCCTGCAATAGCCATGTAAACCCAAAGAATATCACCAGGACCTAACACAGCTAGCTTATCATTTAAATCTTTAACTAAGAATTGATGGATATCTTGAACAAAAAGGAAAGAAATAATAAGAAATAGGAGAAAGGAAGCCAAAGTAATGATTACTCTTTTTCTTAACTCACTTAAATGATCAATGACATTTTTTTCAGTTAAATCCACGTTAAACAACTCCTTTCAAAAAGCTCCTGATTTATGTAAATGTTAAAGAAATAAGCAGGCTTTTGACCTGCTTATTTCTTTTAGTTAATGGCTCAGTTAAACTTTGTTGTTGATTTCCGTTACAGGCATTCGCTTTCCCGGGAAAAAAGTACCTTTTTTCCTAGGTCCGGGAGCCTCCTCGGCGCTAACGCCTGTGGGGTCTCCCGTTGACACGCTTCTCCCGCAGGAGTCTCACGCCTTTCACTCCAATCAACAATTTGCTAAAAATCAACATTAAGCTTTAACATAGCTTAGTTAATTAACTACCTGTTTTACTAGTAGGTCGCTCAACAGCTTGTATCTTTGAGTTTTCATCTGTTTTATCATTTTCCTTATTATCACCGTTAACTAGATCATTTGTGGCTTTTTTAAATTCCTTAAGAGTTGAACCAAAAGCTCGTCCGATCTCAGGGAGTTTTGAAGGGCCGAAAATAATTAGCGCAATGACTAAAATAAGAATTAAGCCGGGAATTCCAATATTTTGTAGCATTTATCTTCCTCCAATGATCATTAATTTAATTTTATTCCGTGGCGCTCAAATGCTGCTGCTTCTAGAACAGACATACCTTGTGCTTCGGCAACCTTAGCAGTTTTTTCTGCAATTTTCGGTGCAAGATTCGCAGGAGCAGAATAGGACATTTCTCTAGCGCGCGCAGAGTTTCTGCGTGGGAACGGTCCCCAAATGGCAAAGGTTATACCTGGACTTTGAATATTGACAAATAGCGTTTTTCCATCTGGTGAGAAAATTGGACCGGCAAATTCACTAGTATTTAAACTGTTTGCAGCAAAAGGATAAACTTTTCCTTCTGGAGTAATTCCCATGATGCGATCTTGTCCGCTACCATCTTCAACAAACCAAAGGTCACCCCAAGGAGTACAGCAGATATTATCTGGATATTCCATATACTGAGCATCGTTTCCTTCATAGAAAAGCTCCAATGTATTAGTATGAGGCACATAACGATAAACACGTCCAAGTTTTTTGTCACCGGCAGAGGTGTCATCAAACCAGAAAACACCCTCTTGGAAGAACGCACCCTCAAGTCTACTGAATTCAATGCAGTTTTGTGCCTTAGCATCCTCGCGACATAAATGAGGATCTACTTTCTTCCAAACTAGCTTAAATGTTTGTCCTGTTTTAAATGTGCTTGCTGATGGATCTGTTACAGCTTCAATTGCCGCTGCATATAGAGTACCGCCCTTTTGTAACGAACCTGTTTTTTGGCTTAAGTCATTAGGAATAAAACGGTAAAGGTAACTTGGATTTGCATCCTCGGTTAAATAAACATATCCTGTTGAAGGATCGATCGCACAAGCTTCGTGAGAAAAGCGTCCCATTTCCTTGATTGGAGTTTTGGACAAGTCGTTTTCCGGTTGCTGTGGGTCTACTTCAAACACATAGCCGTGTGTGGAACTACGTGTTTCTTCACAAGTTAACCATGTACCCCAAGGAGTCGCTCCACCAGCACAATTTCGGATTGTACCTGAAGAGGTAACATATTCTTTAACTACTTCACGATTAGAACCTACAACTAGAGCTGATGTACCACCTTGAGCATTGGCATCATAAGGGTTCTTTCCAAATGCTTTGCCTGTACTCAATTCATGGTTACGAACAAGAACAGTTGTGTTGTTTGGTCCTTCAAATGCAGCCATCCCATCAAATGCTCCAGGAATTGGGGTTCCATCTGTCATCAGTTCGCCTTGTCTGGAAATAATTTTGTAATGAAACCCTCTAGGTAAATCGAGAATTCCATTTGGATCCGGAACTAAATCTCCATAACCACCAAATCCAGATGTAGGATTTCCTTTCGCTTGACTTGTTGTGGCATTCCCTACAGATAGTAACCCAGTAGTTCCTAAAGATAATGCAACTGTACTCATTCCTCCAACTTTTAGAAAATCACGACGGTTCATACTTTTAAACTCTTTGTTTTCGGTCATTGATATTCCCTCCCCATAATTTTTGAGTCAGTTCATTGGTGTTGTCTATCTATATACAAGCTAACAGGCTTACGTAAAAGGAATGTGAAAATAAAGTAAATATTTGGTGAACACAGAAAAACGGTAAAAAAGAACCGTATCTATGCAAATATGAAAATTGTCATAGATACTGTGAACTATCAATCTAGGTATGAAAGATAAGATATCTACTGGAAACTCAACTTTTATTTCAAAAGATTGATGTGAAATTGGATGAGTAAGAGAATATTTGAAACATGTAAAGCCTGCCGATGATAAGCTTTTATTTCCACTATGGAAGGAACCCTCAATGATAATCGGAGGGTGGGTTCCCAAAAAGCGCACGTAAAAATTACTTTCCAAGGCATTAATCAGTATGGAAAAATAGATAATAAAACCTACATCTTCGATAATTTTTAGGTAGTGTCAAAAGTTCTATGAAAACTACCTAGAAGTTTAAGCTCTCTGCCAGTTATTAGGTGGAAAGGCTGCGCAATCGCTCTTGACAAACACACCAATGGTTTATTGGTAAGTTA
>NZ_JAIVKL010000023.1 GCF_020524045.1 Metabacillus litoralis
TTATGATGAATAATCTAATCTTTTATGACATTTGCATTTCAATTAAACTTAGCTTGATTCAAACAGAAAATCGTCCAAAAAAACCTTACATAATTTGTAAGGTTAGCTTGATGACATTGAAGCTGAGCCTCCTCGATGCAAGAGCCTGCTTAGGTTTCAGCCATTCCTCTAGTTCCCTAGTGTCTTCCGCTTCATTCCCCTAGTTCTTAAAAATAGTATGCAAAATCAAAAAAACTAATGAAGAGGCAAATAAAAACCCGAATTGTTAGGTGAATGTTTAATTGACATATCACCTAACAATTCGGGTTTATCAGTAGCTTAAATACTAATGTCCTAACCTTTTTTAATTATAGCTATTTTCGTAAACTTTGTTGTTTTTATAATACTCATGGAACAACTCTGTATAAAGTCTATTGGCATCCTTTCTGCTAGTAAAGTACCATTTATGAGATAAAAAGTCCGTTTTCAATAGATAATTAAGTCAAATAGCAACAATATTTTAGAAAAAAGCATTTAAAATAGACACTTTTAGTAGTTAATGAGTTATAAAAACCTTCTTTATTTTGATTTTTGAATTAGATTGGAGAATATAAGTGAATATACTTAAAGGAAATTTTTATTTGTGAAAATTGTGTCGAAATTTAGGTTTTCGTAGTATAATTTAACTATATTTAAGCAGTTAATTGAAAAGTTACTATGAGAATGGAGATTTACTATGGAGAAACAAGAAGAGAAAGTGGTAAAGAATAATTTAACATTACAACAGGAAAATATGATCAGACGAAATTCAATTGTTTTTAAAGCGATTACATTTGTCACTGCACTTACATTGGTTGCTATTTTTACAATGGGAGCAGCAATGGAAACACATCAACTACTTTTAGTTGTTTCTCAATTACTCATCTGGGGAAGTTATACTTTTTTACATTTTAAAAGGATGTTTATAAAGTACATAAGGTATATCGCTGTCTTTGGTTCTGCCTTGTCCACTACAATTACGTTAGTTTTACAGCCAGCAGCATCAAACGTTTTTTCAATCTACTTTCTCATTATATTAGCACTTATATATATGGATAAGAAGTTATCAATAATAACTCAGGTTTATGGATTTTTAATGATGTTATATCTACTTTTTGGCCAAAATGATGTTATTAATATTTCGGAAGAAGATAAAATTACTTATATTATTTACTATGGATTAATTACAATACTAATCTTTTCTTTGCTACAAGTGACACTTCATGTTAGTAAGCAAATGGTAGAGTCAAGAAAGGAAACTGAATCTATCTTAGCTTTACAGAGTGAACAGAAAAACGCAATTGTTCAATTGGTGAGCGACGTTTCAAAGAATATGGGTGTTGTTTCAAAATCAAGTGAAACAAATAACCAATCTTTTCATGAAATGAATGCAACCTTTCAAGAAATTGCTTCAGGAGTGAACGCTCAAAATGAAGCTACTGTAGAAATTAATGGTTCAATCTCATCTATGACAGAAGTAGTAGAAAAGATGCTACAATCCATCACAACGTTAAAAGCAGAAACAGAAGGAACAAGTGAGCTTTCCAAGCATGGTCAAACTCAAATGCAAGATTTAACAGAAATAATCAGCAATTTTAAAGAAGAAATTGACTCAATGTCAGATGAAATTAGCGAATTAAACACTAAATTAGCAGTAACAAATCAATTTAGTAACACAATTAAAGAAATTGCAAATCAAACAAATTTATTATCATTGAATGCTAGTATTGAAGCAGCGAGGGCTGGAGAACATGGTCTTGGTTTTTCTGTCGTAGCAAATGAAATTCGTAATTTGTCAGATATGACCACAAAATCAGCAGAGCAAATTTCAGAGCAGCTTAATGAATTTACAAAGCAATCCGACAATACACGTAACAGGATGCTTCATATAGCTGAACAAATGGCTAAAAGTTATGAAGTAACAACACAGACAAAACACTCGTTTTCGGAAATAAATGCGGCTATTGTGAATCTTTCAGATTTAGCTGATATTAGTAACAAATTAATTTTAGAAATAAATTCAACTGTAGGAGTGATTAATAGCTCAACAGAAGAATTGGCATCCGTTAGTGAACAATCAAGTGCTTCCTTAGAGGAATTAATGGCTACTTTAGAAAATATTCTAGACGCCAATACAACAAGTGTAAGTAGTATTAAGGCAGTGGAGAAATCACTTACATCGATTTCATAATTGAAAAACACGATGATAAATTCCCTTATTTTAACTTTTTATAAAGTGGATAAGGGGATTTTTTTATGGGGAAATAATTAAGTCCATTAACATTTAATATAATAGGTACTCATGTCCATCATCAGCTCAATGACGGACAATTTCTCGTGCTTTCCTCTTACTCATGTCCGTCATAAGCTCAATGACGGACATTTTCTCATGCTTTCCTCTCGCTGATGTCCATCATCAGAGAAACAGAGTTTTATCGTATAAAAAGGACAATTTCTAATAAGAAATGATCCCACTAGACTATATGCGCTACTGTTTTCTTCAAATCCGTAAATAGCAAAAGAGTTTACGAAGACAGCCTATATAAAAAAAGTTATGAACAGAACCCGTGAAATAAGACCCAAAATGATATAATAATTGCATAAATTTGGATTGGGAATGGAGACTGGAAATGGGAGACAAAATACTGCTTATAGAAGATGATCTTTCCATTAGTGAGATGGTACGGGTGCAGTTTGAAAAAGAAGGTTTTATCGTAGTTACTGCTTTTGATGGGGAAGAAGGAGTGGAGAAATTCAGTCAGGAAGCATTTGATTTAATTGTGTTAGATTTAATGTTACCTAAAGTAAATGGGTTTGATTTGTTGAAGATTATTAGAGAGAAAAGCTTAATTCCTGTTCTCATTATGTCTGCGAAAGATGGGGATGTTGATAAAGCATTAGGACTTGGTTTTGGTGCAGATGATTATATTGCCAAACCCTTTTCTATGATTGAGTTAATTGCAAGAGTGCGTGCTGCCATAAGAAGATCTACATATTACACTGTTAGTGAAAAGGAAAAATCAACTATTATTAACATTGGTGATTTAACGATTGATTATAACAATTTTTCTGTACATAAGAGAGAAGTAGAATTAAAGCTAACGTCTAAGGAGTTTCATATTTTGAAGTTGTTTATTAGTCACCCTAAGCAAGTTTTTACTAAAGCGCAGATTTATTCTTCTGTATGGAAAGAAGATTATTATGGAGATGAAAATATTATCAATGTTCATATGAGAAGATTGCGAGAAAAGATTGAAGATCATCCGTCCGCTCCAATCTACATTAAAACATTATGGGGAATAGGCTATAAATTAGGGGATTTTTAAAATGAATATGATCTTATTTGTTATAATCATTATTTTATTAATGATTATTTTTAGAATGGCAAGACTTAATAATAAAATCAAAAGTAATTTGAAATACATAGACCAGAAATTAAATTTAATTATGGAAAAAGATACAGAAGAAAAGGTGCTTCTTCAGACAGAAGACCAAGATCTACGTTCATTGTTAACTTCCATTAATAAGATGTTGAGTTATAAGCAAAGAATCATAGCTTCATATAATAAGTCAGAAATTTCTACTAGAAGAATGCTTGCAAATATTACTCATGATTTAAAAACACCGCTTACAGTTATACTTGGCACGATTGAAATTCTATTGTATGATACATCGCTTTCTGAAAGTGATAGAGAAAAGCTATTAAAAAAAGTGGAGACGAAAACAATTGAAGTAACTGAGTTGCTTCAAAAGTTTTTTGATTTAGCTAAACTTGAATCAGGTGACTTAGAAATTCCATTGTCTCGGGTAAATCTCAGTGAAGTTTGCAAAGAGAGTATTTTGTCCTTTTATGAGGTTATCTCTGCAAAAAATATGGTAGTAGATATCGGGATTCCAGAGAAAGCTATCTATTCAATGGGAAATGAAGAAGCCCTCAAAAGAGTTCTCAATAATTTAATTTCAAATGCAATCCAATATGGAGTAGATGGAAATGTGATTGGACTTACATTAAGAGAAGAAGCCAAATATGCTTTTATAGATGTATGGGATAAGGGCAAAGGAATAAGTGAATTACATAAGGACTTTGTTTTTGAAAGAATGTACACTCTTGAAGATTCTAGAAACAAACGTTATCAAGGAAGTGGATTAGGACTTACAATCACAAAGAAATTAGTTGAGGAATTGGGCGGAGAGATTTCCCTTATCAGCAAACCTTATGAAAAAACAACATTCACATTAAGATTCGTTAAATTGAATTATTAAGGTGAGGGTCAGATCTCGAATAAGTTTTCACAGATGATTTCCTTCAAATACTTAAGATTTATGTAAGAATTGTTTAATAAAAAAGAGAAGATTATTGTTTATCATAAAGGTAAGTTGAAGGTGAAGGGAGTCAGGGAAATGACGATTATTGTTCGTACAAGGGAATTGACAAAAACATATAAAGGTAAGGAAGTCGTATCGAATGTAAACATGACTATTAAAAAGGGCGAGATTTATGGTTTTCTAGGTCCGAATGGATCTGGCAAAACAACAATCATGAAGATGTTAACAAATTTAGTGAAGCCAACATATGGTGAGATTGAAATTTTTGGAGAAAAGTTAACAGAAAGATCGTATGAAATTTTAAAAAGAATGGGTGGGATTATCGAGTATCCGGTGTTTTATGATCGACTGACAGCTAGAGAAAATTTAGAGTTACATTGTGAGTATATGGGTTATTACGATACTAAAGCGATCGACGATGCGATTGAATTAGTGAATTTGAAAAATATTGATGATAAATCAGTTAAAGACTTTTCTTTAGGAATGAAGCAACGACTTGGAATTGCTAGAGCGATCATTACAAAGCCTGAACTTTTAATACTTGATGAACCAATAAATGGCCTGGATCCTGTTGGGATTAGAGAACTAAGAAACCTTTTTAAAATGTTATGTAAAGAGTATGGAATAACCTTACTTATCTCAAGTCACATTTTAGGGGAAATCGAACAAATTGCCAATACAATTGGTGTGATTTCAGAGGGTAAGCTTGTTAAAGAAGTATCTATGGATCAAATTAGAGAACTAAATACAGGGTATATTGAGATGAATGTGAATGATGTGAAAAAAGCGCTATATATCATTGAAAATAAACTACGCTTAGTCAATTATAAGGTTGTTGGAGAAAACGGAATCCGAATCTATGACCAATCAGCATCATTACCTGTGATATCCAAAATGTTAATACTAAATGATGTGGCGATTGAAGAGATTTATAATAAAAATGATACGTTAGAGGATTATTTCTTATCGATAATAAATGGAGGTGGTATTAGTGCTTAAATTAATGTCATTAGAAATAAAGAAATTTAAATTAGGTGGATATGTTAAAGGGGCAATGATCGCCAATGTAATTCTTCTTGCATTTTTATTTTTTGCCTACTTTGTTGATAAAAGTGAAGGCTTGCAGACCTTTAAAGATTATAATGAACTCATGATTATGTCAGGTACTTTTATTAGGCTAATTTTTATCATCTTCTCAAGCGTTATTCTTTCAAGATTAATTATTGAGGAATATAAATCAAATACTATTAGTTTATTATTTACCTATCCAATATCGCGAAAAAAAATTATCCTTTCAAAACTGATTATAGCTTTTAGTTTTACTTTCATTTGTATAGTGTTATCAAATATCTTTATTGTTGGAATTATCTATTTTGTTGGTTTGTTTATGGATATCGTTCAAGAAGATTTGTCATTAGCCATTATTACAAGCAACATCATTCCACTATTTCTCTCAGCAATTTCATCTGCTGGATTAGGGTTACTTCCCCTTTATTTTGGAATGAGAAAGAAATCAATCCCAGCTACAATTATTTCGGCCATCATCATCACTTCTTTACTTAATTCAACAATCACTGATGGATTTTCTTTATACAATTATATTGTCATACCAATTGGACTTGGATGTTTAGGAGTTCTTATGGCGTATCTCTCAATAAGGAATATTGATACAGCGGATATTTAAACAACAATAAATTTAAATTAAGATCAGAACAAAATCAAAACAAAGGCATGACCCAATGGGTTTTGCCTTTTTTGATTTTAGGTTGTTTTTCTTAATATTCTAAAGAGGAATTTCTCATTGGAGAGAGTTGAAAAGCTGCCACATGACTTAATTTACTTAAAGTTTTGAAGACAACAAAGTTTATAAAGCAGGAGTACTGAGCCCAGCCTTGACATTGATAATAGTTTTCAATTAGAATAATACATAGATAATGATAATCATTTTCATTTAAGGTTGTGGAAGAAAAGATATGGAGAAAATGAGTTCCGTTGAGGAGATTCTTTGTACAGAATGTGGATTTATTTATGACTTTAATTTGGATGGCATTCTACCCGACGATTTTTGTTCTTGTTGTGGAATAAGCATGCTCGATATTTTAATAGTCGATAAATGAATGGAAAACATTCATTTTACGAGGTTTAAATTTTCTCATTGTTATGATCTTCAGCTTACTAACATCGTTGCTGTAAATATAGTGAAAGGAAGAAATGTCTAAATGATCAATAATATTCATCAGAAAAAACCAAATGATGAGCTTCATCATTTAGAGTCATTCATAAAGTGCCCATATAAACTTTTTTATCAGCATATTTTAGACATGAAAGAAGGGCAACTACAATGGAGACAGGTTGTTCAATTACATATAAATTGGGTTGTTCAGGGCTATTTTCAGCTTCCATTTAATAAACAAACAACATTATCTCTTTTGAAGCTAATACAACAAAGCTGGAGAAAAGTAAGTCCAGCTTTGTTTCAATCTAACGAAGATTATTATCTTGTATTAGCAAAAACAACAGATCATTTACTTCAATATGTTTCATCAGGAGCAAATGAAAAAACATCACTTTTTCTAAATAACACTCTTAATAAAAATGTACTAGAATTGGAAACACAGCTATCTTTAACATTAGAACTCGTAGATTGTACTTCAAATACATTTAAAATAAAAAAATATCTTCTTGAAGAAAATCAAGACTTAATCGAGTTATATAGCAATTTAATAGCCGTCTTTTCGTTCGAAGCATTTGGCTTACTTCCTGAAAAAATCGAAATGATTACTTTGTTAGAAGGCGAAATGTTTACGTACATACCTAAAGAGGAAGATATTCCTAAGGGAGTCATGTATATCGATTATTTAAAAACTGCTTTAATCCAGCCTCTGGGTTTTAAAAAGGAAAGCTCATTAAAAGAGTGTCTGAATTGTCCATTTACTGAACAATGTATGGATAACAACTTTAGTGCAAGCTATTTAGCGAAATCAACTACTAACAAGTATCTTCATTAATAGATCAATTGATTATATAAGGAGTGGCTATAATGCATCACTATTTCATTGTCGAAAAAACGTTTGAGCATATGATTGAATGTTTCTGTCCGGATGGAGCTCATGAAGATTCAATAGAGATCAAGAAAGCAGATATAATTGAAGTTACAAATGATCGTCAATACATGTCTGATAATGGCTGGTATATTAAAGTATTTTTAAATAATTATTGGCATTTCCATATAGCATTAGAAGATTTGGAAAAGTATTTTACTCAAGGTATGATCGTTTCATTAGTTGATTTAGAGTTGAAAATTAATCATTTAAATTATTTAATTGATCAATCACTGAGTAAAGGTGATAAATTCTCATTTTTGCAATCTACCAAAAGACTAAAAGAATCTAAATATCTTAAACTCAACCTAGAGAGTTATCTAAGTCGTGAGGCAGAAAATCTATTTATGTCATAATTAAATGATCTTGCTACCTAACACTAATATAGAAAATACGTAAAAGTAACATTCTAAAAGGTGTGATCAATAATGGGAGAAACACTTAAGAAAGAACAAACAATACAACAATTATTAAGATTAAATTGCTATAAATCCTCTGATAATCGCCAGTTGTATGAATTAACTTTAAGTGAATTAGAAAATGAATATAACCTATTAACAAGCCAGCGTGTGAGCAACTCAAGGTAATTTGAGTTAGCGTAGTGTCACCGTTTGATTTTAGACTTGAATATAGATTAGTTGTGATTATTTAAAGCTCTTTTCGTACATTCTTTAAAAACATTTGTAGTCGAATTTAGCTTTAGAGGTTACATTCAAAAAACGTATCATTCAACTATAACCACAGTAAAAGCCAATCAAATTACGATAATTTGATTGGCTTTTTAGATTATATTTTTTGTTTCCTCAACAAACCCAAAGAGCTTCATGAACTTTTTTGAATTTGTTTATATAAATATTGATAAGATTTTGATTCCTCAACCATCCCTAATTCACCATATAGCTTTATTAACCATCGTATTGGAATAGAATTTGTCGGATTCATCTCAATGTCCCAGAGAAAACAATCGATTGCTTGTGGAAGTTGTTTTAATTCATAATATAACTCACCCATATCCAGTTGTTTATCAGGTTCTTCACTTATTTCATACATTTTTTTTATCGTATTAATAGATGGTAAAGGCAAATGCATGAAGGGTTGTAACCAGTTATAGGTATATTTAATATCATGTGTTTCAAATAGTCGTGGAAGAAGAGTAACAATTAGTTTTTCTAATTGTTGACCGTTAGTAGAAGCAAGATGTTCTGCTTGGAAGGTTTCGAAAGAAAGGGATTTTCCATCCAAATGATTTATCGCTTCAACTAGCAAATCAGTTTGGCTAGGTGATAAGGACGTTGGATTTTCTGTTAAGATCGTAAAAATATCTTTGTATTGCTTTGCAGATACCAAAATAGAAAGTAAATGTTGTTGAACTTTATCTTTATTTTCATTAGAGCTTTGCTGGTTATATAGGTTATATAAAATAGATATTGCTTCTTGTTTAGTGAAATTTGAATGGAGAATGACCTGGATTTCGTCAAAATAATGATTAAAGCTGTGTGGATTTGTTGATAAGTTATGAAGATGTAAAGCAAGACATTCTAGGATTCTTGATTCAGAACGTAACTTTTTTTGCAGAAGAGCATAAATGTGATCAGCTTCTTTATGAAGATAAAGTTGATTTTCAGCATGTAGGGGGTCATATGTTAGCAATGCTTCAATTTCAGATTGATAGCGAATTGAATATTTCTGGTAATCTATGTGAGTAATTAAAGAGTTAGACCATTTATTCGTTGGGTATTTTTCTTGAGCTAATCGTAGGATACGATATGCGTGTAGGAATTTACCACTTCTACGGAACTGTAGAAATGCTTTTTTCATCAAAGATAAGATATCTTCTTTCTTTAAATAACAATCAAAAGCAGTCAAGATATGAAAAGCTTCCGTTTTTTGATAGGTGTTATTGATCGTTTTCCAAAGTGTAATTAAAGTAGTAAATGTTTGGATTGACTGATTAGATAAAAAGGAAGAAAGTAATGGATGAGGAGAAGGAATGAAAATACCTTTAGTTAAAATTAGTTTAAGATATGATTTTTGTTTTATTTTTGCTGTCTTTTTTCCTGTGAGAAATCTATTTTTATAAAAAAATAAATAATAGCATTCATCATTTTGGGGTGTGTAGGATTCTAAGACTTGGAACCCTTGAAAAAAATAAAGCCCTTTTACAGTTAAAGTGATGTCTTGTTTATGATCTTTCACAGAAATAACGTTATTGTTTTTCATTTTGATCAATCCCTTCACACTTCGTTATACTAATTGTAACACTAGTCAAGTGAAATATGAAATTTATAAAAAAATGAAGTGATTTTAGGCTTAATTAATCGTAATTTTACATAATTATCCAATAATATACTGGTTCTAACTAAAAGAACAATTTAAACAGCAAAAAAAGACCCGAATGATTAGGTGAAAGATTAATTGAAAATCACCTAATCATTCGGGTTGATCACTATCTAACTATTTATGTCACAGCATCATTTTACAATATCTCAGAAAAACTCCCAGATTCAAGAAGTTCAATAATTTCCTCAGGAGGAAGAGGTGGAGAAAATAAGTATCCTTGTCCAAGATGACAGTGATTTTCTGTTAGCTTTTGCACTTGATCACTTGTTTCGATTCCCTCTGCAACGACATCTAAGTTTAAGTTTAAACCTAATTTTATAATAGATTTGATCATCATTGAGTTCACAGAATCTGACATGTTATTCAAAAAGGATTTATCAATTTTTATCGTATCAATTGGCAATTCCTTAAGAACGTTAAGTGAAGAATATCCTGTACCAAAATCATCAATAGATACTTTTACTCCTAAATGACGTAATTTGGTCAGTACGTCAATGGAATGGTTAATATCCTGCATGATGCTTTCTGTGATTTCTAATTCCAGTAATTGTGGATTTAGTCCTGTTTCTTTCAGAATAGAAGATACCTTGTTTATGAAGCTACTATCTTGGAATTGACGGACAGAGACATTCACTGAAACAGAAAGATTTGCCAGGCCGTTCTCTTGCCATAGCTTAGTTTGTCGACAAGCCTCTTTTAAAACCCATTGACCTACATGAATGATTTGTCCTGTTTCTTCAGCGATAGGAATAAATTCCATTGGTGAAATTGATCCTAACTTAGGGTGTTCCCACCTTAATAAAGCTTCCACTCCAATGATTTTACCTGAGTGTAATTCAACCTTAGGCTGATAAACAAGATGAAATTCCTTGTTTTCAATTGCTTTTCTTAAGCCATTTTCTAGCTTCATTTTTTGAGCTAGTAGCTTATGTAATGATTCATTATAAAAATGAAACGTGTTTTTTCCATTTTCCTTTGCTAAGTACATAGCTGCATCTGCATGCTTTAGTAATTTACCAAAAGTATGACCATTTTCGGGGTACATACTAATACCAATACTAGGCGATACAGAAATTTCGTACCCATTTATGGAAAAAGGGGACTGGAAGTCAGCTAATAACTTTTTAACAATACTAACACAATGTGGTTTTGTTGTTTCAGGAAGGACAATGACAAATTCATCACCGCCGAGTCGATAGGTTATCCCATTCTTTTCTAGTGTTTGTTCTAGCCTCTTAGCAACTTCTTGCAACAAACAATCTCCAAAATAATGACCTAATGTATCATTGATATTTTTAAAACGGTCCAAGTCAATTAATAAAAGGGCTGTTCTTGTTGAATCTTCAGTTGCTTTTTTGAGAACCTTTTGTAGATCTTCTTGGAATTTTGGACGATTATATAGACCTGTTAACTGGTCATGAAATGCCAAATATCGGTACTCATTTACTAATTTTTGATTTTTTTTCATGAAAGAAAACTGACGTATTAAAATTAGAAAAAATGAAACGGTTAATCCCATACTAAGTGCATTTAGATTATTACTATAGCTGTGGATAACCAAGATAAGAAGAGAAATAACACAAACATAAGGTATCGCAATGTCTATATTGCTAGGTGCTTCTTTTTTTGAAATACTTGGTTTCGTTTGTTTCTTTTTAAATTTCAACCCTGCAATACCTAACAATAGTGTTGATATCTGCCAAATTGGGTCGATTAAGCTGCCAATTTGGTAAAGATCAACATGTAATAAATATACATAAATCGAGTCAACTAAAACCTGAAGTGAAAATGCTAGAGTGATAAGCAAATAGGTTCTTTTTTGTTGAGTATTTCTTGAAATATAGTAAAGATAGAGGGTGACAAATAAGATACTAAGATCTAAAATCGGGTATGCTAATGTAAGAATCGTAATGCCAATAGAATACTCTGATAGAAGCCAAATAGGTTCTATTAAATAGTGGATACTTAAAGATATAGCAACTGTCATAAAGATAATCAAATTAAACATGTATGGACGATTATCCACAGTATGCTTAAAGGAAATTATTTGAAATATCAGTGCAACTAAATAAAATAGATAAGCTAAAACCCATATGAAATAGGTCAAACCTGAAAAAAGTGGGGCTCCATAAATTGCCTCTACATACCAAATGGTGTTTGAAATAAATGATGTAAAAACGCCAAAGCATAATAATAACCAAAAGTATTTTTCTGTACCTTCAACTTCCCTATACGTCTTTATGAGCCAATTTAAACTAACAATTCCTCCGAGTAATATAAAAAATGATGTTCCTAGTAATTGTAGAGATTCATTACCTCGGAATGTTAAAATCCAAGTATAAAAACAAATGATATAAAAAATCAGAATAAAAACTGGAGAACGCAACAGTTTCATTATAGTTATCCTCCACATGAGTTCATATTTTAAATAAGGTGTTACAAACTGGTTATTAAATAGCGGAAGTTATCCGTTGTATCACGGTTGCGAACAATAAAGACATTATTAGAAATAAACACAAAAAATTCAGCTTTCACTACTAATTGAAATTCTACAATTATATAAAACAAAAAAAGCTATATCCAAAGAGATATAACTTTTTTATCCCATTGGTAACCCAGCCACCTTAGTTTCCCGTAGGTCTGAAGCTTTGCGTCCCCATTTTTCAATGGGTTTGCCTTTTTCAATTTCATTATGTAGTTTTTCCTATAATATAGTTCTATTATACTATTTATCTTTAGTTTTCGATATGGGTATTTTTTGAATATGCATATTTCTTTATAAGGTAGAACTTTGTACCTGATTTCTGTGTCTAATTCTAGCGGATAAGGGTGACGTGGTACTTATGATTATAATTTTAATTTCAGAATATTATGTCAGTTTATATAACAGGAATATAGAATACATCTTTTACCTTTTGTATAGTTAAGTTAACAAAAGGTAAAGGGGCTATCGAAATGAAAAAATCCAATGTTGGTTTATTCACGTTTTTAGTTTTAACAGTAAGAATTGTATTTACCTATTAATGTAATGTGCGGAAGATTGAATTCATAAATATAAATGAAGTAAGTCTAGGTTATTAGGTGCATATCGATGTGATTTGCATCTTTTTTTTTATTTTGTTAATTAGATCTTGCCGATCAGCAATACATTTTTGAGGTCTACCTTCAACCTTAATCGACCAATATTATTTTTTAACACGCCAAATAGCTTTTACCCGCTCATTAAATGAATAATATCAACCATTCTCCATCTTTTCTCGACCAATAAGAGCGAGAGGAAAGCCAGAGCAAAAGTCCGTCATAGAGCTGATGAAGGACATAATCAAGAGGAAAGCCAGAGCAAAAGTCCGTCATAGAGCTGATGAAGGACATAATCAAGAGGAAAGCCAGAGCAAAAGTCCGTCATAGAGCTGATGAAGGACATAATCAAGAGGAAAGCCAGAGTAAAAGTCCGTCATAGAGCTGATGAAGGACATAAGCGAGAGGAAAGCCCAAGTAAAAGTCCGTCATATAATTGATGAAAGACATAAGTACTGAGATGAGGTGCTCCTGGAAACTAAATGAGGAAATGCAATATTAGATTGTGTTCTACACAACGCAATAGTCGTGTATATTGTTGGGTTTTCTTTCAGAATTAAAGATCACTTAGAAAAAAAAGGTGTTACTTCATTTTTGAGCATTCATAAACGATCAGAATTGTACATCGTTAGCTTGATATTTACAACCAATATAAATTTTTCGCATGCCAAACAGTTTTTTACCCGACCATAAAATGCTTGTAATCGGTCATTTTCCATCTTTTTCCGGTTATCACTACATTTTTACTCGCCACCAATTCTTTCCTAGCCTATCCCAAAAGTTACCGGACATATACACATCTTTACAAGCTATCTATTCTCTCGACAAATCCAACTAGTTTTTCAACCTTTCAGTAGATCTATTATCTCTTCATACATGTACCAATTCTGTATAAGAGCTTAGCGATTAGCAGAATTATAGGTCCAGTGAATATAATTTTCTTCGTTACGAGCAACAATAAAGACAAAAAAGCTTCACTATAGAAGTTGCTATTTTATAAATAGCTATGCTATTATATGTTAGTACTTAATGACCGTTTTGGTAATTCGGTCATTAAAAGAGGATACCCGAGGTGATTGTATGGTGGTTGATCGGAAGAAATTAATTATTGAAGCAGCTACTGAGTCTTTTTCTTTATTTGGCTACAAAGCAACAACTATGGATCAGGTGGCGAAAATAGCTAATGTAGGAAAAGGAACGATTTATACATTTTTTAAAAACAAAGAAGAGTTATTTGATGAAATTATTACATCTCTTATCCAAGAAATGAAAATGGCAGCTGAAGCAGCAATGGATAAACATGCTTCTTTTTATGAAAATGCTTCTAGTTCACTTTATGCATTATTAGATTTTCGTAAAAAACATCAGTTGATGTCTAAGTTATTTCACGAAGAAAGAGAAATGGGTACGAGAGAAGTATTGGAAGTGATGAAAAAGCTGGAAAAAGTGGTTGTTTCCTATATTAAGGATATTGTTCAAGGTGCAATTGATAAAGGAGAAATTAAGCCATGTAATCCGGAAATGACAGCATTTGTTATGTTAAAACTGTATGTGTCACTCATTTTTGATTGGGAAAAAGATCATGAGCCGTTAAATAAAGAAGAAATTACACATTTATTTGAGCTTTATTTATTCAAGGGCTTATCAAGTTCATAAATAGAAGTAATTAGTTATGAACTTTTTTTTATCATAAAATGACTAAATGAACAATATAGTCAAAAAGGTGAAAGGTGGTATTTGAATGAATCTGTTTTTTGCAGAATGGAAGAATATTTTACGAAATAGAAAGGTTTTTATTCCAATTCTAGCTATTGTTTTTATCCCAATTTTGTATGCTGGAATGTTTCTTTGGGCATTTTGGGATCCATATGATCAACTCGAAGATTTACCTGTTGCGATTGTAAATATTGATGAAGGAGCAGAGTTTGAGGAGGAACACTTACAGCTTGGAGATGAACTAGTCCAAAATTTAAAGGAGAATAGAAAGTTTAAATTTGATTTTGTTTCTAAACAAGCTGGTTATGATGGGCTAGAAGATGGGACTTATTATATGGTAGTAGAAATACCTAAAGAATTTTCGGAAAATGCAACAACATTATTAGATGATCAGCCGGAAAAATTGCATTTAAAATATATTCCAAATGAAGGATCTAACTTCTTATCCGCTCAAATCGGAGATTCAGCTGTTAAAGAAATTAAAAGTGCAATTTCTAAAGAAGTAACATCTACTTACGCTGAATCAATTTTCGAGAAAATAACAAAAATGGCAGATGGATTTGATACAGCTAGTGATGGTGCTAGTGAATTAAGTGATGGTGCAAGCAAAGTGAAAGATGGCTCCGTTACTCTTAAAGACAATCTAGAAACACTGGCATCAAAATCACTAGAATTTCAGCAAGGTGTAAATAAAGTTCAATCAGGATCTGGTGAACTGAATGATGGCGCAAAGAAGCTTGCTGAAGGTGTAAATCAATTATCAGCAGGAAGTGATAAACTTCTTGCAGCATCAAAACAAGTAAAAGACGGATCACAGCAATTATCTTCTGGAATGAACCAAGTGAATGATGGACTTCAAGAAATAAATAAAAAAGTACCTTCATTAGTAGATGGTACAAATCAGGTAAATGAAGGACTTGTTCAATTTCATCAACAATTTCCACCGCAAATGGCTGCAGGAATTCAAGCACAATTAAAAGAATCTTCCGTTTCCATGAATAATGGATTAGATGAATTACAGAATGTATTAAGTGAGGAACTTGCTGCTGGGTTAACAGAGAAGATTTCTACTGAACAATCAGAGCAAATGACTGCTATTTTTTCCGTACTAGAGAAAAATAACGTCGATCCTGCGATCATAAGTGGAATTCAGCAACAAGTTGTGGCAAATGCACCTTCAAAAGAAGAAATGCAAGCACAATTAGAAAAAGGGATAAGTGAAGGATTAACTACAGGTTTTACTCAATATAAATCGGCTGTAAATGAGCAGATGTTATCTTCTGGTAATAAATTAGAAGATAGTATTAAAGCAGCTATCGATCCAACGCTTAGTCAATTAGAAAATGGTTTATCTAAAATCAATGACAATCAAGCTGCACTTCAAGATGGGATAAAACAAGTAGCAGATGGATCTACATCTGTTAATCAAGGAGCAACTGATCTTAAAACAGGTCAAGCTGAATATGTTGATCAATTTACGTTATTTAACGAAAAGCTACATGATGCACAAGCTGGTGGAAATAAATTAGTTTCTGGTGTAACTAGTTTGGATTCAGGTATAAGTCAATTGTCAGAAGGATCTGCTAAAATAAGTGATGGTTCTACTCAGTTAGCTGAAGGTTCTAAAGAATTAACAAATGGAACAGGAAAGCTTGCAGATGGAACATCAGAGTTATATGAGAAATTAGGAGATGCTGCAGAAGAAGCAGGCTCTGTTCAAGCAACTAACAACACCTTTGATATGATCGGTGAACCTGTTGATGTAAGCAAAGAAGGAATTAATAAAGTACCAAACTATGGTACAGGTTTTGCTCCGTATTTCTTGTCTTTAGGATTATTTGTTGGTGCGTTATTAATTTCGATTGTTTATACATTGAAAATTCCTACGATTCAACCAAAAAGTGGATTTTCTTGGTTTATCGGAAAGTTTGGTGTTATCGCAATAGTAGGTGTATGCCAAGCAATGGTTGCTGATGTGATTTTATTAGTAGGACTTGGACTCGAGGTAACAAATGTACCAATGTTTCTTTTCCTATCAATCATCATTAGTTTAACATTTATGTCATTAATTCAATTACTCGTTACAACATTAGGTGATCCAGGAAGGTTTATTGCGATTCTTATTCTTATTTTCCAACTAACAACAAGTGCGGGAACATTTCCACTTGAAATGATTCCAAAAGCATTACAACCAATTCACGCGTTTCTTCCAATGAGCTATACGGTATCAGCTTTTAAAGCTGTAATATCAAGTGGAGACATGACAGTAGTATGGCATAACATCTTTATCTTAATGGGTTACATGTTAGGATTTGTTATCATGACATTAACTTACTTTATGATTAAACATAAAAAACTAGCGATTTCAACTAGTGAAAATGGTTTAGCATCATAACTAAGAAGGGGTCAGACATTTTTAAATGTCTGACCCTTGTTACGTTAATATGGTAAAGTGTGCATTTGAGTCTAAAATCAATCTAAAGTAAAATAAAGGAACATTTATAAAGGAAAAGGTGTAATCAATGAAGAAGGTTATTGTGATAGGAGCAGGTATTCTTGGGGCATCAACGGCATACCATTTAGCTAAGTATGGGGCTGATGTAACGATAATTGATCGTCAAGATAAGGGGCAGGCGACAGGTGCAGCAGCAGGAATTGTTTGTCCTTGGATTTCACAAAGACGAAACAAAGCTTGGTACCAGTTAGTTAAAGGTGGTGCAAGATATTACCCAGAGCTGATTGAAAAGTTAAAAGCTGATGGTGAAACATCAACAGGTTATCGTCGTGTTGGTGCAATAAGTTTACATAGAGATCCTGAAAAATTAGAGAAAATGGCAGAAAGAGCAATGAAAAGACGTGAAGATGCACCTGAAATAGGGGAAGTAAAGATATTATCTCCAGAAGAAACACAAAAGTTATTTCCACTGATAGCAGAAGAATATAGCTCTGTTTATGTAAGTGGTGGTGCACGTGTTGATGGAAAAGCTGTGCGTGATGCATTAGTGAAAGCTGCTATTAAGAATGGTGCAACATTTATTGAAGATGATGCTGTTTCCTTACTTGCTGAGGACAGCCAAATAAAAGGTGTCAAAATCAGAGAGCAAGAGTTAACGGCTGACAAAGTGATTATAACTGGTGGAGCATGGTCGCATCAATTAGTAGAAGCATTAGGAATGACCTTTAAAGTAACACCTCAAAAGGCACAAATTATTCATTTAGAAATAAATCATACGAATACAGGTGATTGGCCTGTTGTGATGCCACCAAATAATCAATATATTTTATCGTTTGAAGAAGGCCGAATCGTTGTAGGTGCGACACATGAAGATGAGGCAGGCTTTGATTTGCGTGTAACAGCAGGTGGCCTTCATGAGATATTAGATAAAGCGTTACAAATTGCTCCAGGTTTAGCGGAAAGTACAATGCTAGAAACAAGAGTGGGATTTCGACCTTTTACACCAGGATTTCTTCCAATTATCGGAGCTGTACCGAATTATAAAGGATTGCTCGTTGCAAATGGTCTTGGAGCTTCAGGATTAACAAGTGGTCCTTATCTTGGTTTACAGCTAGCAAATCTTAGTCTTGATATGGAAACAGAAATTGATTTGGATCAATATCCAGTTGCAGGGGCAATAGAGAAGTAAATGTCTTAATTAAACGTTTGTATAAGGAGGTAGATGCACAAGTATGGTGGAATTAATACTATCTATAGTCCTGCTCATTAGCTTACTAGCTTCGATTTATCTTACCGTAAAAAAGAGAAAGAGATTGGGGATAACAGGTTTTAAAACGAGTTTAACATCCATTTGTTTTTTCTCCATTGCAGGAGTAAATTTAGTTGCTTATTGGTTTAATTTATTCGGAATGGGTAGTTGGTTAGTAACGATGCTTCTCTTATTCGCAGGTGCTTATTTTACAAAATATATGCCTCGTGAAAATTTCAGCGAAAAAAAATAATAAATATTTACACGTTGTGTTGGTATCTCTAGGTGCCGTGGACTTGAATGAAAGTTTTCACCTAGATGATAAGTCAAATAGGAATTGAAAGGGGGAAAGAGCACCTTCAATTCCTAATGATCTTAGTTCCACAGGCTGACCAAGGCACTTAAGCTATTTTACCTGTTCACTGATTTAGATTGATACATATCCTTTTTAAAAAAATGATAGATTTCTTGTCTTCTAAATATATAGAGGAGTGATATCTCATAATTAATGATGAATTTAAATCGTATAGACCATAACTTTTATCGCAAAAACACTTAATTGATAAAGAAAATAAACGCTAAAACCAACAAATGTAAAAAATACTAGGAAAGTAGCAGGTAATATATGTTTCATATAGAAAACCTCACAATCTATTAAGAATAATATAAATTGTTACCAAATCTGCAGATTTTATACGTAATATTTGATAGAAAACAATTTTTTTCTAAAAGCACATCGTAACTTTACTATTTAAGGTCTATGACCAGCTTTTTAAGCATATGAAATGATGTAATAATATAGTTGCATAAAAACACCATGCTTATCATAAAGGCTATGTTTATGCTCAATGTTGATTTTAAGCATGTTGTTGGTTGGATTCGTAACTAGGATTACCCTGTACAATGAAAAGTGAATGCCTGTAGAGCAAATCAATAAAATAGCTTACTTTTAATTAATTATCTTATTTAGGTGGGGAAATTGTATGCAACCTTACGTTCCAATTATTGAAACGAAGCTAGTTCCACCAGCCATAAAGGATTCATATATATATAGACTTTCAGTGATTAAGAAAATGAAAGGGCTTACAAGTTATCCGGTGACAATTATTCATGGTGGTGCTGGCTATGGAAAAAGTACAGTAGTTAGCCAGTTTGTGAGGCAATGTAAACTACCCGTTTGTTGGTATACGGTAACAGATCAAGATGATGATATCTTTCCTTTTATAAAATATGTGACCTATTCAATACGCAAGCACCTTCCTTTATTTGGTGAAGAATTATTACAAACAATGGATAAGATGGATTATTGGATGAAGGATGACCAATTACAACTTTTAAGTGCATTATTCATCAATGAGTGTTTAAACGTAAACAAAGAGTTTGTCATAGTGATAGATGATTTTCAACTTGTTGATCATGCCTTTATGATTAATCAATGGATAGAGAAAGTGTTGAGTTTAATTCCGAATAATGTTCATTTTTTATTTTCGACAAGAACTAAACCAAAGTGGAATATGTTGATTAAATTAAAAGTAAGTGGCGGGCTTTTAGAAATTGGTGAGGATGACTTAATGTTGTCTGAAGAGGAAAGTAGTGTTTTTCTGACAGATTTCCACCAATCACAGATGACAGATAGGCAATTAAAGCATATTCATAAATTAACAGAAGGATGGATTATTGCCCTAAATATGATTGGCAGTCAACTTACTGAGTCAAAAGATATTGATTCAGTTTTGAAGCATACTCATTCATCAATGAAAGAACTTTTTGATTACTTAGCACAAGAAGTGTTTAACAAGCAATCACCTATTCTTCAGCAATTTTTAATAGAGTCTGCAATTTTTAATGAATTAGAACCAGAGATTTGTGATGTTATTTTAGGTATTAATGGCTCACATACGATGCTTGAACAATTATTTGTAAAAAATATTTTTATTCAAAAGCTTGAAGGAAATAAGTATCGTTTTCACGCTTTGTTTAAAGCCTTTTTAAAAAGAAGAGGAATGGAAGAACAGCAAACACATTTACAAGTTTTATTTCAAAAATGTGCAAGATACCTAGAGGGGAAAAATCGTTTTGAAGAGGCGATGTTGTATTACGATGAACTCAAAGATGAAAGAGCAATAGCAACAATATTATTACTTATTAGTGAACGAATGATTCAAGGTAGACAATTGGAAACGTTACTTGAGCGTTTACAATCTCTTTCTGAACAAACCAAACATCAACAGTATTCATTATGGTTTTTTGAAGGAGAAGTTTGGCGCTATCGTTCTTATTATGATAGAGCATTTACTTGTTATCAACATGCAATCGATGCTGGTAAAAAGGGTAATGATTTTCTCCTTTTAAGTAAAGCAAATGAAGGGATGGCTAATATCTATCTAGATACAATCCAACCTGGTAAAGCTGAGCGGTATTTGGCAGAAGCCGTAAGGTGTTTAGAAAAGATTGATGGGGATCAGAAGGATAAAGATCGGTTATATCGTATGCTTGCAGAAAACCTTGTTAATTCTGGTCAAGGAGCTAAGGCATTAATATGGTATCAAAAAAGTGAGATGGATGAAAATTCGTGGATAGAGGGAAATCTAGATGCTCGAATGCTTCTTCGAACAGGTAAAATTGAAGAAGCAAAAAAGCTGTTGAATAATAGAACAAATGCTAATAATCCACATTTACCACAAGCACATCGAGAAACCGAATTGTTGTTATCATTACTTGAATCTTTTTGTGGCAATGGTGAAGAAGCGAAACAGTTAGCACAAAAGGGGATTCAACAAGGAATTGATCAGCAGTCTGCATTTATTGAAGCTTGTGGTTGGATTAGGATGGGGCATGCTGTTGGAATAATGAGTCGCTACGAAGAAAAAATGACAATTATTTGCTATGAAACAGCTTTGCAATTAATGGATTCAATAAAAGTGGAACGAGGAAAAGCTGAACCATATATGGGTTTGTGTGTGATGTATGGAAGAAAGGGAGAATGGGAAAAAGCAAAAGAGCTAGGTGAGAGGGCTTTATATGAAACAGAACGGGTGACTGATTTTTGGCTTTCAGCCATCATAAAAATGTGCATTGGAGTGGCGGCATTTTATAGTCATTATTATGATGATAGTAAACAGTGGCTTGAGGATGCTTTAGCATCTTTTAAACAGTGTGGAGATCTTTATGGTGAGATGCTTTCAGCGATGTGGATTTCTTTAGTAGCACAGCAGTCTAATGATAAAGAGTTGTTTATTGAGCATGTTTATACTTTTCTACAAAAAGTTCAACTTGGAAACTATGAATTTATTTTTACAGAGAGAACCATGCTAGGGCCAAAAGACTTACAACAATTTTTGCCGCTTCTTGTTGAAGCAAGAAATGAGAATATCCACCAAAACTATATTTCTAAATTACTTGCGAGTTGGGGTTATGCACATATTGATTCACACCCAGGTTATACATTAAGAGTAAATGCATTAGGAGATTTTCAAGTTTCATTAGGTGATAGAGTCCTTGATGATGTGGATTGGCAGCGTGAAAAGGGAAAGGAGCTTTTTCAATATTTTCTTATAAGGAAAAATCACCTTATGCGTAAAGAAGAAATTCTGGATGATTTATGGCCTGATGGTGAGGAGAAAAATAGTAATCGAGATTTCAAAGTCGCGTTTAACGCATTAAATAAGGCAATAGAGCCAAACAGAAAGCCACGTGCACAAACTTATTTTATCCTTCGCCAAGATTCATCTTATGGTTTAAACAAAAGAGCGGTGATCAATTATGATGTTGACCAATTTGAGCAATGGATTGAGGAGGGATTAAAGGAGAAATCAGTTTTAACAGCAAAACAACTTTTAGAAAAAGGCCTAGGTTATTATAAAGGTGATTTCTTACATGATAGAAGAGCATATCCATGGATAATAGTTGAAAGAGAGCGGCTGAAGCAGCTATTTTTGCAAGGCTCAGAAAAACTCGCTAGATTGCATATTCGCTTAAATGAGTTTGACGAAGCAATAAGGATTTGTAAGGAAATTCTTATAAAGGAAGCAACCTGGGAAGAAGCCTATCGTTTATTAATGTATGGCTATTATCAGAAAAATAATCGACCACAAGCACTACTGTGGTACAAAGAATGTGTGAGAATTTTAAATGAAGAGCTTGATGTAGAACCAATGGAAGCGACAAAGCAAATGTATAAAATGATACGAAATGAAGATGTATCATTAGCTCTGAAAAAAGAAGCTTTGTAGATATGCTTGATGTGATAGTTGCCGAAAAAATCAATATATAAGGGTAAAGTGAGAAGAAAATCACAACAAGTAAAATATAGCGAAAAAAGACCAGCATTTCCTGAGTTCAGGGAAAGTAGCTGGTCTTTTTTTGAGGTGATGAGAATCGTGATGATCAATGGTTAGTGTAAGGTTTCAAATAACGTAATATCCGAGAATACTGAAATTCAAACAGCTCCGTCATTACCCTCTGTAACTCATTTGTAACTACGACACAGTAATCTATTTGTAAGGCTAAATCGTGGATTTGCCACGATCAAGGTCAGGAGAGTGGAAACTTGTTATTTGAAGAAACTTACAAAAGGGGGAAAAGTATGAAATCTTTACGATGGTCAATTTTATCTGTATTAATGGTGTTCACGTTGCTCTTTACAGCAGCTTGTAACAGCAATGAAACAACTTCAGGAGATAAAGAGTCAAAAGATGAAGGAACATCAGAAGCAGCTGAACAAGGCACAGTTAAGATTGGAGTTCTTGCTTCATTAACAGGTGCGTTGGAATCATATGGCTTACAAACAAAGCAGGGGTTTGAGTTAGGTCTTGATTATGCAACAGATGGAACGATGGAGGTTGCAGGGAAAAAAATAGAGGTTGTGTTTGAGGATACGGAGACTAAGCCTGAGGTAGCTGTTCAAAAAGCTACTAAGTTATTAGAAGAAGATGAAGTTGATTTCCTTGTTGGCTCATCAAGTTCGGGTGATACCCTAGCTGTTTTACCACTTGCTGAGGAATACGAAAAAATTATGGTTGTCGAGCCAGCCGTTGCTGACAGTATTACAGGATCTGAATTTAATCCATACGTATTCCGTACAGCGCGTAACTCTTCACAAGATGCGATAGCAGGTGCTGCAGCCATTGCCGGTGATGGAGTGAAAATCGCGACATTAGCACCAGATTATTCTTTTGGAATCGATGGTGTGGCAGCTTTTAAAGAAGCTGCAGAAAAGCTTGGTGCAAACATCGTATTAGAAGAATACGCTGATCCAGCTGCAACTGATTTTACAGCAAATATTCAAAAAATCATTGAATCAGATCCTGATTACTTATTCGTCATTTGGGCTGGTGCGAACTCACCATGGAACCAAATAAGTGATATGAAACTTCAAGATAAAGGAATTAAAGTTTCAACAGGTGCTCCAGATATTGCAGCATTAGCCACAATGGAGCCACTTATCGGGATGGAAGGTTTCTCTGTTTATTATCATGGACTTCCAACAAATGATATTAATGACTGGTTAGTGAAAGAACATCAAGCTCGTTATGATGGATCACTACCAGACTTATTTACACCAGGTGGAATGAGTGCAGCGATTTCAATTGTTGAAGCATTGAAAAAATCAGAAGGTGATGTTGATGGAAATAACTTAATAGAAATCATGGAAGGAATGAGCTTTGAAACACCTAAAGGAACGATGACATTCCGTCCAGAAGATCATCAGGCATTGCAAACAATGTATGCGATTAAGCTTGAAAAACAAGATGGAGTCGATTACCCAGTACCAGTTTTAGTAAGGGAATTGTCACCTGAAGAAACTGCCCCACCAATCAGAAATTAAACATGAAGATATGAAGACTTGTTTAATGAACCTAATTATCGCTTGAAAAGCTCCTTTTTATCAAGAAAAGATATCTAGAGAATGAATAAACTGCTGTTTACTACGGATGGTTAAATGCAACAAGTTTTTCTGCAAACAGCATAATGAAAATAGCTGATCTAGTCAGAATGATAATAAGACTAGGTCAGCTCTTTCTACTTAGGCTATGTTAAAGCTTAATGTTGATTTTTAGCACTTTGTTGATTGGAGTGAAAGGCATGAGACTCCTGCTTAGAGAAGCGTGTCAAAGGGAGACCCCACAGGCGCTTGCGCCGAGGAGGCTCCCGGACCTAGGAAGAATTGCACTTTGAAAAAGCCAGTAATTGGGCTTTTTCATTATTCTTCCCTAGGAAAAAAGTTACTTTTTTCCCGGGAAAGCGAATGCCTGTAACGGAAATCAACAACAAAGTTTAACAGAGCCTCTACTTAAAAAAAGAGGTGGGTTTGCGTATGAAGATTCTAGAAACAAAGGACTTAACCATTGCTTTTGGAGGTCAAGTAGCTGTTGATTCTGTTAATTTATCGATAGCAGAAAAAACATTCACGTCCATTATTGGACCAAATGGTGCAGGGAAAACAACCTTATTTAATTTGTTAAGTGGTCAGTTAAAACCAACAAAAGGGAAAATTTACTTCAAGCAAGAAGATGTGACACAACTTTCCTCCACAAAGCGAACAAGAAAAGGCATGGGTAGATCCTTCCAAATTACAAACGTTTTTCCAAACTTAACCGTATTAGAAAACGTCAGACTTGCTGTGCAATCTCAAGTAGGCGTTCGATATCAAATGTTGAGGCATTTTTCTGCTTATAAAAAAATGACAGAAGAAGCGTACTACTTGCTTGAACAAGTGATGATGGAAGGAAAAGCAAATACTCTAGCAAGTAATCTTGCCCACGGGGAAAAGCGTAAGCTCGAGATTGCTATGTTATTAGCACTTAAAACGGAATTACTTTTGTTAGATGAACCAACCGCAGGTATGTCATTAGAGGAAGTACCAGCTATTTTAAAAATAATCAATGATATAAAACGTTCAGGAGAAAGGACAATTGTGTTGATTGAACATAAAATGGATATGATTATGGACTTGTCTGATACGATTGTTGTTTTATTTAATGGACGAAAACTAGCTGCTGGGAAACCAGAAGAAATCATGAATAATGAAACAGTTCAAACGGCTTACTTAGGAGGTTTATATGATGACCACACTGCTTGATGTTCAAGATATTCAAACGTTTATCGGTCAATATCACATTCTCCAAGGGGTATCATTTACAGTGAAAAAAGGAGAAGTAACGGTATTGCTTGGGCGTAATGGTGCAGGAAAAACAACAACTTTACGCTCAATTATGGGACTTAATCCTATTTCTAAAGGAAGTATTGTGTTTAACGATGAAGAAATACATGAACTAGCTCCTTACGATATTGCAAGAAAAGGAATTGGATTTGTTCCAGAAGATCAAGGAGTTTTCAGTGGATTAACTGTAGAGGAAAACATGAAGGTAGCGATGCAAAAGCAAGATGATCAAACATTAGCAAGAATGGATAAGATTTTAACTCTCTTTCCAGACTTGAAAAAGTTTTGGAAAAAGCAAGGGGGTTATTTAAGTGGTGGGCAAAAGCAAATGCTTTCCATTGCAAGAGCTTATTTAAATCATAATGAATTATTACTGATTGATGAACCAAGTAAAGGTTTGGCTCCAATTGTTGTTGAGAAGGTAATGGAATCGATCATGGAGATGAAAGAACAAACGACGATCGTGTTGGTTGAACAAAATTTCCGCATGGCCATGGGAGTTGGTGACACCTTCTACATTATAGATGATGGTCAAAGTGTTGGAACAGGTAGAATGAAAGAACTTGCTGAAAATGAAGAGCTAAAACGTAAGTACTTAGGAATCGCCTAATAAAAAAACGTTATCACTTAATAAGGAAAAGAAGGTGAGAAGATGGAACTATTTTTGAATTTAGCCATTAATGGCTTGGCAACAGGCATGTTGATTTTTCTGTTAGCAGCTGGGTTAACGTTAATTTTTGGTTTAATGGATGTCTTGAATTTTGCTCATGGAGGATTGTTTGCTTGGGGTGCTTATAGTGGTGTATGGGTGTATATGACAACAGGTAGCTTTTTGGCTGGAATTGTTGGCGCGATTGTGACAGGTCTTATTTTGGGCTATGTGACAGAGCGATTTATTATAAAACCTGTATATGGAAATCATGTTCAACAAATTCTTATCACATTAGGTTTAATGCTTGTTTTGTCTGAAATGCTTAAAGTATTATGGGGCCCAAATCAATTAGCTGCACAAGCTCCAGATTATCTATCAGGTAGCTGGCAGTTAGGTGATGTAACGATCATTAAGTATCGAGCATTTATCATTCTTATTGGTTTTCTTGTATTTGGGATTATTTATTTTATCCTGAAAAATACACGAATTGGCTTAATTGTGAGAGCTGGTGTGATGAACAAAGAAATGGTGCAGGCGCTCGGTATCAATATTAAAAAGGTTTTTATGCTTGTTTTTATGGTAGGTGCAGCAATGGCATCATTAGGTGGGATTTTACACGCACCGTATTCAGGAGTTATTTATGCAGAGATGGGGATGGATTTTGGAATACTCGCCTTTATTGTTGTTGTAATAGGTGGAATGGGAAGTATACCTGGTTCCCTTTTTGCGGCGATTTTAGTCGGTTTATCAGGTGCTTTTATGACTTATTATGTGCCGGATTTATCATTAGCTGTAAATATGCTCCTTATGGCAATTGTTTTAGTATTCAGGCCACAAGGTTTGTTTGGTCTAAAGGGGTGATGAGATGAAGAAAACATATAATTACAGTCCAATAGTATTAGCTAGTTGTTTAGGATTACTTGTTTTATTTCCACTTGTTAATGACTCTAGAAGTATGATGATCATGTTTACTCAAATTTTTATTTTTGCCGTTTTTGCCATGAGTTATGATCTTTTACTTGGGTATACAGGGATCGTATCGTTTGGTCATGCGATGTTTTTTGGAATTGGTGCTTATTCTACTGGAATTTTATTAGATCGGGTAGACCCAACAATGATGTGGCTTGTTTTATCGATTGTGCTTGGAATGATTATTGCAGCCGTTGTTAGTTATCTAGTTGGTTTATTAACACTTCGCTTGAAAAGCCATTTTTATGAGATGTTAACTTTAGCTCTTGCAGGCTTATTTTTAGTTATGGCTGAGAAGTGGAGATCTCTTACATTTGGAAATGATGGATTCACTTTTAGGGTGCCAGATTTCTTGAAGGATAGATTAACATTCTATTTTATTTGCTTAATTGTTATGGTCGTTGTTTATTTGTTGTTAAAACGTCTAACAAATTCACCATTAGGAAAAGTGTTAGTGGCAGTAAGAGAAAATGAAGATCGTACTCAGTCATTAGGATATCAAACGTTACATTATAAAATTATTGCAAGTGTTATAGCTGGTGTGTTTGCTAGTATTGCAGGTTCACTCTACGTCCTTTCACTGCGTTTTGTAAATACGAGTGTTTTTACGATGGATGTAACATTAGATGCTTTATTAATGACAATCATTGGTGGTGTGGGTACCCTCATTGGTCCTATTTTAGGAGCTGGTATTATTGAAATTTCCCACCACGGACTTTCTGAGCTTGGTAAAACATATCCGATTTTTGAGCGATGGATTATTTTCTTTGGAATTTTATATATTTTAGCGGTTATGTTTTTTCCAGCGGGAATTGTTGGAACACTTAAAGGTAAACGCTGGAAGATGAAAAAGAAAAAGGATCATGAGAAGGATAAAGGAATTACAAGTTAGAAAGGGGGAAAAAACGTGAGTGTTGGGATTTTAAGTACAGGAATCTATCTTCCCGAAACATATATAACTGGTAAGGAAATTGCCCAAAAAGCAGGATTACCGATCAGTGTGGTCGAAGATAAAATGGGACTAAAACGGAAACCAATTCCAGGACCTGAAGATCATACATGTGAAATGGGTATCAAAGCCGCTCACATGGCTTTAGAGGAGGCTGGGTTAACTGGTAAAGATATTGATTTAGTTATTTATATTGGTGAAGAATACAAGGAATACCCGTTATGGACTGCTGCAATTAAGACGCAGGAAGCCATTGGTGCACACCATGCATGGGGGTTTGATACGGCTCTTAGATGTGGAACAACAATTATGGCTTTGAAACTAGCTAAAAGCTTGATGGAAACAGATGATGATATTAATACTGTTCTTTTAGCTGGTGGTTATCGTAACGGAGATTTAATTGATTATGAAAATGAACGAACACGCTTTATGTTCAATCTTGGTGCTGGTGGTGGGGCAATAGTCTTGCAAAAGGGATTAAAGAAAAATAGAATACTAGATTCCTATATTATGACGGATGGTTCATTTTCTGAGGATGTTGTTGTCACTGCAGGTGGTACGAAAAATCCAATAACAAAAAAAGTACTAGATGAAGGAACCTATAGACTTGATGTTCTTGATCCAGTAGGAATGAAAAAAAGATTAGAGCAAAAATCTATGGATAATTTTTTATCTGTTATTCGAAAATCTCTTCATAAAAGTGGAAAAAACGAAAGTGATATTAGCTATATTGCGATGTTACACATGAAAAAATCAGCACATACCTATGTATTGAATTCGCTAGGATTAACGGAGGATCAGTCAATTTATTTAGAAGAATATGGTCATATTGGTCAGATCGATCAAATATTATCTTTACGACTAGCAGCAGAGCAGGGGAAAATTCATCATGGTGATGTTGTTATTCTTGTGTCGGCTGGAATTGGATATGCATGGGGAGCAACGACAATTGTCTGGGGAAATGGAGATGGTAATTAATGACTATGCCTCATTTGCAGAAGGTTCAGTTGAATAATGGTGAAACAATCGCCTATCGGATTCGAGAGGGCGGAGAAAAAATCATTTTACTATTACATGGAAATATGACATCTTCAGTACATTGGGACATCTTTTTCGAAAGCTATTCAAAGAAATATACGTTAGTAGCCATTGATATGAGGGGATTTGGGGAATCTAGCTACAATGAAAGAATTTCTTCTATTAAAGATTTTTCAGAGGATCTAAAGCTATTCATTGAAACATGTGAGTTAACGATTTTCGCCATGATTGGATGGTCAACAGGAGGTGCAGTTGCGATGCAATTTGTCGCAGATTATGCTGACTGTTGTTCCAAGTTAATATTATTAGCATCTGCTTCAACAAGAGGTTATCCTTTTTATGATACAAAGCCAGATGGAACACCTGATTTTTTAAAGCGCTTACAGTCTAAAAAAGAAATTGAGAGCGATGCTAGTAAAACGATTCCGATTCAACGTGCCTATGAATCTAATAATCGTGAGTTATTAAGGACAGTCTGGAATTCTCTTATCTATACTCATAATCAACCTGAAAAGGCAAGATATGAAAGATATATAGATGATATGGTAACACAAAGAAATTTAGCTGATGTGTATCATGCTTTAAATACATTTAATATAAGCTCATCACATAATGGACTTCAATTAGGGTCAGATCAGGCAAAAGATATTTCCATTCCTGTCTTAATTTTACGAGGTGATCGAGACTTAGTCATCACAACCAAAATGACAAACGAAATAGCAGAAGATCTAGAATCAGTTGCAGTAGTTGAAGAATTGAAGAATTGTGGACACTCACCACTCATCGATGATATTGATCAACTCAATGGAAAGATTATTCAATTTATTGAAGCTTAAGGGGGATATGAAGATGAAGTTAACTGAAAAAGTAGCAGTTATAACAGGTGGAGCAAATGGAATTGGTTTAGCGGCTTCAGAATTATTTGCAAAAGAAGGTGCCAAGGTCGCAATGGTCGATTTTGATGAGGTAAGTGGTGTAGAAAAGGCAAGTGAATTAAGATCACAGGGCTTAACTGTAGAGTTTTTTCAGGTAGATGTTTCTAGTGAAGAAAGTGTGCACGCTGTTATGGAGAGAATAGCAGCGAAATGGGATGGTATTGATATTCTTATTAACAATGCTGGAATTACTCGAGATGCAATGCTACATAAGTTATCATCAAGTGATTTCAAAAGGGTTTTAGATGTTAATGTAAATGGCGTGTTTTATTGTACTCAAGCTGTTGTTCCTTATCTTGTGGAGAAAGGGAAAGGCAAAATTATAAACACATCATCTGTTAGTGGCACATATGGCAATGTTGGACAAACAAATTATGCTGCGGCAAAAGCAGCAGTTATCGGAATGACAAAAACTTGGGCAAAAGAATTAGGAAGAAAAGGAATTAATGTGAATGCTGTAGCTCCAGGTTTTACTGAAACGTCAATGGTTGCATCCGTCCCTGAAAAAGTCATAGAGCAAATGATTGCCATGGTACCAATGCAAAGACTTGGAAAGCCAAAGGATATTGCGAACGCCTATCTGTTTCTTGCTTCAGATGACTCAGATTATGTGAATGGAACCGTTCTTCACGTTGATGGGGGTATTATGATGTAGGTTTCTATAAAAAAGGAGTTATTTTAGAAGATTTCTAGAATAGCTCCTTTTTTGTAGAAATAAACACAAGTGAAAATTGAAAAAAGCATGATGTACAGTGTGTAACTCCTTTGTAACTGATCACTTATAAAATAGAGAAAAGGTTGAGGAAGGAGACAGATAAACGTGAAGATGAGTGATGATTGGTTAGGCAAAAGAGCAAATCTATCTCCAGTAAATATTGCGTTAATTGATGGAGAAACACAAGAAGAATGGACGTATAAAAAACTACATGATAAAGCGTTACAGTGGGCTTTATTATTTAATTATAGAAAGATTAAGAAAGGTGATCGAGTGTTATTGTTAGCAAAAAACACACCAGTGTTTTTTGAATTATTATTTGCATGCAGTAAAGTAGGATGTGTTTTGGTGCCGTTAAATTGGAGGTTATCACAGCAAGAATTAACAGAAATTATTAACCATGCCGAACCAGCTCTTCTTTTCTTGGACCAGGAAGCTGAAAAATCCTTTCCATCGCTTAAAGAGCTAGGCTATGAGTGGCGCTCTTTGTCAACAGCTCTCTTTCATGTTCATAACACAGAAGAAAGTAAACAACTATTGGGACATAATGAAGAAGAAGAGGAACTGCCATGGTTAATGATTTATACGGGTGGAACGACAGGGAAACCCAAAGGTGTTGTATTGACCAATAAATCGGTTAACTGGAATGCTTACAATACAATTATTTCTTGGGGATTATCTAGTGATGATAAAACATTAACCTATTTACCGCTTTTTCATACAGGAGGTATAAATGCTTTATCAATTCCAATTTTAATGGCGGGTGGGACGGTTATCGTCGCAAATAAATTTTCTTCAAAAGAAGCAGTTCATTTGCTTCATGATTATCAGTGTACAATTGCTTTATTTGTTCCAACGATGTATCACATGCTTGTAGAGGATGATCTTTTTAGAAAGATGCCTTTTTCATCAATGAAAGCTTTTTTATCAGGAGGAGCACCTTGTCCTATTAGTGTGTATGATAAATTTCAAGAAAAGAACCTTCCGTTTAAAGAAGGATATGGACTAACAGAAGCAGGTCCTAATAATTTTTATATTCATCCAAATGATGCAAAAAGAAAAAAAGGATCTGTCGGTAAGCCGATGCTTTTAAATGATATAAAAATTGTGGATGAGGAAGGTAAAGAAGTAGAAACAAATGAGGTAGGCGAGTTACTTATTAAAGGAAACCACTTGTTTAAAAACTACTTTAAGAATCAATCGGCAACAAATGAAGCACTCCGAAATGGTTGGTTACATACAGGTGATTTAGCTAGAGTTGATCAAGACGGAGATTATTATATTGTTGGTAGAAAAAAAGAAATGATTATTTCAGGAGGGGAAAATATTTATCCGCTAGAAATTGAAAATGTTCTTCTTGCTCATCCATATGTTAAAGAAGCTACCGTCATAGGAGTAAATGATGATAAGTGGGGTGAAAAGGTAGTTGCATATGTAAGCCAAAAGAAAGCAAAAGTCTTTACTTCACAGCAAATAATCGATTATATGAGACAAATACTTGCATCATATAAAATTCCAAAAGAAATAGTGATCTTAGATGAGTTGCCAAAAACAGATGTGGGTAAAATAAATAAGAAAAAGCTGTTGAATGAGTATAATAAGGTTGTTTGATGTTGATATGTGTGTAGGAAATAAGTTTATCGTGGTATGGTATTAAGAGGTATATATGAAAATGAGTATGATGTGAATCTGTGGCGGACGGATCTGATCCGCCTTTGGATAGGTATTCTAATGTTTGTGGTA
This sequence comes from Metabacillus litoralis, assembly GCF_020524045.1. Classification (GTDB taxonomy): domain Bacteria; phylum Bacillota; class Bacilli; order Bacillales; family Bacillaceae; genus Metabacillus; species Metabacillus litoralis_C. Next base: position 32,447 of record NZ_JAIVKL010000023.1, read on the forward strand.
TGTAGGTTTTTGTCGAAAAACTAATATAAGGTTGAAATCGGCAAATAAATGTTCAATATCGGCAAATATAATGATGCAAACAGCAAATATAATGACACAAAGAGCAAATAAAATATAAGAAACAGCAAATATAATGAAAATGCTGCAAATAAACTAGAAAAAAGCATGAATAAGATATGTAATAAATTTAGAAGAAATACTTGATCTTCAATGTAAGCGTATTATATAATAACATCAAAGTTAGTTAACCGTTTAACCGGAGGCAATATGAATCAGAAAATCACAATTAGAGATGTGGCTAAACACGCCAATGTTTCTCCAGCAACAGTATCTTATGTGCTAAATGGAGTAAATAAAGTTTCAGAGGAAACGAAAGAACGTGTACTACTTGCGATTGACGAATTAAATTATCAACCAGATTTTACAGCAATAAGCTTATCGAAAAGAAAATCAAAAATGCTAGGTGTAATCATGCCATTGGTTGGTAAAACACTTGCACCACTTTTTAAAGAAAACCCATATTATAGTGAGTTATTGAGTGGAATTGAATATGAATGTCGAACAAATGGATATGACTTTGTTATTTCAGGTATTTCAAAAGCGGATGAATGTAAAAATTGGATTATGAAACGTAATCTTGATTCTTTGCTCGTTTTAGGAACATTTCCTGAACAGGTTTTTGAGGAAATGAAAACGCTATCTATACCTTTAGTTTTTATCGATTCCTTTGAGGATTACGCAAAATTCTATTCGAACATTCGTATTGATGACGAATTAGGTGGTTATCTAGGAACAAAACACTTAATAGATTTAGGACATAAAAATATATGTTTTATTCCTAATGGAACAATAGACATAGCAGTTGATGGTCAACGATTTCTTGGCTTTAGACGAGCTTTAGCTGAAGCGAATATTGACTTTCGAGAAGGAATGACCATTGAAGGAAATTATAACACCTTTGAAAATGGGTATAAAATTGGCAAAGAAATTGCTGGGAATGAACAAATAACGGCAATTTTCACCTCATCTGATATTACAGCATTAGGTATTATCAAATCTTTGAGTGATCATGGAATAAAAGTACCTGATGATTTTTCGATTGTAGGTTTTGATGATTTGATGATTAGTAAATATTCATCACCAAGCTTAACAACGATTCGCCAAGATGTTTTTAAAAAAGGCGCATTATCAGCTGAAATGGCGATAAAGGCAATTGAAAATCATGTTGATCCAAAAGAAATTATGTTGCCAGTCGAACTTGTTATTAGAAGCTCTACTAAAAAAAGATAAGTTAATTTAAGGAGGTGAGCTCAACTAATCTCATCGCTTTATCATGGATTGTTAACCGGTTAACTAAAAATTCAGTATAGCTCTTGTGTATTTTGAGCATTTTACTAATGGTTAGTTACCTAAGTTTATTTATTCAGCTTTATGTTGAATATATGAAGAGGAACTTCCAGATTGCAAAGCCCTATATACTTGAAAGGGTTTAACTTTAAAAGCAGCAATAATTACGAAAACAAACTAAATTAAAATAATCATAGATTAGGGTGGAAAATGATGATTAAAGTAACTGTATGGAACGAAAATAGACATGAAAAGAAAAACCCAGTAGTAAGTGAAATTTATCCAAAAGGAATTCATGGAGCAATCGCTGAGTTTTTACAAAAAGAAGATCATGAAGTTAAAACAGCGACTCTTGATGAGCAAGAACATGGACTAACAGATGAGGTTCTTGCAAATACAGATGTTTTAGTATGGTGGGGACATCTTGCACATGATGAAGTAAAAGATGAAATTGTAGAAAAAGTACAACAAAGAGTTTTAGATGGTATGGGATTAATTGTTTTACATTCAGGTCACTTCTCAAAAATCTTCAAAAAACTTATGGGTACTAGCTGTGATTTAAAATGGCGTGAAGCAGATGACAAAGAACGTCTATGGGTTGTAGATCCAACTCATCCAATAGCAGAAGGAATTGGTGAGTACATCGAGCTTGAAAAAGAAGAGATGTATGGAGAGCACTTTGATATTCCAGCACCTGATGAGCTTATTTTCACTAGCTGGTTTGAAGGCGGGGAAATTTTCAGAAGTGGTTGCACATTCAAGCGTGGTAACGGAAAAATATTCTACTTCCGCCCTGGTCATGAAACATACCCAACATATCATAATGAACAAATTCAAAAGGTTATTAAAAATGCTGTAAACTATGTGAAGCCAGTCGATCGTAAGCGCCCAGTTTATGGTAATGCACAGCCGTTAGAAACAATTTCTGAAAAATAAAATAGATTATTTGGAATTCATGATTAAGCTGCTAATTAATGAAAGTTAAAGTAAGTCTGTGAAATTCCAATTAAATAAAGAATGACAAAACTCCGAGCCATGAACGAACTAGATGCCTTTGCACGCAGCTAGTTCTAGATGGTAGGAGATGACCGATTTTTCGGTGGAATTATCAATAGATGTTTTTAAAAAATGGCTATGTTAAAACTTAAAGTTTATTTTTAGCACTTTGTTGATTGGAGTGAAAGGCATGAGACTCCTGCGGGAGAAGCGTGTCAAAGGGAGACCCCACAGGCGCTTGCGCCGAGGAGGCTCCCGGACCGCCCGCGGAAAGCGAATGCCTGTAACGGAAATCAACAACAAAGTTAAACAGAGCCAAAAATATAAATATAAAGCTTTCTAATAGGAGGAAAAATTAATGGGTAAATTAAGAGTTGGTGTTATCGGATGTGGAAGTATTGCACAATTTCGTCATCTTCCAGAATATGCAGCAAGTCAAGAGGTAGAATTAGTAGCAGTGTGTGATATCGTTGAAGATCGTGTAAAAGAAATTGCTAATAAGTACGGTGCGAAGGCTTTTACAGATTATAAAGAATTGATTTCAAGTGGTGAAGTTGATGCTGTTAGTGTTTGTACACCAAACTATTTACACGCACCTATTTCAATCGAGGCGTTAAATAATGGATTACATGTATTATGTGAAAAACCAATGGCAACATCACAACAAGAAGCAGACGCAATGATCCAAGCAGCAGAGAAAAATGATAAAAAATTAATGATTGCTCATAATCAACGTTTTGTTCGCTCACATCAACTTGCACGTCAATTAATTGAAAGTGGCGAGATCGGGAAGATTTATAGCTTTAGAACGGCATTCGGACATCCAGGACCAGAAGGCTGGAGTGTTGATGGAAAAGATAGCTGGTTCTTTGTAAAAGAAAAAGCCTACATTGGTGCAATGGGTGACTTAGGTGTTCATAAAACAGATTTACTTCGTTATTTACTAGGAGAAGAAATTGTTGAGGTTGGAGCATTTATTGAAACTACGGCGAAAGAATTTGCTGATGTAGATGATACAGCTGTTTGTGCACTTAAAACAGAAAGTGGCATTATCGGAACTTTAGCTGCTAGCTGGTCTTATACGGCAAAAGAAGATAATTCAACGATCATTTATGGTGAAAAAGCGATTATTCGTCTTGAAGATAATCCTACATATTCACTTGTTGTTCAATATACAAACGGAGAAACTGTGAACTATGAGCTAGGCAAGATTCAATCAAATGATGAAGGTGGACAACAAACAACACATGTGATTGACCATTTTGTTTCAGCTGTAGTTGAAAATAAACAACCTTTAATCAGTGGAGAAGAAGGTATGAAATCATTAGCTGTCATTTTAGCTGCGATTAAATCAAATGAAACAAAAACAATTGCAAAAGTATTTGAGTGATTGCTATGAGTAAATTACGAATTGGATTCATTGGTGTTGGAGGGATTGCGCAAGGGCGACATATCCCTGCTTTTCAAACGTTTAGTGATGATTGTGAAATCACAGCTGTAAGTGATGTTAATAAAGATAGAGCTCAGGAAGTAGCAGACAAATTTACGATTAAACATGTTTTTGCAGAATACAAAGATATGTTTCAGCATGTTGATGCTGTTTGCATTTGTACACCAAATAAGTTTCATGCAGAAATGACAATCGCTGCTTTAGAGGCGGGAGTTCATGTTCTTTGTGAAAAGCCAATGGCCCTTTCAGCAGAAGAATGTGAGAAAATGCTGGATGCTTCAAAAGAGACAAATAAGGTTCTAGCTATAGCTTATCACTATCGATTTATGAAAAACGCTCAAGCTGCAAAAAAAATGATGCAAGAAGTTGGCACGCCTTTAGTAACAAGAGTGCAAGCTCTAAGACGCAGGAAAGTTCCGGGTTGGGGTGTTTTTACGAATAAAACGCTACAAGGTGGAGGAAGCTTAATTGATTACGGCTGCCACTTATTAGATTTAGCCATCTGGTTGATGGGAAGTCCTAAACATATTGACGTACACGGTAGTACATACAATGTGTTAAGTAAAACACCTAATAGTGTAAATCAATGGGGCTCATTTGATCATGAAACCTTTGATGTAGATGATCATGTAACAGCATATATTAAGTTTGAAAATGGTGCTTCTCTTTTATTAGAAACATCATGGGCAGCAAATATTCTTGATGACCAAGAACATGTGAGTATTTCAGGAGTTGAAGGAGGCTTAAGTGTTTTCCCACTAGAGCTATATTCAACAAAAAATGGAATGCTTATGAATAGTCAAGCAGCCTGGATTCCAGGAGAAGAAAATCCTGGTGTGGAACAAGCGAAGAACTTCATTGATACATGTCTTGGTAAAACAGAATTAGTTGTAAAACCGGAAGAGGCATTACAAGTCTCACAAATTATTGATCGCATTTATCAATCTGCTGACAAATAAGGGGTCTGACCCCAAAGGAGGAATTTAAATGAAACTAGGTGTTTTTACAGTACTTTTTAATGATAAATCCTTTGAAGAAATGTTAGATCGTGTGAAAGCTTCAGGTCTTCATGCAGTGGAGATTGGCACAGGGTGTTATCCTGGGAATTCTCATTGTGATCTTGATGCTTTATTAGAAAGTGAAGAAAAACGTAATGAATACGTAGCAAAAATAAAAGAGCGAGATCTCATCATAAGTGCATTTAGCTGTCATGGTAATCCGATCTCTCCTGATAAAGCATTTGCGAAGGAAAGCAATGATACGTTATTAAAAACAATTAAATTAGCATCATTGTTAGATGTTCCTGTTGTAAACACTTTCTCTGGTACTGCAGGAGATTCTGAGGATGCAAAATATCCTAACTGGCCTGTTACACCATGGCCAAATGAATATGGTGATGTATTAACATGGCAATGGGAAGAAAAATTAATTCCATATTGGAAAGAAGTCGGTAAATACGCACAAGAGCATAATGTGAAAATTGGTCTTGAACTACACGGTGGCTTTCTAGTTCATACTCCTTACACAATGCTAAAGCTTCGCGAAGCAACTTGTGATGCCATTGGTGCTAACTTAGATCCTAGTCATTTATGGTGGCAAGGAATTGATCCAGTAGCAGCAATTAAAATTCTAGGAAAAGAAAATGCGATTCATCATTTCCATGCAAAAGATACATATATTGATCAAGATAATGTAAATATGTATGGATTAACAGATATGCAGCCATATGGGGAAGTTCAAACGAGAGCATGGACATTTAGATCTGTTGGATGTGGACATAGTTTAACAGAATGGAATGATATCATGAGTGCACTTCGTACGTATAACTATGATTATGTAGTTAGTATTGAGCATGAAGATCCAATCATGTCTATAGATGAAGGCTTTGAACGTGCCGTAACAAATCTTAAAACAGTATTAATAAATGAATCACCATCACAAATGTGGTGGGTTTAAAAAGTAAGAACCTCTCTTGACTAGCAAGAGGGGTTTTATTTTTCATCGAGTTATGGGTATGATGGAAGAGATTCGTTTTTCGGAAATATATAAAGAATTGATGTGAAAAAATGAGTAAACCAACTCGAGTACAAGTGAAAAAAGATTTTACCAAAATATTTCGGTCTCGATATCCGCTTATTAATAATGATGCAATCCAGAATCCTGATGTTTTAAAGGAAGAAGGAAATATCATAGATTTAGTTGATGAGAAAGGAAATTTTCTTGCAAAAGGATATTATGGAATACAAAATAAAGGAAGAGGCTGGGTACTAAGCTTTAATCAAAATGAAGTGATTGACCAAGCTTTTTTTGAGAAAAAAATTAAGGTAGCTCTTACTGAACGAAAAGCTCTTTTTGAAGATCCTGATACAACTGCCTTCCGCGTTTTTAACGGTGGAGGAGATGGAATCGGTGGTTTAATCATTGATTATTACGATGGGTATTATGTTATGAGTTGGTATAGTGAAGGTATCTATAAATTTAAAGAATATGTGATTCAGTCATTAACAAATGCAGGTGATCCTAGAGGAATATATGAGAAGAAACGCTTTGATAGTAAAGGTACATATATAGAAGACGATGACTTTGTAACTGGTGAACGAGCGAGCTTTCCTCTTATTGTGAAAGAAAATGGAATCAAATTTGCCATCTATTTAAATGATGGAGCAATGGTTGGAGTATTTCTTGACCAAAGAGATGTTCGTCAAACCATTCGTGATAAATACGCGAATGGCAAGAGTGTGCTGAATACTTTCTCCTATACGGGAGCATTTTCTGTTGCGGCTGCATTGGGTGGGGCGACTAAAACAACAAGTGTGGATTTAGCCAATCGAAGTAAGGCGAAAACAATCGAACATTTCAGTATTAATGAAATTGATTATGAAGCACAGGATATCATCGTAGAAGATGTTTTTCACTATTTTAAATATGCTGTAAAAAAACAGTTAGCATTTGATATGGTCATTTTAGATCCTCCAAGCTTTGCTCGTTCAAAAAAACATACATTTAGTGCCGGAAAAGATTACCCAGAACTATTAAAACAAGCAATTTCGATAACAAATAACAACGGTGTAATTGTTGCTTCAACTAACTGTAGTACGTTTGGAATGAAAAAATTTAAAAGCTTCATTGAAAAGGCATTTAAAGAAACTGGTGGAAAATATTCAATTCTTGAAGAATACAGTCTACCAAGTGATTTCAAAACATCTAAAGATTTTAAAGAAGGAAATTACTTAAAGGTTGTATTTATTAAAAAAATCAACTAATAACAAACGAAATCAGGTCTCATCGCAAAAAAATGAGCCCTGATTTCGTTGTTGTTTTATTGAATAGTTACTTTATCTACGTATAATGCAGTTTGACCGCTACTGTTAGATGAACCAGTGAATTGAACACCGATTTCTTGAACATTGCTTAGATTTGGAACAGAAGCTAGATTTAGAGTTAAAGTTGTGCCACTTGAATTAATTTGAACAGAACCACTATCATACCAAGTCCAACTTGATCCCGTTTTAACATAAAGTTTTGCAGATAATCCATTTCCAATGGTTCCCCAATTTGCATGTTTAACAGAAGCCTTTAAAGCTGATTTACCGCTTAAGTTTTGATTTCGTGTAATCGATAAATAGTGTTGAGAAACATTGCCTAATTGTACATCTGCTTTAAGAGAGTGACTTCCACTAGTAGCCCAGTCACTGACTGACCATGGACCTCCTAAACCATTTAAAGCTGACCAATTTTGAGTGCTTCCTTCAAAATCATATAAAGTAGTAGCTGTACCATCTGTTCCACCAGAACCACCACCAAACACTGCACTAGGTACAGAAGTGGCTTTTAAACCATTAGCTCCATTTACAATCGTTTGACCCCAAGGAGTTAAACTAGTTCCAGCCCAATCGTTAGTCAAATCAAGATAGCTCCATTGTGAACCATTTCCCTTCCATGACCATGCTAACCAACCTACACCTTTTTGTTGTGAATAACTCATAATTGTTGCTTCATCAACATCTCCATCAGTATGTTTATGACCAAATTCACCAATGATTAAAGCAAGACCTTGATTGATCACACCATCAATATTCGATTTAACTTGTGAAGCATTTCCACCAGCGTACTCATACATGTGAATAGAGAACATCGTGTTTTTTAGTGGATCTGCATTAAATACATCTTGACCGTAATTATGAATCGAAGCGGGATATTGTCCCCATCCAGCAGAATCAACGATTAATGTATGAGTTAAACCTGCATTTCGTAACTTAGGAATAGCCTGTTTGTACCCATTTGCCCAATTAGCTCCATTCCAAGTGCCATACCATTCATTAGCAATGTTGATGATTACTTTATCTTCTTTGCCAATCAAGGCATCTTTGATACTAATCCAATAATCTACAGCGCTATTCAATGAAGCTGTATCATCTTTTCCAGTAGTATCATGAACCTCTAAAACGGCAATTAAGTCATTTTGTTCAGCTAACGAAATGAGATTTCTTACTGTGTTAATATCATCTTTAGTATATTGACTACCATCTGAGAGGACAATTCTCACAGTGTTAGCTCCTGTTGCTGCAATTGCTGGAATAGCAGTAGCAGAATCATTTTTAAACCAAGAATGACCATGATTTATTCCACGCATAACGAAAGGGGTACCTGTTGAATCAAACAATTTGTTACCGCTTACATAAAATCCGTTAGCAGCTTTTGCTTCTGGGGGTGAGAAAAACAATGATGAAGACAATAAAAGTAGAACAGCTAAAAAAATAGTTGTGCTTTTGCGTAAGATAAACATTCAATCACCTCATGAATTTAGTATATTTTGAACTCTCAAACTTAGCTCATTCAACCTCCTTTCAAAAGTTTGAAGAGACAAAAACAAATAGGGATATTGCTTTTTTTGAATGACTTCATCTAATAATTACTTAAACGTTAACTTTATATTCCTATTTAAAGTGTATATGCACTATACATAAATAACAACATAAAAGACAGAATAGTACGAAAAATAAATCAATTGTATCATAAAATAAGGTATATACTAGATCTAATGTTATATAAATAGGGAAAATGTGGATATTTATATTACGGAATAAAAATGAAGAAACATCGTATGAGGTTAGCGTTAACTTCATTTGTAGGAGTTGTAGTATACTGGAAATTTCTAAGTAATAAAAACGAGTCTGGGACATAATTAAAGAAGACATACATAAAGACGAATAAATCTAAATCAGTTAAGCTGAAAGAAACAGGTTCGTTCCATTGCGCTGCAGACACTCGCAATCCACGGGGAGGAATCTGAGCCTCCTCGGAAAGCCTGCGGGGTCTCAGCCTTTCCTCAATTCCCGTAGGTGCCCTAGTGTCTTCCGCTCCATTCCACTGATTCTTAAAAAAAGTATGCAAAATCAAAAAGTCTATAGAAGACGACAATTAAAAACCCGAACTACTAGGCGAATGATTAATTGTATCACCTTATAATTCGGGTTAATCATTAAATTAAATACTTATGTCACAGCCTCGTTAGCTAAACTAAACAACAAATTAATTCACAACAATACATGATTTATATTCTTTGATTACTCGATCACGTTTGCTAAGCAATTCACGATATTCTTTAAATAATTTATTATTACTACGATCCTTTATCCATGCTGCAAATGCTTTTTCACACTCACTTGAAATAGAAGATAATTCACCATTGATATCATTTAATTTCTTGATTTGGATTTGTCTAACCATTTATTCTCCCACCTTATCTCTCTATTATCTACCTGAACCTACAGGTATAAAAAGTAAATGCTAATTTGCAACCATAGTTGTTTGTCTTTCAAATATTTATCACATATTAGAATTTTTACTTAAGCTCTATTTTTGAATTTTTTTATGTAAATATAGTGCAATGTTTTCATAATAAGAGCTCATTAGAAGATCACATTTTATTAATACAAGCGCATACATTATTGTTTTTTTTGATTGCTAGTGGGGTATTACCCTGTTTTTAATCGTGTTAAACATCTTTTTTAAAAGAAATTGAACTTTTTTTAAATTTTTTTGAAGAGTATCCAGACTTTATTGACTTAAGAAAAAATCAACTTCTTAGAAAATAGTAAAATAGGGTTTTAGGTACGTTTCACTTAAGACTTCTATGCTTAGTTACTTGTCGTATTGTGCTTTTTGGTTAAATCAGATTTTGGTGAATGAGAATTATTTCTGGGGAAATATGACGAAAGGTAAATTGGAGTTGTTAGTTTTTGTTATGTAGAGTAGCATTTTTTATTGAATATAGGTTTTGATAAAAAATGTTTTTTCGTGAATTTTATTGTTTATGGAATTCTGATGGACAAACTAGTGGAAATATTTCTTCTACATATTGAACGTTTATACGTTAAAACACTGGTTCTAACAGAATCAGCGTTAATTTGAAAGAATTCTTAAAACATAGCAAGGTATAAGAAGAGTCTAATTTAAAATATCTTTGCACTTATTGCGATAAAACGGTACGATAAGTGATGACTTTTATATTCTGTATCATAATAATAGGTACTTTAGTGAAAAATAAATATTTATAAACTAAGAAACTTTTATACATAGAAATATTCTGGTGATTGAGCCTTTTTTGAAATGTCCATTATGGTTCTACTATATTAAAGTAATTTAGCAGAAGGAGAATAAGTATGACACAAAATTTTTTACAAGAATTAAAACCATTTATCAAAGATAATTGGGAGAAGGCTACATTTGAAGCACCAACAGCCATTCAATTAAAAGCTATTCCACCTATATTAGAAGGAAAAGATGTTATTGCAGAATCACCGACTGGATCAGGAAAAACATTAGCCTATGTATTGCCATTGCTTAATCGTATTGATGAAAATAAAAAATCAGCGCAAATTGTAATTATGGCTCCATCTAGAGAGCTAGTTATGCAGATTTTTGAGGAGATAAAGAAATGGTCTGAGGGTAGTAATTTGACAAGCGCTTCATTTATTGGTGGTGCGAACATTAAACGTCAGGTAGAAAAGCTGAAAAAAAGCCCGCAAATTATTGTTGGTACTCCTGGTAGATTACATGAATTAATAAAAATGAAAAAGCTAAAAATGCATGCTGTACAAGCATTGGTATTAGATGAAGGAGACCAATTATTAGCAGCAGAACATAAGAATACATTAAAGGAAATCATCAAAACAACATTAAATGAAAGACAAATTGTTCTGTTTTCAGCAACATTAAATGAAAGCACAGAATCAAAAGCTAGAGACTTTATGAAAAATAACTTGGAAATTGTAAAGATAGGTCTAGATGAAGTGCCTGTTGGAAAAGTAGATCATACCTATGTTGTATGTGAACAGAGAGAAAAGCTTTCAATGCTAGAAAGATTAGTGAAGAATATACCAATGAAGGCATTAGGATTTGTTAAAGACATTGGTAATCTTGATGTTCTTGCAGAAAAACTAGAGTTTAAAGGTGTTGATCTTCATCTTTTACACAGTGATACAAGTAAAGAAAAAAGAGAGGCGGCACTGAAGAGCTTGAGAACAGATAAACAAGGCTTGTTGCTTTCAACAGATGTTGCAGCAAGGGGGTTAGATATTTCTGGTCTCACGCATGTAATTCATTATGATCTTTCATTAAATAGTGATCAATATGTGCATCGTTCAGGTAGAACAGGAAGGCAGGGAAATGAAGGTACAGTCATTTCTATTGTCACAGAAAGAGAAGTAAGAGAATTAAAGAAAATAGCAAAAGAAATAAATATAACACTAAAAAAAGCTCACTTATATAGAGGAGAGCTAGTAATAGAAGAATAAAGATAAGAAATAAGAGGATAACTCAATCAATGAGCGATCCTCTTATTGTTTGTTCTTGGTGTTAAATTCTTGTTGTAATAATACTATATGTTTTCTGAAGAAAGGTTATACATAAAAATTACTCATCTAATTCCATTCGAATATATCTTCTGGTATTAGGTCCATAAATACCATCATCAGCTAATGCTGCATACATGGATTGGAATCTTCGAACAGCGTCTTCTGTATTAGGTCCATAAATACCATCAATAGCCCCTGGTTTGAAATTTATTTGATTTAGAGCTCTTTGAACTTGTTTTACAGCATTTCCTTGATCACCACGTCTTAAAATGCCATTTGGTAATGGGAAATCAGGAGCTGATACTTTTTGTTGTAAAACTTGCTGTAGCTTTGAAATAGTCATTGGCCCAACTAGTCCATCTACAGCTAAATTATAGTTTCTTTGAAATCTCATTACAGCGTTTTCTGTTTCTTCCCCAAAAATACCATCTGCTCCATAGCGAGGTAAACCATAGCCAGCATCAATTAGTTGCTGCTGCACATCTCTGACAAATGACCCTGAATCACCATCACCTATAGGTAGTCTTGAGCTTGCGGAAGGTCTTTGAGGTCTAGAGGGTGTAGGACGTGGAGGTGAGTCTTCATCAACTTCTCCAGAAAAATCCCGTAGTTCATCGACAACATCATCTATAAACATTGACCATGATATTCCATTACTTCTTAATATACCTATTGGATCTGTTCTTCGTGAAGGATCAAGAGTGGCATGAGCAATAATGTCTGTATTAGGATTTAAATTAAATCTGTCACATAAGTAGGCATGATACCACACATAACGATCATATGCTAACTGAAAATTAATGCCTCCTCCATGACATAACTCCACTCCAATTGCAGCGTCATTTGCATTAGCTCCATAACGTCTGTTATCACCCGGAACATTTGAACGTACATGATATGCTATCTCATTTAAAGGGATAATTTCTAAAATATAATTGTCATCTATAAAGGTGTGTGCAGAGGCAGAAGGTTGTTGTGTATCAAAATAGTTTCGATTTCCATATGCTGTTGAACCCGGATTCCCTGTATCATGGCTAACAATAAAACGAACTGTACCAATTCGTATACCAGGTCTAGAGTTTCCAGTACGAATATAATCACGAGTGATCTCGTAAGCCATTAAACTTCACTCCTGTCATATACTTTTTTGACAAACTTGTTCCATTAAAGTATATGAAGGTAGAAGTTAATATGTGCTATCGTTTAGATGTAAGTAGAGTTATCCACATTATCAACAATTTATGTATTTTTTCTCCAATATTTATCAACATGAACTGTGGAAGAAATATTCTTGATTATAAAGATACCAACATATATACCCACACTATCCACAAATATTATTTCGAGTTATCCACATTTATAGTGGTTTTTATCCACATATGTGGAAAAAGAGTGAAAATTCACCCTTTTTCCATAAAAGCATTATAAATTTCTGTTTGTACTTTGACGTTGATTAGCTGCATTTGCTCTCGCTTGAGCTTCTAGATCCTCTTGGTCAGCTAATTCTCGAGAGAATTCCTCATCAACCCCGTCTTTTTTAAGGTTTTTCGGTGTTTGTGGTAAAGTGGTTGAATTTTTGTCACGTGCTTTATGATTATGCTGATGTCCTCTACCCATGAAAAAAGCCCCCCTTAAATGTTGAACATTATTGTTCAACCATTAGGATGGCTCTTTTTTATCCTTTTCATGTTGGAAGTTAATGTTTAGATTTACTTATGTATCCACCGGCACGATCTGCTTTTTGGAATTCCCTTGAATAAGTAACTTCTTGCATACTAGAAAGAGTACTTTTTGACTTATCACGTTTTTTTCGATCTGTAGCCATCTTAAACATCTCCTCATTTTAAAGTATTCTTCCTTATTGTGGACAAAGAAGTAATAGTTCATACAAGTTAACAAGATAAGTAAGGTGAAATGTGAAGAGAATCAATAAAAAAGCCAAGTGATGAAATGATCAACACTTGGCTTTAAATAGCTATATTAAGCTTCTTTAAGGTGGTGCTCATCAACCTCAGAAGTTTGTTGGTATGTGTAAAATGTATATAAGTCTTTGGTGATTTCAAATAAGTTAAACAAATCTTCACCATTATTAATTTGCTCAAGTAAATTCGCTCTTGTTTCGTTTGCGTTAACAACGTAAGGTAGCTTTTCAGCTGCTTTTGTGGAACGAACATTTTTTTTGCGAATGCGTAAAAAGATCGTTTCAATATCAAGCTCATAAAATAGCTCATGGAAAAAAGCATCTTTTGCAAGTTTGTTATAGCCTTTGCCATGATATGGTTTACCAATCCAAGTGCCTAAAAAACCAGCTTTTTCTTGAATGTCAAAAAGACTAATCGTTCCAATTGGAGAGCCCCATTCATCTAAAATGGTACGTGATATCAATTCACCACGTTCTTCGGCCTCAACTGTTTGTTTTGTTAAAAATAAATATTCCTCAAATGAATTTGCTTTATGGCGTACAAATGGGAAGACATCTGGGTGAACCATGTGATCATAAAGTGCATGACTATCATGTACATCACGTTTTTTTAGCATTTGGATCCCTCCAACATGAGGGCAGACTCCACGTGTCATGGTCTACCCACCCTCGAAATTTTTTTATAAAGATTTGCATTTAAAAAATTTCGGGGTGGGAATCGAACCCACTAGAACCAGTTAAGATGGTGGCGCACCATTTGCCTTCCCATTACTAATTAAGTTTTGTAGGTAAGAAACTAAAAAAGCAATTTAAACACTTGTGCTTTTTTTTCTTACCGCTCCTTGAAGTATAATACGTCAATTTAAATGAAAAAGATACTCCTTTTTTGTCGATTTACAAAAAAAAAATATTTATTTTAATATAGTTGTTATTGCATAAGGTTTTTTCGTGATTTGGTAAATTCTATTTAAGAAATATACACATTGTGATATCGGTTTAGCGCTTTAATTCGATATAGGATGATGATTGGTAAAGTAGTTAATTTTAATGATACTAAAATAATAATTTTTATGAATTCTACCTACTTGTATATACGATATTTCCATCGATCATTGTGAAAAGAGGTTTTGATAAATAATGAAATGGATGATGGCTCCAAACGACTAGGTCAGCGTCTTTACCGATTTCAATACTTCCTATGATATCGTCTACTCTCAAATTACGTGCTGCTGTTATTGTAATTCCTTCTAGTGCCTTTTGTTCATCAAAGCCTTCTCTAACAGCTATCGAAGCACAAATATTTAAATATTGAATAGGTGTGTATGGATGGTCTGTAGTAATTGATACTTCAACACCTTTTTCAGATAAAGCTTGATACGTTGACCAGCTTTTGTTTTTTAATTCAATTTTTGATTTTCTTGTTAACGTAGGGCCTACACAAACCTTTGCTTGTTTACCTTGTAGTTCATCAGCAATTAAATGACCTTCTGTACAATGCTCAATTCGATAATCAAGATTAAATTCCTCTGCAAATCGAATGGCGCTCATGATGTCATCTGCACGATGAGCATGGATGCGGACAGGTATTTCCCTGCGTAAAGCCTGTTTAATAGGAATGGATCGAAAGTCTTCTGTTTCATCACAATACTTTGCTTTGTAAAAGGCTTCACGGAGCATCCCCATAATTCCCATACGGGTAATGGAATCTTTATTTCCTTGACTATGCATACGCTTTGGATTTTCACCTAATGCAATCTTTAATCCAGCTGTTTCTTGAATAATCATGTTTTCAATATTGATACCATGGGTCTTAATCACTGAGGTTGTTCCACCAATCACATTCGCGCTTCCTGGCATAACATGAGCAGTTGTAATTCCATACTTTATTGCATCTTGAAAAGCAGGATCAAGCGGATGAACGCCATCTAATGCTCTAATATGTGGAGTAAGTGGTTCAATCGTTTCATTCGCATCATTTCCAGCCCATCCAGTTCCTTCGTCATATAAACCCAAATGTGTGTGAACATCAATAAAGCCAGGAAATAAATAGTGGTTTTTACAATTGATTATCTCTGTATCTACATCTGGTTGAATGTTTTTACCAATAGCACTAATCTTTCCATTTTCAACTAATACATCTGTTTCATATTTAACAGCTGAGGTGACAGGGTAGACTGTTGCTTGTTTAAAAAGTGTTGACTTCATCATGATCTCCATTTCTCAAGAAACATTTTTTAAGATGATTTTAATATGTTTTCTAAAGCTTGATCAAGTTGAGGATAGGAAAATTTGAAATTTTGTTCTTGAATTTTATTTGGTAATACCTTTTGTCCTTCTAAAATTAATATACTCATTTCTCCTAAAAATGTTTTCAAGGCAAAAGCTGGTGCTGGCAGCCAATGTGGACGGTTTAGCGTTTGTCCAATCACTTGACCAAATTCATTCATTCTAACAGGATTAGGAGCGGTTACATTTACAGGACCTGATATCGTATTTGTTTTGATGACATGATCAATGATACGGACTAGATCTTCGATATGCACCCATGACATCCATTGCTTACCAGACCCGAGCTTACCTCCTGCAAATAACTTATAAGGAAGAAGCATTTTAGGCAAAGCGCCTTCCTCTCCGAGAATAATTCCAAACCTAGTAAATACAGTTCTTACGTTAAGTTCCTCAACTTTAGAAGCTTCTTTTTCCCAAACCTTTACAGTTTCTGCGAGGAAATCTGTGCCTCTTTCCGTAGACTCTTCTGTAAAGGTTTTATCTAATGATGTTCCATAAATGCCGATTGCACTTGCATTTATTAATACAGAAGGTTTCTTTTGCAGCTTTGAAATGATTGAGTACACTTCTTTCGTTGCTTTCACTCGACTTTGTACAATTGCTTTTTTTGCTTCATCTGTCCATCGATCATTAATTGATTTTCCTGCAAGGTTAATCATGACATCGATTCCTTCCAATGAGGAAACAGGGTCTGATCCATTTGATAACCATTGAACATATTCCAAGTTGTTTTGCGAAGAAGTTTTTTCACTTCGTGTTAAAATATATAGATGATGACCTTTATCTAAAAAATAATCAGTTAAGTGTTTACCAACAAAACCTGTTCCGCCTGTTATGGCAATTTTCATAAAATGTCACTCCTTTACTTATAGTAGAAAACGTATCTATTTCATTTATACCCTTTTCAGTAGAAATATCCACATGATAATGTGTTTTAAAATATGTTCTAAAATAG
This sequence comes from Metabacillus litoralis, assembly GCF_020524045.1. Lineage (GTDB taxonomy): Bacteria > Bacillota > Bacilli > Bacillales > Bacillaceae > Metabacillus > Metabacillus litoralis_C. The sequence goes on from NZ_JAIVKL010000023.1 coordinate 49,264, forward strand.
AAGGTGATTTTATGGCGATTATTACGAAAATAACAACACAGAAAAAGACGGATGATCGATTGAATATTTTTTTAGACGATGGAAGTGGAGAGAAATATGCTTTTAGTGTTGATCAAGATGTTTTTATAAAATTCAATTTGCAAAAAGGGAAAGAGCTTGATGAATTTGAGATCATTGAAATACAGTATGGAGACTCCATAAAAAAGGCCTATAATAAAGCATTAGAATATTTAAGCTATCGTATGCGGTCTATTAAAGAGGTAAAAGATTATCTTCATAAAAAAGAATATAATGATGCTGTTATAACTGAAGTAGTTCTTAAACTAAAGGACTACAAATATGTAGATGATCTTGAATTTGCGATCGCCTATGTTCGTACACAATGGCAAACAAATGGTAAAGGACCTACTGTCATTAAGCGAGAACTTTATGAAAAGGGTATTGAACAGGATTTTGTTGAACAAGCACTATCATTATATAATGAAGATGCACAAATAGAAGAAGCCATTTCACATGCACAAAAGGTTCTGAAAAAAAACAATAAGCTTTCAACAGTACTACTAAAGCAAAAAATAGAGCAGCATTTAGTCAGAAAAGGATTTTCCTTTCAAATCATTTCAATTGCTTTGGAAGAAGTACAATTTGAACAAAATGAATCAGAGGAATGGTCTGCTCTTGAAAAACATGCTGAAAAGGCAAAGAAAAAATTTCAAAATGAAGAACCTTATCAATATTCAATGAAGATGAAGCAATTTTTATACCGAAAAGGATTCCCAATCGAACTTATCGAAAAATATTTGGATAACCAATCATAACAACAAGGGGATATGGAAGCATGACTGCTAATCAAAAAAGATATAGTGAAATGACCGAATATGAATTAAAAACAGAAATTGGAACTCTTAAAGAAAAAGCTAGAAAAGCTGAACAGCTAGGGATTGTTAATGAATATGCTGTTCTAGAGCGTAAAATTACGATGGCTAAATCTTATTTGTTAAATCCTAAAGATTATAAACCAGAAGAAACTTATGAGGTAGAAGGAGCGCCTGGTGAGTATTTTAAGATTAATTATATGAATGGAATTTTCGCTTGGGGCTTTAGAATGTCAACACCATCTGTTGAGGAAGCCTTACCGATTTCAATGCTAATGAAGACTGACAAGTCATAAAGGACTGTCAGTCTTCACATGCACTCTTATGAGCGTTTTCTAGTTTGTCTTTCAAGAATGATGAGATCTTGGGTTTGTTGGGTTTCTCCATTCACTTGTGCGTGAGAATGTTTAGGATTAGCCCATGGCTGAGTAAAGGCATTTGAATACAAATTATCATAGAATTTCTTCTTCTTATTTGTACCCATTCGGTAGCACCTCCGCAAGTTTGGTTAGCGTGTGTTAAGAGTAAGGCTTTTCACGATTTCCAGAAGCTCTCATTCGTTCTTGTGGATGAGTGTTAATGGTTCCGTTCGCTCTTTTTGAAGCATATTCAGCTTTTGCTCTAGGTTCGCCTTCAAACTTGTTGTTATTCATATTGGGAAATCCAGTTTCTTTGTTACGCAAAGCAATCCCCTCCAAATCATCATTCGGTCGTTGCTTCATTAACTGAAGCGTATTTATAGTATAGGGTTTCTGACGAAAAATATAAGTAGCTAATCCTACCTAGAGGTGAGAATTATGGAAATGTACTTTGAACAATTAACTAAAGAATTATTAGAAAAAAACAACACCCTTTCATATGCTCAAGCAAGAACATGGGTTGAATTGTTATGGGAAGATTTTGAATCAACTCAAGCGAAGGCCGGCAGAACGTATAAAGGGAAAGAAATGACAGAAATGGTTGTAAGGCAACTAATCACACACTATGGTGATAAACTTCATGAATTTATTGCAACAAACCCTAAATACAGCCATTTATTGAATAAAGATGACTATATAAAGCATTAATTAAACGTTTGTTTAAGAAGGAAAGATGTTATCTTATTGTACTTTAATTTACCTTAGACCTTTTCCGTTATCGGATAGACACTTAATGAGGTTGGGACATAAGTATTTAAACTAATGAAAAACCCGAATTATAAGGTGAGATATCAATTAATCATTCGCCTAATAGTTCGGGTTTTTATTTGCTGTCATCAATAGTTTTTTTGATTTTGCATACTATTTTTAAGCACTAGTGGAATGGAGCGGAAGACACTTGACTCCTACGGGAATTGAGGAAAGGCTGAGACCCCGCAGGCTTGCCGAGGAGGCTCAGCTTCCTCCCCGTGGAAAGCAAGTGTTTGCAGCGCAATGGAACGAACTTGTTTCTTTCAGCTTAACTGAATATGGATTAATTCGTCTTTTTGTATGATTTCTTTAATATGTCCAAACCTCTCTCATTATTCCGGAATAAGCTCGAGCTTTTTACGAAGCTTTTCTTCACTAAAAATCCATCCAGTGTATGAGCTAACAATGTTTAAATCCTGATCTAATTGAACAATTGCAACAAAAGGATAGTACCCTTTACTCCGGTATCTTAGATCAATAAAACGTACTTCGTAATGATCTGTATACTCATCAACTTCCCACCGGTAAACAGGTGAAAAAGAGAGAAATGCTGAGATGTTATCATCTTCTTCTGCAGCTTTAATAATCTTTGTTTGTGGGACAGGTACTCGATCAAATTCATCAAGAAATATGAGTTTTTCGTTAACTGATCTGGCTACATGAAAATGTTGCTTTGTCATAACAGCTATGTGCCACTGTCTAAAGCGCATGGTTGGTGAAATGATTATGTTTTCAACGTCATCGAGTTTCTCATGTAATTGTTTAACAATATTTTTTTGCATGGAAAAACGAATGATATAGTAACCAATTAATATCGCGTAAACACTTAAAAATGTATAGCCAGGATGAGCACCTAAAATCCAGATAATAATCCCGACGATATGGGCAAAAAAGATAAAAGGATCAAACGTATTAATAACACCTAAGGCTATCCACTTTTTCGTAAATGGCCGTAAAGCTTGTGTACCATATGCGTTAAATATATCAACAAAAACATGTAACACAATGGCGAACAATGTCCAAAGCCATAAATGCAGTAAATTGCTTTCAGGAATAAAAATCGTTAGTAATCCAGTGATTAAAAAGGACCATATAAAAATGGCTGGAATAGAATGAGTGATTCCTCTGTGATTACGAATATATTTCGCATTATTTCTGAGCTTTAAAATGGTATCTAAATCGGGTGCTTGAGACCCAATAATTGTCCCAATCATAACTGCTTGTGCTGTAGGATTATCAACACCAACAGCTGGATCAAGTGTTGCCAACCCGCCAAGAGCTATTCCCATTACAATATGTGTTCCAGTATCCAAACAATTCCCTCCTCATATTTACTCTAAAAGGAGTTAGTACTTTACCTTGATAACCCTAATAGGTTCAATTGAATTTATATGTGGTAATATTGTCCAATGTGCCTTGTTTTAAACATCTATGCTTTATAAAACTGGTGTCTTGTACTATTCTTAATAAAGGTATTAAGCGAATTAATACTTCTTTACTCTTTATTTTCCCAAAAATGAAGGAAAATAACATCCGGAGGAAAATATCCATGATTAACGATGTTCAAAATAAGCTCACAAGCTTTCCTATACAAGCTTTTCAACAAGATTTAATTAATTGGTATCTAGCGGAAAAAAGAGACTTACCTTGGCGTAAGGATCAAGATCCTTATAAGGTCTGGGTTTCTGAAATCATGCTTCAGCAAACAAGAGTTGATACAGTTATTCCATATTTTAACGCATTCATTACAAAATTTCCTACCATAACCGCTTTAGCCGATGCTGATGAGGAGGATGTGTTAAAAGCATGGGAAGGACTTGGCTATTACTCACGAGTTAGAAATTTACAGGCCGCAGTAAGAGAAGTAAAAGAAACTTATGGTGGAAAGGTACCAAATTCCCCAGAGGAAATCTCCAAGCTAAAAGGTGTAGGACCTTATACAAAAGGTGCGATATTAAGTATTGCATACAACATCCCAGAACCTGCAGTTGATGGAAACGTCATGAGAGTCCTTTCTAGAATCCTCTCTATATGGGAAGATATTGCTAAAACGAAAACACGTAAAATATTCGAAGAAGTTACTTATGAATTAATTTCAAAAGAAGATCCATCTTCCTTTAACCAAGCAGTTATGGAGCTTGGTGCATTAATATGTACACCAACTTCACCAAAGTGTCTGCTTTGTCCAGTTCGTGAGCATTGTACTGCGTTTGAAGAAGGGGTACAAGCAGATTTACCAATTAAAAGTAAAAAAAAGAAGCCAAAGCCACTTCAAATGGCTGCAGCCGTTTTATATGATAACAAAGGTAACTTTTATATTCATAAACGTCCACCCGCTGGCTTACTTGCAAATCTTTGGGAACATCCTAATTTAGAGCTAGATTCTGTTAGTGGAAAAACATATCGTGAACAGTTAGGAGAATTTTTAGCTACTGAATATAATATTGATGCTGAGCTTTCAGAATTATCAGGAACAGTTCAACACGTATTTTCTCATCTTATTTGGAATATTTCAGTTTTTATTGGAAAAGTAAAAAATGCTTCAGATACTCAGCTCATCTTAGTTACTGAAGAAGAGCTACAAAAATATGCGTTTCCTGTTTCACATCAAAAAATATATCAAATTTATAAAGAGAGCTGACCCGAGCAGAGCCTTCTTTTATGAGATAGAACGCATCAAAATTAATTTTAGGGTCTAGCTCTAGGCTCCAGCGGATAGACGGAATAAATAATAAAATAGCTCAAGTACTAGTTATTCCAAACCCCAAGGACATAAGTCAAATAGGAATTGAAGGGGAAAATGCACCTTCTTTTCCTATTCGCTTATGCTTTTTTTATTCAATCATACTGAACTCTTGTTCCGTGAGTCCAATCTGCTTCATTGCGCTTCAAGCCCCCGCGTGCCTCTATTTCTTCAACAATTTCTCGATGAATTGTTTGACCTTCAGAATTTAAGTAAGGTACAACTTGTTGAAGGGAGTGGTGAAAAAACGCTAATTCTTCCTTTTTCCACTCTTTTTTTGACATCATTGATAGCTCTGTCATATCGCGACCTACGTACATAGTATATCCCCCTTAATATCTAACTTGTTGATTCCATCTGTTTAAAAAAATGAAAAAGAGATATTTCAACCAAGATAGAAGTTTCACTATAGTATCTGATACAATGAATACATCTATACGATTGTTTACATATAAGGAGCTGACAATATGAGTCAACAAAATAAAGTGGCACTTATTACAGGAAGTAGCCGTGGAATAGGAAGAGCAGTGGCAATACGTTTAGCTGAGAGAGGTTATGATATTATCGTTAACTATGCTCGAAGTAAAACAGCAGCACTTGAGGTTGTGGAAGAAATTGAAAAGCTTGGTGTGAAGGCAGTTGCAATTAAAGCGAATGTTGGTAAGCCAGAAAAAATAAAAGAGATGTTTGCGCAAATTGAGGAGCAGTTCGGCAGATTAGATATTTTTGTCAATAATGCTGCATCAGGAGTTCAAAAGCCTGCAATGGAGCTTGAAGAAAGTCATTGGGACTGGACAATGAATATTAACAGTAAGGCATTGCTTTTCTGTGCTCAAGAAGCAGCAAAGCTAATGGATGTAAATGGTGGAGGATATATTGTTAGCACAAGTTCACTTGGATCTATCCGGTATTTAGAAAATTACACGACAGTTGGTGTGTCGAAGGCAGCTTTAGAAGCATTAACAAGATATTTGGCTGTTGAATTATCACCAAAAAATATTATTGTCAATGCAGTTTCAGGTGGTGCAGTTGATACAGATGCGCTTAAGCATTTCCCTAATCGGGAGGAATTACTAGAGGACGCAAGAAAAAATACTCCAGCTGGAAGAATGGTTGAAATAGAAGATATGGTTAACGCAATTGAGTTTCTATTAACAGATAAAGCTTCTATGATTAGAGGGCAAACACTAATCGTTGATGGTGGTCGCTCGATTTTAGTTTAAATATTTTTTTGGATGCGACACTGGTATTTGAAAATGAAATCCTTGTTTAACAACGGTATATATGGATTTAAAAGCATAGGTAAAAAAACTTTATAAAAAAATGATTTTTTTGTGGATATAAAATTCACCTCCAGGACAATCTATATTTCGTGGAGGTGATATTAATGGCACAGAACAACAACCAAGCTGGTAAAACAGCATCAGGTACAAACATCCAACATGTTAAACAACAAAACGCTCAAAGCGCACAAGGCGGACAAGCAGGTGCAGGCCAATATGGTACTGAATTTGCTAGCTCTACTGATGTTCAACACGTGAAAAAATACAACCAACAAGCTGAAGCTAACAAGAACCAAAACTCTTAATTAGCAGATGCGAAAGACACCTTCCCATACATATGGGGAGGTGTCTTTTTTGTAAATGAAAGATACGTTTTATACCATTAGCTACAGGCCTTTCATATGGCCTTTCCATACATAAAAATGATAAAACGACAAAACTTCTGTTTACTCTACATAAATAGTCAAAGGGTTGAATGATGAAATAGAGAATTTATTATGTACACACTATTTTATTTCTCTTTAGCAGAAAGGAGAGGAAAAGATGAATTTTGATCAATTAGTAGGAGAACAGTTAAAAACGATGGATAAGTTATTATATTTGCAGTCTGAAATTGAAAGATGCCAAGATATTAAAAAACAGCTGATTGCATTGCAAGATGAAACAAAGATGCAATCTGTTCAAAATGAGATAGAAAATATGAAGGTGGAGTTAAACAAGATTCAACAGGTTTTTGAGCAGCAAACAGAAGATGTGATCAAATCGTATGAAGATCAAAAATTTGAAACTGTATCATAAGTAATGTTTGGGGTCATTTCACGTGGAATGACTTCTTTTGTTTTCTTTTTTATTTCACAAACGTTATAATGGAAGGAAATACATTACGTGGACGTTTATGAAATTCTTCATGAAGCGATCAATGAAATCGAAAGAAGGGGAGAAAAGTGCGCTTTCCCAGGGAAGGAGATAAAATCCAAATACATAGTTATAAGCATAATGGTTACATCCACAGAGTCTGGGAGGAATCTACGGTTTTAAAGGGTTCACAACATTGTATAATCGGTGGAAATGACAGAACCATTGTAACGGAATCAGACGGAAGAACGTGGGTAACAAGAGAACCAGCGATATGTTATTTCCATGCTAGACATTGGTTTAATATAATCGGGATGTTGAGAGAAGACGGTGTTTACTACTATTGTAATATAAGCTCACCATTCGTATGGGATGAGGAAGCGGTAAAATACATTGATTACGATCTCGATGTGAAAGTCTATCCTGACATGACTTATACAATATTGGATGAAGATGAATATGAGGAACACAGCCAGTTAATGAATTACCCTGAAGTAATTGATATTATTTTAAGAAATAATTTAGAAACTTTACTTCGATGGATTCGGCAAAAAAAAGGTCCTTTTGCTCCAGAATTTATTGATGAGTGGTATGAACGTTACTTAACATATGTAAGATAATAGTGATAGGTAGTAAGGGTGGCTCAGTATTGTGCTCCAACATTGAATAATGTTGGGGTGTGATAAGCTAGAGTCAGCCTTTTTCATATGTAGGTTGGTAACCTTTTTTCATTTTTTTGAGATCAGGTTTGTGCTTTTTGGAAAGGCTAAGTTAAAGTTCATTGTTGGTTTCATTTTAGATCATTATTAAATGATGCAGAATGCGTAGCACTCCTGTTGAATAGAGATTATAACGTACTGTGGTGGCTAGCGGACTGACCGTTTAAAAATGATAGCAACAGTAGAGATCAACTATTAAGTTAACTGAGCCTTTTGTAAAGAAACGGGGGATTTCTTTGGGGGTAATAAAAAGATATATGAAATTTGTTAGACCTTATCGTCTACAAATTATAGGTACGGTTCTTATCGGTGTGATAAAATTTTCAATTCCACTGTTATTGCCATTAATTATAAAGTATGTGGTAGATGATGTGATCGGTGGGACTGGATCAGATGCTGAAAAAACGAATACCTTATTAACCTTAATGGGAGGAATGTTCGTTTTATTCGTTATTGTCCGCCCACCGGTTGAATATTATCGTCAATATTTTGCTCAATGGACAGCAAGTAAAATTCTCTATGATATAAGAGACCAATTATTTACTCACCTGCAAAAATTAAGTTTGCGTTATTATGCAAATACTCGTGCAGGTGAGATCATCTCTCGAGTGATTAATGACGTAGAACAAACAAAGAACTTCGTTATAACTGGATTGATGAATGTATGGCTTGATGTGGCGACAATTATTATCGCTGTTGGAATTATGTTAACAATGGATGTAAAGTTAACACTTGTTTCGATCATTCTGTTTCCTTTTTATGGTCTGTCTGTTAAATATTTTTATGGAAGACTACGCCATCTGACAAGAGTTCGTTCACAGGCACTTGCGGAGGTTCAAGGTCATTTGCACGAACGCGTTCAGGGGATGCCGGTTATCCGTAGTTTTGCTACAGAAGATTTTGAACAGAATCAATTTGCAAAAGAAAACTCTAATTTTCTTGGAAAAGCACTTGATCACACAAGTTGGAATGCAAAAACATTTGCTGTTGTTAACACATTAACCGATATCGCTCCATTAATCGTTATTAGCTTTGCTGGATATCAGGTTATTCATGGTCAGTTAACAATTGGAACAATGGTTGCATTCATTGCCTATGTTGAGCAGCTTTATAATCCGTTAAGAAGATTAATTAATTCATCAACAACATTAACACAAGCAATTGCCTCAATGGATCGGGTGTTTGAATTTATTGATGTACCATATGAAGTTGTTGATAAACCAAATGCAAAAGTGGCTAAGGATATTAAAGGGGAAGTTGAATTCCAAGATATATCTTTCCGTTATCAAGAGGATGAAGCATTAATTATCGAAGGTTTGTCTCTAAAAGTAACAAGAGGAGAAACAGTTGCATTAGTTGGAATGAGCGGAGGCGGTAAATCAACACTTGTCAGCTTATTACCACGTTTTTATGATGTAACAGATGGTCGAATTCTTTTAGATAATCTTGATATTAGAGATTACCAAGCCCAAAGCTTACGAGAGCAAATTGGTATGGTTCTTCAAGATACCTTCCTATTTAGTAATACTGTCAGAGAAAATATACTAATTGGCAAGCCTGATGCAACAGAAGAGGAAGTTATTTCTGCAGCGAAATCGGCAAATGCCCATGATTTTATTATGAAATTGCCTCAAGGCTATGATACAAAAGTAGGTGAACGAGGAGTTAAGCTTTCTGGAGGTCAAAAACAACGTGTCTCGATTGCTCGAGTATTTTTGAAAAATCCACCGATCCTCGTGTTAGATGAAGCCACATCAGCTCTTGATTTAGAAAGTGAGCATCTTATTCAAGAGGCATTAGAAAATCTTGCAAAAGAACGAACAACGTTTGTTGTTGCACACAGATTATCCACAATCACACATGCGAACAAAATTGTACTTATCGAAGATGGAAAAGTCGTTGAAGAAGGCACACACCAAGAGCTAATGGCAAAGCAAGAACATTATTATAAATTGTTTCAGATTCAACAGATTGAATAATTTAGGTAGAAGGTGAGGCCGCATTCTCTATATTGGGAGATGTGGCTTTTTTGTGTGGGTGTGTGTCGTCGAATTTTGTCTACTTTTGAAGAATCGCTGATATTTTGGGAAAATCGCCGATAAACTCAGGAAGCATGGTTTGGAAGGGGTGAATTTGCAGTGAAGCAGCCTAAGTTTATAGTCTGTGCCAAATATTTATGCTGATTCTCCCATAAAAAGTTAGAAGCCAATCCGAAAATGACTATCCAAAAGAGGATAGCCCTATTTATATTCCAGAGATTAATTACATTAGGACCATTTAATATGAGTAACAGCTGCATGATTGGCATTTCGGCATGTTTTCGCACAGTAATTGTAGGGGGGGCAATTTGAAGTCACTTTATCAACGATTTTTTCGATTTATCTTCGATTCTGTGGATTTATCAACGATTTTCCAGATTTATCTTCGATTTTGCGAATTTATCTTCGATTAGACTATTTTCGACAAAAACCGCAGTCGTCCACCTCTTTTTCAAGATAAGAGGAAGGGTTTATGCCTTTACTGAAAATGGACTATTCTAAAGGTTTTTCTAAAACAGACGAACAAAATAGGGTCCAGCTTCTAACTAAGGAGCATCTAAGATGAGTAACAGCTGCATGATTGGCATTTCGGCACGTTTTCACACCGTATTTGTGGGGTGGGAGCACTTTGAAGGATTGTGAGAGTTTTACGAGGTGAATGGGCGCCTGCAGTGTCGAATTTGGTCTACTTTTGAAGAATCGCTGATAAATCTGGATAATCGCTGATAAATTCGCGGAATCGCTGATATTTTGAGAAAATCGCCGATAAAAACAAATAATCGCCGATAAACTCAGGAAATGATGGTCAAGCGGATTAGATTTGGAGTCAATTCCTTAATCTTGTGTAAATTCTTGAACAAATATTTTCAACTATCATTCAGACCTGTTTTAAAGATTATTATCAAATCCCACCAACATTTTTTTTGCGGAACTTCCATGTGTTTTATACA
>NZ_JAIVKL010000024.1 GCF_020524045.1 Metabacillus litoralis
TAAGATCCCTGAAAGATGATCAGGTTGATAGGTCTGAGGTGGAAGCGCGGTGACGTGTGGAGCTGACAGATACTAATCGATCGAGGACTTAACCTAAATAGAAAAGCGGAAGAAGCCCGCTTAAATCCATAGGGAATTGGAGCGATCGAGTAGAAGTCGTTCTTTGACTTCGTCCGAGAGAGTGAAATTACCGTAGGATTTGGCTTCTGTAGCTGGACAAAGTAAGAGCGAAAACTCAGTGAATTGAATTGTACAATCGTTATCTAGTTTTGAAGGAATATATTATTCCTTTTACTCTGTATAGAGTAAAAGGGTTTCGAGGAACGAACAGTTCAAGGAATCGATCAAGGAGACACCGGAGCGTACTTCAGTACGTGAGGATGTTGACGAAGATCGATGACGCAGAAATGTGAAGTTCATCGGAAGCCGTAAACCAATTATTTGGTGATGATGGCGAAGAGGCCACACCCGTTCCCATGCCGAACACGGAAGTTAAGCTCTTCAGCGCCGATGGTAGTTGGGGGTTTCCCCCTGTGAGAGTAGGACGTCGCCAAGTAAAGAGTGGAAAAGATCAGTAGAGATACTGGTCTTTTTTGTATAGATAAAAGAAAAGCGCTCTGTAAAGGTAAAATTAAAGGTAATCATCAAGTCGATGTAGTTTTACTTTTATTAAAATAAACAAGCACAACGATTAGCACGTAACCATACAGTACTAATATCCATATTAACTTAAACTATTAATTAACCAAATTGTGTATACAATATAGGAAAATGGTAAAACTAAAGAGTATGGAGGTGGAGATTTTGAATTCTACTAGCTTAGCAAGATCAAAAGGGGAAACATGTATTATTTGTGATAAAGAAAAAACGATAGGAATTCATCTCTATACAAGTTTTATATGTGTAGAATGTGAAAATGAAATAACAAGTACACAAACATCTGATGAAAAGTATAAATTCTTTTTAGAAAAATTGAGAAGGGTCAAAAATCCCCCACTCTATTCATAATAGAATAAATATTGAAGGGCTGACATTTGGGTTAGCCTTTTTTATCGTTTAGGATGTTATAAGTTTTAATAGGTAATTGTATTGCACATTTCTTATATTTTTCATTATATATTGCTTTGAATAATTGAAATATATATAAGACTATGTATATACTGTTTCATTAAAGTATTGTTATAATCATTAATATAAATAAAAGGACGTTGATCTATATATGCAAACTCCTCTCTTTACGGCTTTAATGCAACATGCAAAGAGGAAATCTCTGTCCTTTCATGTTCCAGGACACAAAAATGGAAAGGTATTTATGAGACAGGCCGAACAGATTTATAAGGAAGTATTATCTTTAGACGTGACAGAATTAACAGGTTTAGATGATCTTCACCACCCTACTGACGTGATCGCCGAGTCGCAACAGCTAACTGCTGATTTATACGGTGTGAAAAATTCATATTTTCTTGTTAATGGATCAACAGTTGGTAATATGGCCATGATATTAGCCTGTTGTAATGAAGGTGATGAGGTTCTTGTACAAAGAAATTCCCATAAATCCATTATCAATGCTGTACAACTAGCTGGAGCAAGTCCGATATTTTTAACACCAAAAATAGATGCAAATTATCATGTACCAAGCTATGTGGATATGGCAACAATTGAACATGCTATTGATTGTTATCCGAATGCTAAAGCTCTTATTTTATCAAATCCCAATTATTATGGATTAACAGTTAACTTAAATAAAGTTATTCAGCTTGCACATGAGCACCATATACCCGTACTTGTAGATGAAGCACATGGTGCTCATTTCATAGCTGGTAAGGGATTTCCTGCTTCAGCAATTAATGAAGGAGCAGATGTTATTGTCCATTCTGCTCATAAAACGTTGCCTGCAATGACAATGGGTTCTTTTTTACATTATAATAGCAATCTTGTTGACAAAGAGAAGTTAGAATTTTATTTATCGGTGCTGCAAAGTAGTAGCCCCTCATATCCAATCATGGCATCACTTGACTTGGCGAGAGCATATCTTGAAGATGTCATAGGAAATAACGGGACGAATAAAATTTTGAATACAATAAAACTAATAAAAGAACAAATAGAAAAAATAGATGGAATTGAAATTGTTCAGTCAGCAGATCCACTTATTTATACAGATCCATTAAAGTTAACTGTACGTTCAACTACTGGTTTATCTGGATATGAACTTCAGGAATGGTTTGAATGTCAAAACATCTATATTGAACTAGCTGATTTATTCAATGCACTATTAGTTCTCCCATTTGATCATAAAAGAGTTAATTTAGAGCATTTGAATAAAAAAACTCCAAGTACCTCTATATCATTTACTACTAATAAACGGTTACAATTACAATATAAGCAACATAATGGTATGAATCGTTTAGAAAAGCCATATTCATATTTAAAAACATGTGAAAAAGAATGCATTAGATTAGAAGATGCTATTGGTCATATTTCAGCTGAATCAATCATTCCATATCCACCTGGTATTCCGTTCATTATTATAGGTGAGACGATCACAAAAGACGTAATAGAACAATTAAAGGAAATGCTTGAAATAGATATTAATATACAAGGCGATGAAAATATACGTAAAGGAAACATAACGATTTATAGAATAGAAGGTGAGAGATGTTGATGGGGAAATTCATTACCTTTGAAGGTCCAGAAGGTGCTGGAAAAACAACTGTATTAGAATTATTGATGAAGGAATTAACGGAGGCAAACTCTGATATTGTTTTTACTAGAGAGCCAGGTGGTATTCTTATAGCTGAAAAGATCAGAGATGTTATTTTAAATAAAGATCATATAGAAATGGATTCAAGAACTGAGGCCCTTTTATATGCTGCAGCAAGAAGACAGCACTTAGTAGAAAAAGTCATACCAGCTATTAATAGTGGAAGAAATGTATTTTGTGATAGATTCATTGATAGTTCTTTAGCATATCAAGGGTACGCAAGGGGCTTAGGAATTGATGAGGTGCACTCAATAAATGAATTTGCAATTAATGGAGTTATGCCTGATTTAACATTTTATTTTAAAATAGATCCGAAAATTGGACTTGAACGAATTGCTGCTAGTTCCGAAAGAGAGAAAAATCGTCTTGATTTAGAGGATCTTACTTTTCACCAAAAGGTCCAAGAAGGCTACGAAAAGGTAATAGAGAGATATCCAGAAAGAATTGTCATCATCAACGCGGAAAAATCAATTGAGGAAGTAGTAGCTGAAGTAAAACAAGTATTAAAGGAAAATCAATTAATTTAAGGAACTAATCCATTAAATTACCATTAAAGATGCAATGAATACCATAGATGAACGTGTTACAATATAAGGAGGTTTTAATTATGAAGTTAATTATTGTTGTTGTACAAGATCAGGATAGTAATAAGCTATTAAATGCTCTAACTGATCATAATTTTCGCGTAACAAAATTATCAAGTTCAGGTGGATTTCTTAAATCAGGAAATACTACATTTATGATAGGTACAGATGATATTAGAGTAGATAAAGCATTAGACATTGTTAAAGATAACTGTAAATCCAGAGATCAACTTGTTGCACCTGTTTCACCAATGGGTGGTAATGCGGATTCTTTTATTCCATATCCTGTTGAAGTTGAGGTCGGTGGTGCAACCGTATTTGTACTACCTGTGGAACAATTTCATCAGTTTTAGAATATCTGCTGATTTTGAATTGACCATGGAGGGTTAAGTGATGAAGGTAAGTCAGGATATACGCTCAACAATAGAGAAACGGGGATTGGAGCAAAAGATTACACAATCTACCTCTAAAGGATTTCAAGATATGGTTACAAAACAAGGTGATAAGCTTCAAATGGAGCAGCTTAATAAGCTTTTAGTGAATATTGAGGATGCTGGAAGAAGACTATCAAAATCTAGAAATTTCAGTGATCTTTCTAAATATAAGCTTTTAGTGAAGAAATTTATTCATGAAGCTGTTGAATATGGCATGAACATGAAGCAATCAAGAAGTTGGGATTATAACGGAAATAGTCGGTCTTTAAAAATCGTTGAACAGGTAGATAAGTCTTTAATTGATTTAGCTGATGAAATTGTTAACAAAGAAAGCCCTTCAATTGATATCTTATCGAAGATTGGCGAGATTAAAGGCTTACTTATTAACCTTTATACGTAGAGAGTGATGTGCAATGAAAAAAAACTGGCAAGAGCTAGCTTCCTATCAGCCGCGTGTTACTAAACTATTAACAAATAGTATTGAGAAAGAACGTTTAGCACATGCATATTTATTTGAAGGAAAAAAAGGTACAGGAAAAAAAGATGTAGGACTTCTTTTAGCAAAAAGTTTTTTTTGTGAAGATCTTCAAAATTACATTCCTTGTCAAAATTGTAGAAATTGCAAAAGAATTGATTCTGGTAATCATCCAGACGTTCATATTGTTGAACCTGATGGTCTATCTATTAAAAAAGGGCAAATACAAGCATTACAAGAGGAATTTTCTAAGTCTGGTGTAGAATCGAACAAGAAACTTTATATGATTGTTCATGCTGATAAAATGACAATCAATGCAGCAAATAGCCTTTTAAAGTTTTTAGAAGAACCTAATGCAAATACGATTGCAATCCTCTTAACTGAACAGTATCATAAAATGTTGAATACGATTTTATCTCGCTGTCAGCTACTATCTTTTCACCCTTTACAACCAAAAGTCATTCAAGAAACACTTATAGAATCTGGTGTTTCTTCCAATATTGCAGCATTAGTATCACAATTAACAAATGATACTGAGGCAGCATTCGAACTTTCGAAAGATGATTGGTTTGCGCAAGCAAGAATGAAAGTGATAAAATTATATGAAGTGCTTGTTAACCGCAAAGGACAAGCTCCATTATATATACACACAGAGTGGATGATCCACTTTAATGATAAAGAAAAACAAGATACAGGTTTAGACTTACTATTATATCTTTATAAAGATATTTTATCTGTTCAAGTAGGAAACGACGATCAAGTTATTTTTCAAGACATGATTCAGCTTATAAAGCAGCATGCCCTTCAAATGACCCAAAGAAGTGTAACTGAGAAAATTACTTCTATATTAGAAGCTAAAAAAAGGCTTCATGCCAATGTAAATCCACAATTACTGATGGAACAATTGGTTTTAACATTGCAGGAGGGATAGTTTTGTATAATGTTGTAGGAGTTCGCTTTAAGAAAGCGGGCAAAATATATTACTTCGACCCAAGTGGTCTTCATATAAACGATGATGATTTTGTTATAGTTGAAACAATTAGAGGGATTGAATTTGGTAAAGTCGTCCTGAATAATAAAAAAGTTGAGGAACATGATGTTGTTCTTCCCCTGAAGAAGGTCATTAGATTAGCAGATGATAAGGATCGATTGATGGTTCAAGAAAATCTTGATGCAGCCACAGAGGCATATGAAGTTTGTCAGAAGAAAGTTTTAGAACATGGCTTAGATATGAAATTAGTAGATGTTGAATACACATTTGACCGAAATAAAGTAATTTTTTACTTCACAGCAGATGGTCGAGTAGATTTTAGAGAACTTGTTAAGGATTTAGCAGCTATTTTCAAGACGAGAATAGAGCTTAGACAAATTGGTGTTCGTGATGAGGCGAAAATGCTAGGTGGGATAGGTCCTTGTGGGCGAATGCTTTGTTGCTCTACTTTCTTAGGTGACTTTGAACCTGTGTCAATTAAGATGGCTAAAGATCAAAACCTTTCATTAAACCCAACAAAAATATCAGGTCTTTGTGGCCGTTTAATGTGTTGTTTAAAATACGAAAATGATGAATATGAATCAGCGAAAGAGAAATTACCTGATTTAGGTGAACAGATTGCTACTCCTAATGGTTTAGGAAAAGTCGTTGGTTTAAATATTCTAGAACAGGTTATTCAGGTAAAATTAGTTGAACAAGAACGCGTGGTAGAATACACTTGGGATGAATTGCAGAAAGAAGGCTTAGTTCCAATGCAATCCACAGACTGATGAGGTGGAACAAGTGGATAAAAAAGAGATATTTGAATCTGTCAGTAGTATGGAAGAACAAATAGGATCTTTATATACTCAATTAGGTGAGCTAAAGCAACATCTAGGTGAACTAATTGAAGAAAATCACCATTTGCAGATTGAAAATAGCAACTTGCGAAGACGGTTAGATTCTACTATTAATAGTACGAATCAAACTGTAAGAACAAAGAAAACGAAATCAAAGGAAAAGCAGCAAAAAAATCAAAAACAAGTTGTTGATGTTGGTGAAGGATACGACAATTTGGCTCGACTTTATCAAGAGGGCTTTCATATTTGTAATTTACATTATGGTAGTATTCGAAAAGATGGAGATTGTTTATTTTGCTTATCATTTTTAAATAAGAAATAATTAGGCTGACTCATGCTGTTTTGTCCCTCTTAGCATGTAATGAGGGATAAAACATTTTGCAAACGTGTCAGCTTTTTTTTAAGGTGAAAGTTATTGTTTTACATAAGGAGTAATGAATAATGGTTGATTTAATCGGTGATGAAAGACTAGATTATTTATTAGCAGAAGACTTGAGGATCATACAGAGTCCAACCGTCTTTTCTTTTTCATTAGATGCTGTTTTACTTTCAAGATTTGCCTATATGCCAATCCAAAAAGGGCAAATTCTAGATTTATGCACGGGGAATGGGATTGTTCCATTAATCTTAAGCACAAGAACTAAAGGTGAGATTACTGCTGTAGAAATTCAGGAAAGACTATATCATATGGCCGTTCGAAGTGTTCAATATAATAAACTTGAAAAGCAAATTCACTTAATTCATGGTGATCTTAAGGATATGCCAGAAAAGCTTGGACATAAAGAATTTGATGTTATTACCTGTAATCCACCTTATTTTGCTACATCACAGAAAGATGTACAAAATAGTAATGAACATTTTGCGATTGCTAGACATGAAATTCTTTGTACATTAGATGATGTAATAAGGGTTTGTAGTAAACTTGTTAAACAAGGTGGGAAAGTAGCCCTTGTTCATAGACCAGGTCGTTTAATAGATATAGTTGAGCAAATGAGGAAATATGATATTGAACCTAAGAGAATTCAATTTGTCTATCCTAAAAAAGGCAAAGAAGCAAATATCTTGTTAATCGAAGGTATCAAATTAGGGAAATCTGATCTAAAATTACTGCCTCCGATATTTGTTTATAATGAAAATAATGAATACACACCAGAAATAAGAAAGATTCTATATGGTGATAAGGAATAAAGATCTTGGGTTTAAACATCTTATATGATTGTAAAAAAAGCCCATGAACTCCCATCAACCAGTCGCAAACTGCTCTAGAGATCTGAGATTTCATAATCAATGAAACTAATTTACTTAGAGTGCAAATCATTAAAAATAAAGAATTGATAAAGAGTAGGTGAAGGTAGAGTGTTAACACAACAAAAGAGTTTTATAACTACTGATCACCATGTAGGTAGTTTATATTTGGTGCCAACTCCAATTGGTAATTTAGAGGATATGACATATAGAGCAGTTAATATTCTAAAAGTAGTAGACATGATTGCAGCAGAGGATACAAGACAATCGAAAAAGTTATGTAATCACTTTGAAATTGACACACCCATTTTTAGTTATCATGAACATAATAAAGAGTCAAGAGGGCATCGGGTGATAGAATTATTAGAGCAGGGGAAAGATATTGCATTGATTAGTGATGCAGGTATGCCAACTATATCTGATCCAGGAAGTGAATTGGTTAAACAGGTTTTAGCAATAGGTGGACATGTTATTCCTCTTCCAGGAGCTAATGCTGCATTAACTGCATTGATTGCATCTGGTATCGAGCCACAGCCTTTTTACTTTTTTGGTTTTTTAGATCGTCAAAAAAAGGAGAAGAAGAACCAGCTCGATTGGTTAAAAACAAAACCTGAAACAATCATATTTTATGAATCACCACACCGATTAAAAGAAACGCTACAACTATTGCATGAATATTTTGGAAATCGTTCAATTTGTCTTTCAAGAGAATTAACGAAGAAATTTGAAGAATTCATTCGTGGAAATGTAGAAGATGTGATTGCTTGGTCAGAGAATAATGATATACGCGGTGAATTTTGTATTGTTATAGAGGGAAGTGCTGAGGAACACTTGGTAGATACTCATAGTTGGTGGCAAGATCTTAGTATTGCAGATCATGTTGAACATTACATAACTAATGATTTTCCTTCTAAAGAAGCAATCAAGAAGGTTGCTTCAGATAGAAAAATTCAAAAACGAGAGGTTTATCAAGCCTATCATATTGATTAGAAAAACAAAAAAAGGATGAGCAATCATCCTTTTTTGTTTGTTTATTATTTTTCAACTAATTGACTTTGAATTTCAGATAAAATTTGTTCTGCACCTTCACGGCTTAAAACTAATTTTCCGTTTGCTAATGCAAGGTTGTTATCAGAAACTTCCCCAGTAACTTGGCAAGTCATATTAGGTTTATATTTTTTAAGGATGATTTTTTCATCATCAACATAAATTTCTAAAGCATCTTTTTCTGCAATACCTAATGTACGGCGTAATTCGATAGGAATAACCACACGGCCTAATTCGTCAACTTTTCTTACAATACCAGTAGATTTCATAATATTATAATCTCCTCTCAGATTTAACATATCTATATTTTTATATTTTGGTTAACTTCGTCAATATTCGACAAAAACTGATTTGCTTTTTAAGCATATCAGTGTTTCCAATTTACGTCAATCATTTTTATTATTTTTCCATATGAAAAAATTGTGAATATGTTAAAACCTTGTCTTTAAAGGATTTTAATTAATATATACCCTCAGATAAAGGAATTAAAACCTTATTTTGGAAGACGAAATATGTAAATTACATACATCTTTTTTGAAGCTTGGACTACCTTATTTCGACATTTATCCAATAATATTCGACAAAATACCATTTTCCTTTTGTCGAATTAATGTCGAATCAAATAAATATTAATTCTTTATGTATATATTCTTGATATTAGAGGCTAAGATGTTATCATAAAGAGTGTGAAAAGACGCTCTTAAGCCTGTTTTGTTAAACTTATTACCATATATATATCATTGAAAGATCTTAATGGATGTTAGTATTAGACCATGGGGATTGGCTGATTCTCATTCAATCCATTGAACGAAGTACTTACCGCTCTCGTCCTTAAGGGCGAGGGCTTTTTAAATGGGGAATTTTCATTTATAACTAAAGCTATACATATTAAGGGATCCCATATTCTTAATTGTGATCATGTAAATGCAGCGTTTCCGCGAATTTACATAACTAATCATTATTACGAATCAATTAAATAAATCAGTGTTTTACTAGGCTTGATCACGCTAATGCTCAGGGAGGTATCATAATGGAAAACAATCAAAATACATTTTATATTACAACTCCAATTTATTATCCAAGTGGAAAACTTCATATTGGACATGCTTATACGACAGTAGCAGGAGATGCTATGGCTCGCTATAAAAGAATGAGAGGATTCGACGTTATGTACTTAACAGGTACTGACGAACATGGGCAAAAGATTCAACGAAAAGCTGAAGAAACAAATGTTACACCACAGCATTATGTTGATGAGATCGTTTCTGGTATCAGAGATCTCTGGGGTAAAATGGATATATCATATGATGATTTTATTAGAACAACAGAAACTCGACATAAAAGTGTAGTAGAGAAAATATTCTCCAAGCTTCTAGAGCAGGGAGATATTTATCTGGATGAATATGAAGGCTGGTATTCTGTTCCAGATGAAACTTTTTATACAGAGTTACAGCTAGTCGATCCAATAAAGGAAAACGGCAAAATAGTCGGAGGGAAAAGTCCAGATAGTGGACATCCTGTTGAATTAGTAAAAGAAGAATCTTATTTCTTTAAAATGAGTAAATATGCTGATCGTCTTCTTGCTTTTTACGAAGAAAATCCGGAATTTATTCAACCTGAATCAAGGAAAAATGAAATGGTTAATAACTTCATTAAACCAGGCCTTGAGGATTTAGCTGTTTCACGTACTACTTTTGATTGGGGTGTAAAGGTTCCTGGTGATCCAAAGCATGTCATTTATGTCTGGATAGATGCTCTTTCAAATTATATAACTGCACTAGGATATGGTACGGACCAAGATGATAAATATAAAAAATACTGGCCAGCTGATGTACATATTGTAGGGAAAGAGATTGTACGTTTTCACACGATTTATTGGCCAATTATGCTAATGGCATTAGATTTACCGTTACCTAAAAAAGTTTTTGCACATGGTTGGTTGCTGATGAAAGACGGGAAGATGTCTAAATCCAAGGGAAATGTTGTGGATCCAGTAACATTGATTGATAAATATGGTTTAGATGCTCTTAGATACTATCTTCTTAGAGAAGTTCCATTTGGCTCAGATGGTGTTTTTACACCAGAAGGCTTTATAGATAGAGTAAATTATGACTTAGCGAATGATTTAGGGAATTTATTAAACCGTACAGTTGCCATGATAGATAAATATTTTGATGGTCAAGTTCCTGCATATATAGGTAGTAAAACAGATTTTGATCATGATCTAGTAGCGATATCAAAGAACACGATATCAAAATATGAAGAAGCAATGGATAAAATGGAATTTTCAATCGCTTTATCATCTTTATGGCAGTTTATAAGTCGTACCAATAAATATATCGATGAAACGCAACCATGGGTGCTGGCTAAAGATGAAGAAAGTCATGACAAATTAGGATCAGTTATGGTTCACTTAGCGGAATCTTTACGTATCACAGCTGTTTTACTAAAACCATTCTTAACAGAGACACCAGCAAAAATATTTAGCCAACTTGGAGTTGAAGACGAAGGAAAACAGAATTGGGAAAGCTTATCTACATTTGGTCAAATTAACAAAACAAAGGTTAATAAGCAATCCCCAATTTTCCCACGTCTAGAGGTTGAAGAAGAGGTAGAGTTTATCAAAGCACAAATGAAAGGATCTGCTCCTATTGAAGAAGAGAAAAAGGAACAGATACCACCTACTATAGAAGAAGAAATAATGATCGATGATTTCATGAAGGTAGATATGCGAGTGGCAGAGGTTATTCATGCTGAACCTGTGAAGAAAGCAGATCGCCTCCTAAAACTTCAACTTGATCTTGGTTATGAAAAAAGACAAGTAGTATCTGGAATCGCCAAATTTTATAAACCTGAGGATCTTATCGGGAAAAAAGTAATTTGTATAGTTAACTTAAAACCGGTAAAACTTCGTGGTGAGCTTTCACAAGGAATGATCTTAGCAGGTTCACAGGATGATGTTTTATCAGTAGCAACAGTGGATAACAGTCTTCCAAATGGATCCAAAGTAAAATAATAAAAAAGCCAAGTGTCTTGTTTTTTACAAGATACTTGTGTTTTTTAAAGGCTCTTTTCTGAAAGATTGTTGCTAATTTTCCCAATATTGCCGTTTAAACATTTATCTTATTGCATAATAAGTACTATTCTAATAAGAAAAGATGTCACGATGCTTGATAAAGTGCTGTTTACTTGGAGTGGTTAAAAACAACAAAGTTTGCGAAAACAGCCTTTTTAAAGAGTAAGTTTTCCGGGCAAGATCAACTCAAGGGGTCTAGCCAAATATGAACCTTATGCTTTTCGCCTAAAGCTAAGGTCCTGGAAGTTTTTTAGAAAAAAAGGTCTAAATAAAGTGTTCCACGTGTAACATTTTGTTGAAGTCCTTTTTCTTATGTCGAAATAAAATAAGAAAGTAGGAATTAATAATGCTTTTTGATACACATGCTCATTTAAATGCTATCCAATACGAGGAAGACTTGGAAGAGGTTATACAACGAGCTGTTTCTGAAAATGTTACTCATATTGTTGTAGTTGGATTTGATCGTCAAACAATTACAAAAGCAATGGAGCTTACGAATAATTACGATATGATTTATGCAGCTGTTGGTTGGCATCCAGTTGATGCGATAGACATGACAGATGAAGATTTAGCATGGATAAAAGAACTATCGTCTCACCCAAAGGTAGTAGCAATTGGAGAAATGGGATTGGATTACTATTGGGATAAGTCTCCAAAGGATATTCAAAAGGATGTTTTTCGAAAGCAAATTCAACTTGCTAAAGAAGTAAATCTGCCTATTATTATTCATAACCGGGACGCAACAGAGGATGTTGTAAGCATACTACAAGAAGAAAATGCAAGTGATGTTGGTGGAATCATGCATTGTTTTACTGGAAGTGCTGAAGTAGCAAAGCAATGCTTAGATATGAACTTCTACATATCATTTGGTGGGCCTGTAACATTTAAAAATGCGAAGAAACCAAAGGAAGTTGCTAAAGAAATACCAATGGATCGATTACTAATTGAAACAGATTGCCCATATTTAACACCACATCCATTTAGAGGTAAACGTAATGAGCCTAGCTATGTAAAATATGTAGCAGAGCAGATTGCTGAGCTAAGGGAAATGGATTATGAGGATTTTGCTCAAAAAACATCCGACAACGCAAGAAAAGTATTCGGCATAACTCGATAACGAACGGTGTCGAGTTGTGCAAAAGCTTGTCCAGATTATGAGTAAAATCAATTAGTTCTACATGTCTTTTCTTTTTCATAGGATAACTTTGTCGAGAACTCTTTCTTCCCTTTTTTCTTTTTGTTAAGCATAATAATGAGTACGTTGGAAAAATGAGACAACGTTAGAAGGGTTGACAAGATGAAAGATACTCTATATAATCCACGAGGAAGAAGGAGGCGTTTTTCATTTTATTTGAAAATGTGAAAAAACTGTTTTCCGAAAGGTTGAAAAAGAACAAAATTGTCCTATCTGCTACTAGTTTACTAGTATTAGGAGCTGGAACGGCCTATGGTACCTATGAGGGAACAAAGGAAACTGTTTCATTAACTATTGATGGTAAAGAAGAAAAGATCCGAACACATGCAGATACAGTTAATGATCTATTGGCTGAAAAAGATATAGATACCAGAAAAGAAGATGTAATATCACCAGCAAGCGATGAGAAAATCAAAGACAATATGAAGATTGTTTATAAAGCTGCTAAACCAATAAAGGTTGCAATAGGTGATGAACGAAGGACAATTTGGTCTTCTGCGGACACAGTAAAAGAACTAATCGAGCAAGAAAATCTAGATGTGACAGAGCATGATAAAATTAACCCAGCTTTAGATACTGCAATTAAAAAGGATTTGTCATTAACAATAGATAAAGCATTTAAAATTGCTCTAAACGTTGGCGAAACTAAACAACAGGTATGGACTACTTCGACTACGGTCGCTGACTTTTTAAAACAACAAAATGTTGAATTAAATGAACTTGATAAAATAGAGCCTGCTCTCACGGAAGAAATAAACGAAAAGAGTCAGGTGATTGTTACTAGAATAGAAAAAGTCACCGATGTAGTGGAAGAACCAATTGCTTTTGATGTTGTTAAGAAGAATGATAGCAGCATT
The DNA here is from genome assembly GCF_020524045.1 of Metabacillus litoralis. GTDB lineage: Bacteria > Bacillota > Bacilli > Bacillales > Bacillaceae > Metabacillus > Metabacillus litoralis_C. The sequence continues at coordinate 13,505 of NZ_JAIVKL010000024.1, forward strand.
GAAAAAGGGCAACAGAAGGTTATTGATACAGGTAAAGAAGGTAAACAAAAGAAGCATTACGAAGTTGTATTAGAAAACGGTAAAGAAATTTCCAGGGATTTAATTAAAACTGAAACTGTTGAGGAAAGTCAGGATCGAGTAGTTGCATTAGGAACGAAGGTTGTTCAACAAGCAAGTACAGCAACTGTTTCTCGTGGAAACGATTCTGTTTCAAAAGAATTTTATGCCCACTCAACAGCATATACAGCGAACTGTAATGGATGTTCAGGAAATACAGCAACTGGGATTAACTTAAGAGCAAATCCTAATGCGAAAGTTGTTGCGGTAGATCCAAGTGTTATCCCACTTGGTACAAAAGTATATGTCGAAGGCTATGGATATGCAGTTGCAGCAGATACTGGTTCTGCTATTAAAGGTAATAAAATTGATGTGTTTTTCTCATCAAAATCAGCTGCCTATCGATGGGGTTCGAAAAAAGTTAAGGTGAAAATATTAGAATGAAGTTTTACAGAGGGTTTATTAATCCTCTGTTTTTTTTAGGCTCTTTTCGTAAACTTTGTTGCTTTTTAAAATAAATTTCAAAAAATATCCCTGTAAGGATGGAAGAAAAGAGCTGCTCTCCCGATTCAGAAAGAAAATCCCTTGTATCCAGGGGAAAAATCCGGCTCCTGGGCTCCTGGGTTTTTTCCGAGAGCAACAATCTATGCGAAAACAACCTTTTTTTATAAGGTCAGAAAAAATAGGTTTGTTTCCATTATGTTAGTATCTTTATGCTTGAGCTAAGGGCTAACTGCCTTACGTTTTTCTTGAAATGTTACAATAATTAGAGCTAATCCTTTTGTTCAATTTTAATGAAGTATATACTTTTAGTATGCTTTACATACATAATATTGGAGAAACTAAAAATAGTGTAAAAGAGTTTAATTCTTTCTTCAGTATTTAGACGTATTAATGACTAGGAAAGTTTCATTATTTGGAGGAAAAAATGAAAATTAAAGAAATTATTGTTGTTGAGGGGAAAGATGATACAACAGCCATTAAACGAGCGGTAGACGCCGATACAATTGAAACAAATGGATCTTCTATTGGAGAGACTGTTATAGAGCAAATAAAGCTTGCTCAAAAAACTAGAGGTGTTATTTTATTTACAGATCCTGATTTTCCAGGTGAAAAAATAAGAAAAACAATATCTGATCAAATAGCTGGTTGTAAGCATGCATTTATACCTAAAAATGATGCAAGGCCAAAAAGAGGAAGAGGAATTGGTGTTGAACATGCATCACCTGAGGCAATTCGTTTAGCTTTACAATCTGTGAAAGAAGAAATGGAAGAATACATTAGCGATATTTCTTTTGATGATTTAGTTGATGCAGGTTTAATTGGCGGTAGCCGAGCAAAGGCTAGACGTGAAAAATTAGGAATTATTTTAAAAATTGGCTATACAAATGGAAAACAACTTCATAAAAGAATACAAATGTTTCAAATAACGAAAGAAGAATATGTTGAAGCAATAAACATAATCCTACAGGAGGAAAAGAATTAATGATGAAAGATATTGCAACTCCAGTCAGAACAAAAGCCATTTTAGAAAAGTATGGTTTTTCATTCAAAAAAAGCCTAGGTCAAAATTTTCTAATAGAGCCAAATGTTCTTTCTAGAATTGTTGATCATGCGGAAGTAACAGATAAAACAGGAGTAATAGAAATAGGACCAGGAATAGGTGCATTAACAGAGCAGCTAGCAAGAAGAGCTAAAAAAGTGGTTGCTTTTGAAATTGATCAACGTTTACTTCCAATTTTAAAGGAAACACTAGATCCTTATCCAAATGTTAAGGTGATTCATCAAGATGTTTTAGAGGCTAACTTACAGGAAGCTATTAGTGAAAATTTTAATGATTGTGAAGAGATTATGGTTGTGGCAAACCTGCCTTATTATGTGACAACACCCATTATTATGAAGCTACTAGAGGAAAAGCTACCACTTAAAGGTATTGTTGTTATGCTACAAAAAGAGGTTGCAGATCGAATTGCGGCAAGTCCTTCAACAAAGGAATATGGATCATTATCTATTGCCGTACAATATTACACTGAAGCTAAGACAGTGATGACAGTTCCTAAAACGGTGTTTGTACCACAGCCTAATGTGGATTCAGCTATTATTCGTTTATTAGTTAGAGAAAAGCCATTGGTTACTGTGAAAAATGAAGAGTTCTTTTTCCAAATCATACGAGCTGGTTTTGCACAAAGAAGAAAAACAATATTAAATAATCTTGTTCACTTTTTACCAAATGGAAAAGAGTCAAAGCTTAAAATTGAAGAAACATTAGCAGACATAAATATCGACAGTAGAAGAAGAGGTGAAACTCTGTCTATTGAAGAGTTCGCTTTATTAAGTGAAGCATTAGACAAGGGTTTAATGAAGTAAATATATAGAAGAAGATCGTTAATAGTAAAGAGGTTGGGACATAAGTATTTAAGCTGATGATAAACCCGAATTATTAGGTGATATGTCAATTAAACATTCGCCTAATAGTTCGGGTTTTTATTTGCCGTCTTCAATAGGTTTTTTGATTTTGTTTATCATTTTTAAGAACTAGTGGAATGGAGCGGAAGACACTAGACTCCTACGGGAATAGAGGAAAGGCTGAGACCCCGCAGGCGCTTGCGTCGAGGAGGCTCAGCTTCCTCCCCGTGGAAAGCAGTGTCTGCAGCGCAATGGAACGAACTTGTTTCTTTTAACTTAACTTAATTTAGAATTTATTCGTCTTTTTTATGACTTCTTTAATTATGTCCTAGCCTCTTTTTTGTTTGGTTTATTTTCTTGTAAAATTACGTTGAATGTAGAGAATCCTATAAAAGAGAAAACAACTACCATCTTTATCACCAAATGAGAAATATTTCATAGGCTAGAAAAGGATACTTTTTATACTACGGAACTTTGATATGAGGGATGTAGAGAAATATCCATTCTTTTATTATCAAAGCCAATCGTTTAAGTGAATCATTCATTGGAGTGATAGAATATGCACGTGAAAATCGGAGATGTAGTAGGACGGCAGTCTTATCAGCTAGATGTTTTATTTAGAGTCATTGATGTAAAAACAACTGCTGATGGTGAGCAGATCGCAATCTTATATGGTGATGAAGTAAGGTTAATTGCTGATGCGAATTGCAGTGATTTAGTCGTTATAGACGAAACTGAGAGAAATAGTCGTAAATTAAAGGAAAAAGAGCGGATTGATCAATCTTACTTTTTATTTAGACAGGATTATCAGTTACTAAGGGAAAAGCAGGAATATACAGCAACTTCAAGTTATAGCCATAATGAAGAGTTTTTTCATTTACCAGGAAGAGTGTTACATGTTGATGGAGATCCATTGTATCTACAAAAATGTTTATCTTTATATGAAAAGATAGGTGTACCAGTAAATGGTGTTCATGTTAAAGAAAAAGAAATGCCAGAAAAAATTGGAGAACTCCTTACTAAATATCGACCAGATATCCTTGTAGTAACAGGACATGATGCTTATTCAAAACATAAAGGAGAAGTTGATGATATAAATGCTTATCGTCATTCAAAACACTTTGTTCAAACGGTTCGCAATGCGAGGAACAAAGTACCACATCTTGATCAGCTAGTTATCTTTGCTGGTGCTTGTCAATCACATTTTGAATCATTAATAAGAGCAGGGGCAAATTTTGCTAGCTCTCCTTCTAGAGTGAACATCCATGCTCTAGATCCAGTGTATATTGTTGCAAAGATTAGTTTTACTCCTTTTGTAGAAAGAATTAATGTATGGGATGTTTTAAGAAATACGTTAACAAGAGAAAAAGGACTTGGTGGAGTAGAGACGAAAGGCGTCTTACGTACAGGTATGCCATTTAGAAAGCATTCATCACAATAATATTGGGCCGCTTACAACTATGAAAAATGTAAGTGGCTTTTTATATGACTCTTTTATATTTTATTGTTGATTTCCGTAATAGGCATTCACTATCCTAGAAAGAAGTTCATTTTTTCCTAGGTAGGAATAATGAAAATGTCCAATCACTTGCTTTTCAAAGGTCAATTCTTCCTGGGTCTGAGATCCTTACCGTAAGCTGTGCACCTGCGGTATAATCCTTTAACACGCTACTCTAAATAGGAATCTTCATATATTCAACTCCAATTAAATTAATTTAATTTCTTATTAAAACAGTGCCTTATAAAAAGATTGATATTAATAAATCATGATAAAAAAAACTACTTTTTTTGATAAATTACTACCTTCTTTCCTTCTTATATCTTATTGATCATTTACGTTTTTTAAAAGAATATAGTAAGAAAAATAAAGTGGAAGAAGAGTTTTTATATAAAAATCATGAACAATTTTAGTAATTAATTAAAAAACATTCATTTTTAGTACATAAAATGGGACAAGTATGTTCACACTATAACTGAAGAAATGAGAAAATTGTTGAAAATAATTTATTGACAGTGAGGAAAAAATACTGTTATAATTTAAATTTTATTTGACTTACATAGGCTCAAGGTTGTATAATTATACTAGTGAGGTGGATGCAATGGGAAAAACTCTAACGGATATTAAAAAATCCTTGGACGGTAATCTTGGCAGACGACTAACTCTTAGAGCAAACGGTGGTCGAAGAAAAACGATAGAACGCTGTGGTGTGCTTGCAGAAACCTATCCATCTGTCTTTGTTATTGAGCTTGATCAAGATGAAAATTCATTTGAACGTGTATCTTATAGTTATGCTGATGTGTTAACTGAAACAGTACAATTAACATTCTTAGAAGATGCAGCTGGTTCAATTGCAGTTAGTGGACAGTAGACAATAATTGTTTACTGTTTTTTCTTTTGTTTAGAATCTTTTCGAAAATTTATTGTTTAAGGCTGTTTGTCAAAGTCCATGAAGACAACCTCTTATAGACAAATTAACTTTTGTATAAATTACTCATAATCATCCAATAATATAAATGTTGCACGTTCTAAGCTTCTTTGAAGAATTCCTGCTTATCCTTTGAAAGGGTGTGTTTGGTAATGAGTAGACGTCGTGGAATTATGTCTGAAGGCTTTAAATATGAATTAGCGAAAGACTTAGGATTTTACGAAACGGTAAAAGAAGAAGGCTGGGGTGCAATTCGATCACGTGATGCTGGAAATATGGTGAAGCGTGCAATTGAGTTAGCGGAAATGCAGTTAGCGCAACAAAATAATAAAGGTTAATGAAAGCAATGGGGTTGACTAAAAGGCTTTGTATTTTCATACGATGCTTAATTTGGTCAGCCCTTTCTTTCTATTCATTTTGAATTCGTATTTAGTTCTAACAGGTAAAGACGTCAATTAGCAAAAAATGCCTTAAATAACATTTGTGTCGTGTGAAGTCAGGCGTCGGATCTAATGAAAATAATCGGACATGAAAGCTCAATTCTATTTAACAATAAGCTTGTTGTTTAAGCTAAGAGCCTGCTCCTTTAATCATAGTTTAACCTTACAAAAGGTAAAATCGAATAGTAGGATGTTGAATTGTCGAAAAAAGCAGTACGTTACAAGCTTTTGTGGTACAATGTTGATACAATTTTAGATCGTTTAAGTAGGTGATTATAATACGTGTTTTAGAAAAAGCACCAGCCAAAATAAATTTGTCATTAGATGTACTTCATAAACGCAAGGATGGGTTTCATGAAGTAGAAATGATTATGACAACAATTGATCTAGCAGATCGTGTAGAATTAGTTGATTTACCATATGAAGATATTCGAATTGTATCTCATAATCGATTTGTTCCAGATGATCAACGAAACTTAGCTTATCAAGCAGCTAAGTTGTTAAAAGAACGCTATAACATAAATAAGGGTATTTCGATTTCTATTACAAAGACAATTCCGGTTGCAGCAGGTTTAGCGGGTGGAAGTAGTGACGCAGCAGCAACATTACGTGGTTTAAATCGTCTTTGGAATTTAGGATTATCTCTTGATGAACTTGCTCAAATAGGAGCAGAAATTGGATCTGATGTTTCCTTCTGTGTATATGGAGGAACAGCATTAGCTACAGGTCGCGGAGAGATTATTCAACATATTGAGCCGCCGCCACATTGTTGGGTAGTGTTGGCAAAACCAACAATAGGTGTTTCAACAGCAGATGTTTATAGAAACCTTAAAGTTGATTCTATTAAACACCCTGATGTCAAAGGTATGGTTAAAGCTTTAAGTGATAGTGATTATGATGGCATTTGCAACTTGATGGGAAATGTCTTAGAAAGTGTAACTCTACATATGCATCCTGAAGTTGCGAATATAAAAGATCAGATGAAAAGGTTTGGAGCTGACGCTGTCTTGATGAGTGGAAGCGGACCAACTGTCTTTGGTTTAGTTCAATATGAATCACGCTTGGCAAGAGTTTATAATGGCTTGCGAGGTTTTTGTGATCAAGTTTTTGCAGTGAGAATGCTGGGTGATGTAAACAGCCTTGATTAAATACGGATATTAAGTTATATTTACTTTAATAATATTCGGATTTTGGAGGTTGCCCTTTTATGAAATTTCGTCGTAGTGGTCGTCTTGTTGATATGACAAACTACTTGCTTCATCATCCTCATTCTTTGGTACCATTGACATATTTTTCGGAAAAATATCATTCTGCTAAATCTTCAATAAGTGAGGATTTAACGATTATCAAGGAAACATTTGAACAACATGGCATTGGAACATTATTAACAGTTCCAGGAGCAGCAGGTGGAGTAAAGTTTATTCCAAAGGTTGAGCATAAAGAAGCAAAACAATTTGTTGATGAGCTTTGTGAATTAATTGCAAAACCAGAAAGACTCCTTCCTGGGGGTTATTTGTATTTAACTGATATCCTTGGAAATCCTTCAATAGTCAATAAAATTGGTCGTCTATTTGCGACTGCTTTTGGTAATAGAAAAATAGATGTCGTAATGACAGTTGCGACTAAAGGTATTCCATTAGCTTATGCAGTTGCAGCACAGTTAGATGTGCCTGTTGTTATTGTTCGTAAAGATAGTAAGGTAACAGAAGGATCTACAGTGAGTATAAATTATGTATCAGGATCTTCAAAACGAATTCAAACAATGCTTCTGGCTAAGCGCAGCCTAAAAGAGGGGTCTAATGTACTGATCATCGATGACTTCATGAAGGCTGGTGGTACCATAAATGGTATGATTAGTTTACTTGAGGAATTTAAAGCAAATGTTGCAGGTATAGGTGTTCTTGTAGAAACAGAAGGTGTTGAAGAAAGACTTGTAGACGAATATATTTCACTTGTAAAGTTGGCAGATGTAGATGTTCGTGAGCGTAATATTCAAGTAATGTCTGGGACATACTTTCAATTAGTTAAAGACAAAAAGATTGGAGAGAATTAGTATGAAAATTGTTAGCACTCAAAATGCACCAGCTGCTATCGGTCCGTATTCTCAAGGTATTATTGTCAATAATTTGTTTTATAGTTCAGGTCAAATTCCTCTAACTGCTGAGGGTGAGATGGTTACTGGTGATATTTCAGAGCAAACTCATCAAGTATTTAAGAATTTACAGGCTGTTCTAAAAGAAGCAGGTGCTTCTCTTGAAACAGTTGTAAAGGCAACAGTTTTTCTTGACGATATGAACACTTTTGCTGCATTTAATGAAGTATATGGTCAATATTTTGCAAATCATAAGCCAGCACGTTCTTGTGTTGAGGTGGCTCGTCTTCCTAAAGATGCACTTGTAGAAATAGAAGTAATTGCTTTAATTAAATAGACTCTTTTAAACTTTGTTGTTGATTTCCGTTACAGGCATTCGCTTTCCCGGGAAAAGAGTATATTTTTTCCTAGGTCCGGGAGCCTCCTCGTAAGCTGCGCGCCTGAGGGGTCTCCCTTTGAAACGCTTCTCGCGTAGGAGTCTCATATATTCACCTCCAATCAACAAAGCGCTGAAAATCAACATATTTAACATAGCCATTAAAGAATACAAAAAAACCAATTACGATCACTGTAATTGGTTTTTTTGTATTCTTAACAAGTTGAACCACTAAATACACGTAAGAGACACACTGTGTTTTAAATTCTAGTTCCAGAAGGCTTCATCTTTATAGAGAGGGTAGACTATCTTTTCAACAACTATAAGTAACTTGGCTTACGTTTTTTCTTATTCTATCAGACTTGTTTTTGATCATATTTCACTCATAATTATTTCAATAAGATAGCGTTTTCATCATTGGGAAGTTTTTAAAATATATATTGTCAATAAATTTGCTTATTTTGTAAATTTTTTTTTGAATATTGCAGGAATAATGAAAAATTTGTTGAATATGTAAACTAAAGTTTTTCATATGGGGGAAAAGGTGGTGAACAGAATGGAAGTTACAGACGTAAGATTACGCCGCGTAAACACCGAAGGACGAATGAGAGCTATTGCATCTATCACGTTAGATCATGAGTTTGTTGTTCATGATATTCGCGTTATTGATGGAAACAATGGTCTTTTTGTTGCAATGCCAAGTAAGCGCACTCCTGATGGTGAATTTAGAGATATAGCACACCCTATTAATTCTAATACACGCGGAAAAATTCAAGATGCTGTATTAGCTGAGTATCATCGTTTAGGTGAACTTGAGGTAGAATTTGAAGAAGCGGGTGCTTCATAAAATAAAAGTAAAGGACTTTGCGAAATATGCAGAGTCCTTTTTCACGTTTTAAAGACTTTTTGGAACTTTAATTTCTAAAAAAAATCTATGTGATTTTAAAGTGTTAATCACGATTAAATAAAAACTATGTTAAAATTAGAAAAATCATGTACTTTTGTTTGTTACCTTGAAATACATGATGTTTTAAGATATATTTTTCTATGGATAAAAAGGAATTATACATAAATCATAAAGATATAGTTCATCGATAAATTGGAGGCCTGAATATGGATAATCGGTATGCAGTTATTTTAGCTGCAGGTCAAGGTACTAGAATGAAATCATCATTATACAAAGTACTTCACCCTGTATGTGGAAAGCCAATGGTTCAACATGTTGTAGATCAAGTGTCTAAGCTGAATTTATCAAAAACTGTTACAGTTGTTGGTCATGGTGCGGAAAAAGTAAAATCTCAACTTGGAGACACTACAGAGTATGCTTTGCAAAGTGAACAATTAGGAACGGCTCATGCAGTTATGCAAGCATCTTCCTTTTTGGAAAAAGAAGAAGGAACAACTATTGTTATTTGTGGAGACACACCATTGATTACAGCTGAAACAATGTCTGACTTATTATTACACCATCAAGAAACAAAGGCAAAGGCGACAATCTTAACTGCTAAGGCTGATGATCCAACAGGATACGGGCGTATCGTTCGAAGTGCTGAAGGAACGGTAGAAAAGATTGTAGAGCATAAAGATGCAAGCGAGGCAGAGAGAGAGTTAACAGAAATTAATACTGGTACATATTGCTTTGATAACCAAGAGTTGTTTAAAGCGTTATCAAATGTATCAAATGATAATGTACAAGGAGAATATTATTTACCTGATGTCATTGAAATTCTACAAAAAGAGGGTAAAATAGTATCTGCGTATCAAACAGGTTCTTTTGATGAAACATTAGGAGTAAATGATCGTATCGCCTTATCTCAAGCTGAGAAAATTATGAAGCAAAGAATTAATAAAGAACATATGAGAAACGGTGTTTCAATTATAGATCCAGATCACACGTACATCTCTGCTGAAGCAATTATTGGTAGAGATACAATCATATATCCAGGAACAATGATACAAGGTGACACTGTAATTGGTGAAGAATGTATCATTGGACCAAATACAGAAATTAAGAATTGCAAGATTGAAAATCAAACAACCATACGTCAGTCTGTTGCACATGATAGTGAAATTGGTAATAGTGTTGCGATTGGACCATTTGCACATATTCGTCCTTTATCTACGATCTCTGATGAAGTAAAGATCGGAAACTTTGTTGAAATTAAAAAGTCAGTCATGGGTAAAGGAAGTAAGGCCTCACATTTAAGCTATATTGGTGATGCTGAGGTTGGAGCAGATGTAAATCTTGGATGTGGATCAATTACGGTAAATTATGATGGTAAAAACAAGTTCCTCACAAAAATAGAGGATGGAGCTTTTATTGGATGTAATTCAAATTTAGTTGCTCCGGTTACTATTGGTAAAGGCGCATATGTAGCTGCAGGATCAACCGTTACAAATGATGTACCAGAAAAAGCGTTATCTGTAGCAAGGTCACGACAAGTAAATAAAGAAAATTATGTTGACCGATTAAATAATAAAAAATCCTAATGGAGGTTTTCACTTTACCATGCCTAATCGTTATAGTGATTCTAATTTAAAAATATTTACGTTAAACTCTAATCCAGCTTTAGCAAAGGAAATCGCAGATGTTGTTGGTGTTGATTTAGGAAAATGTTCTGTTACACGTTTTAGTGATGGTGAAATTCAAATTAATATTGAAGAAAGCATCCGCGGAAGTGATGTTTATGTTATTCAATCAACAAGCGGCCCGGTTAATGAACATTTAATGGAGCTTTTAATCATGATTGATGCACTAAAGCGTGCTTCAGCAAAAACAATCAATATCGTTATTCCTTACTATGGTTATGCGAGACAAGATCGTAAAGCAAGAGCGAGGGAACCTATTACAGCTAAGCTTGTTGCAAATCTTTTAGAAACTGCAGGGTCAACACGTGTAATCACATTAGACTTACACGCCCCACAGATTCAAGGATTCTTTGATATTCCAATTGATCATTTGATGGGTGTACCAATTCTTGGAGAATACTTCCTAGGTAAAAATCTAGAAGACATTGTTATTGTTTCACCAGATCATGGTGGAGTAACAAGAACGAGAAAGCTTGCAGATAAACTTAAAGCTCCAATCGCAATCATTGATAAAAGGCGTCCAAAACCAAATGTTGTTGAAGTAATGAATATTGTTGGTAATATTGAAGGGAAAACGGCTATTTTAATCGATGATATCATCGACACAGCTGGTACAATAACTTTAGCAGCTAATGCGTTAGTAGAAAACGGTGCTAAAGAAGTTTATGCTTGTTGTACACATCCTGTCTTATCAGGTCCAGCAATAGATCGTATTCAAAACTCTAAAATTAAAGAGTTAGTTGTAACAAATTCAATTTTATTACCTGAAGAAAAACGAATTGATAAGTTAGTAGAACTTTCTGTGGCACCATTAATTGGAGAAGCCATTATTCGTGTTCATGAAAAACAATCTGTTAGTTTATTATTTGATTAAGGGTCTTTTCTAAAGAATGTTACTTATTAACGTACGACAACTGACTTGATTAAGAATAAAGCTTATTTGTTCCAATCTCTACAACAGTGTAGAGATTGGATATAAATAAGCTTTTTTATATGGCACTTTTAAAATTGAAGGAAACAGCAATGTATATGTATAAAGACTAGTGGCATCTTTGCTGCTAGAAACGTACCATTTATACGCTGAAAAGACTGTTCTCAATGGATAAATTAAGTCGAGTAGCAACAATCTTTCAGAAAAGAGCCTTGAATTATGTTTATACTACTTAACTTATGGGAAAAACAATGATAAGGAATGAATCTCATATTAGGAAGGTGTATATATGACGACAATACAAGCAGTAGAAAGAAAAGAATTTACAAACTCTGCAAAAAGAAAAGTACGTGAATCTGGTAAAGTACCAGCTGTAATATATGGTAAAAAGATAGAGAGTAAACCGATTGCATTGGACAGTATAGCACTTATTAAAACCCTTAGAGAAGAAGGTAAGAATACGATTATTCAATTAGATATAGATGGAGCATCACATGCAGTTATGCTGTATGATATGCAAACAGATCCACTTAAAAATGAACTTGTACATGCTGATTTCCATGTAGTGGACATGCAGTCTGAAGTGGAGGTAGAGGTACCTATCCATCTAAATGGTGAAGCACAGGGTGTTAAAGATGGTGGTGTTTTACAACAACCACTACACGAATTAACGATTGCTGCTAAACCTGGTAAAATCCCTCAAACTATTGATGTAGATATCTCAAGTTTAGGTGTGAACGAGACAATCTTAATTAAGGACATACCAAATCATGGAGATTATACATATGTCCAAGATGAAGAACAAGTGATTGCTTCAATTCTCCCTCCTAAACAAGAAGAAGAAATTGATAGTGGAGAAGAACAAGAACCAGGGACTCCCGAAAATGAAGAGGGTCGAGAGCATAACGAAGCTTAATATATATAATAATTCTTTAGTGTCAGTTCTCCTTTGTACGATGAAAAGGAGGACTGACACTTTCATTTTTGGTTATACTAATTCTAGCTAGATGGCATAAGGCAAGAGACGAAATGAATAGGTAATTTTCGTAGAATGTATTAATTCTAAGTTGAAAGGTGAATATTTTTAGAAAAAGTGATGATTTTGTCAAAATTAGACATGATCTAACAACATGTTTTATTTATGGTTTGTCTCTTTTATGATATTGTAAAGAAGATAGAATTTTTATGTACATAGTAACAGTGAAGTTTGTTAGGAGGGTTTCACATTTATGAAACTCATAATAGGATTAGGTAACCCAGGTAGACAATATGAAAAAACAAGGCATAATGTCGGTTTTATGGTGATTGATAAGCTTGCAGATGATCTTTCTATTTCCCTAGATCGTCAGAAATTTAACGGGATTTATGGAATAGGACATATATCTGGAGAGAAAGTCATATTATTAAAACCACTCACATACATGAATTTGTCTGGTGAGTGCATACGACCTCTGATGGAATATTATGAAGTTAATGAAGAGGAGATAGTCGTTGTATATGATGATCTCGATTTGCCTGTAGGAAAAACGCGTTTACGAACAAAAGGTAGTGCAGGCGGTCATAATGGCATCAAATCGATGATTCATCATTTGGGTACTCAAGAATTTAACCGAATAAAAATAGGTATCGATCGCCCTACAAATGGGATGAAAATATCAGATTATGTTTTAGGTCAATTTACTGAAGACGATAAACAAGGAATAACAGAATCCATTAATACATCAGCTTCTGCATGTGAAAAATGGCTTACTCATTCTTTTGTTCAAGTAATGAATGAGTTCAATTGATTTTTTAATATAGGCTGTTTTCGCAAACTTTGTTGCTTTTAAATACCTGAAGCAATCAGCACTGTATGAAGTCTAGTGACATCTTTTCTTCAAAAAATAGTACCCTTATAGTGAAAAAACACTGTTTTCACTACAAATTGTGGTTACATAGCAACAATCGTTCAGAAAGAGCCTTAATATATAAGAAGTTTTTTGAATTAAGTTTATTTTTAAAGATTAAAAGTGAAAATTAACAAGTGAATTTACCTGAAATCTTAATAAATACGTAAATTAGGTATTTTTTCTGACGTATAGCAGATCTTGAAAAGGTACATACTATAAGTAAAATAAACCTTTTCAGGAGGCGTGTTATGGCTTTGCATTATCATTGTAGACACTGTGGTGTGAAGGTAGGTAGCCTTGATAATAGTTTAATTTCTAGTGAACAGCTAGGGTTTACTACCTTAACAAATGCTGAACGCCAAGAGATGATTACTTATCAACAAAACGGTGATATACATATAAAAACAATTTGTGAAGACTGTCAGGATGCATTAAACAGAAACCCTGATTTACACCAATATGAAAGTTTTATTCAGTAAGAGCTTTGGGAGACAGCCCAAAGCATTTTTCTGTTTTAAATTCGATCCTTTAAAAATGATATCTTCAGTTGAGTGATTTTTTATGATTTAAATGATAGAGGTAACAGTGAAAACGAAAACAATCTAAAAAACAGCCATTTATAAAGACAGAACTTGAGAGGGGGGCTGAGCTTGAATAGTTTACAGAAATATTTTTATGAAAATGATGATTTTAAAACAATCGTGTCAGGTATTGAAGAAGGATTAAAAGAGCAATTAGTTGCTGGCTTATCTGGTTCAGCAAGGACTGTATTTACTGCAGCCCTTTACCATGACTTAAAAAAATCTCTATTAATCGTTACACACAACTTATACCAAGCTCAAAAGGTGTATGAGGATTTATTAAACTTACTTAAAGAAGATGTTTATCTTTATCCTGTAAATGACTTAATTGCAGCTGAGGTTGCTGTAGCCAGTCCTGAATTAAAGGCGCAAAGAATTGATGTATTAAATAAGCTAGCACAAGGCAAACCATCAATTGTCATTGCACCAGTTGCAGGTGTAAAAAGGCTTTTACCACCAAAGGACCATTGGAAGAAAAATCAATATAAGTTAACAGTAGGACAAGATATTGATGTAGATAACTATATACATCAGTTTGTATTACTTGGTTATGAACGGGTAGATATGGTTAGTTCACCTGGTGAATTTAGTGTTCGTGGCGGAATCATTGATATCTATCCTCTAACAGAAGATCACGCTGTGAGAATTGAGTTATTTGATACAGAGATAGATTCAATACGATCTTTTAATATTGAAGATCAAAGATCAATAAGTATGTTAAAAACAGTCACAATTGGACCTGCTGTTGAAGTGATTATTAATGAAGAGTCCAAAATACGTAGTATTGAAGCGATTGAAACAGGGTTAGCTAAAAGTCTTAAGAAAATGAAAAATGATCAACAAAAAGAACTTCTAGTTGAGAACATTCAATATGATCTTGAGCGGATGCGAAATAACCAGTTTAGTCAAGATATCTTTAAATATTCATCTCTGTTCTATGAAACGCCTGCTAGTTTACTAGACTATGTACCAAAGGATTCTATTATCGTTTTGGATGAGGTAAGTAGAATTCAAGAGACGTATGAACAGTTGGATCGCGAAGAAGCTGAATGGTATACACATTTACTTGAAGAGGGAAAGATTTTTCAGGATGTAAAGATATCACACTCATATGTTGATGTGATGACAAAGTCAAAGCAACCCTTGATTTATATGTCTCTATTTCTTCGACATGTTCCACATACGAGCCCACAAAATATATTGAATTTATCATGCAAACAAATGCAGAGTTTTCATGGGCAAATGCATTTATTAAAAACAGAGTTGGAAAGATGGCAGAAATCACAGTATGCTGTTGTTTTTTTAGGTGTGAATGAGGAACGAGCGAAAAAATTAGAACTTGTATTAGAAGATTATGAAATCAATGCCACGATTCAGAAAAATACAAATGTGTTAACTAGCGGTGGCATTTCAATAATAGAAGGCGATTTACAAACAGGGTTTGAGCTCCCAATGCAGAAGCTGGCTGTTATTACAGAAGAGGAGCTTTTTAAGAAGCGTGTTAAAAAACAAGTGAGAAGGCAAAAGCTCTCGAACGCAGAAAGAATCAAAAGTTACTCTGAATTAGAGATAGGGAACTATGTTGTTCATGTTAATCATGGTATTGGTAAATATGTTGGTATTGAGACCCTTGAGATTAATGGTATCCATAAAGATTACTTAAACATCAAATATCATGGTAGTGATCAACTTTATGTACCTGTTGATCAAATTGACCAAGTTCAGAAATATGTTGGTTCAGAAGGAAAGGAACCAAAGATTTATAAGCTTGGAGGAAGTGACTGGCGAAGAGTTAAAAAGAAAGTTGAATCATCTGTTCAAGATATAGCTGATGATTTAATTAAACTTTATGCAGAGCGTGAAGCGAGCGAAGGGTATGCGTTTTCTCCTGATGGAGAAATGCAAAAGGAATTTGAATTAGCATTTCCATATCAAGAAACTGATGATCAAATTCGCTCAATAATAGAGATTAAAAAGGATATGGAACGAATTCGACCAATGGATCGCTTATTATGTGGTGATGTTGGGTACGGAAAAACTGAGGTGGCTATTAGAGCAGCATTTAAAGCAATTGCAGATGGAAAACAGGTGGCATTACTTGTACCAACAACCATTCTAGCTCAACAACATTTTGAAACAGTGAGAGAAAGATTTCAAGATTACCCGATTAATGTTGGTCTTTTAAGTAGATTTAGAACGAGAAAAGAAATTACGGAAACGAATAAAGGTCTTAGCAATGGAACGGTTGATATGGTAATTGGTACACATCGTTTGTTATCAAAGGATATCAAATATAAAGATTTGGGTTTACTAATCATTGATGAGGAACAACGATTTGGTGTAACTCATAAAGAGAAAATCAAGCAATTGAAGGCAAATGTTGATGTTCTCACGTTAACAGCAACACCAATTCCAAGAACCCTCCATATGTCCATGCTTGGAGTAAGAGATTTATCAGTTATTGAAACACCTCCAGAAAATCGTTTTCCGGTACAAACCTATGTTGTTGAATACAATGGAGGATTAGTAAGAGAATCGATTGAAAGAGAAATGGCTCGTGGTGGCCAGGTGTTCTTCTTGTATAACAGAGTTGAAGACATCGAAAGAAAAGCAGATGAAATCTCTATGCTTGTACCTGATGCAAGAGTGACATATGCACATGGGAAAATGACAGAAAATGAGCTTGAGTCTGTTATGTTGGGCTTTCTTGAGGGTGAATATGATGTACTCGTCAGCACAACAATCATTGAAACAGGTGTTGATATTCCTAATGTTAATACGCTTATCGTGAATGATGCAGATAAAATGGGCTTATCACAGCTTTATCAGCTGCGCGGGCGAGTTGGACGTTCAAATCGAATTGCATATGCTTATTTCACATATAGAAAAGATAAAGTATTAACTGAAGTAGCAGAGAAAAGACTTCAAGCAATTAAAGAGTTCACAGAATTAGGTTCAGGATTTAAAATTGCTATGAGAGATCTTTCCATAAGAGGAGCTGGAAACCTGCTAGGTTCTCAACAACATGGATTTATTGATTCAGTAGGATTTGATCTTTATTCTCAAATGCTAAAAGAAGCGATTGAAGAAAGACAAACAGAAGCACCTAAAGAAAAACCGATCGATGTTGAAATAGATTTACCATTAGATGCTTATTTACCTCAGGATTATATTGTGGACGGACGTCAAAAGATTGATATGTATAAACGATTTAGATCTATATCATCAATCCTAGAGCTAGAAGAATTACAAGAAGAAATGATTGACCGATTCGGTGAATATCCGGTAGAGGTTGGTTATTTATTCTCTATTGCAAGGCTGAAAGTATTTGCAATGCAAGAAAGAGTAGAAAGTATTAAGCAAGAAAAGGAAGTTATTTCTATTCTGATTGAAGAAGCCGCTAGCAATCGAATTGATGGTCAAAAGTTATTTGATCTTAGTAATAAATACAATCGAATAGTGGGCCTTGGTATGGAAGGTAGCAGGTTGAAAATGACAGTGGCCACAAAAGATCTTTCGGCTGAAAGATGGCTAAATATTATAACAGAATTATTAAATGGTCTTGCTCAAGTGAAGAAAGAAGAAATAACTGCTAAATAGCTTTAAGTTATCGTGATAAGCA
Organism: Metabacillus litoralis; assembly: GCF_020524045.1. GTDB lineage: Bacteria > Bacillota > Bacilli > Bacillales > Bacillaceae > Metabacillus > Metabacillus litoralis_C. The sequence goes on from NZ_JAIVKL010000024.1 coordinate 30,914, forward strand.
AACACTAGTAAGGAAAATCAGGGATTTATCAAAAAAACGCTTTCAACATGTATATTACATCACTTGTGAAGGATACTAAATTTAACAAATGGTGATTGTTACATAAACAACTAGCTCCTGTTAAATAAACCATTCTTCAGGAAAAAACAATCATCTTTTTTTCCTATCATCCGATGAAAGTGAGGCAACGTAAGATGAAAGCAACTGGTATTGTTCGTCGCATTGATGATTTAGGTCGAGTAGTTATTCCAAAGGAAATCCGTAGAACTCTACGTATACGAGAAGGAGATCCATTAGAAATATTTGTGGATCGTGATGGTGAAGTTATTTTAAAGAAATATTCACCAATTAGTGAACTAAGTGATTTTTCTAAAGAATATGGAGATGCCTTATTCGATAGTCTAGGTCATCAGGTGTTAATCTGTGATAGAGACACATTCATTGCTGTTTCAGGTGGTTCTAAAAAAGAATACCTTAACAAAAACATTGGTGAAGTTGTCGAACAGGTTATGGAGGAAAGAAACTCCGTTTTAAAAACTGATGCCGGAGACACTCAGATTGTCTCAGGCTTTGATGAAGAAATTAAATCGTATACGATTGGACCAATTGTGGCAAATGGAGATCCTATTGGAGCAGTTATTATCCTTTCCAAAGATCAATCAATTGGCGAAGTTGAACATAAGGCAGTAGAGACTGCTGCGGGATTTCTAGCAAGGCAAATGGAACATTAATTCATGTAAAAGAGGTAGCGACTTCGCTACCTCTTTTATTATGGGGGAAGAAAGTTTTTACATATTGTTGGTGTCTAACTCCAGCGCCATTATGTCTAGGTTCTAGTTAAATAGGAATTGAAACGATTGTGCGCCATCTATTCCTTTTAGACTTAAATTTGCACCCTAAGGCCAAGCTCCTTGCACTATTCTTAGTGGATAATTCAACTAAAGTTAAAAGCAACTTGAGAATGTTGTATATGTTATAATTTAGGATAGAAAAACTTGAGAGGAGTAGGTATGAACATCCAGAAAAACAATGTTTATCTAGCTATGCAAGGAGCGGTAATACTAACAATTGCTGGGTTAGTCACAAAAATATTAAGTGCAGCATACCGGGTTCCTTATCAAAATATTGTAGGAGATATAGGGTTTTATATCTACCAACAAGTTTACCCTTTTTATGGGATGAGTGTTATTTTAGCTACATCAGGTTTTCCTGTGATTATTTCAAAGGTTATGCTAGATCATAGTTATGAAAAACCCTATCATATACGCTCTAAAGTTATGACTGTTTCTGTACTTTATCTCCTTGTTATTGGTTTATTAACATTTTTTCCTTTATTTAGTTATTCTGTTCAAATTGCTAATCATATGGGAGACAGTCACTTAGCATCACTCATTAAAGTGACATCTTTTTCATTTTTACTTATTCCTTTTGTATCGATCATAAGAGGTTTTTTTCAATCTGAGCAGAACATGAGTCCAACTGCTGTTTCACAAGTTATCGAGCAAGGAATAAGAGTGTCCCTTATTTTAGCAACCTCTTATTTTATGCTACGAATGGGCTTTGATTTATATGCTACAGGTATTGGAGCTCTTTTGTCATCAATAGTTGGAAGTGTAGCTGCATTTATCTTTCTATTGGTTTTATGGTATAAGAAAAGTCAACAATTAAATATAGGTTGGAATTTAACAGCACCTATTAGGTCAATAAGTATTGTAAGATCTCTAGTGAAATATAGCATAACTATAGGTCTTAGTAGCTTATTGCTAATCTTTATTCAGTTAATCGATGCGCTCAATTTATATTCTTTACTCGTTTCTACAGGTATGGATGAAACATTGGCAAAAAAAACAAAAGGGATATATGATAGAGGGCAACCACTTATTCAATTAGGAACTGTAGTCGCAACGTCATTAGCGTTATCACTAGTTCCTGTGCTTGCTAATGCAAAGGCAAAAAAAGATAATGAATTTATACAAGAACAACTAGAGTTGTCACTGAAATTATGTATTGTCATTGCAGGTGGTGCAGCAGCCGGTTTAATGGCAATCATGAAACCAACGAATATTATGCTATTTACAAATGAAGCTGGAACTAATGTGTTAATCGTGCTAAGTTTTTCAGTTTTATTTACATCGCTTGCTTTAACTCAATTTGCGATTTTACAAGGACTTGGTTATACCTTTTTCCCAGCAGTTTCTGTGTTACTAGGAGTGGGTATAAAATATTTATCAAATGTATGGCTTATACCAGAAATGGGTGTGAGTGGTGCTGCATTTTCAACTGTAGTTGCCTACGGAGTTGTAGTTGTTATGACACTAATTTATATGCTTAGTAAAGGGTATCATTTCCCGGCATTTAAGCATTTGTTAAAGGTTGTCATTTCAATACTTGTGATGGTGCTTTGTTTATCGGGCATTTTACAGATAATTGAAAGTTACTTCAGCTTTGATAACAGGCTGTTTGCTACCTTAATTTCTCTAGCAGGAGTTGTTATTGGTGGTAGTGTTTATGGCATGATGATTTTAAAACTGAATGTTTTTACTAAAACAGAACTTGTAAATATTCCAATAATTAATAAAGCGATAAAATTGAAATGAGGTACATAGATGGGTAAAAAAATAACAATTGTTGGCTTAGGGGCTGGAGATTTAAATCAGTTACCTTTTGGTGTCTATCAATTGCTTAAAAACACAAAGAATTTATATTTACGTACTAAAGAACATCCTGTTATAGAGGAATTATCAAAAGAAATAAAATATGAGGCCTTTGATTTAATTTATGAGCAACATAACGATTTTGATGATGTTTATTCAACTATTGCAAGCGTCCTTTTAGAAAAGGCAAATGATGAAGATATCGTATATGCTGTTCCAGGGCATCCTCTAGTTGCTGAGAAAACGGTACAAATCTTATTAACTGAAGGAAGACAAAAGGGCTATACTATTTCAATTGAAGGTGGACAAAGCTTCCTAGATGCAACTTTTCAAGCGCTGGAGGTTGATCCTATTGAAGGTTTCCAGCTTGTTGATGCCTTTGGGTTACAAAGTGCTAAACTTCAGTTAAGAGGCCATGTCGTCATTACACAAGTGTATGATCAAATGATAGCATCTGACGTTAAATTAACCTTAATGGAACAGTTACCAGATGATTATAAGATTAAGATCGTGACAGCAGCTGGAAGTAGTTCACAAATCATAAAAGAAGTAGAGTTATTTGAACTAGATCGTGAGACAACAGTAAATAATTTAACAAGTGTTTATGTCCCTCCCGTAAAAAATGGAGAGTTGCTCAACCATCAGTTTGATTCGCTACGAAATGTGATTGCTGAATTACGTGGTCCAAATGGGTGTCCTTGGGATAAAGAGCAGACACACTCATCACTAAAAAAGTATCTAATTGAAGAGTGCTATGAGTTAATTGAAGCGATCGAAAAAGATGATATTGACCATATCGTTGAAGAACTTGGGGATGTTTTATTACAAGTTGTTCTACATGCACAAATTGGTGAAGACGAAGGAATGTTTTCTATTGATGATGTGATTAAAGGAATAGCAGAGAAGATGATTCGCAGACATCCACATGTATTTGGACAACTTACTGTTTCTGATACAGAGGAAGTACTGTCAAATTGGGATGAAATAAAAAGGGCTGAAAAGGAAGATAGAAATGAGACATCAATTCTCGATTCAGTAGCCAAAACGTTACCTGCTCTCTCGAAAGCTTTTCATCTACAAAAAAAAGCAGCAAAGATAGGATTTGACTGGCCTTCTGTTGATGGGGCATGGTTAAAAGTAAAAGAGGAAATAAAAGAACTTGAAGTTGAATTTGCAAAGAACCAAGATAACCCCTTACTGCTAAAGGAATATGGTGATGTGCTTTTTGCTCTTGTTAATGTAGGTAGACACTATAAACTAGAACCAGAGGAAGCGTTAACTTCTACAAATATAAAGTTTTATGATCGTTTCCATTATATTGAAAAAAAAGCAATAGAAAATAAAAAGCAGCTTCATGATCTGTCTTTAGAAGAAATGGATAATTATTGGAATGAAGCAAAGAAAATAGAAAAAGAGGGCTGAATATGAGATTAGATAAATTTTTAAAAGTATCGAGAATCATTAAAAGAAGAACTTTAGCGAAAGAAATTGCCGATCAAGGAAGAATTAGTATTAATGGTACTCCAGGAAAAGCAAGTTCAAATGTAAAAGTTGGGGATGAGCTTTTGATTCGTTTTGGTCAGAAATTAGTGACTGTAAAGATTGAAGACCTAAAAGAGACGACAAGGAAAGAAGAAGCAACAAATCTTTATCAAATTCTTAAAGAAGAAAGATTAAATGAGGAATAAGTTCTCATCGTAATCTGTCTTTCCTTTTCATAGAGGCTTGTTCTAAACCGTATTACTTTTACATAAACATGTAAAAGAAAATCCTTTATTAGAATGCGGGGGTAGAACATGAATCAATACTATGATAATAATTCGTCTGTGCATAAAGGCACTGTTCAGGAACATGATGTGATCATGAGAGGCAGAAAATTATTGGAAATTACAGGTGTAAAGCAAGTTGAAAGTTTTGATAATGAAGAATTCTTATTAGACACTGTTATGGGTGCTTTAGCTATCAGGGGTCAAAACTTGCAAATGAAAAATTTAGATGTTGATAAAGGTATTGTCTCAATTAAAGGGAGCAGGATTTATGATCTTATCTATTTAGATGAGCAGCACGCGGAGAAAGCTAAAGGACTCTTTAGCAAGTTATTTAAATGAGTTTAACAACGCAGTTTTATACAATGCTTGCAATGTTTGGGATGGGAAGTTGGGTTGGGGCAGCTCTAGATACATATGGTCGCTTTTTAAAGCGGCCATTAAGAGCTAGATGGGTTGTATTTATCAATGACTTACTGTTCTGGATCATGCAAGGCTTGATCCTATTTTACCTGTTGTTGCTCGTAAATGAAGGTGAACTAAGAGTCTATATATTTCTAGCTGTATTATGTGGGTATGCTGCTTATCAAAGTCTTTTAAAGACAATCTATTTGCGTATTCTTGATCAATCAATAAAGACAAGCATTAGTATATATCGCATTGTCATCAATATTGGCCAAGCAATAATAATTAAACCTATCGTGTTATTATTTCAGTTAACTATCACTATTTTATTAGGAATTTTAAAATTTCTTTGGAGTTTAACAAAATGGGCTTTCCAAATCCTTTATTCTTTCGTTAAAATAATAGTAGCGCCATTTTGGCTAATAGTAAAACTTTTGTGGAAACTTATTCCGATGGGTATTCGGCAGTTTATCATAAAGAATATCAGTAAATTAGCAGGAATTAACAAAAAGATAAAGAATATAACTATTAATATAAAATTATGGTGGCAACGGATAAAGAAGAGGTAAGGAGGAAAAACATGAGTCTCGAAAGATCGAAGAAAATAACCGAACTACAATCACAATATATGATGCAGCAGGAGAGACAGCAACAAATATCGAAAAGACGCAAAAGAGGCTTATTTAGAAGGCTCGTAATGTTTGGGATTTTAGCTATTATCTCTTCTGCCATTATGCTAACCACCATTTTAAGTCAGTCAAATGCTATTGATGAAAAGCTAGAAAAAAAGCAACAGCTTAGTGAGGAAATAACGAGTTTGCAAAAAGAAGAGAAGATTTTAAGGGAAGAAATTGTTAAACTTAATGATGATGAGTATATTGCAAAAATTGCAAGAAGAGACTATTTTTTATCAGATGATAACGAGATCATCTTTAATATAAAAGAGTAGCCTTGTTGACACTCGATTTTTTATTTATGTATAATAAGATATAATGGATTTGAATGATTTTTTATTTGTTTAAGGAGGAGCATTATTTTTATGTCGATAGAAGTTGGCAGCAAGTTACAGGGTAAGGTGACGGGCATTACAAATTTTGGAGCATTTGTTGAACTTCCAGGAGGTTCTACAGGTCTCGTACACATCAGTGAAGTTGCCGATAATTATGTGAAGGATATTAATGATCACTTAAAAGTCGGAGACGAAGTTACAGTTAAAGTTATAAATGTTGAAAACGATGGTAAAATTGGTTTGTCAATAAAAAAAGCAATTGACCGTCCAGAGCGCCCAGAACGTCCAGAACGTCCAGATCGTCCGAGAAGCACAGATCGTCCAAGAAATACAGATCGCCCAAGAGGTGGTTCAGATCGTTCAAGACCAAGAGGAAATGAATTCCGTAGCAATCCAAAAGAAAACTTTGAACAAAAAATGAGTCGTTTCTTAAAGGATAGTGAGGATCGTTTATCTTCATTGAAGCGAAATACTGAATCAAAACGCGGTGGTCGCGGAGCAAAAAGAGGATAGCTTGCTGCTTTCATATACATGTTACTTAGAGGAAAACATCTTTTATCGATGTTTTCCTTTTTGGTTTTTAAAAAGTATGAAATAGGCACTTAGTTTCTGTGCCTAGCTCAAAGCTTATCATTGAAGCTCATAAGATTATTAGGAATGATTAAAAAAAATTCTCTACATCAAATGGCTGCCTGGAGGGGTAATCAAAACTTTACCGTATTTCACAAACAGTTTTATTCGGATTAAACATTTATATTTTTAAATATGTATTGACGAATCTGTCTATCGATTGTATTATATTTCTTGTGCCTTAGAAAGGCATTCTGGAATATTAAAGTTATTTTAATTATGGCGGTGTAGCTCAGCTGGCTAGAGCGTACGGTTCATACCCGTGAGGTCGTGGGTTCGACTCCCTCCGCCGCTACCATAATTTAATCATGGCCCGTTGGTCAAGCGGTTAAGACACCGCCCTTTCACGGCGGTAACACGGGTTCGAATCCCGTACGGGTCATAGAAAAAACTAGTTGCTTAGCAACTAGTTTTTTTATTGAGCTTTTTTAAGTGAACTTTATTGTTATTAGAATCCTGATGGACACAACACTGTATAAAATCTAGTGGCATCGTTTCTTCTAGAAAGTATATTTATGAGGAAGAAAACTCTTTCAGAAAAGAGCGTTAATTAAATATGAATTTTTTATGTGTCTAGTTCTAGCAATAGCAATTAGCGGATCTGAGGCTTAACAAGACACACATGTTGTTCCTATCATATGTAACTTTATGTTAATACCTTTCCAAGTTGTTTTATTCCTCTTGTAGTGGCTCAAACTATGCATTTTTTTAATTCATCTCTACTGACCAATCATCTTACCGCTTGTTGTGATGAACAAAGTGTTATTGCTTTTCTAACATGTTTCTCAATATTTTGACGTATGTTTTAAGAAAAGGTTCAGATCTATTAGATATTTGTCGCTTTCTTCAAAAACAGTCGAACTGTTTTTCATTTAAGCTACCTTCTTTTGACAAAATCCTTTTTATTCCTTCGATATAATTACAAGCAATATGAACTAAGTGGGGGAATGAAAAATGGAAAAAGTAGAAAGAAGGTTAATGGAACCAATTTCTGATTTTGGCATGCAAAAAACCCATCAAGTGTTTAATCGGTTTTTTCAAAAAATTTCATCGAGATTACAGCTTTTCCTCTTACATAAAGGACTTGTATATGCTTTGATCGGATTTTTATTAGGACGAGCTATTATTTTATCGGAGGTTCTACCATTTGCGCTTCCTTTTTTTGGAGCCGTTCTGTTAATGAAGCGGGACAAGGCGTTACTCTCGAGTTTGTCATTAATTGCTGGGGGAATGACACTTTCTTTTGAAGTCTCACTTCTTATTACAGTTTCCATCATATTATTTATCTTATTAAATCGGGTTGCATCAACATTTTTTAAAGATCCTGTGAAGATATTGCCCTTTGTTATTTTAAGTTCGGTAGCTCTGACGAGAATTGGTTATTCTTATATGATCAAATCATCTTTAACAATATATGATTATATGATGGCAGGTATAGAGTCAGGCTTGTCCTTTATTTTAACGTTGATTTTTTTACAAAGTATTCCATTGATATCAGCTCGTAAATATAAACAATCATTAAAAATTGAAGAGATCATCTGCATTATGATCCTACTAGCTTCTGTTATGACTGGTCTTGTTGGTGTATCTTTTCAGAATCTTCAATTAGAACATATTTTTTCACGATATATTGTTTTGTTGTTTGCTTTTATTGGTGGATCAAGTATTGGATGTACAGTTGGTGTAGTGACAGGGTTAATTCTGAGTTTAGCGAATGTAGGAAATTTATATCACATGAGCTTACTTGCTTTTTCAGGACTTTTAGGAGGACTTCTAAGAGAAGGACAAAAGCTTGGGACAGCCATTGGACTGTTAGTAGGTTCTGTTCTCATCTCTCTTTATGGACAAGGTTCATCAGACTTAATGACAACACTGATTGAATCCATGATTGCCATTGTATTATTTTTGTTAACTCCTAAGGCGATAACAGGTAGATTGGCTAAACATATACCAGGTACAAGCGAACATGCACAAGAACAACAACAATATGTTAGAAAAATTCGCGATGTTACAGCACATCGTGTTGATCAATTTTCACAGGTTTTTCACGCTTTGTCAGAAAGCTTTGCTACATTTTATGATAAAGACGAAACGAATGAAGAACAACGTGAAACAGATTTGTTTTTAAGTAGCATTACTGAAAGTACTTGTCAGCATTGTTTTAAGAAGGAAAAATGCTGGGTAGAGAACTTTGATAAAACATATGATTTAATGCAGAATATTATGCATGAAAATAGACAAAATACGTATCAAAATAATATGAAATTAAAGAAGGAATTTGATCGTCATTGTTCAAAATCTGCAAAAGTAGAAGAAGCTATTGAACAAGAAATTAATTATTTTCAAGCAAACCAGAAATTAAAGAAAGAAGTCCAAGAAAGCAGAAGACTTGTTGCTGAACAATTGTTAGGTGTTTCAAATGTAATGGAGGATCTTTCGAGAGAGATCAAAAGAGAGAGAGAAAATCATTTTGTTCAAGAAGAACAAATTTTAGATGCATTACAAAACTTTGGGATTGAAATTGTTAATGTTGAAATTTATAGTCTTGAGCAAGGAAGTGTGGATATAGAAATGAGTATTCCATACTGCAATGGACATGGAGAATGTGAAAAAATAATTGCTCCAATGCTTTCTGATATTTTAGAGGAATCGATAATCGTGAAAACAGAGGAGTGTGCTAATTACCCAAACGGATACTGCCATGTTTCATTCGGATCAGCCAAAAAATATCGCATTGAAACAGGTGTTGCACATGCTGCTAAAGGTGGAGGTTTGGTTTCTGGTGATAGCTATTCAATGATTGAGTTGGGTCTTGGTAAATATGCAGTCGCTATTAGTGATGGTATGGGGAATGGGGTTCGAGCACATTTTGAAAGCAATGAAACGATCAAACTACTTCAAAAAATCCTTCAGTCTGGTATTGAGGAAAAGGTAGCAATTAAAACAATCAATTCAATATTATCCTTAAGAACAACAGATGAAATATTTTCAACGCTAGATCTAGCGATTGTTGATTTGCAGGATGGCCAAAGTAAATTTTTGAAAATAGGATCAACACCAAGCTTTGTTAAGCGTGGAGACAAGATAATAAAAATTCAAGCTAGTAATTTACCAATGGGAATTATTGATGACTTTGACGTAGATGTAGTTGGTGAAAAGTTAAAGGCTGGAGATCTTCTAATCATGATGAGTGATGGTATTTTTGAAGGACCTAAACATGTGGAAAATTATGATTTATGGATGAAACGTAAAATTAGTGAAATCAAAACAGAAGATCCACAGGAAGTAGCAGACATAATTATGGAAGAAGTGATTAGAACAAGATCTGGAAAAATTGAAGATGATATGACAGTTGTTGTATCAGCCATTGAACATAATACACCTAAATGGGCTAGTATTCCTGTTTCTTCAAAGAAAATAGGATAAATCAATAAACACGTATAAATTACCCTCCTTTTGGAGATAAATGATAATAATTTACAAGCATGATGCTTACTAGTAAGAATTTATTAAAAAACTATTTTTGTTGATTATCGTTTATGACAAAGGGAAAGCAAGGAGATTTATAGATCTCTATAGGAGGGTAATTAAGTATGGAGAAGGGTCATTTAAAACAAATCTTATTAATTACTGATGGGTACTCAAATCAAGGGGAAGATCCAATCGCGATGGCGGCATTGGCTCAAGAGCAAGGAATAACTGTTAATGTAATAGGGATAATGGAAGAAAATGTGATAGATCAAGAATCGATGAGAGAAATTGAAGGCATTGCCATGTCAGGTGGTGGAGTTCACCAAATCGTTTATGCTCACCAACTTTCACAAACAGTTCAGCATGTTACAAGAAAAGCTATGACACAAACTCTTCAAGGTGTTGTTAATAAAGAACTACAGCAAATTCTTGGGAAGAGTACTTCTTTGGAAGAATTACCTCCAGAAAAACGTGGTGAAGTAATGGAGGTTGTTGATGAACTAGGAGAAACGGTAAGTATGGAAATACTTATATTAGTTGATACAAGTGCTAGTATGAAACCAAAACTACCAACTGTTAAAGAATCTCTTTTAGATCTTTCAATCAGTCTTAATTCAAGAATGGGTAAGAATTTATTTTCTGTATCAGTATTTCCTGGGAAAAAGAGCGAAGTTGAGAAGGTGCTGGATTGGACACCTAAGCTTGAATCATTATCTTCTATTTTTCCAAAGTTAACTACAGGGGGTATTACTCCAACAGGACCAGCAATAAGGGAAGCCATTCAGCATTTTAAAAAGAAGCGCTCTTTAAAGAATTTATTAAGAAATGAAGAAGAGTACTATGATGAATCAGGCATGTAATTTTTCCCCTGGTTCACGAATTATTGGTAAATGGAATGGAGAAAGCTATACAATTGTAAAGCTCCTTGGCCAAGGTGCAACTGGAAATGTTTATTTAGCTGATAGTGGTCGTGGGAAGGTTGCCATGAAACTTAGTGAAAACAGTATGGCAATTACGTCTGAGGTAAATGTGTTAAAGCATTTTTCGAAGGTCCAAGGTACTTCTCTTGGGCCTTCTTTGTTAGATGTTGATGATTGGAAATCTGGCTCTCAGAAGATGATTTCATTTTATGTTATGGAATACATTCAAGGAAAGAACTTTCTCGATTTTATCAGTGAAAGAGGGCTAGAGTGGACAGATGTCTTAGTATTACAGCTTCTATCTAATTTAGAAGTGCTTCATCAACAAGGGTGGGTCTTTGGTGATCTTAAACCGGATAATCTAATTATTTCTGGTCCACCACCTAAAATAAGATGTATAGATGTAGGTGGAACAACACAACAAGGACGATCAATCAAGGAATTTACCGAATTCTTTGATCGTGGGTATTGGGGTTTGGGTTCAAGAAGAGCAGAACCAACATATGACTTATTCTCGGTTGCAATGATTATCATAAATGCAGCTTATCCTAAGCGCTTTTCTAGAAAAAGTGATGGAGATGGAAAAAATCAGTTGTTAACCATCATTCAACAACACCCTTTTTTACTTAAACATAGAGAGGTTTTGAGAAAGGCAATATTGGGGAATTATATAAGTGCGAACGAAATGAAATCGGACTTTATTGAATTATTGTCAGAAAAAACGAAGCAGCCCGCACAAAAGCAACAAACGTACAAGACGAAGGTGCCTAAGCAAAGTAGCACAACAAACACAAGTAACAAGCAAAAGGTACAATCTAGTCAAACTAGAAAGCAAGTAAAGATAAAGAAAAAACGAAAAAAGTCCAGTGGCTTTGTAGAGACACTTATTATATTAATAAGTGTGTGTGTAATTTATTCTTTATATGTATATCACGTTTTATTATAAATTTTTTGCTTTAATTCCTTGTCTTTCTAAATTTGTTGTAAGCTTAGAAACATTAAGAGGATAAAAAACAAAATTTCTCATGGGTAAAGTTTGATTAATCTGTGAACTGTTGCTTCACCTTTGTTGTTCAATATAAATTAGTGGTAGGATAGAGGTATGTTATAACAATAGTCAAAAGAGGGGAAAGAATTGAGAGATGTTTATACCCTTATAAAGAAAAAGAAACTACTAGAAGAAGGTTCAACAGTTGTTGTAGGTGTTTCAGGTGGCCCTGACTCATTGGCTTTATTACATATGCTATATCGATTGCAAGAAAAAATGAATATCAAAATAGTAGCTGCACATATCGATCATATGTTCAGAGGTGATGAATCAAAAAATGAAATGGATTTTGTTATAAGGTTTTGCCAAGAACATAACATTGTTTCAGAAGCAAAACAAGTTGATGTAAGCTCTTATGCAATTAAGAACAAAAAAAGCACACAAGTAGCTGCAAGAGAATGTAGATATCAGTTTTACCAAGAGATATTAGATAAGCATGAATCAAAATTTTTGGCTCTAGGACATCATGGTGATGATCAAGTAGAAACAATCTTAATGAGATTAGTTCGTGGTAGTACAGGGGATTCACTGGCAGGGATGAAAGTGAAGAGACCTTTCCATAATGGAGTGATTATTAGACCTTTACTAACTCTTACAAAAGAACAGATTCTTTTATATTGTGAAGAGAATAAGTTAAATCCTAGATTTGATCCTAGTAATGAAAAAACAGATTATACGAGAAACCGCTTTAGAAAATATGTTTTACCTTTTTTGAAGAAGGAAAATCCGCAAGTACATGAGAAATTTCATCAATTTAGTGAAACCTTTATAGAGGATGAAACGTATTTACAGGTATTAACTCAGCAACAAATGAATAAAGTAGTCAAAAGACAAGAATTGTCGGCTGTGGAAATTGATATCAAAAGGTTTTTAAACCTACCTTTGCCTTTACAAAGAAGAGGGATTCAACTAATATTAAACTATCTATATGTAAATATTCCATCTTCCCTTTCTTCTATACATATTGAGAGCTTGCAGGCTTTGCTCTCACAAGATCATCCATCAGGTTCACTTGATTACCCAGGCGGGCTTAAGGTGATTAAATCATATAACACCTGTTTGTTTACTTTTGAGCATAGTGAATTGGAGACATACCGTTTTGAATTAGAAATCCCCTCTAGTATTGCCCTTCCAAATGGTTTTGTCATTTCGTGTAAGGTAACTAGGGATGCTCCCAAACATATAAAAGGGAATAACACATTTATAATGAGTTATGAAGCGGTAACAAAACCTCTTATCATTCGATCAAGGGAACAGGGAGATAAAATGAAATTGAAAGGCATGAATGGAAGGAAAAAGGTAAAAGATATATTTATTGATGAAAAAATACCATTACATAGCCGACATTCATGGCCAATAGTAGAAGATGGGAATGGAAATATCCTTTGGGTTCCTGGCTTGAAAAAATCAATATATGAAGACGAAGGAATTCATAAGGGTGAATTTGTCATATTACAATTAATGGTTTAAATCTTCTAGGGGGCACACTTTTAATGAGACAAGATATTGAAGAAATTTTAGTTTCAACAGAACAAATTAATGAAAAGGTTAAAGAGTTAGGTAAGACTTTAACTGAAGAGTATCAAGATCGCTTTCCTCTTGCGATTGGTGTTCTAAAGGGTGCAATGCCATTTATGGGTGACCTTTTAAAGAACATTGATACATATTTAGAAATGGACTTTATGGATGTTTCTAGCTATGGTACATCTACCGTTTCTTCTGGGGAAGTGAAAATTCTTAAAGATTTGGATACTTCTGTAGAAGGTAGGGATATCTTAATTATTGAGGATATCATCGATAGTGGTTTAACACTAAGTTATTTAGTGAAGTTATTCCGTTATCGTAAAGCAAAATCGATTAAAATTGTCACATTGCTAGACAAACCAACAGGAAGAAAGGCTGATATCCAAGCAGATTATGTTGGATTTGAAGTTCCTGATGCATTTGTTGTTGGTTATGGATTGGATTACATTGAGAAATATCGTAATCTTCCTTATATTGGTGTACTAAAACCAGAGATTTATCAAAAGTAATCTCTATAGCTAATTTGTTGTGTTACCATGATTTTCTATGATACTATTTAAAATAGTCGTGTTTACTGTGGGAGGAGGTAAGGAATGAATCGGATCTTCCGTAATACCATATTTTATTTACTAATATTTTTAGTCATCATTGGGGTTGTTAGCTTCTTTACAGGTGCTAATCCTAAAACGGAGCAAATCACTTACAATCAGTTCATTTCTGACTTAGATAATGGGAATGTAACAAAGATGACGGTCCAGCCAGTTCGAGGTGTATTTGAAGTTCGAGGTAAAATGAAAGGTTATGCAGAAGATGAGACCTTTTTGACATACATACCAACTGAACAAGGGCTAAATCGTGTTGATCAGGCAGCTGCAAATGTGAAAGAATTAGATGTAGCTCCAGCAGAAGAAACAAGTGGATGGGTGACTTTCTTTACGTCAATCATTCCATTCGTTATCATCTTTATTTTATTCTTCTTCTTACTTAACCAAGCTCAAGGCGGCGGTGGAGGCCGTGTTATGAATTTTGGTAAAAGTAAAGCTAAGCTTTACAGTGAGGAAAAGAAAAAGGTTAAATTTAATGATGTAGCAGGTGCTGATGAAGAAAAGCAAGAGCTTGTCGAGGTTGTTGAATTCTTAAAAGATCCTCGTAAGTTTGCTGAATTAGGTGCAAGAATTCCTAAAGGTGTCTTACTAGTTGGACCTCCAGGTACTGGTAAAACTTTACTTGCGAGAGCTGTAGCTGGTGAAGCAGGAGTACCTTTCTTCTCAATCAGTGGATCTGATTTCGTTGAGATGTTTGTCGGAGTCGGTGCCTCACGTGTTCGTGATTTATTCGAGAATGCGAAAAAGAACGCTCCATGTATTATCTTTATTGATGAAATTGATGCCGTTGGTAGACAACGTGGCGCAGGTTTAGGTGGAGGACACGATGAACGTGAACAAACTCTTAACCAATTACTTGTAGAGATGGATGGTTTTGGTGCAAACGAAGGTATTATTATCGTTGCTGCTACAAATAGACCAGACATTCTTGATCCAGCTTTACTACGTCCAGGACGTTTTGATCGCCAAATTACAGTTGATCGTCCAGATGTAAATGGACGTGAAGCGGTACTACAAGTACATGCTCGTAACAAACCTTTAGATGAATCTGTTGATTTAAAAGCTATTGCAGCTCGTACTCCAGGTTTCTCTGGTGCAGATTTAGAAAACTTATTGAATGAAGCAGCACTTGTTGCAGCTAGACAAGATAAGAAGAAGATTGATAACACTGACCTTGATGAGGCGACAGACCGTGTGATTGCAGGTCCAGCGAAGAAAAGTCGTGTTATTTCTAAGAAAGAACGAAATATTGTTGCCTATCATGAAGCAGGCCATGTGATTATCGGTGTTATTTTAGATGAAGCTGATATGGTGCATAAGGTAACGATTGTACCTCGTGGTCAAGCTGGTGGTTACGCAGTAATGCTTCCTAAAGAAGATCGTTACTTTATGACAAAACCAGAGTTACTTGATAAAATTACAGGTTTACTTGGTGGTCGTGTAGCAGAGGAAATTGTCTTTGGTGAAGCAAGTACTGGAGCTCATAATGACTTCCAAAGAGCAACTGGAATTGCAAGAAAAATGGTTACTGAATACGGTATGAGTGAAAAGCTTGGACCATTACAATTCGGTCAAGCACAAGGTGGTCAAGTGTTCTTAGGCCGTGACATCCATAATGAGCAAAACTATAGTGATGCCATTGCTCATGAAATCGATATGGAAATTCAACGCTTTATTAAAGAAAGCTATGAACGTGCACGTACGATCATAACTGAAAATCGTGAGAAGCTAGAATTAATAGCTCAAACGTTATTAGATGTTGAAACACTTGATGCAGCGCAAATTGCTAGCCTTGTTGAAAAAGGTAAGCTTCCGGAAAGACCTGTAATCATTGAAAGCAAAAATGATGAACAATCTGAAGATGTTAAAGTTAATATTCAGTCTAAAAAAGAAGAAGACTCTTCAGAAAAAGAATAATTTAAAAAAGGTCGGTGATTTCCATATAAATCATCGACCTTTTTTGTATCTTAAAGTTCCGTAGGATTGTCAAAATCATAAGAGCTTTGCATTTATCTTAGTCTAAAATTGGCTTAGCAGTTTTCTAGGGTAGGGTAATATTGGAACTTTATGATAAAATGAAGTGGTATGGAAATACATACAAAAAAGAACAATAATAAAGTGGTGATCCTTATGATTCTTGTATTGGACGTTGGTAATACAAATACCGTATTAGGGGTATATGAAAATGATGCTTTGAAACATCATTGGAGAATAGAGACAAGCAGAAATAAAACAGAAGATGAGTTTGGAATAGTTATTAAAAATCTATTTGAACATGTTAATCTTGCTTTTGATAAGATAGATGGCATTATTATCTCATCTGTTGTTCCACCAATTATGTTTGCGCTAGAAAGAATGTGTGTTAAATATTTTGCTATTAAACCACTAGTGGTTGGCCCAGGAATTAAAACTGGACTAAATATTAAATATGAAAATCCACGAGAAGTTGGAGCGGATCGGATTGTTAATGCTGTGGCAGGTATTCAAGATTATGGAAGTCCACTCATAATTGTCGATTTTGGAACGGCAACTACCTACTGTTACATTAATGAGGACAAGCAATATATGGGTGGTGCCATTGCTCCAGGGATTAATATCTCAACAGAGGCCCTTTATTCAAGAGCAGCTAAATTACCAAGAATAGAAATTTCTAGACCAGATCATATTATTGGAAAGAATACAGTTAGTGCGATGCAGGCTGGAATTTTATTTGGTTATGTAGGTCAGGTAGAGGGAATTGTTAAGAGAATGAAAGACCATTCAAATCATGTTCCAAAAGTTATCGCAACAGGTGGTTTAGCAAGTTTAATTGCGAAAGAATCAGATAGTATTGATATTGTTGATCCATTTTTAACATTAAGAGGATTACAACTTATCTATGAAAGAAACAGTAATTGATATAGATGATGCTTCATTATCAACGGGCTTGGAAGGAGATTAAACAACATGGATTATTTAATAAAAGCACTCGCATATAATGATCAAGTTAGAGCCTATGCAACAAGAACAACAGATACAGTGGGTGAGGCTCAAAGAAGACATCAAACATGGCCAACAGCATCTGCAGCTTTAGGGCGCTCAATGACAGCGGGTGTTATGCTAGGTTCGATGCTTAAGGGTGATGCAAAGTTAACAATAAAAATTGATGGTGGGGGTCCATTAGGTCCTATCCTTGTAGATAGTAATTCTAAAGGTGAGGTAAGAGGATATGTTACAAATCCTCAAACACATTTTGATTTAAATAATAAAGGAAAGCTTAATGTAGCTAGAGCAGTAGGTACAGAAGGGAATTTGACTGTTGTAAAAGATCTAGGCTTGAAGGAACACTTTTCTGGACAAGTACCTATTGTTTCTGGTGAGTTAGGGGAAGATTTTACATATTATTTAGTTACTTCTGAACAAATCCCTTCTTCAGTTGGTGTAGGAGTATTAGTTAATCCAGATAATACAATATTGGCTTCAGGTGGATTTATCATTCAATTGTTACCTGGTGCTGAAGAGGAGACTATTACAAAAATCGAACAAAGGTTAAGCACAATTGAACCAATCTCAAGGTTAATTCAACGAGGCTTAACTCCTGAGGAAATATTAGAGGAAGTCCTTGGTAAGGGAAATGTAAGAATCTTAGAAAAGCAACCTATTCAATTTAAATGTCAATGCTCGAAAGAACGTATTGAGAAAGCGATTGTTAGCCTTGGGACAGATGAAATTCAGGCGATGATTGATGAAGATGGTCAAGCGGAAGCACAGTGCCATTTTTGTAATGAGCTATATCACCTTAATAGAGAAGATCTAGAAGAATTAAAGAGAGCAGCGGAATAGTCATTTTGCTATTTGTGGGAGTTGGAAGAGTTGGATCGTAATAAAACGCTTTGGATTATTATTTTTAGCTTACTTATAACTAATATTGTAACAATTGGTTACTTTTCTTTAACAGATCAAGACCAAGGCCAAGGAGCTATTCCTGTATCGAGTGTGGAGCAAAACAATGAAGTGATAGCTACTATTGGAGAAAAGACAATCACTAGAGAACAATGGATGAATAAGTTGGAAGAACAATTCGGAAAAGAAACATTGAGGGAATTAGTTAACTTTCATGTAGTAGAAGAACTTGCAAATAAATATGAGATCACTGTTTCTGACGAAGTAATCCAACGAGAATTAGCTGTCTATAAATCAATGTATAACTCTTTAGATGAAGAGCAATTCGGTAATGAGCAAAACTGGGAACAACAAATTCGTTATAGTATTTTACTTGAAGAGCTATTAACACGTGATGTATCTGTTTCAGAAGAAGAGATAAAGAAGTTCTACGAAAGTAATAAAGAGTTATATGATATAGATGAGACCTTCCACTTATCTCATATTATTGTGAAAACAGAAAAAGAAGCAAATATGGTTATTAAAGAACTAAATGGTGGATCAAATTTTGAAGCTCTAGCTTTAGAAGTATCAACTGATGAATTCACAGCAAACCAAGGTGGAGATATAGGGTTTATATCGACGAACAATGAATATGTACCAAGTGCTTATCTAGAAGAAGCACCGAAACTGAAAGTGGGAGAATGGAGTGGCGCTATTAAAGTTGACACAGGTTATGCTGTCATTATGCTTCATGAAAAGATAGAAGGTAAAGATTATGCCTATGAAGACGTGAAAAACCAAATTCGTAGACAAATCGCCCTAGAGCAGATGGAAGGTTCTGTTACTGTTGACCCATTGTGGGATGAATTAGGAGTTACTTGGTTCTATGAAAATAAGTAAGAAAAATAAGTCAATAGAAGTAAAATGTTTTGACAATTAAGAAAAGAATTGCTATATTACTTATAAATCCAATAAAATTACTCGGGATAGAGGGGGAAATTAGATGGCACGCGTAGCAAATTCTATACATGAACTAATCGGGGAAACTCCTATTGTAAAATTAAACAGACTTGTTGATGACAACAGTGCAGACGTATACTTAAAGCTTGAATTTATGAATCCAGGAAGCAGTGTTAAAGATCGTATCGGTCTTGCGATGATTGAAGCTGCTGAACAAAAAGGTGATTTAAAGCCTGGTGATACAATTATTGAACCAACTAGTGGTAACACAGGAATTGGTTTAGCGATGGTTGCTGCAGCTAAAGGAATTAAGGCAATCTTAGTTATGCCTGATACAATGAGTATGGAGCGTAGAAACCTTCTTCGTGCATACGGTGCTGAACTAGTCCTTACACCTGGTGCTGAGGGAATGGGTGGAGCAATTCGTAAAGCTGAGGAGCTTTCTAAAGAACATGGTTACTTTATGCCTCAACAATTTAAAAATGAAGCAAATCCAGAGGTTCACCGTTTGACAACTGGTAAAGAGATTGTTTCTCAAATGGGTGATCAATTAGACGCATTCATATCTGGTATTGGTACTGGTGGTACAATTACTGGAGCAGGATCAGTTTTAAAAGAAAACTATTCAGACATTAAGATTTATGCAGTAGAACCTACAGATTCACCAGTTCTTTCTGGTGGTAAGCCAGGTCCTCATAAAATCCAAGGAATTGGTGCAGGTTTTGTTCCAGACATCCTTAATACAAATGTCTATGATGAAGTAATTACGGTAAAAAATGAAGAAGCATTTGATACAGCTAGAAGAGCTGCTAAAGAAGAGGGAATCCTTGGAGGGATTTCATCAGGTGCAGCAATCTTTGCAGCACTGAAGGTAGCAAAAGAGCTTGGAAAAGGTAAAAAAGTACTTGCTGTTATTCCAAGTAATGGTGAGCGTTACTTAAGTACTCCACTTTATCAATTTGATTGATTTTAATACAAGAGAAAGAGGTTTGACTTTTGTCAGCCTCTTTTTTTATGGCTCTTTTCTGAACGATTGTTGCTATGTGACCAATTTTGGAGTGAGAAAGAGTTTTTTCACTATAAGGGTACTAGACATAATACAGTGTGGATTGCTTCGGGTATTTAAAATTGTGAAAACAGCCTTTTTTATACAAAAAGTTTAAAACTTTGTATTTTCTTGCTGTAAAAAGTAAATTATTATGTTATCTTCATCACATTTATGTAAAATGGTAGTAAGAGTTTTAAAGGAGAGATAACAGATGCAGCAAAGAAGGACTTCGTTAAGCATACAGTTTGACTATGAAGGTGACTTTTTTGATCAATATAAATATCTAACACAGCATGAAAAAGAACATGCCTTCTTAGAAAGTGCTCGCGGAGGAAGGTATAGTATAGCAGGAATTAAACCATTTGCATCTGTTAGAGGCAAAGGTGAGGTGCTTTCTATTACAGATAGAGAAGGCATCACTCAAATGATCGGAAAACCACTGGATCTTTTTAGAGATTGGTTTAAGCAATACTATACAAAACCAGACCCGGATTTACCTGATTTTCAAGGTGGAGCAATCGGATTTATTAGCTATGATTGTGTTAGGCATTTTGAAAAACTACCTATTGTGGCAGAAGATGATTTGGATACTCCAGATTTGTACTTCCTACTTTTTGATGATGTTGCTGTATATGATCACCAACATTCAAAGTTGTGGCTTATAACTCATTACTATGATGAACAAGACCAGGATTTAAAAGAGGCAAATCAGAGATTGCAAATAATGAAGAAAAATTGGACAGAGAATAACAAGGGTGAAAGTTTATTAAAAGATAATCCTGTTATACCTAAACATAAAACGCCAATTACTTTCTCTAAAGAGGCCTTCAAAAAGGCTGTTGAAACAATTAAAGAATATATCTCTCAGGGCGATGTATTTCAAGTAAATCTTTCGGTAAGACAGCATTTTCCGTTAGAGAATACACCTGTAACAATCTATGAAACGTTACGAAAAATTAATCCATCACCATACATGGCTTACTTGCATTTTCCAGAATTCCAAATTGTCAGTGGTTCACCAGAGCTGTTAGTAAAAAAGCAAGGTGATCTTGTTAGTACTCGTCCGATTGCCGGTACAAGATCTAGAGGTAGGAATGAAGAAGAAGATAAAGAGTTAGCAAACGAGTTAATACAAAATGAAAAAGAACGAGCAGAGCACGTTATGCTTGTTGATCTTGAACGTAATGATCTAGGTCGAGTTTGTGAATATGGAACAGTACATGTTAATGAATTTATGGTGATTGAAAAGTACTCCCATGTGATGCATATTGTTTCAAATGTTCAAGGGAAATTAAAAAATGAAGCAAATTATTCAGATATTATCAAAGCGACCTTTCCAGGTGGTACAATAACAGGAGCACCAAAAGTAAGGACGATGGAAATCATCGAAGAATTAGAACCATCAAGACGAGGGATCTATACAGGATCAATAGGTTGGATTGGGTTTGATGAAAATATGGAGCTAAATATAGTTATTCGTACTTTGTTTGCCAAAGATGGTTATGGGTATGTTCAATCTGGTGCTGGAATCGTTATTGATTCTAATCCGGATTATGAATATAAAGAGTCCTTAAAGAAAGCAAGGGCTTTAGTTAAAGCAATTGAGTTGAGTAAAGAAGAGAAAATTTCAGGCTGAGGTGAGTATAGTGATTTTAATGATTGATAATTATGATTCCTTTACGTTTAATTTAGTTCAGTATTTAGGTGAGCTTGGCGAAGAGTTGATGGTAAAAAGAAATGATGAGATAACTATTTCAGAAATTGAGCAGTTAAACCCGCAATTTCTAATGATATCACCTGGACCATGTAGTCCAAATGAAGCAGGTATTAGCATGGAAGCGATTGAATACTTTGCAGGTAAGATTCCAATTTTTGGTGTGTGTCTTGGTCATCAATCGATTGCACAGGTTTTTGGCGGAGATGTTATACGTGCCGAACGATTGATGCATGGAAAAACATCGCAAATTAATCATAATGGTGAGACAATCTTTAAAAACATGGAAAACCCATTTACTGCAACGAGATATCACTCACTTATTGTAAAAAATGAAACGCTACCTGACTGTTTAGAAGTAACTGCATGGACAGATGAGAATGAGATTATGGCTATTCGTCATAAGACATTGCCGATCGAAGGAGTTCAATTTCATCCTGAGTCAATTATGACTTCTTTTGGAAAAGAATTATTAAAGAACTTCATTGACCGGTACAAATTAGTAGAAAAGAGCTAAATCTGTGTATATATATATAAATCAACAATTTATAAAAGATACTGAAGCCACGATTTCTCCATTTGATCATGGCTTTCTTTATGGATTAGGTGCATTTGAAACTTTTAGAGTTTATAAGGGCTTTCCTTTTCTCCTGGAAGACCATCTAATACGGCTTCAATCAGCAGTTGATGAAATGGGGATTAGTTATCATATCGATAGTGAAGAAATTAAAAATATCCTCGAACAATTATTAAGGCTTAATCAATGCACAAATGAGGATGTAACAGTCCGTTTAAATATCTCAGCAGGAAACGGAGAGGTAGGTAAACTACTTCAAACATATGATAAGCCAAATCTTCTTTGTTTCATTAGAAAAGCCCCACCTTTAAATAAAGAGGAAAAAGATACTGTTCTCCTTGATATACCAAGAAATACACCAGAAGGACCATATCGATTAAAGTCTCATCATTATTTAAATAATATTTTAGCAAAAAGAGAAATTCAGAAAACACCTGAAAAAGAGGGGGTATTTTTAACAGCTGAAGGATATGTTGCTGAAGGTATAATATCAAACATATTTTGGGTTAGTCATCAGGCTGTTTACACCCCAGCGGTTGAAACAGGAATATTAAATGGAATTACGAGACAGTTTGTTATAAAGTGTTTGAGAAAACTTGATGTTCCTGTAAATGAAGGGTTTTATACAAAAGAGCAGTTGCTAGAAGCAGATGAAGTCATCCTTACAAATTCTTCGCAAGAGATCTTAGCAGTGAAAAAAGTTAATGATTATGTTTTTAACGGTAATGATGGCATAATTGTAAAAAAGTTAAGAGGCTTGTATGATCATTATAGGAAAACACTATTAAGTAAAGATGAGTTATAAAGGGCTGATTAGAATGAAACTTAAGGCTGACAAGCGGCATTATATAAATTGTGGTGAATATTCACTTGATGTTGAAAAAAAGACATTAGTGATGGGAATCTTAAATATAACACCGGACTCTTTCTCTGATGGTGGAAATTATATAGATCTTGATTTAGCTATTTATCATGCAAAAGAAATGGTTAAAAATGGTGCAGATATAATAGATATTGGCGGAGAATCGACTAGACCAGGATTTAAGCCAGTTTCAGTTGATGAAGAATTAGCAAGAGTAGTCCCTGTTATAAACAAGTTATCAAATGAATTAGATGTTCCAATATCTATTGATACGTATAAAGCAGAGGTTGCGAAACAAGCAATTGAAGCAGGTGCTTCAATTATAAATGATGTTTGGGGAGCGAAGGCTGATCCCGAAATGGCAAATATAGCAGCAAAGTATCATGTGCCAATTATCCTCATGCATAACCGTCATGATCGAAACTATGATCAAATCATCCCAGATATGATTGCTGACTTGCTAGAATCTGTTACTATTGTGAAAAATGCTGGAGTAACAGATGATCAAATCATTTTAGATCCTGGTATCGGCTTTGCTAAAACAATAAATGATAATTTACATGTTATGAGAAATTTAGATGCATTCACTCAGTTGGGATATCCAGTTCTTTTAGGAACATCTAGAAAATCATTCATTGGAAATGTTTTAGATTTACCACCAAATGAGCGGATGGAAGGTACCGGAGCTACCATATGTTTAGGTATCGAAAAAGGCTGTCATATTATTAGAGTTCACGACGTGTTAGAGATGTCAAGAATGGCTAAAATGATGGATGCTATGCTAGGGAAAGGGGATGAAAGTCATCGATAAAATTTTTGTAGAAGGTATGGAATTTTACGGATATCACGGTGTTTTCAAAGAAGAGAACAAATTAGGGCAACGCTTTAGAGTTGATCTAACAGTGGAATTAGACCTGAAGAAAGCCGGAGAACAGGATGAATTAGACCAAACAATTAATTATGCATCACTTTATAAATGTTGTAAAAATATTGTTGAAGGTAAACCGTATAAGTTGGTTGAAGCGGTGGCTGAAAATATTGCTCAGACTGTTTTAGCAGATTTCACATCTATTCAAAATTGTACAGTTAAGGTCATTAAACCAGATCCCCCAATTCCAGGGCATTATAAAGAAGTGGCTGTAGAGATTAAAAGGGGAAGATCATGAAAAATGAAGTTTATATAGCACTTGGTTCAAATATTGGGGATAGAGAGAAATATCTAATGAATGCCATTATAAAGATTAATCAGCATCCTTCTATTTGTTTGGTAGATATTTCCTCCATTTATGAAACAGATCCAATTGGTTATACAGATCAAGCGCAATTTTTAAATATGGTGATCAAAGCAAATGTTGAATTATCAGCAGTTGAGTTGCTTTTTGCTTTGCAGAAGATAGAAAAGGAATTAAATCGAAAACGTGAAGTGAAATGGGGGCCGAGAACTTTAGACCTTGACATTTTACTATTTAATCATGAGAATATTGAAACAGAAGAACTAATTGTTCCTCATCCAAGAATGCATGAAAGAGCGTTTGTTTTAGTTCCGTTATATGAATTAGACCAAACGATGAAATTAGCTACTATAGATCAACCAATTAAAACAATCATAGATCAATTACATGATAAAGAAGGAGTACGAATATGGAAGCAGAAAAATGGGGTAGACGTATTCGCGCTTTTAGAAAATTAAAGGGCTTTACCCAAGAGAGTTTTGCAAAAGATCTTGGTGTGTCTGTTTCTGTATTAGGAGAAATAGAAAGAGGCAATCGTGAACCCAATGAACAATTTATAAAAGAGGTAGCGAAAGCTCTTAATGTGTCGATCGAAGAGCTAACTCCTAATTAGCTTAATGTTGATTTTAAACAGTCTGTTGATTGGGAATATATTACTCTGGAGTTGTTCCTTTTAGAAAAATAGTTTTATTGAAAGACGGTAGTTGGACTTCTTCTATATTTTCTCGCGGAAAGCGATGTTTGTAACGGAAACAACATCCATTTTTAACTGAGCCAATTAATCAAGAGAAGAAAAGGAGGGTGAAAATATGTTTAAAATTGGTGATATTGAATTAAAGAATAGAGTTGTATTAGCGCCAATGGCAGGAGTGTGTAATGCTGCCTTCCGTTTAACAGTTAAAGAATTTGGTGCAGGTCTAGTGTGTGCCGAGATGGTTAGTGATAAGGCGATTTTAATTAACAATGCAAAAACTATGGGCATGCTTTATATTGATGAACGAGAAAAACCTTTGAGCCTACAAATCTTTGGTGGAGAAAAAAATACGTTAGTTGAAGCTGCTAGTTTTGTTGATAAAAATACGACAGCTGATATTATTGATATTAATATGGGATGTCCTGTACCGAAAATTACAAAATGTGATGCAGGTGCAAAATGGCTATTAGATCCAAATAAGATATATGATATGGTTTCTGCTGTTGTAGAGGCAGTTGATAAACCTGTAACAGTTAAAATGCGTATGGGTTGGGATGACGATCATATTTATGCTGTAAAAAACGCACAAGCAATTGAACGTGCGGGTGGAAAGGCTGTTGCACTTCACGGTCGTACGCGTGTTCAAATGTATGAAGGTACAGCAAATTGGGATATCATTAAAGAAGTTAAGGAATCTGTGAATATACCTGTAATAGGTAACGGAGATGTCACTACACCTGAAGATGCAAAGCGTATGCTTGATGAAACAGGTGTTGATGGAGTTATGATCGGTCGTGCAGCATTAGGAAATCCATGGATGATTTATCGTACAGTAAAGTATTTAGAAACTGGTGAATTAATGGATGAACCAGGTGTTCGTGAAAAGATGGAAGTTTGTAAACTGCATTTAGATCGTTTAATACAGCTTAAGAATGAAAATATCGCTGTTAGAGAAATGAGAAAGCATGCTGCGTGGTACGTAAAGGGTATCAGAGGTAATGCAAAAGTAAGAAATGGAATTAACTTAATGAACACAAGAGATGAATTTTTTACTCTATTAGATGAATTTGTATTAGAAATAGAAGCTAAACAAGAGAGTGCTAGTCAAGTCGGTTAAATGAACGACTAACTTACCATATAGCTGTAAAACTGCCAGAAGCGATGGCAGTTTTCTGCTAATAATTTTGCAATTGAATAGGAGTGCTATTATGAGTCAAGAAGAAATGAATCAAGAAGAATTAAGTGATCAAATAAAAGTAAGAAGAGAGAAATTACATAGTTTACGTGATAAAGGTTTAGATCCATTTGGAAAGCGATTTGAAAGAACTCATCAAACGGCTGAGATCATTTCTGCTTTTGATGAAATTGAAAAAGAAGAGCTAGATGAAAAAGAGATATCAGTAACAATAGCGGGCCGTATTATGACAAAGCGAGGCAAAGGAAAAGCTGGTTTTGCACATATTCAGGATTTAGCTGGCCAAATTCAAATTTATGTACGTAAAGATGCTATCGGTGAAGAAGCATACGAAATATTTAATACAGCAGATTTAGGGGATATCGTAGGTGTGACTGGTGATGTATTTAAAACGAAAGTAGGGGAACTTTCTGTTAAGGTGAAATCTTTTGAACTATTAACAAAGTCTCTTCGCCCATTACCAGATAAGTTCCACGGCTTAAAAGATATCGAACAACGTTATCGCCAAAGATATGTAGATTTAATTATGAGTCAAGAAAGTAAGAATACGTTTATTACTCGTAGTAAAATTATTCAATCCATGCGACGTTACTTAGATGCTCAAGGCTACTTAGAGGTTGAAACGCCGACTATGCATTCTATTCCTGGTGGTGCATCAGCACGTCCGTTTATTACTCATCATAATGCATTAGACATGCCTCTTTATATGCGTATAGCTATTGAGCTTCATTTAAAGAGACTAATCGTAGGTGGATTAGAAAAAGTATATGAAATCGGTCGTGTGTTTAGGAATGAAGGTATATCTACGCGTCATAATCCTGAATTCACAATGATTGAGCTATATGAAGCATATGCTGATTATCAAGACATTATGGCACTAACTGAAAATGTAATTGCGCACATTGCAAAAGAAGTGTTAGGTACAACAACAGTTCAATATGGTGATTATGAAGTTAACCTTGAACCAAAGTGGACAAGACTTCATATGGTAGACGCGATCAAAGAATACACAGGTGCTGACTTCTGGAAGGAAATGAGTGTTGAAGAAGCGCGTAATCTTGCTAAAGAGCATAATGTTGAGATTAATGAACATATGCAGTATGGCCATATCGTAAATGAATTCTTTGAGCAAAAAGTTGAAGAGAAACTAATACAACCCACATTTATTTATGGTCATCCAGTTGAGATTTCTCCTCTAGCTAAGAAAAATGATGAGGATTCACGTTTTACTGATCGATTTGAACTTTTCATTGTAGCTAGAGAGCATGCGAATGCTTTTACAGAATTAAATGATCCAATTGATCAAAAAGAAAGATTTGAATCACAACTAAAAGAAAGAGAACAAGGAAATGATGAAGCACATATGATGGATGAAGACTTCATTGAAGCATTGGAATATGGTATGCCTCCAACAGGTGGTTTAGGAATTGGTATTGATCGATTAGTTATGTTATTAACAAATTCGCCTTCAATCCGTGATGTGTTACTTTTCCCTCAGATGAGACATCGTTAAAAAAAGAAACCCTTACTGGAAATAGTAAGGGTTTCTTTATTGAGAGATAAGAAAGTATAAAAATCTTTCCTCAGGTTTAGTGTCTATCTCTAAGGGGGGTAATAACCCCCTTTTTTCTAGGACATAATTCTAATAGGTAATAGGAAATGAATGGAGAGAGCACCTTCTATTCCTTTTAGATTAAGCATATCTCCGTTAATTGGTCGCCTAGCAATTTTTTAGTTTTCCGTCATGATAATTTTTATAAAAGTTTTTCTGAAAAAGTTCTTGCTTAAGTATTAACGTGATGGTATATTAGAATACGTTGCTGCAAAACAGACAACAATGATCTTAAAAACAACTTAAAAAAACTTCTTGACTATAAGATGTTGAGTTTGATATACTAATAAAGTTGTTTCAAACAAATGATCTTTGAAAACTAAACAAAACCAAGCGTGCCAACGTTAATTTCGATTAACAAGACGTACTATATAATAGTACAAAACAAAACAAACTATGAGCAAGTCAAACACTACTTTATTGGAGAGTTTGATCCTGGCTCAGGACGAACGCTGGCGGCGTGCCTAATACATGCAAGTCGAGCGAATTGATGGGAGCTTGCTCCC
>NZ_JAIVKL010000025.1 GCF_020524045.1 Metabacillus litoralis
AGCGTAAGCTAGTAAGATCCCTGAAAGATGATCAGGTTGATAGGTCTGAGGTGGAAGCGCGGTGACGTGTGGAGCTGACAGATACTAATCGATCGAGGACTTAACCTAAATAGAAAAGCAGAAGAAGCTTAGCTTTTATCCATAGGGAATTGGAGCGATCGAGAAGAAGTCGTTCTTTGACTTCGTCCGAGAGAGTGAAATTACCGTAGGATTTGGCTTCTGGAGCTGGACAAATAAGCGAACGTCAGTGAATTGAATTGTAAAATCGTTATCTAGTTTTGAAGGAATATCCCTTCAAACTTAGTTTTTTATTTGGTGACGATAGCGAAGAGGTCACACCCGTTCCCATGCCGAACACGGAAGTTAAGCTCTTCAGCGCCGATGGTAGTTGGGGGTTTCCCCCTGTGAGAGTAGGACGTCGCCAAGTAATTAAGTTTACACTTAATTTAATCATTTTATATTGTCGCGGGGTGGAGCAGTCTGGTAGCTCGTCGGGCTCATAACCCGAAGGTCGCAGGTTCAAATCCTGTCCCCGCAACCAAATTTTCTTCGAAGTATTCACTTCGTTCTTAAGAAAAGTTCAAGGTTGTTTATTTTCACTTCTTTTTTCAAGATTAAGAGCAAGGATGTTTATTTTCACTTCGTGAAAAAAACTTGGTCCGGTAGTTCAGTTGGTTAGAATGCCTGCCTGTCACGCAGGAGGTCGCGGGTTCGAGTCCCGTCCGGACCGCCATACATATTTACACAACACGAAACATTGATGTTTCGTTTTTTTTATGTTCTTTTTTCTTTTAACCTATATAAAGATATCTATGATACGATAGAATGAATAAAACTTGGATAAACTATAATTATTAGTTAAACTTAATAGAGTTATTCCTTAGGAAATACATTCCTAAGGTTTTTTCATAAGAGTGTGTTTTTCATTTAAACACAATGGACTAAAAGAAATCGTTTCTCACCAAGGAGAAAAATATGGATGAATTTGATTTTATTAATAAAGTAAAGCCTAGTAAAACCTATCATAAACAAGTTGTGGTCGGAATTGGTGATGATGCTGCTGTTTATAAACCAACGGAATCCTTTAACCAAGTTATTTGTGTTGATACAATGGTAGAAGATGTTCATTTTTTAAAGCATTTATCATCACCAAAAGAAATTGGGTATAAAGCACTTGCGGTTAATCTTAGTGATCTTGCTGCAATGGGAGCTGTCCCCCTCTATTATCTTGTATCTATAGCGATTCCAACTACATGGACAGAATCAGAGTTAATAGAGTTGTATCTGGGAATGGATGAACTTGCTGAGTTATATCAGGTGGATTTAATTGGTGGAGATACCGTTTCTACATCTGCAAAGCTTATTATTACTGTCACTGTTATAGGTGAAGTTGAGGCTCATGTGAAGACGACGAGGAACTCAGCCAAGGATGGAGATATTGTTTTTGTTACTGGTACAATCGGTGATTCCTCAGCAGGATTATCTGTCTTGTTGGAAGAAATTGATCAAATCGATCCTACTATTGAAAACTATTTAATCAATCGTCATAAAAAGCCTACAGCTCGAATAGAGGTTGGTCGAATCATTTCTCAGCTAGAGCGAGCATCATTAAACGATATTAGTGATGGTTTAGCAAGTGAGCTAAATGAACTCTCTGAGGCAAGTGAGATCGGTATAATCATTAACGAAGAAGATCTTCCAATTAGTGAGGAGTTACTTTCACTACATGACCGATTTGATATTAAAAAATGGGCTTTATTCGGAGGAGAGGACTTCGAATTAGTTGGCACCACTTCTCAAGATGCATGGGAAAAACTAAAGCATAACTGTTTGGAATGTGGTATTAGCATTACAAAAATAGGATATGTAACGAAAAAACATGACAATGTTTTATTAAGGAATAAAAATGATCAAGTGATAGAATTAAAAAAATCTGGGTATAACCACTTCAAAGGTAAGTAAGGTGAATCAAGGTGGAACAATTTGAATTTATAACAAAAACAGCTGAAGAAACTTCAGCAATTGCCAGTAGCTTGTCTAAAAAAGTGATTGCGAGTGATGTGATTACTCTAGAAGGTGACTTAGGGGCAGGTAAAACGACATTTACAAAAGGACTTGCAAAGGGCTTAGGAATAAAGCGTAATGTGAATAGTCCTACTTTTACCATTATAAAAGAATATAAAGATGGAAGATTGCCATTATATCATATGGATGTGTATCGTGTAGAAGATGAGGGTGAAGATCTAGGTTTTGATGAGTATTTTCACGGAGATGGTATAACTGTAGTTGAGTGGGCTCATTTAATTAATGATCAACTACCATCAGAACGTTTAGATATTAAAATCTATTATGAAGATGAAACTACAAGGAAGATTACTATGACTCCTTATGGTTCTCATTATGTAGAAATATGTAAGGAGTTAATCAATGAAAGCATTAGCAATTGATACGACTAATAATGTACTTGGAATTGCATTAGTAGATGACAATAATGTCATTGGTGAATATATCACAAATTTAAAGAAAAACCACTCTGTTCGTGCCATGCCTGCTATCGAAAGATTATTACAGGATTGTGATACAGCTCCAAGTGAGCTAGATAAAATAATTGTTGCAACTGGTCCGGGATCATACACGGGTGTTCGTATAGGTGTCTCTATAGCAAAGACTTTAGCTTGGTCGTTAAACATACCGATTGTTGGTGTATCTAGCTTAGAGATTCTTGCTGCGAATGGAAGGTTCTTTAATGGTGTGATATCACCACTATTCGATGCAAGAAGAGGACAAATTTATACAGGTTTATTTCATTATAAAAATAAAGAGTTAGTTCGTATAGAAAATGATCAAAACCTATTATTAACTGATTGGTTAAATATGTTGAAAGAAAGAAATGAACATGTTTTATTTGTAGGTAATGATGTTAGTCTTCATAAGGAATTAATTATGGAAACATTAGGAGAAATGGCTGTATTCGGACAAGTCACATTACATAACCCCAGACCAAGTGAGTTAGCTCTACTTGGTTTAGTGAAGAACGAAACTGATGTTCATAGCCTTGTACCAAACTATATTCGTCTAGCTGAAGCAGAAGCAAAATGGCTAGAACAGCAAAAGTAAGATGGTGGCAAAATTGAATCAAAACCTTTCAATAAGAAGAATGCAAAAAGAAGATATCGATCAAGTGTATCAAATAGAATTACTCTCTTTTTCAGCTCCATGGTCTAAGGAGTCTTTGCTCTATGAATTAGAACAAAACTTATTTGCGAAATATTTAGTTGTAGAATCAGAGGAACAAATTGTAGGGTATTGTGGATTGTGGGTCATTATGGAGGATGCACAAATTACTAATATTGCTGTGCATCCTGAGTATAGAGGCTTACAAATTGGAGAGTCGCTTCTAAAGTTTGCGGTACAGTTAAGTAAAGAAATGAAGGCGAAAAGAATCACTCTAGAAGTACGTGTATCAAATCATGTAGCACAGTCGCTTTATAAAAAGGTTGGCTTTGTTACCGGTGGGATAAGAAAAAGGTATTATACAGATAATCAAGAAGATGCTTTAATAATGTGGGTGAATGTAGAATGAGTGAAAAAGATCAATATGTAATGGGTATTGAAACAAGTTGTGATGAAACAGCTGCAGCTATAATAAAAAATGGTCGAGAAATTGTTGCTAATGTTGTTGCTTCACAAATTGAAAGCCATAAACGTTTCGGTGGTGTTGTTCCTGAAATTGCTTCAAGACACCATGTAGAACAGTTAACAATTGTTTTTGACGAAGCGATGAAGGAAGCACAACTTGGATTTGAAAATTTATCAGCTATTGCTGTAACAGAAGGACCAGGACTAGTTGGAGCACTTTTAACAGGTGTCAATGCAGCAAAAGCATTAGCTTTTGCTCACAATATTCCCCTAGTCGGCGTTCATCATATTGCAGGTCATATTTATGCTAACCGACTGATTAAAGAACTGGAATTTCCACTACTGGCATTAGTCGTTTCTGGTGGTCATACAGAGCTTGTTTATATGCAAGACCATGGTAGCTTTGAAGTGATTGGTGAGACATTAGATGATGCTGCAGGTGAAGCGTATGATAAGGTAGCCAGAACATTGGGTCTTCCATATCCAGGTGGTCCTCATATCGATCGCTTAGCACATGAAGGAACTCCATCGATTGATTTACCAAGAGCTTGGCTTGGTGAGGGTTCATTTGATTTTAGTTTTAGTGGTCTTAAGTCTGCAGTTATTAACACTTTGCATAATGCAAAGCAAAAGGGTATTGAACTAGATCCCAAGGATATTGCTGCTAGCTTTCAAGAAAGTGTGATCGATGTATTAGTGACTAAAACTGGACATGCTGTGGATAAATATAAAGTAAAGCAGCTATTAGTTGCTGGTGGAGTTGCAGCAAATAAAGGTTTACGCACAGCGTTAGAAAAAGAATTTTCCACTAGAGAAGGGTTAGAGCTAATTATTCCACCTCTATCTCTTTGTACAGATAATGCAGCAATGATCGCAGCTGCTGGTAGTGTTTCATTTAATAAAGGTGTAAGAAGTGATCTTGCTTTAAATGCTAATCCTGGCCTTGAATTAACATCTTATTAACAGCTTTCGACTTGTCGAGGGCTTTTTTTATGGAGTAAAAGAGATTTTTTCGGGTATAAACATACTTATCCACAGAATATACACGATAATTGTAGAAATGTGTAAAAGTATAAAAAATGCTGTCATATCAATAAAAATTCGCCTGTGTATAAGTACTAAAAAAAAGCGTAAAATTGTGGACAATGTGCATAAGTCTGTTGATATGTTGGAAATAAAGGATTTCGATTGTGGATAAAGAACTGTTAAAAAATCTATTTTTGTGTAAATCTTACTATATAACTGATTAATATAAAAATGTGTCGAAATAACGTAGTCATTTTATTTCAACTCTATTTGTGCATGAAAAAAACAGCGAGATTTTCTCGCTGTTTTAATGTAACTGTTCCCATTCTGTCATTAAGTCTTCTAGCTTGGATTGAAGGAGCTCAGTTTCCGTATTTAGTTTTTGTACTTCTTCATGATTTTGATATACTTCAGGATCACATAGTAAGGCTTCGTTTTTTTCAATTTTTTCTTCGATTTCACTTATTTCATTTTCAATTTCTTCAATTCTGCGTTGTTTTTGTCTTTCAAGCTTTTTTAATTCTTTTTCTTGTTGGTAATTTAATTTTCCTTCTGCTTGAGTAACAACAGCTTTTTTTGAGGAAGAGCTTTCACGAGCGATTTGTTCCAGACGTTCATGCTCTAACTGTTCTTCTTGTTTTGTTAGATAATAATCATAATCACCGAGATATTCTGTTAATTGATGTTTTGAAAGCTCAAATACTTTTGTAGCAATTCTGTTAATAAAATAGCGATCATGTGAAACAAAAAGGATCGTTCCAGGATAATCTATTAAGGCATTTTCTAATATTTCTTTACTATCTAAATCTAAATGGTTCGTCGGTTCATCAAGAATGAGAAAGTTAGCATTTTGTAGCATAAGTTTTGATAAAGCAAGTCTGGCTTTTTCTCCACCGCTTAGTGTTGAAACGGGTTTTAACACATCATCACCAGAGAATAAAAAATTACCTAAGATGGTTCTAATTTCTTTTTCTGTTTTATGAGGATATTCATCCCAAAGCTCGTCCACAACTCGTTTATTAGAAGTAAGGTCGGCTTGTTGCTGGTCGTAATAGCCAATCTGTACATTCGATCCAAGGGCAAAAGTTCCAGTTAGCGAATCTAACTTTGAAACAACCGATTTCAATAGCGTTGATTTACCAATACCATTTGGTCCAACTAAAGCGATACTATCACCACGTGATATCGAGAATGATATATTTGAGATAATAGGTGAAGCCCCATCATAGGCAACGGAGATATTTTCCGCTTTTAAGACATCATTTCCACTTTGTCTTTCTATATCAAACTGAATATTTGCTGATTTTTCATCGCCTAGAGGTTTATGCATCAGATCCATTTTTTCTAACTTCTTTCGCCTGCTTTGGGCAAGCTTTGTTGTTGATGCACGTGCTAAATTTCGTGAAATAAAATCTTTAAGCTTTGCAACTTCCCCCTGTTGCTTGTCATAGGATTTCATTTCTTTTTCATAGTTTTCAGCTTTATGCTTTAAGTAGCTGCTGTAATTACCAGTGAATTTCATACTGGTATGTCGACTAATTTCGTAAACCTGTGATACAATTTTATCTAAAAAATAGCGATCATGTGATACGATTAAAATTGCACCAGGATAATTTTGTAAATATTGTTCAAGCCAAGTGAGTGTTTCGATATCTAGATGGTTTGTTGGTTCATCAAGAATGAGAAGGTCCGGACTTGTTAACAATAATTTTCCTAAAGCAAGTCTTGTTTTTTGACCACCACTTAAGGAAGATATCTTTGTGTTAGGATCAAATTTACTAAAACCTAACCCATGTAGAACCGAGCGGATATCTGCTTCATACTGATAGCCACCATTTTCTTTAAATCTCACCTGCAGACTATCATAATCTTTTAAAAGCTGCTCGAATGTTTGTGCGTCTTTATTTGGATCAACGGTCGCCATTTTTTGTTCGGTATTTCGCATTTCAACTTCCATTGATTTTAAGTCTTTAAAAACTAAATTCATTTCTTCCCAAATTGATAGTGTGGATTCTAACCCTGTATCTTGAGCTAGATAACCAATTGTTACATCTTTTGGTTTAATGATTTCACCAGAATCATATGACATGTAACCCGCTATTATTTTTAAAAGGGTAGATTTCCCTGCGCCATTACGACCGACAAGAGCGATCTTATCTCTTGTTTGTACTTCTAGCTTAATATTCGTTAAAATAGGATCAGCACCGAAAAACTTACTAAGTTGATTTAATTGTAGTAATATCATTTATTTCACCTCTACTAATGCTTTAAGTGTAGCTTAATAACTTCGTATGGGCAACAAAGAGACTGTGTGAGTTGGTGAATTTTATTAGGCTTTTTATATTACGTATCATGTGATTTTACTGAAAAGTAGCCAGTTACGGCTATTCAAATAATTGTCACAATAACAAAACAGACAGATGCTATAAAATAGTGTATAGTCTACATATAAGGGGACATGAGTATGTCAGAATTTACCCATTTTAATGATCAAGGCAGAGCGAAAATGGTTGATATCTCTGCAAAGGAAACGACTGTTAGAACAGCACTAGCTAAGACAAGTGTTGAATTAACAAAAGAAGTATATGATAAAATCACCAACCATGAAATTGGTAAAGGTGATGTTCTCTCTGTTGCTCAGGTGGCAGGTATAATGGCAGCTAAACAAACAGCAAATGTGATACCAATGTGCCACCCTATTCCTATTAAAGGAGTGGATATAGATTTTGAGTGGGACACTAGAGAGAATAAATACATTTTATTCATTTCAGCAACTGTTAAAACAAAAGGCAGTACAGGTGTTGAAATGGAAGCGTTAACGTCTGCAAGCATAGCAGCACTAACTGTTTATGATATGTGCAAAGCTGTTGATAAAGGGATGGTCGTTGGTCCTACTTACTTAGTAGAAAAAACAGGCGGTAAAAGTGGAGACTTTTTCCGAGATCATCGTAAATGAAATAAGGAAACAACAAACAAAGTTCAAAAGGTCCGTCGTACTTGGACATTAGGTTTTATGTCTATCTCTAAAGCACAGGACGTCACATATTTAAAGTGAGGGACTTTTTATAAGGCTTACGCTTTGCGTTTTGTATGAATGTGAGGGATAAGAGTGAATATAGAGCAATCAAAAATACCGCAGGCAACTGCTAAAAGATTACCGTTATATTATCGGTTTCTAAAGAATTTACATTCATCTGGAAAACAACGCGTTTCATCAGCTGAATTAAGTGATGCTGTTAAAGTAGATTCTGCTACGATTCGTAGAGATTTCTCATATTTTGGAGCACTAGGAAAAAAAGGGTATGGTTATAATGTGAATTATTTGTTATCCTTTTTTAGAAAAACATTAGATCAAGATGAAATCACAAAAGTTTGCTTGATTGGTGTAGGAAATTTAGGGACAGCTTTTCTTCATTATAATTTTACGAAGAATAATAATACGGTTATATCCATTGCTTATGATGTGGATAAAGACAAAATTGGAACAGAAATTGGTGGTGTACCTGTGTTGGATTTAAACCATCTCGAGGATACGATTGCTGATGATGTGACAGTCGCCATTTTAACCGTTCCAGCTCCAGTAGCTCAGGGCATAACTGATCGACTGATATCAAAAGGAATTAAAGGGATATTAAACTTTACTCCTGCTAGATTAAATGTTCCTGACGAAATTAGAATCCACCACATTGATTTGGCTGTAGAGCTTCAGTCATTGGTTTACTTTTTAAAACATTACCCTAATGAAGAAAAATAAATAGATATAACAAATATTAAAGCCCATTTAAGGAGGTGGATGTCGATGCCATCAGTAGGAATCGGTAGTCTATTATTAATCGTATTTGTTGCGTTACTTATTTTTGGACCAAAAAAATTACCAGAGCTAGGTAAAGCTGCTGGAAACACATTACGTGAATTCAAAAATGCAACAAAAGGTTTAGCAGATGATGACGATGATCAAGAAGCAAAAAAGAAAGAAACAAGGGAAGAAGTCAAGTAAGATAGGATGAATCCGATATGACACAAAATGAAATGTCGGTCATTGATCATATAACAGAGCTAAGAAAACGACTCGTGATTGTTGTCGTTTTCTTTTTCTTAGCTGTTATTGCAGGTTTTTTACTTTCAAGACCGATTATTATTTATCTACAGCATACAGAAGAAGCAAAATCGTTAACATTGAATTCTTTTAATTTAACTGATCCTTTGATGGTGTATATGAAATTTGCATTTATCATTGCCTTTGTTATTACATCACCAATTATTTTATATCAGTTTTGGTCATTCGTTAGCCCTGGTTTATATGAGAAGGAAAGAAAAGTAACATTAAGCTATATACCTATCTCTCTACTACTGTTTTTATTAGGTATTTCTTTTTCATATTTTATTCTTTTTCCATTTGTCGTTGAGTTTATGGAGAGAATTTCAAATGATTTAGATATCAATCAAGTTATAGGAATAAATGAATATTTCACCTTTTTATTACAAATCACGATGCCATTTGGTTTGTTATTTCAAATGCCAGTAGTCATCATGTTTTTGACACGATTGGGAATTGTCACACCGATGTTTTTAACAAAAGTAAGAAAGTATGCTTACTTTGTGTTGCTAGTTATTGCCGCACTCATTACACCACCTGAGATTACATCACATCTAATGGTGTCTATTCCAATGTTTATTTTATATGAAATTAGTATATGGATTTCGAGAATATCATATAGAAATGCACAAAAACTTCGTTTTGAAGAAGAAAATGCAAAAAAATGAGACTGATTTCAGTCTCATTTTTTATTGCTTTTCTTTTTTAATTTCTTTGATAAAGTGAACATCCTTATGGCTACACCGATATCAAAGGTTGCGATAAGCATGAGGATCATTGTTGGGAAGGTGAAAAGTCCTTCTGCTGCACTATTAATAGCTAAATAAGTAAATAATATTCCCATGATTAAGTAAAAAATCCCCATGGAAATTGGGTTGGCTCTCATCATAAAAATCCTCCAATAATCGCTTGCATTTGTTGCTCTAGCTGCATTTTTTCTAATATCTTCATCATTTCTTCAATCTTTTCCTTGAATACAGTTTGCATAATAACAACCATTGTATTCATTGCTACATGGGCGAAAATTGGGACAAGAATTCGTTTTGTTTTTACATAAAGAAATGCAAACGTAAAACCCATTGATGCATATAACAATAGATGCTGTGGCTCACCATGGAATAGTGAGAAGATTAATGAACTAATAATCCCTGCTATGAAGAAATTTGTTTTCTTATATAATACGCCGAAAAGGATTTTTCTAAAAACGATTTCCTCTAATATTGGTCCTAATATCGAAGTAACAATAATAACTAGTGGTGAAACTTCAATAATACGAATAATCATTTTTGTATTTTCAGAACCAGGTTCAACTCCGAAAAGGTTAATTTCGATATTAGCAGCAAGGGTTTGTGCAAAAATAGCTAAAAAGAAACCGATAATAGCCCAGACAACTGATTCACTAACAGAGGCTGGTTCTTCTCTAAAATCACTTTCCAGAGTACGTTCTTTTCTTAAAAGAAACAAAATAATAAGGAATGCTAATGTAAAGCTGAAGATGGTCCAGTAAGCAAATCTCTCTACAGTTGTTTCTCCTATATTGAGTAAAGAAAACAATCCAATTCCAACAATAGCAGAAAGCTGTAATAGCATATATGTAAGTAGAATCAGCCAGTAATGTTTTTTCATATAAGCCTCCTTTATCGTAAAGAGCAATAATCTATGTGGTCAAGCGGTTTGCTAATAACAACAAATTTTATTGTAACATAACTACTATTAGTTCTATGTATGATAAGGCTGTTTTAGTAAAGTTTGTTGATTCTAAAAATTTTGAGTAACTCTTGGGAAAATCATAATTCACCAATATACGACAATTTTGACTATAAAAGTGCTTATTTTTGATGTGAAAATAGAAAACAAGTTTAAAAATGAAATCTTTAACTAGAATAGAAAGAGAGAATCTAACATACTCTAAAAAGTCGAAGTGAGGAATAATAAAAAATTCTATAAAAAAGTGAACTTCATACTTGAAATTAAAAGAGAACTTATATAATATATAAATTGTGTTAGCACTCAAAGGTGTTGAGTGCTAATAAGGGAAAAATATCTAATTTTTAAGAATTTGAGGAGGTTGTTTCACTTGTTAAAGCCATTAGGTGATCGCGTTATTATCGAGTTAGTTGAATCAGAAGAAAAAACTGCTAGTGGTATCGTCCTTCCTGATAGTGCGAAAGAGAAGCCACAAGAAGGTAAGGTTGTAGCAGTTGGTACAGGCCGAGTTTTAGACAGTGGTGAAAAAGTAGCACTTGAAGTAGCAGAAGGCGATCGTATCATCTTCTCAAAATATGCTGGTACTGAAGTAAAGTATGAAGGCACTGAATACTTAATTTTACGTGAAAACGACATTTTAGCTGTTATCGGATAAGGTTGCAGCACACATATAATAGAATACTTTTTTAAAAACTTTGAGGAGGTTTTGTAAAAATGGCTAAAGATATTAAATTTAGTGAAGATGCTCGTCGTTCAATGCTTCGTGGTGTTGACGCATTAGCTGATGCTGTAAAAGTTACATTAGGACCAAAAGGACGTAACGTTGTTCTTGAAAAGAAATACGGTTCTCCACTTATTACAAATGATGGTGTAACAATTGCAAAAGAAATCGAATTAGAAGATGCTTTTGAAAACATGGGTGCTAAACTTGTTGCTGAAGTAGCTAGCAAAACAAATGATGTTGCTGGTGACGGAACAACAACTGCAACTGTATTAGCTCAAGCAATGATCCGCGAAGGATTAAAGAACGTAACAGCTGGTGCTAACCCAATGGTTCTTCGTAAAGGAATCGAAAAAGCGGTAACTGTTGCACTTGAAGAGTTACAAGCAATTTCTAAACCAATCGAAGGCAAAGAATCTATTGCACAAGTTGCAGCGATTTCTGCAGCTGATGATGAAGTAGGTCAATTGATCGCTGAAGCAATGGAGCGCGTTGGTAACGACGGAGTTATCACAATCGAAGAATCTAAAGGATTCTCTACTGAACTTGAAGTAGTAGAAGGTATGCAATTTGACCGTGGTTATGCATCTCCATATATGGTAACTGATTCTGACAAAATGGAAGCAGTTCTTGAAAACCCATATGTATTAATCACTGACAAAAAAATCACAAACATTCAAGAAATCTTACCAGTACTTGAGCAAGTTGTTCAACAAGGTAAGCCACTATTATTAATTGCTGAAGATGTTGAAGGCGAAGCATTAGCAACATTAGTTGTGAACAAACTTCGTGGAACATTCAATGCAGTTGCTGTTAAAGCTCCAGGCTTCGGTGACCGTCGTAAAGCAATGCTTGAAGACATCGCTATCTTAACTGGTGGTGAAGTAATCACTGAAGAGCTTGGTTTAGATCTTAAATCAGCTAACATCGATCAATTAGGCCGCGCTTCTAAAATTGTTGTAACAAAAGAAAACACAACAATCGTAGAAGGTGCTGGTCAAGCAGATCAAATCGCTGGTCGCGTAAGCCAAATCCGTACTCAATTAGAAGAAACAACTTCTGAGTTCGATAAAGAAAAATTACAAGAGCGTTTAGCGAAATTAGCAGGTGGAGTAGCAGTAATCAAAGTTGGTGCTGCAACTGAAACTGAACTAAAAGAACGCAAACTACGTATCGAAGATGCTCTTAACTCTACACGTGCTGCTGTAGAAGAAGGTATCGTTTCTGGTGGTGGTACGGCTCTAGTTAACGTATATAACAAAGTAGGCGCACTTCAAGAAGAAGGAGATACTCAAACAGGTATCAACATCATCTTACGTGCTCTTGAAGAGCCAGTTCGTCAAATCGCACACAACGCAGGCCTTGAAGGATCTGTCATCGTTGAGCGCCTGAAAAAAGAAGAAGTTGGCATTGGTTTCAATGCAGCTAACGGACAATGGGTAAACATGTTCGAAGCTGGTATCGTTGACCCAACAAAAGTAACTCGTTCTGCACTTCAAAACGCAGCATCTGTTGCAGCTATGTTCTTAACAACTGAAGCTGTAATCGCTGATAAGCCTGAAGAAGGCGGCGGCGGCATGCCTGATATGGGCGGCATGGGCGGAATGGGTGGAATGGGCGGCATGATGTAATAATCCGTCTCAACCCTTGATGTATAAGGATTCATATAGAATCTGCTAACAAAATGCTAACATTAGTATTATAAAAATAGGCTTCTCATGAGTTGGTTAAACTTATGAGAAGCCTTTTTCTTTTGCTCTGTTAAACTTTATGGTTGATTTCCAGTTACAGGCATTCGCTTTCCGCGAGCGGTCCGGAAGCCTCCTCGGCGCAAGCGCCTGGGGGGGCTCCCTTCGACACGCTTCTCCCACAGGAGTCTCATGCCTTTCACTCCAATCAACAAAGTTAAAAATCAACCTTAAGCTTTAACATAGCCTTTTCTTTTAGTGACGTTCAAAATGATGCGTATTAATAAAAATCACAATCACTCATTAGTCTGTGATTAGTGAGTGATTTATTCTAATAAATATAGAAAACTATAATTAGTTGCTTAGTTGCTGTACTGAAATGTTGAATTGAAATCAATTGCCTCCTTTAAAAATAATCTCTCTCTTTGTTCTCTCTATTCTTTATACAGTATAGTGAAATCTCGATCCAAACCTATTAATTATAGGTAATCCACATTTATACCTTATGTAATAACTGTTTGTGGAATCCCGCCTGTTGCTCCTACAAAAGCACTTAGAACGGTAATGAATTACTGGTTTTCCATTATTATTACTTTGATTTGATTGATGAATCAATGTAAAATTTCAGATGGTTTATAAAATTTTAGAAGTTGAAGAAGCTCTTGTTATAGCTTGTCAATATTATCTATGACTTCTCCACGTTCAAACACCGTGGCCTTTTATTTTTATTGTTGAGGGCTGAGCAAGTCCGTTCACTTAGTTAAAAGTGGGAAGCTAGAAACTGTGACAAGTAAATAATGAACTACAAAAAGAATTCCATAAATTAGAAGAGGTAAATACCATCTAAAAAAGGCTGCGTGAGTTATTGACCTTTTGAAAAGTGTTATGCTAGAATCATATATGAAAATGATAATTATTATCAATTGATATGTATAGTAAGTGGTATCTAGATGAATGTTTTTCTTAGAGCTAGATTGCTTTTTTTGTAATGATGAATTGAGCTAAAGTGTGTATGTTATCCGATAAAAAAGTATAACTAGCAAGAAATATGGATTAAGATACCGTGAAATTTCAGGTGTAGTATCTTAAAGATTTCGTTGTTGAAAACTAGAAAGTGTGACAGATACAGAAACTTTTTGAGCTAACAGATTTTCATACAAATGCAGAAGATAGTTAATTAGTGAAAGGGTGGAAATAAATGAAAAATATTGAGAAATATAGAAATGCATTTATCAATGTGCTGGACGTGAAAGAAGATGATCTAAGTGAAGATTTAGCTCTTGGAAAAGTTAGAGAATGGGATTCGATTGGACATATGGCACTTATTTCTGAGATTGAGGATGTTTTTGATGTCTCAATAGATTCAGAATGGATTACAGAATTCAACTCTTACCAGTCAGGAATTGAGCTCCTGGAACGCTTAGGAGTGGACTTTATTAATGAATAGTTTCCAAAAAATTGAGGAGTTTGGGAACCGCACCGCAGTATATGCTGGACGAAAATATTCTTACTCAGAAATGGTAGAAATCGCTGATGCTATCTGTGGTGAAGTAGGTGAGAGAACGCTCATTTTTTGCTTGTGTTCAAACAACAAAGAGTCTTTATTCGGCTACGTGGGTTTTATTAGAGGTGGTGTTGTTCCTGTACTTTTGGATGCAGCGATGCATTTTGATCGTCTGAGCAGATTGATTAACCTTTATAAGCCTACATATATCTGGGCAAGTAGTGAAAATCAAGACCTCTCAAAGATAATGGATCGTGCGTTTGTATTTGGTGACTACACATTATTTAGATGTCCTTCATTTTACAAACATGATCTTCATAAGCATCTTGCGCTACTTTTAACAACCTCTGGGAGTACTGGGAGTCCCAAATTTGTTCGTTTAAGTTATGAAAATATATTCACAAATGCTGAATCAATAGCAAAGTATCTTGACATTAATTCAGAGGATAAACCTATAACAACACTTCCAATTA
The DNA here is from genome assembly GCF_020524045.1 of Metabacillus litoralis. GTDB lineage: Bacteria > Bacillota > Bacilli > Bacillales > Bacillaceae > Metabacillus > Metabacillus litoralis_C. The sequence goes on from NZ_JAIVKL010000025.1 coordinate 14,855, forward strand.
ATTACTCCTATGGTCTTTCTATCATTAATAGTCATCTTATATGTGGGGCTACAATAATTGTAACCGATGAATCTATCATGAAAAAAGAGTTTTGGGACTTATGTAGAGAGCAAGGAGTAACTACTTTTGGAGGAGTTCCCTTTGTGTATGAGATGCTCGATAGGCTGAAGTTTGAAGACTTTAATCTTCCAAGTCTAAAAAACCTAACTCAAGCAGGTGGGAAATTAAGCTCAAATCTATCGATTAAATTTGCTGAAGTATGTAATCAGAAAGGTATACAATTTTTTACCATGTATGGTCAAACTGAAGCAACAGCGCGGATGTCCTATCTACCTTATGAAAAAAACCTTGATAAAGTCGGGAGTATTGGCATTGCCATCCCAGGTGGAGAACTGATTTTGCAAGATGATAATGGCAACAAAATTACTACACCTAATGTTAGAGGTGAATTGATTTATAAAGGAGCAAATGTTTCTTTGGGGTATGCTGAGTCGTTATTCGATCTTTCGAAAGAAGATGAAAACAACGGTATATTGCGTACAGGTGATTTGGCTTACTTTGATCAGGATGGGTATTTTTTCATATCTGGCCGAATCAAAAGAATGATTAAAGTCTATGGAAACCGTATCAGCCTTGATGAAGTGGAAGGATTTTTAAATGAGCATGGTCATGATTGTATCTGCACTGGGGCTGATGAAAAAATGTATATTTACACATTAAAAGATGATTCTGATCAAATTAAAAATATAATTAAGGAAAAATTAAACTTAAAAGGCTTTAAGATTATGAGAATTGAGAGTATTCCACGTAACCATTTTGGTAAAATTCTCTATTCTGAGTTACCTAAAGATCGATAATGTATAGTCATCCGGATGAGTAACAGGATATAAATACTGAGTTCTGAAAACTGTGTTTAATTACTAGGTGAAACCTTGATAAACACGTTTTTTTGTGAGTTTTTCTCAAGCGTTACTTCAACCTGTTCTAGGTTTCAAGGCAACTCTGACATCGATAGGGTTGTCTCTTGATTTATATATGAAAATTAATTATTAGGTGATTGGATGACTTTTATATCAATTGAGTTTCTCCTATTTTTAGCAATAATTGTATTTACTTATTATTTAATCCCCCATCGATTCAGATGGTTTCTATTATTAATAGCAAGCTACGTTTTTTACGCGATCTTAAGTGTCCAATTTATACCTTTACTACTTACTAGCACGGCTTTTACTTATTTTACTGCAATTATAATCGAAAAACAGGAGACAAAAAAACAGAAGAAAAAAGTCCTCCTGGTTGGTCTTTCAGGATTATTGTTTTTTCTAGGTTGGTTTAAATATTTTAATTTTGTAAATGACTCACTTCAAGCAATTGCAAAATATATGGATTGGAATTATACCGTACCATACCAAGAGATTGTCCTGCCTTTAGCCATTTCTTTTTATACCTTTCAGGCAGTAAGTTACCTTGTGGATACCTACTATGGAAAACAAAAGGCAGAAAGACATTACGGCTATTTCTCAATCTATTTTGCTTTTTTTCCACAATTGGTTGCTGGTCCGATTGAACGTGCTAGGAAATTGCTTCCTCAATTTAAAAAGGAACAATCTTTAGACTATGAAAATCTAAATTACGGCATGAAACGAATTGCATGGGGGTTTTTTAAGAAGACCTTAATTGCAGATCGATTAGCTCCAATAGTATCTAGTGTATACGATAGTCCTAACCCGACTGGTTCAGAAATCGTATTAGCTACTATTCTGTTCTCAATCCAATTGTTCGCTGATTTTTCAGCATGCAGTGATATAGCCATTGGTTCTGCTAGAATGCTAGGGATTAAACTGACAGAAAACTTTAAACAACCTCACTTTGCCGTTTCGATATCCGATTTTTGGAGTAGATGGCATATCACGCTTTCTACATGGCTAAGAGACTATATCTTTGTTCCACTATGTAAGGGAAAAAAGAAGAGAAGTGAAATTTATGTAGCCATTGTGCTTACCTTTTTAGTTAGTGGGATTTGGCATGGAGCTGCTTGGACTTTTGTTATTTGGGGTCTCATTCATGGAATTTATCGAGTGTTTGGAGATTCTACAAAGTATTTCCGAGGAAAAATCGCTTCATTTATTAGATTGGATAGAACTCCAGAGTTGCATAAGTGGGTAAAAATTGCGATTACGTTTCTGCTGGTTTGCTTTTCAAGAGTGTTCTTTCGATCGGATTCAGTTACACATGCATTCGATAATGCTCAGCTCTTTTTAACCCTTAGTTCCTGGAGACCATCGGGAATAATAAAAGCATTTGAACTATTTTCTTTACTAGATTTAGTGATATTTATTTTATTTTTCATGATTGTACAACTATTTCACTATATCGAGAGAAAAAATGTTTCAGCATGGGAATTTCTATCAAAACGCTCGGCCTTTGCTAGATTTGCCTTTTATATTTTTATTATTTTCTCAGTCCTTGTATTCGGTGCAACGGGTAATGGGTTTGTTTATGGTGGATTTTAATCCATTCTCCAACCTTAAATTTGGTTGTTAGTTTTTGAGGCAAGAAGCATGCTAGTAATAGAAGCACTGTATGGAAAGGATTTACTATGAAACGTTTTTTTATTCAGGTAACAATGATCATACTTGTTGTGATCCTATTGTTTATACCAGTCAATCAATTTGTAAAAAACTCTTATGATTATAATATAGACCATGCCATACTGGTGTTTAAGAAGAATCCATATCCAGTTGATATTATTAATGTAGGTGCATCTCATTCCATGTATGGGTATTATTTTAAGCCCACTGGGTTGTCTCATCTGGATTTAGCACTTCCTGCTCAGACCATTCAATATGACTATAAATTGTTGAGAGAGTACGGTGAGTATCTTAAACCTGGTGGTGTAGTCATTGTTTCTGTCTCTCAAATTACGTTCACAAATTCTGAGGTCTATAACATTGGAAATTACTATAACATATTAGATCATACCGATATTGAACCGTTTCAACTTATGGATTATTACAGTTACTTGTACTTACCCGGGACAAATAGAGGGAGTCTGAATTCTGCAATCTCGGGTAAATTAAAAAACTTTAGGTGGAATGCTCATAAACCTTGGGCAAATAACGGTAAAAACTATTCGAGAAGAAAGTATGAGAGAGTAGATGCAGAATACAAAGAAGCGGTTGAAAGCAATAGCATTGAACGAAATGTGAAGCAATTAAAAGAGATTGTAGATTATTGTAACGAGAAAGGCTATCAAGTCATATTAACCATGGAGCCAGTGCATCAGTCTTATCAAGAATATTTTAATGAAGAAGTAATGAATAGACTTGTTTTTCAATACTTAAAAGCGCTTAATTTAGATGTTCAATTTTTAAATTATATGAGTGATCCTAGATTCATAGACAACAAAGAATATTTTATAGATCCCGATCATTTAAACAGTAAGGGAAGAAAACTGTACTCTTGGATAGTATATAAGGATCTTAAGAAATTAGGCTATTTTAGGTAAGGTAAACACTACTACGGCAATATCTGGAGTAAGTGAACAAATGAAAACAAACTATCTCCTAACATGCTAACATCATGCAAATAAAAAAACGAAAAACATTCGTTAAAGATTTCTATCAACAAGCACACTATTACAAATTTAAAAATTGACAACAATTATCATTAGCGCTTACAATGACAAACATAAGTGTTTGATAATGAATATCATTGTTAATTGCTTCATTTATTCATAGGGGGGAAAGTACATGAAGATATCTATGAAAGCCTTATTCGTTTCTTTAATGACAATTACAATCATCTTTATATCAGGTTGTGGGCAATCGAATGAAACTAAAACTGAATTTGCTACGGGGAAAAATGGAGCTGTAAACCTTTATACAAGTAGACATTATGATACAGATACTGCAATTTACAAAAAGTTTGAAGATCAAACAGGCATTAAAGTAAATGTCGTTCAAGGTAATGGCAGTGAATTAATGGAACGACTCGAGCGAGAAGGAGAAGCAACTGAAGCGGATGTGTTTTTAACATCTGATGCTGGTAATTTGGCTTATTTAAAGGAGAAGGGCTTAACACAATCCGTAACAAGTGAAGTATTAGCAACTAACATTCCTGAAAAACTGCGTGATATTGATAGTGAATGGTTTGGTTTAACAAAGCGGGCCCGCGTAATCGTATATGCGAAGGATCGTGTAAATCCAGCGGACCTATCAACATATGAAGCATTAACAGATGCTAAATGGGAAGGAAAAGTGCTAATTCGATCTTCCGAAAATATATACAATCAATCACTACTTGCTTCTTTCATTGAATTAAATGGTGAAGAAAAAGCGAAAGAATGGGCAGCTGGTGTAGTAGCGAACATGGCACGTGAGCCAAAAGGTGGGGATATCGATCAAGTGAAAGCGGTAGTTGCAGGTGAAGGAGATATTGCGATTTCCAATACCTATTATGTTGCGCGATTACTAAATTCAACGAACCCAGAAGATGCAAAGATTGGCGAGCAAGTAGGCATCTTTTTCCCTAACCAAGAGACGACGGGAACACACATCAACATAAGTGGGGCTGCAGTGACAAAGCATGCCAAAAACATGGATCAGGCTATTAAGTTCCTTGAATTCTTATCAGGTGAAGAAGCACAAGCAGCATTTGCAGAAGGAAATAATGAATATCCAGTAAACGAAGCTGTAGAGGCTTCTGAAACAATAAAGTCGTGGGGAGAGTTTAAGGAGCAGGACATTAACTTAACAATTCTAGGTGAAAACAATGCACGTGCTATCCAAATTTTCAATGAAGTTGGTTGGAAATAAAAGGTTGTAGAATGATGCCGTACTCTGAATATTAGAGTGCGGTTTATGTTTTAACCACTATTGGTGAACGATGTTGATTTTTTGCGGGTAGTCGATTTAAACACAAGACATCCCTAAAAATGCTTTGAATGTACGTAATCCTATAACGGAGTCAACAAACCCTTATTTTCAGGGTAGCTATGTTTTAAAATGACATGGAAAAGATTATATAAGATTGATAAAGGTCTATGAAGGTGGGTTAAAAATGAGGTTTGTTCATCAAGTGAAACGGCAACTTAATGTATGGGCAGTTCTTAGTTTTTTATTTGTTCTACTTATTTTGTTACCGAATCTTTTAATTGGTACACATTTCTTTACAACCCCCAATGAAAACTGGAAACATATAAAAGATTTTTTATTAAAAGATATCATAGTGAATACGTTAATTTTAATGAGCTTTACAGGATTTTTTACAACGATTATTGGGACGAGTTTAGCATGGATTGTTACTGCTTATCATTTTCCTTTTCGAAATTTTTTTAGATGGGGATTAATTTTACCCTTAGCCATTCCTCCATTTATTGGGGCTTATACATATCATGGAATCTTAAATTACACTGGAATTATTCAATCAACTTTAAGAAATCAATTTGATATAAAAGTGAACCAGGACTACTTCAATATAATGACGATACCAGGGGCTATATTTATTTTCACAATGTTTTTATTCCCTTACGTATTCGTTATATCCAAGAGCTTCTTTCAAAATCAATCATCTTCTATTGTCGAAAATGCGAAACTTTTAGGTGGGGGACCGTTTGAAATATTTTTCCGGGTCATCATACCGATTTCAAGAGCTGCTATTGTTGGTGGTGTAACGATTGTCATGCTAGAGGTCGTTAATGATTATGGAGTCGTTAAATATTATGGAATTCAAACATTTATCACCTCGATTTTTCAAACTTGGTTTGCGATGGATGATATTGATTCCGCCTTTAAGTTAGCTGGAACATTGATGATTGTGGTTATAGCCGTTCTTCTCTTAGAGAAATTCATAAGAGGAAGAAAAAGATTTAGTTATACTACTACAAAAATTAGACCGATACAACCCAAGGAGGTTCAAGGTTCCAAGGCTTGGCTGTTAACCGGTTACTGTTTATTGATTTTTACCTTTGCTTTTGCTATTCCGTTCGTACAACTCATTCATTGGGTTTTTATGACTTATGAAAGAATTATATCCATCGAATTTATCGAGTTAGTGAGAAATTCCTTTTTTGCTGGATCCATCTCAGCTGTTATGGTTGTTGTGATTGGACTAATTATCGCGAACTATACTCGTATACATAAGGGGATAGTTCCAAAGTTGTTCTCAAAAATAACGGTATTAGGTTATTCAGTTCCAGGAGCTATCATTGCAATAGGAATTATTACAATTTTCATAGCATTGGATCATTGGATCTACTCAATCTTTGCTTTTTTTGGTGGAAATCCTTTGATTGTTTTCCGAACAAGTATAGTGATGTTAATTTCTGCATATGTCATTCGATTTCTTACGGTTGGTTATAGTTCCATTGAAGCAGGGTTTGAGAAGATTGGTACTAATTTTACTGAAGCTTCGAGAACTTTAGGAGTATCAACTGTTAGAACCTTCTTTCGTGTAGATATTGTAATGATACGAGGGGCAATAGTGGGCGGATTTATCCTTGTCTTTGTAGATATTTTAAAAGAACTTCCCCTTACGCTGCTATTACAGCCCTTTAATTTTCATACATTAGCCACGAAAGCTTTTCAGTATGCGAATGATGAGATGATGAGTGAAGCGGCCTCTGCTTCCTTGATAATTATCTTCATCAGCGGAATTAGTATTTACTTCTTTCATAAAGTGCTTGATAAGGAGGGACAAAATTAGTGTTTGTAGATATAAAGAACTTAACATATAAGTATAAAAATACGAGCGAACCAACCATTAAGGATTTCTCCTTACAAATGAAAAAGGGAGACATTTTCTCGATTCTCGGTGAAAGTGGGAGTGGGAAAAGTACAATCTTACGATTAATTGCAGGGTTAGAAATTCCAATGAGTGGATCGATATCCATGAACAATCGAACGATTTTTGATGAACGGACGTATATACCACCTGAAAAAAGAGAAGTGGGTATGGTTTTTCAAGATTATGCACTATTTCCGCATATGACAGTTGCAAATAATATTAAGTATGGCTTACGAAAGATGAATAAAAAGGAAAAAATGGAAAAAATGGAAGAAATGCTGTCTTTAGTGAACTTATCCAAATATAAAGATCGCTACCCTTATGAGTTAAGTGGAGGACAGCAACAACGTGTTGCACTTGCAAGAGCATTAGCACCTGCTCCCACTTTATTAGTATTCGATGAACCATTTAGTAATCTTGATACATATCTCCAGATTAGAATAAGGGATGAGTTGAGAGAGATTTTAAAACAAACAGGGATTACATCTATTTTTGTAACTCATGATCAAGAAGATGCAAAAGTTCTTGCTGACGAAATAATCTATTTAGAAAATGGAAAAGTGATTTGGAAAGGCACTCCTGATGAATTACTTCCCTACTCACAAGGTAGCCATCTAAATCAAATGAAAGCAGAAAAGATGTATAACAGATAGAAAAAGTAGAAGAGTGTGCATAAGGTATACTCTTCTTTTATGAGGAGTTTAGGATAGGAATTTATAGTTCTTGATTACTTGGACAATGTGTTAATTATAACTGCCGTTAGTGTTGGTAAGCTTGCACGTATTTTAACGATTAAAGAATGACTTTATTAGTTAGTCGCAGGAGAAGTAGAAGGTCTAATAAATCATGTTTAAGTACAATAAATAGAAATGCTTAGTAAAAAACTGTAGAGTTGTCAGTAAGATCATTACACCAATCATCAGGTTAGCTACTATGCTAACATTTTGGTAACGCACTTCAATGAAAAGTGAAAAACGTTTGTTAAAGATGTTACAGACAGAATTTAACAAAACCCTGATATATCGCACTCTCCACACATCAGGTTAAAGATATTACACACTCTCACCTTAGGGGCGGCATGATGTAATGACGCCCTCAAACGCTTGATATGATTGGGTTTTAAAGTAAGATGAGAGTGGTTTGTTAACATTGAGGATTTTAATGGAGGCTTCTCATGAGTTCACCGAACTTTTGAGAGGCCTCTTTTTTCATTTCTTGGGTGACGTGTAGATACACATTTTTTGTAATCTGGTCATCAGTATGACCAAGACGGTCCATAATTTGTTCGAGTGAGACACGGGCTTCGGCAAGCAACGATGTATGAGTGTGCCTTAAACTATGGGGTGTTAAATCTTCATTTAGGCCAGCTATTTTAAGTAGCCTTTTCATGCGGTCTCGCACATTTTTTATGACGATGGGATAACCGAATTGGCGCTCTTTTTATGTTCTTTCAAAGCGTTGATAACATCTTCATCCACTACTTTTTCTATGGCTAAATATAACCACAATCGGTTTAAAGGAGGATAATCTTACTAATAGTAATTTAGTATGAGAAGTTGACTGAATATGTAGGAACAAGTATTATAAAATGGAAAAGTTGGTAATTAAAACCATAAAACTGGATAGATAGTCTATACAATGTAATATATTACTAGTTTTTATGTTTTTATTAAGAAATCTGAATCACATTAGATATGGAGTGCTAGAAGTTTTGAGATAATTGTAAAATTTTAAGATGAGCTTATTTATCCAAGTTTAGGGTAAAACCAACTTCTTCAAATAACTATTTAAGGGGTGTTTTAATGAAAAAACAATTTTCAAAAAAAGTTACATTGATATTTCTATCATTCATTTTATTGTTTTCTTATTCTTTTCCCTCATGGGGGATTGCAGAATCTAGTGCAAAAAGTAAAACCCAGCAGGTAGATGATATCAGTGAATATACAAAAACTTCTATCTCTAAAAAGATTGATACCCTACTCAGTAATGTAGAAAGTAACTACAATGAAGAAGATATTTTAAATATTACAACCGAAATAAAAGATTATATACCAGCTGAAAGCTATTTGGGGTTCAACCGTCTCAGTAGTCCTAAGCTTATAGAACTCATTAAACAATTAATACCATTACTAAAGGATAAGGAGGAAAAAAGAGAGTGGGCTTTAGTAGCGTTAGGCTTTAATAAAATTGTAACTGAGGATGTAGAAATCATTGTGTCAGGGACAACCTTAACAAAAAAGGCTCAGGCAGAACATTCACAGATAATTAAACAATACAAACAGGCAGTCAAACTTTACGAAGAACAAAATTATACAGCAACAATTAGTCATGTTAGGAACTCATTTTATAAATTCTTTGATATGTTATCTTCAATTAAGTTTGAATATAAATTAGACGGAGACAAAGACAAAGATGGCCTCTTAGAAATTGAAGAATTAACCTACAAAACCAATCCTCTAAAAGCAGATACTGATGGTGATGGACTATCAGATAGTTTTGAAATGCAGCAGTCTTATACCAATCCTCTAAAGATTGATTCTGATGGAAATGGAATAGGGGATGAGAGAGAAGATATAGACGGCGATAAACTCACCAATAAACAAGAACAAGAACTACATACGAATCCATTAAAGTCAGACACAGATGAAGATGGGTTATCTGATGGAGAAGAGGTAAAAGCAAGTACTAACCCAACAGAAGGAGATACGGATCAAGATAAACTGTTAGATGGAGAAGAACCGGCACTAGGTTTTCAACCAACTAACCAAGATACAGACGGTAATGGTATTATTGATGGCGATGAAATAGTAACGGTTACTACTCGACCAGAAAATGGCATACAAGATGAACTCGTTGTTCCTTCTGTCAAAATTAAATCATCAGCTACGGGTAGTAGTACAACTTCTATAACAAGTTTAAAAGAACGAAATACGTTTGTTAGTGAGGAAATACCTGGGTATATAGGGTCAGCTTATGAATTCGAAACAGAAGTAGAATTTGACGAAGCTGAAATGACGTTTGCTTATGACCGTTCAGTGGTAACGGAAGAATTCAGACCGGAGATATTTTATTATAATAAAAACACTCAACAATTAGAGCGGGTAGAAAATCAAACTCATGATTCCGATAATCATACAGTTACGGCAGATGTTACTCATTTTAGCACATATCTTTTGCTCAATGGAGTTGAATGGGATAAGGCATGGAGTAAAGAAGTAGGTTTACCTTCTGATAGAGATGAAGAAGATAATGGTGAAATCCAATATATTGATCTTGTATTTGCCATTGACTCATCAGGAAGTATGTCATGGAATGATCCAAATGAACTAAGAAAAACTGCTGTGAAGAATTTTATAGATACCTTGTTAGAAGAGGACAAAGGTGCTGTTGTTGATTTTGATAGTGATGCCAATATTGTAATCAGTCTCACTTCAGATAAACAAAAGTTAAAGGTGGCAGTAGATACTATAGATGATAGTGGTGGCACGAATATCTATAGCGCATTAACTACCTCACTAGATGAAGTACTAAAAGGTCAAAATAGTAAGAAATATGTAATACTGCTAACAGACGGTGACGGAACATGGCATGATTCTGCATTAAAAAGAGCAATTGATAATCAAGTTTCCGTTTATACAATTGGTCTGGGAAGTAGTATAGATATAAACTTATTAAAAAAGATAGCTAGTGAAACAGGCGGTAAATACTACCATGCATCTACTGCTAATGAATTAGGTGAACGTTTTGGTGAAGTAGCCGATGAAACTACTGGCAATGGGGATAAAGATTCTGATAATGATGGTCTGTCTGATTTACTAGAAACAAACGGCATTCGGGTAGGTAATGGTAAATTCATTAAAAGTGATCCGAATAACTCTGATACTGATGGTGACGGACTTTTAGATGGAGAAGAAATATTTATAGATAACTATAATAATAATCAGTATGGGTTAATGAGTTCCGAGCCGAATAAGCGGGATTCTGATAATGATGGCTTAGATGATTACACAGAAGTAGAGTTTGGTACAGATGCTTTCGATAGTGATACAGACGGTGACGGGTTAAATGATAGCAAAGAAATAAAGTCAGGATTTGACGCGTTGAATAACAACCCTGATAAAGATTCTTACCTTGATTCTGAGGAAATGAAGAATGGGACAGACCCATTCATTTATGACGCTACGACATGGGAATTTAGCCAAAATCTCTTACTTGGGGCTCTTTGGGGTGATGGTGGTAAAACTGCATTAGAATGGGGGATTATATCCTCAACAACCTATAATTCAATAGCGTTTTTAACTGGAAAAGTTCTTTCTGGTATAGTAGCAATTGGAGATATTAGAGATGCCGTTGGAAATTTAGTTGATGGAAACCCTTGGGGAGTAGTGCTTTCGCTTGTTGGTATTGTACCAGTAGTAGGTGATGGTACAAAGATAATTGCTGATATAGTTAGCTTTGCTAATAGGACAAGTAATAACTTAGATAAAGCAGTATATTTTGTAGACAAGATCCTAAGGAAGATAGATAATTCACTTGCTGATGAAGCACTATCTAAATTATTACGAACGTGTAATTGTTTTTCTGCAGGGACTAAGGTTTTAACGGATACAGGCCAAAAAAGTATTGAAGAAATCGATATAGGAGACCAAGTCCTTTCAAAAAATGATGAAACTGGGGAAACTGCATATAAGGAAGTCATAGGTTTATTTCAAAAGGATACAGATGAGATTTACTCATTGCAAATTGGTAATGAAAAGATGAAGGTGACTGCCGAGCATCCTTTTTGGTTAGATGAAAAAGGATGGACACAAGTTGAAGAACTTAAAATTGGTGATCTACTTGTTACGAGTGACGGCCAAAAACTACCAATCGAAAATATTACTAAAGAGAAAACAGAAGAAACTGTATATAATTTCGAGGTTGAAGGTTTCCGCTCATATTTTGTTACCAACTTAGGAATTTGGGTGCATAATTGTAATATTGGTACATTCGGTAGCAAAACAATCGAACATATTTTTCATGGACGTACAGATGGAGTAAAAGTATCAGGATATCACCATAAAAACATAAATTCTCCATATACACTATCTAATGTTAGCTCGCCAAATCAATTTGGTGTGTATAAGGCAAGAGTTACTTTTAATGGGCAATCTAAGTTTTCTACATTCTTTCCAGAAAATTGGAATAGAACAGATGTGCTTAATGCCATAAAAGAAGCAAAAACAAATGTAACTGTATCTGGACCAGGATGGTATGAAGGAACAACTCCTTCCGGTATGAAAATTAGAATGTGGATTAATAATAATGGGTTAATAGATACAGCTTTCCCAATTTATTAAGAAAGGTGCGATAATTTGAGATATAAATATTCAATCATTGAGGATCCTAAGAGTGAATATAAGAAGATTAAGCTACCAGATGAGCTAGCAGTTATTGAGTATCTTCTATATGATATGGAATCTTTTAGAGAAGCAATATTTTTAGAGAATATAGAAAATGTGTTACTAGGAAAATCAACTTCCGAATCAACAGGTGGTAACATTTGTACCCTTGAAATAAATAAAGAATATACAAAAGTGATAAATGATTATGTTCTAGAAGATGGACCTACTTCATGTATGATTGAGACTGAAGATTTAAAAAGTATAATTGAAATTTGGGTTATGGAAAACAAAGATGTCTTAAATAATAATTAGTCTTGAGGGATATGAATAGCAAAGCGGTGTTCAAAATCATCTGAAACGTTGATTTACCAACTATTTTCACTTAATGTTAACAATATTACACTCTCGCAGCTTACAGGTGGCATGATGTAATCATGCCCTCAAACCCTCGATATAAGGAAATTGAAGGATTTTGCTAACAAAAAGCTAACATAATGTTTAAATCTGAGACTTCTCATTTAGTTTTATAACTTTTGAGAAGTCTTTTTCTTGTGCTTAAGTGATAAGAAACATAATTTATAGCATTTCATTGATAACATATCGAAATCAAAAATTTTGCTAATTTTCGTAATAATTCTCTTCCTCTTTACATAAATTTCACCAAATTTCAACAGTTTTCCTACATTAATTTAACAAACATACCTTAAAGTGGAATTTGTATTTTGAAATTATAATAGAAAAGGAGAAATGACAGGTATGAAATTCATAAAGAAAATATCGATACTAGTACTACTTGCAGTACTAACTATGAATTCTTTTGAGCTTTCGATTTTGGCTGCTAGTCAAGATTCTGGTCAGGAGCCTTCAAAGCCTTCAAAGCCACAAGGGACTACTGGAGAAATAAATACAAATCCTTCTGAAGCTGAGCAACTATTTTCAGCAGTGGATAATGGCGGAAATGCTAGTGATTCGCACTTAAAGAATATAGCTGCGACTAATCCTTTTATTAGTATTTTAGATGGTTTTGATCAAGTCTGGTCTTTGAATCAACCAGATTGGAGAGACGGAACAGCGTTAACTGTACCAGGTGCAAATGGTAAGGTTGCTAAATACGGTGACGGACCTACCGTTTATTTTGATGGATATAAAAATGATAAAACAAAGGTAGTAGCGGATAAGAAAACATATGCTAACGAAGAAATTAGAGATTCAGAGACTTGGAGAGCTAATATTAAATATGTAGAAGACGTTACTAAAAACAGAACGGATGAAGAGGCGTTAGCGGCCTATTATGATGATCAAAGAGATAAGATATACAGTATGATGGAAGCTTATGGGCCTTTAGCGAACACTTATGTAGATATCGTTAAACCGATCACAAGTGTTGTCAGATCAAAAGAGGACATGAATGTAGTATTGGAAGAAGCGACTGTTGAGGATCAGAGTCAAGGAATGGGGCAATGGGAGGGGACTAAACTATCAGATGCAATGGATTTAGTTAGTTTAATTAGATTTAGAAATCCTTCTTCCTCAAATCCTTCTAAGTACTTTTTCTCATCTCCAAGACCTTACAGAATGAATTCAAATGGAGAAGTGAAAGAAGTTGTTGATGAGAATGGTTTACCTAAATGGGCGACAATTGGTAGTGGTGAAAGTAAAGTAGAAGAATTACCTTCAGGAGGAAATAAAGAAACGGGAGAAAAACATTACCAACAATACGAAACGAATGTAAAAGTCATTCCTGCATTAGAATATGTAAAAAGAAAAGCGGAAGACGGGCGAGGTAAAGACGGAGCTTTTCCAAGTGGACATACAAGTGCAGCTTATTTGTCAACATTCGGATTTGCATACGCAACCCCTGAAAGATTTGCTGAATTTTTAACTAGAGCAGCTCAAATGGGAGAAAATAGAATAGTGTCTGGTATGCACTCGCCACTTGATGTTATAGGAGCAAGAATACAATCAACTGCAATGACTGCCTACGCATACAACCTTACCGAAAACCAAGAGGTATTAGATAAGGCATATAAAAATGCTGGAGAAGTATTCGGTGAATTGGCTGCATCAAAAGGAATGAGCTTGTACGAATATGCACATACAGTAACAGAGGATTATACGTTTGAAAGTGCATACGATGAACAAAAATGGGAAGATCATGAAACAAATAAAGCATTCTACCGGGAGAAACTTACATACGGATTACCTCAAACTGGTGTAAAAGGTTTAGATCCTGTAGTACCTAAAGGGGCTGAAGTTTTATTGGAAACTCGCCAGCCATATTTAACTGATAAACAACGTAGAGAAGTATTGTATACGACAGAAATTGAATCAGGCTATCCTGTAATAGATGAATCAAATGGTTGGGGAAGAATTGATTTAGTAACAGCATCTGATGGATATGGTGCGTTTTTAAGCAATGTAACAGTGAACATGGATGCTTCAAAAGGAAGATTTAATGCCCATGATTGGTGGAGAAATGATATAACTGGCAGTGGTATGCTTACCAAGCAAGGGACAGGTACACTTACATTGACAGGAAGTAATAGTTATTCAGGGGGAACATTACTGCAAGGAGGAACGTTAGAAGCTACTTCTGCAACTGCTTTTGGTGAAGGCGATCTTTATGTAGAGAATGGTACAGTTTTAGTTAATGTAGAAGAACCTCTGAATTTAAATGGTAACTTAACAATGGAAGCTGGAAGCCTAGATATTGCAATGGATAATGACCAAACTCAACTAAGTGTAGATGGACTAGTATACCTTGATGGTGGGGATCTGAATTTAGATCTTTCTAATTATGAAATAGACAAGGCTACGGATATTACTTTAATGACTGCTGACAAGGTGGAAGGTAAATTCGATCATGTAACTGCAGATGATTACGAGGTATCGGTCACTTATAACAATAATAGTGTTGTTGCACATATCAAAGCAATCGGTACTTCTGATCCAGATTTACCAAATCCAGAAGATCCAGAAAGCCCTGTCAACCCGGAAAATCCTGTTGATCCTGAAGATCCCGAAAAACCTGTTAACCCGGAAGATCCTGAAGATCGAGAAAACTCTGTCGATCCAAAAGATCCAGAGGACTCAGAAGCTCCAAAGAAACAAACCAGTGTTGATTTAACGCAAAAGTCTGTAACGAATGATGGACAAAAACTACCGGAAACTGCCACTACGCACTATCAGTACTTATTAGCAGGGTTTTTACTGTTCTTAAGTGGCTTGTTCTTCCTCTTCATGAGAAAAAGAATAGCATAAGCGTTTAGGTAGTTAAACATATGAAAATATCAAACTGATTAGAAAACCAAATCTCGAATGATTTGGTTTTTTTTTATTTTGTATTCGTGTTAATCATTACCATATGAAATCAAAGATCAATCTATTTCTTGTGTTGATTGACGATCCTTTTCCTTATAAGGAACAACAGTCCTTTTTGTCAGTTCATCCTTTAACTTAATCTTTAACACATGCTAAATTCAATGGCTGTAGTGATAAAAACTATTTAGCTATCTTTAGAGCATTACGGAGAATCGATAGAATATTTTTAAGACTTAACCTTAGAGAGGGTTATCGTTAGAATAGTGTTTAGTTTGTAGTTAAAAAAGTTTTTCATAAGTTGACCAAACTTGTGGGAAGCTTTTTTTGCGAATATTCGACACTGTACAGATTATTCTACTTTCCA
Source organism: Metabacillus litoralis (assembly GCF_020524045.1). Taxonomy (GTDB): domain Bacteria; phylum Bacillota; class Bacilli; order Bacillales; family Bacillaceae; genus Metabacillus; species Metabacillus litoralis_C. The sequence goes on from NZ_JAIVKL010000025.1 coordinate 30,710, forward strand.
TACAGAATGTATTAACTTAACTTATGTTTTTATAGGATAATTTTTTGGACTAGGTAGAAATGTTCAACATTAACAATGACTGTAAACCAGAGCTTCTTGATAGGTATATACTTTGAACAACATGTACTTACAAGTTAAAGGTAATGATAAACCGAGTTGTCATAATGAATAGTAAAATAATAGTTTTTGTTAAAGTTAATTATAAAGAGTTATTTATATTAATATGCAACAAAATTAGACATTTTTTTCACAATTTACAAATATTTAGAAAATGCTTGAAATTCAATATTTAGTTATTTATAATAAAAATGTAGTAACACATACGTACGAGTTATTGGTAAATGAGTTTTATATTTGTTCGTACAAAAAAACTTGTAATGATATTGGTACGTATGAAATGTTTCTTTGATGGGGTGTGTAAGCGTTACCAATAAATATATCTCGAAGGGGTGGTTAAATCTAATACAGCTATTATAACTAGCATGACATTCATATTTCTATTCTAGTACTCATTTCGATCTCGCTTTAAACTGTCTTTGATCCAAAATATCCAAGTATTTAATGTGAGTTTTTGGCATGCACTTAAGAGGTTTTAAGCTACTATGTATCAAAGGGAGGTTTTTAACATGTTACCTACTTCAAAGAATACATCACCTGAAATGACTGTAACAGCAAATAGACCAAATAAAGTGTTGAAATTTCTTAATTCTAAAAAAGTTGTACCTTATATTTTTGTTTCTCCTTTTATTCTTTCTTTTTTGGTTTTATCTTTATATCCTTCTATACAAGCAATCATCATGAGCTTTCAGCGAGTACTTCCAGGACAAACAACATATATAGGAATGTCTAATTATTCTAGGGTTCTTAATCCAACCTTTTATAAGGCACTTTCAAATACATCAATCTACGTTTTACTAACCGTTCTCATCTTAGTTATCACACCAATTATTCTAGCGGTATTGCTAGATTCTAAGCTTGTGAAATTTAAAACATTATTCCGTGCATCTTTGTTTTTACCTGCATTAGCTTCAACGATTGTAGCTGGTATGGTATTTAGACTCATGTTTGGTGAAACGGATACAGCTGTGGCTAACCAAATCTTAAATTGGATAGGTCTAGAGTCTGTTGATTGGAGGTATAACGCTTGGTCAGGTATGTTTCTAATGGTTCTTCTCTGTAGTTGGCGTTGGATGGGTGTGAACATTCTTTATTTCTTAGCTGCTCTTCAAAATGTTCCTAGAGAATTATACGAAGCAGCAGAAATGGATGGTGCATCAACGGTTAAGAAGTTCTTTTATGTCACATTACCATTTTTAAAGCCAGTGACCATCTTTGTAACAACCATTTCGGTTATTAATGGTTTTAGAATGTTTGAAGAAAGCTTTGTCTTCTGGGAAGCTGGTTCCCCAGGAAATATCGGATTAACTGTTGTTGGTTATTTATATCAGCAAGGAATTCAGCAAAATGATATGGGATTTGGCGCAGCAATCGGGGTTGTTTTAATGTTAATTATTTTTGCGGTTAGCTTCATCCAGCTTATTTTAACTGGAGCATTTAAGAAAGGGGATGAGTAAATGAAAAAGAAAAAAAATACACTAGTCGTTTGGTTAATTAACATAGGCTTTTGCATCATTTCATTTATTGCACTGTTCCCTATTTTAAATTTGTTAATTTCGTCACTTAGACCTTCTTCCGAATTAATGAGAAATGGAATTAGTTTGGTTTTTGATCCTAGTACATTAAGTTTTAATAACTACACGTATATTTTTACACAAGCTAGTAATTATTGGGGCTGGTACATGAACAGTTTGACCATTTCAGCAATTACGATTATTTTATCGTTATTTTTTTCTTCAATGGTCGGGTATGCACTTGCGTTATATGACTTTAAAGGAAGGAATGTCATTTTTGGGTTTGTGCTATTTATTTTAATGGTTCCTTTTGAAATTCTTATGCTTCCACTATTTCAATTAATGATTAGTTTAAATTTAATCAATACATACACAGCTGTTATTCTACCTGCTGTAGTTGCACCTGTAGCCGTATTCTTCTTCAGACAATATGCCATTGGTCTTCCTAAAGAATTAATGGATGCTGCAAGGATTGATGGAGCTACAGAGTATGGAATTTTCTTTAAGATTATGCTACCGCTAATGGGACCATCGATGGCAGCGATGGCAATTCTTCAAGGATTAGGAAGTTGGAACAATTTCTTGTGGCCATTAATTGTTTTAAGATCGAACGATATGTTTACATTACCGATCGGATTAGCAACGTTATTAACACCTTACGGGAATAATTATGATGTACTCATTGCAGGTTCTGTTATGACAATTATCCCAATCATTATTCTTTTTATCTTTTTCCAACGTTACTTTGTTGCAGGTCTTACAGTTGGTGGAGTTAAGGGGTAAATCTATTGCGATAAAAAGAGGTGGAATATTGATATGAATGGTAAAGAAATTGTATCAAAGTTGGATTTTATTCTTCAATGGATTTACCGCCTTGTCGTACTAAATGTAGTCTGGATTTTCTTTTCAGTTCTTGGATTATTTGTGGCAGGTATCTTTCCTTCCACTGCCGCTATGTTAAGTGTAGCTCGAAAGTGGATGTTGGGTGAACATGAGATTAAAATATTCCAAACATTTAAGAAAACGTATCGTCAAGAATTTGCTACAGCCAATATATTGGGATGGGTTTTAACGATGACCGGGGTTATTCTGTACTTTAATTATCAATTAATGAAGAACTCAGTAAGTGCATTCTCTATTGTAACTCCTTTCGCCTTTTACTTAATGGTTTTCTTCTATATGATTCTATTAATTTGGGCTTTTCCAATGCTCGTTCATTATAAGGCTACGTGGAAACAACATATTAAGAATGCTATTATTGTAGGTTTATCAAAAATCCATTATACCTTCATGTGCGGCTTGGCGATTTATTCAATATTGTATCTATCTTTAAGCTATCCAGGGATTATTCCGTTTTTCACGATTAGCACCTTAGGAATAGGAGTGATGTGGGTTACATTACGGGTTTTTCATAAAATGGATCAGGGACTAAAGGTGAAGTCGCTGTAAAATGTTTTAGTTCCTATTATTTCCTACCTGAAGTGAAAATGTGAAAATAAATTCAGCTAAGAGTATGCATAATTGTTAATTTGTAAGCGCTTATCCTATAGTTAGCGGACTTAAGGGAGGTGAATCTATCGAATTCAACTCATTATGAAAGAACTCTAGGCTTTTAAAAATGATAACCAAGGGGGAAGAAAATTGAAAAGGTCATTATCAGTATTTATAGGGTTACTTATGTGTTTTCTATTAGCAGCATGTAATGGAGGAGACTCAGCATCTGGTGAGGCAACTGAAAAGGAAGTTATAGGTGGAGATGTTGAAAATGCAACGGAATTAAAGTATTGGACATTTGTTGAATTGCACATGGATTTCTTTAAGGACGCAGTTCCACGATGGAATGAACTTCACCCAGATAAACCAATTAAGCTTGTTGCTGAAACATTCCCTTACGATCAAATGCACAACAACTTATTATTAGCGCTACAAGCTGGTAAAGGTGCACCTGATATTTCTGATATTGAAGTAGGTCGTTTTCCGAATTTTTTACAAGGCGAACCACAGCTTTTACCTATGAATGAATATGTAGAACCTGAGATGGATAATTTCATTCAATCAAGATTTGACATATATGCTAAAGATGGAAATTACTACGGTATGCCTACGCATGTTGGTGCTACTGTCATGTATTATAACAAAGAAATTATGGATCAAGCTGGCGTTGATATTGATTCAATCAAAACGTGGGATGACTATGTAGAAGCGGGTAAAAAAGTTGTTGAAAATACTGATGCTGTTATGACTACAGTTCATACTGGTGATGCAACTACTTTCCAACAAATGATCAGTCAACAAGGCTCTGATTTATTTGATGATGAGGGTAATTTAACAATAGATAGCCCTGAAAACATCAAAACACTATCTTTGTTAAATGATATGCTTACTACACATAAAATTGCTGAGTTAACACCTGGTGGTGAACCACATGCTGAAGAATTCTATGCATTTATGAATGAAGGAAAAGCAGCTTCTATCTCCATGCCGATGTGGTATATGGGACGTTTCACTGATTACATGCCTGACTTAAAAGGAAAAATGGTGATTCGACCAATGCCTGCTTGGGAAGAAGGTGGGGATCGCTCAGTAGGTATTGGTGGAACAGGTACAGTTGTCACAAATCAAACAGAGCATGCTGAGCTAGCTAAGGAATTCCTAGCATTTGCAAAACTTTCTAAGGAAGCAAATATTAAACTATGGACAGTTCTAGGGTTTGACCCACCTCGCTGGGATGTTTGGGAAGATCCTGCAGTTCAAGAGGATAACAAATTCTATCAATACTTCGGTACAGATATCTTTGATACATTACTAGAGGTCAAAGACGAAATTAGTGGAATTAACGTGACAGAACAATATCCAGATGTTCTAACAGAATTAAATACCAATACATTAAATAATGTACTAAGGCAGAAATCTGAATCTCCTGAAGAAGCTTTAAAGAAAGCGCAGGAAACAGTTAAAGCAAATATGCAGTAGTTAGTTTAAAGGGTTGAAACACTTTGTTTCAGCTCTTTTTTGTATGCCAGTATGTTCATCAACTAGACGGTGGAAGTCCGTTATCGGCGTTGGGATATGCGAACCTATTAGTCAAAAGCAAGGGTGTCCATGGTGACGTGGAATCTGAAGGAAGCTCTAGTCAAATCCTCGCTCTGAGGTATACGAACTATATTTGAGGTTTCTATTATTAGAAAGAACTTTTTTATACTACTCTCTCTGAAGGGCTATAAGGTCTCTCTTCTAATACAAAGGCTGAATTTAATTATTATAATATTTCTTATTATCACTCGACAAAATTATACAATTTACGGGGGGTGACAGGCACCAAAGAGAAGGCACCAAAGAGAAGTAGGGATTATCCCTACTCCTCTCCAATTTTAATAGCTTGATGGATTCGTATTCTTGAAATCATTCCAATTAAAATGCCTAATCCAACAAGAAGTAATATTCCAGCAAAAGAATAAACAAGCCACTCATCGCTTTGTTTGAAAACCATACGAAAAGGAAGCAATTGTCCTTGACTGCCTAGTGAGTTTTGCAGAAATGGAATGAACAACGTACTTGTTAGTTTACCGATCCATACTCCTAATATAACGGCCATTCCTGTTGTTAAGATTTGTTCCCAGAATAGCATGTTGAAGAGTTGGCGAGTTGACATTCCCATCGCTCTAAAAACACCATACTGCAATGTTCTGGATTTAAGTGATAGAACCCAGTATAACAGAAAGCCGATAAAGGTTATGACTAAAGCAATGAGAAAGCCTAGTGTTAACGAACCATTTAAGCCAGTTAAATAGGCATCGTTTTTTAAATGGATTAAATCGTCTTGAACATCTTGGAATCTCGTAAGTCGAAGTCTTTCTTCTTCAAATCTTGCCGATAGTTCTGCTCGGTCTGCATTGTCTTCTAGGCTAATCCATAATTGATAAGGTTCGATGGCCATTGAATTTTGAATATAAGAAAGATTTCCAACAACAAAGTATGGATGGGTATCAGGATTCCATGATGGCCAATAATCGATAATGTCATAGACAACAAAATGGGCTTGTTGGGCCCCATCCCATCCCATGGAAATGTATTCACCAGGGTGTACATCAAGTTTATCAGCTAGCCCTCTCGAGATCAGAACTGAACTGGTCTGGCTAGCCATTAAATTTAAGTAGTCAAACCAATGGCGATCAGGAGATAAGAGGGATGATCTAAAAGATACTGTTTCCCCAAACGATTTCGTATCAATTCCCATAAGTCGAGTTTCTTCGTACTTATTGGAATCAGCATCAGCGGAATTTGCTACATTGACTTGATTTCTCGTAAACACTCTTGATATTTGCTTAATGCCAGGCCACTCTTTTATATGTGAAGTATCAGGTTCATAGTATAAAGTTCTCACATTTTCTCTTCGTTCCTCTTCAGGAAGGAAGCCTCCAGCCTGAGTCAACTCGAATGGGACTTCTCTATCCCAATATTGTTGTAGGACAATATCAGCGCCAGCTTCATAACGAATTTGTTCCTCTAGGTTTTGATTCACGGTTTGAGCGGTATTGGCACTGAACAAACCAATAGAAATAGCCATTACTAGAAAAAGCATAAAAAACTGATATTGTTTGGAGGTACGTCCAATTTGTAATAAGGTTGTATACATATGAACAGGCCATATCTTTCGTCCAAGCCAAGTGATAAGAGCGATGATCCACGGGTAAATACGGAAACATAATAAGGTAAGTCCAATGATAAATAGACCCGGAATAAGTAACAAAAGAGGATCAATTGATATATTACCGTATGCGTCATTAACGATCGTACGATTTTGATGTAAGGTATACCAGCCATAGCCCGTAATTAACAGTAGAACGACATCAATAAACAACCTATGCCAAATCGCTTGTCCATTACCACGAGAACCTTGCCTTTTTAATGATACAATATTTGTTTTTGTAGCCATTAGTACTGGAACCATGACACTTATTAAACAAACTGCGGCAGCTAACCCAGCATACATATACGTATCTAGTGTGAGTTTTACAGGTAAAAGCTCGCGTTGTGTGAACTCCATAAAGCCAGTTGTAGAGCCTAACATTTTACTCATTAGTAAACCTAACAATGGTCCAATAAGAACAGCTATTCCGCACAGGAATAATGTTTCTATAAAGTAAATGAAGGCAATTTGTCGCTTACCTGCACCACGACTTCGTAGGACAGAAATTTCTGCATGTTGTCTTTCAACGATTAACCTTGAAATCATAAATAAGTAGATAAGCAACATGGTTAAAACAGGGATAAAGAGTGATAAAGTCATCAGACGAAATCGGTTTCCTTCTTGCAGAAGCTGATTAACAATTCCAATCATAGGACTGCTAATTTTCACTTTATTATTTTCCGTAATACGTGTAGATTCAATTCGTAACATACGTTCAACTGGCAATAGTTTTGATGCATCATTTATATTCAATCCAGTATAATCAAATGTGCTGTAAATAAGAACATTGTTAACTAGGTTATCCATATGAAGTAATTTTTCCCGGAACACTTTATCCTCAACGATAAACATGTTTTTAAAATGCTTAGGTGATTCTGGCCAATACAATTCTGAACCTTCAGCTGCTTTAAAGGTACCCACTGGACGGATAATAATGTCTTCATTCAATGTTTCTTGACTCAATCGGATTTCTTCTCCAAGAAGTATATCCAAATCAATTAACGTCTGATCTTGAAGATAGACTTCAATTACATCTTGATTGTCACTGTTTTCTGGCATTCTACCTTGTTCTAGAGTAATATTCTCCTCAAATCCTGAAAGGCTACCTAAAAAAACTCTACTCAAGTTAGCTTCCCCTGAATCACGCTTCCATTGAAGGGCAATGGATGTTAGCATTGTCCCTGATTCCACTTTAGGCATGATAACCTGGCGATTCAAAACATCTTCATTTTTTTCTTCTAACCGTTCTAATAGTTCTTCACGATCAAATTGGGGATTTAACTCTCTCCAATTCAACTCATGTTTAAACATTCCAGGGTAGGTTTCCGTTCTTTTTTGGTAGCGTTCTGACTCACCTACAACAAGGCTTTGTAAAGAACCATCTGTATAGATGGGGATGGAGGCGACTAATGTGATAGTAACCAAGATTCCGATAAACAAGCTGATAACTAACCAATAGTTTTTTAAAATTTTTCTGGCTATCATAGTTAAAATGTTCAAGGTAATACCCTCCTAACGCAAGATGATTTGATCGCCTTCTTCCAACCCACTGATGACTTCAACACGTTTATTTGCTTCCAAGCCAGTTTGAACACCAACCTCTGTTAAATTATCACCATCTAAAATACGAACAACCTGTTGTTCTTCATAGTTACGAATAGCACTTGATGGAATAGTGATTGCATTTTCGCGAATGTCAAATACAACTCTTATATCGGCTTGCTTTCCTAAATCTACTGATGAAGGAATATCTGTGACTTCAATGCTAATATTTTTTTCAGGTGCATTTTTGTCAGGTAGATCAAATATTTCGCCTGATAATTCTTGATTATCTATTGTCACAATAACTGCCATCCCGACGCTTAGTTCTTCTACTCTATCTTTTGGCTTCGAAACTAAACGCAACGAACTAGGATCAGAGATGGTGAGTAACGTATCAAAAGGTTCAATTGTATTGCCTGCTTTAAGGTCTGCTAAAGAAGTGATGATACCCGTTATAGGAGCAGTAATTTTAGTAGCATCTAGTTTTGCACGGTAATCATCCAATTGATTTTGTTGACGTTTTACGTTTAATTCCGCGAGTTGAATTTCTCGCTTTAGGTCAGATATATTTAATTTTTGTGGTTCCTTCATATTTATTTCTTGTTCGTTTTGCTGTTGCTCTTGTTCCAATGTAGCTAATGTAGCCTGTAGTTCTAATATTTTTTGTTCACTTGCTGTTTTCTTTAATTTATTGTTCATATTTTTAATTTCTTTATTTAACTTATCTTGTTCATCTTTTAGTTTGTTAATTTCAGATTGAAGTTTTTCTTGTTCATTTTTCCTTACGGTTGCACCTTCTACTTGAAGTTTAGCCTCGCTTAATGCAATTTGTTGCTGTTGTATTTGAAATGCAAGATCTCCTTGCTCCAGTTCTATTAATAAATCTCCTTTTTTTACACTTTGGTTTGGTTCAACATGCACTTCCTTGATTCGTTGACCAAGCTCACGGTAAAGCACGTCAACAGAATTTGTTGATTGGAATTCAGCTTTCCCCTCATAAGAATCAATTAAATCAATACGTTTCACTGTTTCTGTTTCGTATTTCGTTGCTGCTGGTTCGATTAATGGAGGAGCAAGTGCTTCTTGTTCCTTTGGTAGCAGTGCACATCCACCAAGTATAAGAACAGATCCAAAACATATGGATGTCAGTTTCAAATAGTTTGAAAGTTTCAAAGAGATTCCACCTTTCTTGTCAGTAATTATCCGTATTTAAGCATTTTTTTTAGATTGCTGAGGTTTGATGACAATTTGTCCATTTTCTTCTTCGATTTGTACAAGGTTCTTGGTGTTATCTTGTAGGTTTAATATATGGAGTAGGCCCTCTGGTATTTGTAAACGTCCTGCTTGATCAATAACTGTGTATTCTTTGTGTGTTTCATCTTCCGTAGGTTCTCCTTGTTTCATCTGATCTTCTATTTCTTCGGGTTGGATACGAAACATTTCAGTAGACGTTTTTCCATCTCGAATAGATACCACTCGATCGACCTTTTTCGTTAATTGAGTATCATGTGTAACGATCACAATTGTTGTATTTAATTTCTTGTTAATTTCACGAAAAACATTTAATAATTGATCACCCGTCTTTGTGTCGACACTTCCCGTCGGTTCATCTGCAAGCAACAGAGGAGGATCATTAGCCAATGCAATGGCTATGGCGACTCTTTGTTGTTCACCGCCAGATAGTTGATCTAATCGGTTATTCAAGCGGTGGCCAAGTCCGACCATATTTAGCAGTTCTTTCGCTTTATGAGATTGTGCTCTTCCTTTGAGGAGCATGGGTACCTCTACATTTTGTTGTGCGGTTAGATAGGGAATTAAATTTTTCGCTTGATTTTGCCAAACAAATCCGACGGTCAATCGTTTATACATAGTTAACTCTTTCTTGGTCATTCGTAGAAGGTTTTTTCCATCGACCAATAGTGATCCTGCTGAAGGACGCTCAAGTCCACCTAATAAATTGAGTAAGGTGGATTTTCCGCTTCCACTGCTTCCTATAATGGCCATGATTTCACCTTTTTCAATGGTAAGGTCCAACCCCTGCAAAGCGAATACTTCCAATTCATCTGCTTTATATATTTTGACAACGTTTTCACAAACGATCATGCTCACGGCTAATCCCTCCTTTTAAAGAACATCAAGAAACCACTTCAGAATCTAATAACTGACCATCCTTTAATTCAAAAATATGATCTGCCAGCTGTAAAACGCTAGGGTCATGTGTTGTTAAAATGATTGTCATGTCCTGTTCATCAACTAATGAACGAAACAAGCGCATGATTTGGAGTGTTCGCTTCGAATCAAGTTCTGCAGTTGGCTCATCAGCTAGAATTAATGATGGGCGATTGGCTATTGCTCTAGCTATCGCCACACGTTGTTGCTCACCACCCGATAACTCTGAAGGTCGGTGTTTCGCTCGTTTAGACAGACCAACCCATTCTAATGCTTCCGTCACTCGTTCGTCCCATTCTTTCGGTGGTTTTTCAGCAATACGAAGACCAAATTCTACATTTTCAGTTGCAGACATCATGGGTAATAAAGCAAATGCCTGAAAAATAAAACCGATGTGCTTTTTTCGAAACTCATCTGTTTCTTTTTGGCTAAGCTTAGCTAGGTCTTGTCCTAAAAATGTAATGGTTCCTTCTGTTGGTGTATCAAGCCCACCTAAAATATTCATTAATGTTGTTTTTCCTGAGCCAGACCTTCCTTTAAGGATCACTAATGAGTTTTTTTGAATGGTCATGTTAATGCCTTTTAAGGCGGAAACCGATTTCCTTCCATTGCCGAATGTTCTAGTAATATTGCTAGCCCGAAGTATCGGTTCTAACATTTTTTCATCACCTCTTATTTTGATTCTTTATTTTTGTTGATAATCTAAGTGCTTAACTTAATGAGGGTTTCTACTTATCATCACTTGAGATATGCCAACCATTATTGTTAGATAAATAGGTGCAGAAGAACGGTGAAGATATGTCTGTAGAAATAGTAGACCAGGAATAATGACAATCCTTTTTTGTTACTTTAGCGAAGAAATACTTGATTTTATACGCCGTTGTTCTTGCTTTAAATTGAAAAGAAAAAGTAGTTATTGAAATATTCCAAAAGTTTATAACGATAAAATTTCCTCATTTTTTTATATTATATAATAAACTTCTCTAATTTTGTTAGCTGTTAACAAAAATTGTATCGGTGCCTGTCACTACCCGAATAATGGCGAATTTTGTCGAGTGATAAAGATGAGCTTTCATTATTTTTGTAATTACCTTCTACGGCTTTCTCTAGTACTCTCAGGTATCTCTTCAATAAAAATAGACTAAACTTAATAAAAATGTTTCCTATGTTCACTCGACAAAATAATACAATTTCCGGGGCGTGACAGGCACCTGATGAATAACATAGATGATCCGTTGGATATGATAAGAGAAAAAAGGAAGTCTGAGTAATGCCTAACTATATCCCCTATCTGATTCTTGCTGTAGTAAGCATAACTATATTAATTACGGTCATTGTTCGCAAACGTCAATTTGGTCTCACTGTTCTTTTTCTGTGTTTTTCTGGAATAGTATATATAGGAGAATTAATTGTCATGATTGTCGGAAATAGTTACTTTTATGTTCCAGAAGTTTTTGAAGTAAGATATTACGATAACGCACTAGGGGCAATTGTCTCGAATTTGTTTGTCATTCCTGTCTTAGGAGTAGTAGTCGCGGTTTATCAGCTTCGATTTCGCTGGCTTGTACTTTTTGCATTGATTTTGATGGGATTAGGAGAGTTATTTGAATGGCTTGATATTTATTACACAAACTGGTGGAGAAGAGAATATACATTCATTTCTGTTATCATTTTCCTCTTGTTAAGTAAGTTCTGGATGCGGGCTCTTGAGTTAGGTAATAAATGGATAAGGTTTCTATCGTTGTGGATGCAAGGGTGGGGAGGTGCAGGTACTGTGATGTACATATTGTCCGTTCTTGCTATTCGACATTATGAATATGGTTTTTTTGAAAATGTTTATCGTGATAACATTTTTATTTCATCTATTATGGGCATGATGAAAGGGTTAATTTTCAGTGTGGCTATTATGTTTTCCCATAAGCTCCACTGGCGTTTATTAGCACCTGTTTTGGTTTTCGGAGTTGACTTACCATTGTATTACATAGGTGTATTAGTCATTGAAATACCTTTTTGGATCTATACTATTGTTTATCTAGTACTGGCAACTCTATTGCTCAGTTGGACACATTATTCCAACTCTTTTCTTACAAAAATAGCAAAGTAATAAAAAGTCACCTAATATTTACTAAGGTTGTCGGTAACATAGTAAAGAGGCTTCTTAAGAGAAGCCTCTTACTTTTGTGGAGTGTGATATTACACTTTTTTGTGTACAGTTACTCGCCTGACTCCACACCAAAAGCTTCCGGAATCATCGTAAATCCTTCAATCACAGTATCTTCTTCCACTTCGATCATTAGGTAACGTTTGTTGTTTAAGTTGACTTGTTTTACATATCTTAAATCTTGGGGACTGATTGAAATGTTCGCGATTTTTGTTTGGATTTTAATTGATTTTGATGTGAACTTCGGCAGTATGCTGCTTGCTTTTAGTTCGTATTTATCATCATCAATTATTTTTTTGAATGCAGATTCTACCTTTTCTGTGCTTATGTCTTCTAATCCACTCATTTTTAAAACACGTTGAACATCAGTGGAATCTAATTTTGGTTGTTCTTCCTCTTCATTTTCTTGAATCATCAAATTGATTTCCTCATAAACGTTGGAAAGAGTGGATGTATTTAATTGATCTCCTGTAACATCTTTGATGATTTCCTCGAAAACGATTTTATCATCTTTTGCTGTCATCGTCTCTTCACCATTTAGTACTTCTTCAATAAATTGGTGATCAGGTTCATGCACTTTTCCTGCTGAATAAAGAATGTGATTCACATCTGCTGCATGATCAGTAAAACACGGGAAGAGGAAGCCGGCGATTGGAGTAGTAAGGTTGATAATTGGATCAACAACAAAGCTGTACTTAAATTCCCTCTCAACATAATCAAAAAGCAATTCCTTTTTTGGCTCTTGTGTATTATTGATACTACATAAAATAAAGGGATGTGAATAAACAGTATCTCTGTCACTTTCCTCCGATTCTTCACTTCGACGCTTTGTTGGTTTTAAGTACTCTCCGCGAATAAAAGTGATCACAATATCCATCTCATATTGTCTGTTAGCTAACATTTTCTCTACAATTTGCAGCATTTGCTCTTTCCAGCCATCCACATCTTGACTAAGTAATCCTTGATGCAAAATAAGCTGACTGCTATTTTCGGCATCACGTTGAAATTTAAGCTCGAATAGTTTTTCATCTAAATGCCCTGCAAGTAGCTTCTTAAAGTTATTCATAAAAAGCTCTTGCTGATCTTGATCAAGCATTTCAAAAGGCTGACTTTGGTGATGATAAATTTCACTTGTTTCTTTCATAATATATACATTAAATATGTTGGAGATTTGGAGTAAATCATTATCTATTTTAAATTGCTTGCGAATTTGTGCTATGTCTTTTTTATTCACGTAAAACCTCTCCTAAACCACGATAATTTGAATTTACTAGATAATACATACTGATAGAAAATGGAGAAGATATGACAAAATTTAAGGTAACAGCCTTTTTAATGAATCTCCATTTTAACGGATTCTTTTATTTTAACACAATCTGTATTTTGTCATGAAAGTAATGAATTTATGAAAAACTCATAGTCTCAAGAAGAAGGCAATTTCTCGACATAAACTTCCTTTTAGTTTTTGCATTAGAAGTGGAAATTGTCAAAGTGAGATATAAAATATTGTGTGAAAAGTGAAATTCAAGAATAATCTTAAGATTTATTTTGTAATACATATTAAAAGGAGTGGTGAAAAAATAGCTTGTCTTGATTGAGAGAGAAAGAATGTATTACATCATAGTGGCTTTTTTATCTTATAAGAATAGGTTTTTCGACATTAAGTGACATGTTTCTAAATGGTAAACTAGTAAAATACTTGTTAAAAGGTCGGGGTTTTAAATATACATGTTGAACAGATCCTGTATTCGATGAAACCTTTCATGTGATCATTGCTGAAGAATTGTATGTAGAAAGTGATGATGTTCATTTTTGAGTAGCGAATGATACATTGTATCAAGCGATCGTTGAAAATCCAACCCTTGCTGCTGAATTAGGTTTCACACAATCTGATGTAGGGGCATTAGCTAACGGTTCAAACACCAGAAGGCTAGACTTGGCATCATCACGAGGAGCCTGGTACCCCATACAGTTAGTTGATGAAGAAGAACATGCCAATACGGCTCACACTGGTGGAAGAACGATTTGGGGTGACGGAAGTGAGTTTCGTTAAAGTATACATAGTACAATACCTATTACTTTAATGATTAATAATACACAAATGCGATAATCTTAATAATAAGATTTAGTAAACTTTGTTGCTTTGACATTCTTAAGGAAACAGGATTGTCTTAAGTCTTGTAGCATCTTTTCTGTAAGAATCGTACATTTTTATGCGATAAAAGGAATGATTTCAACAGATGATTAATTTATTTAACAACAATCTTGCAGAAAAGAGCCTATACAAATGATTTAAGATAGTAGAGTGGAAATTTCTGCAGAGAAGAGATACATTCTACTTTTACTCGAATTTTAGGAGGACGAACATGATAAAACAACCTAAAGCCATTTTTTTAGATATGGATGGTACGATTTTAAATCACCAAAATTTAGTTACTTTGAAAACAAAGGAAGTTATTGATCAGCTGCGTAGAAAAGGAATTCTTGTTTTTATCGCCACAGGAAGATCATTTGATGAAATTGAGGCTTTAGTGCCTGAAGGTTTCCAGGTTGATGGATTTATTAGCTCTAACGGAATGTCTGCTCATGTTGACGGTGTCGCTATTATGGAGCATTCGTTACCACTTGAGTTAGTAGAGAAAGTAATTGAGAAAGCAAGAAAGAATAAAGTTTACTATGAGCTTTTCCCAAATAAGGGATCAAGATTTACATTAAAAGAAGATCGTCATTATATTGAAGATGAAATACGTGAGCCAAGAGTGGAAACTGTCGGAATCAATGAATGGATGTCACGTAAAGAAGCGATCAAGAATGAAATTGAATGGAAAGATGTTATCGAAGGAGATAAGTTTTCTAAATTTTACTGTTTTAGTCGCTCTAAAGAACATATCAATGCGTGGAAAAAGGAGCTCGAGGAGTTGAAGAAGGAAATAGATTTTACCATGTCTATTTCATCAGAACATAATGTTGAAATCATGGTTGCAAATGTGAACAAAGCAACAGGTATTGAGTACATATTAAACAAGCATCACTTAACAGCAAACGATATTGTCGGGATTGGTGATAGTGATAACGATATTCCAATGCTTAAATTTGTTGGACATTCTGTTGCAATGAAAAATGCACCGAATCATATAAAAGAATTAGTTGATGATGTAACAGATTTCACTTGTGATGAAGATGGTGTTTCACAGTATCTTGAGAAGCATTTTTTTAAAGGCTCTTTTTGAAGGCTCTTTTCTGAAAGATTGTGGCTAATGTTACGAAAACCTCTTTTCTGAAAAAATGTTATTAATTAATTTAAATAGATGGTGTATTTGTATAAAAGTTTACTTAGCTTGAGTAGTAAGACTTTCTAAAAGTTCCTTGGACTTTGGGAAGTCTTTTTTTTGCACGGAAAAGAAACTTGAAACTATTTTATCACCCTAATCGTCAAATACGCGAAAAAATAGAAAACGTTGAAGGAAAGGAGACCAAATGGATAAACATGAAAAAGATAAACTGCTTGAACAAATAATGATTGACCATGGAAGTGAATTAGTACGATTGGCTTTTACATATGTAAAGGATAAAGAAACAGCGAAAGATATGGTGCAAAATGCATTTGTTAAGTGTTATGAAAATCTGGATGGATTTCGCCATGATGCCCAATTAAAAACATGGCTTTATCGGATTACAATTAACCAGTGTAAAGATTATCTTAAGAGCTGGCATTATAAAAAAGTAAAAACGTTACATTCTATACAAGAAACGGCAAAATCTTTTTTACCATCAACAGAAAATAAAGTAGTAGATTACTATGAAAAACAAGAAATATACGAACATGTTTCTTCGCTCCCTGATAAGTATCGCGAAGTTATTTACCTTTATTATTTTAAATCCTTAAAAATAGAGGAAATATCAGAAATGACAAATATTCAACTAAACACGGTGAAAACTCGTTTAAAAAGAGCAAAGAAAAAGCTGAAAATAAAATTAGAGGAGGCAGAGGTTTATGGATGAAAAAGAACTTAAGAACTCACTAATTTGGGCTAAAGACAATGATGATCTTGAGTTTACCAGTGAAGATCGGCAGAAAGTGTTTAATCGATTAGAGAATGATGACAAAAAAGAGCAACAGGAAAGAAAGCCCTTTTTAAGACATCATATGGTCCCTGCTTTAAGTCTAGTATTATTACTACTTGTTTTTACTAGTATATTATTACCTTCAATTCTTACAGGTAATAAAAATCAACATGCCGACTCGGTGAATGAAACAATTGTTAACCGGGATGAGGAAGTTCTCTCTATTTTGCTTATGGGTATTGATGCAAATAATCGAGCTGATGCAAATGTTTTACTAACATATAATCCCAAAAGCGATACTGTGAAGTTAACTTCCATTCCGCGTGATGCATATGTTTCGATCATTGATAAAGATGGGAAGGAAATAAAAAAGGACAAATTTACGCATGCCTACACATATGGTGGTGTGGAGTCTGCAGTTGAAACGGTTTCTAATTTCATGAATGTACCGATTGATTATTATGCTGTAGTGAATATGGAAGGGCTTATTTCAATCATTGATTCATTAGGTGGGATATCTTATCAGCTAAACGAGTCTGTTAGCTTAACACAAGCTAATGGAGGTACGAAAAAGATTGATAAAGGAGATCATCATTTTAACGGTGAGGAAATTCTAGCATTATTGAGAGAGAGAGTTTCCCGACCAGATGGTTCTTTAGGCAGAGAAAAGGAACATGCTAAATTTGTACATTCATTAATCAGTTTGGCAAAAAAAGGAATGTCACTTCAACAAGTGAAAGAATTGGCTCAATATGTTGATACAAACATGCCTTTGGATACATTATATTCGGTGGTATCTAAAGCGGAGGTATATTCTTTTCATACTCTGGATCTTTCAGAAAGTTCAGAGGGTGTTAACAAGGATGGGCAGTATTATTTGGAGCTTAATAGCTATATAGTAGAAGAGGTTTCTAATGAGTTTTTATCACATTTGGATGAGAATAAATATATGGAGAGCTTCTCACAATAGTGAGAGGTTTTTTTGTTTGGTATGTAGGTGGCGTGGTCGGGAGGGGTGGATTTTGTCGGAAATTGTCTAATCGCTGATAAATCCTGAAAATCGCTGATATTTTTCAAAAATCGAAGATAAAATTTTGTGACCCCTTCCGCAGTGTCTACTTTTGAGGGGAATTTCTAATTGAGTACGCTTTCAATCGTTGTTCATTATGATCATTCTCAAAAAAAGACAATCTTCCCTGTGCGCGCAGCCACTTCCTGAGGATAGCTGCCAATTTAGATACGCTTTCACGTACGGCCGGAACCAAAACCAAAACTAAAAAAAAGACTAGCAAAAGCTAGCCTTATTATATCAAAATATAGTGCATGCTAAGTTTTTAGCCACAAATCGTCGCTAAAACTTTTTGAACATCATAAATGCTACTATCTTTTTTGAATTGTTTTGCGACAGCGGGTGTTTGTGCGCCGGAAATCCAGATTTTAAGTTCAGCATCGAGGTCAAAGTGTCCTGCTGTTTCGATACTGAAGTGGGATATGCTTTTGAATGGAATTGAGTGGTATTCAACCTTTTTTCCTGATATCCCTTGTTTGTCTACTAATAGTAGGCGCTTGTTAGTAAATACAATTAAATCTCTCACTAATTTAAAGGCAACATCAACTTCCTCTCCGTGAGCTAAAAGTTGTTGTAACTCTTTTGTTACTTCTTCGTTTGACATTGTTGAAGCATTTCCTAATAGTCCGTCTAAAAAGCCCATACTTTTCTCCCCTTTCATTCCTCTTATTAACTCATTCTATAAAAGATAAACGTTCCCTTTCTTTTTATATTATTAAAATTTCAATATATTACTAAAATCAAGAGGATTTTGTTAAGTTAATCAGAATATTATAATGAGGAAGAAAGATAGAAATTCATCTCAGGAGGAAGATCATGTCTCAATACGAAGCAATGCATCCAAAACTCGGTCGAGTTATTAAAAATATTGAAAGTGTTATGGTTGGAAAAAGAGATGTTAGTTTATTAAGTCTTGTCGCGATCCTTGCGAATGGTCATGTTTTACTTGAAGACGTACCTGGTGTTGGGAAGACAATGATGGTTAAGGCGCTTGCTAAATCTGTAGGTGCTGAGTTTAAGCGAATTCAGTTTACGCCTGATTTACTTCCGTCTGATGTGACGGGTGTTTCAATATATAACCCTAAAGAATTACGATTTGAATTTCGGGAAGGGCCTCTTTTCGGCAATATTGTTTTAGCGGATGAAATTAATCGAACGTCTCCTAAAACCCAATCTGCTTTATTAGAAGGAATGGAAGAAGGAAGTGTGACGGTTGATGGTAATACAAGAATCCTCGCGAAACCATTTTTTGTTATGGCCACACAAAACCCCGTTGATTATGAAGGAACATACCCTTTACCTGAAGCACAGCTTGATCGTTTTTTATTTAAGTTAAGAATGGGATATCCAACTAAGGCTGAAGAATTTGATGTTCTAACATTAGCTGAAAAAGAAAGGCCGATTTATAAAATTGAAAGTGTCATTACAAAGGAAGAGCTAGCTGAGCTTCAGGATGAGATACAAAATGTATATGTTGATGAAACAATTAAGAACTATATTATTGAAATCACTAGTAAAACGAGAAAACATCCATCTGTTTATTTAGGTGCAAGTCCACGTGCTTCAATTGCTTTAATGAAAGCTGCTCAAGCTTATGCATTTATTTTAGGAAGAGATTATATTGTTCCTGATGATATTCAATATTTAGCAGTTTACACATTAGCACATCGTATTATCTTAAGATCTGAAGCTAAATTTGAGGGGAAATCACCGGAAGATCTTATTGGAGAGATTATCAGCCGAACATCCGTACCTGTTCAAAGGTCGTTAAGTAGCAAATGATCTCGTTTTTTAAAAGGTTTTCCGTTGGATGGAAGCTGTTTTCTCTCTTATTTCTTACACTTGCGGCATTTAGTTATGCGATGTTTCAAGGTGGCTTTGTAAGTTGGTTTCTTTTTTATAGTTTTTTACCGTTTGCCATTTATTCAATTTTATTAATGCTCTATCCGATTCGAGCGTTTCAGGTAACAAGGAAGGTCAATCAAGAACAGTTTACAGCTGGACAGAGGTTAATAGCGACGATCACCGTGAAAAGGTCATTCCCCTTTCCACTTTTTTATCTTTTAGTTGAGGATGAACTCAGTGAACGGATGAAAGGAGCTAAAAAGCTGGAAGAGCCGAAGAAACTATTTTTTCCTTGGTTTAAAAAATCTGTTACGTATAGTTATGCTTTGTTAAATATGCCTAGAGGAGAGCATCAATTTGGAGCGGTTCGAGTTCGAACGGGTGATTTATTTGGTTTAATTGAAAAGGAAATAACATTTAAAGTTGAAAATTACTTTTTAGTGTATCCATCACTTATAAATGTAGATTATCGTCCTAATGAGAAACAATATGAACAGGGATCTGCTTCAACACAAACGAAATATTGGAAAGATTCAACTATGGCAGTAGGAGTAAGAGAATATCAACCAGGAGATAAATTTGCTTGGATTGATTGGAAAGCTACTGCAAGAAGAGATTCGATTATGACAAAAGAATTTGAGCAATTGCAAAGTCGTGATGTTGTGGTGTTTTTAGATCGAACAAAATCTGCTTTATTTGAATCGGTTGTTACACATACTGCTTCATATATTAAAGCAATCGTGAAAAGTGGGGCAAGAGTAAGTCTTGTATCAATTGGATATGATCAACATGTGTTTGAACTACAATCAGGTGAACAACATATTAGAAGTATGTTTTATCATCTCGCAAAAGTAGAATGTGATAGTCATAAACCTTTTTCGGCATCTCTAGATAGTCCTCGGTTAAAAACAGATATGAGGCAAGTCACTAATATTATCTTTACTAGTAACTTGAATCTAGATTTAGTTAGAAAACTCGAAGGACTTGTAGGGCAGCAACAAACCTATAAAGTGTTTGTGGTTAAGACTTATTATGACCAGTTAGCGAAAGAAGAGAGTGTATTGATCGAAAGGCTCAAAAACCGACAAGTTAGCGTGGAGATTTTACAAAATCGAGATGCTGAAAATGGATTAAAAGAGGTGAGCAGTTCGTGAAACATCAACCAGAAAATGATGGGAAAACAATTGCTTTTATCTACTATATCTTTGCTTTTATTTTGTTATGGGAATGGCTAAGACCCTTAAATGATTATACAGATACAGCAAATACTTTTATCTTTAGCTTTTTTATAGCTATTTGCTTTTTGCTCATCTTTTTCAAAATAAGATGGTTTTACACATATCCTATAAAGCTTTTTATTATAGCTTTTATGCTACACGGATTATATTTTGATGGCGTGTTTTTTAGCTTTATTTGGCTTAAGGATTTAGGGAGGGACATCTATTTCAACCTAGGATTAATTCCTAATGCAGATTGGTTGAATATGACGTCATCGTTTCGATCGCTTTTGTTTTTTACATTGCTATGGCTATTAGTTTATTTGATTCATTATTGGATTTTGTTTCAGCGCAGAATTATGTTTTTCTTTGTTTTAACACTGCTGTATATTACGATATTGGATACATTTACAGCATATGATGCGACATTTGCGATCGTTAGAACTGTGTTAATTGGCTTCTTTATGCTTGGGTTGCTTTATTTTGATCGATTAAAAAGGCTTGAGAACTTAAAGGTAAAGAAGGTTGCATCACTTCGTTGGATTTTACCACTTGTTGCGTTTATTATGGTTTCGATGGTTCTTGCGATTCTGGCACCAAAGGCTTCCCCGCAATGGCCTGATCCTGTTCCATACATTACTGCAGTTGGTCGGGAAGATGATGAAGGTGGACCAAAGAAAATTGGTTATAGTCAAAATGATGAAAAGCTAGGTGGAGGATTTGTCGGGGATGATACCGAGGTTCTCACACATATCTCATCTGATAGACATTATTGGCGAGTTGAAACAAAAGATGTTTACACAGGTAAAGGCTGGCAGGCGTCAGATCCTGATGCTGTAAAAGAAGAAATAACAAACATTCAAGAGGAGTTTAATTGGGTAGATGAAAGAGTGGAAACAAAGCAGCTTTCATCCTCCATTACGATTAACGAAAGGTATAAATATCTTCATCTTATTTATCCTTTAGGCTTAACATCTGTTGATACGGAAAATGATCTACCACTTTATGTGAATAAAAATATAGAGCAAATTTCCCCTTTTCCAGATGATGAAGGGACCAGAGAAGAGTTTTTAGCGTATACCATCGATTACGAAATTCCGTTATATCCTATAAATGAAATGAAGAAGGAACAAACATTTTCAAATGTACCTGAAGGCTTTATTGAAAGATACACTCAATTGCCTGAGGATTTACCACAACGGATTAGAGAATTAGCAGAGAAAATTACCGAAGAAGAAGAAAATCAATTTGATCGCGCGAAAGCAATTGAAGAATATTTAGGTTCTGTAGCCTTTTCTTATGAAAAAGAAGATATAGCGATTCCAGAAGGAAATCAAGATTATGTTGATCAATTTTTATTTGAAACGTTAACAGGATATTGCGATAATTTTTCAACATCCATGATTGTATTATTACGTTCAATTGATATCCCAGCAAGATGGGTGAAAGGCTACACAGAAGGTGATTTTGTTAGAGCGACCTCTAATGTGAGTAAAGAATACAGAATCACGAATAATAATGCCCACTCATGGGTGGAAATTTATTTTGAAGGTGTAGGTTGGGTACCGTTTGAACCAACACCAGGGTTTGTCAATCCTTATGAATTAACAAGTGATTATAAAGATACGGATAAAACGAAAGAGCAAGATGAACAAGCAGATCCTGTTGCTAAAGAAGAAGAACCGAAAGAAACACCTGAAAAACCTGTACAGGAAGAGCAAGATGAAAGCTCAACAACTTCAAAAAGTAAATTTGCATTAGACATTCGACTTGGTAGCTATGGACTTTATGGCATTTTGCTAGCGGTTGTTGTTATAGGATTTATTATCTATAAAACGAGAATAAAGTGGTTAGGTAAACTACTTCTATTAAAATACAGTAATCGAAGAGATGAAGATGTGTTTTTTCTGGCTTATGAATCGTTATTGAAGCAGTTTGAAAGAATGGGGATAAAGAAGAAGCCTGATCAAACTTTGCGCGAATTTGCTCATTATATTGATCGCTATTTTCAAATGGTCCATATGACTGCTTTAACGAAAAGTTATGAAAGAGCATTATATCGTCGTGATAGTTCAAGCGAAGAATGGCAGAAGTCAAATGAATTGTGGGAAAATTTAATTAAAAAAACATCATCTTGACCTTTTATGCAATAGACTGATAGAATAGAAAAAATTATATTGTCCCTTCATATATCCTCGATAATAAGGATCGAGAGTCTCTACCGGGTAACCGTAAATAACCTGACTATGAAGGCAGAATAAAGTTCGTTATGTAACTAGCATTCTGCCTTCTTTTTTAAATAGAAGGACAGAAGTCTAGTTTTTTTGCTGTTTTAGATAATATTTCCTGGGTTATGAAGACTAGTTTGGAAAGTAGAAATGGCTTCATTTTCAAATTTTACGCTTAAAACTATTTCATTTGGACACAGAATCTTACATGAAATATGAGTAAGCAAGGCTTGTTTTAGTATAATAGAGATATAGTAGTTAAAAAACGATGAGGTGACGATGTTGGCGAACATTCATGAAATGGTAGTAGTATTGGACTTTGGTAGCCAGTACAATCAATTAATTACAAGACGTATCCGTGAGTTTGGAGTGTATAGTGAACTACACCCACACACACTAACAGCAGAAGAAATTAAGAAATTAAACCCAAAAGGTGTTATTTTATCTGGTGGACCTAACAGTGTATATGGAGAAAATGCATTTGACTGTGATGAAGCAATTTTTGATTTAGGCATCCCAGTTTTAGGGATTTGCTACGGAATGCAGCTTATGACACATAAGCTAGGTGGAAAAGTAGAATCAGCAAGTCATCGTGAATATGGTAAAGCAACCATTAATATTAATGGAAAGCCAAGTTTATTCAATGATTTACCAGAACAACAAGTTGTATGGATGAGCCATGGAGATCTTGTTAGAGACATTCCTGAAGGCTTTACTGTAGACGCTACAAGCACGTCATGTCCATATGCGGCAATGAGTAATGAAGACCGCAAATTCTATGGTGTTCAATTTCATCCAGAGGTAAGACATTCTGAATATGGTAATGATTTATTGAAAAACTTTGTTTTTGGCATTTGTGAATGTGCTGGTAATTGGTCAATGGAAAACTTCATTGAAATGGAAACGGACAAGCTTAAAGCAAAAGTAGGCAATAAAAAAGTTCTTTGTGCATTAAGTGGTGGAGTTGATTCATCTGTTGTTGCTGTGCTAATTCATAAAGCAATCGGCGATCAATTAACTTGTATCTTTGTTGATCACGGACTGTTGCGTAAAAATGAAGCGGAAAGTGTCATGAAAACATTCACAGAAGGCTTCAACATGAATGTTATTAAAGTGGACGCAAAAGATCGTTTCTTAGATAAATTAAAAGGTGTATCAGATCCTGAGAAAAAACGAAAAATCATCGGTAACGAATTTATTTATGTATTTGATGATGAATCAGCTAAGCTTGAAGGTATTGAATTCTTAGCACAAGGTACGTTATATACAGATATTATCGAAAGCGGGACTGCAACTGCACAAACGATTAAATCTCATCATAATGTAGGTGGCCTTCCTGAAGATATGCAATTCCAACTGATCGAGCCATTAAGCACATTATTCAAAGATGAAGTTCGAGCATTAGGCTCAGAGTTAGGTATTCCGGATGAAATCGTTTGGAGACAGCCATTCCCAGGTCCTGGTCTTGGTATCCGAGTACTAGGAGAAATTACGGAAGAAAAACTTGAAATTGTTCGTGAATCTGACCATATCTTACGTGATGAAATTAAAAAAGCTGGGCTTGATCGTGATATTTGGCAATACTTCACAGTTCTACCTGATATCAGAAGTGTAGGAGTTATGGGTGATGCAAGAACATATGATTACACAATTGGTATTCGTGCAGTAACATCAATAGACGGTATGACATCAGATTGGGCAAGAATTCCATGGGAAGTACTAGAAGTGATTTCAACTAGAATCGTAAATGAAGTAAACCATATAAATCGTGTTGTGTATGATATTACAAGCAAACCACCAGCAACAATTGAGTGGGAGTAAAACACGAACGAAACGAACATTATGTAAAATAATGTTCGTTTTTTTATTGACGAATTAAGAATGTGCTGATAAAATGAAGATATAACAAAATAAGTCGAAATACGTCGTATAATGTTGGGGATATGGCCCAGAAGTTTCTACCAAGCTACCGTAAATTGCTTGACTACGAGGTATTACTAGATAGATGTTTCTTTATATCTACTATTAATATTCTCATAGTCAAGCGCTCATGTTCCTTCATGGGCGCTTTTGTTTTTCGGTGGATTTCTTATTATTTGAACTTATTTTCTATTATTTTACATCCCTTCATTATACGACGTTTTAACTAACTTAGGAGGAACACCCATTATGAAGAAGTTTTTTCAATTCGATGAATTAGGTACTAATTATCGTCGTGAGTTTATCGGAGGATTAACAACATTTTTATCTATGGCTTACATCTTATTTGTTAATCCAAGTATATTGTCTATGGAGTCAATTCCGGATTTACCAGCTGACATGAGAATGGATTCAGGAGCGATATTCACAGCTACAGCAATTGCGGCTGCAGTTGGTTCGTTACTAATGGGTCTCATAGCTAAATATCCAATTGCACTTGCACCTGGTATGGGCTTAAATGCATTTTTCTCATTCACAGTTGTATTAACAATGGGTGTACCTTGGCAAACAGCTTTATCAGGGGTTTTAGTTTCAGGTTTAATTTTTATTCTTCTTACTTTATCGGGCTTACGTGAAAAAATTATAAATTCTATTCCTGCAGAACTTAAGTTTGCTGTTGGAGCCGGTATTGGTTTATTTATCACTTTCGTAGGATTCCAAAATGCTGGAATTATTGTTGGTAATGAATCAACACTTGTAAGTTTAGGAGATTTAACAAATCCACAGACGCTGCTTGCGATCTTCGGTGTTTTTGTAACAGTTATCTTAATGACACGTGGTGTTAAGGGTGGCATTTTCTACGGAATGCTTATTACTGCAGTAGTAGGAATGATCGTCGGACAAATTTCAGCACCAACTTCTATCGTAGGTGCTGTACCAAGTTTAGCTCCAACTTTCGGGCAAGCATTATTTAACTTAGATCAAATCTTTACTATTCAAA
Source organism: Metabacillus litoralis (assembly GCF_020524045.1). GTDB lineage: Bacteria > Bacillota > Bacilli > Bacillales > Bacillaceae > Metabacillus > Metabacillus litoralis_C. The sequence continues at coordinate 56,247 of NZ_JAIVKL010000025.1, forward strand.
TGATTGTTGTTATCTTAACTTTCTTGTTTGTTGACTTCTTTGATACTGCTGGGACACTAGTAGCGGTTGCTAACCAAGCAGGTTTAATGAAAGAGAATAAATTACCAAGAGCAGGTAAAGCGTTATTTGCAGACTCAGCTGCAACAGTTGTTGGATCAATCCTAGGAACATCAACAACAACTTCTTATATCGAATCATCTGCAGGTGTTGCTGCAGGAGCAAGATCTGGATTTGCTTCAGTCGTTACTGCAGCATTATTCCTATTAGCATTATTCTTCTCACCGTTATTAGGAGTTGTTACACCAGCAGTTACTGCACCTGCATTAATTATTGTTGGGATCTTAATGGTTTCATCATTAGGTAAAATCGACTGGAATCGTTTTGAAATAGCTGTTCCGGCATTCTTAACAATCATTGCGATGCCATTATCATATAGTATTGCTACAGGTATTGCGATCGGATTTATCTTCTATCCAATAACAATGGCAATGAAGGGTAAAGCGAAAGAAATTCACCCGATTATGTATGGGTTGTTTGTAGTCTTTGTTCTATACTTTATATTCTTAGCTTAAATATTTGAAAGGAGGGATGTGCTAAGTAGTGCATCCTTCTTTTTTTATTTAGAAAGATCTACTTAAGAACATCTATCTTGCTATTGTAGATAGATGCTTCCTTCTATATAGAAATAAAAAAACTTTAAGAAGTTAACTATTTCTTTCTATAGTAATGAACTTTTTCTCTGTAAAAAACAACAATATATTTGTTTGACAACAGATAAATTTACTGGTATATTTATAAAAGTCATTTACGAGGTGTTAATTACTTATAAGTGATTAAAAAAAGTTTTTAAAAAATGTTGACGTGATGATGTCAACGTGGTACACTAATTAAGTTGCTTCAAACGAGCGACAGAAAATGATCTTTGAAAACTAAACAAAACCAAGCGTGCCAACGTTAATTTCGATTAACAAAACGTACTATATAATAGTACAAAACGAAACAAACTATGAGCAAGTCAAACACTACTTTATTGGAGAGTTTGATCCTGGCTCAGGACGAACGCTGGCGGCGTGCCTAATACATGCAAGTCGAGCGAATTGATGGGAGCTT
>NZ_JAIVKL010000026.1 GCF_020524045.1 Metabacillus litoralis
ATCCCTGAAAGATGATCAGGTTGATAGGTCTGAGGTGGAAGCGCGGTGACGTGTGGAGCTGACAGATACTAATCGATCGAGGACTTAACCTAAATAGAAAAGCAGAAGAAGCTTAGCTTAAATCCATAGGGAATTGGAGCGATCGAGAAGAAGTCGTTCTTTGACTTCGTCCGAGAGAGTGAAATTACCGTAGGATTTGGCTTCTGGAGCTGGACAAATAAGCGAACGTCAGTGAAGTGAATTGTTTAAATCGTTATCTAGTTTTGAAGGAATATATAAGTTTTGAAAAAGACTTGAAAAATTCTTCATAACTAGTATAATTATTTTTGTCACAAATGTCTGGTAATGATGGCGAAGAGGCCACACCCGTTCCCATGCCGAACACGGAAGTTAAGCTCTTCAGCGCCGATGGTAGTTGGGGGTTTCCCCCTGTGAGAGTAGGACGTTGCCAGGCTTTGTATATTATTCCGCAGTAGCTCAGTGGTAGAGCTATCGGCTGTTAACCGATCGGTCGTAGGTTCGAGTCCTACCTGCGGAGCCATTGCTTCCATAGCTCAGTTGGTAGAGTACTTCCATGGTAAGGAAGAGGTCACCGGTTCGAGCCCGGTTGGAAGCTTATGAAAATCTTACTTCCAACTATATGAACGGCCCATTGGTCAAGCGGTTAAGACACCGCCCTTTCACGGCGGTAACACGGGTTCGAATCCCGTATGGGTCACCAAAGTTTTTTCGCACAGCGAAAATAACTTACATTAATAATTTTCCTACAATAAATTTTCGGAGGATTAGCTCAGCTGGGAGAGCATCTGCCTTACAAGCAGAGGGTCGGCGGTTCGATCCCGTCATCCTCCACCAAAGATTTTTCGCGTAGCGAAAATATCTGACCATTTTCTTTAATATCTAAAACATCTTTTATCCTCGATATAATTACTGAGAGTAAATGAAACTCTAAGATATCTAATGAAATAATTATTAAAACTACACGCCGGTGTAGCTCAACTGGTAGAGCAACTGACTTGTAATCAGTAGGTTGGGGGTTCAAGTCCTCTCGCCGGCACTGTTTCACAAATATGGAGGGGTAGCGAAGTGGCTAAACGCGGCGGACTGTAAATCCGCTCCTTAGGGTTCGGCAGTTCGAATCTGCCCCCCTCCACCACTTTTAAATAAACCTTATGATAAACGATGAAAGAATTGTGAAACATACAATTCATTAGTTGTTTTTTTCTTTTCTCATTATCTATGTTGTGAATAATTTCACGATATACGGGTAAGATATTGAAGAGATACATAATGAAAATTATTGGGCTATAGCCAAGCGGTAAGGCATCGCACTTTGACTGCGACATGCGTTGGTTCGAATCCAGCTAGCCCAGCCATTTAGAGCCATTAGCTCAGTTGGTAGAGCATCTGACTTTTAATCAGAGGGTCGAAGGTTCGAATCCTTCATGGCTCATTTTTGCGCGGAAGTAGTTCAGTGGTAGAACACCACCTTGCCAAGGTGGGGGTCGCGGGTTCGAATCCCGTCTTCCGCTCCAGAGTGATTCTGGGGCCTTAGCTCAGCTGGGAGAGCGCCTGCCTTGCACGCAGGAGGTCAGCGGTTCGATCCCGCTAGGCTCCACCAAAAATGAATATAAACTTTTATATACAAACGATAAACATTAGTTTATCGTTTTTTAGTTTTATATTAAAAAATGATAAGTAGGGAACATAGTATATAGGATTTGTTTTTCTTAATTTCTAATGAAAAAAATATATATTGCTACATTACTCAAAAAAAATTATTATTTATTAGACTTTCTTTCAAACTTTTCTCCATAGGTTAACCAAAATTTGTTAAAATAATTTTATATGAAAAAAATGAAACCAAACGGTAACCTTAATCGTATAAAAGAGACCCGCAGAGTGCGGAGGTATAAATAAATGGAAACGATTGTAAAGAAAAGAATTAAACAAGTAAAAAAAGGTGATCAGAATGCCTTTGCAGAGATTGTTGATCTGTATAAAGACAAGATATATCAATTATGTTTTCGAATGCTAGGTAATGCACATGAAGCTGAGGATATTGCTCAAGAAGCCTTTATTCGATCATATGTTAATATTCATACATATGATATGAATAAAAAGTTTTCTACATGGCTATACCGTATTGCAACAAACCTTTGTATTGATAGAATTCGAAAAAAGAAACCAGATTATTATTTAGATGCAGAAGTTTCTGGTACAGAGGGATTAACAATGTATTCTCAAGTTGCTTCAAATGAAGCATTACCAGAAGAAGAACTAGAGACATTGGAGCTACAGCAAACGATTCAGAAGGAAATTTTGAAACTTCCTGACAAGTACAGAACGGTTATTGTCTTAAAGTATATTGATGAACTCTCACTGATTGAGATTAGCGAGATTTTGGACATTCCTGTTGGTACTGTTAAAACCCGTATTCATAGGGGAAGAGAAGCTTTAAGAAAACAATTAAGGCATTTATAAAGAGGTGAGTAAAGATGAGCTGTTCTAATGAGTTTATCCAGCTTTTACACAAATATATGGATCAAGAATTGTCAGAGGAAGATGAAACTAGAGTGAAAGATCATCTTCATATATGTGAGAAATGTTATCATCATTTTCATGAACTTGAAAAAGCTGTAGCACTTGTTCAAAGTACATCTCATATTGAAGCTCCATCTGATTTTACTTCAGCTATCATGAATAGACTTCCTAAAGAAAAAAGAACGGTATCGTGGAATAGGTGGTTTAAGGGTCATCCTTTATTATCTGCTGCATCCTTATTTTTGCTCTTGATGACAGGGAGCCTATTTTCTGCGTGGAATGAAGATCAGCACTTTAGTGTATCTAAGCAGTCCAATCTAGTTGTAGAAAATAGTCGGGTGACTGTTCCAGAAGGTGAAGTTGTTGAGGGAGATGTAACAGTAAAGAATGGGACTCTTTCTATAGAAGGTACAATTAATGGAGATGTTACTGTCATAAACGGTGAAATAATAAACGGAGAAAAATACGTAGCTTCTGCAGGTCAAGTTACCGGTGATATAAATGAAGTTAATGAGTTATTTGAGTGGCTATGGTATCATATCAAGTCAACTTCAAAGGATGTAGTTAGTATTTTTCATTAAGCACGGTGGGGGAAAAATACTCTTTTTTCACCTAAGGCTAAGCGCTTTGCGTTTTTCTTAAGGTCATCATTTTGGTGACCTTTTTACATGATTTAAGACGAAGTGATATAATAGAGTAGTTATTTTAAACTTAATACGTATTTAGGACATTATAGTTTAGAATTTCTATGAAGAGTAGATTAAAACTCATGGAGGACGAGTGAATGGGATATGAGGATATACCGGTATTACATTACCTTGGTATAGCTGTTGATATTCTCCTTGTTTGGTATGTTATCTATAAACTAATTATGGTAGTGAGGGGAACAAAGGCCGTACAGCTTCTGAAAGGAATTACAGTCATTATTGTCGTCCGTATGTTAAGTCAATACATGGGCTTGAGCACATTACAATGGTTAATGGATCAAGCGATAACATGGGGATTTTTGGCGATTATTATTATATTCCAACCAGAGCTGCGAAGAGCATTAGAACAGCTAGGAAGAGGTCGATTATTTACTAGAGGTGGCTTACCTGGAGAGGAAGATCCAGAGGTAGCTGTCGAAGCGATTGTGAAGGCAACAGACTATATGGCTAAACGCCGTATTGGTGCACTGATGACAATCGAGAAAGAAACTGGGATGAGTGATTACATAGAAACTGGAATATCTCTAGGTTCTCGGATTTCATCTGAATTGCTAATTAATATATTTATCCCTAATACGCCACTTCATGATGGTGCAGTGATTATTCAGAAAAACCAAATTGCAGCAGCAGCGTGTTATCTTCCATTATCGGAAAGCCCTTTTATATCTAAGGAACTAGGTACACGTCACAGAGCAGCGTTAGGGGTTAGTGAAGTAACTGACAGCTTAACAATTATTGTTTCTGAAGAAACAGGAAGTGTATCTGCTGCAAGAAATAGTGAGCTACATAGGAATTTAACTCAAGATGAACTAAGAAATATTTTACAAAAAGAGTTAAATGCCTCAACAAAAACTGCTTCCTCAAACCGTTGGCAATGGAGGGGAAAGAAGAATGGATAAACTAATAGAAAGTCCATGGGTAATGAGGTTTATCGCTTTATTTTTAGCACTAATGCTTTATGCGTCTGTTAATATAGAATCTAATTCTCCTTCGACGAGTCAGCCACCACCACTACTAGGAGGGAATTCATCTTCTACTGATCAGAATACGGTAACAGAAGTGCCAGTTACTACATACTTCGATCAAGAAAACCTTGTTGTAACAGGTGTACCTGAAACGGTTAATGTTACGTTAGAAGGAGCAACAGGATCAATAACTAAGGCAAGTAAGCAAAAAGATTTCGAGATATATGCAGACTTGACTAACCTATCTATAGGGACTCATCAAGTAAAATTGAGACATAAAAATCTTTCACAAGATTTATCGGCAAGGATTAATCCTGCGTTCATAACGGTCTCAATTGAAGAAAAGGTAACAAAGAGCTTTCCTGTAGAAGTTGATTTTCTAAACGATGATAAACTTGAAGAAGGATATGAACCAGATCAGCCAATTGTTAATCCAAATAGTATAAATGTCACTGCTTCCAAAGAACTCATTGAAAGGATATCTGCTGTAAAAGCAACCATAAACTTAGAAAATGCAAAAGAAACAGTAGAATCGGATGCGAGGATTACTATTTATGATCGTGAGGGAGTTATTCTTCCTGTAGAAGTTGAGCCTTCAGTTGTTAAAGTGACTGTACCGATAAAGAGCCCAAGTAAAGAATTACCTTTTAAGATTATTAGAGAAGGTGAACTTAAAAAGGGATTGAGCATTTTAAGTCTTGAACCAGATCCAAAGCAAGTAACTGTTTACGGCCCTTTAGATGTGTTAGAAAATCTTGAGTTTATTGATGGAATTAAGGTTGACTTATCTAAATTGACAGAAGATACTGTTTTAGAAGTTGATATTCCTAAGCCAGAAGGTGTGAATAAGGTATCTCCTGAAACTATAAAGATAAAGGTAGATATAGATGAACAAGAGGAAAAATCACTTTCCAGCCAAACGATCAAAGAGGTTGGAATGTCTAGTGGAAAGAGATTTGATTTTCTCGATCCAGATTCCGGTGCGATCGATGTGAAAATTTTTGGAGCACCAAGTGTGCTCAAAGATGTAACGAGTGATGATATTGAACTTTATATAAATTTGGCAGATTTAAGTGATGGGGAGCATGAGGTAGCTGTGCAAGTAAATGGTCCTCAAAATATTACCTGGCTATTAGAACAAGAAAAAGTTAAAGTGAAAATTTCTACAGCCTCATAAGGCAGATAGGATAAAAGGAGCGAAACCAATGGGAAAGTATTTTGGTACAGATGGAGTACGAGGAGTTGCCAATAGTGAATTAACACCTGAATTAGCTTTTAAAATAGGTCGATTTGGTGGATATGTGTTAACAAAGGATAAGGAGCGCCCTAAAGTTCTAATCGGTCGAGATACTCGTATTTCAGGCCATATGTTAGAAGGAGCATTAGTAGCTGGTCTTCTATCAATTGGTGCAGAAGTAATGCGATTAGGTGTTATCTCAACACCTGGTGTGGCGTATTTGACAAAAGCACTTGGTGCAGAAGCTGGTGTGATGATTTCAGCATCTCATAACCCTGTCGAAGATAATGGAATTAAATACTTTGGTCCAGACGGATTTAAACTTTCTGATGAGCAAGAACTTGAAATTGAAGCGTTGATGGATCAAGAGGTAGATACATTACCGAGACCTGTAGGGGAAAATTTAGGACAAGTTAATGACTATTTTGAAGGTGGACAAAAGTATCTTCAATTCTTGAAGCAAACAGTTGATGAAGACTTTACAGGAATTCATGTTGCACTTGATTGTGCACACGGTGCAACCTCATCATTAGCTACACACTTATTTGCAGACTTGGATGCTGATGTTTCAACTATGGGTACATCACCAAATGGATTAAATATTAATGATGGTGTAGGTTCAACACACCCAGAGGCATTATCAACATTTTTAAAAGAAAAGAATGCTGATATAGGTTTAGCTTTTGACGGTGATGGTGATCGTATGATCGCAATAGATGAAAATGGTGCAATTGTTGACGGAGATCAAATTATGTATATTTGTGCCAAGTATTTAAATAGTGAAGGTAGACTTAAGAAAAATACAGTTGTATCGACTGTCATGAGTAATCTTGGTTTCTATAAAGGTTTAGAAGCGCATGAAATTAACAGCGTTGCTACGGCTGTAGGTGATCGATATGTTGTAGAAGAAATGAGGAAAAATGACTACAATCTTGGAGGAGAGCAGTCAGGACATATTATTTTCTTGGATTACAATACAACAGGAGATGGATTACTTTCAGGATTACAGCTTGTTAATATTATGAAGTTAACTGGAAAGAAATTATCAGAACTTGCCAATGAAATGAAAAAATTTCCTCAATTACTTATAAATGTTCGAGTAACTGATAAATATAATGTGACTGAAAATGAAAAAGTAAAAGAAGTTATTACAGCTGTAGAGCAAGAGATGAATGGAAATGGACGTATCTTGGTAAGACCATCAGGAACAGAACCATTAGTTCGCGTTATGGCAGAAGCTCAGACTGAAGAACAATGTCGTGATTATGTAGAACGAATTGTAGAAGTGGTCAAAGAAGAAATGGGATTAGAGTAAAAAACTTTCGGCGGGGAAACCCGCTTTTTTTTATTGTTTAGGAAATGATCTGCCTAAAGATAGAGTTTATAACGATTGTATAGGTATTAACAAGAAATGAACTCATGCATATAATGTTAGCAAACAATCGATACTAAGATTGTTAAACAAATGGAAAAAATAGATTGACGTTTTATTTCTCCATATTGTAATATTAACTTTGTGTTAAAATTTATAAAAAAGGAGCATAGTAGGTAGTCAAAACTTCATAAAGCGCCTGAACTAAGTGGTCGAAAAAAACTTAGTTGACGAGGATGGAGGTTATCGAAATTTCGGCGGATGCCTCCCGGTTGATTGGTTACAACCGTAAACTTTTCCTTAAACCAAAGAGGTAACTTTTTGAACAAAGGGAAAAGTGTAGCCTTCCAAATACAAAAAACATGTGTGAGGGGACAGGGATGTCTCCGAAATTTTAAATGACAACTGTCCCATGAAACACTCTATGGGAGGAAACAAATATGTGCGGAATAGTAGGATATATTGGACAAAATGACTCTAAGGAAATTTTATTAAAAGGATTAGAGAAATTAGAGTATCGTGGATATGACTCTGCAGGAATTGCAGCAATGAATCAAGATGGCGTGCATATCTTCAAAGAAAAAGGTCGTATCGCTGAGCTACGTAAAAGTGTAGATGTAGAAGTGGCAGCATCAACTGGTATTGGCCATACAAGATGGGCAACACATGGTGTACCTAGTCAGGTAAATGCACATCCACATCAAAGTAACACGAGCAGATTCACCATTGTTCATAATGGTGTAATTGAAAATTATGCGATCTTAAAACGTGAGCATTTACAAGATGTAGCGCTTAAAAGTGAAACAGATACGGAAATAATTGTCCAAGTTATTGATAAATTTGTAAAAGAAGGATTAGAGGTTGAGGAAGCGTTCCGTCAAACGTTATCAATCTTAAAAGGCTCTTATGCTATTGCATTATTAGATGAGCAAAATCCTGACATGATTTATGTAGCAAAAAACAAAAGTCCTCTTCTAGTTGGTTTAGGTGATGGTAGCTTTAATGTTGTTGCTTCAGATGCAATGGCTATGCTGCAAGTAACTGATCAATATGTTGAGATTATGGATAAAGAGATGGTTTTCGTTGAACGTGAAACGGTAACTATTAAAGATTTACAAGGTAATGTAATTGAACGTGCACCTTACAAAGCAGAAATTGATGCTAGTGATATTGAAAAGGGCACATATCCTCACTACATGTTAAAAGAAATTGATGAGCAACCTTTAGTTACAAGAAAAATTATCGATAAATATCGTAATAATCAAGATGAAATCACAGTTGATTCAGATATTGTTGCTGCTGTTAATGCTGCAGATCGTATCTATATCATTGCAGCTGGAACTAGCTACCATGCAGGATTAATTGGTAAACAGTTTATTGAAAACTGGGCTAAAATTCCTGTTGAAGTTCATATTGCAAGTGAATTTTCATATAACATGCCTTTACTATCGCCTAACCCACTGTTTATCTTTATTTCACAAAGTGGAGAAACAGCAGATAGTCGTGCCGTACTAGTACAGATTAAAGAGCTTGGTCATAAAGCATTAACAATTACAAACGTTCAGGGATCAACATTATCCCGTGAAGCGGATTATACAATGTTATTACATGCTGGACCAGAGATTGCTGTTGCATCAACAAAAGCATACACGGCTCAGCTATCAGTTCTATCAATTCTTGCCGCAGTTGCAGCAGAAGGTAAAGGTCGTTCACTAGAATTTGATTTGACAAAAGAGCTAGGAATTGTAGCTAATGCAATGGAAGTTCTATGTGATCAAAAAGAGGAAATGGAAGAGATTGCAAGAGATTTCTTTGCAACAACTCGTAATGCATTCTTCATTGGCCGTTCTGTTGATTACTATGTAGGATTAGAAGGAGCATTGAAGCTTAAAGAAATATCATACATTCAAGCTGAAGGCTTTGCAGGTGGAGAATTAAAGCATGGTACGATTGCACTGATTGAAAATGGCACACCTATTATCGCTCTTGCAACTCAAGAGCATGTGAACTTAAGCATTCGTGGAAATGTAAAAGAGGTAGTAGCACGTGGGGCAAATCCTTGTATCATTTCTATGAAAGGACTTGAAGAAGAAGACGATCGTTTTGTTCTTCCAAGTGTTCATGAACAACTATCACCATTAGTATCTGTTGTAGCTTTACAATTAATTTCTTACTACGCAGCATTACACCGCGATTGTGATGTTGATAAGCCTAGAAATTTAGCTAAAAGTGTAACAGTAGAATAAATAAACTGAGGCTCTAATACATAATGTATTAGAGCCTTTTATTTGTTTCTGTGGCAGTTATATAAAAGTTGATAAGGTGATCTTGATGGGCTGCTACTGCACTATTACATCTATTCTATCCTTTTCTTTTTGTTAAAAACGGCTCAAAAATTCAGTAAAAGTATTACAACATTTAATAGTGACAGGAATAGTTTTTCTTGTTATTCAAACTTATCTTATATTTTAGAATTAAACGTGGTGCATGAACACTTATTTTTAACTCTTTTCGGTTTTTAACTTCTCTGTTGATCCCATGTTTATTTGTGTTTTTCCTCTTTTTAAGAACAAAAATTTCTATAGGTCATAACCTATTATGTACTTAAAAAATAGTTTGATTGGGAGTGGAAGAAATGGTAAAAGAAGAAGTGCAACAGCTTATTAATAATTTAATTCAAATTGAACACATTTCTACAACTTTATATTTGGCCATGTCAGCATATATGGATAGAAAGAACTTTACTGGTATGGCAAAATGGCTAAGATTACAATCTGAGGAAGAGCGTACACATATGTTAACCTTGATCGATTATTTGTCTGGAAAAGATGGGGTAGTTAAACTTAGTGAAGTACCAGCTCAGCCGAGTAATTTTGGAACACCTCTTGAGACATTCCAAAGGGTTCTTGAACACGAGCAGTTTGTTACAAATTCGTATCGACAGGCCTATGATTATATTAAACAAGTGGATCCTCAAACAACAGTAATCGTTCAAGATTTTTTAAGAGAACAAATTGATGAAGAAGCACAATCACTAACCATTGTAGAACGATTGAAATTAGCAGAAAATAATCCATCAGCATTATTGCTTGTAGACCAAGAGCTTGGTCAAAGGCAAAATGGTACAGTTGCTGCAGGGTAATGTTTACTCTTAGTCAAATAGATAGTCTCTAAAAAGATGCGATCTTAATAAGAAGAGAATAATTATTTTAAGATGACAAATATTTTAGCGAAAAAAGAAAAGTCTCCTACTCGAAAAATAAGTAGGAGACTTTAACTATCCATTCAAACTTAGTCATTTATCTTTTGTGTTCTTCCAAAACAAATATTCTAGCAGAATAATCATGAGGATGTTCTCTTGACCAATATTCAGAAGCGCGATCTGTGTAATCTTCTGCTAAGATTATTCCAATATTCATTAATTCATCACCATAATGAGTTGTTTCACTTTTATTAATGGTGTAGAGCTTATTAGGATCTAGGCCTTGTAATTTCACTCTTGAATACTTATCGTTAGGTTTAGCTAGTACTTTATAGTAACCAACAATCGCTTCTGATTGATCTGTAGAAACGACCATCCATGATGTTTCATTTGATTCAAAAGGATTTTGCATTCTAAAAAATGTACCATTGTGAATTAACTCTCTTTTTTCTTTAAAAAAGAATACCTGTTGTTTTACAGCTGACTTTTCTGCATCAGACAATTGTGTAACGTCTAATTCATAACCGAATGTACCAAAGTAAGCAACATTTGCTCTCGTCTCAAGCGGTGTCATTCGACCAACTTGATGATTAGGTACTGCTGAAACATGACTGCCAATTGAGCTAAGTGGATATACCATTGATGCACCATACTGAATTTTCAATCTCTCAACAGCATCTGTGTTATCACTGGCCCAAGTTTGGGGTGCGTAAAACAACATTCCTGGATCAAAGCGTGCACCACCACCTGCACATGATTCGAAAAGAATGTCAGGATATTTGGCAATGAGTCTTTCGTATAGATCATAGACCCCTAATATATAGCGGTGAAATACTTCACCTTGTTGATCAATCTCTAATTTTTGAGAATATGCCTCAGTGATGTATCGATTCATATCCCACTTAATATAGGAAATTTTTGATTTACCAATGATGTTATCCATTAGCATAAAAATATGATCAACAACTTCTTTTCTAGAAAAATCTAAAACAAATTGATTTCTCCCATGTGATGCACGTCTGTTAGGGGAGGAGATGATCCAATCAGGATGTTCATCAAATAACTTTGTTCCTTTACTAACCATTTCAGGTTCAAACCACAAACCAAATTTCATCCCGAGAGCTTCAACTTTTTCAGATAATCCGTTTATTCCGTTAGGAAGTTTCTGATCATATTCAAACCAGTCACCTAGAGAACTAGAATCATCGTCACGCTTTCCAAACCAACCATCATCAAGAACAAACAATTCAATTCCTAAATCTCTAGAGGATTTTACGATATTAAGGATTTTTTCTTCATCAAAATTGAAGTAAGTTGCTTCCCAATTATTAATTAAAATAGGACGAATTTGATCACGCCATTTCCCTCTAGCTAAACGCTTACGATATAAATCGTGATATGTTTGGCTTAATCCATTTAAACCATTCTCTGAATATACCATCACACATTCAGGAGTTTGAAAGGTTTCTTGTGGTGTTAATTTCCATGTGAATTGAAACGGATTAATCCCCATCATGACTCGACTAATACCGTATGTATCTACTTCAACCTGCCCTATGAAATTGCCACTATAAACTAAGCTAAAACCAATGGCTTCTCCAGAATGTTCATTTGCATCAAATCGTTTTAGAGCTAGAAATGGATTGTGAACATGACTACTTGCACCTCTAGTGCTATAGATTGATTGAACACCTTTAGATAATTTCTGTGTGTCCATATGTGTTTCACGAGCCCAAGCACCATTAAGGTGAACCATTTCATATTGATCGTCTGGTAAATCAATACTAGTGCTCATAGCGTTATTGATATAAACAGCATCATCATTTTCATTAATAAATCGTGCATTTCTAGTAATAACATTTCGATCTGCATAAATGGTATAACTTAAAATCAATTTTGTTTTAATTATCGTGTCATATAAAGTGATTTCAAGTGTGTCAGCTTCCTCAAGATCTTCTACATATGTAGCAGGAAGGTTTTCAAGCTGAGATTTGCCTTTGAAAATTTTGTAGCTTTCATATTGGAAGTCTGTGATGTGACTACCTAAGTTATTTTTAATCATATGAGCAGGATACCTAAAATCTGTTGATCCATAACTAGGATATTCTTGTTTAATATGTTCTAAAGATGATGTGTGGTCATTTTCAAACATATTACTCGAAGGACGCACGTCCCTTTCGATTAAATGGTGAAATGAGTGTCGGTGGTTTATTTTTTTTCCATAATATAAATGCTCTAAATAGTTGCTTTTTTCTAACACTCTGAATAGATAGCTAATATTTTCATTAAACAAATGAAATTCCATCGTTTCCCTATTAAATTTTATTGGCATGAAGATTCACCTCTATAATTAAGATTTTGTTCTAGTAAAACATATTGCTGTTAAAACGATACAAGAATACATTTACGAGGAAAGAAACGTGTAGAATCATTCTTCCTATGGATCTTGCATTAATGAGATTCGCTCCGACCAATCAACCACCAATATTGTGTGAAGAATCAACATCAAGCTTCAATAACGTCTAAATGTTTTCCGATTTTGAAAGCTCTAAAGTAAAATCCTAACCGTTTGTGAGTTTAATAAACTTTAATTAGTTCAGAGTTATAGATGTCTTTTGATAAAGTTATCGAATAGGTAATATTACTTTTTTAGATTATAGCATGTTTGTAAAAACGTATGTTATTTAATTCAAAAAAAGAAAAAAATAGTGAAAATGTTCAATTATATGAAGATAATATCGAAATGAAAATGTATTTTCCAATTTTTATAGAAAACAAACATAAAAAAGGAAAGTAAATGATCTTTCTTAACAAAAAGTAAGGGGATTATATGAATGGGTTAGAAAAAGAAAAGGGTAATTAAAAATAATATTCCAAATATTGTTGACAAGTAAGCGTTATCATCTTACAATGGGTTTGTAAGCTACACGATAACTTAACAGTAATAAGGGGGAAGTTAAATGAAAAGACAGAGATTATTAAGTCTACTTATGGTTGTGGTTCTAGTTGTTCTTGCTGCTCTTACGGGTTGTTCTTCTAAAACAGAAAAAGAAACAACTGATAATGGTTCAACTAATAATGAAGCGAATACTAGTTGGAAAGATAAAGATCCAGAAGAAATTGAAGGGGAAATCACGTTCATTTCTCAAAGAACAGATATCGTTGACACAGTTTTCCCTGAATATGAAAAAGAATTTCAGAAGAAATATCCGAACGTAGAAGTGAATTTTGAAGCGTTAACTGATTATGGTGGTCAAATTACACCACGTATGAATACAGAAGATTATGGTGATGTTTTATTACTTCCAACTCAAGTTCCAATCGAAGATCTTCCAAATTTCTTTGAGCCACTTGGAAAACTTGATGAAATGGGTCCAAAATACATGGGTGTAGAAGAGAGAGCGGTTGATGGTACTGTTTATGGTATTCCGATTGCTGTTACTTACACAGGTGTTGTTTATAACAAAAAAGTATATGAAGAAGCTGGTGTAACAGAAACACCAAGAACAATGGATGAATTTATAGCAGCATTAGAAAAAATTAAAGAAAATACAGATGCAGTGCCATTGTACTCAAACTATGCAGCTGGATGGCCGTTAACTCAGTGGGAAGGCGCATTTACTACTGTAGCTGGAGATCCTGCGTATTACAATCAAACAATGGTGAATGAAAAAGATCCTTTCGTTGAAGGAAAACCTCAATATGAATTATGGAATCTTATGTATGATGTAGCGAACAAAGATTTAATTGAAGCTGATCCATTAACAACGGATTGGGAGTCTTCAAAAGCAATGATGGGTAAAGGTGAAATTGCGACGATGGTATTAGGATCATGGGCAATTGATCAAATCAAAGGCGTTGCTGAAAATCCAGATGACATTGGTTATATGCCATTCCCAACAAATGCAGATAAAGTGATTTTTCCATTAGGTGCTGACTTCCAAATGGGTGTGAACAAAAACAGTGACAATAAAGATGCGGCTTTAGCTTGGGTTGACTGGTTTATCCATGATTCAGGTTATTCAGTAGAACAAGCTGGTGGTATTAGTGCTGCAAAAGACGTTCCACTACCAGAAGATCTAAAGAAATACGAAGAACAAGGTGTGACATTTGAATTGTTAACTCCTGCTAAAGAAGGTCAAGAAGGATTACTTGATAAAATCGACAAAGAAGCAGAAGTTGGTTTATGGTTAGAAGATACTCCTAAGAGAATCGTAGAAGCTGCAATTGGAAATCGTGATGAATCATTTGAGGATATCATGAAGGAAATCAATGCAGAATGGAATGAAGCTTACGATAAAATTGTAGGTGAGTAAATAGACTTTGAAACAAGAAAAGTGCAGAACTTTGCGCTTTTCTTGTTTTTTATTGGTTGTTCTCACTAATTTTAAGTTTCTTCCATACCAATAAAAATCAATAATTCAATGACGATAAGAAGTAGTAAGAATGTTATAGGTTTTAAATTAAATATATCTTTAGTGGACCCAAAAAAAATACTAGGAGGAAAATGATGAATATTGATATGCCTTTATCACAATTAAAGGAATATATGGGGAGTAGCCCTAAACCAACTGATTTTGATCAATATTGGGAAAGAGGTCTAAATGAGCTTGGTCAACGATCTTTAGATTATGAATTAGTACCAGCTGATCTTCAAACAAACGAGGTAGAATGTTTTCACTTGTATTTTAAAGGAGTTGGAGGAGCAAAGGTTCATTGTAAGTTAGTTAGACCAAAGAAGATGAATGGTAGCGGTCCAGGAGTTGTTATGTTTCATGGATATTCAGTAGATAGTGGAGATTGGCTTGATAAAATTGCATATGCATCACATGGCTTTACAGTTTTAGCGTTAGATTGCAGAGGGCAAGGTGGTTTGTCTGAAGATAACTTAGTTGTTAAAGGAAATACACTTCGTGGACATATAATTAGAGGCCTAGATGATCCAAATAGTGATTCTTTATACTATCGACAAGTTTTTCTAGATACTGTTCAAACAGTGAAAGTCCTTATGTCTATGGATGGTGTTGATCCAGATAGAATTGGTGCTTTCGGTATCTCTCAAGGAGGGGCATTGGCGACAGTATGTGCTGCACTAGAGCCAAGGATCAAAAACTTAGTAGCGATTTATCCGTTTTTATCTGATTACAAAAGAGTATGGGATATGGATATGAACAATTCGGCATATGCCGAAATAGCCGAATATTTTCGTCATTTTGATCCTCACCATGAACGAGAAGAAGAAATATTTACGAAGCTAGGATATATAGATATTCAAAATTTCGCTGACCGAATTAAAGCTAAAACTTTATGGGTTACAGGGATGATTGATGAAATCTGCCCACCTTCTTCACAGTTTGCAGCATATAACAAAATCACCTCAGAAAAAGAGATGCTGCTATATCATGAGTTTGGACATGAATTTTTACCACATCTTTCAGATAAAGCGTTTAAAAGGTTTTTAACTTTATAAAAACTTAGAATGGATCTAGAAACAGATGAAAAGTAAATAGGATACTCTACGAAAAATGAGTGTCAAAGATCAGGTGGAATCTTTAAAGAAGCTTTTGACTTCGTGAATGAAAGTCGATAAACGAGTTAACCAAACTAAAATAGTGGAGGATTTACATATGGCGATAATACAATTTCCAAAAGATATGAAATGGGGATCTGCAACGGCATCATATCAAATTGAAGGTGCTGCTTTTAAAGATGGTCGTGGGCTGTCGATATGGGATACATTTTCACATACTCCAGGAAAAGTAGTTGGAGGAGACAATGGGGACGTTGCCTGTGACAGTTATCATCGTTATGAAGAAGATATAGAAATAATGAAAGACTTAGGAATTGATATGTACCGCTTTTCAGTTTCCTGGCCACGAATTTTCCCGAATGGAACAGGTGAAATAAATCCAAAGGGTTTAGCGTATTATCATGATCTAGTTGATAAGTTAATTGAAAGTGGTATTGAACCAATGTGTACTTTGTATCACTGGGATTTACCACAAGCACTGCAGGATGAAGGTGGTTGGGATAATCGTGAAACAATTGATGCTTTTGTCAATTATGCAGAAACCATGTTCAACGAATTTAAAGGGAAAATAAAGTATTGGATTACATTGAATGAACCATGGTGTATTTCATTTCTTTCAAATTATATAGGTGCACATGCTCCAGGATATACAGATTTACAATTAGCAACACAAATCTCTCATCATTTATTAGTTGCACATGGGAAAACAGTTAAGAAATTTAGAGAATTAGACATTGAGGGAGAGATAGGTTTTGCACCAAACACAACATGGTTAGAGCCTTATTCAAATAAACAAGAAGATATCGATGCATGTCGTAGAGAGAATGCTTACTTTATAGAATGGTTTATGGACCCTGTTTTTAAAGGAGAATATCCTCAGTTTATGGTAGATTGGTTTAAGAAAAAGGGTGTTGAATTGAACATAGAAGATGGTGATCTTGAAGCTATTCATCAGCCAATTGATTTCTTAGGAATAAACTATTATACAGGTCATGTAGCACGTTATAAAGAAGATGAAGGTTTATTTGATTGGGAATATGTTGAGATGGGATATGAGCGTACAGATATCGATTGGCCGGTATATCCAGAGGGCTTTTATAAAGTTTTAACATATATTAACGATCGTTATGGCAATGTTCCAATATATATTACTGAAAATGGATCATGTTATAATGATGAACCAGTTGATGGAAGAGTAAAGGATGCAGCTCGAACGAAATATTTAAAACAACATTTAACGGCATTAAGCAGAAGTATTGATGCAGGTGTAAATATTAAAGGCTATCTTACATGGTCACTTCTCGATAACTTTGAATGGGCAGAAGGATATAGTAAGAGATTTGGTATTGTATATGTTGACTATATAACACAAAAGCGGACGAAAAAAGACAGCTTCTATTGGTATAAACAAACAATTGCTAACAAATGGTTTGAATTCTAAGATGTTTTTAGGGGTCTGTTCCTCGGCGTATTAAAGTGCTGCTGAGGAACAGATCCTCATTTATTTTAGACCGTAACCGTTTCTAATAATTTTTCAATATCTTGTTCCATATCGATTGGATCTGTTGTACATTCAAACCTTTGAATCACTTCACCATTAGGATCAATAAGGAATTTTGTGAAATTCCATTTGATTGAATGATCATCTGTTAAATATTCAGGGTGTTTTTCGTTTAGTAAAGGTATTAAGATTTTTGCGACAGGGTGAAATTTATTAAATCCTTGGAATGCTTTTTGTTGTGAAAGATAATCAAATAATGGATGAACGTTTTCATCACGGACATTTGTTTTCTGGAATAATGGAAAGTTAACTCCATAATTTAATAGACAGTTCGCTTGAATTTGTTCGTTCTCGTCAGGCTCTTGATGATCGAATTGATTACAAGGAAATCCTAATATAACAAATCCTTTATCTTTATATCGATCATATAGTTTTTGTAAGTCTTCGTATTGGTAGGTAAATCCACAGCGCCCAGCTGTGTTAACAATTAATAACACTTTACCTTTATAATCTTCTAATGATTTTTCCTGTCCATTCATTGCAACAGCTGAAAAATTATGTACATTCATTTATATTTCCCCCAGTGAGTTTAGTTCTTTTGTAATAGGTCTTTAATCATGTAAAGGTATTATACATAGAGTAATGAAATAAAAGCAAAAGAAAATACTTACAAATGTAGATTAACGATGAAAGGAAAGGGACGGAAAAGGAATATCTTGAGTATTGTAACAAGGGGATTTGTGGCAAATCAGGTGAAATTCTATATATAAGTAGTGTAAGTGAAAGAAGTATCAAAAAAAGAGGCTGAGACAGAAGTGTTTAAACTAATGATAAACCCGAATTATAAGGTGATATGTCAATTAAACATTCGCCCAATAGTTCGGGTTTTTATTTGCCGTCTTTAATAGTTTTTTTGATTTTGAATACTATTTTTAAGAACTTAGTGGAATGGAGCGGAAGACACTAGGGCACCTACTTAGAATTGAGGAAAGGCTGAGACCCCACAGGCTTGCCGAGTTATCATGAACGAAACTAGCTCCTTACTCGTAAATTCGTAGGTTACTTTGGTCATAATGTTTATGAACAGTAAACAAAAAACCAAATCAGAGCTACATTACGGAAGGAGCTAGTTATTATGAAGGATACCATAAAATACGTAGGTTTAGACGTGTCAAAAGATAAAATTGCAGTTGCTATTGCTGAAGAGGGTCGTGAAGAACCAAGATACTATGGTATGATTCCTCACACACCAGAAGCAATGAGGAAGTTAGTCAAAAAACTTGGGGAGACTCACACTCTAAGATTTTGTTATGAAGCTGGTCCAACTGGGTACCCATTATATAGATTGTTAACTACTTTGGGAGTTCATTGTGAAGTGATTGCACCATCTCTAATTCCACAAAGACCAGGTGAGCGAATAAAAACTGACCGTAGAGATTCCATACGACTCGCTCATTTATATCGTTCGGGTGAGTTAACTTCTATATATGTTCCAAATTCAGAAGATGAAGCTCTTCGGGATCTTGTTAGAGCACGTGAAGATGCAAAAGAAGATGAGTTAAGAGCTAAACATCGTTTAACTAAATTTTTATTACGTCATAATATTAAACCACCAGCTGGAGTAAATAGATGGACAAAAAGGTATCGTGAGTGGCTGAATGCATTGAAATTTGAAAAGTCATCTTTAACAATGGTGTTTCAAGAGTATTATCATCAAATAAAAGAGTTAGAACAACGTATTTTAAGACTTGAAAAGGAAATTAAAGTAGAAGCAACTGAAGGTATCCATGCACCAACGATTCAAGCTTTACAATCATTAAGGGGTGTTGCCCTTATAACTGCGACAAGTCTTGTGGCAGAAATAGGTTCTTTTAAACGTTTCCCAACTGCTAAAAAGTTTATGGCCTATGTTGGACTTATTCCGAGTGAATCCTCTAGTGGTGATAGAAGAAGTCAAGGCGAGATTACGAAAACAGGAAATCGCCATGTTAGACGCTTATTAATTGAGTCTGCATGGAGTTATCGATATAAACCCGCAGTCAAAGGAGAGTTAAAGAGACGACAAAATGGACTAGATCCAACAATTCAAGCGATATCTTGGAAAGCTCAAAACAGGCTCCATCAAAGATACTACCGACTATTATCTAAAGGGAAAGAAGGCGGAAAAGTAGTTACCGCAGTGGCAAGAGAGTTGGCAGGCTTTATTTGGGCGATTACACAAGAAGTAAAAGAGGCTTCTAGGACTGGGTTACCATGTAAAAATGGATGACTACGGAATGACTAAGTGAAATATAAAAAAGATATGACTATAGTTACGAGGTTGAATTTTAAAATAGATCGATGAGAATAGGACTCGAAGGCAAAGAGTAATACCGGAAAGGAAAACCCACTTGCCTCCTCTGTGCTAATCTTCAATAGGTTAACGCACGCGCCGAGTTAGTGGATAAGTCCTTTATACGGAAAGATAAAATGTGATAACCCACGAATATCAGGATACTAACCGCAGTAGAGATTTTTGCCTTCGTGCCGTGTTCTTACCATCTATTCACCTAACTAATTTTGGAGGAATGATAGATGCTCACTTTCTTCCTTAGCTTAAAACAGTCTCTCAATTCTTAGAATAGCAGTCAAGGAGAGCACTTGACAGCCATTCTAAGAATTGAGGTTGGGTTGGTAAGCTAAAGAAGGAGATACTCTAGTCAGAAGACTATTAGACAACAAAGCAAAGAAGCCAAAAAGAGCTTCTCTACTTAAAGCTTCCCAAAAATAAACCAAATCCTATAGTTGAGTGGGGGCCTTGACAGTTTCGTTCATATCAGGAGGCTCAGCTTCCTCCCCTGGAACGCGAGTGTCTGCAGCGCAATGGAACGAACTTATTTCTTTCAGCTTAACTGAATTTAGATTTATTCGTCTTTTTGTATGACTTCTTTAATTATGTCCCAGTCTCTCTTTTTAATTATTTTATTGAGTTAGTAAGAAATTCGATTACTTGATCAGGTGTTTTTGCATTTGCGCTATGTAAATGTGCTTGTTTTTCACCGTTCTTAAAAACTAGTAAGCTTGGAATACCCATTACATTGTATTTTTCAGCAATTTCGGGTAAATCATCTTTATTAATTTCATACATTGAGACATTTTCCACTTCTTCAAAAACAGTTGGTAAAAACATGTCCATTCTTTTACAATCAGGACACCAATCTGTAAAGAATTTTAAAACAACGGGTTCATTACTATTTATTAAATCTTTGAATTTCTCTTCAGTTTTTACGTGTTCCATTAATATCACCTCGATTCCTATTTTACCCTAATTATATATAAATTAAAGGTATTGATATATGCTAGTTTCAAGAAAATTTGTATCGCATATATAAATAATAGCCAAATTTTGTGTTATGGGATATTACTACATTTAGCTGTATCATTTTTTTAGAGAAAATAAGCATAGAAAATTGACTTATTGAACTAGCGAATTTAAACTTACTTACAATAAGTAACCATAAAATTTAAACTTTTTTTATAATAGATCATTTAACAAATATATTAGGAGGAAAAATAATGATAGAAGCAACTGAACAACCATCATTGATAGCTTTGAAAAAGAAGATAAATGGTATTTCTCATGATTCAGGTCATACATTTATTGTTGGCCCTATTAAATTACCAGTTCAATTAGATGGAGAAACAGTGAATTTTAACTGGTACAGTTGGTTAGAGGTGGAGAATTCTTTGGACCTTCCTTTAGAGGAACAAAAGGATCTTTTAATAAAGAGCTTAGCAACAGCAAATTTAGCAAATAGTCAGCAATCAAGTGTATTAACTTATGGTGACTTTGAAACTAGTGAAGAAGCTTTGATCCGCATGCATAGTATTTGTCATACTGGTGATATTTTTGGAAGTAAACGTTGTGACTGTGGATTTCAATTGAAAAATTCGATGAAAATGATTTCTGAGCATGGATCTGGAGCGATTTTTTATCTTGCAAATCATGAAGGTAGAGGTATAGGTTTATTTAGCAAAGCGATGGCATATCTTCTACAAGAAGAAGGTCTAGATACTGTTGAGGCGAATGAATATTTAGGATTTGAAGATGATAGCCGTAATTATGATGAACCAATTAGAGTATTGAAATTCCTTCGTGAGTTACCAGTTACATTAATAACAAACAACCCTAATAAGTTAGAAGCATTAAAAAAATCTGGTGCAAATGTTTCTGGAAGGGTTTCTTTATGGGGGGATATTTCAATGTATAATAAACACTATCTTGAAACTAAAATGGAGAAAGCAGGACATTTCCGAGGAGGATATCCAATTTGAGTGAACATGAATTTTATATGAGACTCGCTTTAGACAATGCAAAGGCAATGAAAGGACAAACAGATCCTAATCCACTTGTTGGTGCAGTTATAGTGAATGATCATCGAATTGTTGGTGTTGGTGCCCATTTAAAAGCTGGAGGACCTCATGCAGAAATTCATGCATTACGCATGGCTGGTGAGCTAGCGAAGGGGGGAACAATTTATGTCACTCTTGAGCCTTGTTCACATCACGGTCGAACAGGTCCTTGTGCTGAAGCACTAGTGGCAGCAGGGATAAAAAAAGTCATCATTGCCACCCTTGATCCTAACCCTATTGTAGCGGGAAATGGTGTAAGCATTTTAGAGAAAGCAAATATTGAAGTTATTGTTGGAGTTTGTGAAGAAGAGTCAAGAAAAATGAACGAAGTTTTCAATAAGTTTATTGTGAAAAAACAGCCGTTTATGACATTAAAAGCAGCAACAACTTTAGATGGGAAAATTTCCTCTTATACATGGGACAGCAAATGGATTACTTCTGAAGAAGCACGTCTTGATGTTCATCATTTACGAAATGAAAACACAGGCATCTTGGTAGGTGTTCATACGGTAATAAAAGATGATCCTGAGTTGACCACAAGAATACCTAATGGTCGAAACCCCCTTAGAATTATTTTAGATAGCACACTACGTATACCTCTAAAGAGTAAAGTACTTACAGATCAAAAAGCTGACACATGGATATTTACATCGGAAAATTTCAATCATGAAGTGAAGCGAGAGTTAGAAAATCTAGGTGTGAAAGTATTTGTCACAAAAGGAAAAAATCGCGTTGATTTACAAGATACATTGAATATTTTAGGCGAGCAAAATGTTGCATCTGTACTAATTGAAGGTGGAGGAGAAGTGAATGCATCTTTCCTTAATGAACAATTGGTGGACAAGCTTGTGTTATATGTTGCTCCTAAATTAATTGGTGGAAAACAATCACCTAGTTTTTTTGCAGGTGAAGGGATCGAAAAAATGGCAAATGCTATAGAACTTGAGGAACTGGAAATAAACAAAATTGGTAAAGATTTTAGATATACTGGTTATCCTGTTTATTCATGAAGTAAATGAGAGAGGCTGGGGCATGATTAAAGGAGTCATACAAAAAGACGAATAAGTCTAAATTCAGTTAAGCTGAAAGAAATAAGTTCGTTCCATTGCGCTGCAGACACTCGCTTTCCACGGGGAGGAAGCTAAGCCTCCTCGGCATGCCTGCGGGGTCTTAGCCTTTCCTCTATTCCCGTAGGAGTCGATTGTCTTCCGCTCCATTCCACTAGTTCTTAGAATAAGTATACAAAATCAAAAATTATAATTGAAGACAGCAAATAAAAACCCGAATCATTAGGAGAATGATTAATTGAAATAATCACCTAATAATTCGGGTTTATCGTTAGCTTTAATACTTATGTCCCAGCCTCATGTATTATTGAACTAAGAAGTATAAACATTCACATGCATGTAAGGTTGTCTAGTTTCAACTAATAGCTCTCGTGGAAAAAA
Source organism: Metabacillus litoralis (assembly GCF_020524045.1). Taxonomy (GTDB): domain Bacteria; phylum Bacillota; class Bacilli; order Bacillales; family Bacillaceae; genus Metabacillus; species Metabacillus litoralis_C. The sequence goes on from NZ_JAIVKL010000026.1 coordinate 22,899, forward strand.
ATAAATCCCATTTGCTATATGATAGGGCTAAGGTTTAACGACTTTTAGCTTTTTTTATTTTGTATTAAAGTGGTATTGTCTTGTAAGAAAATATGATGTAAAATAAAACCAAGTAAACTCATAAGAATTATTATATTAATTATATTCAAATAAATGTTTCAAAAAGAATAGGGGGAAGTAAGATGAAAAGTAATCATTATCCTGTGATCAATGGAGCGGAAAGCATATACTTCTCTGGAAATCATATAGGAATCTTGCTATGTCATGGATTTAATGGAACGCCACAGAGTATGCAATTTATAGGTGAACAATTATCTACTTATGGTTACACAATATCGATTCCAAGGTTATCAGGACATGGAACGTATTATCTGGAGATGGAAGATTGTACGTATAATGATTGGATTTCTGATTTACAAACAGCGTATGAACAATTAAAAACTTCTTGCTCTACTGTGTATATTGTAGGTCAATCTATGGGTGGGGCTTTAACATTGCAACTTGCAGCAAGAAATCAACATATTAATGGGGTATTTCTTATAAATGCGGCAGTTACAGAAGTTGCTTATCAGGATTTAATAGATAGCAAAACACCAAGATTTATTGATGAGGATTCTCCAGATATAAAAAAGGATTCCGTGTTTGAAATTACTTATGATAAAGTTCCGCTAAACGCAATACAGCAATTGTTATCTCTAATGGAAGACACAAAGAAAAAAGTTGAACAAGTTACTTGTCCTGCTGTCATCTTTAAATCTGCAATTGATAATGTTGTATCTCCTTCAAACTCAGACTTTATATTGAACAATGTTACTTCAAAGAATAAAAAACAAATTGTTTTAGAAAATTCATATCATGTGGCTTCAATGGATTATGATGCTCCACTTATCGTGGATTCTATCCACAAGAATATAAACATTTTAGAAGATAATGAATGCATTAAAACTAGTGAAGTTCGTGTTCTATAGATCATAATGGTGGATAACTAACCTGGTTATCCACAAGTTATCCCCAAAATCATATAGTTATCCACTGTTTTGTAAACACTTTAATTTTAGCTTTTCTCCATTATGTTCGACATAAACTCAAATAGATTTAGAAATATCTCTAAACAATTTAATCCTATGATAAATGTTACTAAGTAGTGTTTTGTTCGATTTTAAAGAATGTTCACATCTACAAGAATAGCTATGTTAAAGCTCGAACTGTCATGTTAATCTATAACAAAGTTTAACAAAGTTAGAAGAATAAATGTTATAATTTGTAATATAAAACTGTTTTAAATGAGGTTGATAAAGTGAATATAAATGTTCGTAGTATGACAAAACAAGATATTCAAAGTGTTCAACGTGTTGCAAAAACTAGTTGGAACACTACCTACGAGGGAATCATTCCTGTCGAAATACAAGAGAACTTTATACATACGGCATATTCTGATGAAATGCTAGAAAAACGTCTGTTAAACACGGTATTTTTAGTAGCTGAAATAGACGGAGAAATTATTGGGTTTGTTAATTTTATACCTTTAAAAAATGAATCTAAGGTAGAGTTAGGCGCAATTTATTTATATAAAGAGTATCAAGAAAAAGGGATCGGCACAGCCCTATTAGATGAAGGGATAAAGCTATTTCCAAATGTGAAAAAAGTATATGTAAATGTTGAGAAAGAAAATGAAAGTGGCCTATCTTTTTATAAAGCTAGAGGATTTGTTATTGAAACAGAATATGATGATTTATTTGATGGTCATATGCTAAAAACAGTTCGAATGATACTACATCTTTAACCCTCAACACAAATGTTGGCAATGAAGATCCAAAACAGTTTTTAGGGGAGTGAACATATTGAGAAAAAATCTTCAGTATCCAATTGGTGAGTTTGTTGTTCCAAAGCAAATCAGTAAAGAAGATATTAATCAATGGATAAATGATATTGAACAAATGCCAGGTCAATTAACAAAAGCACTTGATGCTTTATCAGAATCTTTAATTGATACCTCCTATAGACCTGGGGGCTGGACAGCAAGACAAATTGTTCACCATTTGGCCGATAGCCATATGAATAGCTATATCCGTTTTAAATTAGCTCTTACAGAAGATAAGCCAACAATAAAACCGTATGATGAGAAAATATGGGCTGAGTTACCTGATTCTACACTTCAACCAGTTGAGTTCTCTCTTGATTTACTTCATTCCCTTCACAAGCGTTGGTCTTACTTGTTAAGATCAATGTCATTCAATGATTTTAATCAAACTTTCTATCATCCGGAAAGTAAAAAAGAAATGTCATTGATGATAAATACTGCACTTTATTCATGGCATGGAAAACATCATATTGAACATATTAAATTAGTGCAAGTGCATTAAAAGAATGTATTTAAGATTGGCTATGTTAAAGCTTATGGTTGATTTTTAGCACTTGGTTGATTGGAGTGAAAGGCATGAGACTCCTGCTTAGAGAAGCGTGTCGAAGGGAGACCCCACAGGCGCTTGCGCCGAGGAGGCTTCCGGACCTAGGAAAAAAGATACTTTTTTCCCGGGAAAGCGAATGCCTGTAACGGAAATCAACCAAAAAGTTTAACAGAGCCTTAAAATTTTATGTTCCATTTAATCTGCGTAGTTTAATAAGTTTAGTTGGCTTCTCTAGGGAAACCGGGATATAAGTATTTAAGCTAACGATAAATCCGAATTATTAGGTGATGTTTAATTAATGCCTACTATTTCGGGTTATTCGTTATTTTCGATGTTTTTTAAAATTTTGTCCTAGCCTCTTAGACCACAAAAAAATTACTTGCTAAAAATTAAAACAAATAAGCAAGATATAAACATTGTACAAGCTAAAGGGGTCATCACTATTCTTTCTTTTGTACTTTTTGAAGCTAGATTTCCCAAAGTATTTAACCCCATAAAAATAGTAATCGTCCACACAAAAAAGTTCGTAGGTAAATCGAACTCAAATGAAAAAATTCTAGTATGAATTAAAAAAATAAAACCAAATGAAAGTAATAGCAATGCTGAGGGCAAGCTTAGGTATCGCATTCTTTTCGGTAGTACACCTTGATATTTACCGCCCCAGCTGTAGTCTGCCAATGGTAAACCTAAGAAAAGCATAAATTGAAAAATAGCAATTAAAACTGAAATAACAGCAACTACAATTGCCGCAGCTTGTAAATATATATCCTCCATAACAATCTCTCCAAACCTCTTGATATGATAACTTTGCCTTTTTAGCAGACTTTAAATAGTGGTAGGGATAGTAATGAATGCCTGTTATAAGTAACAACATCCCCTGTGATGACTTCAAAAGCATTTTTTTAGAGTACCGAATTTCCTCTATACTTATTCGTTGTTTTCTTTCATTTCTCCTTTATAACTATAATCTTGGTTATATCAAGTACATTTGCAAAGTGCCACATGAATCTGTTTATATCATTCTTCCTAAATGTTAAAAATCCACCTAATAGGTTTACTTTTATCAAAAAAGTGCTATTTATATGATAATGAATGAGGTGGGAAAAATGATTAAATCCTTTAAGAAGCAATTTAGTAAACCTGATGGATTTTTAGGAGTGATTGCTGGAAAGATTATGGCTTTGGAGAATAGGAAATTAAATTCTTGGACCATCTCGTCGTTAGGGATAAAAGATCATGATGTAGTCCTTGAAATTGGATATGGTAGTGGAATGAGTATGGAGAAAATCTTGAAGCAACATAAAAACATTATGATTGATGGTATTGATGTTTCAGAAACGATGCAGAAACAAGCAGCGAAAAGATTAGATCATGATATCAAAAATCAAAAAGTACACCTAATGATAGGTGATGTAGAAAAAGTTAACTTAAATCCTTGTACATACAATAAAATCATGACAGTGAATAACTACACAATTTGGGATCATCCAGAGAAAGGATTGGCTAATCTTTACGATTCTTTAAAACCAAAAGGTAAAATTGCGATAACTATGCAGCCTCGAGAAGAAAATGCAAGCTCTGCAAAAACTAGGATGTTTGCCAAACAGATTTTTAATGATTTAACAACGTGTGGTTTTTTAGATATAAAGGTGCAATTTAAACGGATTCGCCCGGAATTAGCTGTTTGCGTGACAGCAGTTAAAGGTGAATAATATCAGGCTGACCCTTTTCAGACTGTTTATAAACGTTTGCTTTTTCAATTTGTACTTTGTTATGGTGCGCATTTTTTAGCACACGTATTGAACAAAGACTTACTTTAGAAAAGCAAGTGTTTCAATCAGTCTGAAGGGCTTACCATTATTTTTCTACAAGCTAAACAAAATATTCCGCTGTGTTGTGGCCTTTTATAGAGATATACTTACTTTTCAAGTGCTGAGCTTACAAGACCTATTAAAATGCCTAGTAATGCTCCTCCAGCAACCTCTGCAGGTTGATGCCCTAGCAATTCATTTAATTCTTTTTCTTGTTTTACATGAAAAAGTCCAGGCATATGACCAGACAACACTTCAATATCTGCATCAATATCATTTACTATTTTAGCGATTTCTCCAGTGTGTCTTCTTATTCCTTGAGCATCATACATAACGATAATCCCAAAAATAACGGCTAGTGCTGTATCGGTAGAATTAAATCCTTTTTTTGTCGCTACATACGTAGCTAATGCAGAAACCCCGGCAGAATGAGAGCTAGGCATACCACCTGTTTGAAATATTGGTCGCCAATCCCATTCGTTATTTACTTTTTTATTTGTAAACACCTTTAAACCTTGAGCAATGCCAATACCAGAAAGAGCTGTCCAAATTCCTCGATTCATCATACTCACCCCTCTACTAGTAGTGTTCATCAAATTCATTTCTATATTCCATTTATGAAAAGCAATTAAAAAAAATTTAATCGTTCAAGTAGAGGTTATAAATACTTCGTCATATTTTGACAAATTATTTCCCGCAAAATAATCGATTTGAAATAAATGGTTCAAGTGTAAAAGAGAAGGGAAAAGGATGAGTATACATAGATGAAAGGAGAAAATAAATGTGGATTAAACATTCGTTTTTTAAATATTTAACAGCGGCTATTTTAGTGTTAATCGTTTTGCTTTTATTAGGTAAACTCGATTATTTAGTTGAACCAATTTTAACATTAATTGAGACGTTATTCCTTCCGATATTAATAGCAGGGTTTTTTTATTATCTCATTCGTCCAGTTGTTTTATTTGTAGAGAAACCGCGCTTTATTAACAGGCCTGTTAGTATATTTTTAGTGTTTGGTTTGATTGTAGGAGGATTAACGGGTTTAGTTTATTCGATGGGTGATGTTGTGCAAACTCAGATTAATCAAATCACCACTGAGTTACCTAGTACATTCGAAGAATCTGTTGGCAAAACAGAGAAATACATTAATGAAAATAATATTCCTTTTCTAGAAACTGAGAATGTAAGGGAAACTGTCTTTTCATATTTAACCGATTCTGTTGAAAATCTAAGCAGTCATATTGTAGATGTTCTTTCAGCCATAGCAAATTTTGCTACGGTGTTAATTATTGTTCCTTTCATTTTGTTTTATTTATTAAAGGATGATGATCGCTTTTCACCATACTTATTAAAATTTATCCCAGAAAATCATGAAAAAGAAGGTAAACGAATTTTATCAGATATTCATACAACTCTATCTACTTATATTGTTGGGCAAATGATTGTTGCGTGTGTCAATGGAGTATTAATGTATATTGGTTATTTAATTATTGGACTTGATTATGCATTAGTATTAGCTCTGTTTGTTGTGATCACAGCGATTGTCCCAATCTTAGGGCCATTGTTAGGTGTGTTACCTGCTCTATTTGTTGGGTTAATGTACGATCCTTTTATGCTTGTTAAAATTGGTATTGTCCTACTCATCGTGCAACAATTAGAGGGTAATTTAGTTTCCCCTTTAGTAATAGGAAATCGTTTGAAATTGCATCCATTGACTATTATCCTACTATTACTCGCAGCAGGAAGCATGTATGGATTCATTGGAATCTTAATCGTTATCCCAGTTTACTCTGTTTTTAAAGTAACAATAAACAATGCGATCCGTTTTTACAAACTACGGTACAGTTGAAGATAATGAAAGCACCTTGGGGTTTGGAGATGTATTAGACTGCTGTAGCTAGGTAGCTTAGGTACAGAGAAAGAGAAAGCTCCAAGGTTATTTAATCCTAGAATAAAAATAGGCTATGAATAGAAGGTATTCTTGCCTTCCATTCATAAGCAATTCTTAATGGCGAGAAGCGAAAAGGTGGTCTATCTTGATTAAGTTTGTTGACGTGTAATCCATTTAGTTAGTGGAGGAGGATCATAAGTGAAGAACTTTTCAATCAATGGCTTTGGGTCTTCCTCAACAATAATCATTGAATGATATTCAGGTTTAAGAAATTGTTCTTGAATCATATGGTCAAAAAAGGTAAGTAATTTATCATAATAATGATTGCTATTCAAGATACCAATTGGTTTTTTATGTTCACCTAATTGTGCCCATGTGTATACTTCGAAGAATTCCTCCATTGTGCCAGGTCCACCTGGTAAAACAACAAATCCATCTGAGAGCTCTTCCATTTTTGCTTTTCGTTCATGCATTGTATTAACAACAATTAATTCTGAAATTTCTGTATGTGCTATTTCACGTTCCATTAACATTTTAGGTATAACACCAATCACCTCGCCGCCAGCATCTAAGGCTGCATTTGCAACAACGCCCATGATTCCAACTTTGGAACCACCATATACAAGTGTTAATCCTTCTTTTGCTATCTGTGTACCAAGACGCTTAGCTGATTCAGCATATAAAGGAGATGCACCAGTACTTGATCCACAAAAAACACTAATTCGTTTCATTGAAATCCACATCCTTTTAGGTTTTGGAAAGATTAAATAAAGTAATAGCAATGACTTCTATACCTTTTTTAGTGTAGTTTGTTTTGTATCGTTTGAAAACAATAACTTTTTTAAATTTTACAAATCATCATTGGAACAGCAAGACACTTTTGTCTTGAATAATATTTACATAATTTTCATGAATAAGAGAGAAAATGGATACATATGAATGTTATTTAGGAGAGATAAAGATGATCGTTGATTTTCGTTGGTTCGTGATGAAAAACAGTAATGAGTTACTAAGTACAAAAGGAGAGAATGCTCCTTTTGAATTTTATGAACAGAAGATAAAGAAAATACGCGGTAGATTATTAGAGGTGGTTATAAACCATCAACAGCAATTACTTCAAGCCAGTGATTATAAAGTAGATAAATTAATACTCTTAGAAGGTGAGGAAACAACACCTAAAAACAATGTCTTGGTAGAGAAAAATGATAATGGTTCCATCTATAAAGCATCAATTAACAGGCTCAAACTCCCTTTATTATATGATGTCATTTTCATTCCAGTTGGAGGGGTGTTGACGATGTCTGAAAGAAAAAAAGCAATTAAAGCTTTGAAAAGCCTTTATGATTCTTTGAAAGTTGATGGAGAAATGATTGTTGATCTATTCATTCAGAAGGAACTCTTTGTAAACAAAAGTGAAGAAAAGATACATGGTGAAAATGAAAAACTAACTATATTAGAATCCTCTATTCGTGAAATTGATTTTTTTCAGCAAACAGCAAGTTACTTGCTTTCAATTGAAAATTGGCAAGATGGAGAGTTGAAAGCAAAGGAACGAAAGCTTCATTCGTTTATTTGGTTTGGTATGAAGGAATTTAAATTAATTCTTGAAAGAATTGGTTTTAGCGAGGTAACAGTTATTGGTGATTATCAAGTGGAGAATGAGGAAGATTTTTCGAATTGTGAGGTTTTCACGTTTGTTGCCAAAAAGAAATAATGAGACTTATAAAGAGCGCTAGACATTAAGAAAGTTATATGAGTTTTCACTATACAAAATTCCTCATTAGTATATTTTATGATTTTTCTAGAGGCTCTTTTCTGAAAGATTGTTGCTAATTGACATAATTCTTTATTAGAAACAGTGTTTACATCGCATAAAAGGTACTATTCTATTAGAAAAGATGCCACTAGACTTTATATAGTGCTGTTTCCATCAAGTATTTAAAAGCAACAAAGTTTACGAAACCAGCCTTTCTAGAAAAGGATGGAAATTTATTAAGAAATAAATGAATCATTAATAACAATTTTGCACTAAAGTGATAAAATAGGAATGATGAAAGTACTGAGGAGGAAACCTACATGAAAATGAAATTAGGTCTAATATATGGTGGGAAGTCTGCGGAACATAATGTTTCTCTGCAAACAGCCCTTGCGGTTATAAATGCGTTAGATATGAGTAAATTCGATATTCATCCAATATATATTAAAGAAAACGGTGAATGGATAAGAGGTCAAGCAATACAAGAGCCTGTTAAGGAAGTTAATACATTAAAATTAGAAAACAGTGGAAATTTGATTTCGCCAGTTTCTTTAAACGCAGATTTGTTTCCAACAAAAGTGGAGAATTCCGAAAAAATTGATGTGATTTTTCCATTACTTCATGGACCAAATGGTGAAGATGGAACAGTTCAAGGATTACTTGAATTAATGAATATCCCTTATGTTGGGAATGGTGTACTTGCATCTGCTGCAGGAATGGATAAGGTTGTGATGAAAAATTTATTCGCACAAGCCGGCCTTGCGCAAGCTAAATATGTACATTTTATTAAAAAGGATTATGATGAATCACCACTAGAAGTGTATGAGGAAGTTGAAAATTCACTAGGTTATCCTTGTTTTGTAAAGCCTGCTAATTTAGGGTCTAGTGTTGGTATAAATAAATGTGATGATCGACAAGGTTTAGAAGCTGCTATAAAAGAAGCTTTTGAATATGACCGAAAAATTATTATTGAAGAAGGTATTTCAGGACGAGAAATTGAGATTGCAGTGATAGGAAATGATGATCCAATTTGTTCTGTTGTTGGAGAAATAGCTCCTAAAAAAGCATTCTATGATTATAAAGCAAAATATGAAGATGGTGACACGGACTTAATAATTCCGGGAAATATTACAGAAGCGGAGTATAAATTGATTGAAGAGATGGCGATCACTTCATTTAAAGCAATTGATGGATCTGGCTTAGTACGTGCTGACTTTTTCTTAACACAAGATGGAAAGGCATTGATTAATGAAGTAAATACGATGCCTGGGTTCACACCATTTAGTATGTTCCCATTAATGTGGAAGCATACAGGCTTGGAATACCCTCAATTAATAGAAAAGCTTGTTAAGCTTGCTTTAGAACGGTTTGAGCAAAAACAGAAAATTAAACATACGGTTTAATTATTTAAAAAAATAAATCTTGGTTTTTAGATTAATAAAGCTTTTCAATGAAGTTTACTGCAAGTGACAGGAAATGAACGTTATGTAAGATCTGACTAGAAGAGGAACTGAATGCATTAAAATCAGTTCCTCTTTTTAGTCCATTGTGTAGTAATGATGATTTTTTAAAAGGAAAGGAGCATTACATATGATAAAGAAAACATTAGCTCATATAGAAAAAATGGTAAATGGTTCTGGATTAAATGACGAGCAAAGAAACATATCCATATCAGGAGTAACTACAGATTCTCGCCAGGTTGAAGGGGGTAATTTGTTTTTTCCATTAGTCGGTGATGTTTATAATGGACATGAATTTGTAGAAAAAGCGATAAAAAATGGAGCAGCTGCGGTCATTTGGGAGAAATCCGAAGTTAATCCGCCAAATGAGGTACCTGTAATTTTCGTTGAAGATACACTTCTTGCTCTTCAATCACTTGCAAAGAATTATAATGAACAATTAGATGTAAAAGTAGTTGGTATTACAGGAAGTAATGGTAAAACGACAACAAAGGATATGGTCGCTGCAGTTTTAGAAACCACGTTTAAAGTACATAAAACAAAGGGTAATTTTAATAATCATATTGGTTTGCCATTAACGATTTTGAGCATGAAAGAAGAAACGGAAGTTGCTATCTTAGAGATGGGAATGAGTGGTCGAGGGGAAATTGAACTCCTTTCTAAAATGGCACATCCTGATGTTGCGGTTATTACTAATATTGGTGAGGCCCATTTGCTTGATTTAGGTTCTAGAGATGCTATTGCAGAAGCGAAGCTTGAGATAGCAGAAGGACTTAAAGAAGATGGTTTGTTAATATATCATGGTGATGAACCACTTTTGCAAGAAAAAGTACCAACGATTCAAAAGGCAAAAATGACTTTCGGAGAAAATAGTCAAAATGATTACTATGCAACAAATATAAGTCAAGAATTAACAGGAACCTCTTTTAAAGTTAAAGAAGAGGATTATTTCATCCCTGTTTTAGGTAAGCATAATGTTAGTAATGCATTAGCAGCATATGCAGTGGCTGAAGCTTTTAATGTACAGAAAGATGCTATTAAAAAAGGATTTCAATCAATTAAGGTTACAGGTATGCGTTTAGAGTTACTTAAATCGAAGAAGGGTTTTTCAATTATAAATGATGCATATAATGCAAGTCCTACTTCAATGCAAGCTGCTATCACTTTACTAGAAGATTTAAGAGGTTTTGATAACAAATTTGTTGTGCTCGGAGATATGTTGGAATTAGGAAACGAAGAAAAGGAATTTCATCGTCAAGTAGGTCGATCGATAAACAAAGATGTCATACCTCATATTTTAACTTATGGAAAACTTGGGAAGGAAATATCTATTGGTGCAAGGGAGAATCAATCTGCAGATTTTGTGCATCATTTTGAAGATAAACAACAATTAATACAACATCTAGAATCGGTGATGAACAAAAATGATGTAGTTCTTGTAAAAGCATCTCGAGGAATGAAATTAGAAGAGGTTGTGGACGGATTGATTTAAGGTCATTAATAAAGCCTTTGTATAAAGGCTATGTTAAACTTTGTTGTTGTTTTCCGTTCCAGGCATTTTTCCTAGGGAAGATTAATGAAAAAGCCCAACTACAGGCTTTTTCTAACTGCAATTCTTCCGAGTAAGAAGCTTTACATTTTTCTCAGTGACTTGTTTGTAATTTGTGGAATACGCTTTTAGTAAAGGAGGGAGAAATGTTGAAAGGATGTCTCTTTATACATGGCTTTACTGGGGCCCCATACGAAGTTGAGCCATTAGCGAATTATATAAAGGAAACGACAAATTGGGTAATTAGAGTTCCAACCCTTCCGGGACATGGAGTAACTCTCACGTTAAAAGGGCATACATATAATGACTGGGTTTCACATGCTGAAAGGGAGCTTCTTAAACTGATGGAAGAAGTTGATGAAGTATACATCATTGGTTTTTCAATGGGTGGAATCATCGCTTCTTATCTCGCTGCGAATTACAATGTGAGCAAGTTGATTTTGTTAAGTGCTGCTGCTTACTATGTTAATCCGAAGCAGATTATGGTTGACCTTAAAGATATGATGAAAGATTTAGTAAAGGGAAGTATTTATGAAAATGAATTATTTAATCGCTATAAGAAAAAGATTGCTCAAACTCCTCTAAGCTCAACATTGGAATTTCAAAAGTTAGTTAAAGTAATGAAGCCTTATTTAGAAAAAATAACGTTACCTGTGCTTATTGTACAGGGTGAGTGTGATGGTATTGTACCAGTGAAAAGCGCTCACTACCTGTATAACAAGATTCCGTCTAAGATGAAAGAATTACGCTTACTTCCATGCTCGAAGCATCTTGTTTGTCATGGAGAGGATTATGAACATTTAAAGAAACTTGTAGAGGATTTCTTACATGACCATAATCATGAGGTAAAACATGTGAATCCAAGTCACTAAATAAATATTCTGTAAAAGTAAGAGCTTACATGCTTCTCGTAAGTGATTTTGGTCTTTTGAGGACAGGAATATATCTTACAATAAGTTGAAATAAGCTAGTGGTAGTGGTATGATTACATTTAAAGTGTTTGCGGGCTTTAAATAAGGTAAACTGCTGCCCTTGGTTGTTGAAGGGTATTTTTTGTGTGAAGGAAATGGAGACGAAGAAACGCTAAAGATGTTGCATATGCATTAAATAAAAATGATTTTGCCATGTGTTTAGTCGTACTTCGTTCGCTATGCTAACGTATATAAGGGTTTCGGCGATACTCAGTTTTTCCTTCATTTAGATGTTGGCATCTTTAAGCCATAGCCGTATTGTAAACAATAAATCAGAACGGTTTCTTACATCTGACTGTTTTTCATGATGACACAACAGTTGATAATTTACTTGTAGCTTCTTAGGCTTCATGCCAATAGCTTATAAGGATTGGATAAACATCGTTTCATGATGAAGACGATAATAAAATTACCTATAAGGTCTGTAAATATTTACAGCAAACGATATATAGAAGGAGTATGAAAACATTGACATTAACGTTTCAAGAATTAGGTTTAAGTTCGTCATTAATGGAATCAATAAGTAAAATGGGGTTTGAAGAGCCATCACCAATACAGGCTCAAACAATTCCACTTGGTCTACAAAACAAGGATGTAATTGGACAAGCGCAAACTGGTACAGGTAAAACAGCTGCATTTGGTATTCCACTTATTGAGAAAATCGACGTAAACAGTAACAGTATTCAGGCTGTCGTTGTAGCACCAACACGTGAGCTTGCAATCCAAGTATCTGAAGAATTGTACAAAATCGGTTACCATAAGCGCTCTCGCGTGCTTCCAATTTACGGTGGGCAAGATATTAACCGTCAAATGCGTTCATTAAAGAAGAATCCACATATTATTGTTGGTACTCCGGGACGTTTATTAGACCATATTAATCGTAAAACTGTGAAATTAAACGCAGTTCATACTATGGTTTTAGATGAAGCAGATGAAATGTTAAACATGGGCTTTATTGAGGATATCGAATCAATCCTTTCTAACGTTCCAAGTGATCGTCAAACATTACTTTTCTCTGCAACAATGCCAGATCCAATTCGCCGAATTGCTGAGAAATTCATGAAAGACCCTGAGCTAGTTAAAGTGAAAGCAAAAGAAATGACAGTTCCAAACATCACTCAATACTACTTAGAAACACATGAAAGAAAGAAATTTGACGTATTAACAAGATTGCTTGATATTCAATCTCCAGAGCTTGCCATTGTTTTTGGTCGTACAAAACGTCGTGTTGATGAGTTATCTGAAGCATTAACTTTAAGAGGTTATACTGCTGAAGGAATTCATGGTGACTTAACTCAAGCAAAACGTATGTCAACTCTACGCAAGTTCAAAGAAGGCACAATTGAAGTACTAGTTGCTACAGATGTTGCTGCACGTGGACTTGATATTTCTGGTGTTACTCATGTTTATAACTTTGATGTGCCTCAAGATCCAGAAAGCTATGTTCACCGTATCGGTCGTACAGGGCGTGCTGGTAAAACAGGTATGGCAATGACTTTTGTTACTCCAAGAGAAATTGACATTGTTAAAAATATCGAGCGTACAACAAATCGCAAAATGGATCGTATGAAACCACCAACTGTTGATGAAGCAATTGAAAGTCAACAACAAATGACAGTTGAAAAGATCCGTTCTATCGTTGAAAGTGATAACCTTGCTTTCTACAAGCGTACTGCTGAAGAATTGTTAGAAGAGTTTGATGCACAAGTTGTTGTTGCAGCAGCTATTAAATATATGACAAAAGAGCCAAATTCTGTAGAAATTAAACTTACAGAAGAAGCACCTATGTATAGATCGAAAAACAAAGGTCGTTCTTCATCTTCATCTAACAATAGAAGAAGAGGCGATAACCGTAGTAGTGGTGGCGGTAGTGGACAAAAAAATCGTTCATACGGTAACCGCGATAGAGCTAAGAGCGGTAGCGGTGGCCAAAGTAGCAGCAAACGTCGCTACTCTAATCCGAAATAGTAACAAAAATCGAATCCAGTTATGGGTTCGATTTTTTTGTTTGTTTTCTTAATATATCAGAATTTATATGTTTTGTACGTAGTTTGGATGTCTAGCTCCAGCGCCTAGCCCCTCGAGGTCATAAGCCAATTTGCCATGGAAGGCCAAGAACGCCTTCCATGTCAAATCGTCTTATGCTTGTCGGGGCTGACCAAGGCGCTTGTGCTTTTCTTATGTAGAAAATATCTTATTGAAATCATTACAGTTGGTGAAACTACATGTAGAGGTGATGTTTAATGACGGTCGTTCGATTAGGGTATGTAGCGATGAGTATGAATCTTCAAAACTGTTCTCCTTCTCAAACCATGACTTTTGCTCAATTTAGTAAAATAAAGGATCGCGAAGCAGCAATAGCAAAGCTCGAAAAAATTGCGAAGTCGAACCTGCAAAATTGCTTAAGGTTGTTAAGGCATAATGAAGCAAATGATATTAAATTTTTCCGGTTTAGCTCTAAGCTTATTCCACTAGCCAATCATGATGAACTTCATGATTGGAAGTATATGAATAATTTGGAGGATCCATTAATGGATATTGCTGAATTTATTGCAGATCACCCGATGCGAGTAGGTTTTCATCCCGATCATTTTGTTGTATTAAATTCTCAGCAGCCAGATATTTTTAAAATGTCGTTAAAAACATTGCGAATGCATGAATTACTATTAAAAGGAATGAATGTCAATCCTGAGCATCGTTGTGTGTTACATATTGGAGGAGCGTATGATAACAAGGAAAAAGCACTAGAACAGTTTATTCATAATTGGGGACTAATCCCCGTTTCTATTCAACGAATGTTAATGCTTGAAAATGATGATACTACATTTCATGTAAATGATGCTCTCTATTTGTGTGAAAAACTAGGTGTGCCGCAAATATTTGATTATCATCATCATCTAGCATATTACGAAGACTTAAATTGGGAACCTCATTGGAAAAGAATTTTGAATACATGGAAGAATTCTTCTTTGCCTGTAAAAATGCATATTTCTAGCCCTAAAAGCGAGAAGGAATTCCGAGCCCATGCGGATTATATTGATGTTGAGATGTTTATGGAATTTTTGAATACAGTTAAAGGTGAAACGAAGGAACTTGATTGTATGATTGAAGCGAAGCAAAAAGACAATGCACTGTTTCAATTAGTTCATGATCTTAAAAGATATTCAGAAATAGAATGGATCGATAAGGCCTCTTTTCATATCAATTAAATAGTGTAAGTAATGATTATTTTATATGTTATTTGAAAATTTCAGCACAAACTACATGTTAAAAATTTATATTAAAATCATGAAAATAATTCCAGTATGCTATAATCAAATGGGATTATTTTCTTTTTGTACGATGAGAAAATATAAAGTGTAAAGCTATCGTCTTAACTTGGATTGAGCAATTATTTCATTAATTATCTATGAAAAGTATTGGTTCCTTTTATCCAGTGGTTAATCTAACGTAGTAAATTCATGATCCATGTATTACGTGTATAACTGATTTGGTTTCCATTTGTTTTGATATAAGATATGGGGGGGAGAATTGTGAGAGAATTACCGAAAAATCAGATTAGCTTGCAGGCACTGAAGGTTTGGAGAATAAGTGCAGTGATTTCTGCAAGTATATTTTTACTTATTATTATTGCTGGGGGAGTTGGTGTATACTTCCTTGGGTTTTCCTACTGGATTACGATAGCTTCGGCTCTACTATGGTGTGTTTACTCAGTTGTGACGATCGTTATTATTCCAAAACTTAAACATCGTATGTGGAGATATGAGGTTCATGAACATGAAATTGATCTTCAATATGGGCTCTTCATCATTAAACGAGTATTAATACCCATGGTGAGAGTGCAGCATGTTGATACACATCAAGGACCTTTATTAAGGAAACATAAATTAGCTTCCATAGAGATTTCTACTGCTGCTACTAAACATGAAATACCTGCATTAGAGATTGAAGAAGCTGATGTTCTGAGGGATTATATCTCGAAGCTAGCTAGGGTGACTGATGATGATGTTTAAGCCAAAGCGAATTCATCCTGTAGGAATGATCCTATCGTTTGTGAAAATGATTAAATCATATATCATACCTGCCATTGTTTTCTTTTTTGTCGTTGTAGAGGAGTCATTTAATTTATATTTTATCATTGGTGGTATTTGTTTAGTTTTAATCATTGTCATTGTTAGTGTGCTAGGATGGTTAAAGTTCACCTACTGGATTGAAGATGGAGAATTTAGAATTGAGTATGGTGTTATTGTAAAGAAGAAGCGCTATATTCCAATCGAAAGAATTCAATCAATTAATAGCAGTGCCGGTATTATTCAACAAATCTTTCGTTTAGTAAAGGTACAAATAGAAACTGCTGGTGGTGGTATGGAGGCAGAAGCAGTTTTAACAGCAATAAGTAAAAGTGAAGCTGAAGCGATTGAACAAGCTCTTGCTTCTTATAAGCATCAACTAACTGAAGAGCCTATAGAAGAAGATGAATTAATCGAAAAGCCGGATTATCCTTCCTATAAAATAAAACCTAAGGAATTATTTGTGGCGGCATCTACTTCAAGTGGTATTGGCGTAATCATTTCTGCAGTAGCGGCATTTCTATCGCAATTTGATGAGTTTATACCTTATGAAAAGTTGTTAGATCGCTTTGATTTTCTAGCAAATGCTAGCTTTACGCTATACGCGATATTAGTGTTTTTTGGCTTTTTCATTGCATGGGTATTAAGTGTGATCGGTGTTCTTTTAAAATATGCATTTTTCACTGTAACTAAGATTGATGATGAAATTAAAATTTCTAGAGGAATTTTTGAAAAAAGGCAAATATCTATTCCGTTAACTCGTATCCAAGCAATTAAAGTTGTGCAAAATCCCTTAAGACAATTATTAGGCTACTCAACTGTGTATATTGAAAGTGCAGGAGGGACAGCGGGTGATGATGGAGGATCTTCTACCATTGTATTTCCTGTTATTCAAAAAAAAGATTTGATGAATCTTTTAGATACATATCTTCCTAATTTTAAGCTAAATGAAGAAGTGTATTCTTTGCCTAAACGCTCAATGAGTAGATATATAATAAGAAAAGCTCTCTTAGCGTTGATCGTCATTGTACCAGTAAGTTATCTTCTTTTTCCGTGGGGGCTGTTGTCAATACTATTACTGCTAGTTGGAATTCTTTGGGGATATCAAACCTTTAAAGATACAGGGTGGTATATCGTAGACAATCAGTTGCAATTAGCTTATCGATTTGTTTCAAAGTCGACAATTTTAGTTCGGAGAAACAGAATTCAATCTATTAATCATACGAAAACCTTTTTTCAGGAAAAAAAATCACTAAAAACGTTTAGAGTATCAATAAAATCCGGCATAGTCGGGAAAAGCTTTTCAATTAAAGATATGGATGATCAAGATGTGGAAAAGTTATTATCTTGGTATTCTTATTCCTCAGAAAACAAAACCAGACACAATCTCTAAGTGTCTGGTTTTGTTTAAAATATGCTTTTAGTGTCTAGATTGGGACTATCAGCGAGTGGAAGCTGAAGGGATGATAATGTCAATATCCGCTTCTATTTTTCACAATGATTTAAAGAAATCGAGATAAAACCCCTATTAAAATGATCATGAAGAAAATCACCCAAAAAACTCCCTTAAAGGTCCATTTCCCCAATTTCCATTGAAATGGTGTTGAGCTTCTTGTTGAAGTATAAGTTGTTTCATGGACAAAGTGAGTTCTCTTTTTAATAAATAATGGTGCTAAAATAAATCCTCCGATAAATCCGAAAATATGGGCAATGACATTTATATTTGTATTGAGAAAAGTCATGATTAAGCCTATGACTAAAATGCTAATAATGATTTGTGAGTTCGCTTTATCAATTGTTCCCTTTCTAAAGTAAACCATGAATAGATATGTACCAAATAACCCGAAAATAGCTCCAGATGCCCCGATATGAACATATTGTAATGGTTCGAAGAGAAAGGTCGCAATATTAGCAATGATGCCCGCACCTACATATAAAATAATGAATTTTGTCTTTTTTAAAAATCTTTCTAATGCTGGTGCGAATAAGATAAGTGAAATGGTATTAAAGAAAACATGACCAAAACTAATGTGAAGAAAGATCGGCGTAATTAATCTCCAATATTCACCATATGCAATCCCAGTGTTATATCCTTCTAATAAACGTAAAGATATTTGTATAGAAGGAAGAGGGATTTGAAATAACAACCAAAAAAATAGATGAATACCGACTATGACCGAAACGACTGGATATAATCGAAGAAAGGATTGGAAACTTTCTGTTCTAGTAAACATAACTTTTTGCTCCTTTTCATTATTTTCTCTATTTATTATCTAATTATTAAGAAGCTATAAAGTGTGATTTTTACCACGAGTAAAATCACATTGTGGAAATCTCACTTTATACTAACATGAATATGTACAAGTTGTATAAAATAGTACTATAAAAGGCTTATTGGAAGGTGTTGTTTACATAATGATTATGGGGATTGGTTTAGACATTATTGAACTTGATCGAATAAGAAGGATCGTTGATCGGCAACCGGGATTTATCAAACGAATTTTGACTTTAAATGAAATAGAAAAATTCGCTTCTCTTTCAAAAGAACGAAAAGTTGAATTTTTAGCAGGAAGATTTGCTGTAAAAGAGGCATACTCCAAAGCCTTAGGGACAGGAATAGGAGAGGAAATAAGCTTTCAAGATATAGAAGTAATAAATGATGACAAAGGAAAGCCTGTTATTAAAATTTTAAATGACAAGCAGGAAGAAGTCTCTACACATGTTACCATCACACATACTCGGCAATATGCTGCTGCGCAAGTAATTTTAGAGCAATAAGATCGTTTAAAGGCATTAGCCACTCATATTTATCGATACTTTATGGGTGGCTCTTTATCGTATAATAAATGCTTATTTTAACATGAATGATCTTATTTCCCTCTGCAAACTCTACCTTTACATTTCGGCTATTCTTCTCAAGTTCAAGTCCAAGCCTTTTTCTCCTAGCGATTTATATGTTAAACACGAAAAATTCAGCGCATAAGTTTTAGGTGTTTCTAAAGTGAATGCCTGTAACGGAAATCAACAACAAAGTCTAACAGAGCTAAATAATAAGGATCCTCGGGTAATATTAGTAAATTTTAAAGCTAGTCTGCATATTTGGAAAGTTTGTCTCATATATTTGGTAATGCGATAGGGAAGACAAGTTGTTGTTTTAAGAATCATCTATTTCTTTTGTCTTTTTAATAATTTAATAGAAAGATGTAGCTAAATGAGATGAGTCTAGCAATAACGATCTTCCTTTTTAACGTTATATGAAGCAAAGGGGTTGAAAAAGTTGAAAAAAAGCTTTGTGTTATTTTTAGTAGGGCTTTTAGCAGTAGTTGCTCTAGCTGGGTGCGGTGAGAAATCACAAGCTGATGTCGTTCAAGCGTTAGAAAAGAAGATTGAAGAAATGTCTGGGTATAAAGCGAAGGGGAAAATGACTCTTCAAACGGGAAGTGAACCACAGGAATATGAAATTGAAATTTGGCATAAGGGACCAACATATTATCGTGTGAACCTTAAAAATTCTCAAAAAGAACAAAGCCAAATGATTTTGCGAAATGATGAAGGTGTTTTTGTTTTAACTCCAGCACTTAATAAAAGTTTCCGTTTCCAAAGTGACTGGCCACAAAACAGTAGCCAAGCTTATCTTTATGAGTCTTTAGTAAAGGATATCTTAAAAGATGGAGCAGAGGCGAAGTTTAGTTCAGCTGAAAATCAATATGTTTTTGAAACAAAAACAAATTATCAAAATAACAAAATGCTCCCTATCCAGGAAATCACTTTTGATAAAAAGAGCTTAGCTCCTTCTATGGTAAAAGTCATGGATACAGATCGCAATCCACTTGTTGTAGTAGAATTTTCTAGCTTTGAATTCAACGCTTCATTTGATGATAACTCATTTGATGTTGAGAAAAACATGTCTAGTGCACAAATCGAAGTTCCAACTATGGCAACAGGTGATCGTGAGCCATTCGCTGTGAAATATCCATTAGAACAGCCTAACGGAGTTAAATTAGTAAAGGAAACAGAGATTGATACTGAAAATGGTAAAAGAGTAATTTTAACATTTGATGGAGAAAAGTCATTTACTCTCATCCAAGAAAGTGCTGAAATTGCTACACCGGCTTCAGCTTCAACTTCAACATATGTAAATGGTACACCAGCTGATTTAGGATTCACTATTGGTGCAATGTCTGACACATCTCTAACATGGACACATGATGGAGTTGATTATATGTTAGCATCTGAAGATTTAACAACAGATGAATTGCTAATGGTAGCTAAGTCAGTACAAGGTCAAACAGCAAAATAACAAGAAAAATGGGGTGGTACAATCCACCCTTTTTTTGATGGTTTAATAAAGGAAGCAGCATTTATCTACTGAACTCAACCAGTCATGTATCCAATTACTCATTATTTTTTTGCGTCACCATTTGACAATTCTATAGTATAGTCGAGATAATTATTTCAATAGTAAGCAGGATGAGGAAGTGGATTAGGATGCAGTCTGGGTTTTACCGAGATACATGGGTAGAAGTAAATTTAGATGCGATAAAACAAAATGTTGTATCAATGAAACGGCATATTGGTGACGAGATAGATATTATTGCTGTTGTAAAGGCAAATGGCTATGGTCATGGAGCTGAACAGGTTGCTAAAGCAGCTATTGATGCTGGTGCAACAATGCTAGCTGTAGCCTTTTTAGATGAGGCGATTTCACTAAGAAATGCAGAGATTAATGCGCCAATTTTAGTCATGGGAGCAACACGTCCAAGTGATGTTAATGTGGCCATTCAATATAATGTCACTTTAACAGTTTTTTCGATCGATTGGCTAAAGGACGCTGAAAGATATATTACGAATGAGGAGCTACATTTTCACATTAAGTTAGATACTGGAATGGGACGTTTAGGTGTAAGAGATGAAGCTGAATTAAAGAGTATGTTTGTTCATGCCAATCAATCACCTCACTTTGTTATAGATGGGATATTCACTCATTTTGCAACTGCGGACGAAACAGATTCTGGATATTTTGATGAACAATATGGAAAGTTTGAAACACTATTAGCGAGTGTTCCACATCAAAAGCTTGTTGTGCATTGTGCGAATAGTGCTACTGCATTAAAATATCAACGGAAATTATATAATGCCATACGATTAGGTATATCAATGTATGGTTTAACTCCATCAATAGAAATGAAGAAAAAGTTACCATATGAACTACAAGAAGCATTCTCATTACAGTCAAAGCTGGTTCATGTTAAAAAGATAACAAAAGGTGAAAAGGTAAGTTATGGTGCAACATACGAAGCTAAAGATGATGAATGGATTGGAACAATCCCAATTGGATATGCTGACGGTTGGGCGAGGCACTTGAAGGATTTTGAAGTGTTGGTGGAGAATAAAAGAGTACCATTAGTAGGAAGAATCTGTATGGATCAATGTATGGTAAAACTTCCTCATCATCTGCCTATAGGTACGCAAGTGACGTTAATTGGTCAACAACATGACCAGATCATTTCCATTGATGATGTTGCGAATTATCTTGATACAATCAATTATGAAGTTCCGTGTATGATAACTTCACGAGTTCCGCGTATTTTTTTGGAAAATATGAGTATAATTGAAAAGGTTAATCCTATTTTAAAAAGATAAATATTAAGCGGTTGTGAAACAGTTTGTTGTTTTGCAGAAGTGCCTAGTTTCCTGTGATCATATATGTATCTTAAATCTATTTAGGCGTTTGTGCTTTACTTATAAGATCAGAAAGTATAAAAATTCTGCACATATTTTGGTGTCTAGCTCCAGCACCTAGCCCCTCGAGGTCATAAGCCAATTTACCTTTGAAGGCCAAGAACGCCTTCCATGTCAAATCGTCTTATGCTTGTCGAGGCTGACCAAGGCGCTTGTGCTTTTCTATCCAAACATTGTTAACTTGAGAAATAAAATCATGTTTATGAATAATTACCCTTTACATGACGATAATATTGAAGGGTAATGTTTCGGCTAATAAGATTGTTTAAAAAATGGAACTTGCAGTAATCTGATGATCTTAAAGTGGGAATGTATGAATCTTATTCAAGAATTAAATGTATCATTGGGCTTTAGTTTATGAAGATTTGGTCTAAGAGCCTTATGTTTCTAAGGAAAAGACTTTGCTTCTCGAGCTGTAGATGTTATTATTAAAGTTGGAATGAATAATAGGTGGTAAGTTTGGTGGAGGTGTGTGTTTGTGTCTGAATCCAGCGCGACAACAGAAATCTTAATTCAGTTACCTCAAGCATTAGTATCAGAATTAGATGGACTAGTAAAACAGGAGAACGGAAACAGAAACGAGCTTATTTATCAAGCAACTAAAATGTACATTCGTGAGCGTAAAAAGCGCCAGATTCGCGAATCTATGAGACGTGGTTACATGGAAATGGCGAAAATTAATCTTAACATTGCATCCGAAGCATTTTTGGCAGAATCTGAGGCTGACCATACCGTTGAACGCTTAGTAAGCGGGGGTTAATCATTTGATTGTTAAACGAGGCGACGTGTATTTTGCTGATTTATCCCCAGTTGTAGGTTCGGAGCAAGGTGGCGTACGTCCTGTATTAATTATCCAAAATGATATCGGAAACCGCTTTAGTCCTACAGTTATAATAGCGGCAATTACGGCCCAAATTCAAAAAGCAAAATTGCCAACTCATGTTGAGATCGATGCAAAGCGTTACGGGTTTGAAAGGGATTCGGTTATCCTGCTCGAACAGATACGAACAATTGACAAGCAAAGGTTAACTGATAAAATCACTCATCTAGATGATGAGATGATGGATAAAGTGGATGAAGCCTTGCAAATAAGTTTAGGACTTATTGATTTTTAACTAATAACAACTAACTAAAAAATAACATAAAAAACAAAAAAGGTTGCTGAAAAAGCAACTTTTTTTATTAGTTGAACTTATTATTTTTCAAGTTAGTTTAATGAATACCACCATTTATATATCTGTATTAAATGGCGTGCGTTGTTGTATTCCTTTTGAATTCCTTTTTTTTGTGCAATAGAATCGGTATAATAAAAGAAGATAAGAGTTTGAATGATATTAAGGAGGAGTAAAGCAAGATGAATACATCGTCAAATCCATTTTTAACGTTTATACAAAACAACAGAGAAGATCTGCTAACTAAATGGACAGATACAATGAAAGCTTTAGATGATCCAAAAGTTTCCTCTGTTATTTCAGATCAAGTGTATACAAATACGTGTAATGAATATATTAATTTATTATTTAGTTCTTTTAGAGGTGAAGATAAAGAGATTACTAGTAAAATATCTGATTTCTCTCAACGAATTGTTCAACAAGGGTGGTCATTACGATATATTTCCACAAGTTTATCTGAATTCAATAAACTTTTGTTTTTTGAAATGACTGTTGAAGATACAGAAGAGGAAAAAATGAGCTTAGTATGGTCTTTTGATAAGTGGATTTCACCAATAAATAGTGAGGTACTCTATCAATATGCATCTTCATGGGAAAGAACAGTATCTTTACAAAAGATTGCTTTACAGGAGCTCTCCGCACCATTAATACCTGTATTTGAAAATATAACGGTTATGCCCCTTGTGGGAACGATTGATACAGAGCGAGCAAAACGTATTATGGAAAACCTTCTTCAAGGTGTAGTGAAGCATCGTGCAGAGGTCGTGTTAATTGATATTACTGGTGTGCCTGTCGTGGATACAATGGTTGCTCATCATATTATTCAAGCCTCTGAAGCAGTAAGACTTGTCGGTGCAAAATGCTTGCTAGTTGGAATTAGACCAGAAATTGCACAAACAATTGTTAATCTTGGAATTGACTTAAGTCAAGTGATTACGAAGAATAGTCTTCAAAAGGGAATCGAATCAGCATTAGAAATGACCAATCGACAAATTGTGTCAATGGAGGTATAGCATATGAATCCTAGAATACCAATTTTAAAATTACATAATTGTTTGCTCATTTCAATTCAATGGGAATTAGATGATCAAACGGCCCTTCAATTTCAAGAAGATCTTTTGCATAAAATACATGAAACCGGAGCAAATGGTGTAGTGATTGATTTGACCTCTGTTGATGTTATAGACTCGTTTATTGCTAAGGTACTTGGAGATGTTATTAGTATGTCAAGGCTGATGGGGGCAAAAGTAGTATTAACGGGAATTCAGCCAGCTGTAGCCATTACGTTAATTGAATTAGGCATTCAGCTTGAGGATGTCAAAACAGCATTGGATTTAGAAAAAGGTCTTGAAACATTACAACAGGAGTTGGGGGAGTAACCATGGAAAACCAATCCTGTGTTAAAATTGTCACTGAATGGGACATAGTTGCAGCTCGACAACTTGGTCGAAATGTTGCAAAAGAGCTTGGATTTGGCACAGTTGATCAAGCGAGAATTACAACTGCTATTTCCGAATTAGCTCGTAATATATATCTATATGCAGGACAAGGTGAAATGCGAATAGAACGCGTAAATGACCTTGGTAAAAAAGGGTTGAAAGTAGTAGCTCTTGATAATGGACCAGGAATTTCTGACATCCGAAGAGTAATGGAGGATGGATTTTCAACGTCCGGTGGCTTAGGTGCTGGATTGCCAGGTGTTAAGCGTTTAATGGATGGATTTGATATTACTTCCACAGTGGGTGAAGGGACAAATATCCAAGCTGTGAAGTGGCTTCGATAGGGGAGGACATAAATGGAATTTCGCGATTTTCTAGAGACAAAATATCGTGATCTGTTAAGAAATTATTTAAATGAACAAACAGAAACCGCTTTATATCAGGGACAAAAGTTTAGTAGAAAAACGATAGAGCATCAAATACCACCAGAAGAAATTATTAGTGCACATAGAAAAGTTCTACAGGAACTCTTTCCTGACATACAAACTGAAGTTCTTTCTTCCTTAGACTTTCTTCTTGAAGTAATGATGGGGTATGGTTTAGCTTACCAAGAACACCAAAGCTTACGTGATCAACAATTAGAAATAAGATCTGAAATTGAAATTGCGGCAAATGTACAAAAAACACTGTTAGAAACGACTGTTCCAAGCATAGATGCACTGGATATAGGTGCAGTAAGTGTGCCATCTAAACAAATGAATGGTGATTATCATCATTTTGTTCATGATGAACAAGGTGTCAGTATTGCTGTTGCTGATGTTATTGGAAAGGGTATACCTGCAGCGTTATGTATGTCTATGATTAAGTATGCGATGGATAGTTTTCCTGAATCACGTAAAAATCCTAATCAAATATTAGAAAATCTAAATAGAGTTGTTGAACGTAATGTAGATCCCAGCATGTTTATTACCATGTTCTACGGAATGTATAATGTTGTAGATCATATTTTCACATATGCTTCAGCAGGACATGAGCCTGGTTTTTATTATCATTCAAAAACAGACCACTTTGAGGATTTAATGACTAAAGGACTTGTGCTTGGTGTAGATCATAATGTTCAATACATACAATATCAACAAAAGGTTGAGGTTGGAGACATGGTTGTCCTGCTATCCGATGGAGTAACTGAGTCCCGAACAGAAGATGGCTTTGTAGAGAGGTCAGCAATTACCGATCTTATTATGAAATATAAGGATCTTTCCTCACAAGAAATTGTTGAAAAGATCTACCGATATTTTGAAAAAATTCAAGATCTTCAACTAAAAGATGATTTCACATTAATAATTATTAAAAGATTGGTTTAATAAGTATTAATACTGGGTATTTATTAGCATAAATGATCTTTAGAGGTGATGTCGGATGAATATGAAAATAGAAATAAATAAAGAAGATGACAAAACGATTGTTATGGTAGCTGGAGAAATAGATGCTTATACTGCACCAAAGTTAAGAGAAGCTTTAATTCCACTTGCGGAAGAAGAGAATCCTCATATTACTGTTAATTTAAAGAATGTTTCCTATATGGATAGCACGGGATTAGGAGTATTTGTAGGGTTGTTGAAAAATGTAAGAAAAAATAATGGTAGTTTAAATTTAGTGGAATTAACAGATCGCTTGGAACGATTGTTTAGTATAACAGGACTAAGTGACATCATTGATATATCTCCAAAATTAGAGGGTGGGTTACAATGAAGCAACTAGTAGATTATATAGAAATGAAGGTTCCGGCTAAGCCAGAGTTTGTGGGTATCATTCGATTAACACTTTCAGGAATTGCGAGTAGAATGGGTTATTCTTATGATGAGATTGAGGATTTAAAAATTGCAACGAGTGAAGCGTGTACAAATGCTGTTCAGCATGCTTATAAAAACAATGAAGAAGGCGAAGTTGTTATTGGGTTTGGTCTTTATGATGATCGCCTTGAAGTCATGATTGCTGATAATGGGAAAAGCTTTGATTTCGAAAAAACTAAAAATGATCTTGGTCCATATTCCTCTCAAAGTCCTGTTGATCAGTTACCAGAGGGAGGGTTAGGTCTCTATTTGATGGAAACGCTCATGGATGAAGTCCGTGTCCTAGTTAATTCAGGTGTAACGGTCTTCATGATTAAGTATTTAAGCGGGGAGCGAATAGAAAATGGCACAACCATCTCAAAGCATGAAGCTAACTAAAGAACAAGTAAGTGAGCTTATAATTGAGTTCCAGAAGACGGAAAGTAAAAGTGCCCAATTAGCGCTTGTTGAACATTATACTGGTTTAGTTGAAACGTTAGCTAAAAAGTATTCTAAAGGGAAAAGCTTTCACGAAGATCTTAGGCAGGTTGGAATGATTGGTTTGTTAGGTGCAATAAGAAGGTTTGACCCTACTATTGGAAAACCTTTTGAGGCATTTGCTATTCCTACAATAATTGGTGAAATCAAGCGATTTTTAAGGGATAAAACTTGGAGTGTACATGTCCCGAGAAGGATTAAAGAACTTGGTCCAAAAATTAAGGCAGCTGTTGATATCCTAACAAATGAAAATGAAAGATCACCTCAAGTTCAAGAGATTGCTGAATATATAGGGGTTACAGAAGAAGAAGTGTTAGAAACTATGGAAATGGGTAAAAGCTATCAGGCTTTATCTGTAGACCATTCTATAGAAGCAGATTCAGATGGAAGTACTGTGACGATCCTTGATATTGTTGGTACTCAAGATCAAGGATTTGAAAATGTGAATCAAAAGCTTATGTTGCAAAGTGTTTTACACGTCTTATCAGAAAGAGAAATGGAAATTATTGAATGTACTTTTATACAAAATAGAAGTCAGAAGGAAACTGGAGAACAACTGGGTATCTCTCAGATGCATGTGTCGAGATTGCAAAGGAGAGCCATCCAAAAGCTAAGAGAGGCTCTAGCGAAAGACATGCCATCGGAGATGAAACAATGATAGTAAAAGAATCAAATAAAAATATTGATACATTGGCTTTTCAACTTTCGAAAGAAGGTAAAATATGTTGTGGTGACAGTTTTTACATAAAAGCAACTGACGATTATTATATCTGTGCATTAGCTGATGGCTTAGGTAGTGGAGAACGAGCAAATGATTCCTCTTCGGCAATTAGTACATTAGTCGAAAATAATCATGCGGAAGATGTAGACGTATTAATTGACCTATGTAATAAAGAATTGAAGGATAAACGTGGAGCAACCGTTTCTATATTGAAATTCTTTTTCAAAAGCAAGCAGTTCACGTACAGTTCTGTAGGAAATATTCGATTTATACTCTGTACACCTTCTGGATCATTTATCTATCCACTACCTCTACTAGGCTACTTATCAGGAAAACCACAAAAATATCGCACTCATACGTACTCTTATGAAGAGGGCTCTAAATTTATTATTCATACAGACGGATTAGTTTTACCCGCCATTAAATCGCTTTTAAGAAATGGCGAATCGGTAGAAGACTTATCAAGATTATTAGATGAATTTACATTATCACGAAAAGATGATTTGACTTATATAGTCGGTCAACTGTTTTAATTTCTTAAAATAGTTGATCGACTTTTTTGTTTGAAAAATGGTCATTTCATAAGGCTGTTTTCGCAAACTTTGTTGCTTTTAGATACCCGATGCAATTAATAATGTATTATGTCTAGTGGCATCTTTTCTTCATAAAATAGTACAATAATAGTGAAAAAACACTGCTTTCAATCAAAATTTTAGTTTCATAGCAACATTCGTTCAACATAAGCCTTTCATAAGGGGATAAACCTTAGAAACAAATTGAGTTTGTGTAACTGTTTTAATAGAGCGCTAAAATTTGGTAAAATGTTAGAATGTATGATGAAGGAAACTGAATATGCATTGGTTAGTTTTAAAAAGGAATTTTGACTTGGAGGATTATAGATGATAGAAAAACAAGAGAAAATGGTGCAACAAGTTAGCAAAGAGCTTTCCATTAATGGTAAGCAAGTTGCTAGTGTAATTAAGTTACTAGAAGACGGTAACACAGTACCGTTCATTGCACGTTATCGAAAAGAACAAACGGGAGCACTTGATGAAGTGCAAATTCGTGATATATCTGATAAATGGACATACATACAAAATCTAGAAAATCGTAAAGAGGAAGTGTTGCGGTTAATAGAAGAACAAGGAAAGCTAACAAAAGAGCTTTCAGAAGAAATTCAAAAATCACTTAAGCTTCAGCAGGTTGAAGATTTATATAGACCGTATAAACAAAAACGAAGAACAAAAGCAACAGTTGCAAAAGAAAAGGGTCTAGAGCCACTCGCTGAATGGATTACTTCACTTCCTCAACAAGGAGATTTACAAAAGAAGGCGCTTGAGTTCATCAACGAAGAAAAAGAAGTGAATTCTGTTGACGATGCGATCCAGGGAGCGAAAGATATTATAGCTGAACAAATATCTGATGAGCCAAAATATCGTCAATGGATAAGAGATATTACCTTCAAAAGGGGATTCATCGCTTCTGCAGCGAAAGATGAGGAAAAAGACGAAAAGAATGTTTTTGAAATGTACTATGATTATGAAGAACCCATTCAGAAGATAGTACCTCATCGTATACTTGCGATTAATCGTGGGGAGAAGGAAGATATTTTAAGAATATCTGTCAAACCACCACATGATCAGGTTGTTGATTACCTTATAAAAGAAGAATTAAAAAACAATGTAACAATTGTAAGGGATGTTCTAATAGAAACGATTGATGATGCCTATAAAAGATTGATTCAACCATCGATAGAAAGAGAGATTAGAAAAGAATTATCAGAAAAAGCAGAAGATCGTGCCATTCACATTTTTTCAGAGAATTTAAGAAATTTGTTACTTCAACCGCCATTAAAAGGAAGAATGGTCTTAGGAGTCGATCCTGCCTATCGAACGGGTTGTAAATTGGCAGTAGCTGATGAAACAGGCAAAATGCTACATATTGATGTCATCTATCCACACCCACCTGTTAATAAAAAAGAAAAAGCAAAAGAGACGGTTGTAGCTATATTAAAGGATTATCAAATAGAAGTTGTAGCGATTGGGAATGGAACAGCATCAAGAGAAACAGAACAATTTATTGCAGACATTTTGAAAGAAGTAAAAGAAGAAGTGTCCTATTTAATTGTTAACGAAGCGGGAGCAAGTGTTTATTCGGCATCAGATTTAGCGAGAGAAGAGTTTCCGGATCTACAAGTAGAGGAAAGAAGTGCTGTATCTATCGCAAGGAGATTACAAGATCCATTAGCTGAGTTAGTGAAAATTGATCCGAAATCAGTAGGGGTAGGACAATATCAGCATGATGTTTCACAAAAAAAGCTTAATGATTCTTTAACATTTGTTGTAGAAACAGTTGTAAATCAAGTTGGTGTTAATGTGAACACAGCTTCATCTTCTTTATTACAATATGTAGCGGGCTTAAGTAAATCGGTTGCAAATAATATTGTGAAGAAAAGAGATGAGCTAGGAAGGTTTACAAATAGAAAACAGCTTAAAGATATACCTAGGCTAGGTGCTAAAACTTATGAGCAGTGTATTGGTTTCTTAAGAGTGGCAGATGGAGATCAGCTCCTTGATCGAACAGGAATTCACCCAGAGCGGTATGCTGAAGTGAAAAAGCTGCTAAAACAATTAAATGCATCTGATGCAGATTTAGGGTCTGCGGAATTAAATGAAAAGGTAAAAAGTTTAAATCTTAAAGAGGTATCTGAAGTACTTTCTATAGGTGAGCTAACGTTAAAGGATATTTGTGATGCGTTGGTTAGACCTGAGAGGGATCCTCGGGATGAAATTTCAAAGCCTTTGCTAAAAAAGGATATTCTTAAATTAGAAGATCTTAAGCAAGGAATGGAACTACAAGGCACTGTAAGGAATGTAGTCGATTTCGGTGCTTTCGTAGATATTGGTGTGAAACAGGATGGACTAGTGCATATATCCAAATTAAGCAATACATTTGTCAAACATCCGTTAGATATTGTCTCTGTTGGTGATGTTGTAACCGTTTGGGTAGATGAAGTTGATACAAAAAAAGGTAGAGTGGCTCTGACAATGTTAAACAATTAATTACTAAGGATTGTTGCTATTTGATATGTTTCTATAATTTAATATTAAGCCACTTAGCAACAATCTTTCAGAAAACGCCTTTAATATAGTTCTGTTAGTATGAAATGACGACCCCTCAATTACTATAAAGGTAGCTTCTGTTTGAAGAGGGGCTACATATTTTATGGTTTGTTGAAGGGGTCATACTATTATGAATTTGCCTCTTTTTCTCTATAGAAAAACCAACATTGATTAAGTAACTTGATTTGATAACGATTTTTTTCTAAAAAGGCACGTTGCATTTGATTTTGTAACCATGATGGCATTTGCTCATACCTCCTTAACCATTATAATGGTGTATAGGTGTTTATAATGTATGCAATGGACGAGTGCTATGTTCCATTTTAAAACGGGGGATTTATCGTGGATGATTTAAAACTTCAGAAATTAGTAGAAGATCTTTCTTTAAGTCTTTTTAACAAGAAATTCAATCATAAAGCAACCTTTAACAAAAGATTAAGAACAACAGGTGGAAGGTATATGCTTGGAAGTCACAATATTGATATTAACCCGAAGTACTATGTTGAACACGGTCTTGAGGAAATGGTCGGGATTATTAAACATGAGTTATGTCATTACCATCTTCATATAGAAGGTAAAGGATATAAACATGGTGATAAAGATTTTAAAGATCTTCTTATCAAAGTTGATGCTCCTAGGTTCTGTACCCCATTAATTGAGAAACCTAAACCTCAAAAAGCTAGTTTGATTTATAAATGTACTAGTTGTGGTCAAGAGTATAAGAGGAAAAGACGAGTGGATACATCTCGCTTGGTTTGCGGTAAATGTGCTGGTAAAATCTCTCTTGTTGATAGGGGTTGACTATGACAAGGAGGCTATGTTAAATTATAAAAGCCGTCGCTGATGGTGAAATAACTTACTTTAAATTATTGATTATGAGTCTTGACATGACTTATCTCAATCAATATAATAAAGAAAGTCTGTAATATTTATTCCGCAGTAGCTCAGTGGTAGAGCTATCGGCTGTTAACCGATCGGTCGTAGGTTCGAGTCCTACCTGCGGAGCCATATGGGGAAGTACTCAAGTGGCTGAAGAGGCGCCCCTGCTAAGGGTGTAGGTCGCGCGAGCGGCGCGAGGGTTCAAATCCCTCCTTCTCCGCCATATAAAAATATGGCCCGTTGGTCAAGCGGTTAAGACACCGCCCTTTCACGGCGGTAACACGGGTTCGAATCCCGTACGGGTCATTGTATATCTTAGAGGGTAGGAAGTGGGCGCACTTGTGGCTCGCCTCCTATTTCTTTCTGAAATGATATGTGATGATAAGCAGTGTGAGATTATTTATTATTGCTTTGGTTTTAAAGATGTAGAGTGAGGTTGTTTATTTTCACTTCGTTTTCAAGATTAAGATCAAAAGCAAGGGTGTTTATTTTCGCTTCGTTTTCAAGATTAAGATCAAAAGCAAGGTTGTTTATTTTCGCTTCGCGAAAAAAACTTGGTCCGGTAGTTCAGTTGGTTAGAATGCCTGCCTGTCACGCAGGAGGTCGCGGGTTCGAGTCCCGTCCGGACCGCCATTATATTTATTGGCAACAATTTCCACTTGTGATAACCGTTTTGATATGATATTATTTAACTCTTGTCACTTTTGAGAGTGAAAGGATATTAATGGGCTATAGCCAAGCGGTAAGGCATCGCACTTTGACTGCGACATGCGTTGGTTCGAATCCAGCTAGCCCAGCCATTTTTATTCATTTTATGTACTATATAAAATGAGCCATTAGCTCAGTTGGTAGAGCATCTGACTTTTAATCAGAGGGTCGAAGGTTCGAATCCTTCATGGCTCACCATTTACACACCATGCGGGTGTGGCGGAATTGGCAGACGCGCTAGACTTAGGATCTAGTGTCCTTGTGACGTGGGGGTTCAAGTCCCTTCACCCGCACCAAAGTTTTTTGCGAAAGTAAAATAACTTTCATATGTTTCGCGGTCGTGGCGGAATGGCAGACGCGCTAGGTTGAGGGCCTAGTGGGGGCGACCCCGTGGAGGTTCAAGTCCTCTCGGCCGCACCAAAAAAACATTTCAAAAAAGTTGTTGACTTTTAGAATGTGAAATGTTATGATATAAAAGTTGCTTCTTCGGAACAACAACTTAAAAATAATATTTGCGCCCGTAGCTCAATTGGATAGAGCGTTTGACTACGGATCAAAAGGTTAGGGGTTCGACTCCTCTCGGGCGCGCCATTGACGGGAAGTAGCTCAGCTTGGTAGAGCACTTGGTTTGGGACCAAGGGGTCGCAGGTTCGAATCCTGTCTTCCCGACCAGTCGAGACACTTTCGCGGGTGTAGTTTAGTGGTAAAACCTCAGCCTTCCAAGCTGATGATGAGGGTTCGATTCCCTTCACCCGCTCCAATATGATCTTTGAAAACTAAACAAAACCAAGCGTGCCAACGTTAATTTCGATTAACAAAAACGTACTATATAATAGTACAAAAACGAAACAACTATGAGCAAGTCAAACACTACTTTATTGGAGAGTTTGATCCTGGCTCAGGACGAACGCTGGCGGCGTGCCTAATACATGCAAGTCGAGCGAATTGATGGG
>NZ_JAIVKL010000027.1 GCF_020524045.1 Metabacillus litoralis
ATATTCATTTAAAACTAAAACTATAGCTGATTTAACAACTACATCAATATTAGAATTCATAACAGATTCTTTTAAAACTTCCATATTTAGGTTAAACTGTAATTGAGTCATTTTTATTCATCTTCTCTTTGTTTATCGTCGTTGAAAACATTGTTGACAAGAAGGAATAAAATGACTCTTTGTTTTTACACAATTATATGGACTTAATCGCGATTTATCATCGATTAGACTATTTCCGACAAAATCCGCACCACTAAAGTGACTCACCTCTGTATACATTTTTACGTTTCAAAACAACTAATAATATTTGTATTACATGATTTGTCCAAGCATGACATATACTAAAAAAAGTTTAGTTTCTGCTCAAATTACATAAACGTGGCAGCGTAAGAAATAGGAGGTAAAGAATGAATAAAAAACTAACAGCATTGTTTATAACATTGTCTCTATTATTAGGTGCAGGAGGTATGTATATTGGGCAAGAACTACTCCAGCCCAATACACCAAAAGAGACGGAAGCAATCCCAACGTTCGGTAATGTATTTAATGCCGAAGAACAAGCATCTGAAATTGAAGGGTTTGATAAGTTTAGACAAGCTCTTGAATTAATATCAACAAAATATGTGGAAGAAGTCGATGAAGAAGAGCTTTTAGAAGGTGCTATTCAGGGGATGCTGTCAACATTGGAAGATCCATACTCCGTATATATGGACAAAGAAACAGCAAAGCAGTTTTCCCAGGCACTGGATTCTTCATTTGAAGGAATTGGCGCAGAAGTTGGAATGGATGAGGGAAGAGTCACAATTGTTTCACCTTTCAAAGGCTCTCCAGCAGAAAAAGCAGGTCTTCAGCCTAATGACCAAATCGTCAGTATAGACGGAAAAAATGTTGAAGGATTAGACCTCCATGAAACGGTCTTGAAAATACGTGGAAAAAAAGGAACAAAGGTGGCAATCGAGGTTGTTCGCCCAAATTCACGAGAAAAGTTAACATTTGATGTAGTACGAGATGAAATTCCTCTTGAAACTGTGTTTGGCAGTACTAAGGAATATCAAGGGAAAAAGGTCGGCTATATTGAGATTAGCTCTTTCTCAGAAAATACAGCAAAAGATTTTCAACAAACATTAACGAAATTAGAAAAAGATAAAATTGAAGGCTTAGTTTTAGATGTTCGTGGAAATCCAGGTGGCTATTTACAAAGTGTAGAAGAAATTTTAAAGCAGTTTGTGACGAAAGATCAGCCATACATTCAAATTGAAGAACGTACTGGAAATAAAAAACGTTACTTCTCTGATCTTTCTGAGAAAAAGGATTATCCGGTAACTGTGTTAATTGACAAAGGCAGTGCCTCTGCTTCTGAAATTCTTGCTGGAGCATTAAAAGAAGCATCAGGCTATGATATTGTTGGCGTAACCTCATTCGGAAAAGGAACTGTTCAGCAAGCAGTACCAATGGGTGATGGCAGCAATATTAAATTAACTCTATATAAATGGTTAACACCTGAAGGAAACTGGATTCATAAAAAAGGTGTGGAACCAACAATTAAAGTGGAACAACCAGCCTTGTATAAAGCGAGTCCACTACAAATTGAAAAATCGTTAGTACGTGATATGAATAACGATCAAGTCAAAACAGCACAAATTGCTCTTAAAGGACTTGGCTTCGAACCATCACGCATGGACGGATATTTTAACGATGCAACCGAAACAGCAGTAAAAGCATTTCAACAAACAAATGAACTACCAATAAGCGGAAAAATCGACCAACAAACAGCAGATGTACTAAATAAAAAATTAAGTGAACTTCGAGGAAAAGAAGAAAATGATCTTCAATTGAAGATGGCGATTAAAACGTTGTTTAACTAGAGATCAGTTCTGCTGATTTCTTTAAAAAACTCAGAAAACAGACCAAATCCAACAGCGATTAGGTCTGTTTTTTTGCTTTTTGTAGGGCGTGCTAAGCCTTGGAGCATTCATCAGTCGTGAAGGACATAAGCTACTGGGAAGCTTGAGAAATAGATCGTCAGAATCCATAATGACTTTGAGGCTACATAATCAGCTTTACTATTCTTTTAACAAAGTTAGAGACAAGAATGATATTATCCCCCATCACCATATCAACTCTTTTTCTTCTCGCAAAAGGACGTAAAATGATATCTATCAGCGTACTTCTATAGAAAAAGAAATTCAGGGGGATATGTCTTGAAAAAATCTAGCTATCAAAGGGAACTTGTTTATCAAAACTTAACCGACCAATTAAGTGAGAAAGTTATTGTGTCACCTCACTCTCAAGCAAGCTCTAGTAAATATATCCGCCTATTTTGTATGTATTTAGCAAATTATTCCGAAAAGAAGTCAATTCAAGAAGTTGATCACCAGGTTGTGAAGGATTACTTTTCCTATTTAACGAAAGATCATAAGCGATTATCATTAACTTTAACAGATATCAAAAAATCAATGCAGATGATTTCTGAAACGTTGAATATCGAATTAGAGCAATCTATGAATGATTTTTCCCTTTCAAATAGCCATCTTTGGAACAAGTTAAAATAAGCATACTCAATTGTTGAGAGAGATGGTAAAATATGAGTAACTGATTCCAAAAAGGAACATTGCTTTTTGGACAAGTTCAAATGAGATACGGCTAAAAACAGTTAGGTGGGATTCTGTTTTGATAGAAAATTGGTTACTAGAGTTGCTTTGGGCTGTTGGTCGCTTCTTTATCCATCCACTCTTTTATTTATTTTTCCTTTTAACTCTTGCTTATGGTTATTTTCGCGTGAAACGTGAACGAAAGTCATTTCATACTCGAGTGCGCGATCTTTATGATGAGATGAAGTTTACTTATACAAAGGGATTACTTGCCGGTTTACTATTATCGGTTATTTTATTTGCTGTTGGTTTAAGTCTTCCTTTTGGGACACTAGTTTTATGTGCCATAGTTACAGCAATCATCGGTTTCACATGTAAATTACGCTGGCTTTCTGCTGCCTTTACGATTGGTTTAACATTTTTCATTATTGCAATCATGGGTGATGCTGAAGGTTTTGATTCATTTTTTATCGGATTATCTGAAACAAGCTATGCTTCACTTGGTATTTTGGCAGGTTTACTAATGATCACTGAAGGTGTTCTTATCTTTCGAACAGCACATCAAAACACATCACCATATATTAAAACGAGTACAAGAGGCTTGCCAATTGGAACACATGAAGCAAATCGTACGTGGATGCTTCCATTGCTTTTCCTTGTTCCAGGCGGAGAGTTAACTTCTACTTTATCGTGGTGGCCAGTGTTAAATATCGGAGGACAACCGTTCCTTCTATTGTTTATCCCGTTTTTCCTTGGCTTTCATCAAAGAATTCAAGGCTCAATGCCATTAGAAAGCATCAAAGTAACAGGTCAGCGGGTGATCTGGTTGGGTGTTATTACCTTACTTGTCGCTGTAAGCAGCATTTGGTTCACTCCTGTTGCATTTATAGCTATGTTTATTGCGATGATTGGTCGTGAATTTATTACCATTCGTCAGCGAATAAATGATGATTCAGCTGCCTTTTATTTTTCAAAAAGAGATCATGGCTTAATGATATTAGGCATACTTCCACAATCACCAGCAGAAAAAATGAATTTGCAGGTTGGGGAAATGGTCATGAAGGTAAATGGCTATTCAGTCAAATCAGTTGAAGAATTGTATCAAGCATTACAAAAGAATTCTGCATTTTGTAAGCTTGAAATTGTCGATTTTAACGGTGAAATTCGCTTTGCACAAAGAGCTTTATATGATGGTGAACACCATGAATTAGGCATTCTTTTTGTAGAAGATGATAAAAAGTGGGAAACAGAAGCGGTTTGATGTCATTTTGCATGTGAATTTTATGAATAAAGACGAGATCCCCTTTGAATTTCCAAGGAATCTCGTCTTATTTTTTTGCGAAAAATCAAGTGTAACCTAGAAAACTCCCAGGCATAACACTGCTTGCTTAATTGACGTACTATTTTATCAGGGCTAGGAGATTACCTAGCTCTATTTTTATATCATATTGTTTAACTGGTGAATAATGAACTCTCAACGAACATGAATCATTTATGCTAAAACCAACCTGGTATGATTTTGAAGAAATGATGGGATAATACGTCATATAAAAACATGAGAATACTAGAGTGCAAATGTATTTTTTCGATCTAAGTTTATAATTGGTATGACTTTAATATTTCTCTACAAATTAAAATGAGTTAAAATGAATGAAAATCGTTCTTTTTAGTAAATAGAGTATTTCTTGAAAGGAGTATAACATGGAATTATTATTCCTTTTTATTTCAGCGCTTATCACACTTATATTATTAATAAACTATCTGAAAAATAACAAGAAAATCATCTATTATATGGGATGGCTGTCGGTAATTATTTTCTTTTTAATCCTTATTTACAATGGCAAACAGATCAAAGCAGAGTTCATTTTATTAACAAACTCTATAAATGAACCAGCATTTTTGCAGAGTGTGTTGAATGGTGAGGAAGTTATTCTTACTGAAAAAATGTTAGATGTTCCGTTAGTTGCTCAGCTTCCTGAATTGCCGAGAGGCTGTGAAGTCACAAGTTTAGCGATGCTGTTGCAATATGAAGGAATCGAAGTAGATAAAATGGAATTAGCTAAAAATGTGAAGAAAGATCCTACACCTAAGACGATTCGTCATGGTGTGATTTCATTTGGGAATCCTCATGATGGATTTGTTGGGGACATGTATTCTTTTAATAATCCGGGGTATGGTGTGTATCATCGACCAATTGCAGAGCTTGCTTCAACCTATTTGCCGAATAAAATCATTGATTTGACTGGAAATGATTTTGAAGAAGTGATCAAACATATTAATCGTGATTCACCTGTATGGGTGATTGCGAATACGACGTTTAAAACGTTGCCAGATTCATTATTTGAAACATGGGAAACACCTACCGGGAAAGTGAAGATTACTTATAAAGAGCATTCTGTTGTTGTGACAGGTTATGATGAACAATTTATTTATTTTAATGATCCACTAGCAAATGAAAAAAATAGAAAAATCCCGAAAGAAAACTTTATAGCTGCTTGGGAGCAAATGGGGAAGCAGGCTATTGTTGTTGAATAGCTTACCAATAATAGTTGTAGTATAAACATTGTTGAATGTTAATTCTAGCGCATAAATTTATTGAGGCTGTATTCGCAAACTTTGTTGCTTTTAAATACCTAAAGCAATCAGCACTGTATTAAGTCTAGTGGCATCTTTTCTTCATAAAATAGTACCCTTATAGGTGAAAAAACACTGTTTTCACTATGAATTTTGGTTACATAGCAACTATTGTTCAGAAAAGAGCCTTTATTGAGGCTGCTTTCGCAAACTTTTTTGCTTATAAATACCTAAAGCAATCAGCATTGTATTAAGTCTAGTAGCATCTTTTCTTCATAAAATAGTACCCTTATAGGTGAAAAAATACTGTTTTCACTATGAATTTTGGTTACTAGCAACTATTGTTCAGAAAAGAGCCTTTATTGAAGATAAAAACCTTAAATGAATGAATGTGAAATTTAAAATATGAATAGAAAAAGCGTTTACAAATGCTGTTTTATTTTATATACTAAATTTAACAAGTTAAGTCGTGCTGATGAGTGATGGAGAGACAGCTATTTATAACTAATAAAATTCCTATTTTATTAGTTATAAGTGGCTGTCTTTTTTTACTCTAGAACGATGAAGGTTGAATCACATATTGGGCTATCATTAGATTAGAAAGTAACTAGTGCAAACTAAGAAGTAGAAAAATAAGTTAACATAAATAAGCTAGCACGATAAACATTACTTACCATTGGAGGAAAGACCATGGAGAAAAAATACATTTTATCACTTGATCAAGGAACAACAAGCTCAAGAGCAATTTTATTTAATAAAAATGGAGAAATTGTAGATGTCGCTCAAAAAGAATTTACACAATATTTTCCGAAGCCTGGCTGGGTAGAGCATAATGCTCAAGAAATTTGGAGCTCAATATTGGCTGTTATATCAGAGCTATTAATTAAAACGAATGTTTCTCCACAAGAGATTGCTAGTATTGGTATTACAAATCAACGTGAAACTGCAGTTGTATGGGATCGTGAAACAGGTCAACCCGTTTATCATGCGATTGTTTGGCAATCAAGACAAACAGCTGATATATGTGAAGAACTAAAAGAAAAAGGATATAACGATTTATTTAGAAGTAAAACAGGATTATTAATTGATGCGTACTTT
The DNA here is from genome assembly GCF_020524045.1 of Metabacillus litoralis. GTDB lineage: Bacteria > Bacillota > Bacilli > Bacillales > Bacillaceae > Metabacillus > Metabacillus litoralis_C. The sequence continues at coordinate 6,264 of NZ_JAIVKL010000027.1, forward strand.
TCAGGAACAAAAGTGAAATGGATTCTTGATCATGTTGAAGGAGCAAGACAAAAAGCCAATGAAGGTAAATTACTTTTTGGTACTATTGATACATGGTTAATTTGGAAGCTATCTGGTGGTACGAAGCATGTGACTGATTATACAAATGCTTCAAGAACGCTGATGTATAATATTTATGATTTAGCATGGGATGATGAATTGTTGGAAATTTTAACGATTCCAAAATCGATGTTACCTGAAGTTTGTTCATCTTCTGAAGTATATGCTGAAACAGTTGATTACCATTTCTTTGGTGAAGCCGTTCCCATCGCAGGAATAGCGGGAGATCAGCAAGCGGCATTATTTGGGCAAGCATGTTTTGAAAAGGGTATGGCTAAAAACACATATGGTACAGGGTGTTTCATGTTAATGAATACTGGTGAAAAAGCTGTGCCTTCAAAACATGGATTATTGACTACAATTGCTTGGGGAATCGACGGGAAAGTTGAGTATGCATTAGAAGGAAGTATATTTGTCGCAGGATCAGCTGTCCAATGGCTTCGAGATGGCTTAAGAATGGTCGATCATGCGCCACAAACAGAAGAATATGCTGCAAAAGTAGATTCAACAGATGGTGTTTATGTTGTTCCTGCATTTGTTGGATTAGGAACACCATATTGGGATAGTGATGCAAGAGGTGCCATTTTTGGAATCTCACGTGGTACGTCAAAGGAACATTTTATTCGTGCAACTCTTGAATCACTTGCTTATCAATCGAAAGATGTTTTAACTGCAATGGAAGCAGATTCAGGAATTGAACTGAAGAAATTACGTGTAGATGGTGGAGCGGTTAAAAATAACTTTTTGATGAATTTTCAAAGTGATATTTTAAATGTTCCAGTCGAACGCCCTGTTGTCAATGAAACAACGGCTTTAGGAGCAGCTTATTTAGCAGGTCTTGCTGTTGGGTTCTGGAGTAGCCGCGAAGAAATCATGAATCAATGGAGTATAGATCAATCCTTTGAGCCAACGATGGGTGAAGAACAACGAACAATGCTTTATGATGGCTGGCAACAAGCTGTTAAAGCAACGATGGGCTTTAAGCCGAATAAAAGGTGAAAACAGGAAAAAATTTAATGAGGGGGACCAAAATGTCATCTGTATTAATAGATGACATTTTGGTCTTTTTATATTTGGTTAGAAAAACAAGATTTATTTACAGAACCGGACAAGTCAAACATAGTAGGAGGGATGATAACAATAACGATGAATTCAATTATCAGGTATGCAAAAGGGATATAACCTCTTGTTTGGATTGGTAGACAAATTAAAGATAAGAAAGAGGACACATAAAAATGGTATCCTCTTCACTAGCTTTTTTTTAATTCATCATTCTGAGACTGAATCCGTTTTACGACGCCAAACACCTTTTCATACAATACTTGAAATCCGTACATCAACACCGACTTCACTAAAAATAACAGAGAAAGTTGAAATTTTGTCAATCTAACAAGTGATACATATCCAATTTTCTTAAACCATTCTAGAGTGAAGTAAGTAAAAAAAGAATCAATGATAATATTGACTAACATGTATAAATTAAATTTTCCATACGTGTATTTTAAAATCCAGAATGATCCTACAAAAAATGGTCCAAATATTAAAGGTAACTCTCCTAAAACATTCGGTTTAACATGAAAAGGAAACCACCACCATTTTTTCTTTTGAGCAAAATATCCTTCAGCTGTTACATATAAACACATGAATAAGGCACCAGGCAAAAATCGTAGAAATGTTTTTTTCTTTAAAAGTGGAAGTGATAGCCAAGGTAAAAGAGTCATTAAGATCATAAATTGCTTTGCATTTTTCATCATAAGACAACCTTTTCAATTTTCTTTTATAAGTAAAATCTCCCCAATTGTTCATAAATTTATGTATTTTTTAAGAAAAATTCATTTCTTGTCTTACTTCCTCGTAAATATAAGTGATAGACATTGGAGGGAGAGGTCAATAAATGAAATTTAATGATATCCCGATATGGGATGAGCATTTATTTTGGTTAGAAATTTTGCAAGATCATGCCTATTTTGTAAGAGATCATCTTTCAGTAACTGAGACACAGTATGTTAATACTTCACAGCAGTATATTAATTGGTTCCAAGAGTTGATTTCAATGTTGAATTCGCTTCCTCGTACGTCTGATTTTAGAGATGTAATGATGATTCAATTTGCTAATAAAGCTTGGCCAGTAGCAAGAGGCTATTTTGAATTTGAAGGAAAAATGCAGGCACTTCGAATAGATAATAAAGTGAATCTTAATTTGTCGCCAACCTATTTAAATGGAACATTAGCGGAAAATCAAGAATACTTACGAATACTAAGTTTCTTAGTTCAAGGTAAAGAACCTGTGCCACTTTCTTTAGAAAATTTAATGGATTTATGGTTGGAGGATCAACTGGGTCATGCCCTATTATTTGAGTCTGTTCTTGATCCTATTGAAATAATTGCTACTCGACAAGCTGAAGCTTATATTAGTAAATATCAAGTATTTATCGTTCAAAACCGCCACCTTAAAGGATACTTACGTTTTAAAGAACCTGGATTTGCTCGTCAAATGGAATTTGCCTATGATGTTGGCAAAACAACGTTAGAAATGAGTGAATTTATTTATAGCATGGTTCTCAAATACAAAGAAAATAAAGTCTTAAACAAATCAACTTTACGTTTTCTCGAGCATCATTTTCCAGAAACATGTTATTTTATTAGAAAACTTAGCTTTTATGCACCACGATTGCGAGAAGAAGCAAGTAAATGTTCGTTGAAAAGGCCTTCGTATTACTGATTTCGAGGGCTATTGTATAGAGAATACATGGGAAACGGGCTTCATTGAGGAATGAGGCCCTTAGGTATGGAGTAGTTAACAGAGGTTGGGACAATATTATTTTAATAAAATTGAAACCGTATTATTGTTGAAGATGTAGTTACGTCGCTCCTGAAATATACTCCGCTTTCCACGGAAAGCTAGCAAGACACCTCGTGTTACGTAGTGTGGGTGGGGTCTAGCCGATGCTTTGCATCTCGCAGCAGTTTACGTATATTTTATCCACTAAGCTATTACCTTGTAAGAATTGTTGTTAATGAATATGTTATGTTATGTCCCAGCCTCAATTTCATTTGCAAGTTAATTAGGATTATGATGATGTTTGAATGCTATTTACATTCAATAATTAAATACTCTTGACAATATACCTATAGGGGTATAAAATAAGCATTGTAGATAGCAAATTCATTTCTCAACGTTGAAGGGAGGAGCTAAAATGGAATATAACATCCAAGTGAAAAATCGCTTAAAAAGAATGGAAGGACAAATTCGAGGCATTTTAAAAATGATGGAAGATGATCAGCCGTGTAAAGAAGTGATTACTCAATTGTCAGCTGTTCGATCAGCAGTCGACCGTACCGTTGGTGTGATTGTTAGCTCTAACCTAGTTGATTGTGTGATTGAAGCTGAAAAAAAGGGTGAAGATACAGAGCAATTGATCAAGGAATCTGTTAGTCTTTTAGTGAAAAGTCGCTAAATAGAAAGATTGACAATTTCTATATATCTGTTAACATACCCGTAGGGGTAAAGGTAATATAAACTATTTCTTGGAGGTAACGATAAATGAACGTAGATAAGCTATTAGATGCAAAAGGTTTAGCATGTCCGATGCCAATTGTCAAAACAAAGAAAGCTATTAATGAGCTTGCTTCAGGTCAAATTCTAGAAATTCATACAACTGAAAAAGGTGCAAAAAGTGATCTTACTGCTTGGGCTAAGTCTGGTGGTCATGAGTTGATTCAGCATGAAGAAGAAAATAATGTGTTTAAGTTTTGGATTAAAAAAGGATAAATTTTTTTGTGAAAATAAATACCTATAGTGGTATATGTATATTATGAGGAGGATATTATGACTGAAACGAAAAAAACAACAATTGTCTTATTTAGTGGTGATTATGATAAAGCAATGGCAGCATATATTATTGCAAATGGGGCGGCTGCTTATGATCATGAAGTAACGATTTTCCATACATTTTGGGGATTAAATGCTTTACGTAAAGATGAGAATATCACTGTGAAAAAGAGTTTTATGGAGAAAATGTTTGGCAAAATGATGCCTAGAGGTGCAGAAAAAATGGGACTTTCTAAAATGCACTTTGCTGGTATGGGACCAAAAATGATTAAAGATGTGATGAAGAAACATAATGCTCTACCTTTATCACAGTTAATTGAAATGGCACAAGAGCAAGATGTCAAGTTAGTCGCATGTACGATGACAATGGATTTATTAGGACTTAAAGAAGAAGAATTATTAGATTCTATTGATTATGCGGGAGTTGCAGCCTACTTAGCCGATGCTGAGGATGGAAATGTGAATTTATTTATCTAGAAGGGATTGAGTGATAAGTGGAATATGTAAACTATCTTATTATTGGTTTGGTAATCTTTCTTTTCATTCAACGTCTTTTTCCTGCAAAAGGTGTGGAACAAATTTCTACTCTAGAATTGAAAAAGAACCTGAATGATAAAAATAAACAATATATTGATGTTAGAACAGAGGCTGAATTTAATGGGAGAAATATTAAAGGATTTAAAAACATCCCTTTGCATCAGTTGAATCAAAGAAGTGATCAGCTTTCTAAGGACAAAGAGGTTATCGTTATTTGTCAAAGTGGCATGAGAAGTAATAAAGCTAGTAAATTATTAAGGAAAAAAGGCTTTAAAAAAATGACAAATGTAAAAGGCGGCATGAGTGCCTGGTCTTGAGTACAAAGGAGGAAACTGTGTTGAAAGAAATGACGGCAAAAGAAGTGGAAGCTATTTTAAACGAAGGTATCGTGTTAGATTTGATTGATGTGCGTGAAGTAGATGAAGTAGCTGAGGGAACAATTTCAGGAGCAATAAACATTCCTTTAGGTTTACTAGAATTTCGTATGCATGAGCTAGATAAAGCAAAAGAATACACGATGGTTTGCCGTTCAGGTGGCAGAAGTGGGCGCGCTTCACAATTTCTTGAGAGCAGAGGCTTTAATGTAATCAATATGACAGGCGGAATGCTTGCTTGGGAAGGCAAAGTTGAGTAATTTTTTTAGAAAATAATATACCCTATAAGGTATTTAGGAGGATTATACATGGAAACGATTAAAGCAAATGTTACATTAGATGCAAAAGGGTTAGCATGTCCAATGCCGATTGTGAAAACAAAAAAAGCAATGACAGGTTTAGATGCGGGTCATGTTTTAGAAGTTCTAGCTACAGATAAAGGTTCAAAAGCCGATTTAAAAGCTTGGGCAGATAAAGCAGGACACCAATTTTTAGGTACGATTGAAGAAGATGATGTGTTGAAGCATTTTTTAAGAAAGTCTTCTGACGAAGAAACAGTTGAGCAGAAGCATCTCCATGTCATTAATAATAAAGATCTTGAGGCGAAAATGAACGCAGGTGAAAACATGGTTATTCTCGATGTAAGGGAAGAAGCTGAATATGCGTTTAACCATATTCCAGATGCGATTTCGATTCCTTTGGGTGATTTAGAAAATCGATTACCTGAACTGAACAAAGATAACGAGATTTTTGTTATTTGTCGGACAGGAAGCAGAAGTGATTTAGCAGCACAAGTTTTAACGGAAAAGGGTTTTTCAAAGGTTGTTAATGTAATACCAGGAATGAGCAATTGGTCAGGAGCAAGTGAAAAGTTATAAATGTTTTAGGTTAGAGCATTTATCAATCTAGTACTCTAACCTCTCACTGTAATTTTTTTTAATTAAAAATATACCTAAGGGGGTAATTTAGAATGACTTTAAAAATAATGACTGCTAAAGAGGTAACACAAAAAGTAGTGAATAAAGAAGATTTATTTATTTTAGATGTGAGAAATGAAGATGCGTTCCAGGATTGGAAAATTGAAGGACACAACTTTGAATATATGAACATTCCATATTTTGATCTACTTGATGGTGTTGAAGAGATTATCAATCAAATGCCAAAGAATAAAGAAATTTTAGTTGTTTGTGCGAAAGAGGGTTCTTCCATTATGGTAGCTGAAATGCTTGTGGAGGAAGGATTATCTGTTGCTTATTTACAAGGTGGGATGAAAGCTTGGAGTGAATATCTGGAGCCGGTTAAGGTTGGAGACTTACAAGATGGTGGCGAAATTTATCAATTCGTTCGGATCGGAAAAGGCTGTCTTTCTTATATGGTGGTTTCAAATGGTGAAGCAGCGATTATTGATTCAACAAGAATGACAGAAGTATATGTACAATTTGCTGAAAAAGTCGGAGCTAACATCGCACATGTGTTTGATACCCATTTGCACGCTGATCATATTTCAGGTGGACGTATGATTGCTGAGAAAACTAATGCAACATACTGGCTGCCACCGAAGGATGCTGAAGAAGTTACTTTTGACTATCAAGCACTTGAGGGAGGTCAAGAAGTGATGATTGGTGGTACGAAGATTACAATTAATGCTCTTTATTCACCAGGTCATACAATTGGTTCAACTTCATTTGTTGTTGATCATAAGTTCCTGCTTTCAGGTGATATTTTATTCATCGATTCGATTGGAAGACCTGATTTAGCGGGAATGGCTGAGGATTGGGTAGGAGATTTGAGAGAAAGTTTATACGAGCGTTACCGTGAGTTATCAGATGAACTAATTGTTCTTCCAGCCCACTTTATGATGATTGATGAATTAAATGAAGATGGAAGTGTGGCTGAAAAATTAGGAACATTGTTTGCAAAAAATCATGGCTTAAACATTGAAGATGATAATGAGTTTAGAAAGTTAGTTACAGAAAATTTACCACCACAACCAAATGCATATCAAGAAATTCGTGAAACAAATATGGGGAAAATCAGTCCAGATGAAGAAACACAACGCGAAATGGAGATTGGGCCAAATCGTTGTGCTGTTCGATAATAGGAATATTTTATTAGGCTATTTTCTGAATGATTGCTGCTATGCAACCAAAATTTGGAATGGAAAAGTTTTTTTGACTATAAGTGTACTATTTTCTGAAGAAAAGAAGCCACTAGACTTACTACAGTGCTGATTGCTTCGGGTATTTAAAAGCAACAAAGTATGCGAAAACAGCCTTTTATTAAGAATGAGGAGTGATTTTAGATGAACGTAGCAAAAGTATTAGATGCAAAAGGCTTAGCATGTCCAATGCCAATTGTAAAAACAAAGAAAGCTATCACTGAGCTTGAAACAGGTGACATCCTTGAAATCCATGCAACAGACAAAGGGGCAAAAAGTGACTTAACAGCATGGGCAAAATCAGGTGGTCACGAACTAATTAAGCATGAAGTAGAAGACAATAATGTATTTAAATTTTGGATTAAAAAGGGCTGATCAAGCTTTGGGGTCAGGTCTCTCGCTATTGAAGGGGCTTGACTCCATGAAGGAGGAATCAGAATGGATATCGCTTTTATCGTCACAATATTTTTAATCGGATTTATAGGTTCATATGTATCTGGGATGCTTGGGATTGGTGGGTCAATTATTAAGTATCCGATGCTTTTATATATTCCTCCGTTGTTCGGTTTAGCTGCTTTTAGTGCTCATGAAGTTTCCGGTATCAGTGCAGTACAGGTGTTTTTTGCAACAATCGGGGGAGTGTGGGCTTATCGAAAAGGTGGTTATTTAAATAAAACACTAATTCTTTATATGGGATCAAGTATTTTAGTTGGTAGTTTTATCGGTGGTTTCGGATCAAAGCTTATGTCAGAGGACGGAATTAATATAATATATGGTATTTTAGCGTTGATCGCAGTAATTATGATGGTTCTTCCAAAAAAAGGTATTGATGATATCGCGTTTGATTCAGTGACATTTAATAAGTGGCTTGCAGCTGGTTTAGCGTTTATTGTTGGACTTGGTGCAGGGATTGTCGGAGCTGCAGGGGCGTTTTTGTTAGTGCCGATTATGCTTGTTGTGTTAAAGATTCCAACGAGAATGACAATTGCCTCATCACTAGCAATCACCTTTATCTCATCTATTGGAGCGACTGTTGGGAAAATATCAACAGGTCAAGTTGATTACTTTCCAGCATTAATAATGGTCGTAGCAAGTTTGATAGCCTCTCCATTAGGTGCAATGGCAGGCAAGAAGATGAATACAAAAGTATTACAAGTAACATTAGCACTGTTGATTTTAGCAACTGCCGTTAAGATTTGGCTTGATATTTTGTTGTAATCGACAAAAACCGGGGCGTGACAGTCACGCCCCCTAAAGCACAAAGGATTGAACCAATCGCCTGTATCCAGCTGCCAACTTCATTCAACTTATTTGCCTCTTCGCCTCTTAATTCTCTTATACCGGAGATTGCTTGTAGAGAGTTACCGATTGCTTGGAGAAGGTTTCCATTTACAATTAAAAGTTCATCAAGAGTTGGCTCACGGCCTAGTGCTTCTGTAAAAGCGACTCCTCCACCTAAAGCTTGAAGGAAATTACCTTTTATGTTTAATTCAATTTTTGTCTTCTTATCGAAATAGAGCAAGATAGAAGCAACAATTGTTGTATTCCCAATCGCCTGTATTTCATTTCCTACTTTGTCGAGCGTATAGTTTTCTTCACTATCTGCTGTTAAAGCATTACCCGTAGCTTGTAGTACATTTCCCCATAAGTCTAAGCTTTTTAGCTGAGATTCATTTAAAACTCTAGAAGGGGTAGCTCCTATCGCTGAAAGGGTTGTTCCGGTTGCTACAATCCATGAACCGAGCACTGCATTCTTTTCATTGGCCATCTCACCTCTCCACCTTCCTACCATATTCTATACATTTATAGTTCAATTGCTAAGGCGTTAGCGGTTTTTTAAGAAATCTCTTTTTTTACTTCTTTCTTTAATTCATTCAGTAAATTAACTATAACTAGTTCTTTTTGTAGGTTTAAAACTATCTAAATTGATGAATGATTTGTAGCTTGTAGCCAAGAAGATGAGAAAAGCTATGTAAGCATAGAATATTCTTCCACTCTAAAACCCAAGGAGGTTCTTTCACAACTCGGTTTTTTATTCTTTTTAGATTGTGAAAAAGGAAAAAAGTTTTCTGTGGAAAGGATTTCTCAATACTAAAGGGGTCCTCAAGGAGTTGATAAAAGATAAAGCTAAACTATTCTCTTGTTTATTAAAAAGAGGTTTTGCATAGATTAAAGGTAGAATCGACAAAAACCGGGGCGTGACAGGCACCGCCCCAAAAATGACACAAATTCAAGAGGTTTCGACAATATTCGATATTGACAAAATGGAGATGTACTAACCTTAAATTTAATTTTGTCAACATTGTGTCAGACAAAATCATGTTTAGATTAAATTGTTTCTTTTATGTAATCGCTTTATTATTAAGACAAGAAAGAAACACATAACAGAAATCTTATAAAGAGGTGACCATAATGGAAAACAATCAAAACAAAGTTGATTTTCGCGTGAAGGCTCAACGTTTTGGTAGTTATTTAAGTGGCATGATCATGCCAAATATAGGTGCATTCATTGCATGGGGTATTATTACAGCTTTATTCATTCCTACAGGTAGGTTCCCTAATGAAACATTAGGTGCATTGGTTGGTCCAATGATTACGTATCTTTTACCACTTTTAATAGGTTACACGGGTGGTAAGATGATTTATGACGTTCGTGGTGGTGTCGTTGGTGCGACAGCTACGATGGGGGTTATCGTTGGTTCTGATATTCCGATGTTCTTAGGTGCTATGGTTATGGGTCCACTTGGTGGATATTTAATCAAAAAAGTTGATGATCTTTTAAAAGATCGAGTTCGTCAAGGTTTTGAGATGTTAGTAAACAACTTCTCAGCTGGTATTTTAGCTGCGATCTTAACAATAGCCGCATTATTAGGTATTGGTCCAGTTGTTGAAGGGTTAAACAATGTGTTAGCAAGCGCAGTTAGAGCTATTTTTGATGCTGGTTTACTTCCATTGGCAAGTATTTTTATTGAGCCAGCAAAAGTACTTTTCTTAAACAATGCAATTAATCACGGTATATTAAGTCCAATTGGTATTCAGGAAGCAGCAAGTGCTGGTAAATCTGTTTTATTCTTACTAGAATCAAATCCTGGTCCTGGTTTAGGTATTCTGTTGGCATACATGTTCTTTGGTAGAGGTTCAGCAAAACAAACAGCTCCTGGTGCAGTGGTTATTCACTTCCTAGGTGGTATTCACGAAATCTACTTCCCATATATCTTAATGAAGCCTATGTTACTTCTTGCAGCAATCGCTGGTGGTATTAGTGGAGTATTCACTTTCACCATTTTTGATGCTGGTCTTGTCGCAAGTCCATCTCCAGGTAGTATCATTGCATTGCTTGCGATGACGCCAAAAGGTGGTTACGTAGGAGTCATTCTAGGTGTAATCGTAGCAGCTGCTGTTTCATTCTTAGTAGCAGCACTTATCTTAAAAACAAGCAAACAAAAAGATGAAGATTTAACAGAAGCTACTGCAAAAATGGAAGCAATGAAAGGCAAGAAAAGCTCTGTAAGTGGTAACTTAGCAGCTACTGAAACTGTAGTGGAAGCTACTGCAAACGAAGAGTTTGATTTTGGAAATGTGAAAAAAGTCATCTTCGCATGTGATGCAGGAATGGGCTCAAGTGCGATGGGTGCGTCAATCTTAAAAAATAAAGTGAAAAAAGCCGATATTGAAGGTGTAGACGTAACAAACACATCAATCAATAACATCCCGGCTGATGCGGATATCGTTATTTCACACAAAGACTTAACAGATCGTGCGAAAGCTAAATTACCAACTGCATACCACGTGTCTGTTGATAACTTTTTAAACAGTCCAAAATATGATGAGATTATTAATAAATTAAAGTAAATTAGTGAAAAGGGTGCCATATTAGGCATCCTTTTCAATTTGGTAACATGGTGTTACTAGGAGGCTTTGATGGATATTATGGGTTGGTCAGATTGTGTCGATTTTTGTCTAATCGCTGATATTTTCCGAGAATCGCTGATAAATCTTAATAATCGCTGATAAAATCTCAGAATCGCTGATATTTTTCAAAAATCGACGATAAACGTTCAAATCCGGACCTAATCCAGCCCTCGATTCGACCTTAATCCAAGAAAGTCACCCCTCCTCCAGTAACAACCATTGAAAGACTCACAAATTCGAATTCTGCTTTCAAAAGTTTGTCCTTAAACGGTGTAATATCAATAAAATAGCCAAATAATAATCAAGGTGCTAATATATTTTCCCACATGATACTCAATTAAATAATGTCATAAACATAGTTGAAAAAATCACCTTTTCTATTTGTTGAATCTACATATTAGTACTGCCTATAATTAAACTATGTCAATAACTCATGTTGAAACGAGTGATATAAAATGATTGTTTCTGCTAGGGAGCGCCTTATTCTTCAGTATTTAATTGAAGAAGCCAATCATGAGGTTACGATAAAAGAGCTTGCTGACTTAATCGATGTTAGTGAAAGAACCATTCATCGTGATTTAAAGAATGTTGAGTCTTTACTAAAGGAATTTAAGCTTGAGCTTGTCAAACGTGCTGGGATTGGAATCAAGATTGTTGGGAATGAAAACAATTTCAATGAATTAAGGATTTCGATTCAAAAGCAAGATTATAAGGAATATACACCAGATGAGCGGATGATGGTGGCATTTTGCACCTTATTAGATCATCAAGATCCAATGAAGTTGCAAACGCTGGCAAATGACCTTGGTGTAACAACAGCTACAATTAGTCATGATCTTGATAAAATGGAACCGTTTGTGAAAGAATATGGATTAACCTTAATTCGGAGACGGGGCTATGGAATTGAGCTCACTGGTACTGAAGAAGCTAAGCGAAAGGCGATTACTAGCTTAATTTCAAATCGGTTTGATGTTCCAGATTTTCTCCAAATGGTACGAGAAAATATTGATAGAAAGTCAACAAATAAGATTGACTCTATTTCTGAACGACTTCTTGGTCTTGTCCAAAAAGAAAAAATCATTGTGATCGAGAATTTGATTAATAAAATCAATTCCAGGTTACCATACCCATTGGCAGACAGTTCGTACGTTGGATTAGTTGTCCATTTAGCACTTGCTATTGAGCGAATTCAACGTGGTGAAAAAATTACAATCAAAGAAGAATATCTTCAACAGTTAAAGAATTCGAGGGAGTTTACTTTTGCTGAAGAAATAGCAGAAAAACTAGAAGAAACCTTTACTATCTCGATTCCTTTAGATGAAAAAGGATATATTACTATGCATTTAAGAGGTGCAAAGCTCAGGTTTGAAGGAAGATTCGATATCCAAGATGAAAATGTTGAGATTGCTTATCTTGTAAAACGTTTAATTGAGCAGGTTGAACTGCTTACGAATAAAAAACTTCAAGATCAATCGCTATTTCAAGGTCTTCTTGCTCATCTTCAGCCAGCTGTTTATCGACTGAAGCAAGGGATGAAAATTACGAATCCACTTCTTCTAGAAATTAAGCGAGATTATCAGGAGCTGTTTGAAGTTATTACAAAGGCAGTAAAAGTAGCGCTACCATTTGATAACGTACCTGCAGAAGAAATTGGCTATTTGGTCCTACATTTTGGGGCAGCCCTAAATAAAAAGAAAGTTGTTCAAAAATTAAAGGCTTTAGTTGTGTGTTCAAGTGGTATAGGAACATCAAAGATGCTTGTTACGCAAATTAATAATCAATTTCCTCATTTAACAGAACTGAGAAGTATATCCGCATTTGAATTAAGAGATATGGATGTTAAGAATTATGATATTATTCTTTCTACTATTAGCATTGAGGACATTTCTAGTGACTATTTACTCGTTAGTCCTATTTTAACTTCACAGGAATTAGAGAGAATTAAAAAGTATATAGAAAACAAAGGACTTGAAATTGCTGGCACAGGTATACATTCTACTGAAGAATATAATGCAAAAGTTGAGTTGACTTTAAGCTTTGAGCAATATAAAGAGTTTACGGCAAAATCTCAGGTCTTGATTCAGCTTTTAGAAGAAATGGAACTTTTCAAGATAGCTGATCGTGATGATGTTCGTTCATTTTTAAAGCCTGTAAGTAAAGAGTTAGAAGCAAAAGGAATAGTAAAGAATGAGCAGAAAATCACTGATGCTTTGATACAGAGGCAACACATTGGTGGCTTAGCTATTCCTGAAACGAAGCTTGCATTATTTCATGCAAGAAGTGAAACAGTGGTAAGGGCTGGGTTTCATGTTCTTGATCTTGAAAATCCAAAAATTCTCCGAGCGATGGACAATGAAATGCTTGAAGTTTCAAGAATTCTTTTGTTAATAGCACCTGAGGAATCAAGTAGTGAGGAACTTGAGCTTATGAGTTTTATCAGTGCAAGTATTATTGAATCCCAAGAAAGTATCGTTTTGTTTGAAACAGCTACTAAAAGTAGTTTTATTCAATACATTAGTCAAGAATATTTCAAAAACTTTATTCAAAACTTAAGGAGTGTTTAAACGATGAGTATATTAAATGCAGAAAACATCTTATTAAATCAAAATTATGAAAACAAAATAGATGCAATTAAAGCAACAGGACAAATTTTAGTGGAAAAAGGCTATGTAGAAGCAGCTTATATTGAAGCCATGCTGCAAAGAGAAGAATTATCTTCAACATTTATGGGAAATTTCGTTGCGATTCCACACGGAACAGAAGATGCCAAAACATCTGTGATCAATTCTGGATTATCTGTTATTCAAGTCCCTGCAGGGGTTGATTTTGGTAATGGAAACACGGTGAAATTACTCATTGGTATCGCAGGTAAAGGTGATGAGCATTTAGAAATTCTTTCGAAAATTGCGATTGTTCTATATGAAGAAGAAAATGTAGAAAAATTAGTTCAAGCACAAACGAAAGAGGAAATTATTCAGCTTCTTAGCGAGGTGAACTAAATTGAAGGCAACTCACTTTGGTGCTGGTAATATTGGACGTGGCTTTATCGGTCTTTTATTACATCAATCAGGATATCATGTTGAATTTGTTGATGTGAATGAAGCATTACTAAATGAACTGAATAAAGAAAAATCATATCGTGTTATCCTTGCAAATGAAGAAAAACAGGAGTTTTTTGTTGAAAATGTCTCAGGAATTAACAGTCAGCAATCTCCTGATGAGGTGGTTGATTCAATTTCAACAGCTGATATTGTTACTACAGCTGTAGGTCCACATATTTTGAAATTTGTTGCCCCGTTGATTGCAGAAGGTTTGAAAAAACGTAAGCAATTAAATGGTGGTCATCTTAACATCATTGCTTGCGAAAATATGGTCGGAGGAAGCAGTGAGCTTCAAAAGCATGTTCTTGAGAAACTTAATGAAGAAGAAAAAACATGGGCTCTGGAGCATATTGGTTTTCCAAATTCAGCTGTAGACCGAATTGTACCAAATCAAAAAAATGACCGTCTTTTAGATGTGTTGGTTGAACCATTTCATGAATGGGTCATCGATTCAACCCAAATTAAAGGTCAACAACCAAATGTTGAAGAAGCACTATTTGTTAACAACCTCTCAGCGTATATTGAGCGTAAACTATTCACAGTGAACACAGGGCACGCTGCAACTGCTTATTTAGGCAATTTAGCGGACTTTGGCACTGTTGCTGAGGCAATTGCAAATGAAGCTGTAAAACAAGATGTTCTAGGAACACTTAAAGAAACAGGAAATGTGTTAGTGTCAAAATACGGTTTTAACGAAGATGAGCACCAAGCTTATATAAATAAAATAATTGGCCGTTTCGCTAATCCATATATTGTTGATGATGTACAACGTGTAGGAAGAGCGCCAATACGTAAGCTTGGACCAAAAGACCGTCTAGTAGCACCAGCTTTAGAATATTTAGAAGAATTTAAAGAAGTACCAGAGCACCTTGTAAAAGTAATCGTTGCCGCCCTTCGATTTGTTTCTGAGGAAGATCATGAATCAATTGATCTGAAGAAGATGATTGAGGAAAAAGGTGCAGCTGGTGCTTTTAGCGAGATCTCAGGGTTAGCTTTGGCTCATCCGTTAGTAAAGGAAGTCGAGAAGAAGATTTAATCGACAAAAACCGGGTGGTGACAGTCACGCCCCGATTGAGAGAACGGAAAAGATATTATCTATATGCAATAAAAAACAGCGGTATATGAAGATTTTCGCTGTTTTTTTGCATTAAGCACCTGTTCAATTAGAAACATTACCGTATAAAGTTTCATTTATATTAAAACGATATTCTGATGGTAATTTATCAACTTCACGAGAAACCTCTGCCCTTAGACTATTTCTGCCCTTAATAACAATTTCATTTTTCTTTAATTGTATTTTACCTATACTATAAGGAGCATAATAAATATCTAACTTATCTATTGGTACGATTTCAGTCTTATTAGTCTCTATTTCTGTTAGTCTTAATTTAAATTCAGTCTTTGTAAGATGACTGTGTGGAACATGATATACGATTTCAACAAGATAATCTTTGTTTGAAACACTAGCATAAACTAGTTCCATATCAATTCCATTTTTGGCTATATGCTCAATTACACCTTCAATTTTATCTTTTTCTAAATGGTCAAAATCAGTAATCAGCCTTAGACCTTCACACATTGAATGAAACACCATATTAGCTTTGCCTTTGACATCTGCTTGATTATACTTAGTTAAATTTAATGCTGAGTATGTATATTTAAAAAATTCGTCAATAGCGATTGATTGTTTCGCTTGTTCCATTGTTTCACCAATACTGAAATAAATCTCTTCGTAGTCAGGGGACATTAATTCGGATCTTCTCAATAAATTACTAAATAGTTGAGAGTATATATAATCGTAAGGTGCTAATGTATTCCGTTCAAAATGGTCATATAATCTAACACCAATGATTCGTTTCAATAATGGTCTCGGATTAATCTTACACGAATATATCAAGCGATCAACACGTTTGACGGTATTCAAATAATTAATTTCTTTTTCTCTTTTTGCATAATTTTTTAATTCTTCATCAGTCTGTGGAGCATTATTAATAATACTTTTAAGGTTGCTGAATAACTTATCTTTATTAAAGTCTAGCTCTTCTTTTACTTCTATTTGTGTGACTAAATTTATTGCTTCTTCAACCTTCGACAATCCATGCTGAAAATCGGTAATGTTTAACTTTACGTTATTAGTAAAGTTCCCCTCAATTTCAACTTCTGCAATAATTTTATATAGAGATTTTAATTTAAATTTCTTCTTTGGTGGTGCATTGTTAATAAAACGAATTAATATACACTCAAAAGTTTGTCCATGAAAAACACCAATTAGATGTTCATTTAAAAATGTATCCAGTACACTTAAAGAGTTGTTTTTCTCCTCCTTGGAACTGAAATCTTTATATTCAATCAAAAATCGCATAGGCAACTCCCTTGTAATAAAAATCCATTTTTTGTTATTTTATCAATAGTACCTGTTAAGCAGAACCATCACGTTAAGAAAAAATACTGATAATATAAAAAAATTATTCCCTAGAATAGGTTAAAAGCAGTGCGATTTCTTATGAGAAATCGCACTGCTTTTATACTTGTTTTATATTTGCTTTTTCCTATGATGGTACTCCAAAAGAGAACGGTCGACCTTAGTCGACAAAAACCGGGTGGTGACAGGCAACCTATTTCTGTAAGTCCTCGGCACCTTTTGCAATTAGATCGAATAGTTCTTCGATGTCTTCGCTTTCTACACATGAGAATGCGATGCGTAGGTCGGTTGCGTTGATGGAGATTGTTCCGACTCCGTATTTGTCTAATAGGTGCAAGCGTAGCTCTTCAGCGTTGATGTTGTGGAGCTTTAAGCACATGAAGTATCCTGAGTTGAATGGATAGTACGTCCAGTACTTTTGGAATTCTTCTTTGTTTAACACTTCTTTTGTTTTATCCGCACGACTTTTCATAAGAGCAAATTTCTGCTCTTTTTCTGCATCGAACTCATTAGATTGAAGTGATTGCAAAATAATAGATTGTGATGGGTGAGAACTGCTTGAGATTGTTCCTCTTATGAGACCCTTCGTTTTTTGTTCAAGGGCGTTTAGTATTGCCGCACTTTTACTTGCATATGTGATAAAGCCTACACGAAATCCCCATACATAATTCTCTTTTGTTGCTCCATCAATTTTTACGGGTAATATTCTAGGGTGAACATCAGCTAGTAAGCTGAAAATTGATTCTTTCATTGAATCTTCATAAAATAATCCAAAATACGCATCATCAATTAATGCGACAATGTTTAAGCCAGCTTCAGCAGCTTCAGTTAAAACCGAAACGATTTCTTTTGCTTCTGATTCTAATGGTGTGTAGCCAGTTGGATTGTTAGGGAAGTTGAGTAAAACAACAATTTTACCAGCAGATTTGTGTGACTCAATCGCTTCCTTTAAGCCAGCAACATTAAATCCTTCACGTTCATTAAATAAAGGATAAGTTGTAACTGTACCACCACGACGAACTTTAAATGTTAAGTTATAATTGCCCCAATATTTATCAGGTAAAATAACAGGTGTACCTTCATCAACAAAAAGGTCAGCTGCAATACTTAAGCCGTGTGTTAAGGCGTTTGTAACAATCGGATTTCCAACAATCTCACCATTTAAGCTTGGGTTATCTTTTAAGATTTTTTCTTTCCAAAC
This sequence comes from Metabacillus litoralis, assembly GCF_020524045.1. Taxonomy (GTDB): domain Bacteria; phylum Bacillota; class Bacilli; order Bacillales; family Bacillaceae; genus Metabacillus; species Metabacillus litoralis_C. Next base: position 23,900 of record NZ_JAIVKL010000027.1, read on the forward strand.
TTTGCGAAGATCCTCTTTTCCTTGTGGAGGTGCATAAGGGAAAAGGTCCTTAGCTGCAACTCTATTTCCGAATAGATCTTGAATATGCTGAAAATGCATAGGTTCATTGTTTTCCGTTGCAATACCGATCGTTGCATTAAAACGATGTGCCTTTTTACCAGCTTCAGCTGATTGACTTAAAATACCCTTTGGATAAAACATTTCTTTTCCGAGCTGTGATAGCATATCGTACACGAATTCATTCTCTTCTTTCACAGCTTGATTTAGCGATTGTGCTAATTCATTCATGCTTTACTTCACCTCTATAGTTAATAAGTATTTTGAAAATTCATTAAGTGATATTTTATCATAGTAAAGGTTGTTCTCACAGTAGTTATTAAACATTTTAGTGAAAAATAAGTACAAAATTCGACATAAATCTTCTTCTGAAAATATCTTCGTATATTGCAGGTTAGAAGTTTGGTTTGAATAAGTGATCCTAAGTTCTTCTTTGTTAGAAAGTCGAGTTGATAAGCACACTCGTTTTCCTTCGTAGGGACGCTCATCATTCTAATACAATTAACATTGTAAAGTGATGTTTCGTATACATTGTTGCTTATACAATTCTAAGTAAAGAACACTTTATAAAGTCTATTGGCACCTTTTCTAACTAAATCAATCCCTTTTATGCTATAAAAATAATGTTTCGAACTGAATAGTGAGGTCCATTAAGCTCAATCTTTCAGAAAAGAGCATTGTAAAATTAATGTCTTTTAAAAATACATTTTATGGAATGTAGCCTATTTTAGCATATAATATACTTAAGGATATAAGATAGCTAACCCCTTTACAAGTTATTCATGTAAGCATTTAAAGTTAATATTATTTTAAAGCTTAATGTTGATTTTTGCTGAGTGATCTTAAATAGAGGTCATTCTACTAAAAAAAGTGTTAAAGGAAACCCCCACAGCTCTGCACCGAGAAGGCTTTCAGTCCGGCTTTTAGGGGAATTTCTTTTAAGATGTTTTTTTTCACTATTCTTACTGCAGAAAGCGAATATGAGCCACAACAAAGCTAAAGGTAAAAAGATAGTGAGGATATCATCATGAACATTGTATCAGTACTACTAGGGATTATTATTGTGTTAAATATCGTATTTGCTATTATTATGATTTTTCGGGAACGAAGAGATGCATCGTCTTCATGGGCTTGGCTTCTTGTATTGTTTTTCATTCCTTTATTAGGGTTTTTACTGTATTTATTATTTGGACAAAATTTAAGTCGATATCATATGTTTCAATGGGAAGATCGAAAAAAGCTAGGTATTGAAAAACAATTAGCCACACAGCTAGATCACATTCGAAATGATACATTAGAATTTAAGGATGAAATGGTAAGAAAACATAAACAATTAATAAATATGCATGTGGTAAACAATGATGCCGTATTAACAGAAGATAATACCATTAACATATTCACAGATGGAAATGAGAAGTTTGACAAGCTGATTCAAGATATTGAACAAGCAAAGCATCATATTCATTTGCAATATTATATTTTAAAAAAAGATCAACTTGGAAAGCGTTTATTATCATCATTAACAAAAAAAGCAGAAGAAGGAGTGAAGGTAAGAATTTTGTATGATGATCTAGGGTCGAGAGGGTTAAGGCCTTCATTTTTCCGGAAGCTTCGAGAAGCAGAAGGTGAGGTAGAAGTATTTTTTCCATCAAAATTAAGGTGGATCAATTTCCGTATGAATTATCGTAATCATCGTAAGCTTGTGATCATTGATGGAAATATTGGATATGTTGGAGGCTTTAATGTTGGTGATGAATATCTCGGGCTAAATCCTTCATTTGGTTATTGGCGTGATACTCACTTAAGAATTCAGGGCTCAGCTGTGCATGCCATTCAAACAAGGTTTATCCTTGATTGGAATCAAGCAACAGAAAAAAGAGTCATCTCTTACTCACCTGAACTATTTCCAACACAAACGCACACACAATCTTCAATAGGAAGTAGTAGTGTACAGATTGTCACAAGTGGTCCTGATTCTGTCTGGGAGCAAATCAAAAATGGCTACATTAAAATGATTTCTACTGCAAAGAAATCCATTTATATACAAACACCTTATTTTATTCCTGATGCAAGTTTATTAGACGCCTTAAAAATTGCTTGCTTATCAGGTGTAGAGGTTAAACTAATGATTCCCAATAAACCAGATCATCCATTTGTTTATTGGGCAACAATGTCTTATGTAGGTGAACTTTTAAGCTCTGGAGCAAAAGTGTACATATATGATAATGGATTTATTCATGCAAAAACGATTGTCGTTGATGATGAGATTTGTTCAGTTGGCACAGCTAATATTGATGTGAGAAGCTTTAAGTTGAATTTTGAAGTGAATGCATTTATCTATGATAAAACAATTTCGCAGCAGCTTGTTAATGCTTTTCAAAAAGATATGGCTCTTTCACGTGATTTAACACTAGAAGCGTATCATCAAAGAACAAGGAGAATTCGCTTTAAAGAATCGATTTCACGACTACTTTCGCCGATTTTATAAAAGAAAGAAGATTGACAAATAAGATAAAAACAAGATATATTAATTAAAGTTATCGGTAAGGTAACTTCGATGGAAAAGGGTGATCATCCCAATCCCCCTCCCTTTTTCATGTTGATTAATATAGACCTTAAAAAATGATAAATGATTATATTTTTTAATACATAGACCGATTTTACAAAAAAATAAGAGGAGGAAGAACAAATGGTAAAACTATTAAAGCTAAAGCCTGTGTTTAAAGAACGAATTTGGGGCGGTACAACATTAAGAGATTCCTTCGGTTATGACATACCTAGTGAACAAACTGGAGAATGCTGGGCAATTAGTGCACATCCTAATGGGAATAGCACTGTAGAAAATGGCCCTTTTGAAGGGAAAGAATTAAGCTGGTTATGGGATCATCATCGTGAACTATTTGGACATGTGACAGGAGACCGCTTTCCATTATTAACAAAAATTCTTGATGCAAAAACAGATTTAAGTGTACAAGTTCATCCGAATGATAGCTACGCAAAAGAAAATGAAAATGGCGAGTTAGGTAAAACAGAGTGCTGGTATATTATCGATTGTAAAGAAGATGCTGAAATGATTTTCGGTCATCATGCAAGAACAAAAGAAGAACTTGTGAAGATGATTAATTCTGGTAATTGGAACGATCTTTTAAGAAGAATTAGAATTAAACCAGGTGATTTTTTCTATGTACCTAGTGGAACGATTCATGCTTTATGTGAAGGAACATTAGTATTAGAAACACAGCAAAGCTCTGATACAACGTATCGTGTATATGATTATGATCGAGTTGATCAAAATGGTGAAAAAAGAGAGCTACATTTATCAAAAGCAATGGAAGTAACGACTGTGCCAGATGAAGTTGGTCAGAACAACCATCATACTTCAAAACATGACTCAACTATTATTACAACATATGTAGAAGAAGAGTTTTTCTCTGTTTATAAATGGGAAGTTTCTGATAGTTTTACTTATAAAAAAACAACACCTTTCCTTTTATGTAGTGTGATTGAAGGACAAGGACAGGTAAAAGCAGACGGAGAAACATTGCAAGTGAATAAAGGAGATCACTTTATCACAACGGCTAACGCAGATTCTATGATTATTGAAGGTTCAGTAGAGATTATTGTTTCACATCCATAAGTATAGTTGAAAGTCCCTTTGTATTTAGGGGCTTTTTTTTGTCTTATAAAAATTCACTTATCACTTAGTTACTTAACAAATTCAACCTATTACTTAAAAAAGGTTACAGGAAAAAATGATCATGGTATACTATTAAATAGTTTTCTAAACTTAGTAGAGCACTTGTAAGCGGTTTACATTATAATATAAGGTATATACTGTTAAAAATAATGTTATACATGATGTCTATTATCTTTTGTTCTTGTCATTGACATTGTGATGAAAACGATTTTACAATACTTTTAAAAATCAACAATAAGACTGAACAGAGATGAACGATTAAAAATAAAGTAGTAAAAGAGAGTGTTGGAGGTGGCTTTTTTGAGTAACAATGTAACAATGCGAGATATAGCAGCTCGACTGGGAGTTAGTAGTGTAACAATATCAAAAGCATTGAATGATAAAGATGGAGTAAGTGATGAGCTAAAGCAAAAGATTAAAGAGGTAGCTGATGAAATGGGTTATCGCTTTAATACGCTAGCTAAATCGATGAAAGAAGGGCAAGCATACAATATTGGCGTGATCATTCCTGAGCGATTCACTGGTGAAATTCAGTCGTTTTATTTGAGATTTTACCAACATATAGCAAGAGTTCTTGATCAACATCAGTATAGTGGTATTCTTCATATATTAAGCGCTGATGATGAAGATCAGCTTGTACTTCCTAGAATCTACTATGATAAAAAGGTAGATGGTCTTCTTATATTAGGCCAAATTAGCAATGATTATATTACATTGCTAAATAAGGTAGATATTCCGGTTGTTTATATTGATTTTTATAACGAAGATGCTGAAGCTGATACTGTGATCACAGATAACTTTTATGGTGTATATGAAATGACCAACTATTTGATTAAAAATGGTCATAAAGATATAGGATTTGTTGGAAATATCTATTCAACTAGTAGTATTCAAGATCGCTTTTTAGGCTATTACAAATCATTACTCGAGCACCATATTGTGTTAAATCAAGAGTATATTATCAATGATCGTGACAAACGAGGTAAATATATTGATATTGAGCTTCCTGAAAAGCTTCCTACTGCCTTTGTGTGTAACTGTGATCAAGTTGCATATAACTTAATAGGTAAACTTAATTCTCTAGGTTATAAAGTACCAGAGGATTGTTCTGTAGTCGGTTTTGATAATGATATTTACTCACAGATTTCAGAACCAAAACTAACCACAGTTGAAGTTGATATTGAAGAAATGTCAAAAACAGCTGTTAAGTTAATCATTTCTAAACTAAAAAGCAAACAAAATAAATGGGAACAAGTTTCTGTTAAAGGTAAGATTGTCTTTAGAGATTCTGTTCATAAAATCAATGGTGATCTTCCTATAAATGATGCCATTTAACTCGATTTTAATCATACAAAAAGGCTTGAATCTTAATGGATTCAGGCCTTTTTTATATGCCTATCTTATAAATATGGGTAAGTTTTAGAAAATTTATTGACAGGTAAGCGTTTACAATTTAAAATTAGTTTTGTAACTTAAACGATTACTTAATTTTAGAGGAGGCAAAGATGAAAACATTACTGAAGTTTCTTGTGTTAAGTATTTTAGCAGTTGGAATGTTAGTGGGCTGTTCACAGAAAGAAAGCAGCTCAGCAGATGAAAAAAGTGATGGAGATAAGACAGAAAATTCAGGTCCATCAGGTGAGATTTTAGTTTTAACAAACAGAACAGATATTGTTGATACAGTATTTAAGGATTATGCTACAAAGTTTAACGAGAAGTACCCAGATGTAAAAGTGAATTTTGAAGCGATTACTGATTATGAAGGCCAAGTAAAAATTCGTATGAATTCTTCAGAATACGGTGATGCATTGCTTATACCAAATGATGTACCTGTTAGCGAGTTAAGTAATTTCTTCGAGCCTCTTGGATCAGTTGATGAACTAAGTGGAAAATATCTGCACGTTGATGAAGATGCTTTTGACGGAACGAGCTACGGTATTCCTGTAACTGTTAATGCACAAGGTGTACTTTACAACAAAAAAGTATTTGAAGAAGCAGGAGTAACGGAAACACCTACAACACCAGAAGCTTTCATCGAAGCTTTAAAGAAAGTAAAAGAAAATACAGATGCTATTCCTTATTACACGAACTATGCTGCAGGTTGGCCTTTAACACAATGGGAGCCTAACCGTTTATCTATAGCTGGCGAAGAAGATTATGTAAATGTACAAATGCCTAACATGGATGATCCATTTGCAGAAGGCAAGCCACATTATATTCTTTATAAGTTAATGCATGATCTTGCAAAAGATGGTCTAATTGAACCAGATCCATTAACAACAGATTGGGAAAGTTCAAAAGAAATGATGGCAAAAGGAGAAATCGCTTCAATGATTTTAGGTTCATGGGCAATTACTCAAGTTCAAGCGCTAGCTGAAAATCCAGACGATATTGCTTACATGCCATTCCCATATAACCATGATGGAAAGCTTTATTCAGAAACAAGTGGAGATTATAAAATTGGTATTAATAAAAATAGCGAAAATAAAGAAGCTGCTAATGCTTGGGTAGATTGGTTCCTTAATGAATCAAACTATGCGGTTGAAAATGGGGGGATTTCTCCAGTCATTGGTGATGACTTCCCAACAACATTAAACTCATTCCAAGAGCTTGGTGTAGAATTATTATCAAATGCACCAGCTAAAGAAGGCCAAGATGGCTGGGTAGACGCCATTGATCAAGAAGGAGAAATTGGTTTATTTCAACCAGAATTCAAACAACGCATTATTGAATCTGGAATTGGTAACTCAAAAGAAAGCTTTGATGATATTATGAAAGACCTGAATGCAGATTGGAAAGCTGCAAGAGAGAAAGTAACGAAATAAGTAAGTAGGGAGGAGGGCGTGATGAAGCGTCCTCCTTTTGCGTATGTGTGAGGAGTGGTTTGTGGTTGTGGTTTTTGTCGAAAATAGTCTAATCGTCGATAAATCCGCAGAATCGAAGATAAATCTGGAAAATCGTTGATAAATCCGCAGAATCGAAGATAAATCGGAATAATCGAAGATAAAATGACTTTAAAGTTATCCGACCCTACAATTACTGTGCGAAAACGTGCTAAAACTGCCAATCTGCAGCTGTTGCTCATCTTAGATGCTCCTTATTTAGAAAAAGAATCCTATTTTGTTCGTCAGTTTTAGAAAAACCTTTAGAATAGTCCATTTTCAGTAAATGCATAAACCCTTCCTCTTATCTTGAAAAAGAGGTGGATGTCATTTTTTGTCGAAAATAGTCTAATCGAAGATAAATTCGCAAAATCGAAGATAAATCTGGAAAATCGTTGATAAATCCACAGAATCGAAGATAAATCGGAAAAATCGAAGATAAAGTGACTTCAAAGTGCTCCCAGCCTACAAATACTGTGGGAAAACGTCCGAAAACTGCCAATCTACAGTTTTTACTCACCTTAGATGCTCCTCATTTAGAAGTAGAACCCTATTTTGTTCGTTAGTTTTAGAAAAACCTTTTGAAGAATAGTCCATTTTCAGTAAATGCATAAACCCTTCCTCTTATCTTGAAAAGGACGTGGAGACGGGTTTGTCGAAAATAGTCTAATTGTCGATAAATCCGCAGAATCGCTGATAAATTTAAAAAATCGCTGATAAAGTGACTTCAGAGTAATCCCGCCTTACAAGTACTCTGCTAAAACCTGTTGAATTCGCGAATCCTCATCTAAAAAAGTCCTGATTTAAAAGCAGAACCTCATTGTGTTCGTCACTTTTAAGAAAAAATAGTCTCTTTTTCAGAATAACCACTTCTTCCTTTCTATTTTCAACAAAAAAACTAGCGACATCCTATCCGCTAGTTTTATCAAAGGTGAAAATAGTCTTTAATTCGCTTTTTTAGTGGACGTAGCTGAGACTTGTCTGGTATGTTTCCTAGCATGCCTTGAATAACTGGTACTCTTGGTTGGTCTTTTTTAAATTCTTCCTCGATTACTTCAAGTGTGATGAATAAATTTTCATCCTCGATTTTTAGTTTCGCTTTTGATAATTGTTGAAGAATTTCTTCTTTATTTGTTGTGACGATTGGTTTTGTGTGCAACGTGATCATGTCTAATGTCATGATGGGTTCTTCTTGTGATGCTTTGTAACCGGTAGCTAAATCATCGATTCGGTTTACAATATAGATGGATAATTTTCTTAAATCAATGGTTGTTTGTTCAAATAGTATTATCTTTAAATAAGCTTGGATAATGCCTTGTAGTATCATGTTTAAGTCATACATATATGAACTGATTGAGTTTCCATATAGCTTTGTGAGTGATTGGTGATATAGGCTTCCGATTTCAAATCCCATTTTTCTTACAAATTCTTCAACTTCTGCATTAATGGGAGTTGTTTGTTCGCGAAGTTGCATGATAATGAAATCTTTGTGTTTTTGGATTTCTTCGAATTGTGTTGTAAGCTGATTGATAAAAGCCTCTCGCGGATGTAATGCTTCTATATCTAAAGAATCCATTTTTGATTTAATACTATTAAATTGGTATTTAAAGGCTGCAAGTAGAAAGGCATCCTTTGATTTAAAGTGAAGATAAAATGCTCCCTTAGACATTCCGCATGCATCAACAATTTCCTGTATTGAAGTTGTTGAATAGCCCTTCTTGGCAAATAATTTGCTACCTGCTTCGATGATCATTTTTTCTTTATTGTTCATATCGATCTCCTTTTAAAGCCGATCTATTTTAAAAATTATCTTCTTTTTGGATTCCTGTTATCTCATTTCTTCGTGCTGAATTATTTAAGTCCATCCCCTATGGTCAACAACAATTAGTTATAAGATTATTCATGTCTGTTCGTTCACAATTTACAAAAAGTTAATATGTGAATTACATAATATGCATTGACTTATGACCGACTAGTCATTTATATTATTATATATTGTGACCTACTAGTCAATGATTTTAAAAAATGGAGGGTAATATGAATAGCTTAATTAATTTCGTGCTTAAAAACAAGTTTGCTGTATGGCTGCTTACGATTATAGTAACTGTAGCTGGTTTATATTCTGGATTGAATATGAAGTTAGAAACGATTCCTAATATTACTACCCCGATTATCTCTGTTACAACCGTCTATCCAGGAGCAACTCCTGAAGAGGTAGCAGATAATGTAACAGAACCGATCGAACAAACAGTATCAAATTTAAATGGAGTGAGCGTTGTTAGTTCAAATTCATTCCAAAATGCATCATCAATTCAAATTGAATATGCTTTTGAAAAAGATATGGATGAAGCAGAAGATGAGTTAAATAGTATTCTAGCAAAGCTTGAATTACCAGAGGGTGCAAATGATCCTTCGGTTTCTAGAATAAGCTTAAATGCATTTCCTATCTTAGCATTAAGTATTGCTAATGATGATTTATCACTGGCAGAGCTTACAACAGAAGTAGAAGATAAAATTCTTCCTGCTTTAAAAGGTGTTGATGGAGTTTCATCAGTAGAAGTATCTGGTCAACAAGTGGAGGAAATTGAGTTTAGTTTTAATGAAGATAAAATGAAAGAATATGGTCTTGATGAAGAAACTGTACAAAACATCATTAAAGGTGCGGATGTTAGTTTTCCTCTAGGATTATATACATTAGATGATACAGAGAAATCTGTTGTTGTAGATGGAAATATTACAAGTTTAGAAGACTTGAAAAACTTAGACATACCTGTTATGCCTTCCTCTGGTGCAGCACAACAAGGAATGATGCCAGGTGAGCAACAAGCTGGTATGACTGGTCAGTCACAAGCTGGTGCAGAAGCTGCTAATCAAGCACAAGCAGCTCAATCAATTGAGTTACCAACTGTTAAGTTATCAGAAATTGCAAACATTGAATTAGTTGGTAAAGCAGAATCGATTTCAAGAACGAATGGAAAAGAAGCAATTGGTATTCAAATTGTGAAATCTGCTGACGCAAACACGGTTGATGTGGCTAAGGAAGTAGCAGCAGAGTTAGCTGATTTTGAAGAAGAGATTTCAGGCCTAGACATTGTGTATACTCTAGATCAAGCAACACCGATTGAAGAATCTGTTTCTACGATGCTAAGTAAAGCGTTATTTGGAGCTCTTTTCGCAGTTGTAATTATTCTCTTGTTTTTAAGAGATTTTAAATCAACGTTAATTTCTATTATTTCGATTCCGTTATCACTATTAATTGCGATTGTTCTTTTAAATCAAATGGATATCACGCTTAATATGATGACATTAGGGGCAATGACAGTTGCCATCGGTCGTGTTGTGGATGACTCGATCGTTGTTATTGAAAACATCTATCGAAGAATGTCTTTAAAAGGTGAAGTATTAAAAGGGAAAGCACTTGTTCGTGAAGCAACGAAGGAAATGTTTATGCCGATTATGTCTTCAACAATTGTAACAATTGCGGTATTCCTTCCGTTAGCGTTAGTAAAAGGAATGATTGGTGAGTTATTCTTACCATTTGCTTTAACAATGGTGTTTGCGCTATTAGCATCATTATTAGTAGCCGTAACAATTGTTCCGATGATGGCACATAGCTTATTTAAGAAAAATTTATATGGTGAAGGTAAGCAGCTGAAACAGCATGATGATAAACCTGGAAAGCTTGCTGGGGCTTATCGAAAGATTTTAGAATGGACATTAAATCATAAGATTATTACATCAGCTATCGCAATCTTAATGCTGGTTGGAAGTTTATTTTTAGTGCCGGTGATTGGTGTTAGTTTCTTATCATCTGAAGAAGAAAAAATGATGATGGTTACGTACAAACCTGAGCCTGGTGAAACAAGAGAACAAGCAGAAGAAATGACAGAAGTTGCAGAAAAATTCTTCCTTGATCGTGAACATGTGAAAACAGTTCAGTTTTCATTAGGAAGTGAAAACCCAATGAATCCTGGTGATACAAATAGTGCATTATTCTTTGTAGAGTATGAAGAAGATACACCAAACTTTACGGAAGAAAAAGAAAAGGTTATTGAAGATTTAACAGAAGAAGCATCTGGTGGTGGAGAATGGGCTTCACAAGATTTTGCATCTGCAGGAGCTAGCAATGCAATTACCATGTTTGTTTATGGTAATAGCATTGAAGACATTACACCAGTCGTTCATGACATTGAAGACATTATGAAAAATAATGATAATCTTAAAAATGTTGAAACAAGTATGTCTGAAACATATGAAGAGTACACATTTGTGGCAAATCAAGAAGAATTAAGTAAGCTTGGTTTATCAGCAGCACAAATCGGAATGGAACTTAGTCCGACAAGAGAACGTCCTGTTTTAACAAAGATTGAAAAAGACGGAGAAGAAGTGAATGTCTATCTTCAAGTGGAAGAAGAAGATTACGAATCTGTTGATGATTTAACAGAAAAAACAATTACTTCACCGTTAGGTCAAACAGTAAAAATTGGTGATGTTGTCGAAGTGAAAGAAGGCGAAACATCTAATACTGTAACAAGACGTGATGGTAAAATTTACGTTCAAGTTTCAGGAGAAATTAAAACAGATGATGTTGCTAAAGTTTCAGCTGATGTTCAAACAAAGGTTGGCGATTTAGATATCGATTCATCGATTGAAGTAAATATGGGTGGAGTAACGGAAGATATCCAAGAATCATTTACTCAATTAGGATTAGCGATGCTTGCAGCGATTGCGATTGTCTACCTTATCCTTGTTGTAACATTTGGTGGCGGTTTAGCACCACTTGCGATTCTGTTCTCCCTACCATTTACAATCATTGGTGCACTTGTAGGATTATTGATTGCAGGTGAAACATTGAGTGTGAATGCAATGATTGGTGCGTTAATGTTAATCGGTATTGTTGTCACAAATGCGATTGTACTAATTGACCGAGTTATTCATAAAGAAAAAGAAGGCTTAAGTACACGTGAAGCACTTCTAGAAGCGGGTACAACTAGACTTCGTCCGATCCTTATGACAGCTATTGCAACAATTGGAGCATTAATTCCATTAGCTCTAGGTCTTGAAGGAAGCGGAATGATTTCTAAAGGACTTGGTGTAACAGTAATTGGTGGTCTTACAAGTTCAACATTGTTAACGCTTGTTATTGTACCAATCGTTTATGAAATGCTTAGTAAGCTTAGAAGAAATAAATCATTGGTTGAAGAAGAATAAAGATTGAAGGCCTGACATTTGTCAGGTCTTTTTTTAAAAAACAAACTAGATGAAAGAAACGAGGCTGGGACATATTTAAAGATGTCATACAAAAAAACGAATAAATCTATATTCAGTTAAGTTGAAAGAAATAAGTTCGTTTCATTGCGCTGCAGACATTTGCTTTCCGCGGGGAGGAAGCTAAGCCTCCTCGGCGCAAGCGCCTGTGGGGTCTCAGCTTTTCCTCTGCACCCGCAGGAGTCAAATGTCTTCCGCTCCATTCCACTAGTTCTTAAAAATAGTATGCAAAATTAAAAAGTCTAATTGAAGACAGCAAAAAAAAACCCGAAATATTAGGCTAATAATTAATTGAAATATCTCCTCATATTTCGGGTTTATCATTAGCTTAAATACTTATGTCCTAGCCTCTTTTTTTGAAAAAAAACTACATGAAAAAATCTCCTCGTAACTACTACAAATGTGATACCCTTTGACCCAAATATCCCACACACTTCGTTTCCTACCATCCAAAAGTGCAAAAAACGAATAATTAAGCTTCACAGTATCAATAAAAAAACATGACAAAAAAGGTATTGCAGCAAGTACTCAATGATGGTAATATAAAAATCAGCCAATTAGTATAACACATTATAATTATTGTATAACATAATATAAGGCGTAGGGAGGTTTGATATGGCAATAATCGTTTATGTTGTGTCTGATTCAGTTGGTGAAACAGCAGAATTATTGGTGAAAGCTGTAGCAACTCAGTTTAATGGTGGAGAAATGGAGATTCGTCATTATTCATATGTACAGGATATAGAAGATTTGAAGCAAATAATCGCTCAATCAAAAATCAGTGATGCGATTATCGCATATACGATTGTTGTTCCACTTTTAAAGCAATTTCTTGATGAAAAAGCTAAAGAAGAAGGAATTTTAGCCATTGATTTAATGAGTCCCCTTATGCAGGCTTTTCGTTCAAAGTTTAATAGTGAACCCAAAAGTGAACCAGGCTTGATGAGAAAATTGGATGAAAACTATTTTAGAAGAGTGGAAGCGATTGAGTTTGCTGTTAAATATGATGATGGTCAAGATGTTCGAGGAATTAGATTTGCAGATATTGTTTTAATCGGTGTTTCGCGAACATCAAAGACACCGCTTTCAATGTATTTGGCGAACAAAAGATTTAAGGTGGCTAATGTTCCTTTAGTTCCAGAAATTGCACCACCTGAAGAGCTTTTTGCGATTCCAAAAAATAAATGTGTTGGTTTAGTTATTACTCCTAATAAATTGAATGAAATCCGCATTGAACGACTAAAAAATTTAGGGTTAACAGCACAAGCTAATTATGCGAATTTAGGTCGTATTCTTGAAGAGTTAGATTATGCGGAAAGAATAATGAAGCGAATTGGATGTCCTGTTATTAATGTTTCGAATAAAGCTGTTGAAGAAACAGCTGATGTGATTTTAGCAATGTTCAAAAAGAGAGGGGCATGATTTTATGAGTAAATTTGTTTATATGTTTAACGAAGGAAACAGTAATCAAAGAGAGCTTTTAGGAGGAAAAGGAAGCAATCTAGCTGAAATGACAAGAATTGGTCTGCCTGTTCCATCTGGCTTTACTATATCTACGAAGGCATGCCTATCTTATTATGAACATGGTCAATCAATTTCAGTAGAAATAGAGTTTCAAATACTAGAAGCTCTTAAAAAGCTTGAAAAAGAAACAGGAAAAAAACTTGGTGATACAACAAACCCATTGCTGGTTTCTGTAAGATCTGGTGCAGTACATTCTATGCCAGGCATGATGGATACCGTTTTGAATCTCGGAATGAATGATGAAACAGCTCAAGGATTAGCTGAGCTAACAAATAATCCTCGTTTTGCATTTGATTGCTACAGAAGATTTATTCAGATGTTTAGTGATGTTGTGCTGAAGGTAGATGCCTTTTATTTTGAACAGTGTGTGGAAGAAACGAGAGAAGAAAAAGGATACAAATCAGATCCTGAGATGTCTGCAGATGATTGGAAAGAAGTGATTGAGAAATATAAGTTCATTGTGAAAAAGCACTCGAAAAAAATGTTTCCTCAAGATCCTAAGGAGCAATTATTTCTTGCGGTAAATGCCGTGTTTGATTCTTGGAATAATCAACGAGCTGTTGTGTACCGTCGTCTTCAGAATATTCCAGGTGACTTAGGGACAGCAGTTAATATTCAAAGTATGGTATTTGGGAATATGGGCGATGATTCTGGAACTGGTGTAGCTTTTACTCGAAATCCTTCAACTGGTGAAGAAATGCTTTATGGAGAATACTTAATGAATGCACAAGGTGAAGATGTTGTTGCTGGCATTCGAACTCCTCAGCCAATTACGACTTTACAAAATAAAATGCCTACTGTTTATAAGCAATTTGTTGACACTTGTGAATTGCTTGAACAGCATTATAAAGATATGCAAGATATTGAATTTACAGTCGAACGTGGACAGCTGTTTATTCTACAAACAAGAACGGGCAAAAGAACAGCACAAGCAGCAATTCGAATGGCTGTTGAATTCGTGAAAGAAAACATCATATCTAAGCAGGAAGCTATTTTACGAGTGGATCCTGATCAATTAAATCAATTGCTTCATAGACAAATAGATGATTCTTCTAACATAACCCCACTTGCCAAAGGGCTACCAGCTTCACCAGGAGCAGCAACAGGTCAAGTTGTTTTTACTGCAGATGATGCCGAACGCTTAACACAGAATCATCATAAGGTCATACTCGTTCGACCAGAAACAACACCAGATGATATACATGGAATGATTGCTTCACAAGCTACAGTTACTAGTCGTGGAGGAATGACTAGTCATGCGGCGGTTGTTGCCAGAGGAATGGGAAAGGCATGTATTTGTGGATGTGAAGCCTTGACGATTGATTTGAAGCAAAAACGATTTTCCGTAGGTGATACTGTGATAAATGAAGGAGACATTATTACAGTTGATGGCTCAACTGGTGAAATTTTTTTAGGTGAAATGAAGATGATTGAGCCACAATTATCAGAGGAGTTTCAATTATTATTAACCTGGGCAGATGAAGAGAGAAAGCTGGGAGTTCGGGCAAATGCAGACAATCCAGAAGATGCTAAAAAAGCTCTGAAATTTGGTGCAGGTGGGATAGGACTTTGTCGAACAGAGCATATGTTTATGGATCCCAAACGAATTCCAATCGTTCAGGAAATGATACTAGCTGAAAATAATGAAGAACGAAATGCTGCACTTGCAAAGCTGCTTCCAATGCAGCAGGAGGATTTTGAAGGGATTTTTGAAGTGATGAATGGAAATCCTGTCACAATTCGTTTATTAGATCCTCCTCTACATGAATTCTTACCTGATAAAGATGAATTACTTGTTGAAGTAACAAAGCTAAGAATGCTCAACACACCTTCTTCAGAGCTCCATGAAAAAGAAAAGCTTTTACGAAAGGTGCGTCAATTGCATGAATTTAATCCAATGCTCGGACATAGAGGCTGCAGACTTGGACTGATTTTTCCTGAAATATATGTGATGCAAGCAAAAGCGATTTTTTATGCGATTGCAAAAGTAACTGAAAAAGGGATCAATGTAAAACCTGAAATTATGATTCCTTTGGTTGGTCATGTAAATGAGTTAAAAGAAATGAGAAATCTAGTTCAAAGCGCAGAAATGCAAGTAACAGATGAAACAGGACAGATATTTTCTTATCTCATTGGCACAATGATCGAAGTTCCAAGGGCAGCATTAACTGCAGATTTCATTGCTACTGAAGCAGACTTTTTCTCCTTTGGTACAAATGACTTAACACAAACAACATTTGGATACAGTCGTGATGACGCAGAAGGCAAATTCCTTCAAGCTTATATTGACCAAAAAATTCTCAAAGAAAACCCGTTTTCTTCTCTTGATATTGAAGGAGTTGGAAAGCTTGTTGAAACAGGGGTCAAGCTTGGAAAACAAACAAAACACAACTTAAAAACCGGCATATGTGGTGAACATGGCGGAGAAAAGAAATCGATTCAATTTTGCCATGAAGTAGGCTTAGATTATGTCAGCTGCTCACCATACCGAGTTCCACTTGCTCGACTCGCAGCAGCACAGGCAAATATTCGGCATTCCAAGGTGGAACAATCATTTCAAGTTCAATTGTAATTTTGAAGGAAGATTCTTTTCGGCTTATTATGAACAATTAAACTGTTAAGTTCAGCAAAGCTTGCGAAAACACTCTTATAAGATCCGATTAGATGTACAGAAAAGTAAACCAAAATAAGATATCTTTGGCGTGAATTCACATACGAATTCACGCTTATATTCTTGTGATTTTACAATATTTTGGACTACAAGTGTCTGTAGCGCAATGGAACGAACTAATTTCTAAGTACCTCTTTAGTATCTCTTCACAAAGGATCCATTCTTTTAAATTCTAAAAACCTCTAAAAAAACTATCCTAACTCTCCCCTCAGAACCAACAAAAAATCTCCTTAATAATTTCATAGCGAAATCCAATCAGATAAGCTACAATTCTATTAATCTTACTCAATTTTTCATCAGCAGTTTTATGCTCGAAAATATAGGAAGATAAGGAGTACTACTTCCAAGAAAAATGAGGATAGTAGTCATGTTTATTTCACTTTGCACGTACTCTAATTACAGGACAAGTTGTTGATGGGGGATAATTTCATGGTATTTTCAAAGGGTAAGAAAGATAAATTTTCAGAGCTTTTATTAAAAATTACAGACAATTTACAGCAAACAACAAAATATTGTTTAGATCAGCAAATCACGAATCATCATGAATTACAATTATTTTTAGAAACAGTTAAAGAATACGAAACAACAGGAGATTCGTTCATACATATCATTACTAAGGAATTAAACTCAACATTTATTACTCCTATTGATCGAGAGGACATCTTGCAACTGGCAGTTGATTTAGATGATATTTTAGATGGAATCGAGCATATTGCTGCTCTACTTGAAATGTATTCTGTGACAAATTTAACAGATCATATGAAAAAATTCATGATCATCATTCACCAATGTACGCTTGAAATTTCTCATGCTATAGAATGTTTATCAAATAAAAAACTACAAGATATTTCACCATATTCTTTAAAAATAAAAGAACATGAATCGAATAGTGATAATTTATTACGATTAGCTGTGAAAAATTTATTTGCCGTTGTGAAAGATCCGATTAAAATTATTCAGCACAAAGACATTTACGAATCATTAGAAGGAATTGTGGATGATTGTCGTAAAGTTTCAAATACACTAGATAGTATTGTGATGAAAAATGCGTAAAGGTAAACAGTAGTATGGATGAAACCTTACTAATCACAACTTTCATTGTACTCGGCGCATTAACATTTGATTTTATTAATGGCTTTCACGATACAGCTAATGCAATTGCCACGAGTGTGTCAACAAAAGCGTTAAAACCAAGGCAAGCTGTTTTACTTGCAGCAGTGATGAACTTCATTGGAGCACTTACATTTACGGGTGTTGCGAAAACAATAACAAGTGATATTGTTGATCCGTTTACATTAGAAAATGGATCTGTCGTTATTTTATCAGCGTTGATTTCGGCTATTTTTTGGAACCTTATCACATGGTATTACGGAATTCCAAGTAGCTCATCACATGCGATTATAGGATCAATTGTTGGAGCAGCTATTGCTTCATCAGGTTTTTTTGGAATAAATTATTCTGGATTTATTAAAATTGTTCAATCGTTATTATTATCACCGATCTTAGCGTTTATTGTTGGATTTTTTGTTTATAGTTTATTTAAAGTTATTTTTCGAAATCATTCACTAACAAAATCGAACAATCGTTTTAGACGATATCAAGTATTAACCGCGGCATTTCAAGCATATACACATGGAACAAACGATGCACAAAAAGCAATGGGGATCATTACACTAGCGTTAATTGCTAACAATTATCATGACTCAACAGACATTCCTTTTTGGGTGCAATTTTCATGTGCGCTTGCCATGGGGCTCGGAACCTCAGTTGGTGGCTGGAGAATTATTAAAACAGTAGGAAATAAAATCATGAAGATTCGACCGGTCAATGGTGTTGCAGCTGATATGTCTTCAGCAGCAATTATTTTCGGTGCAACAATCTTTCATTTACCAGTAAGTACAACACATGTGATCTCCTCTGCAATTCTAGGTGTCGGAGCATCACATCGTAGAAAAGGTGTGAATTGGGGAACGGCCCAAATGATGGTGATTACGTGGGTAATTACCTTGCCAGCATCGGCCATTTTAGCTGGAATTGTTTATTATTTTCTACAATTTTTCATGTGAAAAAACGAATATGAAACAGTCTTTATATTTCTAGCAAACTATAATATATGAAAAATAACTCTATTTACACATTTCTCTGAATGATTTTCTAACTCCAACATATAAATATGGACAAGGAGAATTAGGGGGAGATTGCTATGAGTGAGGTTTTATTTTTAATTGTTTCACTTCTACTATTAAGTTTTATCACTGGAATGAAAATGCTAATCCACATATGGAGCAAGAAATACGAATACAAAAATGCGTGGGATTTAGTAGATGTAGATGTTAATAGAAGGCGAAAGCAACTTTAAAGCAGAGGATTAATCCTCTGCTTTTTTATAGTGGTTAATATTCCCTGGAAAAATTAATAAAAATGAATCTTGTGTAACCGATATATATCTAGAGAGAAGAATTCGACAATATTAAACCGATTTCGACTAAAAATGACAAAAGTTAAGGGAGATTCAACATGAAAATCAAAATGAAATTTACTGTAGGACGCAAGCTCTTTTCAACGTTCGCCGCAATTATTTTACTTATTCTTATATTGAATAGTATTAACACGTGGAACATGAATAATATTAACGAACAATCTACTGAAATCAAAGACAATTGGTTACCGTCAGTTGAGTATGTTGGAGAAATGAGATATTTAATGGAAAGCTATGTTTCTTTAGAATTATTTCATATTACTTCAACTCTTCCTGAGAAAAAGGCAGAATATGAGAACGCTTTAAATCAAGTGTTGGATAAATTAAATGGTGTTTCAGCTCAATATGAAAAGGTGATTTCATCAGATGAAGAGAGAAAAATATATGAAGAAGTAAAAATGGGTTGGGCAGACTATCTTTCATCATCTGAAGAAGTTTTAAAAGCGAGTAATGAAGATGACGATATTGCAGCTAGAGATCTTTTGCGTGAATCTAATGAAGAAATGAATTTGCTAAAAGAAAAGATTAATTCATTAGTCAATATAAACCATAATGGTGCAATCGCAGCATCCGATAAAGGAGATGCCATTTTTAAACAAGCAAACATCGTAACAGTTGTGTTTGTAACAATCGTCATTTTACTGTCAGCGATTATAGGCTTCTTGTTAACAAGAAGTATTTCGAGACCGCTTACAAATATGGCGAAGCAAGTAAATGAAGTGGCAAAAGGGAACCTAAACGTTGAACCACTTAAAATTAGAAATAAAGATGAGATTGGTAGTCTAGCCATTGATTTTAATGAAATGACAAGTAGTTTACGAGAAGTTATAAGCTCTGTTTCAGGTCATTCTCAACACGTAGCATCAACTTCTGAAGAGCTTACAGCAAGCGCTGAGCAAACATCAAAAGCTACTGAACAAATTACTGAATCGATTCAAGAAGTGGCTTCAGGAACGGATACTCAGCTACAACAAGCTTTGGAAGCAAATAAAGCAGTAGAAGAAATTTCAAAAGGCATGAATCAGGCAGCAAACTCGATTGTCGTAGTCGCGGATTTATCATCTTCTGCAAGCGAGCAAGCTATAAATGGATCAACTGTTGTAGAAGTGACAATAGAACAAATGAACGATGTGCAAACAAAAGTTCAATCGGCTACACAAGTGGTCAACTCATTAGGAGAAAAATCAACAAAAATTGCTGGTATTGTTTCTCTGATTAATAGTGTGGCTGAACAAACAAATTTACTAGCGCTTAATGCTGCAATTGAAGCAGCAAGAGCTGGCGAGCATGGAAGAGGATTTGCTGTTGTTGCGGACGAAGTACGTAAATTGGCAGAAGAATCTAGTCATGCGACAAATGAAATTCGAGCGATATTAGGAGAAATCAAGCTAGAAGCTGATAAAGCTGTGGAATCAATGGATGAAGGATCAACAGCTGTTGAATTAGGTATTGTGAAAGTGAAAGAAACAGGTGAAACATTTAAAGGAATTGTGAAGGTGATTGAAGAAGTTGCCGCACAATCTCAGGAGGTTTCAGCAATTGTTGAAGAAGTGACAGCAAGCTCCCAATCTATGGTCAAAATGGTTGAAGAAGTGGCAAGCATTTCACAACAAACAGCAGGAAACACACAAAATGTTGCCGCATCTGCTGAAGAACAAAACGCTTCTATGGAAGAAATTTCAGCTTCCTCAGAATCACTAAGTCAGCTAGCGATTGAGCTTCAGGAAATTGTTAGTCGTTTTAAAATATAGAAATAGTTTAAGCAGTATTATGACTTATTAATTGAATAGGCTGGGACACTCTAGTTTGTCCAATATTTAATAATGTTCTCTATTATTAAGTTTAAAAAAAGTCCGTTCCATTGCGCTGCAGACACTCGCTTTCCACGGGGAGGAAGCTAAGCCTCCTCGGCGAGGCCTGCGGGGTCTCAGCCTTTCCTCTATTGAGGGCACTGAAGAACTCAGGTTATTCTTAGATGAAATAATTTCCCAAAAAAAACCATCAATTTTTGTTCGAATTTTGAACAAAAATTGATGGTTTTTATCTGTTTCCCTTCTATTTTT
>NZ_JAIVKL010000028.1 GCF_020524045.1 Metabacillus litoralis
AACACATGGAAGTTCCGCAAAAAAAATGTTGGTGGGATTTGATAATAATCTTTAAAACAGGTCTGAATGATAGTTGAAAATATTTGTTCAAGAATTTACACAAGATTAAGGACTTGACTCTCTACAAATTGCACGTTGGGAATTTATCTTTGATTATTTAAAAATATCAGCGATTCTGGAAATTTATCTTCGATTTTTCTGATTTATCTTCGATTATTCCGATTTATCTTCGATTCCTCAAATTCCGACAAAATTCGCACTTATGATGACCAAGAAAGTTTTAAAGAATCAAAGACATATCTTATATTTGACCATTTAATTACCTAGCATTATTGAAAATTGACTAACTTTTATTGTAGTTGCGCTTCTTGCAGCGTTTCGTTGACACTTTACGTTGTCCTTCGGGGGTAAAATATGAGGAGATTTTGGAGATTTCTTCTGAAATTTGGTGCTGTTTATTAATATTTGACCTTTTTCAACATCACGGTCCTTGAAAATTGACTAACTTTCTTGTTATTTTGCTTGTACTAGTAAGCACGTTGGACATTTATCGGCGATTTTCTCAATTTATCAGCGATTCTTCAAAATCCGACAAAATACGCCCATCCTCACACACGCCACGCCGCACGCACTCTCCATTCGCCAACCCAAACAACCAAAAAAGGCCAACATCAAATGTTAGCCCTTCCAAAGGATCAATTATTTATCTTCCTCTTTATCTACATTCCCATTATCTTCAGTAAGGTCTGTTCCTTCTTCAGCGTTGTCCATGCCTTCTTCCATACCTTCCTCAGCATTGTCAGCGCCTTCTTCTAGCATGTCACCTGTTTCATCCATGCCTTCTTGAATGTTTTCTCCGCCCTCTTCTAGCATGTCTTCACCTTCATCCATGCCTTCTTCCATTTCTTGTTCCATATCTTCACCTGGAGTTTCTTCCATTGTATCTTCTGGTGGTGCTGGATCTTGATCATCTGCAGCACAGCCTGTTACGATCATTGCTGCAAGAAGAGAACCTGATAGAGTTAAAAACCATTTTTTGCTCATAATTATTGCTCCTTTCGATTTTGACCTTTATTTTGGTACGGTCTTTGCTTATGTTTCCCAAACAAATTTATTTCATACACATTTTTTTCTTTCGGCCGTTATGCTTTATATAGACAAGTTTTTCGTCTTCAAAACCTTTCTATAACAAAAAGAGACAAATGACCTACTTGTGCTGGTCATTTGTCTCTTACGTTTATTCTTCTGCTTTTTTCTCACCTAATGCAAACATGATTTCTGTTTCACAAGCAACTTCACCATCAACTGTAGCTATTGCTTTTCCTTTTCCAAGTGAGCCTCTTAAACGGATGATTTCAACTTCTAAACGAAGCTGATCACCAGGTTTTACTTGTCTTTTGAATCGGCAATTATCAATACCTGCGAAAAATGCTAAGCGCCCGCGATTTTCTTCTTTTTTCAAAATGGCTACTGCTCCAACCTGAGCAAGTGCCTCAACAATTAACACTCCTGGCATAACTGGATAATCTGGAAAATGACCATTGAAAAATTCTTCATTTGCTGAAACATTTTTAATGCCTACTGCCTTTTTTCCTTCTTCAATTTCTAGAACACGATCAACCAGTAAAAACGGATAGCGATGTGGGATGATTTCTTTAATTTGTTGAATATCAAGCATATGTATAAACTCCTTAAGGTTTATTTAGGCTTCTAATAAAAGGTCATGTTTATTTATGACTTTGCTATAGGCTAATTTCGCAAACTTTGTTGCTTTTCAATAATCGAAGCAATCAGCACTGTATTAAGTCTAGTGGCATCTTTTCTTCATAAAATAGTACCCTTATAGTGAAAAAACACTGCTTTCACTATAAATTTTGGTTACATAGCAACAATCGTTCAGAAAAGAGCCTTGCTATAAGTTTTTTATTTGTAATTAAGCCCTTTAAAAAAGCCATTATGTATACAACAAAAGGAAGGTATTAAGCAAACCTTCCTTTATGCAAAAGTATAACCTTGTATTTATTTTTTTTCAACCAAATCAATAATATGCTGCCATGTTGATTTCTCTAAGGCATCTGCTGGATTTCCATTACCGATGACTCCATAGCCCACAATAAGTCCAGCAATTGCACTTAAACCTAATAAAATGAGGATGAGGAGAACTCTTAACCATATCGGCAGAAGACGTATACGAATTCTTCTAGGGGTTTTTTCTTTTGCCCCTTCTTTTTCCTTGTTTGTTGCCTTGTTCGCCTTTTTTGCTTTTTTTAGTTCTTCCCGAGTGTATGTTTTAGTCGTTTCTTTTGCAACCAATAGTCATAACTCCTATCTAACACCATTAATTAATCCCAACATTTGGTCACCAAGTGTAACTGTTTTTGCATTCATTTGATAAGAACGCTGTGAGATCATTAAATCGGTCATTTCCTTTGTTAAATCAACATTGGACATTTCAAGTGCACCTTGCTGAACAGCTCGATCGGCTCCATCTAAAAAGGTTAACACATCATTGATTGGTATATTTCCTAAGTTCTTTAAACCGTAGAGATTATTTCCTTTTTCAATTAGCATTTGTGGACGATCTAGCCCAACAACACCAAGCTCAAAAATTTGCGGAAGCTCTGTATCATTTTTTGGAACGGCTGTTAGTACTCCATCTTGTGAAATAACAATTTCTTTAAACGTATCATTTAAGTAGATCGGATCTTGATTTTCATCTAAAACACGATTACCACTCGCTGTTGCTAGCATAAAGCGATTTGTTCCATCATTTGTTGGAGATAAATATAACGCACCATCTCTTGTATAATTTATTTCTCCATTCACATCGATCTGTAAAAATTGATTAGGAACAGTCAATGCAATATCAAGTGAACGACCTGTTTGCTTTACACTTCCTTGTGTAAAAACAACACTGCTATTTAGCTTGCTACCAGTTCCTTGCATAATCCCCAATTCAGAGTTCAAAATCAGCTTTTCTTCAAGCTCATTTGCGGGCTCGTTTGTTGTTGTATTAAACTGCTGACGAACCAACTCTGAAAATGTTGTTTCCGTACGTTTGAATCCTTGAGTATCTACATTAGCTAAGTTATGACCAATTTTATCAAGTTGCTTTTGAAATTGTGCCATCGAATTAGTCGCTGTAATCATTGAGCGTAACATTATTAGTACCTCCTATTATCTTAAGCGGCCTATTTCGTTTGCGGCCTTGTCCATACTTTTATCATACGCTTGTAATACTTTTTGGTTTGCTTCAAAAGATCGATAAGCTGTCATCATATCTGTATACGTTCGACCAACATCAACTGTTGAATTTTCTACGTAGTTTTGTCTTAAATTATATTGAATGTCTCCGTTACCAATCGCAGTTGGTAATACACCTTCATCAGCAGTACGAAATAGTCCGTTACCTTCTCTAACTAAGTTTCGTACATCTGCTTCGTAACGTACATCGATTTGACCTAGAAATTGGTCTGCGCCTTGAAGATCAAGATTATATACCTCTCCATTTGGAGTAATTTCATAATTGCTTGTTTGTATTGAAATCGGCTCACCTGTAGTAGATAAGACCGTATTTCCGTTAGACAGTAAAATCCCGTTATCATCTAGTGAAAAATGGCCATTTCGTGTGTATCTTTCATCACCAGTTGGTGTATCAACAGCAAATAGTAATGTTCCTTTAAGATTTGTTTCTGGGTTAAATGGAACATTTTCTTCAACTAATGCAATATCAGATTTCAATCCTGTTTCTTTTAATCCACCTTGAAGGTACTGATTACCTATCTCTTGTAAATACACTCCTGTATTAATTGTGCCTATTGGAGTCATTCCTCCAAAGTTTGCGCCATTTACAGTAGGTACTGATTTATTGTCCAGTCTTTGTAGCAGCATTTCTGGAAACGCGCGAACAGAAGATTGATCTGCTTTATAGCCTGGAGTTGTTGAATTTGCCATGTTGTTTGAGAGCATTTCCGTACGTCTTTGTTGCGTTAACATTCCTGCTGTTGCTGTATATAAACCTCTTAACATAGTGCACCCACCTTAGTGTTAGTAGTCCGAACAATGAATTCCTTTCGACAGAATTCCCTAACTTTCATTATAAAGGAGATGCAACGTTTTCTCATTACATTTTTTTAGGAAATGTATGTAATTTTTTGAACGAGGTATTTTTTAAGCTTTCTTTAAAAATACCTTTTTCATACTTTGTTGTAATAAACATTACTTTTTACTAGGCTCTGTTAAACTTTGTGGTTGATTTTCGTTACAGGCATTCGCTTTCCGCGGGCGGTCCGGAAGCCTCCTCGGCGCAAGCGCCTGTGGGGTCTCCCTTCGACACGCTTCTCCCGCAGGAGTCTCATGCCTTTCACTCCAATCAACCAAGTGCTAAAAAACAACCTTAAGCTTTAACATAGCCTTTTACTAAAAGGAATAATACTTTTAAAAAAGCCTTTTATAGGTCCAAAAACCTATTTGAATCTGTAGCATATGACTATATACTTAAGAAAATAAAACTGAAAAAGGCAAACTTGTCGAAAGATAAGGACGCAAAGCTATGGGCCTAACCAATGTTTACATTGTACGGTTGCCAAGTTGCCAGGCTCCCTTTCCGAGCCTCGGGATGAGAGGGAGAAGAAGATATGAAGATGCTAAAAGGTATCATTTGTGTGTTAACTGCTTTATTTGTTTTAGGTAGTCAGCTAGGAGTTATCGGGATGAATAACAAAGCAACAGCTATGGAAAATCCTATATCACCTGAGTATTCAACATGGTTATGGGATACGAATAAAATCGTAAATGACCGAGTGGCTACTCTTCAATTTCTAGAAGAAAAACAAGTTAAACATGTTTACTTACAAATTAATCGAAATGTAAATACAACTTATTATAAAAAATTCATTAGTGAAGCAAGCATAAAGAATATCAAGGTCTACGCATTAGATGGTGATCCAAACTGGGGTCCAACTTCAAAAGGGTTTACGAACTTTTTAAGCTGGGTAACAACTTATCAACAATCTTCACAAGCTACTGAAAAATTTTCGGGCATTCACCTTGATATTGAACCTTATTTAACTCCGCTATGGACATCAAACTACAAAGCGGCTGTTAATAAATATCAAAATGCACTTATCGTCGCTTCTAATAAAGCTACATCATTAGGAATTTCATTTGCTGTAGACATTCCATTTTGGTTTGATGAAATGACTTATAAAAACAAGCATGGTAAAGGAAACCTCGCAAAATGGGCGATTAATTTAACAGATGAAGTAACTATTATGGCATACCGCGATAAAGCTGTCGGTCCTAACGGTATTATTGAGTTAGTGAAATATGAGATGAATACCGCAAACACGCTAAACAAAAAAGTGAACATCGCAGTTGAAACTATGAATTTAGGCAATGACGGATTTTTAACTTTCTATGAAGAAGGACAAGCTGCAATGAATACACAATTAGAGCTTGTACAAAATTCTTATGGAAGTTATTCAAACTTTAACGGATTCGCTGTTCACCATGTTGGTAGTTGGATGGAATTGAAGTAGTAAAAATTAAAATCATTCATAAAAGGTTCTCTATTCTATATAGAGGGCCTTTTTTTCATAATTGTTATATTTGAAATTAATCTCTGTGTGTCTTCCGAGAATGATATTTACTTGTACCAATACCTTCAAGGCTCCAATTAACGATGCAAATATATACCGGATAATAAAGTGTCCGGACCTAGCGCAAATCAACCACACACTATACTTTACACCTGCATTTAAGATAAACATCAAAAAAAGAGCCAGGCAATCCTAGCTCCTTTTCCTATCTATATAAATAGTATGGACTTCATTCGTAAGGTACTTGATCTCAACCAAATTTCTTACGTGGTAATTTATCCATGTTATCTAGCATAATTCCTGTGCCAATTGCTACGCAATCCATTGGTGCTTCAGCAACTAGTACTGGTACCTTTAGTTCTTCAGCTAATAATTGATCTAGTCCGTTTAACAAGGCACCACCACCTGTTAAAATGACGCCACGATCAATAATGTCTGCAGATAGCTCAGGAGGAGTACGTTCTAGTACGCTTTTAGCAGCTTGTACGATCGCAGCTACTGGTTCACGAAGTGCTGATTCTACTTCTTTTGAGTTAACAGTGATTGTGCGAGGTAAACCTGTCACCATGTCACGTCCACGTATGTCAATCTCTTCATAACGTGCGCCTGGGAATACCGTTGCAACATTTATCTTAATGTCTTCTGCTGTGCGTTCACCGATAAGAAGCTTGTACTCTCTTTTGATGTAATTTAAAATTTCAAGGTCAAACTTGTCCCCTGCCATTTTAATTGAAGAGGCGGTGACAATATCGCCCATTGATAAAACTGCGACATCTGTTGTTCCACCGCCAATATCAACTACCATATTTCCATAAGGTTGGAAGATGTCCATTCCGGCACCAATTGCTGCTACCTTTGGTTCTTCCTCAAGAAAAACATTTTTGCCACCGCTTTTTTCTGCAGCTTCTTTAATCGCTTTTTGTTCAACAGATGTAATATTTGTTGGACAACAAATAAGCATACGTGGCTTAGATAATAAGCCTTTTACATTAAGCTTATTTATAAAGTGCTTTAACATCGCTTCTGTTACTTCAAAATCTGCAATGACGCCATCTTTCAATGGGCGAATTGCAACAATATTCCCAGGAGTACGTCCTACCATACGTCTAGCTTCTTCACCAACAGCAAGAACCTTTCCTGAATTCTTGTCTAACGCAACAACGGACGGTTCATTTAAAACAATACCTTTACCTTTTACATGTATTAGTACATTAGCAGTACCAAGATCTATACCAATATCCCTCGCAAACATTCTATCTATATCCTCCTTGCTTATCTACATTCCCGTAATAGTTTAACCTAATTAAATATTTTATCATAAAATCGCAAAAATAGTATGATTTTGTAAAATTATTTCGCGGGTTTATGTAGGGAAATGTCGATTAACAAGAAATTGATAGATAGACCTTTATTTCACTGGTTCTTCCTCTAAAATCTCGTCCTTCTTATACTTAAGCTTTGTTGCTTCTCCACCACGCAGATGCCTAATTGATTTATGATAATCAAGTATTTCCTTTACCTCATTTGCAAGATCAGGATTAATTTCAGGTAGCCTCTCCGTTAAATCTTTATGGACGGTACTTTTGGAAACTCCAAATTCCTTCGCAATGACGCGAACTGTTTTCTTTGTCTCCACGATATACTTCCCAATCTTGATTGTGCGTTCTTTGATGTAATCGTGCACACCACTCGACCTCCCTAATATGGATGTGAGAAGTGTGAAATGAGACTCGCATACCAAGACACTTTGGCTGACTTTCTCTTAGATGATCGTATGATGCCTCTATTACAGCGATTAAATTTTACACTCACGATCCCTCACCTCAAACACTCTCTTTGATAGGTTTGTAACATTTTATTAGCTTGGGTAAGGATATATGCAAGAAAACTCAAGTGGGACAAGGCTTTCTTTATTTTTTTTATTAAAACCCTTGTCTTTCAAAGGAAAACCTCAGGATTTTTTTCTAAATAATGTTTTTTATTTCAGCTTATGAAATTAGGATGAATGATTATTTCCCGAGAAATTTGTCGAGTTCTAAGCGAATATTGTGCAGAAAATGTTTTGTAAAAAATATATCCAGATGTACCTCGCCCTTACTTAATTAAAGGTATTCGTTCCAGATAAGAAACATAACTTATTTATTTCTTTTTCTAGCTGATTTCACAGTTCTTTTTGTCTCCTAGGCGAACGCCTTGAGATCTCCCTTTGACGTGCTTCTCCTGATGAAGAGGATGTATTCAATTCATTTATTGAACTTTACAACAAAAAAAAGACAATCATGCTAAAAAGCACAATTGTCTATGTTTATATTTATCTTAATCCATCCAAACCTCGCCATCTTTATATGTCATTTGCTCTGGGTAACGAAGGTTAAGCACTTCTTCTTGTGTTTTGATAGAAGGTGGCTTCGTTGCTAGAGAAACAATGACATTTGTTAAAATAGCTGCTGTGGCTCCAAATACACCTGCTCCTGTATCAATGATACCGAGGATTGTAAAGCCACCATATTTAGCTAAGAAGATATAAGTTAATGTGACCCCTAGGCCTGCTAGCATTCCAGAGATGACACCATAAGTGTTTGAGCGCTTCCACCATACCCCAATTAATAATGCTGGGAAGAAGGTACCTGAAGCGAGCGCAAATGCCCAGGCAACAATCTGTGTGATGGCTCCTGGTGGGTTTAATGCTACTAAACCTGCTAACACAGTAGCGATAACAATGGACCATCTTGCAACAGCTAAACGATTCTTTTCAGAAGCATTTGGCTTAAGTACTCTGTAGTAAATATCATGTGCAAAAGAAGAAGAAATCGCAATCATAAGACCACCGGCTGTGGATAAAGCTGCTGCCATTGCCCCTGCTGCAACAAGACCGATAACAAATAATCCAAGATTGGCAATTTCAGGTGTGGCCATAACAACAATGTCATTTGATATAATGAGCTCACTCCATTGAAGAATGCCGTCACCATTGCTATCTGCTATTTGTAGCTTACCTGTATTAACCCATGACGCGGTCCAAGATGGTAGCTCAGATAGCTTTTGACCAGCTACTTTTGTCATTAAAATAAAACGTGAAAACGCGGCATATGCTGGTGCTGATAAGTATAGTAGACCAATGAAAAGTAAAGCCCATGCTCCAGACCATCTTGCTGCTTTCATCGTTGAAACGGTATAAAAACGAACAATAACATGTGGTAAGCCTGCTGTCCCTGCGATTAATGTAAACATAAGAGCTAGAAATTGCCATTTTGTTCCATTGGTAAACGGGGCAAAATATTCAGAGATTCCTAGTTCCCGATCGAGTGCTCCCATTTCCTCTACAATTTTCCCATAAGATAACCAAGGTGCTGGGTTACCTGTGATTTGAAGAGACATAAAGATTACAGGAATGATATACGCAATAATTAAAATTAAATACTGAGCAACCTGCGTCCATGTAATCCCTTTCATTCCACCGAAAGCAGAATAAAATGCAATAAGCACAACACCAATTAATGTACCAATTTTGGCGTCGATTTCAAAAAGACGTCCAATAACAACTCCTGATCCAGAAAGCTGACCAATCGAGTAGGTGAAGCTAATAATAATTGTACAGATGGCTGCAATAACACGTGCCGTATGGCTATTATAACGATCTCCGATAAACTCTGGCACCGTATAACGACCATATTTACGAAGCTGTGGTGCCAATAAGAAGGTTAATAATAGATATCCGCCTGTCCACCCCATAATGTAAGCAAGTCCATCATATCCGAGTAGCATAATTGTTCCAGCTAAACCAATGAATGATGCAGCACTCATCCAATCAGCCCCGATGGCCATTCCGTTAAAGATCGGTGGAATACCGCGTCCTGCTACATAGAAATCTGATGTTTGCTTAGCTGTATTATAAATAGCGATCCCAATATATAAAGCAAATGTGACTAAAATAATCGTTAATGATACTAAAAATTGTGCGTCCAATGAAGATCCCCCTTTTGTCTCGGCTTTCCTCTTCTACACTATCTACCCAAGATAGCTGATGTTGACTCACAGATGATTAATCTAGATCCCTTTTTTGCCATTATTTAATGATCGACTGATTTACCAGCACTTAATTGAACATTTTTATTTTCATCAATTCCGTATTTTTTATCGATACTGTCACTAACCTTTGCATTAACAAACAATAAAAGAATAAAAATAACAATTGCCCCTTGAGCTCCCATGAAATAGTGAAACGGAAATCCATTGATTGTGATTTCACTTAGAGGTTCAGCAAATAACACCACTCCAAATGAAGCTAAAAACCCGATAATTAAATAAATAATAATATTGCGTGTTCGTTCCTTAAAATATGCGTCCGCGACCTTTTTTTCAATCTTTTTCATTTAGCCACCTCCATAAAGATATAAAGCAAACAAGTGTTCAAATTAAGATAAACTAAATATAAATTTTAATGTGTCAATAAATGATGCTGGTACGAGAGCAATTTGCACTATGAAGTAGAGTAGTAGTGATAGAACTGGTATTAGTAAAAATTGAGGCTTTTTTTTGCGTAAGCTCATAAACAGGCTAAAACCTGTTATAACTAGAATAAGAAAGATGAACAATCGAATATCCCTCCTTTTTGTTGTAAGCGTTATCATTATTACACATAGTTGTTCACCTCTTTGCCATATTTTGTGTCATTTCATTTTTTATTATGAATCCCACATACCAATCGGTCAATACTTTTTAGAAAATTCAGGTTTATTATCCTATGATTTTTTCTCGACAAAAATCGATCGTATCACATGGCATTCATAGGGAAATAAAACACTTCCAATTTCATCATCATTTCTGATACTTTACTTATAGGAGGCTGATTAATGAGAAAGGTTTTAAAGCTGTTAGTTTATATAAGTTTTTTCGCTTATCTTTGTTTTCTTCTTTATTTATTGTTTTTCTCACACTATCGTCAATCTGTTGAGGGTGTTATAGCCTATAATCTTGTTCCATTCACAACAATACAGGGCTATTTTTCTACGTTTACTGGATTTTCTTTAACAGATCAATTTATTGGAAATATTCTTGCGTTTTTACCTTTTGGTTTTCTCATTGTTTTCATCATTCCTCGTTCTTCACTGATGAGAATTTTGATATACACTTTTGTATTATCATTTGGTATAGAGTGTTTACAGATTTTGTTTCGAGTAGGTGCTTTTGATGTGGATGATTTGCTACTGAATACAGTAGGTGGAGTTATAGGTTATGTGTTTTCTTTACTTTTTCAAACAAAAAAAATTGAGGTTGATCTCGAAGAAAATTGAGCTCAACCTCATATGAAAGAAATCATTACGAGTTTATTGTACTTTTTGAAGTCTCAGGCTGATTAGAATTTTCGCTTCCTTCAGTTTCTCCCTTTTCAGCATCTTTGTCTGTTTCTGGAGACTTTTCATCAGACTCTTCTACTTTAGGAGTTTCTGATTCTTCAGCTGGAGCTTCTTCTTCTTTAGCTTCCTCTTCTTTAGCTTGTTCACTTGTTGCTTCTTCAATGGATGTTACCGGCTTATCCATATATGTTAGAGGATTTACAGCTTTTCCGCTTTGACGAACTTCAAAGTGTACGTGGATGCCATCTTCTTCATTATAAAGATTTTTTCCAGCTTTCCCGATTAGTTCGTTTTGCTCTACTTTATCACCAGCTTGTACATTTGCTTCAGCTAATGATTGGTATACTGTCACAACATCGTTTTCGTGCTCAATTTCAACAACATACCCAAGAATCGGATCTTTTTCAGCTTTCGCTACTGTTCCACTTAATGATGCAACAACATCGAATTCTTTTTGATCTTCTCTTGCAATATCAATACCTTTGTTCATTCTATACGTATTATTATAGAATACAAGGGCAGCTTCTTGCTCTTCTGTTGAAGCATTTGCATCATAAAACTTTTTCACAACTTGTACTTGATCTGGATCAATTGCAGGCATTGCAAAGTTTTCTTTTAAAGCATTAACTTCTACTGCTTCTGGTTGTTCTAATGCAACATCTTCACCTTGATTATTTTGTTGTCTAAGATCATCAGCTACATCGTTGCTAATTCCTTGATACCATAATACCGCCGTTAAGATTACTGCTGCACTCATTAGGTAAATTGCCGGAAATACCCAACGTTTTCTAAAAAATTGATTTAATTTTGTGTTTTGAGAAGTACGTTTCTTTTCTTCCTCTCTCATTCTATCATCACCTCAGAAATCAGTCTGAACAGAATTTCTGAATTATATACACATCTTGAAAAATATTTTTTAAAATTTAGTATGTGCTATGTTTATAATAATATGTACGATATGAAAAAAATTCTTAAAATGATGATTTAACAAGGAGTTTATCATGAAAAAAATTCTATTTACTATTTTCCCGCTTCTTTATATGGCATTAATCTGGACACTATCCAGTTTCCCTGCAAATGCTGTAGTCAATACCCCATTTTCTTTTGATTCACTTATAAAGGAGTCATTACATTTAATTGAATTTGCCATTCTTTATTGGCTTTTGGCCTTTGCTTTTATTGCACACAATAAATGGAGTGAAGCTATGAGTATAGTTGCGGCTGTAATTGCCATTTTGTATGGACTGACTGATGAGATTCACCAATCATTCGTACCAGCTCGCTCAGCAACAGTCATTGATTTTGTCAAAGATACAATTGGTGTTGTTGTTTCTTATATGATTGCGAAACGAATTTATTTTACGAAGAAATGATAAAAAGCTATGAATATAGGTGAAGTGATTCCACCTCGTTCATAGCTTCTTTTCGTGTGTTTGATTGACGAGTTTTGTCGAAAAACTAATATATCGTTACTTTTAGCAAATAAAAAGAGGATTTGAGCAAATAAACTCAGCATACTAGCAAATAAATTAGGCAAATCCGCAAATAAAACCGGTATATCAACAAATATGTCTAATTGCACCTTACTCGATGTCTATTGCTTAGCTGTGTATTTCGATAAAAACGGTTCAGCCGTCCCGATTTCTGTTCCTTGATAATAATGTGTCACGATTTCTTCATAAGATTTACCTGCTTCAGCCATAAAATTAGCTCCATATTGACTCATGCCAACTCCATGTCCAAAGCCTTCTGTTTTGATAACGATCGAATCACCTTTAATTTGCCACGTGAAATCTGAGGATTTTAACTCAAGTTTTTCACGAATTTGTCTGCCAGTAAATTCTTTTCCGCTAATTTCTACCTTTGCCACACGCTTTCCAGGTGTGAGCTCTTTAATTGTTCCTACTGTATCTTTGCTTGTATCGACTTTCACACCAAGTTGATTTTCAAATTGCTTAATCGTGATAATTTTCTGATCGTAAAATTTAGGTGACTTTTCATCCCATGTGCTTTCTACACTTTTTAAATAAGGAATGGCTTCCTTCCAATATGCTTCAGAGTTTTCTGTGTAACCATTACTTGTTGAAAAAAATGAAGCATCAATCGGCTTTTTCTCATATGTAAGGATTTTCCCTTGTGTGGCTGCAACAGCTTCTGTAATTTTATTTAGCTTGGCTGCATAATCATTTCCCCATTGTTTCTTCAGTTCTTCTTGATTTTTATAAACCTGATGCATTGTTGTGTCAGTAACAACCGATCCTGATCCTTCAGGAGTACCAATATTTTTTCCGTTCATAAGCTGTTTTGTAATATATGTTCGAGCTGCCAATGCTTGTGCCTTTAATGCTTCTAACTCAAATTCTGCTGGCATTTCAGATGCAACAACGCCAATAACATATTCCTCTAAAGGAATGTTTTCAACTTTCTTCGCTTGACTTCTATAAACAGGAACATCCACTGGTGATTCAGCTAACACTGGTACATTACTTTTTGCCACAGTGAGCTCTTCACCTAACTTGCCCTTGGATTGATCCATAAATGGCGTAACTAGTAGAGTAGGAATGAGCAGGATAATGAAGAATAAACCTCCAAAGATAAAGAGAGCTGGCTTAATTGGTTTCATGTCTAAGGCCTCCGTTTAGGTTTAGATTAATTAGGATATCTATATTCCATCTTATGGTTATGGACAAGCTTTTATGACAGAAATATCAAGTGGATGACTTTATTTTAAGTAAGAAAGGACAAGGCTTTTAACCTTATATGGAGTGTATTGTTTAGATGGCTATATTTCGCTTTCCGGGAGCCTCATCTAAGTAGGAGTCTTATTTATTCACGTACAATCAACACCTTCTATAGTTAACAGTTAAATTCTTTCTCAACTTTTTTTAACTTCCATGTATAAAAGCCAACTAATATAGGTATTCTAGTAAAGTCGTAATTAGAATAAATTTCTGTACATAAACTATTTCGTTCCATTAAAACGAAGGCGCATAAACAAAGAATATCTTGAAAGTCCTAAAAACTAAATAAAAGAAGCAGGGCGCCATAAAAATAATGACTCCTGCTTCTTTTATGAAGGCATATTAATCTGATACGGCAGCTTGCTGATCAGAATTTGTTTTTATTTCTTCAGTTACACGTTCGATATCAGCGCCGATTGCTGCTAATTTTTCGTGGAATCCTACATATCCTCGGTCTAAATGCTTTAGTTCAGTAACACGTGTGTGGCCTTCTGCAGTTAAACCTGCAAGAATTAATGCAGCACCTGCACGTAAATCTGTTGCTGCTACTTCTGCACCTTGTAATCCCACTGGTCCGTTGATAATAACCGAACGACCCTCAATTTTGATATCTCCATTCATACGACGGAATTCTTCTACATGCATGAAACGATTTTCGAAAACTGTTTCAGTAATCATACTCGTTCCTTTAGCACGTAATAATAATGCCATCATTTGAGATTGCATATCTGTTGGAAATCCAGGGTGTGGCATTGTTTTAATATCTATTGATTTTAAATTTTCTGGTCCAATGACACGTAGACCATCTTTTTCTTCTATTATTTCTACTCCCATCTCTTCCATTTTAGCGATAAGAGATGTTAAATGTTCTGGTACCGCATCTTGAACGAGTACGTTACCTTGTGTAATAGCTGCAGCAACCATGAATGTACCTGCTTCAATTCGGTCAGGAATAATTGAGTGATGAGCACCTTTTAATTCCTCAACACCTTCAATACGAATTGTTCCTGTACCAGCGCCACGGATTTTACCACCCATCGCATTGATATAATTAGCCAGGTCAACGATTTCTGGTTCTTTTGCTACGTTCTCAAGAACTGTAGTACCTTCTGCAAGAGAAGCAGCCATAATGATATTTTCTGTTGCTCCAACACTTGGGAAATCAAGATAAACTTTAGCACCTTTCAGCCTTCCGTTTACTTCTGCTTCGATAAAGCCGTTTCCAACTTTAATGGAAGCTCCCATTGCTTCAAAGCCTTTTAAATGTTGATCAATTGGACGAGATCCAATTGCACAACCACCTGGTAATGCAACACGTGC
The DNA here is from genome assembly GCF_020524045.1 of Metabacillus litoralis. Lineage (GTDB taxonomy): Bacteria > Bacillota > Bacilli > Bacillales > Bacillaceae > Metabacillus > Metabacillus litoralis_C. The sequence continues at coordinate 15,019 of NZ_JAIVKL010000028.1, forward strand.
AGAACCTTTACGGGCTAGAAGTGCTCCCATAACGAGTACAGATGCACGCATTTTTCTTACATACTCAAACGGTGCCTCTGTTGATAGCTCTTTTGATGCATCTACAATTACTTGATTATTTTCAAAATGGACATCTGCGCCTAAGTGGCGAAGAACTTCATTAATTGTATACACATCGGAGAGCGTAGGTACATTACTTATAATACTTTTATCTTCACTTGCTAACAAAGATGCAGCGATTACTGGTAAAACGGCATTTTTTGCTCCTTCTACTTTCACAGTGCCGTTTAACTTACGACCGCCGCGGACGATGATTTTTTCCAAAGTATTCCCCTCCGCGTCCCAATTTCTCTATATTAATATTCAGACGTAATGATTGGTGTTCCTATTACGACCGTTGTTTTACCGCCCAATCCGTCAGATCTTAATGAAATTTGCATATTCATGTTATCTTCAGATGTTGGAATATAATCTTCCCACAATGGGGTTTTAGCTGAAATTGATACAAAATGATTTTCTTGTAATTCTTCTACCGTTACTGCTTTAAAATATTTTAATAATTCATTCGATTTCTGATTCAAAACAACTTCCATCATATCATCAATAGATCCTGTTAAACAAGCAAAAGTTGTTGTTTTTTCTCCAAAAATGTCGATTGCTTGTTCATTGTAGAAATCAGTTACTTGTGACCAATCTTTTTGCACACTTATACCCTTTACCTCATAAAGGATATACGACTGATCATGATCATTTGTGAGGGTAGTAATCAATTGGAGTTTTTCAGTAACATTCTCTTCGTTGTTTTCATGAACACCAATTGCTTTAAATACGTCGTCCTCATTTTTAAACGTCCATGTATATTGACGATATTGTTTTGTAAAAAGTTTCACATCTTCAATAGACTTTTTATCGACCGTCTTTTTTGAATATAAAGACCAATCGTTCATTTGAATATGATGACGTTCCATTGCATTTGCCATATGTTCTAGCTTTGAAATATTTTCTTCCGCCCCTATATGACTAGCCAACATATTCAACCAAATAAACATTAGGATTGCTACAATTACCATTTCTCTTTTTATCACACCCGGTCACTTCCTCTCCTTAGTAACATTGTTACCAGATTGAAGCGACACATACGTGGAAAAAGTCGTCAAAATTAGACAAGGCAATAGTATGTACTACATAATCAATGTAGTTTTTTTATTCCCGTTCTCCCCATCCATAAACATGTTTAAAATAAAGATGGAAGTTGCTGTGACCATAGTAAGTAATCTAAAAAGAAGTTACTTACTAAAGAACCAATAGCGATTGTTAGTAAAATTAAGAGTACTCTTGCTTGCATGACTTTGCCAGATTTTAGCCATTTTTCAATATTTATTGATTGTAATGCCCACCAAGTAATCATAAAAAAAACGAGGTTTACAACCATACTTAGTAAAGCAATTTGTCCAAAGTCGGGCACATTCATCCCTCCATAAATCCTCGTACAACGACGTTTCAGCCCTTTAATATTGCTCGTTCATTTACAAAAATAAAAGACACAAAGCAACTTACATCATACAACAAAATCCTAAAATTACAACCTTATTTTTACCTAATTTCTCGTAATATTTTTAGTTGTTTCCTGATGTTGGTATATACCCTTTTTCATTATATAGTGAAAGTTCTGTAACATGATTGATTTTTAAATTTAATAAAAATTTACGAATATTAAAATGACCATTTACAATTCGTTTTTCAAGTTACATTCCATTATTTTACTATATAGAGACATCCAAAATACCCCTCAATTATGAAAGTATTGTTACAAGTTTTTATTGGGTTCTTCTATGTTATACTTTCTTCGGATAGTTTTCTTTTCCGAATTTCAAAGGAATTTGAGGAGGATAAAATGTTTGAACCACAGTTAGATCATTATAGAGATATAACACTTGAGTATGGGGATCAATTACCTGAATTTGATAATATATATGCAGCACAAACATATTACTACGAGTTCCGCAAAGATCATCTTTTTTTACTTGAAGAGATTTGTAACGAACTTAATATAATAATTGATTATTCTTCTAGAAGCTTAATCGACATTGAAAAGTTGTATTTTGATTTATTTAAGGAAAATAAATATTTCGATTTCCAAATAACTGTAGAGGAATTTGAAACATGTATGAGCATTTATTTGTGTGAAGTTCTTGTTAGGGAAAACTCTGATTGTTCAGAGTGGTTGGTGCAAGAGTATCCGTTTATTGATCATAAATTTGTGATGGGTATTCGTTATGGACGTTATCACCAGTTTTTTCAGAACATGTTTTCAGATCATTATTTGAGTCATAAAGATGAGAGTGAGATGACTCTTTCTAAGCGTTATGAGAGAATGGCAAGGTTTTGTAAGTAAGTTATTGATTGCAATATGTTTTAAATTGAGTATTCCCCATGGAGTAATGGAGTATCCTGTATACCAATGCAATGCACATTTTCTAATGCAGTAATATTTGATTACTTTGTTTGATTACTTTGTTGTTTTGGTTGAAACTTAGTTCGTTTCATTTCGCTGCAGACACTTGCTTTCCGTGGGGAGGAAGCTGAGCCTCCTCGGCGCAGGCGCCTGTGGGGTCTCAGCCTTTCCTCTAGACCCACAGGAGTCTAGTGTCTTCCGCTCCATTACACTATCAGGTCTTAAATTGCATCTCAACCTTTTATAAGATGATTTCATTGTGGCTGGGTGAAGTTAATTTTCTTCGTCCTATCCTTAAGACCAAAGAATTATTTAAGAATTTTAACAATACTATAGCTAAAAGAATTCTCATAATACACAATTATAAATAACAACACATAAAAAAATAGTAGCACAGATCTTAAATAACATGTTGCTTATAAATACTTTAATGGATTTTAGAAGGAATCTAAAAACAGCATAACGAAAATTCCACTTACTCATCTTCTATTTTGTCTTTACAACAAATTTGAATACATATTTTTTATAAAACATTTGAAAAAAAGCCCGAATAAAAGATAAAAGAAAAGATGGTGCAGACTTTATGTCATACACCATCTTTTTTTATTTATTTCGTTACGTTTAAGCGGTTGATTGCACGTTGTAGTGCTAGTTCAGCACGCTTAAAATCGATATCGTCTGATTTATGATTTAGACGCTCTTCTGCACGTTTTCTAGCTGCTTCTGCACGAGCTATATCGATAGTCTCTGCTTTTTCAGCTGCTTGTGCTAAGATCGTAACCTTGTCAGGTCGTACTTCGATAAAGCCGCCAGTAACAGCAACGAATTCAGTGCTGCTCCCTTGCTTTAGGCGAACTGCTCCAATTTGCAATGGGGCAACCATAGGAATATGACCTGGTAAAATACCAAGCTCACCACTTTGAGCTTTAACACTCACCATTTCTACGTCTGCATCGTAAACTGGGCCATCGGGAGTAACGACATTGACTAATACTGTCTTCATACTCATACCCTCCTAGGTCCCTAATTAGGCTTCTACACCCATTTGTTTTGCACTTTCGATTACTTCTTCAATACGTCCAACTAAACGGAACGCATCTTCAGGAAGGTGATCATACTTACCTTCAAGAATCTCTTTAAATCCACGAACTGTTTCTTTAACAGGAACATAAGAACCTTTTTGACCAGTAAACTGCTCTGCTACGTGGAAGTTTTGAGATAAGAAGAATTGAACGCGACGAGCACGAGCAACAGTTTGCTTATCTTCATCAGAAAGCTCATCCATACCTAAGATCGCAATGATATCTTGTAGCTCTCTGTAACGTTGTAATGTTTGTTGTACATTACGAGCAACAGTATAATGTTCATCTCCAACGATTTCAGGTGACAATGCACGTGAAGTTGAAGCAAGAGGATCCACCGCAGGGTAAATACCCATTTCAGATAATTTACGCTCTAAGTTTGTAGTCGCATCTAAGTGAGCAAATGTCGTTGCAGGAGCCGGATCCGTGTAGTCATCGGCTGGAACGTAAATTGCTTGGATAGATGTAACAGAACCAACATTCGTTGATGTGATACGCTCTTGTAATTGACCCATTTCTGTAGCAAGTGTTGGTTGGTAACCAACGGCAGATGGCATACGACCAAGTAAGGCAGAAACCTCTGAACCTGCTTGTGTGAAACGGAAGATGTTATCCATGAAGAAAAGAACGTCTTGTCCTTGATCATCACGGAAGTATTCAGCCATTGTAAGACCTGTTAAAGCAACACGCATACGTGCTCCAGGTGGCTCATTCATTTGTCCGAATACCATGGCTGTTTTCTTAATAACACCAGAATCAGTCATTTCATGGTAAAGGTCATTTCCTTCACGAGTACGTTCTCCAACACCAGCGAAAACGGAAATACCACCGTGCTCTTGTGCGATGTTGTTGATAAGCTCTTGAATTAATACCGTTTTACCTACACCGGCACCACCGAATAGACCGATTTTTCCACCTTTGATATAAGGGGCAAGTAAGTCTACTACTTTAATACCAGTTTCAAGAATTTCAACTTCTGTAGAAAGCTGATCGAATTTAGGTGCTTGTCTATGAATTGGATCACGACGAGAATCAGCAGGGATTGGCTCATCTAAGTCAATGTTATTACCTAATACGTTAAATACACGACCTAGAGTTACGTCACCAACTGGTACTGAAATTGCTGCACCTGTGTCAACAACTTCTACTCCACGAACAAGTCCATCAGTAGAAGACATCGCAACAGTACGTACAGTATCATCACCTAAATGCAGGGCAACTTCTAAAGTTAATTCGATAGCGACTGATTGATCATTCGCTTCTGTTTTAATTGTAAGGGCATTATAAATGTCAGGAAGTTGACCACTTGGAAACTTTACGTCAACAACCGGACCCATAATTTGAGTAATGCGTCCTTTATTCATCGTTTTCCCTCCTATCTATTAAGAAAAAGCTCAGGGCGCCTTGATTAGACTCAGGCAGGCATAAGATGCACAGGAATAGAAGACGTTCTATGTCTTAATTCCTGAGTGGCTTATGAATCTGAGGGGCTAGGCACTGAAGCTAGACACCGACTTTATAATTAGCGGTGTTTTAATTTTATTCTAAAGCAGCTGCTCCGCCGACGATCTCAGTAATTTCTTGAGTGATCGCAGCTTGACGAGCTCTGTTATAAGTTAATGTAAGGCCATTAATAAGGTCTTTCGCATTATCTGTAGCATTCTTCATTGCCGTCATACGTGCTGCATGCTCTGAAGCTTTACTATCAAGTAAAGCACCATAGATGAGACTTTCAGCATATTGTGGTAACAGCACCTCTAATATTTCTTCTTGGTTTGGTTCAAACTCATAAGATGTTAACTTATTTTTACTTGAAGAAATATCAGTTAGTGGAAGAAGCTTTTTCTCAGTTACATCCTGTTGAATCGCACTAACAAAGTGGTTGTAATACATGTATAATTCATCAAATGTGCCGTCAGCATACATGTTTACTGCATTGTTAGCAATATCCTTAATACTAGCGAAATTTGTTTCATCACCAATACCAGTGATTTCTGATATTACATTCATGCCACGCTTTTGAAAGAAATCACGTCCCATTTTACCGATAGCAATAATCGCAAACTCATCGTTAGATTTGTGTCGCTTTTGGATTGCTTGGTAAACTGCGCGTAATACACTACTATTAAATGCACCAGCTAAACCACGGTCAGAAGTAATGACTAAATAACCAGTACGCTTAACAGGTCTACTTTCAAGCATTGGATGACTAACATCAGTGCTTCCGTTAGCAATGCTAGCTACAACCTCTTGAATTTTATTCATATAAGGACCAAATGCCTTTGCATTGTTTTCTGCACGATTTAATTTTGCAGCAGAAACCATTTGCATTGCTTTTGTAATTTGACTAGTTTTCTTTGTAGAAGTGATTCTTGATTTTATATCACGTAATGATGCCAAAGGTTCTCACCACCTTTATTAGAAAATCATCGAAATTTATGAAAAGAAAGCTGTGTGAAAACCTATAAGTTTTCACACAAGCAGTTGGTTAATTATTCGCTAACAGCAAATGTCTTTTTGAAGCCTTGGATTGCTGCTTTCATATCATCATCTTTTGGAAGACCGCCTGTTGTACGGATTTCGTCAAGAAGTGCTGCATTGTTTTGATCTAAATAAGCATGGAACTCATCCTCAAAACGAGTGATATCAGTTACAGGGATATCATCAAGGAATCCGCGAGTTAATGCATATAAAATCGCAACTTGCTTTTCAACTTTTAATGGTTTGTTTAAGCCCTGTTTTAGAACTTCAACTGTACGAGCACCACGGTTTAATTTAGCTTGTGTTGCTTTATCAAGGTCAGAACCAAATTGAGCAAATGATTCAAGCTCACGGTAAGAAGCTAAGTCAAGACGTAGCGTACCTGCAACCTTTTTCATTGCTTTGATTTGTGCTGATCCTCCAACACGAGATACTGATAAACCTGCGTTAATCGCTGGACGTACACCAGAGAAGAACAAGTCAGACTGAAGGAAAATTTGTCCGTCAGTAATTGAAATAACGTTTGTTGGAATATAAGCTGATACGTCACCAGCTTGTGTTTCGATGAATGGTAATGCAGTTAAAGAACCTGCACCCTTTGCATCACTTAATTTAGCTGCACGCTCAAGTAAACGAGAATGCAAGTAGAAAACGTCACCAGGGTATGCTTCACGACCTGGAGGACGACGAAGTAATAATGAAAGCTCACGGTATGCCGAAGCTTGTTTTGTTAAATCATCGTATACAACAAGAACGTGCTTGCCGTTATACATGAATTCTTCACCCATTGTTACCCCAGCATAAGGTGCTAAGAATAACATTGGAGCTGGTTGTGATGCAGAAGCAGTTACAACGATTGTGTAATCTAATGCACCGTGTTTACGTAATGTTTCAACAACACCACGAACCGTTGATTCTTTTTGACCGATTGCAACATAGATACAAACCATATCTTGATCTTTTTGATTCAAGATTGTATCGATTGCTACTGCTGTTTTACCAGTTTGACGGTCACCAATGATTAACTCACGTTGTCCACGACCGATTGGTACAAGTGCGTCAATCGCTTTAATACCAGTTTGAAGCGGTTCATGAACAGATTTACGGTCCATAACACCAGGTGCTGGACTTTCAATTGGTCTTGTTTTTGTTGTTTCAATTGGACCTAAACCATCAACTGGTTGTCCTAATGAGTTAACAACACGTCCGATTAAAGCTTCACCTACAGGAACTTCCATGATGCGTCCAGTACGACGTACCTCGTCACCTTCATGAATATCTGTATATGGTCCTAAAATGATAATACCAACGTTATTTTCCTCAAGGTTCTGAGCCATACCCATAACGCCATTTGAAAATTCTACAAGCTCTCCAGCCATGACATTGTCGAGGCCATGAGCACGAGCGATACCATCCCCAACTTGGATTACAGTACCAACATCGCTAACTTTTATATCAGACTGATAGTTCTCAATTTGCTTTTTAATCAGCGCACTAATTTCTTCAGCTTTGATGCTCATGAGTTTCACCCCTATCTACAATCTATTTGCGACTAATTGTCGCTCTATACGTTCAAGCTTACCGCTTACACTACCATCATATATACGATTACCAATACGAAGCTTCACGCCACCAATTAATTTTGTATCGATTACGTTTTGCAAGCGCAGTGATTTTTTACCTATTTTCTTAGCAAAAGAACTTGAAATTGATGATAATTCAGTTTCTGATAACGGACGAATAGAATATACAATTGCATCTTCCGTGCCGCGGAATTCATTTGCTTGATCTACGAAATGACTAACCACTTCTGTAACGACATCCACACGATGACGATCAACTAATAGAAGAAGAGTATTCACTACCTGTTGTGATAGATTAGTAAATGCTTCTTTTACGATTGATTTTTTCATCTCGTTTGTCACTTTAGGGTGGCTTAATACATCAACAAGATCTTGGTTTGTTGTAAAAACTTCTTTTACAACTTGTAATTCACTTTCAATTTGATCAATTGCGTTTTGTTCTTGTGCAAGTTGAAAAAGAGCTACCGCATAACGTTTTGCTACAATTCCTTTACTCATTGACCTTCGCCTACTTCATTAATGTAGTCATTGATCAATTTTTCTTGCTCTTGTTCATTTAACTCTTTTTCAATAACTTTAGAAGCAATCATAACAGATAGAGAAGCAACCTGTTGACGTAATGCTGCTACCGCTTGTTCTTTTTCTTGCGCAATTTCTTTTAATGCAGCGTCTTTAAGACGTCCTGCTTCAGAACGTGCAGCTTGGATAATATCTTCTTTTTGTTGCTCACCAAGCTTTTTCGCATTTTCTACTAAACCTTGTGCTTCTACACGTGCTTGCTTCAAAAGCTCACGTTGCTCTTCAACCAATTTCTGTGATTCTTTATTTCTTTCTTCAGAACTATTTATTTCACTTGCGATATGTTCTTCACGTTGCTTCATCATATTCAAAACAGGTCCAAATGCATATTTTTTTAATAATGCAAGCAGGATCAAGAATATGACAAGCTGGAATATGATATCACCTGTGTTAAGTCCGCCTGTTGACGCACCTAGTACAAGATCAAAAGTTAACATAGCTCGGTTTCACTCCCTTCAAGAGTTCCATGATGGGTTAGTAGTTCACGGCTTCCAATGAACTTCGTATTTCTGTGTCAGCTACCTCGTCGGTATCCTCACGTACAGGCGTACGCTCCGGTCCCAACTAAGTCACTTCCTTGAACTATTCATTCCTCGAAACCCTTTTATTCTATACATAGTTTTAAAGATATAACATCATTTGTAATCAATAGCGTTACACTTTTCTTTGCATAAAGGAAAGGCGAAGGTTCGCTTTGAATGATCTTCGCCATATAAATTCAATTACTATCGAATTAATTATTGACCCATTACGATGAACGCGATAACTACAGCGATGATTGGAATCGCCTCAACTAATGCTACCCCGATGAACATTGTAGTTTGTAATACACTTTTAGCTTCAGGTTGACGTGCAATACCCTCTACTGTACGAGATACGATAAGTCCGTTACCAATACCAGCACCTAGTGCCGCTAAACCAATTGCAATTGCAGCTGCTAATAAACCCATGTTAAATTTCCTCCTTCAAATGTATGAAAAATAGTATTTCTTTTGTTTTAGTCCAAGTAATTTGAACATTTATTGATTAATGGTCATGACTCACTTTGTGCGCCATATATACCATCGTTAACATAGTAAAGATAAATGCCTGGATTGCACCAACAAAGATACTAAATCCTTGCCATACCATCATTGGAATTGCTGCAACAAGTGTTCCAAAAATTCCACTTCCAAAACCATCTGCATAACCGCTTACTGCTAGACTAGCAAGCAGGCCTAACAAAATCTCACCTGCAAAGATATTCCCATAAAGACGAAGACCGAGTGTTAATGTATTTGCAAATTCTTCAATGATCTTTAATGGAAACATGAAAGGCATCGGTTTAAAGAAATCCTTTGCGTATTCAGACGCACCTTTCATTTTAATACCATAGTAATGTGTTAAAGCTACAACAAGAACAGCCAGAGTTAATGTGATGGCAGGATCTGCAGTTGGTGATTTCCACCATAAGTCGTGATCAACAATTATGGCAAATGGTAATCCTAACATATTTGCTACGAATACATACATTAATAATGTCATACCCAATGTTAAGAATCGTCCACCTGTTTGCCAATCCATCGTACTGCCGATAATATTTTTAACAAAATCGACAATCCATTCTACAAAATTCTGCATTCCCGTTGGTTTCATCGCTAGATTACGTGTTGCCGCAAAAGCGATAAGGAAAACGATTAAACTAGCAATCGTAATCATTAGTACATTTGATAAATTAAAAGTAAGACCTAAAAATTCTCTCACAGGAGCTCCGTGACCCAATAGATTCACCTCTCTTCCAGCTAAGCGCGTGAATGTTGAAAAACATAATCTATCATAATAACGATATACATCGTCATTAATCCAATAATGACACTAACTAGATGGAAATAGTCAGGATACCTCAGTGCAAAAAAAACTGCGACTCCTGCTGCTGCCATTCTTGACATGGTTCCTAACGATCCCGCTTTTCTTCCCTCTTCAATCGCTTGATTAAGTTGGTTGTTTTTCCTCACCATGATCCATAAATTATATAGACTTATGCTTGTCCCTAATATTAATCCTAGGAAAACTGACTGATATTGCGTCACACCCCAACCAATTGTATAGAGGGCAAGTAAATAAAATATGTACTTTCGGTACCTAAGAAACATCAGATGCAAATCAGACATGGAATATTTATTCTCCTGAGAAATAGTGACGGACTAATTTAAGCATGGCGTATACGCCAGTAGCTAGTCCTAGCAGAAGGCCTACGATTAAAAACAGTGGTTCAGTTTTTAAATATTCGTCAAGCCACTTTCCTCCAAAAATACCAATCAAGATTGACCCAACTAATTGGGAAAGAATAGCTGACATGAGGCCCATCGCATGAAGCGGATGGTGTTGTTTTTGTCGCATTTTATAAATCCTCGCTAAGTAGATTTATAACGGATCAGGGGTTGAAAAAACGGTTTGTAACTGGCATTGAAAACCTTATCATTACACCCTCGTTTAGCATACAATAGCATATAGTTCATGTCAATCTGTTTAAAGTCAATTGTTCACAATCTTGTTAAAAACATCACAAATCGTTCACAATTACCTCTTGACTTACTTTTCGACATTAATTATTCACCTAGTAAAATATCTGTTTCAATATGATCTTCTTTTCCATCTTTCTTCACAAAGATGATCGCTTTATACACACCTTCTTTTAAATTGAGATCATCAATTGCTATTTCTTTTTCAAGCATTCCTCTGGAAATACCTCTGCCCCAGTCCAAAAAACCCACAAAAACAAGTGTATCTGGATCATAAAGAGCAATTCCCATTTCATCGGCACCTCCAGGTAAATAGGTTTGATATTTATACATTTTAGGCGTATCACTATAAGCAAATTCAAAACCCATTACTCTTGGATATTGTGGTTCATCAACAACATAGATATAAGGTAGCTGAATTTCATTTTTTCCATAATTAAGTTCAAGCCACTCTTGATGTAAACCAGGTTTTTTTTTGTTTGGTGTGATATCAACACTTATAGAAACATTTCTTTTTTCTCTTGCTCCAACTTTCACATTATTAGGCAAATCCCAATGAATTCCCGGTTCATTTTCTGGTATTCTAAATCGCACATTTTGTTCTTGTTGAGATTGATTGTCCAATGTTATCGTTAGCTCTTTTTTTGTTCGCATGTTGGTTGTTTCAAATTTGCCAAAAGTAAGGGATCCTGGATAAGCAAGTAACTCTGTATTAATCGCATCTTTCACATTTATTCGACCAGCACCTTGTTCTGTTGGTTTTAGAGTTTCTTGTTTATCATTTTTTAGTTGTTTTGCTGTGTTCATTAATGATGCTTTTATTTGTTCTGGATTCCAATCTGGATGTGCTTGTTTAATCAATGCACATGCTCCTGCAACATGGGGTGCAGCCATACTTGTTCCATGTAAAGCTAAATAACCATTTGGAACCGTGCTATGAATTGCCACACCAGGTGCAACAACATCTGGCTTGATTGCCCAAGTATTTGTTACTGGTCCTCGTGAACTAAATTCCGCTAGTTTATCTTCTTCTTTTTTATAAACAGTTCTTAATGAAACGGTTCTTTTTAGTTGTTTCTTGATCGCTAATCCCGCTTCCTTTGAAATCGAGACTACAGGTAGATTCATCGGAATTTCTAATGACCCAGCAAAAGATCCTTTTACATTGTTATAAATGATAACCGCTTTTGCACCTCGTTGTTTTGCATGTAATACTTTTTCTGTGAAGGTAATTTTCCCTCTTTCTATTAAAACAATTTTGCCACGAGCATCTTCGTTGATATCTGTTTTTTTACCTAAACCTCCAAAAACAACTGTATCAACGCTTTTTAAATCCCACGGCTTTGCACCCTGTAGGGAGTTTATTGCAATTAATCCACTTAATCCTGCTACTTTTAAATATGGTGCTTTTATCGGTGGTGAAGAAGCCCCGACAGATATTGCTTTACTAGAGGTACCTGGTGATCCAACAGACCATACATCAGGACCAGAATTTCCACTAGACGTCACAGCAACAATCCCTGAATCAACCGCCTTATCAAGTGCTAAACTAGTTGGCCAATCAGGTCCATTCACATTATTTCCAAGTGATAAATTGATAATATCAACTTTATCTTCTATTGCTTTATCAATGGCTGCGATGACTTGATCAGATGTTCCCATTCCCCCTGGACCAAGTGCTCGATAAGCAATAATCTCTGCTTCAGGGGCAACTCCTCGTAACTTCCCGTTTGCTGCAATAATTCCCGCAACATGTGTGCCATGAAGAGTTTCATCTCCCTCCTCAGCCATTGTCTCCATTGGATCTTGGTCACCATCGATAATATCAAAACCACCCCCATAGTTCTGATCTAAATCTGGATGATGATAATCAACACCTGTATCAATAACAGCCACTTTTACACCTTTTCCAGTTAATCGATGATCTCCTCGATCAAATAAGCCCCTTGCATCTTCACCACCGATAAATGGGACACTGGTATCCAAATGTGATCTATAGGAAACAACAGGGCTATGATGAAGAACAGCGGGATGTTTTTTCAACTCACTTAGGTCTCGAACAGGTCCTTCTAGAGAGAAACCATAAAATGCATGTTGATATGTTTGTGCTATTTTAATGTTGGTATTTGATTGAATTTCTTTTTTAAAAGAATCAAATTCATCACCATTAACAACTAGAAGAATTCTTTGTATATCAGTTTCCTTTTCACTAGGTAGATCTGGTCTATTTGGGTAGGTTTCTCCATATGCAGTTGATGTTATAAAACAAAGAGTGATACATAAAGAAAAAATGTTTTTTCTGATATCCATCGTTATCCACCTCTTGTTTAGTTTGCACGATGTGAGGGGAGAAAATGTAAGTTGAGGCAATATGAGTTATTTCAAAATGGCTATAATCTAAAATTGACGTTCTCAAAAAGGCAAAGGAATATTTCACTTTTTATAGAATGATAAGATTAAGAATATATTTTAAAAAGGTTTTTTTAGAAAGATTGTTGCTAATTGACTTAATTATCTGTCGAGATTATCGCATAAAAAGATGCTACTAGACTTTATACAGTGCTGTTTCATTCAAGATTGGCAAAACAACAAAGTTTACAAAAGCAGAAAAAAGGTGAGTAAATGATTTTTGAAATATTTACAAATATTTGTATGTCAATGGTTATGTTTATTCGTGGAAATCCAAATGAGGAAAAAGTTAATCGGAACATTGAATTACTAAAGAAAGCAGAATGGTTTAATCAGATCTATTCAAGTAATGAAGAATTTTTTAAGAAAGATGAAAATCTACGATACATCATTGGATGGGCGAAAGTTGAGAAATCATTAAGAAATGAGAAGGAAACCGCTAAATTACGGGATGGAATTCTAGAAGCTATAAAGTAAGAATAACTTTGTAGCTTTTATCATTTATGTGATGTTGGTAAGGAGTTATGCTTAAACTGAATCGCCCCTAGGTAATAAAAAAGAAACCCTTAATACAAGAGTTTCCCGTCATCTTTTATTTTGTTCCGTATAATCTGTCCCCAGCATCACCTAAGCCAGGTACGATATAACCGTGGTCATTAAGCTTTTCATCTAGTGCAGCAATGAAAATATCAACATCAGGATGTGCTTCTTTGACAACTTCCACACCCTCTGGAGCCGCAATTAAACACATAAATTTAATGTTTTTTGCACCGCGTTTTTTTAAACTATTAATCGCTTCAACAGCAGAACCACCAGTTGCTAGCATTGGATCAACAACAATAAAATCACGCTCTTCTACGTCTGAAGGAAGTTTTGCATAATATTCTACTGGTTGAAGTGTTTCTGGATCACGGTAAAGGCCGATATGACCAACTTTTGCTGCAGGAATCAATTTTAAAATTCCATCTACCATTCCTAAACCAGCACGAAGTATTGGAATAATTCCCAGTTTCTTTCCTGCTAACACCTTAGATTTTGCCGTTGTAACAGGTGTTTCCACGTCTACTTCTTGTAATGGTAGATCTCTTGTGATTTCAAAAGCCATTAAGCTCGCTACTTCATCAACAAGCTCTCGGAATTCTTTTGTTCCTGTTTTTATATCACGAATATATGTAAGTTTATGTTGAATTAATGGATGATCAAACACATATACCTTGCCCATCAAATCATCTCCTTTTCTTTGACACTTCAATAGATTTTACAGAAAAACAACTATAGTTTCAAGTTCAAATAAGATAAATATACAGGTTATCTCAAGTGTTTTGCTTTTAATCTACTATAATAGCCAAAATAAAATACAATTGTTCCAAGTGCTGATGCTCCAATAATAAATACACCATCCCAATTATTAGAACCACGAGATTTTCCATATGATGATTGGAATGAAGATAATTAGCACTATGACTAGTAAACCCCAAAATAAAGAATGTGCGATTTGTAGTATCTCTTTTGATTGTGTTTTTGGTTTTACTTTTTCAATAGTGACGATTCTTTTCGTGATAAACATGAGTAAAAGGATTGCACCAGCTAGTAATACGATAAGCATGTTAAACCCTCGTTTCAATTGGAGAAGTCTTAGGGGAGTAGAATCTAGGTGTGTGTAATTAGTTAAAATAATGGCGACCTCCTAATTGGAAAGCCGCCATTACACTTTAACTTATAAATTACGATATAAAGGGAAATTACTTGTTAAATCTTCAACACGTTGCTTCGCTTCAGCAAGCTTTGCTTCGTCTTCATGGTTTTTAAGAGCGAACGCAATGATGCTACCGATTTCGTCCATTTCTTTCGCACCAAAACCACGACTTGTTACAGCTGCTGTACCGATACGAATACCACTTGTTACAAATGGGCTTTCTGTTTCAAATGGAATCGTGTTTTTGTTAACAGTTACACCAATTTCATCTAATACATGCTCTGCCACTTTACCAGTGATGCCTAGTGAACGAACATCAACTAATAAAAGATGGTTGTCTGTACCACCAGAAACTAAAGTAAGACCTTCAGATTGAAGCTTTTCAGCCAAACGTTTAGCATTGTCAATGATGTTTTGTGCATATGTTTTAAAGCTATCTTGAAGAGTTTCACCAAAAGAAACTGCTTTTGCTGCAATCACATGCATAAGTGGTCCACCTTGGATACCAGGGAAGATCGATTTATCAATCTTTTTACCGAATTCTTCTTTACAAAGAATCATCCCGCCACGTGGTCCACGTAATGTTTTATGTGTTGTTGTTGTCACGAAGTCTGCATATGGAACTGGATTTTCATGAAGTCCAGCAGCAACAAGACCAGCAATATGTGCCATATCAACCATGAAGTATGCGCCAACTTCATCAGCGATTTCACGGAATTTTTTAAAGTCAATGGCTCTTGGGTATGCACTAGCTCCAGCAACGATTAATTTAGGCTTATGAAGTCTAGCTTTTTCTGCTACATCTTCATAATTAATACGATGTGTTACTTCATCAACACCATACTCAACGAAATTATATTGAACACCACTAAAGTTAACAGGGCTACCATGTGTTAAATGTCCACCATGAGACAAGTTCATTCCAAGAACTGTGTCACCATGATCTAAGATAGTGAAATATACGCCCATGTTAGCTTGTGCACCTGAGTGAGGCTGAACATTTACATATTCTGCACCAAAAATTTCTTTCGCACGATCTCTAGCAATGTCCTCAACAACATCTACATGCTCACATCCACCATAATAACGACGTCCTGGATATCCTTCTGCATATTTGTTTGTTAAAACAGATCCTTGTGCTTCCATTACTGCTTCACTGACAAAGTTCTCAGAAGCAATTAATTCAATTTTCGTTTCTTGACGAGTACGTTCTAATTGAATTGCATCAAAAATTTTCGCATCTTGTTCTGGTAAATGTTTCATTGGTGTGTTCTCCCTTCATTCTTAACCGATAATTATTTTACTTCTCAATTACTTTGGCTGTTTTCGCAAACTTTGTTGCTTTAAAATACCTGAAGAAATCAGCACTGTATTAAGTCTAGTGGCATCTTTTCTTCATAAAATAGTACCCTTATCGTGAGAAAACACTGTTTTCACTCCAAATTTGGTTACATAGCAACAATCGTTCAGAAAAGAGCCTTTATTAATAACGACTAATTCCATCTATATTGTACACGTTTATTGATCCTAATGTAAAAGTTTTTCTGACATTTTTTTCGATTTTTTAAGTTTTCTTCTAGTGTATGAACTAAAAACCGAATATTAAAGGCTTACATTGGTATTAACATTCACTTTTTAAGCGTAATTGGTTTATATATACAACCTATTGTCGTTACTTTTCTTTGTAATGTCAACTACGAATGTAGAATATTTTGATGAATTTGAAAATTTGTATTTGAAGATAGTCTAGGGGTGCTGATTTTGGCAAATTTGTCGATTGAACGTTTATTCCGGAAAGTTGAACGATTACTGGTCAAAGTTGAACGATTATCCTGTAAAGTTGAACGATTAATGCCCAAAGTTGAATGATTATTTATCATCAACTTACTCTGCGAATAAATTCAGTATGATTTTCATTCTAAATAAGACAAATTCAGCCTAGATGCTCATATTAAGAAGCTATATTGGCTCTAATTTGATATAAATACAAATAATATATAAGAAGTTACTACATTTCAATGAAAAAGACACAAAAAAGGAATCAACTACACTAGTTGATTCCTACTATTTAATGACATGAGCTATTTTCAACTGTTTGTTCATATACGGCTCTTGCTCCACCGATTAATTTTGGACGTGTGTTTGCCATCGTCACATGCGCGGCCCCAATTTGTTTTATTTTGCTTCGGATTGGTACTGCCACATGTTTAAGATGCATGCCAATAAATGTGTCGCCTATGTCTATTCCAGCATCTGCCTTAATATGCTCGACAACTACAGGGTTGTTCATCGAATTAAACGCATAGGTAGCCATTGCGCCACCTGCTTTTCGCACAGGAATGACGGTAACCTCTGGAAATTTATGCTCTTTTACAACCGATTTTTCTAAAACAAGTGCACGATTTAAATGTTCACAGCATTGAAATGCTAAATGAATTCCTGTTGATTTCTGGAAATCTGCTAAAGCATTGAAGATCATCTCTGCCACTTCTTCTGTTCCAGCGGTACCGATTTTCTCGCCAATTACCTCGCTTGTACTACAGCCAATCACAAGAAGATCACCTGAACTAAGTTTTGCTTGCTTCTGAAAATCAACTAATAAAAAGGTTAAATCTTGCTTCCATGTTTCAAGATTTGTCATAGTTTAACAGCTTCCTTTAGTCGTGATTCTGTTCATATTGAGTGATTTTCCCTACTCGTGTTGCATGACGGCCACCTTGGTATTCAGTTGTTAACCAGATTTTTGCTACATCTCTAGCTAAACCAGGACCGATGACTCGTTCACCCATTGCTAACATATTTGTGTCATTGTGTTCACGTGTTGCTTGAGCACTAAATGTATCGTGAGCAAGTGCACAACGAATACCTTTTACTTTATTTGCAGCAATACTCATGCCGATTCCTGTGCCACAAATTAAGATCCCGCGATCAAATTCTCCGTTCGCTACCCTCTCAGCTACTGGTAAAGCATAATCAGGGTAATCTACAGATGTTTCACATTCACAGCCCATATCTTCAAATTCAATATTCAGCTCTTGAAGTAAATTGATGATTTCTTTTCTTATATTAAGTCCACCATGATCTGAAGCAATTGCAACCTTCATTGATACACCCTCCACTTTTCAACTCATTACTATTACTAATCATACTACAATACATTGATAATGAAAAAAGCTAATGCTCATGCTATTAGCTTTTTCTTCCATTCTATTTTATCTCTTATATAGGCTCTTTTCAAAAAGATTGTTGCTATATAACCAAAATATGCAGTAGAAACAGTGTAGTTTCGCATATACAGCTACCGTTTTTTGAAGAAAAGGTTCCACTAGACTTACTACTGTGCTGATTTCTTCGGATATTTTAAAAGCCTTTATCTAGTAAAACGATCAATTGTTTTTCGTAATTCGTCTGCACTATCAGCAAGTTGTTTTCCTAACTGGCTAATTTGTTGAATATTTGTTGTTTGATCTGTAATTGCTGAAGCTACTTCGTGTGCACCTGCAGATGTTTCCTGGGCAATTGCTGCCACCTCTTGAGATTGTTCACCCGTTTTTTGCAGTGAATCCATTTGCTGATGAACAAGCTCGCTAATTTGATTAACTGCCGTAGCAACATCTAAGATCGAAGTACTCGTTTCCTCAAGCATTTTAGCAGAGGTTTGTCCATTTTCTGCCTGGCTTTTCGCTGTTTCTACTTGCTCACCTATTTGACCAACCACATTTTGAACTTCTTGTTGAATATTTCCGATAAGACCTGTAATTCCTTGTACAGCTTTTGCACTTTCATCAGCAAGTTTTCGTACTTCTTCAGCTACAACAGCAAAGCCTTTTCCATGCTCACCTGCTCTTGCTGCCTCAATAGAAGCATTTAATGCTAATAAATTCGTTTGATTCGCGATATCTCCAACAAGCGAGACAATTGTTGAAACTTCATTTGCATGCTCTTCAAGTCGACGAACCGCTGTCATCGAATGCTGATTTTCTTCAGCTAATGTTTGAATACCTGTTATAAGTGAATCATAAACCTTTTTACTTTCTTCTAATGAAGTGACCATCTGTTTTGACATTTTTTCTGATGAAGTTGCTTTATCTTCTACTTGTGATGCAAATTCAATGATATCTTCAACTGAAGTTGCTGTTTCTTGAATAGATGTAGCAGACTGATCTGCTCCACGTGAAATTTCTTGAACAGTTAAGGAAATTTCATCTGCTTGTTTAGATGCATTGCTTGATGCAGTCGCAATTTGAGTCACTTGTTGATTTGTTGCATGAAAATTAGATTCAATGCTTTCAACCATATTTCTCATATTTTCAAGCATCGAATTAAAAGCAATGCTTAAACCTCTTATCTCATCATCACTTTTTGTTAATGGAACATCTTCTTTAATATTTCCATCTGCTGCTTTATACACAACTGTTTCAAGCCTTTTCAGAGCCCTTGTAATAAATCCGGCACCAAAATACGCTAAAACACCTGACCAGAAAACACCCATTAATAATGTAATTAATGTGAATACTTCTGGTGCAACAATATGGTCCGCGTAATTTACGACAAAATAAATAAAGAAAGCACTTGTTGAATATGTAATCAGTGCTAATACTGTTGCAAAAATAACAAGCTTACGACGCAAGCTAAACTTATATTTCTTTTCATCTCTCTTCACATGTTTCTCCCCCTGTGCATTTCTACTATTTAAGCTTATCTTTCAGTTTAACAATAAGAACTTCTAAATCCGCTAGTGTTTGTCGATACAATGTTAAAGGTCCGCCGTATGGATCTGTTATATCTCTCTTTTCCTCCGAAGGATCTGATACATATTCTGAAAGAGTAAAGGTTTTTCTTCCTGCTTCTGGATAGTGATCAATAACCGATTGCTTATGACTATTTGTCATTGTTAAAATAACCGTAGCCCATTCTACTAAATCACTTGATAAGCTAGAAGACTTATGCTGACATGTAATTCCTCTTTCACGTAATGCTTCAATCGAATGACGAGATGCATCACTTCCATCTATTGCAAAAACACCAGCCGATTTAACAAAAATCGAATCTGAATCCTTTAGATGATTTAAAAGGCCTTCTGCCATCGGACTTCTACAAGTATTTCCCGTGCAGATGAATAGTACATTTGTCATATAATACACTCCTTTATATTATTATAATCGAAAAAAACATAAGAAAATAGTCGAATTTATTGAATAAAATTTGTATATTGTGACTATTTTACCCTTTCTGAGAATGTAACTATCTCTTCTCGTAAACTTTATTGATTTAACAAGTTTTAACGAAAGGGGTAGATAGTAGGAAGTCGTTTCATTTCGCTCCACACAAGATTCCCCCGGGAGAAAATGGAACTGTATAAATAAACACAATTTCTAACCTATCGTTAGGTTAGATCCCGTCAAAGATAAAAAGAGTGCAGAGATAAACTCTACACTCAATCATTATAGCATTAATAGATATAAATATATGGATCTGATGGAGCTTCTATAACTTCTAATTGACCAATATCAATTGAAGGAAGAGCCAGACCGTTTTTTTCTGTTTTATTAATTGTTCCTGTTACCTTTACCCATTGGTCATTCTTAAGCTGAGTTGCCATTTCACCTTTTGCCAGTGTTCCAATAACCTGAAGATCGGCTACACAGCAGGAAACAGTAAATCTCGAGACTGCCATTTGATCCGGTTCAAAATCTGGTTCACGATAAACAAATCCAGTTAGCTCAATTTCTTTTCCAATAAATTTATCCAAGTTCGTCTCAATATAGGTGGTGATCTTTTGATACTCTGTATCTTTCACAACGATTTTATCACTATTTAAAAGACCTTCTAAAAATAATTCATCAAGACTTTTTGTTTCAGAAGAAGATGATGAAGCATTACTTTCTGTAGCTGAAGCTTCGACCACTTTATCTTCCCCAGCTTTTTCTGTTTGCTCTACAGGAGTTTCTGAAGCTCCAAGGTTAATCCCTCTTTTAGCGATAACCGAGCTATCAAGGACAACTTCCGGAAACATAAACCCTGTTAAGACCGGAAATAAAAATAAAGAATAAATTAAGAGTGATTTGATTGGTGATCTTTTCCCACTATGATCAAGGCCACAATCACAGTAGATGTCTAACTCTTCTTTTGAATCACTTCTCCAAATTTGTAAAATGCCTAATATGAGAAATACCCCTGTTGCAAAATAAGCAAACGGAAGCATTTTTGGTGCAATAAAGTTTGTAATATCACCAGAAATAATTAATTTAAATAGCAACATTGTGAAGCCTACTAAGATAATACCTCTAATGAATTTTTGAAATCCTAAATCAGTTGTTTGTTCCATCTCAATTTCCCTCCATTTCTCTTAAAATACCAATGCTTGATAAACAAGGACTCCTAAATAGACAACGATTGTTACAACTAAAATAAAGGCGAAAACAAATTTTGTTTTAAAATAAGCGAAAAGCATGATTGTATTTTTCAAATCCAACATCGGTCCATACACAAGAAACGCTAATAAAGCTCCAGGTGCAAATGTACTGCCAAAGGAAGCAGCAATAAAGGCATCAGCTTCTGAACATAGTGATAAGACAAAAGCAAAGACCATCATGACGATTGGTGATGAAAACTCACTTGAACCTAAACTTAATAAAATATTTCGATCTAAAAATGTTTGGAATAAACTTGCGATAAAGGCACCAATGATGAGGTATTTTCCCATATCAAAAAATTCATCACTTGCATGATAGAGAGTTGCTTTTAATTGGTTTACATTCAGAACTTCAGACGTACCCGTTTGTTTTCCAACTAATTCTTCAGATGTTAGTTTCAATTGATCACTATTTTTAAAGAAAACGTATAATACTAGTCCGATAATAATCGATAATATAAATGCTAAAACCATACGGCCAGTTAAAATACTAAGATTCGTTTGAAAAGCAAAATAGGTAGAAGCGGCAACAACAGGATTTAAAATCGGTGCACAAGCTAAAAAGACAAATGCAACATGTAACGGCATTCCTTTTTTAATTAATCTTCTTACAACCGGAACAACAGCACACTCACATACTGGGAATATCGCACCAAGCAAAGCGGCTGGCAATACAGCTATAATCATATTTTTAGGAATATATTTCTTTACTGTTTCTTCAGAAACGAATATCTGGATTAGTGATGAAACAAACACTCCCAGTAAGATAAACGGAATCGCTTCAATGACAATACTCAAGAAAATTGTATTTAAATTCAACCATTCTTTTGGGATCGAAAATTGATTTTGAAAGATTTTGTAATCCCAAAAAATAAAGAAGTAGATAAATACCGCTACCAATGCTAAACCTATTAATTCCTTTGATTGCTTCAACATCATTGTTCTCATCGTAAAACCCCTTTTTCTATATTCTTTTATCATCCAAATTCAAAAAGCCCCTGCAAGTGACTACTTTATATGTAATGAAGATTACTTACTTGAGGATCTTACTTTACTAGAAAAGTAGAAAGCCTATTAATACAGGCTTTCTACTCAATATTGCTGTTTATTTATTATTCTCTTCTAATAGTTGGAAGATAATTTTCGCTTGATCGGTGTTATCAATTAAACCACTGAAACGTGATTTTTCTGGACCGAAAGCATATACAGGTACTTCTTCACCTGTGTGACCGCCTGTTGTCCAACCTGTTACAGAATGATCATTTACAATCGCTTCGATTGCATTGTCAATTGCTGTACCGTTATTTGCTGCAACAGCGTCTTTGACTGCTTGAATTTCTTCAGGCTTAATTTGGCTATAGAAGCTGTTATCGATATGATTTTTCATCACACTTTCTACATCAGCACTTGCACCTGCTGCATAAAGTTCAGCTGCAATATAATCTGGTGTTTTATTGAAAGCTTTTATTGGGTTTACTAGGAAGTTATAATCTCCACTCGTTTTTGCTTTCGTGTTTGCTCCTAATGTTAAACCACCTGTTGCATGGTCAGCTGTAGTGACAACTAGTGTTTCACCATCATTTTTTGCAAATTCAATTGCTGCTTTAAATGCACGTTCGAAATCTTCCATTTCACTCATTGTGCCTACAACATCATTATCATGCTCTGCCCAGTCAATTTGGCTTCCTTCAATCATTAAGAAGAAACCATCTTCATCTTTATTCAGGCGTTCAATTGCTGTTGTTGTCATTTCTTCAAGTGAAGGAATGCTATCATCACGATCGATCATTTTTGGAAGTCCACCTTTAGCAAATAAACCTAATACTTGACCGTTTGTATCGTTCAATAATTCTTCTTTATTAGTTACAAAGCTGTAACCATCTTCAACAAATTTTTCCGCTAGATTAGTAGTGTCCTTTTTACGGCCATCAGCTGGTACAAAGTTCTTTGAACCACCACCAAGCATGATATCGACTTTATGTTCACCATTAATTAGCTCATAATAATAATCATCAGCTATTGCATCCATGTTTTTACGACTTTCATCATGAGCACCATAAGAAGCTGGAGTAGCATGAGTGATTTCAGATGTTGCAATTAAACCAGTAGCTTTTCCATACTCTTTCGCACGTTCAAGTACTGTTTCGTAAGGATTTTTCTCATTATCCATCCCAATAGCATTATTGTATGTTTTTATACCTGATGCCATTGCTGTTGCAGCTGATGCTGAGTCCGTAATTTTCTGCGACGGATCATCAGGATACGTCGTTTGCATTCCTACTAAATATTTATCAAATTCAGTAGACTCCATCGTTTTAGTTGAAGGATCATTTTTCATATATCGATGTGCTGCAACTGTTGAAGGTCCCATTCCATCACCTATAAGGAAAATGACATTTTTAATTTTAGCTGTAGACTCTTTTTCTGCTTTTGCTTCATCTTGATTTAATCCTGCAAAACTCCCAACAACAACTGTTGATAGGACAGCTGCAGTTACTAGTTTTTTCGTAATCGATCGTTTAAAAACCATGAATTTCCCTCCTAATTTCTTAAATGGCTAGTAAGCTCTTAATCTGTTGGGAAGGGAAGTACATTTGTACTGCCCTACCCCTGTTTGTATTAAGCTTTATTATTTATCAAGCGTTCAATTTTGCTTTTCTTCTTTGATAAAAGAAGATCGCACCTGCTGCTAGTAAAACAGCCATTCCTAGTCCTAGTAAATTAAACACATTTGTAGCTGTTTGAGGTAATCCATATCCACCCTCAGTTGCTGGAAGCTTTTTCAGTTTATCAACATCTTTTGCATTATCCATCTCTAATTCAAATACTGCGAAAGAACTGAAATGGTCTGTATCTGCTGTTACAACACCATTTTTATAAGCTCCACCTACTAATTCCCACTTCTTATCTTCTTCGTTATAGTAGAAAAGTTTCACATCTTCTTCTTTTTCTACTTCACCAGTTACATTAAATTCTAATGTCATTTTTTCTTTAAATTGATGTACAGCTTTATCTCCAGCCATGATTGTGAAATCGTAAACTGCACTTAAAGCATCATCAATATTCTTCATGCGTTCTACCTTAATTTTCACATCACCATCTGGTAGATTTTCAAAAGGTACATTTACTTTCACATCTTTGTTTTTCAAATGAAGATCAATATTTTTTTCTTTTAACCATTTAATTTGCTCTTTACTTAAAGATAGCTCAACATAGTGTTCACCTTTAAAATCAACAATAACTGTCGAACCTTCTTTTACTGCCTTTAAATCCTCTGTATCAATTGTCGCTTTACCATCTTTAATTGTTACTTTTACTTCTTGTGGCTTTGGTTGTTCTGTTTCATCTCCTGGTGTTTCTGGGTTCTCTGGTGTTTCTGGTGTTTCTGGTGTTTCTGGTGTTTCAGGTGTTTCTGGTGTTTCAGGTGTTTCTGGTGTTTCTGGATTTTCAGGTACTTCCGGTGTTTCTGGGTTTTCTGGTGTTTCTGGATTTTCAGGTACTTCCGGTGTTTCTGGATTCTCAGGTACTTCTGGTGTTTCTGGTGTTTCTGGTGTTTCTGGCATTTTATTTTCTTCTAACAGTTGGAAGATAATTTTTGCTTGATCTGTATTATCAATTAATCCTGCAAATCGGTCTTTTTGTGGTCCAAATGCATATACAGGAACATCTTCACCTGTATGTCCACCAGTTGTCCAACCAGTGACAGAATGGTCATTAACAATCGCTTCGATTGCATTATCAATTGCAACACCGTCGTTTAATGCTGCAGCATCTTTTACCGCTTGAATTTCTTCACTTGTGATTTGGTTGTAGAAGCTTGAATCAATATGTTTTTGCATGATTCCAACTACATCAGCACCTGCTCCAGCTGCATAGATTTCAGCTGCGATATAATCAGGTGTTTTAGAGAAAGCTTGAATAGGGTTAACATGAAAATTGTAATCTCCATTTGGCTGAGCTTTTGTGTTAGCTCCTAGAGAAAGACCACCTGTTGCATGGTCTGCTGTTGTCACAACTAACGTGTGCTCATCATTTTTAGCAAATTCAATTGCAGCTTTAAAAGCTTGTTCAAAATCGTTCATTTCACTCATTGTTCCAACAACATCATTGTCATGCTCAGCCCAGTCAATTTGACTTCCTTCAATCATTAAGAAGAAGCCTTGCTCATCTTTACTTAGACGCTCGATAGCTGAAGATGTCATTTCTTCAAGAGAAGGAATACTTTCATCACGGTCAATCATTTTTGGAAGACCACCTGTAGCAAACAAACCTAGTACTTGTTCATTTTCATCACTCATTAGTTCGTCTTTGTTCGTTACATAGCTATAACCTTTTTTCTGGAATTCTTCTGCTAGATTGCGATCATCGATTTTTCGACCATCTTCTGGTACGAAGTTTTTAGAGCCACCACCAAGAATAACGTCAATTTTATGATTACCATTTACAAGCTCATCAAAATAATCGTTAGCAATCGCATCCATATTTTTACGACTTTCATCATGTGCACCATAAGATGCTGGTGTTGCGTGTGTTACTTCTGATGTTGCAACTAATCCTGTTGCTTTTCCATCTTCTTTTGCTTGCTCAAGAACGGTTTCATATGGGTTTTTGTCAGCATCCATACCAATTGCATTATTGTACGTCTTAATTCCTGATGCCATTGCCGTTGCAGCTGAGGCAGAATCTGTTATATTCTGTGAAGGATCATCTGGATATGTAGTTTGCATACCTACTAAATACTTATCAAATTCAGTAAGTTCAACCTGTTTTGTGTCAGGGTTATCCATCATATAACGATGTGCTGTTACTGTTGAAGGCCCCATTCCATCTCCGATTAAGAAAATTACATTCTTGATTTCCGGTGTTTCTGCGGTATTTGCTTTTGCTGATTCTTGATTTAAACCAGCAAAACTACCGATTACTAATGATGATAAAACACCAAGAGTAACTAGTTTCTTAGTAAAGCCTCTTTTAACTACCACTATCATATTCCTCCCTTAATCTATTTTTCACACAACTATAATGGTAGTTTGCAAATGTTAAGGAAAAATGTATATTTTTTGTAGATAAGGTAAATTTTTTGTAAATTTTTGAAGAATCACTTGTCGAAGGAGATAATCGAAGTGTATAATCGTAACGATTCCTATTTGATACCAATAATGAAAAGTGAGGGGTTTGTGTTGAAACAGCCTATAAATGTATACATAATTAGTGGATTTTTAGGAAGTGGTAAAACGACTGTGTTGCAAAAACTCGTTGAAGAATGCAATGCTAGAGGACAAAAGCTTGGGATTATCCTTAATGAGCTTGGCGATACAAATATCGAAAACCATCTATTTGATAAAGAACAAATGTATGAGCTCTTAAACGGTTGTATATGTTGTTCCATTCAAGATGATTTAAAAACAACTTTAGATCAATTTATTAAAAACCCTGTCGATATTTTGTTAATAGAAGGTACTGGTGTTGCAAATCCTACTGAAATTATCGAAGCACTGGCTAGTCCACTCTATATTGATCAATTTAATTTACAATCTGTTATAAGTTTAGTAGATGCAAGTAATTATCTAGACTACCAAAGTATTTTTTCCAGTTCTAAAGAAGTTCGAACTTTATTAAAGGAACAAATTACGAGTGCATCGTTTATTATTTTAAATAAAACAGATCTTGTTTCTGAGAAGAAACTCGATAAAATCAATAATCAAATTAAAAAACTGGTTAATGAAGAAATACCGATCGTAACAGCTTCATATGGAGATGTTTCAGCAAACGAGCTGTTGATGGAACGAATACGGACAATTAATTTAACCAACAAGCAAGTGGCATCATGTGGCTGTTCAACACAAGCAACATGTGATCATAATCACGTTAACCATGCTTCTATTAAAGCTGTGAAGTTAGAGGATATACCACTATTTGATAAAAAAGTATTTGAAAAGTGGTTAAAAAGCTTGCCAGAGAATGTTTTCAGAGGTAAAGGGATCGTTCAGTTTCATCAAGATTCGAATGTATATTCATTTCAATTCGCGTCTAAAAAACTTGCAATACAAGAAGTAAAATCAAAAAGTGGTTTAAAACCAATTATTATTTTAATCGGTAATGGGATTGATAGTGAGGCAATAAAGAAATCTTACGAACAAACTTTTCTACACTTGTCTTAGACAGAGGCTCGGACATAATTAAAGAATTCATAAAAAACACGAATAAATCTAAATTCAGTTAAGCCGAAAGAAACAAGTTCGTTCCATTGCGCTGCAGACACTCGCTTTCCACGGGGAGGAAGCTGAGCCCAATGTCATCAAGCTAACCTTACAAATTATGTAAGGTTTTTTTGGACGATTTTCTGTTTGAATCAAGCTAAGTTTAATTGAAATGCAAATGTCATA
>NZ_JAIVKL010000029.1 GCF_020524045.1 Metabacillus litoralis
AGCTTAGGAGATTGAATACCGCGTGATTTAAGGTGTTGAAAGAATCGACTCCAGCTATCATAACTTTCGGCATGATCCACTGTTAAACCTAATATCTCCCGATTTTTCTTCTCGGTAATTGCAGTAGCAATATAAACAGCTTTAGAAACTACACGGTGATGTTCACGCACCTTGATATACATTGCATCTACAAAAATAAAAGGGTAATACTTAATGTTTAATGGCCTATTTGCCCAGTCATTAACGATTGGATCCAGTTTTTGAGTAAGAGATGAAACAAATGATTTCGAGACATTTTCACCACAAAGCTGCTCAATAATATGTGTTACTTTCCGTGTTGACACACCATTAATAACCATCTCAAGCATAGAAATAACTAAGGCCTGGTCACAGCGAGCATATTTTTCAAAGACTGTTGGAGAAAATTCACCGTTACGTGTTCTAGGGACCTTGAGATTGATCTTTCCAATACTCATTGTCAGATCCCGCTCATAGTAACCGTTACGGTAGTCGCGACGCTCAATTGAGCGTTCATAAGCAGAAGCCTGTAAGTAATCATCTCGCTCCTTTTCCATATATTCATTTAAAACTAAAACTATAGCTGATTTAACAACTACATCAATATTAGAATTCATAACAGATTCTTTTAAAACTTCCATATTTAGGTTAAACTGTAATTGAGTCATTTTTATTCCTCTTCTCTTTGTTTATCGTCGTTGAAAACATTGTTGACAAGAAGGAATAAAATGACTCTTTGTTTTTACACAATTATATGGACTTAATCAATTTATCAGCGATTCTGCGGATTTATCAATGATTTTTGAAATTTATCAGCGATTCTGTAGATTTATCGGCGATTTTTGAAATTTATCAGCGATTCTGCGGATTTATCAGCGATTTTTGAAATTTATCAGCGATTAGACAAATTTCGACAACCAACCAGCTTTTTTTCACCAAAAAAAAGATATGAAAATAGGATAACATCACCCATCTTCATATCTTTCCTTACTCTTATTTAGAATGTCTTTCTTCAAGAACTTTTAACACTTCATCTAACGGAAGCTTTTGCTCTCTTAATAAAACCATTAAGTGAAATAGCAAATCTGCTACTTCCCATTTTAGTTCTTCCGCATCGCGATTTTTCGAAGCGATGATCACTTCACTTGCTTCTTCGCCGACTTTTTTAAGGATTTTATCGACACCTTCATTAAATAAATACGTCGTATAAGATCCTTCTGGAAGCTCACTTTCACGCTCTGCAATTAGTGCCTCAAGATTGTTTAAAATCGCAAAACGATCTTGCGAGGTGAAAACTTCTTGTTTATCAATTGTTTCGCCAAAACAAGTGTATGCTCCAGTGTGACAAGCAGGTCCGGCTGGTTGTACTAAAACAAGAATCGCATCTTGATCACAATCATATCTCAATTCTACGACCTTTTGAATATTACCAGATGTTCCACCTTTATGCCAAAGCTCTTGTCTTGATCTGCTGTAAAACCATGTTTCCTTTGTTTCTAACGTCTTTTTTAAAGATTTTTCATTCATATAAGCAAGAGTTAATACTTCTTTACTTGTCGCGTCTTGAACAATCGCTGGAACTAGTCCTTTTTCATCAAATTTTACATTCTCAATCATCGAACATTCACCCCCTGTTGATCTAAATACATTTTCACTTCTTTGACAGATGTTTCTTTATAGTGAAAAATTGACGCTGCTAATGCCGCATCTGCTTTTCCTTCTTGAAACGCATGTAAAAAATGCTCAGCATTTCCTGCTCCACCTGAAGCAATAACAGGAACAGTTACGTTTTCACTTACTATTTTATTTAAAGCAAGATT
The DNA here is from genome assembly GCF_020524045.1 of Metabacillus litoralis. Classification (GTDB taxonomy): domain Bacteria; phylum Bacillota; class Bacilli; order Bacillales; family Bacillaceae; genus Metabacillus; species Metabacillus litoralis_C. The sequence continues at coordinate 1,839 of NZ_JAIVKL010000029.1, forward strand.
AAAGCCGCTTTTTTCGCCATCACTGTCCATACTTGTTAGTAAAATTTCTCCAGCGCCGCGTTTAACAGCTTCCTGAGCCCAGTTTACAACTTCCCAATCCGTTGCTTTTCTTCCACCATGTGTATAAACTCTCCAGCTACCAAGCTCTTCATCATACTTAGCATCAATAGCCACTACAATACATTGTGATCCGAAAAAGCCTGATCCTTCTGTAATAAGTTCTGGATTCAATACAGCAGCAGTGTTTAATGATACTTTATCTGCACCTGCACGAAGAATTCTTTTCATATCTTCAAGAGAGTTAATTCCCCCACCCACTGTGAACGGAATAGCGAGCTGTGCTGCCACTTGCTCGACAACATCAACCATTGTTTTACGGCCTTCATGTGAAGCAGAAATATCTAAAAAGACGAGCTCATCTGCACCTTCTTTATCATAAAATTTAGCAAGCTCAACAGGATCTCCTGCATCTCGTAATCCTAGAAATTGAATCCCTTTAACAACTCGTCCTTCTTTTACATCTAAGCACGGAATGATACGTTTTGTAATCATGATTTCTTTCCTACTTGTAACGCATCAGATAAACTGAATTGATTTGTATAAAGAGCTTTCCCGACAATTGCACCAGAAACACCACTGTTTTCATATTCTGCTAGTGTTTCTAAGTCTTTTAAAGAACTCACTCCACCTGAAGCGATTACCTGTTTACCAGTTACTTGAGCCATTTCAACAACAGCTTCAACATTTGGTCCTGATAGCATACCATCTGTTGCAATATCAGTAAAAATAAACACCTCTGCACCTGCATTTGCAAGCTCTTTACCAAGATCTGTCGCTTTAATAGTTGAGGTATTTAACCAGCCTTCTGTTGAAACATAGCCATCTTTCGCATCAATACCTATTGCGATTTTTTTACCATATGTAGCAAGCATTTTTTTTACAAAATCAGGATTAGAAATGGCTGCACTTCCTAAAATAACACGATCTACACCTTTTGATAAATAAAAGTTCACATCATCTTCTGTTCGAATACCGCCACCGATTTGAATTTTCGCAGAAAGCTTTTCAGCTGCATCTAGCACATGCTGATGATTCACAAGTTTTCCTTCCTTTGCGCCATCAAGGTCTACCATATGAATCCAGCTTGCACCATTATCATCAAACTGTTTTGCCATATCAAAAGGAGAATCACCATATACCGTTTCTTTGTTATAATCTCCTTGTAGCAATCGTACACATTTACCGCCACGCATATCAATTGCAGGATAAATAATAAATTGGCTCATCGTCGTTCTCCCTCCACTATTTTAATATAATTTCGTAAAATCGCTAATCCTAGCTCACTGCTTTTTTCAGGGTGAAATTGCGTACCATATACATTACCACGACCAACAATAGCAGGTACTTCAATTCCGTAGTCAGCTGTTGCTAATAATGTATCTTTCTGATCTGTATGAACGTAATAGGAATGAACAAAATACGCATATCCACCAGAAATTCCATCTAGTAAACGACTTTGATTTTTAATGATTAAATCATTCCAGCCCATATGTGGAACTTTTAATGGCTCTAACTCTGTACCTTCAGGAATTTTAACAATTTGACCTGGTAATAAAGATAAGCCCTTTGAAAGTCCATTTTCAACACTTTCATCAAATAATAATTGCATACCTAAGCATATTCCAAGTAGAGGCTTTCCTTCAGCTACTACTTTGTGAATAAAGCTTGTTAATCCTGTTTCATTTAAAATGGACATCGCATCTTTAAATGAACCAACTCCTGGTAGAATGTAGCCATCCGCTTTATCTAACTCTTCTTTGTCAGAAGTAAGAATATAATTCACGTTCATTCGTTCCAGCGCTTTACTAACACTATATAAATTACCCATTCCATAATCAATAATTGCGATCATTTTAGAGCATTCCTTTCGTAGAAGGAAGAACTCCTTCAATACGCGGATCAACCATTGTTGCTTCATCTAAAGCTCTTGCTAACGCTTTGAAAATCCCCTCAATCATATGGTGTGTATTGTGACCATAATGAACAATGACATGCAAATTCATACGAGCTTCAAGAGCAAGCTTCCATAAAAATTCATGAACATTTTCCGTATCAAATGTACCGACCTTTTGACTTGGAAATTCTGCTTTAAACTCAAAATGTGGTCTGTTACTTAAATCAACGACAACCTGAGCAAGGGCTTCATCCATAGGTACAAAAGCATTTCCATAGCGTTTAATACCTCGTTTATCACCTAAAGCTTCTCGAAGTGCTTGACCTAAGCAAATACCGATATCCTCTGTTGTATGATGATCATCAATTTCAACATCTCCATTTGCATTAACCGTTAAATCAAATTGGCCATGCTTTGCAAACAAATCAAGCATATGATCCATAAATGGAACATCTGTTTTAAGTGATGATGAACCTTTTCCATCGATTGTAAAATCTAAGGAAATTTGTGTTTCTTTTGTATTTCGTTCAATTGATGCTTTTCTAGTCATCTTTTTCGCCTCCTATTTAAGTCGTTCTTCCATTGCACGTGCATGTGCTTCTAAGCCTTCAAGCCTTGCTAGTTTAGCAACCTTACTGTAATTTTCTAAAAATGCTTTTTCACTATATGAAATAATGCTGGATTTTTTCATAAAATCATCAACGTTTAAAGGACTTGAAAAACGTGCTGTACCGTTCGTTGGTAGAACATGGTTAGGTCCAGCGAAATAATCGCCAACAGGCTCTGAGCTATATCGTCCAAGGAATATCGCTCCAGCGTGCTTGATTTCGTTTAGGCTTGCTAAAGGATTTTCTGTTAAAACCTCCAAATGCTCTGGTGCCAATTCATTTACAACGGCAATGGCTGTTTCAAAAGTGTCCGTCACATAGATGTGTCCATAAGCATCAATTGACGCCTTTGCGATTTCATGTCGAGGTAAAGTGGCTACTTGTTTTTCAATCTCAATTGCTACCTCTTCTGCTTGCTTCATAGATGTTGTCACAAGAATACTAGATGAATTTTTATCATGCTCTGCTTGTGAAAGCAAATCGGCGGCAATTTCATTTACTCGAGCGGTATGATCACTTAACACAACAATTTCACTTGGACCTGCGATCATATCAATATCAACAATCCCAAATACCTCACGCTTTGCAAGGGCAACAAAGATATTACCCGGCCCCATGATTTTATCAACAGCAGCAATTGTTTCCGTTCCATAAGCAAGTGCTGCAATTGCCTGTGCACCACCAACTTTATAAATCTCAGTAATACCAAGCTCTTTTGCCGCAACTAACACACCTGCTGGCAATGTTCCTTGCTGATTAGGTGGTGATGTAATCACAATTCGCTTCACACCAGCTACCTGAGCAGGAATTACATTCATTAACACTGAAGAAGGATATGCAGCCGTTCCACCTGGTACATAAACACCAACAGCATCTAAAGCAGTGATTTTCTGACCTAGCATTGTTCCCTTTTCATCATAGCTTATCCACGTTTCACGTTTTTGCTTTTCATGAAACGAGCGGATATTAACAGCTGCTTCACGAATAATTGTTACTAACTCTTCATCAAGAGATTTGTATGCTGCAACGAATTCTTCTTCTGATACTTTTAAATTTGATAATGTGACTTTATCGAATGTTTCTGTATAAGAAAAAAGTGCTTTGTCACCTTGTTCCTGTACAGTTGAAATAATCGATTGCACAACCTTTCGCTGCTCTTCTGTACCTGTATCAATTGTTCGTCTTAATGATACCTTTTTATCAGTAATGCGAGTAATTTTCATAACCTAGCCTCCAATTACTTTCGATAACCGTTCTACTAATTCATCGATTGGTTCATCCTTCATTCTATAGCTAACAGGATTCACAATTAAACGAGAGGTAATATCGCATATATGCTCAAGCTCAACCAAACCATTTTCCTTTAATGTTCGGCCAGTTGAAACGATATCAACAATTCGTTCTGCTAAACCAATTAATGGAGCAAGCTCAATTGATCCGTTTAATTTAATAATTTCCACTTGTTCACCTTGCTCACGGAAATAGCTTGATGCAACATTAGGATATTTCGTCGCGATTTTCGGTGCAACATCTGTAATTTTTGCATTCGGTAATCCCGCAACCGCAAGATAGCATTCACTGATTTTCAGATCGAGCACTTCATAAACATCGCGTTCTTCCTCTAGCATTACGTCTTTACCAGCTATCCCAACATCTGCAACACCATGCTCAACATATGTGACAACATCCATTGGCTTCGCTAAAATAAAGCGGATATTTTCATTCGGAACATCTAAAATCAGCTTTCTGGATTCATCAAATTCTGGAGGAAGCTGATAACCTGCTTTACGAAGCATATCTGCTGCTTCTACAAATATTCTTCCTTTTGGCATGGCAATTGTTAATACATCTTTCACCTTATAGCTCCTCCTTTTTTGATCCAATAAAGTAGACTACTTCTTCAAATTGCTTTGTAAAAGCATCCACATCTTTTATCCCGCTAATATCCTGCATGACAACCTTTTTCTCAGAAGCACGAAGCTCGGTCGTATGTGCAATTGCCTCTTTACGACGCTCTTGGCTATAAATAACACATTGGAATTTCTGTTCTTCTTCGATATTTAACGCTTCAATAATTCGGTCAATATGCAATCCAAAGCCTGTTGCAGGTGCAGCTCGGTTGAACTTTTCAAATAAGTGGTCATATCTACCACCATTGCCGATCAAAAAGCCAACATTATCTGCATACACTTCATATAAAATTCCTGTGTAATAGCTCATATGGCTAACGATATTTAAGTCGAGCTTAATATAATCTGTTACTTGGAAAGCTTCTAGAGCTGACCATAACTGACTGATTTCCTGTAAAGAATTTTTCGCTTCTTGTGAGGAAACCATTTCTTGTGCATCTGCCACTTTCTCAATGTCTCCACGAAGCTTTAATAAGTTTAATAATCTTTCTTTATCAATCGAAGATAAAGGTAAATCCTTAACATGTTCTCGATAGCCAACATAATTTTTTTCATATAAAAAGCGACGTAACACATCAGCTCGTTCTTGGTTACCCAGAACCTCTTTAAATAGGGCATTACCGAAGCCGATATGACCAATGGCAATTTTAAAGTTCTCAAGCCCAGCTTGCTTTAATGTTTCAATCATTAAAGCAATTGTTTCAGCATCAGCACTTGTTGTGCCATCTCCTATTAGTTCAACGCCTACTTGTTCAAATTCTGCTGGACGACCACCTTCACGCTGTTGAGCACGAAATACATTTGCAGAATATGCAAGACGTAAAGGATAAGAGGTGTTATATAATTTTGATGCTGCTACACGTGCAATTGGTGCTGTCATGTCAGGTCTTAAAACAAGAGTATGTCCTTGTTGATCTAGCAATTTGAAAAGCTGTTGATCTAGGATTGCTGATTGTACGCCAACTGTTTCGTAATATTCTAAAGTAGGTGTTTCAATAAATTGAAAGCCCCACTGTTCGATTGTTGTGGTCATCGCTTCTCGCGTGTTCTTTTTTACTTCATATAAGTTAGGTAGTGTGTCTACCATTCCAAGCGGTTTCTCAAACATAAACATGTGTCTGTACCCCCGTTATTAAGTACTAAGTGTAATTTTCTGAATGCTTTACTTCGCTAATATGCTAATATACTACCAAAGTGAAGGGTTTATTTCAAGAAGTTAGCAAAAAATAGTTTTGATTATTGTTTTGGAATCGTTTATTTATTCTGTTAATTCGGTTTAGAGTAAGGCTAGTATTTTTGAAGATTCCTTATGTAACAATGGTTTGACTTGCTTAAACAAACGTTTAATTAAGATTTTTTTATTATAAATAGTCGGGTTGAGGTTGTAAGAGGCCCGTTTCATTTCGCTGCAGGTATTTGCTTTCCGCGGGGAGGAAGTCAAGCCTCCTCGGCTTCGCCTGTGGGGTCTCGACCTTTCCTCTGCGCCCGCAGGAGTCAAATACCTTCCGCTCCATTCCACTATGAGCAACAAAATTCAAGATAATAATACACTGAAACTTGTAGAGCTTGTACGTCAAATTAATTAATTGTTTTTGCTATTTATAGATCTTGTTATATTAGTAAATAGACAGCGAAAGACACATAATTAATGATTTGTTTGTAGCAACTAGTCCGTTTCATTCCGTTATGAGCAACAAAACCTAAGACCAAAATTACACAGAAATTTGTAGATGGTTTTTGTATATAAGTACTAGTCTACACTTGTGTAAAACCCTTGTAAAAATTTTGGCTATGTTAAAGGTTAAGGCTGATTTTCAGCACATTGTTGATTGGAGTAAAAGGCATGAGACTCCTGCGGGAGAAGCGTGTCAAAGGGAGACCCCACAGGCGCTTGCGCCGAGGAGGCTCCCTGACCGCCCGCGGAAAGCGAATGCCTGTAACGGAAATCAACAACAAAGTTTAACACAGCCAAAATTTAAAAAGGCTATTGTGCATTGTTTATTTTTAGAACTATGGTGTTAAGATTGAATGAATCTAAATCATGCGGAACAATACTTTCAAAAAAAGAACCCACAGGCAATCAATTTACAAATAAGGCTTAAATCACTACATTAACCATCTTACATAAAAAGAACCTCCCCTCTTTCAAATTAGGGTAGATAGGGAGTTATACCACCTTTTCTACCGTCTTTGATGAAGAGGTTTGGTCCTATTTTAAGAATCTTCTTTTGTTGTAGATATATTGCGTTTGATTACTTCTTCTTTTGTGTAGATTAATTGCATGGGATTGCCTCCGACGAAGGCTCCTTCTGGGACATCTTTGTGGACTAGAGTTCCTGCTGATACAATGGCTCCATGTCCGATTGTTACGCCTGGTAGGATTGTGGAGTTTGCGCCAATTAATACTTCGTCCCCTATGATCACGTCGCCAAGTCGATATTCTTTTATTAGGTATTCGTGAGCTAGGATTGTCGTGTTATAGCCGATTACTGTATTTTTCCCTACTGATATTTTTTCTGGAAACATCACATCAAGCATGACCATTAATGCAAATGAGGCTTGATCTCCTACTTTCATTTTTAGAAAGGTTCGATATAGCCAGTTTTTCATTGCCAGAAATGGTGTATATCGTGCAAGCTGAATCACAACAAAGTTACGAACAACCTTCCAAAATGGAACTGTTTTGTATACATGCCATAAAGAGTTGGCTCCAGTTACTGGATAACGAGTTGTGTTTCTCAACTTATTTCTCTCCAACAATCGGTAATAAATCACTCATTTGCTCTAAGATATAATCTGGATTATAGCTACTTATATATTCTCTACCTTTTACACTCCAAGACACACCAGCTGTTTTCGTTCCAGCGTTTTTACCTGCTTCAATATCATGGTGGTTATCTCCAACCATAATCGCCTCTTCAGGTGAAGAATCTAGTTGCTTTAATGCTTTTAAAACAGGCTCTGGATCTGGCTTAGCGTGCTCAACATCGTCTAATGTGACAACAACATCAAAAAACTGATCCAGCTTTGTTAGTTTTAGTCCCATATTTACGGTGTCACGTATTTTTGTAGTAACTATACCTAGCTTAAATCCTTGTTCTTTCAACGCTTTAACCGTTTCAAATACTGTTTCATATTCTGTCACAAGCACATCATGTTGTTCATGATTGAATTTGCGATAAACAGTGATCATTTCTTCCACTTTTTCTGGGTTAATCGTTGAAAACGTGTCATAGAGAGTTGGACCAATGAACGGTAAAACATCTTCTCTCACATATTTTTCAGGATAATATGTGTGTAAAGTATGAAGAAATGATTCTATGATTAAATCATTTGTATTGATTAAAGTACCATCTAAATCAAATAATAACGTGTTAATTTTCATATGTCGCTTCCTTTCTTCTTGGTGCCGCTTCAGCTCTTCGCCAAATAGTTGCAATCGTTATTGTTAACACAACAGCTACGACTAATCGAATAATCAATAAAGGTAAAACTGGTATTCCTAGTGGGATAAAAATCAATGTATCTTCAACAACAGCATGACAAGCAACAAGGAAGATAAATGCTAATGTTAAATCCTTTTTACTCACATTATCTTCTTTTACAGCTTGTATCATCACTCCAGCGCCATAAGCTAATCCAATCGTTAGCCCAGCAACCAATGTCATTGATGTGTTTTCCTTCATACCTAAGAATCGTGTAACAGGTGCCATCCACCTTGTAAACACCTTTAGTAATCCTAAGTCTTTTAGATATTGAATTGCAATCATTAACGGGATGACTATTAATGCGAGTTGAACAACACCTAATCCAGCCTTTTGTAAAGCTATTCCAATAATCTCTAGCCAACCGTTTGGTGTAACTTCTGTTGAACTCACAAAACCATATTGAGCCATTTCACCGCCACCTTGCCATACCAGGTTCACAACAAATGCAGATATAAGGGCAAGCCCGATTCGTACTGCAAGAATGACCCAAAGCTTGAGCCCAACTTTTGCGGCAACAGATGATTCAATTAGTAAATTGTGTGAAAAAGACAGCATTAGCGCGAGAATAAACACTTCTTTTACTGTTAAATCTAATGATAGTATTGCACCAATACCAGCATATAAGTTTAGAAAATTACCGATTACTAAAGGAATCGCAGCTTCTCCTGATAAACCAAATATCCCCATAAGTGGAGTAATTAATTTTGCAACCCATCCTAGTATTGGTGTGTATTGAAGCAGGCTAACAATTAATGTAACAGGAAAGATGATCTTTCCTAATGTCCAGGTTGTATGAAAGCCAGCTTGAAGTCCTGCTTTTAAACTTTTCCCCATGTGACTCTCTCCTTGCTGTTATGTTCTAATGATAGCTAATTATTGACTTACATCTAGATATCTTTTATTAGAATAGCCCTTCACACGGCGGAATATGATCACCGCAACAGCAGTCAGTATTAGCACGATTGATATCACCTGTGCGATGCGTAGCGATTCCGTTAGCATTAAACTATCTGTTCGAAGTCCTTCTACAAAGAAGCGACCGATTGAATACCAAATAATATACGTTAAGAAGAGCTCTCCTCTTCTAAAATTCGCTTTTCTCAATAACAGTAAACCAATAAATCCTACTAAGCTCCATAATGATTCATATAAGAAGGTAGGATGGTAATATTGACCATTTATATACATTTGGTTGACGATAAATTCAGGTAGATATAAACCTTCTAAAAATTCCCTCGTCACTTGACCACCATGTGCTTCTTGATTGATAAAGTTACCCCAACGACCTATTGCCTGACCAAGAATAATACTTGGTGCTCCGATATCAGCTAGCTTCCAGAATGAAATATTTCGAACACGTGCAAAAACAGCACCTGTAATGAAGGCAGCAATTAATCCACCATGTATCGCTAACCCTCCATTCCAGATTTTAATAATATCGCCTGGATTTTGCGAGTAATAATCCCATTGAAAAATAACATAGTAAGCTCTTGCTCCTAGAATGGCAATCGGTATTGCAAATAACACAAGATCTACAAACGTATCTTTATGTAATCCTCGTCTTTCACTTTCTCTCATCGCGATCCAAAGACCTAGTAAAGCACCTAGCCCGATAATCACTCCATACCAATGGACTTGAATAGGTCCTAAGTCAAGAAATACAGGATCAATAGGTTTTATACTATCTTCCATTTCTTCATCTCCCAGTACATTTTTTCACTTTTCATTTCGTTTAAGGAGTAACTTTCCCCTTACTAACCATACAACATTTTCATATTATCGTGGTAATAAAAACAAAAAATTTACATATGTCATTTCATTAGAACTTTGTAAACTTTTTTTAACAACTCTAAGTAAATAGCAAGATATCATGACTATCGGCATCTGATTAATACCTTTTATTAAAATTATGTATCGACTGCATAACATAATAAAGTACATTACCTAGCAAAAAGAGCACTTCATTATAATGGAATCGGCATTTATACCGATTCCATCGTTGATTTATTCTTCTTCATGCTCTCCATCTTCAATAACGCCTGCTAGTTTGCTCGTAAATTGCTCAGCAGCATTCACTCCCATACGCTTCAAACGGAAATTCATTGCAGCAACTTCAATAATAACTGCTAAATTTCGACCAGGACGAACGGGAACTGTTAGCTTCGTTACATCTGTATCAATAATTCTCATCTTATCTTCTTCTAACCCTAGGCGATCATATTGTTTGTTTTGATCCCATAACTCAAGGTTAATCACAAGTGTGATTCGTTTAAAGCTTCGAACAGCACCAGCACCAAATAGCGTCATCACGTTGATAATTCCTAAACCACGAATTTCTAACAAATGCTCAATAAGTTCTGGAGCACTACCGATTAATGTGTCTTGATCTTCTTGACGAATTTCAACACAATCATCTGCTACTAAACGGTGTCCGCGTTTGACTAATTCAAGAGCTGTTTCACTTTTACCAACACCACTTTTACCGATAATCAACACACCAACACCATAAATATCAACTAACACTCCATGAACAGCTGTTGTCGGTGCAAGCTTTCCTTCTAGAAAGTTTGTTAAATGACTTGATAGTCTTGTTGTTTTTAGTGGAGATCGTAATACTGGTACACCTGATTGTTCTGATGCTTCTATTAGTTGTTGTGGAGCTTCTAATTCTCTTGAAAGAATAATAGCAGGTGTTACGTCTGTACATAACTCGTCCATACGATGCTTTTTCTCTTGTTCTGAGAGTTGATGAAAAAAGGAAAGTTCTGTTTTACCAAGCAATTGAACTCTCTCTTTTGGATAATATGTAAAAAATCCCGCCATCTCAATTCCGGGGCGTGACAAGTCACTTGTTGTGATTGGTCGATTAATTCCTTCTTCACCACTAATTAGTTCCATGCTAAATTTATCAATTAAATCTTTTGTACGAACTTTTGCCACAATAGATATCCTCCTTTAATAACAAGAGCATTTAAAAAGTTGATGTTCATGTCTTGTTTATCTTTTCAAAACAATTACATATCTCTTCATTCATTTTAGCATTGAAGTGTTATAAACAAAAATAGAAGTTGTTTTATTTCGTTTATTATTCTAGATTCGTTTATTAATGGTTTCTTTTGATGAAATCTTCATCTCATAAGAAGTACTATTTTTAATTTTAAAATTTCATTTCTTCACCTTATTAAAAATTTACGAAAAACCTGATTTTTTTAAATTTAACGCTACTCTTCAATTAAATCAGGGCTATATAAATTTTGATTGGTCATTAACATATTGCTAAATTTTTTTGTTGATTTGTACTTCAGGTAAAAATTTATTAAAGGAGGTAGTGTAAGTGAAAATCATGATTGATGCAGGCCATGGGGTCGATACTCCTGGTAAGCGAGCTGTGGATGGTATGAAGGAGTATGAATTTAATTCAGCTGTTGCCCATAAGTTAAAAGAGTTTTTGTTGATGTTTAAAGGAATATCTGTCTTATATGCTCATTCTGATTCAGAGGATGTTCCTTTGCATGTTAGAACAAACAGCGCAAATCTACATGATGTTGATTTGTTTATCTCGATTCATGCTAATGCCCATGGTGATGGAAAGGATTGGACATCTGCAGAAGGAATTGAAACCTTTGTTTATCAATCAAAGCCGAAAGCGGCAACTGAATTAGCGACTTTAGTACAAGCAGAGTTGGTAAAAAAAACAAAGAGGAAAGATCGTGGAGTAAAAACCGCTAAATTTTATGTTTTAGAAAAAACAAAGATGACCGCTATTCTTTGTGAGTGTGGTTTTATGACAAATAAGCAAGAAGCAGCATTACTGCGTTCAGATGATTATCGAACATTATGCGCCAAAGCGATAGCAAGTGGTCTCTCATCCTACTACAATTTAAGTAAGGTAAAACCAACACCTTCTACACCTATTTATAAAGTACAAGTAGGAGCATTTTCACATAAACAGAATGCTACAAAACTGGCAAAAGAATTAAAGAACAAAGGCTACCATGCAATCATTGTTAAATAGAGGCTGGCGCATAACTTAGTAATTAACAAAAATTCCGAACAAAGTAATAGCTTAGCGGATGAAATATATGTAAACTCCTGCGGGATAAAAAGCAAAAGCAAGCCCCCACAGTATCGCACGAGAGGAGGCTTGTCAGCTTTCCGCGGAAAGCGGAGTATATATCAAGAGCGACGTACCTACACCTACAACCATTGTTCGGTTTTTAAATACTTATGACCCAACATTTCTAATTAACAGTTAATTTAGCTACCTTATAGCCATCAATTTTTTTATAAACATTTAGCTCAAAGGTTGTTGTCGAGATCATCTTTTTCGATTGCTGTAGATCGATATTCATTGTAAATTGGTCTTTATTAGGATGCTTCATCGGGTCGTAGTAAGAATATTGATTCACATATGGTGAATATGTTTGTACATCAATTGTGTTTGTTTCTTTATCAATATGAAGAAGCCTAATAAATCCGTCCCCTCCATTTGGCGCTTTTTGATAATCGGCAAGAATTTGGTAAACCGTTCGATCAATACTTCCATCTTGATTATCATCAATTTCATCAACCTTTAAGCTGCTACCATGGTAATGTCCACATAATACAGCTACAACATTTTGATTTGGGACAACCACTTTTTCATAAATAGCATTTCCTTCTCTACTTCGTTTGCCATTTTTCTCTAAATATCTATGCAAAGATAGTATCGCTGTTCGATCAGAATAACGCTCTAAAACTTCATTCATCCAAACGATATCTTTTTCTTCCACATCCCAGCCCATATAAACAAACACATAATCTTTTCCATCAACTGAAATTAAGTCATAATGACCTCGGTTATTTTCATAAGAGTCTCCATAATACCGTTTATTCTCAAATCGTGATTTTCCAAAGTATCGAGTGTAATACTCTAATTGTTTTCCTTCATCATGATTACCCGGTAAAACTCCATACGGAATTTTTGCCACATCTAATGTATTCATATGAGCACTCGCATTAAGCCATTGTTTCTCATCATCACCTTTGTTTACAATATCACCTGTATGAAAAAGATACTTAATGTTCATTACATCTTTATTTTGAGCAATCCATTCTGTGATCGATTTAAAAATAGCTGGATAGTCTTGTGCGTAATATTGAGTATCTGACAGCCAAACAAACGAATAATCGTAGCTTTTCGTTAATGTAAATATTTGATCTTGAACAATTACACTAACCTTCTGATTTTCAACATACTCATCAGCAAGAATAGTTCCATTCAATTCAAATGCAGAAGAATCAGCTATTTTTTGATCGACTGCCACCCATTTTTTCTTATCAAGATTCCACACATACATCGTAACCTGCCTCCCAGAAAGGGACTTTCCTTCCCAATGAAGAGAAAGCATATCAGAAGGATGAATATCATTACCAACCTTCACGTCAAATCGATGATAGGGAAATTTTGAAACAGAGTGTGTTTCATTTTCTATGCTGTTTTCTTGAAGTAACGAATGATATTTTTCTTTTGAAAATTCTTGCTCACCAAAAGGTCTAAATTGCTCTGGTGGCTCTGTTTTTGTCGCATTTTCACTTACAATCATATGTTTCTTGTTTGTGGATAAATAACGATGTGTATGATAGTAGCTTTGTGCAGCACTATATTCACTTTGAATAGAGGTGGTAATTGAATGACTGACAACATGTGTTGAAGGGAAAAACATAGGTATAAAAATTGTGATCACGAATAAAAGAAGCACCATTTTTCCACGTTGATTTTTTTCCATACTATTCACCCAATTATAGTATGTACAGCCATTTGAAGATTATAAGATGAAAGGTTGCGATTACATGGATTTCACTAAGAAAAGTGATAGTTGCTTAGTATTAGCCGCCAATCACTATACAAACAAATTGAAAGTTTACAGCATAAAAAAAGTGAGATATTCTCTCACCTTGAGATAAAAAATTATTTATCTTTCTTCAGCGGCTCGATGATTCCCTTTTGAATCATAAGATGTAACAAAGAAATAAATACAGCAGCAATGATTGCTGTACCAAAACCATCAATCGCAAAGGAATCTCCCATTAATCCTTCTGTAATCATTAATGTCATGGCATTTATAACAAAGAGAAATAATCCTAGTGTCACGACTGTGACAGGTAATGTTAGTAGAATTAAAAACGGTTTAATTAGTACATTAAGAACAGATAAAATAAAGCTAGCTCCTAACGCTGCCCCAATTCCACTTAAATGGAATGAATCAAAGAAGCCTGCAACAACAATTAAAATTACCGCGTTCACCAGAATACTGACAATCCACCTTAACATATTAATGAACTTCCGATTCTTCTGGCACTAGAAATATCCATGCTACATAAATAATCGCTAAAGGCAGAAACGCTGTGAATACGCCCAAAATAACAAATAAAATTCTTAATAAGGAAGCATCCATTCCCAAATAATCAGATAATCCGCCAAGAACTCCTGATAGTTTTCGATTACTTGTTGATCGGTATAAACTTTTCATCATTTTCACCCTTACATCCTTTTTAAAATTACTTTACTACGATTGATCCTGTTTTTGAATCCGCAAATAAAGTTAGTGTTGGTTCTTTAGATGTTCTGAACCTTAATTCCTTTTGAATGGTTTCATTTTTTTCATACGATGTTTCAGCATCTTTCAATAATGTTGATACCGCACCTAAATTTGACTTTAAATCACCCACAAGCCTGCTTTCTTCAGGCAATAAAATTTCTATATTACCTGTTGTTGTTTTTGCATACAACGTCTCACAAGAATGATCTTTTATAGAGAGCATTAAATTTCCATTAAAGCTTTGAATATCAGCTCTCTCAGCAACGCCGTCAAATTCGATGATTCCACTGATTGTTTCTGCTTCAAGCTTTTCATATTTCGAGTTCGCAAGCTTAATCTGGCCATTTGCTGTTTCAAATTCTGCTTTTTTAGCAGTTATTGATGAAAATGAAACAACTCCATTCGCTGTTTTAGCTTTTAAGTTCCCTACTTGTAAATTTTCCCCTCTTATCGGTCCATTAAACAATTTTACTTTTACCTGTTCATATACCTGCTCTGGAACTTTAACAAGTAAGTTCAATTTCAGTGTTTTTTTCTCAGTGGAACAGATAAAACGGTTACCTTCAACGTTACAATTAATGCTTGATAAAAATGTTTCTCTTGCTTGTTCATTATTTTCTACTCGATACACCTTTGCATCACATTCAACACGAATATCATTTTCACCCCAAGGCTGAATACTTACACTTCCATTTGGTACATGTATGTCTATGTTTTCAAAAGTTGCTCCTGGAAATTGAAAGATATGTTGCAGATCAATAGATTTTCCAAAGTTTATATCAAGGTCAATTTCCTTAACTTTTTTAACAGCTGTATCTACCCAGTCCATTAATTTTGTTCCTAATGATTGCTTAAAATCATTTGTATCTTGATGTTCATTCTTGTTATGCTCACCCTGATCAATGACTTCTGTTGATAAAGCCGTTAATTTTGCCTCTTTTTCTTGTTTTTCACTTTCTAAAGATTCAATTAACGAAAGTGCTTCATCAGGAGATAGCTTTCCCTCTTCAACAAGTTTTAAAATTCTTATTTTTTGTTCTTTCATGGTCATTCTCCTCATTTTTATATTTTTCTATCTGTTATACAGTCATTAATAGTTTAATTCCTTTAACAATATTCCAAATAAAAACGATAAGATTAATAATCCCCACAACAATTATGCCACCAAAAAAGACAGATAAAAAAGTTGCTTCTGTTGGATTAGAAAAACCACTAAATACAACAAGGATAATTAGTGCAATAATTGAAATAAACGGTACGATATGTGAAATTAATGCCTTTTTCGCATGTTCTTTAACTTCATGATGATCAACAATAAAATAAACTGCTATCGGTAACAAAAATGGGGCAAAAAACACACTAAAGTAATTTAATGAAGCAATTAATTTATTTGTTTTATCCATAAACCTCACTCTCCCTTCTTCTAATACGTATGAAAGTGAAAGAGGTTTCACGAATTAAATATAGTTTAATAGAAAAAAAGATAAAAATTTTTTTCAAAAATATATCCATTAATTAAGAAAATAAGCCTATTAAGTAATATAAGAAAAATGCAAGTTGCCTTGAGCTAGACATGAAGATTAAGTACATATTCTTATTAAAACAACAATGAAGATGGACGATAGACATGCCGAAGAAACTGAAAAAAATCGAGGATGAAATTGTTTCTTCTCTTGAAACAGATGAAGTGCAGGCAAAGTTAATAAATCAGCCGTACGAGTTAATTTATTAGAAGTAAAGGTGGAGAAGAGTTTTCGTTTTGATTATATAACTTTTATTTATGGAGCTGGGACATAAATAAACTAAAGAAGAATTAATCAGTTCAGCTGGAAAAACAAGTTCGTTCCATTGCGCTGCAGACACTCGCTTTCCTCTACGTCCCGTTGGAGACGAGTGTCTTCCCCTCCATTCCACTAGTTCTTAAAATAGTATTAAAAATCGAAAACATATCAAAAACAGCACAATCAGCAGTGTGTTAAAAATACCATTAAGATTTGATTTAACTAGACGTTGCTCTTAATAAAATGTCTCACAGATTAATTGACAACCCTTTCTTTCACACTCAATCACCTTACACTGTTAGATCATACTTAAAACAAGCAACTGCTTCAACCTGTTTAAAGCCTTCTTGAACATATAGTTTTTTTGCATGATCATTCTCCGCATTTACACATAAAATTGTTTTTTCATACGAGTGTTCTTGAGCAAATTTTAGTGCCGTTCTTAGTAAATTCCTACCTAGACCCTTGCCTTGATAATCAGGAATGATAGCGATAGGCCCTATATTCATTGTTGGTTCATTAAGGTAAACATCATCCGTACACCTCACAACTCCAATAGGTTTTTCTTGATGATAAAGAATCTTCATTCCACCTTCTAGATAGTCTTCACTAGAAAGCATCTTGGTTACATTCTCTGGATAAATCGGTGTTTCATTTCCTTGAAGCTTCGCAAATCCCTCATTTCTAACATTACACCAAACTTCTTCATCTTTTCTCTGTCTAAAATCTCTAACGGTGTATTCAGTGGAGTATGCTGGCTCCTCCACCTCTGTATTTTCTCTTACAAGAACAAATGAATATCTTTCTATTGTAAAATTCAACTTTTTCATTGTATTCATTAATTTTTCATTTTCAAGATTAATAAAAAGGAATACCTTCTCTAAGCCCTTTGTATGTAGTAGTATCTTCTCCAAAAGATAACGATAGCAACTAAAATCATCTACTTCAGAATGAAAAATACGAAAGCGAGCTTTTTTCCCTCGTTTATTGTATTCATCAATCATTAAGGAAGCAGTAGCCATAATTTCTCTTTCTTGATTTAAAATAAGGTAAGTAGGATGATCATCGTTGAGTTCAAAATCTCTTAGATCTTCATCGTATAAGAAGGAGTCATCAACATCTTTTCGATATTTCTTGCAGTAAGCAATGAATTTCTCTTTATACACATTTGTTAAAGCAATAGCTTCCATATCAATCATCCTTAAAAATAAAATGTACTACCAAAATATTTATTAGCTTTAGTTTAATTTACATTTAAATTTTTGTCTTCTATTACTGTAACTATTTAAGAGGTAACACTTCCAGAAAGCAAAAAAACTACTCCTGCTAATTCAAGAGTAGTTCTTTGCTTAATTATCCTATGATTGTGTTACTTCTTCTTTTTCTTTTACAAGCTTTCGCATACGTTCTCGGTCTCTTTCAATGACAGGTTTCAGATACTTACCTGTGTATGATTTTTCATTGTTCATAATATCTTCTGGTGTTCCTACTCCGATGATTTGGCCACCTTTGTCTCCACCTTCAGGACCTAAGTCAACAAGATAATCTGCTGCTTTGATCACATCTAAATTATGTTCAATAACTAAAACGGTATCACCATTATCAACTAATCGTTGTAGTACTTTTAGAAGACGTGCAATATCGTCAACATGTAAACCTGTTGTTGGTTCATCTAAAATATATAATGAGCGACCTGTTGATCGTCTGTGTAATTCTGATGCAAGCTTAACCCTTTGCGCTTCCCCACCTGAAAGAGTTGTGGCTGGTTGTCCAAGTGTAATATATCCTAATCCAACATCATAAATGGTTTGTAGTTTACGCTTGATTTTTGGAATATTTTCAAAGAAATGAACAGAATCCTCAACAGTCATTTCAAGAATATCAGAAATGTTTTTTCCTTTATATGTGACTTCAAGTGTTTCACGATTGTATCTCTTACCATGACACACTTCACAAGGAACATACACATCAGGCAAGAAGTGCATTTCAATTTTAATAATTCCATCTCCACGACAAGCTTCACAACGTCCACCTTTTACGTTAAAGCTAAAGCGACCTTTTTTATAGCCACGTACTTTCGCTTCATTTGTTGTCGCGAACACATCACGAATATCATCGAAAACGCCAGTATATGTTGCTGGATTCGACCTAGGTGTACGTCCAATTGGTGATTGATCTATATCGATGACCTTTTCCAGGTAGTCTATTCCTTTTACCTCTTTATGCTCACCAGGCTTTGCTTTTGCTTTATGCAGCTTTTGTGCCAGTGATTTATGAAGAATTTCATTCACTAATGTACTTTTCCCAGAACCTGATACACCTGTAACTGAAATAAACGTTCCGAGTGGAAATATCACACTTACATTATTTAAGTTATTTTCTTTTGCACCTTTAATTTCGATAAATCTTCCATCCGGTTTTCTTCGTTCATATGGTAGAGGGATAAATTTACGTCCTACTAAATATTGCCCTGTTAAGGAATTTTCATCATTCATGACTTCCTCTGGTGTACCTGCAGAGATAACTTGTCCCCCATGAATTCCCGCCCCAGGTCCAATATCGATTAAATAATCAGCAGCCATCATTGTATCTTCATCATGCTCAACAACAATTAATGTATTACCAATATCCCGCATATTTTGCAGCGTCTGAATTAATCGGTCATTATCCCGCTGATGTAAACCAATCGATGGTTCATCAAGAATATATAAAACACCCGTTAATCGCGAACCAATTTGTGTGGCAAGGCGAATACGCTGTGCTTCTCCACCTGACAGTGTTCCAGCTGCTCGATTCAATGTTAAATAATCAAGACCAACATTATTTAAGAAACCTAATCTCTCACTAATTTCTTTTAGTATTAAGTTCGCAATGGTCATTTCTTTTTTTGTAAGTGAAAGAGTATCAAAGAATGATAAAGAATCTTGAACTGAGAGCTTCGTAATTTCACCAATATGATTTCCTTGGATTAATACTGCTAGTGATTCTTTTTTAAGACGATGTCCTTTACATGTAGGACAATCTTGTTGACCCATGTATTTTTCCATTTGCTCACGAATAAAATCTGAGCTTGTTTCTTTATAACGACGCTCTACATTACTGACTACACCTTCAAATTGTATGTAATTTTCACGAATTTGGCCAAAATCATTTTCATAACGGAAATAGATTTCTTCTCCATCACTACCAAATAATATTTTATCCATCATATGCTTTGGAAGATCTTTCACAGGAATATCCATATCAATTCCGTAATGATTACAAACAGCTTCAAGCATTTGTGGATAATATTGTGAGCTTGTTGGCTCCCACGGTGCGATGGCATGCTGTTTGAGTGTTAAATCTTTATTTGGAAGAACAAGGTCTAAATCAACCTCCAGTTTTGAGCCTAATCCATCACAGCCAGGACATGCGCCGAAAGGACTGTTAAATGAAAACATTCTTGGCTCAAGCTCACCGATTGAAAAACCACATTGTGGACAAGCATGATGTTCACTAAAAAGAAGTTCTTCTTCACCCATGACATCAATCATAACCTTACCTTCACCAAGACGAAGTGCAGCTTCTAATGAATCAGCTAAACGAGATGCTACACCTTCTTTTACAACAATACGATCGATCACAACTTCAATTGAATGCTTCTTATTTTTTTCTAAAGAAATTTCATCTGAAAGCTCCTGCATTTCCCCATCAATTCTTACACGAACATAGCCTTGCTTTTTAATGTCCTCAAAAACCTTTACATGTGTTCCCTTTCGTCCTGAAACAATTGGAGCTAAAACCTGAAGCTTCGTTCGTTCAGGATATTCAAGAATTCGATCAACCATTTGTTCAATCGTTTGTGATGTGATTTCAATACCATGAATTGGACATGTTGGACGCCCAACACGTGCAAATAAAAGACGTAAATAATCATATACTTCTGTAACTGTTCCAACTGTTGAACGCGGATTTCGGCTTGTTGTTTTTTGATCGATTGAAATCGCTGGTGATAATCCTTCTATTGCATCAACATCAGGCTTATCCATTTGACCTAAAAATTGACGTGCATATGCTGATAATGATTCAACATATCGTCGTTGTCCTTCTGCATAAATCGTATCAAAAGCCAATGATGACTTCCCTGAACCTGATAACCCTGTTAAAACAACAAGCTTATCACGCGGTATGGTTACATCAATATTTTTTAAATTGTGAGCACGCGCTCCCTTCACAATTATATGTTCCATTGCCATCCTCGTTTCACCCCTCTGCTTTTAACTCTAAAATTAAATCACGTAATTCAGCAGCTCGTTCAAAGTTTAATGCTTTTGCTGCTTCTTTCATTTCTGTTTCCATTCCTTCTATTACTTTTTCACGTTCTTTCTTCGTTAATTTCGCTAATTTATTTGAAATCGGTGCATCGTATTCTTCAGTTGATTCAGCAGCCATTGTTGCACGAATACTATCACGAATTTCTTTTTGGATTGTTTTTGGAGTAACGCCATGTTTTCTGTTGTATTCTTCTTGAATTTCACGACGACGCTGTGTTTCATTTATCGCAATTTCCATCGATTTTGTCATTTTGTTTGCATACATAATTACTTGACCCTCAGAGTTACGAGCTGCACGACCTATTGTTTGAATTAATGAACGCTCTGATCGTAAAAACCCTTCTTTATCTGCATCAAGAATGGCGACTAGTGATACCTCAGGAATATCTAAGCCTTCTCTTAAAAGATTGATTCCAATGAGAACATCATATTTACCTAGTCGAAGCTCTCGAATAATTTCGATACGCTCTAATGTTTTAATTTCTGAGTGAAGATAATTTACCTTTATTCCAAGCTCTTTTAAATAGCTGCTTAGATCTTCAGACATTTTCTTTGTTAATGTTGTGATTAACACACGTTGATTTTTCTCAGTTCGATCATGGATTTCACCGATTAAATCATCAATTTGACCTTCGATCGGACGAACATCTATTGTTGGATCAAGTAATCCAGTTGGTCGGATAATTTGCTCGATCATCTCAGGTGAATGATCGATCTCATACGGACCTGGTGTTGCAGAGACATAAAGAATATTATGTAAATGCTTTTCAAATTCCTCGAATCGAAGTGGACGGTTATCCATTGCTGATGGCAAACG
Organism: Metabacillus litoralis; assembly: GCF_020524045.1. Lineage (GTDB taxonomy): Bacteria > Bacillota > Bacilli > Bacillales > Bacillaceae > Metabacillus > Metabacillus litoralis_C. The sequence goes on from NZ_JAIVKL010000029.1 coordinate 23,291, forward strand.
AAAGCCATGATCTACTAGCACCTGTTTTCGTGCTTGGTCACCATTAAACATTCCTCTTATTTGTGGAAGGGTAACATGTGACTCATCAACCACAATTAGAAAATCATCAGGAAAGAAATCGATCAGCGTATATGGAGTTGATCCTGATGGACGTAATGTTAAATGACGGGAATAGTTCTCGATTCCAGAGCAAAAGCCCATCTCTCTCATCATTTCAAGATCATATCTCGTTCTTTGTTCAAGACGCTGTGCTTCAAGCAGCTTACCATTTTCTCGTAAAACCTCTAATCGCTCTTCAAGCTCTGCTTCAATATTCACAATCGCTTTTTCCATCTTTTCTTCTCGGGTAACGAAGTGAGATGCTGGGAAAATCGCAACATGCTCGCGGTCACCTTTAATTTCACCTGTTAACGCATCAACTTCTCGAATTCGATCAATTTCATCACCGAAAAATTCAACTCGAATACATTGTTCATCTCGTGATACTGGGAAAATTTCTACAACATCACCACGTACCCGAAATGTTCCTCTACGAAAATCAATATCATTTCGTTCATATTGAACATCAACCAGCCTTCTTAATAGTTGGTTTCTCTCAATTTCCATACCTGTTCTTAATGAAACAACTAGCTCTTTATATTCTTCTGGAGATCCAAGACCATAAATACACGAAACACTAGCAATGATAATCACATCATTACGTTCAAAAAGTGATGAAGTTGCTGAGTGACGAAGTTTATCAATTTCATCATTTATACTTGCATCTTTTTCAATAAATGTATCTGTTTGTGGAACATATGCCTCTGGCTGATAATAATCATAGTAGCTAACAAAATACTCTACAGCATTGTTAGGGAAAAAATCCTTGAACTCACTATAAAGCTGTCCTGCTAGTGTTTTATTGTGAGCAATAACGAGTGTAGGTTTATTAACCTCTTTAATCACATTTGAAACAGTAAAGGTTTTCCCTGTTCCTGTTGCTCCAAGTAATGTTTGATGTTTTTTCCCCTGCTGTATTCCTTCAACTAACGAAGTAATCGCCTTAGGCTGATCACCTTCTGGTTTGTATTTTGAGACTAATTCAAATTGCTCGCTCACGCATAAGCCTCCATTCGATTTCAATTAACTACATATTACCATAAATTTATATAAAATGACTAAAAATACGAACTAAAGTTCGTATTGTTTTTTTAAATGTGAATTTCTTGCCATGTAATTGTTAGGTAGTAAAGAGTCCGTTTCATTTCGCTCCACTATTAAGACCTTAAATAGTTAGATCTTTTAAAAGAAACTAAAGATAAAACACATAGCTTTTATAAAATGTATTGCTGCAAATAATTTTTTTTTTACTCATCAGATAGGACTCTTAATGAACACTCATATCTTAATACATTCTTTAAATAGTTGGATCATTTAGTGAGATTATATATATTTCTTTAATACCCAATGAAATATAGCTTCAAAAATATCCTTATCCTCAATTTGGAAAATTGAAAAAAGAGCTATTTCTATTTCTAGTAGCTCTTTTAAGTATTCCTTTTTATGTAGCTTGTCAAACCTATTTCTTCTTGAGAAGATCTGCCTTCATTTTACGGGCGTAAAAAAAGCCAACTGATAGTGAGATAAAATCGAAAACCATAATGAGCCACGTATCTGTATAGCCTCTTGAATAAGATGCAAGTAAGAGAGCTGCTGTTAATGCGGTTCCAACATAATGGTTATAGCTAACACGTGTGAAAAGTAACACAAGTAAAAAAGGTAAAGTTAAAGCTAAGATTGCTTTTAAAACCATTAGAAATCTCCTATTCAAATATAATCAATTGATAAACCTTTACGATTCTGATAAAGAAAGATTGTAGAAATAAACAGATTCCTCTTTTTCATAACCTACACTTTCATAAAGAGCTTGTGCTTTGTTATTATCTTTTGTTGTTTCTAATAAAATCCCTGCGGCGTTTGTTTCTTCTGCAAGCTTTTTTGCTGCATTCATAAGGGCTTTACCTACTCCATGACGGCGATAGTCTTCTGCAACAAACAAATCATTTAACAGCCATTTCCGATTCATACCAACTGAAGTGAAAATTGGATATAATTGCACAAACCCCATTGGAATTTCTCCATCCAACGCTAGGAAAATAACTGATTCCTTCATAGACATTCTTTCTTTTATAAAAGATGTTGCTCCTTCTATATTTGAGAGCTGATTATAAAAAACTCGATAATCATTAAACAATGTTGCAACTTGATTCAGTTCAGCTAATTCCGCTTTAATAATATTCAACTTAATCCCCACGCTTTTTAGCTCTATCATAACATGTGCAATGAAAAAGAGGCTAATTCAAATGAATGAACTAACCTCTTGAGATAGGCTCTTTTCTGAAAGATTGTTACTATTGACCTAATAACAAATTTAAAACAGTGTTTAATCTTATAAAAGGGACTAATTAGAAAAGAAAAGATGCCACTAGATTTTATACAGTGATATATCCTTCATCTTACTACAAGCAACAAAGATTATGAATATAGCCTAGATCATTATTTTTGTGATGTTGTACCTTGATAGTCATTTTCTTCTAATAAGTCAACAAGCTCAATTTCCTTCTGATTTTCAAGGAAGTATCTTAATGTAAATTCGTTTTCAAATAAAACAGCATATGCACCAAAACGATCACGGACAAGCATACTTCTTGAATCAAAGAAACGCTTTTCAAATTTCTCACTTTTGATCCAACGTGGAATTCGTTCACCTAATGCAGTAAATTCGATGTCTACATTATATTCTGCCTTCATACGGTATTCAAAAACCTCAAATTGAAGCTGCCCAACCGCACCTAGAATGATCGAATCATTCAGTTCTTGGCGATAAAGCTGAATTGCACCCTCTTGAACGAGCTGTTCAATTCCTTTTCTAAACTGCTTCGCTTTCATCACGTTTTTCGCTTGAACTCGTTTAAATAATTCTGGTGGGAATTGTGGTAATTCTTCATATTGATAAGACTCTTTTCCACCGATTAACGTATCTCCTATTTGATAAATATTCGGATCATAAATCCCAATAATATCACCTGGATATGCTTCATCTACTGTATCACGATCTTTCGCCATAAAAGCTTGAGTTTGATTCAGCTTAATGGTTTTATTGGTTCTGCTTAAATTCACACTCATACCACGCTCAAATTTCCCAGAACACACACGAAAAAAGGCAATACGATCACGATGGGCTGGATTCATATTTGCTTGAATTTTGAAAATGTAACCAGAAAATTGATCTTTTTCAGGCTCAATAAGCCCTTGATCTGTTTTACGTGGCTGTGGCTGTGCAGCAAATTGAAGAAATGTATCAAAAAACGTTTGAACACCAAAGTTTGCTAAAGCACTACCAAAGAATACTGGTGTAAGCTCTCCTTTTTCTACACGCTCAGGAGTAAATTCATTACCAGCTTCTTCTAGAAGTTCAAGCTCACCTAATGTATCTTGATAAATAACACTTTCTTCAATATCAGTACCAGCAATTTCATCTAAAGAAATAATTTCTTCTTCTTCATCACCTTTAAAACGGACAAATTGATTATTGAATCGATCATGAATACCTAAGAAGCGTTTACCACTTCCAACAGGCCAGTTCATTGGATATGACTCAATTCCAAGCACCTCTTCGATTTCAGAAAGAAGCTCTAGAGGATCTCTTCCTTCACGATCAAGTTTGTTGATGAAGGTAAAGATTGGAATGCCTCTCATTCTACATACTTTGAAAAGTTTGATTGTTTGAGGTTCTACACCTTTTGTAGAATCTATAATCATCACAACACTATCAACTGCTGTTAGTGTACGGTAAGTATCTTCACTAAAATCTTCATGTCCTGGTGTATCCAGGATATTCACATGAAAATCATGATATGGAAAGCTCATAACACTTGATGTAACAGAGATTCCACGTTTTTTCTCAATCTCCATCCAGTCAGATGCTGCATACTTTCCTGTTTTCTTTCCTTTTACTGTTCCTGTTGAACGAATAATTTGTCCAAAGAAAAGTAATTTTTCGGTTAACGTCGTTTTCCCTGCATCCGGATGCGAGATAATAGCAAACGTACGTCGTTTATTTATTTCCTTTTGTAAGCTCATTAGCAATAACCTCTTTTATATAAATTCGTGTTTCAAATATACTACAAAGCAAGAGAAAGAACAATTTGTTATCATAATTCCTTATACATTTTACTATATGAATGTTCGAGTAAATTATCTACTTGACTTCTTTTTTGTTCTTCATCCTATACGATTTTTCAAATGTCATATTTTTCATTTATTAAATTGCCTAGAAGAAGCTGGGAAATATGTATTTAAGCTAATGACAAAACCCGAATTATTAGGCTATAGTTCAACTGATCTTTCGCTTAATAATTCGGGTCTTTATTTGCAGTCATCAATAGATTTTTTGATTTTGTTTACTATTTTTAAGAACTTAGTGACATGGAGCGGAAGACACTCGACTCCTACGGGAATAGAGGAGAGGCCACTGAAAAAGTCTCCAATTATAATTTTGTGAAGGTATTCGATGAATTTCTCATTGAATACCTTTTTCTTGTTATATAATTAATGTATTAATTATAGGTGGTGTGGTA
>NZ_JAIVKL010000030.1 GCF_020524045.1 Metabacillus litoralis
CCCGAAGATCTAACTCGATGCATACCTATAATATCTATATCAAACCCACATTCCTCAAATATTTCCCTTGGTAGCTTACCTTTTTCGTTTTCTGCGATAAAGATATGTTTAAACTCCTCGTTATAAGTAATTCCTTTTGAAATTACCAATTTAACGTACTTATTAGCTGATAGTAGTTTTATCTCTTTCTCTGTAAAAATCTTATTACTCATAACCATTCCCCAGTCCCATGTTGTATTTCTCTAGTTGTGTTTCTTAATTATACAAAAAAGTACCCTATAGGTAGACTTTTTTTAAGTGTCTACTCTATAGGGTACATTTTATTTAATGAAGGGCTTTTTATTTAGGGTGATGGAGCATAGGGGGATCGAACCCCTGACCTCTACGCTGCCAGCGTAGCGCTCTCCCAGCTGAGCTAATGCCCCGGAAAAAAATATCTTCTGAACTTTGATAAGAACATATTTTCATTTTAATTTCATAGAGGGAATTGGTCAAGGATAACTTAACGTGTAGATCATTCCAACATTCATACTCTACTATTCATTAACGATATAATTCTCGATCTATAGATGGTAAAATATAACCACGTACATAGAAAATGGAGTTGTATTATGAAAAAAACTTATATGACACAAAAAGCTTTGTCTAACAGAGTAGGTTGGTCTGAAGCAAATGGTCGAAGATGGATTAAGATATTCAAAGAATTTATTCCTGTTAAGAATGAGGGAAGTACGAAATTATTTACTGAAGAGTCGTATGAAATTCTCTCCATAATTAAAGAGATGAGTGAAAGTGGTTATACAAGTAATGAAATACTAGAAATTATTAAAAAGAATGGTGTGCCTAAAAATTCACAAATCTTACAAAAGCTGATGAAAAATAACAATGTAGTTAGCATTGAAGATAAAATGCTTGCTAATTCATTACCAAATCAGAAAGAACTCGTCATTGGATTATTAAATTTCATTAAAGATAAAAAGCCATATACTACTACTATGATAAATGACGGAGTTGCACAACATTTCTCTTTAACAGATGAACAAAAAAGTTTAAATTACCCAGATAGTAAGGAATTTATTTTCTCACATAGAATGAGATTAGCGAGGTATTCCTTAAAGAAGGAAGAGTATATAGAAGAAGTGAGTAAATACACTTATCAAATTACTGATGATGGATTACAACTTCTATCTGATGATTTGGATGACGTTAAGGAAGAAATTGATGAACTAGAAAACGTTGTAGATCCCTTTGATATCATCCAAGATAAAGTAGAAGAAATTGAAAACGATTTAGTGACAGATTTAATTGATCATTTAAAACAAGCACACTGGAGAAGATTGGAGACTATAGTAGTAGAACTGCTAACCGCTATGGGATATGGAGACGGTCAAGTGACTGAGAAGACGAATGATGGTGGCTTAGATGGTGTGATTAAAGAGGATAAACTAGGTCTTGATAATATTTATGTTCAAGCAAAGAAATGGGAAAATACTGTTGGTCGACCAGATGTGATGAGCTTTTCTGGAGCATTGGATGGAAAGGGTGCAAGAAAAGGTATATTTATCACCACCTCCAACTTTACAAGAGGTGCTGTAGAATATGTTGAACGATTGGAAAGTAAAAAAATTATCCTTATAGATGGTAAACGACTTGCGAAATTAATGATTGAGAACAATATTGGCGTAAGTCTTAAGAAAAAATTTATCGTAAAAGAAGTTGATTTTTCATACTTTGAAGGTGAATGAACGGCTGTTGAAATTTTTAACTAGTAAAAGTAATCTACAGGTCACGATACGATGTCCCTAACATCACATTTATTTGCATTCAAAAAACCTCTACAGACTAATAAAAGTCCATAGAGGCCGAATATTCATCTCTAAGAATGTGAAATAAACTGTGAAAAAGAAAAACTAGTTCATTGGGTAATACATGGTGAGGAAAGTAATTTCATAAATTAGCGGAGAATGAACAAAGTTGAGGAAAGCTAACTTTGAATTAAATAGCAGCCGCTGCTACTGGATCTTTCAATAAGTTTGATGCTTGAACTTCAGAAATGCCTCTTATGATACCTAATTCACTTACTAGCATTTTCTTTGCGTTGTCTAGCATTTGTTTTTCACTTGAATTTAGGGCTTTGTCATTTTGTATTCTCATTAAATCACGAACAACTTCAGCGCTTTCCTGAAACTTACCTGTTTTCATTTTATCGGAGTTAATTTTATATCTTTGTTTCCAAGTTAGTGATGAATCAGATTCACCATTGTGGAAAATATCTAAAATGTTTTTTGTCGCTTGATCATCTGCAACAGACCGTATGTGTGAATTTTTGATTTTCTTTAAAGGGATAAGTACCTGCATGTTGTTCATTGGAATTTTGATAACGAAATATTGTTGAATTTCTCCTTGGATCTCTTTATCTTCAATTCCTTCAATGATTCCTGCTCCATGCATAGGGTACATAATATGATCACCAATTTTAAACAAATAATCCACCTCCGTGTAATGTATTATCATCATAACACGTTTGTGAAGTAATATCAAATTTTTAATAGTATCATTTATTATAAATGTGTGTCAATAGTTTTGTTTCTGTTTTTATAAAATATTTTCAATCGATTTATTTATGTAGTATAAACACGGTCAAAATGCAAAAAAAAATAGCGGTTTTCCTATTGAAAACCGCTATTTTTATAAATAAGCAAATAACATTCATTTTTACTAATTTGCATATTGAACACGTTCTATTGATCCATCTTGACGGTGGATGGTTAATTGCACGTTTTTGTTTTTAACAAGATCACGCGCCTTATCCAATGCTTTTTCTTTTGTTGAAAATACTTCAGTTGCGCGTGTTGCATTTTCCCTTTTGATTGCCCACTCATCATTATGAGGAACGATGTGGTATGGAAGTTCTTCATTAGAAGTGTTCATCTTTTCAGCTTGAGATATGGCAATTGAAATAGCACGTCCTTCTGCATAGTCATCATTTAGTAGTGCATTTGCAATTTCAATGGCTTTATTTCTTGTTTTAGAAGATAAATTTTTCATTGATGCTGGATAATCTGATTTTGTCCAACTCATGATAATCTCTCCTTTATTTTAAATTCACATCAACAGTAGGAGCACCTACTAAGTCAAATGTGGCTGAAGCAAATTCGATATTATTTGGACTGTTATCTATTTCTTCAAGTATTCTTGTGTATAGTAGATCCTTTGTTGTTCTGCGTGAACGATATTCTGCTACATATCGAAGGGTATATTCGACCCAATTATCATTAGCGGCAATTGTCACCATCGATTGTGTGCTAGCATCTTCAATAAGGAATTTTTTCAACATTTCTTCCCAATCCTGTCTAGCTTTGATAGCATAATCACCAGTAACTTCTTGACCTATGTTTGAGATGATCCTCTTTGCTTCTTGATAATCACTACCATATTTAATCGGTATTTTAATCTCATCCCATAAAAAGGGGAAATCATTTGAATAATTGTAAACAGGTTCTTTAAAAACAAAACTATTCGCTACTCTCACAATTCGTCCGTTATATAAATCACCATCAACCCATTCATTTACTTCCATGATCGTTGTTCTTAAAACACCTAGGTCGATAACATCACCTTTAATACCACCCATTTTCACTCTGTCACCTGTTTTGAAAATGTTGCCGACTAATATGGATATCCAGCCCGCAATACTGATTATAACCTCTTGAAGAGCGAATGCGATACCAGCACTGGCCACACCAAGTACAACAGTTATTCCACCGAGCTGATCACTATAAACAATTGCGATAAAGATTAAAGCGACAACATATCCTATGATATTAATTAGCTTTCTTGTTTTATATCGATTATCATAATCTTTCACATATTTACTCACACTTTTTTGTAGAACTCTGAAGATAATCACGATAATGGTTATTCCAACTAATGCAATCGCAATCTTTGTAAGTAACATATTTGATAGTAATGCTCTTATGCTTTCTTCCATAAAATACTCCTACTCTATCAACAATTATGATAGATGTGTTAGTTTATTATTTATTGAGACTCCATCTGGTTTGTAATGCAGTTTGATATTGGTTAAAACCTCTGTGGCCCCCATTTCAATTCCAACCTGTTGTGTTGTTTTAATCAATAACATAATGTCATCAAAATTACCTTCTACAACAGTTTCCATTGGTCCAACGTGGTATTTTAATCCTGATGCTTTAATGACGTCGACCATTTGAGGGATAACACCATCTGTATTCATATCCTTGCCATTTGGTAGAACTTGAAATCCTGCAGTTACAGTAGCCATCATCAATCTCCTTTCTACTCATTTATTTATCCTTTACCTTTAATAGGAACGTGATAAACATACATAATAGAAAGAATATAATGAATAAATAGCATTGATGGTTTAACATAATAGGTTTCCTCTAGCTATAAACAGTTCTCAGTTTTCTAACAGAATATTTCATTAGGTGAAATATATTCATTTATACTATAATTAAAAAAGTGATAATGAACTGAACATAAATGAAGAAGGTGAAAAAATGATAGAAATGTTAAAACATCTTAAACCATATCGAACAAAGCTTATTCTAGTTTTGGTTTTCTCGTTAGCGGCGATTTTATTTGAATTATATTTGCCAACATTAATGGCTGAAATTGTAGACATTGGTATTGTGAATCAAGATGTGCCTTTTATTTTAAGAACAGGTGCCTTGATGCTTTTTTGTTCATTTATGGCAATTGTATTAATGGTAGGAGTTAGTTATTTTGCTTCAAAAGTCTCATTAGGATTTGGAAGAGATATGAGAAGAAAAATTTTCGTGCATGTTGAGCATTTTTCACTACAAGAGTATGAAAAATTTGGCTCGGCATCACTTATAACAAGAACAACAAATGATGTAAAGGTTGTGCAAGATGTAATTAATATGATGCAGCGAATGATGACAAGAGCTCCTTTAATGCTAGTCGGAGGTGTTTTGCTTGCTGTATCAAGAGATCGGTATTTATCTCTCATCTTTCTAGCAGCTTTACCTATTTTGGCTATTGTCATTTTCGTTGTTGCTCGAAAAGCAATTCCGCTGTTTTCTTCATTACAGAAAAAGACAGATCGCTTAACACTCATTCTTAGAGAGGCTTTAACAGGGATACGTGTTGTAAGAGCTTTTAACCGAGTTGATTATGAAAAAAATCGTTTTAACATAGCAAATGAAGATTTTCGTGATACAGGTATTAAAGTTGGAAAGTTAATGGCATTTATGTTTCCAATCATGCTTATTATTATGAACTTTACAAATATCGCGATTGTGTGGTTTGGTGCAATTCGTATTGAACAAGGTGATATGCAGGTTGGTAATTTATTAGCATTTATTCAGTATGCAGCGATGATTTTAATGTCCTTGATCATGCTTTCGATGGCGTTTATTATGATTCCTCGGGCTCAAGTTTCAGCAAAACGATTAAATGAGGTTTTATTGACGAAACCTTTGATAAAAGATCCTATAAACGAAGAAATCTTAGAGGGTGAGACGGGTATCATTGAGTTTAACTCAGTGACATTTCGTTATGAAGGAGCGGAAAAACCAGTTCTTGAGGATATTTCTTTTGTGGCAAAGCCTGGAGAAACAACAGCTATTATTGGGAGTACAGGTGCCGGTAAATCTACACTTCTTCAATTAATTCCTCGTTTTTATGATGTGGAAAGTGGAACAATCACGATCGATGGAGTGAATATCCAAAATATGCTGCAAAGCACGCTAAGAGGAAAAATTGGTTATGTCCCACAAAAGGCGACATTATTTAGTGGAACGATAGCAGAAAATATGCGCTATGGAAATGCTTCAGCAGAGGATGTAGAGATACGCGAAGCACTAAAAACCGCTCAAGCGATCGAGTTTGTTGAAAAAAGAGAAAAAGGGATAAATAGCAAACTTGAGCAAGCTGGTGTAAATCTATCTGGAGGTCAAAAACAACGGTTATCCATTGCACGTTCACTCGTAAGAAAGCCAAAGATTTATCTTTTTGATGATAGCTTTTCTGCACTAGATTATCAAACAGATCGTAAATTACGTGATGCACTAAAACAAGAAACAGCTAATGCAACGATTTTAGTTGTTGCACAAAGAGTGAATACGGTGAAAGAAGCAGAAAAGATTATTGTGTTAAATGAAGGTAAAATTGCGGGAATAGGAACACATGCAGAGCTATTAAAGGATAATATCATCTATCAGGAAATTGTTGCTTCTCAGCAAAATGGGGAGGTGGGCGCATGAGTGAAAAAAAACCAGCAGGCCCAGGTATGAGACATGGTCAAGGTATGACGGTTGAAAAGCCAAAGGATTTTAACAAAGCTTTTAAAAGACTTTTAAGTTATTTAAAACCATGGAAAAACAGGATGATCCTAGTTGCATTAGCTGCAATTTTATCAACATTATTTAATGTCATTAGTCCAAAGCTATTAGGAGATGCAACTTCATCTATTTTTGAAAGCTTTACATCTGGTCGCTCAATTGATTTTGATTTTATCTCAAGAATTCTTCTACTATTAATTGGTTTATATATTCTTTCATCTTTGTTTTCTTATATACAACAATATATCATGGCGGGAATTGCTCAACGAACAGTTGCACAGCTTCGTAAAGAAGTAAATGAAAAGCTATCACGATTACCACTTCGTTATTTTGATCAACATTCACATGGTGACTTATTGAGTAGAGCAGTTAATGATATTGATAATATTAATACATCATTACAGCAAGCTTTAACTCAAATCATAAATTCTGTGATCTCGATTATCGGAATTATCATTATGATGCTGGTTATTAGTCCTCTTTTAACATTGGTTGTATTAGTGACCATTCCGCTTAGCTTAATGGTGGCGAGATTTATTACAAAGTTCTCGCAAAAGCATTTCGTCAAACAACAAGAAGAGCTTGGAACAATTAATGGTCATATAGAAGAAATGTTTACTGGTCATCAAGTTGTAAAGGCTTTTGGACATGAAAAGAAATCAATTTCAGAGTTCGACGAAATTAATGATCGTTTGTATCAGTCAAGCTGGAGAGCGCAGTTTATATCAGGGTTAATGATGCCATTGATGGGATTTGTAGGAAATCTAGGGTTTATTATTGTCTCCATATCAGGTGGCTTACTAGTTTTAAATGGTAGTATTCGTGTTGGGGATGTTCAAGCGTTTATTCAATACACACAACAAATTTCACAGCCATTAGCACAAGCGGCTGGTATCGCAAATATGATTCAAGTAGCGATTGCTTCTGCTGAACGTGTGTTCACATTATTGGATGAAGAAGAAGAAATTCAAGAAAATGATTCGTCTATTAAGACTGCTTCTCATAGAGGTCATGTTTCCTTTGAACACGTTAAATTTGGCTATGAACCAAATAAGCCAATCATCAATGATGTTAGTCTTGAAGTGAAGGAAGGTCAAACGGTGGCGATTGTTGGGCCTACAGGAGCAGGGAAAACAACGATTGTTAATTTGTTGATGAGATTTTATGAGTTGAATCAAGGTAGTATAAAAATTGATGGGGTTAGCTTAACAGATATGAGTAAGAAACAAGTTCGCAGTCTTTATGCTATGGTTTTACAAGACACATGGCTTTTTAATGGAACAATACGAGAAAATATCGCTTACGGAAATGAGGAAGCATCAGATACAGATATTGAAAATGCAGCAAAAAATGCTTATGCTGATGACTTTATTCGTACTCTTCCAGATGGATATGAAACAGTACTTGGTGAAGATGCGACAAATCTTTCTCAAGGACAACGTCAGCTTCTTACAATTGCCCGAGCGATCATAGCAAAACCGAAAATTCTCCTTCTTGATGAAGCAACAAGTAGTGTTGATACAAGAACAGAGATGAAAATTCAAAAAGCAATGACAGAGCTTTTAGAAGGAAGAACGAGCTTTGTTATTGCCCATCGTTTATCAACAATTCGTGATGCAGATCTTATTCTTGTGATGAAGGATGGCGACATAATCGAAAAAGGTTCACATGAAGATTTGTTGAGCCAAAACGGATTTTACGCTGATTTATATAAAAGTCAATTTTCTCAAAGTGAGTCCGCTTCATAAGAAAAGAGGCTGGGACATAATTAAAGAAATCATCCAAAAAGACGAATATATCTAAATCCAGTTAGGCTAAAAAACAAGTTCGTTCCATTGCGCTGCAGACACTCGCTTTCCACGGGGATGAAGCTGAGCCTCCTCGGCAAGCCTGCGGGGTCTCAGCCTTTCCTCAATTCCCGTAGGAGTCGAGTGTCTTCCACTACATTCCACTAAGTTCTTAAAAATAGTATTCAAAATCAAAAAAACTATAGAAGATGGCAAATAAAAACCCGAACTATTAGGCGAATGATTAATTCATATATCACCTAATAATTCGGGTTTATCATTAGCTTTAATACTTATGTCCCAACCTCTTTTTGCTATTTAAGTGTATCTATAATTTTTTCAGCAGTCTCTTTCCCATTTTTTATACAAGCACCAATTCCAACTCCAAAATAAGAAGCGCCAGTTAAGAAAGTGTTAGGGTATAGCTTGTTTAATTCCTCATTCAAAGCTGTGACTGCTTTATTGTGTTCAAGATGATAATTTGGCATTAAGTCACGCCAATTTGTTACCTTTACCGATGTTGGTGTAACGTTTAATTTTAAGCTTTTTTCGATATCTTGTAGTGCTACTTTGACAAGATCTTCTTCAGACAAATCCTTTATCTTCTCATAAGAAGGATTTGATGCTTTATAGAAAAGCCGAACCAATAGATTTTGTTTTTCTGATGTATGAGCCCATTTTTTACTTGTCCAAGTACAAGCATCACAATGTAAATCACTGTTTTCTGTGACGATAAAACCTGTTCCATTAGCCGGAAGCTCTTTGTCAGGTAGTTGGAAGCCAAGGTAAATACTAATAAGTGATGAGTTTTTTAATTTATTAAATTCAGTATCTAACTTCTCGTTATTTAGTAGTTTTTGTGTAACATCATGTGGTGTTGATAACACAACATAATCAGCAGAAATGGACGAATGATTTTCAAAACTAATTCCGTAACAGTCATTTTCTTTGCTGATTTCTAGAGTTTTTACACCTTTTAATATCGTTGCCGATGTTAATTGGTTTTCTAGAGTGTCAATAATACAAGAAAGACCATTTTTAAAAGAAAGAAATTTTTTATTGTTTGCTGATTGGAACTTTTCTTTGTTTTTTGACATGCCGCGAATGATGCTGCCATATTCATTTTTATAATCTACTAAATAAGGAAGTGTTGATGAAAGTGTTAATTTGTTAAGATTGCCAGAATATACTCCAGAAAGCACAGGAGAAATTTGTTTTTCAACAAGTTCTTTACCTAAAAAGCTTTCTAGAAATTCACCAACTGAACTATCCTTTGTATACTGTTGGTTTTTTGTAATAAAGTCTCTTAAAGCAGTGATCTTGCCTTTTGGTGAGATTAACGTACTACTAAATAAAGATTTTATGCTAAATGGAATTCCAAAAACAGAATCAGCAGGAATTGGTTTTAATTTGTTATCTGAGTAAATATAAGAGATGCCAGTTTCATTGTAAACAACTTCATTTTCTAATTGTAAATCTTCTATTAAAGGAAGGACAGCTTCATTTCTAGCAACAATGGAGTCAGCACCTGTTTCCATGATAAATTCATCAGCTTTATGGGTATTAATTTTTCCGCCTAGTTGCTCACTTTGTTCAACAAGAATCAAACGAAGATCAAGCTTTTCCTTTTGTGCATACTTCTGCAAATAATGCATAGTTGTTAGGCCGGTAATTCCTCCTCCTATAACTACAGCCGTTTTCATGGTAGTCACTCCTCAAGTTATAATAAATCCAATTTATTGTCTAATTTGTATAGTGTTTATTATATATGTTATTTGTGAGGATCACATAATTCTTCCGAGATATTTCATAAATACGCAACAGTTTGTTAACAATTTATTCATATCTTTGGATAACCTAAGGAATGTCTACAAAGGTAGATCGTTTTACATAGACACGACGAAAACTAGAATGGAGGAAGTAGAGTGAAAAAGAAGTTACTTTCATATTTATTGGCAGGTGTGTTTTCATTAAGTTTTGTTGGTGTTCAATCTGTTTCTGCAGTAGGAGAAGTTAAACAAGAGATGAAACATGAAAAGAGTGAGGAAAAGCACCATCATGGAAAAAATCACAAAATGAAGCTTGAATTTCTTCAAAAAAGAGCAGAAGAGTTAGGGATAGAAACAGAAGGAAAAGATAAGAAGCAGCTAGCGAGAGAAATTCATGAAGTGATCGTGATTGAAAAAGCGCAGAAGCTAAAAATTGAAACAAAAGGAAAAGACTTGGATGAATTGGCTAAGGAAGTATATGAAACACTACTTCTGAAAAAAGCGAAGGAATTAAAGATTAATACAGAAGGAAAGAGCATAGAAGTACTAGCGCAAGAAGTGTTCGAAAAAAGTGTGATGAACGAAGCAAAAGAATTAGCCATAGAAACAGATGGAAAGAGTCTTAAAGAGGTTGCAATAGAAGTTAGAGATAAAAAAATACGTCAAACGGCAGAAAAACTCAATATAGATGTTGAAAATCTGTCAACAAAAGAGATCATGCATGAATTAATTGAAAATCATGCGGAAGAGGCAAAAAAACAAAATCTATTTCCATTTGAAGCTGATAGAGAATTTCTTCATTTTGGTAGGTTTCATGAAGGAAAACACCATCATAAGTAATAAATGAAGAGAGGCTGTTAAATCAGCCTCTCAGTTTGGTATTAACACTTGTTTTCATCGTTACTCACTTTACTTTGCTGAGTTTCTCATTATAAGCTCTTCACAAGGCTTTGTGCCTCGAAAGTCAATCGTTTTTAACCAGTTTGCAAAATCTATAATGTTAGAATTTATCCTACCTACTATTCGATTTTACCAGCTTTTATTTTGCGTATTCGTTGAGTCATAAAAACTCCACCGCCAACTCCTACCAAGCACATTCCTGCTACTAAAATGCTGTACATCGATGTTGCTGTGTTTGGCAAGGCATGTCCGCTTTTAACAACGGTTGGTTTTGGTTTTTCTATCTTTACTGGATCTGTTACTTTAGGTTGAGCAGGTTTTACCTTCTCGTCATTTTTTGGAGGTGTTACCTCATCTTTTGGCTCCACGATAGGTTCTTTAATCGGAGGATTTTCTTCCTTAGGTTCCTCTTCAACAGGTTCTTCAACCTTAGGTACAATGTTTGTTACTTCAATTGAAATAACACTTTCAGATAGAGCTGTTTTTGCATAAATTGAGTACTTCCCATTTTCAGTTACTTCAAAAGTGTTTTGGGAAATCAGATTTCCTGATTCTTTGAAGTCCTCCACACTTTTTTCACCAGGTAGCCACTTTAATTCATGTAGATGTTGGATTTCTTCAATTTTGATTATCACTGGATCTGAAGTTTCTCCTTCAGAAGGGTATGATGCAACAATGTTTCCTGGTGGCATTAATTCTACTAACTTAGCTGTTGCAAGATCTGCTAAAGCTTGTTGTCCAAGTTTAGTAGGATGAATATCTCCAGGAATAATATACTCAATGTGCTTGCCATCGTATGCTGAGTAAGAATCTAAGTAATGTGACTTAGTATCATTTGCATTTGATATCGGACCATATACATTTTGATTTACTAATCCTGTTATTTGATTTCCTAATACATGAATCTGTGAAAAAAGAGACATAGGGTCGCTGTCAGGTCCAAATGGATTATATAAGGAATATAACAAAATTGGTGCATCTGTTTCTTGTTTAATGATGTTAATGATCATAGCAAGATTTTTGGAGATTTCTGTTGAAGCCGCTAACACATTATTTTGAATTTCAGCAACTACAGCAGGATCTGATAAAGATTTGCCAGAAGAAATGAGACCTTGTAAATTTGTTGCCTTTAATAAGTCGTTTGCTCCTATGTTCAGTGTCACAACATCAGCTTGTTTTAGTTTTTCTAATGAATTCTCTTGTTGAACCGCACTTAATAAATTTGCAGAAGTCCACCCAGGATAACTAACATTTAATACCTCATTATTTCCAGAGCCGATTAAAAATGGAAACGCAGACGTAGACTGAACATTAGGACTCTGAGGGTTGTCGATATTCCAGCCCATTGTAATCGAATCACCTAACGAAACAATGGTTAATTTTTCTTCGGATTCTTCAGCAGAAGAGGTAGGTATTAAGACACTACCTAGTAAGAATACTAGAATGAAAACTGGTAATAGTTTTTTTAGCATATTCAATTGGTTTTCTCTCCTTTTAAACGCTTTCATTTGTGATGCTTTGCTTAATCTCAAGAATTTGTGCTAGATGGCGTTTTTCGTGATATCCGACAAATTCTATCCATTGTTTAAGAGATAATTCTTTTAAAAATGGATGTTTAAAACGAGTCTTTGTTAAGTCTTTTTCAGAAGGAATGGTGTCAATTAGCTGAAATAATTGTTTTCTAGATTCGGAAAGTGAAGATAGAATTTCTTGTTTTTTTACAAACTCTTTTGTTGGTGAAATTGATTCTGGTGCTATTCTTCTTTGTGATCTGTCAAGAGTTAAAGCTAGCGGTTTATCTGGAAGTGGTTCTTGCTCAGGTAGTGTTAACATGTATTTTATTGCTCGTCTAATTTCAACTTCTGTTTTTAAGAGATGATCAAGAACTTGACCAATACTCCATGAATTCTCCGATTCTTTTTCGTTAAATAAGGTATCAGGAATATCTTCAACAGTATGAACGATCTCATTACGCGTTGCTTCAAGCTGTAAAATCATTTTGTTTCCTCCTTCTTGTTTTTTGATGCTGAGATTGTCAATTTGTTCTATCTAGCCACTATTATACTATAAAGAAAATCCAATTCTTGTCATATTTAATCTACAAATTTCGCAGTCTGAAATCTATTGATGTGATAAACTATGTAAGGTTTGATTTTTCGAAAACATGGAGGATTGGGGTTATGGATAGATCAAGGTTTTATCCTTTTTTAGCACTAGTAGTTGGTGTGATTGCTGTTTCAACATCTGCTATATTTGTTAAGCTTACAACTGCACCAGCACCGGTGATTGCTTTTTATCGTTTGTTTTTTTCTACTATACTAATAGCCCCATTCTTTTTTGTGAAAAATAGAAGAGAGTTAAAGTTAATGACGAAGAAAGATTGGTTATACTCGACAATTGCTGGAGTTTTTTTAGCTTTTCATTTTATTTTGTGGTTTGAATCACTCAATTTTACTTCTGTTGCTAGCTCTGTCGTATTAGTAACATTGCAGCCTTTGTTTGCCTTTGTAGGAACGTATTTATTTTTTAAGGAAAAGGTGTCAAAGGTAGCATTAGTAAGTGGATTACTTGCCATAAGTGGCAGTGTCATAATTAGCTGGGGTGATTTTCGAATAAGTGGTTTAGCGTTATTTGGTGACGTGTTGGCATTAGTAGCTTGTGCAATGATTACAGCATACTTATTGTTTGGTCAAGGAATTAGAAAGCGCCATTCATTGATTTCTTATACGTTTATTGTTTATGGAATAAGTTCTATTACTTTGTTGCTTTATTGTTTGGTGCTTCAATACCCATTATCTCCATATCCGGTATCTGATTGGTATTATTTCATCTTACTAGCTATTATCCCTACTTTATTAGGCCATTCATTATTTAATTGGTCTTTAAAATGGGTAAGTACAAATACAATCTCAATCATGATTTTATTTGAACCTGTAGGTGCGGTTATTCTTGCTTATTTTTTACTGAATGAAAAAGTGATATTCACACAGGTTATAGGCAGTATGATTAGTATGATCGGCATTTTGTTGTTTTTGTTTGAAAAACAATTAAAAAAGCGCTCTGTAAATGATTTGAAGCCTGCTAGTTAATATGGTAGCAGGCTTATTCAGCAATTGTTTGTCTAGCATCTTTCACATAAATTTTTTGTAAATCATCTATTGTATAACCTGTTGCTTGTTTAAATCCTTTTTCAAAATCATTTACCTTAGCCGTTTCTTCAATAATCTCCTTTATAATAGATTCCCCAAACTGATCAACAATAAAAGAAATGGCATAATGACTTTGAGTATAAACATCAAAATCATTTAATCTAAACTTCTCCCAATCATTATGTGTAATGAGTTGTTTAAAGTCAGCTTCTTCAAATGGATAGTATCTTTGATCCACATTATACATACCAACATACTCTGCAACCCCCTCATGAAACCACAATGGGAATCGATAAACATATATTCCTTGCGCTTTTATAAATGCTTGTAGTCGATAATGAGTATACTCGTGCATAATGGTGCTATTAAAATAAAATGATTGAGGCATTTGCTCTGAAAGTATGAGAGGTAAATCAGTTATTGCCACACCTATGATGTCATTTGGGTCATCAAAGTAGCCTATTGTTTGTTTTAACGAAGTTTTTTCATAAAGATCTTCAGTTGAAGAGTGGAGAATAAAATCGATTTGATTGTCTTTTACAGGGCCGAAAAGCTTTGTTGTTATATGATCTGCTTTATCTAAAACATGCTTAATGATCGGTACTAAATCTTTTTCGTGTGATTCGTAATAGATATTAACATTTTTATAAGTTGTCATAGTTTTGTCTTGTTTCATTACTTTGTAATCAGTACTCGATGTTTTCCCGTTCTGAAAGGCGAGAGAGTATAAGTCTATTTTTTCTTCTATTGTAAGATCATTACCAAACTCTGTAGCAATCATCAAATTAATTGAAAAAAAATAGATGGAGACGATAAAGGAAATAAAAATTAACAATGAAATGAACAAACCACCCGAAAAGCCTTTAAAAATGAAAAATCGAAACGCCCGACTTGACTTAACCAACCTGAAGATCAAGTAACAAAGAACACCAAATGTAATGACGATAAGAACAGATGAAATAAAAAGACTAACTTTTATTGTAAACAGTATATAAATACATAGCGATAGAAAGAAAATGAAAATCATTAAGAATAGTAATCGTATAAAATATGAACAAACCTTTTTTAAAGTGGTCAAGACATCCTCCTAAAGGTTCTTTTACATGATGTTTATGAACAAAATGAACAAAAAATAACAGGAGAAAAATTCTTGCGATGGTTAAACATAAAAAAGCACTATGCATTTGCATAGTGCTGCTTAGATTTGTTGATAAAAAATAGTGGATAAATGTGCAAATGTAAACCCTAATGGTATGCTCAAAATAAGTGACATACCATGTACAGGTCCCTCCTCATTACTAATTCTTATAGCTTCCTTATAGCCATAAGAAAAATGAAATATTGATAGGATGAGTGTTAATAACATAATTGCATAAGATATATTCATTGTTATTCCTCCGCTTTTATACAATCTAGTCTTTCTATTAGTTAATGCAGGTGAAACTTAAAATATGATAGTTTTATAGAAAAAGGTATTAAATTATAGAGAAAAAAATTATATATTACAATTCTATTTTTTCATAATTTAAAAGATTATAATTTTGAGTGAATATCTATTTATTACAATATTTGGAGGGGACTTTTTTTGAAGAAATTTGTTTCAGGGTTGATCGCTATTTTTGTTTTATTGATTGGAAGTATTCCTGCTTTTGCGATTGAAGAAAATGAAATTAATGATTATGTTAATAATCTTGGAATTACAAGAGAAGATTTAGAAAATTATCTATCATATGATGGTTACACATTAGATGAATTTGCTACATTAGAAGAACTAGTAGATTATGTGGGTGAACCAGTAAACACTGATTCCCTTCAGCAATTGTTAAAAGACTATAATATGACTGAAGATGAATTAATCGATCTATTAATTGAGTATGGTGAACTTGAAGAGGGAGAATCTATCGAAGATGTATTTATATATATATACGATGTAGAATCAATTATCCTTTTAAAATCAGAAGAAACAGATGAAGAAATGATCGAGCTTTTTGATGAACTCGGTTTAACGGAGGAAGAGCTTAATCGCCTGTTTGAACATTTGGATATATTATTTACAAATGATCCTACTTTTGAAGATAAATTACTTCTATTATCTGAGAGAATGATTGCTTTCGAAGAATTTGACAGTGTTGATGATTTATCAGCAGAACAAATATCTGAAATATTAAACGTCTTCAATGATCTACAAAATTTACTACAAGTTAACTTAAAGTACTATTTAGTGAAAGATGGGGTTAAAACTTCAATTGACCTGAATTCTTTAATGAAACTTCAAAATCCAGAGCAAGGCACTAGTTTGTTAATTGAAGTTTTTAATGCACAAGGAGACTTCTTATTAGATGTATTGTTTACAGCGGAAATGATTGGCTCAGAATTAATTGCTAATACAGGAAAAGACATCCAAGATGCCAAGGAAATTACGAAAGTTGTAAATAAAACTAAAGAAAAAGATAATCGTGTTAAAGAAACAGTTAAAGGAGCCAAACTCCCTAAAACTGCAGGTCATTATCCTGAATGGATATTGGGCGGAATCTTCTTAATGGGTTTAGCACTAGTGCTTAAAAAGAAAATAGGTTCTGTACAGTAAATGGAGCCAAGAAAATCTAGGGAAAGTAGTAAAAGAAAGATAAAGAAAAAGACAAAGATTATTACTTTCTTTATTATCTTATTATTTTCACTTGGCTTATATGTTTCATCCACAAATGTGTTTAAGTTAATCAAAGGTTACACAATGTATAAAGTAGACCAAACCTTAGAAGGTGATATATCAAGTATATCACCTAAAGATAAAGTGGACACACTTGCTGAAGCTCAACTGGAAAAGGGAGATTTAATTGGAACACTCATCATACCTAAACTAGAGGCTTCGTTGCCTATATATCATGGTACAGATGAGGATGAGTTAGAAAAAGGTGTAGGACACTACGCGGAATCAGTGTTACCTGGAGATGATGATAATTCAGTCCTCTCAGGACATAGAGATACGGTCTTTAGAGAACTTGGGGAAGTTGGTGTGGGAGATAGTCTTATAGTAGAAACTAAATCAGAGACTTTTACTTATAAAGTGCGGAAGGTCAGAATTGTTGATGAAAACGATAGAACAGTTATCGTACCAAAACCAGAAGCTACTTTAACAGTTTCCACTTGTTATCCCTTTGACTTTATTGGTTCAGCACCAGAACGATATGTTCTAGTGGCAAGTTTAGTAGATAAAGAAGAAACTTATTAAGAAAAAAGATCAGCCTTTTGTGCTGATCTTTTTTTTCTATATTAACCTTATTGGAAATTTAAGAGATAGTATTCAACTTATGAAATAGGTATTTTATAGAAGTCTAGTTGCGGTATCTATGTTCCTTATTTAATTTCTTTTTATCAGTCGAGGTGATGTTAACAATAAGATACTTACAACAATAGCTGATACGATCATAGTAGGGATCATGTAAGTAGAGTTGTAGATGATAGAATAGGTAACAACTGGTGTTCCTTCTGGAGTATAGGAAGCAAAAAAAGTTACACCTGCAATCACATGAATAATAAGTCTTAGGATACTTCCGAGTAAAACCCCTAGTGTTATATACACAATACTGACATTCTTCTGGTTTTGACCTAAATTATTTTGAATAGTTTTAAAGAATATTCCACTGAAGCCGACAACTGTAAAAGCTAAATAATAATCAAGAAATCCCTGAACAGGATGGATAATATAAGCGTTACTAAGCACTGCTTGTAAAAATCCTAATAATAAACCAGTTAAAAGTCCGCCTTTAACTCCCCAACGGTAAGCGATAATAAAAATAGGTATCATGCCTAAAGAAACAGAACCGCCTTGTGGTAGCTTTAGAAACAAACCAGATAACAAATCTAATAAGTAAGCTAATGCAGATAACATGGCTACCTCGATAAAAAATAATAATCGTTTATTTCCTTGCATTTCTAAATCCTCTTTTCTACATTAAACCCAAAGGAGAACGATAAAAGACCTATTTAAGTGATTTTTGCATACAAAAAAGTAGTGATGGATGTAAAAGATGGTTCCAACACTACTTTTTATGGCCATCCACATCCCTACAATAGTACTAACTAACAGGTTCTAAGGGTTAGAACGAAATGTTCAATCTCAGCCAACGGCTCCCCTTGTGGTTAAAATGTTTCGTATTTTTGATTTTCACTATACAGGATTAGGTAGCATTCAACAAGTGAATAATGATAAATTATTTAAGCTTCTTTACTGAAATTTTGCTTATTAACTAAATTATATAGAAGAAACAATTTTTGTTTTCATATTATGCCGAGCCTCTCGAAGTCTAAAGGTGATTAATTCTAGAAGGTAAAGATCATACACTATATCTAATAGCTTATGCCTTAGTTAATCATTATACAGTGATTTTTACTAAGAGAGAGTTTTATGAAAAAAGATATCACTAGCCTAAAATTGT
Source organism: Metabacillus litoralis (assembly GCF_020524045.1). Taxonomy (GTDB): domain Bacteria; phylum Bacillota; class Bacilli; order Bacillales; family Bacillaceae; genus Metabacillus; species Metabacillus litoralis_C. Next base: position 18,389 of record NZ_JAIVKL010000030.1, read on the forward strand.
TTCTTTTAGAAGATATAAAAATAACAAAGTGTACGAAAACACTTATTTAAAGTAGGTTATAGTAATTAAATATAGAAAGTACTCATATAATTCACACATATTGTCCTATGAGGTGAATGGTATGGGGATAAAGAAACTCTTTAATTTTAAAGGTGCGGTGCATCTACAAAAGGTAAAAGAATTACATTTAGAAAAACAGTATGGTGGAATTGTGCATCAACTAAACTTGGATGAATTTTGGCATTCATTATTAGGTGCGGAAAGAGCTTTTATTAGAAATCGTACAAGTTGGTCATTCGGAGGAAGGATCAAATCGGAAGACCTTGATGATCCAAAAAGTTTTGCGGAGACGAAAAGAAGTGTGTATGGCTTTTTGTTAGGTAATGCTAGTTGGGCGATGGAGGCAAAAGAGTATGATCTTGCAGAGAAGTTATTAATTGAAGTTGTAGAAAGAACGAACAATATCTTTATAATGCATCGTTCTTATAAGGAACTGGTTATTATGCACAATAAGTTGCGTAAGGAAAATGAATGTTCTCTATATAAATGTATTGAATATGCAAAGCTACAAATAGAATTAGCTCCTTTATTATTTCAAGAGGCGATGAAGAATGGAACAGAGCCACCACGAATCCCTGCTTTTAAAATATTGAGGGCTGTTTGTGAAGAAGAAGGCATAATAGAAGAATACGAGGATATACTGACAGTTGAACAACAATATAAGCTAGGAACTTTTGCATAGTGTTTTTAGGTAAGGTGACTAAATAGGTCATCTTTTTTTGTTGTTACATAGTGACGGAGAAAATAAGATGAATTTAAATCATAAAAAGTGCTTGCAATTAAATAATCATCATGATATATTATTAAACGTCGCTGAAACAAGACGACAAAACATATTAATAAACATTCAATTTTATTTTTAAAAAATGTTGACAAAGCATTTAGGTGGATGTTATATTAATAAAGTCGCTTCTAGACGAAACGGCAACAAATGATCTTTGAAAACTAAACAAAACCAAGCGTGCCAATGTTAATTTCGATTAACAAAACGTACTATATAATAGTACAAAAACGAAACAAACTATGAGCAAGTCAAACACTACTTTATTGGAGAGTTTGATCCTGGCTCAGGACGAACGCTGGCGGCGTGCCTAATACATGCAAGTCGAGCGAATTGATGG
>NZ_JAIVKL010000031.1 GCF_020524045.1 Metabacillus litoralis
CAGACACGGGTTTAAAAAAGCTAATTCCACGGGTCTTTTAAGCATGGAAATACAAGGTGCCACAACGATATTCGCGGTCAATTTAAAGAGAATATTGAAATTAATAAATGAAAAATAGATGGGAAACAGATAAAAACCATCCATTTTTGTTCAAAATTCAAACAAAAATGGATGGTTTTTTTTAGGAAATTATTTCATCTAAGAAAAACCTGAGTTCTTCAGTGGCCTCAATGCGAGTCAGAGGGAGACCCCACAGGCGCTTGCGCCGAGGAGGCTCCCGGACCGCCCGCGGAAAGCGAACGCCTGCAACGGAAATCAACAGTCAAATTTATTCAAAGCAAAAGAAGTATGCCTGGTTTTTGGTTACTATTACCACACCCCTCAATATATTTAATATATAAACTTCAACAAAAAAAAGAAGCATTATCATCCTAATGCTCCTTGCTCCCTCTATATAAACTCATATCAAAATAAGCTTTTTATTCTTCTTCAGCAGCTTCCTTTTCCCCATGAACACGCTCTAATGCCATTGTATAAGCATCATTACCATAATTCAAACAACGCTTCACTCGAGAAATCGTTGCTGTACTAGCGCCTGTTTCTGTTTCAATCTTATGATATGTGTACCCTTCACGTAACATTCTAGCAACCTCTAGTCTTTGAGCTAAAGATTGAATTTCATTAACTGTACAAAGATCATCAAAAAAACGATAGCATTCCTCTAAATCATTTAAAGATAGTACAGATTGAAAAAGCTGATCTAGTTCTTTGCCACGTAGCTTTTCTATTTGCATATTCATTCTCCTTTTGCTTTTACGATTGTGTTATAAATGATTTAGATAAGTCTGGCACAACATTTATCCACGTTCTTCCAGGAGCAAATTTTATAACTTCTCCATCTTTAACCGGGATAATTCGCCCATCATGGTTTTCCCATTGCACTTCTTGCTTTGTTCCATTTTGAAGGAGAATTGCTTTTCCTCCAGAAGTTAAATTCAACCCTCTTCTACCATAATCATCTATAATACTATGTTCCATTTCAACAACGAACACATTTGCTAAAGTAACAGGTTCTCCACTTTCCAAATCAACCGTTTGTTCATTATCACTATAACGGCTATAGACTTGTTCAGCTTGATTATACTCGTAAGTTGCTTGCCATGTAGCGGAGTTGTCATATTTTATAACAAACTTGTTTAAAGGCTCACCTTGTACATTTACCACATCTTCTTCTGAAAGAAACTCAAAAGGCTCAACTTCAGCAGTCACTTCGTACCCTAATTTATCGGCACCTTTTAAGATATTTTCTTTTGAAATATATGAATTATGTGGTGCTTTGCGATGATCGGCTCTCCAAAACAAAGTGCCATCATAAAACAAACCATTTATATAGTCAGCTTCTCCATTAGTTTCAAGCATCTCTCTTGCATCAGGGCTCCATCCATGACTAACATATAGAGAGTTAAATCCTTTACTTAAATCAATATAATAATCTCTAGCACTTCTTACAGGACCTATAATGTCTGGTATATCACTTTGAAAAACCGCTAAAAATCTTGTTATATTACCTTCCGCAAGAACTTCATAAACAATATCTGCTTTATACAAACCAGATTGTGGTCTTGCACTTGGGTGATTATTAATCATGACGGCAACAGGACGTTGAGTTAACTCTTCTTCCTCTGCTTCTAATCCAGTTAGAGGAAATGAAACGCTTTCTTCAACTTCAACTGTTACTGGTTCTTCTTTGGTTTGAACAGGTTCTTTTTCTTTAGTGGAGGATTTTCCCTCATCATTACTACATGCACTCACAATGAGCATAGAAAGAATAATAAATGATAATTTTCCCTTAAACAAATTAACACAACCTTAACGTTTTTTCCACTTTTATATTTTAACGCATTATCGATGGAAAGAGTACCGTTTTTTTTATCACATCAAAAATACCTCTTGGTGTAATTCTTATATATGGTAGATGTGTTGATGATAGAAAAAATAATGAATAAATCGGATCATCAAAAACATAGCCTCTTTCAATCAGCAGTGAATTCAATTCTTTTTGCTTTTGCATCACATGTGTAAGCTTGTCACTTGAAGCACTTCCATTTAACTGTAACGGCAGCTCAAAGACCACTTCTTCGTTCTCACAAAGAACGATTCCACCACCAATTTCTTTCATTCGACGAAATGCTGAAACCATTTCTTGTTTATTTTTTCCGATAATAATAATATCACCTGTTGTTGAGTAGGAGCTTGCAAAGCCTTGAACTTTATTAGCAAAGCCTTTAATAAACGTGTTGATTCTCCACTCACCATTACGGTCAATAAGAGCTAGAAAACTTTCGTCATGCTGATATGATAAGTCATTTGCAGATCCATCAATTGTAATCGAGTATGGTTCCATGATGACCGCATTTCTCATTTTCATACCTAAAGGCATTGAAAATTGTAAATCATCCAGTGAAAGCTCCCAGTTTATTTCTGAAGCAACAAGTCCGTAATTCTCCCACATTATTTCTTCTTTTTCTACTACTTTTTTGTTATCTTTACGAAGCCAAATTCCTTTAGACATCACACTTATTGGATCAGGTTGATCAATGCTAGTTAAAATATTTAATGTTGCCACTTTTCCAGGTGCAATGGCACCAATTTGGTCGTCAATTTGATAATATTTTGCCACATTATATGAAGACATATTATACGCATCTATTGAGGGCACATTACAATCTAATGCAATATCTATACAACGATTAATCATTCCTTCTTCATAAAATGAAGGTGTTGCTCCATCTGTCGTATAATACAAGAAATCGTAAGTCGTTAAGCCTTCATTCTCAAGTTCCTTTAATAACTTTTCTAAATCTGGACGTATCGATGAATGCCTTAAAGCAGCTGTATAGCCCATCTTTAACCGCTTGATTACGTCTTTCCCAGACATTGATTCGTGATCACTATCAACACCGAACAATTTCATCTTTGTTAATGTATTTTCTGAAGCTCCAGGGAAATGCCCTTCCATTCTTTTTCCTTTTCTCTTTGTTTCTTGTAACCAGTATAAAAGCCAATCATCACCATCAGCAAGCTTAGGCCATCCTGTTAATTCTCCCCCTTGTAAAACAGAATCATGTTCTAGCCATTTTTTTACAAAATCATTGGAGAATATTTTATCTTCTGAATGCACTTCTGTTTGTAAATCAAAGCGAGCCCACCAATAAAAATGAAACGGAAACCTATCTAAATCATCAATAAAAGTAAGCGCTTTCTTTTTCTGGCATTGTAAAAGTAAAAATAAGTTATCACTGATTAATGTTGTTGTCCCTGTTTGTGACACATAACTTGCTAAAGAATGGGGATTATATAACTGAAATGGATGAGCATGTGGTTCAATATATCCTGGCACAACAACTTTTGTTGAGCAATCAATGATCTCAGTGTTAGTCGTGTTTTCAGGCAGATTATTACCAACATAAATAATTCGATCTTCTAAGATCCAGATATGTGCTTTTATCCATTGTCGTAAATAAGAGTTCAGATATGTTGCGTTTTTCAGTACAACAGTTGGTGCTAATTTATTTGATATGACATCAATTTGTTTCCGAATGGTACTGTTTTTCCATCTGAATTTTTTTTCGGGCATAGTAAACCCTCCATTTAATAGTTTGTAACTAATTACTATGTTAACATATGGAATTTATTAACGCATTAACGTTTTATTGCATTTTGATTACAATTTCTGGGAGGAATGTAATAATGGTTAGACCAAACATTGGAATAGTTAACGCATTAATTCGAATCACATGTGGACTTTCCCTATTATCTTGGGCTACATCTAAATATTGCAAAAAGCCTTGGAGAGATTCATATATCATTGTTATCGTTCTTGCAGCAATGAAAGTTGGCGAAGGAATCCTCCGCTTCTGTCCGATCACATATTTATTCGAAAACAACACAGAAACATTTTTCGTAGAAGAAGACGATGAGTATGATGATGATGAAGAATTCGAAGAGTCATACAATCCATCTTAATAAGAAAGTGCAAGTACCTTGATCAGCCTAGAAGGTGTTTCTTTACCTAGGAAAAAATTGATCTTTGAAATATCTGGCTCTTACGCTGGACATTAAAAACGGGACTGGTTAAACACCAGCCCCTTTTCTTTATAAATGACAAATATTATTGAAAAAAAAAAACTATTTGGGTTGCTAGTAGCTGATATGCGAGACTCCTGCAGGAATAGTGGGACAGGTGAGACCCCACAGGCGTTTACGCCGAGGAGGCTCACCGCCCACCTAGGAAAAATCGATCTTTAAAAAAGCAGTTGGGCTTTTTTATTATTTTCCCCTGTGGAAAGCGAGCATCCTGCAGCGGCTAGCAACCTACACCACACAAAATCATATCCAAGTTATGGAGGTATTACTATGTTTTTAGAATATTTAACAGATATGTCGTTCATCTTTATTGCGCTAATCGGCGGGATTGTCGCATTATTCTTTGCTTATATTAAGAAGAAACGCCGGACTTAATCGCCTTGTTCCCGATATCTTTACGATAAAAAAGAGCAGGACAAGCTATTTTGTCGACTAGCTTATAAGCCTGTTCTTGTGCATCACTAATTGTCTCACCGTATCCTGATACAACTAAAACGCGACCACCATTGTTAACAAATTGCTCATCAACTTTCTTTGTTCCAGCATGGAAAATAACTGCATCATCTGCTTTTTCTGTTAACTTTCCGATAGGTTTTCCTTTTTCATAATCATTTGGATAACCTTTTGAAGCTAGGACAACACCTAAAACAGCTTTTGATGACCATTTAAGCTCAACAGGTTGATCATTAAGAATGGCTAAAAGTGATTCAACTAAATCAGATTCAAGTCTTGGCAAAACAACTTGTGTTTCTGGATCACCAAATCTTGCATTAAATTCAATTACTTTTGGCCCTTCAGACGTTAAGATAAGTCCTGCATATAAAATTCCTGTAAAACCACGACCTTCACTAATAAGAGCCTTTGCTGCTGGTTTTAAAATTGTTTCTACTGCTGTTTGGACCACTGTTTCAGATATTTGTGGAACTGGAGAATAAGCACCCATTCCTCCAGTGTTTGGTCCTTCATCATTGTCATATGCACGTTTATGATCTTGAGCAATAACCATTGGGTAGACTTTTTCACCTTTAACAAATGCCATTAATGAAAATTCTTCACCAGCTAAAAATTCTTCGATAACAACTGAGCTTGATGCATCACCGAATTTTTCGTTTTCAAGCATGTCTGTTACACTTTCTAATGCTACATCAAGCGTTTCAGCAACTGTTACGCCTTTACCAGCAGCTAATCCATCAGCTTTGATAACAATAGGTGTACCTTTTTCGTTGATATATGCTTTTGCCTGCTCAACATCTGTAAATGTTTGATAATCAGCCGTTGGAATATTATATTTAATCATTAATTCTTTTGCAAAGTTTTTACTTCCTTCAATAAGTGCTGCCTCTTTTGATGGTCCAAATACTTTAAGGCCAGCTTCTTCAAAGTCGTTGACGATTCCGTTTAACAAAGGTACTTCAGGTCCAACGATTGTTAAGTCAATTTCTTCTTTTTTTGCAAAAGCTAAAAGAGCTTCATTATCATTTTCACTAATCTCAACTCTTGTGGCAAATTCATTCATTCCATCATTTCCTGGAGCAACAAATACTTCTTCTACAAGCTTGCTTTGTGCGGCCTTCCAAACAAGTGCATGCTCACGTCCGCCCTGTCCAATAATCAGTACTTTCATGCTTTACACCTCTTCTTAATGTTTAAAATGACGTACTCCTGTAAAGACCATTGTTATTCCATATTCATCAGCCATACGAATTGAATCTTCATCACGAATTGATCCACCTGGTTGGATAATAGCTGTAACACCAGCTTTAGCTGCAGCTTCAACTGTATCACTCATAGGGAAAAATGCGTCAGATCCGAGCGCACTACCTTGTGCTTTATCACCAGCTTGTTCAATCGCAATTTTCGCTGCGCCAACACGATTCATTTGACCTGCACCAACACCAACAGTCATTTCATCTTTCGCTAATACAATCGCATTTGACTTAACATGCTTAACAACCTTCCAAGCTAGCTTAAGATCTTTCCATTCATCTTCTGAAGGCTCGCGTTTTGTTGGAATGGTTACTTCTACATCATCAAGTGAAAGTGTATCCTCGTCTTGAACTAGTAAACCACCATGAACAGATTGAAGCTGTTTATCTGCCTTAGAAGCTGCCGTTACATCAATTGTTAACAAACGAAGATTTTTCTTGCTTGTTAAAATATCTAATGCTTCTTGGCTAAATGATGGTGCAATAACGATTTCTAAGAAAATTTCATGAAGCTTATGAGCTGTTTGGGCATCAACTTCATGATTCACAGCAACAATCCCGCCAAAAATCGACGTTGGATCTGCAGCATAACAACGTGTAAATGCTTCAAACACTGATGTTCCAACACCAACTCCACATGGATTCATATGCTTTACAGCAACTGCTGCTGGCTCACTAAATTCACGAACAATTTGTAATGCAGCATCTGCGTCTTTAATGTTATTGAAAGAAAGCTCTTTTCCATGAAGCTGTTGTGCATTCGCAATTGAAGCTACCGGAACGAAAGGCTTTTGATAAAATGTTGCTTTTTGATGAGGATTTTCACCATAACGTAGAGATTGCTTTTTCTCAAACGTATATGTAACTGTTTCAGGATCTTCTTCACCGATCTTATTTGTTAAAAATTCAGCTATTAACGCGTCATATGCAGCTGTATGTCTAAATACCTTTGCTGCTAAACGTTGCTTTTGAGTTAATGAAACTTCTCCAGAAGCTTTTAATTCTTCTAAAACTGCACTGTAATCTTGAGGATCAACAAGTACTGTTACATCTTCATGATTTTTTGCAGCAGAGCGTAGCATTGAAGGACCACCGATATCGATGTTCTCAATTGCATCTTGGAACTCAACATCAGGCTTTGAAATCGTTTCTTTAAATGGATAAAGGTTCACAACAACCAAGTCAATTGTTTCAATGTTGTTTTCTTTTAATTGATTCATATGGCTAGGATTGTTACGAACAGCTAATAATCCACCATGAATATTAGGATGTAATGTTTTAACTCGTCCATCCATAATTTCTGGGAATCCAGTTACTTCAGAAATACCGATCACATTTAATCCGTTTTCTTCAAGTAATGATTTCGTCCCACCAGTTGAGATTACCTCAACACCTAAATCGATTAATTCTTTTACAAAAGGAACAAGATTTTCTTTATTAGACACACTAACAAGCGCACGTTTCACTGACATATTTTTTCACCTCTAGCTTTATTTTGACACCAATTTCTTAATAACTTTAGGATATAACATATGTTCAACTTTATGGATTTTATCTGCTATTGCTTCTATTGTATCTCCAGCTTCAATCTCAATTGCTTTTTGAGCAATAATCGGACCTGTATCCATTCCTGCATCAACAAAATGAACTGTAACACCTGTTACCTTAACACCTGCTTGAAAGGCTTGCCCAACAGCATCTTTACCAGGAAAAGCAGGTAATAAGGACGGATGAATATTAACGATTCTATTTTCATATGCACCTAAAAGAGTTTCCCCGATTAATCGCATATATCCAGCAAGAATCACATAATCGATTTTATGATTTTGTAGTACTGTTAAAACTTCTTTTTCAAAATCTGCTTTTGTTGTATATTCTTTTGGTACAAAACAAACCACTGGTATATTTACTGATTTTGCTCGCTCAATGACTCCTGCATTTGTTTTATCACAAATCACAACACTAATCTCAGCTTGTATCTCACCTAGCTTAATTGAATCAAAAATCGCTTGAAAATTACTGCCATTTCCTGATGCAAATACAGCTAATTTCTTCATTCAATCGATCCTCCACCAAATGTAACACCAGAGCCCTTTGTCACACGACCAATGATAAAAGCTTTTTCACCATTGTTCTCTAATTGTCCGATCACATCATGTAAAAGCTCTTCTTTTACAGCAAGAACAAAACCGATTCCCATATTAAAGACATTAAATAGATCTTCACCTTTTAGCTGTCCTTGTTCTTTTAAGAAATCAAAAATCTTCGGAATTGGCCATGAACCATAATCAATTTCAGCACCCGTTCCTTCTGGTAACATTCTTGGAATGTTTTCAATAAAACCGCCACCAGTAATATGTGCCATACCATCCACTTGATATTTTCTAATCACTTCAAGAACAGGTTTAACATATATTCTTGTTGGTGTAAGTAGAACTTCGCCTAACGTTTCAGTGAATGGTTCATAAACTTTTTGCAAATCAAGCTTTCTATCTTCAAGTAATACTTTACGAACTAATGAGAAACCATTGCTATGAATACCACTTGATGAAAGACCAATTAATACATGACCTGGCTCAATATTTTGTCCTGTTACAATATTGTCTTTTTCAACAACACCTACAGAAAATCCTGCCACATCATATTCATCTTCTTCATATAGCCCAGGCATTTCAGCTGTTTCTCCACCAACTAAAGCACAACCAGATTGCTCACAACCATCAGCAATTCCTTTAACAATTTGCTCGATTTTCTCTGGGATCGCTTTACCTAACGCCAAATAATCCAAGAAAAATAATGGTTCAGCACCTTGAGCTAATATATCATTGACACACATAGCAACAGCATCAACACCTATGGAATCATGCTTGTCAGCCATAAAAGCAAGCTTTAACTTCGTCCCGACACCATCTGTACCAGAAACAAGCACCGGCTTCTTATAATTTAACTCACTTAAATCAAACATTCCACCAAAACCGCCAAGACCACCCATTACACCTAAACGCATTGTTTTTTCAACATGCTTCTTCATTCTTGAAACAGCTTCATAGCCTGCTTCAATGTCGACACCAGCTTGCTTATAAACGTCAGACATGCCTGCTTCCTCCTTAAGAAACCTTAGTAAATAGAACAAACTTTCATCTAATGTAGAACAGGAATCGAAATGTCGATTCCTATCATTTTTTTATTATAGTGAAACCCTTGAAGGCTTTCGCTTTTCTATTTTGTCCAGCTACAGCGCCTAGCTCCTCGAGGTCATAAGCACCACATGAATGGCAGGCAAAGAACGCCTTCCTTTCATGTGCTTCTTATGCTTGTCGGAGCTGATCAAGGCGCTTCCGCTTTTCTATTTAAGCTTTTTCGTGTGGTAATACTGTATCAGGGTAAATTTCAGTAGGATAACGACCTGTGAAGCATGCTAGGCATTGTCCTTTGAATTCACCTTCATATGGACGGCCGATTCCTTCTAATAATCCCTCTACACTTAGAAAGGCAAGGCTGTCTGCACCGATAAGTTCACGAATTTCTTCTATTGAATGGTTTGAAGCAATTAATTCTTCGTGTGTTGATGTATCAATTCCGTAAAAACAAGGATTTGCAATTGGTGGTGAACTAATTCGAACATGTACTTCTTTTGCACCAGCTTCACGAAGCATTGTGACAATTCGTTTACTTGTTGTTCCACGGACAATTGAGTCATCAACCATAACAACACGTTTTCCCTCTACAACACCACGTACAGCTGAAAGCTTCATTTTTACACCTTGTTCACGTAGTTCTTGTGAAGGCTGAATAAACGTTCGACCAACATAACGATTCTTGATTAATCCGAGCTCATATGGAATGCCTGTTAATTCAGCAAATCCAATCGCAGCAGAAATACTTGAATCAGGAACACCTGTGACAACATCAGCAGCAACCTCAGATTCAACAGCTAAACGTTTGCCTAAGTTTTTACGTGCAGTATGAACATTAATTCCATCAATATTGCTATCTGGACGAGAGAAGTAAATGTATTCCATACTACAAATTGAACGATTAATATTCATTGAAAAACGCTCAGAGCGAATTCCTTCGTCATTTATAATTAATAATTCACCTGGTTGAACATCTCTTTCATATTTTGCTCCAACTACATCAAATGCACATGTTTCAGAAGCAATCACATACGCATCACCCAAAACGCCAATAGACAATGGGCGTAAGCCATTAGGATCTAGAGCAACCATCATTTCCGTTTCTGTCATGATTAAAAAAGCATATGCTCCTTTAATGACTGTTAATGCGCTTTTGACTGCTTCCTTCATATCTTGATAGCCACTTCTTCTAATTAGATGTGCTAACACCTCAGTATCTGAAGTTGTTTGGAAAATACTTCCTTGACTCTCAAGCTGATGCTTAAGCTGTGTTGCATTAACAAGATTACCGTTATGAGCAAGTGCTAAGCCACCACTATGTGATTTAAAGAAAAGGGGCTGAACATTTTCATAACCGCCCCCACCTGCTGTTGCATAACGAACATGACCAATAGCAGCCTTTCCTGATAATTCATTTAATCTTCCATTAGCGAAAACCTCTGAGATCAGACCTAGACCTTTCGCACTTGTTAGCTTTTCCCCATCAGTTGTAACAATCCCTGCGCCTTCTTGACCTCTATGTTGTAGACTGTGTAAGCCATAATACGTAATTTGAGCAGCGTCTTTATGACCCCAAATTCCGAAGACACCACATTCTTCATTTAATCCTTTGATTTCAGTAAGCACGGGATAGCCCCTTTCCATGCAGCCTTAAGTTCTTCTACAGATGCATCTACAAGAGTTTCATTGTTTGTGTTTGTAATAACAAGCTTGCCAGAATCAGTTACTTCACCAATACAAACAGCATCAACTAATTGTTCAAATGCTTGTTGGTTTTCTTTTTTCACTGATATGATAAAGCGAGTTTGTGATTCACTGAATAGTGCTGCTGTAGCATCACCTGTAAGTGTCACTTCAGCTCCTAAATTCTTACCACCAAATAATGGTTCAGCTAGTGCAACAGCTACTCCACCTTCTGAAACATCATGTGCTGATGCGACAGTTTTAGCATGAATTGCTGATAATAGCTGATCTAATGTTTTTCTTTCTTTTGCTAAATCAAGCTCTGGAGATTGACCAAAGATTTTACCGTACGTAAGTTTTTGAAGCTCACTTCCACCAAACTCAGGCTTTGATTCTCCGATTAAATAGATAAGATCTCCAGCTTCTTTAAAGTCTTGCGTTGTAATATAATCTGTATCTTCAATTAATCCAACCATACCAATGACAGGTGTTGGGTAGATGGCTGTTCCGCTTGTTTCATTGTATAAAGATACGTTTCCACCAATAACTGGTGTATCTAACACGCGACAAGCTTCACTAATACCATCAGCTGATTTTTCAATTTGCCAAAAAATTTCAGGCTTTTCCGGATTACCAAAGTTTAAGTTATCTGTAATCGCAAGTGGCGTTGCACCAGAACATACGATATTACGAGCAGCTTCTGCTACGGCAATTTTCCCACCAACTTCTGGATCTAAATAAAGATAACGAGAGTTACAGTCAGTTGTCATCGCTAAAGCTTTCTTTGTATCGCGGATACGGACAACGGCAGCATCTGATCCTGGTGCAACAACTGTGTTTGTGCGAACCATATAATCATACTGATCATAAACCCATTCTTTACTTGCAATAGTTGGTTGTTTTAATAGATTGATAAGTGTTTCTTTATAGTTATCTACTGTAATAGGTGCTACGTCCATTTGTTGGAACTCTTCATAGTAAGCTGGTATTTTAGAAGGCTTATGATAAACAGGTGCTTCCTCAGCTAAAGCGTCAACTGGAAGCTCACATACCACTTCACCTTTATGGAAAAGACGAAGCATTTTATCGTCTGTTACTCTACCAACTGAAACTGCTTCTAAATCATATTTCTCGAAAAGGTCAACGATTTCTTGTTCTCTTCCTTTTTCAATAACAAGTAACATTCTTTCTTGAGATTCAGAAAGCATCATTTCATAAGGAGTCATTCCTGATTCACGTTGTGGAATAAGATCAAGGTCCATTTCCATACCAGATCCAGCTTTACTTGCCATCTCTGCTGATGAACTTGTTAATCCAGCTGCTCCCATGTCTTGGATCCCAACTAACGCATCATTTTTAATAACTTCCAAACAAGCTTCTAGTAATAGCTTCTCCATAAATGGATCGCCAACTTGTACCGCTGAACGATCTGCACCTGAATCGTCGGTTAACTCTTCAGAAGAAAATGTTGCACCATGAATTCCATCACGACCAGTTCTGGCACCAACATACATAACTGTGTTGCCAACACCTTTTGCTTGACCTTTTTTAATATCTTCATGGTTAATCAACCCTACACACATCGCGTTAACAAGGGGATTTCCTTCATAAGAATCATCAAATTGAATTTCTCCACCTACTGTAGGAATTCCGATACAGTTACCGTACCCTGCAATTCCAGCAACAACTTCTTCAAATAAATATTTCACACGTGGAGATTGTAATTCTCCAAAGCGTAAAGAATTTAAAATAGCAATAGGTCTTGCTCCCATTGAGAATACATCACGGATGATCCCACCAACACCAGTAGCTGCACCTTGATAAGGCTCAATAGCAGATGGATGGTTATGACTTTCAATTTTGAAAACAACCGCTTGATTGTCACCAATATCGACAATCCCCGCTCCTTCTCCAGGTCCTTGTAGAACCTTTTCACCTGTAACAGGGAATTTCTTTAAAATAGGCTTAGAGTTTTTATAACTGCAGTGCTCAGACCACATAACAGAGAAAATACCGATTTCTGTGTAATTTGGTAAACGACCAATAATTTTTTCAATCAGAGCAAACTCGTCATCACTTACACCCATCTGTCTGTAAACTTTTTCATCTTTAATCATCTGGTTCGTTGGTTCAAGCAGTAGTGACATGAGATTCCCTCCAGTTTTTCACGATCGATTGAAATAATTTTAATCCGTCAGCACTTCCAAGTAATTCATCAACTGCACGCTCAGGATGTGGCATCATCCCTAATACATTTCCGCGTTCATTTGTAATTCCAGCTATATCAACTAAACTGCCATTTGGATTTTCTTCGTACGTAAACACAATTTGATTGTTTTCTTTAAGCGTTTGAAGTGTTTCTTCATCACAATAATAATTCCCTTCTCCATGTGCGATAGGAACTGAGATAATCTCATCCTGATCATAAGCTGAAGTAAAGGCAGTATTATTATTTGCAACCTTTAAATGAACTGGTCTACACATAAACTTTAAATTTTCATTTCTTTTCATAGCACCAGGAAGCAGACCTACTTCTAATAAAATCTGGAATCCGTTACACACACCAAGAACTGGCTTACCAGCTTCAGCTGCTTTTACTACTTCCTTCATTACGTTTGAGAAACGAGCAATAGCTCCAGAGCGTAAGTAATCTCCATATGAAAATCCACCTGGTAAAAGAATGCCGTCAAATTGGCTTAAATCTGTTTCATCATGCCAAACATATTCTACTTCTTCACCAAGCTCATCTTTAATCGCATGATACATATCTACATCACAGTTAGACCCAGGGAAAACGATCACAGCGAATTTCACTTTGTGACAACCTCCTGTACCTCATAGCTAAAGTCTTCAATCACTGTATTAGCAAGTAGTTTTTCACACATTTCACGAACAGCTACATCTAAATCACGATCAGATTTCTCAATCGTTAATTCCATATATTTACCGATACGTACGTCTTGCACTTCATTATATGACATACTGTGTAGAGCACTCTTAACTGCTGTTCCTTGTGGATCTAATACACTTTCTCTTAACGTGACATAAACTTTTACTTTGTACATGTTGATTGTCCTCCAAGTCTAGTTAAAATAACTTCATATGCATCTGTTAAACTACCAATATCTCTTCTAAAAACATCTTTATCAAACTTTTCATTTGTATTGATATCCCATAAACGACAAGTGTCTGGTGAAACTTCATCAGCTAATATAATGTTTCCATCCTCAGTGATTCCAAACTCAAGCTTAAAGTCAATTAAACGAACATCACAAGCTTGAAAATGCGCTTTTAGCACATCATTTACTTTTCTAGCAAGTGTTTTTAAAGTTGCTACTTGCTCAGGTGTTGCCACTTCTAAAAGTGCAATATGATCCTCAGTAAGTAATGGATCACCTAATTCATCATCTTTATAGTAAAACTCAACTAGTGGGTTTTTAATTTCTGTTCCCTCTTCAATACCAATTCGTTTAGAAAGACTTCCTGCCACAACATTTCTCACAACAACTTCTAGCGGAATAATCGTTACTGATTTAACAAGCTGCTCTGTTTCAGATAATCTTTTTACAAAATGATTTTCAATATTGTTCGCTGTAAGCTTTTCAAAGATCAATGTTGAAATCTCATTGTTTAGACGACCCTTGCCTGTAATTTCTTCTTTTTTCACACCATTAAAGGCTGTAGCAGAATCTTTATAAGAAACTAGTAAAATATTAGGCTCATTAGTTTTATAAATACGCTTTGCTTTTCCTTCATATAGTAATTCAAGCTTTTCTGTGTTCATAAAAGCCCTCCTAAACAGAATTTTGGGAACATTCACTTTAAAAATGATGATACTGTTACATTTTCTAACCAAGTTTTTTGATCAAATAGATAGCAAGGGGCTTATTTAGACCCTTGCTATTTTTGTTTTAAAGACCTAGACGTTCAAAAATTGCGTCTACACCTTTTAGATGGTAGTTATAGTCGAAACAATCTTCTATTTTTTCAGCAGATAAGCGAGAAGTGATTTTCTCTTCTCCTTCAACTAGTCCACGGAATGGAACTTGCTTTTCCCAAGCTTCCATTGCTTTTGGTTGAACAAGATCATACGCTTCTTCTCTTGTCATGCCTGTATCGATTAAAGCAAGTAACACACGTTGTGAGTAAATCAACCCTTGTGTACGATCCATATTACGCTTCATATTTTCAGGGAATACTGTTAAGTTTTTCACGATGTTTCCAAAACGATTTAACATATAGTTAAGAGCTATCGTAGCATCTGGTAAGATAATACGTTCAGCAGATGAATGTGAGATATCTCTTTCATGCCATAATGGAACATTTTCATAAGCTGTTAACATATAACCACGAATCACACGTGCAAGACCTGTCATGTTTTCAGATCCGATAGGATTACGTTTATGTGGCATTGCAGAAGATCCTTTTTGACCTTTAGCAAATGACTCTTCCACTTCACGAGTTTCACTTTTTTGTAATCCACGAATTTCTACAGCAAACTTTTCGATAGATGTTGCAACCAATGCGATAGCTGCCATATATTCTGCATGTCGATCACGTTGTAAGGTTTGAGTTGAAATTGGTGCTGGTTGTGTACCTAATTTTTCACACACATATTTTTCAACAAAAGGATCGATGTTTGCATATGTTCCAACTGCTCCAGAAATCTTCCCAAACTCTACTCCAGTTGCTGCACGCTTGAAGCGATCTAAATTACGCTTCATTTCTTCATACCAAAGACCAAGCTTTAAACCAAAAGTAGTAGGCTCTGCATGAACACCATGAGTACGGCCCATCATCACTGTGTATTTATGTTCTTGAGCTTTTTCTTTTAAAATTTGTACAAAGTTCTCAATATCTTTTAAAAGAATGTCGTTTGCTTGTTTAAGTAAGTATGATAATGCTGTATCTACAACATCAGTAGACGTTAATCCGTAATGTACCCATTTACGCTCTTCTCCAAGAGTTTCAGAAACTGCTCTAGTAAAGGCAACAACATCATGACGAGTTTCTAATTCAATTTCATTAATACGATCCACATCAAATGATGCATTTTTACGAAGAAGTGCTACATCTTCTTTAGGAATAACACCTAACTCTGCCCAAGCTTCACATGCTAAAATCTCAACCTCTAGCCATGCTTTAAATTTGTTTTCTTCTGTCCAAATTGAACCCATTTCTGGTCTTGTATAACGCTCAATCATTGATATGCCTCCGTCCTATTTTAAACCCCAAATTTGATCGATCTGTTTTATTTCTTCTTCTATATCGTCACTCATAATCGTGATATGCCCCATCTTACGCTTAGCAATTGGCTCTTTCTTACCATAAAGATGAAGCTTAGATCTTTCTAATAAGTTTAGATGTTCGTTAACCACTGGTAAGTCCTCACCTAGCAAATTCACCATCACACCACTTTGTCTTAATGTAGTATGACCCAATGGTAGGTTACAAATTGCACGAACATGCTGCTCGAACTGATTTGTTTCACATAAATCAATCGAATAATGACCTGAATTATGCGGACGTGGAGCTAACTCATTTATATAAATCTCACCAGACTCCGTTAAAAACATTTCTACAGCAAGTGTTCCTACTAATTCAAAACTATGTGAAAGCTTTATCGCTAGTTGCTCAGCTTTTTCAATAACCTCTTCATTCACACGAGCTGGTACAATACTTTGATATAAAATATTATCTTTATGAATGTTTTCAGCTACTGGAAATGTTTTTGTTTCTCCACTAACAGATCTTGTCACAATAACTGAAATTTCTTTTTCAAAAGGAACCCATTTTTCTAAAATACATGTTCCTTGGTTAAGTAATTGGTTTGCTTCTGCTAAATCTTGCTGCTCACGGAGAACAACTTGACCTTTACCATCATAGCCACCTCTGCACGTCTTAAGCACACTCGGATATTGAAGAAGTTCTACAGCATCATTTAGTTCTTGTTCAGTATGCACAATCTTATATGGTGCTACTTCACATCCAGCATTTACAATGGCAGCTTTCTCAGTTTCACGATCCTGAGTTAATAATAATAAAGAGCTTTTTTGAGGAAGATACGCATGCTCCTCTAACCATTTCAGTGCCGTATAATCTATATTTTCAAACTCGTATGTGATCACATCACTTACACTTGCTAATTTTTTTATCGCATCTAAGTCATCATAACTCGCATTAATCTCTATATCTGCAAGTTGACCACATGGACAATCCTCTGTAGGATCTAGTACGGCAATTTTATAACCTAGCTGTCTAGCAGCAATTGCCATCATACGTCCTAATTGACCGCCACCAATGATTCCTATTGTTTGACCAGGTAGAATTTGCTTATACAAGCTCATCACTACTTTCTAGTACCTTTACACGCAGCTCGTTTCTTCTATTATCTAATACAGCTGCTAATTGCTCATCAAATGCTGAGAGAAATTGTGCTGCTAACAAGCCTGCATTTGTAGCACCTGCCTTACCAATCGCAACAGTTGCTACTGGTACACCACCTGGCATTTGTACAATCGAAAGTAATGAATCCAAACCATTTAATGCTTTCGATTGAACAGGAATTCCTATAACAGGTAAAGTCGTTTTTGCTGCAACCATTCCTGGCAAATGTGCTGCACCACCTGCTCCAGCAACTATAACCTTTAAACCTCTTTCTCTAGCATTCTCTGCATATTCAAACATGTAATCAGGAGTACGATGAGCCGAAACTACTTTTTTTTCATAAGGAACATTTAATTCATCAAGAATGTCACAAGTATGCTTCATTGTTTCCCAATCAGATGTACTTCCCATAATAACTCCAACAACCGGATCCAATCTTTTCCCCACCTTTACAAATCTTCATATAAAAATAGCCCGATATACTAACATTCTCATAAAAAGAGAAAGTTAGTATATCGGGCTCGGACTTAAATAAATACCGAATCGTTTATACATACACTTTCCCTCATAGTCCGATGATTTACGGTCAGCGGGTAGAAACTTCTGGGCCATATTCCCAATTTTATATGAGGTTACCGTTAATTAATTATTTACATGTTTTATATTAACAATGAAGCTTTTCTATGTCAACGTAAAATCGAACGATTTATTTAATATATAATTTAATGTTCGGCTTTTACACCAACTTTCCTTCAAAAACAATCTTTCTACCACATGGTACATGCTCAACAATACTTTCTCGAATTTCTTCCTTGAAAATTGGTTGCTCCGTTCTTCTCACAGGAAAATACCCTTCATCACTCATTCTTTGTAAACAATCATCAATTGTTTCATTTTCTTCGACGATAAATTTCTTTTTACTTGGTTTACTTGTCATCTTTTCTACTCCCTTTACCTAAACCTAATTATGTATAAGCTACTATCAATAACTTGTCATTCCTTAGGAAATAATGATATGTAGATTCTTGCCATCACTTTAGTTCATTTAGAGTATCAATTACTACACCTAAAATCAACAACAATCTGACAAAAAATCCTGCGTTTACCTATGAAATAAATTTAGTATTTGACAGTTGTTTGTTTCCTATACTTTAATCAATAAGGCTATTTTCAAATACCTTGTTGTTTATTTATTTCCTTAGCTCAGGTATAAAACTGCATATGCGTTTTTTCATTTTTATAATAATCTAATCGATCCTGTAAAGTACCTGTATGAAATTCAAACTTATGTCCATCTAAATCAGTAAAATAGATAGATTTTCCATCACGTTTATCTCTTTCACGTCCTGTTAGTATGTTCACGTTTAATTCAACTAGTTTGTGATAGATACCCGTAAAGTCTTTTTCATCAATCGTGAAAGCCAAATGAGTGTAAGATCGTTCAATCTCGTTACGAGGAATATCACTCTCCTCATTAAGAGCAAGCCACAACCCATTCAAATCAAAATAAGCAGTTTTCCTTCCCCTAACTAATAACTTCGCATCAAAAACCTGTTTGTAGAATTCGATCGACTTTTCTAAATTAGATACGGAAAATAATAAGTGATTTATACCTTTAACTTTCATCTGTGCACCTGCTTTATTTATTTTTTGAGAATTCTTTATGAAAATAAAGAGTATGTAGTATTTCAAATTTATTAAAATTAATTATTACATTTAACTTACTATATTCATTTCTTTTTACAAGAGAAAAAGACCGGTATGTTTACTGATCTTTCTATTCTATATTCGACGATGTCCTATGTATAAGAGAAATCATCATTCATGTTTAATCTTCTTTGCTTGTCCCAAGCCTTAGGGTAGTAGTTCCTTTTAAACTTTACACTCTTACACTCATAGAGCTGATGATGGACATAAGCGAGAGGAAGCATGAGTTAATGGTCTTCATAGAGCCGATGATGGACATAAGCGCGAGAGGAAGAATGAGTTAATGGTCTTCATACATGTCTTCGATAAAACCAATATCATGTAAAGAACTTTGATTCTGCTTTTTTGCCTTTTACCTTTTTCTATACAAAAAAGACCAGTATCTCTACTGATCTTTCCACTCTTTACTTGACGACGTCCTACTCTCACAGGGGGAGACCCCCAACTACCATCAGCGCAAGAGCTTAACTTTCTTGATCTTCTTGCTTCTCCCAAGCCTCAGGCTAGTAGTTCCTTATAGTCTCTACCTCTTATACACCTCTTCGATATAATCAATATCATGTATAGAACTTTGAAACCTATTTTTATATCTTCTACCTTTTTCCCCACAAAAAAAGACCAGTATCTCTACTGATCTTTTCACTCTTTACTTGGCGACGTCCTACTCTCACAGGGGGAAACCCCCAACTACCATCGGCGCTGAAGAGCTTAACTTCCGTGTTCGGCATGGGAACGGGTGTGGCCTCTTCGCCATCATCA
>NZ_JAIVKL010000032.1 GCF_020524045.1 Metabacillus litoralis
GGAGCAAGCTCCCATCAATTCGCTCGACTTGCATGTATTAGGCACGCCGCCAGCGTTCGTCCTGAGCCAGGATCAAACTCTCCAATAAAGTAGTGTTTGACTTGCTCATAGTTTGTTTCATTTTGTACTATATAGTACGTTTTGTTAATCGAAATTAACGTTGGCACGCTTGGTTTTGTTTAGTTTTCAAAGAACTTTTTATCACTCTTTATCAGAAGCGACTTTAATATAATAACATGTTGCAATCTTAAAAGTCAACATTTTTTATTGAGTTTTTTCTACGAAGATATATAGTAAATAATTATCTCTTTAAGAGACGAATTACACTATACCATCTATATGATTATAAATCAACAACAAATGTTACCATTATAATCATTTTTATATTATGCACATTTCTAATAGTTTAGAGAGATAAAAAAAAAGACAAATGATCAACCATTTGTCTTTAGCTTATATAATCATTGTCTTAATCACAATTAATGCTGCTAAGCCTGGAATACCTAAAATACCTGAAATAGAAGAAGTGATTAGATTAATCGGTATATGTAAATCAAAGCTTGTACCAAAGGTATTTACAAAAAATAATAATAATGCACCAATAATAACTTTGATAAATAGTTGGCCGATCCATCTTAAGGGTCTTATTGGGGCTCCTACAAATAATAGAACAAGTATTAATCCACCAAGAACAGAAAAAACAATGATGGGATCCATTTACATCACTCACTTTCATACTATGCTTATAATTAAACATATGAAAGGAGTGAAAAAATAGAACAAGCTTACTAGTAAAGCTTAGAAACTTTTCTTTAAACTTTCCCAATCTTAATTTTTCTAGCTTTAGCCTCTTTTAGTAGGAAAAAGTATTTTGCTTCTGCCACTTTTAGTTCATAAAGTACTTGAGGAGAGGGTTCAACACTTTTATCAATTATTTGCTTTTGCCGATTCCACTCTTTTTTCATCATGAGTAAATTCTGAATCAGTTGTTGATCATATTGACTTCTCAACCATCCTTTTCGGCGAAATAACATGAGCTCCCCCCTTTTTAAATTTCTCTTCTTCCTTCTAAAGCTCTAGATAAAGTTACTTCATCAGCATATTCTAAGTCTCCACCAACAGGTAATCCGTGTGCTATTCTTGTTAACTTAATACCAGAGGGCTTTAATAACCTAGAGATATACATTGCTGTTGCTTCACCTTCAATATTAGGGTTTGTCGCTAGTATCACTTCTTGAATCACATCATCTTGTAGCCTCTTCAGTAACTCAGGTATTTTGATATCTTCTGGTCCTATTCCCTCCATAGGAGAAATAGATCCATGAAGGACATGGTATAAACCATTAAATTCCTTCATTTTTTCCATCGCGATAACATCCTTAGGATCTTGTACAACACAAACTAAACTTTTGTCACGTCTTTGATCCTCACATATATAACATGGATCTTGATCTGTGATATGTCCACATACAGAGCAATACGTTAAATTACGTTTTGCATTAACTAAAGCCTTTGCGAAATCTAATACAACATCTTCTTTCATATTTAGTACAAAAAAAGCCAGACGAACGGCCGTTTTCGGTCCGATTCCTGGCAATTTCATAAAGCTATCAATAAGCTTTGATATTGGTTCAGGATAATGCATGATTCATCCCCCTAGAACATTCCTGGTAAATTCATTCCTTTAGTGAATTGTCCCATTGTATCGTTTGTTAAATCATCCATCTTCTTCAGCGCATCATTTGTTGCTGCTAAAACAAGATCTTGTAGCATTTCGATATCATCTGGATCTACAACTTCTTCTTTTATATTAACTTCAAGCAATTCTTTTTGTCCGTTAACAACAACTGTTACCATTCCACCGCCAGCTGTACCTTCAACTGTCTTTTCAACTAGCTCTTCTTGTGCTTTAGCCATATCCTTTTGCATTTTTTGCATTTGTTTCATCATTTTTTGCATATTACCGCCGCCGCCTCGCATCATGTTACATTCCTCCAATTATTAGTCTTTTATTTCAATTAGCTCATTTCCTACTAATTTCATTGCTTCAGCAATAATGGGATCTTCTTCACCACTTTGCTGGTTATTATCATCATCTTTATGATCCTGTAGGAATTCCTTCCTTATTTTAACCCAATCAGCTTCCGGAACGCCAACCATTTCCAAACTTTTTCCGGTGATTTCTTGTAAGATCATCTCAAGATTCGTTCTAACATTATTATTATTTTCCGCTACCATCTTACAGTGAATTTCAAATTTAAATTTTAATACAAATGCAGTTTCTGAAGCTGCTACTGGTTCACTGTCATTTAATAGGGCTGCATGTGAAACTTTATTTTGTCTTTTAAGCAGTTCTAAAAGTTCTCCCCAACGACTTTTGATCACTTCTAAATCTTGTCTAGTCGCTACTTTCAATATTTCCTGAATTCTACCTTCTGGAGTCTTGTATCCACTTTTCATTGATCTCTGTTTTGGTTCAGAACTAGCACTTCTTTGTTGTGGTGCCGCTAACCCTTGCTGTTTAATTGAGTTTAACTCAGATTGCAAGGTTGTTATTTTCTCGAGCAATGATTGATAGCCTTCTTGATCATATTGAGATGTTGCATTTGCTTGTTGACACAATTTCACAATGGCCACTTCTAAGAAAATCCTTGGATGGTTTGTCCATTTCATTTCCTGTTGACTTTTACTTAACGTTTCAATCGTTTCATATATAGCATGAGAAGGTATTTCCTTTGAAAGTTGAATAAACTGCTCATCTACAGATACTCTCTCTAAAACATCTTCCAATGTAGGTGCCGTTTGGTATAGAAGCATATCTCGATAATAATAAATAAAATCTTCTATAAACCTACTAGGATCTTTTCCTTGATACATTAACTGATCAAGTGACTGTAATGCAGTAGTTACATCTTTTTCATTTATTGCTTCCGCTATCTTGCCGATAAAGCCTTGTGAAACAGATCCAGTAATAAGCAGTGCTTCATCTAAAGTAACCTGTTCATTACTATATGATATCGCTTGATCTAGTAAACTTAAAGCATCACGCATTCCACCATCTGCAGCACGAGCAATAACATCTAGGGCCGTTTCCTCTACAACGATACCCTGATTATGTACAATTTCTTTCATTCTCCCCACAATAGCTGAAGCTGTAATTCTTCGAAAATCAAAGCGCTGACAGCGTGAAATAATTGTAAGAGGGATTTTATGTGGCTCTGTTGTGGCCAAAATAAAAATAACATGCCTTGGTGGTTCTTCAAGTGTTTTCAATAAAGCATTGAAGGCACCAATCGATAGCATATGAACTTCATCGACGATATATACTTTATATTCTACAGATGACGGAGCATACTTAACTTTGTCACGAATATCCCTAATTTCATCAACACCATTATTAGACGCAGCATCAATTTCTATAACATCTGATATGGAACCATTTGTTATCCCTTTACAAGCTGCACATTCATTACATGGCTCTGCTACTGGAGACTTCTCACAGTTAACTGCTTTAGCGAAAATTTTGGCAGCACTTGTTTTCCCAGTTCCTCTTGGACCAGAAAAAAGATACGCATGGGAAAATTTATTTTGTAATAGGGCATTTTGCAACGTTTTAGTGATATGTTCTTGTCCAACCACATCGTGGAAAACTTGAGGTCGAAACACACGGTATAATGCTTGATAACCCACAAAAACGTCTCCCTTCATTTTCTTCTTCTTTATTATAACAACCATTAATCATTTTACAAAGCGAGATTCTTCTATTTTAAAATCATTTTTATATGCAAAAAACTCACTCCGTAAAGAGTGAGTTTTTATTTAAAATTAACTGCCGTGCACCTTCCGTCGATTAGCCACCATAGGCGTTACTTAAGCAGTTAGCTCGGCTCAGGCAACCCTGCGGCACATGAGAGCTTCCACTTAATGCTGCTTCCTTCCGGACCTGACATGGTTCGTGGATTCCCATTGCGCAGGACCCAAGCGTCAACACCACTTACTTAAGGCAGCCCTACAGTGAGCTAACCTCTAGAAGGGATTCGGCCTCGCTAGAGCGGATTGCGAGTACAGGGCACCGCTACCTCCCCGCTTAGCACGGCAAAATTGAAACCAATTTTAATGCACCGTTTAATACGACGCATGTATTAGTATATAACCTTATAATCTAAAATGCAACGTCTAATAGATGTAAGTTTTTTCTAGTTGGAATTATTCTTCTTTTTACGAGTTCTAAGCTCTTTAAAGAAGTCACTTAACATTTTACCACAAGTTTCTTCCTCAACACCACTCACAACCTCTACTTGATGATTAAAGCGATCATCTTGTAATAAGTTCATCAATGTACCAGCACATCCTCCTTTTGGGTCAGTTGCACCATACACAACTCGTTTTACTCTAGATAGAACAATTGCTCCTGCACACATAGGGCAAGGCTCCAAAGTAACATACAATGTAGCATTCTCTAATCTCCAGGTACCTAATGCCTGACACGCCTTATCAATAGCAAGTATTTCTGCATGAGCAATAGACCGTTGCTCTTTCTCTCTCAAGTTAAACGCTGTTGAGATCACTTCATTATTTAAAACAACAACTGCACCAATAGGAACTTCACCTATTTCTTTCGCTTTTTTTGCTTCTTCAATTGCCATACTCATAAAAATTTGATCATTCAATATCATAATCTCCTTATATAAATTCCATATTTGAAACAACCTACATATAAGTAAGGAGGAATAAAAAATGCACAAAGCATCTAATCAAGCTATATTAATCATTGATATGATTAATGATTTCCAATTTAACTATGGTCCTATTTTAGCAAAACAAGCTGAAGAAATCTCACATAATATCTCTTCCTTAAAGAAACGAGCAAAACATGCAAATTATCCAATTATCTATATTAATGATCATTATGAGCTTTGGCAGGCAGATTTTAAAAAAATAGCGACTAAATGTAAAAACAACTTAAGTGAGGATATCATTCATAGACTATATCCGGAAGATGATGATTTTTTCCTCATTAAGCCTAAACATTCAGCTTTTTATGGCACAGCGTTAAATACTCTTTTATATAGCTTAAATATAAAGGATCTTATCATAACAGGTCTAGCTGGGAACATTTGTGTATTATTTACGGCAAATGACGCTTATATGAGAGAATATAACTTAACAATCCCTTCAGATTGCATTGCTTCTAACACTGTTGAAGACAATAACTTTGCTTTAAAAATGATGGAAAATACCTTAAAGGCTTCAATCGTTAATTCCACCGAAATTAAAATTAACTAACATGCTTCTTGTATTCTTTTCATATGATGTACAAAAAGGATACCAAGGAGGACAAACATGCAAATACATATCGTCCAGCCGGGGCAAAGTTTATTTGGTATTGCTCAAGCTTATAGTACATCTGTTGAGGAAATTATTCGGACAAATGAAATCCCTAATGCAAGTAATTTAGTAATAGGGCAAGCAATCGTCATTCCCATCAAAGGAAGATTTTATTACGTTCAACCTGGTGACAGCTTATACAGTATCGGACAGAAGGTTGGTATTTCCTATGAAGAGTTAGCAAAAATTAATAATCTACCTGTAAATCAACCTCTTTCCATCGGATTCCGACTATACATTCCAGATAAACCCAAAAGAACAGTTGAATCGAATGCCTACATCGAACCAAGGGGAACGAGTGTTGCAGCAAATTTAGAACAAGCCGCCCGTGATGCTGCACCATATCTAACCTATTTAGGACCATTTAGTTTTCAAATACAACGTGATGGAACATTAAAGGAACCACTATTAAACAACTTTCCACAAATCGCTAGGCAAAATAACGTTACTCTTATGATGGCTATCACAAATTTAGAAAATGATCAGTTCAGTGACGAACTTGGTAGAATTGTCTTAACTAATATGGATATACAAAATAAATTATTAGAAAATATCGTGAAAACCGCTAAAAAATATGGATTTAGGGATATCCATTTTGATATGGAATATCTACGTCCACAAGATCGTGAAGCATACAATCAATTCTTAAGAAAAGCGAAAGCTAGGTTCAGTAAAGAAGGTTGGCTTCTCTCTACAGCACTAGCACCTAAAACAAGTGCCGGCCAAAAAGGTCGTTGGTATGAAGCACATGATTATAAAGCACATGGAGAAATAGTCGATTTTGTCGTAATTATGACCTATGAATGGGGTTATAGTGCCGGTCCACCACTTGCCGTTTCTCCAATTGGGCCTGTTAGAGAAGTTTTAGAATATGCAATTTCTGAAATGCCAAGTCGGAAAATTATGATGGGACAAAATTTATATGGATATGATTGGACATTACCTTTCGTCCAAGGTGGGCAATTTGCAAAAGCTGTTAGCCCACAGCAAGCGATTCAACTAGCAAGCAAATATAATGTACCTATAAAATATGATCAAAAAGCACAAGCACCAAACTTTGATTATATAGATGAAAGTGGCAAAGAACATAAAGTGTGGTTTGAGGATGCCAGATCTATTCAAGCAAAGTTTGATTTGATTAAAGAATTAGATTTAAGAGGAATAAGCTATTGGAAGCTAGGTTTATCTTTTCCACAAAATTGGCTTTTACTTTCAGATAATTTCACGATTGAAAAGAAATGACGTAAAACGAGGCTACTCAAAGATGACCATTTTTCACTTATAAGGACTCAAGAATCCTTCTGAGTGAAAAATGGGATAATCCCCTGAGTATACCTCGTTTTTTTCTTGGAAATAATAACAAACTTTATTTATTTACTCCAAATAACAATTGCTGTGGTAAAATGAAATTTGTCGATTTTTAGAATTTGGTGTTTCGCTTTAAAGGAGGACCCATTATGAATATACCCTTTATTACTGTTGAGGGACCGATTGGAATCGGGAAAACTTCATTATCAAAAGCAATTGCTGATTATTATCAATTTCATTTATTAAAGGAAATCGTTGACGAAAATCCATTCTTAGGAAAATTCTATACAGATATTGAAGAGTGGAGTTTTCAAACAGAGATGTTTTTTCTTTGTAATAGATACAAACAACTTGAAGATATCGATCAAAAATATCTACAACAGAATAAATCAGTTGTAGCAGATTATCATATATACAAAAATCTAATCTTCGCAAAACGCACGTTAAAAACAGAGCAATATGATAAATATCTAAAAATCTATGATATTTTGACACAGGACATGCCAAAGCCAAACATTATTATCTACTTAAATGCTAGTCTGGATACTTTACTTTCTCGAATCGCAAAGAGAGGTCGAGAAATTGAGAGAAACATCGATCCTGGCTATCTTCAACAGCTTTCTGAAGACTATGAAATGGCTATGTCTCACTTAGAAAAAGCAGATCCATCTATTCCGGTCATTCGTTTTGATGGTGATACATTAGATTTTGTACAAAACAAAGAAGATTTAACTTATATATTTAATACTTTAGATCAGTTTTTGCAAAAAGGAGCTAGCACACATGAATTTACGAGAAAAATATAATATTCCCCATAACGCTGTGATCACAATAGCTGGTACTGTCGGCGTAGGGAAATCCACTATGACAAAGACATTAGCAAAAGAACTTGATTTTAAAACTTCATTTGAAAAAGTAGATTCAAACCCTTATCTAGATAAGTTTTATGCAGACTTTGAGCGTTGGAGCTTCCACTTGCAAATCTACTTTCTAGCTGAACGCTTTAAGGAGCAGAAGAAAATTTATGAATATGGCGGAGGATTTATACAAGACCGCTCGATATACGAAGATACTGGCATTTTTGCAAAAATGCATTATGAAAAAGGAACGATGTCTGAGGTCGATTATGAAACATATCGAAATCTTTTTGATGCAATGGTCATGACACCTTACTTTCCACATCCTGATCTTCTTATCTATCTTGAAGGAAGTTTAGATGATATTTTATCTAGAATTAAATTACGAGGTCGACCGATGGAGCAACAAACACCAATTGATTATTGGAAAGAAATGCATGAGCGTTATGAAAATTGGATTAACAACTTCAATGCATGTCCTGTACTACGCATTAATATCAATGACTATGATATTATGACAAATGAACAGACAATTGAACCAATCATTGAAAGAATTGGACAATTTATTGAGCAAACTAAGTTCCTTAAGAAATAACTATAAAATAGACTATATTTAGAAAAATTAAAAAGGACCAGATATCAAACAACTGATTTCTGGTCCTTTTACTATTTCTCTATATGATACATAAAGGCTCTTTTCTGAACGATTGTTGCTATGTAACCAAAATTTATAGTGAAAACAATGTTTTTTCACTATAAGTGTACTATTTTATGAAGAAAAGATGCCACTAGACTATATACAGTGCTGTTTCCTTCAAATTCTTAAAAGCAACAAAGTTTACGAAAACAGCCTACATAAAAAAGGGTAAAAAAAAAAAAAATCGTTACTTATAGTAACAATTTTTATCAATCTCCCACATCTTATGCGCTGGATATGGAATTTAAATTTAAATTTATGGAGGAGGAAAGGGGATTCGAACCCCTGCGGGTTTTGACACCCCTGTCGGTTTTCAAGACCGATCCCTTCAGCCGGACTTGGGTATTCCTCCGCATCGACAAGATCTACTTTATCACACATTACATTCTACTGTCAATAAAATATAAAAAGTTTTTTATTTTTTCTCTATCGAAACTTCCTAAATAGTAGTCTTACCAAAATTCTATAAATTAAAAGGAAGTAGAGAAAAACTTTTTCCCTCCACTTACCTCATATTATAATATCTTAATTTAGTCTACTATGCTAATTCTTTCTTTGTTACCCATATATGGTCGTAATACTTCAGGTATTACAACAGATCCATCTTCCTGCTGATAATTTTCTAGTATTGCTGCTACCGTACGACCAATTGCTAGACCTGATCCGTTTAAAGTGTGTACATGCTCTACTTTTGCTTTAGGATCACGTCTGAAGCGTATATTTGCCCGACGAGCTTGAAACGCTTCAAAGTTACTACAAGAAGAAATTTCACGGTAAGTTCCATAACTTGGGATCCAAACTTCTAAGTCATATTTCTTAGCTGCTGTAAATCCTAAATCAGCAGTACACATGCTTAACACGCGATAAGGCAAGCCTAATAATTGTAATACTTTCTCTGCATGTCCTGTAAGTTTTTCAAGTTCTTCATAAGAATCTTCAGGCTTCACAAATCGTACAAGTTCAACTTTATTAAACTGATGCTGACGGATTAATCCACGAGTATCTCTACCTGCTGATCCAGCTTCAGAGCGGAAATTTGCACTAAATGCCGCATAACTAATCGGTAGCTGTTCTACATTTAAGATTTCTTCACGATGTAAATTAGTTACAGGTACCTCAGCTGTTGGAATTAAGAAGTAATCCTCCCCAGCAATTTTAAATGCGTCTTCCTCAAATTTAGGTAACTGACCAGTTCCTGTCATGCTGTCACGATTAACGATAAAAGGAGGTAAAATTTCTGTATAACCATGATCATCAACATGTAAATCTAACATAAAGTTAAATAAAGCTCTTTCTAACCTTGCTCCAAGTCCACGATAAAAGACAAAGCGGCTTCCTGTAACTTTAGCAGCTCTTTCAAAGTCTAATATATTTAAACCATCAGCAATATCCCAATGAGGCTTTGGTTCAAAACTAAAGTTTGGTTGTTCTCCCCACTGACGTACCTCTACGTTATCATCCTCTGTGTCACCTACTGGTACACTATCATGTGGGATGTTTGGAATTGATAATAATAATAAATCTAATTCAGATTCAACTTCACGTAACTCATCATCAAATGCTTTAATCTCTTCTCCAACTTGTTTCATTTCTTGAATCAATTGATCAGCATCTTTTTTCTCACGCTTTAATTGAGCAATTTGTCCTGATACTTCATTTCGTTTACTCTTTTTTTCTTCAGTAGCATTGATAAGCTCTCTTCTCTTTTTGTCTAGTGTCTCAAACTTCCCAAAATCAGTTAAATCTTCTCCGCGTTTAGCCAACTTTTCTTTAACTTCTTCTAAATTATTACGCAAAAATTTACTATCTAGCATTTTCATTTCTCCTTTTTTTACTGATTTTTTAATAATCCCTGTTAAACTTACTAGCAAAAATGAACACAAAAAACTCCCGTCCCCTAAAAGGGACGAGAGTTACCCGCGTTGCCACCCTAGTTAAAAATACACTATGTATCTTTCACTTAATGAATAACGGTCATAGCCGGAACTGCCTACTATAAACTATAAGTTCAGCAATTCATTCAAGGATGGATTCACAGGCATCTATCACCGATTTTCACCAACCATCGGCTCTCTATAGATAGAACATCTTGCTACTAGTTCCTATCATCACATTTACATATTGAATTTAGTAATCATAATTTACTATAAGTTTACATCAGCTGCAAGCTTTTTATACATCTATTTTGACTCTTTTACCATATTTATAAATAGTTGAGTCATACGGTGATCATCCGTTAGCTCTGGATGAAAAGAACAACCTAGGAAATTCCCTTGACGAGCTGCGACGATTCTTCCATTATGCTTTGATAAGATTTCAACATCTTCGCCAACCTCAACAATATGTGGAGCTCGAATGAAGACTCCTACAAAGTCTTCTCCAACCCCTGTAATCATTAATTCAGCTTCAAAGCTATCCTTTTGACGACCAAAGGAATTACGCTCGACAGTTGCATCAAGTAATCCAAGATGTGATTCACTATAACCAACAATGTTTTTAGCTAGTAAGATTAATCCAGCACAAGTACCAAACACCGGTTTTCCTGACTCAGCAAAGGCTTTTAAAGGGTCCATAAAATGATATTTATCTATTAATCGGCGCATTGTCGTACTTTCGCCACCTGGAATAATCAGACCATCAATTTCATCCAACTGGTTCAAGGTTTTAACTATAATCCCCTCAGCACCACAAGCCTCAATTGAACGGATATGCTCTCTTACAGCTCCTTGTAAACCTAAAACACCTATTTTCAGCATGTTAAAAACCCCTTTTAATTACCAACCACGATCTTGCATTCTTTGCTCTGGTAAAAGGCTTGAAATCTCTACTCCTTGCATAGCAGATCCAAGTCCTTTTGAAAGCTTAGCAATTAGTTCATAGTCTTGATAATGTGTAGTAGCTTCTACGATTGATCGAGCAAATTTAGCTGGATTTTCTGATTTGAAGATACCAGAACCAACAAACACTCCATCTGCACCTAATTGCATCATTAATGCAGCATCAGCTGGTGTTGCAACTCCACCTGCAGCGAAGTTAACAACAGGTAATCTTCCTTCTTTCTTAATTTGAAGAAGAAGTTCAAATGGTGCACCTAGTAATTTAGCTTCTGTCATTAATTCATCTTCACTCATAGCTGCTACTTTACGGATTTGTCCATTTACTTTACGCATATGACGAACTGCTTCAACGATATTACCAGTTCCAGGCTCTCCTTTAGTACGTAGCATAGAAGCTCCTTCAGCAATACGACGAGTTGCTTCTCCTAAATCACGGCAACCACAAACGAATGGTACAGTGAAATCACTTTTTAAAAGGTGATATTCTTCATCTGCTGGAGTTAATACTTCACTCTCATCAATGTAGTCTACACCCATTGCTTCAAGGATACGCGCTTCAACAATATGTCCAATACGAGCTTTAGCCATTACTGGAATCGAAACTGCGTTCATTACCTCTTCAACAATTGTAGGATCAGCCATACGAGCTACACCACCTGCAGCACGAATATCTGCTGGAACACGCTCAAGTGCCATTACTGCTACAGCACCTGCTTCTTCTGCAATTTTAGCTTGTTCTGCATTGACAACGTCCATAATAACGCCGCCCTTTTGCATTTCTGCCATTCCACGTTTTACACGATCAGTACCTATATTACTCATTATGTTTGTCCCCCTTATGTAATTTCCTAATAGTAGGATTTGTAATAGATTTTAAAAAATTCATCTACGCTATATTTTATCCTAACTTTCAAAAAAATCCTATCAAAATTAATGGAATAAGTAAAACAATTCTAAATTATTCACGATTTTATCATTTCTTAACATCATGATTTTACATTATAGCTTATTATGAACAATACATAAACTTTTTATATGTATGTAAATAGCTCATAGTGATTAGCAAGAAAAGGATGATGATTAAAACATCAACAACTACGTTTAATAGAGCCTTATTAATAAAAGGCTCTTTTCTGAATGATTTTACTATGTAACCAAAATTTATAGTGAAAACAGTGTCTTTTCAATGTAAAGGTACTATTTTATGAAGAAAAGATGCCACTAGACTTCATACAGTGCTGATTCCTTCAGGTATTTAAAAACAACAAAGTTTGCGAAAACAACCTAATAAAAAAAGCCCCTATATAGGAGCTTTCATCTAAAATAAACCTTTAACCGTATCTGTTACTGTTCCCCATAACCCACTAAAGAAACCGCCGATTCCTCTCATAGATAAGATAAACCAATTAGCTTTTTCTACAGCTTCTTTCGTTACAAGATCTACTTGTGCTGTTTTGTTATCTTCAACAAATGTTAAAGCCTCACCTTTGCCTTCGTAAGAAACGACCATAGTTCCTACTTTTTGTCCCTTCTTAACAGGAGCTGTTAACTCTCCTTTTTTCGAGAGTTGTTTCTCATCTATTTTAAATGTAGCTTTATATAAATCATCTTCACCATTTTTCACAACTAATGTTAAAGGATCTTTTGTTTGAATTGATACTTTATCTTCTTTTCCCTTAATTACAGGAATTTCTGATTGTTTCTTCACTTGATAGTTAGCAGGAAATACTTCTTTCACTGTAAAATTAGCAAATGCATAATCTAACATTTTCTTAGTTTCTTTAAACCTAGGCGTATGCAATGTACCACTATCATCCTTTGCATCGATAACAACTGTTATCACACGCATACCATTTTTAACTGCAGTTGCTGTAAAACATGATCCAGCATTATCTGTAGATCCTGTTTTTAACCCATCTACACCTTCATATTCAAATAATAACCCTGGTAACATCCAATTCCAGTTAGGCATATTCGTTCGATCCTCAGTGCCTTCTCTAAATACCCCTTTAGAAATACTAGCTGTTTCTAATATTTCTGGAAAATCTTGAATCAATCTACGAGAAAGAAGTGCCATATCACGTGCTGATACTTTACTCTCCCCTTCAACACCTGTTCCTTCTGGATGCATACCTATTAAATCTTTATTTTCTAGTCCAGTAGCATTCACAAATTCATAGTTTTTCAGGCCAAGTTCTTTTGCTTTTTCATTCATTAATTTTACAAAATTTGATTCTGAACCTGCAATAATCTCCGCAATTGCTATAGCTGCTCCATTTGCAGAATAAATAGCCATTGCTTCATATAATTCCTTCACGTTGTAAGATCCATCTTGTCTTAGTGGAACATTAGATAGATTCCCATTTTGTGAGATTTTATATACATATTCACTTGGTGTATAGGTTTGTTCCCATTTTAATTTACCACTATCAATTGCTTCAAGTAAAAGATATTCAGTCATTACTTTAGCCATACTTGCAATAGGGAGCATTTCATCTACATTTTTGCCATAAAGGATTGTTCCTGTAGATTCTTCAATAATGATAGCAGCCCCTGCATTAACTGCAATCGGCTCCTCTGCTGCACTTGCAGTACCATTTGGATAAAAAGCTGATACAACAAGAGTAAAGGCAAAGATAAGTGCCATAACCTGTTTTATTTTCGTGTTGTTAATCAATGTCCTACCCCCATATTTCATAGTTTATCTATATTAATCTTTCTATTTTTTTCAAACAACAAAATTGATTTTATCACAGAAACCCCAAAAAAAATAGACAGAGTAGTACACTCTGTCAAATGTTATAGTTCTGTCATATTTTTAATATTACATTGAGTAATTAGGAGATTCTTTTGTGATTTGTACATCATGTGGATGACTCTCTCTTAAGCCAGCACCGGTCATTCGAACAAATTGTGTCTTTTCTCTTAATTCACTTAAGTCTTTTGTTCCACAATAACCCATACCAGAGCGAATACCTCCGACAAGTTGGTAGATCGTTTCAGAAAGTGGCCCTTTGTAAGGAGTTCTTCCTTCAATTCCTTCAGGAACAAACTTTTTGTTATCTTCTTGGAAATAACGATCCTTACTTCCTTTTTCCATCGCTCCTACTGATCCCATCCCACGATAAACTTTAAAACGTCTACCTTGGAATATTTCGGTTTCTCCTGGACTTTCTGATGTACCTGCTAGTAAGCTTCCTAACATAACTGCATGTCCGCCAGCTGCAAGTGCTTTAACCATATCACCAGAGTATTTAATCCCTCCATCAGCAATAATAGATACTCCATGTTTTCTTGCCTCTGTAGCACAATCATATACAGCAGTAATTTGTGGAACACCTACACCTGCAACAACTCTTGTCGTACATATTGATCCTGGACCAATACCAACTTTGACAACATTTGCTCCAGCTGTAATTAAATCTCTTGTTGCATCAGCTGTTGCTACATTACCTGCGATAATGTTCAGATCAGGATATGCATTACGAATTGTCTTCACTGTATCTAGCACACCCATTGAATGACCATGTGCAGTATCTACAACAATGGCATCAACACCTGCTTCTACTAATTTCTCCACACGTTTCATGGTATCTGCTGTTACCCCTACTGCAGCTGCAACAACCAATCTTCCGTGAGCATCTTTAGCTGAGTTTGGAAACTCGATTACCTTTTCAATATCTTTTATTGTAATTAACCCTTTTAAAGTTCCATCTTTATCAACAAGTGGTAACTTTTCAATTTTGTGTTTTTGTAATACCTTTTCTGCCTCTTTTAAAGTTGTGCCAACATCAGCTGTTACTAAGTTTTCTTTAGTCATTACTTCATCAATTCTTATTGAATAATCTTGGATAAATCGCATGTCACGATTTGTAATGATCCCAACTAATTTTAGCTCTTCGGAATTATTTACAACTGGGACACCAGAAATTCTATATTTACCCATTAAATGTTCTGCATCAAATACTTGATGTTCTGGTGTTAAAAAGAAGGGATCTGTAATAACTCCTCTTTCAGATCTTTTTACTTTGTCTACCTGCTCTGCTTGTTGCTCAATCGACATATTTTTATGGATTACACCCATACCACCTTGCCTTGCAATTGAAATGGCTAATGCAGATTCAGTTACTGTATCCATTCCTGCACTTAGAATAGGTATGTTTAGTTTTAACGTAGGTGTTAACTCCACACTTAAATTTACATCTCGTGGTAATACCTCAGATTTAGCTGGTACTAGTAAGACATCGTCAAATGTTAAACCTTCTTTAGAAAATTTTTGTTCCCACATAGTAAAATCCCCCTTTTTCGGCAAAATATTATTAGTAGATTATCAACATGAGTAGCGACTGTCAAGAAAGGAATGAAGAATTTAAATATTTAGAATATATTAATTGGAGTGTACAATTATGGAGACGTCTATTTGGGAACGCTTTCTTTCCTATCAATCAACACAAACAATTCAAAAAAGATTAGAAAAACATTATGCTAGCAATGATTTTAAAAATGCTAGCGGACTTTCGTACGACAATTCTTATCGGCTTATATATTTTTTAAAACATGGTGAAAATTTTTTTACACAAGCAAATCAAGCTCCACATGCTATACAGCCTATTTTATTATTTTATGGTTTCTCACAATTACTTAAAGCGTGCCTTATTATAAAAGATCCGGATTATCCGTCAACATCATCCGTGTTAGCACATGGCGTTTCGAGTAGAAAACGAAAAAAACAACAATACCAATTTATAAAAGATGAAGTGAAGATTCAGCGACATGGTCTATTTCCCCACGTAGCCGAAAAATTATTTCAAATTAAACATCTAGATACTGAAAAATATACGATGGAAATGCTCTTAAGACAAATTGCAGAAATGAATGAAGTCTTTTTATTTCATCAATCAAAAAATGTATTAAAACAAGTGAAGATAAAAAATAACAATATACTAATTGATGAAGAAACTGCTTTAGCCTTTCATATGTCACAAGAAAGACTTACAGAATATCTTTGTGAAAAATATCCTGGAAAACTTTTAAAAGAGGATAATCATTCTCTTTCTTCAATAAGTATTAAAAAGGGTTTTCAATATAATTGTTTACCATTCTCATTTAACCTTGAGAAAGATACATTTCATATACCATCATCACGTGATTTTCTGATAACTATTCCTGAGTTACTAGTTCATTATCTGTTACTTTATAATCTTAGCATGATCTCTAGATATGAAACAGAATGGTGGTACGAATTGTTATTAGGAGCCACAAGTGATGATTATCCTTTTATATTACGTTATATGGAGATAGCAAAAAGGAAAGTGCCTTATTTTATTTTCAACTTTCTTGAAATGAATTTGTAGTACTATTACTAATACAGATTTCTAAAATTTTTATTACCTTAACAGTTGTCTTGATTTCCCTTTTAAGTAGTTGAAATCAAGACTAGCTTGTTTATACCTATAAGGAGCTTATGTCCTCTCTAGGAGCTTAGTAAGGCACAGGGATTCTTTCATATACCTAGAGTGCAATTCAATCTTCATTTGCTACCTTCTTGGTTCTCCCAAGCCTCTGGCTAGCAGCTCCTTTTAGTCTCTACCTCTTACATACATAGAACCGCCGATAAAGACATGAGCGAGGGGAAGACATAAGTAAATGGTCGTCATAGAGCTGATGAAAGACATGAGCTAGAGGAAGGCCCTGTAAAAGGTCGTCATAAATATCTTAGATGTTACCAATGTATAGAACTTTGGCTCTGCATTTTTTATTTCTACCTTTTTCTTTTTCTCCACAAAAAAAGACCAGCATCTCTACTGATCTTTTCTTTTCTTCTCTTTACTTGGCGACGTCCTACTCTCACAGAGGGAAACCCCCAACTACCATCGGCGCTAGAGCTTAACTTCCGCGTTAGAATTTCGGCTTGCGATAAGCGGCGAATCTCCGCGTCAGCTTGTTCATTCAGATCCTCATATGCCAAATACGCACATTCCGGTCTTCATTTGCTGCCATCGCTACCTTTTTGCTTCTCCCAAGCCTCAGGCTAGTAGTACTTTTTAGTCTCTACCTTTACAATCATAGAGCCAATGAAGGACATGAGCGAGAGTAAGACCCAGTAAAAGGTATCATACATATCTTCGATGTAACCAATATAATGTAAAGAACTTTTACTTTACTTTTATATTTTTTGCCTTTTTCTCCACAAAAAAAGACCAGTATCTCTACTGATCTTTCCACTCTTTACTTGGCGACGTCCTACTCTCACAGGGGGAAACCCCCAACTACCATCGGCGCTGAAGAGCTTAACTTCCGTGTTCGGCATGGGAACGGGTGTGACCTCTTCGCCATCATCACCAAA
>NZ_JAIVKL010000033.1 GCF_020524045.1 Metabacillus litoralis
CTAAAACTATAGCTGATTTAACAACTACATCAATATTAGAATTCATAACAGATTCTTTTAAAACTTCCATATTTAGGTTAAACTGTAATTGAGTCATTTTTATTCCTCTTCTCTTTGTTAATCGTCGTTGAAAACATTGTTGACAAGAAGGAATAAAATGACTCTTTGTTTTTACACAATTATATGGACTTAATCAGATTTGGTAGTGTCTCTGTCCAGTTTTAAAGCCAATTACACCTTTTCGAAGAAAACCAACCCAAATTCAACTTCAAAACCACCCTTAAACTCACGAAATGCTCAATTTTCCTAAAGATCTTAGCAAAAAAAGACTAGCGTAAGCGCTAGCCTCCTTATTCTTCGGATAATTTAATTTCATTGTCTTCTTTATGGTAATTTTGAAAGCTACAAATGAGCGTATCTAAGTGTTCTAGTTGCTCGCTGTAGTCGATGATTGTTGAAACAAGTGGCAGAAGATGATAAAAGTCAGAGTGATCATGGTTTTGATGGAATTCCATGAACACCTTGGTTAGTTGCATCTTGTTAAAACGTCCTTCTTCTGTGAGCTCTTGAGATGGCTGTGTTTTTGTTTTGCCGATAAATCGTAATAATGATTCTTCATGAAAATAAAGTAAATAGTCTAGTTCATTTTTGAGTACCTTTTGAAATTCCTCTGGCATGTGATGAAGATCATTTTCAAGTCGGTGCAGCTTTTTTAATGTATCAAGTGAACGATTTGATGTGACAATCATTTGTCTGAAAAGAACGAGCTTTCGAGACTTTGCGTATGACTCACGTTTAAAGTAATTGCGTTCTTCTTTATAATTTAAGTAAAGTTGGTCAAGCTTGATCATTTGTTCTTTAAGCTTTTCAATATCTTCTTTTAACACATTATGCTCTGATGCTTGGCGTAGGTTGATTCTAATCCATTTAATGATTTCCTCTGTGTTTACAGAAACTCGGTTATAAAGCTTTGTTTCGTATTTTGGTGGAAGAAAAACCATGTTTACGATAAAAGCAGCTAATACACCGAGTAGTACAGTGAAAAAGCGGATTAAGGCGATTTCAATAAAGTTATCACCAGGACTTTCTAATATGGCTATTACTGTTACAAGAGCAACAGGAATTGTACTTTCAGCTTTTAATTTAATATTAATGGCAATAACGATGATGGCTGTTAATCCGATGACAAATGGGTGTGAACCAAAGATTAATCCAAAACCAATTGCTAAAGCAGCACCAATGACATTTGCTTGAACTTGTTCAATAATTGATAAATAAGAGCGATAAATGGTTGGTTGTATAGCAAATATCGCAGAAATCCCTGCGAATGCTGCAGAAGGTAATTGTAATATTCCTGCTAAAAATAAAGCTAGTGTTATGGCTATCCCTGTTTTCAGGATACGGGCACCTAATTTCATGTATGTTTAATGACATTCCTTTCTTGAATCCGATTAGTCAAAGAACATATTTGTTTAAAATATGTATTGCTAGAGAAGCTAATAACGTACTATACAATGATTAATAAAGATATACAAGATACATTTCCCTTTTTAACAGAATCTTAAAACGTGTATATATTCTGAAAATGGATTTTTTGATAAAACGGTGTTTTTAGCCATGATCAGAATTGAGCTTTAGCACATCTATATATATAAACTCTGCTTCTATGGAATTAAAGAATTATTCTGAAAAGAACTTCATAAATAAAGACAAGATACATTCTGTGTACTTGTCTTTATTATTGGTTATTTTAGCTTACTGAAAGCCAGTTCAACTGCTTTTAATGTTTCTTCGATATCTTCTTTTGTATGAGAAATGGTTAAGAACCAAGCTTCGTATTTTGAAGGAGCCAGGTTGATTCCTTGGTGAAGCATGAGCTTGAAAAATCTCGCGAACATTTCACCATCTGTGTTTTCAGCTTGTTCATAGTTGACAATTTTTTCGTTGGTGAAATAGATTGTGAGTGCG
This sequence comes from Metabacillus litoralis, assembly GCF_020524045.1. Lineage (GTDB taxonomy): Bacteria > Bacillota > Bacilli > Bacillales > Bacillaceae > Metabacillus > Metabacillus litoralis_C. The sequence goes on from NZ_JAIVKL010000033.1 coordinate 1,969, forward strand.
CCTTTTAAACGATTAATTGTAATCGGAATATTATATGTACGAGCATGTTTTAATATACCTTCTTCAAGAATTGCGCCGAGCTTGTCTAAGTTTTCGTAAACATTTTCCTGCTTAAGTACCTCTAAACAAGCGATACCTGAGAGGATAGATGCTGGATTACCGGCCATTGTTCCAGCTTGATAGGCAGGTCCTAGTGGTGCGACTTGTTCCATAATTTCTTTTTTGCCACCATAAGCGCCAATTGGAAGTCCGCCACCGATGATTTTACCTAAAGCTGTTAAGTCAGGGTAAATACCTAAGTAGTCTTGTGCTCCTCCGTACATAAAGCGGAATGCTGTAATCACTTCATCATAAATAACTAGTGCTCCTGCTTGATGAACAAGTTCGTTCACTTGCTCTAGAAATCCTGGCTTAGGTTCCACAATTCCGAAGTTACCAACAATAGGCTCTACTAAAATCGCTGCAACTTGATCGCCCCATTTATCGAGTGCTTCCTTTAACGGCTCGATTTCATTGAAGGGAACTGTGATTACTTCTTGTGCAATACTTTTAGGTACACCCGCAGAATCAGGAGTTCCTAATGTTGAAGGACCAGATCCAGCAGCAACTAGGACAAGATCTGAATGACCATGATAGCAGCCAGCAAATTTGATAATTTTATCGCGACCAGTATATGCGCGTGCTACTCGAATTGTAGTCATCACTGCTTCTGTGCCGGAGTTTACAAAACGTACTTTATCTAATGCTGGCATCGCTTCTTTAAGCATTTTGGCAAACGTAATTTCATGTGGAGTTGGTGTACCATATAACACGCCATTTTCTGCTGCAGTTGTTATGGCTTTAGTAATATGTGGATGAGCATGACCAGTAATGATTGGGCCATATGCTGCTAAATAATCGATATACTTGTTTCCATCAACATCCCAAAAATATGCTCCATTTGCTCTTTCCATCACAACTGGAGCTCCACCACCAACTGCTTTATACGAACGTGAAGGTGAGTTCACACCACCAACGATATGTTTTAATGCTTCTTCATGTAGCTCATTTGATTTAGTAAGTTCCATGTGTTCCTCCTAATGTGTATAAAACTTGAGTGATTATGTATGCCTTATTCTAACATGAAAGCCGCTTCTTTAAAAAATGCGAAGCATACAATTTGGTGAATTGCGAAGTTTTCGGGTAAACTAGTAAGTTGTGGTGAAATTTGGAGGGACAAAAATGACAAATATCATTGAAGTTAAGGATTTGCGTAAAGAATTTAGATCATACTCTAGTCGTCAAGGACTTAAGGGTGCATTTCGTGATTTATTAAATAGACAATCAAAAGTTATTCCGGCAGTTAATGATGTTTCATTTACTGTGAAGCAAGGAGAAATGGTTGGGTATATCGGTGAAAATGGTGCTGGTAAATCAACATCAATTAAAATGCTAACGGGAATTTTAACACCAACATCTGGTCAGGTTATTGTGAATGGAATGAATCCTCATAAAGAACGTGAGCAATTTGTAAAATCTATTGGTGTTGTATTTGGACAAAGGTCACAGCTTTGGTGGGATATTGCGGTTCAAGAGTCATTTCGTTTATTAAAAAAGGTTTATAAAGTTTCTGATGAAGATTATAAAGAACATATGGAGCATGTTATCGAAACATTAGATATTGGACCTCTTTTAGATAAGCCTGTACGAAAGCTATCACTAGGACAACGAATGAGATGTGAATTAGCGGCAGCACTTATTCATAATCCGCCATTATTGTTTTTAGATGAACCAACAATTGGTCTTGATGTTTTAGTTAAATTAAAAATTCGACAATTTTTAAAAGAAATGAATGAAAAATACAAAACAACGATTTTATTAACAACTCATGATTTATCTGATATTGAAGCATTGTGTGAGCGTGTTGTTATGCTTGATGAAGGAAGAGTTATTTATGATGGTCAGCTTGCAGAATTACGATCACACTGGGGTGAAGGCAAGCAAGTTCAGTTTCAGTTCCAAAATGAAATTGTTGAAGATCAACTAACATTTTTAACACAAGATCTTGATGTTTTATGGCAAAAAGGAGATAAGTTAAATGTCTGGACTGCACTCATTAGTGATAAAGAAGCTCCGATGTCTGAACTGATTGGTCGTGTGGTTGGTGCACATGAAATTATTGATCTTAGTGTGACAGAAATTTCTACAGAAGAAGTGATACGTAACATATATGAAAAGGGAGAGGCCCTTTCAAGCTGAGGTGAAAAAATGGATAAATATATTGAAATGATACGAATCCGCTTTTTAATGATGCTTGCGTATCGGACAAATTATTACAGTGGAATTTTAATTTATAGTATTAATATAGGAGCTTATTATTTTCTCTGGACAGCTATTTATGGTGGGAAAGAGTCGATTGAGGGCCTTTCTGCCATTCAAATGACAACATATGTTGCAGTTTCATGGATGGCAAGAGCGTTTTACTTTAATAATATCGACCGTGAAATTGCATTGGAAATTAAAGAAGGGAAAGTAGCTGTTGAGCTTATTAGGCCATATCATTATTTAGGAATGAAAACCATGCAAGCTTTTGGTGAAGGGATTTTTCGTCTGTTGTTTTTCTCGGTACCAGGGATGGTTATCGTTGCGTTGGTATTCCCGATTGAGTTTTCGGCAAATGGGATGACATGGCTATTTTTTGCTAGCTCACTCGTTTTTAGTTTTATAATTAATACACAAATAAATTTATTAACAGGAATGGTAACCTTTTTCTTATTTAATAATGATGGGTTAATGCGAGCGAAACGAGTTATTATCGATTTATTCTCAGGGCTACTGCTACCGATCAGCTTTTATCCAATGTGGGCACAAGACGTGATGGCTTATTTTCCATTTCAAGCGATCAGCTATATTCCTAGTATGATTTTTACTGAAGGAATTCAAGGTAATGAAGTGCTGCAAGCTATTTTATTACAAGGATTTTGGGCAGTTGTGCTACTCATTCCAGTTCAAGTGATATGGTCATTAGCGAAAAAACGAATGATTATTCAAGGGGGATGAGTTGATGTTCTATTTATCTATGCTAACTCAATATATTGGTCAATATATGAAAACTCGTCTTCAATATCGAGCAGATATGGTTGTTGAGCTTTTATCTGATATGCTCTTTCAAGTGACGAATTTAGTGTTTATTCTTGTTGTGTTTGGTCATACCCAGTTTTTAAGTGGTTGGTCACGAGATGAAATTATTTTTATATATGGATTTTTCTTAGTACCATTTGCTATATTCGGCGCGTTTTTTAATATTTGGGATTTTAATGAGAGATATATTGTGAAGGGAGAAATGGATCGAATTTTAACAAGACCGATTCATAGTCTTTTTCAAGTGATATTAGAAAGAATGGAGCTAGAATCACTATTTGGAGCTGTTACTGGAATCATAATTATGGGATATGCTTCGATTCAATTAGGTTTAAACTTTCAATGGTATGACTTTATTTTGTTCTTTGTGTTTGTCATAAGTGGTGCATTGGTTTATGCAGGAATATTTGTTTCGCTTGCTACCATCGGCTTTTGGTCTGATGCAAGAACATCACTTATGCCAATGATGTATAACATCGGTAACTATGGACGTTATCCAGTAGATATTTATAATGCAGCCATTCGCTTTGTATTAACATGGATTCTTCCATTTGCGTTTGTAGGAGTTTACCCTGCGGCATTTTTTCTTGAAAAAGAAGAGTGGTATTTTTATTCATTTTTAACACCTGTTATGGGAGTTGGATTTTTTATCTTATCTGTTTTTCTATGGAATGCAGGGGTGAAAAGATATCGCGGTGCAGGGAATTAGGAGGGAAGAGCTTAGGTATATCTTAAGCTCTTTTTTTATATGTTGTACAACTCCAATGTTTTGAGCTTTGTTTATTTTGACTAATCCAGCCTTCTTTTTTCAATTGCTTTGCAACGAGTAAGTTAAAAAAACCATGTCCAACAACAGTTACTGATTCATGCTTACTTGCTTCATTGATTAAAAAGTGTGCAGCTTCTTTTGCTCTTTTTTTAGCATGTGAAAAAGATTCGCTCTTATTTGAATAGCCACAAAACCATAGAAGCCTAAAAAGTGTTAACCACGTTTTAGGGGATAATTTAACACCAAAGAGATTGCCAGAAGGTATTGGCAGGTCCACTTCGCGTAGTAAAGAATAAGATTCTACTGGACGTTCATTTGATAAAAATGAAGCAGAATCTATTGCTCTCTTTAAGTCACTTGTTAGTAAAACGTTAGCTTCTTTGGCTTTTTTGATTGCTTCACTAGGATATTCTTTTTCTTCAAAAATACTAACCTCATCATATTTTTCTACCCATTTAGGAAGTTCTTCACAAGTAATTGGTGCTTGTTCGGTATGTAGAGATCGACCATGACGGATAAGGGTTATTTCCATATTTTTCACTCACCTATTTTTCATTTGTTTCCGAAGGCGAAGACCAGCTCTGTTTCACAAACAATTTGATCATCAACTTTTGCTATTCCTCGGCCTTTACCAATTGATCCTTTTACTCGTGTGATTTCTACTTCAAGTAAAAGCTGGTTCCCTGGGTGGACTTGTTTTTTAAATCGACAATGATCAATTCCTGCTAAAAACCCTAATTTCCCGTGATTTTCTTCCTTAGTTAACATGACAACAGCACTTACTTGTGCTAGTGCTTCAACAATTAAAACTCCTGGCATAACTGGATAATCAGGAAAATGACCTTTAAAGAACTCTTCATTTGCTGTTACATTTTTAATTGCTGTTGCTTTTTTACCCTCTTCAACATCTAGAATTTTATCTATTAAAAGAAAGGGATAGCGGTGTTGTATGATTTTTTTTATATCAACAATATCTAGCATAATAGAAACCTCCTTTTATTTACAATTACATTTTATCACTTACTTATATAACCTGGTACTAAAATATCAGTTTTTTATTTTTTCATAACATTAGAGGAGCTTGTATATATTGTACAAAGTGGTAGCTCAAAAGGGTGGGGATTATGCAGCTGGTATTTTGTATAGGTATTGTGATTTGTATTTTTATGAGTTTTAAGAGTGTTATTATTGTTTGTTTTCAGAAGAATTTCCTATCCTTTGAAACAGTTGTTATGATCACTTATCTTTATTTATCATTGTTAGTGGGCTTTGGGATGATTTTTTTAATATGTTTACAAAACGATCTTCACGTGCTTGTTGAGGCAGGTGAACCCATTTCAGGAAATTATTTCGATAAACTTGGAACCTCCTTCTACTTTAGTGCAGTTACACTATTTTCAGTAGGATATGGAGATATTGTACCTGTTGGTTTAGGGAGATTAATAGCTGTGACTGAAGCACTTATTGGCTATATTCTACCAGCTGTCTTTGTTGCGAGAACAGTAATTGGTATAGATAAGCAGTAAATAGTTGTACGAAATGCAAAAGTTGGTTACGCTTATTTTAGTACAATTATTTTGGAGGGATTATTATGACACTAGAAATAGGTCAAGCAGCACCAAGTGTGGAATTATTAGCTGACAATGGCGAACAAACAACTCTTGCTGATTATAAAGGGAAATATGTTGTTCTTTATTTTTATCCAAAGGACATGACACCAGGATGTACAACAGAAGCGTGTGATTTTCGCGATCAACACGAAAGCTTTGCAAATTTAAATGCAGTGATTGTCGGAGTAAGCCCTGATCCGCAGGAAAAACATAAGAAATTTAAAGAAAAGCATGATCTGCCGTTTCAATTATTAGTTGATGATGAACATAAGTTAGCAGAAGCTTTTGATGTGTGGAAGTTGAAAAAGAACTTTGGTAAAGAATACATGGGAATTGAACGCTCTACTTTTATTATTGATCCTAATGGGAAGTTAATAAAAGAATGGAGAAAAGTTAAAGTGAAGGATCATGTTGAAGAAGCATTGCAATACATAAAAGAAATTCAATCGTAAGTAGAGGGTGAACATATGAGAGACGAAAGAATAACAAAGCTTGCATCTATTTTGTTAAATCATTCAGTGAAAGTAAGTAAAGGTGAGAAGGTACTTATCCGTGGTCATTTAAATACAAAGCCATTAATTACAGAGCTTATTGACCAAGCAAATGAGATCGGTGCTTTTCCTTATGTTGATCTTTTTGATGATGAAATTAATCTTCATTTAGCTAAAAACTATCAACGCGAACAGCTTGAAACACAAGCAAAATGGCAAATGCAGGTGTATAAAGATGTTGATGCTGTCATCATTATCATTGGAGAAGAAAATGACGCTGAAATGGCTGATATCCCAATGGAGAAGCATCGAATTCGTGGAGAAATTATGAAGCCGGTTTCTGAGTTTTATGTTAATAACCGTAAATGGGTGTTATTAAATTATCCAACAAAAGGTTTGGCGCAAAAAGCTGGGATGAGTACGAGAGCTTTTGAAGACTATTTATTTGATGTGTGTACAGTAGATTATGAAAAAATGGCTAAAGCAGTTGCTCCATTGAAAGAGCTAATGGAACAAACAAATTCAGTTCGACTTACAGGTCCAGGAACAGATTTACGTTTCTCGATTAAAGATATTCCTGTTATTCCTTGTACAGGAGAGGCGAATGTTCCTGATGGAGAAATCTTTACTGCGCCTGTAAAAGATTCGGTTAACGGTACGATTTCTTTTAATACACCATGTCCGTATCATGGTACAACATTTAGAGATGTAAAGCTGACATTTGAGAATGGGAAAATTGTTGAAGCTACCTCTGATCAAACAAAGAAGCTAAATGATATTCTTGATACTGATGAAGGTGGAAGATATATTGGGGAATTTGCAATTGGGTTTCATCCGTATATTGAAGAACCAATGGGTGACATTTTGTTTGATGAAAAAATATGTGGAAGTCTTCACTTTACACCAGGTGAGGCTTATGAAGAAGCGGATAATGGGAACAAGTCAGCAATCCATTGGGACATGGTCCTTATCCAACGACCTGAATATGGTGGTGGAGAAATCTATTTTGATGATGTTCTTATTCGAAAAGACGGTAAGTTCGTGCTTCCGGAATTAGAAGGATTAAATCAAGATCATCTAAAATCATAATACCCTAGCCTATTTTCATTCAACAAGGCATACGTCCAGCCAAAAGGGGAATTTCTGCGTATTGTAAAGAGAAGGCATTACCTCCTCAAATGTTAGCGCCGGATTGGAAGTGCGGAACACGAGCTCCGCACTCTTTTTTGTATCATGTCTTAGCGAAATATTGCTTAGAATTCTAATTAAATGGAAAAAGAGTGTTTACTACGTGCTTAAAACGCGGAGTATTCCTTTGTGTGAAAAAGCGTCTACTATATAAAGGTATTTTTTAAAAAAGAGAGGGACCAGTATCATGAATGTTTTATCAACAGTGAAGTTGTCACATACTATCAAAGAGCAGCTTGCAAATGATTTTCCTTCAATCACATTTTATCATGATCAAAAGATTGATGAAGCAGATCAGTTGTTACCGAAAGCTGATATCATTTTAACTTATGGAGAAGATCTTCTTGAAGATCATATTAGTGCTGCCACAAATCTAAATTGGATAATGGTCGCTTCAGCAGGTATTGAAAAACTTCCATTTGATATTCTAAAACAACGTCAAATTTCTGTTACAAATGCTAAAGGAGTTCATGCCATTCCTATGGCTGAATATTGTCTATCAATGATGCTTCAAGTTTACCGCCAAGCTAAAGTATTAATTGAAAATGAAAAACAGCATAACTGGGATCGTCGGGTAAAAATGGAAGAGCTATATGGAAAAACAGTATACATATTAGGTACAGGTGCTATTGGGACAGCTACAGCTAAGCTTTCAAAGGCGTTTGGCATGAAGGTATTAGGGATGAACAGTGATGGTAGAAGTATCGAATATTTTGATCAAACGTTTCAAAAGGAAGAAATTCTTCTTCCATTGACAGAAGCGGATTTCGTTATATCTGTGCTACCAAGTACAAATGATACAAAATCTTTAATAAATAAAGAATTTATTCATAAAATGAAGGAAGAAGCTGTGTTCATTAATATTGGAAGAGGAGATGTTATCGTAGAAGAAGATTTAATAACAGCTCTAAAAAACAATAAACTGAAACATGCTGTTCTTGATGTATTTGAAGAGGAACCTTTAGGGAAACAACATATATTTTGGGAACTCGATAATGTGACAGTAACTCCACATTTATCAGGTATTACAGATCTATACTTACCAAGGGCAATGGAGATTTTTCAAAAGAATTTACACCATTATCTAGCAAATGAATTCACAAGTATGGATAATAAGATTAATCTTGATCAAAGATATTAAGAGTCATGACATAATATTGTTAATATTATGCACGGAAAGATTAATTGACAAGAGTCTTAGTTACAATGTACACTATTTATAAACATTATAAAGTAAGAATCTTTATAGAAGTGAGGTGCATGACGGATGTCTGAACATCAATTAAAAGATGCGTTAGAAGCCTTAAAGGAAACAGGTGTTAGAATCACACCTCAACGTCATGCTATACTTGAATTCTTGGTCGATTCCATGACACACCCTACAGCAGATGATATATACAAAGCATTAGAAGGAAAATTCCCTAATATGAGTGTTGCTACAGTTTATAACAACTTAAGGGTATTTCGTGAAGTTGGACTTGTTAAGGAATTAACGTATGGCGATGCATCAAGTCGATTTGATTTTATCACATCCGACCACTATCACGTAATTTGTGAAAGCTGTGGGAAGATTGTTGATTTCTCTTACCCAGGACTTGATGAAGTAGAGGCTTTAGCTGCACATGTTACAGGTTTTAATGTTAGTCATCACCGTATGGAAATATACGGAACATGTAAAACATGTGAGATGAAAGAAACTCATTAAAACAAGCTTCGTTGATATAGAAGCTTGTTTTTGTCTTATAGCAATAAAAAGAACGGCTCTTCATTTGAAAAGCCGTTCTTTTTATTTATTTCGATAAAGATCTAGGTCTTTACAGAATAGTAAAGAATGTATGCTATGATTTTATGCTTTTACGATTATAATTTTCGTCAAATTCCTTACCTTCTAAATCTTTGTCCAGTGTTAATGGTTCTTTACAATACATACACATGTCAACACGACCGAGTATTTTAGTAGGCTTCTCACAGGATGGACAGATTACTTGAACTGCTTTTGTTGAAAGCATTCCAATCCAAAAATAAACAACTGTGCTAGCTACAATCGATAGCATTCCAAGCATCATAAAGATTGTCATAACCCACATGTTAGTTCGAAAGAAAATACCAAGATACATAATGATAAAACCTACAAAGACTAAACTAAGTGCAAAGGTTCTAATTTTATTTATTTTACTACTATATTTGCGCGCCATAACAAACCTCCTTTTCTAAATATAGCATAGCTTTTATGATAGATAAATTGTTATGTGAAGTATTAAATTAAGGATTGTATTAATTTTATCAATTCCTTATACTATCAGATGTTAATTATAATGAATAAAGCAGGGACATTGGTGATAATTTGTGTTTTTCCAATACTTTCAAATTACCATCTTGAAAAGGGTTTTTGCTTTTACATGTAGAAGAATTAATAAACCCATTATATTGGAGGCATAATGATGGAAAATATTCTCCGTCCTATTTATCAAGAAAAAGCAAGTCATGCAGATACATTAGCTATTATTATGATAGAAAAAACAAATCAAACATCTCCTTTAACAGATAACTTAGATATAGCACTTCTTGTCATCGTTAAGGAAGTAGAGCAATCACTCTTTGTGAAACATTATGAATATGAAAGTAAGAAGGCGTCGTTAACGGTTATGACAGAAGATGAATTGAATGAAGTAATTCTTCTAGGTACAAATAGAAGAATTGTGGATTGGGTTTTAAATGGGAAGGTTCTTTTTGATCGTAATGAATATATCGTTAAACTAATTGATAGGCTAAGAACATTTCCTTTCACAGAGAGGAAATTAAAGATTGGTATTGAGTATTCAAAACTAATTCGTAGATATTTAGAAGGTAAAGTGTTTTTTGAATCTAATCAGCTGCTGGATGCTTATAACTATATTGTTCATGCACTACATCATCTTGCTCGACTAGAAGTAATTGATAGAGGTTATTATCCTGAAGTAACGTTATGGAACCAAGTGAAGCAAATCGAGCCACAGGTTTATAAGTTATATAATGAATTGGTTATAAGTGATGAAACAATTGAGAAGAGATTAGAATTATTATTTCTAGCTAGTGATTTCCTAATACATTCTAAAACAGAGGTAGGAGCAGCACATATCTTAACGATAATGTCTGAAAAAGAATATTGGCATTATAATGAACTACTTCATCATCCTGAATTAAAATATTATGCTGTTGATCTAAGTGTCTTATTAGAGTATCTAGTGGAGAAGAACTATGTATCAATAGAAAGAATCGAAACAAAAGGTAAAGGAATTTATCATCGTGCTTATTTTGTTCAGGAAAAGTATTGACTTTAGTTTTTGTGGATGATATATTATTAAACGTCGCTGTTACTGAAACAGAAAACAGCGGCTTTGCTTTTCTTATCATGTACTAAACTTCTTCAAAAAGTTTTTTTAAAAAGAAGTTGACGATGTGAAAAAGAAATGTTATATTAAGAAAGTCGCTTCTAGACGAAACGACAATTAATGATCTTTGAAAACTAAACAAAACCAAGCGTGCCAACGTTAATTTCGATTAACAAAAACGTACTATATAATAGTACAAAAACGAAACAAACTATGAGCAAGTCAAACACTACTTTATTGGAGAGTTTGATCCTGGCTCAGGACGAACGCTGGCGGCGTGCCTAATACATGCAA
>NZ_JAIVKL010000034.1 GCF_020524045.1 Metabacillus litoralis
CTCAAAAAGTTCGATCTTCTTCTTAGCCATTCCCTCACCACCTTTATCGATCATCTTCGGTTAAAAAGATTGTACTCTTTATCGATTTTCGTGTCCAAGTGATTAAGGGGGCTTAAAAGGATTTTTTGATTTTATCTTCGATTTTTCGGATTTATCAACGATTCTGGAAATTTATCTTCGATTTTCCGGATTTATCTTCGATTAGACATTTTTCGACAAAAACCCTCATCAAAAATAACGCCCAGCTTAATTAAAAAACGGAACCATTACCCAAAGGCAATGGCTCCGTTCCATCGTAACTAATTATTTATTTAACGTATTACGATCTAATACCTTATCAATTAAACCGTACTCTAAAGCGCGTTCTGCTGTCATGAAGTTATCACGTTCTGTATCTTTTTCAATCACATCTAGTGGTTGACCAGTGCGATCTGAAAGGATTTTGTTTAATTTGTCACGCAAGAAAAGGATACGCTTAGCTGCGATTTCGATTTCAGTTGCCTGACCTTGTGCTCCACCTAATGGTTGGTGAATCATCACTTCACTGTTAGGAAGTGCATAACGTTTACCTTTGTCTCCAGCTGCAAGTAAGAATGCACCCATAGATGCAGCCATACCGATACAGATCGTAGATACACTTGGCTTAATGAATTGCATTGTATCATAAATTGCCATACCAGCAGTGATCGAACCACCAGGACTGTTTATGTAGATTGAGATGTCCTTCTCAGGATCTTCTGCTTCTAGAAATAGTAATTGTGATACAATAGAGTTTGCTACATTATCATCAATACCGCTTCCAAGCATGATGATACGATCTTTTAATAGACGAGAGTAAATGTCATACGCACGTTCTCCACGATTTGTTTGTTCAATAACTGTAGGGATTAAATTCATTATTATTCCTCCTTCATGATAAGAAAGATGTGTTCTAATTAGAACAGCACATAGATTTGTATTACTTATGTATTTCCATCATACAACTATGGTCAATAAAGGTCAAACGAAAAGCACGATGCATTTGATCTTTTTAACTTAGGCAATCTTTCTATGTATGTATATGTACTTCGTAAGCATAACATGTAAACATGATTCCCAAATTTTCTATATTTCAAACCGTTGATTGAAATGTTCGTTTACTGTTGAATGATCTAATCTATCTCAACAGATAGGGATAAAAAGACAGTTGAAATTAAAGGAAAGTTGCCGTATAATTTTCAGGTATTGATAGATATAGTGCGCTCGTAGCTCAGTAGGATAGAGCGGTGGTTTCCGGTACCACGTCTGCCGGGGGTTCGAATCCCTCCGAGCGCGTCAAAAAGCTAAAAATAGCAAGGACTTGAGTGGATCTCAGGCTCTTGTTATTTTTTAGTTTAGCTGTTTTCATAAGTTTTGTTTATAAAGAGCATGCATGTGGATGTACCTCTTTTCCGCGACGCTCAATTTTAGTGCATCTTTTATCGATTTCCACATAGTAATGTACTAACATCAAGATCTTCGAAAGGATTTGACAGGTTAAAAATCTTCAAACAAATAGTAAACTAGTAAAATAAAATGTAAACGCTTACCAAAGAGGTGATCCTCAATAACACTTCTTATCATTTTCGTGTAAAATAGAAACAGGGGGGAACAAAATGAGAATTGGGTTAATTCAAGAACAGTCGTTAAAATTAAATATGACTCAAGAGTTACAGCAAGCTATTGCTTTATTACAATATTCCTCAGCTGATCTTCTTTCCTATGTCCATGAATTATCAATGGAAAATCCACTAATCGAAGTAAAAGAAAACTTTCGATCTCCATACAGAAAAGTAAGTAAACATTCAGATAAACAAGCTTTCATTGAAAATACTTGTAAGGAAAAAACAAGTTTACGTGAACATCTACGATCACAGCTTATTGATTTTCACCTTGGGAAAAAGGAAATGGATTGTTTGCATTTATTAATTCATGCAATTGATTCGAATGGTTATTTAAAGGATTCTCTTACAGAACTTGCACCTGTTTTAGATGTGACTGAGGAGTATCTTGAAAGTAAATTATACTTTTTGCAGAGTTTAGAACCTGCTGGTGTTGGTGCACGCTCGCTGCAGGAGTGTATTTTGTTACAGCTACGTCGTTTACCAGTACGAAATTCCTTAGCTGAATTAATTGTTGAAGAACACTTTCAGGCTTTTGCAGAAAAATCTTGGAAGGATCTTTCTAAAAAGATAAAAACTAAATTAGTTGATATTCAAGAGGTGCTTGATCTTATTAAGAAGCTAGAACCAAGACCAGGTCTAAAATATGAGAGTGATGATCTCACCTATGTGACACCAGATATGACCATTGAGATAGTGAATAATCATCTTCATATTGTTTATCATGATGAATTAATGCCACAGCTCATTATCCACCATCCATTACAAACAGATCACGCAACAAATGATGAAACAGAAATGAAAGATTATTATTCTAAGAAACTAACACAAGGAAAATGGCTACAAAAAGCAATACAGCAAAGAAAAGAAACAATGATCAATGTGATGAAGGTGATTGTGGATAAACAAGAAGATTTTTTTCTTAAGGGAAAAAGCTTTTTAAAGCCATTAACATTGAAAAACATCGCTGATTTACTCGAAATCCATGAATCTACTGTAAGTAGAGCAGTAAAAGATAAATATGTGCAAACACCCCATGGTCTTATTAGTATGAAAACTTTCTTTTCAACCAAATTAGATGAAGAAAAAGGCGATGTGTCTGCTGCATCTGTGAAAATAAAACTCGTAGAAATGATCGCTACTGAAAATAAAAAGAAGCCATTATCAGATCAAAAAATAGCGAACTTATTAAAAACAGATTATGATATTAAAATATCAAGAAGAACAGTGACAAAATATAGAGAGCAATTAAATATTCCCACCTCTGCAGTTAGGAAAGAATATTAATTTGTAAAGGCTCTTTTCTGAAAGATTGTTGCTAATTGACCTATTTCTGGGTTAGAAATAATGTTTTCATTTCATAAATGAAACTATTCTAAAAGAAAAGATGCCAATAGACTTTATATATTGCTGTTTCCATCAAGTATAAAAGCAACAAAGTTACGAAAACAGTCTTTGTAAAAAACCTGAAATGGATGTGCCTGACAATATGAAAAAAGTGATTTTGTATTCTAAAGAAAATTGCCCACTATGTGATAAGGGATTAGACGTGTTAAAAGCAATTCAAAAAGAAGTTTCTTTTCAGTATGAAGTTATCGATATTTATAAAGATGATGCGTTATTAGAACTTTATCAAATTATGATTCCTGTTGTGAAAATTGATGAAGAGATCGTTTCTTATGGAATTTTGGATAAAGATGTAATAAGAAAGCGTTTACTTTAAAAAGTAGAGAAAGATTTCTTGAATAAGCAAATTTACCCTGTTAAAATGAAATTGTAGCAGGGAGATTTTTTTTTGAGAAGGTGGGACATAATAAGTCTCAGTGGGACGAATGAAGTCCATGCCGGCTCAGAAAGGGATGGCAAAATGAAATCATTAATAGAAGTACAGAAAAAATTATTGCCAGACCTACTACAGGTTATGCAAAAACGTTATCAAATTCTTCAATACATAAGATTGATGCAACCTATTGGAAGAAGAAGTCTCTCAATTAGCCTTGGGTTAAGTGAACGGATCTTAAGGAATGAAGTTCAATTTCTGAAAGATCAGAATTTAATCGATATTCACACCTCTGGCATGACTTTAACTGATGAAGGTTCGTCATCACTAAAGCTTCTAGAAGAAATGATGAAAGATGTTTTAGGGTTATCTTCTTTGGAAGAAAAATTAAAAAAGAAGTTTAATCTAAATCGAGTAATAGTTGTTTCAGGCAATAGTGATGACTCACCATGGGTAAAAAAAGAAATGGGAAGAGCTTGTGTAACATGTATAAAAGAGCGATTAATCGGTAAAAATATCGTCGCTGTTACTGGTGGTACAACACTTGCTGCTGTAGCTGAGATGATGACACCTGATAGTAAAAATCGCGAAATTCTTTTTGTTCCTGCTCGTGGTGGCTTAGGCGAAACAGTGGAAAATCAAGCAAATACGATCTGTGCTAAGATGGCAGAGCGTGCAAGTGGGATTTATCGACTTCTCCATGTTCCAGATCAGCTTAGTAAAGATGCCTATCAATCAATTATTGAAGAACCCTCAATTAAAGAGCTTTTAGCTATAGTGAAATCCTCAAGTATGGTTGTTCATGGAATAGGAGACGCTAAAACAATGGCAGAGCGCCGGAAAACACCGGATGTAGATTTCCAGAAGATTCAAGATGGAAATGCTGTCGCAGAAGCGTTTGGCTATTATTTTGATCAAGAGGGCGACATTGTACATAAAGTGAAAACTGTAGGGATTCAGCTTGATGACATTGAAGAGGTACCAAATGTAATCGCGGTTGCAGGTGGTGCGTCAAAAGCAAAGGCAATCCAAGCTTACATGAAACAGGCTTTAGATTCTGTTCTTATTACAGATGAAGGAGCAGCAAACGAGTTAATAAGGGACTAATACTCCCTGATTATATATGTTTGCCTTTCATTACGAGAGGGAAACAAACTAACTTATGATAGTATTGTTCAAAGGTACATAACCGAAGAACAAAATTAAAGGAGGAAATTAATCATGGCAGTAAAAATCGGTATTAATGGTTTTGGTCGTATTGGTCGTAATGTTTTCCGTGCAGCATTAAAAAATCCTAACGTTGACGTAGTTGCAGTTAACGATTTAACAGATGCAAATATGTTAGCTCACCTTTTAAAATATGATACTGTACACGGAAAGTTAGATGCAGAAGTGTCAGTTGACGGTAACAACTTAGTTGTTAACGGAAAAACAATTGAAGTTTCAGCAGAGCGTGACCCAGCTAAATTATCTTGGGGAGCTCAAGGTGTTGATATCGTTGTTGAATCTACTGGATTCTTCACAAAACGTGCAGACGCTGCAAAACACATTGAAGCAGGGGCTAAAAAAGTTATCATCTCAGCTCCAGCTAGTGATGAAGATATCACAATCGTAATGGGTGTTAACGAAGATAAATATGATGCAGGAAGCCACGATGTAATTTCTAACGCTTCTTGTACAACGAACTGTTTAGCTCCATTTGCTAAAGTATTAAACGACAAATTTGGTATCAAACGTGGAATGATGACAACTGTTCACTCTTACACAAATGACCAACAAATCTTAGATTTACCACATAAAGACTACCGTCGTGCTCGTGCGGCAGCTGAAAACATCATCCCAACTACAACGGGTGCTGCTAAAGCTGTTTCTCTAGTATTACCTGAATTAAAAGGTAAATTAAACGGTGGAGCAATGCGTGTTCCAACTCCTAACGTTTCTTTAGTTGACTTAGTTGCTGAATTAGATAAAGAAGTAACTGTTGACGAAATTAACGAAGCATTCAAAGCAGCTGCTGAAGGTGAATTAAGCGGTATCCTTGGATACAGTGAAGATCCATTAGTATCTGGAGATTACAATGGTAACCCAAATTCTTCTACAATCGATGCTTTATCAACAATGGTTATGGAAGGCAGCATGGTTAAAGTAATTTCTTGGTATGATAACGAAAGTGGTTACTCTCACCGTGTAGTAGATCTTGCTGACTACATCGCTTCTAAAGGACTTTAATTCTTTAAAAGAAGATAACAAGCAAGAATAACTGTATAATGTAAGAAAACGGGGAAAGGGGAGCATCCCCTTTCCCTTTTTTAGAAATATGGGCTTTTTGGTGTCGAGCTGTAGCGCCTAGCTCCTTGAGGTCACAAGCCAATTCTCAATGAAAGGTAAAGAACATCTTTCTGTGAGGCTCGTCTTGTGCTTGTCGGGGCTGAAACAGGCGCTTCCGCATATCTAATTAGGAGGGCTTTTTCATGAACAAACAGTCAGTTAAAGACATTGATGTTAAAGGGAAAGTCGTCTTTTGTCGCGTTGATTTTAACGTACCGATGAAGGATGGACAAGTAACAGATGAAACACGTATTCGTGCAGCTTTACCAACAATTCAATATTTAAGTGAGCAAGGTGCTAAAGTTGTATTAGCAAGTCATCTAGGTCGTCCTAAAGGTCAAGTTGTTGAAGAGCTTCGCTTAAATGCAGTTGCAGAAAAGCTTCAAGAACTTTCAGGCAAAAATGTTGTGAAAACAGATGAAGCTTATGGTGAATCTGTTAAAGCTGAAATTGCAAAACTAGAAGAAGGCGGCGTTCTCCTTTTAGAAAACGTACGTTTCTACCCTGGTGAAGAGAAAAATGATCCAGAATTAGCAAAAGCATTTGCTGATTTAGCTGATGTTTATGTAAATGATGCATTTGGTGCTGCTCACCGTGCACATGCTTCAACTGAAGGTATTGCAAAACATATCCCAGCAGTTGCAGGCTTCTTAATGGAAAAAGAGCTTGAAGTATTAGGTAAAGCATTATCTAATCCAGAGCGTCCTTTCACGGCTATTATCGGTGGAGCAAAAGTAAAAGACAAAATCGGTGTGATCGACAATCTTCTTAATAAAGTAGATAATATAATCATCGGTGGAGGATTAGCTTACACATTCATCAAAGCTTTAGGACATGATGTTGGTAAATCACTACTTGAAGAAGATAAAATTGATTTAGCAAAATCTTTCCTTGATCAAGCGAAAGAAAAAGGCGTTAATTTCTACATGCCTGTTGATATTGTTGTAGCAGATGATTTTTCAAATGATGCAAACACACAAATCGTATCAATCGACAGCATTCCAAGTGATTGGGAAGGTCTTGATTGTGGTCCGAAATCTCGTGAAATCTACGCTGACGTAATCAAAAACTCTAAACTTGTTATCTGGAACGGACCAATGGGTGTATTCGAATTAGATGCATTCGCAGGTGGTACAAAAGCAGTTGCAGAAGCATTAGCTGAGGCAAATGATACATATTCCGTTATCGGAGGAGGAGATTCAGCTGCCGCTGTAGAAAAGTTCAACTTGGCTGATAAAATGAGCCACATCTCTACAGGTGGTGGAGCATCTCTTGAATTCATGGAAGGTAAAGTACTTCCAGGCGTTTTAGCATTAAACGATAAATAAAGGCTCTTTTCTGAAAGATTGTTGCTAATTGCCTTAATATTGCAATTTAAACATTGTTCTTTTGCATAATAAGTCCAATTCTATTAAGAAAAGATGCCACCATGCTTGATAAAGTGCTGTTTACCTTGAGTTGTAAAAAAACAACAAAGTTTAACGAAAACAGCCTAAATAAAAAAGACAGTCTTCAATTTTAATAATGTCAAGATTAGTCGCGACTTCTTGGTGTTAATGAAAAAGAATGATTGTAAAAAAAGGGACGGTGTAAACATGAGAAAGCCAATTATTGCTGGTAACTGGAAAATGAACAAAGTTTCTTCTGAAGCAAAAAGCTTTATTGAAGAAGTAAAAGGTCTAGTACCTTCAACAGAAAGTGTTGACTCAGTGGTTTGTGCTCCGGCACTATTTTTAGAAAGCTTAGTTATTGCTACTAAAGGTACAGACTTAGAAATCGGTGCTCAAAATATGCACTTTGAAGAAAACGGTGCTTTCACTGGTGAAATTAGTCCAGTAGCTCTAAAAGATATCGGTGTAAGCTATGTAGTGTTAGGTCACTCAGAGCGTAGAGAAATGTTTGCTGAAACAGATGAATCAGTAAACAAAAAGACTTTAGCTGCTTTCAAACACGGATTAACTCCAATCGTATGTTGTGGTGAAACGTTAGAAGAGCGTGAAGCTGGAAAAACAAATGATCTTGTAGGAAACCAAGTGAAACAAGCTTTACAAGGTTTATCTGAAGATCAAGTGAAACAAACAGTTATCGCTTATGAGCCAATTTGGGCAATCGGAACTGGTAAATCTTCTTCTGCAGAAGATGCTAATGAAGTTTGTGCGCATATCCGTAACGTTGTAGCAGAGCAATTCTCTACAGATGCAGCAGAAGCTGTTCGTATCCAATACGGTGGAAGTGTTAAGCCTGCTAACATTAAAGAATATATGGCACAGCCTGATATCGATGGTGCACTAGTTGGTGGAGCAAGCTTAGAGGCACAATCTTTCCTTCAACTTGTGGAGGCAAACAAATGAGTAAGGCACCAGTTGCATTAATCATCCTTGATGGTTTTGCCGTTCGAGAAGAAACAATGGGTAATGCAGTGGCACAAGCTAAAAAGCCTAACTTTGATCGTTACTGGAATCAATATCCACATGCTGAATTAATCGCTTCAGGTGAGGCTGTTGGTCTTCCAGAAGGACAAATGGGTAACTCTGAAGTAGGTCATTTAAACATTGGAGCAGGTCGTGTTGTTTATCAAAGCTTAACACGTGTAAATGTTGCGATTCGTGAAGGTGAATTTGAAAAAAATGAAACCATTACGGAAGCAATTAACCATGTAAAGCGTACAGGTAAAAACCTTCATCTCTTTGGTTTAGTGTCAGATGGTGGAGTTCATAGTCATATTCAGCATTTATATGCTCTTCTACAGCTTGCAGCTAAAGAAGGCGTAGAAAATGTGTACATTCATGGCTTCTTAGATGGACGTGATGTTGGTCCAAAAACTGCTAAAACGTATGTGAATGAATTACAACAAAAAATCACAGAATACGGTGTCGGGGAAATTGCGACATTATCTGGACGTTACTACTCAATGGACCGCGACAAGCGATGGGACCGAGTAGAAAAATCATACCGTGCAATGGTTTACGGTGAAGGCCCAACTTACAGTCATCCAATGGAATGTATCGATGATTCTTATACAAACGGGATTTTCGACGAATTCATGCTTCCATCTGTTATGACAAAAGAAGATGGATCACCAGTTGCAACGATTAATGATGATGACGCAGTTATTTTCTATAACTTCCGTCCAGATCGTGCCATCCAAATTTCCAATACGTTCACTAATGAAGATTTCCGTTCATTTGATCGTGGTGAAAAGCATCCGAGAAACTTACACTTTGTGTGTTTAACACACTTTAGTGAAACAGTTAAAGGATATGTAGCTTTCAAACCAACGAACCTTGATAACACAATTGGTGAAGTGTTAGCGCAAAATAATTTAACACAGCTTCGTATTGCTGAGACTGAAAAATATCCGCATGTTACCTTCTTTATGAGTGGTGGACGTGAAGAAAAATTTCCTGGTGAAGAGCGAATTTTAATCGACTCACCAAAGGTTGCAACTTATGACCTTCAGCCTGAGATGAGTGCTTATGAAGTAACGGACGCGTTACTAGCAGAAATTGAAGCTGATAAATTTGATGCGATTCTTTTAAACTTTGCAAATCCGGATATGGTTGGTCACTCAGGAATGCTTGAGCCAACAATTAAAGCAATCGAAACGGTTGATGAATGCCTTGGGAAAATCGTTGATGCCATTATCGCTAAAGGCGGTAAAGCAATTATCACAGCTGATCATGGTAATTCAGATGAAGTGGTTACATTAGAAGGTGAGCCAATGACTGCTCATACAACAAATCCTGTTCCTGTTATCGTAACAGAGGAAAATGTAACACTTCGAAATGGTGGAATTTTAGGAGACTTAGCTCCAACCATGCTAGATTTATTAAACCTTAACAAACCAGCAGAAATGACTGGTACTACATTAATTCAAAAATAAAGGAGAGAAATTAAATGCCATACATTGTAGACGTTTATGCACGCGAAGTTTTAGACTCACGCGGTAACCCAACAGTAGAAGTAGAAGTACACACAGAATCAGGTGCGTTTGGTCGCGCATTAGTACCAAGTGGTGCTTCAACTGGTGAATATGAAGCAGTTGAGCTTCGTGATGGTGACAAAGACCGTTATTTAGGAAAAGGCGTTTTAACAGCTGTTAAAAACGTAAACGAATTAATCGCTCCAGAATTACTTGGTTTCGAAGTAACTGATCAAGTTGCAATCGACCAAGCATTAATCGAGCTTGATGGAACAGAAAACAAAGGTAAATTAGGTGCTAACGCAATCCTTGGTGTATCTATGGCTGCTGCTCGTGCTGCTGCAGATTTCCTACAAGTACCTTTATACCAATACCTTGGAGGATTCAACGCGAAAACTCTTCCAGTACCAATGATGAACATCGTTAACGGTGGAGAGCATGCTGATAACAACGTTGACATTCAAGAATTCATGGTTATGCCAGTAGGTGCTGAAAACTTCCGTGAAGCACTACGTATGGGTGCTGAAATTTTCCATAGCTTAAAAGCTGTATTAAAAGGTAAAGGCCTTAACACGGCTGTAGGTGATGAAGGTGGATTCGCTCCTAACTTAGGATCTAACGAAGAAGCTCTTCAAACAATCATCGAAGCTATCGAAAAAGCTGGTTACAAACCAGGTGAGCAAGTTATGCTTGCTATGGATGCTGCTTCTTCTGAGTTCTACAACAAAGAAGACGGTAAATACCATCTTTCAGGTGAAGGTGTTGTTAAAACATCTGCAGAAATGGTTGACTGGTATGCTGAAATGGCTTCTAAATACCCAATCATCTCAATTGAAGATGGATTAGACGAAAACGACTGGGATGGTCACAAGCTATTAACTGAGCGCCTTGGCGACAAAGTTCAACTTGTTGGTGATGACTTATTCGTTACAAACACGAAAAAACTTTCTGAAGGTATCGAAAAAGGAATTGCTAACTCAATTCTTATCAAAGTTAACCAAATCGGTACACTTACTGAAACATTTGATGCAATCGAAATGGCAAAACGCGCTGGTTACACAGCAGTAATCTCTCACCGTTCTGGTGAAACAGAAGACAGCACAATTGCTGACATCGCTGTTGCAACAAACGCTGGCCAAATTAAAACAGGTGCTCCATCACGTACTGACCGTGTTGCGAAATACAACCAACTTCTTCGTATCGAAGATCAACTTGTTGATGCAGCAAAATATGATGGAATTAAAACTTTCTATAACTTGAAGAAGTAATTTGAGTTAAGGGGCTGCCACACTGGGTGTGGCAGTTTTTTTGTTGGTTTGGTTTGCGGCTAGATGCGGGGGCGGTTTTTGTCGAAAATAGTCTAATCGAAGATAAATCCGGAAAATCGAAGATAAATTTACATAATCGATGATAAATCAGAAAAATCGAAGATAAATCGGCAGAATCGCCGATAAAGTTAAAATTCTCTCAACGAGTAGCAGGATATCCACCCTGAGATAGCGTATATTAAAGCGACAAAACAAAATGGAGTGAGAAAATGATCAAAAAAGACCATCAAATACCAGATATCATCCCGAAATTAGCTGCTTTGCTTCAAAGAATCCCGAAAACTCATCAACATAAAATCCCCACTATTACCGAAGACCTCAGAATAAGAACCGCAGGCTACCAGGGTGAAAAAGCAATCGACTATCCACTTAGTTTTCTAAACGAAAAGGACTATTTTATCTTCCATGGTTTAAGACTACAGACAAAATCACATTACTTTCAAATTGACACCCTTATTTTCACCAAAAAGCTTGTCATTCTTATTGAGGTGAAAAATATCTCTGGAACCATTTACTTTGATCAGGAATTCAAGCAACTGATTCAAACAAAAGACGGCGTCGAAAAAGGTTATTCCTATCCACTAACACAGCTAGACAGACAAGCGGCTCTGTTTCAAGAATGGTTAAAACTCAATAAACTCCCAAACCTTAAGCTTGCCACGCTAGTTGTCATTAGCCATTCTCAAAGTATTATCCGTACCTCCCCAAATAGCCACTTCATTAATCAAAAAGTCATCCACAAAGAAGATCTTCCAATGAAAATCAAGCAAATCGAAAAATCTCACTCTCACACATCTGAAACTCTCGATGAAAAAGATATGAAAAAAATCCTCAAAAGTCTCATCAAGCAGCATTCACCGTTAGAAACCAATGTATTAGAAAGATATCAAATAAATGAGCATGAATTAAGGAAAGGGGTGATCTGTCCTCATTGTGAGTATCTGCCCTTAGAAAGGATAAAGGCAAATTGGTATTGCCCCCAATGCAAAAATAAAGACAAATTGGCTCATGTACAGGCCTTAAAAGATTACTCACTTTTAATAAAACCAACCATCAAGAACTCTGAAGCAAGAGATTTTCTTCTTTTGAATTCATCCAGCACGGCTAATCGGTTATTACATGGCTTGAATCTCAAATACTCAGGAGCAAATAAAAATCGCCAATATGATTTAACACCTCTTAAATATTTGTAATATAGAAGGTGTTGCTTTGTGAGAGTTTTGTCGAAAATAGTCTAATCGAAGATAAATTCTGAAAATCGAAGATAAATTCGCATAATCGATGATAAATTAGAAAAACCGTTGATATTTTTCAAGAATCGAAGATAAATTTAATTTCCGCTTAGGATAGAGTGACAAAATGGATTAAGTCCATATAATTGTGTAAAAACAAAGAGTCATTTTATTCCTTCTTGTCAACAATGTTTTCAACGACGATAAACAAAGAGAAGAGGAATAAAAATGACTCAATTACAGTTTAAC
>NZ_JAIVKL010000035.1 GCF_020524045.1 Metabacillus litoralis
AGAAAATCGTCCAAAAAAACCTTACATAATTTGTAAGGTTAGCTTGATGACATTGGGCTCAGCTTCCTCCCCGTGGAAAGCGAGTGTCTGCAGCGCAATGGAACGAACTTGTTTCTTTCAGCTTAACTGAATTTAGATTTATTCGTGTTTTTTATGACTTCTTTAATTATGTCCCAGCCTATTTCTATGGGGTTATTTGTGCCTCACATCAATCACTTCTTGAAGGGGTAACTGTATTCGTGTGCCTGTTTGTTCATCAACAATGCGAAGTGTTTGCTGAATGGGATCAATATAATGAACATAACCTGAGCATGTATGAAAAAAGTGGTTTTTATAATACGTAAAGATGAGTTCCACATGCTCTTCCATCGCATGAAAAATCATCTCGTTAAACTGCTCCAGCTGTTGTTCATCAAGTTCAGGCTTTTCTTGATACATATCTGTTTCAGACCAAGTTCTTAATAATTTAACGTGCTCGGGTAGCATCATTGATGTCCATTTAATATTTCCTCTATCACGTATCATTTATTTCACGTCCTAAACCATTGTGTATTCTAGTTAAAAAGTAGGATAACCTAATGCAATTAATTGCTCGGCAATCTTTTTGTATCCTAAGTTATTAGGATGGATACGATCTCTTGATAAAAGTTCTTCTTGTTTACCTTTAAAAACAGAATAAAGATCTGCAACAAAAATTGTTTTTCCATTATGAAAACTATTTAAATGCTGATTAAACAGCTTCACCCATTTCTCAGCAAGTTGGATTTGTGGTAGTGGATTATAGAGATTAAGTAAATAAATACGATATGGGACACCACATTCTTTTTTTAGCCTGTGAATTGTTGTCATTATTTTGACCATATTGCTGTGACATTCTTTCACAGATTGAGCAAGTTCAGCAGCTTCACCAGATTCAATAAAATCCTTACTTGCTTGAATTAAATCGTTTCCTCCTGCTGAAATTGATATGATGTTTGCATGTTCAATTTTATTGTACACAGTTTGATTTTCAATAATATTTAAAACACCATCTGTTTCAATACCGGATTTCGCATATATGTTAGTGCATACAGGTACATGTTGCTCTTTCTCTAGTAACCTCACATATTGACCTACAAATCCAGGTGCTAGAAATGACGCTCCTACACCAACCGTTAAAGAATCTCCTAGAGCTACATATGTGACAAATGGCTGTTGGTGATCAACTTTCACATAATACCCTCCCAAAAAAACAAATGAAATAAGACTTATCCGAAAATTTTGATAAGCAGGCTATCCCCTACTATCAGTTCTTTCTACTTTTCAAGTACAGGTTTTACACGTTTAAAAATGGATAAGGTCTTTATACATTATTCTTAAGAGGTAGCTCTGTGCTTTTCCGCAATGAAATGGGCAGGGAAATTCAACTTATGCCTTATGACCACCCACAAGTTTTGCACGATGCTTCGCTGTTCCGGCTGTAGTATACGACACAGCACGTAAAAGAGCATCAGAACCATATTTATGTCGGATTGAATCCATCACATAACCTAGTGTACGCTCCTTTGTGCGATTTGGACGAAACAAATCAAGCTGCATATCACAATCTTCTTCGATATTTGATAATGCAATCGAAATCTTCCGTACTGTTTTATTCATATAAAATTTTTCAAATAGTTGTAAACAGGCTTCATAAATGTCCATGGTAATATTTGTTGGTTGATCAATTGTTATAGAACGATGAAAACCACCACCAAACTCATCACGACTATAACCAATTCCAAGGCTGATCGTTCGACCTACTTTTTTATGCTGTCTTGCTCTTCGGGCAACTTCTTCACTGATCTCTAAAATGACATGTTTTACTTCTTCTGGATCTGGATAGTCGCGAAGTAAAATTTGACTTTTGCCAAAGCTAATTTGTCCCTGCATAATCGGAGCACCTATTTCAGATAAATCTACTCCCCAAGCATGATAATAAAGCTGATTTCCCATCACTCCAAATTTCTTTTCAAGCAACTCAAGTGGATAATTCGCAAGTTGGCCAACATTGAAAATCCCCATTCGATTCAGTGTTTTTTGGACTTTTGATCCTATCCCCCACATTTCACTAAGTGGCTCAAGCTTCCAAAGTTTGCTTTTCACATCATCAAATGTCCATTCGGCAACACCTGTTTTTTTTGCTTCAGTATCCAAACAAATTTTTGCTAAAAGCATATTTGGTCCAATGCCAATTGCACTTGGAAGCTGAAACTCTCTCTCCATATCATCACGAATTTTATCAGCGATCGTTCGTGCATCACCCCAAATATGTTCGACTCCATCCACTTCAATAAAGCTTTCATCAACGCTATACGTGTGGATAGCCTCTTTTGGTACATAGCGATGAAATAACTTTGTAAGCTCGGTAGAAATGCGAATATACATCGCCATCTTTGGATTTACAATTGTAATGCGAGGATCATTAGGTACTTCAAAAAGACGAGAACCTGTTTTAATGCCAAATTCCTTTTTTAATCGTGGAGAAGCCGCTAACACAATACTACCTTGACGCTCTGTATCACCAACAACAGCTAAATAGCATGTCAATGGGTCCAACCCAAGCAAAACAGCCGCACAGCTTGCATAAAAACTTTTAATATCAATACAAAGAATTTTACGTTTTGGCAGTTGATCGTAGTTTTCAATCATAGCCAATTCCTCCAAAATAGAATATATGTTCGTATTTAAGTATATACTTTATCTTAAGGGAATATACGTTCGATTTCAATGGTAGTTTTCACCAAGATTAATACACAGATAAAGAGACATAAGGGAAATAACAAATGAGAAAACAACACGTAAGCAAAACCAAAAGATAAGGGTCGCATTTGGGGTTATGTTATATTTTGGCTAGGTTAAAGCATATGTTGAATTTTAGTACTTTGTTGATTGGAGATGAACATATGAGACTCCTGTGGGAAAGCAAATACATAGAAAGAAAATCAACAACAAAGAATACCCGAGTCTTTATGGCAAATATATAATTTAACTTCGTAAATAAACGAAAAGCCTGTATACTCAAATAGTGAGGTGTACGATGGAAGAAAAATTTCTATTAAAAATGCTAAGGAAGAGCTTTTTACAATATGGAAGAGACCTAAATGAAAATCCTCTTTCAAAAGAAGATATTGAAAGCTTATTAAAGCAAATAACAGATGAGAAAGCAGAAGACACAGAGTTGTATGAGAATATAGAGGATATCGTATATAGTTATTTAACGAATTAAGAGGAAAAAGAAAATTGTGTACAACTTGATTACTTGCTAATTTAGCGTATAATCAATAATAATTAATCATTCACCAAAAAATTCCTCTTGGTATTCTTTCACCTTAAGAAAATCTTAGTAAAAGTAATCATCCCAAGAAAAATCTCCATTTAAATTCAGAAGATAGATACAGGAAAAATCAAACTAATTGTCAATCATTCAACATAGAAAACACTTAATTTTTCTAGAGGAGTCAAAAAAATGGAGAGATTTTTTTCAAAAGCAGAGCAATGGCAACAAGACAATATTCTTTTACGTGTGACTTACTCTAAAGCAAGAGTCGGCACAATCACTTTCTCCGGACGTGTTATTCAAATATCACCTGACCAAAAGCAACTCTTATTTTATAATGATGATACGAAATCTGTCTTAAATCTAGAACTAAATGCAATAGATGACGTTCTACCTTTTGAAAATTAAAAATTTATAAGGCTCTTATCTGGAAGATTGTTGGACGGACCCCATTTGATAAAAACATTGTTTCAATTGTATACAAGCTCCTTTTCTTAAAAATGCCACAATACTTTATAGAGTGCTGTTTCCTTAGTCAAAACAACAAAGATTATTCAAATAACCTCATTAATAAATAACACAAGTAAACGCAGTCTATAGATGAAACTGCGTTTTACTGTATAAAGACCTATTTACAAACAATAACTTCTCTAATGAATGTTCCCTTTTTAGCCACACAACGATCACTGATGTTAAAGCCAGCTTTTTGTAGTATAGAATCGATAGGTTCGATCGTGATAACGACTACTTTCTTAGCGATTCTTCGAGCACTTTTTAGCATATCAAGCTTTTCTTCAGAAGGAAGGACAGAACAGAGATTATATGGCATATCAATAATTGCTACATCATAGGAATCTTTTATTTGCCTTATATCTCTCAAAATCACTTCTCCTTCAAAGCCAAAAAATGCAATATTCTCTCTTGCTCCTGTTGTAACAAGCGGATTACGATCACTACCAACAATGTTAATGTTCATTGAAAGTGCTTCAATTAAAACCGTCCCAATTCCACAGCAAGGATCAATCACAGTTACCTCATCAATAGAAGGAACAGCAATATTAACCACGGCTCTTGCAAGACGTGTACTTAGGGCAGTAGAATAGTTTTGCGGTTTATTTTGATGATGTAACCAAACGGAATCACTTTTAGTATACTTTCCAAACATCCACTCTCCATCAACTTCCATTATGGCAAATTGTTTCTGCGGAGCAAGTAAATCAACCTTTCCTTTTAGTTGTAAACCAACCTTCCTTTCAATAAAGCGCCTTTCTTTAAAACCGAGTTTATTGGAATGATTTTCAAGGCAAATCACCTTAAATGTTTCTTCACCTATCTCCAGGCCTTCCACAAGTTGGATTAGTCCATCTAAGCTCTCAGATTTATAAAGCACTTCAATTCTTTCTTTTATAAACGGACTTCGACTGGGATTCATTCGTCTACTACTCTTCAAAAATGTTGTTTGTGAATCATATCCAAAGAGAGAGCGCATTTCTAACTGACAAAGTGACTTTTCATCTTCATGAAAAGCGTAGGTGTATATGTAATACAAAGGATGATTTAATATAGACAAGCTTTTTCCACCTTTTTTCCTAAATCGTTTTATCTCTATCATCTTGTTCAAGCCACTCAGGCTTTAGAATGCTCATTTCCCAAAGACTCCAATAATCGTGACCAACTTTCCGACAATCTCTTAATAACCCTTCCTTTTTAAAGCCAGCTTTTTCATAGCAAGCAATCGCAGTAGTATTAAAGTCAAACACACCTAAACTCACACGATGAAGGTGAAGGTCATTGAATGCAATCTTCAGTAGTTCAACAATCATTAAATAGCCGATTCCTTTCCCTCTCACACTTTCATCACCAACTAATACTTTACCAATTCTAGCTGAGCGATTTACTTTATCAATAGTAGATAAAGATATATGACCAATAACATTTCCAGTGCCTTTAAATATCACACAATAAATAAGACAATCAGAGGCTTCAGTGTTAGCATTTTCAATATAACTCTCTAATTGCTCGTGATCTAAAGGAAAATGAAAAGCAGGTCCTCCCCATTGCATCAGAAACTCGGGTGTTTTCACCCAGTTCATAAGCTGTTCCATATGAGAATGATCAAAATATCGCAATTCAATCATATGCATACTCCTTTACTAAACACTATAAATAGTCATCTTATATTACTACTGAACAAAAGAAAGGACAATTTTAGTACGCTGTTATGTAGTAACGAATTTGTTTCATTTCATTCCAGAAACAGAATTCGTAGGGGAGGGAAGCTTTTTCCTCTCCATTCCACTATTATAAATTTATAAGCAACAAAATTTGCAAAATCAACAAAAACACGATGCCAAAAAGCATCGTGTACTATGTATTATTTTTTGTAAAATGCCTTTCCAGCTATACGTTCAAATAATCTAGGCATAACCTGGTATAGCGTACTTCCAGCGTTCATCCAACCAGGTAAATTTATTTCACGCTTAGGTGTTAACATAGAAGAAACTATTATTCGTGCTACCTTATTAGGATCAAGCATCCAGCGTTCAACATTTTTGACGTAATCACCTTTTTTATCAGCAATATTGAAAAAATTAGTTTTAATAGGTCCTGGGTTAACAGTAGTTACATAAATATTACTAGGCTTAACTTCAAAACGAAGACTGTTTGTAAATCCTAATACTGCATGCTTACTAGCTGAATAAAGACTAGATTTTGGTGTGGCAATTTTCCCAGCCTGTGAAGCAATATTAATAATATGACCTTTTTTCCTTTTGATCATCTGAGGTAACACCATTTTAGTACTAGCAATTAAGCCAAATACATTAACCTCAAACATACTCTTCATTTCATCAAAAGTTGAATCAAGTACATCGTTAAAAATACCAAAACCAGCATTATTAACAAGAATATCAATTTGCCCAACTTCTGTTTCAATTTTTGAAAAGACCGCTTGAATAGACTCCAGCTTCTGAACGTCTAAAGGATAGTAGTAACAAGACACACCATAATCTTTAGAAATCCGATCAGCAAGAGCAGCTAATAATTCTTCTCTTCTCGCAAGTAAAATCACATGTGCTCCTTGTTTTGCACACTCAATTGCGACTTTTTCACCAATTCCACCAGAAGCACCTGTTATGGCAACATAGCAACCCTGTATTCGCGTATTCAACATTTCCACCTCTATTTAAGTAGCAAAATAAACTTGTTTATCTAGTGATGTATCCACTCTAATTTGACCGATTTCAAGTAAATAGTCAAGTTGACCGACTGTTTCTGACATAGTTAGCATCAACTGCTTATGATAAATCGTAGGAAATAAAGCTTTACTAACTTGGAAAGCTGTTAAAGGTTTTTCTGAAATGAATTGACGAACTTGTTCAGCTCTTTCAGCTTGTTTCTTTAATCTATATTTAATTAAGTCGTTCACTTCTATAATATTTTCACCATGTCCAGAATAAACCTGTGAGATTGGCAACTCTCGCAATTTAGAAAGAGATTCATTTAACTGAAGCTGCGGTTTAGGGCGCTCATTCACACCATCAATCATAGGAGGCTCTAGTAACGGGTTTGGTGAAATATGCTTAAGAAGCAGATCACCACCTATTAATATACCTGCGTTTTCTTCATATAGAACGATATGACTTTGAGCATGACCAGGTGTCTCTATTACACGCCACCCCTCTAGACCATCAACTATGTTCCCGTTTCTAAGAAAACCCGTTAACTCTCTATGACATGAATAAATTAACATATCATTTAATCTCTTTACGTATGACATAAATCTTTGATCAACACCAAAATCAACTAAAATTCTCTCAAAAAACTTAGTTTGATCATCCATAAATTGAGAATCCTGTTTTAACCATGGATTATTAAAAGAATGACCATAAACAGGAATATCCTCACTAAAAAAATCAAGCATTCCCACATGATCAGGATGATGATGTGTAATAACAATTTGTTCAATATCTTTAGGCGTATATCCAATTTCTTTTAATTGCTGCAAAAACGAATGCCAGGCTTCTTCTGTTTTTGGACCAACATCAACAAGTGTTAAACGATCTCCTTTAATTAAATAAACATTCACATCACCAACAGGAAAAGGTGTTGGCAAAACGAACTTATAAACTCTTTTTGTAAATGGCTTCATATTCTCCGCCCCATTTATTATTTTTGAATAAAGCTTTTTTACCCCATTTTTTTAAAACTTAACATTATATAGCTATTGTACCTTTATAAGTCACCGATGTCATTATATTCAAATAATTCGGATATCATTCTCACATTCTTATTGATGAATATTGCATTATTAATACTTGACAAATTACTGATTCAACATGCATAATGAATAAAAATTCACAACAGTGTATGTTAAGAGCATATTGATATAAGTAGTGTGTTGACTAGGAATAGTAAATAGGAAGACAGTAGCAGAGAGTGGAGCTCATGGGCTGAAAGGCTCCATTATATGTTTTTCTATTGAACCTACCCTACGAACAGTCAGGAAAACCTGTCCGTATTCTGCGATAAAGAAGTAAAGTTGGGAATTAATATATATTCCAAACAAGGTGGTACCGCGGAGTCAATCCGTCCTTATTAGTAGGACAGGATTGGCTTTTTATTTACGAAAAAACTCATTAAGTTATAAAGTATAATATTTTCAAAAGATAAAAAAAGAGGAGAATTAACGATGAGTAAGATAGGATTCATTGGTGCAGGTTCTATGGCAGAAGCCATGATAGCAGGGCTTTTAAAAGGAAAAGTATACAAACCAGAAGAGGTTATCGTAGCCAATCGCTCGAATTCTTCACGACTTGAACAGTTAACTAAAATGTATGGCATTAAAACAACACATCATAAAGAATCATTAGTAAAAGAAGCATCCATCATCGTTTTAGCTATGAAACCAAAAGATGTACAAGCTGGGATTGATGGAATTCAGGGTTTAATAGAAAATCAATTAATTGTTTCCGTATTAGCAGGAATTTCATTTGAGACCATAACAAACATTCTTGGCAAACAAACTGCAATCGTACGCGCTATGCCAAACACATCAGCAGCAATAGGAAAATCTGCAACAGCTATAGCTGCTAGTAAAGATGTAACAAGAAATCAAATTGAAAATTGCAAATCATTATTTGAAGCCATTGGAATTTGTAAGCTTGTAGAGGAAGAGCAACTTGACGCAGTTACAGGTCTTTCCGGTAGCGGTCCGGCTTACATTTATTATCTTGTAGAAGCTATGGAAAAGGCTGCTGTTGAAGTAGGATTGGATTCAGAAGTGGCAAGAGAATTAATTGTCCAAACTCTTGTTGGTGCCTCTGAAATGATTGCTCAATCTGATAAGCATCCATCACAACTTAGAAAAGAAGTGACAAGCCCTAACGGAACAACTGAAGCAGGTATAACCATTCTTCAAGAAAGAGGTTTTGAGGAATCTCTTGTTTCATGTATCAAGCGAGCAACTGAACGTGCTACAGAACTAAAAATAATGTTTGAAGATGAACTGATAACAACAGATAAAAAGTGACCTTTGATTTAAGATGGAGTGACCACATCACTCCATCTTTTTATATATAGGATTTTTCATTCACAAGAAAAAGTACACCTTGTGTAAACTGTTAGTGAAATTAGTATTAGTTAGTTTGGAAAATGACTGTCTTTCCAAAACTATCGCGAGTTTCTCAAAAATTTTAAAACGGTTGATTGGTCTAATTTTTCAAAAGTGATTTAATTGCATATCCTAGAATATTAGGCAAATATTCTAGTGCATATGGAATATGAAGACGTTCTGTCCATTTATGAGGATCACGGCCAACTGGTCCGATATTTAAAATCGGTATATCTAAACTTTTCATCTCTTGAAAAGGTAAATGAAAATGATTTCCGTATAAAGGCATGCTTGAAGTAAGATGAGCAATTGATGTTCCACTTTCATTTAATTGAACAAAACTTAAATCAGATAAACCCGGAAAATAATGTTGATGGTTTAAGGAAATGTCATAGTTATCTTGTGTAAACGAGATAACATTTTGGATTGTATTCTGGATCATTTCATGATCACTAGATGAAACAGCAGGGTAAAATGGCGGACTATAAAAAAGCACGATCATTGGACTATACTCCTTACAAAGCCCTGCTAGCTCTGAAACCATTTTTGTTGAGAAATCCCGATCTCCCATATCACCTCTATTTGCTGATAAGTAATTAAGTCTTCTTCGTATCTCATTTGGTCCAAATTTCAGAGTTGCTTTGTCAAGTAATTCCTGATAAGTAACTACATTGACATTAAAATTAAGCGGTGTAAATGAAAGATATTTTTGATAGTTTGTCACACGTTCCTTATAAAACTCTTCCACATTACGAGCTGCTTTTTTTGCAACTGTTAAAAGCTTTTCTTGAATTTCCTCAATTGATTTTTTGAACATCAGAATGTTATACATCGATACTGAAGTATGAGGAATCTGCACAGAATACTCTTGTTTTAAATCTCTCATCATTAATCCTGTCGGTGGAGGGGTTACTTCATCTTCAATTTGTTCACAGAAAGTGTCATTAAGCTCCATGATACGATTAATTTCCGAAATTAAAGTCGTTGCGTTAAGACCTGAGAATGGTTCCCCAACATGTGTTTCAATTCCAGAGCAATAAAAGCTAGCAAGCATTTTCCCTATAGAACCTGAATAAATGTATTGATTTTCATCATTTGGATACTTAGCAAACATAGGCTCTGAATTAATACATGCTTTATAAATTAAACCAAACTTTTTTTTGAAATCGTCTAATACCGCTACAGCACTTAACATACCTGCAGAATTAACTTCTTCGTCGGGAACAGTGACCAGTAAGATATTCCCTTCGAATTCTCCGTTAATTGCTTTTTCAAGCATAGATAACTGTACAGTAAGTCCTGCCTTCATATCCATTGTTCCTCTACCAAATAACCACTCATCAGAATCTAAGTCTTTTTTTACTTCTTCAGATAACTGAGATTTTCTATTTTTCAGCTCCTTCGTAAGCTGTATAGGTTGAAAAGCCATATGTTTTAAGTCTCCATAATCCTTCACATCAACCACATCAAAGTGACTTAAAAGCACAATTGTATCTTTTTTGTCACCTTGTTTAACTAAAGCTGTAACAAATGATCTGCCATCATGTACAGGATGCAATTCAAGATAGTGAGGATATTGTTGAAAATATTTCTTTTCCTTTAGTAGATAATAAATATATTCTGATAAAGCTACCTCTTCTTGTGAACCAGTTATACTACCACGTTCAACAAGACTTGTTAAAAGCTCCAATAATTGTTGCTTTGAATCCCATTGATTTCCCATACATTTCACCGCCCTATTCTTCCTTTTTATCATTGTATTAAAATTTCGACGAATTAGAAAGAAAAGCTATGCTATGAGCAAGAAAGATGACGAGTTAAAAAATATATTGTTATAATTTTTTCATAACATTTTTAAAATTTGGAGGAATCAAAAATGAAAACAAAGCTTTTTGAACCATATAAAATAAACGGAATCACATTAAAAAATCGGATTGTCATGTCACCAATGTGTATGTATTCTTCAACTGAAGAAAAAGGCTTTGTCGAGGATTTCCATTTAACACATTATATTAGTCGCGCAGTTGGTCAGGTTGGCTTAATCATGGTTGAAGCAACTGCCGTTACTCCTCAAGGGAGAATATCCGCTCAAGATCTTGGAATTTGGAGTGACGAACATGTTCCAAAGCTCAAACAACTCGTTGATGGAATGAAAAAATATGGATCTGCGACGGCTATACAACTCGCACATGCAGGTCGTAAGGCAACTGTCGATGGAGACATTTATGCTCCTTCAGCACTTAGTTTTAATGAAAAATCAAAGCTTCCAAAGGCTATGTCGAAAGAAGAAATAAAAGCAACAATACATGCTTTTAAAGAAGGTGCACAAAGAGCAAAAAAAGCGGGATTTGATATTATTGAGCTTCACGGAGCACATGGTTATTTAATTAATGAATTTTTATCACCTCTTTCAAATAAACGTGAAGATGAATATGGTGGATCAAAAGAAAATCGCTACCGTTTTTTATATGAAATCATTGAAGCTGTTAAAGAGGTTTGGGATGGGCCATTATTCGTTCGAGTTTCTGCATCAGATTACCATCAAGATGGACTGAATATAGATGATTATGTGGAATATGCTTTAAAAATGAAGGAACAAGGAATAGATTTAATTGATGTAAGCTCAGGAGCAGTTGTACCAGCGAAAATAAATGTTTTTCCTGGCTATCAAGTTCGATTTGCTGAAAAAATCAAAGAGCAAGCGGCTATTGCAACAGGTGCAGTTGGTATGATTACTAATGGCTTACAAGCAGAAGAAATTCTACAAAATGAACGTGCAGATTTAATCTTTATTGCAAGAGAGCTGCTACGTGATCCATATTTCCCAAGAACAGCTGCAGCTCAGTTGGGTGAGGAAATACAAGCACCTAAACAATATGATCGTGGTTGGTAAATAGATCTCAAAAAGGATAGGGTACGTAGTTCCTTATCCTTTTTATCTATGGCTGTTTTCGCATAGATTGTTGCTCTCGGAAAAATCCCAGGAGCCGGATTTTCCCCCTGGATACAAGGGATTTTCTTTCTGAATCGGGAGAGTAGCTCTTTTCTTCTATGCTTACAGGGATATTTTTTGGCAATCAGGGCGATATATTTTGAAATTTATATTAAAAAGCAACAAAGTTTACGAAAAGAGCCTTATCTATTAATGAAGACTTAGGCCTACTTACTAATAAGGCAACTACATATCCAATAACATATGTGCAATCAAATAAACTAAATGCTAGAAGATTGTCATATACATACTAATAGAACAGACCTGGAGATTGAAAACTCTTCTGTAACCGTTTTCAAAGTGTAACAATTTGGTTCCCCGACTAGGCCCCCTTATATCGGACACGTACTTCTGTTTTCTTTTATTTCCATAGTTTTTCACTTTAGTGTAAGTATTTAGAGGAAATTGTCCCTATTTTCCTCACTTTGAAAAGATGCTGGACCTCAATTGACTTGACATAGAGCCT
>NZ_JAIVKL010000036.1 GCF_020524045.1 Metabacillus litoralis
TCCAGCATCTTTTCAAAGTGAGGAAAATAGGGACAATTTCCTCTAAATACTTACACTAAAGTGAAAAACTATGGAAATAAAAGAAAACAGAAGTACGTGTCCGATATAAGGGGGCCTAGCCGAATCGCTGATAAAATTACCATACCTCTCATTTTGGTGGAGTAAGTGACTTTACTATCTAAATTGTATACGGTTACACAAGAGCTCAGTTAGGATATTTAAGACATTTTACGTAAACAGATCAATTTTTGCTCAAAAATCCAACTCTACCCCTTCAAATTACTCAAAAACCCCAATCGACACCCCTAAACCCAAATAAAAAAGGCCAATTCAATTAAGAATCAGCCCATTGCCCGTCTTTTTATCCCTCTTGTTGTACATAAGTAGCTAATGTATCAACAGCTTCTTGCTCGTCGTTTCCATCTGCGATTAATTTGATGACAGATCCTGTGCTAACCGCTAAGCTCATTAACCCCATGATACTTTTCGCATTTACTTTTTTACCGTCTTTTTCTAAAAATACATCTGCCGTAAAACGATTTGCCTCTTGTACAAATAATGCTGCTGGACGTGCTTGTAAACCTGTTTTTAATTGAACTTCTACTTGCTTTTCAACCATAATAATCTCTCCTCTTCCCTATTCTAATTTTTTATTTTAATGACAAAGGCTGCCCTAATCTTATCTGTTCAGCAATTTGATCAAGTTTGCGTAATCGATGATTGATTCCTGATTTACTAATTGTACCACTTGATACCATTTCACCTAGCTCTTTTAGCGTAACATCTTGATATTCTACTCGCAGCCTTGCAATTTCACGCAGTTTGTCAGGTAATGCATCTAAGCCAATTCGTTCATCAATGAAGCGAATATTCTCAACCTGTCTTAACGCTGCACCGATGGTTTTATTAAGGTTGGCTGTTTCACAGTTTACTAAACGGTTAACAGAGTTTCTCATATCTCGGATAATCCGAACATCTTCAAAACGTAACAATGCTTGATGCGCTCCAATTACATTTAATAGTTCAGTAATCTTTTCCGCTTCTTTTAAATAGGTGATAAAGCCTTTTTTGCGTTCAAGCGTTTTGCTGTTTAAATCAAATGTATTCATAAGCTCACATAGTGAGTCATTATGTTCTTTGTAAAGAGAAAATATTTCAAGATGATAGGAAGAAGTTTCAGGATTGTTAACTGAACCACCTGCAAGGAATGCCCCTCTTATATAAGAGCGTTTACAGCATTTCTTTTTCACAAGCTGCTCTGAAATACTTCTAAAAAAGGTAAAACCTTCATCTAAAATATCTAAGTCCTCAAGAGTTGATTTTGCATTTTCAACAAGGCGCACGATATAGACGTTGTTCTTTTTTAACCTCATTTTTTTTCGAACAAGAAGTTCTACTGAAACTTCATATTGCCTTTTTAGCAAGGTATAGATTCTTCTAGCAATTGCAGCGTTTTCAGTTTGGATATCTAAAATCAATTTCCGATTTGAAAAACTCAGTGAACCATTCATTCGGATGAGTGCTGACAATTCTGCTTTTAAACAACATGGCTTTATTTCTAAATTTGTTAATTCTTTCTTTGTTTCAGATGCAAATGACAACTCTGCACCCCCATTCTTTACAAACAGCTTATGTCAATTCTTGTTGTAGAATTCCATATAATAGCTTTGCAACTTTATTTGTGTCATGCCTTATTACACTATTATCATAACAAACAATGTGATCAGTCATTACTTCGAGACCTAGAGAGGATAGGGTATCCACATCAAAATGAACAGGCTTTGCAAGCTCTTCTTCATATAATGATTTAATTTGATTCGGAATTTCTTCCTCGTTTACAAGGATAATATCCATAAAGGCCTCGTTCATATGATCGTACAAAGCTTTAACATGATCACTTGCAGAAAAATTCAATGTTTCTCCTGCTTGTGTCATCACATTGCATATATAAACCTTTTTTGCCTTTGCTTGACAAACAGCTTCCCCAATTTTAGGCACTAGAAGGTTGGGTAAAATGCTTGTATATAAACTTCCAGGTCCAATGATAATTAAATCAGCTTCTTGTATAACATCAAGTGTTTCTGGTAATGGTTCAATGTTATCAGGTGAAAGAAATACTTTTTTTATCTTCTTTCCAGAAAAGGGTATTTTAGATTCCCCAGATACAATTGTACCATCTTCCATTTCTGCATTTAAAATCACACTTGAATTTGCTGCAGGTAACACTTTTCCACGAACATTTAAAACTGTACTCATTTCCCTAATCGCGTGGACAAAATCACCTGTTATATTTGTCATAGCGGCTAAAATGAGGTTGCCTAATGAATGACCAATTAAATTATTCCCTTTGTTAAAACGATGCTGAAAAAGTTCTTCTACAAGTGGCTCAACATCTGATAAAGCAGCTAATACATTGCGTATATCGCCAGGAGGAGGAATATTGAGTTCATTGCGGAGCCTGCCTGAGCTCCCGCCATCATCAGCGACAGTTACTATTGCCGTAATATCAACGGGGAATTTCTTTAATCCCCTTAATAAAACCGACAAACCTGTTCCGCCACCTATGATGACAACTTTAGGCTGTTCTGACATCTCCAATTAATGTTGCTTTCTTTTCTCAATGTCTCTATGAGAAACTTGAGTATGATAGTCATTTTGATAATGCTTTGCAATGTATTCCGCCAGTGTAACTGAGCGATGCTGTCCTCCTGTACATCCAATCGCAACAACTAATTGACTTTTTCCTTCACGCTTATAATAAGGCAACATAAAGGAAAGTAAATCTAGGAGTTTTTCTAAAAATTTTTGTGTTTCACTCCACTTTAGTACATATGATGATACCTCTTCTTGTAAGCCAGTTTTCGGCCTCATATGATCGATATAATGAGGATTTGGAAGGAATCTCACATCAAAGACAAGATCAGCATCAATTGGTACACCATACTTAAATCCAAAGGAAGTAACATTAACCGTAAAAGTATGTTCAACACTTGATGAGAATTGCTTAAGGATTTTTTCTCGCAGCTCTCTTGGCTTTAAGTCAGAGGTATCAAAAATTAACTGTGCTCTGCCTTTTAATTCCTCTAAAAGCTCTCGTTCAAGTCCAATTCCTTCTAATGGTAATCCTTTAGAAGCTAATGGATGTGAACGGCGC
The DNA here is from genome assembly GCF_020524045.1 of Metabacillus litoralis. Classification (GTDB taxonomy): domain Bacteria; phylum Bacillota; class Bacilli; order Bacillales; family Bacillaceae; genus Metabacillus; species Metabacillus litoralis_C. The sequence continues at coordinate 3,155 of NZ_JAIVKL010000036.1, forward strand.
GTTTCTTTATACCTTGTTACTAAAGCAGCATCCTTTGCATCAAGAAATAAGATATGTGGAGTTAGCCATGCTTTCTCTGATAAATCATCTAACGCTTGAAACAAGCTATCAAAGAACTCTCTTCCACGAAGGTCCATCACAAGAGCAACCTTATTCATCTTAGATCCAGATTCTTTCATTAACTCTAAGAATTTTGGTAAAAGTGTTGGTGGTAAATTATCTACACAAAAATATCCTAGATCTTCAAAGCTCTGTATGGCTACTGTTTTACCAGCACCTGACATACCAGTAATAATGACCATTTGTACTTCTTGATGCTGTTCTACGTTTTCAACAGTCAATTAAGCTCCCCCTCTCTGTGTATATCTCAAAGAAAGTTAAAGGCTTGAATAGAAATAACCTCATGTAAATTGCTTCCTTTAAAAATATCATAGTAGTTCGTTAGTTTTTATAAATAGGGAAGAAAATATCCCATACAGTACTAGTTAAAATATCACTGTGGATCTAAACGGTAGGAAATAAGTTGAAAATCGGGCGTATATGTAAAAGTTCCATATAACATACCATTCCCTTTTATAACATAATCTAAGATGTGGTGATCTCCTGGAGCCATTGGAAGCTTTTCGATATCTTCTATATCATGCCAACTAATTGAACCTTCTTCAGATTCTAACACATTGGTACCCTGATAATCTGTAGCAAAAAAGGTAAACATCATCCATTCAGAAACAACTTCTTTTCCCTCTTGAATAATGAAAGTGAAAATCCCCTTAAGTTGAGGGTTTTTAATATATATTCCTGTTTCCTCGCGATATTCACGAGTCACTGTATCTTTAATTGATTCTCCTAACTCCATCTTACCGCCTGGTGCAACCCACCAGCCTCTTCTAGGTTTTTGAAGGAGAAGAACTTTATTTCCTTCTACTAAGACGCAATTTGTTACTCTTTGCAAATATTCTTCACCTCAATCATCACTAATCATTCTTAATTCTCTTGTTTAACTTTTACCTCATACAAGATCATCTGTTACGTTCATTACTTTCATTTATTATACTATTTTCATGGAGTCTTAACAATGAACATGATTGGTTATATTTGTAACATTTTTCCTTTAGAAAATCGTGTTGTTATATGTATATACGTAGGTGGAGGAAAACTGTTTCACTTTTTTTCAAAAAAATATTAAACAGTTTATAAAAAAAAGGGAGCACGGGAAAAGGGCGCCCATGCTCCAAAGTAAGTCTATTTATAAAAGGGGGTCAATTACTATCTTTATAATAACCTATAATTGTTTCACTCATGTTACAGTAAAGTTAAAACAGAATTACGATTTAGTAAAACAAGCTTCGACATTACTTTACAGTTTTTAATTTCTCTGCTAATTCCTCGATATAATGTTGTGCACTTTGTGCTGCAATACTTCCATCACCTGTTGCTGTAACGATTTGACGAAGCATTTTTTCACGAATATCTCCCGCAGCAAAAATACCTTCTACCTTTGTTTCCATACGATCATTTGTTTCAATATAACCATTTTCATTTGTGATTCCTAAGTTTGCAAATGGTTTTGACAGTGGTAGCATACCGATGTAGATAAATACTCCATCTGTTTTAAAGTCTTGTTCTTCACCATTTTCAGTATTCACTAATGTTACTTTTCCAACTTTTCCATCTTGGTCATGAATTTCTTTCACTGTGTGATTCCAAATAAAGTCGATTTTTTCATTATCAAATGCACGTTGTTGAAGAATTTTCTGCGCTCTTAGTTCATCACGGCGATGAACGATCGTTACTTTTGAAGCAAAGCGTGTTAAATAAACCCCTTCTTCAACAGCTGAGTCTCCTCCACCAATAACAACTAATTCTTTTCCTTTAAAGAAAGCTCCATCACATACCGCGCAATATGATACACCACGACCTCCGAGCTCTTTTTCACCAGGAACGCCAATTTTTTTATATTCTGCACCTGCTGTAATAATAACAGCTCGTGCTTTGTATTCTTTTTTACCAGCTTTAATTGTTTTGTACTCTTCACCATCAATTACTTCTTGGATATCACCATAAGCATATTCAGCACCAAATTTCTTAGCATGATCAAACATTTTTGTTGAAAGCTCTGGTCCTAAAATATGATCAAATCCAGGGTAGTTTTCTACTTCTTCTGTGTTAGCCATCTGACCACCCGGAACACCACGTTCAATCATTAGTGTTGATAAGTTTGCACGTGAAGTATATACTGCCGCTGTCATACCAGCAGGACCAGCTCCAGCGATAATCACATCATAAATTTTTTCTTCTGACACAACGTTCACTCCTTATAAGTTCCTCTACTATATAGTTATCTGCTAATACGAGAAAACACATACTCCAATGTCTTCTTTATTTTGCTATACCACCATCGTATAAAATAAAGTCAAAACACGCTAATAATCTGCTCATACCCAGAAAAGCGGAAGTGCCTGTTCAGACCCGACAAGCACAAGACGCAAAGGAATAGAAGACGCTCTTTGTCTTCCATTCCTTTGTGGCTTATGACCGAGGAAAAAGGAATTTATTTTTCCCTCGAGGGGCTAGGCACTGTAGCTGGAAACCAGTAAAGCAAAAGTACCTAGCACCAATCACTTCATAAAAAAGCCCAAGTACATGTACTTGGGTAAAACACTTATGCAAGAATACTTTTGACTAACTTAACATATTTGCTTACAGAAGAAACAGAAGTACCATATTTTTTCGCTACTGCATTTTGGCTAATTTCTTCATTGATAGCGTTTTGTTTCAGCCATATATAATCTAAGGCAGCCGCCCATCCTGCATAGTTTTTAAAAGAATACTCATGTTTATATGCCTTGGCTAGGATTTTGAATGAAAAAAGAAACAGTTCATCATGCTCTGATTGTACAAATAATGTTTTCGCAACTTGATACAATAATCTCATTTTTGTGCTATCGTTATCACTGTTATCAGAGAAAGCAAGATGAATGAATTCCTTTTCTAGTTGTGATTGAGGAACATTTGAAGATTGATATTCCTTTAATTGATCATAATTATTTGTCTCAATAGAAAGGAAAATCGCATATAGTCGTTCTTCCAATGACATGCTACTAACTCTTTGCTCAGAATCTTCTTTATTTACATTCCATGGTTCAGATCCAACTTTTTCTTTATTCGCTTTAATTACTCGTTCCCACATTTGCTCAGCAAACGTCTCGTGTCCTGTAAAATAGGCAGAATAAGACAACCAATAATAAAAAACGTCGTCACCATCATAACCTTGTTTATACAAAGTTCGAAGCCATTTATATGCTGCAGGATAATAGCCTACTAAAGCAAAGGTAGCTCCTAGTTTATAACGGTGTTCAAAAAGAAGAGGATGAACATTTGATAATGCTTTCGCTAGTTCTTCAACTTTCTCATCTTTTCGTTCATAATAATAAAACACTAACAAATTGCAATATGCATGAAGGTTGCCTGGATTTCGCTCAAGGACAGTTGTTAAATATTCCTTAGCTTTCTCAACTTCCCCAACATAGAAATAGGCTAAAGAAAGATTATTATGGGCAGACCAAAATTCAGGATATTCTTTTACTAGTTCTTCAAGCAGTAAAATAGCTTCTTCAAATTGACTATTTTCAAGAAGTGATTTTGCAGCATCCTGTTTTATGATAAGATCATCTGGGTCTTTTAGAAATGGCTCTTCTTCATCATCTTCCATTGTTAAAAGGTCAATAAGATCTTCATTTTCTTCTATAAATTCACCATATGGTTCTTGTTTAGCATATTCTGTTGCACACTTGTAAGCTTCCTGAAATAATCCAAGATGTGCATAATTGTTTGCCATAAAGTAATAACACTCCGACATATTATTATCAACTTCATCAAGTATTTGTGATAGTAACTCATTAGATTGACTATACTTCCCCATATCCGTATAAATTGTTGCAAGCTGTGAAAGCTTGATCGTATCATTGGGATCTAATTCTAATGCTTTTGCTAAATATTTACTTGCTTTATGAAAGTTTTGCTCACGATACGCCTTTAGGCCTTTATTATAATAATATTGTCCATCTTGGAGAAACGGGACAACCTGTGCTTTTTTTTGTTGTTTGCTCAATTGTTTTCCCACTGAAATCCTCCATTTCAATCAATTCACCGTAGGTAAGTATACCACAAGATAAGCCTTCAACAATAGTAGTTAATTTAAATGCATTTCTACCTGACTTTCAGAAAAATAAACTAGTTTCACAAACTTTTTAAAAGTCTGTAAAAGCCTTGAGAACACAACCTATTAAAAGAAATCCTCGAAAACGTTTACATTAAAAGGAAATCCCAAAAAATACAAATATTCTTCAGATGACTTGTAAAGACTAATTGTTATAAGTTAGGAGGCAGATTTATGGACGAAAAAAAGATGAAGAATCACCATATACAATTAACTTCTGCTGAAATAGGGGTTCTTTGGACATCTTATATAACAGAAAGCGCGACATTACCTGTTCTCAAATATTTCAACAATGTTGTTGAAGACTTAGAGATTAAACAAATTATTGAATTAGCATTAAGTAAATCAACAGAGCACCTAAAAACTTTAGCTGAAACTTTCACAAAAGAAAGTTTTCCCATTCCTATCGGCTTTTCGGATGAAGATGTGAATGTAGACGCTCCGAGACTATTTTCTGATACGTACATGCTATTTTTTCTTCGAAACTTAGGAAAAGCTGGAATTGCCGCAGATGGTATGGCATTTTCAATGGCAGCAAGAAAGGATATACGAGATCTTTATTATCATTATTTAATAGATGCCGCTCATGTCGAAGATAAAGCAAAGGAAGTGATGCTTTCAAAAGGCATCTTTATTCGACCTCCATACATAGCTACACCTGATCAACCTGATTTTATAGAGAAACAAGCGTTTTTACGAGGATGGTTTGGAGAAAGACGTACACTAACTGCTGAAGAAATTGCTCATATTTTTATGAATCACACGAATAACGCAAATGGAAAGGCTCTATTAATTGGCTTTTCACAAACAGTAAGGTCTGACGAGTTAAGAAATCATTTTATTAGAGGAATTGAATTAGCTCGCACGATTATTAGAAACCTTAGTACACTTTTAGAGGAAAGTACCTTACCAGCTCCAATGACATGGGATACAGAGGTAAATAATTCAACTGTCGCTCCATTTTCTGACAAGCTCATGTTGTTTCATGTTAGTGCATTAACTTCAATCGGAATCGGTAATATGGGCGGATCTCTTGGTCTATCCCTTCGACGTGATCTAGCAACAAAATATCTTACCATGATAAAGGATATTGGTCTCTATGCTGAAGATAGTGCAAATATAATGATCAAAAACGGCTGGTTTGAACGACCACCTCAAGCAATGGATCGTGAGTATTTATCTAAGGGTAAGAAATAGTCATATTTAGTGGTGTTCATATTGGATTTTTAGGGAAGTGTGTCGGTGCCACGTCATTTATCGGTGATTTTTGAAATTTATCGGCGATTCTGCGGATTTATCAGCGATTTTTGAAATTTATCAGTCAAGTCCTTAATCTTGTGTAAATTCTTGAACAAATATTTTCAACTATCATTCAGACCTGTTTTAAAGATTATTATCAAATCCCACCAACATTTTTTTTGCGGAACTTCCATGTGTT
>NZ_JAIVKL010000037.1 GCF_020524045.1 Metabacillus litoralis
TTGTTTTTGGTTAGGGAAGATACGAAACTTAAACGCCTTTTTAACTAACATGATTTCACCTCACTCACCAGGAACGTATGTTCTAATTATACCATGACAGTGGGTGTTTTGGCTATCGCCAACCGCCATTCATCTCCCTCTTATCACTGAGCTAAAGCTCTTCACGCGATTGAAGAGGGAGTCTTCTGTCTGAGAATGATAAAATTACTTCTTCCTATTATACGTACTAAAATGTTATAGGTTTCAAAATTAGATATAAGCTAATTTTGAAACCTAGCAAGAGAGTGAAAAGGTTAAAAACTAAATATATCACAAGTAGGCTGTCCGAAAGAATTATGCACCTCTTTTGAATGAATTTTAACTTCATAATTTTCACGACATTTATAAGTAATGATACTTTGAGTACTTACCATTTTAATTATTCTTAAAGCAGTAGATACCAGTTTTAACTTGGAGTGAGTTTAAGTTAGTTTGGAATTTTCTCTTTTTTTGACCGATAGTTATGTGGGCCATTTGGGCAAGATTCTCTTCCCGTTGGGTTTCATCGTAATTTAACATAGAAAATTAGTTAATTATTGTCGACATAATTATTGAGGCTATTCTTCTATTATATAAAGCACAAAAAAGGCCAACACTCTGTTTGTTCGAAGCATTGACCTTTATAGGTTTAGTTGAATTTTAAAATGGTATTCAAAGCTTTTCATTATTGGACGAATTGCTCGCAAAGGATCTCTCATCTTCAATTGGACTTTTCAGAGAATCAATCGTGTATCCTTTTCCTAATGGAATTAACTATATTGTCCTGGACTCATCTATTGATTCAAGTTAATCCAGGATCGCATTAATAGTTTTGACTGTGCTCCGTTCTGTGGATTGATATGATCGTCTAATTTAAGTAAATAAGCATATAACCCACCTTTAGAGATTTATCTTCCAAAACCTTTTCTGCGCTAATAACACCTTCTAAGGCGCTTTTACCGAGCTATAAAATCCCTACACCCCTTTAATTGATTAGAACCAATGTTTTTAATGTGTCTAATAATAAAGGACGGTATCTCTTGACCGTTAATTTTAAAATGCTCTATTAATCTATCATCTAGTTCTGTATAAACATTTAATGCTAAAAGCAATTGATAGACATCTAGCACAGGGAAAACTTCACCCAGGAGCATATAGGTATAGGTCATAAGTTTTATAAACTCAGATTGTGTTAAATACTTATTAGGGTTTCTCAATTTTTTTAAAGCTGAATGGTTCTTTATTTCGTCACCATCGCTATCCTCAATAACGATTTCAGCCAACATAATTTGATTACTTATATCTTGTAAGAGCTCATAAACATCAGACGATTGTAAAATGCTTTCATCTTTGGCGTAATATCCACCTAAACAAATTGACCGGTTATAATCATCTAGCCATCCACGCTTTTCTGCTTGTTAAACAAATAATTTGAAAACCTGTCACGTAACCCCAAATTCTCACCCCCTTTCAATTAAAAGAAAAGAACCCTTAAATATAATATAAGGGCTCTCTAATCTTATTTGTATTTTTGGGCCAAATAACTATAGAATGCTTCTGTTCTCTCAAGATGCATATCAATACCTTCACTAAATATTGTCATGATTCTCAAATATTCATGATTGGCATCCAAGTATTTTTGTAAATTTGAATCCTCTATCTCCCCATTAGCTCTTTTCCATTCTGCTTTAAAATATATCCTTAGAAAATCTTTAAGTACATTAATAAAATCGTCTAGGTTCAGTATTTCATCAACAGGATACCAAGTCCCCAACTTATCTACTTTTAAAATAATAAGCGAAACAATATAGTTAACAAATTCATTATTGCCACTGGAATCTGGACCAAAGTAAAGAGCTAATAATGTTCCCCTTTCTTGCAAATCTTTTCTTAATTCTGATAACTTCGAATCTCTTGAAATTTTATTTTTTCTCTTTTCATGATCTACCTCCTCAAAAAATCCAGTTGCTTTTAATATTTCCACATACTTAAGCAAACTATAGCATGATGATATAAATTCAACGCTAAGTTTCCTTACTTCTTGAATCCATTCAATTCTTGAAGTTGCCACCACATTACCTTTAAAATTCTCTTTACTAAGTGCTTTTTGCTGTTCCAACGAATCCAAATTATACTGTTTTTGCTGTTTTAAGGTTTTCATATTTATAATAATTGAAACAGTCGCAGTAAGTATTACTCCTAAAAGCCCAATAGCAGCAGCTGTACTCCTTAAATCAAAATCTCCATTAGAATTAAAAAAGATATCTAAATATGACATTAATATATCACTCCTTTACAAAAGGATAACAAAGAAGTTATTAATCTAAAATAGTAACTATCTAAATATGGTACTAATCAATTCATCCATTCAATCTATGCTCGCTTCCATCATATTAAGAGTCTCTTTATGTGCAATTACCAGAAAATACTTTCTGAAATAATCATATTAGAATTCAAACAAAAAAAAGGCGATGAATTCATCTACCTTTTTTTCTCGCTTTTTCAGTATTAAGTTGTAACTATTTCTTCTTTTTTGTAAATTCTTATTTTATCAGGTATCAAAAAACTTAATTGTATACCTTCTGCTAGTACCTCATTAAAATCCGGGAAGGTATAATTACCTCTATCTTCTGATAAAGAATTATAATCAAAATCACCAATTTTACACACTTTTTCAATAAGTTCTTTAGGTTCATTAGCAATCTTAATTTCTACCTTATAAGTTGCTTGAAGTTCTTGAGCAATAACATCGTTTATTTCCCAAACTGATCCCCTATCATCTTCTTCTTTACTAAGCAACTTTAAGATAGCTTTAGCTAAATCATCAGAAATTTCATTGTTTTTTTCTTTAGGTGATTTAGGTTCTTCATAAAGATGTGCATTCATCTGAGCATAAAGTGTATTTCCACTAAAAGGAAGTTCTCCGGTGAATAGTTCATAAATCGTACAACCTAACTGGTACAAATCAGTTTGTTCTGTCGATTTTTCATTTTTCCATTGTTCAGGAGCTGAATAAGGAATCGATTTTGCTTGCCAAACAGAGTGTGTTCTGGTCATTTCGTCCACAAACTTTGCTAAACCAAAATCTCCTACTTTAGTAATTCCAAAGTCTGATATAAATACATTTAGTGGCTTTATATCTCTATGTATAATACCCTTTTTGTGAGCAAAATCTATTGATTTACACAATTCCCAAGCAATCAATAAACTAATTGAATAATAAGTTCTAGATTCTAAAGTTGATTTGAATTCTTTTATCCACTCATTTAAGTTCTTTCCTTCAAGCAATTCCATTACAATAAAATAAATTTTTTGGCTACCATATTCAAAGCTATCGTAGTCCAGAATTGTAAGAATATTAGGATGTCCAATTAAATTTGCTCCAGTACTAGCTTCATCAGCAAGTATCTTTTCTGCCTTAGGACTTTGAACATAATTCAAGCCTTTCACAAACTTAACCGCGACATTTCTTTTTAAAGACTCATCAAAACACTTCCAGACTTCCCCCATCCCACCATGAGCTATAAAATTAACTAGTTTATATCGATCATTGATTTTATCCCCTATTTTCAGCACAAAAAAACCTCCTAATTGTTTTCTACATTTTAACATATACCTAGGAGGTTAATACTATTTTTTGTTATATTATTCCTAATGAACAAGCAATTTGATATAAAGCTGATTTTTTCTTCTCATAATACCTATTTTTTTGCAACCCCAAATTTAAATATATATTTAGATCTTTTTCCATTATAACTTAGATATTACAATTCAATTATTCTGCTTCCCTCATTATCTAGACTATATTCTAAAGTTCTTTCCATTTGTATTACTTTTAGTTTATTCGGTAGGTCGTTATCACTACTTTGGGGAATATGTTAGTCTTAATACCTCATCAAATAATTCTTATTTATTTTTCAACCTTACTTTTAAGGCTTTCTATTGTTTTTATTCATTAACAACTAGTGACCGTATATACTTTTCATCATAATACGGAAAGAATGATAATCGTCCCATCCTTTCTCCTCCTAAATCATATTTGACTTCACTAAATAATTTTCTTCGGAGGATTAAAAATAGCATCAATCACTTGAGCTTGATAGATTGGTAAGGTAATAATCTGTTACTAACGCCATAAAGTAACTCATCACTATTTGTGCAGGAATTTAGGCATCAGTAACATTGTCACTTTTTTTGTTTAAATTCAAAGTTTTCAAATACTGAATTCATAATTGCCTTTTTCTTTTGTGGTCCAGTAAGTATTTGCTTTTGGACTTTTTCACCAGTCCAACCTGAGAAATTTACATATTTCTAAACAGCATTAGGAGCAACTTCAATGTAATTTAATTTCCGACCATCTAACGCCATTCTAACCCCCCAAGTTATACCACCATTTTGAACTGCCTGTTGTGAAGCGAAGCCAACACTTTCAATAGCAATTACTTTCTCTTCTTTTACGTGTGCCATAATATCTACTATCATTGTTCTCATACGTTTAGGATCTACAGAACCAAATCCAGTAAGCTCGTTCTGGACTATAACTTGTCCACGCTCATCTAATGCAATGAATCCTGTTTTAGTTGATGGATCAATACCTACAAATCTCATCTTTTCCCTTACATTTCTGTAACTCCCTTGCAACTGAATAACGTTCTATCATTCTATAATTTTCGTCCTTGGCAATTTTATATAATTCTTCTTTTGTTAATTTAGAGAAATCCATTTAAATCACTCCCTTTGCAACTCATTAAACCTTTGAATCCATCCCCGAAATAAAAGCCTAAAATATTAAGTCCTGTATCTCTACCTTTTGCGAAAGTTTATTATATAACTTTACCACCCATTGAAGTGTCACTAAGATCATGCCACAAGAATTCAACCATATCTGGGTATCTTGTTCAATTGATCCAGATTCTTTTAAATACGATAACTGTGGTTTTAGTGCCTTCTCAAAATCCCTAGACATTTAAGAAAGCATAATCCAGCTAAAACCCAGTCTCAAAGACACTTAATAATCGTAATTTGTTGTCCACACGATTAGCAATTCACTTTAGTAAAATAAGCACAAAAAAGGCCAATACTCTGATTGCTCAAAGCATTGACCTATAACGGTTTATTTCATTTTGATACCAGTGGTCGGGGTCGAACCGACACTCCCGAAGGAACACGATTTTGAGTCGTGCGCGTCTGCCAATTCCGCCACACTGGCAAAGATGGAAAGTTATTTTGCTAAAGCAAAAAACTTTGGTGCCGAGGACCGGAATCGAACCGGTACGGTAGTCACCTACCGCAGGATTTTAAGTCCTGTGCGTCTGCCAGTTCCGCCACCCCGGCAAGGGTGTTATAAATGGAGGCGGCAACCGGATTTGAACCGGTGATAAAGGTTTTGCAGACCTCTGCCTTACCACTTGGCTATGCCGCCTTTAAATATTATTGGAGCGGAAGACGGGATTCGAACCCGCGACCCCCACCTTGGCAAGGTGGTGTTCTACCACTGAACTACTTCCGCAATCATAATATAGTTATTATATAGTATAGCCTATGCAAAAGGGCTAAAAATGTGTAAAAAAATGGCTGGGCTAGCTGGATTCGAACCAACGCATGTCGCAGTCAAAGTGCGATGCCTTACCGCTTGGCTATAGCCCATTAAAAATCTTTTAAATTTATAATTACATAAAAAATGGGGCGACTGATGGGAATCGAACCCACGAATGCCTGAACCACAATCAGGTGCGTTAACCACTTCGCCACAACCGCCACAATATATTAATGTTTAATTGGCAGGGGCAGTAGGAATCGAACCCACACCAAAGGTTTTGGAGACCTCTATTCTACCGTTAAACTATGCCCCTAAGATAATTCTTTTCTTTAATAATTAATGTTATTTTCGTTTTGCGAAAAAACAGTGGTGGAGGGGGGCAGATTCGAACTGCCGAACCCTAAGGAGCGGATTTACAGTCCGCCGCGTTTAGCCACTTCGCTACCCCTCCATATTAAGAGAAAACAGTGCCGGCGAGAGGACTTGAACCCCCAACCTACTGATTACAAGTCAGTTGCTCTACCAGTTGAGCTACACCGGCTAAAAATTGAAACAAAAATGGTGGCTCAGGACGGAATCGAACCGCCGACACATGGATTTTCAGTCCATTGCTCTACCAACTGAGCTACTGAGCCAATAAGGTTTACGGCTTCCACTAAACTTCGAATCTCTTCATCAGCTCCATCACTCACATCCTCACGTATTGACATACGCTCCGGTGTTCGCTCAGTCGCTTCTTCGACCTTCTCGTTTATTGAAACCCTTTTACACTAAACAAAGATAAAAGTGTAAATTAATCTTCAAAAATTTAATGGCGGTCCGGACGGGACTCGAACCCGCGACCTCCTGCGTGACAGGCAGGCATTCTAACCAACTGAACTACCGGACCAAGTTTTTTTCACTACGTGAAAATAAACAACCTTGAACTTTTCTTAAGAACGAAGTAAATACTTCGAAGAAAATTTGGTTGCGGGGACAGGATTTGAACCTGCGACCTTCGGGTTATGAGCCCGACGAGCTACCAGACTGCTCCACCCCGCGATAATAATATAAATGGTGGAGGATGACGGGATCGAACCGCCGACCCTCTGCTTGTAAGGCAGATGCTCTCCCAGCTGAGCTAATCCTCCGAATAATCTTCATATAATTTATATGAAAGTAAGTTATTTTCGCTTTGCGAAAAAACTTTATGACCCATACGGGATTCGAACCCGTGTTACCGCCGTGAAAGGGCGGTGTCTTAACCGCTTGACCAATGGGCCTATATATATTTAAATAGTGGCGGAGAGCAAGGGATTTGAACCCTTGAGACAGCTTACACCGCCTACACGATTTCCAATCGTGCTCCTTCGGCCACTCGGACAGCTCTCCAAAATGGCTCCGCAGGTAGGACTCGAACCTACGACCGATCGGTTAACAGCCGATAGCTCTACCACTGAGCTACTGCGGATTAATATACAAAGCCTGGCAACGTCCTACTCTCACAGGGGGAAACCCCCAACTACCATCGGCGCTGAAGAGCTTAACTTCCGTGTTCGGCATGGGAACGGGTGTGGCCTCTTCGCCATCA
>NZ_JAIVKL010000038.1 GCF_020524045.1 Metabacillus litoralis
ATCAATTCGCTCGACTTGCATGTATTAGGCACGCCGCCAGCGTTCGTCCTGAGCCAGGATCAAACTCTCCAATAAAGTAGTGTTTGACTTGCTCATAGTTTGTTTCGTTTTTGTACTATATAGTACGTTTTGTTAATCGAAATTAACGTTGGCACGCTTGGTTTTGTTTAGTTTTCAAAGATCATTTGTTGTTTTAGTGACAACTTTTATATCATATCACGAAACGCTTCATAAAGTCAACACTTAAATTATTGTTTCTGATATCATAATTGTCAGCTTCTTTGGTGACAGAAATTAATAATACCATCTAACATTCAACAAGTCAACAAAGATTTTCAATCGACTTATTAATCGCCAGTTACTATCTTTTTAGCGACTGGATTTATATCATACCAAGAACTAAGTTCACTATCAATGGTAATTAATGGACGGCCACTTTAATTTCTTTAGCACCTAAACGCAATATACTTTTGCCCTAGGTAATTTAATATTGTATACATGACAGCAGATAGAATTAAACAGACCTCTTTCATGTAATGAAGTTTAGGAAAGAAATCTCTTTGATCAAGTAAAAAATAGCCCATGTAATAAGAAATAAAATAGCTTCCTAATATCACTAGAGTAAATAAAGCAATTCCTTTTCTATTATTTACATTACTATTAAATGTAATATTTTTATTAAGAATATAACTACATACAGCCCCTATGCTATTACCGATAAAGGTTGATATCCAATAAGATAATCCCAAAATATTTAATAAAACAAGAATCAAAGAAAGACCTATGAACGTATTAATTAGCCCAACTAGGATAAATCGTATAAATGTATTTATCCTTTTATAATAATTCTCTATGATTAGGCTCACCTGATTTTACGGTCCTTCCAATTATACTTTGCTTAAGGTTTAATGTGTTGATATCAATACTATATCTTGGTCGGCGCTTTGATTCTTTATAGATCTTTCCTATATACTCACCAATTAAACCTATGGCAATTAACTGTAATCCTCCGATTAACCAGACTGATGTAATTAGAGATGTCCAACCGGTTTCAGTTTCCCCTAGAAACTTTAGACTAATAAAATAGGTACCGAATAATATGCTTGTAAAAAAAGAAAGTAATCCTAAAAACAATACAAATCGTATAGGGGTTATCGAGAATGATGTAATACCTTCAAACGCAAATGATAGCATCTTTCTTAAAGGATACTTTGTTTCTCCAGCTAATCTCTCTTTACGATTATAGTAGACAGATGTTGAAGGGAAACCAATTAACGGTACTATTCCTCTTAGAAAAAGGTTTACCTCTTCAAACTTTTCTAATTCTTCAACAGCCCTTTTACTCATTAAGCGAAAATCAGCATGATTATAAATTAAGTTAACACCTAACTTTTTCATAAACTTATAAAATGCTTCTGCCGTTGTTTTTTTAAATACACGATCTGTCTCTCTTTTATCTCGAACTCCATAAACAATATCAAAGCCCTCATTAAATTTCTGTAAAAACTCTTTAATAACATTTACATCATCTTGTAAATCTGCATCAATCGATACAACACAATCAGCTGATATCTTAGCGTTAATAAGTCCTGCATAAAGCGCATGTTGATGACCAACATTTCTGGCAAGTTTTAATCCATTCACTTTACCATTATATAAACTCTCTTTATAAATGATGGACCAAGTCCGATCCTTACTACCATCGTCTACAAATAAAATATTACTCTCTTCAGAAACTAAATGATCATTAATAAATTGAGTTAATTTTTCATTAAGCATCATGATTGTTGTTTCCAATACTTCTTCTTCGTTATAGCAAGGAACAACAATAGTAAGGACGGGCTTACTCATCTTAAAACCTCCATTTATTTATAAAGCTTTATATAAATATATTTTCCAAGCAGATAAATCAGATTCAAATGTTTTCTCTAGCTTTAGTTGATTATCTTCTGCATTCTCTATGAAAACGGCTGAAAATATATAAGCTCCCCCCAGATCTTTAAAAGCTTCTACATTAAGTTCAAGGCTTTTTAATGTCTTCTTTGTATTCTTCTTAAACATATAGTGTTTACCAAGTTCATCTGTAAAGATATAACACCGTCCACCCCATTCATCAAAGTACGTTCTTATCTTTTTATTTTTAGCAAGCTCTTTTTCGATAATTTTTCTGAACTCATACTTATAAGATAATGGATAAAAGTTATTATATGTATCAAGTGTATAAAAGCCGTTATATTGAGCAATCGCAGGGTGTATTCCTATACTCGCAACTCTGTAATCTTCAACTGGTAAATCGATATGTTTCTTAATATCTTCAAATAGTTCTACTGAATAAAACTCATTTACTGAAGGTTTATTCCTATGAATAATTTCATCATTAAAACAAAATAAGAGAAGTATTTGAGCAGCTATGAAAAATAGCGAATAATACATAGATCTCTTTCCGTATTCCCATAGTATTTTCAACCCAAGTGCAAAGTCTACATAAATAATAAGAGGACGTAAAAAGTGAAACCTAGCAAAATTAAATGTATCCATAAAGTGAAATCTCTCTGTTAACGGAAGCCAACCTTTATAAAACCAAAATGCATACCATGTAGACAACAAAAAGTTTAGGAGTAACAAGAATATAAAAGCTCGTTCCTGTTTCCATAACGTCTTAATGATTACGACATATAAAGAGATAAGTGTGACAGCTAATATAAAGAAACCATGCACCGTCATAACATGCGTATGACCCAGTACAAAATTTTTAAAGGTAAGCCTTATGACTCTCCATAATGACAATCTCGCATGAAAATATTCATCCCTACTATTTGGTTCATCATCAAACAAAAAGGAATAGACCAATCGATACTCTACAACTAGAAAGAGGAATGTCATATAAACAATAGAAAGCAAAAAATGATAATTTCTTCTCCCCTTAATAAAGTCAACAACCCAATATAAACCTATAGCAAACAGAAAAAAGAAAAAACCTAACACAAAACTCGAATATAACGGTAGTAAAGTTAATACCAAGTAATGCGTCCACTTTCCTTCCCTATTCCTAATATGTAAAAAAGCCCAAAGTGCAAGTGGCATTCCAAGAGTACTTAACATACCCGATGGCCAAAACGGTGTTAAAGCAAATGCTAAGGCTACCCCTATATTAATTACGCTATATATCTTTCGCTTAAGAAATTGATCCTTTAACAATAAATACATACCAATAAACGCAAAAATTCTAGTAATACTTTGACTTAATGCATAAGCGATCATCGTTGGAAACATCGAATAAAGCCATACAATTAAACTATATTCAGGTCCATATGCATTTCTAGGTAAACCATTGATCACTTGAGAAATAGTAGCATTAGTTGGACCTAGCAATTGTCCACTTTCACTCAAAACCTTATACCAAGCTAAATTAGAATCAAGATTATCATGAACCCGAATATGGGCATCTCCACCTAAAAGGTAAAGAGGAAGCAAATAGATACAGATAGTGACAAAAGCGAATATAATCAATTTCTTCTCTGAACCCAAAAATCTCACAAACAATATTTACACCTCTAAAAATAAGCTTTACTCCTACATTACTATTAACATTTGCAAAAACAGGATAAAAATACTAATTTTATCTATTTCTACGGAATTTTATATGTACAACTGTACTTTAAAGACTTATTCGACATTCGCTCTTGTAGTAACATAATCTTTACCTTTTATTCAGTTTTACTATTTCTTCAGAATAAAGGTATTTGTGGAAGTGAATTTGAATATAAGTGGTTAGAAGACTTTAGGATTACTTCATTAGGGGATAAGCATCAAATCCGGCCAATTGGTCAACAAGTCAATAAATTTTAAATGAAATATATTCTACCGAGGGAGTTAATGAAACTGTATGTTTGAAAACTTAAGAAAAATCAATATAAAAACAGCGGTCTTTATGGGGATTTGTTTTTACTCTTTATCAGTCTTAATTCATATTCTTATTATAAGCGGGATTATTCCATTAAGTTGGGTTAATGGCGGAAGATCTGACTCTATTGCTACTCAGTTACCGATTTCTATTGTTAATTCCGTGATTTCTATTATTGGAGGAACTCTCACACTAATTGTTGGTGCAAATAGACTATATAAATTCAATAGAGAGATATCAATTATTTTATGGTTATTCGTTATATTCTGGTCGTTTGGATTTATTCAACAATTGTTTGGAACCCCTTTTGAAAAAATAGTTTGTTCATTACTATTGTTACTTGGAGTCATCTCGAACTTGCGTATGGCGATTGAAAAAAGATAGACTCACTCAGCTCCCAAACTTCTTGGTGGTCTTTCTCTTAGCCTCTATCTAATACACATATTTTTTCGATAATAATAATAAAATAATCAATCTACTTTTTTACCTTTTCCATACAAAAAAAGACCAGTATCTCTACTGATCTTTCCGACTCTTTACTTGGCGACGTCCTACTATATAAGAGAATTCAGCATTCAAGTTTTATCTTCTTGCCTCTCCGAAGCCTCAGGCTAGTTCCTTTTAATCTCTACTCTTACAATCATTGGAGCTGATGATGGACATAAGCGAGGGAAATGACCGAGTTAAAGGCCGTCATTGAGCCGATGACGGACATAAGCGAGAGGAACACCCGAATAAAAGGTCGTCATTGAGCTTATGACGGACATAAGCGAGGGGAAAGCATGAGTAAATGGCTGTCATAGGACTGATGAAAGACATAAGCTAGAGGAAAGCCCTGTAAAAGGTCGTCATAAATATCTTAGATGTTACCAATATCAAGTATAGAACTTTGGCTCTGCATTTTTTATTTTTCTCCACAAAAAAAGACCAGTATCTCTACTGATCTTTCCACTCTTTACTTGGCGATGTCCTACTCTCACAGGGGGAAACCCCCAACTACCATCGGCGCAGAGCTTAACTTCCGCGTCCGGATTTCGGCTTGCGATAAGCTGCGAATCTCCGCGTCAGCTTGTTCATTCAGATCCTCATGTGCCAACTACGCACATTCCGGTCTTCATTCGCTGCGCTTCCTTGACCTTCTTGCTTCTCCCAAGCCTCTGGCTAGTAGTGCTTGTTAGTCTCTACCTCTTACATACATATCTTCGATATAACCAATATCATGTATAAAACTTTGAATTTACTTTTATACATTTTGCCTTTTTCTTCACAAAAAAAGACCAGTATCTCTACTGATCTTTCCCACTCTTTACTTGGCGACGTCCTACTCTCACAGGGGGAAACCCCCAACTACCATCGGCGCTAGAGCTTAACTTCCGCGTCCGGATTTCGGCTTGCGATAAGCGGCGAATCTCCGCGTCAGCTTGTTCATTCAGATCCTCATGTGCCAACTTCGCACATTCCGGTCTTCATTCGCTGCGCTTCCTTGACCTTCTTGCTTCTCCCAAGCCTCAGGCTAGTAGTTCCTTTTAGTCTCTATCTCTTATAAATACATATCTTCGATATAAATAGTATCATGTATAGAACATTAAAACTGTTTTATATCTTCTACCTTTTTCTCCACAAAAAAAGACCAGTATCTCTACTGATCTTTCCACTCTTTACTTGGCGACGTCCTACTCTCACAGGGGGAAACCCCCAACTACCATCGGCGCTGAAGAGCTTAACTT
>NZ_JAIVKL010000039.1 GCF_020524045.1 Metabacillus litoralis
CGAACACGGAAGTTAAGCTCTTCAGCGCCGATGGTAGTTGGGGGTTTCCCCCTGTGAGAGTAGGACGTCGCCAAGTAAAGAGTGAAAAGATCAGTAGAGATACTGGTCTTTTTTTGTGGAGAAAAAGGTAGAAGGAAAAAATTGATCAATCCATTAATTTATTTATATCGAAGATATTGTGTAAGAGGTAGAGACTAAAAAGCACTACTAGCCTGAGGCTTGGGAGAAGCAAGAAGGTCAAGGAAGCGCAGCGAATGAAGACCGGAATGTGCGAAGTTGGCACATGAGGATCTGATTGAACAAGCTGACGCGGAGATTCGCCGCTTATCGCAAGCCGAAATCCGGACGCGGAAGTTAAGCTCTAGCACCGATGGTAGTTGGGGGTTTCCCCCTGTGAGAGTAGGACGTCGCCAAGTAAAGAGTGGAAAGATCAGTAGAGATACTGGTCTTTTTTTGTATAGAAAAGTATTGATTGAAGATTTCTTTTTATTTATAGGCATGTTAGTGCTTAATGATGATGTTTTAAAATAAATCTGGACTTCCAAAAAATTGAAAGGATAAAGAGCTATGTTTTGATAATTTAACTAAAGCATCCGTTTGTTGAATAACTTTTAACCAAAATTCCTATCTAAAAACAGAAGTAGATAACTACCTGCACAAAGATAAATTGCAATTTGGGTTGTAATATAGATTGAACGTTCAAATAAATTAAGTTTTCTTTCCCTCTTAATTTTTTTAAAGTATCTGTAATAATAGAATGAACACAGGAGTAGTATTATTGCCGATATTTGAAATAAGTTTTCTAATAAACTAACCATAAAATCATCTCCTCACTTTACATAAACAGCTCCTCAACTTATGAATCATTGCTAAAATATATCTAAGTATTTTCAACGAAGTCCCTTACAAAATTCTACTTAATCATATCATTTAACACTATATATTTAGGTGAACTGAATATTCCTTTCTTATTGGCTAATCCTGCCCGATAGTTGAAGAAGAACATAAAAACCAATCGAAATATTTATATGCTAATATGCTTATTCAGCATTCGCACCCTTTAGTTAAAGATGAAAGTATAAACCATCATTTTGACCTAAAGATAAATTCACTTGTGATTATGGCAAAAATTATGGCGACTATTATTAGAATAAACTCAAATACAGTATATTCTAAATTAAACGACGTTACTAGGTAATCTAATAGGTTCTTATATAATACTATTAATAAAATAGTAGTAGCATACTTCAAAATTTTCTTGCTGAAACTTTTCAAATTATTATTCTCCAATCTTCTAAAATGCTTTTTGAATGGTAATACACTTTTTGACGGGTTATTTATGTACATCTTCAACCCAATAGGAAGGATGGGTCTTGTTTCGAGTGAATCGACTTTGCCTAATATCGTCTTTTAGGACTGGTATCAATAGTTCACTTTGTTAAGACATCAACATATTTATATCAGAGCTTACTAGATCATCTAATTTGGAAAGAAGTTGTACAATATATAATATATAAACCACAAGTTTAATTATAAACGAACAAATGCATAGAGAGGAGGAAGATGAGATGGGAAATAAGATAGAGTTAAGAGAACATTTATTTCAACTAGAAAAGAATTTGTTAAAGCCAGAGATTCGTACGTCTCAAAACGAACTTGCCAATATATTAGCCGACCAGTTTTTTGAATTTGGAAGCTCAGGAAAAGTTTTGTATAAGGATGGGAATATAGGTGAAGAAGGTATTGGTATAGTAAACATGAAATTGAGTGATTTTGAAATACATCCTTTGTCAGATGAAATAGTGCTAGCAACTTATCGTGTATTTAATGAGGATACAAAACAACATTCGTTACGTAGCTCTATCTGGAAGTCTATTAATGATAAATGGCAAATGGTATTTCATCAAGGAACAAAAACAAATTCTCCATTTTCTTCATAATGTTCAATTATCTAGTTTTGAATAACTATAAAGTAGTACCGAGTCGATTTGTAGTTAGAAATTCTCTTGTCTAACGAAAAGAATAGTCTGCGAAGGTATCACCTAATAAGAGATTACATCAAAATTTACCAGACTAATGAAAAACGTTCATAGTATTTATTAAGGATGCTTAGCTGAAAATACTAGAGATTAAATCATCTATTATAAGTTAATTTATCTAGCACAGTGGCAATTATGATTCCTGTTGTATATCGAATTAGGTCAATCGTAAGATATCCTTTTCCTAAAATTAATGCTCCTATTAAGTTACTTCGAAGGAAGTTAATCCAGTCTGCTTGATAAAGTTGGCTAAATTCAATAATAAAGCAAAAAATTAAACTGAACCAAAAGCTTATATGGAGATTTTTACGAATTAATAGGAAACGGAAGCCGTAATAACTCATCATTGCCCATAATATATCTCCTGCATTTTGAGTAATAATTGAAGGAAATATATAGCTAAATTCTCTAGAGGCTAGGCCAAGTATAATTGTGATGAAAATAGCAAATATATAATTTGTTCTTTTATATAGAATTGTTCCTTTTTTATACATTGTTTTGATCACTCTTTTTCAGACTATATTTTGTTTAGGAGAAATTCTACACTATTAGTTTATTGTCCTGCTTAATATCTAGAAAGGGATTGATTTCTTTTAAATAATTTATTGAAAAGGTTGTGTAATTTATTTCACATTGATGTATTTTATCATTTAGACTAACTAATAGTTTTGTGCAATACTAATTAATATAATAAAAGCGCATATGCAAGATGTTAGGGAATTAGCTGTAGTAAGACTAAAGAATTTGGTTAATAGCTATTATTTCTAAAGTTTATGATGATTTTCTTAAAAAATATTGACTATACTTTAGTTTTAGGTTATTATAAGTTTCTGCCCACTAAGGTAGATGTCTTTTAGAAAACTATCTCGCAAAAATAAATTCAAAAAACATTGACTTTATTAGTAGAGAGATGTTATGATAAATACCTAGTCGCGAACAACGACTAATAAATGATCTTTGAAAACTAAACAAAACCAAGCGTGCCAACGTTAATTTCGATTAACAAAACGTACTATATAGTACAAAACGAAACAAACTATGAGCAAGTCAAACACTACTTTATTGGAGAGTTTGATCCTGGCTCAGGACGAACGCTGGCGGCGTGCCTAATACATGCAAGTCGAGCGAATTGATG
>NZ_JAIVKL010000041.1 GCF_020524045.1 Metabacillus litoralis
CCTTTGGACAGTGGTAGGAGAGCGTTCTAAGGGCTGAGAAGCCAGACCGCAAGGACTGGTGGAGCGCTTAGAAGTGAGAATGCCGGTATGAGTAGCGAAAGAGGGGTGAGAATCCCCTCCACCGAATGCCTAAGGTTTCCTGAGGAAGGCTCGTCCGCTCAGGGTAAGTCGGGACCTAAGCCGAGGCCGAAAGGCGTAGGCGATGGACAACAGGTAGAAATTCCTGTACCACCTCCTCACCGTTTGAGCAATGGGGGGACGCAGAAGGATAGGGTAAGCGCGCTGTTGGATATGCGCGTCCAAGCAGTTAGGCTGACAACGAGGCAAATCCCGTTGTCGTGAAGGCTGAGCTGTGATGGCGAGGGAACTATAGTACCGAAGTTCCTGATTCCACACTGCCTAGAAAAGCCTCTAGCGAGGTGAGAGGTGCCCGTACCGCAAACCGACACAGGTAGGCGAGGAGAGAATCCTAAGGTGAGCGAGAGAACTCTCGTTAAGGAACTCGGCAAAATGACCCCGTAACTTCGGGAGAAGGGGTGCTTTTTAGGGTGAATAGCCCGGAAAAGCCGCAGTGAATAGGCCCAGGCGACTGTTTAGCAAAAACACAGGTCTCTGCGAAGCCGCAAGGCGAAGTATAGGGGCTGACGCCTGCCCGGTGCTGGAAGGTTAAGGGGAGAGGTTAGCGCAAGCGAAGCTTTGAACCGAAGCCCCAGTAAACGGCGGCCGTAACTATAACGGTCCTAAGGTAGCGAAATTCCTTGTCGGGTAAGTTCCGACCCGCACGAAAGGCGTAACGATCTGGGCACTGTCTCAACGAGAGACTCGGTGAAATTATAGTACCTGTGAAGATGCAGGTTACCCGCGACAGGACGGAAAGACCCCGTGGAGCTTTACTGTAGCCTGATATTGAATTTTGGTACAGCTTGTACAGGATAGGTAGGAGCCTGAGAAGCCGGAGCGCTAGCTTCGGTGGAGGCGTCGGTGGGATACTACCCTGGCTGTATTGAAATTCTAACCCACAGCCCTGATCGGGCTGGGAGACAGTGTCAGGTGGGCAGTTTGACTGGGGCGGTCGCCTCCTAAAATGTAACGGAGGCGCCCAAAGGTTCCCTCAGAATGGTTGGAAATCATTCGTAGAGTGTAAAGGCACAAGGGAGCTTGACTGCGAGACCTACAAGTCGAGCAGGGACGAAAGTCGGGCTTAGTGATCCGGTGGTTCCGCATGGAAGGGCCATCGCTCAACGGATAAAAGCTACCCCGGGGATAACAGGCTTATCTCCCCCAAGAGTCCACATCGACGGGGAGGTTTGGCACCTCGATGTCGGCTCATCGCATCCTGGGGCTGTAGTCGGTCCCAAGGGTTGGGCTGTTCGCCCATTAAAGCGGTACGCGAGCTGGGTTCAGAACGTCGTGAGACAGTTCGGTCCCTATCCGTCGTGGGCGTAGGAAATTTGAGAGGAGCTGTCCTTAGTACGAGAGGACCGGGATGGACGCACCGCTGGTGTACCAGTTGTCTTGCCAAAGGCATAGCTGGGTAGCTATGTGCGGAAGGGATAAGTGCTGAAAGCATCTAAGCATGAAGCCCCCCTCAAGATGAGATTTCCCATAGCGTAAGCTAGTAAGATCCCTGAAAGATGATCAGGTTGATAGGTCTGAGGTGGAAGCGCGGTGACGTGTGGAGCTGACAGATACTAATCGATCGAGGACTTAACCTAA
>NZ_JAIVKL010000042.1 GCF_020524045.1 Metabacillus litoralis
AAAAGGTAGAAGGAAAAAATTGATCAATCCATTAATTTATTTATATCGAAGATATTGTGTAAGAGGTAGAGACTAAAAAGCACTACTAGCCTGAGGCTTGGGAGAAGCAAGAAGGTCAACGGATGGCCGAGAATGAAGACCGGAATGTGCGAAGTTGGCACATGAGGATCTGATTGAACAAGCTGACGCGGAGATTTGTCGCTTATTGCAAGCCGAGATCCGAACGCGGAAGTTAAGCTCTAGCACCGATGGTAGTTGGGGGTTTCCCCCTGTGAGAGTAGGACGTCGCCAAGTAAAGAGTGGAAAGATCAGTAGAGATACTGGTCTTTTTTTGTATATAAAAAGGCAGAAGGAAAAAATACAGATACAAAGTTCTATTCATGATATTGGTTATATCGAAGAGGTGTATAAGAGGTAGAGACTAAAAAGCACTACTAGCCTGAGGGTTGGGAGAAGCAAGAAGGTCAACGGATGGCCGAGAATGAAGACCGGAATGTGCGTAGTTGGCACATGAGGATCTGAATGAACAAGCTGACGCGGAGATTTGTCGCTTATTGCAAGCCGAGATCCGAACGCGGAAGTTAAGCTCTTGCGTCGATGGTATTTGGGGTTTTCCTATGTGAGAGTAGGACGAGGCCAAGTTACAGGAAGAAAGATCAGTAGAGATACTGGTCTTTTTTGTGAGATGATTTATATCAAGTCAAGCGATTTTTGATCGTAACAATATTATTAGGAACACCATTGGTTAGATACTAAGGAATTCTATAGTCAATATCATATCTCATTAATAAAGTACTAGATGTATCAAGTATGGCCTGTATTGCTGTATTAAAGTAGGGACACTGATGCTGAATAACTGAGTTTGAAGATATCGACGGTAAGAATTATTATAGAAGAGGATAAATTAAATTTTTTTATAAGGGGTCACTATTTTGAGGTATAAAGAGTTAAAGGTAATAGAGTTACCTAAGTGGGGAAGTTACTTGCGTTCGCTCTGGAGTGAAAGGTTTACTAGTCATCTTTCAGTTGAGGAGCGAAAAACAATTTATTTAGATGATGGTTTTCTTTGGCATGTGTGTAGTTGGGAGAAAGTGAAGTGCCTTAAGAAATTAGATGCTATTGAGGTCTTTAATGAGCAATCGAAGGTTAAATGTACAATCTTTTATCAATATATTGATGAAGCATATTTGCTTCAAAATGCTCGTACTCTAACACTTGAAGAATTACCATATGACCAAACACATATGTACTATGGTGATATTTATATAATGGATTGGGATAAAAAATGGTCTTTTGTTATGACTCATGAAAGTGAATGTGGTCCGTATTTTATATCAGAGGAATGATTACTAGAATTTTTCTAAATAACTTTCGATCTTAGGATATAACGATAGAAGAACCCCAAACTTTTAAAAGGCTATTATTAAGTGAAGTGATTAATGAATATGTGTTTATGAGATTAAGAAATTGATTAATACATGCTTTTAAAAAATATAAAAATATAGTTGATCTTTATTGATATATGGGGTATTATTAGTTTCTGCCACTAAGGCATTTTAAAATATATTATCTCAGAAAAAATATTTTAATAAAACATTGACTTTCTGGGTTGATAAATGTTATGATTAATATCTGGTCGCGAACAACGACTAACAAATGATCTTTGAAAACTAAACAAAACCAAGCGTGCCAACGTTAATTTCGATTAACAAAAACGTACTATATAATAGTGCACAAACGAAACAAACTATGAGCAAGTCAAACACTACTTTATTGGAGAGTTTGATCCTGGCTCAGGACGAACGCTGGCGGCGTGCCTAATACATGCAAGTCGAGCGAATTGATGGGAGCTTG
>NZ_JAIVKL010000043.1 GCF_020524045.1 Metabacillus litoralis
GGTAGTGTCAAAAGTTCTATGAAAACTACCTAGAAGTTTAAGCTCTCTGCCAGTTATTAGGTGGAAAGGCTGCGCAATCGCTCTTGACAAACACACCAATGGTTTATTGGTAAGTTAACAAGGGCGAAGGGACAAAAAGAAGGCATGTCAAATAGCCCTTGGTTATTTCCATTTTAAACCATTGGTAAGTTCGGTTTGTCAAGAGTTCGCTCCGCCGATCGCTGGATAGATCAAGGGCTCTGCTAAACAAAAAGTCAGGAAGATCGTTGTGCTATTATCCATTGTTGGGCTAAATCAATGAGTTTTGTCCAACGAGCTGGCATTGTCGGAAGTCCAGATAATGCAGGATTCACAACTGGCACCTTACCTTCTAAAGATGCATGAGGCCTTAGAAAATTAAAATAAGCCACAAATAAGGTCACAAATGAAACGGATCCTTGTTCAGAACCAAAGCCATGTGTTGAGCGATAATTACCCTTGAATGTTCGATTGAGTCTTTCAATGATCTGTTTCATAGGTCTGTATTCTGTTGAAACAGGGTCTTCATTGGTAAGTCCAATGACTTGTTTCACATCAAATGAAATACCGTGTTGTGCGAAAAAATGTTGAGCTAGAAGATAGATTGGATTCCCATCTACCACGAATGACAAATTTCCTGGAATTTCTTTCATCTTTATCAAAACCTCATCTATCGCACGAATAGCTGTGCTTGTATCACGATTAGGTGATACTGGATAAGAGAGAATGATCTTTTTGACCGCATCGAAGAAGAAAAATAAATAGTGCCAGCGACCACCTACTCGGATATACGTTTCGTCACCACAAAATTGATCCGAAAGCTCATACGGATAGTGATCCACGTAGGGCTTAAGCAATAGAGCTACACTGTTTTCGTAGTTCAATATCGTCTGATGTGAAATCGGCACACCATGAACATCTTGCATGATGGCAGCCGTCCGACGGGCTGAAAGGCCGTAGTTTATATGGTAAGTCAAAATCAGCCCTAGTGTATGTGGAGAGGCATAAATCTTTGATAAATCTACGATCGGGAGTTTTTTCGTATCTTTTGATAATGGTTGAAAATCAATGTGAAACTGACGGAATTTGTATCTTAATTTAAATAAGTGAGGTTGCTCTTGAAACTGCTTCTTCTCTTTCCTAGTCATTGATTGAAGTTTCTTTTGATAATAGGAACAGTCGTTATTTTTACACTTGAAGACAAGGAAATCCTTTCGTTCTTTAATCTTCTCAAGGGTTCTTGAACAGTGAGGACACTTTAGGATGGCCTCTTTAGAAAAACGATGTTTATCACTAAAAAGACACGAACACACCTTACACTGAAACTGGCCTTTATCTCCGTTATTGGCATAAAGGTATTCCGACGGAGCACCACACTTTGGACAGTTCAGAGATTTCGGGATAAAGGCCTTTGATTTAGACCGTCTTTGAACAGGCTTGAGAGATCTACCGTGTTCATTAAAATAATCGTTTAAGAGAATTTTGTAATTTAATTTTTCGAGAGGTTCAATGATCGGTAAATCATCAACCTGAAGTTTGCGGTACGGTTGATTTACAGGCGATTCATCAAGTTTTTCAAACATACTTTTTCCAATAAGAAGAGTAAGTAATGTTTTGATTACCTGATCTTGATACTTGATAAATTCCATTAAATAAGTTAATAATTGAGGGTACAACTTGTCACTTCCTTTTCTTTTAGGGATTAAGTGTGTGTGTGGTAACCTCACTTTTAACCTAAAATTCAGGGGGTGGCAAGTTTTTTGCATTTAAAGCCCTATAAATCAAGGAATTATTAACTTTTTAATATAAAAGTTTTGACAATACG
>NZ_JAIVKL010000044.1 GCF_020524045.1 Metabacillus litoralis
TCGCTCGACTTGCATGTATTAGGCACGCCGCCAGCGTTCGTCCTGAGCCAGGATCAAACTCTCCAATAAAGTAGTGTTTGACTTGCTCATAGTTTGTTTCATTTTGTACTATATAGTACATTTTGTTAATCGAAATTAACGTTGGCACGCTTGGTTTTGTTTAGTTTTCAAAGATCATTTTTGAAACAACTTTATTATTATAACATAGATCAAAAATGTAAGTCAACAACTTTTTGAAAATATTTGGTGGAGCCTAGCGGGATCGAACCGCTGACCTCCTGCGTGCAAGGCAGGCGCTCTCCCAGCTGAGCTAAGGCCCCAAATAAAATATTACAAATGAAATGGTCGGGAAGACAGGATTCGAACCTGCGACCCCTTGGTCCCAAACCAAGTGCTCTACCAAGCTGAGCTACTTCCCGTTTACATATATCGGAAATAGAAATGGAATGAGAAGGCCATAGATTTAAAATCTATTTCAAAGTAAGGTATTTAACTTACTATACTTCCTTTTTCACTTCACTTATATGGCGCGCCCGAGAGGAGTCGAACCCCTAACCTTTTGATCCGTAGTCAAACGCTCTATCCAATTGAGCTACGGGCGCTAAATTTGCATTATTTTTACTTTGCAAGTTAAGGTACGTTATTTCGCGAAGCGAAATAACGTAGATGCCGAGGACCGGAATCGAACCGGTACGGTAGTCACCTACCGCAGGATTTTAAGTCCTGTGCGTCTGCCAGTTCCGCCACCCCGGCACATCTTGGAGCGGAAGACGGGATTCGAACCCGCGACCCCCACCTTGGCAAGGTGGTGTTCTACCACTGAACTACTTCCGCAATATTAGTTAACTTCTCAAAAATATTGTAAGTTATTTTCGCTTTGCGAAAAAACTTTGGTGCGGGTGAAGGGACTTGAACCCCCACGTCACAAGGACACTAGATCCTAAGTCTAGCGCGTCTGCCAATTCCGCCACACCCGCAAGGTGTGTAAATGGTGAGCCATGAAGGATTCGAACCTTCGACCCTCTGATTAAAAGTCAGATGCTCTACCAACTGAGCTAATGGCTCATTATTAATAATGAGATAAAACAATGGTGCCGGCGAGAGGACTTGAACCCCCAACCTACTGATTACAAGTCAGTTGCTCTACCAGTTGAGCTACACCGGCTTAAAAAGGTTTAGATTATTAATTAAGGTAAGATATTTTGCTGAAGCAAAAATTTTGGTGGAGGATGACGGGATCGAACCGCCGACCCTCTGCTTGTAAGGCAGATGCTCTCCCAGCTGAGCTAATCCTCCATTATAAAACTATTATTTATAGTAGTTTTAAGACCTGGCAACGTCCTACTCTCACAGGGGGAAACCCCCAACTACCATCGGCGCTGAAGAGCTTAACTTCCGTGTTCGGCATGGGAACGGGTGTGGCCTCTTCGCCATCATTACCAGATCTATATCACTAACAAAGTGACAAACTATATTATAATAGCATTTTTAAAAAAATCAATAGATTTTTTTAATTGCTGAAGAAAAATATATTCCTTCAAAACTAGATAACGATTTTACAATTCAATTCACTGACGTTCGCTTATTTGTCCAGCTCCAGAAGCCAAATCCTACGGTAATTTCACTCTCTCGGACGAAGTCAAAGAAC
>NZ_JAIVKL010000045.1 GCF_020524045.1 Metabacillus litoralis
TCTATTTTTCATTTATTAATTTCAATATTCTCTTTAAATTGACCGCGAATATCGTTGTGGCACCTTGTATTTCCATGCTTAAAAGACCCGTGGAATTAGCTTTTTTAAACCCGTGTCTGTTTTTTAATTCACTATTTTTTGCTTCTATTTTATAACGCTCTCTCGATAACACTTTGAACTCTTCCGTATTTTGAAAAGCCTCTTGTTCCAAGTGTTCATTTGATTTAAGTGTTATAGAATATGTTTTTGTTTTTGCCCCTTCTTGATAACAGCCATCTCTTAGTGGACATAACTTACATTTCTCTATATTAAAGTAATATTTAAGTTGAGTATTTTGAGTAGAGCTTTTGGCTCTTACTTTTCTACATTTCTTTGTTGCTAGATGTCCTGCAGGGCAAGCATATGTATCGGCATCCTTATTAAATTCAAAACCTTGCTTACGATTAGACTGTCCATTTGTGATAACTGGATGTAATTTTGAAACAAGCTTAATATTTTTTTCTTTTGTGTAAATGATATTTTCTTTACCTGAATAGGCTGTATCGCCCAATACCGTATCAACAGTCATCCCATTTTTAATCGTTTTATCTACGAGTTCTTCTAAATATTTTCCATCATTTTTTTCTCCTGAGGTAATCACTGCTGCCGTTATGATACGTTCATCGGACATTGCTAAGTGGGTTTTGTATCCATGAAAAGGATTATCTTCTGATTTATGACCTACACGTGCATCAGGGTCATTTGAAAAGGAAATCTGATCATGAAAATCTTCAATGACTTCTTTCAGCACATTTAATTTCTCTTGAACAGCTGGTATACTGACAACCTTTGGCTCTTGTTCAATGGTTTGAACTAACTGCTCACAATAGGCTATTTCTTCAGATACCTCGTCAGAAGTGGGCTTGGATGGAAGTTTCTCTTTTATTGAAGAATCATATTGATAGACAACTTTGCGCACTGTTTTAGATTTTTCTTGTAAAAATTCTTTTGGAGACTTGTTTTGGTAACGCGATAAAGTATGAGTGGCATCTAAAATAATGGTCTTCTTCTTAATTATGTTTTTCTCCACCGCAATTTCAACTGTTTTCCCTACCAACAAATCTAGTAAATCGATGTTCACAAGGCGTAATTTACGGAACTTCGTTAGTGAAGAAGGATCAATGACAGGAGCTTCAGGTGCCATATCTAAAAAATATTTAAATGACATATCATACATAGAACGCTCTACTACATCAATATCGGAGAGTTCATATATCATTTTTAAAAGTAAATATTTAAACATACGAATAGGTGGTATAGCATTTCTTCCGTTATCTAAACAATAATTATTTTTCAATTCATCTAATATGAAAGTGAAATCTACAAGATCATTGATTTGTCTAAGCATATTATCTTTTGGGACAATAAGATCGTAAAGAGCTGAATAAGGACTAAGAATAAATTCTCCTTGTTTATCAAGCATGTATACCACACCACCTATAATTAATACATTAATTATATAACAAGAAAAAGGTATTCAATGAGAAATTCATCGAATACCTT
>NZ_JAIVKL010000047.1 GCF_020524045.1 Metabacillus litoralis
AAAAAAAACGACCATCTCTAGATGAGTTATTATCAATTGCGGACTGGTGGATTTCAAAAGGATTCTTTGTTAAACGAATTATAGGCATTTTGGAACTAAATCGGTCCACATACTATGATCGAAAGTCTGAGAAAAAAATAAAGGTCCATCCTAAAAGAGGTAGACCAGTTCCAGGTTACTCCTTGCATAAAGATGGTCATATTATTCCCGATGAACAAATCGAAGAACACCTTATGGAATATGACCTGGATGATGAAATAGGAGGATTAGGATATAAAAAATGGAGATCATTATTGATTGATGATCATGACTTAATTATTAGCAAAAAGAAAGTGTATCGTTTATGTAAAGAACTAGACATCTTAAAAGAATGTAGAAAGAAACAAACAAAGCATCCTAGAAGTATAGCTAGAAATCGTACTATTACAGCTCCAAATCAATTATGGCAGCTAGATATCAAATACGGTAGTATCACAGGCACCTCCTATTTTGTGTTTATGTGTTGTGCGATTGACGTGTATGATCGGCAAATTGTAGGTATTTATAGAGGATCTACCTGTCGTGCAAAAGATATCACAACCATGCTTACCAAAGCTTTAATTAGGCGAAAGATTCATTTTAAGGCAGGAGAATTTGAAGAAAAATTGATTGTGAGAACGGATAATGGACCCCAATTTGTGAGTCATTTATTCGGTGACTTCTGTCAGTATCAAAAAATTCATCATGAGAGAATACCGAATAAAACGCCAAATATGAACGCATATATTGAGTCATTCCACAGTCAGATTCAGCGTGAATGTTTTGATCGACATCATTTTCATTTCTATGACGAAGCGTATTACTATATTGATAGATATATAGATTTTTATAATACCGTTCGCCCACATGGAAGCTTAAAAAATCGTTCACCAGAAAAATTCAGTCAACTTTCATTGGCAGGTGAAATCCCGATTCAAGAAGTCAGTTTATAAAATAGGTAAGGAGCACGAACACGGCAAGAGGAAAATGTCCCCTTCTGTAGGAAAACACGCAACTTCATTCGTGAACGACTTGACATGGAGCAACGCATGATAATCTAGTTAGGTGGTCCAGATCGTTTTATTCATCTGGCGCCTGGAAAGAGAATCATGCGTGACGAGGCTCTATGTCAAGTCAATTGAGGTCCAGCATCTTTTCAAAGTGAGGAAAATAGGGACAATTTCCTCTAAATACTTACACTAAAGTGAAAAACTATGGAAATAAAAGAAAACAGAAGT
>NZ_JAIVKL010000048.1 GCF_020524045.1 Metabacillus litoralis
GTGTTTTTAACGCTTGTTTTAGATCTAGTCTCTAAAAAAGGCAATAGGATGCCCGGGGCTTGGGTTTTACATTTTTTCAAGCCCCTACATTTTTATATTTACTTCTTTCAATTGAATAAGTATATTGATAAAGAGAGCTTTTTTATAGGCACCTTTTTTGGCTGAGTGCGAACTTATTGGATTTAGGCTTCCTGTTCCGAGGATGACTTCTTCCTAGCCGAATAGGTGTCTTATTTTTTATCATTTCATTCATCATGGTGTGAAACATCGCTTTCCGAACATCAGACCTTTTTTCTAGTAATAGAAGAATCATGGAATCTTTTAGCTTTCCTATGATGATATTTGTATTAACCTTGTATTTATACTTCAACTTCTTCTCCTTGTCCTGTTGATCAATGACTTCATTCGCTTCATTTTTTAAAAGTGCCACCATGTTTATTAAGTAAATAGACGCATAGAAGTCTTGTTCCACCGCCATCGGTGTACATCCTGTAAAGTTTTCAATCTGTAGTTTGCTTTTCAATTCGTTATATTTCACCTCAATTCCCCATCTTTTAAAGTAAAGAACTTTGAAGTCAAGACATCCCAGACTTTCGTCCATAACGTTTGTAACGAGTATTTCTTCTTCTCCTGAATCCAATTGAAATCTGAGGACACGAGCAGTATAAATTTTCTTATTCTCTGTGAATTCTATGATTTGGTCAGCCTTTGTAGCGTCTGTAATCTCTTTCATTGCCCCTTTAGATGCACGAATGACGTACTTTATTCCATGCTCCTCTAAAAAAGCAATAAACTTTCGAGAAGGGTACCCTCTGTCAAACAAAATGAGGTTATTTTGTAGGTTTAATTCCAGTAGCTCTTCGATCATTTC
>NZ_JAIVKL010000049.1 GCF_020524045.1 Metabacillus litoralis
TGGGTTTCCCCATTCGGAAATCTCCGGATCAAAGCTTACTTACAGCTCCCCGAAGCATATCGGTGTTAGTACCGTCCTTCATCGGCTCCTAGTGCCAAGGCATCCACCGTGCGCCCTTACTAACTTAACCTTGCCAATCAAATGGCTTACGACAAACGATAAGCTTCGAATTTCTTCGTTGACTTCGTGTTCTGCGGTGCTCATGTACACAAAACGTACATTCCGCTCCTCAATCACTCGTCGCCTCGAACTTCTCGCTTCTCCTTTGTCTCAGGATATCAATACTTAAATTGTATCCCAGTTTAACATTACTAAGAGAATCACTAAACTAAGCGTTTAAACTCAGTGAATTACTTGAATTGTTTTTCGTTATCTAGTTTTCAAGGAACATGTTGGTGGAGCCTAGCGGGATCGAACCGCTGACCTCCTGCGTGCAAGGCAGGCGCTCTCCCAGCTGAGCTAAGGCCCCATTATATTGTTAAAAGATGGTGGGCCTAAATGGACTCGAACCATCGACCTCACGCTTATCAGGCGTGCGCTCTAACCAGCTGAGCTATAGGCCCATCTATTAACTATTATTTCCAGAGAACAAAGTTCTCTCAAAACTAAACAAAATACCAAGCGTGCCTCATTTTCCTTAGAAAGGAGGTGATCCAGCCGCACCTTCCGATACGGCTACCTTGTTACGACTTCACCCCAATCATCTGTCCCACC
>NZ_JAIVKL010000050.1 GCF_020524045.1 Metabacillus litoralis
ATGGCTGCATCTCGCTCACTAGATGTGTATGGTGCAATTTTTGACGTTAAAATAAGGTCATTTTCGATGTCAAAAATACAAGATACTCTAGAACGAGCATAGGTAATGGTTCTCTGGTTTCGCGAAAATCCAAAATAGCTTCTTAGGCGTTCCGTATTACTCAGTTCGAATACAGAACTATCAATTGCGCAAAGTCTATAGCCATTAAATGTTTTAAAAGAAGAATCATCATAAAACCACTGGACAACAGCGTTTGTTAGTTTGATAAAAGCAGTAGGTGAGATTTTTTGTCTCGCTTCTGAATACCCTTGCTTTGTAATGCTCACATCCGAGAGATTTAATAGGTGAAAAAAGGCATCCAGTTCTAATTGAATACTCCTTTTCACAAAATATAAACTAAATAGAATGGTACTTCTGAAATCCAATTTGTTGTTTCCCTGACGTGTAAAATAGGTAGATTTCGTTCTCGATTCACACATAAAGATCACGTCATTTAGCAGTCGCCCTGTAACCTCTACTGCCCCTAAAAAAGTCTTTTTCATCCCCATCTAAACCACCAACTCTGTTTTGGTATACCAAAAAACTGGTATTCAAAACGATTATTGTGGTGATTTT
>NZ_JAIVKL010000051.1 GCF_020524045.1 Metabacillus litoralis
ATTACCGAGAAGAAAAATCGGGAGATATTAGGTTTAACAGTGGATCATGCCGAAAGTTATGATAGCTGGAGTCGATTCTTTCAACACCTTAAATCACGCGGTATTCAATCTCCTAAGCTTATTATATCGGACGCGCATCAAGGACTCCAAAAAGCGATACAACGTGAATTTATAGGAACTAGTTGGCAAAGGTGTAACGTACACTTCAAACGAAATATTTTTGAGAAGTTACCCAAAAAGGATTCAACAGAAATACGTATGATGATTAAGCGCATTTTTGAAGCCATTACAATTGAGGATAGTCGAAAGTTTAAAGACGAATTGATGAGTCAGTTCGGTGACAATCCCAAATACGAAAAGTCCCTTACTATTCTGGATGATGGTTTCGAAGATACCATTCAATATATGAATCATCCAGAGGAAATACGTTGTCACATTCGAAGTACAAATTCTCTTGAGCGTCTGAATCAAGAAGTTCGAAGAAGAGAAAGAGTTATACGTGTTTTTCCAAATACACAATCGGCTTTTCGTTTAGTAGGAGCTGTATTAATGCAATATCAAGAATCAGTTTACTCTATTAAAAAATCTCTCACTAAATAACAATTTTTTA
>NZ_JAIVKL010000052.1 GCF_020524045.1 Metabacillus litoralis
GGTGGGACAGATGATTGGGGTGAAGTCGTAACAAGGTAGCCGTATCGGAAGGTGCGGCTGGATCACCTCCTTTCTAAGGAAAATGAGGCACGCTTGGTATTTTGTTTAGTTTTGAGAGATCATTCTGATCTTTCTATATAAGTAAGACTCAAACACATAGGAGTCTAAATGCATTCTGCATTTGATAACCTATGTTTTATGTTCCTTGAAAACTAGATAACGAAAAACAATTCAAGTAATTCACTGAGTTTAAACGCTTAGTTTAGTGATTCTCTTAGTAATATTAAACTAGACATTAAGTAAGTATTGATGTCTGAAGGCGAAGGAGAAGCAAAGAGTACGAGGCGGCGAGTGTTTGAGGAGCGGAGTGTACGGTATATGTACATGAGCACCGGAAAATGCGAAGCCAACGAAGTAATCTGCAGCTTATCGTTAGCCGATGGTTAAGTTAGTAAGGGCGCACGGTGGATGCCTTGGCACTAGGAGCCGATGAAGGACGGTACTAACACCGATATGCTTCGGGGAGCTGTAAGTAAGCTTTGATCCGGAGATTTCCGAAT
>NZ_JAIVKL010000053.1 GCF_020524045.1 Metabacillus litoralis
AAAAATAATCGCTATTTTCAATCCTTAGAGCAAAAATTGGCAAAGGCTCAACAGGTGCTATCAAGACGAGTAATCGGCTCTAGTAACTGGAACAAGCAACGGATTACAGTAGCTCGTATTCATGAAAAAATTGAAAATAAACGTACAGATTTCTTGCATAAGACCTCTATCGATATCATCAAAAACCACGATGTAATCGGGATTGAGAGTCTGCAAGTGGCTAACATGATGAAAAATAAGAAAACAGCTCAATCCATCGCTGATGTGTCATGGTACCAATTTACGACCATGTTAAAGTACAAGGCCGAATGGTACGGTAAGACAGTGGTAGAAGTGAGTAAGACCTTCCCTAGCTCTCAACTTTGTTCGAGCTGCGGCTATAAAAACAAAGACGTTAAAGATCTAAATTTGCGTGACTGGACCTGTGTATGCGGAGTCCATCATCAAAGAGATATTAACGCAGGACAAAATCTTAAAAATGAAGCGATAAGACTTCTAACCGCAGGGACTGCGGGTGTAGCCTAACCATAACTGGCGGGT
>NZ_JAIVKL010000054.1 GCF_020524045.1 Metabacillus litoralis
CCTTTTTTAAAAGAAGTGGATAGCATCTCCCTCCAAAAGTCCGTTGAGAACCTGGCTGATTCTTACCAAAGGTATTATAAGAAACAAAATAAAGCGCCTAAATTTAAAAGTAAAAAGAATAAGGTACAATCCTATATCACGAAGCAAACCAATGGAAATATCGCAGTTCTAGATAAACATATCAAGTTACCTAAACTTGGTCTTGTTCGGTTTGCCAAAAGTCGTGAAGTTGATGGGCGAATTATCAATGCTACAATCCGACGTAATCCCAGTGGAAAATACTTTGTGTCTATCTTAGCTGAAACAGAAGTAGTTGAAATGCCGAAGACAAACTCTAGTACAGGCGTTGATTTAGGTTTAAAAGACTTCGCTATTCTTGCAGATGGAACTACATATAAAAATAATCGCTATTTTCAATCCTTAGAGCAAAAATTGGCAAAGGCTCAACAGGTGCTATCAAGACGAGTAATCGGCTCTAGTAACTGGAACAAGCAACGGATTACAGTAGCTCGTAT